>NZ_CP137734.1:0-4800000 GCF_033406955.1 Streptomyces violaceoruber | reverse complement strand
GCGACGACGAGATCGTCGGCGAGTCCGCGTACAACGACGGCATGCCCGAGACCGCCCGCCTGCTGGAGGAGACGGGCGTCGCGGTGCGCTCCGAGGGCGCGCTCGTGGTGTTCTTCGACGAGATCCGCGGCAAGGACGACCAGCCGGTGCCGCTGATCGTGCAGAAGGCCGACGGCGGCTTCGGCTACGCGGCCTCCGACCTGACCGCGATCCGCAACCGGGTCCAGGACCTGCACGCCACCACGCTGCTGTACGTCGTCGACGTACGCCAGTCCCTGCACTTCAGGATGGTCTTCGAGACGGCCCGCCGGGCCGGCTGGCTCGGCGACGAGGTCACCGCGCACAACATGGGCTACGGCACGGTGCTCGGCGCGGACGGCAAGCCCTTCAAGACGCGTGCGGGCGAGACCGTGCGCCTCGAGGACCTGCTGGACGAGGCGGTGCAGCGGGCCGCCGAGGTCGTCCGGGAGAAGGCGCGGGACCTCACCGAGGACGAGATCCAGGAGCGGGCGGCGCAGGTCGGCATCGGCGCCGTGAAGTACGCGGACCTGTCGACGTCGCCGAACCGCGACTACAAGTTCGACCTGGACCAGATGGTCTCGCTCAACGGCGACACCAGCGTCTACCTCCAGTACGCCTACGCCCGTATCCAGTCCATCCTGCGCAAGGCCGGCGAGGTCCGTGCCGCCGCCCACCCGGAGCTGGCGCTGCACGAGGCGGAGCGCGCGCTGGGCCTGCACCTGGACGCGTTCGGCACCACGGTCTTCGAGGCGGCCGCGGAGTACGCCCCGCACAAGCTGGCCGCGTACCTGTACCAGCTGGCGTCGCTGTACACGACGTTCTACGACAAGTGCCCCGTCCTGAAGGCCGAGACGCCGGAGCAGGTGGAGAACCGCCTCTTCCTGTGCGACCTCACGGCCCGTACTCTGCACCGGGGCATGGCCCTGCTGGGCATCCGGACGCCCGAGCGGCTCTGACGCCGCGCGTCGGGCGTACGATCTGCGGCCCGTCCTCTCCCCGCGAGGGAGGGGGCGGGCCGCATCGCGTACTGTGTCCCGTCGTCCGCATGCGGAGGGCGATATTCCGGTGTCCGACACCGACGGGAGAGCTTGGTGCGAATAGGAAAGGCGTCCGCCGGGAGCAAGCCGGCGGACGCGCCTCGAGGGAGCGTCGGCCGGCAGGCACCCCGCGGCCGGATCGGCACCCTGGACGGGCTGAGACTCTGTGCGGCCCTCATGGTCGTCCTCTACCACTACGTCGCCTTCGGCGGGGGCTGGGAAGGCTCCCAGGCACAGCTGTTCCCGGTGCTCTTCCGGCCGTCGGCCTACGGGTGGCTCGGTGTCGAGCTGTTCTTCATGATCAGCGGCTTCGTCATCTGCATGAGTTCGTGGGGGCGCAGCGTCTCCCACTTCTTCACCTCGCGCGTGATCCGGCTCTTCCCCGCCTACTGGCTGGCCATCGCCGTCACCACCGCCGTCGTGTTCTTCATGCCGGGCGGCATCACCCCGCTGCCCTGGCGCGACCTCCTGGTCAACCTGACCATGCTGCAACGGCCCATGGGGGTCGACGAGGTCGAGGGCGTGTACTGGACCCTCTGGGCGGAGATGCGCTTCTACCTGCTCTTCGCGCTGGTCGTGTGGCGGGGTGTGACGTACCGGCGCGTGGTCGTCTTCTGCTGCGTGTGGGCGACCGCCGCGGTGGTGGCGAAGCGGGGCGAGGCCAATCCGATCAGCGATCTGGTGATGGCGCAGGACTGCTGGTTCTTCATCGCCGGGCTGGCCTTCTACCTCATGTACCGCTTCGGGCAGAACCTGCTGCTGTGGGGCATGATCGCCTTCTGCTTCGCGATGGGCAATTACACGGCGATGGCGACCTGGCGGGCGACGCTGGACAACGTCGGAGACAACGTCCCCGGCTGGGGCGTGGCGGTCGTGCTCACGGTCTTCTTCGTGACGATGGCGGGCGTGGCCCTGGGCTGGTTCCGCCGGGTCGACTGGCGCTGGCTGCCCACCGCCGGGGCGCTCACCTATCCCCTGTACCTCCTGCACGAGTCCATCGGCTGGGAGGTGTTCCACCGCTACCAGTACACCGTCAACCAGTGGGTCCTGGTCGGCGGGACGCTGGCGGGGGTCCTGGTGCTCTCCTACCTGGTGCACCGGTTGGTGGAGAAGCCCATGTCCAAGCGCCTCAAGACCGGCCTGACCAAGGCCTTCGACCAGATCCGGGCCGAGGGGGCCACGCATCACGAGCGGCCCCCGACGCCCGTCGGGCCGGTGCGTCCGGAGCCCGGTCCGCCGGGCTCGGGACCGCCGGGCTCGGCACCGCTGCCACAAGGATCCGGACCTGACCTGGATTCCCCGACCCGGACACTCAGGCTGCCCGCAGCCCCTCCCCCAGCCTCCGCAGCCCCTCCGCGATCTCGTCCGGTGTCTGGGTGACGAAGCAGAGCCGCAGCGTGGCGCGGTCGGGCTCGCCGGCGTGGAAGGGGGCTCCGGGGACGTACGCCACGTCGTGCCGGACCACCTCGGGGAGCAGGGCGGTGGTGTCGTACCCCTGCGGCAGCCGCGCCCACAGGAACATGCCGCCCTCGGGACGGGTCCACACCGACCCGGCCGGGAGGGCGTCCGCGAGGCCCGCGAGCATGGCGTCCCGGCGCTCGCCGTAGACGGCGGCGACGCGGGCGACGTGGGCGTCCAGGTCACGGTCGGCCAGGTAGCGGGCGGCGGCGAGCTGGTTGACGGTCGGGGTGTGCAGGTCGGCGGCCTGCTTGGCGACCGCGCAGGCCCGGCGCAGCTCGGCGGGTGCCCGCAGCCAGCCCAGGCGCAGGCCGGGCGCCATGACCTTGGAGAAGGAGCCCAGCAGCACGGTCCGGTCCCGGGCGCCCTCGTAGGAGGCGATCCACGGCACCCGCTCGCCCTCGAAGCGCAGTTCGCCGTACGGGTCGTCCTCGACGATCCACAGGCCGCACCGCCCGGCGACCTCGGCGACGGCGGCGCGGCGGGCGGCGGGCACGGTGCGGCCGGTGGGGTTGGAGAAGGTGGGGACCGTGTAGAGCAGCTTGGGCCGCTCGCGCACCACCAGCTCCTCCAGCGCCCCGGGGTCTATCCCGTGCTCGTCCCCGGGCACGGCCACCACCCGGGCGCCCGCGAAGCCGAAGGCCTGGAGCGCGGCCAGGTAGCAGGGGCGTTCGACGAGGACGGTGTCGCCGGGTTCGAGCAGGGCGGTGGCGAGGAGCGAGAGTGCCTGCTGCGAGCCGGTGGTGACGAGGATGTCGTCGGCGTCGGTGGCCAGCCCGCGGGCCGAGGTGCGGGCGGCGAGGGCGGCCCGCAGGGCGGGTTCGCCCTCGGTCGTGGAGTACTGCAAAGCCCGCGCGGGCGTCTCGGCGAGGACGTCCCGGTACGCGGCGGCGATGCCCTCCGCGTCGAAGAGTTCGGGGGCCGGCAGCCCGCCCGCGAAGTTGATCACCTCGGGGCGGGCGGTGACGGCGAGGATGTCCCGTACGGGCGAACCGCCGATCGACCGGGCCCGCGCGGCGAGCGGCGGCAGGGAAGCGGTGGCGGCGGGCACGTTCTCAGTCACGGTCATGTGCGCAGCGTAAGGAAATAGGTGCCGCCTACAGGAGACTTTCCGCGATCCGGACACCCGTACGACTGGTGACCGCGCGGCCGCCGCACCGTCAGCCCTTGGCGCCCAGCCCGCCGTACACGTTGATGTCCGCGTCCGTGACGTCGTTGATGTCCCGGTAGCGGACCTTCTCGATGTCGTCCAGGCCGGCCAGGTACGACTCCTCCGGCTGCTCCGGCACCGGTGCCGCGTGGTCGGGCCGCCAGTGGTGCACCGGGACGACCCCGGGCTCGGCGAGCTCGAGACCGGCCTCGGTGAAGAAGCGCTCGACGTCCTTGCGGGAGCGCAGCACGAAGGTGAAACCCCGCTCCGTGTACGTCCGCTGGACGGCGCGGATGTTCTCCGGGTTGAGGTCCTCCGTGAGGTGGCTGAGGACGAGCCGGCTGCCGGCGGGCAGCGCGTCCATCAGCTCGCGGACGATCGGGTACGCCTCCTCGTCCTCGACGAAGTGCAGAATGGCGACGAGGCACAGGGCCACCGGCTGGTCGAAGTCGAGGGTCGCCGCGGCCTGTTCGAGGATCTGCGCCGGGCTCTTCAGGTCCGCGTCGATGTAGTCCGTACGCCCCTCGGGACCGCTGGTGAGCAGGGCGCGGGCGTGGGCCAGCACGACCGGGTCGTTGTCGACGTAGACGACCCTCGACTCGGGGGCGATGCGCTGGGCGATCTGGTGCACGTTCTCGGCGGTGGGCAGCCCGGTGCCGATGTCGAGGAACTGCCGGATGCCGTCCTCGCGGGCGAGCGCGGTCACCGCGCGCCGCAGGAAGTCGCGGTTGTGCCGTACGTCGAGGTAGCCGCGCGGGTTGGCGGCGAGCCCGGCGGCCGCGGCGGCGAGGTCGGCGGGGTAGTGGTCCTTGCCGCCCAGGAAGACGTCGTAGACCCGGGCCGGGTGCGCCTTGCTGCTGTCGATCCTCCTCCGCAGCTCCGCGGGGTCCTGGCTGAGCGCGTCACCGGGCATGGGCGTCCCACCTTTCGGATGTCGCCTGAGGAAGCGAACCGGTTAGATGGTCAACAACCTATCCCCCGGGCGGACTTGCCGCCGCCCCGCCGTGGCCGCCGCGTCAGCCGCCCTCGACCGGCTCCCAGTGGTCGCTGCCGAGGGGGTACGCGTAGTAGGAGTCGTCCCGGGAGGCGCTGGTGCGGAACGGCTTGCCGTGGTCGTCGACGCGTGTCATGCCGTGCCGGCCGCCGCTGGACCACTCCAGCTCCAGGTACCAGCTGACGTCCTGGCCACTGGTGTGCGCGGTGGCGTGGAAGACCTCCGTGTCGGACTCGGTGACGCTGTACGGAAAGTCCCGCTGGCCCCCGATCGGCACCGCCGTCGGTGTGCCCAGGTCGAGCGAGACGTCGAAGGACGCGGTGTCCACCTGGCCGCCGCAGCCGTTGCCCATCACGTACTGGTTCCAGTCCAGCGCCGGACCGCTGCTCACCACACGGACGTGCAGGTCCTCCAGGACCACCGTCTCCGGGCCGGTGCCCTGCACGGTGAGGACGACCTCCTGCCGGTTCGCGGAGACCGCCTTGAGGGGGGCGGCCCAGCCGACGGCGCCCTGCTGCGGCGGCGGCTTCGGCACGTTCTTCGGGCTGCGGTCGACCAGGAAGGCGTGGTCGCAGGGCACCTCCCAGTAGTACGGGGTGGTCGACACGGTGAGCGGGGGCCCGGCGGGTGCCCGGCGGCTCGGCGCGGCGGTGGCCGGACGGGACGGCGAGGCCGAGGAGGTCCCGGACACCGAGGCGGAGGCGGACGGGGCGGACGTGGACGCGCTCGGGCTCGGGCTCGTCGACCCCGGCCCGGTCGCAGTCCCGGACACCGACGCGGAGGTCTGCGCGACGGCCCCGGCCGGACCGTGCCGGCCGTCGTCGTCCGGGCTCGCCACGAGGTTGGCCACGAGCGCCACCGCGGCGCTGACGGCGACGACGCCGGTCGCGGCGTAGAGCGCGGCGCGCGGCACCCGGCGGCGGGCCGGACCGGAGGCGTCACGGGCGGGCGGGACGCTGCCCGGTGCGGGAGTGGCGTCCGGGGTGACCGGTACCGGGGTGGCCATTACGGGGGTAGCCGGTACAGGGGTGGTGTCCGGAACGGGCGGCGCTGCCGATGGTGCCCGGGCCGACGCGGTGCTGTCCGCGGCCGCGCCCTCGGCGCCCTCGGCGGTCTCGCCCCCGTCGCTCCCCTCCGCCCCCTCGGCCTCGTCCTTCTTCACGCCGCGCAGCGCGTCCGCGCGGATCCAGCGGCGGTGCAGTTCGAGCAGTTCGTCGGGTGTCGCCCGGCACACCCGGGCGAGGCGTTCGACGGGCGCGAACTCGACCGGAACCACCTCTCCGCTGACGTACCGGTGCAGGGTCGAGCCGCTCATGTGCAGCCGCTTGCCGAGTGCCCCGTAACTGAGCCCGGACCGCTCCTTCAGCTCCCGAAGCAGCGCCGCGAAGTCGTCCCCCGCCACCGTTCCTCCCTCTCCTCGCATCCCCGTACCGCATCCCAGAGGGACATCGTTCCCGCAGGTCAAGGCGTTCCTGGCGTCCCATTGTCCCGCATGATCGCCCACCGCTGGCGGCTGGGACGAACCCGGCCGCAGGCTGTGGTCATCAAAGCAGCCGCTCCCGGAGAACGGTCGACCGGCTCGCCTCAACTCCCCACTTACGAAGGAGAACTTCCATGTCCGCACGCCGCATCACCCGTACCCGCCTGTTCGCCGCCACCACGGTCGCGCTGGCCGCGCTCTCCCTCACGGCCTGCGAGGGCGACGAACTCACGGGCTCCCCGGCACCCGACTCCACCGCCTCCGCGTCGGCGGACGGGAACAGCGTCCAGCCGGCGGGCAGCGCGAAGGGTGTCGAGGGATCGACGGGCTCGAACGAATCCACCGGCTCCACCGGCTCGAACGGATCCACCGCCTCGAACGGCTCCGCCGGCAACGACAAGGCATCGGGCTCCGGCTCCGGCTCGGCCTCCGGTTCCAGCACCGGCGCCGGAGCCGACAAGGACTCCGACTCGGGCGTCCCCGGCGAGTGCTCCGCCTCCGACGTACGGATCACCGCGGCGAACGCCCCCCGCCCGATCAATCACCTGCTGCTGACCGCCACCAACACCGGCTCGAAGACGTGCGCGCTGCCGCAGTACCCGGCGACGCGGTTCGGCGAGGCCCAGGCCGTGCCGCCGGTCGCGAAGTCCAGCAAGCCGCAGTCGCTGACGACGCTGGCCCCGGGAGAGTCGGGCTACGCGGGCGTGCGCCTGTCGTCCGGCGACGGCAGCGGCGAGAACGGCTACGACGCGAACACCCTCACCATCCCGTTCGAGGACGGCTCCATCGCCACGGTCAAGCTGCCCTCCGGCGGCGTGTACGTCGACACCGCGCTGATGGTCACCTACTGGCAGACCGACGCTTCGAACGCGCTCGAGTACTGAAGGGGCCCGCGCCCCGGCGCGCCCCGCACCCCTTGCGTGAAGGGCCGGCACCGGTCGCTCAGCGCAGTGTGCGAGCGACCTCGGTCGCCCAGTACGTCAGGATGTTGCGCGCGCCCGCCCGCTTGATCCCGGTGAGGCTCTCCAGGATGGCCCGGTCGCGGTCGATCCAGCCCTTCTCGGCGGCGGCCTCGATCATCGAGTACTCGCCGGAGATCTGGTAGGCGGCGACGGGCACGTCCGAGGCCTCGGCGACCTTGGCGAGGATGTCGAGGTAGGGACCGGCCGGCTTGACCATCACCATGTCGGCCCCCTCCTCCAGGTCCAGCGCCAGCTCCCGCAGCGACTCCCGCGCGTTGGCGGAGTCCTGCTGGTAGGTCTTGCGGTCGCCCTTGAGCGAGGACCCGACGGCCTCGCGGAAGGGCCCGTAGAAGGCGGAGGCGTACTTGGCGGTGTACGCGAGGATCGCCACGTCCTCCCGCCCGATCTGGTCGAGGGCATCACGGATGACGCCGATCTGCCCGTCCATCATCCCGCTGGGCCCGACGACATGGGCGCCCGCGTCGGCCTGGACCTGCGCCATCTCGGCGTACCGCTCGAGCGTGGCGTCGTTGTCGACCCGCCCCTGGCCGTCCAGCACCCCGCAGTGCCCGTGATCGGTGAACTCGTCCAGACAGAGGTCGGACATGACAAGCAGCTCGTCCCCGACCTCGGCCCGCACGTCCCGCAGCGCGACCTGCAGAATCCCGTCCGGATCGGTCCCGGCGGTCCCCGCGGCGTCCTTCTTCCCGTCCTCCGGCACCCCGAAGATCATGATCCCGGAGACCCCGGCCTCGACCGCCTCCGCGGCCGCCTTCTTCAGCGTGTCCCGGGTGTGCTGCACGACACCGGGCATCGCCGCGATCGGCACCGGCTCGCTCACGCCCTCGCGGACGAAGGCCGGAAGGATGAAGTCGGCGGGGTGCAGCCGGGTCTCGGCGACCATCCGACGCATCACGGGGGTGGTCCGCAGCCGCCGGGGCCGGGCGCCGGGAAAGGATCCGTACGTCGTCATACCACCTACGCTACGCCCGCCCCACCCGTGCCTTTGCCGACGGGAAGTCGGCCCGGAGCGGTCCGGGCAACGCGGGGGGGGGGCCGCCCAGAAGTGCCCTCTTCGGTGGTGACCGGGCAAGCCGACCCGCTCAGGGCCGCCGCCGCTGGTCGGCCGGCCGTACGGCGTCGGCACGGCACACCCCCACACGCCGCGAGGTGCCTCCGGGCGGGCTCCAGCCGACGCCGACCACAGCCGGCGTCGAGCCGGGCCGGCGCCGCCCTTCCCTCGGCGAGGACGCCGCGCACCTCACCCGCGGGGGCGTCCTTGGCACGGTCGTAGGCGTCCAGCGCGAGTGAGTGGTCCGCCACCTCCGGGTACGCCACCCCCGGCAGGCTCGCGTCGAAGAGGTGGGCTCCGAGCAGCGCGCCGAACTCGGTGATCGCCTGTTCCTCCCGCGCGGCCGAGCCGAGGGGCCGACCGGCGGAACGGGCGCGTCCGATTCGTTCAAGAGACCGGGGCCGACGGCCCGTTACCGTCACTGCCATGAACAGCACCGGCAGGGCTTCACGCCACCTCGGCATCCACATCGACCGCACGGTCACCGACGTCTACGCGTACGCCTCGGACCCGGCCAACCTGCCCGCGTGGGCCCACGGCCTCGGCGGGACGATCGAGAG
This sequence comes from Streptomyces violaceoruber, assembly GCF_033406955.1. Classification (NCBI taxonomy): domain Bacteria; kingdom Bacillati; phylum Actinomycetota; class Actinomycetes; order Kitasatosporales; family Streptomycetaceae; genus Streptomyces; species Streptomyces violaceoruber. Next base: position 4,791,266 of record NZ_CP137734.1, on the reverse strand, counting down.
GGTCGCGGACGCATGGATCGCGGACTCCTCACCCCTCGGCCGGGTCAAGGTCACCTTCGTCCCCCGCAACGACCTGGGCGTACTCGACCACCACGTCACGCTCCCCTCCGGGGAGACCGTCTACAACCCGGTCCGCGTCATCGCCGACGGCACGGCGAGCGAGGTGGTGTTCACCCTCCGCCGGCAGCCGGGGACGACCGACGCGGACTTCGAGCGCGACGCGGGCATGGTGGCCGCCGACCTGGCCCGGCTCAAGGAGTTGCTGGAGTCCGCCTAACGTGCGGTCGGGGGCCCGGCCGAGGGCGCGACCGGCGGCCAGGGCACGTCGGCCAGCAGCGGAAGCAGCACCTCCTCCTCGTGGTCGAGGTGCGCGTTCAGCTCCGCGGACATCGCCGCGAGTTCGCGCCGGAAGCGCCCCGGCTCGGCTACGGAGACGCCCGCGAGCAGTGCCGCCAGTTCTCCCTGGACGCGGGCGACCGTGCGGTGCTCCTCGGCGAGCCGGTCGAAGACGGGGGCCAGTCGGGGGTGGTGCCGGGCCGTTCCGGGAAACAGGTGCCCGTCCTCGCTGTCGTGATGGAACTCCAGCACCTGGCAGAACGCCAGACACCGCTGCCGGATCTGCAGCCCGAGACTCGGCGGCGCACCGGCCGCCCCCGGGGCCGCGAAGTGTGCCTCGACCTCGGCCCGCACCTGCCTCAACTGCCCCCGCAGCCAGGTGTGCACCTCCACCAGCTTGTCGGCGAGAGTGCGGACCTCACGGGGCCGCCCCACCCACTCCTCGGGCTCGGCCTGCTCCAGCACCACGACCGGCAGCGGCCTGCTGGTGCCGGCCTGGTAGTCGCCGTACCCGGGCGCCTCCCGTACGACGTGCGCGAACAGCTCCTCGCGCCGCTCCCCCTCGGCGGGCACCGCGAGCGCCTCGAAACCCGCCGCGCCCACCTCCACCCGGACCAGGGGATGGGCGAGCAGGTTGTAGTACCAGCCGGGGTGCCGCGGGCCACCGAGGTTGGACCCGACCACGAGCAGGGACTCCCCGTGGCGGACGTAACCGAGCGGTGTGGTCCGCGAGGCCCCCGACCGGGCGCCGGTGGTGGTCAGCAGAAGCAGATCCCCGCCTTCGAAGGGGCCGCCGACCTTCCCCTCGTTGGCGCGGAACTCGTCGATGACGGACTGGTGGAACGACGTGGGCATACGGTTCTGTGTCTCCAGGACGGCAGGCCACGGCAACGGCAACGACACGTGCCGCGGCGTGCGGGGAACGAAGGGCAAGCACGAGACCGACGCGCGGAAGCGCTGCGTCGGACGACTCGGAATCAGGGCGCGGAGTATGAACGCATCACGTACCCCCTGCATGAAGGGCGCTCGCCCGGTCGCCGGCCGGCCCACTGCTCTTTGACCGGCGCCACGCGGCACCACCCTCATTACACGCACCGGCCCGCCACCTGTCAACGCGGGCCCGTCTGCCGCCGGTTGCCGGACCTACCGCACCCGTACGACGTGCTTGCCCCGAACGCCCCCGGCCGCCAGGGCCCGTTGGGCGTCGGCGACGCCGTCGAGCGGGTGGACGGTGTCGACGACGGGGACGATGTCACCGTGCTCGGCGAGCCGGGCGGCCTCGGCGAGCAGCGCGCTGTCGGGATTGCCGCTGAAGAAGCGGATGCGCCCCTTTCCGTGGACGGCGGAACCGAGCACGGTACCGAGCCACGCGAGCGGCCGGTCGAGGTCGGGGGCGACGGCGACCATGCGCCCGCCCGGCGCCAGCAACCGCCGCACCCGGGCCTGCTCGGTGCCGACGGTGTCGAGGACGACGTCGAAGCGGCCGAGCGCGGACAGCGCGGTCGTCCGGTGGTCCAGTGCCTCCTCGGCGCCCAGCCCCCGCACGAAGTCGAGGTTCCGCCCGCCCGCGAGCGCGACGACACGCGCCCCGAGCACCCTTCCCACCTGCACGGCGACACTGCCCACACCGCCGCTCCCGCCCCGGACGAGCAGTCGCTCACCGGGCTGGAGAGCGGCCTTGTCGCGCAGCGCGGTCAGCGCCGTGGTCGCGCCCGCGAGCAGCGAGACGGCCTCCTCCGGCGTGAGGTTGTCGGGTGCGGGCGCGATCCGCCGGGGGCTGACGGCGACGTACTCGGCCATGCTGCCGGTACGGCGCCCCAGCAGCCCCCACACCCGCCGGCCCTCCCGGACCCCGCGCACCGAGGCCCCGACCCCGGCCACCTCCCCCGCGAAGTCGATGCCGCACCCCTTGGGAAAGGCCCGGCCGGTCACCAGACGCACCTTGCCCGTCCGGTCGTGCAGGTCGCCGCCGTTGACCCCGGCGGCGCACACCCGCACCAGCACCTCGTCGGGTCCGATGGCCGGCACCGGCCGCCGTCCGACGTACAGCACCTCGGGAGGCCCGTAGCGGTCGAAGAGAACCGACTTCATCTCACCCATGTCTCGCACCCATGTCTCGTGACCCACGTCGCGTTCGGGACGTGCGGAGGCGAAGCCCGCATCCGCTGCTAACCTCACGCTAGACACGTAAGCGGACGATGCCCTCCACTTAACCCGGAAGTGAGAAACATGCCTGACCAGCCCTCTCACAACCCCGCGGAGCACACCACCGGGGAGGCTCCGGCGCCGGACGCGCTGCGGGCCGATGCCCGCCGCAACCGCGAACGCGTCCTGGAGGCCGCGCGCGAGGTCTTCTCCGCCCGGGGCGTCGACGCCCCGATGAGCGCGGTCGCCCGCCGGGCGGGCGTCGGCGTGGCCACCCTCTACCGCCGCTTCCCCACCCGCTCGTCCCTCGTGGCCGCGGCCTTCGACGACCAGCTCACCGTGTGCGCGGCCGCGTTCGACGAGGCCCTGGCCGACCCCGACCCGGGACACGGCCTGTACACGCTCCTGCGGAAGGTGTGCACCACGCTGGTCACCGACCGCGGCTTCGAGACGGTGTTCATGGCCGGTTTCCCGGCGTCCCTGGACTACGACCGGGAACGCGCCTGCGCCGAGGAGCGCCTGGCCCACCTGGTCCGGCGCGCCCGCGACGCGGGCCGGCTCCGCGAGGACTTCTCCCCCGCCGACATCCCCCTGCTCCTCCTGGCCGTGAGCGGCCTGGCCTCCCAGCCCCCCGAGACCGCCGTCCCCGCCGCCCACCGCCTCCTGACCTACCTCTTCCAGTCCTTCCAGGCCGACCCGCCGCCCCGCCCGGCCCCCCTGCCGCCCGCCCCGACGCTGGACCTGAGCGGGCTGCACCGGCCGGCGGAGCGCCCGTGACGGGTACGCCCCTCGCCCTCGGCTACTCGGGGAAGGGACCGCGGACCGAGACCCCGCCGTCCAGGACGATCTGCTGGCCGGTGACGTAGCGCGACTCGTCCGAGGCCAGGTAGACGGCCGCGGCAGCCATCTCCTCCGACGTGCCGTAGCGGCCCGCCGGTATCTCCGGAACCCATGCGTCGGAGGGGCCGGCGTTGACGGCGGTACTGATCGCCCCGCCCGCGACGACGTTCATCCGGATGCCGTCGGCCGCGTACTCGGCCGCGACGGTCCGCGCCAGGCTGTGCAGGCCGGCCTTGGCGGCGCCGTAACCGGCCTGCATCGGCGCGGCCATGAACCCGGTGACCGAGCCGATGCCGACGATGTTCCCGCCGGTGCCCTGTTCCAGGAACAGCCGCAGCACGCGTCGCACCGCGCGAGCCACATAGCGCAGGTTCAGTTCGTAGACGGTGTCCCAGTCGGCGTCGGCCATCTCGTGCAGTCTGACCGCGGGTACGAAGGCCACCTGCCCGCCGACCACCGTGATCAGGACGTCGAGCCCGCCGAGCCGGTCGGCCGCGCCGACGATCACGTCTTCGAGTTGCTCGCGGGAACGGACGTCGCCGCTCAGCGCGTGGGCGACGTGTCCGGCCGCCAGCAACTCGTCCGCCGCCTCGGTCGCCCGTGCGGCATCCACGTCGGCCACCGCCACCGCCGCCCCCGCGGCCGCACAGGAACGGACGATGCTCCGGCCGATCCCTGCCCCGCCACCCCCGATCACCAGAGTCCGCTTGCCGTCGAGCCTGCCCAACCCGGTCATGCACCCTCCACCGTCGTCAAGTCGCCCAAGGCTAAGCGCAACCGCCCCGTACTGGAGCGCGAAGCCCTTGCCCGTGTTCTCCGCCCCCGCGCGCGTACGGTTCCCGGCGGACGTCCGCGCTGCGGATCCAGGGTGGGACGCTCGCCGGTACGACGCGGCCGGTACGACGCGGCCGAGCGAACGCCGTCCGGGGCAACGCGGTCCGGGGCAACGACGACGGGGCGCCCGCAAAGGACGCCCCGCATCGGCTCACGTGGAGGACCACCTCAGGTCGACGACCGCCGTCTCCGCGACCCCGGCCGCCGTTCGCTCGGCCGCGTCACCGGATCCCCCGCCTCCAGGGCCGCCGCCCGGCGCCGCAGGCCGAAGTCGGCCAGGGCCTCCGCCAGCTTGGTGACGGACGGCTCGGGGGACATCACGTCGACGCGCAGCCCGTGTTCCTCGGCCGTCTTGGCCGTCGCCGGGCCGATGCAGGCGATCACCGTGACGTTGTGCGGCTTGCCCGCGATGCCGACGAGGTTGCGGACCGTGGAGGACGACGTGAAGAGCACCGCGTCGAAGCCGCCGCCCTTGATGGCCTCCCGGGTCGTGGCCGGCGGCGGCGAGGCGCGCACCGTGCGGTAGGCGGTGACGTCGTCGACCTCCCAGCCCAGCTCGATCAGCCCGGCGACCAGGGTCTCCGTGGCGATGTCGGCGCGGGGCAGGAAGACACGGTCGATCGGGTCGAAGACCGGGTCGTAGGGCGGCCAGTCCTCCAGGAGACCGGCGGCCGACTGCTCGCCGCTCGGGACCAGGTCCGGCTTGACGCCGAAGGCGATCAGCGCGTTGGCCGTCTGCTCGCCCACCGCCGCGACCTTGATGCCCGCGAAGGCGCGGGCGTCCAGCCCGTACTCCTCGAACTTCTCACGGACCGCCTTGACCGCGTTGACCGACGTGAACGCGATCCACTCGTAGCGGCCCGTCACCAGGCCCTTGACCGCCCGCTCCATCTGCTGCGGGGTGCGCGGCGGCTCCACCGCGATGGTCGGAACCTCGCTCGGGACGGCCCCGTAGGACCGCAGCTGGTCGGAGAGCGAAGCCGCCTGCTCCTTCGTGCGCGGGACGAGGACCTTCCAGCCGAACAGCGGCTTGGACTCGAACCACGACAGCTGGTCGCGCCGGGCGGCGGAGCTGCGCTCGCCGACCACGGCTATCACCGGGCGGCCGCCGTCCGGGGACGGCAGCACCTTCGCCTGCTTCAGCGTCTGCGCGACCGTGCCCAGCGTCGCCGTCCAGGTGCGCTGCCGCGTGGTCGTACCGGCGATGGTCACCGTCAGCGGGGTGTCCGGCTTGCGGCCGGCCGAGACCAGCTCACCGGCCGCCGCGGCCACCGAGTCGAGCGTCGTCGACACCACCACCGTGCCGTCGGAGGCGCCCACCTCGGTCCAGCAGCGGTCCGAGGCCGTACGGGCGTCCACGAAGCGCACGTCCGCGCCCTCCGCGTCCCGCAGCGGCACACCGGCGTACGCGGGCACGCCGACGGCGTTCGCAATGCCCGGGACGACCTCGAAGGGCACCCCGGCCGCGGCGCACGCCAGCATCTCCTCGGCGGCGTACGCGTCGAGCCCGGGATCCCCGGTCACCGCACGCACGACCCGCCTGCCGCCCCGCGCGGCCTCCATGACAAGATGTGCGGCATCCCGCACAGCGGGGGCGCCGAAGGTCGTTGACGCACCGTCAACTACCGTCAGCTGGGGCGCGCCTGTGCCCGGATCCGACGGATCGGCATCCGTGTGCACTTCCGACACGCCCTGCTTCGCGTGCGTGCGTACGACGTCGAGCACCTCGTGCTCGGCGACGAGGACGTCCGCGTGCGCCAGCGCCTCGACGGCGCGCAGAGTCAGCAGTCCCGGATCTCCGGGTCCGGCACCGAGGAAGGTGACGTGCCCGTGTTCAGGACCGGCGGGAAGGGTGGTGGGGCTCACTGTGCTCGCTCCCCCATCAGACCGGCCGCGCCCTGGGCGAGCATCTCGGCGGCGAGTTCGCCGCCGAGCGCCAGCGCCGCCTCGTGCGTCTCGGGCACGGGACCGGTGGTGGACAGCTGCACCAGCGTCGAGCCGTCGGTCGTGCCGACGACGCCGCGCAGGCGCATTTCCTTGACAGTCTGCCCGTCGGCCAGAAGGTCGGCCAGCGCCCCCACGGGTGCGCTGCAGCCGGCCTCCAGGGCGGCGAGCAGTGACCGCTCGGCCGTTACGGCGGCCCGCGTGAACGGGTCGTCGAGCTCGGCGAGCGCGGCGATCAGCGAGGCGTTGTCCGCCGCGCACTCGACCGCCAGTGCCCCCTGGCCGGGGGCCGGCAAAACCGTGTCGACCGACAGGAAGTCGGTCACCTCGTCGATGCGCCCCACCCGGTTCAGCCCGGCGGCGGCCAGCACGACCGCGTCCAGCTCACCGCTGCGGACGTATCCGATGCGCGTGTCCACGTTGCCCCGGATCGGGACGGTCTCGATCTCCATCCCGTGGGTGCGGGCGTACGCGTTCAGCTGCGCCATGCGGCGCGGCGCGCCCGTGCCGACGCGCGCCCCGCGCGGGAGGTCGGTCAGCTTGCGCGCGTCCCGGGCGACGACCACGTCCCGCGGGTCCTCGCGCTCCGGGATCGCGGCCACGACCAGGCCCTCGTGCTGCGCGGTGGGGAGGTCCTTGAGCGAGTGAACCGCGAAGTCCACCTCACCCCGCAGCAGCGCGTCGCGCAGCGCGGCGACGAACACCCCCGTGCCGCCGATCTGCGCCAGGTGCTCCCGCGACGTGTCCCCGTACGTGGTGATCTCGACCAGCTCAACGGGCCGACCGGTCACCTGGCTCACGGCGTCCGCCACCTGCCCGGACTGGGCCATGGCGAGCTTGCTCCGCCTGGTCCCCAGCCTCAGTGCCTTCTCAGTCATGCCGGCCCTCGGTTCTTCTCAGTGCTGTTCTCGGCGCGGGAGACGGAGGCCACCGTCTCCTGGTCGAGGTCGAACAGGGTGCGCAGCGCGTCCGCGTACCCGGCACCGCCGGGTTCGGCGGCGAGCTGCTTGACCCGCACCGTCGGCGCGTGCAGCAGCTTGTCGACCACACGCTTGACGGTCTGGGTGATCTCGGCCCGGTGCTTGTCGTCGAGCCCCGGCAGCCGCCCTTCCAGGCGGGCGATCTCGCCGGCCACGACGTCCGCGGCCATGCTGCGCAGCGCGACCACGGTGGGCGTGATGTGCGCGGCGCGCTGGGCGGCGCCGAAGGCCGCGACCTCGTCGGCGACGATCCGGCGGACCATGTCGACGTCGGCGGCCATCGGTGCGTCGGCCGAGGCGTCGGCGAGCGACTCGATGTCCACCAGGCGGACCCCGGCCAGCCGGTGCACGGCGGCGTCGACGTCCCGCGGCATCGCGAGGTCGAGCAGGAAGAGCACGGGCTGCGGGCGGGGCGCCTCGGCGACGGGCTCCGGGCGGCGGCGCTCGGGGATGCGGCCGACGCGGGTCGCCGTCGCGGCGAGCGCGCCGATCAGCTCGGCGTCCGCCTCCGGACCGCTCCGGCCCGCCTCGCGCGTCCGGTCCACCGCCGTACCGCCCGCGGCCCACGCCCCGTGCTGCTCCAGCGTCGCCGCGTCCATGCCGGCCACGGCGGCCTCGCCCATGACGGAGAAGCCGGAGGGGACGGAGGACACGGAGGAGAGGTCCAGGGGGCAGTTCTCGTCGGTGGCGCTCCCGGCACCCGGCAGTGGCGTTTCGCCGGCTTCCCGTACGGCGGTCTCCCGTACGGCGGTGTCCTCGACGGCGGGTGCGCCGGTACGGCCCTCCACCGCCGCCGCCACGGAGTCGGCCGTGAGGACGAGACCGGTCGCGCCCGTACAGGAAACGGCCACGTCGGCACGTGTCAGCTCGCCCGGCACCGCGTCCATCGGTACCGCGCGGGCCAGCACGTCCGTGTCGTCGCCCTCGGAAAGACGTTGTCCATATTGCTCTTCGAGCAGGAGCGCGAGGCGCTCGGCGCGCTCGAAGGTGCGGTTGGCGACCACGATCTCGGCGACCCCGGCCCGCGCCAGCGTGGCGGCGGCCAGCGAGGACATCGAACCGGCGCCGATGACCAGCGCCTTCTTGCCCCGCGCCCACTGCTCGACGTCGGCCCCCGCGGACAGCTGCTCCAGGCCGAAGGTGACCAGGGACTGCCCGGCCCGGTCGATGCCGGTCTCGGAGTGGGCGCGCTTGCCGACCCGCAGCGCCTGCTGGAACAGGTCGTTCAGGAGCCGTCCGGCGGTGTGCAGGTCCTGGGCGCGGGCCAGGGAGTCCTTTATCTGGCCGAGGATCTGCCCCTCGCCGACCACCATCGAGTCCAGCCCGCAGGCCACCGAGAACAGGTGGTGGACGGCCCGGTCCTCGTAGTGCACGTAGAGGTAGGGGGTCAGCTCCTCCAGGCCGACGCCGCTGTGCTGGGCGAGCAGCGTGGACAGCTCGGCGACACCGGCGTGGAACTTGTCCACGTCGGCGTACAGCTCGATGCGGTTGCAGGTGGCCAGGACCGCGGCCTCGGCGGCCGGTTCGGCGGCGACCGTGTCCTGGAGCAGCTTGAGCTGCGCGTCCGCGTTCAGCGAGGCCCGCTCGAGCACGCTGACGGGGGCGCTGCGGTGGCTCAGCCCGACGACGAGGAGGCTCATGCCGGCATCACGGCGGGTACGTCCCCGTCGGGTCCCTGGTCGGCGGAGCCGGTGGAGCGCTGCTGCTTGCGGGCGGCGACGGGCGGTGCGGCGCCGTCGGCCGCGGCCTCCTCGCCCGCCTTGCGCTGCTCGTGGAAGGCGAGGATCTGCAGCTCGATGGAGAGGTCGACCTTGCGCACGTCGACGCCCTCGGGGACGTTCAGCACGGTCGGCGCGAAGTTCAGGATGGAGGTGACACCGGCGGCCACGAGGCGGTCGCAGACCTGCTGGGCGGCGCCGGCGGGGGTCGCGATCACACCGATCGAGACACCGTCGTCCTGGATGATCTTCTCCAGCTCGTCGGTGTGCTGCACCGGGATGCCGGCGACGGGCTTTCCGGCCATTCCCGGATCGGCGTCGATGAGCGCGGCGACGCGGAACCCGCGGGAGGCGAAACCACCGTAGTTGGCGAGCGCGGCACCGAGGTTGCCGATACCGACGATCACAACCGGCCAGTCCTGGGTGAGGCCGAGTTCGCGCGAGATCTGGTAGACGAGATACTCGACGTCGTAGCCGACACCGCGGGTCCCGTAGGAGCCGAGGTAGGAGAAGTCCTTGCGCAGCTTCGCGGAGTTGACCCCCGCGGCGGCCGCCAGCTCCTCGGAGGAGACCGTGGGCACCGAGCGCTCGGACAGCGCGGTCAGTGCGCGGAGGTACAGCGGAAGCCTGGCGACGGTGGCCTCGGGAATCCCTCGGCTGCGGGTCGCCGGTCGGTGTGCTCGGCCAGTTGCCACGGTGCTCCTGCGGGTAGAGCGGGGCTGTAGGCGGTCATACGTCCCTACATGACCGCCCCGTCGAATGCAGGCTATGTCTTTGTGAACGCGTGCACAAAGATGGTGTCCGATTTGCCCGGCCAACGTGACCGGGGTCACGCGCCCCCGGCGCACGGAACGGGAACCGGCACATACGTACTCTCGTTCCTCACTCATCGGGGGCAAAGCCGTACACGCTCCTCACGATCAACGCCCCCGAGACCTGGTCGCCATCGATCCTAAGCGACCATACGGACTACTTGTACTGATCGGTCAGTACCTTGCGCAGCCGTTCCTCGTTCACACGCCAGAAGGTGTGCTGCCGCCCGTCGACCAGCACGACCGGAATCTGCTCCCAGTACTGGTCGTGGAGTTGGCGGTCCTCGGTGATGTCCTTCCCCTCCCAGGGGACGCCGAGTTCCGCGCAGACCTTCTCGACGACGAGCTGTGCGTCATCACACAGATGACAGCCGGGTTTGCGAATGAGGGTGACGAGATGGTTCTCGGAGTGCTCAGGGGGCTGCGTGGGCTTCCGGCGGAAGAGGGGACTCATGCCGGCCATTCTCGCGCGCGCCGGCGCGAGCGCGGGTGGGACCGCGGGCGAGCCCTCGCAGCACGGCCGCTTAACGGCACCGCCGCCCGGAGTTCACAGCCTGCGAACCCGTCGGCTCCGAAGCATCCGAACAAGCTGGCTATGCTCACTGGCATGGCCGCTCTTCGATGGCTCACTCCCCGTAGGCGCTCCGCCACGGCGCGGAGCGTGTTGGCAGGCGAGGCCTCGGCGGAGGCAGCCCGCAAGTCCGCGGAAGCCGCCGAGACCGCCGGGACCTCCCAGGAAACCACCCCCGGCTCCGGAGTCGCCGAACCGGAGTTCCCGGTCCACGGCGACGACCGCGCGGCCGCGTTCTTCGACCTCGACAACACCGTCATGCAGGGCGCCGCGATCTTCCACTTCGGCCGGGGCCTGTACAAGCGGAAGTTCTTCGAGACCCGCGACCTCGCCCGCTTCGCCTGGCAGCAGGCCTGGTTCCGGCTGGCCGGGTTCGAGGACCCGGAGCACATGCAGGACGCCCGCGACTCCGCGCTCTCCATCGTCAAGGGCCACCGCGTCTCCGAACTGAAGTCGATCGGCGAGGAGATCTACGACGAGTACATGGCCGAGCGGATCTGGCCCGGCACCCGCGCCCTCGCGCAGGCCCACCTGGACGCCGGACAGAAGGTCTGGCTGGTGACGGCCGCCCCGGTGGAGATCGCCCAGGTGATCGCCCGCCGCCTCGGCCTGACCGGCGCGCTCGGCACGGTGGCCGAGTCGATCGGCGGCGTCTACACGGGCAAGCTGGTCGGCGAGCCGCTGCACGGCCCCGCGAAGGCCGAGGCGGTCCGGGCGCTGGCCACGGCCGAGGCCCTGGACCTGTCCCGCTGCGCCGCCTACAGCGACTCGCACAACGACATCCCGATGCTGTCGCTGGTCGGACATCCGTACGCCATCAACCCGGACTCCAAGCTGCGCAAGCACGCCCGCGAGCTGGAGTGGCGACTGCGCGACTACCGCACCGGGCGCAAGGCCGCGAAGGTCGGCATCCCCGCGGCCGCGGGCGTCGGGGCGGTGGCGGGCGGCACCGTGGCGGCCATCGCGCTGCACCGCCGCCGCCGTTGACCCGGCCGTTGACCCAGTCGTTGACCCAATCGGGATGACGTACCCCCGGGACGGGCTCTCCAGTCCCCTGAACTCACATCGGCCACAACACGCTCTGTAGTCACCAGGAATCCGAACCGTTCCGGTCACCAAGCGATCATTCTGGCGCATCTGATCGAGCGTCAATCGGGCACAGAAGCGACGTAATCGATGATTTGAGCAACTGGGCGTAGCAGTGCCTGCACGAAGCGTTATTCTCCTCAGACGCATTCCGGTACCCCACCTTCGCTACGACGGGTGAATGGTTCCGTACTGCACGTGATGGAAGCTCTGCCTCTGGGAGTCCCGTGTACCCACACGTCGGGGTTGACGCCTCGGGCCTGGCTACGCTGCGCGCAACGGTCAAATCAGCGCAAGACCTGTTGCGCGGCTTCGTCCCCACCGCGTATGCCGTCCCCGCCCTCGCCGCGGCCGCCGTGCCCGCCGGTCCGTGCTACGCACTGGCCGAAGGAAGCGCCGTCGTCGGCAGACGAGCGCGGTCGTCCTCGTCCGGGGCCGCCGCCACCACCCACCGCCGCCCGGCGGCGGACAGCGACAGCGCCCGCATGATGGAGCTGGTCGAGCGGGCCCAGGCCGGCGAGGCCGACGCCTTCGGCCGGCTCTACGACCAGTACAGCGACACCGTGTACCGCTACATCTACTACCGGGTGGGAGGCAAGGCCACCGCCGAGGACCTCACCAGCGAGACCTTTCTGCGGGCGCTCAGGCGCATCGGCACCTTCACCTACCAGGGCCGCGACTTCGGCGCCTGGCTCGTGACGATCGCCCGCAACCTGGTCGCCGACCACTTCAAGTCCAGCCGCTTCCGCCTCGAGGTCACCACCGGCGAGATGCTCGACGCCAACGAGGTCGAGCGCTCCCCCGAGGACTCCGTCCTCGAGTCCCTCTCCAACGCCGCCCTGCTGGACGCCGTACGACGGCTCAACCCACAGCAGCAGGAGTGCGTGACCCTGCGCTTCCTCCAGGGCCTCTCGGTCGCCGAGACCGCCCGGGTCATGGGCAAGAACGAGGGCGCCATCAAAACGCTCCAGTACCGGGCCGTGCGCACCCTCGCCCGGCTGCTCCCCGACGACGCCCGCTGAGAGACGCCACAGCGGCGCTCACCCTTCGTGTTCCTCAAGTCACCACTGGTGAAAGACCGTTGACTCCGCCGCCCGATCATCAGCCGTCCGTAACCCAAGTGCCGCGCCGCTCGTTGTGCGGGATGCAGGCTCCCTGTGGTCACTCCCTGGCCGACTCCGATCACCCGATCGGATGGTTCCGACCGGGGCGTGCAACCCTCAGGACCCCCTGGGGAGTCGACCGTGATGACGAGAGGAGGTGCCGCCAGTGATCGCGAACGTATCGGCACACCGGCGGGCGAACGCCTTCGCCCAGGCCCTGGAGGAGCAGTCGGACCCCGGGGCGGCGGCCGAGCAGTCCGGAGGGCCGGCGACCGCCGGGGCCACCGCGGAACCGACCGAGCAGGGTCGCCTGGTGACCCTCGCCCATGGTCTGGAGACGCTGCCCCGGCCCGAGCTGGACCCCGAGGTCAAGGTCGTCCAGCGGGCCCAGCTCGTGGCCGCCTTCGAGGCCATGCTGCAGGAGGGCACCGCGAGCGGCGGGGCGACGGACACGTCGGTACCGGAGCAGCGCCGGGCGCGCGGCACCCATCGGGCGGCGCCGCTGAGCAGGTTCCGGCCCCGCTCGCGGCTGGCCAAGGGCCTCACCGCGGGCGGACTGAGCGTGAGCGTGGCCGCCGGTGCCTTCGGCGGAGTCGCCGCCGCCAGTTCGGACGCTCTGCCCGGCGATTCGCTCTACGGCCTCAAGCGCGGCATAGAGGACTTCCGCCTCGGCCTCGCCGACGGCAACGACGAGCGGGGCCGGGCCTACCTGGACCTCGCCTCGACCCGGCTCAGCGAGGCCCGTCGGCTGATGGAGCGCGGCCGCAGCGGCCCCCTCGACCACGAGTCGCTCGGTGAGGTCCGCCGCGCCCTGTCCGGCATGCGGCACGACGCCTCCGAGGGCCACCGCCTGCTCAGCGCGGCCTACGCCCACGACCCCGGCTCGCTGGCCCCCATGCAGGCCCTCTCCGCCTTCTCCCAGTCCCACCGGGAGACCTGGGGAGCGCTGCGCGAGCGGCTGCCCGTGCAACTCGGGGACGTCAGTGAGCAGGTGTCGTCGGTGTTCGACGCCATAGACGACGACGTGGCCCCGCTGCAGTCCATGCTGCCGCAGCCGCCGGCCCAGGACGAGGGCGGCGGGGACGCCGGGCTGCCGGGCGGTTCCGGCTCGACGACCACCGGCACCCCCGGCTCCGGTCACTCCTCGGCGCCCCGCACCGGCGACGAGGGCACGTCCGAGCGCGGCCGCTCGCAGTCCGACCGGCCCAGCGAGTCCGCCGACTCCGGCGACGAGAGCGACGGCCTGCTCGGCGGTGGCACCGGCGGCCTGCTCGACCCGCCGAAGGACGACAGCGGCACCGCCTCCCCCTCCACGGGCGGCGGCAACACCCCGCCCACGCAGCCGGACGTCACCCTCCCGCCCCTCCTCCCGGGTCTCCTGCCCGGCCTGGGCATCGAGGCGGAGGACGCGGACTGAGCCCGGTGGGGCGCCCCGGCACCAGGGGCGCCCCGGCACCAGGGGCGCCCCACCGCCTCAGAAGAACACCGACCTCCGCTGCACCAGCAGCTTGTAGAGCGTGTGCTGGATCTGCTCTCTCACCTGGTCGGTCAGGTTGAACATCAGCACCGGGTCCTCGGCCGCCTCCGGCGCGTAGCCGTCCGTCGGGATCGGCTCACCGAACTGGATCGTCCACTTCGTCGGCAACGGCACCGCGCCCAGCGGCCCCAGCCACGGGAAGGTCGGCGTGAGCGGGAAGTACGGGAAGCCCAGCAGCCGCGCCAGCGTCTTGGAGTTGCCGATCATCGGGTAGATCTCCTCCGCCCCGACGATCGAGCACGGAACGATCGGCGCCCCCTGCCGCAGCGCCGTGGACACGAAGCCGCCCCGCCCGAACCGCTGGAGCTTGTAGCGCTCGCCGAACGGCTTGCCGATGCCCTTGAAGCCCTCCGGCATCACCCCGACCAGCTCGCCCTGCGCCAACAGCCGTTCCGCGTCCTCCGCGCAGGCCAGGGTGTGGCCCAGCTTCCGCGCCAGCTCGTTGACCACCGGCAGCACGAACACCAGGTCCGCCGCCAGCAGCCGCAGGTGCCGGTCGGCCGGATGGTGGTCGTGCACGGCGACCTGCATCATCAGCCCGTCCAGCGGCAGCGTCCCGGAGTGGTTGGCGACGATCAGCGCACCGCCCTCGGCCGGGATGTTCTCCACGCCCTTCACCTCGACCCGGAAGTACTTCTCGTACACCGGCCGCAGCAGGGACATCAGCACCTGGTCGGTCAGCTCGGCGTCGTAGCCGAAGTCGTCGACCTCGTAGTCGCCGGTGAGCCGGCGGCGCAGGAAGGACAGTCCGGCCGCGAGGCGCCGCTCCAGGCCCTCGTCCCGGTCGCCGCCGTCGCCGACCGCCGACCGTGGTTCGGGTGACTCGTCCGGCCCGGGTGCCGGGTCCTGCGCGGCGGCTCCCCGTACGGGCAGCGGCTGCACGTCGCCCACCGGCCCCTCACCCGCCGGCGCCGACTCGGCCGGGCCGCCCCTGCGCCGGCTCCCCGCGCCGCGGCTTCCCCGCGACCGGTCGTCGTCGAACGGAATGACCTTGGCGTCCGCCATCGTTGCTGCGCTCCTCAGTTGGCGCTCTGCGTCGGGAGATGACCGCTGCCCCGCAGGGACAGCTCCGCGATCCGGTCGACGGCCCCCGCGAGGGCCTCGGGCGGCAGCAGCCCGGCGCCGCGCCCGTGGGCGAAGTCCGCGAACGCCCCGGCCGTCGAGTACTTCGGCCTGAATCCCAGCGTCTCGCGCATCTGCGTGGTGTCCACCACCCGACCGTGGGTGAGCAGCCGGATCTGCTCGGGGGAGAAGTCCGTCATCCCCAGCGTACGCACGAGCGAACCCGCCCAGGTGACCGCCGGCAGCAGCAACGGCACCGTGGGGCGGCCGAGCCGCCGCGAGCACTGCGAGAGCAGCAGCACACCGTCCCCGGCGATGTTGAAGGTTCCGCTGTTCAGCGTCCCCCGCCGCGGCTCGTCCGCGCAGACCCGCAGCACCTCGATCACGTCGTCCTCGTGCACGAACTGCAGCCGCGGGTCGTAGCCGAACACGGTGGGCAGCACCGGCAGTCCGAAGTACGAGGCGAGCGGCGTGTCCGCGGCCGGGCCGAGGATGTTGGCGAACCGCAGCACCGTCACCGACACGTCCGGCCGCCGGCGCGCGAAGCCCCGCACGTACCCCTCGACCTCGACCGCGTCCTTGGCGAAGCCGCCGCTGGGCAGGGACTTGGGCGCGGTGGTCTCGACGCAGACGGCCGGGTCGCGCGGCGCGGACCCGTAGACGTTCGTACTGGACTTCACCACCAGCCGCCGCACCGTCGGCGACTTCTGGCAGGCGCCGAGCAGCTGCATCGTGCCGATGACGTTGGTCTCCTTCACCGAGGCGCGACTGCCGCTGCCCAGCGGCGTGCCCGTCACGTCCAGGTGGACGACCGTGTCCGCACGTGTCTGGGCCAGCACGCGCCCGATGGCCGACTGCCGGATGTCCGCCTGGACGAACTCGGCGCCGCCCAGATGGTGCTCGGGCGCGACGGCGTCGACGCCGATCACCCGCTCCACACCGGGATCCCGCTGGACGCGCCGGACGAACCGGCCGCCCAGCTGCCGGGCCACTCCGGTCACGAGCACGACCTTGCCCAAGATCAGCGCCTTCCTTCCGCCTGCACCGTAGCCTGCCGCGTTCCCCGCTTGCGGGCCAACTTAGCCGGTAGGTGTTGCGCCGTGATGACCGCCGGACGCGGCACGTGACGAAAAATGGCGGCCGAACGACTGTGGCCCCCCACCGAATACGGTGGGGGGCCACAGACCACGCCGACGGCGCAGCGTCGCTTACTTCTTGTTGCGACGCTGAACGCGCGTGCGCTTCAGCAGCTTGCGGTGCTTCTTCTTGGCCATCCGCTTGCGCCGCTTCTTGATAACAGAGCCCACGACTATCCTCGCTCACTTCTCATCACTCGGTTGGTGAGCGCCATGGGCCCACACGACCTACGAGGGGCCAGCCTACCGGTCCGAGCGCTGAGGGTGTAATCGAGGGCCGTCAGGCCGTTTCCACCCCCACGTAGCTCTCGCGGAGGTACTCGTGAACCGCTTGCTCCGGGACGCGGAACGACCGTCCGACCCGGATCGCGGGCAGATGACCGCTGTGCACCAACCGGTACACGGTCATCTTGGACACGCGCATCACCGAGGCGACCTCCGCCACGGTAAGGAACTGAACCTCGTTCAGAGGCCTCTCGCCAGCTGCAGCCATGACACACCTGAACCTTCCGCACTCGACGGCCACCGGCTTCCCCTTCCGGTGACTCTTCGTCGCTGCGTGCTCACTCCCCAATGTAGGGGCGGGTGATGCGAATGGGGAAGAGGTGCACCCATCGCTTCCCTACCGTGACAGACACGCTCGATTGAGTACGTAGCGGGTAAGCGGCCGGTAGTACTCGGACCGCACGGCGTCATCGAGTGGAACGGCGACGGACACGGACCCCTCGGCCTCTCCCACGAAGAGCGCGGGATCGTCCGTATCGGCCGGCCCGATCGCCTCGAACCCCAGCTGACCTGCCCCGCAGACCCACCCGTGGTCCCCGATCACCAACTCGGGCAGCGGCCCGCCACCCTCGGCCGCGGCGGCCAGCGCGGTCCGAACCGGCAGCGGCGAGTGCGTGTGCGCGCCGGGCTCACCACCGGCGCGACCGGCACCGTGCTCCCGCACCAACGCGACTCCACGGACGTAGTCGAGGGTGTACGTGCGTAGACCGAACCGGGTCGTTATGTCGACAGAGCGACCCTGCGCCGGGGTGAGGACAGTACATCCCGCCGCCGACAGCGCCTCGGCCAAGGCGACGTAGAAGCCGAGCAGCCGGTGCGGGTGCCCGGTGCCGAGCAGCACCGGGGCCCGGCGTCCGGCGGCCGCCGCGAGCCGCCCGGCGAAGGCGTCCAGCGCCGCGAGGGTCCGGTCCGGGTCGATGACGTCCTGGCCCGAGACATCGCGCGGATCGGCCGAAACACCGCACCTCTCCGCCATCAGCCCGAGCAGCTCCCGCGGCCCCCAGTCCCGCTCCGGATCGATCCCGATCAGCACCCGGGGGTCCCGAGCGGCGAACAGCCGGTAACTCCGCAGACTCACCTCCCGAGAGGTCGCCACCACCCCGGCCAGCCGAACATCAAGAAGATGAGCCCGAAGAGCTCCGCGGGTCAGCACCCCTCCGATGCTGCCGGGTCGCCCGGCGAGCGGGGCAGGAAACGAAAGAATCTACGCACGGTCGGCGTAACCACTGAGCTGCGGGCAGTCGCAGCCGCCCCGCAGCCGCCCATAGCTGCGGGCAGTCGTGCCGCTGGGGCGGCACGGGTGGGCGGTGGGGGTACCTCCCAGGCCGTTCAGGCACTGGGGGAGGCACCCCGTAAGCGCCGGGCTGCGCACCCACCCCCGCCCAGCACCAACGCCGGGCAACCGGGAACCCGCCCCCGAGAAACCACCCCTACGCCAACAACCCCCGCAACGGAAACACCGCCCGCCGAGCCGCCCGCACCGCCTGGTCCAACCGATCCGCAGGGTCGTACCCCGCCTCCCACGAGGCGTACGACACCGGCCACCGCCCATCGGTCATCCGCATCGGCCCCAGCTGCCGCGTCCGCGCGTACACCTCCTGCCGCCACCCCTCCGAAATCACCGTCTCCGGCTCCACCGGCCGCCCCGCCGCGACCCCCACCAGATGCGCCCACGACCGCGGCACCACCTCCACCACGGCGTACCCGCCACCCCCGAGAGCCACCCACCGCCCCCCGGCGTACTCGTGCGCCAGCTCGTGGCACGCCACCTGCACCGCCCGCTGCGCGTCCAGCGACACCGCCAGATGCGCCAGCGGATCCTCGAAGTGCGTGTCGGCACCGTGCTGGGTCACCAGCACCTGCGGCCGAAAGTCCGCCAGGACCTCCGGCACCACCGCGTGGAACGCCCGCAGCCACCCCGCGTCCCCGGTCCCCGCCGGCAGCGCGACGTTCACGGCCGACCCCTCGGCGCAGTCCGCCCCCGTCTCCTCCGGCCACCCGGTCTGCGGGAACAGCGTCGCCGGATGCTCGTGCAGCGACACCGTCAGCACCCGCGGGTCCTCCCAGAACGCCGCCTGCACCCCGTCCCCGTGGTGCACGTCGACGTCCACGTACGCGACCCGCTCGGCACCCAGCTCCAGCAGCCGCGCGATCGCCAGCGCCGCGTCGTTGTACACGCAGAACCCGGACGCCGCGCCCGGCATCGCGTGGTGCAGCCCGCCCGCGAAGTTCACCGCGTGCAGCGCGTCCCCGCGCCACACCGCCTCCGCCGCCCCCACCGACTGCCCGGCGATCAGCGCGGACACCTCGTGCATCCCGGCGAAGGCCGGGTCGTCGACCGTCCCGAGCCCGTACGAACCGTCCGCCGACCGTGGATCCGCCGACGCCGCCCGCACCGCGTCGATGTAGTCCTCCCGGTGGACGAGCCGCAGCGTCGACTCCCCGGCCGGCCGCGCCGCGACGACCTCCACCTCCCGGTCGAGCCCGAGGGCACCGACCAGACTGCGCGTCAGGGCGAGCCGGACCGGGTCCATCGGATGCTCGGGACCGAAGTCATAGCCCGTTACTGCCTCGTCCCACATCAGCTGTGCGCGGCCGCTCATGCCCGCCACCGTATCGGTCCGGTTGCCCCTCGAACGACCGGGCGTACACGACCGTCACCAGCACCAACACCATCGGCACGAGCATCGCCCCGCGATAGCTCCAGGCGTCCCCGAGCGCACCCACCAACGGCGAACCGATCAGGAAACCGACGTAGTTGAACACGTTGAGCCGCGCCACCGCCGCGTCGGAAGCCCCCGGGCGACCGTCCTTCTCCGCCGCCAGCCGCCCCGCCGCCGCGAACGTCTGCGGCACCAGCACACACAGCCCGAGACCCAGCAGGGTGAAGCCCAGCATCCCCACCCAGGCCCCCGGCGCCGAGGCCACCACGGCGAAACCGCCCGCCGCGACGACCGCCCCGCCCCGCACCACCGCCACGGCCCCGAACCGACGCACCCCGAAGTCCCCGAGGGCCCGCCCCACCAGCGTGGTCACCATGTAGACGTTGTACGGCACGGTGGCCAGTTGCTCCGAACTCCCCAGCACGTCCTGGAGGTACTTCGCGCTCCAGTTGGAAACGGTCGAGTCCCCGATGTACGCGAACGTCATGACCAGGCACAGCGGCAGCAGCACCTTGAAGCCGACACCCGCACCGACGCCGCCCGTGCCCTCACCGGCGCCCGTGCCCTCACCGGCGCCCGCGCCCTCCGCACCCTCACGGCCCCCGTCGACGTACCACCGGCTCCCGACCAGCGCGGCCGGCAACAGCAGCACCACCACCGGCAGATACGACACCCACAACGCCAGGTCCCAGTGCGCCCCCGCCCAGGCCAGCGAGGCCCCCAGAATCCCGCCCAGGCTGTACGCGGCGTGGAACCCGAGCATGATGCTGCGCCCGTACGCCCGTTGCAGGCTCACACCGAGCATGTTCATCGACGCGTCCAGCGCGCCCACGGCCAGCCCGAAGACGGCCAGGGCGACGGCCAGCACCGCCACCCGGTCCCCCGCCCCGACGCCGAGCAGCGCCAGCAGCACCACCGGCTGGGACCAGCGCAGCAGCCGGCTCGGCCGCACCCGCCGCACCAGGCGCTCGCTCACCACACTCCCGACCCCGGCCAGGATCGGCACGGCGGCGAGGAAGACGGGCAGCAGCGCGTCGGAGACGCCGTACCGGTCCTGGATGGCCGGGATACGCGTCACCAGCAGGGCGAAGGCGACACCCTGGGCGAAGAAGCCGAACGCGAGCGAGGCCCTGCCGCGCCGCAGCACATCAGTCATGGCGGCGAGCGTAGGGCCCCGGCTTACCCGTGGGTAGATCCAACCAAAGATGAATTCTTCTCAGCTTCCAGGACCGCGTCGAACGCGTCGGCCGAGTCGTCCGTGGTGACGGCGGCCCCGATCATGTGGACCATGGGCCCCGCCCCCAGCGCACCACTCACCACGAACGCGACCAGCATCGTCACGATCATGACGACCGTCCCGAGCCACACCATCGTGTCGACGGGCAACGCGTAGACCCCCACGATCCGCACCCCGCACTCCCCGACGAACGCGACGCCCCACACCGCCGAGAACCGCAGCTCCGCCCGCCTGAACGCCGGCGACTCCCGCCGCAGCCGTCCCCAGGCAGCCTCCCGGCCCGCGTCCCCCTTCACCAGCCACGGCTTCAGCGTCGCCGTCATCATCGGCCGCCCCAGCGCCACCGACCCCAGCAGCGCGAACCCGACCAGGCTGGTGACCGCGCTGTCCTTGGCCAGCATCAGCCGGGCGTCCCCCGTCCCGAAGCCGATCAGCAGCCCGGCCAGGTTGGCCAGCAGGATGAGCAGCGGCAGCACGTTCACCTCCCGCTGCCTCAGCACCCCCCAGCCGGTCCGCAGCACGGGCCCGGCACTGCTCCAGCCGAGCGCCGCGACCGCGCTCATCCCGAACGCGCCCTTCAGCAGGTAGTACGACCCGACGGGCACGCCCACGTCCAGGAGGAGCGACACCACGGTCCGAGACTTACGAGGCTTGGTCATGCACTCAGCTTCGCGGCCGGGCAGGGTCCCGCAGTAGAAACAACCGTCCGGATCCGCACATGACAAATGTCAGGCCTCAGCCGCGCAACAGGTCGGCCAACTCCCCCATGTCCCCGAAGAGCCGAGTGGCTCCGTCGAGCTTCTCGGCGGGCGTCATCGCGGTGAACCCGTACACGTCCATCCCGGCCGCGACGGCGGCCCGCACACCCAGCGGACTGTCCTCGACCACGACACACCGCTCCGGCGCCACGCCCATCCGCGCGGCCGCGTGCAGGAACAGGTCCGGCGCCGGCTTCCCACGCCCCACGTCCTGGGAACTGAAGATCCGCTCGTCGTCGAACCACCGGTCGAGCCCGGCCGTGCGATGCCCCGTCCGAATCCGCTCGTGACTCCCGGAGGAGGCCACGCAGTACGCCACCCCGTCCGCGGCGAGCTTCTCCAGCACATCGACGGCACCGGGAACGGGTTCCAGCTCCCGCTCGAACGCGGCGAACACCCGCCCGTGGAAGACGTCGTCGAAGTCCGAGGGCAGTCGCCGCCCCGTCCGCTCCAGCACGAGGTCGTGCACGCGGTGCATGGCACCACCCATGTAGTCCCGCAACGAGTCCTCGTAGGACGTCGGGTGCCCCAGCTCGGTGAGATAGCCGGCCAGCAGCCGGTTGGAGATCGGCTCGCTGTCGACGAGAACACCGTCGTTGTCGAAGATAACCAAGTCGTAGCGCATACGAAGACCCTAAACGCAGAAAACCCCGCACCGTTCCCGGTGCGGGGTCTCCCAGCAATAATTGTTCGGCGGCGTCCTACTCTCCCACAGGGTCCCCCCTGCAGTACCATCGGCGCTGTAAGGCTTAGCTTCCGGGTTCGAAATGTAACCGGGCGTTTCCCCTACGCTATGACCACCGAAACACTATGAAACACTCAACCGCACCATGTGTGACACATGGGGTTGTTCGTGGTTTCAGAACCAACACAGTGGACGCGAGCAACTGAGGACAAGCCCTCGGCCTATTAGTACCGGTCACCTCCACACCTCACGGTGCTTCCAGATCCGGCCTATCAACCCAGTCGTCTACTGGGAGCCTTAACCCCTCAAGGGGGTGGGAGTCCTCATCTCGAAGCAGGCTTCCCGCTTAGATGCTTTCAGCGGTTATCCCTCCCGAACGTAGCCAACCAGCCATGCCCTTGGCAGGACAACTGGCACACCAGAGGTTCGTCCGTCCCGGTCCTCTCGTACTAGGGACAGCCCTTCTCAAGACTCCTACGCGCACAGCGGATAGGGACCGAACTGTCTCACGACGTTCTAAACCCAGCTCGCGTACCGCTTTAATGGGCGAACAGCCCAACCCTTGGGACCGACTCCAGCCCCAGGATGCGACGAGCCGACATCGAGGTGCCAAACCATCCCGTCGATATGGACTCTTGGGGAAGATCAGCCTGTTATCCCCGGGGTACCTTTTATCCGTTGAGCGACGGCGCTTCCACAAGCCACCGCCGGATCACTAGTCCCGACTTTCGTCCCTGCTCGACCCGTCGGTCTCACAGTCAAGCTCCCTTGTGCACTTACACTCAACACCTGATTGCCAACCAGGCTGAGGGAACCTTTGGGCGCCTCCGTTACTCTTTAGGAGGCAACCGCCCCAGTTAAACTACCCATCAGACACTGTCCCTGATCCGGATCACGGACCCAGGTTAGACATCCAGCACGACCAGACTGGTATTTCAACGACGACTCCACCCACACTGGCGTGCGAGCTTCAAAGTCTCCCAGCTATCCTACACAAGCCGAACCGAACACCAATATCAAACTGTAGTAAAGGTCCCGGGGTCTTTCCGTCCTGCTGCGCGAAACGAGCATCTTTACTCGTAGTGCAATTTCACCGGGCCTATGGTTGAGACAGTCGAGAAGTCGTTACGCCATTCGTGCAGGTCGGAACTTACCCGACAAGGAATTTCGCTACCTTAGGATGGTTATAGTTACCACCGCCGTTTACTGGCGCTTAAGTTCTCAGCTTCGCCACACCGAAATGTGACTAACCGGTCCCCTTAACGTTCCAGCACCGGGCAGGCGTCAGTCCGTATACATCGCCTTACGGCTTCGCACGGACCTGTGTTTTTAGTAAACAGTCGCTTCTCGCTGGTCTCTGCGGCCACCCCCAGCTCAGAGTGCAAAACTCGTCACCAGGTGTGGCCCCCCTTCTCCCGAAGTTACGGGGGCATTTTGCCGAGTTCCTTAACCATAGTTCACCCGAACGCCTCGGTATTCTCTACCTGACCACCTGAGTCGGTTTAGGGTACGGGCCGCCATGAAACTCGCTAGAGGCTTTTCTCGACAGCATAGGATCATCCACTTCACCACAATCGGCTCGGCATCAGGTCTCAGCCACAAGGTGTGCGGATTTACCTACACACCGGCCTACACCCTTACCCCGGGACAACCACCGCCCGGGATGGACTACCTTCCTGCGTCACCCCATCACTCACCTACTAACCGCTTGGTTCGGCGGCTCCACCACTCCCCTCAACTCCGAAGAGATCAGGGCGGCTTCACGGCCTTAGCATCACGATGCTCGATGTTTGACGCTTCACAGCGGGTACCGGAATATCAACCGGTTATCCATCGACTACGCCTGTCGGCCTCGCCTTAGGTCCCGACTTACCCTGGGCAGATCAGCTTGACCCAGGAACCCTTAGTCAATCGGCGCAAACGTTTCTCACGTTTGTATCGCTACTCATGCCTGCATTCTCACTCGTGAACCGTCCACAACTCGCTTCCGCGGCTGCTTCACCCGGCACACGACGCTCCCCTACCCATCACAGCCGGCGTTGGCCGTATTGCTGCAATGACACGACTTCGGCGGTACGCTTGAGCCCCGCTACATTGTCGGCGCGGAATCACTAGACCAGTGAGCTATTACGCACTCTTTCAAGGGTGGCTGCTTCTAAGCCAACCTCCTGGTTGTCTGTGCGACTCCACATCCTTTCCCACTTAGCGTACGCTTAGGGGCCTTAGTCGATGCTCTGGGCTGTTTCCCTCTCGACCATGGAGCTTATCCCCCACAGTCTCACTGCCGCGCTCTCACTTACCGGCATTCGGAGTTTGGCTAAGGTCAGTAACCCGGTAGGGCCCATCGCCTATCCAGTGCTCTACCTCCGGCAAGAAACACACGACGCTGCACCTAAATGCATTTCGGGGAGAACCAGCTATCACGGAGTTTGATTGGCCTTTCACCCCTAACCACAGGTCATCCCCCAGGTTTTCAACCCTGGTGGGTTCGGTCCTCCACGACCTCTTACAGCCGCTTCAACCTGCCCATGGCTAGATCACTCCGCTTCGGGTCTTGAGCGTGCTACTAAAAACGCCCTATTCGGACTCGCTTTCGCTACGGCTTCCCCACCCGGGTTAACCTCGCAACACACCGCAAACTCGCAGGCTCATTCTTCAAAAGGCACGCAGTCACGAGGATGGAGCAAGCTCCATCCCGACGCTCCCACGGCTTGTAGGCACACGGTTTCAGGTACTATTTCACTCCGCTCCCGCGGTACTTTTCACCATTCCCTCACGGTACTATCCGCTATCGGTCACCAGGGAATATTTAGGCTTAGCGGGTGGTCCCGCCAGATTCACACGGGATTTCTCGGGCCCCGTGCTACTTGGGTGTCTCTCAAACGAGCCGTTGACGTTTCGACTACGGGGGTCTTACCCTCTACGCCGGACCTTTCGCATGTCCTTCGCCTACATCAACGGTTTCTGACTCGTCTCACGGCCGGCAGACCGTAAAAGAGAGATCCCACAACCCCGCACACGCAACCCCTGCCGGGTCTCACACGTATACGGTTTGGCCTCATCCGGTTTCGCTCGCCACTACTCCCGGAATCACGGTTGTTTTCTCTTCCTGCGGGTACTGAGATGTTTCACTTCCCCGCGTTCCCTCCACACTGCCTATGTGTTCAGCAGCGGGTGACAGCCCATGACGACTGCCGGGTTTCCCCATTCGGACACCCCCGGATCAAAGCCTGGTTGACGACTCCCCGGGGCCTATCGTGGCCTCCCACGTCCTTCATCGGTTCCTGGTGCCAAGGCATCCACCGTGCGCCCTTAAAAACTTGGCCACAGATGCTCGCGTCCACTGTGCAGTTCTCAAACAACGACCAACCACCCGTCACAACCCACTCACGCGGATTTTTACCGGGGCCGGCAACTGAAGGCGACCTCACGGCCGTACCCTCAGATACCCAACAGCGTGCCCGACACCCTTGCCTTCCCTTACTCGTGTTCCACGCCGAAGCAGTACTGACGAGAAGATCAGGATCAAGTGTGCCGAGTAGTCAACGTTCCACCCATGAGCAACCGTGCAGGACATTTGCCTGCAGTCGGCTATGTGCTCCTTAGAAAGGAGGTGATCCAGCCGCACCTTCCGGTACGGCTACCTTGTTACGACTTCGTCCCAATCGCCAGTCCCACCTTCGACAGCTCCCTCCCACAAGGGGTTGGGCCACCGGCTTCGGGTGTTACCGACTTTCGTGACGTGACGGGCGGTGTGTACAAGGCCCGGGAACGTATTCACCGCAGCAATGCTGATCTGCGATTACTAGCGACTCCGACTTCATGGGGTCGAGTTGCAGACCCCAATCCGAACTGAGACCGGCTTTTTGAGATTCGCTCCACCTTGCGGTATCGCAGCTCATTGTACCGGCCATTGTAGCACGTGTGCAGCCCAAGACATAAGGGGCATGATGACTTGACGTCGTCCCCACCTTCCTCCGAGTTGACCCCGGCGGTCTCCCGTGAGTCCCCAACACCCCGAAGGGCTTGCTGGCAACACGGGACAAGGGTTGCGCTCGTTGCGGGACTTAACCCAACATCTCACGACACGAGCTGACGACAGCCATGCACCACCTGTACACCGACCACAAGGGGGGCACCATCTCTGATGCTTTCCGGTGTATGTCAAGCCTTGGTAAGGTTCTTCGCGTTGCGTCGAATTAAGCCACATGCTCCGCCGCTTGTGCGGGCCCCCGTCAATTCCTTTGAGTTTTAGCCTTGCGGCCGTACTCCCCAGGCGGGGCACTTAATGCGTTAGCTGCGGCACGGACAACGTGGAATGTTGCCCACACCTAGTGCCCACCGTTTACGGCGTGGACTACCAGGGTATCTAATCCTGTTCGCTCCCCACGCTTTCGCTCCTCAGCGTCAGTATCGGCCCAGAGATCCGCCTTCGCCACCGGTGTTCCTCCTGATATCTGCGCATTTCACCGCTACACCAGGAATTCCGATCTCCCCTACCGAACTCTAGCCTGCCCGTATCGACTGCAGACCCGGGGTTAAGCCCCGGGCTTTCACAACCGACGTGACAAGCCGCCTACGAGCTCTTTACGCCCAATAATTCCGGACAACGCTTGCGCCCTACGTATTACCGCGGCTGCTGGCACGTAGTTAGCCGGCGCTTCTTCTGCAGGTACCGTCACTTTCGCTTCTTCCCTGCTGAAAGAGGTTTACAACCCGAAGGCCGTCATCCCTCACGCGGCGTCGCTGCATCAGGCTTTCGCCCATTGTGCAATATTCCCCACTGCTGCCTCCCGTAGGAGTCTGGGCCGTGTCTCAGTCCCAGTGTGGCCGGTCGCCCTCTCAGGCCGGCTACCCGTCGTCGCCTTGGTGAGCCATTACCTCACCAACAAGCTGATAGGCCGCGGGCTCATCCTTCACCGCCGGAGCTTTCGAACCTCGCAGATGCCTGCGAGGGTCAGTATCCGGTATTAGACCCCGTTTCCAGGGCTTGTCCCAGAGTGAAGGGCAGATTGCCCACGTGTTACTCACCCGTTCGCCACTAATCCCCACCGAAGTGGTTCATCGTTCGACTTGCATGTGTTAAGCACGCCGCCAGCGTTCGTCCTGAGCCAGGATCAAACTCTCCGTGAATGTTTACCCGTAATCGGGTGACACCACGAGAGCGGAACAGTCGGAGGAATAATCCGACCGTTCACAGCGTCCTCGCTGTTGTGTTACTTCAAAGGAACCTCAACCCGAACGGAGATCCGATCAGGTCGGGGTATCAACATATCTGGCGTTGACTTTTGGCACGCTGTTGAGTTCTCAAGGAACGGACGCTTCCTTTGTACTCACCCTCTCGGGCTTTCCTCCGGGCGCTTCCCTTCGGTCTTGCGTTTCCGACTCTATCAGATCTTTCCGATCCGATTTCCTCGGTGCTTTCCAGGTTCCCGCTTTCGCGTTTCCCTTTCCGGCGGTTCCGACTCTATCAGATCCTTTCGGGCCCTGATTCCCCGTCAGAAGGGGTTGTCTCCGCGGCTGTTGGGCCGTTTCAACGAGGTGAGACTCTAGCGGACTCCCGGCTCCCGAGCTAATCGGGGGCCGCGTTCTTTCGAACGTGGATTCCTCATTCCGTTAATACACGCACCGTCAGAACGACGACGCCGACAACGCGACTCTCGTCGAAGAGTGGTGAGTACTTGCGGAATCGCTGTCCGGGGACCGACCGGGGTCGGCGCTCACGTCGGACAACTCGGAGAACACTAGGAGGGTGGGAGGGCCGTGTCAAATCCCGGGTCGTACGGCCTCCAGGGGCGTACTGTGGGGTGCGTGATGACGCGTACGTGTACCCAGCTCTGGCGGGCCGCCTGACGGCGGCCGTACACACGTATGCACTCGACGGCCGCCGCTTCGGCGGCCGTTCTCGTATCTCCCTCCAGGAGGGGCGGCCGGCGGGTGGCGGCGGCCCTGACCAGGAGGTGGAGAGATGACACGGGTCTTCAGTGGGGTCAAGCCGACCGGGCACCTGACGCTGGGGAACTACCTGGGCGCCATGCGGCGGTGGGCCGCGGTGGACCAGCACCGGTCCGACGCGCTGTTCTGCGTCGTCGACCTGCACGCGCTGACCGTGGACCACGATCCGGCGCGGGTGCGCAGACTCAGCCGGCAGGCGGCGTCGCTGTTGCTGGCGGCGGGGCTGGATCCCGAGCTGTGCACCGTGTTCGTGCAGAGTCACGTGGACGAGCACGCCCGGCTGTCGTACGTACTGGAGTGCGTGGCGACCGACGGGGAGATGCGGCGGATGATCCAGTACAAGGAGAAGGCCGCGCGGGAACGGGTCCGCGGCGGGAGTGTGCGGCTGTCCCTGCTCACGTATCCCGTGCTGATGGCGGCCGACATCCTGGCCTACGGGACGGACGAGGTGCCGGTCGGGGAGGACCAGACGCAGCATGTCGAGCTGGCGCGGGATCTCGCGGTGCGGTTCAACCAGCGCTACGGGCACACGTTCGTGGTGCCGCGGGCGACCAGTCCGGCGGTGGCGGCTCGGGTGATGAATCTGCAGGAGCCCGCGTCGAAGATGGGGAAGAGCGACGACACCGGGCCGGGGATCGTCTATCTGCTGGACGAGCCGGACGTGGTGCGGAAGAAGGTCATGCGGGCCGTGACCGACAGCGGACGTGACGTGGTGTACGACCCGGAGGAGCGGGCCGGGCTCGCCAACCTGCTGGAGATTCTCGCCGCCTGCACGGATGGGGAGCCCGCGGAGCTGGCCGGCGGGTACGACTCGTACGGCGCGCTGAAGAAGGACACCGCGGAGGCGGTCGTCGAGATGCTGCGGCCCGTGCGGGAGCGGCACATGGAGCTGTCCGCCGATCCCGGGTACGTGGACGGTGTGCTCCGGGAGGGGGCCGAGAAGGCCCGGGCGATGGCACGGCCGACCGTGGACGATGCCTACCGCGCGATCGGGCTGCTGCCCCCGGTGAACGCGGCCCGGTAGGCGCGGGGGCTGGTGGCGAGGCGTGCTGCGAAGTGCTGGCGCATCATGACCTCGCTGCCGAACCCGGCCCGGCGGGCGACCTCGGGCATGGGCAGGTCGGTGCGTTCGAGGAGCTTCTGGGCCGCGGCGATGCGCTGGTCCAGGAGCCAGCGCAGCGGCGTGGTGCCGGTGGCCGCCGCGAAGTGGCGGGCGAAGGAGCGCGGGGACATGCCGGCACGGGCGGCCAGGTCGGCGACCGTGAGGGGCTCGTCAAGGTGGCGCAGGGCGTGTTCGCGGACGCCGGCGAGGGCGTCGGCGTCGCGGTCCGCGTGGTGGGTGGGGTGCTCGATGAACTGGGCCTGGGTCCCGGTGCGGAAGGGTGCGGTGACCATCGAGCGGGCGATGGTGGCGGCGGCTTCGGCGCCGTGGGCCAGGCGGACCAGGTGCAGGCAGAGGTCGATGCCGGCCGCGGTGCCGGCGGCGGTCCAGATGTTGTCGTCCTCGATGAAGAGGGCGTCCGGGACGACCGTGACCCGGGGGTGACGGGTCCGCAGGAGGTCGAGCAGGCGCCAGTGCGTGATGGCGCGGCGGCCGTCGAGCAGCCCGGCCTGGGCGAGGGTGAAGGCGCCTCCGCACAGGGCGGCGACGGTGGTGCCGCGGTCGTGGGCGCGGCGGAGGGCGGCGAGGACCGGGGCGGGGGCCGGGGTGAGGTGGTCGTCGAGGCCGGGGACGACGACGAGGTCGGCTTCCGCGAGCCAGTCGAGGGGACGGTCGGGGTGGAGGGCGAGGCCGCCGCGCATCGGGACGGCGGTGGTGCCGTCGGCGGCGACGCGGCGCAGGTCGAAGGCGGGGGCGCCGCGGTCGGTGCGGTCGGTGCCCCAGACCTCGGTGATGACGGCGACGTCGAAGGCCCGGATGCCGGGGAAGGCGACGAGGGCTACGCGGTAGGGCGCCGCCGCACTTGCTGCTGCTCCTGCCATGGCTGGCAGTAAACCATCGATCGCCGACTTCCGGACCTCTGGGGCGGGGCGGGTCCGGGCGGCACGATCGGGGCATGGACATCGCTGAGAACGCAGCACTGGTGGTCGTGGACGTGCAGAAGGGCTTCGAGGAGGTCGACTTCTGGGGTACGCGCAACAACCCGGCGGCGGACGACAACATCGCCGCGCTCATCGACGCGTGGCAGTCGGCCGGGCGGCCGGTCGTCTTCGTGCGGCACGACTCGGTGCAGGCCGGGTCGCCGTTGCGGGAGGGGTACGAGGGCAACGGGTTCAAGGAGTACGTGGAGCAGCGGCGCGGGAAGGGGGGCGGGGCCGAGCTGCTGGTCACGAAGAGCGTGAACTCGGCGTTCCTCGGCGCGCCGGACCTGGGCGCCTGGCTGCGGGCGGCGGGGATCGGGCAGCTCGTGCTGGCCGGCATCCAGACGAACATGTGCGTCGAGACGACGGCGCGGATGGGCGGGAACCTCGGGTACGAGGTGGTGGTCCCGTTGGACGCGACGTACACCTTCGGCCTGGAGGGGCCCTTCGGCTGGCGGCAGAGCGCGGACGAGCTGGCGCGGGCGTCGGCGGTGTCGCTGCACGGGGGCGGGTTCGCCCGGGTGGTGACGACGGAGGAGGTTCTGGCCGGGGGCTGACCGGGTGCCGCCGACGCGTGTTGACCGGTGTGCGGTGGGCCCCCGCAGGGGCCGCCGCGGTGGTCAGTCCTTGGTGCCGGTGGCCAGTTCGCGGCTGCGGTCGCGGGCTGCTTCCAGGGCGGCGATGAGGGCGGCGCGGACGCCGTGGTTCTCCAGTTCGCGGATGGCGTTGATGGTGGTGCCGGCGGGGGACGTGACGTTCTCGCGCAGCTTGACGGGGTGTTCGCCGCTGTCGCGGAGCATCTTCGCCGCGCCGATCGCCGACTGCACGATCAGGTCGTGGGCCTTGTCGCGGGGCAGACCGAGGAGGATGCCGGCGTCGGTCATGGCCTCGACCAGGTAGAAGAAGTACGCCGGTCCCGACCCGGAGAGGGCGGTGCAGGCGTCCTGCTGGGACTCGGGGACGCGGAGGGTCTTGCCGACGGCGCCGAAGATCTCCTCGGTGTGGGTCAGGTGGGCCGCGGTCGCGTGGGTGCCGGCCGAGATGACGGACATGGCCTCGTCGACGAGAGCCGGGGTGTTCGTCATGACGCGGACGACCGGGGTGCCGGGCGCGAGGCGCTCCTCGAAGAAGGAGGTGGGGACGCCCGCCGCGCCGCTGATGACCAGGCGGTCGGCCGGGACGTGCGGGGCGAGTTCGTCGAGGAGGGTGCCCATGTCCTGGGGCTTGACCGTGAGGATCAGGGTGTCGGCGGCCTTGGCGGCCTCGGCGTTGGTGACGGGGGTGACTCCGTGGCGGGCGCGGAGTTCGTCGGCCCGTTCCCGGCGGCGGGCGGTGACCAGGAGGTCGGCGGGGGCCCAGCCGGCTCCGATCATGCCGCTGAGCAGGGCTTCGCCGATCTTGCCGGTGCCGAGGACTGCGACTTTCTGGGTCATGGGTTCGGTGCCCTCCGGGGTGTGCGCGTGGTCCGGGGTCATCCTCGCACTGCGGGTGCGGGTGGGGGTTGCGCGTCCAGTCCGCGGGATGCGGCTTGCGGGATGCGGATGGGTGGTGCGGATGGGTGGTGCGGTTCAGGTTTTCGCCCCCGCCGCCCCTTCCCATTCCCGTCCCTGGGGGCTGCCGCCCCCAGACCCCTGCTTTCGGCCCTGAACGGGCCTCGTCCTCAAGCGCCGGACGGGCTGACTATGCCGTCCGGCGTTTCAGGGTTGCCGCGCCCAGAGCGAGGACCAGCAGGGCGCAGCCGGCGACGATCAGGGCGTCGCGGACGAAGGTGGCGGTCATGTCGGTGTGGCGCAGGACCTCGTTCATGCCGTCGACGGCGTAGGACATGGGCAGGACGTCGGAGACGGCCTCCAGGGCGGGGTGCATGTTGTCGCGCGGGGTGAAGAGGCCGCAGAGGAGGAGCTGGGGGAAGATCACCGCCGGCATGAACTGGACCGCCTGGAATTCCGAGGCCGCGAAGGCCGAGACGAAGAGGCCGAGTGCGGTGCCCAGGAGGGCGTCGAGCAGGGCGACCAGGAGGAGGAGCCAGGGGCTGCCCGTCACGTCCAGGCCCAGGAACCAGACCGCCAGGCCGGTGGCGAGGGCCGACTGGACGATGGCGAGGGCACCGAAGGCGAGGGCGTATCCCGCGATGAGGTCGCCTTTGCCGAGGGGCATGGCGAGGAGGCGTTCGAGGGTGCCCGAGGTGCGTTCGCGCAGCGTCGCGATGGAGGTGACCAGGAACATCGTGATCAGCGGGAAGATGCCGAGGAGCGAGGCGCCGATGTTGTCGAAGGTGCGCGGGCTGCCGTCGAAGACGTAGCGCAGCAGGAAGAGCATCACGCAGGGGATCAGCATCAGGAGCGCGATGGTGCGGGGGTCGTGGCTCAGCTGGCGCAGGACGCGGGTGGCCGTGGCCGTGGTGCGGGCGAGGCTCAGGGGGCGGGTGGGGGCCGGGGTGAGGGCGGGTGCGGGGGGCGCGGGGGCCGTGGGCGTGGTCATCGGGTCGTCTCCTTCGTGCGGGCCGCCGCCTTGTCCTTCGCCTCGTCGACCAGGTGGAGGAAGGCTTCCTCGACCGTCTCGGAGCCGGTACGGGTGCGCAGGGCGTCGGGGGTGTCGTCGGCGAGGACCTCGCCCTCGCGCATCAGGAGCAGCCGGTGACAGCGCTCGGCCTCGTCCATCACGTGGGAGGAGACGAGGAGGGTGGCGCCGCGGTCGGCGGCGATGGAGTGGAAGAGGGTCCACAGGTCGCGGCGGAGTACCGGGTCGAGGCCGACCGTCGGTTCGTCGAGGACGAGGAGTTCGGGGGCGCCCAGGAGGGCCACGGCGAGGGAGACCCGGCTGCGCTGGCCGCCGGAGAGGTTGCCGGCCAGGGCGTCGGCGTGGGCGGTGAGGTCGACGTCGGCGATGACCCGGGTGACGTCGTCGTGGCGGTGGTCGGATGCCGCCCGGCCGGGGTCGAGGATCTCGGCGAAGTAGTCCAGGTTCTGGCGGACGGTCAGATCGTCGAAGACGGAGGGGGCCTGGGTGACGTAGCCGATACGGGTGCGCAGGGCCGGGTGGCCGGCCGGGCGGCCGAGGACGTCCAGGGTGCCGGTGACCTTGGCCTGGGTGCCGACGATCGCCCGCATCAGCGTCGACTTGCCGCAGCCGGAGGGGCCGAGGAGACCGGTGATCCGACCGCGCGGAACGGTGAAGCCGAGGCCTCGCAGGACGGTGCGGGGGCCGCGGACGACTGTGAGGTCTTCGGCGTGGACGGCGGGCGGGGCGGGGTCGCCGCCTTGCCCTTCGGGGGGTGGGGAGGAGTGCTCCATCGGGTAATTCATCATGTGATGAATACTCCTCCTGGGCGCTCACGGCGTCAAGCACGGCGGGCAGCGGGCCACTGGCCGCCACCGGCCAGTGGTCACCAGGGCGGCGCGCTGCCACGCCGTCAGGGCCGTCAGGTCGTCGAGGTCGGGGCGAGGAGGAGGTGGACGTCGTACGTCTCCTCGACCAGGCCGTCCGGGAAGACGGCCAGCAGGTGTCGGCGCTCCTCGGCGAAGAAGGCCGTGGCGCGTTCCTCGGTGTCGGTCAGGAAGACCGAGTGGCTG
Organism: Streptomyces violaceoruber; assembly: GCF_033406955.1. NCBI lineage: Bacteria > Bacillati > Actinomycetota > Actinomycetes > Kitasatosporales > Streptomycetaceae > Streptomyces > Streptomyces violaceoruber. The sequence continues at coordinate 4,757,925 of NZ_CP137734.1, read as the reverse complement.
CCGAGGTTGGCCAGGTGGGTGTCGAGGGGGACGCGACGGCTCCAGCGGATCTCGTGGTGGACGAAGTCCAGGTTCCCGGTGGGGTCGGCGAAGCGGGCGTCGAAGTTGCGTTTCTCGGCGGAGAGGTTCAGGCCGGCGAAGTGCCGGTCGATGCGCCGCCCCGAGTCCGCGATCCAGGGCACGTCGTGGGCGTCGGTGTTCCACCACAGCGCCAGCGCGCCGCCCGGCCGCAGCACGCGCAGCGCCTCCGGGACGGCCAGGGTGGGGTCGGTCCAGTGCCAGGACTGGGCGTAGGTGAGCAGGTCGGCGCCGTGGTCGGCGAGGGGCAGGGCGTTGCCGTTGCCGCGCACCACGGGGACGCCGGGGAGGGTCCGGCGGAACTCGGCCGCCATGCCGGCGCCGGGTTCGACGGCGATCACGTCTGCGCCGCGCTCGTGCAGGCGGGCGGTGGCGAGACCCGTACCGGCGCCGACGTCCACGACGCGGGAGCCCTTGAGGGGACGGCCGGTCAGCTCCTCCAGCGCGTCGAAGAGGGCGGGCGGGTAGGAGGGGCGGTTGGCGGCGTACTGGGCCGCGGCCGCGTTGAAGGAATGGGCCCGGGCGCTGTGGTTGGCCTGCGGAGGTGTCGTCATGCGGCCATGGTGGCCCGGTGGATCGGCGGGGCGAAGGGGTTTACGGGAGGCCCGCGGGAGGGGGGCCTCCGGGCCTCTGTCCGGTCTGCCGCTCAGTCGGTCCGTCGGTCGGCCGGTCGGCCGGTCCGTCGGTCCGTCGGTCCGCCGGTCCGTCGGTCGCTCGACCGATAGGGCTCGCGGGCCGCTACTTCCGGCGGCGCCGGTTTACGGGGAGCCACGGGGGCCGCGGAGAGGAGGGGCCCTCCGGACCCTCGATCCGCGCCCCGGCCACTCGGCCGGTCGGCCGGTCAGCCGGTCAGCCGGACGGTCGTTCGACCGTTCGGGCCCGCGAGCCGCTGCTTCCGCCGGCGCCGATTTACGGGGGGCTGCGGGAGAGGGCTCCCGGCTCTGGATCCGCGTCGACCACTCGGCCGGTCAGCCGGTCGGAGCCGGACCGTCGGCAGGCCGGACCGTCGGTCGCTCGGCTCGGTCGGGCCGGTCGGCCCGATGGCCGCTCGACCGCTCGGTCAGTCGACCGCTCGGTCTGTCGGCCGGTCGGCCTGATGGCCGAGCGGACCGATGGCCGGGCGGACCGATGGCCGGGCGGGACCGTGGGGCGTTACTTTCGGCGGCGCTTCTTCATTGGGTTGCCCGAGCGGCGGGTGGTGCGCTTCTCGTAGTCCTCGCGGGCCCTGTCGTACTCGGCGCGGTGCAGTTTCTCGCCCGGTGCCTCGGTGAAGGTGCGGAAGAAATAGGCGAGGAGGGAGCCGACGAAGCCGATGGCGAGCAGGCCACGCATGGAGGCCTGGCGGTCGGGGTCGGGGCGGCTGGTGAAGCCGGACCAGGTGTGGCGGAAGGCCAGGGCGCTGCAGATCGCGAACATCACGATCATCAGCAGCGAGACGAAGCTGCCGATGTCGGCGATCTGAAGGCCCTGGTAGGCGACGCGGAGCACGAAGCAGGCGGCGGCCGCCACGGCGAGCGAGCCCACGGCGAGGCCCGCCCGGCGGGCGGCGTAGCCGTCGTCGTGGTTCACCCAGGTCGTGCCGTAGAACCGGAGGGGTTCGGGGCGGGGACCCGCCTGGGTGTCCGGGATGCCGTTCTTGCCGTTCTCTGCGCTCACGCGTCGATTATGGCCCGTGCCTTCCCGGGCGTGCGGTGCGGTCAGCCGCCCTGGCCGGCGCTGCCGAGCGGGCCGACCCGCACCGGGGTGCCGGAGCCGTCCGTGACGGGCAGCGAGGCGCCGCCCGGCCAGTCGAGGGTGACCGACTTCGTCTCGTCGGGCGGGGTCACCACCAGACCGGTGATGCGGACGCCCGAGCCGCCCGAGTCGTTGACCGGGTAGGTGATGCCGAAGGTCACCGTCTCCCCGTCCTTGAGGACGACCCTGGGGGCCGGGTCGCCCGTGCGCTCGGCGGACACGGTGCCCGAGTTCGTCTTGAGGTCGACGCCCGCGTAGCCCGCGAGGGAGCAGTCCCGGCCGCCGCCGTTCTTCAGGTCGACCGCGACGGTCCCCTCCGTGTCGCCGCCGACGGTGGCGTCGGCCGCCGTGATCTCCAGCTCGTCGGTGCTGCACTTGGCGGCCTTGCCCTCCTCGCCGGCGCCGCCGGTGCCGCCCGAGCCCTCCGTCCCCTCGGTGCCACCGGTGCCGCCGGTCCCGTTGGAGGACTCCGCGGAGTCCGAGCCCGCCGAACCCGAGCCGCCGTCCGAGGAGGCCGCGGTGGAGGCGGCCGGCGGTGCGGTGCTCTGGCCCGCGGCGTCGTCGTCGTTCTGGCAGGCCGTGAGCGAGAGACCGGCGGCGAGGGCCATGGCGGCGATGGTCAGCTTGCGAACGCGCATCGTTGTCTACCTCAGGATCGGTTGGCGTGCCGGTCCGCCCGTACCCATCGGTGCGAGCGGCGCTTCTGATCACCAAGAGCCGCTCGGCCCGGCACACCGTTCCCCCCGGCAACCTCCTAGTACGTCCTCAAGACATCCCTGTTACAAGGTCGGCAGCGTCACGGCGTCAGCAGCGCGGGGCCACCCAACCGTCGCTGCCGGTGAGGATGTACGCGTCGGAGACGTACTGACCGCCGCCGATGTTGTCCCAGATGTTCGAGGTGCCGTAGGGGCCGGAGACCCACTGCCCCGTGCGCTGGCAGTTGATCGTGACCCTGGAGCCCTCGGCCAGGACCCGCACCGTGGAGTAGTTGGTGCCCGGGCCGCTGCGCACGTTCAGGCGGTAGCCCGGCGCGACCGGGTAGGAGCGCAGGGCCGCCGCCGCGACGACTCCCTCGCCCCCTGTCTTTTCGCCCTCTTCCCCGCCGCCGATGTTCTGGACCTGGTCGACAGACATGAAGAAACTCCCCCCGTTGAACACCCCGCGACTTTCGCGGGGCACCGTTGATACCCCAAGAACAAACCATGAAACACCAGTTCGCAACGCGCACGCGCGAGTCGGCAGGCCGCCTCTGTCCCGTACGCCCCATCGACTAGGCTCCGAGCATCGCTCGCGCGAACGAACAGCACGGGGGTGGTTCCATGGCGCCGCAGCGGGATGCCGGAGCGGACGCGGAAGCGGAACTTCCGGAGTACGCCGGCCACTACCGGCTGGAGTCCCGCCTCGGCTCGGGCGGCATGGGCGTCGTGCACCTGGCCCGCAGCACCTCCGGGATGCGCGTCGCGGTCAAGGTCGTACACGCGACGTATGCCAGGGACCCCGAGTTCAGAGGGCGTTTCCGGCAGGAGGTGGCGGCGGCCCGGCGGGTGAGCGGGGCCTTCACGGCACCGGTCGTGGACGCCGATCCGGAGGCCGGACGGCCCTGGATGGCGACGCTGTTCATCCCCGGTCCGACGCTCTCGGAGCAGGTGAAGCGGAACGGGCCGATGGACGAGCCCCAGCTGCGGCGGCTGATGGCCGGACTCGCCGAGGCGCTGCGCGACATCCACCGGGTCGGCGTCGTGCACCGGGACCTCAAACCGAGCAACGTCCTGCTCGCCGAGGACGGTCCGAAGGTCATCGACTTCGGCATCTCCCGGCCCAAGGACAGCGAACTGCGCACCGAGACGGGGAAGTTGATCGGTACGCCGCCGTACATGGCGCCCGAGCAGTTCCGGCGGCCCCGGGAGGTGGGGCCCGCGGCCGACGTCTTCACCCTCGGTTCGCTGATGGTGCACGCGGCGACCGGGCGGGGGCCCTTCGACTCCGACAGCCCTTATGTCGTCGCGTACCAGGTCGTGCACGACGAGCCCGACCTGACCGGCGTTCCGGACTCGCTGGCGCCGCTGGTGCTGCGGTGCCTCGCCAAGGAGCCGGAGGACCGGCCGACTCCGGACGAGTTGATGCGGGAGCTGCGGTCGGTCGCGGCGGCCTACGACACACAGGTGTTCATACCGGCACCGCGGACGGAGCGGGCCGAGACCCCGGCGGAGGCCGGTGCGGAACCTGCGCCGCGGGCTTCCGTCGAGCTGTCCGAGCGGTCCGAGCCGTCCGAGCGGTCCGGGCGGGTCCTGCGGCGGCTCGGGAAGCGGTCGGCACTCGTCGCCGGGGCGGTGGGGCTCGCCGTGGTCGGGAGCCTCGTCGCCGTGCAGGCGTTCGGCGGTTCCGAGCCCGCGGGCACGCCCACCGCGCAGAGCGCGCCGGGCGGTTTCGGGGCGTGGGAGGCGGTGCCCGCGGCGCAGGGCGGCGGGATGCCGCAGTGCTCGTACGCGGCGCGGCGGCTGCTGTGCGCCCGTCCCGGCGTGGTCTTCGCCCTCGATCCGGCCGACGGGAGCACGCTGTGGCGGCACCCCGTCGAGGAGACCGTGCGCAGCGAACCGCCGGTCGTGTCGGGCGGGCTCGTGCAGCCCGAGGTCGGCCTCCTGGGCCCGCTGGAGGCGCTCGACCCCGCGACGGGCGAGCCGGAGTGGCAGGAGGACATGCCCGCGTACGACGGACTGCGCACCGTCGGCGACATGCTGCTGCTCACCCGCGCCGACGGGATGGTCACCGGCGTGGACAGCTCCTCGGGGCGGACGCGGTGGACGCACCGGATCCCCGGGCAGGCGGTGCCGTACTTCACCTCGTTCGCCGGGGAGCGGCATCCGGCGGCGTACGCGACGAGCCAGAGCGCGGACGGGCGCCGGACCCACGTCACCGCGGTGGACCCGGCCGGCGGGGACGTGCGCTGGGACACGGAGCTGGCGGGGGCGCTGACGCCCGTGGGGACGGCGGACGGTTCCGTGTTCCTCGTCGTCGAGGGGGCGACCTACGGCGACGTCACGGCCGTGGTCCGCTACACGCCCGCCACCGGGGCGACCCGGCGGGTGAAGCTGCCGATCCCGGTCGAGCAGGCGTCGGCGTCGGCGGGCGTGCGCGGGGACACCGTGTACCTCATGGGCGCGGGCGGGTCACTGGTCGCCGTCGACATGGCGGCGGAGAAGCAGGCCTGGCGGCTGGAGACGGGCGTGAGCCGGGGCTCGGCGCCGGTCTCCGACGGGCGGCACGTGTACGTCACCGCGCCCGACGGGCGGCTCCTCGGCGTCGACGCGCGCAAGGGCAAGCTCCTCGGGCAGACCCGGCCCCGGCTCGGCGCCGACTCCGACACGGTGCCCGCGTCACTGCCCGCGCCGCTGCTCGCGGGCGGGCACGTGTACGCGGGGGCGCCCGACGGGACCGTGTTCGGGGTGGCGGGGCGGGACCCGGGAGGCTGGTAACCCGCCCCGGGTCCCCCGGTGGGTCTCAGCCCAGCTTGCTGACGTCGCGGACCGCGCCCTTGTCGGCGCTGGTGGCCATCGCGGCGTACGCCTTGAGGGCCGCGGAGACCTTGCGGTCGCGGTTCTTCGGGGCGTACACGCCGTTCAGGGCCTGCTCGCGTCGGGTCAGCTCGGCGTCGTCCACGAGCAGCTCGATGGAGCGGTTCGGGATGTCGATGCGGATGCGGTCGCCGTCCTCGACCAGGGCGATGGTGCCGCCGGCCGCCGCCTCCGGCGAGGCGTGGCCGATGGACAGGCCCGAGGTGCCACCCGAGAAGCGGCCGTCGGTGACCAGGGCGCAGGCCTTTCCGAGGCCGCGGCCCTTCAGGTACGAGGTCGGGTAGAGCATCTCCTGCATGCCGGGGCCGCCCTTGGGGCCCTCGTAGCGGATGACGACGACGTCGCCCTCCTTGACCTGCTGGGTGAGGATCTTCTGGACGGCCTCCTCCTGCGACTCGCAGACGACCGCCGGGCCCTCGAAGGTCCAGATGGACTCGTCGACGCCGGCCGTCTTGACGACGCAGCCGTCGACGGCGAGGTTGCCGCGCAGGACCGCGAGGCCGCCGTCCTTGGAGTAGGCGTGCTCGACGGAGCGGATGCAGCCGCCCTCGGCGTCCTCGTCCAGGGTGTCCCAGCGCTCGGACTGGGAGAAGGCCTCGGCGGAGCGGACGCAGCCGGGGGCCGCGTGCCACAGCTCGACCGCCTCCTTGGAGGGGGAGCCGCCGCGCACGTCCCAGGTCTTCAGCCAGTCGGCCAGGGACGGGCTGTGGACGGAGTGGACGTCCTCGTTGAGCAGGCCGCCGCGGTGCAGTTCGCCGAGGAGGGCGGGGATGCCGCCGGCGCGGTGCACGTCCTCCATGTAGTACGTGCGGTCCTTGGCCACGTTGGGCGCGACCTTGGCCAGGCAGGGGACGCTGCGCGAGAGGGCGTCCATCTCGGCGAGGCCGTAGGAGACCTCGGCCTCCTGGGCGGCGGCCAGCAGGTGCAGGATCGTGTTGGTGGAGCCGCCCATCGCGATGTCCAGCGCCATGGCGTTGCCGAAGGCGGCGGGGGTGGCGATGTTGCGCGGCAGGACCGAGTCGTCGTCCTGCTCGTAGTAGCGGCGGGTCAGGTCGAGCACCGTGCGGGCGGCGTTCTCGTAGAGCGTCTTGCGGGCGGTGTGGGTGGCCAGGACCGAGCCGTTGCCGGGCAGGGAGAGGCCGATGGCCTCGGTCAGGCAGTTCATCGAGTTGGCGGTGAACATGCCGGAACAGGAGCCGCAGGTCGGGCAGGCGTTCTCCTCGATGCGGAGGATGTCCGCGTCGGAGATCTTGTCGTTGACCGCCTCCGACATCGCGTCGACCAGGTCGAGGGTGCGGACCGTGCCGTCGACCAGGGTGGCGCGGCCGGACTCCATGGGTCCGCCGGAGACGAAGACCGTGGGGATGTTCAGGCGGAGCGCCGCGTTGAGCATGCCCGGGGTGATCTTGTCGCAGTTGGAGATGCAGATCAGGGCGTCGGCGCAGTGCGCCTCGACCATGTACTCCACGCTGTCCGCGATCAGGTCGCGGGAGGGGAGGCTGTAGAGCATGCCGCCGTGGCCCATGGCGATGCCGTCGTCCACGGCGATCGTGTTGAACTCGCGCGGGATGCCGCCGGCCGCGGTGACCGCCTCGCTGACGATGCGGCCGACGGGGGCCAGGTGCGTGTGGCCCGGCACGAACTCCGTGAAGCTGTTGGCGACGGCGATGATCGGCTTCCGCCCGATGTCCGCGCCGGGTACACCGGAGGCACGCATAAGGGCGCGGGCGCCCGCCATGTTGCGGCCGTGGGTGACTGTGCGGGACCTCAGTTCGGGCATCGTCGCTCGCTCCTTCGGAGAGTTATGACTGCCGTCGAGCGTACGCCGGTCATCCAGGGGTCGGGACAGGGTGTCCGGAATGCGGGACGCGCGTCTCGTCGTACGCCGTCGGCGGGTGGCGTCGGGGATGGCGTCAGGCGTGCCTCATGCGTGCCTCAGGGGCCGGTGAGGTGGCCCTGGACGACCGGGGCCAGGCGGGCGACGATCTGCTCCGGGTCGGCCGAGGCCAGCGGTTCCACCTTGATCACGTAGCGGAGCATCGCGCACCCCACCAGCTGCGCCGCCGCCAGTTCGACGCGCAGTTCCGCGTCCGGCAGGTGCAGCTGGGCGGCGACCCGGCGCAGCACCTGGGTGGCGATCAGCCGGCGGAAGACGGTGGCGGCGGTCTCGTTGTTCACGGCGGAGCGGACGATGGCCAGCAGCGGCGTCCGGCTGGCCGGGTTCTCCCAGAGGCCGAGGATGAAGCGGGTGAGCCGCTCGCCGACCTCGTCGAGGGGGGCGTCGCCGATCGCGTCGGGGGCCCGCAGGGCCGGTGCGAAGGCGACCTCGATGGCCGCCTCGAAGACCTGCTCCTTGGTGCCGAAGTAGTGGTGGACCAGCGCGGGGTCCACGCCTGCCGCCTTGGCGATGCCGCGCACGGAGGTCTTCTCGTAGCCGCGCTCGGAGAACTCCTCGCGGGCGGTGGTGAGGATGCGGTCGCGGGTGTCCCCGGACTCCGTACCGGGCGGGCGGCCGCGGCGCCGGGTGGTCCCGCCGGCGTCGCCGTTCACCGGCGGTCCGTCCGCGTCGCCGGGCCGCCCGGCACCGGGGACACGGTCTGCGCCAGGTGCAGGCGGGTGAAGGCCAGTGCCTCGGCGAGATCGGCCTCGCGTTCGGCGCCGGACATCGCGCGCCTGGTGTTGACCTCGATGACGACGTGGCCGTCGAAGCCGGTGTGCGCGAGGCGCTCCAGCACCTCGGCGCAGGGCTGGTTGCCGCGGCCGGGGACGAGGTGCTCGTCCTTGGCGGAGCCCTTGCCGTCGGCCAGATGGACGTGGCCGAGGCGGTCGCTCATGCGGTCGATCATGTCGAGGGTGTCGGTGCGGGAGGTCGCGGCGTGGCTGAGGTCGATCGTGAAGTGCCGGTAGTCGTCCTTCGTCACGTCCCAGTCGGGGGCGTAGGCCTGCATCTCGCGGTCGCGGTAGCGCCAGGGGTACATGTTCTCGACGGCGAAGCGGACGTCCGTCTCGTCGGCCATCCGCCAGATGCCGTCGACGAAGTCGCGCGCGTACTGGCGCTGCCAGCGGAACGGGGGGTGCACGACGACGGTGGACGCGCCGAGCTTCTCGGCGGCGGCGCGGGCGCGCTGGAGCTTGACCCAGGGGTCGGTGGACCAGACGCGCTGGGTGATGAGGAGACACGGTGCGTGCACGGCGAGTATCGGCATGCGGTGGTAGTCGCTGAGCCTGCGCAGCGCCTCGATGTCCTGGCTGACCGGGTCCGTCCAGACCATCACCTCCACGCCGTCGTAACCGAGGCGGGCGGCGATCTCGAAGGCCGTCGCCGTCGACTCCGGGTAGACGGAAGCCGTCGACAGGGCGACCTTCGTGTCCTGGATGCGGACGGCGTCGCTTGGTTTTGCCACGGGGGTCAGGTTACGGGGTGGGGTCGGGTGGGTGCGGGGTGCCCGTTCGGCGTTGTGGTGAGTGCCATAGGTGGGGCCCGGGGGGCGAGGCGAGAGTCGGGGGGGCGAGGCGGGCGCGGGGCGGGGGCGGGGCGAGGCGAGGCGGGCGCGGGGTGCGTGGTGGTTGCTCGCCCGTCCTTACTGGCCCATGTGATCCAGCCTGCGCAGGATCACGCCCTCCCGGAGCGCCCACGGGCAGATCTCCAGGCTCTCCACGCGGAAGAGGTCCATCGCGCCCTCGGCCACCAGGGCGCCGGCCAGGAGCTGGTGCGCGCGGCCCTCGGAGACGCCGGGGAGCTCGGCGCGCTCGGTGCTGGTCATGGCGGCCAGGCGGGGCACCCAGGCCTCCAGCGAGGCACGCTTCAGCTCGCGCTGGACGTAGAGGCCCTCGGCGGAGCGGGCGGCGCCGGTGATACGGGCCAGCTGCCGGAAGGTCTTCGAGGTGGCGACCACGTGGTCGGGGGCGCCGAGGCGGCTGAACTCGCCGACCGTCCGGGCGATCTCCGTACGGACGTGGCGGCGCAGCGCCCTGACGTCGTCCGGGTGGGGCGGGTCGTCGGGCAGCCGGGCCGCGGTCAGCCGGCCCGCGCCGAGCGGCAGCGACACGGCGGCGTCCGGTTCCTCGTCCATGCCGTACGCGATCTCCAGGGAGCCGCCGCCGATGTCGAGGACCAGCAGCCTGCCCGCGGACCAGCCGAACCAGCGGCGGGCGGCGAGGAAGGTGAGCCGGGCCTCCTCGGCGCCGGTGAGGACGGTCAGCTCGACGCCGGTCTCGGCGCGCACGCGCGCGAGGACGTCGTCGGCGTTGCTGGCCTCGCGCACGGCCGAGGTGGCGAACGGCAGGAGGTCCTCGACGCCCTTGTCCTCGGCCGCCTGGAGCGCCTCCCGGACGACCGCGGCCAGCTGGTCGACACCGTCGGGGCCGATCGCCCCGTCCTCGTCGAGGAGCTGGGCGAGGCGCAGTTCCACCTTGTGCGAGTGGGCGGGCAGCGGGCGGGCTCCGGGGTGCGCGTCCACCACCAGCAGATGCACCGTGTTCGAACCCACGTCGAGGACACCGAGTCTCATGTACGGAACGCTACTGCCAGCGGCGGTCGCGGTGGTGCCGTCCTCGCGCTCGGGCGACTTACCCTGGAGCCGTGCCAAAGACGAAAAAGGCGAAGGACGAAAAGTCGGCCAAGAAGGACAAGAAGCACATCGCGGGCGACGAGAAGGGACTCGACTTCGCGCGCGCGTGGGTGGAGTTCCCGGATCCGGCGGACGACGAGCAGGTCTTCCGGTGCGATCTGACCTGGCTGACCTCCCGCTGGAACTGCATCTTCGGCAGCGGCTGCCAGGGCATCCAGGCGGGCCGCGCGGACGACGGGTGCTGCTCGCTGGGCGCGCACTTCTCCGACGAGGACGACGAGAAGCGGGTCGCCGGGCACGTGGCGCGGCTCACGCCGGACATCTGGCAGCACCACGCCGAGGGCACGCGGAACGGCTGGACCTCCGAGGACGACGAGGGCTCCCGGCAGACCCGGCCCTTCCAGGGCTCGTGCATCTTCCAGAACCGGCCCGGGTTCGCGGGCGGTGCGGGGTGCTCGCTGCACATCCTGGCGCTCAAGGAGGGCCGGGAGCCGCTGGAGACCAAGCCGGACGTGTGCTGGCAGCTGCCGGTCCGGCGGACGTACGAGTGGATCGACCGGCCCGACGACACGCGCGTGCTGCAGGTGTCGATCGGTGAGTACGACCGGAGGGGGTGGGGTCCCGGCGGGCACGACCTGCACTGGTGGTGCACGTCGGCGACCTCGGCGCACGGCGCGGGCGACCCGGTGTACGTCTCCTACCGGCCGGAGCTGGTCGAGCTGATGGGCAAGGCGGGGTACGACCGGCTGGTCGAGCTGTGCGAGGAGCGGCTGGCCTCGCAGCTGCCGTTGCTGGCACCGCATCCGGCGGACCCCGCCGGCCGCTGAGACCGGCGGCCCTGGCCGGCCGCCCTGACCGGCGGCCCTGGCCGGGGCCCGTTCCGTGCCGGTCTACGAGTCCGACGGGCTCGGGGCGCCGCTGTCGCTGTTGCCCGGTGGTGGGGACGAGCCGTTCGTGCCGCCGGTCGGGGACGGTTCGTTCGTCGTCGGGTCCGGGTCGGGCGGCGTCGGCGACGGGTCGCCGGGGGGCGTGGGGTCGGGCGGCTGCGACGTGGACGGTGACGGGTCCGGGCCCGGGTCCGGGTCACCGCCCGGGTGGGACGGGGACGACGTGTCGTCCGGCGGGCCGGGGCGCGGGCCCGGGCGGGACGGGGCGGGCGCGGTGCCGTAGCCCTCGATCGCCACGACGGCGCCGGCGGGCGAGACGGCCACCCGTGCGCTCCACCGGCCGGACGGCTCGCGCAGGTGGTCGACGTACACCCTGACCGTCACCGCCTCGCCGGGGCGCAGGGTCCCCGAGGACTGGCTCAGGTAGAGCCAGGAGGCGCCGACGGACGCGGACCAGTGCACCGGGGCGTCGCCGGTCGCGGTCAGGGTGACCAGCGTGGTGTCGCCGTCGTGGCCCGCCGTCACCTCCAGGTGGCCGGCTGCCTTCCCACTGGCTCCGGAGACGCCGACGACCTCCACGGAGACGTCGGCCCCGCCCTTCTCGCCGAAGCCGGTGCCCGGGGTGGTGCTCGCGTTGCCGGCGTTCTCGTACCCGTAGGCGCCGCCCGCCGACTCGCCGTCCGTGGCGTCCGGGTCCTGCGCCTCGCTGGCGCTGGCCGAGCGGCCCTCCTCGCCCTCGACGACGGGGGTTCCCCGGTAGGCCGCCCACAGGGCGAGCACCGGGGCGGCGACGACGGTGGCGACGACGGTGGTGGTGACGGCACGGGCCCGCAGACGGTCCCGCCGGGCCGCGCGATCCTTGGGGTCCATGGGGAAGCCGCGCCGGTCGAAGCGGGGGGCGGCGCTTCGCGCGCGCGAGGTGTGGGCCAGGGCGACGTGCAGCGCGGTGCGGGGGGCCTCCAGGACGGGCAGCTCGGCGGGGGTGACGCTGGTGCCGGGCCAGCGGCCGGGGATCGCGCGCTCGGCGGTCCGGCGGCAGCGCGGGCAGTCGTCGACGTGCCGGACCAGTTCGCGGCGCAGGGCGGTGCTGAGGACGTACCGGTTGTCGCCGGTGAGGCGGGCGACGCCGGCGCAGGTGCCGGTCTCCACGACGGCCAGGGCGGCTCGGGTGCGTTCCACCTCGCAGGCGGCCGAGGCGAGCAGTTCCCTGGTGGCGGCGAGGTCCGTGCCGAGGACGGCGGCGACCTCGTGGGGGGCGAGGTGGTGGCGCACGGCGAGTTCGAGGGCCTCGCGCTGCTCGGGGGTGGTGCCGGCGGCCTCCGGCCAGGCGAGGAGGGCGAGTTCGCTGCGGTGCCGCTGGTGGGTCTCGTCGTTGGTGGGGGTGGTGGGCGCGGTCGGCGTGGTTTGCGCCGTTTGTCTGGTGGCGGGTGCCGGGCGGCCCGCCGCGTGGGTGCTCGGACGTTTCTGCTTGGCCTCGGCCAGCTTGCGCAGGCAGGCCCAGCGGGCCAGCGCGTACAGCCAGGACCTGCGGTCGGCCGCGGGGGCGGGGCCGCGGTGGCCGCGGCGCTCGGCGATGGCGAGGACGTCGCCGAGGGCGGCGGTCGCGGCGTCGTGGTCGCAGAGCACGGACAGGCAGTACGTGAACAGGCCGTCCAGATACGCGTCGTATGCGGCGTAACGCGCGGGTGGGCGCTGCGCCGGCGGCTGCGCCAGGGCCCTCGCCGCGGTGCGGTCACGCGCTTCCCGGTGCGCCCGGTGTGCGCCGGTCGTGCGGGTCGTGGTTTCCGGACTGCTCCTCATCACTCGGCGACCGTAGGGGGCTATGGGTGGCGCGAACTGGCGCGTTGGGCACTTTTAATCCGTACGGGTGAAACGATCCCTCATAAGGGGACAGGAAGCTGTTCTTCCGTGGCGGGGGCGGGGCCGGAGTCGTCCGTTCGGGGTGCCTGCGGCGGCCTGTGCGGGTTCGGTGGGGGTGCGCGTTGCGCGGCTTGTCCGGTGGGTGGGTCGGGGGCGCGCCGGGGGGTGTCCGTCCTCGGAACGGCGCGGAATCGGTCACTTGAAAAGGCTCGGGGCGTTGACGCGCCAACCGCTGCGGGCGGACACCCCCCGACACGCCCCCTCCTCGCCGTACGCGGCTCCCCCCGCCCACGCCCCGCGTCCCGCTCCTCGCCGTACGCGGCTCCCCCGCCCCAGCTGCGGGCAGTCGTGCCGCTGGGGCGGCACGGGTGGGCGCAGCGGCACCCCGTTACGCCGGGCCGCGCTTCCCCTCGCGCCCACACCCGCCCCGGGCACCGGGTGCGACGCCGGGTCCCGTCCCGGGACGCCGGAGAACGGACCGCGGGGTCGGCTGTCAGTGGGGGCGGTTACGGTTCGTGCATGGCTGCCCGTACGAAGTCCGCCAAGGAACGGCCGTCCTACCGCTGCACCGAGTGCGGCTGGCAGACGGCCAAGTGGCTCGGCCGCTGCCCCGAATGCCAGGCCTGGGGCACGGTCGAGGAGTACGGCGCGCCCGCCGTGCGTACGACCACCCCGGGGCGCGTGACCACGTCCGCGGTGCCGATCGGGCAGGTCGACGGGCGCCAGGCGACCGCCCGTTCCACCGGCGTGCCCGAGCTGGACCGGGTGCTGGGGGGCGGGCTGGTGCCCGGGGCCGTGGTGCTGGTCGCCGGTGAGCCGGGCGTCGGGAAGTCCACGTTGCTGCTGGACGTCGCGGCCAAGTCGGCGAGCGACGAGCACCGGACGTTGTACGTCACCGGTGAGGAGTCGGCCAGCCAGGTGCGGCTGCGGGCCGACCGGATCCATGCCATCGACGACCATCTGTATCTCGCCGCCGAGACGGATCTCGCGGCGGTGCTCGGGCACCTCGACGCAGTCAAGCCGTCGCTGTTGATCCTGGACTCCGTGCAGACCGTCGCCTCGCCCGAGATCGACGGCGCGCCGGGCGGCATGGCTCAGGTGCGGGAGGTGGCGGGGGCGCTGATCCGGGCCTCCAAGGAACGCGGCATGTCCACGCTCCTGGTGGGCCATGTCACCAAGGACGGGGCCATCGCGGGCCCGCGGCTGCTGGAGCACCTCGTGGACGTCGTGCTGCATTTCGAGGGCGACCGGCATGCGCGGCTGAGGCTGGTGCGGGGTGTGAAGAACCGGTACGGGACGACCGATGAGGTCGGTTGCTTCGAGTTGCACGACGAAGGGATCACGGGGCTTGCCGATCCCAGTGGACTGTTTCTCACCCGGCGGGCCGAGCCGGTGCCCGGGACCTGTCTGACCGTCACCCTGGAAGGGCGCCGGCCGCTGGTCGCCGAGGTGCAGGCGCTGACCGTGGACTCGCAGATCCCGTCGCCTCGGCGGACGACTTCGGGGCTCGAGACCTCGCGGGTGTCGATGATGCTGGCCGTGCTGGAGCAGCGCGGGCGCATCAGTGCGCTGGGGAAGAGGGACATCTACAGCGCGACGGTGGGCGGGGTGAAGCTCTCCGAGCCGGCCGCCGACCTCGCCATCGCCCTGGCGTTGGCGAGTGCGGCCAGTGACACCCCGCTGCCCAAGAACCTCGTCGCGATCGGCGAAGTCGGGCTCGCGGGAGAGGTGAGACGGGTCACGGGGGTGCAGCGCAGGCTCTCCGAAGCGCATCGGCTGGGCTTCACGCACGCCCTGGTCCCGGCCGATCCGGGCCGGGTCCCCGACGGCATGAAGGTCCTGGAAGTCGCGGACATGGGGGACGCCCTGCGGGTGCTTCCGCGCTCGCGTCGGCGAGAGGCCACACGGGAGGAGGAGGACCGCCGGTAGACTTTGCCCTGGTCTCGCCCGTCCGTACGACCGAGTGTGCGACACGGGAGCGCCAGAAGAACCTGCGACCGGAGGAGTGCAGTGGCAGCCAACGACCGGGCAGCAGCTCCCGGAAAGTCCGGTGGGAGTGCCGGTGCCGATGGCCTGATGCGCGCCTCACTGAGCGCCGTGGCGCCCGGCACCTCCCTGCGCGACGGCCTGGAGCGGGTCCTGCGCGGCAACACCGGCGGTCTGATCGTGCTGGGTTCCGACAAGACCGTCGAGTCGATGTGCACGGGCGGTTTCGTGCTGGACGTCGAGTTCACCGCGACCCGGCTGCGCGAGCTGTGCAAGCTCGACGGCGGCATCGTGCTCTCCTCGGACCTGTCGAAGATCCTGCGGGCGGGGGTGCAGCTCCTCCCCGATCCGACCATTCCGACGGAGGAGACCGGCACGCGGCACCGGACGGCCGACCGAGTCAGCAAGCAGGTCGGGTTCCCCGTCGTGTCGGTCTCGCAGTCGATGCGGCTGATCGCCCTGTACGTGGACGGGCAGCGGCGGGTGCTGGAGGATTCGGCCGCGATTCTGTCGCGGGCCAATCAGGCGCTGGCGACCCTGGAGCGGTACAAGCTGCGCCTCGACGAGGTCGCGGGCACGCTGTCGGCCCTGGAGATCGAGGACCTGGTGACGGTGCGGGACGTCTCGGCGGTCGCGCAGCGGCTGGAGATGGTGCGCCGGATCGCCACCGAGATCGCCGAGTACGTGGTGGAGCTGGGGACGGACGGGCGGCTGCTGGCGCTGCAGTTGGACGAGTTGATCGCCGGTGTGGAGCCGGAGCGCGAGCTGGTCGTGCGGGACTACGTGCCCGAGCCGACCGCCAAGCGGTCCCGTACGGTCGACGAGGCGCTCGCCGAGCTGGACAAGCTCAGCCATGCCGAGCTGTTGGAGCTGTCCACGGTGGCGCGGGCCCTGGGGTACACCGGTTCGCCCGAGACGCTGGACTCCGCGGTGTCGCCGCGCGGGTTCCGGCTGCTGGCCAAGGTGCCGCGGCTGCCGGGCGCGATCATCGACCGGCTGGTGGAGCACTTCGGCGGCCTGCAGAAGCTGCTCGCGGCGAGTGTGGACGACCTCCAGACGGTGGACGGTGTCGGCGAGGCGCGGGCGCGCAGCGTGCGGGAGGGGCTGTCGCGGCTGGCGGAGTCGTCGATCCTGGAGCGTTACGTCTGACGCGTGGCGGACCCGGGGCGGCGGCCGCGCCTCGGGTCAGTCGTTCTTGAGGACGAACGACGTCTGGACCTTCTCGAAGCCCGCCGCCTTGGCCTCCACCAGGTAGGTGCCCGCCTTGGCCGAACCCGCCGGCGGCGTACCGCACTCGGGAGCGCTCGGCTTGCGGTCCCACTTCACGGTGTACGTGATGCCGCTGCCGGCGGTCACCCGGTAGCGCAGGCTGCCCGCGCCCTCGACGCAGTCGTCGGAGGCCCAGTAGGCGTCGTCGCCGCTGGCCGGGGTGATGGTGAACACCGCGTGCTTCGGGCCGAGATCGACCTCGCAGTCGCCGCCGGACGTGTTCCGCGCGGTCAGTTCGAACGCGGGGGTCTGTCCGGGCGAGTAGCTGTTGCGGACGCTGCGCAGGCTGAACTTCACCGCGCCGGGCGTGCAGTTGGGCAGGCTCGACCCGGCCGGCAGCGCGTCGTCCGCGCCGACGCCGGTCACCGCGCCGCCCCCGCCGCCTCCGGCGCTTCCCGACCCGGCCGATCCGCCGCCGGACTCACCGCCGCCGGACCCGGAACCGTTCCCGGCGCTACCGCCGCCGGAACCCGACCCGGAACCCGAGCCGTTGGAGTCGCCGCTCCCCGACTCGTCGCGTCCGCCCGGCGCCTGGCTGATCGCCGGGCCGGACCCCGAGGGACCCGGAGTGATCGACGGTGCCGGGTTCTTGCCGTTGGCCCCGTCCTCGCGGCCCTTGCCGCCGTCCCCGCCGCCGGAGACCACGATCCACGTGATCAATAGCGCCAACAGGGCGAAAAGAGACAGCAGTACGGCCCTCCGTCGCCAGTAGATGGTGGAGGGAAGCGGCCCGACCGGATTGCGCAGAGATCCCACGGCGCAAACTGTACGAGAGATCGGCGCGTTCCCTTGTCCCACCCGCCGTTTGGGCCCGCAACTTTTACGGATCATCATTCCGGAGACCGTTCCGGAGCCCCTGCCGACGGGACACGGAGGGGCCCGACGACGTCCGCGACGGTCTCCGGGTGGCGGTGTTCCCGTGCGGCGGTCCTCCCGTGGCAGGATCGGAGGGACATGACTGCGCCCACGAAGCCCTCGCCAGGCGGACCCTCCGACCCCGCCGCGTCCGGTGTGCCGCTGCACGCCCCCGTCATCGACTGGTTCGACGAGCACGCCCGCGATCTGCCGTGGCGGCGCCCCGAGGCCGGCGCCTGGGGTGTGATGGTCAGCGAGTTCATGCTCCAGCAGACGCCGGTCAGCCGTGTCCAGCCCGTCTACGAGCAGTGGCTGGCCCGCTGGCCGCGCCCCGCCGACCTCGCCGCGGAGGCGCCCGGCGAGGCCGTGCGCGCCTGGGGGCGGCTCGGCTACCCGCGCCGGGCCCTGCGCCTGCACGGCGCCGCGGCGGCCATAACGGAACGGCACGGCGGCGACGTACCCGCCGACCACGCCCAGCTGCTGGCGCTGCCCGGCATCGGCGAGTACACGGCCGCGGCGGTCGCCTCCTTCGCGTACGGCCAGCGGCACGCCGTGCTGGACACCAACGTCCGCCGGGTCCTCGCCCGCGCGGTCACCGGTGTGCAGTACCCGCCGAACGCCACCACCGCCGCCGAGCGGAAGCTGGCGCGGGCGCTGCTGCCCGAGGAGCAGGAGAGGGCCGCCCGCTGGGCCGCCGCCTCGATGGAGCTGGGTGCGCTGGTCTGCACGGCGAAGAAGGAGTCGTGCCACCGCTGCCCGATCGCGGCCCAGTGCGCCTGGCGCCTGGCCGGCAAGCCCGCCCACGACGGACCGCCGCGGCGCGGCCAGACGTACGCGGGCACCGACCGGCAGGTGCGCGGGCGGCTGCTCGCGGTGCTGCGGGACGCGGCCGGGCCGGTGCCGCAGGCAGCCCTCGACCAGGTGTGGCAGGAGCCGGTCCAGCGTGCCCGCGCCCTGGACGGCCTGGTGGCCGACGGTCTGGTGGAGCCGCTGGCGGACGGTCTGTACCGGCTGCCGCTGAGCTGACGCACAGTCGCCTGCCTCTGTGACGGTTCCCGCGGCGTCACCGTGTTCTCTGTGACCGCCCCCGTGACGGACAAATCGCCTCAAGTCGGTATCAAGTGGGCTGTCGATTCACCCGGTTCCTCCTTCCGTTACACAACCGACGGACAGCCGAGGGTTTGCCGCAGGCTGCATCGCACAGCGCCGTGACAACGCTTCCCTACCTTCGTTTGTGTGCCCCCCGGGCACAGCACGACTACGGACCACAGGCAGTGGGCCGGCGGTGACCACCGTCGGAGTACGGGGATCGGAAGGCGGTTGACATGGGCGAGGTGCTCGAGTTCGAGGAGTACGTCCGCACCCGGCAGGACGCGCTGCTGCGCAGCGCCAGGCGCCTGGTCCCCGACCCCGTCGACGCCCAGGACCTGTTGCAGACCGCGCTGGCGCGGACGTACGGGCGCTGGGAGACCATCGAGGACAAGCGGCTCGCGGACGCCTACCTGCGCCGGGTGATGATCAACACCCGGACCGAGTGGTGGCGGGCGCGGAAGCTGGAGGAGGTGCCGACCGAGCAGCTCCCCGAGTCCCCCATGGACGACGCCACCGAGCAGCACGCGGACCGCGCCCTGCTGATGGACGTCCTGAAGGTGCTCGCCCCGAAGCAGCGCAGCGTCGTCGTGCTGCGACACTGGGAGCAGATGTCGACGGAGGAGACCGCCGCCGCCCTCGGAATGTCGGCGGGAACGGTCAAGAGCACGCTGCACCGGGCGCTCGCCCGGCTCCGCGAGGAGCTGGTCGCCCGCGATCTGGACGCACGGGCGCTGGAGCGTGAGGAGCGGGAGCGTTGCGCGGCCTGACCGACGGTCGGACACCCGGGGGGACCCGGAGAACCACGCAGGCGGCGAGTACGGCGGTGGCCGTGTTCGTCGCCCTCGGCGTTTCCCTGGCCGGCTGCGGGACCGGGGGTACCGGCGCCCGGGACGAGGGGCCGGCCCACGCGGACGCGGTGGGCGGCGCGGGCTCCGCGTCCCCCGCCCCCGCGGCGAAGGCGTCCCCCTCCAAGGCCCCCGACCGCGTCGACGCGGTGCGGCTCGTCAAGGCCGATCCCAAGGTGTCCCCCGAGGTCAAGCGTGAGCTGAAGCCCTGTGTCGCCGACGAGTACCCGATCGACGTGTCGTACGGGAAGGTGACGGACGGCTCGGCGGACGACGTCGTCGTCAACGTGCTGACGTGCGGTGACGCGGTGGGTGTGGGCAGTTACGTGTACCGCGAGGAGGACGGCGCGTACCAGAATGTGTTCAAGGCCGAGGAGCCTCCGGTCTACGCGGAGATCGACCGCGGGGACCTGGTGGTGACCAAGCAGGTGTACGACAAGGGCGACCCGGTGTCGAGTCCGTCCGGCGAGAACGTGATCACGTACCGCTGGGCGTCGGACCGGTTCACCGAGGAGTACCGCACCCACAACGACTACAGCAAGGCCGCGGGCAACGCGCCCACCCCGGCGCCGGAGCCGGACAGCTGAACCGCCGGCCGCCCCGACCGGCGTGAACCGACCGGCGTGAACCGACCGGACCGCTCGCACCGATGACCCAGTGAGCGCGGTACGCGTACCGGCGGCCCGTTCGACCCGACCACACCCTGAGGACTGAGAGCACCGGGATGGCAGATCAGACCCACGTCCTGTTCGTCGAGGACGACGATGTCATCCGCGAGGCCACCCAGCTCGCCCTCGAGCGGGACGGCTTCGCGGTCACCGCGATGCCCGACGGACTCTCCGGCCTGGAGTCCTTCCGGGCCGACCGTCCCGACATCGCCCTCCTCGACGTCATGCTTCCCGGCCTCGACGGCGTCAGCCTGTGCCGGCGGATCCGGGACGAGTCCACGGTGCCGGTGATCATGCTGTCGGCGCGGGCGGACTCCATCGACGTCGTCCTGGGCCTGGAGGCGGGCGCCGACGACTACGTCACCAAGCCGTTCGACGGGGCCGTGCTGGTCGCCCGGATCCGCGCGGTGCTGCGGCGCTTCGGGCATGCCGGGGGCGGCGACCGGACGGAGGGCGCCGGTGCGGCGGAGACCGGGGGCGTGCTCACCTTCGGCGACCTGGAGGTGGACACGGACGGCATGGAGGTGCGGCGGGCCGGTCGGCCGGTGGGGCTCACGCCGACCGAGATGCGGCTGCTGCTGGAGTTCTCCTCCGCGCCGGGCACCGTCCTCTCGCGCGACAAGCTGTTGGAACGGGTGTGGGACTACGGCTGGGGCGGGGACACCCGGGTCGTCGACGTGCACGTGCAGCGGCTGCGCACCAAGATCGGCCAGGACCGGATCGAGACGGTCCGCGGTTTCGGCTACAAGTTGAAGGCCTGAGCGGGGATACAGGGATATGCGGGGGTTCTTCCGACAACGCCGGAGCGTCTCGCCGCCGGGTCACCCGTACGACCGCACGGGGCCGGGCGAGCACGCGGGGTCCGGCGAGCACGCGGGACCGGGCGCGCGTACGGGACCGGGCGGGCGTCCGCGGGTCCTCGGTGTGCGCGGGCTGCGTGCCCGCGGTATCCGCACCGGGCTGCGCTGGAAGCTGAGCGCGGCCATCGCGCTGGTCGGCGCGCTGGTGGCCATCGCGCTGAGCCTGGTCGTGCACAATGCAGCCCGGGTGTCGATGCTCGACAACGCCCGTGACCTCGCCGACGACCGGGTCCTGATCGCCCAGCGCAACTACGAGCTGTCCGGGCGGCAGAACTTCCCCAACGCCCAGATCGACGACCCGGCCCTGCCGCCGGAGCTGCGCCGCAAGATCGACGCGGGACGGCGGGCCACCTACGTCTCCGAGCGGCCGGACGGTGTGACGGACATCTGGGCGGCCGTGCCGCTCAAGGACGGGCACGTGATGTCCCTGCACTCCGGTTTCACCGACCGCAGCGCCGACATCCTCAGCGACCTGGACCAGGCCCTGGTCATCGGTTCCATCGCGGTGGTCCTCGGCGGCAGCGCGCTGGGCGTGCTCATCGGCGGCCAGCTCTCGCGCCGGCTGCGCGAGGCCGCCGCCGCCGCGAACCGGGTCGCGAGCGGTGAGGCGGACGTCCGGGTGCGGGACGCCATCGGCGGCGTCGTGCGGGACGAGACGGACGACGTCGCGCGCGCCGTGGACGCGATGGCGGACGCCTTGCAGCAGCGCATCGAGGCCGAGCGCCGGGTCACCGCGGACATCGCGCACGAGCTGCGCACCCCGGTCACCGGTCTGCTCACGGCCGCCGAGCTGCTGCCGCCGGGCCGGCCTACCGAGCTGGTCCTCGACCGGGCGAAGGCGATGCGCACGCTCGTCGAGGACGTCCTTGAGGTGGCCCGGCTCGACGGGGCCTCGGAGCGGGCCGAGTTGCAGGACATCATGCTGGGCGACTTCGTGTCCCGGCGGGTCGCCGCCAAGGACCCCACCGTCGAGGTGCGGGTGATCCACGAGTCGGAGGTCACCACCGACCCGCGCCGCCTGGAACGCGTGCTGTTCAACCTGCTCGCCAATGCCGCCCGGCACGGCCGTTCCCCCGTCGAGGTCAGCGTCGAGGGCCGGGTGATCCGGGTCCGCGACCACGGGCCGGGCTTCCCGGAGGACCTGCTGGCCGAGGGCCCGAGCCGGTTCCGCACCGGCAGCACGGACCGGGCCGGCCGCGGACACGGCCTCGGCCTGACCATCGCGGCCGGTCAGGCCCGCGTCCTGGGCGCCCGCCTCACCTTCCGCAACGTACGCCCGGCCGGTGCCCCCGCGCACATACCGGCCGAGGGGGCGGTCGCCGTCCTGTGGCTCCCGGAACACGCGCCGACCAACACGGGGAGCTACCCGATGCTGCCGGACCGGTCGAAGAGCGGGGCGTCGTCGTCGGCCCGGGACATGTCCCGGGAGGCCTCCCAGGGGATGTCCCGGAAGCCGTGACGCCGGGCTCGGCGCTCAGGTCTCAGGTCTCAGATCCGGTCGAGCGCGGCTCGCACCCGGTCGAGCCCTTCCGCCCGCCAGTGCTCACGGTCGGGCATCTGGTCGTCCCGGCGCCAGCGCCAGGCGGCGAACAGCGCCCAGTTCAGCGCGCGGCACCGGTGCGTCAGGGCCTGGTCGGCGCCCGCGTAGTGCTCCGCCGCCTCCTCGGGCCCATGGGCGAGGTCGAACTCGACCGGCCCGCGGCAGCAGGTGGCGAGGTCGACGAAGAGCGGGCCTTGGCGCGTGTTCAGGAGGTTTCCCGGGTGCGGCTCGCCGTGCAGCAGTTGGTCGCGTGCCGGGTCGGCGCCGATCTCGGCGCTCAGGCCACTGAGTGCGTCGCGGAGGAAACCCCGGTCGGACTCGGACAGCTCGGGTGACCGCTCCCGGTCGTCCACGCCTGTCAGCGCCACGGCCACTCGGTCGCTGAAGTGCGGTGCGTCCACGTCGATCCGGCGCAGGGCGGCGTGGTGCCGCATGAGCGCGTCCGCGTAGTCGGCCGGCGCGATCTCCGGTCCCACCGGCGGGTAGTAGGTCCAGAGCGAGACGGCGAAGGTGTCGCGCACCTGGACCCTGGGGTCGGTCCGGGGGTCGAGCCGGCCCACCGGAGCGCCGGCGTCGGTGAGCCGGTGAGCTACCTCCACTTCGAAGGCGGAGTCGGACAGATGCCCCGGGGGCGCGACCCTGGCCAGAACGTCACAGGGCAGCAGGCGCAGTACGACGCGGTCCGAGTTGTGGACGACGACCACCTCGTCGGCCCGGAGGCCCTGCTCCGAAGCGGCGGTCCGGCCGGCCTCGACTGCGCGGCGGAGTTCCGCTGGCTCCACACCGTCCTCCTTCGTGGGGTCGGTGCTCATGATTGCGGCGCGAGCGGTGCCGGTCGAGAGGTTTTCGCTCCCGGCGGCCGGACGCCGGAGGTCACAGGGGCAGCGGCCGGGCCTCGACCAGGTTGGCCATGACGAGGGTGGAGCTGAGGCGCTGGACGCCGGGGAGGGAGGCGAGGCGTTCGTCGTAGAGCCGCCGGTACGCCTCCAGGTCGCGGGTGACGACGCGCAGCAGGTAGTCGGGGTCGCCGAACAGCCGCTGGGCCTGGAGGACGTGCGGGATCTCGGTCACGGCCGCCTCGAAGGCGGCCACGGTTTGGCGGTCCTCGTACCGCATGGTGACGAAGACCAGCGCCTCGAAGCCCAGGCCGAGGGCGGGGGCGTTCAGTGCGGCGTGGTAGCCGGTGATCGCGCCGGAGCGTTCCAGCGCGCGCAGGCGCCGGTGGCAGGGGGAGACGCTGAGGCGGACCCGTTCGGCGAGTTCGGTCAGGGTCAGCCGGCCGTCCTTCTGCAGCTCCGCAAGAATCTGCCGGTCCACGTCGTCCATGGGGAAGATCTTTCCACGGGGGAGGCTCGGCGGGGGAAAAGTTGGAAGCACCTTTCGGGCGATCTTTCCTAATCTGCCTCAGGAGAGCCGGAAGAAGTGTGAGGTGGAGACGGTGGAGATGGCCGGCATCGGGGCCTTCTGGTCGGTGTCCTTCCTGCTGGTGCTGGTCCCGGGGGCGGACTGGGCCTACGCGATCACGGCGGGACTGCGCCACCGGTCGGTGCTGCCCGCCGTCGGCGGCATGCTGAGCGGATACGTCCTGCTGACCGCCGTGGTCGCCGCGGGCCTGGCGACCGCGGTCGCCGGTTCACCGACGGTGCTGACCGCGCTGACGGCCGCCGGGGCGGCCTATCTGATCTGGCTCGGCGCCACGACCCTGGCCCGCCCCGCGGTACCCCGGGCCGAGGAGGGCGACCAGGGAGGCGGCTCCGGCTCGTGGGTGGGCCGTGCGGCCAGAGGGGCGGGCATCAGCGGCCTCAACCCCAAGGCGCTGCTGCTGTTCCTCGCCCTGCTGCCGCAGTTCGCCGCCCGGGACGCGGACTGGCCCTTCGCCGCGCAGATCGTCGCCCTCGGCCTGGTGCACACGGCCAACTGCGCCGTGGTCTACACGGGCGTCGGCGCCACGGCACGCCGGATCCTGGGCGCCCGCCCGGCCGTCGCCACGGCGGTGTCCCGCTGCTCGGGGGCGGCGATGATCCTGGTCGGCGCCCTGCTGCTGGTGGAGCGGCTGCTCGCCCAGGGGCCGACACATTAGTCTGACGATCATGGCGGACTGGGGAGTGCGACCGGCTTCGGCGGGGGACGTCGAGGCGGTGGCCGAGCTGCGCGCCCTGGTGCTGCGGGCGGATCTGGAGCGGCTCGGGCGGTACGACGCGCGGCGGGTACGGCAGCGGCTGCGGGACGGGTTCGCGCCGGCCCACACCCGGGTGATCGAGGTGGACGGCGCGTTCGCCGGGTGCGTGGCGCTGCGGCCGGCCGAGGACGCCCACTGGCTGGAGCACTTCTATCTGGACCCGAGGGTGCAGGGCGGCGGCATCGGTACGGCCGTGCTGCGCGAACTGCTGGAACGGTGCGACCGCGGGGGCACGGTGGTCCGGCTGAACGTGCTGCGGGGCAGTCCCGCCCGGCGGCTCTACGAACGGCACGGATTCGCCGTGACAAGCGAGGATCCGGTGGACGTGTTCATGGTGCGGGCGCCCGTAGTCTGAGGCGCCATGGGCATACGCATCGAGGCAGAGGTCAGTTTCCCGGCCAACAACGAGGTGGAGCGGGTGCTGGGGATGGCCGAGACGGTCGGTGAGCCGGTCACGGTCACGTTCGCGTGGGAGGGAGGGCGGCCCCTGCTGCACGGGGTGCTGGTGCCCGCGGCGACGCTGGCGCTCTGGGAGCACTGGGCACCCACCGCCTACCCGGCGGGCGACCGGGCGGAGGGGCCCGAGCTGGCGCACCCCGAGGAGTTCGGCCCCTTCACGCTCTTTCGCCGTCGCGTCGGCGGACGTACGGCGGTGGCCCGCGACGGCTCGGTGGTGGCGGAGCTGCTCGACCCGGCCGAGGCGCACTGGCTGGAGGATAAGGCCCGCAATGTCCGCCAGGGCTTCATGGACCCGAAGCAGAAGGCTGCGTTCGAGGAGTTCCTCGCTCGGCAGGCAGCACGGGGTGAGCAGTAACCGGCGGTGCGCCTACCGAAGGCCGTCGAGGAAGGACTGCCAGGCATCGGCCCCGACGGTGACAACCGGTCCGGACGGGTTCTTGCTGTCCCGGACGGGGACGACGCCGACGGGGCCGTGCCCGGCAACCTCCACGCAGTCACCGCCGTTGGGCCCGCTGTAACTGGACTTACGCCACTGGGTCTCGCTCGGTCCGGTCTGCATAGCGTTCCTCCATTACGCGGGCGATCAGCGCCGCCGAGTCCTTCACGGAGAGGGCGTCCGCTTGCAAGTGAGCGTAATTGAGGCTGGCCTCTTTGATGGTCTCCGGGTTGGCCGTCATGTGGCCGGACATCATGTCCTCGGTATAGAAGACGTCCGGGTGGTCCTCGAAGCGCAGGATGTTGAAGGCCCCGGCCAGACCCGGGTGTTCACCACTGGTCAGCGGCAGCACCTGAATGCACATCCAGCGATGGTTGGTGAACTCCAACAGATGGGCCAGTTGGCGCCACATCACGTCGTCGCCACCGATGGGCCGGTGCAGCACAGCCTCGTCCAGAATCACCAAGGCCACGGGGGGCTTCTCCCAGGCGAGGATGCGCTGGCGTTCCATTCGAGCGGCGAGCAAGCTGTCGAGCTGCCCTGGCTTGCCGGTGGCGAGTACCGCCCGCGCGTACTCCTCCGTCTGCAGCAGCCCGTAGACCAACTGCGCCTGGTACGTCGAGATGTACGCCGCCTTCGCCTCCATCTCCGCGTACGGCTGGAACCACGTGGGGAGTTGGCTGCGCAGCACCAGGCCGATCAGCCGGGAGAACAGGCCGTCCGTGCCCAGTGCCGCGTCCACCCGCTCGGAGAAGTCCCGCGTCGGGACCTTCTTCGTGGTCTCGATCTGGCCGACCAGGGAGCCGGTGCAGAAGATGATGTCGCCGAGCTGGCCCTGTTTGAGGCCGTGGGCCTCGCGTTGGCGGCGCAGCTCCCAGCCGTAGTAGTCGAGCGGGGACGCGGTCGGGTCGAGGGACTGGATGTTGGCCACTGCGGCACCTCGCTGCGGGACTACGGGACGGCAACACCTCTCGGCGTTCGTTTCTGTGTGTAGTCGAGCGTACGCACCGCGTCGCAGTGTTGTGGCGTGAATCACGTAACCGGTCCGCAGGCGGCGGACGTCGAGAGCCAGTACCACGCCGAGTTCGCCCTGGGCGCGCACTCGGCCCGCCATCTGCGCCGCGTGCTGCGGCTGTACCTCGTCCGCTCGGGCCTGCCCGAGGTGGCCGGCGCCGCCGAGCTGGCGCTCACGGAGCTGGTCGCCAACGTCGTACGGCACGTGCCCGGACGGCGTGGCCGCGTGTGCTTCCTGCTGCGGCCGGGCGGGGTGCGGGTGGAGGTCGCCGACGGGTGCCCGAAGCTGCCGGTCCCGGCCGCCGGGGACGCGCTGGGCGAGGGCGGGCGGGGGCTCGTGATCGTCGCGGCGGTGACCGACCGGTGGGGTGTCACGCCGTACCCGGACGGGCGGGGCAAGACGGTGTGGTTCGAGTGCGTCGGCGCGGCGGACGAAGAAGGCCCCCGGGTGGTCGGAACCGTCCGGGGGCCTGGTCGGGAGGAAGGCGGCGGGCCGCCGCGAGGTCAGACGGCCTCGGTCACCGGGGCCTTCGCCGTGGCCGGGTCGCCGTCACCGTCTGCCGGGGCGTCGGCCGCCTTGGGGCCCGCGCCCTTGAGCGGGACCTCCTTCACGAAGAACGACGCGACCAGCGCGAGGACGGCCACCGCGGAGCCCAGCAGGAACGCGGTGTGGGTGCCGGCGGACACCGCGTGCTGGTAGGCGTCGCGGATCGCCGCCGGCAGCGCGTTCAGCGCGTCCGCCGTCAGCGTCGCCGACTGCTCCGTCGCCTTGGCGCCCGAGCCCGCGGCCCGCTCGGCCATGACGTCCTGGACGCGGTTGTTGAACAGCGCGCCCATGATCGCGACGCCGAAGGAGGAGCCGAGGGTGCGGAAGAGGTTGGTGGAGGAGGACGCGACGCCCATGTCCTTCATCTCCACGCTGTTCTGCGCCACCAGCATGGTGATCTGCATCAGGCAGCCCATGCCGAGACCGACGACGGCCATGTACAGGCCGGAGGTGAAGCGGGTGGTGTCGGTGTCCATGGTCGACAGCAGGTACAGGCCGACCGTCATCAGCGCGCCGCCCGCCACCGGGAAGATCTTGTAACGGCCGGTGCTGGTGGTGACGCGACCGGCGACCATCGACGTGACGAGCATCGCGCCCAGCATGGGCAGGAGCAGCAGCCCGGAGTTGGTGGCGGACGCGCCCTGCACCGACTGCTGGTACAGCGGCAGGAAGAGGGTGGCGCCGAACATCACGAAGCCGACGATGAAGCCGATGACGGACATCAGCGTGAAGTTGCGGCTGCGGAAGATGTGCAGCGGCAGGATCGGCTCGGCGGCCCTGGTCTGCCAGAACACGAACCCGACCAGCGCGGCGACGCCGATGCCGATCAGCTCCATGATCCGCGCGGAGGTCCAGGCGTACTCGGTGCCGCCCCAGGTGGTGACGAGCACGATGGCGGTGATGCCGATGGTCAGCAGTGCGGCGCCCAGGTAGTCGATCCGGGCCTCGCTGCGCTTCTTCGGCAGGTGCAGTACGGCGCTGATGGCGATCAGCGCGATCACGCCGAGCGGAATGTTGATGTAGAAGGACCAGCGCCAGCCCCAGTGGTCGGTGATGGTGCCGCCGACCAGCGGTCCGCCGATCATCGAGAGCGCCATGACACCGGCGATCATGCCCTGGTACTTGCCGCGCTCCCTGGGCGGTATCAGGTCGCCGATGATGGCCATGACGCCGACCATCAGACCGCCGGCGCCCAGGCCCTGGACCGCGCGGAAGCCGATGAGCTGGCCCATGTCCTGGGCCATGCCGCTGAGCGCCGAGCCGGCCAGGAAGATCACGATCGACGTCATGAAGACGCCCTTGCGCCCGTACATGTCGCCGAGCTTGCCCCACAGCGGGGTGGAGGCCGCGGTGGCCAGGGTGTAGGCGGTGACGACCCAGGAGAGGTGCTCCAGGCCGCCCAGCTCGCCCACGATCGTGGGCATCGCGGTGCCGATGATCATGTTGTCGAGCATCGCGAGCATCATCGCGATCATGAGGGCGAGCAGGACGACCCGCACGCTCCTCGGCTGCTTGCCGGCGCCGGCTCCACCGGTCGCCGCCTCCGTTTTCTCGGCCATCTCTCCTACTCCCCCAGCTACCGCTGTGCCACTGCCACTTACTTGCCGCCCGGCAAGTTGTCTACACTGGGAAAGGTAGGCGCGTAACTAGCCGGGCGTCAAGTAAGTTTTTCGGAAAGTGCGCGGGGCAGGAGGTGCGTAGGAGGATGGGCGGCACGATGAACGGCACCAAGCAGCAGCGACGCCGCGGGGACACCCGCCAGCGCATCCAGGACGTGGCGCTCGGGCTCTTCGCGGAGCAGGGGTACGAGAAGACTTCCCTGCGCGAGATCGCCGAGAGCCTGGACGTCACCAAGGCCGCGCTCTACTACCACTTCAAGACGAAGGAAGAGATCCTCGTCAGCATCTTCGAGGACCTCTCCCGGCCGCTGGAGGACCTGATCGAGTGGGGGCGCGAGCAGCCGCACACCCTGGAGACGAAGCAGGAGATCATCCGGCGCTACAGCGAGGCGCTGGCCGGCGCGGCGCCGCTGTTCCGCTTCATGCAGGAGAACCAGGCCACGGTGCGTGACCTGCGGATCGGCGAGCTGTTCAAGCACCGGATGTTCGGCCTGCGCGACATCCTCATGGACCCCGAGGCGGACCTGGTCGACCAGGTCCGCTGCATCAGCGCACTGTTCACGCTGCACGCCGGGATGTTCGTGCTCCGGGACCTCGAAGGCGACCCCGAGGAACAGCGCGCTGCCGTTCTCGAGGTCGCCACCGATCTGATCACCCAGGCCCACCGGGGAGCCGCGGGCGCGTAGGGGGCGCCGTCACAGCACCCCCGGGCCCGTCCGTCAGACGGTCACGCCCTTGCCGCGCAGGAAGGCGACCGGGTCCACGGCCGAGCCGTAGTTCGGGGTGGTCCGGATCTCGAAGTGCAGGTGCGGACCGCTGGAGTTGCCGGTGTTGCCGGACTTGGCGATCGACTGGCCGGTCTTCACGATCTGGCCGATCTTCACGTTGATCCTGGACAGGTGCGCGTACTGGGAGTACGTGCCGTTGCCGTGCTTGATGACGATGGCGTTGCCGTAGGCGGGGCCGTCGCCGGCGCCGTTGCCGCCGGCCTTGACCACGGTGCCGCCGTGGGCGGCGACGACGTTGGTGCCGATCGGCACGGCGAAGTCCTGGCCGCTGTGCTTGTGCGCCCACATGCCGCCGTTCTGGGCGAAGCTGGCGCTCAGCTCGTACTTCTTGACCGGGTCGACCCAGGAGGCGGCCTTCTTCTTGGTGGCCGTCTTCTTGGCGGTGGTGCTCTTCTTGGCGCTCGCGGCGGCCTTCTCGGCCTTCGCCGCCTTGGCCTGCGCCGCGGCCTGGGCCTCTACGGCGCTCGCGGCGGCGGTGGTGCTGGAGGCCGCCGTGGTGCCGGTGGCGGCCGCGACCCCGGCTCCCAGTGCGACCGAGGCTCCGAGGCCTGCGGCCATCACCGCGGCGCGGGTGCGGATGGTCGTACGGGAAGAACGGGACGTGACACGCGGAAACATTCGAACCTCATGGGGACGGGTGCAGAGGAATGCCCACCGGCGGGACGCACAAGGCGCTCACCGGGCGGGCTCAACCTTGGTAACCCGGCGACCCCGAACCGCACAAAGGTGTGACCTACGACCCTATTTAGTACTTCAGAGTGAAACTTCATGACTCACACCAGAGCGGCCATTTTGGACAAAACCAGCTCAGAGCCCCGGATAGCCCCCCAGCCGATGCTCCGGTATGTCCGTTTTCGTAGTTCTTGCGGCGGCCACTATTCCCCGTAGTACACGGCAATCGGCCTGTGCGGCACATCACCGGCGGCCATGATCGAGGAGCCGGTGAATGTGACGGGGGCTACTCCCGTCCCGGTTAACCCGCCCCCCGCACAAGGGCGTTCACCTAGGCTCGGAGCATGGTCGACGTCACAGCACTCGGGGCCCGTGTCGCGTCCAGCGCGGTCGTACCGCTCGTCCGCCGGCTCTTCGTCCGGGACGGGCCGGGAGCGGGGCTCGTGGACCGGCCGGTGCGGATATCGGCGCTGGTGTCCTTCCGGGGCGAGAAGCGGAACGTCACGCCCGAGGACGTCGACAAGATCGCCGGAGAGCTGGTCCGCAGGGCGCTGACCTCGGCCGGACCCGGCGAGGAGCCCGTGGACGCCGCGGAGGCGGCGGCCGTCAAGGACGCCCTGGCCCGCACACTCGCCCGGCTCGGCGAGATCACCGTCGAGGACTACGAGGCCGTCGGGCTCGGCCCCGAGCGCTTCGCCCGCGAGCTGCGCGCCGGCGTGCCCCTGGCCCCGTACGGGCTCGGCGAGGGCGGCACGCTGCTGTACGAGCGGCTGCTGCACACCGCCTCGCTGCACATCCTGAACTTCCTCACCCAGCGCTCCACCTACGTCGCCCGCCAGCAGACCGTCCAGACGCAGCAGCTGGCCCGGCTGGTCCGGGCCGTCGACGTCCTGCTGGAACGGCTGCCGTCCCAGTCGGCCGAGGACGCCGGGTTCGAGGAGCGCTACGCGGACCACGTCGCCGCCCGGTACGGCACGCTCACCATCTACGGGCTGGACGCCGGGACCCGGGAGTGGCCGCTGGACACGGCGTACCTGAGCCTGGAGGCGACGCGGCCGCGGGCCGGGCGGGACGGGCGCCGGGACCCGGAGTACGCGGCCGTGGCCGCCGAGCAGGTGCTTGCCGGTCACGACCAGGTGTTCCTGCGCGGTGTCGCCGGGTCGGGCAAGACGACGCTCGTGCAGTGGCTCGCGGTCACGGCGGCCGGCCGGGTCTACGACCACGGGCTGACCCACCTCATCGGGCGGGTGCCGTTCGTGCTGCCGATGCGCCGGATCGTGCGGCCCGGCGCCGAGCTGCCCGTTCCCGGCGACTTCCTGCGCGCGGTCGGCTGCCCCGTCGCCGGGGAGCAGCCGCCGGGGTGGGTGGAGCGCGTGCTGCGGGCCCGGCGCGGGGTGCTGCTGGTCGACGGCATCGACGAGATCGCCCAGGACCGCCGTGCCGCCGCCCGGCGCTGGCTGCGCGAGCTGGTGCGGGCCTTCCCCGGGAACCTGTGGCTGGTCACCTCGCGGCCCTCGGCGGTGCCGGAGGCGTGGCTGGCCGCCGAGGGCTTCAGTGAACTCGTCCTCGCCCCCATGGGCCGCGACGGCGTCGCCACCTTCGTGCGGCGCTGGCACCGGGCGGCCGAGGTGGCCGAGTCCGTCGGCGAGTCCCTGCTCGCCTCCGTGCGGAGCACCTCCGAGCTGAACGGGCTGGCCACCAATCCGCTCATGTGCGGCATGCTGTGCGCCCTGCACCGGGACCGGCGGGGTTTCCTGCCCCAGGACCGCAGGTCGCTCTACGAGGCCGCCCTGACCATGCTCCTGGAACGCCGGGACCGGGAACGGGAGCTGCACGGCTCCGACGGGGTGCGCCTCGCGTATGCCACGCAGGTGCAGCTGCTGCAGAAGCTGGCGTGGTGGCTGATCCGCAACAGCCGGCAGGAGATGGACCGGGACGAGGCGCTCGGGATCGTGGACCGGGCGCTGCCCGCGCTGAACCTGGCCGACGCCGGTGGGGAGGAGGTCTACCGCGCACTGCTGCTGCGCTCCGGGCTGCTGCGCGAGCCCGCCGAGGGCCGGGTGGACTTCCTGCACCGCACCTTCCAGGACTACCTGGGGGCCCGGCTCGCCGTGCAGGAGATGGACTTCGACCTGCTGGTCAACCACGCCCACCTGGACGAGTGGGACGACGTGATCCTGCTCGCCCTCGCCCATGCCCGACCGAAGGAGGCGGAGCAGATGCTGCGCCGGCTGACGGAGCTGGGAACCCCGCGCGGGACCCTGCTGGCGGCGGCCGGGCTGCGGTACGCGGCCGAGGTGGCGCCGACGGTGCGGGGGCGGGTGGAGGACGGGCTGGCCACCCATGTTCCGCCGACCACCTTCGAGGCGGCGCGGGAAGTGGCGCGGGCCGGTGGCGATCTGGTGCTGGGACTGCTGCCCGGCCCTGAGGACGGCATCGACGACAGCACCGCGGCCAGAGTGGTGCACACGGCGGTCAGCGTGGGCAGCGAGGCGGCACTGCAGTTCCTGTCCCGGTTCCGGGAACACACCGGCGCCGACGTGCAGGAGTTCCTCGCCACGTCCTGGAACCGCTTCGACCGGGAACAGTACGCCAGAGAGATCCTCGCGCACCTGCCCCGGCAGAGGGCCGTCGAGGTGGCCACGACGGACGACCTCCACGTGCTCCGCTCGCTCGGCGGCTGGGGGCACATATTCGTCCGCGGCGCGTACCGGGTGGACGACCTGACGGAGCTGGTCGTCCCCGAGCGCCTCACCCACCTGACGCTCGAGGCCCCACACCCCGTCGAGGGACTCGCCTGGCTCACGGCCTTCCCCCGTCTGCGAACGGTGTCGGTGCTCGCGGACCTCGACGAGGCCGTGGCCCGGCAGGTGCCGGACGGTGTGGAGCTCCAGGGCCCGTTCGCCTCTTTGTCCTCCCAACCCCAGGGGTAACCCACCTTCATGGATGCCGTCGTCCGTACGCCCTCCCGTCTCGCC
Organism: Streptomyces violaceoruber; assembly: GCF_033406955.1. NCBI lineage: Bacteria > Bacillati > Actinomycetota > Actinomycetes > Kitasatosporales > Streptomycetaceae > Streptomyces > Streptomyces violaceoruber. Next base: position 4,725,416 of record NZ_CP137734.1, on the reverse strand, counting down.
GCCCCCCTCGTCCACCGGCTCTTCCGCGACCCCGCCCGCCCACCGGTGTTCTCCGAACCGGTCCCCGGCCTCGTCTCCTGGCGCGGCGCCAGGGCCACGGCCACCCCGGACGAGGTCCACCGCACCGCCGCCGACCTGGTGCACCTCGCCGCCGAGCGGCATGCCGCGCCCACCGCCGAACTGGCCCCGGTCGTGGACGTCCTGGCCCGCACCCTGCTCGCCATCGCCGAGGTCGACGTCACCGACGCCGACGCCGTACGGCTGGGTCCGCAGGACTACGCGCGGCGGCTGCGGGGCGCGGTGCAGGGCGCCGACCGGGAGCTGTCGCCGGACGCGGCCTGGTTCCACGACGCGCTGCTGGTGTCGGTGTGCCTGCACGTCCTGCACCACCTGGTGCGGCGCTCCGCCTACCTCCAGCGGCAACTGCCGGGGCGGGCCAGCCGGATCGCCCAGCTGGTCGACCTGGGCGACGCGGAGGCGGCGGCCCGGCATGCCGAACGGCCGGAGGAAGACGTGGCGTTCGAGGCCGAGTACGCCGAGTGGGTGGCCCGGCGGCACGGCTGGCTGACCATCGTCGGCGTCGACTTCCCCAACGCTCCCGACCGTTGGCCGCTGGAGGAGACCTACCTGAGCCTGGAGGCGGAGGAGCGCAGCGGCGGGGTGGGCGGCACCGAGGACGAGCAGCGCACGGTGCTGCTCGCGGACCGCGCCCTGGAGGACCACGACCGGGTACTGCTGCGCGGCGGGGCGGGCTCGGGCAAGACGACGCTGGTGCAGTGGCTGGCCGTGGCCGCCGCCCGGGAGGGCTCCCGGGTCCCGTTCGTGCTGCCCGTGCGGCGTTTCGCCCGCGAGGGCTTCCCGGCCCCGGACGACTTCCTGCACGCGGTCCGGCACCCGCTCGCCGACCGGGCTCCGGAGGGGTGGGTGGTGCGCACCCTGCTCGCGGGCCGGGCGCTGCTGCTGGTCGACGGCATCGACGAGGCGCCGGAGAAGACCCGCGGCGAGCTGCGCGACCGGCTCCGCCGGCTGCTGCGCGTCTTCTCCGGCAACGGCTGCCTGGTCACCTCCCGGCCCTCCGCCGTCTCGGAAGGCTGGCTGTCGGGCGGCGGGCTGGCCGAGGAGGACTTCGTCGAGCTGTCGCTGGCGCCCATGTCCCGGGACCGGGTGACCCGGTTCATCCGGGACTGGCACTCGGCGGCCCGCCTCGACGAGCAGAGCCGCTCCCCCGGGCCGCGGGAACGCGAGCGGGAGCGCAGCACGCTGGACGAGTACGAGCAGCGGCTGCTGCACTCCGTACGGATCTACCGCGAACTGCGCCAGCTCGCCACCAACCCCCTGATGTGCGGCCTGATATGCGCCCTCAACCGGGACCGGGCGGGCTCCCTGCCCAGCGGCCGCAAGGAGCTGTACGACGCCGCCCTGGAGATGCTGCTCCAGCGCCGCGACCCCGAACGGGACGTGCTGTACGCCGACGACGTTCGGCTCCAGCAGAGCACCAGGGAACGGCTGTTGCAGAAGCTGGCCCACGCCATGCTGGAGGAGGACGCCTCCGAGCTGACCCGGGAGCGGGCGGTCGGCATCCTGGACGCCGCGCTGCCCGCGATGCCCGCCGCCCGCGCGCAGGGCGACGGTGCGAAGATCTTCCGGCATCTGCTGCACCGCACGGGCCTGCTGCGCGAACGGTCGGGCGAGTCGGTCGACTTCGTCCACCGCACCTTCCAGGACTACCTGGCCGCCAAGGAGATCGTGGCCCGCGGCCGCTTCCCCACGCTGGTGGACCACGCCCACCAGTCCGAGTGGGAGGAGGTCATCCGCATGGCCGCCGCCCACGCCCGCCCCGAGGAGTGCGCCGAGTTCCTGGAACGCCTGCTGGCGCCCGCGCCGGCACTGCGCCGCCCGCAGATCAACCACCGCAGACTGATGGCCGCCGCCTGCCTGGACCACGTCACCGAACTCGACCCGGCCGTCCAGCGGCTCGTCCACGACCGCACGAAGAACCTGGTGCGCCCGACGACGGAGCTGGCCGCCCGGGGGCTCGGCTGGGTCGGCCCCATCGTCCTGGAGCTGCTGCCCGACCCGGGCCAGGTCCCGGACGACCGGCAGGCCCTGCTGCTCGCCTGCACCGCGACCCGCGTCCAGGACGACGCCGCCATCGACTACCTGGTCCGGCTGCGCTCCCGGGCCGCGCTGCCGGTGCGCACCGAACTGGCCCGGGGCTGGCGGCACTTCGACACCGAGCGCTACGCCCAGGAGATCATCGCTCACCTGGACCCGGACGGCCTCTACTTCCCGGTCGCCGACACCGCCGAACTGGCGGCGCTGCGCGAACTCGGCGGGCGGCCGCGCATCCAGGTGGCCGGGGTGATGCGGGCCGAGGAGCTGCTGGCGGGACTGCTGCCCGACCAGCTGACCCACCTGTGGCTCAACGCGGAGCTGCCCGACACGGACGTCTCCTGGCTCTCCGGCTTCCCCCGGCTGCGGGTACTGCGGGTCAATCCCCGGCTGCCGCGGGTGCGGAACGTGCCGGACGGGGTGGAGATCACGGCGTAGGCGCGGGCCGGAGAGCCGACTACTGCTCAGTAACCCAATCGTTGCCGTCCGGCCACTTGCTGGGGCAAGCATGCACGCGACAACTTTGCCGTCAGGCATCCGCGCAGGCAGGCATGAGAGGACCCCACCCCCCCATGACCGTTCAGACCGGACAGACCAGACAGACCCGGTCCCGCACCTGGACCCGGGTCACCGGCACGGCCGCCGTGGTCGCGGCGGCGCTCACCGCGACCGTCACGCCGTCCGTCGCCGCCCCGGCCGAGTCCCCGCCCGCGTCGGTGACGGCGGCCGCCGCCGACGTCGGCTACGACACCTGGCAGCGGGACTGCCGGGCCGTCATGGACGCGGCGCTGCCGTACCTGAAGGAGCGGATCGCCGGCTCCGCCCCCGGCGAGAAGCAGGCCGTCGTCCTGGACATCGACAACACCTCCCTGGAGACGGACTTCGGCTTCAGCTATCCCCAGCCCGCCAACCGGCCGGTCCTGGAGGTCGCCGAGTACGCCCAGGAGCACGGCGTCGCCCTGTTCTTCGTGACCGCCCGCCCCGGCATCATCGAGGCGCCCACCGAGTGGAACCTCGCCCACGCCGGGTACGAGTCCTCGGGGCTGTACGTCCGCGGCTTCCTGGACCTGTTCAAGGACGTCGCCGAGTACAAGACCGAACAGCGCGCCGAGATCGAGTCGAACGGCTACACGATCATCGCGAACATCGGCAACAGCGCCAGCGACCTGTCGGGGGGCCACGCCGAGAAGACGTTCAAGCTCCCGGACTACGACGGCCAGTTGTCCTGACGGTCGTTATGCTCCCCTCGTCGACCGACCACGGGGGTGGCGCATGGAACCGGCGGTGCTCGGCGGGAAGCTGGCGTCCAGTCTGGTCGCCCCGCTGGTGAAGAAGCTGTTCGTGACGGGCGGCCCCGGCGCCGGACTGGTCGACCGACCGGTCCGGCTGGACCGTCTGGTGTCCTTCCGGGGCGAGCGGCGCTCGCTGGGCGAGAGGGAGGTACGGGGGCTCGCCGGGAAGCTGATCGGAGCGGCCCTGGACTCTCCCGGCGAGCCGCCCTTCCCGCGCGACGAGACCGAGGCCGTGGCCGACGCCCTGGCCGCGCGGCTCCTCGCCCTCGGCGACCTGGACATGGACGACGTCCAGGCGGTGCGCCTTGGACACGGTGAGCTGGCCGCCCGGCTGCGGCGGCAGGCGGCCGGTTCCGGAGACGGGCTCTCCACCGACGCCCGCTACTTCCTCGACTCGGCGACCGAGTGGGCCTGCCTGCACGTCCTGGAGTTCTTCACCCGGCGCTCCACCTTCGTGGCACGGACGCTGGTGGAGCAGACCCGCGGCCAGGCCGAGCTGATCGCGAAGGTCGACGAGCTGATCAGCCGCGTACCCAGGCCGGACGCCCGGGACACGGCGTTCGAGCGCCGGTACCGGTCGTACGTCGCCGAACAGCACAACCGCATCACCATCTACGGCATCGACCTGCGCGACTCGCCCGACCGATGGCCGTTGGAGGTTGCCTACCTGAGCCTGGAGGCGACCGCGGAGGAGGAACGGACCGCGGCGCTCCCGGGTGAGTACACCGACCCCGAGCGCACCGTCCGCCTCGCCGCCGAGGACGCCCTGCGCACCCGCGACCGGGTACTGCTGCGCGGCGACGCGGGCTCCGGCAAGACGACGCTGGTGCAGTGGCTGGCGGTAACCGCCGCGCGGGACGGGGACCGGGTCCCGTACGTCCTGCCGCTGCGCACACTGACCCGGGCGGGGGCGCTGCCCTCCCCCGCGGCCTTCCTCACCGCCGTGGGCTGCCCGCTCACCCCTCCGGAAGGCTGGGCCGAACGGGTGCTGAACGCCGGCCGCGGCCTGGTCCTCGTCGACGGCCTGGACGAGATCCCCGCCGCCGACCGGAACCGCACCCGCGACTGGCTCCTCGGCCTAGTCCGCGCCTTCCCCGGCAACCGCTGGCTGCTCACCTCCCGCCCCACCGCCGTACGCCCCGACTGGCTGGCCGCCGAGGGATTCCGGGAACTTGCCCTCACCCCGATGCGCCAGGACGACGTCGCGACCTTCGTACGGCGCTGGCACGCGGCCGCCGAGGCACCCGAGTTCGAGGTCCGGCTGCTGGACTCCCTGCGCACCAAGCGCGACCTGGCCCGGCTCGCCACCAACCCCCTGATGTGCGGTCTGATCTGCGCCCTGCACCGGGAACGCCGGGGCTACCTCCCCACGGGCCGCAAGGAGCTGTACGACGCCGCCCTCACCATGCTGCTGGCCCGCCGGGACCGGGAGCGTGGCATGGACGCGGTGGAGCTGGGCGAGGAGGCCCAGCTGGAGCTGCTCCAGCGGCTGGCGTACGCGCTGGTGCTGAGCGGGCGCACGGAGATGTCGGTGGAGACCGCCGAGGGCATCGTGGAGCGCGCCCTGCCGTCGGTGGCCTCGGCGGCGGGGCAGGGCGACGCGGCGACGGTCCTGCGGGCGCTGGTCCTGCGCAGCGGGCTCCTCCGGCGGCCCGACGAGGGGTCACTGGACTTCGTCCACCGCACCTTCCAGGACTACCTGGGCGCACGGTACGCGGTCGAGGAGGGCCACCTCGACGTCATCGCGGGGCGCGCGGGCGACAGCCAGTGGGAGGACGTCGTCCGCATGGCGGTGGCCCACGCCCGTCCCGGGGAACGGGCGATGCTCCTGCGGCGGCTGCTGGCGGAGGACACGCCCCGGCTGACGCTGCTCGCCCTGGCGTGCCTGGAACACGCGACGGCCCTGGATCCGGCCGTGCGCGCGGAGGTGGAGGCGCGGGCGGGGGCGCTGATTCCGCCGGGGTCCACGGAGGAAGCGAAGGCCCTGGCGGAGGCGGGACCGCTGGTGCTGGAGCTGCTGCCGGGGCCCGAGGGGTTGACGGACGCACAGGCGCACGGGGTCGCGGTCGCCGCCTCCCTGCTGGCCGTGCACGAGCCGACCGGGGCCCTGGCCGTACTGCGCCGGTACCGGGAGCACCCCTCGCTCGATGTGCGGCGGCAGCTGGTGGGGACGTGGGACCGGTTCGAGGCGCGGGCGTACGCGACGGAGGTGCTGGACCACCTGGACCGGACGGCCCTGTTCCTGACGTGCCGGACCAAGGCCCAGCGCGAGGCGCTCCCCGTGATGGGACCGTGGACCCACCTCACGTTCCTCGGCGCACACCGGACGACCGAGATCATCGACTGTGTGGCTGAGCCGGGGGCGGTCGAGGAGCTACAGCTCGTCAACAACTCCGAGGTGACCGAACTGGGTGCCCTGTCGGCCTTCACGTCCCTGCGGCTCCTGCTGATCGACTGCGAGCCGGTCCGGGACCTGGGACCGCTCACGAGTCTGCCGCTCACGGCTCTCCTGATCAACCGGGCCGCCGGTCTCACCGGCCTCTCGGACCTGTCCTCGGTCACCCATCTGACGGTGGCGCGACGGCTCCCCGGCACGCGGCTGACGGCTTCCCTCCCCGCGGCCGCACCCTTGCAGTACCTCTACCTCGGCGACGACGCCATCGCCGGTACCGGTCTTCGGGGTCTTTCCCACTGGGAGACTCTTCAGGCCCTGTACCTGTCCCCGGCCACGCCGCTCACCGCCGAGGACTGGGCGGAGATCCGGCGACTGCCGCAGCTCGCTCTCCTCTACCTGCACGGCTCCCTCTTCCCCGACAGCATCGAGGCGATGCCCACGCTGCCGGGCGTCGACGGCCTCGGCCTCATAGCCCTGGACGGGGGTCAGGACATCTCGGTCCTCGCGCCGCGTCTCCCCGACGTGCGGACAGTCACCCTCCAGGCCGCCCCCGGCGCCTCACTCGACGGCGCCCGTCTCACCGCCCTCTTCCCCGACGCCGACGTGACCCTGGAGTGAGGGACGTGGGCATGACGAAAGGGGCTGCCCTGGACCGAGGTCCGGAACAGCCCCTTTCTCGACTCAGCCCCGGAGGACTAGGCCTCCTTGCTCAGGTTGGGCCCCGCGCCGCCCGCCGCCTGCTCGATCGGCGGGACGTCGGGGAGGGTCGACTTCTCCTCACCCCGGAAGGTGAAGGTCGCCGCGTCGCCCTCGCCCTCGGTGTCCACGACCACGATGTGACCGGGACGCAGCTCGCCGAAGAGGATCTTCTCCGACAGCGAGTCCTCGACCTCGCGCTGGATCGTGCGGCGCAGCGGACGCGCGCCCAGCACCGGGTCGTAGCCCCGCTTGGACAGCAGCTCCTTGGCGGACTGGGAGAGCTCGATGCCCATGTCCCGGTCCTTGAGGCGCTCGTCGACCTTCTGGATCATCAGGTCGACGATCTGCAGGATGTCGTCCTGGCTGAGCTGCGGGAAGACGACCACGTCGTCGACACGGTTGAGGAACTCGGGCCGGAAGTGCTGCTTCAGCTCGTCCTGGACCTTGTTCTTCATGCGCTCGTAGTTGGACTTCGTGTCGCCCGCGGCGGCGAAGCCGAGGTTGAAGCCCTTGGAGATGTCCCGGGTGCCGAGGTTGGTCGTCATGATGATGACCGTGTTCTTGAAGTCCACGACCCGGCCCTGGGAGTCGGTCAGGCGACCGTCCTCCAGGATCTGGAGAAGGCTGTTGAAGATGTCCGGGTGGGCCTTCTCGACCTCGTCGAAGAGGACGACCGAGAACGGCTTGCGGCGGACCTTCTCCGTCAGCTGGCCGCCCTCCTCGTAGCCCACGTAGCCGGGGGGCGAACCGAAGAGGCGCGAGACCGTGTGCTTCTCGCTGAACTCCGACATGTCGAGGGAGATCAGCGCGTCCTCGTCACCGAAGAGGAACTCGGCGAGTGCCTTGGACAGCTCGGTCTTACCGACACCGGACGGGCCGGCGAAGATGAACGAGCCACCGGGACGCTTCGGGTCCTTCAGGCCGGCACGGGTACGGCGGATCGCCTTGGAGAGCGCCTTGACGGCGTCCTTCTGGCCGATGACCCGCTTGTGGAGCTCGTCCTCCATGCGCAGCAGGCGGGACGACTCCTCCTCCGTGAGCTTGAAGACCGGGATGCCGGTCGCCGTGGCGAGGACCTCGGCGATCAGCTCGCCGTCCACCTCCGCGACGACGTCCATGTCGCCGGCCTTCCACTCCTTCTCCCGCTTGGCCTTGGCGGCCAGGAGCTGCTTCTCCTTGTCGCGGAGGGAAGCGGCCTTCTCGAAGTCCTGCGAGTCGATCGCGGACTCCTTGTCGCGGCGGACGCCGGCGATCTTCTCGTCGAACTCGCGGAGGTCCGGCGGCGCGGTCATCCGGCGGATGCGCATCCGGGATCCGGCCTCGTCGATCAGGTCGATCGCCTTGTCCGGCAGGAAGCGGTCCGAGATGTAGCGGTCGGCGAGCGTCGCCGCCTGGACCAGGGCCTCGTCCGTGATGGAGACGCGGTGGTGGGCCTCGTAGCGGTCGCGCAGGCCCTTGAGGATCTCGATCGTGTGCGGCAGCGACGGCTCCGCGACCTGGATCGGCTGGAAGCGGCGCTCGAGGGCCGCGTCCTTCTCCAGGTGCTTGCGGTACTCGTCCAGCGTGGTCGCACCGATGGTCTGGAGCTCACCGCGGGCCAGCATCGGCTTGAGGATCGACGCGGCGTCGATGGCGCCCTCGGCGGCACCGGCACCGACCAGCGTGTGCAGCTCGTCGATGAACAGGATGATGTCGCCGCGGGTGCGGATCTCCTTGAGCACCTTCTTCAGGCGCTCCTCGAAGTCACCGCGGTAGCGGGAGCCGGCGACCAGGGCGCCGAGGTCCAGGGTGTAGAGGTGCTTGTCCTTGAGGGTCTCGGGCACCTCGCCCTTGACGATGGCCTGCGCGAGGCCCTCGACGACGGCGGTCTTGCCGACGCCGGGCTCACCGATCAGCACCGGGTTGTTCTTCGTACGGCGGGACAGCACCTGCATGACCCGCTCGATCTCCTTCTCGCGCCCGATGACCGGGTCGAGCTTGGATTCGCGAGCGGCCTGGGTGAGGTTCCGGCCGAACTGGTCGAGGACCAGGGACGTGGAGGGGGTGCCCTCCGCAGGACCGCCGGCGGTGGCGGTCTCCTTGCCCTGGTAACCGGAGAGCAGCTGGATGACCTGCTGCCGCACCCGGTTCAGATCTGCGCCCAGCTTGACCAGGACCTGGGCGGCGACGCCCTCGCCCTCGCGGATCAGGCCGAGCAGGATGTGCTCCGTGCCGATGTAGTTGTGGCCCAGCTGGAGGGCCTCGCGGAGCGACAGCTCCAGAACCTTCTTGGCACGGGGGGTGAAGGGGATGTGGCCGGACGGGGCCTGCTGGCCCTGGCCGATGATCTCCTCCACCTGCTGGCGGACCGCCTCGAGCGAAATCCCGAGGCTCTCAAGGGCCTTGGCGGCGACACCCTCACCCTCGTGGATCAGGCCCAGGAGGATGTGCTCGGTGCCGATGTAGTTGTGGTTGAGCATCCGGGCTTCTTCCTGAGCCAGGACGACAACCCGCCGCGCGCGGTCGGTGAACCTCTCGAACATCGTTAATCGCTCCTCAGAGCGGTCAGGCAGTGGGGGGAACTTCCCCTCCCTGTCCTTCCGCAGCTTAGTCCCGCAAGCGGGGACCGCTCATTCCAACTGCCGACACCGTCGATGGCCTCCTGACCCCTGACGCCGACATCTGCCACAACCCGATGGTGCGAGACGATGTTCCCGCAGGCCAGGCACTTACCCCACTCGCCAGTACGCCGATGGCGAACGCGAGACGGCCCGATCTGCATGTCGCCCCCTCCCACTAGGGATGTCTTACCCGCGGGGACTGACACTCCATGCCGCGCGCACCGGTTCCCTCCGCTACGGGCGAACAACCTTGCGCCTCCCCGCACCCCCGCACGCCCCCTCTTGACGCCTCGTTCCCATACTCTGTGCACTCTCGTCACCACCCAGCGTAACCCGAGCGCTCTTTCGACTGTTGCACTTGGCATGGTTGGCGCCTCGCACTCGGTCCCCCTCGCTCCGGCGTCCCCCGTCGTGCCGTCGCCCCGCCGGCCCACCGGGAACGGCGGCTCGGCCCGGGAGCGGACACGGTGGTGGTACGAGAGCGTGCTCGGGTGGCCGACGGCGCCCGGGGAGCCGGTGCGGCTGCGCACGGGAATCCGCTTCGACGTCCTGGACGTGCCGGCCGCCGCGGGGTACGCGACGCTGGAGCGGCTCGGGTGGTCCGGCCGGGGCCCGCAGGGGTTCCCGGTGGCCGTCCGGGGCGAGCGGATGCTGCTGCTCGTGGCGGCGGGCGGCGCGGAGGAGCTGCCCGGGCTGCTGGAGTGGCTGGAGTGGGGCTCGCTCGCGCTCGACCTGACGGCGGTCGGAGCGGACGGCCTCGTGGAGGCGCCCCTTGCCCCGGTCGTCCCGGAGCCCCGCCCGGCCGGGCCGCCGCCGCGTCCCCCGGAGCGCGACGGCGTACGGGGGGCCGCCGTCTGGCTGCGACCCCCGGAGCCGGGGTGCGAGGCGGAGTCCTCGCTGCCGGCGCTGTCGGCCCTCGGCGGCGCCGGAACCGCCCTGGATCTCGTCCGGCTGGTCCGCACACTGGCCACGCAGTGCCACCGGGTCCGGCTCACCGCCGACCGCTCGCCTCGGGCGCGGCCGAAGACGCGGCCGATGGCGCCGCCGGTGGCGGGGGTCGGGTGATCAGCCGTTGGCCTGCTCGTACGCCTCGCGGACCTTTGCGGGGACGCGGCCGCGGTCGTTGACGTCCCAGCCGTTCTCCTTGGCCCAGGCGCGGATCGCCGCGGTGTCCTGGCTGCCCCCGGAAGCGGCGCGCGCCTTGCCGCGGCCGCCCGAGGCGCGGCCCCCGGTACGACGGCCACCCTTCAGGTACGGATCGAGAAGACCGCGGAGCTTGTCCGCGTTGGCGGTGGTGAGGTCGATCTCGTAGGTCTTGCCGTCCAGTGCGAACGTCACGGTCTCGTCTGCCTCGCCGCCGTCGAGGTCGTCGACAAGAAGGACCTGAACCTTCTGTGCCACCGGATTTCCTTTCATCGATAACTTGAGGGCCGGGGGTCCGTCGGCGTCCGCCGTATCGCCGTCCCTTGTTATATGCAGTACTGCAGTACGCCGGAAAGCAAACCGCTTTTGCCGGAAAAACACAAACCCCCGGCAGAGACCGGTAGCTCGACTCCGGGCCGGAAACATGCGCGTTTCGGACATAGGGAACCCATGAAGGGCCACGTCGGTGAAATAAACCTCGAACGGCTCGCGAAGGGCTGCCCCTGGCGCGGATGCCTAGCGTCGGGCGGCGATCACAGATGCAGAAGCATCCGGCTGTTGCCCAAGGTGTTCGGTTTCACTCGTTCGAGCCCCAGGAACTCCGCAACGCCCTCGTCATAGGAACGCAGCAGCTCCGCGTACACATCGGTGTCGACCGGCGTCTCCCCGATCTCCACGAAGCCGTGCTTGCCGAAGAAGTCCACTTCGAAGGTCAGGCAGAAAACGCGGCGAACACCGAGCCAGCGTGCCGTGTCCAGCAACTTCTCCAGCACCTTGTGGCCGACGCCCGCGCCCTTCAGACCGGGCTTCACCGCGAGAGTCCGCACTTCCGCGAGGTCTTCCCACATCACGTGCAGCGCGCCGCAGCCGACCACCTCGGCGTTGTCGTCCCGTTCCGCGACCCAGAACTCCTGGATGCTCTCGTAAAGCGTCACCATCGCTTTGTCGAGCAGGATACGGTCACGGACGTACGCGTCGAGCAGCCGGCGTACGTCCGGGACATCCCTGGTGCGGGCCCGCCGGACGCTGATGGCATTTGACATGTGGGGACGCTATCGCCCGCCGCCGTCCGCTACCGCGCCGGGTCCCGGCGCGGGGGTTTCCGGTCCCTGCACGATGCGGATGGCGTCTGCGAGCGCCTGGCGCTGTTCCTCGCTCATCATGCCGAAGAAGGCGACGAGGGCGGCGGCGGGGTTGTCGCTCTGGGACCAGGCGTCGTTCATGAGGGCGGCGGCGTAGGCGGCGCGAGTGGAGACCGCCTCATATCGATAGGCCCGGCCTTCGGACTCGCGGCGCACCCAGCCCTTCTGATGGAGATTGTCCAAAACGGTCATCACGGTGGTGTACGCGATGGACCGTTCCTGTTGCAGGTCTTCCAGGACTTCTCGAACGGTCACGGGGCGGTTCCACTTCCACACCCTCGTCATGACCGCGTCTTCGAGTTCTCCCAATGGGCGAGGCACGCTTCGAACGATAGTGGGAGATCGGAGCGAACGCGTGCCGGACGTGCGCCTTCGCCGGAAAACGGGCACAAAAGGGGCGTACGGCTCCTCGGAAGAGGGAGCCGTACGCGGTCCGCCAGGGGTCAGGCCTCGGGGTGGGGGGACTGCTGTCGGGCGCCCTCCGCCCGTGCGAGGGCGGCGTCGACGACCGCGTCCTCCTTGGCCTTGTTGGCGCCGCCCTGGGTCTTCACGATCACCCGGATCAAGCCGATGAAGAAGACGGCCATGACGGCCGGGGGCAGGAGCGCGGAGACGTAGTCCATGGGACCAGGGTAGCCAGGCGCCGTCAGCCGGCGGCCAGGTGGTGCCGGGAGTCCGGGGCGGGCGGGGCCGGCGGGGCCGGCTTGCGGGGCGGGAAGACCTCGCCGGGGGTGGGGACGGGGCGCTTGGGGGTCGCGGGGGCGGGCGCGGGCGCGGGGCGGGGGGACGGTTTCGCGGCGGGCTTCTGCGGGGGCTCCTTGCCGGACTGCCGACCGCCGGGGACGGCGTGGAGGCGGGTGCGGGCGGCGGGGAGGGTGACGGTGGGCGCGGTGGGCGCGGTGGGCGTCTCGGGGGCGCAGCGGGCCAGGAGGGCGGCTGCGGCGGGGGTGCCGCGCAGGGCGCCCAGGGCGGCCAGGTCGTCCGCGTCGGGGCGGTGGCCGGCGCCCAGCGCCTCGTCCAGGAGCGCGAGGTAGCCGGTGGCGGTGCCGGGGAGGGCGGCGCGGTACCGGGCCAGGTCGGCCAGCAGGAAGGCGCGCAGCCTGGCGCCCTCCCGCATCGCCTCGTCGAGCGAGTCTGCGAGGTGGAGGCAGTCCTGGGCCTCCTGGGCCGAGACCGGGCTGGGGTTCAGGGCGAGGGCGAGGGCTCGCCGGAGCACGCGAAGCTCCTGAGCACCGAACGCCATGCCGCCGCGGGGTCCGTAGGGCGTGGGCATGCGGCGACGATACGCGCTAATCAGACAAACCCCGCATAGGGTGCGCGGGTGTGGCGCACGCCCCCACCCGGATGCGGGTGCCTGCGGCGGCCTGTGCGGGTGCGGTGGGGGTGCGCGTAGCGCCGTTTGTCCGGTGGGTGGGTCGGGGTCGCGCCGGGGGGTGTCCGTCCTCGGAACGGCGCGGAATCGGTCACTTGAAAAGGCTCGGGGCGTTGACGCGCCAACCGCTGCGGGCGGACACCCCCCGACACGCCCCCTCCTCGCCGTACGCGGCTCTCCCCCGCCCACGCTCCGCGTCCCGCTCATCGCCGTACGCGGCTGACCGCCCGTCCCCGCCCCGGCTGCGGGCCGCCGCCGCTGCGGGCAGTCGTGCCGCTGGGGCGGCACGGGTGGGCGCAGCGGCACCCCGCAACGCCGGGCCGCGTCCCCCTCGCGCCCGCACCCACCCCGGGGGCGCCTACATGCGCGACACGTTGCGCTCGTACACCAGGCGCAGACCCATCAGCGTCAGCCACGGCTCGTGCTCGTCGATGACCGAGGACTCGCCCAGGACCATCGGCGCCAGCCCGCCCGTCGCGATGACCGTCACGTCGTCCGGGTCGTCGGCCAGCTCCCGCGCCATGCGGTTGACGACGCCGTCGACCTGGCCGGCGAAGCCGTACACGATGCCGGACTGCATCGCCTCGACCGTGTTCTTGCCGATCACGCTGCGGGGGCGCGCCACCTCGATCTTGCGGAGCTGGGCGCCCTTGACGCCCAGCGCCTCGACCGAGATCTCGATGCCGGGGGCGATGACGCCGCCGATGTACTCCCCGCGCGCGCTGACCGCGTCGAACGTCGTCGCCGTGCCGAAGTCCACGACGATCGCCGGGCCGCCGTAGAGCTCCACGGCCGCTACCGCGTTGATGATGCGGTCGGCGCCGACCTCCTTGGGGTGGTCGGTGAGGATCGGGACGCCGGTCTTGACGCCCGGTTCGACGAGGACCGCGGGGACGTCGCCGTAGTAGCGGCGGGTGACCTCGCGCAGTTCGTGGAGGACGGAGGGGACCGTCGCGCAGATGGCGATGCCGTCGATGCCGTCGCCCAGTTCGTCGCCGAGGAGGGGATGCATGCCCATGAGGCCCTGGAGGAGCACCGCCAGTTCGTCGGCCGTGCGGCGCGAGTCCGTGGAGATGCGCCAGTGCTCGACGATGTCCTCGCCGTCGAAGAGGCCGAGGACGGTGTGCGTGTTGCCTACGTCGATCGTCAGCAGCATGGCGTCTACTCCGCCGCTCGCAGGTCCAGGCCGATGTCCAGGATCGGGGAGCTGTGGGTGAGGGCGCCCACGGCCAGGTAGTCGACGCCCGTGGCCGCGTACGCCTTGGCGTTGGTGAGGGTCAGGCGGCCCGAGGCCTCCAGGGCGGCCCGGCCGGCGACCAGGGCGACCGCTTCCTCGCACTCGTCCGGGGTGAAGTTGTCCAGGAGGATCAGGTCGGCGCCCGCGTCCACCACCTCGCGCAGCTGGTGCAGGGTGTCGACCTCGACCTCGATGGGCACCTCGGGGAAGCTCTCGCGCACGGCGTTGAAGGCCTCGGCGACGCCGCCCGCGGCGACCACGTGGTTGTCCTTGACCAGGGCCGCGTCCGAGAGGGACATGCGGTGGTTGACGCCGCCGCCGCAGCGGACCGCGAACTTCTCCAGGCCGCGCAGGCCCGGCGTCGTCTTGCGGGTGTCGCGGACCTTGGCCTTCGTGCCGTCCAGGGCGTCCGCCCACGCGCGCGTGGCCGACGCGATGCCCGACATCCGGCACAGGAGGTTCAGCGCGCTGCGTTCGGCGGTCAGGATGTCGCGGGTGCGGGTGGTGACGGAGAGGAGCTTCTGGCCCTCCGCCACGCGGTCGCCGTCCTCGACGTGGCGCTCCACCTCGAACTCGTCGGTGCAGACGACCGACAGCACCGCCTCGGCGACCCTGAGGCCCGCCACGACGCCCGCCTCGCGGGCGGTGAAGTCGGCCGTGGCCACGGCGTCCTCGGGGATGGTCGCCACCGTCGTCACGTCCACGCCGCCGGCCAGGTCCTCCTGGATGGCGACGTTCGCGATGTCCTCGACCTCGACGGGGTCGAGGCCGGAGTCCAGCAGGAGTGCCGCGAGGGCCGGGTCGAGGCCGCACTCCATGAACGCTTCTTCTTCGGTCTCCGCGCCGCAGGCGCAGCCGTCGCCGCAGCCTCCGCCGGAGGCGAGGGGGAGTTCGGTGGGGTCGGAGGGGTTCACTGCTGTCACTGCTCCTGGGGACGGTGCGTCGGCTGGGCGCCGTGGACGGTCGGGGGGAATTCTGGCGTGTCCGTGGTGTGCACGGCGAGCGTGCGATCGGGGTTCAGCCGTACGACGACGTGGCGGCGCCACGTGGTGTCGTCGCGGTCCGCGTGGTCCTCGCGCCAGTGGCAGCCGCGGGTCTCCTCGCGCCGTGCCGCCGCGGCGACCAGGACGCGGGCCACGCACAGGAGGTTGGTGGCCTCCCAGGTGTCGACACCGGGTTCGGAGGTCTTGCCGTGCTCGTGCAGGGCCTCGCGGGCCTCGGCGTGGAGGCCGTGCAGCCGGTCGGCCGCGCGCGCGAGGGAGTCCGCCGAGCGCAGGACCCCGGCGCCCTCCGTCATGATCCGCTGGATGGTGAGGCGCGCCTCGGGAGGGAGGAGGGGGTGTCGCGGGTGTTGCGAGTGGTCCGGGTGCGGGAGGGGGGCCGGTACGCGCGCGTGCAGGGTGCCGGCCGTGTGGGCGGCCGCTATGTCGGCCGCGATGCGTTCGGCGTAGACCAGGCCCTCGAGGAGGGAGTTGGAGGCCAGGCGGTTGGCGCCGTGCACGCCCGTGCAGGCGACCTCTCCGCAGGCGTACAGGCCGGGGACCGTCGTACGGCCGTGGGCGTCGGTGCGGACGCCGCCCGAGGCGTAGTGGGCGGCCGGGGCGACCGGGACCGGTTCGGTGACCGGGTCGATGCCGTGGGCGCGGCAGGCGGCCAGGATCGTGGGGAAGCGGTGCTCCCACATCGTCCTGCCGAAGTGGCGGGCGTCCAGGTACATGTGGTCGGCGCCGTGCTCCTGCATGCGGCGCGTGATGGCCTTCGCGACGATGTCCCGCGGGGCCAGTTCCGCCAGTTCGTGCCGGCCCTGCATGAAGCGCACGCCGTCCGCGTCGACCAGGTGGGCGCCCTCGCCGCGTACCGCCTCGGAGACCAGGGGCTGCTGGCCCTCGGCGTCCGAGCCCAGGAAGAGGACGGTGGGGTGGAACTGGACGAACTCGAGATCGCTCACCTCGGCGCCGGCGCGCAGGGCGAGGGCCACTCCGTCGCCCGTGGAGACGGAGGGGTTCGTCGTCGCCGAGAAGACCTGGCCCATGCCGCCGGTGGCGAGGACGACCGCGGGGGCGTGGACCGCCCCGACACCGTCGTGCTGGCCCTCGCCCATGACGTGCAGGGTGACGCCCGCGGTACGGCCCTCGGCGTCCGTGAGGAGGTCCAGGACGAGGGCGTTCTCCACCGTGCGCAGCCCTCGCGCGCGTACCGCCTCGACCAGGGCGCGGGAGATCTCGGCGCCCGTGGCGTCGCCGCCCGCGTGGGCGATGCGGCGGCGGTGGTGGCCGCCCTCCCGGGTGAGGGCCAGGCCGCCCTCGGTGGACTCGTCGAAGTGCGCGCCGGTCGCGATGAGCCGGCGTACGGCGTCGGGGCCCTCGGTGACCAGGATGCGGACCGCATCCTGGTCGCACAGGCCGGCGCCGGCGACCAGGGTGTCGTCCAGGTGCTGCTCGGGGGTGTCGCCCTCGCCGAGGGCCGCGGCGACGCCGCCCTGGGCCCAGCGGGTGGAGCCGTCGTCCAGGCGGGCCTTGGTGACGACGACGGTCCGCAGACCGGCGGACTCGCAGCGCAGGGCCGCGGTGAGGCCCGCGACGCCGGAGCCGACGACCACCACGTCCGCGGCGATGGCCCAGCCGGGCGCGGGGGCGTGCAGTCGTATGCCTGTGCTGGTCACGAGGCGGCTCCGAGGGGTCCGAAGGTGAGGTGGACGTTGTCGATCAGGCGGGTCGCGCCGACCCGGGCGGCGACGGCGAGGACGGCCTCGCCGGTGTGGTCGTCGCCGATCTCGGTGAAGTCGGACGGGTCGACCAGGGCGAGGTAGTCCAGCTCCAGGGGCGGGGTGGCGCGGGCGGCGTCGTCCAGCACCAGGCGGGCGGCGTCCCGGACGGCCGTGGCGCTGCCGGGGGCGGAGGTGGCGACGGCGTGGGCGTCGGCCGCCGCGCGGGACTCGCCCAGGGCGCTGAGCGCCTCGGCGCGGGCCTGGGTGGCGGGCACCTCGCGGGCCCTCGCGCACAGCGCCTCCTGCGCGGCGTGCCGGTCCAGCCCCGCGAAGAGGGCCTGCGAGAGCGCGAGGGCGGTGCGGCGTTCCGCCGTCGAGAGGTAGCGGTTGCGGCTGGACAGGGCGAGGCCGTCCTCCTCGCGCACGGTGGGGACGCCGACGATCTCCACGCCGAAGTTCAGGTCGCGGACCATGCGGCGGATCAGCGCGAGCTGCTGGGCGTCCTTCTGGCCGTAGAGGGCGAGGTCGGGGCGGGTGAGGTGGAGCAGCTTGGCGACGACGGTGAGCATGCCGTCGAAGTGGCCGGGGCGTGAGGCGCCCTCCAGGCGTCCGCCCATCGGGCCCGCGGTGACGCGCACCTGGGGTTCGCCGCCCGGGTAGACCTCGTCGACGGCGGGGGCGAAGACGGCGTCGGCGCCCGCCCGTCCGGCGATCTCCAGGTCGGCGTCCAGGGTGCGCGGATAGCGGTCGAGGTCCTCGCCGGCGCCGAACTGGAGCGGGTTCACGAAGACCGTGACGACGACCTCGCCGTCCGGTCCGGCGATGTCGCGCGCCGTGCGGATCAGGGTGGCGTGGCCCTCGTGCAGGGCGCCCATGGTCATCACCACGGCGCGGCGACCGCGCCGCACACGCGCGTGCAGCTCGCCGGCGGTGCGCAGGAGGACGGGAGGGGTGGGGGTCGTCATCGCGCGCCTCCGTCGTCGGTGCCGGTGGGACCGGTCGGGCCGGCCGGGCGTTCAGGTCCGGTGGGGCCGTCGGGGCCGTCGGGGTCCGGGGTGCCTTCCGGGGCGGGGGCGCCCTCGGAGCCCGCGTCGGCGTCGGCGTCGGGTGTGCGTTTCCGGCGGTGGGGTCCGTCCTTGGCCGGGCCGTCCGTGGCCGCGCCTCGCGCGGCGTCGGTGGGGCCGTCGGGGCCGGTGCTGCCGTCAGGGGCCGGGACGTCCTCCGGGCCAGGGGCGCCCTCGGGGTCGGTCCTGGCATCGGGGGTGCGGTCCGGGCCGGCGGGGGCGTCCGCGGCCGGGGCTCCGGTGGGGCTCGTGCCTGGGGCGTTCTCGGCGAGTACGCCGAGCAGGTCCTCGGCGAGTTCGGGCTTCAGCAGGCCGTGGTCCAGGGCGCGGTCGGCGGTCGCGCGGGCCATCGCCAGGTAGCCGGCGACTGCCTGGGGGGCGTGTTCGCGCAGCTCCACGATGTGCGCGGCGACCGTGCCCGCGTCGCCGCGCGCGACGGGGCCGGTGAGGGCCGCGTCGCCGGAGCGCAGCGCGTTGTCGAGGGAGGCGCCGAGCAGCGGGCCGAGCATCCGGTCGGGGGCCGTCACGCCGGCCGTGCGCAGCAGCTCCATGGACTGGGCGACGAGGGTGATCAGGTGGTTGGAGCCCAGCGCCAGCGCCGCGTGGTACAGCGGGCGCCGGTCCTCGGCGATCCACTCCGGCTCGCCGCCCATCTCGATGACCAGGGCCTCGGCGGCCAGCCGCAGCTCCTCGGGCGCGGTGACGCCGAAGGAGCAGCCCGCCAGGCGCTGGACGTCCACCGGGGTGCCGGTGAAGGTCATCGCCGGGTGCAGGGCCAGCGGCAGGGCACCGGCGCGCAGCGCGGGGTCCAGGACCCTGGCTCCGTACCGCCCGGAGGTGTGCACCAGCAGCTGGCCCGGACGCACCGCCCCCGTCTCGGCGAGCCCGGTCACCAGGCCGGGCAGGGCGTCGTCGGGGACGGTCAGCAGGACCAGCTCGGCGTGCTGGAGGACCTCCGCGGGCGTCATGAGCGGCACGTCGGGGAGGAGGGCGGCGGCACGCCTTCTGGAGGCGTCGGAGACCCCGGAGACGGCCACCGGGCGGTGCCCGGCGAGCTGGAGGGACGCGGCCAGCGCGGGGCCCACCCGTCCGGCGCCGACGACGCCTACGGTGAGCCGCGCGGGGCGGTCCTTGGGGTCTGCCTGTGGGGTTGTGTTCACGCGACGGCGGCCTTCCCGTTCCAGTCCGCTCGGGGTACCGGACGATTTCTCGTCATGTTAACGCGATCGGTCCGGGCGGCGTCCCGTTGTCCACAGGCTGTGGGTTTCCGTGCGGCGCCGGAGCACACACCACGCGCGCGTGTCGGAACGTGTGCGGAAACCGGGTGCCCGGCGCACGGTCCGCGCGACATGATCCCTGCATGAGCGACACGGCAGAACAGGAAGAGCGGGCGGCACCGGCCGGACCGGAAGCGCCGCCGGCCCAGGACGAGCCGGCGGAGCAGCGCGACGGGCGCAGCCGGGAGCGGCGCGTGGCCGCCCTCCGCGGCGCGCGGCGCGTACTCGCCCGCCCCGGCTTCGTCACGACCCTGCGCGAGCGCATCGCCCTGCTCGACGGGGCCGAGGAGCTGTACGACCTCGACGACACCTCCGACATGTACGGCAACGGCGTCGTCGAGGCCCTGGAGGAGAGGACCGCCGCCCTGCTCGGCACGGAGGCCGCCGCCTTCTTCCCGACCGGGACCATGGCCCAGCAGGTGGCCCTGCGCTGCTGGGCGGGCCGCACCGGCAACCCGGTCGTCGCCCTGCACGGTCTCGGCCATCCCGAGCAGCACGAGCGCAACGCCTTCAGCCGGGTCGGCGGCCTGCACCCGGTACGGCTGACCGACGCGCCCAGGCCGCCGACCGCCGACGAGGTGCGCGGCTTCGAGGAGCCGTTCGGGGCGCTGATGCTGGAACTGCCGCTCAGGGAGGCCGGATACCTGCTGCCCACCTGGGAGGAGCTCACCGAGGTCGTCGAGGCCGCCCGGGAGCGCGACGCGGTGGTCCATTTCGACGGGGCCCGGCTGTGGGAGTGCACCGTCCACTTCGGCCGCCCCCTGGCCGAGATCGCGGGCCTGGCGGACAGCGTGTACGTCTCGTTCTACAAGTCCCTCAAGGGCTACGGCGGCGGCGCCCTGGCCGGTCCCCGGACGCTGGTCGAGGAGGCGAAGGCCTGGCGGCACCGGTACGGCGGCCAGGTGTTCCAGCAGTTCCCCACGGCGCTGTCCGCCCTGGCAGGCCTGGAGCGCGAGCTGCCCCGACTGCCCTCGTACGTGGCCCACGCGCGCGTGGTGGCGGCCGCGCTGCGCGCGTCACTCGCGGCGGCGGGACTGCCGTGGGCGCGGGTACACCCCGCGGTGCCGCACACGCACGAGTTCCAGGTCTGGCTGCCCTGCGACCCCGACGCGGCGAGTGAGGCCGCGCTCCGGCAGGCCGAGGAGACCGGGACGATGCTGTTCTCCCAGCCCTGGGACGCGGGCGGCCCCGGGATCGCCCTCACCGAGGTCTCGGTGGGCGAGTCGGGACTGGAGTGGACGGCCGACGACGTGCGGGCGGCGGTCGCCGACTTCGCCGCCCGGCTGACGGCGTGACGGCCGTCAGCGGGACCCCGCCTCCCGCTGACGGCCGGACCGGCCGGCCGGGAGCCACCCGGCCGGCCGGCCCAGGGCGCGCGGCCACCGGGACCACCACCGGCGCAGGGCCCGCCGTACCCGGCCCCGCGCGGGACGGCCGGCGAGCACGGCCTGGAACCGGCGGCGGTCGTGCCACTCGCGGACGACCCGCCGGTCGTGGGTGCCGGGCGCGGGCGGCCCGGGTTCACCGAGCTGCCGGGCCCGGTAGGTGTCGAGGAGGTACTGCTGCGTGATGCTCATGGCGGATCGCCCTCTCAGGGAGACGTAGCGGTGGGTACGGGCTCCGCGGCTGCCCCGGTGACCCCAGACTGCGCCGGTCCCCGTCCCGCGGTCGCGTCGATTGACGGCGGCGGTCAATCGGCGGCGGCGTTGTCGGTGGCGGCGTGCACCATGGGGGCATGAGCGTGCGCATCGACATCACGGGGCTGCGGCCGGAGCGGGTCGCCGTCGTGCCCTCTCCGCTGGCCGAGCTGGGTATGGCGCTGCACGCGCTGTCCGAGCCGGGGCACCACCCCGGGCTCCAGGGCTGGGTGACGGGCGTGACCGCCCGGCTCGACTCGCACCTGGCGGACCGGATGTGCGAGGCCGACTTCCTGTGGCGGACGACCTTCTCGGACCTGTTCATGCCGTTCGCCGGGGTGCCGGGCCGCAGCACCCTGCCCGGCGCCACCCTCGCCGACGACCTGGACCTGCTCGACAAGCTGTCCGACGAGCAGTTCGTCGACGCGGCCCTGGAGTTCACCTGCGCGCTGCCGTACAGCACCGGCGGGGTCTCGGCGCTCGACGACGCCGAGGTGCGCCGGCGCGCGCTGGACCTGGCCGCCGCGCGGGGACCGCAGCAGCTGCGCTTCAGCGAGCGGCTGCTGGCCGATCCGCCGCGGATCCGGGACTGGCTGCGGCAGTTCGCCCGGGACTGCGACGAGGCGTTCTTCGCCGAGGCCTGGTCCCGGCTGCGCCACCAGCTCGCGGCCGACGCCCGCCGCAAGACGGACCTGCTGCGCCACAAGGGCCTCGCCGAGGCCCTGGCCGCCGTGTCCCCGGCGGTGACCCTGGACGAGGGCGCCGCCCGGATCACCGTCGACAAGCTGGGCGACGGCCGTTCCGCGACGGCGGACGGCGGCCTGCTGCTGGTCCCGACGAGCCTGGGCTGGCCGCACCTGATGGTCCTGCACCGGCACGACTGGCAGCCGGTGCTGCACTACCCGGTCGGCTCCCCCGAGCTGGCCTCACCGCCCTCGGTCGAGCAGCTCACGATGCGGATGACGGCGCTGTCCCACCCCGTCCGGATGCGGATCTGCCGGTACCTGGCCCGCAGCGCGTACACCACGGGCGAGCTGGCCCAGGTGCACGGCATGACGGCGCCCGAGATATCCCGGCACCTGGGTGTGCTGAAGAAGGCCGGACTGGTCACCACCCGCCGCCGCGGCCGGTACGTCCTGCACCAGCTGGACGTCACGGTGGTGGCCCGGCTGGGCAGCGACTTCCTGGAGGGGATACTGCGCTAGCGCCCCCGCCCCCGGCATCGCGAAGGGGGGGGCGGGACGGCCGGTCAGTCGACCCGGATGTGCCGGATCCCGACCCCCGCCTGCCGCATGCGGGTGCGCAGGGCGCCCTCGTTGTTCGGCTTCAGGGTGAGCCCCGCGAGGACGGCGATCCGGTCGGCGGTCTTCGGGACGGTCGTGTGGTCCGTCCACAGGTGCTCGGCGAACTCCGGCTCGGCCAGCCGCTCCAGGCAGTGGTCGAGCTGTCGCACGGCCCAGCTCTCCCGGCGCGGCCCGCTCCCCTGCCCCGCCTTCCCCGTCACGTACCGCAGGGCGTGCCCGGGCCCGCGCTCGCGCAGCCGCCGCAGGACGGTCTCGCGTGCGGCGAGGAGACTGAAGTGGTGGACGTCGTGGCCGAGTTCGCGCAGCCTGCCGACGGTCTCGGCGAAGTACCCGGGGTCGGTGACGGTCATGGGCGCGATCACCACGCCGTCGTGCCGGGTGAGGGCCAGGTCCAGCACCTCCACGACACCCTGCCGCCAGGAGACCAGGTCCTGGAAGTCCTCCCGCAGCTCGGGCGGCAGCATGCGGCGCAGCCCGAAGCCCGCGTGCTCCGGGTCGCAGACGACGCTGCCGGGGAGTCTGCGCCGTATCTCGTGCGCGGGCAGCGACTGGATGGATTGCCGCCCCCGAAGGGGCCGTTGATCCACAGGAGCATGCGCAGACCCTACCGACGAGCGGCCCGACGCGGAGCCCTCCGCACAGTCCCGTCAGCCCTGTCCGCCGCCGGCCCGCACCAGCCCGGTCTCGTAGGCGAGGACCACCACCTGCACCCGGTCGCGCAGGCCCAGCTTGGTCAGGATGCGGCCCACATGGGTCTTCACGGTCGCCTCGGACAGCACGAGCCGCGCCGCGATCTCGCCGTTGGACATGCCCTGCGCCACCAGCACCATCACCTCGCGCTCCCGCTCGGTGAGCCGCTGGAGCTCCTTCTGCCGGGGTTCCTGCCCGGTGGCGGGCAGCATCGGCGCGAACCGGTCCAGGAGCCGCCGGGTGGTGGAGGGGGCCACCACCGCGTCGCCGCTGTGCACGGAGCGGATCGCGGCGAGCAGCTCGCCGGGCGGCACGTCCTTGAGCATGAAGCCGGAGGCCCCCGCCTTCAGCGCCGAGAACGCGTACTCGTCGAGGTCGAAGGTGGTCAGGATCAGCACCTTCGGCGCGTTCGGGTCCACGCAGATCCGGCTGGTGGTCTCCACGCCGTCGAGCTTGGGCATGCGGACGTCCATCAGGACGACGTCCACGGCGGTCGAGCGCAGCACCTGGAGCGCCTCGACGCCGTCGCCCGCCTCCGCGACGACCTCCATGTCCGGCTGGGCCGCCAGCACCATCCGGAACCCGGTGCGCAGCAGCACCTGGTCGTCGACGAGCATCACGCGGATCGCCATCGGGGCCTCTTCTTCCTTCTCTTCCTTACAGGTGTCAATGCGGTACGTGCGTGAGGGCGCGGTGGTCAGGGCGCGGGTTTCAGCGGCAGCAGCGCACTGATGCGGAATCCTCCGCCCGGACGCGGGCCCGCGTCCAGGGTTCCGCCGACCATGCCGATCCGCTCGCGCATGCCGATCAGCCCGTGGCCCTGGCCGTCGAAGCCGCCCTCCTCGTACAGCTCGTGCGGGGCGCCCTTGCCGTCGTCCTCGATGAGCAGCCCGAGCCCGTCGTCGAAGTAGACCAGGCGCACGCTCGCGCCCGCGTTCTCGCCGCCGTGCTTGCGCGTGTTGGTCAGCGCCTCCTGCACGATGCGGTACGCGGTCAGCTCCACGCCGCTGGGCAGTTGCCGGGGGGTGCCCTCGATCTTGAAGTCGACCGGCAGCCCGGAGGTGCGGCACTGCTCGACGAGGTCCTCGATCTGCTCGACGTCGGGCTGCGGCACGTACTCCCCGGCCTCCTTGTGCTCGCCGGTGCGCAGCACGCCCAGCAGGCGGCGCATCTCCGCGAGCGCCTGCCGGCCGGTGGAGGAGATGGTCTCCAGGGCCTTCTTCGCCTGGTCGGGCGCCGCGTCCAGGACGTAGGCGGCGCCGTCGGCCTGCACCACCATGACGGAGACGTTGTGCGCGACGACGTCGTGCAGCTCGCGCGCGATCCGGGCGCGCTCGGCGGCGACCGCGACCTTGGCCTGTGCCTCGCGCTCCTTCTCCAGCCGGGTCGCGCGCTCCTCCAGCTGCGCGAAGTAGGCGCGCCGGGTGCGGATGGAGTCGCCGAGCACCCAGGCGAGGGCGAAGGGGACCGCCTGGAAGACCGTCACGGCGATGGTGGTGCCCATGCCCAGCTCGCTGTCGGACCAGCGCAGCTGAGCCAGGGGCGCCGCGCACAGGCCGGTGGCCAGCGCGGTCCGCGAGGCCCAGCGGGCGCCGGTCGCGGCCACGGTGTAGATGATCACCAGGAAGGCGAAGTCGGCGGGCATCGTCGAGACGTCGAAGGCCAACTGCCCCAGGCCGAGCACGACGGCGAGCAGCAGCATCCGCTCCGGCGCCCGCTGGCGCAGCGCGATCACCACGCTGAGCAGCACCACGAAGGGGACGATCAGCGCCACGTTGTCCGTCCCGTCCGCCCTGGTCCCCGGGGTCGCCGCGGAGACCAGGGAGACTCCGAGCACGACGAAGGCCCAGAACGAGTCGACACCGGTCGGGTGTCGGCGGAGGAAGTCGTAGAGGCGCTGCACGTAACCCAGCGTAGGGAAGCGGAATAGGTGCAGGGGTCAACCGGAGGGCCGATCCGCATCGCCCGCGCATACTCCGCAAGGTGGAGGGACCGCTCTCCTGTACCCCTAGCCTGGGCTTGTGACACCAGGAACGGCAGGGTTCAGAGGGGCTCCCGAGGCGCACGGGACATGGCGGGGCTGGCGGGAGGCCACGCAGGAGGCGCTCTACGGACCGGAGGGCTTCTACCGCGCGGGACCCGAGGGCCCGGCCGGGCACTTCCGTACGTCCGTGCACGCGTCGCCGCTGTTCGCGGGGGCCGTGGCGCGACTGCTGTGCCGGGTCGACGAGGCGTTGGGCCGGCCCGCGGTGCTGGACTTCGTGGACATGGCGGCCGGCCGGGGCGAGCTGGTCGCCGGGGTGCTGGCGGCCCTGCCCGCCGACGTGGTCGCCCGCACGCGCGCGTACGCCGTCGAGGTCGCCGCCCGCCCGGAAGGGCTCGACCGGCGGGTCCAGTGGCTCGCCCGGCCGCCGGACGGCGTCACGGGGCTGCTCTTCGCCAACGAGTGGCTGGACAACGTGCCGGTGGACGTGGCGGAGGTGGACGCCGAGGGCGTGGCTCGGCGGGTGCTCGTACGGGGCGACGGGGCCGAGCGGCTCGGCGAGCCGGTGGCCGGGGCGGAGGCCGAGTGGCTGGCCCGGTGGTGGCCGATGCCCGCCGAGGAGGGGCGGCGCGCGGAGATCGGGCTCCCCCGCGACGAGGCCTGGGCGTCGGCCGTGGCGGCGCTGGACGCCGGGCTGACGGTGGCCGCCGACTACGCACACAGCGCGTCCGCCCGCCCGCCGTTCGGGACGCTCACGGGCTTCCGCGAGGGGCGGGAGACGGAGCCGGTGCCGGACGGGTCGTGCGACATCACCGCACACGTGGCACTGGACGCGTGCGCGGCCGCCCACACCGCGAGGTGCACTCCGGAGTACGCGCCCCCGAATGCGCTCACACGCCCCCAGCGCGAGATCCTGCGCGCGCTCGGTGTCACCGGCGCACGCCCCCCGCTCGCGCTGGCCTCCACCGACCCGGCGGCGTACGTGCGCGCCCTCGCGAGCGCCTCCCAGGGCGCCGAGCTGACCGCGCGCGGCGGCCTGGGCGATTTCCGGTGGCTGCTCCAGCCGGTGGGGCCGGTCGACGCCGAGGCGCTACTTGTCGATGTCGCCGACCACGAAGAACAGTGACCCCAGGATCGCCACCATGTCCGCGACCAGCGTCCCGGGCAGCAGCTCGGCGAGCGCCTGGATGTTGTTGTACGACGCCGAGCGCAGCTTCAGCCGGTACGGGGTCTTCTCGCCCTTGCTGACCAGGTAGTACCCGTTGATGCCGAGCGGGTTCTCGGTCCAGGCGTAGGTGTGGCCCTCGGGCGCCTTCAGCACCTTCGGGAGCCGCTGGTTCACCGGTCCCGGCGCCAGCTCCGCCAGGCGGTCCAGGCAGGCGTCGGCGAGGTCGAGGGCGTTGTGCGTCTGCGCCAGGAGGCACTCGAAGCGGGCCAGGCAGTCCCCGTCGGTCCGGGTGACGACCTTCAGCGTGTCCTGGAGTTCCCCGTAGGCGAGGTACGGCTCGTCGCGACGCAGGTCGAAGTCGACGCCGGAGGCGCGCGCGATGGGCCCACTGACGCCGTAGGCGTGCACGGCCTCGGCGGACAGGGCGCCCACGCCCCGCGTACGCCCCCGGAAGATCTCGTTGCCGAGCACCAGGTCGTCGAAGACGTCCATGCGCGAGCGGACGGCGGCGACGGCGCCACGCGCGCGTGTGGTCCAGCCCGCCGGGAGGTCCTCCTTGAGACCGCCGACGCGGTTGAACATGTAGTGCATGCGCCCGCCGGAGACCTCCTCCATCACGTTCTGGAGGACCTCCCGCTCCCGGAAGGCGTAGAAGACCGGGGTGATGCCGCCCAGCTCCAGCGGATACGACCCGAGGAACATCAGGTGGTTCAGCACCCGGTTCAGCTCGGCGAGCAGCGTCCGCGTCCACACCGCGCGCGTGGGGACCTCCATGCCGAGCATCCGCTCGACGGCGAGGACGACGCCCAGCTCGTTGGAGAACGCCGACAGCCAGTCGTGGCGGTTGGCGAGCATGATGATCTGACGGTAGTCACGGGCCTCGAACAGCTTCTCCGCGCCGCGGTGCATGTAGCCGATCACCGGCTCCGCGCTCGTGATGCGCTCGCCGTCCAGAACCAGCTTGAGCCGCAGCACGCCGTGGGTGGACGGGTGCTGGGGCCCGATGTTGAGCACCATGTCGGTGCTCTCCGCGGCACCGCCGATTCCGACCGTGGTCTCCGTCGTAGGAGTCATGAACACAGTCTCCCCTACGTACGCTGGCCCCATGGAGACGGGGAGCCCGGACGACGCGGGCACGACGGGGACGGCACGAGCGGCCGGGCGGGCGGCTCCGGCGGGCCCGTCGGCCGCACCGCGGGACGAACCGGTGTGGACCGGCCTGCCGCCGGGGCTGCTGCATCTGCGCCGCCTGTTGCTGGTGGTGTGGCTGGGCCTGCTGACAGTCGCCGCCGTTGTGCTGCCCGCCCTGTTCCTCGACCCTCTCTGGGCCGCCCTGGCCCTCCTGCCGCTGGCCCTGACGGCCTGGGGCTGGGTGATGCTGGGGCGCAACTGGCGCTCCTGGAGGTACGCCGAGCGCGCCGACGACCTGCTGATCAGCCGGGGTGTGCTGTGGCGGGAGGAGACCGTCGTCCCGTACGGGCGCATGCAGCTGGTCGAGGTGACCTCCGGGCCCGTAGAGCGCCACTTCGGCCTGGCCAGCGTGCAGCTGCACACGGCCGCCGCCGCGACCGACGCGACCATCCCCGGCCTCGACCCGGCCGAGGCGGAACGCCTCCGCGACCGCCTCACCGAGCTGGGCGAGGCCCGATCGGCGGGCCTGTGACCGGGCCCGGGACCGGGAGGGGCGCACCCGAGGGCGGTACGGCCGGGCGCGCGGACGGTCCGGCGGAGTACCGGGGTGAGCCCGGCCCGACGGCCCTCGACCGAACCAGGAACGACCCCCCGCGGAAGCGGAGACTCGACCCCGCCGAGCCCTCGGACCACACCGCAGCCCCCGCACCCGAGACCCCCAACACCGCCGGGACCCCGGCGAACAGCGCGAGCGAACCCGGCCTGGCCGACCCCGACCGACACGAGGACAGCCCTCCGGGGACGGCGAGTCACGACGACACCGCCAAGCCCTCGGACCACGCCGCGGCCCCCGCGCCCGAAGCCACCGGCCCAGACCGCGACGGCCCCGGCACGGGCACGGGCACCGACGGAACACTGGCCAAGGGGGACGCCGCGAGCCGCGGCCAGGGCGGCGAGGTCGTGGAGCGGCGCCTGCACCCCGTCACGCCCCTGCGGCGGGCGTGGGCACCGGTCGCGGTGCTCGTCGGGTGGGCCGTGCACGATCCCGACCAGGCGCAGCGCCAGCTGACCCGGCTGACCACGACCCACCTGCTGATCGGCCTCGCCGTACTGATCCCGGCCGCCGCCCTGTACGGCTTCCTCACCTGGTGGTTCACCCACTACGCGGTGACGGACACCGAGCTGCGGATCCGCACCGGCCTGCTCTTCCGGCGCACCGCGCACATCCGCCTCGAACGCATCCAGGCGATCGACGTCACCCAGCCCCTGCTGGCCCGGGTCGCGGGGGTCGCCAAGCTCAAGCTCGACGTCATAGGAACCGGCAAGAAGGACGAGCTGGCCTTCCTCGGCGCCGACGAGGCGCGGGCGCTGCGGGCCGAGCTGCTCGCGCGCGCGGCGGGCTTCGCGCCCGAGACCGCGCACGAGGTCGGCGAGGCCCCCGCGCGGCAGCTGCTGCGGGTGCCTCCCGGCGTCCTCGCCGTCTCCCTCCTGCTGACCGGCGCGACCTGGGGCACCCTGCTCGCCGCCGCCGTCGTACCGACGCTGCTGTGGCTGGCCACCCACAACCTGTGGACGGTGCTGGCGACCGCCCTGCCACTGGTGGGCGCCGCGGGCGCGAGCAGCGCCGGCCGGTTCGTCGGGGAGTACGACTGGACGGTGGCCGAGTCCCCGGACGGGCTCCGCATCGACCACGGCCTGCTCGACCGCGCCCACGAGACGGTGCCGCCGGGCCGGGTGCAGACCGTGCGCCTCGTGGAACCGCTGCTGTGGCGGCGCCGCCGCTGGGTACGGGTCGAGCTGGACGTGGCCGGGTCGTCCAACTCGGTCCTGCTGCCGGTCGCCCCCCGGGAGATCGCCGAGTCGGTCGTCGCGCGCGTACTGCCGGGGGTGAGCGTGCCGCCCGGACCGGAGCTGACGCGCCCGCCGCGCCGGGCCGCACGCTGCCGACCGCTGTGGTGGCGCGGCCACGGGCTCGCCGTCACCGACGCGGTCTTCGCCGCCCGGTACGGCCTGCTGCGCCGCAGCCTGGCGCTCGTGCCGCACGCCAAGGTCCAGAGCGTCCGCCTGACGCAGGGCCCCTGGCGGCGCGCCCTGCGGCTGGCCGACGTCCATGTGGACACGGGGGCGAACAAGACCGTGACCGCCCGCCTGCGCGACGCCGACGAGGCCGCGGAGCTGCTGCGGAGCCAGGCGGAACGGTCCAGGACCGGCCGCCGGGACGCCCCGCCGGACCGCTGGATGGCCTGAGGCCGAGCCCGCGGCCGGGGGACCGCGGGTCAGGAGACCGCGCTGCGCAGCCCCTGTACGTCGATCTGCTCGGTCTCGTCGTGAGCCGTCAGGTCGATCACCTGGCCCACGCCCCGGGACTCCTCGCCGGCCGGCTTGAAGGAGACCTCGGCCTCGGCCTTGTGCAGGGCGAGCGCCTCCTGGCCGACCACGTCGGCGAGGTCCTCGTTCTGGACGGTCTCCAGAGCGGCGTCGGACGCGCCCGCCGCGTTGTCGGCGGGCTTGGTGCCGAAGAAGTCGAAACCGCCCTCGACCACCGGACGCCGCGCCGGGGCCGCCGGTACGACGGCCACCGCGGTCGGCACGGTGAAGTGCCCGTCGGCCCGCCGGGTGGGCTGCGTGGACTGGGTGGGCTGCGCGGGCCGCTCGTCGGACGTCGTGGTCGGGGAGGCGGCGGCGGTGCGCTCATGGCCGTCGGCCGCCTCGGGCTGCCCCTGCGCCTCCTCCTCCGGCCCCGCCTCGGTCGCGGGCGCGCCCTCGCCGCCGCCGTCCCCGTCGTCGTCACCGCCGGAGCCGTCCGGGGCCTCGGAAGCCGCAGCCCGGTCGCCACCGTCCGGGTCGGCGGGCGCGTCGCCGCCGAAGCGGGCCAGGGCCGCGTTGGCGCGCAGGAACAGCCGGGAACCCTCGGGTGAGAAGACCGCGGGAACGGAGCCCTCCTCGGCCGCCGCGTCCCCCTCGCCGGACACCCCCTCGGCCGCACCATCCACGCCGGGCGTTTCCTCCCCCCGCGCCTCCTGCTCCCGCGCCTCCTGCACCGGCGTCTCCGCTGCCGGGGCGGTGCGGGCCGCCGGCAGCGCGGGTGCCTGCGGCACGGCCTCTATCTCCAGCAGCCGGCGGCCCTCCAGCGCGCTGGCGCGCTCGGTCTCCGCCGTGGCGTAGCGCCGCAGCAGCGAGGCGTGCTCGTTGCGCAGCCCCGCCAGCTCGGTGCGCTTGGCCCGCAGCCGGTGCTCCAGCTTCTGCCGCAGCTCGCGCGACTCCTCCAGGTCGGACTCCAGTTCGGCGACCCGTTCCTCGAAGCGCCACTCGTCGCTCGCACGCGCGCGGGTGAGGTCGGCGACCTGCCGGCCCGCCTGCGCGTCCCAGTGCCGCATGACGACCGCGCCGACCACGGCCGTCACCGCGGCGGCCGCGGCCAGCACACGAAGGATCATGGCCTCGCTGAACAACCATGGTCCGAGGGCGCAGACGACCGAAACGCCTGCGATCGCCGACGGAGGAAGCAGCCTGTGCAGAGGCGGGGAATGGCGGTGACGTCCACGTGGCATGGCCAGAAACTTACCGCGCGTAGGCGAATCTTGGCGCCCCGCCCCGTAAAAACACGGCCATCTCCGACGTGTTCACAGGGAACGGGGAATCCACATCGCCGACGACGGACGAATTACCCCCGGATTCCAAGATCATTCAAGCGTCCCGCCCGCCATCCAGCCGCTCATCGAGCCACCGCAGGGTCGCGGGAATCTCCCGCCGCCAGGTATTGAAGTTGTGCCCGCCGCTTTCCAGGATGATCGACGAGATCCGGGTCGGCCTCTTGCCCTTCACCAGATCAATGAACTTCAGCGTGTCCTTGTAGTTCGTCTCGCCGGTTCTGCTGCTGGTGACGAGCAGCGAAGTGTCGGGCGCGGGCGCGTTCTTGAGACACCACCACAGACTGGCCCGCTTCTCGAGCCCTTCGTCCCCCTGGAAGAGATCACCCGTGGTGGGGTCGTTCGGCGCGTCGTAGTACGGCGACAGCCCGGCCCCGGCGGCGTACACCTCCGGATGGTGCGCGGCGAGTTTCAGGGCGCAGTAGCCGCCGGTCGAGTTGCCGACGACGCCCCAGCTCCGCGGCCCCTTGGCCACCCGGTAGTGGGTACTGACCGCCTGGGGCAGGTCCTTCGCGAAGAACGTCTCCGTCTGCGGCCCGCCCGGTACGTCCACGCACTCCGTGTCGCGCGGCGGCGCCACCGTGGGCCGCAGCATCACCAGGATCATCGGCCGCATCCGACCGGCCTTCGCCAGCTCCAGTGCCGTACGCGGGTAGTGGAGTTTCTCCACCAGCGCTTCCGCCGTCCCCGGATAACCGGTCAGGACGACGGCCGCGGGAAACGTACGGCCACGGTGCCGCGTCTGAAAGTACTCCGGCGGCAAATACACATACGCCGGTGACGCGATCCGGGACGTACGCCCGACGACCCGTATCTCCTCCACTCGCCCCGAGACGTCCGGCCGCGCCCCGCCCGCCGGCGCCACCCGCCGGTCCCCGACGACCCGCAGCGGCCCGCCGCCCGCACCGGCCGAGTGGTCCACGACCACGCCCTGCCCGTCCTCCCGGCCGAACAGGTCGGCCCAACTGCCGTAGAACCCGAAGGACTGATTGGCGACCAGTCCCACCGCGGCGAAGACCGCCACCTGGGTGGCGAGCAGCAGACCGGCCCTCCCCAGAACGGCCCGCACACTCCGCCCGGCCAGCCGCGGCCACCACCACACCGTCCCGGCGAACAGCAGCACGCCGGCCACCACCGCCAGCGCCAGCACCTTGTTGCTCGTGAGACCCATGCCTTGCTACCCGCCCGCGCTATCCGTTGATCAGGGGAGTGAACCTCTCCCTCCGAGACACCGTCCTAGAGGGCGCAATGTCGCCGGATGCCCGGAACGGGCCCGGGATCCACGATCTCTCGCAGAACCACAGGTGCGATGTCTGTCAGGACAGATGAGGAAATGTCGGGCGAGGTTCCGACGAGGCCCACCCGCATACGCCGCGCACTGCGCGGCCCCCGCCCGGACCGGATCCCCCTCCTCGTCGGCCGCGCCTGCGTGCTCGTCGGCCTGCTGGACATCGCGGCCGGCTCCTTCCCGCGCTTCCGCCACAGCCGGATGCACGCACTCGCCGAGGTCCTGCCCGGCGCCTTCGGCCCCTTCGCCGCCGCCCTCTCGCTCAGCGCGGGCGTCCTGCTCCTCCTGCTGGCCCACGGCCTCAAGCGCCGCAAACGCCGGGCCTGGCGGGCGGCGGCGGCCCTGCTCCCGCTGGGCGCCGTCGCGCAGTTCACGTACCGCCACTCCCTCCTCGGCGTACTGATCTCCGTGGCCCTGCTGTTCCCCCTCCTGCGCCACCGCGACGAGTTCGCCGCCCTCCCCGACCCCCGCAGCCGCTGGCGGGCACTGGCCAACTTCGTCCTCATGAGCGCCGGTTCCGTCCTGCTCGGCCTGCTCGTCGTCAACGCCCACCCGCACCGCATGCTCGGCGACCCCAGCCTGGCCGACCGCATCACCCACGTCCTCTACGGCCTGTTCGGCGTCGAGGGCCCGGTGGACTACCGCGGCAACACCTCCTGGACGGTCGCGTTCTCCCTCGGCGCCCTCGGCCTCCTGACCGCCGTCACCACGATCTACCTGGCCTTCCGCCCCGAACACCCCGCGGCCCGCCTCACCGAGGACGACGAGTCCCGCCTGCGCGCCCTCCTCGCCCGGCACGGCGGCCGCGACTCCCTCGGCCACTTCGCGCTGCGCCGCGACAAGGCGGTCGTCTTCTCCCCCAGCGGCAAGGCCGCCGTCACCTACCGGGTCGTCTCCGGCGTGATGCTGGCCAGCGGCGACCCGATCGGCGACGTCGAGGCCTGGCCGGGCGCCATCGAACGCTTCATGGACGAGGCCCGCGCCCACTCCTGGACCCCGGCCGTCATGGGCTGCTCGGAGACCGGCGGCGAGGTCTGGACCCGCGAGACGGGCCTCGACGCCCTCGAACTGGGCGACGAGGCGGTGGTGGACGTAGCGGATTTCTCCCTCGCCGGCCGCGCGATGCGCAACGTGCGCCAGATGGTCAAGCGCATCGAGCGCGCCGGTTACGAGACCCGGGTACGGCGCGTGGCTGACCTCTCCGACGCCGAACTGGACCGGGTGCGGCGCGCCGCCGACGCCTGGCGCGGCACGGACACCGAGCGCGGCTTCTCCATGGCCCTGGGCCGCGTCGGCGACCCGGCCGACGGCGACTGCCTGATAGCGACAGCCCACAAGCAGGACACGGAACCCGGCGAGTACGGCGACCTGAAGGCGGTCCTGCACTTCGTGCCGTGGGGCACGGACGGCGCGTCCCTGGACCTCATGCGGCGCGACCGCGCGGCCGACCCCGGCATGAACGAACTCCTGATCGTGGCCGCGCTCCAGGCCGCCCCGAAACTGGGCATCGCCCGGGTGTCCCTGAACTTCGCGATGTTCCGCGCGGCACTCGCACGGGGCGAGAAGATCGGCGCGGGCCCCGTCCTCCGCGCGTGGCGCGGCCTGCTGGTCTTCCTCTCCCGCTGGTTCCAGATCGAGTCCCTGTACAAGTTCAACGCGAAGTTCCGCCCGCGTTGGGAGCCGCGTTTCGTCGTCTACCGCCGCTCGGCCGACCTCCCGCGCATCGGCTTCGCCGCGATGCAGGCGGAGGGGTTCGTCACGATCCCCCTCCCCCGCTTCCTCCAGCGCCGGACGCCCTCGCGCCGCCCCTGCGCCCACGGCGTACCGGAGCGCGAGGCGCGGGCGGCGTGACGACGCCGGTCCGTTGCGGGGTGGATCGCGCGGCCCGGCGTTACCGGTGCCCCCGGGGTGGGTGCGGGCGCGAGGGGGACGCGGCCCGGCGTTGCGGGGTGCCGCTGCGCCCACCCGTGCCGCCCCAGCGGCACGACTGCCCGCAGCGGCGGCGGCCCGCAGCCGGGGCGGGGACGGGCGGTCAGCCGCGTACGGCGATGAGCGGGACGCGGAGCGTGGGCGGGGGAGAGCCGCGTACGGCGAGGAGGGGGCGTGTCGGGGGGTGTCCGCCCGCAGCGGTTGGCGCGTCAACGCCCCGAGCCTTTTCAAGTGACCGATTCCGCGCCGTTCCGAGGACGGACACCCCCCGGCGCGACCCCGACCCACCCACCGGACAAACAGCGCAACGCGCACCCCCACCGAACCCGCACAGGCCGCCGCAGGCACCCCGCGCACCCCCCACAGCCCACCGCCTACGCTGAACACATGAGCAAGCAGACCGGCCGCCGCCGACGCCATCTCGCGGGACTGACCGCATGGGACCGCTGCGCGGTCATGGGAGTCGTCAACGTAACCCCCGACTCCTTCTCCGACGGCGGCCGCTTCTTCGACACCACGGCGGCCATCAAACACGGCCTGGACCTGGTCGCCCAGGGCGCCGACCTCGTGGACGTCGGCGGCGAGTCCACCCGCCCCGGCGCCACCCGCGTCGACGAGGACGAGGAACTCAGGCGCGTCGTCCCGGTCGTGCGCGGCCTCGCCTCCGAGGGCGTGACGGTCTCCGTCGACACCATGCGCGCCTCCGTCGCCGGCCAGGCCCTCGCCGCCGGCGCCACCCTGGTCAACGACGTCAGCGGCGGCCTCGCCGACCCCCGGATGATCCCGGTCGTCGCCGACACGGGCGCCCCCTTCGTCGTCATGCACTGGCGCGGCCTCCTGAAGGACGGCAACGTCAAAGGCACCTACGCCGACGTCGTGACAGAGGTCGTCGACGAACTCCACGCACGCGTGGACGCCGTCCTCGACGGCGGCATCGCCCCCGACCGCGTGATCGTCGACCCCGGCCTCGGCTTCTCCAAGGACGCCGAGCACGACCTCGTCCTCCTCGCCCACCTCGACCGCCTCCTCACCCTCGGCCACCCCCTCCTCGTCGCCGCCTCCCGCAAACGCTTCCTCGGCCGCGTCCTCGCCGGCCCGGACGCCGCCCCGCCCCCCGCGCGCGAGCGCGACGCGGCCACCGCCGCGGTCTCCGCGCTCGCCGCGCAGGCCGGCGCGTGGGCGGTCCGCGTCCACGAGGTCCGCGCCACGGCCGACGCCGTCCGCGTCGCCCGCGCCGTCGAAGGAGCCCGGTGAACGCGCCGCACCTCGACGTAGAACAGGTCGAGGCCGCTAACACCGCCTTCTACGAGGCCCTGGAGGAGGGCGACTTCGAGAAGGTCTCCGAGTTCTGGCTCACCCCCTCCGACCTGGGCGTCGACGAGTCGTACCACGACCCGGCCGACGCCGGCGTGGTCTCCTGCGTCCACCCGGGCTGGCCGGTGCTCACCGGCCGCGGCGAGGTCCTGCGCTCCTACGCCCTGATCATGGCGAACACGGACTACATCCAGTTCTTCCTCACCGACGTGCACGTCTCCGTCACCGGCGACACGGCCCTGGTCACCTGCACCGAGAACATCCTCAGCGGCGGCCCCGCCCCCGACGGCGGCGAGGAGCTCGGCCCGCTCGTCGGCCAGCTCGTCGTCGCCACCAACACCTTCCGGCGCACACCGGCCGGCTGGAAGCTCTGGTCCCACCACGCCTCCCCCGTACTCGCGGAAACCGAGGACGAGGACGGCGAGGACACACCCCCCTGACCCGCCCGACGGCCACCGGCACCCGGGACAGGGACCCGGGGCCCGCCACCGGGGACCGGGGACTGGGGACCGGGGACCCGGAACCGGGAAGTGGTTGGAATCACGGACCGGCGGGTAGGGGCGGCTACCAGCCCGTGATCCACCGGGACCGCCAGGGAGAACGCACGGTGAAGACCTGCCCCCTCCCCACCCAGCCCCGCCCCCCGCGGCCCGGCACTGTCGGTGCACGCGGGTAGATTCGACTGGGGCCGCCGTACCACCCGCACGTGGTACGACCGGCCGAGACCGACGACTGCAGGAGTGATTCGCGTGGATCGTGTCGCGCTGCGCGGCCTGAAGGCCCGCGGGCACCACGGTGTGTTCCCCAAGGAGCGCGAGGACGGCCAGACCTTCCTCGTGGACATCGTCCTTGGCCTGGACACCCGCCCGGCCGCGGCCGACGACGACCTGGCGAAGACAGTGCACTACGGCATCGTGGCCGAGGAGGTCGTGGCCGTCGTCGAGGGCGAGCCGGTCAACCTCGTCGAGACCCTCGCCGAGCGCATCGCCCAGGTCTGTCTGAAGCACGAAGGGGTCGAGGAGGTCGAGGTCTGCGTCCACAAGCCGGACGCGCCGATCACCGTCCCCTTCGACGACGTGACCGTCACCATCATCCGGAGCCGTGTATGAGCGCCCCCTTCGCCCAGGGTCCGAGCGACCCGACCGTACAGCCCGTGCCCGCCTCCGTCATCGAGCAGGTCGACGCCGCGGACACCACCCTGTCCAACCCCAAGCGCGCGGTGGTCGCCCTCGGAGCCAACCTCGGCAACCGCCTGGAGACCCTCCAGGGCGCGATCGACGCCCTGGAGGACACCCCCGGCGTCCGGGTCAAAGGCGTCTCGCCGGTCTACGAGACGGAGCCGTGGGGCGTCGCCCCCGACAGCCAGCCCTCGTACTTCAACGCGGTCGTGATCCTCAAGACGACCCTGCCCCCCTCCTCGCTCCTGGAGCGGGCGCACGCGGTCGAGGAGGCCTTCCACCGGGTCCGCGACGAGCGCTGGGGCCCGCGCACCCTGGACGTCGACATCGTCGCCTACGCCGAGGTCGTCTCCGACGACCCGCACCTCACCCTCCCCCACCCGCGCGCCCACGAACGCGCCTTCGTGCTGGCCCCCTGGCTGGACGTCGACCCGGAGGCCGCCCTGCCCGGCCGGGGCAGGGTCGCCGACCTCCTGGCCGCCGTCACCCGCGACGGCGTCGCGCCCCGCGCCGACCTGGAACTCCAGCTGCCCGAGTAGTCGTTAAGGTCGACGAGGACGACGAGGCCGGGACAACCGCGCCGGGGAGCCGAAGGGACACCGGAACACCGTGAAAGAGCTGCGCATCAGGGTGCTGGCCGGCGTCTTCGTCGTCGCCGGAATCCTGTCCTGGGCCGGCGCCCGCCTGTGGAACTCGGTGGGTACGCTGCCGAGCGTCCCCCTGGCCGCCCCCGTCGTCCTCGCCCTGATCGCGGTGATCCTGCTGGCCACGGCGCTCTCGATCCGCGCCCGCCTCAGGGCCCAGCGGGACCGCGTCCCCGACGCCAAGGGCGTCGACCCGATGATGGCGGCCCGCGCCGTCGTCTTCGGCCAGGCCAGCGCCCTGGTGGCCGCCCTCGTCGCCGGCATGTACGGCGGCACGGGCGTCTTCCTGCTGGAGTACCTCGACATCCCGGCCCGCCGTGACCAGGCCATCTACGCGGGCGCCTCGGTCGTCGCGGGCATCGCCGTGATAGCGGCCGCCCTCTTCATGGAACGGGTGTGCAGACTCCCGGAAGACGAGGACGACGACCACCCGGGCGCCGCCTCAGCGGCCTGACCCGCCCCCGCGGACTCAGCGAGCCATGATCAGGCTCATGGCCTCGTTGCGCGTGGCGACATCCCGCAGCTGACCCCGCACGGCCGAGGTGAGGGTCTTCGCCCCGGGCTTGCGGATGCCCCGCATGGACATGCACATGTGCTCGCACTCGACCACGACGATCACCCCGCGCGGTTCCAGGATCTCCATCAGGGAGTCCGCGATCTGCGTGGTGAGACGTTCCTGCACCTGCGGGCGGCGCGCGTAGACGTCCACGAGCCGGGCCAGCTTCGACAGACCGGTGATCTTCCCGCTGGTGGACGGGATGTAGCCGACGTGCGCCACCCCGCGGAACGGCACCAGATGATGCTCACAGGTGGAGAACACCTCGATGTCCTTCACCAGGACCATCTCGTCGTGCCCGAGGTCGAACGTCGTCGTCAGCACGTCCTCCGGCTCCTGCCACAGGCCGGCGAATATCTCCCTGTACGCCCGTGCCACGCGCGCCGGAGTCTCCCTGAGGCCCTCGCGGTCCGGGTCCTCGCCGACCGCGATCAGCAGTTCCCGTACGGCGTTCTCGGCACGCTTCTCGTCGAACTCGCCGATCTGGCCCTCGCCGTCCAGCGTCACGGGGTCGGTCATGTGATGCCTCGTTCCTGATCCGTCCTGCGACGGCATACGAAAATGCCGCACCCCCCAAGGCTAGAACCTGGGGGGTGCGGCATACATTCCGGGCCTGGTCGGGCCGCCGGGGCGGTCCGAGGCGGCCGGGGTCAGCTCTCCGGGCGGTCCTCCGGTGCTCGCTCCGGTGCCGGAGCGGGCTCCACCGTGGTGCTCTTGGCGGTGGAGATCGCCGCCGTCGCGCCGTTCGCCCCGTTCGTCAGTGCCAGCTCCTTGGGGGAGAGCACCGGCGGACGCGTCGAGGGCGTACGGCGGGAGGAACCGGTCCAGGCGGGCCGGGCCGGGCGCTTGACGATCTGGGAGAAGACCTCGGCGATCTCCTCCTTGCCCAGCGTCTCCTTCTCCAGCAGCGCGAGGACGAGGTTGTCGAGGACGTCGCGGTTCTCGACCAGGATCTCCCAGGCCTCGTTGTGCGCCGTCTCGATGAGCTTCTTGACCTCCTCGTCGACCAGCGCGGCGACCTCTTCCGAGTAGTCGCGCTGGTGCGCCATCTCACGTCCGAGGAACGGCTCGCTGTTGTCGCCGCCGAACTTGATGGCGCCGAGGCGCTCGGTCATGCCGTACTGGGTGACCATCGCCCGGGCCAGGCCGGTGGCCTTCTCGATGTCGTTGGCCGCGCCCGTCGTCGGGTCGTGGAAGACGAGCTCCTCGGCCGCGCGGCCGCCCAGCATGTAGGCGAGCTGGTCGAGCATCTCGTTGCGCGTGGTCGAGTACTTGTCCTCGTCCGGGAGCACCATCGTGTAGCCGAGGGCGCGGCCTCTGGACAGGATGGTGATCTTGTGGACCGGGTCGGAGTTCGGTGAGGCCGCCGCGACCAGGGCGTGACCGCCCTCGTGGTACGCGGTGATCTTCTTCTCCTTGTCCGACATGATCCGGGTCCGCTTCTGCGGGCCCGCGACCACGCGGTCGATCGCCTCGTCCAGCATGTGGTTGTCGATCAGCTTCTGGTCGCTGCGGGCCGTCAGCAGGGCGGCCTCGTTCAGCACGTTGGCCAGATCGGCACCGGTCATGCCGGGCGTACGGCGGGCGACGGCCGACAGGTCGACGTCGGGCGCGACCGGCTTGCCCTTCTGGTGGACCTTGAGGATCTCCAGACGGCCCTGCATGTCCGGGCGGTCGACGGCGATCTGCCGGTCGAAGCGGCCGGGACGCAGCAGCGCCGGGTCGAGGATGTCGGGCCGGTTCGTCGCGGCGATGAGGATCACGCCGCCCTTGACGTCGAAGCCGTCCATCTCGACGAGCAGCTGGTTCAGGGTCTGCTCGCGCTCGTCGTGACCGCCGCCGAGGCCGGCGCCGCGGTGGCGGCCGACCGCGTCGATCTCGTCGACGAAGACGATGGCCGGGGCGTTCGCCTTGGCCTGCTCGAACAGGTCACGCACTCGGGAGGCACCGACACCGACGAACATCTCGACGAAGTCGGAACCGGAGATCGAGTAGAACGGCACGCCCGCCTCGCCCGCGACGGCACGCGCGAGCAGGGTCTTGCCGGTACCGGGCGGGCCGTACAGCAGCACGCCCTTGGGGATCTTGGCGCCGACGGCCTGGAACTTGGCCGGCTCCTGGAGGAACTCCTTGATCTCGTGGAGTTCCTCGACGGCCTCGTCGGACCCGGCGACGTCGGAGAACGTCGTCTTGGGGGTGTCCTTGGTGATGAGCTTCGCCTTGGACTTCCCGAAGTTCATGACCCGGGAGCCGCCGCCCTGCATCTGATTCATCAGGAACAGGAAGACGACCACGATCAGGACGAACGGGAGCAGGGAGAGCAGGATCCCGACGAACGGGTTCTGCTTCGACGGCGACACCGTGTAGCCGTCGGGGATCTGCTTGTCCTGGTACTTGTTCTGAAGTGTGTTGGCGAGGGTCACGCCCTGGTCGCCGATGTAGCTCGCCTGGATCTTCGAGCTGCCCTCGACCTTCTGGCCGTCCTTGAGCTGGACCTTGATGGTCTGCTCGTCACCGGTGGTCAGCTTGGCCGACTCGACCCTGTTGTCGTTGATCGCCTGGACGACCTGGCCCGTGTCGACCGTCTTGTAGCCACCGGACGAGCCCACGACCTGCATCAACACGACCACGGCAAGGACGGCCAGCACGATCCACATGATTGGCCCACGGAAGTATCGCTTCACGTCCATCCACACGGAGCGGTGTCGCCCCGTCCCTCCTGCCATAGTGAGTTTGATAAGACAGTTCTTCTGACGGTACCCCAGCGTGGCGGCCCTCAGCCGCACGGGCGGGCCGACGTCCCGTCTGCATCCTCCAACGGCGCGGGGGCCCGAGGGGTTCCCGGGTGACCCGCACAAACACCGTGAAGCCCGTTACGGGGCAGCGTCAGCCGCCGTACACGTGGGGCGCGAGCGTACCGACGAACGGGAGGTTGCGGTACTTCTCGGCGTAGTCGAGGCCGTAGCCGACGACGAACTCGTTGGGGATGTCGAAGCCGACCCACTCCACGTCGATGGCGACCTTCGCGGCGTCGGGCTTGCGCAGCAGCGTGCACACCTTGAGGGAGGCGGGCTCGCGCGAGCCGAGGTTGGAGATCAGCCAGGACAGGGTCAGGCCGGAGTCGATGATGTCCTCGACGATCAGGACGTGGCGGCCCTTGATGTCGGTGTCGAGGTCCTTGAGGATCCGCACCACACCGGAGGACTGGGTGCCCGCGCCGTACGAGGACACCGCCATCCAGTCCATCGTGACGGGGGTGGACAGCGTGCGCGCCAGGTCGGCCATGACCATCACGGCGCCCTTGAGGACGCCGACGATGAGCAGGTCCTTGCCCGCGTACTCCGCGTCGATCTTCGCGGCCAGCTCGGCCAGCTTCGCGTCGATCTCTTCCTTGGTGATGAGTACCTTCTCGAGGTCGGCACCCATGTCGTTCGCGTCCACCCGCATCACTTTCGGTCGTCCCACCGGCCATTCCGGAGCGCCCCGTCGATCCGTGTGCGGATCGGTGGGAGGGTCCGGATTCAGCCTTGCCGAATCACCAGTCTGCCACCCTGCCGCCGGGCGACGACTTTGCCGGGGAGGTTGATGGCCCCCTGACCGCGCCAGCCGGTGATCAGCCGGTCGACTTCCTCGATGTGGCGGGCGAACAGTGCACCGCCCGGGGCACCGGCCTCCAGGGCGGCGCGGCGCAGGATGCGGCGGCGTACGGCGGGCGGCAGGGCGTACAGCTTGGCGCACTCCAGTCCGCCGGTGGCGTCGCGGACGCCGGCCTCCGCCTGGCGGGCCCAGGTGTCGAGGGCGTCGGCGTCGTCCCGGGAGAGCTGGGCCGTACGGGCGAGGGCCTCGACGACGCCCTTGCCGAGCGCCTTCTCCAGGGCGGGCAGGCCCTCGTGGCGCAGCCGGGAGCGGGTGTAGGCGGGGTCGGCGTTGTGGGGGTCGTCCCACACGGGGAGGGACTGGACCATGCAGGCCTTGCGGGCGGTCTGGCGGTCGACCTGGAGGAAGGGGCGCCGGTAACGGCCGCCGGCCCCCGAGACCGCGGCCATGCCCGACAGGGAGCGGATGCCGGAGCCGCGGGCGAGGCCCAGCAGGACGGTCTCGGCCTGGTCGTCGCGGGTGTGGCCGAGCAGGACGGCGGCGGCGCCGTGGCGGGCGGCGGCGGCGTCGAGGGCGGCGTAGCGTGCGTCGCGGGCGGCGGCTTCCGGGCCGCCGGCGCGGCCGACGGTCACGGCGGTGGCCTCCACGGGGTCGAGGCCCAGTTCGCGCAGGCGCAGGACGACCTCTTCGGCACGCAGGTCGGAGCCGCTCTGGAGGCCGTGGTCGACGGTGACACCGCCGGCCCGGACGCCGAGCCGGGGGGCCTCGAAGGCGAGGGCGGAGGCGAGCGCCATGGAGTCGGCACCGCCGGAGCACGCCACGAGCACGAGCGGTGCCGTGGGGAGTCCGGGCGCACGCTCAGGCGTACGTTCGACGGCCGTCGCGGCGGGGACGCCGGCCGGGGTGTTCAGTTCGGTGAGGATGTCGTGGAGGACGCGGCGGACCGCCAGGCGTATCGCCGCGACCGCAGGATGGGGACCCATGTCCGGTGCCCTTCATGAAGTTGTCGGGGGTGAGCCCGAGGTTCGGTCACGCAGAGTGTGTAGATGGTGACAGAAACGGGCCGTTCCCTGAGCATCGCACGCCTGCCGAAGGCTCACGGTCCCTCGGACGGGTGATTGAAGGGTCGTTCGCCTGCCGTCGGCCGGAATCGTTTCACGCCCCGCCCGCGCGGCTCACGCCTCCGGCTTGCGGTGCACCCGCGCGATCCAGTCCGCCGGTTTGGCGATCTCCGACTTGGTGGGGAGCGTGTTGGGCGAGGTCCAGACGCGGTTGAAGCCGTCCATGCCGCACTCCTCGACGACGGCCCGTACGAACCGTTCGCCGTCCCGGTACTGGCGGAGCTTGGCGTCCAGGCCGAGCAGCTTGCGCAGCGCCATGTCGAGGCGGGAGGCGCCCTTGGCGCGGCGCTGCTGGAACTTCTCCCGGATCTCCCCGACGCTCGGCACGACCGCCGGTCCCACGCCGTCCATCACGAAGTCGGCGTGCCCCTCCAGGAGGGACATCACGGCGGTGAGGCGGCCGAGAACCTCCCGTTGGGCCGGGGTCTGCACCAGCTCCACGAGCGAGCGGCCGCCGTCGTCCTCCTCCGCCTCGGGACGGCCCCCGGCCAGCGACTGGGCGGCCTCGCGGACCCGTTCGAGGACGGTCATCGGGTCCACGTCGGTCTCGGCCAGGAACGACTGGATTTCGCCCTCCAGGTGGTCGCGCAGCCAGGGCACGGCGGTGAACTGCGTGCGGTGCGTCTCCTCGTGCAGGGTCACCCACAGGCGGAAGTCGTGCGGCTCGACGTCGAGTTCGCGTTCGACGTGGACGATGTTCGGGGCGACCAGGAGCAGCCGGCCGCCGCCGTTCGCGCCGGCGGGCAGTTCCCGGGTGGCCGGGGCGAACGTCTCGTACTGGCCGAGGACGCGGGAGGACAGGAACGACAGCAGCATGCCCAGCTCCACGCCGGTGACCTTGCCGCCGACGGCGCCGAGGACCGCGTTGCCCGCGCCGCCGCCGCGCCGCTCCTGCATCTTCTCGAGCAGGGGCTTGAGCAGCTCCCGGAACCCGGCGACGTTGGCCCGGACCCAGCCGGGCCGGTCGACCACCAGGAGGGGGGTGTCGTGGGTCTCCTCGGTGCCCATCCGGGTGAAGCCGCGGACGTGCTCCTCCGAGGACTTGGCATGGCGGCGGAGCTCGGCGACGACGGCCCTGGCCTCGTCGCGGCTCACCTCGGGGCCCGGCCGTACGAGCCGGGTCGCGGTCGCCACCGCGAGGTTCCAGTCGACCATGCCGGAATTTGCGCCGATGCTCGTCATGCGTCAACGGTACGGGAGCGCCGCCGCTGGGGGGCAGTTGTGCGGCGGGGCGGCTGCCGGGGTGGATCACGCGGCCCGGCGTCGGCGGGGTGCCGCCGCGCCCGCCCACGACTGCCCGCGGCTACGGGGTCTCGGAGGCCAGGGTCGTCGCCGCCCCGTCCAGAGCCGACTGCGCCGCCCAGGCGTCCGTCGTGTCGTTGGCCAGGAAGGCGAAGCCGAGGAGGCGGCCGTCGGGGGTGGTCACCGTGCCGGCGAGGGTGTTCACGCCCGTGAGGGTGCCGGTCTTGGCCCGGACGAGGCCCGCTGCGCCGTCCGTGTAACGGCCGGCCAGGGTTCCGGTGAAGTGGGCGACGGGCAGGCCGGTGAGGACCGGGCGCAGCTGCGGGCGGGCCGGGTCGGCCGCCTCGGCCAGCAGCGCGGTGAGCAGGTCGGGGCTGATCAGGTCGGTGCGGTCCAGGCCGCTTCCGTCGTGGAACCGCGCGCCGCCCACCGGCAGGCCGAGCTGTTTCAGGCGGGCCGTGACGGCGGCGCCCGCCCCGTCGAAGTCGGCGGGCTTGCCGGTCGCCACGGCGGTGTGGCGGGCCAGGGCCTCGGCGAGGTCGTTGTCGCTGTTGGTCAGCATCCGCTCGACCAGGGCCGACAGCGGGGGCGAGGAGACCGTGGCGAGGGTGTCGGCGCGGCCGGTGGCCTTGGACGGGCCGGGGGCCGACGCGGTGACGCCGTGCTGCTTCAGGAGGCCGGCGAAGGTGCGGGCGGCGTCGGCGGCCGGGTCGGGCACGCGGGGGGCGGGGCCGCTGGTGGAGTCGTCGGTACGGCCCTCGTCGGCCATCAGGGCGGTGACGCGGGCGAGGTTCTCGTTGACTCCGATCGGGTGCATTTCCGTACCGGCGTAGAGCGTCGTGTCGTACGACAGCGTCACCTCGCGCACGCCCCGCTTCTTCAGGGCGGCGGCGGTCTTCCCGGCGAGGGTGCGCAGGCTGGCCAGGCCCCGGGCGTCCTCGCGCGCGGTGAGGGTGGGGTCGCCGCCGCCGACCAGGACGACCTCGCCGGTGTCGGCCTCCAGGGCGGTGCGGGTGGTGAGGCGGTGGTCGGGGCCGAGGGCGGTGAGGGCGGCGACCGCCGTGGCGATCTTGGTGGTGGAGGCCGGGGTGAGCGGGGCGTCGGGGCCGAGGCCGTACAGGCGCTTGCCGGTGGTGAGGTCGACGACGGCCGCCGCACGGCGCCCGCCGAGCCCGGGGGCGTCCTTGAGCAGGGGGTCGAGGAGGTCCGCGAGGTCCTGGTCGCCGGGTGCCGCCTTGATGCCACCGGGGGCGGAGGTGCCGTCGAGACCGGCCAGTACGGCCCCGGCGCTGGGCGCGGGGCGGGGCGAACCGGACGACGTACCGGAGGCCCCGGATCCACGGCCGTGATCTGTGCCACCCGGGCGCCCGAGGGCGACGGCCCGGTCCCGCTCGGCCGTACGCTGACCCGTGGAGTCCCAGGGACCGGCGACGGTCACCACCCCGGCGGCCAGTGCCAGCCCGGCGGTGGCGGCACCGGCGGTGTACTGCCAGGTCTTCGGCCTCGTG
Organism: Streptomyces violaceoruber; assembly: GCF_033406955.1. Taxonomy (NCBI): domain Bacteria; kingdom Bacillati; phylum Actinomycetota; class Actinomycetes; order Kitasatosporales; family Streptomycetaceae; genus Streptomyces; species Streptomyces violaceoruber. The sequence goes on along the minus strand of NZ_CP137734.1, from coordinate 4,680,435 downwards.
ATCCGGGCGAGCCGCGGCGCCGTGGCCCGTGCCAACCGTGCGACCCGCGGTCCGGCGGCCCGGACGAAGCGGGACACACGGGGACGTACGGCATCCGCGGCCCGCGCGACACGCGGTCGCGCGGTCCGCCAAGGCCTCAGCTCTGGCACTGTCACCAGCCCCTTTCGCGATCACACACCTGCGTGAGGGACACTTAACCACCAGAACTATGTGCTGATCATGGAGGAGCGTCCGGTGGAGTTCGACGTCACGATCGAGATCCCGAAGGGTTCGCGGAACAAGTACGAGGTGGACCACGAGACCGGTCGTATCCGCCTGGACCGCCGCCTGTTCACCTCGACCGCCTACCCGACCGACTACGGCTTCGTCGAGAACACCCTCGGCGAGGACGGCGACCCGCTGGACGCGCTGGTCATCCTGGACGAGCCGACCTTCCCGGGCTGCCTCATCCGCTGCCGCGCGATCGGCATGTTCCGGATGACGGACGAGGCCGGCGGCGACGACAAGCTGCTGTGCGTGCCGTCGACCGACCCGCGCGTGGAGCACCTGCGTGACATCCACCACGTGTCGGAGTTCGACCGCCTGGAGATCCAGCACTTCTTCGAGGTCTACAAGGACCTGGAGCCCGGCAAGTCCGTCGAGGGCGCCGACTGGGTGGGCCGCACCGAGGCCGAGGCCGAGATCGAGCGGTCCTACAAGCGCTTCAAGGACCAGGGCGGCCACTGATCAGGCGCCTCTCCCGTAACGGGCCGCACGCACACGCGTGCGGCCCGTTCGTGTTTGAGTGACCATACTGAGGTCAACAGGAGGGTGTGTCGGTACCAGGGAGCGTTGCGCAGGTGACGGAGGCGGAGGAGCCCAAACCACAGTCGGACGAGGCCCGCAGTGCCTTCCGGCAGCCCAGCGGGATCGCGGCGTCGATCGACGGCGAGTCGTCGACGACGTCCGAGTTCGAGATCCCGCAGGGGTTCGCCGTCCCGCGGCACGCCGGCACCGAGTCCGAGACGACCTCGGAGTTCTCGCTCCCCGACGGCCTGGAGGTGCCGCAGGCTCCGCCCGCGGACACCGAGGGCTCGGCGTTCACCATGCCGAGCACGCACAGCGCGTGGACCGCCCCGACCGCCTTCACCCCGGCGAGCGGCTTCCCGGCGGTGAGCCTGACGGACGTGCCCTGGCAGGACCGGATGCGCGCCATGCTGCGCATGCCGGTGGCCGAGCGGCCCGCGCCGGAGCCCTCGCAGAAGCACGACGACGAGACCGGCCCCGCCGTGCCGCGCGTGTTGGACCTGACGCTGCGTATCGGGGAGCTGCTGCTGGCGGGTGGTGAGGGCGCCGAGGACGTGGAGGCGGCCATGTTCGCCGTCTGCCGGTCCTACGGCCTGGACCGCTGCGAGCCGAACGTCACCTTCACCCTGCTGTCGATCTCCTACCAGCCGTCCCTGGTCGAGGACCCGGTGACGGCGTCGCGGACGGTGCGCCGCCGCGGCACCGACTACACGCGGCTCGCGGCCGTCTTCCACCTGGTGGACGACCTCAGCGACCCCGACACGAACATCTCCCTGGAGGAGGCCTACCGGCGTCTCGCGGAGATCCGCCGCAACCGCCACCCGTACCCCACCTGGGTGCTGACGGTGGCCAGCGGTCTGCTCGCGGGCGGGGCCTCGCTGCTCGTCGGTGGCGGGCTGACTGTGTTCTTCGCGGCGATGTTCGGCTCGATGCTCGGCGACCGGCTGGCGTGGCTGTGCGCCGGGCGCGGGCTGCCGGAGTTCTACCAGTTCGCGGTGGCCGCGATGCCGCCCGCCGCGATGGGTGTCGTGCTGACGGTGACGCACGTCGACGTGAAGGCGTCCGCGGTCATCACCGGTGGGCTGTTCGCGCTGCTGCCCGGGCGGGCGCTGGTCGCGGGGGTGCAGGACGGTCTGACCGGCTTCTACATCACCGCCGCGGCCCGTCTGCTGGAGGTCATGTACTTCTTCGTCAGCATCGTCGCCGGGGTGCTGGTGGTGCTGTACTTCGGGGTCCAGCTGGGCGCCGAGCTCAACCCGGACGCCAAGCTCGGCACCGGTGACGAACCGTTCGTGCAGATCTTCGCCTCGATGCTGCTGTCGCTGGCCTTCGCGATCCTGCTCCAGCAGGAACGGGCCACCGTCCTCGCGGTGACCCTGAACGGCGGCATCGCCTGGTGCGTGTACGGCGCCATGAACTACGCCGGCGACATCTCTCCGGTGGCCTCCACGGCCGCCGCGGCGGGGCTCGTGGGCCTGTTCGGGCAGCTGATGTCCAGGTACCGGTTCGCGTCGGCCCTGCCGTACACGACGGCGGCGATCGGGCCGCTGCTGCCCGGTTCGGCGACGTACTTCGGTCTGCTGGGGATCGCGCAGGGCGAGGTCGACTCGGGGCTGCTGTCGCTGTCCAACGCGGTGGCGCTGGCGATGGCCATCGCGATCGGGGTGAACCTGGGCGGGGAGATCTCCCGGCTGTTCCTGAAGGTGCCCGGCGCCGCGAGTGCGGCGGGACGCCGGGCGGCCAAGCGGACGCGAGGGTTCTAGCGGCCCTGGTTGTACGGGTACTGGTCGCCGTACTGCTGGGGCTGGTCGCCGTAGCCCTGCGGGTACTGCTGAGCGTAGGGCTGCTGCGGGGGCTGCTGACCGCCGTAGGGCTGGTTGCCGTAGGACTGGTTGCCGTAGCCCGGGTCGTACTGCTGGTCGTGCTGCTGCTGCGGCTGGTCGTACGGGTCGACCCGGCGGAGCTGGGTGGTCGCGTCGTCCATGACCGGGTACGGGGGCTGGGGCTGGTGCTGCTGGGCGGCCGGCGGGGTCGGTCCGGCCGCGGCGGCGCGCTGCTTCTTCTTGCGCTCGCGCAGGTACTCGATGGCGATCGGGACGACCGAGACCAGGATGATCAGGACGAGGATGCCCTCGACGTGGGCCCGGATGAACTCGATCTGGCCGAGCCAGTAGCCCGCGAGGGTGACGCCGGTGCCCCAGGCGACGCCGCCGATGACGTTGTACGTGAGGAAGGTGCGGTACTTCATGCGGCCGGCGCCCGCCACGATGGGGGCGAAGGTGCGCACGATGGGCACGAAGCGGGCCAGGACGATCGCCTTGGGGCCGTACTTCTCCATGAACTCGTGCGCCTTCTCCAGATTCTCCTGTTTGAAGAGCTTGGAGTTGGGGCGGCTGAAGAGCTTCGGGCCGAAGAACTTGCCGATCATGTAGCCGACTTGGTCGCCGAGGACGGCGGCGGCCACGATCAGGGTGCACACCAGCCACAGCGGCTGGCTGATGTACTCGCCCTGGGCGACGAACAGGCCCGCGGTGAACAGCAGCGAGTCGCCGGGCAGGAACGCGAAGAGTCCCGACTCGGCGAAGACGATGAGCAGGATGCCGGGCAGACTGAACGTCTCGATCAGATAGTCCGGGCTGATCCACTCGGGACCGAGCGCAAGGGTGGTCACGGGATTGTGGCTCCTGCTGCTGGGGGGAGGCGGGCTGGACCTGGCTGCCCAAACGTACAACGCAGCCGCGGTGCCCCAGGTTCCACGGGGCGTCTTGGGGTGCACTGTGACGTTCCCCGGGGAAACCTGAGAACCATGGGTATTGAAGAATACGGCGGCGGCCAGGGCCCGCAGCCCGACGTGCTCGTCGTGACCACCAACGATCTGCCGGGCCACCGGGTGCAGGAGGTGCTCGGGGAGGTCTTCGGGCTGACCGTGCGCTCCCGGCACCTGGGGAGCCAGATCGGTGCCGGTCTGAAGTCGCTGGTCGGCGGTGAGCTGCGCGGTCTCACCAAGACGCTGGTCGAGACCCGCAACCAGGCGATGGAGCGGCTGGTCGAGCAGGCACGCGCGCGCGGGGCCAACGCGGTGCTGTCCTTCCGTTTCGACGTGACGGAGGCGGCGGACGTGGGCACCGAGGTGTGCGCGTACGGGACGGCGGTGGTCGTGGCCCGGGAGTGAGCCGTGGGGGTGAGACCGGGCGGGAGACCCGGGCCACGACCACCGCTCAGGGGGTGTGCCGGACGGCGTTGGCGAGGATCGCGTCGCGCATGTAGGCGGCGAGGCCCGGCTTGGCGGCGTCGATGTTTCGCGTGAAACGTTCGTCGGACACGTACATCTCGCCCAGGCAGGTGTGCATCTCGTACCCGCAGTCGTAGTGGTTGCGGGCGATGCCCTGCCGGTGGTCCTCGGCGGCGTCCATGGCCCCCTCGGAGTCGGCGGGCTCACCCGCGTCCATCAGGGCGACGAAGCGCCGGGTGAGCTCGTCGGCCTCGTCCTGGATGCGCTGCCAGTCCTCCTTGGTGTACGAGGCGGTCTTCTCCTTGGACTGGCGGTAGGCGTCGGTGTTCCCCCAGCGTTCCCGGACCTCCTCCTCGTACTGGTCGGGGTCGAAGTCGCCGAAGACCTCGAACTTCTCCTCCGGGGTGAGGTTGATTCCCATGCTGCGTGCCTCCATGGCCTGCTCCACGGCCGCCGCCATCTTCTGCAGTTTCCCGATCCGGGCGGACAGCAGCTCGTGCTGGCGGCGCAGGTGCGCGCGCGGGTCCGCGGCCGGGTCGTCGAGCAGGGCGGCGACCTCGTCGAGCGGGAAGCCCAGCTCCCGGTAGAACAGGATCTGCTGCAGCCGGTCGAGGTCGGCGTCGCTGTAGCGCCGGTGGCCCGCGTGGCTGCGCTCGCTCGGTACGAGCAGGCCGATGTCGTCGTAGTGGTGCAGCGTGCGCACCGTCACTCCGGCGAAGCCGGCCACCTGTCCCACGGAGTAGCTCACTTCCGCTCCCTTCTCTGACGCCGTCCACGCTGCCTCCTCACGTGACGTGAGGTGCAAGCCCGGACGTTCCGCGTGCCACGCCGTGAGCCGCCGCGTGCCGTCGGCTCCCTCAGCCCGGGCGGCCGTGGGAGCCCGCCTCGAGATGCGCACGCAGGACGGCCAAGGCCGAGGCGATGCGATGCAGATCGTCGGGAGGAACCACCTCGGTCAGCGAGGCGAGGGCGCTCTCGACCACCGGGCGGCAAGCCGCCAACCGCCGATCGCCCTCGGAGGTCAGGCGGAGCACGGACGAGCGGCGGTCCTGGGGGTTCACTGCCCGCACGCACCAGCCCGCGGCGACCAGCCGGTCGACCGCCTTGCTGACGGCCCCCACGGTGATCGCCAGTTCGCCGACGATGTCGAGCACACGGCACCCCGGCACGCGGTCGATGATCTCCAGAAACTCGAACTGCCCCAGACTCACCCCCTGTTCGTCCCGCAGCCGGGAGCTCACCGCGTTGTAGAGCCGGGTCTCGACGCGGACCAGATCGACGAAGGCCGGGGTGACGTGGCTCACAAAACCTCCAGTAGATTCCTGGGAATCATATTCCTTGGAATACGGTTGGCCCGAACAGATGGATTCCCAGGAATCCATTCTCGCACGCCGACCCATGGAGGCCCCGTATGTCCCGACACCAGCGCGACGCCCTGGACGCCTTGCTCCGTTCCGCCCCTCGCGCCGAGACGCCGCCCACTCCCGAAGAGCAGCGCGAGGGTTTCGCCGCGGCCCTCACCCGTCCCGCTCCGGACGGGGTGGTCAGCCGCAGGACCGTCCTGGGCGGGCGGCCGGCCCTGGAGCTGGACCCGGACACCGCCTCCGGCCCCGGCCGGCTGCTCTACCTGCACGGCGGCGGCTACCTCGCCGGCTCACCCGACACCCACGCGGGGCTGGCAGGCGAGCTGGCCCGCCGCGCCGGGCTGCGCGCGGTGTCGGTGGACTACCGGCTGGCGCCCGAGCACCCCTTCCCCGCGGCCGTCGACGACGGGCTCGCCGCCTATCGCGAGCTGCTGTCGACGGGTACCGACCCGCAAGACCTCGTCCTGGCCGGTGACTCCGCAGGCGGCGGTCTGGGCATCGCCACACTGCTCGCGGCCAGGGAAGCGGGGCTGCCGCAGCCGGCCGCCGTGGCCCTCTTCTCCCCTTGGGTCGACCTCACCCTCACCGGAGGGAGCATCCGTTCCAAGGAGGGCGCCGACCCCATCTTCACCGAGGCCGACGTGCGCGCGTACGCCGATCTCTACGTCGGCGCTGGGGACCGCGCGGCCCCCCTGGCCAGCCCGGTCTTCGCCGACCTCGCCGGGCTGCCCCCGCTGCTCGTGCAGGCCGGCGCGAACGAGGTGCTGCTCGACGACGCGGTCCGGCTGGCCGGCCGTGCGGGCGCCGACGACGTCGAGGTCACGCTCGAAGTCGGCCCCGGTCTCCCCCACGTCTACCAGCTCCACTACGGCCGCCTTGAGGAGGCGGACGCCGCACTCGACCGCGCCGCCCGCTTCCTCACCGCCCACCTCGGCGCGGGGCACCCGGACGCCGGCCGTCTCGCACCGGTCCGCTGACGGTCCGGTCGGTCCCGTCCCGGATGCGGGGTCCGGGGCCCCGGCCTACCGTCGGTCGCATGTCACTGCACCAGGGCCCGCGCCCGTCCCGCGACAGCGATCGTGACCGGCGCCGGCTCGCCGTGAACCCCTTCCACGCGGCGGCGAACCCGCTCGGCGGCATGACCGAGGCCCCGCCCGCCCACCGGCTGCCCGACTCCCCGCTGCCACCGGAGAGCGCGTACCGCCTGGTCCACGACGAGCTGATGCTGGACGGCAACGCGCGGCTGAACCTGGCCACCTTCGTCACCACCTGGATGGAGCCGCAGGCCGGGGTGCTGATGAGTGAGTGCCGTGACAAGAACATGATCGACAAGGACGAGTACCCGCGCACCGCCGAACTGGAGCGGCGTTGCGTGGCCATGCTCGCCGACCTGTGGCACGCGCCCGACCCGTCGACCGCGGTGGGCTGCTCGACGACCGGGTCGAGCGAGGCGTGCATGCTGGCCGGGATGGCGCTGAAGCGGCGCTGGGCACTGCGCAACGCCGACCGGTACCCGGCGAAGGACGTGCGGCCCAATCTGGTGATGGGCGTCAACGTCCAGGTCTGCTGGGACAAGTTCTGCAACTTCTGGGAGGTGGAGGCCCGGCAGGTCCCGATGGAGGGCGACCGCTTCCACCTGGACCCGCAGGCCGCCGCCGAGCTGTGCGACGAGAACACGATCGGGGTCGTCGGCATCCTGGGCTCCACCTTCGACGGCTCCTACGAACCGGTCGCCGACCTGTGCGCGGCCCTGGACGCCCTCCAGGAGCGGACCGGACTCGACGTCCCGGTGCACGTCGACGGGGCCTCGGGCGCCATGGTCGCGCCCTTCCTGGACGAGGACCTGGTGTGGGACTTCCGGCTGCCCCGGGTCGCCTCGATCAACACCTCGGGGCACAAGTACGGGCTGGTCTACCCCGGGGTCGGCTGGGCGCTGTGGCGGGACGCGGAGGCCCTTCCCGAGGAACTGGTCTTCCGGGTCAACTACCTGGGCGGCGACATGCCGACCTTCGCGCTGAACTTCTCCCGGCCGGGCGCGCAGGTCGTCGCGCAGTACTACAACTTCCTGCGGCTTGGCCGTGAGGGCTACCGGGCCGTGCAGCAGTCCGCGCGGGACATCGCGGGCTCGCTCGCGGAACGGGTGGCGGCACTCGGCGACTTCCGGCTGCTGACGCGCGGCGACCAGTTGCCCGTGTTCGCCTTCACGACGGCCGACGACGTGACGGCGTACGACGTCTTCGACGTGTCCCGGCGGCTGCGGGAGGGCGGCTGGCTGGTGCCGGCGTACACCTTCCCGCCGCACCGCGAGGACCTCTCCGTGCTGCGGGTGGTGTGCCGCAACGGCTTCTCGGCCGACATGGCCGACCTGCTGCTCGCGGACCTGGAGCGCCTGCTCCCGGAACTGCGGCGCCAGCCGGGCCCGCTGACCCGCGACAAGGGGGCGGCGACGGGGTTCCATCACTGACGGCTCCGCCGACGGGTTCAGGAGGGCCTTCACCGCAGGCCGCCGGCGGCCGGTCCTCGAACCGCATCAGCGTGATCGCGGAGAGCAGAGGTGCCCGTCTCCTCGCGCATGCGGACGGCGGGGCCGCTGACGGCCCCGCGCGCTCACCGGCTGAGCCGCGCGAACCTCCCCACCGCCAGCGGGAAGAACACCGCGAGCAGCGCCAGCGGCCAGGCGACGGCGGCCCAGAGGTGGCCGGACTCGCCGCCGGGGCCGCCGAAGAGGTCGCGGACGGCCGTGGCGGTCTGGGACATCGGGTTCCACTCGACGACGGTGCCCAGCCAGCCGGGCATGGAGTCGGGGGTGGCGAAGGCGTTGGACAGGAAGCCGACCGGCCACACCAGGATCTGCACCGCCTGCACCAGCTCGGGTTTCCCGGCCACCAGGGCCAGGAAGATGCCGATCCACAGCATGGCGAAGCGGAAGAGCAGGAGCAGACCGACCGCGCCGAGGAAGGCGCCGGGACCGCCGTGGGCCCGCCAGCCGAGCGCGTACCCGACGCCGATCAGCGCGGTGAGGCCGAGCGCCGACTGGAGCATGTCGGCGGCGGAACGGCCCACCAGGACCGCGCCGTTGGTCATCGGCAGCGAGCGGAAGCGGTCGACGACGCCCTTGTTGAGGTCCTGGGTGACGGCGATCATGGTGCCCTCCAGGCCGAAGGCCATGGTGAGCGCCAGCATGCCGGGGACCAGGTAGTCGACGTACTCGCCGCGCACGCCCCGGCCGCCGCCCACCAGGTAGCCGAACATCAGCAGCAGCATGACCGGGAAGACCAGGCTCACGACGACCGTCACCGGCTGCCGTCCCCAGCGGGCCAGCTCGCGGCGGGTCATGGTCCAGGAGTCGGTCAGGGCGTACATCGCCGGGCTCGTGCTTCCCGTGCTCACGCGGCCTCCTTCGTGCGGTCGGTGAGGTGCAGGAACACCTCGTCCAGGGTCGGCCGGCGCAGCGCCACGTCCTCGGCCTCGATCCCGGCCTCCTCCAACGCCCGTACGACGCCGGAGAGCGCGGCCATGCGGTCGGTGACGGGGGCGCTGAGCAGCCGGCGGTCGGGGTCCACGCGGACGCCGGTGAGCGGCAGCAGGGCCACCGCGGCGCCCAGGTGGCCGGCGTGGCGCAGGACGACGTCGACGCGGTCGCCGCCGGTGGCGGCCTTGAGTTCGTCCGCCGTGCCGTCGGCGACGACGCGCCCGGCGTCGACGACCGAGATGCGGTCGGCGAGCTGGTCGGCCTCCTCCAGGTACTGGGTGGTGAGCAGGACCGTCGTACCGGCGCCGACCAGGGAGCGGACCGAGTCCCACACCTCGGCGCGGCCGCGCGGGTCCAGGCCGGTGGTCGGCTCGTCCAGGAAGAGCACCTCGGGTTCGGTGATGAGGGACGCGGCCAGGTCCAGGCGGCGGCGCATGCCCCCGCTGTAGGCGCCGACCGGCTTGCGGCCGGTGTCGGAGAGGCCGAAGCGCACGAGCAGTTCGTCGGCACGCGCGCGTGCCCCCCGGGCGCCCAGGTGGTGCAGGCGGCCGAACATCTCCAGGTTCTGCCGGCCGCCCAGCTCCTCGTCGAGCGCCGCGTGCTGGCCGAGCAGGCCGATGCGCAGCCGCACCGCGTACGCCTCCGCGACGACGTCGTGCCCCGCCACCTCGACGCGGCCGGCGTCGGGCCGCAGCAGGGAGGACAGGATCCGGACCAGGGTCGTCTTGCCCGCTCCGTTCGGACCCAGCACGCCGTGCACCGTGCCGCGCGTGACCGTGAGGTCGAGTCCGTCCAACGCGCTCTTGCTGCCGTACTCCTTGCGTGCTCCTTCGACGGTGATCGCCGCGTCGGCCACTGTCACTCCCCGCTTCCCCTTCGAGAGACAAGCTAGCCAAATTTGACTACTAGCTCAGAACATAACCCCCGCCCTCCCGTTGGTCAAACTTGATTAGCGAGCGTCCCCGTAATGCGGCCGCCCCGCGGCGAAGGGGTTCTCCTCCCCCTCCGCCAGCACACCGACGAACGGCTCGCCCTCACCGGCGAAGGTGTACGCGCCGCCCCGGACGCGTTCGATGAGGCCGCGGGTCCACTCGGCACCGGAGTCGGCCGAGTGGACCCAGTAGTTCATGATCTCGCCGATGTGCCCGTACTGGCCGGGCCCCTCCGCGGGCATGTAGTACTCGGTGACGGAGGCACGCCACTGCTCGATCTTGCGCACCCGCTCCTCCAGCAGGGCGAGGGCCTCCTCGCGCGGCAGGTCGACCATGAAGCCGAGCGCCGCGGTGAGCACGTCCGGCCGCTGGTCGTAGGCGGTGAGGTAGGCGCGGAGCAGGGAGAGGTACTCCTCGGTGCCCTGCCCGGTGATCTCGTACTCCACCCGCGGCGGCCCGCCCGCCGTGGACGGCGCGATCTCGTGCGCGAGGAGCAGTCCCTGTTTCGCCATCTGCTTCAGCGCGTGGTAGATCGAGCCGGGCTTGGCGTTGGACCACTCGTGCGCGCCCCAGTACTCCAGGTCGTTGCGCACCTGGTAGCCGTGGGCCCGCCCGTGCTGGCGGACGGCGCCGAGCACGAGGAGACGGATCGCTGACATGGGGTCCAGCCTAGATCCGGCGCCGGGGCCCGCCCGCCGGGACCCTCGAGAACCTCTAGATCCTCTAGAACCTCTAGAAGGGGAAGCCGCTCCGTCCGTGCTGCACGGAGATCCACTTCTGCGTGGTGAAGGCGTCCAGCATGGTGTCGCCGTTGAGGCGGCCGAGGCCGGAGTGCTTCTCGCCGCCGAAGGGCACGATCGGCTCGTCGTGCACGGTCCCGTCGTTCACGTGGAACATGCCGGTGTCGATCTGCTTGGCGAAGTTGACGCCGCGCTCGACGTCCCCGGTGTGCACGGCGCCGCTCAGCCCGTACGGCGTGTCGTTGACGAGGCGCACGGCCTCCTCCTCCCCGTCGAAGGGGACGAGGAAGGCGACCGGGCCGAAGACCTCCTGCCGGAGCAGCGCCGAGTCGGCGGGCAGGCCGGTCAGGACCGACGGCTCGACGAGGTTGTCGGTGACCGAGCCGCGCACCAGGGCGGTGGCGCCCTCGGCGAGCGCCTGCTCGACCACGCCGGAGAGCGCGTCGGCCTGCGAGGAGTTGATCACCGGGCCGATGACGGTCGACGGGTCGCGCGGGTCGCCGACCTTGAGGCCCGACACCTTGGCGACGAACTTCTCGGTGAACTCGTCGGCCACCGCGCGGTCGACCAGCACGCGGTTGGCGGCCATGCAGACCTGGCCCTGGTGGACGAAGCGGCTGAAGACCGCGGCGTCGACCGCGTAGTCGACGTCGGCGTCGTCGAGCACCACCAGCGCGCTGTTGCCGCCCAGTTCGAGGACCGAGCGCTTGAAGTTCGCGGCGCAGGCCGTGGCCACGTGGCGGCCGACCTTGTCGGAGCCGGTGAAGGAGATCACCTTGGGGACCGGGTGCTCGATGAACGCGTCGCCGATCTCCGCGATGTCGGTGACCACCACGTTGAGCAGGCCGCCCGGCAGCCCGGCGTCCTCCAGGATCTTCGCGACCAGCGTGCCGCCCACGATCGGGGTGTTCTGGTGCGGCTTGAGGACGACGGCGTTGCCCAGGGCGAGGGCCGGGGCGACCGACTTCAGGGAGAGCAGGAAGGGGAAGTTGAAGGGGCTGATGACGCCCACGACGCCGACCGGCACCCGGTAGACGCGGTTCTCCTTGCCGTCGACGGGCGAGGGGATGATCCGGCCCTCGGGCGCGAGTGCCAGGTGGACCGCCTCGCGCAGGAACTCCTTGGCGAGGTGCAGTTCGAAGGCGGCCTTCAGGCGGGTGCCGCCCAACTCGGCGACGATCGCCTCGCCGATCTCCGCCTCGCGCTCCTCCACCAGGCGCAGCGCCTTCTCGAACACCGCGCGGCGCGCGTAGGGGTTCGTCGCGGCCCACTGCCGCTGCGCCCGCTCGGCGGCCCGGTAGGCGGCATCGACCTCGTCGACGGTGGCTATCGTGATCGAGGCGAGCTTCTCGTTGTCGTACGGGTTGAAGTCGATGATGTCCCAGGAGCCGGTGCCGGGACGCCACTCACCGTCGATGTACTGCTGGGCGAGGTCGGTGAAGTACGACGACATGTGTTCCCTCAATCCCCTTAGCTGCCGCAGCCGCCGCGAGCGAGCCGCCTGATTGGGCGTCATCGTACTGGCGTTTCAGGAGAGTTGAAGGAGTCCCCGCAGAAGGTCCCGGCTCTCGTCCGGCCCCGGGCTGTCCTGCTGGAGTTCCTTCAGCGCCGTCTCGTACTGGGTGACGTCCTCCTGCTTGTCCAGGTACAGCGCGCTGGTGAGCTGCTCCAGGTAGACGACGTCCGAGAGGTCGGACTCGGGGAAGCTGAGGAGCGTGAACGCGCCACTCTCACCGGAGTGACCGCCGAAGCCGAACGGCATGACCTGAAGGCGCACATTGGGGCGTTCGGACACCTCGATCAGGTGCTGGAGCTGGCCGCGCATCACCTCGCGGTCGCCGTACGGGCGGCGCAGGGCGGCCTCGTCGAGCACGATGTGGAACTCGGGGGCGTTCTCCGCGACCAGGTGCTTCTGCCGCTCCAGGCGCAGCGCCACCCGCCGCTCGACGTCCGCCTCGCCGGCGCCCTTCATGCCGCGCCGGACGACCGCGCGGGCGTACTCCTCGGTCTGCAGCAGGCCGTGCACGAACTGCACCTCGTAGGCCCGGATCAGCGAGGCGGCGCCCTCCAGCCCCACGTAGGTGGGGAACCAGCTGGGCAGCACGTCCGAGTAACTGTGCCACCAGCCCGCGACATTGGCCTCCTTGGCCAGGGAGAGCAGGGAGGCGCGCTCCTGCTCGTCCGTGATGCCGTACAGCGTCAGCAGGTCCTCGACGTCCCTCGTCTTGAAGCTCACCCGGCCCAGCTCCATCCGGCTGATCTTCGACTCCGAGGCGCGGATCGAGTAGCCCGCGGCCTCGCGCGTGATCCCCCGCGTCTCACGCAGTCGCCTGAGTTGTGATCCGAGCAGCATGCGCCGCACCACCGATCCGGGCTCTCCCGCGCTCACGTTCGCCAGCCTCCCCAACCGTCTTCAGGGGCCGCAGTCTGCCACTAAAACACTCCGAGCAGTACTCGTCCGGTTACGGAAACGGAATCGAGCCAAAGGAAATGCACAGGATCATGCACGCGGTGGGCCAGAACCGGCCGTCGCGGGCGATGAAGGGGAGGCGAAGATGACGGAAAAATTGGCCAACAAGCGGTACGGGCAGGTCCATTTCGGTCACGTGCACGTGCATCTGCCCTTGCATCTGCGGTACGCATCCGAAACCATGGTCCCGCACCACCGCGCCGCATCGCTACGACCGCGAATTCCCGGGAGTGCCTCGCATGGGGACGAATGGATCGACCATGCTCGAGCCGTTACGGCAGGGCCTTCCGCCACTCGACCCCGCGGCAGTGTCCAACGCCGCCTCCTGCGCCCTGCCGCCCCGGTACGAAGCGGTGCGCGAGGCCCGGAGGTTCACCCGCAGGACGCTCGACGGCTGGGACACCGGCGACCGCTTCGACGACGTCTGCCTCGTGGTCTCGGAACTCGTCACCAACGCCCTGCGCCACGCGCTGCCCGCGGACACCCCGCGCCACGACGAGCAGCACGGCCCGGTACGGCTGCACCTGATGCGCTGGACCGAGCGGCTGGTGTGCGCGGTGCGCGACCCCAGCCACGACAGCCCGGTGGCCCGTGAGACGGACGACTTCTCGGCGGAGTCGGGCCGGGGCCTGTTCCTCGTCGACTCCTTCAGCGACAGCTGGGGCTGGCACCCGCTGGCCGGGACGCTCAACGGCAAGGTGGTCTGGGCACTGTTCCGGATATAGCCGGGCTTCGGCTCCAGACCGCTCCGGACCGCTCCGGACCGCTCCGGGTCAGCTCGCGATCAGGTGGTCGAACTCGCCGTCCTTGACGCCCAGCAGCATGGCCTCGATCTCGGCGCGCGTGTAGACGAGCGCGGGACCGTCGGGGAAGCGGGAGTTGCGTACCGCCACCGCGCCGTCGGGCAGGCGCGCGAACTCCACGCACGATCCCTGCGAGTTGCTGCGCCGACTCTTCTGCCAGGCCGCATCGTGCAGCTGCGTGGCGGCCATGCCGTTGTACACGTCGTACACGTCGTGGTCCACAGGTCGCTCCCCGGTGTGCACTGGCTGATGTGGCCATTGATGCAGTGGTCAACTGATCCGGATCATAACCCCGTTCACGTGCAGATGCATGAGCAAATGCACGTGCACGCGCGGTGTTCCTGCGGTTACAGCTTTGACGACCGCTTTACCGAGCCCTGCCCACTACGACGCCGGGGCCCGAGAAGTCGTTCCCGCATGTGCCCCCGAATTCGAAGAATATGCAACAACATGCGACAACACCGGGGCCCGAACGGTACAGGCGTGCCCCGGTGTTGTCGCTGGTGCGTGAGGTACGGCGGGCGCGTCAGCGCGTGCCGTACGGCAGCAGCGCCATCTCGCGCGCGTTCTTGATCGTCCTGGCCAGCTGCCGCTGCTGCTGGGACGTCACCCGGGTGACGCGGCGGCTGCGGATCTTGCCGCGGTCGGAGACGAACTTCCGCAGCAGCTCGGTGTCCTTGTAGTCGACGTACGTCACTCCGTCCCGGTCCAGCGGGTTGGGACGCTGCCGGGCGGGTGTGCGGTCGGCCTTGCGGGGTCGGGGCATGGGGTCAGACCTCCAGGAGGGTGTCGAAGGCGGGCGGCAGCAGGTCCCAGGCGGCCTGCCCCGCGGCGTACTCGGCGTCGGTCAGCAGGCAGGACTCCAGGAGCCGTTCCAGACCGTCGCGGTCAAGGCCGGGGGAGGTGAAGACCAGGTGCTGGCAGCGGTCGCCGTGCTCGGGGTGCCAGTCCAGCGCGGCGGCGGCGCGGCGCACGGGCGGCACCAGCTCCCACGCGGCGTCGGGGAGCGAGGCGAGCCACGGCCCCGCGCTCTCCACGCACAGGGCACCGCCCGCGGCGTCCCAGTGCAGCAGCGTGTCCCCCTTGCCGGCCAGCCAGAACCGCCCCCGGCTGCGGGCCGCGGCGCAGGTCAGGTCCTCGAGCGCCGCGTACAGCCGCTCCGGATGGAAGGGGCGGCGGCGGTGCCAGACCAGGGTGGCGACGCCGTGCGCGTCGGCCTCGGCGGGCAGCAGCGCGCAGGCCGGGTGCTGGGCCGCCGCCGCGGCCTCCACGTCGAACCCGGCGAGGGCGGCCCGCGCCAGCTCCGGACCCGCCGGCGGTGTGCCCGCCGGGTTCCCGTGGCCGATCGGGACCCGGCGGGCGGTCGGGTGCAGCTGGGCCAACAGCTCGCGGTCCTCGTCGTCGGCCTCCGGCGAGCCGGGGAGGGGCTCGGCGAGTGCGAGGACGGAGGCGTACTCCAGCTGCCGCGCGAAGGTGTCGGCGACGGTGCGCTGGTCGGTGGCCGCGGCGGCCAGACCGCCCTCGGCCAGGTCGTCGCCGTTGCCGAGGTAGGGCAGCACCAGCGCGGGATCGACGGCGGTGACCACACCGGCGACGGTGAAGCCGCCCGCCGTCACCACCTCCGCCATCGCCTTGGGCTCGACGGAGTCCCACAGCTCGACGACCGCCAGCGGGGTGCCCCCGGCTTCCGCGAGCCGGACCAGCTCGGGCACGAGGTCCTCGCGCAGCGCGCAGCACGCGCAGTCGTTGACCAGGGGCGCCTCGCCGGCGGCGAGAATGCCGGTGGCGTCCCGGACGGTCCGTACCACCGTGCCCGCGGCGGCCGTCGCCAGGTCGTGGTGGAGGACGACGCTGCCGGGCACGTCGGCGAGCAGCCGGGCCACGGCCGCCCTGCGCGCGTCGGCGTGCAGCCCGCCGACGATCACCACCGGCGGTTCGGGGAAGCGGCCCGGCTCGCTCATGCCCCGTCCTGCTTCCCGTACCGGCGCTCGAAGCGCTCCACGCGTCCGGCGGTGTCCAGGACACGGGCGGTGCCGGTGTAGAAGGGGTGGCTGACGTGGGAGACCTCGACGTCGACGACCGGGTAGGTCCGGCCGTCCTCCCACTCGACCGTGCGCTCACTGGTCATGGTCGAACGGGTGAGGAAGGCGTAGTCCGCCGCACGGTCCCGGAAGACGACCGGGCGGTACTCGGGGTGGATTCCCTTGCGCATGGCCTCTCAGCGCTCCTCTCGGAAGTCGACGTGGCGGCCGGCCGCCGGGTCGTACTTGCGCAGGACCAGCCGGTCGGGGTCGTTGCGGCGGTTCTTGCGGGTGACGTAGGTGTAGCCGGTCCCGGCGGTGGACCGGAGCTTGATGACCGGACGGAGTTCGTTGCGTGCCATGCTGCTATCTTACTGAAAATGAATTCCATTAACAGCTAGGACCCGTCCGGTCCGGAGGAGAGGTACGTCACCGTGTCCGCCCACTGCATGCTGACCGGGGCCCGGCCCGGCTTCGGCAACCGCATCTCCCACTCCCACCGGCGCACTTCGCGCCGCTTCGACCCCAACATCCAGACCAAGCGCTACTGGCTGCCGAGCGAGAACCGGCACGTGCGGCTGCGGCTGAGCACGAAGGGGATCAGGACGGTCGACTCCATCGGCGTCGAGGCGGCCGTGGCGCGCATCCGTGCCCGCGGGGTGAGGATCTGATGGCGAAGAAGAGCAAGATCGCGAAGAACGAGCAGCGCCGGGAGATCGTCGCGCGGTACGCGGCACGCCGGGCCGAGCTGAAGGAGGTCCTCCGCCGGCCCTCGTCGACGGAGGCCGAACGGCTCGCCGCCCAGCGGGAACTGCGCAGGCAGCCGCGCGACGCGAGCCCCACGCGGGTGCGCAACCGCGATCAGATCGACGGGCGCCCGCGCGGATACGTCCGGGTCTTCGGACTCTCCCGGGTCAATCTGCGCGAGCAGGCGCACGCCGGGCATCTTCCCGGGGTCCGCAAGTCGTCCTGGTAGCTTGCGGCTGTTCGGGGCCGAACGGCCGTCCGGCTACAGCTTGGAGCTTCCGGTGACGTGGGTGACTGCGGGGAACACGGCGAGCACGGAGAACACGGCGAGCGCGGAGAGCACGTCGGGTGCGTGGCGTACGGGGGTTGCAGCGGGTACGGCGTCGGCGACGGCGCCGGGCACGGATGTCCGGTCCGGCGGGGTCGCGTTCCGGCGGTCACGGCGGACGCGGCGGTCCGTGCGGGTCGCGGCGCTGAGCCTCGGGCTGGTGGGGGGGCTGGCCCTGACCGCGTGCACCGACGGCGGTGACTCCGACGGCGGCGGTTCGGGTGAGGGATCGG
The DNA here is from genome assembly GCF_033406955.1 of Streptomyces violaceoruber. NCBI lineage: Bacteria > Bacillati > Actinomycetota > Actinomycetes > Kitasatosporales > Streptomycetaceae > Streptomyces > Streptomyces violaceoruber. The sequence goes on along the minus strand of NZ_CP137734.1, from coordinate 4,663,307 downwards.
GTGGCGACAAGTCCTCGGCGGCGCCCGGCGCGTCCGCGAGCACGGACCCGGGCGGCGACGCGGGCGGATCGCCGTCCGCCGGTGCCGCGGGCGAGCTGGAGGGCAGCTGGCTGGCGACCACCGACGGCCAGGCGGTCGCCCTGATGGTCACCGGTGACAAGGCGGCCCTGTTCGCGACCGGCGGGACCGTGTGCAGCGGTACGACGGAGGAGACCTCCGGCACCCGGACGATCCGCCTCAAGTGCGCCGACGGCAGCGCCGACCGCGCGACCGGCAAGGTCGGCGCGGTCGGCGCCACCTCGCTCACGGTGGCCTGGGAGGGCGCGCTGGGCAAGGAGACGTACACCAGGTCGGAGGGCGGCTCACTGCCGCCGGGACTGCCGACCGCCGGCATCGGATCCTGAGCGCGGCTCAGGTCGCCGCGTCCGCTCCAGCGGCCGTTGGCGGCCGACCCGGGCGGCGTCGGCCGCGCGGGTGCCCTCCGTCCAGCCGGCCGCGTCCGCGGCGCCGCGCAGACGGGTGGTGGTGGTCTGCGGGAACATGCGCTCCATCCGGTCGGTGACCGCGGCCTCGCGGGAGGCGAGCACCGGCAGGAGGTCCGCGTCCGCGGGCCCCGACGCCCCCGTCGTGGCCGCTTCCGTCGCCGCTTCCGTGGCCGCTCGCGTGGCTGCCTGCGCCGCGGCCCGCAGCCTGGTGCCCGCGCGGTGGGCGTAGGCGGCGAGGAACGACTGCCGGAAGGTCTTGGTGCGCTTGCGCCCGCCGGCCCGCTGACCGGCCTCCGCCTTCGTCATCGCGGCCTCGGCCTGCACCAGCAGGGAGGTGTAGAGGAGTTCGACCGCCTCCAGGTCGGCCTCGAAACCGACGACTGTGGAGAAGCCGAAGGGCTCGTTCCACACGGCCCCGCAGTGGTTGGCGTCCGCCACCGCGTCCAGCAGCACGGCCTTGGCCTGCTCGTAGGGCGGCTCCACCCCGATCCGGCAGGCCCCCGGCGTGTCGGGCGAGGACGCGTGGCCGTGCGCCTGCGCGGCCAGCAGTGCCTCGTCGACGCTGTGCCGTGCCATCAGCTCCTGCGCCTTCGCGCTCAGCGCCTCCGCCTCCTCCGGGTACCCGGTCGCCTCCGCCTTGGCGAGCAGCGCGCGGATGCGGGCGAGGGCACGGGACTCCGGCCGGTTCCCCCGGCCCCCGCGCGGGCCCTCCCCCGCCTCCAGCGGCTCCAGACCGGGCAGCCGCAGCAGCAGGCGGTACAGCTCCAGTACGGCGGTGGCGTGCGAGAAGCGGTCGGTGCGGGGCGGCGCCGCCCCGTCCCCGCCCGGCAGGTCGTCGAGCTGCGCGGCCCAGCGCGGACCGCGCGCACGGTCGTCGGGCGCCTGGGCGAGGATCAGCGCGGCCACCAGCCGTACGTGGACATCGTCCAGTTCGCGGCGCACGATCCGTACGAGGTCGGCGGGCTGCCAGCCGCGCCGCCAGGCCGTGGCCACGAACTCCCGACCGCGCCGGGCCAGTTCCGCGTCCGCCGCCGGATCGGCCGCGAGCAGCGAGGCCGCGGTGTCGAGGGCGTCGTCGGCGGTGTCGTACAGGGCGGTCTCGAAGGCACGGTCGACGGTGCGGGGCGTACTCACCCGGCGATGGTGCCACGACTCCGGGGACACACATCGACTGTCAACCATCGGTTGACAGCCCAGAGGGCGCAACCTACGGTTGACACATGACGACGAACCCGAGCATCACGTCATCCGTACGCCTCGACGAACTCATCACCGCGATCAAGAAGGTGCATCCGGAGCCGTTGGAACAGCTCCAGGACGCCGTCATCGCCGGCGAGCACCTCGGCGAGGTGGCCGACCACCTCATCGGCCACTTCGTGGACCAGGCCCGACGTTCGGGCGCGTCCTGGACCGACATCGGCAAGAGCATGGGGGTCACCCGCCAGGCGGCGCAGAAGCGCTTCGTGACCAAGGAATCGGCCGACCTGGACGCCGGCCAGGGCTTCAGCCGCTACACGCCCCGCGCGCGCAACGTCGTGATGACCGCCCACAACGCGGCCAAGACCGCCGGCAACGCCGAGGGCCTGCCCGAACACCTCGTCCTCGGCCTGGTCACCGAGCGCGAGAGCCTCTCCGCCAAGGCGATCGCCGCGCAGGGCGTGACCCTGGACGCGATCCACGAGGCGGCGACCGCGGCGCTCCCGCCGGCCGCCGCGGAGGTCCCGGAGCTGGTGCCCTACGGCCCCGCGGCCAAGAAGGTCCTCGAACTCACCTTCCGCGAGGCCCTGCGCCTCGGCCACAACTACATCGGCACGGAGCACATCCTGCTCGCCCTGCTGGAGCACGAGCACGGCGAGGGCGTGCTGAGCGGGCTCGGGCTCGACAAGGAGGCGACCGAGCGGTACGTCGTCGACGCGGTGGCGGAGTTCATCCACCTCACCGAGAAGGCCGAGAAGGCGGGGGCGAGCGGGGAAGGCGGGGCGGCCGGAGAGGCTGCCGGAGAGGCCTGAGCCACCGGGCGGCGGCCGTGGACGGCGGCCCTGGGCGGCAGCCGTGGACGGCGCCCTGGGCGGCGGTCGTGGGCGGCAGCCGTGAGCAACGGCCATGGCCGACGGCCGTGCGCAACGGTCGTGCGCAACGGTCGTGGCCGACGGCATGGCCGACGGCATGGCCGACGGCCGTTGTCAGTCCCGCCTGCGACACTCGCGACATGGCCGAGAGGTGGGCGCTCGCGGTGGCCGAGGGCGGTGGCGTGGAGGTCGCCCCCCTCGGCCCCGACGGGCTGCCCACCGGGCCCGTGCGGCGGGAGCCCGGTCTCGCCGAGGCCGTCCGGGCCAGGCCGGACGTCGCGCGCTGGGTGTGGCGGTCCACCGCCGAGACCGCGCCACGCCTGCTCGCCGCGGGGGTGCGGGTGGAGCGGTGCTACGACGTGGAGGCCGCCGAGACCCTCCTGCTCGGCCACGAGGGGCGGTACGGGGAGCCCCGCTCGGCCGCGGCCGCCCTGGCCCGGCTGCGCGGCGGCCCCGTACCGCCCGACCCGCCGCAGCGCTCCGCCGAGCCCGGCGCGCAGTCCTCGCTGTTCGAGCCCCAGGCCGTCCACCTTCCCCTGTCCGACCTGCTCGCCGTCTACGCCGAGCAGCAGCGCCGGCACGACCGCTCGGCCCTGCCCGACCGGCTGCGGCTGCTGACGGCGGCCGAGTCGGCGGGGATGCTGGTGGCCGCCGAGATGAACCGCGCGGGGCTGCCCTGGCGGGCCGACGTCCACCGCGAGGTCCTGCACGACCTGCTGGGCGAGCGGTATGCGGGCGGGGGCGAGCCGCGCCGTCTGGCCGAGCTGGCGGAGGAGGTGTCGGCGGCGTTCGGCCGCCGGGTGCGGCCCGATCTGCCCGCGGACGTGGTCAAGGCGTTCGGGCAGGCGGGCGTGAAGGTCGGCTCCACCCGCCGGTGGGAGCTGGAGTCGCTGGACCACCCGGCCGTGAAACCGCTGATCGAGTACAAGAAGCTGTACCGGATCTGGGTCGCCCACGGCTGGTCCTGGCTCCAGGACTGGGTGCGCGACGGCCGCTTCCGCCCCGAGTTCCTGGCCGGCGGCACCGTGACCGGACGCTGGGTGACCAACGGCGGGGGCGGGCTGCAGATCCCCAAGGTGATCCGGCGGGCCGTCGTCGCCGACCCGGGCTGGCGGCTGGTCGTCGCCGACGCCGACCAGATGGAGCCGCGCGTGCTCGCGGCGATCTCCCGCGACCCCGGCCTGATGGAGGTGGCCGGCCGGGAGACCGACCTCTACCAGTCCGTCTCCGACCGCGCCTTCTCCGGCGACCGCGACCAGGCCAAGCTCGCCGTGCTCGGAGCGGTCTACGGCCAGACGTCCGGCGACGGCCTGAAGAACCTCGCCGCGCTCAGACGCCGCTTCCCCAGGGCTGTGGCGTACGTCGACGACGCGGCGCGCGCGGGCGAGGAGGGCCGGCTCGTGCGCACCTGGCTGGGGCGCACCTGCCCGCCCGCGGCCGGCGCGGCCGACGGCACCGAGGAGGCGGGCCTGCCGCAGGACGAGGCCGCCGACGCCGGGGACCGCGCCCAGGAGTGGGTGCCGGGGTACGCCTCCACCAACGCCCGCGCGCGGGGCCGCTTCGCCCGCAACTTCGTCGTCCAGGGCAGCGCCGCCGACTGGGCCCTGCTCCTGCTCGCGGCCCTGCGGCAGACCTGCGCGGACATGGCGGCCGAGCTGGTCTTCTTCCAGCACGACGAGGTGATCGTGCACTGTCCCGAGGAGGAGGCCGCCACCGTCGTCGCGGCGATCCGGGACGCGGCGGAGCTGGCGGGGCGGCTGACGTTCGGTGCGACCCCGGTGCGGTTCCCGTTCACGACGGCGGTGGTGGAGTGCTACGCGGACGCGAAGTGAGCGCAGGGGGCGCGCCGTCGAGGCCGGACACCCCGGACGCGGTGGCGGTGCCCCGCCCCGCCCGGTACTGCTCCGGACGAGACTACCGACATGGATCTGCTGTCTCTTCGCTACTTCCAGTCCGTCGCACGTCACCAGCACATCAGCCGGGCCGCGGAGGAACTGCGGGTGGCCCAGCCGTCGGTGAGCCGGACCATCATCCGGCTGGAGTCGGAACTCGGCACTCCGCTCTTCGACCGCAGGGGCCGCCGCATTCGTCTCAACGAGCACGGTGCCGCCTTCCTGGTCCGGGTCGAGCGGGCGCTGGCGGAGCTCGAGGACGCCCGGCGGGAGGTGGCCGACGCCGGTCGCGGCGGTCCCGGCCGGGTCGCGGTCGCCGCCGAGACCCTGCTCCAGCTGGCCGGGGTGCTGTCCGCGTTCCGCGAGCTCCGGCCGGGAGTGGGGGTGCGTCTCTTCCAGGCCCCGGTGGATTCGATGCGGCGGCATCTGCGTTCGGGCGAGGTGGACTTCGCCCTCGCCTCCCAGCCGCTGACCGGCCCCGAGGTGTGCTCTGCCGAACTGGCCCGCGAGGAGGTACTGCTGGCCGTACCGGTCGGGCATCGACTGGCCGGCCGGGAGCGGGTCGCGGTGGCCGAGCTGGCCGACGAGGACTTCGTCAGCACCCGCCCCGGCCACTGGCAACGGGCCCTGCTGGAGCGGCTCTTCGCCCGTGAGGGGCTGGCACCGCGCGTGGTCTGCGAAGGCGACGAGGCGGCGGCCACTCCCGAACTCGTCGGGGCCGGTGTGGGCATCGGCCTGATGCCGGCCGTCGCACGCCGCGTCCTCGGCGAGGACTGCCCGGTCGGCTGGCTGCGGCTGGACGCCCCGGACTGCCACCGGACGCTGACCCTGGTGTGGCGCCGGGACGCCTATCTCTCCCCCGCAGCCCTGGACTTCCGCCGGCTGGCCGGGGAACGGCTCATGCCCGACGCGTCATGAGTACATGGCGAAGCCGGTCGTGGACGGCATGAGAAACCCGCCCCTAACGTCGAAGGCAGCCACGGACGCGACCAGGGAAGGCGGACGATGAGCCGACAACACGGCACCACGCAGACGCGTTTCAGCACCTACACGGAGGCGCTCCTCGACGTCCTGTCCGCCGCACCGTCCCGGCCGGTCCTGACGACCGCCGATGGATCGGTGATCAGCGCGGGGGCGTTGCGGGAGCAGGTCTGCCGGCTCGGCGGGGAACTGGAGCGGCGCGGCGTGGGCAGGGGCGACACGGTCGGCCTGCTCACCGGCAACAGCGCCGACGGCCTTGCCGCCCGCTACGCCGCCAACCTCACCGGTGCACGGGTGGTCATGCTCTACGAGGGCATGAGCACGTCGGTCATGGCCCGCATCCTGGCGAGCGTGGACGGCGCCCTTCTGCTGGTGGACGACCTGCGGCACGACGTGGCACGGGAGCTGCTGCCGCTGCCCGGTGTTCCTCCGGTGCTGTCCCTGGGCCCGAGCGACTTCGCCGAGGACGTACTGGCCGCGGCCGCCCGGCATCCGACGCGCGCGATGCGTCCGACGCGCGCTCCGGTGGGTCCGGACGACGACTGGCGCATCGGCTACACCGGCGGGACCACGGGGATTCCCAAGGGCATCCGGATGAGCCACGGCTCCTACCGAAGGAGCCTCGAACGCAGGCTCACCGGCGCCGGCGACCCGCCCCGCTTCCTGGCCTGCACCTCCCTCGCCCATCTCGCCGGGATCTTCGCCGACACGGCCCTCCTGGAGGGCGGATCGGTCGTCCTGCGGCACGACTTCGAGCCGGGGGACGTGCTGGCCACGGTCGAGCGCGAGCGCATCACGCACACCTGGTTGCTGCCGCCCCTGCTGTACCGGCTGCTGGACCACCCGGACCTGTCCGCCACCGACCTCTCCAGCCTGAGCCGCGTCACCTACGGCGGCACCACCGCCGCACCGACCAGGCTGCGGCAGGCGGCCGGACTCCTGGGCCCCGTGCTGTACGGCCTGTACGGTCAGGCCGAGGCTCAGCTCATCTCGGAAACGGGCCCCGACGAGCAGGAGCTGACCGGCCGCGAGGGCCACCCGACGGTCGGCCGGGCCGTACCCGGCGTCGAGATCCTCGTACAGGACACCGACGGCACGCCCATGAAGCCCGGGACGCCCGGCGAGGTACTGGTGCGCTCGCCCTACGCGATGCACGGCTACTGGAAGCAGCCCGAACTGACCCGTGAGGTACTGCGCGACGGCTGGGTGCACACCGGGGACGTCGGCTACCTCGACGAGAACGGCTATCTCTACGTCGTGGACCGGATCAAGGAGATGATCGTGGTCGTCGGCGGCCACGTCTATCCGGCGGAGCTGGAGGCCCTGCTGCTGAACCACCCCTCCGTCGCCCAGTGCACGGTCTTCGGCAGCCGGGACGAGGAATCGGTGGAGCACGTCCACGCCGCCGTGGTGCCCGTGCGCGGACACACGCCGTCACTCGAGGAGATCCGCGCCTTCGTCACCGCCCGCAAGGGGCACCTCTACGCCCCCGAGACCGTGCACCTGGTCCCCGCCATCCCCCTGACCGCGGTCGGCAAACCGGACAAGCGGCGACTGCGGTCCCTGCTGCCGGGCTGACCCGGCCTCCCCGGACACAAAAGAAGACCAGGCCGGACAACATCCGACCTGGCCCTCACTGGAGCCGCCTTCGGGATTCGAACCCGAGACCTACGCATTACGAGGTCTTTAAGGGCACCCCTCCGACCGGGCGAACTAGACAACCAGTGGGCTTGACCTGCGAAAATACGTCCCGGACTCTCCCGCGCTATCCGCGACTATCCCACTGTCGCATGTACGGCATGTGTACTGCGCGCTCGTCAATCACTCCGCATCTGCGTTGCTTTTCGACTCAATCGGCCCTACATTGGAGTCACGCCAGCCGCACATGCGGCGGCCCCGGGCGGTGTCCTACCACCGACCACGGGGCCTAGGCATCGACCCTCCGTGAAGGGACCGATCCATGCGCAACACCGTACAGTCCGCGCTCTCTGAGGCGCAGACAACGCCTGTCTACAGCCACACCATGGGCTGGTACGCCGCCGAACCGATCGAGACGGCTACGCAGGACATCGACGCCGATGACCCCACCGACGCGCCGTTCCTCGCCGCCCAGCTCGTCGCGCAGCCCTGGGAGGGGCAGGCGTTCGGCTTCTTCCCCCGCATCTGGGTCAGCTACGGCGCGTCCATCGGAGAGCTGCGGCCGGACCAGGCCCGGGAGCTCGCGCGGGACATGCACGCCTTCGCCGACCGTCTGGCCTCGCTGGGCGACATCGCCGACGCGCTGGCCTCGGACGGAGGCCAGGACCGATGAGCCACGTCGCAATGTCCATCCCGTCCGCCGAACACCGCGCCATGACCGCTCTGCGCGCCTGGTGCTGGCAGCGGGGGCTCCTCCTCGAATTCGTCTCGCCGCCGATGGCGACGGCCTACGGCATCGACGTCACGGCGCCCGTCGTCGCGCGCCTGGACGGCGTCTCCTCGCTGTTCGTCCCCGCGCAGTGGCTCGCGTCCAGGGTCGTTGCCGCTCTCGGCGTCGAGTCCTCGCGGCGGGCCGCGTGAGCGCCGCACGCACCGCGACGGTGCAGACCACCGACCAGGGGCCCGTGACCCTCACGGAGCCGTCCTGGTGCGTCGGCCACGCCGACCACCGGCCCGTTCACCGCGAGGACATCGTGCACCGCGGCCCTGACGCCGTCCTGGCGTTCCGCGGCCGGTACATCACTGAGGCGGCCAGGGTGCAGCAGCCGTTCGCCCCGGTGCCGGCCGACCGCACTCCGCGCGTCTCGGTGTCCACCGTCGGTCTCGCCTTGGACGGCGTGGGCCTGTACGAGCTGGCCGCCGCCCTGGACGCCTACGCCGACCAGTTGCGCGGCCTCGCCGACGCCCTCGCCGAGGGAGGTACGGACCGATGAGCCACACGATGCCGAGCGGCCGTGCGCCGTTCGACTTCTCCCGCTGGGCATTCCTCAGCGCCCCGCTCGTCGACGTCCTCGCCGCCTGCAGGGTGCGGCTCGTCGAGCAGCTGCTCATGCCCCACCCGCACATGACGGCCTGCATCGCCTTCGGTGCCGGCGGCGCCGAGGTGCACGTGCCCGCGGACCAGGACCCGATGGAGCGGCAGCTCCACGTGCGTGGCCTGCTCGCCCGCTGGAACGGCATCGACGTCGCCGACTGGCCGATGCCGGTGCTGTTCGCCCCCGAGACGACGGGCGGTGCCGCGTGAGCGCCGGGCGCACCGTGACGGTCCGAACCCTGGACCACGGGGACGTAACGCTGCCGGAACCGTCCTGGTGCCTCGGACGGCACGACCAGGACGTCTACCGGTCGGACATCTGGCACGAGGGCGAGGAGGTCCCGCTCCTCGTGACGACGCCGTGCCACGGCCGGGTGCCGCTGCTGCGGGCGACGGTCGTGCAGAAGCCGTTCGCGACGGACACGGCGGTGCGTCTGGCGGTCGGCATCGACGGCGAGGCGCACGAGCTGTCCTCGCGCGAGGTGCGCGGCCTGGCCGGTGAACTCGTGTCGCTGGGCCGCGGCCTCGGATGGCTCGCCGACCGCGTCGCAGCGTTCGAGGCGGGTGATGCGTCATGATGCGCGTCCTGATGCGGCAGGCGCCGCAGGACGCTCGGGACGCGTGGGGGCCGTCCGCCGTCCTTGGCGTCCTCAGCGTCCTGGCGGGCGTCCTGCCCGTCCTCGGCAGCGTCCCGACCGCCGCAGATGCGACACCTGATGCGCCGTTGATGCGACTTGATGCGCCGCAGGTAGACACGGTGCGACAGTCGCCGACGCGTCTCGTGCGGAAGCACAATCCTGGCCAGCGGGCGCGGGCAGGATGGCGGGAGACACGCCTGTACCTCGCCGAGCGGGACGGCCGGCGCTGCTTCTACTGCCGCAGCCAGTTTGACGGTCTCAAGGGCGCCACCATCGACCACTACATCCCGAAGAGCGTGTGGGCGTGCAACCTGCCCGCGAACCTCGTGCTGGCGTGCCAGCGCTGCAACACCCGCAAGAACAACCGGCTGACGTGGTCCATGGCCGCGGTCCTGCTCGCGCACGCCGACCGGTGGGAGGTGGCAGCGTGAGCGCCGTTGAGACGCGGCTGCGACAGCGTCGCGCGAGGGTGCGACAGCTGCAGACGCAGGGCCGCAGCCTGCGCGACATCGCAGCCGAGGTCGGCGTCAGCAAGGACACGGTGCGCCGGGACCTTGCCGCGCTGGAGACGCCGGCCGACGAGGACAGCGAGCAGCAGATGCTCCTCGCCGTCGACGGGCAGCTGCGTCGGGACCTCAACCTGCTCGCCGCCTCCTACCGGCTGACACGCGAGGACGTGGCCCGCCTGGTGCTGCACGAGGCAGCCGAGGAAATCCGCCGCACGATCGCGGCCCGCGTCGCCGCGACGGGCAGCGCCCTGCCGTAGGACACAACCACGCACGACGGCCCCGGACCGCAGTCCGGGGCCGTCGTCGTGTTCAGAGGAGGGAGGCTCCCTCAGTGACCGGCCGGTGGGGGCAGTGACTTTCCACTGGTCACCTCACTGGCCGGGGTCACTGCCGCTGGCCTGCGAGAACGGCGATTTCAGTGAGGCAGTGAGGTGGTCACCGCGGGTGCCTTCGGGCGGTCATGCAGGCCGGTCGGCGGGCAGGCCGGTGCCTCACTCACTGCCGCTGGCTGGAGCGTTTCCCGGTTGCGTGCATACCGCACCCAACCACTCCCCTCCCCCACCGTCGCCCCTCTTCCGTAGGGCATCGGTGCTGGTCAGCGTGCTGGCCGCTACTGCGGCGGCTGGCTGTACCGCTCCAGCGTCGCCTTGGCCGTCGACGTGTCCATGAGCCTCAGCTCCCACGGGCCGGTGTTCACGTCGAACTCCTTGCCGAAGCCGACCCACTTCCCGGCCATGCGCCGGCCGGTGGGCTCCACGAGCAGCTGCACCGCGCCGAAGTAGCGGGCGCCCCGGTAGTAGCCGTCCCCGGCCGTCTGCTCCGTCCAGGTGCCCGTGACCGTGTTCCCGTCCAGCTGCAGATCGAGGGTGAGCGGACTGTCCGGGTTGAGGGACGCCCCGGGCAGGCTGCGGGCGTTGAGCCGGTTGCCGTGCTGCAGCAGCACGACGTAGTGCTTCCCGGTGAACGTCTCCCCGCGGCCCGACGAGTAGAACTCGTAGGTGGACAGCCAGACGCCTGAGTAGTTCCCGCGGGCCGGGGTCGGCTGCACCGAGGGCCCGCTGCTCGCGGTCGGGATGCCGACGGGCGAGTCCTCCAGGTCGTGGCCGCCCTCGCCGTCGTCGGAGACGCGGGCGAGCGGCACCGGAGCCGCGAAGCCGAGCGTCTCAATGGGCATGCCCGTCACGACCTCCAGGGCCCGCGCGTACACCGGCCGTGGGGCGGCCGTGGCGCCGCTCTCCCAGCGCTGCACGAGCCGCTTCGAAGCGTCGTTGCGCTGCCCGGCCCGCAGGCCCGCGTCGCGGATCGCGCGGGCGAACTCGTCCTGTGACATGAGCAGCCCCATGCGGACCGCCCGAAGGGTGCTGTTCGGCGTCGTCATGTGATCGACGGTAGCCCTCTGACACCGACAATGACACCGGATTGACGCCCCGAGTGTCGCCGGTATGACGCCCCGTCCGTCGTCGCGCAGCGTCACAGCATCCGGACAGCGTGTACCGCGACAAGCCCCGGCGACCGCGCGAACGGCCCCGGGGCACGGCCACCGCTTCAGGGAGCGACGACATGGCGCAACGTACCGCGCAGCCGAGAGCCGCGGCAGGCTCCTGCCCGCCCGACGTCACCGTGATGCGGGAGACCGTGCGGCTCCTGCTCGCCCCCGACGCTGCCGCACCGCCTCCCGCCGAACTGGACGCCCTCACGGCCGTGCTGCGCGGGCACCTGGCCGTCCTCGCCCCCGACGTCGCCGCGCTCGCCGCCCGGCTCCCCGAAGACGACGTGCCCCGGTACTGCGCACTCGCCTGCGTCGGCGAGGCCGGCGGGAAGCTCCGGGCCGGACCGGGCACCGGGCAGGACGCCGCCCTGCGGTACGCGCACAAGCTCGCCCGGTCCCTCGCCGCGCTCTGCGACCACTACGTCAGCCTCACGCCGCCGTGCGACGAGCCGGACCCGGACACCGCGTACCGGCGGCTCCTCGAGCACGGGGCCGCCTGCGCGTCCTGCCGGGCCGTCGACGAGACGGGCCGCAACGCCGGCGTCTCCTGCGGGACGCGCGACCACCTGCACGACGCCTACCGGAAGGCCAGGAGCGCCGCCTGCACGGCGTGAGCACACCGTGCTGCAGGCCGGGTTCGGCAGGCGAGCCGGTATCGCCTCCGGCCGAAACCGGTTTCGCCCCCGATGTCGGGGCTGGCCTGCGCAGTTTCGGGTTTCGTAGGCCCAGGCCGGACCCCCTCTACCCCCTCTACTCCGCAGGCTGGAGGGCACTACCCGCCCCGCTACCGGGGTAGAGGGGCCCCTCTACGGAGGGCGCTCCACTGACTGACGTCAGGCGAGCCGTGACACCCATCCCCCTAGGCGGGAGCGGGTGTCACGCAGCCTGACATCGGGCATGACGGCCCCGGCACCGTCGGGTCCTGACACCCCAGGGTGATCGGCGGCGCCCGCGCACCGCACGGACCGTACCCAGCCTCGCCGTAGGGGGGGTCTGTGGCAGCGAGCCAGCGTGCTCGGGGCAGGCCCGCGTCCGGCCACCGCAGGGACGGGCACGGCGGGCCGCAGCGCCGGCGGCAGCTGGACCGTTGAGACCGCCCGTCACTGCGTGTAGCCTCGGCAGGCCGCCGCCCTGGAGGCCGCAGGGCCGCTCCCAGCGTGAACCGGGCGACGTCTAGGGCTAGTTCTCCGAGGCCAGGGGCGGTATCGTCGGCGCCGAGCTTGACAAGCTCGACCGTGATCGCGCCACTCGGGCGCCAGTGATCACTTCCCTTCACGCAGGGTGACGTAACGCAGCGTAACCATCGCTAAATGGGTCGAACTCGGTTCGCGTGAAGTGATCTTGAATCGAAGCCGCGCAAAAAAACGGGCGACAAGGGCTTTTGGGTCGCCCGGGCAGACGCCGGACTTTGGACCCACTCTCCCCCTGTTGATCATGATCGGAGCCGCGCCGACGAGCGTTCGCGAGCGTTGTTCACGCTGCGTTCGCAGCGCTCAGCGACGCTGTGTCACCAGGCCCGCGGCTCCGGTGTGGGCCGTGCCCGCGGGCGACGGGGCTACGGTCCTCTCCCATGGCGGCCCCTCCGAGACGGGTGGCATCGGGTCGGCGTCCGCCACACTGGTGCCGGTGCGGGCATGCCGAAGGGCTGGCCGCTACCGTGCGGCCAGCCCTCCAGCGTTACGCCTGGTCCCTCAGCCCCAGGGGTGCAGGGCCGGGACGGGGTCGGGCCCGGCGGTCACCGACTCGGTGAGTCGCGTGCGGGCGAGGCTGTCGACGCGGTGCTGGCTCTCCAGGGCTTCGAGGAGGTCGCTGACGGCCGACGCCATCTCCTGCACGTCCTCGTGGCGGAAGGCGGGGGGCGTGGTGCTCGGGACTGCCCAGACTGAGCGGAGGCTGGCGACGCGGTTCGCGAGGTAGACGCGGGTCTGCCGGCAGCTGGGCCCGCCACTGCCCCACTTGGTGTCGGCAAGCCGCAGGAGTTCGCTGGCCGCGTTGGCCAGGTCGCGCAGGCCGCGGTCGGCCTGGCTGGGGAGGAACCCGCCGTAGGGCACCTTGCGGGCCAGGGTGACCGCGCGACGGGCCTGGGCGAGGGGGCCGTTGACCGGGCGGCTGACGGCCGTCGGCGCCCCGCTCCGGGTGGGCGTGGGGTTGATGTGGGTGGCTTCGAGCTGGCGCATGCGGGCCCTGAGCTGGGTGACGTTCATGGGGGTGCTCCTGTTCGGGGTAGTGCGGCGGGTGGGTGTTGTGGTGGTGCGGGCGCCCCAGGACATGCCGCGGTCGTTCTCGTGGGTGCCGGTGTGGCCCTTGGGCCGGGTGCAGGGGACCTGTGAGCGGGCGTCGCGGAGAGCGGCGGGGCGGTCGAAGACGGCACCGCATGCTCCGGCGGGCACGTGTTGGTCGCGCTGGTCGCCGGGGGCGGCGTACTCGCGGGCACCGCGGTTGCCGAAGGTGCCTCGCCCTGCTCGGTTCTCGGTCATGTGGTGGTTCCGTTCTGTGAGTGCTGGTCGGGTGGGGTGGTCTACCGGGGCCGGCCGACGCGCATGCGGGCCTCTTCCTGCCGCTGCAGCAGCCGCAGGTCCTGGAGGTCGATGACGGACTTGCGGACGTTGTAGGTGTAGTTGTTCGTCACGCTGGGCTGGTCAACGCGGCCCCGGCCGGCCCCCTCGGCTGGCCTGCCCGGTGTCACTGCGGCCCGGCCCGAGGGCGCGACGAGAGCAGCCAGCGCTGACGCGTCCAGCTGCCGGTCGTTGAGCGCGTCGAAGACCGCCTGGCCGTACTCGTCGACGGCCGACGCCCGCACCATGTACTCACCGGTCGACCCCCAGAGCAGCATGCTGTCCGAGGTCGGTGTCCCCGGCCCGTACAGACGTCCTCCGCTGGGGAAGCCTGGGATGGGCCCGCCCTGCGCCCGCCGGATCAGGCCGCCCCCGGCGTAGCCCAGCTCGGCCGCGTTCTTCGCTGCCTGGTTGGAGCCGCCCGCAGCCTGAACCTGCTTGAAGATCGTCATGCGAATCGTCGTGATCGTGGTGGTCGCGTTGTTCCCGTCCAGCTCACGCAGCGCCTTGTCGACGGCGCCGATGTTGCCGAGCGCCGACTTGTTCGCCGTGAACACCTCGGTGCGCCCGTCAGGCAGCCGCCTCGTCTTGAGCCCGACCGCTTCCAGGGCTCGGATCGCCGCGGCGTTCAGGGTGTCCACGGTGACCGTGTGACTGTTCGGCGTCCGGTCGATCTCGGTCTGGACAGCGACCAGGCCCTCGATCGCCTCCTGCTTCTCCAGCTCCACCGTGGTCCGGATGCTGTCCGGCGTGCCGAGCAGCGTGCTGACGTACTCGCGGGCCTCGGCGTCGGTCATGCCGGTCTGCGAGGCCAGCTCCACCATCTTCGCCCGGAGCTGCTCCGACTTCGCCGTCATCGACCCCAGCGACTCGCCGGCCGCCAGCCCGGACGCAAGCATCTCGTCGTGCGCCTTCGCCGCCGCCGACATGGCCTGGCCGTTCTCGCGGCCCTTCTCCGAGTTCAGATCGAGCGTCGCCCCGTTCTCCTTGAAGCTCTCGGTGAGCGCGTCGATGCTGGCCTCGAACCCGATCTGCGCGTCATACGCCGACCGGTTGGCGTCGTTGAGGGCGAGGATGCTCTGCCGCAGTCCGTCGGCGCTCTGCTTCTGCGCGTCGAGCTGGGCCTGCACTTCGAGGGCCTGGTCCCCGAAGATGCCCATGCTGTCGGCGGCCAGCCGCTGCTCGAAAGCCTGCGCGGCGAGGGCTTCCCGGTAGTTGTCCAGGGAGCCGGTGAACTTCTCCACCTGCTCGGGGCTCATGCCCTCCTTCATCGCCTCCAGCGCCGCCGCCGCCTGCTCGGCCTTGCCGCCGCTGACCAGATCGGCCAGGCCCTCGTCGATGGCATCGACGCTCTTGGTGAACGTCTCGGTGGCGTCGCCGGCATCCAGGAGACCGTTGGTGATGTCGGCGCCCCAGTTGTTGACGCTCTCGGCCACGCTGGGATCGATGACCTTCTGGATCTGCTCGCGCAGCTTCCCGAAGTCGTCGCCGAACTGGCTGGCCACGTAGCCGGTGGCCTTGCCTGTGCGTCCGAGTTCGCCGAGGGAGGTGGTGAGCTTGTCGACGTCCAGCGACGCCGGTTCGCCGATGTCGGACAGCTCGGTGAGGGCAAGGACGAGGAGGCCGATCCCGGTCCCCGCGACGGCCAGCTTGGCGGTGCGGGACAGGGTACCGATCGCGGCAGCGGTTCCGGCGAGCACACCGGGTGCACCGCTCGCTGCGACGCGCATCGCACCGACCTGCGTGGCGATCGCGGCGATCCCCGCACTGGCCGCCGCACCGCCGGCCGCCGCCAGGCGCACGGCCTTGATGGCGATGGCCAGCTGCAGGATCGTGGCGATCGCGTCGGGCGGTACCGCGCTCACGATGTCGGACAACACGTTGACCACGTCCAGCATGCCGACGCCGACGTCGGCCCCGGCTTCGAGGACGTTGAGCAGGGCGTCGCCCACGTTCTCCAGCGTGTCCCACACGACCGGGCCCTGCTCCTGTGCCCAGTCGAAGAACTCGGCTACGCCACCACCGTTGAACTCGCCAGCGTCCAGCTTGGCCAGGAACAGAGCCAGCTTGTCGATGCCGTTGTCGAGGGTGTCGTTCGCGAAGTTGGTGAACCGCTGGTTCATCGCGTCGAACCCGGGCGTACTGATACCGCCGGCCACCATGGTGATGAGCCGGTCGAACTGGCTGCTCGCCCCCTTCACGAGCCCTGTCGTCTTCGGGAGTAGCGCGTTGGTGACGCCGACGCCCTTGATGAACGGGCCCATCACGTCGCCGGACAGGCTGTCCGACCACTCCTGGGAGGAGTCCTTGAGCAGGCCGACCGCAACCGCGGCCTCCCGGGTGGCGGGCGGCAGCCCGGCCAGTTGCCGCTCGTACTCCAGGGCGGCGGCTCCGGCCTCGGCGCTGCCCGAGCCGGAGGTGCGCAGCGCATCCTCGTACTTCGCCTGCGCGTCCGCAGCCTCGCCGATCTTCCCGATCTGCGGCCCGAGGGCGAGAGCGTAGGCGCCGGCCGCCACGGCAACCGCCCCGAACTGGGCAGCGACGGCGGCGGCCGACGACGCCAGCCCAGCGGCGGCCGGGATCGCGGCGGGCAGCAGGCTGATCAGGTTCGCTCGGAGGGACTCGCCGACCTTGTCGGTCTCGTCGCGGAGGCGGCCGAAGGCGTCGCGGGTGCCCTCGGTGGTGGACAGGAGACGGCGCTGCGCCTCGTCCACGGTGAGCAGGCGACCCTGAAAGTCGCGCAGGTTGCCGTCGGCGTCCTGGGTGATCCCGGACAGCCGGAGCCGGAGCCGGTCGGCGCTGTCGCCGGTGCCGTTGAGGACGCGCGACAGTTCGTCGCGGCCCGTGAGGGTGAAGGTGAGGCGCTCAGCCACGGGGCCCCCCTTCCTCCAGGAGCGCGGCCGTGCCGACGGCGCGCGACGCCCACAGCTCGGCCGCCGTCGTCTGCCGGGCGGCGGCCAGGTCGTGCAGCAGCACGCCGACCAGGTGGACGAGGACCGGCACGCACGCGGTCGCCCGGAACAGGGCGTCGCCGTAGGCGGCCCGCAGCACGGGGTCGGTGCGCCGCTGGTCGGGTGCGGTCGGCGCGTGTAGTCCGGCGGTGATCAGGGCGGCCACCCGGCGGACTGCGTCGCTGTCGAGGGCGACGCCTGCCGGTGGCTCGTTGGGTGTACGGGTGTTCTCCATGTTGTCTCCTAGGCCGCCGGGTTGGCGGCCGGTCGGGGGTCGGCGCGGTGGGCCCAGACGAGTTCGCACGCCGTGTCGCGGCACTCCAGGAGGTCGCGCTGCTCGCCCCGGACAGTGGCCGTGCCGACCCGGCGGACAGGCCGCGGGCCGCGGCAGGACGGGCAGTGCGCCCGGATCGGGGTCGGGGTCGTCGGCATGCGCGTCTCCTAGGCCGCGTCGCGGCAGTCGAGGCAGAGGGGGGAGCCGAGCGCGTTCCACTGCATGCGGCCGCAGTCGGCGCACGGCGTCTTGGGATGGGCGTCAGGCGAGAGTGGGTGCATTCCAGCGGTCCCAGCGGTCCCAGCGGTCCCCCGTGAGGGTCCGCGCAGGTCAGAGGCGATGCGCTGGGGGGACGCTGTCGTCGGGGCAGCGTCCCCCCGAGCGGTCCCAGCGTCCCCCCGAGCGGACGGGGGACCGCTAGCGTCCCCCCTGTAGCGTCCCCCTTGTTCCTGCACGTCAGCGTGGGTTTCGGAGGTGTTGGGGGACGCTGGGGACGCTGTTTCGTACCTTCTCTCCGCTGACGCTGTCAGCGTGTACAGCCGCTGCTTCTTCGGCTTCGGCCCGCGCTTGCTGTCGTCGACCTCAATCCCGATCGTCCTCAGCGCCGGGGCGAGGCGCTTGAGCTGCCCGCCTGCCCGCGTCGGGTCCTTCGGCCACTTCTTCGGCAGCCGGTCCGGAGTGACCACACGCTCCAGCAGCTCCGAAGCCGTGAGGGTGAGCCCGTCCGCACCCGCTCGGTCGACAAGCGCGACGACGGCCTGGGCGAACGGCTCACCTTCGAGGACGTCGGCGACCGCGTCCCGGGCCGTTGCCTTGTAGCTCTCCAGGGTGTTCCAGCCCTGGACCTTGTCGACGGCGGCGAGGACTCGGGCGAAGTCGGCCATGCGGGGCCGTTCTTCCAGCTGCACGTCGGGCAGGACGCGGAGGACTTCGGCGAGCAGGTCGAAGAGGGAGGCGAGGATGCCGGGGTGAGCGTCGGCGTAGGCCGCGTCCAACTCGGCTTCCTCGCGGCGCCGGCGGTCCGGGATCGTGTGGAGTTCGATGGTCAGCAGCCGCTCGGCGAGGTCCCCGGCGAGCGCTCCGGCGTCGATCGTCGTCATGGCGAGAACGCGGCGGAACTCAAGGACGACGACGTCATCGTCGGTGTACAGGGCGCGGTCGACGATGCCGTCACCGGTGACCGCCCGGCACAGTGCATCGGACAGCCAGTCGGCGATGATCGACACGTTGTCGAGGCAGAGTGCCCACGAGTTGAAGGCCTGCGTGGCCCACGACTTGATGTCCCGGGGCGCGGTCCGCTTCGGTGCGCCGGACGGGTCGACGATTCCGATGACCATCTTCGCGGAGTACGACTTGCCGGTGCCCTGCTCGCCCCGGAAGGTGAGGATGGGGTGCGGCAGGTCGGGGATGAACGCGGCGACGAGCCAGCCGACGAGGAGGCGGAACCCCTCGTCGTCGGTGTTGAGCATGCCGCGGAGGTTGGCCAGGCCGTCGCCGTCGCGGACTGGCGCGGGCAGCGGTTTCATGGCGCCGGAGCGGCGGAACAGGACCGGGGAGCGCGCGGCTCGCTCCCAGCCATCGGGGCCGATGACGACGCACCGACCGTCGGCGTCCGCCAGGTCGACGACGATCCGGGCGCCGTCACGGGCCACGCGAACGTGCGGAACGCGCGGGTCAGCGTCCTGCGCGACACCTTCCAGTACGGTCATGGCGTCGGCGAGGGCCGACTGGGAGGGCACCGAACCGTTGTTGCTGTCGGTGAAGATGCGGGCCAGCTGCGAACGCAGGCCGGCCTTTCCGCGCAGGGGGAGGGCGATGTTCGCGCCGTCCTGTTTCACGCCGTAGGGGCGGCCGTCCTCCGACATGAACAGGTCGTATCGCTCGCGTGCGAGGGCGACGAGCTGTGAGGCCTGCGAGGGGCCACGGCCCTTCTCCACCTCAACGCCCGCACCTTCGACGATCTCGCGGGCCTGGTCCTTGCTGGTCGTCACTTCGCGGCTCCCAGTACGTCGCCGCGGGCCGACCGAACGGTGGCCTCGGCTTCCCTGTCGGGCAGGCCGACCACGGCGGCGGCCTGCATGAGTGCGTTCTCTGCCGAGTCCGCGTCGAGACGGCCGGCCGCCGCATGCTCGAACGCCTTGCACGCGGCCCAGAACAGACGGTCGTTCCGCTGTCCCTGCCCGGAGTCAAGGACGAACGTGACCAGGCCGACGAGCAGCTGCCCGCCACTGGCCGCCCGCCCGCTCCGAGCTGTGACCGGACGTCGCGCGGGCCGGTCCTTCCCAGCGGTCATGAGCTGCAGCAGCTTGTCGGGCACCGGCTGCACGCTGACGTTGTCCGGGTCGGAGGCGAGGGTGTACAACCCGCGGGTGCTGCGGGAGCCCGGGCCGACGAGATACCCGCCAGACCCGCGGACGTCGACGCCACGGGCCATGTGCCCCGCGCGGTTCGGGACCTTGACCCCGGCCGGGCCCGTCCACCACGCGTGGTAGCCGCCGGACGGAGTGGCGATGATGACCGTGCGAGGCAGGGTGATGCGATGCTGCGCAGCCAGCTTGCGCAGCTCCCACACACCATCGATGCCGTTCTTCCGGTCGAGGTCAAGGCCGATCAGGTGCCACGGCGGCCGACCGCAGGCGATGCCGTAGCCGGTGGCGTGACGGACCATGTTGAACATGGCTCGGATGCGGTCGGGGTCGGCGCTGGCATCGTGGATGCCGTGCCCGAGCTGGCCGCACTCGCCCCGGCACCCGTGCCCAGCCTGGTGCGGCGAACGGATGGCGGGCAGCTTGCGCACGGACAGCGGGATGACCTCGAAGCCGAGCATCTCGGCGGCCTGCAGCGCTCCGTTGAGCGCGTCGTTCCAGTCGCTCACGACCGCCCCCGTCCCGGGCGAGGGAGGGCCAGCCGCGCGGCGACCTCCCAGAGCTGCCAGCCACGCTCGAAGAGCAGGCGCCGCGCTTCGGCCCGCAGCTCCCACGACGAGAGCCCGTAGGTGCCGCAGGTCAGTGGCTTGCGCTGTGGGTCGGCGTAGCACGGCATCGTTGGCTGTGCCACGATGGCGGCAGCCTCGCCCGCAGCGAGCTTCTTCTGAGACCCGCCAGTTTGCCCCTGGCGGGTCTCGTCGTTTCCGTTCATGCCGCGTTGCCTCCGACGGTCACCGACTGCGCGGACAGCCACGCTTCGATGCGGCTGCGCCTGTACCTGATGCGCCCGCCGCGGCCGGGGCTGGTCTTGATGTAGTCGGGGCCGGTACCGCTCCAACGCCAGTTCGCAAGCGTCTGCGGGGAGAACCCGTACTCCGTCTGCACCTGCCTCGGTGTGAGCAGATCGCTGGTCACTTCGCACCTCGTTTGAGTTGCTTTCCGATTCGAACGACCCGATAGTAGAGCCATGAGCAGGACAGTAGCAGACAGCGCGGGAATGTTGACGACTCGCTTGTGTCGTAAAGTGACTCGCATGAGCGACGAGACCCGACCGAAAACGCAGATCACCGACCTGGCGGGGCGCAACGTGGCCGCCAACGTCCGACGCATCCGAGAAGCGCACGGGTGGTCCACCTACGACCTCGCGCGAAAGCTCAAAGAGGCTGGCCGGCCGATCAGCCCGTCGGCCGTGGCCAAGGTGGAGAGGGAAGAACGGCGCGTAGACGCCGGCGACTTGGTTGCCCTGTCCGTCGTCCTCAACGTGAACCCGTCGGCGCTGCTGCTGCCACGGGACGACTCACCGACCACGATCGTGGACCTCATGCCGGGCAAGCACACAGACGGCGGCGAGGTGCGCATGACCGCCTCGCGGCTCTGGGAGTGGGCCGACGGAGAGGTACAGCTATTCAGCGCCCCGAAGGCTGAAGACGACTTCCAGGCGCAGCGAGAGTTCATCCAGAACGCCAGGCCGCCCCGACGTGGGCTGCGCGAGATGGAGGCGCTGCTCAGGCAGTACCGCTTGAAGGACGAGGAGGGACACACAGATGGCCCGAGTGTGGATTGAGGACCGGGCGAACCACGCCGACTACCGGGAGGCGATGGAGCGCTGGCAGGCAGCGAAGCGCGAGGGCAGTAAGCGGCAGGCGCCCGGCCGGTGGCGGGTCCGCTGGTACGGGCCCGACGGAAAGCCGAAGGCGAAGACCTTCGGGAAGCTGCCGCGGGCCGAGGCGGAGAAGGACGCGATCACCGCGCGACTCGACAAGGGCTCTTACCGTGACCCGAGGTCGGGGAAGACGGCCGTGCGAATCGTCGCTGAGGAGTGGTACGAGTCGAAACGCAAGATCGGCCGGACCACGAAGCGGGACTACCGCGATCTGCTCGACAACTACGTGATCCCGAAGTGGGGGGATTGGCAGGTCGCGGCCGTCCAGTGGGAGGACGTGAACACGTGGCTCACCGAGCTGGAGACGAAGCCGGGAAAGTCCGGCCGCACGCTGGGCGCGGCCCGCATCATCAAGGCCTACCGGGTGCTGGCGATGGTGATGAAACACGCCGTGTTCTCCAAGCGTGCAGCCGTCAGCCCGTGCCACGACCACGAGCTGCCTCGGCCGGACGACGAGGACGAGCACGTCTACCTCACCTACGACCAGCTGGAGCGGCTCGCCCTGGCGGCCGGCGAGTATCGGCTGCTGATCCTCACCCTGGGGTACTGCGGGATCCGCTGGGCGGAGGCGTCCGCGGTGAAAGCGGGCCGGTTGTCGGTGCCGAAGCGGCGCATCCGGATCGTGCAGAACTACACCGACGTCTCCGGCGTGCTCGCGCTGGGGCCAGTGAAGAACCACGAGAAGCGCTCTGTGCCGCTCCCCCGGTCGTTTGCCGACGAGCTGGGCACGCTCGCCCAAGGCAAGCTGTCTGACGGGCTGCTGTTCACGGCGCCGGAGGGCGGGCCGCTCAGGTACGCCAACTTCCGCTCGCGGGTGTTCGATCCCGCGGTGAAGGAGGCGGGGCTGTCCGGACTGGGCATCACGCCGCACAAGCTGCGGCACACGGCCGCGTCCCTGGCGATCGCGGCCGGCGCGGACGTGAAGGTCGTTCAGCTGATGCTCGGGCACAAGGATGCGTCGATGACGCTGAACATCTACGGGCACCTGTTCCCGGATCGGCTGGACGAGGTCGCGGATGCGCTCGACGCCGGACGGAAGGTCGCACTGGCGCTTGCGGATGCGTCGCTCACCGACGCCTAGTGATCAAACCAGCGTGTACTAAATGCGTACAGGCCCCCTCCAGCGATCTTGGAGGGGGCCTGTCGCGTACCGCCGTTGACCAGCGGGTTTATCTCTGAGCCGCCTTCGGGATTCGAACCCGAGACCTACGCATTACGAGTGCGTTGCTCTGGCCATCTGAGCTAAGGCGGCGCGCTGTGCACCCATGGTGCGATCAGCAACGTCGGCAAGTCTACACAGTTTCCCGGGGTGCTCCGAACCCGCCCCGGAGGCGTGGGTCCCGGGGCGGGCAGGCGGGGGTTACGAGCAGCGCTTGCCGTCCTCCGGGGCGGTGCCGGTCAGCAGGTACGTGTTGATCGCGGAGTCGATGCAGGAGCTGCCGCGGCCGTACGCGGTGTGGCCGTCTCCCTCGTAGGTGAGGAGGTGGCCGGAGGTGAGCTGGTCGGAGAGGGCCTCGGCCCAGCGGTAGGGGGTGGCCGGGTCGCGGGTGGTGCCGACCACGACGATCGGGGTGGCGCCGGCCGCCTCGATGCGGTGCGGCTCCCCCGTGGGCTTCACCGGCCAGTACGCGCAGTTCAGGGAGGACCAGGCGAGGCCCTCGCCGAAGACCGGGGACGCCTTCTCGAAGTCGGGGAGGGCGTCGCGCACCTCGTCCGGGGAGGAGAAGGCGGCGGGGAGGTCGAGGCAGTTCACGGCGGCGTTGGCGAACATCAGGTTGCTGTAGCCGCCGTCGGCCTCGCGCTCGTAGTAGCTGTCGGAGAGGATCAGCAGGCCCGCACCGTCCTTCTCCTTGATCGCCGAGGTGAGGGACTCGCGCAGCTGCTGCCAGGCGCCCTCGTCGTACATCGCGGCGATCACGCCGGTGGTGGCGAGGGATTCGGTGAGCTTGCGGCCGTCGGCGTCGCCGGCGGGCAGGGGCTTCGCGTCCAGGTCGTCGAAGAAGGACTTGAGGTTCTTGCCGACCTGGTCGGGGGTGGTGTCCTTGTCGCCGAGGGGGCAGTCCGGCTGCTTCACGCAGTCCTTCGCGAAGGACTGGAACGCCGTCTCGAAGCCCTCCGTCTGCTCCAGGTTCAGGCGGCGGGCGGGCAGCGAGGGGTCCATCGCGCCGTCCAGGACCAGGCGGCCCGTCCGGTCGGGGAACAGACCGGCGTAGGTCGCGCCCAGGAAGGTGCCGTACGACGCTCCCACGTACGTCAGCTTCTCGTCGCCCAGCACCGCGCGCAGGACGTCCATGTCGCGTGCCGCCTCGACCGTGGAGACGTGGCGCAGCAGCTTCGGCGCCTCCGCCCCGCAGCCCTCGGCGAACTCCTTGTAGGCGTCGACCAGCTCGTCCGTCTCGCCCGCGTCGTCCGGGGTGACGTCGGTGCGCGTGTACGCGTCCATCTCGCGCCCGTCCAGGCACTCGACGGGTTCACTGCGGGCCACGCCCCGGGGGTCGACCGCCACCATGTCGTACTGGGCGCGGACCTTCGCCGGGTAGCCGATGCCCGCGTACTGCTGGAGGTAGCCGATCGCCGAGCCGCCCGGTCCGCCCGGGTTGACCAGCAGCGAGCCGAGGCGCTTGCCCGGCCCCGTGGCCTTCTTGCGGGCCACCGCGAGCCGGACGTCGCCGTCGGCGGGCTTGGCGTAGTCGAGCGGGGCCTTCATGGTGGCGCACTGGAAGCCCGGGACGCCGCAGTCGCGCCAGCCGAGCTTCTGCTCGTAGTACGGCGACAGCTCGGCGGGCGTGGCCTTCGGCAGGGGGGTCAGGGTCGCCGTGGCCGCCTCCGTCGCGCCGGCCGCCTTGGCCGCGGGGGATCCGGCGGACGTCGACGCGCCCCCGGCCGAGCAGGCGGTGGCGAGCAGCGCGGCGGTGAGCAGCGTGGCCCGGAAACGGGTGCCGCCGGTGCGGGTCCTGCGGTGAGTGCGCCTTGTGTCCATTCAGCGAGCGTAACTCTCCGCGACGAAGCAGTTGCGGTGCGTGGTGCGCGTGCCCCGTACGTGTTACGGCGTCAACCGGTCATGACTCCGGCGCGGGCCCGGGCTCGCGGGCTCAGCCCGATCTGAGGGCCATCGTCATCGCCTCCACCGCCAGCAGCGGGGGCACATTGCGGTCCAGAGCCTCTCCGCAGGCGGCGACCGCCTCGATCCGGCGCAGCGTGGACTCGGGGGTGCTGCCGCGGGCGAGCCGCTCCAGGGCGTCCTCCGCGTCGGCGTTGGCGATGGCCACGCGGGAACCGAGCTGGAGCGCGAGGACGTCGCGGTAGAAACCGGTCAGCTCGCTGAGGGCGAGGTCGAGGCTGTTGCGCTGGGTGCGCGCCTTGCGGCGTTTCTGGTCGGCCTCCAGGTCCTTGATCACGCCGGCCGTGCCGCGCGGGAGCCGGCCGCCCTGGGCGGCGCCGAGTGCGGCCTTCAGCTCCTCGGTCTCCTTGGCGTCCATCTCCTCGGCGAGCTGCTTGGCGTCCTCCGCCGCGGCGTCGACCAGCTCCTGGGCCGCCCTGAGGGCGCCACCGACGTCCTCCACCCGCAGCGGCAGCTTCAGCACGGCGGCCCGGCGGTCCCGGGCGGCCTTGTCGGTGGCCAGGCGGCGGGCGCGGTCGATGTGGCCCTGGGTGGCGCGGGCCGCCGCGGCGGCGACGTCCGGTTCGATGCCCTCGCGCCGTACGAGCATGTCGGCGACGGCCTCGACGGACGGCGTGCGCAGGTTCAGGTGGCGGCAGCGGGAGCGGATCGTGGGCAGGACGTCCTCGACGGAGGGGGCGCACAGCAGCCACACGGTCCGCGGCGCCGGTTCCTCCACGGCCTTCAGGACGGCGTTGGCCGACTTCTCGTTCAGCCGCTCGGCCTCCTCGACGAGGATGATCTGCCAGCGGCCGTTCGCGGGTGAGGTGAACGACTTGCGGACGGTGTCCCGCATGTCCTGGGCGCGGATCTCGGCGCCCATGGCGACCACGGTGCTGACGTCCGCGTGGGTGCCGACCAGTGCGGTGTGGCAGCCGTCGCAGAAGCCGCAGCCGGGGACCCCGCCGAGGGCACGGTCGGGGCTCACGCACTGCAGCGCGGCGGCGAACGCCCGGGCCGTCCGGGCCACGCCGGAGCCGGGCGGACCGGTGAACAGCCAGGCGTGCGTCATGCTCGTCGACTGCGGCAGCGGGCCCGCGGTCGCGGCGGCGGTGACGAAGGCGTCGGCGTCCCGGGCTGCGGCGGCGAGCGGCTCGCACACCTTCTCCTGCCCGACGAGGTCGTCCCACACGGTCATGGGTCACGCCGTCCTTTCCTCACACCGAGCCCTTACACAGAGCCGTCACACCGAGCCGTGACACCGAGCCGCCGCGTTGATCCGCGGCGCGCCCTCCATTGTGCGGGGCGGCACTGACAACGCGGCGGCCTCGGTGCTCTCAGCGTCGTCCCCGGCCCCTGCCCCGGCCGCCGCGGCCCTCGTCGTCCCGGCCGCCCTCGTCCTCGTCGTGCGGCCCGAGCAGCTCGTCCGCCAGCGTCGGCAGGTCGTCCAGCGGGGTCTCCTCGGCCCAGTCCGAGCGGCGCCGGCGGGACGGCGGTGCCTGGTCGGGGTCGATCTGGGGCAGCTCCCGCGTGCGGTCCTGGGCCTCCTCGGCGGGGCTCTCCTCCCGGAAGTAGCCCGGCGGGACCCGGTCGGCGGGGTCGTCCCCGCGCACGGGCGGCAGGACGGCCGTCTCGTCGGCGGCTCCCGGCGGCGTCACGGGCGGCAGGACCGCCGTCTCGTCGGCGTCCCGCGGCTGCACCGCCGGAAGCACCGCCGTCTCGTCCGCCGCGCCGGACGGCACCGGCGGCTTGGGCAGTTCGGTCGTCACCTCGGACTCGGACTCGCCGGACGCCCGGCCGCCGTCGCCGCGAGCACCCCGGCCGTCGGTGCCGCCCTCGGCGTCGTCGGTACGGTCGTCGTCGGGCGTGTCCCGCACCGGCCGCAGGACCGCCGTGTCCTCCACCGGCCCGCCGGAGGCGTTGGTCGGGGTCACGATCGGGGTCGGCACGGTCGCCGCGTCGGTGGGGGCCGAGGCGGCCGGCTTCGGACGGGGGGCGTCCGCCGCCGCGGGGGCCGCCGACTTGGGACCGGCCGCGGCCGCGGCCGCGGCCTCCTCCGCCGCCCGGCGCGCCTCCTCGGCGCGCAGCAGGGCCTCCTCGGCCTTGCGCTGCTTCTCCAGGCGCCGGGCCTCGGCCTCGGCCCGCAGCCGCTCCTCCTCCTCGGCCTGCTTGCGGCGCCGCTCCTGCTCGGCCCGCAGCCGTGCCTCCTCCTCGGCGCGCGCCTTCTCCTCGGCCAGGAGCCGGGCCCGCTCCTCCTCGGCCTTGCGGCGCGCTTCCTCGGCCCGCTGCCTGGCCTCCTCGGCCTGCCGCTCGGCCTCGCGCCGCTGCGCCTCCTCCAGCTCGCGGCGCTTGCGCTCCTCCTCCTCGGCGCGCACCCGCGCCTCTTCTTCGAGGCGCTCGCGCTCCAGGCGCTCCTCCTCGGCCTTGCGGGCCGCCTCTTCCTCGGCCTTGCGGCGGGCTTCCTCCTCCGCCTTGCGGCGCGCCTCCTCCCGGGCCTTGATCTCGGCCTCGGACAGCGGCAGCACCTGGTCCAGCCGGTGGCGTACGACGGTGGTGACGGCCTCCGGCTCCTGACCGGCGTCCACGACGAGGTAGCGCCCGGGGTCGGCGGCGGCCAGGGTGAGGAACCCGGAGCGCACGCGCGCGTGGAACTCGGCGGGCTCCGACTCGAGACGGTCCGGTGCCTCGGTGAACCGCTCGCGGGCGGCCTCCGGCGCCACGTCCAGCAGGACGGTCAGGTGCGGTACGAGCCCGTTGGTGGCCCAGCGGTTGATGCGGGCGATCTCGGTCGGCGACAGGTCGCGTCCTGCGCCCTGGTAGGCGACCGAGGAGTCGATGTAGCGGTCGGAGACGACCACGGCGCCGCGCTCCAGGGCGGGCCGCACCACGGTGTCGACGTGCTCCGCGCGGTCGGCGGCGTACAGCAGGGCCTCCGCGCGGTGCGACAGTCCGGCGCTGGAGACGTCCAGCAGGATGGAGCGCAGGCGCTTGCCGACCGGGGTCGCGCCGGGCTCTCGGGTGAGCACGACCTCGTGCCCCTTGCCGCGGATCCACTCGGCGAGGGCCTCGGCCTGGGTGGACTTTCCGGCGCCGTCGCCGCCCTCCAGGGCGATGAAGAAGCCTGTCGCAGCCGACGTCGGCACCGGGTCGTCGCCGCCGAGCAGCGCGTCCCGCAGGTCGTGGCGCAGCGGCACGCCGGAGCGGTCGTCGACCTTGGCGAGTACCAGCGCGGCCAGCGGCAGCAGCAGGGCGCCGAGCAGCATCAGGACGAACGCGGCGCCACCGTGGGCGAAGACGAACCTGCCGTTCTCCAGCCGGTGCGGTCCGATCGCCGCGGCCAGCACGGGCCCGACGACCGCGCCGAGCGCCACGCAGACCCGGACGACGGCGTGCAGGTGCTCGGTGGTCCGGGCCCGGCGGTGGTCCTCGGTCTCCTGGTCGAGCAGCGCGTGCCCGGTGTTCGCGGCCACGCCCGCGCCGACGCCGGACAGCGCGAGGAGCAGCAGCACGGTGGTGTCGTCCGGGACGAGACCGGCGGCCAGCAGGGTGACGCCGACGAAGGCGATCGCCAGGGCGAGCAGCCGCCGGCGGGACAGGGAGGGCAGCAGGGCGGGGGCGGTGCGGATGCCGACGACGACGCCGCCGGTCAGCGCGCCCGCCGTCAGCCCGTACAGCACGGGGCCGCCGCCCAGGTCCTTGGCGTGCAGCACGGCCACGGCGACCGTGGCGGCCACCACCGCGGCGACCGCGGCGCAGGCGCACACCAGCAGCGGAAGCGCTCCGGTGCGGCCCTTGTCGACGCCGCCGCCGCTCCTGGGGCGGCGCAGGCCCTCCAGCGGCGACCGCGCGCGCGGGGTGCGCATCGCGGGCAGCTCCAGGATGCTCACCACGGACAGGGACGCGGCGAACAGCCCGGCCGCGACGTACGAGCCGAGTGCCGCCTGGTGCTCGGCGAACCAGTCGACGCCGGCGCCCAGAAGGTTGTTCAGGAGCCCCGCGACGACCAGTACGGCGGCCGCGAGGGGGATCGCCACGAAGCTCGTGCGCAGCGACAGGCGGCGCAGCGCGTCCATGTGGTCCGGCAGCGGCCGTACCGTGGCGCCCTCCAGGGGCGGGGCGGGCAGCAGCGCGGGGGCCGCGCTCTCCCGGCACACCGTCCAGAAGCGCTCGGCGACCCCGGTGACGAAGGCGGTCACCAGGAGGTAGGCGAGCGCGTCGTCGGGCATCCAGTCGATCCACAGGGGCGCGACGATCAGCAGGGCGGCCCGCAGCCCGTCGGCGCCGACCATGGTCCAGCGCCGGTCGAGCGGGCCGTCCTGCGAGGTGAGGGAGGTCAGGGGCCCGAGCAGGACGGCGCCGAAGAGCAGCGTCGCCAGGATGCGGACGCCGAAAACGGTCGCCACTGCGAACGCCACGCCGCGGTAGCCCCCGCCGAAGGAGCCCGCGCCGATCGCGGCCTGGACCGTGAGGAGGACCAGCACCAGCAGGGCGAGGATGTCGCCGACACCCCCCACGAGCTGTGCGCTCCACAAACGCCTCAGCTGCGGGCGGCGCAGCAGGGCGCGGACGGCGCGCTCGCGGGAGTCCGCGACCAGGGCGTCGTCCGGGGCGGGGTGAGGGGCCGTTGGCTGCTCGGCTCGCGTCATGCGTTCAGCCTATCGGTCGCCGCCGACAGTCCGGTGCGCCCGGCCGAACGTACGCACGCCCCGACACCGAAATGATGCCGGGGCGTTCGTTTTGCGAAGAGCGCGCGCGTGGAGACGTGCGGAGGAGCGGGCGGGTCTGAGCCGGGCTCAGTCCTCCGACGTCTTCGACGCGGTCGCCTTCTTCGCCGCCGTCTTGGCGGTCGTCTTCTTCGCGGTGCTCTTGGCGGCGGTCTTCTTGGCCGCCATGGTCTTCGCGGCGGCCGTCTTCTTGGTCGCCGCCGCCTTCTTGGCCGGGGCCTTCTTGGCGGCCGTCTTCTTCACGGCCTTCTTCGCCGTCTTCTTGGCGGGCCCCTTGGCACGCTTCTCGGCGAGCAGCTCGTAGCCCCGCTCGGGGGTGATCTCCTCGACGCTGTCGTCGGAGCGCAGGGTCGCGTTGGTCTCGCCGTCGGTGACGTACGGGCCGAAGCGGCCGTCCTTCACCACGACCGGCTTCTCGCTGACCGGGTCGGTGCCCAGCTCCTTCAGCGGCGGCTTGGCCGCGGCCCGGCCACGCTGCTTGGGCTGGGCGTAGATCGCCAGCGCCTCCTCCAGCGTGATCTCGAAGAGCTGATCCTCGGTCTGGAGGGACCGCGAGTCCGTGCCCTTCTTCAGGTACGGGCCGTAGCGGCCGTTCTGCGCGGTGATCTCCACGCCCTCCGCGTCGGCGCCGACGACCCGCGGCAGCGACATGAGCTTCAGGGCGTCGTCGAGGGTCACCGTGTCCAGCGACATCGACTTGAACAGCGAGGCGGTGCGCGGCTTCACGGCGTTCTTGCCGGTCTTCGGGGTGCCCTCGGGGAGCACCTCGGTGACGTACGGGCCGTAGCGGCCGTCCTTGGCGACGATGGCGTGGCCGGTGGCCGGGTCGGTGCCCAGCTCGAAGTCGCCGCTCGGCTTGGCGAGCAGTTCCTCCGCCAGTTCCACGGACAGCTCGTCGGGCGCCAGGTCCTCGGGGACGTCGGCGCGCTGGTGGTTCTCGGCGTCCTTCTCGCCGCGCTCGACGTAGGGGCCGTAGCGGCCGACGCGCAGCTTGATGTCGTTGCCGACGGGGAAGGACGACACCTCGCGCGCGTCGATCGCGCCGAGGTCGGTCACCAGCTCCTTCAGGCCGCCGAGGTGGTCGCCGTCCCCGTTGCCCGCGTCGGCCGCGCCGCCGCCGCCCGTGCCGTCGCCCTCGCCGAAGTAGAAGCGGCGCAGCCACGGCACCGACTGGGCCTCGCCGCGGGCGATGCGGTCGAGGTCGTCCTCCATCCTGGCGGTGAAGTCGTAGTCGACGAGCCGCCCGAAGTGCTTCTCCAGGAGGTTGACCACGGCGAAGGAGAGGAAGGACGGGACGAGGGCCGTGCCCTTCTTGAAGACGTAGCCGCGGTCCAGGATGGTGCCGATGATCGACGCGTACGTCGACGGGCGGCCGATCTCGCGCTCTTCCAGCTCCTTGACCAGCGACGCCTCGGTGTAGCGGGCCGGGGGCTTGGTGGCGTGGCCGTCGACCGTGATCTCCTCGGCCGTCAGCGCGTCGCCCTCGGCGACCTGCGGCAGGCGCCGCTCGCGGTCGTCCAGCTCGGCGTTCGGGTCGTCGGCACCCTCGACGTAGGCCTTGAGGAAGCCGTGGAAGGTGATGGTCTTGCCGGAGGCGCTGAACTCGACGTCCCGGCCGTCGGAGGCGGCGCCGCCGATCTTCACGGTGATGCTGTTGCCGGTCGCGTCCTTCATCTGGGAGGCGACGGTCCGCTTCCAGATCAGCTCGTACAGCTTGAACTGGTCGCCGGTCAGGCCGGTCTCGGCGGGCGTGCGGAAGCGGTCGCCGGAGGGGCGGATCGCCTCGTGCGCCTCCTGCGCGTTCTTGACCTTGCCGGCGTACGTGCGCGGCTGGGGCGGCAGGTAGTCGGCGCCGTACAGCTGCGTCACCTGGGCGCGGGCGGCGGAGACCGCCGTGTCGCTCAGGGTCGTGGAGTCCGTACGCATGTAGGTGATGTAGCCGTTCTCGTACAGCTTCTGGGCGACCTGCATGGTCGACTTCGCACCGAAGCCGAGCTTGCGCGAGGCCTCCTGCTGAAGCGTCGTCGTACGGAACGGGGCGTACGGCGAGCGGCGGTACGGCTTGGACTCGACGGAGCGGACGGCGAAGCGCGTGTTCTCCAGGGCGGCGGCGAGCGCGCGGGCGTTCGCCTCGTCGAGGTGGAGGGTGTTCGCGCTCTTGAGCTGCCCCAGGGAGTCGAAGTCGCGGCCCTGGGCGACCCGCCGCCCGTCGACCGTCTGGAGGCGGGCGACCAGCGACGAAGGGTCGGAGGCGTCTCCCGCGCGGCCCGTCGCAAAGGTGCCGGTGAGGTCCCAGTACTCGGCGGAGCGGAAGGCGATGCGCTCGCGTTCCCGCTCGACGACGAGGCGGGTGGCGACGGACTGGACGCGGCCGGCCGACAGGCGCGGCATGACCTTCTTCCACAGGACCGGCGAGACCTCGTAGCCGTAGAGGCGGTCGAGGATGCGGCGGGTCTCCTGGGCGTCGACGAGCTTCTGGTTCAGCTCGCGCGGGTTGGCGACGGCGGCGCGGATCGCGTCCTTGGTGATCTCGTGGAACACCATGCGCTTGACCGGGATCTTCGGCTTGAGGACTTCCTGGAGGTGCCAGGCGATGGCCTCGCCCTCGCGGTCCTCATCGGTGGCGAGGAAGAGTTCGTCGGACTCCTTCAGGAGGTCCTTGAGCTTCTTGACCTGGGACTTCTTGTCCGCGTTGACCACATAGATCGGCTGGAAGTCGTGTTCGACGTCCACACCGAGGCGGCGGACCTCGCCGGTGTACTTCTCCGGCACCTCCGCCGCGCCGCTGGGAAGGTCGCGGATGTGCCCGACGCTCGCCTCGACGACGTAGCCAGGGCCGAGATAGCCCTTGATCGTCTTCGCCTTGGCGGGCGACTCGACGATGACGAGTCGTCGGCCGCCCTTCGCGGTCTCGCTGGTCGGGGACAACTTCGCTCTTCTCTCCGGTCGACGCTGGGCCTCCCCAGGCCGTGGTCCCGGGGTCGGGTCGTTCTGTGTTTCGATCGTGACGCTGCGGAGTGTGACGGTACCTCCCGCCCCCGTGTCAAACGGGAAAAGCCCGCAACGGCCACTCGAACGGTAACCCGACGAACCCCGTTCCTGCCGCCCGGAGTGCTGACCCGCTCCGACACGGGTATCCGGAGTGCGATCCCCCGGTTACTCGGGCGGCGCCCCGGCCGGGGTGCGCAACCGGCTCCTCACACCTGGGTCAGGCACCAGGCCCCGAGGCCCAGCGCGACCACGGCGGCGACGCTCGCGACGGTCGCCGATGCGACGGGGCTCACACCGAGCGCGACGGGCCGGCCGTGCCGCACCCGCGTCGTGGTCCACACCAGCAGACCGGCCCCGAACAGGGCGAACACCACTCCCGCGAAGATCGCCGACCCGCTCTCCATGGTCCCCGTGCCCCTTTTCTCCAGCCCGCGCGTGTCCAGCCTCCGGGAGGCTGTCACGCACGGGCGGCGGGCAGGCGAACCCGAGGTGAACGGGGAGCCGACGGATCCGCCGGGTGCCGTCGCGCGGGGCCGGCCCCCGTACACCGGGTGGGGCGGGCGACGCGGACGAACACGGGAAAAGAAATGGGTGCGCGCACCCACGCCCGGTGGCCGGGCCGCCCTACGCCGGTTCGAGGAAGCCCTGCTCCACCAGCAGACGGATCTGCGCGGGCGTGCGGTCGCGCAGGGCCACCGGGTCCTCGCCGACCAGCTGCGCGATGGCGTCCAGGATGCGGCCCGCGCTCATGGTGCCGTCGCAGACGCCCGCAAAACCGGCGCCGACGGTGTCGACCCGGGTGGCCCGGCGCATCCCGCGGTTCTGGCGCAGGACGACGTGCTCCGGGTCCTCGGCGCCGGGCAGTCCGACCTGTTCCTGGACGACCTCGCCGGACAGCGTGAAGTGCGCCTCCAGCAGGGCCGCGTCGTCGTGGGAGCGCAGGTAGTCGACGCGGTCGAAGTGGGCGCGCACGGTCTCGCCGAGCGGCTGCTCGACCGGGTGCGGCCACTCCTCGGCGACGACCGAGGGGTCCGCGGCCCCGGTCCGGCGCAGCGTGATCCAGCCGAAGCCGACGGCCTTGACCTTGCGCGCCTCGAACTCGTCCAGCCAGGCGTCGTACCGCGCCTGGTAGTCGGCGGGATCACCGCGGTGGTCGCCCGCGTCCCGCAGCCACAGCTCGGCGTACTGGGTGACGTCCTGCACCTCGCGCTGGACGATCCAGGCGTCGCAGCCGTGCGGCACCCAGGAGCGCAGCCGGTCCGTCCACTCCTCCCCCTCCACGTGCTGCCAGTTGGCGAGGAAGTGCGCGAACCCGCCCTCGTTCAGGCGCTCCCCCGTCTGCTGAACGAGCGAGCGGCACAGATCGTCCCCGCCCATCCCGCCGTCGCGGTAGGTGAGTCGGGCACCGGGCGAGATCACGAACGGCGGGTTGGAGACGATCAGGTCGTACGTCTCGTCGTCGGCGACCGGCTCGTAGAGGGAGCCCTCGCGCAGGTCGGCGGCCGGAGCGCCGGACAGCGCCAGGGTGAGCGCGGTGATGTGCAGCGCGCGCGGATTGACGTCGGTGGCCGTCACACGTGTGGCGTGCGCGGCGGCGTGCAGCGCCTGGATGCCGGAGCCGGTGCCGAGGTCGAGGGCGGCGGAGACGGGCGTACGGACGGTGAGGCCGGCCAGGGTCGTGGAGGCGCCGCCCACGCCGAGGACGACGCCCTCGGCGTGGTTGCCGATGCCGCCGGCGCCGCCGACCGCGCAGCCGAGGTCGGAGACGACGAACCAGTCCTCGCCACCGGGCCCGCCGTAGGGCCGTACGTCCACGGTGGCCGTCACCTCGTCGTCGCCCGCGTGGTCGAGCCAGCCGCTCTCCAGGCAGGCGTCGACGGGCAGGACGTCCGCCACGCGCGCGTGGGGGACGGGTTGCTGGAGCAGGAACAGCCGGACGAGCAGTTCCAGCGGCGTGTCGCCGCGGGTCGCCCGGAGCGCGGGCACGGTCTCGCTGCGCGACAGCGCCGCGTAGGCGGGGGCGCCGAGCAGCTCCAGCAGTCCGTCGGCGGTGAAGGACGCCCCGAGCAAGGCGTCCCGCAGCCGGGTGGCGACGTCGGGGCGGTCGGCGGAGGGCAGGGGGGACAGGCTGGCGTTACTCACACCCCCATTGTGGCCCTGCGGTCCACACCCCGCCCCGCGTCCGCGTGGGGAGACCGGGCCCGCGTCCGCGTGTGGGGAGACCGGCCCGGTCAGCCCTCTGCGGCCGACGGGGTCACCGAGGCCGACTTGCAACTGGGCTGCTTGGCCATCGCCTGGCCGACGTCGCCCTCCTCCAGGGTCTTCAGCGCGTTGCTGCCGCTCTTGCTGAGCTTGTTCAGCTCGGTGGCGATGTCCTTGAGGCCGTCGGCGAACTTGGCCTGGTCCTTGGTGTCGAGCTCCTCCACCTGCTTGCGCAGGGAGGCGTACGAGGCGGAGAGGCCGTTCAGCTCGGTGACCGCGTCCTTCTGCTTCTTCTCGCCGTCGTCGACGTCCGGGGGGCCGGCCTTCTGGACGGTGGCGCCCATCGCCTTGTAGGCGTCGGACATGTCCTGGAACGCCTTGGCGTCGGTCTTCTGGACCTCGGCGGGAGTGCTGTTGTCCGAGGTCTCCTTCTGGATGGCCGCGTTGGCCGCCTCGATCTTCTTGGCCTGCGGCTGCACCCCCTCGCAGACGTCCTTGGCCCAGGAGTCCAGCTTCTCGTTGTCGTCGCTGCTGCTGCATCCCGTCAGCGCCAGTACCAGTACCGCACCGCCGGACAGTGCGGCCGCGAGCTTCTTGTTCACCGGATTGGTCCCTTCCATGGCTCTCGGCCCCGGAACATACACGCCGGATGGGGGACATCCACCGGACGAACATCCGTTATGACGGTATTGAAGCCATTTGCACCAAGAGAGAGAAGGCTCACGGTGAGACGGCGCGCGCGGGCGCGAAACGGGCGGACGACGCGTCAACACGCGCCGTCCGCCCGTCCCTTGAGCGAGGTCCGGACCGAATCCGTGCGGTGGTCCGGAGGGCGGGGCTACGAAACCACGGCCGGATCGGCCGACTTGGGTTCCGGGTCGGCGTCGTCCTCGTCGCCCATGGCGATCCCGCGCCGCTTGGACACGTAGACGGCCGCCGCGATGACGGCGAACGCGACGACCGCGATCAGCACCCGCACGACCACGCTCTTGTCGGCTCCGTAGGAGAACTTGATGACCGCCGGCGCGATGAGCAGCGCCACCAGGTTCATGACCTTCAGCAGCGGGTTGATCGCCGGACCCGCGGTGTCCTTGAACGGGTCGCCTACCGTGTCGCCGATCACGGTGGCGGCATGGGCCTCGCTGCCCTTGCCGCCGTGGTGGCCGTCCTCGACGAGTTTCTTGGCGTTGTCCCAGGAACCACCGGAGTTGGCGAGGAACACCGCCATCAGCGTCCCGGCGCCGATCGCGCCCGCCAGGAACGCGCCGAGCGCGCCGACGCCGAGCGTGAACCCGATGAAGATGGGCGCCATCACGGCGAGCAGTCCGGGCGTGGCGAGCTCCCGCAGGGCGTCCCTGGTGCAGATGTCGACGACCTTGCCGTACTCGGGTTTCTCGCTGTAGTCCATGATTCCGGGCCGTTCCCGGAACTGCCGCCGCACCTCGTAGACCACCGCGCCCGCCGACCGCGACACCGCGTTGATCGCCAGCCCCGAGAAGAGGAAGACGACCGCCGCACCGGCGATGAGCCCGACGAGGTTGTTGGGCTGTGAGATGTCCATCATCAAAGTCATCGGCGCGCCCTCGCCGCTGAGTTTCTCGCCCACGTCCGCCGCGCCGGTGGTGATGGCGTCGCGGTACGACCCGAAGAGGGCCGCGGCGGCCAGTACGGCGGTGGCGATGGCGATGCCCTTGGTGATGGCCTTGGTGGTGTTGCCGACGGCGTCCAGGTCGGTGAGCACCTGGGCGCCGGCGCCCTCGACGTCGCCGGACATCTCGGCGATGCCCTGCGCGTTGTCGGAGACCGGCCCGAAGGTGTCCATGGCGACGATCACACCGACCGTGGTGAGCAGACCGGTGCCGGCCAGCGCCACCGCGAACAGCGCCAGCATGATCGACGTACCGCCGAGCAGGAAGGCCCCGTAGACGCCGAGGCCGATCAACAGGGCGGTGTAGACGGCGGATTCGAGACCGAGCGAGATCCCGGCGAGGACGACGGTGGCGGGCCCGGTGAGCGAGGACTTGCCGATGTCCTTGACCGGGCGCCTGGTGGTCTCGGTGAAGTATCCGGTGAGCTGCTGGATCAGGGCGGCGAGCACGATGCCGATCGCGACGGCGACCAGCGCGAGGATCCGCGGGTCGCCGCTCTTGCCCGCGATCGCCGCGTCGGTGACACCGTCGAGGTCGGCGTACTTGCCCGGCAGGTAGACGAAGACGGCGACCGCCACCAGCACCAGCGAGATCACCGCGGAGATGAAGAAGCCCCGGTTGATCGCGCTCATGCCGCTGCGGTCGGAGCGCCGGGGCGCCACCGCGAAGATGCCGACCATGGCCGTGAGCACGCCGATCGCCGGGACCAGCAGCGGGAACGCCAGCCCGGAGTCGCCGAACGCCACCTTGCCGAGGATCAGCGCGGCCACCAGGGTGACGGCGTACGACTCGAAGAGGTCGGCCGCCATGCCCGCGCAGTCGCCGACGTTGTCGCCCACGTTGTCGGCGATGGTCGCGGCGTTGCGCGGATCGTCCTCCGGGATGCCCTGTTCGACCTTGCCGACCAGGTCGGCGCCGACGTCGGCGGCCTTGGTGAAGATGCCGCCGCCGACGCGCATGAACATCGCGATCAGCGCGGCACCGAGGCCGAAGCCCTCCAGGACCTTCGGCGCGTCGGCCGCGTACACCAGCACCACGCAGCAGGCGCCCAGCAGGCCCAGGCCCACCGTGAACATGCCGACGACGCCGCCCGTGCGAAACGCGATCTTCGTCGCTTTGTGCGAGACGAGAGCGAGATCCTTTTCCGGTTCGCCGGGGGCCGGTGTCGCTTCCCGGGCCGCCGCGGCGACGCGCACATTGCTGCGCACGGCGAGCCACATGCCGATATAGCCGGTGGCCGCCGAGAAGGCCGCGCCGATCAGGAAGAAGATCGAACGTCCGGCACGTTGATTCCAGTCGTCCGCGGGCAGCAGCATGAGCAGGAAGAACACGACGACGGCGAATACGCCGAGCGTGCGCAACTGCCGGGCCAGGTACGCGTTCGCGCCTTCCTGGACGGCCGCCGCGATCTTCTTCATGCTGTCGGTTCCCTCGCCCGCCGCGAGCACCTGGCGCACCAGGACACCCGCGAGCACCAGCGCTGCCAGCGCGACGACCGCGATGACCGCGACCAGCGCGCGGTTTCCGTCGGTCAGCACGGCAGCCGCGAGATGAGAGGTAGGAAGCTCCGCCATTCGTCCTCCTTGACGCTTGGGCTGAGCTCAAGATGTGGACGGGATTGTAGGTACCGGAAGCCGATCAAAACAGTGCACGACAAAAGGAATTACCCTGTCAACCACAAGGGCACCGGAAGTAGTAATGGCCCTCCGGCATTAATTCCGTGATCCGCTCGATGATCCGTTTCACGAACAGCTTGGTGATCAATTTCCCATGCCATTGATCGTGAATGAATTCACTTAACGTCCGCACGGCACCAATGTATGTCCGCCCATGGCAAAGGGCCCCACCAGGTGGGGCCCTCCGGGTGACACATGGGTGAATGCGGGGGTCGGGCGGGGGTGACGCGGGGGGTCAGATCGGTGGCAGCACCGCCGACGCGGTGGGCCAGGTCATGCGGATCAGTCCGCCGTCCTCGCCCGCCGAGACCTCCACGTCGTCCACGAGTCCGCTGATCACCGCGAGGCCCATCTCGTCCTCCTCGGCCTCCAGCTCGTCGACGGCGTCCCCCGAGGTCTTGACCCCGGGGACCGCGTGCGGCGCCTCGTCACCGACCTCGATGGAGAACTGCTTCTCCTCCTCGATCAGCGACACCTTGACCGGCGCCGTGATGCCGACGTGCTGATGCAGGCCCACGGCCCGGGTACAGGCCTCGCCGACGGCGAGCCTGACCTCGTCGAGGACGGCCTCGTCCACTCCGGCCCTGCGCGCCACCGCGGCCGCCACCAGACGGGCGGTACGGACGTGCTCGGGCAGCGCGCTGAAACGGAGTTCGACGGTGGCCATGCATCCCCCTCGGAACTGCGGGCGTGCTTTCGAGGGTCCGGGCTGCCGCCAGCCCGGACCCCCCTTGTTCTACTTGCGTCCCGGGCCCCGAGAGGCCCGGAACCGGTCGTCAGTCGGTGGCCGCCACCGCTTCCTCGACCGAGGTGTGAATGGGGAACACCTTGGTGAGGCCGGTGATACGGAAGATCTTGAGAATGCGCTCCTGGTTGCAGACCAGCCGCAGCGAGCCCTCATGGGCACGCACCCGCTTCAGTCCACCCACCAGCACGCCGAGCCCTGTGGAGTCGAGGAAGTCCACGCCCTCCATGTCGACGACGAGGTGGAAACTCCCGTCGTTCACGAGCTCGACCAGCTGCTCACGCAGCTTGGGCGCGGTGTATACGTCAATTTCGCCACCGACCTCGACGACCGTACGATCGCCGACGGTACGGGTCGACAGGGACAGGTCCACGGATCCTCCAGCACCTTGCTATCGAGCGGTCGTCCCTCGGGACACCTCGGCTTGAAGCCCCCAGGACGGTTCGCCAGCCGCGATGGCATTCAATCACTTACCGGCAGGCGTGCACGACGCCTTGGTCCCATTGTCCGTCACGCCAGTGACAGACTCGGTGCCGATGGCCAAGAATCACCGACCCGATCGATCCCCGGCGGAGCCCGGCTCCCGGCCGGAACCGGGCATGCTCCTGGACCGGCTCGCCGCGGGACCGAGCCGGGCTGCGCGCATCACTCATACGGAGCACTTGCCCCCGCGTGCGGGCCGTCATGCCGTCTGGCCGGACCGGATTCGGCCGGAGGTCCTGGCCGCGGTACGGGCCGCGGGCATCGAACATCCCTGGGCCCACCAGGCACGCGTGGCCGAGCACGCCCTGGACGGCGACTCGGTGGTCGTCGCCACCGGCACCGCGTCGGGCAAGTCCCTGGCCTATCTGGTGCCGGTCCTGTCGGCCCTCGTGGACGGCTCCGAGGCGCCCAACGGACGCGGCGCCACGACCCTCTACCTGGCCCCCACCAAGGCGCTGGCGGCCGACCAGTGCCGGTCGGTGAAAGAACTTTCACAACCTCTCGGAACCTCCGTGCGGGCCGCGGTCTACGACGGCGACACTCCGTTCGAGGAACGCGAGTGGATCCGCCAGTACGGAACGTACGTCCTGACCAATCCGGACATGCTGCACCGCGGCATCCTGCCCTCCCACCCCCGCTGGTCGTCGTTCCTGAAGGCACTGAAGTACGTCGTGATCGACGAGTGCCACACCTACCGGGGCGTCTTCGGCTCCCACGTCGCCCAGGTGCTGCGCAGACTGCGCAGACTGTGTGCGCGCTACGGCGCGTCGCCGGTGTTCCTGCTCGCCTCCGCCACCGCCGCCGAGCCCTCGGTGGCGGCCCGCCGGCTCACCGGGCTCCCGGTGATCGAGGTCGCCGACGACGCGTCACCCCGCGGTGAACTGGTGTTCGCTCTGTGGGAACCGCCGCTGACCGAACTGGAGGGCGAGAAGGGCGCACCGGTCCGCCGGACGGCCACCGCGGAAGCCGCCGACCTGCTCACCGACCTCACGGTGCAGGGCATGCGCTCGATCACCTTCGTCCGCTCCCGGCGTGGCGCGGAGCTGATCTCGGTGATCGCCCAGGAGCGTCTGGCCGAGGTCGACCGCTCCCTGGCCGGGCGGGTGGCGGCGTACCGGGGCGGTTACCTCCCCGAGGAGCGCCGTGCCCTGGAACGCGCCCTGCACTCCGGCGACCTCCTCGGCCTCGCGGCGACGAACGCCCTCGAACTCGGCCTCGACATCTCCGGTCTGGACGCCGTGGTGATCGCCGGGTACCCGGGCACACGGGCCTCGCTGTGGCAGCAGGCGGGCCGGGCAGGGCGGGCCGGGCAGGGGGCGCTGGCCGTGCTGGTGGCCCGTGACGACCCGCTGGACACCTTCCTCGTCCACCACCCGGAGGCCCTCTTCGACCAGCCGGTGGAGTCCACCGTCCTCGACCCGGACAACCCGTACGTCCTCGCCCCCCACCTGTGTGCGG
Source organism: Streptomyces violaceoruber (assembly GCF_033406955.1). Taxonomy (NCBI): domain Bacteria; kingdom Bacillati; phylum Actinomycetota; class Actinomycetes; order Kitasatosporales; family Streptomycetaceae; genus Streptomyces; species Streptomyces violaceoruber. The sequence goes on along the minus strand of NZ_CP137734.1, from coordinate 4,623,334 downwards.
CAGCGGCGGAACTTCCCCTGACCGAGGAGGACCTGAAGCTCTTCGGTCCCGCCTGCGAGGAACTGCTGCCCCAACTGGAGGCGGCGAAGCTGCTGCGCCGCCGGACCCGGGCCTGGCACTGGACCCGCCGCGAGCGGGCCGCCGACCTGACGGACATCCGGGGCGAGGGCGGACGTCCGGTCCAGGTCGTCGAGGATGGCACGGGCAGGCTGCTGGGCACCGTGGACGCCGGTGCCGCCCACACGACCGTCCACGAGGGCGCCGTGCACCTCCACCAGGGGCGCACGTACCTCGTCCGCTCCCTGGACCTGGAGGACTCCGTCGCGCTGGTCGAGCAGGCCACCCCCGCCTACTCGACGGTGGCCCGCGACACCACGGCGATCTCGGTGCTGGAGACCGACATCGAGGTCCCCTGGGGCGACGGGCGCCTCTGCTACGGCTCCGTCGAGGTCACCAACCAGGTGGTCTCCTTCCTGCGCCGGCGCCTGATCACCGGCGAGGTCCTGGGCGAGACGAAGCTCGACCTCCCTCCTCGTACGCTGCGCACCCGCGCGGTGTGGTGGACCGTCACCGAGGACCAGTTGGACGCGGCCCGGATCAACCCGGAGATCCTCGGCGGGGCCCTGCACGCCGCCGAGCACGCCTCGATCGGCATGCTGCCCCTGTTCGCGACCTGCGACCGCTGGGACATCGGCGGCGTGTCGGTCCCCCTGCACCCGGACACGCTGCTGCCGACGGTCTTCGTGTACGACGGCCACCCCGGCGGCGCGGGCTTCGCCGAGCGGGCCTTCCACACGGCCCGCGACTGGCTGACCGCAACCCGCGAGGCCATCGCCTCCTGCGAGTGCGACGCGGGCTGTCCGTCCTGCATCCAGTCCCCCAAGTGCGGCAACGGCAACGATCCGCTGCACAAGCGGGGCGCGGTACGACTCCTCACGGTGCTGCTGCGGGGGGCGGCGGAGGCGGGGCCGGCGCAGCAGGCGGGGTAGGCGGGAGGGACCGCGCAGAGGGCAGGGGTGGTGCGGGCGCGGGCGTTTCGAGCGGGGCGGGGCCCGCCCTCGCCCTAACCTCCGCCGTGAACGGCCCGCTGCCCGACGCCGCCGTCACGTCCGAGATCTGCCCGGTGAGCACGCAGCGCACCAACCGCACCTCCTGCGCCCGCGCGACCCGCCCCGCCCTCTCGCACGCCGCGGTGGCGCCCTGCGCCCAGTCGTCCGCCGCGGCGAGCGCCGCCAGATCGGCGCCGCCCGCCGCGCGGTGCCGGGCCACGACGGCCTGCCCCAGGGCCAGCACGATGCCGAACACGAAACACAGAACGGCGATGGCGGCCACGCTCCACACGGTCGCCGACCCCCGGTCGGAGGCGTTCATGGCCCGACTCCCACCGGCGCCGTCCCTCACGGCACCGCCCTCACCGGTTGCGTCCCCCGGGGGTCGGCCTCCACCGGTTGCGGCCCTCACGGCCCGGCCTCCACCGGTTCGGTCCTTCACGGCTCGACCCCCACCGGTTCGGCCCCTCACGGCCCGGCCCCCACCGGTTGCGGCCCTCGCGGATCGACCCCCACCGGTTCGGCCCCTCACGGATCGACCCCCACCAGTTCGGTCCCTCACGGATCGACCCCCACCGGTTCCGCCGCCGTCGGCCCAGTGCCCACCGTCTGCTCCGCCGAAGCCACGGCCTCCTCCCGTACTTCGAAGGGCAGTCCGTGCAGAGCCGGTGGCTCGGCCACCACGACGACACGGACCAGGCCCGCCTCCCGGTGCACCGTGACCCGTGCTCCTCGTGGTGCCGCCGCACGGGCGAGCTCCACCACCGCATCCTCCGGGTCCTGTCGTGCCGCCGCACGGGCCCCCGCCCGGGCCGCGTCCACGCACTGGATCTGAGCGGCCACCACGAGCAGCCCCCACACGAGCGCCATCGCGAACACCACCAGCACGGGAAGCACCACGGCAGCCTCCGCCGTCACGAATCCGCTGTCCGGCCCGGTGCCCGCCCCGGCGGCCGGAGCTTCGCGCAGACGGCGTCCGGACGCACCGCGGACCCGGGTCCCGTCTCTCACCGCCCTTTCACATCCGCGCATCGAGAGCCCCCTTCACGATGCCCTGCAACTCCGCACTGACCGTGCCGCTCGTGACGACCTTGTACAGAACCACGGCGAAGGCCACCGCCGCGACGATCCCCATCGCGTACTCGGAGGTGACCATTCCCGCGTCCCGCCGCGCGGCCCGCCGTCGCACCGCCCCGAGTACTCCGCCCACCAGGGCACCCAGCCGTTCCCGCACCATCTGATACATCGCAACCCCCGTAAGGTTCGATTCCGTTGCCCGCTTGCTCATCCGTAGCTCGACTGCTGCTCGTCCGACGCCCCGATCCGTCAGCCACCGCCTCCCCCGCGACCCAGCACCCCGCCGGCCAGTCCGATGACCACCGGCAGTACGCCCACCGCGATGAACGCGGGCAGAAAGCACAGCCCCACCGGCGCGGTGACCATGACGGCCGCTCGACGGGCCCGGACCGTCGTGGTGCGGGCCCAGTCGGCACGGGCCTGGGCGGCCAGGCGGGCGACCGGGCCCGCCGCGGGCAGGCCGGACACCTCGGCCCGCTCCAGCAGCCGCGCCAGCGGCACGGCCCCCGGGACGGCGGCCAACCCCCGCCAGGCACCTGCCGGTTCGCCGCCGAGGCGCACCTCCGCGGCACCGCGCCCCAGCGCGTCCCCGACCGGTCCGCCCAGGGCCTCGCCGACCGCCCGCGCCGCCGCCACCGGACTCGCGCCCGCCGCGATGCAGGCCGCCAGCAGATCGGCCGCCAAAGGCAGTTGGCGAGCGGCTTGCGCGGCAGCAACCTGCGCCGCCTCCGTGCCCGCGGCCGAACGCCTGGCACTCCAACGCCACAGTGCGGCCGCGCCCACCAGCCCCACCAGGACCCCGACCGCACCGCCGACCAGGGCCCAGCCGGCGCCCACCGTGCCGGCCAGCGGCAGCCACGGGCGCAGGGTGCTCAGCGCTTCGGCGCGTCGCCCGGCGGAGCGGACCGGCGCCGACTGCGGTGCCAGTAGGCCCCTGAGGCGCCTGCGCAGCGCCCGGCCCCGCCGCGCGGTTCCAAGACCGCGCGCCAGTCGGCCGGCGACCAGCACCATCGCCACCACGGCCCCCAGCCTGTGGACAAAGTCGCCGTTCACGAAGTCGCCTCCGCTCCGCGCACGATCCGCGTCACCCACCACACGCCCAGGCTCTCCAGAGCCCCGCCGGCCAGCAGACAGCCCACCCCGGCACCGGTGTGCAGCAGCACGTGCAGGGGGTCGGACCCGAGGGCGACGCCGAGCAGCAGGCCCAGGACCGGAAGGCCGGCGAGCATCACGGCGGTGGCCCGGGCGCCGGCCAGTTGGGCGCGCAGGTCCGAGCGCTGGTCCCGCTCGGCACGCAGCGCGCCCTCCAGCCGGTCGAGACCGGCCGCGAGCCCCGCGCCCTGGTCGACCGCGACTCGCCAGCACGCCGCGAGACCGCGCAGTCCCTCGGCGCCGGGCTGCCCGGCCGCCAACGCCAGCGCGCCGGGGACGTCCCCGCCGAACCGGGCCGCCGCGAGCACCGCCGCCTGCGCCTCACCGAGCCCGGCGGAGTCCTGTGCGGCGCACAGGAGCGCCTCGCCCGGTTGCCGCCCCGCCCGCACCTCCCCGGCGAGCGTCCCGCACAGGGCGATCACCGCGTCCTGCCTGCGCTCCTTGGCCCGCCGCTCCCGACCGGCCAGCCGCACGCGCCGCAGTACCGGCACTCCGGCCGCCCCCGCGACGGCCGGCAGCACCGAGGTGCCCAGGATCGCCAGCACCAGCCCGGCGGCCAGCGACCACCACTCGGGCCTCAGGCGGCCCCTGAGACGCCGCAACTCCTCCGTCGTCCGACCCGCCGCAGGCAGCCCGGCGGCGCACGCCCCACCAGGCCTGTCAGACCCACCAGAACCGTCAGTCCCACTCGGCCCACCGGGCGCGAGCGTCCGGCCTTCGGCGAGGACCGTCCGCGCTCGCCGTACGCCTGAGTGCCACCCTCCTGCCAGCCAGACGGCCGCGCCCAGGCACACCAGGACCACGCCCGTCGACAGCTCGCCCGTCCCCGGCATGCCCGTCACCGGAGTGCCGGCCACCGTCATGCTCATCACCTCCCCGCCTCCCGTCCGACCGCCTGCTCTTCGACCCCCGCACCGCGCAACAGCTCCCGCAGCCGCTGCCAGCCGCGTTCGGCCACGAACGCCTCCGTCCCCCATCGCAGCGCCGGCACTGTCCGCACCAGCCCCGAGGGGTCCCGCTCCAGTACGTGCACCTCGGCGATCCGGCGCCGTCCCGCGCGGTCGCGGACCAGGTGGAGGACGACCGAGAGGGCCGCCGCGAGCTGACTGTGCAGAGCCGCGCGGTTCAGGCCCGCGGTCGTGCCGAGCGCCTCCAGCCGCGCCGGTACGTCGGCGGCGGCATTGGCGTGCACCGTTCCGCACCCGCCCTCGTGGCCCGTGTTCAACGCGGCGAGCAGATGGACCACTTCGGGACCCCGCACCTCACCCACGACCAGCCGGTCCGGCCGCATGCGCAGCGCCTGGCGCACCAGGTCCTCCAGGGTGACCAGACCGGCGCCCTCCTGATTGGCCGGTCTCGTCTCCAGACGGACGACGTGCGGATGGTCGGGTCGCAGTTCCGCCGAGTCCTCGGCCAGCACGATGCGCTCGTCCGGTCCGACCAGACCGAGCAGGGCGCTGAGCAGCGTCGTCTTGCCACTGCCGGTACCGCCGCTGACGAGGAAGGACAGCCGGGCCCGCAGCAGGGCGCGCAGCACGCGGTCACCGCCGGGCGGCACGGTGCCCGCCGCAGCCAACTCGCGGAGGGTGAAGGCGCGCGGCCGTACCACTCGCAGCGCGAGGCAGGTGCAGTCGACGGCGACCGGTGGCAGCACCGCGTGCAGCCGGGTGCCGTCGGGCAGCCTGGCGTCCACCCAGGGCCGGGCGTCGTCGAGCCGTCGCCCAGCGACGGTCGCGAGGCGCTGCGCGAGCCGCCGCACCGCCGCCGCGTCGGGGAAGGAGACCGGTGCCAGCTCCAGGCCGCCGCCCCGGTCCACCCAGACCCGGTCCGGTGCGGAGACCAGCACGTCGGTCACCGAGGGGTCGGCGAGCAGCGGCTCGAGTGGTCCGCTGCCGACCAGTTCCGACCTGAGCTGTTCGGCGGCACCGAGGATCTCGGCGTCCCCGAGCACCCGCCCCTGCTCCCGAAGTGCCTGCGCCACTCGCGCGGGCGTCGGCTCCGCCCCGCTCTCGGCGAGCCACCGCCGCACACCGTCGAGCATGCCGGGCGCGGCGCCGAGGCCGTTCTGTGCGACCGGCGCCGGAGACCGCAGAGAGCCCTGCGCCTGCGTCCGTGCCGGCGCGGGCCCGGGAGCCGGTCCCGTCAGCCCAGCGGGCGCCGAGCCCAGCCATGTCGTGGTCGCCGAGCCCCCCGATGCTCCGGAGTCCCGGCGCCCAGCACCATCGGCAGGCGACAACGATCCCGTAGGCGTCCTGGCGGGCTGACGGATCACCCAGCCCGGCGCCACCCGCGTGTCCAGTCCGTCGTGGGTCCCCTGGGCCCCGAGCGACCGGCCTCCCGTCCCCGCTCCCCCAGCCGCCCCCGCAATCCCGCCCTGCGCTCCCGCCGCCACCTCGTCCATCCCGACCCGCCTTCCACCGCTCACCACCGACCCGGTCACGCCCCTCACGAACCGCTCCCGCCCCGCCCGTCCGTCTCCGCCAGCGCCCGCTCCCAGAACCCACGGCAGAAGCGCGCCAGCGGGCCGCGGGCGGGTGTGCCCGGGGGGCGTCTGCTCTCCGTGGCCCGCAGCAGGCCGGACTCCACCGGCACCTCGCCGGCCAGGGGAAGGTCGAGCAACCGGGCCACCTCACGGTCGTCGAGTCCGGAGCCGTAGGGTCCGCGCACCACGACCCGAAGGTCGCGCAGCACCATGCCCACCGCCGCCGCCACCCGGCCCGCCGCCGCGACGGCCCGCAGCTCGGCGGGGACGACGAGGAGCCCGATGTCGAGTTGCGCGAGGACCTCGGCGACCCCGTCGTCGATCCGGCGAGGCAGGTCGACGACGACCGTGCCGCCCCTTCGCCGGGCCGCCGCGAGCACCGCTCGAACGGCCTGCGGCGGTACCGCGACGCAGTCGCCCCGGTCCCAGCTCAGCACCCGCAGCGAATGCAACTGGGGCAGCGACTCCTCCAGTGCACCGCCGCCGACCCGCCCTCGCGATGCCGCGAACGCCGGCCACCTCAGCCCCTCGGCCGTCTCACCGCCGAGCAGGACGTCGAGGCCGCCGCCCAGGGGATCGGCGTCCACCAGGAGACTGCGCAACCCCTCCCGCGCGGAGGTGACGGCGAGCGCGCAGGCCAGTGTGGACGCTCCGGCGCCGCCCCGGCCGCCGATGACGCCGACGGTGAGGGCCGGACGGCCGACGCCCTCGGCGACGTCGGCGATGCGGTCGACCAGCCACTGTTCACCGTCGGGCAGCATCAGGACGTGGTCGGCGCCGATCTCGACGGCCCGCTGCCAGATCCCCGAGTCGTCCTGATCGCGGCCCACGAGGACCACTCCCCGTCTCCGCACCGCTCCCCGCACCCGCCGCGCCGCGTCGTCCCCGACGAGGACCAGGGGCGCGGTCTCCCATCCGGTCCGCCTCCCGGCCGCCGCGGGTGCGGGAGACGCCGAGGAAGCCACCGCCGTCAGTGCCGAAGGCGCCGAAGGAGGCGTCACGGGCACCGAGTGGTGCACCTCCGGCGTGGCGCCCGCGGCCGCGCACAGGCGCAGCAGGTCGTCGAGGAGCTCCGTGTCCTCGGTGACGATCAGGGGTCCACCCTGTCGCCCTCCGGCGGCGGACGGCGGGTCGTGCGTGATCGTTCCAGTCATGGTCTTTCCCCCTTCGGCGCGGCTACCGCAGGCGCGCCCCGTGTCTCGTGGTCTCTCGCGCAGCCGCCGCGGCCCCGCGATTTGCGGCCGCGTGAAGAACCGGAAAGCGGTCCCCGCACGAGCGGCCCACATCACGCGTCCGGCAAACAGATCCGGCCAAGGAACTCGGCACGGCCCGGACGCATGGGAATCACGGTGCAGCGATCCGGGAAATCGTGTGGATCTTGGTCAAAAACTGTGGACAACTCGATGGTTGTGAATATCGACTCACTCGAACCGGTGACCCTCCTCCGGTTCCGCTCCACCCCGCGTGCGAATGCCGCAGAGCAGTCCGGTCGCTACGCTGTGTAGCGGACCGTGGTCGCGACAACGCCTGGGCCCCGCGCCGCAACGGCACGGGGCCCAGATCGTAAGAAGTGCGGAAAACCCACCCGGACATGCGACGACCCCCGCCGGGGGGGAGAGCGGGGGTCGTCTCCACGGCCGACTCGGGGGGGGGAGGAGTCGGACCGGGTTAGCACGGTCGCGAACGATCCGTGACTTCCATGGTGTACCCGAGAGCCCTCTCAGGCAAACCCACGCGCCACAGCTTACGCCGAATGGGCTGCGCCTATGCTCAGGGTTGTGGAAAACCACCCCTCGCCCCACTCCGCGTCTCACTCCATGCCCCGCACGGCGGCCTTCTTTGACCTGGACAAGACGGTCATTGCGAAGTCGAGCACGCTCACGTTCAGCAAGTCGTTCTACCAAGGCGGGCTGATCAACCGCAGGGCCGTGCTGCGTACCGCATATGCCCAGTTCGTGTTCCTCGCCGGCGGCGCCGACCACGACCAGATGGAGCGGATGCGCGAGTACCTCTCCGCACTGTGCCGCGGGTGGAACGTCCAGCTGGTCAAGGAACTCGTCGCCGAGACCCTGCACGACCTGATCGACCCGATCATCTACGACGAGGCGGCCTCCCTGATCGAGGAGCACCACACCGCCGGTCGCGACGTCGTGATCGTCTCGACCTCGGGCGCCGAGGTGGTCGAGCCGATCGGCGAGCTGCTCGGCGCCGACCGGGTGGTGGCGACCCGCATGATCGTCGGTGAGGACGGCTGCTTCACCGGAGAGGTGGAGTACTACGCGTACGGCCCGACCAAGGCGGAGGCGATCCGGGAGCTGGCCGGGTCCGAGGGGTACGACCTGTCCCGCTGCTACGCCTACAGCGACTCGGCGACCGACCTGCCGATGCTGGAGGCCGTCGGCCACCCGCACGCGGTCAACCCGGACCGGGCGCTGCGCCGGGAAGCCCTCGCGCGCGAGTGGCCGATTCTCGATTTCCATCGCCCGGTGCGGCTCAAGCAGCGGATCGGTGGATTCTCCGTGCCCCCGCGTCCCGCCCTCGTCGCGGCCGCCGCGATAGGCGCCGCGGCGGCGACCGCGGGTCTCGTCTGGTACGCGAGCCGACGACGGTCCCCGGCGGCCTGACCGGCGCCCTCGGGCCGATCGGTCGTCGGTTCGCCCCGTCGGCCGGATCAGCGCTTTCACCCGCGTATGACCGCAAAAGTAAAGAAGTGCGGCGAGCACTTCCGCTTACTCGGGACCGGTAGTACAAAGGACTCAACGGCCCGCGAGACCAAGGACATCCGAAAGGATCACCTTAAACACGCATATGGCCCAACGGACCGAGCATGGACACCGGGCACCCACGCGACGTCGACCCGTCGATTACGGGCCAGCCGCACCAGGTCACGGGCGAAGTTCCCGGCCTGATGGGCACATATCGAGGACGCTTGGTAACCGGGTGGTCATGCCAGCGGCGGTACGAGCATTCGTACCGCCGCATTCCTGTGGCGTCTGCCCCGGCCCCTGTCCGGCGAACAAGCGCGGACAGGCGCGCACGGGCCCTACGCCGCCCCGCGCTGGAGCGCCTCGCACACCGCCGTCGACTCGCGGGCACCGAGGGCGACCGCCTTGCCGCAATGGGCGATCCAGGCGGCCATGCCCTCCGGGGTTCCGGAGACATAGCCGTCGAGCGCCGCCAGGTAGGCCGCGCGCCCCAGCTCCGCGTGACCGACCTCGGCCGGGCACACCGACTTGGGGTCCAGTCCGCTGCCGACCAGGACGATGCGCTCCGCCGCGCGCGCGACCAGGCCGTTGTCGGAGGTGAAGGGGCGCAGCGCCAGCAGTTCCCCGTGCACCACCGCAGCCGTCACCAGCGCCGGTGCGGAACCGCCGGCCGCGACCAGCGCGGCCAGCCCGTCCAGGCGGCCGTGCGCCTCCTGGGCGTCGGGCAGCGGCAGCTCGACGAGCGGTTCGTCCACCGGCTCGCCGTTCTGGCGGGGCCGCCCCACCTGGTCGGCGTTGTCCGCGGCCGCCACCAGGTGCAGCCGGGCCAGCACGCGCAGCGGCGACTGTCGCCAGATGGACAGCAGCTGCCCCGCCTCGGCGGTCAGCCGCAACGCGGCGCCCACCGCGCGGGCCTCGACGTCGCCACTGAAGTCGCTCCGCCGGCGCACCTCCTCCAGGGCCCAGTCCGCCCCGGACAGTGCCGCCGAACCCCGGGCGCCGCGCAGTGCCGCCTCGGAGGTGATCTCGTTGCTGCGGCGCCGCATGATCCGGTGGCCGTAGACACGGTCCACGGCCTTGCGTACGGACTCCACGGACTCGGCCACACCGGGCAGGGCGCCCAGGGCCGCGAGCGGATCGGCGTTCGCGCCTGTCGTACTCATGAGTAAGACCCTACGCAACCCGGCGCCGTGCCCCACGAACGAGTGGTCTTCTTCACCCCCGGCCCGCCTCCCGTGCCACGTACAGCTATCGAGCCACTACTCTTGGTGAACATGAAAATTGCTTTCGTCGGGAAGGGCGGCAGCGGCAAGACCACCCTGTCCTCCCTGTTCGTCCGCCACCTCGCCGCCACCGGCGCGCCCGTCGTCGCGATCGACGCCGACATCAACCAGCACCTGGGGGCAGCGCTGGGCCTCGACGACGCGGAGGCGGCCGGGCTGCCCGCGATGGGCGAGCACCTTTCGCTGATCAAGGACCACCTGCGCGGCACCAACCCGCGCATCGCCTCCACCGAGAAAATGATCAAAACGACGCCGCCCGGCGAGGGCTCGCGCCTGCTGCGCGTGCGCGAGGACAACCCGGTCTACGACGCCTGCGCCCGGCCGGTGGAACTCGACGGCGGGACCGTCCGTTTGATGGTCACCGGGCCTTTCACGGACGCCGACCTGGGGGTCGCCTGCTACCACTCCAAGACCGGAGCCGTGGAGCTGTGCCTGAACCACCTGGTCGACGCGCGTGACGAGTACGTCGTGGTGGACATGACCGCCGGCTCCGACTCGTTCGCCTCCGGCATGTTCACCCGTTTCGACATCACGTTCCTCGTCGCCGAGCCGACCCGCAAGGGGGTCTCCGTCTACCGCCAGTACAAGGAGTACGCCCGCGACTTCGGCGTCACCCTGAAGGTCGTCGGCAACAAGGTGCAGGGGCAGGACGACCTCGACTTCCTGCACGACGAGGTGGGGGACGACCTGCTGGTCACCGTCGGGCACTCGGACTGGGTGCGCGCCATGGAGAAGGGCCGCCCGCCACGGTTCGAGCTCCTGGAGGAGACCAACAGCCGGGCGCTGCGCACGCTGCGCACGGCCGTCGACGCGACGTACGAGCTGCGGGACTGGGCGCGTTACACCCAGCAGATGGTCCACTTCCATCTGAAGAACGCCCACAGCTGGGGCAACGAGCGCACCGGGGACGACCTGGCGGCGCAGGTCGACCCCGGTTTCGTCCTCGGCGAGGAGGTCGCCACCCTCGCGTGACCCGCCGGCCCCCGCGACCTCGTACGCCTCGGAGCGGCCGGCGGCCGGGCCCTACTGCTTGGCGGCCGGCGCCCCGGGCACACCCTTGGGCGCCGGTGCGGGCGCGGCCGACAGGAAGGACGCCCAGCCCTTCTTCGGAGTCTCACCGACGCCGAGGGTGCGCAGCTTCTTCAGGACCTTGGGGTCCTGGGCGTCCAGCCAGTCCGCGAGCTGCCGGAAGGAGACGCAGCGCACCTCCTCCTTGGTGCACACCGTCTCGACGACCTCCTCCACGGCGCGCATGTAGGTGCCGCCGTTCCAGGACTCGAAGTGGTTGCCGATGATCAGCGGCGCGCGGTTCCCGTCGTAGGCCCGCTCGAAGCCCTTCAGCAGGCTGTCACGCATCTGGTCGCCCCAGAACTCGCGCTTGGCGGGGTCGCCCTGGGTGGCGGTGCCCGACTGGTTGACCATGTAGTTGTAGTCCATGGTGAGCTGCTCGTAGGAGTGGCCGGGGAACGGCACGAGCTGCATCGACAGGTCCCACAGGCCCTCCTTCTTCGACGGCCAGACCTGGTTGTTCACCCCGCTGCTGTCGTAGCGGAAGCCCATCTGGCTCGCCGCCTTCATGAAGTTCTTCTGGCCCTCCAGGCACGGAGTGCGGGCGCCGATCAACTCCTTCTCGTAGTCGAAGGGCAGGGGCGCCGCGTTCTTCATCCCGGTGTTGGTCTTCCAGGTCTTCACGAACTGCTTGGCCTGGCTGATCTCCTCCTTCCACTCCTCGACGGACCACTCGCCGACCCCACCGCCGGCGCCGCAGAAGTGCCCGTTGAAGTGGGTGCCGATCTCGTTGCCCTCCTGCCACGCCAGCCGCAGCTGCTTGACGGTGTCGGCGATGCCCTGTTCGTCGTTGAAGCCGATGTCGGAGCGGCCCGGGGAGTGCTGGGGCGGGTTGTACAGGTCCCGCTTCTCGGTCGGCAGCATGTACACGCCGCTCAGGAAGTACGTCATGGTGGCGTTGTTCTCCTTGGCCACTTCGCGGAAGTGCGAGAACAACTTCTGGCTGTCCTCACCCGCGCCGTCCCACGAGAACACCACGAACTGCGGGGGCTTCTGACCGGGCTTGAGACGTTCGGGCCGGGGCAGGTGCGGCTGAGCCCCGGTGTACGCGGTGGAACCGTCACCGATCAGCCGGACCGCGTTCTTGGGCGCCGGTGCCGCCTTCCCCTTCTCTTTTCCCGGGCCTTGGGTCCCTTCGCCGGAACCGGTGCCGTTGTCGATCGCGCAACCGGCCAGCGACGCGGCGCAGACCGCGGCGACCACGGCGCGCGCGGCCGTCTTGCGGGAGGCCATCCTGCGAGTGGCGGCCATGTCCGCCCACCTTCTTCCTTCTCTCGGGCCAACGCCGACTAGGCGATGTCGGGTGCTGAGCCGGGCCGTGCCGTCAGCGCCGTCAAGGTGACACGGAAATGAGAAGGAATTAGTACGACAAGCCGATGAAATAACTGCTCCACCCGAATGCGCGGGGCGTTACTCCGTTCGCGCTAAAAACCTATGCCTCTTCTTTACTCTGAATTACTCTCTATTTACTCGCTGTAATCGAACGGATACTCAGGAGACGGGAACATGTCAGCCTGCGTCCCCGCCCGCGCCGATTCGGCCCGGACCAAGCACGTCCACCCACCCCACAGCCCGCCGCCCCACGGCCCCCGGCGCTTCCGCGTCGCGGGTGCCGACGTCTCGGCCGCGATCGCGGTCTTCCTGATCGCCCTCCCCCTCTCCCTGGGCATCGCCCTCGCCACCGGCGCCCCCCTCCAGGCCGGCCTCGTCGCCGCCGCCGTGGGCGGGATCGTCGCCGGACGGATCGGCGGCTGCCCACTCCAGGTCAGCGGCCCCGCCGCCGGGCTCACCGTGGTCACCGCCGACCTCATCCAGCACTACGGGTGGCGTACGACCTGCGCCATCACCGTCTTCGCCGGGATCGCCCAGCTGGGGCTGGGCTGCCTGCGCGTGGCACGCTCGGCGCTCGCCGTGAGCCCCGCCATCGTGCACGGCATGCTCGCCGGCATCGGCGTCACCATCGCCGTCGCCCAGCTGCACATCGTCCTCGGCGGCACCCCCCAGAGCTCCGTGCCCGACAACCTGGTCGCGCTGCCCGCCCAGTTGGCGAACCTCCACCCGGCGGACCTGGCCGTGAGCGTGCTGACCCTCACCCTGCTGCTGCTCTGGCCCCGCATCCCCGGCCGGGCGGGCCAGGCCCTGGGCAAGCTGCCCGCCGCCCTGATCGCCGTCGCGGGTGCCACCGCGGTCGCCGCCCTTACCGGGCTTCGCCTGCCCAAGGTCGACCTGCCGTCCTGGAGCAGCCACGCCCTGGCCTCGCTGCCCGACGGCCCGGTACTGGGTCTCGTCGCCGCTGTCCTCACCACCACGCTGGTGTGCAGCGTGCAGTCCCTGCTCGGCGCGGTCGCCGTCGACAAACTGGTCGCCGCCCGACCCTCCCTGACCGGCCGCGTCAAGCGCTCCGACCTCGACCGGGAACTGCTCGGTCAGGGAGCCGCCAACATCGTCTCCGGGTCGCTCGGCGGACTGCCCATCGCCGGTGTGGCCGTGCGCAGTTCCGCGAACGTGGCGGCGGGCGCCGTCAGCCGGAACTCCACGATGCTGCACGGCGTTCTCGTAGTGATCGCCGCACTGCTGATGGTCCCGGCCCTGGAGCTCATCCCGCTCGCCTCGCTCGCCGCCCTGGTCATGGCCGTCGGCCTCAAGATGGTGTCGCTGAACCACATCCGTACGGTGACCCGCCACCGTGAGGTGCTGGTCTACGCGGTCACCACCTGCGGCGTGGTGTTCCTCGGCGTCCTGGAGGGCGTCGCACTGGGCATCGCCGTCGCCGTCGGCGTCGCCCTGCACCGGCTCACCCGCACCCGGATCACTCATGACGAGACGGAGGGAGTCCATCACGTCCATGTACGCGGCCAGTTGACCTTCCTCGCCGTGCCGCGGCTCAGCCGGGTCCTGCACCAGGTGCCCCACGGAGCGGACGCCGTCGTCGAGCTGGACGGGTCGTTCATGGACCACGCGGCGTACGAGACGCTGCAGGACTGGCAGAAGACGCACACCGCGCAGGGCGGCTCCGTCGACATCACCGGCCGCCGGCCCGGCACCCGGATCTCCGAACCGGCCGAGGAGGACGGCTGCCGCTGCCGTCCTTGGACGCCCTGGCGCAACCACCAGTGCGAACGCCCGCCGACGGCCCCACCACGCGGCACGGCCGGGCGGTCGGCCACCGACGGATCCCCGGCCGGGAACCTCGGCACCGCGACCGGCCCGAACACACCCGGCACGAGAGACGCAACAGGCGCAACAGGCGGGTCCGGCGCCCCCGACGGGCCCACCGGACACGAACTCGCCCGTGGCATCAGCGCGTTCCACCGCAACACCGGCCCACTGATGCGCCGTGAGCTGGCCCGGCTGGCCCGGGAGGGACAGCAGCCCTCCCAGCTCTTCCTGACCTGCGCAGACTCGCGGGTGGTCACATCGATGATCACCTCCAGCGGTCCCGGCGATCTGTTCGTGGTGCGCAACGTCGGCAACTTCGTACCGCTGCCCGGCGAGGAGAGCGGCGACGACTCGGTGGCCGCGGCGATCGAGTACGCCGTGGACGTACTGAAGGTGCGCTCCATCACGGTGTGCGGGCACTCCGGGTGCGGGGCGATGCAGGCACTGCTCGCCGCCGAACCCGGTGGTGCGCACACGCCCCTCCAGCGGTGGCTGCGGCACGGGCTGCCCAGCCTGGAGCGCGCCCTGCCGGACGTAGACGTGGACGTGGACTTGAACGAGCAGGAGCAGAAGCGTGGGGCCGGTCGCGCCCGCCCCCGGCTGGCCGGACGCGGGGCCGCCGACACGGCCGAGCGGCTGTGCCTGGCCAACGTGGTCCAGCAGTTGGAGCACCTGCGCGCCCACGACTCGGTGGCCCGGGCGCTGGGCGCCGGAGACCTGGAGCTGCACGGCATGTACTTCCACGTGGGCGAGGCCCAGTCGTACCTGCTGTCCGAGGACGCGGAAGGCAGCGTGTTCGAGCTGGTGCGGGAGACGAACCTGACCGCCTGACCGCCCGGCAGGACCGTCCGAGCGGTCCCGGGAGCCGCGGCGCGGGCGGGTGTGAGCGGCGTTACACACCCTGAACCCCGCGCCGTCGGCGTCCGTGGGTACGGGTGACCACGGACCACAGAGCCACGGACGAGACACAGCAGGCAGGCGGCGACCAGAACAGGTCTAAACCATTTGCCCGTCGACCCTTGTCATCGGCCCCCCGGGTCTGATGAGCTGTGGCCTGGGACACAACGGACAACCCTGAGAAAGGGAGATGTCGTGAGCAACGAATCCTTGGCCAACCTGCTCAGGGAGGAGATGGGACGATGAGCGAGACTTCTTCCCTCTCCAACCTGCTCAAGGAAGAACGCAGGTTCGCACCCCCCGCCGACCTGGCCGCGAACGCCAACGTCACGGCGGAGGCGTACGAACAGGCCAAGGCTGACAGGCTCGGTTTCTGGGCCGAGCAGGCCCGCCGGCTGACCTGGGCGAAGGAGCCGACCGAGACGCTCGACTGGTCGAACCCGCCGTTCGCCAAGTGGTTCAAGGACGGCACGCTGAACGTCGCCTACAACTGCGTGGACCGCCACGTGGAGGCCGGCAACGGCGACCGCGTCGCCATCCACTTCGAGGGCGAGTCCGGCGACAGCCGCGCCCTCACCTACGCCCAGCTCAAGGACGAGGTCTCCAAGGCCGCCAACGCCCTGCTGGAGCTGGGCGTGCAGAAGGGCGACCGGGTCGCCATCTACATGCCGATGATCCCCGAGACCGCGATCGCGATGCTGGCCTGCGCCCGCATCGGCGCCGCGCACTCGGTCGTCTTCGGCGGCTTCTCCTCGGACGCGCTGGCCACCCGCATCCAGGACGCCGACGCCCGCGTCGTCATCACCGCCGACGGCGGCTACCGGCGCGGCAAGCCGTCCGCGCTCAAGCCGGCCGTCGACGAGGCCGTCGAGCGCGCGGGGATCGTCGAGCACGTGCTCGTCGTCCGCCGCACCGGCCAGGACGTCGCCTGGGACGACTCCCGGGACAAGTGGTGGCACGAGACCGTCGACGGGCAGTCCGCCGAGCACACGCCCGAGGCGTTCGACGCCGAGCACCCGCTGTTCATCCTGTACACGTCCGGCACGACGGGGAAGCCCAAGGGCATCCTGCACACCTCCGGCGGCTACCTCACACAGACGGCGTACACCCACTGGGCGGTCTTCGACCTCAAGCCGGAGACCGACGTCTTCTGGTGCACCGCCGACGTCGGCTGGGTCACCGGACACTCGTACATCGTCTACGGCCCGCTCGCCAACGGCGCCACCCAGGTCATGTACGAGGGCACCCCGGACACCCCGCACCAGGGCCGCTTCTGGGAGATCGTGCAGAAGTACGGCGTGACGATTCTGTACACGGCGCCCACCGCGATCCGGACGTTCATGAAGTGGGGCGACGACATCCCCGCGAAGTTCGACCTGTCCTCCCTGCGCGTCCTCGGCTCGGTCGGCGAGCCGATCAACCCCGAGGCGTGGATCTGGTACCGCAAGAACATCGGCGCGGACGCCACCCCGGTGGTCGACACCTGGTGGCAGACCGAGACCGGCGCGATGATGATCACCCCGCTGCCGGGCGTCACCCACGCCAAGCCGGGCTCCGCCCAGCGCCCGCTGCCCGGCATCTCCGCCACCGTCGTCGACGACGAGGCCAACGAGGTGCCGAACGGCGGAGGCGGCTACCTGGTGCTCACCGAGCCGTGGCCGTCGATGCTGCGCACCATCTGGGGCGACGACCAGCGGTTCATCGACACCTACTGGTCGCGTTTCGAGGGCAAGTACTTCGCGGGCGACGGCGCCAAGAAGGACGACGACGGCGACATCTGGCTGCTCGGCCGCGTCGACGACGTGATGCTCGTCTCCGGCCACAACATCTCCACCACCGAGGTGGAGTCGGCCCTCGTCTCCCACCCCTCGGTCGCCGAGGCGGCCGTGGTCGGCGCGACGGACGAGACGACCGGGCAGGCCATCGTGGCCTTCGTGATCCTGCGCGGCACCACCGCGGAGAGCGAGGACCTGGTCGCCGAGCTGCGCAACCACGTCGGTGCCACGCTCGGACCGATCGCCAAGCCCAAGCGGATCCTGCCGGTCTCGGAGCTGCCGAAGACCCGCTCCGGCAAGATCATGCGGCGCCTGCTGCGAGACGTCGCGGAGAACCGCCAGGTCGGCGACGTCACGACGCTGGCGGACTCGACGGTCATGGACCTCATCCAGACGAAGCTCCCGGCCGCCCCGAGCGAGGACTGAGCCTGCCACAGGCACACCGAGAGGCACCCGGAGCCGGACGCGCGCCGGGTGCCCTCGCCCTGTGCGGCACCCGGAGCCCGGGTAAGCTGGACGGAACGTAAGCGAATCATCAAGATCCTCATGGTGCGCCGGGAAGTCTGGTCGGCATGTGTTCCGTGCTGCCCACCGACCGGAGGTTTTCCTCGTGACCGCGCCCCGCACCCCCCGCAAAGCCTTCGGACGGCTGTCCTTGCCGGAGCGCACCTACCTCACGGACGCGCTGCGCACCGAGACCGTCGGCGGCGTCCTGCTGCTCGTCGCCGCGATCGCCGCCCTGGTGTGGGCGAACATACCGGCGCTGCACGACAGCTACGAGAGCGTCAGCCACTTCCACTTCGGTCCCGCGGCCCTCGGTCTGAACCTGTCGGTCGCACACTGGGCCGCCGACGGGCTCCTGGCGATCTTCTTCTTCGTCGCCGGCATCGAACTCAAACGCGAACTGGTCGCCGGTGAGCTGAAGGACCCCAAGGCCGCCGCGCTCCCGGTGGTGGCGGCGCTGTGCGGCATGGTCGCACCGGCTCTCGTCTACACCGTCACCAGCACCGCGGGCGGCGGCTCCCTGTCCGGCTGGGCCGTACCGACCGCCACCGACATCGCCTTCGCGCTCGCCGTACTCGCCGTCATCGGCACGTCGCTGCCGAGCGCGCTGCGCGCCTTCCTGCTGACGCTCGCCGTCGTCGACGACCTGTTCGCCATCCTGATCATCGCGGTCTTCTTCACCGAGACCCTGAACTTCGCCGCGCTGGGCGGCGCGGTCGTCGGCCTCGCGGTCTTCTGGCTGCTGCTGCGCAAGGGGGTGCGCGGCTGGTACGTGTACGTCCCGCTCGGCCTGGTGATCTGGGCCCTCATGTACAACAGCGGCGTCCACGCCACCATCGCCGGCGTCGCGATGGGCCTGATGCTGCGCTGCCACCGGCGCGAGGGCGAGGACCACTCCCCCGGCGAGCACATCGAACACCTGGTGCGCCCGCTGTCGGCGGGCCTGGCCGTGCCGCTGTTCGCGCTGTTCAGCGCGGGTGTGGCCATCACCGGCGGGGCGCTGGCCGACGTGTTCACCAAGCCGGAGACCCTCGGTGTCGTACTCGGGCTCGTCGTCGGCAAGACGCTGGGCATCTTCGGCGGCACCTGGCTGACCTCGCGCTTCACCAGGGCTTCGCTCAGCGATGACCTCCAGTGGGCCGACGTGTTCGCGGTGGCGACCCTGGCCGGTATCGGGTTCACCGTCTCGCTGCTGATCGGCGAGCTGGCCTTCGAGAACGACGCGACGATGACGAGCGAGGTCAAGGCCGC
This sequence comes from Streptomyces violaceoruber, assembly GCF_033406955.1. Classification (NCBI taxonomy): domain Bacteria; kingdom Bacillati; phylum Actinomycetota; class Actinomycetes; order Kitasatosporales; family Streptomycetaceae; genus Streptomyces; species Streptomyces violaceoruber. Next base: position 4,604,932 of record NZ_CP137734.1, on the reverse strand, counting down.
CGTCCTGACCGGCTCGCTGATCGCGGCGGCCCTGGCCACGGTGCTGCTGAAGATACGGAACGCGAAGTACCGGGGGATGGTCGCGGAGGAGGAGCGCGACGACGACCTCAGCGGTGTCCCCGACATCTACGAGGAGGACGACCCCGCGTACCACCTGCGGGTGGCCGCCATCTACGAGAAGAAGGCCGCCGAGCACCGCCGGATCGCCGAGGAGATGGAGTCGGCGCGGCTTGCCGAAGTGGCGGGCGGGGCAGGCGATGAGGGCGACGGTCCGGCATGATCTGACGAGACGGTACAAGAGACGGGGCCGTACGCAGTCGAGCGGACACGGGCCGGGCCGGACACGGCCGGGCCGAGGACGACGCGACGCCACGGAACCGTACGCAGAAGAGCCAGCAGAAGAGGGAGACCGCGATGAGCGCACCCGACGGCAGCCCGGTCGGCACCGAACGCAGCATCGGCCAGCTGTTCGCCTCGGCGACCACCGAAATGTCGGCGCTCGTGCACGACGAGATCGCGCTGGCGAAGGCGCAGCTGAAGCAGGACGTCAAGCGCGGGGCGACGAGCGGCGGCGCGTTCTCCGCCGCGGGCCTGCTCCTGCTCTTCTCCCTGCCGATGCTGAGCTTCGCGCTGGCCTACGGCATCCGGACCTGGAGCGGCTGGAACATGGCCGTCTGCTTCCTGCTGTCCTTCGCCGCGAACGTGCTGGTCGCGGGCCTCCTCGCGCTCATCGGCATCGTCTTCGCGAAGAAGGCCAAGAAGGGCCGCGGCCCGCAGAAGGTCGCCGCCTCGGTGAAGCAGTCGGCGGGCTTGCTCCAGAACGCCAAGCCGCACCCCCGCCCGGAACTGCCCGCGGACCGGTCCCCCGAAGCGATCGAGGCTGTGGCACGCTCGTCCTCATGACGGGCTCCAGCACATCTCCGGGGCAATCCCCCTCGCCGCAGCACCCCAACCCCACCTCGGTCGTGCGCCTCGGCATCCCGGGCGGACCCGAGGTGACCCACCGGGACGTCGCGGCCAACGGCGCCCGCTTCCACATCGCCGAGCTGGGCGACGGGCCGCTGGTGCTGCTGCTGCACGGCTTCCCGCAGTTCTGGTGGACCTGGCGGCACCAGCTGGTGGCGCTCGCCGACGCCGGCTTCCGCGCGGTCGCCATGGACCTGCGCGGCGTCGGCGGCAGCGACCGCACCCCGCGCGGTTACGACCCCGCGGGCCTCGCCCTCGACATCACCGGCGTGATCCGCTCCCTCGGCGAGCCGGACGCCGCGCTGGTCGGTCACGACCTCGGCGGCTACCTGGCCTGGACGGCCGCCGCGATGCGGCCCAAGCTCGTACGACGGCTCGCGGTGTCCTCGATGCCGCACCCCAGGCGCTGGCGCTCGGCCATGCTCGGGGACGTCCGCCAGAGCCGGGCGGGCTCCTACATCTGGGGTTTCCAGCGGCCCTGGGTGCCGGAGCGTCAACTGACCGCGGACGACGGCGCGCTGGTCGGCCGGCTGCTCCACGACTGGTCCGGGCCACGGCTGCTCGACGACGACGCGGTGACGGCGTACCGGCGCGCCATGTGCATCCCCTCCACGGCGCACTGCTCGGTCGAGCCGTACCGCTGGCTGGTGCGCTCCCTGGCCCGTCCGGACGGCATCCAGTTCTACCGCCGGATGAAGCGGCCGGTGCGCGTGCCGACCCTGCACCTGCACGGCTCCCTGGACCCCGTGATGCGGACCCGGAGCGCGGCGGGGTCGGGGCAGTACGTCGAAGCGCCGTACCGCTGGCGGCTGTTCGACGGGCTCGGGCACTTCCCGCACGAAGAGGATCCGGTCGCCTTCTCGACCGAACTGATCAACTGGCTGAAGGATCCCGAACCCGATCGATGACGGTTCGACGGCCGTTGGGTCAGCGTTCGGTCACCGAACGGAAGCACCCGGTATCCGAACCGGAACGCTTGTCCTATGAACGGCCACTTGCCCGGCGCATAGGCCAATTGGGGGCGCCGGGAACGGTTATCGACCTTGGGGCGGGGGCACACGTCCGGGTATGGGCTGGACGCACGACTACAGTGACGTAGCACGCGACGGCCGCTCCACGAGCGGCGTGAGCAGCACCCACCGACGCGGCGGCACCCCGCAACTCGCGGGTGCGGACCTTCGGGTGGGTATTCCGCGCATCCTGCGCCGCAGGGCCCGCTGGGTCTCCGTACGCCTGCGCCATCCACGGACCTGAGACACACCGCACCGGCGCCCCCGTGCACGGGCCTGCCCGGACGCGGGGCTAGAGCGCGCAGCTGTCGCTGTCCACCTGCTGGCTGGCGGTGCGGCCCTTGCCGATGTCCTCGCGGATCTCGTCCGCGGTGAGCGCGTAACCGGTGTCGGGGTCGTCCAGGGACTTGGCGAAGACCACGCCGTACACCTCGCCCTCCGGCGTCAGCAGCGGGCCACCGGAGTTGCCCTGACGGACGGTCGCGTACAGCGAGTAGACGTCCCGGCGGACGGTGTCGCGGTGGTAGATGTCCGGTCCGTTGGCCGTGATGCGCCCGCGGACCCGCGCGGCACGGACGTCGTACGCCCCGTTCTCCGGGAAGCCCGCGACGATCGCGTCGTCGTCGCCCCGCGCGTCCTCGTCCTCGTCGGTGAACCGCAGCGCGGGCGCGTCCAGTTCCGGCACGTCCAGTACGGCGATGTCGCGCCGCCAGTCGTAGAGGACGACCGTCGCGTCGTACTTCCGGCCCTCGCCGCCTATCTGCACCGTGGGCTCGTCGACGCCGCCCACGACATGCGCGTTGGTCATGACCCGGCGGTCGGCGAAGACGAACCCGGTGCCCTCGAGGACCTTGCCGCAGTCGGGGGCGGTGCCCATGACCTTGACGATGGAGCGCTTGGCGGTGACGGCGACCCGGCTGTTCACCAGCGCGGGGTCGGGCGGCGGCGTGTCGAGGACCGGCTCGTTGGAGAACGGGCTGAAGACCTGCGGGAAGCCGTTCTCCGCGAGGACCGAGGTGAAGCTGTCGAACCAGGTGTCGGCCTGCGCGGGCAGCACCTCCTGCACCCCCGCCAGCACCGTGGACTGCCGCACCTCCTTGCCGACCGTCGGCATCGTGGTCCGGGCGAGGGCGGAGCCGAGCAGCCAGGCGACCAGGAGCATGGCCACGACGTTGACCAGGGCGCCGCCGGTGGCGTCCAGGGCGCGGGCCGGGGACCACGTGATGAAGCGGCGCAGCTTGTTGCCCAGATGGGTCGTCAGTGCCTGGCCGACGGAGGCGCACACGATGACGATGACGACCGCGACGACGGCGGCGGTCTGACTCACCTCCGCGTTGTCCGTCAGCGCGTCCCAGATCACCGGCAGCAGATAGACGGCGACGAGACCGCCGCCGAGGAAGCCGATCACCGACAGGATGCCGACGACGAAGCCCTGCCGGAAGCCGACGATCGCGAACCAGACGGCGGCCAGCAGCAACAGGATGTCCAGCACGTTCACTGATTCAGGCCTCGCCTTGTCGTCTGCGGTACGCAGGCCACCCTGTCATGCGCGCCAGTCCAGCGGGACCTGCTTCTCCCGGTCCCAGGGCCGCTCCCAGCCCGCGAAGTGCAGCAGCCGGTCGATGATGCCGGCGGTGAAGCCCCACACGAGTGCCGATTCGACCAGGAATGCCGGACCTCGGTGACCGCTGGGATGGATGGTCGTCACCCTGTTGGCGGGATCCGTGAGATCGGCCACGGGGACCGTGAAGACGCGTGCGGTCTCGGCCGGGTCCACGACACCGACCGGGGTGGGTTCGCGCCACCAGGCCAGCACCGGGGAGACGACGAAACCGCTCACCGGGATGTAGAGCTTGGGCAGCACCCCGAAGAGCTGGACGCCCGCCGGGTCGAGTCCGGTCTCCTCCTCCGCCTCACGCAGGGCGGCCCGCAACGGGCCGTCACCGCGCGGATCACCGTCCTCGGGATCGAGGGCGCCGCCCGGGAAGGCGGGCTGGCCGGGGTGGGAGCGCAGCGAGCCGGCCCGCTCCATGAGCAGCAGCTCCGGGCCCCGGCCGGCCTCCTCGCCGCCCTCGCCCGCGCGCGTGCCGTCGCCGAAGAGGATCAGGACGGCGGACTGGCGGCCGGCGCCGTCCGCCGGCGGCAGGAAGCGGCTCAGCTGGGTCGGCCGGATGGTCTCGACGGCCCGCACCACCGGGTCCAGCCAGCCCGGCAGACCCTCCTTGCTGAGCATCGCGCCCCGAGTGCGGTCCCTCGCGGGACCCTGAGTGTCACTCGCCCGTGTCATCTCCACCCCCGTCCTGCAGAGTCCAACGCCCCGAGCTCCCGAGATCGTTCCGTCACCCGGCCCCCAGCGGCGGCGCCGGCTTCCCGCCCGCGTCCAGGTAGGCCTGCGGGGGCTTCAGCCGCTGCCCCGGGAAGCCGCCCTTCTCGTACTTCAGCAGCTTCTTCGCCTTCTCCGGGTCCGTCTCGCCCTCGCCGTACGCCGGGCACAGCGGGGCGATGGGGCAGGCGCCGCAGGCCGGCTTGCGGGCGTGGCAGATGCGGCGGCCGTGCCAGATGACGTGGTGGGAGAGGTCGGTCCAGTCGCTCTTCGGGAAGAGCGCACCGACGGCGGCCTCGATCTTGTCCGGGTCGGTCTCCTCGGTCCACCGCCAGCGGCGCACCAGGCGCTGGAAGTGCGTGTCCACGGTGATGCCGGGGCGGCCGAAGGCGTTGCCGAGCACGACGAAGGCGGTCTTGCGGCCGACGCCGGGCAGCTTGACGAGGTCTTCGAGGCGCCCGGGGACCTCGCCGCCGAAGTCCTCCGTGAGCGCCTTGGACAGCCCTATGACCGACTTGGTCTTGGCCCGGAAGAAGCCGGTCGGACGCAGGATCTCCTCGACCTCCTCGGGGACGGCGGCGGCCAGGTCCTCGGGGGTCGGGTACTTGGCGAAGAGGGCGGGCGTCGTCTGGTTGACCCTGAGGTCGGTGGTCTGGGCGGACAGCACCGTGGCCACGACCAGCTGGAACGGGTTCTCGAAGTCCAGCTCCGGGTGGGCGTACGGGTAGACCTCGGCGAGCTCGCGGTTGATACGGCGGGCGCGGCGCACCAGCGCGGTGCGCGACTCGCCGCGCGGCGGCTTGGGGGCGACGGTCTTCGCCGGGGCGACGCCCTTGACGGCGGCGGTGGCCTTCTTCGGGGCGATGGCCGGCTTCTTGGCAGGCGCCTGCCTCTTGAGGGGCGGGACCTGCTTCGCGGCGGCCGACTTGGCGCCCGTCTTGCCGGCGGTCTTCCCGGCCGCGGTCTTCCTGGCCGCCGCCGTCTTCTTCGCCGCCGTCTCCTTCGCCGCCGTCTCCTTCGCCTCGGTCTCCTTGGCCGCCGTCTTCTTCACGGCGCTCTTCTTCGCGTCGGACTTCCTACTCGCGTTCGCGGCGGTCTTCTTACTCGCGGCGCTCTTCTCCACGGCACCCTTCTCCGCAGTCACCCTCTTGGCAGGCACTGCCTTCTTTGTCGCTTTCGCCGTTTTCCTACCGCCATCGGGACCCTGTTCGCCCACAGCGGAATCGTGACGTGCACTCACCCGCGCAGCCCCCTCGGCCTGTGCTCTCACCGGCGATTTGGACACCCGGCCAGCCTACGACCCGGCACGGACATCCGCCCCGGACCTCGAAGACCGGCGCCCAATTGGACCCCTGCCGCGTACCCCGGGACATCAGTGCGGCATCCTTGTGACAGATCACACTGTTTGGACTGTCCGGCAAAATGGGCACCACGGACCCCTGGTACACCGGGGGAACAAGATCCTCTGAGCCGGTCGACAAGGAGAGAACTCGTGGACGACGTTCTGCGGCGCAACCCGCTCTTCGCGGCGCTCGACGACGAGCAATCCGCGGAGCTCCGCGCCTCCATGAGTGAGGTGACCCTCGCCCGCGGCGACACCCTGTTCCACGAGGGGGACCCCGGAGACCGCCTCTACGTGGTCACGGAAGGCAAGGTCAAGCTCCACCGCACGTCCCCCGACGGGCGCGAGAACATGCTGGCCGTCGTCGGCCCCAGCGAGCTGATCGGCGAGCTGTCGCTCTTCGACCCGGGCCCGCGCACGGCGACCGGCACCGCGCTGACCGAGGTCAAGCTGCTCGCCCTCGGCCACGGCGACCTCCAGCCCTGGCTGAACGTCCGCCCCGAGGTGGCCACCGCGCTGCTGCGCGCCGTCGCGCGCCGCCTGCGCAAGACCAACGACGCCATGTCGGACCTGGTCTTCTCGGACGTTCCCGGCCGTGTCGCCCGCGCCCTGCTCGACCTCTCCCGCCGCTTCGGCGTGCAGTCGGAGGAGGGCATCCACGTGGTGCACGACCTGACGCAGGAGGAGCTGGCCCAGCTGGTCGGCGCGTCCCGCGAGACGGTCAACAAGGCGCTGGCGGACTTCGCCCAGCGCGGCTGGCTCCGCCTGGAGGCCCGCGCGGTGATCCTCCTGGACGTGGAGCGACTGGCCAAGCGCTCCCGCTGACCCCCTGGGGTCTCCCCGGGTTGCAGGGACATCTCTGGGGCCCGGGGTGTCCCTGGACGCCTGGGTGTCCCTGCGACCTAGGCCCTACTCGGGCAGCTGGACGATCCCGTGTTCGCCCAGGTACTCCAGCTGCGCCCGCACCGACAGCTCCGCCGCCGGCCACAGGGAGCGGTCGACGTCCGCGTACACGTGGGCGACGACCTCGCCCGGCGTGCGGTGGCCGTCCTCCACCGCCGTCTCGACCTGGGCGAGCCGGTGGGCCCGATGGGCGAGGTAGTACTCCACGGCACCCTGGGCGTCCTCGAGGACGGGCCCGTGCCCCGGAAGCACCGTGTGCACCCCGTCGTCGGCCGTGAGCGACCTGAGCCTGCGCAGCGAGTCCAGGTAGTCGCCGAGACGGCCGTCCGGGTGGGCCACCACCGTCGTGCCGCGGCCCAGGACGGTGTCGCCCGTCAGGACGGCCCGGTCGGCCGGGAGGTGGAAGCACAGGGAGTCCGCCGTGTGCCCCGGGGTCGCCACGACCCTCAGCTCCAGGCCGCCGACCCCGATCACGTCACCGGCCGCCAGGCCCTCGTCGCCCAGCCGCAGCGCCGGGTCCAGTGCCCGTACGTTCGTGCGGGTCAGCTCGGCGAAGCGCGCGGCGCCCTCCGCGTGGTCCGGGTGACCGTGCGTCAGCAGCGTCAGCGCGACCCGCTTGCCGGCCCGCTCGGCCGTGTCGACGACGTGCCGCAGGTGGACGTCGTCCAGCGGGCCCGGGTCGACGACGACGGCCAGGTCGGAGTCGGGCTCGGCGAGGATCCAGGTGTTCGTGCCGTCCAGGGTCATCGCGGAGGCGTTGGGCGCGAGAACGTTCACCGCGCGCGCGGTGGCCGGTCCCGACAGGACGCCGCCGCGCGGCTGTCCGGGCAGTGCTGCTGCGTCCGTCATGCGGGGGCTCCCCCGGTCGGGTCGGTGGGCGTCGCCGGTGCCGTGCTCGGGACGTGCTTGGTGAACTCCTCGTGCCCCGGCCAGGACAGGACGATCTCGCCGTCGACGATCCGTGCCCGCGCCAGCACGGGCGTCATGTCGCGGCCGGGCGCCGACGCCAGCGCCTCGGCCGCCGAGGCGCACCCGGCGAGTCCGCGCAGGGTCGCGACGGTGGGCGGCATCATCAGCAGCTCGCCCTTGTCGTACCCGGCGGTCGCGTCGGCCGGTGTGATCCACACCGTGCGGTCGGCCTCGGTGGAGGCGTTGCGGGTGCGCTGCCCCGCGGGGAGCGCGGCCACGAAGAACCAGGTGTCGTAGCGCCGGGACTCGAACTCCGGGGTGATCCAGCGCGCCCACGCCCCCAGCAGGTCGGACCGCAGGACCAGGCCCCGGCGGTCCAGGAACTCCGCGAAGGACAGCTCACGGTCGACCAGGGCGGCCCGGTCGGCCTCCCAGTCCGCGCCCGTCGTGTCGCCGACCACCGAGTCACCGGTCGGACCCGCGAGCAGGACGCCGGTCTCCTCGTACGTCTCGCGTACGGCCGCGCAGACGATCGCCTGGGCGCCCGCCTCGTCCACGCCCAGCCGGTCCGCCCACCACGCGCGCGTGGGGCCCGCCCAGCCGACGGCGCGGTCGTCGTCGCGCGGGTCGACCCCGCCGCCCGGATAGGCGTACGCGCCGCCGGCGAACGCCATGGAGGTACGGCGGCGCAGCATGTGGACGGCGGGACCGGCCCCGGCCCCGGTGGACTCGGTGCCGCTACCGGTGTCCTTGAGGAGCATGACGGTGGCCGCGCGCTTCGGGGTGACCGGGGTGAGGGTGCCGGCCGCCAGCGCGCGGATGCGGTCCGGCCACTCCGGTGGGTACCACTGACCATTCGCCTGACCATTCGCCATGGCCGGAGGCTATCCGGTGACGGGCGGATGTTCGAGTGGCGCCGGGGCCCGGTGGGCGTCAGGAGGGCAGGCCGGTCAGCCACTCGGTGAGCAGCCGGTTCGTCTCCTCGGGGCGCTCCTGCTGGAGCCAGTGGCCGCAGCCGTCGAGAAGGTGCGAGGCGCTCAGCCCGGGCAGGGTGACCGGATACGCCTCGATCGCGTCGGACAGCCAGGTGGTGGAGGCGTCCAGCGCGCCGCCGAGGAACAGGGACGGCTGGGTGATCGGGGCGCCCTCGTGCGCGGCCAGGTCGGCCCAGTCGCGGTCCATGTTGCGGTAGCGGTTCAGGGCGCCGGTCAGGCCGGTGCGCTCGAACTCCCCGGCGTAGACGTCCAGGTCCTCCTCGGTCAGCCAGGAGGGCAGCCGCCCGGCGGACGGGAACCGGTCGCGCATCCGGCCGCCGGGGGCGACGAAGTGCGGGTCGGGATCCTGGGGGCCGGGCATGGTGCCGGCGGACAGGGCGGCGTAGAGGCCGGCGAGCCAGCCGCGTACGTCGGGCTCGATCTCGGCTTCGGCGCGGCCGGGCTCCTGGAAGTAGGAGACGTAGAACTCCTGCCCGGCGAAGGGCCCGGCCGGGTCGCTCATACCGGCGAAGGCCTCGCTGGGCCGCGGTCCGCCCGGCGGCGTGTACGGCACGCTCAGCAGGCCCACCGCGCGGAACACGTCCGGCCGCAGCAGCGCGGAGTGGGCGGCGATGTTCGCGCCCCAGTCGTGGCCGACGACCACGGCGGAGCTTTCTCCCAGCGCCTCCACCACGGCGACGTTGTCCGCCACCAGGTCCAGCATCCGGTACGCCTCGACGGCGTCCGGCCGCGAGGAGCGCCCGTAGCCGCGTACGTCGAGGGCGACGGCGCGGAACCCGGCGGCGGCCAGTGCGGGCAGCTGGTGGCGCCAGGAGTACCAGGACTCGGGGAAGCCGTGCACGAGCAGGACCAGCGGCCCGCTGCCCTGCTCCACCAGGTGGATCCGGCCGGCGGGTGAGGGCACCAGCCGGTGCACGGGCCGGCCGGCGGCCTGTCCGGGCCTGCCGTCCTGCCGGGTGTCTCGTTCGCCGGTCTGCTGGTCGGTCACGGGCGGCTGCGGCATGGCTCCTCCTGGCGCATTCGGTCGGTACGGCCCCGGTCGGGACCGGGAGGGCCGGCCTGGGCCGGCTCCCGCTCCGTACGGGGCACCGGGACCGATCCTGCGGGGGCGGTGCGGCGGGCGCGAGGTTTGTTGCCGACCTGGCAACGCGCGCGCCGCACCCGGCGTCGGTTCTCCCCGCTGCGTCGGTGTACGGCGGGAAGTCCGCTCCGTCGGCCTACCGGACGCCCGGCCCGCTACGGCTGGACGAGCTCCACCTGGATCTCGACCTCCACCGGCGCGTCCAGCGGCAGGACCGCCACGCCGACCGCGCTGCGGGCGTGCACGCCCTTGTCGCCCAGGACCTCGCCGAGGAGTTCGCTGGCGCCGTTGATCACACCGGGCTGGCCGGTGAAGTCGGCGGCGGACGCGACGAAGCCGACGACCTTGACGACACGCGCGACGCGGTCGAGGTCACCGGCGACGGACTTCACGGCGGCCAGGGCGTTCAGCGCGCAGGTGCGGGCCAGTTCCTTCGCCTCGTCCGGAGTGACCTCGGCACCGACCTTGCCGGTGACCGGGAGCTTGCCCCCCAGCATCGGCAGCTGGCCGGACGTGTAGACGTACGGGCCCGACTGCACGGCCGGCTGGTATGCGGCCAGCGGCGGGACGACCTCGGGCAGCGTCAGACCGAGCTCGGCGAGCTTCGCCTCGACGGCGCTCACGCCTGCTTCTCCCGCTTCAGGTAGGCGACGAGCTGCTCGGGGTTGTTCGGCCCGGGCACGACCTGGACGAGCTCCCAGCCGTCCTCGCCCCAGGTGTCCAGAATCTGCTTCGTGGCATGGACGAGCAGCGGCACGGTTGCGTATTCCCACTTGGTCATGCGGCCGACTCTAGCCGCTGTCCGGGGCACCTCCGCAGCCGCTGTCCGGGGGCCGTCCGCGGCCGCCGGCCGGCCCCCGCGGGCGCCGGCCGGGGCCACGTTGTCCACAGCCACCGGCGTACTCCGCGCGCGGACTGGTTACGCTCGAATACGTGAGCAGGCTCCAGGTCGTCAGCGGCAAGGGCGGTACCGGCAAGACCACGGTGGCCGCGGCCCTCGCGCTGGCCCTGGCCACCGAGGGGAAGCGCGCGCTTCTCGTCGAGGTCGAGGGCCGCCAGGGCATCGCGCAGCTCTTCGAAACGGAGGCGCTGCCTTATGAGGAGCGGAAGATCGCCGTCGCTCCCGGGGGCGGGGAGGTGTACGCCCTCGCCATCGACGCCGAACTGGCCCTTCTGGACTATCTCCAGATGTTCTACAAGCTCGGCAGCGCCGGACGGGCCCTGAAGAAGCTCGGCGCGATCGACTTCGCGACCACCATCGCGCCGGGGGTCAGGGACGTCCTGCTGACCGGCAAGGCGTGCGAGGCGGTCCGGCGCAAGGACAAGCAGGGGCGGTTCGTGTACGACTACGTCGTCATGGACGCCCCGCCGACCGGCCGCATCACGCGCTTCCTCAACGTCAACGACGAGGTGGCGGGGCTCGCGAAGGTCGGCCCCATACACAATCAGGCGCAGGCCGTGATGCGGGTGCTGAAGTCGCGGGAGACCGCGGTGCACCTGGTGACGCTGCTGGAGGAGATGCCGGTCCAGGAGACCGTGGACGGCATCGCCGAGCTGCGGACGGCACGGCTCCCGGTGGGCCGGGTCGTGGTGAACATGGTCCGGCCCCAGGTCCTGGACGCCGCCGGCCTGGAGCTCGTACGGGAGACACCGCGTACGGCGCTGGCCCGGTCCCTGTCCGGGGCGGGACTCGGCGGGGCACGGCGGGGCGGGCACGCCGAGCGGCTGGTGGACCCGCTCCTCGCCCAGGCCGGCGAGTACGCCGAGCGGTACGCGCTGGAGCAGGAGCAGCGGGCGGTCCTCGGCGAGCTGGGCCTGCCGACGCACGAACTGCCGCTGCTCGCGGAGGGCATGGACCTGGCGGGCCTGTACGAGCTGGCCACCGAGCTGCGGAAGCAGGGGATCGCATGAGTCCGGACGACCCGGCCCGCCACCAGAAGGGCAGCCCGGCCGGCCACCAGAAGGGCGACCGGGCCCGCCACCAGGAGGGCGCGCGCCGCCTGACCCCCGCGCGCGTGCTCGACGTCGACGCCCTGCTGGAGGACCCGCACAACCGCATCGTGGTGTGCTGCGGTTCGGGCGGGGTCGGCAAGACGACCACGGCCGCGGCCCTGGGCCTGCGGGCGGCCGAGCGCGGCCGCAAGGTGGTCGTCCTCACCATCGACCCGGCCCGGCGGCTGGCGCAGTCCATGGGCATCGACTCGCTCGACAACACCCCGCGCCGGGTGAAGGGCGTCGACGACTCGGCGGGCGGCGAGCTGCACGCCATGATGCTCGACATGAAGCGGACCTTCGACGAGATCGTCGAGTCCCACGCGGATCCCGAACGGGCGGCGGCGATCCTGGGCAACCCCTTCTACCAGTCGCTCTCGGCGGGCTTCGCGGGCACGCAGGAGTACATGGCGATGGAGAAGCTGGGGCAGCTGCGGTCGAGGGACGAGTGGGACCTCATCGTCGTCGACACGCCGCCGTCCCGCTCGGCGCTGGACTTCCTGGACGCCCCCAAGCGTCTCGGTTCCTTCCTGGACGGCAAGCTGATCCGCGTCCTGCTGGCCCCGGCGAAGGTCGGCGGCCGGGCCGGGATGAAGTTCCTGAACGTCGGCATGTCGATGATGACCGGCGTCCTGGGGAAGGTGCTGGGCGGGCAGTTCCTCAAGGACGTGCAGACCTTCGTGGCCGCGATGGACTCGATGTTCGGCGGCTTCCGGACGCGCGCGGACGCGACGTACAAGCTGCTCCAGGCGCCCGGGACGGCGTTCCTGGTGGTCGCGGCCCCGGAGCGGGACGCCCTGCGCGAGGCCGCGTACTTCGTTCAGCGGCTGGCGGCCGAGGACATGCCGCTGGCCGGTCTGGTGCTCAACCGGGTCCACGGCAGCGGCGCCGACCGCCTGTCGGCCGAGCGGGCACTCGCCGCCGCGGAAAATCTTGAGGATCCCCGCATTGTGGATCAGGACGGCGGGAAAGCTGGACTTCGTACCTCTTCCGGCAACTCTCCCGACACGTACGGCAGTTCAGGACCGGCCGACTCCGAACCCGGCGACTCGGCCCCCGACACCTCACCCGGGGCCTCCGCCGCCTCTCCCGAGGCTTCCGACACCTCACCCGAGGTTTCCGACACGGCGGAGCGGTCGGTCGACGCGCTCGCCGCTGCCCTGCTGCGGCTGCACGCGGAGCGCATGCACCTGCTCGCCCGCGAGCAGCGCACGCGTGACCGCTTCACCGCGCGTCATCCCGAGGTCGCGGTCACCGAGGTGGCCGCGCTGCCCGGCGACGTGCACGACCTCGCGGGCCTGCGGGACATCGGGGCACGCCTGGCCACCGGCCGACCCGAGCTGCCCGAGCCGGGCGCCTGATCCGGCCTCGGGGCTCAGCCCACGGCCGCGTAGTTCTCGTACACCTCGTCGTCGTCGAGGGGGACGATGCCGACCCCTCGTTCGTACTCCGTCCGCGCCGTCTCGAGGAGCCGGCGCCAAGAGGTCACGGTGGGCCGCCTGCGCAGCAGCGCGCGGCGTTCCCGCTCCGTCATGCCTCCCCACACGCCGAACTCGACACGGTTGTCGAGCGCGTCGGCCAGGCACTCGGTCCGCACCGGACATCCGGTGCACACCGCCTTGGCCCTGTTCTGCGCTGCTCCCTGAACGAACAGTTCGTCCGGATCGGTAGTGCGGCAGGCGGCCTGCGCACTCCAGTCGGTTACCCAGCCCATACCGGCGCCGTCCTCTCCCGAATCGAGGCTCCCCCACGGCGGCAGCGGCATATTCACCGCCGCCAGTTGAGGACGTTACGGAAGGTGGGCACAGCGCAACACCCCCTTCGGGCCCAATCTTGAATGGCCCGAACGGACTATGGGTAAGCGGCAGATCACCCGGGGGAGTGAGCTGGCGACATGCGCGACGATCCCGACATTCAGGTCATCTCTGTTGCGCCACAACGGACGCCGATTGACACACGAGGCGGATTCGGACACGTACCCCACACGCCGTGGCACGCGCCGGTACACACCAACGCGCCCCCCAGCGGGGCCCCTCGGAAAAAAATCGAGCGGATCCGGAACGATTCGGGGTCGCCGGACGTATTGATACGTGGCCTCACTGCTGTGACAGTTGAGTGCAGCTTAGGCCAAGGCATATACGCGTGTCCGGCGAATGAGAACGTAGGCTGCCTCCATGCCAAAGAAGCGCTCGGGCGGTGGTCTGTCGCCAACGCAGCAGGCCGCCAAGTTCCTCGGTGTCAGTGTGCTCGCGGGAGCAGTGCTGGCCGGCATCGCGTTGCCCGCCGTGGGCGCGCTGGGGCTGGCCGCCAAGGGGTCGGTGGAGAGCTTCGACGCCCTCCCGGCCAACTTGAAGACTCCCCCGCTGAGCCAGCGCACCGCCATCCTCGACGCCGAGGGCGGCACCATCGCCACGGTCTACTCGCGCGACCGCACGGTGGTCGACCTCAAGGACATCTCGCCGTACATGCAGAAGGCGATCGTCGCGATCGAGGACTCGCGCTTCTACGAGCACGGCGCGGTCGACCTGAAGGGCGTCCTGCGCGCCCTCAACAAGAACGCGCGCAGCGGCGGGGTCTCCGAGGGCGCCTCCACGCTCACCCAGCAGTACGTCAAGAACGTCTTCGTGGAGGAGGCTGGCGACGACCCGACGAAGGTCGCCCAGGCCACCCAGCAGACCATCGGCCGCAAGATCCAGGAGCTGAAGCTCGCGATCCAGGTCGAGGAGGAGCTGGGCAAGAAGAAGATCCTCGAGAACTACCTGAACATCACGTTCTTCGGCCAGCAGGCCTACGGGGTCGAGGCCGCCTCGCAGCGCTACTTCTCCAAGCACGCCAAGGACCTCACCGTCCAGGAGGCCGCCCTCCTGGCCGGCATCGTCCAGTCGCCGAGCCGGTACGACCCGGTCAACGACGAGGCGGAGGCCACCAAGCGGCGCAACGTCGTCCTGACACGCATGGCCCAGGTCGGCGACATCTCCCCGGCCCAGGCCGAGAAGGCGAAGAAGGCACCGCTGGGGCTGAAGGTCAGCAAGCCGAAGAACGGCTGCATCACGGCCGTGAACGACGCGAGCTTCTTCTGCGACTACGTGCGCGAGGTCTTCCTGAGCGAACCGGTCTTCGGCAAGACCCGCAAGGACCGGGCCAAGGTCTGGAACCAGGGCGGCCTGACCATCCGCACGACGCTCGACCCGCAGGCCCAGGAGTCGGTGCACCAGTCCCTCAAGGACCACGTCAACAAGTCGGACTCGGTCGCCGCGGCCAGCACCCTGGTCGAACCCGGCACCGGCCGGATCGTCGCCATGGGCCAGTCGAAGCCGTACGGCTACGGCAAGAACGAGACCGAGATCAACTACTCGGTCGACCACGCGGTCGGCGGCTCCAACTACGGCTTCCCGACGGGTTCGACGTTCAAGCCGTTCCTGGCGGCCGCGGCCCTGGAGGAGAACGTACCGGCGACGAAGGAGTACTCGTCGCCGTACGACATGGACTACCCGAGCCCCATCCAGACCTGTGACAAGCCCTGGATCAACGACTCGGGCTACCGCCTCGAGAACGAGAACGAGTCGGAGGTCGGCCCGTACCGGCTGAAGGAGGCGATGGCCAAGTCGGTCAACACCTACTTCGTCCAGATGCTCGCCGACATCGGTCTGTGCCCGGTCGCGTCCATGGCGGACAAGCTCCACGTCCACCAGGGCAACGGGGACAAGCTGCCGCAGAACCCCTCGGCCCTCGCCCTCGGCTCGGTCGGTATGTCCCCGCTGACGATGGCGAGCGCCTACGCGACCTTCGCCTCGCGCGGCATGTACTGCACGCCGGTCGCGATCGAGTCGATCACCCAGAAGGTCGGCAACAAGCAGAAGTCGCTCGAGGTGCCGAAGTCGACGTGCTCGCGCGCCATGACGGAGAAGACCGCGGACAGCGTGAACACCCTGCTGCAGGGCGTGGTCGACTCCGGTACCGGTAAGGCGGCCGGTCTGAGCGACCGCGCCAACGCCGGCAAGACGGGTACGACCGACGAGCGCAAGAACGCCTGGTTCGTCGGCTACACGCCGAACATGTCGGGCGCCGTCTGGGTCGGCAGCGCCAGCCAGGAGGTCGAGATGAAGGACATCACGATCGGCGGCGTCTACCACCCCCTCGTCTTCGGTGGCGCGGTCCCGGGCCCGATCTGGAAGGACGCCATGACCGGCGCCCTGTCGGGCAAGGACTCCCCCTCGTTCAACCTCGTCGACATCCCGGACGGCGACAAGAACAAGGACAAGAACAAGGACAAGGACAAGGGCCGCGACGAGGACAAGCCCGACGACGGCAACAACGGCGACGACGACGGCTTCATCGCCGGCCTGACCAACGGCGGCACCGGCGACGGCGGCGGGGACGGCGGCTTCCCGGGCAACCTGATCCAGGGCCCGGGCAACGGCCCCGGCGGACGACGCTGACCCGTTCCCTTCACCGGTGAGGGCCCTCCCCGCGACTGCGGAGAGGGCCCTCACCCGTGTTGCCGGCGTCACGGCGTGACCGGCTTTGGCCGCGTCGTAAGCGTCGTAAGGACGACGCCGCGACGGCTCAGCCGGCCAGGAGCTTCTTGACCGCGGCGGCGACCCGGCCGCCCTCGGCCTGCCCGGCCACCTTCGGGTTCACGATCTTCATCACGGCGCCCATGGCCCGCGGTCCCTCGGCGCCGGCCGCCTTCGCCTCCTGCACGGCCTGCGCGACGATCGCGTTCAGCTCGTCGTCGGAAAGCTGCTTCGGCAGGTAGGCGGCGAGCACCTCGCCCTCCGCCTTCTCCCGCTCGGCCTGCTCGGCGCGGCCGCCCTGTGCGAAGGCCTCGGCGGCCTCGCGGCGCTTCTTCGCCTCGCGGATGATCACCTTCTGCACCTCGTCGTCGGAGAGCTCGCGCTTCTCCTTCCCCGCGACCTCCTCCTTGGTGATCGCGGCCAGCGTCAGCCGGAGCGTGGAGGAGCGGAGCTCGTCGCGCTCCTTGATCGAGGAGTTGAGGTCGTCGTGCAGCTTCGCCTTGAGCGTGGTCATGGACCTGATTGTCGCAGGTACGCGAGGAACGGCGCCCGCCGATTTCCGCGCCCACGGTGACGGCGACCGCGGCCGGCCTCCCGGCGCCGCTTCCCCCTCCGCTTCTGACACGATGGACGTATGCGCGCGCGATACGGAGTACCCCTGGGAGTCACGGCGGTTGGCGCCGCCGGTCTGGTCTACGCGGCGGGGATCGAGCCCCGCTCCTTCCGCCTCCGACGGGTGACGGTCCCCGTCCTCCCGTCCGGGATGCGTCCCCTGCGGATGCTCCAGGTCTCCGACATCCACATGGTCGGCGGTCAGCGCAAGAAGCAGCGCTGGCTGCGGTCGCTGGCCGGGCTGCGTCCCGACTTCGTGATCAACACCGGCGACAACCTGTCCGACCCGGAGGGGGTCCCCGAGGTCCTGGACGCCCTCGGCCCCCTGATGGAATTCCCGGGCGCCTACGTCTTCGGCTCCAACGACTACTACGGGCCGCGGCCCCGCAACCCCGCCCGGTACCTGCTCGAGAAGGTCCAGGGCCGCCACGGCCTCAACGGCAACCCGCCCGTCGTCGGTGCCATCCACAACCCGTGGGAGGACCTGCGTGACGGTTTCGACGCCGCGGGCTGGCAGAACCTGACGAACACCCGCGGCACGCTCAAGATCGAGGGCGTGTCGGTCGAGCTGACGGGACTGGACGACCCGCACATCAAGCGGGACCGGTACACCGAGGTGTCCGGCGGCCCGTCCCCCACGGCCGACTTCTCGATGGGCGTGGTCCACGCGCCGTACCTGCGCGTCCTGGACGCCTACACGGCGGACGGCTACCCCCTGATCCTGGCCGGCCACACCCACGGCGGCCAGCTGTGCATCCCCTTCTACGGTGCCCTGGTCACCAACTGCGACCTGGACACCGACCGCGTGAAGGGCCTGTCCACGCACACGTCCGACGGTCACACGGCCCATCTCCACGTCTCGGCCGGCTGCGGCGCGAACCGCTACACCCCGTTCCGCTTCGCCTGCCCACCGGAGGCGACGCTGCTGACGCTGGTGGGCCGGGAGAGCTGACCGACCCCCGGGGGGGGAGGCTGCGGCCGAATCCAGACGGTCGCCGGGGCAACCGGGCAACCGGGTAACCCACACGGCCCACCCACATAGCCCACTATGTCTGGTCTGTCTACGTTGAGGCCATGACAGCCCCGATACCCAGGGACATCCCGGACCTCCCCCCGATCCCGGGCCACGTCGTCCTGCCGCCCACCGTCGTACCGGCACGGGCCGTACTGATCCCGGCCCGCCGTCGCCCGGTCGCCGCCTTCCGCGGCCTGATCGCCCTGCTGGCCCTGACCGGCGTGGCGATCGAACTGCTCGCCGCCGACATCCCGCCCACGACGGCCCTGAGCCACTTCACGATCCAGAGCGGCATCCTGCTTGCACTGGTCATGCTCGCCTCTGCCCGGTGCGCCTGGTCCGCCCACCACCCACTGCCGGGCGCCCTCACGGGCGCGGCCCTCTTCTACGTCATCGCCGCCGCCCTGGTCCACCACGTGCTCCTGGCCCACGCATCGAGCCCGTTCGCCACGCCCGACGGCACCGGCACGGGCATCGGCACCGGCACCGGCACCGGCACCGGCACCGGCACCGCATGGCAGACCGCCGCGACCCACATCCTCCACACGGCGGTACCGGTGGCCGCGGCCCTGGACTGGCTCCTCCTCACCCCCGCCGGCCGCCTGCACCTGCGCCAGGCGCCCGCATGGCTCCTGTACCCCCTCGCCTACCTGGCCTTCACCCTGGCCCGCGGCGAGCTGCTCCTCCCCGACGCCCAGGACCGCTACCTCTACCCCTTCCTCGACGTCGCCCAGCACGGCTACAAGATCGTCCTCGGCAACGCCCTCCTCGTCGGCCTCGCCCTCTACGCCCTGGCCGTACTCCTCGTGGCCCTGGACCACATCCGCCCGGACCCGGTCCGCCGCCCCCGATAAACCGGATTTCGTCTCCGGCCACCGGTGGGCTAAAGTAAACGACGTCGCCGCGACGAGCAGCGACAATCGGGGTGTGGCGCAGCTTGGTAGCGCGCTTCGTTCGGGACGAAGAGGTCGTGGGTTCAAATCCCGCCACCCCGACAGAGAAGTACCAGGTCAGGGGCCTGATCCGCTTAGCGGGTCGGGCCCCTGAGTGGTTCCGGGGGCAGGGGACACTCTGCACGTGGCTGGGGTGTCTCCCACTCACCTTCACCGCGGCAGGTCGGACGGTGAAAGCGCGTGCGCACGGCGGAACCGGTGCTGATAGTTGGCCCAGGGATGCGATGGATGCCGCACGCGCCGTCGTAGAGGAACAGCGCCCCGAAGCGCGCACCGCGTTCCTGGGCGGCGGTGTCGCGACAGGCCGCCGCACGGCGACGTCGGACCTCGACGTGGTGGTGTGCTGCTCCCCGGAACCCCAGCGCCCTACCGCGAGAGCCTCCAGTACGCCGGCCGACCGGTGGAGATGTCCGTGCACACCGAAGCGACGTGGCACGCCTACATCGAACGGGAACTGCCCACGCGCAGGTCGCCGCTGCTGTGGATGTGTGCCGACGGGCTGCTGCTCTTCGACACCGACGGGCTCGGAGCGCGCCTCGCCGCACAGGCCCGGACACTGACCGACGCAGGGCCACCCCCGGCGTCGGCGGAAGAGATCGACCCCCGCCGCGACGCGATCACCGACACCCTCGACGACCCCGCGGGACGCGACGACCCACGCGAGCGGCTGTTCATCGCGACCTAACTGGTACGTCGGACCGGCGAACCGGCGCCGGCGGTTTCCGGATCCTGGGGGCGGCGGTGGGAAGTGGCTGGCGCACCGCCTCGAAACAACCCTGCCGGGGCTCAGCACACGCCTCCACCACGGCCTGCGGGAGGTGCTGGACGGAAGGGCGGAGCCTCTCGTGACCGTCGTCGACGAGGTGCTCGGGCAGGTCGGCGACCGGTTGTGGGTCGGCTACAAGCGCGCTGGAGTTTCCTGACGGGCGTTCACCGACTCGATCGCGTTCGTCGCGCAGACGGTCCTGTGGATCCGGGTGTCGAACCGTAAGAAGGGGGTGAACTTCTCTAGTTCGACCGCTTGAGCGGAGGGAGGTCGGCGCACAGGGCGGAGGGGAAAGCGGGCTCGATGCCGTGCACATCGGTGCATCCGGCCTTCGTGCTGCGGGCGATCGGTTGCCAGCCCGACTTCTCGGCCCGGAAGAACCAGCGGTCAGCGAGACTCGCTCCGCAGCCGGGACCGGCGCCCTCCGGGCAGGCCGGGCCCATGCGCGAGGAGACGTCGAACACCAGCCACTTCCCGTCGCAGTGCTCATCGCCGCGGGAGGTGTGGTTCGGCACGTCGAGAGCCATCACCGCCTGGTCGTAGGAGGCGGAGGTACAGCCGGTGGGCGCGGGGTGGCAGCCGAGTTCGCCGCACAGGCGCAGGTGGGGCGGGTCGGCGCCGTCCGCCGTGAACGCCGTGAAGTTGTCCACGGACAGTACCCGGTGGCCGAGCGGGGACGGCAGTCGCACCTTCGCCGTCGCCGTCGCGGTCGCACGGCAGTCGGAGCGCGGGGAGCCGCCCGTCAGGGCGGAGTACGTCACCTGCACCCACACGGTGCGATCCGAGGTGTCGGTGACGACCGCCTTCACGTCGCGCACACACGTCTTCCCGCGGCCGGGAACCTCGGCGTCGACGCTGAGCGAGCGGCGGTCGTCGGCGAGCCGGGCGGCGGTCACCCTGATCGGCGCGAATGTCTGCCACCGCTCGGACTCCGTCGGCGTCGTCGCAGCGCCGTCGGAACCGGCGTGAAGCGTCCCGCACGCGCCGAGCAGCAGCGCGCCCACAGCACTCAGCAGAACCACCGTGACCAGCGATCCTGTACGTCGCATGTACTCCGCCCCCCGACGATTGCGGTCCACGGTGACTATAGAGCGATGCGCGCATGCCGGGCCGCGCGGCAGACGCCGTTCTCGGCACAGCGCCGGAGAGGCCTGAGCCGGTCGCCCCTTGCAGCAGTCCAGTACCAGCCCCTCCAGGCGCCCGGCGAGCGCGGCGCGGAATGACATCGTCCGGCCGTTAGACCTCCGAGCGGACGAGGTGTGCGAGGGCTCGTAGGCCGGAGACGACCTCGGGGGCTCGGGGGGTCTGAACGGGGTCGGTGAGCCATTGGGTCATCAGGCCGGTGAAGAGGGCCAGTTGGGTCGAACCCAGGCTGCGGGCGGTCGCGTCGTCGATGTCGTCCTCGGAGGTGCCGCGCAGGAGGGCGGCGAGACCTCGGCGGCCCTGGGCCTGGCCGGTGGCGAGGTAGCGGCGCAGGTCGTCGGAGTGTTCGGCCTGCACGAGGGCTTCGAGGGTGGCGAGCCAGAGCGTGCGGTCCTCGGTGAACGACCCGATGACCGCTGCCCACA
The DNA here is from genome assembly GCF_033406955.1 of Streptomyces violaceoruber. Taxonomy (NCBI): domain Bacteria; kingdom Bacillati; phylum Actinomycetota; class Actinomycetes; order Kitasatosporales; family Streptomycetaceae; genus Streptomyces; species Streptomyces violaceoruber. The sequence goes on along the minus strand of NZ_CP137734.1, from coordinate 4,583,980 downwards.
GGGCCTCGTAATGCTCGGCTGCGCTCGCGCCTTCGGAGCCGTACGCGGACAGGGTGCGGCCGAGCCGGGTACCCCATTCGTCGATCGCCTCGATGAGGGCTGAGGTCAGCAGCGCCTCGCGGGAGCCGAAGTGGTTACCGATCGCGGCCATGCTCATGCCCGAGGCGGCGGCGATGTCGCGCACGGTGATCCGCGCCCAGCCCTTTTCCTCCAGGCAGCGCCCGGCTCCAGAGAGCAGCTGGCCATCACGCGGGGCTTCACCACGTTCGTCCTGGAGGCGAGTTGGAGCACCGGGTTGCGTCTGGACACCTACCTGACCCGCGGTCTCGGTGACCCGGAGCAGATCATGCGTGAGGAGTTCCAGGGCCAGTACGTCTTCTGGAACACCGACGAGTACCTGGATCTCATCCGGTGGATGCGGCACTACAACGTCAGCCACCCCGGCCGGCCGACGCTCCGTTTCGTCGGCAACGACCTCGGCTATCCCGGGCCCGAAGCCTTCGACCAGGTCACCTCGTACGTCACCGCGCACCGGCCCGGTGTCGCCGAGCGGATCGCCACCCTGTACGCCGGGCTACGGCCTGCCCGGAGCGCGTCGGCCGGTGCCTGGATGGGGCAGCAGCTGGCCAAGGACCTCGCGTCCCGCCGGGCCGAGGCCGCCCGTGCGGAGCGCGCCCTCACCCTCCTGTGCGCGTCGGGGCGGCCGCGGGGCTCCGCAGGCCGGGCCTACAACTGGGCCGTCCAGAACGCCACCGCCGTCGCCCAGAGCTTCACCGGGTATGCCTTTCCCGACGAGGAGTTCCCGGAGCGGATGCGCTACCGGGACCAGGCCATGGCCGACAACACCGCCTGGTGGCTGGCCCACACGAACGGCAGGATCCTGCTCGCCTCCAACAATGGCCACGTCGCCTACACCAGCGACAACCCGCAGGAGTTTCCCGAACCGGTTGGCGCGTTCCTGCGCAAGAAGCTCGGCAGGAAGTACGTGAGCGTCGGCCTGACCTTCAGCGAGGGCAGCCTCAACGCCCTGCCCGACTTCACCGCTGGGCAGCCGCAGAAGTATGCCGTGGACCCCGCCCCGGCCGGGCACAACGAGCACACCCTGGACCAGGTTCGCCATCGCGACTTCGCCCTGGACCTGCGCACCGCCCCGCCCGCGGCCCGGGCCTGGCTCGACACCGCCCGCCCCACCCGTTCCTACGGCCTGTACTGGTCCGACCAGGATCCAGAGACCGCCCTGGGCCGCTCCTACGACATAGTCATCCATCTGCACCGCGTCGAGGCGGCCCGCCTCTGGGCGTTCACAAGCGTCAAGGACGGTCAGAGCTACCGCTGAGCCGATGGGCGGGCCCTGGCGCTCACCTGCCGGTGTGCGGAGCGGCCGCGGGCAGCTCCACCGTGACGCGGAGGCCCCCGCTGTGGCGTGGGGTGAGGGTGAGGGTGCCGTCATGGGCCTGGGTGATGGTGTTGACGATGGCCAGGCCCAGGCCGACGCCGGGGTGGTCGGTGTGTATGCGTTCGGTGCCACGCTGGAAGGGTTCGGTGAGGGTCGAGGCCTGGTGGGGGCTGATCAGGTCGCCGGTGTTCTCGACGACGAGCCGCGTGGTGCGGGGGCCGGCGGCGGTGTGGATCCAGACTCTGCCCCGGCCGGGGAGGTTGTGGACGATCGCGTTGTGGACGAGGTTCGTGGTCAGTTGGAGGAGGAGGGCCGGTGACCCGAGGGCGAGGGTTACGTGGCCCCTGGTCTCGAGGGTGACACCGTGCTTCTCCGCGAAGGGGAGGAGGGTCTCGGTGGCTTCCTCCGCGAGGAGGGACATGTCGACCTGTTCCCGGGTGAAGGAGCGCTGGCCGGCGCGGCTGAGCAGGAGCAGGGCCTCGGTGAGGTCGATCGCCCTGGTGTTCACGGCGTGGAGTCGGTCGATGATCTCGCCGGGGTCCTGGTGCGGGTCGGTGCGGGCCACGTCGAGGATGGCCTTCGAGACGGCCAGCGGGGTGCGCAGCTCGTGCGAGGCGTTGGCCGCGAAGCGCCGCTGTTCGGCCACGTGGGCTTCGAGGCGGGCGAGCATCTCGTCGAAGGCATCGGCGAGTTCTCGGTACTCGTCCCTGCGGCCCGGCAGCTGGATGCGGTGGGAGAGGGATCCGGTCGCCGCCGTGCGGGTGGCCTCGGTGATGCGGTCCAGGGGGGCGAGCATGCGTCCGGCGAGGAACCAGCCGCCCACGAGGCCGAACACCAGGAGGAACGCCATGACCCAGGCTGCCGTGGGGGCGAAACTGCGAAGGAAGACTGTGCCCGGAGTCGCTCTCACCGCCCCCCGTTCGTTGGTGAGCAACCAGCCCTGGTCCAGGAGGAACACTCCCACGGCCACGAGCAGCAGGACGCCCGCGAGTGTCAGGAATCCCGCGTAACTGAGGGTGAGCTTGAGGCGGACGCTCAGACCGGGGCGCCTATCCACCGTCGCCGCCCGCCTGCTCGCTGACGGGTGCCGTGTCGATGCGGTAGCCGACGCCCGGCACGGTGGCGATGATCCCCGGTTCGCCCAGTCGCTTGCGCAGGGCCGAGACGGTGATGCGGACGGCGTTGGTGAACGGATCGGCGTTCTCGTCCCACGCGCGTTCCAGGAGCTCCTCGGCGCTGACGACACCGCCCTCGGCGGCCACCAGGACTTCGAGCACGGCGAACTGCTTCCTGGTCAACGCGACGTAGCGGCCGCCCCGGTAGACCTCCCTGCGGAACGGGTCGAGGCGCAGGCCGGCGATCTCCCGCACCGGAGGCCTGCTGTGGGCGCGCCTGCGGTCGAGTGCCCGGAGCCTGAGTGCGAGCTCCTGCAGTTCGAACGGCTTGGTCAGGTAGTCGTCGGCGCCGAGCCCGAAGCCGGACGCCTTGTCGTCGAGGCGGTCGGCCGCGGTGAGCATGAGGATCGGCATGCCGCTGCCGGAGGCGACGATGCGTTCGGCGATCTCGTCACCGGAGGGGCCTGGGATGTCGCGGTCGAGGACGGCGATGTCGTAGGCGTTGACACTCAGCAGCTCCAACGCGGTGTCGCCGTCGCCAGCGATGTCGGCGGCGATGGCCTCCAGGCGCAGGCCGTCGCGGATCGCCTCCGCCAGGTAGGGCTCGTCCTCGACAATCAGCACACGCATGGTGTCGAGATTACGAGTCGCCACATATCGTCGGCATATCGAAAACCGCATACGTGCCGGCAACACGCTGCCGCGTTCACTGGGCGTATGCGTCAGACCTCACCACCAGCGCCGCCAACGCCACCAGCGCCACCAGCGCCAGCGCCAGCGCCGGCCGCACCGGCGCCGGCACCGGCTCGGAGACGGCTGTCACGGGTGGTGCTCCGCAGCGCCGCCCGGCCGGAGCTCTGGAAGCGTGCGCCGGTACTCACGGTGTCGGCGCTGTTGCTGGGCCTCGTGATGATGCTGCACGCGCAGATTCCGAACCGGTTCGGGTCCGTCGGCAGCCTGGTCGAGACCTTCCTGCCGTGGTTCGGTCTGTTCGTCCCCGTGCTGGCCGCCGGAGCGCTGTGGCGCCGCTCCGCCGCCGCGGTGACCGCGCTGGTGCTGCCGGTCACGGTGTGGCTGAGCCTCTTCGGCGGGCTGCTCGGCGACAAGTCAGGCGCGGGCGGCGAATTCACCATGGCCTCCCACAACGTCGGCGCCGAGAACCCGGACCCGGCCGGCACCGCCCGCGACCTGGCTGCCTCCGGAGTGGACGTACTGGCGCTGGAGGAGATCACCGCACAGGACCGGGAGGTGTATGAGAAGGGGCTGGCCAGGGAGTATCCGTACCACACGGTGCAGGGCACGGTCGGGTTGTGGAGCAAGCTGCCGCTGTCGGGCACGCGGCCGGTCGACATCGCAACGGAATACGGGCCGCTGGCGGACACCAAACCGGCCGACGTCACGATGGCCGGCAACCGAGCGCTGCGCACCACGGTGGCCACGGAAAAGGGCCCGCTGGTGGTGTACGTGGCCCACCTGGGCTCCGTACGGCTCAATCCCCGGGCGGGGTTCTGGACGGACTCCCGCGACCGGAACGCGTGGGCGCTCGGCGAGGCCCTCGCCGCCGACCGCAGTGAGCGGATCGCGCTGCTCGGCGACCTGAACGGCACCGTGGACGACCGCGCGTTGGCGGGCATCACCTCGCAGCTGCACTCGGTCCAGGAGGCGGCCGGGAACGGGTTCGGCTTCACCTGGCCGGCGAAGTTCCCGGTGGCGCGGATCGACCAGATACTGGTGCGCGGCGTGGAGCCGACCGGTTCTTGGACGCTGCCCGCCACCGGCAGCGACCACCTGCCCGTGGCGGCGGGGGTCAGCTGGTGAGCCCGACGGGCAGGGTGCGGTCGGTTCGGTCCGACCCAGCCCTGCCCGACCCAGCTCTGCCCGACCCGGCCCGACCTGGCCCGGCCCGGCCCGGAAAATATCGTCGGCGTATCGAAAACCGCATACGCGTCGGCAACGTCCCGCCGCCTTGACTGGGGGCATGGCCTACAGCGAACCAGTACGAACAACGGCCCCGACGCGGCCGACCGTCCGGCCGATCAGCGCCGCCGAGCACCTGGCGTTCGTGCGGGCGCAGCGCTCGGTCAGCTTCCTGCAGACCCCTGCCTGGGGGCGCGTCAAGACAGAGTGGCGCAGCGAGTCCCTGGGCTGGTTCGACAGCGGGCGGCTGGTCGGTGCCGGGCTCGTCCTGCACCGGCCGGTGCCACGGCTCGAGCGCTTCACGCTGGCCTATCTGCCCGAGGGACCGGTCATCGACTGGACCGGCGACATCGACGCGTGGCTCGATCCGCTGGCCGCGTATCTCAAGGCACTCGGTGCGTTCGCGGTACGGCTCGGTCCGCCGGTGTGCACGGACGTGTGGAGCGCGGACGAGATCAAGGAGGGCATCGCCGATCCGGGCACGCGGCGGCTCACCGGACTGCCCACCCGGTGGACCGACCCGGTCGGCGCCCACGTGACGAACCGGCTCAGGGACGCCGGCTGGCTGCCGCAGAGCCCGGAGGACGGCTTCGGGGTCGGACATCCGCAGTTCAAGTACGAGGTCCCACTGGCCGGAAGAACCGAGGACGACCTGCTCAAGGGCATGAACCAGCTCTGGCGGCGCAACATACGCAAGGCGGCCAAGGAGGGCGTCGAGGTGACGCTCGGGGATGCCACGCCCGGGTATGCCGCAGCAGGGGAGGCGGCGGTCGCGGACGACGTGAAGGCGTTCCACGACCTCTACGTCCACACCGCCGAGCGGGACCGCTTCACGCCCCGTCCACTGCGCTACTTCGCGACCATGTTCGCCGTGCTCGGTGCCGAGGACCCCGAGCGGATCAAGCTCTATCTGGCCCGTCACCGGGGCGACCTGGTCGCCGCCACCGTCATGGTCCGGGTCGGCACCCACGCGGTGTACGCCTACGGCGCCTCGTCCACCGGGAAGCGCGAAGTGCGTGGCTCCAACGCCTGCCAGTGGGCGATGATCCGCGACGCGCTCGCCGCCGACTGCGACGTCTACGACCTGCGCGGCATCACTCCGACCCTCGACGCGGACGACCCGCACGTCGGACTGATCAAGTTCAAGGTCGGCACCGGCGGTCGGGCCGTGCGATATGTGGGCGAGTGGGACCTGCCGCTGCGGCCGCTGGTGTACCGGACCTTCGACCTCTATATGAAGCGACGTGGTCGATGAGCCGCCACCCACGACATTACTGATAGGTAATATATCGTCAGGATATCGAAAAGCGCATACGGGACGGCAACACCGAGGCGCCTTGAATAGAGGCATGACCTTCTCCTCGACCTCCTCGGCCCCTCCACCGTCACCGCTCCTCCCGGCAACGAGAATCACGGTTTACGGCTGCGGGCGGGACGAGGCCGCCTTGTTCCGCCGGACGGCACCCCGTTTCGGCGTCGAGGCGACTCTCACGGAGGCCGCCGTATCCGAAGAGAACGCCGAGATGGCGGCCGGAAACCAATGCATCAGCATTGACCACAAGACCCCGGTCACACCTGCCACTCTCCGCGCTCTCCACCGGGCCGGCGTGACGTACATATCCACCCGGAGTATCGGTTACAACCACATCGATGTGACATACGCGGCCGGCGTGGGGATATCCGTCGAGAACGTCACCTACTCCCCCGCCGGCGTGGCCGACTACACCCTGATGCTCATGCTGATGGCGGTGCGCAACGCGAAATCCACCGTCCGCCGCGCGGAGCTGCACGACTACCGGCTGAACGAGATACGCGGTAAGGAGCTGCGCGACCTGACCGTCGGAGTGATCGGGACGGGGCGTATCGGTGCGGCGGTCGTGGACAGGCTGCGGGGTTTTGGCTCCCGGGTACTGGCCTACGGAAAACGGCCCACCATCGCGGCAGATTACGTCTCTCTCGACGAGTTGCTGCGGTCGAGCGACATCGTGTCGCTGCACGTACCGCTGACCCCGGACACGCATCACCTTCTCGATCAAAGCCGTATCCGGCGGATGAAAAGTGGCGCTTTCGTCATCAACACCGGACGCGGCCCGCTCATCGACACCGAAGCGCTGGTACCGGCGTTGGAGAGCGGCAGGTTGAGCGGTGCGGCGCTGGATGTCATCGAGGGCGAGGAAGGGATCTTCTACGCCGACTGCAGAAACAGAACCATCGAAAGCACGTGGCTCCCGCGGCTGCAGAAAATGCCGAACGTACTCATCAGCCCGCACACCGCCTATTACACCGACCACGCCCTGATGGACACGGTCGAGAACTCCATCATCAACTGCCTTAATTTCGGAAGCAGGAAACAGCATGGCTGAGTCGGACAAGTTGGCCAGGTTGAAGGTCGGCATCGTATTCGGGGGCTCTTCCGAAGAACACGCCGTTTCCGTCAAGTCCGCCCAGGAGGTCGCACGCAACCTCGACACCGAGAAGTACCAGCCGTTCTTCGTGGGGATCACGAAGGACGGCGCCTGGAGACTCTGCGACGGGCCAGGCCAGGACTGGGAGAACGGCGACTGCCGTCCGGTCGTGCTGTCACCGGACCGGAGCGTGCACGGGCTGCTCGTCCTGGAGCAGGGGCAGTACCGGTCGGTCCGCCTGGACGTCGTCCTTCCCGTCCTGCACGGCACCCTCGGTGAGGACGGTGCGACGCAGGGGCTGCTGGAGCTCTCCGGCATTCCGTACGTGGGCTGCGACGTCCAGAGCTCCGCCCTGTGCATGGACAAATCCCTTGCGTACGTCGTCGCCAGGAGCGCGGGGATCGCCACGCCGGATTTCTGGACCGTGACAGGAGACGAGACCATCGATCCCGGCCGGCTCACGTATCCCGTCTTCGTGAAGCCGGCCCGTTCGGGGTCGTCCTTCGGCGTCAGCAAGGTGTGCCGCCCGGAAGACCTGGCGACCGCGGTGGAGTCCGCCCGGCGGTACGACACGAAGGTGCTGATCGAAGCGGCCGTCGTCGGCAGCGAGGTCGGCTGCGCCATCCTGGGGAACGACCCCGACCTGATCGTGGGCGAGGTGGACCGCATCGCGCTCTCCCACGGATTCTTCCGGATCCACCAGGAGGAGCAGCCCGAGAACGGCTCGGAGAACTCGACGCCGGTCGTTCCCGCCGACATCCCGACGGAGAAGCGGTCGCTCGTCCAGGAGACCGCGAAGGCCGTGTACCGAGCCCTGGGATGCCGGGGGCTGTCCCGCGTGGACATGTTCCTCAAGGAGGACGGGGAAGTCGTCCTCAACGAGGTCAACACCCTGCCCGGCATGACCTCGTACAGCCGTTATCCGAGGATGATGGCGGCCGCGGGGCTGCCACTGTCCGAGGTGATCGACCGGACGCTGTCCCTGGCGTTGACGGGGAAGCTCCGATGACCGGGGACTTCGCCTTCGTGGACGAGCTGGTGTCCGGAATCCGGTGGGACGCCAAGTACGCCACCTGGGACAACTTCACCGGCAAACCCGTGGACGGATACCTGGCGAACCGGATCGTCGGCACCAAGGCCCTGTGCGCGGCTCTGGGAAGGGCGCAAGAACGGGCCGAAGACCTCGGCTTCGGGCTGCTCCTGTGGGACGGCTACCGCCCGCAGCGCGCCGTGGACTGCTTCCTCCGCTGGTCACAACAGCCGGAGGACGGCCGGACGAAGGCCCGGCACTACCCGAACATCGGCAGGGCCGAGATGTTCGACAGGGGGTACGTGGCCGCCAGGTCGGGCCACAGCCGAGGTGCCACCGTCGACTTGACGCTGTACCACCTGACCACCGGTGAACTCGCGGCCATGGGCGGCGGCCACGACCTCATGGACCCGATATCGCATCACGACGCCCGAGACGTCCCGCGGGCCGAGGCGGCGAACCGACGGCATCTGCGCTCGATCATGGCCGCCTGCGGTTTCGCCTCATACGCCTGCGAGTGGTGGCACTACACGCTGAAGGAGGAGCCGCACCCGGACACCTACTTCGACTTTCCCATCGCGTAGGCGTGCAGCCGAGCAGCCGAGCAGCCGGGCCGAGCAAGCGGGGCCACGCTCACGCCACCACGAAGGTGCGGCCGGGCGCCGCGTACTCCACCGGGCCTTGGTAGCGCGCCGCCGCCCGGTCGAGAGCGGCCGACGGCTCCAGGAACGGGCCGAGGTGGGTGACGACCAGGCGGTGCGCGCCGGCGGTGGCGGCGGTCGTGCCCGCCTCCTCCGGGGTGTGGTGCACCGCCTCGGTACCGGCCGGCGGTGCCTGCGCGGAGTCCGCCTCGCACAGCAGCACCGTGCAGTCGTCGGCGAGCTGGGTGAGCGCCTCGCACGGGGCGCTGTCCCCGGAGTAGGCGAGACGTGCACCGTCCTCGGTCTCGACGCGGACCCCGAAGGCGGGCATCCCGTGCGACACGGCGCGGCTGGTCAGTGTGAGGCCACCGATGCGGGCGCGGTGTCGGTCGTGGAGTTCGACGACCCGGAAGGCGTCCTCGACCGGGCTCCGCGCCGGGCCGTTGGTGAGGAAGTCGGCAAGCCGGTCGGCGATGCCGGGCGGTGCCAGCAGGGGGACGGGGGCGGCGAGTTCGACCTCCGCGTACAGCAGGCCGTAGTACGCGGTCAGCAGGTCGGCGCAGTGGTCCGCGTGCAGGTGGGAGATCCAGATGCCGTCGAGCTGGTCCAGGCGTATGTGCTCGCGCAGCGCGCCGAGCGTCCCGCTTCCGGCATCCATCCACAGTCGGGTGACCCCACCCCCACCGCCACCGCCACCGCCACCGCCACCGCCACCGCCACCGCCACCGCCTTCGACGAGGTACCCCGAGCAGGGATTCCCTGCCCGGGGGTACGGGCTCGCGCTGCCGAGGACCGTGAAGCGGAGATCGCCCTTCATGGTCGCGGAGTCTACGAGCGCTGCCGTCCTGTGCGGTGGGTGAGCAGGAGGGCCGTCACCGTCAGGGCCTGGATGCCGAGGATCATGGCCTGCACCTCGGGCTCCTCCACGGCGAGCAGGATCATCGTCGCGTTGACGGCGAAGTGCACGGCGATCGAGGCGGCGATGCCGGCGCGCTCGTAGGCGGCGGTGACCAGCATGGCCATCGGGATGTTGCTGACGACGAACAGGACACCGCTCGGGGTGGCGAGGCCCAGGTCGTGCTGGACGGTGCCGTCGATGAAGAAGAGCGGGAGGTGCCACACGGCCCAGGTGACGCCCAGGACCAGGCAGACCTGGAGGGTGCCGAGCTTCTCGCGCAGCCGCGGGTAGGCAGTGCCCCGCCAGCCGGGCTCCTCGGACAGCGGGCCGCTGACCAGCATGCCGACGAGGAACGCGGCGGGCCCGCCGAAGTCCTCGACGGCGTCCTTGGCCACGTCCAGGCTCAGTTCGGGGCCGCCCGCACGGCTCGCCAGCAGGGCGGCGGCCAGCACGGTCGCCGAGCCCAGTACCAGCAGCAGTACGGCCTTGAGCAGGAGTGCCGCCCGGAAGGGGACCACATGCTCCGGGACGGGTTCGCCGCGTCGGCGGCGGCGCACACGGATGACGAGGGCGCCTATCAGGGGGCCGAAGGCGCCGAGCATGTAGGGGGCGTTGGCGGCTTCGTTCGTCTCCGTGCCGCCCAGCGCGATCGCCGTACCCCAGGAGAGCCAGCTCACGGCGAAGGCGATGACCATGAAGAGGGTCAGGTCGGCGCGGTAGTTGCGGCCGGGGGCCGGTGCGACGGGGTGGGCGGATGCGCCGAGTGTGGTGCCGTGCGACGCCGTACGTGAAGTGGGCATGCCAAACCTTCGGTTGTCCGTCGTAATAGAGGTCACGGTCGCGGTATCAGAGGCCGCGGTGAGGGATGTCGTGGGCGATGTGTGTCGTGGGCGATGTGTGTCGTGGGCGATGTGTGTCGTGCGCGCCCGACGTTGTTCCGTTGCGGTCAGGAGCGGGTCGTGCGCCGTTCCTCCGCAAGGGCCCCCGAGGGCTCGCGCAGGCGGGCCTGGAGCCAGGTCGCGACGAGGGCGAGGAGTTCCGGGTCGACCGGCTCACGCAGGAGGCGACGGTAGGAACGGAGCGTGGGCCGACCCGTGTCGCGGCGCAGTACGTGGGTCAGGTCGGGGACGCGGTGGATCTCGGTGTGGCCGCCGGGCACCAGGCACCGGATCTCGTCCAGGTCGGCGGGAGGAACCTGGACGTCCTTGTCGCCGGTGACGGCGAGCACGGGGACCGCGGCCGGGACGGCGGCGAGGTCGTCACGGGTGTCGTGGACGAGCATCTCGCGCATCCAGCGGGCGTTGACCCGGAGACCGGCGATGCGCGCCACGTCGGTGCGGGTGCGCTTGACGCGGGCCAGGACGCGCTCGCCCAGAGCGCCCAGTGGGCGGCGCAGGAGGCGGACCGGGGCGGGCATGCCCCCGAAGACCGACGCCGCCTGCCAGCGGAAGGCCGCCTCGCCCCCGCGGGCGAACCCGGCCAGCAGTACCACCGCCGCCACCTCCTGCCGGGCGGCGAGGGTCATCGCGTGGAGGGCGCCTTCGCTGTGGCCGACGACGCCGACGGCGTCGGGGCGTATGTCCGGGTGGGCGGCCAGGGCGCGCAGGGCGGCGCTCGCGTCGCGGCGGTTGTCGGTGAAGCCGCTCTCCTCCCAGACGCCGGGCGTGGACCCCGCGCCGCGCCGGTCGTAGCGCAGCGCGGCGACGCCCGCCGCGGCCAGGGCGTCGGCCAGCGGGCGCCCGAGGTTCAGCGGCAGCCTGGGTGTGTTGCCCTCGCGGTCCAGGGGGCCCGAACCGTGCAGCAGGAGGACGGCGGGGTGCGGTCCGGGACCGGCGGGAAGGCTCAGAGTGCCGGCCAGCGAGGTCCCGTCGTCCGCGGTGACCGTCAGGTCGGTTTCGGGCAAGGCTCCGCCTCTCTCGATTGCTCTCAACTACGAGAACGTTATCAGATGTGAGAACATGAGTCTCATGGCTACCTCGAATCTCCTCCTCCACCCGGTCCGCATGCGCATCCTCCAAACCCTGGTCGGTGCCGGTGAACTGACCACGGCTCAGCTGCGCGAGCGGCTCCCCGACGTCTCGCCCGCGTCCATGTACCGGCACATGGCCACGCTCACCGAGGCCGGTGTCCTGGAGGTGAGCCAGGAGAAGCGCGTGCGCGGCACGGTCGAGCGCAGCTACCGGGTCCGCCAGGACGAGGCCCTCGTCGACGAGGACGCCCGCGCCGCCATGACCAAGGACGACCACCGGCAGGCCTTCACCGTCTTCACCGGCGCCCTCATGGCCGACTTCGACCGCTACCTCTCCCGCGACGACACCGAACCCGTCCGCGAAGGCGTCCTCTACCGGCAGGGCGCGGTCTGGCTGACGGACGAGGAATTCACCGACCTCGTCGCGGAGCTGGAGGCCGTGGTCGCCCGTCGCACCGGGCGCAGACCGGACGACGGCCGCGTCCGCCACCTCATCAGTCTCGTCGTCATGCCGGACAAGGAGGGCGGCACGGCGTAAGGGAGGCGTATGGGAGTGGCACGGGATGGTGGCGCCCGGCCGGGCAGGATCTAGGGTGTCCCGGATTGCCGGAAGGACTGGCCCGGAGACTGGCCCGGAGAGACAGGGAGGCGGCCGTGGGTGCTGCGCGTACGAGCTGGACACCGTTGCCGGGGACGGGCGTGCGCTACGACCTGGTCACCCGTGAGCGGCGCCGGCTGTCGGTGGTGGCCGAGCAGGGCGGGGCACGGACGCTGAGCGCGTACCGCAGAGACGATCCGGACGACGCCACGCTCTCGCTGCGGCTGGACGCGGAGGAGGCGGCCGCGGTCGTCGACGCGCTCAGGCCCGCCCAGCACAGCCCGAGTCTGCTGTCGACGGCCGAGCTGGGGCTGGTCGCGGAGCGGATCGGGCTGTCGGCGGCGTCGCACTGGCACGGGCGCCTGCTGGGCGACACCCGCACCCGTACCGAGACCGGCGTGTCCGTGGTCGCGGTGCTGCGGCGGGCCGAGGCGCTCCCGTCCCCGGGGCCGGACTTCAGGCTGGCCGACGGCGACACGCTGATCGTGATCGGTACCCGGGAGGGCGTCGACGCGGCCGCGGAGATCCTCGGGCGGGAGTGAGCCCGGCCCCTCGCGTCGGTGCGCGGACCGCCGCCCCGACCGGCCCTCACGCGTTGGCGTGCGTCGACTCCGCGGGAGTGGTCGCGGTGGCCGGCGCGGCCTTGCGGGGGCCGCGGGTGAGGCGGCGGGCGAGGGGCTCGGTGAACCGGGCCGTGAGCGGACCGATGACGACGAGGATGAGGACGTACGCCGTCGCCAGCGGGCCGATGCGGGGCTCGACCCCCACCGCGAGCCCGGCGATGACGATCGAGAACTCGCCGCGTGCCACCAGCGTGCCGCCCGCCCGCCAGCGGCCCGCGCCGCGCAGGCCGGCGCGGTGGGCTGCGTACCAGCCGGTGGCGACCTTGGTGAGAGCGGTGACGGCGGCGAGGAGCAGGGCCGGGACCAGGACCGGCGGGATGTCGGCCGGATTGGTGGACAGGCCGAAGAAGACGAAGAAGACGGCGGCGAACAGGTCGCGCAGCGGGGTGAGGAGGCTGCTGGCGCCCTCGGCGACCTCGCCGGACAGCGCGATACCGACGAGGAACGCGCCGACCGCCGCGGAGACCTGGAGTTCCTGGGCGAGGCCCGCCACGACGAGGGTCAGGCCGAGGACCACCAGCAGGAGCGTTTCCGCGCTGTCGGAGGAGACCGCGCGGCTGATCAGCCGCCCGTGGCGCAGCGCGAGGTAGAGGACGGCGCCGACGGTGCCCAGGGAGATCAGCAGGGTGACGGCGCCGCCGGCCAGGCTGACGCCGGCGAGCAGGGCCGTGAGGATCGGCAGGTAGACGGCCATGGCGAGGTCCTCGATGACGAGGACGCCGAGGACGACGGGGGTCTCGCGGTTGCCCAGCCGGCCCAGGTCGCCGAGGACCTTGGCGATCACGCCGGAGGACGAGATCCAGGTGACGCCCGCGAGTGCGACGGCGGCCACCGGGCCCCAGCCCAGGACCAGTGCCGCCACGGCGCCGGGTACGGCGTTCAGCACGAAGTCGACCGCGCCGGAGGGGTACTGCGTCTTGAGGTTGGTGACCAGTTCGGAGGCGCTGTACTCAAGGCCGAGCAGGAGCAGGAGCAGGATGACGCCGATCTCCGCGCCCGTGGCGGTGAACTCCTCGCTGGCCTGCATCGGCAGCATGCCGCCGTGGCCGAAGGCGAGGCCGGCCAGGAGGTAGAGGGGGATGGGCGAGAAACCCACGCGGCCGGCGATGCGGCCGAGGAGGCCCAGGGCGAGGATGATCGCTCCGAGTTCGATGAGCACGGCGGTGGTGTTGTGCACGGGCGTCTGTCCTCCGGGGGGTCGGTGGCGGCGGGCGTGCGGGACTGCGGGGCGGGGGCGGGGTGCGGGTGCGTGGGTGCTGGCCGGGCAGGTGCCCTGCCCGGCGTTGCCGGGGGGAGGTGCCTCCCCCAGTGCCTGAACGGTCTGGGAGGTACCTCCACCGCCCACCCGTCCCGCCTCCGCGGCACGACTGCCCGCGGCGGCGGCGTTGCGGCTGCCCGCGGCTACGGCGCGGGCGGCAGGCGGCGGCCCGTGGCTGCGGAAACGGTGGGCAGCTGCCCTAGTCGGCTGAGGTGTTGCCGGCCGCAGTCGCGGCGCGGAGGTGCGTCAGGATTCGGGGACGCTGTCTCGGGCCGTGTTGTCGATGCGCGTGGGGTTCACCGGGTCGGCGGGGCTGACGGTCGGGGCGGCTCGGTGCGTCTGGTGCATCCGGCTTGCCCCCGTCTCCTCGAACTGCCGTACCGTCTGGGTGAACTGAGAGCCCGTCCGCACGACGGAGCATCACGGCTCGGTAAAGAAGTTTACCGCATCACTTATTGCGCATTGTGATGCTTTTCGGGGTGCATGGGGAGCAAGGGCTCGGACTCCGGAGTGCCGTGCTCGCCCAGCCAGCGGGCCAGTTTGCCGCGGCGGCCGACGGCGCGCAGCCGGCGTTCCGCCGCCTCCCGGACCTGGGGTGTGGTGATGAGGAGCAGTTCGTCGCCGGCGCGCAGCACGGTGTCGCGGTCGGGGACGAGACTGGCGCCGTCGCGGACGACCAGGGTGACGGCCGTCGGATGCGGCAGCCGCAGTTCGAAGACGGTGACGCCGTGCAGCCGCGAACCCGGCGGGACGGACACGGTGAGCAGGTCGGCGTCCAGGAGGTCGAGCGGCGCCGTCTCGACCTGGATCTCGCGCAGCGCGTCCGGACGGGTCACCCCCGTCCACCGCGCCACGGCGGGCAGTGTGGGCCCCTGGAGCAGGGTGAAGAGGACGACGAGCACGAACACGATGTTCAGGGCGTCGCGCGCACCGGTCACCCCCGCCACGACGGGGAAGGTCGTGAGCACGATGGGGACCGCGCCGCGCAGACCGGCCCAGGAGATGAAGACCTGCTCGCGCCAGGGCACCCGGAACGGCAGCAGGCAGAGCAGGACCGACACCGGCCGGGCGAGCAGCAGCAGGACCAGGCCCACGACCAGGGCCGGGAGGATCGCGGACGGCAGTTCGCTCGGGTCGACGAGCAGGCCGAGCATGACGAACAGCCCGATCTGGGCCAGCCACCCGACGCCCTCGGAGAAGGAGCGGGTGGCCGCGCGGTGGGGCAGCTTGGCGTTGCCGAGGACGAGCCCGGAGAGGTAGGCGGCGATGATGCCGCTGGCGCCCAGCGCTCCGGCGGCGGCGAAGGCGACGACGCCGAAACCGACGGTGGCCAGCGGGTACAGGCCGGTCGCGGGCAGGGCGATGTGCCGCAGCGCGGCGACGCCCAGGCGGCCGGTCACCACGCCCAGGACGCCGCCGACCACGAGCTGGAAGAGGAGGTTGCCCACGACGGGGAGCGGGCCCGGCAGATCGGAGGTGGTGGAGAAGAGCAGGACCAGGATGATGGTGGGCGCGTCGTTGAAGCCTGACTCGGCCTCCACCAGCACGCTCACCTTGCGCGGCAGCGGCAGGGCGCGCAGTACGGCGAAGACGGCGGCGGCGTCGGTGGAGGAGACGATCGCACCGATCAGCAGGGCCAGCCGCCAGTCGATCCCCAGCAGCCAGTGCGCGCCCGCGGCGGTCACCACCACGGAGACCACCACGCCCACCGTGGCGAGCACTCCGGCCGGAGCGAGCAGCTTCCGGACGTCGCTCCACCGGGTGGTCAGCCCGCCCTCGACCAGGATGAGCGCCAGGGCGGCGGCACCCAGTGCCTGGGCCAGCTGGGCGTCGTCGAAGCGCAGGCCGAGCCCGTCCTCGCCCGCGACGAGCCCCACGCACAGGAACAGCAGCAGGCTGGGCAGGCCGATGCGGTGGGCGGCGCGGGCCGCGGCGATGCTGGCCAGCAGGACCGTGCCGCCGATCAGCAGCATCACGTACAGCTCGGACAGGGTCATCGGACGCGCTCCGGACCGTACGCGCCGGCGTGCGCAGCCCCGTATGCGCCGGCATGCGCAGCCCCGCACGCGCACATGCCCACCGCCCCGCACGCGCACATGCCCACCGCCCCGCACGCGCCCGTCTCCGCCGCCCCGCACGCACACGTGCCCACCGTCCCGCACGCGCCCGCGGCCGCCGCCCCGTGCCCGCCGGGGTCAGGACCCGGACGGCGGGCACCGGGTGCCGCGCTCGCGCCGGTGCGGGTCGAAGAGTTCCCCGGCGACGCCGGCGAAGACCAGCCCGGCGGCGATGAGCAGCCCGTGGGCCAGGAACATGCCGGCGGCCAGCGCGCCCAGGGCGGCGGCGAGCAGCAGCCAGGCCCGGTGGTACCGGTACTCGCGCGGGCGGCGGGGACGGCCGTCGGCGAAGGCCCGGGCGAACTGGGGATCCTCGCGGTGCAGGCGGGACTCGATCTCGTCGAGCCGACGGTCTTCGGGTACGGGCATGGGGTCCTCCTCCCGACGCGGGGCCCTGAACGGGCGACGCGGTCAGCGGGGCGGGCCATGTGCTCTCCTTGCGGGACGGGGCATCGCGATCACACCAGGACGTAGCGGCCGGGTAAGGGGGGGTGGGTTCCAGACTCGCCCGCGCGGGCCCGTCCGGGCCATCCGGGGCGGCACCCAAATGCGGCGGCGTGCGACGTGTAGGCGCGGCCGGGGGAAGATCTGAGTGTCCTGCGCGCCCGCGGGGGGCCGACCGGGAAGGACCTGCCCATGATCATTTTTGGCACCAAGGGATACCTCTACCAGCTCGCGATACTGACCCTGGTGTGCGGCCGGTGCGGCAATCCCGCCGCGCACACGCTCAGGAAGCGCGTCACGAAGTTCACCCTGTTCTTCGTGCCGCTGTTCCCCTTCTCGACGAAGTACGCGACCCAGTGCACCTTCTGCGGCGCCGAGCAGCAGGTGACCAGGGAGCAGGCCGAGCAGCTCCAGGCGCAGGAGGCCGGTGGCCAGGCGTACGGGCCGTCCGGTCAGCAGCCGTACCAGCAGCCGTACCAGCGGCCCTAGCGAGGGCCGGCGGAGGTTAGCCGCTGCCCCCTGCCTTCCGCGTTGCCGGTTTCCGGCAGCGTTGACTACCCTCACGTTGCCGGACACCGCGCACCGGGCGTGAACGGCAGGGGAGGCGCGGGGTGACGGACCTGCAGACGGAGCAGTGGGAGACGTACCTGGCCGGGTACGCCGAGATCCTGGCGGGCGTCGCCGACACGGGGCGCCGGCTGACCCGCGACGAGCTGGAGGAGCGCAGGCTCTTCGGAGAGCAGGCCGCGGAGGCCGGTCACAGCCTGCGCAGTCTCGTCCGGCTGCACCTGGACGCCACGCGCACGTCCTGGCCCGGCCGCGGCGCGACGGTCTCCGGCGCCGACGCCACGGGCACCGTGCTGGCCGCCGTCGCCCAGGCCGTGGACGCCTTCGCGGAGGGCTACGAACGCGCCCAGCGGCTCGCCGTACGCCAGGAGGAGGCCGCGCGGCGGGAGTTCATCGACGACCTGCTCTACGGGCGCAGCGACCTCGGCCGCCTCGCCGAACGGGCCGAGCGCTTCGGGCTCGTCCTCTCCCACGCCCACGCCGTCGCGGTGGCCCAGGGGCCCGAGGCGTACGACGACACCGCCCCGGTCACTCGGGTCGTGGAGAGCGCGCTCATCTCCCGCTTCGGTGACCGGCGCGTCCTGATAACCACCAAGAACGGGCAGTTGATCTGCATCGCGCCCGGCGACCAGGACGAGGTCCTCACCTTCTTCGCCAAGCAGGCCTACGCCGCCACGGACGGCAACCGGGTGGCCGTCGGGCGGCCGCAAAGCGGCGCGGGCGGCGTCGTGCACAGCTACGAGGAGGCGCTCACCACCCTCGAACTCGCCGACCGGCTGGGCCTGGAGGAGCCCGTGGTGCGTGCCGCGGACATGCTGGTCTACCCGGTCCTGGCCCGGGACCGGCAGGCGATGGCCGACCTGGTGCTGAGCGTGCTGGGTCCGCTGCGCGAGGCCCGCGGCGGTGCCGAGCCGCTGCTGCGGACCCTGGAGGTGTACTTCGACGCCGGCTGCACCGCGGCCGAGGCCGCCCGGCGGCTCACGCTCAGCGTGCGGGCGCTCACCTACCGGCTGGACCGCATCCACCAGCTGACCGGGGCGAACGCCTCCGACCCGGTCCACCGCTACACGCTGCAGACCGCGGTCATCGGAGCCCGGCTGCTGGGGTGGCCCGCCCAGGAGATCTAGCCCCGCGGGCCCTCCCGGCACGGGCCCTGCCGGCACGGGCCCTGCCGGCACGGGCCCTGCCGGCACGGGCCCTGCCGGCACGGGCTCTCCCGGCAACCGATCGACGCGGGGGCGTCAGTCCGTGATCTCCACCTTGCCGTTCTCGGTGGTGGCCCGGCCTGCCTCGCCCTTGGCGGTGATGCCCTCCTTGGCCGTGAGGCCCTCCTTGGCCGTGAGGCCCTCCTTGGCCGTGAGGCCCTCCTTGGCCGTGAGGCCCTTCAGCAGAGACGCCAGGTCGACGCCCGTGGTCGAGCCCAGCAGTTCCATGCCCTGCGCCACGTTGTCGGCGACC
Organism: Streptomyces violaceoruber; assembly: GCF_033406955.1. Taxonomy (NCBI): domain Bacteria; kingdom Bacillati; phylum Actinomycetota; class Actinomycetes; order Kitasatosporales; family Streptomycetaceae; genus Streptomyces; species Streptomyces violaceoruber. The sequence goes on along the minus strand of NZ_CP137734.1, from coordinate 4,565,544 downwards.
GTGCGGGTGAGCCGGCTCGCGCCGTCCGTGGAGATGACCGTCATCTTGTCCACGGCCGCCAGCGGCTCGGACGCCTTCGCCACCACCTGCGGCAGCACCTCGACCAGCATCTGCAGCACCGCGGCGTCGCCGTACCGGTCGAAGGCGTCGGCCTTCTTCTCCATCGCCTCGGCCTCGGCCGCGCCCTTGGCACCGATCGCGGCGGCCTCGGCGTCGCCCTCCAGCCGTACGGCGTCCGCCAGGGCGCTGCGCCGCTGCTTCTCGCCCTCACCGGTGAGGCGGGCCCGCTCGGCCTCCGCCTGGGCCGCGGCGATACCGGCGGCGCGCTCGGCCTCGGCCTGCTTCACCCGCGCCACCCGGCGGGCCTCCGCCTCCTGCTCGGCGGCGTACCGCTGCGCGTCGGCGGGCTTGCGCACCTCGGTGTCCAGTTGGCGGTCCTTCAGCGCGGCCTGCCGCTCGGCGACCTTCTCCTGCTCGGCGAGGATGTCCTGCTGCCGGGCCGCCTCCGCGAGGGGACCCGAGGCGTTGGCGCGGGCCTCGGCCTGATCGGTCTCGGCCTTGATCTCGGCCTGCTTCAGGTAGAGGGTCCGCTGTGCGACCGCGATCTCCTCCTCCGCCTTCAGCCGCGCCTGCTCGGCCGCCCGCCGGGCGACCGCCTCCGCGATGTCGGCCTCCTGCTTCGCGCGTGCCGCTTCGGGGCGGCCGAGGTCCTCCAGGTAGGAACCCTCGGTGGTGATGTCCTGGATCTGGAAGGCGTCGAGCACCAGGCCCTGCCCGGACAGGCTCGCCTCCGCCTCCTCGGCGACCTGGCCGGCGAAGGCGGCCCGGTCCCGGATGACGTCCTCCACGGACATCCGGCCGACGATCGCGCGCAGCGCGCCGGACAGCACTTCCTGGGTGAAGCCGACGATGCCGTCCTGCTGCATCAGGAACCGCTGCGCCGCGGCCCGGATCGCGTCCTCCGTGCCGCCGACCTTGACGATCGCGACGCCTTCGAGGTTGGCCTTCACCCCGCGCAGCGTCACCGCGCCGCGCACGGCGACCGGGATGTGCCGGGAGGAGAGGTCGAGCGTGAACCGCTGCTGCACGAACGGCACGACGAACACGCCGCCGCCCACCACGACCTTCTGGCCGCTGTTGTCGGTGAACACACGGCCCGTCTCCGGATCGGTGGACCTCTTGCCGCGCCGCCCGGTGACGATGAACGCCTCGCTCGGGCCGGCCACCTTGTAGCGGCTGACCACCACCAGGGCGAGCAGCACCAGGAGTACGACGACTCCCACCACCGCGATGACGACAGGACTCATGACAACGCCCCCGAATCACACAGAGAGAAGAGAACAGAGAGAACAGAGCGAACAGAGAACGAGTGAAGGCAGGGAAGGCAGGGAAGGCAGGAAGGCGCGGACCTCAGCGGTCGACCGGGCGCACCACCACCGACGTCCCCGTCGGCACCGCCTCGACCCACACCTCGGCGCCCCGCGCCAGCGGCACCGTGCTGCGCGCCGCGCACTTCAGCGGCTGCCCGGCGAGCCGGAGCAGGACCTCGCCGTAGCCGTCCGCCGGGATGGCGGTCACGACCTTGCCGGACGTGCCGAGGAGGTCGTCGGTACGAGGCGTGACGGCGGTCTGGTCACGCATCAGGGCGCGGCCGAACCGGTACGTCAGCCAGCCGGCCCCCACTCCGGCGACCGCGCCGATGCCCGCGGCGCCCGCGGGGCCGGTCCAGCCGCTGCCGAGGGCGATGGCGCCACCGAAGCCGGTCATCGCCACGAACCCGGCGACGACCGGCAGCGACAGCCACCCCTCCAGGACGCCGTCCAGCACTCCGTCGAAGACGCCTTCCAGCAGTCCGTCGAAGACCAGCGACAGGGCGAGCAGCACGACCCCCGTGATCCCCAGCCCGAGAAACCAGGCCATGCGTGCCGCCCCCCTCCCGCCCGTCGCTGAGCTTCGGTGAAACGAATCGTCACACGCGGCGCGACAGGACGTCATTGCCGACTTCCGGCAATCTTTACGCGTCTTTAATGCCGCCCTCGATCTCTTCGGACGCTCCTGGAACCGCACCCGTTGCCTGTACTGTCCTTCCCCAAATGGGGACTCATACGGGGAGCGTTCCGAACCAGGTTCCGCAGGGCGACGGGTACGCGCACATGGTGGTGTGCGGCGACGACGGGCTGGCCCACCGGCTGGCCGCCGAACTGCGCGGCGTCTACCGCGAGCAGGTCACCCTCGTCGTCCCGCCCGCCGGGCGCCGGGTGCGCCAGCCGGTGGTCGGGCGGGCCCGCGCGGCCTCGGCGGCGCTGCTGGACATGGTCAACGCGGCGGTCAACCGGACGGGCAACGGCGATCCGGGCGGCGCCGACCGCGAACTGGACGCCACCGAGCCGACCGAGGACGTACTCGCGGACGCCGGTGTCGAACGGGCCACCGCGCTGGCCCTCGTGTACGACGACGACGAGACCAACATCCGGGCCGCCCTGACCGCCCGCCGGCTCAACCCCCGGCTGCGGCTGGTCCTGCGGCTGTACAACCGGCGCCTGGGCCAGCACATCGAGGAACTCCTCGACCAGAGCGCGACCTTGGCGACGGGCGACGGTGCCGGGACCGGGGCCGGGGCCGGGGCCGGGGCCGGGTCCACGACCGTCCTGTCCGACGCCGACACCGCCGCGCCCGCGCTGGCGGCCACCGCCCTCGTCGGCACCAGCAAGGTCGTCGAGACGGACGGCCTGCTGCTGCGCGCGGTCGAACGCAATCCGCCCCGCCCCGGCGAGGTGGCCGACCCGGGGCTGTGCACCCTGGCGCTGCTGTCCGCGACGAGCAACGACCCGGCCGGTGCGGACGGTTCGGAGGACAGCGGCGAGCAAGGGCCGCAACTGCTGCCCGACGCGGCGGCGGTGGAGGCGGCCACCGGGCGCGGGACCGTGGCCCTGGAGCAGGTGTCGTACTCGGGGCCGCCGCTGCCCGCCGGGCGGGCCGGCGTGCCCGCCTTCGGCGAACTGTTCTCACGGCGGCTGCGGTGGTCGCTGGCCGGCCTGGCGGCCTGCGTGGTCGCCCTCGCCGTGGCACTGATGCTGGTCACCGGCGACCATCCCCTGCACGCCACGTACGTGACGCTGCTCGACCTGTTCTCCATCAACGAACCCGCGCACAACAAGGACACCGGCCGTCAGATCCTCCAGCTCCTCTCCGGGTTCGTCGGACTGCTGCTGCTGCCCGTCCTGCTGGCCGCCGTGCTGGAGGCCCTCGGAACCTTTCGCAGCGCGTCGGCACTGCGGAAGCCGCCGCGCGGGCTCGGCGGGCATGTCGTCCTGCTGGGTCTCGGCAAGATCGGCACCCGCGTCCTGACCCGGCTGCGGGAGATGGACATCCCCGTGGTGTGCGTCGAGGCGGACCCCGAGGCGCGCGGCATGGCGACCGCGCGGCGGCTGCGGGTGCCGGTGGTGCTCGGGGACGTCACCCAGGAGGGCGTCCTGGAGGCCGCGAAGATCCACCGGGCGCACTCCCTGCTCGCCCTGACCAGCGTGGACACGACCAACCTGGAGGCGGTGCTGTACGCGCGGTCCGTACGGTCGCGGCTGCGGGTGGTGCTGCGCCTGTACGACGACGACTTCGCGACCGCCGTGTACCGCACCCTGCGGGCCGCCCACCCGGGCGCGCTCACCCGCAGCCGGAGCGTGACGCACCTGGCGGCGCCGTCCTTCGCCGGGGCGATGATGGGCCGCCAGATCCTCGGGGCGATCCCCGTCGAGCGGCGGGTGCTGCTGTTCGCGGCGGTGGAGGTGGCGGGGCACCCCCAGCTGGAGGGGAAGACGGTCGGGGAGGCGTTCCGGGCGGGGGCGTGGCGGGTGCTGGCGCTCGAGGTCTCCGACGGTGGGCGGGCGGAGGGCGGTGCGCCGGAGCGGGCGCGGGAGTCGCGGTTGGTGTGGGAGCTGCCCGACACGTATGTCCTGCGGGGCTCGGACCGGGTGGTGCTGGCGGCGACGCGGAGGGGGCTGGCGGAGTTGCTGGGGCGGCGGGCCCGGCGTGGGGCGGACGTGTAGGGGCGCCGCCCCTACGACCCCGCCAGGGGGCGCCGCCCCCTGGACCCCCGGCCTATGCCCACCCACCACCCGACTCGGTCGGCCAAGAGGCCACCCCCGGGAGCCCGACTCGGTCGGCCAAGAAGCCACCCCCGGGAAGCACCGCTCGGTCGGCCAAGAAGCCACCCCCCGGGAAGCACAGCTCGGTCGGCCAAGAAGCCACTCCCCGGGGCCGGCTCGGGGGGTCGGGAAGGCGCCGGCCCCGGAGAGGCGCTACGGCTTCGGGAGGTTTCTGCTCGCGAAGTCCAGCTCCAGGCGTACCTGCTTGATGCGTTCGTCGACGACCAGGGAGCCGTGGCCCGCGTCGTAGCGGTAGACCTCGTGGACGGCGCCCCTGGCCTCCAGGCGCTCGACGTAGTTCTCGACCTGGCGGATCGGGCAGCGCGGGTCGTTGACGCCCGCCGAGATGTACACCGGGGCCTTGACCTCGTCGACGTAGGTCAGCGGGGAGGAGGCCTCGAAGCGCTCGGGGACCTCCTCGGGGGTGCCGCCCAGCAGGGTGCGGTCGAGTGCCTTGAGGCCCTCCATCTCGTCGTGGTACGCGGTGACGTAGTCGGCGACCGGCACGGCCGCGATGCCCAGCGTCCACGCCTCGGGCTGGGTGCCGATGCCGAGGAGGGTGAGGTAGCCGCCCCAGGAGCCGCCGGTGAGGATCAGGCGCTCGGGGTCCGCGAGGCCCGAGGCGACCGCCCATTCCCGCACCGCCGCGATGTCCTCCAGCTCGATGAGGCCCACCCGGTGCTTGAGGGCGTCGGTCCACGCGCGGCCGTAACCGGTGGAGCCCCGGTAGTTGACCCGGACCACCGCGTACCCGTGGTCGACCCAGGCGGCCGGGCCCGCGGCGAAGGAGTCGCTGTCGTGCCAGGTCGGGCCGCCGTGGATGTCGAAGACCGTCGGGAGCGGACCGGCCGCCCCGGCCGGCTTCTGGACCAGGGCGTGGATGCGGCCTCCCGGCCCCTCCACCCACACGTCCTCCACCGGGACCGAGCGGGGCGACTTCAGGCCGGGCGGGTCCAGGACGACGCGGCCGGTGGTGGAGCGGACGGCCGACGGCTCGGCGGCCGAGGACCACAGGTACTCCACGCTGCCGTCGGGGCGGGCCGTGGCTCCCGAGACGGTGCCGGCGGGGGTGTCGATGTCCGTCAGGCCGCGCTCGGCGAAGTCGTACCGGAACAGCTCGCTGCGGGCCTCGAAGCCGTGCACGATCAGCAGGCCGGAGCCGTCCGGATACCACTCGGCGCTGACGTCACCGGGCAGCTCCAGGGCGAGGTCGGTCTGCTCGCCCGTCGCCACGTCCCACACCAGGGGCTCCCAGCGGCCCCGGCGCTGGTGGCCGATGAGCAGCCGGGTGTCGCCGTCGACCGGCGCGAAGCCCAGGACCTCCAGGCCCAGCTCCTCCTCGCCGCCCCTGGTGTCGTCCAGCTCGGCGACCGTGCTGCCGTCGGGGCGCAGGACGCGCAGCGCCGAGTGCATGGCGTCGCCGTGCTCGGTGTGCTCGATCGCGATCAGGGAGCCGTCGTGGGAGAGGTCGCCGACGCCCGCGGACTCGCGGTGCCGGTAGATCTCCGCCGGGGCGCCGCCGTCCCCGCGCGCGAGGTGGATCGTCGTACCGTCCTCGTCGGTGGAGCGGCCGATCACCGCCGTGCGGCCGTCCCGGCCGAGGGCGAGGCCCGCCGGGTAGGAGGGGTCGAGGCCCGGCACGGCCTCCTCGTCCGGCCCGCCCGCGAAGGGCTGGCGGCGCCAGACGCCGAACTCGTCGCCGTCCTTGTCGTCGAACCACCAGATCCAGTCGCCGTCCGGCGCGAGCACGCCGTCCGTCGTGCCGTTGGGCCGGTCCGTGACCTGGCGCTGCTCCCCGCTCGACCGGTCCCAGGCATACAGCTCGTACGTCCCCGTCGCGTTCGAGACGAACAGGGAGCGGTCCGGGGCGTCCTCGGCCCAGTCGGGCAGCGACACCCTCGGCGCCCGGAACCGCTTCTCCCAGTCGGGCACCTGCTCGCCCTGCGTCTGCCGCAACCCGTTGCTCTCAGTCATGGCCCCATACTGCCCCGACCCGGCGGCAACGCGCAGAAAGGATCCCCAGCCTGTGGACAACCTCCTCAGTCCGTCACGTTTTCCACAGCCCCGCGGCCGGGTGGTCCGGGCGCGCACCGTACCGTGGAGGGCGTGTACCGGTTTCTGCTGACGCCCCGATGGTGGGGGATCAACGTCTTCGTCGTCCTGGCCATCCCCTTCTGCATCTTCATGGGTTCCTGGCAGCTCGGCCGTTTCGAGGACCGGGTGCAGGACCACGAGACCGCCTCCACACAGCAGGAGTCGGCCGCCCGGGAGGCCGCGCGCCCGCTGACCGAGCTGCTGCCCGTGGACAAGGCGACGGTCGGCAGGCAGACCACCGTCACCGGCCGGTACGACGATCAGCTGCTGGTCCCGGAGCGGAAGCTCGACGACCGGGAGGGCTTCTACGTCCTCACGCTGCTGCGCACCGACGGCGGTGAGGCCCTGCCGGTCGTGCGGGGCTGGCTCCCGGGCGAACCCGACCCGGCCAGGGCCCCGGCCCCGCCCACCGGCGAGGTCACCGTCACCGGGGCGCTCCAGGCCGCCGAGTCCCCCGGCGCGGGCGGCGTCAGCGGGCGCTCCGGGTGGCCCGACGGGCAGACCGGCGCGATCAGCGCGGCGACGCTGCTGAACCTCGTGCCCTACGACGTGTACGACGCCTGGGTCACGCTGAACGAGGGCGACTCGGGGATGCGGGCCGTGCCCGTGAGCGCGCCGCAGAACACGGGCCTCGACCTGAAGGCCTTCCAGAACCTCGGCTACACCGCCGAGTGGTTCGCGTTCGTCGGCTTCGTGATCTTCATGTGGTTCCGGCTGCTGCGCCGCGAGGTCGAACTCGCCCGGGACGCCGAGCTGGGCCTGGTCGCGGAGGACGGGAAGGACGGGGAGGACACGGAGGACGAGGACGCCGGAAGGGCCAGGGCGGGGCTCGTCTCCTGACCCACGGGCCTGGCCCACGGGCCTGACCCACGGAGGCTGGCCCACGGGGACCTGCCCCCGCGCGGCCTGCCCCACGCGGCCTGCCCCCGCAGGGGCTATGCTCCCGAGCCCGAGTCCGCCAGCAGGCCGGTCCAGTAGACGGTCCCCGCGCACGCGTTGGACACCGTGGCCGTCGCCGATCCGGAACCGCCCTCCGGCGTGTACGTCACCGACACGCTGCCCTCGGCCGGACCGTCCTCGGTGATCAGCTGGGTCGTGGGCCCGGCCTCGCCACCGCCCGCGGAGGTGCCGCCCGCGGCGGTCGTGTCCGCGGTGGGCGAGGGATCGGGCGAGGGCCCGCCGCTGCCGCCTCCCGTGGTGCCGCCGGTGGTGGGACAGGTCTCCGAGGGCACCCAGGCGAACTGCACCTCGTACGCGGCGCCCGGCGCCAGGGCCAGCGAGGCGGTCTCCAGCGACGGGTCGGGCAGTCCGGCCGCGGCGTCCCCGGCGGCGTGCCGGGCGGTGCCGATCCTGGTGGCCTCGGCGGCGCCCAGCGAAGCGGTGACCACGGTGCCGGGGCCGGTGACGGTACAGCCGTCCGAGGAGACGTTGGTGACGCGGAAGGAGCCGTAGACCACGCCCGTGGAGTCGGGCTCGGCACTGCTCGCCACGGCCGGGCCGAGGGACCCCGGCGCGCACGCGGGGACGTCGGCGGGGCTGCTGGCGCTGGGAACGCCCGAGGGGGGCGCGCCCGTCGCGGCGCCGGGCTCCTTGCCGCCGGGTGTCTCCTTGGGGTCGGCCTTGTCCCGGTCCTCGGGCGTGTCCCCGGTGCTGGCGACGCCGCTCTGCCCGCCGGCCGGGTCCTTGCCCTGGGAGGCGCCGCCCTGGGCCTGTGAGGCGTTGCCCGCGACGGACGGGTCGGCACCCGCGCCGGTGGCGTTGGAGACGTGTACGAGGGCCGGGACCGCCGTGCCGAGGAAGAGGGCGGCGGCCGCCGCGCCGACGAGTGCCTGGCGCTTGCGGGCCCGCCGGGCGGGCACCGCGCGCCGCAGGTGCTCCAGGGTGCCGTCGCTCGGCTCCATCTCCCGGACCGCCCGTTGCATCATCGCGCGCAGGGCGGCCTCGTCGGTGGCCGGCCCGTCGGCCCCGGGAGCGTCGGGGCCCTGCGCGGCGGGGCCGTGGTTCACAGTTCCCTTCCCAGCGTGCGTGTCGTGCGTGTCGTGCATGTCGTGCGTGTCGTGCGGGTGCTTCCGCTGTTCCCGCCCGGCCGGTCCGGCGGGCGCGCCGTGCCCGTCGCGGGCGTCCGGTCCTGCGTCATCCCCGTCACCGGCGTCGGAACCCGGGCCGTGCCCGTCGAAGGGGCCCGCCCCCGGGTCATGCCCGTCACGGGCGTCGGAACCCGGATCGTGCCCGTCGCGGGCGTCCGGTCGCGCGTCGTTGCCGTCGCTCATGCGGGAGCCTCCATGGCCACCCTGAGCGCCGCGATCCCGCGCGAGCCGTAGGCCTTGACCGAGCCCAGGGATATGCCGAGCGTCTCGGCGACCTGAGCCTCCGTCATGTCGGCGAAGTAGCGCAGGACCAGCACCTCGCGCTGCCGGCGCTGGAGCCCCTTCATCGCCTTGATCAGGGAGTCGCGCTCCAGCTGGTCGTACGCCCCCTCCTCCGCACTCGCCATGTCCGGCATGGGCTTGGAGAGGAGCTTGAGGCCGAGGATGCGGCGGCGCAGCGCCGAGCGCGAGAGGTTGACGACGGTCTGCCGCAGGTACGCCAGGGTCTTCTCCGGGTCGCGGACGCGTTTGCGCGCCGAGTGCACCCGGATGAAGGCCTCCTGGACGACGTCCTCGCAGGAGGCAGTGTCGTCGAGGAGGAGGGCGGCGAGACCGAGCAGCGAGCGGTAGTGCGCCCGGTAGGTCTCGGTGAGGTGGTCGACGGTGGTGCCCGCCGCCGCGTCCTCGGCGCCGTCGCGCTGGTTCGTTATGCGGGCCGGCCGCGCTGCGGGCATCGGCGCGATCACCGGCATGCCACCGGCCGGACCGGCCACACGGGGACGGACGGACCGGACGGGAGGGCGCAGCGCCGCGCCCCGCGTGCCTGCGGTGAAATCGAGAACCTCTGCCACGCCAGTTGGACACGTCCACCCCCGTGAGGGTTGTACGTGCCGGGCGTCACGTTCCCGTGTCCGTCGGGCAGCCGCCCGGGCGGCCACCCGGCTGACGGTGCGTCATAGGCCCTCATCGTCCGCTCTTCCCCTGTGTTCCATGTGAACGGGCGTCCCCACGCCCGCCCTCGGCGTCCCCGCGCCGAACCACGCCCCGTGCCACGAATGGGTGACCGCAAAGACGCTCCCCGCCACTCGCACGGTTGCGGAGGGCGGGGAGGAAATCCTCTGACGGAGCGGGTGTCCGGTACAAGTAGTCCGGACCAACTTCCGGATCACATCTCGTCCATGGATCCTACAAACGAAACCCACGGCCGCCGGGCCTTTTCGCCTCTCTGATCCCGGTTCAGCCGAACTCGGCCGCCACCAACTCCGCGATCTGCGCGGTGTTGAGCGCGGCGCCCTTGCGCAGATTGTCCCCGCAGACGAAGAGTTCGAGCGCGGTCGGGTCGTCCAGGGCCCGGCGCACCCGGCCGACCCAGGTCGGGTCGGTGCCGACCGCGTCGGCGGGCGTCGGGAACTCCCCCGCGGCCGGGTTGTCGAACAGGACGACGCCGGGAGCGGTGGCCAGGATCTCCCGGGCCCCCTGGACACTGACCTCGCCCTCGAAGCGGGCGTGCACGGTCAGGGAGTGCGTGGTGACGACGGGCACCCGTACGCACGTCACCGCGACCGGGAGGTTCGGCAGCCCGAGGATCTTGCGGGACTCGTCCCGCACCTTCATCTCCTCCGACGACCAGCCGTCCTCCCGCAGCGATCCGGCCCACGGTACGACGTTCAGCGCCACCGGCTCCGGGAACGGCCCGGTGTCGTCGCCGACGGCCCGCCGCACGTCACCGGGGTGCGTCCCCAGCTCGGTGCCGGCCACCAGCGACAGCTGCCGGCGCAGCGTGTCCACGCCGTCCCGCCCGGCCCCGCTGACCGCCTGGTACGAGGAGACGACCAGCTCGCGCAGCCCGAACTCGGCGTGCAGCGCGCCCAGCGCCACGATCATGGACAGCGTCGTGCAGTTCGGGTTGGCGACGATCCCGCGCGGCCGCATCCGCACCGCGTGCGGATTGACCTCGGGCACGACCAGCGGCACGTCCGGGTCCATCCGGAAGGCGCCGGAGTTGTCGACCACCACCGCGCCCTTGGCGGCGGCGAGCGGCGCCCACTGGGCGGCGACCTCGTCGGGCACGTCGAACATGGCGACGTCGACCCCGTCGAAGGCCTCTTCGCTCAGCGCGACGACCTCGACCTCCTCCCCCCGCACGGCCAGCTTGCGGCCGGCCGAGCGCGGGGAGGCGATCAGGCGGATGTCGCCCCAGACGTCCGCGTGCTGGGACAGGATCTGGAGCATGACCGAGCCGACGGCACCGGTCGCGCCCACGACGGCGAGCGTGGGCCGGCCGGTACGGCCGCCGTCCCGGCCGGTGTCTTGCCTGGCGGACATCAGCGCCCGGTGCCCCCGTAGACCACGGCCTCGTCACTGTCGGAGTCGAGCCCGAAGGCGGTGTGCACGGCGCGCACGGCCTCGTTCACGTCGTCCTTGCGGGTGACGACCGAGATGCGGATCTCGGAGGTCGAGATCAGCTCGATGTTCACCCCGGCGTCGGAGAGCGCGGTGAAGAAGTCGGCGGTGACGCCCGGGTTGCTCTTCATACCGGCGCCGACCAGCGAGATCTTGCCGATCTGGTCGTCGTAGCGCAGCGAGTCGAAGCCGATGCCCGGGCGGTTCTTCTCCAGCGCGTCGATGGCCTTGCGGCCCTCGCTCTTGGGGAGCGTGAACGAGATGTCCGTCAGGCCCGTGGAGGCGGCGGACACGTTCTGCACGACCATGTCGATGTTGACCTGGGCGTCGGCGATGGCGCGGAAGATCGCGGCCGCCTCGCCCGGCTTGTCGGGCACCCCGACGACCGTGACCTTGGCCTCGGAGGTGTCGTGCGCGACTCCGGAGATGAGGGCCTGCTCCACGTGCTTTTCCCCTTGCTTGATCGGCTCGCTGCTGACCCACGTGCCCTGCAGTCCGCTGAAGCTGGACCGCACGTGAATCGGGATGTTGTACCGGCGGGCGTACTCCACGCAACGGTGGAGCAGCACCTTGGAGCCGGAGGCAGCGAGCTCCAGCATGTCCTCGAAGGAGATCCAGTCGATCTTCTTCGCCTTCGGCACCACGCGCGGGTCGGCGGTGAACACGCCGTCGACGTCGGTGTAGATCTCGCAGACGTCCGCGTCGAGCGCGGCGGCGAGGGCGACGGCCGTGGTGTCGGACCCGCCGCGGCCCAGCGTGGTGATGTCCTTGCTGTCCTGGCTGACGCCCTGGAAGCCGGCCACGATGGCCACGTTGCCCTCGTCGACCGAGGTGCGGATGCGACCCGGTGTGACGTCGATGATCCGGGCCTTGTTGTGGACCGAGTCGGTGATGACTCCGGCCTGGCTGCCGGTGAACGACTGGGCCTCGTGCCCCAGGTTTTTGATCGCCATGGCCAGCAGCGCCATGGAGATACGCTCCCCGGCGGTCAGCAGCATGTCGAGTTCACGCCCGGCAGGGATCGGGGAAACCTGCTCGGCGAGATCGATCAGCTCGTCCGTCGTGTCGCCCATCGCGGAAACGACGGCGACCACCTGGTTGCCGTTCTTCTTCGCTTCCACGATCCGCTTGGCGACGCGCTTGATGCCCTCGGCATCGGCTACGGAGGAGCCTCCGTACTTCTGCACGACAAGGCCCACGTGCGCTCCTCGCTCAATCCGTCTCTTTCCGCACGTACGTATATGTACTGCGGTCGGCTCATTTTACCGAGCGTCCGGGTTTCACCCCTGCGGTATCGCATGGTGAGACTCCGGACCGCCCGCTGTTCGGGGTGGCTCATGCCCAGGGGGACGCGGGTCACTCGGGAAAGTGCGGTGTGTCACACGTTCACAAGTGGCTTCCCGCCACGTGGAAGACCGGGTTGGTGGAACGCACAACCCTTGCGGCCCCTGGTGAGTCCGACCCCCGGGGCGTGCGGTGCGCCTCACCCGTGGCGTCGCCTTCGAAGTGACGAACACGCAGTTCCTGGCCCGGCTGGTCGGACGGGGCCTCGGCGTGGCGATGCTGCCCTCCGCCCACGTGCCCCGGCTCGGCGGCGTGACCACGATCCAGGTCACCGACGCACCGGCCCGCGTCGAGTACGCCGTCTGGCCCCTGGCAGCCGCACGCCCGCGGCGACCGCGTTCCTCCGCCTGATCGGTGTCCTGGATGCCTCGGCCGCCCCGGTCATCCCGGGTGCCCCGGGTTCCTCGGAACCCCCCGAGTGCGCCGCTACTTGACCGGCCGCAGGCCCAGCGGCGCCGCGATCTCCCGGACCATGACCCGGCCGGCCTCCGACTCCAGGGTCTCTTCGCCCAGTTCCTGGTCGGTGTCGAGGCCGTCCAGCTCCTCCAGGGGCTGGTTCAGGCGGACGTGGGCGACGACCGACTGGAGGGCGCGCAGGGTCGCGGAGGCGGTGGAGCCCCAGTTGGAGAAGTAGGAGAACTGCCACCACCACAGGGCCTCCGTGGTGCGGCCGGCCTTGTAGTGGACCATGCCGTGGCGGAGATCGGTGATGACGTCGGTGAGGTCGTCGGAGATGCGCGCCGGGACCGGGGCCTTGCGCGGCTCGTAGGGGTCGAAGACCTCGGAGTAGACGTCGACCGGGTCGAGGATGCGGGCCAGGTTCTCGCGGATCTCGTCCACGTCGAGTTCCGGGCCCGGGTCGGGCTCGTAGCGCTCGTCCGGGACGATGTCCTCGTGGGCGCCCAGCCGGCCGCCGGCCAGCATCAGCTGGGAGACCTCCAGGAGGAGGAAGGGGACGGCCGAGTCGGGTTCGTCGCCCTTGGCCACCTCGGTGACGGCCACCAGGAAGCTCTCGATCTGGTCGGCGATCTGGACCGCGAAGTCGTCCGGGTTCTGGTCGGTCGCGTGCAGCGTGGCGTCAGACATCTAGGAGTCGTCTCCCCTCGAAGGCGCGGCCGAGGGTCACCTCGTCCGCGTATTCCAGGTCTCCGCCCACCGGGAGGCCGCTGGCCAGGCGGGTGACCTTGAGGCCCATGGGCTTGATCATGCGGGCGAGGTACGTGGCCGTGGCCTCGCCCTCCAGATTCGGGTCCGTGGCCAGGATCAGCTCCGTGACCGAGCCGTCCGCCAGGCGGGCCAGCAGCTCACGGATGCGCAGATCGTCCGGGCCGACCCCGTCGATCGGGCTGATCGCGCCGCCGAGCACGTGGTAGCGCCCGCGGAACTCGCGGGTGCGCTCGATGGCGACGACGTCCTTCGGCTCCTCCACCACGCAGATGACGGACGGGTCGCGCCGGGTGTCGCGGCAGATGTTGCACTGCTCCTCCTGCGCGACGTTCCCGCAGGTCGCGCAGAAGCGGACCTTGGCCTTCACTTCCATGAGGGCCTGGGCGAGCCGCCGTACGTCGACCGGCTCCGCCTGGAGGATGTGGAAGGCGATCCGCTGCGCGCTCTTGGGACCGACGCCGGGCAGCCGCCCGAGTTCGTCGATGAGGTCCTGGACCACGCCTTCGTACAACGGACTGCCGTCCTTCCTGAGGTTCGTGCACTACGTACGGTAGATGGCTTCGGCCGGTCCGAGAAAGGCGAACCGGGAAAACCGGGGCCCGGGGAGACTCAGAACGGCAGGCCGGGGATGCCGCTGCCGCCACCGCCCATGCCCTGGGCGAGCGGGCCGAGCTTCTGCTGCTGGAGGTTCTGCGCGTTCTCGTTGGCCGCCTGGACGGCGGCGACGACCAGGTCGGCGAGGGTCTCGGTGTCCTCCGGGTCCACCGCCTTCGGGTCGATGACGAGGCCGCGCAGCTCGCCGGAGCCGGTGACCGTGGCCTTCACCAGGCCGCCGCCCGCCTGGCCCTCGACCTCGGTCCGCGCCAGTTCCTCCTGGGCCTTCGCCAGGTCCTGCTGCATCTTCTGGGCCTGCTGGAGCAGCTGCTGCATGTTGGGCTGGCCACCACCGGGGATCACGTTCAGCTCCCATCGCGTCCGGTCACTACCGTTTTGCCGTTCGGCACGAGCCTACGTGGTCCGGGCGGCCCTCGCCCCAGCACTCTTTCGAGTGATGCCCTGGTAGCCCTATACCTGATCAACGCCCTCTTCCGGGCGGAAAAGCGACGGAACCCGGCCCTTCGCCACCCATTGGGCGGTAGGAAGGGTTCCGGCGCGGGGTTCCGGCGTACGAGTCCTCACGGACGGCGAGCGGTAGGCGAGCGGTACGGCGAGCAGTGGCGAGCAGTAGGGAGTGCCGGGTGGGTCAGCCGGAGATGCAGCCCGAGGGGCCGCCGCAGCGCGGACGGGACGGCGAGGGCGGGGCGGCCGGGACGCGGCCGGGCGACCTGACCGGGCGGACGTTTCCCCTCGGGGACTGGGCACTGCCCGCCGAGCGGCTGGACGAGCTGTACCGGTGGGTGGAGCGGGGCGCGCTGGACACGGCGGCCTGGTATCTCGCGGACCGGGTGTGGAAGCGGCGCGGTGCCGTACTGCTGCGGGGCGGGGCCGCGGTGGGTGCGGCGGCCGGGGCGGCGCTGCCGCTGCTCGACCTGTCGGGTGCGGTGGGCGGGGTCGCGCCCTGGGGGTATCTGGCGCTGCTGTGGGCGGTGGCGTGTGTGGCGGGCGACCGGTACTTCGGGGTGACGTCCGGCTGGATGCGGGACGTGGCCACGGCGCAGGCGGTGCAGCGGCGGCTCCAGGCGCTCCAGTTCGACTGGGCGTCGGAGAGCGTGCGGGAGGTGCTGGGCCCGGCGGACGGGACGGCGAGCGAGGCGGCGGAGCGGTGCCTGCTGGTGCTGCGGCGGTTCTCGGAGGACGTGACGGAGCTGGTGCGGGCGGAGACGGCGGACTGGATGGTGTGCTTCCGTCCGGGTCCGGGACCGCTGGGACCGCACGCCGCGGCGGCGGCCGACGGGCCCCGCCCGGACGGCGCGGGCACGGGCGCCACCGGCCGGTTCCCGCTCCCCCCGCAGAACGGCACCCGTCCGAACATGCCCCGCCAGCGTCCGCCGGAGCCCCGCTGACCCGAAGCGGCGCGCGCCACGTCCGTCGCGTCCGCCACGTCCGTCGCGTCCGCCCGTCCGCCGCGTCCGCCCGTCCGCCGCGTCCGCCCGTCCGCCGCGTCCGCCCGTCCGTCGCGTCAGTACCCCTGTGCGCGGGTGTAGAGCAGGGACTCGCCGGTGTCGTCGCTGGTGCGTTCCAGGCTGCCGTCCGGCAGCAGGGTGACGGTGCTGGGGCCGCCCGGGGCGCAGCTGCTGGCCGGACCGGTCCTGACCGCGGACGGGCCGAGCCGCAGCGGACCGCCGGAGCCCGGCTCGGCCGTGAGGGCGGCCTCGAACACGCAGTGGTACGTGCCGGTGTCCGTCGGCCCGTCCGCCACGAGGGTCAGCACCGTGTCGCCGACCTCGCCCGGCACGATGCTCAGCGTGCGGGGGTGTGTCCCGGAGGCGTTGTCGATGCTGGTCGACCAGTCGCCCAGGTATCCGGTCGGAACCGTGCCCTCGTCGGCGGCCGGACCGGTCGACGGCGACCGGCCCCCCGTCGCACCGGACGAACCGGAGGCGCCCGTACCCGGGTCCTGCGGCGCACCGGTGGACCGCGTGGGCGTCGGGTCGCCGCCCGCCCGGCCGTCGTCGTCCCCGCGCATCAGGGCGTAGACCGAGCCGCCCGCGCCCAGCGCGACGACCAGGGCGACGACGATCAGCAGCGCGGTGGAGCGGCCGTTGCGGACGGGCTCGTGCGGCGGTCCGTACGGGGGTGGGGGTCCCTGGGGCGGGGTCGGGCCGAGGCCGCCCCCGCCGTCGTACGGGTGCTGGTGTCCGGGCTGCGACGCGTGCCAGGCCGGGGCCGGGTCGTACCCCGGGGCCGGTGGCTGGGCGTGGCCGTGGGCTCCGGGCGGGGGCGTGGCCGGGTGCCGGCCCGCGACCTGGGTGGGGAGGTGGTTCAGCGGGGCGCCGCCGCCGCTGCCCGGCTCACGCGGAGGAGGCGGCCCGCCGGACGCCGGGTCGGCGCCCTGGGCAGCACCCTCGCCGCCGGACCCGCCACCGCGGGCCCCACCGCCGCCCGGCCATGCGCCACCGGGGCCCACGCCGCCGGGGTCAGCGCCATCAGGCCCCACACCGCCGGAGCCAGCACCACCAGGCCCCACACCGCCGGGACCAGCACCACCAGGCCCCACACCGCCGGAGCCAACACCACCAGGCCCCACACCGCCCGGGCCAACACCGCCAGGCCCCACACCGCCCGGGCCAGCACCACCAGGCCCCACACCGCCGCGCCCCCCGCCGCCAGGCCCCGCGCTCCCAGGCGCCACACCGCCGTGTCCCGCGCCCTCAGGCCGCACCCCGGCAGCCGGAGCCGACGCGCCGTCGGGCAGCGCGTCGCCGGGCGTCGCCGCGGCCGCTCCGGGTGTGCGGGAAGGGTCCGGGCCGCCCGCGGGGTGTGCCGGGTCTTCGGGGTTCTCCGTGTCCAGCAGTTGCACCGCGTGGCGGCCGAGCTGGGCCACCAGCGCGCTGGGCAGCCACGGGTCGCGGGATCGGCCGCCGGTGACCGTGTCCTGCGCGCCCGTGCGCTCCAGGACGTCGGCGAGGGCCGGCCGCGCCGCGGGGTCCTTCCGCAGGCAGTCGCGCACGAGGTCGGCGATGCCCTCGGGCACGCCCTCCAGGTCGGGCTCCTCCTGCGCGATGCGGAACATCAGGGCGTGCGCACCGCTGTTCGCGGAGCCGAAGGGCAGCTTGCCGGTGGCGGCGTAGGCGAGGACCGAGCCGAGGCAGAAGACGTCGCAGGCGGGTGTGACCCGGTCGCCGCGCACCTGCTCGGGCGCCATGAAGCCGGGCGAGCCGACGAGCGCGCCGGTGCGGGTGAGGCCGCCGTCGGCCACCGTCTGGAGGGCGCGGGCGATGCCGAAGTCGATGACGCGGGGGCCGTCGATGGTGACCAGGACGTTGGACGGCTTGAGGTCGCGGTGGACGATCCCGGCGGCGTGGATGTCCTGGAGCGCGTGCGCCAGACCGGCGCCCAGGGTGCGCACCGAGCGTTCCGGCAGCGCGCCGTGGTCGTGCCCGACGACCTGCTGGAGGCTGGGCCCGGCGACGTACCCGGTGGCCACCCACGGCACGGCGGCCTCGGTGTCGGCGTCCAGTACGGGCGCCGTCCAGTGCCCGCCGACCCGGCGCGCGGACTCGACCTCGTGCCGGAAGCGCTCGCGGAACTCCTCCAGCGCGGCCAGTTCCTCGCGCACCAGCTTCACGGCGACCGTGCGCCCGCGGTCCGACCGGGCCAGGTAGACGTGGCCCATGCCGCCCGTGCCCAACCGGCCCAAGAGCCGGTAGACCCCGATGTGCTGCGGGTCCCCGTCCCCCAGTCTCCGCATGCCGCGCCGCCTTCCCCCCGAACATGAGCAACAGGCCGAGGATAGTGCGGGGCGGCCCCGCGGTAGGTCGCCGCTCGTCCACGGTTCCGTAACGGAGGGGCCCCGCGCGCCCGCGCCGCGTCGGCAGCGCGTCGGTCGCCGCGTCGACAACCTGTCGCGGAAAGCCCCCGACCGCAGACAGGACGCCGATTCCGTTTCCGCATCGCGGACATCTACCCTCGGCCGCATGACCCCTCAGCCCTCCCCCCAGGCCGGCGCCGCCGTGAAGGCCGCGGACCGCGCGCACGTCTTCCACTCCTGGTCAGCGCAAGAGCTGATCGACCCGCTCGCCGTCGCCGGCGCCGAGGGGTCGTACTTCTGGGACTACGAAGGCAAGCGCTACCTCGACTTCTCCAGCGGACTCGTCTACACCAACATCGGCTACCAGCACCCCAAGGTCGTCGCCGCGATCCAGGAGCAGGCGGCGCGGATGACGACGTTCGCGCCCGCGTTCGCCGTCGAGGCGCGCTCGGAGGCGGCCCGGCTGATCGCCGAGCGGACGCCCGGTGACCTGGACAAGATCTTCTTCACCAACGGCGGCGCCGACGCCGTCGAGCACGCCCTGCGCATGGCCCGGCTGCACACCGGCCGCCCCAAGGTGCTCTCCGCCTACCGCTCGTACCACGGCGGCACCCAGCAGGCGGTCAACGTCACCGGTGACCCGCGCCGCTGGGCCTCCGACAGCGGCACGGCCGGGGTCGTGCACTTCTGGGCGCCGTTCCTGTACCGCTCGCGCTTCTACGCCGAGACCGAGGAGCAGGAGTGCGCGCGGGCGCTGGAGCATCTGGAGACGACGATCGCCTTCGAGGGCCCGGGGACGATCGCCGCGATCGTGCTGGAGACGATCCCGGGCACGGCGGGGATCATGATGCCGCCGGCCGGCTACCTGGCCGGGGTGCGCGAGATCTGCGACAAGTACGGCATCGTCTTCGTGCTCGACGAGGTCATGGCCGGTTTCGGCCGCACCGGCACCTGGTTCGCCGCCGACCTGTACGACGTCGTGCCCGACCTGATGACCTTCGCCAAGGGCGTGAACTCGGGCTATGTGCCCCTCGGCGGCGTCGCGATCTCCGCCGAGATCGCCGCGACCTTCGCCGAGCGGCCCTACCCCGGCGGGCTGACGTACTCCGGGCACCCGCTGGCCTGCGCCGCCGCCGTCGCCACGATCAACGTGATGGCGGAGGAGGGCGTCGTCGAGCACGCGGCGCGACTCGGCGCCGAGGTCGTCGAGCCGGCGTTGCGGGAGCTGGCCGAGCGCCACCCGAGCGTGGGCGAGGTGCGCGGGACCGGCATGTTCTGGGCGCTGGAGCTGGTGCGGAACCGGGAGACCCGGGAGCCGCTGGTGCCGTACAACGCGACCGGGCAGGCGGCCACGCCCATGTCCGCGTTCGCCGCCTCCGCCAAGGCGCACGGCCTGTGGCCGTTCGTGAACATGAACCGGACCCACGTGGTCCCGCCGTGCAACGTCTCCGAGGCGGAGCTGAAGGAGGGCCTGGCGGCCCTGGACACGGCACTGTCCGTGGCGGACGAGTACACGGAGTAAGCGGGACGGGGGCAGGGGACCGAGCGCGTAGGGTGGCGTGCTCGTACGCGGTAGACATGTGTACGAGCACGCCCCTGGGCGGCGCCCCCGGGCGACGCCCCGAACGCGACGAGGAGACGCCCGCCCATGCCCGGTCCCAGCGGTACCGGTGCCGTCACGCGCAGCACCCTGCGGCAGCAGATCGCCGACGCGCTCCGTGACGAGGTGCTGGCCGGCCGGCTCCAGCCGGGGCAGGAGTTCACGGTCAAGGAGATCGCCGAGCAGTACGGCGTGTCCGCGACGCCGGTGCGCGAGGCCCTGGTCGACCTGTCCGCGCAGGGGCTCCTGGACGCCGACCACCACCGCGGCTTCCGCGTCCACGAGTACTCCGTCGACGACTTCCGCGGCATGATCGAGGCCCGCAGTCTCGTGACCGACGGCATGTTCCTCTCGCTGGCCGCCGACCTGCCGGGCGGACCGGACCCGGCCGATCCGCGCATCGCCGCCGCCCTCGCCGGGGTCCGCCGGCGCGGCGAGGAGGCCCAGCGCGCCGCCGCGGCCGGGGACCTGACCGTCCTGATCGGCTACGACCTGCGCTACTGGCGCGAGCTGGCCACCCTCTTCGGCAACCCCTACCTCTGCGACTTCCTGCACCGGCTGCGCGTGCAGAGCTGGGTGTGCACCGTGCAGCACCTGCGCCGGCTCAGCGAGCTGCGCGGCGCGTTGTGGTCCGGGCACACCGCGCTGGTCGACGCCCTGGCCCGGCGCGACGTCCCGGGCGCGCGTGCGCTCGTCGACGCGTACAACAGCCACTCGCTCGCCCTGATCGAGGGGCTCGCCGGCGAATGACCAACGCCGGACGTGTCGTGGCCCGGCCCCAGATGGGTATGGGTTCTGCACGCGACGCGCCCCGGCGCACACCGACTACGCTGCCCTGACCGCCGTGCTGTGTGAGGAGCCCTCTTTTGGCCTGTGACCTGTGGCTGGTACCGCTCGTCGACGTCTTGTGCCACACGCCGGACAACCCGTTCGCCGAGGAACTCGCGCAATACGACAAGGTGCTGGCCGAGGCCGGGCTGCCGCCGGTGCCGGTGTACCAGTACATGCCGGGGCTCTCCGGCGAGGTCGCGCCGGTGGCCGGCTTCGACTACGACGCGCTGCACTTCCTGCGCCGGGCGCACCTCCTCCAGGTGTGCGGCCTCCCGGTGACCCCGGTGGACGAACTCGGGGGCGACTACGAGCAGTTGCTGGAGATGTTCGAGTCGACGGCCCAGCAGTCCCACCTGGTCTGGCACTACGACCACGCGGGCGCCTACGTGCCGGTCGACTTCCCGCACCCGCTCTCCAGTGACGAACTCCTGGCGGGTGGCGGCCCCTTGGGCTCCTCGCACACCCTGCTGCGGGAACTGGAGGCCGTCGCCCCGGCCCTCGGCATCGACCCGGCCAACCCCCCGGCCCCGCCGCAGCCGCCGCTCGCCCCGACGGAGCTGGAGGAGCCGGCGGTGCCCGCGCCGCACGACTCCAGCCCGTTCGCCCGGGAGCGCCATGTGTGGCTGGGCCTGCACGCGGCGGCGACACGGAGCCTGGCCCAGGGGTCGATGATCGTCTTCAGCTGATCCGCCGAAGGGCCGTCAGCCCAGCTGGGAGAGGCCCTTCGCCAGGTCGTCGCCGTTCATGATCGGGCAGAGGTCGACCTCGGCGTTCAGCTCCATGAGGAACGGTTCTCCGATCGGCGGCATCTGCGAGCTGTCCTGCATGTCGAAGACCAGCAGGGCGGTCCGCCGTCCGTCGATCGTGCCGAAGTAGGCGGCCTCCGGCCCGATGCGGTCGACGGTCTCCTTGATCAGGGCCTCCATCCTGCCGCTGCGGATCACCTCGTTCGACTTCTCGGTGTCCAGCGTCGCCTTGAGCAGCACGCGCATCGCACTCACCTTCTTCTGCCGACGCGACGTGTATGAACTCAGCCTATGCCCGTGATGTCCAGTTCGTTCAGGCGAGCGGGTTCCGCGATCACGTCGATGCCGGTGATGCGGCCGTCGGCGGCGAAGTCGAAGCGGAGCACGACGCGCAGCCTGCCGTTCTCGGCCATCGCCATGCCCACCATGCCGTCGACCAGGACGACGGCGGCGGACCTGGCCCGGGCCATCGAGGCCATCGCGCCCCTGGCCACCTGCTCCATGCCGCTGACGGTGACGGGTTCGGGCGTCGGGACGACCGCAGCGTCCGCACTCAGGACGACGTCCGGGTGCAGCAGGGCCACCAGCGCGTCGAAGTCGCCGCCGCGGGTGGCCGCCAGGTAGGCGTCGACGGCGCGGCGCCTGCGGGGCAGGTCGGCTTCGGGCGCGGGGACGCCCCGGACCCGGCGGCGGGCGCGGCTGGCCAGCTGGCGGGTGGCGGCGGGGGTCTTGTCGAGCATCGCGGCGATGTCGTCGAAGGGCACGTCGAACATGTCGTGCAGGACGAACGCGAGCCGCTCGGCGGGGCCGAGGGTGTCCAGGACGATCAGCAGCGCGATCCCGACCTCGTCGGCGAGCTGCACCTCCTCGGCCGGATCCGCGGCGGTGCCGGTGGCGGCCGGTTGCCTGCGGGCCGCGTCGTCCAGCGGTTCCTCGCGCCGGGTGTCGCGGGCCCGGAGCAGGTTGAGACAGACCCGGGCCACGACCGTGGTGAGCCAGCCCGAGGGGTTGCCCACCTCGGAGGTGTCCGCCCGGTCGGCCCGCAGCCACGCCTCCTGGAGGGCGTCGTCCGCCTCACCGAGCGAGCCGAGGATCCGGTACGCGACCGCCCGCAGCCGGGGCCGGTCCAGCTCGAACTGCCGGGCCATGTCGTCGGATCGTGCGGGCACCGTACGGCTTCCTTCCGCCTCCGGGCGCCCTCGGGGGCGCGTCGCCCCAGTGAACCATCCCGGCGTGCCCGGGTCCGCGGCGGTCTCACCGCACCGGGTCTCGGCACACCACGTCTCACCGCACCAGGACGATGCCCGGCGGCCACAGCACCCCGGTGGCCAGCAGCAGTGAGGGTCCCAGGTGGACGGGGCACACCCGCAGCGGCGCCCGCAGGTGCCGGGCGACCTCGAAGCGGACCGGGTCCCCGCAGTCCTCGGGGCCGTTCTCGCCGCCGTACGGGCCCTGGCAGGAAGCGGCGCTGTAGCGGTCGGTCATGTCTGCGATCCGACACCACCGGGCACGCGGACGCCCGGCGAAGAGGGCCGAACGAAGGGGCGCGGGGAACGGACGGCTACAGGACGGTGGCGGCGTCGTCGAGGCCGATGCACTTGCGTTCCTGCGGGATCCACTTCACGGCGGGATCCAGCGCGGCGAGGATGCCGCCCACCTCCTCGCGCGGACCGGAGTACGTGAACTCCACGGCCGGTGAGCGGCCGTACGTCCGCAGGACGCTCACGCCGTCGCGCTTGAGCCGTGCCTCGTCCAGGACCCAGTCGACGCCGTCCGCGGTGACGCAGAGGTTGACGTTGGGCTGGAGCTCCTCGGCGCCGCAGCGGAACACCGCCTTCTGGCCGCCCCAGGACGCGACCCCGTCCCCCAGGGCCCAGTCGCGCGAGGCGCCGGGTATGTCGTCCGGGAGGCGGGAGACGATCTCGTCGCACTTGGGGTCGCCGGCGTGCGGCGCGGCGGAGACCCGGTGGCCGTCGACGTAGAAGGCCCCGCCGGTCACGACGACGACGGCCGCGGCCAGCCAGATCCACGTCCGGGTGGTGGGCTTCCGCATGTCCGCTCGCTCCGTGCTGTCCGTGCTGTCCGTGGTGACCGCGGCCGTGGTGACCGTGGTGTCCCGGCCCCTGCTGGTCCGGCCAGCGTATCCGCCGCCCCGACGCCGGCGGCCGGGGCCCCGTGCGGGGTCCCGGCCGCCGTGGTGCGTGCGCCGTGCCTACAGGAACGAGTTGATCTCGATCGTCTCGTCCCGGCCCGGGCCGACGCCGATCGCGGAGATCGGGGCGCCGGACATCTCCTCCAGCGCCCTGACGTACGCCTGGGCGTTCTTCGGCAGGTCGGAGAAGGACTTCGCCTTGGTGATGTCCTCGCTCCAGCCGGGCAGCGTCTCGTAGACCGGCTTCGCGTGGTGGAAGTCGGACTGCGAGTACGGCAGCTCCTCGACGCGCTTGCCGTCGATCTCGTAGGCCACGCAGACCGGGATCTGCTCCCAGCCGGTGAGGACGTCGAGCTTGGTGAGGAAGAAGTCGGTGAGGCCGTTGACGCGGGTGGCGTAGCGGGCGATCACCGCGTCGAACCAGCCGCAGCGCCGGTCGCGGCCGGTGGTGACGCCGCGCTCGCCGCCGATGCGGCGCAGGGCCTCGCCGTCCTCGTCGAACAGCTCGGTCGGGAACGGTCCGGCGCCGACGCGGGTCGTGTACGCCTTGAGGATGCCGATGACCCGGCTGATCTTCGTCGGGCCCACGCCGGCGCCGGTGCAGGCGCCGCCCGCGGTCGGGTTCGACGAGGTGACGAAGGGGTACGTGCCGTGGTCGATGTCCAGGAGGGTGCCCTGGCCGCCCTCGAAGAGGACCACCTTGTCGTCGTCGAGGGCCTGGTTGAGGACCAGGACGGTGTCGGCGACGTACGGGGCGAGCTTGTCGGCGTAGCCCAGCAGCTCCTCGACGACCTGGCCGGTGGCGATGGCGCGGCGGTTGTAGAGCTTGGTGAGCATCTGGTTCTTGACGTCGAGCGCCGCCTCGACCTTCTGGGTGAGGATCGACTCGTCGTAGAGGTCCTGCACCCGGATGCCCACGCGGTTGATCTTGTCGGCGTAGGTCGGGCCGATGCCGCGCCCGGTGGTGCCGATCTTGCGCTTGCCGAGGAAGCGTTCCGTCACCTTGTCGACGGTGACGTTGTACGGCGTGATGATGTGAGCGTTGCCGCTGATCAGGAGCTTGGACGTGTCGACGCCGCGCTCGTTCAGCCCGCTCAGCTCGGAGAACAGGACCGACGGGTCGACGACGACGCCGTTTCCGATGACCGGCGTGCAGCCGGGGGAGAGAATCCCGGAAGGGAGCAGGTGCAGGGCGTACTTCTGGTCGCCCACGACTACCGTGTGGCCGGCGTTGTTGCCGCCCTGGTAGCGCACCACATAGTCGACGGAGCCACCGAGCAGGTCCGTCGCCTTTCCCTTGCCTTCGTCACCCCACTGAGCACCGAGCAGCACAAGTGCGGGCACGCGCGTACACCCCTTCCGGGCGGGGCATGTCCATGGTCGAGGGCGTATGCGACGGGTTTCCGCCACGTACACCGCGACCGTCGTTGGCCGCCAACCGTCGGACCGGGTGCCCCGGAATAGACGAAGCCCCTGGCGCAACAGCGCAAGGGGCTCTTGCACAAAGATGCTACCCGAGGAAGCGAGGCATGGCCGAGGTGGCGACTTCCGCGAGCTCTTCCGCGAACTCTTCCGCGAGGTCCGTTTCGCTTCTGGTGGTCGTCGATCCGGTCGCCCGACGGATGGACGGGGAGTCCGTCCGGATCGCGAAAGACGTGCTCAGCGCGGGCGCGTCGCACACGAAGGTGTGTCTGCCGGACGACCCGGAGGAGTTCGCGCGGGCACTCGGGCGGCGCGGTTCGCGGCGCCCGGTGGTGATCGGCGACGACAGTGCGCTGCTGCGGGCCGTGGCCCTGCTGCACCGGCGGCGGGAGCTGGCGGGCTGCGCGCTGTCCGTGGTTCCGGTGGGGTCGGCGCTCGGCCTCGCCCGGTCCCTGGGGCTGCCGACGGGGGCGGTGGCGGCGGCGCGGGCCGTGCTCGACGGCGCGGAGCGACGCCTGGACCTGCTCGTCGACGACAGCGACGGGGTGGTGCTGGGGACGGTGGGGATTCCGCCCGTTCCCGCGCCGGTACCGGTGCGGGCGGAGGCGGGCTCCGGTCCGCAGGGGGCGGCGTCGGTCCGTCCCTGGCTGCGGACCTGCCAGTCGCTCGTACGGACGCTGGCCTCCTCGCGTACGGCCCGGACCGCCGTGGCGCCGGGGACGCCCGGTCCGGCCCGGCTGCGGGTGGAGGTCGACGGGGTGACGCTGGTGGACCTGGACCAGCCGGTCGAGGGGGTGTCGGTGACGCCGGGCGCGGCGGGGGTGGCCGTGGTGGAGGTGCGGCCCCTGTCGGTGGGCGCGCAGGCGTCGCCGCTGACGGCGAGCGGACGGACGGTGACCGTGTCGGGGGCGCACTTCCGCTACCGGGCCGACGCGGTGGTGTCCGGGCCGGTCGGGACCCGGACGTGGGTGGCGCGCGAGGGGGCGTGGGGGCTGACGCTGCCGGCGGAATGACGGTGCGCCGGGCAAAACGGCGTGCACGGAGCCGGAGCCGGTGCCTAAGCTCCCGGTCGGATGATCAGGGGGCATGCGTGAGCCAGTACTTCGACGTGGGCGACGAGACGCTGTGGAATCCGTCCAACGGGGCGGCGCGGCTGTTCCTGCGGCAGGTGGCCGTGTACGAGGCCGAGCTGGGCGTCCCGTCCGGCGTCGGCGAGATGGTCAACGACGAGTGCCAGATCGATCCCGGCGCCTACGGCAGGTTCGTGAACACCCTGGTGGCATGGCACCACGGCACCCACCACCGGATCATCCACACCCTCTCCCGCGGCTTCGTCGCCACCGCGCTGGCCCTCGCGAACCGGGCGGGGGCCGAGGTGCGCTTCCCGGAGGCCGGTGCGGACGGCGGACTGGAGGGGCGCGCCGACGTGCAGGTACCGGTGCCCGCACGCCCGCGTCCGGAGTGGGAGGAGCACCTGCGCGAGCAGGCCGAGGCCGTCGAACGCGCCATGCCCCGCTGAGCCGCCTCCGCGTCAGCCGGTGCCGAAGGTCTTCTCCCGGTGCACCCGCCAGCGTTCCATCATCGCCGCGATCTCCTCGTCGACGAACTCGAAGAAGGCGAGGGTCTCGGCCATGCGCCGGCCCGCCGGGGTGTCGGCGCCGAGGCTGGTGACTCCGTCGCGCAGCGCGTTCTCCCAGCGTTTGAGGATGGCCTCGCGGTTGGTGAGCGCCTCGTACCACTGGTTGCTGTGCACCCGGTAGCGCTCCCGGCGCGAGCCGGGTTCGCGCTCGCGCGAGACCATGTGCTGCTGCGAGAGGTAGCGCACGGCGCCGGAGACGGCGGCGGGGCTGACCCGCAGGCCCTCGCCGAGTTCCGCGGAGGTCAGCGAGCCCGAGTCGGAGGCCAGCAGGGCGGCGAAGACCCGGGCGGGCATGCGCTGCATCCCGGCCTCGACGAGCTGGGCCGCGAAGCCCTCCACGAACTTCGACACCGCCTCGGGGTCGCGCCCCGGCCCCGCCGCTCCCGCTGCTTCCTTCGTCATCCGTCGATCATCTCTCACCCTGCGTCGCTCATCATCCTGACGGTTCCTTAACTTCACAAGTTTCTGAAAATAGCGTACTTTCCGAAACATGACGAAGGCAATCAGCGTCTCCGGACTCCACAAGTCGTTCGGACGCACGCATGCTCTGGACGGCCTCGACCTGGAGGTCGAGACCGGCGAGGTCCACGGATTCCTCGGACCCAACGGAGCCGGCAAGTCCACCACCATCCGGGTCCTGCTCGGCCTGCTGCGCGCCGACGCCGGCGCCGCGCAGGTGCTCGGGCGCGACCCGTGGGCGGACGCGGTCGAGGCGCACCGGCGGATCGCGTACGTCCCCGGTGACGTGACGCTGTGGCGCAACCTCTCCGGCGGCGAGGTCATCGACCTCTACGGCAGGCTGCGCGGCGGACTCGACACCCGGCGGCGCGCGGAGCTGGTCGAGCGGTTCGAACTCGACCCGACCAAGAAGGGCCGCACGTACTCCAAGGGCAACCGCCAGAAGGTGGCCCTGGTGGCCGCCTTCGCCTCGGACGTGGACCTGCTGATCCTCGACGAACCCACCTCCGGACTCGACCCGCTGATGGAGGAGGTCTTCCAGCGCTGCGTGGAGGAGGAGCGCGAGCGCGGCCGGACGGTGCTGCTCTCCTCCCACATCCTCAGCGAGGTCGAGGAGCTGTGCGACCGGGTCAGCATCATCCGCAAGGGACGGACCGTCGAGAGCGGCTCGCTCGCCGACCTGCGCCACCTGACCCGGACCAGCGTCACCGCCGAACTCGCGGGCGCCCCGAACGGTCTCACCCGCCTGCCCGGCGTGCACGGCCTCGACGTCCGGGGCCACCGGGTCCGGCTCCAGGTCGACACCGACAAGCTGGACGCCGTCCTCAGGTCGCTGAGCGAGACGGGCGTGCGGTCGCTGACGTCGACGCCGCCGACGCTGGAGGAGCTGTTCCTGCGGCACTACCAGGCCGGGGACGCGGAGACCGGTGCGGACGCCGGGGTCGGCGGGGAGGTGACGGCGCGATGACCGCCACCGCCGAAACCGCCGCCGGCGCCTTCGCGGCCCGGCCCGGGGGCTCGCGCCAACTGGCCGGCACCGGCACGCTGCTGCGCTTCGCCCTGCGCCGCGACCGCGTACTGATCCCCGTCTGGGTCGCGGTGAACGCGCTCATGGTGCTGTCCATGCCGGGCACCATCAAGGGCCTGTACGGCACCGCCGCCGAACGCGCCGACCTGATGCGGCAGATGGAGACCAACGCCTCGCTGCGCGCCCTGGTCGGCCCGCTCTTCGACGACAGCCTCGGCGCGCTCACCGCCTGGCGGGTCGGCCTGTACGCCGGTGCGCTCGCCGCCGTGATGAGCCTGCTGATCGTCGTACGGCACACCCGGGACGAGGAGGAGAGCGGACGGCAGGAGGTCGTCGCCTCCGGAATGGTCGGCCGCCGGGCCCCGCTCACGGCGGCGCTGCTGGCGGCGGCGGTCGCCAACGCCGTACTGGCCCTTCTCGTCTTCGCCGGGCTGGCCGGGCAGGGGACGGCCGGTGCGCTGGCCCTCGGACTCGGGATCGCGGGCGTCGGGATGCTCTTCGCGACCATGGCGGCGATCGTCGCCCAGCTCACCGAGAGCGCGCGGCTGGCCCGGGGGCTGACGGCGGCGGTCCTGGGCGGGGCCTTCGTACTGCGTGCGGCGGGCGACTCGGCGACGGACGACGGCTCCTCGGTCCTGACCTGGGTGTCGCCGCTCGGCTGGCTGGAGAACGTGCGGTCCTTCGCGGACGAGCGATGGTGGGCGCTGCTGCTGATCGCGGGCGCGACGGTGACGCAGGGGGCCGTGGCCTACGGGCTGGCCGGACGCCGGGACCTCGGCATGAGCTTCCTGCCGACCCGGCCCGGACCGGCCGCCGGGCGCCTGCGTACGGCCGGTGCGCTGGCCTGGCGCCTTCAGCGGGGCAGCGTCCTCGGCTGGAGCATCGGCTTCTTCGCCGCCGGGGTCGTCTACGGCGGGATGACGGAGGGCGCGGCCGATCTGGTCGGCGACAACGAACAGGCCCGCGAGATCATCGAGCGGATGGGCGGGCAGGCCGGGCTGACCGACGCGTTCGTGTCGGCGATGGTCGGCATGCTCGGGCTGATCGCCGCGCTCTACGTGGTGGCGTCGGTGCTGCGGCTCGGCGGCGAGGAGACGTCCGGGCGCGCGGAACCGGTGCTGGCGGGCGCGGTGGGCCGGCTGCGGTGGGCCGCGGGCCACCTGGTGATCGCCTTCGGCGGCGCGGCGCTCATCATGCTGCTCGCCGGGCTCGGCTTCGCCGCCGGGTACGGGCAGGACTTCGGGGCGATCCTGGGCGCGTGCCTGGTGCAGCTGCCGGCGGTGTGGGTGATCGGCGGGGCGGCGGTGCTGCTGCACGGTCTGCTGCCCCGGGCGGCGGTGGCCGCGTGGGCCGTCGCGGGCGCGGTGCTGCTGCTCGG
Source organism: Streptomyces violaceoruber (assembly GCF_033406955.1). NCBI lineage: Bacteria > Bacillati > Actinomycetota > Actinomycetes > Kitasatosporales > Streptomycetaceae > Streptomyces > Streptomyces violaceoruber. The sequence continues at coordinate 4,536,642 of NZ_CP137734.1, read as the reverse complement.
GTGGGTCGGACCGGCGCTGGACGTGCCGCAGACCGTCCTGGACGTGTCCCCGTTCGGACACCTGCCGAAGCTGCCGGGCGGGGAGATGAACTGGTCGCCGGTGCTGGTGCTGGTGCTGATCGCCGGGGCGCTGGTGGGGGCGGGGCTCGTCGGGCTGCGGCGGCGGGACCTGACGTGACGTCCGGCGGAAGGGGTGGCCCGGGCGGCGGAATCCGGACAGATCGCGGCGGACCGCGGCGACCCCTTGCGGGGAGGCGACGCAACGGAAATAGTTGAACGATAAACCACAGCGGAAGGGGAGCACCCCCATGAGCGTCGCGCTCGTACGCAACCCCGGCGAAGGCACCCACTACCCGTACTACGACAGCGTCCAGGAGCAGGTCGTCTCGCACACCGAGACCCAGGGAGTCGTCAGCGTCGCGCGGCTGACCATGCGCCGCGCGGACGCACCGCCCCTGCACGTGCACAGCCGCGAGGACGAGAGCTGGGTGGTGCTGTCCGGGCGGGTCCGCTTCTGGGTCGGTTCGGCCTCACTCGACGCGTGCGAGGTCCACGACGCCGGGCCCGGCTCCTACGTCTTCGGCCCCCGGTCGGTCCCCCACACCTTCCAGCCGCTCACCACCACGGCGGAGGTGCTGGTCATCAACAACCCGGGGGCGATCGAGGGGTACTTCCGCTCGGTCGGGCCCGCCGGGGCGCGGCACGACCTGGACCACGTGGACGGACTCGCCCGCTACGGCGTGGCCCTCCTGGACGAGCCGCCCCACGCGTAGGGCGTGGCCGCGCCCCCGCGGTGAAACCGGCGCGGGCGCGACGGCGTCCTCGTGGGCATGAAGCGAGACGCGGTGACGGGTGGCGGGTGCCTGGTGTCGGCGGCGGGCGTCGTGGGCGCCGTATGGCTGTGGGGGGCCTCGGACCGCACGCAGCGGCACCTCGGCAACGAGTTCGAGAACAACGGGCAGGACTTCGGCGCCGCCCTCACCGAGCTGCCGTTCGTCTTCCTTGCCGGGGCCGTCGTGCCCGCCGTGGTGTGGGGGCTCGGGGCCTGGCTGCTGCTGGGACGGCGCCGGCGCCCCGAGTCCTCCGGGTCCCCCGAGTCCTCCGAGTCCCCTGAGTCCCCTGAGTCCTCGGGGGTCTCAGAGTTCCACGCGTAGCTCCGTCAGGCCGCGCATCACGAAGTTCGGCCTGCGTTCCGGTTCCGCCGCCAGGCGCAGGCCCGGCGCCCGCTTCAGCAGGGACGTCATGGACGCCGCGAGTTCGATGCGGGCCAGCGGGGCGCCGATGCAGTAGTGGATGCCGGCGCTGAAGGAGATGTGCGGGTTGTCGCGGCGGGTGAGGTCGAGGCGTTCCGGGTCGGTGAAGACCGCCGGGTCGTGGTTGGCCGAGCCGAACAGCATCGCCACCTCCGCGCCGCGCGGGAGGGTCGTGCCGTCGATCTCGATCTCGTCCAGGACCCAGCGTTCGAAGAGCTGGAGCGGGGTGTCGTAGCGCATCAGCTCCTCCACGGCCGACGGGACGAGGGAGTGGTCGGCGCGCAGGGCGGCCAGCTGGTCGGGGTGGCGGAAGAGCGCCAGCCAGCCGTTGGTGGTGGCGTTCACCGTGGCCTCGTGACCGGCGTTCAGGAGCAGGACGCAGGTCGAGATCATCTCCTGCTCGGTGAGGCGGTCGTCCTCGTCGTGGGCCGCGATCAGACCGGAGATCAGGTCGTCGCCGGGCTCCTTGCGGCGGGCCGCGATCAGCGCGCGCAGGTAGTCCGAGAAGTCGAGCGAGGCCCGGACCGCCTTCGCCGCCGTCTCCTCGGACGGGTTCAGCTCGTACATCCCGCAGATCTCCGCCGACCAGGGGCGCAGCGGGGCCCGGTCGGACTCCGGGATGCCCAGCATCTCGGCGATCACGGCGACCGGCAGCGGCTCGGCCACGTCGGTGAGCAGATCGCCGCCGCCCGCCGCCACCAGCCGGCCCACCAGGTCGTCCGCCAGGCCGTGCACGTACGGCTTCAGCCGCTCCACGGTGCGCGGCGTGAACGCCTTCGACACCAGGCGCCGGATACGGGTGTGGTCCGGCGGCTCCAGGTCGAGCATGCCGTGGTCGTTGAGCGTGTGGAAGGGCTCCTGCTCCGGCGGGGGCGGCGTGCGGCCGAAGTCCTCGTGCGTGAAACGGTGCTGGTAGGTCCGGCCGAGGCGGCGGTCGCGCAGCAGCGCGGAGACGTCCGCGTGGTGCGGGACCAGCCACTGGTCGCTCGGCTCGTAGTAGAGCACGCGCCCCCGGGCCCGCAGCTCGGCGAAGGCGGGGTAGGGGTCGGCGACGAAGGCGGGGTCCCACGGGTCGAACGCGGGACCGGACACATGGGGACCATCGGTTGCAGCCGTCATGGACGGACGATAGATCGCCGGCCCGGCCGGTGCATACACTCCGCTGATGCATGCCAAATGGGTGGGGGCCGCCTTGGCGGCGGGACTGGCACTGTGGTTCGGGTGGGGACTGGCCGGGTCGGTGACGGTGGGATGCGCGCCGCATCCGAGGGGAGGCTGCGGTGTCCCGGAGGGCGGCGGCAAGTACTTCGCCGCGCTGATGATCGCGCCCGTCCCGCTCGTCGTCCCGTTCAAGGCCGGCTTCCACCGCAGGGACTGGCGTCCGGCTCTGGGCTACTCGGCCGGCGCGGTCGCGGGAGCCGTGGTCGCCCTGGCCATGGGGACCTCCCTCGGTCACTGGATCGTGGCGCTCGCTCTCGTGTCGTCCGCGGCGCTCGTCCCGTGGTGCGCGCGGTGGAACAATGACGCGGTGCGCGAATCGAGGCAGCGCGAGCGCGCACAGCGGCAGCGTGAGGAGCGGCTGGCACGGGCACGGGCCCGTAGGAGCGGGCGGCGACGCGAACGGCGCCGGCGCCGGAGGGAGCTGCGGCAGCAACAGCAACAGCAACCGGACAGCGGCCGGTGACCGGTGACCGGCCGCGGCATCGCCCCCGCGGTCAGCCCGGCGTCACCAGCCGCGCCTCGTAGGCGAAGACCGCCGCCTGGGTGCGGTCGCGCAGGCCCAGCTTCACCAGGATGCGGCTGACGTGGGTCTTGATCGTCGACTCGGCGACCACCAGGCGCTCGGCGATCTCCCCGTTGGACAGGCCCTGCGCGATCAGGACCAGCACCTCCGTCTCGCGATCGGTCAGGTCGCCGTAGGCCGCCTGCGCCGAGGGCATCAGCCGCGGGGTCTCGGAGAGCTTGGAGAACTCGGTGATCAGACGCTTGGTGATCGAGGGGGCGAGGAGGGCTTCCCCGGCCGCCACCACCCGGACACCGTCCGCGAGCTGGCGGGCCGAGGCGTCCTTGAGGAGGAAGCCGGAGGCGCCCGCGCGCAGTGCCTGGTACACGTACTCGTCGAGGTCGAAGGTGGTGAGGACCAGCACCTTGGACGTGCTGTCCGCCGCGACGATCTCCCGCGTCGCCTCGATGCCGTTCAGCTCGGGCATGCGGATGTCCATCAGGACGACGTCCGGGGACAGCTCGCGGACCTTCGCCACCGCTTCCCGGCCGTTGACCGCCTCGCCGGCGACCTCGATGTCCGGCATCGCGTTCAGCAGGACCGAGAAGCCCTCGCGCACCATCATCTGGTCGTCGGCGATCAGTACGCGGATCGTCATGCTTCACCTTCGGTCTGCACGGTGACCGGCAGGAAGACCGCCACCTCGTACCCGCCGTCGTCCGTCGGACCCGCCGTCATCTCGCCGTTCAGCATCGAGACGCGCTCCCGCATGCCGGTGATGCCGTGCCCGGCGCCGGGCGACGCCTTGACCAGGGTGTTCGGCGGGACGGCGGTGTTGACCACGCGCAGGCCCAGACCGCCCAGGACGTAGGAGACCTCGACGCGGGCCGTCGCGCCCGGCGCATGGCGCAGGCTGTTGCTCAGCGCCTCCTGCACGATCCGGTACGCCGACAGCTCCACCCCGGGCGGCAGCTCCCGCACCGCGCCGGTCACCGCCTTGTCCACGGCCAGGCCCGCCTCGCGGACGTTGGCGAGCAGGGCGTCCAGGTCGGCGAGTGTCGGCTGCGGGGCGTCCGGGGCCTCGTAGTCCTCGGCGCGGACGACGCCCAGGACGCGGCGCAGCTCGGTGAGGGCCGCCACCGCGTTCTCCCGGATGGTGGCGAAGGCCCGCTCCAGCTCCTCCGGCGGATTCTCCACCCGGTAGGGCGCGGCCTCCGCCTGGATGGCGACCACCGACATGTGGTGGGCGACCACGTCGTGCAGCTCACGGGCGATGGTGGTGCGCTCCTCGAGCAGGGTGCGGCGGGAGCGTTCGTGCGCCGTGACCGTCTGCTGGGCGGTCACCTCCCTGCGGGCGGTCTGCCGTATGTGCCAGAGACAGACCACGAGCAGGGCGAACGCGGACGTCACCATCATGGGACCGCTGTTCGTGTAGTAGTACGACCCGCCGAAGAAGGCGTCCGCGACGAAGCCGTACACGCAGGTCAGGACCCACATCCAGACAGCGGTGCGGGGCCGGGTGCGCAGCGCCACGACGATCAGCACCGCGAGGTGGCAGAGGAACGCGCCCGGCATCCAGGGCCAGTCCCACCCGGCGCCGTTGATGAGCGCGACCAGCGGGGTCACGGCGAGGGACAGCCAGAACGCGCCGATCGGCCGCACCAGCGTGGCGAGCACCGGGACGGCGCACAGGAGGCCGCTCAGCAGGGCCGGCACGTCGCCGCCGGGCAGGTCGCCCGAGACCGCGCCGACGACGAAGGTGAGGAACGCGATCGCCCCGACCACCGCGTGCGGGAGGTACTGCGCGTCCGGGCGCAGCCGGCCGGGCAGCCGGCGGACGAACGCGCCGTCCGTGTGGCGGGGCGGCAGGACTCGGTAGGCGAAGGGGTCGTGGAACAGGTCCTGGCGCAGTCCTCGCAGGGAGGTCCGCACCAGCCGGTACTCCTGGCTGCGGGTCCCGCCCTCGTGCTGCTGGTGCGTCGTCTCGGTCACGCTCACACGGTAGGCCGACCGGGAGTGGCCGGTCGTCCCCGTGCAGACGGGTTCTCCGGCGTCCGTCTCAAGTACTACGGGGGCCACCGCGCGTCGCTCCTCAGTAGCCCGCGGGGCGCACCAGGCCCGACTCGTACGCGAACACCGCCGCCTGTGTGCGGTCCCTGAGGCCCAGCTTGACCAGGATCCTGCCGACGTGGGTCTTCACCGTCTGCTCGGCGACCACCAGGCGCTGGGCGATCTCCGCGTTCGACAGGCCCTGCGCGATCAGGGCGAGCACCTCCGTCTCCCGCTCGGTCAGCTCGCCGACGCGGGCCTTCAGCGGGGCGCGCGGGCGGTCGTCCAGCCGGGAGAACTCCGCGATCAGCCGCCGCGTGATCCCCGGTGCGAGCAGGGCGTCACCGGCGGCCACCACCCTGACGGCCTCGGCGAGCTGGTCGGCGGAGGCGTCCTTCAGCAGGAACCCGGAGGCCCCCGCCCGCAGTGCCTCGTACACGTACTCGTCGAGGTCGAAGGTGGTCAGCACCAGCACCCGGATCTCCGGGGTGGCCGTGGTGATCCGCCGGGTGGCCTCGATGCCGCCCAGCTCGGGCATCCGGATGTCCATCAGGACGACCTCCGGGGCCAGCTCGGCGACCTTGGCCACGGCGTCCAGGCCGTCCACCGCCTGCCCGATCACCTCGATGTCGGGCTGGGTGTTGAGCAGCACGGTGAAACCCTGCCGGACCATCTGCTGGTCGTCGGCGATCAGCACGCGGATCACGCGGCCGTCGCTGCTGGTCGTCATCGGGTGTCGTCCTCGGTGGAAGGGTCAGGGGAAGGTGCGGTGGACAGGCCGGGGCCGTCGGCCGGCAGGAACGCCGCCACCTGGTAGCCGCCGTCCGGCATCGGGTGGGCCGTCAGCGTGCCGTCGAGCATCGCCACCCGCTCCCGCATGCCGAGCAGGCCGTGCCCGGCCCCCTGCGAGGGCGCCGGGGCGCGCTGCGGGCGGGTGTTGGTGACCTCCACGCGCAGCCCGGTCGGAAGGTGGACGAGGCGGACCCGGGCACTCGCGCCCGGCGCGTGCCGCAGCACGTTGCTGAGCGCCTCCTGCACGATCCGGTACGCCGACAGCTCCACGCCGGGCGGCAGCGGTCGGCGTGTCCCGCCCGTATCGGTGGTCACGGACAGCCCGGCGGCCCGGGTGTTCTCCACCAGCGCGTCGAGCCGGTCGAGCGTCGGCTGCGGGGCGTGCGGCGTGGCTCCGTCGCCCGCCGCGGGGGCCACCGGCAGGTCCGGGTGCTCGGAGCGCAGCACGCCCAGCACCCGGCGCAGCTCGGTGAGCGCCTCCAGGGCGTTCTGCCGGATGCCGGCGAGGTTCTCCTTGAGTTCGTCCGACGGGTTCTCCACGAGGAGGGGCGCGACCTGGGCCTGGATGGAGATCACCGACATGTGGTGGGCGACCACGTCGTGCAGCTCGCGCGCGATGCGGCCGCGCTCCTCCAGCAGGGTGCGCCGGGCCCGCTCCTCGGCGGTGAGCGTGGTCTGCTCGGCCAGCTGGTTGCGTGCTTCACGGCGGCCTCGCAGGGCGATGCCGAGGACGACGACGACCGTGAACAGGATGGCGGCGAGCTGGCCGGTCGGCAGGTAGTTCGGCGCGCCCATCACGCCCTGCACCAGGTAGGTGGTGAGCGCGGTCAGGGCCAGCGCCTCCAGGGACACGCGCGTACGCACCCGCAGGGCGAGCAGCAGCATCACGAACAGGTGCCCGATGAGCCCGGCGGCCGTCCACGGCCAGGTGAACTCGTAGCCGCCCGGGACCATCTCGGCCCGCACGGCGAAGGCCCCGACCAGCATGCCCGCCATCGACAGCCACCACGCCGCGACCGGTCGCCACAGCGCGAGCGCCATCGCGCCCGCCTGGACGATGGCGATGAGGAAGGCGAACCCCGGTTCGATCCCGCCGTTGTCCCCGAGTTGGGCGGCGTCCCCGAGCAGCACGCCGAATGTGGCGAGGAGGACGACGCCGTGCGGGACCCAGCGCAGCCACACCGACGGCGGCAGTGGATCGGCCCGCCACGTCCACAGGTCGTCGTGGAGCACGCGCAGCATGCGCTCGGCCCGGGTCCGGGACCGGGCCCACTGCCGCTTCCCCCATCGCGTCACGGGCTCCACCCTAGACATGGCGTGCACCTGCCGTGGTCGCCGGGCGCCGCGGGCGGTGCGCGCGCACGACCCGGGTACGGCGCCGTCCTGGGCCGTGCTGTTCGCAGGAGCGGAAGGTGGCCCAGCAGCCGGCCAGGACCAGCGCGAACACCGGGAGCCAGGCGATCCGGGCCGCGACCCAGTCCAGGCCGTCGGGACGCGTGTGCAGGCCGGGCAGACGGCCCGCCAGGAGCCCGGTGGCCGTGGTCGCCATCAGGGCCGTCTGGTGCCAGAGGAAGATCGTCATCGCGGAGAGGTTGGCCAGCGCGATCGCCGCCCAGGCCACGGGACGCCGCATCGCACGGCGCAGCCGCTCGCGCAGCAGCAAGGCGAGCCCGCACTGGGCCAGGCCGAAGGTGACGGCGGCCAGGGTCGGCGGGTCGAGGTTCGACACGGACGCGCCGGGGACGCCGACCATCGACGCCGGGTAGCCCGCCCAGGCGACGAGCGCCGCGGTCGCCGCCGTGCCGCCGGTCAGCAGGATCCAGCCCGATCGGCGGCGGTCCAGCTCACCGCGGGACCAGGCGGCGCCCAGGGTGTAGGGGACCAGCCAGCCGGCGGCGAGGTTGACCCAGCCGAGCCAGGACGGGGCGCCGAGACCGAAGCGCAGCAGGTCGATGTGGAGGACGACGACCAGCGGCCACAGCGGATGCAGCCGGGTCACCAGCGGCGTCGCCGCGGTCAGCGCGGCGAAGACCAGCAGGAACCACATCGGGGACAGCGCCAGCTTCACCAGCGTGTGCACGGTCACGAAGTCCGCGCCCGTGCACAGGAGCAGCGCCGCCGTCACCGTCCACAGGGCGAGGACCGCCAGGACCGGCCGGAAGAGCCGGGACAGCCGGGCGGTCAGCCAGCGGCCGTAGGACTCGCCCCGGGCCCGGGCCGACGCGTATCCGCGGGTGGCGACATGGCCGCCGACCAGGAAGAACACGGCGAGGGTCTGGAAGGCCCAGGAGACCGGCGCCAGCCAGGGCATCTCCCCCAGCGGGCTGGCCGCGTGCAGGCTGGTGCCGTCGGCGACCAGGGCCGTCACCAGCCAGTGCCCCAGGACCACACCGAGGATGGCGAAGGCGCGCAGGGCGTCCACGGCCCGGTCCCGGCCCGCCGGGGTGGCCGCGTCGACACGGGCGGCGGCCCCGCGCAGGGCGCCGCGCGCGAGCGACGGTGTGCCGGTCGGGGTCGCAGTCGGGGTCGAGGCCGCAGTCGGGGCCGGGGCCGGGGCCGGGGCCGGGTCAAGGTCAGGCATGGGTCACCTCCGTGGTCTCGCCCAGGGCGATCCGGGCCAGGTTCGTCAGGGAGCGGGAGCCGGGGTCGAAGTAGTCGCTGTGGCCGCCGTCCCCGGCGTCGAAGACCCGGGCGCCGAAGGCCGGGGAGACCGGGTCCGTGCCGAAGCCGACGGTGGTGCCGAAGAGGTCGGCGCTGACGTGCGGAACGTGCTCCACCCAGTCCTCGGCGCCCCGCCCCGCCCAGATCCGGGCCTCGGAGTGCAGACCGGCGGCGGTGTCGGCGCCGGTGCCGGGGCTGCCGACCAGGGCGATGTCGGCCACCTCCAGGCCGTCGGCGGCGCGGGCGCAGACCACCGAGCCGTAGGAGTGGCACAGGAGGGCGAGGCGGGTGCCGGGGCCGGTGATCCGGCGCAGGTCGCCGACCAGGGCGCGCAGCTCGGGGGCGGCCCGGTCGGCGCGGTCGGTGGTGGCGACGGTGGTGCTGACGGTGCCCGGCGTCTCGTAGCCAAGCCAGGCCACGACGGCGGTGCGGGTCCCCGCGGGAGCCTCGGCGACGAGCTGCCGGTGCAGGGCCAGGGCGGTGGCGCGGAAGCGGCCGTAGGTGTCGAGGCCGGTGTCGGAGCCGGGGACCAGGACGGCGACGCGGTCGGCCCGCGCCAGGTCGCCGAAGACCTCGGTGGCCAGTCCGGCGCCCCGGCCGTCGAAGGCGAGGAGGCGGCGGGACCGGTCGGCCATCGCGCGGTCCGCCGCCGCGCGGTGGCGGTCGCCGTGGTCGGCGGCCATCCGGGAGGCCTCGGCCGCGTTGGCCCGGTTGGCGGCGTACGCCTTCTCCAGCGTCGCGGCCGTCGGGGCCGCGAGCGCGGCGGGCGGCGGGGCGGGGATCTCGGGCCGCGCGGCCCCGGAGAGGGGAAGCGCCACGGCACCGGCGATGAGGGCGGCACAACCGGCGCGGCGCCATCCACTCACCCGCCGCCGCCAACGTACCGTCGTCCCGGGCCCCATGGCCGCCCCCCTCCAGTACGCCCGCCCACCGGGCGCGTCTGGAAGGGAAGTTATGGACCGGGCCGGGTAACCCGCGTCCCGCCAGGGAACTCACCTGCGGGGTAGCTCTCAGGTACTACGGGTACGACGACACCCGCGGCCCGCTCACCAGGCCAACTGCGCGATCTCCTCCGCAACCACCGCACACGCGTCCGCCGCCGGGTCGATCAGCGGGTAGTGGCCGACGTCCTCCAGCAAGGTCACCCCCACCACCTCCCCGGCCTTGGCCGCCGCGTCCGCGTACGCCTCGGCGACCGCCTGCGGGACGTCCACGTCGGCGCGGCCCTGCACGAGGGTCGTCGCGATCCCCGTGGGCAGCAGCAGGGCGGGGTCCGCGTACGGGCGGCGCCCGGCGAACAGCTCGCCGTCGCCCAGCAGTTGCCGCGCCGCGCCACCGCACACGCCGAGCCGGTCGGCGACCTCGAAGTCGGCGATCGGCGCGAGCGCGACCACGCCGCGCAGGGGCGCCGGGCGGTCGGTCAGCCACGGGGCGTCCGCGGGCAGCAGGTGCCGGGCGGCCGCCCACAGGGCGAGGTGGCCGCCGGCGGAGTGGCCGGTGAGCACCACGCGCCGCGCGTCCGCCCGCGGCAGGTGCTGCCGGACCAGCTCGGGGAGGGCGTCCAGTGCGGCGGCCACGTCGTCGAACGTGTCGGGCCAGCGTCCCGCGACGGGATCACCACCCGCCCCCTCCGCATCGGGCCCCTCCGCACCGCGCCGGTACTCCACACTGGCCACGGCGAAGCCCCGGCGGGCCAGGAAGCCGGCGAACGGGCTGATGTGCCGCCGGTCGTACGGGGCCCGCCACGAGCCCCCGTGCAGGACCACCACGACGGGAGCGGCCTCGTCCGGGCCCGCCCCGCCGCGCGGCAGGTAGAAGTCGATCACCTGGTCGGGGTGGTCGCCGTAACCGGCGGTGCTGTCGGGTTCGACCGCCGGGTGGGAGAGGGCCGATTTCTCCTCCGCCGCGTCCCTCGCGGCAGCGGTGCCCGGTTCTGCGGCGGCGTCCGGCATGGTCAACCTCTCAGCGACGGAACGGTGTTGGCGGACCGGAGGAAGAAAAGAATCGGCCGTTGGCGGGACGTTATCAGGCCGGTGACGTGCGCGGACACGGGGATGTGACGCTGGGTGAGGGCCGGAACGACGCGTCCGGCCCCGCCCGGCGACGCGGGGCCGGGGCCGGCGCCCCGGCCCCGGCCCCGGCCGCGACTCAGCCGGCCAGTGTCCGGGCCAGCACCCGCGCCGCCCGCTCCACGTCCGCGAAGCCGACGTACAGCGGGGTGAAGCCGAAGCGCAGCACGTCGGGGGCGCGGTAGTCGCCGACCACCCCGCGCTCGATCAGCCGCTTCATCACCTCGCCCGCGTCGTCGCAGCGCAGCGCGACCTGGCTGCCGCGCTCGGCGTGCGCCGCCGGGGTCACGGACTCCACGCGGCCGTCCGGGACGTACGCCCCGACACAGCGCAGGAAGAAGTCCGTCAGCGCCAGCGACTTGGCCCGCACCGCCGCCACCGAGACCGCGTCCTCGTCCCACACGTCCAGCGCCGCGTCCAGGGCGAGCAGGGAGAGGATGTCCGGCGTGCCGACCCGCCCGCGCACCGCTCCGGAGGCCGGGGCGTAGGCGGGCCGCATGCCGAACGGCTCGGCGTGCGAGTTCCAGCCCGGCAGCGGGGAGTCGAAGCGGGGCTGGAGGTCACGGCGCACGTACAGGTACGCGGGCGAGCCGGGGCCGCCGTTGAGGTACTTGTAGGTGCAGCCGACCGCCAGGTCGACGCCGTGCTCGTCGAGCCCGACCGGCAGCGCGCCCGCGCTGTGGCACAGGTCCCAGACCGCGTACGCCCCCGCCGCGTGCACCGCGGCCGTGAGTCCGGGCAGGTCGTGCAGCCGGCCCGAGCGGTAGTCGACGTGGTTGAGCAGCACCGCGGCGGTGCGGTCGCCCAGGGCGCCGGGGACCTCGGCCGGGGCCACGGGCCGCAGGGCACAGCCCGTCATCCGGGCCGCCGACTCGGCGATGTACCCGTCCGTGGGGAAGGTGGTGGCGTCGATCAGGATCTCGTCCCGGACCGGACCGGTCCGCGCACCGCCACGACCGTCCTCCTGCGCCATGCGCACCGCGGCGACCAGCGTCTTGAAGACGTTGACGCTGGTCGAGTCGCCGACCACGACCTGTCCGGCGGCCGCGCCGACCAGCGGGGCGATCCGGTCGCCGATCCGCTCGGGCGCGGTCCACCAGCCGCTCTCCTCCCAGGACCGGATGCGCAGCTCGCCCCACTGCCGTCGTACGACGTCCGCCACGCGCGCGGGGACGTGCGCGGGCAGGGCGCCCAGCGAGTTGCCGTCGAGGTAGGTCACGTCGTCGAGGACGAAACGCTCGCGCACCGCCGCCAGCCCGTCGGCGGCGTCCAGCTGCTCCGCCTCGCCCGCGAGGCTCGTCGGCTCAGACATACGACCGCGCCGTCCACAGCTCGGGGAACACGTTGTTGCGGGCCCGCTTCTCCAGCCAGGCCACCCCGGCGGAGCCGCCCGTGCCGGTCTTGGAGCCCATCGCGCGGCGGGTGGCGACCAGGTGGTCGTTGCGCCAGCGCCACACCAGCTCGGCGACGTCGGTGAGGGCCTCGCCGAGGCGGGCCAGCTCGCCGTTCTGGTCGCCGGAGTAGACGGCCGTCCAGGCGGCCTCCACCTCGGGCGCGGCCTCGTACTTCTGTGTGACGTCGCGCTGGAGCACGGCGTCCGGGATGTCGTACCCGCGCCGGGCGAGCAGCCGGACCACCTCGTCGTACAGGCTCGGCTCGTGCAGCGCCTTCTCCAGTTCCGCGTGGACGCGCGGGGCGCCGCGGTGCGGGACGAGCATGGACGCGGACTTGTCGCCGAGCAGGAACTCCAGGCGGCGGTACATCGCCGACTGGAAGCCGGAGCCCTCGCCGAGGGCGGACCGGTAGGAGTTGAACTGGGCGGGCGTGAGGCCCGCGAGCGGCGTCCAGGAGGCGTTCAGCGCCTCCAGCTCCCGCACCGAACGCTTGAGCGCGTCGGTCGCCACCGGGATCCGGTCCTCGCGCAGGGCGCGGGCGGCGGTCTCCCATTCGTGGACGATGACGGTGAACCACAGCTCCATGACCTGGGTCGTGACCAGGAAGACCATCTCTCCGGGATCGTCCGAGAGGGTGTGCTGGAGGTGGGTGAGCACGTCCGCCTTGACGTAGTCCTCGTACGGCGTGCTGCCCTCGAAGTCGAGATTCGGGGCGTCGTGGGACATCGCTGTCTCCTGATGTGCACGGGTAGCGGTCCGCCCTGCCGTTACCGGCACGGGGCCCCGGTCCCCAACGGCATCCTCCGCAATCGTCGCAGGAAACCGCAAGGCCCGCCCGCGCACGGCGGACGGGCCCGGGGTGTGCCTGGTTCAGCCCAGCACCTCGGCGGCCTCCGGCGAGGAGTCCTTCAGGAACTGGCTGCAGCGCTCGTACTCCTCCTTCTCGCCGATCGCCTGGGCGGCGCGGGCGAGGGCGTGCAGGGCGCGCAGGAAGCCGCGGTTCGGCTCGTGCTCCCAGGGCACCGGGCCGTGTCCCTTCCAGCCGCTGCGGCGCAGGGAGTCGAGGCCGCGGTGGTAGCCCGTACGGGCGTACGCGTACGACTCCACGACGCTGCCCCGCTCGAACGCCTCGTCGGCCAGGCGGGCCCAGGCGAGCGAGGACGTCGGGTACTTCGCGGCGACGTCGGCGGGGGAGGTGCCGCCCGCCAGCAGCTCGCGCGGCCCCGGGTCGTCGGGGAGGTGGGTCGGGGGCGGTCCCCCGAGGAGGTTCTCGTGAATGGCCATGGGACAAGTCTGCGGCATCGCCGGGGGCGGCCGGACGGGGCTGTCGGTGGGAGGGGGTGCGTTGTCGGCCGCGGGTGCGCTGTGGCTGGGCGCGCAGTTCCCCGCGACCGGCCGCGGGTGCGTCGTGGCTGGGCGCGCAGTTCCCCGCGACCGGTCGCGGGGACGGCCGCGGGTGCGTCGTGGCTGGGCGCGCAGTTCCCCGCGCCCCTTGAGGGCGTGACCCGGGCGTCGGACCGAAGCGGGACCCCGCGGCCCGTGCCGTGCGCGGTTCCCCGCGCCCCTTGAGGGCGGGGGCGGCTAGGGAGTGCGCTCCCCCTCCAGCGGGGGTGTCAGGACCGAGCCGTGGGTGCGGCACTCGGGGCGGGGGCAGTCGGGGGCCGGGCGGCGCACCGTGGTGAAGGCGATGAGGGAGCCCGCTACCAGGACACCCGCGCAGATCAGCATGGCCGGGCGGAACGCGTCGTCGAACGCGTCGGCCGACCGGTAGGCCTCCTCCCCCATGCCGGTGAGCAGGGGCAGCGCGGCCACCGCGACGAGCCCCGCCGCACGGGCCGCCGCGTTGTTGATGCCGCTGGCCAGACCGGCGCGCGCGGTGTCCACGGCGGCCAGCACGCTCGCCGTCAGCGGGGCGACCAGCGTGACCATGCCGAGGCCGAGCACCAGCAGGGCGGGCAGCACGTCGGCGAGGTACGAGGCGCCGGGGCCGACCCGCAGCATCAGCACCATCCCGGCGGCGCAGAGCAGCGGGCCTACGGTGAGCTGGAGGCGCGGGCCGAGGCGCTCGGCGAGTTCGCCGGAGCGGGCCGAGAGCAGCAGCATCAGGACGGTGGTCGGCAGCAGGGCCGTACCGGCCGCCAGCGCGGACCAGCCGACGACGACCTGGAGTTGCAGCGCGGCGAGGAAGAAGAAGCCGCCGAAGGCCGCGTACACGCACAGCGTGACCAGGTTGACCGCCGAGAACTGGCGGGAGGAGAAGACGTCCAGCGGCATCATCGGGTCCTTGCCGCGCCGCTCGACGAGGACGAAGGCCACGGCGGCCACCGCCCCGGCCACCGCGCTGAGCGCCACCGCCCAGGACGCCGTACGGGCCTCGATCAGCGCGTAGGTGAGCAGCGCGAGGGCCGCCGCGCACAGGGCGGCGCCGAGGACGTCGAAGCGGGTGTGGGCGCGCTCGTCCGAGGACTCGGGGACGTGCCGCAGTGCGATCGGGGCGCACAGCAGCGCCAGCGGGACGTTGAGGAGGAAGACCCAGCGCCAGCCGGCCCCGTCCACCAGCCAGCCCCCGAGGAACGGCCCGACCGCCGCGCCGACGCCCCCGAACCCCGACCACAGACCCACCGCACGGCCCCGGTCGTCGGCGTGGAAGGAGGCCTGGATCAGGGCGAGGGAGCCGGGGGTGAGCAGCGCCCCGCCGACGCCCTGGAGGGCGCGGGCGGCGATCAGCACACCGGCGTTCGGCGCGAGCCCGCACAGCAGGGAGGCGGCGGCGAACCACAGCACGCCCAGGACGAAGATCCGGCGGCGGCCGAACCGGTCCCCGAGCGCCCCGCCGAGGAGGATCAGGCCGGCCAGCGTGACCATGTACGCGTTGACGGTCCACTGGAGGGCGGCCAGGTCCGCGCCGAGGTCGCGCCCGATGTGGGGCAGCGCGACGTTGACGACGGTCGAGTCCAGCAGCGCCATGCTGGAGCCGAGGACGGTGGTCAGCAGGATCCACTTGCCCTGCGGTGAGGACAGCCGGACGTCGGGCATGCCCCCAGGTATACAGCGAGCCCGGCGCGAAGGGCGCCGGGCTCGTGCGTACGGTCGTGTCGACCGGGTGTTACTTGATCTTCTGGCCCGCCGAGCGCAGGTGGCCGCAGGCCTCCACGACGCGCGCGGCCATGCCGGCCTCGGCCAGCTTGCCCCAGGTGCGCGGGTCGTACGTCTTCTTGTTGCCGACCTCGCCGTCGACCTTGAGGACGCCGTCGTAGTTGCGGAACATGTGGTCGACGACCGGACGCGTGAAGGCGTACTGGGTGTCCGTGTCGATGTTCATCTTGACCACGCCGTTCTCCAGGGCGGTCGCGATCTCCTCGGCGGTGGAGCCGGAGCCGCCGTGGAAGACGAAGTCGAACGGCTTGCTGCCGGCCGGCTGGCCGTACTTCGACGCGATGCCCTCGTTCAGCTCCTTGAGCAGCTCGGGGCGGAGCACGACGTTGCCCGGCTTGTAGACGCCGTGCACGTTGCCGAAGGACGCGGCGAGCAGGTAGCGGCCCTTCTCGCCCAGGCCCAGGGCCTCGACGGTGCGGACCGCGTCGTCGACCGTGGTGTACAGGGAGTCGTTGATCTCGTGGGAGACGCCGTCCTCCTCGCCGCCGGTCGGGGTGATCTCGACCTCGAGGATGATCTTGGCGGCGCGGGCGCGCGCCAGCAGCTCCTCGGCGATGGAGAGGTTGTCGGCCAGGGTCTCGGCCGAGCCGTCCCACATGTGCGACTGGAACAGCGGGTTGCGGCCGGCCTTGACGCGCTCCTCGGAGACGGCGATCAGCGGGCGTACGTACCCGTCGAGCTTGTCCTTGGGGCAGTGGTCCGTGTGCAGGGCGACGGTGACGTCGTACTTCTCGGCGACGATGTGCGCGAACTCGGCGAGGGCGACGGCGCCGGTCACCATGTCCTTGTTGTGCTGGCCGCCCAGGAACTCGGCGCCGCCGGTGGAGATCTGGACGATGCCGTCGCTCTCCGCCTCCGCGAAGCCGCGCAGGGCGGCGTGCAGCGTCTGGGAAGAGGTCACGTTGATGGCGGGGTAGGCGAACTTTCCTGCCTTCGCCCGGTCCAGCATCTCGTTGTAGACCTCGGGAGTTGCGATGGGCATCTGTCCGCTCCTTGTATGTGCGGGTGGGCGTGTTGTTGCTTATGGCCCTGACCTAGGACTGGGGGGCGACGTCATCGTCGGCCCCATCCTTCCAGACGGAACGGGAATCCCCGAGTGGACCCCGGCCCCGTCTCGGCCCCTGGTCCCCCAGGTTCCCCCGGTACCCCTGGTGTCAGTCCAGGCCCAGCTCGTCCTTGCCGTACGCGTACAGGTACGGCACCCCCGCGCCGTCCTGGATCTTCTCGCCGGCCCCGGTCGCCCGGTCGACGATCGTCGCCACGGCGACCACCTCGGCGCCGGCCTCGCGCACGGCCTCGACGGCGGTGAGCGGGGAGCCGCCGGTGGTGGAGGTGTCCTCGACGACCACGACGCGGCGGCCCTTGATCTCCGGGCCCTCGACGCGGCGCTGCAGCCCGTGCGCCTTGGCGGCCTTGCGGACGACGAACGCGTCCAGCCTGCGGCCGCGCGCGGCGGCGGCGTGCAGCATGCTCGCGGCGACCGGGTCGGCGCCCATGGTGAGCCCGCCCACCGCGTCGAACTCCAGGTCGGCGGTGAGGTCCAGCAGCACCTGGCCGACCAGCGGCGCGGCCTCGCCGTCGAGGGTGATGCGGCGCAGGTCGACGTAGTAGTCGGCCTCCAGCCCCGAGGAGAGGGTGACCTTGCCGTGCACCACGGCCTTGTCCTTGATCTGCTGCAGCAGCTCGCCGCGTACGTCCGTCATGTACGCCAGCTTAAGGGCGGCGCCAGGACCAGGTGGTCGTCGCCTCCAGCGGCTCCAGGGGTGTGACCAGGCGGGGGAGGGTGTTCAGGCCGTTGGGCGGGCCGGTCTGCGGCTCCACGCAGACGGCGGCCTCCTGCTCGTCGTACACCACGGCCCACTGCTCCCGGCTGGTCACCTTCAGCTCCAGCAGCCCCGGCCAGGTCAGCGTGACGTCGACGCCGTCGGGCATGCCGAAGCAGTCGTCCCAGGGGCCGGGCTTCGGCTCGACGCGGTTGCCGGTGGGGAGGTGGTCGTCGCCGCGCTCCTCCTGCCAGGCGGGGTCGAAGGCGATCTCCACACCGGTGCCGTCGAGGGTCCGGTTGAACCAGGGGTGCCAGCCGATCTGCGCCGGGAAGGACGACTCGTACGTCTCCACGGACATCGACAGCGTGAGCCGGTCCTCGGCGAGCGCGACCACCTGGGTGACGCGGCCGGGGTAGGGCCAGGGGTCGACGAGGTCGTACGTGATGACGGCCTCGTCGGCGGTGACCCGCGCGGTGCGCCAGGCGGCGTCGCGGGCGGTGCCGTGGATGGCGTGCGGCGGGGAGTTCAGCGGCATCTGGTGGACCACGGCGCCGTCGCTGAAGCGGCCGTCGCGGATGCGTCCGCACCAGGGGACCATCGGGAAGCAGCCGTAGCGCTCGCCCTGGCGGAGCAGCTCCGTGCCGCCGACGCGGAGTCCGCCGATCCGGCCGCCGTTGCCCGGCAGCACGGTCGCCTCCGCGTCGCCCGCGGTCAGCGTGATGGGTTCGTTACTCACGCCACGACCCTACTGGGGCGATCAAGGGCGCCCCACCCGGCGGGTGCTCCGCGGCGGTCCGGCGGTGGTCAGCGGCGCTTGCGCAGTGCGCGGCCCACCACGATCGCCGACGCCACGACCAGCGCCGCCGCGGGGGCGGCCCAGCGCAGGGGGGCGCCGACCGCGCTCGGCTGGGGCGCGGGCACGGGGGCGTACCGGCCGCGCGGCGGGGCGTGGTCCACTTCCTCGGCGCTGCGGCCGATCATCGTGCGGCGCGCGTGCGCGGCCTCGGCGGGGGGCGGGACGGCCGGCTCGTCGTCCGTGCGCCCGCCGCGGTCCGCGTCCCCTTCCGCCTCCGCCTTCTCGTCCGCGTGCGCGTCTGCGTCTGCGCCTGCGCCTGCGCCTGTGTCCTCGTCCGCGTCGCCGTCGCTGTCGCTGTCGCTGTCCGCGAGGGAGGACGGGGGGACCTCGGTGTCGAAGACGGAGGCGGGGCGCGGTTCGGGTTGCGGGCTCGGCTCCGGCTCCGGCGCGGGGGGCGCCTGCGCCGCTGTGCCCAGGTTCTCCGCGAACCGGGCCAGCAGCCGGTTCGCGGCCGACGCCACCGAGTCCGGCGGCAGCTCCGCGACCCGCCCGTCCGCGGTGGCCGTCCCGGTGAAGGTGAGGGTGGCGCCGCCCTCGGCGTCGTCCGCGCGCAGCGTCAGCGCGAGCGCGACCGCGCCGGTGCCGCGCGACTCGGTGGCGTCGCCCTCGACGGCGTAGGTGCCGTCCCCGCGCGCGGACAGGCGCAGGGAGCCGCGGTAGGTGATGGAGTGACTGCCGATGCGCACCTTCAGCCGGCCCGCGACGGGCTCGGCCCCGGCGTCCTGCTGGAGCCCCGGAACCGCCCGGGCGACCCGGACGGGGTCGGCCAGCACGTCCCTGAGCCGCTCGGCCGGAACCGGAACGAACACCTCATGCTCCATGTCACGGCACCCTACCCAGCGGCGGCCCGGCGCACCCCCCGTCGGCACAAAGTCACCCGGCGCCCGCGCCCCCCGGCGTCACCAGTCCCGTCTCGTACGCCACGACCACCGCCTGGGCCCTGCTGGTCAGGCCCAGCTTGCTCATGGTGCGGTTGAGGTGGGTCTTCACGGTGGCCTCGCTGATGAACAGCCGGTCGGCGGCCTCGGCGTTGCTCAGTCCGCGGCCGACCAGTTGCAGGACCTCGGCCTCGCGGCCGGTCAGCGTCGTCAGCGCGGGCGGCGGCGGACCGGCGTCCGGCGGATCCGCCCGCCCCGTGTCCGTCATCCGCGTGAACGCCTCCACCAGGCGCCGGGTGACCGCGGGGGCGAACAGCGCGTCGCCGCCGTGCACCGCGGTGACCGCGGCCAGCAGCCGTTCGGGGCCCGCGTCCTTGAGCAGGAAGCCGGACGCGCCGGCCCGCAGGGCGCCGTACACGTACTCGTCGAGGTCGAAGGTGGTCAGGACGAGGATGCGGGGCGCCGGGTCCACCGCCTGGGCGAGGATCCGCTCGGTGGCCTGGATACCGGTGAGGCCGGGCATGCGGATGTCCATCAGGACCACGTCCGGCCGGGTCCGGGCGGCCAGCACCACCGCCTCGGCGCCGTCGGACGCCTCGCCGACGACCTCCATGCCGGGGGCGGCGCGCAGCAGCGTGGCGAGGCCGGTGCGGACGAGGTACTGGTCGTCGACGACCAGCAGGCGGATCGGCCCGGCGGCGTCGTGGTGCGGCCCGTCCGTCGGGCGGTCTGCGTCGGTCATTCCCGCACGGAGTCTCCCCGGCGTGCGACTTGTACCGGCGTCGGAAGGGTCAGGCGCACGCCGAATCCACCCTCGCTGCGCGGGC
Source organism: Streptomyces violaceoruber (assembly GCF_033406955.1). NCBI lineage: Bacteria > Bacillati > Actinomycetota > Actinomycetes > Kitasatosporales > Streptomycetaceae > Streptomyces > Streptomyces violaceoruber. Next base: position 4,517,218 of record NZ_CP137734.1, on the reverse strand, counting down.
CGACGGCGATCGTCCCGCCGTAGAGCTTGGCCCTCTCCCGCATCCCGATCAAGCCGTGGCCGCCCCCTTCGGCAGGTGTGACCGGATCCGGTCCCCCGGCCGGTCCGCCGTCGGTCACCGAGACGGTCACCTCGCCCGCACGGTAGGCGAGTTCGACGGCGGCGTCCGCGCCGGGCGCGTGCTTGAGCACGTTGGTGAGGGCCTCCTGCACCACCCGGTAGACGCACAGCTGAACGCCTGGCGGCAGGGGCCGCGGGGTGCCGGTGACACGCAGCCGAACGCCCACGCCGCCGGTGCGCACCCGGGTGACCATCTCGTCGAGCTGGTCGAGGCCGGGAGCGGGGGCGCCGTCCGCGCCCTGCACGCCGTCGGCGCGCAACAGGCCGAGCATGCGGCGCAGTTCGGCCAGTGCCTCGCCGCTGGCGCCCTCGATGGTGTCCAGGGCGTCGCGTGCGGTGCGGGCGTCGGACCGGAAGACGAAGCGGGCCAGTCCGGCCTGGACGTTGATGACGGCGATGTGGTGGGCGACCACGTCGTGCAGTTCGCGGGCGATCCGCACACGCTCCTCGGCGACCTCGCGGCGGGCCCGGTCGGCCTGTTCGGCCCGCAGCCGCAGCGTCAGCTCGCCGGTCCGGCGGGCCACGTACCCGAACCGCCACAGCACCAGCGGGAAGCCCACGGCCTGCCCCGCCACCGAGGCCATGGCCCCGGAGTCGCTGCGCAGCCCGGCGTAGATCCACACCCCGGCGAGCAGGGCGGCGCAGGCGGCGGCGGTGCGGGTGGGGCGCTGGGCGGCGACGGTGTAGACGGCGAGCATGGGGCCGAAGGAGCCGACGACGGGCCAGTAGTCGAGCGTGATGTAGAGCGCCCAGCAGGCGTGCACGGCGAGGCAGACGGTGACGGGGGCGCGGGTGCGCAGGACGAGCGGGAGGGTGAGCAGGGCGACGAGCGTCCAGGCGAGCGGGTCGAGCGCGGGCCACCCCTGGGCGACGGCCTCGGTGCCGAGCAGGACGGCCACGGTCGTCAGCGCCGCGGCGATCAGGCCGTCGGCCGCCAGGGGGTGCAGGCGCATTCCCGCAGCGTAGGTCCGCCGCCCGGCGTCGGCGTCATCCTTCTGCCGTACCGCGGAAGTTGCAGGAACCGGGCGACTACCGCGCTGGGTTGGCTCCGGTCTCCACCCACCGCCGGATTCCGCTGCGCGCGGGGCGGCCGTAGATTCCCGGTGCGAGCGATCCACAGGGGGGTGTGGCGGTCCGTCCCGGGGGGAGGGTCGGACCGCCGCACGGGGACGCGGTGGATCACCCTCGCGGCGCCCGCGGGCGCGCTCAGAACCGCGGATGCACGAGCGTGGAGGGCGGCAGCCCCGCCATCCGGGTGCGGGCCGCCTCGCGGACGCCCCGGGCCAGGGAGTCCGGGGTCAGGCTGTGCGGGCGGGGTGCCGCCGGGTCCAGGCGCGGGGCGGGGGCCGTGCGCGCGGCCAGCAGGAAGCCCCAGCCGCGGGGCGCGGGAGGGCCCGCGGCCGCGCGGCGGGGGCCGGGCACGGAGCCGGGGCCAGGGCCGGGGCCGGGGCCGGTGTCGCGGGCGCCGACGCGGTAGGCGACGGCGGGCAGGCCCGCCGCGCGGAGGGTGGCGTCCACGGTCCAGAAGGCGCGGGGACGGGCGTCGACCGGGCCCGCGTGGACCGCCAGCCGCCCGTCGGGCGCGAGCACCCGCCCCAGCAGTCCGTAGAACTCCTGGGAGTACAGCTTCGTGCTGGCCGTGACGCCCGGGTCGGGCAGGTCCGAGATCACCACGTCGTACGTCGCGGAGGGCGTCGCGCGCAGCCGGTGGAAGGCGTCGCCCGAGAGGACTCGGACGCGCGCGTCGCCGTAGGCGTGCTCGTTGAGGGTGGACAGTCCGGGGTCGTGCCGGGCCAGCCGGGCCAGGCCGGGGTCGGCTTCGAGGACGTCGACGCGGCGCACGCCGGGGTGGCGCAGCACCTCCCGCGCGGCCAGGCCGTCGCCGCCGCCGAGGATCAGCACGCGCGCGTGCGGGCCGCCCATGGCGGGGCGCACCAGCGCCTCGTGGTAGCTCCGCTCGTCGCTGCCGCGCACCCGCAGCCGCCCGTCGAGGAACAGGTCGAGGGGCCGGCCGTCGGCGTCGCCGGTGAGGACGACCTCCTGCACGCCGGTCCGGACGGCCACGCGCACGTCCTGGCCGTACACGGCGTGCCGGGCCGCGCGTTCGAAGTCGTCGGCGAGGACGGTCGCCGTGGCGAGGAGGGCGAGGACGACCGCGTTGGCGGTCAGCAGCAGCCAGCGCGCCCGCCGGGTCAGGTCGCGCCGGAACAGTCCGAGGACCAGGGCGGCGCCGACGACCGCGTTGACGGTGCCGGTGAGCAGCGCGCCGGTGAGCTGGCCGAGGAAGGGCAGCAGGACGAACGGGAAGGCGAGGCCGCCGACGAGCGCGCCGACGTAGTCCGCGGCGAACAGGTCGGCGACGGCACCGCCCGGGTCCTGCCTGCGCACCCGCTGGATCAGCTCCATGAGCAGCGGCACCTCGGCGCCGATCAGCACGCCGATGGCGAGCGAGAAGGCGACCAGCAGGATGCGCGGGCCGTCGGCCCACAGGCCGCCCCAGCCGCCGGTCCAGGCGAAGACCGCGTACAGCAGCATGGCGCTGGAGCCGCCGACCAGGGCGAGCGCGGCCTCCAGCGCGCCGAAGCCGGCCGCCGCCAGGCCGCGCAGCCGTTTGGCGGCGAGCGAGCCGAGACCCATGGCGAAGACCATGACGGACAGGACGACGGACGCCTGGGTGACCGAGTCGCCGATCAGGTACGAGGCGAGCGCGACGAGTTCGAGTTCGTACACGAGCCCGCAGGCCGCGCACACGAACACGCCCGCCAGCACCAGGAACCGCCCGACGGCCGGCCGGACGGGCAGCCGCGCGGGCGCTTCCGGGCCGCAGGGGCCGCCCCAGGACGGCGGAGAGCCGGGCGGGGCGGGCGCGTGCGGTTCGATCACGCAGTGACGTTACGTCACTCCAGCACTGCGCTTCGTCACCCACACGTGTGAAACTCAGGGCCTGTCGTGCACCACAGGTTTATTCGGTTCCATTCGGTGCCCGGTCGCTCGCACCCGCCGGTGCCGCCCGCTCACACCGCGGACGGCCTGAGCCGGGCCGTCGGCACCCGCACGCCCACTCGCGTCCGGGTCGCCACCAACTGGCCGTCCTGCGGATAGGCGTGCCAGGTCCGCCAGTGCACCTGCCCCTCGTGCCGCTGGGCCAGCAGCGCGGTGAAGGCGTGCGGACTGCCCGGGAAGACACCGGCCAGGCCGTGCGGGTGGTCGGAGACCAGGGCCAGCAGTTCCTGGGCGCGGCCGGCGAAGGAGCCCGGCGTCAGCACCTCGACGCGGGCGGCGAACTCGTACTCCCAGTCGCCCACCCGTTTGGCGACGCCCAGCGGGAGGGGGGTACTGCTGCCGGGGATGCACGCCACCGTCTCCGAGCAGCTGCCCCGCTCCTCCTCGAGCAGGACTTGGTGGGAGGCGCCGAGCAACCTCAACTGAAGTCTGGCGTCCGTCAGTTCGACGTCCAGACAGGCGAGCGCGGGCAGCGGCTCGCGGCCCAGGGCCCAGGCCAGGTCGGCGGCGCGAGTGTCGGTGTAGGCGGTATTCAGGGTCGTGAGCATGGATCGGCTCCGCAAGCACACAAGGAGAGGAAGGTGTGGGGCCTGCACATCCGTGGCACTGCCGGGGATGCGGCCCGCTCAGCCCAGTCGGCCGGTCAGGAGGGGGGTCAACAGGTCGTCCGAGGAGCTGCGTTGATGAGGGAGAGCGAATCATGAACGATGGCGCCACCACAGCGTTTTTACCCAACTTCGTGACGTTTCCATCCCTCAGGGGGCTCCACAGCTCAACTGTTCAACCCGAGCGCACACCCCGCCCGTACGGAGTGCGCCGGGCGTGCGAGCGCCCACCGGGAGGATGGCCCGGCGGGCGCTCGTGGTGGGGACGCGGGGCCCGGCCCCAGGAGCGGGCCCCGTAGAAGGGATGCGGTTCCCCCTGACCGAAAGGCTCAGCTGCCCCGTGTCAGCCGCCGCCTCCGCCGCATCCGCCGCCCCCTCCCCCGCAGGACGACCCGCCTCCGCAGGACGAGCCGCCACCGCAGGAGTGGCCCGAGTGGTGACCGTCGGAGGACGAACCGCCCCCGTCGCCCGCCCACCAGCTGTTGGTGCCGCCGCCGCTGTCGCCGCCCCCGCCGGTGCTCGACCGGCGCGGCCCCCGCCCGGCCCCGGTCCGGGCCGCACCCGAGGTGCGCCGGCCCGCCACGAGTCCCCTGATCACCAGGGCTGCGATCACGAACAGGATGATGCCTGTAACCACGGCTCCACCCTCCTTCCGTTCCCGGGCCCGCGCCCGGAAGTCCCCCGAAGCAGTCCCCCGTCGGACGCCTCGCCGCGTGTCGGTTGCCTGTCGCCTGCCTGTGGATCCCGCCGTGAAGCTCACCGGCGTGCACGGGAGATGCCCCTCGCCGCCACGCCCCAAAGCAGAGTTGAGGAAGTCCAGAGCTTCGGCGCAGGATGACCGGCATGACCTCGATGAGCTCCAGCGCCCGCCCCCTCCTGAACCGCCGGCTCGCGGAGTTCGGGACGACGATCTTCGCCGAGATGTCCGCCCTGGCGGTGCGGACCGGGGCGATCAACCTCGGCCAGGGCTTCCCCGACACCGACGGCCCCGAGGAGGTCCGGGAGGCCGCGGTGCGGGCACTGCGCGACGGGCGCGGCAACCAGTACCCCCCGGGCCCGGGCGTCCCCGAGCTGCGCGCCGCCGTCGCCGGCCACCAGCAGCGCCGCTACGGCCTGTCCTACGACCCCGACACCGAGGTCCTGGTCACCGCCGGCGCCACGGAGGCCATCGCGGCCGCCCTGCTGGCCCTGCTGGAGCCCGGCGACGAGGTCGTCGCGCTGGAGCCGTACTACGACTCGTACGCGGCCTGCATCGCGATGGCGGGCGGCACCCGCGTGCCGGTGACCCTGCGGCCGCACGAGGGCACGTTCCGTCTGGACCTGGACGAGCTGCGCGACGCGGTCACCGACCGCACCCGCCTGCTGCTGCTGAACACCCCGCACAACCCGACGGGCACGGTCCTCACCCGCGACGAGCTGGCCGCGATCGCCGAGCTGGCGGTGGAGCGCGACCTGCTGGTGGTGACCGACGAGGTCTACGAGCACCTGGTCTTCGGCACCGCCGAGCACATCCCCCTGGCGTCCTTCCCGGGGATGCGGGAGCGCACGGTGACCATCGGGTCGGCCGGCAAGACGTTCTCGTTCACCGGCTGGAAGGTCGGCTGGGTCACCGCCGCGCCCGCCCTGCTCACGGCGGTCCGCTCGGCCAAGCAGTACCTGACGTACGTGGCCTCGGGGCCCTTCCAGTACGCCGTCGCCGAGGCGCTCGCGCTGCCGGAGTCGTACTTCGCCGCCTACCGGCAGGACATGGAGGCGAAGCGGGACCTGCTGGCCGCGGGCCTGGCCGAGGCGGGCTTCGGCGTGTACCGCCCCGCCGGGACGTACTTCGTCACCACCGACATCCGCCCGCTCGGCGAGCGCGACGGCTTCGCCTTCTGCCGCTCCCTGCCCGAGCGCGCGGGCGTCGTCGCCGTCCCCAACGCGGTCTTCTACGACCACCGGGAGGAGGGCGCGCCCTTCGTGCGGTTCGCGTTCTGCAAGCGGCTGCCGGTGCTGGAGGAGGCGGTGGGGCGGCTCAAGACGCTCTCGGCGTGAGCCGGACACTCTCGGCGTGAGCCGTGGGAAGTGAGAGAGCCCGGCCCCCGCGGCAGCGGGGGCCGGGCTCTCCGGAGTGGTGCCGCAAGGGCGGACTACTCGCCGTCCTCGTCGGTCGGCTTCTCCGACTCGTTGACGTCCTGCTCCAGGCCGAGCTGCTCCACGAGCCACCGGTCGAACTCGATCGCGGCCCGCACCCAGCTGACCGTCGAGGAGACGAAGTGCTCCAGGCTGACGCCCATGCCGATCAGCATCTGCGCCTCGCCGATCAGGCGGACCGTGCCGTCGTCGTGGGTGTGGGAGTACACCTTGGGCCACAGGGTGCGCCGGTTCCAGTCGTCGACCGACTCGAGCAGCTGCGGCTTCTCGTCGATCTGGTGGGACCGGTCGTAGAACGTCCGCACCGAGAAGACCTGCTGGTCACCCTCGCCACGGAACATGAAATACGTACGGAACTGCTCCCACGGCGCCGCGAGGTCGCCCTCGTCGTCGACGACGTACTTCAGCTCCATCTGTTCGAGGAGCTGCTTCACAAGATCCTGATCCGGGACGACGGGGCCCGCCGGTCCTTGGGGCTGCGGCTCGGGCTGCTTGCCCCCGAAGTTCGGAATCGAAGACGGGTCGATAGACATTCTGGGACACTCCTGCGGTCGTCTGGCTCGTCCGGCCATAGCTGAGGCCAGACGTACGACCCACCCTCTCTCGCCTGGGCCGTGCCCGGCAACCTGCCTGGCCGGGCGTCGGCCGCGTGGCCGGATCAGCGCGAGTACCAGAACCCCGGTCCCATCCCCTTGGTCCGCCGCAGATCGGTGAAATATCGACGGGCCTCCTCCTCGAGAGGGCCGATCCCGACGACCTCCACAGCCTCTTTCGAAAGACTCACGCCGCTCACCCGTCGCTGTGAGGCGGAGGGAAGGTACATGTGTACGCTTCCCGACTTGTGCGTTCCTTCGCAGAAGAAGCGAACACCGGCCTTGGCGAGGAGCGCTGCCCGGCTCTCCCAGTCCTTGACCGCACGCCACTGTTCTCGGTAGGCCGCACCAGTGGGCTCCTCCTTCCACCGAGCATGGACCACCGGCTCAGCTTCCAGCCTCGTGATCGTCCTCGCATGCTCGTCCATCTGCCGGGTGAGAACAGCAACGGCAGCCGGTGCGGTTGCCGTCCCGATGGCGACGGTGAGATTGGCAAGGGCGCTGCGCAGTTCGGCGATGGCCGCAGTGTGGTCCCGACCCGGTACATAGGTGCGCTTCATTTCGGTCCGGTCTCCGGCCTGGTCCAAAAAGTCCCGCTCCACGACTGCACAGAGACTTTCGGCCCGCCACGTCGAGGGAGCCTCACAGCGATTCATTTCGGAGACGGACCGACACTGGTAGTACGTCAGGACCGCCGTCGTGCCATCAGCCAGATGGTTCTTCTGGTGCCGAACGTACATAGGCCGACCGCACATGCAGAAGACCACACCGAGCAGCGGAGTCCGCCAGCGCTTACCAGGTCCGGATTCCGCCGTGCGCTGCTCGGTGAGAACCACTTCCTGCAGCTCTGCGAACTCTTCGGACGTGAGAACGGGTTCGGCCCAGACCACGGGTTGTCCCTCGGCGTCCAGGACAGGTTCGGAACGATGCATCATCACACCCATCAGGGCGGGTGACCTGAGGATGTTGCGCAGTGGCGTCACGGACCAGCGGGTCCCCTTCTCCGGCCTGTGTTCCTGTTCCGGCAGATCCTTGTTCTGTTCCCTGCGCTGGTGATCGCGGGCGCTTGGCACACCTCGAAGGTTCCAGTCCCTCGCCACGGCGTAGACGGTGCCTTCGCCATGCACAAGACGGTCGTAGGCTTCACGCACAAGCCGAGAGGTACAGGGATCGACCGTCAGACGCTTGCGGCGTTCTCCCAGGTGGGAAAAGACCTCGGCGCGATAGCCGAACGGCCAGACACCACCGTTCCACAGCCTGTTCTCCCGGAAGAACTGCGTACGGTCGAGTTGCTTGGCCTGCACTGCTTTGCGGTACTTGGCCGCCTGCGCCGCCTTGATACCCGCGAGCATCCGTCCGTCTTCGGATTGGATGTCGAACGTCGGATCGTCGAGTACCTCGACATCCTTCCCGTTCTTCAGGATCCAGTCGACGAAGTGCCACCAGTGCATGTCGTCCCGCGTAATGCGGTCCTGCTCGGTGACCATGAGCACGTCCCATTCGTGCACCAGCGGCTCTGCGAGCCATCTCCTCAGAATGGGACGCTGGTCGAGATGGACAGCCCCGGAGACGGTGGCGTCGACGACACGTCCCACCTCCCTGTAGGTGCCCTGTCGTATCGCGCGCGTAAGGGCCTCGTCCTGTCTCGTGAGCGCTGAGGACGCCTCGGTGTCGCGGCTGATGCGCTGAACGGCCAGAACTCGCTTCATATCGATATCCCTCCCATTCGACACAACGAGCACACCGGCACATCAGATACGTCAAACCCTCATTATCGACTCGAAGTTCACCGTGAAAACCACATCGCGGCGCCCGCACCACGACCATCGCGGTCCTGGAGCGAGTGCTCCAGGACCGCGGTGGGAAGGGCCTTGCGCTCTACAGCGTCTTGCCGCTCGCCGGCCCCACGATCAGCTCGTCGCCGAAGCGGTCCACGCGGACCGTGTCGCCGTCCTTGATCTCGCCGGAGAGGATCTCCCGGGCGAGCCGGTCGCCGATCGCGGTCTGCACGAGGCGGCGCAGCGGGCGGGCGCCGTAGGCCGGATCGTTGCCCTCCTCGGCCAGCCAGGCGAGGGCCTCGTCGGTGACCTCCAGGGTGAGGCGGCGTTCGGCGAGCCGCCGGGCCAGGCCGTTGATCTGGAGCCGTGCGATCCGGCTCAGCTCCTCCTGGCTGAGGGCCGAGAAGACCACCAGGTCGTCGAGCCGGTTGAGGAACTCCGGCTTGAAGGAGGACCGGACCACCTCCAGGACCTGCTGCTTCTTCTCCGCCTCGCCGGTCGTCGGGTCGACCAGGTACTGGCTGCCCAGGTTGGAGGTGAGCACCAGGATGGTGTTGCGGAAGTCGACGGTGCGGCCCTGGCCGTCGGTGAGCCGGCCGTCGTCCAGCACCTGGAGCAGGATGTCGAAGACCTCGGGGTGCGCCTTCTCCACCTCGTCGAGCAGTACGACGGTGTACGGCCGCCGCCGCACGGCCTCGGTGAGCTGGCCGCCCTCCTCGTAGCCGACGTACCCGGGCGGGGCGCCGACCAGCCGGGCCACGCTGTGCTTCTCGCTGTACTCCGACATGTCGATGCGGACCATGGCCCGCTCGTCGTCGAAGAGGAAGTCGGCGAGCGCCTTGGCCAGCTCGGTCTTGCCGACGCCGGTGGGGCCGAGGAAGAGGAAGGAACCCGTCGGGCGGTCCGGGTCGGCGATCCCGGCCCGGCTGCGCCGTACGGCGTCGGAGACGGCCCGCACGGCCTGGGTCTGGCCGATGAGCCGCTTGCCCAGCTCGTCCTCCATGCGCAGCAGCTTCTGCGTCTCCCCTTCGAGCAGGCGCCCGGCGGGGATGCCGGTCCAGGAGGCGACGACGTCGGCGATGTCGTCGGCGCCGACCTCCTCCTTGACCATGGTGTCCCGGGCGACCTCTTCCTCGGCCTCGGAGGCGGCCTCCAGGTCCCGTTCCAGGTCCGGGATCTCGCCGTAGAGCAGCTTGCTGGCGGTGTCGAAGTCGCCGTCGCGCTGGGCGCGCTCGGCCTGCCCGCGCAGTTCGTCGAGCTTCTCCTTCAGCTCGCCGACCCGGTTGAGGGACTGCTTCTCCTTCTCCCAGCGGGCGGTGAGGCCGCGCAGCTCCTCCTCCTTGTCGGCGAGGTCGCGCCGCAGCCGCTCCAGGCGCTCCAGGGAGGCGGCGTCGGTCTCCTTGCCGATCGCCAGCTCCTCCATCTTCAGCCGGTCGACGGAGCGCTGGAGTTCGTCGATCTCGACGGGAGAGGAGTCGATCTCCATGCGCAGCCGGGAGGCGGCCTCGTCGACCAGGTCGATGGCCTTGTCGGGCAGGAAGCGCGAGGTGATGTACCGGTCGGAGAGGCTCGCGGCGGCCACCAGCGCGCTGTCCGCGATCTGCACCTTGTGGTGGGCCTCGTAGCGTCCCTTGAGTCCGCGCAGGATGGCGATGGAGTCCTCGACGGTCGGCTCGGCGACCAGCACCTGCTGGAAGCGCCGCTCCAGGGCGGGGTCCTTCTCGATCCGCTCCCGGTACTCGTCGAGGGTGGTGGCGCCCACCATGCGCAGCTCGCCGCGCGCGAGCATGGGCTTGAGCATGTTCCCGGCGTCCATGGCGGAGTCCCCGCCGGCGCCGGCGCCCACGACGGTGTGCAGCTCGTCGATGAAGGTGACGACCTGCCCGTCGGAGTCCTTGATCTCGGCGAGCACGGTCTTCAGCCGCTCCTCGAACTCGCCGCGGTACTTGGCCCCGGCGACCATGGCGCCGAGGTCCAGCGCGACCAGCCGCTTGTCCTTCAGCGACTCGGGCACGTCCCCCTTGACGATCCGCTGGGCGAGCCCTTCGACGACGGCGGTCTTGCCGACGCCGGGCTCGCCGATGAGGACGGGGTTGTTCTTGGTCCGCCGGCTGAGCACCTGGACCACCCGCCGGATCTCCTGGTCCCGTCCGATGACGGGGTCGAGCTTCCCGTCCCGGGCTGCGGCGGTGAGGTCGGTACCGAACTTCTCCAGGGCCTTGTACTGGCCCTCGGGGTCGGCGGTGGTCACGCGACGCCCTCCCCTCGCCTTGCGGAAGGCCTCCTGCAGCTTCTTCGCACTGGCTCCCTGCCCCTCCAGTACCTCTCCGGCCGCGCCGCCCTTCGCGGCGATGCCGAGGAGCAGGTGCTCGGTGGAGAGGTACTCGTCCCCGAGTTCCTTGGCGCGTGCCTGGGCGTCGGCGACCACGGCGAGCATCTCACGGCTGGGTTGCGGGGGTGCGACGGTGGACCCGGTCACGCTGGGCAGCCCGGCGATGATGCGCTCGGCGCCGGTGCGCACGGCGGCGAGGTCGGCCTCGACGGCGGCGAGCAGGTCGGTGATGTTCTCGTTGTCCTGCCCCTGAAGCAGGGCGAGGAGCAGGTGGGCGGGGGTGAGGTCGGCGTTTCCCTCGGTCACGGCCCGGTTGCTGGCCGCGTTGATCGCGTCCCGGCTCCGGTTGGTCAGCTCGGCGTCCACGTTCTGGCTCTCCTCCTCGCGTAGTGCTGACTCGTCCAGCGTACACAAAGTTGAGTCAGGGCCACTCAAGGAGTCGGGCACACTTCTCCGCCGAGGAGGGACGGCCGGGCAGCGGGGCGGGAGACGGGAGGCGGTACACGAGTACCTTTTCGGCCAGCCCTGGAACCGGCTGGTTTCGCGATATGTCCGCACATGCGACAGCGGCGTCACCGTGTTCAGGTCACGGTGACGCCGCTGCCGGGGGGAAGCACCTGAGCGATTGTGTTACGACGGGGGAATCGCGTCAGGCACTGCGGGGGGTGGCCGAGATGGTCCTCACTTCGGGGATCTCCGGCTGCTCGAGCCGGTGGTCCCGCTGGTCCAGGTTCACAAAGATCATTCCGTACCGGATGGCACACCGGACGGGCTGCGGCGCCCCCCGAGGCCGCCGCAGACACCGGTACGCACGCACGTCGCCGTCCTCGTCCAGCGTGACGACGACCGGCTCGCCGAAGACGGTCACCATCAGGGAGTCACCGGCGTGCGGGATCGCGGTGACCAGGTCGATGAAGCGCCAGCCGGAGCGGTAGGCGGTGGCCATTTCACGCCGGAAGGAGCGGTCATCAGGTGGAGTAGTCATGTCACGACCAGATGGTGTCACTCGTAGTTGCTTCGGCGTTCGCACCGACGGACGCAGCGGGCACCTCCGCCACTGACTCCACACTGCCCACTCGCTCGTCGCCCTGCGCTGTACCGAGGCCATTCAGAGCTCCGAAGGCCACGACGGCGGAGAAGGCGGCGACAAGCACCGAGCGAAGCAATCTCTTAGACATAGTCGGCTTCGTCCTCACTTGAAGGTCCCCTCATTCCCCCGTCGGATAAGACGATGGCTCATATAGGCACGTCATGGCCACACAATCGGTGCATCATGTTCCTGCATGTTCAGGACCCTGGGGGGTGGAGATTTGACAACGAATCGGACCAACGAGACACATCCCCATTCCATCACTGAACTGTGTAGGGAGGGCGGGCGCCTCTACGCGAACGCCCTGCGTACTGGATATATAACGCGCGCCGACGCGGAGCCCGCTCCGTGCCTGATGGAGTTGGCCCTCCTGCATCCCGATCCCGACGACGCCAACCGGCTGCGTCCCGTGCCCCCCGCGGTCGCTCTGGCGCAGCGACTCAATCCGATCGAACGGGAGATCTCGCAGCGCAGGCGGACGTCCATCGAGCTGGCCGAAACCTTCGAGCCGTTCATGGCCCTCAGTGCGCAAGGCACGTCTTCCACGCATTCGATCACCGTGCTGGAAGGCCTCGACCGCATCAACACCGCTCTCGACCTGGCCACGAACCAGTGCACGAACGAGGTGCTGAGCATCCAGCCCAGCGCCCGTCACCCGGAGCGGCGAGTCATCGAAGGGCTGGAGCGCGACAAGACCCTGACCGAGCGCGGGGTGCGGATCCGGACGCTTTACCAGCACACGGCGCGTTACAGTCCCGAGCGGCTGGCCTACGTGGACCGCTTCTCCACCGGCAAGGCCGAGTACCGCACCATCGACGAACTGGTGGAACGCCTGATCATCTGCGACGAGACCGTGGCGTTCATCCCGGTCCGTGACGACCGGCAGGTGGCCCTGGAGATCCGTCACCCGGGACTCGTCGGCTACCTGATCAAGGTGTTCGAGTTCATCTGGAGCCGAGCGGTCCCGCTCACCGCCGGCGCCCCCTACGAGACCGCCCCCGACGGCATCACCGACATCCAGCACTCCATAGCCAAGCTCCTGGTGGAGGGCCACGTCGACGAGGCCATCGCCCGCCGCCTGGGCATGAACGTACGCACCTGCCGGGCGCACATAGCCAAACTGGCCACCGCCCTGGGGAGCGGCAGCCGCGCCCAACTCGGATACCTCATAGCCCAGTCTGGGATTCTCGAACAGGGGAACCGGAACCTGGGAGGGGAAAACAACGCATGACGGGCGGGACGCACCAGCACTGCGGTGACGAACTGTGCGAGACAGGTCTCGATCTCTACTCCCGTGCGCTGCGTGAGGGCCACCTGAGCAGTGGTGAGGTGTCCGTCGCGCCGTGCCTCGTCGACCTCGGGCTCCTGCACCCCGCCATCGACGACCTGGACCGGCTGGAGCCCGTCCCACCGACCGTCGCGCTGCAGCGACTGCTCCGGTCCTCGGAGGACCGCATCGCCGACGAGAGACGGCGCGGGCAGCGGATGGCCGACGTCTTCGAGCCCCTCATGCGCCTGGGCCGCCGGGGTCTCCGCACCGAGGACACCCCGACCCTCCGCATCCTCAGCAGCAAGGAGCGCACCGGCCAGGCCATCGAGGAAGCCATGGCCGAGGGCAGGAAGGAACTCCTCGCGATCCAGCCGCACGACGCGCACGTCACCAAGCGCCCCGACATCCTCGAAGGGGCCATGAAGCGGGACCAGGACTTCCTCGATCGCGGTGCCCGCGTACGGGCGTTGTACCAGCACACCACCCGCCACGCCCCCTACACCCGCGCCCGCTACGAGCAGCTGACCGGAGACGTGGAGGCCCGCACGCTGGACGAGGTGACCGAGCGGCTCATCGTCGTCGACCGCACCGTCGCCTTCATCCCCGCCAGCGCCGACCGCTCACTCGCCCTCGAAGTCCGCCACCCCGCCCTCATCGCCTACTTCGTCAACACCTTCGACCGCCTCTGGCACCTCGCCACCCCCATGCACCCCCAAGCCGTCCACCAGCCCACCCTCAACGGCGTCACCCCCCGCCAACGCGCCATAGCCGCCCTCCTCGTCGAAGGCCACACCGACTCCGACATCGCCGACCGCCTCGGCATGAACGTCCGCACCGCCCGCGTCCACATCGCCAAACTCGCCGCCACCCTCGGCAGCGAGAGCCGCGCTCAGCTCGGCTACCTCATCGGGCAGTCGGGGATTCTCGACCAGGAAGCATGACGGGGGACGGAGCGCCGCGCGGAGAGCCGTCCAGGCCGGCCTGGGCTATGCGGACGCCCAACTGCGTGCGGCTGGCCGCGCCCAGGGTCTCCGAGAGCCGGGCGATGTGCGCACGGGCCGTACGGACGCTGATGCCGAGGCGTTCCGCGATCACGGCGTCCTGGTGCCCCTCCGCCAGGAGCGCCGCGATGGACTGCTCGCGGTGGGAGATGCCCTCGATGCCGGTGTCGGGAAGCGGGGCGGTCAGCGGGATGGCGAGGCGCCAGAGGCGTTCGAAGACCGTGACCAGGTAGGAGATCAGGGCCGGGTGGCGCAGCTCCAGGGCCATCGTGCGGTCGGTGTTGGCGGGGATGAAGGCGACGGTGCGGTCGAAGAGGATGAGCCGGTCGATGACCTCGTCCAGGGTGCGTGCCTCCACCGCGTCGCCCATCAGCTCCAGGTAGTTGAGCAGGCCCTGGCCGTGCCGGGCCACGTGCGTGTACAGGTCCCGCATCCGCACCCCGCGTCCGCGCAGCGCCAGCGCCCGGTGCAGGCCCTCGGACAGCTCGTGTTCGCGCCGGATGCCGCCGGGCTGGACGGTGAGCACCTCCGTCGTACAGGCCTGCGTCGCCTCGTCCATCGCGGCCTGGATGCGGGACAGCCCGTCGAGGACCCGGATCGCCGTGCTCTCCGTGCCGGCCGGGGTCTGGAGCAGCCGGCCGAGGTCCGCGTACCACTCGAAGGCCTCCACGGCCGAGCCCACCCGCCGCTGACTGGCGCTGACCTCGTCGTGGACTCCGCGCAGCAGCCGCGTCATCACCTCCTGCGGGGAGGTCGGCACCAGCCAGTCCATGTCGTCGGGGTCGGGGTGCAGCAGGGCGAGTTCCAGGAGGCAGGGCACCGGCTCGGCGTCCCGGCGCGGGACCCGGCCGCGCCGGACCGCCCGGGAGTACACGCGGTCCCCGGCCGCGCACAGCCGGTCGGCCCCGTGCGGGTGCTCCTGAGCCCCGTGCCCGGCCATCGCCCATCCCACCCCCGGTTCCGGCTCCTCCGCAGCGCAACTATGCGCGGCCGGGACCGGCTCCGCAACAAGGCTCCGCGGCGGACGGAGGCCGAAAAGAGCGGGTTGCGGGCGGAACGCCCGGTCACCGTGGAACCGGGCGGACACGCGTGCTGCCTACTTCAGACCGAGCTCCGCGCACGCGTCCTCGTACTTGGCGGTGCAGATGTCGGTGACCTTGTAGAAGCCCTCCGCGACGACCGTCTCCTCGATGTTGGCCTTGGTGAGGGCGACGACGGGGACGAGCTGGGCGGGGATGCCCTTGTGGGTGGGGCTGTCGACCTTGTCGCGGGCGAGCGCGTCGAACTGGATGTCCCGGCCCTGGACCCGCGCCACGGCCATCTCCGCGGCGTTCTCGGCCTCCTGCGGGTAGGACTTGTACACGCTCATGTACTGCTCGCCGGTGACGATCCGCTGGACCGCCGCGAGTTCCGCGTCCTGGCCGGTGATCGGCGGCAGGTCGGTGACGCCCGCGTCCTCCAGGGCCTTGATGACGCCGCCCGCCATGCCGTCGTTGGCGGAGTAGACGCCCGCGATCTTCTTCTTGCCGATCTTCTCGATCGCCTCGGTCATGTTCGCCTCGGCGTTCTCCGGCTTCCAGTCCTTGGTGTCGAAGGACTGGGCGATCGTCACCTTGCCGTTCAGCTCCGACAGCGCGCCCGCCTTGAACTGCTTGGCGTTGGGGTCGGTGGACGAGCCGTTCATCATGACGATCTTCGCGGAGCTCTCCGGGTCGCCGCCGAGCGCCTCGATGAGCGAGCGGCCCTGGACCTCGCCGACCAGCTCGTTGTCGAAGGAGATGTAGGCGTCGATCGGGCCCTCGGCCAGCCGGTCGTAGGCGATGACGGGGATGCCGGCGTCCTTGGCCTTCTGCACGCCGTCCGCGATGGCGTGCGCGTCGACCGCGTCCAGCACGATCACGTCGACCTTGTCCTCGATCATCTGCTGCATCTGGTCGGCCTGCTTGGTGGCGCTGGCCTCGGCGTTGGCGTACTTGACGATGCCCTCGTCACGCGTCAGCTCGCCGACCTTCTTCTTGAAGAAGGGGTAGTCGAACTGCTCGTAGCGCGTGTTCTCCTTCTCCGGCAGCAGCAGTCCGACCAGGAGGTCGTTGCCCTTGGTGGGGCTGGCGTCGTCGCTGCTCTCCGACGCGCCCAGCATGCCGCAGGAGGCCAGCGAGAAGGTCATCAGGGACGCGGCCACGGATATGGCGATTCGACGGGCACGGCTGCTCACTGCGCTAGACCTTCCGACACACGGGCGTAGTTGCTCTCCAGGTGACCCAGGTGACCCCGGTGAAGAGAGCCAACGCTGTCTTCACCAAATCGTCAAGAAGTACTAGACCAATGAGACAGCACCGTTGTGAATCGGCCCCGGAGGACGCGGTGGTCCTCCGGGGCCGGTGCTGCCGTTTCCCTTGTGCCGACTGCCGGTCCGGCTCAGTCCGAGGACTGGCCGCGGCGGCTCGGCCGCCAGACCACCAAGGCGCTGGTCTGCTGTACCTCTTGGTAAGGGACCAGGTCACGGCGGTACGACGCGTGCACCGCGGCCTCGCGCTGGCGCATCGCCGTGGCCGCGCCGTCGAGCGCGGCGGCCAGCTCGGCCGCGCGGGCCTGGAGCTCGGCGACCTGGTTCTCCAGTTCGATGATGCGCTTGATTCCGGCCAGGTTGATGCCCTCGTCCTGCGACAACTGCTGGACCTGCCGGAGCAGTTCGATGTCGCGGGCCGAGTAGCGCCGGCCGCGGCCGGCCGTGCGGTCGGGGGAGACCAGGCCTAGGCGGTCGTACTGGCGCAGCGTCTGCGGGTGCAGGCCGGAGAGCTGGGCCGCCACCGAGATGACGTAGACCGGGGTGTCCTCGGTCAGTTCGTACGGGTTGCGTCGCCGACCGTCCATTCCCGTCAAGCTCCCTTCGCGGCCTGGAACAACTCCGCCCGCGGATCCTCGTCCGCGGTCGCCTCGCGATACGCCTGAAGCGCGTCACGAGCCTTCCCCGTCAGATCCTTCGGAACACTCACCTCCACGGTGACCAGAAGGTCGCCGCGGGTGCCGTCCTTGCGGACCGCGCCCTTGCCCCGGGCCCGCATGGTGCGGCCGTTGGGCGTGCCCGCCGGCAGCTTCAGCGTGACGGACGGACCGCCCAGGGTCGGGACGCGGACCTCGCCGCCGAGGGCCGCCTCGGCGTAGGTGACCGGGACGGTGACGGTGAGGTTGTCGCCCCGGCGGCCGAAGACGGGGTGCTCCTTGACGTGCACGACCACGTACAGGTCGCCCGCCGGACCGCCCCGCTCGCCCGGCGTGCCCTTGCCGCGCAGCCGGATGCGCTGTCCGTCCGAGACCCCGGCGGGGATACGGACCTGCATCGTCCGCGAGGACTTGGCGCGTCCGGAGCCCTTGCAGACCTCGCAGGGGTCCTCGGCGATCAGGCCGCGGCCCTTGCAGTCCGGGCACGGGTCGGTGAGGGAGAAGCCGCCGCCCGAGCCCCGGGCGACCTGGCCGGTGCCGACGCAGGTCGGGCACACGCGCGGTGTGCCGTTCTTGTCGCCGGTGCCCGAACAGGCCTTGCAGGGCGCCTGCGAGGACATCCGGAGCGGCACGGTCGCGCCCTCGATGGCCTCGGTGAAGCTCAGGGTGACCTCGGACTCGATGTCCTGCCCGCGCCGCGGCTGCGTGCGCGTGCCGGTGCCCGGTCCGCCGCCGGTGCGGTTGAACAGGCCGCCGAAGACGTCCCCGAGGCCGCCGCCGAAGCCGCCGGCGCCGCCCTGGCCTCCCCCGCCCTGGGCGCCGCCTCCGAAGAGGTCGCCCAGGTCGAAGTTGAAGGTGCCGCCGCCGCCCGCGCCCGGCCCCGGGCGGAATCCGCCGTTGCCGAAGAGGGCGCGGGCCTCGTCGTACTCCTTGCGCTTCTTGGGGTCACCGAGGATGTCGTTGGCCTCGGAGATCTCCTTGAAGCGCTCCTCCGCCTTGACGTTTCCCTTGTTGGCGTCCGGGTGGTTCTCGCGGGCGAGCTTCCGGTACGCCTTCTTGATCTCGGCCTCGGTGGCGTCCTTGGGGACGCCGAGAACCTTGTAGTAGTCCTTCTCGATGAAGTCCTTCGTGCTCATCCCCGACGTCCCTCCTCTCGCGCCCTACGCGTCACTTCGAGCTCAGCCCTCGTCCGGGCCACCGCTCTCCTTGGTCCCGGCGTCGTCCTCCGCGCCGGAGGCGTCCTGCGCCTCGGCGGCGTCCTCGGCCGGCTTGACCGTCTGGGCGCCCGGCTGCGGCTCGGCGACCGCCACCCGCGCGGGGCGGATGGTGCGTTCGCCGATCCGGTACCCCGGCTGCAGGATCGCCACGCAGGTCGTCTCGGTGACGTCCGGTGCGTAGGAGTGCATCAGGGCCTCGTGGATCGTCGGGTCGAAGGGCTCGCCCTCCTTGCCGAACTGCTGGAGGCCCAGCTTGGCGACCGTGGTCTCCAGCGACTCCGCGACGGACTTGAAGCCGCCGACCAGTTCGCCGTGCTCCCGGGCGCGCCCGACGTCGTCGAGCACGGGAAGCAGCTCGGACAGGAGGTTCGCGACGGCGACCTCCTTGACCGCGACGCGGTCCCGCTCCACCCGGCGGCGGTAGTTCTGGTACTCGGCCTGGAGCCGCTGGAGGTCCGCGGTGCGCTCGTTCAGCGCGGTGCGCACCTGGTCCAGCTGGGCCACCAGGCCCGCGTTCTCGCTCGCGTCCCCGGCCGGGGCCGCCCCCTCTTCGGAGGCGGCCTGCGGCTCGGCGTCGTCAGGGGTGGCGCCGGAGGGGACGTCGGGCTTCTCCTCGAAACCCGGGGTCTCCTCCGTCACGCGGCACCGTCCTTGCGCTCGTCGTCCACGATCTCGGCGTCGACGACGTCGTCGTCGGCACCCTTGCCCTCGGCACCGGCGTCGGCGCCCGGGGCCTCGCCGCCGGCGGCCTGCGCGGCCTGGGCGTCGGCGTACATGGCCTGGCCCAGCTTCTGCGAGACGGCGGCGACCTTCTCCGTGGCGGTGCGGATCTCGGCGGTGTCCTCGCCCTTGAGCTTCTCCTTCAGCTCGGCGACGGCGGACTCCACCTCGGTCTTGACCTCACCGGGGACCTTGTCCTCGTTGTCCTTGAGGAACTTCTCCGTCTGGTAGACGAGCTGCTCGCCCTGGTTGCGGGACTCGGCGGCCTCGCGGCGGGCGTGGTCCTCCTCCGCGTACTTCTCGGCCTCCTGGCGCATCCGGTCGACCTCGTCCTTCGGCAGCGAGGAGCCGCCGGTGACGGTCATCTTCTGCTCCTTGCCCGTGCCCAGGTCCTTCGCGGTCACGTGCATGATGCCGTTGGCGTCGATGTCGAAGGCGACCTCGATCTGCGGGACGCCGCGGGGCGCCGGCGGCAGACCGGTCAGCTCGAACATCCCGAGCTTCTTGTTGTACGCCGCGATCTCGCGCTCGCCCTGGTAGACCTGGATCTGCACGGAGGGCTGGTTGTCCTCGGCGGTGGTGAAGATCTCCGAGCGCTTGGTCGGGATCGTCGTGTTCCGCTCGATCAGCTTGGTCATGATGCCGCCCTTGGTCTCGATGCCGAGGGACAGCGGGGTGACGTCGAGCAGCAGGACGTCCTTGACCTCGCCCTTGAGGACACCGGCCTGCAGGGCGGCGCCGATGGCGACGACCTCGTCCGGGTTGACGCCCTTGTTGGCGTCCTTGCCGCCGGTCAGCTCCTTGACCAGCTCGGCGACGGCGGGCATACGGGTGGAGCCGCCGACGAGGACGACGTGGTCGATCTCGGACAGCTGGATGCCGGCGTCCTTGATGACGTTGTGGAACGGCGTCTTGCAGCGCTCCAGCAGGTCGGAGGTCAGCTGCTGGAACTGGGCGCGGGTGAGCTTCTCGTCCAGGTGCAGCGGGCCCTCGGCGGAGGCCGTGATGTAGGGGAGGTTGATCGTGGTCTCGGTGGACGAGGACAGCTCGATCTTGGCCTTCTCGGCCGCCTCGCGCAGGCGCTGGAGCGCCATCTTGTCCTTGGCCAGGTCCACGCCGTGGCCGGACTGGAACTGCTTGACCAGGTAGTCGACGACGCGCTGGTCCCAGTCGTCACCACCGAGGTTGTTGTCACCGTTGGTGGCCTTCACCTCGACGACGCCGTCGCCGATCTCCAGCAGCGAGACGTCGAACGTACCGCCACCGAGGTCGAAGACCAGGATGACCTGCTCGTCCTTGTCGAGGCCGTACGCCAGCGCGGCGGCGGTCGGCTCGTTGACGATGCGCAGGACGTTGAGGCCCGCGATCTCACCGGCCTCCTTGGTGGCCTGGCGCTCGGCGTCGTTGAAGTACGCCGGGACGGTGATGACCGCGTCGGTCACCTTCTCGCCCAGGTAGGACTCGGCGTCCCGCTTCAGCTTCTGCAGCACGAAGGCGCTGATCTGCTGCGGGTTGAAGTCCTTGCCGTCCAGGTTGACCTTCCAGTCGGTGCCCATGTGGCGCTTGACCGAGCGGATGGTCCTGTCGACGTTCGTGACCGCCTGGCGCTTGGCCACCTCGCCGACGAGCACCTCGCCGTTCTTGGCGAAGGCGACGACGGACGGCGTGGTCCTGGCGCCCTCGGCGTTGGTGATGACGGTGGGCTCGCCGCCCTCCAGAACGCTGACGACGGAGTTAGTCGTGCCCAGGTCGATGCCGACCGCACGTGCCATGGTGAATAACCTCCAGCTGACTTGAGTGGAACAGGCTCAAGTGTGCATGACGCCCGGCGATGGGTCAACAGAGGTGAGTCGAGCGGACTCAACTCTTATCCGTTCCTTACACGCAACGGCGCCCCGACCTGCACGTTCTCGGTGCTCGTGGCCTGACGAACCGGAAAAATCGCCGCCCGGAAGGACGCACCGCCCGCGACTCCGGTTGCCCCGCGAGACGCCTGGGACACCCCGGCCCGCGCCCTCCGCACCACGGTCCGCGCCCGCCGCACCACGGCCCACGCCCGCGCACCCCGCCCGGCCCGGCGGACCGGAGCCCGCACCCCCGCGCCCCGCCGGAGCCGGGCCGGCCCGTACACCCGGACCCGCAGCAGCCCCAGTACCCCGGCGGCCGCCCCGCCCGCCACCCACAGTGCCGCCTGCCCGCCCACCCGTCCGGTGTGCGTGAGCACGCCGACGACCACCGCGCACAGGGCGGCCCCGCCGAGGACCACCACCGCGCCCTGCGCGGTGAGCCCGAGCCGCCGCAGCCGGTGCGCGAGGTGGTCGGGCCCGCCGCGCGACAGGGGTCGACCGGCCAGCCGGCGGGAGAGGAGGACCAGCACCGCGTCGGCCACCGGCACGGCGGTCAGCGCGCACAGCACCCCCGCACCGCCGACGGGCCCGTACCCCGTCCGGGCGAGCACGGCGGCCCCGGTGAGCAGGAAGCCGGTGAAGAGCGACCCGCAGGCGCCGAGCGCGATCCGCGCGGGATGCCAGTTGTGCAGCAGGAACCCGGCGAGCGCGGCGGCCAGCACGAGCAGCAGCACCGCGGGCCCGTCCATCAGCTCCACCGCGGCACACGCGCCGACGCCGAAGGCGGTCACGACACCCACCGTGCCGGCCACCCCGTCGGCATGGTCGAGCCCCCGGAAGGCGCCGGTGACCAGCGCCACCCAGCCCACGGCGAGCGCCCCGGCCACCGGCCCCGTCTCGCCGTACGGCACCACGCAGGCCGCCGCCACGGCCGTACCGGCCAGGAGCCACCGCCGCCGCAGCCGCCACACGTCGGCCGCCAGGCCCAGCGCGCCGACGACGGTGGCGGCCGCCAGCAGCCGTCCGGCCGCCGGGCCGAGCGGCACGACGCCGGCCCGGTCCCCGGCCCACGCCACCACGGCGGTGACCAGGACGACGGCCACCCCGCCGAGCAGCGGGACGGGCCGCCGGCGTCGCCGGTCGACGACGGCCAGACGCAGGGCGGGCGCCCGCAGCAGTGCGGCGAGGACGGCGGTGAGGAGGAAGGAGGCGGTGACGGTGACGGTGGCGGCGGCGATCCCGTAGAGCACGGGCATAAGCTATGCCGAATATCATGCTTTGCGACGAATCGCACCATCGGACCGGCGTGGCGCCGACGGGCGCCGACGGGGCACCGGTCCGGACGGACCCGCCGGGGTCAGGGTTGCCTCAGCGACGCAGATCACCGCACGTCCGACTACAGTGCGGCGGAGGATGGGGGTACTCTCAGACGAACTGAATAAGTTACCGCTTAGTAATACCGCCCCCTCGTAACCTCGCAGGCCCGAGGAGCCCCCAAATGCAACTCGCCGCGATCATCGTGTCGCTGGTCCTGATCGTGGTCGGCGTCGCACTGTTCGGCCGCGCCGTCCTGCAGATCGTCAACTACATGCGGCTGGGCCAGCCGGTGCCGGCCGGAACGCGGACCAACGACCCCGTGGACCGCACCGTCACCGTGGTCAGGGAGTTCCTCGGCCACACCCGGATGAACCGCTGGGGCATCGTCGGTGTGGCGCACTGGTTCGTCGCGGTGGGCTTCTTCTCCCTGCTGCTGACCATCGTCAACGCCGTCGGCCAGCTCTTCCAGGCCGACTGGATCCTGCCGGTCATCGGCGACTGGGCGCCGTACAACGTCTTCGTCGAGTTCATCGGCACGATGACGGTGCTCGGCATCCTGGTCCTGATCGTGATCCGGCAGCTGTCCCACCCGCGCAAGCCGGGCCGCAAGTCCCGCTTCGCCGGCTCCAACTTCGGCCAGGCGTACTTCGTCGAGGCCGTCATCCTCATCGTCGGCGTCTGCATCTTCATGCTGCACGCGCTGGAGGGCGCCCTCCACCACGTGGACGGCTACGAGGCGTCGTTCTTCGTCTCGTACCCGGTCGTCTCCGCGCTCCGGGACGCGGACCTCGGCACCCTCCAGAACCTCGTCTACTTCTTCGCCGCGCTGAAGATCGCGACCTCCTTCATCTGGATGATCACGGTCGCCCTGAAGACCGACATGGGCGTGGCCTGGCACCGCTTCCTGGCCTTCCCGAACATCTGGTTCAAGCGCGACGCGAAGGGCGGCACCGCGCTCGGCGCGCTGCTCCCGATGACCTCGGGCGGCAAGCCGATCGACTTCACCGACCCCGGCGACGACGACGTCTTCGGCGTCTCCCAGGTCGAGCAGTTCTCCTGGAAGGGCCTGCTGGACTTCTCCACCTGCACCGAGTGCGGCCGCTGCCAGTCGCAGTGCCCCGCCTGGAACACCGGCAAGCCGCTCTCCCCCAAGCTCCTGATCATGTCCCTGCGCGACCACGCGCACGCCAAGGCCCCCTACCTGCTGGCCGGCGGCGGCAAGACGATGGAGGGCGAGGAGAAGGCGTCCGCGGAGCAGCTGGCGGGCGTGCCCGCGGCCGCGCTGGCGGAGGCCGAGCGCCCGCTGATCGGCACGCTGGAGGAGAACGGCGTCATCGACCCCGACGTCCTGTGGTCCTGCACCACCTGCGGCGCCTGCGTCGAGCAGTGCCCGGTCGACATCGAGCACGTCGACCACATCGTCGACATGCGCCGCTACCAGGTCATGATCGAGTCGGCGTTCCCGTCCGAGGCGGGCACGATGCTCAAGAACCTGGAGAAGAAGGGCAACCCCTGGGGCCTGGCGAAGAAGCAGCGCCTGGAGTGGCTCAAGGAGCTGGACTTCGAGGTCCCGGTCGTCGGCAAGGACATCGAGGACCTCACCGAGGTCGAGTACCTGTACTGGGTCGGCTGCGCCGGCGCCCTGGAGGACCGCGCCAAGAAGACCACCAAGGCCTTCGCCGAGCTGCTGCACATCGCGGGCGTCAAGTTCGCGATCATGGGCGGCGACGAGAAGTGCACCGGCGACTCCGCCCGCCGCCTCGGCAACGAGCCCCTGTTCCAGGAGCTCGGCATGGAGAACGTCATGTCCCTCAACGCCGCCTTCGGCGAGGAGATGGACGAGGACGGCAAGGTGGTGCCCGAGTCGGCGAAGCCCAAGTCGGCCAAGAAGATCGTCGCCACCTGCCCGCACTGCCTCAACACCCTCGGCAACGAGTACCCGCAGCTCGGCGGCGACTACGAGGTCGTCCACCACACCCAGCTGCTCCAGCACCTGGTCGACGAGGGCAAGCTGGTCCCGGTCACCCCGGTCGAGGGCATCATCACCTACCACGACCCCTGCTACCTGGGCCGCCACAACAAGATCTACACCCCGCCGCGCGAGATCATCGCCGCCGTCCCGGGCGTCCGGAACGAGGAGATGCACCGCCACAAGGAGCGCGGCTTCTGCTGCGGCGCCGGCGGCGCGCGGATGTGGATGGAGGAGCGGATCGGCAAGCGCATCAACAACGAGCGCGTCGACGAGGCCCTGTCCGTCAACCCCGACATCGTCTCCACCGCCTGCCCCTTCTGCCTCGTCATGCTGACGGACTCCGTCAACGGCAAGAAGAACGACGGCAAGGCCAAGGAGTCCATCCAGGTCGTCGACGTCGCCCAGCTCCTGCTGGACTCCGTCAAGACCCCGGCCGACCCCACCGGCGAGCCGGAGCCGGAGAGCGAGCCGACGCCCGAGCCGGTGAAGTAGCCGCCGCTCACCCGCTCGACCGACACCCCCGGGTTCCGTCCGAACCCGGGGGTGTCGCCGTATGTCGAACGCGTGCATGATTACCCGGTCGTTGTCGGTGCTGGTGGTACGGGTTGATACGGACGAGGTGAACGGTGCGGCGCCTGCGAAGAAGCACCCTGACGGGCACGGCCGCCGTCGGCTGCCTGCTGCTGCTCGCCGCCTGCGGCCACGGTCCGGCGCCCGCGGCCGAGGACGCCGCGGCGTCCACACCCGTACGCGCCGCCCAGGCCCCCGCCCTGCTCCCCGTCCCGCACGGCAAGGGCAGCGAGGTCCCCGACGACTTCAACGGCGACGGCCACCGCGACCTCGTCCTCGACACCCTGGTCACGGCCGAGACCCACACGGACGACGCGGGCATCGGCATCGTCTACGGCTCTCCCCGCGGACTGGTGCCCGGAGCCCGGCAGCTGCTCACGCCGAAGAAGTACGCGGCCCCGACCGAGGGCCAGTTGCCGGCCGTCTTCGAGGCGGAGGCGAGCTGCGACCTCGACGGCGACGGCTTCACCGACCTGGTGGTCACCACCGACCCGCCCTACGACGGCCAGGGCCGCCCGCCGGTCCCGCTCCAGCTCCTCTTCGGCTCCCCGTCGGGGCCGACCGGCCGCGCGGTCCCGCTGACCATCCCGGACAAGGCCCGCTACGGCAATGACTGGCCCGAGCGCCCGGTGTGCGGCGACTTCGACGGCGACGGCGCCCAGGACCTGGTCGTCCACGCCTCCGCCGGCCGCCTCAGTCACCTGCGCGGCCCCTTCACCCGCGAGGGCGCCCCGCGCCGGGCCGGCGCGGCCATCCCGTCCCCCGGCGAGGCGCCGGCCGGTCCCGCCGCCGACGTGAACCGCGACGGGTACGACGACCTCGTCGTCCGCGTCTCCGCGGGCCCCGGCAAGGCGGCCCTCGTCCTGGGCGGTCCCGACGGCCCGGCCCGCACCGGGGTCACCCTCCCCGCCGGCATCGACATCGCCCTGGGCGCCTTCGGCAGGGGCAAGGCGCTGGACGCGGCGGTGGGCACCGCGGAGGGCACCGCGCTGCGCTTCGACCTCCCCACCGCGGCCCGCGGCACCCTCGGCACGCCGGGCTCGATGCTCGACGCCGCCGACTTCGACGGCGACGGCCTGAGCGAGCTGGTCTCCAGCGGCTCCGGAATACGGGTGTACCCCGGCCGCGGGACGGGCCCCACGACGCGGGGCGCGGTCACGGTACGGCCCGCGTCGACCGGCACGACCCGGGTGCTGACGGCCGGCGACTTCGACGGCGACGGCCTGGCGGACCTGGTGCTGCGCACGTCCCGGGGCGACACGAAGGACTCCGTCGAGGTCCACCGGGGCTCGGCGAAGGACCTGGTCACGGCGCGGGCCGCGGTCACGTTCTCGACGGCGCAGTTCCTGACCTCGTAGCCGGTCGGACACCGGCCGTCCCAGCGGTCCCGGGCCGGTAGCGGGGACGGGGCACGGCCCGGCCCGGCCCGGCTAGGGTTCCTCCGCGTCACAGGGGAGGGAAACAACACCATGACGAACCGATACACCCGGGCCGTCTCCGCGCTCGCCGGCCTCGTACTGGCCGGCTCCGCACTGGCCGTCGTGAACGCCGCTCCGGCCGCCGCGGGCGTCGAGGACTGCCCGAAGGGCTACTTCTGCGGCTGGGCGGGCGAAGACGCCGACGGCAGGATGTGGAAGACGAACAAGAACGTCGCGGACCTGGGCGGCTGGGCCGACGACATCCACTCCTACATCAACCGCAAGGACGCGGACGCCTGCCTGTACGGCGAGCGGAACTACGACAAGTCGAGCTACCTCTGGGCCGAGGAACGTCCCCGCGGCGAGGAACTGGTCTACTACGGGGGAATCACCAGCCTGATCCGCTCG
Organism: Streptomyces violaceoruber; assembly: GCF_033406955.1. Classification (NCBI taxonomy): domain Bacteria; kingdom Bacillati; phylum Actinomycetota; class Actinomycetes; order Kitasatosporales; family Streptomycetaceae; genus Streptomyces; species Streptomyces violaceoruber. The sequence goes on along the minus strand of NZ_CP137734.1, from coordinate 4,490,882 downwards.
ATCAGGTTCGTCCAGGACCCGCACGAGTGCAACGTCCGCGACTACCCGTCCTGGGCCGCCTCGCCCACCTCCGCCACCCCGGACTTCGGCGACATGGACGGCGACAACCGGCCCGACGTGGTCAGCCGCGACCGGGCGGGACGCCTGTGGTTCAGCCCCGGCAGCGGCTACGCGGGCCGGATCATCGGCACCGGCGGCTGGAACACGATGAGCGCCCTGACCCGGCACGGCGACTTCAGCCGCGACGGCCACGAGGACCTCATCGCCCGGGAGACCGCCACCGGCAAGCTCTGGCTCTACCCCGGCACCGGCACCGGCCGCCTCGCCGCCCGCGAACTGATCGGCACCAGGGGCTGGAACGGCATGCGCAACATCACCGCCTTCGGCGACCTCACCAAAGACGGCCGCTCCGATCTGATCGCCACCGAGAAGTCCACCGGCAAGCTGTACCTCTACCCGGGTACCTCCACCGGCACCCTCGGCTCCCACAAGCTCATCGGTGCCCGCGGCTGGAACAGCATGAACGCCCCCGTCGGCATGGGCGACACCAACGGCGACGGCCGCCCCGACCTCTACGCCCGCGAGGCCGCCACCGGCAAGCTCTGGCTCTACCCCGGCACCTCCACCGGCACCCTCGGCTCCCGCAAGCTCATCGGCACCGGCGGCTGGAACACCATGGCGCACCTCGTCGCCGTCGGCGACTTCAACGGCACCAACACCCCCGACCTCCTCGCCGTCACCAACGACGCCTACACGGGGGACGGTTCGTCGTACAGCGCCGGATGGCAGCTCACCTACTCGGGCCGCGGCGACGGCGGCCTCGCAGCCGGGTGGCCCGTGCGGGACGGCTGGTGGGGCTTCACCGCCTTCTGCTGACGGCGCCACCGCCCCCACCGGGGCCGTACGCCCCCCGTACGGCCCCTAAGGGACGTCCCGGTCAACCCCCGTAAGGGATGTCACAGCTCGGCCGCAAAGGACCCCCCGAACGGCCGGGCCCCGCACGTCACTCTCCGGGACCAGGTACGTTCGAAGGCGTGGCTGGATTCAGGATCGGACGCGGCCGGGACAACGGCGCTCCAAACGCGCGACCGCAACGCCCCCCGTACGGACAGCAGGCGCCCCAGGGACCCCCGTACGGCGGCCCGGCGACGCCTCAGCAGCCGTACCCGCAGCCGCCGTACGGAGGTGGCGCCCCCGGACCGGGCCGGGCCCCGGGCGGGTCGCCCTGGCCGCAGGCACCCGGCGGCGGGCACGGCGGCGGACCTGTCGGCGGGCACGGTGAGCCGGAGTACTTCGGCGACGGCGGCTACGGACAGGGCGGCCCCGGCGGTCACCCCCAGCAGGCCCCGTACGACCCGTACGCGGCCAACAACCCGGGCCACACCCAGGCGTTCACGGTCGACGACCCCTACAACCAGGGCGACACCTACCGCGCCGGCTCCGCCCCGGCCCCCGGCCCGGTCGGCCCCCGCCTGCACTGGAAGGACCTCCTGAAGGGCGTGATCCTCGCGCCCAACCAGACCTTCCTCCAGATGCGGGACTACGCGATGTGGGCCCCGGCGCTCATCGTGACGTTCCTCTACGGCCTGCTCGCGGTCTTCGGCTTCGACGGCGCCCGCGAGGAGGCGATCAACGCCACCCTCTCGAACGCCATCCCGATCGTCCTGACCACGGCGGTCGCGCTGGTGCTGAGCGCCTTCGTCCTGGGCGTGGTCACCCACACCCTGGCCCGCCAGCTCGGCGGCGACGGCGCCTGGCAGCCGACGGTCGGCCTCTCCATGCTGATCATGTCCCTCACGGACGCCCCGCGCCTGGTCGTCGCGATGTTCGCCGGCGGTGACGCGCCCTTCGTCCAGATCCTCGGCTGGGCCACCTGGGTCGCGGCCGGCGCCCTCCTCACCCTGATGGTCGGCCGCTCCCACGACCTGCCCTGGCCGAAGGCGCTCGGCGCCTCCGCCATCCAGCTGATCGCCCTGCTGTCGATCGTGAAGCTGGGCACGTTCTAGTCGCCGACATGGCGAAGGGCCCCGGCGGGTACGTTCCGCCGGGGCCCTTCGCGTCGCCGCTGTCCGTCGGCCCGTCCGGTCAGGCGTCGAGCACCTGTCCCTGCCGCCGTACGACGGGCGGCTGAACGCTCCAGGCTGACTTGACTCGATGACGGTAGTAGTCTGGCCCCGCTCAGGAGGCAGGGGGAGGGCCGACCGTGGCACGCAAGGTAGGGGTCTACACCCGGATTTCTCGGGACGACGAGGGCGAGTCTCTGGGTGTCGCCAGGCAGCAGCAGGACTGCGAACGCCTCGCGGATCTCCGGTCGTGGCAGGTCGTGAAGACCTACGAGGACAACGACGTATCGGCGTTCAAGCGCAACGTCGTGCGCGACGAGTTCGAGCTGATGCTGAGAGACCTCCGCGCCGGCCTCATCGACGGAATCGTGGCCTACGACCTGGACCGCCTAGCCCGACAGCCGCGGGACCTGGAACGCCTCATCGAGATCTTCGACGAGCGGCCCCGCCTGGAGTTCGCCACCGTCACGAACGACATCAACCTTGGCTCTCCGGACGGCCGCACCATGGCCCGCATCATGGTCGCGTTCGCCAACAAGTCGTCGCACGATGCGTCACGCCGGATCAAGCGCAAGCACCTAGAGCTGGCCCAACAGGGCAAGGACAGCGGCGGGCCAGCGCCGTACGGCTGGAGCAAGGACGACCGCACCAAGGTCGACCCGAAGGCCGCCGAGGCCATCCGCGAGGCGCAGCGCGAAGTCCTCGCCGGCGTCCGCATCGGAACCATCCGGACCCGGTGGCAGCAACAGGGCTTGGGCAACCCGCGCGCAGGCACCAAGCGCATGGCCCACCACCACGTCGAGCAGATCCTGACCAACCCCAGACTGGTCGGCTACCGCACGTACCACGGTGAAATCCTGGTCGGCGAAGACGGCGAACCGGTCAAGGGCAACTGGGAGCAGATCAACAGCCTGGAAGAGTGGGAAGCCGTCTGCGCGGCCGTCGCCGAGCGGAAGCAGAAGCATCCCGGCAAGTCCCTCGCCCGTAAGTACCTGCTCTCGGGCATTGCCCGGTGCGGACTGTGCAAGACGAAGATCCGAGGACAGATCAACAACCGCTGGCAGCCAGGCTCGAAGGCCGCGAAATACACGTACCAGTGCTCCGTAGTGAACGGCGGATGCGGCAAGGTCGGACGGGTTGGAGAGCCCGTCGACAGGCTCATAGTCCAACTCGCACTCGAAGAACAGCGCGCGCGAGCAGAAGTAACCGCCGTCCCGGTCGATCAGCGGTGGCCGCGCGAGGACGAGTTGCAGCAGGTCTCCCAAGACATCACCCAACTCGTGGATGCCGAACGCTCGAAACAGATCACGGTGGCCACCCTCTTGCAGCTCTTGCCGGCCAAAGAGCGGCTGCGCGACGAACTTAAACTGGAGCGGGCCCGCTTCTACAAGGAGCAGAAGCAGGCCGAGGCCAAAGGCGACGCGGCGAACCTGACCGTCGAGGAGTTCTTTGCGCTGCCGGTGGAGCGCCAGCAGGAGATCGTGTTGCACAGCCTCTCAGCCGTGATCATTCACCCGGCCGGACGAGGACGCCGGAAGTTCGACCCGAGCCTGATCGAACCCGTCTGGCGGTGACGATCAGGCCCGCCCCTGCAACACGAGGGCACGGCGTACCCACTCTTCATCACGCTCAGGAGCACGGCGAAGATGCATCCGCAGCCACTCGTCAGTGCTCATGACCTCACGCTGAGCCGTCGCCTTACGGGACTCCGGGCTACTGGTCTGACTCATCAAGGGCACCTCCTGCCAGTTCTTCGCGGGCGGTTTCGCGGTTGTGCTGGATCTCGCGGCGGATGTTGGCGGCGAGCCAGGATTCGCCGGGGGTGTGCCCGTGGCCGGCGTAGGTCCAGTGGGCGAGGGTGAGCGTGGTGGCGTCCTCGTCGTCGGGGTCGGGCAGACCGAGGGCGGCGCGTTGCTGGGCTGCCCGGTAATCGGCGCGGGTCTGGCGCAGTTCGCCGAGGGTGGTCGAGTAGCGCCGGGACTTCGTGGAGAAGTGGCCGCGGAAGCCGAGCATGTGGGCCCAGTCGCGGAGCTTGCGGTCCGGGTAGAGCGCGTGCAGGTCGAGGCATGCGGCGATGAGCCGTGCGGGGTGGTCGGGCACGCCGAGCAGGACGAGGGCGTCTTTGCTGCCGATGCGGCGGTCTACGGTGCCGGTGGTCTCGGCTGCCTTCGTGGCGTACTTGGCGACGTAGGAGGCCACGGCTTGTTCGGTGATGTCCTCGCCGTCGCCGAAGGCCCGGATGGGGCGCACGTCGAGCTGCGTGCCCCACTTGAGAGTGCGGGCAGGCTGGTCCCCGGCCGGGGGCACGTCGACTTCCACGCGGGCGGCGGCGCCGTGGATCGCGTCGGTAAGAAGGTCGAGGGTGGCCCACGCGGGCGGGGTGTCGTCCGGGCCGTCGGGTCCGTCGAAGCGGATCACGGCGTGGAAGTGCACGGCGCCGCGCTTCTGGTACTCGGCCACCTTGCCGAAGGACACCCGCGACTGTTCCTTGGCGGCTTTCTGGGTGAGCCCGGCGCGCTTGGCGATCTCTCGGCGAAGGTAGATCGTGAAGTAGCGCCACAGCTCGGAGGCGTGGTTGTTCCAGAGCACAGCCCCGGCGTAGTCGTACGTGTCGGGGTCGAGCGGGGTGCCCAGTTCCGGGGCGTCCTCTGCGTGGCGGACACCGCAGCGGCAGGGCCGGCTTCCGGGGCGATTGTGGACCGGGCCGAACGACGGGGCGGTCAGGGTGGCGAACACCCGCGGGTGGTCCCGGATCGTTTCGGGGGTGCCCTTGGCGGGGTCGCCGACGAGGCCCGCGCGGATGAGGTGGTAGGTGTCGCCGGCGTAGGTCCAGGCGCAGGCCGGGCAGCGGGAGGCCCGCCGGTTGCCGCAGGCGAGGCGGAGCCGTCCGCCGGGTTCGGTGTCGGTCGAGTAGGAGTGCAACACCTTGCCGGTGGTGGCGTCGCGGGTGTCGGTCGAGCCGGTCAGGTGGATGGGGTCGGAGCAGCCGCCGGTGCGGCGGATCTGGTCCTGGATGCGGTCGAAGCCGGTGGACCCGGCCAACCTCAGCACGTCGGCGAGGGTGGCCGGGTCCAGGCCCGCCATGGTGGCGGTGTCGGTCACGTGGTCACCGCCCGATGCGGTACAGGGCGGCGGGGGCGGTGCGTCCGGCGCCCTTACAGGCCGGGCAGGCGATCCGGAGGGTGGCGCGGGAGCCGTCGGCGTGGCGGGTGCCGGTGGTGATGGCGACCATGGCGAAGCCGTCGCAGTCGCGGCAGACGCGCGTGTTCTGGGCGGGCTGGGGCATGATGAGGCTTCCCTTTCGGGTCCATTGGGGCCTGGAAGTGGTGGCCGTCCGGGGCGGCGGATCTTTGGCGAGAGAGGCCGCCCCGGAGGGCGTTACTTGCTGCGGAGGGTCTTGCGCTTGGACGTGCGGTTGATCGTGTAGCCGAGTCCGCCGGTGGCCGACAGGACCGCAACGGCGGCGCCGGCGAGGACCTGAACGACGAAGGCGATGACCAGCAGCACCACGACCGATCCCGCGAGGACGACCAGCGTGAGGACGATCGGGCCCTTGTACGAACGCGGCGCCTCTTGGACGATCACGACGCGTCGCATGTCGGTGCCGGGCGGGATCTGCCGGTAGAGGTCGGCGGGGATGTGGCCGGCGCGGATCTGGTCTTCGGGCAGCTGCATGGCTCGGTCCTCCTTTCAGGCGCAGCGGTGGGTGCGGGCGGCGAGTTCGGCGGCCGACCGGTCACCGTATTCGTTGGAGAATCCGCACTTCGGCGCGGTGCAGGCGGCGGTGTGCCGGGTTTGGCCCCGGCCGTTGTTGAACGAGGCCACTCGGACCGGGCCAACGCGGATGACGTCGTAGAAGCGGTTCGGGCGCACGCAGGTCATTCCCTTCAGGCGAGTTGGGCAACGATGGCGCCGGCGAGGTCTTCCGGGATGCCGAGGCGATCGCGCAATGTGGCCGTGTCGATGTCGGCTCCGGTGCGGGTGCGGTGTTCGGTGGCGACCTTTCGGGCGTGGTCGACCAGCGCAGGCGGGACCGCGGGAGTCGAGGCCGGGGCCTGCGGCAGGGCCGGGGCAGGCTCCGGTGTCGGGATCTCCGGGACCGGAGCAGGCGTCTGGGTCGGTTCGGGAGCCGCGGGTCGGTCGACGACCGGTACGGGCCGAGGCTCGGGCGCCGGGGCCGGTGCATGGTCGGTCGGGGTGTGGGCCAGCAGGGTGCCGCCGAGGAACGCCAGCGCGGGCCAACCGGCCACGAGGATGCGCAGCCAGGCCGGAACATGGTCCAGGTCGAGGAGCCCGGCGGTCGCGATGTTCGCGCCGAGAGAGGCGACCAGGGCAACCAGGAACCAGAACCAAGCCAGCTTCGAGCGCTCAGTGCGTAGCCGACGCCACACGGCGACCAAGAGCAGGTCGACGGAGACGGGATAGGCCCATGCCTTCCACCCGGTCTGGCCAGCCGCTTCGGCGAGGTCGTGCAGGTGGGCGAAGGACAGAGCCCCGGCAATTACGGCCTGGATGAGTACGGCGTCGATGCGGATCGAGCGGATCACGGCTCTTCACCTCCCTCCGGTCAGGGCTGCGGGGACACCAGCGGCGGAACGGTGGGCATCGGCGGCATCTGCCGGGCCGGGGGCCGGAACGGGGCCAGGAACGGCAGCTCCGGAGTGAGATGCGCGAACTCCCGGCACACGGCCGCCGCATCGGCCGGCGAAGTCTCCGGGGTGCGGATGCGGGACCAGCCACCGGAGGTGTCACCGGCCACCGCGACACCGGGACGATCGGCCCGGATCGAGGTCGCCGCCATCACCGCATCCGGAGCGATGTCACCCAAGCCCATTTCAGCGGTCTGCTTGTCGTTGACCCGGTGGACCACACGCCCGGTGAGCTGGGCACGCAGCGCGGTGGCACCCTTGCCGAGGTCGGAGCCGAAGCGCTGCCCGCAGACCTCCAGGTAGATGCCGACCGCACGGGCCATCTGACCCAGCCGCACCAGTTGCATGACCGTCCGGTCCCGCGCTGCCTCATCTTTCTTCGAGGTGACGAAGAACAGCTCTGCCACCTCATCGATCAGGACGACCAGCGGCACCGGCCGCAGCTTCGCGGGCAGGTCCCACACGTCCGAGACCCCGTGCAGGGCGAGGAGATCGAAACGCTCGCCCATCTCCAGGACCAGCGCGTCTATCAGCCGTCCCGCCATGTCCGGGTCGGTGGCCAGAGCCGACAGGCGGGGCGCGTACCGGCTGTGCTCGACGCCGCGCTTGCAGTCGATGCCGATCAACCCGACCGGGAGCTGTGCCAGGCCCTTGACCAGATTGCGCTGGTAGACGGACTTCCCGGACAGCGTGGCCCCGAGGGTCAGCGCCATCGGAACCGCGCGGTAGTCCCGCTCGAAGACCGTGCCGTCCTCCCGCAACGCCACCGGAACCCGCAGCCCGCGGGGCTGTGCGGAGCGCGGAAGATGGACCCGGCGCAGCACGTCGTAGCCCGTCATCCGCAGCTCTACGAAGCCGGGCTTGGTCTCCGCGACGGTGACCGACTGGACGCCGAAGGCGTGGCGCAGCCGTTCCGAGGAGGTGGCCACGTCGGCGGGCTCCAGGCCGGCCGGGAGGCGCAGCGTGATGCGCAGCCCGGTCGAGGTGGGCCGGACCCGACGGACCTTCGGCGGCACCGGCCGCACCTCACGGCGGGACAGGTTGCGCGTCATGAAGGCCCGCAGCCCGGACGGTTGCACGGTCAGCCCGCACACGTCCATCGTGGACCGGTAGGACCAGGTGAACCGGCCCCACGTCAGCGGCAGACCCACCGTCGACCAGTACAGGCGCGGCGCCCGGTGCTTCGCGTAGCTGACACCACCGGCACCCGCCAGGGCCCCCGTAGCCTCGATCAACAGCGTCAGGTCAGCCATGGTCAGGCCGCCGAGGTGATCGCGACCGCGCGGAACGAGATCCCGTGCCGCTTCTGGCCGTTGAACTCGTTCTCCCAGTCACGGGCCTTGAGGCCGACCACCCGGACCGGCATGCCCGGGGCCAGACCCTCGGGGTAGCCCGTCTCCGGGATAGTGACCTGGTAGAGGTTGCCCTCCCCCTCGTCCGAGACCAGCAGGCCCACGGTGGACAGTCCCGCACCGGTGTCCCGGTCGACGGCCCGCTCTCCGGTCTTCTTGTTGGCCATCTTCGGTTCCGGCGCGGTCGCGACGAACACCACGGCGGTGGAGAGGTCGATCTTGAAGGACGGCATGAGAACTCCTTGTTCGACGACAGAGCAGCCCAATAGAGAGCTGCACATCCCCGCTGTCCTAGGACTGCGAGCGACAAGAGAAATAGTGCCCCGCAGTCCTAGGACTGTCAACAGTCCTAGGACTATGTTTCACTGGACCTCGTAGAGAGGGGTCGTGATGGCGCCGAAGTGGCGGGAGCTGGCGGACAAGCTGGCTGAGCAGATCAAGGGGGGCGACTACGCCCCGGGCCAGCAGTTGCCGCACATCAGGGAACTGGTCGAGGCTGGCGAAGGCTCCAAGGCGACCGTTCACGCCGCCTACAAGGCGCTGGAAGCCGAGGGCCTGGTCACCTCGTCACGAGGTCACGGCACGGTTGTCCGGCAGCAAGTCCCGCTCAAGCGACTCGGTATCGCCAGGTACGACAAGGCGAAGTGGCGGGACGGCGACGAGGTGGCGTTCATCGCGGACCGTGTGGCTTCGGGGCGGCCGTACCGCCGCAACGAACAGACTCAGACGGTCAGCCTCGTTGAAGCGCCGGCGGAGGTGGCAGCCGCACACAGCCTGCCGGTGGGCGCCCCGGTCTACGCCCGCGCACGGCTTGTAAAGGAAGGCGACCAGCCGACGCACACTCTGACCAGCTACTACCGGCCCGAGCATGTCGAGGGCACGCGCATCGTTGACCCGACACCGGGACCCGCCGGTCGGGGTGGTGGCTTCCGTGTGCTGTACGACGCGGGCTACGAGATCGATCACATGCAGGAGAGGATCTTCGCCCGCGCCCCGAAGGCCGACGAAGTGAGTCTTCTGCAGCTGCCGCCTGGGGAACCGGTCGTCGAGCTGCACCGCACCACCTACACGGCGGACGGCACCGTGGTGGAGTTCGCCATCGGTGTGCATGCTGCGTCACGCTTCGCGTGGGAGTACGACTTCAAGGTGCCAGACTCAGCGAAGGACAGGGAAGACCAGCCGTGATCTCGACGCAGAACTGGGCCGACACACGACGTCTGTGGGACTACCACCAGATGGGCCATACGCCCCGGCCTTGTTCTGTCGCGATCGGACTCGGCAGTCACGACCTGGGCGTCGCCGACACGGCGGCCGAGCTGTACGAACGTGGCATGGCTCCGCTGATCGTATTCACGGGCGCCACCAGCCCCACGACGCGAGAGCGCATGCCGCGGGGCGAGGCGGTCCACTACCGGGAGCGGGCTCTTGAGCTTGGCGTCCCCAGCTCAGCCGTTTTGGTGGAGCCGCGGGCACGGAACACGGGGGACAACATCCGCTTCTCGCGGGAGCTGTTGAAGGAGGCCGACGTTGACGTGTCCTCGGTCTTGCTGATCAGCAAGCCGTACGAGGAGCGTCGGGCGTACGCGACGGCGCGCAAGCTGTGGCCCGAAGTTGAGATCGTTAGCGCGTCCAGCCCGATGACGCTGAGCGAGTACGTCGACTCCATCGGCGATGCCCGCATGGTCATCGACATGCTCGTTGGCGCACTACAGCGTCTGTTGGTCTACCCGGAAGAGGGCTACCTGATCAGCCAGCCCGTACCGGCCGACGTGATCGAGGCGTACGAGCGCCTTTGCCAAGCCGGATTCACGAGCCGACTCCTGACCATCGACGCAGCCTCGTCCTGACCAGACAACAGGGTGAGCTGTTACAGGTTTCTCTACCTCATCAAGCCCCGGCTGCGCTCCGCTCCGCCGGGCGCGCTTCCCGGCTCCGCTCCGGGCGCCGCTCCTGCCTTCGGCCCGCTCCGCCCGCGCTGCGCCGACGCGCGCCCACAGGTGGATAGGGCCGGAAGCCATGAGTCGATCACCGCATAGAGCGGCCCTCGGTCAAAGACGATGCCTCCGGCGGGGGATCGGCCGGCACCGGGATGGAGGGGGCGCCGTTGCCGACCGCGGGCCCGTAGGGGTGCGCGTGGGGTGCTCCCATCCCGTCCACCGTCGACCCAGGCAGAGCCGAGCAGACGCGGCCCAGGGCGTCCAGGTCGTTCGTACAGTGGCGCGCTCCACCTGGACGCCCTGAACCACGCCCGCTCCACGGTGTGTGGGTCGACGGCGGACGGGATGGGAGCTAGGGAAGGTGGTGGGTAATGGTGTGATATCGAATATCCGACTTCACCAATACCTAGCAAGCCCCGACGTTTCCCCAGCTCCATCTTGTGAATCATTGTGGGCAATTACGCCAAAAATGACAGCTACAACGATCGCCAGCAGTGCGATAGCAGCCGTCACTATTTCATTTGCAGTGAAACGCCAATACGATGATGCAAGTTCATCTTGAGTAAGAAATATCTCAACCTTAAGAATGCGCCTGAGGACACTACCAATGGCAAACCCGCAAGCCAGTCCAGCCAAAACAATCAGGACCGTCAGCGGCAAGGAATCAAAAAGGGCAGTGAAGATGAGAGCAAAAGACACCCCCCAGGCCGCGAAAATCCATCTGGGCGAATACCAGAAACCCCACTTGCGAGGGCGGGCTTCCTCAAACAGGGGACGGAGCACCGCAGTCTGCGCGTTCACCCAACTCGGATCGCCCGAAATATGACAAGCGACCCAGCCATCAGATTTGATAGCCAGACGGGCTATGCGTCGCGGCCCCGGTCCGCGATTGTGACCAATATCGCTGGCAAAGATAACAAGGTTGTCGAGAACCTCAACATTTCCTGGCTCGGTGGACTCTGCCAGCGCCTGAGCGAGACCGTCAAGAGAGTTTGACTTGTAAGTCGTGATGGCTCGCTCAGTCGAAAAATCGACCTTCGCCTCAGCGGGTAGTCCTGATCGCAGCGCCCGCACCCATTTTTCGATGGTTCTTCGATGCAGCTTGCATCCCCGAACTGTGATGTTCGAGCTTGCTTCTACCGTCACATCTGGAGCAGTCACGCTTCCCCCCGACTTTGGCGATCCCTAGTGTCCTGAGTCGTTAGTTCGTTTGCGGTTGTAGGGTGGGGCGGTGCCTGGTCCGAAGCCGCTGCCGCTGGAGTTGTCCGATCACGAACGCAGGGTGCTGCGGGGCTGGTTGCGCAGGCAGACTGCGTCGCAGGCACTGGTTCTGCGGTCGAGGATCGTGCTGGCGTGTGCGGGGGGCCTGTCGAACGCACGGGTCGCGGATGACCTGGGTGTCTCGCGGGAGACGGTGCGCAAGTGGCGGTCCCGGTTCGTCGCGGACCGGCTGGAGGGCCTGGTGGACCGGCCGCGTTCGGGGGCGCCGCGGAAGATCACGGACGAGCAGGTCGAAGCCCTGGTCGCCAGGACGCTCGGCCAGACGCCGCCGACGGGTGATTCGCACTGGTCGACGCGTTCGATGGCCGAGGCGGAGGGTATGTCGCAGTCGGCCGTCTCGCGGATCTGGCGGGCCTTCGGCCTCAAGCCCCACATCGTTCAGACGTGGAAGCTGTCGACCGATCCGCAGTTCGTGACCAAGGTCCGCGACGTGGTCGGCATCTACCTGTCGCCGCCGGAGAACGCGCTGGTCCTGGCGGTGGACGAGAAGTCGCAGATACAGGCCCTGGACCGGACCCAGCCGGTGCTGCCGATGGCGCCGACCGTGCCGGCGAGGATGACCCATGACTACGTCCGGCACGGCACGACCAGCCTGTTCGCCGCCCTGGACATCGTCTCCGGCTCGGTCATAGCCCAGCACTACCGCCGCCACCGCCACCAGGAGTTCCTCCGCTTCCTGAAGGTCATCGACGCAGCCGTCCCCAAGGACCTCGAACTCCACCTGGTCCTGGACAACTACGCCACCCACAAGACCGAACCGGTCAAGAAGTGGCTGCTGCGGCACCCCCGCTTCCACCTGCACTTCACCCCTACCTCGGCGTCCTGGCTCAACCTCGTCGAGCGCTGGTTCGCCGAGCTGACCTCCCGCAAACTCCGCCGCTCGGCCCACCGCAGCGTCGTCGAACTCGAACGGGACATCCGCGGCTGGATCAACGAGTGGAACAAGAACCCCAGACCGTTCATCTGGACGAAGAACGCCGACGACATCCTCGACACACTCGCCGCATACTGCACACGAATTAACGACTCAGGACACTAGAGAGCTTCCTTGTTGACCCTGGCCGGTGAACCAGACTTATGTACTGGAGGCAAGACACTCCACGGGAAGTTGATCCAGTCATCGGTCCGCTTCCACACGTACTCGCACTGGACGAGGGAGTGCGACTTCTCATAGATCACCGCGCTGCGGACCTCGGCGACCGTGTCGAGGCAGAAGTCGCGCACCAGCTTGAGCGTCTTGCCGGTGTCGGCGACGTCGTCGGTGATCAGGACCTTCTTGTCGGAGAAGTCGATGACGTTCGGGACCGGGGCGAGCATGACGGGCATGTCGAGCGTGGTCCCGACCCCGGTGTAGAACTCCACGTTCACGAGGTGGATGTTCTTGCAGTCCAGCGCGTACGCCAGCCCACCGGCGACGAAGACGCCCCCGCGGGCGATGGACAGCACTATGTCCGGCTCGTACCCGTCGTCGGCGACGGCCTGCGCCAGCTCGCGCACGGCGACGCCGAACTGCTCGTAGGTCAGATTCTCCCGAACATCACTCATGCGCGCGTCCTGCTCATCCTGCTCATCACGGGGTTCATACCTGGGTCCGATGGAAATTGAGGAAGGACCGGGAGGCGGTCGGCCCCCGCTGGCCCTGGTAGCGGGACCCGTAGCGCTCGCTCCCGTACGGGTGCTCGGCCGGCGAGGTGAGCCGGAACAGGCACAGCTGCCCGATCTTCATCCCCGGCCACAGCTTGATCGGCAGGGTCGCGAGATTGCTCAGCTCCAGCGTCACGTGCCCGGAGAACCCCGGGTCGATGAACCCGGCGGTGGAGTGCGTGACCAGCCCGAGCCGCCCGAGCGAACTCTTCCCCTCCAGTCGCGAGGCGAGATCGTCCGGCAGCGAGACGACCTCGTACGTACTGGCCAGCACGAACTCGCCGGGGTGCAGGATGAACGGCTCGTCGCCCTCGGGCTCCACGAGCCGGGTCAGATCCACCTGCTCGACGGAGGGGTCGATGTGCGGGTACCGGTGATTCTCGAACACCCGGAAGTAGCGGTCGAGACGCACGTCGATGCTCGACGGCTGCACCATGGAGTCGTCGAACGGATCGATCCGCACCCGCCCGTTGTCGATCTCGGCCCGGATGTCCTTGTCTGAGAGAAGCACGCACCGAGGATACGCAAGACGCGCGGAGCAGCGACAACCGCCGCCGCACCGCGCGCCCGAACCCGCTCTGCGTCCGTGCTACCGCCTCTCCGCACCCACGGGCACGGCACTCCGCAGCCGCGCACACCGCGGACATCGGACGAGCCGACCGGGGCCGAGTCGATCGGCCTGCTGCATCGGGAACGAGGTGGCGGTGAACACGTGCCCATCGGCACAGCGGACGACGGTGCGCTCCATCAAGTCCTTCAAGTCCCTTCCCCAAGAGCCGCGTCTGGCTTACTACCCTGACGACAAAAGCCACAGTACGGGATGAAAGAGGCGACTCTCCAGGCGGCACTCCGCCCTCACGCACACCCTCTGCGAGGCCCCCACGGTACGCCCCAACTCCGAGCCGCCGCAGCCGCGTCCCGACCCCGGAACGACCACCGGCTCCACGGCGCGAACACCGGGAGCCGGGCATGGGGTAGAGTGAGCGAGCGTCCAGGCACCGACCACGGTCGGCGGCTTACGCGGGTGTAGTTTAATGGTAGAACATCAGCTTCCCAAGCTGAGAGCGCGAGTTCGATTCTCGTCACCCGCTCCACGCAAAACCCCCAGGCCAGAGGCCCGGGGGTTCTTTGTTGTCCAGACCGGTGAGCGGGTGCCGCACCACAACCGCACCATTAGCCCGCCGACGACTCCTCCTTGTGGTGCGCACGGTCGTCGTTGTGGTGCTTCGCACGTTCGGCGCGTACGAGATCGTCCAGCCCCGCGGCGACCTCCCGCTGCCGGTCCTCGTCGGAGTGCTGGTAGATCAGCGCCGCCTTCTCGGAGGACTGGCCGGCGCGCACCATCGTGTCCCGGAGAGTGGCGCCCGAACGGGTCGACAGGGTGTGCCCGGTGTGGCGGAGGTCGTAGAAGCGGAAGCCGTCCGGGAGACCGGCGACCTCACGGGCCCGCCGCCACTTCCGCCCGAAGGTCGTACGCCGGAAGGCCGCGCCCTTCTCACCCACGAAGACCAACCCGTCCGGGCCCTTCTCGGCGAACCAGTCGAGGTGCCGCTTCACCTCCTTCCGGAGGAAGGGCGGGAGGACGACCACACGGGCACCCGCGTCGGACTTGGTCGGGCCGGGGGCCCGCTTGCCGTTGGTCCGCTCCGGCTCGGCGACCCGCACGCGGATCACGAAACTGTCGACGTCGACGTCCCGACGGCGGAGGCCGGCCAGCTCCTCCGGCCGCATCGGACCGTAGGCGCCGAGGTAGACCATGAGCCGCCAGCGGATGCCGATCGCGTCGGCGAGCGCGTCGACCTGGGCGACGGTGGCGATGCGCCGTTCCGCCGCCGACTCCTTGCCCGCCCCCTTGATCCGGCACGGGTTGCGCGTGATCAGGTCGTCGTCGACGGCCGTCTCGAGGATGCCCTTGAGGAGGCGGTACGCCTTGGCAACGGTGGTCTTGGCCTTGGTGGCGCGGAGCCGTTCGGCGCGCCACTCACGCACGCGCGGAGCCGTGATCTCGTCCAGGTCGAGCCCGGCGAACGCCGGAAGGATGTGCAGGCGGAGCAGGTGCCGGTACAGATCCTCGGTCCGAACGGCCAACTCCCGCTCCTCGACCCACTTCTCGGCGTAGACACCGAAGTTGACGGCCCCGGCGTCGGGAGCGCGCCAGTCCCCGCGGCTGAGGTCCGCCTCGACCTGGGACAGCCAGATCTCGGCGTCCTTCTTGGTCGCGAAGGTCTCGTCCGCACGGATGCGCTCACCGTCGGGCCCGAGGTACGACGCCGTCCAGCGGCCGGACCGGTACTGCCGCACCGCACCGAAGCGCCGGCGCTTGCCCTTCTTGTTGGCCATCAGGCAGCCCTCCGCAGTCCGGCGCGACGGAGCCTCACCGGTTCCACGGTGTGGGCGGCGAGGTAGTCGTGAACGGCGCTCTCGGGGATGCGGACGTGCCGGCCGACCTTCACGTACCGGATGCGCCGCTCCTCGATGAGCCGCCGCGCGAAGCGGACGCCCGTGCCGAGGCGTTCGGCGACCTGGTCCACGGTGAGGAGTCGCTCCATGGTCACCACTCCCCCTCGTCCCCGGCTTGGTCGCGTAGTGCTTCGCGGGCGGTCTCACGGTTGAGCCGGATGTCCCGGGCGACGGTGGCGGCGAGGGCGGATTCACCGGGGGTGTGGCCGTGTCCGGCGTACTGCCAGTCCGCCAGGACGAGGACGGTCTCCGGCTCGCGGTCGTCCAGGCCGAGGGCCCCGGCGTCCTGTGCGGCGCGGTAGTCGGCGCGTGCCTGGCGGAGTGCGCCGAGGGTGGTGGAGTAGTGGCGGGACTTCGAGGAGAAGTGGCCGCGGAAGCCGAGCATGTGAGCCCAGGCCCACAGCCGCCGGTCCGGATACAGCGGGTCGAGGTCGCGGCAGGCGATGATGAGGCGGCGGGTGTGGTCGGGCACGCCGTGGCGGTCGAGCTCGGAGATCTCCCCGATACGGCGGTCGAGGGTGCCGGTGCTCTCCGCGGCCTTGGTGGAGTACTTGGCGACGTACGAGGCGACGGCCTGTTCGGTGATGTCGGAGCCGTCCCCGAACGCCTTCACCGGCCGGACGTCGAGCTGTGTGCCCCAGCGGAACGACCGGGCCGGCTGGTCCCCGGCAGCCGGGACCGAGACCGACGTGTAGGAGTGCGCCGCAGCCGCGTTGATCGCGTCGGCGAGGACACCGACCGTGGCCCACGCAGGCGGCGGTGTTCCAGGACCCTCCGGCCCGTCGAGCCGGATCACCGCATGGAAGTGCAGGGCACCCCGCTTCTGGAACTCGGCGACCTTGCCGTACGAGAGGCGGAGGTGATCGGCGAGTTCCCGGCGGGGAAGGCCACCGCGGGCGGCGAGTTCGCGGCGGAGCCGGGTGGTGAAGCGCTGCCAGATCTGCCCGGCGTGGTTGTTGAAGAGGACGGCGCCTGCATAGTCGTACGTCGCCGGGTCGAGGGCGGTGCCCAGTTCGGGTGCGTCGGGAGCGTGGCGGGTGCCGCAGCGGCAGACGCCGTGATCGGGCCGGTTGTGGACCGGGCCGAACGAGGGCGCGGTGAGCGTGGCGAAGACGCGCGGGTGATCCCGGACGGTGGCGGGAATGTCGCGGCGATCGTCACCGGCGAGGCCGGCGCGGATGAGGTGATAGGTGTCGCCCGCGTAGGTCCAGGCGCAGGCCGGGCAACGGGAGGCGCGGCGGTTGCCGCAGGCGAGACGGAGGCGTCCGCCGGGTTCATCAGCGGTGGTGTAGTGGTGCAGGGTCTCGCCGCTGGTCTTGTCCTTGTGGAGGGTCCAGCCGGTGAGGTGGATGGGGTCGGAGCAGCCGCCGGTACGGCGGATCTGGTCTTCCCATCGGGTGTAGTCGTCGGCCGAGGCCACCCGCAGCAAATCGCCGAGGACGACCGGGTCGAGCAGAGGCTCAGGCGCGAGTGAGGCGCGATGCGCCATGCTGGGTGCTTCCTTCCGGTTGAGAGATCGGACAGGGACGGCTCCCGGGCGGCGGATGCTTGGCGGTATCGAGGCCGCCCGGGGGCCGGTCAGCGACGCTTGGCGTCGGCGTTGACGAGCGAGCGGATCACCAGGGCGCAGACGGCGACCGAGGCGCCCGTGATGGCGACGGCCAGGAGCATGGAGACCAGGACGGCGCCGACGACCAGGACGACGGCCGTGCCGCTGCCGACGAGGGCGAGCGCGGTGCCGGGGGTGAGCTGGACCGTGGGCCGGGACGGAACCGGGGCCGGGGCGACGGGGGCCGGCGGGGACGGGGTTCCCGGGATGATCGTGGTCGGCTCGACGACGTCAGGCGGGATGACCCGGCCGGTGGGCTGGGGCATGGTCGGGAGCTTGGGCCGGAACATGAGCGGATCTCCTTACTTGACGGCGGTGTCGATGACCGGGGCAAGCACGCTGTCGGCGAGGAGGAAGCCGCCGAGGAGGAGCACGGCGATCAGCCACCAGGGCGGGCGGACGAGTTTGACGCCGAGCCAGCCGACGACGATCAGGGCGAGCCAGAGCGGGACGTCCATGGCGGTGGCCTCCTAGCGGACCTTGCAGCGGTGGGTACGGGCGGCGAGCTGGGCGGCGGAGCGGTTGGTGTAGTCGGCGGACCAGCCGCAGCCGTCCGAGCTGCACACGGCGGCGTGCTTGGTGGTGCCGTGACGGTCGCGGTGGGTGCCGATCTGCACGGGGCCGATGCGCATCACGGAGTGGAAGAAGTCGCGGGCGGGCATGTCAGTCGGTCTCCGTTCGGGTCAGGTTCGGGTCGGGGTAGGCGGCGCGGATCGCGGCGGCGGTGGCCGGGTCGGCGGTGAGGCGGGCGGCCTCCTCGGCGAGCAGGTGGGCGAGGAAGGGCCAGCCCGCGGCGGCCATCTCGCGGGCGGCGTCGAGGTGGTCGGCGGCGGTCAGGTCGGCCGGGTCGGCGAGCACGAGGTGTCTCCCTTCAGGTCAGGCGAGCTGGGCGGCGATGGCGTCGGCCAGGTGCGGCGGGACGCCGAGGCGGGCGCGCAGGGTGTCGGTGTCGATCCGGGCACCGGTCCGCTCCTCGTGGTCGGCGGCGACCTTGCGGGCGTGGTCCACCAGCGCGGCCGGGACCGGAACGGCCGGCGGTGCCGGAGCGGAGTGGACGGGCGGGAGGGACGGGGCAGCGTCGGCGGAGTCGACCGGGGCCGGCTCCGGCTCAGCAGCGGGGGCCGGTTCGGGTTCCACCTCGGGCACGGGGTCCGGCACCGGCGCAGGATCCGGCGAAACCGAGGTGTGGCCCGCGGACGAGTGGGCGAGGAGAGTGCCGCCCATGAAGGCCAGGGCGGGCCAGGCGGCGACCAGGATGCGCAGCCAGGCCGGAACGTCGTCCAGGTCGAGAAGCCCGGCGGTGGCGACGTTCGCGCCGAGCGAGGCGACCAGGGCGATCAGGAACCAGCACCAGGCCAGCCGGGACGGCCCGTCCGTGCGCAGCCGTCGCCAGGCGGCGACCAGGAGCAGGTCTACGGAGACCGGATAGGCCCAGGCCTTCCAACCGTCCTGTCCAGCGGCGGAGGCGAGGTCGTGGAGGTGGGCGAAGGACAGTGCCCCGGCGATGACGGCCTGAACGAGCACGGCGTCCACGCGGAGGGCGGGGCGGGTCATGACGGCTCCTCCTGTGATCAGGCATGGCGGGGGTAGGGACACGGCGCGAAGGACGGTCGCGCCGACCGTGGGGTGCGGGAGAGGTCAGGCGGTGGCGGGGGCCGTCTTGGACAGCGGCACACGGGCCGAGGGCACGGGGGCGACCGCGGGCCGGAAGGCCGCCAGGGCGGGAAGATCCGGGGTGCGGTCGGCGTACTTGTTGCAGGTGTTCACGGCTTGCCGAAGTGAGGTGTGCGGGGCGCGGATGCGGTGCCAACCGCCGGTGGAGTCCCCGGCGATGGCGAGCCCGCGGGTCTCGGCGGGGATCTGGATCGCGGCCAGGACAGCATCCGGGGCGATATCCCCGAAGGCCATGTTCGCCGAGGTTTCGTCGTTGACGCGGTGGGCGGTGCGGCCGGTGAGCTGGGCGCGGAGCATCGTGATGCCCTTGCCGAGTTCGGAGCCGAAACGCTGCCCGCAGATCTCCAGATAGATGCCGGCCGCACGGCCGAGCTGGGCGAGGCGCACCAGAGCGGTGATGATCCGGTCCCGCCGCTTCTCCTCCTCCTTGCTGGCGAAGAGGGCGAGTTCGGCGACCTCATCGACCAGGACCACGACCGGCACCGGCCGCAGGTCTTCGGGCAGGTCCCAGATGTCGGCGGCGATCTCCGCATCCCGCACGGCAACACTGACACGCTGCTCGGCCCGGATGAGCTGATACACGTCCCCCATGTGGGAGACCAGCGCCTCCAGGAGCTCCAGCGCGGTGTCAGGGTTGTCGGCGATCGCGGAGAACCGGCGCGCCAGCGGGAACAGCTCGACACCCTGCTTGCAGTCGATGCCGACCAAGGCGACGTGCTGCGGGGCGAGGCCGGCGACGAGGTTGCGCTGATAGACCGACTTGCCGGACTCCGTCGCACCGAGAGTCAGACCGTGCGGGACGGCCCGGTAGTCGCGGTAGTGGACCGAGCCGTCCTCCCGTAGTGCGACCGGGACCCGCATCGGACGGGTGTCGGCCTTAGCAGGCATCTGCACCCGCTTGAGCACGTCGTAGCCGGTCATCCGGATCTCAACCACACCCGAGCGCAGCTCACGGGAGGTGACGCCGTACATCCCGAAGGAGTGGCGCAGCCGGTCCGAGGCGGCGGCGACGTCGAAGGCATCTTGTCCTGGCCGGAGTTTGAGCCGCAGGATCAGGCCGGTGCGGGTGGGACGCAGCCGCAGAATGCGCGGTGCGCGGGACTCCGGCACCGGGCGGTTGGTCATCCGAGCCAGCGTCAGACGCCAGCGCGAGGGCGGGACCGTCAGGCCGCAAGCGTCCATGACCGAGCCGTACCGGACCAGGACCCGCAGGACAGCGAGGGTGACCCCGAAGGTCAGCCAGTACCAGGCGGGGCGCCGCCACCGCAGGAGACCCGCAGCGGCGACGACCACCAGCAGTAAGACCGTGGGCCACGTCATGGCTCAGGCCGCCTTCGAGGCCGAGTCGATGTCGACCAGCGAGGTGACGGCGACCGCGCGGAAGGCGATCCCGTGCCGCTTCTGGCCGTTGAACTCGTTCTCCCACGGCCGGGCGACCAGGCCGGTGAGCGCGACCGGGGTACCCATGGCCAGCTCACCGGAGAAACCGGTCTCCGGGACGGTGATGGACAGGATCTCCACCTCGTCGTTGGCCGCGAACATCACGTCGACCGTCATCAGCTTGACGCCGGTCTCCATGTCGGTGGCGATCTCACCGGTACGGCGGTCACGGACCTTGGGCTGTGGGGCCTTGGCGACCATCACGGTGGCACCGGACGTCTCCACGGGAATCTGACGCACAGCAGATCACTCCTCTATAGATGTCCAACTCCGCCACTCATGTACATGAGTGATGGGAAGAAGAGTGCCTGACTCCTATACATGAGTCAACCCGCCGCGGCTAAGAAGTCACGACGGGTCGCAAGGAGTTGAGCAGGCGTCAGTCAGCGGCAGGGATCCGGTATTCGAAAACGAACTGGTCAGCAGCCATGAGCGTGTCGCAGACCTCGACCACGAGCCCCGCAGTCGTGCGAGCTTCACGGATCAGGTGAACCACCGGCGCACCGGGGCTGAGCGCCAGCTCGGACGCCTCCACCTTGGAGGCCGGCCGCGCTTGCAGCGTCTCGACGAACTCGGCGAACTCGTGCCCGTGGTCTTCGAGTCGGGCGTAGATGCCACCGCCGCCGGGGTTCTCGGCGAACAGCTCCGGGATCTCCTTGACGACGTCCCACGGGAGGTACGAGGAGGCGGTCTCGACCGGGGTGCCGTTGCGGAAGTAGAGACGCCGACGCGCGAGCACTTGAGTGCCGGCGGGAACACCGAGCCGTCGGGCAGCGTCCTCGGGAGCTTCCATGGGACCGATGTAGAGAACGCTCACCTTGGCGGTGGCGCCGGACTGCGCGGACTCCGCGAGGTACGCGGCCTTACCGCCCTGCCGATGGGACCGCCGGAAGCGATCCGAGGAGCGGTGCCGCACCGGCGGACGATCCTTCACGATCGAACCCTTGCCGTGCCGAGTCTCGACAAGCCCACTCGCCCGCACCTCGACCATGGCCTTACGGATCGTGCCGCCGGACACGCCGTAGCGCTCCACCAGCTCCGATTCACTCGGCACCATGTCGCCGGGCTTGAGCACACCGGCCCGGATCTGCCGCACGATCTCATCGGCGATCTGCACGTACCGAGGCCCCGACCTGCCCCCCTCTACCGCAGTTCCCATAGCCGTTCTCCGCCTCCTATGCTCCTGTACATGAGTCAATCACAGGAAGCAACGCCCTCACCCCTGCACTCCGTATCCGTCGCCGGAGTAGTGGTGCGCGAGGACGGGCGCCTCCTGGCCATCCGTCGAGCCGACAACGGCACATGGGAACTCCCCGGCGGCGTGCTCGAACTCGACGAGACTCCCGAGGCCGGCGTAGCCCGCGAGGTCCTGGAGGAGACCGGCATCCACGTCGAGGTGGACGAACTCACCGGCGTCTACAAGAACACGACCCGCGGCATCGTGGCCCTGGTCTTCCGCTGCAAACCCTCCGGCGGAACCGAGCGCACATCGAGCGAGTCGACGGCCGTCTCCTGGCTTACACCCGACGAGGTCAGCGAGCGCATGGCCGAGGTCTACGCGATCAGGCTCTTGGACGCCTTGGACGGCAACGGCCCCCACGTACGGAGCCACGACGGCAAGCACCTCATCCCAGCGGGATAAGACTTTCCCTACTTCATCAAGACCCGCGCACGGCGCGGGCGCGCGCCGCCTCTGCGGCGCGGCCTGCCTCCTGTCTTCGCCCCGGCTGGCCGCGCCCGGCGGCGCGCTCGGCGGCTGCGGGCATCAAGTGGGAGACACCCTCTGCAGCTGAGGCCGGTCGCTCCACGGCTTTAGGCAGCCACCATGGGGCGAGCCTCTAAGATCATGGCCCCAACGTCGTGCTTTATCGGGCAGGTCCAGAGACTGCCCGACGCGCCATCAGCTTACGGGGCCATGATCACTCGCCCCATGGCAGCTCCAGCCCAAAGCCGCTCCGCGCCCTCGCTGGCATGCTCTCCCCGCTGGGACGCTGCCACCAGCCCCACTAGCACAGCCACTTCGGTATGGTCCTGTGGACCACGATGCCGTCGAGCTCCACAGAGCACACGGAAATATGGGACACTGGGTTAATTAAAATCATCTAAGGAGAATCAGTGCCGGAGATCCAGAAGCGTCCGATTGAACAGTATCTCGATGTCGCATCCATCTCCGAAGCGGGCACCTCCGAAAGGTACCAGCGCGCCTCTTCTCCCCACACTGTCTTCACTTGGTGGGCTCGCCGCCCGTTCTCTACGGCAGCAGACCTAATTTCCGCTTCCCTCGACCCAACTAAAACAGCAGAAGAATCAAAGGTTCTTGACCCGTTCGTAGGTGGCGCCACGTTCCCGCTTGCAGGTACGCGCCTGGGCGTCAAGATGTACGGGATGGAAAACAACGAGCTCGCCTATTTCACAGCGAAGGCACTCCTCGATTTCAGTAGGTCCGCCGGCCGACAGCTTCGGCATCTATTGATGCTGGAGGGAAGGAAAGTACTGGATCAACTGAAATCCGAGACCGGCGATCTTTACCCTTCCCGTAACGCCGACAACATCATCTGCTACTTCTGGAGCCGTTCCGCTACGTGCACTAGCTGTGGTAACGAGATGCCCCTTCAAAAGCGACCCTGGCTTTCCAAAAAGGCAGGTAAGCAACGCGCCATCGTACAGCATCCAGACTTTGACACTAAGTCATTCGATATCCATGTTGTCGAATCGACATCCGATGCAGTAACCGACCACTCGGTCTGGATCGGGAGAAACTCTCTACGTTGCCTGTTTTGTGGACATGAGTACGACAGGAAGCAAACGGCCGAGTTGGTTCGGACGGCTTCGACCGACAAACTTACGGCAGTTGCAAAGCTCGACAAGCGAAAGCATTTTCTTCCCGCGACGAATCCGCATGAACATATCACTGATGCCGTCGCGGAGCGTATGATCAAGGAAGACTGCGCCGCACTCGGCCTTCAACTTCCTGACGTCAAAATTCCGGCCTGGTCAGGTATCACGAATCCCACCGTGTACGGCCACGACACTATTACTTCCCTATTCACAGAGAGACAACTTGCGGTTACCACTCGCCTGTGCAGGATTCTGAGTGAGCGGCAGAAGACCTGGGAAGAGAAGTATGGCGAGCCCCAAGCAAAAGCGATCGCTGCTTTCCTTTCCGGTCTAATTGATCAGCTAGCTGACTGGAATTCTCGGCTGTGTATGTGGATTTCACAGAATGAGCAGGTGGGACGCGGTCTCTCTGGTCCGGGAATGCCTATGCTATGGGACTTCGTTGAGATTGACCCACTCTTGCGCGGGCCAGCGAATCTCTACGGAAAACTTGAGCGAATCGCCGCTGGCGTAGACCAAATTCCGATGCCAGCGGACCATGAGGAAAGGATTACCCGCGGCGACTCCCGCTCAATGGCCTACCCAGACGCCTTCTTCGACGCTATCGTCACTGACCCGCCGTACTACGACAATCTCTACTACAGCATCCTCGCCGACTGCATCTACTCCTTCAAAAGGATGGCGTTGATCGGTAGCTTCCCTGAAATTTTCAGCGAGCCCAGAACTGACTCGACTAGGGAGCTGACCGCAGCTCCTCGACGTCAGGGAAGTCCCACAGAAGCCTGGACATACTTCAGTACCGGGATGGCGCAAGTCTTGCGAGAGGCTCGGCGGGTCATCAAGCGAGACGGCGTGATTACCGTTTGCTACGCTCACAGTTCTATTAGCGGTTGGTCATCACTAATTGCGGCTTACGTGCGGGCCGGGCTAAAGATCACCCAATTGTGGCCCATGACAATCGAACGAACCCACCGACCGCGTTCGATGAAGTCAGCCGCGATCAACACTTCCCTCGTCTTGGTTGCCAGGCCTCATGAAGCAGCAAGCGCGATGAGCCTGACACAAGATGCACCCAGTACTGACGCGCTAATCAAAGCAGCTCTGGATCGTGCGGCTGCATTCGACTGGCCAGATGACGTGGCAGCAACTCTAGCTTTCGTCTCCGCCATCGAGGCCCGGCTCAGTCAATTTACAGACGAGATGCTGAGCCAGCAAGATTCGGTAAACGCCGCATGCCGCGAGATTGCCGATCGAATTTATGAGAGCATCCCGGAATTCAGCTTTTCATCACGCTGATCCACGTTGTCTCCTTCGGTTGGCGCGTGTCGAAGGAGACAACCCATTAGCTATCTATTGCTCCCGGTCTTCCATCTCGTTCACAAGAGCCCTGGTTTTAGCCACCCGCGCTCGAATGGTTCGCATTTTGCTGTCGATTTTGAGTGCCTCTACAGCGATATCAACGAGCTCTCCGCGATCCATAGCCGCAACGTCATTTTTCACTTGATCGAAGTAGGCGAGCTCTGCCTCCGCATTAAGCAGAAGGCCTTCGAAGTACTCTCTCCTCGCCTCCGTCCAGTTCACCTGGTCCCACGACAGAGCCTGACGCAATGCGCTGTCCAGCGAGCTCCAATATTGCGGAGCACTAAGGGTAACTGATTCATGTTCAACGCTGCGCATCCAAATATCCTCAAGCCGAGACGGCCCTGACTCGGAGGCGATCATCAGGGCGAGATGCGAGTAAGAGAGTAGCGTCACTTGATATCTGCCAGCCTCCACATAAAGGCGACTTTGCCCTTCTGGGTAGCCAGCAATAGGGGCGACCAGAATTGCGTAATCAGCACCCTTCCGCCACTTACTCAGCGCTTCAATCTTGTAGTCTTTAGGATTGAGTGCTGTTCGAGAAAGCCTGAACGCCTTAGCATCCGCCACTAGAGAGTGCGCGGGCGATCCCCCTTCTGCCACCACGTCCGCCGAGTTAGACCTTTCTTGAGAGACCTCGGCTTGATACCCAATCCGCCGGAGAGACTCGGCAACGATTGAATCCATCGCCTTGGCATATAGCTTTTCCTCCCTGG
This sequence comes from Streptomyces violaceoruber, assembly GCF_033406955.1. Classification (NCBI taxonomy): domain Bacteria; kingdom Bacillati; phylum Actinomycetota; class Actinomycetes; order Kitasatosporales; family Streptomycetaceae; genus Streptomyces; species Streptomyces violaceoruber. Next base: position 4,465,860 of record NZ_CP137734.1, on the reverse strand, counting down.
AGTCGTGGCTGTATCGCTCCGGAATGCACCCGGCCCTCACCAGCAGAGAAAAGAACTCGCCATCATCCGCACCCTGGATGATTTTGTCTAGTTCGATAGCTGCCCGATCGAACAAAAGTCCCTTTCTGACAAGTCGATCGACAACTGCATCTATCGAGAAGTGCATATTGACCTCGATCCCCACCCGGCTGAGCGCCATGAACGTCAACATTTTGGACGATCATGCTAGCGGGGCTCTTCGCCGCATGTGACGGGTCAGCTGATTCGTATGAAGCCATCCACGTGGACAGAATGGTTCTTAAGGCTTGCAAGTAGGGCAAATATTCACTAGAGCGCCTCAGTGCTCCAGGGTGCCGTCAGCTGGCCGGCGCCGGATCGGCAGAGTCATTGAAGATCTACCCGATGCCCAAGGGCGTTCCGTTGACATCAACGACTACGGACAGCGCCACGTGCGGCCCCTGCGGACGCGTTGGTCCGCGACCACGTCGGGACGAGATCGAACTCCTAATGCGGTGGTTACACGGCAGCACCGCCGACGGCAAAAGCCCACGGCATCCGAACTGGTCGGGACCGTGGGCTTCGTCAGGCCTGCTGGTCAGCAGGAAGAGTGATCAGTACACCGGCTGTCCAAGCGGTGGCCTCTGCTGGTCGCCACGCGGAGCGTGTCCCTCAAGGCTCCGGTCAGGTTCTTCGCCAGGAGCCGCATGTCGTCCGGGGCCGTGTCGGTGGCGAGCATGTCGATCGCTTGGTCCAGTAGTGCGGTTGCCGTGCCGAGTTGTACTGACTCGATGTTGTCGGCCAGGCGGGACATGTAGCCGCCGCTGTCATCGGTGCTGAGAAAGCACGGCTTGCCGTCGGGCCCCGTCCAGGGGAGGAGCCGCAGTTCGTTTGACGTCGTCATGTTCTCGTCGGCCTCTCGTCGATCACGTAGTGAGTGGTGAACACCGCGTCGGCCCGGTCCCCCGGCAGCACCAGGAGGGCCGCCTCAACCACACGTCCAGCGGTGTCGGCCGTCTGGCGTGTGACGACGAGGACTGCCAGGGCAGAGCTGATCCGGAGGGTGGACGCCTCCTCCGGTGTCGGGAGGCGAACGCTGATCTCCTCCCGGACCTCAGCCGGCGGCGGGCGGAGTTCCCTCAGTCGCGTCACCACCGCCTCGTATGGGAGTGGCTCGCGGAGCACGGCGGCCGGCGCCAGGTCGCAGGGGACGTAGATGCGAGCCAGGCTGTGAGGTTTCTCGTCCTCATGGCCGAGACAGAGGATTTCGATCAAAGGACTGCCGGTCGGCATCTTCAGTAGGGTCGCGAGATACCCGCGGGCCCGCACCTTGGTGGTGTGGACGGTGACGTTCAGGGATGCAAGATCCGTGCTGTGCGCGTCCGGGGTCCGCCTCCCGCCGACGTACGTGATCCTGTGGAGCGGACGGCGGACGAAGTTCCCCTTGCCGTGGGTCTTCTCGATGAGGCCTTCCGCCTGGAGTACGGCGAGGGCATTCCGCAGCGTCGGTGTGCTGACCATATACTGCGCGGCCAAATGCGCCTCAGAAGGCAAGCGTTCGCCAGGCTTGAGCCGACCGGTGACGATCCGCTCCCGGAGGTCATCGGCGATGGCGTCGCGACGCGAGGGCACGGGCGGGATCACCGCCTCTCACTCGCACGAGCCGCAGGGCGATGAGCCGGGTCCCCGTGTGGATGGTCAGCAACTCACCCGAGTCGAACACGAGTCGTTTGGCCCCGCCGGGCAGTTGAAAGAGGTCGGTCACCCGGCACTGCTGGCCCCCGACCTGAATGACGTCGCCGAGCTGCACACTGGCCGAGGTGATCTCGACGGGGGAGAGCACCGCGCCGCTGAGTGCCGACCCTCTCACCGTGCCGCCCTTGTCGGTGCCGGGCACTTGGCGATGGTGTGGCACGAGCAGGCGCAGGTTTCATAGATCACTGGCACGTCGACCGGTGCGGTGAGCGGGGACGACTCCGCGCAGGCGTTATGTGTGCCGATGCGGCAGGAGGTTGACCGGTAGGAGTCGGGCCCCGGTTGGGTGGTGTGGGGCTGTTGGCGGGACGGCATCAGCGGTCACCCGCCGAGGCGTGCCAAGGACCGGCGAGGGGAGCGCGGCTCACGGCCGCCGAGCGGTGCCGTGCTCGCGCCTCACTGGCCAGGACGTACGGGCGGACGAGCGCCGTCTCCTCCCCCACGAGAACGCCCGTGTGCTCGCGGTGCCGACGCAGGAACAGCACTGCGCCGTAAGCGATTTCCGGGGACATAGCCACCGGCCGCGCAGGTGTTTCGGAGCGGCGGTGCCGGCCCTTGTGAAGGTACCGCTCCCTGAGGTGCGAGGCGGTACGGCGGATACGATTGAGCACGGTGTTCAGCCCCTATCGCTGATGACCCGGTCCCCCGACATCGCCCGTCGCGGGGACCGTTTGCGTACGACCGCCCAGAGGGTGCGGTCGTTCGAACTGGTGGCGAGGAGGCCGAAGCGGTCGGCATCGGCCACCGCTTCCAGGACCTCCCGCCATGACTCGTCGGAGAGTGGTTCCGGCACCTCCGCCTCGATGGCCGTGCAGTCGTCGCGCTCCTCCACGCGCGTGGCGAGCCCGACGGCCGATAACCGGGCTGCGATGGCCTCCGCGCGCACCGTGGAAGCAGGCACAGGGCAGCCCTCCGGTTAACGGCGATCACGTTGAGTGAAGCTAGTTAACTAGATTAGAGCTAGTGGACTAGATTTTCCATATGTCTGAGCAGCCGCCCTATCTCCGCATCGCCGACGAGCTTCGGCGGCGGATCGCGGAGCACGAGTGGGAGCCGGGGGACCGGCTTCCCTCCCGCGCCCAGATCGGCCAGGAGTACGGCGTCGGCGACAACGTGGTGCGCCGGGCGCAGGAGTTGCTGATCTCCCAAGGTGTGCTGGAAGGCCGCGCCGGTTCCGGCACCTACGTCGCCGAGCCACGGCAGCGCGTGCGGGTGGTCAGGTCATCGGCGCGTGAGCAGCCCAGCGGCTCACCGTTCCGCGCGGACATGAAGGCCGTGGGCAGGCAAGGCGACTGGGAGAGCCGGACCGAGGCCAAGGTGCCGGCACCGGCGGAGGTCGCGGCGCGTCTCGGTATCGCAGAGGGTGAGCTGTGCGTGCGGACGGCGTACGAGTTCCTCGCCGACGGCAGGCCGGTACAGCTGTCGACGAGCTGGGAGCCGTACGACCTCACCGTCGGCACGCTCGTCGTCCTCCCCGAGGGCGGGCCGCACGCCGGGGCAGGAGTCGTGAACCGCATGGCGGAGATCGGCATCAACGTCAGCCACGCCGTGGAGCAGCCAGAGCCCCGGCAGGCAACCGCCGAGGAGGCCTCACTCCTGGGCGTCCAGAAGGGCGCTCTCGTCACGCACATCCGGCGGACGTACTACAGCGACCAGGGACGGCCCGTGGAGACCGCGGACATCGTCGTGCCCGCCGCACTCTGCGAGATCGTCTACGAGATCCCGATCAGTCGCCAGCCGCGCACCACAAGCGCACCAGACCGAGCGGGAAACAGCGGGGAACCACGGTGAAAGCCGCCGAGGCCGACGAGGCGGCAACCGTACCGTTCGCGCAGGTCAGCGGCCGATCCGGCCGCGAATGATCGCAGCTTCCCAAGCTGAGAGCGCGAGTTCGATTCTCGTCACCCGCTCCATGCGAAACCCCCAGGTCATTGGCTTGGGGGTTGTTTGTTTTGTTTGTTGTCTAGTCCAATTCCGGAGTGCCGTGCCCGCCGCGTGCCCTGGCCCGCGCTTGCGGGTCCGTCCAGCGAGACGCGTTCTCTGTGACCTGCACCGCTCGACGAGTGGGTGGGGGCGAAGCCGCTCTCGCAAGCGGGGAGTTTGCATCGGGCCAGCGATGCCTCGTCCACGGGCACCGCAAGCACCTTCCCAAGGGGTGCTTAGGGCAGAAGGACGCAGCCACGTTGCCTTCCACGACCGCGGCGAGGCGGGCAGTGGCAGATGGCCAGGCCCGGGAGACGCGGCGTCCGGACAGACGGCGGAATGACGACTGCCCCTGGTCCGGACCTGGCCGGGCCCGTGGACCGTGCCCGCGCGGTGTGCGCCGACTGCCCCGATGCCGTGCGAGCGGGGCCGCGTCGGAGCACCATCGACGGGAAGGCAGCCTCTGGAGGGTCCGTGCGGGATGCGGTGGGTGATGACGTGGGGGCGTGGCCGGTGGGCGAGCCGGGTTTCTGGCGTCGGGTCGTCGAGCGGCTGGGCACGGCGGTGCTGGTGCTGGACACAGCCGGACGGGTGATCGCCGCGAACCCGGCGACCGAGCGGCTGCTGGGCCGCACGACCGCGGCGATGCGGGGCGCCGACGCACACGATCTGCTGCACCGGGACGCGGACGGCAACAAGGTGCCGCGTGACCGGTGCCCACTGCTCCACGCGCTGGCCGAGGGGAAGGGTGCGCAAGGGGAGGGCGGCACATATCTGCGGGCCGACGGGCGCCTGCTGGCCGTCACTTGGTCCGCGTCCCCCTTGATGGAGGACGGCTCCGTCAAGGGCATGGCACTGCTGTTCACGGACGCCACCGGGGACCGCCGCATCCACCGGGAGCGAACGGCACGCACGCGCGCCCTGGAGGACCTCAACGAGCGGCTGTCGCTGGTCGCGGAGATCACGGACGTCCTGGGGCAGACCCTGGAGACCGACGAGGCGCTGGCCCGCCTGGTGCGCCTGCTCGTGCCCCGTCTGGCCGACTGGGCGGCGGTGGACCTGCGGACCGGTTCCGGCGAGGTCCACCGGGTGGCGGTGACCGGTCCGGAGGGATGGGACGCCGGATTCCAGGGCCGGCGCGCACCCGCCCCGGGAGAGGCCGGTGAGGGGGAGGACTCGCCGCTGGGGCGGGCGCTGACCGGGGGTGAATCCGTACTCCAGGAGCGGGTGGCCGCCGTCACCCCGGCCGCCGGACATCCTCCTCTGGCGGCTCTCCACAGTGGCTTCCTGGCGGCGGTGGGCGCGAGCTCCGCCGTCACGGTGCCGCTCGGCGCCCGGGACCGGATCACCGGGGCGCTCACGGTGGTGCGCACCGACCCGGCGCACCCCTTCGACGAAGACGACCTGGCGGCAGTGAGTGACGTCGGCCGCCGGGTCGGCGTGGTCATCGACAACACCCGCCGCTACGGCCGTCAGCGTGCCGTCGCCGAGGCCATGCAGCGCAACCTGCTCGCCCCGCTGCCGCGGCACGGCCCCCTCCGGCTGGCCGCCCGCTATCAGCCCGCGCCTGTGGGCTCGCAGGTCGGTGGGGACTGGTACGACGCCTTCATCCTGAAGGACGGCGCGCTCGCCCTGGTCATCGGTGACGTCGTCGGCCACGACCTGACCGCGGCGGCCGGGATGGCCCAACTGCACGGCATCCTGCGTTCACTGGCCTGGGACCACACGGGACCGCCCGGCGCCGTCGTCGACCGCCTCGACGCCGCCATGCCGGTCATCACCACCGTCCCGCTGGCCACCCTGATCCTCGCCCGCGTCGAGGGCGACCCGGACACGGGACCGTGGACGCTCCGCTGGACCAGCGCGGGGCACCCGCCTCCGCTGCTCCTCTCCCCGGACGGCACCGCGTGCTACCTGGAAGCCGGCCAGGGACTGCTCCTCGGCACCGGGCCCGTCGGCGGCGCGGGCCGACCGGACGCCACGCATCCCCTGGAGCCCGGCTCCACCCTGCTGCTGTACACGGACGGGCTCGTCGAAACTCCGGGCAGCGACCTCGACACGGGCCTGGAGGAGCTGCGCCGGCACGCCCTCGCGCTCGTCCACGAACCGCTGGACAGGCTGTGCGAAGACGTGCTCGCCCACCTGCCGCCCGGCAGCAGCGACGACGTGGCCCTGCTCGCCCTGCGCGTACCGCCGCCATGAGACGTGGTGGCCGTCGGTCCGGGCCGGTGCCGCAGAGGCGCCCGCCGCTGCCACGGCACTGATGACCGGCTGTCACGCCGCCTTTACGCACCGGGGAGTAGGCTGACGAGACCGAGGGCATCAGGCACGCCGGTGGCGGACCGGCTCCACCCAGGTATCCGCCGGCGTTCGTCGCGCGGGAGGTCTCCCCCTCCGCCCCGCATGCGCCCGCCGACTCCCCTCCCGCGAACTCGCTGCGGTCGTCGGCGCTTTCCTCCGGCAAGAGCGGCCAGGCACGACCTCCAGCACCCGGATCCCATCGGCCACGTCCGGCGCTGCCCGCCAGGGCACGCGAACCGTCGGCCGCCGTGCCCTGTCGAACAGGCGGGCAACCCACCTCGTCAGAGAGAACCCACGTGATCACCGCACTGCCCACCCCGCCCCTGCCCCTCCCCCTCGTCCGCCTGCGTCTCGCGCCGCACGGCGCGCTGCCGCGTCGGATCGACGGAGTGTGGTGGCCACACTCCCGCGACCTTCTGACCCAGCTCCCGAAGATGCTCGCCGCGCTGCCGAGCGCGTGGGGCGACATCACCGGCGTCACCGTGGACGCCGCGGCCTGGTCGGCGGCACCAGGGCGCATGTTCGTCGCCACCCAGGTCGTACGTCTGCACAAGGCTCCCGCGTCGCCGCACGCCCCGGACCGGGTTGTCCTGCTCTCCCCCGGACTCGGCCGCCGGGACCTTCAGGTGATCCCGCCGGATGCGACGGAGGAAGCGGCCGCTCTCCTCATGGCCGCCGCTCTGGACGACCGGCGGCCCGGCGCCGACGGAGCCCGGCCTCCGACCCCGACGGCGGCGGCAGGTCCGCACGGCCGTGTGGGTCCCGCCGGGCGGGGAACCCGCGCCCCTCGGTGGTAGGAGCCGCCGCGGGCACGTCCGTGTACGCACCCGCTCCCCGTGCCCGACTCGGCCTGGGGACGCCCCGAGTCATCCGCCCGCTTCTCAGAGAGACGTCCTCATGACCATGGCCACCAACGCGACACGTTCCGACACCCCCGGCAGCGACTTCGCCCGGCTGTCGAAGAAGGTCGCGGATGCCGGACTGCTGGGGCGCCGCCCCGGCTACTACACGTTACGGATCACCGCGGTGACGGGGCTCTACGCCGCCGGATGGGCCGCGTTCGTCCTCGTCGGCGCCTCCTGGTGGACACTGGCGATCGCCGCGTTCCTGGCCGTCATGTACGGACAAGTCGCTCTGGTCGCGCATGACATGGCCCATCGTCAGGTGTTCCGTCGCCGTCGGGCCAGCGAGCTGTCCGGACGGATCGCCGGCGCGTCGATCGGCATGAGTTACGGCTGGTGGCAGGACAAGCACACCCGTCACCATGCCAACCCCAACACCGAGGACCTCGACCCCGACATCGGCCCCGACCTGCTCGTCTGGTCCCCGGACCAGGCCCGTGCCGCCACCGGACTGCCCCGCCTCCTCGGCCGCTGGCAGGCGTTCCTGTTCTTTCCCCTGCTCACGCTGGAGGGCTTCAATCTGCACGTTGCGAGCGGCAGGGCCATGGCCAACCGTCGGCTCAAACGCCGGGCACTGGACGGCGCTCTGCTCCTCGCGCACTGCGCCGTCTACCTGACCGCCCTGTTCTGGGTCCTGCCGCCCGGCATGGCGATCGCCTTCCTCGCCGTCCACCAGTGCCTGTTCGGCGTCTACCTCGGTTCGGCCTTCGCCCCCAACCACAAGGGGATGCCGATCCTGACGGCCGACGACCGCCCCGACTTCCTCCGCCGCCAGGTGCTCACCTCACGCAACGTCAACGGCGGCCTGTTCACCGACTTGGCGCTCGGCGGCCTGAACCACCAGATCGAGCACCATCTGTTCCCGAGCATGCCCAGCCCCAACCTGCGCAAGGCCCGCGCCATCGTCCGGCGGTACTGCCGGGACCTTGGCGTGGACTACGCGGAGACGGGCCTGGTCGCCTCCTACCGGCTGGCGCTCACCAGCCTCCACGACGCCGGCGCCCCGCTCCGACGGACCCGCGTCCGCGCCTAGCGCGCCGATACGCCGTGGGTACGGCGCCGAGGGCGCAGCCGTCCGCGTCCGCCGCCCCCACGGCCCCGGCGTTCGTCGGCGTCGTTCGCGGCGGAGGGCCGTCGGCGTACGGCTGGCCCTTCGTCGGTCTTCCGGTCGGGCGCGACGACACCGCCACGGCCGTAGTGGAAGGCGGCGCCCCTGTCTCCGTGCTGAGAGTTCAGCCGGTGGATGAGGAACGCGCCTGACGCGATCACCGCCAGCAGCACGATCACGGTCACCAGGATGTCCACGGTCCTCACGCCCTCTCCGGCAGGTCCGCCGACGCCTCGGTGACCGCCCGGTCCCACGCGGGAAGGACTGGAGCACCGGTTCCGTGTCCCCCTTCGGACTCCCACACCGCTTCCCCGGTGCGGTCGGACTCGGCGGTCACCGCCAGACGCGCGGCCTCCGCCACCAGGCTGCTCGCGGAGGAGGTCCGGCGCGGGTCACTGGCCGCCGCCATCAGCCACATGGCCGCGGCCGGATCCGTCCGCGGGGGAACGACCAGCAGGTTCCAGCGACCCACGTGGTAGCAGAGCAACAGGAGTTCGTGCTCGTCCTGCTCGAAGCGGAACCAGCCCACCTTCACCACGTGCCCGGCGGCAGGCACCTTGCGCGGGACGACCGGCCACTGGGCGGGATTCACCGTGACCCGCGTGATCCGCCCCCACAGCGGATCGAGAACAGAGGTCAGGGCAGGCAGTTCGGCGGTGAGATCACGCGAACGTGGCCACCAGGCTCCGTCCAGCAGGGCGGGTGCGGAACCGGCGGGAGCGAGTGACAGACGCACAGAAGACGCGGGACGCCGGTCTTGGGACGTCATCGGAGGGGAGACGGTCGCAGTCATCACGCGAACCCTGACCCGGGCGGGCCTGAGCCGACCCGGCGTATTCGATCACCGAGAACGGCACAGGCGCGTATGTCCGTACACGGAGTGTCCCCGGTTCCTTCAGGCTACTCTTCGCGGCGCCCGAGCGTGCCGTACGCCGAGGGTCGTCATGACATCCCGGGAGGCCCCCAGGCACACGACCCGGGGGGCGCACCCGGTCCGGTCGTGCTGGAGTCCAGCCGATGAGGCCGATGCCTCTTGTCCGGGCGCATCGAGGAGTAGCCTGAGACGTCGAGGGCCTTCGCGCACCGGCGCCGCCGGTCCCGTCCTCGATCACCCACCACCGGGCGCTCCGTCGGTCGACGCAGGCCCGCAGTCAGGCTTTTCGTCATGACCTTGAACACCATTCCGCTCCGTCCGCACACGGCACCGTTCCGGCCACGTGCCGCGCGCCTCGTCCTCGGATCCGCCAGCCGTTTCGGCCGTCCGGACGGCGCCTGGTGGCCACGGACCCGCGACCTGGCACGGGAACTCGGCGAACTCGCCGACGTGATCGATCCGCTGTGGGGCCGACTCACCCACGTGGCCGTCAATCCCCGCCACTGGCAGCCTGTCCCGCGCCGTGGGGTCGTCGTCAATGGTCACGAGGTGGCGGTCGACCGTTTCGCCGAGGTGCTCAACCCGCACAGGATCCTGCTGCAGTCCTACACCGCCGGCCGTTGGGATCTCCTCGTGGTGCCGCCCCCGACGAGCGCCTCGTCAGCGGCCCGGCTCATGGCGGCCGTGGCGTGAAACAGCGTGGGGGGCGTGCGCCGACCCCACGCCTTCCGTACCGGTGTCGATGAGGATCTGTTCCGCCGGCGTCTGACTGCCGGCGCGCACGGCCGCGGCCATGGCGGCGCGCGCCGCGTCGAGCGCGGTGTGCGGCGGAATCACAAGTAGCGAGAAGAGATCGGTGCCGCCCCGGGTGATGAGCACGGTGTCGTCTCCGACCGGGAAGGAGTCGATGTGGACGACGCGGCCGTCGATCGTCATCCGCGTCGGCAGTCCGTCCCAGGCGTCCCTGTCCAGGCCGACACGTGTGACCGGCCCGAGGTACTTGGACAGCGCGGACACGAGGCTGGGAAGTTCGCCGGTGATGTCGCGGGAGCGGGGCCACCACGCCCCATCGAGCGCACCCTTCCGGTCATGGGTTGTCTGAAGCCGCACCACCGCGCTTCCCGGTCGTGGAACGGCCTGGTGCACGGCGTCGGGCAGGAGCCTGGTCACCCGCGGGGGATCGGGGTCGGACATCGCACTCGCCTGTCTCCCAGGGAACGGCAAACGGAAAGCCTCCCGGCACCACGGTACTCCTCGGCCGACGACGGCCGGCACGCCACGATCACCCCCTCGCCCGCCTGCGAGCCGTGTCGACAACGTGACGACGCACTGCCGTGCCCGGCGCGCGCGCTGACCCGCGACAGCGTCTCCCCCGCACCGGGCACCGCTGCGGGGGACACCTCCGGGCTGGACGGACGGCTGCGGTGTTCGCCGGGGCCGGGCCCCTTACCGGGGCCTCCGGGGAGATGCGAACGGGCGGATGTGGGAGGAAGGTGGAGAGGGGGTCGCAGCCGCCCAGCCGGGGCGCAGGGGGTGGGGAACTCGTAAGCCTGGCGGCAGGGTCGCATGCGACCTGAGCAGCACGATTCGCTGACCGTACTTGAGGTCACTCATGGAAACCGAGACGCAAGCCACGCTCGCCGCCGCCCTCGCCGCCGGATACGCGTTGGGTCGCACCAAGAAGGGCAAAGTAGCCATCGGGGCCGCCTCCGTACTCGCCGGGCAAGGGCTGCTGAGCCCCAAGGAGCTGCTCAACCGAGCGCTGCGCAAGGCATACGGAAGTCCGCAGGCCGCGCAATTGCTGGAGCAGATGCGTGGGGAACTCATGGGAGCCGCTCGATCCGCCCTGTCCGCGACTGCCGATCGCCGTCTGGCAGCGCTGGCCGCCTCGTTGCAGCAGCGCACCGACTCTCTCGTGAGCCGCCCGGGCGACGAGGCCGAGGAATCCTCCGAGGGCACGGAACCGGACGACGAGGAGGAAGAAGGCGACGAGGAAAAGGAGCGGGAAGAAGCGACTGGAGAAGGAGAAGGGGAGGAACCCCAGGTGTCGCCCCGTCGGAGCCGGGCGAAGAAGAGCCCGGCGAAGAGGTCCGCACCCCGGACCGCTCCGGCGAAGAAGGTTGCCGCCGGGAGGAAGGCCGCCGGATCCGCGCCCGCGAAGAAGAACGGCGCCTCCGGCAAGGCATCCACCCGTGGCAGCCGTAGGAGGTAGGTCATGGCCAAGACGGAAGAGAAGGCTGCCGCCCACGCCGGCGCTTCCGGCATGGACCAGCTCAAGGAGCAGTTGTCCGCCTTCGCTGCGGCGCAGGGCCAGCGTCTGGTGGACAGGGCCGGTGACAAGATCAGCGATCTCGCGCAGGGCCTGGGAGACGTGGGCGACGGCAACAGCACCTTGCTCAACGTCGGCAAACGCGTACTCGGCGAAGGGGAGTCGCCGGTCAAGGCGTTCCTCGGCGAGAAGGCGGGGGACGTGAAGGACAAGGTGGCCGACACCGTGAAGGGCGCCTTCGGCGGCGGCGGTGGCAAGGCGGGGAGCGTGAAGGTCACGAACATCGTCGAGGTCGTCGACGTCGGCAAGCCCCTGCGCACCGTGTACGACCGCTGGACCCAGCTGGAGGAGTTCAGCTCCTTCACCAAGGGTGTCCAGAGCGTCTCGCAGTCGGACGAGATCGAGAGCGACTGGAAGGCCAAGATCGCTTTCTCCAACCGCAGTTGGAAGGCCACCGTTCAGGAGCAGGTGCCCGATGAGCGCATCGTCTGGAACTCCGAAGGCGGCAAGGGCACCACGCGTGGGGCCGTCAGCTTCCACGAGCTGACTCCGGATCTCACCCGGGTCGTCGCCGTGGTCGAGTACTACCCGTCCGGCTTCTTCGAGAAGACCGGCAACATCTGGCGCGCACAGGGCCGCCGCCTGCGTCTCGATCTCAAGCACTTCCTGCGGTACGTCACCCTCTCCGACGACGAGGACCTGGAGGGCTGGCGCGGCGAGATCCGCGACGGCGAGGTGGTCCGATCGCACGAAGAGGGCCTTGAGGACGACGAGGGGGAGGACGAGGAGCCCGAAGAAGGCGACGCGGACGACGCCGACGCCCAGTACGAGGACGAGGACGAGGAAGACGGAGAGGAGGAGGACGGAGAGGAGGAAGAAGACGCGGACGACGAGGAGCAAGGCCGGTAGGCGGGCCGCACGGCGAGGGCGTGCCGACGGAACCCGGTGGGGCCGGGCGCGGGGGGGGGGGGGGGAAGGTCGGACCGCTCAGGGACATGGTGTGCAACCCGTCTCCGGACGTCCGCCCAGCGCTGCTCACCGGGGACGACACCGGCAGCGGAGGGCGGTATGCGAAGGCCTCCGGTGCCCTCGGGCCGCTCCGGCCGGCAGCCACGTCCCCTCTACGGGTGCGATGCGTGCGGTGATCGGGAGTGATCCTCCGGGCGGGACCCGGAGGATCACCCCGGGGCTCGGTTCCGAACCCGGCTGGCGGGTGTCCGCAACCAAGCACATCACTCTGCCGGCAGGGCAGGAAATCTTCGATGATGTTTCGGCACCCCCCCAGGAGAACCGACCGCGACCGCCGCGCTCGGCGACGGTGCGCCGACCGGAGTACGTTGGGAGGCCGAGGGGGTCTCGAGCAGGCGGGTGAGCACATTGGCTGGTCCCCCGAGTCCGGTGCGTGTCCTGGCGGACGGCGGTCACGACTCGGCGACGCCCTCTTCGCGTTCCGGGTCAGTTCCGCTGCGGCCGTTCACGACGTACCTGTGCGACGGCGCGTGGTGGCCGCGTCGCGGGATTCTCGCCGCCGAGTCGCCCGCCCTGATCAGTGGGCTCACCGAGCGCCTCGGGCCGGTCCCCCGGATCGTCCCGGACCGGGCGGCCGGACCCCCCTGCGAGACGGCGCGGGCGGCGATGACCGGGGCGGTGCGTACCGATGACCCGGGCAGGTCCGGCAGATCCTGAGGGACGCCGGCACGGATCCAGGTCTTCCGTCCCGGCCGACGGACTGCGGACGAGGCCGGCTCGACACCGGGACCGTCCACCCGCCTGGCCGACGCGTGCGGACACGCACCGATGACTGACTCGACGCCTTGGAGGACGTACCGCATGGACGTGCGCGACAGGAACCACGTGACAGTGACCGGACGGGCCGACGGGCCGGTGGTGATGCTGGCGCACGGTTTCGGGTGTGACCAGAACCTGTGGCGTTTGGTCACACCGATACTCGAACGCGATTTCACCGTTGTCCTCTTCGATCACGTGGGCTCCGGAAACTCGAACCTGTCGGCGTGGGACCCGGAGCGCTACGGCTCACTCGACGGTTACGTCGACGACGTCCTGGAGCTGTGCCGGGAGCTGGCGCTGGGGCCCGTCACGTTCGTGGGACATTCGGTGAGCGCGATGATGGGCGTGCTGGCCGCCGTACGAGAGCCCGAGGCGTTCGCCGGGTTGGTGCTGCTCGCACCCTCGCCGTGCTTCGTCGACGACCCGGACACCGGCTACCGGGGTGGTTTCAGTGCCGCGGACATCGAGGAGCTGCTCGATTCCCTGGACGCGAACTATCTGGGCTGGTCGGGGGCGATGGCACCGGTGATCATGGGGAACCCCGAGCGGCCGGAACTGGGCGAGGAACTGACCAACAGCTTCTGCCGCACCGACCCGGACATCGCGCGCGTCTTCGCCCGGGTGACGTTCCTGTCCGACAACCGCGCCGACCTCGCCCCGGTGCGGGTGCCGACGCTGGTCGCACAGTGCTCCAGCGACGCGATCGCCCCACGGGAGGTGGGCGCGTTCGTCCACGCGCAGATACCGGCGAGCCGCTTGGTGACGCTGAACGCGACCGGGCACTGCCCCCAGCTCTCCGCACCGCAGGAGACCGCCGCGGCCATAGCCGCGTTCGCGGGTGGTGCGGATTGATGCGCGGGGCCGGTGACCAGGGCGAGAACCGTGGACGCGGGGAGGTTCAGGGACCTCTCGACGAGCAGGCTCGGTTCGCTGCGCTGCTGGAGGACAGCGCCGAGGACCTGTACGAGCATGCGCCCTGCGGCTACCTTTCCACGCTGCCGGACGGACGGATCGTGAGGATCAACACCACTCTGCTGGACTGGCTGGGATACGAGCGCGGGGACCTGGTGGGACGCAGACACTTCTCCGACCTGCTGACCGTGGGCGGCCGGCTCTACCACGAAACGCACTTCGCCCCGCTCCTGCGCATGCAGGGCGAGGTCAAGGGCATCGCCCTCGACCTGAAGGCCGCGGACGGCTCCCGTCTGCCCGTGATGGTCACCTCAACGGTGAAAAACGGCGACGACGGGCAGCCACTGCTGATCCGCACCACCGTCCTCGACGCCCGCGATCGACGCGCCTACGAGAGGGAACTACTGCGCGCACGCAAGGAGGCCGACCTCGAACGGGACCGCCTCAAGGACCTGAACGCCACCCTGCAGAAGACCCTGCTGCCACCGGAGCTGGTGAACGTCCCCGGCCTGGAAGTCTCCGCGCACTACCACGTCGCGTCCGCCGACGAGGTCGGCGGCGACTTCTACGACCTCTTCCCCCTCGCGGCCGGCACCTGGGGGCTGTTCCTGGGCGACGTGTGCGGCAAGGGCGCCGCCGCGGCGGCCGTCACCTCCCTGGCCCGCTACACGCTGCGCGCCGCCGCCGTCTACGACTCCGACCCCGCCGCCGTACTCGCCAACCTCAACACCGTCCTCAACCACGAGTACAACGGCACCGACCCCCGCTTCTGCACCGTCGTCTTCGGCCTCCTCACCCCCGACGAAGACCGAGGCGGTTTCCACATCACCCTGGCCAGCGGTGGTCACCCCCCGGCCATACTGATGCGCTCCGACGGCACCGCCGTCTTCCTGCACACCCCCGGCGGTCAGCTCATCGGCGTGCTCGCCGACGCCCACATCGCCACCACCAGCGTCCACCTCGCGCCCGGTGACACCCTGCTCCTGCACACCGACGGCCTCACCGAGGCCCACACCGCGGCCACCGGTGGGGAACGCTACGGTGACGACGCCCTCCTCGACTTCTGCCACGACCTGGCCCCCACCACCGCCTCCGGGGTCATCGACGCGATCCGCGACCTGCTCGACACCTTCGGCGCCGGTGTGGACGACGACACCGCCGTCCTCGCCATCCACGTGCTCCGACCCCCAAGTGAAGAGCGGAAATGAGCAAGTACCTGACCGTCCGCGTTCGCACCGGCACCGCCGGAGCGGTCATCGAACTGACCGGAGAACTGGACCATCACACCGCTGCCGACGTCCGGGACACGCTGCCGGGACTCGGGCTTCAGCCGGGCCAGCAACTCGTCCTGGACCTCGCGGGTCTCACGTTCCTCGACTCGACCGGCCTCACCGTCCTGATCGCCGCCCGCAACCACGCCCTGGCCACCGACGCGACGATCGCACTGGCCGCGGTCCCCGACCGCGTCAGCCGCATCATCCGAGTCCTCGGCCTCAACCAGTTCTTCCCGACCCATCCGACTGCCCAGGACGCGGACACCGCCTGGCAGAGCGAACAACGCTGACCGGCACCGGTCCGCCCTTCCGGGCCGCGTGCCAACGGCCCGGCCCGCCGAACCGACCCGTCGGACCCGCCGAATCCACCCGGGCGGCGTGGCGGAAGCCGATTCTCGTCACCCGCTCCACGAAGGGGGCCCGGGTCACCGGCCGGGGCCCTACTTGTCGTCTCTCAGGGTTCACCTCGCCGACGCGGCAGTACGGTGAACCCGTGACCTCCTTACCGGAAGAATCGCCGTCGCTGATCGGCGAAGACGACCGCGAGGCAGCCGTGCGACGCCTGCGGGAGGCGTACGCGGAAGGACTCATCGCGCACGAGGTGCTGGACGGGCATCTTCACCGAGTGCTCAGCGCACGGACGCAGAGCGAACTCGCGTCCGTCGTGGTCTCGCTCCCGGCGGAGCAACCGGGGAGCACGGCCACGATCGCCGCCGCCGGGGGACGGATCAAGCGGCACGGTGCGTGGCGGGTGCCTCGTGTGCTCAAGGTCGAGTCGGCGTATGGAAGGGTGCGCCTGGACCTGTCCCGGGCGGTCATCGAGCACCCGGTCGTCGACATCGAGCTGCGACTGGGAACCGGCGGGGCCGGAATCACCGTGCCTCGTGACGCGGTGGTCGACGTCGAGGGCTTGAGCACGGGCTGGAAGGACCTGCGCTACAAGGTCCCGCGGCGTTCCCGCCCGGGCGGGCCGACGATCCGGATCTCCGGGGCCATGGGATACGGACGCTTGAAGATCCGCCACGCCCGGCGTTGAACGTTCACACCTCGCCGTCCGCCGACCGTGTCAGGTAGGCGTGGTTGTCCTCGATGAGGTGGTCCAGCGCGTCTCTGGCGGCGACGAGGCCGTCGATGTCCTCGGACAGCCGGGCTCGCTCGCGGCCCATGATCTCCAGTGCCTGCCGCGCCCTGCCCTCGCTCGGCTCGGACATGCAGGGCACCATCTCGACGAGGGTGCCGCTGGACACGCCCGCCGCCAGGAACGCCTGCACCAGGCGCACCCGCTGGACGTGCTCCTCCTCGTAGTGACGCTGTCCGCTGGGCGAGCGGGAGCTGACGAGCAGGCCCTGCTCCTCGTAGTAGCGCAGCGATCGGCGGCTGGCTCCCGTCCGGGCGGACAGTTCACCGATCCGCATGCCGGACTCCTCTCCTGCCGATGACTCACTTGCCCCTCACATCGATGTGAGCTTTTACGTTACCTCCATGCTGAAGCTCATCTTCATGATCAACCGCGCCGAGGGCATGTCCTACGAGCGTTTCGTCGACCACCACCGGAACCGGCACGCGCCGCTGTTCACCTCCATCCCGGAGGCGGAGCGCTACGTGCGCAAGTACGCCGTGTCGCACCCGGTCCCCGCCGAGAACTACCCGCCCCGGGCCTATGACGGCCTCACGGAGATCTGGTTCGAGGACTGGGCGGACCACGACGCCTTCTTCGCCTCCGCCAACTACCGGACGCTGGTCAACCCCGACGAAGCGCGCTTCATCGACATGGGCTCCGTGGCCGTGATGGTCACCGAGGAGAAGGCGGTCATCTGACGGTGTGCGGACCCCTGGGTCGCGCCGCCCGAGGGCGGGCAACGCCTGCGCGGCGGTGCCGAGGCGGTCGGGGTGGTGCCGGCCCACCCGCGCGCCTGGCCCGCCTTCTCAGCAGCCGCCGGGGGAGGCGGGGGTGCCGATGCCGATCTGCAGCGTGGCCGGGGCCGCGCAGCAGCCGCCGCCCTCGTCGCTCCGTGCGGCGTCGGGCTCGTCGAACAGGCCCGCGCCGCCGCACACGCCGGTCTCCGGCAGGGTCAGCTCCACACGCTCGGCGGCCTCGTGGTCGCCGGCCAGGGCGGCGGTGACGGAGCGGACCTGCTCGTAGCCGGTCATGGCGAGGAAGGTCGGCGCTCGGCCGTAGGACTTCATGCCGACCAGGTAGACGTCCTGCTCCGGGTGGGACAGCTCCCGCACGCCGTGCGGGTAGACCGTGCCGCAGGAGTGGACGTTCGGGTCGATCAGCGGGGCCAGCGCGGTCGGGGCCTGGAGGCGTTCGTCGAGGCCGAGGCGGAGCTCGGAGAGGAAGGTGAGGTCGGGGCGGAAGCCGGTCAGGACGACGACCTCGTCGACCGCGTCCAGGCGGCGGCCGTCCTCGGCGACCAGGACCAGCCGGTCGCCGTCCCGCTCGACCGCTTCCGTACGGAACCCGGTGACGGCGCTCGCGTGCCCCTGCTCCACCGCCGCCCTGGCACGCAGGCCGAGGGCGCCGCGGGCCGGGAGCTGGTCGGCCTCGCCGCCGCCGTACGTGGCGTCGCCGATGCCCCGGCGCAGGATCCAGACCGCGTGCGTGTCCGCCTCTTCCCCGGCCAGGTCGGCAAGGAGGGCGAGGGCGGTGAAGGCGGAGGCGCCGGATCCGACGACCGCCGTGCGCTTGCCGGCGTACCGGGCCCGTACGGCCGGGTCCTTCAGGTCGGGGACGCGATAGGCGACGTGGTCCGAGGCGGACTTCTCACCGAGGGCGGGGATGCCGTTCGCACCCATCGGGCCCGGTACGGACCAGGTTCCGGAGGCGTCGATGACGGCGCGGGCGGCGATCCGCTCCTCGCCGCCGTCCGCCGTCTCGATGTGCACGGTGAACGGCTGCTCCTCGCGGCCGGAGTCGACGATCCGGTCCCGGCCGGCGCGGGCCACGCCGGTGACGGTGGCTCCGTAGCGGACCTGGTCGCCGAGGACGTCGGCGAGCGGCTGGAGGTACCGCTCGGCCCAGTCGCCGCCGGTCGGGTACGTCGCCCCGTCGGGGCGGAGCCAGCCGGTGGGGGCGAGCAGCTTCTCGGCGGCGGGGTCGGTGACCTCGGCCCAGGGCGAGAACAGCCGGACGTGCGCCCAGTCCCGTACGGCCGTCGCGGCCGACGCTCCGGCCTCCAGCACCAGCGGCTCGATGCCCCGCTCCACGAGGTGTGCGGCGGCGGCCAGGCCGACCGGGCCGGCTCCGACGACCACGACGGGCAGGTTCTGCTTCTCCATGGCGGTGCTTCCTTCGGTTCGTTGCTCGGGTGGCCGGAGTCGGAGCGGTGGACGGCTCGGCGGAGGGGTGCGTGCGATGCCGACGCGAGCTGCCTCAGCTCCTTGTTTTGATATTTGTCGATGACTTGTGGCGTCAGCATGGCACCTGGTTCGATGGACGTCAAGATAGACATTCATCGAAGCCAGGAGCCCGTGAGCCATGGAGTACGTCGACGACACGACGGTCGGGGGTGGCCGTCCGCTTCGTCCGGCAGCGCCCACCGGGGCCGGCCGCCTGCCTTCGCGCCCACTGAGCCCGGACACCCTGGTTCGACGTGTGTCAACATAGACGTATGTCGAACGTCAAGGCGCTGCCGCTCCTGGAACCCGAGGCCCCCGACGCCGCGGTGGTGCCGTGCTGCCCGCCGTTGAGCGAGCGCCCCCTCACCGCCGAGGAGGCCGAGCGGACGGCGCGCATGTTCAAGGCGCTCGGGGACCCGGTACGGCTGCGTCTCTTCTCATCCGTCGCCTCGCACGAGGGCGGCGAGGCCTGCGTGTGCGACATCTCCGACGTCGGCGTCTCCCAGCCGACCGTCTCCCACCACCTGAAGAAGCTCAAGGAAGCCGGCCTGCTGACCTCCGAGCGGCGCGGCACCTGGGTCTACTACCGGGTCGAGCCGTCGGTGCTGGCGGCGATGGGGCAACTGCTGACCGTCCGGTAGCCCGCCCCGGCCGGGCCTGTCGTCATCCCCGTGTCCGCGCCCTTGCGGCCGATCGCACGCGGATCACCTTGACGCGTTGAGGAGTTCGGCGACAGCGCGGGCCGCGTCGCGGGCCGGACGCCCGACGCCGATGAGGGTGGCGGAGGCGGGGCCGGTCCAGTCGCCGTAGCCGAGGAGGTGCAGGCGTGGCTCGTCCGCGGCCTGCGTGCCCACCGTGGCGATGTGCCCGCGCCGGCCGCGCAGGCCGAGGGGCGCCAGGTGCGAGAGGGCCGGGCGGAAGCCGGTGCACCAGATGACCGCGTCGACCGGCGCCCGCGTGCCGTCGGCCCAGACGGCACCGTCGCGGTCCAGGCGCTCGAACATCGGGGACGCCTTGAGCCGCCCGGCGTCCCGGGCCTCGCGCACCGGCGGTACGGCGACGATGTCGCCCAGCGATGCGACGCCTGCGGTGTCGGCGCGGCCGGCGTCGAGGGCGCGATGGGGGTCCCCCCGCTCGAGCGAAGCCGAGAGTGGGGGAGGGCGGTGGCCGCGTCGAAGAGGGCACGGCCGTCGATGTCGTCGGCGAGGTAGCGGGGCGGGCGCCGGGTCACCCAGGTCAGCTCGGTGTCGTACGCGAGGTCGGCGGCGATCTGGGCGCCCGAGTTGCCGCCCCCGACGACGATCACGCGCCGGCCCGCGAAGTCCTGCGGTCCGCGGTAGGAGACGGTGTGCAGTTGACGGCCCGCGAAGTCGCCGCGGCCCGGGACGGCGGGGAGGAAGGGACGCCACCAGGTGCCGGTCGCGCTGATCACCGCGCGGGCGTGCCAGGTGCCGGAGTCGGTCTCGACCCTCAGCAGCCGTCCCTCGTCGTGTACGCCGGTGACCTGGACCGGCCGCCGCACGGGGAGGCCGTACCGCTTCTCGTAGTCGCTCAGGTACGCCACCACGTGCCCGGCCTCCGGGTACTCCTCGCCCGGCTGCGCCGGCATGAGGCGGCCGGGGAAGGAGGAGAAGGCGGCGGGGGAGAACAGGTGGAGCGAGTCCCAGGCGTGCCGCCAGGCCCCGCCCGGGGTGGCCCGGGCGTCGAGGACGACGAAGTCCAGGCCCTGGCGGCGCAGGTGGTAGCCGGCGGCGAGCCCCGCCTGGCCGCCGCCGATCACCACCACGTCGGTGTGCTGTGTCATGCCACCCGTGCCACGCCTGCCGCCTGCACCTCCGGGGCCGTCCGCACCTCCCGCGCCGTCCGCACCTCCCGCGCCGCCGCCGTGCCCGTGATGCGCCGGACCGTGCGGGTGCATCAGTGGCCCCTGCCCTCAGTGGCCGGCGCGGACGGGGTGAACTTCCTGCGCCAGGCCAGGGACACGTAGACCAGGCCGATCAGGACGGGCACCTCGATGAGCGGTCCCACGACGCCGGACAGGGCCTGGCCGGAGGTGACGCCGAAGGTGGCGATGGCGACGGCGATGGCCAGCTCGAAGTTGTTGCCGGCGGCGGTGAAGGCGAGGGTGGCCGTGCGGTCGTAGGCGAGGCCGATCGCCTTGCCCAGCAGGAAGGTCCCGGCCCACATCACGGCGAAGTACACCAGCAGCGGCAGTGCGATGCGGGCGACGTCGAAGGGCTGCGAGGTGATGGTCCTGCCCTGGAGGGCGAAGAGGATGACGATCGTGAAGAGGAGGCCGTAGAGCGCCCAGGGCCCGATCTTCGGCAGGAACCGGGACTCGTACCTCTCGCGGCCGAGCCGCTTCTCGCCGATGCGACGGGTGAGGAAGCCGGCCAGCAGCGGGACGCCGAGGAAGATGACGACGTTCAGGGCGATCTTCCATATGGAGATGTCCAGGTGCTCGCCGTCGCCCAGGCCGAGCCAGCCGGGCAGCAGGTCGAGGTAGAACCAGCCGAGCAGGCCGAACGCCAGCACCTGGAAGACCGAGTTCAGCGCGACCAGGACGGCGGCGGCCTCGCGGTCTCCGCAGGCGAGGTCGTTCCAGATGATGACCATGGCGATGCAGCGGGCCAGGCCGACGATGATCAGGCCGGTGCGGTACTCGGGCAGGTCGGGCAGGAAGATCCACGCGAGCGCGAACATCACCGCCGGGCCGACGATCCAGTTGATCACCAGCGACGAGGCCATGAGCCTGCGGTCGCCGGTGACGGCGTCGAGCTTGTCGTAGCGGACCTTGGCCAGGACCGGATACATCATCACCAGCAGGCCGACGGCGATCGGCAGGGAGATGCCGCCGATCTCGACCTTGGCGAGGGCGTCGTCGAGGCCCGGGACGGCCCGCCCCAGGCCGAGCCCGACGGCCATGGCGATGAGGATCCAGACGGCGAGGAAGCGGTCGAGCGTCGACAGTTTCGCGACGACGGAGGGCTCCTCCGCGGTCGTCGCGGGGGCTTCGGTGCGGGTCACGGACAGGCCCTCTTGTTCTCGGCGGCGGTACGGGCGGACTCGGCCAGGCCGGCGAACCGGCCGGCGAGCGAGGCGATGACGTCCGGGCAGAGCTTGTAGTACGTGTAGCGGCCGCACGGCTCGGTCTCGACGACGCCGGCCTCGCGCAGCACTCTCAGGTGGTTGGAGAGGTTGGTCTGCCGGGCGCCGGTCTCCTCCACGAGGTGGGTGGTGCACAGGGTCTCCCGTGCGAGCAGGGTCACGATCCGCAGCCTGAGCGGGTCCGCCAGCACCCGGATCAGGTCAGTGTCGACTGACGTCATCATGCGCTGATACTGTCACATCAGTGGCGGCTGACACCATCGGGTGCTGACGTCATGCGCGCCTGATGCCGTCGCGAGACAGAGAGACCTCCTGATGCCCGACAAGCCTTCCGTGCTCTTCGTCTGCGTCCACAACGCCGGCCGCTCGCAGATGGCCGCCGCGTGGCTGACCCACCTGGCCGGGGACCGCGTCGAGGTCCGTTCCGCCGGCTCGAACCCGGGCGAGAACGTCAACCCCGCCGCCGTCGAGGCGATGCGCGAGGTCGGCATCGACATCTCCGCCGAGGTGCCGAAGATGCTGACCGTGGACGCGGTCAAGGAGTCCGACGTCTGCATCACCATGGGCTGCGGCGACACCTGCCCGGTCTTCCCCGGCAAGCGGTACCTGGACTGGCAGCTGGCGGACCCGGCCGGCCAGGGCGTCGCGGCCGTCCGCCCGATCCGCGACGAGATCAGGGTGCTGGTCGAGGGCCTGATCAAGGAGATCGCGCCGCGGCCGCAGTCCTGAGCGCGGCCACGGACGTCCGCAACGTCGTCATCATCGGCTCGGGCCCGGCGGGCTGCACCGCGGCCCTCCACCCCGCCCGCGCCCGGCTCCGGCCGCTCGTCCTCGGCGGAGCCAGGTACCGACGGCCGCCTTCGTCGGCGGTGCGCCCGCCACGACGACCGAGGTCGGAAACCCTGCCGGCTTCCCGCACGGATTCGCTGCTGTGCGGGAAGGCCGGGCCGGCGTCACGTTCGGCGGATGAAGCCCGGAAACCCGGGGGGTCCGTGGCGCCTTCCGGAAGTACTCGCGCGCCGCTGTCGATCCCGTCGCGTCCCGTTCGACATCTTGATGTGGGACGCATCGCCAGGAACCCACAGGACCTGATGAGGGAACGCATGGATCAGCTACTGCGCGTACAGAACTTCACCGTCTCGCGCGACGGCGTCGCCGCCGGCGAGGACCAGAGCCTGGAGCGGCCCTTCGGCCACGACGTCGATCCGGGGCAGCTCTTCGCCTGGGCCGGTGCCACGGCGAACTGGCCCAACCGCACCGAGCCGGGCGGCACCCGGGGCCTCGACGACTACTTCACCCGGGACTTCAGCCACCACATCGGCGCCGAGATCATGGGCCGCAACAAGTTCGGGCCCCAGCGCGGCCCGTGGCAGGACCACGAGTGGCAGGGCTGGTGGGGTGACGAGCCGCCGTTCCGGACGCCGGTGTTCGTCCTGACCCACCACGCGCGTCCGTCGTTCACGCTCTCCGACACCACGTTCCACTTCGTGGACGGTGATCCCGCCACCGTGCTCGCGCAGGCGCGGGAGGCCGCACGGGGCAAGGACGTCCGGCTCGGCGGCGGTGTGACCACCGTCCGGGAGTTCCTCGACGCCGGCCTCGTCGACACCCTGCACGTGGCCGTCGCGCCGGTGACGCTCGGGTCCGGGCTGCGCCTCTGGGACTCGCCCGAGCAACTGCTGGACCGCTACCACATGGAGGTCGTGCCCAGCCCGAGCGGCGTCACGCACCACCTCTTCTGGCGTCGGTGACAAGAGGGGTACGCCCGGTCCGGAGGCGAGTCGGCGCGGCGTCTCGACGCGCCGGCCGCCGCCCGGGCCCGGAACGCCGTGGACGCGTCACCGTCCCGGGACGGTGACGGCCCCTCCCGCCGCTGATCTATCTTGGCGGCCATGCAGGCATACACGATCGGCCAGGCGGCCCGGCTGCTCGGCGTGAGCCCGGACACCGCGCGGCGGTGGGCGGACGCGGGCCGGGTGGCGACCCATCGCGACGAGGCCGGGAAGCGGCTCATCGACGGGAAGGACCTGGCCGCCTTCTCCGTGGAACTCGCGCAGAGCGGGAGCGGTGAGGAGGACGCCTCCTGGACCTCGGTGCGCAACGCCTTCCCCGGCATCGTCACCGCGATCAAGCTCGGTGACGTGGCGGCCCAGGTGGAAATCCAGGCCGGTCCGCACCGGCTGGTCTCACTGCTGACCCGGGAGGCCGTGGAGGAGCTGGGGCTGGAGGTCGGGGTGGAGGCCACCGCCCGCGTGAAGTCGACGAACGTGCACGTCGACCGGGCCTGAGCCGGCCGGACAGCGCGCCGTACGAACGCACATGCCAGGCGAAGAGATCGATGCTCCCGCTCATGCGAAGCACCAGAAGACTTTCGGCTTGCATCTGCGGCAGTATGCTCGGCGTGTGTTCTGTCCCTGACCTTCGCCCTGCCCTTCGGGCCCCGACCTTCGGGAGTGGACTCGTGATGAACCGTTCCGCGCGCCGGATCCGCCGGACGCTTCAGGTGACCGGCGCGGGTGCCGCCGCGCTGGTGGCCCTGAGTGCCTGCTCGTCGTCGGACTCCGGCGCGGCCTCGTCGGGCGGCGGTTCGGACGGGCTGTCCGGGACCGTGAACGTCTTCGCCGCGGCCTCGCTGACGGAGAGCTTCACCGAGTTGGGCGAGGAGTTCGAGAAGCGGCACCCGGGCACCGAGGTCGTCTTCAACTTCGGCGGCAGCGACTCGCTCGCCGCGGGCATCACCAGCGGGGCACCGGCCGACGTGTTCGCCTCCGCCAGCCCCAGGACCATGAAGGCCGTCACGGACGCGGATGCCGCCGCCGGGACGCCGGTCGCCTTCGTCCGCAACCGGCTGGAGATCGCCACCCTGCCCGGCAACCCGGACCGGGTCGCCTCCCTCAAGGACCTCACCGGATCGGACCTCAAGGTCGTCCTGTGCGACAGGACGGTGCCGTGCGGAGCCGCCGCCCAGAAGGCGCTCACCGCCGCCGGTCTGAAGCTCACCCCGGCCTCCTACGAGGAGGACGTGAAGTCGGCGCTCAACAAGGTGGTCCTCAAGGAGGCCGACGCCGCGGTCGTCTACCGGACGGATGTGAAGGCGGCCGGTGACAAGGTGGCGGGCGTGGAGTTCCCCGAGTCGGCGAAGGCCGTCAACGACTACCCGATCACCTTGCTCAAGGACGCCCCCAACGCGGACGTCGGCCAGGCGTTCATCGAGCTGGTGCGGTCCGCCGCGGGGCAGAAAGTCCTGACCGCGGCCGGGTTCACGGCGCCGTGACCACTCCGCACCGGACCGGTGCCTCGGCCGGCCCCCGCGCGGGCGGGTCGCGCACGGGTGGGTCGCGCGCGGGCGGGTCGCGGCGCCGCCAGGTCCAAGGCGGTGCTCCGCTGCCGCTGCTCGTGCCCGCGCTGATCGGCCTGGCGTTCCTGGTGCTCCCCCTCGTCGCCCTGCTGATCAGGGCCCCCTGGGCGAGCATGCCCGAGCTGCTGACCAGCACCGAGGTGTGGCAGGCGCTGCGCCTGTCGCTGATCTGCGCCACGGCGGCGACCGTGGTGAGCATGGTGATCGGCGTACCGCTGGCCTGGCTGCTGGCCCGAGTGGAGTTCCCGGGACGCGGTCTCGTCCGGGCCCTGGTGACGCTGCCGCTGGTGCTGCCGCCGGTGGTGGGCGGTGTCGCCCTGCTCATGGCACTGGGCCGCAACGGCGTCGTCGGGCAGTGGCTGGACTCCTGGTTCGGGATCACGCTGCCGTTCACCACCACCGGCGTGATCCTCGCGGAGGCGTTCGTGGCGATGCCGTTCCTCGTCATCAGCGTCGAGGGCACCCTGCGCGCCGCCGACCCCCGCTACGAGGAGGCGGCCACCACCCTCGGCGCCTCCCGCTTCACCGCGTTCCGGCGGGTCACGCTGCCGCTGATCGCGCCCGGGATCGCCGCCGGTGCCGTGCTGGCCTGGGCGCGGGCACTCGGCGAGTTCGGGGCGACGATCACCTTCGCCGGGAACTTCCCCGGCCGCACCCAGACCATGCCGCTGGCGGTCTACCTCGCCCTGCAGAGCGACCCGGAGGCGGCCGTCGCCCTCAGCCTGGTACTGCTGGCCGTGTCCGTCGCCGTACTCGCCGGACTGCGCGACCGCTGGATGACCGCCTCATGACCGACACCGAGAAGAACACCGGGAAGAACACCGGTAGGAACACCGGGAAGAACACCGCGCGGGCGAGCACGGCCGCCGGGGACCGGGCTGTCGACGGAGGGCTCGACGCGCGGCTCGTCGTCGAGCGGGGCGGCTTCCGACTCGACGTGGCCCTGACCGCGGCCCCCGGCGACGTCGTCGCGCTGCTGGGCCCGAACGGCGCCGGGAAGACCACCGCCCTGCGCGCCCTCGCCGGTCTCGTCCCGCTCTCGGACGGTCATCTGCGGCTCGACGGCGCGGAGTTGGACCGTACGCCGCCGGAGTCCCGGCCGGTCGGGGTCGTCTTCCAGGACTACCTGCTCTTCCCGCACCTGACCGCGCTCGACAACGTGGCCTTCGGGCCGCGCTGCCGGGGCGCGACCAAGGCGCAGGCCCGGACGCAGGCCGCCGCCTGGCTGGAGCGCCTGGGTCTCGCCGGGCACGCCGCCGCCAAACCGCGCCGGCTCTCCGGCGGCCAGGCCCAGCGCGTCGCCCTCGCCCGCGCCCTGGCCACCCGCCCCCGGCTGCTGCTCCTCGACGAACCGCTCGCGGCCCTCGACGCCCGCACCCGCCTCGACGTCCGCGCGCAACTCCGCCGCCATCTGGCCGACTTCGAGGCCGTCGCCGTGCTGGTCACGCACGACCCGCTGGACGCCATGGTCCTCGCCGACCACCTCGTCGTCGTCGAGGACGGCCACGTCGTCCAGGAGGGCACCCCCTCCCACACCGCCCGCCGTCCGCGCACGGACTACATCGCCCACCTGGTCGGGCTCAACCTCTACCGGGGCCGCGCCGAGGGCCACACGGTACGGCTCGAGGGCGGGCCCGCGATCACGACCACCGAGGAGCTGACCGGGCCGGCCTTCGTCGCCTTCCCGCCCAGCGCCGTCACCCTGCACCGGGAGCGTCCCACCGGCTCCAGCGCCCGCAACGTCTGGCGCTGCGAAGTGGCCGGTCTGGAGACCCACGGCGACCAGATCCGCGCCGACCTCACCGGTGACCTCCCCCTCGCCGCCGACCTGACCACGCTCGCCGCCGCCGAACTGGACCTGCACCCCGGCGCCACCGTCTGGGCCGCGGTGAAGGCCACGCAGACCCACGCCTACCGCGACTGACGCGTGGGCGCCGCCGACAGGCGGCGCCCGGCCGTCAGGGGGTGTACAGCGACTGCACCCTGGTGACTCGGCCCTGGCCGTCGAAGCTCAGGTCGTAGCCGAGGAGCGCACGGTCCGAGGAGGGCCGGGCCGTCAGGCGGCTGACGAACTCGTCCTGGGCGTACGCGGCGGGGTGCTTCGCGTCGCCGAGCGGGACCGACAGGAGCACCTGGGCGTCCTCGGTCATGCTCACCTCGGTGTAGGGCCCCTCGCCCGGGACGATCACCCATGCCTCGAACTGGGGGTGGGGCTTCTTCTCGGCGGGCCGCACCGACAGGTAGGTCCGTCCGTCGCCGGTCCGGGCGTCGTCGATCTGCACGAACTGCTTGGTGCCCGCCCAGCGGGCCGCGGTGGCGCTCGCCGCGGTGGCGCTCGGCGAGGTGCTCGGGGCGGTCCCGTCCGGCGACGGGGCAGGCGCCTCCGAGGTCACGGACGCGGTGGCGGCGGCCGCGGCCTGTCCGTCGTCCGGTCCGCCGCAGCCGGTCAGGGCCAGCAGGCCGACGGTGAGGGCGGTGAGGGCGGTGAGGCAGCGGACGGTGGTGGTCCGGCGGTGTGCGACGCGCATGATGAAGTCCCCCCAAGGACGTGGTGCGTTCTGGATACGCACTCTCTACGCGCCGGCCCACCCGTCGGGTTGCATCCTGATGCGGGTTTTCCCGCGGGATCAGTCGCCGAGCCAGTACGCCTCCCGCAGCGAGTGCACGCGGCCCTCGCCGTCGTAGTCGATCGCGAAGGCCCACTTCCGCCCGGCGGCCAGCCGGTCCAGCAGCTCGTCCAGTCGCAGGTCCGCCGGGTTCCCGCCGGACAGCCGCCGTGCTTCGACCGGCGTCCCCCGCGGCAGGGTCAGCGTGTGCACCTCGCCCGTGGGCGTCGCCCCGCCCCGCACGGTGCGCAGCGGCTCGACGGTGACCCGCACCGTGTCGCCCTCCGCCACCGCGTCGTACACGTAGGCCAGTTCCTCGGCGTACTCCACTCCCGGAGCGGGCACCGGCGGCACGAAGGGCGAAGCGGCCGCCGTCGGGAGGACGGCGGGCGGCTCGGGGTCCCGGGCGGCCCGGACCAGCGACAGGCCGCCCAGGGCCACCGCCGCGGCCAGCAGCGCGCCGCCGGACGCCAGTGCGGCCCGCCTGCGGCGCAGGCGCTGCTCGCCGCGCGCCCGGATCCGCTCCGGGGCCGGCGGCGCCGCGTGCCGGCGGCCCGACTCGGCGAGGTCCGCCAGGGACTCCTCCAGTCCGGGCAGCGGTCCTGGCCCCGCTCCTGGGCCCGGTCCTGGCCTGTCAGCCATGTCGCACCTCCGGCAGGCGACTCGTCCGCGGATCCAGCTCGGTGTCGGACAGGAGCCGGGCAAGCGCCGCCCGGCCCCGGCTCAGCTGCGCCTTGACCGTACCGACCGGACTGCCGACCTCGGCGGCCACCTGCTCGACCGTCAGGTCGCACAGGTGGTGGAGCACCACGGCCCGTCGCTGCGCCTCGGGTATTTGCCGCAGCGCCTGGACCAGCAGCACGTGGTGCGGTTCCGGGGGCGGAACGGGGGCCGGCGGTCCCTGGCGCCGGGCGAAGGCGAGCGCGGTGCGCACCTTCCGCCACCGACTGACCGCCAGCCGCCAGGCCACCGTGCGCACCCACGCCTCGGGGGCACCGTTCAGATCCAGCTCCGTCCGCCGTTCCCAGGCCCGTGCGAAGGCCTCCTGGACCACGTCCTGTGCCTCGGCGAGGTCGCCCGTCATCGCGTACAGGTGACCGATGAGCCGGCCGACGCTCTCGGCGTAGAAGGCGTCGAACTCGTGCGTGTCCGCACCCCGGCCGGTGCGCGGTTCGTCTGGTGGTCGCATGTCTCCCCCGTCAGGCTGCACGGTGCCATCCGGCCGCCTTCCGCCACAAGGAGCCCGCGTCGTCGGCGCCGGTCCGTCCGCGCACCGGCCCCCGGCAGCCTGGCGGGCCGGAACACTGCCGGAAGCCGTACAGGCGGGGGCGTCGCGGCCGGTGGCACCATGCGCGCATGACCGTCGGCCAGGAAGTGAGCGTCCGCTCCCCGCGCAGGCGGCCCCTGTGGGTGTGCGTCGGGGTGGGCGCGGCCGGGGCCGTCCTGGCCGCGGGGCGCCTGGTGTACTCGGGTGCGTTCGCGGACTGGTGGGTGGGCGGCGGGCTGCTGGCCGCTCTGGTCGGCGTCGCATTCCTCCACGGGGTCACCCTCGAGGTGGGCGCCGACGCGTACGGCGTGCGCTACGGCTCGCTGCTGCGCCGTCACCGGAGCATGCCGTGGGACGACATCGCCGACCTGCGCGTCCACATCCAGTACGGGCGGCACGGGGAGGAGTACTTCCGCGTCGGTGTGCTGCTGCGCGACGGGCGGACGCGGCGGCTGCCGCTGCCGGTGTCCGGATCCCGGGACGACCGGCCGGACTTCGACGCGACGCTGGACGCGCTGCGCGCCCTGCACCGTCGGCACGGAAACCCCGAGTCGGACCATCTCGCCGTCATCTCCAGGCGGACCGCGGGGCGGGGCGCCGCCGGGCCGCTGTTCCTGTGCCTGCTGCTGCTCGCGGGGGCCGGGCTGGCCGCGTGGTTCGTCCCGGTCACGGGGGCTGCGAAGGAGGCGTGGGACTCGGCGGTCCCGTGCGCCGCCGGGGCGGCGTCCGCGGAGCGCGGCGCGTGCCTCACCACCCGGCCGGCCGTGATCGCGCGGACCGAGGTGGGCCGGGCGAAGCAGCCCAGCCGGCTCTACTTCACCGACGGCCGGCCGGTGGACCGGCTCACGGTCTCGCGGGAGGGCGCCCAGGGGTTCCGGGCCGGTGACCGCGTCGAACTCACTCTGTGGCGCGGTCAGGTGAGGGTGGTGGCGGCGGAACACCACGTGTGGCGCGAGCACTTCACCAGCGCCGGTTCGGTGGCCGTTCTCGCCGCCGGGCTCGCCCTCGCGGCCGGGTATCCGGGTGCCCGGGTGCTGGTGCACCGGCGCGGGCGCCGGCTTCCCGACGACGAGGTGCTGCCGTCGGCGCTGCCGTTCGCGGGCGTTCTGGTCGTCACCGCGCTGTGGCTGCTGCCGTTCTGCTACGTCCACCCCATGGGCCCGCCGGCTTCCCCCGGGCCCCTCGCCTGGGCGGCCGCGGGCTCCCTGATCACCTTGGGCCTCCTCGTCCTGGCGTGGCGCGCGACCCGGATCCGCCCGCCGCGGGCCGCCACGAAGGCCCCGTCGACCGGGACGGCCGGGGCGACCGGAGCCGTGCCCCGGGAGGCCGCCGGCGACGTGTTCCTCACCGCCCGCTTCCTGGAGAGCACCGACTACAACCCGAACCACTTCGGCACCCATGTCGTGCTCGGCGACGGCCCGCCCGCCGTCGTCCCCCACCCCGGGCCGGGGCGGTTCGCGGCGAGGCCCGTCCCCGCGCACCGGCTCACCGTCAAGGGCGTACGGCGTCCGCGCGGCGGCGACGGCGACGGCGTGCCCCGCGGCTGGCACGTGGCCGAACTCGACGACGCGGGCGAGCCGGTCCGCCTCGCGGCGGCCCCGGCCGACCTGACCCGCATCCTGCACGCCCTGGGCGCGGCGGGAGCCGCCACGGACACCGGGGCGGCGGGACTGCCCGGACTTCCGCCCGAAAGGGGCCCGCGATCACCTCTGTTCGACTGAGCACGGCGGACTGGTGGCTCATCGCCTTCGGCGCCACCGTCGTCTACACGGCCGCGATGTACTGGTGCATGCCGACGTCCAAGGCCCGGCTGCGCATGTTCGCCGCCCCGCTGGCCGGCTGGCTGTTCCTGCTGCCCGACGCCACGGTGAAGGGCTACTCCGTCCCGCACACCCTCTACGTCTACAGCGGTGTCCTGCTCACGTTCGTCGTCGTGCTGGCGCCGATCGCCAGGAAGGTCGCGGCCGACATCCGGGAACAGGAGGAGAAGCCCTGGGACAAGGTCCCCCTCAACACCTTCTCCCTGTACTGGATGATCGGGTCGGGCACGGCTTGCACAGGAGCCGGGGCCTGTTTCTGGGAGTACCTCGCCCACGGGTGAGCCGTAGCCCCGCCGAGTTGTCCGCGAACTCCCCCGGGATTGTCCGTGATCGGTAACGGAGGGATCCCGCGGCGGGTTTCTCCCGTCCTGTCATGTGGTCCCCGACGCGACGGGGACCGGCGGCGAGCAACTACGCGAAGGCGGGGCGGCGGACATGGCGCGGCACGGTGGTGGACGGGGCTGGTACGGCAAGGTGGTCGGGGCGGCGCTCGGTGTGACGATGCTCGCCGTCGGCGCCTCGGTGTGGACCGCGCAGGCCGACTCCGTCGGCGGCGGCCCGACGCCGCGGGCGTCCGCGTCGGCCACGCCGGGCGGCGAGGCCAAGCCCGTCGACATCGGCATCGCGCACGCCTCGGACGCGGGGCCGAACGGCGTGAACATCACCATCGACGACGGCCCCGACCCCGCCTGGACGCCTCAAGTGCTCGACCTGCTGGAGGAGTACGGCGTGAAGGCCACCTTCTGCATGACGGGCCTTCAGGCCGAGGCCCACCCGGACCTCGTGAAGGACGTCGTCGCGGCCGGGCACCGGCTGTGCGACCACACGGTGTCGCACGACACCGCCATGGACAAGAAGTCCGAGGCCTACCAGGCCAAGGAGATCCTCGACGCCGAGCGCATGATCATCGAGGCGTCCGGGGGCGTGCGTCCGGTGTACTACCGGGCCCCCGGCGGGGCGTTCACCCCCTACAGCCGCAAGCTCGCCGCCTCCCACGGCATGCGCCCGCTGGGCTGGAACGTGGACACCAAGGACTTCGAGCGGCCGGGCTCGGACGCCATCGTCGCCACCGTCAAGCGGGAGCTGTCCAACGGCCCGACCATCCTCTTCCACGACGCCGGGGGCGACCGCACCCAGACCGTCGAAGCCCTGCGGCAGGTCCTGCCCTGGCTGAAGGAGCAGGGCCGCACCTTCGGGTTCCCGGTGCGCTGAGCACGGCGGTCACTCAGACCGTCGGGGCGGGCTCCGGGACGTGGGCCACGACCGGACGGCGCCGGGTCGGCATGCCCAGGGTCGGGTTGGCGACGCCCCAGGCCGCGGACTTGCAGACGAGTTCCTTGTAGAGGGCGGCGATCCGTCCGGTCAGCGCCCCGCGCACGGCCCGGTCGTCGGCGGTCACGTACTGGATCAGGCCCTGACCGCGGCCCAGCGAGCGAGATGCACTGGTTGAATTGACTAGCTCCTCGGGCTGAAGCCCGAGGATTCTGGCCTTCCCGGCAGAGTTCCGTGCCGCTACGCGGCACGGGGTTCGGTCGGGAGTCCGTGGCTTCCTGTTTCTTCGCGCTGTGCCGGGATTGCTCCCGGTCTTACCGGCGCTCCGCAGGCCGATGCCGCCAGTCCGGCGGCCTGTTTCACGTTGATCGCAGCGTTGTGGTCCCGGTCGTGGACGGTGCCGCAGGCGGTGCAGGTCCATTCCCGGACCTGCAAGGGCTTGGGCCCGTCCTTCACCCCGCAGGTGGAGCAGGTCTGGGAGGTCGGTTCGAACCGGCCGATCACGACCAGGGTGCGGCCGTACCGCTCAGCCTTGTACTTGAGCATGCCGACGAAGGAGGACCATCCCGCGTCGTGCACGGACTTGGCCAGCCGGGTCCGGGCCAGTCCCGCCACCGACAGGTCTTCCACGGCGATCCCTTGGTTCTCGGAGATCAGCCGCGTGGAGAGCTGGTGGTGGAACTCGCGGCGCGCGTCGGCGACCTTGGCGTGGGCGCGGGCAACCTTGAGGCGGGCCCTATCGCGGTTCTTCGATCCCATCTGTTTGCGGGACAGCTCCTGCTGGGCCTTCTTCAGCTTCTTCTCCGCGCGCCGCAGGAACCGCGGAGAGCCGATCTTCGTGCCGTCGGACAGGACCGCGAAGTGAGTGAGGCCGAGATCGATACCGACGGTGCGGTCGGCGTCGGGCATCCGAACCCGGTCGGCAGCAGGGTCGGTGTCGACGACGAAGGAGGCGAAATACCTGCCTGCCGCGTCCTTGATCACGGTGACGGACGTGGGGATGGTGGGCAGGGTGCGGGACCACTTCACCTTCACCGCACCGATCTTCGGCAGGTTCAGCCTGCCACTGTCGGTGATGCTCCAGCGGGCGTTGGCGGTGAACCGGATGGACTGCCGGGCATCCTTACGGGACTTGTAGCGGGGCGGGCCGACCCGGGGGCCCTTGCGGGTGCCTTTCAGGGAGGCGAAGAAGTTGCGGTACGCGGTCTCGGCGTCGCGAAGGGACTGCTGGAGCACTACTGCGGACACCTCACCCAGCCAGGACCGCTCGGCTGTCCGCTTCGCCTCGGTGATCAGCTTCCGGGACAGTCCGGCGGCCGTCTGAAAGGGCCGGCCGGCCTTGCGGGCGTCCTCACGGGCACGGACCACGTCGTTGAACACGACCCGGGCGCACCCGAACGCCCTCGCCAACGCGAGACGCTGACCGGCGTCCGGGTACACCCGAAACGCGTACCGAAGCTGCATGCGAAGATCGTACGAAGAGGCCGCCCCATGCGTAACCGGTACACTCGTTCCCATAATCGCCACGGCGCGGGCGCCCTCGAACGCCTTGGCGCGGGCCGGGACCTTCCCGCCGCCGTCGCCGATCGACACGGCGTCCTCGGTGAGCAGCCGGACCAGCGGTTCGGTCCGGCCGCTGGTGGCCGCCGCGAGGAACTCCTCCACGATCCGCCGGGCCGCGGCCGCGTCGACCTCGGTACGGGCCCTGCCCCGCGCGACGCGCTTCCTGGCCCGGTGCAGGGTCTGCTGGCTGGCGTCCTCCGTGATGTCGAGGATCGCGGCGATCTCCCGGTGCGGGTAGCCGAAGGCCTCACGCAGGACGCACACCGCCCGCTCGCCCGGTGCGAGCCGCTCCAGCAGGGCGAGGACCGCCAGCGAGACCGACTCGCGCTGCTCGGCCGTCTCCGCGGGACCGAGCATCGGGTCCCCGGCGAGCAGCGGCTCGGGCAGCCACTGGCCCACGTAGGTCTCCCGGCGGGCGCGGGCCGAGGTGAGCTGGTTGAGGCACAGGTTGGTGAGCACCTTCGTCAGCCAGGCCTCGGGAACCTCGACGCGTGCGACGTCGCCGCCTGCCAGCGCAGGAACGTCTCCTGCACGGCGCCTCCGCCTCGCTCGCCGAGCCGAGGAGGCGGTAGGCGATGGCCTCCAGACGGTGCCTGGAGGCCTCGAACCGTTCCACGTCGCTCACGGTCAGGGCCATGGCCCGGATTGTAGCCACGGCTCAGTGCCCGGCCCCCGGTGCCACCAGTTCCCCGAGCGCGATGTTGAGTTCGAGGACGTTCACCCGCGGTTCGCCGATGAAGCCGAGGGTGCGGGGGGTGGTGTGCTCGTCGACGAGCTCCTGGACGCGCTCGGCGGGCAGGCCGTTCTTCGCGGCGACCCGGTGCACCTGGAGGTCGGCGTACCGCGGGGAGATGTCCGGGTCCAGGCCGGAGCCGGAGGAGGTGACGGCGTCCGCGGGCACGTCCTCGGGCCGCACGGGGTGTCCGGGCACGGAGTTGTCCTTGACGACGGCGGCCTTGGCGTCCTTCACCCACTGGACGAGTTCCGGGTTGTCGGCGGAGCGGTTGGTGGCCCCGGACAGGATCAGCTCTTACCGGGTGTTGACGCTGTTGGTGCCGAGGCCGTTGGCGGGGCGGCCCTGGAACCATTTCAGGTCCGGCTCCGGAGTCTCCTGGCCCTCCTTCAGCGGCAGGTTGTAGGACTGGCCGATCAGGGAGGATCCGACGACCTTCCCGTCCGCCTTGATCTCGGAGCCGTTCGCCTTCCCGGGGAACAGCCCCTGGGCGACGCCGGTGACGACGAGCGGGTAGACGATGCCGGTGACCACGGTCAGGACGAGCAGGGCGCGCAGGCCCGCCGTGAACAGCCGGGCGGCGTTGGTGAGGGAGGTGTTCATGTCGGTCAGCCGATCCCGGGAATGAGCGAGACGATCAGGTCGATGAGCTTGATGCCGATGAACGGGGCGACCAGCCCGCCCAGCCCGTAGACGCCGAGGTTGCGGCGCAGCATCCGGTCGGCGCTCGTGGGCCGGTAGCGCACGCCCTTCAGCGCGAGCGGCACCAGCACGAGGATGATCAGCGCGTTGAAGACCACCGCGGACAGGATCGCGGAGTCCGGGGAGGACAGACCCATGATGTTGAGCTTGTCCAGGCCCGGGTAGACGGCCGCGAAGAGCGCCGGGATGATCGCGAAGTACTTGGCGACGTCGTTGGCGATGGAGAACGTCGTGAGCGCCCCGCGCGTGATCAGGAGCTGCTTGCCGATCTCGACGATCTCGATCAGCTTGGTGGGGTTGGAGTCGAGGTCGACCATGTTGCCGGCCTCCTTGGCGGCCGACGTGCCGGTGTTCATCGCCACGCCGACGTCCGCCTGGGCCAGTGCGGGGGCGTCGTTGGTGCCGTCGCCGGTCATCGCGACCAGTTTGCCGCCGGCCTGCTCGCGCTTGATGAGGGCCATCTTGTCCTCGGGCGTGGCCTCGGCGAGGTAGTCGTCGACGCCCGCCTCGTCGGCGATCGCCTTGGCCGTCAGCGGGTTGTCGCCCGTGATCATGACGGTCCTGATGCCCATGCGGCGCAGCTCGTCGAACCGCTCGCGCATGCCCTGCTTGACGACGTCCTTGAGGTGGACGACACCGAGGACGCGGGCGCCGCGCTCGTCCTCGACGGCGACGAGCAGCGGTGTGCCGCCCGCCGCGGAGATGCGCTCGACGGCCGTGTCCGCGTCCTCGGTCCCCGAGCCGCCGCGCTCCCGGACCCAGGCGACGACGGATCCCGCCGCGCCCTTGCGGACCTTGCGGCCGTCGGCGTCCACGCCGGACATGCGGGTCTGGGCGGTGAACCCGATCCATTCGGCGCCGACGAGTTCGCCCTGGTGGCGCTCGCGCAGGCCGTACTTCTCCTTGGCGAGGACGACGATCGAGCGGCCCTCGGGTGTCTCGTCGGCGAGCGAGGAGAGCTGGGCGGCGTCGGCGAGTTCGGCCTCCGTCACACCGCGTACCGGCACGAACTCGGCCGCCTGCCGGTTGCCCAGCGTGATGGTGCCGGTCTTGTCGAGGAGCAGTGTGGAGACGTCGCCGGCGGCCTCGACCGCGCGGCCCGACATCGCCAGCACGTTGCGCTGCACCAGGCGGTCCATGCCCGCGATGCCGATCGCGGAGAGCAGGGCGCCGATCGTGGTCGGGATGAGGCAGACCAGCAGGGCCACCAGCACGATCATGTCCAGGTGGGTGCCCGCGTAGTCGGCGAACGGCGGGAGGGTGGCACAGGCCAGCAGGAAGACGACGGTCAGCGAGGCCAGCAGGATGTTCAGCGCGATCTCGTTCGGCGTCTTCTGCCTGGCCGCTCCCTCGACCAGGTTGATCATCCGGTCGATGAAGGTCTCGCCCGGCTTCGTGGTGATCCTGACGACGATGCGGTCGGAGAGCACCTTGGTCCCGCCGGTGACCGCGGACCGGTCGCCGCCGGACTCGCGGATGACGGGCGCCGACTCGCCGGTGATCGCCGACTCGTCGACCGAGGCGACACCCTCGACGACGTCCCCGTCGCCGGGGATGACGTCCCCGGCCTCGCAGACGACCAGGTCGCCGACCGTGAGGCCGGTGCCGGGGACCGTGGTGCCGTCGGCCCGGCGGGCGACGGTGTCGGTCTTGGCCCTGCGCAGGGTGTCGGCCTGGGCCTTGCCGCGGCCCTCGGCTACCGCCTCCGCCAGGTTGGCGAAGAGCACGGTCAGCCAGAGCCAGGCGCTGATCGTCCAGCCGAACCAGTCGCCGGGCTCCGTGACGGAGAAGGCCGTGGTCAGCACGGAGCCGACGAGCACGACGAACATGACGGGCGACTTCGCCATCACCCGCGGGTCGAGCTTGCGGAACGCGTCGGGCAGCGACTTGACCAGCTGCTTCGGTTCGAAGAGGCCCGCGCCGACGCGGCCCTGACCGGGCTGCTGCCCGGAGGGTGCGTCGTCGTGCGGCGCCCGGGCCGGGGTGGTTGTGGACATCGCGTCCTCGTGCTTCTGCGTGTCGGTGTTCATGCCGCCAGCCCTTCGGCGAGCGGGCCCAGGGCGAGGGCCGGGAAGTAGGTCAGACCGGTGATGATCAGGACGGCGCCGGCCAGCAGGCCGGCGAAGAGCGGCTTCTCGGTGCGCAGCGTGCCCGCGGTGGCCGGAACCGGCTGCTGCCGGGCCAGCGAGCCCGCGAGGGCCAGGACGAACACCATCGGCACGAACCGGCCCAGCAGCATGGCGAGGCCGAGGGTGCTGTTGAACCACTGGGTGTCGGCGTTCAGGCCGGCGAAGGCCGAGCCGTTGTTGTTCGAGGCGGAGGTGTAGGCGTACAGGATCTCGGAGAAGCCGTGCGCCCCGCTGTTGGTCATCGAGTCGCCCGGGGTGGGCAGGGCCATCGCTGCGGCCGTGAACACCAGGACCAGGGCCGGGGTGATCAGGATGTAGCAGGCGGCGAACTTGATCTCGCGGGTGCCGATCTTCTTGCCCAGGTACTCCGGGGTGCGGCCGACCATGAGCCCCGCGATGAACACCGCGACGACCGCCATGACCAGCATGCCGTAGAGCCCGGACCCGACCCCGCCGGGCGCGATCTCGCCCAGCATCATGCCGAGCATGGTGATGCCGCCGCCGAGGCCGGTGTAGGAGGAGTGGAAGGAGTCCACCGCGCCGGTCGAGGTCAGGGTGGTGGTCACCGCGAAGAGCGACGAGCCGCCGATCCCGAAGCGCAGCTCCTTGCCCTCCATCGCCCCGCCGGCCGCCTGCAACGCGGGACCGTGGTGGGCGAACTCGGTCCACATCATCAGGGCGACGAAGCCGGCCCAGATGGCGGCCATCGTCCCGAGGATCGCGTAGCCCTGGCGCACCGAGCCGGTCATGATGCCGAAGGTCCGGGTCAGCGCGACCGGGATCAGCAGGATCAGGAAGATCTCGAACAGGTTGGTGAACGGCGTCGGGTTCTCGAAGGGGTGGGCGGAGTTGGCGTTGAAGTAGCCGCCGCCGTTGGTGCCCAGCTCCTTGATCACCTCCTGCGAGGCGACCGCACCCCCGTTCCACTCCTGGGTGCCGCCCATGAACTGGCCGACCTCGTGGATGCCCGAGAAGTTCTGGATGACCCCGCAGGCCACCAGGATCACCGCGCCGACCGCGGCGATCGGCACCAGGACACGGACGACCCCGCGGACCAGGTCGGCCCAGAAGTTGCCCAGTTCTCCGGTGCGGGACCGCGCGAAGCCGCGTACGAGAGCGACGGCGACGGCGATGCCGACGGCCGCCGAGACGAAGTTCTGCACGGCCAGACCGGCGGTCTGCACGACGTGGCCCATGGCCTGCTCGCCGTAGTACGACTGCCAGTTGGTGTTGGCGACGAAGGACGCGGCGGTGTTGAAGGCCTGGTCCGGGTCGATGGAGGCGAAACCGAGCGAGCCGGGCAGCACGCCCTGGAGCCGCTGGAGCAGGTAGAGGAAGAGGACCCCGGCGAGCGAGAAGGCGAGGACCCCGCGCAGGTACGCGGGCCAGCGCATCTCCGTGTCCGGGTCCGCGCCGATGCCCTTGTAGATCCACTTCTCGACCCGCAGGTGCCTGGGCGAGGAGTAGACCCGGGCCATGTGGTTGCCGAGGGGGACGTGGGCGAGCGCCAGCGCGGCCGTGAGCGCGAGCAGTTGGAGCACGCCGGCGAGGACGGGGCTCATGCGGTGCTCAGAACCTCTCCGGGTGGATCAGGGCGAGGACGAGGTAACCGAGCAGGGCGACGGCCACGATCAGGCCGACGACGTTCTCCGCGGTCACAGCTTCGTCACCCCCTTGGCGACAAGGGCCACGAACGCGAACACCGCGATCATGGTGAGGACGAAGGCCACGTCGGCCATCGCTGGCTCCTAGTGAGGTTCGGAAAAGAAGCTGACAACGAGATGAGAGCTTCCTTCCGACCGTTTTCGGCCGCCGTTGATGGCTTCCATACGGCGGCGCGAACGCCTTTGACACGTCTCTGACGCCCTACGTGAACGGCCGGTACGCGGCGATCGGCCGGAACCGGCCCGGCATCACAGCGCCACGATGGCACCGCAGCGACACCCGCCACGATGGCACCGCAGCGACACCGTGCGCCGGACGGCTACTCCGGCAGCCCGTGGGCCGCCACCCGCTTCACCGTCCCCCCGGCCAGCCGGTAGGACAGACCGACGACCGCGCACCGGCCGGCGGCCACCTCGTTCGCCAGCAGCGCCGAGCGGCTCACCAGCCCGTCGACGCTGCGGCGGATGTGCTCGTCCACGAACTGGTCGATCTCGGTACGGCCCAGGGCGCGCGCGGCGAGCACGCTCGGGATCACCCGTTCCACCACGTCCCCGAGGTAACCGGCCGGTGCCGCGCCGCCGCGCTCGGCCTCGGCGGCCGCGGTGACCGCGCCGCAGGAGTCGTGCCCGAGCACCACCACGAGCGGTGCGCCCAGCACGTTGACGCCGTACTCGACGCTGCCCAGCACCTCCGCACCGGCCACATGGCCGGCCGTCCGCACCACGAACAGGTCGCCCAGTCCCCGGTCGAAGATGATCTCGGCCGCCAGCCGCGAGTCCGAGCAGCCGAAGAGCACCGCGAACGGATGCTGGCGCGGGGCCAGCTCCGACCGGCGGTCGGCGTCCTGGTTGGGGTGCAGACGGTCACCGCTCACGAAGCGGGCGTTGCCCTGCAACAGCGCCGCGTAGGCCTCGGCAGGGGAGGAAGGGCTCAGATCAGGCATGGGGGCACGGTACTGGCCCGATCGCGGAAGGGCGGGCACGCCGAGCGCCGGTTCGAGCGCGGCGCTACGCCCCCTCGGTCCCCGGCTCGGACTGTCCGGCCCGGAGGTCCGCGAGCAGTTCGGCCTGTCCGGCGAGCACGCCGGACAGGATGCCGCGCGCGACCCTGAGCAGCTCGGCGACCTGCGGGCTGGTCAGGGAGTAGTACACGGTGGATCCCTCCTTGCGGGACACCACCAGGTTCGCCCGGCGCAACACCGCGAGCTGCTGGGACAGATGGGCCGGCTCGATCCCCACCTCGGGGAGCATCTCCGCCACCGCGTGCTCGCGCTCGCTCAGCAGTTCCAGGACGCGGATGCGCGCCGGGTGGCCGAGCGTCTTGAAGAACTCGGCCTTCAACTGGTACAGCGGCGTGCTCATCGTGCCTTCGCCCTCCTCGCGCCGCGGCGGCGCGGCCCGGTCGGCCCGCCCGGGGCGCGTCGCGCCCGTCCCGTCCTCATCAGCATGCCGCCCATCCTCGCCCGAGCCACCCGCCAGGCCGAATCCACCGGGACGAACCCGGTCGCACCGGGGCGGTGCCGGGTTACTCCGACCGGCTGTGGACGGGCGGCACGCCCCGGACCGACGGGCGAGGGTGGGCGGAAGGCGAACCGCACGGCGGGAGGCGAGGCACGCGTGATGGCGGAGGAACGGCGGCACTCGCCGGGCGAGCCGGCCTCGGCCGACGTGGATTTCTCCGGGGGCTCCGCGGCGGACTCCGGCGCGGAGCTCCCGGAGGGATCCGGCGCGGGTCCCGCGCAGGGCTCGGGGGAGGGGCCCGCAGCCGCCCCGGGCCGCGGCGGTGACGACGAGCCGTACGCCTCGCTCCTCGACCTGCCGCTCAGCTCCGACCTGAACCGGATCGGCGAGCAGCTGCACGCCCTGGCCCGCGCCCAGCGGACCCTCCAGGAGCTGCTCCAGGCGGTCGTGAACATCACCGGCGAGCTGGAGCTGCCCGCGGTGCTGCGCCGCATCGTGCGCACCGCGATGGACCTGGTGGGCGCCCGTTACGGGGCCATGGGCGTCCTCGACCAGGAGGGCAGGCTCCTGGAGGAGTTCATCCCGCTGGGGCTCACCACGAAGGAGCTGGCCGACCTGGAGGGGGTGGAGCTGCCGCGGGGCAGGGGCCTGCTGGGGCACCTGATCCACCACCCCGAGCCGCTGCGGGTCAAGGACATCTCGCGCCACCCGGAATCGGCGGGCTTCCCGCCCGGACATCCGCCGATGCGCAGCCTGCTCGGGGTGGCGATCAGTGTGCGCGGCCGGATCTACGGCAACCTCTACCTCTCCGAACGCAAGGACGGGCAGCCCTTCGACCGGCACGACGAGGGCGTGATCCGCGCCCTGGCCGGCACGGCGGGCGTGGCGATCGAGAACGCCCGCCTCTACCAGCAGGTGCAGAACAGCAGCGAGCAGTTCCAGCGGCTGCTGCTGCCCCGCCTGCCCGACCTGCGGCCCTTCACCGCGGGCGCGGCCTACCGCCCGGCGAGCGCGCCCGCCGCCGTGGGCGGCGACTGGTACGACGCCATGCTGCTGCCCGGCGGGGCCTGCGCGGCGGTGATCGGCGACGTCGTGGGGCACGACCTGCGGGCCGCGGCCGACATGTCCCAGATCCGCAACATGCTGCGCGCCCTGTACTACGACCCCGGCGCCGCGCCCAGCACCTCCCTCGCCCGGCTCGACCGGATCATGAACGCGGCCCTGGACGAGGCCCCGGTCGCCACCGCGCTCCTCGCGCGGCTGGAGCCCGCCGACGGCACGTGGCAGCTGCGGTGGTCCAGCGCGGGACACCCGCCGCCGCTCGTGCTGCTGCCCGACGGGCGGGTCCGCTACCTGGACATGGAGCCCGGACTCCCCCTCGGCGTGGCGCCCGACCTGCCGCGGCCCGACCACTGCCGGCCCCTGCCGGTGGACAGCACCGTCATCCTGTTCACCGACGGCCTCGTGGAGGTCCCCGGCCAGCCGCTGGACCGGGGCCTGGACGCCCTGGCCGTGACCGCCTCCCGGCTGGTGGGGCTGGCGCCCGAGGACCTGTGCCATGCCCTGGTCGCCCACCGGCCCGGCAACGGCCACGACGACAAGGCG
Organism: Streptomyces violaceoruber; assembly: GCF_033406955.1. Classification (NCBI taxonomy): domain Bacteria; kingdom Bacillati; phylum Actinomycetota; class Actinomycetes; order Kitasatosporales; family Streptomycetaceae; genus Streptomyces; species Streptomyces violaceoruber. Next base: position 4,424,127 of record NZ_CP137734.1, on the reverse strand, counting down.
GTCATCGCCCTGCGCACCCCGCCCCTGACGAGCTACGGCTCCTCGTGAGCGCGGCCGGTGCGCGCCTCACCCGGGTCCGCGGCTCACAGCGGGAGCGTGACCCAGATGCTCTTGCCCCGGCCGTCGCCGTCGCCCCGGACCACCGCGGTGCCGCCCAGGGTGCCGGTGAGTTCCATGACGGTCGCCAGGCCCCCGGTCCGGCCGGTGGTCCGCGCGCCGTGCAGCCGCGGCTGGTGCGGGTGCCGGTCGTGCACGGCGAAGGCCAGGCAGTCGTCTCCGGCCGCGTATGTGACGGTCACCTGCTCGCTCGGCGGCGACGCGTGGCGGACGCTGTTGGTGACCAGCTCGCTGAGGATCAGCAGGGCGGGTGCGACGGCGGGGTGGCCCGGGTTCACGCCCCACTCGGCGAGGGCCTGCTCGGCCGTCTCCCGGGCCAGCCGGACCGCCGGGGGCGCCGCGGGCAGGGTGAGCACGTGCCGGTGGGGCATGGGCTGGAGCAGGGTGCTCATCGCGTCTCCACAGGGGAAACCGGTCCGCGGCTGCCCGCGGACCCGGGGCCCCAGCATCCAACGACTTGCGAACTTTCGCAATTCGGCAGGCGTGCGGCCCCGGCGCGCTCAGGCCGCCTCGAGCCGTGGTTCCGGGAGCGCCGGCGGCGCCGCGGTCACCGGTTCCCAGCCCTTCGTGGTCCGTACGTAGCCGTGGATCACCGAGGCCATGGCCAGCAGCAGGAGCGGTCCGAAGACCCACGGGTGCCGGGCCATCTCCAGCGACAGGTAGCGCGTCGAGGCCAGGATCGCGGTGAACACCAGCGCCCCGTGGGCGACCAGCAGGCTTCCCGACCGGTCCCAGCCGCGGTCCAGGGAACGCAGCCCCGCCTCGACCGTGACCGCGAACACGACGCCGGCGATGAGGTCGATGGCGTAGTGGTAGCCGAACCCCAGCGTGGCGGAGAGCGTGGCGACGAGCCAGAACGCTCCCGCCCAGCGCAGGACGCGCGGGCCCTTCCGGGAGTGGATGAAGATCACGGTGGCCCACGCCGTGTGCAGGCTGGGCATGCAGTTGCGGGGGGTGACCCCGTCGTACGTGAACGCGTGGGGCGGGCCGACCGGCGGGAGCGTGTGGGGCCACAGGTCGGCGATCGCCCACTCCGCGCCGCCGGTGCCGAAGGCGCCCGTGCCGTAGGCGAAGACCGGTCCGACGACCGGGAAGATCATGTAGATGGCCGGCCCGAGCAGGCCGATCAGCAGGAAGGTGCGCACCAGGTGGTGGCGCGGGAACCGGCGCTCGGCCGCCACCCCGCGCAGCTGGTACAGCGCGACCACGACCGCGGCCACCGCGAGCTGGACGTAGACCCAGTCCAGTATGTGCTCACCGACCGCGCCCGTGGCCTCGACGGCCCGTCCCACCAGCCACGACGGGTTGCCCAGCGCGTGGTCGGCGGTCGCCACGTACGGGTCGAGGACGTCCGGGCGGGTCTTCGACGTGATCAGCAGCCAGGCGTCGCCGGTCTTGCGCCCGGCCACCAGCAGCAGGCCGAGCCCGACGCCCTTCAGCAGGAGGATCCGTTCGGGGCCGGTGCGCCGGGTCAGGGCGAGGACCCCGCAGCCCAGGACCACCCACAGCGCGCCGTTGCCGAAGGAGTGGCTGCCGGACGCGGTGGCGTCCGCCGCCCACCGCACCAGGGCGACGGTGAGGTCGACGCCGACCGCGACGGCCGCCGCGACCAGCCGCTGCCGCCAGGTGAGGACCACCATCGTCAGCGCCAGCCCGGCGTAGAGCAGGGGCCCCGAGGCGGGAGCGAACACCAACTCCTTGGCCTGGTTGGTCATCGGCCCCGGCAGGCCGTAGCGGCGCGCGGCGATCTCCAGCGCGACGAGGAACGCGAGGGTCGCCGCACCCGCCACGGCCCAGAGTCTCGCCCGCGTCCCGGCCCTGGGTATTCGCGGTGTTTCCCGTGAAGACATGCACAGGAAACTAGCCCATCAGTGGCTGAGCTCCGGCTGCCAGGCGAAGCCGTCCGGGTCGGCGAACGGGCGGGTGCCGCCGGAGACGACGAGCCGGTGGGAGCCGGTGCCGTCGGCGGAGACGCCCGCGACCTTGGCGAGGGCCCGGCGCTTGTAGAGGGAGAGCTTGACGGTGCCCGGGCCGGTGGCGAACTCGACGTACTTCCCGCCGAAGCTCTTGCCCACGGTGAGGCCCTGCTCGACGTAGAACCGCTTGGTGGCCTTGACGTCCTCGACGCCCAGGAGCAGCACGATCTCGTCGACGTCGCGGGTGACCGGGGCGGTGTCCTTCTTCGCCGAGGTCGCGATCTGCCAGACCGTGCCGTCCGGTGCCCGCACGACGCCGCCGTAGCCCCACAGCGACTTCGCGGCGGGCTTGAGGACGGTGGCGCCGGCGTCGACGGCGGCGGTGAACAGGGCGTCGACGTTGCCGGGCTGGGCGACGACGAGCGACAGGGTGAAGCCGCGGAACCCGCTCGTCGGGTCGTCCGAGGCGCGGAGCCGCACCCGCGATCCGTCGAGCCCGAAGGCATCGGCGTAGAAGCGGGCGGCGGCCTCGGTGTCGGCCACCTCGAGGGTGACGGAGTCGATGGAGTTCATGTCCTAGACGTTATGGGCGGGCCGGTCCGCGGTGCTTCTCGAAAACTGACCGGCTGCCCCGCCCTGCCGGAACGTTCCGGCGCCAGGCAGACTCTGCGGCACAGGCACGACCACGGAGGATGACGTACACATGATCACGCTCACCAAGGAAGGCGGCCCCGCGGACCTGGACGGAGTGACCCACCTGTCCATCGGCGTCTCCTGGGACCCCACCGCCGGCAGCAGCGGCGGCGTGCTCGGCAAGCTGCGGCGCAAGACCGGCACCGACCTCGACCTGATCGCCGTCGCGATGCAGGGCGGCGACCCGGTGCGCCTCGCCGGGCTCGACTCGCTCGATCCGATGGGCAACGGCTCGCTGCTGCACAGCGGCGACAACCAGACCGGTCACGGCGACGGTGACGACGAGACGGTGACCGTCGAGTTCGCGCGGCTCCCGAGCGCCATCACCTCGATCGTGTTCGTCGCCGCCGCGTACAAGAAGGGCAGCTCCTTCCAGAAGGCGCGCAACATCAGCTTCAAGGTCTACGACGCGACCGGGGGCAGCTCGGAGCAGGTCGCCGACATCTGGCCCAGCCTGCTCAGCCAGGACAACGGCTGCGCCGTGGCCAAGGCGGTGCGGGTCGGCGGCACCTGGAAGCTGGAGGTCGTCAACGAGACGGGCAAGATCAAGCAGGGCGACGAGCACGCCCTGATGCGCTTCGCCGTCAGCAAGTAGTACGGCGGTACGGCCCGACGACGGCGCTGTGGCCCGACGGCGGCGGTACGGCCCGACAGCGGCGCTGTGGCCCGACAGCGGCGCCACGGCCCGACGACGGCGCTGTGGCCCGACGACGGCGGTACGGCCCGACAGCGGCGCTGTGGCCCGACAGCGGCGCTGTGGCCCGACAGCGGCGCCACGGCCCGACGACGGCGCTGTGGCCCGACGACGGCGGTACGGCCCGACAGCGGCGCTGTGACCCGACAGCGGCGCTGTGACCCGACGGCGGCGCCACGGCCCGACAGCGGCGCTGTGACCCGGCAGCGGCGCCACGGCCCGGCAGCGGCGCTGTGACCCGGCAGCGGCGCTACGGCCCGGCAGCGGGCGCCCGGCCGTCGGCGCCGGTCCTCACGCGCCGCCGGACCAGGCGTCCGGCCGGGGGGTCAGGACCGCCTCGGCCACCTCGGAGGCCGAGGCCATGACGTCGGCCGCGAACCGGCGCCGGCCGACGCCGAGCCGGCGTAGCCCCGCGCCGTGGTCGGCGGCGACCACCACGGTGGCGGCGAGCAGGAGCAGCCGCCACAGGACCATCACGGGGCGGCGCGTCACCGCGGGGAGTTCGGCCAGCGAGTGGTGCAGCCGCTCGCAGTGGAAGGGCACGTGGCGCCGCTCGTCGGCCAGGATCCGGCCCGCCACCTCCGAGGTCAGCGCGTCGTCGGTGCCGTCCCTGAGGGCCCGGTAGTAGCGCAGCGCCACGACCTCGGCGATCATCAGCACCAGCAGCTCGGTGCGCAGGCCCAGCAGCCGCCGCAGCCGTACGAAGACGGTGTCGCTCCAGTGGCCGCTCAGCGCCGGCCTGTCCCCGGCGGCCAGCAGCCGGGCCAGCAGCCGGGCGTGGTTCTGCTCCTCGGCGACGAAGAGCCGCACCGCCCGCGCGTAGTCGGCGTCGCCCGCCTCCTCGGCCTTGGCGACGAGGTTCGCGCCGTCACCGTCCTCGCCGACCTGGAAGCGCTGGATGCCCGCCCACACCGCCCGGTGCAGTACGGCGCCCCGCTCCCAGTCCGGGTCGCCCTGCGCCGCCCTGCGCTCCCGCTCGTCCTCGAACCGCCGTGTCCACGTGGCGAACCCGTCCGTACCCACTGCGCCGCCCCTCTCCGGGACACGGCCGGGCGTGCCCTGAAAGGGGACGACGCTGCCGGCCGCCGATCCGTTCCCCGCGGACCGTCCGGCCGTCCGGCCTCGCGCCGTCAGCCGCTCAGTCCCAGTTCGCCCGCGCGCACGCCCGCCTGGAACCGCGACCCGGCGTCGAGGGCGTCGAGCAGCCCGGCGACCCGGCGCCGGTAGGTGCGCAGCGACATGCCCAGCTCCCGTGCGGCGGCCTCGTCCGTGGCACCCGAGCCCAGTGCCCGCAGCACCGTCCGGCTGCCGGCGTCGAGGTGCGGCTGGTCGCCCCGCAGGAAGGACGCGAGGTCGGTGGCCGCCTCCCAGGCGGCCTCGAACAGGGCGTGCACGCCGCCGACCAGGGTGGGCGCACCGGTCACGGTGTACGCGCGGCCGCCGGGCGCGTCCGCACCGGCGAGGATCGCCCAGCGCCGGTCGATGATGATCGTCTCGTGCGGCAGGGCACCGGCGGCGATCCGCACCCGGGCACCCCGGGCGGCCAGCTCGGCCAGGTGCGCACGGCCGCCCTCGTCGGCCAGCGCGGCCGGGCTGAGCAGCTTGCGGACGTGTGTGGCACCGCTGTCCCGCACCCGCGCCCGGGCGACCCGCCGGGCGGCGGGGCGGGGCCAGGTGTCGAGGTCGCGGGCGGCGCAGACGAACTCCTCCCGGACCGAGGAGAAGAGATGCCCGGCACGGGCCAGCAACTCCGTATCACCGTGCACCGTCATGCTCTCTGCCATCGGGGCCATACGGCCATTGTGCCGCCTGCGCCTCCACCGGCCGGGGTCTCGGCGCGTGCCGCACCCGCACGGGCCCACGGCGCCGCCGTCGGCGCCCTGGCGGCCCTCGGCGGCGGCCGCCGCCGTCATGACGGCCACCGCCCCGTGCGGGCCATCCGCTCCGTGGAAGCCACCGCCTTCGCAATGCTCCCCGGCGCCGAAGCCTCTGTCGGCGGTCCGACGGGTCGACGGGCCGCCGGGCCGCCGGGCCGCCGGGCCGTCGCGTCGGTGTGGTGACGACCGGGCCGCGGGGCGGTGGCTGGCAGCAAGCTGCCAAGGGCTCGTGGGGCGGGGGGCGTGCCGCGCAGGGTGAGGGCATGAGCAACGACTTCCGCCTCGGTGGCGACCTTCCGATCGGGCGGCTCGGCTTCGGAGCCATGCGCCTGCCCACCAACAGCTTCCACGGCCCGGCCCGCGACCCGGAGACCGGCCGCGCCGTGCTGCGCCGTGCCGTGGAACTCGGCATCGACCACATCGACACCGCCGCCTTCTACACCAGTGACGACGGCTCCGTCCGGGCCAACGACCTGATCCGCGAGGCCCTGCACCCCTACCCGGACGGCCTGGTGATCGCCACCAAGGTCGGCCCGCTGCGCACCCCGAACGGCGGCCTGGAGGCGACCACCGATCCGGGCGCACTGCGGGCACTGGTCGAGGAGAACCTGGCGGGCCTCGGGGTCGACCGCCTCGACCTGGTGTACCTCCGCATCGGCGGCATCGAGCCGCCGCCGCACGGCGAGTCCGTCGCCGCCCGCTTCGAGGCGCTGGCCGCGCTGCGCGAGGAGGGCCTGATCCGGCACCTGGGCCTCAGCCACGTGGACGCCGGGCACCTCGCCGAGGCGCGGGCGATCGCACCCGTCGCGGCCGTCCAGAACCACTTCCACCCTGACCGGCGCGACGACACGGAGGTGCTGGCCCGCTGCGAGGAGGCCGGCATCGCCTACGTGCCGTACTTCCCGCTGGGCGGCGGCCTGGCCGACATCGGCGGGGGCCGCGTCGCCGAGGTCGCGGACCGGCACGGCGCCACGGTCCCGCAGATCGCCCTGGCCCGGCTGCTCGCCTCCTCGCCCGTCACCCTGGCCATCCCCGGCACGGGCTCCGTGGCCCACCTGGAGGAGAACACCGCCGCCGGGTCGATCGTCCTGACCGCCGAGGACCTCGCCGACCTCCGCTGACCCCGCCCGCGCGGACGTGTCCTTTGTCTCGGTGCGGGGGTTCGCGCGCCATGGACCGGCGCTGTCCGCCAGGTCGGCGGGGAGGACCCGGCGGCCGTCCCGGGAATATTCCCCCGGCGGCCGATCGGGCCAAGATTATCGCCGGCACCCGGTCGATCACGGCGTGCTACTGTCGGACGAAGTTGCAGTTGTGGTTGCCTGAAGGTTTTTTCCGACGGGGTGATCATCGCGGCGACCGGAGTGCACACAGGGTGAACTCCGAGCACCGTACCGAAGGAGAAAACATGGCTTCCGGCACCGTGAAGTGGTTCAACGCCGAAAAGGGCTTCGGCTTCATCGAGCAGGACGGCGGCGGTCCCGACGTCTTCGCCCACTACTCGAACATCAACGCGCAGGGCTTCCGCGAGCTGCTCGAGGGTCAGAAGGTGACCTTCGACATCGCGCAGGGCCAGAAGGGCCCGACGGCCGAGAACATCACCCCGGCCTGACGCTCACGCACACCGCGCAGCTGGGGCCCGCACCTAGGGGTGCGGGCCCCAGCTCGCCGCGTTTCCGGGCGCACGCCGCCCCGCGGGGGCCACGGATTTCCCCCCGCGCATTCGACTTACCCGCGTTCCCCGCGTTCCCCCGCATTCACCAATTCTCCCGGTCCGCTCGGCCCCACACGCCGAAATCGACCGGTCCGGCTCGTTCTTGCGATTCCCTGCGCCGCTCGTCCGCTGCGGGTCTCCCTTGTTACGTGCCGTATCAAGGAAGGTTCCCCATGAACCGCGCACGCACCAACGACCGCCGGCGCGCCGGCGACGGCCCCCGTCGCTCCCGTTCGGCCGGCCGCCCCCAGAACTCCGGCCGCCGCCCGGCCGCCGCGCCCCAGGGCGGCGAGTTCGCCCTGCCCAAGACCATCACCCCGGCGCTGCCCGCCGTCGAGACCTTCGCCGAACTGGACCTGCCGGCCCGCATGCTGGCCGCGCTCGGCGACCAGGGCGTGACCGAGCCGTTCCCGATCCAGGCGGCGACCCTGCCGAACTCCCTGGCCGGACGCGACGTGCTCGGCCGCGGCCGCACCGGTTCTGGCAAGACGCTCGCCTTCGGCCTGGCCCTGCTGGCCCGCACGGCGGGCAAGCGCGCCGAGCCGCGGCGTCCGCTCGCCCTGGTCCTCGTCCCCACCCGTGAGCTGGCCCAGCAGGTCACCGACGCGCTCACCCCGTACGCCCGCGCCGTGGGCCTCAGGTCGGCCACCGTGGTCGGCGGCATGTCCATCGGCCGGCAGGCCGGCGCGCTGCGCTCCGGCGCGGAGGTCGTCGTGGCGACGCCCGGACGGCTCAAGGACCTCATCGACCGCGGCGACTGCGCCCTCGGCGACGTCACCATCACGGTCCTGGACGAGGCCGACCAGATGACCGACATGGGCTTCATGCCGCAGGTCACCGCCCTGCTCGACCAGGTCGCGGCGGACGGGCAGCGGATGCTGTTCTCGGCCACCCTGGACCGCAACGTCGACAAGCTGGTCCGCCGCTACCTGACCGACCCGGTGGTCCACTCCGTCGACCCGTCGGCCGGTGCCGTCACCACGATGGAGCACCACGTCCTGCACGTGCAGGACGAGGACAAGCAGCGCGCGACCATCGAGATCGCGGCGCGCGACGGCCGGGTCATCATGTTCCTGGACACCAAGCACCGGGTGGACCGGCTGGTGAAGCACCTGCTGAAGAGCGGGGTGCGCGCCGCCGGCCTGCACGGCGGCAAGTCCCAGCCGCAGCGCACCCGCACCCTCGCCCAGTTCAAGGACGGGCAGGTGACGGCGCTGGTGGCGACCAACGTCGCGGCCCGCGGCATCCACGTCGACAACCTCGACCTGGTCGTCAACGTGGACCCGCCCGGCGACCACAAGGACTACCTGCACCGGGGCGGCCGCACGGCCCGGGCCGGCGAGTCCGGCAGCGTCGTCACCCTGGTGACGCCGGACCAGCGGCGCGAGATGACCCGGCTGATGTCCCTGGCCGGGATCACCCCGCAGGTCACCCCGGTCCGCTCGGGCGAGGCGGAGCTGGCGCGCATCACCGGTGCGCAGACCCCCTCGGGCGTTCCCGTCGTCATCACCGCACCGGTCGTGGAGCGCCCCCGGCGCGCCGCCGCCGGCGCGGGGTCCCCGTCCCGCGGCCGCCGCGGCCGTTCCGCGCAGGGCCGCAGCGGCGGGCAGGGCACCGGTACCCAGGCCCGCACCGGCGCCGCGCAGTCCCGCACCGCGGGCCAGTCCCGCACCGCCGCCCAGGGGCGGCCCACCGGCGAGTCCCCGCGCCGCAGGCCGCGCCGCCAGTCCACCGGCGGTTCGACCGGCTCGGCGGCCTGACACCCCTAGGACACCCGCCCCGGGTTCGGACGCGGTCCGGATCCGGATCCTGACCCCACCCGCCCCATTCCGCTCGTTGGAGGCATCATGCGCTGTGTCATCGCCCGGTATCCGTTCGACCTCACCAAGAGCGGGGTGCTGGACTCGATGAAGGGCGTCACGCCCGAACCCGTCACCGGTGAGTCCGTGACCATCGGCCGCCGCCGGTACCCCGTCAAGCAGGTGGGCGAGGTCGTCACCCGGCAGGACCGGCGCGACTTCAGCGGCGGCGAGGTGACCCGGGCCATGGCCCGCCTCGGCTTCACCTGCCACCCCGCCCCCGGGGCCGAGCCCGCGTCCCCGGCGCCCGCCGCCACGCCGGTCGAGGCGGCGTCCGCGCTGCTGGGCGGCACCGTCGGCACCCCCCAGGAACTCTGAGGCCGGATCAGAACAGGCCCGTCGCCCGGCCCTCGTCGTCCCAGCGGACCTCCAGCACGCGCTGGACGGCCGCGCGGTCGACGGGGCCGAAGACGTGCGGGAACAGGGTGCCCCCGGCGACCCCGGGCGGCGGGGCGGGTTCGGCCGCCTCCCACACGCACCTCGCGGTGAGCCGGTCCTCGTCCAGGAGCAGGGCCACCAGTGGCCGGGGCGCGCCGCGGTAGAAGGCGTTGACGACGGCGAGCGTGGTCTCCTCGTCGGGCGAGCAGTGGACGAACCCGTCCCGCGTGAGGGAGTCGGGCGCGTACGGCCGGCCCCGGCCGGCGTTCCACTCGGCCAGCGGTACCACGTGGTAGATCATCACCCCGTTGTAGCAGCCGTGCCGTCCGTCACGGCCGGGCCGCCCTGCTCCGCGGGGCCGTGCGCCGAGGGCGTGGGTACCACGGTGCCGGGCGCGTTCGTCGGCGCCTGCCGGACGGGCGGGTCGCTCGGCTCGGCCGACGGCTCGGACGACGGCGTCGACGGCGACGGCTCCGAGGGCGACGGCGTGGCGCCGGGCGGCGCGGATTCCCCGGTCGGCAGTGCGGGGCCGGTGTCGGGCGCCCGGGTGGATTCGCTCGGCGGCGCCGGGCTCGGGGTGGCCTCCGGCGTGGGGGCGGCCGGGGCCGGGGCCAGGGGCGGCGTCGGGCGCGCCGGCGGGGCGGGGGCCGCCAGGTTCAGCGGCAGCGCGATCAGGGCGGCGGCGGCAGCGGTCGCGGCGGCACCGGCGGCGGCGCGCAGCAGGCGCCGCCGGGACGCGGCCCGGCGGATCGCCTCGTAGCGGCCCGGCGGCGGGCCCAGGAAGTCGGCGCCCGGACGCAGCACGACCAGCAGCGGATCGTCGCGGTCGGAACCGGGCTCGTCCATCTCGTCCTCAAGGCGTGTGGTCAAGGCTTCTCCTCAGATGGACGCGGAGCAGTTCGCGGGCCGCGTGCAGGTCGGCCTTGACGGTTCCCTCCTTGCGTCCGGTCAGCACGGACACCTCCCGGATCGGCATGTCGGCGTAGTAGTGGAGCAGGATCGGCACCCGCAGCCGCTCCGGCAGCGACTGTACGAGCAGCCGCACCGAGGGGTCGGCCTGTTCCGGGTGCGGGCGCACGGCGACCTCCGCGGTGACCCGGCGCACCGCCCGGCGCTCGCGCTCCAGCTTGCGCCAGTGGTCGCGGACGAGGTTGGCGGCGGTGACGTAGAGGAAGCCGCGGGGCTCCTCCACGGACGTCCAGCGGGCCCAGAGCCGGGTGAACGCCTCGGAGGCGATCTCGTGGGCCGTCTCGTCGTCGTCGACGAGCCGGCGGCACCAGCCGGCGAGGCGCGGATACAGGGCGGCGAACAGCTCGGACGCCGCCCTGTCACGGGACCGTTTCAACGCTCTCCATGGTCGTGAGGGTATGCGGTGCGGTGCGCACCGGGACCTGTTCTAGCGGCCCTTGGTGGCGCTCAGTTCGGCGAAGACGATCACGTTGTCCCGGTACTCCTGGCCGTCGCGCGGACCGCCGCAGGTGATGAGCCGCAACTCCGGCCCCGCCACGTCCCCGTAGACGTCGTCCGTCGGGAAGTCGGCCTTCGCCACCGTCCGTACGGCGGTGACCGTGAACTCGGCGGTGGTGCCGTTCTCCAGGCGGGCCTCGATCCGCTCGCCGCGGCGCAGCCCCGCGAGGTGCCGGAAGACCCCGTCGCCGTACCGGCCCACCGTGACGTGGCCCAGGAGGACCGAAGGGCCCACCTGACCCGGCGTCGGCGAGTGCCGGTACCAGCCGGCGCGGTCGTCGTCCGTGACGGGCGGGACCTCCACCGTGCCGTCCGCGGCGAGACCGAGGCCCATCACCGGGGTGTCGACCCCGATGGCGGGGATGCGCAGCCCCACCGGCACGGAACGCGCCAGGGGCCGCACCGGCTCGGCGGGGGTCCGCGCGGGCGGTGCCGCGGCCGTCGCGGGCGGCGGCCGGTCGGGTGCCGTGCCGCCGTCCCCCTGGCCGCCGCCGCAGCCCACGAGCAGCGCGGCCAGCGCGGCGGTCGCGAGGACCCGGCCGGGGCGCGGGATCATGCGCCGGTCGCCGCCGCCCGTCGACGGCGTACGACGAAGAGGACCGCGCCGCCCGCGAGGAGCACCCCGCCGGCACTCGCGCCGACCACGGACGCGTCGGTCCCGGCCGGGTCCGAGGGCCCCGCGACCCCGGTGTCGGCCGCGCCCTCCGGTACGACGGAGACCTGGCCGTCGGCCGGCGCGGGGGTCGGCGCCTCGGTCGGCTCGGCGGCGGGGGCGCTGACGGACGGCACGGGGGTCGCGTCGGCCGGTCCGGTGCCGGGGCTCGGGGCGCTCTCGGCGGGGGCGGCGGGCGCCGGGGTGGGGTCGTCGGCGAACGCGGTTCCGGTGCTAGCCAGTACGGCGGTGCAGGCCAGGGCCACGGCGGTGAGGATGGTTCGGCGCATCGGGTCGCTCTCTCTCGTCGTCGGCGCGGCGGCGCGTGGGCACCGGCGCACCGCGGGGGGTGATGCGGGTCGGACGGAGAGACGAGGCGGGGACCGGCCGGGTTGTAAAGGAATGGCAAAGTCGCCTCGGGTCCGCGACCGCCCCGCTTCTTACGGACCCGTGACGTGCGGGACGGCACACCCGGCCCGGCGCCTGCCCGGGCCTAGCGTGTCGGACATGCGCGTACTGGTCACCGGCAGCGCCGGTTTCATCGGGTCCCATGTCGTCGAGGCCCTGCGGGAGCACGGGCACGAGCCCGTGGGCTACGACGTCCGCGAGGACCCCGGCGCCGACGTGCGCGATCCGGCGGCCCTGGCGCGAGCACTCGCCGGGGTGGACGCCGTGTGCCACCAGGCGGCGATGGTCGGCCTCGGCAACGGGTTCGCCGACGCGGCGGAGTACGTCTCCCGCAACGATCTCGGCACCGCCGTCCTGCTCGCCGCGACGGCCGGGGCGGGCGTGCGGCGGCTGGTGCTCGCCGGGTCGATGGTCGTCTACGGGGAGGGCCGTTACACGTGCGCGCGGCACGGCGTGGTGCGGCCGGGACCGCGCGCCGTCGCCGACCTGGACGCGGGCCGGTTCGAGCCCACCTGCCCCCGGTGCGGCGCGGACCTGGCCCCGGGCCTGGTCGGCGAGGACGCCCCGGCCGACCCGCGCAACGTGTACGCCACGACCAAGCTGGCCCAGGAGCACCTGGCCGCCGCCTGGGCCCGGACGACCGGCGCGACGGCGGTGTCACTGCGCTACCACAACGTGTACGGCCCCCGGATGCCCCGCGACACCCCGTACGCCGGTGTCGCCTCCTTCTTCCGCTCCGCGCTGGCCCGCGGCGAGGCGCCGCGCGTCTTCGAGGACGGCCGCCAGCGCCGGGACTTCGTGCACGTGCGGGACGTGGCCGCCGCGAACGTCGCCGCACTGGAGTCCGCCCGGCCGCCGGAGGGCGCCCTCAGCGCCTACAACACCGGCAGCGGTGAGCCGCACACCGTGGGTGAGATGGCCGTCGCCCTGTCCGCCGCGCACGGCGGCCCCGAGCCCGTCGTCACCGGCGAGTACCGCCTCGGCGACGTCCGGCACATCACCGCGGACTCCGCGCGCCTGCGGACCGACCTGGGCTGGCGGCCCCGGGTCGGATTCGCGGAGGGCATGCGGGAGTTCGCCCGGGACGGGCTGCGCGGGGACTGACCCGGGGTCCGGCCCGGGGCTCAGGCCCCCGCCGGCGGCAGGATCACCTCGAAGCGGCAGCCGCCGGGGATGTTGCGGACCGTGGCCCGGCCCCGGTGGGCCTCGACGATGCCGCGGACGATGGCGAGGCCCAGGCCGGCCCCGGCCGGGGGCGTACGGGCGTGGGTGCCGCGCCAGCCGGTGTCGAAGACCCGCGGCAGGTCCTCCTCGGGGATGCCGCCGCAGCCGTCGGTGACGGAGACCACCACCCCGTCGGCGGACCGCTCGGCGGCGACCGCGACCGTGCCGTCGGCCGGGGTGCGGCGGATCGCGTTGACCAGCAGGTTGCCCAGGACCCGGCTCATCTCCTTGCCGTCCACCTCGACCGGTACCGCCGCCACCGCGTCGCCGACCAGCCGTACGCCGTGCCGGCGCGCGAGCGGGTCCGCGCCCGCGAGGGCGTCGCCGATCAGGTCGTAGAGCGAGATCCGGGCCGGGGCGAGGACGAGCGTGCCGGCGTGGATGCGGGAGAGTTCGAAGAGGTCGCCCACCATGTCGTTGAGGCGCTCCACCTCGGCGCGGATCTGCCGCAGGTAGCGGTCGGGGTCGGCGGCGACCCCGTCCTCCAGCGCCTCGGACATGGCGCGCAGCCCGGCCAGCGGGGTGCGCAGGTCGTGCGAGATCCAGGCGACCAGCTCGCGCCGGGAGGCCTCCAGGGCGCGCTCCCGCTCGCGGGACTCGGCGAGCCGGGCGCTGGTGGCCGCCAGTTCGCGGCTGAGCGCGTCCAGTTCGGCGGTCGCCGGGGTGCTGGGGGCGGCGTAGTCCCCGTCGTCGCCGAACGACCGTGCCGCGGCCGCCAGTTCGCGGCTGCGGGCGACCACCCAGCGGCCCAGCAGCAGCGCGGTGGCCAGGGAGACGACGGCCGCCATCGCCACGACGGTCGTGACGACGGACAGGTCGTGCGGGGACAGGAACATCGCCCAGGCGACGGCCAGCGTGCCCGCGAGCATCGCGAGGACGGCGACCGCGGCCACCACGGCGAGCGACGCGGTCAGCGAGCGCCGCCGGATCAGCCGCAGCACGGCCGCGCCCACCAGACCGGCGGCGGCGGCGCCCGCGAAGGCGTAGAGGGCGATGAGGAAGGTGGCGTGCACGGTCAGTCCGCCTCCCGGCCCGCGGGGTCGAAGCGGTAGCCCACGCCCCACACCGTCTGGATCAGCCGGGGCCGGGCCGGATCGTCCTCGACCTTGCCGCGCAGCCGCCGGACGTGGACGGTGACGGTGGACAGGTCCCCGAAGTCCCAGCCCCACACCTCACGCATCAGCTCCTCCCGGGCGAACGCCCGTCCCGGATGCCGCAGGAAGAAGACGAGCAGGTCGAACTCGCGCAGGGTCAGGGCCAGTTCGGTGCCGTCCTTGGTGGCCCTGCGGGCGGCCGGGTCGGCGGTCAGACCGGCCGCGGACGGCGGGCGCGGCGCCGGGGCGGGCCGGGTGCGGCGCAGGACGGACTCCACCCGCAGCACCAGCTCCCGCGGGCTGAACGGCTTGGTCACGTAGTCGTCGGCGCCGACCTCCAGCCCGAGGACGCGGTCGTCCTCGTCGCCCCGGGCGGTCAGCATGATGACCGGCACCGGCCCCTGGCCGCGCAGCCGACGGCACACCTCCAGCCCGTCCATGCCGGGCAGCATCAGGTCGAGCACCACCAGGTCGGGACGGTGCCCGGCGGCCCGCGCGAGCGCCTCCGGCCCGTCACCGGCCCGGTCGACACGGTAACCGGCCCGGTCGAGGTACCCGGCCACGACCTCGGCGACGGTGGGATCGTCGTCCACGACGAGGATCCGGGCGGGGTCGGCCGCGGGGCCGACGGCGGGGGCGGCCGTCGGTTCGAGCACCGGGACGGTCGCAGGCCCGGTCGCGAGGGCGGTCGCGGCTTCGGCGGCCGGAACGGCCGGAACGGCCGACGGGGCCGGTGGGGCGGGCTCGGAGCGCTGCTGCTGCATGGGTCCAGCCTCGCACCGTGTCCCCGTCGGCGTGTCCGTCGCGGACGGCCGGGCCGCCGACGTCCGTGTTTCGTAAGGAGTGGAAGCCCGATTCGTCCGGTTCCGGTTCGTAGGGTGAACGCCGTGACCACCTCGCCCGCTCCGGACGTCGACGTCGTACTCCCCTGCCTGAACGAGGCCGGAGCCCTCCCCTGGGTCCTGGCCCGCATCCCGGCCGGCTGGCGTGCGCTCGTCGTCGACAACGGCTCCACCGACGGCTCGGCGGACCTCGCCCGCTCGCTCGGCGCCACGGTCGTGACCGAGCCGCGCCGCGGTTTCGGCGCCGCCTGCCACGCCGGGCTGACCGCCGCGACCGCCGACGTCGTCTGCTTCTGCGACTGCGACGCCTCCCTCGACCCGGGCCTGCTGACGCCCTTCGTCCGCGAGATCCGCGCCGGGACCTCCGACCTGGTCCTCGGCCGCCGGCGGCCGCAGGCCAGGGGCGCGTGGCCGGTGCACGCCCGCGCCGGCAACCTCGCCCTGGCCCGGATGCTGCGCCGCCGCACCGGCCTGCGGCTGCACGACCTCGGCCCGCTGCGCGCCGCCCGCCGCGAACGGCTCCTCGCCCTCGGCCTCACCGACCGGCGCAGCGGCTACCCGCTCCAGATGGTCGTCCGCGCCGCCGACGCGGGCTGGCGGATCGCCGAGCACGACGTCCCGTACCTGCCCCGCACCGGCGCCTCGAAGGTGACCGGGACCTGGCGCGGCACCTGGCACGCGGTGCGGGACATGCGCCGCGTGCTGGGCGAGCCGCCCGGCCGGCCGGTGCCGAGTGACGCGGCCCGCGAAGGGAACTCACGGTGAGCATGGTGAACACCCTCCTCGTCATCGCCAAGGAGCCGCGCCCCGGCCGGGTCAAGACCCGGCTCACCCCGCCCTTCACGCCCGTCGAGGCGGCCGCGCTGGCCGAGGCGGCCCTCGCCGACAGCCTGGCCGCCGTCGCCGCGACGCCCGCGCGGCGCCGGGTGCTGGTGCTCGACGGCGCCCCCGGCCCCTGGCTGCCGCCGGGCTTCGACGTCGTACCGCAGTGCGCGGGCGGTCTCGACGCACGCCTCGCGGACGCGTTCGCCGGCTGCACGGGGCCCGCCCTGCTGATCGGGATGGACACCCCGCAGGTGACGCCCGGCCTCCTCGACGTGGACTTCCACGACTGCGACGCGTACTTCGGCCCGGCCGAGGACGGCGGCTTCTGGGCGCTGGGCCTGGCCCGGCCCGAACCCGCGCTGCTGCGGGGCGTGCCCATGTCGACGCCGGTGACCGGGGCCGTGCAGCGCGAGCGGCTGCTGGCGGCGGGACTGCGGGTACGGGACCTGCCGCCGCTGCGCGACGTCGACACCGCCGCCGACGCCCGCGCCGTCGCCGCCCTGGCCCCGGACGGCCGGTTCGCCGCCCGGCTGGCGGCCTGCGCACCGGCCGCCGACCGGCGGCGGGTGAGCCGGTGAAGGGCGCCGCGCGACTGGCCCCCGGCAGGCCGTCCCCCGCCCCCGCCTGGGAGACCTCCGACCCCTACGCCGCCGCGCTGCGCTCGGGCCACGGTCCGCTGTACCTGCGCCGCACCGACGGCTGGCTGCTGCCGCTGGAGGTGGAGCGCTGGTGCGCGCGGGCCGACGCCGTCGACCTGGACGTCCTCGACCGGTGCGAGGGCGCCGTGCTCGACGTGGGCTGCGGCCCCGGCCGGCTGGTGGCCGAGCTCGCCGCCCGGGGCCGCACCGTCCTCGGCATCGACGTCAGCGAGGCCGCCGTGAGCCGCACCGTGGGGCTCGGCGGACAGTCGCTGCGGCGCTCCGTGTTCGAGCCGCTGCCCGGCGAGGGACGCTGGGACACCGTGCTCCTCATGGACGGCAACGTCGGCATCGGCGGCGATCCCCGCGCCCTGCTCGGCCGCGTCGCCGCCCTGCTCGCGCCCGGCGGCCTGCTGATCGCCGAGACGGCCCCGGTCGACGTCGACGAACGCCTGCACGTGCAGCTCGTCGACGTCACCGACGGCCGGCCGGCGTCCGGCAGCCCCTTCCCCTGGGCGCGGATCGGCACCCGCGCCCTGCTCCGCCGCGCGGGCGCCGCCGGCTGGCGGACCGCCGGTCAGTGGGGCTCGGGGGAGCGCCGCTTCGTCGCGCTGCGCAGCAGCCGCAGGGCGAGCAGCAGCGCCGAGCCGCCGAACAGCGCCGCCGTGATCAGCAGCCAGCGGCCGAGGAAGCCCTCCGCCGACAGCCCGGTGACCCCCGCGTAGCGCGCGTCGACCCGGCCGCCGATCAGCGGGAACCACACGAGCAGGAGCAGCCCGGAGAAGGCCGCGGGAAACCGGACGTACGAGGTCCACTCACGGTGGCGGACCGCGCCGAGACCGCCCGTGACCGCCCGGTCCAGCAGCGCGTACAGCGGCAGCAGCACCAGGTCGTGCAGGAGCGCCGCGCCCACGAACCAGAGGACCACGCCGAGCCAGTCGCCGGCGAGCAGCCGCACGCCCGCGTAGCCCGCGAGCGCGAAGGAGCAGGCCAGCAGGAGGATCTGGAAGGGGCTGCCGAGGGGCGGCGGACCGGGCCGCGACGGCCTGCGCAGGAGGTTCATCCCAGGTCTCCGAACGTCATCCGGGCCACCCACTTGGTGTTCAGCACGCCGGGCGCGGCGGGCACGATGATCCGGGCCGGGTGGCCGTGGTCCGGACTCAGCTCCTCGCCGTTGACGTACAGGGCGAGCAGGGAGCGCGGGTCGGCCACCTGGTTGGCGCGCAGGGCTCCGCTGCGGAAGGCGCCGCGCCGCTGGAGGGACTCGACGAACACGTCCGGCGGATCGTCCTCGTGGCCCACGCGGGCGGCGAGGTCCCGCAGCCGTACGCCGCGCCACCACTGGTCGGACGTCGACCAGCCCTCGACGCAGGCGATGGGCAGGGCCACGCTGTGCTGCTCCATGGCGAGCAGCTCGGCCCGGCTGAACCGGACCGTCCCCGAGCGCCCGGTGACGACGAGCCGCCAGGTGTCCTCGCCCGTCTCGGCCGGGTCGATGCCCACGTGGGCGGCCGTCTTGTTGATCTGGAACCCGTTCGGGCCTTCGCCCGGTTCGGGCCCGCCGTGCGGGGAGAGCACGGCGGTGGCCCGCAGCGGCCCGTCGAAGCTGCGCCCCGCGTTCGTGGCGAACATCAGCAGCGAGCCGCCCCCGACGAACCACAGGGCCCCGCGCCGCGAGACGGTGGGCGCGGCCGGGCGCGGGGAGACCAGGTCGTCGCGCTCCTCGCGCATCGCCCGCAGGTTGCGCAGCGCGATCGGCGTCTTCAGCACGGCATGCGCGACGAACGCGGCGAAGAAGACCCAGGCACCGTAGAAGTGCAGCGGGTAGAAGGAGCCGGGAAACAGGTAGTCCAGCTGGATGTTGAGCACCCCGGTGACGAACTCGAACAGCGCGCCCCCGACCAGCAGCAGCAGCGAGATCCGCTCCAGCGCGTGGGCGAGCGAGCGGACCGGCGGCAGCGTGAACAGCCTCGGCACCACCGACCACAGCTTGGCCAGCAGCACCGGGATCAGGACCAGCCCGAGAGTGACGTGCACGCCCTGTGTGAGCCGGTACAGCCAGGGCGGGTCGGTCGGCCAGGCGAAGAGGTAGAAGCCGAGGATCCCCTTGTCCGGGGTCTTGTCGTTGACCGGGTCCAGACCGGGGTTGTAGGCGGCGTAGGACACCAGCCCCGTCACGAACAGCACCGTGATGCCGACGAGCAGGACGAGGCCGAGCACCGAGGTGAACCAGGGCCCGCGCAGCGGGCTGCGCCAGAAACCCGGCGAGGAGGGAAGCCGTGGGGCGAGGTCGCGCATGTCCCGACCGTAGGCCGCGAGGGGCCCCCGGGACGGTCCGCGACCCATGACGAAACGCTGACGTCCGCCGTGCGCACCGCCCGTCGCGCGGTCCTCCGTCCTACGGTGCCGGTGTGACCCGCCCCCGCTCCGCCTCCCCCGACCTGTACGCCGCCGCGGCGGCCGCGCTCCTCGTGGCGGCCGCCGTCCTGGTCGGCCGGTACGTGTACACCTATGACGACCTGATCGTGGGCTGGCCGCCCCTGCTGGGCCGCTGGGACCCGCACCTGGGCCCCGGCACCCCGGCGGCCGTCCTGGTGGCGGCGGGGGTGGCGGCGTACGGCCCGGCCGTCGCCGCCCGGCTGCCGTGGCGCGCCCTGCTCCCCGCGGCCTGGGGCACGGCGCTGGCGTGGACCTGGTCGCTGGCCCTGATCGACGGATGGGAACGCGGCGTCGCCGGACGGCTCACCACGAGCCAGGAGTACCTCTCGGTCGTCGACCGCTGGCACGACGTCCCGGCGACCCTGCGCGACTTCAACGGCCACATCCTGCTCCACTCCCCCGACAACTGGCCCGCCCACGTCGCCGGTCACCCGCCCGGGGCCACGCTCACCTACGTACTGCTGGACCGGATCGGGCTCGGCGGCGGGGGCTGGGCCGGAGCCCTGACCATCACCGTGGGCGCGACGGCCTGCGTGGCGGTGCTGGTCGCGGTGCGGGCCCTGACCGGCGAGCGGCTCGCCCGGCGGGCGGCGCCCTTCCTGGCCCTGGCACCGGCCGCGGTGTGGATGGGCACGTCCGCCGACGGCTACTTCGCGGCGGTCGCCGCGTGGGCGGTGGCGCTGCTCGCCCTCGCGGTCACCCGGCGCTCACCGGGGTGGGCGGCCGGCTCGGGACTGCTGTTCGGGCTGACCTGCTACCTCTCGTACGGCCTGACGCTGTTCGCGGTGATCGCGGCGGCGGTGCTCGTGCTCGGCCGGCGCGGGGTGCGGGCGCGGCCGGTGCTGCTCGCGGCGCTCCTGGCGGGGGCGGCGGTGGTGCCGGTGGCGTTCACGGCGGCCGGGTTCGACTGGTGGGAGGCGTACCGCCTGCTGGTCACCCGCTACTACGAGGGCGCGGCCGGCGTCCGCCCCTACGCGTACTGGGTGTGGGCCAACCTCGCCTGCACGGTGCTCATCACGGGCCTGGCCACGGTGGCGGGACTGCGGCGGGCCGGGGGCGTACTGCTCCGGCGGCGGGCCGGGGACGTGCGGACGGGCGGGGAGCGGGCGGACGGCGAGCGGGCCGGGGAGGTCCGGCTGGCGTTCCTCGTGGCCGCCGGGCTGCTCGCCCTGCTGGCCGCCGACCTGTCCGGCATGAGCAAGGCGGAGACGGAACGCATCTGGCTCCCCTTCGCCCTGTGGCTCCTCGCGGCCTGCGCGTTCCTCACCCGGCCGCGCGGCTGGCTGACGGCGCAGGCGGTACTGGCGCTGCTCGTGAACCACCTGGTGGCGACCGGCTGGTGAATACACGCGAAGGGCCCGCACCGTGCGGTGCGGGCCCTCGACACGTACTGCGCGACTACCGCGCGGCGTACTGCGTGGTGTTACGCGGGAACGATGTTCTCCGCCTGCGGGCCCTTCTGGCCCTGCGTGACGTCGAAGTTCACCCGCTGGCCCTCCTGGAGCTCGCGGAAGCCCTGGGTGGCGATGTTCGAGTAGTGGGCGAAGACGTCGGCGCCGCCGCCGTCCTGCGCGATGAAACCGAAGCCCTTTTCGGCGTTGAACCACTTCACGGTACCGGAAGCCATGCTTTTTTCTCCTAGGCAGTGTTGAAGGCCCGCACTGTGCGAGCCCCCCATCGCCGCGATGATCACCTGCCCGGAAACCCGGTAACACAAATGGCAACCACAACTGCAACTGATGTCCAGCCTAGCACGAAATGAATCAACAACCCGGGTGAGAAATCGCCGACAGAGACCGGTGATTTTCGCGGCGTAATGTATTCCCGTCCTGAGCGAATATATGTTTCAACGGGGGTCGGTTTTCTCCTCACGGCGGTGTCGCTCAGGGCCCGAGGACCAGGACGCCGTACGGGCCGAGCACGGACGACTGGAGGGTGTCGCCCTCCGCGTAGCGCCAGCCCCAGGAGCGCAGCGCCCGTACGGTCGCGCCGTCGGCGCGGTCCACCAGCGTGACGCCGAGGGCGGCGTCGTGTTCGGCGAGCAGGCGGGCCTGGAGGCGGCGGGCGAGGTTCCAGGCCCGGTCGTGGTGCTCCCGGCGCACCCGGGCCGGGACGACGATCCCGGAGACCAGGAAGAGCCGGCCCGACGCGGCGACGGGCAGCACGCTCCCGGTCAGGTACCGCTCCAGGCCACGGACGCCGGGCGGGTCGCCGCCGGGCACCGGGTAGCCGTAGGCGCAGCCGGTCAGAACGGTGGTCTCCGCGATCAGCAGGCCGAAGCCCGGACGCCGTACGTCGGCGGTCAGCCGGCGCAGGAAGGCGCCGCGGGCCACGTTCCACGCCCGGGGCCCGCCGCCGGAGGTCTGCGCGTACAGGTTGCCCAGCTCGGCGAACCGGTCCTCGATCTGACGCCGGGTCAGCGGCCGCAGCCGTTCCCCGGCCTGCGGCGAGGAGCGCTGTGCCGGGCCCGGCCGGCGGGTGCCGGCGGGGCGCCCGTGAGGCTCTGTGGTCGCCGGCCGCACCGGCACGTGCACTGTCATGAGGCGAGTCCTGCCCCGGGCTCGGGCGGGTCCGGCCCGGTGTCGTCGATCGCCGGGAGCGGCACCGGTGTCGGGGCCGGTGCGCGGCGTCCCCCGGTTCCTCCACGGTACTCCCGGCCCCCGGCCCCGTCCCGGTGGGTCACCGCCCGCAGGGCAGGTCCACGTCCAGGACGGTGGGGCCGCCGGGCGGGCTGGTCAGGCGGAGGGTGCCGTCCAGCGCCGCGACGCGGCGGCGGATGCCGGTCAGGCCCGAGCCGGCGTCCTCGTCGGCACCGCCCCGGCCGTCGTCCTCGACCAGCAGGCGCAGCCGGCCCCCGCGGGCCCGGGCCGTGACCGAGGCGCGGGCGGCGCCGCTGTGCTTCGCGATGTTGGTGAGCGCCTCGGCCACCACGAAGTACGCCGTCGCCTCGACCGACGCCGCGCACCGCTCGGGCACGTCGGCCTCGACGCGGCACGGCACCCCGCAGTCCGCCGCGAGGCCCGACAGCGCGCCCGCGAGGCCGCGGTCGGCCAGGACCGGCGGCAGGATGCCCCGCGCCACCTGGCGCAGCTCCGCCAGGGCCTGCTCGGCGGCGGACTGCGCCCGCTCCAGCAGTTCGTCGGCGCCCGCCGGGTCCCGCGCCGCCATCCGGCGCGCCGCGCCCAGCAGCACCGTCACCGACACCAGCCGGTTCTGCGCGCCGTCGTGCAGAGACCGTTCGATCCGGCGCAGTTCGGTGGCGTGCGCGTCCAGGGCCGCGGCCCGGGTCGCGGTCAGTTCGGCCACCCGCAGGGACAGGTCCGTGCCCGGTCCGGCCACCAGCAGGCGCCGGGCCGGGGCGGCCTGGAGCCGTGCCATGCCCGGGCCGAGGCCCAGCACGATCGCGGTCCAGCCCACGCCCAGCAGCGTCGCCGCGAGCGCGTCCGGCCAGCCGTGGGCGGTGCCGATGCCGATGGACGTGGTCGTCGCCTCCCCGGGGCTCAGCCGCCACCACAGCGGGAAGGTGGTGTCCCGGACGGCGCACAGCGGCAGCAGCAGGCCGAGCAGGCCGAGCAGGAAACCCAGGGTGGCGTGCCGGACCAGCCAGCCCAGCTCGCGCCGGGTGGTGGGGTCGGCCAGGGCGAGCCGCAGCCGGGTGGGCGGCGGATCGGGCGGGACGATCTCGATGCCCCGGGCGGACAGCCGTGCGCGTTCCCGGCGGGCCAGCGCGTGCAGGGCGCGCAGGGCGGCGGGGGCGAGCAGCAGCCCCACCCCGGCCGGCGCGGTCACGGCGGCCACCGCCAGCAGCACCAGCACGCCCAGTGCCTGGAACGCCGTACCGAGCCCGCCGACGAGCTGCCCCGTCGCGGCACGGGCGGCGCGCAGGGTCCGTACGGCGGTCTCCCGCACGGACGCGACCGGGACCGTCATCCGTCTGCCTCCCTCCGGGCCGTACGCACCTGCGGCGTAGCGTGCCCGACCCTATGCCGCCGGACGGGCCCTCGGCGGGTGCGGAGCCGGAAAGTACAGCCTGCTGTACCCCGGACCGGGCGGCCCACGGGATCGGCCGCGGGGGGTCCCGCTCCCTAGCGTCGGAGGCGACCGAGAGCGACACCGACGGAGGCCGCAGCCATGACGCACCAGGACCACCAGGACCCCTACCGCCTGGGCACACCCCAGGCCGCCCCCGCCCCGGGGCACGGCGACGGCGACGGCCCGGACGCCGTCTCCCGCGGGGACGTCGTGCGCGCGCTGCTGTGGGCCGTCGTGGTGCTCAGCGCGGTCGCCAACATGGCCCTCTCCTTCACCGGTGCCGCCGCCCCGCTGCACCTGGCCAGCGGCGTGGTCACCGTCCTCGCCGCCGGCGCCCTCGTCGTACGCCGCCTGCGGGGGCGGCGATGAGCACCGCCGTCCCGGCCGCCACCGTCACCGGGCGCCGGGCGCCCGCCATCGCGCTGGACCGGGTCGCCCGGACCTACCCGGGCGGTGTCCGCGCCCTCGACGACGTGTCGCTGACCGTGGAACACGGCACGTTCCTCGCGGTGATGGGGCCCTCCGGGTCCGGCAAGAGCACCCTGATGCACTGCGCGGCCGGGCTGGACTCCCCCACCTCCGGCAGCGTCCGCATCGACGGGCGGGAGATCTCCGGCCTGAACGAGACCCGCCGCACCGAACTGCGCCGCGAACGCGTCGGGTTCGTGTTCCAGGCGTACAACCTCATTCCCTCGCTCAGCGTCGAGGACAACATCACGCTGCCGCTGCGCCTGGCGGGACGGCGCCCGGACCGGGAGTGGCTGCGCGCGCTGACCGAGCGGGTGGGTCTTGCCGACCGGCTGTCGCACCGCCCGGCCGAGCTGTCCGGCGGTCAGCAGCAACGGGCCGCCGTCGTGCGGGCGCTGGCGGCGAAACCGGCCGTCGTCTTCGCGGACGAGCCGACCGGCGCGCTGGACCTGCGCAGCGCCCACCAGGTGCTCGGCCTGCTGCGCGCCCTCGTCGACGACCTGGGCCAGACGGTGGTCATGGTCACCCACGACCCGGCCGCCGCGGCCCGCGCCCACCGGGCGCTGGTGATGGCCGACGGCCGGGTGGTCGAGGCCCTGGAGCGGCCGACGGCCCCGCAACTGGCCGAGCGTCTCGTCGCGTTGGGAGAGCGGTAGGCATGCTGCACCTCGCCCTGCGGATGGCCGCGCACCGGATCACCGCACTGCTCGCCGTGGCGTGCGCGGTGCTGGGCGGCGCGGCCCTGCTCACCACCACCGGCGTGCTCGCCGAGTCCGGGCTGCGTTCGCAGCTGCCGCCCGGGCGGCTCGGCGGCGCGGACGTCGTGGTCGCCGCCGACCAGGAGTTCCACCCGAGCGGGGACCTGCCGATCGCACTGCCCGAACGGGCCACCGTCCCGGCCGGGCTCGTCGACCGGCTGGCCGCCCTGCCCGGCGTCACCGCGGCCGTCGGCGACATCGGCTTCCCGGCGGCGCTCCTCGACGGGCGCGGACGGCCCGTCCCCGCCGCGCAGGACCCGGTGACGGCGGGGCACGGCTGGTCCTCGACGCGGCTGCTGGCCGGCGCACGGGTCGAGGGACGGGCGCCGTCCGGTGCGAAGGGGGTCGCCGTGGACGCGGCGGCCGCCGACGCGGCGGGCCTCGAGGTGGGCGACCGGGTCCGGGTCGTGGCCAACGGCCGCCCCGCCGTGGCCTACCGGATCTCCGCGCTGGTCGACGCCCCGGGCGCGGGCGGCGGCGTCTGGTTCGCGGACCGGACGGCCGCCGCGCTGGCCGGGCGCGGCACCGGGGGCGAAGGCCCGCGCGCGGGGACCGTCGACCTGATCGGCCTGCGGACCGCCGACGGTGCCGGCGGGCGGGTGGCCGACGCCGTCCGCGAGGAGGTCGCGGGCACGGGTCTTCGGGTGACCACCGGCGCGGACCGGGGCGAGGCGGTGGCGCCGGGGGTGGGTTCGGCGCGCTCGCTGCTGATCCTGCTCGCCGGTTCGCTCGGCGGGATCGTGCTGCTGATCACCGGGTTCGTCGTCGCGGGCGCGCTGGGCGTGACCATCGCCGGGCAGCGCCGCGACCTGGCGCTGATGCGGGCGGTCGGCGCGACGCCGAGGCAGATCCGGCGGCTGGCCGCCGGGCAGTCGACGGTCGTCGCGGCCCTCGCCCTGGTGCCGGGCGTGGCGGCCGGCTACCTGCTGGCGGACCGCTTCCGGGAACTGCTCGCCGACCGCGACGTACTCCCGGACGAACTCCCCCTCACCGTCAGCCCGTTGCCCGCCCTCGCCACCGTGCTCCTGATCACGGCGGCCGTGCGGCTCTCCGCCCGGTGCGCGTCCTGGCGCACCTCGCGGATGCCGGCCACCGAGGCGGTCGCCGAGTCGCGCAGCGAGCCGCGCACCCCGTCGCGGGCCCGGACCGGGGCCGGGCTGCTGCTGATCCTCGGTGCCTCGGCGCTCTCGGTGGTGCCGCTGCTGTCCCGGACGGTCCTCGGCGCCTCGGTCACCTCCATCGCGGGCATCCTCGCCGCGATCGGGCTGGCGCTGTGCGGCCCGGCGCTGGTCAGGAGCGCGGGTGAGGCCGCCGTACGGCGGCTGCGGCCCGGGGTGGCGGCGCCGACGTGGCTGGCGCTGTCCAACGTACGGGCCTACGCGCTGCGGCTGTCCGGTGTGGTCAGCCCGCTGGCCATGGGCATCGTCTTCGTCCTGACGTACACGCTCACCCAGACCACGGTGCTGGCCGCCACCTCCGACGACACCCGCACCGGCACCCTCGCCCAGTACGAGCTGACGGCACCGGCGCTGGGCGGACTGCCCGACGGCACCCTGTCCGCCGTGCGGGACGTGCCCGGCGTACGGGCCGCCGCGCCGGCCGGGACGACCACGGTGGTGTGGGAGTACGAGGAGCTGGGCGAGCCCGCGGCCGAGTCGGCCCCGGCGATGATCCTGGCGCCGGACGCCCGGGACGTCGTGGACCTCGGTGTGACGGACGGCGGCCTGGACCGGCTGACCGGGGCGACGGTCGCCGTCAGCGCCGAGGCCGCCCGCACCCGGGACGCCGGGCTCGGGAAGCGGGTGCCTCTGGTGCTCGGCGACGGGGCGCGGGTCGAGGCCCGGGTCGTCGCCGTGTACGACCGGGGGCTGGGCTTCGGCCCGGTCGTCCTCTCCCGCCAACTGGCCGCCGGGCACACCACGGCCGGCCTGGACCAGCGGGTCCTGGTCCGCACCGACGGCACGTCCCGGGCCGGGACGGGCCTGGCCGCGCTGGCCGCCGGCCGCCCCGGCCTCGCCGTCGCGGGCACCGCCGCGGACGCCACGGGGGCGGACGCGCCGCCCGAGGTGTGGATCAACCTGGCGGTGGTCGTGGTGCTCCTCGGCTATCTGCTGCTGAGCATCGCCAACAAGCTGGTCGCCGCCACCGCCCAGCGCCGGACGGAGATCGCCGCGCTGCGCCTGGTCGGCACGACGCCCCGGCAGATCCGCGCGATGATGCGGCGCGAGGCCACGGTGATCGCCGCCGCGGCCCTCGTCACCGGCCTCCTGCTGTCCGCCGTCCCCCTGGCCCTCCTCGGCCAGGGCCTCCTCGGCCGTCCCTGGCCGGCGGGCCCCGCCTGGCTCCTCCCTGCGGTCGCGGCGACGGTGGCGCTGACGTCGTACCTCACGACCGAACTCCCCACCCGCCACGCCCTGCGCACACCTCCGGCGGACGGGCTGCGGGCGGGGTGACCCGATGACCGGGCGGGGGCTCGCCGGCAGACATCCGTCAGCACGGCGGCGCGTCTTCCGACCGGCAGGGGCGCCTCCCCCGGCCGGTCGGAAGACGCGCGACCCGCCATGGCCCGGACGCCTGCCGGCGGGCCCTCGGGAGGAGGTGCTTCCCGGGGGCCCGTCCGCCGGGCGGCCGAGGTGTCAGGCACCCCGGTCGCGCAGGGCCGCGCGGGCCGGGAGGGTGACGGCGGCCAGGCCGAGGGCTGCCGCGGTCGCCGCGAAGGCGGCGTACAGCAGCGGCGGGACGTGCGGGAACTCGCCGGTCAGGCCGCGCATCATCGGGGTCAGCGTGATCATGGCGATGGCGGTGCCCACGGCCACGCCCGCCGCCGACACCAGCAGGCTCTCCCAGCCCAGCATGCGCAGCACCTGGCGCCGGGTGGAGCCGACGAGGCGGAGGGTGTTCAGTTCCCGGCGGCGGTCGAGGACCGTCATCACCAGGGTGTTGACCGCGGCGACGGCGGCGAAACCGCCCAGGACGGCGGCCATCATGTAGTTGGCCCAGGCGCCGAACTCGCGGTCCACGTTCTGCGCGAGCGCGTAGCCGGAGGCGTCGGTGACCTCGCCGAGGGGGGCGAGCGGCTCGGCGTCGCCGCCGCTGACCAGCAGGGTGTCGGCGAAGGCGGACGTGACGTGCCCGTCCAGGGAGGCGCGGTCCATGGTCACCGCCGGCAGGCCCAGGCCGCGGCCGTAGACGGCGACGACTTCCGGGGCGGCCTTCGTGCCGTCGGGGAGGTAGAGCGGCAGCTTGTCGCCGAGGCCGGTGTCCGTGGCGGTGGCGAGGGTCCTGTCGATGGCGATGCGCCCCTCGCCCACGCGGTCCAGGCTGCCCTCGCGCACGTCCAGGTCCTGCACCTTCGCGAGTTCGGCGCCGGAGCCCGAGATGCCCTGGGTCGCCGTCCCCTGCAACGAGGTCTCGCCGCCGCCCCGGACGGGCACCAGCACCTGCGTGTCCAGCAGGCTCACGGCCGCGTCGACGCCGGGCGCCCGGGCGGCCCGGTCGGCGGCGTCGGCGGGCAGGCCGGCCGGGGCGGTGACGACGTGGTCCGCCGTGATGCCGTCGCGGAGCTGCTCCGAGGCGACGTGGCTCTCGCTCGTGTGCATGAAGACCAGCGTCGAGGCGAAGGCCATCGCCAGCACGATCGGGGTGATCGCCGAGGCCAGCCGGCGCGCGTTGGTACGGGAGTTGGCGGCGGCCAGCGACGCGGAGGCGTCACCGCCGCGCAGCAGCAGGCCGAAGAGGGCCGCGCACACCCGGGCCAGGATCGGGCCGAGCAGCGCGACGGCCAGCATGAAGAGCATGACCACGCCGAGGGAGGCGTTGGCCGCGTCGGAACCGGCGGCGGAGGCCGCCACACCGGCGAGCGCCGAGCCGCCGCCGACCGCGGCGAGACCGAGGACGGTACGGACGACACCCGGCCGCAGCCGCTCCACCGAGGCCTCGGCGAGCGCCTGGCCCGGCTTGATCTTCGCGGGCCTGCGCCCGGCCGCCAGGCCGGCGCCCAGCGCCGTGAGCAGCCCGACGCCGACGGCGGCCAGCAGCGGGAACCCCGAGACGTGCAGTTCGACCGCCTCGGGAACCGCCCCGCGGTCCTGCATCTGCCCGAACCACCAGTGCGCGAGCCCGATGCCCGGCAGGCAGCCGAGCAGCCCGGCGAGCGGGGCGACCAGGAGCGCCTCGGCGGCGACCGCGCGCCGGATCTGCCGCGGGGTGGCGCCGACGGCGCGCAGCAGCGCGAACTCGCGGGTGCGCTGGCCGACGGAGAGGGCGACCGTGCCGGCCGCGGTGAAGACCGCGACCAGGGTGGCGATGCCGCCGAAGGAGCCGCCGATCGCGAACAGCGTCTCCTTGCCGTACGCCAGCCCGTGGTCCTCGGCCTCGCCGCGGTCGTCCCCGGTGAGCGTCTGCGCGCCGGTGCCGGTGAGGGCCTGCTCGACGGCGGCGGCGAGGGCGTCCGTGTCGGCCCCGTCCTTCGCCGTCACGGCGATGGCGTCGGCCTGGCCGGGGTGCCCGGCCAGCACGGGCGCCTCGGCGTCGGCGAACCAGGCCGTGGCCCCGCCGCCCGCCCCCTCGCCGACGGTGTCCCCGTCACCGGCCTCGGCCAGCCCGGACACCCGGAATCCGGCGCGGCCGCCGGCCGTCTCCAGCACGACGGTGTCGCCGACGCCCGCCTTCGCGGTACGGGCCGCGTCCGCGCCGAGCACGACCTCGCCCGCGTGCGGTGCGGCGCCCTTCGACAGCGCGGTGCCGGTGAAGGCGTGCGAGCCCCAGCCGTGGCCGGTGAGCGCGCCCGGCGAGTCCTCGCCGTGCACCGGGAAGGTGAAGTCCGGTACGGCGGTGGCCGCGCCCGGCACCCCGGCGGCCTTCGCCGCGAGCCCCGCGTCCACGCGGGCGGTGTCGGGCAGCGGGTACACGGTCTCCTCGGGGCCGTCGACGGTGTCGGCGACGACGCGCGCGGACTGGTCGGCCGCCACGACGACCGGCGCGTTCGCGTACCGCTCGGCCGGCACCGAGGCGCGGATGCTGGTCTCCAGCAGGACACCGCAGGCCGCGACGATCAGCGCCGACATCAGCAGCGCGACGAACGTGCCCGCGAACGAGGCGGGCTTGAAGCGTACGGCCGCGCGGGCCAGGCCGTTGGGCTTGAGACTCATGCCGCCACCCCCGCCGCGGCCGTAGCCCGCGCCCGGCCGGTGAGCGCGGTCATCCGCGCCGCGATCTGCTCCGCCGAACCCCGCTCCAGGTGGTCGGCGAAGGCCCCGTCGGCGAGGAACAGCACCCGGTCGGCCCAGGCGGCCGCGGCCGGGTCGTGGGTGACCATGACGACGGTGGCGCCGAGGCCGTCCACCGCCTGCCGGAGCAGGCCGAGGACCTCGGCCGCGGTGCCGGTGTCGAGGGCGCCGGTGGGCTCGTCGGCGAAGATCACGTCGGGGGCGGTGACCAGGGCGCGGGCGACGGCCACCCGCTGCTGCTGGCCGCCGGACAGCTCGCCGGGCCGGCGCCGCGCCTTGTCGGCGAGCCCGACCTGCGCGAGTACGTCGGCCGCCCGGCGGTGGTCCTGGCGCTGCCCGGCCAGGCGCATGGGCAGCAGGACGTTCTGCTCCACGGTCAGCGACGGCAGCAGGTTGAACGCCTGGAAGACGAAGCCGAGGCGGCTGCGGCGCAGCTCGGTCAGCTCGTTCTCGTTCATGCCCGTGATCTCCGTGCCGCCGAGGCGCACCGATCCCGCCGACGGCCGGTCGAGCCCGGCGGCGCACTGCAGGAAGGTGGACTTGCCGGACCCGGACGGGCCCATGACGGCGGTGAAGGTGCCGCGCGGCAGGGCGAGGTCGATGCCCGCGAGGGCGTGCACGGTGCCCGCGCCGCGGCCGTACCGCCGCTGGACCCCGCGCAGCTCGACGGCGAGCCCGGGCGTGGCGGCCGGAACCTCGGGGCGGTGGTCCACCCCCGCCCGGTCGTCCGCCTTCTGCCGCTTGCCCTTGCGTAGCCTCATGGTGCCGTCTCCTCGTCGATGCGCTCGTGCGTCCTGGTGACGAGGTGAAGAGTGCGGCGGCGGCTCGGCGCCGGGCGTCATACCGGGGAGCCAATGTGGAGGTGCTACCCCGGTAGGGGGCGAAGGAGGGTGGCCGGGCCGCGGGACCGGCCGGGCGGGACTACTCTCCCGGGGCCACCAGCCCCGACTCGTAGGCGAAGACCACCGCCTGCGCGCGGTCGCGCAGGTCGAGCTTGGTGAGGACGCGGCTGACGTGCGTCTTGACCGTCTGCTCGGCCAGCACCAGGGTCCGGGCGATCTCCGTGTTCGACTGGCCGCGGGCGACCAGGGTGAGGACCTCGGTCTCGCGTTCCGTCAGCCCCTTGAGCCGCAGCGCGGGCTTGCCCCGTGACGCGGGGCGCTGCTGGGCGAAGTCCGCGATGAGGCGGCGGGTGACGGAGGGGGCGAGCAGCGCGTCGCCCGAGGCCACCACGCGGACCGCCGCGATGAGGTCGGCCGGCGGCGCGTCCTTCAGCAGGAAGCCGCTGGCGCCCGCCCGCAGCGCCTCGTACACGTAGTCGTCGACGTCGAACGTGGTGAGCATCAGCACCCGCGGCCGGTGGGTCACCCCGGGCGGCGGCGACAGCAGCCGGCGCGCGGCCTCCAGCCCGTCCATCTCGGGCATCCGCACGTCCATGAGTACGACGTCCGGATGCGTACGCCGGCTCAGCTCGACGCCCTGCGCGCCGTCGGGGGCCTCGCCCACCACGTCGATGTCGCTCTGGGCGGCCAGCAGCGCGGCGAAGCCGGCCCGCACCATGGCCTGGTCGTCGACGATGATGACGCGCGTCGTCACGTGATGTCCTCTTCCGTCAGGGGGAGTTGTGCGGCGACCCGGAAGCCGCCGTCGGGCAGCGGCCCCACGTCGAGGGTGCCGCCGACGAGCCTTACCCGCTCGCGCATGCCGACCAGGCCGTGCCCGGTGCCGCCCACTTCGAGCGGCCCGGCGGGCGGCTCGGGCGGCGGCTCGTTGACGACCAGGACGGTGAGCCGCTCCCCGCCCGGCCCCTCGCGCTGCCCGTCGCGCTGCCCGTCGGTCTGCCCGTCGGTCTGCCCGTCGCCCGGCCCGCCGGCGGGCCGCGCGACCGACAGCGACACGTGCGTCGCCGCTCCCGGCGCGTGCCGTACGACGTTCGCGAGGGCCTCCTGGACGATCCGGTACGCGGAGAGGCCCACCGCCTCCGGCACCTCGGCGTCGCAGGGGGTGAAGTCCACCGGCCCGACCGTCCGCGCCGTCGCCTCCACCAACTGCCCGATCTGCGCGAGGCCCGGCTGGGGCACGAGTTCGCCGTGCGCCTCCTCGTTGCGCAGCACGCCGAGAAGGCGTCGCATCTCGCCGAGCGACTCCCGCGCGGTCGCCGCGATGGACGTGAACTCCTCCCGCACGTCCGGCGGCAGCGCCGCGAGGCGGTACTCCGCGGTGTCCGCCTGCACCGTGATGACGGACATGTGGTGCGCCACCACGTCGTGCAGCTCGCGTGCGATGCGGGCGCGCTCCTCCAGCAGCGTGCGCCGGCCCCGCTCGGCCTCGCTGATCGTCTCCTGCTCGGCCAGCCTGCGCTGCACCTCGTACCGCTCGCGCAGCGCGCCGCCCAGCAGGAGCGCGACGCCCCCGAGGATGGTGAGCAACAGGTCCTTGGCGCCGGTGCCGTGGGGCGCGGCGAAGCCCAGGCCGACGTTGGCGCCCGCCGTCGCCAGCCACACCAGCAGCAGCGTCCGGCGCCGCTCGCGCAGGCCCAGCGCGAGGCAGAGGCCGACGTACCCGACGATCTCCATGGGCGGGAACGGCCACAGCAGCCGCTCCTGGAAGTCGACGGTGAGCAGGGCGAGCGCACCGGCCACGTCCGCGACGAAGACCACGTACCAGGCCTGCAACGGCCGTACGACGGCGAGCAGCAGCGGGGCGGCCTGTGCGACGGCCAGCGCGCTCGCGAGGCCGCCGTTCAGCCCGTAGTCGGCGGTGAGGACCACGATGGTGGTGGGCAGCAGGGCGACGCACAGCACGAACGCCACGGCCCACGGCAGCAGCCGCACCCATCGCCGCGACGCCCCCGCGAGCAGCGCGCGCGGACGTTCCGCCTCCACTGGGATCATGGGCACCAGCCTAGGTGCCCGGTGTGCGCCGCGACGGCGCCGGAAGAGACGGCGTCGGGAGGGGCGCACGGCGTCGGCTCCTCAGATGTCGGCACGCAGCGGTTCTCCCACCTCGTGCATGTGGCGCAGGGCCTGCCGGTAGGAGTCGACGAGGCCGGTCTCCGCGTAGGGGATGCCGAGGTCGCGGCAGTGGGCCTTGACGGCGGCCTGGGCGAGCCCGAGGTGCGGGCGGGGCATGCTGGGGAACAGGTGGTGCTCGATCTGGTAGTTGAGGCCGCCGAGGAACCAGTCGGTGAGGAAGCCGCCCCTGACGTTGCGGGAGGTGAGGACCTGGCGCCGCAGGTGCCCCCACTTCTCCGCCTCGGAGTCCGGGTCGGGCATGTCCATCCCCTTGTGGTTGGGCGCGAAGGCCATGCCCAGGTGCAGCCCGAACAGGGCCTGGTGGAGCGCGGCGAAGACGAGGGCGTGCGCGAGCGGCATGGTCGCCAGGAGCAGGGTGACGTACCCGGCGGCGTGGGCGACCAGGAGCGCGCCCTCCACCAGGCGCGCACGGCCCCGCTGGCGCCGCAGGTGCTGGAAGCCGTGCAGCTTCAGGGCGAGGCCCTCCAGGAGGGTGAGCGGGAAGAACAGCCACGCCTGGTGCCGGGTGAGCCGGCCGCGGAATCCCGTGCGCGTGGCGGCCTGCCCGCTGGTGAACACGAGGACGTCGGCGGCGACGTCGGGGTCCTTGTCGATGTGGTTCGGGTTGGCGTGATGGCGGTTGTGCTTGTCGTTCCACCACGCGTAACTCATGCCGAGCAGCAGATTGCCGTGGACCAGTCCGATGCGGCGGTTCACGGCGCGGCTGCCGCTGATCTGGGCGTGGCCCGCGTCGTGGCCGATGAACGCCGTCCGGGCACACAGGACGGCGAGGACCGGCGCGAGCGCGAGCACCCACCAGGAGTCGCCGAGCAGCGCCATGCCGGTGCCGACGGCGGCGAGACCGAGCGCGTTGACCGCTATGGTGCGCGCGTACCAGCCGGTGCGCCGTTCGAGCAGTTGCTGCTCCCTGACGTCGCGCAGCAGCGGTGTGAACTCACTGCCTTCGCGTGATCCGCCGGTGTCGGGCGGGAGCGTTTCGCGGGGCAGGGGCATGAGGGCTCCTTGATGGTGTGGTCGGGGACGGCGCGGCCGGGCCGGGTCGGTCCGGGCCGCTGGGAGTTGGCGGCTCACGCCGCCAGGGCGAAGTAGCCGAAGCCCGCCGCCAGCACCGCCGCCGCCGCGCGCCGGGCCGTGCCGGTGCGGTCCCACGGGGACTCCAGCGGGCGGGCGAACCTCGCGACGGCCGCGAGCAGCCCCGCGAAGAGCGGCATCCAGGCCAGCCGGGCCAGGACCCAGCCGCCCGTGTCGGGTGCGGCGGTCAGCCCGGGGATCTCACCGAAGTACGAGCCGGGGACTGCGGCGGCGAGCATCGCCGTCTGGTGCCAGCACAGGATCGTCATCGCCGACAGGTTGACGATCACCACCGGCGCCCACAGGGCGGGCCGCCGCAGCAGCCGGGCCAGCCGGTCGCGCAGCAGGATCGCCGCGCCGGACTGGGCGGCGGCGAGCGCGAGGACCAGCAGGGACGGCGGGTGGGAGTTGGTCCGGGCCTCGCCGGGCACGCCCACCATCGACATCGGGTAGTGGAAGGCGAGCAGCAGCACGGCGAACAGCGCCGTACCGCCCGCCAGCAGCAGCCACGCCCCGCGCCGGCCGATCCGCCGGTCCGCCCAGGACACGCCCAGTTGGTAGGCGAACATCCAGCCCGGCAGCAGATTGAGCAGACTCAGCCAGGACGGCATCGCGTCCGCGAAGGGCCCGTACCGCAGGAGGTCGACCACCGCGACGGCTCCGATCAACGGCACCGCGGCCCGGGCGCCCAGGCGTTCGGACGCGCGGACGCAGTACGGCGTGAGGGCCGTGATCACGGCGTAGACGCCGACGAACCACAACGGCTGGACGACCAGCGTGGCGGCGGTGTGCAGCGTGTCGCCCGGCACACCGAGGCCGTAGTGCAGGACAGGAAGGAGCAGCGCCCATACGGCCGTGACGCCGAGGACCGGGCGCCCCAGCCGCCTGAGCCGCCCGGCCGTCCACTCCCGGACCGATCCCTTGCGACGCCGGTAGGAGAGGACCGAGGAGTAGCCGCCGACGAGGAAGAAGATGCCCAGCATCTGGAGGACCCAGCTCGCCGGGGCCAGGGCGCCGAACGTGGCCAGCGGGCTGGCGTTGTGCAGCCCGCCGCCGTCGAGGGTGAACCCGCCGACCAGCCAGTGACCGGTGGGCACGGCCAGCAGCGCCAGCGCGCGCAGGCCGTCGACGGCGCGGTCGCGGTGGGCCGGGGTCCGCTCGTCGACCCGGGCGCCGAGCCGGGCGAGCTTGGCGAGCAGCCTCCTCACGAGCCCTCTCACGGGCGCTCTCCGTCCGCGATCGCCGCGAACGCGGCCAGGGTGGAGGTGCCGGGCGTGAAGTACTCGTCGTGTGCCGGGACGTCGTCGGCGGGCAGGACGGTCGCGCCGAAGCCGGGCGAGGTGGGGTCGGCGCCGTGGCCGAGGCCCAGGAACTCGACGTTGGGCACGCGGTCGATCCAGTCGTCCGGGGACTTCGCCGCCCAGACGTGGGCGTCGGTGCCGAGGGCTCCGACGTCGTCGGCGCGCATGCCGGGCGAGCCCATGACGACGATGTCCCGGGCGTCGGTGTCGTCGGCGGCGAGGCCGCAGACCACCGAGCCGTAGCTGTGGCAGAAGAGGGAGGGATCGGGGAGACCGGCCGCGTCCAGCCCCTCGGTGAGGCGGGCCAGCCGCTCGGCCCCCGCCTCGGCGAGCCGGCCCGTCGCCAGGTCGGGTCCGATGCCGGAGGGCGTCGTGTACCCGGCCCAGGCGATGACGGCCGTGTCGTCGCCCGCCGCCGCCTGGAGGTCGGCGGCCCGCTGCGCCGTACGGTCGAAGGTCTCGGCGTCGATGTCCGAGCCCGGGACGATCACCGAGACGTGGGCGGCGTTCTCCAGGTCGCCCGCGACCCGCGCGATCGTTCCGCGCCCGCGCGGGTCGTACGCCAGCACCCGGTCCCCCGCGGGCGCGTTGGCCTCGTAACGGAGGTGCACGGGGACGCCGTCGAGGTTGCCCACCACGGCGGGGTGGTCCTCGGCGAGTCTGTGCCGCTGGACGTCGCTCAGACCGGCGAAGAAGGCCGCCACCTCGGCCGGGGTGGCCGTGCCGGGGTCCGGCAGCTCCCTGCCCAGGGAGTCGTCCGCCAGCCAGGCGGCGGTGCCGGGGAGCGGGCCGCCGGGCACGCTCGCACTGCTCGCCGACGCCCAGCCGGCCGTGCCGCCGACCAGCAGCGTGGTCAGTACGGCGGTGGTCAGGACCCTCCTGAAGCGACCCATCGGTCCGCCTCCTCCGTCTCGTCGTGACGCTGACGGAGGGAAGGTAGGAAGCCGGTACGAGCCGGGACGTCACTCCGGAGAGCCAAGCCCGGAGTGATACCCCGGTAGGGGGTCGGTCACGGGCCGGCCGCGTCGGTGACCGGCCCGCCCGTCAGACGGTGGCCGCCGTCCACTCCCGCAGCAGCGCCAGGCGCTGGTCCTTGGCGGGGGCGACGTCTTCGGGCTCGTCCCGGCGCCAGCGGAGCAGTTCGCCGACGGTGGTGGTGCCGTCGGCGAGGCGGGCGAGGAGGGCGCGGGAGAGGTCGTACTCGTCGGGCGTGTGGATACCGCCGGTGACGGCGGCCAGGACGCTCGCCTCGACCGTGCCGTCGCCCTCCGTCTCCACCAGCACCGTGAAGAGCGGCGGCTGTTCGCCGTCGCCGGTGATCAGCACGACGACCGAGTCGAACGCCATGGACGCCAGCCGCCGCCCGGCCGACCGCACGGCCACGTCCCGCACGTCCAGCCCCCGCACCTCGTCCCACCCCCAGGACCGGCCGCCCTGCCCGGTCCCCAGGATCTCCACCCCGCCCTCGGTCAGCCGCACACCGGGCCCCGCACCGGCGGGCTTCGCCCCCAGATACACACACCCCTCAGTGATCCAGAACAGGCCGACCATGGCCATGGGCGTCTCCTCCGACGGTACGGATGTCGTTGTCGCTGTCGTGGGGGGAGACGAACACGGTCATGCCGAGGTTCCCGGGTCAGACCCGACACTCGGTGGCGCGGAGCTCCATCCACTCGACTCCCGCAACGGCGAAGCGGAACCCGGAGTTCGCCGAAGCGACCCCGTCGGACTCACCATTCGTTCCCGGGGCACCCAGCGCCCAGGGCGTGGCGATCCGGAGGACGCCGAGGAGCGCGGCCTCCGGGCCGTCCGGTTCGAGGGCGACATCAGGCACAGTTCGGTCCCCACGACGGTCATTGGCGCGTGCATGGCTACGCCACGGGATCGCCTCGAACATGCGGCAAGCGTCCCGCACCGGACCGGAGCCCACCGGTGCCCCCCTGCATCGGGTCCGGCCCGGCCGTTCGCACGGCCGGGGCTCTCGCCGTCGTTCGGTGATCAGGTCGCCGCGGCGTGTTCCGCCGAGGGCGTCGGTCGTGGAGCCGACCGGTCCAGGGAAGTGACGACGGAGGCGTGGAACCGCTGCACGGCGTCGTCGACGCTCCGGATGAAGCCCGACTCCGTATTGCCGCGGGAGTTGCCCATGCCCTTGAAGAGGGAGAGCCGGAAGCCGGTGATCTGGGCTCCGTTCTTCGGGAGCATGTCCGCGGGCTCCGGGCGCAGCCGCTCCAGAGTGCCCCGCGGTCCTCCCGCTTCGCCTTCGACAAGGGTTTCCACATGCAGGTCGGCCGGTGCCTCGGCGAGCCGTCTGATGAGGCGCTTCGACCAGGTCAGGGGGTACCCCTGCTCGGGTGCCGGGATGTCGAAGGACGTGCGCAGCTTCCCGGTCCGCAGGTCGGCGGTGATCGCCAGTACGCCCGGGGTGCCTTCGATGCGCAGTTCGGCGTGCAGTCTGCCGTCCGTGCACAGGCGGTCCGCCATGTCCGCCCGCCGGGCCCCGGGATCGGCTCCGCGCTTGGCGCGCCGTACGGGGAGCACCTTGTGCCCGAGTTCGCCGCCGAGTCCCAGGCAGACCTGCCTGATGAGACGCTCCCAGCTCTCGACCACCTCCAGCAGGCGCGGATCGCCCTGGCACAGGGTCTCGTCGTCGATGCCGCGGCGAACGGGCACCCAGGCCGCGCCCATGTTCTGAAAGCCGTGGCAGCCGGAGTTCTCGTGCTGGAGATAGTGGAGAAGCTCCTGAAGCAGCCAGGCGTGTGCGGCGTTGCCCACACCCTCGTGCCGCAGCAGCATCTGTGCCTGGTGGGCCACCTCGGCCCAGGACAGGTGCCACAGGGCCACCTTGTGCTTGCGCCGGCCGTCGATCTTGACGTCGACGAGCGGGCTGCCCTCCAGCGCGACGTCGTTCGAGAGCGTGATGACGGCCTCGTAGCCGCGTCTGGCGGCGATGTCCGCGTACGCCTGCACCTGTTCGGGCTTGAGTGCGTTGCCGTTGGTCTTGGTCTCGACCAGCGCCGTCCACAACTTGCCGGCCCGCTCCACCCGGATGACACCGTCCGGGCGGCGCGGGGTGTCGCCGTGCGGCAACGAAACCTCGGTGAAGGTCTCCATGCGGCCGGCCGGAGCACCGAAGGCGGCGGTGAGCCTCCTGCCGAACTCCGGCACCTGCGCCATCACCGAAAGCAGCACCGAGGTGGCACGTGTCTCGCGGTCCCGGTCGCTCTTGAGCGCCGACACCGGGAAGAGCCTTGCCTCCTTCCAGGAGTCGTTCTCCGCGAGGGACTTCTTCACCACCTTGGGCAGGGTGACCTTCTTCTTGGCGGTGCGCGGGCGTACGGCGGTCTTCTTCGACTGCGCGTCCTCCTCCGACCGCCGGGGAGCGGGGACCGCTTCCAACGGCGCGGACGGCACCTGCTCGGCCGTCGCCGTGGGTGAGGATTCCGGCTCCGGGGAGCGGGGCAGCTGCTCCGCGGTGGCAGCCGCGGGCCGGACGACGTCCTCCGCCTCGTCGTCCGGCTGCTCGACCTCGTCGGACGCGTCGTCGTCGATGTCCACGCCGAAGTCGGTCGCAAGCCCGGCCAGGCCGTTGTCGTAGCCCTGGCCGACGGCCCGGAACTTCCACTCCTCACCGCGGCGGTACAACTCGCCGAAGATGAAGGCGCTCACCGACCCGGCGTCATCGATCGCGAACCGCAGCAGGCCGTCGCCGGTCCCGTCGGCCAAGGTCACCCGAAGGTCGTCCAACTCTCCGAAACGAGCGCCCCCGTACCGGCTCGCCGCGACGACCGCCCGCTCCACGTCCGGCGGAATCGCCGTCAGGTCGAAGACGATACGGTCCTCGCTGCCCTCCCCCGTGGGAGCCTTGCCCAGGAGCTGCACACTGCCGTCGGCGGCAACCGCGTTGTTGTAGAAGTAGAAGTCGGCGTCGCTGCGCACCTTCCCCTGGCCGCCCAGGAGCAGGACGGACACGTCCGCATCGCCCTCGCCGGTCGGACTGGCCCATCCCAGGCTCACGATCACCGAGCCGACGCTGTCACTCAGAGACGACAGGGCGATGTTGGACCCCTTGACCATTTCGTACACAGAACCCCCCAAGCACTTGCGTTCGAGCGCGGACGGACTCCCCTAGCCCGTCCGCCGTGTCGCGCTGTGACTCACAGCACACTCAGCGCACGGCGGCACTCTAATGCGTGGTGGGGGCAATCGGGGGCCAAGCGCACAAGGCGCCTGGAAGGGAACGGAACGCGGCCGACCGGGGGGGCGATCGGCCGCGTCGTGTTACGACGCCACCGGCGTCGTCGGGCCCACCAGTTCCGTCAGGACGTCCTCCATCGTGACGAAGCCCAGGACCGAGCCCGTCTCGCCGGTGACGGCGGCCAGGTGACTGTCCTCGGTGCGCAGGGCGGTGAGGGTGTCGTCCAGGGGGGTGTCGATGCGGACGCGGGTGACGCGGTGCAGGGCCGTGCGCGGGAAGGGGCTCTCGCGGTCGGTCAGGCCCAGGGTGTCCTTGATGTGCAGGTAGCCGAGGACCGTGCCGCCGGGGCCGGTGACCGGGAAGCGGGAGTAGCCCGCGTCGGCGGCCATGCGTTCCAGCTGGGCCGGGGTGACCGTGTGCGGGACGGTGCGCATCTTCTGGGCCGGGACCAGGATCTCGCCGACCGGCCGGGTGCCCAGCTCCAGCGCGTCGCGCAGGCGCTCGCCGTCGGCCGGGGTGAGTAGTCCGGCCTCGCTGGCGTCGACCACCATGCGGGCCAGCTGGTCGTCGGTGAAGACGGCCTCGACCTCGTCCTTCGGCTCCACCCGCAGCAGCTTGAGGAGCGTGTTGGCGAAGGCGTTGATGCCGAAGACGACCGGCTTCAGGGCCCGGGTGAGGGCGACCAGCGGCGGGCCGAGGAGCAGCGCGGTGGTCGCCGGGGCGGCCAGCGCGATGTTCTTCGGGATCATCTCGCCGATCAGCATGTGGAGATACGTCGCCAGGGTGAGGGCGATGGCGAAGGCCACCGGGTGGACCAGCGCGTGCGGCATGTGGACCGCCTCGAACACCGGCTCCATCAGGTGCGCGATGGCCGGCTCCGCGACCGCGCCGAGCACCAGGGAGGAGACGGTGATGCCGAGCTGGGCCGTGGCCATCATCTGGGAGATGTGCTGCAGGCCCCACAGGGTCATCCGGGCGCGCTTGTCGCCCGTCTTCGCGCGCGGCTCGATCTGGCTGCGGCGCACCGAGATCATGGCGAACTCGGCGCCCACGAAGAACGCGTTGGTCAGCAGCGTCAGCGCGCCGACGAAGAGCTGTACGACGGTCATCGGGCCAGCTCCCGCTCGTCCCGTGCCGACCGGTCGCCGACCGGCTGCCGCGCGTAGGCCGACCGGGCGTCGTCCGGCACGGGGGCCGTGACGCGGAGGCGGTCGGCGCGGTGGTGGTCGACGTCGAGGACGTCGATGCGCCAGCCGTCCAGGGCGACCACGTCACCCTTGGCGGGGATGCGTGTCAGGTGGGTGGCGACCAGGCCGGCCAGGGTCTCGTACGGTCCCTCCGGCGCGGTCAGGCCGATGCGCTCCAGGTGGTCCAGGCGCAGCGAGCCGTCGGCCTCCCAGGCCGCGCGGCCGTCGGGGTCCGCGGGGGCGGGCAGCAGGTCCGGTATCTCGACCGGGTCGTGCTCGTCGCGCACCTCGCCGACGACCTCCTCGACGATGTCCTCGACGGTCGCCACGCCCGCCGTGCCGCCGTACTCGTCGATGACGACGGCCATGGTGCGGCTGGCGCGCATGCGCTCCAGGAGGCGGTCGGCGGGCAGGCTGTCCGGCACCAGGAGCGGCGCGGTGGCCAGCTCGGTGACGGGGGTGGCCCGGCGCTTCTCCGGCTCCAGGGCCAGCACGTCGCGGATGTGGACGGTGCCGACGACCTCGTCCAGGCTGTCCCGGTAGACCGGGAAGCGGGACAGGCCGGTGGCGTGCGAGAGGTTCGCGGCGTCGGCGGCGGTGGCGTGGGCCTCCAGGGCCTTGACGTCCACGCGCGGCGTCATGACGTTCTCCGCGGTCAGCTCGCTCAGGTGCAGCGTACGGACGAACAGCTCGGCCGAGTCCGCCTCCAGGGCGCCCTCCGCGGCCGAGTGCTGGGCGAGGG
Source organism: Streptomyces violaceoruber (assembly GCF_033406955.1). Lineage (NCBI taxonomy): Bacteria > Bacillati > Actinomycetota > Actinomycetes > Kitasatosporales > Streptomycetaceae > Streptomyces > Streptomyces violaceoruber. The sequence continues at coordinate 4,383,276 of NZ_CP137734.1, read as the reverse complement.
CGACCAGCTCCTCGGCGCTGCGGACGGACGCCAGCTCCTCGGCCGGTTCCAGGCCGAAGCGGCGCACGAACCGGTTCGCCGTGTTGTTCAGGTGCCGGATGAAGGGGCCGAAGGCGGTGGTGAAGCCGCGCTGCGGGCCCGCGACGACCTTCGCGACGGCCAGCGGGCGGGAGATCGCCCAGTTCTTGGGGACCAGCTCGCCGACGACCATCAGGACGACGGTGGAGAGCACCACGCCGAGCAGGGTCGCCACCGTCGAGGCGGCGCCGCCCAGGCCCATCGCCGTCAGCGGGCCGCGCAGCAGCACCGCGATCGACGGCTCGGCCAGCATGCCGATGACCAGCGAGGTCACCGTGATGCCGAGCTGGGCGCCGGACAGCTGGAGGGTCAGGGAGCGTACGGCCCGCAGGGCGCCGTCCGCGCCGCGCTCACCGGACTCGGCGGCACGCTCCAGGTCGGAGCGCTCGACGGTGGTGAGGGAGAACTCGGCCGCGACGAAGAGCGCGCAGGCCAGGGTGAGGAGGAGGGCCAGCAGGAGCAGCAGGACCTCGGTCACCGTGCCACCCCGCTTCCCTCACGCGCATACGGGGGCACTGGCGGGCCGGCCGTGGCACGGCCGGTACTGGGAGGCTCCATTACGGAACGGGACTCCTTAACGGGGTCAGTGGGCGCCGCTACCAGCCGGGCGCCCGAGGGTTCTCCCTCATGGTAAAGGACGAGCAAAAAGATCGGGAGTCCTGAGACCCCTATGCTTCTACTCGCCTGTAGAGAACAGCCGGCCGGTTCCGGTTGTTCCCCGCACGAACGCGAAGGAGAGAACGCCTCGATGGTGTTCAAGCGGCTGCTCGGTTCCCTCGGCGTGGGCGGGCCCACGGTGGACACGACGCTCGCCCCGGGCGCCGCCCGGCCGGGAGGCACCCTGTCGGGCCGGGTCCGCCTCGTCGGCGGCACCGTCGGCCACGACGTCGAGCACGTCGCGCTGGAGCTGGTGGCCCGCGTGGAGACCGGGGACGGCGAGCACGGTGACGGCGAGGGCGTCGTCGTCTTCGGCCGGCACACCGTGGGCGGGCCCTTCCGGCTCGCGGCGGGCGAGGAGACGAGCATCCCGTTCACGGTGACGCTGCCCTGGGAGACCCCGGCCACCGAGCTGTACGGGCGGCAGCTGGGCGTCGTGCTCGGCGTGCGCACCGAGCTGGCGGTCGCCGGGGTCCGGGACAGCGGGGACCTGGACCCGTTCGCCGTGGCGCCGCTCCCGGCGCAGGAGGCCGTCCTGGAGGCCCTCGGCCGGCTCGGCTGCGGCTTCCGCTCCGCCGGCCTGGAGTACGGCCGCATCGGCGGCACCGGGCAGCAGCTGCCCTTCCACCAGGAGATCGAACTGACCCCGCCCCCGCGCTACGCCCACCAGGCCGACGAGATCGAGCTGACCTTCCTGGCCGTACCCGGCGCCCTCGAGGTGGTGCTGGAGGCGGACAAGCGGGGCGGCCCGCTCTCCGACGGCCACGGCGGCCACGACGCGCTCAGCCGCTTCACCGTCCCGCACGAGGGCCCCGCCGGACCGCGGGACTGGACCGCCCTCGTCGACGGCTGGATGCGGGAGCTGGTCGAGCACCGGGCGTCGTACGGCTCCCACGCGGTGTTCGGCCACGACGCCGGGGTCGGTGCGCCCGTCATGGCCGGGGCCGCGGGGATCGCCGGGGGAATGGTGGCGGCCGAAGTCGTCGACGAGGCGGGGGACTTCTTCGAGGGCGACTCCGGCGACGGGGAAGGCTGATAGCTTCTACAGTGCTGTAGAGGCTCGGGCCGGTCCCGGTCTCCCCGACCAGCCCGACCACCCCTTCCCGTCACATCCCTTCCCGTCCGACCGGTACGGAGTACGGAGTTCTCATGGCCCTGTGGGACCGCTTCAAGGAGTCCGCGTCGCAGATGCAGACGCAGCTCGTGGCGAAGAAGAACGACCTCAAGAGCGGCGCCTTCCGCGACGCGAGCATGGCGATGTGCGCGCTGGTCGCCGCGGCCGACGGCACCGTCGACGCCTCGGAGCGGCAGCGGGTCGCCCAGCTGATCTCGACCAACGAGGTGCTGCAGAACTTCCCCGCCGACGACCTGCGCCGCCGCTTCGAGGAGAACCTGGACAAGCTGACCGCCGACTTCGCCTTCGGCAAGGTCGGCATCCTCCAGGAGATCGCCAAGGCGAAGAAGAAGCCCGCCGAGGCACGGGCCGTGGTCCAGATCGGCATCGTGATCGGCGGCGCCGACGGTGACTTCGACAAGGACGAGCGCGCCGTGGTCCGCGAGGCGTGCTACGCGCTCGACCTGCCGCCGCACGAGTTCGACCTCTGAGAGCCATCGGGCCCCGCGGGCGCCGGGCCCGCCGGCCGTGCCGTAGATTCCGTGTGCGGGCCCGTGCCGCGGGCCCGCGACCGTACGTCCCCAGGAGAGCGCCGTGTTCGGACTCAGCGAGCTCGCGATCATTCTCGTCGTCGTCGCGGCCGTCCTGGCCGTCAAGAAGCTCCCCGAGCTGACCCGCTCGGCGGGCAAGTCGGCCCGCATCCTCAAGTCCGAGGCCCGCGCGGCCAGGGACGCGGACGAACCGGGGACGCCGCGCGTCATCCCGGGGGAGACGGTCGGGCGCGAGGACACCGGCACCGGTAACGACACCGGCACCGGCACGGGTACCGGCCCCCGGGGCTGAGCCCGGTCCGTCTCACGCGCGGGGCTCGCGGTCCCCGGCGCGGGTGCGGTGCGGGCCCAGTTCGCGCAGGACCTCGCCGAGTTCGGCGGCGGTGAGCGCGGGCGCGGGCAGGGACGCGGCGGCCGGTGCGGCGCGCAGGCCGCCCAGGAACAGGGCGAGGGGACGGCGCCAGGCGTCCGGCGCGGTTTCGGCCGCGGGCGCGGACGCGGCGGCCGCCGTGGCCGCGGTCGCCGCCGTCAGTGCCGGGACGGCACGGCCGAGCGCCGCGAGCCCGAACAGGACGTCCTCGGTGGTGACGTCGGCGCGGACGGTGCCCTCGTCGCGCAGACGGGTCAGCAGCGTGTCCACGGTCCGGCGGTTGTGCTCGTGCACGGCCTCCAGGCTGTCGACGCCCCGCAGGTGCGTGGTCATGAGGTCGTTGGAGCCCCGGTCCGCGGCCAGGGCGCCGAAGACCACCTCCAGATAGCCGGTGAGCCCGGCCCACGCGTCCGGCGCCTTCCTGGCCCGCTCCCCGGCGTCCATCGTGCCGGTCAGCGAGTCCCGGAACACGGCGTCCACCAGGGCGGCTCGGGTGGGGAAGTGGCGGTAGAGCGTCGCGTTGCCGACCCCCGCCCGGCGCGCGATCACGTCCAGCGCCGCGTCCAGCCCCTGCTCGGTGAACACCTCGTGGGCCGCCTCCAGCAGAAGCTCCCGGTTGCGCCGCGCGTCGCGTCGCTGCCGGGGCGCTCCGTCGCGTGCGCCGACGGTCATCCTCGCCCTCCGGGTCGTACGAACCGGGGAGTGCTCCCCGTGCTCCGAACGCCGATGCTATCGTCGACCGAGGAAATGGGGAGTACTCCCCGGTTAACTGTCTCTCTCACCGGAGGTCCCATGACCGCGCCCACCTATGAGGAACTGGCCGCCCTGCGGGCCGTGGGCGCCGTGCACCGGGTGTTCGTGCCGGGCAGCGGGGAGAGCCGGCTGGTGGTGACGCGCGACGCGGCACGGACCGCCCTCACCGACCCGCGGCTGCGCAACGACATCCGGCACTCCGCTTCCTGGGACAGCGACGGCGGGCACGCCATCGGCCACAACATGCTCCAGAGCGACCCGCCGCAGCACACCCGTCTGCGCCGGCTGGTCGCCGGACACTTCACGCCGGGACGGACCGCCGCCCTGCGCCCGCGCGTCGAGCGCATCGCGCACGGCCTGCTGGACGCGCTGCCGCCGGCGGGCACGGCCGACCTGGTCGCCCGGTACGCGCTGCCGCTGCCGGTCACGGTGATCTGCGAGCTGCTGGGCGTCCCGGAGAGCGACCGCGGAACCTTCCACACCTGGTCGAACGAGCTGGTCATGCCCACTTCGCCCGAGGCGGCCGGGTCGGCGGCGACCGCGCTGACCGGCTACCTCACCGAGCTGACCGACGCCAAGCGCCGCACCCCGGACGGCACGCTGCTCGGCGATCTGGTCGCCGCCGCCGACAGCGGCGAACTCACCCCCGGCGAACTGCTCGGCATGGCCTTCCTGATCCTGGTCGCGGGGCACGAGACGACCGTCAACCTGATCTCCGCCACCGTGCACGGCCTGCTCACCCACCCCGGCCAGCTCGCCCGACTGCGCGCCGAGCCGGAGCTGACCGAGGCCGCCGTGGAGGAGTCGCTGCGGTACCACTCGCCCGTTCATGCCTCCGCGTTCCGTTTCGCGGCCGAGCCGTTGGAGCTGGCGGGCACCGCGATCGCGGCGGGCGACCCGGTGCTCGTCTCCCTCGCCGCCGCCTCCCGCGACCCGGCGCACTTCCCCGACCCCGACCGCTTCGACATCGGCCGCCGCCCGCGGGGCCACCTCGGCTTCGGCCACGGCCCGCACCACTGCCTGGGCGCCCCGCTGGCCCGCGTCGAGGCCGCCGTCGCCGTACGCCTGCTGCTCGACCGGCATCCCGCGCTCGCGCTCGCCGCCGACCCGGCGACGCTCACCTGGCGCACCAGCACCCTGCTGCGGGGGCTGGTGGAACTGCCGGTGCGGCTCGGCTGATCCCGCTCAGTGGGGGCTCAGGCAGGGTCCTCCGGAACGGCCGACAGCAGGCTGTGCACGATCGGCCCCGCCGAGCCGCCGCCGGTGACGCCCTCCTCGACGACCACGGCGACGGCGACGTTGCCCCGGTGGGCGACGAGCCAGCCGTTGTTGTCCTGGTCGTCGGAGACCTCGGCGGTGCCGGTCTTGGCGCCGATCTCACCCGGCAGGTCGGCCAGGACGCGCGCGGTCCCTTCGGTGACGGTGGCCCGCATCAGCCCGCGCAACTGGCTGACGACCTCGTCGGGCAGCGGCTCGGTGCGGGTCTCGTCCTCGTTGCCCGCGGTGACGGACGGCTGGTGGAACTCTCCGGAGACCGCGGTGGCCGTCACCGACGCCATGATCAGGGGGTTGGCCTGGACCCGGCCCTGCCCGATCATCGACGCCGCCTTCTCCGTCTCGTCCTTGGGCTCCGGCACCGAGCCGTCGTACGTCGGGATGCCGATGTGCCACTCCTGGCCGACCCCGAAGTAGGTGCGGGCGACCTTCCCCAGCTCCCCGTCGTCGAGCTTGCCGCGCAGGCCGATGAAGGCGGTGTTGCAGGACTCGGTGAAGTCCTTGCGGAAGGTGGCGCCGGGGTGTTCGGAGGTCTCCACGTTGTGGAACTCCTTGCCGACCGTCAGGTACTTGGGGCAGTCCACGACGTCGTCGGGCGCGACCGCGTCCTTGAGCAGCAGGGCGCTGCTGGTGACGATCTTCCAGGTGGAGCCGGGCGCGTAGGTGCCGGAGGCGGCCCGGTTGAAGCCCGAGGAGGGCGAGTTGGCGAGGGCGAGCACCTCGCCGTTGTCGACGCGCAGGGCGACGAGGGAGGCGTTCTTGCCGTCGGCCTTCCCGAGGGCCTTCTCGGCGGCCGCCTGCCAGCCGGCGTCCAGGGTGGTGCGCACGGGCCGGTCCGCCGTCGCCGGGTCGGGCTCCTTGCCGAAGGACGCCTCGGTGCGCACGGTCTCGCCGCTGGCCCGGTCCACCAGCTCGACCGCGCCGCGCGGACCGCCGCCGCCCGCGTCACCGGCGAGCCGGCCCAAAAGCGGGGACAGGGACGGGTACTCGGCGCCCACGAGCGAGACCCCCGCGCGGTCCGTGACCTTGGGCGGGGCGCTCTCCTCGCGCTCCAGGCGGAACTTCTCCGTCTCGCTCAGCCGCGGATGCACCAGCGACAGCCGCCAGTCCACCTTCCAGCCGCCGCCGTCCTGCTCGCGCAGCGGCAGCTCCGACTCGTACGTCCAGGTGCCCAGGCCGGTGACCGGCATCCGGGCGGTGAAGGGGATGCCGAGGGTGCCGTCCTCGCCCTCCTTCACGCCGTCGGCCGCCGCCGTCAGCTTCGGTTTCTCGATGTCGAGTCCCGCGGTGAAGCTCTGCAGCACCTCCTGCGCCTTGCCGGGCTCGGTGGTGCGTGCGGCCGCGCTCGGCAGCCGCCCGGCGGCCCAGTCGGCGAGGAAGGCGCGCGCCTGCTCCGTCGCGGCGGGGTCGGGTCCGTCGTCGCCGCGCGCGAAGGGGCCGAACCCGGCGGCGTACGAGCCGCCCGCGGCGATCGCGAGGACGACGCCCACGGCGGCGACGGCCCGCACGCCGTTGCGGGGCCTGCGGCGGCGGGGAGAGGTGAAGGGGGGAGCGTCGGGCATGGGAAGGTCCTTGTCGGTCAGCGGCCGGGGCCGGTGAGGAAGTCGAGGATCGTGTCGGTGGCGTCGAGGGCCCTGCTGACGGGGCCGAACCCCTCGGGCGGCGGGACCGTCGAGCCCGGCCAGGTGTGACCGGCGTCGTCGACGACGAGGAGCTGCACGGTGCCGTCGGGCCGCCGGGAGCCGCCGGAAGCCTCCTTCCCGAGCCGCCACACCGTCCGTTCGTAGCCCTTCTGCTGCCGCGTGACCGGCTCGCCCGCGCCCCCGGCCGCCGCGAACGCCGCCGCACTGTCCCGCGCCGACCGGGTCGGCAGGATCGGCTCCTTTGGGTCCGGCGGCGGGGAGGGGAGACCCGCGAGGGGCCGTACGGGGTCGTCGGCGCCGTAGACGACCATGACCGGGACGGGCCCGGTCGGCTCCACCGCGGCGTCGCCCGTGGGGAGCTGGCCGGAGACCGAGGCGGCACCCGCCAGCAGCGCGGGGCGTTCGGCGGCCATGCGCAGGGCCATCGAGCCGCCGTTGGAGAACCCGGCGACGTAGACCTGACCGGGGTCGGCCCGCTCGGTGCGGACCAGGTGCTTGATCAGCGCCTCGGTGAACCGCACGTCCAGGCCGGGGTCCGGGCGCTGCTTCGTCGCCCGTGTGCCCGCGCCCCAGCCGCGGCCGAGGCCCTCGGGAAAGGCGACGAGCATGCCGCGCGCGGTGGCGGCCCGCTCCAGCCGGGTCTTCGCCCGCAGTTCGGCGGCGTCGGCGCCGCGGCCGTGGAAGGCGACGAGGAGGGGCCGCGGGCCGTCGGCGGCCGGGGCGGGGGGCCGGTGCAGGAGGTACTGGCGGACGTCGCCGTCCACCCGGAGCTGGGCGCGGACCTCCGGCGCCGCGGTGGCAAAGGGGGCGGGGGCCGTCGACGACGCTCCCGGGCGCCCGGAATCGGCGTCGCCGTCGGTGCCGGTGCCGGTGCCGGTGCCGGTGGCGCAGCCGGCCAGGGGGAGGACGAGGGCGAGGGCGAGCCCGCCGGCCCACCGACGGGCGCGGAGCGCGGGGTCACGGTCACGGTCACGGAAGGAGCGCATGGCCCGAGGAGAGCAACCCCGCCGAGCCCCTGTCCAAGACCGATATCAATGTCGGATCGATCAATCCCCGATATGATTACTGGTCGTGGACCTGGTGCGGCACCTGGAGTGCTTTGTGGCTGTTGCAGAAGAGTCACACTTCGGGCGTGCCGCCACCCGGCTCGGCATGGCCCAGCCGCCCCTGTCGCAGCGCATCCAGCGGCTGGAGAAGGAGCTGGGCGTCCGGCTCTTCGAGCGCACCAGCCGCCAGGTGGCGATCACCGAGGCGGGCACGCTGCTGCTCGCCGAGGCCCGCGAGCTGCTGGCCCGCGCCGAGTCACTGCGGACCGCGGCCCGCCGCATCCGGGACGGCGAGAGCGGTCTGCTGCGCGCCGCCCTGTCCCCCGACATCTCCGGCGAGACCGTCGCCGCGCTGCTGGCCGACTTCCGCCGCCGGCACGCGGGCCTCGAACTGGAGCTGCACGAGCTGACCACCGCCCAGCAGCTCGCCGGGTTCGCCGCCCACGAGCTGGACGTCGGCCTCATCCACCACCCGTGCGACGTCACCGGCCTGGAACTGGGCCCGGTGCTCCGCCGCGACCTCGGCGTCCTGCTGCCGCGCGGCGCGCCCCAGACGGAGCTGGACGCCGTGCCGCTCGCCGCCCTCACCGGCTACGACCTGGTCCTCTTCCCGCGCGCCGACGCGCCGGCGGTCTACGACGACCTGCTCACCGCCTGCGCCCGGGGCGGCTACACACCCGCCGCGGTACGGCACGGCCAGGGGGCCAGCTTCGTCCGCGGCCTGGTCCTGTCGTCCGGGGCCGTCGCCCTCGGCCCCCGCGACACCCGGCTCGTGGCCCCCGGCGACCAGGACCTGGTCTGGCGCCCGCTGGCCGGGGCCGCGCCCGCCTGGCGGCACTCCGCGGCCTGGCCCAAGGGGCGCGGCGACGCCGCCGTCGGCGCCTTCGCCGACGCGGCCACCCACGCCCTGCGCACCACGGCCGGCGCCCACTCCGAGGCACCCGCCCGGCCCCTGCACCTTCGCCCGGCATCGGAGTACTGGCTTTGACCGACACCGCCGCCTTCGGCCACCGACCCACGCACCCCACCACCCCCACCGACCCCGACCAGCGCCGCCCGACGGCCCCCGCACGAAGCGGCCCACCCACCACGGCGGCAGCCCGACCGGTGACCCCCCACACCGACACCAGCACCGGCACCGGCGCCAGCGCCGGAGGCCCGGCCATCACCGCCGCCGCCCCGCTCCGGCACCGACCTACGCACCCCACCACCCCCACCGACCCCGGCCACCGCCGCCCGACGGCCCCCGCACGAAGCGGCCCACCCACCACGGCGGCAGCCCGGCCGATGGCCCCCCGCCCCGACACCGGCACTGGCACCGACACCGGCACCGGAGATCCGGCCATTACCGCCGCCACCACCCCCCGGCACCGACCCACGCACCCCACCACCCCCCATGACCCCGACCGAGCACGCCCGGCGGCCGCCGGTCGGCCGATGGGCGCCGGCCCGGCGCCGGAGGAGGGGGCATGAGCGACACCGTCACCGCCGCCCGGCTGGACGCCGCGTTCGCCGATGCCGGGGTCACCGGGTGGCTGCACGCCGTGGACATCGACTCGGGGGCGCAAGTCGGGGCCGGGGCGGACCAGCCGGTCTGCACGGCCAGTGTCCACAAGCTGTGCGTGCTGGTGACGCTGCACGAGCTGGCGGCGGCCGGGGAACTGGACCTCACCGAGCGGATCGAGTGCCCGCCGACCGGCCGCACGCCCGGGCCCACCGGGCTCGCGGCCATGCTCGACCCGGTCCTGCTGTCCCTGCGCGACGCCGCGTTCCTGATGATGTCCGTCAGCGACAACACCGCCGCCGACCTGCTGCTGCGCCGGGTCGGCCTGGATGCCGTCAACCGCACCGCGGCCCGGCTCGGCCTCACCCGGACGCGGGCGGTGTACGGCTTCGGGGAGATGCTGGGCACCATGCGCGAGGACGCCGGGCCCGACGGAGCGCGGGCGCTGACCGACCCGCACGTCATCACCCGGCTGCGCGCCCTGGACCCGGCCCGTACCAACCACAGCACCCCGCGGGACATGACCCGCCTGCTCGGCGCGGTGTGGCGGGACGAGGCCTGCCCGCCCGAGTACGGCGCCGCGATGCGCCGGATCATGGGCCTTCAGGTGTGGCCGCACCGCCTGGCCTCGGGCTTCCCCTTCGACGACGTGCACGTGGCCGGCAAGACCGGCAGCCTGCCCACCCTGCGCAACGAGGTCGGCGTCGTCGAGTACCCCGACGGCGGCCGCTACGCCGTGGCCGTCTTCACCCGCACCGCCCACACGGCGGCCGTACTCCCGGCGGCGGATGCGGTGATCGGCACCGCGGCCCGGATCGCGGTGGACGCCCTGCGGGCACCCTGACGGCCGACGGCCGAGGGCGCCGCGTCACCCCGCGTTGTCGCGCCAGCGTCCGCCGGTCGGCGCCGAGTCGAAACGGGTCGACGCCGAGCCGTTGCCGCTGAAGTCGTTGCCGGAGACCCGGCCGCCCGTCCAGGTGGCCTCGTCCGCGATCCACACGGCGTGGATCTGGGTGCGGGGGTGCCCGTCGTCCCGGACGCGGTTGCCCTGCACGTACGGGTGGGTCACGGCAGCGGCGGCGGTGAGACCGGCGCGCGGGGCCGGGGAGTCCGGGAGGCGGTAGGCGGTGCCGGGCGCGGGGGTGCCGTCGGGCCAGGCGGTGCCGGCGCCGGGGCGTACGGGGGCGAGGGTGAGCCGGGTGGCGGTGTTGTCGGTGACCACGGCGGTGACCTCGGCCCCTCCGGGTCCGCCGCCGACCGTCAGCTCCTTGCCGCGGTGGCCGCCCGGGAGCCAGTCGGCCCGCGCGTCGGTGAGCGACAGCGGCCCGCAGCGGACGCCCTCGCCGCCCCCTGCCGTCCGGGCCGCGGCCCGACGGCCGTTGCCGCGGATCCGGTTGCCGACGATCGCGGGCTCGTGCAGCGGGGCGTCGACGCGGACCCCGTCCAGCGCGTTGTCGTGGATGTCGTTGGACTCCAGGACGATGTCCGTGGCGGGCTCCTGGTCGCCGCCGGCCAGGTTGTGCTCCCAGTAGCCGTACCGCCCGTTGTTGCTGACGCGGTTGCCGTGGAAGCCGTACGGCCCGGGGGTGTTGCCCAGCGCTATCCCGTCCCCCGCGTTGCCGTCGATCACGCACCCGGTGACGAGGCCGCCGCGCCCGCCGACACTCGTCGTGCCCTGCGCCGACACGTCGAACCCGGCGACGTGGTTGCCGAGCATCGAGCAGCCGGTGACCAGGAGGCCGTCGGCGCCCCAGTCGGAGATGCCGTAGCGGTTGTCCTCGGTGTGGCAGGCGGTGATGCGGATGCCGCGGGGCGGGACCCAGTCGTCCTGCTGGAGTTCGAGGAAGATGCCGTTGGTGCCGTTGCCGCGTGCGGTGCAGTCGGTCACCGCCAGCCGCTCGACCGGCCCCCACCCGCCGACCCCGATCCCGATGCCCGCGCCACCCATCTCCTCGCCGGGGTCCTGCCGCCCGCACCGCTCGGCCAGCACCCCCTCCACCACCGTGTCCTGGAGGAAGTCGCACCCGAAGCCGGTGGCGGCGGTGTCGTGCACGTACAGGTCGCTGAAGCGCCCGCGCAGCACGTACTGCAGGCCCAGGCCCTTGGCCAGGACCTCGTACTCCTCGGTCGCCACCCCCAGACCGTCGATCTCGAAGTGGGCGAAGGTGACGTCGGCGATGTGGCGGTCCGGTCCCGCGCCGTGCTGCGCGGTGGTGAACCAGGCGAGCGGCACCGGCAGCGCGGGGGCGCCCGGGTTGGAGAGCGCGAAGCAGGTGGCGCCGCGTCCGGCACCGATCAGCGAGACGCCGCTGCGCCAGAGCACCGGCTCGTTCCGGATCACGTACCGCCCGGCGGGCACGCGCACCGTGCGCGGCCGCCCGTCCTCGGCGGTGGCGTCGCCCAGCACGTCCACCAGCTCCTGAAGGGCCGGCCGGTCGTCGGCGGTGCCGTCCCCGGCCAGGCCGTACTCATGGGCGTCCGCCGTCAACGGCGCGGTCATGGGCTGCTCCTTCCACCGGTGGCGCGGCGCGGGACGGACGGCGGCCCGAGGCCGGCCGGCACCGCCCCGTGCCGACCGGGTACCAGCCACCGGCCCGCCCCAATCGCGCGTTCGCGCGTCAGGACACAGGCACGGACACGGGCGCGGACACAGGCACGGACCCGGGCAGTGGCACAGGCCGGGACATAGACAGGGACATATCAGGCGCTTTATCTCATTTGGGGGTACATAATCAGAACATGAGTACGGCAATGTATGTACTGCTGGCCGCGCCCTCGGGCGGAGCCAAAGTGACAGTGGTCTTCATCATCGGACTGGTGATCGCCGGGGCGTTGGTCTGGGCGGTACGCGTCGGCATGCGGGTCATGGACCGGGAGCCGGACCGCCCCCGCGCCGACGAACAGCCGCACCTCCCGGACACCGGCGCCGTCCACGAGGAGCGCGAGATGCGCGAACCCGACGAGATCCCGCTGAACAACGACGGGAGCCCGCGGCTCATGCCCTACGAGCTGCACCACTCGGGCAGCCGCCGCGGCGAGGACCAGAAGCGGCGCCGCTGGCTGCCGGGGTCGAGCGGGGCCTTCGGCAGCGGTGGGCCGGGACACGTCTGAGGCCGTGGGTGACGCCGCCCCCGGCGCCTTCACGGACGAGGTCTACGCGGCCCGCATGGACCGCACCGCGTACCAGGCCGCCGCCCTCGGGCTCGCCGGGGTGCTGGTCACCCCCGGCCCCGACCTGGTGTGGCTGTGCGGCTACCGGCCCACCGCCCCCATCGAACGCCTCACCCTCCTCGTCCTCACCGCCACCTCCCAGCCCCGGCTGCTGGTGCCCGCGCTCGACCGCCCGACCGCCGAGGCGTCCCCCGGCGCGGGCGCCGTACGGGTCTCCGACTGGTGGGAGGGACAGGACGCCTACGCCGCCGCGGCCGGTCTGCTGCGCCCGCACGGCCGGTACGCCGTCTCCGACGCGACCTGGGCGCTGCACCTGCTCTGCCTCCAGGCGTCCCTGCCGCTGGCCACCTACCAGCCGCTGTCCGTCGTACTGCCCATGCGGCGCGCGGTGAAGGACGAGCAGGAGATGGCCCGGCTGACGGCCGCGGCAGCGGCGGCGGACACCGCGTACGAGGAGGTCCTCGGGCTGCGTTTCGGCGGGCGCAGCGAGCGCGAGCTGGCCGCCGACCTGGCCGGGCTGCTGCGCGCACACGGGCACAGCCGCGTCGACTTCACGGTGGTCGGCGCCGGACCCCACGCGGCCGACCCGCACCACCGGCCCGGTGACCGGGTCATCGGGGACGGGGACATGGTCGTCCTGGACTTCGGCGGCCTCAAGGACGGCTACGGCTTCGACATCGCCCGCACCGTCCACGTCGGAGCGCCCACGGACGAGGAGCGGCGGGTCCACGAGACCGTCCGGGCCGCGCAGCGGGCGGCCTTCGGGGCGGTGCGGCCCGGGGTGTCCTGCCAGGAGGTCGACCGGGCGGCCCGCGCGGTGATCGAGGAGGCCGGGCACGCCGGGCACGGCGCGCGCCGCACCGGCCACGGCGTCGGCGTCACCACCCACGAACCGCCCTATCTGGTGGAGGGCGAGGAGCAGCCCCTCGAACCGGGCATGTGCTTCTCCCTCGAGCCCGGCATCCACCTCCCGGACCGCTTCGGCGTCCGCATCGAGGACGTCGTGACCTGTACGGAGGATGGGGGCCGACGGCTCAACACCACCTCGCACGAGCTGGCGATCGTACGCTGACGGCTTCGCCGGGGCCGGGGAAATCCGCTCGCGCCCGCGCCCGGCGCCGCAGTACCGTCGTCCCCATGAAGCGCGTCCGTCCGTTCTTGGAGACGACGCCGGGGTTCGTCCCGGCGCGCTGACTGCTGACCAGAAGTCCGAAGCCCCGGGGCGAGCGCCCCGGGGCTTCGTCACGTGGTGCTCGTCCCGTGGACCGTTCCGAGGGAGACCACCGTGCACGACCGGAACCACGCCCGGAACCACGACCGGGACCACGACCACCGGCGGCTGGGCCGCGAACTGGCGCTGTTCGACACCGACCCCCTCATGGGCGCGGGCCTGCCGTACTGGCTGCCCGACGGCGCGGTCGTGCGCCACACCCTGGAGGAGTACGTCCGCGAGGCGGAGCGCCGGGCCGGCTACCGGCACGTCTACTCCCCCGTCCTCGGCAAACGCGAGCTGTACGAGATCTCCGGACACTGGGAGCACTACCGCGACGACATGTTCCCGCCGATGGAGCTGGGCGCCGAGGAGGTCGTACTGCGCCCGAGCCTGTGCCCGCACCACGCCCTGGTCTACCGCTCCCGCGCCCGCAGCTACCGCGAACTGCCCCTGCGCATCGCCGAGCTGGGCGCCATGTACCGCTCCGAGCCCTCCGGCGTCCTGGGCGGACTGTCCCGCGTGCGGGCCATCCACCTCAACGACGCGCACATCTTCTGCACCCCGGACCAGGCCGCCGCCGAGGCCCGCGCCGCCCTCGGCCTCATCCGCCGCGCCCACGCCGACCTCGGCATCCGGGCCGCCCGCCACCGCCTGTCCCTGCCGGGCCCCGGCGGCAAGTACGTCGCCGACCCGGAGCTGTGGCGGCGGGCCACCGCGCTGCTCGAAGAGGCCCTGGACGGACTGCCGTACGAGGCGGTGGAGGGCGAGGCGGCCTTCTACGGCCCGAAGATCGACGTGCAGATCGAGGACGCGGCCGGACGCGAGTCCACCTTGTCCACCGTCCAGATCGACTTCCACCAGCCCGAACGCTTCGGCCTGCGCTACCTCGGCCCCGACGGCGCCAGGCACCGCCCGGTCATGGTGCACCGCAGCGTCATCGGCAGCGTGGAGCGAGCGGTCGCCCACCTGATCGAGGCGCACGGCGGCGCGTTCCCGGCGTGGCTGGCCCCGGTGCAGCTGGTGGTGCTGCCGGTGGCCGGGGCGCAGCGGGAGGCGGCGTACGCCCTTGTGCGGCAGGCCACCGACCTGGGCCTGCGGGCCGAGGTCGCCGACCCGGAGCGCGGCAGCCTCGGGGCCCGGGTCCGGGCGGCGCGGAAGGTGCCGTACCAGGCGGTGATCGGCGTCCGGGAGGCGCAGGACGGCGACCTCGTCGACGTACGCCTGCGCGACGGCCGCCGGCCCGGACAGCTGTCCGGCACCGAGCTTCTGCACCGCATCACCGACCGCGTCGAGGCACGCGGCCCCGAGCTGTGGCCGTCCGACTGAGCCCGCCCGCCCGGTGCGGGGCCGCGAACCCGGCGGTCCGCGCCGGGCGGGACGGCGCCGTCGTGGTGCCGGGCTGCGGGGACCCGGCCGGGCCCGCGTAGGGTCACCGGCATCGGCGTCCCCGCGAAGCAACAAGGAGCCCCCGGCCGTGCGCACCGTCTCCGAGCAGCAGCAGCCCATTCCGGTGATCATCGACTGCGACACCGGCATCGACGACGCCCTGGCCCTGCTGCTGGCGGTCCGGCACCCGCGCCTCGACCTGCGCGCGGTGACCTGCGTGGCCGGGAACACGGACGTGGCGGGGGTCGTCCGGAACACGCTGACGGTGCTGGAGCGGGCCGGTGCCCCGGACGTCCCCGTCGCCCGGGGTGCCGAGCGGCCGCTGATCGAGGGCGTGCGCACCGCGCGGCACGTGCACGGGGCCGACGGCATGGGCGACCTCGGGCTGCCCGCGCCCACCCGCGCCCCCGCCGACGTGGACGCGGTGACACTGCTGCGCCGGGAGATCCTCGCCTCCCCGCGGCCGGTCACCCTGATCCCCACCGCGCCGCTGACCAACATCGCGCTGCTGCTGCGCACCCACCCGGAGGTCACCGGCAACATCGAGCGGATCGTGTTCATGGGCGGCGCGGTGGCCACCGGGAACGCGACGCCGGTCGCCGAGTTCAACGTGTGGCACGACCCGGAGGCCGCCGCGATCCTGCTCACCGCCGGGGTGCCGATCACCATGTACGGCCTCGACGTGTTCGAGCGGGTGATCGTGCCCGGCACCGACGTACGGCGGCTGCGCGCGAGCGCCGAGCCCGGCACCCGGCTCGCCGGGGAACTGCTCGCCCACCGGGGCCCGGCCACCGACGCCGCGGACCCCGGCGGCGGGCTCGGCGACGCGGGCGCGGTCTGCGCGGTGATCGACCCGGCGGGCCTGACCACGCACCGGCTGCCCGTCGAGGTGTCCCTGGCCCCCGGGCCGTCCCGCGGCCAGACCCTGGTCGACCGGCGGCTGCGCGTCGGCGAGTCCGAACTGCACGACGGCATGCGCGAACAGCCCCTGGTGGACGTGGCGTTGGACGTGGACGTGACCCGGTACGTGGAGCTGTACCTGGGCACGGTCGAGCGCACGGGAGCGTAGCCACCGGCGCGTCGCGGGCGCACGGGTTCCCTTTTCGGGTGATCTGGACAGACGTACCAGACCGGTTCGTGTCGTCCGACGTACCGACTCGGCATCTCGAAGGAGGCCGCGTGACCGTACGCAGCACCGCCAGCACCCCCGACCTGTCGTCCAAGGATCCCAACTGGTGGCGGCAGGCCGTCATCTACCAGGTCTATCCCCGCAGCTTCGCCGACGCCGACGGCGACGGGCTCGGCGACCTGCGCGGCGTCACCCAGCGCCTGACCCACCTGGCCGCCCTCGGCGTCGACGCCCTGTGGCTCAGCCCCTTCTACCCCTCCGAACTCGCCGACGGCGGCTACGACGTCGACGACTACCGCGACGTCGACCCGCGCCTGGGCACGCTGGACGACTTCGACGAGCTGGCCGCCGAGGCCCACCGGCTGGGCCTGAAGGTGATCGTCGACCTGGTGCCCAACCACACCTCGCACCGCCACGCCTGGTTCCGGGAGGCGCTGGCCGCCGGTCCCGGGTCGGCCGCCCGCGACCGGTACGTCTTCCGCGACGGCCGCGGCGCGCACGGCGAACTCCCGCCCACCGACTGGCAGTCCGTCTTCGGCGGCAGCGCCTGGCAGCGGGTGCCCGACGGGCAGTGGTACCTGCACCTGTTCGCGCCCCAGCAGCCCGACCTGAACTGGGAGAACGAGCAGGTCCGCGCCGACTTCCGCACCACGCTGAAGTTCTGGTGCGACCGGGGCGTCGACGGCTTCCGGGTCGACGTCGCGCACGCGCTGGTCAAGGACCTGACCGAGCCGCTGCGCGACCTCGGCGCCCCCGAGCTGAGCGGCGAGGCGGCCCTCGCGCAGTTCGCGCCCGGCACCCACCCCTTCTACGACCGCGACGACGTCCACGAGGTCTACCGCGACTGGCGCAAGATCCTCGACGCCTACACCCCGCCCCGCACGGCCGTCGCCGAGGCCTGGGTCCCGGGCCCCCGGCGCGTGCTGTACGCCCGCCCGGACGAACTCGGCCAGGCCTTCAACTTCGAGTACCTCCAGACCGGCTGGGACGCCGCCGAGCTGCGCGAGGTCATCACCGGCTCACTGGCCGACGCGCGGGCCGCCGGTGCCTCGGCGACCTGGGTGCTCTCCAACCACGACGTCGTCCGGCACGCCACCCGCCTGGTCCTGTCGCCGGACACCGACACCGACGCCTGGCTGCTGTCCGGCGGCCGGGCGCCCGCCGTCGACCCGGCGGCCGGGCTGCGCCGGGCCCGCGCGGCGACGCTGCTGATGCTGGCGCTGCCCGGCTCGGCGTACCTCTACCAGGGCGAGGAGCTGGGTCTGCCCGAGGTGGCCGGCCTGCCCACCGAGGTACTCCAGGACCCGATCTGGGAGCAGACCGGCCACGTCCGCAAGGGCCGCGACGGCTGCCGGGTGCCGCTGCCCTGGACGACGGAAGGGCCCTCGTACGGCTTCGGCGCGGGCGGGGCGTGGCTGCCGCAGCCGCCGGACTTCGCAGCGTACGCCGTCCAGGCCCAGGACGGGGTGGCGGGCTCGACGCTGGAGCTGTACCGCACGGCGCTGCGCCTGCGCCGCAAGCTGCTCGCCGGCGAGTCGCTGACCTGGTCGGACGACGTACCGGCGGGGGTGCTGCGGTTCGACCGCTCGGACGGCTGGCGCTGCGTCACCAACCTCTCCGGCACGGCGGTGGACCTGCCGGCCGGCGAGGTGCTGCTCAGCAGCGCGCCCCTGGAGGACGGCCGGCTGGGCCCGGACACGACGGTGTGGCTGGGCCTGTAACCGGTCCGCGCGGTCGCCCGGCGCTCACCCGGACGGCCGCGCACGCTGGTGGCGCGGCGGGGACGGTGGTGCCGTGGAGACGTGACCGATCCTGAACGGCGCCGGTCGCACCGGCCCGCCAGGAGGCACCGATGCAGCACGCCCCCGCCGCCCGACCGTCACGCGCCCCCGCCGCCCGACCGTCACGCATCCCCGCCCTCCGTCCGCTGCCCGGTGCCGCGCTCGCGGCGGTGCTGGCGCTGACGGCGACCGCCTGCGTCGGTGGCGGGCGGGGCGCGGACGAGGCGGACGGCACCGTGTCGCCGACCGCGCAGTCCCCGGCCGCGCTTCCGTCGTCCGGCCTGCCGCCGGTGCTCACCCGGGGGCAGGCGCGGGCCGCCCTGATCACGGCGGCCGACCTGGGGGAGGCGTGGGAGCCGACGCGGGGTGCCGCGACCTGGCGGGACGAACTGCTCAAGGCCACCGCCGACCGGCCCGACTGCCGACGGCTGCTGGACGTCCTCTACACCGAGGACCTCTTCGGCTCGGACGCCGCCACCGCGCCCCGGGCCACGGCCGCCCTGGACGACACGGAGGACGGGGCCCAGCTGCACTACCGGGTCACCTCCTACCGCGCCGCCGACCTCGACCGGACGCTGGCGTGGCTCGGGACGCTGCCGGACACGTGCGGGCACTTCACCGCACGGCCCGCCCGCGGCACCGCCCGGGACGTCCGCGTCACCGGCCTGGTCCTGCCGGAGGCGGGGGACGCCCGCCGGGGCCTGCGGGTGACGGTGGGCGGCACGGCGCCGGACGACGGCTCCGGCGGGGAGGCCCGCGACGGGATCCTCACGGTGGACCTGGTCGCCGTCCGCCTCGGCGACGACGCGATCAGCCTCACCAACGGCACCCTCGGCGAACCGGCCGACGACACCACCCGGACGTCCGTCGACATCGGCACCGGCCGCCTGGCGGAGGCCCGGCGACAGGGCCGGGCCCAGGTCTAGGGGGTGTCGTTCGGATCGGGCCGGCCGGGGTCGACGGTGCCTTGTGGCCGACCCGAGCGGGGTCTGGTGCGTGCGGCTGCAAGGCGGAGGAGGGCGACAGGGCAGAGCCCTGGCAACCGACGACAACGCCGCAGACGTGCGTGCCAGACCCCGCGACCCCGGCAAGATCCAAACGACACCCCCGGCGGGGACTACAGCGGCGGCTGGGCGGGGGCCGGGCCCAGAGTGGTCGTGCCGGGCGCGGTGCGGTGCCCGAGGCCGGTGCGGTAGGCGTCCAGGGCCGCCTCGACGCGGCCGGTGCGGCGCAGCAGGTCGCCGAGGAGACGGCACAGGTCGGCCAGGTCGCCCGCCGCGCCGGCCCGCTCCAGCAGGCTCAGCGCCCGGACGTAGTGCTCCTCGGCGGCCTCGGTGTCCCGGGCGTCCTCGGCGATGATGCCGAGCAGCCGGTGCGCGCCCGCGGAGTGCACGGCGCCGCGTTCGGAGGAGAGGTCGTCGAGGACCCCGTGCAGCAGCTCGGCGGCCTCCTCGGACTTGCCGCGCCGGTGCAGTACGTCGGCCAGCTCGACGGCGACCTGGCTGCTGTACAGGGCGGCGCGGGTGGCCGAGAGCATGGCGAGGGCCTCGCGCATCTCCGCCTCGGCGCGCGGCAGTTCGCCGTTCTGGGCGCAGACGTAGCCGCGCATCCAGTGGCAGTTGGCCAGCTCGGTGCCCAGTTGCAGGGTGCGGTACAGCTCGGCCGCCTTGGCGAGCGAGGCGTCGGCCTCGGCGAGGCGGCCCTCGGCGAGCAGGGTGCGGGCGACCGAGCGGTGCATGCGGGCCACCAGCGCGGGGTCACCGGCGCTGGGCGCGAGGGCGAGGGCGAGTTCGGCGGCCTGCGCGGCGCGCGCGTGGGCGCCCATGTCCATGTACGGGCCGATCGCGCTGGCGTAGAGCAGCAGCAGCGCGTCGGGATCGTGCAGACCGCCGCGGTTCAGCTCGTCCAGGGTGGACTCCAGCAGGTACACGGCGTACCGCAGTTCACCGGCGAGGTAGTGCGCGAGCGCGCGTCCGCGCAGGGCGGGGACCCGGGCGGGCAGCGGGGCCCCGGCGTCGACGAGGCACTGCTCGGCCCGCTCGAAGTACTGGCGCCCCGCGGCCAGTTCGCCGGTCTCCACGGCACACTCGCCGAGCCCGAGCAGCGCGGCGGCCCGCTCCTCGGCCAGCTCGTACGTCTCGGCCTCGGCGAGCAGCCCGGTGTACTGCGCGGCCGCCTGCTCCGCGCCCTCGGTGGCGAGGGTGCGCTGCGCCTCGGTGAGCCTGAGCCGCAGGTCGGTGGCGAGGCGGGCGGGCCGTCCGGTGACCAGCTCCTCGTATCCGACACCGAGCCGGTCGGCGAGGTGCCGCAGCGCCTCGTCGGAGGGGCGGACGCGGCCGGCCTCCAGGGTGGAGATGTAGGCGGGTGTGTACGCCGGTTCCGCGAGCTGGCGCTGGGTCATCCCGCGCTCGGCGCGCAGGCGCTGCACCCGGCGTCCGATGTCGTTTCGGTCGTCACGGTCCCCCACTGCCAACTCCCCATGAGGCTCTTGCCGTTCGGCGCGGACGGCTCTAGGTTAAACCGCGTATTAAGCGCGCTTAACCGCGCTTGACACAATCCCTCATCCCCCAGAGGACACCGTGCCCGTACGCTTCCGCACCGCCGAACGTTACGCCAGAGCGCTCACCGCCGCCGTCGCCGCCGTGGCCTGCCTGCTGCTGGCCGCCAACGCGGGCCCCGCGGACACGGCACCGTCCCCGGCCCCGGCCCAGGAGGCCGCCCCGCCCGAGGAGGGCCCGGCCCCGGAGGACGGCTAGGACGCCCGTCGGGAGGGCGCCCCCGGTCCTGGGTCTGGAGCCGGTGCGTTCAGCCCTGGGTCTGGAGCCGGCTCAGTTCGCGCTGGACATGGTCCAGGGCGCCCTCGCGGCGGCCCGGTACGCGGCCGCGCAGCGCGGCGAGGGCCGCGCCCAGTTCGCGGGCCGGTCCGGCGTCGCGGATCCGTCCCCACTGGTGGTGGGCCCGGTCGACGGCCGCCTCCACGGCGGGCGCCTGCGGGAGCTGCCCGGCGCCGAGCCGGGCCTCGGCCACCGTCAGCCAGGACCGGCAGCTGCGCACCGGGTCCCCCGCGAACATGGCCAGGTCGGCCCGGACCTCCGCCCAGTGCAGCGCGTCCTCGGAGGCGGGCCCGTGCGCGTGGGCCGCGGCCCGCTCGTGCCGGGCGGCGAACGCGTCGGCGTCCCCGTGCCGCCCGGAGCGCACGGCGGCGGCGATGACGGCGTGCGGGTCGCCCGCCACCGGCCCCGGCGCCGTCAGCACCAGGTCGGCGCCAGTCACCGCGCCGCTGCCCGGGGCGTCGGCGGCGGCGCGGGCCAGCGCCTGCTGGTGCAGCTCGTCCGGCGGCGGCCGGTGCCCGCTGCGCAGGATCGTCGCCACGCCCCGCATGTACGACGGGACGGCCACCGCCCGCCGTGCGGGCGGCGGCGCGACGCGGCCGTAGACGGCGTTGTTGCGCCCGGAGTCCAGCGGGCTGGTCCGCAGCCACTGCCAGGTCTCGTGGTCGGCGTGCAGATCGAGCAGCAGCGTCGTCGCGCCGCTCGGCCGCAGCCGCAGCTCCTCGCGGATCCAGTGCCAGGGCAGTGCCGTGTAGCGGACGGTCGACGGGGTCGTGCGGGCCAGCGCCAGGTGCGGCAGGCGCTGGCGCCGGTCCAGCTGGAGCTGTCCGGCGACGTAGACCGTGAGCGGTCCGGGGGCCGCCGCCGCGGCCCTCAGCCGGGTCAGGACGGCCTGCGGCTCCAGCGGGTCGGCGAGCTCGACGACGTTCGCCGTGTCCGTGCCGGAGAGCACGGCGGGCGGCACGGCCGCGAGCACGGGGAGCACGGAGGCGGCGTCCACCAGGCATCCGCGGCCCACGGGCGACGCCGCGAGCAGCAGCACGGTTCCGGGCATGTCCCTGTCCCCTCCCCCTGTCGATCACGTACGTCGATCACGTACGGCAGCACCGTAACCGCTGCGGCTGCGAAGCGCGGCACTCAGCCGCCGCCGGACGGCTCCCGGCCGGCCGGTGTCCGCCGTACCGCGAAGACCGTGGTGTCGTCGGCCACCCGCCCCCGGCAGTGCCGCAGCGTGCCGTCCCGGACGAGGGACACCAGCCGCGCGGGCACGGCGCTGCGCGGGTCGGCGGCGAGGGCGAGGGCGATGTCGTCGGCCGGCCGGTAGAAGACCCCGGCGGGGTCCCGGGCCTCCGTCACCCCGTCGGTGACCAGCAGCAGCGTCTCGTCCTCGGCCAGGTGCAGCCGGTGCACCGGCGGCGTCCCGGACCGGCCGGTGGGCGCCAGTTCGGCCATCCCCAGCGGCAGCCCGCCCACGACCGGCAGCAGGCGCACCCCGCGGGGGCCGACCGCCATCGGGGGCTCGTGGCCGAAGACGACGCAGTCCACGGCGTCCGCGATGTCCACGGCGTCCGGCGGGCCGGGCGGGAACCCGATCAGCACGGCGGTGGCGAACCGGTCGCCGTCGGCCCGGCCGAGGGCGGCGGTGTGCTCGCGGTGGCGCACCATGCGGGTCTCCAGGCGCTCGGCGACCGTCGCGAGGTCGGCTTCGTGGTACCCGGCCTCGCGGAAGGTGCCGAGCAGCGCGGCGGCCGTCTCCACCGCGCCGAGCCCCTTGCCCTGCACGTCGCCGACGAGGACCCGGGTGCCGTGCGGTCCGGGCTGGATGTCGTAGAAGTCGCCGCCGACGCGGGCCTCGCTGTCCGCGGAGAGGTAGACGGCGGCGTGGTCGAGGCCGCCGAAACCCACCGGGAGCGGGCGCAGCACGGTGCGGCGGGTGGTCTCGGCGATGTCCCGCATGTGCAGCATGCGCCGCTCGCCGCCGACCCGGACGGCGGCCACCCCCACGGCGACGACACCACCGAGGGCGACGAGCAGCAGGCCGGCCATGCCGGTCTCCTCCCGGTGCTTCCAGACCAGGTCTGCCATCATGTAGACGGCTGTCGACAGCACCGCGAACACGGCCGTGCTCCACACACCGCAGATCGCGGCCGCGACGCCGGGGACGAGCACGGTCCAGGCGATGATCTGGAACACGTTGGTCGTCACGTCGGCCACGGCGATGCCGACGAGCATGAGCAGCGGGAACAGCCACGCCGCACTGTGGCCGCGCACGCTCAGCAGCTCGTGCCGCGACAGGGCGTCGCCCCGGCCCGCGGCCCGGACGAGCCCGCCCAGCAACTCCCACCGGCCACGCACCGGCCCGCGCACGCGACCCCTCACGGGGGAAGCGAAGCACGCGCCGCACCGCCCCGCATCCTGACTTGCCAGTCGGCGGACCCGGGTGTGCGCTGGTAGACGGGGGCAGACGGGGCGAGGCGAGAGGAGTGCTCTCATGGTTCACGCGGTACCCACACGCACAACGTCCACCGGCGCCCGCACCGGCGGCACCGGTACCGGAAGGGGTACGGGAAGGGACACGTCCGGGCGCCGGATGCCCGACGTCTTCGGCGCGCGGACCCACCTGCTGGCGAAGTGGGCGATGCCACTGGCGATCGGCCTGGTCTACGGCTACTGGGCGGCGTCCGTCCGCCGCCACGGCGGCCCCGTCACCGGCTGGAACCTGCTGTTCGGCTTCATGACGGTGCTCGCCTTCGCCCTCCTGTGGTACGTGGTCCGCGCCGTGGCCGACCGGCTGCCGCGCGAGGGCCACGCGGTGCTGTGGGGGGCGTTCGCGGGCAGCGCCCTGGGCTTCCTCTACTCGGGCAGCGGCGTGGCCATGTTCACCTGCGTCCTGGTGTCCCTGCTGCTCGCGGCGGCGGTGACGGCCGGGCTGTACTACTTCTACGCCACCCGCCAGGACGCCGAGGAGGCCCGGGCGGCCAGGCACCGCACCCTCACCCGCACCACCTGACCGGCTCGTCCCCGGGGGCCATATGCAGTCACGCCGGTCGCCCGGCGGGGGCGCGGGGGTTTGCCTGGGAGGGTGTCCCCCCGCCTCCGGAGCGCCCTGTCGGCCGCCCTGATCGTCCTCGCCAGCCTGCTCGCCCCGTGCGCCACGCTGGCCGGCTGGGCGATGCACGGGCCGGCCGACACGGGCCGCTACGTCGCGTCCATGGCCCCGCTCGCCGACGATCCGGACGTGCGGGACGCGGCCGCCGACACGCTGGGCGCCGGGTTCGCGGGGCTCGTCGACGAGGTCGCGGCGGGACCCGTGGACGGCAGCGTGCGGCTCTTCGTGCGGGACGCGGCCCGCTCGTTCACCCGGACCGAGGCCTTCCACGAGGGCTGGGACGCGGCGAACCGCACCGTCCACGCCGCCGTGCTGCGCGCCCTGCGGGACGACGGCGCGGCCGGACACGCGATCACCGTCGACCTGGCCCCCGTCACCGAACGCGTGCGGGACCGGCTCGCCGAGGACCACGTGCCCTTCGCCCGGCGCATCCCGGTCCGGCACACCGCGGTCACCGTGCTCCCGGCCCGCCAGGCGGACCGGCTCAGGGAGGGCTACCACGTGCTCGACGTCGCCGCCTTCTGGCTGCCGCTGGCGGCCGTCGTCTTCGCGGTCACCGCGATCGCCGTCGCCGCCCGCCGCCGCCGCGCCGTCACGGCCGCCGGGATCGGCACCGCCCTCGGCGGCGCCCTGCTCGCCCTCGCCGTCCTGGCCGGCCGCCGGCTCACCGTCGCAGAACTCCCCGGCCCGGTGGACGGCCCCGCCGCGGGCGCCGTGTACGACGCCCTCACCGAAACACTGCGCACCGCCTCCTGGCTCCTCGTCGCCCTCGGCCTCGCGGTCGCCCTGGTCTCGTGGCTCACGGGCCGGTACGGGCGCCCACCGCGCCGCCGGTCCGCCGAGGAGCCCACCGCGGAGCCTGCCTCGAAGCCCTCCGCCGAGCCCGGCCCGCCCCGGCCGACGCGCACCCGGCTCTGAAACCCCTTGGCGGGGACCGCGCCCGGGCGGCTAACGTCGCCGCCCATGACCGAGCGACGGACCGAGAGCGGCACGACGACCCTGTGGCGGCCCACCGGCCCCGAGGAGCTGGCGCTCGTCGAGGCCTCCGGCTGGACGGCCTGGCCCCCGCGCCTGCCCGAGCAGCCGATCTTCTACCCGGTCCTCAACGAGGACTACGCCGTCCGCATCGCCCGCGACTGGAACGTCCCCGCCTCCGGCTCGGGCCACGTGACCCGGTTCGAGGCCGACACCGCCTTCCTGGCCCGCTACCCCGTACGCCGGGCAGGCGGCGAGACCATCCTGGAGCTGTGGGTCCCGGCGGAGGAGCTGGCGGAGTTCAACCGGCACATCGTGGGCCGCATCGAAGTCGTCCGGGAGTTCCACGCCCCGGCGTAGATCCGGGCATCGCACCGCGAGCGAAGGGCCGGGACTTGGACACCGAGACCGACACGGCGAACGGCACGTGGACGGACGCCGACGGCGGACGCACGCCCCGCCGCACCGGACGGCGCCCCGGAGCCTGGTGCGCGGCGCTGCTGTTCGCCGGGGTGAGCGTGGTCGTCGGCTGCCGGACCGCCGACAGCGACGGCGTCACCCCCGTACCGCAGCTCCTCGCCTTCCTGCCCTGGCTGCTGGTGCCGACCGGCGCCGGGCTGCTGCTCACGCTGCTCGCCCGGTGGTGGACCGGCGCGGTGTGGGGCGTCGCGCTGCTCGGGCTCCTCGCGTGGTTCATCGAGCCGTACGGCAAGAGCGTGGAGCCCACCGGGCCGCCCGTCGCCGAGGTCCGGGTGCTGACCTCGAACGTGGAGTTCGGGCAGGGCACCGACGCGCTGATCGCCGCCGTGCGCCGCGAGAAGCCCGACCTCGTGTTCGTACAGGAGTGCGAGCGCACGTGCGGCGCGGCGCTGCGGCGCGACCTGGCCGCCGGCTATCCGCACCGGCGGGCCGTCGAGGGCGACGGCTCCAAGGGCTCCGTGATCCTGAGCGCCTTCCCGCTCCGGGCCGCCCCCGCCGTCCCCGGCACCCTGGGCATGCCCGCCGCCGTCGCCGACGTACGCGGCCACCCCGTACGGCTCCGGCTCGCCCACCCGATGCCGCCGCTGGCGGACCGGGTGGACCTGTGGCGCGAGGAGCTGGCCGCCCTGCGCGACGCCGCCGCGGGGGACCGCGGGACGCCCACCGTCCTGGCCGGCGACTTCAACGCCTCGCAGGACCACGCCGCCTTCCGCCGCATCCTGGACACGGGGCTGCGCGACGCGGCCCGGCTCGCGGGCCAGGACCGCACGCCCAGCTGGCCCGTGCGGACCCTCCCCGTGTTCGGCACGCAGATCGACCACGTCCTGGTGTCCGGGGACTTCGCCGCGCGCGACGCCCGGTTCCTGGCCCTGGCCGGCACCGACCACCGCGCGCTGGTCGTCGATCTGACCCTGCACGCGGCGGCCGGCTGACCGCTCCCCGTTGCTTCCCGGCCGGCTCAGACGCCGATGTCGCGGCCGTCCGCGCGCCACACCGCCACGACCGCCGGGCGCACGATCTTCCCGGGCCCGTCGGGCCAGGAGCTGGCCGGCTGCTCCACGGAGGCGCCGTCGACCTCGCCCGGGTGCTGCACGGCGACCAGCACCCGCCGGTCCTGGACGAGCGGGCCGCAGGTCTCCGCACCGGTCGGCACGGTCAGGAACTGCTTCAGCTCACCGCGCCGGTCGCCCCGGGTCGCCACGCCGAAGAGCCCGTCGTGGCTGCCGAGCGCGTTGCCGTCGGTGGAGATCCACAGGTTGCCGTGGTCGTCGAAGGCGACGTTGTCCGGGCAGGAGATCGGGCTGACCCGGTCCTTGGGGAAGCCCGCGAAGTAGGTCGCCGGGTCCTCCGGGTCACCCGCGACCAGGAACAGCGACCACCCGAAGCGGGTGGCGTCGGCCCGGTTCCAGCGCTCGGTCAGCTCCAGCACGTGGCCGTGCTTGTTGGAGTTGCGCGGGTTGGCCTCGTCGGGGCCCGCGTAACCGGCCTTGCCCCGGTTGGAGTTGTTGGTGAGCGCGACGTACACCTTGCCGGTCGTCGGCGACGGCTCGATGTCCTCGGGCCGGTCCATCTTGGTCGCGCCGACCTTGTCCCCGGCGAGCCGCGTGAAGACGCACACCTCTTCGGCGCTCATCCCCTCGACGTGCGAGACGGCACCGTCCTCGGTGGCGGTCACCAGCGGAATCCACTCGCCACCGCCGTCGAACTCGCCGTCGCGCGGCAGCGTCCCCGTCCCGTCGATCTCGATGGCGGGGGAGTCGCCGCTGAGCTTGGCGACGTACAGCGTCCCCTCGTCGAGCAGCGAGAGGTTGTGCTCGCGCGCCCAGCGGGAGTTGCCGTGCCGCATCCGCTTGCTGCCGACGAACTTGTAGAAGTAGTCGAACCGCTCGTCGTCGCCGGTGTAGACGACCGGCCGCCCGTCGTGCGTCAGCCGCACGGTCGCGGCCTCGTGCTTGAACCGGCCGAGCGCGGTGTGCTTGCGCGGCGTCGACTCCGGATCGTACGGGTCCAGCTCCACGACGTACCCGAACCGGTGCACCTCGTTCGGCTCCCGGGCGACGTCGAACCGCTTGTCGAACCGCTCCCACTTGCGCTCGGTGGCCCCGGTCCCGATCCCGTACCGCTTGTCGGTGTCCCGGCTGCTGTTGGCGAAGTACTGGTTGAAGTTCTCCTCGCCGTGCAGCGTGGTGCCCCACGGGGTGGTGCCGCCGGAGCAGTTGTTGAGGGTGCCGAGCACCTTGCGGCCGCTGCGGTCGGCGGAGGTCCTCACCAGGTCGGACCCGGCGGCCGGGCCGGTCAGCCGGAACTCGCTGGTGGCGGTGATCCGCCGGTTCAGCCGATGCCGCGACACCGCCGTGAGCCGCCCGCTCCTGCGCTCCTCCTGCACGGCGACGACCGACAGCCCGTGCGCGGCCCAGGCGATCTCGACCTGCTCGCGGGTCGGGTTCTCGGGGTCGTAGCCGCGGAACATGAGCACCTCGTCGGTGTACTCGTGGTTCGCGACGAGGAGCTGGCGGTCGTGCTCGCCCCGCAGCGGCAGCAGCGCGAGGAAGTCGTTGTTGTACCCGAACTGCCCGGCCTGCGCCCCGGCGCTCTGCTTCTCCGGGTCGAAGGCGGGCGCCCCGCGCAGAATGGGTTCACCCCAACGGATGACGACGTCCTGCCGGTACCCCTCCGGAACGGTCACGGCGTCGTCGGTGTTGGGCGCGACGGGCGTGAACCGCAGGCCCCGCGCGCCGGACGCCTTGGAGGGCCTCCCGTGCCCCTTTCCGGCCGCGGGCGCGGCCTGCGCCGACGGCGCCCCCGCCACCCCGACGGCCCCGGCGCCCGCCGCGGCGACGGTCACGACGGCGGCGGCACGCATCATGGAACGGCGGCTGAGCGCACCGGCGATGACATCGCCGACGTACTCGTTGGAGCTGGTGTTCGGCACCTCGTGGAAGCAGGCGTCGCCACACCGGAAACGGCAGGTCATCGCGGACCGGCCGCCAGGATGCGAACCGGACGGCGTCCCGATCAACGGCAGGAGCTTGCGCACTGTGTTCTCCCCTTGAGAATCCCTGTATGCCCTGGTGTCAGCGCGACCGTAGGCGCGCATACGTGCCGGGACCGGGCGTCGCGGTGAACGCCGGGTGAACCCGCGGAATCCTTGGGGGAATTGCGGCGACGACCGGATCCTGCCTTGACGCCTCGCCGCCCGCATGCCAGACCCTGCACAAGATCACAAGCTGGGACCGCTAACCTTACGTGTCCGTCCTGGCCAGGGATTGACGGCACCAACTCACTCGAAGGGTTGCGCACATGGGCATTCTCACTCTCCTGCGGAACGCGTTCGGCCGCTCACGCAAGGAACGGACCGCACAGGCGGAGGGTGCGACGCAGGAGACGGCACCGCCGGTCACCGCGCCGGAGCCGAAGCTCCCGTCCCAGCCCACCGCACCCCCGGAGCCGGCCGAGACCACCTCGGCCGAGCCGGAGCCCTCCCAGATCCCCGAGCCCCGCTCGGAACCCACCCCCGACGAACACGACCTCGTCAAGGCCGCCTTCGCCAACATCACCGTCCCCAAGCCCACCCCGTCGACCCCACCCACGAACCCCGAGCCCGAGGTCGCCCCCGAGGCAAACCCGGAGCCGGAAACCAGCCCGGAGGCAAAGCCCGAGGCAAAGCCCGAGCCCGAGGCGGAGGCAGAGGCGAAGGCGGAAGCCAAGGCAGAGGCGGAAGCCGAGCCGGAGGCGGAAGCCGAGGCGGAAGCCAAGGCAGAGGCGGATGCCGAGGCCGAAGTGGAAGCCAAGCCGGAGGCGAAGGCGCAGCCCGAGGCGGAGCCGGAGGCCACCCCCGAACCCGCAGCCGCCGACGGCGAGGAAGCCCCACAGGGGCCACCCGCACCCGACAACGAAGGCAGCACGGGCGGTGCGGGTGGGAACACGGACGCCGAAGGCGAAGCCGAGGCGTCACAGCCCGCCACCCCGCCGGAGGCACCCCGTAGGGACACGGACGCCGAAGGCGAAGCCGAGGCGTCGAAACCCGCAACCCCCGCAGCACGCCTCCGCTCCCGCGCCCCCGGCCTCACCACCGCCTACAAGGCCGCCGGCGCCGCGCTCAAGAAGCGCGACCTCACCGGCGCCCGCGCCAAGGTCCACCTCGTCCTCGACCGCTCCGCCTCCATGCGCCCGTACTACAAGGACGGCTCCGCCCAGGCCCTCGCCGAGCAGACCCTCGCCCTCGCGGCGCACCTCGACCCCGAGGCCACGGTCCACGTCACGTTCTTCTCCACCGAGGTGGACGGCACCGGCGACCTGACCCTCACCGACCACGAGAACAAGATCGACGAGCTGCACGCAGCGCTCGGCCGCATGGGCCGCACCAGCTACCATGCCGCCGTCGAGGCAGTCCTCGCCCACCACGCCAAGGAAGCGGCCCCCGGCACCCCCGCCCTGGTGATCTTCCAGACCGACGGCGCCCCCGACGCCAAGACCCCCGCCACCCAGTCCCTCACCGACGCGGCGGCGAACCACCCGAACGTCCACTTCTCCTTCGTCGCCTTCGGTGACCCGGAGAACAAGGCCTTCGACTACCTCCGCAAGCTCAAGACGGGCAACGCCTCCCACTTCCTGGCCGGCGAGACCCCGAAGGAGCTGACCGACAAGGAGCTGTACGAGGCCGTACTGGCCACCTGGCGCCCGTAGCCGGTCACAGCAGCGGCACGCACGACCCCTCGGGGGGTGGACGAAGGGGAAGCCCTCCGTCCCCCCCCCGAAACGCGTGTGAGTCGATCTCCGCGGGCCCAGTAGGATTTCGACCATGGCGGCCACTGGAACCGAGAAGCAGGGGGCGAAGGCGTACTACGTCTCGACCCCCATCTACTACGTCAACGACGCTCCTCACCTGGGCCACGCCTATACGACCGTCGCAGGCGACGTGCTCACCCGCTGGCACCGCCAGCGCGGCGAGAAGGTGTGGTACCTCACCGGCACGGACGAGCACGGTCAGAAGATCATGCGCACGGCCGAGGCGAACGGGGTCACCCCGCAGGCCTGGGCCGACAAGCTCGTCACGGAGTCCTGGAAGCCCCTGTGGGAGCACCTCGACATCGCGAACGACGACTTCATCCGCACCACGCAGAAGCGGCACACCGACCGCGTCCAGGAGTTCGTGCAGGACCTGTACGACAAGGGCGAGATCTACAAGGGCGGCTACGAGGGCCCGTACTGCGTGGGCTGCGAGGAGTACAA
Source organism: Streptomyces violaceoruber (assembly GCF_033406955.1). Lineage (NCBI taxonomy): Bacteria > Bacillati > Actinomycetota > Actinomycetes > Kitasatosporales > Streptomycetaceae > Streptomyces > Streptomyces violaceoruber. Next base: position 4,352,978 of record NZ_CP137734.1, on the reverse strand, counting down.
GCTCCCCGGCGAGCTGCTCGACGGCGAGGGCGAGTACGCGGGCCAGAAGCTGTGCCCGATCCACAAGAAGCCGGTGGAGATCCTCAGCGAGGAGAACTACTTCTTCAAGCTCAGCGAGTACAGCGAGAAGCTGCTCGCCCACTACGAGGCCAACCCGGGCTTCGTCCAGCCCGAGTCCGCGCGCAACGAGGTCGTGAACTTCGTCCGCCAGGGCCTCCAGGACCTCTCCATCTCCCGCTCGACCTTCGACTGGGGCGTGCCGGTCCCCTGGGACGACAAGCACGTCATCTACGTGTGGGTCGATGCCCTGCTGAACTACGCCACGGCGGTCGGCTACAACGAGAACCCGGAGAAGTTCGAGTCGACGTTCCCCGCCGACGTGCACCTGGTCGGCAAGGACATCCTCCGCTTCCACGCGATCATCTGGCCGGCGATGCTGATGGCGCAGGGTCTGCCCCTGCCGGGGAAGATCGCCGCGAACGGCTGGCTGATGGTCGGCGGCGAGAAGATGTCGAAGTCCAACCTGACCGGCATCAAGCCGCAGGACCTGACCACGCACTTCGGTGTGGACGCCTACCGCTGGTACTTCCTGCGCGCGATCGCCTTCGGCCAGGACGGCTCGTTCTCCTGGGAGGACTTCTCCGCCCGCTACACCAGCGAGCTGGCCAACGACTACGGCAACCTCGCCTCCCGCGTGGCGGCCATGGTCGGCAAGTACTTCGGCGGCGAGCTGCCGGCCGCGACGGCCGACGGCGACGCGGAGCAGGCCATCCACGACGGCCTGACCAAGGCCGTGGCCGAGGCCGACCGGAAGATCGGCGAGGAGCTGGACTTCCAGGGCGGCATCCTGGCGGTCTTCGACTTCGTCAAGCAGGTCAACGGCTACATCACCGAGCAGGAGCCCTGGAAGGTCGCGAAGGACGATTCGCCGGAGGGGAAGGCGCGCCTGGCGACGATCCTCTACACGGCCGCGGAAGCACTCCGCGCCGTGGCGGTCCTCCTGAACCCGATCATGCCGGACACCTCCCAGAAGCTCTGGGACTCCCTCGGCGCCGAGCCCTCCCTGGGCGCCCTCGCGGACCAGCAGGTCCAGGACGCGGCGGACTGGGGCCGGCTGCCCGCCGGTGCCACGGTCACCAAGGGCGCGGTGCTCTTCCCGCGTCTCGAGGAGAAGCCGGCCGCGTAACGCGCTCGCTACAGCGGAGGCCCGGGAGAGGCAGAAGCTTCTCCCGGGCCTCCGCGTTTGCGAAGATCGTACAAACAGCCGGCTCACGTGGGGGGAAACCATGGCACTCTTCGGCAACGCGCACAGCATCGACCCGGCCCAGGCACAGCAGGAGTACGCGCGCCTGCTCGGCCAGGGCGAGCAGGTCCACGCGGCCTACCTGCTGATCCGCGACACCATCCTGTTCACCGACCGGCGGCTGATCCTGGTCGACAAGCAGGGCATCACCGGCAAGAAGACCGAGTACCACTCGATCCCGTACCGCAGCATCACGCACTTCGCGGTCGAGACGGCCGGCCACTTCGACCTCGACGCCGAACTGAAGATCTGGCTCTCCGGCTCCCAGACCCCCGTCCAGAAGACCTTCACCAAGGGCGTCGACATCTACGAGGTCCAGGCGATCCTGACCCAGTTCGTGGCCCGGTAGGGCCCGCGCGGGCCAGGGCCTGTCCGGCGGATCAGGTCGCAGGAAATCCACGGCGCCTCATTGTCGCTGGTGAGCGAGGTCTGGTGCGTGCAGCTGCAAGGCGGAGGAGGGCGACAACCCCGCGCGAGCGCAGTCGAGCGTGGGGGGAGTCGGCAACCGACGACAACGCCGCAGACGGGCGTGCCAGGCCCCGCGTCCACGGCATGATCCGCCGGCCAGGCCCTAGATGCGCGAGTTGCGCAGCGACTGCCACACGGCGCCGGCCAGCGCCCGCGTCGCCCGCGGGACCGACAGGTTTTCGTGCTCGCGGTACAGGGCCCAGTTGTACTCCACGAGCGAGAGCTTGTTGGAGGACAGCGATCCCGCCTGATGGGCCCTGTACACCGCGAGCGGCTCGGCCAGCCCCCGGGCGTCGGCGCCGTCCCGCATGATCGACAGCCACAGGGCGTAGTCCTGGCGCTTGCGCATCTCCGGCATCAGCCTCGTGCCCAGGACGTTGCGGTCGTACATGGCGGTGAGAGCACCGATGTGGTCCTGGACCAGCATCGCGCGGTAGTCCACGTGCTCCCGCGCGCGGATCACCCGGCCGTTGGGGACCCAGTCGGTGCTCTCGCCGTCGTGGTCGGCGTCCATCTTGAAGTACGAGGTGAACGTCAGGGGCGCGGTGCCCTCCGCGGCGAAGGCGAGCTGCTTCTCGGTCTTCTCCGGCAGCCACATGTCGTCCGAGTCGAGGAAGGCGACGTAGTCCCCGCGGGCCCGCTCGATGGCGAGGTTGCGGGCCCGGCCCGCGCCGCCCCGCTCCGGCGAGGAGCGGGGCAGGACGCGCTCGTCCTGGGCGGCGAACTCGCGCAGCAGGTCCATGGAGCCGTCGGAGGACTGGTCGTCGGTGACCAGCAGCTCCAGATCGCCGTGGGTCTGCGTGAGCACCGACCGGACGGCTGCGCCGAGGGTGGCCGCCGAGTTGTACACGGGCATCACGACGGACACCAGGGGCACGGCACTTCTCCTTCGTGGTTCGAGAACGGCGGATCGTAACCGGCGGATCGCAACCGGCGGATCGGGAACGACGGTCGCTGCGGTGCGGCCGCCGCGGCCTACTTCGGCTGCGGCTTGCGCACCGTCAGGTGCAGCTCCCTCAGCCGGCTCTCGTCCAGCTCGGTCGGGGCGCCCATCATCAGGTCCTGGGCGTTGCCGTTGAGCGGGAAGGCGATGGTCTCGCGGATGTTGGGCTCGTCGGCCAGCAGCATGACGATGCGGTCGACGCCCGGGGCGATGCCACCGTGCGGCGGGGCGCCGAAGCGGAAGGCGCGCAGCATGCCGGCGAACTCGCGCTCGACGGTCTCGGCGTCGTAGCCCGCGATCTCGAAGGCCTTGAGCATGATCTCCGGCTCGTGGTTCCGGATGGCGCCGGAGGACAGCTCGACGCCGTTGCAGACGATGTCGTACTGCCAGGCGAGGATGTCCAGCGGGTCCTGGTTCTCCAGGGCGTCCATGCCGCCCTGCGGCATCGAGAAGGGGTTGTGGGAGAAGTCGATCTTCCCCGTCTCCTCGTCCTTCTCGTACATCGGGAAGTCGACGATCCAGCAGAAGCGGAAGACGTTCTCCTCGAAGTGGCCGGCGCGCTTGGCGGCCTCGACGCGGACCGCGCCCATGATCTTGGAGACCTCGTCGAACTCGCCCGCGCCGAAGAACACCGCGTGGCCGGGGGCCAGCGAGAGCCGCTTGGTCAGTTCCGCGACGTTCTCCTCGGTGAGGAACTTCGCGATCGGGCCGGACAGCTTGCCGTCCTCGCCGACGCGGACCCAGGCCAGGCCCTTGGCACCCTGCGAGACGGCGTAGTCGCCGAGCTGGTCGAAGAACTTGCGGGGCTGGCCCGAGACGTCCGGGACGGGCAGCGCGCGCACGTGCTTGCCGGCGAAGGCCTTGAACTCCGAGCCCTCGAAGACGTCGGTGATGTCGACCAGCTCCAGCTGGGCGCGCAGGTCGGGCTTGTCGGAGCCGTACTTCAGCATCGCCTCGCGGAACGGGATCCGCGGGAACGGCGAGGTCACGTGGCGGCCGTTGCCGAACTCCTCGAACAGCTCGGTCATGAGCTGCTCGATCGGGCGGAAGACGTCCTCCTGCTCGACGAAGCTCATCTCGACGTCGAGCTGGTAGAACTCGCCCGGCGAGCGGTCGGCGCGGGCGTCCTCGTCGCGGAAGCAGGGCGCGATCTGGAAGTACCGGTCGAAGCCCGAGATCATCAGCAGCTGCTTGAACTGCTGCGGCGCCTGCGGCAGGGCGTAGAAGCGGCCCGCGTGCAGGCGGGAGGGCACGACGAAGTCGCGGGCGCCCTCGGGGGAGGTGGCGGTGAGGATGGGCGTCGCCATCTCGTTGAAGCCGAGGGCGACCATCTTGCTGCGGATCGAGGAGATGACCGACGTGCGCAGCATGATGTTGCGGTGCATGCGCTCGCGGCGCAGGTCCAGGAAGCGGTACTCGAGCCGCCGCTCCTCGTTGACCCCGTCCTCGGTGTTGATGGTGAAGGGCAGCGGCTGGGCGGCGCCGAGCAGCTCGACCTCGCCCACCTCGACCTCGACCTCGCCGGTGGGCAGGTCGGGGTTGATGTTGTCGGCGCCGCGGGAGACGACCTTGCCGTCGACCCGAACGGTCGATTCCTTGGTGAGCTTGTCCAGCGCCTCGTACGCCTCGGTGCCCGGACGGGCGACGAGCTGCGTGATGCCGTAGTGATCGCGCAGATCGATGAAGAGGATGCCGCCCAGGTCGCGCCGATTGTGCAGCCAGCCACTCAGTCGGACGTCGGTGCCGACGTCAGAGGAGCGGAGCTCGCCGCAGGTGTGGGACCTGTACCGATGCATCGTCGTTCATCCAGCCTTCGCGGATCGGGGATGGTGTTTCGCGTTTCACGTGAAACAACCCCAGCGTACCGGGCGGCCACGGCTGCCTTCTTCCCGATTGACGCGTCCCGGGGCCGCCACGAGCCCGCCACGGACCCGCTCCCGGCCCGCTCCCGGCCCGCTCCGCCGCCCCGGCGAGCGGTGGCAGCGTCCGACGACCTCTTCTTAAAGTGGGGCAATGCGCACTGGTGAGCCCCTGCCCGAGGTGGGGGACGTCCTTGCCGCCCTCGCGACCGGACTGTGGCACTGGGACACCGCCACGGGTGAGGTCACGGTGGACGGAGAGGCCGCCCGCCTGCTCGGCCTGCCCGCCGGACCGGCGACCCTCACCGAGGCGCAGGTGAGGGCCCGGCTGCATCCGGTGGACTGGAACGAGATCACCGGGGTGGTCCAGCTCGCCGTCGCCGAGGGCACTCTCGCCGAGGTGCGGATCCGGATCATGGACGAGCGCGGCCATGTCGTCCGGGTCGTACGCAGCCGCTCCAAGCCCTCCTTCGACACCGTGCGCAAGGCGTACGTGCTGACCGGCACCCTCCAGGAGGTCGCCGAGCCGAGGCCGGGGACCCCCGCGGGGCGCAGCGCGGTCACCGGCGAGTGGCGGCGTTCGCGGGAGGCCTTCCTGCTGGACGCGGGCCGGGCACTGGCCGAGGCGCGGTCCACCGAGGAGGTGCTGCGGGTCGCGGCGGGGCTGTCGATGCCGGGGTTCTCCCCGGACGGGCTCGCGGTGTTCGGGGTCTCGGGGGACCGCCTCACCGTGATCGGGCACCACGGGCAGCCGGAGAACGAGGCCAACCCGTTCGTGGACATGTCCCTGGAGACCGACTACCCGGCCGCCGAAGTGGTCCGTACCGGCCGCGCGGTCTATCTCTCCTCCCCGCAGCAGTACCGGTCCCGCTACCCCATGACGTGGTCGCTCGCCGAGCGCTTCGGCCGCCGCTCCTGGGCCTACCTGCCGCTGACCGTGGCGGGCCGGACGATGGGCGCCTGGATGGCCGCCTTCGCCTACCCGGTCGCGTTCACGCCGGACGAGCGCTCGGTGCTGACCACGGTGGCACGGATGCTCGCCCAGGCCCTGTCCCGGGCCGGCGCCGCGGAGAACCAGCGGGAGCTGGCCGAGGGGCTGCAACGCTCGATGCTGCCCATGCTCGGCCCGGAGATCCCCGGCATGGACATCGCCGCCCGCTACGTCCCCACCGGCGGCGGCCTCCAGGTCGGCGGCGACTGGTACGACATGATCCCGCTGCCCGGGGGCCGCTTCGCCCTGGTGATCGGGGACGTCCAGGGCCACGACGTGCGGGCGGCCGGGCTGATGGGGCAGCTGCGCATCGCCCTGCGCGCCTACGCCTCCGAGGGGCACCGTCCCGACGCGGTGCTCGCCCGTGCCTCCCACTTCTTCCACGGCCTCGCCACGGCCGAGGACGACCCCGGCGACCTGCGCTTCGCGACCTGCTACTACGCCGAGGTCGACCCCGCCACCGGCACCGTGGAGAGCGCCCGCGCGGGACACCTGGACCCGGTGGTGCGGATGGCGGACGGGACGGCGCTGATCCTCGCCACGGCGGGCGGGCTGCCGCTGGGCATCGACCCGGACACCGACTACCCGACGACGCGGCTCGCCCTGGAACCCGGGGACACCCTGATGCTGTGCACGGACGGCCTGGTCGAGACCGGCGGCCACGATCTGCAGAGCGGCTGGCACCGCCTGCGGGTGATCCTGGAGGAGCACGTCGGCGGTCTGGAGGAGCTGGCCGACGCGCTGGTCCAGGCCGTGCACGGCCCCTCCTCGCACCACACCGTCGGCCCGCTGGCCGACCGCCGGGAGGACGACATCGCGCTGTTGCTGCTGTGCCGGCAGGGCGAAGGCTGCGGCTGCGGCGAATCCACCGCGACCCGGGCGCCGGTGCGCCGCACGATGCTGACGGTCGCCCAGGCCGAGCCGGCCCGGATCGCCACCGCCCGGCAGCATCTGCGCGACCTGCTGCACGACTGGCCGGGCGAGGAGCAGCGCGACGCGGCGGTGCTCCTGCTCTCCGAGATGCTGACGAACGTCCTGGTCCACACCGACACCGACGCCCTGCTCGTCGCCGAGGTGGCCGGGGAGCCGGGCGAGCGGCGGATCCGGGTGGAGGTCACCGACAACGGCGACGATCTGCCGCACAAGCGCAGGCCGGGCGAGATGGCGTCCTCCGGACGCGGGCTGATGCTGGTCGAGCTGCTCGCGGACGCGTGGGGCGTCGCCCCGCGCGGCGAGGGCAAGAGCATCTGGTACGAGCTCTACGAGTCCGCGGCCCCGGTCGACGGTGCCGGTCCCGCGTCCGGCCCGGAGGCGGCCGTCGAGACCCCGTAACGCGCTTGCAGCTCGTGCACGACCCCGAACGCCGCCGCGGTCAGCGGCACGGCCAGGAGCATCCCCAGGATGCCCGCCACCGACGCGCCCGCGGTGAGCGCCAGCAGCACGACGGCCGGGTGCATCTGGACGGTACGGCTCTGGATCATCGGCTGGAGCACGTGTCCCTCCAGCACCTGCACGGCCAGCACCACGCCGAGGGCCCACAGCGCGATGACGAACCCCCGGTCGGCCAGCGCCACCAGCACGGCGACGGCCCCGGAGATGAACGCGCCGAGATAGGGGATGTAGGCGCCGACGAAGACCAGCGCCCCGAGCCCGACCGCGCCGGGGACGCGCAGGACGAGCAGGCCGACGGTGATGCAGAACGCGTCGATGAGGGCGATCAGAGTCGTCCCCCGCATGAAGCCCTCGACGGCCCCGAAGGCCCGCCGGGCCACGGCCTCGACCGTGTCGGCGCCGCCGGGCGGGGCGAGGGCGCGCACCGTGGTGACGGCGCGGTCGGAGTCGCGCAGGAAGAAGAAGACGAGCAGCAGGGCGAGCACGGCCATGGCGATCATCTCGCCGACGACGCTGATCCCGGTCACCACGCCGGAGGCGGCCGTACCGCCGAACTTGCCCAGCAGCTCGCGCGCGTTGGAGGCCAGGTCGTCCAGCGAGGTGCCCGCCGCACCGAAGTGGTCGGCGATGCCCTGGGCCGCGTCCCGCAGCGAGGTGACGATCTGGTCGCCGGTCTCGACGAGCGCGGAGACCACGATGTACACCGCCCCGCCGACCACGGCCAGCACGGCCGCGCAGGTCAGCCCGGCGGCCAGCGACCGCTGCACATGGGCCTTCACCAGCCGCGCGTGCAGCGGCCTGAGCAGCGCGGTGCCGAGCAGCGCGAGCAGCGCCGGAGTCACCGCGGTGCGGAACTCGACGCAGAGCCGGATCGCGACGTAGACGACACCGCTGGCGAGCAGGATGACGGCGCACCAGGCGGCGAACCGGCGCACCGGACCGGGGAGCAGCTGCACGCCCCCACCCGATCACGCACCGGGCGGGCTGTCCTGCGCGGACGGCCCGCCCGGGTGAGGCGCTGTCAGGCCCCGGGGCCCTCGCCCGACATGCCGTGCACCGCCGGGACGGTGCCGAGGCGCCCCTTCTGGAAGTCCTCGAAGGCCTGCATCAGCTCGTCCTTGGTGTTCATCACGAACGGGCCGTAGTGGGCCATCGGCTCCCGGATCGGCCGGCCGCCGAGCAGCACGACCTCCAGGTCCGGGGTGTGCGCGTCCTGCTTCTCGTCCGCGCGGACGGTCAGCGAGCCCCCGGCGCCGAAGACGGCGGTCTGCCCGAGGTGCACCGGACGCCGCTCGGCACCCACGGACCCGCGTCCGGCCATGACGTAGGCGAGGCCGTTGAAGTCCTCCCGCCAGGGCAGGGTGACCTCGGCGCCCGGCGCCAGCGTGGCGTGGACCATCGTGATCGGCGTGTGCGTGATGCCGGGGCCGTCGTGCCCGTCCAGCTCACCGGCGATGACGCGCAGCAGCGCGCCGCCGTCGGGGGAGGTGAGCAGCTGGACGCTGCCACTGCGGATGTCCTGGTAGCGCGGGGCCATCATCTTGTCCTTGGCCGGCAGGTTCACCCACAGCTGGAGCCCGTGGAAGAGACCGCCCGACATCACCAGTTGCTCCGGCGGCGCCTCGATGTGCAGCAGCCCCGAGCCCGCCGTCATCCACTGGGTGTCGCCGTTGGTGATGGTGCCGCCGCCACCGTTGGAGTCCTGGTGGTCGAAGATCCCGTCGACGATGTAGGTCACGGTCTCGAAGCCGCGGTGCGGGTGCCAGGGCGTGCCCTTGGGCTCCCCGGGCGCGTACTCCACCTCACCCATCTGGTCCATCATGATGAACGGGTCGAGGTGGCGGTAGTTGATCCCGGCGAACGCGCGGCGCACCGGGAAGCCCTCGCCCTCGAAACCGCTGGGCGCGGTGGTCACGGTGAGCACGGGACGTGCGACGGCGTCGGCGGGTGCGGATACGCGGGGCAGCGTCAGCGGGTTCTCGACGGTCACGGCGGGCATGTCGACCTCCTCGGGCGGCGTGCGCCCCACTTTAGTTGAGCATTGAACTTCTTGCCACCTGGAACCACGAAAGCCCGGAGGTCATTCCCTCCGGGCTCACGGGCATCCGTTCGGCGGCGTCTAGCCGTACATGCGCCGCATGGCGAAATCGACCATCTGTTCGACGGCTTTGGCGTCGAACACCATCCGGTGCTCGCCCTCCATGTCCAGGACGAAGCCGTAGCCGGTCGGCAGCAGGTCGATCACCTCCGCCCCGGTGATCACGAAGTACTTCGACTCCTTGCCCGCGTACCGGCGCAGCTCCTTCAGGCCGGTGAACATCGGGATCACGGGCTGCTGGGTGTTGTGCAGCGCGAGGAAGCCGGGGTTGTCGCCGCGCGGGCAGTAGACCTTCGAGGTCGCGAAGATCTGCTGGAAGTCCTCGGCGGACATCTGGCCGGTGGTGAAGGCGCGCACCGCGTCCGCGAGCGAGGGCGGGGACGGCTCGGGGTACAGCGGCGGCTGCTGCCCGTACCCGCCGCCCATCGGCTGCTGCGGGGGCGGGGCGTACTGCTGCTGCTGTTGGCCCGCGGTCTGGTCGTAGCCGTACATGCAGCACAGAGTAACGAGTAACGAGTCACAGATGGGCGGCCCGGGGTTGCTTCTTATTACCGACGGGTAGCATCATCGTAGCTACCAGTTGGTACGTGTACGGATGCGAGGAGCGAGTGCCTCGCCGATCTCTCAAGGGAGCGTCGCCATGGGGCACTACAAGCCGAATCTCCGGGACATCGAGTTCAACCTCTTCGAGGTGCTCGGCCGCGACAAGGTCTACGGCACGGGCCCGTTCGCGGAGATGGACACCGACACCGCCAAGAGCGTGCTGGAGGAGCTGACCCGCCTCTCCGAGAACGAGCTGGCCGAGTCCTTCGCCGACGCCGACCGCAACCCGCCGGTCTTCGACCCGGAGACCAACACCGCGCCGGTCCCGGCCTCCTTCAAGAAGAGCTACCAGGCCTTCATGGCCTCCGAGTACTGGCGGCTCGGCCTGCCCGAGGAGATCGGCGGCACCACCTCGCCGCGCTCCCTGATCTGGGCCTACGCGGAGCTGATCCTCGGCGCCAACCCGGCCGTGTGGATGTACTCCTCGGGCCCGGCGTTCGCCGGCATCCTCTTCGAGGAGGGCAACGAGGTCCAGAAGCACATCGCCTCGATCGCCGTCGAGAAGCAGTGGGGCTCCACCATGGTCCTCACCGAGCCGGACGCCGGTTCGGACGTCGGCGCCGGCCGCACCAAGGCCGTCGAGCAGGCCGACGGCTCCTGGCACATCGAGGGCGTCAAGCGCTTCATCACGTCCGGCGAGCACGACATGTCGGAGAACATCCTCCACTACGTCCTCGCCCGCCCCGAGGGCGCCGGACCCGGCACCAAGGGCCTGTCCCTCTTCCTGGTCCCGAAGTACGAGTTCGACTTCGAGACCGGCGAGCTGGGCGAGCGCAACGGCGTCTACGCGACCAACGTCGAGCACAAGATGGGCCTGAAGGCCTCCAACACCTGCGAGATGACCTTCGGCGACCGCCACCCCGCCAAGGGCTGGCTGATCGGCGACAAGCACGACGGCATCCGCCAGATGTTCCGCATCATCGAGTTCGCCCGCATGATGGTCGGCACGAAGGCGATCTCCACCCTCTCCACGGGCTACCTCAACGCCCTGGAGTACGCCAAGGAGCGCGTCCAGGGCCCCGACCTGGCCAACTTCATGGACAAGGCGGCCCCCAAGGTCACCATCACGCACCACCCGGACGTGCGCCGCTCCCTGATGACGCAGAAGGCGTACGCCGAGGGCATGCGCGCGCTCGTGATGTACACCGCCTCCGTCCAGGACGAGATCCAGGTCAAGGAGGCGAACGGCGAGGACGCCTCGGCCGAGCACGCCCTCAACGACCTGCTCCTGCCCGTCGTCAAGGGCTACGGCTCGGAGAAGGCCTACGAGCAGCTCGCCCAGTCGCTCCAGACCTTCGGCGGCTCCGGGTTCCTCCAGGAGTACCCGATCGAGCAGTACATCCGCGACGCCAAGATCGACACCCTGTACGAGGGCACCACGGCGATCCAGGGCCAGGACTTCTTCTTCCGGAAGATCGTCCGCAACCAGGGCACCGCGCTGAACTCGCTCGCCGAGGACATCAAGAAGTTCCTCGCGCTCGCCACCGGCGGCGAGGAGCTGTCCGGCGCCCGCGAGCACCTGGCCAAGGCCGCCGTCGAGCTGGAGGCCATCGTCGGCCTGATGCTCACCGACCTCGCGGCCACCGAGCAGGACGTCAAGAACATCTACAAGGTGGGCCTCAACACCACCCGCCTGCTACAGGCCTCCGGCGACGTGATCGTCGGCTACCTGCTCCTCAAGGGCGCGGCGATCGCCGCCGAGAAGCTGCCGACCGCCTCCGCCAAGGACAAGGCCTTCTACACCGGCAAGATCGCCGCCGCGAAGTTCTTCGCCGCGAACGTCCTGCCCGGCCTGACCCTGGCCCGCAAGGTCGCCCAGGGCGTCGAGCTGGACCTGATGGAGCTGGACGAGGCGGCGTTCTAGGACGGGCCCCGCGCCGGAAGCCCGTTGCGCACACCTCCACGAGGGCCCGCTCCCGCCGGTCGGGAAGCGGGCCCTCGCACGTCGTTAAGGTGAACCCCATGAGCGCACCCTCCCGCTTCGACCGCGGCCACACCGACGACCTGATGACCTTCCTGTCGGCGAGCCCGACCCCGTACCACGCCGTGGCGAGCGCCGCCGCGCGGCTGGAGAAGGCCGGTTTCCGCCAGGTCGCGGAGACCGACGCCTGGGAGGCCACGAGCGGCGGCAAGTACGTGCTGCGCGGCGGCGCGATCGTCGCCTGGTACGTCCCGGAGGGCGCCGCGGCGCACACCCCGTTCCGCATCGTCGGCGCCCACACCGACTCCCCCAACCTGCGCGTCAAGCCCCGCCCGGACACCGGGGCGCACGGCTGGCGCCAGGTCGCCGTGGAGATCTACGGCGGCCCGCTGATGAACTCCTGGCTCGACCGGGACCTGGGCCTGGCCGGCCGCCTCTCGCTGCGCGACGGCTCCACCCGCCTGGTCGACGTCGACCGCCCGCTGCTGCGCGTCCCGCAGCTCGCCATCCACATGGACCGCAACGTCTCCACGGAGGGCCTCAAGCTCGACAAGCAGCGCCACCTCCAGCCCGTCTGGGGCCTGGGCGACTCCGTGCGCGACGGCGACCTGATCGCGTTCCTGGAGGACGAGGCGGGGCTGGCCCGCGGCGAGGTCACCGGCTGGGACCTGATGACGCACTCCGTGGAGCCCCCGGCGTACCTGGGCCGCGACCGGGAGCTGGTGGCGGGCCCGCGGATGGACAACCTGCTGTCGGTGCACGCCGGGACGGCCGCCCTGGCCTCGGTCGCGGCCTCCGGCGCCGACCTCCCCTACATCCCCGTGCTGGCCGCCTTCGACCACGAGGAGACCGGCTCCCAGTCGGACACGGGCGCCGACGGACCGCTGCTCGGCGGCGTGCTGGAGCGCTCCGTGTTCGCGCGCGGCGGCTCCTACGAGGACCGGGCGCGCGCCTTCGCCGGCACCGTCTGCCTGTCCTCCGACACGGGCCACGCCGTCCACCCCAACTACGCGGAACGGCACGACCCGACGCACCACCCGCGGATCAACGGCGGACCCATCCTCAAGGTCAACGTCAACAACCGCTACGCCACCGACGGTTCGGGCCGCGCCGTGTTCGCCGCCGCCTGCGAGAAGGCGGACATCCCCTTCCAGACCTTCGTCTCCAACAACTCCATGCCGTGCGGCACCACCATCGGCCCCATCACCGCGGCCCGGCACGGCATCAGCACCGTCGACATCGGCGTGGCCATCCTGTCGATGCACAGCGCCCGGGAGTTGTGCGGCGCCGACGACCCGCACCTGCTGGCCAACGCGCTGGTGGCCTTCCTCCAGCCGTAGCCGGCAGGGCACAACCCCGCCCCGCGGCATGAGGGTTGAAGCCGGGGGTACCCGCACGGAACCGGATCGGCCGGAAACCCGGAACCGACCGGATCTGACAGGGAGGCAACACTCATGGGCCTCGGCGGGTGCATCATCCTCATCGCCGTGGGAGCCATCCTCACGTTCGCGACCGACTGGGACATGCAGGGCGTCAACCTCGACCTGGTCGGTGTGATCTTCATGGTTGTCGGCCTGATCGGCGTCGCCACGTTCAGCAGCATCGCCCGGCGCCGCCGCGTCGTGATGCCGCCGACGACCCCGGTCGTCGAGGAACGGCCCCACCACCACACGCAGGACGGCTACCGCGACGGCTACGGCGCCTGACGGCGCCGGCGCGTCCACCGGCGCCGCCCCCGGCTTCACCCCGCCCACGGCCGGTTCCGTCAGAAGGCGCCCGGGGTCAGCGCGTGTCCGCTGGTCGCGTCCACATGGCCCGGCACCTCGTCGTGCCGGTCGCCGACGGTGAGTGTCCCGGTCGGTTCGAACAGCAGGATGGCCGTGGGAACGGGCGCGTACGGCTTGTGTTCCGTGCCGCGCGGGACGGTGAAGACGGACCCCTTCGGCAGGACGACGACGCGCTCGCCGGCGGGCTCGCGCAGGGCGATGTGCAGTGTGCCGTCGAGGACGAGGAAGAACTCGTCGGTGTGGTCGTGCACGTGCCAGACGTGCTCGCCCTCGACCTTCGCGACGCGGACGTCGTAGTCGTTGACGGCGGTGACGATACGGGGGCTCCACTGCTCGGCGAAGGAGGCGAGGGCGGAGGCCAAGGAGATCGGTTCCTGAGTCATGGCGCCATCGTCCGGGGTGACGGGGGCGCGGACGAGTGCTAGGAATCGCATATGTCGCAAGGATCCTCTCAGCTCTCGCGCCCGCATCGTGTCGCGGTGATCGTCGACGAGGGCACCAACCCGTTCGAGGTCGGCTGCGCCACCGAGCTGTTCGGGCTGCCGCGGCCCGAGCTGGGGCTGCCGGGACCGCTGTACGAGGTGACGCTGTGCGCTCCGGATCCCGGGATCCGCATGAATCACGGGTTCTTCACCCTCACCGACGTGCCGGGGCTGGACGCCGCGGACGACGCGGACACGCTCGTCGTACCCGGACGGCCGGACAACGTGGTGCCGCGCGTCCCCGCCGTGCTGGACGCCATCCGGCGCGCACACGCCCGCGGCGCACGCGTGGTGAGCCTGTGCACCGGCAGCTTCGCACTCGCCGAGGCCGGTCTCCTGGACGGGCGGCGGGCCGCGACCCACTGGCTGTGGGCGGAAACCTTCCGCCGGCTGCACCCCCGCGTCCGGCTCGAACCGGACGTGCTGTTCGTGGACGACGGCGACGTCCTCACCGCCGCGGGCAGCGCGGCGGCACTGGACCTCGGACTGCACCTCTGGCGCCGGGACCACGGCGCCGAGATCGCGAACGCCGTGTCCCGGCGTCTGGTGTTCGCCGCGCACCGGGACGGCGGTCAGCGGCAGTTCGTGGAGCGGCCGGTGCCGGACGTGCCGGACGAGTCGCTGGCGCCCCTGCTGGCGTGGGCGCAGGAGCGGCTGGGCGAGCCGCTGACGGTGACGGACCTGGCGGCGCGCGCGGCGGTGTCCCCGGCCACGCTGCACCGGCGGTTCCGGGCGCAGCTCGGGACGACGCCCCTCGCCTGGCTGACCGCCGAGCGCGTGACCCTCGCGCGGCGGCTGATCGAGCGCGGGGAGGAGCGGCTGGACGCGGTGGCGGCCCGCAGCGGACTGGGGACCGCCGCGAACCTCAGGGCGCGGCTGCGACGCGAGACGGGACTCAGCCCGTCGGCCTACCGGCGGCGTTTCGGGACGGGTGCGGGGGAAGCGGTCAGAACATGAGATTCCTCGTGTACGACCGGCTCCTCGGTATCGGTGACGACTACTGGATCGAGGACGACCAGGGCAACAAGGTCTTCCTCGTCGACGGCAAGGCGATGCGGCTGCGGGACACCTGGGAGCTGAAGGACCCCCAGGGGCGCGTGCTCATCGACATCCACCAGAAGATGTTCGCCCTGCGCGACACGATGGTGATCGAACGGGCCGGCGAGCCCCTGGCCCGCATCAAGCGCAAACGACTCTCCCTGCTGCGCAACCACTACCGGGTCGTCCTGGCCGACGGCACCGAACTGGACGTCAGCGGCAAGATCCTCGACCGGGAGTTCGCCGTCGAGTACGACGGCGAACTGCTGGCCGTCGTCTCCCGGCGGTGGCTCACCCTCCGGGACACCTACGGCGTGGACGTCGTCCGGGACGACGCGGACCCGGCGCTGCTGATCGCCCTGACGGTGTGCGTGATCCACCTGGCGGAGAAGGAACGGGAGGACGACTGAGGACCGGCTGACCGGCGGCTCCTCACGCCGTGCGGCGGACGGCGCGGCCGAGGAGCAGCGGCACGGCCAGGTGGTGCACCGGTGCGGCCAGGGACCACAGCATCCGGCCGCTGCGGCCCTCGAAGTTCACGTACGTCGCCCAGAGCAGCCGCACGGCGTCGACGGTCACGACGTTGCGGACTGTCAGCGACGGGGCGCGGGCCTCCACGGCGATGCGGTCCGGCCCGGACTCCACCGTGCGCCATCCGATCACGTGCCGTGCCGAGACCCTCGGTCCCAGGCGCAGGCCGAGCACGCCCGACCAGCCCGCCCGGAGCAGGGCCCGCAGCAGCGCGGGAGTGTCCTCGAAGGTGGTCCGCGCCCACTCCTCGGCCGTACGGCGGGGGAGCCCGGCGAGCGGAAGCGCGAACGCCGACGCGAAGTGGGCGCCGGCGGGTTCCACCCGGACGCGGCGGATGGCGGAGGTGCTGGTGCGTGCCATACCCGTAATTCTGGGCGCCGCGACCGAGCGTCAAACACGCTGGGTCACGACCCCTCACACTCCGAACTCAGCCGCGCGGCGGCTCCAGCCCCAGCACCCGGTCCTTCAGGGCCGGGAACTGCTCCCGGGTCCGCGCCACCCGCTCCGGGTCGAACTCCACCGCGAGGACCTCCTCGTCCGCACCGGCCTCCGCGAGCACCTCGCCCCAGGGATCCACCACGATCGAGTGACCGGCCTGCGGAACTCCGGCGTGCGTCCCGGCCGTTCCGCAGGCGAGCACGAACGCCTGGTTCTCCACGGCCCGCGCCCGGGCCAGGAGCGTCCAGTGGGCCCGACGGCGTTCCGGCCAGCCCGCCGGGACGACCAGGATCTCGGCACCGGCGTCGACGAGGGAGCGGAAGAGCTCCGGGAAGCGCAGGTCGTAGCAGGTCGCCACGCCGAGGGTGGTGTCCGGCAGCCGGACCGTCACCGGTTCGCGCCCCGCGCCCATCAGCACGGCCTCGCCCTTGTCGAAGCCGAAGCGGTGGATCTTGCGGTAGGAGGCGGTGAGATCACCGGCGGGGGAGAAGACGAGAGAGGTGTTGTAGAGCCGCCCGTCCGGGCCGCGTTCGGGGACCGACCCGGCGTGCAGCCACACGCCCGCGTCGCTCGCCGCCTTCGCCATCGCCTCGTACGTCGGGCCCCGCAGCGGCTCGGCCGCCGCGTCGAACTCCTCGAAGGCGAACGCGCCCGTGGTCCACAGCTCCGGCAGCACGACGAGGTCGGCGCCCGCCTGCTCCCTTACCAGAGCCGCCGCCCGCACGCGACGCGCTTCGACCGTTTCGTCCTCGTTCACGGCGATTTGAATCAAAGAGGCGCGCACACTACCACCGTCCTGGCATTCGAGCCGTCCACACGGGCCTACGATCGTCACACGAAAGCACTGCCGGGGTGCCGCACAGCAGCGTAACTTAGCGTTCCAAGACACCCGCCGACTGCCGCCACCGCCACTGGCACCGCCGCCACCAACCGCCCGTGTACCGACCGCCGAGGGGTCCCGTTCCGTGAGTCTGCATCCCGCCCTCCAGCCCTACGCCGACGCCTGGACTCACTCCATCGAGGCGATATCCGAGCTGGTCCAGCCGCTTGTGGAAGCAGAGTGGAACCGCCGCACCCCCTGCCCGGGCTGGTCGGTGCGCGACATCGTCTCGCACGTGCTGGGCCTGGACTCCGAGATGCTCGGCGACCCCCGCCCCATCCACACCCTCCCGCGCGACCTCTACCACGTCACCAACGACCACCAGCGCTACATGGAGATGCAGGTCGACGTCCGCCGCCACCACACGGCGCCGGAGATGACGTCCGAGCTGGAATACATGATCATCCGGCGCAACCGCCAGCTGCGGAACGAGTCGCGGGACCCCGGCACGAAGGTGCGCGGCCCGCTCGGCACCGAGCTGACCCTGGAGGAGGCGATGCGCCGGCACGCCTTCGACGTGTGGGCGCACGAGCAGGACCTGCGCACGGCCCTCGGCCGCCCCGGCAACCTCGACTCCCCCGGCGCGCACGTCGCCCGCGACGTGCTGCTCGGCGAACTGCCCGCCGTCGTCGCCGAGCGGGCGGACGCGCCGCGCAGCTCGGCCGTCGTCTTCGACGTGCACGGCCCGGTCGAGTTCCTGCGCACCATCCGCGTCGACATCCAGGGCCGCGGCACCCTCGAATCGTCGCCGGCCCTCGGCCCCGCCGCCACCCTCACCCTCGACTGGGAGACCTACTTCCGCCTGGCCTGCGGCCGGGTGACCCCGGAGGCGGCGGCGGACCGCATCAAGACGGAGGGCGACCCGGACCTGACGGCGGCGATCCTGCGCCACTTCACCGTCACGCAGTGAGGTTCCAGCCCGTTGGGGGTGCCCCCTCCGGGGGAGTTTGCGGACGCGGCCGTTCAGGCTGAAGCGGGGACCCGGGGGCGGCAGCGCGGCAGCCCCCGGCCCGGCCCGCACCCACGCCGGGTGCCTACACGGGCACGTGCACCGTCTCCACCCGACTCGCGACCAACCGCTCCCGCTCCCGCAGCGCGGCCCGCTTGCGCAACCGCAGAATCTGCGTGACACCGAGCGCCTGCAACACGAACACCGAGGAGAACGCGACGGTGTAGTCGTCCCCCGTCGCGTCCAGCAGCACCCCCACCGCGAACAGCGTGGTCATCGACGCCACGAAGCCCCCCATGTTCGTGATCCCGGACGCCGTCCCCTGCCGCTCCGCCGGATTCGCCGGCCGCGCGAAGTCGAAGCCGATCATCGACGCCGGACCGCACGCCCCCAGCACCGTGCACAGCACCACCAGCAGCCACATCGGCGCGTGCTCGGCCGGGTAGGCCAGCGTCACCGCCCAGAGCAGCGCCGTCGCCCCCACCGTGCCGAGCGCCAGCGGCAGCCGCGCCGCGTGGTGCCGGGCGATGACCTGGCCGTAGACCAGGCCGACGGCCATGTTGGACAGCACGACGAGGGTGAGCAGCGTGCCGGCCGTGGCCCGGGACAGCCCCTGCGCCTCGACCAGGAACGGCATCCCCCACAGCAGCAGGAACACCATCGCCGGGAACTGGGTGGTGAAGTGCACCCACAGCCCGAGCCGCGTCCCCGGCTCCCGCCAGGACATGGCGATCTGCCGCCGTACGTACGCGGCCCCCTGGTGCGGCAGCGGCTCCGGCTCGTGGCCCTCGGGGTGGTCCTTGAGGAAGAGCAGCAGCAGGACGAAGACGACGACACCCGCCAGCGCGCTGCCCGCGAACGCCGCGGTCCAGCCGATGCCGTGCAGCAGCCGGGCGAGGACGAGCGTGGAGACCAGGTTGCCCGCCATGCCGACGAGACCGGCGAGCTGGGCCACCATCGGCCCGCGCCGGGCCGGGAACCAGCGGGTGCCGAGGCGCAGCACGCTGATGAACGTCATCGCGTCCCCGCAGCCCAGCAGCGCCCGCGAGGCCAGCGCCATGCCGTACGACGGGGAGAAGGCGAAGCCCAGCTGCCCCGCCGTGAAGAGCACGACGCCGAGGCCCAGCACCTTCTTGGTGCCGAGCCGGTCGACCAGCAGGCCGACGGGTATCTGCATACCGGCGTAGACCAGCAGTTGGAGGATGGAGAAGGTGGACAGCGCGGAGGCGTTGACGTGGAAGCGGTCGGCGGCGTCGAGACCGGCGACCCCGAGGGACGTACGGAAGATGACGGCGACGAAGTAGACGGAGACGCCGATGCCCCACACGGCGATCGCCCGCCGGCCCCCGGCCGGATCACCGGGCAGGACACGGCCGGCCGAGGTGGCCGTACTCATCGGACCTCCCCCCGCGCCAGGTGCGAGAACCAGCCCACGTGCCGGCCCACCACGGCGACGGCCGCCTCCGCGTCCCCGGCACGCAGCGCGTCGAGGATCTCCTCGTGCTCGGCGAGGGTGTGGGCGATCCGGTCGGGGTGGGAGTGCATCACGGCGACGCCCATGCGCAACTGGCGGTCGCGGAGCTGGTCGTAGAGGCGGGAGAGGATCTCGTTGCCGCCACTGCGGACGATCTCGGCATGGAAGCAGCGGTCGGTGACGGAGGCGGCGGCGAAGTCACCGGCGGCGGCCTGCTCCTGCTGCCGGGCGAGCAGTTCCTCCAGCCGTTCCACCAGCCCCGGCGGGGCGGGTACGGCCTTCCTGGCCGCGTGCTCCTCGACCAGCAGCCGGGTCTCCACCACGTCGGCGATCTCCTGCGCGGAGACGGGCAGGACCAGGGCGCCCTTCTTGGGGTAGAGCCGGATCAGCCCCTCGGCCTCCAGCCGCAGCAGTGCCTCGCGCACCGGGGTGCGGGAGACGCCCACGGCCTCGGCCAGCTCGCCCTCGGTGAGCAGCGTCCCGCCCTCGTACCGGCGTTCCAGGACGCCCTGCTTGACGTGGGTGTAGACGCGGTCCGCCGCGGGGGGTTGCTTCACTGCCGTGGTCATGCCGACAGGATAGATACAACAGGGACACAAGAGGGATCCGGTCCAGTATCCGGACGCCGACTCGGCCCGCTCACCCCTCGGAGGGAACCGGAGGCCTTCCCCCGGCCCCGCCGCGCAACCATTCGCCTCCCTCGGGTGTCGGACTGTCGCGGCCACCGCTCCATCGACCACAACTCGGCCGCACTCCAGGGGAATTCACCATAATCGGGGTAATCAACTCAATGAACGCCATTCCGGGCGCCACCGCATCCGTCCGTCCGCGCAGGGCCCTCGCCGCCGTCCTGACCGGCGCCGCCGTCCTCGCCACCGGCGTCCTCGCCACCGCTCCGGCACAGGCCGCCGCACCCGACCGCGCGCTCGCGGCACCCGTACGGGCCGCCGCCGTGCCCTCGATCGCCGCCAGGGGCGGCTTCGTGATGAACAACGCGACCGGCAGGTCGCTCTACACCAAGGCCGCCGACACCAGGCGCTCCACCGGCTCCACCACCAAGATCATGACCGCCAAGGTCGTCCTCTCCCAGCCGAAGCTGAACCTGGACGCGAAGGTCACGATCCAGATGGCGTACAGCGACTACATCGTGTCGAAGAACGCCTCGTCCGCCCGCCTGATCGTCGGCGACAAGGTGACGGTCCGCCAGCTGCTGTACGGGCTGATGCTGCCGTCCGGCTGCGACGCCGCGTACGCGCTGGCAGACAAGTTCGGCTCGGGCAGGACGCGGGCGGCGCGGGTGAAGTCCTTCATCGGCAAGATGAACGCGACCGCCAAGAGCCTCGGCCTGAAGAACACGCACTTCGACTCGTTCGACGGCATCGGCAACGGCAAGAACTACTCCACGCCGCGCGACCTCACGAAGATCGCGAGCAGCGCGATGAAGAACTCCACCTTCCGCACCATCGTCAAGACCAAGAAGTACACGGCGAAGACGAGGACGAAGAAGGGCGGCACCCGCACGATGGCACCCTGGACCAACACCAACACCCTGCTGGGCAGTTACAGCGGAGCGATCGGCGTGAAGACCGGGTCGGGGCCGGAGGCCAAGTACTGCCTGGTCTTCGCCGCGACCCGGAAGGGGAAGACGGTGATCGGCACGGTCCTGGCGTCCTCGTCGTCGGCGCAGCGCGCCAAGGACGCCACGAAGCTCATGAACTACGCGTTCACGAAGTAACCCGCCCCCCGCCGCACCGCCACGAAGGGCCCGTCGCCGACGCGACGGGCCCTTCGTGCTGCGCCGGCCTCCCTGTACCGATGAAGCACATGGTGATAGTTTCATTAGCACCATGCTGCTGAGTCTGGACAAGACCGACACCCGCCCCCTGCACGAACAGGTGGCCGGCGCCCTCCGGCGCGCCATCGCCGAGGGGGAGTGCGCCCCCGGGGACCGCCTGCCCTCGGCCCGCGACCTCTCCGAGGCCCTGGACGTCAACGTCAACACCGTGCTGCGCGCACTGCGCGGCCTGCGGGACGAGGGCCTGCTGGAATTCCGCCGGGGCCGGGGGGTGACGGTGGCCGAGGGCGCCCGGCCCCACTCCGAACTGCAGATCCGGGTACGGGAACTGCTCGCCGAGGCGGCTCGGCTGGGCTACAGCAGGACCGATCTCATCGACATGATCAGGGGGATGCCATGAGGGACACGACAGCGGCACGGCGGGCGACGGCGGCGGTCTGGACGGCCGGGGTCACAGCCGTGCTCGCCGCGATGCCGCTGCTGGCGCGGGACCGGCTGCCGGACCGGCTGGCGACCCACTGGGGCCTGAACGGCGAAGCGCCCGACGGCTCGATGCCCCTGTGGGCGGCGTCCCTCGCCCCCGCGCTGATCTGGCTGGTGACGGCGGCCGCGGTCACCGTCCCCCTGATGCGGGCGGGCCCGCCGGCCCGTCCCTGGACCACCGTGACCCTGCTCCCCATGGGCATCGTCCTCACCGGCGCGCAGGCCGCGGTCATCCGGGCCAACCTGGACCGCGCGGACTGGCACGAGGCCCGTCAGCCCACCGCCTGGGTCGTCGCGATCCTGGCCGGGGCCGTACTCGCGGGCGTGGCCGCCTGGCTGCTCGTCACCCGGCGGCGCGGCACCCACGACGCCGCGACGCCCGACGAGGGCACCCCCGCGCTGGACATCCCGAAGGGCCGCCGGCTGGTCTGGTTCTCCCGCACCGCCAACCCCTGGCTCCAGCTGATCGCGGCCGCGATCGGCCTGGTGGCCGTGGGCGCACTGGTCGCGCTGGCCGGTGGCGTGGCCGCCCCGGGCGCCCTGTGGGCGCTGTTCGCCGGCTGCGCCGCCGGGTCCCTGGCCTGCGGGGTCTTCTCCTCGGTCCAGGCCCGGGTCTCGGAACGGGGCCTGGAGGTCTCCTTCGGCCCGCTCGGCTGGCCCGGACGGCGCTGGGCACCCGGCGACATCGACACGGCCCGGATGGAGGTCCGCCGCCCCGCCGAGGTCGGCGGCTGGGGCTACCGGCTGAGCGGCCTCGGCACCACGGTCATGCTGCGCGCCGGCGAGTGCCTGGTCATACGCCCCCGGGGCCGCCGAAGCGACTTCGCCATCAGCATCGACGACGCCGAACGCGGCGCGGCCCTCCTCAACACCCTCCGCACGGACCCGACCCGGGGCTGAACACAGCGGCCCCGGGGGCCTGTTACACGCCCCTCGGGGACCACCGCAGCTCTTTCGATCATCTTCGCTCGCAGTCGTGAACATCCGCGAATCTGGCTGGCATATGCCCCTGACTCCGCCCTACGTTCCGCGACGGAGGTGGTTCACATGAACGAACCGAGCGAACGAAAGAACTTCGCCAAGCAGAACGACGCGATCGACGTCAGCGACTTCGTCTACGCGGCGACCGGCGACCGGCGCCCGGGTGCGCAGGCTGACCATGCCGGGCGGAAGCCACTGGTTTCCGGCAGCGGACGTGTGCAAGGAGTTGGGATACACCACGACCCGAAAGGCCCTTCTCGACCACGTACCGGAGGAACACCGAGACAGTCTCGAGACTGTGACTGGAAGTCACAGTCTCAGCATTCCCGCAGGTAGAAAGTGGCGACGAGACTTGCAACTCATTGATCTGCAAGGTCTCATCCTGCTCGTCAACGCCTGCACCAAACCGGCCTGCGCCCCCTTCAAGCAGTGGGTCGCCGAAGTCGTCGAGACCGTGCAGCGCGAGGGTTCTTACTCTCTGGACGAGGCGGAGGTGCAGCCCACCGAACCCGGTGCCCCCGTCGCCTACGCCATGCCGGACCAGGTGGCCGATGCCATCGTCCGGCTGGAGGCGCACAACCTGAAGCTGGACGAGGAGTTGGCGGAGGGCCAGCGCACGTCGATCGCACTCCAGCGGGAGATGCTGGCCACGCAGCAGGCCACACTCGCCGTCCAGCAGTCCACCCTCGCCGTGCAACAGGCCATGGTGCACGCCTTGGAGCGCATCGCGGACCGGTTCGACACCCTGGTTCTCCACCAAGGGTCTCCCCGCGGCCACCTCGCCCCGGTACCGACCACGGAGTCCCTACTGGCCGACTGGCGGCAGCGGTTGTCCGTGACGGAGGACGTGTGGACGGTCGCCCGGGCCATCGCACCGGTGCTGGTGGAGAAGGGTGAGCTGCGGGAGCCGCTGGAGTCGATCGCCGGCCGTACGGGCCTCTCCGTACGGCGGGTCAACGAATGCCTGCGGCTGCTGCGCACCCACGCCTGCATCCGCTCACGGGGCGGGGCCGAGGACGGGGCTCCGGTGTACGTGCTGCACCGGGGCTGAGCCCGGCACAACAAGAGGGGCGTCGCAACTCGAGCTTGCGGCGCCCCTCCGTCGTGAAGGTACCCGGTTCGTGGCCGTCAGGCCCAGCTGATCAACCGCTTCGGCTGCTCCAGGACCGCCGCGACGTCGGCGAGGACCTTGGAGCCCAGTTCGCCGTCGACCAGGCGGTGGTCGAAGCTCAGCGCGAGGGTGGTGACCTGGCGGGGCTTCACCTTGCCCTTGTGGACCCACGGCTGGAGCTTGATCGCGCCGACCGCCAGGATCGCGGACTCGCCCGGGTTGAGGATCGGCGTGCCGGTGTCGACGCCGAAGACGCCAACGTTGGTGATGGTCACCGTGCCGCCCTGCATGGCGGCCGGGGAGGTCTTGCCCTCCCTGGCCGTCGACACCAGCTCGCCCAGCGAACCCGCCAGCTGCGGCAGGGTCTGCGCGTGGGCGTCCTTGATGTTCGGAACGATCAGGCCGCGCGGGGTGGCGGCGGCGATGCCCAGGTTGACGTAGTGCTTGACCACGATCTCCTGGGCCGCCTCGTCCCAGGACGCGTTGACGTCCGGGTTGCGCCTGATCGCGACGAGGAGGGCCTTGGCGATCAGGAGCAGCGGGTTCACCCGCAGGCCCGTGTACTCCTTGTCCTGCTTCAGCTCCTCGACCAGCTTCATCGTGCGCGTCACGTCGACCGTCACGAACTCGGTGACGTGCGGCGCGGTGAACGCCGAACCGACCATCGCCGCCGCCGTCGCCTTGCGCACGCCCTTGACCGGGACACGGGTCTCGCGCGTCGTGTCGTACGACGACGGGGCCGACGGGGACGGAGCGGGCGCGGCCTGCTCGGAACGCGGGGCCGCCGCCTGGGCCGGCTCGGGCGCCGACACCGCCGCGTGCACGTCCTCGCGGGTGATGATGCCGTCCGGGCCGGACGGGACCACGGTCGCCAGGTCGACGCCCAGGTCCTTGGCGAGCTTGCGCACCGGAGGCTTGGCCAGCGGGCGGTCGCCGGTGACCGGCGCGGCCGGTGCCGCGGGCGCCGCGGGCGCTGCCTGGCCGTGGCCGTTCAGCTCGGCCTGGATCGCCGCCGCCGGCGTCTGCGCGGCGGCCGGGGCCTCCGCGCCCTTGCGGGGACGGCGCTTGGTCGAGGAGGTGGAGACCCCGTACCCGACCAGGACCGGCTGGCGGCCCTCCGGCTTGGGCTCCTCCGCCACGGCCTCCTGCACCGGCTCCGCGGCCGCCGCCGCGCCGTCGCCGACGGCCACCGCGATGATCGACGTACCCACGTCGACCGTGGTGCCCTCGGGGAAGTGCAGCTCGCGGACCACGCCGTCGTAGGGGATGGGCAGTTCGACGGCGGCCTTGGCCGTCTCGACCTCGCACACCACCTGGCCGTCGGTGACCGTGTCACCGGGCTGGACGTACCACTTGAGGATCTCGGCCT
This sequence comes from Streptomyces violaceoruber, assembly GCF_033406955.1. Classification (NCBI taxonomy): domain Bacteria; kingdom Bacillati; phylum Actinomycetota; class Actinomycetes; order Kitasatosporales; family Streptomycetaceae; genus Streptomyces; species Streptomyces violaceoruber. Next base: position 4,328,082 of record NZ_CP137734.1, on the reverse strand, counting down.
CGGTGAGCCCCTCGCCCACGTCGGGCATCTTGAACTCACGCACGGAGCTGTCCGTCATCGTCGTCACGCTCCCCTCCTCAGTACGCCAGCGAGCGGTCGACGGCATCGAGCACCCGGTCCAGGTCGGGCAGGTACTCCTCCTCCAGGCGGGCCGGCGGGTACGGGGCGTGGTAGCCGCCGACCCTCAGCACCGGGGCCTCCAGGTGGTAGAAGCAGCGCTCCGTGATCCGGGCGGCGATCTCCGCGCCGGAGCCCAGGAACACCGGCGCCTCGTGGACCACGATCAGGCGGCGGGTCTTCTCGACCGACGCCTGGATCGTGTCGAAGTCGACCGGCGAGATCGAGCGCAGGTCGACGACCTCCAGGGAGCGGCCCTCCTCGGCGGCCGCGTCGGCGACCTCCTGGCAGAGCTTCACCATCGGGCCGTACGCGGCCAGCGTGAGGTCGGTGCCCTCGCGCACCACGCGCGCGGTGTGCAGCGGGCCGGGGATGGCCTCCTTGTCGACCTCGGCCTTGTCCCAGTACCGGCGCTTGGGCTCGAAGTAGATCACCGGGTCGTCGCTCTGGATGGCCTGCTGCATCATCCAGTACGCGTCCGCCGCGTTGGACGGGCTGACCACCTTCAGGCCCGCCACGTGCGCGAACAGCGCCTCGGGGGACTCGGAGTGGTGCTCGACCGCGCCGATGCCGCCGCCGTAGGGGATGCGGATGACGACCGGCATCTTGACCTTGCCCAGCGAGCGGGCGTGCATCTTCGCCAGCTGGGTGACGATCTGGTCGTAGGCCGGGAAGACGAACCCGTCGAACTGGATCTCCACCACCGGCCGGTACCCGCGCAGGGCCAGGCCGATGGCGGTGCCGACGATGCCGGACTCGGCCAGCGGCGTGTCGATGACCCGGTCCTCGCCGAAGTCCTTGTGCAGACCGTCGGTGACCCGGAAGACGCCGCCGAGCTTGCCGACGTCCTCGCCCATGATCAGGACCTTGGGGTCCGACTCCAGCGCGCGGCGCAGCGACTCGTTGATCGCCTTCGCCAGCGCCATCTTCTCCGCTGCCATGTCAGACCCCCTCTGCGTCTGCGAACGATGCCTGGTACGCGGCGAACTGCGCCCGCTCCTCGTCCACGAGCGCGTGCCCGTCCGCGTACACGTTCTCGAAGATGGCGAACCGGTCCGGGTCCGGCATGGCACGGACCACTTCGCGCACTCGTTTGCCCAACGTCTCGCTCTCGGCCTCCAGTTCCGCGAAGAATCCCTCGTCCGCATGGTTTGCGGACTCCAGGAAGCGGCGAAGGCGCAGGATCGGGTCCTTCGCCTCCCAGGCGGCGCGCTCGTCGTCGTGCCGGTAGCGGGAGGGGTCGTCCGAGGTGGTGTGCGCGCCCATGCGGTACGTGTACGCCTCGATCAGCGCCGGTCCCTCGCCGCGCCGGGCGCGGTCCAGGGCCCAGCGGGTGACCGCGAGGGAGGCCAGCACGTCGTTGCCGTCGACGCGGACGCCGGGGAAGCCGAAGCCCTGGGCGCGCTGGTAGAGCGGCACCCGGGTCTGCTTCTCGTTGGACTCGGAGATCGCCCACTGGTTGTTCTGGCAGAAGAACACCACGGGCGCGTTGTAGACGGCGGCGAAGTTGAACGCCTCGCTGACGTCGCCCTGGCTGGAGGCGCCGTCGCCGAAGTACGCGATCACGCCCGAGTCGGCGCCGTCCTTGGCCACGCCCATCGCGTAGCCCGTGGCGTGCAGCGCCTGCGAGCCGATGACGATGGTGTACAGGTGGAAGTTGTTGCTGTTGGGGTCCCAGCCGCCGTTGTTCACCCCGCGGAACATGCCGAGGAGGTTGGTCGGGTCGACGCCGCGGCACCAGGCGACGCCGTGCTCGCGGTAGGTCGGGAAGACGTAGTCGTCCTCGCGGGTGGCCCGGCCGGAGCCGATCTGGGCGGCCTCCTGGCCGAGCAGGGAGGCCCACAGGCCCAGCTCGCCCTGGCGCTGCAGGGCGGTGGCCTCGGCGTCGAAGCGCCGGGTGAGCACCATGTCGCGGTACAGGCCGCGCAGCTCGTCGGGGGTGATGTCGGCGACGTACGAGGCGTACTCGGCGTGAGCGGCGTCCTCGACGCGCTCGCCCTCGGGCGTCAGCAGCTGCACCAGCTCCGTGTCGGAGCCCTTCTCGGCAGCGGTACGGGTGGTGCTGGTGGTGCGAGTCGTGCGCTTGCCGGTGCCGGCCTTGCTGCCGGTGGTCCCGGCCGCCTTGCTTCCGGCGCTGCGTCGCGGCTTACGCGCGGCAGTGCTCTCGGTCACGTGTGCTCCTCCGTCGGTCCGGCCCCCGGGTTCGCCGGAAGCCAGTGCGGCTCACCTGCGGCCCGGCGGACGCACAAGGGTGGGTGCGGCCCGATCGGGAACAGGCGTGACAGGTGCCCCGGCGAGCGCCCTGCGAACAGCACGTTACCCAGTGCTCCACATTTCTGTGAAACCCCTCCTGACCTGCGTTTTTACTCGGATTTCCAAGTAAATCGGCGAAGGACGGAAGTTCTACTGGTCACAGCCTTGCAGGGGGCCGGAACAACGGCACGTTATCCCGGCCACCCCGGGCACGGGAAGAGTCGGTGTGTGACACTGACCGCGTGCGCGAAGACGGAAAAATCCGGGTATTCCTCCTCGACGACCATGAGGTGGTCCGGCGCGGGGTGCACGATCTGCTCTCCGGCGAGGCCGACATCGAGGTGGTGGGCGAGGCCGGTACGGCCGCCGAGGCGCAGGCCCGGGTCACGGCCACCCGCCCGGACGTCGCGGTGCTGGACGTACGACTGCCCGACGGCAGCGGCGTGGAGGTCTGCCGCGACATCCGCTCCCGGGACGAGTCCGTCCGCTGCCTGATGCTGACCTCCTTCGCCGACGACGAGGCCCTCTTCGACGCGATCATGGCGGGCGCCTCCGGCTACGTCCTCAAGGACATCCGCGGCGCCGAGCTGCTCGGCGCCGTGCGGGAGGTGGCGGCCGGCAAGTCGCTGCTCGATCCGGCGGCCACCGCGCGCGTGCTGGAGCGGCTGCGCGGCGGCGGGACCAGGCCCGACGACCGGCTGGCCCGGCTCACCGAGCAGGAGCGCCGCATCCTGGAGCTGATCGGCGAGGGGCTGACCAACCGCGCGATCGGCGAGCGGCTGCACCTTGCGGAGAAGACGATCAAGAACTACGTGTCGAGCCTGCTGGGCAAGCTCGGCATGCAGCGGCGCTCCCAGGCCGCCGCCTTCGTGGCCCGCCTGGAGGCCGAGAACCGCTGACGGTCCTCTCCCCCGCCCGGGCGCGCACCGGGCCTGCCCGGGACGGCTTACTCGGGACTTACGTCCTCTCCTGCCGGGGCGGGCGGCCCTGTTCCCGGGCCCCGGGCTCCCGCACAGTGAGACCATGCCCTCCGACGAACAGCTCGCCGTCGGCCTGCTCGGCCGCACCGCCTACGGCCGGGCGGCCACCACCCTGCGCGCCCTGCCCTTCCTCGCCCACGCGCGGCACATCGTGGCCGACGGCCGGGTCCTGCTGCGCATGCCCAGGAGCTGGGGGTACCACCGGGTGTGCGCCGGGAGCGTCGTCGCGTACGGAGCGGACAACCTGACCTCCGCGCGGCCCGGCGAGAGCCTGTGGACCGTGCAGGTCGTGGGCCGGTGCGAGACCCACGAGCCGAGCACCGCCGAGCTGGAGCGGTTCGGTCCGACGCCGGACCGGGTGGACGGCGAGCCCTTCGAGCCCGCCTACCTGCGCGTCGACCCGCAGTTCGGCACGGTGCACTTCACGGACGGGTCGGCGGGGCCGCTCTGACCTGCCCGTGACGCCGGACCGGGTGGACGGCGAGCCCTTCGAGCCCGCCTACCTGCGCGTCGACCCGCAGTTCGGCACGGTGCACTTCACGGACGGGTCGGCGGGGCCGCTCTGACCTGCCCGGGGCGGCGTCCCCGCAACGCGACGCGCGCGTGGAGCCCGTTTCCGGGCCGCACGCGCGCGTAGGGATCGGGGTACGGGTCAGCCCTCGCCGCCCTCGGACCCGCCCGGGGCACCGGTCGCGCCGCCCGTCGGATCGCCACCGCCGGTCGGCTCACCACCACCGGTCGGCTCACCACCACCGGTGGGCTCACCGCCGCCGGTCGGGTCACCCGTCGGATCACCGGTCGGGTCACCCGTCGGATCGCCGGTCGGGTCACCGGTCGGATCGTCCGTCGCGGTCTCCGACGGCGACCACGTCGGTGTGTACGGCTTGTCCCAGTCCCCGTCGCCGGTGCCGCCCCCGCCCGAGCCCTGCTCGGTGCCCGGGTCGGTGGTCTCCTGCGTCGCCTCGTCGCTGGGCGAGGAGCTGGGCGACTCCTCGCCGGTGCTCTGGGAGGTGGTCGCCGACGGGCTCTTGTCCGTCTCGGTGCCGCCCTTGCCGTCGTCGCCGTTGTTCAGGGCGAGCGCGACGCCCGCCGCGATGGCGATCACCGCGAGGACGGCCAGTATCCAGAGCTTGCCGCGGCCGGTGCCCTTGTTGCCGGCGCCCTCGAAGCCGCCGTCGTCCCCGTCGTAGCGGCCCGGCAGGATCGGCTGCGGGATCTGCTGGGTGCCCGACGCCCCGTGGTCGGCGGGGTGCGGCATCACCGTCGTACCCGCGAGACCGGCCGACGGGGTGTGCCGGCCGTCGTGGGCGGCGACCGGGCCGGTGTTCCAGGTGCCGGTGTGGCCGCCCTGCTCGTACAGCATCTGCAGCCCGTACTGGACCAGGCCGCGCATCTCCTCGGCGGTCTGGAAGCGGTCGTCGGGCTCCTTGGCCAGCGAGCGCATCACCAGGCCGTCCAGCTCCGGCGGGGTGGCGTCGGAGACCTCGGACGGGGGCGTCGGGATGTCCTGCACGTGCTGGTAGACCACCGACAGCGGGGTCTCCCCGGTGAACGGCGGGCGCAGCGCGAGGAGTTCGTAGAGCAGGCAGCCCGTCGCGTACAGGTCGGAGCGGTGGTCGACGGCCTTGCCGAGGGCCTGCTCGGGGGAGAGGTACTGCGGGGTGCCCATGACCATGCCGGTCTGCGTCATCGTCGACTGGGCGCCGTGCAGGGCGCGCGCGATGCCGAAGTCCATCACCTTGACCGCGCCGGTGTTGGTGATGATGACGTTGGCCGGCTTGATGTCGCGGTGCACGATGCCGTGCTGGTGCGAGTAGGCCAGCGCCTCCAGGACGCCGGAGACGATGATCAGCGCCTGCTCGGGGCCGGGCGCCTCGGCGTTGAGGAGGAGGTCGCGGATGGTGCGCCCCTCGACGATCTCCATCACGATGTACGGCACGGACTGGCCGCCGACGACGTCCTCGCCCGAGTCGTACACGGCCACGATGGCGTGGTGGTTGAGGCCGGCCACCGACTGTGCTTCGCGCGTGAAGCGGGCCTTGGAGACGGGGTCCTCGGCGAGGTCGGCGCGCAGCAGCTTCACCGCCACGGTGCGCCCGAGGCGGACGTCCTCGGCGGCGAACACCTCGGCCATGCCGCCCCGCCCGAGCCTGCGGGTCAGCCGGTACCGGCCGTCGCCGACCAGGCCGCCGTTGCCCCAGTTCTCCGGCGCGTCAGACATACCGCCGCCAGATGCCTCGGGTTCGGACGGGCCCTGGGCGCGCTGCTGCTGTGCCATCAGTCCTCGCCGTCGTTTCTGCCCGCGGTACGCGCGGTGTTGTTACGGTCTCCGTCGGCCACGCTACAGCCTTCGTGGGGGCCTCCGGTCCGGGATGGGCGCCGGGACCGGACATGAGACGGACCGGTCATGAAACCCTGGTTCCGTACTCTCGTGCAAATTCCGTGGAGCGGCAGTACGCCGGCTGTAACGCTTCCGCGACGCTTCTTTCGCGTACGGTCACGGAACGGGCACCGCGCTTGACGTGTCGGTGCCCTGGGGCAGACTTGGCCGGGAATAGCACTTTCGATCACGAGCGCGCGTGCCGCTGCCACCGGCGCCCGCCGCCTATGGGGGACGCAGAGACATGAGCCAGGACGGCGGACAGGGACGGTATGCGGGGCGGGCTCTCGCCGGCGGCCGTTACCAGCTGCGCGACTTGCTCGGCGAGGGCGGCATGGCCTCCGTGCATCTGGCGTACGACTCGGTGCTCGACCGCCAGGTCGCGATCAAGACACTGCACACTGAGCTGGGTCGCGAACAGGCCTTCCGCGAGCGCTTCCGCCGCGAGGCCCAGGCCGTGGCCAAGCTCACGCACACCAACATCGTCTCGGTCTTCGACACCGGCGAGGACGACCTCGACGGCATGACCACTCCGTACATCGTCATGGAGTACGTCGAGGGCCGCCCGCTCGGTTCGGTGCTCGACGAGGATGTGCGGCAGCAGGGCGCGATGCCCGCCGACAAGGCGCTGAAGATCACAGCGGACGTGCTGGCCGCGCTGGAGATCAGCCACGAGATGGGCCTGGTCCACCGGGACATCAAGCCGGGCAACGTGATGATGACCAAGCGCGGCGTGGTCAAGGTGATGGACTTCGGCATCGCCCGCGCCATGCAGTCCGGCGTGACCTCGATGACGCAGACCGGCATGGTCGTCGGCACCCCGCAGTACCTCTCGCCGGAGCAGGCCCTCGGCCGCGGCGTCGACGCCCGCTCCGACCTGTACTCGGTCGGCATCATGCTCTTCCAACTGGTCACCGGGCGCCTGCCGTTCGACGCCGACTCGCCGCTGGCGATCGCGTACGCGCACGTGCAGGAGCAGCCGGTGGCCCCGTCCGCCGTCAACCGCGCCCTGCCCCCGGCGGTGGACGCGCTGGTGGCCCGCGCGCTGAAGAAGAACCCCAACGAACGCTTCCCCAGCGCCGAGGCGATGCGCGACGAGTGCCTGCGCGTGGCGGCCTCCTTCCAGGCGGCCCCGCCGAGCATCGTGCCCGGCGCCCAGACGTCGAGCGGCGCGGGCGTCGGCTCCGCCGTGTTCCCGCCAGTCGGCCAGGGCACCCCGGCCCCGACGGGCCCCGTCCAGACGCCGTACCAGCCGACGCCGTCCCCCGGCCCGAACCCGTACGGCACCCCGGCCCCGGCGGCGCACTCACCGGCGTACGGCTATCCGCAGCAGGCGGGCTACCAGACGCCCGCGCCGGCGCCGTACGCGCAGCAGCAGGGCGCGGCCACGCCCCCGCCGTACAACCTGACGCCGTCGGCCCAGGGCTCCGGCTCCGGTTCGCCGGGCGGCAAGAGCAACAAGCCGGTGATCATCGGCTCGATCGTGGTCGCCGTCGTGGCCGTCGGCGGGCTGATCGCCGCGCTGCTGATGAACGGCGGCGGGGACGAGGACCCGGAAGCCGGTGGCGGCGGCTCCTCCACCGCGTCGGTCTCCGCGTCGCCGTCGAAGGCGGCGGGCTATCGCGGGCCCGACAAGGAGAAGACGATCGAGAAGGACAAGTGCACCGAGCCGCAGGAGTCGTACAACGACCCCGACAAGATCCAGGTGCCGGACTTCACGTTCAAGTACATCGGCTCGGTCAAGGAGTGCTTCAACGCCGCGGGCTGGCAGATGAAGGTCGTCGAGGTCGACGAGAACACCTACGGCGAGGGCTCGGTCCGGGACCAGTTCCCCACCGCCGGCACGGACGTCGACCCGGAGAACATGCCGGAGATACAGCTCAAGGTCTCGACGGGCAACCCGCCGTCCGAATGAGCCCGTGAGGTGACGGGCGGCTGACGTCGAAGGGCCCGGCAGCGTGTGCTGCCGGGCCCTTCGCGGTGTCGGTGGTCGTCGTTCCGCAGTGGGTCGTCGTGACTAGGGCGTCGTCCTACAGGTAGGGCCCGCCGGAACGGCCGCCCGGGTGCGGGGGCTCCTCGCCCTCCGGGACGGCGCCCGGCGGAAGCGCGCGGCGCATCTGCTCCAGCTGGGCCCGCGCGGCCATCTGCTGGGCGAACAGCGTGGTCTGGATGCCGTGGAAGAGGCCCTCCAGCCAGCCGACCAGCTGGGCCTGCGCGATCCGCAGCTCCGCGTCGGTCGGGGTGCCGTCGTCCGTGAAGGGCAGGGAGAGCCGCTCCAGCTCCTCCACCAGCTCCGGGGCCAGACCGTCCTCCAGCTCCTTCACCGAACTGGCGTGGATCTCCTTGAGACGGACCCGGCTCGCCTCGTCCAGGGGGGCGACCCGCACCTCTTCGAGCAGCTGCTTGATCATGCTGCCGATCCGCATGACCTTGGCGGGCTGCTCCACCTGCTCGGTCACCGGAATCTCGCGGGAGTCGTCGTCCCCGCCGCCGCTGAGCGCCATTCCGTCCTGGCCGACGACCAGGATCTGGGGGTTCTCCGGCGACCTGTCGTTCCTCGGCATCTCCATGCGGCCATTGTCTCGCACCCCCGGTCCCCGGCCGGGCGGTGCCCCCGCGGAAACCGCACCGACGCGTTCGGCGGCGCCCGGAATGCCGGTGCCGGCGACCGGTGTGAGGCTTGTTCCGTCGATTCTGTTCCGTCGGCTTCGGTGCGCCGGCTTCGGTGCGCCGACTTCGGTGCGCCGACTTCCACGACGCTTTCCGATTCCACGACTGCCCATCATCGGGAGGGGGTCACGGACGTGACGCCATGGCTGCGCACACTGCGGGCGACGGGGCTGGTGGGAGCCCTGGGCGCCGGCGCGGTGGTGGCGCCGTGCGGGGCGGCGGGGCCGGCCCACGGCGCCGGGCTCCCGGCGGTGGCGGCGCCGTTCACGGCGGCACCGTCACCGGAGCACTCCGCGCCGGGGTCGGCCACCGTCCCGGACGGCTCCGGCACCCATGACGGGCGGGGCGGTCACGAACGTCCCCGGCGCCCCGACGGCCACGACCGTACGGAGCGCCCGGACGCCGGATCCGCCTCCCGGCCCGCCGAGGACTCCGGCCCGGCCGACGGCGCGGGGCGCGGTTCGCCCGAGCCCTCCCGGCCTTCCCCGTCCTCGTCCCGTTCGCCGTCGGCGTCCGGCACCGAGGCCGGCCCCGAGCCGTCCCGGGCCGGGGGCCGGCCGGGTGAGGGAAGGCAGCGGCCCGGTCGCGCCGAGGAGCGGGCACCGGAGCGGGACGGCGCGGACGAGGACGCCGGCCGGTACGGCGACGGCGTCCCCGAGGACGACCCGGCCACCGCCGTGCCGCCCGGCCGGACCGAGGCTGCCGAGGTGCCCCCGGCCACCCCGTCCCGGTCCCCGTCCGAGCGCGGCACGCCCACCCGGGCCGCCGCCGAGCCCGTACTGCGGGTGCTGCCGCTGGGCAGCGGGCTGGTGCTCATCGGGCTCGGCCTGGCGCTCGGCCTCGTGGGACTGCGCCTGCGCCGGGGGTAGGGACCGCCCCGGCACCGCGACCCGGCCGTGCGTCGCCTACGAGGTGACCAGCAGCACCTTGCCGATGTGCCCGCTCTCCTCCACCACCCGGTGGCCCTCGGCGGCCTCGCTCATCGGCATCTCGCGGTCGACGACCGGGCGGACGTGTCCCCCGGCGAGCAGCGGCCAGACGTGCTCCTTGACGGCCGCCACGATCGCCGCCTTCTCCTCCAGGGGGCGGGCCCGCAACGAGGTGGCGCTGACGGCGGCGCGCTTGGCGAGCAGCATGCCGATGTTCAGCTCGCCCTTCCGGCCGCCCTGCATGCCGATGATCGCGAGCCGGCCGTTCACGGCGAGGGCCTGGACGTTGCGGTCCAGGTACTTGGCGCCCATGTTGTCCAGGATGACGTCGGCGCCCGCGCCGCCGGTGGCGTCCTTCACCTCGGCGACGAAGTCCTGCTCCCGGTAGTTGATCAGGATGTCCGCGCCCAGCTCCGCGCAGCGCTCCAGCTTCTCCTTGGTACCGGCCGTCACCGCGACCTTCGCGCCGACGGCCTTGGCGAGCTGGATCGCCATGGTGCCGATGCCGCTGGAGCCGCCGTGCACGAGCAGCGTCTCGCCGGGGCGCAGGTGGGCGACCATGAAGACGTTCGACCAGACGGTGCAGACCACCTCGGGCAGCGCCGCCGCCCGCTTCACGTCGAGACCCTGCGGCACCGGCAGCAGCTGGCCGGCCGGGACGACGACCTTCTCGGCGTAGCCGCCGCCCGCGAGCAGCGCGCACACCTCGTCGCCGACGGACCAGCCGGACACGCCGGGGCCGACCTCGGCCACGCGGCCGGAGCACTCCAGGCCGGGGTACGGGGAGGCGCCGGGCGGGGGGTCGTAGAAGCCCTGGCGCTGCATGATGTCGGCGCGGTTGACGGCGCTGGCCGCCACCTCCACCAGGACCTCGCCCTCGCCGGGCTGCGGGTCGGGGACCTCGGCCCACACCAGCGCCTCGGGGCCTCCGGGTTCGGGAATCGTGATCGCATGCATGAGGGCGACGCTACTCCTGATGCCCTCCGTCCTCCCCCGCCGGAAAATCCCCGTGCGTCGGCGATGAGTTTGCGCGACGGTAAAGGTCTTCCCATGCGTAGCCCAAGAACGCGTACACCAAGAACGCGGAAGGACCCACAGCATGAGCACGCACACGTCCGGACTCGCCATCGAGACCGCGGGGCTGGTGAAGACGTTCGGTGAGACCCGGGCCGTGGACGGGGTCGACCTCGCCGTGCCCGCCGGCACCGTCTACGGCGTCCTCGGCCCGAACGGCGCCGGCAAGACCACCACGGTGAAGATGCTCGCCACCCTGCTGCGGCCGGACGGCGGCCACGCCCGCGTGTTCGGTCACGACGTGGTGCACGAGGCGGACGAGGTGCGCGGCCGGGTGAGCCTCACCGGGCAGTACGCGTCCGTGGACGAGGACCTCACCGGCACCGAGAACCTGGTCCTGCTGGGCCGGCTCCTCGGGCACGGCAAGGCGGCGGCGCGGGAGCGCGGTGACCAGTTGCTGGCGGCCTTCGGACTGACGGACGCCGCGGCGAAGCAGGTCAAGCACTACTCCGGCGGCATGCGGCGGCGCATCGACATCGCCGCCTCCATCCTCAACACCCCCGACCTGCTCTTCCTCGACGAGCCCACCACCGGACTCGACCCGCGCAGCCGCAACCAGGTGTGGGACATCGTGCGCGCGGTCGTCGCCCAGGGCACGACCGTGCTGCTGACCACGCAGTACCTGGACGAGGCGGACCAGCTGGCGTCCCGGATCGCCGTCATCGACAAGGGGCGGGTGATCGCCGAGGGCACCAAGGGCGAGCTGAAGGCGTCCGTCGGGGCGGGCTCCGTGCATCTGCGGCTGCGGGACGCGGAGGAGCGGCCCGAGGCCGAGCGGGTCCTGCGGAACCTGCTGGTGGCCGAGGTGCAGCCGGAGCCCGACCCGGTGGCGCTGACCGCGCGCCTCGGGGTGGCGGCCAGTGACACCGCCGCCGACCAGGCCGCCAAGGCACTCGGTGAGCTGGCCCGGGCCGGCATCACCGTCGACAGCTTCTCCCTCGGGCAGCCCAGCCTCGACGAGGTCTTCCTCGCGCTGACCGGGCACGACACCGGCCAGAGCACCGACGGCGACTCCGGTGCCGGCACCGGCACCGGCACCGACAAGAAGGACGGGGTGGCGGCATGAGCACGGCCACGAGCAGCGAGAACAAGGATCTCTCCCCGGTCAGCACCGAGTCGCTGGCGGCCCTGCTGGTGACCAGGGAGCGGCCGCCGCGGCCCAGCGCCCTGTCCACGTCCCTGACCTTCGGCTGGCGCGCGATCCTCAAGATCAAGCACGTGCCGGAGCAGCTCTTCGACGTCACCGCCTTCCCGATCATGAACCTGCTGATGTTCACGTACCTCTTCGGCGGTGCGCTGGCGGGTTCGCCCCGTGACTACATCCAGTTCGTGCTGCCGGGCATCCTCGTGATGTCGGTCGTGATGATCACGATGTACACCGGGGTCTCGGTGAACATCGACATCGAGAAGGGCGTCTTCGACCGCATCCGCTCGCTGCCGATCTGGCGGCCCTCGGCGATGGTCGGCTATCTCCTCGGCGACGCGCTGCGCTACACGATCGCGTCCGTCGTGATGCTCTCCGTCGGGCTGCTGCTCGGCTACCGGCCCGACGGCGGGTTCGTCGGCGTGGTCGCCGGGATCGCCCTGCTGCTGCTCTTCTCGTTCGCCTTCTCATGGATCTGGACGATGTTCGGGCTGATGCTGCGCACCGAGAAGTCGGTGATGAGCGTCAGCATGATGGTGATCTTCCCGCTCACCTTCCTGTCCAACGTCTTCGTCGACCCGAAGACCATGCCGGGCTGGTTGCAGGCCTTCGTCAACAACAGCCCGATCACCCACCTGGCGTCCGCGGTGCGCGGCCTGATGGCGGGCGACTGGCCCGGCGCCGAGATCGCCTGGACGCTGGGCTGGGCGGCCCTGTTCCTGCTGGTCTTCGGACCGGTCACGATGCGGCTCTACAACCGCAAGTAGCGCGTCCCGGGGAGCGCGCCCTGCGACCGGGCCACGGGGAACCCGCCCCGCGACCGGGCCGTGCGGAGCGGTTCAGTCGCGGGGGAGCGGGCGGGCGTCCGGCGCCACATGGGTGGCCGGCGTCGCCCGTACGATCGTGATCAGGCGGTCCGCCAGCTCCAGCCCGCCCACGGCCGGGTCGTCGTAGCCCAGGACCCGGTGCCCGCGCAGCACGCTCACCACCAGATCGTCCATCTCCCGGGGGTGCTTGCCCACCTCGGCCTTTATGACCGGCCGTTCGACGAGGTCGAGTCCGCTGCCCTGGCTGATCAGGTCCTCCATGACCATGCCGGCGGCGGGGCTGAGCACGGAGAGCCCGAGCAGCCGCCCCGCGGCACTGGCGCTGGTGATCACGGCGTCGGCGCCGGACTGCTTCAGCAGCGGTGCGTTCTCCTCCTCGCGGACCGCGACCACGATCTTCGCCCCGCGGTTGAGCTGCCGGGCCGTCAGCGTGACCAGGACGGCCGTGTCGTCGCGCTGGGTGGCGATGATGATCTGCTTCGCCCGGTACGCCTCGGCCCGGTTGAGTACGTCGCTGCGGGTCGCGTCCCCCACCACACCCGCGTAGCCGTGGGCCGTCGCGGCCTCGATGGCCTTGCCGCTCGGGTCGACCACGACCACCTGGTCCTTGCGCAGCCCGGTCGCGCAGACGGTCTGGATCGCCGACCGCCCCTTGGTTCCGAAGCCGACGACGACGGTGTGATCCCGCAAGGCGGACCTCCAGCGGTTCAGGCGCCACTCCTCCCGAGTGCGCTCGGTGAGGGCTTCCAGCGTGGTGCCGACCAGGATGATCAGGAAGAGCACGCGCAGGGGCGTGATGACGAAGATGTTGGTCAGCCGGGCGGCGTCGCTGACGGGCGTGATGTCACCGTATCCGGTGGTGGAGAGGGTGACGGTGGCGTAGTAGAAGGAGTCGAGCAGGTCGACGGAACCGTCGGAGTTGTCGGTGTAGCCGTCGTGGTCCGCGTACACGATGACGGCCGTCACCACGAGGACCAGCAGGGCGATGGACAGTCGTTTGGCGACCTGCCGGAACGGGTGCTCCACCAGTTTCCTGGGGAGCTTCACCTTGTAGGTCACGAAGTGTTCGTCCGCCTGCCGCGCGATGGCGTCCTGGCCCGGAAGTTTCACGTGAAACACACCCCGATTCCGCCGGTGGCCCAGGGCAGGTCGAGCAGCTCGGCCTCCTGACCCGACCGCGCGCCGCCCGGGGGGACGACGGCCAGGGCGTCGGCGGCCGCGATACCGCGCAGCATCGCCGGACCGTTGTAGCGCAGCGGCACGGCCCCCTCGCCGCGCAGCACGACGGGCACGAGCCGGGTGTCGTGCGGGTGCCCGTGCACCGCGTCCCGCAGCGGCAGCGTGTACGGCTCTGGCGCCGGGCGGGCGGCGAGCGTGCGCAGCAGCGGTTCGGCGAGGGTGAGCAGTCCGGAGACGGCGGCGAGGGGGTTGCCGGGCAGCCCGACGAGGTGCTGGTCGTCCTTGAGGCGGGCCAGCAGCATGGGGTGTCCGGGGCGGGCCTTGACGCCGTCCACGAGGAGTTCGGCGCCGATGCGGCGCAGGGTCGGGTGGACGTGGTCGACCGGGCCGGCGGCGGTGCCGCCGGTCGTGACGATCAGGTCGGCCTCGGAGGTCGTGACGGCGCGGTGCAGGGCCTTGGCGTCGTCGCCGATCCGGCGGACGGTGCGGACCTCGGCACCGAGGGCGCGCAGCCAGGGCGGCAGCATCGGGCCGAGCGCGTCGCGGATGAGGCCGTCGTGCGGGAGCCCCTGGGTGAGCAGCTCGTCTCCGAGGACGAGGACATCGACGCGGGGGCGGGGGACCGCGGTGAGCGTGTCGTATCCGGCGGCCGCCGCCAGCCCCAGGACCGCCGGGGTCGCGAGGGTGCCGACGGGCAGCAGCTGGTCGCCGCTGCGGCACTCCTGGCCGCGGGGGCGGATGTCCTGGCCGTGGACGACCTCGCGGGTGGGGTGCAGGCGTCCGCGTTCGTCGGAGCGGCCGTGCTCGGTGCGCAGGACGGCGGTGGTGTCCGGGGGGATCCGCGCGCCGGTGGCGATACGGACGGCCTCGCCGTCGATGAGGGGCGCGGGCGCCGCGTGGCCGGCCAGAACCCCCTCGTCGCGCACCGCCCAGGGGCCCGGTCCGGCGACCGCCCAGCCGTCCATCGCGGAGGTGTCGAAGGAGGGCAGGTCGGTGAGGGCGGCCAGGGGTGCGGCCAGCGTGAGGCCGAGGGCCGCGTCGAGGGGCACGGCGACGGGGGTCCGGCGGGCGGCACGGGCGGCGGTGCGGGCGGCACGCTCGGCGGTCGCCCGGGCCTCGGGCCAGGGGGTGGTCTGGTGGTGGGCGTCCGCCGGGTGGTGCGGGGCGGGCGCGCCGTGGCCGCCGTGGCTGTCGCGTCGTCCGTGACTGCCGTGACTGCCGTTGTCGTGACTGCCGTGGCCGGGGGTCTCCCTCACGAGGGCGAGCGCCTCCTCGACGTCGAGGTCCTCGGCGTCCGCGTCGGCCCGCGTGCCGGGGGAGGTCATCAGGCGTCCGGACGGGTGTCGGGGGTGGCGTCGGGCGCCACGTCGGGCTTGCCCCGCGCGGGGGCGGACCCGGTGTCGGCGGCCTCCTCCGCCCAGCGCTGGGCGAGGGCGGCGGCCTTGCGGGCGGTCTCGGCGACGGCCTCGGGCCCTCCTCCGGCCCGCCCGGCCGCGTAGCCGACGAGGAAGGTGGTCAGCGGGGCGGCCGGCCGGGCCACCCCGTGGGCGGCGTCGCGCGCGAGATCGAGCAGGATCCCGGTGTCGACGTCCAGGTCAATGCCCAACTCGTCCTTGGCTGCGGAAATCCATTCATCCAACACGTGACCATGCTCCCTGATGCGTGCCCTTGCGGTGGCGAGGTCGTCCCAGGTGTCGCAGTCGAAGGCGGCGACGGCGTCCGGGACTCGGGTGAGGCGCAGAGCGCCGGTCAGGCGGCGCAGCGGCAGCCCGGTCAGTTGGGCCCCGTCCGCCCGTTCGCCCCGGCCGGCGCGGTCCCGTGCGAGGGCGGCCAGTTCCCGGCGCAGCGCCGGCGCGCGGTAGGCGGCGACGAGAGGCTGGTCGCGGCCGTCGGCGTCGGTGAGCAGCACCCCGTCGGCGTCGCCCGCGGCGAGGGCGGACAGCAGCCGCCCCACGGTCGGTCCGGCCAGGAACGGCAGGTCGGCGGAGGCCACGAGGACGTACTCCGCCGTGGTGTGCCGGAGTCCGGCGGCGAGGGCGGCGAGCGGTCCGCCGCCCGGCGGGTCCTCGCGCGCCCAGGTCACGGGGCGCGCGGTGGGCCGGGGATCGGCGACGACGACGGTCCTCCGCGCTCCGGCGCAGGCGGCGAGCACCCGGTCGAGGAGAGGGCGGCCGCCCACCCGCAGACCGGGTTTGTCCGCGCCCCCGAGCCGCCGGGCGGCCCCGCCGGCGAGCACGACGGCGTCGTACCCGGCGCGGCCGGGTCCCGTCGGCCCGGGATCCGGCGCGGGGTCGGTGCCGGCGTCTGGGTCGCCGGGGGGCTCGTACGCGGTCACCCCCCGAGTATGGGGCCCTGCGCGATCACAGGGAACGCAGGGGAGCCCGCGTGATCGGCGGGTGTGCGGACACACCGTCACCTTGCGGGCGTCGCCGCCCCGGTCACAGGCGTCGTCGCCCCGGTCACAGGGTCCGCAGCAGCACCGCCGGCTGTTCCACGCAATCCGCCACGTACCGCAGGAAACCGCCTGCCGTACCGCCGTCGCACACCCGGTGGTCGAAGGTGAGCGAGAGCTGGACGACCTGACGCACCGCCAACTCGCCCTCGTGCACCCACGGCTTGGGGACGATGCGGCCGACGCCGAGCATGGCAGCCTCGGGGTGGTTGATGATCGGCGTGGAGCCGTCGACGCCGAACACGCCGTAGTTGTTCAGCGTGAAGGTGCCGCCGGTCAGCTCGCCCGGCGTCAGCCGGCCCGCGCGGGCCGCCTCGGTCAGCCGGGCGAACTCCGCGGTGAGCGCTTCGGCGTCCCGCGTGTGGGCGTCCCGGACGACGGGCACGACCAGGCCCCGGTCCGTCTGGGCGGCGAAGCCGAGGTGGACCCGGTCGAGCCGGACGATCTCCCGGGCGTCGGTGTCGACCGTCGAGTTCAGCTCCGGGAAGCGGGCCAGGGCGGCCGTGCAGATCCGGGCCAGCAGGGCGACCAGGGAGATCTTCGGGCCGCCGGACGCGTTCATCGCGGTGCGCGCCCGCATCAGCTCGGTCGCGTCGGCGTCCACCCAGCAGGTCGCGTCCGGGATCTCGCGCCGGCTGCGGGAGAGCTTGTCGGCGACGGCTCCGCGCACGCCCTTGAGGGGGACGCGGGTGCCGTCGGAGCGCGGGGCGGAGGACACGGCGGCGGGCGCGGCATCCGGCACCCGGCCCGTCCCGGCCTCGGGATCCGCCGTACGACCGCCCTGTGCGGCGGCGGCACGCAGCGCGTACTCGACGTCCGCGCGCAGGATCAGCCCGTCCGGTCCCGAACCGGTCAGCTCACGCAGGTCCAGGTCGTGCTGCCGGGCCAGCCTGCGCACCAGCGGGGAGATGACCGGGACGGGTCCGTCGGCCGGCTCGGCGGTGCGCACCGGTCCGTCCACCGCACCGGCGCCGCGGACCCGGCCGTTCGCCCGCCCGGACGCGCCGGTGGCGGCCTGGTGCCCGGGCCGCACCCTGCGCCGCCGCGCGGGCGCCTCGGAGGTGCCGTAGCCGACCAGGACGTTCCCGGA
Organism: Streptomyces violaceoruber; assembly: GCF_033406955.1. Lineage (NCBI taxonomy): Bacteria > Bacillati > Actinomycetota > Actinomycetes > Kitasatosporales > Streptomycetaceae > Streptomyces > Streptomyces violaceoruber. The sequence goes on along the minus strand of NZ_CP137734.1, from coordinate 4,310,987 downwards.
GCCCTCCGCCTTCGTCTCCGCGGCGGGGGACGTCTCGGCGGCCGCCGCCGCGGCGGGTGTCCCGGCGACCGGTGTCCCGGCGGCACCGGCATCCGTCCCGGAGTCCCGCGCCGGGCCGTCGGCGGCCGCTCCGCCGCCGCCCACCGTCACGGTCACCAGCGGCGCCCCCACGGGCAGCTCGGTGCCCTCCTCGCCGAAGCGGGCGGTGACCACACCGCCGTAGGGGCAGGGCACCTCGACCATCGCCTTGGCCGTCTCGACCTCGACCACCGGCTGGTCCACGGCGACCACGTCGCCGACCTCGACCAGCCAGCGCACGATCTCCGCCTCGGTGAGCCCCTCGCCGAGGTCGGGCAGCTTGAACTCCAGAACATGCCCGTCAGAAGCGTGTGCCATCAGCTTTCGGCCTCCCACTGCAGGCGCCCCACGGCGTCCAGGATCCGGTCCACACCGGGCAGGTGGTGACGCTCCAGCATCGGCGGAGGATACGGGATGTCGAACCCGGCCACACGCAGCACCGGTGCCTCCAGGTGGTGGAAGCAGCGCTCCGTGACCCGGGCCGCGATCTCCCCGCCCGGGCCCCCGAAGGAGCCCGACTCGTGGACGACGACCGCGCGTCCCGTCCGCCGCACCGAAGCGCACACCGTCTCGTCGTCGAACGGCACCAGGGAGCGCAGATCGACGACTTCGAGGTCCCACCCCTCGGCCCGGGCCGCCTCGGCCGCCTCCATGCAGACGGCCAGCGACGGTCCGTACGTGATGAGCGTGGCACTCCGGCCGGAGCGCCGCACCACCGCGCGGCCCATCGGCTCAACGGACGCCGGCTCCTCGGGGTTCCACGAGTCCTTCGACCAGTACAGCCGCTTCGGTTCGAGGAAGACCACCGGGTCGTCGGAGGCGATGGACGCGCGCAGCAGCCCGTAGGCGTCGGCGACCGTCGCGGGCGTGACGACATGGAGCCCCGGAGTCGCCATGTAGTACGCCTCGGACGAGTCGCTGTGGTGCTCGACGCCGCCGATGCCGCCCCCGTAGGGGACGCGGATGGTCAGCGGCAGGGGCATCTTCCCGCGGGTGCGGTTGCGCATCTTGGTGACATGACTGACGACCTGCTCGAACGCCGGGTAGGCGAAGGCGTCGAACTGCATCTCGACGACCGGGCGCAGCCCGTACATCGCCATGCCGACGGCCGTGCCGAGGATGCCGGCCTCGGCGAGCGGGGTGTCCGTGCAGCGGTCCTCGCCGAACTCGGCGGCCAGCCCGTCGGTGACCCGGAAGACGCCGCCGAGGGTGCCGACGTCCTCGCCGAGGACGTGCACGCCCGGGTCGGCGGCCATGGCGTCGCGCAGTGCGCGGGTGAGGGCCTGCGCCATGGTGGCCGGCTTGACGGCGACGGTGGTCATCGACGTCCCCCTTCCGGTGCTCCGGTCTGCCGTGCCGCGGTCTCGGCCTCCGCGGCCAGCTCCGCGCGGAGCTGGTCCCGCTGCTCGCGCAGCTGCGGGGTGGGCTCGGCGTAGACGTGGGCGAACAGCTCCAGGGGGTCCAGCTCGGGGTCCTGGTTCATCCGGGCGCGCAGGTCGGCGGCCATGGTCTCGGCGTCCTCGCGGGCGGCGCGGATGCCGTCCTCGTCGAGCAGGCCGCGCTCGGTCAGCTCCCGCTCCAGCAGCTCGACCGGGTCGTGCCGCCGCCAGGTCTCCACCTCGGCGTCGCCCCGGTAGCGGGTGGCGTCGTCGGCGTTGGTGTGCGCGTCGACGCGGTACGTCACCGCCTCCACCAGGGTGGGACCGCCGCCCGCGCGTGCGTGGCGCACGGCGTCGGACAGGACCTCGTGCACCGCGGCGGCGTCGTTGCCGTCGACCAGGCGGCCGGGCATCCCGTAGCCGACGGCCTTGTGGGCCAGCGACGGGGCGGCGGTCTGCTTGTCGAGCGGGACGGAGATCGCGAAGCCGTTGTTCTGCACGAGGAAGACGACCGGGGCCCGCCAGACGGCGGCGAAGTTCAGCGCCTCGTGGAAGTCGCCCTCGCTGGTGCCGCCGTCGCCGACCATGGCCAGGGCGACCACGTCGTCGCCCTTGAGGCGGGCGGCGTGGGCGAGACCCACGGCGTGCGGCAGCTGGGTGGCCAGCGGCGTGGACAGCGGGGCGACCCGGTGCTCGTAGGGGTCATAGCCGGTGTGCCAGTCGCCGCGCAGCAGGGTGAGGGCCTCGACGGGGTCGACGCCGCGCGAGACGACCGCGAGGGTGTCGCGGTAGCTGGGGAAGAGCCAGTCCCGCTCCTCGAGGGCCAGCGCGGCGGCGATCTCGCACGCCTCCTGGCCGGTGCTGGAGGGGTAGACGGCCAGCCGGCCCTGCTTGGTGAGCGCCGTGGCCTGCGCGTTGTAGCGCCGGCCGCGCACCAGCCGCGCGTACAGCGTGCGCAGCAGCTCGGTGTCGGCGCGGTCCGCGGCCTTGGTGCCGAGGACGCGGTAGGGCTCCGTGTCGGGCAGCAGCGGCGCGGGGTCGGTTCGGGGCTGCCAGGCGGGCGGCGGTGTGGGCCGGTAAGCGCCCCGCTGCTCCATGACCGTCATGACGGCACCTCCTCGTGGGAGACGGCTCCGGGCTCGCCACGGGTGTGACGGGCCTCACCTACCGATTGTTCGGTCGTCGGCACATTTTGGCTACATGCGGCCCCAGGCTGTGGACAAACGGTTCTCCACAGCCTGTGATGGACGCAGTACGTCCATGAGGGGAAGGCGGGGGCGCGTGGCATCTGAACAAATGGCCGACCGGGCCGATCGCCCCGGGGAGGGCGGCGGCCCGGACGAGCCCGGCGCCCCACCGCCCCCGCGCCCGCTGGACGCCATCGACCAGGACATCCTGCGCATGCTCCAGGCGGACGGCCGCGCCTCCATACGGTCGGTCGCGGAGCGGGTGCACGTCTCGCGCGCGAACGCCTACGCACGCATCAACCGGCTCGTCGAGGACGGCGTGATCCGCGGCTTCGGCGCCCGCGTCGACCACGAGCGCGCCGGGCACGGCACCTCGGCGTACATCACCCTGAAGATCGTCCAGAACTCCTGGCGGACGGTCCGCGCCCAGCTGCGGCAGCTGCCCGGGGCCTCGCACATCGCCCTGGTGGGCGGCGACTTCGACGTCCTGCTGCTGGTGCACACGCCGGACAACCGGGCCCTGCGCGAGCTGGTGCTCAGCCGCCTCCAGGCCATCCCCGAGGTGCTCAGCACCCGCACCCTGCTGGTCTTCGAGACGGAGGACCTCGAACCGCAGGGCTGACCGGCGGGCCCGGCCGGCCCCACCCCCCCCCGGGCCGCTCAGGACGCCTTGCGCAGCCCGCCGAACACCAGCCGCGCCACCGCGTCGACCACCTCGCGCTCGCCCGCGCCACTCACGCCACTCGCGCCACTCGCATCACTCCGGCCGTCGGGACCTTCGGGGCGGTACCACTCGACGATCGAGTTGATCATGCCGAAGACGAGGCGGGTCGCGAGCCGCACCTCCACGTCGGCGCGCACGTCCCCCTCGGCCGCCGCGTCCTTCAGCAGGGCGGCGACCCGGTGGTCGAACTCGCGGCGGCGCTCCAGCGCCCACCGCTCGGTGCCGGTGTTGCCGCGCACCCGCAGCAGCAGCGTCACATAGGGCAGCTCGGCCATGAGCACCTCGACCATGCGCCGCACGACGTACTCGAGGCGCTCGGCGGCCGTCCCCACGCGCGCGTGCTCCTCGTCGAGGATCCCGAAGAGCTCGTCCAGGGCCCGGCTCACGGCCCGGCGCAGCAACTCCTCCTTGCCCGTGACGTGGTGGTATATCGACGACTTGGAGATCCCCGCCGCCTTGGACAGGTGCTCCATGGAGGTGCCGTCGTAGCCGCGCTCGATGAAGACCTGCACGGCCACGGACAGCAGCGTCTCGGGCGTGTACGTGTCGCGCTTGGCGGTGGTCATGAGGCTGCACCCTCCCGGTCCTCGGCGGCCTCGGCGTGGCGGTGGAGGGCCAGGGACGGCGCGCAGCGCCCGGACGGTTCCCACTCGTGCACGTCGGCCAGCAGGTAGTAGGCCCAGGTGTCACCGAGCCGACGGCTCCATTCGAAGGGGCCGAGGGGGTAGTTCACACCCAGGCGCATCGCCGTGTCGACGTCCTCGGGGGCAGCCACGCCCTTGGCCACGGCGTCGAACGCCAGGTCGATGATCCGGGCGACGGTCCGGGCCACGATCATCCCGGGGATGTCGCCGATGACGCTGACCTTCTTGCCGAGCGCCTGGAACAGGCCCGTGGCCTCGGACAGGAGGCCCGGACGGACGCCCCGGGACGCGGACAGGGCGATCCGGGTGGCCGCGCGGTAGTCGAGGGCGAGGTCGAAGTGGACGAGGTCCTTCGACACGGGCAGCTGCCCGTCGGTGAGGCTCAGCGTGCCGCCGTCGGGCAGGACGAGCCGTCCCGCGCCGTACCCGTCCTCCGGACGCACCTCGATGCCCGCCTCGCGGATCAGCGCGACCAGCTCGGCGGCCGGTCCCAGGTCCCCCTCGACGACGACGTGAGCGGGCGCCCCGGCCGGTTCGGCGGTGTGCGGCGCGGGGCGGTCGGCGCCGTCGCGGTAGTCGTACCAGCCCTGCCCGCTCTTGCGGCCGAGCCGGCCGGACTCGACCAGGCGGCGCTGGGCCAGGGACGGGGTGAAGCGCACGTCCTGGAAGAACGACTGCCACACGGAGTGCGTGACGGACTCGTTGACGTCCTGGCCGATGAGGTCGGTCAGCTCGAAGGCGCCCATCCTGAAGCCGCCCGACTCGCGCAGCACGGCGTCGACGGTGGCCGGGTCGGCCGCCCGTGCCTCGTACGCCGCGAGGGCCTCGGCGTAGAAGGGCCGGGCGACGCGGTTGACGACGAAGCCGGGGGTGTCGGCGCAGGCCACCGGGGTCTTGCCCCAGGCGCGTGCCGTCTCGTACGCGCGCGTGGCCGACGCCGGGTCGGTGGCGAACCCGGAGACCACCTCCACCAGCGGGAGCAGTGGCGCGGGGTTGAAGAAGTGCAGGCCCACGAAGCGGCCGGGGACGCGCAGTGCGCCGCCGACCGCGGTGACGGACAGGGAGGAGGTGTTGGTGGCGAGCAGGCAGTCGTCGCCCACGACGTCCTCCAGCGCGCGGAACAGCTCCTGCTTGACGTCAAGACGCTCCACGACCGCCTCGACGACGAGGGCGCAGTCGGCCAGTTCGCCGAGGGTCCCGGCGGGCACGAGCCGGGCGCGGGCGGCGTCCCGTTCGGCGCCGGTGAGGCGGTCCTTCTCGACGAGCCGGTCGAGCCGGGCACCGATCGCGTCGGCCGCCTCCCGGGCGCGCCCGTCGACGGCGTCGTACAGCCGCACGGGGTGGCCCGCGACCAGTGCCACCTGGGCGATGCCCTGGCCCATGGTGCCGGTGCCGACGACGGCCACGGGGCTGCTGGGGTCGAGTGCTGTCATGTGCGCGATCCTCCCGCACGGGGTTTTCCACAGATGCGGCGGTCCCCCTTGTCCCGACCGATCGTTCGGTTACTCTAGCCGTGTCCGCCTGTTTCTGCCCAGGTTTCCCCCAGGTCACGACTCGACGGAGAGCTCGTGAGACGAGGAGTTGGTCCCGCATGGCCGCCGAACTCACCGCACACCAGCTGATCGCCCGGCACCGGCCGACCCTGGACCTGGCGCTGGAGACGATCCGCACGCGCGCGTACTGGTCCCCCCACCCCGAGCACCCCAAGGCTTACGGGGAGAACGGCAGCCTGGACACGGCCGCGGGCAAGGCCGCCTTCGACGCCCTGCACGGCACCCGCCTCGACCTCGGCCAGCCCGGCACCGACGGCTGGGTCGGCGGCGAGGTCTCCCCCTACGGCGTCGAGCTGGGCGTGGAGTATCCGCACGCCGACCTCGACGTGCTGCTGCCCGCCATGCGGGCCGGACAGAAGGCGTGGCGGGACGCGGGCGCGGAGCTGCGCGCGATGGTCTGCCTGGAGATCCTCCAGCGGATCGCCGCCCGGACCATGGAGTTCGCCCAGGCCGTCATGCACACCTCGGGGCAGGCCTTCATGATGGCCTTCCAGGCGGGCGGCCCGCACGCCCAGGACCGCGGCATGGAGGCCGTGGCCTACGCGTACGTGGAGCAGTCCCGCACCCCGGAGACGGCGGAGTGGACCAAGCCGCAGGGCAAGCGCGACCCGCTCGCGCTCACCAAGCGCTTCACGCCCGTCCCGCGCGGCATCGGCCTGGTCGTCGGCTGCAACACCTTCCCGACGTGGAACGGCTACCCGGGCCTGTTCGCCTCCCTCGCCACCGGCAACGCGGTCCTGGTCAAGCCCCACCCCCGCGCGGTGCTGCCGCTCGCGCTCACCGTCCAGGTCGCCCGGGACGTCCTCACCGAGGCCGGCTTCGACCCGAACCTGGTCGCGCTGGCCGCCGAGCGCCCCGGCGAGGGCATCGCCAAGACCCTGGCCACCCGCCCGGAGATCCGGATCATCGACTACACCGGCTCCACCGCCTTCGGCGACTGGCTGGAGGCCAACGCCCGCCAGGCCCAGGTGTACACGGAGAAGGCCGGCGTCAACACGGTGATCGTGGAGTCGACCGACGACTACCAGGGCATGCTCGCCAACCTGGCCTTCTCGCTCTCCCTGTACAGCGGCCAGATGTGCACCACCCCGCAGAACCTGCTGATCCCCCGCGACGGCATCCGCACCGACCAGGGCGCCAAGTCCTACGACGAGGTCACCGCCGACCTGGCCCGCGCCGTCGACGGCCTCCTCGGCGACGACGCCCGGGCGAACGCCTTGCTCGGCGCGATCGTCAACCCGGACGTCAAGGCCCGCCTGGAGGCCGCCGCCGGTCTCGGCGAGGTGGCCCTGGCCTCCCGCGAGGTGACCAACCCGGAGTTCCCGGACGCGGTCGTGCGCACCCCGGTGATCGTCAAGCTGGACGGCGCCAAGCCCGAGGACGAGGCCGCCTACACCAGCGAGTGCTTCGGCCCGGTCTCCTTCGCGGTCGCCGTCGACTCCGCCGACCACGCCGTGGAGCTGCTGCGCCGCAGCGTCCGGGAGAAGGGCGCGATGACGGCGGGCGCGTACACGACCGACCCGGAGGTCGAGGAGGCCGTGCAGGAGGTCTGCCTGGACGAGGCGGCCCAGCTCTCCCTGAACCTCACCGGCGGGGTGTACGTCAACCAGACGGCCGCCTTCTCCGACTTCCACGGCTCCGGCGGCAACCCGGCGGCCAACGCGGCTCTGTGCGACGGCGCGTTCGTCGCCAACCGCTTCCGGGTGGTGGAGGTCCGCCGCCCGGCCTGAGACAGGGACCCTAGGGCACCCGCGGTGCGCCCCCGCCGGCGCTCCAGTGGTACAGCGTCATGGCCACACTGGTCGCGAGGTTGTAGCTGGACACCTGGGGGCGCATCGGCAGCGCCACCAGACGGTCGGCCCGCGCGCGCAGCTCGGGTGTGAGCCCGCTGCGCTCGGAGCCGAACGCGAGCAGCGCGTCGTCCGGCAGCTCCAGTCCCCGGATGTCCTCGCCCTCCGGGTCCAGCGCGAACAGCGGTCCCGGCGGCAGCCCGGCGACCTCCAGCCGCTCCACCACGGTCGCGAAGTGCAGCCCCGCCCCGCCGCGCACCACCGTGGGGTGCCAGGGGTCGAGCGTGCCGGTGGTGACCACACCGGTCGCGCCGAAACCGGCGGCCAGCCGGATCACCGCCCCCGCGTTGCCGAGGTTGCGCGGCTGGTCGAGGACCACGACGGGGGCGCGGCGGGGCGTGCGCGCCAGCGCCTCCAGCCCGGCCGCCCGCGAGGGCCGTACGGCCAGCGCGGCCACCGCCGTGGGGTGCGGCCGCGCGACGAGCGACGCGTACACCTCCCGCGACACCTCGGTCAACAGCCCCGCCAGCACCTCGCGCACGTCCGGCGCCAGCTCGCCGGCGAGGGCCAGGGCACCGGCGCGGTCGCTCGTGACCGCCACCGGCACCTCGGCGCCGAAGCGCAGCGCGTGCTTGAGGGCGTGGAAACCGTCCAGCAGCACGCACCGGCCGGCGTTCCGGTGCCAGGCGGCCGGCGGGCCGCAGTCGGGTCCGGGATCTGGTCCGGGGTCTGGTCCGGGGTCGGTCATGCCCGGAAGCCTACGTGCGTGGGGTCGGCGTCCTTCCCGTCCACCGCGCCCGTACCGGCCACCGACCCCCCGGCCTCCCGGGCCCGCGGCCCGGGCACCGTCGCCGTACGACCGGACCCGTCCCCGCGCCCGCCCCCGTCCGGTGCCTTTGCCAGGCCCCCCGAGGGCCCGCGGCCGAACAGCCTGCCACGCGCGCGTGCCGCCCAGCCGCCCAGCCGGCGCAGGAACGAGGTGGGCAGGAAGACCGCGTCGGCGGCGATCATCGCCAGCGAGAAGAACGGCAGCCCGAGCGTCACGGCGATCACCGCGTGCTCGATCATCATCGCGGCGAGCAGCACGTTCTTGACCCGCCGGTTGAACAGCGTGAACGGGAAGGCGACCTGGACCGCGACCGTGCCGTACGTGATGAGCATGACCATCGTGCCGCTGGCGGCCAGCGCGTCGGAGAGGGCGGGCCACGGTGAGAAGTAGTCCAGGTGCAGCGGGTAGTAGACGGCCGTGCCGTCCTGCCAGCGGGAACCCTGGATCTTGTACCAGCCGGCCGTCGCGTAGATCAGACAGGCCTCGGCCATGATCACGACCAGCGCGCCGTTGTGCACGATGTTGGTGACCACGTCGAGCAGGATCCGCGGCTGACTGCCCTCTCCGCCCCGCCCCACGGCCCACCACAGGCCCAGCGCGACCCACACCGCCCACAGCAGCGCCGGGACGAACCAGTCGCCGTCGAGACCGCCCGCCAGCGTCACCGTGAGCAGCAGGAACCCCAGGGCGCACCACAGCACCGGCCCGACCCGGTCCTCGACCCGCTCGCCACGCGCGCGTGCCGCCGCCGCGCGCCGGGCACGGCGGGCGTCCAGCGACCACACCCGGCCGCACCGGGTGAGGACCAGGTAGATGCTCATCAGGTGCACGACGTTGTCGCCGCCGTCCCCCATGAAGACGCTGCGGTTCTGCAGCGAGAGCACGCCGACCATGAACAGCACGGACATGGTCCGGGTGCGCCAGCCCAGCAGGAGCAGCACGCTGCTCAGCACGGCCACCGCGTAGACGATCTCGAACCAGGCCCGCCCGTCCGACCACATCAACGCCGTGAAGGCGCCGTTGTCCGAGAGCAACTGCTCGGCGAGATCGTGGCTCCAGGGCCCGTCGGGGCCGTACAGCTCGTTCCGGTGGGGCAGTTCGCGCAGCAGGAAGAGCAGCCAGGTGGCGCTGAAACCGATGCGGATCACGGCCGTCTGGTACGGGCCGAGCGCGGCACCCGTGACGCGGGCGATGCCGCGGGAGACGGAGAGGACGGCGGCGTTCACGCGGCGCCCCCTTCCTGCGCGGCCTGCCCGGACTTCCCGGACTTCCCGGCCCTGCTGCCCCGGTTCTCCGCGGCCACGGACCACCAGGGCAGCTCGCGGACGGTCGGACGGTCGGAGACCTTCTCACCGCTCCACGGGGGCGGCTCCACGTTGGTCGTGCGGGAACGGTACTGGACGCGCTCGACGACGTCCCCGGGTCCGGCGGCACCGCCACGGTCCAGGCGCAGGAGCGCGATGCGCCGCAGATACGTCTCGGAGAGCGTGCCCCGCACTCCCACCGGGCGGTCCTCGGAGTCGTGGCTGGCGACGAAGAAGTCCCAGGCCCGGCGCAGTTCGTTCTGCTGGGTGTGGCTCGGCAGCGGATTGCCGTCGATGGCCCGGCCGTCCTCGGCCGACAGGTCGTACCAGCGGGTCGTCCGTATCTCGCCGTCCGCCGTGCTGACCTCCGCCCGGAGCTGGACGGAGACGTTCTGCTGGAGGGGGTTGGGAGCGAAGAGCTTCCAGTTCTGCTCGAACTCGGGGAAGACCCACTCGTCCACCACGGAACCGTGCTGCTTGGTCAGGGTGTTGGACGGGGCCACGTGCAGGAACACCAGGCCTATGTGGGCACAGACGGCGACCGCGACCACCGCCAGGGCGACCACGGCACCGACCTGGTAACGCGGGGAGAGCGCGGCGACCCCGGTGGGCCCGGTGACCGCGGTGGGCCCGGTGGCAAGCAGGGCACCGGCGGGTCCGGCATCCTCGCAGGTGGCGACCCCAGCGGCCCCAGCGGCCCCATCGGCTACGGCGGCCTGGACGTCCGCGGAGGTCCCTACGGGTCCGGAAGCCCCCGCCGCCGCCCCGACAGCACCGGCCCGCTCGACAGCCGCGGCGCGCTCAGCGGGCTCGGCAGCCCCGGCGGGTTCGGCAGTTTCGGTAGCCCCGGCGGGTTCGGCGGCCGTCTCACCGGTCCCCTCCCGCCCCGCTTCACCGCCCGGACGGCCCTGCCCTTGCCCTTGCCCTTGCCCTTGCCCTTGCCCTTGCCCTTGCCCTTGCCCTTGCCCCTGACCTTGCCGGGCGTCCGAGCCCTTGTCGTACGCGTCCATTCCGCCCCGTTCGGTCCCGATCCGTCCATCCGCCCGCCCCGCCGGGGGCGCCCACGCGCCACCCTCGCGGCTGCTCGGCGACGTTGGCACGCGAACGGTACTCAGGACCGGCCACCCGCACAGCCCCCGATGGGCCGACCGCAGCGTGGCAGTCGCCACATCCGGCGGGGGACAGCCTAGAGAACGTGACCCGGAGCGCCCTTGTCGTCCACCACGGGACGCCCGGCCGCGGCCCACTCCTGCATGCCCCCGTCGACGTTCACCGCGTCGACGCCCTGCTGGACCAGGTACATGGTGACCTGCGCCGAGCGGCCCCCGACCCGGCAGAGCACGTGCACCCGGGCGTCCTGCGGCGCGGCCTCGGCCAGCTCACCGTACCGGGCCACGAACTCGCTGAGGGGAATGTGCAACGCCCCGGCGGCATGACCCGCCTGCCACTCGTCGTCCTCCCGGACGTCCAGCAGGAAGTCGCCGTCCGCGAGGTCCTCGATGCCGACCGTGGGCACACCAGCTCCGAAACTCATGCCCCAGACGCTACCCGAGCCGGCCGCCCGGCTCAGTCCTGTGCGAGCGCGGCCGCCAGCTCGGCCTCCCGCTCGCGCACCTGGGTCGCCAGCTGCTCGGCGATCTCGTCGAGGAGCCGGTCGGGGTCGTCCGGGGCCAGCCTGAGCATGGCGCCGATCGCGCTCTCCTCCAGCTCCTTGGCGAGCAGCGTGAGCAGCTCCTTGCGCCGGTCGAGCCATTCGAGGCGGACGTACAGCTCCTCGCCGCGACTCGGGCGCCGCTCGGGCACCGGCCCGGCGGCCCACTCCTCGGCCAGCTCCCGCAGCTCCGCCTCGTCACCGCGGGCGTAGGCGGCGTTGACACGGGTGATGAACTCCTCGCGCCGGGCCCGCTCGGCCTCCTCCTGGGCCAGGTCGGGGTGGGCCTTGCGGGCCAGCTCGCGGTAGAGCTTGCGGGCCTCCTCGCTCGGCCGGACCCGCTGCGGGGGCCGTACCGCCCGGTCCGTGAGCATCGCGGTGGCCTCCGGGAACAGCCCGTCCCCGTCCATCCAGCCGTTCAGCAGCTCCTCGACCCCGGGGATCGGCATCAGCCGGGCCCGCGCCTCGTCCGCCCGGCGCCGGTCGTCGGCGTCGCCCGTGCGGGCCGCCCTCGCCTCCAGGATCTGCGCCTCCAGCTCCTCGAGCCGGGCGTACACCGGGCCGAGCCGCTGCTCGTGCAGCCGCGAGAAGTTCTCGACCTCCACGCGGAAGGTCTCCAGGGCGATCTCGTACTCGATGAGTGCCTGCTCGGCGGCCCGTACGGCCTGTTCCAGCCGTTCCTCGGGACGCGGCGCACCCCCCTGCTCGGGCTCAGCTTCGGGCGTCGTCACCCGACCAGCCTAGGGCCTGCGGACCCGGGGAGCCGCCCGCGCGGCCCCCGCCCCCTCACACCCCGGCTGCGTTCACACCCCCGGCCCCCTCGCGCCCCGGCCCTCCTCACACCCCGGCTCCGCTCACACCCCGGCTCCGCTCACACCCCCAGCTCCGCCGCGATCCGCCCCGTGCGCACCGCGCCCACCAGCTCCGCGTGGTCCGCCTCGGTGCGGTCGGCGTAGGTGACGGCGAAGACGGCCACCGCCTCGTCCAGTTCGTCGTTCTTGCCGCAGTAGCCCGCGACGGTCCGCGGGTCGGCGCTGTGCGCGTGGGCCCGGGCCAGCAGGGCGCCGGTCATGCGGCCGTAGTCGTCCAGCTGGTCGGCGGCCAGGGCCGCCGGGTCGACGCTGCCCTTGCGGTTGCGGAACTGCCGTACCTGGAAGGGCCGTCCGTCGACCGAGGTCCAGCCCAGCAGGATGTCGCTGACCACCTGCATCCGCTTCTGCCCCATGACGACCCGGCGGCCCTCGTGCGCGGCCTCGGGCGCCTCGAAGCCGGCGGCGGCGAGGTGCGGCAGCAGCGCGGAGGGCCGGGCCTCCTTGACCTGGAGCACGAGCGGTTCGCCCCGGTGGTCCAGGAGCAGCACGACGTACGACCGCGTGCCCACGCTGCCGGTGCCGACGACGCGGAAGGCGACGTCGTGCACGGCGTACCGGGCCAGCAGCGGCAGCCGGTCCTCGGAGAGGGTGGCCGGGTACGCCTCCAGGGCGCCCGCGACCGCCGCCGCCTCGGCGTCCGTCACCCGGCGCAGCACCGGCGCGGCGTCCACGAAGCGCCGCCCGCCGTCCTCGGTCGGCTCGGTCGACTTCGCGGCGAAGCGCCCGCTGGTGTTGGCCCGCGCCTTCTCGGAGACCCGCTCGAGGGTGCCGAGCAGGTCGTGGGCGTCGGTGTGGGAGACCAGTTCCTCGTCGGCGATGGCGTTCCAGGCGTCCAGCGCGGGGAGCCTCGCCAGCAGCCGCATGGTGCGCCGGTAGGCGCCCGCCGCGTCGTGGGCGGCCTCGCGGCAGGTGTCCTCGTCGGCGCCGGCCTCCCGGCCCGCGAGCACGAGGGAGGCGGCGAGCCGCTTGAGGTCCCACTCCCAGGGGCCGTGGACCGTCTCGTCGAAGTCGTTCAGGTCGATGACCAGACCGCCGCGGGCGTCCCCGTAGAGCCCGAAGTTGGCGGCGTGCGCGTCACCGCAGATCTGGGCGCCGATCCCGGTCACGGGCGTGCGCGCCAGGTCGTACGCCATCAGGCCCGCCGACCCGCGCAGGAACGCGAACGGCGTGGCCGCCATCCGCCCGGCGCGGATCGGGGCCAGCCCCGGTATCCGGCCCCGGCTGGACTCCTCGACCGCGCTCACCGCGTCCGGCCGGGCGGCGTCCAGGCCGAGCGTGGCGTGCGCGGACCGCGGGACGCGCGTGCGCAGCGCCTTGCCCTCGGCCTTCGGCGAACCGGCCACGGGCCACCGCGCGAACCCCGGGACGTACGGCACCCGGCCGCCCCGCGCCGCACCGGCCGTCGGCTCGGCGCCCCCGCCCCCGTCCCCGCCCCCGTCCGCACGCGCCACCGGCACCACCCGGGTCGCCGCCTCCCCGGTCGCCGCCTCCGTGCCCGTCCCCGCCGTCGCCCCGGTCATCCCGGCCGCCCTCCCCGTCCTCGTCGTGCTCGTAGTACTCGTCGTGCTCGTCGTGCTCGTCCGCACCCGTGCGTCACGTGTGTGCCGTACGGCGTCGTACCGCGTCGCGCCCGACCGGCCACCCCGGCCGCCCCGGGCTCCGGCGCGCCACGACCGTACCGCCGGCCGCACCGCCCGTACACGGGCCCTGCCCGCCGCCCGCATAACGCCGGGCAGGGGGTGAAACAGGAGGTGCCGCCGGCCCCCGCGGCGCGCCTACGGTGGCCAGCGATCACCACGGAGCGCGCCCGCCGCAGCAACAGCAGCCTGCCCCGCGCCGACGGGCGCGCTCCCTGTCCCCGACGTCCCGGATGTCGCACGTCCCGTCCAGCTTCCCCAGGGACCACTCACCGAGGAGACCGAGGAACCGCCATGACCTCCGACACCCCCACCACTCCTGACGAGCCCGGGCCCAGGCCCGGCCCGGGCTCCGGCGCCGACCGCGGGATCAGCCGCAAGACGCTGCTCAGAGCGGCCGTCGCCGCCGGTGCCGCCATCCCGCTGCTCGCCACCGGCGGCGTCGCGCTGGCCCGGGACGCCGCCCGCTCGGGCGACGGGCAGCGGCTGACGCCGACCCCGTACTGCGACGACGGCGACGACCTGACGCCCGACCAGATGGAGGGCCCGTACTTCAAGCCGAACTCCCCGTTGCGGACCAACCTGGTGACCCCCGGCACCCCGGGCACTCCGCTGACCGTCAGCGGCTACGTCTTCGGCCGCAACTGCGTCCCGCTGTCCGGCGTGCTCCTCGACTTCTGGCAGGCCGACGACTACGGCGACTACGACATGGCCGGGTACACCTTCCGCGGCCACCAGTTCACCGGTGCCACCGGCGCCTTCGCCCTGAAGACGATCGTGCCCGGTCTCTATCCCGGCCGTACCCGGCACATCCACGTCAAGGTGCAGGCCCCCGGCGAGCCCGTGCTCACCACCCAGCTCTACTTCCCCGGCGAGCCCCGCAACAGCACGGACATGATCTTCGACCCGGCCCTGCTGATGAACGTCCGCGGCGCCGGTGGCGGCAAGGAGGGCACCTTCGACTTCGTCCTGAACGTCGACGGCGACACCGGCCCCACGGATCCGCCGACCGACCCGCCCACCGACCCGCCGGGCGGCACCTGGGCGAGCGGCCACGCCTACACCTCCGGCGACCGGGTGACGTACGGCGGCCGCTCCTACCGCTGTCTCCAGGCGCACACCGCGATGACCGGCTGGGAGCCGCCGAACGTGCCGGCTCTGTGGCAGTCGGAGTCCTGAGACCTTCCTCACAACGCACGCGTCACGGGTCACCGCACCCGGACATGCGGAAGCCCCCCAGGTCCGAGACCTGGGGGGCTTCCGGCTGGTGCGCGAGGGGGGAGTTGAACCCCCACGCCCTTGCGGGCACTGGAACCTGAATCCAGCGCGTCTGCCTATTCCGCCACCCGCGCATTGGGTGTGTCTTCCGGGCTTTTCCTTGCGGTCCGGCGCCTTCCGACACCAGAACATTAGCACGCTGACAGGGGTCGATTCACATCCCTTTCCCCCGGCGGACCGGGGCGCCCGACCTCCTTCGGGCACTCGTCCCGGTCCGTGGCCGTTCACGTATCAACCTCGTACCGGTCCTACCCGTCTCCCCAGGAGCCGGTGGGGGACCGCACTCAGGTGCGGGACACTGGTCTGCGGCCGCCTCTACGATCCTGGGCATGAGTTACCTGCGGGAGCACATCCCGAAGGCCCGCGGGAGTTCGAAGGGGAGCTCCGGCGGGAACTCCGTCAGGCGTCGACACCCGTCGACCGGGCCGACAGGGGGAACCAGCCGATCGACCGGCGCGTGGATACGATCAGTAAGCAGTACCAGGTGGGCAGTGCACGGACGCACGGCACTGCGCGAGGCAGCACGACGCAAGGCAGCACGGCGCAAGGCAGCAGTACGCAAGGCAGTCGACAGGACGGCAGCGACGGAGGAGGTGCCCCATGGGAGTCCTGAAGAAGTTCGAGCAGCGTCTCGAAGGTCTGGTCAACGGCACCTTCGCGAAGGTGTTCAAGTCCGAGGTGCAGCCCGTGGAGATCGCGGGAGCGCTCCAGCGCGAATGCGACAACAACGCGACCATCTGGAACCGCGACCGCACCGTCGTGCCCAACGACTTCATCGTGGAACTGAGCACACCCGACTTCGAGCGCCTCAGCCCCTACTCCGGACAGCTCGGCGACGAGCTGGCCGGCATGGTCCGCGACTACGCCAAGCAGCAGCGCTACACCTTCATGGGACCGATCAAGGTCCACCTGGAGAAGGCGGACGACCTCGACACCGGCCTGTACCGGGTGCGCAGCCGTACGCTCGCCTCCTCCACCAGCCACCAGGGCGGCCCGGCCGCCGCCGCACCCCCGGCCCCGCCCGCACGGCCCGCCGGACCGGGCGGGGGGTACGGCTACCCGCCGGCCGCCGCCCCCGCGGGCGCCCCGCCCATGCCGTCCGCGCCGCCGCCCGGCGGCCGTCCCGGCGGCTACGGCTACCCGCAGCCCGCCGGCGGCCAGCAGCCCCCGGCCGCACCCGCACCCGGCGGACGCACCCGCCACTGGATCGAGATCAACGGCACCCGCCACCAGATCTCCCGCGCGACGCTCGTGATGGGCCGCAGCACCGAGGCCGACGTGCGGATCGACGACCCCGGCGTCTCCCGCCGGCACTGCGAGATCCGGACCGGAACGCCCTCGACGATCCAGGATCTCGGGTCCACCAACGGCATCGTGGTGGACGGGCAGCACACCACCCGCGCTACGCTCCGCGACGGCTCACGGATCGTCGTGGGCAGCACCACCGTTATCTACAGGCAAGCCGAAGGGTGATCCGGGGGCAATGTCAGAGCTGACCCTCACGGTCATGCGGTTGGGTTTTCTCGCCGTACTGTGGCTGTTCGTGATCGTGGCCGTGCAGGTCATCCGCAGCGACCTCTTCGGTACGCGGGTCACCCAGCGCGGCGCGCGGCGCGACGCCGCCCGACCGCAGCAGACCGCCACGCGCCAGGGCCAGGCGCCTCCACCGCAGCGCCAGCAGTCCGGCGGTGGCCGCGGCCGCCGCGGCGCGCCCACCAAGCTGGTCGTGACGGAGGGCACCCTCACCGGCACCACCGTCGCCCTCCAGGGCCAGACCATCACGCTCGGCCGGGCACACGACTCGACGATCGTGCTGGACGACGACTACGCCTCCAGCCGTCATGCCAGGATCTACCCGGACCAGAACGGCCAGTGGATCGTCGAGGACCTGGGCTCCACCAACGGCACCTACCTGGACCGGGCCCGGCTGACGACTCCCACACCGATTGGCCCCGGGGCGCCGATCCGCATCGGCAAGACCGTCATCGAGCTGCGGAAGTAGTGCTACACCAATGAATGAGCGCGAGCGGAGCGAGCACGCAGCGGCGGCCGGCACCCCGGGCCCCGGCGCGCTCCCGACCGGAGGGTGGGCAGTGTGGCTCGACACGACCGGCTGCAGTCGGAGCCGACGGGCGAGGTGCGCATGAGTCTGTCACTGCGCTTCGCCGCCGGTTCCCACAAGGGCATGATCCGGGAGGGCAACGAGGACTCCGGCTACGCCGGTCCGCGCCTGCTCGCCATCGCCGACGGCATGGGCGGCCAGGCCGCCGGTGAGGTCGCCTCCTCCGAGGTGATCTCCACCATCGTCGCCCTCGACGACGACGTGCCCGGCTCCGACGTCCTCACCTCCCTCGGCCACGCCGTCCAGCGCGCCAACGACCAGCTGCGGCAGATGGTCGAGGAGGACCCCGCCCTGGAGGGCATGGGCACCACCCTGACCGCCCTGCTGTGGACCGGGCAGCGCCTGGGCATGGTCCACGTCGGCGACTCCCGCGCCTACCTGCTGCGCGACGGCGTCCTCACCCAGATCACCCAGGACCACACCTGGGTGCAGCGCCTCGTCGACGAGGGACGGATCACCGAGGAGGAGGCGGGCACCCACCCGCAGCGCTCCCTGCTGATGCGCGCCCTCGGCAGCGGCGACCACGTCGAGCCCGACCTGTCCATCCGCGAGGTACGGGCCGGCGACCGCTACCTGATCTGCTCCGACGGACTCTCCGGCGTCGTCTCCCACCAGACGATGGAGGACACCCTCGCCAGCTACCAGGGCCCCCAGGAGACCGTCCAGGAGCTGATCCAGCTCGCCCTGCGCGGCGGCGGCCCCGACAACATCACCGTCATCGTCGCCGACGTCCTCGACCTCGACACCGGCGACACCCTCGCCGGGCAGCTCTCCGACACCCCCGTGGTCGTCGGCGCCGTCGCCGAGAACCAGGCCCAGATGGGCGACAACGGCATCATGCAGACCCCGGCCGGGCGCGCCGCGGGCCTCGGCAGGCCGGGCGGACAGCGCGGCGGGGGCGGCGAGTTCGGCCCGCCCGGCAGCGGCGACGTCACCGGCTTCATCCCGGCCGGCGGCTTCGACGACTACGGCCCCGACGACTTCGTCAAGCCCCGCAAGAGCCGCAAGTGGCTCAAGCGGTCCCTCTACACCGTCCTCGCCCTCGCCGTCATCGGCGGCGGCACCTACGGCGGCTGGCGCTGGACCCAGACCCAGTACTACGTCGGCACCAACGACGACCACCTCGCGCTGTACCGGGGAATCAGCCAGGACCTCGCCTGGGTCTCGCTCTCCAAGGTCCAGAAGGACCACCCCGAGATCGAACTCAAGTACCTGCCGCCCTACCAGCAGAAACTGGTCGAGGCCACCATCCCCGAGGGCGACCTCAACGACGCCAGGGCCAAGATCGAGGAACTGGCGGTCCAGGCCTCCGCCTGCAAGAAGCAGGCCGCCAGGCGCACCGCGGAGACCGAGAAGAACGCGAAGACGGGTGAGGGCGAGGCCGGAGGCACCACGGGAACCACTCCCGCCTCCTTCACGTCCAAGGCCTCACCCAGCCCGAACCCGTCGGGCTCGCCCGAGGCACCCGAATCGTCCGAGTCCCCGTCCACGACCGCACCCACTCCAGGCTCAGGACCGACCCTCTCGGAGGAAGAGCAGAAGGTCGTCTCGCTGTGCGGTAAGCAGTAGGCAAGCCGTGAGAGGCCCTGTCACACGATGAGCAGTACTACCAACCCGTCGACGCACCACACGTCCACGATCGGCGCCATCGGCGCCCCGAGCCGGCGCAACACCGAGCTGGCTCTGCTCGTGTTCGCCGTCCTCATCCCGGTCTTCGCCTACGCCAACGTGGGCCTCGCCATCAACGACGAGGTGCCCGCGGGGCTGCTGAGCTACGGATTCGGCCTCGGCCTGCTGGCCGGCGTCGGCCACCTCGTCGTGCGCAAGTTCGCGCCGTACGCGGACCCGCTGCTGCTGCCGCTGGCCACGCTGCTCAACGGCCTCGGACTCGTCGCCATCTGGCGCCTGGACCAGTCGGAACTGCTCCAGGACATCAAGCAGGCCGGCACCGCCGCACCCCGCCAGCTGATGTACACCGCGATGGGCATCGCCCTGTTCGTCGCCGTGATGGTCTTCCTCAAGGACCACCGCGTCCTGCAGCGCTACACCTACATCTCCATGGTCACGGCCCTGTTCCTGCTGCTGCTCCCGCTCGTACCGGGCCTCGGCAAGAACATCTACGGCGCCAAGATCTGGATCCAGGTCGGCTCCTTCTCCATCCAGCCCGGTGAGTTCGCCAAGATCGTCCTGGCGATCTTCTTCGCCGGCTACCTGATGGTGAAACGCGACGCGCTCGCCCTGGCCAGCCGCCGCTTCATGGGCCTCTACCTGCCGCGCGGCCGCGACCTCGGCCCCATCCTGGTCGTCTGGATCGTCTCGATCCTGATCCTGGTCTTCGAGACCGACCTCGGCACCTCACTGCTGTTCTTCGGCATGTTCGTGATCATGCTGTACGTCGCGACCGAGCGGACCAGCTGGATCGTCTTCGGTCTGCTGATGTCCGCCGTCGGCGCCGTCGGTGTGGCCACCTTCGAACCCCACATCCAGCAGCGCGTCGACGCCTGGCTCGACCCGATGCGCGAGTACACGCTCTCCCGCGCCGGCCAGGTCGGCCACTCCGAGCAGGCCATGCAGGCCCTGTGGGCCTTCGGCTCCGGCGGCACCCTCGGCACCGGCTGGGGCCAGGGCCACTCCGAGCTGATCCGCTTCGCCGCCAACTCCGACTTCATCCTCGCCACCTTCGGCGAGGAACTCGGCCTCGCCGGCCTGATGGCCCTGCTCCTGC
Organism: Streptomyces violaceoruber; assembly: GCF_033406955.1. NCBI lineage: Bacteria > Bacillati > Actinomycetota > Actinomycetes > Kitasatosporales > Streptomycetaceae > Streptomyces > Streptomyces violaceoruber. The sequence goes on along the minus strand of NZ_CP137734.1, from coordinate 4,291,214 downwards.
TCTACGCCCTGATCGTGGAACGCGGCGTGCGCACCGCCCTCGCCGCCCGCGACCCCTTCGGCAAGCTCCTCGCCATCGGCCTCTCCGGAGCCTTCGCCCTCCAGGTCTTCGTCGTCGCCGGCGGTGTCATGGGCCTCATCCCGCTCACCGGTATGACCATGCCTTTCCTGGCCTACGGCGGTTCCTCCGTCATCGCCAACTGGGCGTTGATCGGCATCCTGCTGCGCATCAGCGACACCGCGCGCAGGCCGGCACCCGCCGCGCCCGCCAACCCCGACGCCGAGATGACCCAGGTGGTCCGACCGTGAACAAGCCACTGCGCCGAATCGCGCTTTTCTGCGGCCTCCTGGTCCTCACCCTCCTCATCCGGGACAACTGGCTCCAGTACGTCCAGGCCGACGAGCTGAAGGAGGACGAGCACAACCGCCGGGTCGCCATCGAGCGGTACGCCAGTCCCCGCGGCGACATCATCGTCGACGGCAAGGCCATCACCGGACACGCCACCACCGAGGGCGACTTCAAGTACAAGCGGACCTACAAGGACGGCGCCATGTGGGCGCCCGTCACCGGGTACGTCTCCCAGGCCTTCGGCGCCACCCAGCTCGAGTCCATCGACGACGGCATCCTCACCGGCAACGACGACCGGCTCTTCTTCCGCAACACCCTCGACATGATCACGGGCAAGAAGCGCGAGGGCGGCAACGTCGTCACCACCCTCAACGGCGCCGCCCAGAAGGCCGCCTACGACGGTCTGAAGAAGCAGGGCGCCAAGGGCGCCGTCGTCGCGATCGAACCGTCCACCGGCAAGATCCTCTCGATGGCCTCGTACCCGTCGTACGACCCCACCGTCATCGCGGGCAGCAACGACGCGGCCGGCGAGGCCTGGAACAAGCTCCAGAAGAAGAACAACCCCGACGACCCGATGCTCAACCGCGCGCTGCGCGAGGTCTACCCGCCCGGATCCACCTTCAAGGTGGTCACCGCGGCGGCGGCCCTGGAGCACGGGAAGTACGACTCGGCCGACGAGAAGACCGACTCCCCGCTGCCCTGGACGATGCCCGGCACCAGCACCGAGCTGAAGAACGAGGGCAACATCCCCTGCGAGAACGCCACCCTCCGCGAGGCTCTGCGCGTCTCCTGCAACACCGTCTTCGGCAAGCTCGGTTACGACCTCGGCAACGACAAGATGCTGGAGACGGCCAAGAAGTTCGGCTTCACCGAGGAGCAGTTCGTCCCGGTCCGCTCCAGCGCCTCCGTCTTCTCCGACGGCATGAACGACTCCCAGGTCGCGCTCTCCTCCATCGGCCAGTTCAACACCGCCGCCACCCCGCTGCAGATGGCCATGGTCACCTCGGCCATCGCCAACAACGGCACCCTGATGAAGCCGTACATGGTCGACGAACTCCAGGGCCCGGGCCTCGACACCGTCGAGAAGACCGACCCCGAGGAGATGAGCAAGCCGCTGTCCGCGGACAACGCCCAGATCCTCCAGTCGATGATGGAGACCGTGGTCGAGGACGGCACGGGAACCAACGCCAAGATCGACGGCGTCAAGGTGGGCGGCAAGACCGGTACCGCACAGCACGGTGTCGACAACAGCGAGAACCCCTACGCCTGGTTCATCTCGTACGCCAAGGCCGACGACGGCAGCTCGCCCGTCGCCGTGGCCGTGGTGATCGAGGACGAGAACGCCGTCCGCGACGACATCTCCGGCGGCGGCCTCGCGGCACCGATCGCGAAGAACGTCATGGAGGCCGTCATCGACAGCAAGAAGTGACCGCGCCATGAAAGGGACGTGACTCCGGTCACGTCCCCTTCACATCGGCGCACGTTGCGATACCGGTCGTGTATCGGCTGCCCGACTCGGCCAAAGGGCCAGGAGCGAGCCGGGTACGGTAGGCCGGACGGCAGCCTCCGACCGTACAAGCATGCCGGTCGGGACCGACGGAGAGGGCTGGTAGGTAACCATGGAAGAGCCGCGTCGCCTCGGCGGCCGGTACGAGCTGGGCCCTGTGCTCGGCCGTGGTGGCATGGCGGAGGTTTACCACGCTCATGACACCCGGCTCGGACGCCAGGTGGCGGTGAAGACACTCCGCGCGGACCTCGCGCGTGACCCGTCCTTCCAGGCCCGCTTCCGCCGGGAGGCCCAGTCGGCCGCCTCGCTCAACCATCCCGCGATCGTGGCGGTCTACGACACGGGCGAGGACTACATCGACAACGTGTCGATCCCGTACATCGTCATGGAGTACGTCGACGGCTCCACACTCCGTGAGCTGCTCCACTCCGGCCGCAAGCTGCTGCCGGAGCGGACCCTGGAGATGACCATCGGCATCCTCCAGGCACTGGAGTACTCGCACCGGGCCGGCATCGTCCACCGCGACATCAAGCCGGCCAACGTCATGCTCACGCGCAACGGCCAGGTCAAGGTCATGGACTTCGGCATCGCCCGCGCCATGGGCGACTCCGGCATGAAGATGACCCAGACCGCCGCCGTGATCGGCACCGCCCAGTACCTCTCCCCGGAGCAGGCCAAGGGCGAGCAGGTCGACGCCCGCTCCGACCTGTACTCCACGGGCTGCCTGCTCTACGAGCTGCTCACCGTGCGCCCGCCCTTCGTAGGCGACTCCCCGGTGGCCGTCGCCTACCAGCACGTGCGCGAGGAGCCGCAGGCGCCCAGCGTCTTCGACCCCGAGATCACGCCCGAGATGGACGCGATCGTGCTGAAGGCCCTGGTCAAGGACCCGGACTACCGCTACCAGTCGGCCGACGAGATGCGCGTCGACATCGAGGCCTGCCTCGACGGCCAGCCCGTCGGAGCCACCGCCGCGATGGGTGCCATGGCCGCCGGCGGCTACGGCGCCTACCCCGACGACCAGCCGACCACCGCCCTGCGCTCGGACGGGGGCGGCGGCGCCACGACCATGCTGCCGCCCATGAACCCGGACGACGGCGGCTACGGCTACGACGAGCGCCCCGACCGGCGCCGCCAGCAGCCCCGCAAGAAGAACACCTCCACGATCTTCCTGGTGCTGGCGGGCGTCCTCGTCCTCGTCGGCGCCATCCTGATCGGCAAGTACGCCTTCAGCGGGGACGGCGGGCCGGGCAACGACAAGGTCCCGGTGCCCGCCTTCATCGGCCTGAGCAAGGCCGACGCCCAGCAGCAGGCCGACAACATCGACCTGGTGCTGACGTTCAAGCAGCAGGAGTGCGAGGACCAGCCCAAGGGCAACATCTGCGCCCAGGACCCCAAGCAGGGCACCGACGTCGACAAGGAGTCCACCGTCAACCTGGTGGTCTCGACCGGCGCGCCCAAGGTCGCCGTGCCGAACGTCATCGACAAGAACATCGACGAGGCGAAGAAGCAGCTCGAGGACAAGGGCTTCGAGGTCGAGACCAAGCAGACCGAGTCCTCCCAGGACGAGGGCACGATCCTCAGCCAGAACCCCGACCCGGGCAAGGAACTGGAGAAGGGTTCCACGGTGACCCTGGAGGTCGCCAAGGCCGAGGAGAAGGCCACGGTGCCCGACGTCGTGGGCCGCACCTGCGACGAGGCCAAGGCCCAGGTGGAGAGCGGCGGCGACCTGACGGCCGTCTGCACGGACCAGCCGACGAACGACCCGAACCAGGTCGGCAAGGTCATCTCCACGACGCCCCAGTCCAGCACGCAGGTCGACCCGGGCTCGAAGGTCACGATCGTCGTCGGCAAGGCCGTGGAGAAGACGAAGGTGCCGGAGGTCCGCGGCAAGACCCTCGCGGAGGCCCGGCAGATACTGCAGCAGAGCGGCTTCACCAACGTGCAGGTCGCGCAGGGCTCCCCGGGCGACGACAACGCGAAGGTGTTCGCCTCGAACCCGCAGCCCGGCAGCGAGGTCGACGACCCGGCCGCCACGCCGATCACCCTGATGACCGTCCCGGGCGACGGTGGGAACGGCAACGGCGGGAACGGCAACGGCGGCGCCATCGCCGGCCTTCCCGGCTTCGGCGACTGACCCGCCTGCCCGACCGACCGGAGCCCCGGTCCCTCAGCCGAGCTGAGGGACCGGGGCTCCGTCGTGTACGTCAGGAGGTCAGCGCAGTTCCTTCGGCGGGGTGCGGTCGCCGTCCACCTTCTCCGTGCGGACCAGCTCGCCCCAGACCACGTACCGGTAGCGGCTCGTGTAGACCGGGGTGCAGGTCGTCAGGGTGATGTAGTGGCCGGCCTTCTTCTTGCCGGACTCCTTGGGGATGCCGCCCAGCACCTCGACGTTGTACTTCGAGGTCTCGGGGAGGACGGCGTACGTCTTGTACACGTACCAGGTGTCCTTCGTCTCGAAGACGATCGGGTCACCCTTCTCGATCTTGTCGATGTTGTGGAACCTGGCGCCGTGCCCGTCCCGGTGCGCGGCGAGCGAGAAGTTGCCCTTCTCGTCCGAGGTGGGCAGCGTCGCCTTCACCGGGTCGGTGTAGTAGCCGGCCACGCCGTCGTTGAGGATCTTCATCGACGTGCCCTTCTCCACCAGGATGTCGCCCTCGCTCATCGCCGGGACGTGCAGGAAGCCGATGCCCGCCTTGGTGTCCAGCGCCCCCGGGCCGTCCTGACCGCTCCCGCCCACCCGGTCCTGGGCCCAGTCGTCACGGACCTTCTCGGCCTGTTTGTCCGCCGCGCGGTCGGCGACCACGTTCGTCCACCACAGCGAGTACACGACGAACAGGCCCATCACCAGGCCCGCGGTGATGAGCAGTTCGCCGAGAACGCTGACCGCCTGCGCGACGATCCGGCCGGGTCGACGCCGCCCGCGACCTCCCGTCCCGGCCTGCTCCTGGTGCTCCGTGTCGGTGGTCGCTGCCACTGGTCATCCGCCCTTAACTGACGAGCGCATCCGGCTTGCCCTTGCTGCGCGGCCGTTCCTCGACCATCTTGCCCCACACGATCATGCGGTACTTGCTGGTGAACTCCGGCGTACAGGTGGTGAGGGTGATGTAGCGGCCGGGTCCCTTGAAGCCGGACTGCTTCGGGACCGGGTCCAGCACGCTCACGTTGCTCGGCGAGGTCACCGGCAGGATCGACGCCATCTTGTAGACGAAGTACTTGTCCTGCGTCTCCACGACGATCGGGTCGCCCGGCTCCAGCTTGTTGATGTACCGGAACGGCTCGCCGTGCGTGTTGCGGTGCCCCGCGAGCCCGAAGTTGCCGGCCTCGGCGTCCGGCATCGCGGTCTTCAGCCCGTCCTCCGCGTAGTGCCCGACCATGCCCCGGTCCAGCACCTTCTTGCTGCTGATGCCCTCCGCGATCGGCACCACCACGTCCAGCTTGGGGATGTGCAGCAGCGCGAACCCCTGGCCCGGCTCGAACGATCCCGGGCTGCGCTTGCCGTTCGCCCAGTCGTCCTGGAGGTTGCTCGCGGCCTGGTTCGCCTGCGCGTGCGCCCGCACGTTCGTCCACCACAGCTGGTAGGTGACGAACAGCAGCATCAGCACGCCGGTCGTGATGAAGATCTCACCGATCGCCCGGCTGGCGACCACCGCGGCGCCGGGCTTGCGCGCCCGGGCCTGCCGACGGGCCTCCACGCGCGACAGGGGCGCCTTCGGGGCCTGCTCGGCCTCTTCCTCCGGAGCCTGGTCCCTGGGCGCCCCACGGCGCCCGTGACGCCGTTTCGCGGCCTTCCTGCGGGCCGCGCGACCGCCGCCGTCCGGACCGCCCCCGATCGGCCCCGTCCCGGCGGCCGTCCGGGGCGCCGGGGGCTCCGGGATCCGCAGCGCCACCGTCTCGTCGTCCAGGAGTGGCGGCCGGTTCTCCTCCCCGACGGCGGACTCCTCGTACCGGCCGCCCCCGAACGCACCGGAATCCCCGTACGGCTGTCCGTACGAGGATCCCTGGTCACCGGCCGTGCCGGAGTCGCGCTCGGGGCGCAGCGCGGTCACGCCGTGGCCCTGCCCACCACCGGGGCGAGCCCCGCCGACCTCGCCACCGCGTCCTGGTCGCCGCACTCCACCAGCCAGTTGGCCAGCATCCGGTGCCCGTGCTCGGTCAGCACCGACTCCGGGTGGAACTGCACGCCCTCGACGAGCAGTTCCCGGTGGCGCAGGCCCATCACGATCCCGTCCGGCGTACGGGCCGTCACCTCCAGCTCGGCCGGCACCGTGGCCGGCTCCGCCGCCAGCGAGTGGTACCGCGTCGCCGTGAACGGCGAGGGCAGCCCCGCGAAGACGCCCCGGCCGGTGTGCTCCACCGGCGAGGTCTTGCCGTGCAGCAGCTCCGGCGCGCGGTCCACCACACCGCCGTACGCGACCTGCATCGACTGCATGCCCAGGCACACGCCGAAGACCGGCACCCCGGTCGCCGCGCAGTGCCGGACCATGTCGACGCAGACGCCCGCCTGCTCCGGCGTGCCCGGGCCGGGCGAGAGCAGGACGCCGTCGAAACCGTCCTGGGCGTGGGCCGTCGACACCTCGTCGTTGCGCAGCACCTCGCACTCGGCGCCGAGTTGGTAGAGGTACTGGACCAGGTTGAAGACGAAGCTGTCGTAGTTGTCGACGACGAGGATGCGCGCGCTCACTGGTTGTCCACCGTCACATCGTTGAAGGGCAGCAGCGGTTCGGCCCACGGGAAGACGTACTGGAACAGGACGTAGACCACGATCATCGCCAGCATGAGCGAGAGCAGCGCCTTCACCCACGCGTTCCCCGGCAGATGCCGCCAGATCCAGCCGTACATGCCGTCCCTTCCGTCGCACCACGGCGCCACACTCACGCCGTACCGCACCAGACTAGCGGCGCGCGGCCCCCGGGAACGGCCCTAATCCACAGGCTGGGCATAGTGCAGGTCCGCCGTGCCGGAGTAGCCCGGCAGGGTCGCCCGGCCGTCGTCCTCGACCTTCCAGCCGAGCCCGTACACGTTGACGTAGACCATGTAGTTCTGGATCGCCGGCGACTTCGCCAGCGCCTTCTTCAGCCGCTCCGGGTCGCCGACCGCCTGGATCTTGTACGGCGGGGAGTAGACCCGGCCCTGGAGGATCAGGGTGTTGCCCACGCAGCGCACCGCGCTGGTGGAGATCAGCCGCTGGTCCATGACCTTGATGCCCTCGGCGCCGCCCTGCCACAGGGCGTTCACCACGGCCTGGAGGTCCTGCTGGTGGATGACCAGGTAGTCGGGCTGCGGCTCCGGGTAGCCGGGGAGCTTCGCGGTGGCGTCCGGCGGGGCGTCGTCGAGCGTGACGGTGATCGCCTCGCCCGTCAGCTTCTGCGTACCCGCCTTCTCCTCCAGCGCCGCGAGCTTGTCGTCCTCCGACTTCGTCCGGCCGTCGTCGCGTTCCGCGAGCGATTCGACGTCCTCGCGCAGGGCTCCGTTGGACTCCTCCAGAACGCCGTTCTCCCGGCTGCGTTCATGGATGAGATCGGACAACTTGAGCAAAGAGGAATCCGTACGGATATTGGTGCCCTTCGCGGTATCGAAGCTGGTGAAGAAGATAAGTCCCGCGAGGGCGAAGACGGCCGCCGTGAGTACCCGCACGGGCCGGAAACGGCGCCGGCGGACAGGGCTGGATCCCGTCCCGGGGGAGTCGGCAGAATTGCTCAACGTACCCTTATCTCCTTCGGCGCCACGGAAGGACTACGCTAACGGACGCCCGGGGGAGCGCTCAGAGTCCCCTCGTCCCATGTACGCCGCCCACCGAGACCGAGCCCCGTTCCCTGCGCGGCCACGCAGCGCATCGACAGGAGAGACCCTCGTGCCGAAGTCACGTATCCGCAAGAAGGCCGATTACACGCCGCCGCCCTCGAAGCAGGCGACCAGCATCAAGCTGACCAGCCGCGGCTGGGTGGCGCCGGTCATGCTGGCCATGTTCGTCATCGGCCTGGCCTGGATCGTCGTCTTCTACGTCACCGACGGTTCGCTGCCCATCGACTCTCTGGGCAACTGGAACATCGTGGTGGGCTTCGGTTTCATCGCCGCGGGGTTCGGCGTCTCGACGCAGTGGAAGTAGCCCCGGCGGTGGCTGCCCGTTAGCTCTGCCCAGGGGTATTCGCGGAGTTATCCACAGGCATTGTCCACACGCTGGGGAAAAGAAAGACGATCTGTGGATAACCCCCCTGGCGTTGACGCCGGTGTGACGGAAGTACCGGCTGGACCCAGCTTCCGAAAACATGTTCGCCCCCTGCCTGACCTGCGATAACACTGGTCAGCGACAGGGGGCACATGTGTTCCCGCACGCTGTGCACAAGATCCGCCACCTACTGTGGACAACGAGCGCTCAGGTGAGCTGCGCCGATCTCAGCAGGGTCAGGCCGACGACGACCAGGAGGACCAGCGCACAGGTGCCGTACTGGACGAGCGTGCGCCGCTCACGGGGCGCGTGAAGCATGGCGTAGCCGATCACGGCACCCGCGACGAGGCCGCCGACGTGGGCCTGCCAGGAGATGTTGCCCCGGGTGAAAGTGAAGATCAGGCTGATCACCAGCAGGATGACGACCGGCCGCATGTCGGCGTTGAGCCGGCGCACGAGGGCGGCGGTGGCGCCGAAGAGGCCGAAGATCGCGCCGGAGGCGCCGAGGGTGGCCGTGGTGGGCGAGGCCAGCAGGTAGGCGAGCACGCTGCCGGCGAGGCCGGAGACGAGGTAGAGGGCGAGGTAGCGGGCTCTGCCGAGGGCCGCTTCCAGGGGGCCGCCGAGGAACCAGAGGCTGATCATGTTGAAGCCGATGTGCCAGATCTCCTCGTGGGTGAACATCGTGGTCACCAGCCGGTACCACTCGCCCTCCGCGACGCCCTCGGTCGGGACGAAGGGGGCGGGGGGCCAGCGTCCGATGAGCACCATGTCGCTGAGGAAGGACGACGGGAGCGCCTGGACGGCGATGAACACCGCCACATTGATCCCGATCAGGATCTTGGTGACGAGGTGCGGGTCTGCCGCGACGGTGCCGCCCGCGAGGGTGCGGGGCCGGGAGGCGCCCGGGGCCGGGCCGGTGGCGCCGGGTGTGCGGCCGGCGGCGCAGTCGGGGCAGTGGAAGCCGACGGAGGCGTTGACCATGCAGTCCGGGCAGATGGGGCGCTCGCAGCGGGTGCAGCGGATGCCGGTCTCGCGGTCCGGATGGCGATAGCAGCCGGGCAGGCTCTGGGCATCCGGTCGGCCGGCCGCCGCGTGGTCCATGGCATCCCCTCGGTCGTCCCTGCGGGCGGTGTGTGCAGATGCACCGCCCCGCCCTGCTCTACGGATGAGCGGGGCGTTTGGTTCCTGCCCGGTGTGGCGGGGCGTCAGGCGTTCCTTGTCTCGACGACGACCGACTCGATGACGATGTCGGTGAGGGGCCGCTCGGTGCGGGGGTTGGTCCGGGCGGCGGCGATGGTGTCGACGACCTTCTGACTGGCCGCGTCGGTCACTTCGCCGAAGATCGTGTGCTTGCGGTTCAGCCAGGTCGTCGGGGAGACGGTGATGAAGAACTGCGAGCCGTTGGTCCCGGGGCCGGCGTTGGCCATGGCCATCAGGTAGGGCTTGTCGAAGGCGAGGTCGGGGTGGAACTCGTCCGGGAACTGGTAGCCGGGGTCGCCGGTGCCGTTGCCCAGCGGATCGCCGCCCTGGATCATGAAACCGCTGAGGACCCGGTGGAAGACGGTGCCGTCGTAGAGCCTGGCCATGGATTTCTCGCCGGTGGCGGGGTGGGTCCACTCCCGCTCGCCGCGGGCCAGCTCGACGAAGTTCTTGACGGTCCTGGGTGCGTGGTTCGGCAGCAGCCGGACCTCGATGTCACCTTGGCTGGTCTTCAGGGTGGCGTAGAGCTGCGCGGCCACGAGGTGCCTTCCGTCGTCCTGTTGTGCGCACCGATCCTCGCACGGCCGGGGGCCCGTTCGGCGCTCTTACCGCTGGGTCACGAGCGTGGGGCGCCGATCCGTGGCATGGTCGTGGACAGGCTCGTGTTGCCCGGTATTCATCGGTTATTGACGTTGATCAGCTCTTGTTCGCAACTTCATCACCACTTGCCCCAGAGGACGCGGCGGCATCGTCCGTGACCCGGATGCCCGCCCTCGCATGCCTGGCGGCGCGTCCGCAGGCATGATCCGTAAAAGGGTGGAAAGTCGAATTACCGTACGCCACCGAGGAGGAGGAACCCGTGACCCGCATCGACAGCGTGCGCGCCGCGACCGGTTCGGCGAAGGACAGCGTGCTGCACGCCGCGGAAGTGGTGGCGCCCTACGCCGACACGGCCAAGGACAGGGCCGCTCATTATGCACAGGAGGCGCGCGTACGGCTGGCGCCCAAGGTGTCGCAGGCCACATGCCAGGCGCGCCAGCAGTACGGCACCCACGTGGCGCCGCGGCTGGAACAGGCCCGGACGCATGTGCCGCCGAAGATGGACGCGGCCGCGCAGGAGGCTGCCGTCCGTACGCGTCTGGCCGCTCGGCAGGCGGCCGACTACTCACGTCCGAGGATCGAGCAGGCGGTGGCCGCGGCGGGTCCCGTGCGCGACGAAGCCACGGCGCGCGGTGCCGCCGCGCTGGCCGCACTGCGCGGTCAGGTCACGGCCAAGGAGATCCAGAGGCTGACGCGCAAGCACCAGCGTCGGGCCAGGGTCGGCCGGGTCGCCAAGGTCCTCGCGGTGGTGGGGGTCGTCGCGGGCGGCGCCTTCGCCGCGTGGAAGTGGTGGGACAAGCAGGCCAACCCGGACTGGCTGGTGGAGCCGCCGGAGGCGACGGAGGTTGCCGAGTCGGGCCGGCTGACGTCGGTGGACGGCACCGGTGAGGCGGTTCTCGATCCCGAGGTGCAGGCCAAGCAGGCCCAGGATGAGGCGGAGGGCGACGAGCCCCGCTGATCTCCGCTCGCCGTACTGGCGCCGGCCGCCTTCTGTCGTTTCGTTACCGCCGCGGGGCGGGAGACCGTAAGTCTCCCGCCCCGCGGCGATGTTTCACGTGAAACGGCGCTCAGCGGCCGTAGCGGCGTTCCCGCAGGGAGTAGGAGCGCAGGGCGCGCAGGAAGTCGATCTCCCGGAAGTCCGGCCAGTACGTCTCGCAGAAGTGGACCTCGGCGTAGGCGGACTGCCAGAGCAGGAATCCGGAGAGCCGCTGCTCGCCGGAGGTACGGATGATGAGGTCGGACTCGGACCGTGTCTTGGAGTACAGGTGCTTGGAGATGTGCTCCATGGTGAAGGTCTCGATGAACTCGTCGATGTCGCCGCCCTGGGAGCTGTGCTCGGTCAGGGCGGAGCGCACGGCGTCGACGATCTCGCGTCTGCCGCCGTAGCCCACGGCGACGTCGACCTTGGTGCCGCCCTTGCGGCCCTGGGTGGCGGCGGTGGCGGTCTTGAGGCGGCTCGCGGACTCCGCGGGCAGCAGGTCCAGGGCGCCGACGGCCTCGACGGGCCAGGGGTTGCCCGGCGCGGCCAGCTGCTCGACGACCTCGGCGATGATGTCGATGAGGGGGTTCAGCTGCTCTTCGGGCCGGGCGAGGTTGTCGTCGGAGAGCATGAAGAGGGTGACGTGCTCGATCTGCGCGGAGTCGCACCAGCGCAGGAAGTCCAGCACCTTGGCACCGCCGGCCCGGTAGCCCTCGCGGGGGTCGTCGATGCCCGACATCTTGGCCCACCGGCGGTTGCCGTCGAGCATGATGCCGATGTGCTGGGGGCGTGGGCGTCCTTCCAACTCTCGGACCAGACGCTTCATATAGAGCGCGTCGAGAGCGGCCCGTACCTTCGCCCGCATGGTCTACCCCTTCCACCTCGTCGGTAGCGATTGGACGGCTCCGACGGCGATGAGCCACGTGGCACCGCCCCGCAGGGGTCTGCGCTGATGCCCTGTGGGGTGACGATATCAAGAGCAGACAGCGCCGCCGGGGCGCCGAGAGGGGCCCGTGCGGGGTCCGGTTCCGGTGGCGGCGCGGGCGCCGGAGCGCTGTTCCACGTGCTCAACTGGCCCTTTTCCTCCGGTCGTTGGTGATCATCCGAGCGGTGCGTGCGGTGTCGGGCACGGTGTGGGGTCGCCGACGGTGAGGAACGTCTCCGTCCGCCGGTGCCCGCGAGGGCGGGCCCCTGCGGCCCGCCGGAAGCGAACAGAGCGCCTCCGATCTACGTTTCCGCAGGTCGGAGGCGCTCTTGACGGTGGAGCCTAGGGGAGTCGAACCCCTGACATCTGCCATGCAAAGACAGCGCTCTACCAACTGAGCTAAGGCCCCTCGGGCGGCGTCGCCGGTCCTGGTGTCGCGGACCGCCGGTCGCCGCGGACAAGAGTACCGGGTCGCCCCCCGTATCTCACAAATGATTGGGGCTCCCGGGGAACGACCACGCTCCGTAAGATGCTCGGCGTGGTTCGCTGGAGCGAACTGCGGTTTTTGGGGAAGCGATGGGGAGACGCAATGGACGCCGCACAGCAGGAAGCCACCGCAAGAGCGCGGGAACTGCAGCGGAACTGGTACGGGGAGCCGCTGGGGGCGCTCTTCCGCAGGCTTATCGACGATCTCGGTCTCAACCAGGCTCGTCTCGCGGGAGTGCTGGGGCTGTCCGCGCCGATGCTGTCGCAGCTGATGAGCGGCCAGCGGGCGAAGATCGGCAACCCCGCGGTGGTCCAGCGGGTGCAGCTGCTGCAGGACCTGGCGGGGCAGGTCGCCGACGGCAGTGTGAGCGCGGCCGAGGCCACGGAGCGCATGGACGAGATCAGGAAGTCCCAGGGGGGCTCGGTGCTCAGCAACACCACGACGACCACCAGTAGTTCGGGCGCGCCCACGGTCAAGCGGGTGGTCCGGGAGATCCAGTCGCTGCTGCGCTCGGTGGCGGCCGCCGGAGACATCATCGACGCGGCGGACTCCCTGTCCTCCTCGCATCCGGAGCTGGCGGAGTTCCTGCGGGTGTACGGCGCGGGCCGCACGTCCGACGCGGTCGCGCACTACCAGTCCCACCAGAACTGACCCCGCGGGTCCGGTCGCCGAGGGGGTCGGCGGCCGGGCCCGCGGGAGTGGCGCGACAGGTCCCAGGGGAGGAGCGGCGCACAGCCATGGGTGAGGTCTTCGCTGGCCGGTACGAGCTGGTCGACCCGATCGGCCGGGGCGGGGTGGGTGCCGTCTGGCGTGCCTGGGACCACCGGCGCAGGCGTTACGTGGCCGCGAAGGTACTCCAGCAGCGGGACGCGCATTCGCTGCTGCGGTTCGTCCGTGAGCAGGCGCTGCGGATCGATCACCCCCATGTGCTGGCCCCCGCGAGCTGGGCCGCCGACGACGACCAGGTCCTGTTCACCATGGACCTGGTCACCGGAGGCTCGCTGGTCCACCTGGTCGGGGACTACGGGCCGCTGCCGCCCGAATTCGTGTGCACGCTGCTCGACCAGCTCCTGTCGGGCCTGGCGGCGGTGCACGGGGAGGGGGTGGTGCACCGTGACATCAAGCCCGCCAACCTGCTCCTGGAGGCGACGGGGACGGGCCGCCCGCGCCTCAGGCTGTCCGACTTCGGCATCGCGATGCGGCTGGGTGAGCCCCGGCTGACGGAGACCAACCTCGTGGTGGGGACGCCGGGTTATCTCGCGCCGGAGCAGATGATGGGTGCGGAACCGGATTTCCCGTCGGACCTCTTCGCGGTGGGGCTGGTCGCGCTGTATCTGCTGGAAGGGGCCAAGCCGGACGCCAAGGTGCTCGTCCAGCACTTCGCCGAGCACGGTACGCCGCCCGCGCCGCGCGGGATTCCCGAGCCGCTGTGGCAGGTCGTGGCGACGCTGCTGCAACCGGACCCGTCGGCGAGGTTCCGTACCGCGACGGGGGCGCGCAAGGCGCTGGCCGCGGCGGTGGAGCTGCTGCCGGAGCCCGGACCCGACGACGAGCTGATCGAGATCTTCGACCAAGTGGGTCCGCTGCCCACGGGGTTCGGGCCCGAGGGCCCGCTCAAGAGGGCCTCCGGCGTGGACGACGTACCGACGGACCCACGGCGCCCCGCAGGCACACCTCCGGGTATGGAGCCGTCCCCGCCCGCCACTCCGCCGACGCCCCCGCCGGCACCCCCGTGGCAGGGCACGCCCCCGGCCGGCCCGTCGTCCGGCCTGGACCGGCCGTCGCCCGGCAGTCCGGGCCCGCCTCCGACCGACCCGGACTCGACGCCCGCGTCCCCACCGCCCGGCACTCCCGCGACGGCGACCGGCACCCCCTCCGCCCCCGGACGGCCGCCCGCGTCCGACCAGGACTGGACGCCCTCCACGCCCTCCGCACTGCCCTCGGCCCCCTCGGCCCCCTCGGCCCCCGGCCGGACGCGTCCCGCCCCGCACGGAACGCACTCCGAGGAGGTGCCCCTGGCCGAGCGGCCGGGTGCCATGTCGGAGACCGGCAGTTTCCACCTGCCGCCCCCGCAGCCGACCGTTACGCCGACGTCGGACGCGGCGGCGTCGAACGCGGCGGCCGAAGCGGCCCAACCGCCCGCACCGCACCCGGCGTTCACGGGCGGGCCGCGGGGCCTGCCGCCAGACCGGGCCCCCGGCCACAGCCAGTACCCGGCACCGCACGGGCCGCCGCTCACCGCCCGGTCCCTCGCGCCGTCCCCGGCGCGACGGGCCGACGTGCCCACCGCCGCGTACACCGCCCGGAACCCGCGGTCCGCCCCGCCCGCCCAGCACCGTGGGGCACGGCGCCGCCGGCGTCCCGGCCCGCCGGCGCGGGTGGCCCTGCCGGTGCTGCTGCTCGCGCTGGCCTGCTACGCCGTGGGCTTCTGGGCGCTGACCCGGATCTGAGTCCGGGGCGCCGGACGACCGGGGCCTGCCCCAGGCTGGTCCTACGGCCGGGGCCTGCGCCGGGCCGTCGCCGTCCACACGGCCAGGCCGAGCAGCAGCAGGCTGCCGGTGCCGATGCCGCCGACGGCGACCGCCTTCATCGCGAGGCGGTCGTCCGCGCCCCCGCCGGCCGGGGCGGCCACCCGGTCCTGTGCGGAGACCTCGAAGAGGCCCTTCGGCCGGGACTCCCCCGCGTACCCGGGGCCGGTCCCCGTCGATCCCCCGAGTCGCAGGCGCAGCGTCAGTGTGAAGGGCCCCTGGCCGAAGTCGTCGGCCACCTGTGCCGCGAGGTGGACCACGACGTAGTAGTCACCGGCGAACCGCAGCGCCCCGGCCTGCCCGGTGGCGTACCGGTTGGGGTACGCCACCGGCGGCAGGGGGGCGAGGCCGACCGTGGTGGTCCGCCCGGTGTAGCCCTTGGCCGCGTCGTCCACCTCGCCGCGCACGGGGTTGTGCAGGGCCAGCCGCAGGGCACCGGTGGCATAGCCGGAGGCGTCCGCGGAGCCGGCGAGTTCGGCGGTGGCGTACACCTGGCGCCCCCAGTCGACCGGCACCTTGTAGTAAAGGGTCTCCCCGGGCCGGATGTCGTCGCGCCAGACCCCTTGTCCGACGAGGGTGGCGTGGGCGAATCCGTTGCCGCCCGGCCGGCGTTCCGGCTCGCCGGCGAGAGGTTCGGGCGAGGCGGAGTCCCAGGCCTCGGGGGCCTTCGTCGCGCCGGTCTCGCGCGGGCGGGGCTCGGTGGCGACGGTGAGTTCCAGGTCCCAGTCGTCCGGCGGGGAGTCCTGGGGCCGGGTCCGCTCCACGCCCACGTAGTAGGTGCCGGGGTCCTGGCACCGGTGGGCGGCGGGGTCGATCTCGCGCATGCCCCGGGCGGTGACCGGGCGGGGGCTGCGGGCGGCGCCGAAGGTCGCGCTCTGCACGGAGCACGAGCCGCCCTCGGCGTCCTGTACGGAGACCCGGATGCCGTCGACCGCGGTGACCTCCCCGTCGGCGCCGGGAACGGCGGTGACGGAGACGTAGGCGTCCGAGGCGGCGTCGAGTTCGAGGCGGTAGTAGAGGGTGCCGTTCCTCGGCAGGGAGCTGCGGTAGGTGGCGCCCGCCGCCAGCGGTTCGGCGCCCGCCGTGGCACGCGCACCCGCGATCCGTACGGCGTCGTCGGCGAAGTCGTATCCGGCGGCCGAACCGGCCGAACCGGCCGCGAGTCCGGGCGCGAGCGAGGTGGCGCCGGGCAGGGCGGCGGTCGTGGCCAGTACGGCGGCGAGTACGGCGGCCGTCACGGCCACGCGCCCCGTCGCGGCGCTCCGTCGAGCCGTACACCACCGTCCCATGACCCGCCACCCCTCGCGCTCACCGGCTCTGTCGCCGCCCGCCCCGAGCGGACCGTGCCCTCTCAGGGCAACACAAAACCCCGACCGTTTGACGGCCGGGGTCTGCTCAGGACCGGATGTCGGTCGTTCTCACGAACCCGTGGGCACGGAGTCAGTCGCCTCCGTCCACAGATCCTGCTCGGCGCGATCCGCCTGGATCTGGCGGTACACGAGGAGCCCGCCGATGGCGGCCAGTGCGACCAGGAGAAGCTTCTTCACCGCGCGACCTCGTCTTTCCTTGACGTTGGGGACCTTCGGCGCCCGACTATACACACCGGCCGATACCGATCGGTGACCTGCGTCGGCGGTCAACTGCCCGTCGCCTGAGCCCTTTAGAAGCGGACGAACCCATTCTGATCGGAGGGTGATCACACCCTCACGTGTGGTGACTTTTGCCCGCCTCCCTCCCGTCTGCGCACCTTTTCCAGCGCCTTGCGGCTATTCGGGTGGTGTTCATCTGAACATCGACGCGCCACGGGCGTAGGTCCACCACTTCGCGGCCCGCATACACATCATGAGGAAAGTACGCAAATCGCCCAACCCGAAAGTGAGGGGCCATGGCCCGGAACAAGGTCCTGACGCTGTGGACCAGCATCGTCACCGCCTTCCTCGCGCTGTGCACGGCGCTCGGACTCGTCACGACGACGGCCGCCGCGGCCGTACCGCAGACCGGAACGCACAGCAACAGCGAGAGCGCCTCCCCCGAGGCGGCACCCGCGGCCGCGCTTCCGCTGCCCCGGTCCCGAACCGGCTCCCTGCCCCCCACGATGAAGCAGCGCATCCGCGCCGAGGCGCACGGCGCGGCGCCCAGCTGCCGCCATCACCCGCTCGCCGACGCCGCCGCTGCCTCGGCCGCGACCACGGCCGCGACCACGACCACCGGACTTCCGTGCGACGACACCGCGGTCGAGTCCCGGGCCCAGCACACCATCCCGCTCCAGCGCTGAGCGGCCCGCGCCACCCCCGACCCCGACGTAACGGCGATCTGCGTACCGCACCACACGCGAGAAACGGCCCGGCCGCTCGACAGAGCAGCCGGGCCGCCGCCGTACCCGGCTCTTCAAGACCTCTTGAGGAGTTGTAGCCTGCGAACCGTGCCCAAGGCCTACGAAGTGATCGCGGACGATCTGCGCCGCTCCATCCGGGTGGGTGAGCGGCGGCCCGGCGACCGGCTGCCCTCGGAGGCGGACCTCGCCCACCACTACCGGCGCAGTGTGCCCACCGTGCAGAACGCGCTCCGGCTGCTGAGCGACGAGGGACTGATCGACAAGCGGCACGGCCTCGGCACCTTCGTGCGCCGCCCCCGCACCCCGGCGGTGCGGGACAACCGCCGCCACCAGTGGGAGAAGGACCGGGCCCGCCGGCCGCTCGCCACCAGGGCCGAGACCGGCGCCACGGAGCACGACACCGGCCTGCGGGGCGGCGACCTGGTCTTCCACGCCGAGTACCGCGAGCTGAAGGCGTCCGGGGAACTGGCCGAGGCCTTCGGCGTTCCCGAGGGCACCGTGCTGCTCCAACGCGCCTTCCGCACGCGGTACTCGGCCGAGCCTGCCCCTTTCAGCCTCGTCACCTCCTACCTCGTCCGGGACCTGGTCGCGGCCAATCCCGACCTGCTGGACGAGGCCAACGAGCCCTGGCCGGGCGGCACTCAGCACCAGCTCTACACCGTGGGCGTCGAACTGGACCGCGTGGAGGAGCGCTTGACCGCCCGCCCGCCGACACCGGAGGAGGCCGCGGCCCTGGACCTGCCGCCGGGCACGTCGGTGATCCTGCTCCGCAAGACCTCGTACGACACCGGCGGCCGGGTGGTGGACGTCTCCGACGTCACCCTGCCCGGGGACCGCACCGAACTGCTCTTCACGACCCGTCTGGAAAGGTGGTGAGTGCCGTCGTGAACCGGCGCGTCGTCATCGTCACGGCCGTCCACGGCCCGTCCGCCCCCTTCCTCCCCGAGGCCTACGCCTCGCTGTGCGCGCAGGAACTGCCCGACGGCTGGGAGTGGCGCTGGGTGATCCGGGAGGACGGCCGTACGCAGGACGTCCGGCCGCACGTGCCCGACGATCCGCGGGTCGTGTTCCACCAGGGGCGCCACGGACGGCAGGGCGGGCCGGGGGTGGCGCGCACGATGGCCCTGGCCCACGCGGACGGGGCGTACGTGAAGGTCCTGGACGCCGACGACCGGCTCACTCCGGGCGCCCTGGCCCGCGACCTGGCCGCCCTGGAGGCCGACCCGTCGATCGGGTGGGCGACCTCGCGGGTCCTGGACCTCCTGCCCGACGGTTCGACGGCCGGCTTCCCCGGCGACCCGGCGCACGGGCCGATCGAGCGCGGGGAGGTGCTCGACTTCTGGCGGGCTAACGGATTCCGGGCCCAGGTCCATCCGGCGACCCTGCTGGTCCGGCGCGACCTGCTGCTGGCCGTCGGCGGCTGGATGGCCCTGCCCGCCTCCGAGGACACCGGCCTGCTGCTGGCGCTCAACTGCGTGAGCCGGGGATGGTTCACCGAGGACGTGGGTCTTCTCTACCGCAAGTGGGAGGGCCAGGAGACCGGCCAGGCGTCCCACGTGGACCCCGCGGAACGCGATGCCCGGATGGCGGTGGTGGAGGCCAGGGCGCGCGCGCTGGCGTCCTTCGGGTGGCGGCTGCCGGAGGGCACCGGCGACTTCGACCGCTGAACGGCGGGAGCGCCCGAGGGCAGGAGCGCCCGAGGGCAGGAGCACCTGACAGCGGGAGCACCTGACAGCGGGAACACCGAGGCGTGAGCATCCAAGGGCGGGAGCACCCGACGGCCGGAACACCCAGCGGTCAGGGCAGCCGTTCCGCGTCCACCCGCGAGAAGACCAGGTCGCTCTCCCCGGTCACCGGCCCGCGCAGCCGCACCGGCGCCCGGGGCGCACCGCTCAGCGCCGGGGGATAGCTCCCGGGCGCGTAGTCGTTGGGCAGCCGGTAGCCGTGGAACCCGGCGTCCCGCATCACCGCCAGCAGGTCGTCGACCCGGTCCCCGAGCCGGGCCATGCGCTCCGGTGCCACCTCGACCGCGATCTCCGCGTCGGGCCGCAGAGCCCCCAGCATCGGCGCGAGACCGCGCACGACACTCCCCTCGGCACCCTCGACGTCGATCTTGATCACCCGGACGGTCGCGATCTCCGCCGTGTCGAGGAGGTCCGGCAGCGGCCGGGCCTCGGTCCGGAAGCTCGACTCCACCGGGCCGTCGTACGGGACGATGCTGTTCGCCCCCGTGTTCCGCGAGCTGGCGAGCGCGAAGGTCAGGGTCCTGGTGCGGTCCGAGACGGCGGCGTTGAGCGCGCGGATGTTCCCGAGGCCGTTGAGCCGGGCGTTCCCCACCAGGCGCCGGTGGACGTCCGCGGAGGCCTCGATCGCGACGACCCGGCCCGACTCGCCGACCAGCCGGGCCGCCAGGACGCTGAAGACGCCGATGTTCGCCCCGACGTCGACGAAGCCGTCCCCCGGCCGCAGCCGGCGCCGCAGCCAGCCGGTCAGGTGCGGCTCCCAGGCACCGAAGAGGTACAGGTACCGCTGGATGAGGTCCTGCGTGTCCACGGCGAAGCGTCCGCCCGAAGGCAGCTCGACGACGGCCCGGCGGGGGTGCTCGCGCAGGTGGGCGTTGAGCCAGCGCGTCGCGAGGGCCGCCTTCCCGAGGGTGCCGGGGCCGTTGCGCACGTACCGCGTCGCGAGTCCGACCAGGGCCTCGGCGACGGCGCCCGGTTCGCCCCGCGTACTCAGCCCCGGACCTCTTCCGCTTCCGTGCGGGCGATGGTGATCGCGGCGGACGGACACCCTTCGGCCGCCTCGCGCACCCGCGGGGCGTCGACGTCGTGCTCCCGGCCGGGTATGACGGCGCCGAGGCCGCCCACCTGGGTGAAGACGGACGGGGCCCGGTGGACGCAGTCTCCGGAGCCGTAACACTGCTCGGGGTCGACGGAGATCCTCATGCGCACTCCAGCGGCGGTCGGTTTCGGAGCCTTCACGACCTGACTGCCCACGGATCGGCGTACTGAACCCGCGCCGCACGCAGGCTTGTTGACCGGCCCTCCGGTTGGCCCGCCCGCCCCGGCCCTCGTAAGATCGTCCGGCAATCCCACATTCCGCCGCGCCACCGCGGTGGCCTCGACGGCACTGACGTCCCGCGTCGGCCCGCGCCGGCCTGCGGAGTGCCGAGTGCGGAGTTGCGACCGAGGGGGGACGGCTTGGGGACCGGCGAGCAACTCGTGACGATCGCGGCCGTGCTGGTCGGCGCGCTGACCACACACGCCACGAATTACCTGATGGAGCGGAGCCGCAACCGCAACCAGCTGCTGACGCGGTGGGACGACAAGAAGGTCGACGCCTACGGGGAGTACGTGGACGCCGCCAAACTGCGGATCGCCGCGTCCGTGCCGCTGTACGAGGCGCGGGAGGGACTGCGCGAGACCCACCGCCCCGAGGAGGACCTCCGCGACGACCTCGCGCAGGCGAGCCTCCGCTGGGGGGCGGCCTTCGAGCGGGTCATGCTGCTCGGCGGGGACGACGCCATCGAGTCCGGGCACGAGCTGAACGTGGTGCTCGCCGAGATCGACTGGCAGGCGACCGGCCGGGTCGACGGCAGCCTGGAGGAGTGGCGGGAGCGGCACCGGGCCGCGTTCCGCGCCGTCAACGCGTTCCACGAGGCGGCCAGGGCGGATCTCGGCATCCGGGGCCGCGTCACCGGCGAGAAGCACCCGGAGCGCGACCTGCTGGTCCCGCCCGCCCGCGGGTCGTCCACCGGCTCGCCCACCGGGGACTGACCGACGGCGGCTGCCGCCGCCCGTTCACATGTGCGCGTCGGCATGGTTTGGCCCCGGTCCCTCCCCTCGTGGGGACCGGTGCCAAACCATGCCGGCGCCGTTTTCGCGTGCGGTACCGGACGGGCTCGGAGGGACGGGCCACCGAAAGCTGACCGAGAACATGCGGCCCCATGGGGTGGCTCTCCGAGTGCTGAGCCGCTGACCTGTCCGGGTGCCGCGGGGCCGCCTCGCCACTGCGACGCGATCCTGCCACCCGAGGTAGCCGCGGAGGAGGCTCCGGAACCCGGAAACTGCTGTAGCCGCAGGTCAGCCGTATAGAGTGAGTTTTCCGGTCCGGACGTCCAGGTGCGGGGGAAGTAAGGAGTGGAGGCCTTGAGTTTCGACTCAGGGGCACGCACGGCCTTCGCAGAACGCCTCGCACTGCTGTACAGGGAGGCCGGCAACCCTCCCCTCAAACGTGTGTCCGAGGCCGTCGTCCGGCTCCAGCGCGTCGACGAACGAGGGCGTCCGGTGCGGGTCTCCGCCCAGCGGATCAGCGACTGGCGGCGGGCCAAGAACGTGCCGGCCCAGTTCCCCGCCCTCGCGGCCGTCCTGCACGTCCTCATACCCCAGGCCCGGCGCGCACGGCCCGTACCGGTCTCCGCCGGTCTGTACGACCTGGTCCAGTGGCAGCGCCTGTGGGAGCGGGCGCTGGCCGACCCGAGCGGTGAACGCCCCGGGGCGGCCGCGGTGGAGGAGCAGACCCCCGCCGAGGCTCCGGCGGCCCTCGGCGGGGTCTGCCCCTACCGGGGCCTGGCCGCCTACCGCCGGCAGGACGCCGACTGGTTCTTCGGGCGGGAGCGGAGCACGCGGGCCCTGCTCGCCCAGCTCGACGCCACGCGGGACACCGGCGGTCTGGTCATGCTGGTCGGCGCCTCCGGGGCAGGGAAGTCCTCCCTTTTGAACGCCGGCCTGGTGCCCGCCCTGCGCGCCGGCTCGCGGGACGCCGGGTGCGGTCCGCCCAGAAGGGTGCTCCAGCTCGTGCCGGGGGCCGACCCGCTCGGCGAACTGACCCGCCTGGTACCGCAGCTCGCGCCCGTCGTCGTCGCCATACGGGAAACGGCGGGCCGGGACCCGGGTTCCCCCGGGACCTGGAACCCGGGCGACCCGGAGACCGAGGACGCCGTCAGAGCAGCCTTCGCGGCCTGGGCAGCATCCACGGAAGCCCCGTCCGGGCAGGAGGGGCGGGAGGGGCGGGAGAGCAGGGGCGGACGTAAGGGCTTTGCCGGGCAAAACGGGCCGGAAAGTCAGGACGGTCCGGGCAGACGGCACGGACTGCACGGGCAGAACGGGCCGGACAGGCACCGGCCTGGCCCTGCCGACCCTGCCGACCCCGGAAGACGGACCAACCAGGCAGCCGGGGCCGATCGGGCACGACAGGACGACCAGACAGAGCGGGCTGACGAGGCAGGCAAGACAGGCCGAACAGACCGGGACGGCTCAACGAGCCCGAGCGGCCCGGACATCTCGGCATGCCGGAACGGCGAGACCGGGCGGACGGCCCGGGTGAGCCAGGCGGTCGGGCCGGACCCGGGCGACCGGACCGACCCGGTCGCCCCAGCGGGGCAGGCGGACGGGGGCGACAGGGCCGACGCGGACGACCAGCCGGGCAACACGGGCCAGGTCGATCAAACGGAACAAACAGGACGAGAGGGCCAGGGCCAGGAAAACCGGGGAGGTCAGGGAGGTCAGGGAGGCCAAACGGACCAGAGCGGCCGGAGCGGCCAGACCGGCCGGGAGATTCGGCACGCCCCGATCGCCCCCGCGAGGCGGCCAGACGGGGACGGCAGGGCAGACCCGTACGGCGAGGCCGGCCAGGACGGGCAAGTCGGCCAGGACGGGCAGACCGTCCAGGACGCACAGGACAGGCAGGCCGGTCTCAGCGATCGGGCTCGGAAAGCCGACCTCGGTGCCCAGGACGGCCCGGCCAGCCCGGCGCGACAGCTCGGCAGGACGCCCTCGGACGGTGAGACCCGCCCAGACGGCCCGCCGGGGCAGGCGAACCCGACCGCCCGGGCGATCCGGACGCGCCCGCCGGGCACGGCACCCCCCGACGGCCGGGAAGACCACGCAGGCGGCCCCGACGACCCCGCCGCTGCCCGGCCGGTCGTCATCGTGGACCAGTTCGAGGAGCTGTTCACGCTCTGCGCCGACGAGGCGGACCGGCGCGTGTTCATCCAGCTGCTCCAGGCCGCCTGCCTGCCCGGCGCGCACGGGGACCCGCCGCCGGTGCTGGTGACCCTGGGCGTACGCGCCGACTTCTACGACCGGTGCCTGCGGTACCCCGAGCTGGCCGACGCGCTGCAGCACCGGCACATGGTGCTCGGGCCGCTGACCACGGCGGAGCTGCGCGAGGCGGTGACCGCCCCCGCCAGGGCGGTCGGCATGGAGCTGGAACCGGGCCTCGCCGAGCTGATCATCCGCGAGGTGAGCACCGACGGCCCGCGCGGTGGCTGCGACTCCCACGCCTTTCGGGCCGTGGGCGAGCACGACGCGGGCGTGCTGCCGCTCCTGTCCCACGCCCTGCTCGCCACCTGGCAGCGGCGCAAGGCGGGCCGGCTGACCCTGGCCGGGTACCGCGCGGCCGGCGGCATCCAGGGCGCGGTGGCCGCGACCGCCGAGCGGGCCTGGTCCGGTCTGGACCCGGCGGCCCGCACGGCCGCGCGGCTGCTGCTGCTCAGGCTGATCCGGCTGAGCGAGGACACGCAGGCCACCCGCAGGCGCAGTACCCGGCGCCGGCTGGCCGAGGAGGCGAGGGACCCGGACAAGACCGAGGAGTCCCTCGAGGCGCTGGTGCGGGCCCGGCTGGTGACGCTCGACGCGGACACCGTGGAGATCACCCACGAGGCGCTTCTGCACGCCTGGCCCCGGCTGCGCGACTGGATCGACGAGGACCGCGCCGGAAACCTGCTGCGGCAGCGCCTGGAGGAGGACGGCCTGGCCTGGGAGGAGTCGGACCGCGACTCCGCGCTGCTCTACCGGGGCTCCCGGCTGGCGCAGGCCGACGGCTGGGCCAAGTCGGCCGACGACACCTTCCTGACCCGCAGCGCGGTGGAGTTCCTGGCCGCCGCGGTCAGGCTGCGCAGGCGCACCGTCATGATCAGCCGTGCCGCGGTGTCGGCGCTGGTCGTCCTGGCCCTCCTGGCCGTCGGTTCCGCGGTGCTCGCCTGGCAGCAGCGCAACGACGCCGTGTTCGAGCAGGTGGTCGCCGAGGCGGACCGGGTCCAGGACACCGATCCGTCCCTGTCGGCCCAGCTCGATCTGGCGGCCCACCGCCTGCGGCCGGACGACGAGGACGTCAGGAACCGGCTGATCTCGATCGTGAACGCGCCTCTGGCCACCCCCCTCCTCGGGCACACCGGCGCCGTCTACCTCACCTCCTTCAGCCCCGACGGACGGATCCTGGCGACGGCCAGCTACGACCGGACCGTCCGGCTCTGGGACGTCTCGGACCCCGGCCGTCCCCAGCAGCTGGGCAAGCCCCTCACCGGACACACCAGCTGGGTGAGCACCGCGGTCTTCAGCCCGGACGGCCGCACCCTCGCCAGTGCCTCGGACGACGGCACGATCCGGCTCTGGGACGTCACCGACCCCGGCCGCCCGCGACCGCTCGGGGCACCGCTGGACGGCCACGGCGGCACCGTCTACCTGCTCGCCTTCAGCCCGGACGGCCGCACCCTGGCCTCCGCCCACGACGACCACTCCGTCCGCCTGTGGAACGTGGCCGACCGACGCGCCCCCGAGGCGCTCGACACCCTGACCGGTTCCACGGGGGCGGTGCGCTCGGTGGCCTTCAGCCCCGACGGCGACACGCTCGCGTCCGGCGGCGACGACGACAAGGTCCGGCTCTGGGACGTGAGCGATCCCCGCCGTCCCGAGCCGGCCGGCGCACCGCTGGCCGGCCACAGCGGCCTGGTGCACTCCGTTGCCTTCAGCCCCGACGGCCACACCCTGGCCAGCGGCAGCGCCGACGACACCGTCCAGCTCTGGGACGTCACCGACCCCGCCGGGGCGAAGCCCGTCGGCGCACCGCTGACCGGCCACAGCGGTCCCGTCTGGGCGGTGGCGTTCAGCCCCGACGGCGCCATGCTCGCGGTGAGCAGCGCGGACAGTACGGCGAGCCTGTGGAACGTCAGCGACCCGGCCTACCCCTCGCAGGTCGGCGTGCCCCTGGCCGGAGGCAGCGGTGAGATGTACGCGCTCGGCTTCAGCCCCGACGGCCACACCCTCGCCACCGGCAGCGGCGACAGCAAGGTCCGCCTGTGGTCGCTGCCGACGTCGGACATGATCGGCCGCATCGGGGCCTTCCGTCCGGACGGGCACGTACTGGCCACGGCGGCCCGCGACGGCCGGGTCCGGCTCTGGGACGTGACGGACCCCGGCCGGCCCGTCTCCCTGAGCGCCCCCTTCGAGCCGGGGGACGGTGACATACGGTCGTTGGTGTTCTCGCCGGACGGCGGGACGCTCGCGGTCCTCGTGGGGGGCCGCGCGCTGCAACTGTGGGACGTCACGGACCCGGCCGGGCCCACCGCCCACGGGCCGCCCGTGGCGCTGAGCACCCGCTACGCGGGCCCCGACACGCTGGCGTTCAGCCCGGACGGCCGCACCCTGGCCACGGCCCACGACGACCGCACCATCCAGTTGTGGAACGCCGACGACCCGTCCCGCCCCCGTCGCCTGGGCAAACCGCTCGCCGGCCACTCGGGATACGTGAACACGCTCGCGTTCAGCCCGGACGGCCGCACCCTGGCCAGTGGCGGTGCCGACGACGCCGTACGCCTCTGGGACGTCACCGACCCCGCGCACGCCACCCGCCTCGGCGCGGCCCGTACCGGGCACCTCGGGCCCGTCAACGTCCTCGCCTACAGCCCCGACGGCCACACCCTGGCCAGCGGCAGCGACGACGGCACGGTCCGGCTCTGGGACGTCACCGAGCCGGGCGAAGGGTCCGGAGGCGGGACCACGCTCGCCGGACACACCGACTCGGTGGTGTCGCTGACGTTCAGCCAGGACGGCGACACCCTGGCCAGCGGCGCCAACGACAACACGGTCCGGCTCTGGAGCGTCACCGACCCCGCCGAGGCGGCCCCCATCGGCCGGGCGATGAGTCCCAACGCCAAGACGGGCAACTTCCTGTCCTTCAGCCCCGTGAGCCACATGCTCGGGGTGTCCAGCGGCACGGACACGGTCCGGCTGTGGAGCCTGGGCGTGGACGACGCCATCGACCGCATCTGCTCGGCCACCCGGGGTGTGCTGACCGAGGAGAAGTGGCACGAGTACCTGCCACGCCTGGACTACGAGCCACCGTGCCACCAGTGAGGCACTCCCCGCCCCACACGTGATCCCTGTCACATCTCCGGTACCCGACCGACCAGTCGGCACCCACTGGACACCCGGCCTTGTTAGCCTTGGCCACAGCCCGACCGCTGGCGCATCCCCCGTCGCCAGCGGTCGGGTCTTTTCCTGGACTCGTCCCACCGCGGCGCCCGACGGCGAACGCGAAGACCCCCAGCCGTACCGGCCGGGGGTCTTGGTGCTGATGGGACTCACAGGATGTGAACCTGTGGCCTCATCCTTACCGGGTCGATCGGGTGACTCCACCGATCGACGGCGTCGATGCCAGGCAGAGGGACACCCTTGCCGGACTCGCCGACGCACTTCAGTTCGTGTGCGGCCGACCGTCACGGACCCAGGTCACCACGGTGAGGGCCGAGGTGACGAACATCAGGATGCTGAAGGTGGCGACGGATTCGACGTACTGCTCGTAACCGTCTGCGCGAAGCTGGAGCGCGAGCGATCCAAGTGCGGTCCCAAGCGCTGCGGTAGCGCCGGCCATGGCGACGAACGGGCCCTTCGTCATCGGTACTTCCCCCAAGCCAAGAGATGACTGATCACAGCCGAGCGTACATGCGTCGCTATTTCAACGGCGCGGCCGAAGTCCTGCACCACCCACCGCTCCCCCAGCTCTCGGCAAGAAACCGCTGGTCAAGCTCACCCGGCTCAGATCCGGACGTTCATGGCGGCCCTGCCCCGGGAGAAGGCCGGCGCTCACGCGGCACGTCGCTCTCCTGTTCGGCATGCCCAAGGTCGGCAAGGACCTGAAGGTGCCTCCCAGGACCCACGCATCGGTTGACGTCAGCCATGGATGCCAAGGGGT
Source organism: Streptomyces violaceoruber (assembly GCF_033406955.1). NCBI lineage: Bacteria > Bacillati > Actinomycetota > Actinomycetes > Kitasatosporales > Streptomycetaceae > Streptomyces > Streptomyces violaceoruber. The sequence goes on along the minus strand of NZ_CP137734.1, from coordinate 4,264,167 downwards.
CTTCGTGCTGGTGGGGCTAACAGGATGTGAACCTGTGGCCTCATCCTCATCAGGTCGATCATGGCGCCCCTGAACGTCGGCCAACTCGTCTCCCGCCTTGACTAGCCGTCCGTCGAGGTTCGGCGGTGTCTGTTGCTGTCCAGCCTTGTTGGTGTCAGGTACTGGCATCGGCGAAAAGGGGCGCTCTAGACAAACCCAACATAGTGGACTGATTCGAGCGTCGTGCCGGTCCAATGCCCTTGGGTCGGCAGCGCGCAGAATGACGCCATGACGGAACACGACGCTGACTACACGCGTGCTCTGAACAACGCCGAGAAGATCCTTGGTTTCAGCCTGGCGCCGTACGTCGATCCCAGGCCGACGGAACCTGACAACGCCTACGACTTCACACGGATCGCGACCGAACACGCCTTCAATGACGCATGGACTCGCAGCGAGCATCTCGACCTCCGCACCCGCGCACTCATCTCGGTCACCATTACGGCGAGCCTGGGCATCCTCGAGCCGCTCCGGGGCCAGCTGCGTATCGCTCTGCACAATGGCGTGACCAAAGAGGAGATCGTCGAAGCCTTCATCCAGATGGCCGTCTACGCGGGTGTCGCTCGCGCGTTTGACAGCTACGCCGTGGCACGCGAGGTCTTTGCCGAACACGCCGAAGCAGACTCGTCCGAGAACTGAAGCGCCGACGTCAGCGGCGTCCGCTGAACCACAACCCTCCCCGACTCCCATCCCGTCCGCCGTCGACCCCCCGCCGAAGGCATTGCCTTGACCGCGGGCCGCTCTATGCGGTGATCGACTCGTGGCTACCGGCCCTACCCACCTGTGGGCGCGCGTCGGCGCAGCGCGGGCGGAGCGGGCCGAAGGCAGGAGCGGCGCCCGGAGCTCAGGCGATCCTCCGACACAGTCAGATCAGCACGACCATGGACGTGTACACGCACGTCGTGGGCGACAGTGAGCGCTAAGCGGTGGGCATGCTCGCCGAACTCCTGGAAGATCCACTCATCGGCTGATGTCAGCCATGGATGTCAAAGACCCCCAGCCGTTGCCGACTGGGGGTCTTCGTGCTGGTGGGGCTAACAGGATTTGAACCTGTGGCCTCATCCTTATCAGGGATGCGCTCTAACCAACTGAGCTATAGCCCCGCCGCGCTCTGCGGTGTATGTCCCGCGCGCTGACTCCTGAAGATTAGCGCACGAGGCGGGCAGTCCCAAAATCGGTTGTCGCGCGGACCGGGGGCCGGGACGGCTCACGGATCACTCGTCCTCGGCGAGCGTCAGCTCCACACCGCCGACGAAGCCGGCCGACAGGTTGTAGATGAACGCGCCCAGCGTGGCCAGGGCCGTCGCGAGGACGACGTCGATGACCGCGATGATCGTGGTGAACATCAGCACGTTGGGCAGCGACAGGAAGGACTGCAGGTCGAAGCCGTTGGACTCGTTGGAGCCGGTGGCCTCGGAGATCGTGCCGCCGACCGTCGAGAAGACGCCCATGGCGTCCATGACCATCCACAGCACGGCGGAGGCGACGATGGTGCAGATGCCCAGCGCGATGGAGAGCAGGAAGCTGACCTTCATCACCGACCACGGGTCCGCCTTCGACACGCGCAGGCGCGCCTTGCGGACGCGGGGCGTGGTGCGGGCGCCGGTGCGCGGGCGGCGCACGGCGGACGCGTTGCCGCCCTGGGTCTGGTTGCCGCCCTGGGTCTGGTAGGCCTGCGGCGGGTGGTAGGGCCCGCCGGGCTGCTGGGGCTGCCGCTCTCCCGGCAGCGGCGAGGCCGCCTGCTGAGTCCGCTGGCCTCGGGTGTCCGTCACAGTTCCCCCCTGGGATCCATGCGTTGAGGACGAGCTCCCCGAGTGCGAGTCGGTCGCTCCGTCGTCGATCTTGCGCAGTTGAGTCGTGTGCGAATCCGTCGCACGCGCGGCTGAGCCACGGCCGCCGCCGCCCGTTTCCGTACCCGAGGGGGTACCGGCCGATCCGGCGCCCGTGGCTCCGCTCACGATGACTCTCTCCTCGTGCTACTCGGCCGAGGGCGCCTCGCCCTCGTCCGTGCCGGTGGTCGCGGCACCCTCGGCGGTCTCGTCGACGGCCACATCGCCGTCGACCTCCTCCGCCTCGCGTCCCGCCTCGGCGTTGCGTGCGATGCCGACGACGGCATCGCGCTTGCCCAGATTGATCAGTTGAACGCCCATGGTGTCACGGCCGGTCTCCCTGACCCCGTTGACTCGCGTACGAATCACACCGCCCGAGAGCGTGATGGCGAGGATCTCGTCGTGCTCCTCGACCACCAGCGCGCCCACGAGCGACCCGCGGTCCTCGACGATCTTGGCGGCCTTGATGCCGAGGCCGCCGCGACCCTGGACGCGGTACTCGTCGACGGAGGTCCGCTTCGCGTAACCGCCGTCGGTGGCAGTGAACACGAACGTACCGGCTCGAACAACATTCATCGAGAGCAGCTCGTCCCCTTCGCGGAAACTCATGCCCTTGACGCCCGAGGTGGCACGCCCCATCGGACGCAGTGTGTCGTCCGACGCGGTGAACCTGATCGACTGCGCCTTCTTGCTGATCAGCAGCAGATCGTCCTCGGCGGAGACCAGTTCGGCGCCGATCAGTTCGTCGTCGCTTCCGTCCGCCTGTTCCCGCAGGTTGATCGCGATGACACCGCCCGAACGCGGCGAGTCGTAGTCCTTCAGCGGCGTCTTCTTCACCAGGCCGGCCTTCGTGGCCAGGACCAGGTAGGGCACCGCCTCGTAGTCGCGGATCGCACGGATCTGGGCGATCGTCTCGTCCGGCTGGAAGGCCAGCAGGTTCGCCACGTGCTGGCCGCGCGCGTCCCGGCCGGCGTCGGGCAGCTCGTAGGCCTTGGCGCGGTAGACGCGGCCCTTGTTGGTGAAGAACAGCAGCCAGTGGTGCGTGGTGGACACGAAGAAGTGGTTGACGATGTCGTCTTCCTTGAGCTTCGTGCCGCGCACGCCCTTGCCGCCGCGCTTCTGCGCCCGGTAGTCGTCGGTCTTGGTGCGCTTGATGTAGCCGCCACGCGTGACCGTGACGACGATGTCCTCCTCGGCGATCAGGTCCTCGATGGACATGTCGCCCTCGTACGGGATCAGCTTGGTCTTGCGGTCGTCGCCGTACTTCTCGACGAGCGCGGTCAGCTCCTCGCTGACGATGCCGCGCTGGCGGACCGGGGAGGCGAGGATCTCGTTGTACTCGGTGATCTTCGCCTGGAGCTCGTCGTGCTCCCGGACGATCTTCTGCCGCTCCAGGGCCGCCAGGCGGCGCAGCTGCATCTCCAGGATGGCGTTGGCCTGGATCTCGTCGATCTCCAGGAGGTCCATCAGGCCGCCGCGCGCGATCTCGACGGTGTCACTGCGCCGGATGAGCGCGATCACCTCGTCGATGGCGTCCAGGGCCTTGAGCAGGCCGCGCAGGATGTGCGCCCGCTCCTCCGCCTTGCGCAGCCTGAACCGCGTACGGCGGACGATGACCTCGATCTGGTGGTTCACCCAGTGGCGGATGAACGCGTCCAGGGACAGGGTGCGCGGCACGCCGTCGACCAGGGCCAGCATGTTGGCGCCGAAGTTCGACTGCAGGTCGGTGTGCTTGTACAGGTTGTTCAGGACGACCTTGGCGACCGCGTCCCGCTTGAGCACGATCACCAGGCGCTGGCCGGTGCGCGAGGACGTCTCGTCACGGACGTCCGCGATGCCGCCGACCTTCCCGTCCTTCACCAGGTCGGCGATCTTCTGCGCCAGGTTGTCCGGGTTGGTCTGGTAGGGCAGCTCCGTGACCACCAGGCACTGGCGGTTCTGGATCTCCTCGACCTCGACGACCGCGCGCATGGTGATCGAGCCGCGGCCGGTGCGGTACGCCTCCTCGATGCCCTTTCGGCCCACCACCAGGGCGCCGGTCGGGAAGTCGGGGCCCTTGATGCGCTCGATCAGCGCGTCGAGCAGTTCCTCGTGCGAGGCCTCGTAGTTCTCCAGGTACCACTGGGCGCCGGCCGCGACCTCGCGCAGGTTGTGCGGCGGGATGTTGGTCGCCATGCCGACCGCGATGCCCGCCGAGCCGTTGATCAGCAGGTTCGGGAAGCGGGCGGGCAGGACGGTCGGCTCCTGGGAGCGGCCGTCGTAGTTGTCCGTGAAGTCGACGGTCTCCTCGTCGATGTCGCGGACCATCTCCATCGACAGCGGCGCCATCTTGCACTCGGTGTACCGCATGGCCGCGGCCGGGTCGTTGCCCGGCGAGCCGAAGTTGCCGTTGGAGTCGACCAGCGGCATCCGCATCGACCAGGGCTGCGCGAGGCGGACCAGGGCGTCGTAGATGGAGGAGTCGCCGTGCGGGTGGTAGTTGCCCATGACGTCGCCGACGACGCGGGCGCACTTGTAGAAGCCGCGCTCGGGGCGGTAGCCGCCGTCGTACATGGCGTACAGCACGCGGCGGTGCACGGGCTTGAGGCCGTCGCGGACGTCCGGCAGCGCGCGCGAGACGATGACGGACATCGCGTAGTCGAGGTACGAGCGCTGCATCTCCGTCTCGAGCCCGACGGGCTCGACACGCATCGCCAGGGCATCACCCTCGGGCGTGGTCACAGGAGTGTTCTCGTCGGTCATTGCTGGTGAAGATCCTTCCTGGTGCGGTCAGCTGAGACCGACTCAGATGTCGAGGAAGCGGACGTCCTTGGCGTTGCGCTGGATGAACGCGCGCCGGGCCTCGACGTCCTCGCCCATCAGCACCGAGAACAGGTCGTCGGCCTGCGCGGCGTCGTCGAGCGTGACCTGGCCGAGCACGCGGTGCTCCTGGTCCATGGTCGTGATGCGCAGCTCCTCGGCGTTCATCTCGCCGAGACCCTTGAAGCGCTGCACCGAGTCCTCGCGGATGCGCTTGCCGGCCTGGCGGCCCATCTCGATCAGCGCGTCGCGCTCGCGGTCGGAGTACGCGTACTCGAAGTCGTCCCGGCCCCACTTGATCTTGTACAGCGGCGGGCGGGACAGGTACACGTGCCCGGACTCGACCAGCGGCCGCATGAAGCGGAACAGGAAGGTCAGCAGCAGGGTGTTGATGTGCTGGCCGTCGACGTCGGCGTCCGCCATCAGGATGATCTTGTGATAGCGGAGCTTCTCGATGTCGAAGTCCTCGTGCACCCCGGTGCCGAACGCGGAGATCATCGCCTGGATCTCCTGGTTCTGCAGGATCCGGTCGATGCGCGCCTTCTCGACGTTGAGGATCTTGCCGCGGATCGGGAGGATCGCCTGGTACTGCGGGTTCCGGCCGGACTTGGCGGAGCCGCCGGCGGAGTCGCCCTCGACGATGAAGATCTCGCACTTGGTCGGGTCGTTCGACTGGCAGTCGGACAGCTTGCCCGGCAGCGAGGCCGACTCCAGCAGGCCCTTGCGACGGGTCAGGTCGCGCGCCTTGCGGGCCGCCACGCGCGCGTGGGCCGCCTGGATGCCCTTGCGGATGATGTCCGCGGCCTCGTTGGGGTTGCGGTCGAGCCAGTCCGTCAGGTGCTCGTAGACGACCTTCTGGACGAAGGTCTTCACCTCGGTGTTGCCCAGCTTCGTCTTGGTCTGGCCCTCGAACTGCGGCTCCGCCAGCTTGACCGAGATGATCGCCGTCAGGCCCTCGCGGATGTCGTCGCCCGTGAGGTTGTCGTCCTTCTCGCGCAGCAGCTTCTTGTCGCGCGCGTACTTGTTGATCAGCGAGGTGAGCGCCGCGCGGAAGCCCTCCTCGTGCGTGCCGCCCTCGTGCGTGTGGATGATGTTGGCGAAGGAGTACACGCCCTCCGTGTAGCCGCCGTTCCACTGCATCGCGACCTCGAGGGACAGGCTCTTGTCCTTGTCCTCGGCCTCGAGGTCGATCACGGTGGGGTGCACCAGCTCTCCCTTGCGGGAGTTGAGGTACGTCACGAAGTCGACGATGCCGCCCTCGTAGTGGTACGAGACGCTCTTGACCTCGTGCTTCTCGTCCTCGCCCGCCTCGTCCGCGCCGGCGGTCGCCTTCGCCGACTCGCGCTCGTCGGTGAGGTTGATCTTCAGGCCCTTGTTGAGGAAGGCCATCTCCTGGAAGCGCCGGGAGAGCGTCTCGAAGGAGTAGTCGGTGGTCTCGAAGATGTCGCCGTCGGCCCAGAAGGTGACCGTCGTGCCGGTCTCCTCGGTGGCCTCGTGCCGGGCGAGCGACGCCGTGGGGACGCCCAGCTTGTACTCCTGCGTCCAGCGGTAGCCGTCGGTCTTGACCTCCACGGCCACCCTCGTGGAGAGGGCGTTGACGACCGAGACGCCCACGCCGTGCAGACCACCGGAGACCGCGTAGCCGCCGCCGCCGAACTTGCCGCCCGCGTGCAGCACGGTCAGCACGACCTCGACGGCCGGCTTCCCCTCGGAGGGGACGATGCCCACCGGGATGCCGCGGCCGTTGTCGACGACGCGGACACCGCCGTCGGGCAGGATCGTGACGTCGATCGTGTCCGCGTGACCGGCGAGTGCCTCGTCGACGGAGTTGTCCACGACCTCCTGCACCAGGTGGTGCAGGCCCCGCTCACCGGTTGAACCGATGTACATACCGGGTCGCTTGCGGACCGCGTCCAGACCCTCGAGGACGGTGATGGCACTGGCGTCGTACGACGCGGAAGCATCGCCGTGCGAGGTGCTCACCGCGTCGTTCACGCCGGTGTCGGTGGACGGGTTGTTCTCGTTGGGGTTGCCGGAATCGGCCACGAAGCGCCCTTTCTGGCACAGCACGAGCCGGGCTCGTCGGCAGGTTGCCGGAGCGGCTGCGGCATGTTGCGTTGGTAAGCCTTGATCAGCGTTGCTCAGCTAGTCCCGGACGGTCCCCACAGTCGGGGCGGGATTCTCTCTCATTCTACCGGTACCACTGACACTGATGGGGGTTTGCCGGTACCTGAGTCCGCATGTGCCGCCCTGAACGAGGCTCGTCCGACTCCCGATATGCGGATGGGGGCCTCAGGAGGCTCACAACGGCACTCAGCGCTTCGGGGCGTCAACCCTTTGCTACTTGGGAGTCAGATCGGGACGCGCGCTCACGCACGGGGGTACGGCGCGGCACGCGCCGACGGTTCACGCCGCCCGTCGCCGCCGTTTTTTGTGAGGTACATCACGCATCCCTGACGGGGTGCCAGAACGCCCGCACATCACCCGTAGGTGTCCCCCGGACCCTGGCTCCCGGGGGCCCGCAACGGCCCGTACCGCCGGCCCGGCCCGCCCGGGCCACCCGGTCCGAGAACCTTGATCATCCGTACCGACCCGTGCCCCAGGTCCTCGTTGAGGCGCGCCACCAGTGTCGGCGCGAGCAGCCGCAGGTTCGTCGCCCACGCCGTCGAGTCGCAGCGCACCACCAGCACCCGCTCGTCCTCGTCGTACCGCTCCGGCACACAGTGCTTCGCCACGTCCGCACCGACGATCTCCGGCCAGCGGCCCATCACCCCGCCCACCGCGGCCGGTGTCTCCCAGCCGCGCTCGGTGATCAGCCGGTTGATCGCGGAACCCAGCGCCATGGGGTCACGGCCGTCGGCCCGCGCCCCGGAGCGCAGGCCCCCGCGCCGCGCCTGCTTCTTCTGCTGGGCCGCGTCCCCACGCGCGCGTGCCGCCTCCCGCGCCGCCCTGAGCGCCACGCGCGCGAGGTCGACGCCGGACGGCTCCGGACCGCCGCTCGCGCGCTCGCCGGGGGACTGTCCGGGGCCCGGCTCCGGTGCGTCCGCGCTCATACGCGCTCCACCGTGCCCTCCGCCACCGTGAACCGCGCCCCCGCGAGCACATGCGGTACGTCGTCGTCGACCGCGGCCGTGACCAGCACCTGCTCCCCGGGCGCCACCAGCTCCGCCAGCCGCTCCCGGCGCCGCGCGTCCAGCTCGGCGAACACGTCGTCCAGCACCAGCACCGGCTCGTTCCCCTCGGCCCGCAGCAGGTCGAACGAGGCCAGCCGCAGCGCCAGCGCGTACGACCACGACTCGCCCTGGGAGGCGTAGCCCTTGGCGGGCAGCGAGCCGAGCTTGAGCAGCAGGTCGTCCCGGTGCGGACCGACCAGGGTGACGCCCCGCTCGATCTCCTGCTTGCGCGCCTCGGCGAGCGCCGCCATCAGCTGCTCGTACAGGTCCTCACGCGTGTGCGCCTCACCGGGCGCCGACGGCTTGTACTCCAGGGCGACCGGGCCCCCGCCCGGGGCCAGCTGCTCGTACGCCTTGTCGGCCAGCGGCTGCACGGACGCGATCAGGTCCAGGCGCTGGGCGAGCAGCTCGGCGCCCGCGCGCGCGAGGTGCTGGTCCCAGACGTCGAGCGTGGACAGGTCCATCGTCCGGCCGCCGTGCCGGCGGGCGAGCGCGGCCGACTTCAGCAGGGTGTTGCGCTGCTTGAGGACCCGGTCGTAGTCCGAACGCACTCCCGCCATCCGCGGGGAACGGGCGGTGATCAGCTCGTCCAGGAAACGGCGCCGCTCGCCCGGGTCGCCCTTCACCAGCGCGAGGTCCTCCGGCGCGAACAGCACGGTGCGCACGATGCCGAGCACGTCACGCGGTTTGACCTGCGAGGACCTGTTGACGCGGGCGCGGTTGGCCCGGCCCGGGTTCAGCTCCAGCTCGATCAGCTGCTGCCGCTCGCCCTGCCGGACCTGGGCCCGGATCACGGCACGCTCGGCGCCCATGCGCACCAGGGGGGCGTCGGAGGAGACCCGGTGGCTGCCGAGGGTGGCGAGGTAGCCGACCGCCTCGACCAGGTTCGTCTTGCCCTGCCCGTTCGGGCCGACGAAGGCGGTGACGCCCGGGTCCAGGGGCACCTCGACCCGGGCGTACGAACGGAAGTCGGCCAGCGACAGATGCGTGACGTGCATGGTCGTGCGCCGACCTCCCCAGCGTTCCGGTTACTTCTTCTCGACCGCGTGGCCGCCGAACTGGTTGCGCAGCGCCGCGATCATCTTCATCTGCGGCGAGTCGTCCTGGCGGGACGCGAACCGCGCGAAGAGGGAGGCCGTGATCGCGGGCAGCGGCACCGCGTTGTCGATCGCCGCCTCCACAGTCCAGCGTCCCTCACCGGAGTCCTGTGCATAACCCCGGAGCCCGTCCAGGTGCTCGTCGTCGTCGAGCGCGTTGACCGCGAGGTCGAGGAGCCAGGAGCGGATCACCGTGCCCTCCTGCCAGGACCGGAAGACCTCGCGGACGTTCTCCACGGAGTCGACCTTCTCCAGCAGCTCCCAGCCCTCGGCGTAGGCCTGCATCATGGCGTACTCGATGCCGTTGTGGACCATCTTCGCGAAGTGGCCCGCGCCCACCTTGCCGGCGTGCACGGCACCGAAGTCGCCCTCCGGCTTGAGGGCGTCGAAGACCGGCTGCACCTTGGCGACGTTCTCCGCGTCGCCGCCGTACATCAGCGCGTAGCCGTTCTCCAGGCCCCACACGCCCCCGGAGACGCCGCAGTCGACGAAGCCTATGCCCTTGGCCGCCAGCTCCTCGGCGTGCTTCTCGTCGTCCGTCCAGCGGGAGTTGCCGCCGTCCACGACCACGTCGCCGGGCTCCAGCAGCTCGCCGAGCCGGTCGACGGTGGCCTGGGTGGCCTCGCCGGCCGGGACCATCACCCACACCACGCGCGGGGCGCTGAGCTTGCCCACAAGCTCTTCCAGGCTGTGGACGTCGGCGAGGTCCGGATTGCGGTCGTATCCGACGACGGTGTGGCCCGCGCGGCGGATCCGCTCGCGCATGTTGCCGCCCATCTTGCCGAGGCCGACGAGACCGAGCTCCATCAGTTGCGTTCCTTAGGTGTGCGAGGTGGCAAGGCGGCACCTCCGAACCCGCCGGACGGGTGCCGCGGCACTTTCGTACCCGCGTCGAGCCTAAACCCGCACGCCCGTGCACAGCTGTGGGCATACGCGCTCAGACGTATGCCCCCACCTGCGGGTTCGTCCCCACCCTGTGGACAGCCGCCGACGGCGCCACCGGCCGGCGGGCGACGGTCCGCGGACTCAGCCGCTCAGCCGCTCAGCCGCTCAGCCGCACCGGCATGATCAGGTACTTGTAGGCCTCGTCCGCCTCGGCGTCCACCGCGGGCCTGCCGCTGAGCAGCGCCGGCTTCGTGGAGGTCGTGAAGGACAGCTGGGCGACCGGGGAGTCGATGGCGCTCAGACCGTCCAGCAGGAAGGTCGGGTTGAAGGCGATCGAGATGTCGTCGCCCTCCAGCTGCGCGTCGACCCTTTCCACAGCCTGTGCGTCGTCGCTGGAGCCGGCCTCCAGGATGAGCACGCCCTGCTCGAAGCTGAGCCGCACCGGGGTGTTGCGCTCGGCGACCAGGGCCACGCGCTTGACGGCCTCCACGAAGGGGGCGGTCTCGATCACGGCGACGCTGTTGAACTCGGTCGGGAACAGCGTCTTGTACTTCGGGAGGTCACCCTCCAGCAGACGCGTCGTCGTCCGGCGGCCCGCGCCCTCGAAACCGATCAGGCCCTCGCCCGCGCCCGAACCGGACAGCGCCAGGATCACCTGGTCACCGCTGGTCAGCGCCTTGGCGGTGTCCTGGAGCGTCTTGGCGGGCACCAGGGCGACCGCGGAGATGTCCGGGTTCTCCGGCTTCCACAGGAACTCGCGGACCGCGAAGCGGTAGCGGTCGGTGGAGGCCAGCGTCACCGAGTCGCCCTCGATCTCGATGCGCACACCGGTCAGGACGGGCAGCGTGTCGTCGCGGCCCGCGGCGATCGCCACCTGCTGCACGGCCGAGGCGAAGACCTCGCCGGGGACCGTGCCGGTCGCCTCCGGCATCTGCGGCAGCGCCGGGTACTCCTCCACCGGCAGGGTGTGGAGGGTGAACCGCGAGGAGCCGCAGACCACCGTCGCCCGTACACCGTCTGTGGAGATCTCCACCGGCCGGTTGGGCAGGGCGCGGGAGATGTCGGCGAGCAGACGGCCGGAGACGAGGACCGTGCCCTCCTCCTCGATCTCGGCCTCCACCGACACCCGCGCCGAGACCTCGTAGTCGAAGCTGGACAGGCTCAGCTGCCCCTCCTCGGCCTTCAGCAGCAGGCCCGCGAGGACCGGCGCCGGCGGACGGGCCGGGAGGCTGCGAGCCGCCCAGGCCACTGCCTCCGCGAGTACGTCGCGTTCCACCCGGATCTTCACTGTTGCCGCCTCCTGCTGTTGCCGGCGCTGCTCGCCCTGCTTCGCCTTCGTCGTCTGACCGGTGTCGCCCGCCGCTGTGAGGGGCAGAACACCGGGGACCAGTCTGACGCACCCCACTGACAGTAGGTGCCGTTCGGGGTCAAGTCGTGACGAGGCGCGGTCGGGCCCGAGAGGCCGAGTTGTACACAGGACCCGCTTCGAAACGAATTCCGCTCTCTCTCTAGTCGTCAGTAGTAGTAGGGCCTGTGGATACCGTGGATAACCTCGTTTGCCCAGGTCAGAGCAGGAATTTTGTCCACGGGTCCTGTGGGCGGAGCCGGTGGACAACCGGGCGTATCTGTGGAGAACAGAAAGTTCTGCACACACCGTGCACAGGGAGAGGCGACTTCTCCCCAGCGCCGTCCCCAGCTTTACCCACGTTTCCCACAGCCCAACCAGGCAGCCCGGTGTGACGGCTTTCACTCGACGCGGTGACAGGGCGCGTCACGTTGCCGAACAGTGGACAGGCATGTGGAGAAGCTGGTGATCGCTGGGGACAACACCGTCCAGCCTGTGGGTTGTCCGTGGACAACTGAATGCACAGCCTGTGGATCATTTCTTTGTCCACAGCCTGTGGAGATCCTTCGTCCACGAATCCACAGGGACCTGACCTGCCCTGATGATCCCTCACCAGGCTGGCCTGTGGACAGGATCGGGACAACTTCCCAGTCCCCAAGGTGTGGACGGAAAAAACTGGCCGAATCTGTGGAGGACGGCCGTAACCCGGCGGGGATTCGAACAGCGGACAGGACAGCCGTACGAGCCGGTGGAGACGCGGGGACGTGCGAGGGGGCATGCGAGGGGGCATCCGGGGGGACAGCCCGGGGGTTACCCAGGGGCATGGGAAAGGCGCCCCCGGGGTCCCGGAGGCGCCTTCGTGACCGGTGGGGGCGGTCGTCAGCCGTTCTTGATGCGGTTGGTCAGCTCGGTCACCTGGTTGTAGATCGAGCGCCGCTCGGCCATCAGATTGCGGATCTTGCGGTCGGCGTGCATCACCGTGGTGTGGTCCCGGCCGCCGAACAGTGCGCCGATCTTCGGCAGGGAGAGGTCCGTCAGCTCGCGGCACAGGTACATGGCGATCTGCCGGGCCGTCACGAGCGCGCGCCCCCGCGAGGTGCCGCACAGGTCCTCGACGGTCAGTCCGAAGTAGTCCGCGGTCGCGCCCATGATGGCCGTCGAGGTGATCTCGGGGGCCGAGTCCTCGCCGCCGGGGATCAGGTCCTTGAGGACGATCTCGGTGAGGCCCAGGTCCACCGGCTGCCGGTTGAGCGACGCGAACGCCGTCACCCGGATCAGCGCCCCCTCCAGCTCGCGGATGTTGCGCGAGATCCGGGAGGCGATGAACTCCAGTACCTCCGGCGGGGCGTTGAGCTGCTCCTGGACCGCCTTCTTGCGCAGGATCGCGATGCGCGTCTCCAGCTCCGGCGGCTGGACGTCGGTGATCAGGCCCCACTCGAAGCGGTTGCGGAGCCGGTCCTCCAGGGTCACCAGCTGCTTGGGCGGCCGGTCGCTGGAGAGCACGATCTGCTTGTTGGCGTTGTGGAGGGTGTTGAAGGTGTGGAAGAACTCCTCCTGCGTCGACTCCTTGTCCGCGAGGAACTGGATGTCGTCGACGAGCAGGATGTCCATCTCGCGGTAGCGCTTGCGGAAGCTGTCGCCCTTGCCGTCGCGGATGGAGTTGATGAACTCGTTGGTGAACTCCTCCGAGCTCACGTACCGCACGCGCGTGCCGGGGTAGAGGCTGCGCGCGTAGTGCCCGATGGCGTGCAGGAGGTGCGTCTTGCCGAGTCCCGACTCCCCGTAGATGAACAGGGGGTTGTAGGCCTTGGCGGGTGCCTCGGCGACGGCGACGGCCGCCGCGTGGGCGAAGCGGTTCGAGGCGCCGATGACGAAGGTGTCGAAGAGGTACTTCGGGTTCAGCCGCGCGGTCGGCTCGCCCGGGCCGGTGGCCGGCGCCGGCTGGGCCGCCAGCGGTCCGGGCGCCCCGGTGGCCGGACCGGGGCCGACGGGGCCGCCTCGGTGGACGTGTCCGGATCCCGGCGGGGGCTCGGGCAGGTCGCGGCGCGGACCGCGCTGGTCGTAGTCGCCCCGCTGCTGGTCGTAGTCGCCGCGGGGCTTGTCGTAGTCACCCCGGGGCTGCTCGTACTCACCGCGGGCCTGTTCGTAGTCGCCGCGCTGGGCGTCGTACGACGGGCGCTCCGGGGGCTGCGGCCGGTAGTCCTGCTGGTACGAGGTGCGGTTCTCGTGGGAGTACGGGGGCGGCGGCTCCTGGCCGTACGGCTCCTGGTTCGGGGACGCGTAGGGGTCCCGTTCCGGGAAGCCGAGGCGCTGCTGCTGCCAGCCGTAGTCGTCCTGCTGCGCGGGGCGGGGCCAGGAGCCGGGCTCGGGGCGCTGGTACTCCTGCGGATAGGCGGGCCGGGCGGTGGGGAGCTGGTCGGCGCGGTTGCGGCCGTATCCCTCGTACTCGTCGCGGTCGCGGTACTCCTCGCGGCCGCCCTGGCCGGGGGCGGGGAGCTCGGGCTCCTCGTAGCGGTGCTGGGGGCGGGAGGGCGGCGACTGGGGCGCCTGCGGAGCGGGGCCGGCGGGTTCGCCCGCGGTGTCGTCGACGGTGATCGCGATGCGGATCGGGCGCCCGCACTCGCGGCTCAGGGTCTCGCTGACGATCGGCGCGAGGCGGCCCTCCAGTACGCCCTTCGCAAATTCGTTCGGTACGGCGAGCAGGGCGGTGTCGGCGACCAGCGCGAGCGGCTGGCAGCGCCGGATCCAGTGCTCGTCCTTCGACTCGACGCCCTGCCCGCGGCCCTCTCCGAGAAGTTGCTCCAATACGCGTGGCCACACTGCGGCAAGATCGGCAGGTACGTCAGCCACAGGGCACGCTCTCTCACGAGTCCCTCGAAGGTGTGATTCGGGGACGGGTCGGGATGAAACTCGGGTGGGGCAGGGATAAGGGAACGAATCGGAGTCCAGTCACGGTAGTCAGCGCGACGGGTAGGGTTCAAGTTGTTGTCCCCAGCCTGTGGACAAGTGTCTCCCGGTCACCGCTGGTTTGACCGAATGGCGCAGTCGCACGTACCGTAACCAGGTCGAGTTGTCGATGGCTGCTGCCGCCTGCCTCCGATGGGCACAGGTCACGTCCAAGGTGATCGAAAAAGCGGTGCACTCGGGCGTAACGCGAGCTACTCGTGGGCGCACGGTGACAGCCAGGACGGCACCCCGCCAACACCCGAATCTTTCTGGAGCCCCCGAGTGAGCAAGCGCACCTTCCAGCCGAACAACCGTCGCCGCGCGAAGACCCACGGCTTCCGGCTGCGTATGCGTACCCGTGCCGGCCGCGCGATTCTCGCGACCCGCCGCAGCAAGGGTCGCGCCCGTCTGTCCGCCTGATCCCGGTCAGGTCATGACATCGTGCTGCCCACCGAGAACCGGCTGAGGCGGCGCGAGGACTTCGCGACCGCGGTACGACGAGGTCGCCGGGCCGGCCGCCCGACCCTCGTCGTCCACCTTCGAAGCGGTGCCACGGACCCGCACGCGCCTGGGGAGAGCGCTCCCCGGACACGTGCGGGTTTCGTCGTGAGCAAAGCCGTGGGTGTCGCGGTCGTGCGCAACAAGGTGAAGCGCAGGCTTCGCCATCTGATGCGCGACCGGATCGACCTGTTGCCCCCCGGTAGCCTGGTAGTCGTACGAGCGCTGCCCGGTGCGGGTGACGCCGACCATGCACAGCTGGCCCGAGACCTGGACGCCGCCCTGGCGCGGCTACTGGGAGGGGGCGCGCGATGAAGTACCCGCTGCTGGCTCTGATCAAGCTCTACCAGTGGACGATCAGTCCGCTGCTGGGGCCGGTGTGCAAGTACTACCCGTCGTGTTCCCACTACGGCTACACGGCCATCGACCGGCACGGAGCCGTCAAGGGCACGGCACTCACCGCTTGGCGCATCCTGCGGTGCAATCCGTGGTCGCTGGGCGGCGTGGACCATGTTCCGCCGCGCAAGCGTCCGCGGTGGCACGAAATGCTGCGTGCCGCCTGGCGGGCACGCAAGGGCGGGACCTCCGCCGCCGAACCGGCCACCGAAGGAAGGCCTGCTCATCCGAGCTCGTCCGATCCTTCGAGCCCGGCCGCAGAGACCTCGCCCCATGCCCAAGGAGCATGATTAGTGGACACGATTGCCAGCCTCTTCAGCTTTATCACCTGGCCCGTCTCCTGGGTCATCGTCCAGTTCCACACGGTGTACGGGGCGATCTTCGGACCTGACACCGGATGGGCCTGGGGCCTGTCCATCGTGTCCCTGGTGATCCTCATCCGCATCTGCCTGATCCCGCTCTTCGTGAAGCAGATCAAGGCGACGCGCGGGATGCAGACGCTCCAGCCGGAGATGAAGAAGATCCAGGAGCGCTACAAGAACGACAAGCAGCGTCAGTCCGAAGAGATGATGAAGCTGTACAAGGAGACGGGTACCAACCCGCTCTCCTCGTGCCTTCCCATCCTGGCGCAGTCCCCGTTCTTCTTCGCCCTGTACCACGTGCTCAACGGCATCGCGTCCGGCGACACCATCGGCAAGATCAACCAGCCCCTGCTGGAGAGCGCCCAGAAGGCGCACATCTTCGGTGCCCCGCTGGCCGCGAAGTTCACCGACGGCGCGTCCAAGGTGGAATCCCTCGGTGCCTCGCTGACGGACGTCCGGGTCATCACCGCGGTCATGATCGTGCTGATGTCCGCGTCGCAGTTCTTCACCCAGCGCCAGCTGATGACCAAGAACGTCGACACCTCGGTGAAGACGCCGTTCATGCAGCAGCAGAAGATGCTGATGTACGTCTTCCCGGTCATGTTCGCCGTCTTCGGTATCAACTTCCCCGTCGGTGTCCTCGTCTACTGGCTGACCACCAACGTGTGGACCATGGGCCAGCAGATGTACGTCATCCGCAACAACCCGACGCCGGGCTCCAAGGCGCAGGCCTCCTACCTGGAGCGGCTGCACAAGAGCGTCACCGAGCACGGCAGGACCCGTCGCCGGGGCGAGAAGGCCATCGTGAAGGCCATCGTCGCCAAGGGCCGGGACCGCAACGAGGCCGAGCGCAAGTTCATCAACGGTCTGAACAAGGCGGGCCTGGCCGCCCAGGCCGACGGCAACGTGGTGAAGAACGACGCCGCCGTGGCCGTCCAGAGCGAGGACGGCTCGACCGTGACAACCACGGCTCAGCCCAAGCGCCAACAGCCCAAGCGGCAGAGCAAGTCCCAGCGCCAGGCCAAGCCCGCCGGTGAGGCCGAGCCGAAGACGTCGCTGACCAAGTCGGACGAGCCGCAGGACGCCGAACCGGCCGGCAAGCAGGACGCCAAGCCTGCCGCCGGTGCCAAGAAGCCGGCTCAGAAGTCCGGCGGCGGTGGCCGCAGCAAGGCCCAGTCCGGACAGCGCAAGGGCCCGCAGCGGCCCAAGTCCCCGTCGAAGAAGTAAGAAGGAGTCCATCCCGTGACGGAAGGCACTATCTCCGCCGCTGCCGAGGGTGCAGACACCCTCACTCGCCTCGAGCAGGAGGGCGAGATCGCCGCGGACTACCTGGAGGGTCTGCTCGACATCGCCGACCTCGACGGCGACATCGACATGGACGTCGAGGCCGACCGTGCCTCCGTCTCGATCATCAGCGACAGCAAGAGCAGGGACCTGGAGAAGCTGGTCGGCCGGGACGGTGAGGTGCTGGAGGCTCTGCAGGAGCTCACACGCCTGGCCGTGCACCGCGAGACCGGTGACCGCAGCCGCCTGATGCTCGACATCGCGGGGTACCGCGCCGACAAGCGCGCCGAGCTGTCCGAGCTGGGTGCCAAGGCCGCGGCCGAGGTCAGGAGCAGCGGCGAGTCCGTGCGGCTGAAGCCGATGACGCCCTTCGAGCGCAAGGTCGTGCACGACGCGGTCAAGGCCGCGGGACTGCGCAGCGAGTCCGAGGGCGAGGAGCCGGAGCGCTTCGTCGTCGTGCTTCCCGCCTGATCGGTTCTCTCGTTCCCCGGCCCCGTCTGTTGCGCAGGCGGGGCCGAATTTTGTCAGCCTGATAGTTCTGGTGGTTCTGGTTCCGGCGCCCGGTGCGCCGGTGCCATACGGAAGGACGGTCCCCGTGTCGGAGGCAGCGGAGCTCCCCCCTGTACCCGAGCAGGCACGTGATGTGTTCGGTGATCGCTACGCGGACGCGGTCCGCTACGCGGAACTGCTTGCCGAGGCGGGGGTGAAGCGTGGTTTGATCGGCCCGCGAGAAGTACCCCGGCTCTGGGAGCGGCACCTGCTGAACTGCGCGGTGCTTTCGGAGGTTGTGCCCGAGGGAGTGACGGTGTGCGACGTCGGCTCGGGAGCCGGCCTGCCCGGTATCCCGCTGGCGCTGGTGCGGGAAGACCTGAAGATCACCCTTCTCGAGCCGTTGCTGCGCCGCACGAACTTCCTGACCGAGGTCGTGGAGCTGCTGGGCCTGGACCATGTCACCGTGGTGCGGGGCCGGGCCGAAGAGGTTATGGGCAAGCTGCCGCCGGTCCATGTGGTGACGGCCCGTGCCGTAGCTCCGCTGGACCGCCTCGCCACCTGGGGCATCCCCCTGCTGCGTCCGTACGGGGAGATGCTGGCCCTCAAGGGCGACACGGCCGAGGAGGAGCTGAAGGCGGCGACCGCGGCGCTGAGCAAACTCGGTGCGGAGCAGACGTCCATCCTCCACGTCGGAGAGGGCGTCGTGTCTCCCCTGTCCACCGTGGTGCGAGTAGAGGTGGGCGAGAGCCCCGGTGGTGTGCGCTTCGCCGCCAAGCGGGCCAAGGCCGCACGGACCGGCCGGACGCGTCGGCGCCGCGGATAGCGTCCGGCTTCGCTCGGATGGTCAGTCGTACTCCACCCGGGCCGTACTCCACCCAGGCCGTACTCCACACAAGCTGCCCTGCTCACGCATGCCGGAGTGTCGCGGCAGTTCGGCATCAGCGGCTGTGCATCGTGTTTCACGTGAAACGTCGCTCACTGCTGCACGGCATCATCAGCCGCGGCCGCGCCGCGGCCGACCCCCGCGACCGGAAGCCTCTAGGGTCGCTCGGGGAGGGCACGGAGTTGTCCACAGAGGTGGATTTCTCCACAGAAGACCAGGCCTCACTGGTTCATGACCCCAGAGGCATGGGAGGCTCTGTTCATTGCGAGCCTGAAGTCGAGGAGAGTGAATCCTTGCGGTCCGACGCCAATATCGCGGGACCGATGACCGATCCGGTCCCCGGTCCCCGTACCGAGTCGATGGGGGCGGATGTTTCACGTGAAACACCGCCTCCGATGGACGACACGCCGATCGGTCGTGCTGCCCAGCTGGCGGTGGAGGCTCTGGGCCGCGCCGGCGAGGGGCTGCCGCGACCCGAGCAGACCCGGGTCATGGTCGTAGCGAACCAGAAGGGCGGTGTGGGCAAGACGACGACGACCGTCAATCTTGCCGCGTCACTCGCCCTGCACGGTGCGAGAGTCCTGGTCGTCGACCTCGACCCGCAGGGCAATGCCTCCACCGCGCTGGGGATCGATCATCACGCCGATGTGCCTTCCATCTACGACGTGCTGGTCGAGAGCCGACCGCTCTCGGAAGTGGTCCAGCCGGTCCCCGATGTCGAGGGTCTGTTCTGTGCGCCCGCCACGATCGATCTCGCCGGTGCGGAGATCGAACTGGTCTCGCTGGTCGCTCGCGAGAGCCGCCTCCAGCGAGCGATCACGGCGTACGAGCAGCCGCTGGACTACATCCTCATCGACTGCCCGCCCTCCCTCGGTCTGCTGACCGTCAATGCCCTCGTCGCGGGCCAAGAGGTGCTGATCCCCATCCAGTGCGAGTACTACGCCCTGGAAGGGCTGGGGCAGCTGCTGCGCAACGTCGACCTGGTGCGGGGCCATCTCAACCCCACGCTGCATGTGTCGACGATCCTCCTCACCATGTACGACGGCCGGACGCGGCTCGCGTCGCAGGTCGCTGACGAGGTGCGCAGCCACTTCGGCGAGGAGGTGTTGCGGACGAGCATTCCCCGCTCGGTCCGTATCTCCGAGGCTCCGAGCTACGGGCAGACAGTACTGACCTACGATCCAGGATCAAGTGGAGCCCTCTCCTATCTGGAGGCGGCCCGTGAGATCGCGCTGAAGGGTGTGGGCGTCACCTATGACGCGACCCACGCCCACCTCGGCGCTCAGAACGATCCGAGCATGGTGGAGGGGACCCAGTGAGTGAGCGACGGAGGGGGTTGGGTCGTGGCCTCGGTGCACTGATCCCCAACGCCCCGACCGAGAAGTCGGTTGCCTCGGCGGCCTTGGGGAGCGCGGCTTCTGCGGCCCCTGGGGCGATGCCGCTGCTGCCGAACGAGCGTGGGGTGGCCGCGGCGAAGGTGGCCACGCTTCAGCATGTTTCACGTGAAACCGAAGAGCTGACGGCACCCCAGGGCGTCGAAGGGCTTCGGCCGCCCATGGGGGCGCACTTCGCCGAGGTTCCACTCGACGCCATCACGCCGAACCCGAAGCAGCCGCGCAAGGACTTCGACGACGACGCGCTGGCCGAGCTCGTCACCTCCATCCGAGAGGTAGGACTCCTCCAGCCGGTTGTCGTTCGGCCGACGGAGCCTGGGCGCTATGAGCTCATCATGGGCGAGCGCCGCTTCCGCGCCTGCCGAGAGCTGGAGCTGGACGCCATCCCGGCGATCGTGCGGGCGACGGAGGACGAGAAGCTCCTTCTGGACGCGCTCCTGGAGAACCTGCACCGCGCTCAGCTGAATCCGCTGGAGGAGGCCTTCGCCTACGACCAGTTGCTGAAGGACTTCAACTGCACGCATGACCAGCTGGCGGACCGTATCGGCCGCTCCCGCCCGCAGGTGTCCAACACCCTGCGTCTGCTGAAGCTCTCCCCGAAGGTGCAGAACCGGGTGGCCGCAGGTGTGCTCTCCGCGGGGCACGCGCGAGCCCTCCTGTCCGTCGACGACCCGGAGGAGCAGGATCGACTGGCGCATCGCATCGTGGCCGAAGGGCTCTCGGTGCGGTCGGTCGAAGAGATCGTGACCCTCATGGGGTCCCGGCCGCAGAAGCCGCAGCGAGCCAAGGGCCCGAGGGCCGGCTCTCTGGTCTCCCCAGCGCTGTCGGACCTCGCGACGCGGCTCTCGGATCGCTTCGAGACGCGTGTGAAGGTCGACCTGGGTCAGAAAAAGGGCAAGATCACCGTGGAGTTCGCCTCCATGGACGACCTTGAGCGGATCCTCGGCAGTCTCGCTCCCGGAGAGGGCCCCGTGCTGCAGAAGGGCCTTCTGGAGGGCGAGGACGAGGACGGGGACGCCGAGTCCTGACTCCGGTAGGCGGAGCGTCCAGGGGCGCTCCGACTGCCGTAGGAGCGGCACAGGGCGGACTGTGTCCGGTGCATACCGGAACACGGTCCGCCCTTTGCTTTGCGTCGGTGTCGGGTCCACCGCATCGTGGATACGATGCGAGCGGGAGAGCGTTGTCACCTGGCGGTACCTCTGGGAGGAAGGCAGGGGCCATGCGAACGATGAGCCGCACCGAATGGGTGAGCGCGGGCTTGGGGCTGGGCGCGGTCGGTGGGTTCATCGGCAGCCTGCTCAGGGAACGGAGCGCTCTGACAGCCGCCCGCGACGCGGCAGGGGAAGGAAGCGAGGAACAGCCTTCATGGGGCGCAGGCTCGTACCGCTCACGCTGGACAACCTTCAGGACCTTCCCCAGCGCTGTCGCTCGTGCGTCTTCTGGGAACTGGACCCCGTCAGCGGCGAGGCCGCGGTAGAGGCCGGTACGGCGGCCCTGGAGAAGGAGTCCTGGATCTCCGCCGTGCTGCTGGACTGGGGATCCTGCGGCCGAGTGGTCTACGTCGACGACGTGCCGGTGGGCTTCGTTCTCTACGCACCGCCCGCGTATGTGCCGCGCTCGGCCGCTTTCCCCACCAGCCCGGTCTCCTCCGACGCGGTTCAGTTGATGACCGCGTTCGTGATGCCGGGGTACCAGGGCCAAGGGCTGGGCCGGGTGATGGTCCAGACGGTCGCCAAGGATCTCCTGCGTCGTGGCTTCAAGGCCATCGAGGCGTTCGGCGATGCCCGCTGGAAGGAGCCCGCCTGCGTTCTGCCGGCGGATCATCTCCTGGCGGTGGGCTTCAAGACGGTCCGACCGCATCCCCGGCATCCGCGGCTGCGGTTGGATCTTCGCTCCACGCTGTCCTGGAAGGAAGACGTGGAGATGGCACTGGACCGCCTGCTGGGCGCCGTGCAGAAGGAGCCGGTGCTGCGGCCGCTGTAGCTCGGCACCGGAGACCGCTGTACACCAAATGGGCCGACCCGTTCGGGTCGGCCCATTCGTGTTTCACGTGAAACGTCAGTCGGCGATCGTCAGTCGGCGATGAAGTCCTCGAGGTCGCGGACGATCGCGGCCTTCGGCTTCGCACCGACGATGGTCTTGGCGACCTCGCCACCCTGGTAGACGTTCAGGGTCGGGATGGACATGACGCCGTACTTGGCGGCCGTACCCGGGTTCTCGTCGATGTTCAGCTTGACGATCTCGATCTTGTCGCCGTACTCGGCGGCGATGGCCTCGAGGGACGGCGCGATCTGGCGGCACGGACCGCACCAGGCGGCCCAGAAGTCCACCAGGACGGGCTTGTCGCTCTTGAGGACGTCCTGCTCGAAGGAGTCGTCAGTCACATGCTTCAGGGTGCCGGCCACGGCGGGCTCCTAACTGGTTGGTGCGGGGGATGGGGTGGTCAGACGGCGGTCTTCTCGGGCTCCGCCTTGTCCTCGTCGCTGAGGGCGGCGAGGAAGCGCTCGGCGTCGAGCGCGGCGGAGCAGCCGGTGCCCGCAGCGGTGATCGCCTGTCGGTAGGTGTGGTCGACCACGTCACCAGCCCCGAAGACACCCGTCAGGTTGGTGCGCGTCGAGGGCGCGTCGACCTTCAGGTAGCCCTCCGGGTCCAGGTCCAGCTGGCCCTTGAAGAGCTCGGTGCGCGGGTCGTGGCCGATCGCGATGAACAGGCCGGTCACCGGCAGATCGGAGAGCTCGCCGGTCTTGACGTTGCGCAGCTTCAGGCCCGCAAGCTTCTGGTCGCCCTGGACCTCGGCGACCTCGCTGTCCCAGACGAACGAGATCTTGGGGTCGGCGAAGGCACGCTCCTGCATCGCCTTGGAGGCGCGCAGGGTGTCCCGGCGGTGGACGATCGTCACGGACTTCGCGAAGCGGGAGAGGAAGGTGGCCTCCTCCATCGCGGTGTCCCCGCCGCCGATCACGGCGATGTCCTGGTCCTTGAAGAAGAAGCCGTCACAGGTCGCGCACCAGGAGACACCGCGACCGGACAGCGCGTCCTCGTTCGGCAGGCCGAGCTTGCGGTGCTGGGAGCCGGTGGTGACGATCACGGCCTTGGCCCGGTGGACCGTGCCCGCGGTGTCGGTGACGGTCTTGATCTCGCCGCTGAGGTCGACGGCCACGACGTCGTCCGGGATCAGCTCGGCACCGAAGCGCTCCGCCTGGGCCCGCATGTTGTCCATGAGCTCGGGGCCCATGATGCCGTCCTGGAAGCCGGGGAAGTTCTCCACCTCGGTGGTGTTCATCAGCGCTCCGCCCGCGGTGACGGCACCCTCGAACACCAGCGGCTTCAGGGACGCTCGCGCGGTGTAGAGCGCCGCCGTGTAGCCGGCGGGCCCGGAGCCGATGATGATCACGTTTCGGACGTCGCTCACGGCTTCATTCCTCGTCTCTGGACTGCGTCTTCAGGGCCGGGTGGAGCTGCACTCGGAACTCTCACCCCACCTAACGGATCCTACGGGGCGCGCATTCCCGCTGTGCCCGGGCACACGGCGGCAGGGCACAGCTCGCCTTGCGAGAGGGTGGAAGGGCCGCTACGAACGCGCGTAGGAGTGCTCGAGAAGGATCTTGGCTTTGCCCACCGCGGGCTGATCCACGCACGCCGTCTCGACGATGTAGGCGGTGACCCGGGTGTCATTGGTGGCGTCGGGCAGTACCACCAGCAAGGCTTCCCTGCCCTTGTAGACGCCCGGCTCCGTGGCGATCACAGCGTCGTCGCGGCCGATGCCCTTGCGGATGCACTCGGGGACGGTCGGCTGCTTGAAGACATGGTTCTCGGCGGTCTCGCCACCGTTCTCGGACTCCATGCCGAAGCTGCGCGGTGTGCGGGATCCGTTCTCGGCACTGCCGTCCGCGACGAGGTTGGTGACCCTGTCCCTGAGCCGGCCCTCGGAGAAGGTGTCCGCGATCGCGGTCTGCTGCTCGCGGGCGGTGTTGCCGGAGGAGCTGTCCTCGGTGAGGGAGGAGACCACGACCGAGCCGATTCCGATGGCGGCAGCGGCGGCCACGGCGCCGAGGACAGCGATCCTTCGTCGCCCGCCTCGCCGGCGGTCCTTGCGGTCGGGGCCCGTGGAGGAGGGGCGGGCGTGCCCGGCGGGCCGGTCGGCGTGCGTCGATGTTTCACGTGAAACACGTGTGCCGTCGGCGATCCCCAGCGGTGGCTCGGCTGCCAGAGCGGCGTCGATTCGGGCGGCCACGTCGTCCGGCATGGGTGCCGGGGCAGGCAGGGTGCCGAGCAGTCCTTGGATCTCCGTGAGCGAGGCGTAGACGTCCGCGCAGAGCTCGCAGCTTTCCAGGTGCTGTCGTACTTCGGTGGTCCGTGTGGTCGGGAGGAGGCCTTCGGCGAGGTCGGCGATCTCCGCGACATCCGGGTGCCCGGTCATGTCTGTCGTCGACGACGTCACGCTCGTCCACCTCCGCCCTTCACTGCGGTTGAATCGCCCGACCCTGCTTCCGACGGTCCCGCTGCGGGTGGGACGGATGCCCCGTGCGTCCGGTTCCGTTCCGGGCCGGGCTTCCTGCTCTCCCCGCTGCCGTCCGGACGCAGGTGGGTGAGCAGCGGAAGGAGCCGGGCTCTGCCCCGGGCACAGCGGCTCTTGATCGTTCCGGTCGGTACGTCGAGGATGCGGGCGGCCTCCGCGACGGGGTAGCCCTGCATGTCGACGAGGACGAGAGCGGCTCGCTGGTCGGCGGGCAAGGTACCCAGGGCCTCCAGTAGCTGGCGGTGCAGGTCGTTGCGCTCCGCGGGAGCGGAGGCCGACTCGTGCGGCTCCAGCAACTGCTCCAGGCGTTCGGTGTCGTCGACGGGCGCGGTCTTCCGCGAAGCGGCCTTGCGGGCACGGTCCAGACAGGCGTTCACCGTGATCCGGTGCAGCCAGGTGGTGACGGCCGCCTGCCCGCGGAAGGTGTGGGCGGCCCGGTAGGCGGAGACGAGGGCGTCCTGGACGGCGTCGGCGGCCTCCTCACGGTCCCCCAGCGTCCGCAGGGCCACCGCCCAGAGCCGGTCGCGGTGACGGCGCACAAGCTCACCGAAGGCGTCGGGGTCGCCCTCGACGTGGCGGGCGAGCAGCTCCTGGTCGGTCACACCGTCATGACTCGCGCCGCCCGCCATCACACCCCTCTCCCTGCGGTAGGTGCCGTCAGCTGGTCACCTTGATGTCGGCGACGCGGCCCCGGAACTGCCCGTCCGTCACCGGCAGCTTGGTCAGCCAGACCAGAAGGTAGCGGGTCTTCACCGCCTTGTCCGGCTTGAGGTCCACCGTCGTACCGTTTCCACCGGCGATCTTCTGGTAGCCCTCGAAGGACTGCGGCTCCGAGTCCGTGGCCCCGGCGGAGCGGAGCTCCACCGAAGTGTCGCCACCGAACGTCAGGGCCACCTTGCCGACCTGTTGCACTTTGCCGAGGTCGACCACGATGCCCACACCGGGCTTCAGCCGCCCGAAGTCGGCGCTCGCGTAGTGGCTCGTCTGCCAGTAGGTTCCGGGGTCGCCGTCGTAGGCCTTGCCGACGTTCTCCGGGTATTCGGACCCGTCTGATCCGAACGGGTCGTAGTCGTGCGCGCCCGCGATGCTGATCGGTCGGCTGACCGGCTCCTTCGGGCTCTTGTCGTTGTCGCCGTCCACCGTCTGCGTCTGGTTCGGGTCGTCGGCCTTGCCGCCCCGTTCCATGAGGGCGTCCGCGAGCTGCCAACTGCCGAGGCCGAGCGCGGCGATCAACAGGGCCGACACCCCCCACTTCAGGGCCTTGCCGGTACGGCTCTGCAGCGGGGGCGGCGGCGTCGGTACGGGCTGAGTGACACCGGGGTGCGGTGCAGGGCGGCTGTACCCGCCCTGCTGGTAGGGCGTGCGCTGGTACTGGGGCGGTGCGGTGTACGCCGGCTCCGGCGGGCGGATGCGCGGCATCTCGCCGATCGCCTTCACCAGTTCCTCCGGCGTGGTGCACGGGGACTCGTGCCGGGAAGCGGTGGCACCGTCGTTGGCGAGCGCCCGCATCGCCAGTTCGGACAGGCCGCGGTGGACGCCGGCGCGTACCTGGTCCGGCGGGATCAGCCCGATGTCCTTGGGCAGACCTGCCAGACCGTGCGCGTCGCTCTCGTACGGCCAGCGCTGGGTGAGCGTGGCGTACAGCAGGGCTCCGATGGCCTCGGTGTCGGTGCGCTGCGGAGTGTCGGAACTGATGCCGCGCAGTGCGGCGTTGACGGCCAGCCCGCGGATCCGCCACTGGCCCGTCGACGTACGCAGCACCGCGTTGGGGCTCAGACGAAGATGGGCGAGGCCCTCCCGGTGCGCGGCCGCCATGGCCGACGCGACCTGACTGACCATCTGGTAGGCGTCGTACACCTCCAGCGGCCCGGCGGCGAGGAGAGCGGTCAGCTCGGTGGCGTCCGGGAGCCACTCGTGCACGACGTAGACGAGGTCGTTGTCCTCGACGGCGTCCAGTACCTGGACGAAACGGGGATCGCCGAGCAGGGCGGAGGAGCGCGCCGCGGCCAGCACGGACCGGGCGCGCGCGTGGTCCGCGGGGAGGAGGTGGACTCCGACGGCGCGGCGCAGCTTCTCGTCGACGGCCCGCCAACTGCTGAAGCCGTCCAGACGGGTGACGCACTCCTCGAGGCGGTAGCGTCTGGCGAGCTTGTGCCCGCTGTGCAGTTCGGGTGGCGAGGTCTTGCCGGGTTCCTCGCTCGTGGGGTTCCCCTGTGCCTCGTCGCTGTCCGTGTCCCGCTCCCGGTTGTTGGCCACCCCGTCGGCCGTGGACTGGTCCGCCTGTGCGGTCAGCGGCTCATCGCCGCTGGTGTCTGCCACGTCGACGGCAGCTGTGCTCCGTTCCGCCACCGTCGTTCCTGCCTCCCCATTCCGTGCGCGTCGGCCGACTTCCGATCCGCGCGTCCGACGCCGAACCCAATTGTGCCCACAGTCCGCCGCTAAGCACGACACACAGCGGCGGACGATGGTTGTGCGCCTACCCCGGGTCTCAGCGTCCCAGGCGTCCGCGCACCATGCCGACCAGAGAGTTGACCTCTTCGATGCGCATGCGGCGGGCGGCGACGAAGAAGACACCGAACAGGAGCACTCCTCCGGCCAGCAGCGCGGCCAACGATCCCACGACGCCCTGGCCGAGCGAGCGGCTGATCGCGTAGCAGGCGGCGCCACCGATCAGGGCGGCCGGGACGGACGCGATGCACAGCCGGGCGTACGTGCGCAGCACCCGTGCGCCGTCCAGGTCCCCGCCGAGCCGCTTGCGCAGCCTGCGCCAGGCGATGCCCACGCCGATCACATAGGCCAGGCCGTAGGAGGCGGCCATGCCGACGACGGCCCAGCGCGAGGGCAGCAGGAGGTAACACAGGCCCGAGGCGGCGGCGTTGACCACGGCCACGATGACGGTGTTGTAGAAGGGCGTGCGGGTGTCCTCGTAGGCGTAGAAGGCGCGCAGGACGACGTACTGCACGGAGTACGGGATGAGGCCGAGACCGAAGGCCATCAGCATGTAGCCCATGTTGGTGGCTTCGCTGGTGCCCGAGGAGCCGAACATGAGCGTGCACATCGGGATGCCCAGCGCGACGAAGCCGAAGGAGACGGGAACGATGGCCACGGCTGTCGTGCGCAGGCCCTGGGAAATGTCGTCCCGGACCGCTCCCCCGTCCTCCTCGGACGCCGAGCGGGAGATCCGGGGCAGCAGGGCGGCCATCAGCGAGACGGTGATGATGGCCTGCGGCAGGCCCCAGATCAGCTGTGCGTTGGCGTAGGCCGCGAAGCCGGTGCCGTCGACGGGTGAGGCCTTGCCCGCAGCGGTGGAGAGCTGGATGACGATCATGGCGCCCGCCTGGTTGGCCAGGACGAACAGGACCGTCCACTTGGCGAGGGTGATGGCCTTGCCGAGCCCGTGCCCCCTCCAGTCGAAGCGCAGCCGGAGCCGGAAACCCGTCTCCCGCAGGTACGGGATCATGGCCAGGGACTGCACGATGAGTCCCAGCAGCACCCCGATGCCGAGCAGACGCTCGCCCTCCGGCGGGATGCTCGTCACCTTCATGCCCGAGGTTTCCGCGGTGCCGTAGACCCAGATGAACAGGCCGAGGGTCACGATGATGACGATGTTGTTCAGGACCGGGGTCCACATCATCGCGCCGAACCTGCCGCGGGCGTTGAGGACCTGCCCCATCACCACGTGCAGGCCCATGAAGAAGATGGACGGCAGGAAGTAGCGGACGAAGGTGATACCGACCTCGTTGGCGGCCGGGTCACTGGCGACGGGGTTGGACAGGAGCCGGATCAGCAGGGGCGCGGCGAAGACCGTGATGACTGTCAGCGCGCCCAGCGCGACCATGACGAGGGTCAGGAGGCGGTTGGCGAAGGCCTCGCCCCCGTCCTCGTCG
Organism: Streptomyces violaceoruber; assembly: GCF_033406955.1. Lineage (NCBI taxonomy): Bacteria > Bacillati > Actinomycetota > Actinomycetes > Kitasatosporales > Streptomycetaceae > Streptomyces > Streptomyces violaceoruber. The sequence goes on along the minus strand of NZ_CP137734.1, from coordinate 4,236,339 downwards.
TCCTTCATGGCTCGGACGAGCTGCGGCACGAAGACCGAGTTGAGACCGCCGCCGACGGTGAGGATGTAGATCATCGTGGGCAGCTGGTAGGCGACCTGGAACGTGTCGCCGAGCAGACCGACGCCGAGAGCCGAGACGATCAGCGCCGACCGGACGAACCCGGTCAGCCGCGACACCATCGTGCCGGCCGCCATCACGGCGCTCGACTTCAGCAGACCCCCCGCGCGCCCGCCCTTCTTGGGCGCGGCCTGGCTGGCCGCGGGCGCGGGCTCGGGCTCCTGGAGGGGAGCCTCGGCCGCCTCGGGTGAGGGAGCCACCGCGTACTGGCCGGGTGCGGGCGCCGCGTGCTGCCCGGGCGTCGCAGCGGAGCCGCCGTACTGGGCGGAGCCGCCGTACTGACCGTGTGTCTGAGCGTTCCCGTACGGATCGGGCCCCTGGTGCCCGCCGTACTGGCCCGGCGGCGGTGGTGGTGGCGCGCCGTACTGGCCCGGCCCCGCCGCCCCGCCGTACGGCCCCGGTGCGGGTGCGGGTGCGGGTACGGCGGCCTGGTCGTCGTACGAGGGGTGGCCGCCGCCCTGCTGCTGGTCGCGGAACAGGTGCGCGAAGGCGTCCGGCTCGTGACGCTGGTCTCCGGCCTGGCCGACCAGGTCGTCCACGCCCACGAACTGGGTGGTCCGAGGGTCGTCGCCGTACGGCAGGTACTGCGTCGGTCCCTCCGGCTCCGGGGCGGGCGTCTGGGCCCACACCCGGGGATCGGGGGCATAGGGCGACTGGGAGGGCTGGGAGTACAGCGGCTGCTGCGGCGGGTACGTGCCCGGGGGCGGCGGGGGGTGCGCGGCGCGGTCGTAGAGCGCCTCGGAGACCGGATCCTGGGCGGAGAGGTCCTGGGCCCGGTAGGGATCCTGGTCGTAGGCGTCCTGGAGGTACATGTCCGCGGGCGGCTGCGGCGGCGTCTGGCCGGGGTCCGGCGGCGGGCCCTGGGGGTGACCCGAGCCGTCCGCGGCCTGACCGCGGTCACCGTCGTACGGCGCGTTCATGGTTACCCCACCTCATCGTCCCGGGCCGACCGGCCACGACATCCTCAACGGTCCACTCTCTCACCCGTGCCGGACGGGTCGTCGCTTTCCGCTGCGGTGTCCGGTGTCGGGTCACTCGGCTGCTCCGGAGAGTCGTCGGCGTTCTCCGAAGCCTGCGACTCTCCGGAATCACCCTCGTCGCCCTCCGCGCGGTCCTCGCCCGGCTCCGCCTTCTCGGCGGCACGGGCCGCAGCGCGCTTGCGCTGCGTGTACATCCGGAAGCCGGCGAGGACGAGCAGCAGGACACCGCCTCCGATGACGAGCATCACGGTGGCCGTGATCTCGGTGACCTTCACGTCGAAGGTGACCGGCTTGCCGTACGGCCGCCCGTCCGTCGTGTACAGCTGGGCGATCACCGTCGCCCGGCCGTTGGCATTGGCTGACGTGGTGAACTTCACCGACTGGCTGTGGCCGCCGGAGACCGAGATCGGCTGCTCCTCGTAGCGGGCGCCGTCGATCTCGAGGCGGGTCGGGTTCGTCGAGGTGAGCCGCAGGACCAGGGGGCCGACGTCCTGGACCAGGTTGTTCTGCACCGTCACCGGGATGGTGGCGCTGCGGCCGGAGAGCTTCGTCTCCGACTTGTCGATCAGTCTGACCCGGCCGGTCAGCCCGTCGAGGTACGACTTCACTCCGGCGCGGAACGACTCCGCCTCGGCGGCCCGGCCGCGCCACGACACGGACAGCTCCCGGTTCAGGGCGCGTCCGAAGGGGGTCACCACCCGGGACGGGTCCGAGAGCACGACCTTGAAGCTGTCCAGCGCGTCCTGCGTCCGCGCGCTCTCCACGAACGCCGACCGGGGCAGCTCCTTCTTGCGCAGCGCCGAAGGGTAGGAAGAGATGCCCGGGACCTTGGTGGCGGCGTCCGGATCCGGCTTGGCCGCGGCGGCCGCCGCCAGCTTCTGGGACTGGGACCACGTGCCGCTCTGAAGGGCCCGCAGCCCTTCGGCCATCGCGCGCGCCTGGCTCCCGGAGGGCGTGCGCTGCGGAGCGATGACCATGCTGCGCTGCTTGTCGGTCTGCAGGCCCAGGCCCAGGCTCTGGGCGAGGAAGCGCTGCACGGCGAGCGTGGACGCGGACGCCGTCGTCAGGTCGCCCTCGAACGCCGTGGACATCCGGGCGTCGGCCACCACCGCCGTGGTGCCGCCACCGATGGGGCGGGCGGCGGACGGTGTGTACGGCAGGGCGTCGGTCTCCTGGAGGCTGTCGCTGCGCGCGATCACCTTGTCGGCGCCCGCGGAGGTGGCGACCTTGACGATCGACCGGTCGACGGCGCCTTCCACGGGCCAGGCGAACTCGGTGCTCGGCCTGACGTGGAGGATCGGCTCGACGGTGTTGGCGACGACGTCCGTCGCCTCCTTGAGCTGACTCAGCGAGCCGGTGACGTCCGTGCCGTTGTGGGCGAGGGAAGCCAGGTCGGGGTCGGCGAAGGGGAGGGCGACGACCTCCTCGTCGGCCACCGCGTCCTGCAGGTCGGCGAGCCACTGCTTGGCGACCGTCTGGTGGGTGCCGGCGGTGGTCTGGTCCCCGTCCCGGACGCGGTAGCTGCCCGTCATCGCGTCGACGGAGGCCAGCAGGTCCGGGTCGACCACCCAGGTGACGTCGAGGTCCTTGCCCAGCGTCACCATCTGGTTCAGGCGGCCGCCGGGGGAGATCTCCTTCGCCAGGTCGTCATTGAGGAAGACCGGGGTCTGCTCCTCGTTCGGTCCCGTTTCGGCGGCCATGTGCGTCGTCGAGACGAGTGGCCACAGCGCCGTGGTCTTGGTCTTGGTGTCGGCCTCGTCGGGCTGCCAGGGCAGGAAGGTCCGCCGGATGCCGAGGATCTGCTCCCACGGCTGCGCGGAGGTCTCCCCGGACAGCGAGACCGCGAATTCGTAGACGCCGTCGTTGCCGAGGTTCAGCTCGTCGACCGGCACCGAGATGTTGAAGTGCTCCGCCACGCCGGGAGTGAGCTTGGAGAACTTCTCCGTGTACTTGTTGTCGATCTCCGGGGAGATGGAGCCCTGGAGATCGTCGCTGTCCTTGGCGATCGCGTCGACGGACGAGCGGGTGTCGAGCGGTGGGCCCACGCGCAGGCCCACGTGGGCGTCGGTGACGGTCCGCTTGCCGTGGTTGGTCACGGTGCCCGACACGGTCACCGTGTCCCCGTCCGTGGGCGCGGAGGGGGTGAGCGAGTCGACGGCCACGGCCACCGAGCCCGAGTCGGAGTCGGCCAGGGCCGCGGTCGCCTCTTCGGCGTGCGCCGAGCCGGCGGCGGGCAGCTGGACCAGACCGGCCAGCAGCGGCGCCCCGGCGAGCAGCGCCGTGGTGCGCCGGAGCCACCGGCGGGCAGGTGAGGCACTGGTCCCCTGGAAGTCTGCCGCCTCGGCCACGCGCTCGCCCGTCCCTCGTCGTGATCAGTGGTCGTCGGAATGTGCGTCCACGCATGGTAACGAGGTGCGCCGAGGGGAAGTGCCGCGGACTACGTCACAAGATCCGCTGCCAGGGCCGGGCTTCCCCCTATGTGCGCCTATAAAGGGAGCGGTACGAAAGCGGGGGATTCGGTGCGCGCTCCATGGGGCGCCCGTCTCCGCCAAGGCCACGTACCCTGTTTTGTTGTGCCGAACGCCAACGAAGTCAGCCCCAGTGTCCTGAGCCAGGAGCAGCACCGCGCGGCGCGTGAGCCGCTGCGGGTCGCCCCCGTCGCCGACGATCTCGCCCGCCGTTTCCAGGAGGCCGGGTTCTCACTCGCGCTGGTCGGCGGCTCGGTCCGGGACGCCCTGCTCGGGCGGCTCGGCAACGATCTGGACTTCACCACCGACGCCCGCCCCCAGGACGTTCTGAAGATCATGCGTCCCTGGGCGGACGCGGTCTGGGAGGTCGGGATCGCCTTCGGCACGGTCGGGGGGCAGAAGGACGGCTGGCAGATCGAGGTGACCACCTACCGCTCGGAGGCGTACGACCGCACCTCGCGCAAGCCCGAGGTGTCCTACGGCGACTCCATCGAGGAGGATCTCGTCCGGCGTGACTTCACGGTGAACGCGATGGCCGTCGCGCTTCCGGAGAAGGTGTTCATCGACCCGCACGGCGGACTCGACGACCTCGCGGCCCGTGTGCTGCGCACTCCGGGTACCCCCGAGGACTCCTTCTCGGACGACCCGCTGAGGATGATGCGGGCCGCGCGCTTCGCCGCGCAGCTCGACTTCGAGGTGGCGCCGGAGGTGGTCAAGGCCATGCACGACATGGCCGGGCGCATCGACATCGTTTCCGCGGAGCGGGTCCGGGACGAGCTGAACAAGCTCATCCTCTCTCCTCACCCGCGCAAGGGACTGAGCCTGCTGGTGGAGACGGGTCTAGCCGAGCGGGTCCTGCCCGAGCTGCCGGCCCTGCGGCTGGAGCGTGACGAGCACCACCGGCACAAGGACGTCTACGACCACACCCTCATCGTCCTGGAGCAGGCGATGGCCCTGGAGAGCGAAGGACCGGACCTGACCCTTCGTCTGGCCGCCCTGCTGCACGACATCGGCAAGCCCCGCACCCGCCGCTTCGAGAAGGACGGCAGGGTCTCGTTCCATCACCACGAGGTGGTCGGGGCCAAGATGACGAAGAAGCGCATGATCGCGCTCAAGTACTCCAACGACCTGGTGAGGGACGTCTCACGCCTGGTCGAGCTGCATCTGCGCTTCCATGGCTACGGCACGGGCGAGTGGACGGACTCCGCGGTCCGCCGCTACGTCCGGGACGCCGGGCCGCTGCTCGACCGACTTCACAAACTGACGCGGTCGGACTGCACGACGCGCAACAAACGCAAGGCTTCGGCCCTCTCCCGTGCGTACGACGGTCTGGAGGATCGGATCGCGCAGCTTCAGGAGCAGGAGGAGCTCGACGCGATCCGCCCGGACCTCGACGGCAACCAGATCATGGAGGTCCTCGGTGTTCGTCCTGGGCCGGCCGTCGGGCAGGCATACAAGCACCTGCTGGAGCTTCGCCTGGAGAACGGGCCGATGGAGCACGACGCGGCGGTGGCAGCACTGAAGGAATGGTGGGCTCAGCACCCGGACAACGCATGAGAACGGGCGGCACGTTTCACGTGAAACGTGCCGCCCGCGGGTCATGTTTCACGTGAAACATGACCGTGAAGCAGAACACGGAGAGTGGTCTGTGCCTCAGGCCTCGCCGAGGCAGAGCAGGAACTCTTCACCGTCGCCGGTTTCGGCGTAGAAGCCGGTGGCTCCGTCGACCTTCCGGCACTCCGTCTCGGCGGTCACCGACGTGAAGTGGCCCTTCACCTTCGACAGCACCTTGCCCTCGGCGTCCGAGGAGGAGCAGTCCACGACCTCCATGCGGTCCGAGGACGACGACGCGGACTTCAGGCAGTCACCCACGCCGGCCTGGTCGGCGTCGTCCCGGCTGGCGATGTAACCGCCGACCGCGACACCCACGACGACCACCGCGATGACGATGTTCTTGATCGTCTTGAAGCTCGGCTTGCGGCGGGCCGGCTGCGGCGGCACCGGGGCGTACGGCGCGCCCTGCTGCGGGAAACCGGGCTGACCGGGCTGGCCGGCCTGCTGCGGGAAGCCCGGCTGCCCCTGGGCGTAGGGGTTCTGACCCTGAGGCTGCTGCGGAGCCTGCGGCTGGTTCTGCGCGAACGGGTTGCCCTGGGGCGGCGGCTGGGTGGTCACTGGGGGTCCCCCTGAAATAGGTGCGTGTCGCGGACATGCCGCGAGATAAGACGCACGTAAGCTACCGGGTCCCACTGACAACTCTGTAGTCCGGTGGGGCTCTGTGTCACTGATGTGACACTTGCCGGCTCTCAAACCGGGCCATAGCTGCCGCAACCACTCCGTAGATCGCGGCGACCGTCACGACCAGCGGCACCGACCGGCCGTCCGGCGGCAGCATGAGCGCGGCCACCCCGGCCGCGCCGACGAAGGCCACGTTGAACAGCACGTCGTAGACGGAGAAGATCCGGCCCCGGAAGGTGTCGTCGACCGAGGACTGCACGACCGTGTCGGTCGCGATCTTCGCCCCCTGTGTCGTCAGGCCCAGCACGAACGCGGCAGCGAGCAGGGGCGCCGCTGCGAACGGCAGGCCCAGTGCCGGCACCAGCACGGTGGCGACCGCCGCGCACACGGCCATCCAGCGGCCGGGCCCCAGTCGTCCCGCCGCCCAGGGGGTGACCACCGCCGCCGCGAAGAAGCCCGCCCCGGAGACCCCCAGTGCCAGCCCCAGCAGGGCGAGTCCCTCGTCCGTGTCCGAAGTCAGGGAGTACCGGCACAGCATCAGCAGCATGACCAGCAGGGCGCCATAGCAGAACCGCATCAGCGTCATGGCCGCGAGTGCCCAGGCCGCTTCCCGGCGGGCGGGGGCGGCGAGGTGACGCACGCCCGCCACCAGGTCGCGGGCGGTGCCGTTGAGCGCCGAGGTCAGCCTGGGCGGCCCGAGTGCCCGGTCGGGGCCCAGCAGTTCCACGGCGATCCGCAGCGACGCCAGGGCTCCGCACAGATAGAGGCCGGCGCCGAGCAGCACCACGGCGGCGTCGGAGTCCGAGACCACGAGGCGTACGACGAAGGCGAGGCCGCCGCCTGCCGTGGCGGCCAGGGTGCCGGCCGTCGGGGAGAGCGAGTTGGCGATCACCAGGCGTTCGGCGTCGACCACCCGTGGCAGTGCGGCGGACAGGCCCGCGAGCACGAAGCGGTTGACGGCCGTGACGCAGAGTGCCGACACGTAGAAGAGCCAGTCGGGGACGGAGGCGATCATCAAAGCCGCCGTCACCGAGGCCAGCGCGGCGCGCAGCAGGTTGCCGTACAGGAAGACCTGGCGGCGGCGCCAGCGGTCCAGCAGCACACCGGCGAACGGGCCCACCAGGGAGTACGGGAGCAGCAGGACCGCCATCGCGGAGGCGATCGCGGCGGGCGAGGTCTGCTTCTCCGGGGAGAACACGACGTAGGTGGCGAGTGCGACCTGGTAGACGCCGTCGGCGCCCTGGGAGAGCAGGCGAACGGCGAGCAGGCGCCGGAACCCCTTCAGGCGCAGCAGGACGCGCAGGTCACGGACGACGGCCATGGGGCACAGCCTCACATACGGGAAGGGTCCCCGGGTCATGCGACCCGGGGACCCTCGACAGACCGGGGTCAGCGGCTGATCAGCGCTCGACCTCACCCGCGATGAACTTCTCGACGTTGGCGCGGGCCTCGTCGTCGAAGTACTGGACCGGCGGGGACTTCATGAAGTAGCTCGACGCGGACAGGATCGGGCCGCCGATGCCGCGGTCCTTGGCGATCTTCGCGGCGCGCAGGGCGTCGATGATGACACCGGCCGAGTTCGGGGAGTCCCAGACCTCGAGCTTGTACTCCAGGTTCAGCGGGACGTCACCGAAGGCGCGGCCCTCGAGGCGGACGTAGGCCCACTTGCGGTCGTCCAGCCAGGCGACGTAGTCCGACGGGCCGATGTGGACGTTGTCCGCACCCAGGTCGCGGTCGGGGATCTGGGAGGTGACGGCCTGCGTCTTGGAGATCTTCTTGGACTCCAGGCGCTCACGCTCGAGCATGTTCTTGAAGTCCATGTTGCCGCCGACGTTCAGCTGCATCGTGCGGTCCAGGACGACGCCCCGGTCCTCGAACAGCTTCGCCATGACGCGGTGCGTGATGGTGGCGCCGACCTGCGACTTGATGTCGTCGCCGACGATCGGGACGCCCGCCTCGGTGAACTTGTCCGCCCACTCCTTGGTGCCGGCGATGAAGACCGGGAGGGCGTTGACGAAGGCGACCTTGGCGTCGATGGCGCACTGGGCGTAGTACTTCGCCGCGGCCTCGGAACCGACGGGCAGGTAGCAGACCAGAACGTCGACCTGCTTGTCCTTGAGGATCTGGACGATGTCGACCGGCGCCTCGGCGGACTCCTCGATGGTCTGGCGGTAGTACTTGCCGAGACCGTCGTGCGTGTGGCCGCGCTGGACCTGGACGCCGCTGTTCGGCACGTCGCAGATCTTGATGGTGTTGTTCTCGGAGGCGCCGATGGCGTCCGCGAGATCCAGGCCGACCTTCTTGGCGTCCACGTCGAAGGCGGCGACGAACTCGATGTCACTGACGTGGTAGTCGCCGAACTGGACGTGCATCAGGCCGGGGACCTTGGCCGCCGGGTCGGCGTCCTTGTAGTACTCGACGCCCTGCACCAGCGATGCGGCGCAGTTGCCCACACCGACGATGGCTACGCGAACCGAACCCATTCCGGTTGCTCCCTGTGTGTACGAGTGAGGCCCTGACTGGGCGCTCACGTGGCGGTGTCGCCGGGCGTATCCGGCCGGGAGTCGTCTCCCGGCCGGGGCAGGCCGCCCGTCGCTCCAGATGTCGTGTCCTGTTGAGCGGTCCCCTCGGCGGCGGAACCTCTGAGGTCCCGCCCCGCCCGCTCGCTCTCGATGAGCTCGTTCAGCCAGCGCACTTCGCGCTCCACGGACTCCATTCCGTGGCGCTGCAGCTCAAGCGTGTAGTCGTCGAGTCGCTCCCGGGTGCGGGCCAGTGAGGCCCGCATCTTCTCCAGGCGCTCCTCCAGCCGACTGCGCCGACCCTCGAGCACGCGCATGCGTACGTCTCGCGACGTCTGCCCGAAGAACGCGAAGCGGGCGGCGAAGGTCTCGTCGTCGTACGCGTCCGGGCCGGCCTGGGAGAGGAGCTGCTCGAAATGTTCCTTACCGTCGGCCGTCAACCGGTAGACGATCTTGGCGCGGCGTCCCGTGAGGGAAGCGGCGGCCTCGCCGACGTTCCCCGGTTCCTCGATCAACCAGCCGTTGGCGACCAGCGTCTTGAGGCAGGGATAGAGCGTTCCGTAGCTGAACGCCCGGAACACACCCAGTGACGTGTTGAGCCGTTTACGCAGCTCGTAGCCGTGCATCGGGGACTCGCGGAGCAGGCCGAGTACGGCGAACTCGAGGATGCCGGATCTCCGGCTCATCGTCGCCTCCTCTCGCCCTTATGCCGTGCTGATGTATCGAGTCGATACATCAGCACGATAGAACGAGCTTCTGCGTGCGACAAGAGGGGAACTGGTGAACGGGGTCACATCAGGGTTTCATCGCGAGCAAGTTGCCTGATTTGAGGTGAACTTCGGGCCGCGGGGGTTTTGACGGTGCGTAGTGTGTGCGCCATGCAAACCACCGGGAACCGAGTGACGTCTGGGGGCGTCCCTGTCCCCGGTGCAGTACGGGTGAATGCGGAAGGGGCCGCATCCGTACTTCGGGGGGACCGGAAACCAGCCGCCTTTACCAGGCGCGCAAAGGTGCGCCTGCCCGAGGAGTAGTCGTTCGATGAGCGAGCACCGTCGCAAACCGCCGCCGCCGCAGGGAGGCGGACGTGCCGCGGCCCGACGCGGTCAGTCCGGTTCGTCCTCCGGCCGCCGTGCGGCACCGCGAGGCGCCACAGGGTCTCCGTCCGGCTCGTACGGTCCGGAGAACGAGGAGAGTGCGTACGGGAGCCGCGCCGAGGCCCGGCGCGCGGCACAGCGGAACGGGGGCGGCCGTCGCAGAGCGGCCGAGCCGGGCCGCGGCGGCCGGCGAGGGGCGCCCGGCGGTCCGGCGGGGCCCGGGCGGGGCCGGGCCGCGGCGCCCGGCAAGAAGCGCATGATCGACTACCCGCGCCACAACAAGGACGGGTGGCAGCGCTGGGTGCCCTCCTGGAGGCTCGTCTCCGGGCTGTGCATCGCGTTCTTCGGCTGCCTGGTCGGCGCCGCCGGCATCGCGTACGCCATGGTGAGCGTTCCCGTCATCGACGAGAGTGCCACCGCGCAGAACAACGTCTACTACTGGGCCGACAACACCCAGATGGTGGCCACGGGCGGTGACCGCAACCGCCAGAGCGTCAATCTCTCGCAGATTCCCAAGGCGATGCGCTATGCCGTCATCTCGCAGGAGAACAAGACGTTCTACTCCGACAGCGGCATCGATCCCAAGGGCATCGCCCGCGCCGTGTTCAACATGGCCAAGGGCGGGGACACCCAGGGTGGCTCCACCATCACCCAGCAGTACGTCAAGAACGCGATGCTGAACGACCAGTCGCAGACGATCTCCCGCAAGGTCAAGGAGATCTTCGTCTCGATCAAGGTCGGAGCCGAGGAGCCGAAGGACAAGATCCTCGAGGGCTACCTCAACTCCGCCTACTACGGCCGCGGTGCCTACGGCATCCAGGCGGCCGCCCGGGCGTACTTCAACGTCGACGCCGTCGACCTCAACCCGGGACAGTGCGCCTTCCTGTCGGCGGTGCTCAAGGGCGCCACCTACTACGACCCGGCGGGCTCGATCGCGATCGACCCGGCGGCCACGCCCGACGCCAACAAGAAGCGGGCCCAGTCCCAGATGCAGGACACCCTCGACAAGATGGTGGAGTACGGGCATCTGAGCCAGGCGGATCGGGCCAAGTACACCGAGCTCCCCACCACGCAGAACCCGCAGTCGAACGCGAAGCTGGGCGGCCAGATCGGCTACCTCGTCAGGCTCGCCAAGGCCTCCGTGGTCAGGAGCGGCGCGGTGACGGAGCAGCAGCTGGAGAAGGGCGGCTACTCGATCTACACGACCTTCGACAAGAAGAAGGTCGACGAGATGGAGAAGGCGGTCCAGAAGGTCTACAAGGAGAAGATCGACCCCAAGAAGCGGCCCGAGAAGGACACGCACGTCCAGTTCGGCGGGGCGTCCATCGACACCAGGACCGGGGCCATCAAGGCCATCTACGGTGGCCAGGACGCCACCAAGCACTTCACCAACAACGCCGACGTGACCGGTGCCCAGGTCGGTTCGACGTTCAAGCCGTTCGTGCTCGCGGCCGCGATGAAGTGGGGCGTGCGCGACCCGGACCTCGGCCCGGTCCAGGCCCAGGACGAGCGCACCGTCGTCTCCCCCAAGAGCCTCTACAGCGGCAAGAACGACCTGAAGATCAATAACTATGACGGGTCGATCTGGGAGAACGAGAAGGGGGAGCAGTGGCGTCAGGAGAACGACGGTCAGGACAACGTCGGTGACCCGCCGGACTACATGATCGACCTTCGTGAGGCGATGCGGGAGTCGGTGAACTCCGCCTTCGTGCAGCTCGGCATGGACGTCGGTCTGGACAAGGTGAAGGAGTCCGCCGAAGACGCGGGACTCCTGGAGGACAGCCTGGCCGGCGCCGGCTACCCGTCCTTCTCCATCGGTGTCTCGGACCCCAGCGCCATCCGCATGGCGGGCGCGTACGCCACCTTCGCCGACAGCGGCAAGCAGCGCGAGCCGTACTCCGTCACGAAGGTGACGAACAAGGACGGCACGCTCTACACGCACAAGGTCGAGGAGAAGCAGGCGTACACGGCCAAGGTCGCGGACAACGTGACGGACGTCCTGAAGACCGTCGTCGAGAAGGGAACGGGCTCCAACGCCCAGTTGCCCGGCCGTGAGGTGGCCGGCAAGACCGGTACCACCGACGGCAACAAGTCCGCCTGGTTCGTCGGCTACACCCCGCAGCTGTCGACGGCGATCAGCATGTACCGCTACCCGGACGACGAGTCCATCAAGGACCGAACGTTCCTGGAGATGTTCGGGACCGGTGGCGAGAAGAAGATCCACGGTGCCTCCTTCCCGTCCACGATCTGGCAGGACTACATGTCCGATGCGGTCAAGGGCATGAAGGTGGAGAAGTTCCCGAAGCCGGAGCCCATCGGTGAGGTCATCAACGACGCCCCGTCGCCGACTCCGACTCCCTCCCCCTCTCCGTCCGCTTCCGAGACCGAGGAAGTCAGCCCGTCGCCGTCCCCGTCGCCCAGCGACACGCAGACCAGCCCCTCGCCTCCCGCGCCGACCGAGTCCTGCGATTTCTGGGACATCAACTGCGGCAACGGGAACAACGGCGGCAACGCCAACGGAGGCAATGGGCCGGGCGGTTCCGAGGGGAGTGAATCGCCTTCTCCCTCGGCCACCGCGACAGAAGGAGAGGGCGACGGCGGCGGAAACACGCGTGGAAACACCATCTGGGGCACGAACGGCTAGCCGAAAGGTCCCGAGCAGGGGTGTTTCACGTGAAACGCCCGCACGTTCCACGTGAAACAGGGGCCGCCGCATCCACGAGGGTGCGGCGGCCCCGTCGTGTTCTCAGCCTCGTACGGCAGGATGTGCCCCATGCCCAGTGCAGAATCGACGCCAGCGAGCGTGCACGAGCCGGACCCGGTGCGGCCGACCACGGAGGACCCGGTCGCCGCAGCCGGCAGTGAGCTGATCGGCGGCCCGCTGGGACGACGTGCCCTGCTCGGTACGTCCTGGTGGACCCCCGTCCGAGTGATCGCGCTGGTGGCGATCGGCATGTTCGCCCTCGGACTGGTCCAGAAGGCACCCTGCTACAACGGGGCCTGGTTCTTCGGAGCCAGCTCCCAGTACACGCACGCGTGCTACTCGGACATCCCGCACCTCTACCAGGGCCGCGGTTTCGTCGACGGGCTCGTGCCGTACTTCGACAAGCTCCCCGGCGACATGGAGTACCTGGAGTACCCCGTGCTGACCGGCCTGTTCATGGAGGTCGCGTCCTGGCTCACGCCGGGCAGCGGCAGCATCCAGCACCAGGAACAGTGGTACTGGATGGTCAACGCCGGGATGCTCATGGTCTGTGCGGCCGTGATCGCCGTGTGCGTGACCCGCACACACACCCGGCGCCCCTGGGACGGTCTGCTGGTCGCCCTGGCCCCCGCCTTCGCGCTGACCGCCACCGTCAACTGGGACCTGCTGGCCGTCGCCCTGACGGCCGCCGCCGTCCTCATGTGGTCCCGGGAGCGTCCGCTGGCCTTCGGTGTGCTGCTGGGCCTGGCCACGGCCGCCAAGCTCTATCCCTTCCTCATCCTCGGGCCCCTGCTCGTCCTGTGCTGGCGTGCGGGCAAATGGCGGGCGTTCGCCACTGCGCTGGGGGGTGCGGCCGGCGCCTGGCTGGTGGTGAACCTGCCGGTGATGCTCTTCGCCTTCGACGGCTGGTCGAAGTTCTACACGTTCAGCCAGGAACGGGGCGTGGACTTCGGGTCCTTCTGGCTGATCCTCGTCCAGAACTCCGACAACCCGCCCAGCACCGAGACCGTCAACACCCTCGCCACGCTTCTGATGCTGCTGTGCTGCGGCGCCGTCGCGGCGCTCACGCTGACCGCCCCTCGGCGCCCGCGGTTCGCCCAGCTCGCCTTCCTGATCGTCGCGGCGTTCATCCTCACCAACAAGGTCTACTCACCGCAGTACGTGCTCTGGCTGGTGCCGCTGGCCGCGCTGGCCCGGCCGAAGTGGCGGGACTTCCTGATCTGGCAGGCGTGCGAGGTCGCCTACTTCCTCGGTATCTGGATGTACCTCGCGTACACGACCAGTGGGGACGCCCACAAGGGATTGCCCACGGACGGCTACCACTGGGCCATCGGCCTGCACCTGCTGGGAACGCTGTTCCTCTGCGCCATGGTCGTGCGCGACATCCTGATGCCGGACCGGGACCCGGTCCGGCGGACGGGTGACGACGACCCGTCGGGCGGTGTGCTGGACGGTGCGGAGGACGTCTTCGTCCTGGGCCCCGCGGCTCGGACCGAGCGGCCCACGGCCCACTTCGAGGGGCCCCAGGTGCACTGGGGCAAGGGCCGGCAGCCGAACGGTTCGGCCTGAGCGAGCGGGTGAAGGGCCGTACACGAGGATCACAAGGACGTCGTGTACGGCCCTCTCGTCGGCGGAGCCTGCTCGCTAGCGATCGAGGATGCGGTCGAACTGCGTGGTGGTGTGCCGAAGGTGGGCCACCAGTTCGTCACCCACCTGGGGCTCCGACGCGTCCGAGGGAACGAACAGGATCGACACCTGCATGTGCGGCGGTTCCGCGAACCAGCGCTGCTTGCCGCTCCAGACGAACGGCGAGAGATTCCGGTTGACCGTGGCGAGGCCGGCCCGGGCGACCCCCTTGGCACGCGGCATGACGCCGTGCAGCGCCTTCGGGGCCTCCAGCCCCACCCCGTGCGACGTACCGCCCGCCACGACCACCAGGAAGCCGTCCGAGGCGGCCTTCTGCTGCCGGTAGCCGAACCGCTCGCCCTTGGCGACGCGCGTGACGTCCAGGACCGCCCCGCGGTACTCGGTGGCCTCGTGGTCACCCAGCCACAGCCGGGTGCCGATCCGGGCGCGGAAGCGGGTCTGCGGGAACTGCTGCTGGAGCCGGGCCAGTTCGTCGGCCTTGAGATGGCTGACGAACATGGTGTGCAGCGGCAGCCGGGCCGCGCGCAGCCGGTCCATCCAGCCGATGACCTCCTCGACGGCGTCCGAGCCGTCGGTACGGTCCAGCGGCAGGTGGATGGCGAAGCCCTCCAGCCGGACGTTCTCTATGGCGGCGTGCAGCTGCGGCAGGTCCTGCTCGCTGATGCCGTGCCGCTTCATCGAGGACATCACCTCGATGACCACGCGCGCGCCCACCAGGCCGTACACCCCGTCGATGGACGACACCGAGCGCACGACCCGGTCGGGCAGCGGAACGGGCTCCTCACCGCGGCGGTACGGCGTGAGGACCAGCAGGTCGCCGCCGAAGAAGTCCTTGATCCGGGCGGCCTCGTAGGTGGTGCCGACGGCCAGCACGTCCGAGCCCAGCCGCGTGGCCTCCTCCGCCAGCCGCTCGTGACCGAACCCGTAGCCGTTGCCCTTGCAGACCGGGACCAGTCCGGGGAACTGCTCCTGCACGTGCTTGTGGTGCGCCCGCCAGCGCGCGGTGTCGACGTAGAGCGTGAGCGCCATGGCCGGACCTGGAACCTTTCTCGTGGCTGTCAGAGGTGCGGATCGGGGATGGGCGGTGCGGTCAGCGGCGCGACATGTAGATGTCGAGCGCCTTGTGGAGCAGCTTGTTCAGCGGGAAGTCCCACTCGCCGAGGTACTCGGCCGCCTGACCGCCCGTACCCACCTTGAACTGGATCAGGCCGAAGAGGTGGTCGCTCTCGTCCAGGGAGTCGGAGATGCCGCGCAGGTCGTAGACGGTGGCGCCCAGCGCGTAGGAGTCGCGGAGCATGGCCCACTGCATGGCGTTCGACGGCCGGACCTCGCGACCGATGTTGTCGGAGGCGCCGTAGGAGTACCAGACGTGTCCGCCGACGACCAGCATGGTCGCCGCCGACAGGTTGACCCCGTTGTGCCGGGCGAAGTACAGCCGCATGCGGTTGGGGTCCTCGTTGTTGAGGGCCGCCCACATGCGCTGGAAGTACGACAGCGGGCGCGGCCGGAAGTGGTCGCGCACGGCCGTGATCTCGTACAGGCGCTGCCACTCCTCCAGGTCGTGGTAGCCGCCCTGGACGACCTCGACACCGGCCTTCTCGGCCTTCTTGATGTTGCGGCGCCACAGCTGGTTGAAGTTCTTGTGGACCTCTTCCAGGGAGCGGTTGGCCAACGGCACCTGGAAGACGTAACGGGGCTGCACGTCGCCGAAGCCGGCGCCGCCGTCCTCGCCCTGCTGCCAGCCCATGCGGCGCAGTTTGTCGGCCACTTCGAACGCGCGCGGCTCGATGTGGTCCGCCTCTATGTCCCGCAGCCGCTTGACGTCCGGGTCCTGGATGCCCTTCTTGATCGACGTCGCGTCCCAGCGCCGGATGATCACCGGCGGGCCCATCTTCACGGAGAAGGCGCCCTGCTGCTTGAGGTGCGCCAGCATCGGCTCCATCCAGTCCTGGAGGTTCGGCGCGAACCAGTTGATGACCGGGCCCTCGGGGAGGTAGGCGAGGTAACGCTTGATCTTGGGAAGCTGCCGGTACAGCACGAGACCCGCACCGACGAGCTCACCGGTCCGGTCGTCGAACCAGCCGAGGTTCTCCGAGCGCCATTCCGCCTTGACGTCCGCCCATGCCGGGACCTGCATGTGACTCGCCGCCGGCAGGCTCTGGATGTAGGCCAGATGCTGCTCGCGACTGATGGTCCTCAGGGTCAGGCTCATTCGGGGCGCTCCTCGGGCTGGTGTGTCCCCATGGGTACAGGGGCTCCGGCTCTCGCGCGAAGCCTACTGCGCCCTGTGAGCGCCCCGTCCGGCGTACGGCTGGAAGGGCTTGTCCGGCGGGCGGCCGGCGGTGCGGATCAGCCGACGAGCCCACCGTGGTAGATGCCGAAGAACAGACCGAGTGCGGACGCGCCGAGTCCGAGTACCAGGCCGAAGCGCTCCCGTGTCGTCACGGACACGTACTGGCCGTACCCGCCGGTCAGGACGCCCAGCAGCCCCGCCCAGGAGGTCAGGACGTGCAGTCCCCGGAAGCTCGCGGTGGCCAGGGCGAGCACCCCGAGCACCACGGTCACGGCCAGCAGTGCGTCCTGGAGCGGGTGTCGTTTGCCGTCGGTGGCCAGCAGGCCGGTCCGGGGCCTGGCGGGTCGCATGATCTGTGCCATGGAGAACCTCCTGCCGAAGGCAGTGTGTTTTAGCCCTCACATCCCTGACTATCGATTGTGTCCCCTCGGGGCCGGATTTCAACCGCAAGGCGACGGCCGGGTACGCTGTACCTTCCGCACCGGTGTCTGTTGCCGGCCCCGGCCGGGCCACCTCCTCGGAGGAGGCCCGACTGTCAGTGGGTCCTGGTTTACTCGTTGATGCTGGTGCGAACGCATCGCAACCCTCCTGCCACGGAACGACCGTGGCCGTTGAGTCCAAAGGAGGTGGGTTCCACATGCGTCACTACGAGGTGATGGTCATCCTCGACCCCGATCTCGAGGAGCGCTCTGTCTCCCCGCTGATCGAGAACTTCCTCTCTGTCGTCCGTGACGGCGGCGGAAAGGTCGAGAAGGTCGACACCTGGGGCCGTCGTCGTCTCTCGTACGAGATCAAGAAGAAGCCCGAGGGCATCTACTCGGTCATCGACCTGCAGGCCGAGCCTGCGGTCGTCAAGGAGCTCGACCGCCAGATGAACCTGAACGAGTCGGTCCTCCGGACCAAGGTCCTCCGTCCCGAGATGCACTGAGCCTTCCCGCTCAGCTGATCCCGGGATTCGAGTAGCAGCAACCAAGCAGCCAGAGCAGCAAACCCGCCGAGAGGTTCCCCATGGCAGGCGAGACCGTCATCACGGTCGTCGGCAATCTTGTCGACGACCCCGAGCTGCGCTTCACCCCGTCCGGTGCGGCCGTCGCGAAGTTCCGCGTCGCGTCGACTCCCCGCACCTTCGACCGCCAGACGAACGAGTGGAAGGACGGCGAAAGCCTCTTCCTGACCTGCTCGGTCTGGCGTCAGGCGGCGGAGAACGTCGCCGAGTCGCTCCAGCGAGGCATGCGCGTCATCGTGCAGGGCCGGCTGAAGCAGCGGTCCTACGAGGACCGTGAGGGCGTCAAGCGCACGGTCTACGAGCTGGACGTCGACGAGGTCGGCGCCAGCCTGCGCAGCGCCACGGCCAAGGTCACCAAGACCTCGGGCCAGGGCCGCGGCGGCCAGGGCGGTTACGGCGGCGGTGGCGGCGGCCAGGGTGGCGGCGGCTGGGGCGGCGGCCCCGGTGGCGGCCAGCAGGGCGGCGGCGCTCCGGCCGACGACCCCTGGGCGACTGGCGGGGCTCCCGCCGGTGGCCAGCAGGGTGGCGGCGGCCAGGGTGGCGGCGGCTGGGGCGGTGGCTCCGGCGGCGGTGGCGGCTACTCGGACGAGCCCCCCTTCTAAGGGACGGGCTCTACCCACACTTCTTGATCACACAGGAGAAACATCATGGCTAAGCCGCCTGTGCGCAAGCCGAAGAAGAAGGTCTGCGCGTTCTGCAAGGACAAGGTCACGTACGTGAACTACAAGGACACGAACATGCTGCGGAAGTTCATTTCCGACCGCGGCAAGATCCGTGCCCGCCGCGTGACCGGCAACTGCACCCAGCACCAGCGTGACGTCGCCACGGCCGTGAAGAACAGCCGTGAGATGGCGCTGCTGCCCTACACCTCCACCGCGCGATAAGGGAAGGGTGACCGAAACATGAAGATCATCCTCACCCACGAGGTCTCCGGCCTCGGTGCCGCGGGCGACGTCGTCGACGTCAAGGACGGTTACGCTCGCAACTACCTGATCCCGCGGAAGTTCGCTATCCGCTGGACCAAGGGTGGCGAGAAGGACGTCGAGCAGATCCGTCGTGCTCGCAAGATCCACGAGATCCAGACCATCGAGCAGGCCAACCAGGTGAAGGCCCAGCTCGAAGGTGTGAAGGTCCGTCTGGCCGTCCGCTCCGGCGACGCCGGTCGTCTCTTCGGTTCCGTCACCCCGGCCGACGTCGCTTCGGCGATCAAGGCCGCCGGTGGCCCCGAGGTCGACAAGCGCCGCATCGAGCTGGGCTCGCCGATCAAGACCCTGGGCGCCCACGAGACGTCCGTGCGTCTGCACCCCGAGGTTGACGCCAAGGTCAGCATCGAGGTCGTCGCTGCCTGAGCACTGCTCTCGCTGAAGCGATGAGAGGGGCCGCATCTCCCGTAGGGGGATGCGGCCCCTCTTCGTGACCGTGCTCGAAGCCGTGTTTCACGTGAAACGGTCAGCGCGTCGCCCCGGTGACGATCCAGCGTCCCGATCGGGTACGCAGCCACAGCGTCACCAGACGCATCGCCATCATCAGCGTCATGGCTGCCCACAGGGCGGTGAGCCCTCCGCCGAGGGTCGGGACGAGAAGCGCCGCGGGAGTGAAGACCGCCAGAGTGAGCAGCATGGCCCAGGCGAGATAGGGGCCGTCGCCCGCACCCATGAGGACCCCGTCCAGGACGAAGACCACACCGCAGACCGGTTGCGCGACGGCCACGATCACCAGCGCGGGCAGCGCGGCGTCCGTAACCATGGAGTCGCCGGTGAACAGGGGCAGGAACACCGGGCGGGACAGCACCACGAGCAGACCCAGTACGACCCCGACCGCGACGCCCCACTCCACCATCCTTCGACATGCTTCGCGCGCACCCTGGGCGTCGTCCGCGCCCAGATAGCGGCCGATGATGGCCTGCCCCGCGATCGCGATGGCGTCGAGGGCGAACGCGAGCAGGCTCCACAGGGACAGGACGATCTGATGTGCGGCGATGTCGGCGTCGCCGAGGCGGGCCGCCACGGCCGTGGCGATCATGAGGATCGCCCGCAGGGAGAGCGTGCGCACCAGCAGTGGCATCCCGGCCTGAGCGGAAGCCCTGATGCCGACCAGGTCCGGGCGCAAGGAGGCACCGTGTTGTCTGGCTCCCCGGACGACCACCCACAGGTAGACCGCGGCCATGCCGCACTGGGCGATGACGGTGCCCCAGGCGGAGCCCGCGATGCCGAGTCCGGCGCCGTAGACGAGCAGGACGTTGAGGACGGCGTTGGCGATGAAGCCGGCCACGGCTACATAGAGAGGGGTCCGGGTGTTCTGCAGTCCCCTCAGGACACCGGTCGATGCCAGCACGACGAGCATGGCGGGGATGCCGAGGGAGGAAATCCGCAGATACGTCGTGGCGTAGGGGGCCGCGGTGTCGGATGCGCCAAAAAGCTCCACGAGGGAGGGGGCCGCGGGCAGGAAGACCGCGACGACGGCGGCGCCGAGCAGCAGTGCCAGCCAGATGCCGTCCATGCCCTGACGGATCGCTGCTTGCAGGTTGCCCGCGCCGACGCGGCGCGAGACGGCCGCAGTGGTGGCGTAAGCCAGGAAGACGAACACGCTGACGGCCGTGGTGAGCAGGGCCGAGGCGATGCCGAGTCCGGCGAGCTGAGCGGTTCCGAGATGGCCGACGATGGCACTGTCGGCCATGACGAAGAGGGGCTCGGCGACGAGCGCGCCGAAGGCCGGAACGGCCAGCGCGACGATCTCTCGGTCGTGGCGGCGCCGGACGGTCCGGGTGCGCGCGGGTGCCTGTGTCATGAGCACCAATCTAATCGTCCACAGGTAAGAGATGCAAAGCTTTTGCGGCCCTTACATCCGATCTCGAACCGTGTCCTTCTGGGTACGGTTCGAAGTGATCTTGGTCCGACTGGGAAAGTTTTTCTTCTGCACAGGCGGTGGATGGTAAAGGCGCAGCTCAAGGTAGGTTTTCAGGTCGTGATGCGGGCTTGTTCACAGGGCTGTCCACCGGCTCGTGCACAGGTTTCGCGGAGTTCTCCACAGCATCTGGCCGCTCGTCCACATGGCCTGTGGATAACCAGATTGGCTGACGGTGCCCGCAGGCCTACGGTTATCCGGCGCCCGCTCCGTCCGTCGGCCGGTGAACCCTCACAAAACCGACGCGCCAGAACCGGAGTTGGGCGTCTTATTTGTCAGTGCCGTGCCGTAGAAATGAGGGGCACGGCGAGGTCCGCTCGGCGGACGGGAGGAGGTGGCTCGGTGAGCATTTCCGAGCCCTTGGACGACCCGTGGGCCGACAGCGGTCCCAGTGATCGTCTGCCTGCTTCCCGCCGCCGCACTGAGGGTGGCCGCGGCCGGGACGAACAGCACGAGCGCGGCCCGGACAGCGGGTGGGACGGCGGTGGCGCGGCCTTCGAGCGGGTGCCGCCGCAGGACCTGGACGCCGAGCAGTCCGTGCTCGGCGGGATGCTCCTGTCCAAGGACGCCATCGCCGACGTCGTCGAGATCCTCAAGGGCCACGACTTCTACAAGCCGGCCCACGAGACGGTCTACCAGGCCATCCTCGACGTCTACGCCAAGGGTGAGCCCGCCGACCCCATCACGATCGCCGCGGAACTCACCAAGCGCGGGGAGATCAACAAGGTCGGCGGCGCCTCATACCTGCACACCCTCGTCCAGACGGTGCCGACGGCCGCGAACGCCGCGTACTACGCGGAGATCGTGCACGAGCGGGCGGTGCTGCGCCGCCTGGTCGAGGCCGGCACCCGGATCACACAGATGGGGTACGCGGCCGACGACGACGTCGACGAGATCGTCAACCGCGCCCAGGCCGAGATCTACGCCGTCACCGAGCAGCGCACCAGCGAGGACTACCTGCCGCTCGGCGACATCATGGAGGGCGCGCTCGACGAGATCGAGGCGATTGGGTCGCGCAGCGGCGAGATGACCGGTGTGCCGACAGGGTTCACGGACTTCGACTCGCTGACCAACGGCCTGCACCCCGGGCAGATGGTCGTCATCGCCGCACGTCCCGCGATGGGCAAGTCCACCCTGGCACTGGACTTCGCGCGGGCCGCCTCGATCAAGAACAACCTGCCGAGCGTCATCTTCTCGCTCGAAATGGGGCGCAACGAGATCGCGATGCGTCTGCTGTCCGCCGAGGCCCGCGTCGCGCTGCACCACATGCGGTCCGGCACGATGACGGACGACGACTGGACCCGGCTGGCGCGCCGGATGCCCGACGTGTCGGCCGCCCCCCTCTACATCGACGACTCCCCCAACCTGTCGATGATGGAGATCCGCGCCAAGTGCCGTCGCCTCAAACAGCGCAACGACCTCAAGCTGGTCGTCATCGACTACCTCCAGCTGATGCAGTCCGGCGGTTCGAAGCGCGCCGAGAGCCGGCAGCAGGAGGTCTCGGACATGTCCCGTAACCTCAAGCTGCTGGCGAAGGAGCTGGAGATCCCGGTCATCGCGCTCTCCCAGCTGAACCGTGGTCCAGAACAGCGCACCGACAAGAAGCCCATGGTCTCCGACCTGCGTGAGTCCGGTTCGATCGAGCAGGACGCCGACATGGTCATCCTGCTGCACCGCGAGGACGCCTATGAGAAGGAGTCACCGCGCGCGGGCGAGGCGGACCTGATCGTGGCCAAGCACCGTAACGGTCCGACGGCGACGATCACGGTCGCCTTCCAGGGCCACTACTCGCGCTTCGTGGACATGGCACAGACCTGACAGTGGGCCGGGTGGGCTGTCGTGACCCCCGCTGCGGACGGTCCCACGGGGAAATCGGCTCGACGTGCGGTGCCCCGGTCGGTGGACTGGGCACATGACGACATCTCAGGGAGAGCTGCTCCCCACCACCCGGCGGGCGCTGACGCACCGGATCGCCGTGGCCCAGGCGGAAGGGCGAACGCCGTCACTCGTCGCGGCGGTGGTCCGGGGCGGGCGGGCCGTGTGGCACGGTGCGCGGACCTCGGTCGACGGGCACGGCCCGGACGAGAACGTGCAGTACCGGATCGGCTCGATCACCAAGACGTTCACCGCCGTCCTCGTCCTGCGGCTGCGCGACGAGGGCGTGCTCGACCTCGGGGATCCGCTGGAGAAGCACCTGCCGGGCACCGGGGCGGGGGAGGCAACGATCGCCGAACTGCTCGCGCACTCGGGCGGGCTGGCCGCCGAGTCACCGGCGCCCTGGTGGGAGCGGACACCGGGCTCGCTGCGCCCCGAACTCGCCGATGTGCTGGGCAAGCAGCCGCTCCTGCACCCGGTGGGCCGGCGGCACCACTACTCCAACCCGGGCTACACGCTGCTCGGCGCGCTGGTCGAGAAGTTGCGCGGCGCTCCGTGGGAAGAGGTGCTGCAACGGGAGGTGCTGGACCCGCTGGAGCTGCGGCGTACGGGCACCCGGCCCAGCGCCCCGCATGCCGGTGGCTGGGCGGTGCATCCATGGGCCGATGTGATGCTTGCCGAGCCTGTCGAGGACCTCGGGCGGATGGCCCCGGCCGGCCAGCTCTGGTCCACCACCGGGGACCTGGCGCGGTTCGCCGTCTTCCTGACGCTGGGGGACGACCGGGTGCTCGGGGCGGCGACCGTGCGCGAGATGCGGGCTCCCGCCGCCCCGGCCGAGTCAGCGGATGTGGTGGACGGCGCGGCCTACGGGCTGGGGCTGCAGATTCAGCACCGGGACGGACGGCTGCTCGTCGGGCATTCCGGGTCCCTGCCGGGATTCCTGGCCAACCTCACGATCGGCGTGGAGGACGACGTGGCCGCGGTGGTGCTGACCAACTGCACCTCGGGGCCACTGCTTGCCGGGGTCGGGGCCGATCTCGTGCGCATTGTCGCCGAGGCGGAGCCGCGGATTCCCGAACCGTGGCGCCCACTGCGGGAGGTCGATTCAGCCGTACTGGAGTTGGCGGGGCAGTGGTACTGGGGGACGCATGCCTTCGCCCTGCGGCTGACGCCCGACGGAGGGGTCTCGCTGGGGCCGCTGTCCGGCCAGGGGCGCCGTTCACGCTTCCGGGCGAACGGTGACGGCAGCTGGACGGGACTGGAGGGGTATTACGCGGGGGAGTCGCTGCGTGCGGTGAGGCGTCCGGACGGCACCGTCAGTCATCTGGATCTCGGGTCGTTCGTCTTCACGCGTCAGCCGTACGACGAGGGCGCTTCCGTGCCGGGTGGAGTGGACCCGGAGGGATGGCGGGGGATCGGCTAGCGGCCGTCTGAACAGAAGCGGCCCTGTTTCACGTGAAACAGGGCCGCGCGCCGCGTGTGACGGAAGTGGTGCACTCAGAGCTGGAGTTTGAAGCCCGTGTGCGAGGCCTCGAAGCCGAGGCGCTCGTAGAAGCGGTGGGCGTCGGTACGCGTCTTGTCGGAGGTGAGCTGCACCAGGTGGCAGCTCTGCCGCCGGGACTCGTCGATCGCCCACTCGATCAGCTGTGTGCCCAGTCCGCCGCCTCGTTCGTCACGGTGGATGCGTACCCCTTCGACGATCGAGCGGGTCGCGCCGCGCCGGGACAGTCCGGGGACGATCGTCAGCTGGAGCGTGCCGACGACACGACCGTCGCGCACGGCCACCACCAGATGCTGATTCGGATCAACCCTGAGGCGTTCGAAGGCGGCCAGATACGGACCCAGGTCGTCCGGTGACTCGCGCCGTGCTCCCAGCGGGTCGTCGGCGAGCATCGCGACGACCGCCGGGATGTCCTCGGCGGTGGTGGGGCGTATTTCGAGATCTCCCATGCCTGCACTCTAGAACCGGGCCGACGCCAGGTTGCCCGGACAGGCTCTAGGCGGGCACCGGTGCCTTCAGGGTCTCCACGGCCCGGACCAGTGGGGCCAGGTCGGGGTTCGCCGCCGCGTCGTCGAGGGCCTCGCGCAGGGCGGTGTCGTTGGTGGGCCGCGCCTCGTCGAGCAGTTGCAGGCCCGCCGGGGTCACGTTGGTGTAGATGCCGCGCCGGTCGGTGGGGCACAGGTAGCGCTCGAGCAGGCCGCGGTCCTCGAGCCGGGTGACCAGCCGGGTGGTGGCGCTCTGACTGAGGACGACGGCGTCGGCGACCTGCTTCATCTGCAGATGTCCCCCGTCGCCGTCGTGCTGGCGGCTGAGGACGTCGAGCAGGGAGTACTCGCGGACGCTCAGGTCGTGCCCGGTCTGCAGAGCGCGCTCGATGTGTGCCTCGATCCTCCCGTGCAGCAGGGAGAGGGCGCACCAGCCCTGGGAGAGGGCGGTGAGCGCGGGGTCCGTCGCTGTCATGTGGATCCTCCGTCCAGGAGTGGCTGAGACCAGGGTAGACCAGGCACGCGATTGTCAGCGCTTGCATATAGCCCGCGTGTGCAATTATTGTGATCGAATGCAAAGCGCTCCTGCAATCGTTTGGGAAGGTGTCCCCTCCATGCCTCTCGCGCTTCTGGCCCTCGCGATCGGGGCCTTCGGGATCGGAACGACCGAGTTCGTGATCATGGGTTTGCTGCCCGAGGTCGCGAGCGACTACGGGGTCTCCATCCCCACCGCCGGCTACCTGGTGACCGGGTACGCGCTCGGTGTGATGCTCGGCGCCCCGCTGATGACCGTGCTCGGTACCAGGGTTCCGCGCAAGCGGATGCTGATGCTGCTGATGGGCCTGTTCATCGTCGGCAACCTGCTGTCCGCCCTCGCCCCCGCCTTCTCGGTCATGCTGATCGGCCGCGTGGTCGCCTCGCTCGCCCACGGCGCCTTCTTCGGCATCGGATCGGTCGTCGCGGCCGGTCTGGTCGCTCCGCACAAGAAGGCCGGCGCGATCGCGATGATGTTCACCGGGCTGACCGTCGCCAATGTCGTCGGCGTCCCGCTGGGCACGCTGATCGGACAGACCGCCGGCTGGCGCGTCACCTTCGCCGTCGTCGCCGCGCTCGGCGTGGTCGGCCTGGCCGGAGTCGCCAAGCTGGTCCCCGACCTGCCCAGGGCCGAGGGCGTGCGACTGCGCCACGAAATGGCCGCGTTCAAGAACGTGCAGGTCCTGCTCGCGATGGCCATGACCGTCCTCGGCTTCGGCGGGGTCTTCGCGGCGATCACCTACATCGCGCCGATGATGACCCATGTCGCGGGCTTCGACGACGGCTCGGTCACCTGGCTGCTGGTCCTCTTCGGCCTCGGCATGGTCGGCGGCAACCTCGTCGGCGGCCGGTTCGCCGACCGCGCCCTGATGCCCATGCTGTACATCTCCCTGGGCGCCCTGTCCGTCGTACTCGCCCTCTTCACCCTCACCGCGCACGACAAGATCGCGTCCGCCGTGACCATCGTCCTGATCGGTGCCCTGGGCTTCTCCACCGTCCCGCCGCTGCAGAAGCGCGTACTGGACCACGCGCACGGCGCCCCGACGCTGGCCTCCGCGGTGAACATCGGCGCCTTCAACCTCGGCAACGCGCTCTCCGCCTGGCTGGGCGGGGTCGTGATCGCGGCCGGCTTCGGCTACACCGCCCCCAACTGGGTCGGCGCCGTGCTCGCCGCTGCCGCGCTGGTCCTCGCCGTCCTCTCGGCCGCCCTGGAACGGCGCGGAAGCGCTCCGGGCTCGGTCGTCGCGGCTTCCGCGTCCTCCACCGAACAGCGGGCCGCCGCCGTCCGCCACTGACCGTCGCCCCGGCCCCTGGGGGTGCGGGGCCAGGGCCGTCCCCGCACCCCCGCGGCCACCACCCCCGCGGCGCCACCGCCTCGGCGGCCACCGAGGCACCGCACCACCCGGCACGACCAAGGAGAAAGACCCATGAGCACCACCGCTGTCACCCCGCTGACGACCCAGGACGCCGAAGCGCTCGTCACCGCGGCCCACCACGCCGCCGAGGCGGCCGGTGTCACGGTCAGCGTCACCGTCCTCGACGCCGGCGGCCATCTGCTCGCCTTCCGGCGCGACGACCGGGCCGTGCTGATCTCCGGTGAGACCAGCACGCGCAAGGCCTACACGGCACTCCAGCTGAACGCTCCCACCGCCGACCTGGTCGACGCGGTGCAGCCCGGAGGCCTTTTCCACACCCTGCCCACCGCCCTGGACCGGCCGCTCCTGTTCCTCGCGGGCGGCGTGCCCGTGCACCGCGAGGGCCGGCTGATCGGAGCGATCGGGGTGGGCGGTGGCGCGCCCGACCAGGACCACGGGTTCGCCTCGGCCGCCGTGCGGGCGCTCGCCTGACCCTCGTCCGACGGCAGCGGCCGCCGCACGGACGGCGGCGCGGTCACCGACCCGACGGCCGGTTCCCGGGAGACCCGGGAACCGGCTTCGTCGTCCCGGAAGTCCTCCCTGCGGGTGTCAGCCCGCCGCGACCGTCAGCGGCGCGAAGCGCCGGGTCCAGTCCCCGGGCAGTTCGGTGATCCCGTAGGTCATGACGGCGTTGGGGGCGATGCCGGCGAGGCCGCGCTCCTTCACCCACGCCAGCAGCTCCTCGTGCCGTACGTCGATGTCCGTGCGCAGCGGTCGGTCGGTACGGGCGGCGAGCGAGCCGATCAGGGCCTTGGCCGTCTCGGTGTCACGGGCGATCAGCGGGCCCACCACGTGGGTGTCCATGTTCGGCCAGGCCGCGGCGTACCCGATGATCCGGCCGTCCTCCTCGGCGACACGCAACTGGTCGGCGAAGGCGGGCAGCCGCGTGACGATGGGAGTGCGGTCCGCACCGAAGACCTCCTCGTCGAGCCGGAGGACCGCGGCGAGGTCCTCGGCCGTGGCCGCGCGGGTGACGGTCTTCGGTTCCGGGCCGCCCGGGACGAAGCGGCCCCGCACCATCTCCGCCCCGCCCGTCACCTTGAAGCCCAGCTCCTCGTAGAGCGGCCGGCCGAACGGTGTCGCGTGCAGCGTCAGCGGAAGGGTCCCCAGCTCGGAGACGATGTGACGCATAAGACGGCGTCCGACGCCTTGGCGCGCGTGCCGCTCGGCGACCAGCACCATGCCGATGGCGGCGAGCGAGGGGCGTTCCTGCGGTCCGTACTCGGTGACGGTGCAGGCGGCGACGAGACCGCCGCCGGGGTCGTCGATGCCGTACCCCTTTCCGGCGGTGAGGAGGAACCCCCACTTGTGCTCCTCCCGCGGCCACCCCCGGTCCTCGGACAGGTCGGCGCAGGCGGTGAGATCGCGGAGCGTCAGACGGCGGATCGGAGCAGAGGCGAGGAAAGGTGTCGGCACGCAGGTCAGGCTGTCCGACGGCGGCCTCCCGCGTCCACCTCTTTCCGGTGGAACCTGCGAGCTTTCGGCCAAGTCGGTTCAGCCGAGGTCGGGTGCGTGCAGCGCACGCACACCTTCGATGTTGCCGTCCAGGTAGTGCCGCAGGGACAGCGGTACGAGGTGGACGGAGGCGATCCCGACCCTGGTGAACGGCACCCTGACGATCTCGTACTCACCGGCCGGCTCATCGATCTCGGGGCCGTGCCGCAGGGACGGGTCCATGGATTCCAGGTGGCAGACGAAGAAGTGCTGCACCTTCACTCCGGTCGCGCCACCGTCCTCGCCGATGTGCTCGACGGTGTCGACGAAGCAGGGCACCACGTCGCTGATCTTGGCGCCGAGTTCCTCGTACACCTCACGGTGCAGGGCGTCCACGACGGTGGTGTCGTCCGGTTCGACCCCGCCGCCGGGAGTGACCCAGTAGGGGTCGACACCGGGCTTGGTCCGCTTGATCAGGATCAGGTGGTCGCCGTCCAGCAGGACGGCGCGAGCGGTGCGCTTGACCACGGGTCGGACGGTCATGGGAGAAATGTGGCCCGGCTGGTTCCACGTGAAACATCGTGACGCGCGACCGGTTCGTGAGTCCGTCGGCTCAGTTCCAGTCGGCGGCCGCGCGCAGCAACCACTCGTGGGCGCGGGCGATGTGCGGCATCGCCAACGTGCCGGTGCGCACCACCAGGAAATACGTCCGCAGCGGTGGAACCGGCGGATCATGCAGGGCGACCACGTCACCGCGTTCCAGCGCCTCCGCGCACAGATAGCGCGGCAGGACGGCGAGCCCGGCGCCCGCGACCGCGCAGGCGAGAACAGCACGCAGGTCGGGGGCGACGACCGTGGCCGGTGAGGCCGGACGGGCGTCGAAGACGGAGGCCCAGTAACGGGCGACGAAGGGCAGTGACTCGTGCACTTCGACCACGGGGACGTGTTTCAGGGCGGAAGCATCGGTGTCGCGGACGTCTTCGACGCCCGCGCGCTCCGCCCAGTGCGGCGTGGCGACCAGGACGTGCACTTCGTCGCAGAGGGGAGTGGCGGTGTGCAGCGCCCCGCGTGGACGAGCGGTGCCGATGGCCAGATCGTGATGCCCGGCCGCGAGGCCCTCCAGGGTCTCCTCGGCGTTCCCGAACGAGGCGCGCAGGGCGAAGGCCTGGCCGTCCTCGCCGGTGAGCTCGCCGAGCGCGGGCAGCGCCCGTTCGGCGGTGAACTCGGGCGGTCCGGCCAGGTGCAGGGTCCGCAGGGTGGAGTCGTCCTCCAGCCCGGTCTCGGCGATCTCCACCAGGGCGTCGAGATGCGGTGCGGCCTTGTGGGCGAGTTCGTCGCCGATGGTCGTCGGGGTCACGCCGCGGGCCTGTCGAAGGAACAGCGGGCGGCCGAGCTGACGCTCCAGCGTGCGGATCTGCGAGGTGACGGCGGGTTGCGAGAGGCCGAGCAGAGCGGCCGCGCGGGTGAAGGAACCGGCCCGGTGCACGGTGACGAAGGTGCGGAGCAAGGCCAGATCCACGGAAAAACCCGCCCCTCTTCTGTTCTTCTCCAGCCCCCGCCCGTCCTCCACTATAAATAAGTCGATAGGTCGCTGTCGCTACGGTGATTGGACACTGACACTGAGTCAACTAGCCTTGTGCGCGCGGTTCTTCGCGCGCGGAACCGGAGGACGGTCCGAGCCACGAGGGGGGAGGCTCGGACCGTCCGTAGACGTCCGTAGAAGTCCGTAGACGTCCGTAGACGTCATTGGGCCGACGTCAGCGAGTCGCCGTCATTCCGTCGTTTCGTCCAGCGCGCGCAGCAGATCGGCCACCAGGTCGTCGGGGTCCTCCGCGCCGACGGAGAGCCGGATGAAGCCCTCCGGCACCGCGTCGCCGCCCCAGCGCCCGCGCCGCTCCGCCGTGGACCGCACCCCGCCGAAGCTCGTCGCGCCCTCGACGAGGCGCAGCGCGTCGAGAAAACGATCGGCACGCGCGCGCGAGGGCAGCGTGAAGGAGACGACACAGCCGTAGCGCAGCATCTGCTGCGAGGCGACCTTGTGGGACGGGTCGTCCGGCAGCCCGGGGTACCGCAGGCCGGTGATCTCGGGCCGGGTGCGGAGGGCTTCGGCCACCTTGAGCGCGGTGGAGTCCTGCCGGTCCACGCGCAGCTGGAGGGTGGCGATCGAGCGGTGCGCGAGCCAGGCCTCCATGGGGCCGGGAATCGCACCGACGATCTTGCGCCAGCGCCGAACGGCGGCCATCGCCCCGGCGTCGCGGCCGGCCACGTAGCCCAGCAGGACGTCTCCGTGGCCGGTGAGCTGCTTGGTTCCGCTGGCCACCGAGAAGTCCGCGCCGAGCTCCAGCGGGCGCTGCCCGAGCGGGGTGGCGAGGGTGTTGTCGACGGCCACCAGGGCACCGCCCGCGTGCGCCGCCTCGACGAGCCGCCGTACGTCGCACACGTCGAGCCCCGGGTTCGACGGCGTCTCGATCCACAGCAGCTTCGCCCCGTCCAGGACGTCGAGCTGCGCGTCCCGGCCGGTCGGCGCGGTGCGCACCTCGATGCCGTACGCCTCCAGCTGCGCCCGGACCAGTGGCAGCGCCTGATAGCCGTCGTCGGGCAGGACGGCCGTGTCGCCGGCGCGCAGCTGCGAGAAGAGCACGGAGGAGATCGCGGCCATGCCCGAGGCGAAGACGAGTGTCTCCACGCCGGCCTCTCCGGGCGCCTCCAGCTCGCCGATGGCGCTCTCGAGGCGGGTCCAGGTCGGGTTCTCGTCGCGGCCGTAGGTGTACGGCCCGGTCGGATCCCCCGGCAGGTGGAAGTGGGCGGCGAACACCGGGCCCGGCAGGGTGGGTTCGTGCTTGACCGGTTCGGGCAGCCCGGCCCGCACCGCGCGCGTGCCGTCACCGGGAGCGGAAGCGGATCTCTCCCCGCCCGTACCGGCGCTGTCGTTGGTAGCGGAATCGCTCATGCCGCCCGTCCTTCCACTTGCTCGCGTACCGCGGCGAGCAGTCCGGTGCTCGCCGCCTCCACCATCTCAAGGCATTCCTCGAAGCCGTCCCGGCCCCCGTAGTACGGGTCCGGGACGTCCAGGTCGCCGCCCGCGACCGCGGGGTCGTACGACCGCAGCAGATGCACCTTGGCCGCGTCCCGCTCCGTGGGGGCGAGGCGCCGCAGGGCCCTCAGATGACCGGCGTCGAGGGCGACGACCAGGTCGAGGCGGGAGAACCAGGACTGCTGGAACTGCCGGGCCGCGTGATCGAGGCCGTAACCGTGGTCCGCCAGCACGGCCTCGGTGCGCGGGTCTGCGCCCTCTCCCTC
Source organism: Streptomyces violaceoruber (assembly GCF_033406955.1). Taxonomy (NCBI): domain Bacteria; kingdom Bacillati; phylum Actinomycetota; class Actinomycetes; order Kitasatosporales; family Streptomycetaceae; genus Streptomyces; species Streptomyces violaceoruber. Next base: position 4,205,828 of record NZ_CP137734.1, on the reverse strand, counting down.
GTGCCAGCCGCCGGTACCGGCGCTGTCTGCCTCGACGAGGTGGCCGAGCCCGGCGTCTTCCACGCGCGCGCGGAAGACGGCCTCGGCCATCGGGGAGCGGCAGATGTTGCCCGTGCACACGAAACAGACGCGGTAGGTCATCGGGATCAGTCCCCGTCGGGCAGGAACGCGTTGAGGGCCCAGGAGACGATCGAGACGATCAGGCCGCCCAGGACGGCGGTCCAGAACCCGTCCACGTGGAAGCTCAGGTCGAGCTTGTCGGCCACCCACGACGTGAGCAGCAGCATCAGGGCGTTGACCACCAGCGTGAACAGGCCGAGGGTCAGGATGAACAGCGGGAAGGTCAGCACCTGCACGATCGGCTTCACGACCATGTTGACCAGGCCGAACACCAGGGCGACCACGATCAGCGTGAGGGTCTTCTCCCCGGTGCTGCCCCCGGTCAGGGTGATCTTGTCGAGCAGCCACACGGCGACGGCGAGGGCGCCGGCGTTGGCGATCGTCTTGACTAGGAAATTCTTCATGTGTCTGATCGTGGCAGACGCGATCGGACACGAACGGCGAGGCAGGGGCGGACGAGGCGATGAAGGCATTCCGGCTGGACGAACTGGAGGCGGAACGCGCCGCCAACGACGGTGCCTACCTGCAGTTCCTGCGGGAGCGGAACATGTCGGTCGGGCTGTACGCCCTCGACGCGGGCACGACCGACCCGCAGAAGCCGCACGCGCAGGACGAGGTGTACTTCGTGGTGAGCGGACGGGCGGCGATCACCGTGGGCATGGAGACCACCCAGGTCGCCCGCGGCAGCGTGGTCTACGTGCCGGCCGGCGTCGCCCACAAGTTCCATCACATCAGCGAGGACCTGCGGGTCCTGGTGGTGTTCTCTCCGCCGGAGAGCTGAGACACGGTCCCGGGATTCCCTAGGGGATCGGTCAGGGGGAGACAAGGGGCGCGGGGCCCCTGCCGTGGCGCTCGCCGCTCTAGCATCGAGGGCAGGACATCAGAGGATGCACAGGATTCCCCGAAAGGTGAGGCAAGGGCGATGCGAGAGATCTTCACGGGACTGCCGTGGTGGGTGAAGTGGATCGCGGTGCCGGTCATCGCCCTGGTCGTGTTCGGCGGACTGATCGCCAGCGTGGTCGGGTTCGTGGTCGGACTGCTGTTCAAGCTGCTGGTCTTCGTCGCGCTCGTCGGCGGACTGATTTATGTCGTACGCAAGTTCATGTCGAGCTCGTCGTCGCGCAGCGACTGGTGAGAGACGTGGGACACCGGTGGCGGTAACAGGAACCACCGGTTCCCTCGGGCGAGGGAAGTTTCCCGGACGGACCGTCGGTGAGCGGTGACCGACGGTTAGAGTCCGGAACTCCACGCGGGGGCGACTCCGCGAACGGCGCACCCCCCACCCGTGTTCGCCGCACGGGCCGCCACCTCGCGTTCCGGGAGTGATCCTTGGCCACGGCTGACACCGCATTCGCTCAGCTGCACGCCCTTCCCGTGCAGCCCTGCCCGACGTCTCGGACACCCCCCGCGTCGCCCTCTGCCGACCCGCCGTCCGCGACTCTGATCGGCTCCGTGCAGCGGGCGATGCGCCTGCTCGAACGCGTCGCCGAGCACGAGTACGGAGCCCCGGCCAAGCAACTGGCCCGCGAGACGGGGCTGGCGCTCCCCACGGCGTACCACCTGCTGCGCACCCTGGTGCACGAGGGCTATCTGCGCCGGGAGAAGGGGCTGTTCTTCCTCGGTGAGGCCGCCGAGCGGCTGAGCGGCAGCGGGGCCGAGCAGAAACGTCGCAGCACGGTGGTCGACACCATGGCGCGCTGGCGCGACGCGATCGGCGTCCCCGTGTACTACGCCACGTACCGGGACGGCGAGATCGAGGTCATGTGCGTCTCCGACACCCCGGGCACTCCGGCGGTCGAGGAATGGGCGGACTTCCGGGAGACGGGACACGCACACGCCATCGGGCAGTGCCTGCTGTCCCAGCTGGACGACGACGCGCGCCGCGACCACCTGGACCGCTACCCGGTGCAGCCCCTCACGCCGTACACGGTGCGTGACGGCCACAGTCTCCTGAAGCGGCTGGAACGCATGCGCCGGATGGCGCCGGTGGCCGAGCGCCAGGAGTACGCGCTGGGGACGGTCTGTGCGGCGATCCCGATCACCGTCGGCACCACGGCCGCCACGATGGCCATCTCACTGCCCCTTCACCAGGCGGACCGTTTGCTCCCCGCGGCTCAGCGGTTGCAGAACGAGGTGGGGCGGCGTCTGGGGTCGCTCGCGCTCTCTATCAGTATCTGAAAACTCACTCCTTGTGATCTGGTGTGTACGTTGAGCAAGATGCCATCAGTGTTAGAGGTTTGATTCCCGGACAGTCGACGGCGAATGACGGGGTAGGCGAATGGGCGAGTCCGTACAGGCAGAGGTCATGATGAGCTTTCTCGTGTCCGAGGAGCTCTCTTTCCGCATCCCGGTGGAGCTGCGCTACGAGACCCGGGATCCCTATGCCGTACGCCTGACCTTTCACCTGCCCGGAGACGCGCCGGTGACCTGGGCCTTCGGCCGGGAGCTGCTGGTCGACGGGGTGGGCCGGCCGTGCGGCGACGGTGACGTGCGCATCGCGCCGGTGGAGCCGGAGCCGCTGGCCGAGGTGCTGATCCGACTTCAGGTCGGCAGCGACCAGGCACTGTTCCGTTCCTCCGCCGCGCCCCTGGTGGCCTTCCTCGACCGCACCGACAAGCTGGTGCCGCTGGGGCAGGAGGGCGCGCTCGCCGACTTCGACAGCCACCTCGACGAGGCCCTGGACCGCATCCTGGCGGAGGAACAGAGCGCGGGCTGAACCGTTCCGGCAGCCGTGCGGTCGCCGGCGTGACGCTTCGCCGGACGCGTCAGCGCTTGCGGCGACGGCCTCGCCCGCCACGGGCCGGGGCACTGGCCCCGCCACCCGCCGTCGCCACCTGGGCCGGTCGTTCGGCCGGGCGGTCCGCCGACACGACCAGGGCGGCGAGGGCGGTGGTGACCGGCACGGAGGCCACCAGCCCGATCGAGCCGACCAGCGTCCGCACGATCTCCTCCGCGACCAGCTCGCTGTTGGCGACGGTCCCCACACCGCTCTGCGCGATCGAGAACAGCAGCAGCAGGGGCAGTGCCGCGCCCGCGTAGGCGAGGACGAGCGTGTTCACCACCGAGGCGATGTGGTCGCGGCCGATGCGGATGCCCGCGCGGTACAGGCCGCGCCAGCCCATCGTCGGGTTGGCCTCGTGCAGTTCCCACACCGCCGACGTCTGGGTGACCGTCACGTCGTCGAGGACACCGAGCGAACCGATGATGACGCCGGCGAGCAGCAGACCGCTCATGTCGATGGACGGGTACAGGCCATGGATGAGGCCGGTGTTGTCGTCCGTGTTGCCGGTGAGCGCGGCCCAGCCGATGAAGAGCGACCCGAGCACGCCGATCAGCAGCAGCGAGATCAGGGTGCCGAGCACCGCCACGGATGTACGGGCCGACAGCCCGTGGCACAGGTACAACGCGATCAGCATGATGGCGCTGGACCCGATCACCGCCACGACCAGGGGGTTCGAACCCTGCAGGATGGCGGGCAGGATGAAGAAGTTCAGGAGCAGGAAGCTGATGGCAAGCGAGACCAGCGCCATGAGTCCGCGCAGCCGTCCCACGACCACGACGGCGAGGGCGAAGATGCCGGCGAGCAGGGCCAGGGGGAGCCGGCGGTTGATGTCGGTCACCGAGTACTGCAGGTCCTTCGGCGCGGAGGGCTCGTAGGCGACCACCACCTGCTGGCCCTCGTGCAACTGCCGTGACTGGTCCGGCTGCACGATCTCCTCGAACGTGCGGCCCTTGTCGTCACCGGTGTCGACGCGGATGGTCGCCCGCTTGCAGTCGCCCTTCGCCTGCTGCACCGCGGAGGAACCCTCGGCGGTGGATGTGTCGCCGGTCGGGACACCGCCCGAGGCGTTGACGGACTGGCAGCTCAGTTCGACCACCTTGGTGACGGTGGCCTGCTGCGTCTGCCGGTCGAAGCCGACGCCGGTGCGCTCGTGCGACGGTGCGCCCCCCGGCCACAGCACCGCGAGCCCGACCAGGACGGCCGCGGTGAAGGGGATCAGGATCGCGGCGATGACCTTCCGCAGATGCCGGGAGACGGGAGCCGCCGGTCCGTGACTGTGCGAGTGCCCGTGCCCACCGCCCCCACCGTGCCCACCGCCCGCACCGTGGCCGCTGCTCGCACCGTGCCCACCGCCCGCACCATGTCCGCCGCCCGCGTCGTACCCGTGGTCCGCATCGTGGCCGTAACCCGTCTCATGTCTGCCGGCGTTCGCCTCGGAAGCGACGCCGGGGGCGTGGCCGGCCGCCCGGCCGTCGCCCTCTTCGGCGTTCGGTCCGCGGCGGGGCCGGCGCGGTGGAAAGGAGGGGGGCTGCGGTGTGGTCACCGCCCGATCATCGCAAGAACGAGGGGGGCCCTCTGTTCACCGCGCCCGAATGGGCGCTAGCGTGGAGGCACCTTTGTACACGCGGGAGCTCGGAGCACCGGGCTGAGAGGGCGCTGACCTCCGTCCCAGCGATGTTTCACGGGAAACGTCACCGAAGTCGAGTGACGTATCCCACGAAGCGTCGACGGACGGAAGCCGCTGCGTCGACCGCCGAACCTGTTACCGGGTAATGCCGGCGTAGGGAGTAGGTCTCATGACCATCAAGGACGCACGCACGCCTGCCTCCACGCAGAACACCGCCCAGGCGGACACCGCGGAGAACACGGACACCGCGGAGGACACCGAGGCCGGGAAGTCCATCGGCTGGCACAAGGCGTACGTCGAGGGCTCGCGCCCCGATCTGCGGGTGCCGGTCCGTCAGGTGCACCTCACCAACGGGCAGTCGGTCACGCTCTACGACACCTCGGGCCCGTACACCGATCCGCTCGTCGGCACCGATGTCCGCAGGGGCCTCGCACCGCTGCGGGAGAACTGGATCATCGCCCGCGGCGACACCGAGGAGTACGCGGGCCGCCCCGTCCGGCCCGAGGACGACGGAATCAAGCACACCTCGCCGCGCGGCGGCCTGCGCAACCTCGACGCCGTCTTCCCCGGCCGCCCGCGCCAGCCGCGCCGGGGCCGGGACGGCAACGCGGTCACGCAGCTCGCCTACGCGCGACGGGGCGAGATCACCCCGGAGATGGAGTACGTGGCCGTCCGGGAGAACGTCTCCCCGGAGGTGGTCCGCGAGGAGATCGCCGCGGGGCGTGCCGTGCTGCCCGCCAACATCAACCACCCCGAGATCGAGCCGATGATCATCGGCAAGCGGTTCCTGGTGAAGGTCAACGCCAACATCGGCAACTCGGCGGTGACGTCCTCCATCGAGGAGGAGGTGGACAAGATGACCTGGGCGACCCGGTGGGGTGCCGACACGGTCATGGACCTCTCCACCGGCCGCAACATCCACACCACCCGCGAGTGGGTCCTGCGCAACTCCCCCGTTCCCATCGGAACCGTGCCGCTCTACCAGGCCCTGGAGAAGGTCGACGGCCGCGCCGAGGAGCTGACCTGGGAGATCTACAAGGACACCGTCATCGAGCAGGCGGAGCAGGGCGTGGACTACATGACGGTCCACGCGGGCGTGCGCCTGCCGTACGTGCCCCTCACCGCGAACCGCAAGACCGGCATCGTCTCGCGCGGCGGCTCGATCATGGCGGCGTGGTGCCTTGCGCACCACAAGGAGTCGTTCCTCTACGAGAACTTCGAGGAACTCTGCGAGATCCTCGCTGCCTACGACGTCACCTACTCCCTCGGCGACGGCCTGCGTCCGGGGTCGATCGCGGACGCCAACGACGAGGCGCAGTTCGCCGAGCTGCGCACGCTCGGGGAACTCAACCGGATCGCCAAGCGTTGCAACGTACAGACCATGATCGAGGGCCCGGGACATGTCCCGATGCACAAGATCAAGGAGAACATCGACCTTCAGCAGGAGATCTGCGATGAAGCTCCGTTCTATACGCTCGGCCCGCTGACGACGGACGTCGCGCCGGCGTACGACCACATCACCTCCGGCATCGGTGCCGCGATGATCGCCTGGTGGGGCACGGCCATGCTCTGCTACGTCACGCCCAAGGAACACCTGGGCCTGCCCAACCGTGACGACGTCAAGACCGGCGTCATCACCTACAAGATCGCCGCCCATGCCGCCGACCTCGCCAAGGGTCACCCAGGTGCACAGGAGTGGGACGACGTGCTGTCGGACGCCCGGTTCGAGTTCCGGTGGGAGGACCAGTTCAACCTGGCCCTCGACCCCGACACGGCACGGGAGTTCCACGACGAGACACTGCCGGCCGAGCCCGCCAAGACGGCCCACTTCTGCTCGATGTGCGGGCCCAAGTTCTGCTCGATGAAGATCTCCCAGGACATCCGCCGGCAGCACGGGAGCAGCAAGGGCGAGATCGAGGAGGGCATGGCGCAGAAGTCGAAGGAGTTCGCGGCGGCGGGCAACCGCGTGTACCTGCCGATCGCGGACTGAGCGAACCGGCGCGGGAGGGGGACAGGCCGCAGGGTCGGCCCTCTCCCCGTCGGGGGGTCCTGCTCGGCAGACTGGGCGCATGACAGCCACCTCCCTGAGCAAGGGTGCCAACGTCGCCGTCGACTCCCCCGCGGTGCGCGCCGAACTCGTGTGGTCCCCCGGACCGGGCGTCCCCGAGGTCGACGCCTCCGCCCTGCTGCTCACCTCGGCCGGGCGGGTACGGGACGACGCTGACTTCGTCTTCTACAACCAGCCCCGCCACACGTCCGGCGCGGTGGGCCACCTGGGCAAGCGGGTCGGCCCCGGCGCGAACGCGGGTCTCACGACCGATGCCGTCGAGGTCGATCTGCGCGCGGTCGAGGCGGCGGTCGAACGCATCGTCCTGTGCGCCTCGGCGGACGGCGGCACCTTCGGCCGGGTTCCGGGGCTGTCGCTGCGGCTGCTGGACGCCGCTACCGGTACCGAACTGGCCCGGTTCGACATCACGGCCGACACGGAGACCGCGCTGGTCGGTGGCGAGTTGTACCGGCGCGCAGGGACGTGGAAGTTCCGTGCGGTGGGACAGGGGTACGCCTCCGGGCTGGCGGGACTGGCGACCGACTTCGGCATCACCGTGGACGACGACGCTCCCCCGACGGCGCCCGCCACCCCGGCCACCGCCCCGCCCACGGCTCCTCCGGTGCCCGCCCCGCCGACGACGGCCGTACCGCCACCGCCACCGGCCTTGGCGTCGCCACCGGTCCCGGCGCCGGCTGCCACCGGCCCCCGGCTCACCAAGGGCGAGGAGCGCCTCCCCGTGGACATGCGCAAGCGGCTGTCCCTGCGCAAGGAGCAGGTCGCGGTCAGCCTGAGCAAGCACGGGGCGGCCGGGATCACCGCGCGCGTCGTCCTCGTACTGGACGCCTCCGGGTCGATGTCCTTCCTCTACTCCAAGGGCGTCGTCGCGGACGTCGTGGAGCGGATGGCCGCCGTCGCCGCGCAGTTGGACGACGACGGGGAGATGCAGGCCTGGACCTTCGCCTCCAACCCGGCGCGCCTGCCCGACCTGCCTCTGGGTGACCTGCCCGAGTGGCTGCGGCTGCACGTGCGGGTGGGGGAGATCAGCCTGTTCCGGCGGGGCAGGAAGAAGGGCCTGCACCCCGAGCAGGTCGACATGCGGGCGGTGGGCATCCAGAACGAGGAGCAGAAGGTGATCGCCGAGGTCCGGGCCTTCGTCCGGGCCAACCCGGCACCGGTCCCGACCCTGGTGCTGTTCTTCTCCGACGGCGGTGTCTACCGCAACGCCGAGATCGAGCGGGAGTTGCGGGAAGCCGTGGAGGAACCCGTCTTCTGGCAGTTCGTCGGGCTCGGGCGCTCCAACTACGGGGTGCTGGAGCGGTTCGACACCCTGCCCGGCCGCCGCGTCGACAACGTCGGCTTCTTCGCCGTCGACGACATCGGCACCGTACCGGACCCGGAGCTGTACGACCGTCTGCTGTCCGAGTTCCCGTCCTGGGTCACTGCCGCCGGCCGGGCGGGCATCCTCTGAACCGCTGCCCGCCCGTGCCGGTGGCTACTCGGTCCGGTGTTCCGGGCCACCGAAGTCCGGGCTGCTGTAGTCCGGGCTCGAGTAGCTCGGACGCGGGCCCGCGTCGGGGCCGCCGTCGGGACTGGTGAACCCGGGACGGCCGTAGCCCAGGTGCGGCATACGGCTGCTGCCCGGGGCCGCCGGTTCCGTGCGGCGCAGTGCCGCCGTGCCCGGGTCGCTGAGCGCCTCCCGGAGGAAGGGCAGTATGCCGCGTTCCAGCAGGGCCTCGTGCCAGGCGTCCCTGGCCCGGGCCACCTCCTCGTCGCGTGCGTCGTAGAAGCCGGACTCGGCCGAGGGGCGGTTGCGCAGCGCGGTGAGCAGCAGCCCCACCGCGGCGACGAGGATCGCCACCACGGTCACGGCGCCGAACACCCATCCCGTGGTGAGCATGGTCTGCGCGAAGGTCTGCCCCGGGTCGAGCATCTTCAGGAGATAGCCGACCAGCAGGAATATGGCCGCGGCGGTGCCGGCCAGGACCGGCGCCAGGACGGCGACCACGGCGACGGCCCCCGCGCCGGTCGCCTCGGCCATCTCTCCCATGGTGGCGGCGAGTCCCCCCGCGCTCGTGCCCTGCTCCTGGGAGCCGGACTCGCGCGTGGCGGGCGACGGGCCCGAGGACGCCGGGTGGCGCAGTTCCTCGCGGACCTTCACGTAGTGCTGGTACTCGGTCGTGGCCGCCGCCGTGATGAGGGCGGTGGCGTTGAGTGCCATGGTGCGCAGTTGTTCGGAGTTGAGCCGCTGACCGACGGCGGCCAGCTCCGGGCGGTGTGGTGCGGAGCGCAGCGCCTCGTCGAGGACCCGCTCGTACTCCTGGCGGTCCTCGCTCGGCAGGTGCTGCGGAACGCTGTTCATGTGCATCCCCCGATGCTCCGTAGGGCTTGGGGCTCGCATGCCAACGAGCCGTCGGGCAGAAACGGAGGGGAGCCTGCTACGGATAAGCCGATGGTAGAGCGGTGACGGTGGAGGGTGACAGGGGGTTTCCAGAAATTGGGTGCCGCTCTGTACCGTCGGCACCCCGAAAAAGCCGCGCGGTGAACGGTCAGACGCTCAAGGGAAGTTGCTGGACCAGCAGCTTTCCGGCCATGGTCACGCCGCCGTCCATCGCGATGGCCAGGCCGTCCGCGTAGACGTGCGGTCCCTCGACCACGGTGCGGGTGTCGTCCTCGCCGTCCTCGGAGCCGACTTCGCCCAGCAGGTAGGGGATGGGGCTGTGGCCGTGAACGATCCGGGTGCCGCCGTACGTATCGAGCAGTGAGCGCACGGCGTCGGCGCCGCCCTCGTCGCGGAAGGAGAAGCGTTTGGTGAACTTGCGGAACAGGTCCCACACCTCCTCCGCGTCGTTGCGCGTGATCGTCTCGCGGACGGTGTCGTTGACCTCTTCGATGGAGCGGCCGTAGTCGAGGTAGGTCGTGGCGTCCGAGTGGACCAGGAGATGGTCGTCGACCTCCTCCATGGCGTCGAGGCGGGCCATCCACTGCAGGTGGTGGTCCTGCAGGCGGTCCATGTCGGTCTTCTGGCCGCCGTTCAGCAACCACGCGGCCTGGAAGGTGGCGGTGCCCGCGCCGGAGTTGACGGGCGTGTCGCCGAACCGCTTGGCGCCGAGCAGCAGCAGTTCGTGGTTGCCCATCAGCGCCTTGCAGTAGCCGCCGGCCGCGGCGGCCTCGGCGGACAGCCGCATCACCAGGTCGATGACGCCGATGCCGTCCGGGCCGCGGTCGGTGAAGTCGCCGAGGAACCACAGCCGGGAGGTGCCCGCGCACCACTGGCCGGCGTCGTCGACGAGGCCCTTCTCCCGCAGGGCGGCCAGCAGTTCGTCGAGGTAGCCGTGCACGTCGCCGACGACGAACAGGGGCCCCTGCCCGGTCGCGGGCTGCTGCGCCGCCGCCGGTGCGGGGTCGACCGTGACCTGGACCGTGTCACCCCGACGGATGACGGGCAGATCGCGCTGTGTGGGCGTGTAGCCCTCGGGCAGGGCCTCCTCGAGCCCCTCCTCGGAGGGCGGCGCGGACTCGCCCGCGTGCGTGCCGGGGGCAGCGTACGGAGCGGTCTCGTGGACGTACGCGGGTACCCGGAAGTCGCGCACCGTCGCCGTCCGCTCCACCTCGGGTCCCTGACCGGCCCCCTGAGTCATCGACCCCTCCACCATCGCGCCGCATCTGCACCGCTTCGGACTGCCTGGTCGCAGCGGCCCGCGGTGTGTGGGCCCATCATAGGAATGCGGATCGCGCTGTGTGATGACCCAGGGGTGGTGAATCGGGCCAGGACTCCGGTTCGCTGCGGCTTTCGCCCCGATTGGGCCCGGCTTCGCCCGTCCGCCGACCGTGGCCCGGCCGTGTTCCCGCCGTGTTCCGGAGGTGGCCCCGCCGTGTCCCGGACGTGCCGGACGTGGCCCTCGCCGCCCTGTTTCGCCGTCGTTCCGCGTTGTCGTGGTTCGCCGTTCTCCGGCTGTTCCGCCACGCCCCCCGTACCGGCCGGGTCGTGCGTACGGCCGCGACCCGGTCCCGCGTCCGGCGCCCCGGGGGACGCCGGACGCGCCCTACTCGCCCTCCGGCGACCGCGGAGGGCTGACCGTCGTACGCGGCGGGCGCCGCTGTGACGAGGTACGCACGATCAGTTCGGTCGGTATCACCTGTTCGACCGGCTGGTCGGAGTGCAGCCCCTCGATCGCGTCGATGAGGACCTGGATCACGGCGGTGCCGATGCGGCGGGGCTTCAACGACAGGGTGGTGATGGGGGGCTCGGTGCTGGCGTACACGGTGGACTCGCTGCAGCAGACCAGCAGCAGGTCCTCGGGGACGCGCAGACCGTAGCGGCGGGCGGCGGCGAGCAGGTCGGTGCCGTTGGGATCGAACAGTCCGTAGACGGCGTCGGGCCGGTCGGGGCGGGCGAGCAGCCGGTCGGCGGCGACCGCGCCGGCGCACGGGTCGTGCGCGGGGTAGGCCTCGTAGACCGGGTCCTGGCCCACGCGCTCGCACCAGCGCAGGTAGGCGGTGGTCGACAGATGGGTGTACGTGTCGGTCGTGGTGCCGGTGAGCAGGCCGATCCTGCGCGCGCCGGCGTCGGCGAGGTGGTCGAGGATGCCGAGCACGGCCGCCTCGTGATCGTTGTCGACCCAGGCGGTGACCGGCAGGGAGCCTGCCGGGCGACCGTCGGAGACCACGGGTAGTCCCTGGCGGACCAGTTCGCTGACGACCGGGTCGTGGTCGGAGGGGTCGATGACGACCGTGCCGTCGAGCGCGACGTTGGACCACACGTCGTGGCGGGACGTCGCCGGGAGGATGACGAGGGCGTAGCCGCGGGCGAGCGCGGCGGACGTGGCGGCGCGCGCCATCTCGGCGAAGTACGCGAATTCGGTGAAGGTGAAAGGTTCATCCCCGTACGTCGTCACGGTCAGGCCGATGAGTCCGGACTTGCCGGTGCGGAGCGTGCGGGCGGCGGCCGAGGGCCGGTAGCCCAGTCGGTCGGCGACCTCGCGCACATGGCGCCGGGTGGCATCCGGGAGTCGGCCCTTGCCGTTGAGGGCGTCGGAGACGGTAGTGATGGATACTCCGGCGGCGGCGGCCACGTCCCTGATACCCGCCCGGCCCGGCCGACTGCCTCGACGTGAGGTTTCCGCGCGGCTCACCTGGTGCTTCCCTGCTGCTGTCATGGCGAGCCGATAGTAGGGCTCATGGGGTGGGGTAGTGCGGACGCATATGCACGCGTTGACAGTCACGTTTCTGCAAGATCATTAATGCTTAACAGCCTTGGAAAGCAAGCCAGTTGGCCCCGCCCACCCCATTACCTGACGTGTTGGCCAGTGAGTGCCTGCGGGGTGGTGGATGTTGCGAAGAGGTCTCAACTCACCTGCACGAGGGATGCGCGCCACGGCGTGAGCCACCGGCGCGTAGATATATGTGCGGCGCGCCCCCCGAATCGTGCGCCTTCGTGCACTGATGCCCCTGATGCCAGTGTGACGGACGAGGTCTGCCCCACCCCGCCCGTCTCTCCCGCCTCTACGCAGCGGCGGTGAATCCTCATAAGGTGAGGAGTATTCGATGCCGGTGGTGGTCACGAGGAGGACTGCGGTGAGCGAGACGAGCCCCAAGCTGCGCGCCGAGCTGGAGGGGATTCCCACCTACAAGCCGGGCAAGCCCGCCGCGGCCGACGGTCCGGTGGCCTACAAGCTGTCCTCCAACGAGAACCCCTACCCACCACTGCCGGGAGTGATGGAGACGGTGACGGCCGCCGCCGCCTCCTTCAACCGCTACCCGGACATGGCCTGCACGTCGCTGATGGCCGAGCTGTCCGACCGCTTCGGCGTGCCCCTGGCCCACCTGGCCACCGGCACCGGATCGGTCGGTGTGGCCCAGCAGCTGATCCAGGCGACCTCGGGCCCCGGCGACGAGGTGATCTACGCCTGGCGCTCCTTCGAGGCGTACCCGATCATCACGCAGATCAGCGGCGCGAGGTCCGTGCAGGTACCGCTGACGCCGGGCGAGGTGCACGACCTGGACGCCATGGCGGACGCGATCACCGACCGCACACGGCTGATCTTCGTCTGCAACCCCAACAACCCCACGGGCACGGTGGTACGGCGGGCCGAGCTGGAGCGGTTCCTGGACCGGGTGCCGAGCGACGTGCTGGTGGTCCTGGACGAGGCCTACCGCGAGTTCATCCGGGACGCCGAGGTCCCGGACGGCGTCGAGTTCTACCGTGAGCGGCCCAACGTGTGCGTCCTGCGCACCTTCTCCAAGGCCTACGGCCTGGCGGGGCTGCGGGTCGGCTTCGCGATCGCCCACGAGCCGGTGGCGGCGGCGCTGCGCAAGACGGCGGTGCCCTTCGGGGTCAGCCAGATCGCGCAGGAGGCGGCGATCGCCTCGCTGCGCGCGGAGGACGAGCTGATCGGCCGGGTCGGTTCGCTGGTGTGCGAGCGCGCCCGCGTGGCCGACGCGCTGCGCGCGCAGGGCTGGACGGTGCCGGAGAGCCAGGCCAACTTCGTCTGGCTGCGACTGGGAGAACGCACGCTCGCCTTTGCGAACGCCTGCGAGCAGGCCGGCGTGGTCGTCCGCCCCTTCGCGGGCGAGGGCGTGCGCGTGACGGTCGGGGAGAGCGAGGCGAACGACATCTTCCTGAAGGTGTCGGAGGAGTTCCGCAAGGAGCTGTAGCCCCGAACGGGGCGGGACGACGAGGCGCGGGACGGCAGGTGCCGTCCCGCGCTTTCGCATGCGGAGGGGCCATCGCCCCCCGGACTCAACGGTCTGTTGAAGTTCCGGCAGAGGGGTTGACGTCACAGGGGACCCCCCTTCCGGTGTCGAAAAGCTGTAGGTCATAATTGCTTGTGAATGTGAACGCGTTCACAAGCGTGGGCCCGATTGCGCCCGCGATGGGTGTGACAAACACGCTCAAACCGCCGCTGACCACGGCGGTGTGGCGATGTGAGGAGAGTGAAGACGTGGACCTGGCTCTGGCGCCGGAGACGCTGGCGCGATGGCAGTTCGGCATCACGACCGTCTACCACTTCCTGTTCGTCCCGCTGACGATCTCGCTGGCCGCCCTCACGGCCGGACTGCAGACCGCCTGGGTCCGCACGGAGAAGGAGAAGTACCTCAGGGCGACCAAGTTCTGGGGCAAGCTCTTCCTGATCAACATCGCGATGGGTGTTGTCACCGGCATCGTGCAGGAGTTCCAGTTCGGCATGAACTGGTCCGACTACTCCCGCTTCGTCGGCGACGTCTTCGGCGCCCCGCTCGCCTTCGAGGCGCTGATCGCCTTCTTCTTCGAGTCCACCTTCATCGGCCTGTGGATCTTCGGCTGGGACAAGCTGCCCAAGAAGATCCACCTGGCCTGCATCTGGATGGTCTCGATCGGCACGCTGCTGTCGGCGTACTTCATCCTCGCGGCCAACTCCTGGATGCAGCACCCCGTGGGCTACCGGATCAACGAGGAGAAGGGCCGCGCCGAACTCACCGACTTCTGGCAGGTCCTCACCCAGAACACCACCCTCAACCAGGTCTTCCACAGCTTCTCGGCGGCCTTCCTCACGGGCGGTGCCTTCATGGTCGGCATCGCCGCCTTCCACCTGATGCGCAAGAAGCACATCCCGGTGATGCGGACCTCGCTCCGGCTCGGCCTGGTGACCCTGGCGGTCGGCGGCCTGCTCACCGCGGTCAGCGGCGACACCCTCGGCAAGGTCATGTACGAGCAGCAGCCGATGAAGATGGCCGCCGCCGAGGCCCTGTGGGACGGCGAGAAGCCGGCACCCTTCTCGGTCTTCGCCTACGGGGACGTGGACAAGGGGCACAACAAGGTCGCCCTGGAGGTCCCCGGGCTGCTGTCCTTCCTCGCGCACAGTGACTTCGAGTCCTACGTGCCCGGCATCAACGACACCAACAAGGCCCTCCAGGAGCAGTTCGGGCCCGGTGACTACAAGCCCATCGTCCCCGTCGCCTACTGGGGCTTCCGGTGGATGATCGGCTTCGGCATGGCGTCCTTCTCCCTCGGCCTGCTGGGCCTGTGGCTGACGCGGAAGCGGTTCCTGCTGCCACCGGCCCTGCGCACCGGGGAGGACGAGGTCCCGCACCTGGTGCTGTTGAAGAAGCCGCTCGGGGCGAGGCTCACCCGGATGTACTGGCTGCTGGCGCTGTGGACGATGGCGTTCCCCCTGATCGCCAACTCCTGGGGCTGGATCTTCACGGAGATGGGCCGGCAGCCCTGGGTGGTCTACGGCGTGATGCAGACCCGGGACGCGGTCTCCCCCGGCGTCTCCACGGCCGAGGTCATCATCTCGATGTCCGTCTTCACCCTGCTGTACGCCGTCCTGGCCGTCATCGAGGTCAAGCTCCTGGCGAAGTACGTGAAGGCCGGACCGCCCGAGCTGACCGAGGCCGACCTCAATCCGCCCACGAAGATCGGCGGCGATCTCCGTGACGCCGACAAGCCGATGGCCTTCTCGTACTAGGCCGAGGGAGCTGCACAGTCATGGAACTGCACGACGTCTGGTTCGTTCTGATCGCCGTCCTGTGGACCGGCTACTTCTTCCTGGAGGGCTTCGACTTCGGAGTGGGGGTGCTGACCAAGCTGCTCGCCCGGAACCGGGCCGAGAAGCGGGTGCTGATCAACACCATCGGCCCCGTGTGGGACGGCAACGAGGTCTGGCTGCTCACGGCCGGCGGTGCCACCTTCGCCGCCTTCCCCGAGTGGTACGCCACGCTCTTCTCCGGGTTCTACCTGCCACTGCTGGTCATCCTGGTCTGCCTGATCGTCCGCGGG
Source organism: Streptomyces violaceoruber (assembly GCF_033406955.1). Taxonomy (NCBI): domain Bacteria; kingdom Bacillati; phylum Actinomycetota; class Actinomycetes; order Kitasatosporales; family Streptomycetaceae; genus Streptomyces; species Streptomyces violaceoruber. Next base: position 4,190,491 of record NZ_CP137734.1, on the reverse strand, counting down.
GTCGCCTTCGAGTACCGCGTGAAGCGGCCCGAGGAGAACTGGCAGCGCAACTGGGAGACGGCGATCTTCTGGACCTCGCTGATCCCCGCGTTCCTGTGGGGCGTGGCCTTCGGCAACATCGTCCACGGCGTGGAGATCGACCGGGACCTGGAGTACGTCGGCTCGGTCTGGGACCTGCTCAACCCGTACGCCCTCCTCGGTGGTCTGGTGACGCTGACGCTGTTCACCTTCCACGGCACGGTGTTCACCGCGCTCAAGACCGTCGGTGAGATCCGTGAGCGGGCGCGGACCCTGGCGCTGCGGGTCGGCCTGGTCACGGCCGTGCTGGCCCTCGCCTTCCTGCTCTGGACGCAGGCCGACAGCGGGGACGCCAAGAGCCTGGTCGCCCTCGTGGTGGCCGTCGCCGCCCTCGTCGCCGCCCTGATGGCGAACCAGGCCGGTCGTGAGGGCTGGTCGTTCGCCCTGTCCGGCGTCACCATCGTGGCGGCCGTGGCGATGCTCTTCCTGACGCTCTTCCCGAACGTCATGCCGTCGACGCTGAACGCGGACTGGAGCCTCACCGTCACCAACGCCTCGTCCAGCGCCTACACGCTGAAGATCATGACCTGGCTGGCCGTGATCGCCACCCCGGTCGTCCTGCTCTACCAGGGCTGGACGTACTGGGTGTTCCGCAAGCGCATCGGCACCCAGCACCTCGCCGACGCCGCGCACTGAGTCCCGGGATGCGTTTCACGTGAAACGAAGCGAAACCTCGGAACGCATCCCGCCGGGCAGGAAGGCCTGTTTCACGTGAAACCCATCGATCCACGTCTTCTGCGGTACGCCCGCGCCACCAGGCTCTTCCTGGCGGCGGTCGTCGCCCTGGGTGCCGTCGGGGCCGGACTGCTCGTCGCCCAGGCCATGCTCATCGCCGAGGTGGTGGTCGGCGCCTTCCAACACGGCACGACGGCCGTCGGACTCCGCACCCCTCTGCTGCTGTTGGTGGCCGTCGCCTGCGGCCGGGCGCTGGTCGGCTGGCTCACCGAACTGGCCGCGCACCGCGCGAGCGCGGCGGTGAAGTCCGAGCTGCGGGGCCGGCTGCTGGAGCGGGCCACCGCGCTCGGCCCCGGGTGGCTGGGCGGACAGCGGACCGGCTCCCTGGTCGCCCTCGCCACCCGGGGCGTCGACGCCCTCGACGACTATTTCTCGCGCTATCTGCCGCAACTGGGCCTCGCGGTGGTCGTGCCCGTGGCGGTGCTGGCCCGCATCGTGACCGAGGACTGGGTCTCGGCGGCCATCATCGTCGGCACCCTGCCCCTCATCCCGGTGTTCATGATGCTGATCGGCTGGGCCACCCAGTCCCGGATGGACCGCCAGTGGCGGCTGCTGTCGCGGCTGTCGGGACACTTCCTGGACGTGGTCGCGGGACTGCCCACGCTGAAGGTCTTCGGCCGGGCCAAGGCGCAGGCCGAGTCGATCAAGCGCATCACCGGCGAGTACCGCCAGGCGACCATGCGGACCCTGCGGATCGCCTTCCTGTCGTCCTTCGCGCTGGAACTGCTCGCCACGCTGTCCGTCGCGCTGGTCGCCGTCACCATCGGCATGCGCCTGGTCCACGGGGACATGGCGTTGTACGACGGCCTGGTCGTGCTCGTCCTCGCGCCGGAGGCCTATCTGCCGCTGCGGCAGGTGGGGGCGCAGTACCACGCGGCGGCCGAGGGCCTCGCCGCCGCCGAGGACATCTTCTCGGTGCTGGAGCATCCGGTACCGGCGTCGGGGACCGGCCCGGTTCCGGCGGACCATGCGCTGCGCTTCGAGGGCGTGACGGTCCGCTATCCAGGACGCGCCGAGGCGGCCGTCACGGACGTGGACTTCACCGTCGAGCCCGGGGAGACGGTCGCGCTCGTCGGTCCCAGTGGAGCGGGCAAGTCGACGCTGCTGAACGCCCTGCTCGGCTTCGTTCCCCCGACCGGGGGGCGGGTCCGGGTCGGGGGAGCCGACCTCGCCTCGCTCGATGTCGCGCAGTGGCACGCCCGCGTCGCCTGGGTGCCCCAGCACCCGCACCTGTACGCCGGCACCATCGCGGAGAACGTACGGCTGGCCCGGCCCGACGCCGACGACACCGCCGTCCGCCGGGCCCTGCGGGACGCGGGCGCCCTGGAGTTCGTGGACGCGCTGCCCGAGGGCACGGCGACCGTCCTCGGGGAGGACGGAACCGGCCTGTCCGCGGGACAGCGGCAGCGGCTGGCGCTGGCCCGGGCGTTTCTCGCGGACCGGCCGGTGCTGCTGCTCGACGAGCCGACGGCGGCCCTGGACGGAGCCACCGAGGCGGAGGTCGTGGACGCCGTTCGCAGGCTGGCGCAGGGGCGTACGGTCCTGCTGGTGGTGCACCGTCCGGCACTGCTGGAGGTCGCCGACCGGGTGGTGCGGCTGGACGCGCCGGCGGGCTTCGGCCGGGCCGAGGGCACCAGCGGGTCGCCGGTCGCCGCGCAGGACGGCCCGCGCACCGCCGCTCCGGGTCCCTTCGACGAGCCGGTCACCGCGTCCGTCGAGCCCGCTGAGCCCGCAGCGAAGGCGCGGGGAGGCGTGCTGTCCCGGGTCCGCGCCATGTCCGGCGCCCGGCGCGGACGGCTCGGCCTCGCGCTGCTGCTCAGCAGTCTGGCGCTCGGCAGCGCCGTCGGCCTGATGGCGACCTCCGGGTACCTCATCTCCCGGGCTTCCGAGCAGCCGCCGGTGCTGTACCTGATGGTGGCCGTGACGGCGACCCGGGCCTTCGGCATCGGGCGGGCCGTGTTCCGCTACGCGGAGCGGCTGGTGTCGCACGACGCCGTGCTGCGGATGCTGGCCGACACGCGGGTCGCCGTGTACCGGCGGCTGGAGCGGCTGGCCCCGGCCGGGCTGCGGCACAGCCGCCGGGGCGACCTGCTGTCCCGGCTCGTCGCCGACGTCGACGCCTTGCAGGACTACTGGCTGCGCTGGCTGCTGCCCGCCGGAAGCGCACTGGTCGTCTCCGCCGCCTCGGTCGGGTTCACGTCCTGGCTGCTGCCGGAGGCGGGCGTCGTGCTCGCGGTCGGCCTGCTCGCGGCCGGTGTCGGTGTTCCGCTGCTCACCGCGGCCGTGGCACGGCGTGCGGAGCGCCGGCTGGCCCCCGCCAGGGGTGTGCTCGCCACCCGGGTGACGGAGCTGCTCACCGGTACCGCCGAGCTGACCGTCGCCGGTGCTCTGCCCGGTCGCGCCGCCGGGGCCCGGCGGGCCGACGGCACTCTCACCCGGATCGCCTCGCGCGCCGCCACGGCCACCGCGCTGGGCGACGGGCTCACCGCCCTGGTCTCCGGCCTGACCGTCGCGGGCGCCGCCCTCGTCGGAGTCCAGGCGGTCGCCGACGGCCGACTCGCCGGCGTGGCCGTGGCCGTCGTCGTCCTGACCCCGCTGGCCGCCTTCGAGGCCGTCCTCGGACTGCCGCTCGCCGTGCAGTACCGCCAGCGCGTGCGCAGGAGCGCCGAGCGCGTGTACGAGGTGCTCGACGCGCCGGAGCCCGTGCGGGAGCCTGAGGTGCCGAGGCAGGCGCCCGCCTCGCCGTTCCCGGTGGTCGTCGAAGGGCTGGCCGCGCGTCACCCCGGGCAGGACAGGGACGCGCTGGCGGGGCTGGACCTGACCTTGGAACAGGGACGCCGCGTCGCCGTGGTCGGACCGTCCGGGTCCGGCAAGACGACCCTCGCCCAGGTGCTGCTGCGCTTCCTCGACTCGGCGGCGGGCTCCTACACGCTGGCCGGTGTCGACGCCTACGCCCTGGCCGGCGACGACGTACGGCGCCTCGTCGGACTGTGCGCCCAGGACGCGCACCTCTTCGACAGCTCGGTCCGCGAGAACCTGCTGCTGGCCAGGAAGGACGCCACCGAGGCCGAGCTGCGCGACGCGCTGGGGCGGGCCCGGCTGCTGGAGTGGGCCGACAGCCTGCCCGACGGTCTGGACACGCTGGTCGGCGAGCACGGGGCCCGGTTGTCCGGTGGTCAGCGCCAGCGGCTCGCCCTGGCCCGGGCGCTGCTCGCCGACTTCCCCGTCCTCGTGCTCGACGAGCCGGCCGAGCACCTCGACCTGCCGACCGCCGACGCGCTCACCGCCGACCTGCTGGCCGCCACCGAGGGCCGTACGAGCCTGCTGATCACGCACCGGCTGGCGGGGCTGCGGGCCGTGGACGAGGTGATCGTCCTGGACCGGGGCCGGGTCGTGCAGCGCGGTACGTACGCGGAGCTGGCGGCCGTGCCGGGGCCGCTGCGGGAGATGGCCGGGCGGGAGGCGGCGGCGGAACTGCTGGTGGGAGCGGTGTGACCGGCCGACCCGGCCTCGGATCCGAGGCCGGGTCGGCCCCGGATCCGGAAAAATCTTCCGCAATACGACTTTCCTGAACAAAAAGGTCTCATTAGGCTCGGGTCATGCCCCCAGCGCCGCCTCCCGGCTCCCCGCCGCCCCGTGCGGAGGCCTCGGCCGAACTACTGGCCCGGGTGCCGAAACTGCTGGACGCCATGCGGTCCGTCGGCAGCGGACTCGAGCTGCGCTCCACGCTGCGCCGGATCTGCGAGACGGCCGCCGACCTGGCGCACGCCCGGTACGCGGCCATCGGCGTCGTCGACGAGGACGGCGACGGCCTCGCCGACTTCGTGCACCACGGCCTGGACGAGGCGACGGTACGGCGCGTCGGCCACCTCCCGGACGGCCGCAAGGGACTGCTCGGCGCGCTCATCCGCGATCCCGAGCCGGTCCGGCTGACCGACCTGACCCGGGACCCGCGCTCGTGCGGCTTTCCCGAGCACCATCCGCCGATGCGCGGTTTCCTGGGTGTCCCCATCCGCGTGCAGGGCGAGATCTTCGGCAACCTCTACGTGACCGACAAGCACGCGGGCGAACCCTTCGACGACCACGACCTCGCCATGGTCCGGGTCCTGGCCACGGAGGCCGGAATCGCCATCGGCAACGCGCGACTGTACGAGGCCGCGCAGCAGCGGGAGCGGTGGATCGACGGATCGGTCGCCGTCACCACCGCCCTGCTGTCCGGCGGCGACACGGACGACGCCCTGCAGACCGTTGCCGAGCAGGCCCGCCGCCTCTCCGGCGCGGCCGCCGGGATCGTCCTGCTGCCGGCCGACGGGGGCGGCCTGGAGATCGTGGCCGTCGACGCGCCGCATCCCACCAACGCCCTCGGCGCGGTCATTCCACCGGAGAACGGCATCGTGGCGGAACTGCTCGCCGGACGGCCCGTGTTCGTGGACGACGCCGCCACCGACCCCCGCCTGAACGCCGGCCCCGCGCGCTCCTACGGCCCGGTCATGCTGGTGCCGCTGTGCCGGGACGGGAAGGTCCTCGGGAGCCTGGTCATGCCACGCGCCCGGGGAGAGCGCCCGTTCACCCGGACGGAGCGCGCGCTCGGCGACCGGTTCGCCTCGCAGGCCGCGCTGGCGCTCACGATGGCCGAGGCCCAGCGCGACCGGGAACGGCTCGCCGTGTACGAGGACCGGGACCGGATCGCCCGGGACCTGCACGACCTCGTCATCCAGCGGCTGTTCGCGACGGGGATGATGCTGGAGAGCGCCCAGCGCGGGTCGGCCGTGCCCGAGGTGCGCGACGGGGTCGGTGGAGCCGTCGACGAACTCGACGTCACCATCCAGGAGATCCGCTCGGCGATCTTCGCGCTCCAGCAGCCGGCCGAGGCGCCCACGGGACTGCGCACCCGCGTACTGCGCGAGATCACCATGGCCGCCGCCCCGCTGGGCTTCACCCCCTCGCACCGTTTCGTCGGCCCGGTCGACACCGCCGTCGGCGACGTGACCGGCAAGAACCTCATCGCCGCGCTGCGCGAAACCCTCTCCAACGCCTTCCGGCACGCCCACGCCGAACGGATCGAGGTGGTCGTGGACGCGACGGCTACCCTGCGGGACGGCCGGCCGGGCGTCCGGCTGACCGTCGCGGACGACGGTGTCGGCGTTCCCGAGGGCGGCCGGCGCAGCGGCCTGCGCAATCTGGAGCGCCGCGCCGAGACCGTGGGCGGCGCCAGTCGGCTCGGGCCGGGCATCGGGGCGGGCGGCGGCGGCACGACGGTGCTGTGGGAGGCGCCGTACTGAGCGCCGCCGACGCCGCGTTGCCCCGTGTGCAGCAGCCGCGCTGAGCCGTGTGCAGCAACGGGTCCCCCACTCGTACGACCTGAACGAGACTCCGGACGCCGCGCAGGTCCACGATCGCTGACATGCGCTCATCCCGCCGTCGTCCGCTGCTGGTTCCGGTGCTGCTGTGCGCACTCGCCCTGCTCGCGGCCCGCCCCACCGACGGCATGGACGGGGACACCAGGCCGGGCGCCGGTCTCGGCCCGCAGGTGGCGCGGCTGTACGAGGACGCGGCGAAGGCCACCCGGCAGTACGAGGACGGGCGGCGAGAGGCCGAGGCGCAACGGTCGAAGGCCCTGGAGTACGAGCGCCGGCTCGACGGGCAACGGCAGAAGATCGACGCCATGCACGAGGACCTGGGCCGCATCGCCCGCGCCCAGTACCGCGACGGCGGCGGGCTCCCGCTCACCGCGCGGATGCTCCTCGCCGACGACCCCGAGGAGCTGATGCGCGGTCAGCGGGCCGTCTCCCGGGCGAATCTGGCCGTCGACCGGGCCATCGGGAAGAACCTGCGGGCCGAGGCGCGGCTCGCCGACCAGGAGGCCGGGGCGCGGGCGGCCTGGCAGGCGCTGGAGAAGCGCAACGCCGGCCTGGCGAAGCTGAAGAAGGAGATCGAGAGCAAGCTGGAGGTGGTGCGGTCCCGGCTGGAGGGGCAGGCGGACTCCTCCGTCGCGGCCGGCGCGTGCCCCGGCGCGGTCCGCCTCGACCAGCCGGACGTGCCCTCCGGCCCGTCCTGGGTGGCCCCGGTCGAGGCCTACGAGCTGTCGGCGTCCTTCGGCAGCGGCGGGTCTCGGTGGGCGCACCGGCACACCGGCCAGGACTTCGCGGTGCCGGTCGGGACACCGGTGCGGTCGGTCGGCACGGGCCGGGTCCTGAAGGTGTCCTGCGGCGGGGCCTTCGGCATCCAGGTCGTCATCGAGCACGCGGGCGGCTACTACACGCAGTACGCCCATCTCGCGGCCGTCGCCGTCGACCAGGGCGACCGGGTCGACGCCGGGCAGTGGATCGGCCAGTCCGGCAGCACCGGCAACTCCACCGGCCCCCACCTGCACTTCGAGGTCCGGGTCACCCCGGACATGGGCTCGGCACTGGACCCGGTGCCGTGGCTGTCACAGCGCGGGGTGCCGCTGTGACGGCGCGGGACCGGGCGGCCCGCCGGGGCGGCGGGTCAGGTCAGGTCCGCCAGCATCCGCTCGATCACGACCGCCACGCCGTCGTCGTTGTTGGCGACCGTCCGCCCCGAGGCGGCGGCGATCACGTCCGGGTGCGCGTTGCCCATCGCGTACGACCGTCCCGCCCAGGTGAGCATCTCGACGTCGTTCGGCATGTCGCCGAAGGCCACGACCTCCTCGTGCGAGATGCCGCGCTCGGCGCAGCACAGGGCGAGCGTGCTGGCCTTGGAGACGTCGGGGCCGCTGATCTCCAGCAGGGCGCTGGGGCTGGACCGGGTGACGTTGGCGCGGTCGCCGATGGCGAGGCGGGCCAGCGTGAGGAAGCCGTCGGGGTCGAGCTCCGGATGGAAGGCGAGGATCTTGAGGACGGGCTCGGTGGCGGCGCGCCCGCCCGGCGCCAGGATCTCCTCGGCGGGCAGAAGGTCGTCGGGGACCTCCATGTGCAGCTTCGGGTACGCCGGCTCCTGGTGGAAGCCGTACGTCTGCTCGACCGCGAACACCGTGCCGGGCGCCGCCTCCCGCAGCAGCCGCACGGCGTCCAGCGCGTTCTCCTGCGGCAGCTCGCGGACCTTCACGAACCTGTGACTGCCGGGGCCGCCGTGCAGGTCGACCACGGCGGCACCGTTTCCGCAGATGGCGAGGCCGTGCCCGTGGACGTGGGCGCTGACGACGTCCATCCAGCGGGCGGGGCGTCCGGTGACGAAGAAGACCTCGATGCCTGCCTTCTCCGCGGCGGCCAGCGCGGCGACCGTACGCGGCGAGACCGACTTGTCGTCGCGCAGCAGGGTGCCGTCGAGGTCGGTGGCGATGAGTCGCGGGCGGGTGGCGGCGGCCGGGGGCTCGGGCTGTCGGGTCGCTGAGGTCACCCGGTCATTGTCACGCATATGCGTGCACGCCCGTGCGCGGCTCCGCACATATGTGAGCTACGGCTCTCCTGCCCGGCTCCCGGGCCCCGGTCGATTCCAACGCCCTCATTCCTTCAGCTGAGCCAGTGCCTCCATCGCGATCCGCTCGAAGACCTTCTCGTCCGCGGCGAAGTCCGAGTCCGGGATCGGCCAGTGGACGACCAGCTCGGTGAAGCCCAGGTCGCGGTGGCGTCCGGCGAAGTCCACGAACGCGTCCACGGACTCCAGCGGGCGGCTGCGCTCCGGCGTGAAGCCGGTGAGGAGGACCCGGTCCAGCTCGCCCACCTCGCGGCCGATCGCGGCACAGGCGTCGGCCAGCCGGTCGCCCTGCTGCCGCAGCGCACGGTCCGACTGCTGGGGGGTGCCGTTCTCGAACAGTTTGGGGTCTCCGGTGGTCACCCACGCCTGGCCGTGGCGGGCGGCGAGTGCCAGTCCCCGTGGACCGGTCGCGGCCACCGCGAAGGGCAGCCGGGGCCGCTGCACACACCCCGGGATGTTGCGGGCCTCGTGCGCCGAGTAGAAGTCGCCCTCGTACGACACCGCGTCCTCGGTCAGCAGCCGGTCGAGCAGCGGCAGGAACTCGCCGAGCCGGTCCGCCCGCTCGCGCGGCGTCCACGGCTCCTGGCCCAGCGCCGTGGCGTCGAAGCCGGTGCCGCCCGCTCCTATGCCGAGGGTGATCCGCCCGCCGGAGATGTCGTCGAGGGAGATCAGTTCCTTGGCGAGCGTCACCGGATGCCGGAAGTTCGGCGAGGTGACCAGGGTGCCCAGACGCAGCCGCTCGGTGACGGACGCGGCGGCGGTCAGGGTCGGCACGGCACCGAACCACGGGCCGTCCCGGAAACTGCGCCAGGAGAGGTGGTCGTAGGTGTAGGCGGTGTGGAAGCCGAGCTGCTCGGCGCGCGTCCACGTCGAACGGCCGCCCTCGTGCCAGCGGCGGTACGGAAGGATCACGGTGCTCAGGCGCAGACTCATGACTCCGAGCCTAAGCGGCCGTCCCCCGGTTTCACGTGAAACGGCCTCCGTCGTCACCGTACGCGACTGCTCAGCCACGGGGTGAGGAGGAGCATCGACACGTGCTCCTTGTGGGCCCGGTCGCCCGGCAGCGGAACGATCAGGCGGTATCCGGGCGGGAAGCGGCGCCCCTGGACGTAGGCCAGGCCGCCGAAGACGGAGCGCAGGAACGCGGGCACGTCGTCGCGCTCGACATCGGGAAACTCCACGTTCTCGACGGTGAGCAGGGCGTCGCCCTCGTGGAAGAGCCGGACACTCACCCGGGGAACGCCGCCGAACTCGACGAACGCCTCGTGCGGGAGAGAGCCGTCGGCGTCGGTGGTCACCCCCACCCCGGCGGCGCTGTGGCGGGAAGTCTGGTCGGCGCCGATGTCGTCGGTGACCTCGATCTCCAGCGCGTACTCCTCGGCGACGGCGCGGAGGGCGGTGACGGCGGACTGGGTGGTGGGCAGGTGCTCCATGCCTTCGATCATGCGGGGTCAGTGCGGAGCGGGAAAGCGCAGATAGCGGGACGGCACGTGCTGCGTCAGCCAGACGCCGTTCGCGCTGACGTGGAAGACGTGTCCGTCGCGGTGCATGGCGGCGGCGTCCACCGGGAGGACGACCGGCCGGCCGCGACGGGCCCCGACCCGGGTCGCGGTCTCGCGGTCCGGCGAGAGGTGGACGTCGTGCCGGTTCATCGGCCGCAGGCCCTCGGCCCGGATGGCCTCCAGATGCCGGGCCACGGTCCCGTGGTAGAGGTACGGCGGCGGGGTGGCCACGGGCAGCCGCAGATCCACGTCGATGCTGTGGCCCTGGCTGGCCCGGATGCGGGTGCCCTCCACCGCGAAGCGCCGCTTGTCGTTGGTGGCGACCACGTGGTCGAGCTCTTGGCGGGTGAAGGGAAAGCCGTGCGCCGCCGCCGCGGCGACGAGTGCGTCGATCTCGACCCAGCCGCCCTCGTCGGGCGTGAGCCCGATCCTCTCCGGCTGGTGGCGCAGGTGCTTCGACAGATACTTGGACACCTTCACCGTGCGTTCTTGTTGCATGGCATCAGCTTGCCTAGTGAGACGCGCGTCACGCGATCGATTTTGCCGCCGGCGTTTGATCCACAGTCAAGTCGGGTTATCCACAGGCTGATTGCCGGAATCTGTGGAAACTACAGGGGCGGCTTCACCCGAGCGAGGCGCCGCAGCATCCGGGGTGCGAACCGGGACATGAGGTGGGCGCCGCGCGCCTCCGGCGTCACCGGGACCACCGCCCTGTTGCGCACGACCGCCTCCAGCACGGCGTCCGCCACCTTCTCCGGCGGGTAGTTGCGCGCCCCGTACAGCCGTGCGGTGCGCTGCTGCCGGCGCTTCTCCTCCTCGGCGTCCACGCCCGCGAAGTGCGCCGTGGAGGTGATGTTGGTGTTGACCAGGCCGGGGCAGATCGCCGTGACGCCGATGCCCCGGTCGGCCAGCTCGGCGCGCAGGCACTCGCTCAGCATCAGCACGGCCGCCTTCGAGGTGCCGTAGGCGGGCAGCACCCTGGAGGGCTGGAAGGCCGCCGCCGACGCGGTGTTGACGATGTGGCCGCCCTGCCCGCGCTCGGCCATCTGCCGGCCGAACAGACGGCAGCCGTGGATCACGCCCCACAGGTTGACGTCGAGGACCTTCTTCCAGTCCTCCGGCGTCGTGTCGAAGAAGGAGCCCGACAGACCGATCCCGGCGTTGTTCACGAGCACGTCCACCACGCCGTACTCGGCGGCGACCCTGGCCGCCAGCTTCTCCATGGCCTGCTCGTCGGAGACGTCGACGGCCTCCGCCCAGGCGGCCCGGGCACCGATCAGCCGGGACAGCTCCGCGGTCCGGGCGGCGGCCTCGGCGTCCCGGTCGACGGCCACCACACGCGCTCCGGCCTCGGCGAACGCGAACGCCGTCGCCCGCCCGATGCCGCTGCCCGCACCGGTGACCAGGACCAGCTGCCCGCCGAAGCGGTCCGCGTACTTCCCGTTCGCCGCCGTCTCGGACCGGCCGTCCTCGGTCGCGGTGACGAACTCCGTGATCCAGTCCGCCAGCCGGTCCGGCCGGGTGCGCGGCACCCAGTGCTTCGCGGGCAGCGTGCGCCGGGTGAGCCGCGGCGCCCACAGCTCGAGGCCGTCGTAGAGCCGCTCCGACAGGAACGCGTCGCCCAGGGGCGTGATGAGCTGCACGGGCGCGTGCGCGTAGGCGTCCTCGCGCGGCCTGCGCAGCCGGGGCCGGACGTTGTCCCGGTAGAGCCACGCCCCGTGCGCGGCGTCCGACGGCAGGGACGCGGTCGGGTAGTCGCCGCCGGGCACCTTCTCGACGCGCTCCAGGATGCCCGGCCAGCGCTTGCCGAGCGGGCCGCGCCAGGCCAGCTCCGGGAGCACGGGGGTGTGCAGCAGGTAGACGTACCAGGACTTGGCGCCCTGGCCGAGGAGCTGTCCGACCCGGCGCGGGGTGGGACGCCTGAGGCGCTTGTTGATCCAGTGCCCGAAGTGGTCGAGGGAGGGCCCGGACATCGAGGTGAAGGAGGCGATGCGCCCCTCGGTGCGCTTGACCGTGACGAACTCCCAGGACTGCACCGAGCCCCAGTCGTGGCCCACCAGGTGCACCGGGCGGTCCGGGCTGACCGCGTCGGCCACCGCCAGGAAGTCGTCCGTCAGCTTCTCCAGCGTGAAGCCGCCCCGCAGCGGGCTCGGCGCGCTCGACCGGCCGTGGCCGCGGACGTCGTAGAGGACCACGTGGAAGCGGCCGGCCAGGCGGGCGGCGACCTCGGACCAGACCTCCTTGCTGTCCGGGTAGCCGTGCACCAGGACGACCGTGGGCCGCCGCGGATCGCCCAGCTCCGCCACGCACAGCTCGACCCCGCCCGTGCGCACCCGGCGCTCCCGCGCACCCTCCAGCACCGTCATGTCTCCTCCGCCCAGCGCCGCACGTGCGGCAGATCGTCGTCCAGCCAGAAGGCGCTCTCCTCGGGATCCGCGGAGTCGGTCACGACCAGGATCTCCTCGAACTTCGCGCCCGTACCCCGGAAACCGAGGTGGGGTTCGACCGCCCACAGCCCCGGGTGGGGCGGGTGGTCGGAGAAGCGGTAGGGCGACCACAGCGGGGACCAGCCCTCGCGGTGGCCGTGCAGCGCGTCGCTCGCCAGGCCCTTGAGCGCCTGCGTGCCGAAGCCGAACAGGCGCGGGGCCGGCCGCCGTTCCCGCACCCGGTCCACTTTGTGGGCGATGACGCCGAAGGGATAGGCGCGGTGCCGGTTGGCACAGCCCTGGCGGACCATGAGCCGGTCCACGTCCTCGTAGATCTCCCGCAGCGGCCTGCGCTCGCGCACCTCGCGCAGGATCAGCTCGCGGTGCGCCGCCAGGTCGGCCGCCAGCCGGTGCTGCACCGGGTTGGGGCCAAGGGCCCCGGAGTAGCCGATGTCGGCGGTGAATCCCCGGTGCACCGGGGCCAGGTCCAGGATGAACGGCATGCCCGGCTCCAGCCGGCGGTTCGTGGGGAAGAACTGCAGCGGTACCCGGAAGCCCGTGAACGCCGTGCGGTCGCCGAACCAGGCGAACGGCAGGTGGAACCAGTCCCGCACGCCCCGCTCCCGCAGCCACGCGCGCTGCATCCGGGCCGCGTCGCGCTCGGTCACGCCCGGCTCCAGCCGGGCGGCCACGGCCTCGGCGCACTCGTAGGCGAGACGCTGCACCTCGCGGAACCCCCGCAGCTCCGCGCCCAGTCCGGCCGTCGCCGTCGCCGTCGCCGTCGCCGCCGTCGTCGTGCCATCCATGCCGTGCCACCCCCGTCCCGCCGTCCCGGCGCGGTCCGCACCGGCCGTGCTACTCGCCCGTAACTCGACGCCGCCGAATCTCCCAGTTGTTAGACCCAACGTCAATAGGGCGGCCGGCGCGGCCTCGGAAGCCGGTGCCGTGGCCCTCAGGTACGGCATCCCCTACGGGCCCGTACTACTCGAGACGGACGCCAAGACGGCTCTGCGGTCTGACGACCGCAGTGGCGGACGTCACTACTGTCATTGACGTGACTGTGATCGCGACCGAAAGCCTGAGCAAGCGGTTCCCCCGGGTGACCGCGCTCGACCGGCTCTCCGTGGACGTCGGACCCGGTGTGACCGGACTCGTCGGTGCCAACGGCGCCGGCAAGTCCACCCTGATCAAGATCCTGCTGGGTCTGTCTCCCGCCACCGAGGGCCGGGCCGAAGTGCTCGGACTCGATGTCGCCACCAAGGGCGCCGACATCCGCGAGCGGGTCGGCTACATGCCGGAGCACGACTGCCTGCCACCCGACGTCTCGGCCACCGAGTTCGTCGTCCACATGGCACGCATGTCCGGCCTGCCGCCCACCGCCGCCCGCGAGCGCACCGCCGACACCCTGCGCCACGTCGGCCTGTACGAGGAGCGCTACCGCCCCATCGGCGGCTACTCGACGGGCATGAAGCAGCGCGTGAAGCTCGCGCAGGCCCTCGTGCACGACCCCCAGCTGGTCTTCCTCGACGAGCCGACCAACGGCCTCGACCCGGTCGGCCGCGACGAGATGCTCGGCCTCATCCGCCGCATCCACACCGACTTCGGCATCTCCGTCCTGGTCACCTCGCACCTGCTGGGCGAACTGGAACGCACCTGCGACCACGTCGTCGTCGTGGACGGCGGCAAGCTGCTGCGCTCCAGCTCCACCACGGACTTCACCCAGACCACCACGACCCTCGCGATCGAGGTCACCGACACCGACGAGCACCCCGACGGCACCCGCGCGGTGCGCGAAGCGCTCGACGCGCGCGGAGTGAGCGTCCAGGACGGCAGCGGCCTGCCCGGCGCCGGCCGCGTCCTGCTGCTCACCTCGGCGGGCGAGGAGACCTACGACCTGGTCCGCGACGTCATAGCCGACCTCGGCCTCGGCCTGGTCCGCATGGAGCAGCGCCGGCACCACATCTCGGAGGTCTTCACCGACAGCGACGCAGCACGGAAGGAGGCGGTCGGCCATGGCAGCTGAACAGCCCACAGCCACGGTGCCGGGTGACCAGACCCGCATCCACAACATCGGCTACCGCAGTTACGACGGCCCCCGCCTCGGCCGCGCCTACGCCCGCCGTTCGCTGTACTCGCAGTCCCTGCGCGGTTCCTACGGCCTCGGCCGCTCGGCCAAGTCCAAGGTGCTGCCGATGCTGCTCTTCGTGGTGATGTGCCTCCCGGCGGGCATCATGGTCGCGGTCGCCGTCGCCACCAAGGCCAACGACCTGCCCGTGGACTACACGCGCTACGCGATCGTCCTGCAGGCCGTCATCAGTCTCTACGTCGCGGCCCAGGCCCCCCAGTCCGTCTCGCGCGACCTGCGCTTCAAGACCGTGCCGCTGTACTTCTCGCGGCCGATCGAGACCTCCGACTACGTGCGCGCCAAGTACGCCTCGCTGGCCTCGGCCCTGTTCATCCTCACCGCCGCACCCCTGCTGGTGCTCTACGTGGGCGCGCTGCTCGCCAAACTCGACTTCGCGGACCAGACCAAGGGGTTCGCCCAGGGACTGGTCTCCGTGGCACTGCTCTCCCTGCTCTTCGCCGGCCTCGGCCTGGTCGTCGCATCGGTCACCCCGCGCCGCGGCTTCGGCATCGCGGCCGTCATCGCCGTCCTGACGATCACCTACGGTGCGGTCTCCACGCTCCAGGCCATCGCGGACGTCCAGGGCAGCTCCGGGGCCGTCGCCTGGATAGGCCTGTTCTCGCCGATCACCCTCATCGACGGAGTGCAGTCCGCCTTCCTGGGCGCCACCTCCGCCTCCCCCGGCGGGGTGGGCCCGAGCAACGGCGAGGGCGCGGTCTACGTCCTCGTCACCCTGGGCCTGATCGCCGGTGCCTACGGCCTGCTGATGCGCCGCTACAAGAAGGTGGGACTGTGACCACGCTGAACATCGACCACGTCTCCCGCTGGTTCGGCAACGTGGTCGCCGTCAACGACATCACCATGACGATCGGCCCCGGCGTCACCGGCCTGCTCGGCCCCAACGGAGCGGGAAAGTCCACCCTCATCAACATGATGGGCGGCTTCCTGGCCCCCTCCACCGGCAGCGTCACCCTCGACGGCCAGCCGGTCTGGCGCAACGAGGACATCTACAAGCACATCGGCATCGTCCCCGAGCGGGAGGCGATGTACGACTTCCTCACCGGCCGCGAGTTCGTCCTCGCCAACGCCGAACTGCACGGGCTGGGGGCCAGGGCGGCCGACGAGGCCCTCGCGACCGTGGAGATGGCCTACGCCCAGGACCGGAAGATCGCCACGTACTCCAAGGGCATGCGCCAGCGCGTGAAGATGGCGTCCGCCCTCGTCCACCAGCCGTCGCTGCTCCTGCTCGACGAGCCGTTCAACGGCATGGACCCGCGCCAGCGCATGCAGCTGATGGACCTGCTGCGGCGGATGGGCGACGAGGGCCGCACCGTGCTGTTCTCCTCGCACATCCTGGAAGAGGTCGAGCAGCTCGCCTGGCACATCGAGGTCATCGTCGCCGGACGCCACGCGGCCAGCGGCGACTTCCGCAAGATCCGTCGCCTGATGACCGACCGGCCGCACCGCTACCTGGTGCGTTCCAGCGACGACCGGGCCCTCGCGGCCGCGCTGATCGCCGACCCGTCGACCTCCGGCATCGAGGTCGACCTCGCCGAGGGCGCCCTGCGCATCCAGGCGGTCGACTTCGGCCGGTTCACGGTCCTGCTGCCGAAGGTCGCCCGCGACCACGGCATCCGGCTGCTCACGGTCTCGCCGTCCGACGAGTCCCTCGAGTCCGTCTTCTCGTATCTCGTCGCGGCGTAGGAGGCCGAAGAATGTACGACCCCACAGTCGCCCGACTCACCTACCGGGCCCTGCTCGGCCGCCGCCGGGCCCTCATCCTGGGCGTCCTCCCCCTGCTGCTGCTCGTCATCGCCATCGCGGTGCGCGCGCTCGCCGGAGCCGACGACCAGACCTCGGTCGACGTGCTGGGCGGGTTCGCCCTCGCCACCATGGTGCCGATCATCGGCGTCATCGCCGGTACCGGCGCCATCGGCCCGGAGATCGACGACGGCTCGGTGGTGTACCTGCTGTCCAAGCCGATCAAGCGGCCGACGATCATCTTCACCAAGCTGATCGTCGCCATAGCCGTGACGATGGTCTTCTCCGCCGTGCCCACGCTGCTCGCGGGCCTGATCCTCAACGGCAACGGCCAGCAGGTCGCCGTCGCCTACACGATCGCCGCGCTGGTCGCCTCCATCGCCTACGCCGCGCTGTTCCTGCTACTGGGCACGGTGTCCCGGCACGCGGTGGTCTTCGGGCTCGTCTACGCCCTCGTCTGGGAGGCCCTGTTCGGCTCCCTGGTACCGGGGGCCCGCACGCTGAGCGTCCAGCAGTGGTCGCTGGCGGTGGCCCAGAAGGTCGCCGACGGGAATCTGGTGACCTCCGACGTCGGTCTGCCGACCGCGACGGTGCTGCTCGCCGCGGTGACCGTGCTCGCCACCTGGTACGCCGGCCAGAAGCTGCGGTCGCTGACGCTCGCCGGGGAGGAGTGACCGCGAGCCGTCGGGAACGCGGCGTACGTCCGCTTTAATCGGTGGCGCCCGGCTTCCCGTGGCGGCACTGTGGTGGATGCACGAGGACGGACGGCACCGGCGCGACGGGAGGCCGCTTCGAGCACGCGGGTCACCCCGCGTGGGCCGACCGACGGGGACGCCGGCGCCGTCCGGACCGTGTGCCGGGGCCACGTCGAGGAGCCGGGCCCCGCGTCGGCATCAGGCCGACAGACGCTCCAGGACCACCGCGATGCCGTCCTCGTCGTTGGAGGACGTCACCTCGTCGGCCACCGCCTTCAGCTCCTCGTGGGCGTTGGCCATCGCCACACCCCGGGCCGCCCAGCCGAACATGGGGACGTCATTGGGCATGTCGCCGAACGCGATGGTGTCCGCGGCCTTCAGACCGAGCCGGCGGGCAGCCAGCGACAGACCCGTGGCCTTCGACAGCCCCAGGGGCAACAGCTCGACGACGCCCGCCCCGGCCATGACGACCGTGACGAAGCCGCCCGCGGCGTGGCGGGCGGTCTCGGCCAGCTCGTCGTCCGACAGGGTCGGATGCTGGATGTAGATCTTGTTCAGCGGTGCCGACCACAGGTCGGAGGCGTCGGTGAAGGGCACGGCCGGCAGGTCGCCCCCGACCGCGTAGCCCGGGCCGACCAGCACGTCGCCCTCCAGTCCGTCCCGGCTCGCCGCCAGGTACAGCGGACCGGTCTCCGCCTCGATCTTGGCCAGCGCCACCCCGGCCAGCTGCCGGTCCAGGGTCACGGAGGTCAGCAGCCGGTGCTCCCCGGCGTGGTACACCTGCGCGCCCTGGCCGCAGACGGCCAGCCCTTCGTAACCGAGGTCGTCCAGGATGTGCCGGGTCCACGGCACCGCCCGCCCGGTGACCACGATGTGGGCCGCGCCCGCCGCGGTGGCCGCGGCGAGAGCGTCACGGGTGCGCCGCGAGATCGTGTCGTCGCCGCGCAGCAGGGTGCCGTCGAGGTCGGTGGCGATCAGCCGGTAGGGGAAGCCCCCGGCGGAACCGGTGCCGGGGACCGCGGCGGTGCCGGTGTCAGTCACTTGGCCACCGGCTCCAGGACCTCCCGGCCGCCCAGGTACGGGCGCAGCACCTCGGGAACGCGGACCGAGCCGTCGGCCTGCTGGTGGTTCTCCAGGATCGCCACGATGGTGCGCGGAACGGCGCACAGCGTGCCGTTGAGCGTGGCCAGCGGGCGCACCTTCTTGCCCTCGCGGACGCGGATCGACAGCCGGCGGGACTGGAACTCGGTGCAGTCCGAGGTCGAGGTCAGCTCGCGGTACTTGCCCTGGGTCGGGATCCACGCCTCGCAGTCGTACTTGCGCGCGGCCGAGGAGCCCAGGTCGGCCGAGGCCACGTCGATCACCCGGAACGGCAGCTCCAGCGACGTCAGCCACTGCTTCTCCCACTCCAGCAGGCGCTGGTGCTCGGCCTGCGAGTCCTCGGGGAGGACGTAGGAGAACATCTCGACCTTGTCGAACTGGTGCACGCGGAAGATGCCCCGGGTGTCCTTGCCGTGCGAGCCCGCCTCGCGGCGGAAGCAGGGCGAGAAGCCGGCGTAGCGCAGCGGCAGGCGGTCCCCGTCCAGGATCTCGTCCATGTGGTACGCGGCGAGCGGCACCTCGGACGTGCCGACCAGGTACAGGTCGTCCTTGTCGAGGTGGTAGACGTCCTGGGCGGCCTGGCCGAGGAAGCCGGTGCCGGCCATCGACTGCGGGCGCACCAGTGCCGGGGTCAGCATCGGCGTGAAGCCGGCCGCCGTGGCCTGCGCGATCGCCGCGTTGACCAGCGCCAGCTCCAGGAGGGCGCCCACGCCGGTCAGGAAGTAGAAGCGCGAGCCGGAGACCTTCGCGCCGCGCTCCACGTCGATGGCGCCGAGCAGCTGGCCCAGCTCCAGGTGGTCCCTGGGCTCGAAGCCCTCGGCGGCGAAGTCGCGGTGCGTGCCGTGCGTCTCCAGCGTGACGAAGTCCTCCTCGCCGCCGACGGGCACGTCGGGGTGGACGAGGTTGCCGAGCCGCTGGAGCAGCTCCTGGGTCTCGGCGTCGGCCGCGTCGCGCTCGGCGTCGGCGGCCTTGACGTCGGTCTTGAGCTGCTCGGCCCGCTTGAGCAGCTCGGCCTTCTCGTCTCCGGCGGCCTTGCCGATCAGCTTGCCGAGGCCCTTCTGCTCGGCGCGCAGCTCGTCGAAGCGGACGCCGGACGACCTGCGCCGTTCGTCGGCGGACAGGAGGGAGTCGACGAGCGCGACGTCCTCTCCACGGGCGCGCTGCGAGGCGCGCACACGGTCGGGGTCCTCACGGAGCAGGCGAAGGTCAATCACGCGGTCAAGGCTACCGGTGCGTGGTGTCGGGTCTCGACCCACTATTGCCGTACGCGGGCCGCACATCCCCTTCGGCGGGTCAATGAAGCGCTGCGGAATCCCCGGATCGAGGCGCCCCACGGGCGCCGGGTTGACCGGATTTCCTTGTGGAGAAAGGGACTTGGGGCGTGATTGTCCACAGGAATCCACGGTCCGGAAAAGTTATCCACAGGGTGTGCGAAAGATCTGTGGATGCACGGAAGTGATCATTCCTCAGTCCGGGAATCGGGCCGTCCAAACCCTCCAGGTCCCCACTTTCGAGTGGAAACGGGGCACCCGGTGTCACTCCGGAGAAGGGGGTGCAAGAAACAGGTGGACGAAGGGTGGCCTGTCCCCCCGTGGGCGAAGCAGGGAACTGTAGGCGGATATGTCGACTGAATGCCCCTTCGTTGTCGACTTGTCCCCAGGTCGAGAAGCGGACCTGTGGATAACTTCTGTGGACAACGAAAATCAGCCGATAGGCCCGAGGGTCAGAACCGGCCGTCCTGGCAGCGCGCCACCCAGTCCGCCGCCGCCACGAACGCCTCGTCCGAGGTGCCCGGACGCAGTGCGTCCACATCGGCGGGCGTGACCTCCGCACGCGGATACGACCCCAGATAGCGCACCTGGAGGCAGGTCCGCTTCAGGCCCATCAACGCGTCGGCCACCCGTCGGTCGGAGATGTGTCCCTCGGCGTCGATGCAGAAGCAGTAGTTGCCGATACCCGCACCGGTGGGCCGGGACTGCAGCAGCATCAGGTTGATGCCCCGGGTGGCGAACTCGCCCAGCAGATCGCGCAGGCCGCCGGGGTGGTCGTCGCGCTGCCAGAGCACGACGGACGTCTTGTCCGCCCCGGTCGGTGCCGCGGGCCGGGCCGGGCGGCCCACCAGCACGAAGCGCGTCTGGGCGTTCTCCGCGTCGTGGATGTCGGCCTCCAGCACCTCGAGGCCGTAGCGCTCCGCGGCGAACTCACCGGCAAAGGCGGCGTCGTACCGCCCCTCCTGCACCAGCCGGGCACCGTCCGCGTTGGAGGCGGCCGACTCCCAGGCGACGTCCGGGAGGTGCGCCTTGATCCAGTTGCGGACCTGGGGCTGCGCCGCCGGGTGGGCGGTGACCGTCTTGATGTCCGACAGCTTGGTGCCGGGCCGGACCAGCAGCGCGAAGGTGATGGACAGCAGCACCTCGCGGTAGATCATCAGCGGCTGGCCGGCGACCAGCTCGTCGAGGGTGGTGGTGATGCCGCCCTCGACGGAGTTCTCGATCGGCACGAACGCGGCCTCGGCCTCGCCGGTGCGCACCGCGTCGAGCGCGGACTGCACGGAGACGTACGGGACCAGTTCCCGGGTCGCCGTCTCCGGGAGAGTGCGCAGGGCGACTTCGGTGAAGGTGCCTTCAGGGCCGAGATACGCGTAACTGGCTGGCATGTCCTCACCCTAATGGGCTCTGGGACACCCGGCTCACGCCTCTCGCACAAGCCCCTCCGCGGGGTGATACGCCCCCGGATTCACCCCTCCAGCAGCCGCTGACCCACGTACTCTCCCTCCGCCGCCCCGCCCGGCACCGCGAACAGGCCGCTCGCCTCGTGCCGGATGAACTGCGACAGCGCGTCGCCCCGGTCCAGCTTGCGCTGCACGGGCACGAACCCCCGCAGCGGATCGGCCTGCCAGCAGACGAAGAGCAGGCCGGCGTCCGGGACGCCGTCGGCGTCGAAGCCGTCGTGGTACGAGAAGGGCCGGCGGACCATCGCCGCGCCGCCGTTCTGGTCGGGGCGGGTGATCCGGGCGTGGGCGTTGATCGGAACGACGAGTTCTCCGGACCCGTCCGTCTTCTCCAGGTCCATCTCCGTCGACTCGGTGGCCCCGCTCCCTCCGGACAGCGGCGCCCCGTCGGACTTCCGGCGCCCGATGACGTCCTCCTGGGCCTTGAGCGACAGCTCCTCCCAGTCGTCGAGGAGCATGCGGATGCGGCGTACGACGACGTAGGAGCCGTTCGCCATCCAGGCCGGGCCCCCCTTCCCGGCCTCGGGCTCCTCGGGGACGAAGATCCGCCGGTCGAAGTCGGCCTCGCCGGGCTTCGGGTTGCGGGTGCCGTCGACCTGGCCCATGAGGTTGCGGGCGGTCATGGGGTGGGCGGTGGCGCCGGGGGAACGGTTGAAGCCGTTCATCTGCCAGCGGACCCGGGCGGCCGCCCCGGCGTCCCGCTGGATCGCGCGCAGGGCGTGAAAGGCCACCAGCGCGTCGTCCGCGCCGATCTGTACCCACAGGTCGCCGTTGCTGCGGTTCTTGTCGAGGTGGTCGGAGGAGAAGTCGGGGAGCGGGTCGAGCGCGACCGGGCGCTGCTTTTCCAGCCCGGTCCGGCCGAAGAAGCTGTGCCCGAACCCGAAGGTGACCGTCAGCGAGGAGGGCCCGGCGTCCCGGGCCACGTCCGTGTCACGGCTGCCGGCCGGCTCGCCCGCCATCAGCCGCCGGGCCGTGTCGGACCAGCGGCGCAGCAGCGCGGCGGCCTCCTTGCGCCCGGCGCCCGCCGCGAGGTCGAAGGCGACGAGGTGCCCGCGGGCCTGCATGGGAGTGGTGATGCCGGGCTGATGTTTCCCGTGAAACATCGCCCGCTCGCTGCCGAGCGAGGTGAGGGGGGTCGCGGCGGACGAGGGGGCGGCTGCGTAGCCCGCGGCGGCGCCCGCCGCGCCGAGGACGAGCCCGGTGGCACCGGCGGTGCCGAGCAGCCGCCGGCGCGATACGCCCTCGGGGGCGGTGGCGGCCCCGGGGTTGTCGGAGTCGAGCGGTCCGGGCGTCCCGCGGGTCGCCTCGGGGGACCGGGTCTGCGGAATGGACTGGTCGGGCATGGTGCGGTTCAGCCGATCTGCGTGTTCTTGGAGATGGTGACCTGGTCGATGTCGGAGGTCCGCACGGTGACGGCGACTTCCCAGTCTCCGGCCATCGGGATCTGCACTCCGCTCGCCGACCAGTGGCCGGTGGTGATGTGGTCGGGGGCGACGGGCAGCGGCCCGATGCTCTTGGCCTTCTGCGTGAGGGCCACCTTCACCTCGGGAAGGTCGAAGGCGGTCCCGTCCGGGCGCTCGACGTAGAGGTGCATGTCGTTGGCGCCGACCCGGGCGGGGTCGAGTTCGACCCGTACGACTCCCTTGCCGTTCTGGGCGCCGGTGTCGAAGGGCATGTCCAGCGTCACCGCGCCGGTGGAGGGGGCGGAGGCGGCCGCGGAGGACCCGCCGGCGGCCTTGGCCTCCTCCTCGGTGCGGCCCGGTTCGGTCTGGGTCAGGACGGTGGTCACCACCAGCAGGACGACCGCGATGCCTGCCTCGGCGAGCACGGAGCGGCGCAGCCCGAAGCGGTTCGGATCGGCGTCCCGTTGCCGCTTCTGCCGGGCGGCGTCCACGGCCGCGCGCTGCCGGGCGAGCTGTGCGGCGCGCGGTGAGCCGCCCGACCCCTTCGCGGTGCCTGTGCCCTTCGCGGTGCCGGAGCCCTTCGTGGTGCCGGACGCCTTCTGGGCGACCTTTGCGTTCCCGGAGGCCTTCGTGCCCGCCTTCGCGGACGCTGTTCCGGAGGCCTTCGTGCCCGCCTTCGCGGACGCTGTTCCGGAGGCCTTCGTGGACGCCTTCCCGGCCCCCTTCTCCGCGCGCCGTGCAGCCGCAGCCCCGGCGACGGCGGGTGCCGCCTCCGCCAGCTGTGCCGTCCACCGCCGCGAGAAGTGGGCGACGCCGACGAGTACGGCGACGAGCCCGATCTTCACCAGGAGCAGCTGCCCGTACCGGGTGTCGGTGAAGGCCGTCCAGGAGCCGAGCTGGCGCCAGGACTGGTAGGTGCCGGTCACCACCAGCGCGATCACGCTGCCGAAGGCGACGCGCGAGAACCGGCGTACGGCGAGGGCGGGCACCGGTGTGTCCGCCGGACCGCGGTACAGGGCGACGAGCAGCGCGGTGAGCCCGCCGAGCCAGGTGGCGACGGCGATCAGGTGGACGACGTCGACCGGCATGGCGAGCCCGGCCTGGAGGCCGACGGAGGCGTGTTCGGACATCGCCCAGGTCGCCGCGAGGCCCGCCGCCACGACGCTCCCGCCGACCGCGAGCCCGAAGGTGAGGTCCCGCTTCTCCTCGTCCTCCCGTTTGTCGTACGCGCCGAAGAGCACGGCGATGAACAGCGCGGCCGCCGCGAGCAGCAGCAGCCGGGAGACCAGCGCGGCGCCGGGCTTGGTCTGCAGCACCTCGCCGAGCAGGTTGAGGTCGAAGACGTCGGCGAACTTCCCGGAACCGGTGTACGAGCCGCGCAGCAGGAGGAGCAGGAGGGTGGCGGCGGTCAGCGCGAGCCACCCGGAGACGACGACCCGTTGCAGGACGCGCACCCCGGAGCCGCGCGGCCAGCAGGCGAGGACGAAGGCCGCACCGCCCACCAGGACCGCGAACCCGGTGTAGGACACGTACCGTCCGACGCCGTACAGCCCGCCGACGAAGCCGCCGCCGGCCGACTGCCCGGAGACGGCGACCGAGGTCTCGGAGGGGGCGCCGACGGAGAAGGTGTAGGCGCCGGCGACCGGGTGGCTGTCGGCGGAGACGACCTGGTAGGTCACGGTGTACGTGCCGTCGGGCAGCCCGGCGTGCAGTTTCACGGAGTACGTGGCGCCGCCCGTGCCGGACGGCTTGCCGTCGTCGACGCGCTCGCCCCTGGGATCCAGGACGCGCAGTGAGTCGTCGTCCATGGAGACCGACTCGGAGAAGGTCAGCGACACCTGGGCCGGAGCCTTGTCGACCACCGCCCCCTCCCGGGGGTCGCTGCCGGTCAGCGCGGCGTGCGCGGAGGCCGGTCCGGCGCCGGCCAGCAGCGCGCAGGCCGCGGCCAGGAGCAGCAGCACCAGGGTCCGCAGGCGCGGGGCGATGGTCTGCGTCAAGGTGGTCCCTCCCTCAGTGTCCGGAGTCTTCGGAGTGTCCGGAGTGTCCGGCGGTGGGCTGGTAGGTGGCTGCCTTCACGGGCAGCTTGACCGCGACGGGGTCGGAGTGGGCGAAGTGCAGTTCGACGGCGACGGACTGCCCCTGCTTCGGCTGTTGCTTCAGCTTCTCGAACATCAGGTGGTTTCCGCCGCTCTTGAACACGAGTTGACCGTGCGCGGGGACCTCGATGCGGTCGACCTCCTTCATGGTCCCGTCGACGGTCTCGTGCACGGTGACCTCGCCGGCCTCGCTGGTGACGGAGGTCAGTTCGTCGGCCGAGTCGCCCTCGTTGGTGATCGTGAGGAATCCGGCCGCCATCGAGTCGGACACCGGCTGCGGTATGTAGGCGGCGTCGACCGAGAGTTCGGCGCCGGGGGACGCGGAGTCGGCGCCGGAGTCCGAGCCGCCGCACCCCGCGAGCGTGAGGGCGCCGATCACCGCGACGGCGGCTAGTGCGGGGCGTCGCCTCACGGGGCCTCCCGCGAGCCGTCTCACGGGACCTTCCGCGAGCCGCCTCACGGGTTCTCCCCCTTGATGAGCTTGGGGAGGTCCTTGGTGTAGTCGTCGACCGTGGCGTCCTCGCCGTACAGGACGTAGCCCGCGTCGGACTTCGGGGAGAAGGCGACGACCTGGGTGCCGTGGGTCGAGACGATCTTGCCGTCCTTGTCCTTGGTCGGCGGGTCGATCGAGATGCCGAGCGTGCGGGCGCCGGCCTGGATGGTGTCGAACTCGCCGGTGAGGCCGACGATCTGCGGGTCGATGCCCTTGAGCCACTTGCCGAGCGCGGCCGGGGTGTCGCGCTCCGGGTCGGTGCTGACGAACACGACGCGGAGCTTGTCCTGCTCCGCCTGGGAGAGCTGCTTCTTGGCCACGGCGATGTTGTTCATGGTCAGCGGGCAGACGTCGGGGCAGTGGGTGTAGCCGAAGTAGATCAGGGTGGGCTTGCCGGCGGTCTGCTCGCGGAGGTCGTACTTCTTGCCCTGGGTGTCGGTGAGGACCAGGTCGGGCTTCTCGAACGGCTTGTCGAGGACGGTGGCGGCCTGCTGGCTGTTGTCCTCGGAGACCACGGTCACGGGCTTGTCGCTGTCGGCGCCGCTGCCGCAGGCGGACAGCGTCAGGCAGGCGGCGGCGAGCAGGGCGGCCGTGGCGAACGTCTTCTTGCGCATAGAAAAATGTCCCAGATGTGAGGTGCTCCGGTGCGCGCCGGGGCCCGTCGGAGGACCGACGGACGGTGTCCGGCGCGCACCGGACGAGATGATGCGCCGGCGAGGTCACGCCGACGCACCGGCACGGCGCTGTTACGCCGCCGCGCCGGAGTTGCGCCGCCGGCCGGCCAGCACGCCGTACGCGACGCCCGCGGCACCGACGACGATGCCGACGATGCCGAGGACCCGGGCGGTGGTGTCACTGCCGTCACCGGAGCCGGAGTCCGACGACGAGGCGTCGGCGGCGGTGTTCTGTGCGTCCGCCCCGGTGTCCTCGGCCTTGGCGTCCGAGGAGCCCGACGCGCCGTGGGCGTCGTCCTCGGCGGCGGACAGCTTGAGCACGGGCGCCGGGGTCTCGGGCTCCTCCTGGCCCTCCTGCGGCACCTCGATCCAGCGCACGACCTCCTTGTTGGAGTACGTCTGGATCGCCTTGAACACCAGCTGGTCGGCGTCCTCGGGCAGCGCGCCGATGGAGACCGGGAACTTCTGGAAGTAGCCCGGCTCGACACCCTTGCCGTCGGCGGTCCAGGTCACCTTGGTGACGACCTCGGTGATCTGCTTGCCGTGCGACTCCAGCGGCTTGGCCGGCTTGGCCTTGGTGACCTCGGCCTTCCAGCCGGGGACCGGCTGCGGCATGACGGACGCCAGCGGGTGGTCGGTGGGGAAGTTGACCTCCAGCTTGGTGGTGGAGGCGTTGTCGCGCTCGTTGGGGACCTTGAAGTCGACGACCGCGTAGCCGCCCTTGGCGGCCGCGCCCTCCGGCTGCACGCTGACGTGCGCGAAGGCGGGGGCGGACAGGGCGAGAACGGCGATGCCGGACACGGCGCCGACGGCGGCGATACGGGAAGCCTTCATGGACGGAGTACTCCGCTTCGTGGGGACACCGGTGCTGGGCCGGTGCCGAGTGACGGGAGGAATGCGCGCATGCGCGCGTGCCGCACGACGGCGGCCCCTCCCGAAGCGGGACGGCGGTCGCGTCGTGTCAGGCGGCGAGGGCGAACGCGTCACTCGGCGGGCCGCGCCTGATGACGGTGTGCTGGAGCGCGGTGGTACGGGGCCGGGGCGGCACCCACAGGCCGGGACGCGGCGGACGCGGACCCGTGCCGGGGGCGCCGGCCAGCCCGGCGTGCAGGGCGCGCACCAGGGAGAGCGCCGCGCGCAGGGCGCGCACGAAGGCCGCTTCGGCCATGGACTGGGCCGAGTGCGCCGACAGTTCGACGAGCCGGGCCACGGCCAGGTCCCCGCGGCGCAGCAGCCAGCCGGCGGCCAGGGCGGCGAGGACGTGGACGAGCAGCATCGGCAGGGACGGCAGCAGTGCGGCGGAGGCACCCGCGGTGGACAGGGCGTCGGCGGAATGCTGCGCCGTGCCCGCGCCCGTGGGGACGTCCGGCGCGATCCGCGCGTCGGTGAGGATCCGATGGGCCTGGGTCGGGCTGATGGCCGCCGCGGTGGTTCCGCAGACCAGCCGTGCGGCCTGCTGGACCAGGGAGGCGTCGGACAGCGCGCCCGTCCCGCCGCCGGACCCGGCGGCCGCAACGGACGCGGTGGCCGCGGCGGTGCCGTGCTGGCCCAGGCCGAACAGGGTGTGCAGCGCGGTCTGTCCGACGGTGAGCAGTACCGCGATGCCGGGCAGCGAGCGCCGGCGGCCGGCGAGCGGCACGGCGACCAGGACCACCCCGAGGAACCCCGCGCCCAGCGACCACGGCGGAACGGTGGCGCAGGAGGCGAGGGTGTGCCCCGCCGCGGCCAGCACGACGCAGACCGCGGCGAACACCGCGGCCCGCAGGATCCGGAGATCGTTCCCGGAGCGCGCCGTTGGCGGGTGGGGGGCAGTCATGGCGGGCTCATCATCGCACTCACGGCCCGCACGCCGTACGGCAGGTCCGCAAGGTGCCGTACGACCGGAAAGCGGAGACAGGCACGGAAGATCACATTCTGTTCCGGGCCGCCTCGCATACACCGGTCGGCGGCGGCGACGCATCCGCCAGATGAGCGGTGTCACGGGTGCGGCGTGCTTACGCCACGCCGTGAGGGGCAATACGTATCGGTATGTCGAGCCGCGGCCGGGAGGCTGGAGCATGAGCATCTGGTGGTCACTCCATTTGCGGCGCGAGGCTGCGAGCGTGCCCCTGGCCCGCCGCCTGCTGATCGGCACCATGGAGACCGCGGGCGTGGACCCGGACATCTCCTTCGACCTCTCCGTCGCGCTGAGCGAGGCCTGCGCGAACGCCGTCGAGCACGGCGGGGACGACGGCTCCGGCGGCCCCGGCGAGGCGTACCGGGTCACGGCCTACCTGGACGGCGAGCGGTGCCGGATCGAGGTCGCCGACACGGGCCCCGGTTTTCCCGCTCCCGCCCCGGGCGGGCCGCACGGCGCGGGTCGCCCGGCGTCCCCGGAGGCGGAGAGCGGTCGCGGCCTGTGCCTCATCCGGGAGCTCGCCGACCACGTCCACATCGGCAGTGCGCCGGGGCGGACCGGTGCCGTCGTGAGCTTCGACAAGGTCCTCAAGTGGCGCGAGAACGCCCCGCTGGTGGCGGTGTGACCGCAGGGCCCGGACACGCCGACGGCCGGGCACCCGCGCGGGTGCCCGGCCGTCGTACGGCGGGTGCCGGTCAGCCCTTCAGCGCTGCCATCCACTCCTCGACCTCGTCCGACCGGCGCGGCAGCCCGGCGGACAGGTTCCGGTTGCCGTCGGCGGTGACGAGGATGTCGTCCTCGATGCGCACGCCGATGCCCCGGTACTCCTCGGGCACGGTCAGGTCGTCGGCCTGGAAGTACAGGCCCGGCTCGACGGTGAGCACCATGCCGGGCTCCAGCGTGCCGTCGACGTACGACTCGATGCGCGCGGCGGCGCAGTCGTGGACGTCCATGCCGAGCATGTGGCCGGTGCCGTGCAGCGTCCAGCGGCGCTGCAGACCCAGCTCGAGGACGCGCTCGACGGGGCCCTCGACCAGGCCCCACTCGACGAGCCGCTCGGCCAGCACGCGCTGGGACGCGTCGTGGAAGTCGCGGTACTTGGCGCCCGGCCTCACCGCCGCGATGCCGGCCTCCTGGGCGTCGTACACGGCGTCGTAGATCTTCTTCTGCAGCTCGCTGTACGTGCCGCTGATCGGGAGCGTGCGCGTCACGTCGGCGGTGTAGTACGTGTGCGTCTCCACGCCCGCGTCCAGCAGCAGCAGGTCGCCGGAGCGGACCGGGCCGTCGTTGCGGACCCAGTGCAGGGTGCAGGCGTGCGGGCCCGCGGCGCAGATGGAGCCGTAGCCGACGTCGTTGCCCTCCACACGCGCGCGGAGGAAGAAGGTGCCCTCGATGTAGCGCTCGCTGGTCGCCTCGGCCCGGTCGAGGACCTTCACGACGTCCTCGAAGCCGCGCACGGTGGAGTCGACGGCCTTCTGCAGCTCACCGATCTCGAACTCGTCCTTGACCAGGCGGGCCTCGGACAGGAAGACGCGCAGCTCCTCGTCGCGCTCGGCGGTGACCTTGTCGGTCAGGGCCGCCTCGATCCCGGCGTCGAAGCCGCGCACGACGCGCACGGGGCCGGTGGCCTCGCGCAGGCTGCCGGCCAGTTCCCGGACGTCGGAGGCGGGGATCCCGTGCAGCTCTCCGGCCTCGGCCAGGGAGTGGCGGCGGCCGACCCACAGCTCGCCCTGCCCGTCCAGCCAGAACTCGCCGTTCTCCCGGTCCGAGCGCGGCAGCAGGTAGATCGTCGCGGCGTGGCCGTCGCCCTCGGGCTCCATGACCAGGACGCCGTCCTCGGTCTGGTTGCCGGTCAGGTACGCGTACTCGACCGAGGCGCGGAAGGAGTACTCCGTGTCGTTGGAGCGGGTCTTCAGGTTGCCCGCGGGGATCACCAGGCGCTCGCCGGGGAAGCGGGCGGACAGGGCGGCGCGGCGGGCGGCGGTCTCGGCGGCCTGGGCGATGGGCTCCAGGTCGTGCAGCTCGGTGTCGGCCCAGCCGGACTGCATGTTCTCGGCCAGCTCGTCGGACACGCCCGGGTACAGGCCGTTCTTGCGCTGCTTGATGGGCTCCTCGGTCTCCTCCGGGGTCTCCGGGATCGCCGGATTCTCCGGTGTGAGCTCCTCCGCCACGGTCATCCTCCTCGATACGGCACTGGACCACCCCCCATCGTACGGTCGTACGGAAGGGGGCCCAGGGCCGAAGGGCCTGTTACGCCCCGTGCGCTACCGTCCGTTATGCGTGGCGTGCGGGGCGTCAGTGTCCGCTATTCGAACCTGACGGCCAGCAGGACGACGTCCTCCTCGGAGTCCGCCTCCGCCTTCCCGTCGGGCAGCACCGTGCGCAGCACGTGCTCGACGACCGCGTCCGGGTCCTGCCGGGCGGCCCGGGGGACGCCGGCCGCCGCGGCGTGCAGCCGGGCGAAGGCGCGGTCGGCCCGGTCGCCGGTGCGGTGCAGCAGCCCGTCGGTGTAGAGCAGAACCGTCTCTCCGGGTTCGGCCTGGAGCTCGACGCTGGGCGCCTCCCAGCAGGCGAGCATGCCGAGCGGCGCGGAGAGGGAGGTCTCGACGAACTCGGTGCGCCGCTCCCCGATCAGCAGGGGCGGGCTGTGCCCGGCGCCGGCCAGGGTGATCCGGCGCAGCGCGGGCTCGCAGTAGCCGAACAGCGCGGTGGCCGAGCGGGCCGGCTCGGTGAGCCGCAGCAGCAGCTCCAGGTCGGACAGGACGGCGACCGGGTCCTCGCCCTCCATCACGGCGTACGCCCGCAGCGAGGCGCGCAGCCGGCCCATCGCCGCGACCGCGCTGGGCCCCGACCCGGTGACGGACCCGACGGAGAGGCCGAGCGCCGCGTCCGGCAGCGGCAGCGCGTCGTACCAGTCGCCTCCGCCGAGCGGGCCGGTGCGGTGCCGGGCGGCGAGCTGCACACCGGGCACCCGGGGCAGCCGGGAGGGCAGCAGTTCCTCGGCCATTGTCGCCATGGACGTGCGGGTGCGCTCGACCTCCAGGAGGCGTGCCAGGTGCGGGGCGGCGTACCGGACGTACAGGCCGGCGAGGTGACGCTGCCGTTCTCCCGGTTCGGCGGGCTCGTCGTAGAGCCAGACGGCGGCGCCGAGGCGCGGGGTGCCCTCGGCGGACAGAGGAAGGGCGTAGCTGGCGGCGTAGCCGAGGCGGGCGGCGACCTCGCGGTGGCGGGGGTCGAGGGTCTTCTCGGCGAGCAGGTCGGGTTCGGCGATGCCGTCCTCGTCGACCGGCGGTCCGTCCAGAATCCGCCCGTGGGGCAGGGCACTTCGGGGCACGGTCTCGATGTGGCCGAGATCGGCGCGGGCGAGTCCGAGACCGACGGTGGTGTCGGGGCCGAGGCCGTCGGCCGGTTCCAGTACGACGAGCCCGCGGCGGGCCCCGACTAGGGCGGCTCCGGCGCGCAGCACTTCCTGGAGGCCCTCGGCGAGGGTGCCCGTATGGACCAGGCGTTCGGTCAGTTCGTGCAGGGTCGTGAGGTCCGAGACCCAGCCGGCGAGCCGGTCCTGGAGCAGGGCGCCGGGGGCACAAGGGGTGCCCGAGGCGTCCGTGACGGCTGCGGCGTCCGCCGTGCGGGACTCGGCCGCCGGGGAGGTGCCCGCGGCGGCGGGCGCGACAGTGTGTGCGGGAGCCGGGACCGTTGAATCGATTCCGGCCACTTTCGCAGGGTGCGGGGCGTTCATGGCGTCCGGCCTCCCGACCGGCGCTTACTGCTCAAAAGCATCGCAAACCCCCATGTCATTCTGCGCCGCCAGCAGTGTCTCCACATGTACACGCACTCGTAAGGGGATGTCCAGCATTGTCCTGCCGGGATTCCTGGTGTCCATGAGGTGCGAGCGGCCTCCTTCTCGACCCCTTGCGGAAAAGCGAAATTGGCTTGAAACTGCCCCAGAGGACACCTTGTTGCGGTCGACTGGGGGTGCTTCACGGAGCGTCACAGCGGTCGTGATGGGTACGTACTCGGAGAAGGCCGGGGGTGGTTGGGGACCACCTGGAACCCGGCGACGGACCCGGGCGTCCTATCCACCGACGACCGTGCCCCATCCTCCCGTGGCGGAGGCGAAGAGAAATACGCGCGACGGCAAAACGCCAGACTTCGCCACCCCCGCGCCACGCCGTTGCTTTTGCCAGACGCGGTGGCCGGTACCGTCACGAAGTCAGTGCTCGACCGTGCTCGACCCACAGGGGTTTCCCTTGCCCTTGGCGGAGGTGTTCCTCGTGGGAACGCCGCTCGGCAGGGGTGTGATGCGCCACCAGCAACGCACAGCGAAGTGATCGACACATGGTGTGAAGTGACCACGGTGTTGCCAGGCGTGCAACGGAAAGGAACGAGCGCTCATGCGCGAGATCCTCGGAAGGCGACGCAGGCTCCTGTCCCAGCACGACGACGGGCAGCCTGAGCTGATCGGCGCGGCCCTGACCTACGCGACACAATGGCAGTGGCCCGTACTCCCGGGCGCGGCGCCGGACCCGCGGTCGCGGTCGCGCTGCGGCTGCCCCGACCCCGAGTGCACGGTGCCGGGCGCTCATCCCTTCGACCCCGGTCTCCTCGCGGCGACCACCGATGCGCGCATGGTGCGCTGGTGGTGGGCCAACCGGCCGACCGCGCCGATCGTCCTGGCCACCGGGGGCGGCGCCCCGTGTGCCGTCTCCCTGCCCGCCCTGCCGGCCGCCCACGCCCTCGCCGCGCTCGACCGCGCCGGGCTCCGGCTCGGCCCGGTCGTCGCCTCGCCCTCGCGCTGGTCGCTGCTGGTGAGGCCCTACTCCATGGAGCAGCTGGGGGAGCTGCTCTACGCCAAGGACTTCGTCCCCGGCTCCCTGCGCTTCCACGGCGAGGGCGGCTACCTCGCGCTGCCCCCGTCCGAGACCGGCACCGGCACCGTCCGCTGGGAACGGGCGCCGTTGCCCGGCTCCGCCTCGCCCTGGGTGCCCGACGTGGAGGCCGTGGTGGACGCGGTGGTCGACGCCCTCACTCGTACGGGTGTGAGCGCGCCCGAGTTGTAGGCGTGCCCGGCGCGCGCCGGGTCCGCGCCCGCCCTCGGTCGTTATCGTCCGCCCCATGCCGCTTCATGCAGGGGAGCACCGTGCCGTCGGACCGCAGCGCGCCGGGACGTGCCGCGGTGGGCCGGACCGACGGCGGATCCGTCTGTACGGGCTCGCGGGGATCGTGGTGTGTGCGGTCGTACTGCCGTTCGCGGTGGCGTCCGCGGGGCCGCCGGGCGACGGCACGGACGGGGAGCCCGCGGTGACGGTCCCGCTCCTCGCCCGGGGCGGTGACGGCAAGGCGTCCGCGGTGCCGGCCACGGAGGGGGCCGCCCCCGTCCGTTCGCCGCTGCCGCCCGGCCCGGCGCTTGCCGCGCGCTGCGGCCCCGAACTCACCTCCCCCGCGGGCGTCGAGGCGCAGACCTGTGTCCTGGCCCGGGGTGCGGAGACCTGGGCGCGGACCTACTACCGCAACGCCACCGGCGGCCCGCTCGAGAGCGTACTGAGCCTCATGGGGCCCAACGGGCGCAGCGTGCGGATGCGCTGTGCGGTGGGCGCCGAGGACGAGCCGGGCTCCTGCGAGACGCCGCCGGAGAGCACCGGCGGCGCGGGCCGCGGCGGGTTGGCGGGGTACTCCGCGGTCGCGGAGTTCGCGCGCCTGGCCGGGTACGGGCCGCTGCTGCTGCGTGCCGGGAGCGGTGCGGAGGGTGAGAGCAACCACCCTGCGGGAACGGGGAGTTGACCGGCGACTGCGGCGCGTGTGCGACCGGGGGCAGGAAAAGACCCGGTTGCTGGCGACGGGGGATGCACCAGCAACCGGGCTACTCGAACGGTAACAAGAGATCGGCGGTTAGCAAATTCGATCTCCTGTTTTCCGGTCACCGACTGGCCTGTCTTTACCGGGAGTTGTGACCGGTGTCACCCGTCCACGGACCGCCGCTCCGGCTGACCGGTCGGTCAGCCGGGGGCGGGCGGTGCGGCTGTGCGTCAGCTGAGAGTGACCTGTCGGTTGGTCAGTCCGCCGCGCGCCCGGCGCTCGTCGTGCGTGAGCGGAGCATCCGTGGCCAGCGCCTCGGCGAGCCGCTCGGCGAACTCCGCGGCCGGCTTCTCGATGTCCTGCGCGGTGACCTCGCTCGGCAGGTCCCACACCGGCACCGTAAGACCGTGGGCGCGGAAGGAGCCGACGAGGCGGGTGCCCTCGCCGAGCGACGACCGGCCCGCCGCGTGCAGCCGGGCCAGAGCGTCCAGAAGCCGCTCCTCCTCGTGCGGCATGACCCAGCGCAGGTGGTTCTTGTCCGGGGTCTCGCACCAGTAGGCGGCGTCGACCCCTTGCAGCCGGACGGTCGGGATGGCCGCGGCGTTGGCCCGCTCCAGGGAGGCGGTGACGTCCGGCGTGGCGTTCTCCGGGTCCGGCACCCAGAACTCGAAGCCCGAGTGCACCTCCGGCTCGAAGGCACCCTCGGGGGCGAGCAGGTCCTGCAATCGCGGACCGTCGGCCGGCGCGCGGCGACCCTGCACCGGGGTGCCCGGGTCGGCGGTCAGCGCACGCGCGAGGGTGTCGGCGAGGTCGCGGCTGATGTCGCCGGACGCCGTGTCGTTCTGCAGGCCGAGCAGGACCGAGCCGTCGTCGCGGCGCAGTGCGGGCCAGGCCATCGGCAGCACCGTGGCCAGCGTGACGGAGGGGACGCCCTCGGGCAGCCCGTCCCGCAGGGTCAGCTCGACCGTGGCCGCCGGCACCAGCTCCCGCAGCGCCACCCAGTCGCACTCACCGGCCAGCCCCTCGAACGGGCGCTGCACCAGCGCGGTCGTGGCCTGTGCGGCGGTCCGGCCGTGACAGGCCTTGTACCGGCGGCCGCTGCCGCAGGGGCAGGGCTCGCGGGCACCGACGACCGGGACCTCGGCATCGTCGAGCTGGGGCCGCTTGGCCTTGGTCTGGGGTCGCTTCTTGGCCATCGTGGGTGTCTCCCGGTTACGGCTCTACTCGTACGGGCGCGAGCCTAGCCGTTCCCGCACCGGTCGACGGGACCCTATGGACGACGGGCCGCCTGTGGACAACTCGCCCCGCCCCACACGGAACGCGGGCCGCCGGGCCGGGCGGGGGCGTCGAAGAGGTCGGCCCGGACCGTCGAACGGGACGACCCCGGCCCGGCGCACGACGGGTCGGATCCGGCCGTGGAGGGGTGGGTCGTCCTCGGCCGTGGAAGGGTGGGTCGGCCTCGGCCGTGGAGAGGAGGGCGGGCCCGGGTCGCCGCACGGTGGGTCGGATCCGGCCGTCGGGGGGGGCCTCGGCCGTCGGGGGCGGGTGTGCCCCGGTCGTCGAGAGGTGGGTCGGCTCGGGCCGTCGAACGGCCGGACCGCTCGGGCTCCTGGGCAGCCGGTCGCCCTTCGCCGTCGTACGGCGGGTCGCCCTCGGGCGTCGTACGGCGGGTCGCCCTCGGGCGTCGACCGGCGGGTGGGCCCACGGGTCGTCGGTAGGCCGGTCACTCCAGGTCGTCGTGTCGGTAGGCCGGTCACCCCGGGTCGTCCC
Source organism: Streptomyces violaceoruber (assembly GCF_033406955.1). Taxonomy (NCBI): domain Bacteria; kingdom Bacillati; phylum Actinomycetota; class Actinomycetes; order Kitasatosporales; family Streptomycetaceae; genus Streptomyces; species Streptomyces violaceoruber. The sequence goes on along the minus strand of NZ_CP137734.1, from coordinate 4,155,771 downwards.
GCCGGGAGGCCGGTCGCCCCAGGTCCTCCCGTAGGGAGGCCGGTCATCCCAGGTCGTCGAAGGCGTCGGCGAAGTCCAGGCCGGGGATCTCCGACACCGCGGGTGCCGAGATCCGGGCGGCGAAGTCGTCGCGCCGGTGCCCGGCGTCGGGGTCGTGCACGTCGTCGTGGACGACGACCCAGACCGTGACTTCCCCGCGGGCGTCGTCCCGTACGCCCCAGTCGTCGGCGAGCGCCGTGATGATGTTCAGCCCCCGGCCGCCGTGCGCGGTGACCGAAGGGGTCGCCGGAGCCGGGCGGGTCGGGCCGCCTCCGTCCGTGACCTCCACGAGCAGCCGGCCGCCCGCGTCCACCTGCCACGCGGCCCGGACGTCGCCGTCCCCGGCCAGGGCGTCGCCCAGCGGGCGGCCGTGCTTGCACGCATTGCTCAGCAGTTCGGAAAGGACCAGTACGGCGTCGTCGATGACCGATTCCGCCACGCCACCCCTGCGCAACTGATCACGCATGCGGTGTCTCGCTTCCCCCACGCCCGCAGGGCCATGGGGCACGGCCATGCTCGACGACGTGGGCACTTCCTGTGCCACCACCAACGCCACCCCCGAGACCTCCTTCGCCCCACGCCACGGTGTGGATGCCCCATCGCCCTGAGCCGGAAACCGGCCGAACCCCGCACGGTGACGCATTCGACACGGTCGAACACGTACCGAACGCGCCGGAGCACTCCCTGTAGTCACCTGGCTGGATCTGGTCGGTGTGGCCGAGACCGGAGAATGGGCCAGCCGGGCCGCCGGGTCAAGAGCCGTGGACGAATCAGCGGCCGAGGTGGTCCAGGACCGCGCGCGGCCGGTTGGTGATGATGGCGTCCACGCCCAGGTCGGAGCAGAGATCCACGTCGGCGGTCTCGTTCACCGTCCACACGTGCACCTGGTGGCCGGCCCGCTTCAGGCGCTCGATGTAGGCCGGGTGATTGCGCACGATCCGCATCGAGGGGCCCGCGATCCGGACACCCGCGGGCAGCCGCCCGTCGCGCAGCCGGGGCGAGACGAACTGCATCAGATAGACCGTCGGCAGCGTCGGCGACGCGGCCCGCACCCGGTGCAGGGAGCGCGCCGAGAAGCTCATCACCCGCACCGGGGAGTCCTCGGCCGAGTCCGGGGCGTCGAGTCCGAACCGCTTCAGGAGCAGCAGCAGCCGCTCCTCCACCTGCCCCGCCCAGCGGGTCGGGTGCTTGGTCTCGATGGCCAGCTCCACGCGCCGCCCCGCGTCGGCGACCAGTTGCAGCAGGCGCTCCAGGGTCAGGACGGAGGTCTCCTCCCGGTCCTCGGGCCGGTGCTCCCAGTCGGGCTGCTCGTCGCGGGTGCGCCAGAACTCCCGGGTCCGGCGGGCGCCGAAGTCCAGGGCGGCGAGGTCGGCGAGCTCCAGCGCGGACACCGCGCCGCGGCCGTTCGACGTACGGTTGACGCGCCAGTCGTGGACGCAGACGAGGTGGCCGTCGGCGGTCAGGCGCACATCGCACTCCAGGGCGTCTGCCCCGTCCTCGATCGCCTTCCGGTATGCGGCCAGCGTGTGCTCGGGCGCCTCCTCGGAGGCACCGCGGTGGGCGACGACCTGGATCCGGTGCTGTCGTGCGTGGGTCACCGCGTCATGGTGCCACCGCGGGCGGGTAGACGTGCCATCGGCGGAAAGGACAATGTGTCCGTTTAGTCTTGGATGACCTATGTAAAGGACAGTCGGGGACCCACAGCAACCGCTTATGGTGCTCTGACGGCCCGTGGGAAAAGCTGATGGCATACAAAATCAACCAGCACATCCGCATCGCGCCGGACCGTGGAGCAGCGCGTGAGCGTGGCTGGTGAGCGCGACCAGGGTGAGCGACAAACAGCCGTGGAACGAGGAGAGAAGCTGTGAGCACCGAGAACGAGGGCACCGCGGTACCCCCCGCCCCGTCCGCACCTCCCGTGCCGGTGGATGCTCCCGCTGCCTCCGCCCAGCCCCCCGCGCCGCACCAGCCCCCGGCGGCCACACCCGAGGCCCCGGCGGCTCCCCCCGCCCAGGCCCCGGACCCGGCGTCCCACGGCTCCACGGCTCCCGACGCCTCGTGGCCCCCGCCCCAGCCGCCCGGGTCCCCGGCGCAGCCGGCCGGCACCCCGGCGCCGACCCCGACGTACGGCGCGGGCGGAGACAACGGCTACGGCGGCAGCTTCGCCGGCGACAACGGCACCGGCAGTGACAACGGCACCGGCAGTGGCAACGGCACCGGCTTCGGTGACGGCCCCGGTGAAGGGGCGGGCGGCGGAGCGGGCGGCTGGGGTGCGGGCGGCTGGGGCGCCTCGTACCAGCAGCCCGCGCCGAAGCCGGGCCGCGGACGTGGCGGTGTGCTCGCCGGTGTCCTGATCGCCGCGCTGGTCGCGGGCGGCCTGGGCGGCGGCCTCGGCTACACCCTGGCCAGGAACAACGACGAGAGCGGCTCCACGACGGTCTCCGCCTCCGACACCGGCGGCTCCGTCAGGCGCGACGCGGGCACCGTCGCAGGCGTGGCGGCCAAGGCGCTGCCCAGCACGGTCACCATCCAGGCCGAGGGAAGCAACGGCGAGGGTGGCACCGGCACCGGCTTCGTCTTCGACAAGGAAGGCCACATCGTCACCAACAACCACGTGGTGGCGGAGGCGGTCGACGGCGGCAAGCTCAGCGCGACCTTCCCCAACGGCAAGAAGTACGACGCCGAGGTGGTCGGCCACGCCCAGGGCTACGACGTCGCGGTCATCAAACTCGAGAACGCCCCCTCGGACCTGAAGCCCCTCGCCCTCGGCGACTCCGACAAGGTGGCCGTCGGCGACTCCACGATCGCCATCGGCGCCCCCTTCGGCCTGTCCAACACCGTGACCACCGGCATCATCAGCGCCAAGAACCGCCCCGTGGCCTCCAGCGACGGCAGCGCGGACAGCAAGGCGTCCTACATGAGCGCCCTGCAGACCGACGCGTCGATCAACCCGGGCAACTCCGGCGGCCCGCTGCTGGACGCGCAGGGCAACGTCATCGGCATCAACTCCGCGATCCAGTCGACCGGCAACGGCGGCTTCGGCACCGGCCAGGCCGGCTCCATCGGCCTGGGCTTCGCGATCCCGGTCAACCAGGCGAAGTTCGTCGCCCAGCAGCTGATCAAGAGCGGCAAGCCGGTGTACGCGAAGATCGGTGCCTCCGTCTCGCTGGAGGAGACGACGAACGGCGCCAAGCTCACCGAGCAGGGCGTGGGCGGCTCCGACCCGGTCGAGAAGGGCGGCCCCGCCGACGACGCGGGCCTCAAGCCCGGTGACGTCATCACCAAGCTCGACGACCGGGTGATCGACAGCGGCCCGACCCTGATCGGCGAGATCTGGACCCACAAGCCCGGCGACGAGGTCACCGTCACCTACGAGCGCGGCGGCAAGCAGCACACCGCCGAGGTCACCCTGGGTTCGAAGCTCGGCGACGACTGACGCCGCCTTCCGCACACCACGATCAACCACTTCGCCACCGGGGCCGGGCCTCCGGTGGCGAAGTGCATTCAGTGAGGCAGGCGCCCGATCCGCGCCGATCCGCGCCGCGGCGCGGGACCGGACACCGCGCTCCGGGCAGGCTCAGATCACGAGGACCCGGCGCCCGCGCGTGTGACCGGCCTGGCTGTCGATGTGCGCCGACGCGGCCTCGGCGAGTGAGTACGACTTCTCGACCGGGATGTGGAGCTTCCCGCGGGAGATCAGGTCGACGGCCTCGGCGAGCGCCGCCGGCACGCTTCCGGCCACACCGGAGAACCGGACGCCGAACTCGGGCGCCCCCAGATCGGCGATGCTGACGACCCGCTCCGGACTCCCGGTCAGCTCGACCAGCTCGCGGATCACACCCGAACCGGCCAGGTCGAGAGCGGCGTGCACCTCGCCGAGCCGCCGTACCCGCTCGACCCAGCCCTCGCCGTACGTCGTGGCGACGGCACCGAGGTCGCGCAGGTACTCCTGGTTGGCGGCACCGGCCGTACCGATCACCGTGACGCCGCGCTCGCGGGCGATCTGCAGCACCGCCGACCCGACTCCCCCCGAAGCCCCGCTGACCAGCAGCGTCTGCCCGGGCCGCACACCGACCTCCCGCATGACGCGCAGCGCGGTCTCCACCACGGAGGGGTACCCGGCCGCCTCTTCGAAGGTCAGCCCCTCCGGCATCCGCGCCCAGGCCCCGAGCACGGCGAAGTCGGCGTAGGTGTCGGCGCCCTCCCCGAACACCCGGTCCCCGACCTCGACCCCGGTGACCCCTTCGCCGACCTCGTCCACCACACCGGCGGCGTCCAGCCCGACCCCGGAGGGCAACTCGACCGGATGGGCCCCCAGCACCTGCCCTTCCCTGACCCGCCAGTCGACGGGATTCACGCCCGCCGCCCGTACGGCGATGCGTATCCGACCAGGCCCCGCGTGGGGCTCCTCGGCGTCGACCAGTTGCAGAACGTCCGGACCGCCGAACTCGGCGAAGCTCACTTTCCTCATGCCGCCGAACGTATCACTAACGGATAGCTTTTCATAACGGTTACTGTTTCCTACCTGCTAGCCTGCGCGTCATGACCGTGCAGCAGTCGGGCCGCCGTGAGCGCAAGAAGGCCGCGACCCGCCAGAAGATCGCCGACACCGCGCTGCGGCTCTTCCTGGAACGCGGGTACGACGCGGTGGGCATCCGTGACGTGGCCGCCGAGGCCGACGTCGCCGTCACCACGCTCTTCTCCCACTTCGCCTCGAAAGAGGCCCTGGTCTTCGAGCAGGACGAGGACTTCGAGCACCGCCTCACGCGGGCGGTCACCGACCGGGCCCCGCACGAGCCGCTGATCCCCGCTCTGCGCCGCGAGATCCTGGCCCTGGTCCGGCACTGCACCGCGGACAGCGCGGCCCCGATCTGGCGGATGATCGACGCGTCCCCGGCCCTGCGGAAGTACGACGAATCGGTCCGCCTGCGCCACGCGGAAGCCCTGGCCACGGCCATCGCCGCCGACCCCACCCGCACCCGGAGCGAAACCGCCGCCCGCACCCTCGCGAGGTTCGTGATCGACGCCTACTCGCTGTCCCGCGAGGCCCCCGATCCCGAGGCCGCCCTCGACGAGATCTTCCCGATGATCGAGGCAGCCTGGGCGGCGGCCCGCCCTCCCCACCCCACGTGAGCCCCGCCCGCCGCACGGGGCCGGTAGGCTGTACCCGCTCCGCCCCGGGCGGGACGGCGCGCGGGTGGGTTGCCCGAGCGGCCTAAGGGAACGGTCTTGAAAACCGTCGTGGCGCAAGTCACCGTGGGTTCAAATCCCACACCCACCGCGGTATGTGACGGCCCCTGACCAGGCGTTGTGGTCAGGGGCCGTTGTCGTTGCGGTTGTGACAGGGCTGTGACCGGAGGTGTGGCTTCCGCCATGGTCGGGGTGCGGTGGGGCTGGTGGGGTGGGGAGATGCGAATTCCCCCGTTCCACACGGCGTTGGCGGTCTCCGGTGTTCTTGTGGCCGGTCTGGTGTTGGGCGGCTGCGGTACTGAGTCCGCCGGCTCCGCGGCAGGAGGTGGCGGGGAGACGACGGGGCCGTGTGCGGGCGGTGCCGCCGCCGACGACGGGGCTTCCGGCGGCGCGAACGGCGCCGGTGAAGAGCGGGACGGGGTCCGGGTCGTCGGGACGGTGGAGCGGGACGGGGCCGGGGTGAACGCTTCGCCCAGTGGGCGGGCGAGTCAGCGGCCCGGGGTGTCGGTGACGGCGGACAGTCTGCCGGGGGCCGGGGGAGCGGCCGGGCCGTGTGTCGTCCAGTACGACGTGACCAACCCGGGGGCCGAGCCCTTCACGTACACCATCACCTTCTCCCTGATGGACGAGCAGGGCCGGGCGATGTCGAATGTCGAGGAGACGGTGGCCTCCGTGGGGGCGGGGAAGACCGTGCGGAGGACTCTTGAGCACGGTGGGTATCCGGGCGGCGGGGTGCTCGATGCCGGGCGGGTGCGGATTCTCGACGTGGAGCGGGTGCCCTCCGACGAGGCGCCGGCGCCCGCGAGTTCCTGTCCGGCGTCCGGGCTGCGGCTGACCGCCGACCAGGGCGACGCGGCGATGGGGCTGCGTGTCGTGGGGCTGCACCTGGAGAACTGCGGGAGCCGGACGTACTCCCTGGAGGGATATCCGGTGCTCCAGTTGCTCGACGCCGAGCACCAGCCGGTGGACGGGATCGAGATCCTGCGCGGCACCGACGGCATCCCGATGGCGGGCGGGGACGAGGGGCCGCCACGGCCGGTGACGCTGCGGCCCGGGGAGTCCGCCGTGTCGGGGCTGGCGTGGCGCAACACCACCGAGTTCGGCGCGGCGGTGACCGTGCCCTACGTCAGGGTCCGGGCCGAGGCCGGTGCCGACCCGGTGACGGTCGCCCCGCACCTCGACCTCGGCACCACCGGCGAGCTGGGGGTCCGGCCGTGGCGGAAGGACGAGACGGGGGCGGGCAGGGGCACGGGGGAGAGCGGCAGCGGACGGCCGGGGGCTCAGGGTCCGTACGGCATGCCTTCCAGCTCGTAGTCCTGTGCCAGGGACGTCCAGTCGACCTGCCGCAGGGCGGGGTCCGTGTCGTACGGGTCCGGGACCCGGGTCGTCGGCTGGAACCAGATGACGGTCAGGCCGGAGCGGTGGGCGACCGGGTCCTTGGCCGGGGCCAGGGGCATGGAGGAGAAACGGCCGAGGCAGGCCACGCGCGGGAGCGTCTCGACGGGACCGAAGGCGCCCGCGTACTGGTCCGGGTACTCGCGCGACGGCGGGATCAGGTGCACCGGCACGGTGGGGGACAACCCGGCGGCGGTGTGCAGCAGTGCCCGGATGCGCAGGTCGTTCACGGGACGGCACGGGTAGCCCGCCGGCATGTCGCCGTAGGTCGGGGTCAGGCGCAGCTCGGTCAGCTCGACGCTGCGGCCGCAGGACAGGACGATCCTGGTCAGCGACAGGGTCGGCACTCTGGGACGGTCGTGCATCGGGGTCTTTCGGTTGCTGTGCCGGGTGGGTCGTGTCGCGTGGGGGCGGACTGCGGACTGCGGACTGCGGACTGCGGGGCTCCGGGTCCGTCAGGGGTGTCGGCCCGTCATGCGGGCCGCCGACGCGATCGTCGCGCGGGCCTCGCGTTCGGTCAGGCCGGTGGTCCGGGCGGCGTCCAGCAAGGGGGCGAGGAGGGCCGCGCCGACGCCGTTCTCGTAGGCGCGGCAGGCCGCCCAGAAGAGGCGGGTGTTGCGCTGGCCCTCGTGGGCGGCCAGGACGAACTGGACGAGGCCGCGCCCGTCGCCCGCCGGTTCGCCGTCGGCACGCCGGACGGGGGGCGGGAGCAGCAGGCGCAGGAGCGCGGGCGGACAGGGCGCCGGCCTGAGGTGGGACGTGCCGGGGGCGATCGTGTAGGCGCCGTGGCGGGTGCGGGAGCCGGGGCCGACGAGGTAGCCGCCGGCGCCCCGGATGTCGATGCCGGGGGCGAGGCGGCCCGCCGAGTTGGGGACGACGTGGTCCGGCGGGCCGGTCAGCCAGAGGTGGCGGCCTCCGCTGGGGGTGAGGACGACGACCGTGGGCGGGATCGTGAACAGGTGGCGCAGGGCCAGTTCGCGCAGGGCGGTGGCGGAGTCCGTCTGCGCCGCCGCCGACTTCGTGTCCAGGTCGACCCCGATCAGGTGGTGCGGCGGAAGGCCGCAGGCGATGCCGTAGCCCGTGGCCCACGGGGCGGCGGCGAAGAGCGCGCGGACGCGGTCCGGGTCGGTGGAGGCGTCGTGGACACCGTGGCCGAAGCGGCCGCACTCGCCGCGGCAGGCGAAGGGCTCGGAGGCCGGGGCGTCGCGGTGCGGGGAGCGCAGCGCCGGGAGCTTCGTCCGGGCCAGCGGGATGACGGCCAGTCCGCGTTCCGCGGCTGACAGGGCGTGTGCGAGGGCCAGCGTCGTGGCCCGCCGGTCGGTGGTGGCCATGGGTCTATGTTCGTACGTATGTTCGAGAAAGGGAAGGGTGAGGGGTGCGACACGCCGGGGAGGGAGGAGTGCGGGGAGAAACTGGCGGAACGCTTCACCTCTTGCGGGGCTTGAGGTGGAGTCGTCCGTGCTGTCCCGGCATGGGGAAGAAGGGAAGCAAAGGGGTTTATCGACTTGTCCTCACGCTTGAGGGCGAATCAGGGCTTCCGGGGTGGTTCGCCGGGGATTCGGTGGGCAACTCTGATCACGCGACGTCGTGCCACAGCGTCGAGGTGGTTGGCCAACTGCCTTGACATAAGCCCTAGTTCACTTACTTCTCGCGTTGTCGGCTGGAAGCCGGTGCGCACTTGTTCTGGAGGAACAACATGGCAAGCATCCGTACCGCCCGTGTCGTCGCCGCCGTCGCCGCCCTTCCGCTCGCCGCCGCTCTCCTCGGCGGGGTGGCGACGGCGGACAACGGCGCCTTCGCGGACGACGGATCGAACGCGACCGCCGCCAGCGCCTCCGCGGGCATCATCGGCAGCGGCGTCGGCGACGACAACAACGGCAACTCGTCCACCACGCAGCAGCAGGCGGTCGGCTCGGGGGCCTCGAACCAGAGCAACACCGCGCAGGTCGACGGCTCCGCCTTCACGTCGATCAACCAGGGCAACGACAACGTGGCCGTCACCTTCTCCCCGCTGTGGTGGTGAGCTGAGGGGCCCGGCGCGGGTGCGCTGCCGCGCCGGTCCCTCGGTACTTGTGCGGGTGTGCTTCATGGGGTCGCAGTGCGTCCGGGCGACGGTACTCAGGTACCGTCGCCCGGACGTTTCTCGTGCCCGCGTCGACCAGGCCCGCGTCGGCCAGGCCCGCGTCGGCCACGCCCGTGCCGATCAGGCCCGCGTCGGCCGTGCCCGCGCCGGCCGTGCTGCGGATGCCGGGCCGTCCTCGCCGGGTGTACGCCTCGCGGGGGCATCCGGGCCCCCGGCCGGTGCACGCCCCGCGGGGGCATCCGGGCTCTCGCCGGAGCGCGCCCCGCGGGTACTCCGGGCCCCCACGGGTGCTCGCCTCGTGCGAACCCTCAGGGGTCAACCCGCAGTACCCCTCCTCCCCCACTCCACCTACAGGAGGTGGGGCCAACACCACCCCTACAACCTGAGGCGGACTCGGCTTCGGGACCTGCGGCCGATCCGCCGGGTGCCCCCTCGCTCATAGCGTTGAGCCATGACCACACCCGTCTGCACCAGCGCTTCGAACGCCGCCACAGCCATGGCGCCGGCCACGGCGAGGACCACCGCACCGGCCGCGTCCACGGCACGGACGCAGACCTTCCCGTACCCGTCGTTCTCGTCGTACGTGAAGGCGCGCCAGCCGGTGCTGCTGCGTACCGCCCGGTCGCTCACCGCGAACCCGAGCGACGCGGAGGACCTGCTGCAGACCGCGCTCACCAAGACGTACGTGGCCTGGGAGCGCATCGAGGACCATCGCGCCCTGGACGGCTACGTGCGCCGGGCGCTGCTGAACACCCGGACGTCGCAGTGGCGCAAGCGCAAGGTCGACGAGTTCGCCTGCGACGAGCTGCCCGAGCCGGAGCCCGTGTCCGGGGGCGACGACCCGGCGGAGCGGCAGGCCCTGCACGACGCGATGTGGCGGGCGATCATGAAGCTGCCCGCCCGGCAGCGCGCGATGGTCGTCCTCAGGTACTACGAGGACCTCAGCGAGGCCCGTACGGCCGAAGTGCTCGGAGTTTCCGTGGGTACGGTGAAGTCGGCCGTCTCCCGGGCCCTCGGCAAGCTCCGCGAGGACCCTGAGCTGGGGTTCGTTCGGTAATGATCCGGTATGTGAACGCCCGGTGGGATCGCGTATTCGGCGCCGCCCACTGATCGATCACCCGGGACTAGTGACATACCGCGCGGTATGTGCGCAGAATCAGCGCAACCCTTACCGCCGCGTAGGCAATGTCGCCCCGGGAGGACACCGTGCTGAGCACGATGCAGGACGTACCGCTGCTGATATCGAGGATCCTGACCCACGGGTCGGCCATCCACGGCAGCTCGCAGGTGACCACCTGGACCGGTGAGGACGAGCCGCACCGCCGCTCCTTCGCCGAGATCGGTGCCCGCGCCGCCCAGCTGGCGCACGCCCTGCGCGAGGACCTCGCCGTCGGCGACGACGAACGCGTGGCGACCCTCATGTGGAACAACGCCGAGCATGTCGAGGCCTACTTCGCGATCCCCTCCATGGGCGCGGTCCTCCACACCCTCAATCTCCGCCTCCCGCCCGAGCAGCTGGCCTGGATCGTGAACCACGCCGCCGACCGGGTCGTGCTCGCCAACGGTTCGCTGCTGCCGCTGCTCGCCCCGCTGCTGCCGCACCTGAAGACGGTCGAGCACGTCGTCGTCACCGGGCCGGGCGACCGCTCCCTGCTGGACGGGGCCGCCGTCCAGGTGCACGAGTACGAGGACCTGATCGCCGGGAAGCCGACCGCCTACGACTGGCCCGAGCTGGACGAGCGGGCCGCGGCCGCCATGTGCTACACCTCCGGCACCACCGGCGACCCCAAGGGCGTGGTCTACAGCCACCGCTCCATCTACCTGCACTCCATGCAGGTCAACATGGCCCAGTCGATGGGCCTGACCGACCAGGACACGTCGCTGGTCGTGGTCCCGCAGTTCCACGTCAACGCCTGGGGGCTGCCGCACGCCACCTTCATGACCGGCGTGAACATGCTGATGCCGGACCGCTTCCTGCAGCCCGCGCCCCTCGCCGCGATGATCGAGGGCGAGCGGCCCACGCACGCCGCCGCCGTCCCCACCATCTGGCAGGGCCTGCTGGCCGAGCTGACGGCCAGGCCCCGCGACGTCTCCTCCCTCACCCAGGTCACCATCGGCGGCTCGGCCTGTCCCCCCTCCCTCATGGAGGCGTTCGACGCGCTGGGCATGCGGGTCTGCCACGCCTGGGGCATGACGGAGACCTCGCCGCTCGGCACCATCGCCCGGCCGCCGGCCCACGTGGTCGGGACGCCGGAGGAGTTCGCCTACCGCCTCACCCAGGGGCGTTTCCCGGCCGGCGTCGAGGCCCGCCTCACCGGTCCCGGCGGCGAGCGCCTGCCCTGGGACGGCGAGTCCGCCGGTGAGCTGGAGGTGCGCGGCAACTGGATCGCCGGTGCCTACTACAACGGCCCCGGGGCCGATCCGCTGCGTCCCGACGACAAGTTCAGTGCGGACGGCTGGCTGAAGACCGGTGACGTCGGCACGATCTCCCCGGACGGGTTCCTCACCCTCACCGACCGGGCCAAGGACGTCATCAAGTCCGGCGGCGAGTGGATCTCCTCGGTCGAGCTGGAGAACGCGCTGATGGCCCACCCGGACGTCGCCGAGGCCGCGGTCGTCGCCGTACCGGACGACAAGTGGGGCGAGCGTCCGCTGGCCACCGTCGTCCTCAGGGAGGGCGCCAGCACCGACTTCGCCGCCCTGCGCACCTTCCTCGCCGAGGACGGCAAGATCGCCAAGTGGCAGCTCCCGGAACGCTGGACGGTCATCGAGACGGTGCCGAAGACGAGCGTCGGCAAGTTCGACAAGAAGGTGCTGCGCCGGCAGTACGCCGAGGGCGGTCTCGACGTCACCCGGCTCTGACCCCGCCGGTACGCTTCCCGCCGGGCGGGCCACCACGGTTCCCCGCCCGGCACCCGCCCGCCGCTTCCGTCCTTACCGAGCGGACCGCACAGATCGCGCAGATCGCGCAGATCGCGCAGACCGCGCAGGGCGTACGGCCGTGGCCGTCCACCCCAGCACCAGCCAGGCCCCCGCCACCGCGCACACGCCGCCCCAGCCCCAGTGGCCGAACGCGGGCCCCGCGAGGGCCGAGGCGAGCGCGCCGCCCGCGAAGCCGGCGACGACGTACGCCGTGTTGGCGGTGGCCGGGGCCGAGGTCGTGGTGAGGGCCAGGGTCTGGTTGGCGACGTGCGAGGCGACCAGGGCGGCGTGCACCAGGACGGCGGCCGCGCACAGTGCCGCCATCACCTGACCGCCCAGCCAGAACAGCGGCACCGAGAGGGCGGCCAGCGCGTACGCGGACCGTACGACCTTGGCCGCGCCGAACCGGTCGACCAGACCCCCGGCGAGCGGCGCGACGACACTCGCCGCCAGCCCGAACAGGCCGAACAGTCCGGCCGCGGCGGTGGTCATGCCGTACCCCTCGCCCTCCGTGAGCAGCAGGGCCAGCGAGGTCCACAGGGCGCTCCAGGCGCCGTACATCCCCGCCTGGCGCACGCACGCCCGCCACAGGTCGGGCGAGCGGCGCACCAGTCCCGGTATCGCGACGAGCCCGGCGAACAGCGGGCCCCGCCGCTGCCGCCGCTCCACCGGCAGGATGTACGCGGTCGCCAGCCCCAGTACGGCGGTGAGGACGGCGGCGCCCACGAACACCGCCCGCCAGCCGAAGGCCTGCCCGGCGAGGCCGCCGAGCACCCGGGCCGCGACGACGCCGGTGAACAGGCCCGCGATGACGGCCGCGACGTGCCGGGCCCGGCGGTCGGCGGGAGCGCGCTCGGCGACCAGCGGGACCAGCAGCTGCGGTACGACGGTGGCGGCCGAGGCGACCAGGACGGCGCCGGCGAGCGCGCCGGTCCCGGCCGACGCGGCGGCGGCGAGCAGGGCGGCGGTGGCGACCAGCGAGAGGGCGGCGACCAGGCGGCGCCGGTTCACGCTGTCCCCGAGCGGGGCGAAGAAGAGCAGGCCGGCCGCGTATCCCAGCTGGGCGACCGAGGCGAGCCAGGCGACCGCCGACGGGGTGGAGCCCATGTCGTGGGCGATGAGGGGGAGCAGCGGCGCCGCGAGGTAGATGTTGGCGGCCGTCACGGCGGTGCACAGGGCGATCAGGGGGAGGAAGAGCCGGGCGGCGGCGCCGGACGGCCCCTTCCCGGAGGGCTCCCTCCTGGCGGCCGGAGTGGACGTGGGGGCGGGAGTGGTGGAGGACGGCGAAGACGGCATGGGCGGGGCGACTCCTTCGAGCACGCACTAACAACTAACTGGTTGGTTGGAAGTAACCCGAGGAGTCTCACCCGCATTCCCGAAGTGTGTCAACCAAATAGTTGGTTACCTCGCCGGCCCGGCTACCCTGGCCCCATGGCAGCAAGGGACCCCGAGGCCACCAAGGCCCGGATCTTCGAGGCGGCGGTGGCGGAGTTCGCCCGTCACGGCATCGCCGGCGCGCGCATCGACCGCATCGCGGCCGAGGCCAGGGCCAACAAGCAGCTGATCTACGCCTACTACGGCAACAAGGGCGAGCTGTTCGCGTCCGTCCTCGAGAAGAAGATGCTCGACCTCGCGATCTCCGTCCCCGTCGACCCGGACGACATCGAGGGCTGGATCGACCGCCTCCTCGACTACCACGCCGCCCACCCCGAGCTGCTCCGCCTGCTCTTCTGGGAGGGCATGGAGTACGGCACCGCCGAGCTGCCGCACGAGGCCGAACGGCAGGAGCACTACGCCCGCAAGGTCGCCGCCGTGCGGGACGGCCAGGAGCGCGGCGTGATCACCGACGCCATCCCGGCGCCCGACCTCCTGTTCCTGCTGGTCGCGATGGCCAACTGGGCGGTCGTGGTGCCGCAGATGAAACGCATCCTGGTCGGTGGCGGGGACGCCGACACCGACGGCCTGCGCGACTCGATCAAGAAGGCGGCCCGCCGCATCGTCGACCGGTGACACGGAGGGACCCGTCGGCCGGTGCCGCCGCGGACGCCCTCAGTTGGTCCCGATCCGCGAGAGCAGCTCGACGATCCTGGACTGCACCTCAGCGCTGGTGGAACGCTCCGCCAGGAACAGCACCGTCTCGCCCGAGGCCAGCCGCGGCAGGTCGTCCTGGTCGACGGCGGCGGTGTAGACGACCAGCGGGGTGCGGTTGAGCTGTCCGTTGGCGCGCAGCCAGTCGACGATCCCGGCGGACCTCTCCTGCCGCCGCTGCACCCGCATCAGGTCCATCACGACCAGGTTCGGCCGGAACTGCCCCGCCAGCGTCACCGCGTCGGCGTCGCTCGCGGCCCGCGCCACCTGCATCCCGCGCCGCTCCAGCGTCGAGGTCAGCGCCAGCGCGATCTCCGCGTGCTCCTCGATCAGCAGGACGCGCGGCGGATGCTGCTCGCTGTCCCGCGGCGCGAGCGCCTTCAGCAGGACGGCCGGATCGGCACCGTAGGCGGCGTCCCGCGAGGCCTGCCCGAGCCCGGCCGTGACCAGCACCGGCACCTCGGCCGCCACCGCCGCCTGCCGCAGCGACTGGAGTGCCGTACGCGTGATCGGCCCGGTCAGCGGGTCCACGAACAGCGCGGCCGGGAACGCCGCGATCTGCGCGTCGACCTCCTCGCGCGAGTTCACGATCACCGGCCGGTAGCCGCGGTCGCTGAGCGCCTGCTGCGTGGAGACGTCCGGCGCGGGCCACACGAGCAGCCGGCGCGGGTTGTCCAGCGGTTCCGGCGGCAGCTCGTCGTCCATCGGCTGCGGGCGCGGCGGATCGGCCACCTCGACGGCCCCGCCGGGTCCGTCCAGCGGTTCGGGTCCCTCGGCGGCGTTCCGGTCCGGCGCCCCTATGGCGTACGACCGTCCGGCGCCCTCGGTGACCGGCGCGAGGCGTCCCTGACCGCCGGCCAGGGACGGCTGGTCCGGGGACTGCCTCGGGGGCTGCGGCGGGGCCTGCTTCTTCGGCTGCGCGCCCGGCGGCTGCTCCGCGGGCGAGTGCGGGCGGGCCGACGGCGCCGTCCCGCCGGCGGCCGGGTCGGGCGGCGTGCCCAGCTTGCGGCGCCGGCCGCCGCCGCCCGGCTGGTGCGGGGCGGGAGTGGCCGACGGCTGCTGCACCTGGACCGCCTGCCGGTTGAACGGCACGCCCTGGCCCAGGGTCCGCACGCTGATCGCCCGTCCCTGCGTCGAGTTCGGGTCGACGGGCGCGGAAGCCTCGGCGGGCAGCGGCTGCGCCGCGCGAGGGGCGGGCGCGTTCTCGGGCGGCAGCGGGGTGCCCCGGCTCGGCGTGGTGGCGGGCACGCCCTGCGGGGCGGCAGGGGCGGCAGGGGCCGCAGGCGCCGGTGCCGCACCGGGCGGTACGGGGGCGCCGGGCGGTACGGGGGCGCCGGCACCCTGGATGTCCGCGGCGGCGGGCCACGGCTGCGGCGCGGGCGCGGGCTGCCCCGGGGCGGCGGGCGCCGCGGTGTCGGCACCGGACTCGGCGGGCCGGGGTGCCTGTGCCTCGGTACCGGTCGCGGCCGGGGCGGGCACGGGGGCTCCCTGCACCGGCGGCGCTCCTTGTACCGGGATGCCCTGTGCGGGCGCACTCTGCGCCTGGCCCTGGCCCTGGCCCTGAGCCTGGCCCGGCACCGGTTCGTCGGCCGGGCGGGCGGCCCCGGCCCGTCGGCGGCGTCCCGTGGGCGCCTCGGCGGGGTGGGGCTGCGGCGGCGTGTGGTCCTCGGACTGGTCGTGCGATACGGCGTCGTGACGGCCCTCGTCGGGCACGGCGTCACCGGGAGCGGCGGGTCCCGGCACCCGGACCCGACCGGGCTGGACCTGCCCCGGTTCCTGAACCCGTCCCTGAGCCTCTGCCGTCCCCTCGGAAGGACGGTCGGCGTCGGCGCCGGCGGGCGGCAGGGCGAACACCTGGCGCGGAGCGGCCTCCTGCGCCGCGGCGCGCTCGTTGGCGGAGGCCAGGGCACGGCGTCGGCGCCCCGTCGGCCGGTCGGCGGCCTCCGGGTCTGCCGGGTTCGACTCGCCGGCCTGCGCGGGCAGCGCCGGAGGCAGGGCGTGCTGCTCACCGCCGTCCTGCCCCGCCCGGCGTCCGGAGGGCGCGGGGACGCCCTGCGGCGGCACGGTCCCGCCCAGGCCGGTGTTGGACGCCGCGGCCCCGCCGCCGTGCTCGCCGGCCATGACGACGGCACCCTCGGACACCCCGCCGAGCGCGGCCTGGGGCACCCCGGCCACCTCGGCGCCCGAAGTCTCCGCGGGCCGTCCCCGCCGACGCCCGGTACCACCGGCCCCGGCGCCCGCACCGGGCCCCGCCTGCGCGGGCACGGGCAGCGGAGCCGGTACGTCGCCGCCCTGTCCCTGTCCCTGAGCGCTGATCTCGGCCCCGGCCTCGGCCCCGGCCTCGACCCCGGCCCCAGCCTGGGCCCCGGCCTGGGCCGCGCGCCTCCTGCGCCGCCCGGTCGGTGCGGAGTTCTCCGCCTCGGGCCCGGCTCCGGCGTCGCCCGGTGCCCCGGCGACCCCGCTCTCCAGGAACGCGTCGACGGAGGCCCGACGGGCCCGCCGCCGCCCGCCCCCGGAAGCTGGTTCCCGAACGGCCACGGTGCCCTGCGCACCCACGCCACCGGCCGAGTCGGCAGCGGCGTCCGGCACGGCGGGGGCGATCTGCGCGAGCTCGGCACCCTGGGCGGTGACGGCACCCGCCCCGCCGCCGATCGGCACCTCCAGCACGAACGCGCTGCCGCTCATGCCCGGCACGTCGTGCGTCTGCAGCACGCCACCGTGCGCCCGCACGATCCCGCGCACGATCGGCTCGTGCACCGGGTCTCCCCCGGCGTACGGCCCGCGTACCTCGATGCGCACGACCTCGCCGCGCTGCGCCGCCGCGACCACGACGGTGTTGTCCAGGTAGCCGCCCGTCGCCGACACGGGCGAGTTGCCGGTGGCGTCGACACCGGCGACGTCCGCGACGAGGTGCGCGAGCGCGGTGGCCAGCAGCCGGGGATCGACCTCGGCCTCGATCGGCGGCGCGTGCACGGCGAACTGCACCCGCCCCGGGCCGATCAGCTCCACGGCGCCGTCGACACCCGCGGCGACGACGGCGTCGAGCATCACCTTCGTGCGGGCGACCTGTTCGTTGCCCACGTCCAGGCGCTGGTAGCCGAGGACGTTGTCGATGAGGGTGGTGATGCGCGAGTAGCCGGCCGACAGGTGGTGCAGCACCTGGTTGGCCTCGGGCCACAACTGCCCGGCGTCGTCCGACGCCAGCGCGGCCAGCTCCCGGCGCAGCTCGTCCAGCGGCCCGCGCAGCGAGTCGCCGAGGAGGGTGAGCAGCTGCTCGTGCCGCCCGGCGATCGCCTCGTACCGGTCCTTCTCCCGCTCGCCGAGGGCGGCGTAGCGGTCGGCGTCCGCGGCGAGCTCCTCCGCGTGCTGCTCCTTCAGCTCCTCCAGCTCGGCGGCGTGCCGCTGCCGCAGCCCGGTCAGCTCGGCGGCGTGCTCCTCGGCGAGCCGCTCCAGTTCCTCGGCGTGCCGCCGCTCCGCCTCCTCGTGCTCCTCGACGAGGGCGTCGTAGGGGCGCCGGTCGGTGAAGGTCATCACGGCGCCGACGAGCTGGTCGCCGTCGCGCACGGGTGCGGTCGTCAGGTCGACCGGCAGCTGGTCCCCGCTCTTGGCGAACAGCACCTGCCCGCGCACCCGGTGCTTGCGCCCGGAGCGCAGGGTGTCGGCGAGCGGCGACTCGTCGTACGGGAAGGGCGAGCCGTCGGCACGCGAGTGCAGGACCAGGGTGTGCAGCTCGCGCCCGCCGAGTTCACCGGCCCGGTAGCCCAGGATCTGCGCGGCGGCCGGGTTGACGAGGACGATCCGCCCGTCGGTGTCGGTGCCGACGACGCCCTCGGAGGCGGCCCGCAGGATCATCTCGGTCTGCCGCTGCGAACGGGCCAGCTCGGCCTCGGTGTCGACGGTGCCGGAGAGGTCGCGGACGACCAGCATCAGCAGCTCGTCGCCGGTGTAGCCGTAGGTGTCGTAGGCCTGCTGGCCGGTCTCCAGGTTGGCGCTGGTGACCTCGACCGGGAACTCGGAGCCGTCGGTGCGCCGCGCGACCATCCGCGTCGGCTTGGTGCGCGCCCGCGGGTCGATGTGGTCGGGGCGCCGCATGGAGCCGGGGATCAGCCGCGAGTCGAAGTGCGGCAGCAGATCCAGCAGCCCCCGCCCGACCAGCGCGGTGCCCGGCGTCTCGAACGCCTCCAGCGCGATGGTGTTCGCGTTGACCACGGTGCCGTTCGCGTTGACCAGGACCAACGCGTCCGGCAGCGCGTCCAGTATGGCTGCGAGGCGAGCAGTGCCTCGGGATGGCCTGCTGCTCACGAGACGCTTCCCTCCTGTTACCGCACTTGCCGACCGCCTGGGCCATCTTGCCAATCGGCCCGCAGCGTGTCACGCGAGGGAGTCTAAGGGTTGGGGCCCCTCGGGCGGCGTGGGATGGGACGGAGGTCGCACGAGGAAGTGACGTAGAACGTGTGACCGGTCACCGTCCGGGCCCTACGACCGGGCCGGGGCCCCCACCTCGGGCAGCAGTGGGACCATGCGGTCCCACCGGGAGATCTCGCAGCCGTCGCGCCGGTCGTACGTCGCGTCGACGGGGCGTCCGGCCCACGTGCCGGTGACGCGCGCGGTGGCGGGGCCGCCGTACTGCATGGTGCAGACGGCGCCCTCGGGTACCGGCGCGAAGACCTCCTGGCCCCACCGGGTGTCGCGGTCGACGACGGCACAGGCGCCCTCCGTGTCGGGGTGGTCGCCGCCGACGGGGTGGCAGTACAGCTCGTACGTGCCGTCCATGCCCGCGCCGGCGTCGCGGACGGTGACCGTGAGGTGGTCACCCTCCGGAGCGGCGGGACCGGCGCCCGCGACCGCGGCCGAGGGCGCGGCACAGACGGAGGCGAGGGCGGCGGCGGACAGGGCGGCGGCGCCGAGGAGGCGGGCGGCGGGGGTGCGGGTCACCTGGAACATGACCTGACCAACGCGCCGGCCGCCCGGACGTTGCGCACCGGACCGGTGGACTAGGCCGTAAGGGCTTTGCTCTGCGGCCTGCCCGCCTAGTACCGTGGGGGCCGATTGGTGACAGCGCGCTCAACTGTGTCATCATCGGCACGCGCCACTCGCGCTCGCCCGCGAGACGGTGATGTTGTCTGGAGGCGTCGCCTAGTCCGGTCTATGGCGCCGCACTGCTAATGCGGTTTGGGTCTTAAAGCCCATCGAGGGTTCAAATCCCTCCGCCTCCGCACGAACACGGAAGCCCCGGCCCACCCGGCCGGGGCTTCTGTGTTGCCGACCGCCCGCAACCGGCATTTGCCCAGGTCACAAGGGGTGCGGCCAATGGATTTCACATGACGGCGGCAGTCATGTAATGTTCTTCCTGTCGCCGCGAACGGGCCGGAAGGCACGGGAGCGGCGGTAAAACTGAACAAGACAAGCACTCGTAGCTTAACGGATAGAGCATCTGACTACGGATCAGAAGGTTGCAGGTTCGAATCCTGCCGAGTGCACAGCAGACCAGAGGCCCTAAGGATCACTCCTTAAGGCCTCTGGCTTTTGCGTTGACGGCAGTGTTTGACGGTAACCGGGTTTGCGGACCGATCAGACAGCCACTGGGACACCCGCCGAGCCGCCGTCATCGTCCGGATCGTTGCCGTCACCTCTCAGGGCATCCCCCATCCGGTCGAACGCCGAGCGCTGCGAGTCAAGGCGGCCCGCCTACGGCGGTCCGCGCGCGCTGGCGGCCGGGGGCCGCCGCCGCTCCCTGTCTCCGCCACCGCTGCGCCGGCCCCCGGCCACTCAGCGCGCAACACCGCCAAGGCAGGCAGCCAGGCCACGAAGCAACTCGCCCAGCCCGAGCACCAGGACCACGACCAGGTCCAGGCCGAGCCCGAGTAAGCACGACCCGGCCGCCCGGATGCCCGCCGTTTCAAAACCGGGAAGCGTGGCTGATGCCGGTACGGGTTGCTGGAGGCACACGTGACGGGTGCTCGTTCGGCGCACGCGCCGCCGTGGCTGACTTTCGGTGGCACCGGTCAGAACCGGGCGCCCAGTGACTGGCCTTCAACCGCTCATCCTCTCCAACTCAGGAACCGTCGAGGGGGTTGTAGCCGCACCCGAATCGGAGCACGCCGACCACCCCGGTACCATCGGCACCGGGGTCCTGATCAGGGCTTCCGCAACCGGACCACCCGGAATGCTGTCCAGGCTGAGGGTGGTCCGGTCATTTGTTGTCGGTGTCCGCGCACGTGACGCGAGATGAGTCGGGGCTTCCGGATCAGATCAGCGCTTTGCCCACCTCGTAGATGGAAGGCCGATCTCCCGGCGCATGGCTGAGCATGGCATCGACCAGTTCGCCCAGTTCACCGGGCACCTTCACGGGCCGACGCCGACCGTTGGCCACTGCCTCTCTCTGCACGGAGCGCGGAGCGTCGTCCGGGTACTCGACTGCCCGCCAGCCCGTGGCGGAGATGAGCAGCGAGGCTCCGAGCGCGTAGACGTCGGCTTGCTGTGTCGGCTCCGCTTCCCCGGTGTCGAGCACGCTGCGCGCGATCTCCGGCGCCTCGTAGTGGACGAGGCAGCCGCGGAACGGGAAGTCGTACCCGCTGGGCACCTGCCCGCCCTGGGCGAGGGCGAGGTCGATGAGGCGCGTTCGTTCTGGCCCGACGATGAAGTGCGCGGGCTGCACATCACCGTGAGCCCAGCCGCGTACATGGAGATCAGCCAGGGCTTCGACGCAGCCCAGCGCCACGCTGGTGTGAGGCTTGACGGACGAGCCCGCCCTACGGCATGGCTCCCACAGCCTGTAGAGGTCTGGCCCTTCGTGCCACGGCTGGAAGTTCCACGTGCCGCGCTCCCATTCGCCGTACGCGACAGCGTCGAGGCCGAGGCGATGCAGGACAGCGCCCTCGCGTGCGGGCGCGAGCGCGGTCCATGGCTGGGCAGGCCATTCGGCCGTGGCCGCGATCGGATAGCCGAGCTTCACCGCGAAGTGGCCCCGGTGGCTCTCCACCTCCCAGACCGTGGAGCCTCGACGATCGATGACGATGCGCTGAGTCGTGGGCATGAGCGCGTCGAGCACCATGATCGGCAGTTCAGGGGTCGGGCCGGACAAGATCTCTTCTCCCTCCGGGCGAACGCGGCCGACCCCGAGTCGAGGCCGGCCGCGCCGCTGTTGTCGTGAGCTACGCCTGACCGTACGGTCGGCCACAGTCGGAGTCGCACTGTGCGAGGTTCGTCCCGTCCACGGTCCACAGGTCGTCGAAGACCACGAACCCGGCCGCCTTCACGGCATGCGCCGAAGCAGCGACCTTCTCCAGGTCGCGGCCCCCTCCACCGGGCTTCGGGTTGTGGTGCAGGAATCGGCCGGCGTACCGCTCACACAGCCCGGCGTACTCCTTCGTGTGCAGGATGAGCGCGTGAAGCCCGAGGTCGACGTCGTCGGACGGGACCATGGGCACGGTCGCGGTGGCCGCCGTGACGAGGAACGCGACCGCCTGGTCCGCGATCCGCCCAGCGCGCTCGGGGGACTGCCCGTTGTGGACGACCACGAAGCGGGCCACGCTCTCGAACAGTTCCTCGCCAGCCACCGCGAGACCGGTCTTCTGATCGTTCGCTGTTGCCGTCATGTGCAATCTCCTCAGGTGAGGTGGTGCAGGGCATGTACAACGCGTCCCGATCGGCGAGCTCGGCTCAGAGACGATCGGGAAGCGGGCTTGGAGGCCGGCCCGGACGGGGACGGGGGAGCCGGGAGGTCGGCACCCGTCCGGGGCGGCCGGTCTACTGGCCGCCGGTCCCGAGGGCCATACCGATCACCAGGCCGCACGAACCGCTGATGCAGATGATGAACAGGACCCCGGCATACCGGCCGACGGCGCGCATCACAGCGGGACCTGACTGTCGAGGTTCCGCACCGCCAGGCGTGCGCTTAGTTCCTCCCGCGCACTGGGGGCCACCACGTCGCCCGGCATGGCCTCCCACTCCCTGCCGCCACGAACCGGCCGCATCTGCACGCGACCACTGATCTCGCCCATGACGACGCCGATGCGCCCGGTGGCACTGTCTTTCGCCAGTTCACCGATGACTGGTCTGGTCTGCTGATTGCTCGCCATGCCGACGAGCTTCCTGCCGACAGGCAGGACGTCGGAACCACGGACAAACACCACTTCGGGACGTCCCGCGTCGGGTAGAACGTCCCTAGTGCCGTCCCCGGTTGGTAGGAGAGATTGAAATGGCAAACGAGAGGTTACGTGCGGCCATGGCGGCCGGCGGCTGGACGTACAACGCCCTCGCGGACAAGGTCGAAGTCGATCCCAAGTCCGTCGAACGATGGGTCAACCTGGGGCGTACGCCACGTCGTGCCACGGCCATGTTGGCAGCAGAGACGCTAGGAGAAGACGTGCACGCTCTATGGCCATCGCTCAGGCAGGCACGCCCCGCCCGCGCCGTCAGTCCGGAACTTGTGGCCCTCTACGACCAGCGTGCGGACATCCCCGTCTCCACCTTCGTGGACATGCTGACCCCGGCACGCGAGCAGATCGACGTGCTGGTGTACGCAGCCGTGTTCCTGCACGAGGCGTACCCGCGGCTCAACGAGCTCTTGAAGGAGCGGGCGGCCGAGGGCTGCGCAGTCCGCATCGCAGTCGGCGACGCGGACAGCACCAACGTGCAACAGCGCGGCGACGAGGAGAAGTTCGGACACGGAATCCAATCCCGGTGCCGTCTCGCGCTGATGCACTACCGCCCACTCATCGGGGTACCGGGCATCGAGGTCCGGACTCACGCCACGACGCTCTACAACTCGATTTACCGGGCCGATGATCAGGCACTGGTCAACGCCCACGTCTGGGGCGTGAACGCCTACAAGGCCCCCGTGTGGCACCTGCGCCGGAACGGGGAAGGCGGCATGTTCGACACCTACGCCGACAGCTTCGACGCGGTGTGGGCAACCGCGACGCCAGTACGAGAGAAGTGATCATGGCACGCACCGAGTACTACGACGAACCAGACGCCCCCAAGCCGAACAGTCTGGTCGTCGCCGCGTCCGCAGTAGTCACCGACAACGAGGGCCGCATCCTCCTCCAGCGCCGACGGGACAACGATCTCTGGGCACTACCCGGCGGCGGCATGGAGATGACCGACTCACTCCCGGGAACGGCTGTCCGCGAGGTGAAGGAGGAAACGGGCCTGGATGTCGAGATCACCGGACTCGTGGGCACGTACACCGACCCACGCCACATCATCGCCTACTCGGACGGTGAGGTGCGCAGGCAGTTCAACGTCTGCTTCACCGCCCGTGTGGTCGGCGGCCAACTCGAGATCTCGGACGAGTCCACCGAGCTGCGGTTCGTGCAGCCAGCGGAAGTTGCACAACTGCCGATGCACCACACGCAGCGGCTCCGGATCCGTCACTTCCTGGAGCACCGTGAGCAGCCCTACCTCGGCTGATCGAGACCTGCGACACCCGCTTTAAGCGTGTAACCCCGTGTCTACGGTCGGCCCTCGTCGTACCCGTGATCAGCGCCCGCTGCGCAGTTGCCCACACGATCTGGCACGCGAAAGGCGCAGCCCGTTCGGGCCCGTGA
Source organism: Streptomyces violaceoruber (assembly GCF_033406955.1). Taxonomy (NCBI): domain Bacteria; kingdom Bacillati; phylum Actinomycetota; class Actinomycetes; order Kitasatosporales; family Streptomycetaceae; genus Streptomyces; species Streptomyces violaceoruber. The sequence continues at coordinate 4,132,500 of NZ_CP137734.1, read as the reverse complement.
ACCCCGGGCGGAAGCTCGGTACTGGAGGTCTGAGCTCAGCCAGTGACAGGTAGCCAGGCGCGTGCGCTCTGCGACCAGGAGAGTCCGAACTACCTCAAGTCGCGGGGGAGGCTCTTCACCAAGCCGAGCGACCTAAGATCGCTCCAAATCCATCGGAACGCGATATTCGTTGCAGGTCGACTCTCCCATATGTGCAGAGCCGTCTGCGTCCAGCCATGAAAGGAAAACGGCGCTCTCTCCGGGTTGTCAATATGAAACCTCCGCAGGTATGGCTCATACTTCTCATACTCTTGCGGTATCCGCACTTCCCTTGACTGAGCAATGATAATGTCCACACGATTCTGACTCGATTCCGTATCTGCGAGCGGGATCAGGCAATAGTCAAGCACCGGACCGTCCGTGAATGAATCGCCCTCGCCTACGTGCAAGGCTCCCTTCAGAGTTGCCGGCAAGAGGGAAGCATGGTTCAGAGTGAAAGTGAAATTTCGAAATAGCGTGCTCATCATTTCAGCATACGCGTCGAGGGCGCGGGCGTAAACGAAACAGGTCAATTCATGCAGCCGCTCAGGCGTATAGAATTTCCATACCCACCCTGAGCTTGGTCTACTCACATTAATTGATGGCCACGGAGGCGTTAGCTCGCCTTCATGCTGTCGATCGAGCCATTCGCCGACAAGTATGAGATCCAAACGTGTAATTCTTTTACTGGCTCCGTACTGGTATGCATAGTCCTCCACGGGACCGTGCTCGCGAGCCTTCTCTTGGAGTTCCCGTACGAGAGCCTTTAGTTCCATTACCTCGACAGGTTCCGTACGGAGAAACGAACCCCTTCGAAGTAGGGCATAAATAACCGCCCACATATATTCAGTCTCAATAACTCCACCCAGCGGCGCACGCAGGTGCAGGGCGTTGGGCAACCGTTGCTCTATGTGGCGCCGCATATGACGGAGAGTCCAAGCCCAAACCCAGGCATCACCGGCCGGCGCCGGAGAAGACCCGACACCTATACCCCTCCCTGCTAGTTCCTGCGGGTTGGAAAGATGGTAAATATCTTTCGAACCCGAGCTTCCCTGTTCCCAAGCGTAGATGAATCTCTTACCGTTCTCTTCTACCGCCAAATGCAGTTTTAGGTGGTCGGTAGCATTCTTTCCGGCGTCGAGCACAGTCGCCACTGGGGTCAGCTCACCCACGCCTGTGCACCAACTTGCCGCAGCGCGATGAAGTCGCGCGGCTACAGATTTCCATCCAGGTAGTTCGCAAGACGACTGGTTATTACTAAAAGGCCACTCAATACCCTCGCGTACGACCCAGGCGGCAGCACCGGGATTCCACTTAGTGAGGACATGCATGATGTCATCGATATGCTCAGAACTTCCCGTTTGCAGAGAAAGAGCAAGCACATAACGCCACTTAGCGAAGGACGCTAGGTCGCTAAAGATTTGGTCCAGTTCTACTTCTCCCTGTAGTAGCGCCTCCGCAGCAAACCACTGCTCAAAGAGGCTCAGGGTGAAGGAGACTTTATGCTCAGAGAACGCCACTAGGCGAGTTTCTTGCAGACTGTGACGTATCGCTTCTCCGCCGACTTCGGCTAGTGCTACGTTGCCGTCGTTTGCGACAGAAGAAACCGCGATTCGGCGTAGCAAAGGAAAGAACTCTCGCCAAGAACCACTGCTGCGCCTAAGGGACCGAAGCGCACAGTGCTGAATGAGCCCAGCAGAAGTTTGCGGCACGCTCTCGTGCGCGCTATGGAGACTAACTACCAGCATAGCGAACAAGGGGCGCCGAACAGCTTCTACAATTTGGGGAGGAAAACTGTGTGGATAAATGTTTGAGGATCCGGCGACCTTACGGATCATCTCGAAAGCTACATCTTCCGACCAGCTTTCCAAGTGGATACATTCAACGTGGTCAGCAAAGACTCCCGGGCGCCCGGTCATCATTACTTGCGACTTAGGCCATCGGGCGACTAGAATCTGACATTCTTCAACAAGTTGGGCCCCGTTCGAGGTCTCGTCTATTCCGTCAACGACCAGAGAAATCCCCATCTCTGCTAGAGTCGATGAATCAATTCTGCTTGCTATCCACGTCTCCAGGTCGCTGGAAATATTTCTGGCCGCGATCCAAAGAGGCAGTGGTTTCCCGTCGTCTTCAGCGAAATCTCGACATCGGTTTGTTAGCCATAGGTTGGCAACGTCGGATTTTCCAGCACCCATGGGGCCGACCAGAGCCACGACCTTGCCGGAGCCGAGTGAAATAAGATCATCCGGATCATTGCAATCGAACTCTTTACTTAGGTTTGCCTGCTCTTGCGTCACCCCAGAGGCTCTACGCAAAATTGCTCGCCGCTCGGAGCATTCGCGGATCATCTGGTCTGCGATGTAAGAGCGCGGATAGGTGCTTTGCGGGCTGTCAGGGCCAGCTTCTATGGTTACGTTGACGTCACCGCCGGCACACCCGATTTGAATGTTATGACCGCCGATCTGCGAGTTTGAAACCCACAGTTGTGCACTATCCAGGTATTTCGCCATTAGGATTCCTCGATCTCCACGTCTCCTGTGGATGAACCGAGTTGCAGATTGTTCCCGGAAATTTGCGAATCTCTTACTTCCTGCCCTGTAGCTGCGGCCGTACTAGATCCGGGCGTTGAGGGAGGCTGATTTTGACTCGCAGTGGAGTGCTGCCCGGATCGCTTAATGCGTACCGACCCACCAGCTTGGCCGATCTGAATACTGCTACCGGAAACGATCGAACCGGTAACTGTTTGAGTAGTTGGTTGAGGCGTGTTCGACTTCCGAGCTTCCACTATTCCGTAAATCGAAAGTGCTAGACCTGCCAGCGCGATAAAGAGCCCCACCACACTCGCCGTCTTGTCGGCCTTGTCCAAGCCGACTTGGCTGAAGTAGTAACCCAACGCAGAAGCAGCGACGACCGTGACTGTGGTTCCTGTAGCGACCAGGACTCGCCCATTCATGTCACGATTATCTTCCCTGAGGCGTCGAGCCACCAGCGTTCGGAGCGATTGATACGAGGTCGGCGGAGCTGGTTTGGCTGGTGGCCTGCCCGGTCTGGGGTCGAGCATGACCAGGGGCCGTACGCTGGCTGGCAGCTCGGGCAGGCTTTGGGCCTGACTGCAATATGCACGAGTGGCCCCCTGATCTTGCTCAACGTAGGCCCCGGACCAGCGAGGTGGCTTAAGCCGTGGAGTCGCCGCCCCGGCCACGACGTACTGCTTACTCTGGCATCAGGCGGTTGTACGCGGGGAGCGGAGCGAGCCGCCCTGAACCTGTAGAGAAAGTTGTTACTCCCCAGCCGGGCAGGGCCTGGAGTCCGGCACATGCTGCGAGTCGCGCTGGTCGGTGCCACCGTTCAGCGCTGACGGCAACCCTGACGGCAACGACGGCACACAGAAGCCGTTGATCACGACCGTCAGCGATCAGTCGAGAGGAAGGCGGAACCTCCGCCCAACGGCCTGCCCGGTCCTACGGATCAGAAGGTTGCAAGGTTCGAATCCTGCCGAGTGCACAGTGCGGCGGAAGCCCCGTGGATCTCTCCACGGGGCTTCCGCTTTTTCTCGGGGCAGCTGAGTAGGCGTACTCATGTGCCCGTTCCGCGTGCGGGCCAGGGTGGCGGACATGGACCTGCCTGTCGCTCCACCGGCGTTCGACGCCACCACCGGCTCCGGACGTCGGCGCCGTGCCGACCTCGGCGCCGACATCGGGGCCGGGTGCGGTCTCGTGGTCCTGGAGTTGATCGCCCTGGTGGTCGTCCTCGGGCTGTGGTTCCTGTCCGGGTTCGACCTCGACCCGGCGGAGAGCGCCGCGCCCGACCCCCTGTGGAACTACGTGGCCGCCGTCGGCGGCGTCGGGGCCTTCGCCGGGGTGGCGGCCGCGGTCGCCGCGCGGGCCGGGGCCGTGGTGACGGTGGTCGGCCAGGCCGTCGTGGTCGGCCTGGTCTGTGCCGTCGTGTTCGGAGGCGTCGCGCTTCAGTCGCACCAGGACCAGCGATGCCGTGAGATGCCGGCAGCGACGGGCTGCACGGGGAGCGGTCGGGGCGGGTCGCCCCTCAGGTGACGACCCGCCGCCGCGGAACGCGACGCCCGGGGAGGAGTTCGCGCAGGGAGGGGCCGCCGCGCAGGCACCACAGGGCGATGACCGGGTCGCAGATCGCGCAGCCCAGGGACGAGTCGTGGGCGAAGGGCAGGATCGGGTTGCCCTTGAGGTGGTGGACGACGTCCCACGCGGTGTGCAGCAGCCAGCCGATGCCGATGAACGTCCAGGACGTGAGGCCCCGGTAGGCGACGTAGAGCATGAGCGCGCCGAACGGGAGCTCCCAGGCGCCCAGGCCGCCGCCCGAGAAGTAGACGCCCCCGGCACCGGCGATCCCGAGGGCGTTCAGGGGGCGGCGGTGCGGGTCCGGGACGAGGGACAGCAGCAGGACGACGAGGAGGCCGATGCCGATCGGCGTGACGTACGGGAGGAGGCCGGCGAGGTTCATGCGGGCACGCTATGCAGGGCACGGAGGGTGTCCCAGGGGCGTGAGCGACAGGTTCCGACGGATTGGCGCCGACGGGGCTCGACGGCCGTGGGCAGCGGGAGTTGGGCGACACGGCGGGTGCGGCGGCCGACCGGACGTGAGTACGGTCCGCAACTGTGTCTAGGGTGTGCGCATGTTGAGAGGACCAGTCTTCATATCCGACCGGCCGCACGTCGACGGGGGCCGACGGTGAACAAGCCGCTGAGGGCCGTGGCGATCTTCTGCGGACTGCTGGTGCTCGGCCTGCTGATCCGCGCGAACTGGCTGCAGTACGTCCGGGCCCCGGAGCTGGCCTCCGACACCAAGAACAGACGGGTGCAGATCGAGCAGTTCGCCACCCCGCGCGGCGACATCATCGTCGGCGGCCGGGCCGTCACCGGTTCCAAGGAGACCGAGACCACCGACCTCAAGTACAAGCGCACCTACGTCGACGGTCCGATGTACGCGCCGGTGACCGGGTACGCGTCGCAGGCCCAGGGCATGACCCTGCTGGAGAAGACCTACGACGGCATCCTCACCGGCAAGGACGACCGGCTGGCCTTCCAGCGGTTCGCCGACGTGGTCAGCGGTGAGGGGCGGCGGGCCGGCTCGGTGGTCACCACCATCGACCCGAAGGCGCAGAAGGCCGCCTGGGACGGGCTGACCGACCTGAAGGGCGCCCGGGGGGCCGTGGTCGCGCTCGACCCGCAGACCGGGAAGGTGCTGGCGATGGTCTCGGCGCCCTCCTACGACCCCTCCGCGTTCGCGGGCAGCACCTTCAAGGAGTCCGACCGGTTCGTCGAGCTGGACAAGAAGAAGAACAAGCCGCTGGCCAACCGCGCGCTGCGGGAGACCTATCCGCCGGGCTCCACCTTCAAGATCCTCACCGCGGCCGCCGCGCTGGAGCACGGCATCGTCACCGACGTCGACGCCCGCACCGACGCCGTCTCGCCGTACCCGCTGCCGCAGTCCACCAACAAGATCGGCAGCGAGGCCGGTGACGCGGTCTGCAACAAGGCCTCGATGAAGACCGCCATGCAGCACTCCTGCAACAACGTCTTCCTCGACGCCGCCTCCAAGCTCGGGCAGGACAAGATGCGGGAGACGGCCGAGAAGTTCGGCTTCAACGAGGACGTCTACTCCGACGACTTCGGCGACCTGCTCGCCACCAAGAGCCTCTACCCCGAGGACCTCGACAAGCCCGGCACCGCGCTCACCGGCATGGGACAGGGCAGCCTCACCAGCACACCGATGCAGATGGCCCTGGTCACCGCCGGGATCGCCAACGACGGAAAGGTGATGCAGCCCTACGTCGTCGACGAGGTCAAGGGCCCGGACCTGGACACCCTGGAGAAGACCGAGCCCGCGGTGATGAGCGAGGCGGTCTCCGCCGAGACCGCGCAGAAGGTCCAGGAGATGATGGAGTTCACCGCCAAGGAGGGCAGCGCCCGTCGCGCCCAGATCGACGGCATCACGGTCGGCGGCAAGACCGGTACCGCGCAGCGCGGTGTCGACGTCCACGACGAGGTGCCCTACGGCTGGTTCGTCTCCTACGGCAAGAAGGACGACGGGTCCTCCGTCGCGGTGGCCGTGTTCATCGACCCGACGGACATGGACATCTCCCGCGCGGACATCTCCGGTGGCGGGCTCGGCGCGCCCATCGCCAAGAGCGTCATGAAGGCGGTCCTGAAGTCGTGACGCCGTCGGGGGCGGCGGCGCGTCACACCCTGGCCGCGTCGTACGCCCCCCGGGACCGCTCGACCGCCGCCATCCGGCGCTCGGTCCAGCGCGCGAGGTCCCGGACCTGTTCGGCGGCCTCGCGGCCGAGGGCGGTGAGGGAGTAGTCCACCCGGGGTGGGATCACGGGCTTGGCGTCCCGGTGGACCAGCCCGTCGCGCTCCAGGGTCCGCAGGGTCTGGGTCAGCATCTTCTCGCTGACCGAGCCGATCTCCCGGCGCAGTTCGCCGAAGCGGTGGGGGCGGTCGAGCAGAGCGATCAGGGCCAGGGTGCCCCAGCGGCTGGTGACGTGCTCCAGGAGCAGGCGCTCGGGGCACATCGGTTCACTTTCTGCCATGGTCATACGGTACGTCCGGGCGGGCGCTCACCATGAGTGAGTGCCCGCCCGTTGTCAGTGCTGCCCCTTACTGTCGGTGGGGATGGCACAGGCATGGAAGTGCGCGGGGCTGCGGTGGGCGGCGGACGGTCCCGTGCTGACGTGGGTCGGGGGCAGGCGCAGTGCGCTGGTCCGGGGGAAGCGGGTGGCCTTCGGGGTCGCCGAGGGGGGTGTACGGACGTGCGTGGGAGCACGAGGACACGCGTGTCCGGTACGGGCCGGGGTGTCGGGGCGCAGTACGGGGGCGCGGTGCGAGGAGTGCGCGCGGCTGGACCGGGCCCACTCCGTGGCCGCCGACACCATGGCGGACGATCCGCGGCCGTACCGGGTCTATCTGGCGTGGTTCGGCCCCGGCCTCGTCAAGGTGGGGATCACCGCGTACGAACGGGGGTCCGCCCGGCTGCTCGAGCAGGGGGCCGTGTGCTTCAGCTGGCTGGGGTGCGGTCCGCTGATGGCCGCGCGCCGGACCGAGGAGCTGCTGCGGGCCGCGCTGGGCGTACCCGACCGCATCCCGTACGCCCACAAACGCGCGGTGCGGGCCGCCCTGCCCGAGTCGGAGGCGGAGCGGGCGGCCGAGATCGCCGGGCTGCACGCGCAGGCGGTGGCGCTCGGCGGCTGGCCCGAGGCGCTGACGCCGGAGCCGTTCGGGGGCGTCGACCACGCGGGGGTCTTCGGGATCGCGGGCGCGGAGCGCGGGCCGGTCGCCGTGGCGGAGGTCGCCGAGCTGGTGGCGGGCGGCGCGATCGGGGGTGAGCTGGTGGCGGCCGCCGGCCCGGATCTGCATCTGGCGACGGAGCGCGGGGTCGTCGTGCTCGACACACGGCTGATGACGGGGTGGGAGCTGGTGTCCGCCGAGGGCGAGCCGTGCGCCGTGCCCCTGCGGGAGCTCAAACGAGCGGCGGGAGTACAGGACGGGCTGTTCTGACCTCGTCCCCTCGTCCCCTCGCCCTCTCGCCCTCTTGTCTCCTCGTCCCCTCGCCCCCTTGTCCAGGTGAGCGTGGGGCGCGATCGTGGCCGCATGAGTGATCAGGAAGTCGGGCAGGTCCGCCGGTTCTGGGAGGGGCTCGGGCTGCCCGGGCTGGTCGACGTGCACACGCACTTCATGCCCGAGCGGGTGCTGCGCAAGGTCTGGGCCTACTTCGACGCCCTCGGGCCGCTGACCGGCGGGGTCGAGTGGCCGATCACCTACCGGCACGAGGAGGACGAACGCGCGGAGCTGCTGCGCCGGTTCGGGGTGCGGGCCTTCACCGCCATGCTCTATCCGCACAAGGCGGGCATGGCCCAGTGGCTGAACGACTGGGCGGTGGACTTCGCCCGCCGCACGCCCGACTGCCTGCACACCTCCACCCTCTTCCCCGAACCGGGCGTCGAGACGTACGTGCGCCGGGCCGTCGAGGCGGGGGCGCGGGTCTTCAAGGCGCATGTGCAGGTGGGGGCGTACGACCCGGCCGACGAGCTGCTCGACCCGGCGTGGGGCGTGCTCGCCGAGGCGGGGACACCGGTCGTCGTCCACTGCGGTTCGGGCCCGGCGCCCGGCAAGCACACCGGGCCCGAGCCGATCGCCCGGGTCCTGGCCCGCCACCCGCGGCTGCGGCTGGTCGTGGCACACCTGGGGATGCCCGAGTACGAGGACTTCCTGGACCTCGCCGAGCGGTACGGCGAGGTGCGGCTGGACACGACCATGGCGTTCACCGACTTCAGTGAGCGTCTCGCGCCCTTCCCGCGCCGGGCGCTGCCCCGGCTGGCGGACCTGGGCGACCGCGTCCTGCTCGGCACCGACTTCCCCAACATCCCGTATCCCTACCTGCACCAACTGCACGCCCTGGAGCGGCTGGAGCTGGGGGACGCGTGGCTGCGCGGGGTGTGCCACGACAACGCGGCCCGGCTGTTCGGGCTGCCGGAGAGCCGGCCGAGCCAGGGGAGCCCGGGGAGCCCGGGGAATCAGGAGAGCCGGGAGAGCCGGGAGAGCCGGGAGAGCTGAGGGCTGAGGTGCGTCCCCGGTGGGCACCGGCCGCCGGAACGGGCCGGTGTCCACCGGGCTCAGAGCGGGGCGACGAAGACGTGCGCGGCGGTACGTGCGGGGAGCCGGGCGGTCCGGCCGCCGCTGCCGACCGTCACACCGCCGGGCCACGGCGTGACGCTCACGACCGCGCCGGGCCGCACCCCGGCCCGCCGCAGGGTGACCAGCAGGCCGCCGTCGGCCTGGACCGGCTCCCCGATGCGCCGGACGACCGCGCTCACGCCGTCCGGCCCGGGGAGCAGGTCACCGAGGCTGACCGTGCTCCCGGCGGCGGGAGCGGGGGCGGGGGCGGACGGGCGCGGCGCCGCGGGGTTCGCCCCGCCCAGCTCCTCCAGGCCCGGGATCGGGTTGCCGTAGGGCGACTCGGTCGGGTGCCGCAGCAGGCGCAGGAGGCGGCGTTCGACGGCCTCGCTCATCACGTGCTCCCAGCGGCACGCCTCGGCGTGGACCTGCTCCCACTCCAGGCCGATCACGTCGACGAGCAGGCACTCCGCGAGCCGGTGCTTGCGCATCACGCGCGTCGCCAGCCGCCTGCCCGTGTCGGTCAGTTCCAGATGCCGGTCGGCGGCGATCCGCAGCAGGCCGTCGCGTTCCATGCGGGCGACGGTCTGGCTCACGGTGGGGCCGCTCTGGTCCAGGTGCTCGGCGATGCGGGCGCGCAGCGGGACCACGCCCTCCTCCTCGAGTTCCAGGACGGTGCGGAGGTACATCTCCGTGGTGTCGATGAGCCTGGACACGCGGTGGGTCAGGCCGGGGTCTCGGCGGTGGCGGTCAGGACCGCGCGGCCGAGGATGTGCCCGGCCATCGTGAAGCCGAGGACCGCCGGGGTGGCGTCGGCCGGGATGCCGATGGACTCGACGTCCAGGGCGTGCACCACCACGAAGTACCGGTGCGGGCCGTGCCCGGCCGGTGGCGCGGCGCCGATGTAGCGGGCGGCGCGGGCGTCGTTGGGGAGCTGGAAGGCGCCCTCGGGCAGACCCGGGCCGGTGTCGTCGCCGGCGCCCTCGGGCAGCTCGGTGACGGCGGCCGGGATGTCGGCGACCGCCCAGTGCCAGAACCCGGACCCGGTGGGGGCGTCGGGGTCGTAGACGGTGACGGCGTAGCTCCGGGTGCCCTCCGGCGCGCCGCTCCACGACAGCTGCGGGGAGACGTCCTTGCCGCCGGGGACGCCGGCGGAGCGCTGCGCGGACGGCCAGGCGGCGCCGTCGGCGACGGTCGTGCTGGTGACGGTGAAGGAGGCCGCCTCGGGGAGGCGGGCGAACGGGTTGTTGGCGCTCATCGCGTCGTTCCTTTCGGCCGGGCCGGTCCCTGTGGGCCGGCCGCTGCAATCGACCATAACACTGATAATCGATTATCCAAGCGATCGTCTATGCTGTGCTCATGACTCAGACCGCCCCCACGTCGCCCCAGTCGCCCCCGCCGGCGGGCAAGCGGATGCTCTCCGAGCAGGTCTACGCACATCTGCGGGACGCGATCATGCGCGGCGACCACGCCCCCGGTGCCGCCCTCAAGCCGCAGGACCTCGCCAAGGAGCAGGGCGTGAGCCTGGCCGTGGTGCGCGAGGCCCTCGTGCGGGTGGTCGGGGACGGGCTCGCCGACCGGCTGCCCAACCGCGGCTTCGCCGTCCCGGCCTACTCCGACCGGCGCTGGCAGGAGATCGCGGAGGCCCGCCGCACCATCGAACCGGTCCTGCTGCGCATGTCCGTCGAGCGCGGCGACGTCGACTGGGAGGCCCGGGTGCGCGCCGCCCACCACCGGCTGTCCCGCACGCCCCCGTACACGCCGGAGGAGGGCGAGTACTACAGCGAGGCGTGGTCCGAGGCGCACCGGCTCTTCCACCGCGCCCTGATGGAGGGCTGCGGCAACCCCGTGCTGCTGGAGACCTTCGACCGGCTGTGGACGGCCAGCGAACTGGCCCGCCGCTGGTCGACGCACCGCAATCCCGGCCGGGACGGCGTCGAGGAACACCGCCGGCTGGAGGAGGCGGCGCTGGCCCGCGACGCCGACACCGCCGCCGAGGTGCTGGTCCGGCACCTCACCCTCACGGCCGAGGGCCTGACCGCGGAGGGCTGAACGGCGGCGGCGGTGGGGTGACGGGCGGCGCCGGAGGGCTGACGGGCGGTGCGCGCGCGGTGCCCGTGCGTTTCTCAGAGAAATCACAGGTTGGGGAAAGGGCCTTCTCAGAGCGTCCCGACATCGTGTCCGCCATGACCACGACCTCGCCCCAGGGGCGCACCGAACTGCTGAGGCCGGACGGGAGCCCCGTCCGGGTGCTTGTAGTGGACGACGAGCAGTCCATCACCGAACTGCTGTCCATGGCCCTGCGCTACGAGGGCTGGCAGATCCGCAGCGCGGGCGACGGCCACGGCGCCGTCCAGACCGCGCGCGACTTCCGGCCCGACGCCGTCGTCCTGGACATGATGCTGCCCGACATGGACGGCCTGAGCGTGCTGGGGCGGCTGCGCCGCGACCTGCCGGACGTGCCGGTGCTGTTCCTGACCGCCAAGGACGCCGTGGAGGACCGGATCGCCGGGCTGACCGCGGGCGGCGACGACTACGTCACCAAGCCGTTCAGCCTGGAGGAGGTCGTCGCCCGGCTGCGCGGACTGATCCGCCGCTCCGGCGCCGCCGACCGGCGCTCCGACTCCGTCCTCGTCGTCGGTGACCTCACCCTCGACGAGGACAGCCACGAGGTCACCCGGAGCGGTGACGGCATCCACCTCACCGCCACCGAGTTCGAACTGCTGCGCTTCCTGATGCGCAACCCCCGCCGGGTGCTCAGCAAGGCGCAGATCCTGGACCGCGTGTGGTCCTACGACTTCGGCGGCCAGGCCAACGTCGTGGAGCTGTACATCTCCTACCTGCGCCGGAAGATCGACGCGGGGCGCGAGCCGATGATCCACACCCGGCGCGGCGCCGGATACCTGATCAAGCCCGCGGTCTCGTGAGCGGGCGGCGACGACCGCGGCCGCGCACCCTGCGGACGCGGCTCGTCGTCGCGTCCGTGGCACTGATCGCGGTGGTCTGCGCGGTGATCGGCACGGTGACGACGGTGGCGCTGCGCTCGCACCTGTACGAGCAGCTGGACGGGCAGGTGCGCGAGGTCGCGGCCCGGGTGTCCGGATTCGGGCCGCCGGGCGAACCGGGGCCCGGCGGCGGGGTGAAGCAGCGGACGGACCTCGACGACTTCGTCACGCACGGCGGCCCGCAGCCGCGCGACACGATCGTCGCCGAGATGCGCAACGGTGCCGTCGTCGACGCCAAGTACGGCGAGAAGGACGACGAGAGCACGGACCCCAGCGGGACGACGGCCGTCTCCCTCGACGAGGCCCAGCGCACCGCGCTCGCCACCGTTCCCCGGGACGGGGAGGCTCACACCGTCGAGATCCCCGGCCTCGGCGACTACCGCGTCGAGTACCACGACGGCTACTACGCCGCCCTGCCCACCTCCGACGTCGACGGCACCATCAGCACCCTGGTCCTCGTGGAGGCCAGCGTCACCGCCGCGGGCCTCGTCGCCGCCTCCCTCGCCGGGGCCGTCATCGTCGGCGTCGCCACCCGCCCCCTGCGCCGGGTCGCGGCCACCGCCGGCCGGGTCTCCGAACTCCCGCTGCACGCGGGCGAGGTGAACCTCGACGAACGGGTCCCGGAGTCCGAGTGCGACCCGCACACCGAGGTCGGCCGGGTCGGCTCCGCGCTCAACCGGCTGCTGGACCACGTGCACGGAGCCCTGCACGCACGGCAGCAGAGCGAGACGCGGGTACGGCAGTTCGTCGCCGACGCCAGCCACGAGCTGCGCACCCCGCTCGCCTCCATCCGCGGCTACGCCGAACTCACCCGCCGGGGACGCGAACAGGTCGGCCCCGACACCCGGCACGCGCTGGGCCGCATCGAGTCCGAGGCCGGGCGCATGACCCTGCTGGTCGAGGACCTGCTGCTGCTCGCCCGCCTGGACGCCGGACGCCCGCTGGAGTTCGGGCCGACCGACCTCGTACCGCTGGTCGTGGACACCGTCAGCGACGCCCGCGCGGCCGGTCTCGACCACACCTGGCGGCTTGACCTGCCCGAGGAACCGGCCCTGGTGTCGGCGGACCCGGCCCGGCTCCAGCAGGTGCTGGTCAACCTGCTGGGCAACGCCCGCAGCCACACTCCGCCGGGCACGACCGTCACCGCGCGCGTGCGGCGCGACGGGCCGTGGCTGTGCGTGGACGTGGCGGACAACGGACCGGGCATCCCCGCCGAGTTGCTGCCGCGCGTCTTCGAACGGTTCGCGCGCGGGGACTCGGCACGGTCCCGTGCGACCGGCTCGACGGGCCTCGGGCTCGCCATCGTGCAGGCCGTGACGACCGCACACGGCGGTGGAGTGACGGTGGACAGCGCGCCGGGCCGGACGGCCTTCACCGTGTATCTCCCGGCGGTCCACGACCGGTCCCTGTCCGCGGTCCACGACCGGACCCCGGCCGCGGTCCGGGCCCGGTCCCTGTCCGCGGTCCACGCCCGGCCGGACGGGCGAGCGCACTCACAGGCGCAGCACAGCACCACCACACGGGTGCGACAGGGGAGTTGAGAAGAGTCGGTCCCATGCGAACCGACCCTTCTCCCGGCTCCCTGCCGGCGCGGGAGCACCTCCCGGCCGCAGGAGCCGGTACGCCAGTCCTGGACGTAGTGGTCCCCGTCTACAACGAGGAGAAGGACCTCGGGCCGTGCGTGCGGAGACTGCACGAGCACCTCGACCGGACGTTCCCCTACGCCTTCCGCATCACGGTCGCCGACAACGCCTCCACGGACGGCACCCCGCAGGTCGCGGCCCGCCTGGCGGCCGACCTCGCGGCGGTCAGGTCGGTCCGGCTGGAGCGGAAGGGCCGCGGCCGGGCCCTGCGGACCGTCTGGTCGGCCTCGGACGCCCCGGTCCTCGCCTACATGGACGTGGACCTCTCCACCGACCTGAACGCACTGCTGCCGCTGGTGGCGCCGCTGATCTCCGGCCACTCGGACCTCGCGATCGGCTCCCGGCTCGCCCGCAGCTCGCGGGTGGTGCGCGGGGCCAAACGGGAGTTCATCTCCCGCACCTACAACCTCATCCTGCGCGGCTCCCTCCAGGCCCGCTTCTCCGACGCCCAGTGCGGCTTCAAGGCGATCCGCCGGGACGTGGCCCAGGTGCTGCTGCCGCTGGTGGAGGACACCGGCTGGTTCTTCGACACCGAGATGCTGGTGCTGGCCGAACGCGCCGGGTGCCGGATCCACGAGGTGCCCGTCGACTGGGTCGACGACCCGGACTCCACCGTGCACATCGTGCGGACGGCGACCGAGGACCTCAAGGGCGTGTGGCGGGTCGGCAGGGCCCTGGCCACCGGTTCCCTCCCACTGGACCGGCTGGCCCGCCCCTTCGGCGACGATCCGCGCGACCGCGACCTGACCGGCGTACCGCAGGGCCTGGCCCGGCAGCTCGTCGGCTTCTGCGTGGTCGGCGCCCTGTCCACCCTCTTCTACCTGCTCCTCTACAGCGGCTTCCGCCACTTCGCCGGCTCCCAGCTCGCCAACGCGCTCGCGCTGCTGGTCTCGGCGGTCGCCAACACCGCCGCCAACCGGCGGCTGACCTTCGGGGTGCGGGGCCGGGGCGGCGCCGTGCGGCACCAGGCGCAGGGGCTGGTCGTCTTCGGCATCGGCCTCGCGCTGACCAGCGGCTCGCTGGCCGCCCTGAGCGCGGCGACCGCCCATCCGGACCACTCCACCGAGCTGGCGGTGCTGATCGCCGCCAACCTCGCCGCCACCGTGCTGCGCTTCCTGCTCTTCCGCGCCTGGGTGTTCCCGGACGCGCCGCCCACGACCCACACGCCGGACCCGCACCTTCCGGACCCGCACCTTCCCGACCCGCATCGCACCTGGAGCGACGCCCGATGACGACGCACTACGACCCGACCACGCACGCCGACGGCCCGCCCACCCCCGTCGGCGAGGACGGGGGACCGCCGTCCGCGGCGCCCGCCCACCGGCAACCCCGGCCTGCACGGCGGCCCCGGCTCGGCCGGGTGTGGCGCGGCCGCCCCGAGGACCCCCGCTGGGTACGCCCCGCCTTCCTCGGCCTCCTGCTGGCCACCGCCCTCCTCTACCTCTACAACCTGAGCGCCTCCGGTTACGCCAACTCCTTCTACTCGGCGGCCGTGCAGGCGGGCAGCCAGTCCTGGAAGGCGTTCTTCTTCGGCTCGCTCGACGCGGGCAACGCCATCACCGTCGACAAGCCCCCGGCCGCGCTGTGGCCGATGGCGCTGGCCGTGCGGATCTTCGGCCTCTCCTCCTGGTCGATCCTCGTGCCCGAGGTGCTCATGGGGGTGGGCACGGTCGCCGTCGTGTACGCGGCCGTCCGCCGCCGGTTCAGCCCCGCGGCCGGACTGATCGCGGGCGCCGTGCTCGCGCTCACGCCCGTCGCCGCGCTGATGTTCCGGTTCAACAACCCGGACGCGCTCCTCGCCCTGCTGATGTCCGTCGCCTGCTACCTCGTCGTACGGGCGCTGGAGGACGGCCGGAGCAAGTGGCTGGTGTGGGCGGGTGTGGCGATCGGCTTCGCGTTCCTGGCGAAGACCCTCCAGGCCTTCCTGATCCTGCCCGCCCTCGCCCTGGTCTACGGCGTCTGCGCGCCGGTGCGGCTCAGGAAGCGCCTCGGCCAGCTCGCGCTGGCCACCGCCGCGATCGTCGTCTCCGGCGGCTGGTGGGTCGCGGTCGTCGAGCTGTGGCCGGCGTCGTCCCGCCCGTACATCGGCGGCTCGCAGAACAACAGCTTCCTGGAGCTGACCTTCGGCTACAACGGCCTCGGCCGCCTCAACGGCGAGGAGACCGGCAGCGTCGGCGGCGGGGGCGGCGGCATGGGCGGCGGCGGTGGCGGACAGTGGGGCGAGACCGGCTGGGACCGGATGTTCAACTCGGAGATCGGCGGCCAGATCTCCTGGCTGCTCCCGGCCGCCCTGATCCTGCTCGTCGCGGGCCTGGTCGCCACGCGCCGCGCCGCCCGCACGGACGGAGCACGCGCGTCCTTCCTGGTCTGGGGCGGCTCGCTGCTGATGACGGCGGCCGTCTTCAGCTACATGGCCGGCATCTTCCACCAGTACTACACGGTGGCCCTCGCGCCGTACCTGGCGGCCGTGACCGGCATGGGCGCCGCGACGCTGTGGGAACGCCGCGAGCGGCCCTGGGCGTCGATCGCCCTCGCCGCCGCCGTCACGGCGAGTGCGGCCTGGGGGTACGTGCTGCTCAACCGGACGCCCGACTACCTCCCCTGGCTGAAGGTGCCGGTCCTGGTCGGCGGCCTGGTCGCCGCGCTGGGGCTGGTCTTCGCGGGGCGGCTGGGGCGGCGGACCGCCCTCGCGGCGGCGGGCCTCGGGCTCGTGGCCTCGCTGGCCGCACCCACCGCGTACACGCTGAGCACCGTGCGGGAGGGGCACAGCGGCTCCATCGTCACGGCCGGTCCGGCCGGCGCGAGCATGGGCGGCGGCCCCGGCGGCGGCCGCGGTGGCGGCGGCTTCCCGGGCGGCGGGAACGCCCCTGGTCAGGGCCAGGGCCAGGGCCAGGGCCAGGGGCAGGGCCAGGGCGGTCCCGGTGGCGGTGGCTTCCCCGGCGGCGGCACCGCTCCGGGCGCCGGAGGCACCAACCAGAACGGCCAGGCACCGAACGGCCAGAACGGCGGTCCGGCCGGCGGTCCGTCCGGCGAGGGCGGCCGTATGGGCGCGGGCGGCGGCATGGGCGGCCTGCTCAACGGCGCCGAAGTGGGCTCCGAGGCGAAGAAGCTGCTGGAGACCGACGCCGGCGCGTACACCTGGGCCGCCGCCGCGATCGGCTCCCAGAACGCCGCGAGCTACCAGCTCGGCACCGGCGCCCCGGTGATGGCGATCGGCGGCTTCAACGGCACCGACCCGTCGCCGACCCTGGCCCAGTTCAAGAAGTACGTGGCGGACGGCCGGATCCACTACTTCATCGGTGGTGGCGCGGGGGGCGGCATGGGCGGCGGCTCCGGCACCGCGTCGCAGATCACCTCGTGGGTCGAGGCCAACTTCAAGGAGGTCACGGTCGGCTCGGCCACCTTCTACGACCTCACCTCGCCCACGGACTGATCGCTCCGGACGAGAAAGTGTTGTACAGCGTATAGGAAAGCCTTATACGCTGTACAACATGACGACGTCACCCCAGGAATCCGCCGAGGAACGGGAGCGGGAACCCGCACCCCCGGTCCAGGGCCACCCGCGGCGCTGGCTGATCCTCGGCGTCATCAGCCTCGCCCAGCTCACGGTGGTCCTGGACAACACCGTGCTGAACGTGGCCATCCCCTCGCTCACTGACGAGCTGGGCGCGGCCACCTCCGACATCCAGTGGATGATCAACGCCTACTCGCTGGTCCAGTCCGGCCTGCTGCTCACCGCGGGCAGCGCGGCGGACCGGTACGGCCGCAAGAAGATGCTGGCCACCGGCCTCGCCCTGTTCGGGATCGGCTCGCTGGCGGCCGGGCTCGCGGAGACCACCGGCCAGTTGATCGCGGCGCGGGCCGGCATGGGCGTCGGCGGCGCCCTGCTGCTGACCACCACGCTCGCCGTGGTCATGCAGATCTTCGCGCCCGCCGAGCACGCCAAGGCCATCGGCATCTGGAGTGCGGTCAGCGCGCTCGGCTTCGCCTGCGGTCCGCTGATCGGCGGCTTCATGCTGGACCACTTCTGGTGGGGCGCGATCTTCCTGATCAACCTGCCGGTGGTGGCCCTCGGCCTGGTCGCGGTCGTGACCCTGGTCCCGGAGTCGAAGAACCGGCAGGGCGACCGCCCCGACCTGCTGGGCGCCGTCCTGTCCACGGTCGGCATGGCCGCACTGGTCTACGCGATCATCTCCGGTCCCGCGCACGGCTGGACGTCGGGGCGGGTCCTGGCCACGGCCGCCGTCGCCGTGGGCGTGCTCGCGCTCTTCGCCCACTGGGAGAGCCGCGTCCCGTACCCGATGCTCGACCTCACCTTCTTCCGCGACCAGCGGTTCACCGGCGCGGTGGCCGGTCTCGTGCTGATCACCTTCGGCATGGGCGGCGCGCTGTTCCTGCTCACCCAGCACCTGCAGTTCGTGCTCGGGTACGGCCCGCTGGAGGCCGGGCTGCGGACCGCGCCGCTGGCCCTGACGGTGGTGCTGCTGAACTTCTCCGGGGTGGCGGCGAAGTGGCTGGCCAGGCTCGGCACGCCGGTGGCGGTGCTGCTGAGCATGGTGCTGATGGCGGCGGGCCTGGTGGCCATCGCCACACTGACCGGGCACGGCTACGCCGGCACGCTGCTGGGACTGCTGCTGATCGGCGTGGGGTGCGCGCTCGGCAACCCGGCCATGGCGCACGCGCTGATGAGCGCGATCCCGCCGGCCAAGGCCGGGGTCGGCGCGGGCGTCAACGGCACGCTGGCCGAGTTCGGCAACGGGCTGGGCGTGGCCGTACTGGGCGCGGTGCTGACCTCGCGGTTCGCGGCGCTGGCTCCCGTCGCGGCGACGTCGCTCCCCGCGGCGCTGGCTTCGGCACGGGGGGAGGGCGAGCGGAGGCGGGTGCTCGACGCGTTCTCCTCCGGAGTGGAGAGCAGCCAGTTGGTGGGGGCGGTGGCCGTGCTGCTGGGCGGGGTGGTGGCGGCGGTGTTGTTGCGGAGGGCGGAACGGGCAGACTCGGGGGTTGTGAGCGCCTGAGGGCTCGGGTGGCGCGGGGCGCTTCGCCGACCGGCGGGTGATGAGTCGAGGAGAGGTGCGCATGGCGAAGGCAGGGCGGGAGGGGCCGCGGGACAGCGTGTGGCTGTCGGGGGAGGGGCGGCGCGGCGGTCGCCGTGGGGGGCAGCCGTCCGGGCTCGACCGGGACCGGATCACCGGGGTCACCGTCCGGCTGCTGGACACGGAGGGCCTGACGGGGTTCTCGATGCGCCGCCTGGCCGCCGAGCTGAACGTCACCGCGATGTCCGTGTACTGGTACGTCGACACCAAGGACCAGTTGCTCGAGCTCGCCCTGGACGCCGTCTTCGGCGAGCTGCGCCACCCGGACCCGGACGCCGGGCTCGACTGGCGCGAGGAACTGCGGGCCCTGGCCCGGGAGAACCGGGCGCTGCTGGTGCGCCACCCCTGGTCGTCCCGGCTGGTCGGCACCTACCTCAACATCGGCCCGCACTCGCTGGCCTTCTCCCGCGCGGTGCAGAACGTCGTGCGCCGCAGCGGGCTGCCCGCGCACCGCCTGACCGGCGCCATCTCGGCCGTCTTCCAGTTCGTCTACGGCTACGGCACCATCGAGGGCCGCTTCCTCGCCCGGGTGGCGGACACCGGGCTGAGTCCGGAGGAGTACTTCCAGGACTCGATGACCGCGGTGACCGAGGTGCCGGACACCGCGGGCGTCATCGAGGACGCGCAGGACATCATGGCGGCCCGGGGCGGCGACACCGTGGCGGAGATGCTGGACCGGGACTTCGAGTTCGCCCTCGACCTGCTCGTCGCGGGCATCGACGCGATGGTCGAACAGGCCTGACCGACCCGGCGCCGGCCGTCCGACCCGGCGCCGGCCGTCCACCCCGGTGTGCGGCCCCCGGGACAGGCCCTAGTCGTCCGCCGCCAGCCGCGCCGGGAAACCGCCCGTCGCCACCGGTCCCCACTTCTCCGGTGTCACCCGGACGATGGACTTGCCCTGCTTGACCATGGCCCGCCGGTACTCGTCCCAGTCGGGGTGCTCGCCGGAGATGTTGCGGAAGTACTCCACGAGCGGCTCCACGGAGTCCGGCGCGTCGATGACCTCCGCGGTGCCGTCGATCTGGACCCACGGGCCGTTCCACTCGTCGCTGAGCACGATGAGGCTGACCCGCGGGTCGCGGCGCGCGTTGCGGGTCTTGGCCCGCTCGGGGTAGGTCGAGACGACGATCCGGCCGGCGTCGTCGACCCCGCAGGTCAGCGGCGAGCCCTGGGGGCTGCCGTCGGCCCGCCGGGTCAGCAGGATCGCCCGGTGCCGGGGGCGTACGAAGTCCAGCAACTCGTCCAGGGAGACACGGGTGTTCGTCGCGATGCTCGGTGCCATGCCGTCAGCCTAGGCCGCCGTCCCGCTCTCCGCGCGCAGGGCCTCCGCGACGTTGTCGTGCACCGGCACGTCACGGCGCAGGCCGGAGAGCTCCAGCACGCGGCTCGGCACGCTCTTCGGGGCGGCCACCACGCGCAGCAGGGTGCCGCCGGGCAGACGGCAGCGCACGGCGGCGATCAGGCGGACGCCCTGGGAGTCCATGAAACGGGTCCCGGACAGGTCCAGGACGAGCAGGCGCAGTCCGTCGGACCGCTGCTGCACGGCGGTCGTGATCAGGGGCAGCAGTCCCGAGGCGTTGCAGAAGTCGATCTCGCTGGGCATCGCGAGCACGGCACAGCCGGGCGGATCGCACGGCTCGCACGGCTCCCAGGGCTGGGGGCGGAAGGTCACAGCACTCACCTGACAGACGTCCGTCGGGCTTTTGGCCGGGCCGCTTCCTGACCCGGTCCCATTCCACCACGCGCCACGGCGGTGCGAAAGGCTTCCGGCCGCCCGGTGGCCCGGTCCGTCGGCCGAGCGTCACCGGCACGCAACCAAGCAGCTAAAGTGCTGTTCGTCCTGTGCTCGCAGTCGGGAATGTGCTGCGGAGCTCTCCTGCGCACGGCCGTGAGGCCGCGCTTGCCGAAGAGGTTCGTGGTGGCTGCGTCCGAATTTCCTGATTTGCCGCGTTTTCCAGTGGGTTTCGAGCTGGCCGAGGCCCTGACCGCCGCGGCCGGTGACCTGCACGCGACGGGCTCCCCCGGCGACACCATGAACACCGCCGTGGCGCTGGCGGTACGCCTGCTGCCCGAGGCCGAGCACGCGGGCATCTCGGAGATCCAGCGGGGCGGCCGGCTGCGCTCCCTCGCCTGGACGGACGAGACCGTGCGGTTCGCCGCCGAGCCCCGGCAGGGCGGCCACACCCCGCACCCGGACTGGGAGCGTTTGTGGACCACGCCCGTGGTGCGGACCGACGACAGCGAGGCCGACGGCGGCGGCAGCGTCCTGTCCGGGCTCGGCCTGCGCTCCACGCTGTCCCTGCGGCTGCGCGCCGACCGGCGCCGGCTCACCGTGCTGACCGCGTACGCCCGCAAGCCGCAGGCCTTCGACGAGGACGCCACCCGCATCGGGCGGCTGTTCACCGCGCACGTCTCCCTCGCCCTGGACTCGGCGACCGTGCGCGAGCAGCTCACCGAGGCGATGCGCACCCGGGACCTGATCGGCCAGGCCACCGGCATCCTGATGGAGCGTCTGGACATCGACGCGGGCGGCGCCTTCGAGTCCCTGGTGAAGGCCTCCCAGCGCGAGAACGTGAAGCTGCGCGACCTGGCCCGCCGCATCGTCGACGCCAACTCCGGCACGGGCGGCAGAGGCGTGACCGAGCGGTGACGGGACATCCGTACGGTCATGACCTCGCGGACCAGGGACACGGACACGGACCGGGCGACGGACACGGACACGGACCGGGCGACGGCCACGCTCGACCACGCCATGGCACGCAGCCAGGGGCTCGACACCCTGCTGCGTGATCTGACCGACCGGGCGGTCGTGCAGGTGCCCGGCGCCGTGGCCTGCTCGGTCACGGTGCGCCGCGCCGACCGGCTGATGACGCTGGCGGGCAGCACCGGCCTGCCCAGCGGCCTGGACCTGCGTCAGTACGAGAACGACTCGGGCCCCTGCGTGGACGCCGCCGAGTCGGGGGACGCGCAGTACTGCGCCGACCTGGCCGAGGAGACCCGCTGGCCCGCGTACACGGAGTACGCGCTGGCCACCGGCGTGCGCTGTGTGCTGGCGCTGCCGCTGCCCATCGAGGGCGAGACGGGTGCGGCGCTCAACCTCTACGGCCTCGTGCCCGGTTCCCTGGTCCAGGGGCTGGACGCGGCCCGCGCCTTCGCGGAGCGGGCCGCGGACGCGGTGAACGAGGCCCTGCGCATCGAACGGCGGCAGGCCTCGGCGGCCGACGTGCGCACCGCCCTGCTCTCCCGCAGCGTCATAGACCAGGCGGTCGGCATGCTCATGGCCCGGGAGCGCATCGACGCCCACCGGGCCCTGGAGCGGCTGCGCCGTGCCTCGCAGGACCGGAATGTCAAACTCCGGGACCTGTGCGCCCAGGTGGTGGCCCGGGCGTCCGGCGGGGCCTCACACCGCGGGCAGTGACTCCCCCTGGACCGCCTGGACGTCCAGCTCGACCCGGAGCGTCGTGCCGATGGCGGCGATGCCTGCCTGGACGACCTGGTTGTAGTTCATGGCGAAGTCCTCGCGGTGCAGCTCCGTCGTCGCGCGGAAGGCCGCCCGGGTGCCGCCCCAGGGGTCGGCCCCGGTCCCGAGGTAGGCCAGGTCCAGGTCGACCTCGCGGACGACCCCGTGCAGTCCCAGCTCACCGTGGACGGTCCAGCGGTCCGGGCCGGCCTCGCTCACCCCGGTGGAGCGGTAGGTGATCTCCGGGTAGCGCTCGACGTCCAGGAAGTCGGCCGAGCGCAGGTGAGTGTCGCGCATGCCGTTGCCGGTGTCGATGGAGGCCGCCTTGATCACCGCCTCCACCCGGGACTTGCCGACGTCGTCCGGGGCGATCTCGACGGTGGCGGCGAAGTCGGTGAAGCGGCCGCGCACGCTGGAGATGCCCAGATGCTGTGCGACGGCGGCCACGCTGGAGTGCGCCGGGTCGACCGTCCACGGCCCCGGCGGCGGCAGTTCGGTGCCGCCCTGGCGGGCCAGCGTCACCGTGCCGACCTCGGCGCGGCCGCTCGCGGTGACGATCGCGCTGGAGGCGGCCGGCGCGTAGCCGACCGCGGTGACGATCACGGTGTACGCCCCCGGCGTCAGCGCGGTGGTGTCCCGCACGGCGCCCTCGGTGTCCGCCTCGGCGCGCAGCACCTGCGTACCGGTCATGTCGGTCACCGTGACGACCGCGTGCGACACGGCCCATCCGTCCCGCGTTCGGATCCTCGCGGTCAGTCCCATCCCGTTTTCTCCCTGCAAAGGCTCAGAAAGTGGTCGTAAAGAAACCGGCCCGTGGTGGCGGGCGCACCTCCGCTCAGAGCGCGCACGCCACCACGGGCCGGGGTTCTGCTACTCGCCGGGGTGGGCGAGCTCGATGTCGTGGCCGTCGGCACCCGGGCCGGCGACCGTCAGGGCCGTCGCCACGGGCGGGTAGCCGGTCGCGATGACGGTGTACTCACCGGCGTCCAGGTCGGTGAAGGCGTACGCCCCGTCCGCCCCGGTGGTGGCCGTGCCGACCACGTTGCCCGCCGCGTCCACCAGGGTGACCCGGGCGTCGGCCAGCGGACCGTGCGGGGCCCGCACGACGCCCTGGACCTGGGCCCCGGCCTGGAGGTCGACCTCGACGCGGGTGACACCGGTGCCGCCGACCTCCAGGGGCAGGGCACGGGGCCGGTAGCCGGCGGCGTTGACCGCGACGGTCACCGTGCCCGGCACCAGCTCGGTGAAGGCGAACTCGCCCGCCTCACCGGTGGTGGCGCTGGCCAGCAGGTCGCCGCGCACGTCGGTGACGATCACCATGGCGTCCTTGACCGGCAGCCCGCCCTCCATGGCCCGGACCAGGCCGGTGAGCCCGCTGGTGCCGCTGAGCAGGATGTCGTAGGCGACCGGCTCGTCGTTGACGACGATGGTGGAGGCCTGCGGCTGGAAGCCGTCGGCGGAGGCGATCAGCACGTACGACCCGGCGCTCGGCGCGTCGACGGCGTAGGAGCCGTCGGCCTGCGCGACGGACCGGCCGAGCTGGCGGCCGGCCAGCGAGATCAGCGTGACCGCGGCCTGCGGGACCGGGGCGGACTCGGCGCCGCGGACGAAGCCGCGCACCGCGATGCCGCCGGAGACGGGCGCCTGCGGTTCACCGGATCCGGTCGTCGTGGCGACGGCGGCCAGCCGCTGCGTGGCGGCCGGGGAGACCGCGGCGTCCGAGACGGCCGAGGTGGCCGGGTCACCGGAAGACGCGGCCGACACGGCCGCCATCGCCCCGGCCGGAACCGGCTCGTCGGCGACACGGACGGCCTCCGCGGGGGTGCCCGCCACCGGCGGGGCGGCCTCGGCCGAGGCTTCCGACGCCTGGGCGAGGGCGCCCTTGGTGCGCAGCGGGACCTCCTTGATGAACAGCGTCACCAGGAAGGCGAGCAGGGCGATCGGGGCGACGATCAGGAAGATGTCCGCGATGCCGTGCCCGTAGGCGCTCTCCAGCCATTCACGGATGCCGGGGGGCAGCAGGTCCATGTCGGGGATGGCGCCGCTGCCGGAGGCCTTGGCGGCCCCCGCCTGCTCCTGCGGGCTGAGCTGCCCGATGGTGTCGGAGGCGTAGTGGCTGATCCGGGTCGACATTATGGAGCCGAGCACCGAGACGCCCACCGCACCGCCGAGGGACCGGAAGAAGGTGACCGTGGAGGACGCGGCGCCCAGGTCGCTCGGGTCCACCTGGTTCTGCGTGCAGAGCACCAGGTTCTGCATCATCATGCCGACGCCGAGACCCATCAGCGCCATGAAGATCGCGATGTGCCAGTACGGGGTGTCGTAACGCATGGTGCCGAGCAGCCCCAGGCCCGCGGTCAGCAGCACACCGCCGGCCAGCAGCCAGCCCTTCCACTTGCCGGTCTTGGTGATGACCTGACCGGAGACCGTGGACGAGATGAACAGACCGCCGATCATCGGGATCGTCATGACACCCGACATGGTCGGGGACTTGTCCCGGGCCAGCTGGAAGTACTGGCTGAAGTAGACGGTGCCCGCGAACATCGCGATACCGACGAACAGCGAGGCCAGCGAGGCCAGGGTGATGGTGCGGTTCCTGAACAGGCGCAGCGGGATGATCGGCTCGCTGGCCTTCGACTCGACGAGGAGGAAGATCAGCGTCAGCACGATTGCGCCGCCGACCATGGCACCGGTCTGCCACGACATCCAGGAGTACTTGTCGTCGGCGAAGGTGACCCAGACGAGCAGCAGGCAGACGGCCGCGGTGACGAAGAAGGCGCCGGCCCAGTCGACCTTGACCTTCCGCTTGAGCACCGGCAGGTGCAGCGTCTTCTGCAGCACGATCAGCGCGATGATCGCGAAGGGCACGCCGACGTAGAGGCACCAGCGCCAGCCGAGCCAGCTGGTGTCGGTGATGACGCCGCCGAGCAGCGGACCGCCGACGGTGGCGACCGCGAAGGTGGCGCCGAGGTAGCCGGAGTAGCGCCCGCGCTCACGCGGGGAGATCATCGCGGCCATGATGATCTGCGCCAGGGCGGACAGACCGCCGGCGCCCAGGCCCTGAATGCCTCGCGCGGTGATCAGCATCCCGGGGTTCTGCGCCAGACCGGCCACTACGGAGCCGATGACGTAGACGATCAGGGCTATCTGGACCAGGGCCTTCTTGCTGAACAGGTCCGCGAGCTTGCCCCACAGGGGGGTGGAGGCGGTCATCGTCAGCAGCGAGGCCGTGACGACCCAGGTGTAGGCGCTCTGGCCGCCGCCGAGGTCCCCGATGATCTCGGGCAGGGCGTTGGTGACGATGGTCGAGGACAGGATCGCGCAGAACATGCCGAGCAGCAGCCCGGACAGTGCCTCCATGATCTGCCGGTGCGTCATCGGAGCGTCTCCGGTGGAGCCTCCCCCGTGCTTGGCATGAGCCCGCACACCGGCTGGTGTGGTCGTTGCCATGGACTTCCTTTACTTACGTGGTGATCGCGGGTGTACGGGTGGACTGTTCGTCCCCGGACAGTGCGGGAGGCCGGGCCGCGGGGGCCCGGCAGTCGTCGAAGCTGGCCCTGAGTCGGGCCATGAGCCGGGAGAGCTGGCCGACCTCGTCGTCGGACCAGTCGCTCAGGCGGTGGGAGAGCAGCTGGGTGGTCCGCTCGGCGATCTCGTCGAGCTGGTCCTGTCCCGCGGACGTCAGGCGCAGGATGCGCGAGCGCTTGTCCGCCGGGTCGGGAAAACGTTCGATCCAGCCCCGCTCTGCGCCGTGGGCGACGTGGCGGCTGGTCACCGACATGTCCACCGCGAGCAGCTCCGCGAGCTTGCTCATGCGCATGTCCCCGTGGCGGCCGAGCAGTGTCAGTACGGCGACGGACCCGCCGGGACAGTCGGACGGCAACAGCCGCCCCATCTCCCGCTTCACGGCGCCGAAGGCGCTGAACTGGCGGATCAGCTCCTCGTACTGCGCCTTCTCGGCCATGCGCACCTCCCGATTCGTTGCTTAGGGCAACCATAAGGACAGTTAGTTGCTACAGGCAAACAAAAAGGGCCGGTGCGGTATAAAAAGTTGGCAAAGGCAAGTATTGCGAAAGTAAATGCGCAGGTGGTATGGGGTGGAGTGGGTCAAGAGGGCTCGGCGGCCCCGCACTTGGGCCGCACTCGCGGATTCGCTAGTGTCTCGGCCCATGGCTAACACCCAGGGCCCCCAGGGCACCAACGACCCCGCAGGCAGCACCCAGATGTTCCGCGCGTTCGTCGACGACGCCCCGCAGAGCCGGCAGGCGGCGGCTCCCGCCGCCTCCTCCGGTCCCCGCGTCGGCCTGATCGTCGGCATCGTGGCCGCCGTGATCGTCGTCGCGGCCGTGGCCTGGCTGGCGCTCGGCTAGAACCGGCACCGGGCCCTTTGGCCGGTACCGGCACATACGAAGGCGACCGCCGCGGCACCCCCGAGGTGCCACGGCGGTCGCCGTGCTGTCGTACGGGCTCTCCCGCGGCGCGGGCTCAGTCGGAGATGAGACCCTCGCGCAGCTGCGACAGGGTCCGGGTGAGCAGCCGGGAGACGTGCATCTGCGAGATGCCGACCTCCTCGCCGATCTGCGACTGCGTCATGTTGGCGAAGAAGCGCAGCATGATGATCCGCCGCTCCCGGGGCGGCAGCTTGGCCAGCAGCGGCTTCAGGGACTCGCGGTACTCCACGCCCTCCAGCGCCGTGTCCTCGTAGCCCAGGCGGTCGGCCAGCGAGCCCTCGCCGCCGTCGTCCTCCGGGGCGGGCGAGTCCAGCGAGGAGGCGGTGTAGGCGTTGCCCACGGCCAGGCCGTCGACGACGTCCTCCTCGGACACGCCGAGGACGGCGGCCAGCTCACCCACGGTCGGCGAGCGGTCCAGCTTCTGGGACAGCTCGTCGCTGGCCTTCGTCAGGGCCAGTCGCAGCTCCTGGAGGCGGCGCGGGACGCGCACCGACCACGAGGTGTCGCGGAAGAACCGCTTGATCTCGCCGACGACGGTCGGCATGGCGAACGTCGGGAACTCGACCCCCCGTTCGCAGTCGAAGCGGTCGATCGCCTTGATCAGGCCGATGGTGCCGACCTGGACGATGTCCTCCATCGGCTCGTTGCGGGACCGGAAGCGCGCGGCGGCGTAGCGCACCAGCGGGAGGTTCAGCTCGATCAGGGTGTCCCGGACGTAGGCACGCTCGGGGCTGTCCTCGCCGAGGGCGGCGAGCCGCAGGAACAGGGAGCGGGACAGGGTGCGGGTGTCGATGGCCTCGGTGGCCGGGAGGGCCTGGGCCGGCACGGCGTCGAGGTCCGGCACGGCGTCGCCGGCCTGAGTGCCGTCGACGGAGCCGACGGAGTCGATGGGGCCGACGGGCTCGACGGAGGCGAGGGCCTCGATCGAGTCGGGCGCGGTCTCGCTCTCCGCGAGCGCGAGCACCTTCGAGCTGCCCTGTTCTGCGGACATGCCACCCCCTTTGGGTCGCGGGACGGTCGCGGCACACGCTCCCACGCCGGGAACGCAGCCTTCACCTGAATACCGGAGCCGAAGCCCCGGCAAACGCGTCTCCGGCAGAATGTCACATGTCGGCAACGCGCTGTAGTGACATGTCGACATCCGAGATGCGAATACCCCCTGGAAACAGGGGGTCTGATGGGCTTTCAGCCCGATTCCGTCCGCAACGGCCCTGGTGGGCGATTCGCTCTCCCCGGTGACCCCTCGCTCGCGCTTTCGACTCCGCCCGGACTCCCGGCCGAGCTTACGCGTCGATCCGGTTCGCGGACCTCAACCGCTGGAAACTACGTGCCAGTAGCCGCGAGACGTGCATCTGGGAGACGCCGAGTTCGGCGCTGATCTGAGACTGCGTGAGGTTGCTGTAGTAGCGCAGCAGCAGGATCCGCTGCTCCCGCTCGGGGAGCTGGACGAGCAGGTGGCGCACCAGGTCCCGGTGCTCGACCCCGTCCAGCGCCGGGTCCTCGTAGCCGAGCCGGTCGAGCAGTCCGGGCAGTCCGTCGCCCTCCTGCGCGGCCTCCAGCGAGGTGGCGTGGTACGACCGCCCCGCCTCGATGCAGGACAGCACCTCCTCCTCGGTGATGCGCAGCCGCTCGGCGATCTCGGCGGTGGTCGGGGAGCGCCCGAAGGCGGTCGTCAGGTCCTCGGTGGCGCTGTTGACCTGCACCCACAGCTCGTGCAGCCGGCGCGGCACGTGCACGGTGCGCACGTTGTCGCGGAAGTACCGCTTGATCTCCCCGACCACCGTGGGCATCGCGAACGTCGGGAACTGCACGCCCCGCTCCGGGTCGAAGCGGTCGATGGCGTTGATGAGCCCGATGGTGCCGACCTGGACGACGTCCTCCATCGGCTCGTTGCGCGAGCGGAAGCGGGCGGCGGCGTAGCGCACCAGCGGGAGGTTGGCCTCGATGAGGGCCGCGCGCACCCGGTCGTGCTCCGGCGTGCCCGGGGCGAGGCCCTTCAGCTCGCCGAAGAGCACCTGGGTCAGGGCCCGGGTGTCGGCGCCCCGGCTGCGCTGCGGCGCGGGAGCCTCCTGGGCCTGGGCGGGGGCCTGGGCCTGGGCCTGGGCGGGCGGCGCGGGCGGTGCTTGAGGCGCAGTACTGGCCGGCACGGTCAACTCCACCTCGTGATCTGTCAACTCTTCCGTCAACTCATCCGTCAAAAGCGGTCATAGCATCACAAGACATGTCCACTGTGTGCAAGCACCGCATAAGGTCGTGTTGAGTGAACGCGAAAAGGCCCCGCACCGGGCAGGTGCGGGGCCGAGGGCGTCGGAGCCCGGGAGCGGGAAGGCGCGGTCGTACTAGAACTCGTAGTCGGCGATCACCCAGGTGGCGAACTCGCGCCACAGCGCGACGCCCGCCTGGTGCGCCGGATGTTCGAGGTAGCGCTTGAGCGCGTCCGCGTCGTCCACGGCCGAGTTGATGGCGAAGTCGTAGGCGATGGGCCGGTCGCTGATGTTCCAGGCGCACTCCCAGAAACGGAGGTCCTCGATCTGGCCGCCGAGCGCCCGGAAGGCCTCGACGCCCGCCAGGACGCGCGGTTCGTCGCGCCCGACGCCGTCGTTCAGCTTGAACAGCACGAGATGGCGGATCATCACTCTCCTCCGTTGGCGGCCCAGGTCATGAAGTCGCCCACGGCGCCCGCCGCGTCGGATATGCCCTGGAAACCTATCTGCACGTAGTCGGCTGCCTTGGCCGGATCAGTGATGATCACGTACAGCACGAAGACCACGACCACATAGACGGCGATCTTCTTCGAGTTCACCGCCACCGCGGCCTCCCCTGTCCCTTCGACCCACGCCTTTCGGTCGCTCATGATCGCACGAAGGGCCCCGTCTTTCGACGGGGCCCTTCAAAAGCGGTAGCGGAGGGATTTGAACCCTCGGTGACTTGCGCCACACTCGCTTTCGAGGCGAGCTCCTTCGGCCGCTCGGACACGCTACCGAGGGAGACTTTACAGCACGCGGCGGCATGCTCCGAAATCGATATCGCGGCCGACGAACAGCCGTCCGGACACCGGGTCAGCGGTCGCGGAAGAAGTCCGTGAGCAGCCGGGCGCAGTCGTCCGCGAGCACGCCCTCGATCACCTCGGGACGGTGGTTGAGGCGCCGGTCGCGCACCACGTCCCACAGCGACCCGGCCGCCCCCGCCTTGTCGTCGCGGGCGCCGTAGACCACGCGGTCCACCCGGGACTGGACGAGCGCGCCCGCGCACATCGTGCAGGGCTCCAGGGTGACGACGAGCGTGCAGCCCGACAGTCGCCACTCTCCCAGCTCCCCCGCGGCCCGCCGGATCGCGAGGACCTCGGCGTGGGCCGTCGGGTCCCCGGTGGCCTCGCGTTCGTTGTGCCCGGCGGAGAGCACGGTACGGCCGTCCGGCGCCAGTACGACGGCGCCGACGGGTACGTCCCCGCCCGCCGCGGCCCGTCCGGCCTCGGCCAGGGCGAGCCGCATCGCGGCCCGCCACCGGTCGCGCACCGGATCGGGCGGTGCCCCCTCGGGGTCCTCCTCGGCCGGCGCGGTCAGCGGACGGTCTCCAGTACGTCCAGCGCGCCCAGGGCCTCGGCGATCTCCCCGACCGCGTCCCCGGACATCGAGCGCAGCTCCTTCTCGCTCACGCCGAGGTCGTCGAGGACCTCGGCGTCGCCGACCGGTCCGTGCGGCACGGCCTCGCCCGAGCCGGCGGCCGCGTCGGAGCCGCCGCCGTCCTCGTCCTCCTCGTCGTCGGACTCGCCGTCCTCCGTGCCGTCGAGGTCGAGGGCGTCGAGGTCGTCGCCGTCGTCATCCGGCTCCCGGCCGAGCAGTTCGTCGGTGAGCAGGATCTCGCCGTAGCTGCTGCGGGCGGCCGCGGCGGCGTCCGACACATAGATACGGGGGTCCTCCTCGCCGTCCACCCGGACGACTCCGAACCACGCGTCCTCCTGCTCGATCAGCACGAGCACCGTGTCCTCGTCGGGAGAGGCCTCCCGGGCCAGGTCGGCAAGATCCGACAGGGTTTCCACATCGTCGAGCTCCGTGTCGCTCGCTTCCCACCCGTCTTCGGTGCGCGCGAGCAGTGCGGCGAAGTACACCGTGACTCTCCCACTGGTCCTAGGCGTGCCGGTTGGGGATCCCCCCGGCGGAGGCTACGGGCGGGGGAGCGGTGCTCCGAGCCCCACCCACTCGGAATCGTGGCAGAAACAAGGCACTCAGGGGACGTCTTCGGCGCCCTGTGTCCGGCTGTTTCGACCGGCGTCCCGGGAGGTGCGCACCCGGACAGCCGCCCAGCAGCGCCCTTGTCGCCGCCACGTGCGGATCGTACGCGGATTCTCGCGGTCCCCGCGTACGTCCGTCACCACCAACGTCGGCGCGGCGCGCGATCTTCCCCGGCCGGGTCAGGAAGTTCTCCCGGGCGGAGGGACCACCGAGGAACTACCAGCGGAAGGTGCGCATGCGCATCGCGTGGCGCAGCCGTGCGGTCTTGGCGCGGCGCGGCTGCACGCGGTCCCGCAACTGCCGGGCCTCCGCCAGGTCGCGCAGGAACTGGGCCCGGCGCCGACGCCGTTCGGCTTCACGCTCCCGCTCCCCCTGCGGCACCGCACTCGGCTCGGCCCCGCGCTTGGCACCCCGCTCGGCGCCGGGGGACGGCATGTCGTGGAAGTCCCGGTCAGGCACAGTCTCACCACCCAGCGTCTGTCCCTCCCACCTTCCCCCGACCGGGCGGTTTGACGCCCGCGAACGAGTGGTGCCCCGCCCCGGGCCTTGCCCGCCGCGGGGACGCCGCCCCCACGGGGCCCGGTTAATGTGGTGGACATGCGTCTCCACGTCGTCGACCACCCCCTGGTCGCCCACAAGCTCACCACGCTGCGCGACCAGCGCACCGACTCCGCGACCTTCCGCCGCCTCGCCGACGAGCTGGTCACCCTGCTCGCCTACGAGGCCACGCGGGACGTCCGCACCGAACAGGTCGACATCCACACGCCGGTCTCCCGGACCACCGGCGTCAAGCTCTCCCACCCGCGCCCGCTGGTGGTGCCGATCCTGCGGGCCGGTCTCGGCATGCTCGACGGCATGGTCCGGCTGCTGCCGACCGCCGAGGTGGGCTTCCTCGGCATGGTGCGCAACGAGGAGACGCTCCAGGCCTCCACGTACGCCACGCGCATGCCGGACGACCTGTCCGGGCGCCAGGTGTACGTCCTCGACCCCATGCTGGCCACCGGCGGCACGCTGGTCGCGTCCATCAGGGAGCTGATCAAGCGCGGCGCCGACGACGTGACGGCGGTGGTGCTGCTCGCCGCCCCCGAGGGTGTCGAGCTGATGGAGCGCGAGCTGGCCGGCACCCCGGTGACGGTCGTGACGGCCTCGGTCGACGAGCGTCTCAACGAGCAGGGCTACATCGTCCCGGGCCTCGGCGACGCGGGCGACCGCATGTACGGAGCGGCCGAATAGCGGTCGGCGGAGTCCCGGGCCCGCTCAGCAGCCCTTCTTCTCCGCAGCGGGCGTCGACCGCGGCGCGGCCAGCTCGGCCAGCGCCGTGTCGGCGTCCGCGGGCTTCGCCAGCCCCTTGAAGCCGTTGCCGATGATGAGGTCGACGGCGGCACCCTTGCGGGCCGCGTCGGCGCGATGCTCGGCGCCGGGCAACTGGGTGCCGAGCACGGTGAGCGACGTCTTGAGGGACGTGGTCGGCCCGAGCAGCAGCCCCGTGCCGGCGACCTTCTTGTCGTACTCCTTGGGCGCGTTGCTCACGTCGCCCACCCGGAAGCCGCGCTTCTTCAGCTCGTCGGCGGTCTTCTGCGCCAGACCGCCGCGGGTCGTCGCGTTGAGCACGTTGACGGTGACCTGACCGGGCTTCGGCAGCACCACGGCGGCCGGCGAGGCGCTGGCCCTCGCGGTGGTGGCACAGCCGGCGGCACCGGCCGCCGAGGCCTTGTCACCGCCGGTGAAGACGTCGATGAGCTGCAGCGTGCCCCAGCCCAGCACCCCGAGAACGGTGACGCAGGCGACGGCGACGACCGCGAACCGGCCACGTCGCCGGGCCGGGCGCATCCGCGGGTACTTGTCCCCCGTGATCTTGTACTGGCCACCCATGCCGGGAGGAGTCAGCATGCTCATGAGCGCAGCGTAGTGCGCCGGAGCAGGGATGCCTATTAGATGATCAGTCGACGTTCCGAGGTTCGACGCAAGGCAACCCGAACGGGGCAACCGAAAGCGCCGCCGGCGTCGTCAGTCGAGCTCGAGGACCCGGGCGTGCAGCACCTGGCGCTGCTGCAACGCGGCCCGCACGGCCCGGTGCAGACCGTCCTCCAGATACAGATCGCCCTGCCACTTCACGACGTGTGCGAAGAGGTCGCCGTAGAAGGTGGAGTCCTCGGCCAGGAGCGTTTCCAGGTCGAGCTGGCCCTTGGTCGTCACGAGCTGATCGAGGCGGACCGGGCGCGGCGCGACGTCCGCCCACTGCCTGGTGCTTTCCCGGCCGTGGTCGGGGTACGGCCGGCCGTTTCCGATGCGCTTGAAGATCACACGGAAAGCCTACCGGCCCCGGCGTTGCGGGCGCAGCCATGGCGCCGGAGTGCGGCGCCGGAAAAGCCGCCGCAAACCGGATCAATCGGCAGGGCCCGCGCGAGTTCGGCGACCGCGGGGCCCTCCGCGGGCGGCGGAGACGGCGCGTGACCACCCCGCCGCCCTCACGTCAGCCGCGCCGCCGTTCCCGGGCGGGCCGCTGCTGTTCGCCGGCCGCCTGCGGGGCGGTGCCGGGCCTGGGCGCACGGCGGGCCGCCTCGGCGCGCAGGAGGGCGCGCAGGACGGCGTAGGGGTCGTTGGGCATGTCGATTCCTCGTTCCTGGTTCGCGTGTCGGGTTCGCGGGGGACCGGCGGTCGGGCCGGTCCGGCGCGGTCAGCAGCGCAGAACCACGGAACGGGGGCCGCGGGGGAGGACGGCGGCCCGATCGGTACGAGCGTCGAACCGCAGGCGAGCCCGGCGGCCCGCCACGAAGGCCAGCGCAACGGGCCGGACCACGACGGCCTGCCGCCCGCTTCGCCCCGGACCCCGCAGGACGGTGTCGAGATGGTCGTACTCCCCCGCCGCGCCGACCGCTGCGGCCACCGGCGTGACCGGTGCCGCCCGGACCGCCGCGTGCGTGCACGGCACGAGCAGGACGAGCAACAGGACCAGGCCCCGCAGACAGGCGTCGCGGCGGACGGCGGCGTGCGGGGCGGGTCTCACCTCAGTCGTGTCCCCGCCCGGCGTACGCCGTCCATCGCGCCGGGGACGTAATCCGCCCGCTCGGCGTAGGCGGGGCGCCGCTCACAGCGCGCGGGGAACCTGGTGCGCCCGCCCGCGCAGCCGCACGGACGTCACGATCTCGACGACGCCGACGACGACCAGCCACCAGCCGCCGACCAGCATGAGGACGGTGGCCGACTCGACCGGCGAATCGATCAGGACGATGCCGGCGACCACGGTGACGGCGCCGAGGAAGATCTGCCAGCCGCGCGCCGGCATCGTCGGGTCGTGCGCGGCCGCCACGATCTGGGTGACGCCGCGGAACAGCCAGCCGATGCCGATCCACAGCGCGAGCAGCAGCACCGACTGCAAGGGTCCGCGGAAGCAGAACAGACCCAGCAGGATCGAAACGGCGCCGCTGATGAAGGCCAGCACCCGCAGCGAGGTCCTGCGGTGCGTACCGAAGGCCGCGGCCAGCTGGAGGACGCCGCTGATGACGAGGTAGAGGCCGAAGAGCACGCCGGCGGCGAGCAGCGAGGCGCCGGGCCAGACGAGGACCAGGACGCCCAGGATCAGCGAGGCGATGCCGGTGAACAGCACGGTCTGCCAGGCGGCGCGGGACAGGAGGTGCAACGGCCCCTCGAAGGCGGGCTCGGGCTCCTGGGGTCCGGAGGCCGGGCCGTGCGTCGTCCCATGGCGGGCGTGCACCCCGCGGTCGTCGTACGGCGTCCCGCCGGGGGACCCGCTAGGTGGTTCGGTCATGCCCCATGCTGGGAGCAGCTTCGACACGGATGCCACCTGGGTTGGGCCACGGGGCTGATCTGCGCCGCCCGGCACCCGGGGTGGGTGGGTCACACGACCCGGCGTGGTCTTGGCACCCGGGGTGGGTGCGGGCGCGGGTGGGAGCGCGGCCCGGCGTTGCGGGGTGCCGCTGCGCCCACCCGTGCCGCCCCAGCGGCACGACTGCCCGCAGCGGCGGCGGCATAGCGGTGATCCGCAGCTGCGGCGGAGTGGCGGGCGGCGGCCCGCACGGCCGCGGTGTGGCGGCTGCTCGCAGCTGCGGCGGGGGAGCCGCGTACGGCGGGGCGGGGGACGCGGGGCGTGGGCGGGGAGAGCCGCGTACGGCGAGGAGGGGGCGTGTCGGGGGGTGTCCGCCCGCAGCGGTTGGCGCGTCAACGGAGTTCGCTTCTGTGGCCGACCGATTCCGCGCCGTTCCGAGGACGGACACCCCCCGGCGCGACCCCGACCCACCCACCGCGCTACCCGCACCCCCACCACCCCGCACAGGCCGCCGCAGGCACCCGCAGCCGCACCTACTTGCCGGAGGCCTTCGCCGCCTTGGCCGCCGCCTTCATCTCCTGCTTGTGCGCGCGCACCTTGGTCAGGGACTCCGGCCCCCTGATGTCCGCGACCGACCGGAAGGAGTCAGCCTCCCCATACGCCCCCGCCGCCTCGCGCCACCCCTCGGGACGGACGCCGAGCTGTTTGCCGAGCAGCGCGAGGAAGATCTGGGCCTTCTGCTTGCCGAACCCCGGCAGTTCCTGGAGCCGTTTCAGCAGCTCCTTCCCGGTGCTCACCCCCCGCCAGACGGCCTCGGCGTCACCGTCGTACGTCTCGACGAGGTACCGGCACAGCTGCTGCACCCGCCCCGCCATCGAACCGGGGTAGCGATGGACGGCCGGCTTGTCGGACAGCAGCGCGGCGAACGACTCGGGGTCGTACGCCGCGATGTCGTGCGCGTCGAGGTCTTCCGCCCCCATGCGCCGGGCGATGGTCGAGGGACCCTTGAACGCCCACTCCATGGGCACTTGCTGGTCCAGCAGCATGCCGACCAGCGCGGCGAGCGGGCTGCGCCCGAGGAGTTCGTCGGCCTCGGGGTCCTGGGCGAGGTGAAGTGTGACGTCCATGGTCCCGATGATCGCGCGTACGGGCTCAGGTCGCGCGCCAGTACCCCAGCGCGTTCACCCGCTGCTTCGGCACCCCCAGCTCCTTGCGGACGTACGACGAGAGCGCTCGCGTGGTCGCCGTGTCGCAGGCGATCCAGACGTACGGCTCAGATGAGGCCGACAGCAGCTCCGGCAACTCCTCCTTCACCCGCGCCACCAGCCGCGCCCCCGCGTCCCGCCGCTCAACCGCCCGCACCTCGTGCCGCTCGGAGTCGGTACGAAACGGCAGGCCGTCGTCCGTATCCCCCTCGAACCAGACGGTCGCCGGCACCGGCCCGAACGCGTCGAGCAGGGAGTTGAGCGCGGGCAGGGACGCCGGGTCCGCGACCGCGAAGACACGGGAGGGAGAGGGCTGCGGCACCTCGAACCCGGTGCCCTGGACCGTCGCCTCGACGGTGTCCCCCGGCTTCGCCGCCCGCGCCCAGTCGCTCGCGCACCCCTCGTGCAGGGCGAACTCCAGGGCGAAGGTCCCGGCCGCCGGATCCGGGTCGACCAGCGTGTACCCCCGCTGGTGCGGCCGGCCCGCGTTGTCGAACCACAGCCGCACCCACATCGTGGGGTGGACCCCGGTCGCCGCCAGCATGCCGCCGTCGCTCAGCCGCAGCCGCCGGTAGTGCGGGGTCACGTCCTCCACGCCCGTCACGGTGAACTCGAAGTCCTTCGCGCGCATCAGCTTGAGGACCGCGCCCTCCCAGCCCCGCCCCTGCCCCATGTTTCCTTCACCCTTCACGTACTATTCGGCCACGACCGCCATAACTTAGGTGAGCCTAACCTAAAGGAAAGTAGAGGCACAGGGGTGAGCGCCGAGACCTACCGCGACGCCTGGGGAATCCCGCACCTGCGCGCGGACACCCCGCACGAACTCGCCCGCGCCCAGGGCCGGGTCACCGCCCGTGACCGCGCCTGGCAACTGGAGGCCGAGCGGCACCGCGCCCAGGGCACCTCCGCGTCCTTCCTCGGCCCCGAGGCCCTGTCCTGGGACCGCCTCGCCCGCCGCGCCCGCCTCGCGGACACCGCCCGCCGCTGCTTCACCGCCCTGGAGCGGAAGGACCCGGAGACGGCGGCCTGGGTGCGGGCGTACGCGGACGGCGTGAACGAGGGGCTCACCGAACCCGGGCGCCCGAACCCGGCCCCGGAGTTCGCCCGCACCGGCCTCGTCCCGGGCCGCTGGGACCCCTGGACCCCGCTCGGCGTCTGGCTCGCCACGCACATCCTCTTCGCGGGGTTCCCCGCCAAGCTCTGGCGCGAGCACATCTCCACCCACCTCGGCCCGGAAGCCGTCGCCCTGTTCGCCGCCGACGGCCCCGGCACCGCGGGGAGCAACGGCTGGCTGGTGAGCGGCGAGCGGACCACGACCGGACACGCGCTGATCGCGGGCGACCCGCACCGCTTCATCGAGGACCCCGGCGTCTACCAGCAGGTCCACCTGTCCTGCCCGGAGTTCGACGTCGTCGGCCTCGCCGTGCCCGGTGTCCCCGGCGTCGCCCACTTCGGCCACACCGGCACGGTCGCCTGGGCCATCACCAACGCGATGGCCGACTACCAGGACCTGTACCGCGAGCGCCTGCGCCGCACCGGCGCCGGGGTCGAGGCGCTCGGCCCCGACGGCATCTGGCACCGCGCCGCCCGCCACACGGAACGCATCGACGTCGCCGGGGAGGACACCGTGGAGGTCGAGATCATCGAGACCGACCGCGGCCCGGTGATCGCCGGCGGCCCCGAGGGCCTCGACGACGGCACCCCGGCCGCCCTCAGCCTGCGCTACCCGCCCCGCGTCACCGCCGACCTCGGCTTCGGCGCCCTGCTGCCGCTGCTGCGGGCCCGCCGGGTCGCCGACGTGGACCGCGCCCTGGACGCGTGGGCCGAGCCGGTCAACGTGGTGCAGGCCGCCGACACGGAGGGCGGCCTGCTGCACCGGGTCGCGGGCCGCGTCCCCGTGCGCCCGGCTGCGAACGGCCTGCGACCGGTCCCCGCCTGGGAGCCCGGCCACGAGTGGACCGGCTGGCACCCCCCGCCCCGCGCCGGCCTCACCGACGGCGTCGCGGTGATGGCCAACCAGCGCGGCCCGGCCACGCCCCTGGGCGTCGAGTTCGCCCCGCCGCACCGCGCCGACCGCATCACCGCGCTGCTCGCGGGCAAGGAGCACTGGTCAGCGGCGGACATGCCCGCGATCCACACGGACACCCACCTGGGCTCGGCCGCCCCCCTCCTGACCCACCTCGCAGCCCTGCCTTCCGAGGCCGCACTGGCTTCCGAAGCCGCACTGACGCCCGAAGCGGCACTGGCTTCCGAAGCACTGACGCCCGAAGCGGCACTGGCTTCCGAAGCCGCACCAGGGCCCAAGGCCGCACCGACACCTGAAGCGGCACCGGATCCCGAAACAGCACCGACGCCCGAGGCCGCACCGACACCCGAAGCCACCCCGACCGCCGCGCCCCCCGAGGCCCCACCGACCCCCCTCACCCCCCTCACCCCTCTCACCCCCGAGGCCGCCGCCCTGCGCGACCGCATCCTCGCCTGGGACCGGCGGATGGACGCCGACAGCACCGACGCCGCGGCGTACGCGGCCGTGCGCGCGGCGGTCGTACGCAGACTGGCGGCGCACCCGGTCCTCGCACCCGCGTCCGTGCCGCCCGCGTACCCCGAGGTGCTCCTGCCGTGGCTCGCGCTCGTGCCGCGCCTCGGCCACGCCTTGGAGCACCTGCTGCGTGCGGAGGACCTGTACGGCATCGACCGCGCCGCGGCCGTCCGCGCCGCGCTGGAGGAGGTCGCCGCTTCGCCGCCGTCCGGCACCTGGGGTGACACCCACCGCCTGGCCCCCTGGCGGGCGCTGCCGGACACCGCCACCGCCCCCGGGGGCGAGCCCGGCCTCTCAGGGGACCACGACTGCGTCCTGTGCACCTCCCCGGTGCCCGGCCTCACGGACCGCGCCGCACGCGGCCCGGCCGCGCGGTACGTCTGGGACCTGGCCGACCGCGCGAACAGCCGCTGGGTGGTGCCGCACGGCGCCTCGGGCCTCCCCGGCTCACCCCACCACCACGACCAGCAGCCCCTGTGGCTCGGCGGCGAACTCGCCCCGGTGGTCACCGACTTCGACCGGCTCACGAAGGAATCCGATGACTGACGCACCCGCGACCCCGTACGCCGCCCGCACCCCGGTCCACGAGCAGCACCTCGACGGCTTCGGCACCGTCCGCGTCCTGCCCCTGGTCCCCGCCGCGGACGCCGCGGTGGTCCACGGCTGGGTGGGCGAGGAACGGGCCGCCTTCTGGGGCATGAACGACCTGACGCGCGACCAGGTCGCCGCCGTGTACGCCCACATGGGCACCCTCGACACCCACCACGCATTCCTGGTCGTCAAGGACGGCGAGCCGGCCGCTCTGCTCCAGACCTACGATCCCGCGGCCGACCGGGTGAGCGAGTGCTACGCCGCCGAGCCGGGCGACATCGGCGTCCACCTGCTCCTCGCCCCCGCCGGAACCGAGGGCACGCGCCCCGGCTGGACCGCCGCGCTGTCGGGTGCCCTCATGGCGTACGTGCTGTTGGGCCTGGACCGGACGCGGATCGTGGTCGACCCGGACGTGGCCAACGAGAAGGCGATCGCCCGCTTCCTCAAGCAGGGCTTCACCGCCGGTCCCGCGGTGGTCCTGCCCGAGGTCGACCTGCCGGACGTGTACCTGCCGGAGAAGAAGGCGCAACTGGCCTTCCTGCGGCGGGAGGTAGCGTTCGGCGCGTGACTCCCGCGCCGACACCGA
Source organism: Streptomyces violaceoruber (assembly GCF_033406955.1). Classification (NCBI taxonomy): domain Bacteria; kingdom Bacillati; phylum Actinomycetota; class Actinomycetes; order Kitasatosporales; family Streptomycetaceae; genus Streptomyces; species Streptomyces violaceoruber. The sequence continues at coordinate 4,093,242 of NZ_CP137734.1, read as the reverse complement.
CCGCCGAAGATTTGATCGCGCACTACGCACTGGAGCCCATTCCGCGCGAGGGCGGGCTGTTCCGGCGCACCTGGGCGGGCCCCGGGCGTCCGGACGGGCGCCCCGCCGGTTCCGCCATCGTCGCCCTGCTCACCGCGCGACCGGGCGACTTCTCCGCCCTGCACCGCCTGCCCGCCGACGAGGTCTGGCACTTCTACCTCGGCGATCCCCTCGAACTGCTCCTCCTCGCCCCGGACGGCAGCGCGCGTACGGCCGTGCTGGGACCGGACGTCCTGGGCGGGCAGCACGTGCAGTACACGGTGCCCGCCGGTACGTGGATGGGCGGCCGGGTGGGCGCGGGCGGCGCGTGGTCGCTCTTCGGCTGCACGATGGCGCCGGGCTTCACCTACGGGGACTACGAGCACGGCGACGCCGCCGATCTCACGGCGCGCTACCCGGCCGAGGCGGCCCGGATCGTGTCACTGTGCCGCCCATGACGCCCGCGCCCCGTTCCGCCGCCTCCACACACCTGCTCGACGGACGGATCGCCCTGGTCACCGGCGCGGGCGGCGGCATCGGCCGGGGGATCGCACTGCGCTTCGCCGAGGAGGGCGCGGCGGTGGCGGTGCACTGCCGTACGACGGTGGAGTCGGCGCGGGAGGTGGCGGAACGCATCCGCGGCCGGGGCGGACGCGCCACCGTCCTGCGCGCCGACCTCACCGACGAGGACGCCTGCCGTCGCCTGGTCGGGGAGGCCGCCGAGTGGGGCGGCGGACGGCTCGACGCGCTGGTCAACAACGCGGGCGTGCAGCCGCTGCGGGAACTGCCCGGCATGACGGCGACCGAGTGGCGGGCGGTGGTGGACACCAACCTGACCGGCGTCTTCGCGTGCACGCAGGCCGCGGCCGCCGTCATGCGCGCCCAGGACGGCGGCGGCACGGTCACCCACATCGCCTCCATCGAGGCCCGCGCCCCCGCTCCCGCGCACGCGCACTACAGCGCCTCGAAGGCGGCGGTGGTGATGCACGCCCGGTCGGCGGCGCTGGAGTACGGCCCGTGGGGCGTGCGGGTGAACTCCGTCTCCCCCGGCCTCGTCGACCGCGAGGGACTCGCCGAGGCCTGGCCGGAGGGCGTACGGCGGTGGCGGCGGGCGGCACCGACGGGACGGCTCGGACGCCCGGAGGACGTGGGCGACGCGTGCGTGTTCCTGGCCTCGCGGCTGGCGTCCTGGGTGACGGGTCACGACCTCGTGGTGGACGGCGGGGTGACGGCCCGCCCGTCGTGGTGAGGAAACACCGGGCGACCCGCTGAGCGAGACGGCCTCCGCGTCCGTACGTATCCCCGAGGCAGTGGGCCCCGACGACGGAGATACGACGTGAGCCGTGGTGACGATGCGCACGCTGGACGCCGGGGGCGAGGGGGAGGACGCGACCGGACACAGCGGTGGGACCACGGGGACCGAGGGGACGGGAGCACTTCTCGTGGTCTCCAGGGCCGGGCTGGCCGGGCCCGCCAGGCCGGCCGGGGCGGTCGGGACCTCCGGGACCGTTGGCTCCAGCGGAACCGCCGGGACGCACCGGCCAGCCGGGACCGCCGGGCCGGCCGGGGCCGGGACTGTCGCGTCCCCCTGGACGGTCAGGACGGTCGGGACCTCAGGGCCAGCCGGGACTGCCGGCCGGGCCAGGCCCGTTGGCTCCGGCGGAACCGGCGGAACCGGCGGGACCTGCCGGCCAGCCGAGGCCAGGCCTGTCGCGTCCCCCGGGACCGTCGGGACCTCAGGGCCAGCCGGGACCTCCGGGTCAGTCGGAGCCTCCCGGACCTCCCGGTCAGCCGGGCACTCCGGCGCCTGGTGCTGCTGGGCCCCCTGCTGGTCCTGCTCCTCCTCGGTGGCGCCGGACCGGCGTCCGCGCACGCCGCCCTCGGTTCCACCGACCCCGCCGACGGAACGGTCCTCCAGCGGGCCCCCGGCCACGTCACCCTGACCTTCAGCGAGTCCGTCGGCCTGCGCGACGACTCCTTCCGCGTCCTGGACCCGGGCGGTCACCGCGTCCGCACCGGAGCGGCCGGGCATGCGGACGGCCGGTCCGACACGGCCGGGGTCGCGCTGCCGGACGGCCTGGGGGAGGGCACGTACACCGTGGCCTGGCGGGTGGTGTCCGCCGACAGCCACCCGGTGTCGGGCGCGTTCACCTTCTCCGTGGGCAAGCCGTCGCAGACGTCCGCACCCGTGGACACGGGCCCCACCGAGGACCCGCTGACCGCGGGCCTCCACCAACTCGCCCGCTACCTCGCCTACCTCGCCGCCGCCCTGCTCATCGGCACCGCCGCCTTCGTCGCCCTGTGCCGTCCGCCGGACCCTGCCCCGTTGCGCCGCCCGCTGGTGGCGGGCTGGTGGACCCTGCTGGCGGCCACCGTCACCCTCCTGGTGCTGCGCGCCCCGTACGAGGCGGGTACGGGCCCGTCGTCGGCCCTGGACGCCGCCGCGCTCGCCGACACCCTCACCGCGCGCCCCGGCGTGCTGCTGCTGATCAGGCTGGCGCTGCTGGCCCCGGTCGCGCTCTTCCTCGTCCGGGCGTCCCGCGCGGACCGGCGGGGGGAGCGCACCCTCCTCGCCGGCGCGGTGGGCATCGCCCTGGCCGTCGGCCTCGCCCTGACCTGGGCCGCCGCGGAACACGCCTCCGCCGGTATCCAGGTGCCCCTCGCGATGACGTCCTTCACCCTGCACCTGCTCGCCACCGCGGTCTGGCTGGGCGGCCTCACCGCCCTGATCCTCACCCTGCGCGTCTCCGCGGACGCCGCCACCGTCACCCGCTTCTCCCGTGTCGCCTTCGCCTCCGTGACCGTCCTGGTGACCACCGGCGTCTACCAGTCATGGCGGGGCCTCGGCTCCTGGCAGGCGCTCACCGGAACGACGTACGGCAGACTGCTGCTGGTCAAGGTGCTCCTGGTGGCCGCGCTGCTGGCCGCGGCGGCGGTGTCCCGGAGGTGGACGACGGCCCTGGCGACGGAGCCTGCCGCCGTACGCGAGCCCGACCGCGTGCACGAGCGGATACCGCAACCGGCAGGCGGCCCACCCCCGGAGCCACCGCGGCCACCGCGCCCGCCCGATGCCGGCACCGGGACCGAGCCCGCCCTCCGGCGCGGCCTGTACCGGTCCGTCCTCGTCGAGGCCATCGTCGCCGCCGTCGTGCTGGGGGTCACCACCGTGCTCACCGCCACCCTGCCCGGCCGTGCGGCGGACGAGGCGGCGCGGACGGCCGTACCGGCGGGCGGTGTGCTGCCCGCGTCGGTCACCACGATCCCGTTCGAGATCGGCGCCTCGGGCCGCGGCACGGTCCAGATCACCCTGGACCCCGGCCGCACCGGCGACAACGCCGTCCAGGCCGTCGTCTTCGGCCCCGACGGCAGCCTGGCCGCCGTACCCGAACTGCGCCTCTCCTTCACCCTCCCCGACAAGGACGTCGGCCCCATCGAGGCGGACCTGGTCGACCGGGGCGGCTACTGGAGCGCCAACACCGTCACCCTGCCGCTCCCGGGCACCTGGACGATGAGGGCGACGGTCCGGGTGTCGGAGATCGACCAGGTGAGCGAGACCCGGCGGATACGGGTGGAGCGGTAGACGACGACGGACGGATTGCCGGGACACGGCAGCCGCAGACCCTCTCCGGTTGCCGTCCTGCCTCGTTGTTTTCCGGGGCCCCTTGGACGGAACCTGACCGGGAAGGGGGCGGGCGATGAGGTCGAGGGCGACGGCACCACGGGAGACGACGGCACCACCGGAGACGACGGCACCACGGGCGTGGGCCAAGGCGCGGTTCACGGACGGGCGGTCGCCTGGCCGGGCACGGCGCACAGGGGTGCTGCTGATCCTGCTGGCCCTGGCCTCGGCGGCAGCATGCTGGCTCACGTTCGCCCGGTGGCTTCCCTCCGACGGCGAGTGCTACCAGGACTACCGAGCAGCCGAGCCCTGCTCCTCCGACGCGCTGAGCCGGGGGGACACGGACTGCTTGAGCACCTGGCACCTCACCGTGCAGAAGACGGAGAACAGAACCGCCGGCAAGGAGTCCGTGCACGACGCGACCCTGACGTACCGGGACTCTTGGCGCCGGACCGTGCACCTCGACGGCTCAGGACCGCTCCTGGAGCGGCTCGTGCCCGGCGACCGGGTCACGGCCACCGCCTGGCGCGGCGAGATCATGGTGCTTGGCAAGGACGGGGTGCGACAGGACACCTTGGAGGCGCCCCGCGACGAACTCCAGATGAACGCCGCCGCCGGTGTGCTCGCAGGGCTCCTCGCCGCGCAGTGCCTCGTGTTCGGCGTGGTGCGCCTGGTCAGGCCGCTGGACCACGAACCGCTGACCTGGGAGCCCTACGGCAGGTGGTTGCTCTTCGGCCTCGTCGGCGTGAGCTTCGCGGTGGGCCTGTCAGCGGTGTGGACCGGCCTCCCGTGGGGGACGGTGCCTCTGGTCGCCGTCCCCCTGGCAGCGTGCGTGGCGCTGTGGTTCCGGCTGCGCCTGCGTCCGCGCCTGCGTCCGCGCGGCTAGGGGTGCAGGACCACCTTCGTGTAGCCCTCGATCCGCTTGTCGAACTTGTCGTAGCCGGACGGGGCCTGGTCCAGGGGCAGTTCGTGGGAGACGACGAAGCTCGGCTCCGCCCTGCCCTCGATGATCATGTCGCGCAGCTGCCGGTTGTAGCGCTTCACATTGCACTGGCCCGTCCCCACCCGCAGGCCCTTCTCGAAGAGCTTGCCGATCGCGACGAGGAGCATGCCCTGCTTGGCCTGCTCGTCCGGACCGCCCGGGTCGGCCGGGACGTAGAGCCCGGGAACGCCCAGGGCCCCGGTCGGCCGGACCGTGTTGACCAGCGAGTTCAGGACGGTCGCTGGTTCTTCCTTGCCCGTCCCGCCCGCCGTCGCCTGGTAGCCGACGGCGTCCACGCCCTTGTCCGTGCCGGCGCCCTCGGTCTGCTCCTTGATCTGCTCGACCGGGTCGCCCGCGGAGAAGTCGACGGGCACCGCTCCGATCTCCTCGGCCTTCTGCAGCCGCTCCGGGACGCGGTCGACGACGAACACCTTCTTCGCGCCGCGCAGCAGCGCCGAGTAGGCCGCCATGAGCCCGACCGGACCGGCCCCGTACACGGCGACGCTCTCGCCGGGACGGACGTCGGCGAGTTCACACCCGTGGTAGCCGGTCGGGAAGATGTCGGCGAGCAGGATGAAGTCGGTCTCGTGCGCGTCGCCCTCGGGCAGCTTCAGGCAGTTGAAGTCGGCGTACGGGACCCGCAGGTACTCGGCCTGGCCGCCCTGCCAGGGACCCATGGACACATAGCCGTACGCGCCGCCCGCGAAGCCGGGATTGACGGTCGTGCAGTAACCCGTGTAGCCCGCGGCGCAGTTGGTGCAGAAGCCGCAGGCGACGTTGAAGGGCATGACCACGCGGTCGCCCTTCTTCAGTCCCGTGACGCCCTGCCCCACCTGATCGACGATCCCCATGTTCTCGTGGCCGAAGACGATGCCGGGCTCGGCCGCGGTGCGCCCCTCGTACATGTGCAGGTCGGAGCCGCAGATCGCAGTCGAGGTGACGCGCACGATCACGTCGTTCGGATGCCGGATGTCCGGCTTCTCGACGTCCTCGACCGCGACAGAGAACGGTCCTTTGTAGACGACAGCCTTCATGGTCGTGCCTCCGTCCGCGCGCGGATTTCCGTGACCCATCTCTCATGGTTCTCCGGTCGACGCGACGGGGCAAGTCGGTAATCTCGGTAAATCCCGGGCGAACGAGACGCCCGCCGCACACCGCGAAAGGAGGCCAGAGGGTGTCAGCGCAACGACTGGGAACTCTGCTGGTTCCCGTGCCGGGTCTGTCCGGCACCACCTACCCGCCCGGCACGACGGTGACCGTCCGCGGACGCGGCGCCACCGTCGACGCCTTCGTCGACGGTGACTGGCTTCCGCTGTCGTGGTGGGAGTTCTCCGACGGGCTGCGCGAGGACATCGCCGACCGCTAGGCCCTGTCGCCGGGGTCGTCCGTCAGGAGGGCTCCTCGGTGGCCGGCCCTTCCTCGCGCTCGGTCAGCCTGGCCTTCAGCACCGGGCTGACGAGCAGGTCGTACACCAGGACCCCGACGACCCCGCCGATGAGCGGGCCGACGATGGGGATCCACCAGTAGCCGCTGAACCACTGGAAGGTGCCGGGCAGGGCGATGTCGCCCCATCCTTCGAAGAAGGTGAACAGGCGCGGGCCGAAGTCGCGGGCCGGATTGATCGCGTACCCGGCGTTGGTGCCGAAGGTGAGGCCGATCGCGACGACGACCAGCCCGATGAGGTAGGGGTGGAGGTTGGCCATCGGCGCCGTGTTGCGGGTGTCGATGAGCGCGCAGATCAGCAGGAGCAGGATCCCGGTGCCCACGATCTGGTCGAGCAGGGGGCCCCACCAGGAGTCCCCGAAGTACTCCGCGGGGAACGTGGCGAAGATGGAGTACGTGTTCAGGGACGTCTCCCGTGTCTCGCCCGCCTTGGCGATGGCCGCGTCGATCGCCCACCGGTAGCAGGCGTACACGAGCGCGGCGGCGACGAACGCGCCCACGACCTGGGCGAGCCAGTAGGGCAGCACCTTCCGCCACGGGAAGTCCCGCCGCACCGCGAACCCGAGGGTCACCGCGGGGTTGAGGTGCGCCCCGCTGATGCCGCCGGCGACGTAGACGCCGAACACGACGGCCAGGCCCCATCCCCACGAGATGATCAACCAGTTGGCGGGTCCGAAGTCCGCGGTCTGCCGGCCCGAGCCGGGCAGTCCGGCGACCGCGACGGCCACCGACCCGACCCCGAACAGGATCAGGACGAACGTCCCCAGGAACTCGGCGCACATCTCACCGCCGAGGCCCTTTCGATAACCGCGTCGATGAACAATGCGTTCGGCCACCGGCCCTCCTTCACTGGAAACGCAACAGACCAATCCGCTCCATACCCGCAAAGTGGACCCTGGGTGGCTCAATCGGGTGATAGTGCGACATATACCCGCGAGACTCCCCCTCGATGGAGCAACGCGAGGACACGAGATGCAACCGCCAGGTTGCTAATAAGCTCTCGATGTGCAACCGTTTAATTGCAGTACAGCCCGGCACTCAGCAGTACGGAGAAGGGGACGAATCATGAACGAGTCGGCACATTCCACGACCGAGGCGGCCGAGCTCGACCGGATCGCCCGGCAGATCGACATCGACGCCCCGGCCGACCGGGTGTGGGAACTGGTGGCCCGGCCCGGCTGGTACGTCAACGACGGCGCGGTCGAGGCGGACCAGGACGTGCGGTACGAGGGCGACACGGCGGTGGTGCGCCATCCGTCCCTCGGCGAGTTCCGGTTCCGGACGGTGGAGCTGGACAGGCCGCGCTACGCGGCGTTCCGGTGGATCGGCACCCCCTCCCGCGACGAGTCGGCCCCTTCGACCCTGGTCGAGTTCTGGATCGACGAGCGGGACGGCGGCGGGGTGACCCTGCGAGTGGTGGAGAGCGGCTTCTCCGGCCTCGCCGACGACCCGGCGACCTGGCTCGAGCAGCGCGAGGGCAACGACAAGGGCTGGCTCATCGAACTGGCCGCGGCGAAGGCGTACGTGGAGCAGGCCGCGCCCACCACACCCGCCACGGGGCACCGGTGACCGCCCCCGCCCTGCCCGCGGTGTGCGCGGCGCTCGGCGACCCGACGCGCTGGGAGATACTCGCCCGGCTCGGCGAAGCCCCGGTGTCGGCGTCCGAGCTGGCCAGGGCCCTGCCGGTGAGCCGGCAGGCGATCGTCAAGCACCTGGAGGTGCTGCGCGAGGTCGGCCTGGTCGAGTCCGAGCGGCGGGGACGCGAGGTGGTGCACGTCGCCGTCGGCGCCCGCCTCGGCGCACTGGCCCGCGAGCTCGACCGCATCGGCCGCTCCTGGGAGACCCGCCTGCTCCGGATCAAGACCCTGGCGGAACAGCCCGAAGCGAACCGACCGGACTGAGGACGCACGCCTCGACCGACGCGCCTCGACCGACGCGCATCAACCGACGCACCTCGGCCTACGCACCTCGGCCTACGCACCTCGTACACCGCCGAACACGTCGAAGGGCCCCCTGTTTCCAGGGGGCCCTTCGATTTCGTGCCCGGTGAGGCACTGGCGGAGGATACGAGATTCGAACTCGTGAGGGGTTGCCCCAACACGCTTTCCAAATGTTCGTACGGGGGTCCGGAGCAGGCCGTACCGTGCTGGCCTGCGGCGGTTCGTTCGGGGTGGCCCTGTTCGGACAGGGCCGGACGGGCGCGAATGAGACCAGAACTGAGACCAGCCGGAGCCTTCTCGCGCTTCCGACGGCGACTCCAATACGGCTCCAGAGCCAGTCAGGACAGGTCGTACAGCTTCAGTCCGACGTGGTTGACGATCCAGCCCTATGCCTCGCCGTCGATCGCGGAGTGGATATTCTCCGTAAGCGGTATGAGATTGCAATCCACCCGCTGGCGGCAAGGATGAGGATCGAAATCGGAGTAATGAGGGAGCCGCGCTTGGCGGCAAAAAGTAGTGCGTCAGGTGTTGTCAGGAATGCAATAAACCCGATCCACGCAAGGGAAATGAGTGCGAGGAACCCGCAAATGCGTTGCAAGGTGACCAATTTATGACTCCTCTTCTTGTTTGGTGAGAGTCGCATTGGCGCTCCTCGCCGCGCCGCAGCTCCGACGCGGGAAGTGATCCGCGCCGGAGCTGTTGTGTTCCTTGGGACTTGCGTCCTTACCTTACGAGGCCGTCGAGTACGACTTCGACCTCTTCGATGGTGGCACCGTTCGGAGCGGTCGTGAAGTGTCGCGGAGCGTTCGCCGCGGCGAGACTCTTGGCCCCGGTCGGGGCCTCCGGGAGTACCTGCGTCTCGATGAGGTTGCCCGATGCGTCGAGGGCGGGCTTCCCGTTGGAATCCGACACGGGCATGGTGTCCGGCATCGATCCTGCCGGTGCCACGTTGTCGTCGTTCACTCCAGGGGGCGCCTCGGTCGGTGCCGGCGGTGCCGCGAACGACGTGTCAGGCAGCAGGTGGGATCCAGACCACATCATGACGTCCCAGCCGTACCACGCGTTGCCGTCCTTCATACCTGCGTAGTTGCCGAGACCGTAGTAGCCGGAGCCGCACGCGCCGCCTGCCGGGGCGGTGCTGGTGATGCGCATCGTGGATGCCGGCTCGGAGTTCATGTACCACTGATCGGTCCGGTCGCAGATGAGCCAGGAGCCGTCACCCTGGGCATCGACGTACCACTTGTAGATGACGAATCCTTCTGCGAGCCACCCGGTGTTGCGCTCCCAGGGAAGGATGCAGTCGGACGGAATGGAGCTGAGTTCGGCCTGGGACATCGAGTCACCGCGGAAGTAGCCTCCGCCCGTCGAACCGTGTGACGTCTCAGACCGGTTCATGACGCATCGCGACGAATCGGCGTTCGACCAGACGAGGTCCGCGTAGTAGACGTAGTGCGCGTTCGCTGCCGTACTGGAGGCCAGGGTTATCCCAAGGGCCGCGAATAAGGCCAGCAGGCTTCTGTGGACTGCGCGTCTCAACAGTGTTCCCTTCGTGTCTGTTGTTTTCGGCGCTAGCCCCCCGTGAGGGAGTGGCTGCGAAGGGTGCTCGATGAGCCTAGGTCAGTTGTGCAATAAGGCAATGCCGACAGAACATCGGGGCTGATTATCGATGCCCTTGAGCGGTCGGCGCACCGGCAGCGGTTCCGTTGATGACCTCGGGATACGGCGAGCGAGCCCATCCCGTTAGGGCCGCAGTCTCGGCGAGGTGGTGTCGAAATATCTTCGTTGGGGTTTCCGTATTCTGGAATGAATCGAGGTGGAATACGTCTCTCCAATTGTGACCACCGGCCTGGTGCGTCGTGAGGTGGTTCCGCACGCGTGAGTGGCAGATTGAGAATTTCAGCGGCGTCGCGGTCATGCGGTTCGGACGTGTCGGGCTCTGCAGAAGACTCGCCGAGATTTCGGCGACTCCTTGTTCGAGGGGTGCGCGTGCGGCTGACAAGCCCGGCTGGCCGTCTGCTCGGTCGTGGTGAGTTCGCCTTGGTGCGGCTGGCGTTTCGGGGTGGTGACCCACTTGCCTGCACCGATGTAGGCCATGTCGGCGAGGGTGCAGTCGTGTTCAGCGCGTGAGGCTAGTAGTGCTTGGTCATGTTGGTGCGGGGTCTGGCATGTCGCGGTGACAGGTGGGGCAGGCGCCGGTCCAGATCGCGAGGAGTAACTGCAGCTCGCGAACGACTTGGTAGAGGCTCAGGCCGACGCCGTCTCTTTTGGGGAGCGGCTCAGTCGCTGCAGGGTGCAGAAGGCGTGGGCGACCGAGACGAGGGTGACGTGGTGGTGCCGGGCTGGCCAGGTTCGGCCTTCGAAGTGGGCCAAGCCCAGGGTCTGCTTCATCTCGCGGTAGTCGTTCTCGATGCGCCAGCGGAGTTTCGCGGTGCGCACGAGGGCGGGCAGGGAGGTGGCCTCGGGCAGGTTGGACAGCCAGAACTGCACGGGCTCGTCCTGGTCGGCGGGCCATTCGGCCAACAGCCAGCGGACCGGGAGCCCGGTGCCGGCCGTGGCCTTGCGGGTCTCACGTCCGGCAGGCCGGACCCGCAGGACCACGAAGCGCGAGTACATGCGTTTGTGTCCGCTGCGGCCATTGCCCGGCCTCGATCCCTCCCGCCACTGCACCGGCCGCGCGGCGCGTTTCCCGGCCGCGATGACCAGGCTCTTCACGGTCTGCGCGGGCTCGGGGTAGGCCGGGGCCGGCCGTCGGCCCAGGCCGGAGTAGGCCGGGGTGCACGGCTGTGCATGTTCGGGTTGCGCGGTGGTCGTGGTCGAGTGCCCACCACGTAGTCGAGACCGCGTTCTTCCAGGCCGAGCCGGAAGGCGGCGGTGTCCCGGTAGCCGCCGTCGGCGATGACCTGGGGTACTTCGATGCCCCAAGACCGCGTCTCGTCGATCATGTCGAGAGCCAGCTGCCACTTCTCGACATGCCCCACCTCGGCAGGAATGGCGCATCTGGCACGGCGGGCCACTTTGGCCGGATCGGCCTTCGGCGAGGCGGAGTCCCAGCTCCCGGGCAGGAACAGACGCCAGTTCACCGCCGCCGAGGCACCGTTGGAAGCCAGGTGCAGAGAGACGCCGTCCTGGCAGTCGGTGACTTTGCCCGCCGTGCCCGTGTACTGCCGGGTCACGCACGCGGAGGCATCCCCGTCCTTGAGGAACCCGGTGTCATCGATGATCAGCGCGGTGGGCTTGATGACCGGCTGCATGCGCCAGGCCAACCGGGCCCGCACATGCGCCGCATCCCACGGGCTGGAAGTGACGAAGTGGGCCAGGGCCTGCCGGTTCCCGTCCTCGCCCAGGCGGGCGGCCATCGGCTCCACCGACTTGCGCCCGCCGTCCAGCAGCAGACCCCGCAGAAAATGCCTGGCGCACCACGAGAAGCGCGAGTGCCTGTCGGAGTCAGGCGGCAAGTCGCCCTGGATGTTCATCCGCCGAGGGCGCGTAGGCGGTAGGCGACCGCTCGTCGCCTCGCACCTGCCGATCACGCACAAGGCGACGCCGGCCGAGAGTGCCCAGCACAAGGCCACCAAGGAGCGGATCGTCGAGGCTGCCGGACGGTATGGCCTGGAGGCCGAGGCCGAGGCCGAGGCCGAGGTTGCCCTGGTCAACCGGCGTAGCGTCTCGGACGCCGTCGTCACCGGTCCCAATGGGCTCAGGATCGGCCGGGAGATCCAGTACCACCACCTCAGCCCCAGCAGCGTGCGCAGACGCTCGGTCAACGCCCTGGAACACGGCGTTACCCCTCTCTGGGTGGCGAAGGATCGGACGGCTTCCTTGATCGACCGCGCTCCGTGGGCGCGGGTCGACGACATGCCATGGAAGGACATCGCCGACGGCAAAGAAATGGTGATCCGCGGCGGATATCGGCACCTCGAAGTCTGGAAGTGCGTACCGAGCAGCGAGCGCCACTGTCTCGTCAGTGACGGCGCCAGCCACTGCGGTGACATTCACGCGGACTGGTTCGTGCCCGCGCTCTGCCTCCCGCAGAGGAGACCTGTCCACATCGAGGACCTGGTCCTGCAGAGCGCCACGGGCGAGAGCGTCCCGGTCTACGTGCCCAACCGAGGGAACAGCCGGATTGGTCGGCACATGTGGGTGTCGGCTGACGACCGCGCGCTGTGGCAGGAACTTATCGGTGAGAGGACTCCTCTCCCGACGGCTCCGGACGAAGACGCAGATGACGTGATCACCTTTGCCGAGCAGGAGGTCGACCGCACTTGCCGAGCGGGGAGGAGGGCTGGTTCGTCAGCGACGGCCGCCCCGTTCGCGGTCTTGACCAGTCGACCGGTGGTTTCACCCTTCCCCGCATGCCCGTCAAGCGCTCTCGCGACCCGATGCGAATCACCACTGTGGAACGTGCCGCCGCCTCCGCCGCGCTGGGCTGTCCGCCGTGGGAGCCGGTCCGTCCTCAACGGGCGCTAGTCGGAAACTGCGACCCAAACTGCAACCTTCAACGCCGAAGGGCCCCACCGCGAACGGTGGGGCCCTTCGACATCGTGCCCGGTGAGGCACTGGCGGAGGATACGAGATTCGAACTCGTGAGGGGTTGCCCCCAACACGCTTTCCAACTGTGCGTATAGCTGTACGGAGCTGTTCATGGAGGGTTGCGCCGCAGTACAGAGCGCATGCGTGCACGCTGGTGAACGGTGGCGTCCGTAGGCGGACTGGACAACGACTAGGACAACTAGGTCATGCCCGTGGGCGAACGCGGGTGACATGCATGGAGTGACGAGTTAAGCGTCCCGCGTGGGGGATCACGGGGCAGGGCCCCGACCGTGCCCGACCATGAGTCGGTGGTGTGGTGCACTGTGACCGCGACAGTCACGGTGGGCCTCCTGAGACCAGAGGCGGATTCGTCAGGGGTGCCCACCTCCGCGGCAGGTCACGGGGGCGACTTTCAACCAAGCAGGAAGAGCTGAGCTCGTCGCACGGCGTTGATCGAAGCTCTCGTAGGCGGGTCCCATTCACGGCCAGTCGAGGGTCAGGCGGCCTGCAGTGGACTTTTACCCGATCCGCAGGCACACACCGCAGGCGCGAGAGCCTGACCAGCAGTCTTGATCGCTACCTGGCGTGAATCCGCGTCCACTGCGGTGCGTAGTTGGAACGTGAACGCTTCGCTGACCTGCCACGTAGAGAGGTTGATGGGTTCGCTAGGCACCTCGCGTTAACACTATGGAGTCATGTTCGTGCATCACCTTCACCCAGCTACGGACGGCCGCTACGGTGGCCGTCTAACCGTCTCGTGTGACTGCGTGGCGGAAGGGGAAGAAATGACAGAGAGTGACGCGCGCCCAGCATTGATCGCCTTAGGCCAACAGGCTGTAGTTGGGTGAGGAGCACTCCTCTGTCTTGTTGACCCATGGGGTGGGGGGGTACAGTCATAACTGAACTGAATCGGCAGGAGTGCACGGACTGTAGTCGGATCTACTACGAGCGCGGTCGACGGCACATGGTGGAGGCCGCTCGGACAGCAGAAGATTCATACCCATGCGATGATTTCTTTCGCGAACTGGAAACGTCGAAGAAAAAGAAAGATCGAGAGCGACTGGCGACGATCCTAATGGTTTTGGAGGATTTCGCCCATCGTGAATTGGCGTTTCCTCGAGAGATTAATAACCTCGAGGATGGGATTCGGGAATTGAAGCCGGGTGACGTCCGGCTGCCATTCTTCGACGTTCCGGAGAGTCGTGCTGGTGCAGTGCGTCTAACTCACGGCTTCATAAAAGGGACTCCATGGGCCCCCAGAGGGGAAATACGTAGGGCATTTTGGGTGCGAGAGGAGGACGCAAAGTCATGAAGAATCTTTATGAGCGATTCGCCAGCAGTGAGGACGGAGCGCAGCTATTGGCTGCGACGAGGCTGCGACGAGAAACCTTGCGCATCCTTCATAAGGCGCTTGAGGCGAGCGGTCTAACTCAATCCCAACTCGCCGAACGTCTCCGCATCAGGAAGTCTGCCGTGAACCAGGTATTCCGTGGGGACGGAAACCTTCGCGTGAATACTTTGGCGCAATATCTCAGCGCGATGGGGTTCGAGCTGGATATCCGTGCAGTCGAAGCTGGGGAGCCCCGCAAAGCCGTTGTGGAAGGCCGCGAGATGACGCCTGCGTTCAAGCAGGACTGGGTCGAGTCGGAGTCGATTAGTTCCAGTAGTGGAGCCGCGTACGGTGACGCCATCCGCCACGGCTTCGTCCATATGGCAACCTCTGTGATGCCACTTCGATTCAACTCGAACCCACTCACCGCAATGGTGGTGGAGATGCGCAGAGATCCCGAGTCCTCAGCCGGTGACTCCCTTTACGACTTCCAGGGGCAAACGGCGGAGATGCCACTACCGGAAATCGCTTCGAGTCACGAATTCCACCCGATCCGAAACGAGGTCGTTTCGTGACGGATCAGCAAGGTGAGTTCGAAAAGCTGAAAGATTTCGTGACTAGAGTTGATCTGCGTGGCATCGTCGCTCAAGAGTGCCATGCAGTCAGGCATAGCGGGACTGCTCCTGAGCGGGCTGCGGTCTCCTTGAATACGGCATTCTCATCCCGTCCTGGTGCTGTGGACTATCGCTTCACGCTGGAGTGCCAGGCGTTTGATAAGTCGGAAGAGCCCGTCGCTGACCTTTCGGTTGTTTTGCTCACCAGTTACGTCTTCAAGGGCGATGAAGTGAACGAGTCAGTGTACGAAGCGTTCGGTGCCAACGTTGCGGTTATGACGGCTTATCCGTATCTAAGGCAACACATTCACGACTTGGCGGGTCGGGTTGGGCTGGTTAACTTCACATTGGGATTGCTCAAGCAACCTAACAAGGCCCAGGGATTCTCGATAGTCGCTACTGGAACACCTTAGTAGCTTGTCGCCATGGCAGACGCCGCAGGCGAAACCTAGTGCATTGGGATCGTGGATCTCACTCGTGTGTGGGAGTCAGTCAGGTACTGTGAAGTCTGGCTCCCACGCTACTGACTCGCTGTCCGCTTCTCTTAAATTTCAGCCGAGTCGCGCGGGTGCTGCAGTTTCATCTACGAATCCGGAATCTGTGGGGCGCGTGGCCCGTTGAGCGAGCCACCCTGACACCCTCGGTCCGCCGTTCACGGCGATCCCTTGGTAAACCGTCCGCACATGCCGGAATCCCTGGCGCAGGTAGTATGCCTGCAAGTCGGTGTTCGTCGTCCAGGCGTCCAGGCGAAGCCACTTGGCACCCGCACGATGGCCTCGCTCCCCGGCCCAGTCGAGCAACCGGCCGCCGAGATCCTGGCCGGCGTGCGTACGCGCCACCGTCAGCTTGTTGATGAACAGAGAGGGTTCCCGCAGTTCATCTGCGGTCCACAGGCCCTCTTCCGCCACAGGGGTCAACGTGATTGTGGCCGCCGTGGCGTCTCCGTCGCGCACCATGAAGACCTCGCCAGCCTCAATGGTGGCGAGCAGCTTGTCAGCCGGGTAGGGACGCTGCCACTGGTCCGATCCGAGACGAGACAGCCAAGCTGCTGCCTCCTGCCGGAAGGCGAGCAGCTTGGCGAGGTCGTGCGGTTGCGCTGAGCAGATTCTCACTGAGGTTCGTTCTCTTTCCGGCCGGACAGGGTGCCGATCTCGTAGTTCATCTGGTTGAGGTCGCCCCGGAAGGTGGTGACCGTGCAGCGGATCGGCCGATCCTCCGAGTAGCCGGTGCGCGTCCAGAGCAGCACGGGCACCCCGGCGCCGATCTCCAAGAGGCGCGCCTCTTCGGGGGTCGGCATGCGGGCCGCAATCTCGTCGAAGTAGCCCACCTGCTCGATGCCGTGCGACGCGAGATACCGCGTGGTCCCCTCTTCGATGTCGCCTGGCTCTGCGAGCCGTGGTGACCGCTCTGTGAGCCAGCCCGGGTACCAGGTGGCTTGAGTCGACCACGGCACGTCATCGACGTACCGGTGGCAGAACCGCAGAACCGTGGTGGACCCCGCATCGACCTTCAACCGTTCCGCGACATCCGCCGACGCCGGAGTCATCTCGACTCGGAACGTCTGATGCGGTCGGCGGCCGGCGTTGGTCACGTCGGTGCGGTACGCGTCGCCGTTCTGTGGGAAGTCCAGGTTCTCGAACCGAGACGCGTTGAGCTTGAACACCTCGTGCGATCGGACCTCGTAGCCCAACCCCTGGCTAGACGAGACGAGACCTTGGCTGACCAGGAGGCTTAGCCCGTTCCTCACGGTGTTCCTCGAAGCGTCAAAGCGCTTCATCAGGTCGCTCTCCGACGGCAGCCGCGCGCCCGGCGCGTACGTGCCGCTGTCGATCTCTCGGCGCAGGGCATCGGCCACCTGCCGGTACTTCGGCTGCTTGCTCATGCCCCCATCATGACTCACTCGCTCAACTTGTTGGTACATGTGGGCCCCAATCCCTTGACGACTCACTGTCCGTGGGTGCAGCATCACTGCATCAGCTTGTACCAACAAGTTGAGCAAGCGGAGCAATTCCCTTGAGTTGCTATCGCCTGCGCTGATGCACAGGGCGGGGACGCTGCAATCCCGCTAAAGGCCAGGTGGAACAGGGTTTCGGCCCGTACTGGCGAGGTGGCCCGGCGACCGCGAGCAACGGCCGGAGAGTGGGGACGCGGTCCCCCTTGCAGTGCTTCACCCCCTATTGACCTCGCCGAAAGGACTGCCAGTGCGACGGCGAAGACCCTGAGTGCCGCCCGATTCGGACCGGTCGGCGGCGCTTGAACGGCTCGGGCCATCACGGCTCGCAGCACGGTTGCTGCGTCGACTGCCTCTCTCGCCCGTCCGTCCAGCGCACCGCGCGAGGACGTACGGGCGAGGGCGTGGGGAGTCGGAATCGACTTCAACGGCGAGCGGCTCCCGGGGTGCCACCCGGGAGCCGCGTTCGGGCCGTTCCTCCCTGAAAGGAACCACGACCCATGAACCCCATCGTCACTGTTCAGGACGCTGTTACCGCGTTCGCCGACTTCATGGAGCCGACGGACGCCGAGCTGGACGCGATCGAGCAGGAGATGCCCGTCATCCTCGCGGACGTCGACCTGCTGGACGCGCACATCGTCACCCTTGACCGCACGCCGACCGAGGTCGACGAGCGCCGCATCCGCCGGGCCCGCCGGCGCGCGCTCGCCGCCCGCGTCGCGCTGGTCAACCGCACGGCCGATGCGAGCCTGCCCGGGGGTGCCGCATGAGCTCCACCGACCGGAACCTGATCGCCGCGCACGCTGAGGTGAAGGCGGAGATCACGCGGACGGACACCAAGACGGCGCTGCTGCTGGCGTTCGTCGGCGCGGTCCTCGCCGGTGCCTTCACGGTCGCCCGTGACCTGCCGCTGACCGTGCCCGCCGTCGTCGTGGGCAGTCTCGGTCTGGCGCTGCTGGTCGGCGCGGCCGGTCTGCTGCTGCGGTCGGTGCGCCCGAACCTGCGCGGGCGGCACGGCTTCCCCCTGTGGGCCACGCTCACCGCCGAGGAGATCGGCGACGCCGTCGCCCGGGACTGGGCCGCCGACATCGCCGGACTGTCCCGGCTCGCCGTCGCCAAGTTCACGTGCCTGCGCCGCGCGGTCGACCTCACCCTGACCGGCGGCGCCCTGCTCATCGCTGCCGCCCTGCTCACCGCCGGGGGTGCGGCATGAACCTTCACCGCAAGGGCCGCGCCGCCCTCGTGCTCGCCCTGGTCGCCGTGGTCGGCATGGCCTTCCGGGTGTCCTGGAACGCGCTGCGGGATATCGCCGGCGCGGTCGGCGCGGACGACACGGCGGCGATGCTGTACCCGTTCGTGGTCGACGGCCTCATGGCGCTCGCCCTGATCGCCACCCTGGTACTGGCCGACCGCGACCGCACGTTCGCCCTGCGCGTGCTGGGGGCGTACACGGTCGCGTCGCTGGTCCTCAACTACGTGCACGGCCTGGTCCCGGAGCTGCACGGCCGCACGGTCGACTGGGGTCGACTGGCCGACTGGGACCCGGCGAACTGGGCCCTGGTCCTGCTCGCCACGTCGCTGCCGGTCGGATCGATCTACTTCGGTTCCGACCTCGTGGCCAAGGTGCTCCACCACCGCCCCGCCCCGATCCCAGCGACGGCCACAAATGCGGAGGAATCTACCGAGACCACAATGAAACGGTCTACGGCTGACCTGCCGGTATCGACCCCGGCACCGATCACCCCGAACGTGGTGGCTCTGCCCCGTCCGGTGGCCGTCGGCTTCCTCAAGTCGACTCTCCCGGTCAAGCCGTCCCCCTCGATCGCCCCGGCCCCCGCCGCCCCGATCGAGCGGCGCGCGGTGGCCGCCGAGTCGACCCGGCCGCGCCGTGCCACGGGCCGTGTCCCGGCGGTCGCGAAGTCGACCCGCCCGAAGCGCACGCCGGATCAGTTGCTCGCCGAAGCGCGCGCGTTGACGGCGGATTGGCCGGACGCGAAGGTGACCGCGGAGGGGATCCGGCGGGCGGTGCGCACGTCTCCGGTCAACGCGCGGGCGCTGCGGGACACCCTGCGGGCGGAGCGGGCCGAGGGAGCGGCGGCGTGAGCGGGCTGCGGATCGGTTCGCTCTGCTCGGGTTACGGCGGCCTGGACATGGCCGTCCAGGCCGTCTTCGGCGGCTCGCTGGCCTGGGTCGCGGACAACGACGCCGGAGCCTGCCGCATCCTCGCCCACCGCTACCCGCGGGTGGCGAACCTGGGCGACGTCACCGCCGCCCCTTGGGCCGATGTGGAGCCGGTCGACATCGTGACGGGCGGCTACCCGTGCCAGCCGTTCAGCTCTGCCGGCAAGAGGAAGGGAACCGCTGATGAGCGGCACATCTGGCCCGACATCGCCCGTGCCCTTGGGGTTCTACGACCCCGTCTCGCGGTGTTTGAGAACGTCGCAGGGCACCTTTCTCTCGGATTCGACTCCGTCCTCTGTGACCTTGCCGCCCTCGGGTTCGATGCGCGGTGGTGCACTCTTCGCGCATCTGACGTGGGAGCGGCTCACCAGCGCAAACGCCTCTTCGTCCTCGCCTGGCCTGCCGACTCCGGCAGCACGGGACTGGAGGGGCGGCGGGCAGCGCGGGCAGCTTCCGACCGCCGTCGGCTCGCTCCTGCCGACCCCGTCGACCTCGGAGAACACCGGAGCCGGACACGCGGCACAGGGCGGGATGAACCTGCGCCACGTCGTCTCACTGCTGCCGACCCCGCGCGCGTCGGAGAACGAGAACCGGCAGACCAGGCGCAGTCCCTCGCAGGAAGCCGGGCGGCATGGCAAGAGCCTGGCCGCCGAGATGGGCTCGCTCCTGCCGACCCCGCGGGCCACGGACGGCTCGAACGGCGCCGTCTCCCGCACGGATGCGACCGACCGACGGGTCCAGTCCGGAATGGCGGACCTCCCGGAGGTGGCGGTCAGCGCGTTCCCGGCGGTGCCGTCGGGTGGGGCGAGTACGCCGAAGCGGTCGCGCGGTGGGAAGCGGTCCTCCAGCGCGCCGCCCCCGGGCCAGTTGACGCTGTGGGACGGCTGAGCCCCGCCTTCGTCGAATGGCTCATGGGCCTGCCCGCCGGGCACGTCACCGACGTCCCCGGCCTCTCCCGCTCCGCACAGCTCAAAGCGCTGGGCAACGGCGTGGTCCCGCAACAGGCCACGGCCGCGCTGCGCTTCCTCGCCCCCGCCGCCCTCCCCGCCCGTACGGCCGCCTGACCTGAGAGGACACCGATGGCCAACCGCTTCACCTTCAACTGTGGAGGCGACTTCGCGACGCTGACCGCCGAGGCGGTCATCCTGCACGCCGGTACCGACCGTGCGGAGCCCGCCGTAGCCGTGCGGATCACCGGCGTCCAGGCGACACAGAAGAAGCTGGACGCCGTCCGCCGGGGCGAGTGGTGGCCGCTGAACGGCAGTGAGCGCCGGGCCATGGCCCGCTCGCTGGCCGTCGGCGGCTACAAGGTCGCCCGGGGCCGCAGCGCGGGCCGCGAGGAACAGCGCATGGACGCCACCGGCAACAGCGCCGAGATCCGGCTGAACGCGGAACTGACCGCCCTGCACGGCGAGCGTCAGCGCCTCCTCACCGAGGCCGCCCGGGACAAGGCCGCCAAGAAGTCGTCCGGCTGGTTCTGACCAGCCCATTTCCCGCGCCGGGGGGCCGCCTCTTTCCACGGACACGGCCACCCCGGCGCTCTCCCTTACTCCCGCCCCGCTGGGGGCAGTCAGGAGCAGTTCCAGCATGTCTGAGAACGTCGTTCACCTCCACAAGGCCACCGACCCCCCGACCGCCGACACCGCCCCGACGGTGCTCACGGTGGTGCCCGACGCGCCCCCGGCCCGCCCGGTGCCGCTGTGGGTGCGCTCCGGCCGCGCGGTGAAGTCGGCCGCCACGCACGAGACCACCCGGGCCACCGTGCGGGCGGCGGCCCGGCACGGCCTCTACACCTTCAACGGCGGCCGGATCGTGGCCCGTCGGGCGTGGGACGGCCGTACCGGCTCCCGGTACGAGCGGATGATCCGCGCGGCGGAAGCCGCCGGGAACCTCGAAGCGGCCGAGGAGTGGGAAGAGCGGTTGCAGCGCTTCCGCGCCGCCCGCCACCACCGCCGCATGGACCTCCTGCACTCCCCGGTCGAGGCCGCCAAGGGCGTCGCCGTGGGCGCGGGGATGAGCATCGGTGTCCTGGTCGCCCTCGGAGTCGTCATGGCCATCAGCACCGGCCACGTCGGGGACGTGATCACGCCGCTGTCGGCAACGGTCGACTTCATCGCCCTGCTGATCCGGATCGTGCAGGTGGTGTGGGGTCCGGCCCTGTCGATCGGCCCGTTCCTCGCCCTGCTGGCCCTGTGGTCGGTCGGCCGCAAGCAGCACGCCGCCCCCGCCTGGGCGCTGCCCGCCAACGTCCGCAACAGCGAGGGTGAGCCGATCACGCCGTCCATCGTGGTCAAGGCCCTGCGCGACCTCGGAGTCCCGGCCCTGGCCCGGGCCATCAAGGAGATGGGCGACGCCGGCGCCTCGATGCTCGGCCCGATCCGCATCGCCGGATGCGGCGTCGAGGTCGACGTGACCCTCCCCTCCGGCGTGGCCACGAACGAGGTGCAGGCCAAGCGGCGCAAGCTCGCCGAGAACCTGACCCGGCACGAACACGAGGTCTTCATCACCATCCCCCAGGCCGCCCGGACGGTGCGGCTGTGGGTCGCCGACTCCGGCGCCCTGGACGAGCCGATCGGGCCGTCCCCGCTGGTCACCGACGACACGATGACCGCCGACTACACCAAGGGCAAGGCCCCGTGGGGGCAGGACCTGCGCGGGGACGCTGCCGCCCTGTCCCTCTACCAGCGCCACCTGCTCATCACGGGTCTGTCGAACCAGGGCAAGACCGTGGCCCTGCGCTCCCTCGCCCTGTGGCTGTCCCTGGACAAGTCCGTGCAGTTCCTCATGGGCGACCTCAAGGGCGCGGGCGACTGGGCCATGTTCGACGGCCTGGCCACGACGCTGATCCAGGGGCCGACGGACGAGCACGTCATCCAGGTGACCGAGATGGTCGAGGGCGCCGTGGACGAGATGAACCGGCGTCTCCAGGCGCCGCCCGGCACGGTGTTCCCGCCGCTGATCGTGCTGGTCGACGAAGCGCAGGTCGCGTTCATGTGCCCCGCCAAGGGCACCGGCAAGGACAAGCGCCCGTACGGCGGCGCCAAGGCCGACTCCCGGTACTTCATGGCCGTCCGCAAGATCCACAACCAGGGCCGCGCGGTCAACGTGCTGATGTGGCAGGGCACACAAGACCCGACCAACGAGAACCTGCCCAAGCTCGTGCGCGAGGGCGCCCACACCCGCGCCTCCCTCGCCCTCGGCACCGAGTCGCAGGCCCGCATGGCCCTGGGGGACAAGGCCGTTGACGGCGGGGCGGCGCCGAACCTGCTGCGTCCGGGGCTGGACCGGGGAACCCTGGTCGTCGCCTCCGACGGGATCAGCATCCCGGCGGGGCAGTCGTCCATCACGGTACGCACGCACTACATCGACGACGACGCCGCCACCGCGATCACCGACCGGGCCAAGGCCCTGCGCGACGGCGTGACCACCCTGCACGCCATCGACCGCAGCGCGGAGCACGACCCGCTCGCCGACATCGCCGCCGTCATCGGCGACGCCCCGCGGGTGAGGACCAAGGACGTGCTCGCGCGGCTCGCCGCGCGGAACGCGGACGCCTACGGCGACTGGTCGTTCCTCGACCTCAAGCGCGTCCTCGACGACGCCGACGCCGGGCCGTACAAGTCCGACGGCGTCATGTGCGTGGCCCGCGACCGCGTCGCCCGCGCACTCGCCAACCGCGAAGACGAAGGTTCCGCTTCCGCCGAATGACGGCAGGGAGCCGACCGCCGCCGGGGCAGGGAGTCAGGGAGAACTCCCTGACCGCCTCCCTGCCCCGCCTCCCTGGCTCTGACCTGCGCGAATGATCGCCCAGGGAGTCAGGGAGGCGCGCAGGTCACACCCCCGAAACACCCCTCCGCAGGGCACCCGGAAGGGGGTGTCTCTGCCTCCCTGGCCCTCGGCCGGAAGGGATTCCGCATGTACCCCGAACAGGCTCCGCACGTGCCCGCACAGCGGGCGGTAGAGGTCCACCAGCCCACCCCGTACCCGCCCGCCGTGCCCGTCGCGGCGCCGGTTGTGCCGGTGCAGCCGGGCGCCGTTCCGGCGGTGGCGAGCATCGTCCTGCCGGACGGCCGCGTCGTCACCGGCTACGCCATCGAACCGACCCGCCCTGAGCCGGTCGCCGCCAAACCGGCCGTGTCCCGCACGGCCGTGAACGTCGCCCTCGGCGGCGCCGGGTTCCTCGCGGTGTGCGGCGGGCTGGTCCTGCTCACCTCGTTCATCGCCGCACTCACCGCGTTCATCACCCAGCTCATCATCCTGGCCGCCGTGATCTTCGGCGGATGGATCGCCGTGCAGCTCTTCAGCACGCGCGGCCACCAGGGCGGCACCACCGTGAACATCCGCAAGGCCGTGATCAAGCGCAACCACTTCCACGGCTAGCTACGCCAAGGGCGGCCCCCACCTTCCGCCAAGAACGCGGGGCCGCCCTTGCTCGCCAGAACCAACCAAGGAACTGGAGATACCCCAGCATGACGCAACCCACGCCCAACCCGCAGCACACGGCGCTGAGCCTTGCCGCATCCGGCGTCCCCGTGCTGCCCCTGCGCCGGGGCAAGGTCCCGTTCGGCAACTGCCCCGCCTGCGTGGACAACGCATGCGGCGGCCGACCGAACATGAAGGTGCCCGGCCCGTGCCGGTGCCCCGGCGTCTGCCACGGATGGGCTGCCGCCACCACCGACCCCGCCGTCATCGTCTCCCCCGAGTGGGCGGCGGCATGGCGACAGGCGGTGTGCGTCGCCTACCACCCCGGCGGCGGCGGACTGACCGTCCTCGACCTCGACGACGCCAACGCCATCGCCTGGGCCCGCACCGCCCTGCCCACCACCCGCACCGTGCCGACGACGCGCGGCGAACACTGGATCTACCGGGGCGCCATGGCGTCCCGCAACGCCGTGCGGCCCGGCGTCGACATCAAGTCCACCATGGCCTACGTCCGTTGGCTCGGTCCCGGCACCGGCACCATGGCCGTTCTCCCGGACGCTGTGCGCGCCCTGGCAGTGAAGGAGCCGTCCCCCGCCCCCAGGGCGCCACAGACGCTCCCAGGGCCGCTGAGGGGCGGTCAGGGGGAGTGCCCGCACCGCACGCCCGTCTTCCTGGAACGGGGTGTCGTGATGGCGGAGCAGCGCATCACGGAGGCGTCCAGCGCGGTCCACGCGACCGTGTACCGGACGTTCCTCGCGGTGCTGTCCCGGCACGGCCGGTGCGGCTGCCTCACCGACACCCACGTTGCCCGGCTGTTCACCGCCGCGCAGGCCAAGGGCGAGACGGCCCGGCACTGCACGGACGCGTGGACCAACGCCCTGACCGCTTTGGGGATGTGAGCCGTGTCCGAGGACGAGAAGACGCCGGGCCGCGAGGTCATCACCGACTACGCGCAGGCCCATTTCCGCTACTTCCGCACCGTCGACGGCACCGTCTACGCCCAGCGCAACGGCCACCCCGTGGCCCGCCCCATCCGCTCCCAGGGCACCACCGGAAGCCACCGCCAGGAACTCATGGTCGGACTGTTCCGCGACGGGGTCGGTGTATTCAACGGCACCGCCTTGAAGGAGGCACTGGACTTGATCGAAGCACTCGCCCTCTCCCAGGACGTGCAGGCCACCCACATCCGCGTCGCCCCCGGCTCGGACGGGGCCACCTGGCTGGACCTCGGCCGCGACGACGGCCAGTCCGTGCGCATCCACCCCACCGGCTGGACCATCGCCGTCCCCGACCCCGCCGAGGTCTGCTGGCGGCGCACCCAGCTCACCGGCGAACTGCCCCTGCCCGCCAAGGACACCGCCGGGCAGGGCATCGACGCCCTGCTGAGGCTGACCAACTTCGCCACCCCGGACACCGAATGCCTGGCGCTGGCCTGGCTCGTCGGCTGCCTGGAGCCGGGCGTCCCCGTCCCCGCGCCGTTCCTCACCGGCCCGCAGGGCGCGGGCAAGTCCACCGCGGGCCGCATGCTCGTGCGCATCATCGAGGGCATGAGCGGCGACCTGCGCCGCGCACCCAAGGACGAGGAAAGCCTGATCACCGCCGTGGCGGCAGGCTGGATCACCGCCCTGGACAACCTCTCCCACCTGGCCCCGGACCTGTCCGACCTCATGTGCTGCATCGTCACCGGAGCCGAGTCCATCAAGCGCGCCCTGTTCAGCGACGGCGACGTGTACCGCTCCCGCTACCGCCGCCCCCTGCTCCTGACCGGCATCGACGTGGGCGTGATCCGGCCCGACCTCGCCGAACGCCTCCTGCCGCTTCGACTGGAACGCCCGACGGTGCGGCGCACCGAAGCGGAACTGTGGGCCGACTTCACCGCCGCGCTGCCCGTGATCCTCGGCTCGCTCCTCGACCTCACCGTCAAGGTCCGGGCCGCCACCGCCCCCACCCCCACCGACCTGCGCATGGCCGACTTCGCCCACCTGTGCGCGCAGTTCGACACGGCCACCGGCCTCGCCTCCCTGCCCGCCTACCGGGCCAGCCTCGACGACCTCAACGACGACGTGATCGAGGGCGACCTGCTGGCACAGACCGTGCTGCACCACGCCGCCGGACTCGAACCGGGCGCAGAGCAGCGCATGACCTCCTCGGAATGGCTGGACTGCCTCAGCCGCCTCCACAGCGGCGAGGACTGCCGTCCCCTGCCGAAGGGCTGGCCCACCACCGGCAAAGTCCTCTCCGACCGGCTCAAGCGCCTCCAGCCCACGTTCGCCGCCCGTGGCGTGGTCATCGACTGGGGACGCACCAGCGCCGCCCGCTACATCGCCATGACCCGGCCCGTGCCCGAGCCCTTGCATCAACAGGGTTCCCTGCACTGACAGGGCGCGCTCGGCTGCACGACAAGCAAGAGGAGCACCCGGCGCCCTGGTGCTCCTCTTGCTGTTCGGCGAAAGCCGCCCCAAGAACGCGCCGCGAAGCGGCTCCTTCTTCAACACCGAAGCCGCACCACAAACAGAAACCACCCCCTCTCTTTTGTCCTAAGAGAGAGCCCCCGCGTCACCGCGTCATCCGTCACCCCCATAACGGTCCCTGACCTGCTCGAACGAGCGTGACGCAGACGCCCGAAACGTGTGTCACACCACGTCACCCGCGTCACAGCCGAGTGACACACGCATCCGGCCGTGACAGACACCCGACACCGCCGAGTCACGCAAAGGCGCAGGTCACAGGCCCGCATGACGCGTTTGACGCAGTGACGCAGAAATCCGCACCTCGGACAGAAGCGAACTCCCGAGACTCCGCCCAGAGGAGACCGTTCCATGCGCCTCGCCACCGTGGACATCGCACCTCTCGCTGACGCTGGCGAACCGGCACCCGTGCTGCTGACCGTCGAGGAGGCCGCCCGTTGCCTCCGCGTCGGGCGCACCACGTGCTACGCCCTGATCCGCGCCGGAGAGCTGGAGTCCCTGACCATCGGCGGACTCCGACGCGTCCCCGCCGACGCCCCCGCCGCCTACCTCGCCCTCCGCCGCGCTGAGCAGCGCGCCGCCTGATCTCGCTCCTTCCGGAGCGCCGCCCGACATGCGGGCGGTGCTCCGGTCTGTCTGCCTTGTACCGACCGGAGGAACTGCCAGTGGCAGAGGAGAAGAAGCGCACTCGCCGAGCCAACGGCGAATCGGCCATCTACCTGGGCAAAGACGAACGCTGGCACGCCCGTGTGCCCATGGGCTACAAGGACGACGGAACGCCCTACCGCCGACACCTGACGCGCCCTACGCGCAAGGAGCTGGTGGACGAGGTCCGACGCCTGGAGAAGCAGCGCGACGAGGGGTCCGCCCGCCAACCCGGCAAGCCGTGGACGGTCGCGAAGTGGCTTGAGCACTGGGTCGAGAACATCGCCAAGCCCGTCGTGAGCGAGAACACGTACGACGGATACGAGGTGGCTGTCCGGGTGCACCTCGTGCCCGGCATCGGTCGGCACCGCATCGACCGCCTGGAGCCCGAACACCTGGAGAGCCTGTACCGCCGAATGCAGAGCGCCGGCAGCAAAGCGGGCACCGCGCACCAGGCTCACCGGACCGCGCGTACGGCCCTGGGGGAAGCTGTGCGGCGCGGTCACGCGGCGAAGAACGCTGCTGCGCTCGCGAAGCCTCCCCGGATGGAAGAGGACGAGAACGAGGTAGAGCCCTACTCAGTCGACGAGGTGCAGAGTCTCCTGCTCGAAGTGAACAAGCGCCGGAACAGTGCCCGCTGGATGCTGGCACTGGCGCTGGGGTTGCGGCAGGGGGAGACGCTCGGCCTGCGGTGGTCCGACGTGGACCTGGACAACGAGTACCTGAAGCTTCGCCGGAACCGGTTGCGGCCGAAGTACGAGCATGGGTGTGGCGAGGCGGCGCCGTGCGGCCGGAAGGCGGGCTACTGCCCGGCCCGGGTGCAGGCGCGGCGCGAGACGAAGAACACGAAGTCACGCGCCGGGCGCCGCGCTGTGCCCCTTCCCGGCCCGCTGGTCGTGATGCTCCGCTCCCACCGGGAGGCACAGGCCCGGGAGCGTGCGGCGGCCGGGAACCTGTGGACCGAGTCCGAGTACGTGTTCACCAAGCCGTTGGGCGGGCCGCTCAGTCCGAACACGGACTACCACGACTGGAAGCGGCTGCTGGAAGACGCCGGCGTCCGGGACGGGCGTCTGCACGACGCAAGGCATACGGCGGGGACCGTGCTGATGCTGCTCGGGGTCCCGGACCGGGTCATTGACCAGATCATGGGTTGGGAGCCGGGCGGCGCCGCTCGGATGCGAGCGCGGTACCTGCACGTGACCGATCCCATGCTCAAGGAAGCGGCGCGGAAGATCTCGCACGCCATCTGGGGAGCACCGGAAAACCTCGCTGTGGACAAAGACCAGGACAACGAGGCGTAAGGACAACGACGAAGGGCCCCCTGTTTCCAGGGGGCCCTTCGACATCGTGCCCGGTGAGGCACTGGCGGAGGATACGAGATTCGAACTCGTGAGGGGTTGCCCCCAACACGCTTTCCAAGCGTGCGCCCTAGGCCACTAGGCGAATCCTCCGCGGAGAACATTACATGACTCCGAGGAGTGCTTGCGAACTCGTTCTGGGGGCCCCACATCGGGTAACGTGTGGCCCAGCCCCTCACGCGGCGCTATCTGACTGAACTCCCCCAGGGCCGGAAGGCAGCAAGGGTAGGTCGGCTCTGGCGGGTGCGTGGGGGGCGTCTCCTTTGCGGGCGGTCCGGTTGTCGGTGGGCGCCTATAACCTCGTATGCGTGTCGTCTCTCGCGCTCTACCGCCGTTACCGCCCGGAGTCCTTCGCCGAGGTCATTGGGCAGGGGCATGTCACCGACCCGCTGCAGCAGGCGCTGCGGAACAACCGGGTCAATCACGCGTACCTGTTCAGCGGTCCGCGCGGCTGCGGCAAGACGACCAGCGCCCGGATCCTGGCCCGCTGCCTGAACTGCGAGCAGGGCCCCACGCCGACCCCGTGCGGCGAGTGCCAGTCCTGCCGCGACCTCGCGCGCAACGGGCCGGGTTCGATCGACGTCATCGAGATCGACGCCGCCTCGCACGGCGGTGTGGACGACGCCCGTGACCTGCGCGAGAAGGCCTTCTTCGGGCCCGCCTCCAGCCGGTACAAGATCTACATCATCGACGAGGCCCACATGGTCTCCCCGCAGGGCTTCAACGCCCTGCTGAAGGTCGTCGAGGAGCCGCCGGAGCATCTGAAGTTCATCTTCGCGACCACCGAGCCCGAGAAGGTCATCGGGACCATCCGGTCGCGGACCCACCACTATCCGTTCCGGCTCGTGCCGCCCGGCACCCTGCGCGACTACCTCGCCGAGGTGTGCGGCCGGGAGGGCATCGCGGTCGAGGAGGGCGTGCTCCCGCTCGTGGTGCGGGCCGGCGCGGGCTCCGTGCGTGACTCCATGTCCGTCATGGACCAGCTCCTCGCGGGCGCCGGTGCCGACGGTGTGACGTACGACATGACCACCTCCCTGCTGGGCTACACGGACGGCTCGCTGCTCGACTCCGTCGTCGAGTCCTTCGTCTCCGGGGACGGCTCCGCCGCCTTCGGGGTCGTGGACCACGTGATCGAGGGGGGCCACGATCCGCGTCGCTTCGTCACCGACCTGCTGGAGCGCCTGCGTGACCTGGTGATCCTCGCCGCCGTGCCCGACGCCGCGGAGAAGGGGCTGATCGACGCCCCCGCCGACGTCGTCGAGCGGATGCAGGAGCAGGCCCGGTCCTTCGGCGCCGCCGAGCTGAGCCGTGCCGCCGACATCGTCAACGAGGGGCTCACCGAGATGCGCGGTGCCCACTCGCCGCGCCTCCAGCTGGAGCTGATCTGCGCGCGCGTGATGCTGCCCGCCGCGTACGGCGACGAGCGGTCCGTGATGGCCCGGCTGGACCGGATCGAGCGCGGGGTGCAGTTCTCGGGCGGTGCGGGCGCTCCCGCCATGGGGTACGTGCCCGGGCCCGAGGCGCACGCCGGTGCGGGGGCCGCGGCGCCCGTCGCGGCTCCGGTGCCGGGCGGCGGGCCCGCCGCGGCCCGTGCGGCGGTACGGGGGCAGGGCGCCGGGACCCCGCCGGGCGGTGACCCTTCCGCCGACGTGGCTGCCGGTGCCGGTGACGGTGCCGGCGCTGGTACCGGTCCCGCCTCCGACGCGGGTGGGGCTCCCCCCGGTGGCGGACACCCGCAGGCCGCGCCCTCTTCCGCCGACGTCGCTCCCGCGCCTGCCCCACCTTCGCCTGCGACTCCCTCACCGGCTGCCGCTCCCGCTCCGGCTCCCACTCCCGCTACGGCGTCCGCGCCCGGTGCCTGGCCGAGTGCGGCCCCCGCGGGTGGCGGGCGCCGCCCCGGTGGATGGCCCACGGCGACACCGGCGGGAGGTGGACAGCCCCGGACCCCGGCTGCCCCCGCCTCCGGCCCCGCCGCGACTCCGGCCCAGGCGCCGGCTCCCGCGGCGGCAGCCCCCGCGCCCGTCTCGCCGCCGCCGGGCGCTTCCGGGGTCGACCCCCGTTCGCTCTGGCCCAACATCCTGGAAGCGGTCAAGAACCGCCGCCGCTTCACCTGGATCCTGCTCAGCCAGAACGCCCAGGTGACCGGCTTCGACGGCACCTCCCTCCAACTCGGCTTCGTCAACGCCGGCGCCCGCGACAACTTCGTGAGCAGCGGCAGCGAGGACGTGCTGCGGCAGGCCCTGGCCGAGCAGTTCAACGTGCAGTGGAAGATCGACGCGGTCGTCGACCCGTCCGGCGGCGGCGCGGCGCCCCCGCCCGCCGGCGGTCCTTCCGGCCCCTCCGGCGGCCTCGGCGGGTCCGGGGGCGGCGGCTTCGGCGGCGGATCCGCTGGCGCTGGCGGCTTCGGTGGCGGTGGCGGCTTCGGCGGGGGCGCGCCCGCCCAGCGGCCGTCGGCGTCCGCGTCCACACCCGCCGCGCCACCGCAGGCCCCCGCGTCGGCCCCGGCGCCCGCTCCCGCCCCCCGGCCCTCGGCTCCCGAGCCGCCCCCGGTCTCCCCCGAGGACGACATCCCCGAGGACGACGACCCGGACCTCGACGAGTCGGCTCTTTCCGGCAAGGAGCTGCTGGTCCGCGAGCTGGGCGCCACGGTGGTCGAGGAGATCACGAACGAGTAGCCGCCGTCGGTCCGCCGTCGGTCCGCCGCCGGGCCTGGAGGAAGGTACGAGCCTGCGCCTCCCGTCCCTTCGGAAGCCCGCACAAACCGCACCGGCCCGCTCCCATTAGGCTTCACCCCGTGAAGGTCCTTGTCATCGGCGGCGGCGCCCGCGAACACGCCCTGTGCCGTTCCCTGTCCCTCGACCCCGACGTCACCGCGCTGCACTGCGCACCCGGCAACGCCGGTATCGCCGAGGTCGCCGAACTGCACCAGGTCGACGCCCTCGACGGCGCGGCCGTCACCGCGCTGGCCGGCCGGCTCGGCGCCGAGCTGGTCGTCGTCGGGCCCGAGGCGCCCCTGGTCGCCGGGGTCGCCGACGCCGTCCGCGAGGCGGGCATCCCGGTCTTCGGTCCCTCGGGGGAGGCGGCCCGGCTGGAGGGCTCCAAGGCCTTCGCCAAGGACGTGATGGCCGGCGCGGGCGTGCCCACGGCCCGCTCCTACGTCTGCACCAACCCCGCCGAGGTCGACGCGGCCCTCGCCGCCTTCGGCGCGCCCTACGTCGTCAAGGACGACGGGCTGGCCGCGGGCAAGGGCGTCGTCGTCACCGACGACGTCGAGGCGGCCCGCGCGCACGCGAACGCCTGCGACCGCGTCGTCGTCGAGGAGTTCCTGGACGGCCCCGAGGTCTCCCTGTTCGCCGTCACCGACGGCGAGAACGTCCGCCCGCTCCAGCCCGCCCAGGACTTCAAGCGCGCCCTCGACGGCGACGAGGGCCCGAACACCGGCGGCATGGGCGCCTACTCCCCGCTGCCCTGGGCCGACCCGAAGCTGGTCGACGAGGTCGTACAGAGCGTGCTCCAGCCGACGGTCGACGAGATGCGCCGCCGCGGCACCCCGTTCTCCGGACTTCTGTACGCCGGGCTCGCGATCACCTCGCGCGGTGTGCGCGTGATCGAGTTCAACGCCCGTTTCGGCGACCCCGAGACCCAGGTCGTGCTGGCCCGGCTGAAGACCCCGCTCGCCGGTCTGCTGATGGCCGCCGCCACCGGCAACCTCGCCGACCTCGAGCCGCTGCGCTGGAGCGACGAGGCGGCCGTCACCGTGGTCGTCGCCTCGCACAACTACCCCGGCACCCCGCGCACCGGCGACCCGATCACCGGCCTCGACGAGGTGGCCGCCCAGGACGCCCCGCACGCCTACGTACTGCACGCCGGCACCCGCGCCGAGGGCGACGCCGTCGTCAGCGCCGGGGGCCGCGTCCTCTCCGTCACGGCCACCGGCGCCGACCTGACCGAGGCCCGCGACCGGGCCTACCGGGCCGTCGCCCGTATCGGCCTCGACGGCTCGCAGCACCGCACCGACATCGCGGCGAAGGCGGCGGGCGCGTAGCCCCGCACCCCCCGGTCACCGAACCCGGCAGGCCCCGGCTCCGTCTCAGGAGTCGGGGCCTGACCTTTGCTGTCCGTCTTCACCTTTCCCCAAAGCCATTCCATCGGGTGACCGATGGGCCATACGGCTGACGGGGGCCGGGGCCCCAACTATGGTGCCGCGCAAGCGTTCCGGCACTTGGCCCACCGGCATTGCGATGTCAGTGCCGGGTGCCACAGTGGGTGGAGTGAGCAAGAGCGGAAGCACGCAAGAGCAGCAGGACGGTCCAGGACAGACAGGACAGCGATGAGGGGGTGAGGTCCGGCCGTGACCGGTATCGGTGGTGTGGAGATGGGTGCTCAGGCCGCGCGTGCCCGGGCACTGGCGGTGCTGCGGGTCCGCAGCCGCGCGCTGGCCGTGGCCCTGCTGCCCGCCGCCGTCGCCGTGATCCTCCTCGTCGGCGGCTCCACCGGGCACCTGGCGGGCGCCGCCTGGGACGTCCTGCGCTGGGTCGTGTCCGTCCTCGCGCTGCTCGTCCTGCTGGCCGCCGCCGGAGTCGCCCTGGTCGTGGCCCGCTCCCGGCCCGCCGTGACCCCCACGGTCACGGTCGCCGAGGAGTCGGCGCCCGACCTCTACCGGATGGTGCGCGACCTGGCCGACCGCCTCGACGTCCCCGCCCCCTCCGCGATAGCGCTCACCCCGGACTGCGACAGCTGGCTGGAGGACCGCACCCACCCGGCCCACGGCCCGCCCCCGGCGGAGCGGCACGACGACGACCCGGCCGGCCTGAGCGGCCCCGCCCACCGCCGGAGCCCGGCCGCCGCGCCCGTCCTGGTCATCGGCTCACCGTTCCTGTGGTGGATGCGGGTGGGCGAGCTGCGCGCCGTCCTCGCCCCGGTCGTCGCCGGTACGGGGCCCTCGGCGCACCCCGACATAGCCGCGGCCCGGCGTTTCATACGGGGCCTGGACGCCGCGGTGGCGGTGGCCTCGGCAGGCCGACGAGATCCGCTGTCCCGCGTGGCGTGCGCGGGCCTCGGCTGGGCGTCCCGGCTGCTGCTGCGCGGTTGCCGGGATCACGCGACCGAGATGGAGCGCGGGGTCGCGGCCGCGGCCGCCGAGCGTGCACAGGCTGTGGACTACGGTCTGCGGATCGTCGCGCAGGAGCAGGTCGGGCTCGCGTACGCGGGCTGGGACCGGCTGCTGACCCGGGTGGCGCTGCCGGCCTGGCGGATGGGCCGCTGGCCCTCCCGGCTGGACGTCGGTGTCGTCGCCGCCCTCACGGAGCTGTCGCGCCGGGACCGCCTGGCCGAGGGCTTCGCCTCCCGCCTCGGCGAGCGCCCCGCCTGTGACCTGCTGGAGGAGCCCGGGGTGATGGACGAGGCGGTCTCGCTCCTCGCCGCGCGTCTGTTCCACGGCGGGCCCGCCGAGACCGGCCCGGACTGGTCGCCGGTGGGGTGGGACGAGTATCCCGAGGAGGTCGTCGACCGGACCTGGCGCACGGACGCGGCCCGCCTGCACCGCGTGCTGGACACCCTGGGCGTCCGCCGCGCCGCCGGGGGCGTCGCTCCGGGCACGGACGGCCCGACCCTGGCCCGCGTCCTGGACCACCTCACGACCCCGGACAACGCGGTCACCGTCCCCCCTGTCACCGGTGCCGGCACCGGCACCGAGGCGGCCGGCGAGGCACGGACGGAGGCATCGGCCGGGGGCGGCACCCCGCATCCACACGTGCCGTACGCGGACGACGAAGCCCCGCATGCGCCGTACGCGGACGACGAAGCCCTGCACGTGCCGGACGCCGACGACGAAGCCCCACATGCGCCGTACGCCGACCACGCCGACCACGCCGCCTACGACGAGGGCGACGAGGACGACGAGGACGATCTCGCCGGCACCACCGCCCGTGGCGCCGCCCTGGCCGCCGGGCTCAGCGCGCAGCTGGCCCGCGAGGAGGCTCGGGCGCGGCCCGACGCGGCCGGGGCCACGTCGCCGACTCCGCAACCGGGAGCCGGAGCCGGTCCCGACGCGGCCCTCTGGGACGACCGCGTGCTCCCCCTCCTCCCGCTTCAGCCCCCGCGCACCGGGCGCGAGATCCTCACCGCGCACATCACCGCGATGGTGTGCTGCGCGGCGATGGACACCGCCGGGGCGGCCCCCGGCCTCGACTGGCTCGACGGGCCCTCGCTGCTGTTCGACGGCGCCCGCACCGCGGACCTGGCGCCCAGCGTGCTCAGCCTCGTCGAGACCGGCGACCCGGGGCCGCTGCGCGCCTGGATGACCGACCTCGGCATACGTCCCGAGAAGCCGGTGCGTCTGGTCTGACCCCGGGCCCCGACGAATCGGACCCTCCTATTCCACTTTCGGCCAGTTCGCGACGAACAGTGACAGCCCGCGTGCGAAATGTGATGTGCTGGGACCGATCGCGCACATGGCAAAGGCGTTCGTCATACGCACGACCACGGGGGCACGAGGGAGGGGACTGTCCCATGGGCTCCGAGCAGATCCGCCGTTGGGAGTCGGGAGCACTCGCGCACGCCGTGACGGACCCCTTCGGCCAGGGGCCGGTCCCCTGGCTGCGCGGCGGCGAGACGTACTTCGGCGACACCGGCCAGGTGGTCGCCTGGTACGCGGACCAGGACCGCACCGGCACCGGCACCGACACCACCACGGGCACCCGCACCCGCATCCCCACGGGAACCGGCACCGACTCCGACGGCGGCCCCCGCGCCGCGGACGACGTCCGCCGCCAGATCAAGGGCTTCACCGCGACGGGAGCCGCCGCCCCCGGCGAGGCCATCGACTTCCACGTCACCGTCGACCCGCCGCAGCAGTTCAGCGTCGACGTGTACCGGATCGGACACTACGGCGGCGACGGCGCCGCCAAGATCACCACCAGCCCCCGCCTGTCCGGCATCGTCCAGCCCCCGCCGCTCGCCGCCGACCGCACGGTCTCCTGCCACCACTGGTGGCTGTCCTGGCGCCTGCAGATCCCCACGTACTGGAACATCGGCGCGTACGTGGCCGTGCTCACCACCGCCGACGGCTACCGCTCCCACGTCCCCTTCACGGTCCGTGACGACCACCCGGCCGACCTGCTGCTCCTCCTGCCGGACGTCACCTGGCAGGCGTACAACCTCTATCCCGAGGACGGCCGCACGGGTGCCAGCCTCTACCACGCCTGGGACGAGGAGGGCCGGCTCCTCGGCGAGGCGGACGCCGCGACGACCGTCTCCTTCGACCGCCCGTACGCGGGCGCCGGGCTGCCCCTCCACGTGGGCCACGCCTACGACTTCATCCGCTTCGCCGAGCGCTACGGCTACGACCTCGCCTACGCCGACGCCCGCGACCTGCACTCCGGCCGGGTCGACCCGGCCCGCTACCGGGGCCTGGTCTTCCCCGGCCACGACGAGTACTGGTCCACCGCCATGCGCCGCACCGCGGAACTGGCCCGCGACCGGGGCACGTCCCTGGTCTTCCTCTCCGCCAACACCATGTACTGGCAGGTGGAGCTGGCCCCTTCCCCCTCCGGTGTCGCCGACCGCCTGCTGACCTGCCGCAAACGCAAGGGCCCCGGCCGGCCCGCGCTGTGGCGGGAGATCGACCGCCCCGAGCAGCAGCTGCTCGGCATCCAGTACGCCGGCCGCGTCCCCGAACCCCACCCGATGATCGTCCGCAACGCCGGTCACTGGCTCTGGGAGGCCACCGGAGCGCACGAGGGCGACGAGATCGAGGACCTGGTGGCGGGCGAGGCCGACCGCTACTTCCCGCGCACCGCGCTCCCCGAGCACGACGAGCGGGTCCTGCTCGCCCACTCCCCGTACGCCGACGTGGACGGCGTCCGGCGCCACCAGGAGACGTCGCTGTACCGGGCCCCGTCGGGCGCCTGGGTCTTCGCGTCCGGCACGTTCGCCTGGTCCCCGGCCCTGGACCGCCCCGGCCACGTCGACCCGCGCGTCCAGCGCGCCACGGCCAACCTCCTGGACCGCATCTGCAAACGGGACTGAGCCGCGCACCCCCGCCGCCCCGCCCGCCGCCCCGCCGGTCGCCGGGCCCGTCGCCCCGCCGCTCGCCCTCCCTCCGACGTACGGGACAATCGACGTACTGTTCAGAACCACGGGGAGGAACCGTGTCCGGATTCGTTGAAAAGCCCGAGCCGATCCAGGTTCCGGGTCTGGTGCATCTGCACACCGGCAAGGTGCGCGAGCTGTACCGGAACGAGGCGGGCGACCTCGTGATGGTCGCCAGCGACCGCATCTCCGCCTACGACTGGGTGCTGCCGACCGAGATCCCCGACAAGGGCCGGGTCCTCACCCAGCTCTCCCTGTGGTGGTTCGACCAGCTCGCCGACCTGGCCCCCAACCACGTCCTGAGCACCGAGCTGCCCCCCGGCGCCCCCGCCGACTGGGAGGGCCGCGCCCTGGTCTGCAAGTCGCTGCGGATGGTCCCCGTGGAGTGCGTGGCCCGCGGCTACCTCACCGGCTCCGGCCTGGCGGAGTACGACGAGACCCGCACCGTGTGCGGCCTCGCCCTGCCCGAGGGACTCGTCGACGGCTCGGAGCTGCCCGCCCCGATCTTCACCCCGGCCACCAAGGCCGAGGTCGGCGAGCACGACGAGAACGTCTCCTACGAGGAGGTCGCCCGCCAGGTCGGCGCGGACACCGCGGCCGCCCTGCGCCAGGCCACCCTCGCCGTCTACTCCCGCGCCCGGGACATCGCCCGCGAGCGCGGCATCGTCCTCGCGGACACCAAGTTCGAGTTCGGCTTCGACGGGGACGACCTGGTCCTCGCCGACGAGGTCCTCACCCCGGACTCCTCCCGCTTCTGGCCGGCCGACCGGTGGCAGCCGGGCCGCGCGCAGCCGTCGTACGACAAGCAGTTCGTGCGGGACTGGCTGACCTCGGCCGAGTCCGGCTGGGACCGGAAGAGCGAGCAGCCCCCGCCGCCGCTGCCGCAGCAGGTCGTGGACGCCACCCGCGCCAAGTACGTGGAGGCCTACGAGCTGCTGACCGGCCAGAGCTGGTCGTAGCGGCAGCGGCCGCAGAAGGCCGCGCACGAAGAAGCCCCCGGCTGAAAACCGGGGGCTTCTCCTCTGGAGCGAACGACGAGGTTCGAACTCGCGACCTCAACCTTGGCAAGGTTGCGCTCTACCAACTGAGCTACGTTCGCACTGCGTGCCGTGGATTTCTCCGTGGCGCGACAGCCACTATACCCAACCGCGCTCCCTCGCGAGCCGCACCGCCGCGTGCCGGTTCTCCGCTCCGAGCTTGCTCGCGGCCGACGACAGGTAGTTCCGTACGGTCCCCTCGGCGAGCGCGGCCCGCTCGGCGATCTCCGAGACGGGCGCCCCGTCGGCGGCGTGCTCCAGCACCTCGGCCTCGCGCGCGGTCAGCGGCGAGTCCCCGGCGGAGATCGCGTCGGCGGCCAACTCGGGGTCGACGTAACGGTTTCCGGCGTGCACCGTGCGGATCAGCTCGGCGAGCCGCTGGGCGCTGACCGTCTTGGGGACGAACCCGCGCACACCCGCCGCGAGCGCCCGCTTCAGATGCCCCGGACGCCCGTGACTGGTCACGATCAGCACCTTGCAGGCGGGCAGCTCGGCCCGCAGTGATGTGGCGACCTTCACACCGTCGGCGCCGGGCATCTGGAGGTCCAGTACGGCGACGTCCGGCGCGTGTGCCCGCGCCATCGCCAGTGCCTCGGGGCCGGTGGCCGCCTCGGCGACGACCACCAGGTCGTCCTCCAGGGACAGCAGGGCCGCCAGGGCCCCGCGGATGAGGTGCTCGTCGTCGGCGAGCAGAACGCGCACGGTCGTCGTCACGAGGCGGCCCCCAGCGCGGTCCCGGCAGCGGCGGCCGGCAGCGGCACCTCGGCCGTCAGCCGGAACACTCCCTTGCCGACGGGCCCCGCCTCCAGGGTCCCGTCCACCGCCGAGAGCCGCTCCCGCAGCCCCGCGAGCCCGGAGCCGCCCGGGCCGGCCGGGGGTCCCTCTCCCGTC
Organism: Streptomyces violaceoruber; assembly: GCF_033406955.1. Taxonomy (NCBI): domain Bacteria; kingdom Bacillati; phylum Actinomycetota; class Actinomycetes; order Kitasatosporales; family Streptomycetaceae; genus Streptomyces; species Streptomyces violaceoruber. Next base: position 4,055,722 of record NZ_CP137734.1, on the reverse strand, counting down.
GCCTCGGCCACCCCGTCGTTCTCCACCGTCAGCACCGCACGTCCTTCCGACATCCGCACCGTCACGGCGACCTTCCTCGCATCCCCGTGCCGCAGCACGTTTGTGGTCGCCTCCCGCACCACCCAGCCGAGCGCCGACTGCACCTCGGGGGGCAGGCCGGACGTGTCCCCGGTGACCTTCGCGGCGATGCCCGCCGCCGAGAGCACCCCCCGGGCGCCGGCCAGCTCGACCTCCAGGGCGGCCTCCCGGTAGCCGCGCACGACGTCCCGGACCTCGCGCTGCGACTCCTGGGCGATGCGCTGCACCTCGATCATCTGCTCCACCGCCTCGGGCCGCCCGCGCCGGGACAGCTGGACGGCCAGCTCGCTCTTGAGCGCGATCACCGCCAGGTTCCGGCCCATCACGTCGTGCAGGTCCCGGCCGAACCGCAGGCGCTCCTCGGCGACGGCGAGCCTGGCCCGGGTCTCCCTGGCGTCGTCGAGCGCGTAGACCGCGTTGAGCAGCCAGAGGGAGAAGATCGAGGTGATGGCGAGGAAGCCGCCGGTCACCATCACCAGGCCGGCCAGTACGACCGACGCGAGGACGGGCATCTCCAGCGGGAACGTCAGGAGCCCCGCGCCCACCGCGAAGGCACCGACCACACCGGCCATGCGCCGCCGGTCGTGCACCCCGAGCGTGATGACACCCGCGGCGAAGCACAGGACCCCGCCGTAGACCGAGCCCGCCGCGGTCTCCACCTCACCGGACGGCCCGCGCTCCGCGATCACGACCGCGGTGACCGAGACGACGGCGGAGACGACGACGAGCGCCCACATCTGCCGCACGGGCTGCGGGCGCCGCCCGCGCGTCCAGTCCAGCGCTCGGGACGAGACCAGCATGCAGACGGCGGCGTGCGCGGTGACCAGCAGGAACAGCGCGGTGGCGAGTCCGACGCCGGTCCGGCCGTAGGCGGTCACTCCCAGCGCGAGGATCTCGATGACCCCGAAGAAGTGGAACGACCACCGCGTGTACGTCTCCACCTTCTCCGGCGTGCTCTTGAGCCGCCACCATCCGCCCGGCCTGCGCATCCGTCCGCCACTCCCGCTCGACTCGCACGTCAGTGCCGCGGCTCCCACCGGAACCGCCGCCGTACAGCAAACACCGCGAGGACGGTCCAGGCCACCGCCGTCGCCGCGGCGCCCAGCGTCTCGGCCGCCGACAGGTCGCCGGTCCAGCCGCCGCGCACCAGGGTGACGACGGGGGTCAGCGGCAGCAGCTCGCACACCGAGGCCACCCGGTCGGGCAGCAGCTCCAGCGGGAAGAACAGGCCGGAGGCGAGCATCGACACGAACGTGAACGGCAGCGGCGTGACCTGCGCGCTCTCCCCCGTCTTGGTGAAGCTCGCGGTGACCGCCGCGAGCGCGGCGCACATCACCAGGCCCAGCAGCAGACCGACGACGCTCAGCAGAGGTGCCGACGGCGCCGGCAGGTCGAGCAGGACCGCGCAGCCCACCGCGAGCAGCAGGGACTGCACGAGCCCGCTGAGCACGGCCGGCAGGGCGGAGCCGGCGAGGATCTCCACGTCCCGCAGCTCGCCGGTGCGCAGCCGCTTGAGGACGAGTTCCTCGCGCCGGACGACGAAGACGCCGACGAGGGCCGAGTAGACGGCGAACAGCAGGGAGAAGCCGATCGCGGCGGGCAGCACGAGCGTGCCGATGGTCAGCCCCGCCTTGCCGAGGTCCATCTCCTCGGCTCCCGCCCGCACGCTGAACGGCATCACGAACGGGATGAACAGCGCGGCGAAGACGGTGCCCTTGTTCCGCCCGAGCAGGGTCAGCTCGGCGCGGGCGAGGGCGGTCATGCGGCTCCTCGGCGTGGTGACCGCCGTCCGGGCGGACCCCTTCGCGCGGGCCGGTGCGTCCGTGGCGCTCATGCCGCGTACTCCTTCTCCGTCGTGTCCGTCGCGGTGCCGTCCGACCTCGCCGACACCTGCTTGGCGATGCTGAGGAAGGCCTCCTCCAGGGACGCCGAGCGCACGTCCAGGCGGCGCAGCTCCACCGCGGCCTGCGCGGCCCACACCAGCAGGCCGGTGGCGGCGCGCTGGAGTTCCCGGGTGCGCAGCTTCACCGTCCGGCCGTCGGTCTCGTGGTCGCTGACGCCCAGTTCGGCCAGCGGCGGCAGGTCTCCCACGAAGTAGCCGTCGGGCAGTTCGAAGGAGATGTGGGACGGCTGCGCGGCGGTCACCTCGGCCGGGGTGCCGGTGGCGGCGATCCGGCCGTCGTGCATGATCGCGAGCCGGTCGGCGAGGTGCTCGGCCTCCTCCAGGTAGTGCGTGGTCAGCAGCACGGTCGTGCCCTGGTCGCGCAGCGCGCCCACCAACTCCCAGGTGTCCCGGCGGCCTTCGGCGTCCAGACCGGTGCTGGGCTCGTCGAGGAAGAGCACCTCGGGGTCGCCGAGCAGCGCGAGCGCCAGGTCCAGGCGGCGCCGCTGGCCCCCGGACAGCTGCTTCACGCGGGTGCCGGACTTCGCCTCCAGGCCGACCAGCGCCAGCACCTCGGCCGGCGGCCGGGCGCCGCTGACGCACCCCGCCCACATCCGTGCCGTCTCGGCGACCGTCAGCTCGGAGGGGAAGCCGCCCTCCTGGAGCATCACCCCGGTGCGGGGGCGCACGGCGGCCCGCTCGGTGTACGGGTCGTGCCCGAGGACCCGCACCCGTCCGCCGGCCGGGGCGGCCAGCCCCTCCAGGAGCTCGACCGTCGACGTCTTGCCGGCGCCGTTGGTGCCGAGCAGGGCGAAGACCTCACCGCGGCGCACGGAGAAGTCGATTCCGCGCACGGCCTCGAACCCGCCCCCGTACACACGCCGAAGGTCGGTGACCTCAATCACGTGTTCGTGCTCGTTCGTTTGCATGCTTCAAGCATTCCGGCGCACCGGGCGGGACGACAGTGCGAGCCGTCATCACCGGACATGACAAATGTCAGAGCCGCCGGGCACCCGGGCCGGACACACGAAAAGACCCCGGCCCTAAGGACCGGGGTCTGATTCCCGAGCGGACGACGAGGCTCGAACTCGCGACCTCAACCTTGGCAAGGTTGCGCTCTACCAACTGAGCTACGTCCGCAGTTGCTCCCGACCGGCGGTTCACCGATCGGTGCGAGCACCAGCCTACCTGATCCCATCGGACCATCGGTACGGCGGTGCAGAGCGGGTGACAGGAATTGCACACTGCGCCTTCCCCCTGGAAGGGGGATGTTCTACTACTGAACTACACCCGCATGTTCCGTGAGCTGGGCCTTTCGGCCTCGCCCCTCGGCGTGCTCCAGACTTTAGCTGATCACCCGGGGTGCCGCGCAAGTCGGTTGCCGCGAGGGGCGGCTGAGCGGCCGTCGGCCGCTCCCGCCGGACACCGGCTCACCTCGCGCACGGCTCACCGCGCCTCGGCGAACGCCTCGTACACCTTCTTCGGGATCCGGCCCCGCGCGGGCACGTCCATCTTGTTCGCCTGGGCCCAGGCGCGGACCGCCGCCGGATCGGGGGCGACCTCCGTCTGCCGGTAGGCCTTGCCGGACCGGGAGCGCTTGCGGCCGGCCGAGACGTACGGCTCGAGCGCCTTGCGCAGTTTCCGGGCATTGGCTTCGTTCAGGTCGATCTCGTACATCCGGCCGTCGACTCCGAAGGCGATCGTCTCCGCCGCTTCCGAGCCGTCGATGTCGTCAAAGAGAGTGACCACGACACGCTGCGCCACGAATATCGGTCCCTTCGTGCGGCATCTCCGCGATGACGTGCCCGAACGTGCCGAGACGCCGCGATGATGCCGACTGTTCGCCTGTAATTGGGCAAAGTATCGGCTAATGACATTTCATTTGTACAGTGCCCGGCATTGCAATGGGAAGACCGACTAAATCTGCCCGCGTGTCCGTCGCGCAATAGGTGTCCGCGCCCGATCCGGGATCTTTCCCGAAGCTTTTCGCGGCCGCCCCCTCCCGATGCCGAATCGTGACTGGTGTCACGTAGTTTCCTCCAAGGCTACGCGCGTAGAAATTTTGTACGGGTAGTCTGAAGGAACCTGCTCAGCACCACACACCGGGAGTGCCAGTGGCACGCGTCGTAGTCGACGTCATGCTCAAGCCGGAGATCCTCGACCCCCAGGGCCAGGCGGTGCAGCGCGCACTGCCGCGACTGGGTTTCGAAGGGATCTCGGACGTCCGCCAGGGAAAGCGATTCGAACTGGAAGTGGACGGGCCGGTCGACGACGCCGCCCTCGCCCGCATCCATGATCTTGCGGAATCCTTCCTCGCCAACACCGTGATCGAGGACTTCACCGTCAAGGTCGAGTCCGAAGACGTAGTCGCGGGAGCGGCGAAGTGACCGCTCGTATTGGCGTCGTCACTTTCCCCGGCAGTCTCGACGACCGGGACACGCAGCGCGCGATCCGTGTCGCGGGCGCCGAACCCGTCGCCCTCTGGCACAAGGACAAGGACCTCAAGCAGGTCGACGCCGTGGTGCTGTGCGGCGGTTTCTCGTACGGCGATTATCTGCGCGCCGGCGCCATCGCGCGCTTCTCGCCGGTGATGGACACCGTCATCGACCAGGCGAAGGCCGGTCTGCCGGTGCTGGGCATCTGCAACGGCTTCCAGATCCTCACCGAGGCCCACCTGCTGCCCGGCGGCATGCTGGGCAACGACCACCTGCACTTCATCTGCCGCGACCAGAAGCTGCGGGTGGAGAACGCGGACACCTCCTGGACCAGTGACTACACCGCCGGCCAGGAGATCCACATCCCGCTGAAGAACATGGACGGCCGCTACGTCGCCGACCGGCGCACGCTGGACGAGCTGGAGGCCGAGGGACGGGTGGCCTTCCGCTACCTGGACATGAACCCCAACGGCTCGCTCAACGACATCGCCGGCATCACCAACGCCGCCGGGAACGTCGTCGGCCTCATGCCGCACCCCGAGCACGCCGTCGAGTCGCTGATCGGTACGGGCCGTACCGACGGCCTGCCGTTCTTCACCTCGATCCTCAAGAAGCTGGTCAACGCATGAGCCGGACGCCTCTGGACACGGTCGAGCACGCGACCGCGACCCCCGACGTCGAGCTGCCCTGGGCCGAGCTGGGCCTGAAGAAGGACGAGTACGAGCGGGTCGTCGAGATCCTCGGCCGCCGCCCCACCGGGGCGGAGCTGGCCATGTACTCCGTCATGTGGTCCGAGCACTGCTCGTACAAGAGCAGCAAGGTGCACCTGCGCCAGTTCGGCGAGAAGGCCCCCCAGTCCGACGCCATGCTCGTCGGCATCGGCGAGAACGCCGGCGTCGTCGACGTCGGCCAGGGCTACGCGGTCACCTTCAAGGTCGAGTCGCACAACCACCCGTCGTACGTCGAGCCCTACCAGGGCGCGGCCACGGGAGTCGGCGGCATCGTCCGCGACATCATCGCGATGGGCGCGCGGCCGGTGGCCGTGGTCGACCCCCTGCGCTTCGGTGCCGCGGACCACCCCGACACCAAGCGCGTCCTGCCGGGCGTCGTGGCCGGCATCGGCGGCTACGGCAACTGCCTGGGCCTGCCCAACATCGGCGGCGAGGTCGTCTTCGACGCCTGCTACCAGGGCAACCCGCTGGTCAACGCCGGCGCCATCGGCGTCATGCGGCACGAGGACATCCACCTCGCGAAGGCGTCCGGCGCGGGCAACAAGGTCATCCTGTACGGCGCCCGCACCGGCGGCGACGGCATCGGCGGCGCGTCGATCCTGGCGAGCGAGACCTTCGACGACGCGAAGCCCTCCAAGCGCCCCGCCGTCCAGGTCGGCGACCCCTTCCAGGAGAAGCTCCTCATCGAGTGCACCCTGGAGGCGTTCGCCGAGAAGCTGGTCGTCGGCATCCAGGACCTCGGCGCGGCGGGCCTGTCCTGCGCGACCAGCGAACTGGCGTCGAACGGTTCGGGCGGCATGCGCGTCACCCTGGACGACGTCCCGCTGCGCGACTCGACCCTCTCGCCCGAGGAAATCCTCATGAGCGAGTCGCAGGAACGCATGTGTGCGGTCGTCGAGCCGGAGAAGGTCGACCGCTTCCTGGAAATCTGCGACAAGTGGGACGTCATCGCCACGGTGATCGGTGAGGTCACGGACGGCGACCGCCTCGAGATCTTCTGGCACGGCGGCAAGATCGTCGACGTCGACCCGCGCACCGTCGCCCACGACGGCCCGGTCTACGAGCGCCCCTACGCCCGACCCGACTGGCAGGACGCCCTCCAGGCCGACGACGCGAACAAGCTGCCCCGGCCGGGCACGTCCGACGAGCTGAAGGCTCAGGTCCTCAAGCTGGTCGGCTCGCCCAACCAGGCGTCCAAGCAGTGGATCACCCAGCAGTACGACCACTTCGTGCAGGGCAACACCGTCCTCGCCCAGCCCGAGGACTCGGGCATGATCCGGGTGGACGAGGAGTCCGGCCTCGGCGTCGCCATCGCCACGGACGGCAACGGCCGCTACGCCAAGCTCGACCCGTACACGGGCGCGCAGCTGGCGCTCGCGGAGGCCTACCGCAACGTGGCGACGACCGGCGCGAAGCCGCTCGCGGTCTCCGACTGCCTGAACTTCGGCTCGCCGGAGGACCCGGCGGTCATGTGGCAGTTCGCGGAGGCCGTGCGCGGCCTGGCCGACGGCTGCCTCCAGCTCGGCACCCCGGTGACCGGCGGCAACGTCTCGCTCTACAACCAGACGGGCGAGGCCGCCATCCACCCGACCCCCGTGGTCGCGGTCCTCGGCGTCATCGACGACGTGGCCCGCCGCACGCCGGTCGCCTTCCAGGAGGACGGCCAGCTGCTGTACCTGCTGGGCGACACCCGTGAGGAGTTCGGCGGCTCGGCCTGGTCCCAGGTGATCCACGACCACCTCGGCGGCCTGCCTCCGAAGGTCGACCTGGAGCGGGAGCGCCTGCTGGGCGAGATCCTGATCTCCGCCTCCCGCGACGGCATGATCGACTCCGCGCACGACCTGTCCGACGGCGGTCTGGTCCAGGCGGTCGTCGAGTCGGCGCTGCTGGGCGGCAAGGGCGCGCGCCTGGTCGTACCGGACGGGCTGGACGCCTTCACCTTCCTGTTCTCGGAGTCGGCGGGCCGCGCGGTCGTCGCCGTCCCGCGCTCGGAGGAGGTCCGGTTCAACGACATGTGCGGCGCCCGCGGCCTGCCGGTCACCCGCATCGGCGTGGTCGACGGCGACGCGGTCGAGGTCCAGGGCGAGTTCACCCTCCCCCTGACCGACCTGCGCGAGGCCCACGAGAGCACGATCCCAGGGCTGCTGGCGTAGTGGTCGCAGCTCCCTGAACGTCCGAGGTCCCGTCCGGTTCCGGGCGGGACCTCGTCGTCTCAGCGCACGTAGTTCTTGAGGATCTCCGTGTCGAGCTCGATGCCGACGGGGTCGGGGAGGACCGCGGTCTCCCCGAAATCCGTCAGGCGGATGTCGCGATAGCCACCGACCCGCCGGTCCGGGCGGCGGTGCACCGTGACCGTGCAGGCGTCCCGGTCGATCAGGAGATACACGGGGATTCCCGCCTGCCCGTACGCGGCAGGCTTCTCGTGCCGGTCACGCCGGTCCGTGTCCGAGTCGTACGACGTGACTTCGACGACCATGAGGGCGCCGTCCGGCTCGGCCCATTCGCCGTGTCCCGCGAAGTGAGCCTCTGGCGCCAGCACGGCGTCCGGTCGCGCCCTGCTCTGCCGGTAAGCGTCGACCCGTAGCCCTTGTGTTTGGTACAGGTCCAGGTCGGGCCGCGTCTGCATACAGCGTTTGGCCAGCCAGGACACGATGCTGTTGTGGTCCCCGTCGGTCACCGGCTTGACCCCGATCCGTCCGTCGATGAACTCCAACGTGACGGTCTCGGGAGCGGCGGAAGCGATCGTTTCGAACTCGTCCACCGACATCTGAGACGTGTGCTCGGCCATAACCGTCATGCTGCACCTCCTTCCAGGCGCCGACCAGTGTTTCCAGGGCCGCGGTCCTCCCGGGCCTCCTTTCGCGACCAGACACACGTACGAGTGACGCTTGCGCGGAATTTCGTAGCTACGTAATGTCGTACTCGTGGAGCAACTGGAACAACGTGTGGCCGACCTCGAGCGGCGCCTCGCCGCCCTGGAGGCCGCCGACCGGCCCGCCCCCGGGCCCAAGGAGGGCGACCTCTGGGCCCTGGAAGGCCTGAAGGAGCAGTTGGCGGAACTGAAGGCCGCGGCCGGGGGTGTCCTGTTCACCGGCTCGGTGCGGCTGCCGACCGGGGAGCAGTACGCCTGGCAGCACGGAGCGCTGACCCAAGGGCTGCTGGACGCCGACTGGGCCGAGTCCGCCGAGGTGTTCGCCGCGCTGGGGCATCCCGTGCGGCTGCGGCTGCTGCGGGAGGTGCTCGGAGGGCGGCGCACCGCCGCCGAGCTGGCGGAGCTGGACGGGATGGGCACGACCGGCCAGATCTACCACCACCTGCGCCAGCTCACCGGCGCCGGCTGGCTGCACACCACCGGCCGGGGCCGTCACGAGGTGCCGCCGGGGCGGGTCGTACCGCTGCTGGTGGCGCTGTCGACCGCACGGAACTGAACGGGACCGCCAAGACGGTCAGGACCGTCAGGAGCGTCAGGACCGTCACGAGCAAGGGGGAACGAACGATGTCCGCACGCAAGCTCGCCATGATCACCTTCCGGGTGCTCCAGCTGGTCTTCCTGGCCCTGGTGGTCGTCGGTGTCCTCTTCGACCCGGGATTCCCGTGGTGGAGCGTCTTCCTGCCGCTGGTCCTCGCCTACGCCCTGATCACGGTGGTCAACCGCTGGAACGGCGGCGCCCCGGACGCGCCCGGCAGGTCCCCCGAGCCCGTCGAGGTCGCCCCGCCCGTCACCGGCCGTTGGTCCGCGCTGAACAGCCCGGCCGACCGCACCCCGAGCCACGGCGTCCACGCCTACGGCCAGACCTTCGCCATCGACCTCGTAGCCGAGCCGGAGCCCGGCGCCCGCCCCGGCTTCCGAGCCCTGTGGCCGCTCGCCCGGCGCCCCCGCGACTTCCCGGCGTTCGGCGCCCCGATCCTCGCGGTGGCCGACGGCACGGTCGTACGCGCCGACGACGGTCAGCGCGACCACCTGAGCCGCACCTCGCTGCCCGCGCTGCTGTACCTGATGCTCGTCGAGGGCTCGGTGCGGGAACTGGCGGGGGTCCGCCGCATCGTCGGCAACCACCTGGTGCTGGAAGCAGCCGACGGTACGTACGCCCTGTACGCCCACGTCCAGCGAGGTTCCTTCACCGTCCGCGAGGGCGACCGCGTCCGCGCCGGCCAGGTCCTCGCCCGGTGCGGCAACACCGGCAACTCCACGGAGCCGCACGTCCACTTCCAGCTGATGGACGGCCCCGACCCGGACACCGCGCGGGGCGTCCCCTTCACCTGGACCGGCATCGGCGTTCCGCGCAACGGCGAGGTGTTCGACGTACCGGAACCGGTCCCCGCTTCTCCCGAGTAGGCACCTGTTGGCTTCGTCCGTGATCGTGGCGCCCAGGGGGCCGCCGGGGAAACGGGGGGAGCGGCATCGACGCGGCCTGCGGGGGACTCGTCCCCGTGGGCCGGGTGCTGGACCTCTCCGAAGCGGGCGGCACCATCACGCACCGGAAGCTCGACGACGACAGCTTCGACCCGGACACGGAGATTCCGCACGACTGCGAGATCTTCAGCACGGAGGCGGGCGAACGGGCCGGCACCGACACCGGCACCCGCTGGTTCTTCACCGGCGCGATGGGCGTCCTGCCGGCCGACCAGCCTCGGATCGCGGACGCACCGATGAACGGCCCGCTCGACATACTCGGCCGGGCCGCCTACCCACCGCAGCCTCTGGGCGGCGACATCGCCGGCCGCGTCACCGGCTCCTCGGTCACCGTGCAACTGCCCTGCGAGGAAGGGACGGCGGAGGACAAATCCGTGCGGGCCCTGTGGGCGCGGGCCGAGGTGATGCCGCGGCGCGGCAGCCAGGTGAGCGGCCGCGACCGCGACATCCTCGCCGACACGGAGGTGGAAACCGCCAACAACCTTGCCGACCGGCTCGGCTGCGCCGAGCGCCTGGCAAACGCCCCGGACCACGTGCCCGCCCTGACCGCGGGGCCCGTCCCGGCGGCGCGGGCGGAGGGAACCTGCGCCTGGTACGGGAAGACCGGCCTCGCCGACCGGTCGCCCTACCCGGACGAGGTCGGCGAAAGCCGCACGGACGGCCGGGTGTGGGACGAGAGCCGCGGTCTCGTGCTCTCCCTCGGCCACGCCAACAGGGTGTACGAGAAGCTGGCCGACGCGCACGACTGGCTCCCCACCCCGGACATGCCGGGCGAGTGGTTCGCCTCCCTCCACACCTACACCGGCCCGGTCGCCGAGAACCTCCGGCTCACCAGCGCCGACGACGGCGAGACCCCGGAACCGGCGGTCCCGGGGAAGGCGGGCCGCGGCGCCACGGACCCGATCTGGTGGGCCTCCTCCGTCTGCGACGGCCGTCCCCAGGTCCACACCATGACCCTCGGCCACCCCGGTTACGCCAAGCTCGTGGCCTCGCGGATGGAGGACGTCTTCCGCGCCTACGTCGACGACGTCACGACCCGCCGCCACTGCACGGACGTCGTCCGTCCCGGCCACGCCACGTTCCGCGCCGACTGGGGCGAGTCCCAGAGAGCCGACTGGGGCGGAGTCCGGGAGAACGGACTGGCTAGGCTCACCGCCATGCCGCCCGCCAGGAAACGCCCCCGCGCCTACGACCCCGCCCGCACCCGTGCCGCCGTCCTCGCCCAGTTCGGCCACGTACGGGCGGCCGTCCGCGCCCTCACCCCCGAGCAGCTCGGCCTGCCGACCCGGCTCGGGGGCTGGACCGTGCGGGAGCTGGTCGCGCACGTCGGGATGGCGCTGACCGCCGTGGACCGGCTGCTGGGGGAGCCCGAGCCGGTGCGGCAGGACGGCCGGCTGCTCGACTGGCCGTTCGCCATCGCCGCCGACGCGGACGCCATCGCCGGGACGGCCCGGCGGCTCGCCGCCGAGCACTCCGACCTGGACGCCCACCTCGCCGAGGTGGAGCGGCGCTTCACCGAGCGGCTCGACACCCACCCCGGGAGCAGGCTGCTCCCGACCAGCGCGGGCGCCCTGCCGCTGGCCGACTACGTCGTCACCCGCACCGTCGAGCTGGTCGTGCACACCGACGACCTGAACGCCGCGGTCCCCGGCCTCGATATCCCGTACGACCGGCAGGCGCTGGCCGCCGCCACCCGGCTGCTGGCCGACGCGCTCGCCGTGAAGGCTCCCGGCGGCTCGACGGAGGTGCGGGTCCCGCCGTACGCGGTCGTGCAGTGCGTCGAGGGCCCCCGGCACACCCGGGGCACCCCGCCCAACGTCGTCGAGACCGACCCGCTGACCTGGATCCGGCTCGCCACCGGACGGCTGGCCTGGAAGGACGCCCTGGACGGGGCGAAGGTGAGCGCGAGTGGGGAGCGGGCCGATCTCGGGCCGCTGCTGCCGCTGCTGAGCTGAGCGCGGGCCGGGGAGAGGGGGGAGGAGGCGGAGCACCGGACGGACGACGGAACCGGACCCTCCTCGTCTCCGTCGAATCGGCATGTACAGGCAGAAGCAGCAGCGCAGCATGACCCTCACCGCGGCGGCCGTCGTCGCGCTCGTCCCGCTCGCCGCGGCCTGCGGGAGCGAGAAGGCCGACGGCACCGGCAGCGGTTCCGTCGGCGCGGACGGAGCGCGCGTCACCGGCGTCCGCTGGAGCATCGACAGCGTCACCGTCGACGGCACCACCCACCGGGCGCCGGACGCGGCACACGTACGGATCGACGACGGCGGCGAGGCCGCGGGCAGCACCGGCTGCAACAGCTTCAGCGCCCGCGCCGCCGTCGAGGGCGACGGCGACGGCGGCGGCGGCGAGGGCGACGGTCGACGGGTCCGGCTCAGCGACGCCGTGTTCACCGAGAAGGCCTGCGCCAAGACGCCCGCCGACTTCGAGAAGTCACTCGGCCGCGCCCTCACCGCCGGCCCCCTCACCACCGGGAGCGAGGGCGACCGCCTGACCCTCACCACCGCCGACGGCGACACGGTCCGGCTCAGCAGGCCGGAGGACGCGCCGCTGCACGGCACGAAGTGGGCCTTGGACGTCCCGGGCCAGAAGGGCGGCAAGGGCCGCGCCCGGCTCACCTTCGACCAGGACGCGAAGACCGTCTCCGGGCGGCTCCCCTGCAACCACGTCAACGCCAGGGCCACCGTCAGCGACGGACGTATCACCCTCGGCGCCCCGTCCACCACCCGAATGATGTGCGAAGGCTCACTCATGGACGCCGAGAAGCGGCTGCTGGGCCTCTTCGACGGCAAGATCGACTATCGGATCGATCATGAAACCCTCACGCTGACCAGCTAAGACGGTGTCACGGTCCACGCCGTCGCCGATCGGTGATCCATGAGTGGGCCCGCATCCCCAATTCGGACCAGTGGTCGATCTCGCCTACACTCGAAGGCGTGCCACGTGGTGACGGTCGACTCAATCACGATCTGCTTCCCGGCGAGAAGGGCCCCCAGGACGCTTGCGGCGTCTTCGGTGTCTGGGCTCCGGGCGAAGAGGTCGCAAAGCTCACGTACTTCGGGCTGTACGCCCTCCAGCATCGGGGCCAGGAATCCGCGGGAATCGCGGTCAGCAACGGCTCCCAGATCCTCGTCTTCAAGGACATGGGCCTGGTGTCCCAGGTCTTCGACGAGACCTCGCTCGGTTCGCTCCAGGGTCACATCGCGGTCGGTCACGCCCGCTACTCGACCACCGGTGCCTCCGTGTGGGAGAACGCCCAGCCGACGTTCCGTGCCACCGCGCAGGGTTCCATCGCGCTCGGGCACAACGGCAACCTCGTCAACACCGCCCAGCTCGCCGGGCTGGTGGCCGACCTGCCGAAGCAGGACGGCCGCTCCACCCGGGTCGCGGCGACCAACGACACCGACCTGATCACCGCGCTGCTCGCGGGCCAGGTCGACGACGACGGCAAGCCGCTGACCGTCGAGGAGGCGGCCGGCAAGGTGCTGCCCCAGGTGCGCGGCGCCTTCTCCCTCGTCTTCATGGACGAGCACACCCTCTACGCCGCCCGCGACCCGCAGGGCATCCGCCCGCTGGTCCTCGGCCGCCTGGAGCGCGGCTGGGTGGTCGCCTCCGAGTCCGCCGCCCTGGACATCTGCGGCGCCTCCTACGTCCGGGAGATCGAGCCGGGCGAGTTCGTCGCCATCGACGAGAACGGCCTGCGGACATCGCGATTCGCAGAAGCGAAGCCCAAGGGCTGTGTCTTCGAGTACGTGTACCTGGCCCGCCCGGACACCGACATCGCCGGCCGCAACGTCTACCTCTCGCGTGTCGAGATGGGCCGCAAGCTGGCGAAGGAGGCCCCCGCGGAGGCCGATCTGGTCATAGCGACCCCGGAATCCGGCACCCCCGCCGCGATCGGCTACGCCGAGGCCTCCGGCATCCCCTTCGGCAACGGCCTGGTGAAGAACGCCTATGTCGGCCGGACCTTCATCCAGCCCTCACAGACCATCCGCCAGCTGGGCATCCGCCTGAAGCTGAATCCCCTGAAGGAAGTCATCAAGGGCAAGCGGCTGGTCGTCGTCGACGACTCCATCGTCCGCGGCAACACCCAGCGGGCCCTGGTCCGCATGCTCCGCGAGGCGGGCGCCGCCGAGATCCACATCCGGATCTCGTCCCCGCCCGTGAAGTGGCCCTGCTTCTTCGGCATCGACTTCGCCACCCGCGCCGAGCTGATCGCCAACGGCATGAGCGTCGAGGAGATCGGCACCTCGATGGGCGCCGACTCCCTGGCGTACATCTCCATCGACGGCATGATCGAGGCGACCACCATCGCCAAGCCCAACCTGTGCCGCGCCTGCTTCGACGGCGAGTACCCGATGGAGCTTCCCGACCCCGAGCTGCTCGGCAAGCAGCTCCTGGAGACCGAGCTGGCCGCCGGGCCCGCCGGTACGGCCGCCGCCGACGCCATCCGTCGCCCGTAGCCGTCCGTTTCCCCGGATCGCCCGGCTCCCCATGGTTTCCAAGGCCTCCCTGCCGTACGACACGAAGGTTCACATCGTCATGCCTGACACAACTGGTGCCAGCTACGCAGCAGCCGGCGTCGACATCGAGGCGGGCGACCGCGCCGTCGAGCTCATGAAGGAATGGGTCAAGAAGACGCGGCGCCCCGAGGTCCTCGGCGGCCTCGGCGGCTTCGCCGGCCTCTTCGACGCCTCCGCCCTCAAGAACTACGAGCGCCCGCTGCTCGCCTCCGCCACCGACGGCGTCGGCACCAAGGTCGACATCGCCCGTCAGCTGGGCGTCTACGACACCATCGGTCACGACCTGGTCGCGATGGTCATGGACGACATCGTGGTGTGCGGCGCCGAGCCGCTGTTCATGACCGACTACATCTGCGTCGGCAAGGTGCACCCCGAGCGCGTCGCCGCGATCGTCAAGGGCATCGCCGAGGGCTGTGTGCTGGCGGGATGCGCCCTGGTGGGCGGCGAGACGGCCGAGCACCCCGGCCTGCTGGGCGCGGACGACTTCGACGTCGCCGGCGCCGGTACGGGCGTCGTGGAGGCAGACCGCCTGCTCGGACCGGATCGCATCCGTACGGGTGACGCGGTGATCGCCATGGCGTCCTCCGGGCTTCACTCGAACGGGTACTCGCTGGTCCGCCACGTCCTGCTGAACGAGGGCGGCCTGGCGCTCGACGCCCACCTGGACGGTCTCGGCCGCACCCTCGGCGAGGAGCTGCTGGAGCCGACCAAGATCTACTCCCTGGACTGCCTGGCCCTCATGCGCACCGCCGAGGTCCACGCCTTCAGCCACGTCACCGGCGGCGGACTCGCGGCCAACCTGGCCCGCGTGATCCCCGACGGCCTGCACGCCGTGGTCGACCGGTCCACCTGGACCCCGGGCGCGATCTTCGACCTCGTCGGCCGGACCGGCAAGGTGGAGCGCCTGGAGCTGGAGAAGACCCTGAACATGGGCGTGGGCATGATCGCGATCGTGCCCGAGGAGTCGACGGACGTCGCCCTGACGGCCCTCGCCGACCGCGGTGTGGACGCCTGGGTGGCCGGCGAGATCACCGACCGCGCAGACCACGAGAGCGGCGCGGCACTGGTGGGCGACTACGCCGCCTGAGGTGCCCCGATGCCGCGGGTAGCACAGAACCCGGTCGGTGACAGAGGTCACCGACCGGGAAGGTGTTCAGTGCAAGGTCAAGCGCCGCGTCGCTGTTGGGAAGGGGACTGGCCGTCCTCGTCCTCGTCGTCGTCCTCATAGAGGTCGGCGTACTTTGCGTACACGTCGTCGTCCTGCTCATCGTCCTCGAATTGCTCGCCATTCGGCGGTTGCGAATTCGACGGCGATGCGCCCAGCTCCTCGGCCAGGCGGGAGAGATCAGTCCCACCGCTGTTGTACTTCAGCTGGCGGGCGACCTTCGTCTGCTTGGCCTTGGCCCGGCCGCGCCCCATGGCTCGACCCCCTCAACGACGGGGCTCGACGGCCCCAGAGTCTTGACACGCGTTCATGGTCCGGAACGGGCTCTCCGCAGAGAGACCGGTCCGTAGGGCTTCCACGGTACCTGAGCCCACGCCCATACGGTACGTCGCCCGCAGCACGTGGCCCTGCCCAGGACCGCCGAGGCGCCCCGTCCTCGCTGGTCAAAGGCGATTTTAACCACCTTTCGACGGTCGACCCGCCGGGATAAGTGAGAGTTCTCTCCAACTGGCCCCCGACGGGTACCGGTCAAACCCCGGGAAGACCCCGCCGGCCCACCGTCCGTGACCGCCGGATCACGGCCGGGGACGGGCCTCCGCCATCCGCTGCTCGGCGATCCGGTCGGCCGCCGCGGCCGGCGGAATACCGTCCTTCTTCGCACGTGCGAATATGGCCAGCGTGGTGTCGTAGATCTTCGAGGCCTTCGCCTTGCACCGGTCGAAGTCGAACCCGTGCAGCTCGTCGGCGACCTGGATGACACCGCCGGCGTTCACCACGTAGTCCGGCGCGTAGAGGATCCCGCGGTCGGCGAGGTCCTTCTCGACGCCCGGGTGGGCGAGCTGGTTGTTGGCCGCGCCGCACACCACCTTGGCGGTCAGCACCGGCACGGTGTCGTCGTTCAGCGCGCCGCCGAGCGCGCAGGGCGCGTAGATGTCCAGGTTCTCCACCCGGATCAGCGCGTCGGTGTCGGCGACGGCGACCACCGACGGGTGCCGCTCCGTGATCCCGCGCACGACGTCCTTGCGCACGTCCGTGACGACGACGTGGGCGCCCTCGGCGAGCAGGTGCTCGACCAGGTGGTGGCCGACCTTGCCGACGCCCGCGATGCCGACGGTGCGGTCGCGCAGCGTCGGGTCGCCCCACAGGTGCTGGGCGGCGGCCCGCATGCCCTGGTAGACGCCGAAGGAGGTGAGCACGGAGGAGTCGCCCGCGCCGCCGTTCTCCGGGGAGCGCCCGGTCGTCCAGCGGCACTCGCGGGCCACGACGTCCATGTCGGCGACGTAGGTGCCGACGTCGCACGCGGTGACGTAGCGGCCGCCCAGCGAGGCGACGAACCGGCCGTAGGCGAGGAGCAGCTCCTCGCTCTTGATCTGCTCCGGATCGCCGATGATCACGGCCTTGCCGCCACCGTGGTCCAGACCGGCCATGGCGTTCTTGTACGACATCCCGCGGGCGAGGTTCAACGCGTCGGCGACGGCCTCCGCCTCGCTCGCGTACGGGTAGAAGCGGGTACCGCCGAGCGCCGGGCCCAGGGCGGTGGAGTGGAGGGCGATCACGGCCTTGAGGCCGCTGGCACGGTCCTGGCAGAGCACGACTTGCTCATGTCCCCCCTGATCCGAGTGGAACAGGGTGTGCAGTACATCAGCAGGTGCGCCGTTTACGTCGGTCACGGTGGTGACTCCTGTGTAGGTGCGGCGATGGGTGGCAGGCCCCGTGAAGGTGGCGGGGACTGTGGCACGAGATTAGAGCCTGGGTGTACCGGCCCGCCGCACAGTGCTCAGGATCACCTCCGCACGGAGTACGGGCGTGCGACGATTTGCAGAGATTCCCGCGCCTTTGTGATCCGTTTCCACGGGTTTCCACAGGTTTTCGCGTCGGTGCGCGGGGGAGGGAGCAGGCGTGCCCAAGGTGTCCTCGGTGATCGTCCCGTACGCGGCGTACCTGCGCGTGTACGAGCCGCTGGCGGCCTTCCCCGACGAGGAGCGCGCCCACTGGACCCGCTACGCCCGCCGCCCCGGCCGGCCCTCCTACCAGGACGAGCTGCGCCGCTCGCTGGCCGACCTGCTGCCCACCCCGCCGGTGGCGGTGCCGGTGCACGAGAGCGCCGACGCCTTCGTGACCGAGGTGGACGGCGTGGTCTGCGTCTGCCCCTGGCGGACCCGGCTGCGCGGCTGGCAGGCCCTGGGCGAGGTGGCCGAGGACTTCCCGGAGCCGGTCCTGGACGCCCTGATCCCACCCGTCGTACGCCGCCAGAGCGCGCAGGACTACGAGCGCTGGCTGGAGCGCAACCCGGACGCCCGGCCCTGGATCCGCACGGCCACCTGGCAGGTGCCGATCAACTGGTTCGTGCTGGTCTCCGACGCGGAGCGGGAGTACGACGAGGGCGGCGGCGACGAGGCGGCGACCGCACCGGTGCTGCGCTACCGCACACCCATGGTGCAGGCCCGCCGGCGGGTGGCCCGGGGGCTGCGGGCCCTGCGGGAGGCCGTGGACGAGGGGCCGCTCATCGACGGCCTGGTGGATGTGGGGCGCTGGCTGGAGGAGTTCCACCCGCGTTCCCTGGTCGAGCTGGACTACGGCGGACTGGTGCACGCCCTGCCGGCCGGCGAGTTGGAGGCGGACCACTCCGCGGCGGACGTGGCCGAGGGGATCGAGGCGCTGCGCCACGGCGACGGGGTTGCCGCGGGGGCGGCGTACGGGCGGCTGGTGGAGCGCTGGCGGGCGGTCCGGGACCGGCGCTCGGCGAACTGACGTTTGACGTACCGCCCGATGTGGGGTTTCGTCTTCCGCTCCGACACCCGCCCGGTGTGGGCTGATCTCTTGCCGACAAGGGACGTAGGTCCCGATCCGGGCGTTTGAGTCAAGCGTGACGGACCGCACGTACATCACTCTTGCGCCGCTTCCCCCTCCTCATGCCAAAATAGGACAAGGAGCCCGGGGAGGGCTCCTTCCGTCCTGCCGTGATGCACTGTGGGTGGAATCTCAGCATTGCACGCTTTGGGGGGTCTGGTGACTCCTGAGCGCCCCTGTGACTGATCGTCACAGAGGCGTGACTGTCCGCTATGGCATGGTCCATCGGCTTCCGTCGCTGATGAACACCTGGGAGGGCAATTCCATCGGTTTGGCCGACGCGGCTGGACAGATGGTGTAGTTGTAGTGCCGAGGACAAGCCGTTCGTCCTATAACCGACTCGACTCGCGTCCGCCATTTCGGGCAACGCGGGTCAAGGTGCAGAATTTAGAGGAATGAACCGAGAAGGTTCGGTTCTCCCGAGGAGGCCGCTCATGACCGCTCGCACCCCTGATGCCGAGCCGCTGCTGACCCCGGCTGAGGTCGCCACCATGTTCCGCGTCGACCCGAAGACGGTCACGCGCTGGGCGAAGGCCGGCAAGCTCACGTCGATCCGCACGCTCGGCGGGCATCGCCGCTACCGCGAAGCCGAGGTCCGCGCTCTGCTCGCGGGCATTCCGCAGCAGCGCAGCGAGGCCTGAACAACTGAATAACCGGGCAGAACGGCGGGTCCCCCAACCTGTCGCGGCGCCCGGAACCACAGCTCCAAGCGACGCCGTCCCTGCCCCAACAGAGGTGCGTCGTTGATCGCGCTGGACTCCGCCGGGTCCAGCGCGATTTTTTTGTGCCCGGGCCCGAGCCCGGGTCGGTGTCCGGGGCAGTGTGGGGGGCAGTGTGCGGGTCCGTGTCCTGTCCTGTGTCCGGGCTTGTCGGAGTCTGGGGAGGGGTGTCGGATCGGCTGTGCGGGCACTGCGAAGGTGGTGCAATTGCACATATTAAATTGATCAGTTGTAGGGGAGTCGTAAGTGCCACGGTTCCAAAAACTCATACGGTGACACCCGTCACACGCCACGGCGGTTGTTGGATCCGGCGCCGGTGCGCTAATGGAGGCGTGGCCTCCAGGAGGTCTGCGGGGCAAGGGTGTTGGGGCCGCGCGGTTTCATGCCGTGGGCGCGCTCCCGTCGTCGACGCCCTCTTGACGGCCTGTCGGAGACTGTGGGGCCGGCGAGTCCAGTGCGAGCCGCAGGAGCCGGTGGCAGATCGGACAGTGCCGCGTCACGTGACCGTACGACGACGCGGCCGACAGATGCGCGCGGAGCAGGGCCCGCGTCTCGTGCCTGACCGATGCCGCCATACGCCACCTCCAGGGGCCACACGGGGGTTGTGCCCTGCCTTTGGAGTACCGAGCGAAAGTGACGCCGTCAAGGCCGCGAGAGGCGCCCTGAGGGTCACTCAGGGCGTTTGCCGGTCCCGGACCGGTCCAGGACCGGCCCCGGCAATGAAGAGGCCCCGCACCGATTGCCCGGTGCGGGGCGTTCACTGCGGTCCCGACGGGACACGAAGAAGCCCCGCGCCGATTGCTCGGGCGGGGCTTCTTCACTGCGGTCCTGACGGGATTTGAACCCGCGGCCTCCACCTTGACAGGGTGGCGAGCACTCCAAACTGCTCCACAGGACCAGGTTTCGCGGCGCTTTTTCTGCGTTGCGCTGCGAGAAGAGACTGTACAGGAGGGTGGGCCGCCGGTCGAACTCACCCTCCGTACGGGCCTCGTCACGGCGCGAGGGCGTCGATGGCCTTCACGATCCGCTTGTCGGAGACGGGGTAGGCCGTGCCCAGCGCGTGGGCGAAATAGCTGACCCGCAGCTCCTCGATCATCCAGCGGACCTCCAGGACCTGCCGGGGCACCGGCCGCCCCTGCGGCATCTGCTCGAGGAGCCACGCGTATTCGTCCCGCATCTCGTGGACCTTCTCCATGCGGGACGTGTCCCGCTGCACGCCGGTCGGCATCTGCTGCAGCCGGCGGTCCGCGGCGACCAGGTAGCGCATCAGGTCCGGCAGTCGCTTGATCCCGGCCTCCGTGACGAAGCCGGGCTTCACCAGCGCGTCCAGCTGTCCCCGTACGTCCTGGAGGTTGGCCAGCAGCGCCGGGCTGCGTACCGCCTTCAGGCGGCGCTCACAGGCCTGCCAGGCCGCCAGCACCTGCTGCACCTGCCCCACCGTACGGACGGTCGTGTCGACGATCTCCGCGCGGACCCTGTCGTAGAGCTTGCGGTACGACTCCTCGTCCCAGGCCGGGCCGCCGAAGTCCGCGATCAGCTTGTCCGCCGCCGCCGTGGCGCAGTCGTCGAACAGGGCCTGGATCGAACCGTGCGGATTCGCGGACAGGCCCAGCTTCTGCTGGTTGGTCAGCTTTTCGGACGCGAACTTCGCGGGGTTGACCGGGATGTTGCGCAGGATCAGCCGCCGCGTGCCCCTCCACATCGCCTGCGCCTGCTCGGCCTCGGTGTCGAAGAGGCGGACGGAGACGGTGTCCGCCTTCGGACCGTCGTCCACCAGCGCCGGGTACGCCTTCACCGGCTGACCGGCCCGGCGGGTCTCGAAGACCCGGGTCAGCGTGCCGATCGTCCAGTCCGTCAGCCCGGAGCGCTCCAGGGACTCGCCTCCGCTGCGTTCCGCCGTGGCCGCCGCGGCCTGCGACAACGCCTTGCGCGCCTTCGGGCGCAGCCGGAGCTTCAGCGCCTCCAGGTCCTTGTCCTCGGCCAGCTTGCGGCGCCGCTCGTCGACGATCCGGAACGTGATCTTCAGATGGTCGGGGACCTTCGACCAGTCGAAGTCCTCCGCGTCGAACGGCACCCCCACCATGCGCTTCAGCTCCCGCGCCATGGTCACCGTCAGCGGCTCCTGAAGGGGCACGGCACGGTCCAGGAACGCCTGGGCGTAGTTCGGCGCGGGTACGTAGTTACGGCGGACCGGCTTGGGCAGGGAGCGGATCAGCTCCGTGACGACCTGCTCGCGCAGGCCCGGGATCTGCCAGTCGAAGCCCTCGTCCGTGACCTGGTTGAGCACCTGGAGCGGCACGTGCACGGTCACACCGTCGGCGTCCGCGCCCGGCTCGAACTGGTACGTCACCCGGAACTTCAGCGGCCCCTGCCGCCAGGAGTCCGGATAGTCGTCCTTGGTGACCGCCCCCGCCTTCTCGTTGATGAGCATCTCGCGCTCGAAGTCGAGGAAGTCGGGCTGCTCGTGCCGCTTGTGCTTCCACCACGAGTCGAAGTGCGCACCGGAGACGACGTGTTCGGGCACCCGCTGGTCGTAGAAGTCGTACAGCGTCTCGTCGTCGACCAGGATGTCCCGGCGCCGCGCCCGGTGCTCCAGCTCCTCGACCTCGGTCAGGAGCCTGCGGTTGTCGGCGAAGAACTTGTGGTGGGTGCGCCAGTCGCCCTCCACCAGGGCGTTGCGGATGAACAGCTCGCGGCTGATCTCCGGATCGATCCGCCCGTAGTTCACCTTGCGCTGCGCCACGATCGGTACGCCGTACAGCGTGACCTTCTCGTACGCCATCACCGCCGCCTGGTCCTTCTCCCAGTGCGGTTCGCTGTAGGTGCGCTTGAGGAGGTGCCCGGCGAGCGGCTCCACCCACTCGGGCTCGATCTTCGCGTTGACGCGGGCCCAGAGCCGGGAGGTCTCCACCAGCTCCGCCGACATCACGAACCGCGGGGGCTTCTTGAAGAGCGCGGAGCCCGGGAAGATCGCGAACTTGGCGTTGCGCGCGCCCAGGTACTCGTTCTTCCCGGTGTTCCTCCCGCCCTCCCCTCCGGCGTCCTTGACGTCCTTCATACCGACGTGGGACAGCAGTCCGGCCAGCAGGGACACGTGGACGCGGTCGTCGGGTGCGGGGTGCTCCTCGTCGTTGAGGTGGATGCCCATCTGCTTGGCGACCGTGCGCAGCTGCGTGTAGATGTCCTGCCACTCGCGGATGCGCAGGAAGTTGAGGTACTCCTGCTTGCACATCCGGCGGAAGGACGACGAGCCGCGCTCCTTCTGCTGCTCGCGGACATAGCGCCAGAGGTTCAGGAAGGCGAGGAAGTCGCTGCTCTCGTCCTTGAACCGGGCGTGCTGCTGGTCGGCCTGGGCCTGCTTCTCCGCCGGGCGCTCCCGCGGGTCCTGGATCGACAGCGCGGCGGCTATGACCATGACCTCGCGGACACAGCCGTTCTTGTCCGCCTCCAGCACCATCCGGGCCAGCCGCGGGTCGACGGGCAGCTGGGCGAGCTTGCGGCCGGTGTCGGTCAGCCGCTTGCGTACGTCCTTCTGCGCCGGGTCGAGTGCGCCCAGCTCCTGGAGCAGTTGCACGCCGTCGCGGATGTTGCGGTGGTCCGGCGGGTCGATGAACGGGAACTTCTCGATCTCGCCGAGGCCGGCCGCGGTCATCTGGAGGATGACGGAGGCGAGGTTGGTCCGGAGGATCTCCGCGTCCGTGAACTCGGGGCGCGCGGTGAAGTCGTCCTCGGAGTACAGCCGGATGCAGATGCCGTCGGACGTACGGCCGCAGCGGCCCTTGCGCTGGTTGGCGCTGGCCTGCGAGACCGGCTCGATGGGCAGCCGCTGGACCTTGGTGCGGTGGCTGTAGCGGGAGATGCGGGCGAAGCCGGGGTCGATGACGTACTTGATGCCCGGCACGGTGAGGGAGGTCTCGGCGACGTTGGTCGCCAGGACGATCCGGCGCCCGGTGTGCTGCTGGAAGACGCGGTGCTGCTCGGCGTGCGAGAGCCGCGCGTACAGCGGCAGTACCTCGGTGAATCTGTACTTCTTCTTCTCCAGCGCGTCGGCCGTGTCCCGGATCTCGCGCTCGCCGGAGAGGAAGACGAGGATGTCGCCCTTGCCCTCGCCCATCAGCTCCTCGACGGCGTCGGTGATGGCCGTGATCTGGTCGCGGTCGGCGTCGTCGCCGTCCTCCTCGAGGAGTGGCCGGTAGCGCACCTCCACGGGATAGGTGCGTCCGCTGACCTCGACGATCGGGGCGTCGCCGAAATGGCGCGAGAAGCGCTCCGGGTCGATGGTCGCCGAGGTGATGACGACCTTCAGGTCCGGCCGCTTGGGCAGCAGCTGGGCGAGGTAGCCCAGCAGGAAGTCGATGTTGAGGGACCGCTCGTGGGCCTCGTCGATGATGATCGTGTCGTAGGCGCGCAGCTCGCGGTCGGTCTGGATCTCGGCGAGCAGGATGCCGTCCGTCATCAGCTTGATGAAGGTGGACTCCGGGTTCACCTGGTCGGTGAACCGCACCTTCCAGCCGACGGTCTCCCCGAGCGGGGTGTCCAGCTCGTCCGCGACCCGCTCGGCGACGGTGCGCGCGGCGATCCGGCGGGGCTGGGTGTGCCCGATCATGCCGCGGACACCACGGCCCAGCTCGACACAGATCTTCGGGATCTGGGTGGTCTTGCCGGACCCCGTCTCACCGGCGACGATCACGACCTGGTGATCGCGGATGGCCGCCGCGATCTCGTCCTTCTTCTGGCTGACCGGGAGCTGCTCGGGGTAGCTGACGGCCGGAACCCGCGCCCGGCGTTCGCCGATGCGCTGTTCGGCCTTGGCCACCTCCGTCTCGATCTCGGCGAGGACGGCGGCGCGGGCCTCCGGCTTGCGGATCTTCCGCGCACCCTCCAGCCTGCGGCCGAGCCGGTGCGCGTCGCGCAGCGACAGCTCGGTCAGCCGGGGGGCGAGGGTGCCGAGGGCGGGGGCAGGATGCGTAGACATACGGGTTCCAGGATCTCATCCTCGGGAAAAACCTGGCGAACGCTTTTGCCGCGGCGTCGGCCCGGGCGACGACAACAAGGCCCCGATCCGAGGATCGGGGCCTTTGCTGTGGCTGGGGCCGGGGTCGAACCGGCGACCTATCGCTTTTCAGGCGATCGCTCGTACCAACTGAGCTACCCAGCCGCGAGGTTTCACGTGAAACCTCAGCGGTCCTGACGGGATTTGAACCCGCGGCCTCCACCTTGACAGGGTGGCGAGCACTCCAAACTGCTCCACAGGACCAAGCTTCGTACGACAGTGTCGCACATGTACTGCGTGCCCCCAACGGGATTCGAACCCGTGCTACCGCCTTGAAAGGGCGGCGTCCTAGGCCGCTAGACGATGAGGGCTATCGGCCCGCCTGGGCGCTTCGCAGCGCGTCGGGGACGTGAGAAGCATATGGGATGGCGGGAGGTATCGCCAAAACGGTTTACGGAGTGCTGGGGGCGGGGCTGCCCGGGGCAGTGGGGGAGGCGCGGGTGCCGGAGGGGGACGGGCCGGTGCCGGAGGGAGAGGGGCTGCCGGCGGAGGGGGACGGCGTCGCGCCCGGCTGGTTCTCCTTCGGCAGGTGGCGGCTGACCTCGGCCGTCGTCAGGCCCAGGCCGCCCAGCTTGATCTCGTCCCACGCCTGGAGGCGCCGGGAGTCCCGGTCGAAGTAGAGGATGGACGCCTGGATGGGGTCGGGGTACTTGCCCTCGACCGCGCGCAGGCCGCTGCCGCCGGTGGAGCCCTCGACGCGCAGCCGGGTGCCGTACTTCATGACCTCCATGTCCTCGTGGTGGATGTGCCCCGCGAGCACGAGGGGCACGTCGCCGTCGACCTCGCGGGCGGCCGAGGGCTCGTGGGCGACGGCGATGTCCACGGGGGTGCCGGCCGCGCTCTGGTCGCGCAGGGCGGAGGCGAGGCGGGCGCCGGCCAGTTCCTGGGAGGCCTCGGCGCCGTCCGCCTTGGAGCGGTCGGGGGTGTACTGCGGGTCGCCCATGCCGGCGAAGCGCAGGCCCGCGACGGTCCGGGCGTGGCCGTCGTCCAGGACGTGCACGTTCTTGAGGTGCTTCAGGTACTCCTGGGTGCCGCGGGAGTCGTGGTTGCCGCGGACCCAGACGTAGGGGGCGCCGAGGTCCTCGACGGGGTCCAGGAAGCCGTTCTCCGCGGCCGTGCCGTGGTCCATCGTGTCGCCCGAGTCGACGATCACGTTCACCTTGTACTGCTCCACCAGCGAGCCGATGATCTTCCAGCTCGCCGGGTTCAGGTGGATGTCCGACACGTGCAGGACGCGGATCGTGGTCGGGTCGGGCTGGTAGGCGGGGAGCGTCGAGGTGACGTCGTAGAGCTTGGTCACGTTGGTGACCAGCCGGGCCAGCTCCTTCTGGTAGACGTCGAACTCGGTCACGATGCTGCGCGCGTTGCCGACCAGGGAGGGCGCGGAGGAGAGCAGCCCGGAGAACTTCGGCTCCAGGACGGAGTCGGGGTTCCAGGTCGCGTAGGCGGTGCCGCCGGAAGCGACCAGCAGGGTGAGCGCGAGTCCCCCGGCGGCGAGCGCGCGCCGGGGACGGCGGTAGACGACGAGGCCGAGGGCCGTGGCGCCGGTGACGACGGCCACGCAGGAGCGGACGGCCAGGTCGAGCGTGCCGTGCTCGACGTCCTGGGCGACCTCGTCCTGGAGCCCGGAGAGGCGTTCGGGGTGGTCGACGAGGGCCTGGGCGCGGGCGGGGTCGAGCTGGTCGACGTTGACGTCGAGGCGGACCGGGGCGACGTGGCTGTCGAGCTGGAGGGCGCCCAGCGGCGAGACGTTGATCTTCGTGCCGCCGGCCAGCGACGGGCGCAGGGTCATCGTCGTGTTCATGGGGCCGACCGGGGCCCGGACGTTGCCGACGACCAGCAGGCCCAGCCAGGCACCGAGCAGGACGACGGCGACCAGACCGGCGGCCCGGGTCCAGGGGTGTGAGCGGGCGGCGAGTTCGGGGGTGGCGGCCGCGGGCCGGCCACGGCGTGCGCGCCGGTCGCGGTAGCGGCGGGTGAGGATGCGCGGGGCGTTGCGGATGGGGTTCATCACCTCGGCCAGGGCGTGCGGGACTGCGGCGGGGACGCGGGCCATTGGTCCCGTATGCCCGTGGCCCGGGGCGGATATGCGGGTCGTACTCCACGGTCGTACCCGACAATGGTCCTGTGCTGGAGATGACGCGCGAGGAGTTCGAGGAACTGGTCGCCGAGGCCCTGGACCGCATCCCGCCGGAGCTGACGCGGCTGATGGACAACGTCGCGGTGTTCGTCGAGGACGAACCGCCGGCGGACGATCCCGAGCTGCTCGGGCTGTACGAGGGGACGCCGCTGACGGAGCGCGGGGAGTGGTACGCGGGCGTGCTGCCGGACCGGATCACCATCTACCGGGGGCCGACGCTGCGGTTCTGCGCGACGCGTGAAGACGTGGTCGCCGAGACCGAGGTGACGGTCGTTCACGAGATCGCCCACCACTTCGGGATCGACGACGCGCGGCTGCACTCCCTCGGGTACGGGTGACGCGCTCGGGTCAAGTCCGCCTCGCCGGACGCGTGTCCTCTTGTGGGTGACGGGAGTTGGGCACGTCGACTCCTTGACCCCCGGAGGTGGCCGCCCGTGCGCCCCTTGTACGTACCTGTCCGTATGGCCGCCACCGCCCTGGCCGTCGTCGCCGCCGCCGGCTGCATGAGCGTCGGCGACGACGGGTCCGGCGGGCGCGCCAAGCCGTCCCAGTCCGCCGGGGAACGAGGCGGCGAGGTACCGGAGGGCGGCCCCGCGGTCTCCGGGGGGAACGCCGGGTACGGCGCGGCGGCCGCGGACGACGGGCATGGCAAGGGGAAGAAGGGCGCGGGCGGGGACCGGGCCGGGGGCGACGGCAAGGGGAAGGGCGGCGAGGGCGGCAAGGGCAAGGACGCGTCCGCCTCGGCGCCGCCCGCCGCGCATCCGACGGGGGCCCCGCCGCCGAACGGCGGGAACCACGGACCCGAGCCCACCCGGACGCCGCCCGCGGAGCCCACCCGGACGGCCGAGCCGGAGCCGACGCCGACCGAGGAGCCGCCCGCCTCCCCGACGCCGGACCCGACGGTGGCCGAGCCGTCCTCGTCGGCGCACGAACCGCCCGGGACCCAGCTGGAGCAGCGGGAGCCGGCACCGGCGGCCGGGACGCCGGCGTAGGTCGGGGTGGACGGGGTGGTCGGGGCGGACGGGGTGCGGCTCGGCCGGGCGGCCGGGCGGTCGGGCGATCCACGGGCCGCTGAGCTGGGGCTGAGCCGGGCGTGTGCTGCCGGTTTGCCTTCGGGGGTGGAGGGTGCGTATGGTGGTAGATCGTTTGATCCCATTTGCCCGGCGCCACCGCAGAGCGCGCCGTGTGGCGCGTTCTCTCCCCCTGCCGTGGTGGACCGCATTGAGGCGGTCGTATTGCGAATCGCGATTCACGGAGTTGACGGGCGCGTGCCGACGAGAGACTCCGGAAGGTTTCGCATTCGCATGTCCATGACCAGTACTGACCACGTCGTCGTGCCCGGAAACGCCGAAGGCGCAGAGGGCGCGCCGGAGGCCGTCGAGGCCGTAGACGCCTCCGCGACCACCGAGTCCCCGGAGGCCGCCGAGGCTCCCGAGGCGGCTCCCGAGCCCACGTTCGCCGACCTCGGTCTGCCCGAGGGCGTCGTGCGCAAGCTCGCGCAGAACGGCGTGACCACCCCCTTCCCGATCCAGGCCGCGACCATCCCGGACGCGCTGGCGGGCAAGGACATCCTCGGCCGGGGCCGCACCGGCTCCGGCAAGACCCTCTCCTTCGGTCTGCCGACCCTGGCCACGCTGGCCGGCGGCCGCACCGAGAAGCACAAGCCCCGCGCCGTCATCCTCACCCCGACCCGCGAGCTGGCCATGCAGGTCGCCGACGCGCTCCAGCCGTACGGCGACGTCCTCGGCCTGAAGATGAAGGTCGTCTGCGGCGGTACCTCGATGGGCAACCAGATCTACGCCCTCGAGCGCGGCGTCGACGTCCTGGTCGCCACCCCGGGCCGGCTGCGCGACATCATCAACCGCGGCGCCTGCTCCCTGGAGAACGTGCAGATCGCGGTCCTCGACGAGGCCGACCAGATGTCCGACCTGGGTTTCCTGCCCGAGGTCACCGAGCTGCTCGACCAGGTCCCGGCCGGCGGCCAGCGGATGCTGTTCTCCGCCACCATGGAGAACGAGATCAAGACCCTCGTCGACCGGTACCTGAAGGACCCGGCCCTCCACGAGGTCGACGCCGCCCAGGGTGCCGTGACGACCATGTCGCACCACATCCTGGTCGTGAAGCCCAAGGACAAGGCGCCGGTCACCGCGGCCATCGCCTCCCGCAAGGGCCGCACCATCATCTTCGTCCGCACCCAGCTGGGCGCCGACCGCGTCGCCGAGCAGCTGCGCGACGCCGGTGCCAAGGCGGACGCGCTGCACGGCGGCATGACCCAGGGCGCGCGCACCCGCACGCTGGCCGACTTCAAGGACGGCTACGTCAACGTCCTGGTCGCCACCGACGTCGCCGCCCGCGGCATCCACGTCGACGGCATCGACCTGGTCCTGAACGTGGACCCGGCCGGCGACCACAAGGACTACCTGCACCGGGCCGGGCGTACGGCGCGCGCGGGCCGTACCGGCACCGTCGTGTCCCTGTCCCTCCCGCACCAGCGCCGCCAGATCTTCCGGCTGATGGAGGACGCGGGCGTCGACGCCACGCGCCACATCATCCAGGGCGGCGCCGCCTTCGACCCGGAGGTCGCCGAGATCACCGGCGCCCGGTCGATGACCGAGGTCCAGGCCGAGTCGGCGGGCAACGCGGCGCAGCAGGCCGAGCGCGAGGTCGGTCAGCTCACCAAGGAGCTGGAGCGGGCCCAGCGCCGTGCCAACGAGCTGCGCGAGGAAGCGGACCGCCTGGTCGCCAGGGTCGCGCGGGAGCGCGGCGAGGACCCGGAGACGGTACTGGCCGAGGTGGCCGCGACCGTGGCCGAGCCGGAGGTCTCGCTGCCCGAGCAGTCCGGCGCCCGGGACGTGGAGAAGGCGGAGCGCGGCGGCAACGACCGCGAGCGCTCGCAGGACCGCCGCGACTACCGCCGTGACGACCGCGGCGACCGTGGCGGGCGTTCCTTCGACCGGCGTGACGACCGTCGGGACGACCGTGGTGGCCGTTCCTTCGAGCGTCGGGACGACCGGGGTGACCGTGGTGGCCGTTCGTTCGAGCGTCGGGACGACCGTGGCGGTTTCCGCCGTGACGACCGGGGCGACCGCGGTGGCCGTTCCTTCGAGCGCCGTGACGACCGCGGCGACCGTGGCGGGCGTTCCTTCGACCGGCGTGACGACCGTCGGGACGACCGTGGTGGCCGTTCCTTCGAGCGTCGGGACGACCGGGGTGACCGTGGTGGCCGTTCGTTCGAGCGTCGGGACGACCGTGGCGGTTTCCGCCGTGACGACCGGGGCGACCGCGGTGGCCGTTCCTTCGAGCGCCGTGACGACCGCGGCGAGCGCGGCGGGCACCGTGGCAGCGACCGCCCGTTCAACCGCGACCGTCAGGGCGACCGCCCCGGCTTCCGCTCCGGCGGTCACGACCGTCCGTACGGCCGCCGCGACGAGCACCGCGGTTCGTCCTTCGGCCGCCGTGACGACAAGCCGCGCTGGAAGCGCAACGGCTGACGCCTGAACGTCTGACAAGCGCCGTG
Organism: Streptomyces violaceoruber; assembly: GCF_033406955.1. NCBI lineage: Bacteria > Bacillati > Actinomycetota > Actinomycetes > Kitasatosporales > Streptomycetaceae > Streptomyces > Streptomyces violaceoruber. Next base: position 4,026,215 of record NZ_CP137734.1, on the reverse strand, counting down.
GCCCCCACCCCGACGGGTGGAGGCCACGGCGCTTAGCGTTGCGGTCCGGTTTCGGCCACGAAGTCCACGGAGTGACGCATGTCACGCTCGCCGCAAGGGAATTGCTGGGGGCATGACAGAAGACGCCAAGGCGAGCGGGCTCTCGGACGAGGAACGGCTGGCCCAGCTCGGCTACACCCAGGTTCTGGCCCGCCGCATGTCGGCGTTCTCCAACTACGCGGTCTCCTTCACGATCATCTCGGTCCTGTCGGGCTGCCTGACCCTCTACCTCTTCGGCATGAACACGGGCGGCCCCGCCGTCATCACGTGGGGCTGGGTCGCCGTCGGCCTGATGACGCTCTTCGTCGGCCTGGCGATGGCCGAGATCTGCTCGGCGTACCCCACCTCGGCGGGCCTGTACTTCTGGGCGCACCGTCTGGCACCCCCGCGCACGGCGGCGGCCTGGGCCTGGTTCACGGGCTGGTTCAACGTGCTGGGCCAGGTCGCGGTCACCGCCGGCATCGACTTCGGCGCCGCGTCCTTCCTGGGCGCCTACCTGAACCTGCAGTTCGACTTCGAGGTGACACCGGGGCGCACGATCCTGCTCTTCGCCGCGATCCTGATCCTGCACGGCCTGCTGAACACGTTCGGCGTCCGCATCGTCGGCCTGCTGAACAGCGTGAGCGTGTGGTGGCACGTCCTGGGCGTCGCGGTCATCGTCGGCGCGCTGACCTTCGCGCCCGACCACCACCAGTCGGCGTCCTTCGTCTTCGGCGAGTTCGTGAACAACACGGGCTGGGGCAGCGGCGTGTACGTCGTCCTCATCGGCCTTCTGATGGCCCAGTACACCTTCACCGGCTACGACGCCTCCGCCCACATGACCGAGGAGACGCACGACGCGTCCACGGCGGGCCCCAAGGGCATCGTCCGCTCCATCTGGACCTCCTGGATCGCCGGCTTCGTCCTCCTCCTCGGCTTCACCTTCGCCATCCAGTCCTACGACGGCGCCCTGACGTCCCCGACCGGCGCCCCGCCCGCACAGATCCTGCTCGACGCCCTCGGCGCGACGGCGGGCAAACTCCTCCTCCTCGTCGTGATCGGGGCCCAGCTCTTCTGCGGGATGGCGTCGGTGACGGCCAACAGCCGCATGATCTACGCCTTCTCCAGGGACGGCGCGCTCCCGTACTCCCACATCTGGCACTCGGTGAACCCGCGCACCCGCACCCCGGTCGCGGCGGTCTGGCTGGCCGCCCTCGCCGCCCTGGTCCTGGGCCTCCCCTACCTGATCAACGTCACGGCGTACGCCGCCGTGACGTCGATCGCGGTCATCGGCCTCTACATCGCGTACGTCATCCCGACGCTGCTCCGCGTCCGCAAGGGCGCCGCCTTCGAACGCGGGCCCTGGCACCTGGGCCGCTGGTCGCAGTTGGTGGGTGTGGTCGCGGTGACGTGGGTCGGTGTCATCACGGTGCTGTTCATGCTGCCCCAGGTCTCCCCGGTCACCTGGGAGACCTTCAACTACGCGCCGATCGCCGTCCTGGCCGTGCTGGGCTTCGCCGCCACCTGGTGGCTGGTCTCGGCCCGGCACTGGTTCCTCAACCCGGACCACGAACGCACCCGCACCCGCGCCGCCGCCCGGGCGAGCGCGCCCGAGCCGGTGGACCCGTAGCCCAGGGCCCCGTGCCCACCGACGCGGCCGTGACCCCGATACCCGATCGGCGTCCCGGCCGCGGCGGGCTATGCTCGGTGTGGCAACATCACGCAGCACCGCGCGACACACCGCCTGGGCCCTTAGCTCAATTGGCAGAGCAGTGGACTTTTAATCCATTGGTTGTGGGTTCGAGTCCCACAGGGCCTACTCGTCGGACCCCGGCTCACGGCAGGACTGAGCTGGGGTCCTTTTCGTCCGTGCGGCGGCCTCTTCCAGTTGCGTGACGGTGCCCGACATGATCGTCCGGACGTGTGCGGTGATCTGCTCCACCGGCCAGTCCCACCACGCCACCGCGAGCAGTCGGGCGATGTCCCGCTCCGGGTGGCGCTTACGGATCAGACGGGCCGGGTTGCCGCCGACGATGCCGTAGTCGGGCACGTCGCTCGTCACCACCGCCCCGGTGGCGATGATCGCGCCGTGGCCGATGCGGACGCCGGGCATCACGGTGGCGCCGTTGCCGAACCAGACGTCGTTGCCCACCACGGTGTCCCCCGGGTTCGGCAGGCCGGTGAGCAGGTCGAAGTGCTCGGCCCAGGAGCCGCCCATGGTGGGGAAGGGGAAGGTGGACGGGCCGTCCATACGGTGGTTGGCGCCGTTCATGATGAAGCGCGTGCCGGTCCCCAGGGCACAGAACTTCCCGATCACCAGCTTCTCCGGCCCGTAGTGGTAGAGCACGTTGCGGGTCTCGAAGGCGGTCGCGTCGTCCGGGTCGTCGTAGTAGGAGAAGTCGCCGACCTCGATCAGCGGGGACCTCACCAGAGGCTTGAGCAGTACGACCCGGGGCTGTTCGGGCATCGGGTGGAGCACGGTGGGATCGGCGGGGGCGGCAGGCATCGGCAAGGCGGATCCTCTCGGCGGACCACTAGTGCGACAGGTGTAGCGTTAAGAGGGTGGCACGACCAGTCGTATCGATCAAACGGATAGTGGACGGCCGATGACGGATTCGACGGAATCGACGGAGCCGGCAGTCGGGGCGCCCGAGCGCCGTCCGGGCGGCCGTACCGCCCGCGTCCGCGCCCAGGTCCTCGACGCGGTGCGCGCCGAACTCGCCGAGGCCGGGCACGAAGGGCTCACCGTGGAGGGGGTCGCCGCCCGCGCGGGAGTTCACCGCACCACGGTCTACCGGCGTTGGCGCGACGTGGGCGGGCTGCTCGTCGACGTCATCGCCGCCGCCGGCGAGATGGACTGGCAGCCGCCGGACACCGGCTCCCTGCGCGGCGATCTGACCGCGCTCAACCGGGAGATCCAGGAGTCCCTCGTCGTACGGCCGTCCTTCGCCGTCGCGCTGATGGCGGCGTCGTTCCACTCCGAGCAGGCCGCGCGGGCCCAGACGAGACTGTGGGCGGACCGGTACGCCCAGTGCGAGATCCTCGTGGAGCGCGCCGTCGCGCGGGGCGAACTCCCCGTACGAGGCGCGCGAGGCGCGCGAGGCGCAACGGAGCTGGACGCCCGCAGCCTGCTGATCGCCGCCACGGCGCCGGTCTACCACCAGGTGGTACTCCTGCGCGCCGATCCCGACCCGCGGCTTCCGGAACGGGCGGCGGCGGCCGCGGTGCTGGCGGCCGCCGCGGGCGCCTTCTCCGTCCCCCGGACTGAGGGCGCGTGACCGGGGCCCGTCGGAGCGACGGGTAGAGTCCCCCGGCATGAGCCCAACTCCCCCCGGCGACAGCCTGGTTGACCTGCGGCCCCGCCGCGTCACCCCGCGCCGTCTCGGCGCCGCCGCCGTGGTCTACGGCGTGTTCGTCGCGGGCTGGTACCTGGGGCAGCCCGTGACCCCCGAGTGCCACGTCGACCGGGCCGCCCTCGACCGGGCCGCCGAGCGGTACCGCCCCGAACCGTCTCCCACGCCCACGTACAGCCCGATTCCGTCGCCGTCGCCGTCGGCGTATCCGGGCCGCAGTTCGCTCGCGGACGCCCACACGGCCCAGGGCCCGATGGTCATGTCCCTGACGTACACCTCCTACGCCGTCGCCTGCACCAACGACATGGGCGAACGCCCCCGCCTCCGGGCCTGGTTCGACGGCGGCCGGGAGTAGCGCCGGATGCCCGCCTGGACGACCCCGCGCCGCCTCGGCGTCGTCACCACCCTGTACGCCGTGTTCCTGGCCGGGTGGTGGCTGGGCCAGCCGGTGCGGTCCGACGGCTGTGTCGAGGACCGGATCGCCGCCGGGGCGGACGCCCGTCCCGCGCCGGTGGAACCGGCCGACCCCGGCCGGTACTTCGGCAATCTCGACCTCGGCTTCGGCCTTCTGGACTTCGGCCTCCTCGACTGGGCCGACGACCTGGACGGCTACCGGGACGGCGAGTACGGCCCCAGCGACTACGGGTACGACCTCCAGGGCGGCCCGCAGACGTACGACACGGCCGGTGCCGACCACGCACCCTGCTCCTACAAGAAGCGCGCCCGTCTGCTCGCGTGGGTCAACGGCGACTGGGGCTGACCCGGCCGGGCCGGCGAAGGGCCTGGGCCATCCAGGGCTGGAAGGGCAGGTGACCGGGGACGACCTGCCAGTCGTTGAGGGTCCAGACCAGGCGCCAGTACCGCTCGACGAGCGGGTCGTGTCCCGCCTCGAACCGCCCGGCCAGCCACTCCCGCAGCTCCGGGCCGTCCGGACGGCCGAGTACGGCGGCGAAGCGCGCCGTCACGGCGTCGACGACCGGGGCGGCCTCGTCGCCCTCCGGATCGATGCCCGCCGCCCTCGCCCCGGCGACGGTCTGCCGGACGAAGGGGACGAGTTCCGCCACCGCCTCGGGGGCCACCCCCGGCAACACGTCCTCGTCGGCGGGCGGGAGGGCCGCACGGGCCATGCGCTCGCGGAAACCGTCGTCGGCGACGAGTTCGGCCAGCTCCACCCACGCGGCGAGCTGGGCGTCGGAGGGCTCGTCGGGGAGTTCGGGCAGGGCGGTGCGCAGGGCGGCGGCGGCGTCGCGGGCGTGGGGCGTGCCGGCCTCCAGTGCGGCGATGAAGTCGGCGATCAGGCGCCGACGTTCGTCGGAGGTGAGGCGGGCGATCCGGTGCATGAGAACTGTCTCCTCGGGGCTGGCGTCGCGGCGGGCAACGAGCCGCAGCACGCTGTGCCGCAGCCGCAGCGCGCGGATCTGGAGGGCGGTGGCGTCGGCGTGCGCGGCGGCGACCTCGGCGACGGTCAGGTCACCGTCCAGGACGCGGCGGACCGTGGTGAGGCCGACGTCCAGCTCCCGCAGGACGCCGATGAGGTGGAGCCGGTCCAGGGCCGCCTCGCCGTATCGGCGGTAGCCGGCCGGGGTGCGGTCGGTGGGAGGCAGCAGTCCGGTGTCCGAGTAGAACCGGATCGTCCGTACGGACACGCCGGTACGGGCCGACAGTTCACCGATCGAGTGCGGGGGCGTCGCGCCGTTCATGAGCCCACCCTGCGGTCTCCAGCCACTGGAGAGTCAAGCCGTACGAACCTGCCCGGTTCCTAGGCGGCCCGGTCGCCGTCGCCGAGCCAGGCCAGCGCGGCCACCGTCAGCGCGCTCACGCCCGTGTCCAGGGTCGGCTGGACGACGGGGGCGAAGGCGGCGCTGTGGTTGACCGGGATGTCCTGGGCGACGGTTCCCTTGCGGGCGGCCTCGGCGTAGCGGTCCGGGTCGGTGCCGCCGATCGCCCAGTACGTGAACGGCACCCCGAAGGCCCCCGGGATCTCGCTCATGTCCTCGCTGGCGGTCTGCAACTCGACGGTGTGCGCGTCGTCGCCGAAGTACACGCCGAACGCCTCCGCGACGCGCCGGGTCGGCTCCTCGTCGTTGACGGTGGGCGGGAAGGTCGAGAGCCGCTCGAACTCCGGTTCCCGGGGGGAGCGGGACGCCTCGCACTCGGCCCGGACGATGCGCTTGATCGCGTCCAGGACCTGGGTGCGGGTGGCGTCGTCGTACGTACGGACGTTGAGCTCCAGGACGGCCCGGTCGGGGATGACGTTGGGGCCGCTGCCGGCGTGGATGCTGCCCACGGTCACCACGGCGGGCGTGGTGGCGGCCAGCTCGCGGGAGACGACGGTCTGCAGCCGTACGACGACCGATGCGGCGATCACCACGGGGTCGACCGACGCCTGGGGCGCCGAACCGTGCGCGCCCCGGCCGTGCACGGTCACCCGGAGACTGTCCGCGGCGGACAGGAAGGACCCCGCGCGGGTGCCGACGTACCCGGCGGGGTACGGCAGGACGTGCTGGGCGAGGACGACGTCGGGGCGGGGCGATCTGTCGGTGAGACCGTCCTCGACCATGGCGCGGGCGCCGGCGCCGTTCTCCTCGGAGGGCTGGAAGAGGGCGACGAAGGTGCCCCGCCAGTCGTCCCGGTGCCCGGCCAGCAACCGCGCGCACCCGACCAGGGAGGTCACGTGCACGTCGTGGCCGCAGGCGTGCATCACCGGCTGTTCCCGGCCGTCCTCGTCGGTCACCGTCGCGGTGGAGGCGTACGGGAGGCCGGTCCGCTCGCGCACCGGGAGGGCGTCCATGTCGGCGCGGGCCATGACCACCGGGCCGTCCCCGTTGGCGAGGACCCCGATCACGCCGGTGCCGCCGACGCCCTCGGTGACGTCGTAGCCGCTCCGCCGCAGGGACTCCGCCGCCTTCTTCGCCGTGCGGTGCTCCCGCAGACCGAGTTCGGGGTGCCGGTGCAGGTCCTGGTAGAGGTCCTCCAGGTCGGAGCGGACGGAGCCGAGGCCGGCGAGGACGGTCCGGGCGGTGTCACTCATCTGAGGTGCTCCATTCCATCGAGGCTACTTATGGCGCCGTGTTCCGCCACCGGACGGACGCGTCTCGGGCGGCTCCGGAGCGTTGATGCCGAAGTGCAGGCCGAGCATGCGGATCAGGAAGCAGACCGCCGCCGCTCCGAGCGCGGCCGGGAGGCCGTACAGCCCGGTCTCGGTGGTCGCGACCGTCACCGCCGCGCCTGCCAGGGCGGGGATGGCGTACAGCCCGGTGCGCAGCACCGTCGGGATCCGGCCGACCAGGGTGTCGCGGATCGTCCCTCCGCCCACCGCGGTGATCACGCCCAGCAGCATCGCCGGTACGACGGCCAGCCCGGCGTCCAGCGCCTTGCTCGCGCCGATCACCGCGAAGGTGCTCAGTCCGACCGCGTCGAGCACGGTGATCGCCGGTTCCAGCCGGCGCAGGTGCCTGCTGACGGCGAAGGCGAGCAGGCCACCGGCGGCGGCGAGCGTGTAGTAACGCCAGTCCAGGAATGCGGCGGGCGGCAGCGAGTCGATGAGCACGTCCCGGATGACCCCGCCGCCCAACGCGGTGATCATCCCGAGCACCACCACCCCGACCACGTCCAGCCGGGCGGCCCGCACCGCGGTCAGCGCCCCGTTCAGCCCGAACGCGAACGTGCCGGTCAGGTCGAGGGCGAGCAGCGGAGCGGGTTCGGTGCTCATGGGGCGCCGGGTACCCCGCCGCCGGGTTCGTCAGCCGGTGGGCTCGTCATCCGGCGGCGGGGGGCCGCTCCACGACGAACGCCTCCTTGCCGCGCACGGTGACGATGAGCCCCCGTTCGCGGAGCTCCTGCGCGGCCACCGGAACCCACCGTGCAGGCGCCCCACGCCACCGAGCCCGGAGCACCCCCAGCCCCACCGCCCCCTGCCCCCGTCCGCCTCCCGCAACACCACTCCCCGTACTGCCGTCACCTCCCCCTCGACGGCGCCGCCCCCCGCCTCGTCCGCCCCTGCGTCGCCGCCCACGAGCAGGAACCGGACCGACAGCGGCACCGCCGCCTCGCCCTCGTGCTCGCCGCCGACTTCGGCATCGACCTGACCGGCACGTCGTCGGTGCGCGGAGGGCGGCCGCGTGACGGCACCGCACACCGCGCTACGGCTGCTGCCCTGGCCGTCGGCCGAGGGCAAGCCCTGCTTCCCCGCTCCCGGCGACGGCAGCGGATTCGTGTCCCGGTTCGCCGACGAGACGGAGGTCCGGCAGCTCGCCGGCGGGCGGGACGTACTCCGCTCGGCGCGCGGCGTCCTGGACGACCCGGTGTCCCCGGACGCGGAGGTCCGCTGCACCGCGATCCGGCTGACCGGGTGCCTCGCGGTCGCGCCGCGGGTGGCGGAGTCGAGGGGGCGGCGCCTGTCCACGGGCCACGGTGAACCGCAGCGGCAGCAGCGGCGCCTAGTGTGTGCCCGCCGGAACCCGCCGCCCGTCTGCCTCCCGGGAGTGCCCACCCATGCCCCTTCCCCACGTCCTCCTCTCCGCCGCCGTTTCCCTCGACGGATACCTGGACGACACCGGCCCCGAACGCCTCCTGCTGTCCAGCCCCGCCGACTTCGACCGGGTCGACGGGGTGCGGGCCTCCGTGGACGCGATCCTGGTCGGGGGCGGGACGGTCCGGGCCGACAATCCGCGGCTGCTGGTGAACTCGGCCGAGCGGCGGGCCGCGCGGGTCGCGGACGGGCGGGCGGAGTACCCGCTCAAGGTCACCGTCAGCGGCAGCGGTGAGCTGGACCCGGCGGCGCGGTTCTGGCACACGGGCGGGGACAAGGTGCTGCTGACCACGGACGACGGTGCCCGGCGGGCCCGCGCGCTCGGGATCCGTGCCGATGTGGTGTCCCTGGGGGCGGACCTCGACTGGCGGGCGGCGCTGGAGTACCTGCACGACCGGCGGGGCGTGCGGCGGCTCATGGTCGAAGGGGGCGGGACCGTCCACACCCAGCTGCTCCAGCAGGGACTCGCCGACGAACTCCAGCTCGTCCTCGCGCCGCTGTTCGTGGGGGACCCGGCCGCGCCCCGGCTGTTCGGGCCCGGCGCCTACCAGGGCGGGCGGCTGCGGCTGGTCGAGACGCGGCGGATCGAGGACGTGGTGCTGATGCGGTACCTGCCGACCGCACCCGGCGCCGGTGACCGCGTCGCCGCCGCCGACCGGCACTGGCTGGCGCTCGCCTGCGAGCTGGCCGAGCTGTGTCCGCCGTCGGACACCGCGTTCAGCGTGGGGGCGGTCGTGGTCGCCGCCGACGGGAGCGAGCTGGCGCGGGGTCACTCGCGGGAGGGCGGTGATCCGGTCGTACACGCCGAGGAGGCCGCGCTCGCCAAGGTGGACCCGGAGGACCCGCGGCTCCCCGGCGCCACCGTCTACAGCAGCCTTGAGCCGTGTGCCCGCCGGGCCTCCCGGCCCGCGCCCTGCGCCCGGCTCATCCTCGACGCCGGGGTGCGCCGCGTCGTCACCGCCTGGCGGGAGCCGGACACCTTCGTGGCGGGGGCGGACGGCAGCGGGGTGCTCACCGCCGCGGGTGCCGCCGTCGTCGTACTGGCCGAGTACGCGCAGCGGGCGAAGGCGCCCAATCGCCACCTGGAGGGGTAGGGAGAGCGGGGCGAGGAGATACCGATGTGCATTCCACCCCCGGGATGACGTACAGTGGTGAACACAACGGCGCGGGGTGGAGCAGCTCGGTAGCTCGCTGGGCTCATAACCCAGAGGTCGCAGGTTCAAATCCTGTCCCCGCTACTGAAGGCCGAGGGCCGGAATCCGAAAGGGTTCCGGCCCTCGGTGCGTTTCCGGCAGGTGCCGCGTGTCATCCGGTCGGCCCCTCACCGCTCGCCGCCCGTCCCCGCCCCCGGAACCCTGGAGTGCGGGACGGCAAGCGGCGCGGACGTACGGGGCGGCGGGAGACGAGTGGTGCGGCCAGGTGACGTGGACGACGAGGGAGCGGCCGCCAGGGCCGGTGGCCGGCTCCCCGGCGACCCCGTGCCCGACCCGGGTCTCGGCCTCGGCGACGAGACGCCGCCCGTGCCGCCCTCCGGACCACCGCCCCGCCGGCGGGCCGGGCGGACCTTCGTGCACGCGCTCCCCGTGCTGCTGATCGTCGTCGCCATCCTGTACGACATCTTCACCCCGAGGTACTTCACCGCCGGGCCCCTCTACACGGCCGCGCCCCTGGTCGCCGCCCCGCTCTACTCGCGGCGCGGCACGGCGCTCACGGGTGTCGCCGTGGTCGTCGCGGTCATCGGACTGCAACTCGGCAAGGGCGTCATCCACTACGTCGACTCCCTCACCGAGCTGATCACCATCGCGACGGTCGCGGTGCTCGCCGTCCTCGTGAACGGCATGGTCCGCCGCAGCAGCGAGCGCCTCGTCTCCGTCCGGGAGATCGCCGAGGCCGCCCAGCGCGCGGTGCTGCCCCAGCCCGCCGAGCGGATCGCCGGCTTCGAGATCGCCGTGTGCTACGAGGCCGCGCAGGCCGACGCCTTCATCGGCGGCGACCTGTACGCCGTGCAGGACAGCGCCCGCGGCGTCCGGCTGATCGTCGGGGACGTGCGCGGCAAGGGCATGGGCGCGGTGGCCGCCGTCGCCGTCGTGATCGGCGCCTTCAGGGAGGCGGCCGAGCAGGAGGCGACACTGGAGGCGGTGGCGCAGCGCCTGGAGCGGGCGCTGGCGCGCGAGGGCACCCGGCGCGACGGGCTGGACGCCTTCGAGGGCTTCACCACCGCCGTCCTCGCCGAACTCCCGCACGGCGACGGCACCGTACGCATCGTCAACCGCGGCCATCCGCCGCCCCTGCTGCTCCACGGCGACGGGACCCTCGGCCCGCTGCCCGCCCACGAGTCGGCGCTGCCGCTCGGCATGGGCGAACTGGGCGTGTGGCCCGACCGGGCGGAGGAGGTCGCCTTCCCCGGCGGCGCCACGCTGCTGCTCTACACCGACGGACTGACCGAAGCCCGGGACGCGAAGGGCGAGTTCTACGATCCGCAGGCGCGGCTGGCCGGCCGCGTCTTCCCGCATCCGGCGACCCTGCTCGACACCCTCGCCGAGGACGTGCGCCGGCACTCCGGGGGCGGCATGGCGGACGACATGGCGCTGCTCGCCGTCCGGCGTCCCCGACGCGCCGACCATGATCATTGTGACGAGCCGTGACAGTGCGACCCCCCTCCGCATAACAACTGATACACCGTCAGAAGAAAGTGCCGTGAAGGGGAATACCGGAGCGGGGTCAACTCGCCCGGTTTTCACCGGCCGTGAGGTGTACGTCCCGGCGGTATTCGGTAATGATCAAGAGGAACGGCTTGGAATCGGAGCCTCGCGTCTATTAACGTTCGATAACGCAGCGCGGTCGTCCCAGCCGTCACAGAAGGCGGCTCCGTGCGCACGCGCCGAATCCCGCAAGGGAACCGGGGAACCACCACATTGGGGTGAATCGGGCGTATGCCGCCGTGGGAACACGGTCGGCAGGCACCCGTAGGAGACCTTCCTGCTCCGAACCCGTCAGCTAACCCGGTAGGCGAAAGGAAGGAAAGGAGTACGCCCACGTGGCGTCAAACCGGCCTGCCCCCGAGGCCCCGTCCGCGCCCAGTGGGCACGGCACCGACACCTTCGGCTACGACGGCTACCGCGCCGAAGAGGGTCCCTGGGAGGAGTGGAATCCCACCGCGGAATCCATCCGCCCCGTACGCGGCCGGCACCGCGTGGCCAAGCAGCGCGGCGGACTCGCCCGCAGCTCCACCGTCCTCGGCGTCGGTGTCATAGCCGCCGTCGGAGCGGGCGGCATGGCCAGCGCGCAGACCGGCAAGCCCCCGGTGTCCATCTCCATGCCGGACCTGCCGAACGTGGGCTCGCTCATGCCCGGCGGTGACGAGGAGCCGGAGCCCGAGGGTTCCGCCACCCCGCTCAGCGGCATCACCCAGGCGGTCGCCGCCGACAGCGCGGAGGGCCCCGACACCACCGGCGCCGGCGAGTCGCTGCGGGCCCGGATCATGGCGCAGGCCGAGCAGCAGCAGGCGCAGGTCGAGACCAAGGCCGCCGCCGAGGCCGCCGCCGCGGCGGAGAAGAAGGCCGCGGAAGCCGCCGCCAAGGCGGAGAAGGAGGCCGAGGAGAAGGCCGCCGCCGCCAAGAAGAAGGCGGCGGAGGAGGCCGCGAAGAAGGCCGAGGCCGAACGGCTCGCGAAGCTGGCCAAGCAGTACACGCTGCCGACCTCCTCGTACACGATCTCCTCCACGTTCAACCAGGCCGGCTCCCTCTGGTCCTCCGGTCACCACACCGGCCTCGACTTCGCCGCCCCCACGGGCACGCTGCTCAAGGCGGTGCACGGCGGCACCATCACGTCGGCCGGCTGGGACGGGTCGTACGGCTACAAGACGGTGCTCACCCTCGACGACGGCACCGAGCTCTGGTACGCGCACCAGTCCTCCATCAACGTCAGCGTCGGCCAGAAGGTCACCACCGGTGACGTCATCGGCCGCGTCGGCGCCACCGGCAACGTCACCGGCGCCCACCTCCACCTCGAGGTCCACACCGCCGGCGGCACCGGCATCGACCCGATGGCCTGGTTGCAGAGCAAGGGGCTCACCCCCTGATCCGCCCCGCCCACGACGCGCGCCCCGCTGATCCCCGGCGGTCCTGACGGCGACCCCCCGACGCCAGGGCTGCCGGTTTGCGGGGATTTTGCGCGCCTGCCGGAATCCCCCGCTCCGGCGCGGTCGTTGACTCCCTACATGACTTCTCTGCGCAAGCTCGGCTCCTCCGACCTCGAGGTCTTCCCCCTCGCCCTCGGCGGCAACGTCTTCGGCTGGACCGCCGACCGGGACCGGTCCTTCGCCGTCCTGGACGCCTACACGGCGGCCGGCGGCAACTTCGTCGACACCGCCGACTCCTACTCCGCCTGGGTCGACGGCAACAGCGGCGGCGAGTCCGAGACCGTCCTCGGCCAGTGGTTCGCGGCCCGCGGCAACCGTGACGACGTCGTCCTCGCCACCAAGGTCAGCCAGCACCCCGAGTACCCGGGCCTGTCCGCCGCGAACATCAAGGCCGCGGCCGACGCCTCGCTGCGCCGCCTGGGCACCGACCACATCGACCTGTACTACACCCACTTCGACAAGCCCGAAGTGCCGGTCGAGGAGATCATCGGCGCGCTCGACGAACTGGTGAAGGCCGGCAAGGTGCGGCACATCGCCGCCTCCAACATCTCCGCCGAGCGGCTCGCGGCGTCCCTGGAGTTCTCCGACCGCGAGGGCCTCGCCCGGTACGTCGCCCTCCAGCCGCACTACAACCTGGTCTCCCGAGACACGTACGAGGGAGAACTGCGCGACCTCGCCGAGCAGGCGGGTCTCGCCGCCGTGCCGTACTACGCCCTCGCGGCCGGCTTCCTCACCGGCAAGTACCGGCCCGGCACGGAGGTGGACAGCCCGCGGGCGGGCGGGGCGGCGAAGCACCTGGAGACGGAGCGGGGCCGCCGGGTGCTGGCCGCCCTGGACGAGATCGCCGCGGCCCACGAGGCTCCCGTCGCCACGGTCGCCCTGGCCTGGCTGGCCGCCCGGCCGACGGTGGCGGCGCCGATCGCCTCCGCGCGCACGGTGGAGCAGCTGCCGGCGCTGCTGGGCGTGGCCGAGCTGAGCCTGACGGACGACGAGGTCGGAAGGCTCACCCGGGCGTCCGCCTGAGCGGGCGGCCGTCGCGGCGCGGACCTACGGCCGCTGCGGGCCGGGCGGGGCGTACGGGTGGTACGGCGGCACGTACGGGTAGTGCGGGGCCTGTGCGGCGTAGGGGGCCTCCGGGGCGTAGGGCCAGGGGGCCGTACGGGGGCCGTACGCGCTGTGCGTCCCGCCGTACGGATACGCCCACGGCGGCACCGGCGCGGGCGGCGGGGCGGTGGCGCGGGCCGCGTGGTCCAGGGCCGGGCGGGCGAGGTCCCGCAGGTGCCACAGGACGTCCAGCAGCGCCCGCTCCCGTACGGCGAAGTCGGCGCCCGCCCTGCCCCGGCGGCCCCGCTGCCGCAGGAACGCCACCGAGGTCGCGCAGGCCTGGTACCGGGCCACCGCCCGCGCCCCTTCCTTCCCGGCGTGCCGGCGGGCGTACTGCCGGGCGATGCGGCGGGCCCGCATCGAGCCGAGCGCGTACGGCTCCGCGGGCGTGAGCCATCCGGCCATGACGTACGCGGGCAGCTCGGCCCGCACGGTGCCCAGTTCGCGCTGCCGGGTCCAGATCACCAGCCAGGTCAGCAGGCCGAAGGACGGCACCATGAACGCCGCGTACACGGCGAAGAAGCCGTACTCGCCGAACGCGGCCGAGCCGTTCCACAGGGCGTGCATGCCCATCGCGAGCAGCAGCCCGGCCAGCGGGAGCAGCGCCCGGCGCAGGCGGTGCCGGCCGGTCGAGAGCGCGGCGATACCGAAGCCGATGCCGGTGAGCACGGTGAACAGCGGGTGGGCGAACGGCGACATCACGACCCGCACGAAGAAGGTCGCCGCGGTGACCGAGGCGATGCCGCTGTCGCCGGTGAGCTGGTCGGTGCCGAAGGCGGTGCCCAGGTAGAGGATGTTCTCGGTGAAGGCGAAGCCGGTCGCGGTGACCCCGGCGACGACCACGCCGTCGACGATGCCGGTGAAGTCCCGCCTGCGGAAGAGGAAGACCAGGAGGACGGCGGCGGCCTTGGCGGACTCCTCGACGACCGGCGCTATGACCGTGGCGCCCAGGGTGTCCGCGCTCGCCGGGTCCGCGGTCGCGGTGGCTATCCAGCGGGTCGCGAAGCTGTTGGCGACGATCGCTATCAGCGCCGCCGCGCAGGCCCCCCAGGCGAAGCAGAAGAGCAGGTTCCGCCAGGGGCCGGGGTCCACCCGGTCCAGCCAGCGGAAGGCGGCCATGAGCAGCGGCACCGGCAGCACCGCCAGGCCCAGCCCCACCAGGAACCCCTGTGTGCCGGTCTGTTCGCGCACCAGGGCCAGGATCACCAGGCCGGAGAGCGCGAGCAGGGTGATCAGCGCGCCGTAACGGACCCAGGTCCGCTGCCACCAGTGCGTATGCCGGTGCACATGGGTCGGATACGGGGGACAGGTGGCCACGGCAGGACCCTAACCGTTGGGGGGCGGCTCCTTGTGCTGTACGCGACGGAAGAGCAGGTCGTTCACCACATGTCCCTTGTCCAGTCCCTGGCCCTCGAAACGGGTCAGCGGCCGGTGCTCGGGGCGTGGCGCGAATCCGCCGCCGGGCACGGTGTTCTCGAAGTCGGGGTGCGCGGTCAGCACGTCGAGCATCTGCTCGGCGTACGGCTCCCAGTCGGTGGCGCAGTGCACCACGGCCCCCGGGGCGAGCCGGGTCGCGGCCAGGGTCAGGAACTCCGGCTGGATCAGCCGGCGCTTGTGGTGCCGCTTCTTCGGCCACGGGTCGGGGAAGTAGACGCGCAGCCCGGCGAGGGAGCCGGGGGCGAGCATCTCGCGCAGCAGGATGATCGCGTCGCCGTTGGCCACCCGGATGTTGGGCAGCTCCTGGCGCTCCGCGAGGCCGAGCAGGTTGCCCTGGCCGGGGGTGTGGACGTCGGCGGCGAGGATGTTGGTGTCCGGGTCGGCGGCGGCCATCCGGGCGGTGGTCTCGCCCATGCCGAAGCCGATCTCCAGGACGACGGGCCGGGCGTTGCCGAAGAGTTCGGCGAGGTCGACGACCCGCCGGCCGTCGATGTCCAGCCCCCACAGGGGCCACAGCCGTTGCAGCGCGTCCGCCTGCCCGGCGGTCACCCGGCTCCGCCGGGGCTGGAAGCTGCGGATCCGCCGCTCGAAGTGCGACCCGGCGGGATCGGCCTTCGGCCCGTCGGGGAAGCGGGGCTCGCCCTTGGCGCGGACGTGCCGCAGGGAAGCGGATGCGGCCTCGGGGGTGTGGTGGGAGTCAGACACAATGCGTCGATTTTAGACCGCGCACGTGGTTGCGACTGCCTGTAGGTGTAGTTAGAGTCTATAACGCAAGCGATTGGTTGAAGCGACAGTCGTGTACCCGTGGGGAGAGACACCGTGATTCACCACCAGATCCGCCTTGCCATGCGACCCGACGCACCCCGGGACAAGGTCGAGGAAGCCCTTGAGATGCTCCGCAGGATGGGGCGCGAGATCGATGCCGTCGCGTCCTGGACGGTCGGGCGCGACGTGGGCGGCGACTTCGACTACGGAGCGATGTTCGCCGTCGAGGACATCGAGGGCTACCGGGCGTACATGCACGCCCCGCTGCACCGGCGGGTCGACGAGATCGGGCTGCCACTGGTGCGGCACATGGTCTCCCACGACCTGACCGACGACGAGGACCCGGCCACCGGCGACCGCATCCGCCAGATCCACGCCGAGCGCTTCGCGGGGGACCCGGCCCTCGTCGCCCTGATCGAGGGCCTCGGCTCGTACGAGGGCAGCAGCGCTCCCGGGCGCGGTTAGGGGGTGTCGTTTGGATCTTGCCGGGGTCGCGGGGTCTGCCACAAGGCACCGTCGGCCGCGGCCGGCCTGATCCGAACGACACCCCCTAGCCGGCCCGCCGGGGGGCCGGGCGGCCGGGTGGTGCCTGGTCCGCCAGCATCGCCAGCGCTCTGCGGGCCACCTCCCGGCCGATGGGCAGGGAGGCGGTCGCCGCGGGCGACGGCGCGTTCAGGACGTGCACCGCGTGGGCGCCCTCCTTGATCAGGAAGTCGTCCACCAGCGTGCCGTCGGCGAGCACCGCCTGCGCCCGGACCCCGGCGGGCGCCGCCACCAGGTCGTCCTCCGTCACCGCCGGCAGCAGCCTGCGGACCGCGGTCGTGAAGGCGCTCCTGGACAGCGACCGCCGCAGCTCGCCCGCCCCGTACCTCCAGTGCCGCCGGGCTATCCGCCAGGAGCCCGGCCAGGCCAGGGTCGCGCCCAGCTCGCGGGGGCGCACCACGCCCCAGCCGTACCCCTCGCGGGCCAGCGCCGGTACCGCGTTCGGCCCGACGTGGACGCCGCCGTCGATCCCCCGGGTCAGATGCACGCCGAGGAACGGGAAGGCCGGGTCCGGCACCGGATACACCAGTCCCCGCACCAGCTCCGGCCGCGCCAGCTCGTAGTACTCGCCCCGGAACGGGACGATCCGCATGCCGGGGTCGTCCCCGGTCAGCCGGGCGATCCGGTCGCAGTGCAGCCCGCCGCAGTTGACCAGCACCCGGGCCCGGAGCACGTCCCCGGTGCGGGTCCGGACGGCGACGCCCCGGCCGGGGCGCCGGTCGACGCGGTGCACCTCGGCGCCGTAGCGGATCTCCGCCCCGGACGCCCGCGCGAGCTGCCGGGCCACGGCGACGTAGTCGCAGATCCCGGTGGTGCCGACGTGTATGGCGGCCAGGCCCCGCACCTCGGGCTCGTACTCCTGGATCTGGGCGCCGCTCAGCTCGCGCACCGGTATGCCGTTCTCCCGGCCGCGCTGGACGAGGGCGTGCAGGCGGGGCAGCTCGGCGCGGTCGGTGGCGACGATCAGCTTGCCGGTGACGGCGTGGTCGATGCCGTACTCGGCGCAGAACTTGACCATCTCGGCGGCGCCCCGGACCGCGTAGCGCGCCTTGAGGGAGCCGGGGCGGTAGTAGACACCGCTGTGGATGACCCCGCTGTTGCGGCCCGTCTGGTGGCGGGCGGGGCCCGGCTCCTTCTCCAGGACCGTGACCCGGGTGCCCGGTGCCGCGCGCGTGATCGCGTACGCCGTGGACAGGCCGACGATCCCGCCGCCGATCACCAGCACGTCGCAGTCGTACACGGTGCTCCGAACGAGCCCGGCCCGCACTTCTTCCATTTCCCGGCCCACCTCCCGCTTCGATAGTGCACTGCGCCACTGACAATGCCCTCAAACCCGTCAGGGGCGGGCGGTCGGGCGATCAGGCCGGAGTCACCAGCAGCGGGCGGGCGCGCTCGCGCAGTTCCACCACGCGCGGCTCGTCGCCGTAGGGCTCCAGGCGGTGCAGGAGGTCCTTCACGTACTCGGTGGTACGGGCCGAGGAGATGCGCCCGGCCACCTCGACCGCCCGCACGCCCTGCTCGCAGGCCGCGTCCAGGTTGCCGGACTCCAGCTCGGCCACCGCCGAGACGACGAGTCTGAGGCCGTGCGAGCGTACGAACTCCTCCGTCGGTTTCGACAGGGCCTGCTCGGTGAAGCGGCGGACCTGGCGCGGTGCCTTCAGGTCGCGGTAGCACTCGGCCGCGTCGGCGGCGAACCGGTCGTAGGAGTAGAAACCCAGCCACGTCGGATCGCTGTCGCCGGGACGGGCGCGCTCCAGCCAGCTCTCGGCGGCCTTCAGGGCGGCGCCGGCCGCCACCGCGTCGCCCGCGCGCGCGTGGGCGCGGGCCTCGACCAGGCGGAAGAAGCTCATGGTGCGGGCCGTGGCCAGGCCGCGGTTGCGCTCCAGGGCGGCCTGGGCGAGGTCCACGCCCTCGTCGCCGAAACCGCGGTAGGTCGCCTGGAGGGACATGGAGGCGAGGACGTAACCGCCGAGCGGGACGTCGGCCGCCGCGCGGGCCAGGCGCAGGGCCTGGATGTAGTACCGCTGGGCCGCCTCCTGCTGGCCGGTGTCGAAGGCCATCCAGCCGGCCAGCCGGGTCAGCTCGGCCGAGGCGCCGAACAGGGCGCGGCCGACCTCGTCGGAGTAGGAGCCGAGGAGGAGCGGGGCCGCCTCGACGCGTAAGCACTCGGGGACCATCGAGGACCGCCAGTCGCCGCCGCCGTACTTGGAGTCCCAGCGCCGGGCGTCCTCGGCGGCCTCGCGCAGCTTCTGCACATCACTGTGGCCGACTTTGAGCGGTGCGCCGGAGCCCTCCGCCGGGCTCACCTCGCGCGCCACCGAGCTGTCGGCCGGGGTTATCAGCCATCGGGAGGCGGGCGTCGCGTAGGCGCTCACCGCGAACGAACCGGCGAGCGACTGCCAGATGCCGCCGCCGGTGCGGCGGCCGGCGAGGTCGAGACGGTACAGCTCGGTGGCGGACCTGACCGCCTGGCCGACGTCCCGCGGGAAGGCGAGGCCCACCTCGGGGGCGGGATCCGCGTCCGCGAGACCGATCTCGTGGAGCGGCACCGGGCGGCCGAGCTTCTGGCCTATGGCCGCCGCGATGAGGTGTGGCGCGGCGCCCTGGGGCACCATGCCCTTCGACACCCAGCGCGCCACCGACGTCTTGTCGTAGCGAAGTGTCAACCCGCGTTGGGCGCCGAGGTCGTTGACGCGCCGGGCGAGTCCTGCGTTGCTGATTCCCGCGAGGGCGAGAACGGCGCCGAGCTTCTCGTTCGGCCCGCGTTGCTCCCTGGACATGCGCCACCCCTCGACACAGACGGCTGCCGCGCTGGCATAACCACGCGGCATTCGTAAACCCAGCGTAGTTCGCCGCATCCCAGGCGTTAAGAGGCATTGTTCCGGATGGCGGGATTGTGGTCCGTACTCAATTGCGGTGCATGTACGGTCTGTTGCCGCGTGCTCCCGATGTGTGGCCGTGCGCCCGTGCGTGCGCTCTTCTCCGGCCACGACGGGAGCGATTCCATGGGCGGTGCGTGGGTCGGCCCGCTGTACTGGATCCAGTGGGCTGGGGGACGCCGCCGCCTACATCCCCGCGGGCGGCGGACCGGTCCGGGGGGCGAGTCCCGTCCCCCGGACTGCGCGCCGCCGGTGAACTGACGGACGGTGCGCGGAGTTTGTACGGAGCGTGTTCGAGTGTGTCCGCGTGGCGCCGATTTGGCTGAAAATCACCGCTGGTGATTTCGGGGTACAACCGCCCTCACCATGGGAGTTGAGGGCGCGTTGGGGAGCCAAGGGGCGCGTTGCGGGGGCGCATTCGCGTCGTCTTCGCCGTGGGAGTACGGGAGTTGACGGTCCCGCGGCGATGTCCCGGCGTTCTCGCGTGAGTCTCCGCGAGGCGCACTCGCGGAGCACACGCGGCTCCGCCGACGCTCTGTGGCGCGCCCTTCATGGCAGCATGGGGAACCAGTTCGTACGGTGCACTGGTTGTCCCCAGCCTGTGGAGGCGTCGATGCGGTGGTTGGTGGGGTGGAGCAGCGCCGCCGTGGGAGCAGGAGCAGCGGGGATCGCCGGGGCCGCCGGCTCCGCCGGTGCCACCGGCTACGACGGGGAGACCGTGCAGCCCGTGGGTGCCCAGCCGTTGTGGGGCGACCCCGATCCCCTCTGGGCGGTGGGCGACTGGCGTCCCGACGAGGTGCGCGTCGTCGCCGCCGACGCGCAGACCCGGATCGCCGTGCTCGGCATCTGCGGTGCGAGCGACGAGCAGCTGCGGGTCGCGCTGTTCGCCGCGCGCGGGGGCGCACTGCGGCATCTGACGGCGTGGCCCGGCAGTTACACGGCCGTCGTCCAGGTGGGGCGGCGGATCACCGTCTGCGGCGACCTCGCGGGCGCGCGGCCGGTTTTCCACACCCCCTGGGCGTCCGGCACCGCCTACGCGACCGCCGCGCTGCCGCTGGCTGACCTCGTGGAGGCCAACCTCGACTTCGGCCACCTCGCCGCGCTGCTCGCCGCGCCCGACGTGCCGGCCGCGCTGGACGACTCCACCCCGTACGACGGCGTGAAGCGTGTTCCGCCGGGGCACGCGCTGATCCTGCGCGCCGGGTCGCGGGAGATCGCCGGGTACGAACCGGTGGCCTCGCTCGCCGTCGCGGCGCCCTCGGCCGACCCCGACCGCGCGGTGGACGGCGTGCGGGACGCCCTGGTGGACGCGGTGCGCACCCGGCTCGCCGCGCCGCGGCACGTCCCCGGGGACGGCATCGACCCCGGGCCCGTCCCGGGCATGGGGCCCGCGGAGCGGCGGGCGGCGCGGGGGATGCCGGTGCCGGGGATCGGGGCCGATCTGTCCGGCGGGCCGGCCTCGGGCACGCTGGCGCTGCTGGCGGCCGGGCTGCCGGGGATGCCGGGGACCGTGCTCGGGCACGGGACCGGGGCGGGGGAGCGGCTGCTGGCCGTCACCTTCAACGACCTCGCCGTCGGCGGGCAGGAGCCCGAGCTGGCGCGGGCGGGGGCGCTCGCGGCCAACCCGCGGCTGCACCACGTGGTGGTCACCGGCGGCGAGGACATGCTGCCGTACGCCGCGCTGGACGGGCCGCTGACCGACGAACCGGGCTCGTCCCTGGTCGCCGCGGCGCGGCACCGGGCGCGGCTGGCGGCGGGCAGCGCGGACCACTTCACCGGGTACGGGGCCCGGCAGGTGCTGGACGCGCATCCGGCGCGCCTCGCCGACCTGCTCATGGACCGCAAGCGGCGCCATCTGGTCCGGCCGGTCGCCGCACTGGCCAAGGCCGACGGGTCGGTCCTGGTCCCCGCGCGCGTGTACGGCGCGGCGCGGCGGCTGGCGCGCACGCCGTACCGGAGCGGGCTCGAGGTGCTCGCCGAGCGGTTGCTGCGCAGACGGTTCGACACGCCGGGCGACGGGGCGATGGACGCCTCTTTGGCCGCGCTGACCTGGGCCGGGGCGGGGCCGGCGGCGCGGTGGCTGACCGGAGAGGCGCTGGCTGAAGTATCGGTTCGCCTCCAGACGTCCTCGCAGCGGTCGGGGGTGGGGCCGGGGCAGCGTCCGGGGGACTTCCGGGCGCGGGCGGCGCTGGCTCGGCAGGCGGCGGAGGTGCGGGTGCTGGAGCAGGCCGCGGAGATCCGCTTCCAGCGGCTGCACACGCCGTTCCTGGACAACCAGGTCGTCCGGGCCTGCCGGGCCCTGCCGGAGGCGCTGCGGGTGCAGCCGGGGGCGCGGGCGGCGATCTTGCGGACGGTGCTGGAGGGGGCGGGGGTGAGCGAGCTGCCGAGCGGGTGGGGCGCGCCCACGCAGGCGCTGGCGGCCTCCACGGCGCGGACGGGGCTGCGGGTCGCCGCGGACTCCCTGCTGGGGCTCTTCGACCGGCCGCTGCTCGCGGAGGCGGGGCTCGTGGAGGCGCGGGTCGTGCGCAAGGCGGTGCGGGCGGCGGCCGCGGGTGAGCCGCTGCCGCTGGACGGACTGGCCGACCTCGTCTCGCTGGAGCTGTGGCTCGGCCGCCTGCTGGCCCGCCGCGGCACCTGCTGGACCGGCACCCCGGCCCGCCAACGCGCGGTACCCGCGGGCATCGCGCCGCAGCGGGGGGCGCTGGGCGGGGCCGGGGCGGTCGTGCGGCGGGTCTGACGCGGGTGCCCGCACCGCACCGGTGCGGCGACAATGACTCCGTGCGGTACAGAATCCTGGGCGTCACCCAGACGGAGGACCACGGCACCGTCGTCAACCCCGGCGGTCCCCGCCTGCGCGCGCTGCTCACCGCCCTCGCCCTGCGCCCCGGCGACGTCGTCACCCCCACCACGCTGATCGACGAGGTCTGGGCCGAGGACGACCCGCCGCAGGACGCCCCCGCCGCCCTCCAGGCCCTGGTCGGCCGCCTCCGCCGTACCGTCGGCAAGGACGCCGTCGCCTCCGCCCCCGGCGGGTACCGGCTCGCGGCGACGCGCGACGACGTGGACCTGTTCGTGTTCGAGCGCCTCGTACGGCGAGGCACCGCCGCCCTCGCGCACGGCGACGCCGCGACCGCCGCCCGGCACCTGGACGAGGCGCTCGCCCTCTGGCGCGGCCCCGCCCTGGCCGACCTCCCCGGGCACGCCGCCCGCCCCGACGCCCTGCGCCTGGAGGCGACCCGCGCCCGTATCGAGGCCGGTCTGCGGCTCGGTGACGCCCACGACGCCGTACCGCGGCTGCGCGAACTGACCGCCGCGCACCCGTACGACGAACCGCTGCACGCCCTCCTCATCGCCGCCCTGCGCGCCGCCGGTCGCGACGCCGACGCCCTGGCCGCCTACGAGAGCGCCCGCCGCACCCTCGCCGACGGCCTCGGCATCGAACCCGGCCCCCGGCTGCGCGCCCTGCACGCCGAACTGCTCGGCACCGGGGGCGCGCAGCGGCCCTCCCCGGCCCCCGGGCGGGCCCCCTCCGACGGCCGCAAGGGCAACATCAGGCCCCGGCTGACCACCTTCGTGGGGCGCGAACCCGAGCTCGACGCCCTCCGTTCCGAACTGCCCGGGGCCCGCCTCGTCACCCTCACCGGACCCGGCGGATCCGGAAAGACCCGCCTCGCCGAGGAGGCCGCCGCCGGGCTCGATCAGGCGTGGCTGGTCGAACTGGCCCCGCTCGACCGGCCGGAGGCGGTGCCCGGCGCGGTCGTCAACGCCCTCGGGCTGCGCGAGACCGTGCTGCTCACCGGCGACCGGCCGGCCGGGCAGGACGACCCCGTCGCCCTGCTCGTCGAGTACTGCGCCCCGCGCAGCCAACTCCTGGTCCTCGACAACTGCGAACACGTCATCGGCGCGGCGGCCCGGCTCGTCGAGACCCTGCTGACCCGGTGTCCGGGCCTCACCGTCCTCGCCACCAGCCGGGAGCCCCTGGGCGTGCCCGGCGAGTCGGTGCGACCGGTCGAGCCGCTCACCCAGGAGCAGGCGCAGCGCCTGTTCACCGCGCGCGCCGGCGCCGTGCGTCCCGACGCGGACGCGGTCCTGCGCGACGAGGAGGCGGTCGCCGAGATCTGCCGGCGGCTCGACGGACTGCCGCTGGCCATCGAGCTGGCGGCCGCCCGGCTGCGGCTGCTCACCCCGCGGGAGATCGCCGACCGGCTCGACGACCGGTTCCGCCTGCTCACCTCGGGCAGCCGTACCGTCCTGCCCCGCCAGCAGACGCTGCGCGCGGTCGTCGACTGGTCCTGGGACCTCCTCGACGAGGCGGAACGCACGCTGCTGCGCGAACTGTCGGTCTTCGCGGGCGGCTGGGACCTGGCGGCCGCGGAGGCCGTGGGCACCGGGCCCGCCGCGGACCTCCTCGGGGCCCTCGTCGACAAGTCCCTCGTCGTCGCCGACCCGGGCGCCGACGGCGCCGCCATGCGCTACCGCCTGCTGGAGACCATCCACGAGTACGCCGGGGAACGCGCCGCCGAGACGCCCGGGCTGCGCGACGCCGCCGAACGCGCCCACCGCGCGTGGGCCCGCGCCCTGGCACAGGAAGCCGACGCGCAGCTGCGCTCGGCCGGGCAACTGCCGTACATCTCCCGCCTGGAGGACGAGCACGACAACATCCGCGCGGCCCTCGACCGCTCCCTCGCCGCGGGCGACGAGCCGGAGGCCGCGGCCCTCGCGCTCGCCATGGGCTGGTTCTGGTGGCTGCGCAACTACCGGCACGAAGGCGTCAGGTGGCTGGAGCGGGTGCTGCGCCTCGGAGCCGCCCTGGACGCGGGGGGCAGCGGACGGGTGCCGGGGGCGGACGTCCTCGCCCGGCGTACCGCTGCCGCCGACCACGTCGGCGCGCTCCTGGAGGGGAGCGGGGGCGGTCCGGGGCATCCGCTGCACGCGTTGCGCATGCAGGTGCGGATGATGCACATCCTCCTCACCTTCGAGACCGCGCCGAGGGAGGGGCTGCTGGACGAGCGCATGCGGCGGTACGTCCGGCGGGTGCGGGACCACTTCGCGGCGGGCGGCCCCGAAGCGGCCCGGGTGCCCGGTCTCATCTGGCCGCTGACCGAGTTCTTCGTCAGCGACTCCGGCGACGTCCAGGGATCCATGGACGCCTCCGTCGCCAACTGCCGTGTCTACGGCGGCGAGTGGGAGATCGCCGCCAGTCTCATGTTCCGTACGCATGCGGTGGTCGACATCTCGGGCACTCCGGTGGGCATCGACGCCGACCTGGCGGAGATGCGTGTGCTCAGCCGTCGGGTCGGCGACCGCCTCGTGGAGGCCCAGGTGTGCAGCGCCTTCGGCGAGGCAGCCATGGTGCGCGGCCGCTACGAGGAGGCCAGGGCCGAGTACGCGGAGGCGCTGCGGCTCGCCGAGGAGGTGGGGGCCTTCGCGGAGGCGCCGTTCCTCATCGCCCGGCTCGCCGAGATCGCCTACCGCGAGGGGGACCACGGCACGGCGCTCGGCGTACTCGACGAGGCCGGAGCCGCGGCCGACCGGTACGGCGTGGTGGACTCCAAGGCCTTCGTCCTGATGCTGCGGGCCGGACTCGCGGTGGCCGACGAGGAGTTCGCGCGGGCCCGCGTCCTGTGGGAGGCGGCCCGCGAGGAGTGCCTGCGCGGCACGCCGCCGCCGCAGTTCCTCGCGATGCTCGGGCTGGTGGACGCGCTCGTGACGGCGGGCGAGTCGGGCCCGGGCGCCGCCTTGCCGTTGCTGACGGGCACCCTGCGGACGGCCGTCGAGGAGCGGTGCGCCGAGCTGGTCCTCGCGACGCTGGCGGACAGCGCGGCCGGACTGCTGAGCGACCTCGGCGACCAGGCCCGTGCGGTGCGGCTGCTGGGCGCGGCCGGACACTGGCGCGGCGACCGCCCGCGCCCCATGCCGGACCGGGCACACGCCGAGCGGGCCGAGGCCGCCGCCCGCGGTGTCCTCGGCCCGCAGCGGTACGCCGCCGAAGTGGCCGCGGGCGCCGGCCTCACGCCCGGGGACGTCGTCGGCGAGCTGGAGACGGCGGTGCGGCGGCCGGTTCCGCAGGCTCCTACGCGCAGGTGAAGCGGGACTGGGCCCAGTCCGCGAGCGCCAACGAGTCGAAGTGGCTGTGCGGCTCGGTCACCAGCCGCAGCGTCTCGCGTCCCGTGATGTCCACGTGGACCGGTACCGCGGGGTCCCCGCCCTTGACCATCCCCGAGTTCCACAGCCGCACGTCGTCCGCGTACACCGAGAAGTGGACCTTGCCCAGCTTCATCGTCAGGTCGTCGACGCCGGCCAGCGCGTCGTAGGACGAGCACTCGCGGTTGAGGTCGATGGTGACCGAGGAGCGTCCGTTGACGGTGACGCCGTGCGCGTACGACACGTCGTCGACCGACAGGTCGGAGCGCTGCCACACCCAGCTGCTTCCGGCCAGCCGCATCTCGGGGCCGGTGCCGTCGCCGCTCACGTCGTACGCCAGCTCGCTCCACTGGTAGACGGCCGGGACGGGTGGCGGTGAGGGAGGGGGCGGGGGAGGTGTCGGGGTGGGGGTCGGCTTCGGCTTCGGCGGGGGAGTCGGGGTGGGGGTGGGGGTCGGTTTCGGGGTGGGCTTCGGGGTCGGGGTCGGGGTCGGGATGGGGGTGGGAGTCGGCTTGGGGGCCGCCACCGGTTCGGGTGGGCGGGGCGGCCGGGGCGAGGGCGTGGGGGTGTCCGGGGCGGGCTGCGCCACCGGGGAGGAGGCGGGCGGGGCGGCCTTCGGCGGCTCCTTGCCCGGGGCGTCGTCGCCGATCAGGGCCAGGGCCAGCGCCGCCGCTGCGGCCACCGCGACCACACCGGCCGCGATCCCCGCCTTCACCGGCGCGCCCAGCCCCTCGGAGGCCGCCGCCCCGGCCCCGGCGCCCGCTCCGCCGGACGCACCGCCGCTCGCCGCGGCCGCCGCGCCCGCGGCTCCCGCCGCACCCGCGCCCCCGGCGATGAGCCCCGCCGCCTTCGCGTACCCGGCGACACCGAACCAGCCGATGACCGCGACGGGCACCACGGCGGGGATGCCGCTCGCGACCTCCTCGATCTGGGTCGCGGCCAGCCGGCACCTCGCGCACTCCTCCAGGTGTTTGCGCAGCCCGCGTTCGGCCCGGACGCGCAGCCTGCCGCGCGCGTACGTGCCGAGCTGGTCGGCGTAGCGGGCGCACTCCTCGTCGGTGGCGAGGGCATCGCTGACGTGGGCCTGGAGATAAGCCTGCTTGAGCCCCTCGCGGGCGCGGCTGGCCAGGACACGCGTGCCGTTGGCGTCCAGACCGAAGAGCATGGCCACCTCGCTCGGCGACTCGTCCTCGACCTCGGTGTGCCACAGCACGGCCTGCCACCGCTCCGGCAGCGACCGGAACGCCCGCATGGCCATCGACTGCTCGGCCTCGTGCATGGCGCGGACGTCGGCGCCCAGCTCCAGGGTGTCGTCGTCCGGCACCTTCGCGGTGTGCGCGGCCTGCGCGGCGAACACCGCGAAGTCCTCGACGAGTTGCTCCCGACCGGCCGACCGGGTCCAGCCGGCGGCGACGCGCCGGACCGCGGTGAGCAGGTAGGCGCGTACGGCGTGCTCGGGTCCCGAACCGCCGCGCACCGCCTGAAGCATGCGGGCGAACACCTCGGCGGTGAGGTCGTCCGCGGTGTGGGCGTCGCGGCAGCAGGTGCGCGCATACCGGCGTACCGCGTCCGCGTGGCGCCGGTACAGCTCCTCGTAGGCCGTGTCGTCGCCCGAGCGCATCCGCCCGATCAGCTCGGCGTCGGACGCGGGAAGCTCGCGCGGCGGCGGCAGGATGCCGTCGTCGTACAGGTCGCGCGGCGGCGGCAGGACGCTGTCCTCGTGCAGCTCGCGCTGGGCCGGAACGCCGGTCCCGGCAGGGCGCTCGTCCTCGGCGGGACCCTCGCGGCCGCCGTCCCGGGCGAGGCCCCGGCCGCCGTCCTCCACGGGAGCGGCCTCCCGCCCGGCACGGGGCGGACCGCCCTGGCCCGGCACCTGCGGCGAGCCGCCCGCCCGGGCGTCACCGTCCCCGGTGCGGCCGCCCAGGCCAGCGCCGGTCCCGACGTCACCGGGACCGCTCTCGCCGTCACCGAGTGAACCGTCCCGCCCGTCAACGCTCATCGCGGAAAGCCCCCGCCAACCTGCCCAGCCAGTCCGAACACCGGGTCAGCGTGCCATATTGGCTTTTGTTCAGGACCCCCCTGTGCCGACCGTCACTCGTCTGTGCGGACTTCACGTGCCGCGGTAATAACGCTCAGCCGTTCGGGGAAGGAGATACGGGCCCCCGACGACGTCGCCGCGTCTCACACCGGCCGCGACCGCAGCCCCTCCAGCAGGATGTCCAGCAGCCGGGCCGAGGCCGCCGCCTGCTGGGCCGGGTCCGGCAGCGAGGGCGCCGCCGTGGCTATGACCAGCAGCACGTCCGACACCGACACGTCGGGCCGCAGCTCACCGGCCGTGCGCGCCCGCTCCACGAGCCGGCCCACGACCTCCAGCAGCGCCGCGGCACCGTCGTCCCCGACCACGGAACCCGCGACAGAACCCGCCACAGGTCCTGCGGCAGGTCCTGCGGCAGAGGTTGCGACAGGGCCCGCGGCGTCCGCGGCGGAAACTCCGACGGCGGCCGACGCCCTGGCCGCGGCGGACTCCTCGGACACCAGCCGCAGCTCGCCGGTGCCCGGCTGTATCCGCTGCTGCGGCACCCGCGGATCACCGGCGGCCGCTGCACCGGGACCGCCCACGCCGCCGTCGGTCCCGGCGTCGTCCGACACCCCGACCCGCAGCACCTGCGGCGGCAGCAGCCGGCCGGCGCCCGAGGCAACCGACGTCCGCAGGAAGCGGGACAGCGCCGACCACGGCTCGTCCTCCTGCCCGAGCGCCGTGCGGGCCTGGTCGGTCAGCCGTGCCGTCTCCTCCTCGGCTATCCGGCGCACCAGCACGTCCTTGCTCGGAAAGCGCCGGTACACCGTGCCGACACCGACCCGCGCGCGCCGCGCCACGTCCTCCATCGGCGCGCCGTACCCCAGCTCGCCGAACACCTCCCGCGCAGCGCGCAGCACGTGCTCCAGATTGCGCTGGGCGTCCACGCGCAAGGGCGCGCTCCGTCCCGCGTCCCCGTGTGCGCCGCCCGCCGCCGTACTCATCGCACCGCCGGGCGCGACGGCCGACGCGGACGACCAATGAGAATCCTGAACATGCATAGACAATCCCCCGGTAATGACGTCTCCCCCCGGAGACACTCCCCGCCATCGAAAGCCGGAGTGCGTGGAACGGGCCCGGTTGCGCGGCCCGCCCGTCGCGGACCGCATGAGCACATCCGCCTACACACCGTGGGAAAGAACATAGTTGAGCGGGGGTCAATTCAGAAGGGGCACGTTCCGCACGGAGCGCCCCCCGATCGGAGCACGGATGGCACCCGCCCCGGATGTGCCCCCCTCCGAGCCCCCACTCACCCACGCTGACCTGCGTGATCATGCCGTGCGACGTTGGTTCCCGCGGCTGGGCGCCCCGACGATCTCCGGTCACACAATTTGACGAGCCTGTGGACAAACGCAAGCGCCGGGTGCGTCATGGGATGGTGAAGGAACGTGCGCGCATTCTCGTTGTCGGCGGTGGCTACGTCGGGATGTACACGGCCCTGCGGCTGCAACGGAATCTCAAGGGCGAACTGCGGCGGGGCGAGGCCGAGATCACGGTCGTCACGCCCGACGCCTACATGACCTATCAGCCGTTCCTCCCCGAGGCGGCGGCCGGTTCCATCTCCCCCCGGCACGTCGTCGTGCCCCTGCGCCGCGTCCTCGGCCAGTGCGACGTCGTCGTCGGCGAGGCCCGGTCCATCGACCACACGACCCGCACCGCCACCGTCACCACCCTCGCCACCGACGAGGCGAGGACGGGCGCCCGCCGGCTGACCTACGACGAACTCGTCCTCGCCCCCGGCTCCGTCTCGCGCACCCTGCCCGTCCCCGGACTCGCCGACCACGGCGTCGGCTTCAAGACCGTCGAGGAGGCCATCGGCCTGCGCAACCACGTCCTCGAACAGATGGACATCGCCTCCTCCACCCGCGACCCCGCCATCCGCGACGCCGCCCTCACCTTCGTCTTCGTCGGCGGCGGCTACGCGGGCGTGGAGGCCCTGGGCGAGCTGGAGGACATGGCCCGCTACGCCGCGCGGTACTACCACAACGTCACCCCCGAGGACATGAAGTGGATCCTCGTCGAGGCGTCGGGCCGCATCCTGCCCGAGGTCGGCGAGGAACTGGGCCGCTACACGGTCACCGAACTGCGCCGCCGCAACATCGACGTACGCCTGGACACCCGCCTCGAGTCCTGCGCCGACCGCGTCGCCGTCCTCAGCGACGGCTCCCGCTTCCCCACCCGTACGGTCGTCTGGACGGCCGGCGTCAAACCGCACCCCCTCCTCGCCGCCACCGACCTGCCCCTCGACGACCGCGGCCGGCTCGCCTGCACCGCCCACCTGTCGGTCGACGGCGCCCCGCACGCCTGGGCGGCCGGTGACGCCGCCGCCGTCCCCGACGTCACCGCGGCGGAACCCGGCCGAAACTGCGCCCCCAACGCCCAGCACGCCGTCCGCCAGGCCAGGGTCCTCGGCGACAACGTCACCCACGCCCTGCGCGGCGAGCCCCTGGACACGTACGCGCACCGGTACGCGGGCTCCGTCGCCTCCCTCGGCTTCCACAAGGGCGTCGCACACGTCTACGGGCGCAAGCTCAAGGGCTACCCCGCGTGGTTCATGCACCGCGCCTACCACCTCAGCCGCGTCCCCACCGTCAACCGGAAGGCACGCGTACTGGCCGAATGGGTGATCGCCGGGCTCTTCAAACGGGAGATCGTCTCCCTGGGCTCACTCGAACATCCGCGGGCGGAGTTCGAACTCGCGGCCGGTGGAAAGCCTTCTCAGGAGCCCCCGCACAACCCGAAGGGGTCGTCCTGACCGGACTCAGGAACTCCCCCGGCCACCGGGGCGTCTGACGGATGTCGGCCAGGCGGGCACCCTGCCAGACTGGTCCACCACCGCGGGCGCGCCGCCGCTCGCCCCAGCGCGGCCCCCGGGGCCCGGGCCGCCCCGGCCCGTCCCGGTCCCCGGCCGCCGACAACTACACGAGGCAAGGATTCGTGAACTTCACGCGCTGGAGCGCCCGACTCCCCGGAACACAGCGCCGCGCCGCCGCGCGGACCGACACGGCCCTCTCCCCGGACCGGCGGGCGGACGGCTCCGTACCCGCCGCCCGCGCCGAACAGCCGGCCGACGAGGCCCCGCTCGCCGCCGACGTCCCCAGCGTCGACGAACTGCCCGTCCGCGACGTCCTCGGCCGCGTCCCGGCCCTCGTCGCCCTCCTGCACGGCCCCGAACACCGCCTCGCCTACGTCAACGACGCCTACGTCGCCGCCTTCGGCATCCGCGACCTCGGCGCCCGCGCCCGCGAGGCCCTCCCCGAGTTGGACGAGCCGGGCCTCTTCCCGCTCCTGGACCAGGTCCAGCGCAGCGGCAGACCCCGCACCCTCAAGTCCCGCAAGGCCCCCGACGGCCGCTCCTACACGTTCACCTGCACCCCGGTCACCGAGGGCCACAACGGCGACGGCCGCGGCGTCCTCGTCTTCGCCACCGACGTCACCGACCACGCCGAGGCCGCGGGCCGCCTGCGCGCGAGCGAACGCAGCCAGCGCGAGACCGCCGTCACCCTCCAGCGCTCCCTCCTGCCGCAGGAGCTGGAGGAGCCCGACGACCTGCGCGTCGCCGCCACCTACCACCCCGGCGGCACCGAGGCCGCGGTCGGCGGCGACTGGTACGACGTGATCACCCTCGGCGGCGGCCGCACCGCCCTCGTCATCGGCGACGTCATGGGCCGAGGCGTCCGCGCGGCGGCCGTCATGGGCCAGCTCCGCACGGCGGTCCGGGCCTACGCCCGCCTCGACCTGCCCCCGCACGAGGTGCTCCAGCTCCTCGACGGCCTCGCCGCCGAGATCGACGCCAACCAGATCGCCACCTGCGTCTACGCCATCCACGACCCGAACGAGGGCCGGCTGGTCTACGCGTCCGCCGGCCACCTCCCCATCCTGGTCCGTGACGAGGACGGCACCGTCCAGCGCGCCGACGAACCCACCGGCCCGCCGCTCGGCACCGGTGGCTGGATCCACGCGTCCGGCTCGATCGCCCTGCCCCCTGGCTCCACGGCCGTCCTCTACACCGACGGCCTGGTCGAACGCCGCGACGAGGACCTCGACGAGGGCATCGCCGCCCTGGAGCGCGCCCTGTCCGGCGCCACCGGCACGCCCCAGGTGGTCTGCGACCGGCTGGTCCGCTCGGCGGGCGTCACCCCGGACCACGACGACGACGTCGCCGTCCTGGTCCTCCAGCACCCCGCCCGCAAGGGCGCCGAGGCCGAGCTGTTCCGCAACGCCGCCCTGGAGCTGCTCGGCGGCGTGGAAGCGGCCCCACGCGCGCGTGCCTTCGCCTCCGGCGTCCTCACCAGCTGGCGCTTCCCCGCCGAGCTGCACGACCTCGGCGTCCTGGCCACCAGCGAACTGGTCGCCAACTCCCTCCAGCACGGCACCCCGCCGATGCGGCTGCGGCTGCGCCGTACCGACCGCCGCCTCATCATCGAGGTGACCGACGGCGACGACCACCTGCCCCGCCGCCGCCGCGCGGAGCCGGGGGACGAGTCCGGCCGGGGCATCGCCATCGTCGCGACGATCGCCTCCAACTGGGGGTCCCGGCGCACCCCGGGCGGCGGCAAGGCCGTCTGGTGCGAGTTCGTCCTGCAGAAGCCCTGAGCCGACGGCGGAGCGGGTACGGACCCCGGCCCCGCCACTACCCGCCCGGCCCGCTCACGCCTCCGCGGACACCACGGCGTCGGCCGGCGCCCCGCCCTGCGTGACCACCCGGCTCCTGGCCAGCGACGGCTGATTCTGGACATCGGTGAGCTGCCGCCCCAGCCGCACCGCCAGCACCGTGATGCCCAGCGAGAACAGCAGGAACGCCACGATGTACGGCGCGTGCAGCGAGGCCCCGAGCGGCCCGCCGACCGCCGGACCGATCGCCAACGCGAGCTGCTTCACCAGGGCGAAGGCGGAGTTGTACTGCCCGGCGAGACCGGTCGGCGCCAGGTCCGCCACCAGCGGCGCCAGCGTCGGCGACAGCATCGCCTCACCCAGCCCGAACAGCGCGTACGTCGAGATGAAGGCGGCCGTGGCCATCGTCTGGCTGCCGTGTCCCAGCCCGGCGTACCCGGCCACGGCCCACGCCACGGCCCAGATCAGCCCCACGGACGCGATGACCCGGGACCGCTTGCGCCGCTCCACGAACTTCAGCACCGCGAACTGCGCGATCACGATCACCAGCGTGTTCGCCGCCAGCGCGGTACCCAGCGCGGACGTGGAGATCCCGGCCGCCTCGACGCCGTACGCGCTCAGCCCCGACTCGAACTGCCCGTAGCAGGCGAAGAACAGCACGAAGCCCAGGACGCACAGCTGCACCATGGCCCGATTGCCGAGAAGCTGCTTCCAGCTCCCGCCGCCGGCCTGTCCCGGCGCCCCCTCGATCCGCGGCGCACGCGGCGTCCGCACCGTCGCCATGACGGCCACCAGCACCAGGAACATCGCCGCCTCGATGGCGAACAGCAGCGTGAAGGACGACGGGCTCGTGGTGTCGACCAGGTGACCGCCGATGAGCCCGCCGACGCCGAGCCCCAGGTTCTGCAGGAAGAACTGCATCGCGAACGCACGCGACCGGGTCTCCGTCGTCGAGCAGTCCACGATCATCGTCGCGAGCGCGGGCTGCATCACGGCCTGCCCGGCCCCCAGCGCGGCGGCGGACAGCAGCACGGTGCCGGCCGAGGCCGACAGCCCGAGGCTCAGCGCGCCGAGCGCGGCGGTGACCAGGGCGACCAGCAGCACCGGCAGCGGACCACGCCGGACGATGGCCCGCCCGGCGAACGGCAGCACGATCAGCGCGGCCACGGCGAAGACGGCGAGCACGAGGCCCGCCGTGACAGAACCCAGTCCCCGTACCTGCGCCACATAGACGTACAGGTAGGGGACCGTGAAGCCGAGTCCGAACGCGCTGAGTGCGTTGCCCACGTGGATCCGGCGCATCGCCGCGCCCATTGCCCTGGTCACGTTCACCCTCTCTTGATCTCTCGGATCGTCCGCTCCAGCCGTTAGAGCTGAAGACTTAGAAGCTAAAGTTCGAAGGTAAAGAGTACATACCGAAGGACTTCAAAGCAAAGGAGTTGCGTGCCATACTGCGGCCATGGGCGACACCTCCGGCGCCGGCGAGCCGACACTCGAAGAGCAGATCGCCGCCTACCAGCGCGAGTTCCAGGACCTCGACCCCCAGGTCGAGAAGATCGTCTCGGCGCTCTCCCGCCTCAACCGCCGTATGAACGTCGCGTACGGCCGCCAGACCGCCGAGCTGGGCATCAGCAACACGGACTGGGAGGTGCTGAAGGCCCTCGTGCTCTCCGGCGCTCCGTACCGGCTAGGCCCCGGCGACCTCGCCAAGCGCCTCGGCCTCACGCCCGCCGCGATGACGCACCGGATCGACCGCATGGTGACGGAGGGCCTGGTCACCCGGGAGCGCGACGAGACCAACCGGGTGCGCGTGATCGTCGCGGTCACGGCGGAGGGGCGCGAGAAGTGGCTGGCGGCCATGCGCCTGGCCACCGTCTTCGAGGAGGACCTGCTCCAGGACCTCTCCGCCGACGACCGCACCGCGCTCGGTGATGTGCTGACCCGCCTCCTGCGCAGGGTGGAGCACGCACAGCCGGACGCCGGTGGCCGGCTCAGCGACCTCGATTAAAGATCTTGACAGCGACGCTTGACAGCCCCCTGCGGGATCCGTAAGGTTCTTCGGGTTGCCACGGGACCGTAACGGTTCTGCGGCAGCACCTCCCGCCGCAGCAGCGGCAATCAAACCACCAGCACGACCCCCAAGTGGGAATGACTTCGGCGCGCCCGAATTCAATTTCGCTGGGTACTCGTCGGCCCGATCGACCCCGATTGGGAATCGCCGAGAGGGTCCGCTAAGGTTTGAGACGTCGGAACGGCCCAACAACCGGGACGACAACCCCTTCTGACGGGGAATCAGGGCCCGAAAGGATCTGATAGAGTCGGAACCGCCGGAAAGGGAAACGCGGAAGCGGGAACCTGGAAAGCACCGAGGAAATCGGATCGGAAAGATCTGATAGAGTCGGAAACGCAAGACCGAAGGGAAGCGCCCGGAGGAAAGCCCGAGAGGGTGAGTACAAAGGAAGCGTCCGTTCCTTGAGAACTCAACAGCGTGCCAAAAGTCAACGCCAGATATGTTGATACCCCGACCTGATCGGATCTCCGTTCGGGTTGAGGTTCCTTTGAAGTAACACAACAGCGAGGACGCTGTGAACGGTCGGATTATTCCTCCGACTGTTCCGCTCTCGTGGTGTCACCCGATTACGGGTAAACATTCACGGAGAGTTTGATCCTGGCTCAGGACGAACGCTGGCGGCGTGCTTAACACATGCAAGTCGAACGATGAACCACTTCGGTGGGGATTAGTGGCGAACGGGTGAGTAACACGTGGGCAATCTGCCCTTCACTCTGGGACAAGCCCTGGAAACGGGGTCTAATACCGGATACTGACCCTCGCAGGCATCTGCGAGGTTCGAAAGCTCCGGCGGTGAAGGATGAGCCCGCGGCCTATCAGCTTGTTGGTGAGGTAATGGCTCACCAAGGCGACGACGGGTAGCCGGCCTGAGAGGGCGACCGGCCACACTGGGACTGAGACACGGCCCAGACTCCTACGGGAGGCAGCAGTGGGGAATATTGCACAATGGGCGAAAGCCTGATGCAGCGACGCCGCGTGAGGGATGACGGCCTTCGGGTTGTAAACCTCTTTCAGCAGGGAAGAAGCGAAAGTGACGGTACCTGCAGAAGAAGCGCCGGCTAACTACGTGCCAGCAGCCGCGGTAATACGTAGGGCGCAAGCGTTGTCCGGAATTATTGGGCGTAAAGAGCTCGTAGGCGGCTTGTCACGTCGGTTGTGAAAGCCCGGGGCTTAACCCCGGGTCTGCAGTCGATACGGGCAGGCTAGAGTTCGGTAGGGGAGATCGGAATTCCTGGTGTAGCGGTGAAATGCGCAGATATCAGGAGGAACACCGGTGGCGAAGGCGGATCTCTGGGCCGATACTGACGCTGAGGAGCGAAAGCGTGGGGAGCGAACAGGATTAGATACCCTGGTAGTCCACGCCGTAAACGGTGGGCACTAGGTGTGGGCAACATTCCACGTTGTCCGTGCCGCAGCTAACGCATTAAGTGCCCCGCCTGGGGAGTACGGCCGCAAGGCTAAAACTCAAAGGAATTGACGGGGGCCCGCACAAGCGGCGGAGCATGTGGCTTAATTCGACGCAACGCGAAGAACCTTACCAAGGCTTGACATACACCGGAAAGCATCAGAGATGGTGCCCCCCTTGTGGTCGGTGTACAGGTGGTGCATGGCTGTCGTCAGCTCGTGTCGTGAGATGTTGGGTTAAGTCCCGCAACGAGCGCAACCCTTGTCCCGTGTTGCCAGCAAGCCCTTCGGGGTGTTGGGGACTCACGGGAGACCGCCGGGGTCAACTCGGAGGAAGGTGGGGACGACGTCAAGTCATCATGCCCCTTATGTCTTGGGCTGCACACGTGCTACAATGGCCGGTACAATGAGCTGCGATACCGCAAGGTGGAGCGAATCTCAAAAAGCCGGTCTCAGTTCGGATTGGGGTCTGCAACTCGACCCCATGAAGTCGGAGTCGCTAGTAATCGCAGATCAGCATTGCTGCGGTGAATACGTTCCCGGGCCTTGTACACACCGCCCGTCACGTCACGAAAGTCGGTAACACCCGAAGCCGGTGGCCCAACCCCTTGTGGGAGGGAGCTGTCGAAGGTGGGACTGGCGATTGGGACGAAGTCGTAACAAGGTAGCCGTACCGGAAGGTGCGGCTGGATCACCTCCTTTCTAAGGAGCACATAGCCGACTGCAGGCAAATGTCCTGCACGGTTGCTCATGGGTGGAACGTTGACTACTCGGCACACTTGATCCTGATCTTCTCGTCAGTACTGCTTCGGCGTGGAACACGAGTAAGGGAAGGCAAGGGTGTCGGGCACGCTGTTGGGTATCTGAGGGTACGGCCGTGAGGTCGCCTTCAGTTGCCGGCCCCGGTAAAAATCCGCGTGAGTGGGTTGTGACGGGTGGTTGGTCGTTGTTTGAGAACTGCACAGTGGACGCGAGCATCTGTGGCCAAGTTTTTAAGGGCGCACGGTGGATGCCTTGGCACCAGGAACCGATGAAGGACGTGGGAGGCCACGATAGGCCCCGGGGAGTCGTCAACCAGGCTTTGATCCGGGGGTGTCCGAATGGGGAAACCCGGCAGTCGTCATGGGCTGTCACCCGCTGCTGAACACATAGGCAGTGTGGAGGGAACGCGGGGAAGTGAAACATCTCAGTACCCGCAGGAAGAGAAAACAACCGTGATTCCGGGAGTAGTGGCGAGCGAAACCGGATGAGGCCAAACCGTATACGTGTGAGACCCGGCAGGGGTTGCGTGTGCGGGGTTGTGGGATCTCTCTTTTACGGTCTGCCGGCCGTGAGACGAGTCAGAAACCGTTGATGTAGGCGAAGGACATGCGAAAGGTCCGGCGTAGAGGGTAAGACCCCCGTAGTCGAAACGTCAACGGCTCGTTTGAGAGACACCCAAGTAGCACGGGGCCCGAGAAATCCCGTGTGAATCTGGCGGGACCACCCGCTAAGCCTAAATATTCCCTGGTGACCGATAGCGGATAGTACCGTGAGGGAATGGTGAAAAGTACCGCGGGAGCGGAGTGAAATAGTACCTGAAACCGTGTGCCTACAAGCCGTGGGAGCGTCGGGATGGAGCTTGCTCCATCCTCGTGACTGCGTGCCTTTTGAAGAATGAGCCTGCGAGTTTGCGGTGTGTTGCGAGGTTAACCCGGGTGGGGAAGCCGTAGCGAAAGCGAGTCCGAATAGGGCGTTTTTAGTAGCACGCTCAAGACCCGAAGCGGAGTGATCTAGCCATGGGCAGGTTGAAGCGGCTGTAAGAGGTCGTGGAGGACCGAACCCACCAGGGTTGAAAACCTGGGGGATGACCTGTGGTTAGGGGTGAAAGGCCAATCAAACTCCGTGATAGCTGGTTCTCCCCGAAATGCATTTAGGTGCAGCGTCGTGTGTTTCTTGCCGGAGGTAGAGCACTGGATAGGCGATGGGCCCTACCGGGTTACTGACCTTAGCCAAACTCCGAATGCCGGTAAGTGAGAGCGCGGCAGTGAGACTGTGGGGGATAAGCTCCATGGTCGAGAGGGAAACAGCCCAGAGCATCGACTAAGGCCCCTAAGCGTACGCTAAGTGGGAAAGGATGTGGAGTCGCACAGACAACCAGGAGGTTGGCTTAGAAGCAGCCACCCTTGAAAGAGTGCGTAATAGCTCACTGGTCTAGTGATTCCGCGCCGACAATGTAGCGGGGCTCAAGCGTACCGCCGAAGTCGTGTCATTGCAGCAATACGGCCAACGCCGGCTGTGATGGGTAGGGGAGCGTCGTGTGCCGGGTGAAGCAGCCGCGGAAGCGAGTTGTGGACGGTTCACGAGTGAGAATGCAGGCATGAGTAGCGATACAAACGTGAGAAACGTTTGCGCCGATTGACTAAGGGTTCCTGGGTCAAGCTGATCTGCCCAGGGTAAGTCGGGACCTAAGGCGAGGCCGACAGGCGTAGTCGATGGATAACCGGTTGATATTCCGGTACCCGCTGTGAAGCGTCAAACATCGAGCATCGTGATGCTAAGGCCGTGAAGCCGCCCTGATCTCTTCGGAGTTGAGGGGAGTGGTGGAGCCGCCGAACCAAGCGGTTAGTAGGTGAGTGATGGGGTGACGCAGGAAGGTAGTCCATCCCGGGCGGTGGTTGTCCCGGGGTAAGGGTGTAGGCCGGTGTGTAGGTAAATCCGCACACCTTGTGGCTGAGACCTGATGCCGAGCCGATTGTGGTGAAGTGGATGATCCTATGCTGTCGAGAAAAGCCTCTAGCGAGTTTCATGGCGGCCCGTACCCTAAACCGACTCAGGTGGTCAGGTAGAGAATACCGAGGCGTTCGGGTGAACTATGGTTAAGGAACTCGGCAAAATGCCCCCGTAACTTCGGGAGAAGGGGGGCCACACCTGGTGACGAGTTTTGCACTCTGAGCTGGGGGTGGCCGCAGAGACCAGCGAGAAGCGACTGTTTACTAAAAACACAGGTCCGTGCGAAGCCGTAAGGCGATGTATACGGACTGACGCCTGCCCGGTGCTGGAACGTTAAGGGGACCGGTTAGTCACATTTCGGTGTGGCGAAGCTGAGAACTTAAGCGCCAGTAAACGGCGGTGGTAACTATAACCATCCTAAGGTAGCGAAATTCCTTGTCGGGTAAGTTCCGACCTGCACGAATGGCGTAACGACTTCTCGACTGTCTCAACCATAGGCCCGGTGAAATTGCACTACGAGTAAAGATGCTCGTTTCGCGCAGCAGGACGGAAAGACCCCGGGACCTTTACTACAGTTTGATATTGGTGTTCGGTTCGGCTTGTGTAGGATAGCTGGGAGACTTTGAAGCTCGCACGCCAGTGTGGGTGGAGTCGTCGTTGAAATACCAGTCTGGTCGTGCTGGATGTCTAACCTGGGTCCGTGATCCGGATCAGGGACAGTGTCTGATGGGTAGTTTAACTGGGGCGGTTGCCTCCTAAAGAGTAACGGAGGCGCCCAAAGGTTCCCTCAGCCTGGTTGGCAATCAGGTGTTGAGTGTAAGTGCACAAGGGAGCTTGACTGTGAGACCGACGGGTCGAGCAGGGACGAAAGTCGGGACTAGTGATCCGGCGGTGGCTTGTGGAAGCGCCGTCGCTCAACGGATAAAAGGTACCCCGGGGATAACAGGCTGATCTTCCCCAAGAGTCCATATCGACGGGATGGTTTGGCACCTCGATGTCGGCTCGTCGCATCCTGGGGCTGGAGTCGGTCCCAAGGGTTGGGCTGTTCGCCCATTAAAGCGGTACGCGAGCTGGGTTTAGAACGTCGTGAGACAGTTCGGTCCCTATCCGCTGTGCGCGTAGGAGTCTTGAGAAGGGCTGTCCCTAGTACGAGAGGACCGGGACGGACGAACCTCTGGTGTGCCAGTTGTCCTGCCAAGGGCATGGCTGGTTGGCTACGTTCGGGAGGGATAACCGCTGAAAGCATCTAAGCGGGAAGCCTGCTTCGAGATGAGGACTCCCACCCCCTTGAGGGGTTAAGGCTCCCAGTAGACGACTGGGTTGATAGGCCGGATCTGGAAGCACCGTGAGGTGTGGAGGTGACCGGTACTAATAGGCCGAGGGCTTGTCCTCAGTTGCTCGCGTCCACTGTGTTGGTTCTGAAACCACGAACAACCCCATGTGCCACACATGGTGCGGTTGAGTGTTTCATAGTGTTTCGGTGGTCATAGCGTAGGGGAAACGCCCGGTTACATTTCGAACCCGGAAGCTAAGCCTTACAGCGCCGATGGTACTGCAGGGGGGACCCTGTGGGAGAGTAGGACGCCGCCGAACAATTGTTGCTGGGAGACCCCGCACCGGGAACGGTGCGGGGTTTTCTGCGTTCTACCCCCGGTTTCTAGCCCACCAGCTTTGTTTCATAGGCCAGGATGACCGCCTGGACACGGTCCCTGGAGCCCGTCTTCGCCAGGATGCGGCCCACGTGTGT
Organism: Streptomyces violaceoruber; assembly: GCF_033406955.1. Classification (NCBI taxonomy): domain Bacteria; kingdom Bacillati; phylum Actinomycetota; class Actinomycetes; order Kitasatosporales; family Streptomycetaceae; genus Streptomyces; species Streptomyces violaceoruber. Next base: position 3,986,675 of record NZ_CP137734.1, on the reverse strand, counting down.
TTTCACCGTGGACTCGGCGAGGTGGAGACGCTCGGCTATCTCCGTGTTGGTCCAGCCCTGGCCCATGACGCGCAGGATCTCGGTCTCGCGTTCGGTGAGTGGGGACAGGCGCGGATCGGGGGACCCGGGCGTGTGGTCCCGTGTGCCGGCGGCCGGCAGGTGGTGGACGTAGGCGTCGAGCAGGCGGCGGGTGAGGCTCGGGGCGACCACCGCGTCGCCTGTGGCCACCGCGCGGATGCCGGAGAGGAGTTCCTCCGGCAGGGCGTCCTTGACCAGGAAGCCGGAGGCGCCGGCGCGCAGGCCTGAGTAGGCGTACTCGTCCAGGTCGAAGGTGGTGAGGATGAGGACGCGGCTGCGGCCGCCGCCCGCGACGATGCGGCGGGTCGCCTCGATGCCGTCCAGGCCGGGCATGCGGACGTCCATGAGGACGACGTCGGGGTGGAGTTCGGCCGCCATCCGGGCCGCTTCGGCACCGTTGGCCGCCTCGCCCACGACCGTCATGTCGTCCTGGCTCTCCAGGAGCATGCGGAAGCCGAAGCGCTGGAGGGGCTGGTCGTCGGCGATGAGGACGGTGGTCACTGCGGGGATTCCTCCGGTAGGTGCAGATGGACGCGCCACCCCTGCTCGGGGGCCGGGCGCGGGCCGGCCTCAAGTGTGCCTCCGTACAGGGAGGTCCGTTCACGCATCCCCGGCAGGCCGCGGCCGCCGGACGGCGTGCGGGAGGGGAGCGGGGCCGCCCGGCCCGTGTCGGTGACGGTGAGGGTGGCGGCGCCGCCCGACCCGTAGGACAGCTCGATGTGGGCGGTGGCGTCGGGACCGGCGTGTTTGAGGGTGTTGGTGAGGGCTTCCTGGATGACGCGGTAGAGGGTGAGCTGGCGGCCCTCGGGGAGGGCGGGCTCCCCCTTGACGGACGTGCGGACGGGGAGGCCGGCCCGGCGTACGCCGTCGAGGAGACGGGCGAGGTCCGTGAGGGCGGGCTGCGGGGCCAGTTCGGGCTCCGGGCCGGTGCCGTCCTGGTCGTCGTCGCGCAGGACGTCCAGGAGGCGGCGGAGTTCGCCGAGCGCCTGGCGGCTGGTGGTGCCGATGGCGTCGAGGGCCTGGGCGGCGCGGTCCGGGGACTTGGCGGCGGCGTAGCGGCCGCCGTCGGCGAGGCCGGTGATGACGGAGAGGTTGTGGCCGATGATGTCGTGCATCTCCCTGGCTATGCGCGCGCGTTCGGCGGCGGCGGCGAGCCGGACCTGCTGGTCGCGTTCCGTCTCCAGGCGGCGGGCGCGGTCCTCCAGGGCTTCGGTGTAGCCGCGCCGGGTGCGCACGGTGATGCCGATGAGGGCGGCCACGCCGATGGCGACGAGCTGCGAGCCGAGCTGCTGGTTCCAGGAGCCCGCGCTGTCCCCGTAGCGGGCGACCGAGACACAGGTCGGCGCGGCCACCACGGCCACCGCCCACCAGAGGTTGCGCAGCGGCAGGCGCAGGGCGATGTGGTGGACGAGGAGGAGTTGCAGCAGGGCGGCCTGGAGGGCGGCGCCCGACCATGCGCTCACCAGCGCCGCGGGCAGCGTGACGAGGAGGGCACCCCGGGGGTGGCTGCGGCGCCAGACGACGGGGACGGAGAGGGCGAGGCTGAGCACGAGGACGAGGCCGACGGGGACGCCGGGGTCGTGGGCGACGCTGCGCCAGCCGTCGCCGGTCCCGTCGACGAGGGCGGCCAGGACCCAGAAGCCGGTGAGGGTGAGGTCCCACAGGAGCGGATGGCGGTGGTCGAAGGCGCGGATCCGCCGGTTGACGCGCTGGACGTACTCGGTGACGGGTTCGGCGGCTCGGTCTTCCGGCACCGGCTTCACGGGCTCCATCTGACCATGGTCGGGGGTCCGGGCGGGACGGGCGTCCGTCCGGGGGCCGTATATGAGATGAGGGGCGTAGTACCCGGGTATTACGGTGGCCGGCATGAGTGCCTCGGTCCCCGGTGACTACGTGATCCGTTCCATACGCGCCGACGAGTGGCCCGCGGTGAAGGAGCTGCGGCTGCGTGCGCTGCGGGACCCGGTCGCGGATCTCGCGTACCTGGAAACGTACGAGGAAGCCGCCGCGCGGCCGGACTCCTACTGGCAGGAGCGGGCGGTCCGTGGCGCCGAGGGGGCCGCCGAGGCGCAGCAGGTCGTTGCCGTGGGACCCGGCGGGCTGTGGCTCGGCACGCTGACCGTGCTCGTGGAGGAGGCCGGGACGACGGACTGGGCCGGGTTCCCGGTGGAGCGGCGGCAGGGTCATGTCGTCGGGGTGTTCGTACGGCCCGAGTGGCGGGGGAGCGGGCTGACCAAGGCGCTGTTCGACGCCGGTCTCGAGTGGGGGTGGGCGAACGGCGTCGAGCGGATGCGGCTCATCGTGCATCCCGGCAACACGCGGGCACAGGGGGCCTACCGCAAGGCGGGGTTCGTGCCGAGCGGGCGGACGGTGCCGCTGGAGGGCGGGCCCGGGGACCACGAGTTGGAGTACGTGCTCGAGCGCTGACCCGCCTCGCGCCGCCGGGCCTCAGGGCACGTCGGGCGGGCGGTTCGTCAGACGGGCAGTTCGTCGTGGGGCCAGCGGGCGCGGCCCTGTTCGCGGGAGCGGAGCAGGGCCAGGGTCGGCATGCCCGCGTCCGTGCCGTCGGCGAGCAGGTCCGGGAGCTGGGGCAGCGGGGCGACGGCCGCGACGTCGTCCAGGACGAGCGTCATTGGTGGGTCGAGGCGACCGGAGGATGACCGTTCGGCCATGCGCCGGCCGCGCTCGACCACGCTGGAGACGAGCGCCGTCAGCAGCGGCATCGCGCCCGGGCTCGTACGGGGATCCTCAATGGATTCACCCACCACGTAAAGGGTGCCCTGTTCGTGGACGAAGGAATCCAAGGCGAGGGCATCAGTTCGGTTGGGAGTGCACGCCTCGCGGATATTGACCGTGGAGAGCGCGGCGAGGGCCCGGGCGGTGAGCTGCTGGGCCATGTCCCGGCGCTCGGGGTGGGCGGTAAGGGACCCTTCGAGTTCGCCCGCGGAGCCGGGGGCGGCCTTGGGGTGGGTACGCAGGATGCGGACGGCGTCCTGGACCTGGAGGCCCTGGGACCAGCGGTGGACGTGGCGGATGGTGCGGCCGTCGATGGCGGCGGCGTGGAGGTAGCTGCGCAGCAGCAGTTCGGCGGTGTCGCCGATCGCCTGGTCGAGGCGGGCGGTGGGGCGGACGGGGGTGAGCAGGGCGGCCGCTCTGGCAGTGGCCGTCTGTCTGTCCTCGCAGCCCCCGGTGGGGGACCAGTGGACGCGGGCGGGGGTGTCGCAGAGGTGGTTCGGGTCGTAGAGGTGGGTGGGGCCGAGTTTGGCGCGGGCGTCCTTGGTCTCCGACCACAGGGCGGGGTTGGAGGTGATGACGAGGGCGGCGCCCTCCGCGTCCCGCAGGGTTTGGACGGCGGTTGAGTGGCGGCTCTCCCCGGGGCCGTAGTGCACCGCGCCTTCGGCGCGGTGTGTTTCCCACCCACCCAACCGTTTGCCGTTGGCCGCAGAGGCTGGGGGCTCGGTTTCCAGAGCCGGGTCCTGGTGCGGCGCCCTGGGGGTGGGCACCTCGTGCCGCGAGGGCTCCTGGACCGGCGTCTCCTGCGCCACCGGTGCTGCCGGCGGTGCCGGTGCCGGTGCCGGTGCCGGTGCTGGTGTCGGCTGCTCGCGGTGTCGCTGTCGTACCGCGCGCCACCGCGCCACCGTGCCCATCACGAACACCGTCAGCACCACCAGCACCATCAGCTGGCCGATGAACAGCCCCCAGAACAACCCGTACCCGGACAGCGCCCCCTCCGGGGCGTCCGGCCACGCGCCCGGGATGTCGTGCGGCTCGGCGATCAGTTGGCGCATGGCCTGCGGGGTGCCGGTGAAGCTGACGCCGTCGGGCCAGGCGCCGTGGGCGAACAGGGCGGACAGGCCGGTCGCCGTCCAGACCAGCAGGGTCATGCCGAGGAGGAAGGCCAGTATGCCGATCAGCAGGCCGTCGGGGATGCCGCCCTGGGCCGGCCGCTGATCGCGGCGGTCGTCCGGTCTCATGCGTCCGGTGCCTCTCCTCGTCCCGCTGTCCTGCTGCCCTGGCGCTCCTGCTGCGCCGGTGCTCCTACTGGCCCTATGCCACCGTCGATTCCGACGAGTCGCCGATGTGCTGCTCCATGAAGGCCGCCGCCCGTTCCTCCGCCTCCAGCTCCGCGGCGCGCAGGGCGTCGTCGGTCAGGTGGTCGGCGGAGGACTCGGTCATCGCGCGGTCGGTGAAGACCAGGGGGCGTTCGGTCTCGGTGATCAGGTGTTTGACCACCTGGACGTTGCCGTTGACGTCCCAGACCGCGATGCCGGGGGTCAGGGAGGGAATGATCTCCACCGCCCAGCGGGGCAGGCCGAGGACGCGGCCGGTGGCGCGTGCCTCGTCGGCCTTCTGGGCGTAGATGGTGCGGGTGGAGGCCATTTTGAGGATGGCGGCGGCCTCTCTCGCGGCCGCCCCGTCGACGACGTCGGACAGGTGGTGCACCACCGCCACGAAGGACAGGCCGAGCCGGCGCCCGAACTTCAGGAGCCGCTGGAACAGCTGCGCCACGAAGGGGCTGTTGATGATGTGCCAGGCCTCCTCGACCAGGAAGATGCGCTTCTTCCGGTCGGGGCGGATCCAGGTGTGCTCCAGCCAGACGCCCACGATGGCCATGAGGATGGGCATCGCGATGGAGTTGCGGTCGATGTGGGAGAGGTCGAAGACGATCAGCGGGGCGTCGAGGTCGATGCCGACGGTCGTCGGGCCGTCGAACATGCCGCGCAGGTCGCCGTCGACGAGCCGGTCGAGGACCAGCGCCACGTCCAGGCCCCAGGCCCGTACGTCGTCTATGGCGACGTTCATCGCCTCGGCGGACTCCGGCTCGGGGTGGCGGAGCCGCTCGACGATGTCGGTGAGGACCGGCTGGCGTTCGACGATGGTCTCGTTGACGTAGGCGTGGGCGACCTTGAGGGCGAAGCCGGAGCGCTCGTCCAGGCCGTGGCCCATGGCGACCTCGATGATCGTCCGGAGCAGCGCCAGCTGGCCCGTCGTGGTGATCGCCGGGTCGAGGGGGTTGAGGCGGATGCCGTGGTCCAGGGCGGCCATCGGGTCGAGGCGGATGGGAGTTATGCCCAGCTCCTCGGCGATGAGGTTCCACTCGCCGACGCCGTCCTCGCCCTGGGCGTCCAGGACGACGACCTGGCGGTCGCGGAAGCGGAGCTGGCGCAGGACGTACGTCTTCTCGAGGGCCGACTTGCCGTTCCCCGACTCCCCGAGCACCAGCCAGTGCGGGGCGGGGAGCTGCTGGCCGTAGAGCTGGAAGGGGTCGTAGATGTAGCCCTTGCCGGAGTAGACCTCGCGGCCGATGATCACGCCGGAGTCGCCGAGGCCGGGGGCGGCCGTCGGCAGGTAGACGGCCTGGGCCTGTCCGGTGGACGTGCGGACGGGGAGGCGGGTCGTCTCCACCTTCCCGAAGAGGAAGGACGTGAAGGCGTCGGTGAGGACGGTCAGCGGGTCCCGCATCAGGCTCAGCCCCTACCTTCGGATGCCGGTGGCGAACGGAAGAGTGTTCACGAAGGCGCGATGGTGCTCACGGTCGCACCACTCCAGTTTCAGGTACGACTTCCCGGCCGATGCCCTTATCGTCCGCTTGTCGCGGGCCAGCGCCTCGGGGGTGCGGGAGGAGACGGTGATGTAGCCGACCAGGTTGACGCCGGCCGCGCCGCTGGCGAGGTCCTCGCCGCGCTGGTCGAGGCGGCCGTGGGCGGCGATGTCGCGGGGGTCCACGGTCCGGTTCATCTTGGCGGCGCGGGACGCCTCGGCGTCGTCGTTGGTCTTCTCGGTCAGCATGCGCTCGATGGCGACCTCGGTGGGTTCGAGGTCCATCGTGACGGCGACGGTGCGGATCACGTCCGGGGTGTGGACGAGGAGGGGAGCCAGGAAGTTGACGCCCACCGGGGTCATCGGCCACTCCTTGATCCAGGCGGTGGCGTGGCACCAGGGGGCGCGGGTGGCGGACTCGCGGGTCTTGGCCTGGAGGTAGGTGGGCTCCATGGCGTCCAGCTCGGCCGGCCAGGCGTTGCGCTTGGTCATCGCCTGGATGTGGTCGATGGGGTGGTCCGGGTCGTACATGGCGTGGATCAGGGAGGCGAGCCGGCCCTGGCCCAGCGGCTGGCGCACGCGGATGTCGGCTTCCTGGAGGCGGGAGCAGATGTCGGTCAGTTCGCGTGCCATGACGACCGCGAGCCCGGCGTCCCGGTCCAGCTTGCGGCCGGTGTGCGGGCGGGCGGCGCGGGCCATGGTGTGGGCCTCGGCGGCCAGCTCGCGGTTGTAGTGCATGCAGGCGATCAGATAGGCGCGGTGCTGCTCGCTGCTGGTGGACACCATCGACTGGAGCTGGTCGTACGACTGCCGCAGCCACGGCGGTGACTTCTCGTCGCCGCGCTGGGAGACGTCCTTGGCGTGTGCGTCGGGGTCGGCCGGGAGGGTGCGGGCGAGCATCTGGATGCGGGTGACGAAGCCGTCGCCGTTGGCCACGTGCTTGAGCAGGGTGCCGAAGCGGTCGACGAGGGCTTCCTGGTCCTCGGAGTCGCGCAGGCCGACGCCGGGCCCCTCGATCTCGATGGCGGCCGTCACGGTCTTGCGGTCGGCGTGCAGCAGTACGGCGATCTCGTCGGGCCCGAAGGGCGCCGCCAGCCAGGAGATGCGGCCGATGCCGGGCGGCGGGCCGACCTCGATCTCGCGGCCGTCGATCCTGGTGCCCGCCTCGATGGCGCCGGAGCGGTACGTGGTGCCCCGGCGGAGGGTGCGCTTGTAGCTGCGGTTGATCTCGAACCACCGGTAGAACGTGCGGTGGTTGTACGGCACGTAGACCGCCGCCAGGGCGAGCATCGGGAATCCGCAGAGCAGCACGATCCGCAGGGTCAGGACGGGGACGAGGAGCCCGCACATCATGCCGAGGAACGCGCCCGCGACGATCAGCGCGATCTCACCGGTCTCGCGATTGCGGCCGACGATCGCGTTCGGTCGGGCGCGGCCGATCAGATACGTACGGCGGGGCGTGACCGTATGGGACATGTGGGACTCGGTCGTCAACGCCCGTCACCTCCTGTGCTCTGGCTGTTGCGGGTGTTGCTTGCGTGGGGCGTGTTCACCGGGCTGCCGGAGCGCGGTGCGGGTGCGGCGGAGGGGACATTTCCGCCGCCGCCGTTCGAGGGGCGCGAGCTGTGCGCGGCGACTCCGCCGGAGGCGGGGTTCGAGGGGCGGGCGGCCGCGGAGGACGAGGACTGCCCGCCGCCGCCGTCGCCGTTGTGGCGGCTGCTGTGGGTTCTGATGCCCTGGGCGACGAGGTTGGCCGGGGAGCTGATCACGGCGGCTGCCTTGCCCTCGGCCCCCTGCATGATGCGGTTGTTGCGGCCGTTGGCGATCTCGTCGCCGAAGCCGGGGACGAAGCGGTAGATCATCGCCGAGGCGAAGATCGCGAGCAGGATGATGGCGAGGCCGGACACGATGGCGGCCACGGAGTCGGGCCCGTCCGCCGTGGTCAGCGCGCCGGCGAGGCCCAGCACGATGACGATGACCGGCTTGACCATGATCACGGCGATCATGATGCCCGCCCAGCGGCGGACGTGGCCCCACAGGTTCTTGTCGACCAGGCCGGCGTAGACGACGACGCCGAGCAGGGCGCCGACGTAGAGCAGGACGGCGCGCAGGTACAGCTCCAGGTAGAGGACGCCCGCGGCGATGATCGACACGAACGACACCAGGATCAGCATGATCGGGCCGCCGCCGATGTCGTTGCCCTGTTTCAGCGCCTGGGAGAAGGTGCCGAAGAAGGTGTCCGTCTGGTCCCCGGTGCCCTTGGCCAGGACGTCGGTGACGGCGTCGGTGGCCGACACGACCGTGTACAGGATCAGCGGCGTGAAGGCCGACGCCAGGACGGTGAGCCAGAGGAACCCGACGGCCTCGGAGAGCGCGGTGGTGAGCGGGACGCCGCGGACGGCACGCTTGGCCACCGCGAGCAGCCAGAGGATCAGGGTCAGGAACGCGGACGCCGCGAAGACGACGGCGTACTGCTTGAGGAACGTGTCGTTCGTGAAGTCGACGTCGGCGGTGTTCTTCACGGCGTCACTGAGCGTGTCGACGGTCCAGGCGGCGGCGTCGGCACAGCCCTTGGCGAGGGAGGAGAGGGGGTCGAGGGTGGAGGGGAGCGTGTCGGGCGTCCCGCCACCACCACCGGAACCGCCGCCTTCGCCTCGTTCGCAGTAGTCCTTGGCGGGGCCGCGGATGAGATCGCAGGGGTCTTCGGTGTCCGTGGGCGCCGGTGTAGGGGCGGCGAACGCCCGGGTGGCCAGCAGAATGGTCGAGGCCTGTACTGCTGCGACAGCGGCAGAGACCCTGAGGACTCGGTGGTTAGCGCGCATACGTGAACCCTCCGTATTCCTCCACGGCCTTCGTCATGTCGTCGGCCGTGGAGGCCCGCTGATCGCGCCCGATGGGCACCGGCCCGTCCTTCTGCTGGAAGTCGGTGACCTTCCAGTCCCCATTGGTCCAAGTCAGCTGGTACGTGGTGGTGTACCAACTCTCGGTCACAGGGTTGGTCGAGTTGCCGCCCGAGAGCCCGAAGAGCGAGGTGTACCAGACCTCGACGGTCGCCTCCTCGGCACTGGACTTCGTGGCCTTGGTGCCCACCGGGATCACCCGGGAGACGAACGTCTGACCAGCCGGTGCCCTACCGTTCTTGTCCAGGCCGATATTGGCCAGGAACTTCGCGCTGGAGTACGCGCCGTCCAGGTCCGTCTGCCGGGCGGCGGCGACGTCGGGTGCGTAGACGGTACTCACGATCCCGTGCCGTCTCGCCTTGTCGAACATCCCGTCAGAACCCAGCGCCACCGCGTAGTTCGCCGCCGCGCTCTGCGCCCCCTGCGCGTCATGGGCGAAGCCCGACTGCACCGGACGTGTCCCCGAAGGCGCCGTCGCCGAGGTCTTCGGCTTGTCGCCGTCCCCGTCCTCCCCGGACGCGGAATCGCTTCCTCCACGGTTCGCGAAGGCGATCGCGGCGATGAGGAGGACGACGACGCCGACCACGGTGACCAGGCTGCGCGAGGAGGAGCGGCCGCCGCGTCGGGGGCCGCCCTCGTCCTCGGGCAGCCGGAGCCGCGTCCGGCCGGCACCGCCGTAATCGCCGGACGACTGGTGATCGTCTCCGAGACTCATGCCGCGTACGCCCCCTCGACGTCGGGTCGGCCGTGTACGTACGACGGTAGCCGTGCTGGGTCCCGCTCGGGCGCGGTGTTATGACTCGACATCAGGGAAACGCAACCTCAGCCGGTTGGCACGACGGGCGGGTGGGATGGAGGGGGAGGAACGGTTGCGTGCCGGGGTTACACGGCCATCCCGTACACGATGGTGAAGAGCGTGCCGAGCGAGCCGATGATGAACACGCCGGTCAGGCCCGCGATGATCAGGCCCTTGCCCTGCTCCGCGCTGAAGGTGTCCCGGAGTGCGGTGGCACCGATGCGCTGCTTGGCGGCGCCCCAGATGGCGATGCCGAGGCAGAGCAGAATGGCGACGGCCATGACGACCTGGACCATCGTCTTGGCCTCGGTCCCCAGCGCACCGAAGGGGCCCCAGTCCGGAGCGATCCCCCCGATGATGGTGTTGATGTCTCCCTCGTCGGCCGCAAAGAGCATGTAAGTCACCGCCCCTGTTGGGTAGTTCCGCGCCCTCTGCGGACATGCAGAGGTCAAGCCTCATTGTCGCCGACAATGGCACCGTCGCATGTCGACTTGGCGTCATTGATTGGCGGGTTTCGTGCGAATAGCTTGCCACCGGTCCGCGCCGGGTCCTCGCCGGGTGGTGCGGATCGGTGCGTGAAGAGTCGTATGGTCACTCTGTGTATCACGTGAGGTTACGCCGGGCAATGATGCGGGGCGCAACCTGTCGCGTGGTTGCGTCGTTGGACCCCTCTGGGGTGTTCGCGGCCGCTGGGCCGGCCGAGGTGGGCGGTGCCCGGTTGAGGTGGCGTCAGGTCGGTCGCGACATGGCCGGGAAACGTCACTGAACGGTGCGGCCATGGGGGATGGTTGGACCATGCGCAAGATGTGGGTCGGTGCCGGTGTCGCGGTCGCCCTGGGGATGGGCTTCGTGATGCTGCTCGTCGTGGGTGTCTACCTCGTCGCCGGGAACCTGGCCGGCGGCGGTGCGGGCGGCGGGGCCAAGAAGCTCGCCAAGGGGAGCGTGCCCGCGGTGTACCAGCCGATCGTGCAGAAGTGGGGCAATCTCTGCCCGGCCATCAACCCCGCGCTGCTCGCCGCCCAGTTGTACCAGGAGAGCGGGTTCGACCCGAAGGCCCGGAGCGCGGCGACGGCGCAGGGGATAGCGCAGTTCATTCCCGGGACGTGGGCCGTCCACGGTGTCGACGGCGACGGGGACGGCGACCGGGACGTGTGGGACCCCGAGGACGCGATCCCGTCGGCTGCTTCGTACGACTGCTCCCTCGCCTCCTACGTGAAGAGCGTGCCGGGCAATCCGACCGAGAACATGCTGGCCTCCTACAACGCGGGTCCCGACGCGGTGATCAGGTATCAGGGCGTGCCCCCGTACGAGGAGACCAGGAACTACGTCAAGACCATCACCACGCTGGAGAAGAGCTTCGCCGCGCCCACCACCCGGGTCGATCCGTCCGAGCAGGCCGCCGGCGCCATCGCCTACGCGCAGAAGAAGCTCGGGACGCTGTATCTGTGGGGAGGGAACGGGACGCCCGAGCAGGGCGGGCGGTTCGACTGTTCGGGGCTGACCAAGGCGGCGTACGAGAGTGTGGGGATCAAGCTGCCGCGGGTCGCCAACGACCAGTACAACGCGGGGCCCCATCCGGGGCGGGACGAACTGCTGCCGGGGGACCTGGTGTTCTTCTCGGACGACCTCACCAACTCGCGGGCCATCCGGCACGTGGGGATCTACGTGGGCGGTGGGTACATGATCGACGCGCCGCGGACGGGGGCCGTGATCCGGTTCGATCCGATCGACACCCCCGACTACTTCGGGGCCACCCGGGTGACCGAGGATGGCGCGAAAGCGCTGCCCACCACGGTGTGAATGGGAGGGTGGGAACCCAGCGTGAAACCCTGCCCTGAGCTGCGACGACTGTCTCTCTTCGATAACGTCTGCGTGATCATTCAGTGGAGTGTGGAACGTATCACCGGGGACCGTGCGTTCCTGTTGACGTACAGCTGACCACGGGGGTGGCAGAAGAGGCGTGCGCTCGGCGCGCCGGAGGACATGACGAAGGGGCCGCAGCACCATGGCTGGACTCGCCGAATCCGGGTCGAACCCCGACGTCGAGCTGCTCTACGACATCAACGGCCTGGCCAAGGACGCGCCGCACTGGTTCGACCGGGTCATGGAGTTCGTCGGTGAGTACGGACTGCTGTTCGCGATCGTGCTGCTGGTGCTGTGGTGTTGGTGGGGTGTGCGGCGGCGGGGCGGCGAGGACGCGGCCCCGAACGTGGCGGCCCTGGTGTGGGCGCCGCTCGCGGCCGGGGTCGCGGTGCTGGTCAACGTGCCGATACGGGGTTTCGTGGAGCGGCCCCGTCCCTTCAAGTCCCATGAGGGCCTCGAAGTGCTCGTGGAGGGGAAGAACGACTTCTCGTTCGTGAGCGACCACGCCACGCTCTGCATGGCCCTGGCGGTCGGACTGTTCGTCGCCAACCGGAAGTTCGGGATCGCCGCGATCGTGCTGGCGCTGTTCGGCGGCTTCGCCCGGGTCTACATGGGTGTCCACTACCCGACCGACGTCGTGGGCGGCTTCGCCCTCGGTACGGCCGTCGCGCTGCTGCTGTCGCCGGTGGCCATGGCCCTGCTGACGCCGCTGACCCGGGCCGTCGAGCGCTCGCCCCGGGTGGGGTGGCTGATCAGCGCGCGAGGCCGGTCCGGTGCCGCCGGACGCGGTGCCGTGATCCCCGGGGCGCGCAAGGAGAGCGGCGCCGAGACCTCGGGCGAGCGGGATCTCGCCGCCTGAGGCTCACAGCGCCTGCGGGAAGGTGAAGACGCGGTCCGGGTCGTACTGGTGCTTCAGTCGCGCCAGGCGCGGGGCCGCGTCTCCGTAGTAGGCCCGCCGCCAGTCCTTCAGGGCCGGGTCCGTGTAGTTCTGGTAGGCCGCCCCCGAGGCGTACGGGCGCATCGCGTCATGGGCGGAATCCAGCCAGGACCGGGCCGCCTTGCCGCTCGTACCCGGACGCCACGACGCGAGGTACTGGGCCAGCATCCGGGAGCGCCGGTGCACGAACGAGGTGGCCGTGGGCGGGACGCGGTTCACCGCTCCGCCGAGCGCCGTGAACGCGATGCTGCCGGCGCCGCCGTGCACCGGGGTGAGCCGGGAGAGCAGGGCCTTGACGCCGGCCGGCGGGATTGAGCGGTCGAAGAAGTCCGAGCGGGCCGCGTACGTCTCGCGGCCGAGCGAGCCCTGGGGCGAGTGGCCGGGGGCGGAGCCCGGGAGGTGGCAGCGGGCGTCGGTCGGGAAGGACGAGCAGCCCGCGTACATCTCCATCGACTCCTGGTACGTACGGCGCTTGAGGGAGACGTGGCTCGCGGAGGCGCCGACGCGGTCGGCGAGACGGTCCACGGCGTTCTGGAGTTCGCCGTAGGTGCCGAGGGAGAAGGCGGCGACCGAGACGGTGGGGGTGCGGCCGGGGGCGGCGGCCAGGTGGAGGGAGGACCAGATCTCGTCGGGCTGGTCCGGTCCCCACTCCTGCCAGGCTCGGACGACCGCGGCAGCCTTTCGCCAGGGCCAGGAGAGGTACGCGGACACGGCCCGGGGTGCGGGGTGGGTGCGGAAGCGGAACTCCGTGACGATGCCGAAGTTGCCGTTGCCCGCGCCGCGCAGGGCCCAGAAGAGGTCCTTGTGCGCGCCTGTCGCGTCGGCGGTGATCTCCTTGCCGTCCGCGGTGATCAGGGTGGCCCGGGTGAGGCTGTCGCAGGTCAGGCCGTAGGCGCGGGAGACGACGCCGTGGCCGCCGCCGAGGGTGAGGCCGGAGATGCCGACGGTGGGGCAGGAGCCGGCCGGGACGGTCACGCCCTTCGCGGCGAGGGCGCGGTAGACGTCGATCAGTTTGGCGCCGGCGCCGACGACCGCCTCGCCGGCGGAGGCGCGGACGCGATTGAGTGTCGAGACGTCGATGATCAGGCGGCCGTCGCCGGAGGACCAGCCCGCGTAGGAGTGGCCGCCGTTGCGGATCGCGACGGGGATGCGGTGGGCGCGGGCGTAGGAGAGGGCGGTGCGGATGTCGTCGGGGTGGGCGGCGTAGGCGACGGCGGTGGGCTTCAGGGTGTCGAAGCGGGTGTTGTAGAGCTGGTGGGCCGTTGTCCAGGTGCGGTCGCCGGGGCGGATCAGTGGGCCGTCCAGGGACTTGGCGAGGGCGGTCCAGGTGGCGGGGGCCTTGGGAGTGGGGGTGGGGGTGGCGCTGCCGGCGGAGGTGAGTGCGGTGCGCGTTCCGGTTGCGGTGCCTTTGGAATCGGTGCCGGGGGGCTGGTCCTTGCCCGTGCAGGCGGTTGTGGTTGCCGCCAGGGCGGCGGCTGTGGTGGTGGTCAGGAATGTGCGCCGGTGCATGTCGCCTCCGCGTCCCGTGGGGGGTCGTGGAGGGAGACGGGGGTGTGGGGGCGCGGGTTCCCGGGGTGCGGTGGGTGCACAGGTGTACGGCGTTGGGGGCGTCGCGGGGGTGGGGGCGCTGACCGGCGCTGGGCGGGTGCCGCTTGCGCCCACCCGTGCCGCCCCAGCGGCACGACTGCCCGCAGCTGCGTGGGGTGGGGGCGGCGGCGCGATTGCCTGCGGCTGTGGGGGGTGGGGGCGGCGGTGCGATTGCCTGCGGCTGTGGGGGGTGGGGGCGGCGGTGCGATTGCCTGCGGCTGCGGGGTGTGGGAGCGGCGCGCGATCGCCTGCGGCTACGTGGGGGCGGGGGTGCTGTTGCCCGGAGTTGTGGCTACGGCTACGTGGCTGTGTGGGTTTGCGCGTCCGTGCGGGCCTGGCTTCTGGCTCTCCGGGCCGGGCCTCGCCAGCCGCAGGTGCAGCGGGCCAGGCAGAAGGGGCCTTGTTCGACCGTCGTCGTGAGGTGTTCCGGGGCGTCCCCGGGGGCTTCGAGACCGTCCTGCTGCGCCACGCCCACAACGTTACCGGGGTTGCCTGCCCCTCGTTAAGCGGGACGGCAGGGGGTCCGGAACGGGCGTACGGCTTGGGATAGCAGGTGGCGATGGTCGGGCGGGAGCGGGAGCGGGAGCTGCGCAGTGGGTGGACGGGCGGCGGCCCCGCCCTCGCCGGCGGTGCGGTCTGCGTCTGTCTGGCCCTTGCCGGGTGTTCCGGTTCCGGGCAGGGGGCCTCCGTCCAGGGAGCGGGCGGCGGCGACCCGGTCGCCGTGCTGCACCGGGCCGCCGACCGGCTGGTGGCCGCCGGGAGCGCCAAGGCGCGTACCGCGATGCAGATGGCCAGCGGCGGGACGCGGGTGACCATCCGGGGCGAGGGCGTGTACGACTTCGAGGAGCGGCTCGGGCAGTTGAAGGTCCGGCTGCCCCAGGACCCGGCGGGCACGAGTGAGCACCGGCCGATCACCGAGCTGCTCGCTCCGGGTGCCCTGTTCATGAAGAACCGGGGGGCCGGTGTCCCCGACGACAAGTGGGTGCGGGTGGAGACCGACTCGCTGTCCGACGGAAACCTGGTGACCGGCGGGGCGACGGATCCGTTCGCGGCCGCCGAGGTGCTGCGGGGGACGCGGACGGCGACGTTCGTGGGACGCACCGAGCTGGCCGGGACCGAGGTGCGGCACTACCGGGGGACCGCCGATCTCGCGCGGGCGGCGCGCGGTGCCTCGGCGGGCAACAGGAAGGCGCTGGCCGCGGCGGCCCAGGGGTTCGCCACCGCCCAGGTGCCGTTCGACGCCTACCTCGACGACCAGGGCCGCATCCGCAAGGTCCGGCACCGCTTCAGCTTCGCCAACGGGCAGGAGGACGGCACCGGCATCGTGGACGTCGCCTCGACGACGCTGCTCTACGATTTCGGCGCCGCCGTGCGCGTACGGTTGCCCGAGGACCAGGACATCTACGCCGGCAAGATCGCCGCCGAGCCGGGCGAGCGGGGCGTGGACGGCAAGAACTAGCCCTTCCGTGCCATGCGCGGTGCGTAGGCCGCTCCCTACTCTAGGAAGTCGGTGACGGCAGAGACGAGGTGACGCGTGTGGCTCCGGTCGGCGGTACGGCGGTTCAGGACCACGTGGCCCTCGCCGAGATCGAGCTGTGCGGCGAGTTGATCATCGCGGCGTCGGCCGCCCGGGAGCGGCTCAGCATGGAGAGCATCGACGAGGTGCTGCGCGTGGCCGAGGAGCGCTCACGTGCGCAGTAGCCTGCCGATGGCCTTCGTCGCCTCTTCCACCTTCGCGTCGATCTCGGTGCCGCCCTTGAGGGCGGCGTCGGCGACGCAGTGGCGCAGGTGCTCCTCCAGCAGTTGCAGCGCGAAGGACTGGAGGGCCTTCGTGGAGGCGGAGACCTGGGTCAGTATGTCGATGCAGTAGACGTCCTCGTCGACCATCCGCTGCAGGCCGCGGATCTGGCCCTCGATGCGGCGCAGGCGTTTGAGGTGCTCGGCCTTCTGCTTGTGGTACCCGTGCACGCCGCGGTCGTGGTCGGTCACGATGTCCGTGCCGTCCGCCTCGGCCTGGCGCGCCGTCTGGTTCACCGCCCCGTCCACGGCGGGGGAGGGCGCACTCGCGCCGGCCTCGGTGGTCGTCATCGCGTCCTCCAATAACGGACAAATACCCCTGGTGGGTATATGGTAACGAACTTTCCCGGGTAGGGGGCCCTTGCCGGAACGCCCGGCGTCGCCCCCCTGCTCATCACTCTGCCTGATGGGCGACACTGGGGGACGGCCCGTTAGCAGTGGCCGGATGATGCGCCTAGCATCAGCCTGACCGAAACCCATGCACCCCGAGGACCCCACGTGCGCTTTCGTCTGACCCCCAGGGAGACGAGCTTCTACGACATGTTCGCCGCCTCCGCGGACAACATCGTCACGGGCTCCAAGCTCCTGATGGAACTGCTCGGGGCGGACGCATCCGCCCGGGCCGAGATCGCAGAGCGTATGCGGGCCGCCGAACACGCGGGTGACGACGCCACGCACGCGATCTTCCACCAGCTGAACTCCTCGTTCATCACGCCCTTCGACCGCGAGGACATCTACAACCTCGCCTCCTCCCTCGACGACATCATGGACTTCATGGAGGAGGCCGTCGACCTGGTCGTCCTCTACAACGTCGAGGAACTGCCCAAGGGCGTCGAGCAGCAGATCGAGGTGCTGGCGCGGGCCGCCGAGCTGACCGCCGAGGCCATGCCGAACCTGCGCACCATGGACAACCTCACCGAGTACTGGATCGAGGTCAACCGGCTGGAGAACCAGGCCGACCAGATCCACCGCAAGCTGCTCGCCCACCTCTTCAACGGCAAGTACGAGGCCATCGAGGTGCTGAAGCTGAAGCAGATCGTGGACGTGCTGGAGGAAGCGGCCGACGCGTTCGAGCACGTGGCGAACACGGTGGAGACCATCGCCGTCAAGGAGTCCTGAGCCGTTCATGGACACCTTTGCTCTGGTCGTGACCATCGGGGTCGCGCTCTTCTTCACGTACACCAACGGTTTCCACGATTCGGCCAACGCGATCGCCACCTCCGTGTCGACGCGCGCGCTGACGCCGCGGGCGGCGCTCGCCATGGCCGCGGTGATGAACCTGGCCGGCGCGTTCATGGGATCCGGGGTCGCCAAGACCGTCAGCGAGGGGGTCATCGAGACCCCCGAGGGTTCGAAGGGGATGGGGATCCTCTTCGCGGCGCTCGTGGGCGCCATCGTCTGGAACCTCATCACCTGGTACTTCGGGCTGCCCTCGTCCTCGTCGCACGCGCTGTTCGGCGGCATGGTCGGCGCCGCGCTGGCCGGGAGTACGACCGTGTACTGGCACGGGGTCGTCGACAAGATCGTCATCCCCATGTTCGTGTCGCCGGTGATCGGCCTGCTCGCCGGTTACCTGGTGATGACCGCGATCATGTGGATCTTCCGGCGGGCCAACCCGCACAAGGCGAAGCGCGGCTTCCGCATCGCGCAGACCGTGTCGGCGGCGGGCATGGCGCTGGGGCACGGCCTGCAGGACGCGCAGAAGACGATGGGCATCGTGGTGATGGCACTGGTCATCGCCGACGTCGAGGACTACGGCGACCCGATCCCGGTGTGGGTGAAGCTCGCCTGTGCGCTGATGCTGTCGCTCGGGACGTACGCGGGCGGCTGGCGGATCATGCGGACGCTGGGGCGGAAGATCATCGAGCTGGACCCGCCCCAGGGGTTCGCCGCGGAGACGACGGGCGCGTCGATCATGTTCGGTTCGGCGTTCATCTTCCACGCGCCGATCTCCACGACGCACGTGATCACCTCGGCGATCATGGGCGTGGGGGCGACGAAGCGGGTCAACGCGGTGCGGTGGGGGGTCGCGAAGAACATCATCATGGGGTGGTTCATCACGATGCCCGCCGCCGCGGTGGTGGCCGCGGTGTCGTTCTGGATCGTGAACCTGGCGGTCCTGTAGCGGCAAGTGCCCCAGGTACGGCGATGGGCCCGCCCCCGGATTTCCGGGGGCGGGCCCTTGTGCTCCTCGCGGTGGCACCGCCATGCAGCACCGCGAGGGGTTCGGTGGGGCGGGGCCGGTCTAGCCGAAGCGGCCGGAGATGTAGTCCTCCGTGGCCTGGACCGACGGGTTGGAGAAGATGCGCTCCGTCTCGTCGATCTCGATCAGCTTGCCGGGCTGGCCGACCGCCGCCAGGTTGAAGAACGCCGTACGGTCCGAGACGCGCGCCGCCTGCTGCATGTTGTGCGTCACGATGACGATCGTGAAGCGCTCCTTCAGCTCGCCGATCAGGTCCTCGATGGCGAGGGTGGAGATCGGGTCGAGGGCGGAGCAGGGCTCGTCCATCAGGAGCACGTTGGGCTCGACCGCGATCGCGCGGGCGATGCACAGGCGCTGCTGCTGGCCGCCGGAGAGGCCGGAGCCCGGCTTGTTCAGACGGTCCTTGACCTCGTTCCAGAGGTTGGCGCCGCGCAGCGACTTCTCGACGACGTCGTCCAGCTGGGACTTCTTGTACTTGCCGTTCAGGCGCAGGCCCGCCGCCACGTTGTCGTACACCGACATCGTGGGGAACGGGTTCGGGCGCTGGAAGACCATGCCGACCTCGCGGCGCACGGCCACCGGGTCGATGCCCGCGCCGTAGAGGTTCTCGTCGTCGAGCATCACCTTGCCGTCGACGCGGCCGCCCGGGGTGACCTCGTGCATGCGGTTGAGCGTGCGCAGGAAGGTGGACTTGCCGCAGCCGGAGGGGCCGATGAAGGCCGTCACGGAGCGGGGCTCGACGGTCATCGAGATGTCCTCGATGGCCAGGAAGGAGCCGTAGTAGGCGTTGAGGCCGCTGACATCTATGCGCTTGGCCATGGGTATCACTGCTTCTTTCGGTCCGAGTCGCTGACTGTTCTGCGTCGGTCGCGTCAGCGACCCGTCTTCGGGGCCTTCCAGCGGGCGACGCCGCGGGCCGCGAGGTTGAGGATCATGATGAAGGCGATCAGCGTCAGGGCCGCCGCCCAGGCACGGTCGTAGGCCGCGTCGGAGCCCGCGCCGTACTGGAGGTAGATGTACATCGGCAGCGACTCCTGCGGATCCTGGAAGGGATTCGCGTTGATGAAGTCGGTGCCCCAGACCAGCAGCAGTACGGGGGCCGTCTCGCCGGTGATGCGGGCGACGGCCAGCATGACGCCGGTGACGATGCCGCCGATCGAGGTCGGCAGGACCACCTTGAGGATCGTGCGCCACTTCGGCACGCCCAGGGCGAGGGACGCCTCGCGCAGCTCGTTCGGGACGAGCTTGAGCATCTCCTCGGTGGAGCGGACGACCACCGGGATCATCAGGATGCACAGGGCGAAGGAGCCCGCGACGCCGGACGGTCCCATGTCCAGGATCAGCACCCACAGGCTGAGCACGAACAGGCCCGCGACGATGGACGGGACGCCCGTCATGACGTCCACGAAGAAGGTGACGGCCTTGGCGAGCCGGCCGCGGCCGTACTCGACCAGGTAGATCGCGGTGAGCACGCCGACCGGCACGGAGAACAGCGTGGCGAGGCCGACCTGCTCCAGGGTGCCGAGGATGGCGTGGTAGATGCCGCCGCCGGGCTCGCTGTCGCCGACCACGCCCATCGAGTGGGTCAGGAAGTAGCCGTCGAGGACCTTCACGCCCTGCTTCACGGTCTCCCAGATGAGGGAGAGCAGCGGGATCAGGGCCAGCAGGAAGGCGACCCAGACCATGCTGGTCGCGACCCGGTCCTTGGCCTGCCGGCCGCCCTCGACGCGCGCCGAGATGCCGTACGAACCGCCGACGAAGAGGACCGCGGCGATCAGGGCCCACTGGATGCTGCTGTTCAGCCCGGCGGCGGTGCTGATGCCGAGGCCGAGGAGGACCGAGCCGGCCGCGACCGCCCAGGGGAACCACTTGGGCAGGGTGGCGGCGCGCAGGGAGCTGCGGTTCTTGGGGGCGGGGGTCAGGGTTGCGTGGCTCATGCGTTGGCCCCCGAGTACTCCTTGCGGCGGGCGATGATCATGCGGGCGCCGCCGTTGACCAGCAGGGTGATGACGAACAGGACCAGACCGGAGGCGATCAGGGCGTCGCGGCCCATCTGGGTGGCCTCGTTGAACTTGCTGGCGATGTTCTGGGCGAAGGTGCCGCCGCCCGGGTCGAGCAGGCTCGGGGTGATGTCGAAGGTCGGGGAGAGCACCATGGCCACGGCCATCGTCTCGCCGAGCGCGCGCCCGAGGCCGAGCATCGAGGCGGAGATGACGCCGGAGCGGCCGAAGGGCAGCACCGACATCCGGATGACCTCCCAGCGCGTGGCGCCGAGGGCCAGGGCGGCCTCCTCGTGCATGCGCGGGACCTGCCGGAAGACCTCACGGCTGACGTTGGTGATGATCGGCAGGATCATGATCGCCAGCAGGATGCCCACGGTGAGCAGCGAGCGGCCCGCGCCGCCGTTCCACTCGAAGATCCCGGTCCAGCCGAGGTACTCGTCGAGCCAGCCGTAGAGGCCGTTCAGGTGCGGCACCAGGACGAGGGCGCCCCACAGGCCGTAGACGATCGAGGGCACGGCGGCCAGCAGGTCGATCACGTAGCCGATCAGGCCGCCGAGCTTGCGCGGCGCGTAGTGCGTGATGAACAGCGCGATGCCGACCGAGACCGGGACGGCGATGGCCATGGCGATGATCGACGACACGACGGTGCCGTAGGCCAGGACCGCGATGCCGAACTCCGGCGGGCTGCCGGTCGGGTTCCATTCGAAGCTGGTGAAGAAGTTCGCCTCGTCCTCGCCGATGGCGAGAACGGCGCGGTAGGTGAGGAAGGCCGCGATGGCGGCCATGATGACCAGCACGAGGATGCCGGACCCGCGGGAGAGGCCGACGAATATCCGGTCGCCGGGGCGGGTGACGCCGCGGCCGGCGCGCGTGTCCTCGGCGGCGGGCGGCTGGGGTGTGCGGGAGGGGGCTGGCTGCTGGGTGTCCGTTGTTATGTCCATCGGGTTCTCCGGTCTGCGGAGCCGCCGTGGTCGGCGGCTCGGGCGGAGCCCCGGTCGGGGGCTCCTGGCGGCGGTGCACCGGACGGTGCGGTCCGGCCCCCGGCGGGGGCGCTGTCGGTCCCGGGAGGGGACGCTGTCGGCTCCGCGCGGAGGCCGGACCGCACTCGGGTCAGCTCAGGCCCGAGATGGTCTCGCGGACCTTGGTGATGATCTCGGTGGGCATCGGGGCGTAGCCGGCGTCCGCCAGCAGGCCCTGGCCGTCCTCCGAGGCCATGTAGTTCAGGAAGGACTTGGTGGCGGGCAGGGTGTCCGCCTTGTTGCCCTTGTCGCAGGCGATCTCGTACGTCACCAGGACCAGCGGGTAGGCGCCGGCGGCGTCCGGGGTGTAGTCCAGCTCCAGCGCCAGGTCCTTGCCGGTGCCGACGACCTTGGCCGCGCCGATGGCGGCGGTGGCGTTCTCGACGGTGGCCTTGACCGGCTCGGCGGCCGCGGTCTTGACGTCGACGGTCTTGATGCCGTCCTTGGCGTAGGACAGTTCGAAGTACGAGATGGCGCCGGGGGTCTGCTTCACCTGGCCGGCCAGGCCGGAGGAGCCCTGCGCGGACTGGCCGCCCTTGGCCTCCCAGGACTTGCCGCCCTCGTACTTCCAGTCGTCGGGCGCGGCGGCCTTCAGGTACTTGGTGAAGTTGTCCGTGGTGCCGGACTCGTCCGAGCGGTGGAAGGCCTGGATCTTCAGGTCGGGCAGCTTGGCGTCGGGGTTGAGCTTCTTGATCGCCTCGTCGTTCCAGTTGGTGATCTTGCTGTCGAAGATCTTCGCCATGGTCGGCGCGTCCAGGACGAGCGAGTCGACGCCGGTGACGTTGAAGCCGACCGCGATCGGGCCGCCGACCATCGGCAGGTCGATGGCCTGGCCGTCCTTGCAGACCTTCTTCGAGGCCTCGATCTCGTCCGGCTTCAGCGCGGAGTCCGAACCGGCGAACGCGGTCTGGCCCTGCGTGAAGGCGGTGATGCCCGCGCCGGAACCGGTCGGGTTGTAGTTGATCTGCACGCCGTTGCAGGCGGCGACGTACTGCTTGACCCAGGCGTCGATGGCGTTCTTCTGGGCGGACGAGCCGGAGGCCTGGAGCTGGCCCTTGGCGTCGTCGCACTTGATGTTGCTGTTGGCGGCGGCGGAGCTGGAGTCGCTGCCGCTGTTGCCGCCGGTGTCGTCGGAGCCGCACGCCGTGAGGGCCAGGGCGCCGGAGACGGCGAGAGCACCGAGAGCGAGGGCCCGCCGGTTCATGCGCTGAAGCTTCACTTGAGGGAGTTCCTTCCAGGAGCCGCCGTCCTGAATTCGGCGGCGTGCGAGGAGTGGTAAGGCCGAAATTAGGCAGATGAGATGAAGGCGCCGAAGGGCGTAAATGAACGCCGGGTGAACCCCTGTGGACGGTGCGGTGAGGTCACGGAACGCTTACGTCGAGGACACGGGCCGGTTCCGGGGCGCTCGGGCCTCGCTGGGTGCGGGGGGTGGGTGCTCAGGGCTGAGTGCGCGGGGGTGGGTGCTCAGGGCTGAGTGCGCGGGGGTGGGTGCTCAGGGCTGAGTGCGCGGGGCTGAGTGCGCGGGGGTGAGTGCTCAGGCCTGGGTGTTCAGGGAAGACGGGTGGTGAGCAGCTCGTCGACGAGGGCCCGGTCCCGGGGCTGGGTGAGACGGGCGCGGGCCGCCTCGGGGGCCAGCCACAGGATGCGGTCGACCTCGTCCGAGGGGGCGAAGGCGCCGGTGCCGGCCGCCGCGGCCCAGTAGCGGACCTCCTTGGGGCGGCCGTTCGCGAGGTAGCGCACGGTGGTCAGCTCTGCGCCCGGCACGGCGGCGTACCCCGTCTCCTCCGCGACCTCGCGCAGGGCGCCCGCGAGCGGGTCCTCGCCCGGCTTGAGCTTGCCCTTCGGGTGCGACCAGTCGTCGTACTTCGGGCGGTGCACGAGGCACAGCTCCCGGCCGCGGGGGGCCGCCTGGGGCGCGGGACGCCACAGTACGCAGCCGGCCGCGCGGACCGTGGTGTCGTCGTCTGCGGGGCTCACGGTGCGTACGCCTCCCGTCGTCCTGCGGCCGTTCCTGCGACCGTTCCTACGGCAGCCTG
The DNA here is from genome assembly GCF_033406955.1 of Streptomyces violaceoruber. Lineage (NCBI taxonomy): Bacteria > Bacillati > Actinomycetota > Actinomycetes > Kitasatosporales > Streptomycetaceae > Streptomyces > Streptomyces violaceoruber. The sequence goes on along the minus strand of NZ_CP137734.1, from coordinate 3,963,915 downwards.
ATCGGTTCCTTGCGCCAGCTGTGCTGGAACGCGTACCGCGCGGCCTCCACCTCATGCCGCTGGTCGGCGTGGAGCACGCCGAGCGCGTACGCCGTGGCCGGGGCGATGCGCGGGGTACGCGCGGCCTGGGCGGCGGCCGCGGCGGCCTCGGAGGCGTCGCGGTGCCGGTCGAGGGCCTCGCCGGCGGCCAGGAGACGTACGTCCACCGAGTCGTCGGGGGGCCCGGCTGTCCCGTCGGTCCGGGGGTCCGCGCCGGCCAGCGCCTCCAGGGCGTAGCGGTGCAGGCGCAGCAGCAGTCGGACCTGGTGCCACGGGGTGTCCTGGGGGTGCGGGGCGGGGTCCGGGGAGAGCCCGTGGACCAGCGCCTCGGCGTTGTACGGACTGCCCGCGGTGACCAGGGGGAGGGCGGCCACGGCGTCCGTGAGGCGCTCCCGCGCGGCGGTGGCCAGCGGGCGGAGGTCGACGGGCGCGGCGCCGGGGGCGGGGGTGGCGGATCTGCGTCCGGCGCTGCTCAGGGGGACTTCGCTGGCCAGTAAGGCGACCTTGTCGGCGACGGCGTGGAAGCGGCTGCTGCCCAGGGCCTGGAGGGCGGTGGAGTGCGCCCGGGTGCGGGCCAGGGTCAGCTGCCGGTCGAGCAGCGCGCCCGCCTTGGCCGCGCCCACCGTGAGGTTGCCGCGGTTCGCGGACGCCGGGTGGGTGGGGGGTGCGGCGGGTGGCACGGACGTGGTGGTGGCGGTGGCGGCTCGGCCCACTGGGCGCGGGGCCGGGAACGCCGTCGAACCGGAGAGCCGGTGCAGGGCCTGGAGCAGGCGCTCCAGACGGGACGCGTACGCGTGCTCCAGGGCCAGCGTGCCGGACAGCCAGGCCAGCTCGGGGCGCATCTCCTCCGCCCAGCCGGCGTCCAGCAGCGGCTGGAAGGTGTGCAGGGTGCCGCTGATGCGGCGGGCCGCGCGGCGCAGGGCGCGGGCCGCGTCCACGTCGTCCCCGGGCTGGGCCGCCCGGCCCGGTTCGCCGAGGGCACCGTTCGCGCCCGCCGCCGTGCCCGTGCCGGTGCCCGTGCCCGGCCCCGACTCCCGGTGGCGGCGCAGGGCGCGCAGGAACTCGGTGGCCTGGGCGCGCAGGTAGCCCACCAGGGCGTCGGTGCCCGCTTCGGTGCCGGCGTGCGGGGCGGCACCGGTGTCCCGGTTCGGGTCCCCGTGGGCGTGCGCGGCTCCGTGCGGGTGCGCGGCCCCGTGCGGGTGCGCGCCGGTCGAGGCGGGGTGCGGTGGTCCGGTGGTCGCCGGGGTTTTCGTCGGGGTTTCCGGTGGAAAGTCCGTCGGAATGTCCGTCGGAATGTCCGTCGGGTCAAGGTGTCGCTGTGCCACGCCGGCGCCTCCGGGCGTCTATGAGCATCTCCTGGATGTTGCGCAGGGGCTGGCCGTCCGCGTCGGTCGCGTGCCGGGTCCACTCGCCGTCCGGGCCGAGGTGCCAGGAGGCGGTGCCGTCGGACATGCCGTTCTCGAGGAGCCGGTTCAGGGCCGCCCGGTGGGCCGGGTCGGTCACCCGGACCAGGGCCTCTATCCGGCGGTCGAGGTTGCGGTGCATCATGTCGGCGCTGCCGAGCCACACCTCGGGCTCACCGCCGTTGCCGAAGGCGAAGACCCGCGAGTGCTCCAGGAAGCGGCCGAGGACGGAGCGGACCCGGATGTTCTCCGACAGGCCCGGCACGCCGGGGCGCAGCGCGCAGATGCCGCGCACCCACACGTCGACCGGCACACCGGCCTGGGAGGCGCGGTAGCAGGCGTCGACCACGGCCTCGTCGACCATCGAGTTGACCTTGATGCGGACGTGGGCGGGGCGCCCGGCGCGGTGGTGCTGGATCTCCTTGTGGATGCGGGAGACGAGGCCGTCGCGCAGCGACTTGGGCGCGACGAGGAGGCGGCGGTAGGTCTCGCGCCGTGAGTAGCCGGAGAGGCGGTTGAACAGGTCGGAGAGGTCCGCGCCGACCTGCGGGTCCGAGGTGAGCAGGCCCAGGTCCTCGTAGAGGCGGGCCGTCTTCGGGTGGTAGTTGCCGGTGCCGACGTGGCTGTACCGGCGCAGGGTCTCGCCCTCCTGCCGTACGACCAGGGAGAGCTTGCAGTGGGTCTTCAGGCCCACCAGGCCGTAGACGACGTGGCAGCCGGACTCCTCCAGCTTGCGGGCCCACTTGATGTTGGCGGACTCGTCGAAGCGGGCCTTGATCTCCACCAGGACGAGGACCTGCTTGCCGGACTCGGCCGCCTCGATGAGCGCGTCGACTATGGGGGAGTCGCCGGACGTCCGGTACAGCGTCTGCTTGATCGCGAGGACGTCCGGGTCGGCGGCGGCCTGCTCCAGGAACGCTTGCACGGAGGTGGAGAAGGAGTCGTACGGGTGGTGGAGCAGGACGTCCTTGGTGCGCAGGGCGGCGAAGATGTCCGGCGCGGACGCGGACTCGACCTCGGCCAGGTCGCGGTGGGTGCCGGCGACGAACTTCGGGTACTTCAGCTCGGGCCGGTCGATGCTGTGGATGCGGAAGAGGCCGGTGAGGTCCAGGGGGCCGGGGAGCGGGTAGACCTCCGCCTCGCCGATCTTCAGCTCGCGTACGAGGAGGTCCAGGACCTCGCGGTCGACGGACTCCTCGACCTCCAGGCGGACGGGCGGGCCCAGGCGGCGCCGCATCAGCTCCTTCTCCAGGGCCTGGAGCAGGTTCTCCGCGTCGTCCTCCTCGACCTCCAGGTCCTCGTTGCGGGTGAGGCGGAAGGTGTGGTGCTCCAGGACCTCCATGCCCGGGAACAGCTCCTCCAGGTGGGCGGCGATGACGTCCTCGACGGGGACGTAGCGGCCCGGGGAGGCCTCCAGGAAGCGGGAGAGCAGTGGGGGGACCTTGACGCGGGCGAAGTGGCGGTGGCCGGTGACGGGGTTGCGGACGACGACCGCGAGGTTGAGGGAGAGGCCCGAGATGTACGGGAAGGGGTGAGCGGGGTCGACCGCGAGGGGGGTGAGGACCGGGAAGATCCGGTGCCGGAAGAGGGTGAACAGGCGGGCCTGCTCCTTCTCGGCCAGCTCGCTCCAGCGGACCAGGTGGATGCCCTCCTCGGCGAGGGCCGGGGCGACGTCCTCGTGGAAGCAGGCGGCGTGCCGGGCCATCAGCTCGCGGGAGCGGGCCCAGATCATCTCCAGCACCTCGCGGGGCTGGAGGCCGGAGGCGGAGCGGGTGGCGACGCCGGTCGCGATGCGGCGCTTGAGGCCGGCGACGCGGACCATGAAGAACTCGTCCAGGTTGCTGGCGAAGATCGCGAGGAAGTTGGCACGCTCGAGGAGGGGGGTGCTCGGGTCCTCGGCGAGTTCGAGCACGCGTTCGTTGAACGCGAGCCAGCTGCGTTCGCGGTCCAGGAAGCGGCCCTGCGGGAGGCGGGCGCCGCCGTCCTGGGACTCCTCCGACTCCTCGTACGCGTCGAGGTCGGCGTCGATGTCCGGCTCCAGGCCGGAGACCGTGGCGGCCACGGTGTTCGGGCGGTGCGCCGCGATGGAACCCACGGAGGGCTGCGTGTGCTGGGCCTCGGCCTGAGTGTTCGGCTGCCTCATGAACCCATTCTTCCGCGCCGCGCGCGCGTCAGGCGCGTCGGAGGGCCCGAAGGGCCCGGAAGGCTGTGGCTCGGTCGGCTTCATTCGGTGAGCCTCGCAAGGCTGTCTGAATCGATGGTTACGGGGACATGACGTGTGGGATAGCGGGGAGCCTCTGGAGGGTGGTGGCTGGGGGTGCCAGCGGCGGCCTGCGCGGGGTGGCTGGGGGTGCGCGATGCCTGCGGCGGCCTGTGCGGGTTCGGTGGGGGTGCGCGTAGCGCGGTGTGTCCGGTGGGTGGGTCGGGGTCGCGCCGGGGGGTGTCCGTCCTCGGAATGGCGCGGAATCGGTTGGCTACGGGGGTGCGGGGCGTTGACGCGCCAACCGCTGCGGGCGGACACCCCCCGACACGCCCCCTCCTCGCCGTACGCGGCTCTCCCCGCCAACGCTCCGGGTACCCCTCCTCGCCGTACGCGGCTTCCCCCCGCCCACGCCCCGCGTCCCCCGCCCCGCCGCGGCCGTGCGGGCCGCCGCCCGCCACGCCGCCGCCGCGGCGGATCGCCGCTATGCCGCCGCCGCTGCGGGCAGTCGTGCCGCTGGGGCGGCACGGGTGGGCGCTGCGGCACCCCGCAACGCCGGGCTGCGCTCCCCCTCGCGCCCGCACCCACCCCGGGCACCGGGTGCGACGCCGGGCGCGCGACCCGCACCGACCCCGGGTGCCCGCGAACCTTGGTTCACCGCACCCCCCTACCCTCGCCAAAGCCTCCGCCAGGAGATCGTGTGAACCGGTCGGGCGGGCTCGTGCGATGAGGAGATGTGAGCGAAACGAGAAGCGACGGGGAGCTGCTGCGGGCCGTCGCGGCGGATGCCGACCGCCGCGCCTTCGAGGAGCTGTACCGCCGGTACGCCCCTTGGCTGACCGCCCGCATGCGCAGCCGCTGCGCCGACGCCGCCGTGGTCGACGACGTCGTGCAGGAGACCTTCCTCGCGGTGTGGCGCGGCAGCGCGCGCTACCGCGAGGAGGGGGACGTGGCGGGGTGGCTGTGGCGGATCGGGTCGCGGCGGCTGATCGACGCGCTGCGCGGAGAGGGCGCGCGCGGACGGCTGCGGCAGGCGCTGGCGCGGCTGCGGCACCGGGACGAGGTCTCGGCGGAGGAGCGCGTCCTGGCCGGGGTCGAGCACGGCGACCTCGCCGGTGCGCTCGTGCGGCTCTCGCCGGAGCTGCGCGCGGTGCTCCAGGCCACCGTCGTCGACGGGCTGACCACCCGTGAGGCGGCCGTCCTGCTCGGCATCCCGCCGGGCACGGTCAAGACGCGGGCGATGCGGGCCCGCCGGCAGCTGCGGGAGGCGCTGGCATGAGGATCGAGGAAAGCCGTCCCCGGGACGCCTGGCACGTGGACGAGGACGACCTGCGGGCCTACGCCCGGGGCGAGCTGGCGGCGCCGGCGCTCTGGTCCACCGACGCACATCTGACCGCCTGCGCCACGTGCCGGGGCGTCCTCGCGCGGGTGAGCGACGCCGCCGCGCTGGACGCGGGGTGGGCACGGCTCGACGCCGAGCTGGACGCGCCCCGGCCGGGGTGGTTCGAACGGCTGCTGGTGCGGTGCGGGGCGGGCGACGGCACCGCGCGACTGCTCGCCGCCACCCCCATACTGCGCCGGTCCTGGTTCGGCGCGCTCGCCGCCGTGCTGTTCGTGACCTTCCTCGTGGCCGTCTCGGCCGGTGCCGCCGGCCGGCCCACGCTGTTCCTGGTCTGCGCCCCGCTGCTGCCGCTGGTCTCGGTGGCGCTCGCCTACGGGCCCGCGCTGGATCCCACGCACGAGATGGCCGTCGTCTCGCCGATGCACGGCTTTCGGCTGCTGATGATCCGTACCGTCGCCGTGCTCGTGGTGGCGCTCGGGGTGGGCGGTCTGGCCAGCCTCGCGCTGCCGGGGTACGGACCGGCCGCCCTGGCCTGGCTGTTGCCCGGGCTCGCGCTCACCGCGACCGGGCTCGCGCTGACGCCCAGGCTGGGTCCCGTGCTCGCGCCGTCCGTGCTCGTGTGCGCCTGGGCGGCGGTGCTGTTGGCCGCGGACGCGGCCCGTGCGTCCACGGACGGCCCGCTGGCGCCGTTCACCGCGGCCGGGCAGGGCGTGTCCGGACTCGTGGCGGTGCTGGGCGCCGGGTTGCTGTTCCTCTTCCGTGACCGGTTCGACGTCTCCGCGCGCGGTGTCGCGTGAGCTTCTCCTTCTTCTTCTCGATCCCCTTCGTGTACGGGAGTGCCGTATGACCCCCACTGTTTCCGCCTCCGGGCTGAGCCTGCACTACGGGCGCACCCGTGCTCTCGACGACGTCTCGCTGCGGCTGACCCCGGGCGTCACCGGGCTGCTCGGGCCCAACGGCGCCGGGAAGACCACGCTGCTGCGGGTGCTTGCCACCGCGGTGCCCGCGGACCGGGGGGCCTTCACCGTTCTCGGGCACGACCCCGGGAGTTCGCGCGGCCGGCAGGAGGTGCGGCGGCGGCTCGGCTATCTGCCGCAGACGCCCGGATTCCACCCCGACTTCACCGCCTTCGAGTTCGTCGACTACGTGGCGATCCTGAAGGAGCTGGCGGACCGCCGGGAGCGGCACCGCGAGGTGCGGCGGGTACTGGAGGAGGTCGACCTCGGGGAGGTGCGCGGGCGCCGGATCAAGAAGCTGTCAGGGGGCATGCGGCAGCGGGTCGCGCTCGCGGCCGCGCTGGTGGGCGACCCGGGGTTCCTGGTGCTGGACGAGCCGACCGTCGGTCTCGATCCCGAGCAGCGGATGCGGTTCAGGGAGCTGATCGCCGGGGCCGGGGAGGGGCGGACCGTGCTGCTGTCCACCCACCAGACCGAGGACGTGGCGATGCTCTGTCACCGGGTGATCGTCATGGCGGCCGGGGCGGTGCGCTTCGACGGGACTCCGGCCGAGCTGACCGCGCGGGCCGCCGGGCGGGTGTGGAGCAGCACGGAGAAGGACCCCGGCGCGAAGGCCGGATGGCGCACCGGGACCGGTTCCTTCCGGAACGTGGGCGACCCGCCCCCGGGCGCCGAACCGGCCGAACCCACCCTGGAGGACGGCTACCTCCTCGTCCTCGACGGCTCGGACGACACCGGCACGGAGGTGGCCGCATGAGCGCCGTACTGACGGAGGAAGCCGTGCCCGCGCGGACGCCGGCCCAGGACGGGCCCGACCATGGGACGCGGGCCGTGCGGGCCCTGGCTCGGTTCGAGGCCCGCAGACTGCTGCTGAGCACCCCCGTCCTCATCGCCTTCGCGGCCTACGTCGCGTGGATCGTGTGGCGCACGAGGACTTCCTGGGACGGCAGCCCCGCCCTCCAGGACGCCGACCGCGCCACCCAGTCCATGCCGATGCTCGTCGGCCTCGCCGTCCTGCTGTGCGCCGCCCGCGCGGTCCTGCGCTCCGAACGGCACGGCACCGAGCACCACTTCTCGGTGCTGGTCCTGCAACCCTGGCGCCGTACGGCGGCCCACGCGCTGTCCGTCGTGCCGGCCGCCCTGCTCACCACCCTCTGCGTGGCCGGGCAGTTCACCTGGGAGGCGCTCAAGCCGGGCGCGATCGGGCATGCCTCACCGGCCGAGCTGGCCGTGGGACCGCTGACGGTGCTGGTGTTCGGGGCGCTCGGGGTGCTGCTCGGGCGACTGGTGCGGTCGGCGATCGCCGCGCCACTGCTGGTGGTCGTCCTGCTGTTCGTCTTCGTCCTCGGTACCGGGCCGAGCGAGGGGAGCGGGCTGTCCTGGCTGGCACCGGTCGTCTCCGTGACCGGCCCGGACACCCTGCCCTCCGATCTGCTGGGGCGGCCCGCCGCCTGGCACGCTCTGTACCTGGCGGGCGCGGCCCTGAGCGTGGCCTTCCTCGCCATGGCCGTCTCCGGCGGGCGCGGCATCCTCGTCCGGGTGGGCCTCGCCCTGAGTCTGGCGGGGGCGGTGACGGGCGGGGTGCTCCAGGCCGGAGGCGTGACACCGTCGCCGGAGCTGACCGCGGCCCGTGAGCGTGCCTCGGTGCGCCCCGAGCTGACCTGCTCCGAGCACGGCCGGTCGAGGTACTGCGCCTTCCCCGAGTGGGCGCCGCGCACCGGCACCTGGGCCGCGGTCGTGGACCACGTCCAGTCCCTGTCCGGCGGCTCCGCACACGACCGGCCCCTCGTCGTACGGCAGCGGATCGACGCCCGCTACGGGCTGGGCACCGACACCGCGCTCCCCGCGTCGACCGAGCCGCACCGGGTCACCGTGGGTACCGCCTGGGGCGGCAACCGGGTCCCGGAGTTCTCCAGTGCCGTCGCCGCCGTCCTCGTCGCGGGCACGGAGGCGGCGGGGAGCGAGTTGTGCGACGGGCGGATGGTCACCGTCATGTGGCTCTCGCTCAGCTGGCAGGACGACCCGATGGACGCGCTGCGCCGGGTCCGCCTCGACGACAGTGTGACGGGCTCCGCGATCGTCCTGTCGCCCACCAATCCGCTGTCGATGACGGAGGGCCAGACCGATGTGGTGCGCCGCCTGCTGGAGGACCCGCCCACCGGGACCGGGGCCCGGGTCAAAGAGCACTGGGCCGAACTGACCGCACCGGGCGTCCCGACCGCCCGAGTCGCCGAACTGCTCGGCGTGGCCGGGCCGGAGAAGGCGGACTCGTGCGAGGACTGACGGCGGTCCGAGGGGCGACGACGGTGGATCTGGCCGGCGCGCTGTGGCGCACGCTCCCCTGGCGTGCCCTGGCGGCGGCGGGGGCACTCGGCCTGCTGGTCGCCGGCGCCCCCCTCGCCACCGGCGCCGAACCGGCGCCCTGGCAGACGCTGTTGCTGCTGCGGGGCGCCGCGCTGATCGGCGCGCTCGGCCTGGCCTTCCTGCTGGACGACCCGGCCCGCCACCTGACCGTGCCCGTGCCGACGCCGAGGCTCGTCCGGCAGATGCTGCGGGTGGCCCTGGTCGCGCCGCTCGCCGTGCTGTGGTGGACGGCGGCCCTGCTCCTGACCCCCTCGGCGTCCCGGCCCCCGGCCGGCGGGGTCACCCTGGAGGCGGTGGCGGTGGGCGCCCTCGCCCTCGCCGCTGCGGCCCTGGCCGTACGGCTGACGGACGAGGCGCGTCCGGGGCCGTACGTCGCCGCGGTCCTGCTGCTCACCGCCGTCCTCGCGCCCCTGCTCGCCCCGGAGGACTGGGCGCTGTTCGTCCAAGCGAGCGACCCGCGCTGGTCCGTCGGGCACGACCGGTGGGCGGTGCTGGCGGCGGCGGTGGCCCTGGTGGGGGCGGTGTGCGGGCCGGAGCCGTTGGGCCGCAAGGCCGGTCGGTGACGGACGCTTCACCGGTTCGCCCCGCCGGGCGGCCCCGGCGGCTCACGTCTCCGTGCGGTACATCAGGTCCGTCTCGTGGGTGACGAAGCCGAGGCGCTCGTAGACGGCCACCGCCGCCTTGTTGTCGGCGTCGACGTACAGCATCGCGGTGGGCAGGCCCTGCCCCTCCAGGTGGCGCAGGCCGATGGTGGTCAGGGCCTTGCCCAGGCCGCCGCCCTGGGTGTCGGGGCGGATACCGAGGACGTACACCTCGCCCAGCCGTTCCTCGGCGTGCACCTTGGTCCAGTGGAAGCCGATCAGTTCGCCGTCCCGTTCGGCGAGGAAGAATCCCGCCGGGTCGAACCACGGCTCCGCCTTGCGGTCGTCGAGGTCGCGCTGGGTGAGCGACCCCTGTTCGGGGTGGTGGGCGAACGCGGCCGCGTTCACGGCGAGCCAGGCCGCGTCGTCCTGGCCGGGCACGAAGGTGCGCACGCTCACGCCCTCGGGCAGCCGCGGCTCCGGCAGGTCCAGGCCGGTCAACGGGCGGCGCAGCTGGCGCAGTTCCCGGAAGAGGGAGAGCCCCAGCACCTGCGCGAGGTGCCGGGCCGCGGAGTGCCCGCCGTGGGCCCAGATCCGCAGCCGCTTGCCGGAGGCGGCGAGCAGCGCGGAGCCCAGGGCCCGCCCGTGTCCCTGGCCCCGGTGCGAGGGGTGGACGACCAGCTCGGCGGCCGGCGGCTCGACCGGGTCGGTGCCCTCCAGCTGGGCGTAGCCGACGAGTTCACCGCCGTCCAAGGTGAGCAGGAGGTGTACGACGCCCTCCCGGGCGGGGCCGCGCAGTTGCAGCCGGCCCTGCTCGGACACGGCGTGCTGACCGTCGGTCCGGGCCGCCTCGGTGAGCAGGGCGAGGACGGCGTCGGTCTGCTCCGGCGTGAGTTCGGCGAGGGTCTCGATCGAGCGGGGGCGGCCGGGCCGCACGGTGTCGTCGCTGGTCATGCGTACGAGAGTAAGGGGCGGGCGGGGCAAAGCGGCGGCAGTGGACGAGGACGAGGGAGGGGGCGAGGAGGAGGGCGAGGACGGGGGTGAAGCTAAACCAGGCTGTAACCCGGACGCCCCTGTCGCGCTACGCGCGTTGACTCTAGGCTGCTGCGCCGACGAGCCGTCGCCTCAGCGGCTCGCGCCACGCACACCCACAGGGGGGCGCATGCCAGTCACAGCACAGCCGCACCAGCCGCGTCGCAGACGCCGTACGAGCCGTCTCCTCGTCGCCGCCGCCACCGTCGTCACCGCCGGGGCGCTCGCCGCGGCGGCGCTGCCGGCCTCGGCGAGCGCGGGCGGGAACGACCGCGGGCACGGCGGCCACGGGCACGGTCATGGTCACGGCCAGGGCCGTTATCAGGACGTCCAGCTGCTCTCCTTCAACGACCTGCACGGCAATCTGGAGCCGCCCGCCGGTTCCTCCGGCCGGGTCACCGAGGTCCAGCCGGACGGCACGACGAAGACGATCGACGCAGGCGGTGTGGAGTACCTGGCCACCCATCTGCGCGAGGCCCGCAAGGGCAACCGGTACTCCATCACCGCCGCGGGCGGCGACATGGTCGGCGCCTCCCCCCTGCTGTCCGGTCTCTTCCACGACGAGCCGACCGTCGAGGCGCTGAACAAGCTCGACCTGGACGTGACCAGCGTCGGCAACCACGAGTTCGACGAGGGGGCCAAGGAGCTGGCCCGTCTCCAGAACGGCGGCTGCCACCCCACCGAGGGCTGCTACTCGGACAAGGAGTTCAAGGGCGCCGACTACCCGTACCTGGCGGCGAACGTCCTGGACGAGAAGACCGGGAAGCCCCTCCTCAAGCCCTACTGGGTGTGGAAGCAGCGGGGCGTCAAGGTCGGCTTCATCGGCGTGACCCTGGAGGGCACCCCGGACATCGTCTCGGCGGAGGGCGTGAAGGGCCTGAAGTTCGAGGACGAGGTCGAGACGATCAACAAGTACGCCAAGGAGCTGCAACGCCAGGGCGTGAAGTCGATCGTCGCGCTCATCCACGAGGGCGGCTTCCCCGCCTCGTCCTCCTACAACTACGACTGCGACTCCCCGGGCGCGGGCGACGGCATCTCCGGCCCGATCGTCGACATCGCCAAGAACATCACCCCGCAGGTCGACGCGCTGGTCACCGGCCACACCCACAACGCGTACGTCTGCACGATCCCCGACCCGGCGGGCAACCCGCGCATGGTCACCTCGGCCTCGTCCTTCGGCCGCCTGTACACGGACACCACGCTGACGTACGACCGCCGCACGGGTGACATCGCCCGTACCTCGGTGAAGTCGGCCAACCACGTGGTGACGCGGGACGTCCCGAAGGCGCCCGACATGACCCGGCTGATCGCCAAGTGGAGCACCCTGGCCGCCCCGATCGGCAACCGCCCCATCGGCTACGTCTCCGCCGACATCAACCGCGACGGCACCGAGTCCCCGCTGGGTGACCTGATCGCCGACGCGCAGTTCGCGTACGGCGAGGCGCAGGACCCGGAGACCGACCTGGCGCTGATGAACCCGGGCGGCATCCGGGCCCCGCTGACCTACACGGCCTCCGGCGCCGAGGGCGACGGCGTCGTCACCTACGCCGAGGGCTTCACGGTCCAGCCCTTCGCCAACACGGTGAACCTCAAGGACTACACGGGCGCACAGCTGATCCAGGTCCTCAAGGAGCAGGTGAGCGGCCCGAACGAGGCGGCCCCGAAGATCCTCCAGGTCTCCTCCGGCCTCACCTACACCCTGGACCTGACCAGGTCGGGCGCGGACCGCGTCGTCACGGACTCCATCCGGCTGAACGGTGCCGCGATCGACCCGACGGCCACCTACCGCGTCGCGTCCAACAGCTTCCTCGCGGGCGGCGGCGACGGCTTCACGACCCTGGGCGAGGGCACGAACGAACGCGTCGGTGCGGACGACCTGGCGGCCTTCGAGCAGTACCTGACGGCCAACTCCTCGGCGACCGCCCCGATCGCTCCGCCGGCGGCGGACCGGATCACGGTCGTCCGGTAGGCGACGGCCGGCTCCGGGCGAGGGGCCCGGCACGTCCGACGGCCGAGGGACCGCGGATGCGCCGGGCCCCTCGCCGTGCGTGCCGGGCCCCTCGCCGTGCGGGGACATCGACTCGCCAGGCATGCTCGGCTTCCACGGACGCCGCTCAGGCGTCGAAACGCTCCCGTGCGCCCTCGATGTGGCCGAGGTGGCGCTGGGTCCAGTCGCAGATCGCGTCGACCGTGGCGCGCAGGGCGCGGCCCGGCTCGGTGAGGGTGTACTCGACCTTCGGCGGCACGGTCGGATGCACCGTGCGGTCGACCAGGCCGTTGCGCTCCAGCATCCGCAGGTTCTGGGTGAGCATCTTGTGGCTGATGCCCTCCACCTCGCCGCGCACCTCGCTGAAGCGCAGGGTGCGCTCGCCGAGCGCCTCGATGATCAGGAGCGCCCACTTGTTGGCGACGTCCGAGAAGATCTCCCGCGCCAGGGAGTCCGCGCGCCGCAGGTCCGCGTCCTCGGGCAGGCCGTTGAGCAGTTGCTTGGTCACCATCAGGTACCCCAGTCACCGAAAAGTGCGTTCTTCCAGTTCAGCCATCACTCTCCTACGGTTCCCGAGTAACCACAAGAGAGTGGACCTGAGCGAAAGGGCGAGCACCATGACCACCCACGATGTCTTCCGCTTCGACGTGCCGGCCGAGGACGACTTCGGCTACTCCCAGGCGATCGGGTCGGGCGAGCTGGTCCACGTCTCCGGGCAGCTCGCGTTCGACGAGGCGGGTGAGTTCCCGGACGGGGGCGACTTCGCCGCCCAGCTCCGGCGCACGCACGCCAACATGGACCGGGTCCTGGAGCACTACGGAGCCACCCGCAACCAGATCGTGTCGCAGACCCAGTACGTGGTGGACCTGCGGCAGCACGCCGCCGCGGTGGCGCGGGGCAACCTGGCGTACTTCGGCGAGCACCGCCCGGCCAGCACGGTCCTGGGCGTGACCGAGCTGACCCTGCCCGGTCAGGTCGTCGAGATCGGCTTCGTCATCGATCTTCGGCTGCCTGCCTGACGTCTCCCTCCGGCGGCGGCACCGGCGCCCCCGGCAGCCGGATCGTGGCGGTGGTGCCGCCGCCGTCGGCCCGGGTCAGGGCCACCGTGCCGCCCGCCTGCTGCACCGTCCGCGCCACGATGGACAGACCCAGGCCCGAGCCGGGCAGCGCGCGGGCGCTGGGGGAGCGCCAGAAGCGGTCGAAGACGTGGGGGAGCTCGTCGGCGGGGATGCCGGGGCCGTGGTCGCGGACAGTGAGGACGCCGTCGGCGAGGCGTACGCCGATCGTGCCGCCGTCCGGGCTGAACTTCACCGCGTTGTCCAGGATGTTGACCACCGCGCGTTCCAGCGCGGCCGGCTCCGCCCGTACGTACCAGGGGCGGACGTCCGCGTCGATCGCCAGCTCCGGGCCGCGCAGCCGGGCGCGGCGCAGCGCCGACTCGACGACGTCGTGCCAGGCGAGGATGCGGGTGCGGCCCTCGTGCTGGCCGGTGTCGGGGCGGGAGAGTTCCTGGAGGTCGCCGATGAGCGCCGCCAGTTCCGTCATCTGGGCCTTGACCGAGGCGAGCAGCGCCTTGCGGTCGGCCTCCGGGATCGGGCGGCCCGTCTCCTCGCTGCGGGTGAGCAGTTCGATGTTGGTGCGCAGCGAGGTGAGCGGGGTGCGCAGTTCGTGGCCCGCGTCGGCGATGAGCTGCTGCTGGAGGTCGCGGGAGCTGGCCAGGGACGAGGTCATGCTGTTGAAGGACCGGGACAGGCGGGCGATCTCGTCGTCGCTGTCGTCCGCGACCGGGATGCGCACGGTGAGGTCCTCGGTGCGGGCGACGTGTTCGACGGCCCGGGTCAGATCGTCGACGGGGCGCAGGCCGGTGCGCGCCACCCACAGCCCGGCGGCGCCGGCTCCGACGACACCCGCGCCCGCGACGATCACGAGCACCAGGGCGAGGTCGTTGAGGGAGCGGTTCACCTCGCCCAGCGGCCGGGCGGCGGAGACGGCCACGCCCAGCTCGGGCAGCACGCTGTAGGTGTAGACGCGGTACTGGGCGCCGTCGTCCCCCGTGGCGTCGTGCAGCGCGTCGGTGGTCCTGCCCTCGGCCACGGCGTGGTCGGCGTCGCTGAGCGGCACCTCCTGGGTGCCGATGATGAGGCAGCTCCCGCCCGTGCCGTCCACGAGCTGTACGGACGAGCCGAAGGGGTTCTGTTCGTGCGTGACGGGGTCGTGGGCACACGCGCCGGTGCGCAGGTTGACGTACTGGCTCACCTGCTGCTTGGTCATGCGGTTCGCCTTGAGGGCCTCGTCCAGCGAGCTGACCAGCACGCTCTTGACCACGAACCAGCAGGCGACCGCCGCCGCCGCCACCGCGAACGCCACCGCCGCCGTCACCAGCAGCGAGAGTCGCGCCCGCAGGGGCAGGGCGCGGACCCGGCGGACCAGGCCTGTCACTCGGCGCCGCCCTGCCGCAGGACGTAGCCGACGCCGCGCACGGTGTGCACGAGGCGCGGCTCGCCGCCCGCCTCGGTCTTGCGGCGCAGGTACATGACGTACACGTCGAGGGAGTTCGACGACGGCTCGAAGTCGAAGCCCCAGACGGCCTTCAGGATCTGCTCCCGGGTGAGGACCTGGCGCGGGTGCGCCATGAACATCTCCAGCAGGGTGAACTCCGTGCGGGTCAGCTCCACCGGGCGTCCGGCCCGGCTGACCTCCCGGGTGGCCAGGTCCATGGTCAGGTCGGCGAAGGTGAGGGTGTCGTCGTCCTCGGCGGTGGCCTCCACGGCCGCCGCGTAGGAGCTGCGGCGCAGCAGCGCGCGGATGCGGGCGAACAGCTCGTCCAGCTCGAACGGCTTCACCAGGTAGTCGTCCGCCCCCGCGTCCAGGCCGGTCACCCGGTCGCCGACCGTGTCGCGGGCCGTCAGCATCAGGATGGGGGTCAGGTCACCCGCGCCGCGGATGCGGCGGGCGGCGGTCAGGCCGTCCATGCGGGGCATCTGGATGTCCAGGACGACCAGGTCGGGCCGGTACGCCGTCGCCTTCTCCAGCGCGTCGGCGCCGTCGACCGCGACCTCGGTGTCGTACCCCTCGAAGGCGAGGCTGCGCTGGAGGGCTTCGCGGACCGCCGGCTCGTCGTCGACGATCAGGATGCGCTGGATCTCGCGGTCGCGGTCGCGGTCGGCGTCTGCGGGGCTCATGGGCTCGGGTCCTCGGATGCGGTCGGGTACGGGTACGGGGTGTCAACGCCTTCAGCGTCGCACGTCTTCGCGCCCGCTCAGTTGCTCGTCAGTTGCTCGCGCCCGCCCGCAGCTCGGGCAGGTCGGCCTTGACCGTGTTGATCGGGATGGCGAAGCCGAGGCCCACGCTGCCCGCGCTCGCGGAGGACTCGGTCGCCGAGTACATCGCGGAGTTGATGCCGATGATGTTGCCGTTCATGTCGATCAGCGCGCCGCCGGAGTTGCCCGGGTTGAGGGACGCGTCGGTCTGGATCGCCTTGTACGTCGTCGTGGACGAGCCGGTGTCGCCGTTGAACTGCTGCCCGCCGAACTCGAACGGCCACTGGCCGCCCTGCCGCTGCTGCTGTTGCTGCTGGCCCTCGTCCGTCGAGACGGTCACGTCCCGGTCGAGGGCGGAGACGATGCCGCTGGTCACGGTACCGGTCAGTCCCTCGGGGGAGCCGATGGCGACGACCTGGTCGCCGACCCCGATGCCGGCGGAGTCGCCGAGGGTGGCGGCCTTCAGCCCGGAGGCGTTCTCCAGCTTGATCAGCGCGAGGTCCTTCTTGCTGTCGGTGCCGACGACCTCGGCGGTGTACTGCTTGCCGTCGTTCGTCGTCACCTTGACGGAGGAGGCCCCGGCGACGACGTGGTTGTTGGTGATGATCTCGCCGTCGTCGGTGATGATCACGCCGGAACCGGTGGAGGAGCCGGCGTTCGAGGTGGCGTTGATCTCGACGATGCTCGGGCTGACCGCCTTCGCGACGCCGGAGACCGTGCCCTTCTGGCTGGAGGGCACCACGTTGGTGCTGGTCGAGCTGGAGGCGACGGTGTCGCTGCCGGTCAGCTCCTGGATGCCGTACGCCGTGCCGCCGCCGACGGCCGCCGCGACGATCGCCACGGCCACCAGCAGGGCGGCGGGGCCGCGCCGCCGGGCGGGGCGCCCGCCGTGCGGCGGCTCGGGCAGGGGCTGCGTGGCGTGGTTCCCGGGCGGCTGGGCCGGCGGGGGCGGCCACTCCGGGCTGACGGGAGAGGAGGCGTGCTGGGGGGTTCCCTGGTACGGGTTCGCGTGCTCGTACTCGCCGTTGTGGCGGAGGCTCTCGGTCATGTCCATGAGCTTCCCGCCCGCGGATGAGAGCGGCCTGAGTGCTGCCTGAGAAGCCCGGCAGAACCTCGTATGCCCGATATAAGGGCGTCCGCCGGGACAAGGGCGCGCGCCGCGCCTGGGCGGCAGCTACGCGCAGCCGCAGGACTGCCGTACGACCAGCTGCGACGGGAACACCTTCAGCCGCTCGCGGCGGGAGCCCGCCACCCGCAGGCCGTCGTCCAGGACCAGGTCCACGGCGGACCGTGCCATCGCCGACCGGTCCGAGGCGACCGTCGTCAGGGGCGGGTCGGCGAGATCCGCCTCCTTGATGTCGTCGAACCCGGCCACCGCCAGCTCGCCGGGGACGTCGATGCGCAGCTCGCGGGCGGCGCGCAGCAGGCCGATCGCCTGGTCGTCGGTGGAGCAGAAGATCGCGGGCGGGCGCTGCGGCCCGGAGAGCAGCTCCAGACCCACGCGGTACGCGTCGTAGCGGTTGTACGGCGCCTCGAAGAGCCGGCCCTCGGTGGAGAGCCCGGCCTCCTTCATCGCGCGCCTCCAGCCCTCGACGTGGTCGGAGACCGGGTCGCCGACGGACGGCGTCTCGGCGGTGCCGCCCATGCAGGCGACGTACGCGTACCCGTGCTCCAGCAGGTGGCGTACGGCGAGCTGGGCGCCGCCCAGGTCGTCCGTGACCACGGCGACGTCGTCGATGGCCTCGGGGCGCTCGTGCAGCAGGACCACCCGGGCGTCCCAGGCGTCGATCTCGGCGGCCGCGTTGTCGTTCAGCGCGTGGCTGACCAGGATCAGGCCGGAGACCCGCATGCCGAGGAAGGCGCGCAGGTAGTGGACCTCGCGCTCGCCGACGTAGTCGCTGTTGCCGACGAGCACCATTTTCCCGCGCTCGGAGGCGGCCCACTCGACCGCGTGCGCCATCTCCGCGAAGAACGGCTGGCGCGCGTCCGGCACGATCAGGCCTATGAGGTCCGTGCGCCGCGACGCCATCGCCTGGGCGACCCGGTCCGGGCGGTACCCCAGTTCCTTGATCGCGGCGAGGACACGCTCGCGCGTGGCCGGGGCGACCGGCCGGGGTCCGTTGTTGATGACGTAGCTGACGACGGCGGTGGAAGTCCCCGCCAGTCGCGCCACATCATCCCGAGTCACCTTGGCCACGCGCGGAGTCTACGCGGATGGACCCGCTCCGGGCAGGGCGTATCACACCTTGGATGACCTTGCGCCCGCCGCCTCGTTCGTCTCGGCGGCCGCCTTTCCGGGCGTCTCGGCCCTCTCCGTCTTCTCCGCCCTCTCGCCCTTCTCGGACTTATCGCTCTTCTCGCCCTTCTCGGGCTTCTCCGGCGTCACGAAGCGGTAGCCGACGTTGCGGACGGTGCCGATCAGCGACTCGTGCTCGGGGCCGAGCTTGGCGCGCAGCCGCCGCACGTGCACGTCGACCGTGCGGGTGCCGCCGAAGTAGTCGTAGCCCCACACCTCCTGGAGCAGCTGCGCGCGGGTGAACACGCGGCCCGGGTGCTGGGCGAGGTACTTCAGCAGCTCGAACTCCTTGAAGGTCAGGTCCAGGACCCGCCCCTTCAGCTTCGCGGAGTACGTCGCCTCGTCCACCGACAGGTCGCCGTTGCGGATCTCCATGGGGGAGTCGTCGCCGCCGAGCTGCTGGCGGCCCGTGGCCAGCCGCAGCCGCGCCTCGACCTCCGCCGGACCGGCGGTGTCGAGCAGTACGTCGTCGATGCCCCAGTCGGCGGTGACGGCGGCGAGACCGCCCTCGGTGACGATGAGGACCAGCGGACAGCTGAGGCCCGTGGAGCGCAGTAGCTGGCACAGGCTGCGGATCTGGGGGAGGTCGCGGCGGCCGTCGACGAGGATGACGTCGGCGCCGGGGGTGTCGACGAGGGCGGGGCCCTCGGCGGGGGCGACGCGTACGTTGTGCAGCAGCAGGCCGAGGGCGGGAAGCACCTCCGTCGACGGCTGGAGGGCGTTGGTCAGGAGCAGCAGAGAACTCATCGTGCCCCACCTGCCTGGGACGGTTTGTGGTCGTGCCCGGTTCGCTCGCCCATAACGTCTGGTTCCTCCTGGGTCCCTGCGAGGACGTTTGCGGCACTGCTTCGTACTGGTGGCGTCCGGGAGGTGAACGCCCGGCGCCCGCCCGGCATCGCTCCCGAAAGCACAAAAGGACCCGGGGGCTACGTTGCCCGAGTCCTCTGCCCAGCAGAATAGCCGACATGAGCAACCGACCGCTGGGTCATGTGGCGCGTTCCACCCGTGGTCCAGCCAATCGTCCGCATCCCGAGACGCCTCGGGGAGCGCCGCGCCGCACGCCCGCGCGTACCTTCCTCCGTACGGCCGACGGTGTCCCCATCGACGCCGTGTACGAGCCGGGACCAACCGGGCGCGACCGCTCTGACCTGGTGTTCGTCGTCGCGCACGGGTTCACGGGCGACGCCGACCGACCGCATGTGCGGCGGATCGCGGCGGCGTTCGCGCGGCACGGTGCCGTGGTCACGTTCTCCTTCCGGGGCCACGGCGCGTCCGGCGGGCGCTCCACCGTCGGCGACCGCGAGGTGCTCGACTTGGCCGCGGCGGTGGCGTGGGCGCGCGGCTTCGGACACGCGCGCGTGGTGACCGTCGGCTTCTCCATGGGCGGCTCGGTGGTCCTGCGGCACGCCGCGCTGTACGCCGACGACGCGGTGGCGGGCACGGACGCCGTCGTGTCGGTCAGTTCGCCCGCCCGCTGGTACTACCGGGGCACGGCACCCATGCGCCGGCTGCACTGGCTGGTGATGCGCCCCGCCGGGCGCCTGGTGGGCCGCTACGGCCTGCGCACCCGCATCCACCACCGCGACTGGGACCCGGTGCCGCTGTCGCCGGTGGAGGCGGTGCCCCGGATCGCGCCGAGGCCGCTGCTCGTCGTGCACGGCGACCGGGACGGCTACTTCCCCCTCGACCACCCCCGGATGCTGGCCGAGGCCGCCGGTGACCACGGCGAACTCTGGCTGGAGCCCGGCATGGGCCACGCCGAGAACGCCTCCGGCGAGGCGCTCCTCGAACGCATCGGCGCCTGGGCGGTGGCCCGGGCGGGCTAGCCTGACGTTGTTCATCGGCGACGACGAAGGAACGAGATGGCAAAGGTCACGGTGCGCTACTGGGCCGCCGCGAAGGCCGCGGCGGGGGTGGCCGAGGAGCCCTACGACGCGGCGACGCTCGCCGACGCGCTCGGCGCGGTCCGCGAGCGCCACCCCGGCGAACTCACCCGCGTGCTGCTGCGTTGCTCGTTCCTCGTCGACGGCGACCCCGTGGGCACCCGCGGGCATGAGACGGTACGGCTGGCCGAGGGCGGCACGGTCGAGGTGCTCCCGCCGTTCGCAGGAGGGTGAGCGATGACCGACCAGCCGCATCAGCAGTACGACCCGAACCAGCCGTACGACCCGAACCAGCCGTACGACCCGGGCCAGCCGTACGACCCGGGCCGGCAGTACGGCCGGGACCAGCAGTACGAGGGGTACGACGCCCAGGCGTGGCCCGGGCAGCAGCCGTACCAGTCGCACCAGGGGTACGGGGAGCCGCAGCCGGACCCGAACGCCGGCCAGTACACGCAGCAGTGGCAGGGGCAGACCTGGGAGACGCAGGTGCAGCCGCCGGTCTCCGCGGAGGAGACGGCGTACCTGCCGCCGCTCGCCCAGCCGCAGCCGCAGCCAGAGCCACAGCCGTACGCGTCGCAGGGGTACGGGCAGCCGCAGCCCCAGCCTCAGCAGTACGCGCCGCAGCCCCAGCCCTCGCCCGCGCCGTACGCGCACGTCACGGCCGCGCCGAGCCCCGCGCCCACTCCCGCCCCCGCCCCTTCCGCCTCCGGTGATCCCGGTTACGGTCCCGCGACCGTCGCCGGGAACACGCGGATCACGGACGCGCAGCGGGCCCGCGCCGAGGGGCGTTCGCCGATCATCGACCCGGGCATGCAGCCGGCCGGTCTCACCGCGCTGCTCGGGCTGCTGCTGTCCGGCGCGGCGGCGCTCGGCACGTACGCCCTCCTCGTCCCGGTCGTCGTCCTCCAGGCGGTCACCGCGGCGGGCTGGTTCCGGCTGAACGGCATGTGGCCCGCCCGGCAGGGCATCGCACTGGGCTTCGCGGGGGCGCTCGCCGCCGACGCTGCGCTGCTGGTGTCGGACCGCTCCCCGGCGGCGATCCTCGGCACGCTCGGGGTGTGGGTGCTGCTCTCCCTCGTCCTGCAACTGCGTTCGCACGCCGACCCCGACGAGCGGATGTACGGCCTGATGGCGACCATCGCCGCGGCGGCCCTGGCCGTCGTCGCGGGCGGGTACCTCGCCGCCGACGCGGATGCGGTGACGGTCGGCGGCATCGCGGTGGCCGTGGCCGCCGTGGCCCGCGCGCTGCCGCTGCCGACCCCGGCGTCCGTGGTCGTCGCGCTGCTCGCGGCGGCCGGGGCGGGGATCGCGGCCGGCTCGATGACGGACTTCGGGGCGTCGGGCGCGCTGCTCGGCGCGGGTGCGGCGGTCTGCGCGCTGATCGGCCTGCGGGTGGCGGCCTACGACTACCCCTCCCGCTTCGTCCACTTCACGGCGGGCGTGGCCCTGCCCCTGGCGGCGGCGGCCCCGGCCGTGTACCTGCTGGGCCGGGCCCTGGCCTGAGCCCGGCGGCGCCTCCTGTCACGGGTGGCGGCACTCCCTGTCACAGCTGTTCGACAAAATCCGGGGGGTGCCACCGGCCCGCGTTACGCTCGCGCTGGACGGCCGCCGGTCGTCGGGTCCGCCGCCGTCGAGCGTCCAGGGTTGGGGAAACACCGCATGCGAGCACTGCGAATACTGTTGATCGTCGTCGTGATCCTGGGCGGCCTCTTCGTGATCGCCGACCGTGTCGCCGTCAACTTCGCCGAGGACGAGGCCGCGGACAAGCTGCGCAGCACCGAGAACCTCGCCTCGACGCCGGACGTCTCCATCAACGGCTTCCCCTTCCTCACCCAGGTCGCCGGCGGCTCCCTGGACGACGTGGAGGTCGGCATCGACGACTACGAGGCGTCCACCGGCAAGGGCGGCGAGAAGATCCGCATCGCGGAACTGCGCGCGCACATGAAGGGCGTCGAGTTCTCCGGCGACTACAGCTCCGCCACCGCGGCCACCGCCACCGGTACCGCGACCGTCGGCTACGACGAGCTGATGAAGGCCACCAAGTCCCAGCCCACGGAGATCGCGCCCGGTATCGACGCCAAGGTCATCGGCCTCTCCGACGGCGGCAACGGAAAGATCAAGGTGTCGCTGCGGGCCACGGTCCTCGGTGTCGAGGTGCCCGAGCCGGTCGAGGTGCTCAGCTCGGTCAAGGTCAAGGACGACGACGTCGAGGTCGTCGCCGACGGCCTGCCGGAGATCGGCGGCAAGCAGCTCGCCGAGTCCCGGATCCGGGCCATCACGGACTTCCAGCAGACCATCGACGAGCTGCCGGGCGGCATCGAGCTGGACAAGGTCGAGGCGGCGAAGGACGGCGTCGAGATCACGGTGAAGGGTTCGAACGTCAAGCTGGCCGGGTAGGACGAAGGCCGGTGCCTCGGGGACCGGCCTTCGCCCGTGTCCGACAGGCGAGACGGTGCCGTCCGTACCGCAGATGCGGCGGCGCCGGCGTCGGCCCCGCCGACCCTCGGGGGCAGGGCGACCGGCCTCCTTATCCCACATCTCGGACGATCGCGTCTCATCATGCGACACGTCGGTGACACGGCCCGCCCTCAATCCCTACGATCGGGACTTATGAAGCGACAGGCGGACCTCACGAAGCGGCGGGCAGTGGACCTGTGCCGCGTTGCCGCCATGCTCTGTCGCTCCTCCTGAGACGGACGGCGACGCCGCCGTCCACGTCCCCCTCATCCTCGCCCCGCACCGTCGTGGGCACCCGCGTGCGCCGCGGCACGGCCCGAGCGCGCACCCCTTCTCACCGCACGCCCCGCCGCACCTGCCCCGGAGGAGAAAACATGAGCCGCAGCGACGTCCTGGTCGACGCCGACTGGCTGCAGGACCACCTGGACGACACCGACATCGCGATCGTCGAGGTGGACGAGGACACGTCCGCCTACGAGAAGAACCACATCAAGAACGCGATCCGGATCGACTGGACCCAGGACCTCCAGGACCCGGTCCGCCGCGACTTCGTCGACCAGGAGGGCTTCGAGAAGCTCCTGTCGGCCAAGGGCATCGGCAACGACACGCTGGTGGTCCTCTACGGCGGCAACAACAACTGGTTCGCGTCGTACGCCTACTGGTACTTCAAGCTCTACGGCCACGAGAACGTCAAGCTCCTCGACGGCGGCCGCAAGAAGTGGGAGCTGGACGCCCGCGAGTTGGTCCCCGGCGACGAGGTGCCCCAGCGCGCCGCCACCGACTACAAGGCCAAGCCGCAGAACACCGCGATCCGCGCCTTCCGCGACGACGTCGTCAAGGCGATCGGCGCGCAGAACCTGGTCGACGTCCGCTCGCCCGACGAGTTCTCCGGCAAGCTGCTCGCCCCGGCCCACCTGCCCCAGGAGCAGTCGCAGCGTCCGGGCCACGTCCCGTCCGCCCGCAACATCCCGTGGTCGAAGAACGCCAACGACGACGGCACCTTCAAGTCGGACGACGAGCTGAAGCAGCTCTACACCGACGAGCAGGTCGACCTGGCGAAGGACACCATCGCCTACTGCCGCATCGGCGAGCGCTCGGCCCTGACCTGGTTCGTCCTGCACGAGCTGCTGGGCGTGGAGAACGTCAAGAACTACGACGGCTCCTGGACCGAGTACGGCTCCCTCGTCGGCGTGCCGATCGAGCTCGGCGCCAACAAGTAAGCCCGCCCCCTCTCAACCCCTCAGGAGTACGACATGTGCGGAGCGAAGGCCGGCGGCCCCGACGCCTCGACGATCAAGCCCGGTGAGACCACCATCCAGGGTCAGGTGACCCGCGACGGCGAGCCGGTGACGGGCTACGTCCGTCTGCTGGACGCCACCGGCGAGTTCACGGCGGAGGTCCCGACCTCCGCGACGGGCCAGTTCCGCTTCTACGCGGCCGAGGGCACCTGGACCGTACGCGCGCTCATCCCGGGCGGCACCGCCGACCGCACGGTCGTCGCCCAGCAGGGCGGCCTCGCGGAGGTCGCGATCGCCGTCTGACGGCGGCAACGGCCGAAGGGGCCGCACCCACCGGGTTGGACGCCTGGGGTGCGGCCCCTTCGGCGTGTCCGGACCGGGGTTCCGGACCTACGCTGGAGGTATGTACGCACGGCGGCGGCACGTCTACTTCGCCATGATGGGCACCTGCATCGTGCTCTTCGTCCTGGCCTGGGGAGTCGTACGCCTCTGGTCCGTCCCGGCGGCCGTCGGCCTGTGCGTGTTCACGATGCTCATCCCCCCGGTGGCCGCGATGGTCGCCAACCGGCGCGGTCCGGAGGACCGCTGGTGGGACGACCCGTCGGGCGACGCCCAGTCCGACGAGTGGTGGGACGAACTGGACGGCAAGAAGCGTCACTGACGAGAAGCGTCACTGACAGGAGGCGCCACTAAGGGGTGTCGTCCCCGGCGCCGAGGAGGCTGCGCAGACAGCGCACCGCCAGGTCGGCGGGGGAGTCGGGGCCCTCGGTCGCGGCCTCGGTGCCGGACCAGGTCTCCAGGGCGATCCGGATGGCGTCGGTGGCCGCGGCGGCGACGAGGCGCACCTCCAGCGGGTCCCGGCGGCCGTCCGTCAGCCGGGCGATCACCGGAACGAGCAGCTCCTCCGACTCCTGGTTGACGCGGTACCAGACCGCCCGCAGTGCGGGATCGTCCGCGGCGGCGCGCAGCAGCCCGCGCGTGCGCAGCAGCGCCTCGACGGCCTGCGGATCCGGCGTCGCCAGCGCCTGCTCGACCGCGCCGCGCAGGGCGGGACCGAGCGCGCTGCCCGGCGGCGCCTCGGCCAGCAGCGCCCGCCAGCGGTCGGCGCCGTCCGTGAGCAGCGGACCGACGGCGTCCTGCTTGGAGCGGAAGTACCGGTAGAAGGTCCGCAGCGCGACCCCCGCCCGCCGGGCGATCTCCTCCGCCGTCGTGGCCTCCGGGCCCCGGGTGGCGAAGAGCTCTGCCGCTGCGTGCGCGATGTCGAGCTGGGTCGCGGCCTTGCGGCGTTCGGTCAGCGTCGGGGGCGGTGGCTCGGTGCTCACCCGAGAAGCGTACGGCCTGCGACCACCCGGCGGCATGCCGTGACGTAATGGCAAAACGTGCCACCCAGGCGTACGGTGACGGGCATGGATATGAACTACGTGCATCGTTACGAAGGCCGTCGCGCCCTGGTCACCGGCGGCGGCTCCGGCATAGGCCAGGCCACCGTGCTGCGGCTGCTCGCGGAGGGCGGCAGCGTCGTCGCGGTGGACGTCAGCGAGCCGGGCCTGAAGGACACCGTGGAGAAGGCCGGGGCCCGCGCGGAACGGCTCACCACGCTCGTCGTCGACATCGCCGACGAGACCTCGGTGCGCGAGGGGGTCCGGGCCGCGACGGAGGCGCTGGGCGGCCTCGACGTCCTGGTCAACGCGGCCGGCATCCTGCGTTCCTCGCACACCGGGCAGACCAGCCTGGCGGACTTCACCCGGGTCCTCACGGTGAACCTCGTCGGCACCTTCCTGGTGATCCGCGAGGCGGTCCCGGCGCTGTTGGAGGGCCGGGACGCGGCGGTGGTCAACTTCAGCTCGACCTCCGCCGCGTTCGCGCACCCCTACATGGCGGCCTACGCGGCGAGCAAGGGCGGCATCCAGTCCATGACCCACGCCCTGGCCGCCGAGTACGCGGGGCGCGGCATCCGCTTCACCGCCGTCCAGCCCGGCTCCATCTCCTCCGGCATGACGGACGGCAGCGGGGCCAGCGGGCAGAGCGTCGGTCCCGGGCTGCCCGAGGACGCCGACATGGCCCTGTTCGCGAAGCTCTCCCCCGCACTCGGCCGGGGCTTCGCCGGTCCGGAGACGGTGGCGTCGGTCGTCGCGATGCTGGCCTCCGAGGACGGCCGGTTCATCACCGGCACCGAGGTCCGCGTCGACGGCGGCACCCACTTCTGAGGGCGCCCGCCCCCAGAACCCAGAAAGGAAAGCACGCACCATGCACGACCTGACCGGCAAGAACGTGATCATCACCGGCGGCGCCCGGGGTCTCGGCGCGGAGGCCGCGAGGCAGGCGGTCGCCGCCGGGGCGCACGTCCTGATCACCGACGTGCTGGACGACGACGGCGAGAACGCCGCCCGCGAACTCGGCGACCGCGCCCGCTTCCTGCACCACGACGTGACCTCGGAGGAGGACTGGAGCCGGGCCGCCGACTTCGCCGTCACCGAGTTCGGCGCGCTGCACGGACTGGTGAACAACGCCGGGATCTCGACCGGTACGCCGCTGGAGTCGGAGTCCGTCGACCACTTCCGGAAGGTCCTCGACGTCAACCTCACCGGCGTCTTCATCGGCATGAAGACCGTGGTCCCCGCGCTGAAGGAGGCCGGCGGGGGATCGATCGTCAACATCTCGTCCGCGGCCGGCCTGATGGGCCTCGCCCTCACGGCCGGCTACGGCGCCTCCAAGTGGGGCGTGCGCGGGCTCACGAAGATCGGCGCCGTGGAGTGGGGCACCGCCCGCCTCCGCGTGAACTCCGTGCACCCCGGGATGACGTACACCCCGATGACCGCGGCCGTCGGCATCGAGCGCGGCGAGGGGAAGTACCCGAACACGCCCATGGGCCGGGTCGGCGAGGCCGACGAGATCGCCGGCGCGGTCGTCTTCCTGCTCTCGGACGCCGCGTCCTACGTCACCGGCGCCGAACTCGCGGTGGACGGCGGCTGGACCACCGGTCCGACGGTGGCGTACGTCATGGGGCAGTGAGCGCCGCCGCGGCCGAATCGTGATCAACGGCGCCGCAACCCCGAACCCCGGCTGTGGGTCTCCTGTGTGCGCGCACACGGAACGCGCGCTTCACGTTCTGTGGGGGGACGTCATGGAAGAGGAACCGGCGAGACCCGCGGCACCGGCCGCGCCGACGCCACCGGACGCGCCGCAGACGGCGGCGGCCCCCGAGCCGCCGCCCGTCGACGAGGCCGCACCCGTCGACGAGGCCGCACCCGACGCAGCGGCCGGAGGAAGCCGGCGGCGCGGGCGCACGACCCTGCTCATCGCCGCCGCCGCCGTGCTGGGGCTGGTCGCCGGCACGTGTACCGGGGTTCTCGTGCAGGCGGGCCGGGAGCCGACGAAGCTGCCGCCACTGTCGCAGGCCGCGCTCACGCGCGGCGAGGGCGCGGCGCCGAAGCCGCTGCCCGCCGACCAGGACCGCCGGGTGCGTACCGACGGCGACCTGCGCGAGCTGCTGTTGAAGAAGCCGCGCGGGGCGCGGGAGATCGAGTGGCTGGACGGCGTCGACGGCTGGATGGACCTCGCGACCTACGTCGGAGCCTTCGGGAGCCCGAGCGAGCAGTTCTCGGAATACGTCCATGACGACTTCCGCCGGGCGGCCGTCACCCGCTGGAAGACCGGCGCCACCCGCACCGTCGAGATCCGGCTCATCCAGTTCCACCAGGAAGAAGTCCTGTCCGCGCTGGAGGGCAGCGACACCGGGCGGCATTGGGCCGGATGGGGACGGGAGGACGACACCGACAGGTGGCCCATTCCCGGCACCGGTGACGGCGAGGTGTTCGTGCACAACCGTCCGGAGTCCGTGGACGGGTCTCCGCCGCTGTACTCCGCCGAGGCACATGCCTGGCGGGGCGACATCGAGATGGAGATCTGGATGGCCGACACGGAGCGGATCGGCAAGGACCAGATCATGGACCTGGCCCGGCGGCAGATGGAGCGGTTGTGAGCGGGCAGAGGACGCGGCGCGGGCGGGCGACCGCCGCCGCAGCGGGCGGTCTGTTGCTGGCCGTCGTCGTGGGAGCGGTCGGCTACACCGTCGACACGGTCAAGGATGCCGATCGGGCCTCCGGCGCACCCGTCTGGACACCGCCCGGTGCTCCGACGGACGACGAGAAGGAGGCACCGGCGACCGGACTGTCCGGAGCCCTGGTGCCGTACCGGTCCGACGGGTGGACGCGGGGCCCCGACCTCGGAGAGTTCGGGGCGGACGCCGCGCTGACCGGTGCTCATGCGGCTGCTCTGACCAAGGAGTCGCTGAGCGACCTGCCCCGCTCGCAGCGCAAGGAGCTGGAGAAGGAGATCGACCGCCTGCACATCACGGGCGTGGCGATGCGCAGCTACGCCACCACGGGCGGCCTCCACAGCGGTGAGCAGACCGGTGCGGCCACGCTCAGCATCGTGCTGACCCGGATGGACCGGCGCGCGGCCCGTTCCGGTGCGAGCGACCGGAACGAAGCCTTCGAATCCCTGGACGTCTTCGAGGCGGGACCGAGCATCAAGGGCCACAAGAACGCCCGCTGCTACCGCCTTCCGGGCGAATCGGATGAGGAACTCGACGTCATGTTCTGTACCGCCTCCCAGGGAGACGTCCTCGTCTCCGCCACCGCCGAAGGCGTGCGGCCGTTCGGTGCCGAGGGTGTCGCCGCGCTGCTGACCGAGCAGCTCGACCGCCTCGGCGAGACCGGGGTGGCGGTGTGACCGAGCAGACCGAGCAGACCGAGCAGGCCGAGCAGGCCGAGCAGCCCGCGCAGCCGTCCGTGGAGCCCGACATCGCCCCGCCGGTCGCCGAGCCCGCTGCCGCTGCGGTGCCTCCCCCGGTACGGAAGGACCGTCGCATCCTTCGCGGCGTGCTGCGCTGGACCGCGGCCGTCGCCGTCTTCGCCGCCGTCGGGTCGGCCACGGCGTACGGCGTCACGGGCATGGACCGGACAGACGTACCGGGCTTGGCGACCCGGACGGACGGGCGCTGGACGTACCCCGAGCTGACGGCCCCGCCGCTGCCGACCGGCAGCCCCCGCCCGTTCGCACGGACCAATCCGGCCGGCACCCACTACGCGGACCTGCGGAAGCTCGTGCTGCCCGCGCCCGAGGGCGCCGAGCCGGACAAGCGCCTGCGAGGCAAGGACGGCTGGCTGGCGACGGACGAGTTCCTCAAGGAGTACGGGGACACCTCCGAACAGGAGGAGCTCCGCCAGCTGTTCGTCGACTACGGACTGCGCCACATCGCCGCTCACGGCTGGACCACGTCCGACGGCACTCACACGCGCGTCTACCTGCTGCACTTCGACACCGCGGCCGTGGTGGACGAACTGCGCAACAGCCACCTCGCGTCGTACAGCGAGCCCGCCTACGCCGTGCGCGGGACGGACCTGAGCTTTCCCGACGAGAAGTTCCCGACGGAGGCCGTGAGCGACGACCTGTACTACTCGGTCTACGTCGAGCCCGAGCCGTACGGCGCCGAGCAGGTGAGGCAGGCGTACCTCGGCGCCGGGGACGTGCTGGCCGTCGTCCTGCAGACCCGCAAGGGAGGAGCGGCCGCCGTGCCCTTCCAGCAGACGGTCGCCCTACAGAGCAGGCTCCTCGGGTGATCGGGGTGGCGCGGACCGCTCAGTAGACGAGGGCCTGCGTGTCGTCGGCCAGTGCCTCCTGCACGAAGACCTGCGCGCCCGCGATGCGCACGCCCTCGATGACGTCCTTCTCGGTGAGGTCGCGCCGGGCCGCGCACTGGGTGCACAGCGTCACCCGGCCGCCCGCCAGGAGCGAGTCCAGCAGGTCGGGCAGCGGCGCGGCGTGCGGCAGCTCGAACTCGGCCGCGCGCCCCGGCACCGCGAACCACGCGGACTCACCGGTCAGCCACAGCGACACGTCGACCCCGCTGGCCACGGCCACCGCCGCCACGGTGAACGCCTGCGAGCAGCGCTCCGGGGCATCGGCCCCCGCCGTCACCTTGATCACGAGCTTCTTCGCCATGCCGGAAGCGTAGCCCTCGCGGGCGGTGTCAGACCGCGAAGGTGATCGTCACCAGCAGCGTGGCCACGCACAGGACGGTGAGCAGGCCGCTGACCGTGGCACCGTCCAGCCCGGCCCGCCGCCGGGACCGGGCCTTGTGCCTCGGCGCGGGCCTCGGCGGGTGGTCCGGATGGAACGGGGGCATCGCGAAGCCGGGAGAAAGGGGCGCCCGGTCCCGTCGGGGCGCGAGCCGCTGGGCCCGCCGGCACTCCTCGTAGGGCAGTCCGCCGTCGTACGTCATCCCTCGTGCTCCTTGCGCTGGTGCTGGCGCAGCAGGACGTTCGCGTCCGTCACCGCGCTGTGGTCGAACGCCGCCCGCGCGGTCTCCCGCCGCTCGGCCAGCCAGGCGCAGGCCTCGCAGTCCGGCACCGGCAGCGGCGGCCGCTCCAGCTCGGCAGGGGCCGGGGGCGTGGCGAGGGTGCGGTCGTTCGCGGCGCGCAGGCTCGCCCCGAGGCGCTCGCGGTCGGTCGCCGGGCGCAGTACGGGCGGCTCCGCCTCCCACTCCCGGCCGCCGCCGAGCGGTCGGAGCAGCACGCGCGCCCCGCTGCGGCCCCGGTACTCACCGACCTTCGCGGCGGCGGTGTCGTAGAGCACGGTGCCGGGCTCGTAGGTGGCCGGTTCTGTTCTCACGGGTCCGCTCCCTTACGTCAACGTCTGTACGGAATGCGACAGTTGCCCTACTCTGCGTAGTGGTGGGCAGTTACGAGCATGACCCACGGCGGGGGTCGCCAAGCCCGGAACGGCCGCTAGTGCCACACCGGGCGCTCCAAATTCCACAAATTCCACAGCCGGGAGGGGTGCGGTGCCGCAGCGGAGGGCGATCACGGGTCGCAGTCAGGAACCGAGGGCACGGTTCGCGGAGGAGCTGCGGCTGCTGCGCAACGGGCGGGGCGTGTCCCTGCGGGGCGTCGCGGAGGTGGTGGGCTGGGACGCGTCCCAGTTCGGGAAGATGGAGCACGGCCACACGCTGGGCGGCCCGGAGATCGTGGAGGCGCTGGACCAGTACTACGGCACGGGCGGCATGCTGCTCACGCTGTGGGAGTTGGCGGTGGCCGATCCGACGCAGCTCCGCGAGCAGTATCGGCGGTACATGATCCTGGAGGCCGAGGCGATCAGCTTGTGGTACTACGCGGTGAGCGCTCCACCGGGGCTCCTTCAGACCGCCGGGTACGCGCGCGAGGCTCTTGCCGCAGGCTGGCTGACTGTCCCCGAGCTTGAGCAGCAGGTGGAGGCGCGTCTCGGTCGCCGGCAGTTGTTGGAGGGCGACACCCCACCGCCGTTTCGCGTCATTCTGTCCGAGGCGGTGCTGCGTACGTTGCTGCGTGACATGGGTGCATGGCGTGAGCAGTTGACCCACTTGGTGGAGATGTCCGAGCGGGCGAACATCACCCTCCATGTGCTGCCGTTCAGTGCCGGGCGGCACGGGCTGACCAACACCGACGTGATGTTTCTGCGGCTGCCGAACGGCCGCGTAGTGGCATACATCGAGAACGATTTGCGCGGCGAACTGGTCGAAGAAAACGCCTCGGTTGAGCTGCTTCAGCGCAGGTACGATTCGACGCGTGACTTGGCGCTGTCACCGGCCGAGTCGCGCGAGTTCATCCTGCGGACGTTGGAGGAAGCGCCATGCGAGCCATCGACCTGAGCACCGTGTCTTGGCGCAGGAGCAGCTACAGCAACTCAAGCGGTGGCAACTGCGTCGAGGTCTCCGACGATCTCCTCCGCGCTGCGGACTGGCGTAAGAGCAGCTACAGCAACCCGGACGGCGGCAACTGCGTAGAGGTCGCCGCGGGCCTCCCCTCCCTCGTCCCCATCCGGGACAGCAAGGACCCCGCCCGCGGAGCCCTCCTCTTCGCCGCCCCCGTGTGGGCCGCCTTCCTGGACGGAGTCCGGCGAGAAGAGGCGGGGCGGGCCGCGTAAGCTGGGGCCGGCCCTGTTTATGCCCCCCGCTCAAGGAGCACCCCGTGGAGATCTTCTTCGAAGCCCTGCTGGTCCTGGTCTGCGTCGGCGTTCTCGCCTTCGCCGGTCTGACCGTGAAGAAGCTGTACCAGGGCCAGCGCTGATCACCGACGCCAGGAAGTAAGTCCGCTCATGATCGAGATCCCGTCCGACCTGCACAAGGACCTCGTCCCCCTCGCCTTCCTCCTCGGGAACTGGGCGGGCGCGGGTGTGCACGACTTCCCCGGTGCCGAGAAGTGCAACTTCGGCCAGGAGGTCTCCTTCACCCACGACGGCCGGGACTTCCTGGAGTACCAGTCCCACACCTGGGTGCTGGACAACGACGGCAACAAGGTCCGCCCGCTGGAGTCGGAGCACGGCTTCTGGCGCATCGACGCCAACCGCAAGGTCGAGGTCACGATGACCCGCGACGACGGCGTCATCGAGATCTGGTACGGCGAGCTGGCCGACCAGAAGCCCCAGATCGACCTGGTCACGGACGCGGTGGCCCGCACCGCGGCCTCTCAGCCCTACACGGGTGGCAAGCGGCTGTACGGCTACGTCAAGAGCGACCTGATGTGGGTCGGCGAGAAGCAGACCCCCGAGGTCGAGCTGCGCCCGTACATGTCGGCGCACCTGAAGAAGGTCGTCACGCCGGAGGACGTCGAGCGCTGGGCCAAGGCCCTGCCGGACGACATGCCGGACGACGGGATCGCTTTCTTCAAGTAGTCCTAGACTCGTGGTGTGGTGAGCACCGACTGGAAGAGCGACCTCAGGCAGCGCGGCTACCGGCTGACGCCCCAGCGGCAGCTGGTGCTCGAAGCCGTCGACACGCTGGAGCATGCGACCCCGGACGACATCCTCGGCGAGGTGCGCAAGACGGCGTCGGGGATCAACATCTCCACCGTGTACCGCACGCTGGAGCTGCTGGAGGAGCTGGGGCTGGTCAGCCACGCCCACCTCGGGCACGGTGCGCCCACCTACCACCTGGCCGACCGGCACCACCACATCCACCTGGTCTGCCGGGACTGCACCAACGTGATCGAGGCCGATCTGTCGGTGGCCGCCGACTTCACCGCCAAGCTGCGCGAGCAGTTCGGGTTCGACACCGACATGAAGCACTTCGCGATCTTCGGCCGGTGCGAGAGCTGTTCCCTGAAGGGTTCAACTACCGACTCGTAAGCGAGTCGTAGGCTGGGCGTATGAAGAGCCCCCTGCTGTCCCTGCCCGGCGCCGTACCCGCCGAGGGTGTGGACGAAGGCGTCGCCGCCCACTACGGCGACCTGTTCCGCGAGCAGCGTGCCCTCGCCGACGGCACCGGCTTCGTCGACCTCTCCCACCGCGGTGTCCTCGCCGTCACGGGCGACGACCGGCTGAGCTGGCTGCACCTGCTGCTCACCCAGCACGTCAGCGACCTGCCGGCCGGCCAGGCCACCGAGGCGCTGATCCTCTCCGCGAACGGCCACATCGAACACGCCCTGTACCTCGTCGACGACGGCACGACCGTCTGGGCCCACGTCGAGCCCGGCAGTCAGGAGGCGCTGATCGCCTACCTGGAGTCGATGAAGTTCTTCTACCGGGTCGAGGTCGCCGACCGCACCGCCGACACCGCCCTCGTGCACCTGCCGGCCGGGTCGATCGCCCAGGCCCCCGCCTCGGCCGTCGTCCGCGAGACGCCGTACGGGCGTGACCTCTTCCTGCCGCGGGAGGAGCTGGAGGCGTTCGCCGCCCAGGCCGGTCCCGCGGCCGGGATCCTCGCCCACGAGGCGCTGCGGGTCGAGCAGCACCGCCCGCGCCTCGGCTTCGAGACCGACCACCGCACCATCCCGCACGAGCTGGGCTGGATCGGTACGGCCGTGCACCTCCAGAAGGGCTGCTACCGGGGGCAGGAGACCGTCGCCCGGGTGCAGAACCTCGGCAAGCCGCCGCGCCGGCTGGTCTTCCTGCACCTGGACGGCAGTGAGGTCCACCTGCCGCCGAACGGGGCGGAGATCCGCCTCGCGGACGACGGGCCCGACGGCCGGAAGATCGGTTTCGTCACCACGTCCGTGCGCCACCACGAGCTGGGCCCGGTCGCCCTCGCCCTGGTCAAGCGGAACGTACCGGTGGACGCCCGGCTGATGGCCGAGGAGACCGCGGCCGCACAGGAGACCGTCGTCGAGCCCTGAGCGGCGGGGCTCAGGCCTCCACGGGCTCAGACCTCCACGAGGACCGTGAACGGGCCGTCGTTCGTCAGGGACACCCGCATCTGCGCGCCGAAGCGGCCCGTCGCCACGGTCGCGCCCAGCGCGCGCAGCTGGGCGACGACCTCGTCGACCAGCGGTTCGGCGACGTCACCGGGGGCGGCGGCGTTCCAGGTGGGGCGGCGGCCCTTGCGGGCGTCGCCATAAAGAGTGAACTGGCTGATCACCAGCAGCGGGGCGTCGAGGTCGCTGCACGACTTCTCGTCGTGCAGGATCCGCACCGACCAGAGCTTGCGGGCCAGCTGCGCCGCCTTCTCCTTGGTGTCGTCGTGGGTGACGCCGACCAGGACGCACAGGCCCTCGCCGTCGATCGCCCCCACGGTCTCGCCGTCCACCACGACGCTCGCGCCGTCCACCCTCTGCACCACTGCACGCATCCCGCAATGATGCCGTGCGCCCCTAGGGTGTGGAGGGGCGGGGCCGTAGGGGGTTTCTTTTCACTGCGAACCCCCCATCTGGGGCCGATCGGGTCCGATCGGGGGCACTCGGTCACATAGCGGCCACTTGGGGTGGCACGATGCTCCCAGACGCCGGGCGAGGGGACGGTTGAGGCGCATGAGCACACCGAGTACGGGGCGGTCGTTCGGGACTGCCGCGTTGACATGTCCGAGTGGCCGGGGCGGTCCGAGCGGTCCGGCCGGCCTGGGTGGTCTGGAGGCACCCCGGGCGCCCGTGCAGCGCACGGACAGCCCCGAGCTGCCGGCGGATGCCCCGCAGGGGGACCTGACCGCGCTGAGCCTGCCGGAGCTGCGCACGCTGCGCCGGGACGCCCAGCGCGAGGAGGCCGACCTCAGTTACGTACGGCGGCTGCTCCAGGGCCGTATCGACATCCTGCGCGCGGAGCTGGCGGGGCGCGGGCCGGCGACGCCGTCGTCGTCCGTGGTCACCACCGCGGCGACCGGGTCGGTGGTGGAGCGGCTCTCGGAGATCCTCGCCGACGCGCCGGCCCGGCAGCGCTCCTCCGCCCGGCACGTGACGCTGGCCACCCCGCGCAGCGAGGAGTGCCGGCGGCTGGCCGCGGAGATGATGGGCGAGGTGGAGCTGTCCGACCTGACGGCCCGCACCGACGTCGAGCTGACCGCCGGGATGGGGCGGCTCGTCCGCTACGAGCAGCAGGTCTCCCGGAGCCGGCAGCGGCTCCAGCGCACGGCGGACGGCTGCAGCGCGGAGATCGCGCGCCGGTACCGTGAGGGGGAAGCACAAGTCGACGACCTGCTCGTGTGACACGGGGGGCGGCCATCCGCGCCGCCCTCGGAGCCCGGTGATCCCGGGCCGTCGCCGCGGGGGGTCGCCCGTTCCGGAAGGCCACCGCCGATGCCCGCGCCCCAGCCGTCGCAACCGATGCAGCCGTCACACCCGTCGCAGCCGTCGCATGCGGACCGGGCCGCGCCCACGTCCGCCCTCGCGCCAGTCGTGCCGCCCGTCCTCGCCGAGGTCGTCCGGTCCGGCTTCGTCGAGGGGCGGCACCGGGGCAGCCTGGTGGTGCTGGGCGCCGACGGGGCGGTGGAGCTGGCGCTGGGCGAGGTGACGGCGCCGGTCTTCCCGCGTTCCTCCAACAAGCCGATGCAGGCGGCGGGCGTGCTGCGGGCGGGCCTCGACCTCGCGGGGGAGCGGCTGGCGCTGGCCGCCGCGAGCCACTCCGGAGAACCGTTTCACCGGGACCTGGTCCGCAAGATGCTGGACGAGTACGGCCTGGACCCGGCGCTGCTCCAGTGCCCGCCCGACCTGCCGCTGGACGCCGAGGAGCGGGAGACGTACCTGGCGTCCGGCGCCGAGCCCGACCGCGTCACCATGAACTGCTCCGGCAAGCACACCGCGATGCTGGCGGTCTGCGCGCAGCAGGGCTGGCCGCTGGAAACCTATCTCGACCCGGAGCACCCGCTCCAGCGTGTTATCCACAGGGTTGTGGAGGACGCGGCGGGCGAGCCGGTCGCCGCCGTCGGCACCGACGGGTGCGGGGCGCCGCTGATGGCGATCAGCCTGGTCGGGCTGGCCCGCGCCTTCCGCTCCTTCGTCGCCGCCGAGCCCGGTTCGGCCGAGCGCCGGGTCGCCGACGCGATGCGCGCGCACCCCGAGTACGTCGCCGGCAGCCGGCGTGCCGACACCTGGCTGATGCGCGAGGTGCCCGGCAGCCTCTCCAAGATGGGTGCCGAGGCCGTACAGGCGGTGGCCCTGCCGGACGGCCGCGCCCTCGCCTTCAAGATCGAGGACGGCGCGACCCGGGCCCTGGGCCCGGTGCTGGCCCGCGCCCTGACGCTGCTGGGCGTGGACGCGCCGGTCGTCGGGCGCATCGGGCGTGCGCCGCTGCTGGGCGGCGGCCGCGAGGTGGGGGAGATCCGGGCGTCCTTCTGACGTCCGGGTCCTTCGGGGTCCGGGTCCTTCGGGGTCCGGGTCCTTCGGGGTCCGGGTCCTTCGGAGCCGCCCCGTTAATCCCCGCGACGGAGCCGGGCAGGCGATCTACGGTGAGCGTATGAGCCGCCGCACCGAGATAGACGTACGTCCCATCACCGAGGCCGAGTTCCCCGACTGGAACCGGGCCCTGAACACGGGGTTCCTGCGACCGCCCGCCGTGGCCGAGGAGCAGTTGGAGGCCCGCCGCAACGAGTTCGTGCCCGGCCGGTCGCTCGGCGCCTTCGACGGCGACCGGTGCGTGGCGACCTTCCGGTCCTTCGACCAGGAGCTGACGGCCGTCGGGGGCGGCCTGGTCCGGGCCGACGCGGTCTCCAACGTCACCGTCACCGCGACCCACCGGCGCCGCGGTCTGCTCACCCGGATGATGGCGCAGGACCTGGCCGCCGCGAAGGAGCGCGGGGACGTCGTCGCGACGCTGATCGCGGCCGAGTACCGGATCTACGGCCGGTACGGCTTCGGCCCCGCCACGAGCATGACCGAGTGGGCGGTCGACGTCCCCCGCGCCGGTCTGGACCCGCGCTGGGCGGCCCCGGAGGACGGCGGCCGGATCGACCTCGTGGACGGCGCCGACGTCCGGCGGCTCGGACCCGAGCTGCACGAGCGGCTGCGCCGGGCCCAGCCGGGCGCGGTCAGCCGGACCGAGCTGTGGTGGCGTTACCGGACCGGTGTCATCGACTGGAACGGCTCCCCCTGGACCGAGCCCTGCTACGCCCTGTACCGCTCGGCGGACGGCGAGGTCGAGGGCATGGCCTCCTACCGGACCGACGACCGCTGGGGCGACGCCAAGCAGCCGCTGAACACGGCGACCGTGGACTGGCTGCTCGCCGTGACCCCGGCCGCCGAGCGCGCGCTGTGGCACTACCTGTGCTCGATCGACTGGGTCCAGACGGTGAAGAGCGGCTGGCGCTCCCCCGACGACCTGCTCCCGCATCTCCTGCCGGACCCGCGGGCGGCCCGCATCACCACGCAGGCCGACTGGCTGTGGGTGCGGATCCTGGACGTCGCGCGGGCGCTGGAGGCGCGGACGTACGAGGGGCAGGGATCGGTGGTCCTCGAGGTCGTCGACCGGGGAGGGCTCACCGGCGGGCGGTGGCGGCTGGAGGCGGGGCCGGACGGGGCGTCCTGCGCGCCGACCACCGAGAGCGCCCACTTCGTGCTGGACGTGGGCGACTTGGCCGCGCTGTGGCTGGGCGACGAGTCGGCGGTGCGGCTGGCCGCGCTCGGCCGGGTGCGGGAAGAACGAGCGGGCGCCGCCCGTGTGGTCGACGCCCTGCTGCGTACGTCCAGGCGGCCTTGGTGCCCGGACATGTTCTGAGGTGACTCCCTTCCTCCGGTGACGGTGGACGTGCGCATCCGTAGCGCGGGTTCTTCGACGTGCTCTTCAGTTGTGGTTGTGGTTGTGCCTGTTGTGCCTGTTGTGCGTGGTGCCTACTGACCGGCCGGGCACCCGGCTCCCCTCCGGAAGGGGGCCCGGCCGTCAGTACGTCGGTTCAGCCGGACTGGGCGAGCAGCATCACGAGGATCACCGCACCCACACCGCCGATCATGGTGTTCTTCGCCTTGATGCCGATGGACAGCGCGACGAACGCGATGATGCCCATCGGCCCGTACTTCCACTGCACGAGCTGCTCGAACCCGATGGCCAGAGCCGCGACGACGATGGCGATGAGCGGCATGGTGGTCCCCCTGTCACCGTGGTGGCCAACCCTCGTGAGGCTCGACCACGTTGCTCAAGTTGGCTGCCAACTTCACTGTACTTATCTCCGCTTGGAAGCGTCTCATAACCACCTTTCCGCGAACTGCCGGAAGATGGCGAGAAGTTGTAGGGTTTGGTCGTGGAGCCGGAACACGCCCCCGTCAACGGGCGGGAGAGACCGCAGCGGCCACAGGCAACACATCGAGAGGTGGCCGACGAGCTGCGCGCCCGGATCAGGTCCGGTCGGCTGCGGCCGGGCCAGCGCATGCCCACGCAGGCCCAGTTGGCCGAGGAGTTCGGCGTGGAGCGGGGCGCTGTCCGCCAGGCCCTGCGCATCCTTCAGTCGGAACGTCTGCTCACCAATGTGTCCAAGGGGAGCCCGGCGACCGTCGCGCCCGATCCGTACGGCCCCCAGTCCGGTCCCGAAGCGCGGCCGATGCCCACGACCGTGGCGCTCGCCTCCCGGATCGCGGCGGCCTTCGCCGCCGAGCACGTCGAGATCGACGCGCTCTGCCTGACCTCCGTCTCCCTCACCCTCGCCCTCGGCGAACCGCTGAGCCAGATCCACGCGGGGCGACTGAAACCGGCCAAGGTCGACGTCCGGGTCCTGCTGCCGAGCGGCGACATCGACCTCGCCTTCCCGGTGGCGGTCTCGGGCGGCGCGGCGGGCGGACCGGTGCACGAGCGGTGGCTGGCGATGCGCAACGCCCAGGGGCAGGTGCTCCGGCACAACCTGCTGAGCCTGCGCGCCACGCACGGCATAGACGTGCGCGTCTCCTTCCGCGCGCTGCCCTTCACCCCGCCCGTGAAGCTGTACGTGCTCAACGGCAGCGAGGCCCTGTTCGCGTACTACACCCTCGGCCGGCGCGAGCAGGAGATCGACCACGAGCAGCTGGAGATGTACGACGCGGAGGGCATCCGGTCGACGCTGTTCGCCTTCGAACAGGGCGGTGGCCTGCGCGACGGCGTGTTCGTGAAGCAGTCCCGGCTGTGGTTCGACGCACTGTGGGGGACGATCAGCTCGGAGCTGGTGCTCGCGGGCTGACCGTCCCCGTCACAGCGCGGGACCCGCGACCAGGAGGGCCAGCAGCACCGCTCCGGCGGAGCTGACGGAGGGGCTCTTGGCCTTGATGCCTATGGTGAGCAGGAGCAGGCCGACGATGCCGGTGGCACCGTACCTCCACTGGACGATCTGCTCGAAGGCGATGACGAAGACCGCGGAGACCAGGGCGAGGACGGGCATGGCCTTCCCCCCTTCGGGAAGATAGACTTTCGCCAACTGGGCGAAGTTGGCAACCAACTCTCCCTATGTTGTCCCCACTTGGCTACTACCTATAAACAAGTTTCAAACAACTCCCTATAGGTAGGTCGAAGTTGTAGCGTTTGGTCGTGACTCAGGAGAACGTGTCCGTGAACGGCAGCAGAAGGCTCTCGTCCCAGGAGATCGCCGACGTCCTGCGGGAGCGGATCCGCGGGGGAGACCTCAGGGCGGGCGACCGCCTGCCCACCCAGGCCGAACTGGCCGAGGAGTTCGGCGTGGAGCGCGGCACCGTCCGCCAGGCCCTGCGCGCACTCCAGGAGGACGGCCTGCTCACCAACGTCAGCAAGGGCAGCCCGCCCCGCATCGCCGAGCCCGCCGCACCGCGGGCCGAGCCGCAGCCGACGATGGTGGCGCTCGGGCCGCGCCTGGCGGAGGCGTTCGCGGCACCGCACGTCCGGGTCGACGTCGTGTGCCACACCTCGGAGACGCTGATGCTCGCCCTCAGCGAGCCGCTCCGCCTGATCCACGAGGGCCGCATCCACCCGGAGTCGATCGACTTCCGCGTGCTGATGCCCTCCCGCGACATCGCACTCGCCTTCCCCGTCCTGGTCGAGGACGAGGAGGACGACCCGGTCCACCAGCGCTGGCTCCAGATGCGCAACGCCCAGGCCCGCGTCCTCCAGCACAACCTGCACGCCGTGCGCTCCACCCACCGCGTCGACGTGCGCATCGCCTTCCGCGCCCTGCCGTTCACCCCGCCGATGAAGCTGTACCTGCTCAACGGCGAGGAGGCCCTCCTCGGCTACTACATGCTGACCCGGCGCGAGGAGGAGTACGAGAGCCGGACGCTCCAGATGTACGACGCGCTCGGCTCCCAGTCGCTGCTGTTCTCGTTCCTGAACCGGACCGGTCACCGGGACGCGGTGTTCGTGGAGGAATCACAGAAGTGGTTCGACGCCCTCTGGGAAACCATCACCACGGACATGACACTCTCCTAGTGACTTCCGATACGGATCAGACGGAACCGGTGAGCGAGCGGACCGGCCGGGACGAGCAGTCCGAGGCCCTGCGGGACCTGGTCGTGGGTGCCCGCGTCGTCCTGTGGGACTTCGACGGCCCCATCTGCCGGCTGTTCGCGGGTTACTCGGCCGACCGGGTGGCGGGCGAACTGGTGGACTGGCTGGAGCGGCTCGGCCTCAAGGAGCTGCTCACCCAGGAGGAGCAGGTCCAACCGGACCCGCACGTCCTGCTGGCCGCGGTCGACCGCAGACACCGGCGGAGCGACCTGGTCGCCGAGTTCGAGGAACGGCTGACCCGGGAGGAACTGCGCGCCGTGCCCACCGCGTGGCCGACCGCGTACGCGGACGCCCTGATCCGCACCTGGTCCGCCCTCGGCGTGGGCCTCGCGGTCACCACCAACAACTCGCCCCGCGTGGTGAGCGAGTACCTGGAGACCCGGGACCTGCTGGGCTGCTTCGCCCCCCACATCTACGGCCGCACCGGGGACCCGCACCTGCTCAAACCCGACCCCCACTGCCTCAACCGCGCCCTCAGCGCGATGGGCGCCGCCCCCGCACGGGCCCTGATGGTCGGCGACTCGGCCTCCGACGTGACCGCCGCCCGACGGGCCGGCGTGCCCTTCCTCGGCTACGGCCACAACGAACGGAAGACCAAGCTCCTCAAACAGGCGGGCGCGGACACGGTCGTCGACTCCCTGGAGCCGGTCCTCAGACTGCTGTGGGAGAACGGGACACCCGCTCCCGCCTGAGCTTGGGAACACCTTCGTCACGCGGCCCTGGGTAACGGGCCGGAGGCGCTACTCTCCGGCCATGCACCGTCTGCCACACCGGGCGCGCAAGGCGCTCGTGCACCACCTCGTGGAGTCGCGGAGACTCCGCGGGAGAGGTGAGGTGCTCACCGGGCACCACAACGTCAACTACGTCCGGCGCTCGGGCCTGGTGCTGGCGCTGCTGTTGGGCGCCGTTCCCTTCACCCGGTTCAAGTACCGGGTTCCGTTGCGGGCGGTCGAGGTTGTGCCGCGCATCTGGCAGAGGGAGGCGGAGGTGCTCGGTGTCGTCTGCCGATATCTGCGTGAGGTGCCGCGCTGCCTGGCCGACCTCGGGAACGGCTCCGTACACGGCTACCGGGCGGGCCGGGTGCTCAGCGACAGCGGTCCCACCGGGCGGGTGGGCGAGGAACTCATGCGATCGTTCGCGTCGTTCTTCGTCCGGACCGCGAGCGTGCCCGTGGCGGAACTGCCGGCCCGCCCCGAGGGGTGGCCGCGGGACGGGGACACGCAGGGCTTCCTGGACTGGCTGGTCCACTTCACGGAGCGGCGGGTGCACCGGCCGAACCGGGACCGCTTCGGCGCACTCTTCGACGCCGTCGGTGTCCCGGAGGACGCGATGGCGCGGTTCGCCGCCGGGCACCGCTGCCGCGCGGTGCGCCCCTTCCGGCTCCTGCACACGGACGTCCACCGGGCCAACGTCGTCGTGCGGGGAAGGCGCCTCGCGGTGATCGACTGGGAGCTGGCCATACTCGGCGACCCGCTGCACGACCTCGCGACCCACCTGGTGCGCATGGCGTACGGGAAGGAGGAACAGGGGCGCATGGTGGACCTGTGGGCCGAGGCCATGGCGGATGCCGGGTTCACCGACCTCACCGCCGGGCTGCACGAGGACCTGCCCGTCTACGTCGCGTTCGAGTACGCCCAGTCGGTGTTCCCCGACGTGATGCGCGCGGCGATCGACCTGCCCGAGGACGCGCGCACCGAGCACTTCCGGACCGCCGCGGACCGCGTGGAGCGGGCCGTACGGCGGGCCCGCGAGCCGCTGCGGCTGGTCGACGTACCGGACCGGGAGCAGGTGGTCGAGGCTCTGCGGGTCTGGCACGCCACGGCACGCTGATCGGTTCCCGCCCCTTCCTGTTCGCCCCGACAGCGGTCACCATGATCTGGCGCGCCAGAACTCGTGGGCCTGTGGGGGGACTTGATGTCTGAGGGCGGATCTTCGCTGAGCGGCAGAATGGCGGCACTCCGGGGCCGTGCCGAGACGACGCTGACCAAGGGGCTGCTCCTGGCGGTCTTCTTCGTCGGCCTCGTCGCCCAGTTCGTCAAGCCCGTGGGAGACGCGCTGGAGGGCAAGACCTACATCGGCGGGGCACTGCTCAGCATCGTGGGGTATGTGCTCTACGCCGAGGTGCTCCGGCTGAACGCGGCGCGCGACGCCGACGGGGAGCAGACGCGGCAGCTCCACGAGGCCGTCCGGCGGCTGAGCGGCGAGGTCCAGGAGCTGACCGCGCGACTGGGCCCGCAGTCGGGTGACGCCGCCACGATGGACCGCTTGATCGAGGAGTGCGCCCAGGCGGTGCTGCGGGGCGGTGAGACCCAGCTGTCGGGCATGTGCTTCACCGGGGAGACCTTCGTCGAACCGCTGCGCCGGGTACTGGAGGACTTGCCGCCCGATCCCTCGAGATCCGTGTCCGTGCGCATCCTGGTCCCGGACTTCACCCGCCCGACCGGAGTCCCCGGCCTGGTAAGGGCCGCGGACGGCAAGCTGACGGACGCGCCCGGATTCCGCCGGCACCTGACCGGAAAGATCGCGGGCTACGCGCAGGACCTCAGGACCACGCGCGGCAGGATGCTCCACAAGAACCAGGGCACGCTGTCGGTCGAGTTCAGGGCGGTGCACATCTCGCCCTTCCTCAAGCTGTACGCCATCGGCGACGACGTGGTGTACGAGGGGATCTACGACACGCTCGAAGTGCGGCCGGACGCATACGTCACCTCCGCTCCCCTCCCGCAAGGACCGGGACCCGAGGAAGGGCAGCTGCTCGACCTCATCGGCCGCGGATCGCTGCTGACCCGCTGGAGTCGCTACGACGGTGAGCCGGGAGGTGTCCTCGTCGACCGCCGGTGCGGCTTCTTCGGCACCCTCTGGGACGCGGCACGGCGCCTGGAACCGGAGGCCGCCCCCGGCGGAAGCGGTGCGTAGGCTCGCCTGCATGAACGCCCCCGGTCTGCGTGAGCGCAAGAGGCAGCGGATGTTCCGGACCCTGTCGGACATCGCCGTCGAACTCTTCCTGGAGAAGGGCTTCGACGCCGTGTCCGTCGCGGAGGTGGCGGCCGCTGCCGAGGTCTCCAAGCCGACGCTCTTCCGGTACTTCCCGGCCAAGGAGGACCTGGTCCTGCACCGGATCGCCGACCACGAGGACGAGGCGGCCCGGGTGGCCGGGGAGGGGCAGCCCGCGCCGGTCGACGCGCTGCGGCGGCACTTCCTGGCGGGGCTCGAGCGGTGCGACCCGGTGACCGGGCTCAACGACCACCCCGCCGTACTCGCCTTCCACCGGCTGCTCTACGGCACCCCCGCCCTGGTCGCCCGGATGCACACCCAGCTGGAGCGGTCCGAGGCCGCGCTCGCCGAGGTGCTCGGCGGCGACCTGGACGCCAGGCTGGCGGCCGGGCAGATCATCGCCGTGCAACGGGTCCTCGCCCTGGACAACTGGCGGCGGATCGCCGCCGGGGAACGGGTGGAGGACGTCCGGGAGGACGCGGTGGCGGCGGCGGAACGGGCGTTCGCCGGGCTGGCCGCCGGGCTGCCCAGATTCGTTACGACAGAAAATATGTAACTCGGTAACGTCGTTCCCCTATGCTTGCCGGAATGACGTCGACCGACACCGCCCTCCAGCGCGCCCTCGACCGCGAACGCGCCCACCACGAACACTGCCGGACCGTCCTCGCCGCGATGGTCGAGGGCGCCCAGGAGCACGTCGTCACCGGCGAGGACGTCTCCGCCTCCGGTGCCGACGCCGAGGTCCTCGGGTACCGGCTGCGCAGCCGGGCCAAGGAGATGCGCGAACTGCCCGCGGGCCCGCTGTTCTTCGGACGGCTCGACTTCGCCGAGGGGGAGGAGACCGGGCGGGCGCTGCACATCGGGCGGCTGCGGATCACCGAGCACCCGGCCGCCCCGCCCCTCGTCGTCGACTGGCGCGCCCCCGTCTCCCGCGC
This sequence comes from Streptomyces violaceoruber, assembly GCF_033406955.1. Taxonomy (NCBI): domain Bacteria; kingdom Bacillati; phylum Actinomycetota; class Actinomycetes; order Kitasatosporales; family Streptomycetaceae; genus Streptomyces; species Streptomyces violaceoruber. Next base: position 3,920,277 of record NZ_CP137734.1, on the reverse strand, counting down.
CTTCTACCAGGCCACCGCGGGCGACCCGCGCGGCGTGGCCGTCCGCCGCCGCTTCGGATGGGCGCCCGGCAGCCGCGGCGACGCCGCCGACCTCACCGGCCTGGAGGACGAGCACCTCGGCCGGGGCGAGTCCCGGGCCAGTGCCATCGTCGCGCGGGAGATCGAACGGCCCCGCGTCGGGCCCATGCGCGACATCGCCGCCACCATCCAGCCCGAGCAGGACGACCTGGTCCGCGCCGCTCTCGGCACCACCGTCTGCGTCCAGGGCGCCCCGGGCACCGGCAAGACCGCCGTCGGCCTGCACCGGGCCGCGTACCTGCTCTACACCCACCCGCAGCGCATCAAGCGGGGCGGCCTGCTGATCCTCGGCCCCAACCCGACCTTCCTCTCCTACATCGCCGAGGTGCTCCCCGCCCTCGGCGAGAGCGGCGTACGGCAGTCCACGCTGGACCGGGAGATCGCCCGGCACCCGGTCACCCGCACCGACGACGCACCGGCCGCCGCCCTCAAGCACGACGCCCGGACCGCCGAGGTGCTGCGCCGCGCCCTGTACGCGCGCGTGGATCCGGGCGCCGCGGGCGACCTCGCCGTGCCGGACGGCTCCTACCGCTGGCGGGTCCCGGCCGAGGCGCTGGCCCGCATCGTCGCGGAGGTCCGGGAGGAGGAGCCGCCGTACGGCGTCGGGCGCGAGCGGGTCAGGGCCCGGATCGTGCGGTACGTCCAGGAGCGGGCCGAACGGCGCGCCGGGCCGCAGAGCAACGCCTGGCTGCGCCGCGTCGAACGGTGCCGCCCGGTCGGCGCGGCCCTCGACGCCGTATGGCCACGGGTGCGCCCCGAAGAGGTCGTCGCGCCGCTGCTCGGCGACCCGGGCGAACTGGCGAGGGCGGCCGAGGGGGTGCTGGACGACGACGAGCAGCAGGCCCTGCGGTGGACGGGGCGGGCGCCGCGGTCGTGGAGGTCGGCGCGCTGGTCCGCCGCCGATCTGCTCCTCCTCGACGAGGTCGCCGGACTCCTCGGACACCCCGAGGGCTACGGCCACATCGTCGTCGACGAGGCCCAGGACCTGTCCCCGATGGAGTGCCGGGCCATCGCCCGCAGGTCGGCCTTCGGTTCGCTCACCGTCCTCGGCGACCTCGCCCAGGGGACCACGCCGTGGGCCGCGCGCTCCTGGCGGACCGTCCTCGCCCACCTGGGCCGCCCGGACGCGGCCGTGGTGCCGCTGACCACCGGATTCCGGGTGCCGCAGGAGGTGGTGGGCCTCGCCAACCGGCTGCTCGCACGGCTCGGCGTGGACGTGCCGCCGGCCCGTTCGCTGCGCGGCGACGGCGAGCTGACGCTGCGCGCGTGCGCGCCGGGCGCCGTGCCGGAGACGGTCGTGGACGCCGTACGGCACGCGCTCACCCGGGCGGGCTCGGTGGGTGTCGTCGCCGCCGACCCGGACGTGCCGGGGCTGCGGGCCGCCCTCGACGCGGCCGGCATCGCGGCGGCCGGGCCCGAGGCGCTGGGCGCCCGGGTGGCCGTCGTGCCGGCGAGCGTGGTCAAGGGCCTGGAGTACGACCACGTCGTCGCCGTCGAACCGGCGGCGATCGCGGCGGCGGAGGGCCCCGGCGGGCGGGGCCTGCACCGGCTGTACGTGGTGCTCACCCGCGCGGTGTCCCGGCTGGACGTGGTCCACGCTCGGCCCCTGCCGTTCTGAGCCCCCGGGGACGGTCCCGCCCGCCGCCCACGCGCGCCCGCGACGGGACGCGGCGGGGTCAGGCCGCCAGGCGGGTGCCGCGGCGCCAGACGGCGCGCGTGTTGAGGGTGTCGCCGATGTCGCCGGTCGGATCGCCGTCGACCAGCAGCAGGTCGGCGCGCAGTCCCTCGGCGACGCGGCCCCGGTCGCTGAGGCGGAAGCGCCGGGCGGTGGTCGCCGTGGCCGCGCGCAGGGCCCGCGAGGGCGTGAGGCCGGCCGCCACGAGGTACTGCAGTTCGTGGTGCAGGCTCGCTCCGTGGGCCAGGCCCCCGAAGAACGTCTCGGGCATGGAGACGTCGGTGCCGGCCAGCACGTCGACGCCGGCGGCGTCCAGGGCGCGGACGGTGGCGCAGACGTCCTCGAGGCTGCCCTGCGGGTAGCGGTCGTAGCTGGACCGCAGGGTCCGGTCCCAGCTGTCGTCGAGGCGTGCGGCGACCCGGGGGTCGTCGGCGAGTTCGCTGCCGGTGACGCCCATCATCGAGGCGTTGAGGGTGATGCAGGGAATGACGAACATGCCCGCGTCCCTGATGAGGTCGATGATCTCGGCGGTGTGCGGCTGGTCCATGAACACGTGGGTGACGCCGTCGACGCCCGCCTCCGCGGCCATCCTGGTGGCCTCCACGGTCAGCGCGTGGGCCACCGTGAGGGCGCCGTACTTCCTGGCCTCGGCCACACCGGCGTTCAGGGTGGCCCGGTCGAGCGACGGCAGCCCGGGATGTCCCTCCACGGTGCCGTCGTCGATCATGAACTTGATGAAGTCCGAACCCCGGGCGAGGAGTTGCGGCACGTAGGCGGCGGCCTCCTCCGGGGTCGTGGAGAACGGCATCAGCGGCATCACCGGCGGGAGGTCCCACTTCGGCCGGAACCCCTCGGGCATCAGCTCGCTCGGGTGACCGCCGGGCGGGGTGATGGCGAACCCGGAGGAGCGCACGTCGGCCAGGGTGTCGTCGTCGGCGATGGACCCGCGGTTCTCCCGGGTGTTCATCCCCTGCATCTCCAGCTCGGTCGTCACCCCGAACCGCAGGGCGAGCGCCAGGGAACCCGGGGCGGAGTGCACGTGGGCGTCGATGAGTCCCGGGAGCAGGGTGGCGCCGCTGCCGTCGACGACCTCGCAGTCCCGGGGGACCTCGCCGCCGACGCGGGCGATCCTCGTGCCGTCGATGACCACGGTCCGTACGCCTACGGTCTTCTCCCCGTCGAATACCTGCGCGTTGGTGATCGCGGTGAGTGCCATGGCAGTCCGCCTCGTTTCCTGGCTCGTACACATTTACATACCCGATGCTATGGAGTTGTCGACAGGTATGCAAATGTGCGGGGGCGGCCTAGACTCGGGGCATGAGCAGTGTGTCTTCCTCCGGCCGGTCCGCCGACGATCCGGCGCTGGACCAGATCGGCCCGGCGTTGTCGCGCCTGCGGCGGCGCACACCTGCTTCCAGCAAGGACCTCTCCCGCAACCTGGTCCTCAACGTGATCGCCGACGCGCCGGGCGAGACGACCGTCGGCGGGCTCGCGGTCGAGATGGGTGTCGCCCAGCCGGTGGCCAGCCGGACCGTCGCCGCCTGCATCGAGGACGGGTTGCTGCGCCGGGTGGCGTCCCAGTGCGACGGACGCCGTAGCGTCCTCGAACTCACCGAGTACGGCGAGGCCGAACGCCGCCGGTTCGCCGCCGAGCAGCGGGAGGCGTTCCAGGAGATCACCGCCGCCTGGACGCCCCAGGAGCGCATCCAGTTCGCCCGCCTCCTGGTCCGCTACGGCGCCGACGCCGCCACCTGGTCCAGAAGCAGGACCGCGAGCCGCGACTGAGCCGCCCCGACCCGGCGTGAGCGGCGGACTGTGAGGACGGGGCGACGCGCACACCGCCGGGGTCGAGCCCCGTGTTCCCCCTGCCGTCGCCGGCCCGGCAGGGGCGCCGGGGTGAGGATCGGGTCGGCGCTTGCCGCCTCCGTGGTGCTCGGAGCGCAGGCCGGTCGGGGTCACCCGGTCCGTCGAGCCGCAAGGGCTTCCCGGGTGCGGAGTGCACGGGACCGACCGTACAGGCGTGGATTCTTCAGGGGCCGGACGCACTATTGCAAGCGCGTTGCTTGCAATAGTTAGCAAGGTGCTGCATGGTGGAGGCATGGCATCGCTCAACGTCGGCAATCTCGGTGAGTACCTGCGCGAGCAGCGGCGCAACGCGCAGCTGTCGCTCCGGCAGCTCGCCGACGCCGCGGGCGTGTCCAACCCGTACCTGAGCCAGATCGAGCGCGGGCTGCGCAAGCCGAGCGCGGAGGTGCTCCAGCAGGTCGCCAAGGCGCTGCGGATCTCCGCCGAGACGCTGTACGTCCGCGCGGGGATCCTCGATGCGGAGCGGGACCGGGAGGACGTGGAGACGCGTGCGGTCATCCTCGCCGACCCCTCGCTGAACGAGCGCCAGAAACAGGTGCTGCTCCAGGTCTACGAGTCCTTCCGCAAGGAGAACGGGTTCGGGGCCGACGCGGAGCCGGGCGCCGACGCCGACATCGCCGTCGACGGGGCTGAAACGACACAAAACCCTCATTCGTAAGCAATTCCGGAGGACCATCACCATGGCCATCACCGACGACCTGCGCAAGACCTTCAGCGACCCCACCCCGCTCTACTTCGCCGCGGGCACCGCCGACCTCGCCTTCCAGCAGGCCAAGAAGGTGCCGGTGCTGGTGGAGCAGCTGCGCGCGGAGGCCCCGGCGCGGATCGACGCCGTACGCAACACCGACCCGAAGGCCGTCCAGGAGAAGGCGACGGCCCGCGTCAAGGAGACCCAGGGCAGCCTCCAGGCCAAGGCCAACGAGCTGTTCGGCAACCTCGACGCCGACTTCAAGAAGCTCGGCGAGACCGCCCAGGACCTCGCGCTGCGCTCCGTCGGCGTCGCCGCCGAGTACGCCGTCAAGGCCCGGGAGACCTACGAGAAGGTCGCCGAGCGCGGCGAGCACGCGGTGCGCACCTGGCGCGGCCAGGCCGCCGACGGCATCGAGGACCTCGCCGAGGACGTGGAGGACCTCGCGGTCGCCGTCGAGCCGGCCAAGCCCGCCCCTGCCAGGCCCGCGACGCCCAAGCCGGCGACGGCCAAGTCCGAGCCGGTCCGGGTCACCGAGGACAGGTCCGCGGCGGCGAAGAAGACGCCCGCCCCGCGCAAGGCCCCGGCCAAGAAGAACACCACCGCCAAGAAGACGACGCCGCCCGCCAAGTAGGGCAGGGCGCGACGAGCGGACAGCGGGCCGGGCACCCTTGGGGTGTCCGGCTCGTTCTGCGGGTACGGTGACCGCGTAATGACGATCCGATTCTGGTGGTGGACGTTGTGCTGATGCAGGGGTTCGCAGGCTTCATGTGGCTGCTGAGCATCGCCCTGATTCTTTTCAGCGGCTTCGCTTTGATCGACGCCGCCACGCGCCGCGAGGACGCCTACCGCGCGGCCGACAAGAAGACCAAGCCCTTCTGGCTGATCATCCTCGGGCTCGCCTTCGTGGTGAACCTGATCTTCAACATCCTGTCGTTCCTGCCGATCATCGGTCTCATCGCGACGATCGTGTACATGGTCGACGTACGGCCCGCGCTGCGCGGTCTGTCCGGCGGCGGCCGCAGCAGCCGCCGCGGCTCCAGCAGCGACGGCCCGTACGGCCCGTACAACGGCGGACGCTGACCCCGTACGACGGCGGCGGACACCGGCGGGAGGACCCGCGCGGGATCACCGGAACCGGGACCGGGCGGCTCAGGCCGTCCGGTCCAGCAGGACGACGGCCAGGTCGTCGGCCAGTTCGCCGCCGTTGAGTTCGCGGACCTCGTTGACGGTCGCCCGCAGCAGCTCCTCGCCGGTCAGACCCTCGGCGCGCTGACGCCGCACCAGCTCCACCATGCCGTCCTGGCCGAGCCGCTCCCGGCCTCCGCCGACGTGGCCCTCGATCAGGCCGTCGGTGTACAGCATCAGGCTCCACTCGGCGCCCAGCTCCACCTGCATCCGCGGCCAGCGGGCGCCCGGCAGCAGCCCCAGCGCCGGGCCGTTGTTGTCGTAGGGCAGCAGCCGTGCGGGCATGCCCGGGCGGCTGAGCAGCGGGGACGGGTGCCCGGCCAGGCACAGGCCCGCGCGGCGGCCGTCCGGGGTGATGTCCACGGCGCACAGCGTCGCGAAGATCTCGTCGTCCGAGCGCTCGTGCTCCAGCACCTGCTGGAGCGTGCCGAGCAGCTCGTCGCCGCACAGCCCCGCCAGCGTCAGCGCCCGCCAGGCGATCCGCAGCTCCACGCCGAGCGCCGCCTCGTCCGGGCCGTGCCCGCAGACGTCGCCGATCATGGCGTGCACGGTGCCGTCCGGGGTGCGCACGACGTCGTAGAAGTCGCCGCCCAGCAGCGCGCGCGAGCGGCCCGGGCGGTAGCGGGCGGCGAAGCGCAGCGGGGAGCCGGCCAGCAGCGGGGTCGGCAGCAGGCCGCGCTCCAGACGGCGGTTCTCCTGCGCCCGCAGCCTGCCCTCGGCCAGCCGCCGCTCCGCCGAGTCGGACCGCTTGCGCTCGACGGCGTAGCGGATCGCCCGGCTCAGCAGGCGGCCGTCCAGCTCGTCGCGGAACAGGTAGTCCTGCGCGCCGACCGCCACCGCCTCGGCGCCGCGCTCGGCGTCGCTGGAGGAGGTGAGGGCGAGCACGGCGTGCCGGGGCGCCAGCTCCAGGACGTGCCGGAGCACCGCCAGCTCGTCGTCGCCCTCCGCGTCGCCGCCGTTGCCGCTGCCACCGCCGTCGGTGTTCGTGCGGGCCGGGGCGGGGGCCGACAGGGCGAGGTCCAGCAGGATGCAGTGGACGTCGTCGGTCAGCAGCCGCCCGGCCTCGGTGAGGTTGCGCGCGGTGCGGACGCGGATCGGCTTGCCGGACTGGTCGAGCAGGTCCGGCACGATCGGCGAGCCGGCCGGATCGTCCTCGATCAGCAGCACCGTCAGGTTCGTGGGAGCCGCGCTCTCGGCCCGGACGCCGGGCGCCGGGGTCCGGTCGGTGCCGGTGCCGGTGCTCGTGCCGGTGCTGGTCTCCGTGCTGGTGTCCGTGGGCTTCTCGCGCTTCTCCGTGGGGTTCTCTCGGGTGTTCTCTCGCCGGGTGGCGGCGTTCTCGGCCTGGTGCGTCCCGGGCGGGGCCTGTTCCTTGGAAGGGCCGCTGTCCGGGGACGCGGCGGGCGCCTGACCACACTCCACGGCCGGGATCGCCCTCTGCCGCGGTACGGGTACGGGCATCGTCTTGGGTTCCTTCCCTCCCCCCGAGGGCATGGCGGGGCGAGGGACCTCGACCCACCGACGGGGACCATAGCGGGTGACGGCGCCGCTGCGGAATGGTCCAGAACACGTCGGGCGGCCGAGGGCCACTGTCATATGCCGCGTTTTCCCCCGCAGTTGGACACGTCGGCCCGGGTACGGGGATGACGAAGGTCACGCGGGGGCGGGTGCCGGGCGTGGACTGGGTCACGTGGTCCTTCTCACGCGCCCGGCGCCGGTCGCGTGGCCCGCGTCACTCCTTGGGGGTGGAAGTCCGCTCCGGGGCCGTGTCCGGGCGGACCACGCCGAGGATCGGCATCGAGCCCGCGCCCGCGACGGTGATCGAGCGCCCCGGGCGCGGGGCGTGCACCATGGAGCCGTCGCCGACGTACATGCCGACGTGGCTGGCGTCGTCGAAGTAGATGATCAGGTCGCCGGGGCGCATGTCCTCGACGGCGACGTGCCTGAGCTGCTTCCACTGCTGCTGCGAGGTGCGCGGGATCGTCTGTCCGGCCGCCACCCAGGCCTGCGAGGTCAGACCGGAGCAGTCGTAGGACTTCGGGCCCTCGGCGCCCCACTGGTACGGCTTGCCGATCTGGGCGGTGGCGTACTCGACCGCCTTGCGGCCCCGCTCGGTCGCCCCGGTGTCGAGGTCCTTCAGGATGCCGGAGTCGAGCCAGGCGGTCTGCGCCTTGGCCTGCGCCTCCCGCTCCAGCCGGGCGAGGCGTTCCTTCTCCTCCTTCTCCAGCTCGGACTCCAGCTTCTCGGCCGCCGCGATCTGCTTCTCGATCTTCTTCTGGGCGGTGGCCTTGGCCTTGCGGTTCGCCTCCAGCTCCTTGAAGCGGGCGGAGGCGTCCGCCGCGTAGGCCTTCAGGTCCCGCTGGGCGCGGGTCAGCTCGCCGAGCAGGCCCTTGGTGGCGCGCTGGCCCTGGATCACCCGGCCGGTGCCGTCGAGGAAGTCCTCCGGGTCGTCGCTCAGGATGAGCTTCGCCCCGTCGGGCAGGCCGCCGGTGCGGTACTGGGAGCGGGCCGCGGCTCCCGCGCGGTCCTTGAGGCCGTCCAGCTTCTCCTGACCCTTGACGATCTTCTTGGCCAGCTCGACGATCTCGGCGTTCTGCTTCTCGGCCTTCTCCTCGGCGGCGTTGTACTCCTCCGTGGCCGAGGCCGCCGCGCGGTAGAGCCCGTCGAGCTTCTCGCGTACGGCTTCCAGGTCCTTGCCCTTGCCGGGCGGGGCTGACGGGGCGGCGGGGGCGGACGGGGTGGCGGAGGCGCCGGGAGTGCCCGGCGACTGCGACGGCGAGGACGAGGCCGAGGGGCCCGGGTCCGCGAACGCCGTCCCCGGCGCCGCCAGCACGGTGATCGCGCAGACCACGGTCACGGCAGTCGTCGTCAGGACACGCTTCCCCGTACGCATACCTCGCCCCCAACCTGATTAACCGTCAGTAACATAGCTCGCTCGGGGGATCGTGCCATGCCGGCGCGAAAAGCGACAGAGGCCGTGCTTTCCTCCTGCTTCCCCTCGGGGTGTGACGAACGCCGCAGGGAGATCGTTCCCGGCCGCGGCCTCCGCTCGGCCCCGCTCGCCCCGCCCGCCCCGCTCGCACCGTCCGCGCCGTGGGCTCACCCGCGGGGCGCCAACGCCTCCCACCGCACCGTCACTTCGCCCTGCCGCCACCGCACCGGCCCGTCCGTCACCGGCCAGTCGGCCGTCAGGTCCCGCACCGCCCGCATCCAGCGCTGCCGCGCGCCGTAGGAGGCGTAGGGCGCGGCGGCGGCCCAGGCGCGGTCGAAGTCGCGCAGGAAGGCGTGCACGGGCTCGCCGGGGACATTGCGGTGGATGAGCGCCTTCGGCAGCCGTTCGGCCAGGTCGGAGGGGCGGTCCAGGGAACCGAGCCGGGTCGCGAAGGTGACCGTGCGCGGTCCCTCGGGCCCGAGCGCCACCCACACGTGCCTGCGCCCGATCTCGTCGCAGGTCCCCTCGACCAGCAGTCCGCCGCGCGAGTGCTCCGAGGCCGGCGCGAGCCGCGCGCACAGCCGCCGCCAGACGGCGGCGACCTCGCCCTCGTCGTACTGGCGCAACACGTTCGCCGCGCGGATCAGCAGCGGCGGCGCGGAGACGGGGACCTCGAAACCGCCGTGCCGGAAATCGAGCCCCACGCGCGCGTACGGCTGGGCCGCCGCCACCCGGGCCGGGTCGATCTCGACGCCCACCACGCGCGCGTGCGACGCGACCGTGCGCAGGCGGTGCAGCAGTTCGACGGCGGTCCAGGGCGCCGCGCCGTAGCCGAGGTCGACGGCGACCGGGTCGGCCGCGCGGCGCAGTTCGGCACCGTGCGCGGCCGCGATCCAGCGGTCCATGCGGCGCAGCCGGTTGGGGTTCGTCGTCCCGCGCGTGACCGTGCCCACGGGGCGGGTGGCGGTGGCGCGGGATGGCATGCCTACGAGGGTATGCGGCCGGCCGCCCGGCATTCGGCCGCGGAATGGTGGTACCCGCACACCAGGCGGGGCTTCCGTCGCCGACGACTCGGGCGGCGACCGGGTGGGGACCCGAAGGGCCCTCGAACGGTTGAGCGATCGGCGGTAATGATTCGGCAAAGGCCGGAAAACCGGAATGGAGCACGGCCCGTCCGGTGTTCCCAACCCTTGGAGGGCGACCCAGGGTCCTCCGACCGGCATGCCCGCAGCGAGGAGGAACGGCTCGTGAGCCAGTACGTCAGCAGGCTCGGGCGCCGCTCACCGGCGGCTTCCCCGCGGCTGAGGCTGAACCGAAAGCCCCGCCGCGTCGCCATGCTCTCCGTGCACACCTCACCGCTCCACCAGCCCGGCACCGGCGACGCCGGAGGCATGAACGTCTACATCGTGGAGCTGGCGCAGCGCCTCGCCGCGATCAACATCGAGGTCGAGATCTTCACCCGGGCGACCACCGCCGCCCTCCCGCCCGCCGTCGAACTGGCCCCCGGCGTCCTCGTGCGGCACGTCGACGCGGGCCCGTACGAGGGGCTGGCCAAGGAGGAGCTGCCCGCCCAGCTCTGCGCCTTCACCCACGGCGTGATGCAGGCCTGGGCCGGTCACCGCCCCGGCCACTACGACCTCGTGCACTCCCACTACTGGCTCTCCGGCCACGTCGGCTGGCTCGCCGCCCAGCGCTGGGGCGCGCCCCTGGTGCACGCCATGCACACCATGGCCAAGGTCAAGAACGCCAACCTGGCCGACGGCGACACCCCCGAACCGGCCGCCCGCGTCATCGGCGAGACCCAGATCGTCGCCGCCTCCGACCGGCTGATCGCCAACACGGCCGAGGAGGCCGACGAACTCGTCCGCCACTACGCCGCCGACCCCGACAAGGTCGCCGTGGTCCATCCCGGCGTGAACCTGGAGCGGTTCCGCCCCTTCCCCAAGGGCCGCGTGCCCGGCCCGGGACAGCACGGCAACGCCCGCGCCGCCGCCCGCGCCCGCCTCGGCCTGCCCCAGGACGCGCTGATCCCGCTCTTCGCGGGCCGGATACAGCCCCTGAAGGCGCCGGACATCCTGCTGCGCGCGGTCGCCGTCCTCCTCGACGAACGCCCCGAGCTGCGCTCCCGCATCGTCGTCCCCGTCGTCGGCGGCCCCAGCGGCAGCGGCCTCGCCAAGCCGGAGGGCCTGCAGAAACTCGCCGCGCGGCTCGGCATCGCCGACGTCGTACGCTTCCGCCCGCCCGTCGGCCAGGAACAGCTCGCCGACTGGTTCCGGGCCGCGTCCGTGCTGGTCATGCCGTCCTACAGCGAGTCCTTCGGGCTGGTGGCCATAGAGGCCCAGGCGGCCGGTACGCCGGTGCTCGCCGCCGCGGTCGGCGGCCTCCCGGTCGCCGTACGCGACGGACACACCGGCCGCCTCGTCCACGGCCACGATCCCGCCGCCTACGCGCGCGTGCTGCGCGATTTCGCCGACAACCCCGATCTGACGCCCCGCATGGGCGACGCCGCCGCCCGGCACGCCCAGTCCTTCGGCTGGGACAGCGCCGCCGCCACCACCGCCGACGTCTACACGGCCGCGATCCAGTCGTACCGCCGTCGCGTACGCTCGCACCATGGCTGAGGCACCACAGCAGAAGGCAGCGCAGGCCCTCGAGGAGGCGCTGAAGGACGCCGAGCTGGAGTGGGAGAGCCCCGAGTCCGGCACCTACGTCGTCAAGCTCCCCGGCACCCGCAAGCTGTCGACGACGGTCTCCCTCCGCCTCGGACGCCACTCCCTCTCCCTCAACGCCTTCGTCGTCCGCCACCCCGACGAGAACGAACCGGCCGTCCACCGCTGGCTGCTGGAACGCAACCTCAAGCTCTACGGCATCGGTTACGCCGTCGACCGCCTCGGCGACATCTACGTCACCGCGAAACTCCCCCTGGCCGCCGTCACCCCCGACGAGATCGACCGCCTCCTCGGCCAGGTCCTGGAGGCCGCCGACGGCGCCTTCAACACCCTGCTGGAGCTGGGCTTCGCCTCCGCCATCCGCAAGGAGTACGAGTGGCGCACCGCGCGCGGCGAGTCGACGCGGAACCTGGAGGCGTTCCAGCACCTGATCGAGCGCTCCGGCGACTGACCGGAGGCTGTGGGACGGCTGACCGGCGTCAGGTCCGGACGCCGCCGGCCCGGTACCGCCCCGGCGTGACCCCCACCAACCGCTTGAAGTGCCGGGTCAGATGGGCCTGGTCGTAGAACCCGGTGGCGCCGGCCACGTCCGCCGGAGCCCGTCCGGCCAGCAGCAGCCGCCGGGCCCGGTCGACCCGCCGGGACATCAGGTACTGGTGCGGCGCGATGCCGTACGCGCCGCTGAACGCCCGTACGAGGTGCGCCGGGTGCGCGGGCACGAGCGCGGCCGCCTCCGTCAGCCCGATCCCCGCGACGACCCGCTCGTCGAGCAGCTCCCGCAGCCGCCGGGCGAGCACGGGGTCCCGGCGGGCGCCGGCCGCGCCGGTCCCGGGCCGCAGATGGTCGCGCAGCCGGTCGCCGATCAGGGTCAGCCGGCTCTCCGCCTCCAGTTCGTCCCCGGGCAGCGCGAGCGCCGCGTGCAGCTGCCCGACCCGCCGCCGCAGCACCGGGTCGCGCAGGTCGGGCGCGTCCACCGCCGGTCCGATCAGCTCGTCGCCGAGCCGGGATGCGTCCAGGTACAGGACGCGCTTGCGGAAGCCGTCCGGGGTCGCCGGGGAGCCGTTGTGCGGCACGTGCGGCGGCAGCAGCGACACCGTGTCGTGCGGGGTGCCGTGCTCGTGCCGGTCCAGGTCGTACCGTACGGCGCCGTCGTCGACGATGAGCAGCGTCCAGGCGTCGTGGACGTGCATCGGATAGGCGTACTCGGTGTAGTGGGCGTGGAAGACCTCGACGACGCCGGGGACGCGGGGCCGCCAGGCGGAGACGTTCCGCTGGTCCTTCGATCGGCCGCCCATGCAAAAAACGTACAAGACCGGGCGGGGTGCGGGTCGGCAGTCTCACCGTATGAGCACGCACGAAGCAGCCCCCCAGACTCCCAGGGCTCCCGAGGCCGAGACCCCCGTCCGCTTCGACACCAAGATCGCCGTACTGCTGCGCGAGGACCTGGAGACCTGGCAGCGCCTCAACGTCACGGCGTTCCTGGTCAGCGGCCTGGGCAAGCAGTTCCCCGAGGTGATCGGGGAGCCCTACGAGGACGCGGACGCGGTCGGTTACCTGCCGATGTTCCGCCAGCCTGTGCTGGTCTTCGAGGGCACGAAGGAGACGCTGACGACCGCCCACGCGCGCGTACTGTCCCGCGCCCTGCCCCGCGCCCTCTTCACGTCCGACCTCTTCGCCACGGGCAACGACCGCGACAACCGCGCGGCGGTACGGGCGGTGGCGACGGCGGACCTGGACCTGGTGGGTCTCGCGGTGTACGGCCCGAAGAACGCGGTGGACAAGGTGCTGAAGGGTGCGCGGATGCACCCGTGACCGGATGTACCGGGATGCACCCGGGACCGGACGCACCGGGGCGCACCCGGGACCGGACGCACCGCCCGGCGAGCGGCGGGGTCAGACGGCGCTCGTGTCGGCCCGGGGCACGGGAGCGGCGGACGTGTCCTGTGCCACCGGCGTCTCGTCGCCGTCGCCGCCGTTCGGCAGGCCCCGCATGAGCCCCCAGTACCCGGCCGCCGCCACCGTGCCGACGACGGCGCAGATGCCCCACAGCCACTCGGCGCCCCAGTGGTCGATGACGAACCCGGACATCAGCGGGGCGACGAGCGCGGCGACCGCCCAGGACATGGAGTACATCCCCTGGTACCGCCCGCGCCCGTGCACCGGCGACAGCCGGACGACGAGCCCGGTCTGCGTCGGCGCGTTGACGACCTCGGCCAGCGTCCACACGCACACGGTGAGAGCGAACACCGCGACCGACCCGGCGAAGGCGGTGAGCCCGAACCCGTACCCGGCCAGCAGCGCCGAGCCGATGAGCAGCAGCCGCGGATCACGGTGCTGGATGAACCGCGTGACGGGAATCTGGAGCACGACGATCAGCACACCGTTGACGGCGATCGCCATGCCGAAGTCGGCGGGCGTGAACCCGGCCTCGCCCATGGCGACGGGCAGCCCGACGTAGGCCTGCTGAAAGATCAGCGCGATGAGGAAGGACAGCCCGACGACCCCCATGTACCGCCCGTCGCGCAGCACGGTCCCGAGCGAGACGGGCACCGCGTCCCCGCCGCCGGACGTCTCGGTGGCGTGTTCCTTCGGCCGCGACTCGGGCAGCTTCACGAAGACGAGCACGGCGCACACCAGCGTCATACCGGCCTCGATCATGAACCCGGCGAGATAGCTGTACTCGGCGATGAACCCGGCCGCCATGGAGGAGATCGCGAAGCCGAGGTTGATCGCCCAGTAGTTGAGCGAGAACGCCCGGATACGGTCCTCGGGCCGCACGATGTCCGCCATCATCGCCTGCACCGCCGGCCGGGAGGCGTTGCTCGCCATGCCGACCAGGAAGGCGACGGCGGCGATGGCCACCGGGTCCCGCATGAAGCCGAGCAGCGCGACCGACAGCGCGGTGGAGGTCTGCGCGACCAGCAGCGTGGGCCGCCGCCCCAGCCGGTCGGTCATCACCCCGGCGCCCAGCGAGGACACGACTCCGCCGAGCCCGTGCAGAGCGGCGACCAGACCGGCGTACGAGGCGGAGTAGCCGCGGTCGATGGTCAGGTACAGCGCCATGAAGGTGGCGACGAAGGCACCGAGCCGGTTGACCAGGGTGCTGGTCCACAGCCACCAGAACGCGCGGGGGAGCCCGGAGACGGTCTCGCGTGCGGCACGTCCGAGTCCGGCGACAGGCATGGGTCCCCCGAGGTGATTGAGATCGCCGTAAGCGGCTGATGCGGTAGGCACAACTTACAAACGGCTCTCTCGGGGAAGCCATCCAATTAACACTTCCCGTCAACCGTCCGCCCACCGGGCGCACGCGCGGGGGATCAGGGCCTTGGATTACGCTCGGAAGCATGGCCGACGCACCGTACAAGCTGATCCTCCTCCGCCACGGCGAGAGCGAGTGGAACGAGAAGAACCTGTTCACCGGCTGGGTGGACGTCAACCTCACCCCGAAGGGCGAGAAGGAGGCGACGCGCGGCGGCGAGCTGCTCAAGGACGCCGGCCTGCTGCCCGACGTGGTCCACACGTCCGTCCAGAAGCGCGCGATCCGCACGGCCCAGCTCGCGCTGGAGGCCGCCGACCGCCACTGGATCCCGGTCCACCGCCACTGGCGCCTGAACGAGCGCCACTACGGCGCCCTCCAGGGCAAGGACAAGGCCCAGACCCTCGCCGAGTTCGGCGAGGAGCAGTTCATGCTGTGGCGCCGCTCCTACGACACCCCGCCGCCCGCGCTGGACCGCGACGCCGAGTACTCCCAGTTCTCCGACCCGCGTTACGCGATGCTCCCGCCGGAGCTGCGCCCGCAGACGGAGTGCCTGAAGGACGTCGTCGGCCGGATGCTCCCGTACTGGTTCGACGCGATCGTCCCCGACCTCCTCACCGGCCGCACGGTCCTGGTGGCGGCGCACGGCAACTCCCTCCGCGCCCTCGTCAAGCACCTCGACGGCATCTCCGACGCCGACATCGCGGGCCTGAACATCCCGACGGGCATCCCGCTCTCCTACGAACTCAACGCCGAGTTCAAGCCCCTGAACCCGGGCGGCACGTACCTCGACCCGGACGCGGCCGCGGCGGCGATCGAGGCCGTGAAGAACCAGGGCAAGAAGAAGTAGGCCCGCACGAATAGGCCCCCTACCTGCGGTTTCTCCGCCGGGAGGGGGCTTTTCGCTACCTCTGGGCCGTCGCTGGGCCGTGTTCGGTCATGAGCGGGGCTTCGTGAGGATCTCGGCCTTCACCTGGAAGGCCACCAGGAACGTCGTCAAGGCAGCGGCCGCCATGGGTGCTGCGGACCAGGCGCCGAGGGCGCCGATCGCGCCGCCGACGAGGATGAACGGGAGCTCTCGGGGTGCCAGGTAGAGCGCGAGGCCAGGGCGTGACAACATGTCCTTCTCCAGTTGTGCGTTTCGGCATCCTGCTACGGATCTTGCAATGCGCCGACGGAGACGAGAGCCACCCCAGGCCCGGGGTGGCTCTCACCATTCGGCAGGCAGGACGCTACCCCTTCCGAGGGAGCTCCCACAAATTCCCTGCTAAGGGTCTTCCTTGGGTTTCGCTCTGTCCTTCGTTGGGGGTGCGAGAGTCCTTCTTGGGAGGTGCGGCTAGCTTCCTTCCATGGATGGAACAAGACGTTCCATGGATGGAACGTCTTCCCAGGTGAGCGGGCCGATCCCTCGAAATAATGATCAGGGGTAACCGGCTCGGCAGTTGCTCCTGGCGATGTACTCTCGATGTCTTGTATATCTGCCGCGAAGGATGACTTATCTATCTGCCGTGAAAGATAGCTAATGAGCCTGTTATTTTCTTCGCCGACAGCTATCACGGATAGTGTCTCGCTAAATAGTGAAGCGGATTAGAAGCGGACGACGTCTAATCTGACCAGCTTTCGCTGTAGATATTGTGGACCGCTCTCCGGGTCCACTCGCTACTGGTCGGCATCAGATGCGCGTACACCCGCAGCGTCAGGCCCGGGCCCGAGTGGCCCAGGTACTCGGCGAGGGCCTTGATGTTCTCGCCCGCGTCCAAGAGCACCGAGGCGTAGAAGTGGCGCAGCGCGTGCATGCCGTTCTCGCGTGACTCCGCGTACGGCCGACCTCGCTCGGGCACCGGGATGACGCCGGCCGCGGCGAGCGCCGGTTTCCACGCCTCCTCGTTGAGCGACGTACGCCAGACGTGCCCGCCGCGCGGCCCGGTGAAGACGAGCCGCTTGGTCACCGGAGGCCCGTCGGCCACCTTCCACGGCAAGGTGATCTCGACCGGCGGGAAGCGCTTCGTATGGGCCCGGAGCGCATCAGCGACCGGGCGGGTGAGCGGAACGCCCCGCAGCTTGCCGCCCTTCGGCGGGGCGAACACCGCCTTGCTGCGGCTCAGCTTCAGTTGCTGGACCACGTGGAGCGTGTCCGAGTCGAAGTCGATGGCGTCGACAGCCACGCCCAGAGTCTCGCCCTGGCGGAGCCCGCAGCCATCGCCCGGGTCGACCATGGCTTGGAAGCGCTCGGGCATGGCGGCCCGGACGGCGAAGACCCGTTCCGGTGTCCAGGGCACGACGCGCTTGTTCTCTACGGTCGGCGGCCGGACCGACCAGGCGGCACACGCGTTGCGGGGAAGGTGCCCGTCATCCACGGCCGCACTGAGCGCCGCGCGCACGTTGGAGTAGATCGTCCGGGCATACGACCCGGCGGACGCCGTTCTCTTGCAACTGCCGCACCCCGGCAGGCTGGTGGGCGACCGCGCGCTCGGCCCGACCATGTCGGAGGCGATAAGGCCTATTCGTCACGCCGCAACCGGCGTCACCTGCGCAGACGCCAGATCAAGCACACGATCCCCGAACTGAGAGGCCAGCGGGCCAACCGCCAGCGCCGCGGCAGCCAAGGCGGCCGGCCCGCAGGGTTCGACAAGACGATCTACCGGCGCCGCAACGAAGTCGAGCGGACCATAAACCGGCTCAAGAACTTCCGCGCCGTCGCCACGCGCTTCGACAAGCGGGCGTACGTCTCCCACGGGACGGTCACCGTGGCGGCGATCCGTCTTTGGCTCCGTCCGGAGTGCAGGGCCCCGGCTCAGAGGTCCTTGGCACCCGGGTAGTGGTGGCGAAGTTCGCTGAGTACGCGCTCGTCGACAGCCCTGACCTCCCACGAGGAGCTGTCGAATTCGGTCAGGACGAGCACCAGCTCGTCCCCGGCGAACCCACGTGCTTCGGCATCGATCAGCTGGAGGAAGGGGGTCGTCAGCGACAACAGTGTCAACGTGTCCATGCCGGCGTCGGCGGACCGTCTCTCCATCTCGAGACAGCGAGGATCGACGATCTCGTCGAATTCGACGCGCCACGTCAGGTCCAGGCCGAAGCTGCCGAAGCGAACCAGCAGCTCAGCCAGGGTCACGTAGTGCTTTCCGTGCCAGGCCGGAAACGTGATCCCTTTCATCCCCGTCTCTGCTTCGGCTGTATCGCGCACCATGCGGCCCCCTTCGTTCCAGCGAACAGTAGGCCACGTCCCTGATCAGCTCACACGACCCATCGGACACGACCTAGGGAGGGGGACTCTGCATGTCCGTGCTGGGTGGCGACCAGGGTGAGCCGTCGAGTTGGGCGGCGGAGCGGTTTGGGCGGCATGCCAGCAGGCTCGTCGAAGCGATCCCGGAGCAACTGGCTCGGGCCCACACCCGTGCTCATGCAGTACACCTCGCCGCGAGGCTGAAGAAGCGCAGCCCTTACGGCTCGACGTTGGCGGAGGCTGTGCGCGAGAACCTGGCGGACATCGCGCGGGAACTGGAAGAAGCCGTGCGGGATCTACGCGGGTACGAGTACGCCGTCATCAACGACCATGCGCTCTTTCCCTTCAAGTACGCCAACCGTCTCAGGCCTCTTGAACGGGCGCGCCTGGCTGCTGACGCTTCCCCTACCCGCCGCCGCATGCTCTTGAGTCACGGGCCCGACCCGGAGGACGGCCTTTTCCTGCTGGATGACGAGTACGCGACCGAGGAGTACGGGGTCTGCACGAGACCTTCGAGGCGCTGGGTGCGTCCACGAAGCTGGTGTGCCTGTTCTTCACCGCCGACCCGGAGGGCGGCATCCACGTGATCCATTGGGGAGAAGCACGTCTGGAGCCGGATCGCACTTTCACCTGGCCTCACAGCGAGCAGCTGCGGGTGGCGACCCAGCCGCTTGAGTGAGCGGTTACCAGCGCTGGGCCGTCTGAGGGCCCCCGAGGCCGACCGACGGTGACAGGTGTGCCGCGTCCTCGCAGCAGCGAAACCGCAGGTCAGGGGTTCTAGCGGAACGGGCTTTCCCCCTAGGGGTGGCGGTCGGGCAAGATGGGGTGCTTCTCGCCCTAACACCGAGCTGCAGCGCTCAGTCCATCGAGCGATTGTGGGCACTGCGCCGGCGCTGTACGTTCCCGCTCACAGGTGGATGTAGCTCAGGGGGCGGGATGACTGGATACGGCCGCGCGGACAGTGAATGGGAAGAGCTGGTACATGCCGGTCGTGGCTTCCTCATCGAGCGAGCGAAGCTGGGCAAACTCACCTCGTACACCGAGCTCAACGTGACCCTGGCCAGGCGAACAGGCTGCCGTCCGTTCGACTTCGAGCGTGCTGACGAACGGGCCGCGATGGGGCATCTGCTCGGGCTGATCGTGGAACGAGACCAAGAGGTCGCGCCCTCAGACCCGCCTGTCATGCTCTCGGCCCTGGTGAACTACCTAGGTGCCAACGACGCTGGCTCTGGCTTCTATCAGCTGGCCAAGGAACTCCAGCTTCTGCCCACGAGCGCGTCGGCCGATGAGAAGTTCGGCTTCTGGGTCAAGCAAGTGAAACAGCTCTACGAACGTCATGGAGCTGGTCCAGCGGTCGCCTGAGATCAAGAACCTGAGTGTCTAACCACATGGGGTGCTACGTTCCTCGGAACCCTGTGCTTCATAGGGGCTCAGACAGGTGCGTCGGAAGGCAGAGCAGCCGAGCTTGATGCCCGCTCTGCCGAGCGCCATGGAAGGAAGTCAAAGTGAGTTTCGTGGCGAAGTACGACAGCACCTGCACCCGCTGTAGCGATGCGATCGAGGTTGGCCAAGAGATTCGGACGTCCAGCGTCGGGCGGTACGAGCGGTACGAGCACGTCGTGTGCCCGAGGACGGCCGACGTGACGTGCAGTATCTGCGGGCAGAAGTGGGTCGAGTGCGGCTGCCCCTGAGGCAGCAGTCATGAGCCCCACGGGCTGCGACCGTCGTTATAGCCGGTTGCCCCGCACCACAACCGCACCAGATTGAGCGGGGAACAACGGGGAACGACGGGGAACCCAGGTACCGCGGCAACATCGGGGCCCGACCGTATGCCCAGGTCAGCGACCTTAACAACTCCAAGTGATCGCAGCTTCCCAAGCTGATGGCTCAGGCAGTGTGCTCACGGGCCGGCCGTCCTAGCTTCCTCTGGGTCGGCGACACCTCGACAGCGTGGCTGAGGCCAGTGGGAGTGCGGCAAGGCACACGCGCGCCTGGTCGGTTGGCAAACCCGCCATCGTGGCTGACTGTCGTCGGCTGAGGCACAGACGACTTGAGTCCACGGTGCACCGTGCCGTCCGGCTGAGGCGACGTCTCTGCCCTGCGTGATTTTGCGAGGTGGAAGGGGAATGCAGCCCTGTGGCGGAGTCAGGCCAGGGGAGGGGCAAACAGGTGGCGCAACGGGGCAGCGGCCGAGGCAACGACTATCAGCGGCACCAGCAAGCTTTACGACGTGCCCAGGAGCAACGGGCACGCCAAGCGGAGCGGGAACGCAAGGCCGCTGAGACGGCCAGCAAGCGGCAGGAACGCGAGCGGAAGGCCGCATATCAGGAGCAGCAGGCCGAACAGGCGCAGGTTCGCACGATCGGGGTCGAGCACGAGGTCGAGCAGCTCGGACAGTTGCTCCGTGCCGCGTTGGTTGGCGATCCGCCAACGACCTTTGAGCGCCGGCGGAGGGCTCACACGCCGAGAGCGTTAGACGAGCGTCCTTGGTCTCGTCCGGAGCCTTCACCGCGCTGGGAGGAGTTCGTACCACCGGAACCCGGTGGTCTGGCTGCTGTCCTGGGTCTTGGCAGGAAGCGCTATGAAGCTGAGGTTGCCGAGGCGCGTGTGCGGTTCGTCGAGGCACAAGATCGCCACAGGCGGGCCGAAGAGAAGCGGCTGGCAACGCTGGAGCGGAAGCGTGCCGAGCATCGCCAGGCCGAAGCGCGGGCCCTTGACGAGGTGGCGGCCTTCAACTCGAAGCTGGACGAGGAGCGCGAGGCGTACAGGGCCGGGGAGCCTGCGGCGGTCGAGGCTCATCTAGGAGCCGTTCTGGATGCGTCGGAGTATCCATTGGGCTTCCCCCACGAGCATCGAATCGCCTTCCGTCCTGCCACCGGTGACGTACTCGTTGAGATCCACATGCCGCCTGAGGCGATCGTTCCAACCGCGCGTGGCTACCGGTACGTGAAGAACCGAGACGAGACGACCGTCCTGCCTCGTCCGGAGAAGGAGCGTAAGGAGATCTACGCCTCCGTTCTGGCACAAGTGGCTCTGAGGACAGTGCATGAGGTCTTGACGAGCGATCCGGACCGGATCGTCAATGGCGTGATCCTGAACGGCCATGTGAGAACCATCGACCGGGCCACGGGTCAGGAGGTCTCACCCTGTCTGGTGACGCTCAGCGCCAGCAGGGAGCAGTTCGGGAGGCTCCGTCTCAGTCAGGTTGATCCGGCGCAGTGCCTCAGGGGACTCAACGCTCTGGTGTCTCCCAATCCCTACGATCTCGAACCGATCCGCCCCATCGTCGAGTTCGACCTGTCGAAGTACCGGCTCATGGACAGCATGGATGTAGTCGCCGGCCTGGACAGCAGGCCTGTGCTGGTGAAGCTGACGCCCACCGAGTTCGAGCACCTGATTCGCCAACTGTTCGAGGCCATCGGCATGGAGGCCTGGAACACCCAGGCGTCAAAGGACGAGGGCGTTGATGCGGTGGCCGTCAGCAAGGACCCCGTCTTCAACGGTGAGTGCATCATTCAGGCGAAGCGCTACAGCAAGCTCGTGGGTGTTGAGTCCGTCCAGGCGCTCGCCGGAGTGGTCGAGCACAAGCGTGCTGCCAAGGGGGTCCTGATCACCACATCGTGGTTCGGCAGGGCCAGCCACGACTTTGCCCGCCAACATGGTCGGCTCCAGCTCATCGAAGGACCGGAACTCAAGTACCTGATCAAGGAGCACCTTGGCAAGGATGTGATCCCGGGCCCGGTCCCCCCGAAGAGGCGCCCCTCGCGCTGAGGTCGGCGGGCCGCCCACACTAACGGAGGGAGCTGGGCCGTCTCTGGGCCGTCCGAGGGCGCTCGACAGTGCCCAATGACGACCAACGACGACCACCAGGCGCACGACCTCACCGCCCCTGACCAGCAGAAACCCAGCTCACCAAGATTCCCGGCAGACCCAGGGCAAGAAAAAGTAGGCCCACCTCGGTAGGCCCCCGTCCTGCTGTTGCTCGGCAGGGCGGGGGCCGACTGGCGTTTCGGGTCGGCGCTCGCGTGAGCGGCCGTATCAGGACGGTGGCCAGGCGCCGGACATCTCGAAGGAGACCACCGTTCCGCCGAAGCGGCTGGGACCGGCGTGCCAGGAGTCGGCGACGGAGTCGACCAGCAGCAGCCCGCGCCCGTGCGCGTCGTCGGCCTCGGGGCACCTGAGCCGCACGCTCTCCGGGAGCCCCGGATTGTGCACCTCGACCCGGAGCGACGCCTCCACACGGAACCACTCGACGCGGACGAGCCAGGGTGTGTCCGACGTGCCGTGGACGACGGCATTGGTCACCAGCTCGGAGAGCAGCAGAACACAGTCGTCGACCGAGCACGACAGCTGGTAGGGAGTGACGAACTTTCGGAACCAGCGCCTGGCCCGGGGCACGGACTCGGCGACGGGGTGCAGGCTCATCGCGCCGAGGCGCGGCGACTCCGCACACGGATAACGGTCGATCGCGTAGGCCACCCGTACTCACTCCCCGCCGCTGAGGTCGCAGTGGGGGCGATGAGGCCGCCGTCCGACGTTGCCCCGTCTGTCCGTGCCGACGAACGTCCGAGTCGACGCTCTCGCCACTGCCGATGCGGCAGTCGAAGGACCGATCCCGTACGACGCCATACAACACCCCTCGTTCAGGAAGTCATGCGCGACATCTCTAGATAGGTACTGTGGCTAACATCTCTAGAGACGTCAAGTCCCCTGCTTCGTAGCGCCCTTGGGGAGGCCAAGTGGCTACTCGGAGCGAGCGAGCCCCGGACCTGTGGCCTAAGGTGTCTAGAGAAGGAGAGGAGGCCCACGGGATGGCCAACGCCGCAGACGACCGACGTCCCAAGTACCAGCGGATCGCGGACACGCTGCGCGAAGCGATCCGGTCGGGCGAGTACGGTCCCGGTGATCGACTCCCGGGGGAGAACGACCTCATGGCCACCCACGGCGTGGCCCGCATGACGGCCCGCCAGGCCTTGAGCGTCCTCCGGGACGAAGGCGTCGCCGAGGCCCGCAAGGGCGCCGGAGTGTTCGTCCGGGAGTTTCGCCCGCTTCGACGCCGGGGCATCCAGCGTCTGGCCCGGCAGCAATGGGGCAACGGCAGGTCCATCTGGTCGGCCGACATCGAGGACCGCTCACTCGATGTGGACCAGGTCACGGTGTCCGAGGAAGCCGCGCCCGACGGCGTCGCCGCGGTCCTGGACCTGGCCGACGGGGAGACGGTGTGCGTGCGGCGCCGGCGCTTCGTCCTGGACGGCAAGCCGGTCCTGCTCGCGACGAGCTACCTTCCCGCCGCCCTGGTCGCCGGGTCCGCGATCACTCAGGAGGACACCGGGAAGGGCGGGACGTACGCCCGGCTCGCCGAACTCGGCCACGGGCCGGTGCACTTCCGTGAGGAGATCCGCTCACGCATGCCGTCGAAGGCCGAGGCGAGCCAGTTGAGCGTGGCAGCGGGCACCCCGGTCATCCTCATCTGCCGCACCGCATTCACGGACGAGGGCCGCGCCGTCGAGATCAACGAAATGACGCTGGACGCCGCTTCGTACGTCTTGGAGTACGACTTCGACGCGTAACTCGAGCGGTCTCACCCCACGCCACGGCCTGAGTCACGACCCTGTCTGCGGCAGGCTCGGTCTCACGAGTAGAAGCCGGTCCAGTACTCGTCATGGCCGCAGGTGAAGTCGCCCGGGCGATCCGCCCTCAGGACCGCGTACCTGGCGACGAAGACGTCCAGGGCCTCATGGACAGAGCAGTCCAGATGGTCACGGAGGGTCTTGATACCCCGGATGATCTGGTTGCTGACGATCTGCTCGTCGGCAACGTCGACTGCGGCGCCATCGGTCATGACCGCGATCGAATCCGACAGTCGGCAGTCCTGGCAACGGAGTTTGCCGGCGCCGGGCGCGTCTCGGCCACCAGGTGTACGAACCCTCTGCCGCTGACCAGCAAGCCCTCTCGGAGATCACTTCGGCGGGAGTTCCTACAGGTCGGCGTCGCCCCACTCCTGGATGACGACCTCGTCGCCGACCGACAGCTTGCCCGGCGTGATCACGGAGAACTTCGCGCCGAACACCACGCCGCCGCTTGCCGCCCGCCGGTAGGCCGCGAGTGTGCGCAGTGGCTCCGGGCCCCGCCTTGCTCCGGTCTCCTGCTCAACCAGGGTGACGGCACAGCGCACCGCGAGCTTGGCATAGCCCAACTCGGCGCCGCCGAGGGAGATGCGGCGTGCGCGGTCCTCTGCGTGCGGCAGGGCTGCCGGGTCGCCGCCGCTGTCGTGGTCGTGATCCTCGTGGCTGTCGACGACGATGTTCGGGCGGAAGCGGTTCATCGGCAGGATCGCGGCGCCGCGTTCGGCCAGCCGCTGGTTGAGGAGGGCGAGGGAGGCGCGGGACAGCAGGTGCACCGCGCTGCTGTCGGCATAGCCGGACGGGCCGGGGGTCAGGCCGTCGGTGATCCGGTTGTGCTCCGGCGGTACGCGGACCAGGCGGCTGGGGGCGCCGAGGAACTCCGACAGCCAGGCGGCGGCTTCGTCGCCCTGGTCGATCCCCTGGAAAGCGGTGCCGAACAGATCGACGTCGCGGCGCGGCGCGGATGTCGTCACGTCGAGACACAGTGTGCCGAAGCGGCCCGTGCCGTCAGCACCGTGGGCCGCGTCGAGCGTGAGGCGAGTGCCGTCGGTGCCGATGGCCGGCCGGATCAGGGCGAGGCGGGGGTGCCGGCGTTGCGTGCGGAAGATTCCGTTCTCGCTGATGACCATGAAGCTGCGGTCGTGGGCGAGGCCCGCCGGAGTCAGGAGCGCATCGCTCGTCGACGCACCCGCACACCCCTTGACGGGGTAGCAGATCAGATCCACCACGTTGGCCATGCGGCGCCCCCTCGGTCCGCGACCACAGTAGAACGTACGCCGTTGGCGCATAGCGCCTCCGGACGGCGGAAGCGCGGGTGACGGTCCAGGTGCGGAGGGTAGCCGTGTGTGATTCGCTGGTATGCGCAACTGCCGCTCACGATGCGAGGACGGATCACATGAGTGCAGGTGGAGAAGCTCGCGCCCGGCTCCAGCAGATGCGCGACAAGGCCCAGGAGTTGAAGGCCGCCTCGGAACGGACCAGCGACCCCGACGAGCGGAAGAGGCTCCAGGAGAAGGCCCGAAGGCTGCAGAGCCAGAGCGAAGAGGAAAGCATGGAGCGGGGCGGGGACATCTATCCCTCGGCGTGAGGAAGCGACGGCACCAGCGGTGCACGTCGAGAATTGGGCTATGTTCTGGAGTCATGACTACCGGGACGGCCTCGCGCCACACACGGATTGGTGACCCGGTGCTCTTCTGAGTGCCGTACGGGCCGGTACGGGCCCGCTGTCCGACCGAGGAACCCGCGCTGCCGCGAGGGCTCCGCCTCCGTCGTGTTGATCACAAGCTCGACACATCAACCACGACAGGAGAATGCATGCCCACCCAGTCCAAGTCGCTGCGGATTCCTACCGCGGACGGACAGGCCGACGCGTTCGCCGCCTTCCCGGGCGGCGGGGAACGGCACCCGGGGGTGCTGATGTACGCGGACGGCTTCGGGATCCGGCCCGTGCTGAGGGAGCTGGCCCGCGAACTGGCCGGGCACGGGTACTACGTACTCGTGCCCAACTTCTTCTACCGGCACGGCCCGGCGCCGGTCATCGAGCTGCCCGAGTACATCGGAGAAGAGGCGCGCGGCGCGGTCTTCGCCCAGCTGATGCCCTTGATCGAGGCGCACACGGCGGAGCGGGTGCTGCGCGACGCCGACGCCTTTCTCACGTTCCTCACCGCTCGGCCCGAGGTGGGTCCAGGGCCGGTCGGGGTGACCGGCTACTGCATCGGCGGCCTCTTGGCGACGCGCACCGCGGTCGCGCACCCGGGCCAGGTGGCCGCCCTCGCCGCGTTCCACGCGCCCGTGGGAGCCGACGGGCCCGAAAGCCTCGCCAAGCTCACCGCAGAGGTCCACTTCGGGCACGCCGAGAGCGACTTGACGCCCGAGGGCCTCGGCGAGCTGAACCAGGCCCTGGAGGCGGCAGGTGTCGGCTACACCTCGGAGATCTATCCCGGCACCGTCCACGGTTTCACCATGTCCGACACCGGTGCCTTCGACGCCGCCGCACTGCGGCTCCACTGGGAGCGCCTGCTGCCTCTTCTCGGCCGCACCCTGGATCGCGGTGGGGAACTCGGTCGGTCGCGTCGTTGACGAGTGCGCGGTCGGCGCTGGCAGGTCTCGCTCTTGGCCATCGACCAAGCCCGGCCGTCGGTTGGGTCCCGGGCTGTTCCCGGGCCGCCCCCGGACAGAACCGGGGATGCAGCCGCACTGCGGAGCTGGGCACCTCGGATGCCGACCGCGCGTCCGCGACCCTAGCCGTAGCCACTGACAACGGCCCGCTCATGAGCAG
Organism: Streptomyces violaceoruber; assembly: GCF_033406955.1. Classification (NCBI taxonomy): domain Bacteria; kingdom Bacillati; phylum Actinomycetota; class Actinomycetes; order Kitasatosporales; family Streptomycetaceae; genus Streptomyces; species Streptomyces violaceoruber. Next base: position 3,894,299 of record NZ_CP137734.1, on the reverse strand, counting down.
TCGGCGGGGAGCCTCTGAGCAGACGGGGCCAGGCTGCGTACGACGTCGAACTCGTTGCCCTCGGGGTCGGCCATGACCACCCAGCTCCGGCCTGGTCCCTGGCCCACGTCCACCCTGGTGGCGCCGAGGGCGAGGAGCCTGGCCGCCTCGTCTTCCGTACTGGCGTCGATCGGGCTCACGTCCAGGTGGAGCCGGTTCTTCACGGTCTTGCCCTCCGGCACCCGGATGAAGACGAGGGTGGGCGGCATCTGGCGGGCGCGGACCTCCCCGACCGTCGGCTGCCAGGAGCCGATCTCGACCTTGCCCTCGCCCCGGTCGATGACTTCGAAGTCCAGGACCGCGCACCAGAAGGCCGCGAGTCGCTCCGGGTCGTGGCAGTCGAGGACCAACTCCGTGAACCTACTGGTCATTTCTCCCCCAGGCAGTGCGGACGGGCGCTCAGAGTATGAGGTCTCCGCGGGCGCCGAGCGGACTTTCAGTTCCCGGCGTTCCGCGCACCGGAGCCGTCCTGCTCGGCGTCGGCGTCGGCGTCGGCGACCGCGTACCCGGGCACGGACGGCCACCGCACCGTCAGGACCACGGACTCCTCCTCCGCGTACCAGGAGTGGTCGACGCCCCTGCCCCACACGACGTAGTCGCCCTGTTCGGCCAGTACGACGCTGCGGCCGGGGAAGTCCACCCGGAAGCGTCCGCTGACGAGGACCTGGAGCGCGGTGCGGTCTTCGCCGGTGACCCAGTGGGCGCGCTCGTCCCCCTTCGGATGGACGCCCCACTTGATCTCGACGTCCTCGCTGTGCCGGAGGTCGGAGGGGTCCTTGAAGTGCCCCAGCAGCCATCCCCGGTCCAGTGCCGCGTCCTTGCCCGCGTTGCCCGCGTACACGATGTCCGTCATGGTTCCGGAAGCTAGCAGTGGAAAAGCCTTCGCCCCCGGCCGACCCTCCAGGTACGGTCACCAGCGCGTTCGTACCCGTGCTTCCCGCGTCGAGAGCAGGTTTCGGTCATGGCTTGTCGGATCAGTGAGCTGGTGCTCGGTTGTCGTGACCCCGAGGCGCTGGCGCGGTTCTGGTGCGAGGTGCTGGACTTCGTCGTGCTCGACCGTGAGGACAACGAGTACTTCGAGATCGGGCCGCGGGAAGGGTTCGGCGGGCCGCAGCCGACGATCATCCTCAGTCGCCGGGACGAGCCGGAGCCCGGCAAGTCCCGGCTGCACATCGACGTCAACGCCACCGACCGGGATCAGGACGCCGAGCTGGAGCGCCTGCTGGAGCTCGGGGCGCGGCCGACCGACATCGGGCAGACCGGCGAGGAGCAGTGGCACGTCCTCGCCGATCCCGAGGGCAATGAGTTCTGTCTGCTCAAGGCCCGGCTCAGTCCCCTGTGAGTCGGTCCCCTGGGAGTCGCCGGCTCGTCAGGCCGGTTCCACCGGGAGCCACAGTTCCGTCGTCGCCGTCGTGAAGTCGTCCGCGCGGTCCAGGACGGCGACGATCGACGGGCCGGGGCGCAGGCGCCACGGGTTGGAGGGGAACCACTCGGACGCCGTGGACGCCCAGGTGGTCTGGAGGGCGTCCGGGTAGGGGCCCGAGCTGCGGAAGACCGCCCACGTGCCGGCCGGGACCTCGATGGCGTCGAGGTCGTCGGGGGCCGGGGTGCCGGCGCTGACGGCCACGCCGTGGAGGTAGGTCAGTTCGGTGCCCTCCGGACTGTCCTGGGCCACGTCGTCGCTGACCTGGAGCAGGCCGGCCGGTTCCGTGTCGCCGAGGGACTTCAGGCGGGCGTGGGCCTCCCGGGGGAGCGCGGCGATGTGCTGCTGGATGTGCGGGTTGACGCCCTCGTGGATGAGCGGGACGCGGGTCGCGTGTCCGATCAGGCGGAAGGCGGGGCGGTCGGTGAAACGGGTGGCCATGGAGGCGCTCCCTTCGACGGTCAGGCGGAACCTGAGCTGCGGCTGTGACCGAAGGGGGCCTCCCGCGCGGCGGACGTCGCGCGGGGCGGCGCCGTGGACCGACCGGAACGCGCGTCCGAACGCCTCCGTGGAGCCGTAGCCGTACCGGACGGCGATGCCCAGCAGGTCGTCCCCGCCCCGTACGACGTCGGCGGCGGCGACGGTCATGCGGCGCCTGCGGACGTACTCCGACAGCGGCATGCCCGCCAGCGACGAGAACATCCGGCGCAGGTGGTACTCGGTCGTGCCGTGCCCCGCGGCCAGCGCGGGGACGTCCGGCTCCTCGCCGAGGTGGTCCTCGACCAGGTCGACCAGGCGGTTCAGTGCCGAGATCATGCGGCCTCCCTTCGGCATCCACCGTGGCAGGGGGCACATCGGCGGCGCCCGATCGCCGTGGTCCGGTTCGGTCGGTTCGCTCGGTTCGGTCAGGCGGGTACCGGTACCGGGGGCTGGTCGGGCCAGGCGAAGGCGTACGCGGGGTCGCCGCCACGGGCCAGGCGTACGTAGCGGAGCAGTTCGCGGACGATTCCCGCGTTGCCCATCGCCCAGCCGAGCTGCGGTTCGAGCTCGCCCGGCGTGGACCGGAAGTCGACGTTGGACCAATGGGCACCCTCGCGGCCCCGGGTGGCGCGGGCGGTCAGGTCCGTGACCAGGACGTCGGCGAAGTCGAACGCGTCCCGCTGCTCGGCGATCCGGTCGCAGGCCAGGGCCAGGACGCCCGCCGTGCCGCAGCAGCGGCCGTTGTTGTCCCAGAAGCCGGGGCGCAGCCGCCGCGGCAGGCCGGAGCGGGTCACCGTGTGCCAGCAGCGGTCGGCCAGGGCGGTCCAGGCGGGATCGGACGTGACGTCGCGCAGGGTGCGGAAGAGCTGGGCGTCGCCGGAGGGGCCGTGGCACCAGCCGTAGCTGACCGGATCGATCAGGTCCGGGAGGAACTGCGGGGTGGAGTGCGGGGCCAGGAAGCCGTCGGGGCCGGCGGAGTCGCGGGAGACGACGTCGGCCACCGCGGCCAGCGCCAGGTCGAGCAGGTCCGCGCGGCCGGTGGCGCCGCCGACGCGGGCGAGGGCCAGGGCGATGCCGAGGGTGCCGTGCGAGACGTGGTGCAGGCGGGAGTCGGTGTCCGGGCGGTGGGGCCAGTGGACGCCGTGCGCGGTCTGCTCCGCCGTACGCAGGTACGGCTCCACGGCCAGGACGGCCAGGTCGGGGTCGCCGGCCAGGAGGGCGCCCAGGCCGATGCCCGCGTTGCCGCCCATCAGCTCGAAGAGGTCGCCCCAGCGCGTGCCGTCGAAGCGGGAGCGGACCAGGCCGAGGGCACGGTCGGCGGCCTCGCCCGACGCCGGGTCGCCCAGTTCGGCGTGGACCGTCCGCAGGACCAGGGCGAGTCCCGTGCGGCCGAAGTAGAGGGAGTCGTCCTCCAGGTCGTCGACCCGGGCGGCCAGGGCCCGGGCCGCGCGCAGGGCGGTGTCGGCGTACGCGTCGTCGCCGAAGTGCCGCCACGCCTCCAGGAGCACGGGGACGATGCCGGCCGTGCCGTTGTAGAGCATCGGCTCGACGGCGCCGTCCGAGGGCCTGACCGGCCAGGCGAGGCCGCCGCCGGGGGTCTCCCGGGCCGCCCCCGTCAGCCGGCGCAGCCCGTCCACCGCGATGTCCTCGACCTCGTCGACCGCCACGACCGTGGTTCCTGGTGCCGTCATGGGGCCACTCTCGCATCCGCGTCCGGCCCGGAAGCCGGCGGAGGCCGCGCAGGGAAGACGGGGGAGGGGGCGGAGGGGGCGGATCAGTGCGCCGTCGTCAGGTGGCGGCGGTTGTCCCGGCGCCCGCGCAGGACCCGCCAGACCGTCCCCAAGGCCAGCGACTGGACGAGCGCCGAGAGCACGATGCCGCCGACGAAGAACCACGTCGGGGCGTCACCGCCCCAGCCCGCCTCGCCGAGCCAGGCCACGAAGCCGAAGGCCGGGAAGGTGAACAGGGCCGGCCAGACCCAGACGAGGGACGCGTCGGGGCCGGTCCCGAAGAGGGGCTGCGCCGCGGCGACCGCCATCGCGCCGCCGACCACGGTGAGGTACACCGCCGAGACGCGGTTGGCGAGGGTCAGGCGGGCGAGGCCGCGTATCCGGTCGGTCCCGCCGGTCCGGTCGGCTCGGGCGTTGTTCGGCTGGGTGCTGTTCATGGGATCCGGGCTCCCCGGGGTGGTGGTCGTGGTCGTGCTCCTGAACCAGGGTCGACCGGGAGCCCGCCCCGGGCCTGAGTACCCGTACTCAAGTCCGGGGTGTCGCGGTACCCGCCTGCGGGAAGCCTGTCCGGCCTATGCCGACAGGGGGACTTCGTGGATCTCGTCCGCCTTGTGGCCCGCGCGTTCGTGCACGCGCTGGACCGCCTCGGCCGACGGCCCCTCGGAGAGGCAGTAGATCGTGCCGGAGGCCGGGTCCGCCCACGCCTGTTCGAAGTGGACGTTCTCGCCCTTCTCCACGGCGAGGTCGGCCTGGTGGGCCTGGTGCAACTGGTCCGAGGTGATGCCGTGCATCCCACGGTGTACGTCCATGAAGTGAGCCATGGCGTCTCGCACCCCCTTCAGGGTCCTCCTTCCAGGGTGCGCCCGTGCGGCGGCCGGGGCGCACCGGCCGCCGCACCACTGTCGACCGTGTGCCACCGCATACCGCGGCCTGCCTCGGTCTACCGTGTCAGCCGCACTGGCAGGGGCTGCCCGACTGGCAGCCGCAGCCGCAGCCCGAGCCGCAGCCGCAGGCGGCGATCAGCGGGAGGCTGCGGATCTCGGTGGGCTGCTCGGTGGGGCGTTCCTGTGCGGGGTCGGGCTTCGTGCTGGGGGAATCGGCCATGGTTCCTCCTGGAAGCGGGTGCCTGGGGTCCTGGGACCCGGGCCCTGGGGTCCTGGGTTCCGGGCCCTGGGGTCCTGAGTCCATTGCACGCCCCGAGTGGCCGTCGCATCAACGGCGCACTGGGGCGAACGCGCGCCCCCGCTGCGCTCCGCGCGGGTGCGCTCAGGCTCCCTCGACCTGCGTCGCCGGCTGGATGTCCGCCTGGAGGTCGTCGGCGTGCTCGCCGGTGACCAGGTAGACCACCCGCTTGGCGACCGAGACCGCGTGGTCGGCGAAGCGCTCGTAGTAGCGGCCCAGCAGCGTGACGTCGACCGCCGTCTCGATGCCGTGCTTCCAGCGGTCGTCCATCAGGTGCTGGAAGAGGGTGCGGTGCAGGAGGTCCATCGCGTCGTCGTCCTGCTCCAGCTGGAGCGCCAGGTCGACGTCCTTGGTGATGATCACCTCGGCGGCCTTCGCCATCAGGCGCTGCGCGAGCTGGCCCATCTCCAGGATGGTCGCGTGCAGGTCGTGCGGCACCGCGCGCTCCGGGTAGCGCAGCCGGGCCAGCTTGGCCACGTGCTGGGCCAGGTCGCCCGAACGCTCCAGGTCGGCCGACATCCGCAGCGAGGTCACGACGATGCGCAGGTCGGTGGCGACCGGCTGCTGCCGGGCCAGCAGGGTTATCGCCCGGGCCTCCAGCTCGTGCTGGAGGTTGTCGACCTTCTGGTCCGCCTCGATGACGGCCTCGGCCAGCTTGAGGTCGGAGTCGAGGATCGCGGTCGTGGCGCGTCCGATGGCCGACCCGACCAGCCGGGCCATCTCCACCAGACCGTCACCGATCGAATCAAGTTCCTCGTGGTACGCGTCCCGCATCAGGATTCCCTCTCGTACGTCCGTTTCGGGGGCTCGAAGACGGCTTCGCGCCCCCCGCCGTGCCCCCACGCTTACACGTTCCGGCCTGTACGCGTCCGTTTCCGGCACCCCAAATGAACCGTCCCTGGCTCCAAGGTGAACTCTGGGCGACGAGTGTTCGAGGTCGCACCCGGATGGCTGGGGCCGGACGGTTCGCCGTGCCTAACCTGGAGACATGGACGTGAACGCGGCGGTCGCCGCAGTGGCAGCGATCGCCGGAGTACTCACCGGCGTCATCGCCGTGCTGGCGTTCCGCTGGAGCGAGCGGGAGCAGAAGCGCCCCACCCGCACCTCGCTCCACACCGATCCCGTGCTGCCGCCCGGTGTCGACACCGTCCTCTCCGTACTGCGCTCCTCCGCCGTCGTCCTCGACGAGGCCGACGCGGTGGTCAAGGCCAGCTCGGCGGCGTACGCCCTCGGCCTGGTCCGGGGCGGCAGGCTCGCCGTCGAGCCGATGCTGCAGATGGCCAGGGACACCCGGCGGGACGGAGAGATACGGCAGGTCGAGCTGGACCTGCCCCGGCGCGGCAACGGGCGGGGGGAGGCCCTCGCCGTCTCCGCACGCGTCGCGCCCCTCGGGTCGAGGCTGGTGCTGCTGCTGGTCGAGGACCTCACCGAGGCCCGCCGCATCGAGGCGGTACGGCGGGACTTCGTCGCCAACGTGAGCCACGAGCTGAAGACGCCGGTGGGGGCGCTCTCGCTGCTGTCCGAGGCCGTGATGGACGCGGCGGACGACCCGGAGGCCGTGGAGCGGTTCGCCGGGCGGATGCAGATCGAGGCGACCCGGCTGACGAACCTGGTGCAGGAGCTCATCGACCTGTCCCGGGTGCAGAACGACGACCCCCTCGACGACGCCGAGCCCGTCCGGGTGGACGAGCTGGTCGCCGAGGCCATCGACCGCTGCCGGCACGCGGCCGGCACCAAGCAGATCACCATGGCCGCCGGAGGCACGGCGGATCTGCACGTACGCGGCAACCGCGGCCAGCTCGCCGCCGCTCTCGGCAACCTCGTCGAGAACGCCGTCAACTACTCGCCGGCCCGCACCCGCGTCGGCATCGCCGCCCGCCGCGTCGCCGCCCCCGGCGGCGACCTGATCGAGATCGCCGTGACCGACCAGGGCATCGGCATCTCGGAGAAGGACAAGGAGCGCGTCTTCGAGCGCTTCTACCGCGTCGACCCGGCCCGCTCCCGGGCCACCGGAGGCACCGGTCTGGGTCTCGCGATCGTCAAGCACGTGGTCGCCTCGCACGGCGGGGAGGTCACGGTGTGGAGCGCCGAAGGCCAGGGCTCCACGTTCACCCTGCGACTGCCGGAGGCGGGCCTCGCCCGCGACCGCGCGCAGCGGCGGTCCGACCGCGCCGGACTCAGCGCCGAGACCGAGCGGTCGTCCTCAGCCCCGCAATCCCCCCATACAGCCCCGTTCGAAACGTTTCCCGCCCCGGAGGTCCTTCCGTGACCCGTGTGCTCGTCGTCGAGGACGAGGAGTCCTTCTCCGACGCCCTGTCGTACATGCTCCGCAAGGAGGGCTTCGAGGTCGCCATCGCGACCACCGGCCCCGACGGACTCGACGAGTTCGAGCGCAACGGCGCCGACCTCGTGCTCCTCGACCTGATGCTGCCCGGCCTGCCGGGCACCGAGGTCTGCCGCCAGCTGCGCGGCCGCTCGAACGTTCCCGTGATCATGGTGACCGCCAAGGACAGCGAGATCGACAAGGTCGTCGGGCTGGAGATAGGGGCCGACGACTACGTCACCAAGCCCTTCTCCTCCCGCGAGCTGGTCGCCCGCATCCGAGCCGTACTGCGGCGGCGCGGCGAGCCGGAGGAGGTCGCCCCGGCCGCCCTGGAGGCCGGGCCCGTCCGGATGGACGTGGACCGGCACGTGGTGACCGTGGGCGGCACCAAGGTCGACCTGCCGCTGAAGGAGTTCGACCTGCTGGAGATGCTGCTGCGCAACGCGGGCCGCGTGCTGACCCGCATGCAGCTGATCGACCGGGTCTGGGGCGCCGACTACGTCGGTGACACCAAGACCCTCGACGTCCACGTCAAGCGGCTGCGCGCCAAGATCGAGCCCGACCCGGGCGCGCCGCGGTACCTGGTGACGGTGCGCGGGCTGGGTTACAAGTTCGAGCCGTAGGCCGGCCCGCGGGCCGCCCGACCGGGGCGGTCCACCGGACACGGCGAAGGGCGGGACCTCACGGAGAGGTCCCGCCCTTCGGTCGTGCGCCGGTGCGTCGGTACGGCTTCCGTACGGACGCACCGTACGGCGTCCCTACGGTGCACCGCCCGCAGGGTGCTCAGTGGCCGGCTTCGGTGCCCGGGCCGGTCTCGGTGCCGGTGCCCGTGCCGGTCTCGTCCGTGTCGCCGGTGGCCCCACCGGTGGCGTCGTCCGTCCCGGGGGCGGTCTCGCCGTCCGCCGGGGTGCCCGAGGCCTCGCCGTCCGCCGGCTCGCCCGAGGTCTCCGCGGAGGCCTCCCCGGAGGGCTGCGCGGAGGCGCCCGGGGCCGCCGGGGTCTCGCTCGGGCCCCACTCGGCGAAGAAGCTCTCGGCGGGGACGACGAACGCGCGCAGGCTCACGGCGCCGGTCTTGCTGAAGTTGAAGGTGATCTTCTGGGCGTTGCCGTCCTGGACCGCCTCGCGGCTGCTGGGCAGGACCGCCGCGGCGTTGTCCTTGCCGCCGAGGACCAGGCTGCCGCCGGCCGGGACGGTCAGGTCGCCCTTCTCGCCCTTGGCGGGCTTCAGCTCGGCCGACTTGTCGGTTCCGGCCACGGTGACGGATTCGAGGGTCTGGTCCTTGTCACCGCTGTTGAACAGGGTGGCGGAGACCACGGCCGGGCCGGTCGACTCCAGGTCGGGCTGGGTGATGACGACCGCGTTCTGGACCTTGATGTCGCCCACGGACGTCGCAGCGTTGTCCGGCTTGATCTCCAGCGTCTGGGCGTTGTGACCGGCGCCGCACGCGGCGAGCGAGGCGATCGAGAACGCGATGGCGGCGGCGGCGAGGGCACCGCGTCGAAGGCTGCTGCTCACGGCGGCGGCAACTCCTTGGACTCGAGCGGGGTGGCGGCAACGGATAAAGCCGCCCTAAGTGGCTGTCAGCGGCCTCAGGCTACCGAGCCGTTGTTGAGCCGCCGCACCCGACCCTCCCCGAAGACATCCGGCTTCGCTCGGCAGGCGGTAGGCGCCGGGGGCGGCACGGGACGACGGGGAGGCGCGGCACCGGTGCGCCCAGGGCGCCGTTCCCGCACGGGCGGGGCGCCCGTACGCGTTGTTCCGGTGGGCCGTTTAGCGGCTCGTACTCGTCCGACATTCAGCTATGAAGCCCTCCGCCATACAGGTCGGGATCGGTACGCGAAATTTCCGTGAAGGAATGCGCGGACGGCCAGGAAATTGATCACCGGGGGACGGCCGGGGGGCGTGTCGTGATCAATTCCGGATTCGTCCGGAACCCTGCAGCGGCCTCCGAACGGAGTAGCGGAAGTCGCACACGCGGAACCGGACATATCGGGATCTTCGGGCGGGTGGCGAGGGCTCCGGATGTGTGTGACGTGCGTGTTTCGACCGGCCTGGACAGCGGCTCCGACCTGCGAATACTTTCTTCCGCTCGCTCGGCGCAGCACGTTCCTGTTGCTGTTGTCAAGCCCCGAGATATGCCCTGACCTGCGAAAACGCCATTCAGAAGACGCCGTTTCCGTGTTACTCTGGATAGCCACGGAAGGGGTACCTGTCACATGACGTTCAAGGTTGGCGACACCGTGGTCTATCCCCATCACGGGGCCGCGCTGATCGAGGCTATCGAAACTCGCCAGATCAAAGGCGTGGACAAGACCTACTTGGTGCTGAAGGTCGCCCAGGGCGACCTGACGGTACGTGTGCCAGCGGACAATGCGGAGTTCGTCGGCGTGCGTGATGTGGTCGGTCAGGACGGGCTGGACCGGGTCTTCGAAGTACTGCGCGCGCCGTACGCCGAAGAGCCCACGAACTGGTCGCGTCGTTACAAGGCAAATCTGGAGAAGCTCGCCTCCGGCGACGTCATCAAGGTCGCGGAAGTCGTGCGCGACCTGTGGCGCCGCGAGCGCGAGCGCGGACTCTCCGCAGGTGAGAAGCGCATGCTCGCCAAGGCCCGCCAGATCCTGGTGAGCGAGCTGGCTCTCGCGGAGAACACCAACGAGGACAAGGCGGAGGCCCTGCTCGACGAGGTGCTCGCCTCCTGATCCGACTGGATCCGGGGCGAGGCGCAGACCGTCACCCACTCGGTTCAGCGCACTGAAATGCCGCGGTGCCCGATGACATCCTTGCTGTCGCCGGGCGCTGCGGCATGTTCGTACCCGGACACGGTTTCCGGCATCCGGACGTCCGGATGTTGATGATCCTCGTACGCTCGTCCCGGGAGGTTTCCCCGGGTCCTGGCGTGCCGGGCCCGGGCTGCTGGCTCGACCAGGGTCACGGAAGGGTCCGGTCAAGGCATCGCGCCCGGCACGGTGAGGCCATACCCAACTAGGTCGAGCACACAAACCTGACAGGAACCGATGTCTGACGAATCGCGTCCCTCACCCGCCGAGACGCCTGCGACGACGTCCGCGGAGACATCCGCGGAGACGTCCGCCGCGGGCCGTTCGCCCGCCAGGACCGCCGCCGTGATTCCGGCGGCGGGCCGGGGAGTGCGGCTCGGTCCGGGCGCCCCCAAGGCCCTGCGCGCGCTGGGCGGCACGCCGATGCTCATCCACGCGGTCCGGGCGATGGCCGCCTCCCGCGCGGTCTCCCTCGTCGTGGTCGTCGCCCCGCCCGACGGCGCGGGCGAGGTCAAGAGCCTCCTCGACGCGCACGCGCTGCCCGAGAGGACGGACTTCGTCGTGGTGCCCGGCGGCGAGACCCGGCAGGAGTCGGTACGGCTCGGCCTGGACGCGCTGCCGCCCGAGTACGGCATCGTCCTCGTGCACGACGCGGCCCGGCCGCTGGTGCCGGTGGACACGGTGGACGCGGTGATCGACGCCGTACGGGAGGGGGCGCCCGCGGTGGTGCCGGCGGTGCCGCTCGCCGACACCGTCAAGCAGGTCGAGCCCGCGGCGGCGCCGGGCGAGCCGGAGCCGGTGGTGGCCACGCCCGAGCGGGCGCGGCTGCGCGCGGTGCAGACCCCGCAGGGTTTCGACCGCGCGACGCTGGTGCGGGCCCACGGGACGGTGACCGACGACGTCACCGACGACGCGAGCATGGTCGAGCAGCTGGGTCTCGCGGTGGTGGTGGTGCCGGGGCACGAGGAGGCGTTCAAGGTGACGCGCCCGCTCGACCTGGTGCTCGCGGAGGCGGTACTGGCGCGCAGGAGGCTGAACGATGGGTTCTGAGAGTTCCGGTACGGCAGAGCTGCCGCCGCTGCCGCAGGTCGGGATCGGTACGGACATCCACGCCTTCGAGGACGGGCGTGAGCTGTGGTGCGCCGGGCTGAAGTGGGAGGGCGAGGGGACCGGGCTCGCCGGGCACTCCGACGCGGACGTCGTCGCGCACGCGGCGTGCAACGCGCTGTTCTCCGCGGCGGGGGCCGGGGACCTGGGGCAGCACTTCGGCACCGGGCGGCCGGAGTGGTCCGGGGCGTCCGGAGTGACGCTGCTGACGGAGGCGGCGCGGATCGTACGGGCGCGCGGGTTCCGGATCGGGAACGTCGCGGTGCAGGTGGTCGGGGCGCGGCCGAAGATCGGAAAGCGGCGGGACGAGGCGGAGGCGGTGCTCTCCGCGGCGGTGGGGGCGCCGGTGTCCGTGTCGGGGGCGACGACGGACGGGCTGGGGTTCCCGGGGCGGGGGGAGGGGCTGATGGCGGTGGCCACGGCGTTGGTCGTGCGGGGGGCTTGAGCGCGGTGGCTTGAGCGCGGTGGCTTGAGCGCGGTGGCTTGAGCGCGGGGGCGGGTACCCCGCGTCGCCCTGCCGTGCGGGGCTCCGCCCCGCACCCCGCCAGGGGCTCCGCCCCTGGACCCCGGCCTATGCCCACCCACCACCCGACTCGCGGGGACAAGAAGCGGGCCAGACGCCCCGGTGTGCCGACTCGCGGGGACAAGAAGCGGGCCCCGCGCCTCGGAGTGCCGGCTCGCGGGGACAAGAAGCGGGCCCCGCGCCTCGGTGTGCCGGCTCGCGGGGACAAGAAGCGGGCCCCGCGCCTCGGTGTGCCGGCTCGCGGGGACAAGAAGCGGGCCCCGCGCCTCGGTGTGCCGGCTCGCGGGGACACGAAGCGGGCCCCGCGCCTCGGAGTGCCGGCTCGCGGGGGTGTGGCTCGGTCCGGCAACGACGGCGCACGTGTGCCCCTGGCACTGCTCGGCGCCTACTACCCTGGACACGTGACTATTCGCCTGTACGACACCAGCGCCCGGCAGATCCGTGACTTCGCCCCCCTCACGCCGGGCTGCGTCTCGATCTACCTGTGCGGTGCCACCGTGCAGGCCGCCCCGCACATCGGGCACATCCGGTCGGGGCTGAACTTCGACATCATGCGCCGCTGGTTCGCGTACCGCGGCTACGACGTCACCTTCGTCCGCAACGTCACCGACATCGACGACAAGATCATCAGGAAGGCGGCCGAGCAGAACCGCCCCTGGTGGTCCATCGGTTACGAGAACGAGCGGGCGTTCAACGACGCCTACGCCGCCCTCGGCTGCCTGCCGCCGACGTACGAGCCCCGCGCGACCGGCCACATCACCGAGATGGTCGAGATGATGCGCGGTCTCATCGAGCGCGGCCACGCCTACGAGGCCGACGGCAACGTCTACTTCGACGTGCGGTCCCTGCCGGGCTACCTGTCGCTGTCCAACCAGGACCTCGACGAGCTGCGCCAGCCCTCCGAGGACGGCGAGACCGGCAAGCGGGACCTGCGCGACTTCGCCATGTGGAAGGCGGCCAAGCCCGGGGAGCCCAGCTGGGAGACGCCGTGGGGCCGGGGGCGGCCCGGCTGGCACCTGGAGTGCTCCGCGATGGCGCACAAGTACCTGGGTGAGGAGTTCGACATCCACGGGGGCGGGATCGACCTGATCTTCCCGCACCACGAGAACGAGATCGCCCAGGCCAAGGGGTTCGGCGACGCCTTCGCCCGCTACTGGGTGCACAACGCCTGGGTCACCATGAGCGGCGAGAAGATGTCCAAGTCGCTCGGCAACAGCGTGCTCGTGAGCGAGATGGTGAAGAAGTGGCCCCCGGTCGTGCTGCGGTACTACCTCGGCACCCCGCACTACCGCTCCACCATCGAGTACAGCGAGGAGTCCCTGCGCGAGGCCGAGTCCGCGTACGGGCGGATCGAGGGCTTCGTGCAGCGCGTCACCGAGCTGGCCGGCCATGCCGTCGAGCCGGCCGCCGAGGTGCCGCCCGCCTTCGCCGAGGCGATGGACGACGACCTGGGCGTCCCGCAGGCGCTGGCGATCGTGCACACCACCGTCCGGCAGGGCAACAGCGCGCTGGCCGCCGACGACAAGGACGCCGCCGTCGCCCGGCTCGCCGAGGTGCGGGCCATGCTCGGCGTGCTGGGGCTCGACCCGCTGGACGCGCAGTGGGCCGGGGAGCAGGCGCAGGGCGAGGACCTGCGGCACGTCGTCGACAGCCTCGTACGGCTCGTGCTCGACCAGCGCGAGGGCGCGCGGGCGCGGAAGGACTGGGCCACGGCCGACGCCATCCGCGACCGGCTCGGGCAGTCCGGACTGGTCATCGAGGACAGCCCGCAGGGGCCCCGCTGGAGCCTCGGCTCCCGCTGACCCGGGCCCGGAATCGTAGATCACGCAGTAGATCGATTGTGCCGCCCGGCCCTCCGGGCGGCACACTGCATAAGACGCACCACCACGCCAAGCACCACGCACACTCCCGTAGAGAGCGGAGACAGGTAACTCATGGCCGCGAACAACCGCCGCATGTCCGGCAAGAAGGGCGCGCAGGTCGGCAGCGGCGGCAAGCGACGCCGGGGCCTGGAAGGCAAGGGGCCGACGCCCCCCGCCGAGATGCGCAAGGGGCACGCCAAGCAGCGCGCCGCCAACGCCAAGGCGCGCCGCACCACCGGCGGCCGCCCGCAGCAGCGGCGCGGCGGCGGGCGTTCGACGTCCGAGCTGGTCGTCGGCCGCAACCCGGTCTACGAGGCGCTGCGCGAGGGCGTGCCCGCCTCCACGCTCTACGTCCAGCAGTTCATCGACAACGACGAGCGGGTGCGCGAGGCCCTCCAGCTCGCCGCCGAGCGCGGTGGCATCAACCTCATGGAGGCGCCGCGTCCCGAGCTGGACCGCATGACCAACGGGCTCAACCACCAGGGGCTCGTCCTCCAGGTCCCGCCGTACGAGTACGCGCACCCCGAGGACCTGGTCGCCGCCGCCCACGACGAGGGCACCGACCCGCTGATCGTCGCCCTCGACGGCGTGACCGACCCGCGCAACCTGGGCGCCGTCGTCCGCTCCGTCTCCGCCTTCGGCGGCCACGGCGTCGTCGTGCCCGAGCGGCGCGCGGCCGGCATGACGGCGGGCGCCTGGAAGACGTCCGCCGGTACGGCCGCCCGTACGCCGGTGGCCCGCGCCACCAACCTCACCCGGGCGCTGGAGCAGTACCAGAAGGCCGGCATCACGGTCGTCGGCCTCGCCGCCGACGGCGAGGCCGAACTCGGCGACCTGGCGGCCCTGGACGGTCCCGTGGTCATCGTCGTGGGCAGCGAGGGCAAGGGACTGTCGCGGCTCGTCGGCGAGACGTGCGACTTCCGCGTGCGCATTCCGATGCCGGGCGGGGCCGAGTCCCTCAACGCGGGTGTGGCGGCCGGGATCGTGCTGTACGAGGCGGCGCGTCGGCGCTCCTGAACAAGCGTTCGCCGTATAGCCCAAACGGGGTGTTCGAGGCTGTCCGGACATGCTTGACGCGGTCCGGACAGATCGGGCCGGTCAAGGCAGTGTCCTAACGACACATCACTCGGTTAGATGAGTGTGGACACCAGAACACCCCGCACACCCACGGGGGACCGCTCGTCGGGATACGACGACGCTCCCGCGCTGAGCATGGTGAAGGTGCCGAGCGATCCGGCCCAGGTCATCGTCAACCACGCGAGCTTCCGCGTGCAGTTCGGTGCCTCCGCCCGGCGGACCCAGTCCCCGCGGATCGCGCGGCACCTGAGCGCCACCCAGGACCCCGCCCGCATGCCCGGCGCCCCGGGCCGTCGCCGCGCCGTCGTGTGGAGCGGGCGGTCCGACCCGGACGACACCGGCGCGCACCGGCTGCTCCAGGCGGTGCGGGCGGGAGCCGGTCAGTACGCCGAGGACCCGGCCGCCGACCACGCGGGCGACGCCGGAGCCACGCAGGTCATCCCGCGGGTCGACCTCGACGGCGGCCCCCTGGACTACGACGACGGCCCCGCCACCCAGACGCTGGAGACCCCGCTCGTCGGCGCCCAGCGCGGCCCCGTGCCCGACGGCACCCGGCTGCTGCCCGCCATGCGCACCGTCGGCAGCGCGTACGACGAGCCGGCCTACGACGACTCCGCCTACGGCACGCAGGAGTTCGGCACCGGCTACGGCTCCGACGACTACGGCTCCGACGGCTACGGCGAGGACACGGACCCGGGCGAGCCCCGCAGCAGGCGCCGCACCGACGACCCGGCGCGGCACGCCTACTTCCCCGGCCGCCGCATGAACCTCGGCGTCGTCCTGCTTCCGCTGCGCGTCTTCCTCGGCTTCATCTCCATCTACGCCGGCATGGGCAAGCTCTGCGACCCCGTCTACTTCGACGGCGGCGAACGCGGCTCGATGGTCAAGTGGCTCAACACCCTGCACCCCTGGGACGTCGCGGAGCCGCTGCGCCAGTTCGCCCTCGCCCACCCGGTGGGCGCCGGGCTGGTCATCGCCTTCCTCCAGGTGCTGGTGGGCGTCCTGACCGTCCTCGGCTGCTGGCAGCGGGTGGCCGCCGTGATCGGCGCCGGCCTGTCCGCCGCGCTCCTGGTCACCGTCAGCTGGAAGAGCGTCCCGGTCTACGACGCGCCCGACATCATCTACCTCGCCGCCTGGTCCCCGCTGATCATCGCCGGGGCGCCCGTCTACTCCGTGGACGGCAGGCTCGCGGGCAGCGCCTGGCGCCGGCTCGGCCCCCGCTCCGACATCTGGGACCTGCGCCGCTACGTCCTGCGCCGCGGTGCGCTCATCACCTTCCTCGTCGCCGGTGTCACCCTCCTCGTCGGCTCCGTCCTCGGCGGTGCCGTCCGGGACGCCGACCGCGTGGTCGTCCCCGGGCCCGGCGAGTCCCCGCGCAACGAACTGCCCGGCTCCCCGCTCCCGCAGGAGCCCGGCACCCGCGAGCCGAAGGCCTCCTCTCCGGAGGCCTCCGCCTCACCCACCCAGGGCGCCACCAGCGGGGCGTCCACGCCCTCCGGGGACTCCGCGACCACCCCGGGAGCGACCCGCGACAGCAGCGGCACCGCCACCGGCGGCGGTACGCCGAGCCAGACCCAGGGCACCACGGGTCAGGCCCCGCCCCGCCAGTCCTCCCCGGTCGGCCAGGCCCCGAGCACCACGGCCGGACCGACCGCGGGCGGCACCTCGACCGGCGGCGGCAGCGGCGGCTCCACCGGCTCCACCGGAAGCGGTGACGGCGGCGGCTCCTCCACCACCGGAGAGCCCGGCAGCCGCCTCGTGGGCGGCCTCCTGGGCTAGCCGCAGCGCGCGCTCCGCGCCGTACGACAGCGGGGCCCCGCACGGGATGTGCGGGGCCCCGCCGTCGTACGGCATGGGTCCGGGGCGGTCAGCGGCCGGACAGGGCCGCCAGCTCCCGGGCCGCTTCCGTCAGGTCCTTCGCGGTGTCGATCGCCCGCCAGTAGGAGCCCTGCGGGATCGGGAAGCCGGCCAGCCGGTGTTCACGGGCCAGCCGGGGGAAGGTGGTGCGCTCGTGGTCGCCGCGCTCCGGGAGCATCGCGGCGAACTCGGGGGAGAAGACGTAGACGCCCGCGTTGATCTCGAAGGTCGACGGCGGTGCCTCGATGAAGTCGGTGATGTGCCCGAAGCCGTCCGTCTGCACGGCGCCCCACGGCAGCCGCGGGCGGGCCAGGGCGAGGGTCGCGACGGCGTCCCGCTCGGCGTGGAAGTCGGCCATGTCGCGCAGCGAGAACCGGGTCCAGATGTCGCCGTTGGTGGCGTACCAGGACCGGTCCGGGTGCGGGAGGTGGGCGGCGGCGTACCGGAGGCCGCCGCCTCGGCCCAGCGGCTCGGTCTCCACGACGGTGGTGACGGAGAGCGGCAGATCGGCGCTCTCCAGCCACTTCTGGAGCACCTCGGCCAGATGACCGCAGGAGACGACGACGTCGGTGACGCCCTCCTCGGCGAGCCAGGCGAGCTGATGGCCGATGATCGGGGTCCCGGTGCCCGGGATCTCGACCATCGGCTTGGGCCGGTCGTCGGTGTAGGGGCGCAGCCGGGAACCCTGCCCGCCGGCCAGGACGACGGCTTGAACGGGGCGGCGGGACGCGGCGTTCGGATCGGTCATGCCCGAACTGTACGCGGCGCCCCAGCCGCCTCCGGAGGGTCCTAGCCGTGCGCGGCCAGGACGCCCGAGGCGAAGGCGGTGTCGCAGACGGGACGGGCGTACGACTGGGCGCGCGTCGGGCCGTAGACCTTCACCGCGGCGCGGCCGAGGGCGCGGGCGATGGTCGCGCAGTGGTCGGCCAGCGACGGGCGCTCGTTCACCGCCTGCTGGAGGTGGGTCAGCGCGACGCCCGGGTCCTCCTCCTGCAACTCGGTCAGCAGCCGGTCGCGCAGCACCTCGTGCGGGGCGCGGGCGGAGGAGGCCTTGGGCGAGGTGGCCTCCGACGCGGCGAGCACCGAGTCCGAGGGATCCCCGGACCAGTTGACGCGGGTGACCGCGAGAGTCCCGGAGAGCACCAGGACGACGGGCAGGACGAAGGCGAGAGAGCGGCCGATCCGGCGGGCGGGGCCCCGGCCGCGTCGCGTCTGTCGGGTGGTGGAGTGCTTCACGGAGTGCTTCACGCGAGTGAGGGTAGCGCCCGGTAATGATTTGGCGACATTTAGTCACCCTAACGGGGGATGAAGAGCGGCCGAGAACGGGATAGGAGATTGACGAACATCGGTCGAAACGTCCGTTGTGCCGGGGTATTTGTCGACAACGAAAAGAGCCCCGCAGCAGGCCGCGGGGCTCTTTTCGTCAACGCGGGTGAAATCACCCGGTCGCGTGGTTTCTCAGTCGGTGAGGCGCTCGCCCGTGGAGGACGAGAACACGTGGATCTCGCCCGGACGCGGCACGACGTGGACGGTCGCGCCCTTCTCCGGCACCGCGCGGCTGCTGACGCGGACCACGAGGTCCTTCGTCTCGCCGCCGACCTCGACCGTGCCGTAGATGTAGCCGTCGGCGCCGGTCTCCTCCACGACGTTCACCGAGACCGCGAGGCCGGCCGGGGCGTCCGCCGAGTCCTTCGACAGGGTCTTGGCCGCGCCGCCGTTCAGCTCCACGACGTCGAAGTGCTCCGGGCGGACACCGACGGTGACCGTGCGGTCGCCCTTGTCGGAGGCGGCCTTCAGGGCGTCGCGGTTGACCGGGACGACGCTGTTGCCGAACTTCACGCCGCCGTCGGTGATCGGGACCTCGACCAGGTTCATGGCCGGGGAGCCGATGAAGCCGGCGACGAAGAGGTTCGCGGGCTTGTCGTACATGTTCCGCGGGGAGTCGACCTGCTGGAGCAGACCGTCCTTGAGGACCGCCACGCGGTCGCCCATCGTCATGGCCTCGACCTGGTCGTGGGTGACGTAGACGGTGGTGATGCCCAGGCGGCGCTGGAGCGAGGCGATCTGCGTACGGGTGGAGACGCGGAGCTTGGCGTCCAGGTTGGACAGCGGCTCGTCCATGAGGAACACCTGCGGCTCACGCACGATCGCGCGGCCCATCGCCACACGCTGGCGCTGACCGCCGGAGAGCGCCTTCGGCTTGCGGTCCAGGTACTCGGTGAGGTCGAGGATCTTCGCGGCCTCCTCGACCTTCTGCCGGATCTCCGCCTTGTTGACGCCGGCGATCTTCAGGGCGAAGCCCATGTTGTCGGCGACCGACATGTGCGGGTACAGCGCGTAGTTCTGGAACACCATGGCGATGTCCCGGTCCTTCGGCGGCAGGTGCGTCACGTCGCGGTCACCGATGCGGATGGCGCCGCCGTTCACGTCCTCGAGCCCGGCGAGCATCCGGAGCGAGGTGGACTTGCCACAACCGGACGGGCCGACCAGGACGAGGAACTCGCCGTCCGCGATGTCGATGTCGAGACCGTCGACGGCGGGCTTCGTGGAACCCGGGTACACACGGGTCGCCTTGTCGAACGTAACAGTGGCCATGGTGAAAGGGCCCCCTTCTACCGGCAGGAACGTGCCGGACGATCCGTTGTAGGAAGGTGGTGGTGTAGTCCACACGGGTGAAGCTGAGCAGGACGGTACCCGGCGTTCACCTGATCTGTCAGTAGCTGGGAGTCTGTGAATTCCGCCGAAATTTTCGCATCACATCGTTCACCGGCTCTGTGTACAGTGGAGCAGCCTGCGCGCGCCCGACGCGCGCGTGCCTCCTTAGCTCAGCTGGTCAGAGCGCCGCTCTTGTAAAGCGAAGGTCGTCGGTTCGAATCCGACAGGGGGCTCCGAAGCCGGCCCGCCGACGCCCCCGCGATCCTGGATCGCGGGGGCGTCGGCGTTGGTCCGGGGCGCTACTTGCCCTCCGGCAGGGGTTCGGCCTCGCAGACCGTGCCGGGCTTCGGGAGGGTGCCGTTCAGCAGGTAGGCGTCGACGGCGTTCCGGACGCAGGTGTTGCCGCTGTCGTAGGCGCCGTGGCCCTCGCCCTCGTACGTCAGCTCGACGCCCACCTTCTCGCCGAGGCGCCGCGCCATGCGGGCGGCGCCCTCGTAGGGGGTGGCGGGGTCGCCGGTGTTGCCGACGAGGAGGACCGGGGGCGCGCCCGGGGCGCTGACCTCGGGGTGCCGGGCCGCTCCGGGGACCGGCCAGCCGTCGCAGGACAGGGTGCTCCAGGCGAGGCCGGGGCCGAAGAGCGGGGAGGCCTCGATGAAGTCCGGCAGGCGGGACAGGACGTCCGCGACCGTGTAGCGGCTGCTGGAGTCGGCGCAGGTGATGGCCCGGAAGGCGTCGTCCTCGTTGCTTTCCTCGTCGGTCGTGCCGTCGTCCGTGCCGCCACCGGTGCCGTGCTGGCCGAGGGCTTCGGCGAGGTCGTGCAGGACGTCGCCGTCGTCGTCGTCGGCGGCTTCCAGACCGACCCGGAGCGCGGGCCAGTAGTCCTGCCGGTAGAGGGCGCCGGTGACGGCCGCGACGAGGGCGTCGCCGTCGAGTTCGCCGTCGTCCGGGGTGGACAGGGGGGTGTCGTCCAGGGCCGCTTCCAGGCCGACGACGAGGTCCACGATGTCCTCGGCGTCCTCGCCCAGTGTGCAGCCCTGCCGGGCGCACCAGGCGGCGAAGTGCTCGAAGGCGAGCTGGAAGCCGCCGGCCTGGGCGAGGGCTTCCTCCATCGTGTCCTGGGTCGGGTCGACGACACCGTCGAGTACGGCGCGGCCGACGTGCTCCGGGAACAAGTGCGCGTAGACGCCGCCGAGTTCGGTGCCGTAGGAGATGCCGAGGTAGTGCAGCTTCTCGTCGCCGAGGGCCTGGCGCATCAGGTCCATGTCCCGGGCGGCCTGGGTGGTGCCGACGTAGGGGAGGGTGTCGCCGGAGTTCTTCTCGCAGGCGGCCGCGGTCTCCCGGTTGAAGCGGACGAGCGCGTCGGTCTCGTCGCCCCCGTCGTCGGGGATGCCGTCGATCTCGTCCTCGTCGGGGAGGCCGGCGTCCGGGCAGCGCACGCCGCCGCTGTTGCCGACGCCGCGCGGGTCGAAGCTGACGAGGTCGTAGCGGGTGCGGAGTTTCTCGTAGTCGGCGGCCAGGCCCGGAAGGGTGGCGACGCCGGAGCCGCCGGGGCCGCCGAAGTTGAAGAGCAGGGAGCCGATCCGGTCGTCCGGGGTGCCGCTGGTGCGGGCCCGCACGAGTGCGAGGTCCATGGTCTCGCCGGAGGGGTTCTTCCAGTCCAACGGCGTGCGCAGGGTGGCGCATTGCCACGGGGTGCCGTCGGGGAGCGCGCCGGGGGCTTCGCCGCCGCCCTGGATCGGGGCCGGGGCGGGGCAGTCCCGCCAGTGCGGGGACTGGGCGCGGAGGTCGTTCAGGGCCTGTGCGTCGCTGGTGGTGCCGCCGGTGTCGCCCTGCCGGTCGCCGTCCCGGTCCGTGGGCGCGCAGGCCGTCAGGGAAGAGGCGAGCAGGGTGGCCGTGGACAGCAGGACGGCGGTGGATATCGCTCGTGCTGGGGGCATGGCCTCAGCCTCCGGTGGCCCGGAGGGGGGCGCATGGTGTGGCGTCCGTTCGGGTGGGGCGCGGCCGCTTCCGGGTTCGCGCGGGGCCCCGCCGACGGCGGCAGGGCCCCGGCCCGGGTCAGGAGGAGCGGTTGGCGCTGGACGGGCCGAAGAACTCGATCTCGGAGATGGCCACCTGCTTCTTGGCGGACGCCGCGTGGGCGGACTCGATGGTGAAGCGGACCTTGGTGACCTCGCCGACGCGGAACGGACGTCGCTGGCCGCCGGCGCCCTGGTCCAGGGTGAGGTCGCGGGTCTTGACCGACCCGTCCTTCATGGTGATCGTCGCCTTGACGCGGTGCGGCAGGGCCGACTCCCGCAGCTTGTCGGCGCGGGTGGAGACGCCGGGGGTGATGATCACGTCGAGCAGCCGGGTCGGCTCGGTGAAGCTCGCCTCGACCCACTGGCCCTGGCCGGACTCCGTGATGCCCGGCCCCCACCAGGTGTTGCTGAGCTTGTCGATGAGGAGCTCGGGATTGTGGCCGGGGAAGGAGCGCGAGGCCTTGATGCCGTCCGGGGAGACGGGGGCGCGCTTGGCGAAGTGGTCGCGGGTGTTCTGGACGCCGTCGGGGATGTACATGAAGCCGAGGACGGCCAGGGTGGCCACGACGGCGACGGTGATCCAGGTGCCGATGCGGTCGAAGACGCGGCGCAGGCGGGGACGGTCGCCGGCCCACGGGGTCTCCTGACGCCGTCCGCCGAAGAGCCGCCGCCACCAGGGGGCCCGCAGGGAGGCCTGGTCGCCGCTCGCGACCAGGGGCATGGCGCAGCGGGCGCAGTAGTGGCGGTCGGGGCGGTTGGGGGTGGAGCACCACGGGCAGGGCGGGCCGTTGGCGATGTCCGGCTGGTGGCCGGGGGCGCGGACCTGCGGCCGGTCCGCGTCGGGGCGGCCGGGCAGGACGGGGGCGACGGCGGGGGGCGCCGCCGGGGCGGGTGCCTCGGGGTCGGCGACGGGGACGAGCAGCGAGCGGGCCCGGTCGGACATGGTGTCGGTGAGCGCGTTCGGGGCGGGCGCGGAGGCGGCGGCGGACGGCACCGGGGCGGTGGGGGCGGTCTCGTCGGTGCCGGGCGCCGGGCGGGCGGCGGCTCCCGGAGCGGCGTCCGGGTCCGCGGCGGCTCCCGCGCCGGGGGCGGCGCCCGGGGTGTTCCCGGTGCCGGGTGTGTCCCCGGTGGTGGCCGCGGCGTCTCCGGCCGGGCTGTCCGCGTCGCCGGCCGTACGGCGCTGCTGGGGCAGCGTCGGGTTCTCCCCGATGGCGCCGGCCGGTTCGTCGGCGGGTGCCGTGGCCGGGCGGCCGGTGCGGGCGGGGGGCACGCCCGCGCCCGCGAAGGCGTCGAAGCCGGGGCGCTGGTCGGACGTGGCGGCGGCGGGCCGCGCGGTGCGGGCGGCACCGGCCTGGTCCCAGCTGAGCACGGCGCCGCACGCGTCGCAGAAGGACTGGCCCGGTTCCGCGGGGGTTCCGCACTCGGCGCAGTTCTGCGTGGTCATCTCTCCGGGGTCCTTTCGGAGGCGGTCACTTCGACCGTGTAGGGCATGTGGGCGGGGCGGGCGGCGGCGACGAGGGCGTCCAGCCGGTGGACGTCGACGGGCCTGGGTTCGGGCAGCCGGAGCGCGACGTGCAGCTGCGGGCGGGGACGGCCGGGGAACGGGCCGAGCGGCCGGGCGTTCCAGGTGGCGCCGCCGCTCTCGGTGATCTCCGGCGCGACACCGAAGGCGAGCCGGACGGTTTCGGACAGGCCCTGGAGCGTGCCGCGTACGCGGTGCAGCCGGGCGGCGGCGGCGACGGCGGCGCGCAGCATCGGTTCGGCCTCGGTGCCGTCGGTCTCCGCGCCGACCCAGGTGCCGAGCCACTGCGCGAAGTCCGCCGGGGTGAGGGCGGGGTCGAAGTAGGTGTCCAGGCAGTCCAGGACGTTCAGGATGGGTGCGAGGACGTCGTCGAGCCCGGCGACGAAGCGCAGCGCGAGGTCGTCGTCGGCGAAGACGGCCGGCAGCATCGACGCGATGGGCAGCGACGAGCCGAGTCCGTCGACGGAGCCCCGTTGTGAGGCGGGCTTCACGCGCTGTCCCCGATCACGCGGACCCGGTGGTCGTAGGAGAAGACCAGGGCGGGTGCGTCGAGGTCGATGCGGTTGGTGGGGTCGCCGCGCTTTCCGGTGAGCGGGTCGGCCGGGTGCAGGACGACCTCGTCGACGAGTTCGACGCCGGGGACGCGCTGGAGGACGGCGAAGAGCTCACCGGTCTGCACGGGGCGTCCGAAGGGCCAGCCCTTGCCGTCGGAGCCGCCGGTGAGCGGGTCGAGGTGGCGGTAGAGGGCGTCGTGGGTCTGCCGGCGCACCCGGTCGGCGTCGACGTCGCGGAAGGCGTGCACGGTGGCGACGACGGTGACGCCCTGGTAGTAGGGCGGGCCGACGGCGAGCCGGGTGCCGATCAGGCGGCGTTCGTCGAGGTGGCGGGTGATGCGGTTCAGGAGGGCGTCGCCGGGGACGAGTTGCTCGAAGCGGAGGCGTCCGCCGGGGTCCGGGACGGCCTGGGGGACGACGAGGACGCGGACGGCGTGGGCGCCGTACTCGTTCTCCGCGCCCTCCAGGCAGGTGATGCGGGCGGTCTCGGGGGCGGCCCGGCGGGCGAGTTCCTCGTAGTCGCGCAGCGTGACGGCGCGTTCCTGGGCGCGCAGGGTGATGGGGGCCCGCAGCTTGGCCTCCTCGATGGTCTCGCCGTCGACGCCGCCGAGGGCGGCCTCGCGGTTGACGACCTCGGAGACGTACGGGATGGAGGTGCGCAGCACCTGCACCGCGCCGCGGGCCACGTTGCCCGCCCGGCCCCCGCCGGTGCGGTAGCGGCGGGCACGGATGACGGCGCCCTTGGGCGGGACGGCTCCGTACTGGCGCAGGGTGCCGTCGGCCTCGCGGACGGCGGGGCCGAAGGCGATCTCGCCGGTGGTGGCGTCGACGGTGATGTGGTGGTCGTCCGGGTGGGAGCCGGAGAAGTGCGGGACGACCTGCCAGTCCTGCCAGCCGTCGTCGGCGGCGGTCTGGAGGAGGACGGACGGTTCGCCGGCGACGACGGGGGCGTGTTCGAGCCGCAGCCGCTGGCCGGGCAGGCCGGTGGACTCGCCGAGGGGCTCGTCGAGGACGGTTTCGGCGTGGATGGAGCCGGTGGTGCCGCCGATGGTGTAGGCCTCGGCGGAACGGATGGTCGGCGAGGTGGTGTAGAAGGGCTGGCCGCTCAGCGGTTCGGTGACCCGGCAGCGGATCCAGCCGGCTTCGTGGCCGCCGTTGCGGGAGAGCACGTGCCCGCCGGGTATGTGGAGCACGACGTCGCCGGGCCGGTTGAGACCACCGGTGCCGTCGCGGTCGACCTCGCAGGACTGCCAGCCGTCCTCGGTCCAGGCCTCCCAGACCAGCGGCGGCTGGCGCGGGTCGACACCGACGCCGTCGACGCGGCTGTCGAGTTCGAGCGCGAGCGCGCAGTCCGGGACGGCGGCGCTGAGGCCGATGAGCATGCAGTCGCCGGGATTGGGCGCCTCGGCGAAGCACAGCACGTCCTTGCTCTCGGCGAGGTCCGTGGTGCGGTCGCTGACGGCCTCGCCGCTGACCTGCGTCACCAGGCGGCCCATCGTGCACGGGACGATCCGCAGGTCCTGCTCGGTGGCGAACACGACGGCCTCGTCGCGTTCGGTGCGCAGGGTGGCGACCTCGGTGCCGACCGGGACGAGGATCGCGTCCTCCTGCGGCGCGGACAGCCAGAAGGTCACGTCCGTGCGCGCGGCCGACGGCGGGAACAGCGTGATGCCGACCAGGTCCAGGAAGGCGAGGTGGTTCTTGTCCGGGACCCGGTTGAGCCGGTAGACGATCTGGTCGGCCATGTGGGCCACCGTCTCGACGAGCGTGACACCGGGGTCCGAGACGTTGTGGTCGGTCCACTCCGGGGCGCGCTGCTGGATGTAGCGCTTGGCATCGTCGACGAACTGCTGGAA
The DNA here is from genome assembly GCF_033406955.1 of Streptomyces violaceoruber. Lineage (NCBI taxonomy): Bacteria > Bacillati > Actinomycetota > Actinomycetes > Kitasatosporales > Streptomycetaceae > Streptomyces > Streptomyces violaceoruber. The sequence continues at coordinate 3,869,314 of NZ_CP137734.1, read as the reverse complement.
GCGGCGGTCGTCGAGGTTGGGAGAGGGCAGGGGCATCAGCGGTCGCTTTCGGGAGAGCCCGGGAGGCCGGCCGGCGCGTCGGGGAGGTCGGGCTCGTCGTGGGAGGGGATGACGTAGAACGGGAAGACGAGGCTGCGCGGGTTGTTGGTGCCGCGGATCGAGTAACGGACGTCGATGAAGAGGACGTTCTGTTCCTCGCCGGTGGTGACGTCGACGTCGTGGACCTCGATGCGTGGTTCCCAGCGGTCCAGGGTGACATACACCTCGTGCTGGATGCGGCCGGCCGTCTGCTCGTTGACGGGCGCGAAGACGAGGTCGTGGATGGCGCAGCCGAACTCCGGGCGCATCGGCCGCTCCCCGGGCGCGGTGGCGAGGATGAGCCGCATGGCCTCCTCCACCTCCTGCTCGCCGCTGACGAGGGCGATCCCGCCGGTCGGCCCGATGCGCAGGGGGAACGACCAGCCGGAGCCGACGAACTGTTCGGCCATCAGGGAGCAACCTGCCTTCCTCGGAAACGCTTCGTCACAGGCCCGGCACGGGGATCGTCGCGACCTTGAAGATGGGGGTCTTGACCTCGAAGGTCGCGCCGATGACCCGCGTCATGACGGAGTTGATCTGCACGTTGACGGTGCCGGAGATGGTCGTCGCGGCCCCGGCGCTCAGCGTCGCGGCGCCGCCCGCCCCCAGGTTCAGGGCGCCTCCCGCGTTGACTCCGACCAGGCCCCCGCTGCGCATGTTGATCGTGCTGCCGCCCTGGATGCTGAGGGGGCCGCCGCTCTTGATGGTCAGGGAGCGTCTGGCGCTCAGCGACAGGTCGGTGCCCGCGTCCACCGACACCGAGCGGCTGCCGGTGATGCTGACGGAGCCCTTGCTGTCGACGGTGATCTCGGTCTTGGTGCGGTCGAGGTTGATGGTCAGCTTGTCGTTGCCGCTGGCGATCCGCACGCCCTGCTTGCGCCCGCCGGTGCGCTGGCTGAGCAGGTCGACCCGGTTGCCCTGGCGGTCGGACAGGGTGTGCCGCACGGCCTTCTTCTTCAGGCCGTCGTGCAGCGGCACGTCGCTCTTGGTCGGCACGTCCCGGCCGTTGTAGAGGCCGCCGATCACGAACGGGTGGTCCAGCGCCCCCCGGTCGAAGGCGACCAGCACCTCGTCGCCGACGTCCATCGGGAAGATGCCGCCGCCCGCCACGCCGCCCATCTGGACGCTGCGCGCCCAGTCGCTGACGTAGGTGTCGTCCAGCCACGGGAACTGCAGCTTGACCCTGCCCTGCTTGAGGGGGTCCTGCACGTCGGTGACGATGGCGTTGGCGACGCTGGGCAGCCGGGTGGCGCTCGCCGGGTCCGAGCCGCCGCCGCCGCCCGAGGCGAGCCCGTACAGGGAACGCCACTGGCGTCCGCTGACCGTGATCCAGGACTCGTAGGCGACGCCGTCGCCGAAGTGGTGGCGTACGGAGGTGACGGTGTACTTGCCCTCGAAGGGGGTGCCGACGTCCGAGAGCGCGACGGGGACGCCGGGCCGCAGGTCGGGGTGGCCGTTGGCGGCGACCTCCAACTCGGAGAAGGAGGCGGTGACGTCGGAGGCCAGGGCCTTCGCGGCGTTCTGCACCTCGTCCTGCTTGTCGTACGGGTTGGCGGTCTCGACGAGTTTGCCGGGCTTGAACTTGCCGGCGGCCGTGCCGGGCGTCCACTTGATGCTGATGCCGGGGTCGGTGGTGGCCGGCGCTATTTCGGTGATCTTCTTCTTGGTAGTGACGTTCCAGCCGCGCGACTCGACCTTGCCGATCTGGTCGGCGGCGGTGACGGCGGCCCGCAGCCGCAGGATGTCGTGGCCGGCCTGGAGGACGAAGGCGCTCTGGTCGCCGTCCGTGTTCGGCGAGGGAGCCCCGGCCGACGGCTTGGGCGTGACGAACCGGAACTTCCCCTTGGAGTCCAGGTACATGATCATCTTGTTCTCGTCGGCGAGCCGGGCGAGGAAGTCCCAGTCGGTGACGTTGGGCTGGGCGATGAACGCGTAGGTGCCCTTGGTCGGCTGGATGCGGCCGACGGAGACGCCGTCCATCTGGACGAGCTTGCGGGCGATGTCGGAGGCCTTCTGGTTGCGGTACGCGGCCACGCGGCGCTGGCGCATCAGCCGGTGCCCGTAGTCGTAGCCGCGGATGACGGTGAAACTGCCGGTGCCGTCGTAGTCGGTCTCCAGGCCGGTGACCTCACCGGTCAGCAGCGGGTTGTTCTTGCCCTGCCCGTCGGCGATCGGCGTGATGACCACCTTGGTGCCGAACTGCACGTTCAGGTCGCCGAGGAGCCGGTGGTAGGGGTCGCGGAAGGTGAGCCGGAAGGCCGCCGGCACGTTGACGCCCTGGTCGACCCAGCCGTCGGTGAGCATCGGGGCGATGGTGTCGGGCAGCTTGGCGCCACCGATCTTCACCTCGACGATGCTGGAGAAGGAGGGACGCACCATCAGTGAGGCACCTCCTCGGTGGCCGGCAGGATGAGTTCGGTACCGGTCGGCAGGTGGGACGGGTCGTCGATGCCGTTGGCCTCGGCGATCACCCGCCACGCGTTGGCGCTGCCGTACTCGCTCCAGGCCAGCGACTGGAGCGAGTCCCCCGCGACGACCCGGTGCACGCGCTGGGCGGTGAGGGCGCCGGAGGTCGGGTTCTGGTTCGGGGTGGGGCCGGGAATCTCCACCAGGCCCATCTGGCAGGTGGCGCGGATGGGGACGCCGGCGGTGCCGAAGAGCGTGTACTGGGTCTCGATGGAGGCGACGTAGGCGTTGAACCGGGCCGTGGAGAACGAGCCCCACTCGAAGATCACCCAGGGCGGTGACGGCTGCTTGGCGGCCAGGCTCTTGGCGGTGACCTCGCAGCAGATCAGCAGCGACTCGACCTTCTTCATCACGGTGTTGCCGCCGGGCTTCATGGAGGAGTCCAGGAAGATCTCCAGGGTCATCTCCCGCGGCTCGGCGCCCATGAACTGCGGCTTCGCGGCCTTCCGCACGGCCGCCGTCGGGGTCGCCTTCCACTGGGAGCGCTGACTGATCGAGAGCTGCGCCGGGTTGAACTCGAACGGGAACCGCTTGATCAGCCCACCGGGCGAGGTGGACTTGCCGGTGGGCGGCTCGTGGATGGCGAGGTTGGCGCGTACGAGGCTCTTGCCGGCGCCCTTGCTGCTCTTGGCCATGGTTCTTCCTCTCTGCTCCGCGGCGCCGTCAGTCCGTGAACCCGTGGTGGGCTATCTCCAGGACCTCGTTGGCCACGGACGCGCTGCCGGGGTCGAGGCTGGGGCCCTGCCAGCTGACGGGCAGGACGTCGATCAGCCCCCAGCGGGCGACCAGCGACCCGTCCGCGCGCAGGGCGGAGATCTGCGCGGTGGGCCGCTGGATGCCGGTCTGCACGGACGAGATCCACTTGGCGACCTTCGCCGTGTCCGGGGTGAGGGGGCGGGTCAGCCGGATGTTGGAGTAGGTGACGCGGGTGGGCAGCTGCCAGACGAAGCCGTTGTTGCCGCCCTCCTGGCGCTGTTCCACCTCCACCTGGGTCGACAGGCCCTCGCACCCGTTGAAGTAGCCGAGGCTCTCGCCGTCGATGGCGAGGCTGAACCAGATGGAAGAGCCCGGGTCCTTACGGGTCATCGGGGGTCGACCTTTCTTGTCGGGGAGCGGTGGCGGCGGGCTTGGCCCTCGGTGCGGTCCGGCCGTCCGGCGGGGCCGGTGCGGGTCCGGTCAGCGCGGGTCGCGCAGTCTGCCGATCCGTTCGCGGTCCATACGCAGTTCGGTGCGGACGAGACGGGTGACGCGGCCGATGATCCGGTGCACCAGTTCGTCGAGCTGGAAGTCGGTGAGTTGACGCGGGTCGAACCCGCCCTCGGGGACCGCCGTGTACGCGGGCGGGGGACCGTCGGGGGGCGGTGCGCCCGCGCCCGCCTCGTACGGCGGCGGGGGGTCGCTGTACGGGGGCGGCGGTTCGTCCGGGCCGGGCCGGGACGGCGGGGGGTCCAGCCGGGTCAGGTTGTCCACCACGGTGGCGGCCGTGGCGGAGGCCAGGGCGGCGGTGGTGTGTCCGGCGCGGCGGGAACGGCGGAAGGAGAACCGCTGGACCGGCGGCATGTCGCCGGACACGGCGCCGGGCGGTGCCGTGTCCGGCGTGGTGTCCGCGGGCCCCGCCTGCGTGGCGACGGGCATCTCGGGCCGGGCCGCCGACGGCCGGGGCGGTGTCAGCGGGGCCACCGGGAGCGGGGCTCCGGTGGCGGCGCCGGGGGACACGGGCTTGCGCAGGGGTACGGCCTTGGCGGGCGCGCGCTGGACGACGGGAGGCGCCGCCCCGCCGCCACCGGGCAGCGCCGGGGGCGTGAGGTGCGGCGCCGCCGGGGCCGCTTCCGTGGCCGCTGCCGCGAAGGGCGGGACGGCGGACGTGGCCAGGGCGGCGAAGGGCGGTGTGGCGGATGTGGCGGGCGGGGTCAGGGCCGTGAAGGGCGGTGTGGCGGATGTGGCGGCGGCCGTGGTCGTGGCCGTGAAGGGCGGTGTCGTGGGCGCGAAGGCCTGGGCGGTGGCCCGCTGTACGGGCGGGGGCACGTGACCTCCGGTCGTGGAGGGCGCGGGAGCCGGGGACCGCGTGGTGAGCGACGTGGTGTCGGGCGGGGGCGCGGAGAGGGGCGCGCCGAGCGGAGAACGACGCGCGGGCGCCCCGGCCGGGGCGGCCGGGGCGGCCGGGGACGTCGGTGTCGGAGCCGGTGTCGGTGTCGGAGCCGGTGCGTCCGTCGGTGCCGGCGTCACGGCCGGACGGACGGCGCCGACCGGGCCGGACGAGGTGGGCGCGCCGAGCCCCGGACGCCGCCCGGCCGCGCTGCGCTGCACGGGGGTCGCCGGGGCTGTCGTCCTGCCGGTCTCCGGCCGGGACAGCGGTACGGCGGGCGTGGGCGCGGTACGGGTCCCGGGTGCGGTGGGCGAGGCGGGTGCGGTGACCGTGGGGGCGGGGCCCGGGTCGGTCGGTGCCGACGGCTTGGCCGGTGCCGCCGGGGCGGCGGAGGGCGGCGCGATCGGGTCGTCCGTGCGCCGCTCCGACGCCCGCTGGACCGGCGGTAGTGGTGCGCCGCCCGGTTGTGCCGAGGACGGCCGCGCGGGCGGCGACGGCTGGGCGGCCGACGCCCGGCGCTGGACGGGCGGCCGGACGGCCGGGGCGGCGGGAACGCCGGGTGCGGTCGCCGAGGGGCGCCCGCCTCCGGTGGCGTCGCCGGTGCCGGTGGGGCGTGCGCCGGACGGCGCCGCCGTGTCGCCGCCGGACTCGGCGGCCGGGGTGGTCCGGGCCGCGGCCTGCCGGGTCGGCGCCCCGGCCGTGGGCCCGTCGGCCGGTGCCGCGGCTCGCTGGACCGGGGGACCGACGGGGGTGGCTCCGGCCGACGGCGAGGGTGCCGCCGGGCCGCCGGTGGGCGGGGCGCCGCTGCCGGCCGCCGGGGTGGCGGCGGACCGGGAATCCGCCCGGCGCACCGGGGCCTGCCCCTGCGCCGCGTCCGAGGTGGTGCCGGACGCGGGCGGGGCCGTCCGCCCATGGGCGTCGGACCCCGGCTCGGGCTGTGCCGCGGCCCGTTGCACCGGGGCACCGGGCGTGGTCTGCGGCGAACCGGTCCGGCGGTCACCGGCGGACGCGGGGCGGTCCGGCTGCCCGGCGGCTCGCCGGGTGGCGGGTGCGGCGTCGCCCGCCGGGGGAGTCGTGCCGCCGTCGGTGCGGCGTACGGCACGCTGCACCGGCGGCGCCCCGGCCGTGGCTCCGCTGCCCGCCGGTGCGGACGCCGGGCTGTCGCCGGGGCGTACGGCGGGCCGCCGTGCCGGGGCGGCGGACGCGGGGCCGCTGCCCGCGGCGTCGGTCGGCGCGGGGCCGGACGGCCGTGCCGCGGCGCGCTGGACCGGCGGGGTGCCGGGTGCGGAGCCGCTGTTCGCCGGAGCGGGCGTCGACGGGTCGCCGCCGCTGGACGGTCGTGCGGTGGCCCGTTGGGCGGGCGGGGCGGTGGACGTGGAGCTGTCGCCCGGTGCGGTGGCTGCCGGATCGCCGCCGCCGGGCTGTGCCGGGGAGCCGGTCGGGCGTGCGGTGGCGCGCTGGACCGGGGGCGTGCCGGGTGCGGTGGCGCTGTCGGCCGGTGCGGGGGTCGAGGGGGTGCTGTTGCCGGACGGCCGTGCGGTGGCCCGCTGGACGGGCGGTGTGCCGGGCGTGGTGCTGCCGGTCGGTGCGGTGGTCGCCGGGTTGCTGCCGGGCTGTGCGGTGCCGCGTCCGGCCGGGGCGTCGGTTGGCGCGGGGCCGGACGGCCGTACGGCGGTGCGCTGGACCGGCGGCGTACCGGGTGCGGAGCCGCTGTGCGCCGGAGCCGGGCTCGACGGGGCGCCGCTGGACGGTCGTGCGGTGGCCCGTTGGACGGGCGGCGTGCCGGACGCGGAGCCGCTGTTCGCCGGTGCGGGGGTCGAGGGGGTGCTGCTGCCGACCGGGCGTGCGGTGGCGCGCTGGACCGGGGGCGCACCCGGTGCGGTGCCGCTGTCGGCCGGTGCGGGGGTCGAGGGGGTGCTGCTGCCGGACGGCCGTGCGGCAGCCCGCTGGACGGGCGGTGTGCCGGGCGTGGTGCTGCCGGTCGGTGCGGTGGCCGCCGGGTTGCTGTCGCCGCGCTGTGCGGTGCCGCGTCCGGCCGGGGCGTCGGTTGGCGCGGGGCCGGACGGCCGTACGGCGGTGCGCTGGACCGGCGGGGTGCCGGGTGCGGTGCCGCTGTGCGCCGGAGCCGGGCTCGACGGGGCGCCGCCGTCGGGCCGCCGTACCGGGGACGCCGGTGCCGTCGCGTCGCCGGACGCGCCGGGGGCCGGTGCGGTCCCGGGAGCGGACTCCGCCCGCTGGACGGGTGCCCCGGTCGGTGCGGGCGCCGGGGTGACGGAACCGTGGGCCGGGGCGGCGCTCGCCGGTGCCGGGCCGGGGTCCGGGGCGGCGCTCGCCGCCGGTGCCGAGCCGGGGTCCGCTCGGTCGGCGTCCGCCGACGAGGGCGCCGTGCCGGACGACGCCGGGGCGGCTCCCGTGGTCCGGCGGCTCGCCGGCAACGCCCGGCGCTGCACGGCCGGCGATCCGGACGGGGCCCTGGTGAGCGACTGGCGCGGACGCGGGGCTGCGGGCGGCGCGGGTACCGGGGTCACCCGGACCCCGCGGGAGGCCGGGGCCGGTGCGCTCGCGGGCACGGCGGGCGAGGCCGGCGCGGCGGAACGCGCCCGCTGGACCGGCGTGGCCGCGGGCGCGGTCGGCGACGTGTTCGCCGTCGGGGCCGCCGACGGCCTGGGGCCCGCCGCAGACGTACCCGACGCACCACCGCGCGCCCTCGGGGCGGAGCCCGTGGGCGCGGTCGGCGCGGTGGCCGCGGCCGGTGCGTCCGCCGGTATCGCGCGCAGCGGCGCGACCGGCATCCGCTGCACCGGCAGAGGGCCGGCCGGGCGGGCCAGCGGCGTGGACGAGGTCTGCCGGGCCGACGCGTCGAAGGCGCCGGACAGCAGACTGTCGCCGGCCGCCGGGTCGAGTACCCCCGGGGACGGCGCCCGGGTGAACGACGGGTCCTGCCACGTCGGAAGGCGGCCGCCGAAAGCCGCGTCCGCCACCCCCGTGCGGTCCGCTCCCGTGGCGCGCTGGATCGGCGGCAGGCCCGTCCAGGCCGCGACGGCCACGGGCGCGGGTCCGGGCGCGGATGCCGCACGTTCGCCCGCGCCCGGGTCCGGACGCGAGCCGGTGTCCGCGGGCGGACCCGTCTCCGCGGGCGAGTCCGCCGCCGATGCCGCGGTCCCGCCCCCGTTCCCGTTTCCCTCGCCGCCGTCGCGACGGCCCCGCAGCCGGTCCAGGAGTCCCACCGATCAGCCCTCCGCCGTGCCTCGCGTCACGAGGGACGCGATCTGGTCCGTGTACCGGCGGCGGTCCTGGTGTTCCAGGTCCAGGATCGCCTCCAGGCTCCAGTGGAAGTGGTAGGCGACGTACGCGATCTCCTCGTGCAGCCGGTCGGTCGCGTACGTCACGATTCCCCCAGGCGGCTCCCGCCGAGTTCCACCTCGAAGGGCTCCGAGCAGTGCGGGCACTCCACGGCCGCCCGGGTGTGCCCCTCCGCGTTGATCTGGCGGTAGAAGTCCTGGAGGAACGCCAGGTCGGAGGCGAACATGTTCTCCACGACGCCGTCGTGCACCATCGCCAGCGTGCCCAGCCGGGTGATGACCCGGCCGAGCAGCACCACCGACAGGTACGCCGGGTTCTCCTGCACCCGCACGTCGCGCAGCGGGATCAGCTCGTCCCGTGCCGTCGACAGGCGCATCACACCGTCCCGGTGCACCGTGCCCGACTCGTCGACGTACCCGCGCGGCAGCTCGAAGGGGAACTCGGTCTGCATCTGCTGCCTCGGGGCGGTGTCGACGGGGGGCCCGGCGGGAGGGCCGGCCGGAGAACCGGCCGGCGCCTCCGTCGGCGCGGCGGCGGGAGCCGAACGGGGGAAGTCCGCTCCCGCCGCCGCGGTCTGGGGTGCCGCGGCGGGTGCCTTGGCGGTGCTACGGCGCATTACTCGACGACCAGTTCTTCGAACACGATGGTGATGGTCTCGGTGAGCGCGTTGGTGTCACCCGCCTTCAGGGTGCCCGCCACGACCTTGCTGCACCAGGCGTTGCGCAGGTTCCAGCGCTTGACCGGGTTGTCCTCGTAGTCCATCACGATGATCGTGGCGTTCTTGCGGGCGGTGGCCATCCGGCCCGCCATGGAGTCGTTGATCCACTGGGTGAACACCGACGACTGGCTCATACCGCGTTCGACCTGGACCGAGCCGTCCTTGGCCACACCCGGCATCAGGGTGACGTTGTTGCGGCCGGTCGTGCCCTGGTTCTGCTGGTACCTGATGACGTCCTGCTCGATCTGCAGGTTGGAGACCGAGTTGAGGTACTCGACCATCACACCGTCGATCTGGATGCCGAAATTCGGTGCGACGAGTACGTCTTCGGGTTTGGGGAGAGACATGAGTTCGCAGTCCTTCTAGAGGATGTGGGACAAGGGCGGGGGCGCGATCCGCCTACTCGTCCAGTTCGCCGCCGCCGCTGGAGAACTGGGCGAGCCGGAAGATGACGAACTCGGCGGGCTTGACCGGCGCGATGCCGATCTCGCAGACGACCCGGCCGAGGTCGACGGACTCCGGCGGGTTGGTCTCCTCGTCGCACTTGACGTAGTAGGCCTGGTCGGGGCTCTGGCCGAAGAGGGCGCCGTTGCGCCACTCGTTGACCAGGAACGCGGAGACGTTGCGGCGGATGCGGGCCCAGAGGTTGTGGTCGTTCGGCTCGAACACCACCCACTGGGTGCCGATCAGGATCGACTCCTCCAGGTAGTTGAAGTACCTGCGGATGTTCAGGTAGCGCCACGCCGGGTCGGAGGAGAGGGTGCGGGCACCCCAGACGCGGATGCCGCGGCCCGGGAAGGAGCGGATGCAGTTGACGCCGATCGGGTTGAGCAGGTCCTGCTCACCGCGGGTGATCTGCAGCTCCAGGTCGACGGCGCCGCGGACCACCTCGTTGGCGGGGGCCTTGTGCACACCGCGCTCGGAGTCGTTGCGGGCCCAGATGCCGGCGACGTGACCGCTCGGCGGGACCAGGCGGGACTGGCCGGTGGCCGGGTCGAACGACTTGATCCAGGGGTAGTACAGGGCGGCGTACTTGGAGTCGTAGCCGGCCGTCTCCTGGCGCCAGACGCGGATCTGGCGGGCGTTCTGGTTCGGCGGCGGGTCGATGATCGCGACGCGGTCGCCCATCAGCTCGCAGTGGGCTATCAGGCCGAGCTGGACGGCCTTGACGGCCTCCAGGTCGATCGCGCCGCGCTGGTAGGCGGCCATCAGGTCGGGCACCGCGACCATGGAGATCTCGTCGATCGCCTCCAGGCCGCCGAAGCCGGTGCGGTCCGAGGAGTCGCCGAGGTACTGGGCGGGGCCGGGGTGCGCGCTCTCGGCCTGCCCGGCCGGAACGGCGGGGGCGGCGGACGGCGGCGCCGGCAGCGTCAGGCTCTGGTTCTCCGGCCGGACCAGCTGCGCGGACGGCGCGGCCTCGGTCACGGTGATGAGCTTGGAGCGCTCCTTGACCTGCGTGACGACGTAGGAGCGGTTGCCCTTCTTGGCGCTCACGTCGAAGGTCTCGACCGGCTTGTCGCCGTCCTTGACGATCAGCTTGAAGCGCTCGGCGGGGCCCTCGCCCTCGGGGTCGGCGACCTCGACGGTCAGCGGGCCGCTCTGGCCGGCCGCGGTGGCCGTCACGGCGAAGGTGCCGAGCTGCTTGGGCTCGGCGGCCGGCAGCGCCTTGGCGGTGCTGCCGGTGACGGCCGCGGGGGCGGCGGCGCCGTTGACCGAGCCGTCGGCGGCGGCGTCCTCGGCCGAGCCGCCGACGCGGACAACGTAGGCGGCCGAGCCGCCGTTGTTGAAGAACCCGTAGACGGAGTGCGCGAGGTAGTACCCGCCGGTGAAGTCACCGAAGGCCGCGACGTACTGCGTCCAGTTGGTCACCAGCGTGGGCTCGTTCAGCGGGCCGGTCGGGGCGAGACCGACGAAGGCCGCCACCGACGTGCCCACTCCCTCGATCGGGCGCGAGCCGCTGGCCACCTCCTCGACGTAGACGCCGGGCGACAGGTAGGACGGCATGCTCTGCTCTCCTCGGGGTACGAGACAGGACGCCCCTCAGCCTCACGCGCGCGTTGCCGATGCCGAAACGTCCCCGGGTGCCGGAGCGGGGGCATGTTCCTTGCCCCTGGTCGTGCCCGTTGGGGCAGACTCCCGCCGCATCCCGGCACTTCCCCCCGAAGACCCCTGGCGGACGCCCGGCGTTTCTGATTCAACGTCTTGTGTCGACTGTCAGTTCGCCAGAATGTCATCTTGCGATCAAGCCCCGTTTCGGGGCGCCCCGTCCCGCCGCACCGGGGCGCTGCCCCGCGAAGAGGGGACGGTGACGGCGTGTCAGGAGGGGACCGTCCGTGTCGGACCGCTTGAACCAGACGCACAGGCACCGCCCGGGCGGGGCCGCTCCGGCTCCGGCCCGCCCGCAGGCACGGCAGTCGCCGCCGCTGGCCTCGTTGCAGGCCGCGGCGGGGAACCGGGCCGTGGCCTCGGCGATCCAGCGCGCGGCCGGTACCGCACAGCTCTCCAAGGCCCCGGCACCGGAACGGGCGACGACCTCGTCGACGCCGGACGACCTGCAGATCACACCGGTGACGGAGCCCGAGCAGCAGGCGGCCGTGGACGAGGTGGCGGAGCAGAAGAAGAAGGTCTCGGACGCCTCGGGGGCACGGGCGGACGCCGTGGCCGAGGTGCGGAACCTGACCGGGACGGCGATCGAGGCCCGCAAGAAGGAGTCGGACGCCCGGGACAAGGCGGAGGCGCTCGAGCGGGAAGTCGGGGACGCGAAGCGGGGAGAGCGGAGTTCGCTCGAGAAGGCGCGAGAGTCCACGAGCGAGGCGAACGCGGCGACGAAGAGGCAGCGGAGCTCCCTCGAGGAGGCCGGGAGGCACGGCGAGACCGAGAAAGAGAAGGGCGCGGCGGCCGAAGAAGCCCGCAAGCAGGCGGATGGGTTCAAGAAAGAGGCCGAGGCCGCCGAGCAGAGGCGGAAGGACGCCGCGGACTTGGTGGCCCAGCTCTCGGCAACGATCGAGCAGGCCCGGAAAAGTCAGGCGGAAGCCGAGGCAAGGGTGCGTCGGTTCTCGCGCCGGGCGGAGGAGGCCGCGGCGCAGCTGAAGGCCGCCGACGAGACGGCGCGCACGGCGGGGGACGTCGAGGACAAGGCGCAGGAGCAGGCGGCCGAGGCCGAGGTCGAGGCGGAGTCCGAGGAGCAGTTCGCGGCGGCCATGAGGAAGCGGACCGTCGAACTGGCCACGGCGCTGAAGGAGGTGAAGGCGGCCAAGGAAGCGGCGAAGCGGAGGAACGAAGAGGCCGAGGGAGCCGGTGCCTCGCAGAAGGAGGCGGAGGAAGGCCAGGAGGAGGCCGCCCGGCTCCGGGACGAGGCCAACGAGAGCGCGAGGGAATCCGCGGAACTGGCGAAGAAGCTGGACCGCGAGGCCAAGGCGGCGACGGAGGCACGCGAAACCGCCGAGCAGGCGGCGGCCGGCCACGGGAGAACCGCGAAGGACGCACAGGACAAGGCCGAGAAGGCCCAGGCCGAAGCGGCCGGGTACGCGAAGACCGCGGGGGAGAAGCAGACGGAGCACGACGCCGCCCTCGCCGCGTTGACCCGCCTTGGGCGGGAGGCCGCCGGCGCCCGGCAGCGCGCGGCGGCCGCGGCGCAGGGGCAGCTGCGTCACGGGACGGCCGAGGACACGGCGAGGACGGAACTGGCCGCGGCGAAGGAGACCGAGAAGAAGGCCGCGGAGGAGAAGGCGGCCGAGGAGAAGGCGGCCGAGGAGAAGGCGGCCAAGGAGAAGGCGGCCAAGGAGAAGGAACCGGCCGGCGCCGAGAAGACGGACGGGTCCTCGCGCAACGGTGTCGCGCGCGCGGCCGACGGTGTCGGGCACGGGGCCAAGAAGGCCTCCGCCAAGACCAAGCCGTGGGCCGACGTCCCCGACACCGTGGTTCTCCGCGGCAGTGCGCCGCCCGGGGCGACGGTCCAGTCGGCATCGATGAAGCACGGGGACCACGGGACGGCGCACGACACTGTGATCCAGCAGAGCGTCGAGAACCCGATCAACCTCGTCAGCGACGTGACCGGAACCGTGAACGACATCGCGGCGATCAAGGAAGCCGCCGGCAAGCGGAACGAATCGGGCCCGGCTTCCCATGCGCACCGAAAGAACTACGTGGGCAAGCCCCTCGGTCTGGCGAGCAGCTCCCAGATGGCCGCCAACGACGTCCTGAAGATCGCCAACACCGGCACGAAGGCCGCCGGAGACCTGGCGGGGACGGCCGCGCTCGCAGACGCCGGCGGTGCCCTCACCATCTCGTTCTCGGCCATCCACGTGGGCCGCGACAGCAGGGTCATCAAGAACACCCACGCCCAGCGCAAGAAGCTGAAGGACCACTTCAACGACGTGGCCGCGAAGCGCGACCGAAAGCTCCAGGACGTACTGAACGACCTGGGGAGGGCCGGCGTCGGCCTGGCCGAGAGGGTGTCCGGACTCGGGGACTCGGAGGACGGCCTGAAGGCCGTCGAGGACCAGCAGGCCCGCGTCGAGAACCTCCGGACGGAGGTGCGGGAGCACATGGCCGCCGCACGCGAGTACGTGGTGCACAAGAAGAAGTGGAAACTGGGGCACCGCTTCGCCAACCTGACGGGCAACCTCGCGCGCATCGCAGCAGGCGCCGTGGCGATCGCCGCAGCCACGGGTGCGGTCACCGGCGGTGTCGCTCCTGGCGTCGCGGGCGGTCTGACGGCGGGGTTCCTGGGCGGTCTCGCCCTCAAGAAGAGCGTGAAGAAGGCCAACAAGCGCTACATCTCGGTACGGCAGCCGGACCGCTACGCCCGCACCACGTCGGCGCAGGAGGGAACCGAGGAGGTCAAGGAGCCCGAGACGTCCGAGACGTCCGAGACGCCGAGGATGTCCAAGGACGGTACGAGCCGGCGAGGCAGGAGGCGTGACGCCTGGAAGGAGGCGGTCACGGTGACACACTCCATCAAGCAGGGGAAGCGGCAGCTCAGGGCGCAGGAGATCTACGCGGTCGCCGCCGGACCGGCCGTGCCGGTGGGCAAGGACGTTCCCCAGGACATCCGGGACGAGGCACGTGAGTTCCTCAAGGAGCTCAAGTGCGGTCCGGACGACCACAACCAGAAGGAAGCGGAGTGGCTGGCGTCGCTCAACGACCCCGAGAAGCAGACGGAGTGGGAAGAGGCGATCGCCAAACAGCTCGGCTCGCTCTGAGCGCCGTGTGCCCCGGGGCGTGTCCGGACACGACCCCGGGGGCCGTTGCCCCCGGTGTTGCCCGCGCAGACCTGTCGGCGGCGGGAAAGCTCCGGTAGGGCTAAGGGTCACACGTCCGCTGTCGAAGGGAGCGCATGGTGCGCGCGCACGAGGAAGCCGCCGACCAGCAGGCCGCCCGGGGCGGCCGCGCTCCGCACCGGGCCGCGCCCGCGCCCACCACCGGAGTGCGCGGAGCGCCGATGACCCCGGCGACCGCCCTGGCGCTCCAGAGCACCGCGGGCAACGCCGCCGTCCAGCGCGTCGTCGCCCGGGATGCGCACCAGCACGGCCCCGGCTGCGGGCACACCGTCCAGCGTCGCATCGACCCGGACGCGCACCAGCACGGCGCGGGATGCGGGCACGACGGGATCGACGACCGGAGCCCCGAGGGGCAGCACCAGCTCCTGCAGGAGGCCAAGGAGTCGCCCAGCTCGACGCTCCCCGGCTCCTTCCTCGACAAGGCGGTGCCGTTCTACGACAATCCCGCCCTCGCCGGCGCCCGCATGCACACGGGCCCGGTCGCCCAGCGCGCGACGGCGGCGATGGGGGCCGAGGCCATGACGATCGGCATGGACGTGTTCCTCGGCCCGTCCGCCATCGGCAACGAGGAGATCCTCGCCCACGAGGCCAGCCACCTCGACAAGAACAGCCGGGGAATCACGGAGACGGGCAGCGGGAGTGGCGGCAGCCCCGCCGTCACCGACCCGGGCCAGGGTTCCGAGGTCGCGGCCGTGAACGACGGAGCGGCCTTCAAGGCCGGGCACACCACCGCCCCGTCCCTCGTCGCCCAGCGATCGGTCGCGGACCAGGTGGAGGACGCGGAGTAGTCCCGGGCGCCGCACGAACGGCCCTTTGGGGCAACGCCTTCTGCCCCGCCAGGTCCTGACGAAGTGCCGGACCGGCCGTAGCGTCGGCGTGTGAGCCTGTGGACTTCGCTGGAGCCCGCGTCCGCGACTGTGGACCCCGGCAGTAGTACGCGTGTGCGCCTGAGGGTGCGTAATACCGGTGACGTGGTGGATGAGTACCGGTTCGAGCCAGTGGGGGATGTGGCTCCCTGGACGACGGTGGAGCCGCAGACGCTGCGGTTGTATCCGGGTACCACGGGGACGGTGGAGCTGACGTTCGCTCCTCCCCGCACCTCCGACGCGGTGGCGGGGCCGAATCCGTATGCGGTGCGGATTCTTCCGACGGAGCATCCGGATGCGGTGACGGTTCCGGAGGGGAACCTGACGATCACGGCGTTCACCGAGGTGCGGGCCGAGTTGGTGCCGCCGACGGTGAAGGGCCGGTTCCGGGGCCGGCCGCGGCTCGCGGTGGACAACCTGGGCAATACGAAGGTGACGGCGTCGATCGCGGGCAGTGATCATGGTGATCATCTGTCGTACGAGGTGCGGCCGGGGAATGTGCAGATCGAGCCGGGTCGTGCGGCGTTCGTGGAGACGACGCTGAAGCCGAAGCGGATCATCTGGTTCGGTGCGAAGGAGGAGCGGCCGTACACGCTGGCCGTGCGCCGGTCCGGGGTTGATCCGACGGAGATCGAGGGGACGTATGTCCAGCGCGGGTTTCTGCCGCGTTGGCTGGCGACGTTCTTCGGGATCTTCCTGGCGTTGGCGATCGCGTTCGTGATGATCTGGATCGCGTACAAGCCGCAGGTCCGTACGAGTGCGACGGAGCAGACCGAGCAGGCGGGTGTGGCGCTGGCGCCCAGTCCGAGCGCGACTCCGGAGACGCTCCCCAGCAGTGCCGAGTCCGCCCCCGAGGCGGAGCCCGAGCAGCCGGCCTCCGAGAAGCCCGAGAACGACGGCGCCGGTGACGGCGGTGGAGGCGACGGCGGCGACAAGGGCGGCGGCGGGGAGTCCAAGAAGCCCGCCAAGCCGGACGTGGTCCCCGCCATGAACGTCATGCTGCGCAACGCCACCACCCATATGTGCGCCGACATCCCCGGACGGGACAAGGGCAAGATCAACGGAATCGTCCAGCAGGCCAACTGCCACGAAGAGGGCGACAACGAGTTCTGGAACCTCGAGGTCAAGTACGAGAACGGCGGTCCCAACGGGGCCAAGCTCTTCCAGATCCGGAACGTCACGGACCAGCTGTGCATGGACCTCGGTGAATACGGTGCTCGCCCGGAGGGAACGGGGGTCGCCGAGTTCCACTGCAACGGCACCAAGGCGGACAACCAGCTGTGGTGGATCGACAAGCAGGCGAGCGGCGACTACTGGATCCGCAACTTCGCCAGTGCCCACAAGTGCCTGAACGTGAAGGGCCAGAACGGTGGCACCGAGACTCCGCTGAACATCGCCACCTGCACCAACACCGACGACCAGGAGTGGGAGATCATCCACCCGTCGAAGGACTGACGCCGGGTCCGAAAAGTCGTACGATCAGGTACCTCGGGGCAGCGAGTACTGCCCCGAGTGCCGCTGACCGCTGGGGAGTTCACCCGTAGCGTCGGCGTGTGAGCCTGTGGACTTCCCTGGAGCCCGCGTCCGCGACTGTGGACCCCGGCAGTAGTACGCGTGTGCGCCTGAGGGTGCGTAATACCGGTGACGTGGTGGATGAGTACCGGTTCGAGCCAGTGGGGGATGTGGCTCCCTGGACGACGGTGGAGCCGCAGACGCTGCGGTTGTATCCGGGGACGACGGGGACGGTGGAGCTGACGTTCGCTCCTCCCCGTACGTCTGATGCGGTGGCGGGGCCGAATCCGTATGCGGTGCGGATTCTTCCGACGGAGCATCCGGATGCGGTGACGGTTCCGGAGGGGAACCTGACGATCACGGCGTTCACCGAGGTGCGGGCCGAGTTGGTGCCGCCGACGGTGAAGGGCCGGTTCCGGGGCCGGCCGCGGCTCGCCGTGGACAACCTGGGCAATACGAAGGTGACGGCGTCGATCGCGGGCAGTGATCATGGTGATCATCTGTCGTACGAGGTGCGGCCGGGGAATGTGCAGATCGAGCCGGGTCGTGCGGCGTTCGTGGAGACGACGCTGAAGCCGAAGCGGATCATCTGGTTCGGTGCGAAGGAGGAGCGGCCGTACACGCTGGCCGTGCGGCGGTCCGGGGTTGATCCGACGGAGATCGAGGGGACCTATGTCCAGCGCGGGTTCCTGCCGCGTTGGCTGGCGACGTTCTTCGGGATCTTCCTGGCGTTGGCGATCGCGTTCGTGATGATCTGGATCGCGTACAAGCCGCAGGTCCGTACGAGTGCGACGGAGCAGACCGAGCAGGCGGGTGTGGCGCTGGCGCCCAGTCCGAGCGCGACTCCGGAGACGCTCCCCAGCAGTGCCGAGTCCGCGCCCGTCGAGCAGCCGCAGGTGCAGCAGCCGCCGGGCACCCAGGAGCCGGAGAAGGACAAGGGCGACGGCGACGGCGGCGACAAGGGCGGCGGCGGGGAGGCCAAGAAGCCCGCCAAGCCGGCCGCGAAGCCGGTGGTTCCCGCCCAGAACATCCTGCTGCGGAACACCACCAGCCACATGTGCGCCGAACTCCCCGGACGGGAGAAGGGCGAGCTCGACGGACCCGTCCAGCAGGCCGTCTGCGACGACACCGACGGGGACAACCAGATCTGGAACCTCGAGGTGAAGTACGCGAAGGCCGGTCCCGGCGGGACGGACCTCTTCCAGATCCGGAACATCAAGGACCAGTACTGCATGGACCTGCCCTACCACGGTGCCGTTGCCGTGGGGACGCCCGTCACCGAGTTCAAGTGCGACAGCACCAGCGCGACCGACAACCAGTTCTGGTGGGTCGACAAGCAGGAGAGCGGGGCCTACTGGATCCGCAACTTCTCCAGCAACCAGAAGTGCCTCGGCGTCGAGGGCGCGAACGGCGGCGCCCTCTTCTCCAAGATGGTGCTCGACAACTGCAGCAACGTCGACGACCAGGAGTGGGAGATCATCCACCCGAAGAAGGGCTGACGGCCGGAGGGGGCCCGGCGGCCGTCACCAGCCGCCTTCCCCCGGTACCAGCCTCCCGGCCTTGCGGTACTCGCGGCGGGCGCCCTCCAGGAGGTCGTCCGCCGTCACCATGTCGTCGCGCCCGGCGGCCAGGTACGCGGCCGTGACGACCGCGCTGCGGATCGAGCCGCCGGCCAGCTCGAAGTCCCGTGCCAGCACGCCCGGGTCGATGCCGTCGGAGGACGGGACCCGCGACAGGCTGTGCCGCCACAGCGCCAGGCGCTGCTCGACGTCCGGGAACGGGAAGTCGACGACCAGGTCGAGGCGCCGGGTGAACGCCTCGTCGATGTTGGCGCGCAGGTTGGTGGTGAGCAGGGCGATGCCGTCGAAGGACTCCAGCCGCTGGAGCAGGTAGGCGCTCTCCATGTTGGCGTACTTGTCGTGGGCGTCCTTGACCTCGGAGCGCTTGCCGAAGACGGCGTCGGCCTCGTCGAAGAGGAGCACGGCGTCCGTGCGGTCGGCCTCCGTGAAGATCCGCTCCAGGTTCTTCTCGGTCTCGCCGACGTACTTGTCGACGACCGACGACAACTGGACCACGTACAGGTCGAGGCCCAGGTCGGCGGCGACCACCTCGGCCGACAGCGTCTTGCCGGTGCCGGACTCGCCCGCGAACAGGCCGAGGACGCCCCGGCCGCGGCCGCCGCCCGCGCTGAGCCGCCACTCGCCGAGGACCCGGTCGCGGTGGCGGGCGCGCAGGGCCAGCTCGCGGAGCTGGACCAGGGGTTTGTGGGGCAGTACCAGGTCCTGCCAGTCCACGTCCGGCCGGATCCGGCGAGCGTGGCTCTCCAGCCCGGAGGCCGACTGACGCCGGGCGGCGAGCCGGACGTGCTCGGCCGCGACCGGGGTGCCGTCGAAGGCGGCGAGGGCCTGGGCGGTGTGCGCGGCCCGCTGGATGCGGTCGCCGCCGAGCCGGTACGGGGCGACGGCCGTGGCCAGGTCGAAGCCGTCGGCGTCGGCTCCCAGCGCGGCCCGCCAGACGGCCACACCGCCGGCCCGGCGGCCCGGGGCGTCCAGGACGAGCGGGTCGGCCGGGGCCCAGTGGGGGTCGTAGGGGCGCGGGTCCGTCATGAGTACGGTCACGTCGGTCGCGGCGGTCAGCGCCCGCACGAACGGGCCCGGCTTCTCGGGCAGGCCGGACACCACGATCGCCCGGCCGCCGAGGCGGGCCTCGCGCAGCAGCTCGGGTACGTGGTCCTCGGGGGCGGTGCAGCGCAACGCGTCGACACCCGCGGCGTCCAGGACGGTGGCGAGGGCCGCCAGGCCGTCGCCCTCGCGTGGTTCCCGCAGGTAGGCGGTGAGCGGGCCGTCCTTCAGCCTGGCGGCCAGGCGCCGGACGAAGACGTCGGTGTCGCCGCCTGCGGCGGGCAGCGGGCCCGGCATCGGGAGCAGCAGGCCGAGGAGCGCGGCGTCCGGGGTGTCGTCGCCGAGGAGGTGGCCGACGAGCCGGTCCGGGATGCGCAGCGAACGGGTCAGGAAGGGACGCTCGGGTTCCTCGACCTCCAGCAGGCCCAGGGCGCGCAGCGGGGCCGAGGCGTGGAAGCGGGCCCGGGCCGTGACCACGTGCGCGGGCACCCCGCACAGATCGAGGGCGAGGCCCACGGTGGCGCGGCGGCGGCTCACGTCGTTGTTGAGGTAGCCGTAGAGCGGCTCGAAGGTGCGGTCGACGTCCGGGGCGAGGGCGACGAGCAGGGCGCTTGTGTCCAGCTCGGTCAGCCCTGCCTGCTCGGCCAGCCGGGCCAGCCGGTCCCCGAGGCCGGCCGGAGCGTGGGCGGGGACGGGCTCCCCGGGCCCACCCGCGCCCGCGGGCTCGCCGTCGGCGTCGGCGGACGGCCAGGTGCGCAGCAGGTGGTGGACGGCCTCGTCGGGCAGGTACAGGCCGCGCAGCGGATCGTCGGCCGTGGGGTCGTCGGCGGTGCGGTGCTCGACCAGCGCCGCCACCCGCTCCCGCAGGACTTCGAGCCGGGCGAGCAGCGCCCGGCCGGAATCGCCGGGCGGGGCGCCGGCCGGGGTGCCGGTGGTGGAGGCGGGGGCGGGGGCGGGAGCGCGGGTGTCGGCGGTCGTCACGGTCGTCACTGTCGTTTCGTGCGGCCGTCCGTCACGGCCTTGCGGGCCGCGCGGGCCGCCGCCACCTGGTGCGGCCGGTGCGAGCGGCCCTCGGACATCGGCGGGTCGCCCTCGACGCCGCCGATCCGGACCGTCGCGCCCTCGGTGACCGGGGGCCCGGCGTCGTACTCGGGGTAGGCCGGGAAGGGCGCGGTCACCACCAGGTCGAGGGACGGCTTCAGCTCGCCGCCCAGGGCGGACCAGATCTCGGCGAGGGAACGGGACTCGGTCTGGACACCGGCCACCGTCATCGGCACCGGCAGATTCATCGCGCCGAGCGCGCCGGGGAGTTCGTGGGGCGGCAGCTGCTCGCGGGGCAGCAGCGTCGCCAGTACGGCGGACAGCAGCCGGTGTTCGTCCTGCGGGGTCTTCGTCCAGGCGGTCACCAGGTACGACAGCCGGAACCAGCGGGGCGGCTGGCGGCGCTTGACGACGATGTCGTCCTGGTCGCGCACCGCCACCTGGCCGCGGTGCCGACGGCCCACGTCCTCGCGGATGTCGTACAAGTAGGCGTTGACCACGGGCGCGTTGCGCCGGGCCGCCCAGTCACGGGTGGGTGCCTCGAAGGCCACGTCGATGCCCGAGTCCGTCAACGCCCCTCCCTTGAGGAGGGCCTTGAGGACCTCGTCCACCTCGTGGATCACGCTAGCGCTCCCGCTCTGCCCGCACTCGAGTCCGCGCGGCCCGCCCGCTGCCGCCGGTCACCGGTGGCTGTCACCGATGCTCTCACCGATCGTTCCTCCGGGCCGTCCTGCCCGCACGCGCCCCGGGGACGACGGACGGGCAGGATGCGGTGCCCGTGCGGACCGACGGGTCCGCTCTCGATTGCCCGTTCGGTCAGATGTAGCCTTCCCTGAGGGCATAGGCCACGGCGTGGGCGCGGTTGCGCAGATGAAGCCGCGTGGTGAGTCCGTGCATCACGTTCTTGACGGTGCGTTCGGAGTAGGACAACTTGCCGGCGATCTCTCCGGTGTCGAGACCCTCGGCGACCAGCCGCAGGACGTCCACCTCTCGGGGTGCGAGGCCCAGCGAGGGGGCGCCGGGGCGACCCGCCGCGCCTCGGTGCAGCGTGCCCACCTGGCTGATGAGCCGGCCCAGCAGGTCGGCCGGCAGGTCGCCGTCGCCGCGCGAGGCGGCCAGTACGGCCTGCACCAGGCGGTGGGCGGTGGCCTCGTGCCGCCAGACGATGGCGCCGACGCCGCACTCGACCACGTCGAGCAGTTCGCTCTCGCGGATCGCACCGATCACGAGTACGGCGCGCGCGCCCTCGCTGCGCACGATCCGGCGCAGCCGGGTGAGCGCCGCGTCGTCGAGCGCGTCCTCGATGAGCAGGGCCACCGTGCCGGGCCCCGACTCCTCGCGCAGGTCGATCTCCGGGTGCCGGCGCAACTGGCTGACCGCGCCCTCGCGGCTGATCGGGTCCGGAGCGGACACCGCCACCGGGACCCGCCGGTCGGTGACGCCGACCGCTTTGCCCGGACCGTGCGCGGACGCCACGGATGTCGCGGATGTGATGGATGTGGTGGTGTTCCGGGGTGAGTTGAGCAACCGTTTCCCCCCTGTTCACGTGCCCGCACTCCGGCACAGGCCGGTAGCGGATGTGCGGGTTCCACACTTATGGGACTGCTGGGACTTCGCAATCGTGGAGCACCACGAGGCACACCACGAGACCAGCGTGCCGACCGCGGCAGGCGGCCGTCGCGCGGGCGTCCCGGCAGGCCGGAGGGGTCCCGCACGGTCGCGGGGGCCCGTGGCGGCGGCCGCGGACCACCGTGACCCGCGCCACTTCGCACCACCGTTCACCGCAGTCGTTCGTCTGACACACCGGGGGAGCACCATCCACCACAGGAGGCACCGATGACCGGACCGCTCCGTGAACGCGACGACGCCCACGCGCTGTTGTCCGCCGAGATCGAGCGCGCCCGGGCCGGCAGCGGCCGCCTCGTCCTGCTGCGCGGCGCCAGCGGCACCGGACGCACCGCCGTACTGGAGACCGCCGCCCGGCACGCCGAGGACCGCGGCCTGCGGGTGCTGCGGGTGCGCTGCTCGCCCGAGGACACCTCGGTGCCCTTCGCCATGGTCCTCCACCTCCTCGGGCCGGTACCGGAGTTCACGGACACGGCGCCCGGCGGCGACGACCGGGGCAGCGCGGCCCGGCTGTGGCGGCTGCTGCGCTCCTACGCGGCCGAGGGACCGGTGCTGCTGGCCGTCGACGACGTCCACCTCGCCGACGACTCCTCGCGCCGCTGGCTGACAGAGGCGGCCCGGCACGTCGACCGATTACCGGTACTGCTGGTCGCCACCGAGCGCAGCCAGTACGACGTCGACCCGCGGCCCGCCGGACTCACCCAGGCGCTGTCGCCGTCCCTGGTGCGCACCCACACTCTCGCCCCGCTCAGCGACTCGGCGGCGGCCGCGCTGGTCCGCGAGGCCTTCCCGGACGCGTCCGCGCGCTGGACCGAGGAGTGCGTACGGGCCGGTGCGGGCAGCCCGCTGCTCCTGCACGCCCTGCTGGACGACCTCGGCGGCACCCCGCACCCCGACGGCGTCCCGCCGGTGCCGGACAGCTGCGCCGCGCTGTACCCCGGGTCCTACCCGGCCGCCGTCTCCTGGTGGCTGAACAGCGCGGGCCCCGCGACGGCCGACGTGGCGCGCTGCCTGGCGGCCCTGGAACAGGCCTGGCCCACGGGCCCGCCGGACCACCGGGCCGCCCTCCGGCATGCCCTCCCACGCCAGCGGGCGGCTGCCCCGGGTGCCGCGTACCGGCAGGCCCCGCCGTCGGACGGCGTGTACCGGGAGGCGTCGCCGTTGGCCGGTGGGTACGGGCAGGCGTCGCCGTGGGACGGCGCGGACCGGCCGGCGTCGTCGGATGCCGCGTACCCGCGGGCGTCTGCGCCGGGTGCCGCGTACCGGCAGGCCCCGCCGTCGGACGGTGCGTACGGGCAGGCCCCGCTGTCGGCCGGTGGGTACGGTCAGGCGTCGCCGTGGCACGGCGCGGACCGGCAGGCCTCGCTGTCGGACGGCGCGGACCGGCCGGCGTCGTCGGATGCCGCGTACCCGCGGGCGTCTGCGCCGGGTGCCGCGTACCCGCAGGCCCCGCCGTCGGACGGTGCGTACGGGCAGACCCAGTTGTCGGCCGGTGGGTACGGTCAGGCGTCGCCGTGGCACGGCGCGGACCGGCAGGCCTCGCTGTCGGACAGCGCGGACCGGCAGGCTTCGCCGTTCGGTACCGCGGACCGGCAGGCGTCTGCGCCGGATGCCGCGTATGGGCAGGCCCCGTCGTCGGACGGCGTGTACGGGCAGGCCCCGCTGTCGGACGGTGCGTACGGGCAAGCCCCACTGTCGGACGGCGCGTACGGGCAGGCCCCGCTGGACGGCGTGTACGGGCAGGCCCCGCCGTCGGACGCTGCGTACCCTCAGGGCTCGGTGGTCGGCGCCGTGCGTCGGCACACCCATGAGACGCCGACGGCGCGGACACGTCGGCCCCGGGACATCGCGCCGGGCTGCCGGGACGTGTGGAGCGCGGACCCCGGCGGCGGCGCGGATCCGCGGTCACCGCTGCCCGGCGGTCCCGGTCCCGGCGCGGAGCTGCCGGAGCACGGCCCCTATCCGCACCCCGACGAGCTCGCCGGACCCGCCGACGGGGTGCCGTACCCGGTCCACGGGCCGTACGACGGGCCGTACGACGGACGAACCGAGTCCGCGCCCCGCGCCGCCTACGGCCGCACCGGACCGCCCGCCCACGCGCCGCACCGGACGACGCTGTGGCGCACCCCGTCCCCGCCCCCGGCGCAGGGGTCGGCCGGGGACCCGGTCGACGTGCTCGCCGAGGCGGCCGGGGCCGACCCCGCGCGGATCGAGGGCTGGCTCGCCGCCATGACGCGGCTCGGTCTGCTGCGCCCCGACGAGGGCGGCCGCCCCCGCTACGCGCACCCGTTGCTGCGCGACGCCGTACTGACCGGCTGGCCCCGGCCGCGCCGCGAGGCCGTGCACCGGTCGGCGGCGGAGGCGATGCTGCGCCGCGGCGACCGTGTCGAGGCGGTCGCCCGGCATCTGCTGCGCACCCCGGCCGTCGGGCTGTCCTGGGCGCTGCGCGTCCTGCGCGACGCCGTGACCGTCGCCGTGCACGACGCCCGGCCCGCCGACGCCGTCGGCTATCTGCGCCGGGCGCTGGACGAGCCGGTGTCCGACGATCTCAGGCAGCGGCTGCTGACCGAACTGGGCTCCCTGGAGTACGCGTCGGCCGACACCCCGGCCGCCATCGCCCGGCTCGCCGAGGCCCAGCACCTGCCGGCCGAGCCGCGCAACCGGGTGCGTACGGCCGTCGCCCTCGGCACCGCCCTGGCGGGACGCGGCGAGATCCGGACGGCGATGGAGGTGCTGCGCCGCACCGAGGGCCGGCTGTCCGGCCACCCGGGCCTGGCCCGCACCGTGCAGACCGCCACCGCGCTGCTGTCCGACGAGGACCTGGCGACCCGGCAGGAGGTGTACCGGTGGCTGTCCGAGACCGGCCGGCACTCCCCGGAGCTGGTCGGCACCGCGGGGCAGGCCCTGCTGGTGCGGTACGCGGCGACGGCCGCGCTGATCTCCGCCGACGAGGCGATGGCCCGGGTGCGGGACCTGCTCGCCCAGCCCACCGACCCGCTGGCCGAACCCTTCCTCCTCGGCACGGCCGCCGCCGTCGCCCAGTGGGCCGACGAACTCGACGAGGCCGAACGGCTGGTGGAACGCGGCCTGGCCGGACAGCACCCCGCCCTGCTGCACCCGATGCAGCACGCGCTGCTCAACACCCGCGCCGACATCGTTGCCTCCCGCGGCGACCACGCCCGGCTGCTCGCCCTCGCCGCCGACCGCGGGCCAGGACCCGGCTCCGGACCCACCAACCGGGACGCCCACGCCCTGATGGCCCTGGTGCACACCGGCCGCACCGACGAGGCCCTGCACTACGCCGACCGGTTCGACCTGCGCGAGGTGCCGGAGAACTGGGAGCTGAACCGCTACCTGTACGCGCGGGGCGTGCTGCGCGCCGCCACCGGCGACCCGGCGGGCGCCCTGCACGACTTCCTGGAGTGCGGGCGCCGCCAGGCGGCCCGGGAGGTGATCAGCCCGGTCGTCACCCCGTGGCGGACCGCCGTCGCCGAATGCCGGCTGGCGCTGGGCGGCGGCCCCGAGGCGCTGGCCCTGGCGACGGAGGAACTGCGGCTGGCCCGGGTGTGGAACACCCCGCGCACCGTGGGCCGCGCCCTGCGCGTGCTGGGCACCGCCACCGGCGGGCGCCGCGGCCTGGAACTGGCCGAGGAGGCCGTACGGACCCTGCGGGACGCGCCCGCCGACACCGACATGGAGCTGATCCCCGCGCTGCTCGCCCAGGGCCGCCAGCTCCTGGGCGCGGGCGAGCGCGGACGCGCCCGGGCCCGGCTGCGCGAGGCGGCGGAACTGGCCGAACGCAAGGGCGCCCTGCGCTGGCTCACCCTGGCCGGGCAGGCCCTGCGCGAGGGCGGCGCCCGCGGCCCGGTGGCGTCCCGCACCGGCGCCGACGCCCTGACCGGCAGCGAGCGCCGGATCGCCGAACTGGCCGCCGACGGCCGCACCAACACCGAGATCGCCGACCTGCTGCACCTCGCCCGGCGCACCGTGGAGACCCACCTGACCAGTACCTACCGCAAGCTGCGGATACGGCGCAGGACGGAGCTGCCGGCCGCCCTGGAGCGCGGCGGGCGCCGGGAACGGGAGCCGCGCCCCGACGCCCGGTGCTGAGGACCGCCGGTGACCCGCGCGGTCCTCACAGGTCGCGCAGCAGCCGCCCGATCTCCATCTGCTCCGTCTCCAGCGGGTCGCCGTCCTCGACGTTCCACAGGCTGTTCTGGAGCACGCGGCCGAGGGACCAGGCGCGGGCCCGCTCCCGGTCGAGCCCGAGGACGTCGGTCATGGCGTCGAAACGCCACCTGGTCTCGCCCGGGTCGTAGCGGTTGTCCAGGGCGGGCAGCAGGTCGAACCCCGGGTCGCCGGCCAGCGGCTTGGGGTCGATGGCGATCCAGGGGGCGCGGTCCGCGGCGAGGACGTTCTCGTAGTGCAGGTCCCAGTGCAGCAGCCGGTCGCCCGGCTCGTCGACGACCTCCCGCACGGCGGCGGCGCAGTCGGCGACCAGCCGCCGGTCGGCCGGGTCGGGAATGCGCTCCAGGGTTCCGGGCGTCCGCTCCAGCATGCCGCGCGCGATGTCGCCGAGACGGCGCACGCCGGGTGGTGCGGGGGTCGCGGTGAGGTGCGCGAGGAGGCGGGCGATGACCAGGACGGCCTCGCGGGAGTCCGCGACGTGGCTGAGCATGCGGCCGGCGTCCAGACGCTCCAGGAGCATCGTGCCGGTGGCCGGGTCGTGGTCGAGCAGCCGCACCGCGCCGTCCCCGTCCCACACCCGCAGGGCGAGGGGCTCGCCCTCGGTCTCGGCGTCGAGGATCTGGAGCTTCAGCACGGCCCCGGTGCCGTCGCGGCGCGCGACCGGCAGGACCAGCGCCGCCCACCCGTGCATCGACGGCCCGTCGAGCCGCAGCTCCCACCGCTCCAGGAACCCGGCCGCCAGCGCGGGCAGCCCCTCGACGAAGGCCCGCCCGGCCGCCCCGTTGTACTTCGCCTGCGCGGTCGCGAGTCCCTCGGGCACATCGATCACAGCACCGGACGCTACCGGCGGGCGCCCGCGCGGTCACCCGGATTTCCGCTCACCTGACCGGCTCCGGCGCCGGACGTTCGGCCGGGGTGCCGTGCTTCGGCGCCTTGGCCGTCACCATCACCCCCGCGACCACGCCCGCCAGCAGCATGACCCCGGCCGCCACCCAGATGGCGACCGTGTAGCCGTGCACGATGCCCTCCCGCACGATCAGGTCCCGCTGCGCGGGGTCGGTCAGATGCGCGGCGATCCACGACGCGCTGGTGCTGGTCGCGATGGTGTTGAGCAGCGCCGTGCCGATCGAGCCGCCCACCTGCTGCGAGGTGTTGACCGTCGCCGAGGTCACGCCGGAGTCCTTCGGGGCGACCCCGGCGGTGGCCGTGGAGAACACCGGCATGAAGGTCAGACCCATGCCGAGGCCCATCAGGAGCAGCGCCGGGAGGATCTCGGCGACGTACTCCGAGTGCACGGTCATCCGCGTGAGGATCACCATGCCGCCGGAGGCGAGGAGCATCCCCGGGACCATCAGCATGCGCGGGCCCACGTGCGGCAGCAGCCGGGCCGAGATCTGGGTGGAGCCCACCACGATCGCGGCGGTCAGCGGCAGGAACGCCAAGCCGGTGCGCACGGGGGAGTAGCCGAGGATGACCTGGAGGTAGTAGGTCATGAACAGGAACAGCCCGAACATGCCGATGACCGCCAGCATCATCGTCAGGAAGCAGCCCGCGCGGTTGCGTTCCCGGATGACGTGCAGCGGCAGCAGGGGCGTCGGCGCCCGGGTCTGCCACCACACGAAGGCGGCCAGGAGGACCACGGCCAGGCCGAACAGGGCCAGCACCAGCGGGTCGGTCCAGCCGCGGGGCTGGGCCTCGCTGAAGCCGTAGACGAGGGCGACGAGACCGCCGCAGCCGAGGACCACGCCGGGCACGTCGAGCCGGGCGTCGGCGTGGCCGGGGCGGTCGTGCAGCAGGGCGAACGCGCCGATCACGGCGACGACGGCGATGGGGATGTTGACGTACAGGCACCAGCGCCAGTTCAGGTACTCGGTGAGCACGCCGCCGACGATGAAGCCGATCGCGGAGCCGCTGCCGGCCAGCGCGCCGTAGATGCCGAAGGCCTTGCCGCGTTCCCGAGGGTCGGTGAACGTGGTCGTCAGCAGGGACAGCGCGGACGGCGCGAGGACGGCGGCGAAGACGCCCTGGAGGGCGCGGGCGCCGAAGAGCATCGCCGAGGTGGTGGCGGCGCCGCCGATCGCGGAGGCGGCGGCGAAGCCGATCAGCCCGATGACGAAGGTGCGTTTGCGCCCCACCAGGTCCGCGACCCGCCCGCCGAGCAGCAGCAGGCCGCCGAAGGCGAGGGTGTAGGCGGTGATCACCCACTGGCGGTTGGCGTCGGACATGTCCAGGTCGCGCTGTGCCGAGGGCAGGGCGATGTTCACGATCGTCGCGTCGAGGACGACCATCAGCTGGGCCAGGGCGATCACCACCAGTGCCCACCAGCGATGCGCATCGGCCTCCGCGGGCGCGGCGGGTCCGCCTGTCCGACCTGTCCGGGAGCCACTCATTTCGCCAGAACACCACGATTCGGGACGGGTCGCATCCCGTTGCCCGAGCCGCCGGGCGGATCGGTGCGCCGGCCGCCGGTCATGGTTCGAGGACCACCTTCCCGGTGGTCCCCCGGTTTTCCAGGGCGCGGTGCGCGGCGGCGGCTTCGGCGAGCGGGAAGCGGTGCACGGCCGGCACGAGCCGGCCCTCGGCGGCCTCGGCGAGGGCGCGCAGTTCGAGGGTGCGTACGGGGTTGGCGCCGCCGGCCCGCTCCATCATGACCGGGCCGAGGACCTGCTGGGAGACGCCGTCGACGACGTACGGGGTGCCGTCGTGCAGGCCCTTGCCCGACCAGCCGAAGACCAGATGGCGGCCGCCGGGACCGAGCAGGGCGACCGCCTCGCGGGCGACGTCCCCGCCGACGCCGTCGAAGACGACCGTGGCCTCCCCGCCGCCCAGGTGGGCGCGGACCTTCGCCGGCCACTGGGGGTCCAGGTAGTCGACGGCGAGATCGGCGCCGTTCGCGGCGACGAGCGCGGTCTTGTCCGGACCGCCCGCGAGGCCGACCACCGTGGCGCCGGCGTTCTTCGCGTACTGCACCAGCAGCGTGCCGATGCCGCCCGCGGCGGCCGGGACCACGGCCACCGAGCCGGGCCCGAGGTCGGCGAACTGGAGGATGCCCATCGCCGTACGCCCCGTGCCGATCATGGCGACGGCCTCGGCGAAGTCCAGGTTCGCGGGAATCTCGTGGACGCGGGCGAGGTCCGTGACGGCGAGTGCGGCGTAGCCCCCCGGTGCGAAGCCGAGGTGGGCGACGACGCGCCTGCCCAGCCAGCTCTCCGGCGCGCCCTCCCCGAGGGCGTCGACGAGGCCGGCGACCTCGCGGCCGGGGATCGTGGGCAGCTCCGGAAGCGTGGGCGAGGGCCCCTGGACGCCCTCGCGCAGGGCGGTGTCCAGGAGATGGACGCCCGCCGCGCGGACGGCGACCCGGACCTGGCCGGGGCCGGGCGCCGGGTCCTCGACCTCCTCCAGGACGAGGTTTCCGGCCGGGCCGAAGGAGTGCAGTCGGATGGCGTGCATGGCGGACCCCCAGGGTGAGGAGCGGAGCTGTTCCCGGCCCACTCAACGACCTCAAGCCTGCTTGAGGTCAAGCTCGCGCCGCCCGAGGGCGAGGGATACCGCCGTCAGGGCGCTGTTGAAGGAGACCTCGGAGAGCAGACCGGGCGAGGCGACCTGGTCACCGGCGAGGTAGACGCCGTCGCCGCGGTCGACGGCCGGCCGGTCGCGCCAGGTGGTTCCGGGCAGGTCGACGGCGCCGGTACGGCCGTTCGCGACCGCCTCGCGCCGCCAGGTCAGCCGCTCGCGCCAGCCGGGGAAGCCCAGGTCGAGCAGGTGCTCGGCGCGTGCGGTGCCGTCCGCCTTCGACTCGTGCGGCGCGATGGGGATCTGCCCCTGGATCAGCTGCTCGCCCGCCGGCGCGAGCGTGCGGTCCTGCGCGGTGAACCGTTCGATCCACCCCGGCGCGTCCAGGTCGGAGACGGCGAAGGCGTCGCCGCGCCGGGTCCGTACGGCCAGGTCGACCAGGGTGGTGCGGCCGCTCGGCCAGGTCAGCGCGGGGTCGTCCAGCAGCCGGCGGGCCGCGTCGAGGGACGTGGCGACGATGACGGGGGCGTCGGTGGGCAGCGTGTCCACGCGGGACAGCGTCTCCATCCGCACCCCGAGGTTCCAGGCCAGGGCGGCCATCCGGTCCACCACCCCGGCCCAGCCGCCGCGCGGGTAGTGCGCCTCGGGCGGCAGCTTGGCGGCCCGGCGCAGCCGCTCCTGCACGAAGGCCGCGGACAGCGACCCCGGATCGTGGTGGAAGAGGGCGACCGCGCAGTAGTGGGCGGCGGCCCGGGCCCCCTCCTCACCCGCGATCCCGGTCGCCCAGGTCAGGAAGTCGACGTCGACCGGCGCCGGCCCCACCCCGCGGCGCAGCAGTTTCAGCATGGCGAACGGCGGGGTGCGGCGCAGCGCCCCCTTGTGCCGCAGCCGCAGCCGGGCCGCCTCCAGCGGCGGGATGGGCGCGAGCGGACCGATCAGGTCGCGCCGGCGCAGCCAGGCCCAGTGCGGGCCGCCGTTGTAGAGGGCGTGCGGGCCGTCATTGGTCCGGTAGGGGCCGTCGGCCGTCCGGGCCCGCCCGCCGAGCGTGTGGTGGGCCTCGTGGACGGTGACCTCGGCGCCCGCCTCGGCGGCGGTGATGGCCGCGGTCA
Source organism: Streptomyces violaceoruber (assembly GCF_033406955.1). Classification (NCBI taxonomy): domain Bacteria; kingdom Bacillati; phylum Actinomycetota; class Actinomycetes; order Kitasatosporales; family Streptomycetaceae; genus Streptomyces; species Streptomyces violaceoruber. The sequence continues at coordinate 3,838,905 of NZ_CP137734.1, read as the reverse complement.
GTCCGGCGAAGCCGCCGCCGATGACGGTGATGCGATGCATGGCTCGGGTTCTCCCTCGGTTCGGGGTCGCGGTCGGGTCGCCTGGCACGGCGCCTGTCTGCCCGTACGACGGCCGAGGGGGCGCCGGATGTGACATCCGGCCGGAAGAAGGGAGATTTCCGCAGGCCGGAGAGGGATGTCAGTGGCGGGGTGCAGCATGTCCCCATGGCGAGGAGAGCGGCGGGAACGGCGGGCGGGCGCGGCACGGCGACGGTACGGGCGGCGAGACGCCCGGAGCTGCGCCTGCCGCCGCTCACGCCGTACGAGGACGACGGCGGCCTGGAGCCGGACGGGGACTACGACGCGCTGGACTTCCGGGAGACGGACCTGACCGGTCAGGACGGCGCGGGCGCCCGTTTCATGGACTGCGCGCTGACCGGCTGCGCGCTGGACGAGGCGTCACTGCGCGCCGCCCGGCTGCTCGACACGCGCCTCACCGGCGTCCGGGGTGTCGGCACGAACCTCGCGGAGGCGACGCTGCGCGACGTGGAGCTGCTCGACGCCCGCCTCGGCGGCACCCAGCTGCACGGCGCCGTCCTGGAGCGGGTCCTGATCCGCGGCGGCAAGATCGACTATCTCAATCTGCGCCGGGCCCGCCTCAAGGACGTCGTCTTCGAGAGCTGCGTGCTGGTCGAGCCGGACTTCGGGGGCGCCCGTCTGGAGCGGGTCGAGTTCGTGGACTGCGCCCTGAAGCAGGCGGACCTCAGCGCGGCCACCCTCGTCGACGTCGACCTGCGCGGCGCCGCCCCACTGGACCTGTCCCGCGGCGTGGACCGCCTCTCGGGCGCGGTGATCAGCCCCACCCAACTCCTCGACCTGGCCCCGGTCCTGGCGGCGGAGCTGGGGGTGCGGGTGCTGGGGGAGGAGTAGCCCCGCGGGGCCTACGGGATCCGGGGGAAGCGGGCCTGGAGGGACCAGACGGCCGGGTTGTCCGCGAGGTCCTCGTGGAGGTCGGTGAGGTCGGCGAGCAGGTCGTGGAGGAAGTCCCGGGCCTCGCGGCGCAGTTCGGTGTGGGAGAAGGAGAGCGGGGGCTCGTCCGCCGGGAGCCACTCCGCCTCGATGTCGACCCAGCCGAAGCGGCGCTCGAAGAGCAGGCGGTCGGTGGACTCGGTGAAGTCCAGCTCCGCCCGCTGCGGCCGGGCCGCCCGGGAGCCCGCCGGGTCCCGGTCGACCTGCTCGACGATGTCGCACAGCGCCCAGGCGAAGTCGAGCACCGGCACCCATCCCCAGGCTGTGGACAGCTCCCGGTCCGCCTTGGTGTCGGCGAGATACACGTCCCCGCAGAACAGGTCGTGGCGCAGTGCGTGGACGTCCGCGCGCCGGTAGTCCGTCTGCGGCGGGTCCGGGAAGCGGGTGGAGAGGGCGTAGCCGATGTCGAGCACGCAGGTGATGGTGTCACGGACGGGGGCGCGGAGACGGACGGGTCCGCGCCCGCGAGCACGGCCGCGGGCCGTGACGGGGCCGACTGCGCCGCGAGTACCGGCTTTTCCACCCGCCCCCCGTCTCACCGGGCTCCAGAGGACCGGGCCGCAGAGGGCGGCCGAGTGGCCGGGGCCCGCCGGCGTCAGTCCGGTGCCGTGGCGCGGCGGACCGCGTCGCGGAGCAGGGCGCGGCGGCGTTCGTGCACGTCGTCGGGCTCGTCGGCGGTCGCCGCGTAGACGTTGCTGACCGGTGACCAGGCCATGGACATGGCGATGACGAGGGCCAGCACGTCGAACGGGTCCCCCGGCCGCACCCGGCCCGCCGCCTGCGCCTCGGCGACGGCCCGCAGCTTGGCGTCGTCGCGGCGGTCGGCGTCGTCGACCAGGTGCCCCGCCGGACGCCGCTCCAGCCGCGCCCAGGTGGCCAGCCGGATCAGGTCGGGGCGGCACAGGTACTCGTCGTAGAGGCGCACGGCCCAGTCCGCGAGATCGTCGGCGTCGATCGGCACGACGTTCACGATGCGGTCCAGCGAGCCGAAGAAGATCGCGTCGAACAGCCCGTCCTTGCTGCCGAAGTACGCGTAGAGCTGGGCCTTGTTGGTGCGGGCGGCGGCCACGATCCGCTCGACGCGCGCCCCGGCGATCCCGTGCTCGGCGAACTCCCGGGTCGCGACGTCCAGGATGCGCCGGTGGGTGGCGGCGCCGCGGGAGGTCAGGGGCTGGTCGGGGGTGCGGTCGGGCATCTCCGCAGAATATCCCACGCTCAAACAGAACAGTTGGTTTGCCTGCTGGCGCAGGGGCGCCTAGGCTCGCCCAAAAAATAGACCGAACAGTCTGTCTAAGAAGTCGGAGAGAGCCATGAGGACCACCGTGGGCTGGCAGGCGACCGGGCCGACGCTGCGCCGCGCACCGCTGGAACGGCGCGACCTGCGCCCCGACGACCTCGCCGTCCGGGTCGACTACTGCGGCGTCTGCCACACGGACCTGCACGCCGTCCGGGCCGGGGCCGCCGACGGCAGCGGCCCGCGGCCCCTCGTACCGGGGCACGAGTTCACGGGCGTGGTGACCGAGACCGGCACCGCCGTCACCCGCTTCCGGCCCGGAGACCCGGTCGCGGTCGGCAACATCGTCGACTCCTGCGGCACCTGCGCCATGTGCCGGATCGGCCAGGAGAACTTCTGCCACTCCTTCCCCACCCTGACCTACGGCGGCACCGACCGCCGCGACGGATCGACCACCCTCGGCGGCTACTCCCGTGAGTACGTGCTCGGCGAACGGTTCGCGTACGCCCTCCCGGCCGCTCTGGACCCGGCCGCCGCCGCCCCGCTCCTGTGCGCCGGGATCACCGTCTGGGAGCCCCTGCGCGCCCTCGGCGCCGGACCCGGCACCCGCGTCGCCGTGGCCGGTCTCGGCGGCCTCGGCCACCTCGCCGTGAAACTCGCGGTCGCGCTCGGCGCCGACACCTCGGTGATCAGCCGGTCGCCGGACAAGGCCGAGGACGCGCGCAGACTGGGCGCGCGTGAACTCGTCGTCTCGACGGACCCCGAGCGGTTGGCCGCCGCCCGCGAGCGGTTCGACATCGTCGTGGACACCGTCTCCGCCCCGCACGACCTCGGCGCCTACCTCCGCCTGGTCGCGCTGGACGGCACGCTCAGCCACCTCGGGCACCTCGGACCGGTCACCGTGGAGACCCTCGACCTGCTCATCGGCCGCAAGAAACTCAGCTCCGCGGGCAGCGGCGGCCGGAAGGGCACCGCCGAGATGCTGGCCTTCTGCGCCGAGCACGGCATCACCGCCGACATCGAACTCCTCCCCTCCGCCCGCGTGAACGAGGCCCTCGACCGCCTGGACCGGGGCGACGTCCGCCACCGCTTCGTCCTCGACCTCTCCGACCTCGACCACTCCGGACTCCCCGACCTCGGCCTCTCCGACCCCTCCGACCCCGACCTCCGCGGCCCGGATCGGTCCGGGCCGCAGGACCCGGCGGCCGGATAGGTTGCCGGGGTGATCCTCACCCCGCTCGCCCTCACCCCCGACCACGACATCCCGGGCCCCGTGCTCACCGAACTGACCGCCCTCTACGCCTCCCACCGCGCCTTCCACGCGCTCAGCGGCGACTTCCCCGACCCGGAGGACATCCGTCCGGAGCAGGTCGCGACCGCGCTCGCCGACGAACTGGCGCGGCCCGGCGCCGAGGTGCTGCTGGCCAGGGACGCGGGCCGGCTGGTCGGGGTCGCGGTGACGCTCGCCCGGCACCCCGACCCGTCCGACCCGGACCCCTGGATCGGGCTGCTGATGGTGGACGCGGGGCTGACCCGGCAGGGCCACGGCAGTCGGCTCGTCTCCCTCGTCGAGGACCGTTTCCGCGCCGCGGGCCGCACCGCCGTACGGCTCGCCGTCCTCGACGGCAACACCGACGCGCTCTCCTTCTGGACGGCCCTCGGCTACCGGGTCCTGGACCACCGCCGCGACCTCGGGGCCGAGCGCCCCTGCACCGTGCTGCGCAGGGAGTTGGCGAGCGACAAGCCGCGCACCCCGCGCCGCGCCGCCCGCGTCGCCGTGCTCGACCCCGAGGGCGCCGTCTTCCTCCTGCGCTACGACAACGTCGAGGTCGGCGTGCACTGGGCGATGCCCGGCGGCGGCCTGGAGGCGGATGAGAACCCCCGCGAGGGCGCCCTGCGCGAGGTGCGCGAGGAGACCGGCTGGACCGACCTGGAACCGGGCCCGCTGCTCTGCACCTGGGAACACGACTTCACCCACCTGAGCGTCGGCCCCGTCCGCCAGTACGAGCACATCTACGTCGCCCAGGGGCCCCGCCGGGAGCCCACCGGCCCCCACCTGGCCGCCGCGCACGCCGCGGACGGCATCCTCACCTGGCGCTGGTGGAGCCGGGCCGAACTCGCCGAGGCGCCCGAGCCGCTCTGGCCGCCGGACCTGGCCCTGCTGCTGGAGACGTTCGGGGGCCGCGAGGGGTGAGGCGGCGGTGGACGAGCGGGCGGCTCACGGCGCGTCCGGCCGGCCGTCCCCGCGCAGCCAGTCCGCCCAGATCTCCGAGAAGTCCTCGTCCGGCGCCGACCTCTCCACGTACGCCGTGAAGTCCTCGGTGTCCGCGTTGCCGTGGCGGTGGGCGGCGGCCCAGCCGTGCAGCAACTCCCGGAAGGCGTCGTCGCCGACCGTCTCGCGGATCTTGTGCAGGACCATCGCGCCCCGCTGGTAGACGGGGCTGTCGGAGATGTGCGCGGCGTCGGGCGGGTCCGCGGGCGGGAACGCCCAGATCGAGTCGTTCGCGTCCTCGTCGTCGTAGTACGTGCCGTCGTAGAGCGCCTCGAAGGTCTCCTGCGCGGTGTCGCCGTCGTGGTCCTCCTCCCACAGCCACTCCGCGTAGGTGGCGAAGCCCTCGTTGAGCCACATGTCCCGCCAGGTCTTCGGGCTGACGGAGTTCCCGTACCACTGGTGGGCGAGTTCGTGGACGAGCAGGACGGTGTCGGGGGTGCCGGGGAAGTAGGGCCGGTTCTGGGTCTCCAGGGCGTACCCGGCGTCCTCGTCGCGGTCGACGATCGCGCCGGTGGAGGAGAAGGGATAGGGGCCGAAGTTCTCCCCGGCCCAGTTCATGATCTCGGGGATCCGCTTCAGGACCTTCCGGCTCGCGTCGGCCTGCGTCGGGTCGACGGCCGTGTACACCGGCAGACCGTCGTCCGTGGTGGAACGGGCGGTCTCCCACTCACCGACGGCGACGGTGACGACATGGCTCGCCATCGGCTCGGCGGTGTGCCAGGTGAACGTCGTACGGCCGCCCCGGGTCCGCTCGTCCCGCAACTCGCCGTTGGAGACCACGCCGAGGCCCTCGGGCACGGTCATCGCGAGGTCGTACGTCGCCTTGTCGGAGGGGTGGTGGCTGCCGGGGAACCAGGCCATCGAGCCCGTCGGCTCGCCCAGCCCGACCGCGCCGTCGGCGGTGGGCAGCCAGCCCTCCTCGGAGTCGTCGGGATCGGTGATGGTCTCCGGCTCGCCGGAGTACCGGACGGTCACCCGGAACGTCTCCCCGTCGTTCAGCTCCTCGGCCGGGCGGACCGTCAGTTCCTGTCCGGCCCGGTTGAACCGGGCGTCCCGGCCCTCGACCGTGACCTCCTCCACGTCCAGGCCCTTGAGGTCGAGGTCGAAGGCCGACAGGTCGCGGGTCGCACGGGCGGTGATCGTCGCGGTGCCGGTGAGGTGCCCGGCGCCGGAGCCGGCATCGGCGTCGGGGGCGTAGTCCAGCCTCAGGTCGTAGTGACCGATGTCGTAGCCCCCGTTGCCCGCCTTGGGGAAGTACGGGTCGCGCACGCCCGAGCCGCCGGGAGTGCCCTCGACCGCGCCGCCGCCACTGCACGCCGCGAGGGCGACGACGGTGGCGGCGGCTACGAGCAGACGGGGGGTGCGCACCTCGTGATCCTATGGGGTGTTTCACGTGAAACGCCCGCCGGGAGCGGCTGTTGGGACCGGAGGCGGCGGGCCGGGCGGTACCTAGCGCAGCGCCGCCGCCCCGGCCCGGGCGAACTTCTCGTCCAGGGTGCCGGACGGGGCGCCCGCGACTCCGATACCGGCGATCGGCGCCTTGTCCGCGGTGACCGGGACGCCGCCGCCCAGGAACAGCGTGCCCGGGATGTCCTTCAGGTTCGGGGCGTTCTCCAGGCGGCCCTCCAGCTCGCTGGTCGGGGCGTTCCAGGAGACGGCCGTGTACGCCTTCTTCTCGGCCGACGCGTAGGACTGCGGACCGGCGCCGTCGCCGCGCATGGTGAGGATCGTGTTGCCGTTGCGGTCGACGACCGCGACCGTGATCCGCTGGCCCTCCTTCTTGGCGGCCTTCAGCGCGGCCTGCGCGGCCTCGGTGGCGGCGTCGATCGTCAGATGGGTGGAGGTGGTGGTGTCGCGCTTGCCGGCCGCGGCGGCCGGGGCGGCCGAGACCGCGGAGTCCTGGGCCGCTTCGGGGGCGGAGGCGTTCGCGGCCACCGTGCCGAAGGTGCCGGCGGCGACGGCGGCGAGCACGGCACCGCCGGTGGCGATGCGGGCACGGCGGGAGAGGGTCTTCTTCATGGCGGTCTGCTCCTGCGGGTGAGGCGGTCGGCTTCGTGCTCTCCACTCTCCGGCCCGCACCGGGGGCGCACGGTCGCCGTTCCGGTTGCTCGTGGGCGACGGAACGGGCGACGGAGGGGTCGTCCGATCGGTTGACCCGCGGGGCATCCAAAGAGGGCACCATGGGAGTGTTCGTGCAGCTCAGCGGTCTTCTGCGGCACGTTGTAAAACAGCGGAGCGGGCGCGACGGGCGAGAGGAGGCGGGTGCCGGATGCCGAAGCCGTACGACTCCTACGCCTCGAACACCTCGGGTGACACGGCCGACGCGGACCGCCGGTGGCTCGGCGCCGTGATGCACGTGGCGTTCTTCCTGCTGCTCGGCGGTGCCCTCGCCCGCTTCCTGCTGCGCCACCCCGGAGAGCCCCGCACCCCGTGGATCCTCGCGCTGTCCCTCACCCTCGCGGTGCTGCACCTGCTCGGGCCGGTCCTGAGCGGCCCCGGGCCGTCCGGTCCCGGCACCCCGGCCGCCCGGCGACGGCTGGTCCGGCTGGGCCTCGTGGTCGTGGTGTGGATGGTGCTCGTCGTCCTCGCACCCAGCTTCTCCTGGTGTGCGGTGCCCCTCTTCTACACCGGACTGCGCACTCTGCCCACCCGGGCGGCGCTGGTGCTGGTCACCGTCCTGACGGTGCTCGTCGTCGCCGCGCAGTTCCGTCTCGCCGGGGGGTTCGACCCCAACCTGCTGCTCGCCCCGCCCGCCGTCGCCGCGATCGCCGCGGCCGTGTTCCTGCACACCGAACGGCAGGCGGCCCGGCAGCGCGCCCTGATCGACGACCTGATCCGCACCCGCCGCGAACTCGCCGCCTCCGAACGCCGCGAGGGCACCCTCGCGGAGCGCCAGCGGCTGTCGATGGAGATCCACGACAGTCTCGCCCAGGGCCTGTCCAGCCAGCGGATGCTGCTTCAGGCCGCCGAGCGGGTCTGGGAGTCGGACCAGGACAAGGCCCGCGCCCATGTCCGGGGCGCCGCCTCCGTCGCCGAGCACAACCTGGCCGAGGCCCGCCGCTTCGTCCACGACCTGGCCCCGGCCGACCTCGCCCGCGGCGGCGGCCTGGAGGCGGCGCTGCGGGCCCTGGCCGCCCGGGAGTCCGGCGACCACCTCACCGTCCGCGTCCACGTCGACGACGGGACCCGCGTGCCGCCGCTGCCCGACCGCGTCCAGTCGGCCCTGCTGCGCATCGCCCAGGGCGCCCTGGCCAACGTCCGGGAGCACGCGGGCGCGTCCACCGCCGCGCTCAGCCTCACCCTCCTCGACGACGAGGTCGTCCTGGACGTCACCGACGACGGACACGGCTTCGACCCCGCCGGGCCGTCCGACGCCCCCGCCGGGACGCGCGGGCACGGGCTGCCGGCCATGCACGCCCGCCTGCGCCAGCTCGGCGGCACCCTGACCGTCGAGTCCGCGCCCGGCGAGGGCACCGCCCTGTCCGCCGCGATCCCCCTGGACCCGCCCCGAACCGACCCGGCAGATCCGGCCGGCCCGCAGGAGGCCCCCCGATGACCGACCCCGCCGCCCGCCGCCCGGCCTCCGCCCCCGTGCGCATCCTGGTCTGCGACGACCACGTCGTCGTACGCGCCGGGCTGCTCGCCCTGCTCGACAGCGCCCCCGGCATCGAGGTGGTCGGCGAGGCGGGCACCGGCGAGGAGGCGCTCGCGCTCGCCGCACGGCTGACGCCGGACGTCGTCCTGATGGACCTTCAGCTCGGTGCGGGCATCGACGGCGTGGAGACCACCCGCCGCCTCACGGCCGCCACCGGAGCCGAACCCGCCCGGACACCGCACGTCCTGGTCCTGACCACCTACGACACCGACGCCGACATCACCCGCGCCATCGAGGCGGGCGCGACCGGATACCTGTTGAAGGCCGAACGCCCCGAGGAGCTGTTCGCGGCCATCCACGCCGCCGCCCAGGGCCGTACGGCACTGTCCGGGCCGGTCGCCGGCCGGGTCATGGCCAACCTGCGCAAGCCGCGCCCCGCCCTCACCGACCGCGAGCGCGACATCCTGGCCCAGCTCGCCACCGGGCTCGGCAACCGGGAGATCGCCCGCGCCCTGTTCATCAGCGAGGCCACGGTGAAGACGCATCTGCGCCGCATCTACGACAAGCTCGGCGTCGACACCCGGGCCGGCGCGGTCGCCGTGGCCAAGGAGCAGCGCCTGCTGCCGTGACGCCCCGACCCGACCCGGTCCGCCCGTCCGACGGAACGCCGAAGGCCCCCCGGCCGGACGTCCGGGGGGCCTTCGTACGGAACCGACGGGCGGGTGAACCTCAGACGTTCACGCCGAAGTCCTGGGCGATGCCCGTCAGGCCCGAGGCGTAGCCCTGGCCGACGGCGCGGAACTTCCACTCGGCGCCGTTGCGGTACAGCTCGCCGAAGACCATGGCGGTCTCGGTGGCCGCGTCCTCGGACAGGTCGTAGCGGGCGATCTCGGCGCCGCCGGCCTGGTTGAGGATGCGGATGTAGGCGTTGCGCACCTGGCCGAAGTTCTGCGAGCGGTTCTCGGCGTCGTAGATCGAGACCGGGAAGACGATCTTCTCGATGTCGGCCGGCAGACCCGCCAGGTTGACGTTGATCGCCTCGTCGTCGCCGGCGCCCTCGCCGGTGCGGTTGTCACCGGTGTGGACGATCGTGTTGTCCGGCGTCTGCTTGTTGTTGAAGAAGACGAAGTGGGCGTCGGAGTAGACCTTGCCCTGCGTGTTGACCGCGATCGCGGAGGCGTCGAGGTCGAAGTCGGTGCCGGTGGTGGTGCGGACGTCCCAGCCGAGCCCCACGGTGACTTCGGTCAGGCCCGGAGCCTCCTTGGTGAGCGAGACGTTGCCACCCTTGGACAGGCTTACAGCCATTGTTGGGAGTCCCTTCCCTCGTTTACGTACGGCAAGAAAGCTACAGCTACCACCATGAACGTCGAGAGGGGTCCACAAGGTTCCGCCTCTCTTTACTTTCTTTACCAAGAGCGGGATCACGATATTCGAGTGACGCGGGCCGCCCGCGGACGGGAACATGGAGGGCATGTCCGGTCCCCATGTCATCCGCGGCTCCGTCTCCCTGCCCGAGGCCGAGCTGGTCTGGCGTTTCTCGCGCTCGTCGGGGCCCGGCGGGCAGCACGTCAACACCACGGACACGGCGGTGGAGCTGCGCTTCGACCTGGCGCGGACCGAGGCCCTGCCCGAGGTGTGGAAGCAGCGGGCACTGGAGCGGCTGGCCGGGCGCCTGTCCGACGGGGTCGTCACCGTCCGCGCCTCCGAGCACCGCTCCCAGTGGCGCAACCGGGAGACCGCCGCCGTCCGCCTGGCCGCCCTCCTCGCCGAGGCCACCGCGCCCCCGCCCCGGCCCCGCAGGCCGACCCGCATACCGCGCGGCATCAACGAACGCCGGCTGCGGGAGAAGAAGCAGCGCTCGGACACCAAGCGCGGGCGCTCCGCGCGGGGCTGGGACTGACCGGGAAGGACCCGCGTCTCAGTCCAGCTCCAGCACGCCGACCGTCTCCTCCTCGGACTTCTCCCCGTTCGGACGGAAGCCGAGGCCCAGGTAGAAGTTCTCGGGTCCGTGCTCGCCGGGGTGCCAGGTGACGAAGCACTCCGTGCCGCCGCGGCGCCGTATCTCGGCGGCCACCGCCCGCACGGCGAAGCGGCCGTATCCCCGGCCCTGCTCCTCCGCCGCGATGTTCAGCCGCCACAGGCCGGAGCGCAGCGCGCTGCCGTCGTCGTACCAGTCGACGCCGAAGAAGCCCATGAGGAAGCCGACCGGACGCTCGCCGTCGAGGATCAGGCGCGGCCAGGCCTTCCCGGGGTGGACGTAGGCCTCGGCGAGGGACTTCACCACCGGGTCGACGGCGAACTCCTGCTCGGGGCGCACCCGGATGGCGAGGGCGGCCTCGATGTTCGCGGGCGTGATCGGCTCCAGTCGGGGCCCGGTGCTGGTCGTCATGCGCGCACCCTATTAGGGCCTGTCCGGCGGCTCGGGTCGCGGGAAGGCGCTCAGCCCAGCTGCCGGTACCGGCCCCGGAAGTAGGTCAGCGGGCCGCCGTCCGCGCTCGGCAGGGTGGCGGTCAGGACCCGGCCGATCACCAGCGTGTGGTCGCCGGCCGGCACCCGCTGTTCGGTGCGGCACTCCAGGGTCGCCAGGGCGCCGCCGGCCAGGGGCGCCCCGGTCGCCTCCCCCCGCGCGTACGGGATGTCCGCGAACAGGAGGCGGTCGCTGACGCGGCCCTTCATCGCGAAGCGGCCCGCGATGTGCCGCTGGCTCTCGGAGAGGACCGACACGGCCCACAGGGGCTGTTCGTCCAGCAGGTCGTCCATGCGGGAGCCCTCGCGCAGGCTGACCAGGACCAGCGGCGGGTCCAGGGACACCGACATGAAGGCGGTGGCCGTCATCCCGACGTCCTCGCCGCGCGGCGCCAGCGGGTCGTCCGGGTCCAGCGGCGGCTCCTGCGCGGTCACCAGGACCACGCCCGAGGCCAGCCGGGACATGGCGGCACGGAACTCCTCGTTGCTCACCCCCTCAGCATGCCCGGAGGCGGGCGACGGCAACGGGGACGCGGGGGCCGCGAGGGACCCGGGATACGTGAGAGGCGGAGTATTCGGCACTCCGTCACGCTAATCTCCGGGGCGTGGGCCGGACATCGGGCCCCGGTCCGAACCGGGACCTAGGACCACCGGAGGAGGCGGGGGAGGAGACGTGTCCATACCCCACAAACTTTGCGTTCGGTAAAGGCGCGAGGAAGCCGCAGAAAGCCCGGAAACCCCACGCAATTGTTCATGTTTCGTTGTGACTTGAGTCACAAGGGGCGGTAATTGTTGACCCTGTGTACCGAGTGGGCAGCGCGCTGTGATTCAGTGGCGGGGAACCTGCAAGGGCACCATCAGTAAAGGCGCCGAAGAGAACCCTTGATTCACTGCGAGGTCTCGGGGGGAGGGCGAGCATGGAGACCGACTCGGAGCCCTATGTCCGCCTTGCGTCCCTGCGTCAGCTGCACCAGGCCATGGCCGACATGAACAAGGCCCGCAGCCTGGCCGACACCCTGCAGGCCGTCGCGGACGGCGTCGTCCAGGCCCTCAACTACGAGCTGGCGTGCGTCAACCTGGTCGGCCCCGACGGCGACCTCGTCGTCGCCGCCTTCGCGGGCAACCCGGCCGCCGAGGCGCTCATCACCGGCCGTTCGGGCTCCCGGGAGTCCTGGGACCGGCGCCTGGGCATGGGCGAGCAGTGGGGCGACCTGATCTTCATACCCCACACCGAGGGCTGGGTCCTCGACGACGACGACGTCCCGCAGTGGTACACCGACGGGCCCGCGCCCCGCTTCGAGGACGAGTGGCACCCCTCGGACCGGCTCTTCGCCCCGATGTACGCGCCGGGCCCCCAGGGCGGCGGCAACAGCGGCGAGCTGATCGGCGTCCTGTCCGTGGACCGGCCGCGCAACGGCCGCCGTCCCGGCGCCTGGGGCCGCGAGGCTTTGCAGATGTACGCGTTCCAGGCCGCCATCGCGATCAGCAACGCCCGGCTCCGCTCCAACATGCAGCGCGCCCTGGTCCGCCTGGAGCGCGACCAGCAGGCGCTCAGGGCCAGCGAGGAGAGCTTCCGGCAGGCCTTCGAGTACGCCCCCTCCGGCATGGCCATCGCCGAGATGGGCGGCGACCAGCACGGCCGCATCCTGCGCACCAACGACGCCCTGTGCCGGCTGCTGGGCCGCCGGGCCTCCTCGATGCGCCGCTACGCCTTCTCCGACCTCGTGCACCCCGAGGACATCGGCACCCTGCTGCGCACCTCCGCCGAGGGCGGCCGGGCCGAGCTGCGCCTGGGCCGCCGCGACGGCACCTACGTCTGGGTCTCGCTGCGCAACAGCGTCGTCGCCGACGCCGCCGACGGACCGCGCTTCCTGCTCACCCACGTCGAGGACATAGAGGAGCGCAAGCGGCGCGAGCTGCACCTCGCCCACCGCGCCTCCCACGACTCCCTGACCGGCCTGCCGAACAGCGCCGAGCTGCGCTCCCGGCTGGCCGCCCGGCTCTGCCAGCGCCCGCAGTCGTCGCACGCGGTGGCCGACGCCATGGACGCCGCCTACGGGAACTCCGCCGTGTTCGACTCCGGCGGCCACACCTTCGACTTCTCCGTCGCCGCCGAGCCGTACGGCGCCTTCGACCACCACGTGCACGCCGTGGCCCCCGAGGACGGGCGCGACGACGGCACCAAGGGGCTCGCGGTCCTCTTCTGCGACCTGGACGGCTTCAAGTCGATCAACGACCGGTTCGGGCACAACGCGGGCGACGCCGTCCTCATCGAGGTCGCCCGGCGGCTCAGCGGCGGCGTCCGCGACGGCGACACCGTGGCCCGGCTCGGCGGCGACGAGTTCGTGATCCTCGCCAACGGGCTCGGCCGGGCCGACGCCCAGGACCTCGCCGTACGGCTGCGGGGCGAGATCATCCAGCCGATCCGGGCCGAGGGCCGGGCCGTCCGCGTGGGCGCCAGCTTCGGCATCGGCTGGGCCCACTGCGGCATGACGGCGGACGAGGTGCTCAAGTCCGCCGACGAACGGATGTACGTCGAGAAACGATCTCGTCCCAAACAGCACCGCCGCGCCGGATGATCACCAGGTCAGCACGTTGATGCGGTCCGAGTCACCCGTTTGGGTCAGTGGAAGCGGGTAGGCTCGCTTTCTCACCCACCCGTACCGCACCACGCACGCATCTGGTTAGGAGACCTAGGGATGACGCCCGGCAACAACGGCGCGAGCACGCCCGAGGACGACGACCCCTTCGGCTACCTCTACGCCGACGGGCAGGCCAACGGGGCCCAGCCGCCGTCCGGTGGCTACGGCTACCCGAACTCCGTCAACCGGGTGCGTCCCGTCGGCACACGGCAGTACGGGGCACCGCAGGGCCAGGGCGCCCAGACCGCCGCCTACGGCCAGGCCGCCCCGCCCCAGCAGGGCGCCTACGGCCAGCCGCAGGGTGCGTACGGGCAGCCGAACGCGCACTACGCCGCGCCGGAGACCTTCCCCGGCGGCGGCGGTCCCGGGGGCCCGCAGCAGTCGTCGGGGCGCGGCGGGGGCGGCGGACGCCGCGGCCCGAACACCAAGGGCCTGCTGATCGGCGCGGTGGCGGTCGTCGCCGCCGTGGTCATCGGCATCGCCGTGGCCATGACGAGCAGCGGCTCCGACGACGACAAGGGCGGCAACGAGGCGGGCGGCGACCCGGCCCCCAGCCAGTCCGCGAGCACCGAGCCCAGCCCGTCGGCGAGCGAGGGCGCCGAGGACGAGGTGGAGCTGCCCACGACCGACGCGAAGGCCCTGCGGCTGTCGCCCGGCATGGGGACCGCCTCCGACTTCGAGGGCGCGGAGTCCGACGGCGGCGTCTACGTCACGGGCTTCAACCAGGTCGGCGCGAAGGTCACCTGGACCGTCGACGGCATCGAGAAGGCCGGCGGCTACCGGCTGAACGTGCGCTACGGCATCCCGGGCAAGGACGCCGACGCGACCCTGGTCATCAACGGCAAGGCCTCCGCTCGCCCGCTGAACATGAAGAACTTCGGCGGCACGCCCGAGGGCGACTGGGAAAAGGGCTGGCAGACCACCTGGGCCAACGTGAACCTGGCCAAGGGCACCAACACGATCGAGCTGGCGTGCAACGACGGCAACAAGTGCGACCTCGTCCTCGACAAGCTCTCGCTCTCGTCCGAGTGACCGGTCGGCCCGCGTAACCGCACCCGGGGCCCGCACCCGGGTGCCCGCACTCAGGCCGCGCCCGCCTCCGCCGTCACCGCGACGCCGTGCCCGAGCAGCTCCTCGTACGCCGTCCGGTCGAACTCGCCCGCCACCGGCGCCAGCACCGTCGCCGCCGACAGGGCGACCGCCCGGGCCAGCCGGTCCGGCCAGGGCAGGTGCTCCACCAGGCCGGAGAGCAGGCCGGCGACCGCGGAGTCGCCCGCTCCGGTCGGGTTGCCGCGCACGTGGGCCGGCGGGGCGGCACGCCAGCGGCCCTCCGGGGTCACCGCGAGCAGCCCCTCGGGGCCGAGCGAGGCGATGACCGAGCGGGCACCGCGGCGCCGGGCGGCCTGCGCGGCCCGCTGCGGCTCGTGCGAGCCGGTCAGCTCGGCCAGTTCGTCGGCGTTCGGCTTGATCAGGTCCGGGCGGGCGGCCAGCCCCCGGCGCAGCGGCTCCCCGCTGGTGTCCAGGAGCACCGGTACGCCCGCGGCCCGCGCGACCCGCACCAGCCCGGCGTAGGCGCCCACCGGGACGCCCGGCGGCAGGCTGCCGCACAGCGCCACCGCGGCCACGCCGGCCAGCAGGTCCTCGTACGCCTCCTGGAAGGCGTTCCACTCGGCGGGCGCCACGGCCGGGCCCGGCTCGTTGAGCTGGGTGGTGTCGCCGGTGCGCTCGTCGACCACGGCGATGGTGCGCCGCGTCGCCCCCGCGACCGGGACCAGTGCGTCGGTCACCCCGGGGACGCAGGTCAGCCCCTCGCGCACGACGCCCCCGGTGGTGCCGCCCGCGAAGCCGGTGACCGTGACGTCGTGGCCGAGGGCCGCCAGCACGCGGGCCACGTTCAGCCCCTTGCCGCCGGGCCGCTCGGTCACCTCGGTCACCCGGTGCGAGGCGTGCGGCCTCAAGGCCGGCACGCGGTAGGTGATGTCGAGCGCGGTGTTGAGAGTGACGGTGAGGATCACCGTGCCGACCTCCCCCGATCGTCTGCGGCTGGGTGTGCCCGCGGAGCCGTGCTCCACGACACGATCATGCCAAACGGGAGGCGGTCGGCCCAGCCCCCGGCCCCGGAGCGGACTCGGCCGGATCAGCCCAGGTGGGGATCGACCACCCATTCGCCCCGGCGCATCACGCCCACCAGGTCGAAGGCGTCGTCCAGGACGACCAGGTCGGCGTCCTTGCCGGGCTCCAGCGAGCCGATCCGGTCGTCGAGACCGAGGAGCCGCGCCGGGTTGGCGGAGATCGCGGCGACGACGTCCCCGACGGGCAGCCGGTCCACCGTCACCGCCCGCTTGAAGGCGCGGTCCAGGGTGAGCGTGGAGCCCGCGATCGAGCCGCCCTCCACCAGCCGGGCCACGCCGTCCGCGACCTCGACCTCCAGCGGGCCGAGCAGGTAGTGGCCGTCGCCGAAGCCCGCCGCGTCCATCGCGTCGGTGATGAAGGCGACCCGGTCGGCACCCGCGTGGTGGAAGGCCAGCTGGAGCGCGGCCGGATGCAGGTGCGTGCCGTCGTTGATCAGCTCGACGGTGATCCGCTCGTCCTCGAGGAGCGCCGTGATCGGACCCGGCGCACGGTGACCGACCGGCGGCATCGCGTTGAAGAGGTGCGTGGCGACGGTGGCGCCCGCGTCGATGGCCTGCACGGTCTGCTCGTACGTCGCGTCGGTGTGCCCGACGGCCGCGATCACGCCGTGCTCGACCAGCAGCCGTACGGAGTCCAGGCCGCCCGGCAGCTCGGTCGCCAGCGTCATCATCTTCGCGTGCCCGTGCGCCGCGTCGACCAGCTTGCGCACCTCGGCCGGGTCCGGGTCGCGCAGCAGCTGCTCGTCGTGCGCGCCCTTGCGGCACGGCGAGATGAACGGCCCCTCGAAGTGGATGCCAACGATGTCGCCCTGCTGCGCCAGCTCGGCGAGCATCCCGGCGTGCCGGGCCAGGAAGTCCAGATCGCCGGTGACGGCGGAGGCGACCACCGTGGTGGTGCCGTGCCGGCGGTGGGTCTCGACGCCGGCCAGGATCTCCTCGGCGGTGCCGCCGGCGAAGGAGGCTCCGCCGCCGCCGTGGTTGTGGATGTCGACGAAGCCGGGGACCACCCAGTGGCCCGCCAGGTCGACGGTCTCGGCCTGCGGGGGAGCCGTGTCCGCGATCCGCGCGCCGTCGACGATCACGCGGCCGTCGTCCACGGTCCCGGTGGGCAGTACCACCCGGGCACCGGCGAGAACCTTGCTTGGGGCCATCAGGTGGTTACCTCCGGGGGAGTCGCGGCCGTGGCGGCCGTGGAAGCTGTGGAAGACGGAGCAGACGGAGCAGCGGTGTCGAGCAGGTCCCAGGCCATCAGCCCGGCACCCAGGCAACCGGCGGTGTCCCCGAGTGCGGCGGGGACGATCTCCGGCAGTTTCTGGAAGGTGACGCGCCGCCGGACCGCGTCCCGCAGCGGTGTGAACAAGGTTTCCCCCGCCTCGGCGAGGCCGCCACCGATGATCAGCACGCGTGGGTCCAGCAGGGTGAGCGCGGTGACCAGCCCGTCGGCGAGCGCGTCCACGGCGTCCTGCCACACGGCGAGCGCGCGGGCGTCCCCCGACTCGACGGCCTTGGCGCAGTCGGCCGCGTCCGCCCCGGGGTCGCCGCAGGCCTGGGCCCACGCCTGGCTGACCGCGGACGCGGAGGCGAAGCGCTCCAGGCAGCCGCGCTGACCGCACGGACAGGCGATGCCGCCGGGGCGCACGACGACGTGGCCGATCTCGCCCGCGAAGCCGTGGGCGCCCGCCTCGACCCGGCCGTCGATGCCGATGGCGCCCGCGATCCCGGTGCCCAGCGGCACGAACAGGAACCGGTCGGCGCCCCGGCCGGCCCCGATCCGGCCCTCGGCGAGACCGCCGGTGCGCACGTCGTGGCCGAGGGCGACCGGAATGGAGCCGAGCCGTTCGCCGAGCAGCGTCCGCAGCGGCACGTCGCGCCAGCCGAGGTTGGCCGCGTACACGGCGACGCCGCGCTCGGCGTCGACGATGCCGGGGACGGCGACGCCGGCGGCGCGGGCCGGCTCGCCGAACCGGTCCGCGCCGTAGGCGCGCAGCTCGGCGGCGAAGTCCAGGATGCCCGCGACGACCGCCTCGGGTCCCCGCTCGCGGCCGGTCGCCCGGCGCGCCTGGTGCAGCAGCTCGCCCCCAGGCCCCGCCAGGGCGGCCTTCATCCCGGTGCCGCCCACATCGAGGGCGATGACATGTCTCACGGGGACAGTGTGGCCCGTACACCCGGGAGAGGTCTAGTCCACTGCGGTGGTGTAGACCTTAATCCGGTAAGCGAACGCGCGAACGAGCAGTCAGGGTTGGGGAACAGGGTGCAGCGGCGTAGGACAGGAACGATCGCGGTGGTGTCCGCACTGGGCATGACGGCGGTCCTCGGCGGCTGCGGTCTCACCGGCGACTCCGACGGGGTGACCCTGAAGCTCGTCGCCGCCGACTACGGCGACAGCAAGGACAACAGCTCCCGGAAGTACTGGGACGAGCTGGTCGAGTCCTACGAGGCCAAGAACCCCGACGTGCAGGTCGACGTCACCGTCTACTCCTGGAACGACGTCGACCGCAAGGTCCGCGAGATGGTCGAGGCGGGCGAGGCGCCCGACATGGCGCAGATCGGCGCCTACTCCGACTACGCGGACAAGGAACTGCTCTACCGGGCCGACGACGTGCTCTCCATCCCGGTCCAGGCCGACTTCGTCTCCCAGCTGGCCGCCGCCGGCCAGGTCAACGGCGTGCAGTACGGCCTGCCCTTCGCCGCCTCCACCCGCGTGCTCTTCTACAACAAGACCCTCTTCGACAAGGCCGGGGTCCAGCCGCCCAAGTCCTGGGACGACCTCGCCGAGGCCGCCGAGGCGCTTGAGGAGAAGGGCGTGAAGTACCCGTACGCCCTGCCGCTGGGCGCCGAGGAGGCGCAGGCCGAGACGATGCAGTGGATGCTCAGCGGCGAGGGCGGCTACACCGACGACGTCGGCACCTATTCCGTCGACTCCCCGCAGAACGTCACCACCTTCACCTGGCTGCGGGACGAGCTGGTCGGCAAGGGCCTCACCGGCCCCGTCGCCCCCGGCAAGCTCAACCGCGCCGACGCCTTCGCCGCCTTCGCGGCCGGCGACGTGGGCATGCTCAACGGGCACCCCTCGCTGATGAAGATGGCGTCCGACAAGGGCGTGAAGTACGGCATGGTGACCACCCCCGGCATCGACGGCGAGAGCAAGAACACCCTCGGGGTCTCCGACTGGATGACGGCCTTCAAGAAGAACGGCCACCGGGACGAGATCGGCGACTTCCTCGACTTCGTCTACAGCGAGGAGAACGTCCTCGACTTCTCCCGCGAGTACGACCTGCTGCCGGTGACCACCTCCGCCTCCCGGACCATGAGCACCGCGCCGGAGGACGAGAACCTCAAGCCGTTCCTGGACGAGCTGCTGCTCTCCGAGCTGTACCCGGTCGGCAAGACCTCCTGGGCCTCGGTCAGCGCGGACGTCAAGAAGCGCATCGGCCAGGCGGTCGCCACGGGCGCCAGCCCCAAGGAGGTCCTCGGCCAGATCCAGGCGACGGCGATGAAGGCGGGCAGCGCGGAGTAGCGGCCGCTGTCGGCGGTGGGCGTTACGGTGCCGTACATGGAACCGGGAGAGCTGGCCGAGCGGGAGCGGAGCATCCTCGCGCTGGAACGCCGGGGCTTCACCGGCCCCGGCGCCAAGGAGCGCGCCATCCGCGAGGAGCTGGGCCTGGCCCCCGTCCGCTACTACCAGCTCCTCAACGCCCTCCTCGACGACCCCCGCGCCCTGGCGGCCGACCCGGTGACGGTCAACCGCCTGCGCCGCGTACGGCAGTCGCGCCGCACTGAGCGCTGAGACCGCCCCGGCCCGCGCGAATCGCCGCGACCGCCCGCCCCGGCGTGGTCCCCGCACCGGACGCGTCACCGTGCCCGGGTGGGCCGGGGGCTCCGGCCCGGGAGGGGCCGTCCCGGGGCGACAAACCCGGCGACGCGGGCACGCCGGGAGCCGGTCGGCGGGGTCCCGCATTCCGGTCCGCGCGAAGCGCCGGGACCGCCCGCCCCGGCGGCGTCGCCGCACCGGACGCGTCACCGTGCCCGGGTGGGCCGGGGGCTCCGGCCCGGGAGGGGCCGCCCCGGACGACGGACCCGGCGGCGCGGGCACGCCGGTCGGCGGGGTGGGGCCCGCGGGCGACGCGTGAGTCCGGCCCCGGGGGGATAGGTTCGCGGTATGGGCAGCCACCAGGACTCCACCCGAGACGACTCCCCACAGCCCCTGCCGACGCCCGCGACGGCGGCCGGACGCGAAGGGCTCGACGCCCTCCTCGCCGACCCCGGCCGCGCGGTGGTCGCGCTTGACTTCGACGGCACGCTCGCCCCGATCGTGCCCGACCCCGACCGGGCCCGTGCCCACCCGGACGCCGTGCCGGCGCTCGCGGCCCTGGCCCCGAAGGTCGCCTCGATCGCGGTGATCACCGGGCGCCCCGCCGAGGTCGCCGTCCACCACGGCGGCTTCGCGGACGTCCCCGGCCTCGACCGCCTCGTGGTCCTCGGCCACTACGGTGCCGAGCGCTGGGACGCCGCCACCGGCACCCTGACCACGCCGGAACCGCACCCCGGCGTCGCCGCCGTCCGCGCCGAGCTGCCGGCCCTGCTGGAGCGGTCCGGTCCGGCGGCGCGGGGCACCTGGACGGAGGACAAGGGCCACGCGGTCGCCGTCCACACCCGCCGCGCCCCCGACCCGCAGGCCGCCTTCGACGCCCTGCGCGCCCCGCTCACCGGCCTGGCCTCCCGGCACGGCCTGATCGTCGAGCCGGGCCGCATGGTCCTGGAACTGCGCCCACCCGGCATGGACAAGGGCGCGGCGCTGCGGTCGTACGTCCACTCCCTCGACGCCGCCTCCGTCCTCTTCGCCGGCGACGACCTCGGGGACCTCCCGGCCTACGCGGCCGTCGACGTCCTGCGCACCGAGGGCACTCCGGGGCTGCTGGTCTGCAGCGGCAGCGACGAGGTGACGGAACTGAGGAAGCGCGCGGACGTCGAGGTGCCCGGCCCCGCCGGAGTGGTGGCCCTGCTGGCGGCCCTCGCGCACCGGCTGGCCTGAGACAACGTCACGGACGGTTCCCCCGCCTGTCACAGGCGTGTCCGGACACCGGGGACGGGGCAACCCGGTCCGCCGCCCCCGCTGTCTTGCACGGCGTAAAGCCTGCTCAGTGAGGCCCACGACCGTGGAGGAACCCGCCATGTCCGCTCGGAAGACCCCGATGCTCGCCCTCGCCGCCGTGGCCCTCGGCCTGGCACTGACCGCCTGCGGCGCCGGCGGCGACGGCGGGAACGGCGGTACCGACGACGGCGCCGCCCCCGCCGCGACCGCGACCGCGACGAGCACCGCACAGCCCCCCACCGCGGACGACGGGACCGCCACCGGCGGCGCGTCCTCGCAGCCCCCGGCGGAGTCGAAGCCGGACCAGGGGGCGGGGGAGAAGTGCACGGACCGGCTGGACTACGCCGGTGACCCGCGGTCGAACGCCGAGATCAACTCCATCGGCGCGGACACCGGCACCTGCCCCGAGCCGCAGCCGGGCACCCCGTCCTCCGGCACCCCGAAGGAAGACGGGGCCACGTGCACGGACCAGGTGAACTACGCCGGTGACCCGCGGCCGAACGCCGAGATCAACTCCATCGGCGAGGAGACCGGCACCTGCCCGCCGGTCCAGGACAAGTAGCCCGCGTCAGCCCCGCAGCGCCTCCAGCTGCTCCAGGAACCACCGGGCCGGGGGCAGCGCGGTGCCGGCGGCCGCCAGCCGCTTCGAGCGCTCGGCCCGGTCCCCCGCCGGCAGGCCGAGCGCCGCGTGCAGCGCGTCCGCCGTGCCCACCACGTCGTACGGGTTGACCACCACCGCGTCCTCGCCCAGCTCCTCGTACGCGCCCGCCTCCCGCGACAGCACCAGCGCGCACCCCGCGTCGGAGACGACCGGCACCTCCTTCGCGACCAGGTTCATCCCGTCCCGGACGGGGTTGACGAGCGCCACGTCCGCCAGCCGGTACGCCGCCAGCGACCGCGCGAAGTCGTCCTTGAGATTCAGCACGACCGGCGTCCACCCCGGCGTGCCGAACTCCTCGTTGACCGCGTTCGCGACCCGCTCCACCTCGGCCGTGTACTCCCGGTACACGGCGAGGTCCTGCCGCGAGGGGTAGGCGAACGCGACGTGCACGACCCGCTCGCGCCACTCCGGCCGCCCGGCCAGCAGCTCCCGGTAGGCCAGCAGACCGCGCACGATGTTCTTGGACAGCTCGGTGCGGTCCACCCGCACGATGGTGCGGCGGCCCTCCCCGATCTGCTCCCGCAGCTCCGCCATCCGCTCCTCGACGTCGGCCTCGTGCGAGCGCTTCCGCAGGAAGTCCCCGTCGGCGCCGAGCCCGTGCACGCCGATCTCCGTGCCGCCGAGCCCGCCCACCACGGCGTCGCAGCAGGCGGTGAACGCGTCGGCCCAGCGCCGGGTGAGGAAGCCGAGCCGGTCGGCGCCCAGCATCCCGCGCAGCACCTGCTCGGCGATGTCGTCCGGCAGCAGCCGGAAGTAGTCGAGCGGGGCCCAGGGCGTGTGCGAGAAGTGGCCGATGCGCAGATCCGGACGCAGCTCGCGCAGCATCCCGGGCACCAGCGTCAGGTGGTAGTCCTGCACGATCGCGACCGCGCCCTCGGCCGCCTCCTCGGCCAGCGCCTCGGCGAAGGCCCGGTTGTACGCCTCGTAGGAGGCCCACTGCCGCCGGAACTCCGCGTCGAAGACCGGTTCCAGGGGCGTCTGGTAGAGCATGTGGTGCACGAACCACAGCACCGAGTTGGCGATCCCGTTGTACGCGTCCGCGTGCACGTCGGCCGGCACGTCCAGCATCCGTACGCCGTCCTCGCCGACCCCGCGCCGCACCGCCTCGCGGTCCCCGTCGGACAGCGCCGAGCACACCCACAGCGCCCCCGCGTCGGGCCCGATGGCCGACAGTCCCGACACGAGCCCGCCACCGCCCCGTTTGGCGTGCAGTGACCCGTCCTCCCGCACCTCGTACGAGACCGGCCCCCGGTTGGAGGCGACCAGCACCTGAGCAGCACCGAAGCTTGAAGCCATACGCCTCAACCTAGCCCGGCCCCTCGCACCTCAAACGTGTCCCCGTGTCACCCCGACGGCGATTCGGTCACGGAGCTTGTGCGGGAAGTGTGAACGGGTTGAGGATATGCGGTGCACATTTCAACTTTCTGGGGGGTGGGCGCACCATGCCCATACGCACACGGCACCGGCGCACGAGCAGACTCGCGGGCACGGCGGCACTGATCGCGGCCTCCGCGCTGGCCCTGGCCGGCTGCGGGGACGGCGACGCGAGCACCACCGCGGACGAGGCCCCCGCGAGGGCCACCGCCTCCGCCACCGGCACGGCCACGCCGAGCGGCAGCCCCACTCCCGAGGCGTCCCCCAGCACCGAGACCCCGACTCCGACTCCCACCCCCACCGCCGTCACGCTGCCGGACCTCACCGGCGGCAGCATCGGGGCGGCCGTCAGCGCCGCCGAGAAGGCGCACGTCGGCTACACCGTGCGCCTCCAGGGCAGCGGGCAGCGGGCCTCCTCCTGGGGCAGCGGCGAGAAGATCTGCGAGCAGAGCGGCGGCTCCGGCGCCGTGACCTTCACCGTCCCCCGCGACGGCCGCGACTGCGCCGGGCGCCTGCTGCACACGCCGGAGCCGGCCCCCGAGCCGTCGAAGACCCGGGACAGCGGCACCGACGGAACCAGCGGCGGCACCGGGGGCGGCGGTACCGGCGCCTGCGAGCTGATGAGCCCCGCGGGCAACTGCTACGCCGACGGCCAGTTCTGCGCCAAGAAGCACCGGGGCCTGAGCACCCACGGCCGCGGCGGCGAGTACCTGACCTGTGAGCCGGACTCCGGCGGCAGGTGGCGCTGGTCGGACGGCGTCCCCGGCTGAGCCCCGTGCGCCGTTTCCGGGGCCTAGGCCACCTTCCGGGCCGCGTACTCGGCGATCTCCGTCATCGGCGGCCGTTCCTCGGTGTCCACGGCGTAGGTGCGCGGCTCGAAGCCGTCGACGCCCCGCTCGAACTGGGTGAGGGCCGGGCGCACCAGGTGGCCGCGGGCCAGCCGGAGCTGGGCGGTGCGGTAGATCGCCGCGGCCATCCGGCCCAGCGCCCGCCCGTCCTGGTGGCGGTGGACGCGGACGCCGACGTCGACCTGCGCGAGCGCGTCCAGGCCCACCAGGTGCAGGGCGTCGACCAGCATGCCCAGCTCGACGCCGTAGCCGACCGGGAAGGGGAGCCGTTCCAGCAGCGAGCGGCGGGCCGCGTACTCCCCGCCCAGCGGCTGGACGAAGCCGGCCAGCTGCGGCCAGTGCATGTTGAGCAGCGGGCGGGCCATCAGCTCCGTGACCCGGCCGCCCTGCCCGGCCGCCCCGGCCAGCGGGCGGTCGTACATGGCCTTGACGAGGTGCACGTCCGGATCGGTCAGCAGCGGGCCCACGATCCCGGAGACGAAGTCGGCGGAGAACTGGCGCAGGTCCGCGTCGACGAAGCAGACGATGTCCCCGCCGGTGACCAGCAGCGAACGCCACAGCACCTCGCCCTTGCCGGGCACGGCGGGGATGCGGGGCAGGATCGCGTCCCGGTGGACGACGCGCGCGCCGGCCGCCGCGGCCACCTCGGACGTGCGGTCGCTCGACCCGGAGTCCACGACCACGATCTCGTCGACGAGCGGGACCCCGAGCACCAGCTCCCGCCGGATCACCGAGACGATGTCGCCGACCGTCGCCTCCTCGTCCAGCGCGGGCAGCACCACGCTGACCGACTGCCCGGTGGCGTGCTTGGCGGACAGAAGGTGCTGGACCGGCCGGTCCGCGGCCGGCCAGGAGCGTGCGTCCAGCCAGCGCTCGACTTCTTCCAGCACGTCCCGTGGTCTCCTTCGTGATCCTTTGTGATCCATCTCGCGGTACGGACGACTATCTCAACCGTCCTGGCCTTCGGTTACAGTCTTGAACAACGCGCGGGACCATCGCATGCCGGGGTCGCCGCGTGCACCACCGCGAAACAACTTCATACCGCTCATCCAGAGGGGCAGAGGGATACGGCCCGATGAAGCCCCGGCAACCCTCCAGTCGGTTCTTGTCACACGGACGTGGCGAGGCTCCCGGCTAGGGAAGGTGCCAAATCCGTCTCACGGCGAGATGCGTCGTGAGGAAGATGAGGAGAAAGGGCCTCGCCTCCATGGCTGTGCAGACTGCCGAAACCTCCACGAACCCCACCGACGCCGCCGTCGACCTCGGCCCCGCCACCGCGCTGAGCTGCCGGGAGTGCGGCCACCGGGTCCCGCTCGGACCGGTCTTCGCCTGCGAAGAGTGTTTCGGCCCCCTCGAGATCGCCTACGACTTCTCGGACTACGACGCCGAAGAGCTGCGCAAGCGGATCGAAGCCGGCCCCGCGAACATCTGGCGCTACGCCCCCCTGCTGCCCGTCCCGGCCGACGTCGCGACCAAGCCGAACATCAACCCCGGCTGGACCAAGCTCGTCCAGGCCGACAACCTCGCCCGCGAGCTGGGCGTCACCGGCGGCCTGTACGTCAAGGACGACTCCGGCAACCCCACGCACTCCTTCAAGGACCGCGTCGTCGCCCAGGCCATCGAGGCCGCCCGCGCCTTCGGCTTCACCACCCTGTCCTGCTCCTCCACCGGCAACCTCGCCGGTGCCGTCGGCGCCGCCGCCGCCCGGGCCGGCTTCCGCTCCTGCGTGTTCATCCCGCACGACCTGGAGCAGGGCAAGGTCGTCATGGCCGCCGTCTACGGCGGTGAGCTGGTCGGCATCGAGGGCAACTACGACGACGTGAACCGCTTCTGCTCCGAGCTGATCGGCGACCCGGCCGGCGAGGGCTGGGGCTTCGTCAACGTCAACCTGCGGCCGTACTACGCCGAGGGTTCCAAGACCCTCGCCTACGAGATCTGCGAGCAGCTCGGCTGGCGGCTGCCCGACCAGATCGTCGTGCCGATCGCCTCCGGCTCCCAGCTGACGAAGATCGACAAAGGGCTCAAGGAGCTGATCGAGCTGGGTCTGGTCGAGGACCGGCCGTACAAGATCTTCGGCGCGCAGGCCGAGGGCTGCTCGCCGGTCTCCACGGCGTACAAGGCCGGGCACGACGTGGTCCGCCCGCAGAAGCCGAACACCATCGCCAAGTCGCTGGCCATCGGCAACCCCGCCGACGGCCCCTACGTCCTCGACATCGCCCGCCGCACCGGCGGCGCCGTGGAGGACGTGACCGACGAGCAGGTCGTGGACGCGATCAAGCTGCTCGCCCGTACCGAGGGCATCTTCGCGGAGACGGCGGGCGGCGTGACGGTCGGCGTCACCAGGAAGCTGATCGAGAACGGCGTCCTCGACCCCTCGCTCACCACCGTCGTCCTGAACACCGGCGACGGCCTGAAGACCCTCGACGCGGTGGCCGGCACCGGTCTCACCGCCACCATCCGCCCGAACCTGGACTCCTTCCGAGAGGCTGGCCTCGCATGAGCGTGACCGTTCGCATCCCGACCATCCTGCGCACCTACACCGGCGGCAAGGCCGAGGTGAGCGCCGACGGGGCCAACCTCGGGGAGGTCATCTCCGACCTGGAGAAGAACCACACCGGCATCGCCGCCCGCGTCCTGGACGACCAGGGCAAGCTGCGCCGCTTCGTCAACGTGTACGTCAACGACGACGACGTCCGCTTCGAGCAGGGCCTTCAGACGGCCACCCCGGACGGCGCGGGCGTCTCGATCATCCCGGCGGTCGCCGGCGGCTGATTCGCCGCGGATACACCTGGTAGTGCGTATTGCCCTCTCCGTGAGAGAAACGGAGGGGGCAATTCCATGTGGTTGAGCGCGGTAGAGTTGGGGAACGCGCTCCCGATCAACACAACGGGAACCGTTAATTCCTGCCGCCCGCCCGACAAGAAGCAGCCAAAGTGCGAGCGTATTTCGCGGCTTTTGTTCCCTTTGCGTGACCCGACTTGACCCGAATTCAGGCGAATTCTCGCCACATTCCGGACCGGGCGCGTCCAGATTTCTCGTCCGATTGACCTGTTGCAGACGGCAGTTGGACAGATACATTCAGCCGCGGTCGACGCGTTCCGGCGCACGCCCCCAGTCGTGAGGGGGCGAGGTCTGACCCGGGTCCGCGAAGTGCGGATCTGTGCAAGGGCCAGTAATAGGGGAGTTAGGCATGGCTCAGGGCACCGTCAAGTGGTTCAACGCGGAGAAGGGGTACGGCTTCATCGCGGTCGACGGTGGTGCGGATGTTTTCGTCCACTACAGCGCGATTCAGATGGACGGCTACCGCACCCTCGAAGAAGGCCAGCGGGTCGAGTTCGAGATCTCGCAGGGTCAGAAGGGCCCGCAGGCCGACATGGTTCGCCTCAGCGCCTGAGACGCGCGGCCACCGCAGCACCCGGTCTTCATCCGAAGGGCCCGTACCTCCAGGGGTACGGGCCCTTCGGCCTGCCCGGACGCCCGTCGTCCCGCTGTTCGCGGGTGGCTGACCGGACGGCCCGATCCCCGAGAGGCGCTTGCACTCGACCATGCCGAGTGCTAATCATTGGCGTTAGCACTCTGAAGGTGAGAGTGACAACGAAGGACCGGGTCGGTGAGGCCCGCAGGCCGGGTGGGGAAGGAACCACAAGGCCGGCGAGCCGTCCGTCGCGGGCGCGGGCGCGGTCCGAAGGAATCACCCCCAGTCCTGGAGGGACCACTTCACATGGCCAAGATCATCGCGTTCGACGAGGAGGCGCGGCGCGGCCTCGAGCGCGGCATGAACCAGCTCGCGGACGCCGTCAAGGTGACGCTCGGCCCCAAGGGCCGCAACGTCGTCCTCGAGAAGAAGTGGGGCGCCCCCACGATCACCAACGATGGTGTCTCCATCGCCAAGGAGATCGAGCTCGAGGACCCGTACGAGAAGATCGGCGCCGAGCTGGTCAAGGAAGTCGCCAAGAAGACGGACGACGTCGCCGGTGACGGTACGACCACCGCGACCGTTCTCGCCCAGGCCCTGGTCAAGGAAGGCCTGCGCAACGTCGCGGCCGGCGCCAACCCGATGGCCCTGAAGCGCGGTATCGAGAAGGCCGTCGAGGCCGT
Organism: Streptomyces violaceoruber; assembly: GCF_033406955.1. Classification (NCBI taxonomy): domain Bacteria; kingdom Bacillati; phylum Actinomycetota; class Actinomycetes; order Kitasatosporales; family Streptomycetaceae; genus Streptomyces; species Streptomyces violaceoruber. The sequence goes on along the minus strand of NZ_CP137734.1, from coordinate 3,811,483 downwards.
CTCCGCCGCCCTGCTCGAGCAGGCCAAGGACGTCGAGACCAAGGAGCAGATCGCCTCCACGGCCTCGATCTCCGCCGCCGACACCCAGATCGGCGAGCTCATCGCCGAGGCCATGGACAAGGTCGGCAAGGAAGGCGTCATCACCGTCGAGGAGTCCCAGACCTTCGGTCTGGAGCTGGAGCTCACCGAGGGTATGCGCTTCGACAAGGGCTACATCTCGGCGTACTTCGCCACCGACATGGAGCGTATGGAGGCGTCGCTCGACGACCCGTACATCCTGATCGCCAACTCCAAGATCGGCAACGTCAAGGACCTGCTGCCGCTCCTGGAGAAGGTCATGCAGTCGGGCAAGCCGCTGCTGATCATCGCCGAGGACGTCGAGGGCGAGGCCCTGTCGACCCTGGTCGTCAACAAGATCCGCGGCACCTTCAAGTCCGTCGCCGTCAAGGCTCCGGGCTTCGGCGACCGCCGCAAGGCCATGCTCGGCGACATCGCCATCCTCACGGGCGGCGAGGTCATCTCCGAGGAGGTCGGCCTCAAGCTCGAGAACGCCACGCTGGACCTGCTGGGCAGCGCGCGCAAGGTCGTCATCACCAAGGACGAGACCACGATCGTGGACGGCGCCGGTTCGGCCGACCAGGTTCAGGGCCGCGTCAACCAGATCCGCGCCGAGATCGAGAACAGCGACTCGGACTACGACCGCGAGAAGCTCCAGGAGCGCCTGGCGAAGCTGGCCGGCGGCGTGGCCGTCATCAAGGCCGGTGCCGCCACCGAGGTCGAGCTCAAGGAGCGCAAGCACCGCATCGAGGACGCCGTTCGCAACGCGAAGGCGGCCGTCGAGGAGGGCATCGTCGCCGGTGGTGGCGTGGCCCTGCTCCAGGCCTCCCAGGTCTTCGAGAAGCTGGAGCTGACGGGTGACGAGGCGACCGGCGCCAACGCCGTGAAGCTCGCCCTGGAGGCCCCGCTGAAGCAGATCGCCGTCAACGGCGGTCTCGAGGGCGGCGTCGTCGTGGAGAAGGTCCGCAACCTGACCGTCGGCCACGGCCTGAACGCCGCCACCGGTGAGTACGTCGACATGATCGCCGAAGGCATCATCGACCCGGCGAAGGTGACCCGCTCTGCCCTGCAGAACGCCGCCTCCATCGCCGCGCTGTTCCTCACCACCGAGGCCGTCATCGCCGACAAGCCCGAGAAGGCCGCTCCGGCGGGCGCCCCGGGCGGCATGCCGGGCGGTGACATGGACTTCTGATCGACCGGCTCCGGTTGATCGATCGTCCCGTACGGACCGAGGGCGGCACTCCCCGCGAGGGGGGTGCCGCCCTCGGGCGTGTCCGGCCCCCGCCCGCCCCTCGCCCCCGTCCGCCCCCGCCCTTCCGCTATGGCCCGGGTCACATCGGGGCGCCGGGCGGAATGGTCCGGCCGGGCGGGCCCGTTCCCGTTGGAGTGCGATGAATGCGCGCGCACATACCGACCGGTACCCCATCCCAGGAGCCCCCACGTGACCGTCACCCCCGCCGAGGCCGCCACCCGCGCCGCCCAACTGCTCGCCCGCCCGGCCACGATCAACGGCCTCACCGTGCCCAACCGCATCGCGATGGCGCCGATGACCCGGATGTTCTCCCCGGGCGGCGTCCCCGGCGAGGACGTGGTGTCGTACTACTCCCGTCGTGCCGCCGCCGGAGTCGGACTGATCGTCACCGAGGGCACCTACGTCGGCCACGACTCGGCCGGGCAGAGCGACCGCGTGCCGCGCTTCCACGGCGAGGAGCAGCTCGCCGGGTGGGCGAAGGTCGCCGAGGCGGTGCACGCGGCGGGCGGCACGATCGTGCCGCAGCTGTGGCACATCGGCATGGTCCGCAAGGCCGGGGAGCAGCCCTTCCCGGACGCCCCCGCCGTCGGCCCGTCCGGCCTGCGCATCGGCGAGGACGAGCCGACCGGCAGGGCGATGACCCAGCGCGACCTGGACGACGTCATCGGCGCCTTCGCCGAGTCGGCCGCGGCCGCCGAGCGCATCGGCTTCGACGGCGTGGAGATCCACGGCGCCCACGGCTACCTCGTCGACCAGTTCCTGTGGTCCGGCACCAACCGCCGCACCGACGCCTACGGCGGCGACCCCGTGGCCCGGACCAGGTTCGCCGCCGAGATCGTGGCCGCCGTACGGGAGACCGTCTCCGCGGACTTCCCCGTGATCTTCCGCTACTCCCAGTGGAAGCAGGAGGCCTACGACGCCCGCCTCGCCGAGACCCCGGAAGAGCTGGAGGCCATCCTCACCCCGCTCGCCTCGGCCGGTGTCGACGCCTTCCACGCCTCCACCCGCCGCTACTGGCTGCCCGAGTTCGAGGACTCGGACCTCAACCTCGCCGGCTGGACCAAGAAGCTCACCGGCAGGACCGCCATCACCGTCGGCTCGGTCGGTCTCGACGGCGACTTCAACAGGGCCTTCCAGGGCGAGGGCGCCCCCGTCGGCAGCCTCGACAACCTCCTCGACCGCCTGGAGCGGGACGAGTTCGACCTGGTCGCCGTCGGCCGCGCGCTGCTCCACGACCCGCGGTGGGCCCAGAAGGTCCTCGACGGCCGCTTCGACGAACTCGCCCCGTACGACGCGGCATCGCTGAAGACCCTCAGCTGAGCGCGGTGCGCACCACGGCGTAGGGTCCGGAGGATGACGATCCCTGGACCTGCCGAGTCAGTGGAACCCGTGGTGCGCACCCCCTCCGGCGCGGTGCGCGGCCGGACCGAGGACGGGCTGACCGTCTTCCGCGGCATCCCCTTCGCCCAGCCCCCGGTGGGGGACGCCCGCTTCGCCGCCCCGCGCCGCCCCCGCCCCTGGGACGGCGTACGCGACGCATACGATTTCGGCCCGCCGCCCCCGCAGGACCTCGGCGCCGCGGGCACCGCCGGCCCCCCGGACGTCCCCGGGGGCGACGACTGGCTGACGGTCAACGTCTGGACCCCCGCCCCCGACCCGGCCGCCCACCGCCCGGTCATGGTCTGGATCCACGGCGGCGCCTACAAGATGGGCCATTCCGGCAGCCCCGCCTACGACGCCCGCCGCATAGCCGCCGACGGCGACCTCGTCGTCGTCACCCTCAACTACCGCCTCGGCATGGAGGGCTTCGCCCACATCGAGGGCGCCCCCGCCAACCGGGGCCTGCTCGACCAGATCGCGGCGCTGGCCTGGGTGCAGGACAACATCGCCGCGTTCGGCGGCGACCCCGACCAGGTCACGATCTTCGGCGAGTCGGCGGGCGCCGGTTCCGTGGCCGCCCTGCTCGCCATGCCCCGCGCGGCCGGACTCTTCCGGCGGGCCGTCGCCCAGAGCGTGCCGGGCACGTTCTTCTCCGCCGCCCTCGCCGCCGACATCGGCACCGCCCTCGCCGCCGAGCTGGGCCTGCGCCCGACCGTCGAAGACCTCTCCGAGATCACTCCGGACCAGCTCGTCAAGGCGGGCCAGGCCCTCGCCCCGAAGATGCCGGGCAACGTCTCCCGCTGGGGCCAGGCGGCGCCCACGGTGACCCCGTACGCGCCCGTCGTGGACGGCGAGTTCCTCCCCGTCACGCCGTGGCAGGCGCTGACGTCCGGCGCGGCGCGGGACGTGGACCTGCTGGTCGGCCACAACCGCGACGAGAACCGGCTGTTCACCGCCATGGCGGGCAAGCTCGGTCAGATCGGCGAGGACCGCGCGAGCGCCGCGCTGCGCCTGTACGCGCCGGGCGGCGAGGCCGCCTACCGCGCCGCGTTCCCGGATGCGTCGGCCAACGACCTCTACGAACGCGTCCAGACCGACTGGCTGTTCGCGATGCCGTCCCTGCACTTGGCCGAGGCCCACCTCGCGGGCGGCGGCCGGTCCCACGTCTACGAACTCACCTGGCCCGCCCCCGCCTTCGACGGCGCCCTGGGCGCCTGCCACGCCCTGGACATCCCGCTCCTCTTCGGCACCTTCCAGGAGAGCCTCGCACTGCTCCAGTTCGGCGGCGCGGAGCCGTCCGAGGAGGCGCTGGCCCTGTCCGCCCGCTTCCGCTCCTCCTGGACGGCGTTCGCCCGCACCGGCGACCCGGGCTGGCCCGCGTACGACACGGGGCAGCGCCTGGCGCGGGTCTTCGACGCCGAGTCGGCCGTCGCGCCGTACCCGGAGGAGACCTCCCGACGCCTGTGGGAGGGCTACGAGTTCGCGCCGCTGCCGCTGGTGGACCCGAAGGCGTGACCTTCCGAGGACTCCTGCTGGGCCTGTTCGCCGTCCCGGTCGTCGTCGGCGGGTACTTCCTCACCGAGGCGGCGACCGCCGACGGCACCCCGCAGTGCGACGGCATCATCGAGGAGTACGGGGACGCGGAGCGCTCGGGGCCCATGAAGCCGGGGGAGACGTGCGACCTGTACGACTTCACCGACGGCCGCTCGGCGGGCACGCGGACGTACGAGCAGCAGAGGAAGGCGCAGGAGGAAGGGGCGGCGGACGGCTACCGGACCGGGGGCTGGTGGCTGGCGTACGGCGTGGCCGGGCTGACCGTGGTCACCGTCCACCTGGGCCTGAAACGCCGCCGCGCCTGAGACTCTCGACGAACGCGGTCCAGGCGTCGGCCCGGAAGGAGAGTTCCGGGCCGTAGGGGTTCTTGGAATCGCGGACGGGGACAGCGGCCGGGTGACCCGTCGCTATTTCGACGCAGTCGGCGCCGTCGCCTCCGCTGTAGCTGGAGCTGTGCCATTTACGGGTGTGGTTCTCCATGCTCGTAATCCTGCGCCACCGACTCGATCAGTACCAAGGACTCCCGGGGGGAGAGTGCGCCAGCCCTGACTAGGTCGAACGTCAACTCATGCCGTGTGACGGTCGGGGGATCGTCTGTCAGGTGTCCCATGCCGACGCCCTCGACGTACGCGAAGGGAGCGGAATCGGAGAAGTACATGAGCTTGATGCCGCTCACCAGGGATCCGACCTCGCCGGCGCTGAATGGCAGGACCTGCATGATGATCCGGTGGCGGCGGACGAGGGCGGCGATGTGGCGCAGGGCTTCTGCCATCACCTGTGGGCTGCTCACCTTGCGCCGCAGGGCGGCTTCGTCGAGCACCGTCCACAACATGGGGGTTGTTGGATGGTCGAGGAGCCGACCGCGTGCGATGCGATCTGCTACTGATTCGTCGACCTTCTCTTTCGGCGCCGTCGGCTCGTAAGCGCGGAACAGCGCCCGTGCGTAGCCCGACGATTGCAGCAGTCCGGGGATTAGCGTCGGTGTGTACTGCTTGATCGAGACAGCACGGGACTCGGCTTCCACTGCCTCGGCGAAGTGGGTCGGGTAGCTGGACTTGGCGGAAACTCCGCAGTTGCGCCGGAAGAAATCCTCCGTGCCCAGGACGTCGTCCAGCAGGCGGGCGTACTCCGGCTGCATCCGGCGCGTGCCGGACTCCAGTTGGCCGATGAAGGAGCCGCTGACGAACAGCCGCGCGCCCAGTTCCTCCTGGCTCAGGCCGGACTTCTCGCGGGCGTGGCGCAGCTCGGCGCCGAGGAGGGCGCGCGGGGACGAGGACGGGTCGAGGTCTTTCGGTCCTGGCATGGTGAAGGAACTCCCGGTCGCACAGCAGGGGTTGTTGGAGCGCCCTGTATGGCCAGGTTAGGGGCGGGGTGGACACGCTGTGTCGTGAATCACGAACTCAGCGTGGAGGTGAGGAAGGGTGCGGTCGACCGAAGAAGTCGTCGAGTCCCTGCGGCAGGCCCTCGTGGGCGCCGGTGTCGTGCTGCCGTCCCTGTGCGTCGATCCGGTGACCGGCGCGAGTGACGAGCCGTTCGCCCTGGTCGACCTGGGGCGGTGCAACGTACGGGTCGCGGAGCGGCTGGCGTCGGTGGTGCGGGGCGAGCGGCCGGCCGTCGGCACGCATGCCGTGGACGAGCGGGACGGGCGCGTGGGGGAGGTGATGGGCCATGTGGGCGGCAGTGTGCGGTTGCGGCCGGTCGCGGGGGGCCGGGAGTGGGACTGTCCGCGGGCGTCGGTGGCGGTGGCCCGGCCGGAGGAGGTGCTGAAGGCGCGGCTGCGCAGGACGAACCACGAGAGCGTACGGCCCTGAGGGACGGGCGTCAGGCGGGTGGCCAGGTGCGCAGGGCCGTCTCGGCCACCCGCTGGAGGTCTTCCCGGGTGGCGCCGCCGGTGGCCTGCACGGAGATGCCGTTGGCGAACGTCATGAGGTACCGGGCGATGTGCAGGGGGTCCGTGTCGGGCGGCAGGTCGCCGTCGTCGACGGCCTGCCGAAACCGGTCGCGGAGTTGGGCGACGCCCCCTTCGCGCCAGTCGGCGAGCAGGTCACGGGCGGAGCGTCCGGTCTCGCCGGCGGCGAGTGAGCCCTGGACGCCCAGGCAGCCGGACGGGCAGTCGGGGCGGGTGCTGACCTGGACGGCACCCTTCAGGAACGCGGTCGCCACCTCGCGGGCGGTCGGTTCCCGCAGGGCGCGGGCGACATAGGAGGCGGGGCCCTCCTCGTAGCGTTCGAGCGCCTTGCGGAACAGGTCCTCCTTGTTGCCGAAGGCCGCGTACATGCTGGTGCGGGTGATGCCCATGGCGCCGGTCAGGTCGGTGAGGCTGGCGCCCTCGTAGCCCTGCTCCCAGAAGACCCGCATGGCCTTCTCCAGCGCCTCGTCGGCGTCGAAGCCTCTCGGCCGGCCGATCGACCCCTTCTGTCGCGTCTCCATGGCTCCAGTCTACGCCTTCCGTATCGATCGGTACGGATGTGCTACGGTCGCTTTCAGTACCGATCGGTACCGAATATCGAGAAGGGTGCTCACCATGGGACAGCTCGAAGGCAGGACGGCCGTCGTCACCGGCGGCGGTACGGGGATCGGCCTGGCCAGCGCGGTGCGGCTGGCGGACGAGGGCGCGCACGTGTTCATCACCGGGCGGCGCAAGGAGGCCCTGGACAAGGCCGTGGAGATCATCGGAGCGGGGCGGGTCACGGCGGTGGCCGGTGACGTCTCGGACCCGGCCGACCTGGACCGGCTCTACGAAGCGGTCCGCGCCCGCGGCCGGGGGCTCGACGTGGTCTTCGCCAACGCGGCGACCGCCTCGCTGGTGCCGCTGGAGGAGATCACCGAGGAGCGGTTCGAGGAGATCTTCGGCGTCAACGTGCGCGGCACGCTCTTCACCGTGCAGAAGGCGCTGCCGCTGCTCAACGACGGTGCCTCGGTGATCCTCAACGCCTCCACCGCCGCCGACAACGGCGCCGAGGCGTTCAGTCTGTACGCCGCCTCCAAGGCCGCCGTCCGGACCTTCGCGCGGGGCTGGGCCAACGAACTCAAGGGCCGTGGCGTCCGGGTCAACGCGATCTCCCCGGGCCCGGTCGACACCCCCGGGATCACCAACCTCTTCGGTGAGTCGAACGCGCCCACCGTCCACACGAAGCTCGCCGGGGACACCGCGATCGGCCGGATGGGGCGCCCCGAGGAGGTCGCCGCGGTGGTGGCCTTCCTGGCCTCGGACCAGAGCAGCTTCGTCCTCGGCGCCAACTGGTACGTCGACGGCGGCGAGAACCAGATCTGACCCGGCGGCGGGATCAGTCCCGGTCCGGTCCGTCCGGCACCACGATGCGTTCGACCGCCGCCGTCACCAGCCGGTCCCGCTCCTCCTCCGTGAACACGTCCGGCAGCGTGAGCTGTTCGACGATCAGCCAGTTCAGGGCGAGGATGAGCAGCTTGACGGCCATGGCGTCACCGGGGAGGCCGGACGCCTCGTGGTAGGCCACGTTGGCGGCGACGTCCTCGCGGACGCGCTCGGTCAGCACCGCGCGCAGACCGGGGCGCCGGGTGGCCTCCAGGCGCAGCTCCAGCAGGGCGAGGTAGCCGGTGCGGAACGAGGCGACGCGGTCGACCAGTTCGCGCATCAACTGGACGTAGGTGTCCCGGTCGCGGCCGGCGGTGCGCTGGCGGGCGATCGTCTCCTCGTCGGGGCGCAGCCGCTCGTAGACGCGGGCGCCCGCCTGGGTGAGCAGGTCGTCGCGGTTGGCGAAGTAGTTGGACGCGGTGCCGGGCGGTACGGCTGCCTCCGTGTCCACCGCCCGGAAGGTCAGCCCCCGGGCGCCCTGCGCGGCCAGCACCTCGATCGCCGCGTCGACGAGGGCCGCCCGGCGCTGGTCGTTCCGTCTCACCACGTCAGATGCCGCCCATCGGCTCGATGTCCACCCGTACCGGCGTGCCCCACACCCGCAGCACCTCGTAGTCCGTGAACTCGTGGACCAGCCGGTAGGCCATCGCGGCGTGCGGCCCGCGCAGCTGGGCCGCGATGTACAGCTCGGCCTCGCGGCGATCGCGGCGCGGGGTGCCGCACAGCTGCCACGCCTGGCCGGTCCACTGCTCGGGCAGCCAGCGCTGCTGGGGTTGCGGCCGGTCGCCCCGTACGCCGTAGCGGGACTGGACCGGCTCGGCGGGCCGGGCCGGGAGCGGTCCGCCGCTGTACTCGGCGCGGCGGGCCGTGCGGCGGCGGGTCTCGCACAGCAGGCACAGGTCGGGGGCGGCACTGTCGACCGGCCCGTTCGGGTGCTCCGGGCAGCGGGTGCTGGGGGCCGCCGTGGTGACGCTCTCCTCCAGCTGGTCCAGCGCACGCTTCAGGTCCGCGCGGACCTCGTGCAGCTTGGCCTCCGGGGTGTCGGCGGTCAGGGCCTCGCCGTGCTCACCGAGGAGGCGCAGGGCGCGGCCCAGGGCGGTCAGCTGGGCGTGGTTCATGTCCTTCAGAATCGCACACGGCGCGGACCGCCCCGGGCCCCCGGCCGACCGGAGGCGGCGCGGCCGGTCAGCCGAGCGCCGCCGCCAGCGCCGCCCGCAGGTGACCGCCGGACTCCGCCAGCAGCCGGGCGGCCGTCGGGCCGTCCACGTCGGCCAGCAGGACCAGGATCGCGTCCTTGACCTCGCCGTCGGTCGCCGTCAGGGCCCGCTCGATGTCGTCGTCGGCGGCGCCGGTGGCGAGGGCGACGATGCGGCGCGAGCGGGCCCGCAGCTTCTCGTTGGAGGCGCGCACGTCCACCATCAGGTTCCCGTACGTCTTGCCGAGCCGGATCATCGTGATCGTCGACAGCATGTTCAGGACCAGCTTCTGCGCCGTGCCCGCCTTCAGCCGCGTCGAGCCGGTGAGCAGCTCCGGCCCGGTGACCACCTCGATGCCGTGCTCGGCCGCGGCGGCCAGGGCGCTGTCCCGGTTGCAGGCGAGGCCGACGGTCAGGGCGCCGAGCGAGCGCGCGTACTCGACGGCGCCCACCGCGTACGGGGTGCGGCCGGAGGCGGAGACGCCGACCACCGTGTCGTCGGCGGTCAGCGCGAGGGCGTCCAGGTCGGCGCGGGCCAGCTCGGGGGAGTCCTCGGCGCCCTCGATGGAGGTGACCATGGCGTCCGGGCCGCCCGCGATCAGGCCGACCACCTGCCCGGGGCCGGTGTTGAAGGTGGGCGGGCACTCGGAGGCGTCCAGCACGCCCAGGCGTCCGGCCGTACCGGCGCCCGCGTAGATCAGCCGCCCGCCGCGCGCCATCCGGACGGCCACGGCGTCGATGGCGGCGGCGATCTCCGGCAGCCGCTCGGCGACGGCGGCGGGCACGGTGGCGTCCTCGCCGTTCATCAGCCGCGCGATGTCCAGCGTCGGCAACTGATCGATCTCGGCCAGCTCCGGCCGGAACGCCTCGGTGGTCAACGTCTCCAACTGCGAACGCAGATCGGGGTGATGGGGGGTGGAGGTCATGAAGATACGGCCCTTTTCAACTTGCGATGCCTGTACTAACCCAGGGGCGCGGGGAACTGCGCGATCAACCACGACGGACCCGCAGCCGCCCGCAAAGCTCAAGCCCTACGGTCCCCCGCAACCCCGCGGAGCGCCCCGTGCCGATGCGCCAACGCCTCGTAGGACGCCGCCAAGGCCGGCGCGGCCGACTCGTACGTCCGCTGCGCCACCCCCACGAAGAGGCAGTCCACGACCAGCAGCTGGCTGGTCCGGGACGACATGGCCGCCGGCCGCAGCTCGCTCTCCCGGGCGGTGGACGTGGTCAGCACGTGGTCGGCGTACTGGGTGACGGGACTGTCGGGGCGGCCGGTGATGGCGATGGTCGTCGCGCCCCGTTCGAAGGCGACCCGGAGCGGTTCGATGACGTCGCCCGTGGAGCCGGAGTGCGTGATCGCCAGGGCCACGTCCCCGGCGCGCAACTGCACCGCGTTGGTGACGGCGAGGTGCGGATCGCCCGGGGCGTGGGCTATGAGCCCTATGCGCAGCATCTTCTGGGTGAGGTCCTGGGCGACCAGGTTGGACGCGCCGATGCCGTACACGTCGGTGCGCCGGGCGGCGGTCAGTGCGGCGACGGCCGCGCCGAGCTGCACGGTGTCCAGACCGGCGGCCGTGTCCGCGAGGGTCTGCTGCTCGTCGTAGGCCAGCTTGGCGACCACGTCGGCGATCGGGTCGTCGACCGCGATGTCCGTCGTGATGGCGGGCGCGCGGCCGGACTGCTGCTGGGCGGCCAGCCCGGCGAGCGCGAGGCGCAGGTCGCGGTAGCCGGGGTAGCCGAGCAGCCGGGCGGTGCGTACGACGGTCGCCTCGCTGGTGCCGGTCAGCTCGGCCAGGCCGGTGACCGTGAGGGCCGCGCAGCCGGCCGGGTCGCCCGCGACGGCCTCGGCGACCCGCTGCATGGAACGGGTCATCGACGGCCCCAGGGTGCGGACCTTGGCCGCGAGGGCGGCGGGCGCGGGCGGCGCGGGTGGCGCGCTCCCGCCGCCGGTGGCACGGCGGCCCCCGGAAGCGTTCACGAAAGTTTCCTTCACTTCATCGGTCACTCATGAAAGATATTTTCGTTTCGGTCCGCGGGTCAAGAGTGCGCACAATGGGTGCATGAACCCCATCAGCCCCCTGGAGCAGGCACTGCATGCCGCACGCGCCCTCGTGCTCGCCGACCTGGTGGCGGGCGAGGTCGCCGAACCGGACGTCGTCTCGCTGGTCGAGGAGTCCGTCGTGCAGCGGCGCTGGTGGGTCGAGCAGTGGCCCGAGGGCGTGGAGTTCGTGGCCGGCCTGGTCGCACAGGACGTGCAGGACGCGCTGCTGGAGCGGTACGGCCGCTGGCCGCTGTGCCCGGTGTGCGGCTCCGGCGACCCGCACGCGCTGGACGTCGAGCCCGAGCTGGGTCCCGACCCGCACTGGGTGTGCGGCAAGGCGGGCGTGAAGGTCGCGGCGGTCGGCTCGCTGGGCGCGGCCACCGGCGGAGCCCCCTCGTGAGGACGCCGGGATGACCCTCTACATCGACCCGCCGACCTGGCCGGGCCACGGACGCCTCTGGTCCCACCTGGTGAGCGACGTCTCCTACGCCGAACTGCACGCCTTCGCCGACGCCCTGGGCGTGCCGCGCCGCGCCTTCGAGCGCGACCACTACGACCTGCCCGCCCACCGGTACGCCGACGCGGTGTCCGCCGGCGCGCTGGAGGTCAGCAGCCGCGAGGTGGTGCGGCTGCTGCACGGGGCGGGCCTGCGCCGCCGCAAGGGGGCCGCCCGTACCGCCCCGGGTGCTCAGCCGCGCAGCTCGTAGGCGAACTGCCCGGCGCCCTCACCGGCCTCGCCGCCCTCGGCGGAGTCCCCGGCGACCCGGGTGAACCCGGCGCGGACGATGACCGCCTGCGACGCCGTGTTCTCCGGATCCGTCGTGGCGCGCACGGACGTCACCGTCTCCCGCCCCAGGGCCCACGCTGACAGCGCGCGCAGTCCCTCGGTCGCGTAGCCGTTGCCCCGGGCCGCCTCGACGAGGTCGTAGCCGATCTCCACCCGGCCCTTCTCGTCCGGCACCCCGTGGAAGCCGATGCCGCCGACCGCGCGCCCGTCCTCGCGCCGGACGAGGGCGAAGACCCCCCACGCCGGGCGGTGGACCCCCGTCTCGTAGGCCTTGACCAGCATTCCGGCGGCGTCCCGGGTGCCCTGGAAGGGCCCGCCGTCGATCCATGCGAAGCCGCCGTCGCCGCCCGCGGCGAGGTCGGCCGCGGCGGCGGGCGTGACGCCCTGGAGGGTGAGCCGCTCGGCCGGGATCACCAGGTTGTTGCGCCAGCGCCACTCGGTGACCGGGGCGCGTCCGGGCAGGTCGCCGCGGCCCGTGGCCCACAGCAGGGTGCGCCAGGGGTCGGTGTCGGGCCGGACGTGCGGGAAGAGCCGGGCGAGGAGGTCCGCGCACCGCTCGGCGGGCGGTGCGTAGGTCAGTCCGAGGCCCTCGGCGATGTCGTGCGTGTGCAGGAACACCTCGGTGATCGCCATCGCGGCGAAGCCCTCGCGGTCCGCGCTGCGGAAGGGGTACGGGTGGAAGGCCCGGACCTCGCGCGGGGTGGCGCGGAGGGTGGCGGCGAGCAGCACGCCGGTGGTCTCGGCGACCTGGAGCACGCCCTCGTTGCCGGTGCCCTCGTCGAAGGTGATCTCGAAGGGGACCCACCCCTCGGTGGCCCGTCCGGCCAGCTGACCCGCGTAGGTGACGAGGATGCCCGCGACGTGCTCCGCCGTGTACCGGCAGTCCCACTCCGACCGCCCGGCCCGCACCGACTCCCAGTCCCGGTCCGTCGCCGTCCGCAGCAGCGCCACGGCGCCCGCGACGGCCTCTTCCACCTGTTCCCCGCCCAGTGTCCGCATGCCGGGCAGGCTAGACGTCCGGGGTGTCCGGCAGCGACAGCATTTCCAGCTCGCCGGTCAGGTTGTGGCGGGCGGTGGCCTCCCACTCCCGCCGTCCGTACGGGGTGTGGAACAGGCTGGGCAGGTCGAGGAGTTGGCGCAGGATCGCGGCGCGGCCCTCGCGGAAGGCCTCGTTCGGCACGAAGTGGTACTCCTCGCGGACGGCCGCCGTGTACGCCGCGTACGCCGACGGCGGCGAGGCGAGGACCGCCAGGTCGGCGTCGCACAGCACCTGGCCGTCGCGGTCGTCGCCGGCCGGGGCGTGCGTGACGGTGAGCCGCACCAGCCGGGCCACCTCGGCGGTCTTCGCCGCCGGAACCCCGGCCTCGGGCAGTGCGCGCTCGGCGAGCCGGGCCGAGCGCTCCTCGTTCTCCGACCGGTCGGGCTGGTAGACGGCGTCGTGGAACCACGCGGCGAGGCGGACGACGGCCACGTCGTCGGCGTGCTCCGCCAGGACGTCGACGCGGTCCAGGACCGCGGTGAGGTGCGCGAGGGTGTGGTACCGCCGCTGGGGCTCCTGCCACCGGGCGAGCAGGTTGTCGGCGTACGGCGCGGGGTCGGGACCGGAACCCGGACCGGCGCCGGCGGTGGCACCGGGGGCGGTGGCACCCGCCAGGGCGTGGGCGAAACGGGAGCGCAGGGCGTCGAGGTCGGCCATGGACGCATTCTCCCAGATAATGTTCGTGATAACTTCTAACTGAAGTGCCCGCGTTCCCGGCGGGCGGGCCGGGCGGAACTCGAAAGGCGGCGGGCGGACCATGCCGGAGGCGCGCACCAGCACCCCGCGCGAGCGGTACCGCACCCAGGTGCGCGCGGAGATCAAGGACCACGCGTGGGAGCAGATCGCCACGGCCGGGGCCTCCGCGCTCTCCCTCAACGCGATCGCCAAGCGGATGGGCATGAGCGGCCCCGCGCTCTACCGCTACTTCGACGGCCGCGACGAGCTGATCACCGAACTCATCCGGGACGCCTACCGCAGCCAGGCCGACAGCCTCCGCGCCGCCGCCGCGTCCGGCGCCGACCTGGCCGGTCTCGCGCACGCCCTGCGCGCCTGGGCCCTCGACGACCCGCAGCGCTACTTCCTCATCTTCGGCACCCCCGTCCCCGGCTACCGGGCGCCCGACGACATCACCGAGATCGCCGCCGGGACCATGGCGGTCATCGTCGACGCCTGTGCCGCACTGCCTCCGTCGGACGGCACCGACGGGGCGTTCGACGCCCACCTCGACACGCACCGGCAGTGGGCGGGCGACCGCCCGGCGCCGTCCTCCGCGCTCCACCGCGCCCTGTCCTTCTGGTCCCGGCTGCACGGCGTCCTCTCCCTGGAACTCGCCGGCCAGTTCACCGGCATGGGCTTCGACTCCGCTCTTCTCTTCGAGGCCGAACTGAAGGACCTGCTGGGCCCCTAACGTGGAGTCCATGACGACTCCCGCAGACCTGCACGACGTACGCGACCCCGAGCTGCCCGGCCGGCTGCTGATGCTCGAACGCGACGAACTGGTACCCCTGCTGCGCTCCCGCGCGGACGCGGACTTCGCCCTGCCGGTGGCCGCGTGTCCGGGCTGGACCGTGCGCGACGTGCTGGCGCACTGCTCCAGCGCCCTGATCCGGGTGGTGGACAAACGTTTCGAGAAGGGCGTCTTCTCACCCGAGTGCAACGACCGCGACATCGCCGAACGGGCCGACTGGAGCAACGCCCGGATCGTCGACGAACTGGAGCGCGGCATGACCGAGGCGGGCCCGGTGATCGCCCGGTCGGACGGCAGGCTGGACGCCGTCGCACTGGGCGAGTGGGTGCACGCCGGCGACGTACGGGTGACCTTCGGCGAGCCGGGGGCGTACGCGGGGCGCGGCCTGGCGGAGGCGCTCGCGCTGCTCGGCACGGTCACCCGGGCGCGCGGTCACGTGCCGCTCCACGCAGACCTGGACGACCTCGACGAGCCGCTGAAGCTGGGCGAGGCGAGCGGTGAGCGGCCGCCGGGCCGGTACATCGGCGACGGTCCCACCCTCCTGCGGCTCTACGCGGGCCGCCCCCTGGACGGCGCGGCGGCCTACGAGCTGGCCGGGGTGGAGGCGGCGGAGCTGAACATCTTCGGCGACTGAGCGGCGGCGCGGGCACCCCGGCCTGCTGTCGGGGCGTAGTCTTGGATTGGACTAGACCTGTAGCAGGCCGACGAATGGGGTCCCATGAGCAAGCGTGCAGTCCTGGAGGTGATCGCCCTCGACGCCGAGGACGCGGTCGCCGCCCAGGCCGGAGGCGCGGATCGCCTCGAACTGGTCACCGACATGGCGGCCGACGGACTCACCCCGTCGGCCGCGACCGTCGCCGCGATCCGTGCCGCCGTCGACATCGACGTACGGGTGATGCTGCGGCTCGCGGACGGGTTCGCCGCCGGTGACGTCGAGCGGCTGACGCGCGTCGCCCGCGACATGCGGGAGGCCGGGGCCACGCAGTTCGTGCTGGGATTCCTCGACGCGCAGGGCGACGTGGACCTCGGGGCGGTGGAGCGGATCGCCGAGGTGCTGGACGGGTGCCGGTGGACGTTCCACCGGGCGATCGACCGGGCCGCGAGCCGGGACGCGCTGCGCAAGCAGCTCGCGGACTTCCCGGGCCTGGACACGTATCTGACGGCCGGGGCGGCCGGTGGCGTGGACGACGGCCTGAGCGTGCTGCTGGCGGAGGCGCGGCGGCGCGGCGAGCCGGGGTACGAGCAGCAGTTGCTGGTGGGCGGCGGTCTGCGGCTCGACCACGTGCCGGGACTGCTGGACGCGGGGATCGACGGCTTCCACATCGGCGGCGCCGCGCGGCCCGCGGGGTGGGCGGGGCCGGTGTCGGCGGACGCGGTTTCCCAGTGGCGGCGGGTGCTTGGACACTGAGCGTTCGGCTGGTCCCGTGAGCCTGCGCCGGTGTGTCGGGGGGAGGGAGGGAGCGCAGCCCGGCGTGGCGGGGTGCCTCCCCCAGTGCCTGAACGGCCTGGGAGGTACCCCCACCGCCCACCCGTGCCGCCCCGGCGGCACGACTGCCCGCAGCCAAGGGTCAGGCCAGCTGCTGCGGCAGCCCCGTCGCGTGGGTCACGATCAGGCCCGACACCGCTCGGGTCAGCGCCACGTACAGCCGGCGCAGTCCCGTCCGTTCGTCCGGCTCGCCGTCGACCACGGCCTGCGGCTCGTCCAGGACCACGTAGTCGTACTCCAGGCCCTTGGCCAAGGAGGCCGGGACCAGGGTCAGGCGGGTGGTGCGGGTGGTCTCCTCGCCGGGGCCGACGTGGCCGATCCCGGCCGCCGCCAGCGCCGCCGCCAGCTCCGGCACCCGCGCGTCGGCGGCGATCAGGCCGACCGAGCCCTCCCGCTCCAGCAGCTCACGGCAGGCCGCCACCACGTCGGCCGTCCCGCCCGGGGCCGTACGGATGTCGAAGAAGCCCGGGTTCTCGCGGATCGACGCGACCGGCGTCAGACCCGGCGCGATGTGCGGCAGCAGCCGGGACGCGTACGCGATGACGTCCGTCGGCACACGGAAACCGGCCGTCAGCTCCTCGACCACCGCCTCGGCCTTGCCCAGATGCCCCAGCGCCTGGGCCCAGCTCCGGGTCGCCCACGGCGTGGTGCCCTGCGCCAGGTCGCCCAGGACGGTCGCCGAACCGGTGGTGCAGCGCCGGCCCACCGCGCGGTACTGCATCGGGGACAGGTCCTGCGCCTCGTCGAGGACCACGTGCCCCAGGGAGTGGGTGCGCTCGATCAGGTCGGTCGCCTCGTCGATCAGCACGGCGTCGGCGGGTGACCATGGGGCGGACTTCACCGAGCGGGCCGGCTTCACCCACAGCACCGCCTTCTGCTCGTCCTCGGTGAGGATCCCCTCGGCGTGCTCGGCGAGGAAGTCCGCGTCGGCGAGCAGACGCAGGACCAGTCTGGCGGGGTCGACCTGCGGCCAGACCGACTTCACCAGCGCCTTCACGGCCGCGTTGCGCGCCACCGCGTTCTGCACCCGGTCGTCCGGTGCCTCGCCGGCCCGCTCCATCTGCACCAGCACGGCGTGCGCGATCCGCTGCGGCAGCGCCTCGCGGGCGGCGCCGTAGCGGATGTCACGGGCGAGCAGCTCGCGGACGATCTCCTCCAGCTCGTACACCGGCACCCGCCAGCGGCGCGAGCCGCGCACCACGACGACGCCCTCGGTGGGCGGGACGACGTGGGAGTACAGGGCCCGGCGCAGCACCTCCGCCATCCGCGCGTCGCCCTTGATCACCGCCGTCGCCGCCTCGTCCGTGCCGCGCACCTCGACGTGGGCCACCAGGTCGTCGACGGTCGCCTGGCGGACCGTCAGCTCGCCGAGTGCCGGGAGGACCTGCTCGATGTAGTGCAGGAAGGACCGGTTCGGACCGATGACCAGCGTGCCGGTGCGGGCCAGGCGCTCGCGGTGCGCGTACAGGAGGTAGGCCACCCGGTGCAGGCCGACGGCGGTCTTGCCGGTGCCCGGGCCGCCCTGCACGCAGACCGAGCCGGCCAGCCCGGCGCGCACGATCTCGTCCTGCTCGGGCTGGATGGTCGCCACGATGTCCCGCATCGGTCCGACGCGGGGCCGCTCGATCTCCTGCTGGAGCAGCCTGCTGGTGGTCGCCGCCTCGGCCGGGTCGAGCAGGTGCTCGTCCTCGTACGCGGTCAGGTCGCCGCCGGTGTAGCCGAAGCGGCGGCGCAGCGAGACGTCCTGCGGGTCCTTCTTCGAGGCCCGGTAGAACGGCTGCGAGACCGGTGCCCGCCAGTCGATCACCATCGGGTCGCCGTCCGCGTCGTGCACGTGCCGCCGCCCGACGTAGAAGCGCTCCCCGTCCCCGCCCTCCGCCTGCTCGGCCCCCGGGGCGTGCAGGTAGTCGAGCCGGCCGAAGAACAGGGGGGTCTCGCTGAGGTCCGCGAGTGCCTTGATGCGCTGCTCGATCTGGCTCTCCAGGACGGCGGCGTTGACCCAGTTCGCCGTCACGTCGGTGATGTCGAGGGACTCGACGTCCTCGCGCATGGCGCGCAGCGCGGACCGGGACGCGGCGAGGTGGGAGCGCTCTTTGGAGAGGGGGTCGTCGTGGCCGGGCGTGGACAAGGGGGTGCCTCCGGATGACCTGCGGTGCGGTGGGCGCGCTGTCGGCGCGCGACGGACCGTCCGGTTTCCGTCCGGACGGCGGCACTCCGTGGGGAGGCGGGCAAGAGCGGAGATTCTAAGGCAGCGCGGGCGGCACGGGCCAACCGTTTTTCACCCTCCCGGGGGCCGGCCCGTGGCCCGACCCCTAGGGGATCACGTCATCCGCGCTGGGGGATGCGCTCCCTCCAGGGTCGTAGCCGAGGCGTGCGGGGATTGGGTCCCCAGACCGATGCCGGTCGGGGGCTGGCGGTCGCACCATGGAGACATGAGCGCAGCAACCATCTCCCCCGCCCCGGCACCGGGCCGCGCGTCCGGTGCCACGCCCGTGGCCGGCAGCCACCGGCACCGGCTCGGTGACACCCTGCGCGCGGTCAGGGTGTTCGCGGGCGCCGCCTTCGACGTGGTCGTCCTCGGCGAGTACGGCGAGGAGGCCGGCGTCCGCCGTCACTGAACGTCAGCCGAGGACCTCGTCCGCGTCCATGATCCGGTAGGCGTAGCCCTGTTCCGCCAGGAAGCGCTGGCGGTGGGCGGCGAAGTCCTGGTCGAGGGTGTCGCGGGCGACGACCGAGTAGAAGTGCGCCTGGTGGCCGTCGGCCTTCGGCCGCAGCACCCGGCCCAGGCGCTGGGCCTCCTCCTGCCGCGAGCCGAACGTGCCCGACACCTGGATGGCGACCGTCGCCTCCGGCAGGTCGATCGAGAAGTTCGCGACCTTCGACACGACGAGGACACTGATCTCGCCCTGCCGGAAGGACTCGAAGAGCTTCTCCCGCTGGGCGTTGGACGTCTCGCCCTTGATGACCGGCGCGCCCAGGTGCTCGCCCAGCTCGTCGAGCTGGTCGATGTACTGGCCGATGACGAGGATCTGCTGCCCGGCGAACCGCCGCACGATCGCCTCCGTCACCTTCCGCTTGGTGTCGGTCGTCGCGCAGAAGCGGTACTTCTCCTCCGTCTCGGCGGTGGCGTACGCGAGCCGCTCCGAGTCGGTGAGGTTGACCCGGACCTCCACGCAGTCGGCGGGCGCGATGTAGCCCTGCGCCTCGATCTCCTTCCACGGCGCGTCGAACCGCTTCGGCCCGATCAGCGAGAAGACGTCCGACTCGCGGCCGTCCTCGCGGACGAGGGTCGCGGTCAGACCGAGCCGCCGCCGGGCCTGGAGGTCGGCGGTGAACTTGAAGACCGGCGCCGGCAGCAGGTGCACCTCGTCGTAGACGATCAGCCCCCAGTCCCGGGAGTCGAACAGCTCCAGGTGCGGGTAGACGCCCTTCCGCCGGGTGGTCAGCACCTGGTACGTGGCGATGGTGACCGGCCGGATCTCCTTGCGGGTGCCGCTGTACTCGCCGATCTCGTCCTCGGTCAGCGAGGTGCGCTTGACCAGCTCGTGCTTCCACTGTCGGGCGGAGACGGTGTTGGTGACCAGGATCAGCGTCGTCGACTTGGCCTGCGCCATCGCGCCCGCCCCGACCAGCGTCTTGCCCGCGCCGCAGGGGAGCACGACGACACCGCTGCCGCCGTGCCAGAAGTTCTCCACCGCCTGCTTCTGGTACGGGCGCAGCGCCCACCCGTCCTCGGCCAGCTCGATCGGGTGCGCCTCGCCGTCGACGTACCCGGCGAGGTCCTCGGCCGGCCAGCCCAGCTTGAGCAGCGTCTGCTTGATCTGCCCGCGCTCGGAGGGGTGCACGGCCACCGTGTCGGCGTCGATGCGGGTGCCGACCAGCGGCGCGATCCGCTTCGACTTCAGCACCTCCTCCAGCACCGGCCGGTCGGTGGTGGTCAGGACCAGGCCGTGCGCCGGGTGCTTGGAGAGGGTGAGGCGGCCGTAGCGGTCCATCGTCTCGGCGATGTCGACCAGCAGCGCGTGCGGCACGGGGTAGCGGCTGTACTCGACGAGCGCGTCCACGACCTGCTCGGCGTCGTGGCCCGCCGCCCGCGCGTTCCACAGGCCCAGCGGGGTGACCCGGTAGGTGTGGATGTGCTCCGGAGCCCGCTCCAGTTCCGCGAACGGCGCGATGGCCCGACGGCAGTCGCCGGCCTGCTCGTGGTCGACTTCGAGGAGCAGGGTCTTGTCGGACTGGACGATCAGCGGACCATTCACGGGCGGCACCCTTTCGCGTGCGTACGGCCGGACGACGGCTCGGCCAAACGTCAAGTGTGCCTGATCGCGGGACCGGGCCTACGGGAGCGCGATGTTGATGTTGTTGACGAGCGGGCCCTCCAGCGCGGCGGCCTTCGGGGCGAGGGCGCCGAACAGCGCCGCGGCGGTGATCAGGGCGGCGACGGAGACGGCGACGGCGGATCGGGCAGTGGTCCGGTCGGCGGACCGGTCCGGACCGGGGGTGGGGGTCTTGCCGCGCATGGGAGGCCTTTCGGGATTCTCGGGGTTCTCGGGGGACGGCGGGCCGGGCCCGGAAGGGCGAGGGGCCCGGCCCGCCGCCGGGGGACGCGGTGGGCGGACGGTCAGAGGGTGAGGCCCCCACCGAGGTCGATGCCGACGGCGGCGGCCTCGGCGGCGAACGCCGCGAGCAGGGCAGCGGTGGAGGTCAGGACGGTGGCGGCACGGCGAACGGCAGTACGCATCGGGTTCTTCCTTTCGGTTGGTTTGCGGGGCACCCGGTGGCTGCCCGACCGCCCGTGACCCGATGCGGAATATGAAAAAAGCTCCCTCGCAGGTGCGAATCACCCGGCGTGGCGTGCATGAACCACCGCGTACACCCGAAAGTGCGCCGCGCGTCGCACGCGGGAGCCGGTCCGGATCAGCCCGCGTCGTCGGCCAGCTCGGCCACGCCCGTGACCCGGTGCAGCGGGTAGGTGCGCACCTCGTCCGCCGTGTGGTCGTACGCCGTGACGAAACCGCCCTCGACCCGGATCGGCGCGATCACGCGCTGGCTGGCCGCGCCCTCGGCGTTCACGTAGCCGATCCACAGCGCCTCGCCGGTCAGGACCGCCGCCTGCATCGTGGCCAGCGTCTCGGCGGCACCCGTGCGGGGCAGCGAGCCGCCCGGCATGCCGCCCTCGCCGCCGCCCTCGCCGTCCCCGGGGCCCGGCTTGCGCGGGGTCGTGGAGGCCAGGTCACCGGCGCGCACGGCCCGGATCGCCGCCGCCAGGAGCGTGTCGTCGGGCGCCGGCGGACCGTCCGGGACCGGCTCAGGCGCCGCCCGCGGCGGGGTGCGGTGCGAGTCGGCGCGGGCGATCAGCACGTCGCCCGCGGCGGACTCGGCGGCCGGCGCGAACCCGATCGCGCGCAGCCCGTCGAGCAGCGCCGCCGGGTCGGCCTGCGCGGCCAGCACGGTGGGCGCCAGGCGGCGCAGGCCCAGACCGGCGGCCCGCTTGTCGGCGAGGATCTCGTCCAGCGTCGCGTCGTCGTCGCAGCGCACGTACGCCGAGGCCGCGCCGACCCGCAGCCGCCCGTGCCGCCGGGCCACGTCGTCGATCAGGTACGTCAGGGGCTGCGGCACCGGCGTACGGGAGTGCCGGGCGAGGAACGCGTGCAGGTCGGCGGCGCTCTGCCCGGCGTCCAGCGCACGGCGCACCGAGCCCGGCGTGAACCGGTAGACGGTCGCCCCGCCCTTGGACTCCACGTCCGCCAGCACTCCCAGCACGTCGGCCAGCCCGCGCTCCAGCGGCCCCGGCGCCACCGCCGTCAGGTCGGCCTGGAGCAGCACGTGGTCCAGCGGTTCGGGGAAGAGCGGGGCGAGCAGCCGGGCGGCGGTCGCGGTGGCCGCGGCCCGTTCGGCGGGGGTCGGGGGAGCGGTCACCGGGGGCGTGCGGTGGTGGTGGACGGGGAGCTTGTCGCCCGGACCCCCGGGGCCCGCCGTGTCGTTGGCCGTCGCCGGACGGGGGGCCTCGGGCGCGCCGATCAGGGCCCGCCCCGGTGCCGCGAGGGCGCCGCGCCCGGTGACACCCAGCAGCTCGGCCTCGGACAGCGTCCACCGGGCGATCCGGCTGCGCAGGTCGTCCTCCCTCGCCGCACCGGCCCCGGTCGCCCGCTGCTGCTGCGGGCCGCGCAGCGGGCGCTCCCAGCGCAGCCGGGCCAGCACCGACTCCGCGACCGGCGAGGCACCCTCGGGCAGCCCCGCGAGCAGGGCCAGCACCCGGTGCCGCACCTCCGGCGCCGCCGAACGGTCCAGGTTCGGGCCCAGCGCCGAGAGCGTGCGGTCCTTCGCGTCCCGGCCGCCGACCACGCCCGGCGTCCGGGTCGCGGTCAGCCACGTCCCCGCCAGCCGCGCCCAGCGCTCGGCGGGCGGCAGCTCGCGCCACTCGTCGTACGCCGGGGTCGCCGCGTACCGCTCCTCCGCCTCTCCGTCGGAGGCGATCAGACCGGCCCCGTAGGCCAGTTCGACCCAGAACGCGGCGACCGGCTCGGGGACGTCCAGGGCGACGGCCGTCCGCTTCAGGTCGCGCACGCTCAGGCCGCCCGCCCGCAGCACCGTCGGACCGCCCTCGTCCCACTCCTTCAGCAGCTCGTCGACGGTCGCCAGCGCCGCCAGCGCCTGGCCGGCCGCGGTGGCGTCCACAACCTGTGGACGGTGCGTCGCGGCCGCCTCCACCTGCGGTGGCACCGGCTCGGGCGCGCGGTGCGCCCGGCCCGCGCGCAGGTGCAGGGCGACCTCCCGGGGGAGTACGACCGTGCCGGGCGCGGTCGGCAGCAGCAGACCGCGGTCGAGGAGCGCGCGCAGGTGGGCGGCCGGGTCGTGGGTGACCTGGCCGTACGGCGGCCCCCACACGAGGCGGTCCAGCACCTCCCGGGACTCCCAGGGCAGTTCCGCCAGGAGCGCGGCCATCCGCCGCCGGTCGGCGAACAGGCGCCCGAGCGCGGACACGGCGGAGACCGCGTCGTGGGTCGAGGGCAGGCCGACGGCGGCCAGGATGTCCTGGATCCGGCCCGGGGACATCCCCGCCGTCGCCTCCCGCACGGTCGGGCCGAGCCCCGTCGGGGACGGATGCTGCGGTGAGGGCGCGAGCAGCTCGCGGGCGGTGCGCACCAGCCGCAGCCGGTCGTCGGCGCCCCACACCAGCGCCTGTTCGCGCAGCAGGGCGGCGGCCCGGGGCAGCGCGGCCGCGACCGCCGGGTCCTGCTCGTCGCCGCCCATCAGGGCGAGCAGCTCGCCGTAGGACGCCGGGTCCGGCGCCACGGCCAGCGCCTCGGCCGTCTGCAGCGCGAACCGGTCCAGCCGCTCCAGCGCCCGCACGACGGAGGCGCGGGTACCGGCGCGGGTGGCGAGCTGGGTGAGGTCGGTCGGCACGGGGGTGATGAGGTCGGGACGGCTGCGCAGGAGGGCGGCCAGCGAGACGTCGTCCCGGACGCGGAGCGCCTCCGCGAGGGACCGGGGGGCCGCGGACTTCTCCTCGGTGCTCATCCGGTCCACGTTAGCGGGTGGGTCGGACGGCGGGGGTGCGCGTGCGCCGGTGCGGTGCCGTCGGCCGGGCGGGGGAAGATTCGGTACCGTCGTCCGACGGGGTACGACAGGGCACGACGGAGTACCGCAACGCACCGCCCCGGAGGGGAACGTGGGGATCGAGAGCGACCAGGTCGTCTTCGAGTATCTGAGCCGCGTCGGCGACGTGGCCCAGCAGCGGCAGCTGCCGTCCGCCACCCGGATGCGGCTGGTGTCGGAGCTGCGCAACGAGATCGACCGGCACCGGGCGAAGACCACCGTGGACAGCCCCGCCGCGGTCCGCCGCATCCTGGACCGGCTCGGCGATCCCGCCGACATCGTCACCGCGGCGGGCGGTGCGAGCGGCGTACGGCAGCAGGCGGCACCGTCGCCCACCGCCGTGCCCGAGCAACGGGACACCGGTCCCCGCGACGCCGCGCGGCGCAAGGGCCGGCGGAGCCCCGCGCCCGAAACCCCGGCCGCGCCTCCCGCCGCCTCCCCGCCCCACCTGGCGAGCGCCCGGGAACTGGGGGACGTCGGCGACGGACAGCCGGACTGGTGGCGCGTCGACGACGGCCCCTTCGCCGGTGGGGGTCTCGGCGACAGCGTGCCCGGGTTCGTCGGCGGCGTCGAGATCCCGGAGCTGCTGAGGAAGCCGCCGGGCGCGGTCGACGAGGAGCGGAGGACGGAGCCCACCGCACCGCAGACCCCGGTGGAGGAGGCCGAGGAGCCGGCCGCCGGGGCCGTCGGGAAGCGGGCGGCCCGCCGCCTGCCCCGCCTGTGGCCCGAGGGCGGCTGGAACAACCCGCTCCTGCTGCTCGCCGCGGCCCTCCTGACCGTCGGCGCCGTGCTCGGCAGCCTGATCCCCCTCGGCCTGGGCTGGCTGATCGCCTACCTCTCCCGCCGGCTCACCCCGGCCCAGTCGAAGTGGGCCGTCCTCGGCCTGCCCGGCACGGTCGCCGCCGCGGGCGTCGTCTGGCTGTGGGGCCGCACCGAGGGCCGCTGGGGCGACCCGGTCGCCGAGGGCCACATGAACGACGCGATCGCCGAGACCTGGCCCTGGGTCCTGCGCACCGCCGCCGTGGCCACCGCCCTCTACCTCCTCTGGCGGTCCCGCCGCCCCCACGGCTGACCACGAGGGTGCCGCCGACGCTGCGGCAACGCGCGGCAGAGCACGGCGGACGGGGCAGGCGGCCGTTCCCGGGGGCCCGCCCCGGACCGGGGACGGCGGACCGGGGTCGGGGCGCACTCGTTGCACGGCGCGGGTCGATTCGCCCGTGGTCGTACCGGGTGCCCGCTGCTGGCGGGGCTGCGGCTACGCGGGGCTGAGCGCGGCGGGCGGTGCGAGGCGGCCGTTTCCGGGGTCCGCCCCGGTCCGCGGACGGCGGACCGGGGTCGGGGCGCACTCGTTGCACGGCGCGGGTCGATTCGCCCGTGGTCGTACCGGGTGCCCGCTGCTGGCGGGGCTGCGGCTACGCGGGGCTGAGCGCGGCGGGCGGTGCGAGGCGGCCGTTCCCGGGGTCCGCTCCGGTCCGGGGACGCCGGACCGGGGACGGCGGACCGGGGTCGGGGCGCACTCGTTGCACGGCGCGGGTCGATTCGCCCCCGGTCGTACCGGGTGCCCGCTGTTGCCGGGGCTGCGGCTACGCGGGGCTGAGCACGGCGGGCGGTGCGAGGCGGCCGTTCCCGGGGTCCGCCCCGGTCCGCGGAGGCCGGACCGGGGCCTGAGCGCACTCGTTGCACGGCGCGGGTCGATTCGCCCCCGGTCGCACCGGGCGCCCGCTGCTGCCGGGGCTGCGGCTACGCGGGGCTGAGCACGGCGGGCGGTGCGACGCGGCCGTTCCCGGGGCCCGCCCCGGTCCGCGGAGGCCGGTCCACGGAGGCCGGACCGGGGTCGGGGCGCACTCGTTGCACGGCGAGCGTCGGTTCGTTCGCGGTCGTACCGGGTGCCCGCGGGCAGGCGTCGGGGGCCCGGCACAATGGGGGCCATGGCCTCCACCACCCGCCCCGCGCCCACCGTCGGCTTCGACCTCGACATGACGCTGATCGACTCACGGCCCGGCATCCGCGCCTGCTACGTCGAGCTGAGCGCCCGCACCGGGACGTACGTGGACGCCGACCTGGCCGTCACCCGGCTCGGGCCGCCGCTGGCCGAGGAGCTGGCGAACTGGTTCCCGGCCGAGGAGATCGAGGCCGTCGCCGACCTCTACCGGGAGATCTACCCGGCGTACGCGATCGAGCCCACGCTCGCGCTGCCCGGCGCCCGCGAGGCGGTGACCGCCGTGCGCGGGGCCGGCGGGCGGGCGGTCGTCGTCACCGCCAAGTACGAGCCGAACGCGAAGCTGCACCTGGCGCACCTCGGCATCGAGCCGGACGCCGTGATCGGCGGCCTGTGGGCCGAGCAGAAGGCCGTGGCACTGCGCGAGCACGAGGCGGACGTCTACGTCGGCGACCACGTCGGCGACGTCCGCGGAGCCCGCGCCGCCGGTGCCCGCTCCGTGGCCGTGGCCAGCGGGCCGTGCGACGCCGGGGAACTGCGCGCGGCGGGCGCCGACGTGGTCCTCGCCGACCTCACCGCGTTCCCGGAGTGGCTCGCGGCCTACCGGGACGGCGAGGGCGACGCCGAGGGGCTCGACGCGGCCCGCGCCTGACGCCGCCCGGCGGCGATCGACCGGAGCACCCCGGCACCGGCGACCAGGAAGCCCACCCCCATCAGCATGCTCAGCCCGAACATGTAGGTGGGGAAGGGCGTCGTGTCCAGCAGCAGCGGGGCCACCGTGACCAGAGTGGCCAGGGCGCCGACGAAGAAGACGATCGCACCGGCGCGGATCAGCCGGTCGCCGGGCGCGGCGGAATTCGTTTGGGTTTGTTCACGCACCCGACCAGGGTAGTTCCCAGGCCTGGAGAACAGCCGGGGGACGTCTTGTCACCCGTCTGGAGACCATTAGCCTTGGTACCGGCGGGTCCGGACGACCCGCCCAAGTGCTATCAAGAGCCGTTTCCGAGCATGTTTCCGAGCAGTTTTCCCGACGAGTACGAGGACGAGGACAGACGTGCCTACCGGCAAGGTCAAGTGGTTCAACAGCGAGAAGGGCTTCGGCTTTCTCTCCCGCGACGACGGCGGTGACGTCTTCGTCCATTCCTCGGTCCTCCCCGCCGGAGTCGAGAGCCTGAAGCCGGGACAGCGCGTCGAGTTCGGTGTCGTCGCCGGGCAGCGGGGCGACCAGGCACTGTCGCTCGCCCTGCTCGACCCGGCCCCCTCGGTCGCGGCCGCGCAGCGCAAGAAGCCGGACGAGCTGGCTTCCATCGTGCAGGACCTGACGACCCTCCTGGAGAACATCACGCCGATGCTGGAGCGCGGCCGCTACCCCGAGAAGACGGCCGGCAAGAAGATCGCCGGGCTGCTCCGCGCGGTCGCGGACCAGCTCGACGTCTGATCTCCTCGCCCCGGCCGTCCTACGGGAACGCCAGCGCGTCCGGGCCGAGGGCCGGTACGAGTCCCTCGGCCGCCGCGCGGGTCAGCAGGCCCCGGATCGCCGCGTAGCCGTCCTCGCCGAGGTCGGCGGTGAACTCGTTGACGTACAGCCCGATGTGCTGGTCGGCGACGGCCGGGTCCATCTCCTGCGCGTGCTCCATGACGTAGGGCCGGGACGCCTCCGGGTCGTCCCAGGCCGCGCGGACCGAGGCGCGCACCGCGTCCGCGAGCCGGGTCAGCGCCGGCGCGCCCAGCGAGCGCCTCGCGATGATCGCGCCGAGCGGGATCGGCAGCCCGGTGGTGTGCTCCCAGTGCTCGCCCATGTCGGCGAGCTTGTGCAGCCCGTAGTTCTGGTACGTGAAGCGGGCCTCGTGGATCACCAGGCCCGCGTCGACCTTCCCGTCCCGCACGGCCGGCATGATCTCGTGGAACGGCATGACGACGATCTCGCCCACCCCGCCGGGCACGGTGTCCGCCGCCCACAGCCGGAACAGCAGGTAGGCCGTCGACGTCTCGCTGGGCACCGCCACCGTGCGCCCGCGCAGGTCCGCGTCCGCCTCCCGGGTCAGCACCAGCGGGCCGCAGCCCCGGCCCAGCGCGCCGCCGCAGGGCAGCAGGGCCCAGTCGTCGAGGACGTAGGGCAGCACGGCGTACGACACCTTGAGCACGTCCAGCTCGCCGCGCTCGGCCATGCCGTTGGTGATGTCGATGTCCGCGAAGGTCACGTCGAGGGCGGGGGCGCCCGGAACGCGGCCGTGGGCGAGGGCGTCGAAGACGAAGGTGTCGTTCGGGCAGGGGGAGTACGCGATCTGCAGGGTGTCAGCGCTCATGCGGTTTCCAACTCTCAAGGACGGGTGCGAGCTTCCCGACGGCGTCCGTCAGGGCCGCGAGCGCCTCGCCGATGCGCCAGGCGGCGCGGTCGCGCGGTCCGACCGGATTGGAGACCGCGCGCAGTTCCAGCACCGGAACGCCGTGCGCGGCGGCGGCCTCGGCGACGCCGAAGCCCTCCATCGCCTCGGCCAGGGCGCCCGGGTGGCGCTCGCGCAGCAGCGCGGCGCGGGCCGCGGTGCCGGTGACGGTGGACCCGGTCAGCACGGTGCCGGGCCGGGCCCCGGTCGCCTCGGCGGCGGCGCGGACCAGAGGGCCCGGCGGCAGGTGGGTGACGGTGCCGAAGCCGAGGTCGGTGACCGGCAGGAAGCCGTCGGCGGTCTCGGCGCCCAGGTCGGCGGCGGTGATCGCGTCGGCGACGACCAGGGAGCCGACGGGCGCCTCGGGCGCGAAGCCGCCGCCGATACCGGCCGAGACGACCAGGTCGTAGGGCCTGCCGTCGAGGGCGGCCGCGGTCAGGGCGGCGGCCGTGGAGGCGGCGGCGCGGGCCGGGCCCACCCCGGCGGCCAGCAGGTCCCAGCCGTCCGGCAGCCGGTGGAGGGTGATCCCGGGGCGGGACACCTCCGTGCCCGGCGCCGGGAACGCCCGAGCCACCGCGTCCCGTTCGACGGAGACCGCGGTGGCCACGAGGAGGTGCACGGAGGACGTGGGCGGTCAGTCCTTCTTCAGCTCGAAGACCCACACACCGGTGATGTTCTGGCTGTCGTCCTTGCCGTCCCGGACCGCGACGGCGACGTTCGTCGAGTCGCCCTGGGCGCCGTACTGGGCGTTGAAGAACACGCTGCCCGGCACGGTGCGGTAGGTCTTGTCGCTGTCCTCGACGAGCTGCTGACCGTTCATCAGGATCGTCCAGTGCTTGTCGGCGATGTCCGGGTCGACGCCGAACCGCACGGTCTCGTCCTGGTCGACGGTGATGGACTTCGCGTCCTTGTCCTTCAGGCACTTGTTGATCTCGTCGGGGGAAAGGTTCTTGCCCTTTCCGCCGCAGGTGGCCTCGGAGCTGACCGAGTCACTGCCGACCGTGATCGTCGCGATCGGGGTCGGCTCGTCACAGGCCGACAGCAGGAGAAGTCCGGCGGACACGGCGCCGACAGCGGCGACGGCGCGGCGGCGTCGCACAACGCGGTGTCCGATAGCGGCGGTGCCGCGGGGCAACGTGGTCATGGCGGAAGGCTATACGGCGCCTGAGCCCCGCCCCCCACCTGGGTACGGCGTGGCGTGGTCACGCCACTCTCGGCCGAGTCCGTCCCCCGTGCCGCGCGGAGTCGAGCAGCCCCCGCACGGTCGTCAGCCACCCGGCGGCGATGATCGCGGCGGCCACCGACAGGCCCAGCGTGCCGTTGAGCGGCAGCACGATGCCGACCGCGCCGCCGAGCACCCAGGAGACCTGGAGCAGCGTCTCCGAGCGCGCGAACGCGGACGTGCGCACCTGCTCCGGCACGTCCCGCTGGATCAGCGCGTCCAGGGACAGCTTGGCCAGCGCCTGCGCGAACCCGGCGACCGCCGCCAGACACGCCACCAGGAAGGCGCTGAAGAACACCGCGGCGACCACCGCCGCGCCCAGCACGATCACGACCACCGTCACGATGATCACCTCCGGCGCCCGGGACCGCAGCCACGCCCCGACGGCCGTGCCCAGCGCGTTGCCCGCACCGGCCGCGACGCCCACGATCCCGAGCGACACCGCCGCGCTCTGGCCGGTCATCGGGTGCACCCGCAGCAGGAACGCCAGGAAGAAGATCAGGAAGCCGGTCAGGCAGCGGATGGCGGCGTTGGCGGCCAGCGCGTGGGTCACCGCCGGGCCCACCGTGCGCAGGCCGGGGCGCTTGCTCCGCCCCCGCAGCGGTCCCGGCAGGTGTGCCTCGTCCGCGGCGAGCAGCGCCCGGTCCTCGCCGCGCGCCGAGTCCACCTTCCGCGGCAGCGTGAACGACAGCACGGTGCCCGCGACGAAGATCACGAAGGCCCCGTACAGCGGCCACCGCGGCCCCAGCTGCTGGAGGCCCGCACCGATCGGCGCGGCCGCACCGGTGGCCAGCAGCCCGCACAGCGTGACCCGCGAGTTCGCCTTCACCAGCGAGACCCGGGGCGGCAGCAGCCGCGGCACCACGGCGCTCCTGACCACGCCGTACGCCTTCGAGGCGACCAGTACGCCGAGCGCGGCCGGGTACAGCTCGATGCCGCCGGTGACGACCGCGCCGGACAGCACCAGCGCGAGCACCGCGCGGGCGCCCATCGCGGTCGCCATCGCCGCGCGGCGGCCGTGCGGCAGCCGGTCCAGGAGCGGGCCGATCACCGGCGCGAGCAGCGTGAACGGCGCCATGGTGATGGCGAGGTACAGCGCGACCCGCCCGCGTGCCTCGTCGGTGGGGACGGAGAAGAACACGGTGGAGGCGAGCGCGACGGTGATCATGACGTCACCGGCGCCGTTCACCCCGTGCAGCTCGATCAGCTTGCCGAGGCCCGACTCGCCCGCGCCGTGCGCGTGCGTCGCCCGCCGGATGCCGCGCGCGGTACCGGTCACCGGCAGGCGCAGGGCGCGGCCGACCGCACGGAACCGGGAGCCGGGACCGCGCCACCGGCTCCCGCGCTTGAACTCCGTCCGTGCGGCTGCCACCCCGTCATAGTGCCCCGTCGGAGGCGGCTGTAGCGTCGATACGGCACGGATGGCGGTGATCGAGTCGGGTGCGACCCGCCCGGGAACGCGTGGCCGTACCCCGCCGAAATTCCCGTCGGTGTAGGCCCAGGGCACATGAGCAGGTAGCGTGCGTAGCGCGCCGTGGCGAACGTTCTCGGCCGCGCGCCTTACGGCCATCCCGCAGAATGGATGACGTAGGTGCGCCCGAGCGCGATCGGGCGCGGACGTCGACGCGGTCCACAGGTCCGCTCCGTCCGCCCCTCGCACACAGCGGTGCACTCGTGAGACGGCGTATGGAGAGAAGCGATACCTGTGAGCGCAGCGACAACGCGAAGCCGCACCCCTGACCGCCTGTGCGCCGAGGCCGTCGACCTCGCCCGGGCCGCCGCCGAGGAGGCCGCCGCACCAGGCGTCGTCGGCGAGCACGAGGGCCTGGTGTCCGAGGGCGACCGGGTCGTCACCCACTACTTCGCCTGCAAGGAGCTGGGCTACCGGGGCTGGCGCTGGGCCGTGACGGTGGCCCGCGCCTCCCGCGCCAAGATCGTCACGGTGGACGAGGCGGTGCTGCTGCCCGGCCCCGACGCGCTCCTCGCCCCCGAGTGGGTGCCGTGGAGCGAGCGGCTGCGCCCCGGCGACATGGGCCCCGGCGACCTGCTGCCCACCGACGCGGAGGACCTGCGCCTGGAGCCCGGCTGGACCGGCGAGGACGAGCCGCCGCCGAACTCCGCCGTCTCGCACGAGATGGCCGACCTGGTCGAGGCCGAGGACGCCGAGGTGACCGCCGGGCCGCCCGCCGAGCTGTCGGCCGTCCCGGCCCGCGGCACGATCTCGGCGGTCGCCGAGGAGCTGGGCCTGCGCCGCACCCGGGTGCTGTCCCGGTACGGGCTGCACGTCGCCGCCGACCGCTGGGAGGAGGGCTACGGCCCCAAGACCGCGATGGCCCAGGCGGCTCCCGCCTCCTGCGTCAGCTGCGGCTTCCTCGCCCGCATCGGCGGCTCGCTCGGGCAGGCCTTCGGCGTGTGCGCCAACGAGTTCTCCCCGGCCGACGGGCACGTCGTGTCGCTGGCCTACGGGTGCGGCGGGCACTCCGAGGCCGCGGTGATGCCGAAGCCGCCGCGGGTGGCTCCGCCGGTGATCGACGAGACGCGGGTGGACCCCTTCCCGCTGCGGCCGGCCGCGGACTCGGGGTCGGTCCCGGTGACCGAGGACCAGGCGGTGGCGGAGCTGGGGCACTCGTAGCGCGGGTGCGTTCTTCGGCGCGGGTGCGTCGTGGCCGAGGTCCCTGGGGGCTGCGCCCCCAGACCCCGCTTCGGCCTTGACGGCCTAGTCCTCAGACGCCGGACGGGCTGGTTGGGCGGTACCTTCGTGGTCCGTCGATGAGGAGAGTCACCGTGAGCATGTTCGTACGGCCTGCCGCCGAAGGTGCCGATCCGTTCGGTACGGCACGGCTGCGGCGCGGGGTGCTGGACGCCTGGGCGACGAGCCCCGCCCGGTTCCGTGAGGACGCCAACGCGGAGGAGGACCTCGTCCTCGGCGGCTACCGCGACCGACTGGTCGTCGAACTCGCGCAGAACGCCGCCGACGCCGCCGCACGGGCCGGCGTGCCCGGCCGGCTCCGGCTCACCCTGCGCGACGGCGTCCTGGTCGCCGCCAACACCGGCGCCCCGCTCGACGCGACCGGCGTCGAGTCGCTGTCCACCCTGCGCGCCTCCGCCAAGCGGGACGCGGTGGACGGCTCGGTCGGCCGGTTCGGGGTCGGCTTCGCCGCCGTCCTGGCCGTGACCGACGAGCCCGCCGTGGTCGGCCGGCACGGCGGGGTGCGCTGGTCCCTGGCCGAGGCCCGCGACCTGGCCGCCGACACCGCCCGGCACAGCCCCGGCCTGGGTGACGAAATCCGGCGGCGCGACGGGCACGTACCACTGCTGCGGCTGCCGTTCCCCGCCGAGGGCACCGCCCCCGGCCCCTACGACACGGCGGTCATCCTCCCGCTGCGCGACACGGCCGCCGCCGACCTCGCCGAACGCCTCCTGCACGGCGTGGACGACGCCCTGCTGCTCGCCCTGCCGGGCCTGGCGGAGGTCGTGATCGAGGCGGGCGACGAGGTACGCACCCTCTCCCGCCGCGCCGAGGACGCCCTGACCGTCGTGGAGGACTCCCGGCAGGGCGTCACCCGCTGGCGCACCGCCGCCGCGCACGGCCCCCTCACCCCCGCCCTCCTCGCCGACCGGCCGGTGGAGGAACGGCTGCGCCCGCACTGGTCCGTGACCTGGGCGGTGCCCGTCGACGCCGACGGCGCTCCCGGCCGCCCCCGCACCAGCCCCGTCGTGCACGCCCCGACCCCCAGCGACGAGCCCCTCGGCGTGCCCGCCCTGCTCATCGCGTCCTTCCCGCTGGACTCCACCCGCCGGCACACCGCGCCGGGACCGCTGACCGACTTCCTGACCGAACGGGCCGCCGACGCCTACGCCGGGCTGCTCGCCGACTGGCGGCCGGTCACCGCCGGCCTCGTCGACCTGGTGCCGGGCGCGCTGGGCCGGGGCGAACTGGACGGCGCGCTGCGCCAGGCGATCCTCGACCGGCTGCCGCGCACGTCGTTCCTGCCGCCCGCCCTCCCCTCCGGGGGCGAGGACGCGGAGGACGACCTTCCGGAGTCCCTGCGGCCGCGCGACGCCGAGGTGGTGGAGGGCGCGGGCGCCGACACCGTGCGGGTGCTGGCCGAGGTGCTGCCGACCCTGCTGCCCGCCGGTCTGGAACGCCGCGCCGAACTGCGCACCCTGGGCGTGGCCCGGGTGCCGCTGACGGACGCCGTCGACCGGCTGGCGGGCCTGGAGAAGGCGCCGGGCTGGTGGCGCAGCCTCTACGACAGCCTCGCCGGGGTCGACCCGGACCGGCTGTCCGGGCTGCCCGTGCCCCTTGCGGACGGGCGGACGACCATCGGGCCCCGGCAGGTGCTGCTGCCCTCCCCGGACGCCGCCTCCCTCGACCCGGACGTCCTCACCCGCCTCGGTCTCAAGGTCGCCCACCCCGACGCCGCGCACCCGCTCCTGGAGAAGCTCGGCGCCCTCCCGGCCACCCCGCGCGCCGTGCTCACCACCCCGCAGGTGAGGGCCGCCGTCGCCGCCTCCCTGGACGACGAGGGCGGCGTCAACTGGGAGGAGGACGCCCTCGACGCCGAGGAGCTGGCCGACACCGTCCTCGGCCTGGTCCGCGACGCCGGACTCGACCCGGGCGACGAGCCCTGGCTGGGCGCCCTCGCCCTGCCCGACGAGGACGGCGAGCTCTCCCCGGCGGGCGAACTCGTCTTCCCCGGCGGCCCGTTCGCCCGGGTCATGCGGGAGGACGAACTGGCCGCCGTGGACGCGGAACTCGCCGAGAAGTGGGGGCCGGACCCGCTGGCCGCCTGCGGCGTGCTCGTCACCTTCGCCCTCGTTCGCGCCACCGACGTCGTCCTGGACCCCGACGAACTGGAGCCCCGAGAAGGGGACTTCGCCGAGCCCGACGACGCGGGACTGCTCGACGCCGTGGACGTGTGGAGCGAGGACGTCCTCGACCGCTTCCCGGACACCCCCGTCCCGCCGGTCGCCACCGAGATCGTCGCCGTGCGCGACCTCGACCTCGTGGACGACGACCACTGGCCCGAGGCCCTCGCCCTGCTGTCCCGGCCGCCGCTGCGCGACGCGCTGGTCCAGCCCGTGCGCGTCCTGCTGCCCGACGGCACCCACGAGGTCGTACGGCCCTACACCGCGTGGTGGCTGCGCGGGCACCCGGTGCTCGGCGGACGCCGCCCGGCCGGCCTGCGCGCGGCGGGCGGCGACCCGCTGCTGCGGGGCCTGTACGACGAGGCCGACGCGACCGGCTTCGAGGACGAGCAGGTACTGCGGGCCCTCGGCGTCCGCACCTCGGTCGCCGCCCTCCTCGACGAGCCCGGCGGCGCGGCCGAACTCCTGGACCGCCTCGCCGACCCGGACCGCCCGGTCACGGCCGCCCAACTGCACGCCCTCTACGGCGCGCTGGCCGAGCTGGACCCCGAGCGGGTCACCCTGCCGGACGAGGTGCGGGCCGTGGTCGACGGCGAGGTGCGCGTGGTGGACGCCGCCGACGCCGTCGTGGTCGACTCGCCCGACCTGCTGCCCTTCACCTCCGGCATGCCGCTGCTGCCGGTCCGGCCGGCCCGCGCCGCCGAACTGGCCGAGCTGTTCCAGGTGCGGCGGCTGAGCGAGTCCGTCACCGGCCGCGTCGACTCCGAGGGCACCGAGCACGACGTACCGGAGCCGGTGCGGGTGCTGCTCGGGGCGCGGACCCCGGCGTCGTACGTGGAGCACGGGGAACTGCTCGTCGACGGCGTGGAGATCGACTGGCGCCTCACCGAGGACGGCACGCTCCACGCGGCGACGCTGGAGGGCGTGGCCGCCGGCCTCGCCTGGTCGGCGGGCCAGTGGCCCCGCCGCTTCGAGGTGGCAGCACTGCTGGAGGACGAGTCGAGGACGGACGAGCTGGCAAGGGACCGCTGGTTCGACTGAGGAACGGCACGTCTCGACCGGGGGTCGGGCGGCGCCGTCAGGGGCGCGGGGCTGTGTTCGACATGCGGCTCCGCCGCGTGGGCGCGACCGGCCACAACGGCGCCGCGGCACACAACGAACCGTCATACGGGAAACCGCCGGTCCACCCACCTCCAGGTGAGCTCCAGAACGGCTGCCCCTGCCACCGCGATGCCGACGGCAGTCCACGGCATCGTCACCCCCACCAGCTTCAGCGCGAAGAAGTCCTGCAGCCACGGCACCGCCAGCACCACCACGAAGCCCAGCCCCATCGCCGCCACCAGCAGCACCCGCCACCACGTGTACGGCCTGGCGATGATCGCCAGCACCCACATCGAGATCAGGAACAGCGTCAGCGTCGCCGCGCTGGTCTCGGCGTCCAGCGCGCCGGGGCCGGTGTAGTGCTGCCGGGCGACGAGATACGTCACGAAGGTCGCCGCCCCCGCCACCACCCCGCCCGGGATCGCGTACCGCATCACGCGCCGGACGAAGTGGGGCCTGGCCCGTTCCCTGTTCGGGGCGAGGGCCAGGAAGAAGGCCGGGACGCCGATGGTGAGCGTCGAGAGCAGGGTGAGGTGGCGGGGCAGGAACGGGTACTCCACCTGCGAGCAGACCACCAGGATCGCGAGCAGCACCGAGTACACGGTCTTGACCAGGAACAGCGTCGCCACGCGCGTGATGTTGCCGATGACGCGGCGGCCCTCGGCCACCACCGACGGCAGCGTGGCGAAGCTGTTGTTGAGCAGCACGATCTGCGCGACCGCCCGGGTCGCCTCCGAGCCGGAGCCCATCGCCACGCCGATGTCGGCGTCCTTGAGCGCGAGGACGTCGTTGACGCCGTCGCCGGTCATCGCGACGGTGTGGCCGCGTGACTGGAGGGCGGCCACCATGTCCCGCTTCTGCTGCGGGGTGACCCGGCCGAACACCGTGCCCTCGTCCAGGGCACCCGCCATCTCCTCCCGCTCGGCGGGCAGCCGGCGCGCGTCGACGGTGGCGCCGGACAGCCCGAGCTTGGCGGCCACCGCGCCGACCGACACCGCGTTGTCGCCGGAGATGACCTTGGCGCGCACGTCCTGGTCGGCGAAGTAGCGCAGGGTGTCGGCGGCGTCCGGGCGCAGCCGCTGCTCCAGCACCACCAGGGCGGTGGGCTCGACGCCCTCGGCGACCTCGGGGTCGTCCAGGTCGCGGGCGGCGCGGGCGAGCAGCAGTACGCGCAGGCCCTGTTCGTTGAGCCGGCCGGTCTCGGCGAGCGCCGGGTCGTCCTCGGGCAGCAGCACGTCCGGGGCGCCCAGCAGCCACGTCCCGGCGGCGCCGTCGCCCTCGTCGAAGGTGGCGCCGCTGTACTTGCGGGCGGAGGAGAAGGGCAGCGACCGCGTGTTCCGCCACGCCCCGGCGGACCCGTCGTCCGGGTAGGTGTCGATGATCGCCTGGAGGGAGGCGTTGGGGCGCGGGTCGGACGCGCCGAGGGCGCCGAGCACGGCGCGGACGTACGCCTCGTCGGCGCCGTCGAGGACGCGCAGGTCGGTGACGTCCATGCCGCCCTCGGTGAGGGTGCCGGTCTTGTCCAGGCAGACGGTGTCGACGCGGGCCAGGCCCTCGATGGCGGGCAGCTCCTGGACGAGGCACTGCTTGCGGCCGAGCCGGACGACGCCGATCGCGAAGGCGACGGAGGTGAGCAGGACCAGGCCCTCGGGGACCATGGGCACGATGCCGCCGACCGTGCGGGCGATCGAGTCGTCCAGGTCGTTGTCCTTGGCGAGCAGCTGGCTGAGGATCAGGCCGATCGCGGTCGGGACCATCATCCAGGTGACGTACTTGAGGATCGTGGAGATGCCGGAGCGCAGCTCGGACTGGACCAGCGTGAAGCGGGAGGCCTCCTCGGCGAGCTGCGCCGCGTACGCCTCGCGGCCGACCTTGGTGGCCCGGAAGGCGCCGCCGCCCGCGACCACGAAGCTGCCCGACATGACCTGGTCGCCCGGCTGTTTGACCACCGGGTCGGCCTCGCCGGTCAGCAGGGACTCGTCGATCTCCAGCCCGTCGGCCTCGACGCACACCCCGTCGACCACGGCCTTGTCGCCGGGACCGATCTCGATGACGTCGTCCAGCACGATCTCGGACGTGCTGATCCCGACGGGCTTCCCGTCCCGGCGCACCGTCGGGCGGACCTCGCCGATCAGGGCCAGGGAGTCGAGGGTCTTCTTCGCCCGCCACTCCTGGATGATGCCGATGCCGGTGTTGGCGAGGATCACGAAGCCGAACAGGCTGTCCTGGATCGGCGCGACGAACAGCATGATCACCCAGAGCACGCCGATGATCGCGTTGAACCGGGTGAAGACGTTGGCGCGGACGATGTCGGCCAGGGAACGGCTGCTGCGCACCGGCACGTCGTTGACCTGGCCGCGGCCGATCCGTTCGGCGACCCCGGCCGCCGTGAGCCCGGTCGCGGGCGAAGGGGCGTCAACGGCGTGCGCGGGATGCTCCGGGTCGAGTCTGTCCGCGTCGAGATGCGTCATGGATCCGACGGTACGTGCGGACCTACGGCTTCACCCATCGAGTGCGGCGAAGATCCGACCTGGGGACGAGACGGGCGGGTGCGGTGTGCTGCCCCGGTACTAGTCCTCGGCGCCGGCGGCCGTGTCCCGCCTGATCGCGGCGTCGCGCCCCCGGACGTACCAGATGCCGATCAGGCCGAGGCCCGCGCCGGCCAGGCAGGTCCACACCCACCAGGTGTGCCCGTGGTCGTCGAACCAGCCGTAGAAGGGCAGCTGCACCAGGAAGAGGACGAACCAGAGGATGGTGCCGCCGACGATGGTCGGAACCACGGGGCCCTCCAGGGGCTCCGGCGCCTCGTGCGTGGGTGTCCACTTCGTCATGCGTACAGCTTACGAGGAGCGTGCGAACGGGTTGACGGCGCGGCGCCACACGGTGATTCCAAGGGTCTACGCGCGGAGATAGCGATCACGGGCTCATACGTTCATACTGAACCCGTTTGTCTCTGACCGCTTTCATTCGTAGAAAACACCAATAGGAACACCGACAAGGCCGTGGGGGAACCTGTTGGTGATGAGGTCCCCGCATGTCCACCTCGGCCTCCGCCAAGGTCCCCCCGTCCCCCGAGTCGCCGGAAGACCGGCGGCCCCCGCAGAACGGCCTCGACCGCTACTTCAAGATCTCCGAGCGCGGCAGCACCCTGCCCCGTGAGATCCGCGGCGGCTTCGCCACCTTCTTCGCGATGGCCTACATCATCGTGCTGAACCCGATCATCCTGGGCAGCGCGAAGGACATGTACGGCCACCAGCTCGACAACGGCCAGCTGGTCACCGCGACCGCGCTGACGGCGGCGTTCACCACGCTCCTGATGGGCGTCATCGGCAACGTGCCGATCGCGCTCGCCGCCGGTCTCGGCGTGAACTCCGTCGTCGCGCTCCAGCTCGCCCCGCGGATGTCCTGGCCGGACGCCATGGGCATGGTGGTGCTGGCCGGTTTCGTCGTCATGCTGCTGGTCGCCACCGGGCTGCGCGAGCGCGTGATGAACGCCGTGCCCTACAGCCTGCGCAAGGCCATCGCCATCGGCATCGGCCTGTTCATCATGATCATCGGGCTCGTCGACTCCGGCTTCATCACCCGGATGCCGGACGCCGCCCAGACCACGGTCCCGATCCAGCTCGGCACCGGCGGGCACCTCACCGGCTGGCCGGTCCTGGTCTTCGTCCTCGGCGTGCTGCTGACCCTGGCGCTGATCGTCCGCAAGACCCCGGGCGCCATCCTCATCTCGATCGTGGTGATGACCGGCGTCGCGTTGATCATCAACGCCGTCGCCGACATCCCGTCCTGGGGCCTGACCACGCCCGAGTGGCCCGGCAACCCCGTCGCCACACCCGACTTCGGGCTGGTCGGCGAGGTCAGCCTGTTCGGCGGGTTCGAGAAGGTCGGCGTCCTGACCGGCGTGCTGTTCGTCTTCACCGTGCTGCTGTCGTGCTTCTTCGACGCGATGGGCACGATCATGGGCATCAGCGACGAGGCGAAGCTGACCGACGGCGAGGGCCAGATGCCGGGCATCAACAAGGTCCTGTTCGTCGACGGCGTCGCGGTCGCCGTGGGCGGTGCCAGCTCCGCCTCCGCCACCACCTGCTTCGTGGAGTCCACGGCGGGCGTCGGCGAGGGCGCGCGCACCGGCTTCGCCAACATCGTCACCGGCACGCTGTTCGCCCTGGCGCTGTTCCTCACGCCGGTCGCCACCATGGTCCCGTCGCAGGCGGCGACCCCTGCGCTGATCGCGGTGGGCTTCCTGATCCTGGCCGGTTCGATCAAGGAGATCGACTGGTCGGACTTCACGGTGGCGATCCCGGCCTTCGTGACCATGCTGATGATGCCGTTCACCTACTCGATCACCAACGGCATCGGGATGGGCTTCATCACCTTCTCGGTGCTGCGCCTGGCGGCCGGCCGGGGCCGCGAGGTGCCGGTGGCGATGCACGTGGTGTCGGCGGTCTTCGCCTTCTACTACCTGATGCCGGCCCTGGGCCTGACCTGATCCCCGGGGAAGGCGGGCCGGGCCTCCCGGCTCACGGCACTCCGTAGAACCGTTCCGTCTCCTCCACGGCGGACTGGAACCGCTCGTCGAAGTCGTCTCGAATGAGCGTCCGGACGACATAGTCCTGGACGCTCATTCCTCTTTTGGCCGCATGGTCCCGGAGCCGGTCGAGCAGCTCCCCGTCTATCCGCAGGCTGAGCACGCTGGTCCCCATGAGCACGAGGGTCGCCCCGGCCGGCCGGGTGATGCCTCCATTTCCGGAAACGACTCACTCGTACGGGTGAACTGCGGGTTTCAGTGGCAGGTGTCACGGGCACTGGGGCGGAAGTGCGTTGGTATTTCGCCAGACTAATGAGTTACGCTAAGGAACATGCCGGACCTCAAGCATGGCGACGACGCCGCCGCCGTGAACTCCCTGCGCTCCGCCGTGATGCGGTTGTCCCGTCGGCTCAAGCACCAGCGGGTCGACGAGTCGCTCAGCCCCACCGAGATGTCGGTGCTGGGCACCCTGTCGAACTGCGGCAGCGCGACCCCGGGCGAGCTGGCCCGCAAGGAACACGTCCAGCCGCCCTCGATGACCCGCATCGTGGCGCTGCTCGAGGCCAAGGGCCTGGTCAGGCTGGAGCCGCACCCCGAGGACCGGCGCCAGAAGGTCGTGACGCAGACCGAGCAGGCCGTGGTGATGCTCGAGGAGAGCCGCCGCAAGCGGAACGCGTTCCTGGCCACGCTGGTCGAGGGCCTCGACGAGGACGAGTGGGCGAAACTGCGCGCCGCCGCCCCCGTGCTGGAGAAGCTCGCACACAAGTAAGCAGTTCTCGCAAGGAGGCGAACCCTTTTGAGTACGGGATCCGGAGCAGCTTCCGCCCCCGCACCTGACGGCCCCGACACCCCGACCACCCCCGACGGTCCGACGGGCCCCGCCGCCCCTCGCAGAACGTCGATGTTCGCCTCCCTGAAGGTCAGGAACTACCGCCTGTTCTTCATGGGCCAGGTCGTCTCCAACATCGGCACCTGGATGCAGCGCATCGCCCAGGACTGGCTGGTGCTCAGCCTCACCGGCTCCTCGGCCGCCGTCGGCATCACCACCGCCCTGCAGTTCCTGCCGATGCTGCTCTTCGGCCTCTACGGCGGCGTCCTCGTCGACCGCCTGCCCAAGCGGCCCACGCTGCTCGTCACCCAGACCGCGATGGCCCTGACCGCGCTCGCCCTCGCCGCCCTCACCCTGAGCGGACACGTCCAGGTCTGGCACGTCTACGTCGCCGCCTTCGCGATGGGCCTGGCCACCGTCATGGACAACCCGGCCCGCCAGACCTTCGTCTCCGAGCTGGTCGGCCGCGACCAGCTGCAGAACGCCGTCAGCATGAACTCGGCCAACTTCCAGTCGGCCCGCCTGGTCGGCCCGGCCGTCGCCGGTCTGATGATCACCGGCGTGGGCACCGGCTGGGCGTTCCTCGCCAACGGCCTGTCCTTCGTCGCGCCGCTCACCTGCCTGCTGCTGATGCGCGCCCGCGAACTGCACGCCGGCCGGCCCACCCCGCGCGGCAAGGGCCAGCTCCGCGAGGGCCTGCGCTACGTCGCCGGCCGCCCCGAGCTGATCTGGACGATCACCCTGGTCGGGTTCATCGGCACCTTCGGCTTCAACTTCCCGGTCTTCCTGTCCGCCTTCGCCGACGACGTCTTCGACGCGGGCGCCGGGGCGTACAGCCTCTTCAACACCCTCATGGCCGTCGGCTCGCTGGCCGGCGCCCTGCTCGCCGCCCGGCGCGGCACCGCCCGGCTGCGTGTCCTGATCGCGGCGGCCCTCGGCTTCGGCGCCCTGGAGATCGTGGCCTCGACGGCGCCCGAGCTGTGGCTCTTCGCGCTGCTCATGGTCCCCATCGGCGTCTTCAGCATGACGGTGAACGTCACCGCCAACACCAGCATCCAGATGTCGACCGACCCGGCCATGCGGGGCCGCGTGATGGCCCTGTACATGATGGTCTTCCTCGGCGG
Organism: Streptomyces violaceoruber; assembly: GCF_033406955.1. NCBI lineage: Bacteria > Bacillati > Actinomycetota > Actinomycetes > Kitasatosporales > Streptomycetaceae > Streptomyces > Streptomyces violaceoruber. Next base: position 3,770,289 of record NZ_CP137734.1, on the reverse strand, counting down.
CTCCCCGGTCGGCGCCCCGATCGTCGGCTGGGTCACCGACACCTACGGCGCCCGGGTCGGCTTCGCCGCGGGCGGTGCGGTGGCCGCCACCGCCGCCCTCGTCATAGGCCTGGTCCTGGCCCGCGTCGGCAACCTGCGCCTGTCGGTCGGCTGGCACCGCGGCCACCCGCAGGTCCGGTTCGTGCCGCGGGAACGGCAGGAGGCACTGGCACCGGCAGCGTAGGGGTGGGGAACCCGGGGCCCGGACGGCGGGGCTCTGCCAGGCTGGTCCCATGAGACTGTTCGCCGCCGTACTGCCGCCCGAGGACGTCACCGCCGCCCTCGCCGCGGAGGTGGCCGTGCTGCGGAGCCTGCCCGGCGCCGAGGGGCTGCGCTGGACCGGCCGTCCGGGCTGGCACCTCACCCTCGCCTTCTACGGCGAGGTCGACGACGAACTCGTCCCCGAGCTGTCGGCCCGCCTGGCGCGCGCGGCCCACCGCACCGCGCCCTTCGAACTGGCGCTGCGCGGCGGTGGCCAGTTCGGCCGCGGCCGGGCGCTGTGGGCGGGTGCGGAGGGCGGCCTGGCGACCCTGCGGCTGCTGGCCGGCCGCGCCGAGGCCGCGGGGCGCAGGGCGGGCGTCGCGACGGGCGAGCACCGCCGCTACCAGCCCCACCTGACCCTGGCCCGCAGCAGACAGGCGTGCGACGTCCGCCCCTACGTCGAGGCGCTGGCCGGCTTCACCGGCCCCACCTGGACCGTGACCGACCTGGCGCTGGTCCGCAGCCACCTGCCGGAGTCGGGCGTGCCCGGCGAGCAGCCTCGTTACGAGGCGGTCGCGCGCAGCCCGCTCGGCTCCTCCGGTTAGGCTCGGGGACGTGGACCCGAAGACCCGAAACCGGATCATGGCCGGTGTGCTCGTACTGATGCTCGTGGTGGTGGCGTTGGCGGCGGCCCTCGGCTGACCGGCCGGGGCGGCGGCCGCCGCCCCGTTCAGCACCTCACCGCGCTACCAGGCGAAGGCCTCCGGAGAGGGCCCCGGCCCCGGGAAGACCTCGTCGAGCCCGGCCAGCAGCTCCCGCGACAGCTCCAGCTCCACGGCCCGCAGGGCCGACGCGAGCTGCTCGGCGGTGCGCGGGCCCACGATGGGGCCGGTCACGCCGGGCCTGGTCAGCAGCCACGCCAGCGCGGCCTCGCCCGGCTCGACGCCGTGCTTGTCGAGCAGGTCCTCGTACGCCTGGATCTGCGCCCGCTTCGCCGGGTCGGCCAGCGCGTCGGCCGCCCGTCCGGAGGCCCGGCGACCGCCCTGGACCTCCTTCTTGATGACCCCGCCGAGCAGCCCGCCGTGCAGCGGCGACCACGGGATGACGCCGAGGCCGTACTCCTGCGCGGCCGGGATCACCTCCATCTCGGCGCGGCGCTCGGCCAGGTTGTACAGGCACTGCTCGCTGACCAGGCCGATGGTGCCGCCGCGCCGGGCGGCGGTCTCGTTGGCCTGCGCGATCTTGTACCCGGGGAAGTTCGACGACCCCGCGTACAGCACCTTGCCCTGCTGGACCAGGGTGTCGATCGCCTGCCAGATCTCGTCGAAGCCGGTGGCGCGGTCGATGTGGTGGAACTGGTAGAGGTCGATGTGGTCGGTCTGGAGCCGCTTGAGGCTGGCATCGACCGCACGCCGAATGTTCACGGCGGACAGCTTGTCGTGGTTGGGCCACGCCTCGCCGTCGGCGCCCATGTTGCCGTACACCTTGGTGGCGATGACGGTCCTGTCGCGCCGGTCGCCGCCCTGGGCGAACCAGTTGCCGAGGATCTCCTCGGTACGGCCCTTGTTCTCGCCCCAGCCGTACACATTGGCGGTGTTCAATGATCAATTTTGACGCCGTGATTCTGACTGCATAGGGTGATCATCCGGTTACCGGTGGGGAGAGGGTGAACGAGCATGGCGAGAGTTCTGGGCGTGGTTCGTCTGTCGAGGGTGTCGGACGAGACCACATCGCCGGAGCGTCAGCGTCGGTCCATCCAGCGATGGGTCGATCAGGAGGGGCACGTCGTTGTGGGGTGGGTCGAGGACATCGACGTTTCCGGCGGGATTGAGCCGTGGAAACGTCCGGAGTTCGGCAAGTGGCTTCCCTCGACCATCGGGAAGGAGGTCAGCGCGATCGAGCACCGGATCGCGGCGGAGGAGTCGCGCGCCGACGAGTACGACATCATCTGCGCACTGAAGATCGACCGCCTCTCGCGGCGCGTGCTCCACGTGCACACCCTCCTGGAGTGGTGCGAGAAGAACGGTAAGGAGGTCGCGACCGTTGAGGACGGGATCAACCTCAACACGCAGATGGGGAAGCTCCTCCTCAGCCTGATCGCGTCCTTCGCGGAAGGGGAGCTCGAAGCCATCAAGGCGCGGGCCAAGTCCTCGTACAACCACCTGGTGAAGGAGGGCCGCTGGCGTGGCGGCCGCACTTCGTACGGCTACCGCGAGGAGAAGCAGGAGACCGGCGACGGGTGGAAGCTCGTCCCTGACGACTACGGGACCGACACGGCCGGGACACTCCGTGAGATCGTCCGCCGTCTCATCGCGGGCGAGTCGGCGAACAGCATCGCGCAGTGGCTCAACGAGGACGTGTCGAAGACCCCGACGTCACTCGACGCTCAGATGATCCGCAGCGGCAAAACCCCGAAGGGGAGCCGCTGGACCGCCGCGAACACGGCCAAGGTCGTGCGCTCCCGCTGCATCCTGGGGCAAATGGAGGTATCCGAGGAGATGATGGTCGAGGGGAGGAAGACAACACGACGCCGGGTCGTCCGGGACGCGGACGGCCAGCCGCTCCAGCGTGCGGAGCCTCTGATCACGCATGAGGAGTGGGAGCTGGCCAACAAGAAGCTGGACGAGAACACCAGCAAGCGCAACGGCAACCGCAAGGGTGGGTCGCCCTTGCTCCGGGTCGCGTTCTGCACATGTGGGGAGCCGGCATATCTCGGCCCTGGCCGTAACTGGCCCTACTACCGCTGCGCCTCTCGTACCACGCACAAGCCGTGTCCGACCGGAAGCAAGGGCATCGCGGCGCACACGCTGGAGGACGCCGTGGGAAAGGCGTTCCTCCTCGCTGCCGGGGACGTCGAGATCGTCCGGAAGGTCTTCCGGCCGGGCGTGGACTACACGCGCGACATCGAAGAAGTGAACCGCGCCCTGTCGGACCTGAGGGAGGACCGCGAGGCGGGCCTCTACTCCAGTGAGCTGGGCAAGCAGGAGTACCGGGAGGCTTACAAGAGGTTGGACGCGCGACGTGAACAGCTCATCGCGCAGCCCACGCGCCCGGACACGTGGGAAGAGATCCCGACAGGAGAGACCTACCGGGAACGGTGGAGCACGTTGTCGACCCAGCACGAAAAGGGCAGGGAGCTACGCGCCGCAGGGGTCAAGGCCGTCATCCATGCCGAGCCGATTCCCGGGATGACCGCCGCGCAGCTCATGGCTCCCGATGGCCATGACGGGATGTGGCAACACCCAGTCGGGAGAGTTCAGGTTCTGATCCCGATGGACTTCAAGCAGCGTCTGCGCAACATGGCGGCGGTTCACAGCGAAGGCTGACCGGCAACTGCAGGTGGCGAGGAGGGCCCTGTGTCGGGGCCCTCCTGCGCGTTTGTAGGATGCCCGGCAGGTCGCCGCCGTCGCTCCCGACCGCACGAGACCGAGTCCAGGCCCGAAGGCTTGGGCGTCCACCTGTGAAAGAGAGACCGCGCCATCCGTGCACGGTCCACCCCCGCGAAGAAAGGGAGGCACATGTCCCGCCATCCGGCGGGGGGCTGGCGCACGCGTGTGCGCCTCACAGGAAGGGGCCACACCCGGTGGCTATCAGCTTCGGCCATGACCGCCCGTGGGGCGGTGTCTCTCAGCACGAGTACCTGCGCATGGCGCAGAACCCTACGCACCAGCTCGCCTACCGCGTCCACTTCGCCGCCATCGGATGGGCAGACCGGCACGGACACGCGGGCTTCGCCCCCGGTCGGCTGGCTGCACTCGCTGGGCAAGGAAGGTAAGCCACTGTCCGACCAGAGCACTCGCAGCGCGGTGGCCCGCGCCAAGGAGCTGGACCTTGTGTCGCCCCGTTCCGGGGCCGCTTGCCTCATGCTCCCTCCCCACCTGTTCCAGAAGGGCAAGGGTGCGCCAGTTCCCTGCCGTCTCCACCAGGACCGGTAAGTACACGCTGTCCGTGTAGTCAGAGCACGCCTCGCGTGTACCCAAACAGCATCCGAACTGCGGGAACGTTCGCGTCCTCTCTTATCTACTTGGCCCAAGTGCAGTCGAGCTTCTGTCGAGGTCGGCCGAAGGAAGCGATCTGCTTCAAGGCGAGGGCAAGTAGGGGCGCGGCAGCGCCCCCTAGTGCTCTGACCGGGAAGGTTGACCGGGTTGGCAGCTCCTATGCGCTCGGCCAGGTGTTGTCGTACCCCCCGTGTAGGGTCCGCCCGATGAACGCAGAACTCGAGTCCCTCAAGGGCGCCCTGGACCATCAGCGCAAGCACGTCGTCGGGATCCTCGAAGGGCTCTCGGAGGAGGAGCTGCGGCGGCCGGTGCTGCCCAGTGGCTGGAGTTGCCTGGCATTGGTGCGCCATCTCACCCTGGATGTCGAACGCTTCTGGTTCCCTGGTGTGATCGCGGGCGAGCCGGATGTGGTCGGACAGCTCACGGCGGGTGCGGAGGCGCACTGGTACACACCCGAAAAGATGAGCGTCGAGGAGGTCTTCGCCGACTACCGGTCGGCCATCGCGCGGGCGGACATCGTGCTCGCCGGCAGCACGCCTGAACAAGAGCCTGCCGCTTGGCCCGTGGAGATCTGGCCGACCTGGCGGTTGCCGGACGTGCGGCACATCCTGATCCACGTAGTCACTGAAGTCGCCTGCCACAGCGGTCACTTGGACGCGGTGCGTGAACTGATTGACGGTACCACCTGGCTCGGCGGCAACCCTTACGCCGGCTAGGACTTGTCCGGCCGATCATGTGACTACTTCGTCCACAGGTCGTTGATGCGGACATGGGGCGGGGAGATCTGACGGATGCCGAGTGGGAACGGCTGCTGCCCTTCCTGCCGGTGAGTAACGGTCGTTGCGGCCGGTGGCGGGATCACCGTCAGGTGATCGACGGGATTCTGCACCGGGTGCGGACCGGCGTTCAGTGGCGGGACCTGCCCGAGCGGTTCGGCCCGTGGAAAACCGTCTACGAACGCCACCGGCTGTGGTCAGCCGACGGCACCTGGGAACGTCTGCTGCAGCAGGTCCAGGCTGCAGCAGACGCGGCAGGTGAAATCGACTGGGACATCTCGGTGGACTCCACCATCGTCCGAGCCCATCAGCACGCGGCCGGCGCCCGCACCGATCCGCCCCCTGCGCCCGCCTCAAAGGGGGACGACGAGGTGGAACACCAGGACGAGACGCCGTGGCAGAGCCTCGTCGGCCGCCTGGTGGAGGTGGTGCTGGAAGTGAGGGCTTGGGTCGTTCGCGGGGCGGGTTCACCAGCAAGGTCCATCTGAGCGCGGACGGCCGCTGCCGTCCGCTCTCTCTGGTCATCACTCCAGGTCAAAGGGCCGACTGCACCCAGTTCAAGCCGGTCTTGGAGAAGATCCGCGTCCCCAAACTCGGCCCGGGCAGGCCACGCAAGAAGCCGGACAGCCTCGCCGCGGACAAGGCATACAGCAACGGGCCGTGTCGCGAGTACCTGCGGCGCCGGGGCATCCGGCACACGATCCCGGAGAAGACCGACAGCCATGCGGCCCGTCTGCGCAAGGGTTCACGCGGTGGGCGGCCACCGGGCTTCGACGAGGAGCGGTACAAAAAGCGAAACACCGTCGAACGGACTATCAACCGTTTGAAGCAGTCCCGAGCTGTCGCTACCCGTTACGACAAGCGCGGTTACGTCTACCTTGGCACCGCGACAGCGGCAGCCGTGGCGATCTGGCTCCGGACCTGAAGATCCGGGACGCAGCTCAAAGAACGCCCTCGGCTGGCCTCTGGTGCCCACACGGCACCTGGCCTCCGTTCTTGTCGAAGACCTCGGCATCGTCGCCAGAGTTCACCCAGACCGTGATGCCCTGACCATGCACGACCACATTGAACGGCGACTCCTCCGCCTCCGTCTTCGTCACCACCGTGAACTCCTCGCCCGGACGCATCCAGTGATCGGTTCCCCATGGCTCGACCCACAGGCAGAGCCTGCTGCTGGTCTCGTTGCTCACGCTCGTCTTCGACACGCTCGCACCCTAACCAGCAACATGATCGGCCGGACAAGTCCTAGTGCGGTGACCGGATGAGGTTCGCCGGGGTTCTTCAGGTTTCGGCGGCGCGGGGGCGTCCGCCCCAGCGGATGCCTTTCTCGCTGCGGATGCGGGCGCGTTCGCGTCGCTGGGCGGCGAGGATGTCGCGGTGACGGGCGTTGGCGTTGCGCCAGCGCAGGTAGGCGTGCAGGGCCCGGGTCTGCGCGGTGTGGTTGCGGTGGTTGGAGTTGCCGACGGTGAACTGCCGCAACGGCCCGAAGTGCGCCTCGATCGGGTTGGCCCAGGACGCGTAGGTCGGGGTGAAGCGCAGCTCGACCCGGTTCTTCTTCGCTCAGCGCCTGATGGTGTCGCCCCTGTGGGCGGACAAGTTGTCCAGGATCACGTAGATCGGTGCGCCGTCCTGACGGGCCGCGCGGATTGACCTCAGCGCGGCCAGAGTATTCGCGGCACCCTTCTTCCTGCGGTTGACGCCCCACAAGGTGTCGTCGCCGACCGACCAGCAGCCATGAAAGTACCGGATGCCGTGGGTGCGGTGGTACGTCGCGGGATGCCGCTCGGGTCGACTTTGCTCAGCCCAGCACGATCCGGCCGTGGGCCGGATCCCGAGCGGCCCGAACTCGTCGAACGCGAACACCCGGTCAGGGAAGTGCTCCAGCACTTCCTCGATCCGGTCCAGCTTGGCATCGCGCTCCGGGTCAGGCGACTCCTTCCACGTCTTGGTCCGCTGGAAGGTGATCCCGCGGCGGGCAAGCAGGCATCGCAACGCCTCGCGTCCAATCTTGATCACGTGGCCATGCACCCTCCGCAGGTAGGCAGCGAGTTTGCGAATGGACCAGCGGGTGAAGGGCTGGCCGAGCCTTGCCGGGCGAGTGGTGGCCGTCGCCACGACGTAGTCTCCGTCGTCACCACTGAGCAGGCGGGGACGGCCTCCCGCCCACCGAGGATCCAGACAGGCCAGACCGATCTCGTTGAACCGGTGGATCACATTGCGGACGGTGTCCTCGTCGGCCTGCACCAGCTTCGCGATCACGGGCACCCCGTTCCCGCCGGCCGAACTTAGTACCATCATCGAACGCCGATAGCGCACCGAGTTGGTGCTGCCCCGGCGAACGATCTGCTGCAGCTCATACCCTTCCTGGTCGGTCAATCTGCGCACGTGGACAGGCTCAGCCACCACACCCCCTTCCCGGTCAGAGCACTAGGGAGGGACAACGGCGCAGAGCAAGGGGCGGCCTACCGGCCGCCACAGTCGCAGTGCTCAACGACAGTGCGGCCCCGGAGGGGGCCGACCGTGGCAGCCTGCGGGAGGGCAGACGGCCCCTGTAACCATGGCGGAATCTTGGCTGCTATGACATGGCGGTCTGGCTTGCCCCCTTCGGGGGTCATGCCCCCACCCCCTGCCCCTGCCGTCACGTCTGCCTGCCATCGACAGGCGGGCGCACGCCTGGTCTTGCCGGTCGAACACCGGGCAGGCCGTGAGACGGGCGCGAAGCGCCTTGCTGTGGACGAAGGGGCAAGTGTCTGAAGGGGCGCGTGCCTGTACGCACTTCTTTCGTCCCCGCCGCACCAGGGTCTTCTGGCCCAGGGAAATACCAGGTTGATTCAGCTTCACCCGGGATGCTCCAGTTGGCACCGCACGAAGGGTAGGACCCATCCGTATGACAGACCCACCACCTGAACGCACCCTCATCTACGCCGCCGATCTGACCGCCGAGGACGTCCGCGCCCTGGAGACGTTCCTCAACGCGCAGTTGGGGCGAGTGTCCGAGGGGATAGGTGAGACCGGCGAGACCTTTTTCGCGATGCGGTCCCTGCTCATCCTGGTCAGCGACTCAGCGGGCTTCCTGCACCAACTCCTCACGGTGGAGCGGCCCGAGCCGTGGCAGCGGGCTGCGATCGTGCGTGAGTGGCAGCGGCTCCGCAGCACTGCCCTCGACTTCAACCACTGCGACGGCTACGACTACGACCGCTGGTGGAAGCAGATACGGCACTACGACGCCGCCGACGAAGCCGCCGAGCTGGAGCGAATCCGCCACTTCGCCACCCTGTATCCCTGGGCGGACGATGAAGCTGACCAGGGCGAGGAGGATGAGCGAGACACTCCGCCCCCTGCCAGTGGAGCCACCCGATCAGAGTGGGCCAGCAGAACTGAAGGCGTACAGACGGGCAAGCGTCCCGACGGGTGCGACAGTCGCCCCACGCGGGCCAGCATGGGCCGTCTCGAAAACCAAGGTTTGTGAGGCGAGATGGCAAGCGTCCCTGAAGGGGGTGTAGCGCTGTTAAAAACCCGTCTCGAAACTCCCGTCCCGAGCTTGACGTATTGAGATGAGTTCTGAGACGGTCCCGGCCGTGACGACGATCACGATCACCGGTCAGCTCATCGGATACGCCCGCGTCTCCACCGATGACCAGGAAGCGCACTTGCAGCGCGACACACTGACGGCCGCAGGCTGCGCCCGGACCTTCGAGGACAAGGCGTCGGGCAAGAACGCCGACCGGCCGGAGCTGCGGTCAGCACTCGACTACGCCCGCGCTGGCGACACCCTGTGCGTGTGGAAGCTCGACCGCTTTGCCCGGTCGCTCATCGACCTTGTGACCATGGTCGACACGCTTCGGGAGCGTGGTATCGGGTTCAAGGTGCTCACGGGTGCACTGGCCAACATCGACCCCGGCACGGCCGATGGCCGTCTCATGCTTCAGGTGGTAGGAGCCATGGCGGAGTTTGAGCGCAGCCTCATCAAGGAGCGCACCCGCGCCGGACTCGATGCAGCCAAGGCGCAGGGGCGTACCGGCGGACGGCCGTCCGTCGTGAACGAGGACGTGCTGACCGTGGCCCGCGCGAGGAAGGCGAAGAGAGAGAGTGTCAGCGCCGTCGCCAAGGCTCTGGGCGTCTCCAGGGCCACGCTGTACCGGCACCTCGCAGACGACTCCTGACGGCGGCACCTGATGTCCTTGCCTGGAGTGGGCTCGAAGCAGTTGGCTTGTGGTCCATGAAGTACACGCAGCTCGGACGCACCGGACTCAAGGTCAGCCGACTCGTTCTCGGCACGATGAACTTCGGTCCGCAGACAGACGAATCAACCAGCCACGACATCATGGACGCCGCTCTCGACGCGGGTCTGAACTTTGTAGACACGGCCAACGTCTATGGGTGGGGTGAGAACAAGGGCCGCACCGAGGAGATCATCGGTACTTGGTTCGCCCAGGGTGGCGGGCGGCGCGACAGGACGGTCCTCGCCACCAAGGTGTACGGGAACATGGCGGGCGACGGGGACGTCTGGCCCAACCACGACAAGCTGTCCGCGGTGAACATCCGCCGGGCCGTCGACGCCTCCCTCAAGCGGCTGCAGACCGACTACATCGACGTCTACCAGTTCCATCACATCGACCGATCGACGCCGTTCGAGGAGATCTGGCAGGCGATCGACGTCCTGGTCCAGCAGGGCAAGATTCTCTACGCCGGGTCGTCCAACTTTCCCGGCTACAAGATCGCGCAGGCCAACGAGATCGCCGCGCGCCGGGGCGGCACCATCGGGCTGGTCAGCGAGCAGTGCCTGTACAACCTGGCCGAGCGCCGCGCCGAGATGGAGGTGATCCCGGCCGCGCGGGACTACGGGCTCGGGGTCATCCCGTGGTCGCCGCTGCACGGCGGTCTGCTGGGCGGCGTGATCAAGAAGGAGGCCACACAGGGGCGCCGGGCGAGCGGCCGCGCTGCCGATGCGCTCAAGGACACCAAGACGCGCGAGCAGATCCAGGCGTACGAGGACCTGCTCGACAAGCACGGCCTGCAGCCCGGCGAGGCGGCGCTGGCCTGGCTGCTCACCCGGCCCGGCGTGACCGGCCCGATTGTCGGCCCCCGCACGCAGGAGCAGCTGGACTCGGCGCTGCGCGCCTTGGAGCTGGAGCTGAGCGAGGAGCTGCTGACGTCTCTGGACGAGATCTTCCCCGGTCCCGGACCGTCTCCCGAAGCCTTCGCATGGTGAGGTAGCGGGTCTGTGGGGGGCCGTTGCCTTCTGCTTGCGTTCGAAGCGAGTTGGAGGCGGCGGCCTCGTCATTTCCACTCGGGATCCGCAGGGGTGTGAGCGTCAGCGATGCGCTGCTGCGCAGCCTGGCGTCAAAGTCACCAGTTGGCGGCGTCGAAGAAGTTGATACCGGCGTCCAGCGCCGCGTCCATGATCGCGTGACTGTCGGCCTCGTCGGTCTGCGGACCGAAGTTCATGGTGCCGAGGACGAGCCGGCTGACCTTGAGTCCCGTGCGTCCGAGCTGCGTGTACTTCATGGTCCCCAAGCCAACGACTTGGAGTGCGCTCCAGGCAAGCGGGGCGCTCAGTCGCGGGGGAAGTCCGCTGTGTCGAGAGTGAGGCCGAGGTGGGTGTGTGTCATGTCTACGACTCCGCCGTACTCGATGGAGGTGTCGGTCACGTAGATGCCGTCCTTGGGCCCGGTGAACAAGCGGCACCTGCGTGCGTAGGGGTCAGCGATGAGATAGACCGGTACCTCCGCGAGGGCATAGGCGGTCTTCTTGGCTTCGTAGTCGTTCCGCGCCGTGCCTCTGGAAATGACTTCGGCGACGAACTCGACATCCCCGTAACGCCACTTGCCGTTGTCGTCCTTCTTCGCCCCACTTTTGATCTTGGCGACGTCTGGACAGAATCCGTTCTCGTAGCCGGGGAAGTCGATGCGGACGTCCGAGAAGATTCTCGCCTGCCGCCGTCCGAAGTGATCTTCCAGAGCCCAGAGGATCTCGAGGATGGTCTGCCAGTGGATGTCCCGCTGTGGTGCCATGTAGACAACCCCCCCGACGATCTCGACCTTGTAACCCTCGGGGACGGGCATCCTCTCGAGTCGCTCGAACATCTTGTCGAGTCGACGCGTGTTGTCGCTCTCGGCCATCGCGATCCTGTCGTCAAGGACGGTCATCGTGGCGCTCCTCCCCGGCTGACCCAAGGACGAGTACAGCCGCGCGGTACAACGATACGCACGGCGACCAGGGCACGGGAGGACGCGCATATGCCAGAGCGGGAGCGGGACCGGGACCGCACCGATCACCTCGTCGACCTCGTCCGGCGGCACCTCGACGAGGACGGCGACGTGCTCGGCGTCTACGCGCACGGCTCGGCCACCCTCGGCGGACTGCGCCCGTACAGCGACCTCGACCTCCTCGTCGTCCTGGGACGTCCGACCACGTACGGGCAACGCGAGCGGCTCACCGGGGAGTTGCTCGGCGTGTCCGGCGGTGAGGGGCGCCCCGTCGAGCTGATCGCCGTCGTGCGGGACGAGGTCCGGCCCTGGCGGTATCCGCCCCGCCGGGAGTACCTGTACGGCGAGTGGCTGCGCGACGCCTACGAGTGCGGGGCCGTCCCGGAGCCGGAGGACGACCCCGACCTGGCCCCGCTCCTGACCATGGTGCTGCGCGCCGCCGCCCCGCTGTACGGCCCGCCGCCCGCGACCCTGCTCGACCCCGTGCCCCACGGCGACCTGCGGCGGGCGATCACCGCCGGGGTGCCGGAGCTGCTGGCCGGGCTGGAGCCGGACACGCGCAACGTGCTGCTCACCCTCGCCCGCGTCTGGAGCACGCTCGTCACCGGTGACATCCGGTCGAAGGACGCGGCGGCGGACTGGGCTCTGGGGCGGCTGCCCGCCTCGTACCGGCCGCCGCTCGCCCACGCGCGCGCCGTCTACCTCGGGCAGGAGACGGAGGACTGGAGCGGCCTGGCGGTGCGGGCGTGCGCCGACCGGCTGGTCCGGGAGATCCGGGCGGCCTACGGGGACGGGGGGCCGGGGGAGTAGGGGCCGCCGAGCCCCCACTCCTCGGCCATCGCCGTCGCGAAGGCCTCCGCGATCCGGTGCTCGCCGCTCTCGTTGGGGTGGGTGCCGTCGTAGGTGTCGGTGTGGAAGTCGTACCCGGGCGGTGGCGGGACGAGCAGCAGCGGGGAGTCCGCGTCGTCGAGGTCGGCGACGGTCTTCACGAGGAGTTCGTTGAAGTGGGCGACCTGCTCGGCGAAGGTCTCGTCGGCGTCCACCCGGATGTTGTGCAGCACCGGCATCACCGCCACGCGCACGCGCGGGTTCGCCGAGCGCGCGTTCGCCACGAAGGCGCGGACGTTGGCGGCGGTCTGCTCGGCGTTGGTGTAGAAGCCGAGGTCGATGAGGCCCAGCGAGACCAGGAGCACGTCCGCGCGGCAGGACCGTACCGTCTGCGCGATCAGCGGGGTCATGTGGTGCCAGCCCTCGCCCCAGCCGGCCAGGTGGGCGCGGGGGAAGCCGGGTTCGGCGTAGGCGCACGACGTGGGGGCGTCCGTCACCCGGTCGTGGAGGGTCTCGCGCGGGCCGACGAAGGTGAAGGGGCGGCCGCAGGAGTCGCGCAGGTGCTGCCACAGCCGGTAGCGCCACGTGTGTTCGCCTGCGCTCCCGATCGTCATGGAGTCGCCGACGAACATGAACCTGAGCATCCGCTCATCATGGACGATCGACCTGGTCGACGCGATGTGAGCCCGACCACGCAGGGTGACCGAGGGGGTGACCGCCGACGTGAACGCCCGCGCGGGATGGCAGGCTTGGCGCATGCGCCGACCCTTCGCCCTCCTCGCCTCGGCCCTTCTCGTGGGTGCGTTCGCCGTGCCCGCCTCCGCGGCGGACGCGGACGACGGGCCCGCCGGGAGCGACGGGTTCACCATCAAGGACCCGCGCATCACCGAGTCCAGCGGCCTCGCCGCGTCCCGTCTGCACCCCGGCATCTACTGGACGCACAACGACCAGGACACCGGCCCGTACCTCTACGCCGTGGACGGCGCCACCGGCGAGACCGTCGCCCGCGTCGCGCTGTCCGGCGTCGGCACGCCCCGCGACGTCGAGGCGATCGCCATCGGCCCCGGCAACAAGATCTTCGTCGGTGACATCGGCGACAACGACGGCGTGACCTGGCCGTACGTGTGGATCTACGAGCTGCCCGAGCCGACGGACCTGAAGGACCAGACCGTCAAGGCGACGCAGTACGTCGTGAAGTACACGGACGGTTCCCGCGACGCGGAGTCGATGGTGGTCCACCCGAAGACCGGGCGGGTCTACATCATCGACAAGAACGAGGACGGCGGGCACCTGTACGAGGGCCCGGCCAAGCTCTCCCCCTCCGGCACCAACGTCTTCAAGCCCACCGTCCCCGTCGACCTCTGGGCCACGGACGCGGCCTTCTCCCCGGACGGTGAGCAGCTCGCCGTGCGCGGCTACCTCGGGGGCATCTGGTACGACTGGAACGGCGGGAAGATCAAGCGCGGGGAGCGGATCAGCGTGCCCCTGGGGCAGGGCGAGTCCGCCACCTACACCACCGACGGCAAGAAGCTGCTGCTCGGCATGGAGGGCGTCAACAGCCCCGTCAAGGCCGAGGACGTGCCCGGCGGCGGTGGCGACTCGGGCGGCGGATCGGGTTCCGGTTCCCACGCCTCGGGGGCGGACTCCGACGGTCCGGGCGGCGACACGCTCAAGGTGGGGGTGGTCGGACTGCTCGTCGCGCTGGCCGCGCTGTTCGGGCTACGCCGGATCTTCCGGCGCCGCTGAGCCGTTGTCCGCGGCGGGGCCGTCCGCCGCCCGCCGCGAGGCCACCAGCACCTCCAGTCCGTCCAGGATGCGCTGGAGCCCGAACTCGAAGTGGTCGAAGCCGGTGCCGAAGGCGTCCTCGGAGAGGGAGGAGAGCACGGGGTAGCGCCCGCTGCTCATGGCCTCCACCAGCACCGGCCCCTGGGCCGCCCAGAACTGCGCGTCCGTCAGCCCGGACCTGCGCTCGGCCTCCCGCTCGTACACCTGCGTGCGGGCGGCCCCGACGACGTACCCGTCGATCATGACGATCACCGAGACCAGCTCGGGGTCGGTCAGGCCCATCGGCTTGATCCGGGCGAGCACCCTCTCCATGCCGTCCAGGGCGGAAGGGCCGAGGACCGGGCGGGACTGGTTGACCTCCAGCAGCCAGGTGTGGCGGCGGTAGAGGGCGAGCGTGGCGTGGCCGAGGCCCTCCAGCGCCGCACGCCAGCCGCCGTCGCCGAGGTCGGCCGGGTTCTCGGACGGGCGCTGCACGCGGTCCAGCATCAGGTCGAGCAGCTCGCCCTTGCCGGGGACGTAGCGGTAGAGGGACATCGTGCCGGTGCCCAGCTCGGTGGCGATCCGGCGCATCGAGACCGCGCCCAGACCGTCCCGGTCCGCGACCTCGACGGCGACCTCCACGATCCGCTCCAGCGTCAGGCCGGGCCGGGGTCCCCGGCTGGGGCGTCGGCCGGTGTCCCACAACAGTTCGAGGGTGCGGCCGATGTCGCCGCTGCCGCTGGTCTCCGTACCGCTTGCCATGGGGTCAGTTTAAGTCCGCGCCGAAAAACTGAGTACGGCGTACGCGCAATCGGGTACGGTGTACTCAGTAAGGGAACGGAAGGGGGACTGGGACCCATGAGCGAGCGACACGCGGTACGGGCCGAAGGCCTGGAGGAGCGCTACGGCGACAAACGCGCCCTGGACGGCTTCGACCTGACCGTCCGCGAGGGCACCGTGCACGGCCTGCTCGGGCCGAACGGCGCGGGCAAGACCACGGCCGTGCGCATCCTGTCCACGCTGATCAGGCTGGACGGGGGACGGGCCGAGGTGGCGGGCCTCGACATCGCCCGGCAGGCACGTGAGGTGCGGGCGCGGATCGGCCTCACCGGCCAGTACGCGGCCGTGGACGAGGTGCTCACCGGCCGGCAGAACCTGGAGATGTTCGGGCGCCTGTTCCACCTGGGCGGCAGGCGGGCCCGGGCCCGCGCGGTCGAGCTGCTGGAGCAGTTCGACCTGACCGACGCCGCCGACCGGGGCGTGGGCAAGTACAGCGGCGGCATGCGGCGGCGCCTCGACCTCGCGGCGTCGATGATCCTCGCCCCGTCCGTCCTGTTCCTGGACGAGCCGACGACGGGCCTGGACCCCCGCAGTCGCGGCGAGGTCTGGGAATCGGTCCGCGAGCTGGTGGCGAGCGGCACGACGGTCCTGCTGACCACGCAGTACCTGGAGGAGGCCGACAAGCTCGCCTCCCGCATCACCGTCATCGACCGGGGCCGGGCCATCGCCGACGACACCCCGGACGGGCTGAAGAACCTGGTCGGCGGCGACCGGATCGAGGTCGTGGTCGCCGACCGGGCCGAGATCCCACGGGTGGTGAAGACGGTCGCCCGGGTCTGCAAGGGCGAACCCGAGGTCGAAGAGGAGGCGCTGCGCGTGCACGCCCCGGTCACCGACCGGGTGCCGGCCCTGACCGAGGTGGCGCGCACCCTCCAGGACGAGGGCGTCGCCGTCGAGGACATCGGCCTGCGCAGGCCGAGCCTCGACGACGTGTTCCTGCGCCTGACCGGCCACCGCACGAGCGTGCAGCCCGCGCGGAACGCGGAGAACGAGAAGGAGAAGAAGACGAAGGAGGCGGTGGCGGCATGAGCGCCCTCGGTGTCGACAGCGCGCCGGGCCCGGCGACGGTCCCGTCCGAGCGCGGCCGCCTCTACTGGCTGCTCGCCGACTGCGGCAACATCGTCCGCCGCGGCCTGACCCACTACCAGCGCCAGCCCGTCAACATCGCCTGGCAGCTGGGCTTCCCGATCCTGTCGGTCCTCCTCTACGGCTACGTCTTCGGCAGCGCGATGACGGTGCCCGGCGGCGGGGACTACAAGGACTTCCTGATGCCGGGCATGTTCGTGATGACCATGGCGTTCGGCTTCATCAACACCGCGACGGTCGTCGTCTACGACTCCACGAAGGGCGTCATCGACCGTTTCCGCTCCATGCCGATGGCGTCCTCGGCGGTGGTGGCCGGGCGCGGGGTGACCGATCTGCTGGTGGCCTGCGCGGAGTTGGCCATCATGATGCTGACGGCGATGGCCATGGGCTGGCGCCCGGAGGGCGGTTGGGGCTTCGTGGCGGCCTTCGGGCTGCTGCTGTGGCTGCGCTTCGCGCTGATCTGGATCGGCGTGTGGCTGGGCCTCCTGGTCCCCAACCCGGAGGCGGCGGGCGGCCTGTTCGCGGTGGCCTTCCCGCTGACGATGATCTCCAGCATCTTCGTCGCCCCGCAGCTCATGCCCGACTGGCTGGGCTGGGTGGCCGCGTGGAACCCGATCTCGTCGACGGCGGCGGCCGCCCGCGACCTGTTCGGCACGCCGGTCGGCGGCGGCGACTCGTGGGTGGAACAGCACGCGCTGCTGATGGCGGGCGTGTGGCCGGTGGTGCTGACGGCGATCTTCCTGCCGCTGGCGGTACGGAGGTTCCAGCGGCTGAGCCGGTAGCGGCGGCCAGGGCGTGCGGGCCGGGGTGGAGACCGGGGGAGCGGTGGATCTCCACCCCCGGCTCCACCCGTGGGTCCAGGTGTCGCGGGCCTGGTCGGAGCAGCCTTGAGGGCATGACAACGACTGAGTGGATCACCGACATCGCCCTCGTTCTGGTCGTCTTCCGACAGCTGCGGGAAGGCCGGCTCGACCGCAAGACGTTCCTGATCCCGCTGGGGATCGTGGCCTTCGTCGCGTACTCCTACCTGGACTCCGTCCCGACCGGGGGCAACGACCTCGTACTGATCGCGGCCCTGGCGGGTGCGGGCGCCGTGCTCGGCATCGCGGGCGGCGTCTACACCCGGATCCGGCCCCTCGACGGGCACCTCATGATCAAGGCGGGCGCCGTGTCGGCGATCCTGTGGGTGCTGGGCATGGGCGCCCGCATGGGCTTCCAGGTCTGGGTCGAGCACGGCGGCGGCGCCGACGACGTCGCCCGGTTCAGCGTCGCCCACCACATCACGGGCGGCCAGGCGTGGGTGACGGCGTTCGTGCTGATGGCGGTGACCGAGGTGGTCACGCGGGTGGCGACGATCTACGTCCGCAGCCGCGTCCGGGCCGGTGCCCCGGCTTCCGCCGCTTCCGCCGCTTCCTCTGGTTCCGCCGCGCCCGTCCTCGACCGTACGGCCTGACCGTGCGCTATCTTCTGCCGGTGTCCGCCACCGAGAGCATCCCGCCCCCGACCCCGGGGGCGGACCCGCGTCCGGCTCCGGGCCGGGTCCCCGGCCAGGACCCGCGCGTGCAGTGGGGCCTGAGCCTCGCGGTCGTCGTCGTGGGCGCCCTGACGATCCGGCCCATGGGCCTCGGCGGCCAGGGCCTGGCGGTCGCCGTGCTCTTCGTACTCAACTCCGCTGCACTGCTGGCCAGGGGAGTGCCCGAGCACCGGGTCCCCCCGCGGGTGGCGCTGGCCTGGCTCACGTCCGGCATCGTCGCGGCGGCTGCCCTCCTCGGCGTCAGCGACAGCGGCACGGGCTACCTGTTCGCCTACTTCGTCGCCGGGCACATCGGCTACCGCCTCGAAACCGGCCGGGCACTCACCCTCGCGGTGACGTGCTCCCTGCTCTGCGCCGGTGTCCTGTACTTCCACCTCGGGCCGGGAGACCCGGAGTTGCCGTGGGTGCTCGGCCTCACCACGGGCGTCCCGGTCGTGGTGGGCATCCTCAACCGCACCCAGCGCCAGGCCGTGCGGTCGGCGCTCTCGGCCGCCGAGTCGGCGGAACGCGCCGCCCGCGCGGAGGCGAGGACCGCCGTCCTCACCGAGCGCGGCCGGATCGCGCGGGACGTGCACGACGTCCTCGCGCACTCCCTGGCCGGCATCAACATGCAGCTGGAACTGGCCGACGCGCTGCTCGACACCGGTGACCTGGAGAAGGTCAGGGAGGCCACCACCAAGGCCCACGGCCTGGTCAAGGAGAGCCTCAAGCAGGCCCAGTGGACCGTGCACGCGCTGCGCGAGGACGCGTTGCCGCTACTGGAGAGCCTGACCGCGATGGTCGAGTCGTCGGGCCACCGCGACGCCCTCACGGTCACGGGAACCGTCCGCGAGGTGCCGGCCCAGGTGACCCAGAACCTGCTGAGGATCGCCCAGGAGGCGCTGACCAACGCGGCCAGGCACGCTCCCGGCGGAAAGGCCGAGGTGGAGCTGACGTTCACCGCCGCGTCGATCACACTGAGGATCCGCAACCGGCCCGCCACCCGTGCGGTGACCCCCGGCGCCGGCAGCGGAATGGGTCTGATCGGAATGCGCGAGCGCGTCGCCCTGCTGGGCGGGAGCGTCAGCGCGGGGCCGGTCACCGAGGGACCGGACCAGGGCGGCTGGCAGGTGGAAACGGTGATTCCAGGATGAACGAACAGAGCGAGGGACCGACGCGGTTGAAGGTGATCGTCGCCGACGACCAGGCCGCCGTGCGGGAACCGCTTGCCGCGGTGCTCGGCCTGGCGGAGGACATCGACGTCGTGGCGGCGGCCGCGGACGGCACCGAGGTACTGGCGGCGGTGGCCGCCGGCCCCGTCGACGTGGTGCTGATGGACCTGCGGATGCCCGTGCTGGACGGCATCGAGACGACCCGCCGGCTGACCGAGGAGCACCCGGAGGTGGCGGTGGTCGTCCTGACCACCTTCGCCGACGACGAGTCGATCCTGGGCGCGCTCGGCGCGGGCGCCCGCGGTTACCTGACCAAGAACGCGGGGCGCCAGGACATCACCCGCGCGATCCGGGCCGCGGGCGCGGGCCAGTCCGTACTCGACCGGGAGGTCCAGAACCGCCTGCTCGCCACGGCCAGGACGAAGGCGGCGCCCGCCCCGGGCGACGCGGCCCGTCAGCCGCTGCCGGACGACCTCACACCCCGCGAGCGCGAGGTCCTCGCCCTGATCGGCCAGGGCCTGTCCAACCGGGGCATCGCGGAGAAACTCTTCATCAGCGAGGCCACGGTCAAGACCCACATCAACAACCTGTTCGCCAAGGCCCACATCCGCGACCGCGCGGACGCGGTCCGCCGCGCCATCGGGGCGGGACTGGCCTGAGGAACAACCGACTTGCCGTTGACGAGGCCCTTGTCAGACCGGTGTGAAAGGCTCCGCCGATGGAATCGTCGAAGGTCATCGAGACACTGTGGGACCGGATCCAGGCCCGTGACTGGGCAGCCGTCGCCGGGTTGATCGCCGAGGACGCCGTTGTCGAGTGGCCGATCAGCCTCGAACGCATCGTCGGCCGGGAGAACTTCGTCGCGGTGAACCGCGAATACCCGGAAGGCTGGTCGATTCGGGTGCTCAAGGTGGTGGCCGAGGGCGACGAGGTCGTCTCCGAGGTGGAAGTGCCGCACGACAGTCTCGGCGTCTTCCGCGCGGCGTCGTTCTGGACCGTCCGCGACGGGCAGGTCGTCCGTGGGACGGAGTACTGGACGAGCATGGGGGCCGACCCGCGCCCCGAGTGGCGAGCAGCCCTCGTCGAACCGATGTAGCCCGGCGGACCCCCGCCGGGTGTCCTCCGTCTGGCGTGCCGACCGGTGTCATAGTCCTGCACATCGTCAAGGCGCACTCCGTCCGGGAGCGGGTCACCGCCTGCACCGGTCTCGACGTGCCGGGCACCTGGCTGGACCGCTCCCCGACCGTGGAGCGGGCCGAGGAGCTGTTCGTCGGGGAGCAGAGGTCCCACGGATGCGCGCAGGGCGCCCGGCGGATGATTCGCCGGGCGCCCTCCGTCGCTGGACTCGTGGTCGCTGCTACAGCTTCTCGATGACGTGGTCCACGCACTTCGTCAGCGCCTCGACGTCCGCCGGGTCGATCGCCGGGAACATCGCCACGCGCAGCTGGTTGCGGCCGAGCTTGCGGTACGGCTCGGTGTCGACGATGCCGTTGGCGCGCAGCACCTTGGCGACGGCGGCGGCGTCGATGTCGTCGGAGAAGTCGATCGTGCCGATGACCTGCGAGCGCTTGGCCGGGTCCGAGACGAACGGGGTGGCGTACTTGGACTCGTCGGCCCACGTGTACAGGCGGGACGAGGAGTCCTTGGTGCGGGCCGTGGTGAAGTCCAGGCCGCCCTGGCCGTTCATCCAGTCCAGCTGCTCGCCGAGGAGGAACAGGGTGGCCAGCGCCGGGGTGTTGTACGTCTGGTTCTTGCGGGAGTTGTCGATCGCCGTCGGCAGCGAGAAGAACTCCGGGACATGGCGGCCGGACGCGTGCACGCGCTCGGCGCGCTCGATCGCGGCCGGGGAGAACACGCCGATCCACAGGCCGCCGTCGGAGGCGAAGGACTTCTGCGGGGCGAAGTAGTAGACGTCGGTCTCCGAGATGTCGACCGGAAGGCCGCCCGCCCCCGACGTCGCGTCGACCAGGACGAGGGCGCCCTCGTCGGCACCGGCCACGCGCCTGATGGGCATGGCGACACCGGTGGAGGTCTCGTTGTGCGTGAGGCCGTACACGTCCACGCCGGCCTCGGCGCGCGCCTCGGGGTGGGTGCCGGGGTCGGCGGCGACGACGGTCGGCTCGGCCAGCCACGGGGCGAGCTTGGCGGCCTTGGCGAACTTGGAGGAGAACTCGCCGAAGCTCAGGTGCTGCGACTTGTTCTCGATCAGGCCGTGGGTCGCGACGTCCCAGAACGCCGTGGAGCCGCCGTTGCCGAGGATCACCTCGTAGCCGTCGGGGAGCCGGAACAGCTCGCGGATGCCCTCACGGACCTTGCCGACCAGGTTCTTGACGGGCGCCTGGCGGTGGGAGGTGCCGAGCAGGGACGTACCGGTGGCGGCCAGGGCGTCCAGCGCCTCCACCCGCACCTTGGAGGGA
This sequence comes from Streptomyces violaceoruber, assembly GCF_033406955.1. NCBI lineage: Bacteria > Bacillati > Actinomycetota > Actinomycetes > Kitasatosporales > Streptomycetaceae > Streptomyces > Streptomyces violaceoruber. The sequence continues at coordinate 3,749,446 of NZ_CP137734.1, read as the reverse complement.
CCCGCGCCGAAACGACCGTCCGCGGGCTTCATGTCAGCAGGAATCTGGATCTCAGCCACGAGCCGGAGGGTATCGCCTCGGCCAAACCGGACGAAGACATGTCCGTCCGATGAGACGAGATCTCCGCCGAGCGGACCTGTGCGGAGCTACGAGCGCCCATGCTGGAGGCATGACGGATCTGGAGGCAGCACTGCGCAGGGCCGTCCGCGGCGAGGTCGGGTTCGACACCACGTCCCGGGCGCTGACCACGATGGACGCCTCGAACTACCGCCGGGTCCCGCTCGGTGTCGTGGCCCCGAGGGACGCCGACGACGTGGCGGCCGTGCTGGAGGTGTGCCGGGAGCGCGGCGTGCCGGTCGTGGCGCGGGGCGGCGGCACGTCCATCGCCGGGCAGGCGACCGGTACGGGGGTGGTGCTGGACTTCACGCGGCACATGAACCGGCTGGTCGGGATCGATCCGGAGGCGCGTACGGCCGTCGTCCAGCCGGGGCTGGTCCTGGACCGTCTCCAGGACGCCGCCGCGCCGCACGGGCTGCGTTTCGGCCCCGACCCCTCCACCCACGGCCGCTGCACGCTCGGCGGCATGATCGGCAACAACTCCTGCGGCTCCCACTCGGTGGCCTGGGGCACGACGGCGGACAGCGTGCGCGAGCTTTCCGTGCTCACCGCGCGGGGGCGGCGGCTGCGGCTCGGGCGGGAGTGGTCCGGGGCACCGGAGGGCCTGCGCGAGCTGGTGGACGGCGAGCTGGCCCGCCTGCGCACCGGCTTCCCCGACCTCCCGCGCCGCATCTCCGGCTACGCGCTGGACGCCCTCCTCCCGGAGAAGGGCGCGGACGTGGCCCGGTCCTTCTGCGGCTCGGAGGGCACGCTGGGCGTGCTGACGGAGGCGGTCGTACGGCTGGTCGAGTCGCCCCGCGCGCGTGCGCTGGCGGTGCTGGGCTACACCGACGAGGCGGGCGCGGCGGAGGCGGCGGCCGGGCTGCTGCCGCTCGGGCCGCTCACGGTGGAGGGCATGGCGGTCGACCTGGTGCCGTCCACGGAGGGGCTGCCGAGGGGCGGGGCCTGGCTGTTCGTGGAGACCGGCGGCGACACGGAGGCGGAGGCGCGGGCGCGGGCGGAGGCGGTCGTCCGGGCGGCGGACGTCGTGGACGCGCTGGTGGTGACCGACCCGGCGGGGCAGCGCACGCTGTGGCGGATCCGGGAGGACGCGAGCGGTACGGCGACCAGGATGCCGGACGGTTCGGAGGCGTGGCCGGGGTGGGAGGACTGCGCGGTGCCGCCGGCCCGGCTGGGAGGCTATCTGCGCGACTTCCGGCGCCTGCTCACCGCCCACGAGCTGCGCGGCACGCCGTACGGGCACTTCGGCGACGGCTGCATCCACGTACGCATCGACTTCGACCTGCTGTCGGAGGCCGGGGTCGCCCGCTTCCGCCGCTTCTCGGAGGAGCTGGCGGACGTGGTGGTGGCGCACGGCGGATCGCTGTCCGGGGAGCACGGGGACGGGCAGGCGCGGGCGGAGCTGCTGCCGAGGATGTACGGGCCCGAGACGGTGGCGCTCTTCGAGCGGGCCAAGGCGGTCTGGGACCCGGACGACCTCCTCAACCCCGGCATGCTGGTCCGCCCGGCGCCGCTCGACGCGAACCTCCGCTTCTCCGTCCTGCCGCGCGAGCCGGTGGACGTGGAGTTCGGCTACCCGTCCGACGGCGGCGACTTCTCGGCGGCCGTGCGCCGCTGCGTCGGGGTCGCCAAGTGCCGTACGACGTCGGTGTCCGGGGCGGGCGTGATGTGCCCGTCGTTCCGTGCGACGGGGGACGAGGCGCATTCCACGCGCGGGCGGGCCCGGCTGCTGCACGAGATGCTCGCCGGGGAGCTGGTGACGGACGGCTGGCGGTCGACGGAGGTCAGGGACGCCCTGGACCTGTGCCTGTCCTGCAAGGGCTGCCGCTCCGACTGCCCGGTCGAGGTCGACATGGCCACGTACAAGGCGGAGTTCCTGCACCACCACTACGAGGGGCGCCGCCGGCCCGCCGCCCACTACGCGATGGGGTGGCTGCCGGTGTGGCTGCGCTGGGCGGCCCGGGCGCGGGTGGTGCCGGTCGTCAACGCGCTGGCGTCGGTGCGGCCGTTGGCCGCAGTGGCCAAGCGGCTGGGCGGGATCGCGGGGGAACGGGAGGTGCCGCGGCTGGCGGGGGAGACGTTCAGCAGGTGGTGGCGCGGGAGGCGCCGGGGGCCGGCCGGTACCGGTGACCTGGTGGTCCTGTGGCCCGACACCTTCACCGAGCACCTCTCGCCCTCCGTCGGCCGGGCGGCCGTACGGGTGCTGGAGGCGGCGGGGCTGCGAGTGGCGCTGCCGCCGACGCTGCGAGGACGTGCGGTGGTCGGGGACGGCACGTCGAGGTCGGCCCTGGCGCTGCTGACGGCCCGTCGGGGCGGCCGGGTCTGCTGCGGACTGACGTACGTCTCCACGGGCCAACTCGACCGGGCCCGCGCGGTGATGCGCCGCACCCTGGACCTGATGGCCCCGGTGCTGGAGACGTCCGCGCCGGTCGTCGTCCTGGAGCCGAGCTGCGCCGCCGCCCTGCGCACGGACCTGCCCGAGCTGCTGCACGACGACCCGCGCGCGGCCCGGCTCGCAGCGCGTGTGCTGACCTTCGCCGAAGCGCTGGAGCGGCACGCCCCCGACTGGACACCGCCGCAGGTGAACCTCCCGGCGGTCGGCCAGACCCACTGCCACCAGCACGCGGTCCTGGGCGACGCGGCCGACCGGCGCCTGCGCGAGTCGGCGGGCCTGACCGGTGAGCTGAGCGGCGGCTGCTGCGGCCTCGCGGGCAACTTCGGCTTCGAGGACGGCCACTACGAGGTGTCGGCCGCGTGCGCCGAGGACCAGCTCCTCCCCGCGGTGCGCGAGGCCCCGGACGGCGCGGTGGTCCTGGCGGACGGCTTCTCGTGCCGGACGCAGCTGGAGCAGCTGGCGGGGGTGCGGGGGCGGCATCTGGCGGAGGTGCTGGCGGAGCGGTTGGAGTGACGGTTGCGTCGGGGACCGCTACGGCCGGTGGAACCCGACTTCGGGGTGGGAGGACGTGGGGCCGTGGAGGAGGGGCTGGGGGAGGCCCCGCAGGTGGAGGTCGAAGAAGGCGCCGACGTAGTCGCGGGTGATGTACCAGCCCCGTTCGCCCGGGAGCGGCACCTGCGGATCGGGCAGCCCCAGCTGCTCCGCCAGCCAGGGGATGTCGGTGAAGGAGAAGTGCCCGGCCCCGGACACGGTCAGCCAGCGCTTCCAGCCGTGCAGGCGGTCGTAGGTGGCGGCCCAGTCGCCGGCGGTGTTGCCGGGACCGTGGACGGCCTCGGCTCCGACCATCATGAACGGGCGTCCGCCGATGCGGTGTCCCGCGTCCGGCACGAAGAAGCCCCCGTCCAGGTTGACCCCCGCCCGTACCCGGCGGTCGGCCGCCATCGTGGCCAGGGCGGCCGCTCCGCCGATCGAATGGCCGGCGACGCCGATACGGCCCGGGTCGATCAGGCGCGCCAGTGCCCCCGTACTCCGGCGGCCGGTCAGCTCGTCGATCACGAAGGAGAGGTCCGCGGCCCGGCCCCGCACGACCGTCGCCTCGTCGACGTCGACGCCGACCCGGTCGCAGGCCACGCACGGCGGGACCCGGCCTCCGGGGAACTCCGTCCCGACGGACTCGTAGGCGTGGTCCACGGCGGCGACGACGTAACCGCGGGCGGCCACGTCCACGGCGAGCGCGGTGAGCGTGGTGCGCGGCACGGAGAAGCCGGGGGACAGCAGGACGAGAGGGAAGCGGCCCGGGGCGGGGGGTGCGTCGGCCTGCGCGTGCGTGCGCGTCCCCGCGACCGTCGCGGCCGGCACGACCCCGGCCAGCCCCTTGAGCTCCAGGAGCCGCTGCGCCTCACTCCGGGTCATGTACGCCGCCGGGCGTGCGCCGGACGAGCGTGCCGGGTAGGACACGGACACCATCAGCTCCCGGCCCCGCGCCGCCGGCACCCAGGGGTCGGGGCGGTGCCGGTCGACGAGGTGCAGGGTGCGGCGGCCGACGGGGTGGGGGCCGGTGGGCGAGGGCAACTCCAGTACGGCGGCGGGTGCCGACGACGCGGGAGCGGCGCCCAGGAGGGGGACGGACACGGCTCCCGCGAGCAGTGCGGTCAGGACGGTTCTGCGTGAGGTGCGTGATCTGCCGGTCATGCGGAGGACGTTAGGGGTCCGGGTGCGCTCAACGCGTCGGAGCGCGGGGGTACTTGGGCGTACGACCAGGGTCTGACGACCGGCGGTGGGATGCCACCGTGGGACGGGTTCGGAACCGCTCACGGCGGCCGACGCGTGATCGTCGGTATGGACGGTCCGGGTGATCAGGGGCAGGTGTCGCGGTGGCGGGGCGGTAGGCGGCCGTGGGTGGTCGGGGGCGGTGCGGCGCTCGTCGCCCTGGCGGTCGCCGCGGGTCTGGTGATCGCCGACGACGGGTCCGCCGGCATCGCCGCGCCGTACGGCTGCGGGACCGGCGGCGGCGCTCACGGGACCGCGGCCACCTCCTCCGCGCCGGACCGACCCGCGCCGGACCGACCCGCGCCGGACCGACCCGCGCCGGACCGACCCGCGCCGGACGGCGCCGCCGACTTCGACGGGGACGGGCGCCCCGACCTGGCGCTCGGCTCGATGGGGGACGTGCCGGGCGGGTACGGCGGGGGGAGTGTCGAGGTCGCGTACGGGGCGGGGGACGGGACCTCGATCGCCCGGTGTCAGTACCTGACGCAGGACGACGCCGGGATACCGGGGAAGAACCGGGACGAGTCGTTCTTCGGGAGCGATGTCGTGGCCCGCGACCTCGACGGGGACGGGTACACCGATCTCGCCGTCTCCGTCTTCGACTGGAAGCCGAGCGTGATCATCATGTGGGGGTCCGAGGACGGGCTCTCGCGTGGTGTCCGGGTGCCGGGGACGGACGGCAGTCACGTCGCCTGGGGCGACGACCCGATCCTGGACGAGCAGCTCGCCGGCGGTGACTTCGACGGGGACGGGCACCCCGACCTGGTCTTCGGGCTCGGCTCCGACAAGGGGCTGCTGAAGGGGCCCTTCGGGCGGGACGGCACCCCCGCCGGGACGGGCCGCGTCGCTGCTCCGCGCCGCCCCGCCCCGGACGTCGAGAGCGCGAACTACGACGATCTCGTCGCCGGGGACCTAGACGGCGACGGCGTCGACGACCTGGTGAGCATCCACGACGCCGACACCGGAGGCGAGGTGCCCTGGCGGGACCGGTCCCAGCCGGTGAGCTACCTGCGCGGCGGCCGGGACGGCTTCACGCAGCCCGGGGACGTCCGGCTCCCCGACGCCGGCGAGGGGGCGATCGGCGACGTGGACGGGGACGGTGTCGACGACCTGGTCCTCAGTCCCCGCGGCGGCGACGCCAGCCGGAGCTCGGTGACGGTGGTGTACGGGTCGCAGGACGGACCGGGGACGCGTACGACCACCGTCGACCGCGACACCCCCGGCGTGCCCGGCGCGGAGCCCCAGGACGAGGACGCCGTCCTCACCAGCCTGGACACCGGGGACGTCAACGGAGACGGGTACGCGGACGTGGTGGCCGGGGCTCCCCGGTGGGACGTGTACGGGGAGCCCGGGCCGGAACAGGTGCTGTTCCTCGCGGGGGGCCCGGACGGGCTCAGCGGTGCGGGCGCCCGGCTGTTCGACGGGGGCGACCTCGGCGCCGCGCAGGGCGGGGACGCGGACTTCGGCGCCGTCGTGGGCCTCACCGACCTGGGCGGCGACGGCCGGGCCGACCTCGTGGTGACCGCGCCGGGCAGCGACACGGTCGAGGGCGTCGCCTACCTGCTGCGGGGCACCGCCGAGGGGCCGTCCACGACCGGCGTCACCCGGCTGACCGAGGGCACCTTCGACGACACCAAGGGGCTGGACCTGCTGATGGGCGGCGGGGAGATCGCCCACTAGGGGGTGTCGTCTGGATCTTGCCGGGGTCGCGGGGTCTGGCACGCCCATCTGCGGCGTTGTCGTCGGTTGCCAGGGCTCCGCCCTGTCGCCCTCCTCCGCCTTGCAGCTGCACGCACCAGACCCCGCTCGGGTCGGCCACAAGGCACCGTCGGCCGCGGCCGGCCTGATCCAAACGACACCCCCTAGGCGCTCCGGGCCCGATCTAGGACATGGATTGACCTAGATCGGCCATAGCGTGGTCCTCGACCGACGGAGCAGGAACAGCGGAAGGCGGAGACCCCATGACCACGACCGAGCCCACCACCGAGCCCACCACCGAGGCCACCACCAAGCCCCTCACCGGCGAGCGTGCCGACCTGCTGGAGACGCTGGCCAAGCACCGGCACTTCCTGCGCTTCACCACCCGTGATCTCACCGACGAGCAGGCCGGCCTGCGGACCACCGTCAGTGAGCTGTGCCTGGGCGGCCTGATCAAGCACACGGCCGCGGCCGAGCGGAACTGGACCGACTTCATCGTGAACGGCCCCTCCGCGATGGGCGACTTCACGGCCATGACCGAGGCCGACTGGGCCCGGCGGGCCGACGAGTTCAAGATGCTGCCCGGCGAGACGCTGGCCGGTGTGCTGGACGACTACGCCGAGGTGGCCCGCCGGACCGAGGAGCTGATCGCCGCTCTGCCCGACCTGGGCGCCGCCCATCCGCTGCCGAAGGCGCCGTGGTTCGAGGCCGACACCGAGTGGTCGGCGCGCCGGGTGCTGCTGCACGTCATCGCCGAGACCGCCCAGCACGCCGGCCACGCGGACATCATCCGCGAGGCGCTGGACGGCGCCAAGAGCATGGGGTGACCGCCGGCACCCGGCCGGGCGGTCGCGCGGCGGTCGCCCGGCCTCACCCGTAGAGCGAACGGGCTCCGGGGCTGTCGCCCGCGAAGCGCTGCCCCATGGCGATCTCCTCGCCGACCACCGACCAGACCGTCTCGTCGTCCTGGAAGGGGAGCGGGTCGACGTCGTGCGTCTCCCGGCGGACGCGTTCGACGGCGCGCTCCAGGCGCTCGAAGCCGGCCTCCTCGTCCTCGTCGTCGGCGAAGGTGAACTCCTCCAGCAGGCGCTGGAACCGGGCGGTGACCCGGACCAGGGAGGAGACGTCCGTGTGGAGCTTCCGCACCGTCTCCTCGTCGGGGTCGAAGGCGTACACCGTGCCGCTGCCGGGGTCCAGGGCGAGGTGGGCGTTGAGGAGCCAGCCGATGACGGGCCATCCGCCCGCGTCCCGGGAGGCGGCCTCGAAGTCCTCGGCGTGGACGACGTCCCGGACGAGGGGCAGCCGACCGGACTCCTCGTCGGGCGCGCGCAGCAGGAGCGTTCCGGTGGGGGCGCCGACGGTTCGCAGGAGGCGGGCGCCCTCGGTGTCCGCCGCGAGCGGCGGGAAGGCGGAGGCGGGCAGGGTCGCGAGCCGGTGCTCGCCGAAGGTGTCGGCGAGTTCGCCGCGGGAGACGTCGAAAAGCACGGGCGGTACTCCGCATTCGGCTGTGGCCGGGTGCCGTGGGGGCGGCCGGGCCGGGGGAGTCCGCTCAGGGGACGGTCTCGCCCCGCACCAGCGGACGGCACACCGGCTGGACGTCCTCGGGCAGTTCGTCCGGGCGGCACCAGCGGGCCTCCAGGATCTCGAAGGGGTCGAGGCGCAGCTCGCCGCCCAGGAGCCGGGCCTCGTACGCCACCTCCAGGCGGGTGCGCAGGCCGCTGTTGAGCATGACCAGCCGGCCCGCCTCCACGTCCAGCCCGGTCTCCTCCCTGACCTCCCGGACGACGGTCTGCCGGAAGTCCTCGCCCTTGTGCGCGAAGCCGCTCGGCAGACCCCACTGACGGCCCGGCGGCCACAACCGGTGCTTCAGCATCAGGACCCGCCCCTCGTCGTCCCGCACGACGCCGGTCACGCCGACCACGAACTTGGCGTTCACCAGCCACATCAGGCGGCTCTGGACGGGCCGCAGCAGGCGCCAGAGGCGGGTCAGGAGTCGTCTCACCCGGTGGACGGTACCCGCTCGGTGGGGGGCCGGGCGGGGGTGGGCGGGAGTGCTCCGGGCGGTCCCGGCTCGCCTGACGGACGCGCGTTGACAGCCGGACACCCCGGCCCCGACAGTTGCGTAAAACGGCTACGTGCCTGACATGGTCCATTACTCTGGACCGTGTAGTGCAGTATGCTGAACGACGCCCTTCCGTACACCGTCCCGGAGCCCCCCGTGAGTACCCCCAGCACCACCCCCGGCACCTCGTCCGCGGCCGCCGCGCCCGCCGTCGGTCACGCGCTGATGCCGGACGGCGCGCCGGGCGGACGGTTCGGCGCCCTCGGACCCGTCGGCCTGGTCCTCGCCGGTGGCATCTCCGTGCAGTTCGGCGCCGCGCTGGCGGTGAGTCTGATGCCGCGGGCCGGGGCGCTCGGCGTGGTGACCCTGCGGCTCGCCGTGGCCGCCGTCGTCATGCTCCTGGTCTGCCGGCCCCGGCTGCGCGGCCACTCCCGGGCCGACTGGGGCACGGTCGTCGTCTTCGGCATCGCCATGGCCGGCATGAACGGCCTCTTCTACCAGGCCGTCGACCGCATCCCGCTCGGCCCCGCGGTCACCCTGGAGGTGCTCGGCCCGCTCGCCCTGTCCGTCTTCGCCTCCCGCCGTGCGATGAACCTGGTCTGGGCCGCGCTCGCCCTGGCCGGTGTCTTCCTGCTGGGCGGCGGCGGCTTCGACGGCCTCGACCCGGCCGGTGCCGCCTTCGCCCTGGCGGCGGGCGCCATGTGGGCGGCGTACATCGTCTTCAGTGCCCGCACCGGACGCCGCTTCCCGCAGGCCGACGGGCTGGCGCTGGCGATGGCGGTCGGCGCGCTGCTGTTCCTGCCGCTCGGCATCGTCGAGTCGGGGTCGAAGCTGATCGACCCGGTGACGCTCACGCTGGGCGCCGGCGTCGCCCTGCTCTCCTCCGTCCTGCCCTACACCCTCGAACTCCTCGCGCTGCGCCGTCTGCCAGCGCCGACCTTCGCCATCCTCATGAGCCTGGAGCCCGCCATCGCCGCGGCGGCCGGTTTCCTCATCCTCGACCAGGCACTGACCGCCACCCAGTCCGCCGCCATCGCCCTGGTCATCGCGGCGAGCATGGGAGCGGTGCGGACCCAGGTGGGGCGGCGCCGGGCGAAGGCGCTTCCCGAGTAGTCCCAGGCCTCGTCCGGCCGATCGCGGTGATCCGTCTCGGCGGTCCGTCTCGGTGGCAATTCAGTAGCCATGTACATAGTAGCCATGTACGGTATTTCGTATGAGCAAGGGTTCACGGCATGCGACGCCCGGCTTCCTCGTGTGGCGGCTCGCCAACAAGTGGCGGGTCGCCGTCGATCGCGCGGTGGCTCCCCTGGGCCTCACGCACGCCCAGTACTCGGTGGTCGCCTCGCTGTACGGCATGCAGCGCGCCGGTGAGCGGCCCAGTCAGCGCCGACTCGCCGACCACACGGGGCTGGAGGCGCTGTACGTCTCGAAGCTGGCGCGAGCCTTGGAGGCGGCGGGGCTGATCGAGCGTACCCGCGACCCCCGGGACCCGCGGGCCGTGCAGCTCGCCCTCACCGAACGGGGCGAGTCCGTCACGCGGGAGGCGATCACGATGGTCCAGGAACTGCTCCAGCGGATGCTGGAGCCGCTCGGGGGCCTCGACGCCGCACGGACGCGCGCCTTCACCGACGAACTGACGACCCTGCTCGACGCACCTCTCGCTCCACCCGTACCGAACGACGAGAGCACCCGGAGGACGACGTCATGACCACCACCACGCCCACCACACCCACCGCGCCGACCACCGACGCGGCGACCACGGACGCGGCGACCGCGGACGCGCCACCGGCAGACGCCCGTGCCCTCGGCCTGGCGCACTACGCCGCCCGCGGGGTACTGGAGCAGATCCTGGCCCGGCACGGCGTCACCTTCCAGCAGCAAGTGGTCCTGCGTGCCGCGGTCACCGCCCAGACCCCGCCGACGCGGGACGGCCTCGTCGCCGAGGTGCGCGGCGCCCTCAAGGCCGACCCGGCCGGCATCCGGACCGTCGTCGACGGGCTGCTGGACAAGGGGCTGCTGGTCGCGGACGGCGCGCACCTGCCCGCCACCGACGCCGGGCGCGAACTGCTCGCCGCCGTCGGCGCGGCGGTCGCGCCCGTCGGCGCCCGCATCTGGGGCGGGATACCCGCCGAGGACCTGGCCGCCGCCGGCCGCGTCCTCGCGCTCGTCACCGAGCGGGCCGACGCCGAGTTCGCCGTACTGACGGCCGGGTGACCGCGGGGCCGCGGGGGAGGGTGCCCCCTCCGGCGCCCGGTGACGGCCGCACCGCATAGGCTGCGTACCTGGTCAGCTCATCGGGATCATGGGGAGGGAACCGATGAATCACACGGCCGAGGTCTTCCAGCCCTTGCAGGGCGACGATCCGCGCACGGTGGCCGGTTACCGTCTGGCGGCCCGGCTCGGAGCGGGCGGCATGGGCCGGGTGTACCTGTCGCACACCCGGGGCGGCCGGCCCGTGGCCATCAAGGTCGTACGGTCGGAACTGGCCGACGACGCGACCTTCCGGCGGCGTTTCGGCCGGGAGATCACGGCAGCCCGCAGAGTGAAGGGCGCCTACACCGCCGAACTGATCGACGCCGACCCGGACGGCACCCCGCCCTGGCTGGCCACCCTGTACGTGCCGGGGCCCTCCCTGGCGGGCGCCGTCGCCCGGAGCGGGCCGCTGCCGGTGCCCGCCGTGCTCTGGCTGATGGCGGGGGTCGCCGAGGCCCTTCAGGCCATCCACGCGGCGGGGATCGTGCACCGGGACCTCAAACCGGCCAACGTCCTGCTGGCCGCCGACGGACCGCGCGTCATCGACTTCGGCATCTCGCTCGCCGCCGACAGCACCGCGCACACCGCCACCGGCACCACCATCGGCACGCCCCAGTACATGGCCCCCGAGCAGGCCTCCGCGGGCGCCATCACGGCGGCCACCGACGTCTTCTCGCTCGGGCAGACGGCCGCGTTCGCGGCGCTGGGCAAGCCCCTGTACGGCGACGGACCGGCCGCCACCGTGCTGTACCGGATCGTCCACTCCGAGCCCGACCTCTCCGAGCTGCCCGAACGCCTGCGTGACCTGCTCGGCCGCTGCCTGGCGACGGCCCCCGAGGAGCGGGCCACCCCCGCGGAGATCGTCGAGTGGTGCCGCCGGGAACTGGGCCGGGACGGCGGGGAGGGCGCCGGTCCGGCCGGATGGCGGGAGATCGCGGGGCCGCCGGTGACGGTCCCGCCGCCGGCCGCGGCCACGGGGCCCGCGACCGCCGCGGCTCCGGTCGCCGCCCCGGGCCCGACCGCGGTGCACACCACGCCGTGGACCGTCCCGGAGGGGAATGTTGCACCGGGCACCGTCCCCCCGCCCTGGCCGGGCGCCGCCGGACCGGGCGGCCCGTTCGTGCCGCGGCGGCCGGACGGGCCGAAGGAGCGCAGGCGCCGCCGGAGGAACGCCGTCCTGATCACGGCCGCCGCCGTCGTCGCGTGCGGCCTCGTGATCGCCGCCGGAACGGCCCTCCTGGACGCGGCGGGGCGCGGCCTGGACCGGGCCCGGGACGCGGTCGCGTCGGCGTCCGGTACACCCCGTCCGGTGGCGGAGGGGGCGGCGTCGGCGGGGGAGGCCGAGTCGTCGACCGGGCCGGGTGCCGCCTCGTCCGCCGACACGTCGGACACGGGGTCCGACGGGCCCACGGCCACGACCACGGCACCGGCGGCCCACGCCTACTACGCCCCGATGCTGGGGAACGACAACTCGCTGATCCTCCACAACGGCAAGGAGAGCAAGGACCGCAAGGGAGACATCCGCTTCGGCTGCGAGAACGCGGGCTGCGAGCTGAAGAGCGACACCAGCGTGATGGTCGAAAATGTCCTCGGCCCCGGCGCCACGTACGAGACGTGCCGTCGGCTGACCTCCGACCCGGAGGCCTCCCGCGAGCTTCTGCTGGCCGACAAGGCCGCGGGTAGCGAAATCTGCGTCAAGCACCGCAACGGAGACATCGCGCTGCTGGTCATCCAGGTCAAGTCGACCGCCATGCGGGAGGACGGTTTCCTCACGTTCGACATGACGGTCTGGCCGGCGGCCGGGTGACCGCGCCGATCCAAAGCCGTGCCCTGTCCGGAGATCCCCGGGCGCCCGGCCGTCGCGCAAAATCATGCAAGCATGCTTGATTGTTAATGCCGCCCCTGCCATGCTCCTCACCACACCGCGCCGCACGCCGCCGTGCCGAGGGGAGCGACCGTGTCCGACCCGACACCCGTGATCGACGACCTGCGCGAGGAGAGTGAGGAACTCGACGCCCTGGTCGCCGAGTTGAGCCCCGAGGGCTGGCGCCGGGCCACCCCGGCGCCCGGCTGGACGATCGCCCACCAGATCGCGCACCTGAACTGGACCGACCGGGCCGCCCTGGCCGCGGTCACCGACGAGGACGGGTTCAGGGCACTGGTCGAGCAGGCGCTCGCCGCACCCGACCGGTACGTCGACGACGGCGCCGAGGAGGGGGCGAAGCAGGACCCCGCCGCGCTGCTCACGGCCTGGCGGGAGGGCCGCGCCGCCCTCGACGAGGCGCTGCGCACCGCCGCCCCCGGCGCCCGTTTCCCCTGGTACGGCCCGCCCATGGCCACCGCCTCCATGGCCACCGCACGCCTGATGGAGACCTGGGCCCACGGCCTGGACATCGCGGCCGCCCTCGGCGTGACCCGCCCGCCGACCGGCCGACTGCGGCACGTCGCCCGCATCGGCGTCCGCGCCCGGGACTTCGCCCACGCCACCCACGGACTCACCCCGCCCGCCGAGCCGTTCCGCGTCGAACTCACCGGCCCCGGCGGCGACCTGTGGACGTACGGCCCCGAGGACGCCACCCAGCGCGTCACCGGCCCCGCGCTCGACTTCTGCCTGCTGGCCACCCAGCGCGCCCACCGCGCCGACCTCGCCCTCACCGCCGAGGGCCCGGACGCCGACCGCTGGCTGGACATCGCCCAGGCCTTCGCCGGACCGCCCGGAGCCGGACGCCCGCCGGGAGCCGGACGCCCGGCGCAGGGGGAGCCCCGGTGAGCGTGCTCCGCGTCGGCAACGCCTCCGGCTTCTACGGCGACCGCTTCGACGCCATGCGCGAGATGCTCGCCGACGGCCCGCTGGACGTCCTCACCGGCGACTACCTCGCCGAGCTGACCATGCTCATCCTCGGCCGGGACCGGCTGAAGAACCCGGACGCCGGGTACGCCCGTACCTTTCTGCGGCAGTTGGAGGAGTGCCTCGGACTCGCCCACGAGCGGGGCGTCAGGATCGTCACCAATGCCGGGGGACTCAATCCCGCCGGTCTCGCCGACGCCGTACGGGCGCTCGCCGACCGCCTCGGCATCCCCGTCCGCGTCGCGCACGTCGAGGGCGACGACCGCACCGCCGCCCACCCGGGCACGCTGGCCGCGCACGCCTACCTGGGCGGCTTCGGCATCGCCGCGTGCCTGCGGGCCGGCGCGGACGTGGTGGTCACCGGCCGGGTCACCGACGCCGCCCTGGTCACCGGGCCCGCCGCCGCGCACTTCGGCTGGGGCCCCACGGAGTACGACCGGCTCGCGGGCGCGGTCGTCGCCGGGCACCTGCTGGAATGCGGGGCACAGGCGACCGGCGGCAACTACGCCTTCTTCCAGGACGGCGACGTACGGCGCCCCGGCTTCCCGCTCGCCGAACTGCACGCCGACGGCACCTCGGTCCTCACCAAGCACGACGGCACCGGCGGCTTCGTCGACGTCGGCACGGTCACCGCCCAGCTGCTGTACGAGACGGGCGGCGCCCGGTACGCCGGACCCGACGTCACCGCCCGGCTGGACACCGTACGCCTGAGCCAGGACGGGCCCGACCGCGTCCGGGTGGAGGGCGTGCGCGGCGAGGCTCCGCCCCCCACCCTCAAGGTCGGGCTGAACCGCCTCGGCGGCTTCCGCAACGAGGTCGCCTTCGTCCTCACCGGCCTGGACGTCGAGGCCAAGGCCGATCTGGTCCGGACGCAGATGGAACCCGCCCTCGGCAGGATCACCGACGTCCGCTGGGACCTGGTCCGCACCGACCGGCCCGACGCGCCCACCGAGGAGACGGCCAGCGCCCTGCTGAGGCTCGTCGTCCGGGACGCCGACCAGCAGGCCGTGGGACGGGCGCTGAGCGGCGCCGCGATCGAGCTGGCCCTCGCCGGCTACCCCGGATTCCATGTGCTCGCGCCACCTGGAAAGGGCGCGCCCTATGGGGTCTTCGAGGATGTGTACGTCCCCCATGGGGCCGTCGACCATGTGGCCGTCCTCCACGACGGGCGGCGCGTGAGCGTGTCACCACCACCGGACCAGCACACCGCCGTACCGGCACCGGTGCCGGAACCACCCCTCCCGCAGCCGCTCCCACCGGGGCCCGTCCGCCGCGCCCCCCTCGGCCTCGTCGCCGGCGCCCGCAGCGGCGACAAGGGCGGCAACGCCAACGTCGGCGTATGGGCCAGAACCGACGACGCCTGGCGCTGGCTCGCCCACGCGCTGACCGCCGACCGGTTCCGCGAACTGATCCCCGAGGCCCGCGACCTGCCCGTCACCCGGCACCGGCTCCCGAACCTGCGCGCCCTCAACTTCGTCGTCGAGGGCATCCTCGGCGAGGGCGTCGCCGCGCAGGCCCGTTTCGACCCGCAGGCCAAGGCGCTCGGCGAATGGCTGCGCGCCCGGCACCTGGACATCCCGGAGAGCCTGCTGTGACCGCCCCGCCGTACACCCCCGCCCCGGAGGTCCTGCCGTGACCGTCCTCGCCTCCGCCCTGGACCCCGCCGACCCCGACCACCGCGCGCACCGCGAGGCCATGCTCGCCAAGCTCGCCGACCTGGACGCCGAACACGCCAAGGCCCTCGCGGGCGGCGGCGAGAAGTACGTCGCCCGGCACCGGAAGCGCGGCAAGCTCCTCGCCCGCGAGCGCATCGAGCTGCTCCTCGACCCCGACACGCCCTTCCTGGAGCTGTCGCCGCTCGCGGCCTGGGGCAGCGAGTACACCGTCGGCGCCTCCCTCGTCACCGGCATCGGTGTCGTCGAGGGCGTCGAGTGCCTGATCACCGCCAACGACCCGACCGTGCGCGGCGGCGCCAGCAACCCCTGGTCGCTGAAGAAGGCCCTGCGCGCCAACGACATCGCGCTCGCCAACCGGCTGCCCTGCATCAGCCTGGTGGAGTCGGGCGGCGCCGACCTGCCCTCCCAGAAGGAGATCTTCATCCCGGGCGGCGCGATCTTCCGCGACCTCACCCGGCTGTCGGCGGCCGGCATCCCCACGATCGCCGTCGTCTTCGGCAACTCCACGGCCGGCGGCGCCTACATCCCCGGCATGTCCGACCACACCATCATGGTCAAGGAGCGCGCCAAGGTGTTCCTCGGCGGCCCGCCGCTGGTCAAGATGGCCACCGGCGAGGAGAGCGACGACGAGTCGCTGGGCGGCGCCGAGATGCACGCCCGCACCTCCGGCCTCGCCGACCACTTCGCCGTCGACGAGCCCGACGCCCTGCGCCAGGCCCGCCGCGTCGTCGCCCGGCTCAACCACCGCAAGGCGTACGCCGACCCGTCGCCGGCCGAGCCGCCCACGTACGACCCCGAGGAACTCCTCGGCATCGTCCCCGGCGACCTGCGCACCCCCTTCGACCCGCGCGAGGTGATCGCCCGGATCGTCGACGCCTCCGACTTCGACGAGTTCAAGCCGCTGTACGGGACCAGCCTGACCACCGGCTGGGCGGCCCTGCACGGCTACCCGGTCGGCATCCTCGCCAACGCCCGGGGAGTCCTGTTCAGCGAGGAGTCCCAGAAGGCCGCCCAGTTCATCCAGCTCGCCAACCAGCGCGACATCCCGCTCCTGTTCCTCCACAACACCACCGGCTACATGGTCGGCAAGGAGTACGAGCAGGGCGGCATCATCAAGCACGGCGCCATGATGATCAACGCGGTCTCCAACTCCCGCGTCCCCCACCTGTCCGTCCTCCTGGGCGCCTCCTACGGCGCCGGCCACTACGGCATGTGCGGCCGCGCCTACGACCCGCGCTTCCTCTTCGCCTGGCCCAGCGCCAAGTCCGCCGTCATGGGCCCGCAGCAGCTCGCCGGCGTCCTGTCCATCGTCGCCCGCCAGTCCGCCGCCGCGAAGGGACAGCCGTACGACGACGAGGGCGACGCCGCCCTGCGCGCCATGGTGGAGCAGCAGATCGAGTCCGAGTCGCTGCCCATGTTCCTGTCCGGGCGGCTCTACGACGACGGCGTCATCGACCCCCGCGACACCCGCACCGTCCTCGGCCTGTGCCTGTCCGCCGTCCACACCGCCCCCTACGAGGGCGCGCGCGGCGGCTTCGGCGTCTTCCGCATGTGAGGGTGAGTAACCAGTGATCACTTCCGTCCTCGTCGCCAACCGCGGCGAGATCGCCTGCCGCGTCTTCGGCACCTGCCGCGAGTCGGGCATCCGCACCGTCGCCGTGCACTCGGACGCCGACGCGAACGCCCTCCACGCGCGCGTGGCCAACGCCGCCGTACGCCTGCCGGGCGCGGCCCCCGCCGACACCTACCTGCGCGGCGACCTGATCGTGAAGGCCGCCGTCGCCGCCGGAGCCGACGCCGTCCACCCCGGCTACGGCTTCCTCTCCGAGAACGCCGACTTCGCGCGCGCCGTACGCGACGCGGGGCTGGTGTGGATCGGACCGCCGCCCGAGGCCATCGAGGCGATGGCGTCCAAGACCCGTGCCAAGGAACTGATGGGCATCGCGCCCCTCACCGACGTCACCGACGCCGACCTGCCGGTGCTGGTGAAGGCGGCGGCGGGCGGCGGCGGACGCGGCATGCGCGTCGTACGCCGCCTCGCCGACCTCGACGCCGAACTGACCGCCGCCCGCGCGGAGGCCGCGAGCGCCTTCGGCGACGGCGAGGTCTTCGTCGAGCCGTATGTGGTCGACGGCCGCCACGTCGAGGTGCAGATCCTCGCCGACACCCACGGCACGGTCTGGGCGCTCGGCACCCGCGACTGCTCCCTCCAGCGCCGCCACCAGAAGGTGATCGAGGAGGCACCGGCGCCCGGCCTGACCCCCGGGCTCACCGCCGAACTCCACGACCTCGCCGTGCGCGCCGCCCGCGCCGTCGACTACGTCGGCGCGGGCACCGTCGAGTTCCTCGTCGCCGAGGGCACGGCGCACTTCCTGGAGATGAACACCCGCCTCCAGGTCGAACACCCGGTCACAGAGGCGGTCTTCGGCATCGACCTCGTCGCCCTCCAGCTCCGGATCGCCGAAGGCCACGCCCTCGACGACGACCCCCCGCGCGCGCGTGGCCACGCCGTCGAGGCCCGCCTCTACGCCGAGGACCCGGCGAACGGCTGGGCCCCGCAGACCGGCCGCCTGCACCGCCTCGCCGTCCCGGACGGCATCCGCCTGGACACCGGCTACACCGGCGGCGACGACATCGGCGTCCACTACGACCCGATGCTCGCCAAGGCGGTCGCCCACGCACCCACGCGCGCGGAGGCCGTCCGCCGACTCGCCGGCGCCCTGGAACGCGCCGCGATCCACGGCCCGGTCACCAACCGCGACCTCCTCGTCCGCTCCCTGCGCCACGAGGAGTTCACCTCCGGCCGCATGGACACGGGTTTCTACGACCGCCACCTCGCCGCCCTCACCGAGCCGGCCCCCGACCCCCTCGCCCCGCTGGCCGCCGCCCTCGCCGACGCGAGCACCCGTGCGGGACGCTTCGGCGGCTGGCGCAACCTGCCCTCGCAACCGCAGGTCAAGCGGTACGCCATGGCGGGCGAGGAACACGAGGTCCGTTACGGGCACACCCGCACGGGCCTCACCGCCGAGGGCGTCCGCGTCGTCCACGCGGGCCCCGACCGGGTCGTCCTCGAAGCGGACGGCGTACAACGCCCCTTCGACATCGCCCGCTACGGCGACCACGTGCACGTCAACACCACGCGCCTCACCGCCCTGCCCCGCTTCCCCGACCCCACCACCCAGCACGTCCCCGGCTCCCTCCTGGCCCCCATGCCGGGCACGGTCGTCCGCGTCGCGGAGGGCCTGACCGAGGGCACCACCGTCCAGGCGGGCCAGCCGTTGCTGTGGCTGGAGGCCATGAAGATGGAACACAGGATCACCGCCCCGGTGACAGGGAGGCTGACCGCACTCCCGGCGGGCCTCGGACGACAAGTAGAGATGGGCGCCCTCTTGGCGGTCGTCGAGTCCGACTGACCCAGGGGCGCGGGGAACTGCGCGACCAGCCACAACGGACCCGCACTCGTACAGCGACCGAAGGAGCCCCGTGACCACCCTCATCGAATCCGAAGACCACAAGTCCCTCCGCGCGGCGGTATCCGCCTTCGCCCAGGCCCACCCCCACACCCTCGACGCCGAGGACAGCAAACGCCTCTGGCAGGACGCGGCCAAGCTCGGCTACATCGGCGTCAACCTGCCGGAGGCGTACGGCGGAGGCGGCGCCGGCATCACCGAACTCTCCCTCGTCCTCGAAGAGCTGGGCGCCGCGGGAAACCCCCTCCTCATGATGATCGTCTCCCCGGCGATCTGCGGCACCGTCATCGCCCGCTTCGGCACCGAGGAGCAGAAGCGCGAGTGGCTCCCGCCGCTCGCCGACGGCACCCGCCTCATGGCCTTCGGCATCACCGAACCCGACGCCGGCTCCAACAGCCACCGCATCACCACCACCGCCCGCCGCGACGCGGCCACCGGGGACTGGATCCTCACCGGACGCAAGGTCTTCGTCTCCGGCGTCGACATCGCCGACGCCACCCTGATCGTCGGCCGCACCGAGGACGCCCGCACCGGCAAGCTCAAGCCCTGCCTCTTCATCGTCCCGCGCGACGCCGAGGGCTTCGAGCGCCGCCCCATCGACATGGAACTCAACGCCGTGGAGCGGCAGTTCGAGCTGACCCTCGACGACGTACGGCTGCCCGCCGACGCCCTGGTCGGCGACGAGGACGCGGGCCTCCTCCAGCTCTTCGCGGGCCTCAACCCCGAGCGCGTGATGACGGCCGCGTTCGGCATCGGCATGGGCCGCTACGCCCTCTCCCGCGCCCTCGACTACGCCCGCGAGCGCACCGTCTGGAAGACCCCCATCGGCGCCCACCAGGCCATCGCCCACCCCCTCGCCCAGGCGCACATCGACCTCGAACTCGCCCGCCTGATGATGCAGAAGGCCGCCCACCTGTACGACGCGGGGGACGACGTCGGCGCCGGTGAGGCCGCCAACATGGCCAAGTACGCGGCCGGGGAGGCCTGCGTGAAGGCCGTCGACCAGGCCGTGCACACCCTCGGCGGCAACGGCCTCACCCGCGAGTACGGTCTCGCCCGGCTGATAACGGCCTCGCGCGTGGCCCGGATCGCCCCCGTGAGCCGGGAGATGATCCTCAACTACGTCTCCCACCAGACCCTGGGCCTGCCCAAGTCGTACTAGGGGGTGTCGTCTGGATCAGGCCGGCCGCGGCCGACGGTGCCTTGTGGCCGACCCCGGACCCCGCGACCCCGGCAAGATCCGAACGACACCCCCCAGGCCGGTACGAGGCCGCAAACAGCCCGCGTTGGAGGAACCGTGTTCCGCAGCGAGTACGCAGACGTCCCGCCCGTCGACCTGCCCATCCACGACGCCGTGCTCGGCGGGGCCGCCGCCTTCGGGAGCACCCCGGCGCTGATCGACGGCACCGACGGCACCACCCTCACCTACGAGCAGGTGGACCGGTTCCACCGGCGCGTCGCCGCAGCCCTCGCCG
This sequence comes from Streptomyces violaceoruber, assembly GCF_033406955.1. Taxonomy (NCBI): domain Bacteria; kingdom Bacillati; phylum Actinomycetota; class Actinomycetes; order Kitasatosporales; family Streptomycetaceae; genus Streptomyces; species Streptomyces violaceoruber. Next base: position 3,729,682 of record NZ_CP137734.1, on the reverse strand, counting down.
AGACCGGCGTGCGCAAGGGCGACGTCCTCGCCCTGCACAGCCCCAACACCGTCGCCTTCCCCCTGGCCTTCTACGCCGCCACCCGCGCGGGCGCCTCCGTCACCACGGTGCATCCGCTCGCGACGGCGGAGGAGTTCGCCAAGCAGCTGAAGGACAGCGCGGCCCGCTGGATCGTCACCGTCTCACCGCTCCTGCCCACCGCCCGCCGGGCCGCCGAACTCGCGGGCGGCGTCCAGGAGATCCTGGTCTGCGACAGCGCGCCCGGTCACCGCTCCCTCGTCGACATGCTGGCCTCGACCGCGCCCGAACCGTCCGTCGCCATCGACCCGGCCGAGGACGTCGCCGCCCTGCCGTACTCCTCGGGCACCACCGGCACCCCCAAGGGCGTCATGCTCACCCACCGGCAGATCGCCACCAACCTCGCCCAGCTCGAACCGTCGATGCCGTCCGCGCCCGGCGACCGCGTCCTCGCCGTGCTGCCGTTCTTCCACATCTACGGCCTGACCGCCCTGATGAACGCCCCGCTCCGGCTCGGCGCCACCGTCGTGGTCCTGCCCCGCTTCGACCTGGAGCAGTTCCTCGCCGCCATCCAGAACCACCGCATCACCAGCCTGTACGTCGCCCCGCCGATCGTCCTGGCCCTCGCCAAACACCCCCTGGTCGCCGACTACGACCTCTCCTCGCTGAGGTACATCGTCAGCGCCGCCGCCCCGCTCGACGCGCGTCTCGCCGCCGCCTGCTCGCAGCGGCTCGGCCTGCCGCCCGTCGGCCAGGCCTACGGCATGACCGAACTGTCCCCGGGCACCCACGTCGTCCCCCTGGACGCGATGGCCGACGCGCCGCCCGGCACCGTCGGCAGGCTCATCGCGGGCACCGAGATGCGCATCGTCTCCCTCACCGACCCGGGCACGGACCTCCCCGCCGGAGAGTCCGGGGAGATCCTCATCCGCGGCCCCCAGATCATGAAGGGCTACCTGGGCCGCCCCGACGCCACCGCCGCCATGATCGACGAGGAGGGCTGGCTGCACACCGGGGACGTCGGACACGTCGACGCCGACGGCTGGCTGTTCGTCGTCGACCGCGTCAAGGAACTGATCAAGTACAAGGGCTTCCAGGTGGCCCCCGCCGAACTGGAGGCCCACCTGCTCACCCACCCCGGCGTCGCCGACGCGGCCGTCGTCGGCGCCTACGACGACGACGGCAACGAGGTACCGCACGCCTTCGTCGTCCGCCAGCCGGCCGCACCCGGCCTCGCGGAGAGCGAGATCATGATGTACGTCGCCGAACGCGTCGCCCCCTACAAACGCGTCCGCCGGGTCACCTTCGTCGACGCCGTCCCCCGCGCCGCCTCCGGCAAGATCCTCCGCCGACAGCTCAGGGAGCCGCGATGACCCCGCCCGCCCACGTCGACCGCACACGCGCGCGGGGCGTCGAGACCCTCACCCTCGACTCCCCGCACAACCGCAACGCCCTGTCCGCCGCCCTGGTCGACGGCCTGGCCGCCGCCCTCACCGCGGCGGGCGACGACCCCGGCGTCCGTGCCGTCGTGCTCACCCACACCGGCAACACCTTCAGCGCCGGCGCCGACCTGCGCGACCCGCCCGACCCGGACGCCCTGGTCGGTCTCTTCCGGCGGATCATCGAGCTGCCGAAACCGGTGATCGCCCGCGTCGCCGGGCACGTCCGCGCGGGCGGGCTCGGCCTGGTCGCCGCCTGCGACATCGCGGCGGCGTCCACCGAGTCGACCTTCGCCTTCACCGAGGTCCGCATCGGCGTGGCGCCCGCCGTCATCTCCCTCACCCTGCTGCCCCGCGCCGATCCCCGCGCCCTCGCCCGCCACTACCTCACCGGCGAGCGCTTCGACGCCGCCGAGGCCGCCCGCGCCGGCCTGGTCACCGCGGCGGGCGACGACGTGGACGCCGTACTCGAACCCGTCCTCGACGGTGTGCGCCGTGCCGCACCACAGGGCCTGGCCGAGACGAAACGGCTGCTCACGGCTAGGGTGCTGGAGGCCTTCGACCGGGACGCGGCCGACCTGACCGCGCTCTCGGCCCGGCTGTTCGCCTCCCCGCAGGCCCGCGAGGGGATGACGGCCTTCCTCGAACGACGGGATCCGGAATGGGTGGTGTGAGCGGCGCCGTGAACGCGGCCGACCGCACGGAGCGCGTGCCCAAGCAGGACCGCAGCCGGGCCACCCGGCAGCGGCTCCTGGAAGCCGCCGTGGCCTGCCTCGCCGAACGCGGCTGGGCCGGCTCCACGGTCTCCGTCGTCGCCGAACACGCCGGAGTCTCCCGCGGCGCCGCCCAGCACCACTTCCCGACCCGCGAGGACCTCTTCACCGCGGCCGTGGAGTACGTCGCCGAGGAACGCTCCGTCGCGTTGCGCGCCCTGTTCCCGGAGGGCGCCGCCGCCGACGACCGGCGCGCGGTGGTCGCCGCCCTCGTCGACCTCTACACCGGCCCGCTCTTCCGCGCCGCCCTGCACCTGTGGGTGGCCGCCTCCAACGAGGAGCAGCTGCGCGGCCGGGTCACCGAGCTGGAGGCCCGCGTCGGCCGCGAGAGCCACCGCATCGCCGTCGAACTCCTGGGCGCCGACGAGACCCGGCCCGGCGCCCGGGAAACCGTCCAGGGCCTGCTCGACATGGCCCGCGGCCTGGGCCTGGCCAACCTCCTCACCGACGACGGGGCACGGCGGGAACGGGTGGTGGAGCAGTGGGCGCGGCTGCTGGACGCCGCGCTGGCACAGTGACCGGCGTCCGGCACCGGGGCACTGTCGGTGCCCGCCGCTACTGTCCCGGCCATGGGTGACTACTTCCAGACGATCGTCGACCTCGACGCCGACGAGGCGGGGGCGGCGGAACTCGCCGAGCGCGCGGTCGCGTGGCTGGTGAGCGAGGGCATCGTCCTCGCCGACCGCGAGGTCTGCGTCCTCGGGCAGCCCCTCGGACACCCGCCCGGACCCCACTGGAGCCGGGCGGTGGCCGACGACGACCCCGACGGGGAACCGTTCGACGGGCTCGCCGTGCACACCGGCCCCACCGTCTTCGACAGCGGCCAGGACGAGCCCGAGGCCGTCACCTGCCCCCGCTGCCGGACCACCACGGACCTGTCGGACGAGGGCGAGGAGGAAGACGAGGGGGAGGGTGTCTGGCCCCGCTTCTCGGAGGCGATCACCGACTGGCAGGACACCGGGCACGCCGACGTGACCTGTCCCGCCTGCGCCCGCGACGTCCCGCTGAGCGAGTGGCTCTGGACCGACGACCGGCTGGCGGTCGGCCGTCTCGGCCTGGAGTTCTGGAACTGGCCCGAACTCAGCGACGACTTCCGCGCCCGTCTGGCCGCCGTCCTCGACGGCCACCGCACGGCGTACCTCTGGGGCAAGCTGTAGGCGCGGCGCCCGGACGCGTCACGGGCTCAGCCGCTCCACCCGCCAGCCCCCGCCGCCCTCCGCCACGTACCGCAGCCGGTCGTGCAGCCGGTTCTCCCGGCCCTGCCAGAACTCCACCGCATCCGGCACCACCCGGAACCCGCCCCAGTGCGGCGGCACCGGCACCTGCTCGCCCTCCGGATAGCGCGCCGCCAGCTCCGCGTACGCACCGTCCAGGGCACGTCGGTCCGCCACCACCGACGACTGGACGCTCGCCCAGGCACCCAGCTGGGAGCCGTGCGGCCGGGTCCGGAAGTACGCGGCGGTCTCGTCCCGCCCGGTGCGACGGGCGACGCCCGTGACCACGACCTGCCGGGCCATCGGATGCCAGGGGAACAGCAGCGACACGTGCGGGTTCGCGTCCAGCTCGCGCGCCTTGCGGGAGTCGTAGTTGGTGTAGAAGACGAACCCCTGCTCGTCGAAGTGCTTCAGCAGCACCGTGCGGGAGCTGGGCCGCCCCTCCGGGTCCGCCGTGGAGACCACCATGGCGTTCGGCTCGAACAGCCCGCCGTCCGTCGCCGCCTGCTTGAACCAGCGCGCGAACTGCTCGACGGGCGTCGCCGCCAGCTCGGTCTCGGACAGCCCCTCGGCCCGGTACTGCTTGCGCATCGAGGCGAGATCGAAGGGGACGGGGTCGGCGGTGGGGACGGCGGAATCGGCATCGCGATCGGTCACGCCGCCCATCCTGCCGTACTCGTCCCGGCGCCCGGCCGTCCGGGCACCGGGACGAGTACGGCACGGAGCGGGCCGACCCGGTGGCACTCAGTGCCGTAGGCACTCCCCAAACGGGGCACCCGGGGATATGGTGCTTGGTCCCGCTCCGGCCGGATGACCGACGGCCGTACGGGGCATCACAGGGGTGACCGCCGGGACCGCGAGTCGGGCACACGACCGTGGATCCATGGAGGCGCCGCACCGTCTCCGCACAGGTCGCCGTACACCACTGATCACGAGGAGCCGCCTGATGTCCGACTTCGTACCCGGGCTAGAGGGAGTCGTCGCGTTCGAGACGGAGATCGCCGAACCCGACAAGGAGGGCGGCGCCCTTCGCTACCGCGGCGTCGACATCGAGGACCTGGTCGGGCACGTCTCCTTCGGCAACGTCTGGGGCCTGCTCGTCGACGGGGCCTTCAACCCCGGCCTGCCGCCCGCCGAGCCCTTCCCCATCCCCGTGCACTCCGGCGACATCAGGGTCGACGTCCAGTCCGCCCTCGCCATGCTCGCCCCCGCCTGGGGCCTCAAACCCCTGCTGGACATCGACGCCGCCCAGGCCCGCGACGACCTCGCCCGGGCCGCCGTCATGGCCCTGTCCTACGTCGCCCAGTCCGCGCGCGGCCAGAGCCTGCCCATGGTCCCGCAGCGCGAGATCGACAAGGCCCAGTCCGTGGTCGAACGGTTCATGATCCGCTGGCGCGGCGAGCCCGACCCCAAGCACGTCGCCGCCGTCGACGCCTACTGGACCTCCGCGGCCGAGCACGGCATGAACGCCTCCACCTTCACCGCCCGCGTCATCGCCTCCACCGGCGCGGACGTGGCCGCCGCCCTCTCCGGGGCCGTGGGCGCCATGTCCGGCCCGCTGCACGGCGGCGCCCCCTCGCGCGTCCTGCACATGATCGAGGAGATCGAGCGCACCGGCGACGCCGAGGCCTACGTCAAGAAGACCCTCGACGCGGGCGAGCGCCTCATGGGCTTCGGCCACCGCGTCTACCGCGCCGAGGACCCGCGCGCCCGGGTCCTGCGCCGCACCGCCCGCGAACTGGGCGCCCCGCGCTACGAGGTCGCCGAGGCCCTGGAGAAGGCCGCCCTGGCCGAGCTGCACGCCCGCCGCCCCGACCGGGTGCTGGCCACCAACGTCGAGTTCTGGGCCGCCATCATGCTGGACTTCGCCGAGGTGCCGGCCCCCATGTTCACCTCGATGTTCACCTGCGCCCGCACCGCGGGCTGGTCCGCGCACATCCTGGAACAGAAGCGCACCGGCCGCCTGGTCCGCCCCTCCGCCCGCTACACGGGGCCGGGCACCCGCGACCCGCGCGAGATCGAGGGCTACGCCGACATCGCGGGCTGACCGCCCCGCAAACGCAGGCGACCCGCGAGTCTGGTTCCTCCGTGGAGGAGCCGGCCGGACGTACCGGCGACTCGCGGGTCGGGTGACTGCTTGGGATTGGGCCGGCTGCACGCGTCTGTCACGCGCTGGTCCGGCGCCGCACTCCGTGTGGTGCCGGGCCGCTAGCCCGCAGCCACCTCACGCGTCCGGATGTCATACATCTGCCGAACCACCTCCCTTCTGTGTACGCACCACCCTAGAAACCGGTCGGCCACCGATCAATCGAATTTCCGGGTGGATTCCTCGGCGCTCTCCCATGGACGCGTCTTCGCTGGTCACCTACGGTTTCGCTCATGACGAAACGACTGGGGGAGGCGCCCGTCAGGCGGGCGGTGGTCAGCGGGTCGACGTTCGAGGAGCGGATCGGGTACGCCCGCGCCGTCGTCGACGGGGACTGGGTGCACGTGTCCGGGACGACCGGCTTCGACTACGCGACGATGACGATCTCCGGGGACGTGGTCGAGCAGGCCGAACAGTGCCTGCACAACATCGCAACCGCGCTGGCGGAAGCGGGCTGCACGTTCGCGGACGTGGTGCGGGTGCGGTACCTGCTGCCCGCGCGGGAGGACTTCGAACCGTGCTGGCCCGTGCTGCGGCGGGCGTTCGGGCAGGTGCGGCCGGCCGCGACGATGATGGTGTGCGGCCTCGCCGACGAGCGGATGCGGATCGAGATCGAGGTGTACGCGCGCCGGGGAGCGGTCGCGACCGGAGCGGGCCCGGCGCTGCGGATCGAGCCGGTGGCCGGGGACGCCATGGTCGAGGAGTGGCGGCACGTGCACAACGTGATCGTGCCGCCGGCCGCCATGACCCCGGACGAGGCGCGGGAACGCGCCGGACGCAACCGCCTGGCCAACGCCTACCTCGCAGACGTGCTCGTCGGCTGCTCCACCGTGCGGCCGCCCGGCGGCGAGGAGCGGGTCGCGACCGTGATCGCACGCACGCTGCCGGCGTACCGGGGGCGCGGCATCGGCACGGCGCTCTACGAGGAGGGGCTGGCACACGCGCGCGTGCTGGGCGCCGAAGCGGTGGAGACCGTGGTGCTGGCGGCCAACGCCGACGGGTTGCGGTTCGCCGGGGCGCGCGGGTTCGCGGAGAAGGAGCGGTACGTGCTCGACGGCGAGCACGACGAGTGGGTCGATCTGAGGCTCGCCGCGGCCCGCCCGGCATGACCGGCCGCGCCCCTTCATGACGGGGGCGTATGCCGAGTTTCCGCAGTACAACGATTTCCGCGAACTTGCGGGAACTCGGTGTGTGCTGCATCACGTTCGAGTTGAATGAAGGCCAGTGAGCGAACCGACGTACCGTACGGCGGACGCAGCCTGCAGGGGGTCCAGGTGAGTGCTTCGCGGCGTAGTGGGACCACCGACGAGCTGGGGCCGGACGAGCCGGAGCAGCCCGAGCGGGACGGCGCGGACCTGTTGGCCGCGCTCCTCGACGGCATGGACGCGGCCCTGTGCGCCTTCGACGCGGACGGGGTCGTGACCCATTGGAACCGCGAGGCGGAGCGGATCCTCGGCTGGAGCGCGGCCGAGGCCGTGGGACGGCAGGGCTTCGCGGGGTGGGCCGTGCGCAGCGCGGACGCCGGTGAGGTGGAGGACCGGCTGCTGTCCGCCATGCGGGCGCCGGGCCGTCAGGTGAACGAGTTCGCGCTGCTGACCAAGGACGGCGGCCGGGTGCTGGTGCGCACCCAGTCCGCGGCGGTGCGCGGCCCCGACGGGCGTCCCGCGGGGGTGTACTGCGCGTTCAGCGAGGTGCACGCGCAGATCGACCTGGAGCGGTCCATCGCGCTGAGCGAGGCCCTGCTGGAGGACGCGAGCTGGGGTGTCGTCCTGGTCGACGCGGACCTGCGGCCCGCCGTGGTCAACGCGCACGCGGCACGGGCGCTCGGGGCCGGGCGCACGTCCGTACTGGGGAGGCCGCTCGGCGACCTGCTCGCCCAGGGCGTCGAGGAGCTGGAGAACGCGCTGACGCACGTCCTGGCCGAGGGCGCGCCGCCCGCGCCCGCCGAGGTGTGGGTGAGCCTGCGCACCCCCGAGGGGGAGCGGCGCCGGTGCTGGCGCAGCGGGTTCGTGCGGCTGGCCTCGCCGCTCGCGGAGGAGCCGGTGCCGCTGGGCGTCGGCTGGCTGTTCCAGGACGTGACGGAGTCGAAGCAGGGCGAGCAGGAGGCGGCGCTGCTGCGCTTCCGGGCCAACCAGCTGCACCGGGCGGCGCGGGCCGCGGCCGAGTGCGAGGACCCGGCCGAGGCCGCGATCGTCCACCTGGACTTCGCGCTGGCCGGGTTCGCCGACCACGCCCTGATCGACCGCGTGGTGGGCGGCGCGACGTCGGACACCGACGCAGCGGAGCAGGTGCGGCTGGTCCGGGTCGCCGCCACCCCGTCCGGCGCGCCCGGGCCCAGCGTGCCGTCCGGGACGTCCGGGATGCCGGTGCGCTACGGCGAGGGGCACCCCGCCGTGCAGTGCGTGGAGCGGGCGGGCTCGGTGCGGGCCAGCGCCGGAGTGCGGGCGGTCCCGGCCGAGCAGGTGCGCCGGTGGGCCACGGCCCGCCAGTGGCCGGAGGACACGGTGCACGGCCTGTGCGCGGTGCTGCGCAGCCGCGGCCGGACACTGGGCGTCGTCACGTTCCTGCGCGGTGCGGGCCGCAGCGCCTTCGAGCGGCCGGACGCGATGTACGCGGAGGACGTGGCGGTGCGGATCGCGACCGCGCTGGACTTGGCCGGCGCGGTGGACAGGCCCTAGCTGGGCCGTGTCTTCACCGTGGGTGGCACTCGGCTTGCCGTCCCGCTATGAGGTCATCGGTGGATCGGTGCGGGCGTCGTAGGCGGCGCGGGCATCGTCGATCCGGGCGAGGTGCGCGACGCTCCATTCGAGCAGAGGCGCGGTGGCCTCGCGCAGGGTGCTGCCCATCTCGGTGAGCTCATAGCTCACGTGTGGCGGCATCACGTTGTGGACGGTGCGGGTCAGGATTCCGTCGCGCTCCAGGCCGCGCAGCGTCACGGTGAGCATGCGCTGACTGATTCCGTCGATGGCCCTCTTGAGCTCGGTGAAGCGGCGCGGGCCATCCCTGAGATTGCGCACGACCAGCAGCGACCACTTGTCTCCGACGATGCCGAGCACCACCCGGGTCCGGCACGCGTCGCCGGGCCGCGCCTCCGACTGGGGATCGCTCGGTGCCGCGTCCATGGTTACCTCCGGAGAACCGAGGCACCGAAAAGTGCCTTATTGCCTGCGGCGCGTCGTCTGCACCAGCATGTTCACGGTACTCAAACAGTACTGAGGCACGACAAGTAACCGCCAGAGCCGCGGACCAGCGGCATGAGCGTGACCGTGCTCTTCTGCTCCTGCGAAGGAAGATCGATGTCCACATTTCTGCTGATACACGGCGCTTGGCACAGCGGACGGTGCTGGGAGCGGGTGGTACCGCTGCTGGAAGCCGCCGGGCACCGGGTGTTCGCGCCGTCCCTGACCGGCTACGGCGACAAGGCACACCTGCTCGGTCCGGAGGTGGGTCTCGACACGCACGTCGACGACGTGGTCGGGCTGATCGCCGGGGAGAACCTCAGCGACGTCGTACTCGTCGGCCACAGCTACGCGGGGCTGGTGATCTCCTCCGCGGCCCACCGGATTCCGGAACGCATCGCGCACCTGGTCTACCTCGACGCGATGGTCCCGGAGGACGGCGAGTCCGCTGTCGACGTCCACCCCGTGACGCAGCGGCTGATCGAGCTCGCCGAGAAGTCCGAGAGCGGCTGGCGCGTGCCGCCGATGCCCGAGCAGCCCGCGCCCTTGGGCCTGTTCGGCGTCACGGACCCGGCCGACGTCGCCTGGCTGCACGGGATGCTCTCGGACCAGCCGGTGCGCTGTCTGCAGCAACCGGTGCGACTGGGCAACCCGGCTGCCGACGCAATCCCGCGCACGCACATTCACAATGTCGGCGCCATGCCGACGGGCATCACCCGTCGCCCCGTCCCCCCGATCCAGCCCAACGGCACTGCCGCCCAGGTCTGGGAGCTGCCCACCGGCCACGACTGCATGATCACCATGCCGACCGAACTCAGCGAACTGCTCCTCAAACTCCCCTAGCCAGGGGCTGTCGTCCATGTGTCACGCCCACATCGCCACTGCTTCAGGCAGGTGAAGCAGCGTTCCGCCATGTTGCGCCGCTTGTAGAACCGCTTGTCGAAGGCCGGCGGGCGTCCGCCCCGGCTGCCGCGCCGACGGCCTGAGGCCCGTCCGGCCGGGGTACCGGGTGCGTTCAGCGGCGGTAGAAGATGCGCTCGCCGTACTGCTCCAGTACGCGGGCGTTCCATTCGTGGCCGCCGTCCACGTTGCCCGAGCGCAGCAGCGGGGGTTCGATGCCGCGGTCGGCGAGGGTGGCGGCGGCCGTGGCCGTCACGGCCTGCATCAGGGCGGCGGTGACGACCGTGGACGCGGGCGCGAAGGGGGCGGGGACGGTGTCGAGGGTGAGTTCCGCGTCGCCGACGGCGATCTTGGAGTCCAGCACGATGTCGCAGTGGTCCTTGAGGAAGGTGCCGGAGGCGTGCCGCGACGTCGTCTGCGAGGCGTACGCCACCGAGGTCACGCCGATCACCCGCAGGCCCAGGGCGCGGGCGTGCATCGCCATCTCCACGGGCAGGGCGTTGCGCCCGGAGAGCGAGATGATCACCAGGGCGTCGCCCGCGCGGAGCGGCGAGGAGTCCAGTACGGCGCTCGCGAGGCCGTCGACCCGCTCCAGGGCGGAGCCGAGGGTGGCCGGCATGACGTCGATGCCGACGACGCCGGGCACGGTGAGCAGGTTCATCAGGGCGAGCCCGCCCGCGCGGTACACGACGTCCTGGGCGGCGAGGGAGGAGTGGCCGGCGCCGAAGGCGAAGAGCCGGCCGCCGTTCTGCACGGTGTCGGCGAGCAGCGTGCCGGCCGCCTCGATGCTGTCCGCCTCCTCGTCGCGGACGCGCCGCAGGAGGTCGATCGCCGCGTCGAGGAACTGGCCGGCCGGCTTGTGGTCGCTCATGCGGGGCCCCTTCGGAGTGGCTGCGTCGCGGATCACGGTGCGGTCTGGACCAGTGCGGTGTCAATACGGCGTCAACGCGCCGAGGACGGCCCGGACGGGCTCCGTGGGGCCCGGCTTTCCGCGGCGAGGCACGGTTGTCGGTGGTATGCGTCAGAATTGGTCGCAGGGCCAGCGCACGCGCCGGTGGGCCGTAGCCTCCGGCAATCTCATCGAGGGGCACGTATGTCCGGACTGATCGACACCACGGAGATGTACCTCCGCACCATCCTCGAGCTGGAGGAGGAAGGTGTGGTCCCGATGCGCGCCCGGATCGCCGAGCGGCTCGACCAGAGCGGCCCGACGGTCAGCCAGACGGTGGCGCGGATGGAGCGCGACGGTCTGGTGTCCGTGGCGGCGGACCGGCATCTGGAGCTGACCGACGAGGGCAGGCGGCTGGCGACGCGCGTGATGCGCAAGCACCGGCTCGCGGAGTGCCTGCTCGTCGACGTGATCGGCCTGGAGTGGGAGCAGGTCCACGCCGAGGCCTGCCGCTGGGAGCACGTGATGAGCGAGGCGGTGGAGCGCCGCGTGCTCGAGCTGCTGCGGCACCCGACCGAGTCGCCGTACGGCAACCCGATCCCGGGCCTGGAGGAGCTGGGCGAGACCGACGGGGCCGATCCGTTCCTGGACGAGGGGATGGTCTCCCTGGCCGACCTCGACCCGGGGCAGGAGGGCAAGACGGTCGTCGTGCGCCGGATCGGCGAGCCGATCCAGACGGACGCGCAGCTGATGTACACGCTGCGCCGGGCCGGGGTGCAGCCCGGCTCGGTGGTGAGCGTGACCGAGTCGGCGGGCGGCGTGCTGGTGGGCAGTGGCGGCGAGGCCGCCGAGCTGGAGGCGGACACCGCCTCCCACGTGTTCGTCGCCAAGCGCTGACCGCACCCGGAGAAACCGCCGTCCGGGGCGCGCTGATTCGGGGTCCCTGTGCGCCGAATCGCAGCGGCCGGGCGATTCGCGTGCGAGGCTGTCGCGTGAGGCACCGGACGTGAGGGGCTCTTGGCCGCGGCTGACAGCGATGTCGCCCGGGCCGGAGAGGGGGAGGGGCATGCCGGAGAGACGGAGAGGGCCCCGGCGCCGTGTGGCGCCGGGGCCTGTCCTCCCCTGTGCTGACCTGGAGCCCCGAGCTCTCAAGGTCAATCCCCTCGGACCGTTTTCCCCGAGCGGTCCGCCTCCCGTTGAAGATCTCCCCTGGGCGGCGGCGATCAATCCCTGAGCGGTGTCACTCGAATGAGGGGTGTTGCTCGTCGGGACGGCTCTTTCGAATGGGTATTCGATAACCTTGGATACTCTTCTGCACGGCAGGCAGGACACGGTTCACAGGACCGGCCGGTCCGCGAGGGCGGGCGGGTCCGAGCGGAGCTTGGGGGTGCCAGGACCTATGGCGCGGCGCATCGACGTGACCGGCGCGGGCGGGGTACGCCTCGCGGCCTGGGAGTTCGGCGACCCTCCCAAGACCGGCCGGGGCCATGACCCGGCCCCCTCCGCACCCGGCGGCCCGGCCCCCTCCGCATCGGGCGCCGGAGACCTGCCCGGTGTCCTGTTATTGCACGGTCTGATGGGCCGCGCCTCGCACTGGGCCCCCACGGCCCGCTGGCTCTCCGCCCGCCACCGCGCCGTCGCCCTCGACCAGCGCGGCCACGGCCGCAGCGACAAGCCCCCGCGGGCCGCCTACACCCGGGAGGCCTACGTCGAGGACGTCGAGGCCGCCCTGGAGCAGCTCGGCCTCGGCCCGGCCGTCCTCATCGGCCACGCCATGGGCGCGCTGACCGCCTGGCAGCTCGCCGCCAAACGCCCCGACCTGGTCCGCGGCCTGATCATCTGCGACATGCGGGCCTCCGCGCTCGGCGCCGCCTCGCAGCACACCTGGACCGAGTGGTTCCGCGCCTGGCCGGTCCCCTTCGCCACCCTCGCCGACGTCCGCAAGTGGTTCGGCGAGGACGACCCGTGGGTGGAGCGGCCGAACCCGGCTCGCGGCGAGTTCTACGCCGAGGTGATGGCCGAGTCCCCGGACGGCTGGCGCCCCGTCTTCGAACCGGAGCAGATGCTGCGCTCCCGCGAGACCTGGGTCTACGACGCCCACTGGGAGGAGCTGGCGCAGGTGCGCTGCCCCACCCTGGTCGTGCGCGGCCTCGACGGCGAACTGGGCCGCGCCGAGGCCCAGGAGATGGTCCGGGTCCTGCCGAGCGGCCAGTACGCGGAGGTCGCCGACGCCGGTCACCTCGTCCACTACGACCAGCCGGAGGCATGGCGGACGGCCATCGAGCCGTTCCTGAACGCCCTCGGGGACGCCTGAGCGCCCGTCACCCCTTGCTGACCGCCGTGAGGATCTCCGGCAGCCGCCCGGCCGTGCGCGGCGCGGCCAGCCGCAGGCCCAGCAGCGTCAGCACCGCGCCGTACACCGCGCCGACCGGCAGGAGCACCCAGCCCGTGTCCCCGGCTCCCCCGCTCACGTTCAGCCAGATCGTCAGCGCGATCACCGGCGCGCACAGCAGGGCCGCGCCGATCATGCCGCCGAAGATCGAGACCCAGGCCAGTCCGACCTGACCGGGGGCGACGTTCTTGTACCCCTCCTGCGGGATGGAGTACGGGAAGCGGGCCGAGGTCCAGGCGCCGGTCGCCAGCATCGCGCCGAGCAGCGCGAAGGACAGGCCGAGCGCCTCGGGCAGGGTCCGCCAGTCGTCGAGCAGCGCGGTGGTCAGCACCGTGACGAGGGTGGCGTACGGCAGCGTGATCAGCAGCAGCGCCAGCGCGCGGGCCCGCAGCTCGACGTAGGCGTCCCTGGCCGACGAGATCGTCATCGCGACCATCCAGAACGCGGACGTGTCCTGCCCGAACTGGTTGTACATCTGGATGCCGAGCATCCCGGCCGCGAAACAGGCGAAGTAGACCGAGCCGGTGCCCTGCCAGGCGTTGAACACCGGCACGATCAGGCCGATGGCCAGCGACGTCACCCACGCCGCCTTGGTCTTCGGGTCGCGCCACACATAGCGCAGGGTGCGCTCCATGGTGGTGCCGGTACGGCCCGCCGGCAGCCACCGGGTGAGACCGGCCGAGCCGCGCTCGCGCACCGGCCCGGTGTCGCTCTGGAGCGTGGAGCCGTCGGGCGCCGTCATCAGCCGCGTCAGATGCCGCGCCCACACCCGCAGCAGCAGCACCAGCGCCGCGGCGGTCAGCGCCAGCTGGGCCAGCGCGGTGCCGTACGCCCCGTCGCTCGCCGCGTCCATCGCGCCGACCGCCGACGCGGGCGGAATCCAGCGCACCACGTCGGCCACCGGGTCCAGCTCGCCGAGCCCCGACGAGCCCAGCCGCTGCGCGCCGAAGTTGACGAGTTGCGCGCCGACCGCGACGACCAGCCCGCTCAGCACCGCGAGATCGCGCCCCTTGCGGCTGGTCAGCAGCCGGACGTTGGCGGCGGCGACGGCCCGCGCCAGGGTCACGCACACCAGCAGCGCGAGGACCGCCCCGACGACGCCGACGGCGTAGGCCGCCCCGCCGTGCGCGACCGCGACCACGGAACCGGCGAACACGCACAGAGTGAACAGCGGCCCGATGCCCACCAGCGAGGAGGTGAGCAGCGCGCGCACCAGGGGTCCGGGCCGCAGCGGCAGCATCACCAGCCGGGTCGGGTCGAGCGTCTCGTCCCCGCCGGGGAAGAACAGCGGCATCACCGCCCAGCCCAGGGCGAGCACCGCGGCGAGCAGCACGACCAGCGCGTCCGCGTGCGCGTACCCGCGCAGCGCGATCAGGCCGATCAGCTGGAGCGCGGCGAAGAGCAGCACGAGGACGGCCGAGGCGACGTAGGCGGCCCGCCGGCCGCCGGACTGCCGCAGCCCGTTGCGCAGGAGCGACAGCTTCAGCCGTACGAAGACCGACGTGACGGCGGAGCCGGACGGGACCGTCGCGCCCGACGGTCCCGGCGGTCCCGGCGGGACGGGGGCGGCCGGTGTGGTCCGCGCGCTCATCGGGACCCGCCGCCCAGCCAGTCCAGGTCCGACCCGGCGTCCCGGCCGCCCGCACCGACGAGTTCGAGGAACGCCTCCTGCAACGAGGCCGCCCCGCCGCGCACCTCGGCGAGCGTCCCGGTGGCCCGGATGCGTCCCGCGGCCATCACGGCCACCCAGTCGCACAGCGACTCCACCAGCTCCATGACGTGCGAGGAGAAGACGACGGTGGCGCCGGAGGCGGTGTAGCGCTCCAGGACGCCCCTGATGGTCTGTGCCGAGACCGGGTCGACGCCCTCGAACGGCTCGTCCAGGAACAGCACTTCCGGGTTGTGCAGCAGCGCGGCGGCCAGGCCGATCTTCTTGCGCATGCCGGTCGAGTAGTCGACGACCAGCTTGTGCTGGGCCCCGGCGAGGTCGAGCACGTCGAGGAGCTGGGTGGCCCGCTTGTCGACCTCGTCGCCGGGAAGCCCGCGCAACCGGCCCGTGTAGCCGAGCAGTTCCCGCCCGGACAGCCGCTCGAAGAGCCGCAGCCCCTCGGGCAGCACCCCGATCCTGGCCTTCACCTCGACCGGGTCGCGCCACACGTCGTGCCCCACGACCTCGACCGTCCCCTGATCGGGGCGCAGCAGCCCGGTCACCATGGAGAGCGTGGTGGTCTTCCCGGCCCCGTTGGGCCCGACGAGCCCGATGAACTTCCCGGCCGGCAACTCCAGATCGACCCCACCCACGGCCACCTGCTGCCCGAACCGCTTCCAGAGCCCCTGAACCCGCACGGCACTGTTGCCCACCACGTCTCCCTCCGTCACCACGAACCCTACGGGGGATCAACGCCCCGGAAAGGGGCGCGGGGCACCGCGCGAGCGACCGCGACCGGTCCGCGGCCGCCGGAGGGACAGCGACCCGGCAGACGAGGAGGCGCCCCTAACGGTCCCGCCCGCACGCATAGGTCAACGCCGAGATCAACTCCTCCACATCCGGCAACCACCGGTTCACCGCAGTCGGCCGGCAGGCCCACTGCACCGCCCCCCGCGCCCCGAACCGCGTAGGCGGCGCCGCCACATAGGCGCCCTCCCCGAGCACGCCCAGATCAAGGGCCCGGGGCGCCCACCCCAGCCGCCGCACGAGATCCGGAACCTTCGCCCCCGCACCCGGCAGAACGAAGAACCGCATCCGCCGGTCCGGCGCCAGCGTCACCGGCCCCAGCGTCAGCTCCATCCGCTGCATCCGTGCCAGCGCCAGGAACCCGGCGGTCTCGGGCACGTCGATCGCGTCGAACGTCCGCCCCGTGGGCAGCAGGATCGACGCCGACTGCTGCTTCTGCCACATCCGCCGGGCGACGGTCGCGCTGCCCGTCGCCTGCGCCGCCCAGTCCTCGCGCGCCGGGTGCGCGCCGGGGGCGGCGCACGCCGGGTCCTCGCAGGAGCAGCGCTGCACCCCGTCGCCGGGCACCAGCCAGGTGCCGGGGAACACGTCCCAGTGACGCTCCTCGGCGTAGCGAACGGCGGTCTCCAGCAGCGACGTACCGCGCTGCTGCGGGATCTGGGCGGCTTCGGTGCCGGGGATGGTCTCTTCCACGTGGAACTCAACTCCCGGGCTCAGCGGGGGTTACGGGGGCGGCGCGCGCGGGGGAGGTGCACCGGCACGGCATTCGGGGCGCATGGGTGCATACGTGGGGGCGCGCAGGAGGATTCACTGCGGGAGCGGGGTAGCCAGGACTGGGGCCGGCACCGGCCGTTACCCCGGCAATCCTCGCAAGCTTCGCAAGTCTCGCATTGTCGGCACATCGACGGGGCATTGATCTTCACGGGCCGGATCCTCTTCGTCCAACGATCCGCCGGGACAGCACCGAGACCGCATGAGACCGCATGGGGGTTACGCCATGGCCGCAAGGCCTCTCGTCGCGCGGCAGCCGAACGAACGACTGCAGGCGCTCATTCAGGAAGCGGGCTGCTCGAACGCGGGCCTCGCCCGCCGGGTCAACGTGTGCGGGGTCGAGCACGGTCTCGACCTGCGGTACGACAAGACCTCCGTGGCCCGCTGGCTGCGCGGACAGCAACCGCGGGGCCGGGCACCGGCGATCATCGCCGAGGCGCTCGGACGCAAGCTCGGCCGCACGGTCACGATCGACGAGATCGGCATGGCCAACGGCAAGAACCTCGCGTCCGGCGTCGGCCTCCAGTTCTCGCCGACGGTACTGGGGGCCATCGAGCAGGTCTGCGAGCTGTGGCGCAGTGACGTGGGGCGCCGGGACTTCCTGTCCGGTTCCTCCGTCGCCGCCTCGGCGCTCGTCGAGCCCAGCCGGGACTGGCTGATTTCCGCCCCCGACCCCCAGGTGTCGCGTTCGGCGGGACCGCGGGTGGGCCCGTCCGACGTGGCGGCCGTGCGGGCGATGACGCAGGCCCTGACGGACCTGGACCACCAGTACGGGAGCGGGCACGTGCGCCCGGTCCTCGTGCACTACCTGAACAGCGTCGTCTCCGGGCTGCTGGCCGGCTCCTACCGGGAGGCCGTCGGACGGGAGTTGTTCGCCACGGTCGCGCGACTGACCGAGCTGGCCGGATACATGGCCGTGGACACCGGCCAACCCGGCCTCGCCCAGCGGTACTACATCCAGTCGCTGCGGCTCGCGCAGGCGGCCGGGGACCGCGGCTACGGCGGGTACGTGCTGGCCGCCTCCATGAGCCACCTCGCCGCACAGCTCGGAAACCCGCGCGAGATCGCGCAGTTGGCGCGGGCGGCGCAGGAGGGCGCGCGCGGGCGGGTCACACCGCGCGCGGAGTCGATGTTCCACGCGGCCGAGGCCCGCGGCCACGCGCTCCTGGGCGACGTACGGGCGGCCCACGAGGCGGCCGGGCGGGCGGTCGGCGCGATGGAGTCGGCCGATCCGGCCGCCGGGGACGACCCGGTGTGGATCGCGCACTTCGACGAGGCCTACCTCGCCGACGAGTTGGCGCACTGCCACCGGGACCTCGGCCAGGCGGACGCGGCCGCCCGCTACGCACGGCAGTCCCTGGACGGGCATCCCGAGACGCGGGCGCGCAGGCGGGCCATCGGCCATGTGCTGTTGGCCACGGCGCAGGTGCAGCAGCGGGAGATCGAACAGGCCTGCAACACGGCGACGAGGGCGGTGGAACTCCTGGAGACCCTGCGCTCGAACCGGGGCGCCGAGTACCTGGACGACTTCCAGGCCCGGCTCGAGCCGTACCGGGAAGAAGCGGTGGTCAGGGAGTTCGGCGCCCGGCTCGATCTGCAGGCCGCCGCGTGAGCGGACGGGGCGCGAAGTGAGTGAACACGCGTGAAACATCGCCGCGGTGAGCGGAAAGGAACATCAACAGCGCGCCGCGGCCCGGTTTTGTTACTGCTGTCACAGGGAAGGAGTTGACGCCCCGGGCGGCGTGGCAGTGGGCTCGGGGGACCCGGTAGCGTGAGCCGACGATTCCGAAGGTCCCCCATTCGTAGGAGTCCCGGTGACGCAGAGTGGACAGGGCGAGGAGCCCTCGGCGCGGCAAGCGCACGAAGGCATCGTGCTGCCCTCGGACGGTGGCGAGCCCTTGCTGCCCGGTCTGACCGGCGCTCCCGCCGGCCCCCAGGGCGGCGGCCCGGCACCCGCCTCGGCGCCGCCCGGCGGCCAGGCCTGGGACCGGCCCTGGGGCCCCGAGCAGCAGCAGAGCCCGCCCCCCGGCCAAGGCTGGCCCACGCCGCCCGATGCTCAGCCCTGGGGCGCTCCGGAGACCCCGCAGCAGCCCGCATCGCAGGCCTGGCCGCCCGCACAGGGCGCACAGTCACCGGCCCCCGGCGCGCCGCCGCCGCAGGCCGGACCCGGCCCGCTGCCGCCGGAGGGCGCGCGCCCCCCGTCGTACGGGTCGCCGCCGGGCGACCAGTCCTACGGCGGGCAGCCGCCGTACGGGCAGCAGCACCAGCAGCAGCCGTACCAGCAGTACCCGCAGCACGGTGCGGGTGTCGCGCCGCTGCCGCCCGCCGACGAGGGCGCCACGCAGTACATACCTCCGGTCGCGCTGCCCGCCGACGAAGGGGCCACCCAGTACATACCGCCCATCGCGCCCGCGGGACCGGGCGCGCTGCCGCCGGAGAGGCCCGCGCAGCCGCACGCCGCCGAGTCGACGCAGTACCTCGGCCAGGCACCGCAGTACCCCGTGCAGCCCGCGCCCGCCGCACCCGCGGCCCATCCCGACGCCGAGGCCACGCAGTACATCGCGCCCGTGCCCGGCGGCCCCGCCGGTGCCCCGTTCGGGGCCGGGCCCGGCCCCGACGAGGGCCGTCAGCCGCCCGCCGAGTTCGACAACCTCTTCCGCGGTGCCCCCGGCGCCGACGGCCAGGCCTCGGCCACCCAGCAGATGCCCCGCTTCGACGCGCCCCAGGCGCAGTACCCCGGTGACCAGCCCGGGTACGCCCCGCAGGGCCCGGGCGGCGGCGGTGGCAGACGGCGCGGGGCCGACGACGGCGGCGGCCGGGGCGGCCGCGGCGGGCGCGCCGGCTCGCGCCTGCCGATCCTCGCGGCCGTCGGCGTGGGCATCGCCGTCGTCGGGGTCGGCGCCGGAGCGATGATGGCCGGCGGGGGAGAGGACGAGGACAAGGGCGGCAACCAGACGGTGTCCGCCACGGCCCCCGCCTCCCAGTCCGCGTCCGCCGAGGCCTCCCCGACGGTTGATCCGGTCCGGCAGCAGGCCGTCGAGCTGGACAAGCTGCTCGCCGAGAGCGGCACCGGACGCACCACGGTCATCAACGCCGTCGGTGACGTGAAGACCTGCGACAAGCTCCCCCAGGCGGCCAAGGACCTGCGTGAGGCCGCCAAGCAGCGCAGCGGGCTGGTCGACAGCCTGTCCAAGCTGTCGGTGGACAAGCTGCCCCAGCACACCGAGCTGACCACCGCGCTCACCAAGGCGTGGCAGGCCTCCGCGTCGGCCGACAACCACTACGCGGCCTGGGCCGACCGGACGGCCGGCAAGAAGGGCTGCAAGAAGGGCAAGGCCGCCACCCAGCCCACGGCGGCCACGCGGGCGAGCGGCACGGCCAGCAAGGAGAAGGCCAAGGCCGCGACGCTCTGGAACGCCATCGCCAAGAAGTACGGCCTGACCGAACGCCAGCCCACCCAGCTGTGAGCCGGCCGGCCCGGGCGGCCGCCCCCCCCGGACGGGCCCCGGCCCCCGGGCCCCCGGGCCCTGCCTCAGGCCACGTCCGCGTTCTGCAGGGTGCGGGTGGTGTCCACGGCGCCGTCGCGGGCCGAGACCAGGCGGCCCTCCCGTACCACCTGGAGGGTGACGTCGGCGTTGACCAGGCGGGGGAAGCCGACCGAGGCCAGCTTGTCGGCGAACGTCCAGCGCAGGCCGGGCGTGAGCCCGCCCGTGCCGACCTCCGGGCCGTCGTCGAGGGCCCGCCGGACGGTGTCGGAGCTCACCTCGCCGTCGCCGAGCGACTCGACGACCTGCTTGAGCACGGTGTACGCGATCCAGGTCGTCTGCACCCCGGCGTCGGCCGGATCGACGTCGTTGTCCCCGAACGCCTGGTCCTTGATCAGCCGCTTCAGACCGTCCCAGGCCGGGTCGCTCACCGCGGGGTACCAGCCGGTGACGTACGCCCCTTCGTAGGGCCCGGACGCGCCGCCGCTCGCGTTGATCGTCGTCTGGTCCACGCTGCCCAGCACGGTCGCCGTCCGGACGTCGGCACGGTCCCCGCGGGCCCGCCGGAAGGAGTCCATGAAGGTGCCGGTGCGGTCCCCGAGGACGGGCACCACGCACCCCGGCTCCGCGGGTCCGCCGCCGTCCCGTGCCAGCGCCCGCTCGGCCTGGTCGTCGTACGCGGTGGCGTCCTCGGCCGCCCGCTGGTCGTGGGAGCGCTCGTGCCCGCCCGAGGCCAGCCCCGAGTCCAGCAGCGCGGACAACTGGTCGCCCGCGATCGTGTCGGGGCGGACCAGCGTCACCGGCCCGCAGGAGCCGGCGAGCGCGCTGCCGAGCCCCGCGAGCAGCGCCGGCTGGCCCCCGTTGACGGGGTACGACAGCGGACTGGTGAACTCCGTGTTGGTGAGGCCGTACCCGCCGATGTACGGGATGCGGGCGCCCTCGAGGACGGGGAAGAACGAGTCGGCGTACTGGCTGTAGGAGCCGACCACCGCGACCGCGTTCTCCTTGACGGCACGGCGGGCGCACTTCGCGGCGGCCACGCTGTCGTTGTGGTCGTTGCAGGTCAGGACGTTGAGCTTGCGGCCCGCGAGGCCGCCCTGGGCGTTGATCGAGCGGGCGTAGGCCCGGGCGAGCGCGGGCATGCCCGGCTTGTTGGTCGCGCCGGTGTCCTGCGGCGCCCAGGTCATGACGGTGATCGGGTCGTCCCCGGAGCCCCCCGTGGCACCGGGGACGACCCCGCAGCCGGCGGCGAGTGCCGCGCACGCCACCAGCGCGCCCGCGGACAGGACGCCGGTGCGGGTGGCCCGGAGGCGGCCGCGGGGGCCGCCGGGGGGAGTGCTGCGGATGGGTCGCCTGCCGGTCATGTCCCCGCACGATTCCGTCACCCGGCCAACCGGGGAGTGACCTGCGGTCAACGCGTGGTGACGCGGAGGTGAATTGCGGGGGCCGGCGGGGCGCGGGGAAGAGGAACGTAGGATCGATGACCGTGCAAGGTTCGGAGAACTCTTCCCGTCGCGGCCGTCGCTCCACCACCATGGGCGGCATGCCACTCAACGACATGCCGTGGTGGCGCTGGCGCAGTCAGGTGCGCTCCGCGCTGCACATGCTCTCCGCCCCCGCCTTCCAGCAGGACGTCTGGCTGGCCGGCGTCGAGGGCTACGGGGACGTCACCGACGCCGTGTACCGCCTGGTGGAGGACACCTGGCTGGACCACTGGTCGGCCGAGAAGTACGTGGGCACGGTCTTCCGCGACTCGCAGGAGGCGGCGCTGGTCGACACCGCCGTGCTGCGGGTCCTGCGGATCATGCACCAGGTCGGGCCGGACGCGCCGGTGACCGCGTACCTGGCGCACGCGGACTGGCCGGAGGCGGTGCGGGCGGCGCGCGACGCGCACGTGCGGCTGGCCACCAGCGACGGCGAGGACCCGGAGGCCGAGCCGCGCACGCTCGAGGTGCTGCAGATCCTCACCCGGTCCGCCTGACGGGACGGCACGCGGTCCGGGAGGCCGGATATGGGACCCTGTGCTGCATGAACGCGCAGTCCTCCGCCGCCGTCCCCTCGGCCGACGCCCCGGCCGACCAGTACGTCCTCACCCTGTCCTGCCCCGACAAGCAGGGCATCGTGCACGCCGTCTCGAGCTACCTGTTCATGACCGGCTGCAACATCGAGGACAGTCAGCAGTTCGGGGACCACGACACGGGTCTGTTCTTCATGCGGGTCCACTTCTCGGCCGGTGAGCCGGTGACCGTGGACAAGCTGCGCGCCAGCTTCACCGCGATCGGCGACGCCTTCCACATGGACTGGCAGATCAACCGGGCCGACGCGAAGACGCGCATCGTGCTCATGGTGAGCAGGTTCGGGCACTGCCTGAACGACCTGCTCTTCCGCGCCCGGATCGGCGCGCTGCCCGTGGAGATCGCGGCTGTGGTGTCCAACCACACCGACTTCGCGGAGCTGGTGGGGTCCTACGACATCCCCTTCCACCACATCCCCGTGACGAAGGACACCAAGCCGGAGGCCGAGGCCCGGGTCCTGGAGATCGTGCGCGAGGAGAACGTCGAACTCGTCGTGCTGGCCCGCTACATGCAGGTCCTCTCGGACGACCTGTGCAAGGCGCTCAGCGGCCGGATCATCAACATCCACCACTCCTTCCTGCCGAGCTTCAAGGGCGCGAAGCCGTACCACCAGGCGCATGCGCGGGGAGTGAAGCTGATCGGCGCGACGGCGCACTACGTGACGGCCGACCTCGACGAGGGGCCGATCATCGAGCAGGAGGTCGAGCGGGTCGGGCACGACGTCACGCCCGATCAGCTGGTGGCGATCGGGCGTGACGTGGAGTGCCAGGCGCTGGCGCGGGCCGTGAAGTGGCACGCGGAGCGGAGGATCCTGCTCAACGGCCGCCGGACGGTCGTCTTCGCCTAGGACCCGTCCCATGGGGCCGGGTCGACCGGCGGTCGCCTCGGTCAATTCGGGTCGCTGTTGAACTTCGAGGTCGCCCAGACGTAGCCGAGCGTGGTGAGGGCGAGGCACCAGCCGAGGGCGAGCCAGCCGTTGTGGCCGATCCCGGTGCCGAGGAGGAGGCCGCGCAGGGTCTCGATGGCGGGCGTGAACGGCTGGTACTCGGCGATCGGCTGGAACCAGCCCGGCATCGAGTCGATGGGGACGAAGGCGCTGGAGATCAGCGGGAGGAAGATCAGCGGCAGCGCGTTGTTGCTGGCGGCCTCGGCGTTCGGGCTGATCAGTCCCATGCCGACCGCGATCCAGGTCAGCGCCAGCGTGAAGAGCAGGAGCAGCCCGAAGGCCGCCAGCCACTCCAGGGCGGTGGCGTCGGTGGAGCGGAAGCCGATGGCCACGCCGACGGCGCCGACGAGGACCACGCTCATGATCGACTGCACCACGCTGCCGATGACGTGCCCGACGAGCACGGAGCCGCGGTGGATGGCCATGGTGCGGAAGCGGGCGATGATGCCCTCGGTCATGTCGTTGGAGACGGAGACCGCGGTGCCGATCGTGGTGGATCCGATGGTCATCAGGAGCAGGCCCGGCACGAGGTAGGAGACGTAGTCGGAGCGGTCGCCGCCGCCGCCGATGCCGGCGCTCATCGCGTCGCCGAAGACGTAGACGAAGAGGAGCAGCAGCATGACCGGCGTGAGCAGGAGGTTCAGGGTGAGGGAGGGGTAGCGGCGGGCGTGCAGGAGGTTGCGGCGCAGCATGGTGGACGAGTCGCGCACGGCGAGGGAGAGGTTGCTCATCGGACGGTCTCCTTGGTCGCGTCGGTCTGGGCGGGGACGGCGGCGGGGGCGGTGGTTGCGGTGAGGGCGAAGAAGACGTCGTCGAGGTCGGGGGTGTGGACGGTGAGTTCGTCGGCCTCGATGCCGGCGTCGTCGAGGCGGTCGAGGATGGTGCGCAGGTCGCGCTGGCTGCCGTCGCTGGGGATCTGGAGGGTGAGGGTGTTGTCGTCGCCGGCGCTGTGGGGCAGCGCGGCGGTGGCGTCGCGGTAGGCGGTGGGGTCGGTGAAGCGGAGCCGGACGTGTCCGCCGGGGACGAGCCGCTTCAGTTCCTCGGCGGTGCCTTCGGCGGCGATCCTGCCGTCGTGGAGCACGGCGATGCGGTCGGCGAGTTCGTCGGCCTCCTCCAGGTACTGGGTGGTGAGGAAGACGGTGACGCCGTCGGTGACGAGGGCGCGGATGATCTGCCACATGGTGTGGCGGGAGCGGGGGTCGAGGCCGGTGGTGGGCTCGTCGAGGAAGATGATGCGGGGGTCGCCGACCAGGGTCATGGCGATGTCCAGGCGCCGTTTCATGCCGCCGGAGTAGGTGGAGGCGGGCTTGCCGGCGGCCTCGGTGAGGTCGAAGCGCTCCAGCAGTTCGGCGGCGACCCGCCGGCCCTCGGGGCGGGGGAGGTGGTGCAGGTCCGCCATGAGGAGCATGTTCTCCTCGCCGGTGATCAGGCCGTCCACGGCGGAGAACTGGCCGGTGACCCCGATCGCGCCGCGCACGGCCTGCGGAGCGGAGGCGAGATCGTGGCCGCCGACGCGGATGTCGCCGGCGTCGGGGGTGACGAGGGTGGAGAGGATCTTGACGGCGGTGGTCTTCCCGGCGCCGTTCGGGCCGAGCAGGGAGAAGACCGTTCCTTCGGGGACGGCCAGGTCGATGCCGTCGAGGACGGTCTTGTCGCCGTAGGACTTGCGCAGTCCGTTCGCGGTGATGGCCGAGCTGGTCATGACTGCTGCTCCTCAGAGGCTGCGGGCGGTGATGTCGCCGTGGGCGGTGGTCGCGTGGATGGTCAGGCCGGGGGTGCCGTCGGTGTTCCTGAGCGCGTTGTGGACGCGGCCGTAGGAGGTGCCGGCGTCCAGTGAGGCGGAGACCCCGGCGGCGGCGCCCACCGAGAGGTCGCCCGACCCGGTGCGCAGCACGACCTCGCCGCGCACCGCCTCGGCGATCCGGATGTCGCCCTTCTCGGTGCGGATGTCGGCGGGGCCGTCCAGACGGCCGACCGAGATGTCACCGGCGGCGGTGGCGAGGCGGACGCTCGCGGCCTCGTCGAGCTTGACCGGGCCGTGCGCGCCCTCGAAGCCGACATCGCCGAGCCGTCCGACGCCCCGGAACTCGGCGGCTGCCGCCTTGGCCTCGACGCGGGAGCCGGCGGGCAGCCGGACCGTCACCTCGACGGCGCCGGAGGCGCCCATGAACGGGTGCTTCACCCCGGTTTCGATCCGCAGGACGCCGTCGCCGAACTCGACCCTGGTCTGCTCGGCCACCTTCACGTCACGTCCCTTCGAGGCGTCCGCGGGCAGGACCTCGACCGTGGTGTCGGTCCGGTCGGCGGCGATGAACCGGATGCGGCCCGCCGGGACGTCGAGGAGAGCGGAGATCGGGGCGGGGGTGTCGAAGGTCTGCATGGTGGTCTCCCGTTTGCGTTGCCCGTCGTTCTTTCTGACATGAGAAACGCTACGTTGCGTTCGAGGATGCCTCAATAGACTTGTTGCGATGGGATGGGAGCCATGCAGGTCAGAGCCGCTAATTCGTTGCAACGGTCTGTAAAGCAATGCAACGCCAGATCAGTTGTCGTTGCAATGGAGTGAGAGTGAACGCTATAGTCGGGCGCATCAGGGGACGCGAAGGAGATCACGATGCCGGGCGGCAGGCTCACTCAGCAGGAACGTCAGCAGATCGCGCTGGGGCTGGCCGACGGCCTCGCCTACGCGGAGATCGCGAGGCGCCTCGACCGCCCCACCTCGACGATCACGCGCGAGGTGATGCGCAACGGCGGTCCCACCGCGTACCGCGCCGACCTCGCCCACCGGGCCACCGAGCGCCGCGCCCACCGGCGCAGGCAGGCGGCTCCCCGGGGGCCGCAGGCGCTCCCGCCCGCCCACGGGCGGGACGCCGAGGCCGTGCGCGAGTACGAGGAGACGCTGACCACCGTCTTCATACAGCAGGGCACGCCGAAGATGATGGCCCGGGTGATGGCGTGCCTCTGCGTCAGCGACAGCGGCAGCCTCACCGCGTCCGAACTCGTCCGGCACCTCCAGGTCAGCCCGGCGTCCGTCTCCAAGGCGGTCGCCTTCCTGGACGAGCAGGGCCTGGTCCGCCGGGAACGCGACGCGTCGCGCCGCGAGCGCTACGTCATCGACGACGACGTCTGGTACCAGTCCATGGTCGCCAGCGCCCGCGGGACCCTTCTGGTGGCCGAAACCGCACGCCAGGGCGTCGGCGTCCTGGGCTCCGGCACCCCGGCGGCCGAGCGCCTGGAGAACATCGCCCGCTTCCTCGACTTCATCTCCGAGAGCATCGTCCGGGCCGCGGACCAGGCCCGCGAGGTCCTCCACACGGCGCCCGCCGCACCCCCTGAGGGCGACGCTACATCCGGCTCAGACCGGCCGCCGCGAACAGGACGTCCCTGATCGCCTCCCGGTCCCCGGCCTGACCCGCCGCCGCCTCGGCCGGAGGCACGTGGCCCGCCGCCAGCCGGCAGAACTCCACGCCGTCCAGGGCGACGTGCGCCACCTCGTGGTCGGCGGAGCCCACCGCGCCGGGGGAGTCCAGCGGGATGAGCCACTCGCCGCCGCCCGAGCCCTCGATCTCCAGCCGCAGGCTGCGCCCCGGCCCACCCGCGGCGACCAGGTGCGGACCGCCGCCGGGCGTGGCCAGACCGGCCCGGCGGCGCGCCGCGAGGACGCCCGGCAGCATCCGGGCGGCGAGGTCGATCATGCCGTTGAGATGGCGCGCGGACGGCGGCGCGTAGGGGTAGTCCACCGCCTCGGCGATGTCCTCCGCGTGCACCCAGCACTCGAACGCCCGGTCCAGCATCGCGTCCCGCAACGGCAGCTCGAAGTCTCCGTACGAGACCGGCATGCCGCCCGCGTCGCCGGTGAACGCCACCGTCCGGACGATGCTGTGGCTCTGCTCGCGCCACGGCGCCCGCACCGCGCGGGTGGGCGGGTAGTGCGAGGCCCGCCAGTACGCCTCCGTGCGCGCGGCCGGCCCGCCGCTGGGCGCGGTGATGTCACCCAGCGGGTCGTCGAGGCCCAGGCCGACGGCGACCGTGCCGTCGACCGTCAGCAGGTGCGCGATGACCCCGGCGACGGTCGTGCGGCGGCTCGCGGCGCCGTCGTCCTCGAACCAGCGCAGCCGGACCGGGGCGTGCCACTCGGCGTCCCCGAAGTCCTGGAGCAGCGCGTCGAGGCGCGCGGTCTCGGCGTCGTAGGAGGCGGCCCACTCGGGCACCGGGATACGGGGCGGACGCCGCTCCAGGCACCCCTCCAGGACCCGGGTGTGCAGAGCGGGGTCCAGGTCGAGGCTCTCCGGCCGCTGGAGCAGCGTGACGGCCTCGCGCAGGCGCAGCGCCTCGTCGGCACAGCTGTCGCACTCCCCGAGGTGCTCCTCGACGGCCGCCGCCTCCGGTGCCGAGCAGGCGGCCAGCGCCCACGCGCCGAGCAGCGACGTCAGCACTTGGTGCTCCAGCGCGACCGGCGCCGCCTCGGGCAGCGCCCGCCCGCCGTCCTCGACGGAGGCGCGGGGCAGTGGTATGCGCGCCCCGGTGCCGGTGCCGGTGCCGGTGCCGGTGCCGGTGCCGGTGCCCCCGTCGTCGCTCTCGCCGGTCTCGTCGTTCTGGCCGTTCTCACCGTTCTCGTCGTACGCCGTCATGCCGCACCCCCGTACCCGGGCGGAGCCCCCGGTGGGTGCTGGGCGGTGCCGGCGTCGCGGGCGGTGGACAGGAGCTGCAGGCCCAGGCGGAGGCGGCGGCGGGCCTCGTCCTCCGTGACGCCGAGGTCGGCCGCGGTCTGGCGGTAGTCGCGGCGCTGGAAATAGGCCAGTTCCAGCGCGGCGCGCAGGGGAGCCGGCATGGACTGGACGATGTAGTCGGCCCGGGCGGCGACCGAGGCGTGCCGCACCTTGGTCTCCAGCTCCTCCGCGGTGCCCGCACCGCCCCGGACGAGGGCCGCGGTCTCGGTGGCGCGCAGCCGCTGGACCGCGAAACGGTGGGTGAGGGTGGCGATCCAGGTGCGCAGCGGGCCCTGCCGGGGGTCGTAGGCGTCGGGATGCTCCCAGACGTGCGCGAAGACGTCGCGCGTGATGTGGTCGGCGGCCCGCTCGTCGTCGAGCACGCGGTGCGCCAGGCCGTGCACCAGCGAGGCGAACCGGTCGTACAGCTCGCCCAGGGCGGCGGCCTCCCCGCGCGCGAGCCGCTGCTGCATCTTGCGGTCCCAGCGCGGCGGCACGTCTCTCTTCGCCATGCGGTCCCTCCACCCCCTCCTCGGTCCCAGCCTGCGGCCACCCTCGCCCCGAATGTAGTCGGCACGTCCGACAGCGCACGCCCCTTTGTTCCAATGTGCGCCCCCGGACGCCCGGAGGTGATATGCGCCTCCACTACCCTCTATCGTGCGACCGAATTCGATCGAACAGGATCGAAACCATCTGAAACGAGCCACTTTCGACCAGCCCCCGTTTCCGCCGCGGCGTTTGCGGGAACGGCCGGTGGGCAGGCGCGCCGCCATGAAGCGTAGGCACGGCTTCCGTTTCGGGTGAATCCCGAAAATTCCAGACGTTCCGACGAGGGAAGGGCATGGTGGTGACGTTCAACGTGACCGGCGGCGAGCGGGGCCAGTGGGCCGTGCTCCAGGTGTCGGGCGAACTGGACCTGGTGACGTCACCGGTGCTGCGGCAGCGCGTGCACGACGAGGTGGCGGAGGGGCGGCACAGCCTCGTCCTGGACCTCTCCGACGTCCTGTTCTGCGATTCCAGCGGGGTCGGCGTCCTCATCGCGTCCCGGCGGCTCATCCGCTCCTGCCAGGGCAGGCTGCGCCTGATACTGCCCGCCCAGGGAGCCGTCGACGGCTCCCACGTCAACCGCGTCCTCGGCGCGCTGGGCGTGCGCCGGCTCTTCGACTGCCACCCCGACCTCGCCTCGGCGACCGGGGACGAGCCGCGGCCCCTTTCCGCGTAGGCCGCGCGGGACATCGCGGCAAGTCCGGCCCGCGGCCGCGTCCGGCGACGTACGCTCCGGGCGAGACGTACCCCGAACACCGACGTGAGGCGGCCGGAGAGAGCCATGGTCAACAGCGAGTACGAGCGCAGGATCGCCGCGCGGTTCACCACCTTCGACCAGGACGGCAACGGCCACATCGACCGTTCCGACTTCAGCGGGGCGGCCAAGGCGCTGCTCGCCGAGTTCGGCGTCGCCGCCCGCTCGGACAGGGGCCAGGCCCTGTACGGCGGTGCCGAGGCGCTCTGGCAGGGCCTGGCCGGCATCGCCGACCGGGACGGCGACCAGCGCATCACCCGCGAGGAGTTCGTCACCGGAGCGGTCAAGCGGCTGCGGGACAAGCCCGACCGGTTCGCCGAGATCGCCCGGCCCTTCCTGCACGCCGCCCTCGGCGTCGCCGACACCGACGGTGACGGGGCGGTCACCGTCGCGGACACCGCGCGGGCGCTGACCGCGTTCGGCGTGCCCGAGGACCTCGCCCGGCAGGCCGCCGCCGCGCTCGACACGGACGGCGACGGCAAGGTGGGGGAGACGGAGATCGTCCCGGCCTTCGCCCGCTACTTCACGGTGCCCGAGTAGCGCCCTGCCGGAGCAGCGTCCAACGGAGCAGCGCCTGCCGGAGCAGCGCCCGCCGAAGTGGCGCCCGCCGAAGTGGCGCGTACCGGAGCAGCGCACACCGCGGCGGCGCCCGCCGGGGTGTCGCGGATCGTGGCGGTACGGCATCACAGAGCGTTGATACCGGCTTGTGTCCGCCGAGTCGCCCGTTACGGCCCGGAGTCGATGCCACGCTCCGGTACCTTGTGTGGGATGCGAGTGGTCCCGAGCGCCAGCCGTGCCGGAGTTGCCCCTGGGGCGGCTCCGGAACCGGCGGTGTGCGCCTTGCCCCGCAGGGCGGAACGGCCGTCGGCCGCCGCCTGTTCGACTCCTCGGGAAGCGCGTCGCACAGTATGCCGCACGCGTACTCCTTCGCGCTGGAATATGCCCGAAGCGCTTGTTGACGTGACTGTCCGTCAACCATGCTGTCCCACAAGGGATTCACGTTCCGTGAACCCTGCCCCGGCCGTTGTTCTGGCCATGCTGGAAATGGCTACGATCGTGGCCCTCATGAGGCGCGAGCCTTTGTGTCCGCCGGTTCGGATGGTGTGAGCGGTGCAGGTGCTTCAAGTGCAGCTGGAGGTCCGTCCAGACCCCTCGGAAGTGGGGCGTGCCCGGCGCTGGGCGCGTTCCCGGCTCGCCGGATCGGGGATACGGGCCGACGAACCACTCGCCGAGACGCTGGTTCTGCTCGTCTCCGAACTCGTCACCAACGCCGTGGTGCACACCGGGCGTTCGGCGGTCCTGCGGCTGGTGCTGCCGGGCGCGGTGACCGAGGAGACTCAGGAGGCGACCGTCCGCCTGGAGGTGGACGATGCCAGCGACCGGGCCCCCGTGCCCCGTTGCGCGGGCGGCGAGTCGACCGGCGGCCGGGGCCTCGCCCTCGTCGACGGCCTCGCCGACCGCTGGGGCTGGAGTCGGGAGGGCGCAGGCAAGCGCATCTGGTGCGAACTGGACCGGCGCGCCGCGGGCGAGGAGGCCCCGCCCGTCTGCGGGAGCGGCGGCGGCGCGGTGGCGTACGAGGGATTCGCGTACGAAGTGGTGTGACGGCCGTGCGCCGGGGTGTGCTTCCGTGCGCGTCCCGGCGAAGCGGGACCCGCACGAGGAGAACTCCCCTGCCGGTTGACGGATCGTGACCGTTTGCTCACGCTTGTAGCGACGATTCGCCGCGAGGGGACGACGAGGGCCCGGTGACGGGGACCTCGACGAGCGTGGGTCGTGTCGGCGGCGGTTCCCTCGGGGGCGACGGGAGCCGGGCGGGAGCGCCGGAGTCGGGCGGCGGCGCGCGATGCCGTGCTCGGGGCGGACAACGCCGCGCCGCCGGCCGACGAGTCCGGGATGGATCCCGCTCATTCTCCACAGGCTGTGGACAACTCCGCGCGGAAGGTCCGCCGGTACCCGGTCGGCGTGACCCCGAGCACCGCCTGCAAGTGCTGCCGCATCGACTGCGCCGTACCGAAACCGGCGTCCTGGGCGACCTGGTCGACCGAGAGCGCGGTGGACTCCAGCAGGTGCCGGGCCCGTTCGACGCGCTGCCGGGTGAGCCACTGGCCCGGACTGACCCCGACCTCCTCGCGGAAGCGGCGGGTGAAGGTGCGTACCGACATCGACTCCTGGGCGGCCATGTCCCGCAGCTGGATCGGCTCGTGCAGGCGGCCGAGCGCCCAGACGCGGGCCGCCGTCGTGGACGACTGCTGCGGATCGGGCACCGGCCGCTCGATGTACTGGGCCTGCCCGCCGTCCCGGTGCGGCGGTACGACGGTGCGGCGGGCCACCTCGTTGGCGACGGCGGTGCCGTGGTCCCGGCGCACGATGTGCACGCACAGGTCGATCCCGGCCGCGACCCCGGCCGAGGTGAGCACGTCGCCGTCGTCGACGAACAGTACGTCGGCGTCCACCCGCACCTTCGGGAACACCCGCTGGAAGTGCTCGGCCGAGGCCCAGTGCGTGGTCGCCGGGCGGCCGTCCAGATACCCCGCCGCGGCCAGCACGAACCCGCCCGTGCAGATCGCGACGAGCCGGGTGCCGGGCCGTACGTGGGCCAGCGCGGCGCTCAACTCCCCGGTCAGCACGCCCTCCTCGTAGACCGGGCCCAACTCGTAGGAGGCGGGGACGACGACCGTGTCCGCGGTGGCCAGGGCCTCGGGGCCGTTCCCGACCAGGATCTCGAAGTCGGCGTCCGTGGCGACCGGGCCCGGCGGCCGGACCGAGCAGGTGACGACCTCGTACAGCGGGCGCCTGTGCTCGTCCCGGGCGAGGCCGAAGATGCGTGACGCGATGCCCAGCTCGAAGGGGAGCAGGCCGTCGAGCGCGAGGACGACGACACGGTGCGGACGGACGGGGGCGCCGTGGGCGCCGGGGGCGCTGAGGGTCTCAGGGGCCATGACCCGATCCTATGGCCCGATCCTAGCGAATGGTGTCCTTCGGGCCACTCGCCCGTGCCGGGCCCGCTGCGGAGACTCGATGACGTGACCCAGACAACCGACGCGGCCGCGGCCGCAGCCGCTTCCGAGGCACGGCCGGAGCCCACCCGACCGGGCCGCCCCACCCGGGCGCACCGCGCCTGGTGGGTCGCCGCCGTCACCTTCGTGACGATCATCGGGGCCGCCGCCTTCCGCTCCCTGCCCGGCATCCTCATCGACCCGCTCCACCAGGAGTTCGGCTGGTCGCGCGGCACGATCGGGGCCGCCGTCTCGGTCAACCTCGCGCTCTACGGGCTGACCGCGCCGTTCGCCGCCGCGCTGATGGACCGCTTCGGCATCCGGCGGGTGGTCGCCGTCGCCCTGATGGTGATCGCGCTCGGCTCGGGCCTGACCGTGTGGATGAACTCCGCCTGGCAGCTCATCCTGTGCTGGGGCCTGCTGGTCGGCCTCGGCTCCGGCTCGATGGCCCTGGCCTTCGCCGCCACCGTCACCAACCGCTGGTTCACCGAACGGCGCGGCCTGGTCACCGGCGTCCTCACCGCCGCCTCCGCCTCCGGGCAGCTGATCTTCCTGCCGCTGCTGTCCTGGATCGTCGAGACGTACGACTGGCGCCCGGCGGCCGTCACCGTCGCCCTCGCCGCCCTGGCCGTCGTCCCCTTCGTCTGGCTCCTCCTGCACGACCACCCGGCCGACGTCGGCCAGAAGCCGTACGGCGCGAAGGAGTTCGTGCCCAAGCCCGCCCCCGTGCCCGGCGCCGCCCGCCGCGCCCTGACGGTCCTGTTCGCCGCCGTGCGCACCGGCCCGTTCTGGCTCCTGGCCGGTACCTTCGCGATCTGCGGCGCCTCCACCAACGGCCTGATCCAGACCCACTTCGTGCCCGCCGCCCACGACCACGGCATGCCGATCACCGCCGCCGCCTCGCTGCTCGCCGTCATCGGCGTGTTCGACGTGGCCGGCACGATCGCCTCCGGCTGGTTCACCGACCGCTTCGAGCCGCGCCGCCTGCTCGCCGTGTACTACGCCCTGCGCGGTGTCTCCCTGCTCTTCCTCCCCATGCTGCTCGCGCCGAGCGTCCACCCGCCGATGATCTTCTTCATCGTCTTCTACGGCCTCGACTGGGTCGCCACCGTCCCGCCCACCCTCGCCCTGTGCCGCGAGCACTACGGCGAGGACAGCGCGATCGTCTTCGGCTGGGTGCTGGCCTCCCACCAGGTGGGCGCCGCCCTCGTCGCCTTCCTCGGCGGCGTGGCCCGCGACAGATTCGGCTCCTACGACGTGGTCTGGATCGCCTCCGGCGCCCTGTGCGCGGCGGCGGCGCTGATGGCGCTGGTGATCCGGCGGCGGCCGGTTCCGGTGGCCGCGCTGTCATGAGCAAGTCGTAAGCTCCCGGGCATGGGGTGGGGGACGGAGCCGGAGGCGGCCGAGGGCAGACCGCTGCCGTGGTCGAACGACGAGTGGAACGTGGCTGCGGCGCTGTGCGCCACGCAGCTGCCGCTGGTGTGGCTGGCGTGGTG
Source organism: Streptomyces violaceoruber (assembly GCF_033406955.1). Classification (NCBI taxonomy): domain Bacteria; kingdom Bacillati; phylum Actinomycetota; class Actinomycetes; order Kitasatosporales; family Streptomycetaceae; genus Streptomyces; species Streptomyces violaceoruber. Next base: position 3,696,502 of record NZ_CP137734.1, on the reverse strand, counting down.
GTTCTTCGTGGGGGCGGGGCAGGACGACCACGGCCGCGGCGGGGGCGCTTTCGGTGTCCTCTGCCTCCCGCTGGTCCTGCCGCTGCTCGGGGTCGTGCACTCCAGTGCCCAGATCATGCCCGCCGCGACTCTGGCCCGCCTTCTCCCGCGCCGGAGCGGACCCGAGTGGGCCCGGCACGTGGTGGCTTCCGTGCTGGTCGGCGCGGGTTGGGCCGTGTTGGGGCACCTGGTGTGGGGCTGGTCGCCGAGGGACACGGCCCCCTGGTTCGCGGGTGCCGGGATCCTGCCGGTGCTGTTCCTCGCCCCCTTGCGCCGGCGGGCGTGGGGCGGGTGGAGCGTCTGGTTGCGCTCGGCCGGTGCCTGCTTCGTCCTCTCCGTCGCCGGCGGGCTGGCCGTGGCGGCCCTGGCCGACGAGTACGAGCCGCCCGCCCTCTCCGACGGGCAGCTCGCCGGGGAGTGGCGCGGAGACCACGGGGCCGTACTGCGGCTGGCCCCGGGCGGTCGGGCCGGGCTGACCCGGGTCCCGTCCCGGCCCGACTTCGGAACGTACCGGGACTACACCAGGTGCAGCGGTACGGGCACTTGGTCCCGGAACCTGTCCGGCGACCGCGAGGGCGTCGTGGTGCGGCTGGACGGCGACTGCGGTGAGGAGACGTCCTGGACGATCGGCGGGAGCGAGCGGTCGCCCGAGCTGTTCGCGCTGTTCGGCGACCCGGACGCCGGTGACCTGCTGTTCCTCACCCGGAACTAGGGGGTGTCGTTTGGATCTTGCCGGGGTCGCGGGGGCTGGCACGCGCATCTGCGGCGTTGTCGTCGGTTGCCGGGGCTCCGCCCCGTCGCCCTCCTCCGCCTTGCGGCTGCACGCACCGGACCCCGCTCGGGTCGGCCACAAGGCACCGTCGGCCGCGGCCGGCCTGATCCGAACGACACCCCCTAGCCGGGAAGCCGCGACACCCCGCCCGCCCCCCTCTTCGCGACCGCCCCGGCGATCCGCTCCGCGTCGATCGCCAGCTCGCGGAGCATGCCGCTGATGGGGTTGGTGAACCCGGTGAAGTACAGGCCGGGTGCGGCGGCCGGGGTGCGGCCCCCCTGCACGACCGGTCGCCCGGTGCCGTCGAGGACGCCGAGGTGCCCGACCAGCCCTTCCAGGCCTCGCCGGTACCCCGTGGCCGCGATCACCGCGTCCGGGGCGATGCGGGTGCCGTCGGCCAGCAGCACCTTGCCGTCCTCGAAGCCGTCCATGGCGGCGACGACCTCCACCCGGCCGGAGCGCACCGCGTCGATCAGGCCCACGTCCTGCACCGGGATGGCACCCTCGGCCACCCGGCTGTAGAGGCCGGTGCCGGGGCGCGGCAGCCCCTGCGCCGACAGGTCGGGCACGCTGATCCGGGCGAGCGGCCGGGCCAGCCGGTCCACCAGCGCGACCGGCAGCCGCCTGCACAGGACGCCGGTGTACTGGGCGGCCCACCCGGCGGTCGAGCGCCGGACGATGTGCGGCGCCGTGCGCACCGCGAGCCGGACCCGGGCGGCCCCGCCCTCCACCAGGTCCACGGCGATCTCGGCGCCGGTGTTGCCCACCCCGACCACCAAAACGTCCCGGCCGGCGTACGGCGCCGGGGTCCGGTAGTCGGCGGCGTGCCGTAGCTCGCCGGTGTAGGTGTCCCGCCCCGGCCAGTCCGGCACGCGCGGGGTGTGGTTGTAGCCGGTGGCGACCACCACCGCGGCGCCGGTCAGCTCCCGGCCCCCGGCGGCGTGCAGCAGCCAGCCGGTCCCGTCCGGCGCGCGCTCGACGCGGAAGACCTCGACGCCGGTGACGATCTCCAGCTGGTGGTACTCGGCGTACTTCTCCAGGTACCGCACCACGTCGTCCCGGGCCACCCACCGTCCGAAGCGGCGCGGGATCGGCAGGCCGGGCAGCGCCGACAGGCGGCGGGTGGTGTGCAGCCGCAGCCGGTCGTAGTGGCGCCGCCAGGAGGAGCCGACGTGGTCGGCCCGCTCCAGGACCACGGCCCGCAGACCGCGGGCGCGCAGCGCGTGGGCGACGGCGAGACCGCCGGGACCGGCGCCTATGACGTACACGGGTCGGCCCGCGGGGTGGGCGGGCCGCTGCGGTTCAGCGGACGCTGTGGAGTCGGCCATGCGGCGAGCGTAATCGCGCCCTCGCTTGATGGGTCTCGGTCAAGACCGGAATCGGTTGCGGATCGGTCACGACCGGGACGGGTCGGCTTGAATGGGCGGATGGCCCACACACCGATGTACACCCTCGACCCCTCCCTCTCCCGCACCGAACCGCGCGGACACGGCCTGCGCCTGCCCGCCTGGGACGCCGGCTCGGACGACGACGCCCACACGTGGCTGCGGGGCTGCCTGGACCCCGAGTTCCAGCGCTGGAACACCACGCTCAAGCTGTGGACCGACCTCGCCGGGGCCCGCGAGTCGCTGCGCGGGCGGGCGCGGGACGCGGCGGACGGACGGTCGGCGTCGTTCCGGATCACGGACGAGGAGAGCGGTACGACGCTGGGGCACATCGGGCTCAACGAGATCAGCCGGCAGATGAAGGTGGCCCGGGTCGGCTACTGGGTGCTCCCCGAGGCCCGGGGCCGGGGCGTCGCCACCCGCGCCCTGCTCCTCGCCTCCCGCTGGGCCTACGCCGAACTCGGTCTGCACCGCCTCGAACTGGGCCACGCCGTCGGCCACGACGCCTCCTGCCGGGTCGCCGAACGCAGTGGCTACGTCGTCGAGGGGACCCTGCGCGAGGCGATGTTCGAGGCCGGCCGGCACGACGCGTTCCGGGACGTGCACCTGCACGCCCGGCTGGCGACCGACGAGGAACCGACGCCGCCCGGCGCGCGGTGAGCGCGGTTCACGGCCACAGCAGACGCCGGTCCCAGCCCTCCTCCGCCGTCCGCCGGTAGGCCAGCCGGACGTGGCGTCGGCGGGCCTCGCCCTGGAAGAACTCCACCTCGGCGGGGCGCAGCCGGTACAGGGTCCAGGACGCGACCGGGGCGTCCGGTTCCCGCTCGGCCCGCTCCCAGGCCGCCTGCGAGGCACGGGCCAGTTCCTCCGGAGAGTCCAGCTCGGCGCTCTGCCGCCCGGTGAGCGCGGCGGCCAGGGCGCCGGTCGACCGCGCGTGCAGGTCGGCCCGCGCCTGGTCGGCCGGGGCGACGGCGACCGGTCCGCGCAGCCGCACCTGGCGGCCCAGCACCGGCCAGTAGAAGACGAGCGCGGCGTACGGGCGGGCGGCGAGGTGGCGGCCCTTGCGGCTGTCGGCGTGGGTGGCGAAGGCCCAGCCGTCCGCGTCCGCGCCGTGCAGCATCACGATGCGCGCGTCCGGCAGGCCCTCGGCGTCCGCCGTCGCCAGCGACACCGTGTGCGGCTCGCGTTCACCGGCGGCGACCGCCTCGGCGAACCAGCGGGTGAACAGCTCCAGCGGGTCGCCGGGCGCGCCGGCCGGGTCGAGGGGCGGCAGTTCGGTGACCGCGGGGTCCCACACCCGCAGCGACCTCAGCAGTTCGTGCAGATCGGTTTCCATGCCCGTCCGGGTCTCACACGGAGCCGAGGTCGGAGGAGACCCAGCGTTCGGGGCGCATCCGGACGACGACCTGCTCACCGTGGTTGGCCGAGGCGAAGGCGACGTAGCCGTCGACCTTCTCCGCCGGGAGGTAGCGCGCGGAGATCTCCCGCAGGTGCTCCTCGGTCGCGGTGACGGTCTCGACGACCGGCCCCTCCACCGACACGTAGCGGATGGTGGGCTCCAGCCGGTCGACCATCAGCGAGAACCGGCCCGCCTTGCCGATCAGCCGGTTCTTGCGGCTGTCGAGGCCCGTCATGATCCACACCTCGCCGCCGGGCGCGTACTGGTACCAGATCGGCACGGTCAGCGGGGCGCGGCCCGCGCCCGCGTCGACCGCGAGCGCGGCGATGTGCGGCTCGGCCAGGAACGTCTCACGCTCTTCGCGGGTCAGGGCCACGGGATCTCCTCCGGCGGATGCGGATGCGGATGCGTGCGGGTACGGATGCCGGACACAACGTCGGCCGGGCGGGCGGCTGTTCCCCGTCCGGGGTCGTCACGGTGCTGAACTTCGAGGCGCTGGACGTCGTGCCGGTGCGGCCGCGGGGCCGGGGCACGGTCGCCGAGTTCGAGCGGTCGGCCGACGGGGGCGCAAGGCTGGAGGTGCGGAGATGCAGAGCTGCGGAGGTGCAGAGCTGGGGAGATGCAGGGCTGCGGAGGTGCGACGGGCGGCGAACGCGGCGCGGCGGAGATGACAGGCTGCCGCGCGACGGACTACTTGGCAGGCTTCTTTCCGGTGATGCCGAGATACGTCAACAGAGCGAGATGGGGCTTGAGTTCAGCCTGTTTCACGCCCCACGAGGAGAAGCCCTTCTGGTGCGAGGCGGCGGCCGCGAGCATGACGACCAGTGACCCGGCGATCGCCGCGGGGTTCACGTCCTTGTCGACCTTGCCCTTTGCCTGGAGATCGGCGACGGAATCCGTGAGGGGGGAATTCACCGAGTTGAGGATCTTCATGCGGATTTTGGCGAATCGCTTGTCGCCCTCCGCCGCGCCGAGATCCACCACGCGCAGAATGGCGTCGTTCTTCCGCCAGAACTCCAGGAATCCGTCGACGAGTTCCTGTGCCGTCTGCCAGCCGGCCTTGCCGACCCACGAGCGGCCCGCCGTCAGCCCGGCCAGCGAGGAACTCTCGGCGGCCATGCGCTCGGCGATCTCCAGTACGGCGCCCTCGACGTCCGGGAAGTACTGGTAGAAGGTCGCGGGCGACGTGCCCGCCTTGCGGGCGACATCGATGACTTTGACATCGCGATAGGGGGAGGAGCTGAGCATTTCGCTGAGGCAGTCGAGCAGTTTCTGCCTGGTCGCCTGCCCACGCCGACCGGCCACGCGGCCGTCGACGGTACGCACTTGTCCTGTCATGCCGTCAGCTTACCGACGGGTGATCCGAGCGCGATTCGGCCGACTGCAAATGGGGTGCGGGACGGGAAAGTGACTGGTGTGCCTGGTCTGCGCGGTGCGGGTGACGCGGTTACTTTGACGGCATGGCCGAAAACGGGGCATTCGAGAAGAGGCGGGAGGGCGTCCCCTGCTGGGTGGACGCCCAGCTCTCCGACGTGGAGGCGGGCAGGCGTTTCTACGGCGAGCTGTTCGGCTGGACCTTCCAGGAGGAAGAGGGGGAGGCCGAGGAGAGTCCCTACCGGGCGGCGGGGCAGTCCGTACGGGCGTGCCTGGACGGGGAGCCGGTCGCCGCGCTGGTCCGCAAGACGGACGGCCGGATGCCCACCGTGTGGTCCGTGTACTTCCACACCTTGGACGCCGCCGCCCTCACCGCGCGGATCAGGGCGGGCGGCGGTCAGGTCGTCACTCCGCCGCACCCGCTCGGCGACCTGGGCACCACCGCCCTCGCCGCCGACCCCGACGGTGCGGTCTTCGGGCTCTGGCAGCCGGACCGCCGTAGCGGCTTCGGGCGCCGGCGCGAGCCCGGCACGTTCGCCTGGGCCGAGCTGTACACCCGGGACACGGAGGCCGCCAACGCCTTCTACGGCGACCTGTTCCACGAGGCGCTCTTCGGCCCGGACGCGTCCCCCGACTTCGGCCGGGCCCGGGTCTCCGACGTCTTCCCCGCCGAGATGCCGCCGCACTTCCTGGTCCACTTCCTGGTCGAGGACATGGACGCCGGGCTCGCGGCGGTGGTCCGGCTCGGCGGGCGGGTGCGGGTGCCGCCCTTCGGGACGTCGTACGGGCGGGTGGCCGTGGTCTCGGACGACCAGGGGGCGTCGTTCGCGCTGCTGCGACGCTGACCCGGCGGCCACGGCGCCGACGACGGCCGGTAACGGTCGCGCGAGGGTTCTTTGCCCGGAATCAGGCAAGACACCCCGATTGTCGCCAGGTTCGCCACCAGCGCCTCGGACAGGAAGAATCGGGGTGCGTGGCGCCACGGAGGTGCGGTGGTGAGACGCTGCACTTCGGTCGCGCGCATAAGTGGGTGGCGCGGCCCGTACGGGGAGGTGGCAGGCAAGTGGTGGATCAGCTGACGCAGCACGATCCGCGGCGGATCGGGCCGTTCGAGGTGCTGGGGCGGCTCGGCGCCGGCGGCATGGGGCTGGTCTATCTCGCGCGCTCGGCGTCCGGGCGGCGCGTGGCGATCAAGACGGTGCGCACGGAACTGGCGGAGGACCAGCTGTTCCGCGTCCGCTTCACCCGCGAGGTGGAGGCGGCCCGCGCGGTCTCGGGCTTCTACACGGCGGCCGTGGTCGACGCCGACCCGCGCGCCGCCGTGCCGTGGCTCGCCACGGCCTACGTACCCGCACCCTCCCTCGAGGAGATAGTGAACGAGTGCGGGCCGATGCCGGCCCAGGCGGTGCGCTGGCTGGCCGCGGGCGTCGCGGAGGCGCTCCAGTCGATCCACGGCGCGGGCCTGGTCCACCGCGACCTGAAGCCCTCCAACGTCCTCGTCGTCGAGGACGGCCCCCGCGTGATCGACTTCGGCATCGCGTCCGGCGTCTCGAACACCCGTCTGACCATGACGAACGTCGCCGTCGGCACCCCCGCCTACATGTCCCCGGAACAGGCGAAGGACTCCCGCAGCGTCACCGGCGCCAGCGACGTGTTCTCGCTCGGCTCGATGCTGGTGTTCGCCGCCACCGGACACCCGCCCTTCCACGGCGCCAACCCGGTCGAGACGGTCTTCATGCTGCTGCGCGAGGGCCCCGACCTGGAGGGCCTGCCGGACGAGCTGCGCCCGCTCATCGAGTCCTGCATGCAGATGGAGGCCACCGGCCGCCCCAACCCGGCCGACCTCCAGGCGCAGCTCGCCCCGCACCTCTTCGGCTCCGGCTCCGACGACAGCGGTACGGCGTCGGCGTGGCTGCCCGAGCGGGCCGTGGGCCTGATCGAGGGGCGCCGCAACGGCCGCCCCGCCGTCAAGCCCGCCACCACGGCCGGCGGCCGCGGCCACGGCCACGGCCCGTCCGGCGCCCGCGCTCCCGTCCACGCGCCCCCGCTGCCGCCCCCGCCCGCGCACGACCCCGTCGTACCGGCGCCGCCCGCGCACGTTCCGGCGGTGCCCGCTCCGGTCGGCGCCCCCGACGGCGGGCCGGTCCGGCTGCCCGGCGCGGCGGTGCCCATCGGGCCCGGCCCGCGCGTCGCCGACATGCGCGCCCCCGCCGGAGTCCGCCCTCGCCGCGTCCTGGTCCCGCCCGCGCCCCGGCGTCAACGGCGCCGACCCCGCCGTACCGGCCCCCGCCCCCGCGCCTCCGGAGGCCTCGCCGGCCGGGTGGCGCCCCTGGCGGTTCCGTATGTCCAACGACGTCTGGGGCACGCCGCGGGTCGCGGAGGACCTGGTCTACGTCACCTCCTTCGAGGTGCACGCCCTGGACGTGGCCACCGGACGCCGCCGCTTCAAGACCCGGGACGTCGCCTGGTCGATGGCGGTCGCGGACGGCCGTATCCACGCCTCCGACGGACCCACCCTGTTCGCCCTGGACGCCAGGGAGGGCGCCGACCTCTGGCGCGTGCAGACCGACGCCTGGGTGTACTCGCTCCAGGCCGACCGCGGCACCGTCCTCACCGCCACCCGCGGCGGCGGTGTCCAGGCCTGGGAGGCGTCGGCCGGCCAGAAGCTGTGGGAGGTCACCGGCGCGCAGACCGACTTCGAGTCCCCCGAGGCGGGCGCCGCGCTGCACGACGGCACGGCCTACGTCTGGCAGGACGCCCGCCTGCGCGCCCTGGACGCCCGTACCGGCGACGAGAGATGGTCGTACCCGATCGGCGACGCGGCCTCCTGCGGCGGCGTCCCGGTCCGCCTCACCCAGGCGCCCGACGGCTACGTGTACGTCGCGGCCGGCACCCGGGTCCTCGCCCTGGAGGTCGCCTCCGGCCACGTCCGCTGGCACTTCGAGGCCCCGGCGGTCTTCCTCGCCCCGCCCACCTTCGTGCCGGGCCCGGCCGTCACCGGCGGCGGCGTCTACCTGGCCGACTACCTCGGCACCGTCTACGCCCTCGACGCCACCGACGGCCGCGACCGCTGGCGCATCGCGACCGAGGCCCGCTCCTCGACCGACCCGGTCCTGGTCGCCGCCGGACACGTCCACGTGGGCAGCGGCAAGGGCCTGTACACCCTGGACGCGGTCACCGGGACGCCCAAGTGGCGCTTCCAGGCGGGCGGCGACATCGTGGGCGCGCCCGCGGTCGCCGAGGGCCGCATCCACTTCGGCTCGTCCGACCACCTGCTCTACACGCTGAAGGCCGACGACGGCCGCCTGCGCTGGAAGCTCGCCACCGGCGGCGAGATCACCGGCTCCCCGGTCGTCCGCGACGGCATCGTGTACGCGTGCAGCAAGGACCGCTGCGTCTACGCCCTGGACGCGGAGAAGGGCACGGGGACCGCCCGTACGACGTGAGGCCCCGTGCCCGGCCGGTGACGTGTCCGTGACATCCGCGGACTAACGTGATCTTCATGACGACACGGGGGCGAGCACTCAGGTTCACGGCGATCTCGGCGCTGGTGGTCCTCAGCCTGACCGGCTTCTCGACCGGCCGCCACGGCCACGGGAGCGACGGGTCGGGCGGGGGTTGCAGCAGCTCCGGCCAGGACCACGACGGCTCGTCGTCCACCTCGGGCGGCGGCGACGCCCACGAGGACGACGACGACACCTACGGGAGTGGCGGCAGCGGCTACCACGACCACGACGACGACACCTACGGCGACGACACGGGCGGCGGCAGCGGCGAGACAGAGGGCGCGGTCCTGAACCTGATCACCTGCGTCATGGTGGACCAGCCGTGGTCCACCGTCGAGGTCAGCAACCCGAACGCCGTCGAGCAGACGGTCCCGGTGACGGTCCTCTTCAAGGACGCGGACGGCACGACGATCGACGAAGGCACCGAGGAGGTCACCGTCCCCGCGGACGGGGTGAGCGCGGTCCGCGTCCCCTTCGACGGCTCCGGCATCCCGGACCACTGCGAAGTGACGGAGCGGTGACGGAGCCGGTCTCCTGAACCCCTCCGCGCACACGTAGGCCGCGGCGGCTCCCCTCCGCGCCGCCGCGGCCGATCCCCGTGTGGAGGAAGGTCTACTTGCCGTCGCCGTCCAGGTCCAGGGCGGGCGGGGCCGGCATGTGGTTGTCCATCGTGGTGATCGCTTCGTTCGCGGGCCCGCTCGGCATGTGGTTGTCGAGCGTCGTGACGGGCTCTTCCGTCGCCGGCGGAGTGGGCATGTGGTTGTCCTGCGGTGTGGCGTCCGCGTCCTTCATCTTGTCGCTCATGGACTTCGCTCCTCATGGGTCGTGACGAGGTAGCAACGCCCGTCCGGTAGCTCCCCCGTAGGCTGCCGGACGGGCGCGCGGAGCCGCACACTAACTGGTGGGCTCGGTCGTCATCCGTCTGCCCCCCGATGCGACGGTCTGACGGAGATGACAGTGCCAGGGGGAGATAAACGAACGCTGAACGCTCCGGCTACCGCCGGTCGACGGCCGGGTTCACCGCGCCACACTGCGAGCCAGCAACGCCCTTACCTCGCCGACCTCCTGGGCGTCGTGCTGCTCGTAGAGGCTGAGCGCCTCGCGCCAGCACGCTCGCGCGCGGTCCGCCTGGCCCAGGGCCGACAGGGCGCGTCCCAGCAGAGCCAGGACGTTGCCCCGCATCCGGTCGCCCCCGATGCATCCCAGGGCGAGTGCCTGCTCGGCGTGCTGGGCCGCCGAGGAGGGGCGTCCGGCGGCCAGGTGCACCTCGGCGAGACGGAAGTTGGTGGCGCCCTCCCACAGGCGCTGCCGGTGGTCCCCGAAGAGGTCCAGCGCCTCGGCGAACTCGCCCAGTGCCTCTTCGTGCCGGCCTGCCCTGGTCAGTGCCACTCCCAGGGCGAAGTGGCCGTTGGCGAGGCGCATGGTGCGGCCCAGCTCCGCGTACACCGCGAGTCCTTGCCGGGCGATGTCGACGGCCTCCGCGACGTTGCCCATGCCGAGCTGGGCACGGGAGAGGTTCGACAACGCGGACGCCTCGCCCGCGCGGTTGTCCGTTGCCCGGAAACCCGCGATGGCCTGGTGGAAGAGGCCCTTGCCCTCGGCGTACCGGCGCTGGTGCAGGCAGACGAGTCCTCGGTTGTTGGCGACCCAGCTCACGGCGGCCGAGTCCTCGGCGGAGCCCGCCAGCCGCATGGCCAGCCGTGCCTCTTCCTCGGCATGCTCGATGCGACCGGACACCAGGAGCACATCGCTGAGAACGGTGCGAGCCCTTCCCTCGGCGCGGGTGTCCGCAGCGGAACCGGTGGCGTCGCACATCGCCCTGGCCGTCGCCTCGTACTGGTGTGAGTTCGCGCCGGACTCCGTCAGGTCCTTGGCCGCCCACAGCAGATCCACCGCCCGCCGCAGCCTGGCCGTCCCGGCGGACTGCCGCACGCACGCCAGCAGCGGCGCGGCCTCCGTGTACAGCCAGTCCAGCGCCGCCGAGCCCTCGGTGAACGTCAGCCCCGGGTACTCCGTCGGCTCCAGGCCGTCCACCAGCCGGTCCCCCGGCCGCTCGATCGCGTACACCCCCGCCGCCGTCGCCAGGTAGAAGTCCAGCAGCCGCGACAGCGCCGCCCCCCGCTCGCTCGGCGCGTTCCCGTCCCGTTCCGTCCGTTCCGCGCAGGCACGCGCGTAGAGGCGGACCAGGTCGTGGAAGCGGTAGCGGCCCGGGGCCGCCGATTCGAGCAGCGAGGTGTCGACCAGGGACTCCAGGAGGTCCTCCGTGTCCTGCGCCGGGAGGTCCAGCACGGCCGCCGCCGCCGCGAGGGAGATGTCCGGGCCGTCGGCCAGGCCCAGCAGGCGGAAGGCGCGGGCCTGGGCCGGTTCCAGCTGGCCGTAGCCCAGTTCGAAGGTGGCCTCGACCGCCTGGTCGCCGGCCTGCAGCTCGTCCAGCCGGCGCCGTTCGTCCGCCAGCTTCGCGGCCAGGACCGAGACCGTCCAGGTGCGGCGGGCGGCCAGCCGGGACGCGGCGATGCGGATCGCCAGCGGCAGGAAACCGCACGCGCCGACCACGTCGAGCGCCGCCTGCCGCTCCGAGGCCACCCGCTCCTCGCCCACGATCTTCGTGAAGAGGGCCAGCGCCTCCTCGGGCGCCATCACGTCCAGGTCGACCAGGTGCGCCCCGGCGAGGTCCACCATCCGCACCCGTGCCGTCACCAGCGCCGCGCACCCGTCCGTGCCGGGCAGCAGGGGCCGCACCTGGGCGGCGTCGCGGGCGTTGTCCAGCAGGACCAGGACACGGCGGCCGTCCAGGACGGAGCGGTAGAGGGCGGCGCGCTCCTCCAGGGAGTCCGGGATGGCCGAGTCGGCCGTGCCCAGGGCCCGCAGGAAGGAACCGAGCACCGTCTCCGGCTCCGCGGGCCGCGCGCCCGCGCCCTGGAGGTCGACGTACAGCTGCCCGTCCGGGAAGGCGGCCCGCGCCCGGTGGGCGACGTGCACCGCGAGGGTCGTCTTGCCGACGCCGCCGATGCCGGCCAGCGCCGAGACCGCCATCACGCGGCCCGACGCCGACTCCCCGGACGCGGCGGACAGTACGTCGCTCAGCTCCCGGACGAAGGCCGCGCGGCCGGTGAAGTCGGAGACGGTCGCGGGCAGTTGCGCCGGGCGCAGCGTGGCCGTCGCGGTCTCCGCGGTGGCCGCCGAGAGCTCGGCCAGGGCCGGGTCGGCCTGGAGGATGCGCTGCTGGAGTTCCTGGAGGCCGGGGCGCGGGTCGACGCCCAGCTCGTCGGCGAGCAGGCGGCGCGTGTCCGCGTAGACGGCGAGCGCCTCCGCCTGGCGGCCGCTGCGGTACAGGGCCAGCATCAGCAGCTCGCGCAGGCGTTCGCGCAGCGGGTGCGCCGCGGTCAGCGCCGTCAGTTCCGAGACCGCCTCGGCGTGACAGCCCTGGTCGAGGTCCATGTCGAGGCGGGTTTCGAGGAGTTGGAGCCGCCATTCGCCGAGACGGACCCGCTGCGTCTGCGCGTACGGCCCCGGCACGCCGGCCAGCACCTCGCCGTCCCACAGGTCCAGCGCCCGGCGCAGCAGGTCACGGGCGTGGCACAGGTCGCCGGCGCTCCTGGCCTTCTCGGCCGCCGCGGCCAGGTCCTGGGCCCGCGCCAGGTCCAGCGCCCCCTCGGCGAGGCCCCGCACGGCGTACCCGCCCGACTCGCTGACCAGCACCCCCGGGTCGAGGACCTTCCGCAGCCGGGACGCGTACGTCCGCACCGCCGCCAGCGCCTGCGACGGCGGTTCCTCGCCCCACAGGGCGTCGATCAGCTCGCCGGCCGTGGCCGTACGGCCCTCGCGCAGCAACAGGGCGGCCAGCAGCGCGCGCTGCTGCGGGGAGCCGGTGGCCAGCGTCTCCCCGTCCCGCCAGGCGCGCACCGGCCCGAGCACACCGAAGCGCAGCGCGCCCGATTCCTCCTCTTCCGCCGGGAATCCGGGACGCCGCTGCTCCGGAACCCGCGGTCCACCGTCCATGCCGTCCCCCTAGACATCCTGAGCAACCACGTCAGTTTGCCTTGTTCATGCCGACCACGTCAGCCGTGGGAGACGCCGATCACAGGTTCTCCATCAGCTTCTTCGGCTTTGCCCCTCCAACTCCACCCGTACCGTCAGCAGCCCCGTCCCGACGCCCATCGCCCGCACCGCCACGCTGTTGAGGCGGGGGAGGCGGCGCAGGCGGGCGAGCGGGTCGTCGTCGGGAAGGAGGTGGGCCGTCCCCGGGTGCCAGCGGCCCCGGATGCGCACCCGCACCCGCGGGTCGGCCCGGATGTTGCGGATGTACTGCGAGCGCTCGCCGAACTCCGAGACCAGCCAGAAGGAATCGCCCTCCCGGCGGCCGCCCACCGGTGTGCGGCGGGGGAGACCGGAGACGCGGCCGGTGGTCTCCAGCAGGGTCTGGCCGGGCAGCCGGCGCACCACGGCGTTCAGCCGGCGCTGGAAGGCCGTGACGGTCCGGTACTTCCGCTCGGGGTTCGGCGGTTTCGGCATCGTGGGTCCGCGCTCCGTCTCGCTCGGGGGCTCCGCGGTCGGTCCCGGGGAGCCCGGTGGCCCCTGGAGACTAACTTCCCAGGAACACGGGGTTGGTGAACGCCGCCAGCGCGCCCGGCAGCGGGCCCGCCGCCGCCTCGTGCCGCACCTCCGCCCGTACGTAGGCCGCGTACGAGGCGGTCGTGCGCCACTGCACCGTGCCCGCGCCGGACACCGGCAGCGGATCGCTCGTGAACAGCACGCCCTGGTCCGTGACGAGGCGCACCGTGCAGCGCGGGGCGCCCGTCACCTCCAGGCGGACGGTGACCGGGGTGTCGGCGTCCACGCGCAGCCGCTCGCCGATCCCGGCGTGCTCGCCCCGGCCGCCGGACGCGGTGAGGGACAGGGACACCCTCGACGACTCGGCCACGTACGACCGTCCCGCCCGGATGCCCTCCTGGATCGCCTCGCGGGTCAGGTCGTCGGCGAGGACGACGGTCTGCGGGCGGCCGATCACGTCGGGGGAGCGGTGGGAGTCGCTGCTGCCCATCGCCGGGATCCAGTCCCGCCGCCCGTCGCGCACCGAGGCGACCAGCATGCCGTCCCAGTCGGCCAGCGCCACCTCGTCGTCGGGCGTGTAGGCGCCGTTCCACACCTCGACCGCGTCCGCCTCCCCGAACCCGAACTTCCAGTTGCAGCCGATGCAGGTGGCGTGCGGGTGGGCCGGCACGACCAGGCCCCCGGCGCGGCGGATCTGCCGGGCGAACCGGCCGAAGCGGTTGTCGCGGGCCCGGTAGCGCCAGTCGACGAAGGTGCCGGGATCGGTACCCAGCGCGACGACGTGGCCGTTGCGGGTCGTCACCTCCTCGCCGAGCAGGATCAGCAGGTCGTCCCCGGCGAGCCCGGCCCAGTGCGCGTGCGCCGAGTGCGTGTTGTGCTCCGAGGAGTTGATGAAGTCCAGGCCCGCCGCCCGCGCCAGCCGGGCGATCTCGGCGAGGGTGTAGCGGCCGTCGGAGTACTCGGAGTGCAGGTGGCAGTCGCCCCGGTACCAGGCCCGGCCCCGCCCCCTGGCCCGCTCGGGCGGGTAGACCGGACGAGGGGTCTCGCCCTGCTCGCCGTAGGTCAGCGTGATCGTGATCTCGTACGACAGGCCCTGCGGGGCCACCGTGTACGGGCCGAGCGCGATGTGCCAGGTGCCCGCCCGCACCGGCCCCGGGACATAGCCGGGGGTGGCGTCGTCCGCGCGGACGAAGAACTCGGTGCGCGCCCCGCCCGACCAGCCGCGGAAGCCCCGGCCGCCCAGGTCGGTGCCGCGCTCGTCGAAGAGGCCGATGTCGAGCGCGTTGCCCTGGGTGCCGGCCGGGACGGTGGGACGGTCGTAGGTGTAGGCGACGTGGATCTCGCGCACGCCCCGGGGGACTTCGACCGGGACGTACACGAAGTCGGGGGAGCCGGGCGGCAGGGTGCCGCGCACGGTCCTGGTCCGCGGGCCCGTACCGCCCGCCGCTGAAGCGAAGCTCACGGTCGACAACGTAAGCGCGGCGGCGGCTCCCGTCACGAACACCGCGCGTCTGCCGATCCCGGCGTGGTCGTTCTCGTGGTCGTCCTCGCACATGCTGCTGCTCCCCAGGTGTCGTCGATGACATGGCATGGGTGGTGCAGGGGTTGGTGCGTGCAACCCTCGTATTGAGCCGTGAACCGCGGGGCAAGGGAAGGGGGGAGACGGATGGAGGACCGGAAACCGTGCGGTGGGTCACCGGGACGGGACAGCCGTGCTGATCACGCCGCTCGTATGCTCGAAGGATGACGACTTCCGCGACCTCCGGAACCGGACCCGCCGACCCCGCAGGGCCCACCGAGAACTCCATGCGTCGCGCCCTCAAACGCGCCCGGGACGGCGTCGCCCTCGACGCGTCCGAGGCCGCCGTGCTGCTCCAGGCGCGCGGCGCGCACCTCGACGCCCTCACCGCGTCCGCCGCCCGGGTCCGGGACGCGGGTCTGGAGGCGGCCGGGCGGCCCGGCGTCATCACGTACTCCAGGAGCGTCTTCGTCCCGCTGACCCGGCTGTGCCGGGACAAGTGCCACTACTGCACCTTCGTCACCGTCCCCGGCAAGCTGCGCCGGGCGGGCCACGGGATGTTCATGTCCCCGGACGAGGTGCTCGACATCGCGCGCAAGGGCGCCGCCCTCGGCTGCAAGGAAGCCCTCATCACCCTCGGCGACAAGCCCGAAAACCGCTGGCCGGAGGCCAGGGAGTGGCTGGACGCGCACGGCTACGACGACACGATCGCCTACGTCCGCGCCGTCTCGATCCGCATCCTGGAGGAGACGGGCCTCCTCCCGCACCTCAACCCCGGCGTCATGACCTGGACGGACTTCCAGCGGCTCAAGCCCGTCGCGCCCTCCATGGGCATGATGCTGGAGACCACCGCGACCCGCCTGTGGTCCGAGCCCGGCGGCCCGCACCACGGCTCACCCGACAAGGAGCCCGCCGTACGCCTGCGCGTCCTGGAGGACGCCGGGCGCTCGTCGGTCCCCTTCACCTCCGGCATCCTCATCGGCATCGGCGAGACGTACGAGGAGCGGGCCGAGTCGCTCTTCGCGCTGCGCCGCGTCTCCCGCTCCTACCACGGCATCCAGGAACTGATCATCCAGAACTTCCGCGCCAAGCCCGACACGGCGATGCGCGGCATGCCGGACGCCGAACTGGACGAACTGGTCGCCACGGTCGCCGTCGCCCGGCACATCATGGGCCCCTCCGCCTGCCTCCAGGCCCCGCCCAACCTGGTGGACGCGGAGTACGAGCGGCTGATCGGCGCGGGCATCGACGACTGGGGCGGCGTCTCCCCGCTCACCATCGACCACGTGAACCCCGAGCGCCCCTGGCCGCAGATCGACGAACTCGCCGCGACGTCCCGGGCAGCCGGCTTCGAGCTGCGCGAACGGCTCTGCGTGTACCCGGAGTTCGTGCGGCGCGGCGAGCCCTGGCTGGACCCGCGGCTGCGCCCGCACGTGGCGGCGCTCGCCGACCCGGAGACCGGCCTGGCCCGCGAGGACGCGGTGGTCGAGGGGCACGCCTGGCAGGAGCCGGACGAGGCGTTCACCGCCACCGGCCGCACCGACCTGCACGCCACCATCGACACCGAGGGCCGTACGTCGGACCGCCGCGACGACTTCGACGAGGTGTACGGCGACTGGGGCGCCCTGCGCGAGGCCGCCGCGCCCGGCATGGCCCCCGAGCGCATCGACACCGACGTGCGGGCCGCGCTGGCGACGGCGGCCGACGACCCCACGAAGCTGACGGACGACGAGGCGCTCGCCCTGCTGCACGCCGAAGGACCGGCGCTGGACGCCCTGTGCGGCATCGCCGACGACGTGCGCAGGTCGGTGGTCGGCGACGACGTGACGTACATCGTCACCCGCAACATCAACTTCACCAACGTCTGCTACACCGGCTGCCGTTTCTGCGCCTTCGCCCAGCGCCGCACGGACGCCGACGCGTACACGCTCTCCCTGGACCAGGTCGCCGACCGCGCCCAGCAGGCGTGGGAGGTGGGCGCGGTGGAGGTCTGCATGCAGGGCGGCATCCACCCCGACCTGCCCGGCACGGCGTACTTCGACATCGCGCGGGCGGTCAAGGAACGCGTCCCCGGCATGCACGTGCACGCCTTCTCGCCGATGGAGGTCGTCAACGGCGCCACCCGCACGGGGCTGTCGATCCGCGAGTGGCTGACCGCGGCGAAGGAGGCGGGGCTCGACTCGGTCCCGGGCACGGCGGCGGAGATCCTCGACGACGAGGTCCGCTGGATCCTCACCAAGGGCAAGCTGCCGGCGGCCACCTGGATCGAGGTGATCGAGACCGCCCACGAACTGGGCATCCGCTCCTCGTCCACGATGATGTACGGCCACGTCGACCAGCCCCGCCACTGGCTGGGCCACCTGCGCACGCTCGCCGGGATCCAGCGGCGCACGGGCGGCTTCACGGAGTTCGTGACGCTCCCCTTCATCCACACCAACGCGCCGGTCTACCTCGCGGGCATCGCGCGGCCGGGTCCCACCCTCCGGGACAACCGCGCGGTGACCGCGATGGCCCGCCTCCTCCTGCACCCGCACATCCCCAACATCCAGACGAGCTGGGTGAAACTGGGCACGGAGGGTGCGGCGGAGATGCTGCGCTCCGGCGCCAACGACCTGGGCGGCACCCTCATGGAGGAGACGATCTCCCGCATGGCGGGCTCGTCCTACGGCTCGTACAAGTCGGTCAAGGACCTGATCGCGGTCGCGGACGCGGCGGGCCGCCCGGCGAAGCCGCGCACCACCCTCTACGGCCCGGTCCCCGAGGAGCGGCAGCGGGCGGCGCGGGACTCGGACGGGCACCTGCCGGAGCTGCTGCCGGTCCTGGACTGAGGGGTGCGGGCGCGCAGTACGATGATCGGGCCCCCGGTGTGTCGGGGTTCTCGTAGCTGAGGAGATGCGTGCCCGTGCCTGCCCGACTTCCCTCATGGGCGTGGGTCTCCGGTCTGACCGTGGGCGCGATCGCGGCGGTGACCGTGCTGGCCGTGCAGGCGGACCAGGGGCCCCAGCCCACCGCCGCGGCGACGAAGCCGAAACCGTCGGCGTCCGCGGACGCGCACCCCACGCCGAAGGAGACCGCGCCGGCCCCGGTGCCGGAGGGCTCCGGCACCGGTCGGCGCGTCGTCTACTCGGTCGGCGAGGACCGGGTGTGGCTGGTCGACGCCAGCGACGCCACCCGGCGCTCCTTCAAGGTGTGGCCGGGCACGGTCGACCCCGACCCCGGCAAGTACAGCGTCGGCACCCGCCGCCAGGACCCGACGACGGGCTCCGACGGGGTCAGGATCGAGCAGATCATGTACTTCACCCAGGAGGACGGCGTCTGGGTCGCCTTCTCCAACGCCGTGGACGGCTCCTCCCCGCCGCCGCCCGCCGACGGCGCCAAGACCGGCGGCATACGGCTGCCCAAGGCGGACGGCGACGCGCTCTGGGACTTCGGCACGTCCGGCACGACGGTCACCGTGGTCGCGTAGGTCACCGTGGTCTCGTGGGTCACTGTCGTCTCGTGGGTCACTGTGATCTCGTGGCCTCCGCCTCGCCGGACGGCAGGTGCGCCACGATCAGTACGACGCCGCTGAACAGCAGCACCCGCGTCGCCGCGTCCAGCCCGTTCCAGTCCTCCGACTGCCACATCGCGAACCACTCCCCGCCGATCGCGAGGAAACCGGCGCCGAAGAGCAGCATCAGCATGAGCGTGCCGTAGGTGGTGAAGCGCCGCGCGGGAGCGTGCTGCCGGCGTATCCAGAGCCAGGTCGCCCAGATCAGCACGAGCGCGGCCGCGGTCTCCCACACGATGATCGCCACGTAGGCGGTGTCCTGAAGGCCCTTGCTCGTGATCGCCCGCCACATCAGGTCGTCGTCCTTGAACGTCGTGTCCATGGCGAGGACGTGATGCACGTACTGCTGGTTGTTGTCGAAGTCGGTGATGTTCCCGAGGGCCACCAGGGCGATGTAGAGGGCGAGGACCGCGGTGAGCACGGTGGAGGCGAGTAAAAGGGTGCTGCGGGGGATGTTGGTCATGGCAGCACTATTCCGAAACCGGTGGCACGGCGAGTGGGTAGGGTCCGGAACGTGATCTCCCCGAAGCGTTCCGCCGACGAACTGCCGGGCGACCCGCGCCGGCTGAACCTGGAGTACCGGACATGGCACTTCGTCGGCTCGGCGGGGGACGAGAACGGCTTCGACGAATGGCACGTGTCCGTCCGGTCGGGCCGGTCTGCGGAGATCGGCTCGATGAAACTCTTCCGGCTGCGGATGGACGAGCGGTTCAGCCCCTTCCCGTTCTCCGACGCGCAGGCCTACGACACCGGCCTGTCCAACCTGGTCCTCGGCGTCTACGACCTCGGCCGGGGCGGCTACCGGCAGGAGTTCCGGGACGCGATGACGTCCTGCGACGGTGACCTGCTCGTCCTCTTCGACATACGGCTGGACCCCGCCTGGCGGGGCTTCGGCCTCGGGCCGGTCCTCGCGGCCGAGGCCGTCTGGACCCTGGCCGACGGCTGCTGCGCGGTCCTCGCGGCCACCCACCCCACGGAGTTCCCGGACGCTCCCATGGGCGAGGCCGCGTACCGGCGGGCCGCTGAGAAGATCGCGGCCCTGTGGAAAGACGTGGGTTTCCGGTGGCGGGCCCGCCCGCTCGGCCACCTCCTGGACCCTCGGTCGGGCGAGGCGCGGGACCTGCGGAACGAGCGGCGGGGGGACCTCGACGCGCTCGCCGACGCCTGGCGCGCCGCCCGGGGCCGCTGACCGCCGCGCGCCCGCTCACGCCGTGCTCACGCCCCGCCCGCTCACGCGGCCACCCCCAGGACCAGCGCCGCGGTGTTGAGCGCCAGGTAGCCGAGGGGGAAGGCGATGTTGTGGAAGACCCGGGCGCGGACGTGCGCGGCGAGCGCGCCGGCGAAGAAGAGGACGAGACCGGCCGCCGCCGCGGTCCCGAGCGGCCCGGCGCCCAGCAGGCCGGCCAGGAGCCCGGCGGCACCGGCCGCCTTGAGACCGGCCAGCCACGGGAGCCACGACGCGGGGACCCCCACCTCGGCCGAGTTGGCGAGGACGAACCGGGCACGCAGCAGGTCCGCGACGGCGATCCCGGCATGCGCGACGATCGCGGCGACACCGACGACCACATAAGCGGTGAACACGGGCTCCCCTTCCAGCAGCAACCTGCGTCCAGCCTCATCCCCGCCCGCCGCGACGTCCAATACCTGCGTCTATAACCTGGTGGAATGGACGTCGACACCCGATTGCTGCGGTACTTCGCGGCTGTGGCGGAGGAAGGCAGCCTGACCAGGGCGGCTCAGCGGCTGTACGTCTCCCAGCCCGCGCTGACCAAGCAGATCCGCCGGCTGGAGTCCGCACTCGGCACGGCCCTCTTCACGCGCTCCCGCGACGGCATGGCCCTCACCGAGCCGGGCCGGGCGCTCGCGGCCCGGGTCCCCGGCCTCCTGGCCGGGTGGGAGACGGCGCTGCGCGAGACGAGGGCCGCGGGGAGCCGGGCCGACCGCGTCCTGCGGGTCGGCTTCCTGGCCAGCGCGGCCAACGAGGCGACGCAGCCGATCATCGCCGAGTTCGCCCGGCGCCGTCCGGGCTGGCGGGCCGAGATGCGACAGGCCTCGTGGTCGAACCCGTCCGCCGGGCTCGCCGGCTCGGACGTCGACGTCGCCCTGGTACGGCTGCCGTTCCCCGGCCAGGAGGCGCTGCGGGTGGTGGAGCTGTTCAGCGAGCCCCGCTGCGTCGTGCTGCCCGAGGCGCACCCGCTGGCCGGGCGCGAGACGATCGACTTCCGTGAACTGCTGGACGAGCCCTTCGTGGCCGCCCCGCCCGAGACGGGTCCCTGGCGCGCGTACTGGCTGGCCGCCGACGAGCGCGACGGCCACCCGGTCCGCGTCGGCGCCGTCACCGCGCAGCCGGACGACTGGCTCACCGCGATCGCCAACGGCTACGGCGTGGCCCTCGCGCCCGAGTCGGCGTCCCGCTTCTACACCCGTCCCGGCGTCGTCCACCGCCCCGTCACCGGGGTCGGTCCCAGCCGGGTCGGTGTCGCCTGGGACCCCGCGGACGACGCCGACCCCGTCGTCCGGGACTTCGTCCGCTGCTGCCGCCTGGTGTGCGCCCGCACGTGAACGTTTCCACACCGTTCCGGCCCTGACCGACCACTTCTGTTCGCATACAGTGCTGGACGTCGTACGTACGGACAGTGGTGTGGGCAGTGCCGAGGGGAGGTCCGGGTGGGCGGGACAGCCGGTGCCGTCTGGGGGCGTGCCGAGCAGCAGGACTTCCGCAGCCGGGTGCGCGGGACGCTGCTCGGCGTGGCCGTCGGGGACGCCCTCGGCTCGCCCGTCGACCCTCTCGCCCTCGACGCGATCCGGGAGGCCCACGGCCCCGAAGGGCTGGCCGACCTGGCCGCCGCCCACGGCCGGCGCGGTGCCGTCACCCACCTCACCCAGCTCACCCTGTTCTCGGTCGACGGGCTGATCCGCGCCCAGGTGCGACGCGACACCGGCGCCTGGCATCCGCCGACCGACCTGCACCGGGCCTACCGGCGCTGGGTCGCCACCCAGCGCGACTGGGGGCCCGACCTGCGGCGCAAGGACGACGGCTGGCTGGCCCACGAGGAGTGGCTGTACGTCCGCCGGGGCGCCCCGCGCGCGCTGCTGCTCGGTCTCGGCGACGAGACGATGGGCACCCCCGAGGCGCCCAAGAACCCCGGCGAGCGCGGCCCCGAGGCCGCCGCCCGCTCGGCGCCGTTCGGACTCCTGGTCGGCTGGGAGCCGCAGCTGGTCGCCCAGCTCGCCGTGGAGTGCGCGGCGCAGACCCACGGCCACCCCACCGGCTACCTGGCGGCGGGCGCGTACGCCGTGATCGTGCACGGGCTGGCGCGCGGCGAGAGCCTGGACGCCGCCGTGCAGCGGGCCCTGGCACTGCTCGTCGCCCGGCCGGGGCACGAGCCCGTGACGGACGCCCTGCAGCACGCGCTGGGCGCCGTACGGCAAGGGCTGCCGAGCCCGGCCCGGGTGACCGGGCTGATCGGCGCGGGCACGGCGGAGGGCCTGGTCGCCGCCGCCGTGTACTGCGCCCTCGTCGGCGAGGACGTACGGCACGGGCTGCGGCTCGCCGTGAACCACGACGGCGCCTCGGCGGCGGCCGGTGCCCTGACCGGCGGCCTGCTCGGCGCGCTGCACGGCGAGACGGCGCTGCCCCCGGCCTGGCTGGCCGAGCTGGAGGGCCGCCCCACCGTCCTGGAACTGGCCGACGACTTCGCCATGGAGATGACCCAGGGCCCCGCGCTGCACGGCCCGGCGGGCTCGTCCCCCGGCTGGCTGACGCGGTACCCACGGGCGTAGCCCCGGCGGAACAGTCACGTTTCGAGAAGCGGTGGTCCGTGCGCCCCGGCTAGCGTGGCAGCCATGGACATCAGCATTCACACCACCGTCCTTCCGCACGACGACCCGGACGCGTCCCTGGCCTTCTACCGGGACGTCCTCGGCTTCGAGGTCCGCAAGGACGTCGGGAACGGCAAGATGCGCTGGATCACGGTCGGACCGGCCGACCAGCCGGACGTCTCGCTGCTCCTGTCGCCGCCCGCCGTGGACCCCGGCATCACCGACGGCGAGCGCCGCACCATCGCCGAGATGATGGCCAAGGGCACCTACGGATGGATCCTCCTGGCCACCGAGGACCTCGACGGCACCTTCGAGAAGGTGCGCGCCGGGAACACCGAGATCGTCCAGGAGCCGACCGAGCAGCCGTACGGCATCCGGGACTGCGCCTTCCGGGACCCGGCCGGCAACCAGATCCGCATCCAGGAACTGCGCTGAACCGCCCGGCCGGTGACCACGATCGCGGTCACCGGCCGGGCGGCCTTCCCCAGGCGGGCCCCGGGGCCTGTCCGGCGGATCATGCCGCAGACGCGGGGTCTGGCACGCCCATCTGCGGCGTTGTCGTCGGTTGCCGACTCCCCCACGCTCGACTGCGCTCGCGCGGGGTACCCCCATCGCGTCGACGCCCTCCTCCGCCTTGCAGCTGCACGCACCAGACCCCGCTCGGGTCGGCCACCAGGCACCGTCGGCCGCGGCCGGCCTGATCCAAACGACACTCCCCTAGGGCCTGTCCGGCGGATCATGCCGCAGACGCGGGGTCTGGCACGCTCATCTGCGGCGTTGTCGTCGGTTGCCGACGCTCCGCGTCGACGCCCTCCTCCGCCTTGCAGCTGCACGCACCAGACCCCGCTCACCAGCGACAATGAGGTGCCGCGTCTTTCCTGCGACCTGATCCGCCGGACAGGCCCTAGTCGCCCACCCGGCTGCGGCCCACCGCGTCGTCCACCCCGCCCGCGGGCGTCGGGATCGCGGCCGCCGCGCCGGCGGCGTCGCCGTCCCCGTCCGTGTTGACGCGCTCGATGATCGCCAGCCGTTCCGGGGTGTCCTCCGGCTTCAGGTAGCCGATCGCGATGTACAGGACCAGCGAGACCGCCAGCGGGACGGAGACCTGGTACTCCAGGGGCACCCCGCCGTCCACGCTCCAGTTGATCGGGTAGTTGACCAGCCAGAACGCCACCAGGCCCAGGCCCCAGCTGGTGAGCGCCGCCGTCGGGCCCGAGCGGCGGAAGGGCCGCAGCAGACCGAGCATCATCGGGATCGCGATCGGGCCCATCAGCCCGGCGACCCACTTGATCACGACGGTGATGATGTCCTTGAACGTCGGCGAGTCGACCTGCGTCGCCACCGCCATCGAGAGACCGAGGAAGATCACCGTCGTCAGCCGGGCCGCCAGCAGCCCGGACCGCTGTCCCCAGCCGCGCGCCCGCTTCGACAGCACCGGCGCCACGTCACGGGTGAACACGGCCGCGATGGCGTTCGCGTCCGAGGAGCACATGGCCATGGTGTGCGAGAAGAAGCCGACGATGACCAGGCCGAGCAGCCCGTGCGGCAGCAGTTGCTCGGTCATCAGGGCGTAGGAGTCGGAACCGTCCGCCTTCTGCGACTCCACCAGCAGCGGTGACATCCACATCGGGAAGAACAGCACCAACGGCCAGACCAGCCACAGCACCGCCGACAGCCGGGCCCCCCGCGTGGCCTCGCGGGCGTTGGCCGTGGCCATGTAGCGCTGGGCCTGGTTGAGCATGCCGCCGTTGTACTCGAAGAGCTTGATGAAGAGGAAGGCCAGCAGGAACACCGTCCCGTACGGCCCGACCAGCGGTTTCCCGTGGCCCTGGAGGGCGGGCTCGTCCCAGACGCCGAAGAAGCCGCCGTGGTCGCCGAGCTTCATGACGACGGCCACGAACATCGCGACCCCGGCCAGCAGCTGGATGATGAACTGCCCCAGCTCCGTCAGCGCGTCCGCCCACAGACCGCCGATCGTGCAGTAGATGCCCGTGATGACGCCGGTGATCAGGATGCCCTGGTTGAGCGTGATGCCGGTGAAGACCGACAGGAGCGTGGCGATGGCCGCCCACTTCGCGGCCACGTCCACGATCTTCAGCAGCATGCCGGACCAGGCCAGCGCCTGCTGGGTGGGCAGGTTGTACCGGTTCTTCAGGTACTCCAGCGGCGAGGCCACGTGCAGCCGGGAGCGCAGCCGGTTGATGCGCGGCGCGAACAGCTTGGAGCCGATGGCGACGCCGAGTGCGATCGGGAACGACCACGTCACGAAGGACGTGACGCCGTAGGTGTAGGCGATGCCGGCGTAGCCGGTGAACATCACCGCGCTGTAGCCCGACATGTGGTGCGAGATGCCGGACAGCCACCACGGCATCTTGCCGCCGGCCGTGAAGAAGTCGCTGACGTCGTCGACGCGTTTGTGCGACCAGACACCGATCGCCACCATGACGGCGAAGTAGCCGATGAGCACGGACCAGTCGAGACCGTTCATGTGCCCCCTTCCGGGGTCCGCCTTGTGAACTCCGCTCAGCTGGTTGGCACTTCGCACGAGCGGGGTAGGGGCGTGGCAGGCCGCGAAGTGCCCGCTCATCGTGGGTGCGACGACGCGGGCACGACAAGGAAGCGGAAGGTCAAGAGGGAGTAAAAAGGTTCGGCTTACTGACCTGCGTTCACCTACATGAACGTCAGCGAGGGTGTCCGGTGGCCGGGGCCGGCCGTCCGGTCCGCTACTTCAGCTCGTCCGGGCACGGTGTGCCCCGCTTCAGGCCGTACGGCGCCGACAGCCGGTAGGTGCCCGCCTCGGGCGCGACGAGCGTCGTCCACACGTCGCCGTCGGCGGTCTCCTCGGTCTCCGTCAGACAGCCGTTGACGTTGTCGTACGTCTTCGGCGTGCCCTCCGGGGCGTCCTTGGATGCCTCCGTCTCCCGGGGCGGCTCGAGCTTGTTGCCCTCCTCGTCGACGAGGCTCAGCCACGGCGAGTACGGCATCCGGATCAGGATGCGGCCGGGCTCCTTCACGTCGATGGTCCACTCGTCCTGCTCGGCCTGCCGGACGACGGCGTCGGGTTCGGCCAGCGGCGTCGGGTCGAGCACCTGGAACAGCTGCCAGTTGGCGTCGCCCCAGATCTGCTTCAGGTACGGCAGGCCCCGTTGCAGCAGCTCCCGCTCGCGCTTGCCGCCGTCGCCGTCCGGCTCGCCCTTGGGCAGCACCACGTAGTGCACCGCCCAGCGCTTCAGCCACTCGTGGTAGTTCGCCGAGTTGAGCGTGTCGTCGTAGAAGAGCGGGTTGCGCTCCATGTCGGCCTGCCGGGTCCAGCCGCGGGCCAGGTTCACGTACGGCGCGAGCGCCGACGCCTCCCGGTGGGAGCGGGCCGGCACGGCCTCCACCCGCCCCCGCCCCGCGCCGACCTCCTGGAGCTCGTTGACGAGCGGCGCCAGCTCGCGCGCCCAGGAGGCGGCGGGCTGGGTGTGGACGGCGTCGTCGGCCGACTTGAAGCCGATCCAGCCCACGAAGCCGACGATCGCGACCACCAGCGCGTACCACTTGCGCGACTTCACCACCGTGAACGGCAGTGCCGCGACCAGCGCCACCCCGGCGAAGAGCATCGGCAGGCGCGTGATGTTGGAGCCGATCTGCGAGCTGATCAGCCAGACCAGCAGCACGGACAGGCCGTAGACCGCCGTAGTGATCCGCACCGTCTTCCAGGTGCTCGGCACGAGCCAGTAGATCAGGCCCGAGTACACGATCGGCAGCACCGTCGAGCCGAACCCCATCGGCTGCGTGCCGGAGAAGGGGAACAGCACCGCCGACAGCGCGACGACCACACTCGG
This sequence comes from Streptomyces violaceoruber, assembly GCF_033406955.1. NCBI lineage: Bacteria > Bacillati > Actinomycetota > Actinomycetes > Kitasatosporales > Streptomycetaceae > Streptomyces > Streptomyces violaceoruber. The sequence goes on along the minus strand of NZ_CP137734.1, from coordinate 3,670,758 downwards.
GGCCACGCCCAGCGCCCAGGCCCCCGGGCGGCGCTTCTGCAGGAACAGGGCGACCGCCACCAGGCCCACGAACAGCCCCGAGACCGGCGAGGCCATCGTGGACAGCGCGGCCAGCGGCGCCGCGCACAGCCCCTTGGCCCAGCGCTCGTGCCGCCACCGGTGGGGCCAGCAGAACACCGCGGCCACCGCGCCCAGACCGAACATCATGCCGAGCCCGAACGTCACCCGCCCCGACACCGCGTTGCCCAGCAGCGCGAAGAGCCCCGCCAGCGACGCCCACAGCGGATTGCGGACCACCCGGCTGCGGATCAGGACCATCGTCAGCAGCCCGGCCGACACCGTGCCCGCGATCATCATCGTGGTGCGCACGCCGAGCACCGACATCAGGTACGGCGAGATCACGCTGTACGACACCGGGTGCATGCCGCCGTACCAGGCGAGGTTGTACGCCGAGGCCGGGTGCCGGCCGACGAACTCGGCCCACGCGTCCTGCGCCGCGAGGTCGCCGCCGCTGTTCGCGAACGTGAAGAACCACGCTATGTGGAGCACCCCGGCCAGGGCGGTCACGGACAGCACGGGATGGCGCAGCATGCGCTCGCGCAGGGCCAGGAAGGCGGCGTTCACCGCCGAGGGCGCTTCCCGCTCGGCGGGCGGCCGCCGCCCGGCAGGCAGGGACTCACCGTCGTCCCTGCGGGGCGCGGGTACGCGTGGTCGCGGGTCGGCTCCCGAACCCGGATCGGCGTCGTCGGCGCGTGTCGGCTCCGCAGTGGCCACCTGAAGGCACTCCCCGTGTCCCGTCTTCTTCTTTGGGCCGTGTCCCGTTCCCGCGACCGGCGACTGCCCCGTTTGGCGACGCTAGCACGCGCCGCCGCACCGCTGCCTCCTCCCTTTCGGCACCTCCGGGGACGCGGACGCCCCCGCGGCCGGGTGACCGCGGGGGCGGGGAGCGCGGGGCGTGGCCGCGGCCCGGACGGGCCGGCCGTCAGCCCAGCCGGGTCAGCTTGTCCGTGAACCCCGGTTCGACGAGGTCGCTGCCCAGGGCCACCGGCACCTTCACCGCGCCGCTGGTGCCGCCGTCGCCGACCGTGAGGGTGCCCACCTTGGTCCCGGCCTTCGCCGTGTGCGGCACCTCGTCCGCCGTGAACGTCAGCTTCACGGTCAGCCCGCCCCAGCCGACTGCCTTCACGTCCTGCGAGGCGACGACCGGCGTCCGGCCGCCGAGGCCGTCGTCGACGTACCCGACGACGCTGCCCTTCTTGATGATCGTCGACGACTTCAGGGTGTCCTGCGCCGCCCGGATCAACTCGTCGCTCGCGTCCAGCGCGGCGTCGAGGATGCCCCCGCCGACGTCCGGCTGGCGCACCACGGCCCCGACGATGGTCCGGGTCTCGCCGCCGACCTCCTTCTTCGCCGCGAAGACGAGGTTGCCGAGCGCGGAGGTGGTGGTGCCGGTCTTGATGCCGACGACGCCGTTGTGACCGACCAGCTGGTTCCAGTTGCCGTGGTTCTCGCCCTTGTAGTCGTTGTACGACATCATCGCGGCGACCTCGCGGAAGGCGGGCTCCTTCATCGCGGCCTTGGCCAGCTTCACCTGGTCCACGGCCGTGCTCACCGTCGTGTTGTTCAGCCCCGACGGGTCGGTGTACGTGGTGTTGGTCATGCCGAGGTCCTTGGCGGCGCCGTTCATCTTCTCCACGAACGCCTTCTCCGACCCCGCGTCCCAGCGGGCGAGCAGACGCGCCACGTTGTTCGCGGACGCGATCAGGATGGCCTGCAGGGCCTCGCGCTGGGAGATCGAGTCGCCCGCGAAGACGTCGACCGTCGACTCCTGGCCGGCCTGCGACTGGTCCTCCGCCGCCTGGTCGATCTTGATCTTCGGGCCCTCGGCGCCGCTCTTGAGCGGGTGGTCGCGCAGGACGAGATACGCGGTCATGACCTTGGCCACGCTCGCGATCGGCACGGGCTTCTGGTCGCCGGACGAACCGAACGAGCCGATGCCCTGCACGTCGAGCGCGGCCTGACCGCTCTCCGGCCACGGGATCTGCGGTTTGCCGCCGTCGAACGAGAAGCTGTCCTGCGCCGTGAGGTCGAGGGTCGGCGCGGGCAGCGGGCGCATGGACTGCACGACGCCGAAGACGATCACCAGCAGGATGACCAGCGGCGTCCAGATCTTGACCCGGCGCACCGTCGTCCGCAGCGGGGTCTCCGGCGGCGGCGGCGTGTTCGTCAGCTCCGCCAGCAGGTCCAGCGGCGGCTTGGGCGGCAGCGGCTGCTGGGTGGTCCGGTCGGGCCCGACGTGTGACCTGGCGGCGGTCACCCCCGTACGGGGCGCCTGCGGTCCCTTGGGCTCCGTGGCGGGGGCCTTGGGCGCCTCGGCGGCCGGCGCGGACTGCGCGGTCCCCGGGGGCCGGCGGTTGGCCGGGTCGTCCGGATTCCGTAGCGCCACGAACTTGCTGGTCCGCTCGGCGTCACCCTCGGACCGCGCGGGGCCGTCGCTCTTCTGCCCGGACTTCTGCCCGGCCTTCTTCGCCGCGGAGGCGGCGTCCCCCAGCTTCAGCATGGTCGTCGGCTGATCGACGGCGGGCCTGCCCGGTCGCGGCGCCTTGAACACGGCGGTGGGCTGATCGACCGGCGGGGGGCCGTCGTCGCCGTCGGCGTCGCCGTCGCGGCTGGATGCCGCCTGCGCGTCGGGGGCCGGTTCGGAGTCCGCGTCCGGTTCCTGGTCCGGCTTCGCGTCCGGGGCCGGGGTGGCGTCCGCGTCGGAGCCCGAGTCGGGGGCGGCGCCGCCGGTGTCGTCGTCGGCGTCGCCGTCGCGGCTGGATGCCGCCTGCGCGTCGGGGGCTGGTTCGGAGTCCGCGTCCGGCTCTTGGTCCGGCTTCGTGTCCGGGGCCGGGGCCGGGGTCGCGTCCGTGCCGGAGCCCGAGTCGGGGGCGGCGCCGGCTTCGGCGTCCGTGCCCGGGTCGGCTGCGGTGGTCGATCCCTGGGCCCCGTCCGATGCGGAGCCCGCGTCGTCGTCGGTGTCCCCGTCGGCCTGCTCGGCCCTCTCGGTGTCCTGCGGGGCGGCGGCCTCACGGCTCGGCGCGTCCCCGGCGCCCTCGGGCGCCTCGGTCTCGTCGTCCTCGTCGCCGTTCCGCGAAGACTCCTCCGCGTCCGGCGCGTCCCCGAGCCGCGCGTTGGCGGCGGCACGCTCGTCCGCGGTGGCCACCCAGGCCGCGACGGCGTCCCTGAGCCGGCCGTCGCTCCCCGCGGTAGGCGCCGCGTCGCCGCCCTCGGAGCCGTCGGGGCTTTCGGACCTCTCCGGCGCGACGGGGGCGTCCGACGACGCGTCGGCCCCGGCGGCGTCGTCCTCGCCGGAGGCCTCCGCCTCCGGCCCCGTCTCGCGGACCGACAGCACCCGGGTCGCCGTGTCGATGCCACCGGACCCGGACCCGGCGGACCCCGCGGAGCGCTTCGCGTCCTCCCGGGCCACCGCCAGCCGCGGATCACGCCGCTCGCTCGCCTCGGTCCTGGCTTCGGGAACCGGACCCGCGCTCCCCGACGTCGGTTCTTCCGACGACTCGCGCTGCTTCGAACTGTCGGGGGACTCGCCCGCCACCGATGCCTCCTCCATGCGCCGCACGTCCTGTGCGCGCTGCCGAACCCGTACCGAAACCATTTACCAGTGTCCTGTGTACGGGTGGAACCCACGCGGAAGACGAGAACGACATACCTACTGGTTCCACTACGAAGCGGTCACGCACCCTCGACAGACCAATGTGAGAGGGGTCACCCTGTCTGTCATCCACGCGGGGAGGCATGGATGGGCAGGAGCCGCAGAACACTTCCGGAGGAGCTTCTGCTGCTGGCGTTGGACCCGACCACGGGTACCACCGCACAGCCGCAGTCGCTCGACCTCGGTCTGGCCGGAGCACAGCTGGTGGAGCTGGCGCTGGCCGGACGGATAGCCCCAGACGGGGATCGTATCGCCGTGGTGGCCCCACGGCCGACAGGAGATCCAACACTGGACTGCGCGTTGGAGTTGCTGCGAAGGCGTGGCGCTCCCGTACGGGCGGTCAACTGGATAGGCGGGCCCCGCCTGGGGCTGCGCCAGACCTATCTCTCGCATCTGGAGCGATGCGGCATGGTGCATGCCGTGGAGGGCCAGATGTGCGGGGTGTTGCCGACGACTCGCTACCAGGCGACGGACACGGCGATCAGCAGGGAGATCAAGGCCCGGCTGGACTCGGCGATCCGCACCGGCGTCCCGCCGGACCCGCGGACCGCGGCGCTCGCCGCGCTGGCCCACGCGGTCGGACTCGGCAAGCACCTCTACCCGGGCAACGAAGGACGCTCGTCGCGGTCCCGGCTGCGGGACCTCATCAGGCACGACCCCATGGGCGGTCTGGTGGCGCACGCGGTGATGGACGTCCAGAACGGCGCTGCGGCACAGCCACGCCGCAGCCCGGCCCCGGCCGGCCGCCAGGCCCCGGGACCGGGGGCCAGGCCCGCCCCGGAACCCGCCCGCGGCGTTCCGGCGCAACCGCGCCACGGATCCATGGCGCGGGCGGCGGTCCACTAGCCCGACGGGCGCACCGGACCGCACCGCACCGCAGCACCCGCACGACCGCACCACAGCACCGCCGCACCGCCAGTCCCCAAGCCCGGTCACGGGAGCCGCAGGTCCGCGCGGGGCGGCGGAACCGACCGCGGGTCCGGCCCACCCGGACCGCGGAAAGGTTCCGCCGCCCCGCGCGGCCGCATGCGGGGGTGGCGCCCCGAACTGGCGTGTACGCGGCGCATATCGACCGTTTCCCAGCGGTAGAAAGCACCTTGGTGGCAGTCTGCTCAGCAGCAGATACACAAAGTGGCAAGTATGAGTCACGCAGCCGGAGGTGCACGTCCCGTGGCGTCGAGTGTCAATCCCACCGTAAGGCGGCGTCGGCTGGGCCAGGAGCTGCGCCGGCTCCGTGAGCTCAAGGGCATGACGGCCGAGGAGGTCGCCGAGCGGCTGCTGGTCTCCCAGTCGAAGATCAGCCGCCTGGAGAACGGCCGGCGCAGCATCAGCCAGCGGGACGTCCGCGACCTGTGCGGGGTGTACGAGGTCGAGGACCAGCGGATCGTCGACTCGCTGATGCAGATGGCGAAGGACTCGCGCCAGCAGGGCTGGTGGCACGCCTTCGGGGACATCCCGTACAGCGTCTACATCGGCCTGGAGACCGACGCGGAGTCGCTGCGGACCTACGAACCCCAGATCATCACCGGCCTGTTGCAGACCCGGCCCTACGCCGAGGCCCTCATCCAGGGCGCGCTGCCCGAGACCTCCGTCGCCGACGTGGAGAAACGGGTGCAGGTCCGCATACGGCGGCAGGAGCGGATCTCCGCCGACCACAACCCGCTGCGGCTGTGGGTGGTCCTCGACGAGGCCTGCCTGCGACGGACGGTGGGCAGCAGGCAGGTGATGCGGGAGCAGCTGGAGCACGTCGCCGAGATGTCGCAGCGGCCGCACATCACCGTGCAGGTGCTGCCCTTCGACGTCGGGGCGCACCCCGGCATCAACGGCCAGTACTCCATCCTGGAGTTCGCCGACACGGCCGACTCCAGCGTGGTGTACATCGAGGGCGTGACCAGCGACCTGTACCTGGAGAAGGCGCCGGACGTGCAGAAGTACACGGTGATGTACGAGCATCTGCGGGCCCAGGCCCTGAACGTGGAGCAGTCCCGGCAGCGCATCGAGGACGTGGCGAAGGAGTACGCACGCTGAGCGGTGCGGCATGTTACCCCCTGCCGCGATGTACTGGAAGACTCGCCTGGAATATGCCATCCAGACGAGTGAATGGCTGCTCCGTACGGGAAGGCCAGCGAGTAGCGTCGATCACGCCAAAGATCAAACGTCATTGGCGTAAACCACACTCGCGACTCGCCATCGGAGCAGACATGGCAATTCTTCAGGGCGCCCAGGAATCGTGGACCAAGTCCTCCTACTCCGGAGGAAACGGCGCGTGCGTCGAAGTCAGGTCACCGCTCGTGGCGGCACTCGCCGTCCGCGACTCCAAGGTGACCGGCGGACCGGTCCTCGCGTTCCCCGCCGACGCGTGGACCGCCTTCGTGACCTCGGTCAAGGAGTAACGCCGCCACGCGCCACCCGCCGGTACCACCGACGGAGCCCTCTCGACCAGTTCGCCGACCTTGCCGAGAGGGCGCCCGCCGGCCCGGTTCCGCTCAGTTCACCGGGAACGCCACGTCGCACACCGGGTCCCCGGGACCCGCGGCCTCCCAGTCGGCGAAGTACACCTCGCGGCACGGCCCCGCCACCGTCAGGCCGTGCGCGGCGATCCACTCCTCCACCGCCCCGAAGGCGGCCAGGATCTGCGGATACGCCACCTGGGCCTTGGTGATCCGGGTGTAGGCCAGCCGCCCGGCCGGCTCCACCCGCACCCGCGTCTGCCAGGCCCGCCCCCGCTCCTCGCTCCACGCCCGCGCCGCCGCCCCGTCGGCGACCGGCACGCAGGACTCGGCCGGGCCGTCGCTCTCCATCGACACGTCCGAGTGGTAGACGACGTACGGCGCCGCCGTCACACCCCCGCAGCCCCGGGCGGCCTCCTCCAGGCGGCCCAGCGAGGCGCCGATCCAGGCCGGCAGCTCACTCGCCAGCGTGTGCCGGGTCTCGCTGATCACCACCTGCTCGGGCACGTCCACCGTCTCGACCACGAACTCTCCGTACACCTCGGAATCCCTTCCCGACAGTCGTCCACGGAGATACGCGACGAGCGTGCGCTGACCGGCCACCCGGGCCTCCACGTCCGCCCAGTAGCCGTCGAGCAGACCGGCCGCCCGGTCGCCGTCCGCGCGGACCACCTCGGCGATCCGCGCGAGCGGCATGTCCAGCCGGCGCAGCAGGGCCACGAGCCGGGCGCGTTCGGCCTGCCCGGCCCGGTAGTAGCGGTAGCCGGTCGCCTCGTCCACGTGGGCGGGCGCCAGCAGGCCCAGCCGGTCGTACAGCCGCAGGGCCTTGGCCGACAGCCGGGCCCGCGCGGCGAACGCGCCGATGGTCAGCAACGCGTCGTGCGCGCCGTCGTCCACGCAGTCGTCCACGTAGTCGTCCACGCCGTTGTCCACGTCGTCGTCCTCCGTCGCCGGGCGGCTGTTCCGCCCGGCGAGGAGAGGCTCGGCCTTGCCCCAGGGGCAAGGTCAACCGGCGAGGCGTTCCTCGACGGCCGCCACGACCTCGGCCGCCTCCGGCTCGGTCTGCGGCGAGAAGCGGGCGGCGACCTTGCCGTCCCGCCCGATCAGGAACTTCTCGAAGTTCCAGCGGATGTCCCCGCTGTGGCCCTCGGCGTCCGCGAAGCCGGTCAGCCGGTCGTACAGCGGATGCCGGCCCTCGCCGTTGACCTCGGCCTTCTCGGTCATCGGGAAGGTGACCCCGTAGGTCGCCGAGCAGAACTCGGCGATCTCGTCGGCGCTGCCCGGCTCCTGGCCCATGAACTGGTTGCAGGGCACGCCCAGCACGGTGAACCCCTGCTCCGCGTACCGCTCGTGCAGTCGCTCCAGGCCGGCGTACTGCGGGGTGAGCCCGCACTTGGAGGCCACGTTGACCACCAGCACGACCCGGCCGGCGTACTGCGAGAGGTCCGCGGCCCCGCCCTGGAGGGCGCCGATCTCGACGTCGAGGGGAAGGTTGTCGTCGTTCCGCGTGTTCGGTGCGCTCGTCATGCACAGGATGCTAGGGGGTGCCGTTTGGATCTTGCCGGGGTCGCGGGGTCTGGCACCCACATCTGCGGCGTTGTCGTCGGTTGCCGGGGCTCCGCCCTGTCGCCCTCCTCCGCCTTGCAGCTGCACGCACCAGCCCTCACTCGGGTCGGCCACAAGGCACCGTCGGCCGCGGCCGGCCCGATCCGAACGACACCCCCTAGCCCGGCCCCGTACCGCTCCCGGCGCCCGCCTCGACGAGGACCTCCCCGGCCGGTGTCCGTGAGTACAGCACCGAGCGGCCCGCGCGGCGGCGCTCCACCAGCCCCGCCTCCAACAGCACCCGCAGGTGCCGTCCGACCGACCCGAGGCCCTGCCCGGTCACGCCGACCAGCTGGCTGGTGCTCATGGGGGTGCCGAGCAGTGTCAGCACGCCCGCGCGGGCCGGGCCCAGCAGCGCGCCGAGGGCGGCGGGCACGTGCCGGGCGCCGTCGTCCGCGAGGGCGCCCGCGCACGGGTAGACCATCGCGTACCGTTCCGGTTCCTCCCAGGCCACCCAGCCGTGCCGCTGCGGGGTGATCGGCACGAGGAGCAGCTCGGCCCCGGACAGCTCGCGCGGCGGGTACGGGTTCAGGTTGATCTGGAGCCGGTTGTCGCCCAGCCAGCGGGTGCCGGGCCGCAGGGCGTCCAGCACCGTCGCCCAGCCGCCCCGGCTCACCTGCGCGGTCCGCGCGACGACGTCCGCCTCCAGCACCCGGCGGCGCCGGTCCCAGTCCGGCCGTACCGCCTCGGCCCAGACCTCCTCGAGGAGCGCGGCGGCCCGCTCCGGGAGGTCGTCGCGGTCCAGGGCCGCCGGGAGCGTCCCGCCCAGGGAGACGGCCAGGTCGGCGCGTGCCACCTCGGGGCGAGCCGCCCGGATCCGCGCGACGCCGTCCGCGAAGCTCTGGCCCTCGACCGGGGTGGGCGTGAGGAAGTCGGCGTTCCACTCCCGGCCCAGGCCCGAGGACACCAGCAGCGCGGTCACCGGGTCGGCCGCCATGCGGCGCAGATGGGCGGGCCGGTGGGTGTCGAGCCAGGCCCGCTCACCGGGGTGCCCGGCGACCCCCGCGTGCAGCATCTTCAGACAGGCGAGGGTCTCGTCGAGCGGGGACACGACGAAACGGCCGCGCGCGAGGGTGTCGGCGTTGATCTCCCACCAGCCCATACGCCCGTCGCCCTCCGCGCCCCGCGTGACCTTTCGCGTCCCTCGTGACCTTCGCGCCCCTCGTGACCTTTCGCGTCCACGCGAAACAATAACGGCCGGTCTCCCGCCCACCCCACACTCCCCGCATGCCGGACACACCCCGCAGGACGTACGCGGACCTCTTCCGCACCCCCGAGTTCAGCCCCCTCTTCCTCTCCTCCTCCGCCAACATCGCCGCCCAGACGGTGAGCGGGCTCGCGCTCGGCACCCTGGTGTTCCGGGCGACGGAATCGCCGCTGCTGTCCGCGGTCAGCATGTTCGGCCCGGCGCTCGCCCAGGTGCTGGGCGCCACCTTCTTCCTCTCCGGCGCCGACCGGCTGCCGCCCCGCGCGACGCTGGCGGGCCTCTCGCTCTCCTTCGCCGCCGCCACCGCGGCCCTCGCGCTGCCCGGTCTGCCGGTGTGGGCGATGCTCGTCATCGTGCTCGTCGAGGGGCTGATCGCCTCGCTCGGCGGCGGCGTCCGCTGGGGCCTGCTGACCGAGATCCTCGCCAAGGACGGTTACCTGACCGGGCGTTCGCTCTTCAACATGATGAGCGGCCTCATGCAGATCGCCGGCTACGCGACCGGCGGCGTCCTGGTGGTCCTGCTGTCGCCGCGCCTGTGCCTGCTGCTCGCGGCCGGTCTGTACGGCACCTCGGCCGCCCTCGCCCTGCGCCTGACCCGCCGGCCGCCCCGGGTCGCCGGCCGCCCCTCCGTCCGGGCCACCTGGCGGGCCAACTCCCTGCTCTGGTCGGCCCGTCCGCGCCGCCACGTGTACCTGGCCCTGTGGGTGCCCAACGGCCTCGTCGTGGGCTGCGAGTCGCTGTTCGTCTCCTACGACCCGCGCGCCGCGGGCACCCTGTTCGCCTGTGGGGCGCTGGGCATGCTCGCCGGGGACGTGACGATCGGCCGGCTGCTGCCCGCCCGGCTGCGTCCGCGGCTCGGCATCCCGCTCCTGGTGCTGCTGGCCGCCCCGTACCTCGTCCTCTTCCTGCGTCCGCCGCTGCCGTTGACGGCCGTCCTGGTCGGCCTGGCGTCGGTGGGCTTCGGCGCGAGCCTGGTGCAGCAGGAGCGCCTGGTCACCCTGACCCCCGACGAACTCTCCGGGCACGCCCTCGGGCTGCACTCCGCCGGGATGCTCACCATGCAGGGCCTCGCCGCGGTCCTGGCGGGCACGGTGGCCCAGTTCACCTCACCGGCGACGGCCATGTCCGTGATGGCGCTCGCCTCGCTCACGGTGACGCTCACGCTGACGGCGGCGAGCCGGCGGGGCGCGCCCGACGGGGGACTGCTGCCGACCCGGGCGGCGGTACGGTCCGCGTGATGTGCGGTCGGCGTGGTGTGTGGTCGGCGTGACGTGCGGTCGGCGTGACGTGCGGGCCGGCGGGCGCGGCTCGGCCTCGATTGGGTTAAGGACCGACCGCGAACTCCTGCGCGCACCCTCCCTTGCCTAGGGTGAGAGGCTGGGGAGGGCGCCTGAGGACAGGGATGAGGCGGCTCTTGAGCGCTGCGACACCGGAGTAGTCATGACCGTGAAGAAGTCGCCGTCCGGTCCGGTGGTGCTTTCCTGGACGCCCGTCGCCGCCATGGCCGTGGTCGCCGTCGTGGACCTCACCATGGGCCCCGGGGTGGGCCTGCTGCCGCTGGTGTCGCTGGGACCGGCGTTCGGCTCGCTGGTCGGCGGCTGGCGGCGCACCGCGGTGATCGGACTGGCCGCGCTGCTGCTCTGCGTCGGCCTCGGCATGTACAACGGGCTCTTCGACCGCCCCCGCGGCTACACCGCCATGCTGTCGGTGGCCGGTGTGACCGGCGTCGGCATCGCGGCGGCCGTGATGCGCTCGCGCCGCGAGGCGGAGCTGGCCAGCGTGCGCTCGATCGCGGAAGCGGCCCAGCGGGTCCTGCTGCGCCCGGTGCCGCTGACCGCGGGCCCGCTGCACGCGGCCGTCTCCTACACCTCGGCGGTCGCGGAGGCCCGGATCGGCGGCGACCTGTACGAGGTGGTGGCCTCGCCGCACGGTGTCCGGGTGATCGTGGGCGACGTCCAGGGCAAGGGGCTGGCCGCGGTGGAGACCGCCGCCCGGGTCCTCGGCGCCTTCCGGGAGGCGGCGTACGACGAGGAGGACCTGGTCGAACTCGGCGAACGACTCGAACGCAGCGTCGCCCGGGAGCTGGAGGACGAGAAGTTCGTGACCGCGATCCTCGCCGAGATCGGCCACGACCACCGGGTCGTCCTCCTGAACTACGGCCACCCGGCACCGCTGCTCGTCCACGGCGACGGCACCGCCGACTTCCCGGAGCCGCCCGCGTACGCCCTGCCGCTGGGCCTGGCCGCGCACGGCGGCCCCGGCCCCGACCCCTTCCCGGTGCCCTTCCGCCCCGGCGACCAACTGCTCCTCTACACCGACGGCGTCACGGAGGCCCGCGACGAGCGGGGCGGCTTCTACCCGCTCGCCGAGCGTGCCCACCTCCTGAAGGACCCGGACATCCACCGCGCCCTGGACGCCCTGCGCGAGGACCTGGTCCGGCACGCGGCGGGGCCCCACCACGACGACGCGGCGATGCTGCTCCTGCGCTACCAGCAAGGGGCCGGCGCCACGCCGAGCACCCCGGCGTGACGGAGTGACGGAGCAATGCGGTGACGGAGCGACGCGGTGACGGAGCGACGCGGTGACGGAGCGACGCACTGACCGTGCTCAGGCGTGCCGCGCCCCCGCCGACGCCATGCCGAGCCAGGTGTGCGGGTTGCCCTCCCAGCACCAGCCGAGCTTCGGGGCGCGCTTGCTGATCCACAGCGCCGGTACCCGGCGGTCGCCGCACCGTGAACCGCCCAGCGAGAAGCACTTGTTCTTGACCAGCACCTCCGGCACGTGGGTCAGCAGGGCGATGCCCTCCTCGACGGTGAGCGGTGTGCGGCCCCGCTCCGCGACGGTGGCCAGCGCGTCGCCCGGCACGGCCCCGCAGAACTCCTCCCCCCGCTCGACGTCGAACAGCAGGTGGACTCCGTCCCGCCCGGGCGGACGGGTCGTACCGGTGGCGACGAACCGGGCCAGGGAGCCCGGTTCGAAGCTGCGGTCGACGAACCCCGGCAGCCGGCCGCCGCGCAGCGTGGTCAACGGCATGGTCCGTTCGACGGGGGCGAGTTCGCGTCCGATGACCAGGACGAAGGGCACCCGGCCGGTCGCGGCGGGCTCGTACGCCGCGTACGCGGCCCGGTCCGTGCGGGCCACGGCCTCGGCGCGCAGCGGCGCCACCAGTTCGGCGAACCGCTCCGGGGTACGGCCGGACAGCGCCGGGTAGCCGAGCGCGACCAGGGTGCGGACCTGCCGGTCGAACTCGGCGGCGGCGCCGGGGGCGGGGGAGTGCGTCGAGTCGGTCAAACGAGTGTGTCCTTCCGGGAGCGGATACGGGTGCGGGCGGGTGCGCGGGTGCGGTCAGGCCGGGACCTGGATCCTGGCCAGGGAGCCGGTTTCCAGGGCGCACCACAGGGCGCCGTCGTGTACGGCGATGCCGTGCGGTTCGCAGTCGGTACGGGAGAGCGGGTACGAGGTGACGCGGCCGTCGACGGTGATCCGGCCGACCCGGCCACTGCCCCACTCGGTGAACCACAGTGCGCCGTCGGGCCCCGCCGTCACCGCGTGCGGCCGGGCCGCGGGGTCGGACAGCGGGTACTCGGTGAGGTCGCCGGTCACGGTGATCCGGCCGATCCGCCCGGCCCCGATCTCGGTGAACCACAGGGCGCCGTCGGGTCCCGCGGCGATGCCCACCGGCGCGGCGCCCGGCGTCGGCAGCGGATACGCGGTGCCGTGGCCTTCGGGGGTGAGCCGCCCGATGGCGTTGCCCTGGTTGAGCGTGCACCACAGGGCGCCGTCCGGCCCGGCCGTGAGGGCGGACGGGAAGGCGCCGGGCGCCGGATGCTCGGTGACCTCGCCGTCCATGGTGACGCGGCCGACCCGGTCGGCCGAGGAGAGCGTGAACCACATGGCGCCGTCCGGCCCCGCGGTGATCCCGAACGGCCCGCCCTCGGGGGTGAGGGGCGCGAAGGACGCGTAGTGGCCCTCGGGGGTGATCCGGCCGATGCGGTGCGCCCGGTACTCGGTGAACCACAGGGCGCCGTCGGGTCCCGGCGCGATCACCGTCGGCCCGTCGCCGACCGGATGGACGGTGACCCGCCCGTCGTCCGGGTCCCGGCGGGCGACGGCGCCCCGGTGGACCAGGGTGAACCACAGGGCGCCGTCCGGTCCCTCGGCGAGCGCGTAGGGGCCGGCGTCCGCGTCGCTCACGGTGAACTCCCGCACGGAGTCGGTGTCGTAGCTCTCGTTGATTTCGTTCATCGAGGGTAATTTTTCTCAAGGGCTACTTTGACCGTCAACATAAAAATACTACCGAGGTAAGATTCGCCCATGGATCAGAACACCACCCCTGCGCCGGGCCTGCGCGAGACCAAGAAGCGCGAGACGCGGCAGCTGATCTCCGACCACGCCACCAGGCTCTTCATCGAGCGCGGCTTCGAGCACACGACGATCGCGGAGATCGCCGACGCCGCCCGGGTCGCCAAGAAGACCGTGACGAACTACTTCCCGCGCAAGGAGGACCTCGCCCTGGACCACCAGGACGAGTTCGTCGCCGCCCTGGCCGCCACCGTGACGGCACGCGGGGCCGGCGAGACCCCGCTGACGGCCCTGCGCCACGCCTTCCTGGCGGCGGTGGCGGCCCAGGACCCGGTCGCGGGCTTCGCCGGCCAGGCCTTCACCCGCATGATCGCCGACAGCCCCACCCTCACCGCGTGCCTGCGCGGCCTGCACGACCGGCGGGAGGAGGCGCTGACCGCGGCCCTGGCCGGCACCACGGACACCCCGCCCGACGACATCACCCCGCGCACGGCCGCGGCTCTGCTGGGCGGGGTCCACCGCGTCCTGTTCAACCGCATCCAGGAACTGACCCTGGCGGGCCGCGCCAACCCGGAGATCGCCGAGGTGCTGGCGCGGGAGGCGCCCCGGGCCTTCGACCTGCTGACACCGGCCCTCGCGGAGTACGGACGCCGCCCCTAGGGGGGCGCCCGGGCCCGGGTCCCGCGCCCGGAGCGCGCGGATGCGGGGGCACCGGCGCGAGCGCAGACTGGCCGGGTGAGCGGATCACCAACGAAGCGGGACCGGAGCATGCCCGGTGCCGGTCGCCGTGCCACCTCCCAGCCGCTGGCCCTCGCCGCCATGATGTTCGCGGTGGCGATGACGTTCATCGACCAGACGATCGTCTCGATCGCGGCCCCCGACATCGTCTCCGAACTGGGCCTGTCGGCCTCGGGCATGCAGTGGGTGATCAACGCCTACCTGCTGGCCCTCGCCGCCTTCTTCGCCCTGGGTGGCCGCCTGGCCGACCTGTGGGGCCCGCGCCGCGTGGTCGTGCTCGGCACCCTGGTCTTCGTCGTCTCCTCGGTCCTGTGCGGCTGCGTGCCCTCCGGCGACTACGCGCTGACCTGGCTGATCGTCTTCCGCGCCACCCAGGGCCTGGGCGCCGCGCTGCTCTTCCCGGCCGCGCTCGCCGTGGTCGTCGCCGTGTTCCCGGTGGAGCGCCGGGGCCGCGCGCTCGCCCTCTTCTTCGGCCTCACCGGCGCCCTGACCGCCGTGGGCCCGCTGCTCGGCGGCTGGCTGACCGCGTGGACCTGGCGGGCGATCTTCTGGGTCAACGTCCCCGTGGCGATCGCGGCGCTGGTCCTGACGGCGCTGGCCGGCATCCCCGACCGCCGGCGCGGGGAGCCGCTGGACGTGCGGGGCGCGCTGCTGATCGTCGCCGGCATGGGCCTGAGCGTGCTCGGCTTCCAGCAGTCGGCGGTCTGGGGCTGGGACAACGCGGCGACCTGGGTCTGCATCGCGGGCGGCCTCGCCGTCCTCTACGTCTTCTGCCGCTACGAACTGCGCACCCGCCACCCCCTGGTCAACCTCGCGGTCTTCCGCGACCGCGCCTTCACGGTGGACGCGCTGGTGCTCTTCTTCGCCATGCTGGCGTTCGTCCCGCTGTTCTTCTTCGCCTCGGTCTACGCCCAGGTCTCGCTCAGCGCCTCACCCAACCAGGCCGCCCTGTACCTGCTGTACGTCTTCGCGGGGTTCGCCATCGCCTCCCAGTGGGGCGGCCGCATCCTCGACAAGCGGGGCGCCCGCCCGGCGCTGCGGATCGGCTGCGCGCTGGGCGCCGTCGGCTTCGCGCTGTGGGCCGGCAAGCTCACCGACCTGTCCATGCACGACCAGTGGCCCTACGCCGCACTCGCCGGCGCGGGCATCGGCTTCGTCCTCGCCCCCGCGTCGACGGACGCCGTCAACCGCTCCATCGACTCCTCCTACGGCGAGGTCACCGGCATCACCCAGACCGTCCGCAACTACGCCGCCAGCGTCGGCCTGGCCGTCTTCGGCACCCTGCTGACGCACGGCATGACCGACCGGGTCGAGGAGACCCTCCGGGCGCGCGGAGTGCCGCCGGACGGGCGGCGCTCCATGGCCCGGGACGTCACGGAGGCGATCACCGGCAACGCGGACACCCGCACCCCGACGGGCGACGGCCCGACCGAGACGGCCATGCGGGACGCGATGCCCGCCATCCGCCTGGACTTCGCCGAGGCCAACCAGTGGGTCTTCTACGGCATGGCCGTCGCCCTCGCGATCGGCTACTTCTGCGCCCTGCGGCACCCGGGCGGCCGGCCGGCCGACGTGAACGCGGCGCCGGGAGAGCCCGGTCCGCCCGCACCGGCCGCCGGCGCCCCGGTCACCGGCGCCCACGGCGACGGGAGTTGAGGCGGGCCGCCTGGCGGGTCAGATGGTCGCGCTCGGCGAGCGCGGGTGCCTTGAGGGCCGCCTCGGCGTACAGCCGCGCGGCCGTGTCCACGTCGCCGTCGCGCTCGTGCAGGTACGCCGCCACCGCGGTGTGGCGGGGCAGCGTGCCGTCCAGCTCCGCGAGCGCCGCCAGTCCGGCGCGCGGCCCGTCGGCCTCCCCGACGGCGACCGCGCGGTTGAGCCGGACGACGGGGTTGTCGGTCAGGCGCGCCAGCTCGTCGTACCACTCCACGATCTGCGGCCAGTCGGTCTCCCCGGCGGTCGGCGCGTCGGCGTGCAGGGCGGCGATGGCGGCCTGGGCCTGGAACTCGCCCAGCCGGTCCCGGGCGAGCGCCGCCTGAAGGATCCGTACGCCCTCCGCGATCGACGCGGTGTCCCACCGGCCGCGGTCCTGTTCGGCGAGCGGCACCAGACTCCCGTCAGGCGCGGTCCGGGCCGACCGCCGCGCGTGGTGGAGCAGCATCAGCGCCAGCAGCCCGGCCACCTCCGGGTGGTCGACCGAGGCCGCGAGCTGCCGGGTGAGCCGGACGGCCTCGGCGGCGAGGTCCACGTCACCGGAGTAGCCCTCGTTGAAGACGAGGTAGAGGACGCGCAGCACGGTGGCGACGTCACCGGGCCGGTCGAACCGGACACCGGACACGGTGCGCTTGGCCCGGCTGATCCGCTGCGCCATGGTCGCCTCGGGCACCAGGTAGGCCCGGGCGATCTGCCGGGTGGTCAGCCCGCCGACGGCGCGCAGCGTGAGCGCGACCGCGGCGGACGGCGTCAGGGACGGATGCGCGCACAGGAAGTAGAGCTGGAGCGTGTCGTCCACGTCCGGGGCCGGCCCGGGCACCGGTTCCTCATCGACCCGGTCCTCGCGCCGCCGGCGGGCGGTGTCGGCGCGGGCCGCGTCGAGGAACCGCCGCCAGGCCACGGTGACCAGCCACCCCTTCGGATCCCGCGGCGGATCGGCCGGCCACCCGCGGACCGCCTCGACCAGCGCGTCCTGGACCGCGTCCTCGGCCGCCGCGAAGTCGGCTCCGCGGCGGACGAGGACGGTCAGCACGCCGGGCGTGAGGCTCCTGACCAGGGCCTCGTCCATCGGCGGGGTCAGTCCGTGACGTTCGGGGAGGCGGTCAGGAACGGACGCAGCTCCAGCCACTCGTGGATCGGCCTCCCGCCCGCACCGGGGGCGGCGGACAGCTCCCCGGCCAGCTCGACGGCGCGCTCGTAGCTGTCGACGTCGATCACCATCCAGCCGGCGATGAGGTCCTTGGTCTCGGCGAACGGCCCGTCGGTGACCGGCGGCTTCCCCTCGCCGTCGTACCGGACCCACGTCCCCTCGGGGGCGAGCGCCTGACCGTCGACGAACTCGCCGCTCTTCTCGAGCCGGTCCGCGAAGTCCTGCATGTACCGCATGTGGGCCGAGATCTCCTCGGGCGTCCACTGGTCCATGGGCGCGGAGTTGACCGGTTCCGGGGCGCCTCGGTAGTGCTTGAGCAGCAGGTACTTGGCCATGATGGGTCTCCTCGGTGCTGGTGCGGCCCATTGTGGCCGCCTTCACCCCTGGGACGGAGCCGGACGCGCGTTCTCGACACGGCGGGAGAATCAGGCGGAAGTTTTTTCCGAGACGTCCCTCAGGACCCCTTCCACGCCGTGCAGGAAGGTCTCGGAGACCAGCTCGGGGTCGAAGAGGCACCCGGCCGCCATCGCACCGTCCCGGAGCATGACGAGGTGCCGCCCGGCGGCGACGCCGTCACCGTCCCCGACCTGCGCGAGCAGCTCCGTGACGGTGTCCAGGAACCACTGCCGGTGGGCCAGCACGGCCCGGTGCACGGGGTGGGCCGGGTCCGGGTACTCGGCCACGGCGTTGAGGAAGGCGCAGCCGCGGAAACCGGGGGAGCGGATCCCGTCCACGATGGACCGCGCGACGGCCCGGACCTGCCCGTCGGCAGCCGGACTGCTGCCCCTGGCCGCGGTCACCTGCGCCCGGATGCCCCGGTCGGCCTGGTCGAGGTAGGCGAGGATCAGGTCGTCCTTGCCCGAGAAGTGCCGGTACAGCGTGGCGCGGGTGACCTGCGCCTCCGCGGTGATCCGGTCGATGCCGACGGAGTGGATGCCCTCGGCGTAGAAGATCCTCGTGGCGGTGCCGAGCAGCCGGGCTCGCGCTTCGGAGGGGGTGCGGGCGGCGGCTTCCGTGCTCGGGCTCATGGGTCCACCGTATCAAGGTGGCGAGGTAGAACGTTCGGTCTTGACAGCGGAGGCGGGAAGCCGTTGACTGCATGACGAGACCGAACGTTCTACCTCATCGAGTGCTCGGATGCTCGAATGCTCGGTTGCTCCGCCTCGCCCGAGCGTTCCGTCTCGCCTCTCCCACCGCCGCACCGAAAGGCACTCACCGTGGACACCGTCGTCGTCGCACCGTCCGCCAGCGTCCCCGTCACGCTCCGGAAGCTGTACTTCCTCCGCTTCGCGTTCGCCGCCGTGTGGGCCGCCCTGGTCTTCGCCACCGCCGACGCGCTGGGCCCGCTGAGCACGGCACTGCTGCTGGTCTACCCGCTGTTCGACGTGGCGGCCGCGGTCGTCGACGTCCGGTCGGCGAGGGCGAACGGCGGCCCCGCCGCGCCCCTGTACGCGAACATCGCGATCAGCTCCCTGACCGTCCTCGCCCTCGCCCTCGCCGCGACCTCGGGCATCCCGGCCGTCCTGCGGGTCTGGGGTGCGTGGGCGGTCACCGCGGGAATCGTCCAGCTCGTCGCGGGCGCCGTCCGCCGCCGGCTGGGCGGGCAGTGGCCGATGATCGTCAGCGGTGCCATCTCCACGCTCGCCGGACTCTCGTTCGTCTCGCAGGCCGGCGCCGAGGACCCCTCGCTGAGCAGCCTCGCGGGCTACGCCTTCCTCGGCGGCGTCTTCTTCCTGGTCTCCGCCCTCCGCCTGGGGCGCGGGGGACGCGGTTCGGCCTGAGGGACCGCGGCGACGGAACGGCTTGTCCGGCACGCTGATGCCCCGGGAAGATCGTCACTCGTGCGCCTCGACGAACTCAACGCCCAAGAACGCCGGTTGTGGGACGCCTTCCCGACGGGCCGCCCCGTCGACCTCCGGGACGGCCCCTCACCCTCCGACCCGGTGGTCCGGTCCGAGGTCGTGGCGGCCCTGCTGCTGGGCGCCAACCCCGACCACGACCCCGGCGACCGCCCCGCCCTCCGGCTCACCGGCGCGCGCCTCACGGGCCGCCTGGACATCGGTTTCACGGAGGTCGCCGTACCGGTTCGCCTCACCGACTGCCGTTTCGACGAAGCGCCGTTGCTCCAGGGAGCCCGGACCCGTGAGCTGGCCCTGACGGGGTGCGTCCTGCCCGGGCTCCTGGCCGACACGGCGCAGATCGACGGGAGGCTGGTCGTCTCCCACTGCACCCTGACGGGCCCCCTGGTCCTCACCCGCACCCAGGTCAACGGCGACCTGGACCTGCGCGGCACGGTGGTCCGCCACCCCGCCGGGGAGGCCATACCGGCCGTCCACGCCCACGTGGGCGGCGACGCGCTGTGCGCGGACCTGGCCGTCGAGGGGACGTTCCGGCTCTCCGGCGCCTCCATAGAGGGCGAGTTCGACCTGGAGGGCGCCACGCTCAGGGCCCCCGGCGGCCACGCCCTGGACGCCTACCACATCCGTGTCGCCGAGGACTTCACCTGCCACCCCGGCTTCAGCGCGGAGGGCCGGATCATCCTCTCCGGCGCCACCGTCGCGGCGGCCATCGGATTCTGCGGGGCCCGGCTGAGCAACCCGGGCGACATCGCCCTGGAGGCGGTGGACGTCACGGTCGGCCGCAACTTCGACCTGGGCCTCGGGCTCACGGTCGACGGCGCGGTGAAGCTCGACGGCACCCGCGTCGGCACGGAACTGAGCTTCCGCGACGCCGAACTGACCCACAAGGACGGCACCGCCCTGTCCCTCCGGGCGACCCAGGCCCGGGAGACCGACCTGCGCACCCGCCGGCCGATCGACGCGGTGGTGGACGCCCGCAACGCCCGGCTGGGCACGCTGTACGACGCCCGGGAGACCTGGCCCACCGACCTGCGCCTGGCCGACGCGACGTACGAGGCCCTCGCGTTCCCGCTCCCCGCCGCGCAGCGGGTCCGCTGGATCCGCCGCACGACCGGCGACTACTTCCCCCAGCCGTACGAGCAACTGGCGGCGGCCTACCGGCGGCTGGGCCACGAGGACGAGGCCCGCACGGTCCTGCTGGCCAAGCAGCGCCACCGCCGTGCCACCCTCCCCCCGCACACCCGTCTGTGGGGCCACGTCCAGGACGTCTCCGTCGGCTACGGCTACCGCCCGCTGCGCGCCGGCCTGTGGCTCCTGGCCCTTCTGGCCTGCGGAGCCCTCTACTTCGCCCAGCACACCCCGGCCCCCCTCGAAGCGGCCAAGGCCCCGCCCTTCAACGCCGTCTTCTACACCCTCGACCTCCTCGTCCCGATCATCACCTTCGGCCAGGAGCCCGCCTACGCCCCCCGGGGCCCCGGCCAGTGGCTGTCCTACGCCCTGATCACGGCGGGCTGGATCCTCGCCACGACGGTCACCGCGGGTCTGTCCCGCACCCTGAACCGGCAGTGACCGGACACCTGGGCGGCTGCCTTCGGCCCCGGCAAGAGGGATTCCGCCGGGGGCGTCACCCGCCGACCCTCCCGGCCGTGATCTGCCGGCCGCGGGTGGTGTCGACCACGATGGGGACGCCGTCGGGGATCTGGCCCTCCAGGTCGCTCAGCAGGGCTTGGATCGGGGGCAGTTCGTCGGGGCCGCGGACGTGGATGTACAGGGTTCTGGACTGCGCGTCGACGCTGGTGACCGTCGCGCCGGGGCTGTCCGTGAGCCAGCGCTCGGCGGCGCTCTCGGCCCTGAGGGTCCAGGTGTTGAGCAGCACGGTGGCGACCGTGTTGGCGCCCAGGGGGAGCAGGACGGCCGTGAACAGCAGCCCCAGCATGACGTGGGCGCGGCGTGGTCCGCGGTGGGCTCGGTGGGCCCCGGTCCGGGCGTAGGCGAGGACGGTGAAGACGATCATCCCGGCGAAGACGAGGGCGAAGAGGTTGGACAGGAACAGCACCAGCGCGCCCAGCGCGAGCCACCACGCCGCCTGGCCGGCGCAGACGCCGGTGACCACCAGGGGCGGCACGAGCGAGATCGCGATGGCCACCCCGGGCAGCACGGCGGCGACGTCCTTGCGGGCCAGCGCCACGGCACCGGCGAAGCCCGTGGCCAGGGCGGAGATCAGGTCCAGCAGTCCCGGTGAGGTCCGGCCCGCGATCTGGCCGTTGGTCAGCAGGTCGTAGGACTGGGGCACCACCAGGGAGGCCACCGCCCCGACCAGGATCACCAGCAG
Organism: Streptomyces violaceoruber; assembly: GCF_033406955.1. Taxonomy (NCBI): domain Bacteria; kingdom Bacillati; phylum Actinomycetota; class Actinomycetes; order Kitasatosporales; family Streptomycetaceae; genus Streptomyces; species Streptomyces violaceoruber. The sequence continues at coordinate 3,649,693 of NZ_CP137734.1, read as the reverse complement.
GCATCCGAGGGCCACGAAGGCCGCGGCGGTGGTACGGCGCCGCTGCACGGCCCCGAGGGCGATGCCCATGATGGGCGTGGAGAGCGGAGCGATGATCATCGCGCCGATGACGGTGGCAGTGGAGTCCGTCAGGATGCCGCACGCGGCGATGACCGCGGAGAGCGTGAGCATGGTCCAGAACGCCGACTGCTTCGACCGGCTGTCCCCGGACGAGAGATCGAGGTCCTGCTGGAGTTCTTCCAGGGAACGGCGTTGCCGGTCCGGCAGGACCGTGGCGCGGAGTTGGCCGGGCATGCCCTCAGTATCGTGAGCCGGCCCCTCGCCCCCCGGCAGGAACACGATCCACCGGCGGGGTCATACCCGGGTCTGACTGCCCGGTTCACGAGACCGGGCTGGTGGGCGAGGGACGGCGCGGAGCGTGAGCCCGGGAGCGCCCGGGAGCCCGGGAGCCCGTGAGACGGATCCCCGGGCGGGTGCGCGCCGGTGCGGGCCGACGCCTTCGGCGCGCCCGCCCGCACCGGCGCGGTGCGGTCAGTCCTTGCCGAGCAGTGCGTTCATCTGCTCGATCTCCGCGCTCTGCGAGTCGATGATCTCTCCGGCCATCTTCCTCGCCGGTCCGTGGGCGCCGTCGGCCTGCTCGGTCCTCGCCATCTCGACTGCGCCTTCGTGATGCTTGATCATCAGCTCGGTGAACGCGGTGTCGAAGGCCTTGCCCGAGGCGTTCTCGAGCCCGGTCATCTCCTCGGCCGTCATCATGCCGCCCATGCCGCCCATGCCGCTCATGTCGTGCGTGGAGTGGTCCATGGCACCCTCGGCGGGCACGTCCTCGCCCCACGAGGTCAGCCAGCCGGAGAGCGTCCTGATCTCCGGGTCCTGGGCCTTCTTGATGTCGGCGGCGAGCTTCTTCACCTCGGCCGACCGCGCCCGGCCGGGCGCGAGGTCGGCCATCTCGACGGCCTGGCGGTGGTGGGGGATCATCCCCTTCGCGAAGGCGACGTCGGCGGCGTTGTGCTGCCCCTGTGACGCCGATGCCGATGCCGACGCCGACGACGACGGGGCGGACGAGGGTGCGGTGGCGGCGTGGCCGCCGTGTCCGGCCGAGCCGTCGCCGCCGCCGCTGCCGCCGCAGGCGGCCAGGACCAGTGCTGCCGCGCCTGCGGCGGCCACGACGGCTGTGCGGCGCATGAGGGAACGCTTGCGGATCATGGTGATGCAACTCCTTGACGCGCGCCGTCGCGCGGCACGCGGTGGGAACGGGTGGAGAGCGTGCGGAAGCACGGCACCCGGCACCGGCAGGGCCGGACGCACGGGAGCCGGGCGGGCCGCTCTATATCCGCAGGAGCTGCAACTCGGCGAGGTCGGGCGGAGCCCGGCCGTCGTGCGGCGCCCCCGGGAACGCCCCGGCGGGCGCGGGGGCCGCGGGCGCGTCCAGCAGGGCGCCGGTCAGCGCGGGCGGCGTGTACGCCGAACCGGTGCCGGCCGCCGCACACGTCCCATCGGCATGATCGAGGTGGTGACTCGAACCGCCATCCGTGTGCGTACATCCCCCGTCCGCGTGCGGCACGCCGTCCGCCGCGGTCATCACCGTCCCGTGACCGGCACCCGCCTGACCCGGCGGCATCGCGCCGGGGGCGAGGCCGTGCATGCCCAGCACACCGGCCAGCACCGCCAGCACCAGCAGCACGAACAGCCGCCCGGCCGGGCGGCTGCTTGATCCGGTGCTCCTGGTCACGCGCTCATCGTAAGGGCCGCCCGTGGTGCACCCTCGCAAGAGACCATCGGGTCACGCGAACACCCACCAGGAGGAACCGGTGTCACACCCGCGACTGCCCGCCCCCGAGGAGGCGCTCGCCGACGCGAAGAAGCGGCTGAGCCTCCCGCGCATCGTCGTGATCTGCGGCTCCACCCGTTTCATGACCGAGATGACCGAGGCCGACGTGCGGGAGACCACGGCCGGAAGGATCGTCGTCAAGCCGGGCTGCGACATGAAGTCGCCGCACGCGCTCTGGTCCGATCCCGTCGAGGCCGAGGCACTGAAGGCACGCCTGGACGAGCTGCACCGGGCGAAGATCCGGCTCGCGGACGAGGTGCTCGTGGTCGGCGACTACGTCGGAGACAGCACCCGAGCCGAGATCGCCTACGCCCGGTCACTGGACAAGCCCGTGCGCTTCACCCATCCGGAAGTCGACCCCGGCAACGCCGTGGAACGGCCCGGCCGTCCATGACGGGGCACCCCCCTTGTTCACCGGTGCCGGTCGACGACGGCGCTGACGACGGCGGCGACGTCCTCGCGGGCGGTGGGGCTCAGGTCGACGGAGTTGTGGATGGAGAAGCCCTCGATCAGGGCGTCGAGGGCGCGTGCGGTGAGCGGGTCGAAGTGCCTGGCCAGGGAGGACCGGCTGGCTCGCATCCAGGAGCGCATGACGGCGCGCACCTCGGGATGGCGGGTGGCGAAGGCGTAGAGCTCGTAGCTGAGCAGGAGGTTGCGGTCGGTGCCCCAGACCTTGCCGCAGACGATCTCGACGACCGCTTCCTCGGCCTCCTGGCGGGTCTGTGCGGCCTCCAGGAGGGCGCCGTAGCGCGTGGAGACGGTCTCGGCGAGCCGGGTGAAGGCGTCGGTCAGCAGGTGCTGCATGTCGTCGAAGTAGTAGGTCAGTGACCCCAACGGAACACCCGCCGCTTCGGCGATCCTGCGGAAGGTCACCTTGATGGCGCCGTGCTCGGCGACGACGTCGAGCGCGGCGTCGAGGATGCGTTCGCGGCGCAGGGGGTCGTTGGGGCCGCGGGTGCTGCCGGTCATCTCCGTTGTCCGCCTTGTCTTTTCGGGCTCCCCCACCGGTGTGTACATTTGTGCATACTCAGTGGGTGACGCGAGATCGTCGCCTGCCTGTCCTCCATTGTGTCCAACCCCGGCGGAGCCCCTCCTTGACAGACCGCGCTGTTCAGCGACGCCGCCGGGCGCTGTACCTCTTCTTCTTCCTCAACGGCATCGCCATGTCCTCATGGGTCACGCGCACTCCGGACATCCGTGACCGGCTGGGCGTGTCCACGGCGCAGATGGGGCTGGTGCTGTTCGGCCTGTCCGTCGGCTCGATGACCGGCATCCTCTGCTCCGGCCGTCTGGTGTCGCGGTTCGGGACCAGGCCCGTGACGGCGGTCGGCACGCTGCTGATCGTCGCGAGCGTGGCCGTCGTCGGCGCGGGCAGCGCCCTCGCCTCCGCGCCACTGGTCACCGCGGGACTGTGTCTGTTCGGCGTGGGGGCCGGGGCGGGCGAGGTGGCGATCAATGTGGACGGCGCCGACGTGGAACGGATCACCGGCAGGCCGGTTCTCCCCACCCTGCACGGGTGCTTCAGCCTGGGCACCGTCGTCGGAGCCCTGGCCGGCATGGCGGCCACCGCCGCGGCGTTCCCCGCCCACTGGCACCTGTCGGCCGTGGCCGTGGTGGCGGCCGGGATCTTCACGTACGCCATCGGCGCCGTCCCCGCCGGGACCGGGATCCGTGCCGCACTGCCCGCCCCGGGATCCGCGGGCCCCTCGAAGCCGCAGGTGTGGCGGGACCGGCGGCTCCTGTTGATCGGCGCCATCGTTCTCGCCATGGCTCTCGCCGAGGGCGCCGCCAACGACTGGCTGCCGCTGCTCATGGTCGACGGCCACGGGCTCGACGCCGCCGCCGGTTCGCTCGTCTACGTGGGGTTCGCCGCGGCGATGACCCTGGGGCGCTTCGGCGGTACGTTCTTCCTCAGCCGCCACAGCCGGGCGACCGTCGTGCGGGCCAGTGCCGTCTCCGGGGCCCTCGGTCTGTGCCTGGTCATCTTCTCCGACAACACCGTCGTGGCCGCGGCCGCCGTCCTGTTCTGGGGACTGGGCGCGTCCCTGGGCTTTCCGGTGGCCCTGTCGGCGGCGGGCGACTCGGGGCCCGACGAGACCGCCCGGGTCGGTCTCGTGGCGACGATCGGCTACATCGCCTTCCTGGTGGGGCCGCCCACCCTCGGTTTCCTGGGCGATCACTACGGGCTGCGTCCGGCGATGGTCGTGGTGCTGGCCTTCGTCGCCGCGGCCGCCTTCGCCGCCCCGGCCGCCGGAACCCGCGGCTCCCGCCACCACGGGGCCGACACCCGCGCCCCCGCCGAACACGCGGCGAAACGGCCGGCGCAGCGCACCGAGGGGTGACCTCGGGTGTCGTGCGGGTGGGCAAGGGGCAGGCGTCGCCCCGGCCTCAGTGCCGCCCATGCCGTACACGCGCCCCTGTGGCCAGTTGGTTCGTGATCTCCTCGGCGGTCAGGACGAGTGCGAAGCCTTTGCGTAGGACGGCGAGTTCCGGTTCCTGGCGGGACTCGTCGTCGGTGGCCGTGACGTCTGCCCCGAACACGACCTTGTAGCCGCGCTCATATGCCTGCCTGGCCGTGGTGCCGCAGCAGTAGTTGGTGAGCGTTCCCGTGACAATGACCGTGTCGCGGCCGAGGTTGCGGAGCATCGTGTCGAGCGGGGTGTCGTAGAACGCGCCGTAGGAGGGCTTACGGATCAGGGCCTCGTCGCTGCGGCGGCCCAGCTGGTCCCACACCTCGGCTGGGCCCGGCCGACGCCAGTCGGTGTCGGCGTGCGGAAGGTGACTCAGGGCCCTGGGCCGGTCCAGTCCGAGATGCGTGTCGTCGAAGATGGTCCAGATCACCGGGACATCGGCGGATCGGCATCCCTCGACCAGCCGACGCAGCCTTGGCGCCATCCGGGTCGCCGCCGGCACCCAGTAAGGGCTCCAGCCCGGCCGGACGAATTCGTCCTGCATGTCGATGACCAGTAACGCCGTTCGCTCCGGCCGTACATCGAAGGATGCCCGGCCGTGCTCGTAGGCGTCACGCGCCCGTGCGGTCACCCATTCCTCGGAATACGACATCCACGCCTCCATGCCTCGATTCGAGGTACCTCGTTTCGATGTGCGAGAGTAGCAGCATGCTGGAACTCGCGATCCTGGGATTCCTGGCCGACGGGCCGCTGCACGGCTACCAACTGCGCCGTCGGATAGCGCACCTGTCCGGCCATGCCCGACCGGTCAGCGACGGCAGTCTCTATCCGGCGATCAGCCGTCTCGTCCACGCCGGGCTACTTGATCGCCGAGCCGAGCCGGGCGCCTCGGCCGCCCAGCGGCACGTCCTGAGCATGACCGCCGACGGCCGCACCGAGCTCCTGCGCCGGCTGCGGGATGCCGACGGCCTGGACATCAGCGACAGCACCCGGTACTTCACGATCCTGGCCTTCCTCTCCCACCTCCCCGACACCGCCGACCAGCACGCGGTACTGCGTCGGCGCCTGGAGTTCCTGCAACAGCCCGCAAGCTTCTTCCACGACGGCGAACGCCCACTGCGCGCCGAGGACACCGGCGACCCCTACCGTCGCGGCATGCTCACCATCGCCCGCGCCACCAGTCACGCGGAGCGGACCTGGCTACGGGAGGTTCTGGGCTGACGACCCCGACCGGCTCCGCCGGGCGGCGGAGTGGCGGTGCCCTGCGGGGGCTTCGGTGAAGCAGGTCAGGAGTAGAGGAGGGTCCGGCCGCCGCCGAGTCGTCTCAGGCCCATGGGCGCCAGCGATGTGTCCTGCTCCTGCCGTTGGTCGAAGGCGCGCAACTCTTCGACCGCCGAAGTCGGCAGCGAGTCCGACACCTCGGTGATCAGGTTCCGCAGCGATGTGCCGAGCAGGGACGCGGCGTCGTGGAGGGCTGCGAGCGGGTACAGGTTCTCGCGGGCGTCGCGGAGGCGGGCTTGTGCCATGCCGACGGCGACGAGGCCGCGGCGCAGCGTGTCCACGGACCCGGCACGGACCGCGGCCGAGGCCATGCGCTGTCCGTACACGCTGAGCACGGACGCGCCGCGGGTGTCGAGGTCGTCGATCGCCCGTTGCCGGACCGGTCCGGCGGCCTTGACGTACGAGGTGACCACCGCATCGACGATGGTGTCCCGTTCGTGGGGGAGGGGATGGCGCAGATAGCCGTAGAAGCGGCCGTCCTTGAGACGGGACACCGGTACGGGCGGGGCCCCGGGGCCCCGCCCCCCGTCGGAACGGCGTCGGCTCAGGGCCACACCAGGCAGTACGGCTGGTGCCCCGCCTCGTGCAACCGGTGCGAGAAGTCCTGCCACTCGTGCAGCAGCTGGTACACGTTGAACGCGTCCCGCGGGCCGCCGCGGTCCGGGACCGTGGACCATATGAAGGCCGCCGCGCCGACCGCCTCCTCGCCGATGCCGCGCAGGGGGTCGACCACGGTCATCGGGAGTTTGACGACCGCGTAGTCGGGGTGCAGGACGACCAGTTCCAGCGGGGGCACCTTGTGCAGGGGAACGCCCTCGATGCCGGTGAGGACCATGGCGGCCATGGTCTCCGGCTTGATCTTGGTGAACATGCCGTTCATCCCGAGCTCGTCGCCGCCCAGTTCCTCGGGGCGCATGGAGATCGGGACGCGGGCCGCGGTCGCGCCGTCGGGCGCGCCGAAGTACTTGTAGGTCACCCCCACCCGACCACCATTCCCGCTCCCCGCCCCCAGCCGGTCGGCCCGCCGGTCGAGCCGGTCGGGCTCGCCCGGGGTGCCGTGTGTCTGACGTGCTTCGGACGCTTCCTCCGCCTCGCGTCGGTGCCTTCCCCGCCGGGCACGTCGAGGACCCAGGTCATCGGTCCCCTCGCCCAGTCCGCCACCGCGATGCATATCTCCACCCGACTGCTTTTCTAGGACGCGTGGCCCCCGCCGCGCAACCCGATCATCGTGTCAGTGACCTCCCCCACGGTCGCCCGCCGAAACGTGCGGTGGGACATATGCCCGCCGGACGGTCGGCAGCCCCGTCCGCGTCGCCCCGGTGAGCTGCGTGGATGAGTTCCAGTCTGGCAGACGGCACGGCGTTGGGGGCGGTTGTCTACCCTTGACGAAGTCACCCTGGGCAACCAGAGGCCGTGCAGGGTCCGATACGTCGGAGAAGGTCGAGAAGGTCGGAGAAGTCGCAGGTCATGAGCGAACTGGCATATCCATACGAAGCACCGGCCTCGCAGGCTCTGTTCGACCGCGCCGCGGCCGTCACGCCCGGCGGTGTGAACTCCCCGGTGCGCGCCTTCCGCGCCGTCGGCGGCACGCCCCGGTTCATGGTGTCCGGCACCGGGCCGTACCTGACCGACGCCGACGGGCGCGAGTACGTCGACCTCGTCTGCTCCTGGGGGCCGATGATCCTCGGGCACGCGCACCCCGAGGTGATCGCCGCCGTGCAGGAGGCGGTCGCGCGCGGCACGTCCTTCGGCACGCCCGCCGAGGGCGAGGTCGCGCTGGCCGAGGCGATGGTCGAGCGCGTCGCGCCGCTGGAGGAGGTCCGGCTCGTGTCCAGCGGGACCGAGGCGACCATGTCGGCGATCCGGCTCGCCCGCGGGTTCACCCGGCGCACCAAGGTGATCAAGTTCGCCGGGTGCTACCACGGTCACGTCGACTCACTGCTCGCCGCCGCGGGCTCCGGCGTCGCCACCTTCGCGCTGCCCGACACCCCCGGCGTCACCGGCGCCCAGGCGAGCGACACGATCGTGCTGCCGTACAACGACCTCGACGCCGTGCACGCCGCCTTCGCCGCCCACCCCGGCGAGATCGCCTGCGTGATCACGGAGGCCTCGCCCGGCAACATGGGCGTCGTGCCGCCGCTGCCCGGGTTCAACCAGGGACTCAAGGACGCCTGCGCGGCCAACGGCGCGCTGTTCGTGTCCGACGAGGTCATGACCGGGTTCCGGACCAGCCGCGCCGGGTGGTTCGGGGTGGAGGGGGTCGTGCCCGACCTGATGACCTTCGGGAAGGTGATGGGGGGCGGGTTCCCCGCCGCCGCGTTCGGGGGGCGGGCGGACGTCATGGCGCACCTCGCCCCGGCCGGGCCCGTCTACCAGGCCGGCACCCTCTCCGGGAACCCGGTCGCCACCGCCGCCGGGCTCGCCCAGCTGCGGCTCCTCGACGACGCGGCGTACGACACCGTCGACGCCGTGTCCGCGCAGATCCAGGCACTCGTGACCGAGGCGCTCACCAAGGAGGGCGTCGCGCACAGGCTCCAGAACGCCTCCAACATGTTCTCCGTGTTCTTCACCGACCGGCCGGTCGTCAACTACGAGGACGCGAAGGCGCAGGAGTCCTTCCGGTTCACCGCCTTCTTCCACTCCCTCCTCGCGAACGGCGTCTACCTGCCACCGTCCTCCTTCGAGTCCTGGTTCGTGTCCACCGCCCACGACGAGCGGGCCGTCCAGCGCATCGCCGACGCCCTCCCGGCGGCGGCCCGCGCGGCCGCGGAGGCGACGGCATGAGCGACAACGGCATCCAGGACCGCGACGACGAGCTGACCGTCGTCCACGTCATGCGGCACGGCGAGGTCGAGAACCCCACCGGTGTCCTGTACGGGCGGCTGCCCGGCTACCACCTCTCCGAGCTGGGCCGGCGGATGGCCGAGCGGGTCGCCGAGCACCTCGCGCCCCGCGACGTGACGTACGTCGTGGCCTCCCCGCTGGAGCGGGCGCAGGAGACGGCGACCCCGATCGCCAAGACGCACGGGCTCGACCTGGACACCGACGCCCGCCTCATCGAGGCGGAGAACGTCTTCCAGGGCAAGACCTTCGGCATCGGTGACGGCGCACTGCGCCGGCCCGGCAACTGGAAGCACGTGGTCAACCCGTTCAAGCCCTCCTGGGGTGAGCCGTACGTCGACCAGGTCGTCCGGATGAAGGGCGCGATCGACGCCGCACGGGACCGGGCGCGCGGGCACGAGGCCGTGGTCGTCAGCCACCAGCTGCCGATCTGGATCCTGCGGTCGTACGTCGAGCGGCGGCGGCTGTGGCACGACCCGCGCAAGCGGCAGTGCACGCTGGCGTCCCTGACCACGTTCACCTACCGGGGCGACAAGATCGTCTCCGTCGGCTACACCGAGCCCGCCCGCGACCTCGTGCCGGCCCACCTCCTCGCGGGAGCCAAGCCGGTGAAGGGGCAGGGGAAGGCGTACGGGGCCTGACGGTCGCCCGGGCCCCGGGGCCCGGGCCCAGGTCCCTTTCTGTGGGTCCGCTGTCCACCGTTACCCAATCCGCACAAATTTCCGGAACCCGCTCGTTCGTCGCGTCCTCTCACCCAGTGACCACCAAGGACGCGACGAACGAGGTTGCGATGCGCACTTCCAACCGCACTCTCACCCGCAGGGGAATGCTCGGACTCGGCGCGGGGGCCGCGGCGGCGGTCGGGCTCGCGGGCTGCGGCACCGGTTCCCACTCCTCGTCGGACGGCTCGCACCAGGCCCCAGGCGCCGGGAAACCGTCGCCCTCCGGCAGCGGCAAGGCCCCGGCGAAGCCCATCGGCGACGGCTCCACGTCGTACACCGGCAAGCAGCCGCACCAGCCGGACGCCCCCGTGCCCCTGGAACCGGGCCAGACGCCGCCGCAGTTCGTCGTCTTCTCCTGGGACGGCGCGGGCGAGGTCGGCAACGGGCTCTTCCCCCGCTTCCTGGACCTGGCCCAGGAGCACGGCGCGCACATGACGTTCTTCCTCTCGGGCCTGTACCTGCTGCCCGAGTCGAAGAAGCGCCTCTACGACCCGCCGAACAACCCGCGCGGCGCCTCCGACATCGGCTACCTCACCGACGAGCACATCAAGGCGACGCTCACCAACGTCCGCCGGGCGTGGCTGGACGGGCACGAGATCGGCACCCACTTCAACGGCCACTTCTGCGGGGGCGGCGGCAGCGTCGGCAACTGGACGTCCGCGCAGTGGCGCAGCGAGATCGACCAGGCGAAGTCCTTCGTCAAGGAGTGGCGGACCAACAGCGGCTGGACCGACCTGCCGTCCCTGCCCTTCGACTACGACAAGGAACTCGTCGGCGGCCGCACGCCCTGTCTGCTCGGCCAGGACAGGCTGCTGCCCACCGCCCGCGAGCTGGGCTGGCGCTACGACGCCTCCTCGCCCGGCGGCCGCCAGGTGTGGCCGGTGAAGAAGGACGGGATCTGGGACCTGCCGCTCCAGCAGATACCGTTCCCCGGCCACTCCTTCGAGGTCCTCTCGATGGACTACAACATCCTCGCCAACCAGTCGGTCAACTCCACCAAGGCCCCCGCGTACAACTACCCGGGCTGGCGGGAACAGGCCACGAAGGCGTACATATCCGGCTTCAAGCGGGCGTACGAGTCGAACCGGGCACCCTTCTTCATCGGCAACCACTTCGAGGAGTGGAACGGCGGCATCTACATGGACGCCGTGGAGAACGCCCTCAAGCACATCGCGCGGGAGAAGGAGAAGGGCGAGGACATCCGGCTGGTCTCCTTCCGCCAGTTCACCGACTGGCTGGACGTGCAGAAGCCCGAGGTGCTCGCCAAGCTGCGGACCGTCGAGGTGGGGCAGCGGCCGGCCGGGGGCTGGAACGCCTTCCTCAAGGAGACCCCGGCCTCCTCGGGCGCCCCCGCGAACGCCGCCTGAAGCGACCGCGAAACGGTGCCTGAAATGCGGGTTTCCGGCCGCGAGGGGGGTGCGCAAGATCCTCGGAACGGACATGCGAAACTTTTCACATGAGTGCCGCCAGCCGCGCCCCCCTGCGCTCGAACCGCTCGAACCGCACCGCCGAGCGCTTCACCGAGCGCACCGCCGACGCCCGCGCCCGCGTCCGTAGCCGGGCCGCCCGGGCCGCCGTCGGCGCGGCCGCCGCGGCGCTCCTCGTGTCCGCGTGCAGCTCCGGCGGCACCTCGGGCGGCGGCGGGCAGACCGGCTTCATCACCGGCTCCGACGGCATCGCCACCGCGAAGAAGGGCGAGCGCGCCGACGCCCCCGAGCTGTCCGGCGAGACCGTCGACGGGGGACAGGTCGACGTCGCCGACTACAAGGGCAAGGTCGTCGTCCTCAACGTCTGGGGCTCGTGGTGCCCGCCCTGCCGCGCCGAGGCCAAGAACTTCGAGAAGGTCTACCAGGACGTCAAGGACCAGGGCGTCCAGTTCGTCGGCATCAACACCCGCGACACCTCCACCGGTCCGGCCCGCGCCTTCGAGAAGGACTACGGGGTCACCTACCCGAGCCTGTACGACCCGGCGGGCAGACTGATGCTCCGCTTCGAGAAGGGCACCCTCAACCCGCAGGCCGTCCCCTCCACGCTCATCATCGACCGGGAGGGCAAGGTCGCCGCGCGCACCCTCCAGGCGCTCAGCGAGGAGAAGCTGCGCAAGATGCTCGCCCCGTACCTCCAGCCGGAGAAGTGACGTGTCCGCAGTGACCACCCTCGCGGCCGAGGGCTACAACGGCACGGTGCTGAACGGCGCCCTGCTCGTGGCCCTCCCCATCGCGCTGCTCGGCGGCCTGGTCTCCTTCTTCTCGCCCTGCGTCCTGCCGCTCGTCCCCGGCTACCTCTCCTACGTGACCGGCGTCACCGGCACGGACCTCGGCGAGGCCCGGCGCGGCCGGATGGTCGCCGGAGCCTCCCTCTTCGTCCTCGGCTTCACCGCCGTCTTCGTCTCCAGCGGGGCGCTCTTCGGCTACTTCGGCTCCACGCTCCAGGAGGAGCGCGGCACCCTGACCAAGGTGCTCGGCGTGCTCATGATCCTCATGGGCGTCTTCTTCGTCGGCCTCATGCCCTGGTTCACCCAGCGCGAGTTCCGCTTCCACCGGCGCCCCGTGACCGGCCTGGTCGGCGCGCCGCTGCTGGGCGCGCTGTTCGGCATCGGCTGGACACCCTGCATCGGTCCGACCCTCGCGTCCGTCCTCGCACTCTCCGCCGACCAGGGCACCGCCGGCCGCGGCGCCATACTGACCGTCGCGTACTGCGTCGGCCTCGGCGTGCCGTTCGTGCTCGCCGCGGTCGCCTTCCGCAAGGCGCTCGGCGCCTTCGGCTGGATCAAGCGCCACTATGTCTGGGTGATGCGGATCGGCGGCGCCATGATGATCGCGACCGGCGTGCTGCTGCTGACCGGCGCGTGGGACAGCATCGTCCAGGACATGCAGACCTGGTCCAACGGCTTCACTGTAGGGATCTGACCGATGAGCAACACCACCACGGGCAAGACCCCGACGACCGACGAGGAACAGGACCTCGGCGCCGCCGGCTCCCAGTTGTCCACCGCACCCAAGGAGGAGGCCCCGAACCTCCCCTCGCTCGGCGTGATCGGCTGGGCCCGCTGGTTCTGGCGCCAGCTCACCTCCATGCGCGTCGCGCTGCTCCTGCTCCTGCTGCTGTCCCTGGGCGCGATCCCCGGATCGCTGATCCCGCAGGACGGCGTCGACGCGATGAAGGTCCAGGAGTTCCGCGACAACCACGACCTCCTGGCGCCGGTCTACGACAAGCTCGGCCTCTTCCACGTCTACAGCTCGGTGTGGTTCTCCGCGATCTACATCCTGCTGTTCGTCTCCCTCATCGGCTGCATCGTCCCGCGCACCTGGCAGTTCGTCGGCCAGCTCCGCGGGCGTCCGCCCCGCGCGCCCCGGCGCCTGGACCGGCTGCCCGCCTACACCACCTGGCGCACCGGGGCCGAGCCCGAGGAGGTCCGCGAGGCCGCCCTGAAGCTGCTGAAGAAGCGCCGCTTCCGCGCGGACGCGGACGCCGCAGGCGACGCCGTCGCGGCCGAGAAGGGCTACCTGCGCGAGGTCGGCAACCTCGCCTTCCACATCGCGCTGATCGTGATGCTGATCGCCTTCGCCTGGGGCCAGCTGTTCAAGTACGAGGGCAACAAGCTGATCCTGGAGGGCGACGGCTTCTCCAACACGCTCACCCAGTACGACGACTTCAAGTCCGGGAACCTCTTCGACGCGGCCCACGACCTGGCCCCCTTCAGCTTCACCCTGAAGGACTTCCACGGCACCTACGAGGCGACCGGCCCCAACCGCGGCACCCCGCGCATCTACGAGGCCCAGGTCACCTACAGCGAGGGTGCCGAAGGCGCCGAGAAGTCGAAGACCATCGAGGTCAACAAGCCGCTGGAGATCGACGGCTCCAAGGTCTACCTCGTCAGCCACGGCTACGCCCCCATCCTGACCGTCAAGGACGCCGAGGGCGACGTCGTGATGGACAAGCAGGCGGTGGCCCTGCTGCCGCTGGACGCCAACGTCACCTCCTCCGGCGCCGTCAAGGTCATGGACGGCTACCGCAACGCCAAGGGCGAGAAGGAGCAGCTCGGCTTCAACGCGTTCTTCCTGCCGACGTACGGCGGCAAGGGCAGCACGATGCTCTCCAGCTTCCCGGCGCTGATCAACCCGATGCTCGCGCTCTCCGCCTACCACGGCGACCTCGGCGTCGACGCGGGCATCCCGCAGAGCATCTACCAGCTCGACAAGACCAACCTGGAGGAGTTCAAGGGCTCCGACGGCAAGCTGTTCAAGCAGCAGCTCAAGGTCGGCGACACCATGACCCTCCCGAACGGCGCCGGCTCCGTCACCTTCAACGGCGTCCAGGAGTGGGCCGGCTTCCAGGTCACGCAGCAGCCCGGCAGCGGCTGGGCCCTCGGCGGTGCCGTCGTCGCCATCTTCGGCCTGGCCGGCTCGCTGTTCATCCAGCGCCGCCGGGTCTGGGTGCGGGCCGTCCGCGGCGCCGACGGCGTCACCGTCGTGGAGATGGCCGGCCTCGGCCGCAGCGAGTCCGCGAAGGTCCCGGAGGAACTGGGCGACCTCGCCGGGGTCCTCTACGACCGGGCGCCCGACGCGGGGGCGGAGCCGGACAGCTTGTCCGACTCCGGCTCCGATTCCGCGTCTGCCGAAGGGGCTGAGAATTGAATCCTCTCCCCCGCGGAACAAGGGAGATTCCCGGCTCTCGCCGCCCGGCCGGCCAGCGGCCTTCCAGGTCTTCCACGATCAGCGCCGGCCGGGTTGAAACCAGCCCGGTAACACGCACGCCATCCTGCTGCAGACTTCACCGCCCGACCGCTTGGTGCCGGGACATTCACCCGAAGGAGTGCTGAGAAGTGACTCTCGCCGCCGCAACCGAGTTGGCCGCCGCGACCAACGAGAACCTCGCGAACGTCAGCAACACGCTGATCTACTCCTCGATGGCCGTCTACACGCTGGCCTTCTTCGCGTACATCGCCGAGTGGCTCTTCGGCAGCCACAGCAAGGTCGGCCGCACCGCCGCCGCGCTCACCAGCGACACGGCCGGGGCCAAGGCCGGCGCCAGGTCCGGTCCGGCCGTCACCGTGAAGAAGGCCGGCACCACCGCCGTACTGGAGCGCCCCGAGGTCGTCGTACGGACCGCGTCCGGCACCCGTGACGTGCCCGACGGCCCCGGCGCGCACGGCGGCACCGAGAAGGGCGACCTGTACGGGCGGGTCGCCATCTCGCTCACGGTCCTCGCCTTCGCCGTCGAGGCGGGCGGCGTCCTCACCCGCGCCCTGTCGGTGCAGCGGGCGCCGTGGGGCAACATGTACGAGTTCAACATCACGTTCACGACGGTCGCCGTCGGCGTGTACCTCGCGCTGCTCGCCCTGAAGAAGAACGTCCGCTGGCTCGGCCTGCCGCTGACCACCACGGTCCTGCTCGACCTCGGCCTGGCCGTCACGGTCCTCTACACCGCCAGCGACCAGCTCGTCCCGGCCCTGCACTCGTACTGGCTGTACATCCACGTCTCCACGGCGATCTTCTGCGGCGCGGTCTTCTACGTCGGCGCGGTCTCCACGATCCTGTACCTCTTCAAGGACAGCTTCGAGAACAAGCTCGCCTCCGGCGGCACGCCCGGCCGCTTCGCCAGCTCGGTCCTGGACCGGCTGCCCGCCGCCGCCTCCCTCGACAAGTTCGCCTACCGCGTCAACGCCGCCGTCTTCCCGCTGTGGACGTTCACGATCATCGCGGGCGCGATCTGGGCGGGCGACGCCTGGGGACGCTACTGGGGCTGGGACCCCAAGGAGACGTGGTCCTTCATCACCTGGGTCGCCTACGCCGGCTACCTGCACGCCCGCGCCACGGCCGGCTGGAAGGGCCGCAAGGCCGCCTACCTGGCCCTGATCGCCTTCGGCTGCTGGCTGTTCAACTACTACGGCGTCAACATCTTCGTCTCCGGCAAGCACTCCTACGCCGACGTGGGCCTGGGCGCCCTCCAGTCCGTCGGCTTCTGATCAAGGCACGGCCAAAGGCCGGTTCCCGTGACCCAGGTCACCGGGACCGGCCTTTCGCGTGCCGTCCGGCCCCGACGCGGCCTTCGGCGGCGGCCGGTTGTACGCCGACGGCGGCGACGGGCGCCTGCACGCGGGCGGCGGCTCCCTCACCGGGCGGTGGGCGGCGGGCCCGAGTCCCCGCGGGCGACGCCGGTGACGACGTCCCGCAGCCGCTCCACGTACAGCCGCAGGTTCTTGTGGGCGACGTCCGTGTCCGGGTAGCGGCTCGCGAACCACAGGCCCTCGGGGAGCCGGGTGACCCAGGCGCACACCTGGTCGCCGTAGGAGACCCGCAGCAGCGCGTACGCCGTCCGGTCCGGCCAGCTGTCGGCGCCGGGGACGCCGCGGGCGTCGACGTACGACACGATCGAGTACAGGTCGGGCGAGGTCGGCCGGAAGTCCGTGCCGAGCAGGCGCAGCACGCGGTCGATCGGCATGCGGGACAGCCGCCGGTTGGCCTGGAGTTCGGCGCGGACGGTGCCGAGGGCGCTGGGGAAGTCGTGGGCCCGGTCCGCCGGGACCTCGATCGGCGCGCCGCCCACGTACCAGCCGACGGACTCCGCCCACTGGGAGCGCGACCGGGTGTGGAAGGGCACGACCGTGCGATAGACCGGCTCGCCGCCGATCTCGTGGACGATCAGCGCGGTCGCGGCCAGCACACCGACCAGGCTGCCGCCGTAGGGACGGCAGTACGCCTCGAACGCGGCGGCGTCGGCCGCGTCCACCAACGGCTCGCGCAGCAACCGCTGTTCGGGCAGCGGATCGCCGGTCCGCACGCCGAGGTCGACGGGGAAGGACGGCAGCCGCCCGTCGCAGCGGCGGATGAACTCCCGCCAGCGGGCGACGATGTCGTGGTCGCCGTCGATCCGGTCCGCGTCCGCCCGCTCCGCCTCGCAGAAGTCGACGTAGGAGCCCACCCGGGGGTGCGGCACGGTCCGCCCCGCCACACCCGCGGCGTACAGCTCGCCGACCTCGGCGGGGATGCGGTAGATGGAGTAGGCGTCGACGTTGCTGTGGTCGAAGGCCATGTAGACGCTGACGCCGTCGTCGCGGACGACCGCCGTGTAGATGAGGTTGGGCCAGCGCAGCGCGTCCGCGACCCGGTCGAAGCGGTCCTGGAGGTGCCGGGCGAGGTCGGCCGCGTCCGGGAAGTCGCCGACGTCCTCGCGGTGCAGGGCCACGGCGTCCGCGTCGAGCGTGAACCGCCGCATCGTGTCGCCGCTCTCGCCGCTCCACCGGAAACCGCTGCGCAGCGTCTCGTGCCGCAGCGTCCAGGCCCGCAACGCCTCCTGGAGCACGTCGAGATCGACCGGCCCCGGGATGTCGAAGGCGGCACCGAGCCAGGTCGGCACGAACAGGCCGTCCTCGCGCACCGACCGTGCCGTCCGGATGTGCGACTCCTGGATGTACGCGGGCGGGCGCGCGTCCTCGGGCAGCGCCGCCGCGATGTCGAGCGTCCTGGGACTGAGCGTCCACTCGACGAGGCGCCCGGGACGGATCTCGCAGCGCTGGATGTCGGTCATTCGCACGAGGAGGTCTCCGTTCGCAGATGTACAGACCCGACCAAGGGAATGCCGTCTCCGCGACCGCGCACCTGGTGTGTCGACACTGTTCAACGGAACGGATGGCCTCTCGAACGCCGATACGCCCCTACCGGCCGGCCGCCCTTCACCCTTTCCCCGTGCACCCTTCACGCCTCGCACGTCACTCCAGGTACGCGTGCAGGGCGGCCGCCCCCGCCAGCATCGACCGGGTCCGCACGGTGAGGGCCCGCCCGCGCGCCTCGACCGCCGCCCGCAGCGCCGCGCCGCTCCCCGCGCGCCGCAGGTCCTCCAGCACGGGCCGGATCTGCTCGAAGAGATGGTGGCTGCGGCGCAGGGTCCGCACCACCCGCGCGTCCCGCACGTCGGCGGGCCCGTACACGCGGTACCCGGTGCCGTGTTCCCGTCCGGGCACGAGCAGTCCCGCCGCCTCCCACACCCGCAGCGCGGAGGTCCGTACGCCGACCAGCACGGCCACCTCGCCGATGCGCAGCCCGTGCGGTCCGTCACCGGAACGGGGTGGTGGCGCGGCGTCCCGACCGGACAGCGCCTCCAGCGCCTCACCGGCGGCCCGCAGTGCGACCCGCTCCTCGTGCAGCGCGGCGTGCGCGGCGTCCACCAGCGCGAGGGCACCGGCCACGTCCCCGGCGTGCACCGCCCGCATGACCCGCGTCGCCGTCACCGCCCCGTACCCCGGCTGCAACGCCCGGTACGTCAGCAGCGCGTCCCGGTGCCGCTCGCCGAACACCCGGTACCCGGCGTCGGTGCGTCCGGCCGGGGGCAGGACACCGGCGTCCTCGTAGTTGCGGACCTGCTGCGTCGACAGCCCGACGGCACGGGCCAGATCGACGGTACGCAGACGACGCTCGCGGTTGCTCACCGGGCGCAGCCTATGCGGGACGGGCGGACATAATGCCGGGCATGTCGCTACAGGGGACGGACGCCCACCGGAACGCCGACGGCACCCTCCCGGCACTGGTCGCCCGGGCCGTGGCGGCGGCACGTGCGCACGGCTTCCCCTACTCGTGCCGCCCAGAACAGGGCCGCCTGCTCCGCCTGCTGGCCGTCGGAGCGCCGCGGGGCATCGCCGAGACCGGCACGGGCTGCGGCGTGGGCCTGGCCTGGCTGGCCTCCGGCGCCCCGCCGGGAACCCGGCTGGTCAGCGTCGAGCGCGACGCGGAGCGGGTCCGGGTGGCCAGGCAGGTCTTCCGCGACCACCCGGAGGTCGGGATCCTCCACGGAGACTGGCGACGCGTCGAAGAACACGGCCCGTACGACCTGCTGGTGCTGGACGGCGGAGGCCAGGCGAAGGGCGACGGCACCGCCGACCCGGTCCGCCTCCTGACCCCCGGCGGCACGCTGGTGGTCGACGACTTCACCCCGGCCACCACCTGGCCGCCCCTCTTCGGCGGTGTCCCCGACCGCCCGCGACTCCACTGGCTGGAGCACCCCGCACTGCGCACGACCGAACTCCGCCTTGCGCCGGACCTGGCCGTGATCGTCGGGACCCGGCTCCGGGGCTGACGGGAAGAGGCCCTGGGTCGTGGCGGGGGAAGCCACGGCCCAGGGCCGGTCTGTGGGGGCAGCGGCTGCTACCGGGCGTCGGCGACGCGGGAGGTGACGCTCTGGACGGTCTTGAGGGCGAGGTCCGGGCGGTCGGTGTGGATGTAGTGGCCGCTGCCCTTGGCGGTGGTGAGCTGGGCGTCGGTGGAGAGCTGCTGCCACTCCTGCTGGCCCTTGGCCCACATCTTCTCCAGGGCGGGACCGTACTCCGGGACCGCGGCGTACTGGGACTCGTGCTTGAGGATCTCGACGGGGATGTCCCCGGCGGAGTGGACCGGCCCGTCGGCGATGACGAACTGCTCGGGGTTCTGGCCCTCGTTGCCCGCGATCGCGCCGTCCCGGACCTGGGTCGCGCCGCCGGTGGCGTCGGCGGGGATGGTGCGGTTCATGTCGCGGGTGAGGTGCGGGACGGTGGCGTCCAGGAGGACCAGGCCCTTGACGCGGTCGGTGTGGTCGGGGGTGTAGCGGGCGGCGATGTAGCCGCCCAGGGAGTGGCCGGCCAGAACGACGGGCCGGTCGCCCGCGAGGTGGTCGAGGAGCTTGGTGAGCAGGACGCTGGTGTCGTTGACGGTCTGGAGGGTGCCGGGAGCGGGCTTGTCGCTCTTGCCCTCGCCGAGGCGGTCGTAGGAGCAGACCCGGTCCGTCTTGCTCAGCGACTTCTGGAGGGCGGCCATGTTGTCCAGGCCCTCGCCGCCGCCCGCCATCAGCATCACCAGCGGCCGGTCCGCGTCCGACTGGCCGGAGCAGGAGACGTTGACCGTGCGGCCGTCGACGTCGATCTTCTTCGTGCCGGTGAAGGAGGCTCCCGCGTCCTTCGCGTCGGAGTCGTCCTTGCCGTACTCCTCGTTCAGGACGAGTCCCGCGCCGGCCACGGTGCAGACGACGGCGATCGCGGCAATCGCCTTGGCGAAGGTGCGGAACATGGGGGGCCTCCAGCGGGCAAGGGTGAGGTAGGGAAGGGGCGTTGGGGGGAGTCTCTTCAGTCGGCCTGTGGTGCCCGGCGACTGATGAAGACTCTATGGATCCACCGGCCCCGGATCGTCACCCCGCGGTGGACACCCGCCCGTAGCTCCCTCGGGGGACAGCCCCGCCGCCCCCGCGCGGCCGCTACGCCCCGTCCGCGCTGATGGACCGCCAGATCCGCTCCGGCAGGATCCGCGCGGCCTCGTCCAGGTCGACGTCCCCGAGGGTCAGCCAGCGGCGGCTGACGCCGACGACGGGGCCCAGGAGGAGGGACTCCAGCAGGGCGGGGGACAGCGGGGCGATCTCGCCGCGCTCGACGTGCCGCAGCACCCAGGAGGTGAGCGGAGGCATCCGTGCCTCCTGGACGTCGCGGAGTTCCCTGCCCTGCTCCATGCCCACCTGGTCGGCTCGCGAGGAGTGCAGGAGTCGGCTCACGTCCGGATGCGCCTGAACGAAGCCGAGGTAGGCGCGCACCAGTGCGCGAACGCCGGTGCGCGCGTCGTGGGAGTTCCCCACCGCGTCGGCCAGTTCGCCCAGCAGCCGGCCGAGCCAGCGCGTCAGCAACGCGTTGACGAGCCCGTCGATGCTGCCGAAGTGGTGGTAGAGGCTGCCCAGGCTGACGCCGCTCGCCCTGGTCACGGCGCTGACCGTCAGCCCCTGCTCCCCCGCGTCCGCGTACACCCGCAGGGCGGCGTCCAGGAGGAGGTCGGAGGTGACCTCACCGCGGTGTTGTTTGGGGCTCATGGGCAGGCACGCTCTCATTCCCTCTTCTAGAATAATTTTCTAGAACCTTCTTCCAATCCTAGGTCCGCCTGACTCAGACTGTCCCCTGTGGGACGCGCGTGTCCGCCCGGACTTCGGAGGGGAGCGGGTGGGCCGCGGGTCCCCGGTCGTCGGGGCAACGGGGGGACAGGGTCGACGTGTTGGAGCTGGACGGCAGCGGTGCGGAGCCGCTGAGGGACGGGGACCCGCGGTGGATCGGGCCGATCCCGCTGATCGGACGCCTCGGCTCCGGCGGCATGGGCCGCGTGTATCTCGGCGTCCACGAGGGCCGGTACGCGGCCGTCAAGCAGCTCCTGCCCTCGGTCGTCGCCGAGGACGAGGACTTCCTGCGCCGCTTCGGGCACGAGCTGGACAACCTCGCCCGCTTACCCGGGGAGGCGACCGCGCCGCTGCTCGCCGGGGACCGGGAGGCCCGGCCGCCCTGGTTCGCCACCGCCTACGTGCCCGGCCTCACCCTGACCGAGGCGCTGGAGGTCCACGGCGGCCCGCTGCCCGCCGGTGCGCTGTGGCTGCTGCTGCGGGAGGCCGCCAAGGGGCTGGCGGCGGTGCACGCGCTGGACATGGTGCACCGCGATCTGAAGCCGTCCAACGTGATGCTGACGCTGGAGGGTCTGACCCTCATCGACTTCGGGGTCGCCCGGGCCGCGGAGCAGAGCCGGCTGACGAGGACGGGCATGGTGGTGGGCACGCCCGCCTACATGTCGCCGGAGCAGGCCTCCGGGGGACGGGCGTCCAGTGGAGCCGTGGACGTCTTCGCGCTGGGTTCGGTGCTGGCGTACGCGGCCTCGGGGCGGCCGCCCTTCGGTGACGAGTCGGGGCACGCGGTGCTGTACCGCATCGTGCACGAGGAGCCCGACCTCGGGCCGCTGCGGGAGCTGGACCCGGAGTTGGCCGACGTGGTCGCGTCCTGCCTGGACAAGGACCACGAGGGGCGGCCCACCGCCGCCGAACTGCTCGAGACCGCCGAACGGCACGGACCGTACGAGCCGCCGCTGTGGCCGGAGGCCCTCACCGAGCGGCTGACCGAACGGGCGGCCTTCGTCACGAAGCTGCCGGAGCGGGCGGACCTCCCCGAACCCGAACCTGAACCCGAGCGCGGTCCCGGTCCCGGGTCCGCCGTCCTCGGGCGGCGGGATCCGGGTCGGTCCGACCGTCGGCGCCGGCACCGCGTTCTCTTCGCCGTCGTCCCGGTCGTGGTGGCCGCCGGGGCGACCCTCGCCGTGCAACTCCTGCCCTACACCTTCGCCCCCGGTGACCGTGCGGACGCGTCGCCGTCGTCGTCCGCGCCGGTGTCGAGCGCGCCCGCGGCGTCCCCGGCCGGGCCCGGGAAGGCCTCGCGGACGGCGACGCCGGACCAGGACCGGTCCGCGTCACCCTCCCGATCGCCCGGGGAGCAGGGCGACCGACGGGGCGACGCGGACGGCGGGGGCGGGGCCGCGGGCGGTTCGCAAGGGGATGCGGATGCCGGCGGGGCCGGGTCGGGTTCCGGGTCGGGCTCCGGTTCCGCCGGTGACGGAGGCGCCGGCGCTGGCTCCGGCGCGGGCAGCGGCGATGGCTCCGGTTCCGACTCCGGGTCCGGGTCCGGTGCTGACTCCGGCTCTGGCTCTGGTTCCGGCTCCGGAGACGGTGGCGCGTCCGGATCAGGTGTCTTCACGCTCAAGAACGCCAAGAACGGTCGGTGCCTGACCACCGCCCACGCCGACGCCCCGTACGACGGCGACTGCACGGGCGACGCGGCCACCTGGACCTTCCGGAGCAGGCCGGACGGCACCGTGTGGATCATCAACGGGCTCTCGGGCCGGTGCATCTACACCGCGGCGATCGGGCACCCGGTCTTCTCGTTCCCCTGCGGCCGTACCACCGGGCAGGAGTGGCGGGTGGGGTCCGGCGGCACCCTCAAGAACGCCGCGACCGGCGGCTGCGTCACCGTCAGCGCGATGAGCGGAACCGGCGTGCGCAACGAGGCCTGCGACCAATCCGCGGCCCAACGCTGGACGCGGAGCTAGGGGGCGTACACCGCGACCGCGAGCCGGACGAACGAGCGGATGAGCGGGTTTGGGTCGGTCCGGGGCCAGGCCACCACCACGGGGCTCGGCGGCAGGCCCGTCAGCGGGACCACGGTGAGGCCGTCGGCGGGCACGTGGTCGGCGAGGGTCATGCCGACCGTGCCGTTCCACAGCACGACCTGCTGACACTCCCGCACGGTGCGCACCACCGGCCCGGGCCGCGGCTCCCCGCCGTTCCAGTACGCCTGCCACAGCGGGTCCGTGCCCTCCGGGAAGCGGAACCAGCGGCGGTCGGCCAGCTCGGCCGGTGTCAGGCTCGCCCGGCCGGCCAGCGGGTCGTCGGCGCGCAGCAGGGCACCCACCGGGTCGGCGCGCAACGCCCGCGTGGCCAGGCCGGTCGGGTCGAAGGGGCCGCGGGTGAGGGCCACGTCGACCAGACCGGCGTGCAGCCCGCAGGTGGGGTCGGTCAGGTCGGTCTCGCGGACGGTGACCTCGACGTGCGGGTGGTGCCGGCGGTAGGCGTCGGCCAGGCGGACCACGTCCGGGTCGGTGCTGTCGCCGAGGATGCCGACGGTGAGGGTCGCGGCACCGGCCGCGGCCGCCACGCGAGCGGGTACCCGTGCGGCCCGGTCGAGCAGGGCGCGCGCCTCGTCGAGCAGCACCGCACCGGCCCCGGTGAGGGTGACGCCCGCGGAGGTGCGGTGGAACAGCGTGGCGCCGAGGTCCGCCTCCAGTGCCCTGATCGCCCGGCTCAGCGGCGGCTGGCTCATGTGCAGCCGGACGGCCGCCCGGCCGAAGTGGAGTTCCTCCGCGACCGCCGCGAAGTAGCGCAGCGTCCGCAGTTCGAGCCGGTCCATCCGGTTCACCCGGTCCATCCTGCGACGATACCCGCGCGGTATCGAGTGTGCGGAACGGGTCTTGGACGCTCCCGATGCCCCGGCGGTGGAATCGGGGCATGAGCGACGAACCGAGAAACAGCAAGAACGCCGAGCACGGCGAGCACGCCGAGCACGCCGAGGCGGGCGCGGACCCCGCCGTGTCGGTGGTCGGTCCCGGAGACGGCGAGACGATCCTCCTCGGCACCACCCGCATGCGCGTCCTGGAGGACGGCAGCCACACCGGCCACCGCCTCGGCATGGCCGAGTCCGTACTCGCCCCGCACACCCCCGGACCGCCCCAGCACCGTCACGCCCGGCACGACGAGGGCTTCTACGTCATCTCCGGCACGGTGCGGTTCACCGTGGGGGACGAGGACATCGACGCGACGGCGGGCACGCTCGTGATGGTCCCGCCCGGCGCGCCGCACACCTTCGCCAACACCACCGGCGAACCGGCCCGCATGCTCAGCACCTTCACCCCGGACCTGTACGTCCAGTACTTCCGCGACCTGGAGGAGCTGTACGCCGGCGGCCGCACCCCGACTCCGGAGGAGAGCCGCAAGACGATGAGCCGCTACGCGACCGAGCCCGCCACCGGCTCCGCCGGGCCCCGGGGGACCCGGTCGTGAACGTCGCGTACTGGATCGTCGCCGGACTCCTCGCCGCCTTCTACCTCTACGGGGGCGCGGTGAAGGCGGTGCGCAGCCGGGACGCGCTCCGGCCGATGATGGCCTGGGTGGACAGCACGCCGATGCCCGCCGTCCGCGCCATCGGCGTGGTCGAGGTGCTCGGCGCGGCCGGGCTGGTCCTCCCGCCGCTGACCGGCGTCGCGCCCTGGCTGGCCCCGGCCGCGGCGGCCGGGTTCGTGGTCCTGCAGATCGGCGCCACCGGGGTCCACCTGCGTCTCGGGGACCGGCAGGTCGCCCTCAACCTCACCCTCCTGGCCACCGCCGCCGTCACGGTCTGGCTCGCCGCGGCCCGGCCGTGACCCGGCGGCCGCCGTCAGTCGTGCGGCGGCGGTGTGCCCCGGGCCGCGTCCATGAGCCGGCCCGCGAGGTCCGCGACGAGGCCGCGCAGCTCGTCCGGCCGCTCGACGACGAACGGGCGGTCCAGCGACGCGAGGAGGCCCGGCAGCCAGTCGAGCCGCTCGGCCCGGATCTCCACGCGGCACCAGGGCCCGGCGTCCGGCCCCCCGCTCCCGGAGGCGCCGTCCCCGCCCGTCTCCTCGGCCACCACCGCCACGCTGCCCGGCAGCCGGGCGCGGATCTCCTCGGCCGTCCCCCGGACCCGCACCGTGACCTCGTGCCGGTAGGGCGCGGTGGCCAGGGCGGTCAGCACCCGCTCCGCCGGACCGGGCCCGGGCGGCGGTTCGAAGGTGCCGGGCAGGACCCGTGCGCGGTGGACGCGGTCGAGGCGGAAGGTCCGGTCCGCCCCGACCGAGAGGTCCCTGCCCGTCACGTACCACCGGCCGGCGTGCGCGACGAGCCCGTACGGGTACAGGGTGCGTTCACCGCTCCCGCCGGTGTAGCGGATCGCCAGCGGCCGGTGATGGCGCACGGCGTCGGCGACCGGGAGCAGAACGGCCGCCTCCGGAGCCGCGGACGCGGTGGACTCGGCCGCCCCGGCCGGGGCGCTCGTGAACGTGAGCGAGTCGAGCACCGCGTCCAGGCGGTGGCGCAGCCGCTCCGGCAGCACCCGCCGGACCTTCGCCGCCGCCGTCTCGCCCGCCGTGCCCGCCGCCGCCGTGATCCCCGTCCGCCGGCCTGCGACCAGGCTCAGCAGTACGGCCAGCGCCTCGTCGTCGGTCAGCATCAGCGGGGGCATGCGGTGGCCGGGGGCCAGCCGGTAGCCGCCGTAGCGGCCGCGCACCGACTCCACCGGGACGTCGAGGTCGACGAGGTGGTCGACGTACCGGCGCACCGTGCGCTCGGCGACACCGAGCCGCTCGGCCAGTTCGGCCACGGACCGCACACCGCCCGCCTGGAGCAGTTCGAGCAGGGTCAGCACACGGGAGACGGGACGCGACATGCCTTCAAGTCTGCCGCCGATACCGGCCGGATTGTGACCGGTATTGGTCCTAGCGTGGGAGCCGTAGACACTGATCGGCCCCAGGAGGCACCCCATGAACCTCGTCTCGCTCCGCGTCATCACGGACGACGTCGCCCGTCTCGTCGGCTTCTACGAGCGCGCCACCGGCCTGCGCGCGACCTGGGCCACCGAGGACTTCGCGGAACTGCGCACCCCGTCCGGGACGCTCGCGATCGGCAGCACCCGCACCGTGCCGCTCTTCGCCCCCGGCTCCGCCCGCCCGGCCGACAACCGCAGCGTGATCGTCGAGTTCCTCGTCGACGACGTGGACGCCGTGCACCGGAACCTGACCGGCTTCGTGGACGAGTTCGTCAGGGAACCCACCACCATGCCCTGGGGCAACCGGGCGCTCCTCTTCCGCGACCCCGACGGCAACCTGGTCAACTTCTTCACCCCGGTCACCCCGGCCGCCGTCGAGAAGTTCGCCGGCGTCGCCCGCTGACGGCCCCCCTATGCTGGACCCGCCCGCAGGGGCGAGGAACCGCACGCCGGGAGGGATCTGTGTCAGCGCTGGAGCCGGACGACCCGCGCTCCGTCGGGGAGTACCGGCTGCTGGGCCGGCTGGGTGCGGGCGGCATGGGCCGGGTCTTCCTCGGCCGGTCCCCGGGCGGGCGGCTCGTCGCCGTCAAGGTGGTGCACGCCGAGCTGCTGCGCCGACCCGAGTTCCGCGACCGCTTCCGGCGCGAGGTCCAGGCGGCCAGGATGGTCAGCGGCGCCTTCACCGCCCCCGTCGTCGACGCGGACCCGGACGCGCCGCTGCCCTGGCTGGTCACCAGCTACATCGCCGGGCCGTCGCTGGAGCAGGCGGTGGCCGAGCGGGGTCCGTTCGACCCGCAGGCGGTGCTCACGCTGGCCGCGGGGCTCGCCGAGGCGCTCGTGTCGATCCACGCCGCGCACCTCGTCCACCGCGACCTCAAGCCCTCCAACGTGCTGCTCGCCGAGGACGGGCCGCGCGTCATCGACTTCGGCATCGTCCGCAGCGTCGACGCCGACTCCCTCACCGGCAGCGGGCACATGGCGGGCTCCCCGGGCTTCATGTCCCCGGAGCAGGTCAACGGGGACGAGGTCACCTGGGCCAGCGACGTGTTCTGCCTCGGCGCGGTGCTGGCCTTCGCGGCGACCGGCACCAACCCGTTCGGCGCCGGGCCGACACCCGCGCTGCTCTACCGCGTCGTGCACAACGCGCCGGACGTCGCCGCCGTCGCCGACCCGGCCCTGCGCTCCCTGATCGCCGACTGCCTCGCCAAGGACCCGGCCCGCCGCCCGGCCCCGCGCGAGATCCTCGCCCGCATCGGCCCGCTGGGCGGCGAGAGCGCGACCGCCCTGCCGCACGCCCAGCAGTGGACGCCGGCCGCCCGCCCGACCCGCGCGGACGCCGTGCCCACCCGGATCGTCCCGCCGGTCGCGGCACCCCCGGCGCATCAGCACACCCGCGTCGACACCGCACCTGCGCAGGTGTACCCGCCGGCGCCCGCACCGGCGGACGTACGCCCGACGGCGACCGGGGACGGCGGCCGCCGGAGCCGACGGGCCTTCCTGTTCTCCGGCGCCGGCGCGCTCGCCGCCCTCGGCGTGGGGACCGGGTTCTGGCTCAACCGCCCGGCGGACCCAGACCCGGCGGAGGGTTCCGCGCCCGCGCCGTCGCCCTCGTCCGCGCCCTCCCCGCCCCCGGGCCCGGTCGGACTCTGGCCCCTCGACGAGGCCTCCGGCCAGGTCGCGCGGGACACCGCGGGCGGCCACGACGGCACCGTGACCGGCGTCGCCTGGCAGGGCGCCGGGGAAGGCGCCGCCTTCGACGGGACCGGCAGCCAGATCGTGACCGCCGGACCGGTGCTCCAGACCGGCGCGGGCCGCAGTTTCACCGTCGCCGCCTGGGTCCGCCTCTCCGCCGTGCCGGGCGTCTTCGCCACCGCCGTCAGCCAGGACAGCGCCGACGCCAGCGGCTTCTATCTCCAGTACTCCAGCGAGGACCAGGGCTGGGCCTTCGCCCGGCCCGGTCTGCGCGCCGTCGGCCGGACCGCTCCCGCCGCGCACGTCTGGACCCACCTGACCGGCGTCTGCGACGGCCCGGCCCGCAAGCTGCACCTGTACGTCAACGGCGTCCAGGAGGCGGTCGTCGAGGACACCGGCCCCGCGCCCGCCACCGGCGCCTTCATGATCGGCCGGGCCTCCTTCGACGGGCAGCCCCGGGACTTCTTCCCCGGCGCCATCCGCGACGTACGGGCCTTCGACCGGGCACTCGGTCCGGCGCGGGTCGCGCAGCTCGCGCAACTCGGCTGACGGCAACTCATCAGCGTTCCGCAGGACAGCAGTTGGGGCGCTCGTGCTAAAGATGTAGCTTCCAGCAGTGGCCGCGGCACCCGCACGGAGCACGCGGCGCCGGCGAACGGGGAGAGAGTTGAGCGGGGAAGCCGGATCCGGCCTCACGGGCAGTGGTGCCGAGCCGTTGGAGGACGACGACCCGCGCCGGATCGGACCGATCCCGCTGCTGGGCCGGCTCGGGGCCGGCGGCATGGGCCGCGTCTACCTCGGCGTCCACGAGGGCCGGTACGCGGCCGTCAAACAGGTGCTGCCGTCGGTCGCCGGGGAGGACAAGGACTTCCTGCGCCGCTTCGGGCACGAGCTGGACAATCTCGCCCGGCTGCCCGAGGAGGCGACCGCGCCACTGCTCGCCGGGGACCGGGAGGCCCGGCCGCCCTGGTTCGCCACCGCCTACGTGCCCGGCCTCACCCTGCGCGAGGCCGTCGACCTGCACGGGCCCCTGCCCGCCGAGGCGCTGTGGCTCGTCCTGCGGGAGGCCGCCACCGGGCTGGCGGCGGTGCACGCGCTGGACATGGTCCACCGGGACCTGAAGCCGTCCAACGTCATGCTGACCCTCGACGGACTCACCCTCATCGACTTCGGCGTCGCCCGGGCCGCCGACCAGAGCCAGTTGACCAGGACCGGCATGGTGGTGGGCACGCCCGCCTACATGTCGCCCGAGCAGGCCTCCGGGAAGCGGGCGTCCAGCGGCGTCGTCGACGTCTTCGCGCTGGGCTCGGTGATCGCGTACGCGGCGTCCGGCCGCCCGCCCTTCGGCGACGAGTCCGGGCACGCCGTGCTCTACCGCATCGTGCACGAGGAGCCCGACCTCCAGCCGCTGCGGGACCTGGACCCCGAGCTCGCCGACGTGGTCGCGTCCTGCCTGGACAAGGACCACGAGGGCCGGCCCACCGCCGCCGAACTCGTCGAACGCGCCGCGGCGCACGGCCCGTCGGCGGCCGCGCCGTGGCCGCAGGACATCACCGAGCGGCTGTCCGAGCGGGCGGCCTTCGCCGCCCAGGAGCCCGTGCACCCGCCGTCCGGGCCGGACGCCCCGGCACCGCCCCCGCCGTCCGCCTCCGCCCCCGTGGTCACGGGCGGACGGCCGGAGAAGCGCGAACGGCGACGCCGCACGAAGGTGCTGGCGTTCGTGATCCCGGTCACCGTGACCGGGGCGACGCTCGGCTTCACGCTGCTGCCGTACGCGATGAACGACGCGGACCAGGACGGGAACGCGGCCGCGCCGCCCGCGGCCACCGCCACGGCAGCCCCAGGCCCCGCCGCCTCCGCCACCGGCCCGAGCGCCTCCGCCTCCCCCAGCCCGGACGGCGGGAAGAAGGACGGTCAGGACAAGGACAAGGACAAGGACCGGAAGCAGGGCCAGGACGGCGACGGCGGCGCGCCCGGCGGAGGCGGGAGCGGGGACGCGGCCGCCGCCGCGCAGGGTGCGTCCGGCGGCGGCTCGGATTCCGGCGCCTCCGGCTCGGGGGGCTCCTCCGGCGGAGGAGGGTCGTCCGGCGCGGGGGGCACGTCCGACTCGGGCACGTCCGCCGGCTCCGGAAGCGGGTCAGGGGCGGACG
The DNA here is from genome assembly GCF_033406955.1 of Streptomyces violaceoruber. NCBI lineage: Bacteria > Bacillati > Actinomycetota > Actinomycetes > Kitasatosporales > Streptomycetaceae > Streptomyces > Streptomyces violaceoruber. Next base: position 3,620,897 of record NZ_CP137734.1, on the reverse strand, counting down.
GGGACACCGGGGCCGGCTCGGAGGGCGGCGGGTCCGCGTCGGACAGCTTCATGCTGAAGAACGGATCGAGCGGGAAGTGCATGTACGTGGGCACCCCCGTCGACGACGGCGCCTGCTCGGGCGACGTCGCCGTCTTCCGCTTCCAGAGCACCTCGGGCGGGGCCTTCAGGATCCTCAACGTGGGCACGGCCCAGTGCATCCACTCCAGGAGCGCGAACGCCTGGCTCGTCAAGGACACCTGCGGCTCGTTCGGCGGAGAGTGGCAGGAGGGGGCGAGCGGTTCGCTCAGGAACCTCAACACCGGTGGCTGCCTCGACCTCAACCGCCGCGCGTCCATGATCGGCCTGACGACCACGACGTGCACCGGCTCCGACTCCCAGCGCTGGACCAGGACGTAGCCCCTAGTCCTTGTCCCCGTCCTTCTCGTCGTCCTTCTCCAGGGACTTCAGGAAGTCGGGGTTGTCGTCGGGCGCCACCCACTGCCGCCGACCGCCGCCGCCCTGCCAGGGCGAGGAGCCGGCGGGCTGCCGCTTCTTCCCGGCGATGATCCAGGAGATCGAGCCGACCAGCGGGAAGAGCAGCACGAGGACCGCCCACAGCGGCTTGGGCATGTGGCGGATGTCCGCGTCCTTCGTGCTGATGCAGTCGATGAACGCGTAGACGCTCAGGGCCAGTGGGACGAGGAACATCAGCACCCGGAGCATGGGCTTCTCCAGCTCAAGCGAGGGGTGGGGACGCGTCACGGCCCCCAGGTACAGGGCCAGGGTAGCCGCTCGGGGATACTGGACGGCATGGCTTACGACGATCTTCGCTCCCTGCTCAGGACGCTGGAGCGCGAGGGCGACCTCAAGCGCATCAAGGCCGAGGTGGATCCGTACCTGGAGGTCGGGGAGATCGTCGACCGGGTGAACAAGGCGGGCGGCCCCGCGTTGCTCTTCGAGAACGTGAAGGGCTCCGACCTGCCCCTCGCGATGAACGTCTTCGGCACCGACCGCCGCCTGCTCAAGGCCCTCGGCCTCAAGTCGTACTCCGACATCTCGGACAAGATCGGCGGGCTGCTCCGCCCCGAGCTGCCCCAGGGCTTCGTCGGCGTGCGCGAGGCCTTCGGGAAGCTCGGCACGATGACGCACGTACCGCCGAAGAAGGTGAAGCCGGGCAGCGCGCCCGTCCAGGAGACCGTCCTCACCGGCGACGACGTGGACCTGGAGCGCCTCCCGGCCCTGTTCACCTGGCCGGACGACGGCGGCTCCTTCTTCAACCTGGGCCTGACCCACACCAAGGACCCGGAGACGGGCATCCGGAATCTGGGCCTGTACCGGCTCCAGCGCCACGACCGGCGCACCATCGGCATGCACTGGCAGATCCACAAGGACAGCCGCAACCACTACCAGGTCGCCGCCCGCCGCGGTGAGCGGCTGCCGGTCGCCATCGCCTTCGGCTGCCCGCCCGCCGTGACCTACGCCTCCACGGCCCCGCTCCCCGGCGACATCGACGAGTACCTCTTCGCCGGGTTCCTCCAGGGCAAGCGGGTGGAGATGGTCGACTGCAAGACGGTCCCGCTCCAGGTCCCCGCGCACGCGGAGGTGGTCCTGGAGGGCTGGCTGGAACCCGGCGAGATGCTCCCCGAGGGCCCCTTCGGCGACCACACCGGCTTCTACACCCCGCAGGAGCCCTTCCCCGCCCTGAAGATCGACTGCGTGACGATGCGCAAGCGCCCGCTGCTCCAGTCGATCGTGGTCGGCCGCCCCCCGACCGAGGACGGCCCCCTCGGCCGGGCCACGGAGCGCTTCTTCCTGCCGCTGTTGAAGATCATCGTCCCGGACATCGTGGACTACCACCTCCCCGAGGCCGGCGGCTTCCACAACTGCGCGATCGTCTCGATCGACAAGAAGTACCCCAAGCACGCCCAGAAGGTGATGCACGCCATCTGGGGCGCCCACATGATGTCCCTGACCAAGCTGATCGTGGTCGTCGACTCCGACTGCGACGTCCACGACCTGCACGAGGTCGCCTGGCGGGCGCTCGGCAACACCGACTACGGCCGCGACCTCACCGTCGTCGAAGGCCCGGTCGACCACCTCGACCACGCTTCCTACCAGCAGTTCTGGGGCGGCAAGGCGGGCATCGACGCCACGAAGAAGCTGCCCGAGGAGGGGTACACCCGCGACGGGGGCTGGCCGGACATGGTGCTGTCCGACCCGGAGACGGCGGCGAAGGTCGACCGCCGCTGGAAGGAGTACGGACTGTGACGTCGGCTTCCGCCGCCCTGCCGCAGCAGCCGGGGCGCACCAAGGCCTTCCTGCGCCTGGTGATGATCGAGCACTCGGTGTTCGCGCTGCCCTTCGCCTACATCGCCGCGCTGACCGCGATGTTCCTGTGGGACGAGAACATCCACTGGGGCCGGCTGCTCCTGGTCACCGTCGCCATGGTGGGCCTGCGCACCTTCGCGATGGCGGTCAACCGGATCATCGACCGCGAGATCGACGCCCGGAACCCGCGCACCGCCCACCGCGAGCTGGTCACCGGCGCCATGTCGGTCAAGCACGCCTGGACCGGCGCGCTGATCGCCCTGGTCGTCTTCCTCGGCGCGGCGGCCCTGCTCAACCCGCTCTGCCTGGCCCTGGCCCCCGTCGCGGTGATCCCGATGGTGGTCTACCCGTACGGCAAGCGGTTCACGAACTTCCCGCAGGCCATCCTCGGCCTCGCCCAGGCCATGGGGCCCATCGGCGGCTGGCTGGCGATCACCGGCGAGTGGTCCTGGGAGGCGGTGATCCTCGGTCTCGCGGTCGGCGTCTGGATCGGCGGTTTCGACCTGATCTACGCCTGCCAGGACGTCGAGACCGACCGGCAGGTCGGCGTGAAGTCCGTCCCGGCCCGCTTCGGCGTCCCGGCCGCCATCTGGGGCGCCCGCGCCTGCCACACGGTCACCACGGCCCTGTTCGCCTGGTACGTCGTCGCCACCGACGCCAGCGTCTTCTTCTGGCTCGGCCTGTTGATCGTCGCGGGCGCCTTCCTCTACGAGCACACCATCGTCCGCCCCACCGACCTGTCCCGCCTCAACAGGGCGTTCTTCAGCGTCAACGGCTTCATCGGGATCGCTCTGTTCGTGTGTGCGCTGCTGGATCTGCTCGTAAGGGGCCTCACGGTCTGAAAAGCATGAGCCTGCGACTAGGCTCGGCATCATGAAGCCAGGACAGACGCAGCGCGTGCCTTGGATCGTGGGGGTGTCCGGGGCCTCCGGCACCCCGTACGCCGCCGCCGTGCTGCGTGCGCTGCTCGCCGCCGGCGAGAGCGTCGACCTGGTGGTCAGCCGGGCCTCGCGGCTCACCCTGCTCGACGAGACCGGCATCTCCTTCCGCGACGCCCACTGGCGGCACGACCTGTGCGAATGGCTGGCCCGCGGAGCCGACGGAAAGCCGGACACGTTCGACGCGGACGTCTCCGGCGTACGGCACTGGAGCGCGGGCGACCTCGCGGCCGGGCCGTCCTCGGGGTCGTACCCGACGAAGGGCATGCTGATCGTGCCCGCGTCCACGGCCTGCGTGGCCGGTGTCGCGCTCGGGCTGTCCAAGGACCTGCTCCAGCGCGCCGCGAGCGTGACCCTCAAGGAGCGCCGCAGGCTGGTCGTGGCCGTACGGGAGACCCCGCTGGACGGCCGGACGCTGCGGCACCTGGTGACCCTGGACGACGCCGGCGCGAGCGTGGTGCCCGCCTCCCCGGCCTTCTACGCGGGGGCGACGCACATCCAGGACCTGGTGGACTTCGTCGCCGGACGCGTCCTCGACGCGGCGGGCGTCGGGCACGGCCTCTACCGCCGCTGGCGCGGCGACCTCGGCGGGGCCCGCCCCACCGGCTGAGCACCGACTCCCCCCACACGTTTGTTACCCACATCTTCAGAACTCTTCAGTGGAAGGCTTCGATCGCATGGACGCGGTGGACAGGCAGCTCATCCAGGCCCTGAGGGAGAACGGCCGGGCCTCCTACGCGGAGCTGGGGCGCCTGGTCGGACTCTCCGGACCCAGCGTCACCGACCGCATCAACCGGCTGGAGGCGGCCGGAGTCATCACCGGCTACCGGGCCACCGTCGACTCCGCCTCGCTCGGACTCGGCGTCACCGCCCTGATCGGCGTCTCGCTCTCCGACGCCGCCGACCACGAGGACGTGGCGCAGCGCCTCAAGGAGCTGCGGGAGATCGAGGACTGCTGGTTCATCGCCGGCGACGACTCCTACATGCTCAAGGTGCGCGCCGCCGACGTGGACGGCCTGGAGAGCATCATCCGGCGGCTGTCCGGCACCAAGGGCGTGTCCCGGACCCGTACCACCATCGTTCTCTCCACCAAGTGGGAGAACCGGGTGGGCGAGCTGCCCGAAGAGGTCCAGTAACCGGGGCGTACCGTTGACCCGTCTGTCTCAGAAAGAGGTATCGCATGGACGCCGGGCTCAAGCGCGAGCTGGAGCAGAAGGTCCGCTCCGGTGAGCGGCTGACCCGCGAGGACGGCATCGCGCTGTACGAGTCGGACGATCTCGCCTGGCTCGGCGGCCTCGCGCACGAGGTGCGGACGCGGAAGAACGGCGACGTCGTCCACTTCAACGTCAACCGCCACCTCAACATGACCAACGTGTGCACCGCCTCCTGCGCGTACTGCTCCTTCCAGCGCAAGCCGGGGGAGAAGGACGCGTACACGATGCGCATCGAGGAGGCGGTGAAGCTCGCCAAGGCGATGGAGGGCGAGAACCTCACCGAGCTGCACATCGTCAACGGCCTGCACCCCAACCTGCCGTGGCGCTACTACCCGCGCTCGCTCAGGGAGCTGAAGGCCGCGCTGCCGGAGGTCTCGCTCAAGGCGTTCACCGCCACCGAGATCCACCACTTCGAGACCATCTCCGGGATGTCCGCCTCCGACATCCTGGACGAGCTGATCGACGCCGGTCTGGAGTCCCTCACCGGCGGCGGCGCGGAGATCTTCGACTGGGAGGTGCGGCAGCACATCGTCGACCACCGCACCCACTGGGAGGACTGGTCCCGCATCCACCGCCTGGCCCACGAGAAGGGCCTGAAGACCCCGTGCACCATGCTCTACGGCCACATCGAGGAACCCCGCCACCGCGTGGACCACGTGCTGCGCCTGCGTGAACTCCAGGACGAGACGGGCGGCTTCCAGGTCTTCATCCCGCTGCGCTACCAGCACGACTTCGTGGACATGAAGGACGGCAAGGTCAGGAACCGCCTCCAGGCGCGGACGCAGATGGCGACCGGCGCGGAGGCCCTGAAGACCTTCGCGGTCTCGCGGCTGCTCTTCGACAACGTCCCGCACGTCAAGGTGTTCTGGGTCATGCACGGCGTCCAGACCGCCCAGCTCGCCCTCCAGCACGGCGCGGACGACATGGACGGCTCGGTCGTCGAGTACAAGATCACGCACGACGCGGACGACTTCGGCACGCCGAACAAGCTGACGCGGGAGGACCTGCTGGACCTCATCCGCGACGCCGGGTTCCGGCCGGTCGAGCGGAACACGCGCTACGAGATCCTCCGGGAGTACGAGGGTCCCGACCCGGCGCGTCGGGAGTCGCCGCAGCCGATGCGGGTGTGAGTCTCGCGGTAGTTCTCCGGCTGCCGGCCGGTGGGGGCCGGTCGCGCGGTTCCCCGCGCCCCTCAGCGGCATGATCCCAGCGCCTGCTTACAAGGCGCCGGGACTGTACCGACTCAGGGGCGCGGGGCTGTATCGATGTGCGGCTCCGCCGCGTGGGCGCGACCAGCCACGGACCACCCGCACCCGGCACGGGTCCGTACCCCTACGGCGGGTACCCGCGTTCCATGGCCACCGAGGACGACTACACTGCACAACCCTTCGTTCCTGATCGCGGCGGCCTCCCCGCCCTGCGCGCGGCGGCAGCCGAATGCCGGGGCTGCCCCCTGCACCGGGACGCCACCCAGACCGTCTTCGGCGCCGGCAAGGCGTCCGCCCGCGTCATGCTCGTCGGCGAGCAGCCCGGCGACCAGGAGGACCGGCAGGGCAAACCCTTCGTCGGCCCCGCCGGGCACCTCCTGGACCGGGCGCTGGCGGAGGCCGGCCTCGACCCGGCGGACGCGTACGTCACCAACGCCGTCAAGCACTTCAAGTTCACGCGGGCCGAGCCCCGCAAGCGCCGTATCCACAAGGCGCCGACCCTGCGCGAGACGGCGGCCTGCGGTCCCTGGCTGGCCGCAGAGCTGGACCGCGTGGAACCCGAGCTGATCGTGGTGCTGGGCGCCACCGCGGGCAAGGCGCTGCTCGGCTCGTCCTTCCGGGTCACCCGGGTGCGCGGCACGGTGCTGGAGGAGGAGATCCACGGGCGTCCGCAACGACTGGTGCCGACCGTGCACCCGTCGGCGGTGCTGCGGGCCGACGACCGGGAGGCGGCCTACCGGGGACTGCTCTCGGACCTGGAAGTCGCCGCACGAGCACTCGCGTAATAGCTACCATGGCCGGGTGTCCCTTACTTTCACTTTCGATCCGGCCGTCACCCCCGACCTCCGCGACGGCGTCCTCGACCTGTGGACCGACGTCTCCAACGCCGGCGGCTCCGTGGGCTTCGTGCCGCCGGTGACGCGCGAGGACGTCCGCCCCGAGCTGCTCAAGCACCTGACGGGCATGGCCGAAGGGCGTACCCGCCTCCTGGTCGGACACGACGAGGAGGGCCGGGTGGCCGCCACCGCGTTCCTCGCCCTCAACACGCACCGGCTGATGCGGCACTGGCTCTGGCTCTACACGGTCATGGTCCACCCGCGCCACCAGGGCCGGGGCTACGGCCGGGACCTGATGACCGCCGCCGCGGAAGCGGCCCGCACCTGCGAGGGCATCGAGGCGATACGCCTCACCTGTCGCGGCGGGCTCGGCCTGGAGCGGTTCTACGAGTCCTGCGGCTACAAGGAGGTCGGCCGGGTCCCCGGCGCGATCCGGGTCGCCCCCGGCGACGACCGGGACGACGTCTTCATGCTGCTGCCCCTGGCCTGACCCCCGGCCGCCTGACTGGGCCCCCGGCCGCCGCCCGGCCGACCCCCCTGCAAGATCGGCCGTCCGGCATGTTTCACTGGACAGTGCCTCTTTGTGCCAGAAACGGAAGAGTGGATTGAGATGCTCCGCTACACGCTGATGCGCCTCGGGATCTTCGCAGGCTGCCTCGTGGTCGTCTGGGGGCTCGTCTACGCCGGAGTGTTCCCGCGCGGCCTCGGCGACTCCAACGGCATGTGGATCCTCCTGCTCTCCCTGCTGATCTCCGCCCCCATCAGCTACGTCGCGCTGCGCAAGGAGCGGGACCGGGCCTCGGTCCAGGTCGTGGGCCGGGTGGACCGCATGAAGGCCAACCTGGAGGCCAACCGCGGCCAGGAGGACGGCGCCGACGACACGGCGCGGGCCCAGGGCCAGACCTCGTAACGTCCGTCACGCACCCGCACGCCCCGGCTTCCGAATTCACCGGAAACCGGGGCGCTCTGCGTTTTGCGGGCAGTAGGGCACTCCTGCCTCTCAAAGTATGGCTTTGAGTGTCTCAAAGCATGGGTGTTAAAGTCGTGTGCATGAAGCAAGCAGCCGCGCCCACCACACCACAGCGCCTCGCGCTCGTGGCGCGCCTGCACGTGGACCTCTGCCGGTGCGCGTCCGCGAACTGTCGCCCCTGACGTTCCCCCCTCACCAGTCGTCCCCACGTCAGCTCAGCGCGTCCCATCCCGCGTCCCGTCCCCCTACGGAGCATGTCCGTGTCTTCACCCTCTTCTTTCACGAAGTACCTGAAGGTGCCCTTCTGGGCCCAGATACTCGCCGGTCTCGTCCTCGGCGTCCTGCTGGGCTGGCTGGCCCGCAGCCAGGACATATCGTGGCTGGTCACCACCCTGGAGAAGGTCGGTGACACCTTCATCGGCCTGCTGAAGCTGGCCGTCGCACCGCTGGTCTTCTTCGCGATCCTGGTCTCGATCACCAACCTGCGGAAGGTCAACAACGCGGCCCGCCTGGCGTCCCGCACCCTCCTCTGGTTCATGATCACGTCGCTGATCGCGGTGGCCATCGGCCTCGTCATCGGCCTGGTCACCAACCCCGGCGCCGGCACCGGCCTCACCGCGGCCGACGGCGCCAAGCCCGAACACACCGGTTCCTGGATCGACTTCCTGACCGGCATCGTGCCGACCGACGTCATCACGCCGTTCACCGAACTGAACGTGCTGCAGATCGTCTTCATGGCCGCCGTCGCCGGTATCGCCGCCCTCCAGCTCGGCGAGAAGGCCCAGCCGATCCTGAACCTGAGCGAGTCGATCCTCGAACTCCTCCAGAAGGCCCTGTGGTGGGTCATCCGCCTCGCCCCGCTCGGCACCGTCGGCCTCATCGGCAAGGCCATCGCCACCTACGGCTGGGACCTCATCGGCAAGTACGCCACCTTCACCGCCGACATCTACGTCGGCTGCGCCCTCGTGATGTTCGTGGTCTACCCGACGCTGCTCGCCACCGTCGCCAAGGCCAGCCCGCTCCAGTTCTTCAAGGGCGCCTGGCCCGCCATCCAGCTGGCCTTCGTCTCCCGCTCCTCGGTCGGCACCATGCCGCTGACCCAGAAGGTCACCGAGCGCCTCGGCGTCCCGAAGGAGTACGCGTCCTTCGCCGTGCCGTTCGGCGCGACGACCAAGATGGACGGCTGCGCCGCGATCTACCCGGCGATCGCCGCGATCTTCGTCGCGCAGATCTTCGACATCCAGCTCGGGGTCGGCGACTACCTGCTGATCGCGTTCGTCTCGGTGGTCGGCTCCGCCGCCACGGCCGGCCTCACCGGCGCCACGGTCATGCTGACCCTGACCCTCTCCACCCTGGGCCTGCCCATGGAGGGCGTCGGCCTCCTCCTCGCCATCGACCCGATCCTGGACATGATGCGGACGGCGACGAACGTCGCGGGCCAAGCTCTCGTACCGGTGATCGTCTCGGCCCGCGAGGGGCTGCTCGACCGCAAGGCGTACGACGAGGCCCACGCCTCGCCGATCGACGAGCCGGAGCGGGAGAAGCAGGCGTCGGAGCCGGTTCCGGTCGCCGCCTGACCGTCGCGTCCTGGGCGCTGACGTCCTGAACACCGCCGCACGGACCGTACGCTGATTCGCATGGGTGCAGGGAAGACCAAGCGGATGCCGCGTGCGGTCCGTGAGCAGCAGATGCTGGACGCCGCCGTGAGCGTCTTCGGAAGGCGCGGGTACATGGCGGCGTCGATGGACGAGATCGCCGAACTGGCGGGCGTCTCCAAGCCGCTGGTGTACCTGTACCTGAACTCCAAGGACGACCTCTTCAGCGCCTGCGTCGACCGCGAGGCCCGCGCCCTCACCGAGGCGGTGCGGGCCGGCGTGCGTCCGGGACTGTCCGCCGACGGGCAACTCTGGTCGGGGCTGCGCGCGTTCTTCACGCACACCGCGCGGCACCCGGACGCCTGGCGGGTGCTGCACCTGCACGCCCGTACGCACGGTGAGCGGTTCGCCGCCGAGGTGGCGGCGATGCGCGAGGAGATCGTCGCCTTCGTGACGCAGCTGATCGCCGCCGCCGCGCGTGACGCGCACCGGGACCCGCACCTGGCCGAGGGCGAGGTCGCCGGGCTGGCCGAGGCGCTGGTCGGGGCCGCGGAGTCGCTCGCCGACTGGGCGGGCGCCACCGAGGGCGTCACCGCGAAGCAGGCGGCGGCGACCCTGATGAACTTCGCCTGGGCCGGTCTGGGCGACCTGATGGCCGGACGGCCGTGGTCCGCGCCGGAGGAGCCCGGACCGGAGGAACCCGGGCCGGCGGCGGAGCGCGCGCCGCAGGAGGAGCCCGCGTCGGTGGTTCAGGCCGCCGGGTAGGGTTCGACCTCCCCGGACAGGTGCAGCCGCCGTCCTCCGTCGCCGCCGCGCAGTTCGAACCGGCCGTCCCCGGCCCCGTACGCCACCGTCCCCGGCAGCAGCACGGGCGCCCGGAACTCCGTCCGCACCACGGCCGCGTCCGGCGTCCCGTGCTCGGCGAGGCAGCGGGCCACGGTCCACATGCCGTGCGCGATGGCCCGCGGGAAGCCGAACAGGCGGGCGGTGAGCGGGTGCAGGTGGATCGGGTTCCGGTCACCGGAGGCGGCACCGTAGCGGCGTCCGACGTCACCGGCGAGTTGCCACTCGGCGCGCACGGGGAGGGGGTCCCGCTCTCCCGAGGGGGGCTCCCCGGCGGGCGGCGGGGCGGTGGTGCGGTGCCGGGCCAGGTAGGTGCTGCGGGACTCCCAGACCAGGTCCGCCCCGGCGCGGACCTCCGTGACCACCGTCGCCTCGGTGCCGCGCCGGTGCGCCGCCAGCCCTTCGACGTGCACGGCGAGTTCGTACTCGGCGGTCGCGGGCATGGCGGCCCGGCGGGTGATGCCGATGGACGTGTGGACGAGGCCGAGCAGCGGCAGCGGGAAGCCCCGGCCGCTCATCAGGCGCATCGCCATCGGGAAGCCCAGCACATGCGGATAGGTCACGGGAAGCGCGTCCGCGCCGGTCGCGAACCCGCACACCCGCTCGTACGCGGCGAGCCGCGCGAGGTCGACGCGCAGGCCGGGCAGGACCAGCCTGGTGCGGGGGAAGTCCGCGTCCGGACGGGGGCGCTTGAGGGGTGACAGCAGCGCGCCGCGCGCGAGGAGCGGGGCCAGGGCGGGGACGCCGGTCAGGGTGCCGGGGGTCGGGGGCGCGGTGGTCATCAGGCCCCCAGCAGGCTCTGGCCGCAGACCCGTACGACCTGGCCGTTGACCGCGCCGGAGGCCGGGTGCGCGAGCCAGGCGGTCGTCTCGGCGACGTCGACGGGCAGTCCGCCCTGCGCGAGGGAGTTCATGCGGCGGCCGGCCTCGCGGATGAACAGGGGGACCGCCGCCGTCATCCTCGTCTCGATGAACCCCGGCGCCACCGCGTTCACCGTCACCCCGTGTCCGGCCAGGGCGCGGGGCGCCAGCGAGCGGACCAGCCCGACGATCCCCGCCTTGCTCGCGCCGTAGTTGGTCTGCCCCGCGTTGCCCGCGAGGCCCGCGATGGAGGCCGTCGCCACGATCCGGCCGCCCCGGTTGACGGCGCCCGCCGCGAGCAGCGCGTCCGTGGTGCGCAGGACGCTCGCGAGGTTCACGTCGAGCACGGAACTCCAGCGGTCGGCGGGCATGTTGACCAGGCGCCGGTCGCGGGTGATGCCCGCGTTGTGGACGAGGACGTCGAGCCCGCCGGGCAGCGCGGCGGCGATGCGCTCGCCCGCGTCCGCCGCGGTGATGTCCAGCGCGAGGGCGGTGCCCCCGAGGCGTTCGGCGGCCCGGCGTGCCGCCTCCTCGGCCTGCGGCACGTCCAGGACGACGACCTGGGCGCCCTGCCCGGCCAGCGTCTCGGCGACCGCCGCGCCGATGCCCCGCGCGGCGCCGGTGACCAGGGCGGTGCGTCCGGCCAGCGGCAGCGCCCAGTCGTCGGGGGCGGCGCCCCCGCCCGCCGCCCCGACCTCGATCACCTGGCCGCTGACGTAGGCGGAGGCGGGGGAGAGGAGGAAGCGGAGGGTGGACTCGGCGGGCGCCGCGTCGGTGAGCCGTACGAGGTTGACCGTCCTGCCCCGCCCGATCTCCTTGCCGAGCGAGCGCGTGAAGCCCTCCAACGCCTGCTGGACGGCGGCCTGGTGGTGGTCGGCCGGGTCGAGCGGGGCGCCGAGCACCACCACCCGGCCGCTCGCGGCGACGGACCGTACGACGGGGTGCAGCGCGGCGTGCACCTCGGCCAGCGCGTCGACGTCCCGTACGCCGGTGGCGTCGAGGACGACGGCGGCGGGGCGGCCGTCCTCGTCCCGGGGCAGGCCGGTGCGGGCCAGTACGGGCGCGAGGTCGAGGTCGGTCTTTCCGGCCGTGAGGTGCAGCAGACCGCCGTCGAGCGCGTCCCGCCGCAGGGCCGCGGGTTGCGGCAGTCCGAGCCGGCGGGTGAGGAAACGTCCGGGTGCGGTGCCGGTGAAGCTGAGATAGCGGTCGGCCATGTCTGTCTCCCAGGTGGCGGATGGGCGTCCCCCCGCGCGAGCGTGTTCGAGCGTGGGGGAGTGTCCAGAGGCCGGCGGTCGGGCTCGTGCCGCCCACTACTGCTTACTCTGGAGTAAGGTTACCGGAGGTAAGCCTATGTCACGGGTGAGGAGCAGGTCGAGATGAGCCCTCTGGCACCGCAGCCCCCACGCCGCGTGGCGGTCATCGGCGGCACGCGCGTCCCCTTCGCCCGCTCCGACGGGCCGTACGCCACCGCCGCCAACCAGGAGATGCTCACCGCCGCTCTCGACGGCCTGGTCGAGCGGTACGGGCTCCAGGAGCCAGGCGCCGTCGGCGAGTTCGTGGCCGGCGCGGTCCTCAAGCACAGCCGGGACTTCAACCTCGCCCGCGAGACGGTCCTCGGTTCGGCCCTCGACCCGCGCACCCCCGCCTACGACATCCAGCAGGCCTGCGGGACCGGCCTCCAGGCCGTGATCGCCGCCGCCAACAAGATCGCTCTCGGCCAGACCGAGTCGGCCGTCGCGGGCGGCGCCGACACCGCGAGCGACGCCCCGCTCGGCGTCAACGACCGCCTGCGCCGCATCCTGCTTCAGGCCCGCCGGGCGAAGACCACCGGCGGCAGGCTCAAGGCTTTGGCCAAGGTCCGCCCGGGACACCTCGTCCCCGACATCCCGCGCAACGCCGAGCCGCGCACCGGCCTGTCGATGGGCGAGCACGCCGCGGTGACCGCGCGGGCCTGGGGCATCACCCGTGAGGAGCAGGACGCGTTGGCCGCCGCGAGCCACCAGCGGCTGGCGGCGGCGTACGAACGCGGTCTCTTCCAGGACCTGGTGATCCCCTTCCGGGGCCTGGCCCGCGACCAGAACCTGCGCCCGGGCTCGACGGTGGAGAAACTGGCCGCGCTGAAGCCCGTGTTCGGGCTCGACGCCCCCGGCCCCACGATGACGGCGGGCAACTCCACGCCCCTGACGGACGGCGCCGCGACGGTGCTCCTGGCGAGCGAGGAGTGGGCCGAGGCCCGGGGCGTCGAACCCCTCGCGTACCTCACGGCGTACGAGACGGCGGCCGTGGACTTCGCCGGCGGGGACGTGGCCGGTGGTGAGGACGGCCTGCTGATGGCCCCGGCGTACGCGGTCCCGCGGATGCTGGAGCGGGCCGGGCTCGGGATCGCGGACTTCGACCTCGTCGAGATCCACGAGGCGTTCGCGTCCCAGGTGCTGGCCACGCTGGCCGCCTGGGAGAAGCGCGGCCTGGCCCCGGTGGACCGGGCCCGCCTGAACGTGGCAGGCTCCTCCCTCGCCACCGGACACCCCTTCGCGGCGACCGGCGCCCGCATCGTGGCGACCCTGGCCACGCTGCTCGCCGAGCGGGAGGGGCCGGGGCGCGGCCTGATCTCGATCTGCGCGGCGGGCGGCCAGGGCGTCACCGCCATACTGGAACGAACGTGACTTACCCTCAGGTAACCCCCAACACTGCACACGTCCGGCGCGGGAAGATCGTGGAACGCGCACCAAGTCCCCACCTGGGCGCCGTACGATCCCGGGACTGACCGTCGGTAACCCATGTCCGCGGAACCGGCGATGAACGCCTCGGCGCGCGAGGCACGTACGTCATGCAGCAGAGCAGCGACAGCAGAAGCAGTGTCTTTGCTGCACGTCCCAGGAGCCGCCCGTGTCCACCCCGCTTCCGTCCTTCGCCGCATCCGCCGCCTACGCCGACTCGCCCGGCCCCACCCTGGTGGCGCCCGAGAAGCGGATGCTGGACGGGGCCGTACGGGAGGCGTACGTACCGCCGTTCGCGCCGCCGGTGCGCCGCGGGTCCCTCGCCGACCTGCCCTTCGACAACGCGGCGGCCGTCCCGGGCCAGGTCGTCCTCAGCCGCAGGTCGCCGGAGGGCGACTGGTCCGACGTGACGGCCGCCGAGTTCGCCGGGCAGGTGCTGGCCGTGGCCAAGGGCATGATCGCCGAAGGGCTGGTGCCGGGCGACCGCATCGCGATCATGGCCCGGACGACGTACGAGTGGACGCTGCTGGACTTCGCCGCATGGGCGGCGGGACTGGTCACCGTCCCGATCTACCCCACCTCCTCGCTCTTCCAGACCCGCTGGATCCTCCAGGACTCCGGCGCCGTCACCCTGGTCACCGAGACCACCGCGCAGGCCGCGGCGCTCGGCCCCGAGCTGGACCGCATCCCCGACCTGGGGCACCTGTGGGTCATGGAGAAGGGCCACGTGGAGCGGCTCGCGGAGCTGGGCGCGCGGGTGCCGGACGCGGAGGTGGAGGTGCGCCGCGGCATGCTCGGCCCTGGCACACTGGCCACCCTCATCTACACCTCCGGCACCACCGGCCGCCCCAAGGGCTGCGTGCTCACCCACGGCAACTTCTTCGCCGAGGTCGACAACGCCATCGAGCTGCTCTACCCCGTCTTCAAGGCGGAGACCGGCGAGGAGCCCTCGATCCTGCTCTTCCTGCCGATGTCCCACGTCTTCGGCCGCATGGTCGCCGTCGCCTGCGTCCGTGCCCGGGTCCGCCTCGGCCACGCGCCCAGCCTGAAACCCGAGGACCTGCTCCCCGACCTGGCGGCCTTCCGCCCGACCTGCCTGCTGACCATCCCGTACATGCTGGAGAAGGTCTTCAACAGCGCCCGCGCCAAGGCCGAGTCCGGCGGCCGGGCCGCCGTCTTCGACCGGGCCGTCTCGGTGGCGGTGCGCTACGGCGAGGCCAAGGAGGCCCGCCAGACCGGCACCGGTGGCGGCCCCGGCCGCGGCCTGAAGACCGCCCGCTCCTTCTACGACCCGCTCGTCTACCGGAAGATCCGCAACGCCATGGGCGGCCGGGTCAAGTACGCCATCTGCGGCGGCTCCCCGCTCGGCCGCCGCCTGGCCGCCTTCTACGCCGGCGCCGGCATCGAGATCTTCGAGGGCTACGGCCTCACCGAGACCACCGCCGCGGCCACCGTCACGCCCCCGCTCAAGCCGCGCCTCGGCACGGTCGGCTGGCCGCTGCCCGGCACCCGCATCCGCATCGCCGCCGACGGCGAGATCCTCGTCGCCGGGGAGCAGGTCCTGCACGGCTACTGGGACCCGCAGGCCGGGGGCGTCGTCCAGGCCGCACCCGACGGCTGGTTCGCCACCGGTGACATCGGCAGCCTGGACGACGAGGGCTATCTGACGATCACCGGCCGCAAGAAGGAGCTGCTGATCACCGCGGGCGGCAAGAGCGTCGCCCCGGCCCCGCTGGAGAACTGGCTGCGCTCCCACCCCCTGATCTCCCAGTGCATCGTGCTGGGCGACCGCCGGCCCTACGTCTCCGCCCTGTTCACCCTCGACCCGGACGGCGTCACCCACTGGCGCCGGATGAACGGCAAGCACCCGGTGCCGCCGGAGCTGCTGGTGGACGACGAGGAGGTCCGCGCGGTGCTCCAGCGCGCCGTCGACGAGGCCAACAAACTGGTCTCCCGCCCGGAGTCCATCCGCCGCTTCGCCGTCCTGCCCCGGGACTTCACCGAGTGGGAGGGCCACCTGACCCCCTCCATGAAGCTCCGCCGCGAGGTGATCATGCGGGACTTCGCGGGGGCGGTGGAGGGGCTGTACGAGGGGTAGGACGGCTCCGGCGGTCGGCGGTGGTCAGCGGCGGGCGATGAGGAACGCCTGCGGGACCTGCGCGACGGTGGTCTCCTCGGTGATCCGCACCGTCCGGGACAGCACGGTGAACCCGGCCCGCTCCAGCAGCTCCGCCATCGGCTCCGGCCGCCGCCGTTCGAAGTCCAGGGCGACCGGGTGGCCCCACGGGCGGTCGTGGTGGCGGGGCTCGTCGCCGACCTGGAAGCCGAGCAGCAGGTGCCCGCCCGGGGCCAGTACGCGCCGCACCTCGCCGAAGAGGTCCGGCAGCCGCTCCCACGGTGTGTGGATCGACGAGTACCAGGACACCGCCCCCGCGAGGGCGCCGTCCGGCAGGTCGAGGTCCAGCATGGACCCCTGCTCGAACCGCAGCCCCGGGTTCTCGCGGCGCGCGATCGCGAGCATCGAGGAGGACAGGTCGAGGCCGAAGACCCGCAGGCCCAGCGAGGCCAGGTGCGCGGTGACCAGACCGGGCCCGCAGCCGAGGTCGGCCACCTGCCCCTCCGGCCCGACCAGCTCGGCGAAGGCGCCCATCAGCGCCCGGTCGAGCGGGGCGTCGTCGAGCACGGTGCGGAAGCGGGCGTGGTAGTCCTCGGCGACGGCGTCGTAGAAGGTCCGGGTGGTGGCCACGAAGGCGGGGTCGACGGTCATGGGCGGACCCTAGTGGCAGCCACTGACAGCCGGGCCCCGGGGCGGAACGCACCGAGGATTCGCAAAAGGCAGGAGCCCCGTCGCCGAAACCGGCGCGGGGCTCCTTGGGTACTGCTGTCAATCAGACAGGAGTGACATTCTCCGCCTGCGGACCCTTGGGGCCCTGCGTGACGTCGAAGGACACCTGCTGGTTCTCCTCGAGGGAACGGAATCCCTGAGCGTTGATCGCGGAGTAGTGGACGAAGACGTCCGGGCCGCCGCCTTCCTGGGCGATGAAACCAAAGCCCTTTTCGGCGTTGAACCACTTCACGGTTCCGGTAGCCATAAGCCCTCCTTGGGCCCAAAGGGTTGCCCTGCTCCAGAACCAGCAAGTGTGAAGACTTTGAATGTCGCACAACTGCATACGTCTGAGAACGACGAGAGCCCGCGGTCACATGCTCCGCAGGCTCTGTACTGCAAGGGAAACCAAACTGCAACTTGCTGTGAGCCTAGCACGCAGGCCCCCGAGCGCAACAGAGGTCAAGATCACTTCACCCGGACGTTTGAACACCTGCGCCGTTCGGCTGACGCCGGGGGTCGGCGAGGGGCGGTTCCCGGGGGAGGGCTAGCCTCGCGATGTGGACAATTCTCGCACCCGGCCGCGTGTCGGCCACATCCAGTTCCTGAACTGCCTGCCCCTGTACTGGGGGCTCGCGAGAACAGGCACGCTCCTCGACTTCGAGCTGACGAAGGACACCCCGGAGAAGCTCAGCGAGCAGCTGGTGCGCGGTGATCTCGACATCGGTCCCGTCACCCTGGTCGAATTCCTCAAGAACGCCGACGACCTCGTCGCCTTCCCCGACATCGCCGTCGGCTGCGACGGCCCCGTGATGTCGTGCGTGATCGTCTCCCAGGTCCCGCTGGACCGCCTGGACGGCGCCCGGGTGGCCCTCGGGTCGACCTCGCGCACCTCCGTACGCCTCGCCCAGCTCCTGCTGTCGGAGCGCTTCGGCGTCCAGCCGGACTACTACACCTGCCCGCCGGACCTGAGCCTGATGATGCAGGAGGCCGACGCGGCCGTCCTCATCGGGGACGCGGCCCTGCGCGCCAACATGATCGACGGCCCGCGCTACGGCCTCGACGTGCACGACCTGGGCGCCCTGTGGAAGGAGTGGACGGGTCTGCCGTTCGTCTTCGCGGTCTGGGCGGCCCGGCGCGACTACGCGGAGCGCGAGCCGGTCATCACCCGCAAGGTGCACGAGGCCTTCCTCGCCTCCCGCAACCTCTCCCTGGAGGAGGTGGAGAAGGTCGCGGAGCAGGCCGCCCGCTGGGAGGCCTTCGACGAGGACACCCTGGCGAAGTACTTCACCACCCTCGACTTCCGCTTCGGCGCCCCGCAGCTGGAGGCGGTCACGGAGTTCGCCCGCCGCGTCGGCCCCACCACGGGCTTCCCGGCGGACGTGAAGGTCGAGCTGCTCAAGCCCTGACACGGCCGGGGCGTCGCCGCGGGCGGCCCACTACCCTGCTGACAGGTGTCGGCGTACGGGGGAGGGGTGGACGCCATGCGGCCGCTCGAGGACGACGAACCCACCGTCGTGGGGCCCTACCGGCTGCTCGGCCGGCTGGGCTCCGGCGGCATGGGCCGGGTCTACCTGGGCCGCAGCGCCGGCGGCCGCACGGTCGCGGTGAAGATCGTGCACCCGCACTTCGCGCTGGACGACGAGTTCCGGGCCCGGTTCCGGCGCGAGGTGGCCGCCGCGCGCCGGGTCGGCGGCGCCTGGACCGCACCCGTGCTGGACGCCGACCCCGAGGCGCGCGTGCCGTGGGTCGCCACGGCGTACGCGGCCGGTCCGTCCCTGACGGCGGCCGTCGCGGACGGCGGCCCGCTGCCCGCCCACTCGGTGCGGGCGCTCGGCGCGGGCCTCGGCGAGGCGCTGGCCGCGGTGCACGAGCTGGGGCTGGTCCACCGTGACGTGAAGCCGTCCAACGTCCTCCTCACCCTCGACGGCCCCCTCCTGATCGACTTCGGCATCGCCCGCGCCACCGGGGGCACCTCCCCGACGGAGTCTGGGGGAGGGACCGCCTCCCTGACCTCGACCGGGGTGTCCATCGGCTCCCCCGGCTACATGTCCCCCGAGCAGATCCTCGGCAAGGGCGTGACCGGCGCGGCGGACGTCTTCTCGCTGGGCGCCGTGCTGGCGTACGCGACGACGGGGCAGCCGCCCTTCCCGGGCGACTCCTCGGCCGCGCTCCTCTACAAGGTCGTCCACGAGGAGCCGAACCTCGACGGCCTGGACGACGGGGAGCTGCGCGAGCTGGTCGCCTCCTGCCTGGCCAAGGACCCGTCCGCCCGCCCGGCCCCCGCCGAGGTGGCCCGGCGCCTGGCCCCCGAGGGCGCGGCCCGCCTGGTGTCCGGCGGCTGGCTGCCGGGGGCGCTGGTGGAGCGGGTCAGCCGCAGCGCCGTACGGCTGCTGAACCTGGAGGCGGGGGAGTCGGCGACCGGGGCGTCGGGGCCCGTGGGGTTCAGCCGGCCGTCGGTCACGGCGGGGGGCGACGCCGGGGTGGCGACCCCGGCGTCCGGTGTCTTCGGCCCGCCCCCGGTGATGCCGGCGCCCACCTCGCCCTCGTACCCGCCCTCGCCGCCTGCCCCAGCCCCTGCCCCTTCTCCCGCCCTCCTGTCCGTCCCCGGCCCGAGGGATCCCGGGCCGCCGGACGACGACCCGGGCGCCGGGACGGGCACGACGCGCCCTCCGGGCAGGCTCGCCCTCTCCGTCGCGGCGACCTCGACGCAGGGCGCCCAGGGACGCGGCCGGCGGATCAGCTGCACCGTGGCACTGGCGGTGGCGGGCGCGCTGGCGGCGGTGACGGTGGGGTCGGTGTTCGTCCTGGACCTGCTGCCGGGCTCGGGCAACGACGCGAACAACGCGGGGGGCAACGAGGCCTCGCACGATCCCCCGGCCGCCACCCCCGGCGGGCTGCCCGCGCGCTACCTCGGCACCTGGGAGGGCCAGGCCGCCGCCCTGGACGGCAAGCTGCCGCTGGGCACCTTCCGGATCACCATCAAGCAGGCGAAGGCGGGCCAGGAACTGGGCAGGCTCCGCCAGACCGACGCGCTGGGCGGCGTCTGCGTCGACGTGATCACCCTCAAGAAGGTGACGGAGAAGCAGCTCGTCGCCGGGTCGGCCGGCGCCGAGGGCAACCACGACGGCTGCAACCCCGCGCCCACCACGGTCACCTTCACCCCGGTCGGAGACGACCTCGACTACGCGTCGAAGAGCGAGGAGTCGGGGCGGCCGACGGCACGGCTGTCGAAGGTCGGGTAGCGGGGCCGGGGGCCGGCAGGAGGTGCGCAGCGGGCCGGGGCCCCGCCCCCTTCCACCGGCTCAGCCCGGCACCACGACCGTGCGCAGCTCCCCGTCGCCCAGGTGCAGCATGCCCTTGCCCGGCGTGACCTGGCCGCCCACCATCTGGCGCGAGACGCGCAGCCCGATGAGGTCGCCGCTGGAGGACTCCTGCGGGGAGAGCAGGATGCCGCGGCGGGCCTTCTTGGCGTCGACCTGCCAGCCGGAGAAGCCGCTGCACACGTCCTCCTCGTCACCGGCGATGACGAGGGCGAGGCCGCGTTCGGCGCCCCGGGAGACGATCTTCTTCATCTGGCTCTCGGCGTCGCAGTCCTCGAGGATCTCGCCGTCGTCGACGAGCACGGCGATGGGCTCCTCCGGGCTCGCCCCGTCGATCAGCTCCTCGAACTCGTCCTCGTCGATGTCGTCCCCGGTGAAGACCTTCAGCACACCCTCCGCGCCGTCCAGTTGGCGCACCGGAGACTGGCGGGGCGCCGCCACGACCAGCCGGGTGCCCTGGGCGAGGAGCGACTGGGCGACGTTCATCAGCACGGTGGAGCGGCCCGACTTGGCCGGTCCCGCGATGACGAAGGACGGCACGCCGTCGGCGAGGTCGGGGCCGAAGCCGACGATCTCGTCGCCGCCGATGCCGATCAGCGCCCACAGCCTGGACCGGGACGCCTCCGGGTCGCGCATCTCCCAGGCCTCCGGGAAGGAGATCCGGCTGGGCAGGCTGTCGACGCGGAACGGACGCCGGGCGCGCGGGACGCCGGCGTCGCGCGCCGCGGCGGCCTCCCCGATCGCGGTGATCGCCGCGGCCTGGCCCTGACCGGTGGTGTCCTCGGAGAGCAGCGCGAACTGCGTCTCCGTACCGGCCTCGTTGCGGAAGGCGCGGCCCGGCGGGATCTCCTCGGGCACCTTGCGGGACGGGATGCCGAGCGAGGCGAAGTCGCTGCGGTCGGCCAGGCGCAGACCGTACTTGTCCTCGGTGAGGGTCGCGATGCGGCCCACGAGCAGCGTGCGGTCGCCGGTCAGGATCAGGTGGATGCCGACGCTGGCACCCTCGCGCATCATCGTCTGCAACTCGTCGGTCAGCGAGCCGTGGTCGACCTCGCCGAGGGTGGGCACCCACCCCTCCCAGCGGTCCAGCAGGACGACGATGTGCGGCAGCCGCTCGCTCTCCTCCACCGAGGCCCGCTGCTCACCGATGTCCGCGAACCCCGAATCGGCCAGCAGGTCCTGGCGGCGCGACAGTTCGCCCTTGAGCCGGTTGACCAGCCGGACGACCCGCTCGGTCTGGTTGCGGCCCACGACCGCGCCGCAGTGCGGCAGCCGGGTCAGCGCGTTGAGGGCGCCGTTGCCGCAGTCGATGCCGTAGAGGTGGACGTCGGCGGTGGAGTGGGTGCGGGCCAGCGAGCCCGCGATGGTGCGCAGCACCTGGGAACGGCCGCTGCGCGGAGCACCGCCGATCATCAGGTGCCCGAAGCTCGCGAAGTCGACGACGACCGGGCGGCGGGCCTGGTCGGAGGGCAGGTCCTCGATGCCGTACGGGGCCGGCGGCAGCTTGCCCGGTGCGGCGCCGGCGAGGGCCGGGACCTCGATCTCGTCCAGCAGCAGCTTCTCGTCCAGCGCGGGCAGCCACGGGCTGTGCTGGGCCGGGATGCCCATCGACCGGTTGGCGTCGCGCACCGCGTCCACCAGCACCTTGAGGTCGGTGATCTCGTCGTCCTCGCGGGACTCGGTCTTCGGCTTGGTCAGCGCCGCCCGGCCCAGCTCCTCCCAGCCCAGCGGCCCGACCCAGGGCGCGAGCGCGGCGGG
Source organism: Streptomyces violaceoruber (assembly GCF_033406955.1). NCBI lineage: Bacteria > Bacillati > Actinomycetota > Actinomycetes > Kitasatosporales > Streptomycetaceae > Streptomyces > Streptomyces violaceoruber. The sequence goes on along the minus strand of NZ_CP137734.1, from coordinate 3,599,502 downwards.
ATCGGCGGCACCGGGCCGACGGCCACCGACACGCCCCGACTGGAAGGGCACGAGGGAGGAGTGGCCGAGGCGTACGTAGGCGCGGCCCGGGGTGTTCTTGGAGATGTGCCCGGCCTCGGGCGAGTCGATGACATCGCTGGACTCGCCGCCGTCGGTCACGCGCAGGGCGATCCGGAGGTTGGTGTTGGCACGGATCTCGGGGGAGACCACACCACTGGGCCGCTGGGTGGCGAGCAGCAGGTGGATGCCGAGCGAACGTCCTCGCTGGGCGATGTTGACGAGTCCGGTCACGAAGTCGGGCAGGTCCCGCACCATGGAGGCGAACTCGTCGATGACGATGAGCAGCCGGGGCACCGGGGCGTGCGAGGGATCGCGCCTGACGAGATCCTGGTAGTCCTCGATGTCCTTGGCGTCCGCGGCGGCCAGGATGTGCTCGCGCCGCTTCAGCTCGGCCCCCAGCGACTCCAGCGCCCGCTCGACCAGGTGCGCGTCGAGGTCGGTCACCATGCCGACGGTGTGCGGCAGCTTCACGCAGTCCTTGAACGCGGAGCCGCCCTTGTAGTCGACGAGGACGAAGGTCATGTTCTCGGGCGTGTTCGCGACGGCGAGGGCGGCCACGATGGTCTGCAGCAGCTCGGACTTGCCGGAGCCGGTCGTACCGGCGATGAGGCCGTGCGGCCCGTCCTTGCGCATGTCGATGCCGAAGGGGCCGTCGTACGACTCGCCGATGACGGCCATCGTCGACTGCCCGCCCATCCGCCACCGCGCGCCGATCGCGTCGGCCGTCGGCGGCTCCAGTTGCAGCACGTCGAGCAGCCGGCTCGACCCGGGCAGCGCGGAGTCCTCGGTCTCGCCGCTGATGTCCCGCAGCGCGGACAGCGACCGCGCCAGCCGCAGGCACCAGGCGGGCGTGACGAAGTCGGGCCGTACGCCGGTGATCCGCTCGACCCCCGCCTCCTCGACCCGCAGCCGCAGCTTCTCGGCACGGGCCCGCTGCTCGGGCTCGGCCGGGGCGTTGGTGTGCCACGCCTGGAAGGACGGGAAGCCCCCCGCGACCTGCTGCGCGGGCCGGGCCTCCGCGTCCCGCTGCTGCCGCCCGCTCTCCTCGGCCCTGGGCTCGGCGACGACGAACGCCTGGCACTCACCCGGCAGGAACCGCTCCTCGGCGTCGATGCACACGGCGAACATCGACACCGCCGGCCCTTCACGCAGCAGCCGTACGACTCCGGGCAGCGACCGCAGCCGCCGCGAGCCGTCCCACACCACCACGATGTCCGGATCGGTGAAGCTGGAGCCCTGCGCTCCGCCGCCCTTCTGCTCCGCGGCCTTCTTGCGGGCGTCGAGGATCTGCGTCAGCTCGCCGATGCGGGCGCCGACGGTCTCGGCGTCGGTACCGATGAGGACGTTGACGTCCTGCCCCCCGGAGGGCCGGGAATGCGGCAGCCAGCGCACCCAGTCCCATTCGCTCTGGGCGGAGTTCTCGCTCAGCACGTAGAACTGCACGTCCATCGGGCTGTGCAGCGCGGCGGTCTGTGCGACCGCCCACCGCCCCAGCGACCGGGCCGAGTCCCCGGGCCCCGCGATGCCGACGACCCCGAGGGTGCGCAGCGACAGCGCGACGGGCGCGTCCTCGATCTTCCAGGTGACCTGGCGCCGGTGGTCGTCCTGCTCGGGGTCGTCGAGCACGACCTCGGAGGGCAGTTGTCCGGTCCCCACCCGCAGCAGCAGGTGATCACGGTCGGTGCGCCGCCGCTCCCACAGCCGGGTCCGGGGCCCGGTCGCCACGGACAGCACGACCGCCGGATCGGGAATGGCCTGCCGCCGGTCGTCCCGCTCGGCGACCAGCGCGGCCTGCGCGTCCTTCTCGATCCGCGCCTTCTGCTCCTCGTACTCCTTGACCTGCTTGGCGTGGGACTTGCGCCCGTGCTTCTTGTCGTTGAAGTAGTTGGCGAACAGGAGGATCGGGCTGAGACCGGCCATGATCAGGTAGTACCAGCGCCCGAACACCATCACGGCGACCACGGCACCGACGAGCGGCGTCAACGCCATCAGCCAGGGCAGCGGCCGGGCCTCGTAGTCGCGGGGCGGTGAGGGCAGCCGGAAGTTGGTCTGCCGCTCGGCCGGCCGCAGCCGGGGCGGCCGGTTGTAGTCCAGCCCCACCCCGTCCTCGGACCACTTGAGTGCCGCGTTGGGCGGCGCGTACCGGGCCAGTTCGACGAGCGAGTTCCCGACCGCTATCTGCGCCCCGAGCGGCCAGTCGTCGCCGTCCCGTTCCTGGACGGACTCCCCGTCGAGGGTGACGCCCTCCTTGTCCGAGTGCACGGCGACCTTGCAGGTCCCGTCGGTGGCGACGGAGAGGGTCAGGGCACGGGCGTCGACCTCGGGGTCCTCGATCCGGACGTACGCGGCCGGCCCGCTGCCGATGTCGTACTTCCCCACCCCGAGCCGGTGCACGAACCCGGCACCGGGCCCGCCCACGACCCGCAACTCCACGAGCCCGGTGGGCTCACCGGGCAGGCACCCGGACGGGTCCTGCAGACTGACGACCGCGCCCTCGCGAAGCGGCGACCCGACGACGGTGGCGGACGGATCGACGGCGTACCCGTCGACGTAGACGAGCGGCGCACCGCCGGTACCCGCCTGGCCCTGATGCCCGATGGGGATGACCTGCGCGCCCGCGACCCCGACCTGCTTGGCCAGCTCCTCGGCGATGTCCCCGACGGTGGACTCGGGGTCCGCGTCGAGCACGACGTCGGCGGAGCCCCCGCCGTACGGATCCACGACGGTCAGAGTCAGTCGCACGCTTGTCCTCCCCAGGCGAGCCCCTGCGGCCGCTTCCACACCACGGCTCACAGTCCAGGCGACGATATCCGCTGGGTGTCGCGGTCCGGCAACAGGGCGGTGACCGGACGTTCCCGTTGGCAACGCAGGGATGTGACACCACTGGCCTCCCCCGTAAGCTGCTGCCTCAGAGCGGACGATCACACCGGTCGTGTCATACGACCGGCGTGACCGGTGCGCCGGTTCGATCCGCACACGAGGAGCCACGGGGGTTGGCCCTGCGGCGTTGTGAGAGGAAGCGGCTTCATGCCCAAAGACCTTGACATCACATATCAGGACATGCGGGATGCCGCCAAGCATGTCGTGAAGGAGAAGGAAAAGCTCCAGGAGAAGCTCGACGGCCTCCGCAAGTACATCGCGAACCTGGTCGAGTCGGGCTACGTCACGAAGTCGTCCTCCAAGGCCTTCGACGACAACTTCGACGAGTTCACCCGCGGCGCCAAGGACACCCTCGACGGCCTCGACGGCATGGGCGACTACCTCACCATGGCGGCCGACAAGTTCGAGCAGATCGACGACGAGCTGGCGAAGCAGGCGCGGAGCAAGTAGCGCTCCCAGGACGCCCGCCCGGCGCGTGCGACGTCACCGTCGTGCGCCGGGCGGGCGGACGCCGGGTGAACCTCGCCCGTCAGGGAGAGGCCTGCCGCCCGGCTGGCCCGACGACGCCCCGGCCGACGGGGGCGTCGGTCTGAACAGGCTCTTCCACAGCCACAGGTCTTCGACGGACAGGTCCTCCAGGTGATAGCTGTCCATCTCCATTTCCCGGCCTTCGGCATCGACGATCCTCGCCCGGGCGTGCATTCCGTAGAACGCCACGGAAGCACCGGGAGTCAGAACCTCGATGCGGTAGCAACCGCAAGCGTTCCTGACGACCAGCGGAGGCAGGGCATCGGGGCCGCGGTCGGCAGCGAAGGTCTCGACGCCCTCGCGAAGTGCGGGTGACAGAGAATCCGAAGGCACGATGTCGGGCCGGTCGGCAAGATGACGCATCGGGAACTCGCGCCAACGGGACAGGAAGTTCGCGGAACCTGCGCTCGTTGAAGGGGAGGCCCACGACGACGAGGCGGTGGCCTGTGACGATCAAATGCGTCCGAGAGCGTCTCTGGTCGGAGCGAGCCGGGTCCAGCTGCCAGGGCAGGGTGCGAGCGAGGGTGCCGGGCGCGGCCCACAGGACGGGGAGTCCTCGAGTTCGTCGGCGCGGTTCCCGGTGGTACGGGGGGCCGATGCGGTGCCGACTGCGGTGCCGGTGGGCAGGGCGGCCACTATGAGCGCTCCTACGGCCAGCCCTGAGATCCTCAAGGCGGCCCACACCGCCCCGACGCCGGTCGACCGGGCGCGGTGCACCGGTCCTGCGGGCCAACCGTCCAGCTCGCCCTGAATATCGTTGCGCTCCTCGTCCCGAAACCACCGCCTGCCCCTCACTCGCATGGCAGCGCCCGTGGCGAAGGTGACGGGGGCCCGGGCGAGGAGCGTCTCACCCGGGCCCGGCTTCCAGATCACCGCTGTTCCTGTGGTGCGGCGTTGTGGATCCAGCGCAAGGAGCCGGCCATGGCCTCGCACAGCTCGCCCAAGGGGCTTTCCACACCACTCAGCGGAACGGTGAACGAGAGCAGGATGTAGCCCGCCCCACCCGGCATCTCGACGTAGTAATCAAGTGCCGTCGTCGTGGAGACGCGTACACAGGATCCGGCCGGCAGGCTGGAGACGGAGACGGTCGCGCCGCCCTCTTCCCGGCCCCGCAAGGCCTGGGCGAATTCTTCCGGTGAGGCATGCAGCGCATCTCGCATGGGCAGCAGGGAGACCATCAGAGTCGCCGGGGCGCCCGTACCGGCGACGACATCCGTTCGCAGGTAGAGCTCCAGAGCTCCCTGGGACACACCGGTCTCCACCGCGTTACGCAAGGAGGCCCAGAGTTCGCGACCGGCATCGGTGGACATCTGCCTGCGTGTTGCCTGTTGGTCGACGAACTTCTTCAGCTGAGGTCGCCATCGGTCGACCATCAGGTCGATGCGGAACCAGTCGCGAGGAACGAGGAGCCGATAGTCGTCCGGTGGCCGGCTTCGGTGGGTCGTCGTCACGTGCCGAGCCCCACGGGCGTGCCCTTGTCGTCGAAGAAGCAGAGGGACTTGAGGATACCGGCGAACATGGCGGAGAAGACGTCCCACCCTTCCTGCGTCGGAGTCACCATTTCGAGCACGACGACAGTGCCGTTGGGCAGGGGGACGTGAGCTTGGATGAACGACGTCCAGAACGGTTCGTCATGCCCGGAAGGGGCGAGCGCCGCGTCGACGACGGACCGCCGGGCACCGATCAACGACACCGCGGGACCGCAAGGAAGGTCGATCTCCGTGACCTCGCCCTGACCGAGGTCACGCAGCGCCCCGGCCGTGGCAAGGATCGGGCGCAGTCGGGCCTCGTCCGCGAGCTCCGTCATGGAGACATGGACCGTGGCCGCGCAGCGTGTGCCGTCGACTTCTGTGATGACGAATCCGGCGTACTGGATCCCGCCCTCGACGAAGGCGTCGTAGTTGCCCGCGCAGAGAGCGGCCCACTGGTACTGCATGTTCTCGGGCGCGTCCGGCATCACCCGCTGGGCCAGAGAGATCAGCTCATCAGCGAGTTCGTCGATGGATTCCACATCCATGGGCAACTCGAAGAAGCCCTCGGGCATGATCCAGCGAACGTGGACCGCCTCGCCCTCGGACACCGAGGCAAGTCCGTTCTCCGAGGTGGCCGTAGTCATCGCGGGGTCGCTCCGTCGGGAAGTTCCAGTTCCGCCGCGTCGGCGTGGAAGGTGGCGGCGAAGGGGTAGGCGCCGTAGTGCGGGTAGAAGCCGGGCAACTCGGCGCCGTGCTCCGCGGCGACGTGCGCGATCTTCCGGTAGGCGGCCGCTCGGGCACGCATTTTCTGCCGCGGTCGGTTTCCCCAGTGCCGGGTGAGTGAGATGACGTAGAGCAGGACCATGAGGGCAAGGACCGCACCGCACGCCGCGTAGTACATGGCCTGGGACTTCGATGATTCCCAGTACTGGACGTAGCCGCCCCAGTAGACGAACGCGGCTGCGATGATCAGCGCGGAAGGAATACCCAGCTTCATTCCTGCGCTGTGCAGCTTCACGTCGTCCAGGTGGCGAAGGCGCAAAAGCTTGAGGACGGCTGCGTCATCAAGAAAGTCGTAGTGCAGGCGTCTTCCCTCGGAGATTGCCAGGTCCCGCGCTTCCGGCACGCGGAACAGTACTTCGCCGGGCACCATCTTCCTGACGATGTTGCCGCGGGCCTTGTACTCGTCTGGTCCGAGTTCCTGGTCTTCTGCCGGCATCGAAGTCGTTCTCCTTGTGTGGGGGATGGGGGCTATCGGGCCAGGGCAGTGTGGAAGGGTGCGGGCGACGGCGTGGGAGCCGGCTGGGGAGAGGGGCTGGGCGTGACCTTCGGCGGGACTCCGGGGTCTCCCGGGTCGCCGGTCGCCTTGCCGTCGTGACCAGTGAAGATCTTCACCATGGCGCTGGCGAACCCGCCTGTTTTGATGGCGGCGGTGAGCTTCTCACCCGCGATGACCGGCTTCCCGGCCTTCACGAGGATCTTGTTCACCGTGTTGACGGCGATACCGTTGAAGAACTTGAAGCCGACACCTTCCAACGCGGCGCCGCCACTGAATCGTAGGCCGCGCAGCTTGGACAGTCCCTTGAGAGCCTTGAATCCCTTCAGTGCTCCCAGCCCCGGCATAACGCCCAAGGCGTCGAAGAACAGTCGTGAGGCGCTGAACTTGCCCCCGCGCGCCGTCATGTCGTAGATGTGGCCTGCCAATGCCAGGGCGCTTGTGACGACCGACAGGCCCGCAAAGATCGGAGCCAGTATCTGGAGTGGAGGCACAAAGGCGCAGATAACTGCCAGTACGGACAGGATCGCTGAGACGTTGGACAGTCTGTCGGCCCAGTCGGCGAGGAAGTTCATGATCCCGCCGGGATCGCGCACGCCGTCGTGATGCACGATGTTCTTGATGTGCTTGGCAGCTGCCTTCGCCGCGTCGTCACGTATGATCTTGGCTCGGCCGATTTCGCTGTGGCACTCGCGGATGACACCCATAGCGGCGTCACGTTTCTTCTCGAGACGAGTGCGGTCCGTCACGTCGTCGCGTGACGGAACGGTCCCTTCGTACTGCTTGAGGTCGCCGATGGCGGTTTTGTGATCCGTCTCCGCCTCGCGGTACTTCTGCAGAGCCTTGTCCGCGACCTTTTGAGCCCGGTGCAACTCGCTGGCGTACTCTTTTGATTCCTCGCCGTCGACAACCTTCGTGCCCAACGCCTTGGCCGCTTCGTCATAGCGATCGAACGCTCGCTTGAGGCGACCCGACGCGCCGTCCGCTATCTCGTGAAAGGCGCGCCCGGCATCGCTGTCCCATCCGTCGACGGACGACAGGGCTCTGATGTTTCGAGACTGTTTGTCGATCTCGTCCGCCATCTTGCGGAGCTTCTTGCCGAGTCCGGCAACCTCGTAGGGGTCTCCGGGTATGGGGTCGCCGTCGTGGAGGGGTTCCCAATCGCGTGGCCGCGAACTCACTTCTTCCCCTTCGACTTCTTGCGGGCATCCCGGAGGGCCTCGGCAAGCTTGTGATCGACATCGTCGTACGTGTCCGCCGCGGTCTTGGTGAACTTCGCCAGGTTCTCGATGTCCTTCATGAGTTTCTTTCGAGTCTTCTTCCAGGTGTCTGAAAACTCTCCAAAAACGTCACGCAGGTCCTTGCTGCCCAGCTCGTCGCTGTATTCCTCGGCGGGGTTCCCGTGCTCTTTGAACTCGCGATGTATTCGGAACAGTGAGTCGGAGCAATCTCGTATGATGTCGAGATCTGCTCGTGTTCTGTCGCTCATGACGCTTGTCCCCCTGATCGCCGTGGAGTCCTGCGCAGGCCAGTGCATGCCACTGGTCTGGATCCGTGATCCTCGTCGCCACCGGCCGTGAGTGGCGGTCCTGCCGCCTCGAGCAGGATGGCAACGGGTATGGGGTGGCGCTTCACAGTGGACTCCCCGTGGGACAGAAGTGCGATCAAGGCTACTGACGGTATAGGCGAGGGTCGTGGTTCGCCAGAGTCAATTGCGCCGGACGGCGGGGCAATTCGCGGAAGATGCGACTGTGTGGTCGTGGGCGCACCCGACCGTGGCGAAGCGCGGGTCGGCGCCGCGGCGTTTCAGGTCGGCTCGCCGAATCCGAGCGTGCGGGCGATGTGGGCCAGGCGTGCGCTGTAGGAGTCCAGCAGGAAGACCGACGGAGTGGAGATGGTGACGTACACGCAGTACCCGTGCGGCGCCGGGACGATCAGCTGCAGGGCTGCCATCGGAAGGGGCGGTACGGCGATCCCGGCCTCGATCGGGGGCAGCCGCAGCGTGCGCAGGGACGTCGACATGACACCCGGGCCGCACGGGAGCTTCGTGGCCAGCACCATGTCCTGCGGCCCTTGCAGACCCTCTCCCAGCGGGAAGCTGATCTCTTCCAGGCGGTCCTCGGCGACGTGGGAGAAGAACTTCTTGGCGGTCGCCCGGTAGATGCCCTCGGCGGTGAAGAGCCGACGGGCGGGGCTGTGCTCGCTCGGGCGAACGGTGACCGCGAGCAGGCCCATGGACAGGCGCTCGCCGCCGTCCACTTCCTCCGTGCCGACGCACATCGCGGTGAGGAGCACGTTATCCCTGGCGCTCAGCAGTGGCAGCTGGCGGCGCAGGCCCTCGCTGGCGGCGTCCCGTGCCTCCGCGTCCGCCCCCGGCAGCAGTTCCGCCATGGCCTCGCGCCAGCCGTCGGACTCCGCGGGTTCCGGGAGCCGGACGAACTCGTCCGGAACGTCGTGGTGGAAGGCGTAGTGGAACGGAGCGGTCGCGCCGCGCTCGATGTCATCGGTCGGGCCGTGGGACACCGCGCTCATGCGGCCGTACCCATCTGCGAGGGGTCGAGGTGCTTGGTGAAGGTGTTGCCAGACGAGCTGAGGGCGGTCTGCGTGTCGAAGGTGGGGGACGCCGGCCCGGGCGCCATGACCTCGCCGCCGTCGGTGGCACCGAAGTAGTCCATGAACGGCCCCACGACCGGTATGTCACCGATCTTGAATTCGCCGTCCGTCCACCGCCCCTGGTCCCACGTGCCGTTGTGCATGTTGGAGCCGATCGCCAGCGCGGCACCGGTCCACGTCGCCGCCTTGTCGACGGCGGTGCCGGCAGCGACGAACGACCAGCCCTTGCCCGCCATGCCCAGCCCCCGTGCGGAGTTGGCGACACCGCTGGGAAGTCCGCGCAGGCCGTTGAGGAGGTTGCCGAACCGGACATTGCCGAGTGCCTTCATGAAGCCGGAGGACAGCCGCAGCTCCCGGCCGGCGTTGACCAGGGCGCGGCCGGACTGGGCGAGCCGGGCGCCGGCCAGGCTGAGGCCGCCGGCGAACACACCGACGGCGTCCCACGCGATGGTCTCCCAGGTGACGTCGGCCCCGCCGGCCTTGGCGGCCAGGTGGAAGGCGAGCGCCAGCCCCGCGATGATGAACGCGGCCACACCGAGACCGGAGAAGAAGATCGCGAGAACGCCGACGACCATCGCGATGTCCGCCAGCACGTCGCCGATCAGCTTCCAGAAGTTCGGGTCCGTGATGGTGTCCCAGGCGTCCGAGAGCAGGTCTCCCACCGCGTCCAGCGCTTCCTCGAACCAGCCGGGCTCGGGCGGCGCGTCGTCCGCGGCACCTTTGACCAGACGCGTGACGTCTGCCGCTGCCTGTCCGTGCTCGCTCTGGAGCGAGTGCGCCCGGCTGCGGATCGCGGTCAGTTCGCCGGTGGCGGTCTCCAGGGACTTCTTCTTCTCCTTGGCGTCCTTCTCGTGCTTCTTCTCGTCCGCGTCCGACAGCCCCTCGGCGGACGAGGGCAGCGAATTCACCGCTGACTGTGCGGAGTTGACCTTCCTAGTGGCTTCCGCCGCCTCTTCCTCCAGCTTTCGCGCCCTGGTCTGGAATCCGTCCAGTTGCGTTTCCCAGCCGCTGAGCGCCCGGTGCGCGGTGTCCAGCGACCCCAGCGCCTTCTTCAGGTACGGAGGAACGGGTGAGTAGGTGTCCTGGAACGACGTGGCGGCCTTGCCCGCCCAAATTCCGTCCACCGTTCCCATCTTGCTCAGCTCCGTCTGGGCCGTGTCGCTGCCACTGGTGACACGGCCCACCGCCTTCACCAGGTCCCGGACGGCCTCAAGATCGCCGGGAGCTGGATCGAACCCCAGATTCGGGTATTTTTCGGAACTCATCGGACTTCTCCCCGTGCTTTTGTGCTGGCTGAGCCGGTAAGTTACCAGCGGCGCCCGTATGTCACGATGGGGCCGTCCCCGTACGAGCCGAGGAGGAGACGGTCATGGACGAACGGCATCTCCTGAACGAGCTGATGAAGGCTGTCGCGGAGGAGGCCCGCGAGTTCACGGTCAGACCGCATTTCCCTGGCCTGAAGAAATTCGCGGCATTCGCGTACGTCGCCGAGAGCTTCGGATATCGCTATGTCGGGCACGCCCCCGGAAACGCCGCTCTGAACAATCCCTTTTTCCTGTTCGTCCGCATGCCTGACGCTCGGACGCGGGCCACTGCTCTCCAGGCCGCTCACCAGCAGGCTCCCGGCCGGACCCCGCTGCCGGGCATGCGCCCGGCACTCGGCCTCACGCCGGTCCCGGAGGCGCGGCCCCGGGTGGAACTGCTCTACTCGCAGATGGTCGTCGACGCGAGCGGCCGGTACAACCCGCGCGTCCTGAGCAACATCCTCATTCTGCCGGTCGTCATGGCGATCTTCCTCATCTTTCCCGGGTACACGGTGAGGAACGTCCTCGTCGCGGTGGGAATTTGGGTCGTCTTCTTCGCCTTCTACCTCGTCGGTCTCGGCGTGACGCGACGGCGGAGGCGTACACATCTCAACCGCCTGTCCGCGGCGGGCGTGGAGTGGCCGCCGCGCGTCGAGGCGTGAGCGGTCATTTCTTGGGCTTCGTCGCGGACTTCTTCAGCTCGTCGTAGAGCGTCTGATCCATCTTGAGGAACTCCTCGGACGCCTTGTCGGCGAACTTGGAGACGCCCTTCGTCAGTTTGGACAACTGCCCGAATCCGTAGTCCCAGGAATCGGCGAAGTCATCGCAGGCGGACTGGAGTTCGGAATGTCCGACCTGGCTGGAGTCGGCCCGCTTCATTTCCTGCGACGCCTCCTTCATGCGGCCGCCGCTGTTCTCCAGTGCTTTCGCCATCTCCTTGACGTCGTCGGAGAAGAACTTCAGGAACGACATGGCTGCCTGCTCTGTGGGGTTGTCATCGGTTGATCGACTGGATTTCCTGCACCGTGACGGCCTGTCCGTTCTCGAAGGTGCCGTCGGGGAGGTCGCCGCCCGCGCCACCGGTGCCGGTCCAGGCGATCTCCCAGGTGATGGTGGCCTGGAGGTCGAAGGTGCCGTCTCCGGAGGAGCGGAGGTACTTGACGCCGCAGGGCGGGGTCCGGTCTGCGTTGCCCCTGGCATAGGGCTCGCCGATGGAGCCGTCGTCGTTGATCGTGCACTCGCCGGAGGCCGGGTAGGTCACGGCGTCCGGAGTGCCCGGCTCCAGCTTGAGGGACACGGGTTTGGCGGTGGTCGTCGCCGTGAGGGCGAAGCCCGGGGCGGCGATGGCGGCCGTGGCCTGGACCTCGTGGAAGTCGGCCTTGTCGAGCCAGGCCCAGGTCGGCAGGTTCACCTTCGTGGTCTGGGCGGGGGCGAGAGTGACCTCGGTGCCGGGAAGCTCCATGTGCTGGTACGCGAGGGCGGCGAGTATCTCCGGGGTGATGGCCTCCTCGTACTGGGGCGGCGGGGCCTCGCCGTTGTCGACCCAGAACGGGAGGTCGGTGCAGGAGTTCCGCTTGAGGAAGTCGGGCTCGTTGGGATTCTCGACGCCGGCCCAGAACATGCCCTCGCCGTCCTTGGCGACGTTGTAGTCCTTGTAACCGGGGGTGTCCGTCCAGCCGTACTCGTCCTCGTAGTGCGCCTTCGTCTGGCCGATCGCCGCAGCGGGGGTCCCGGTCATGCCGGGCGCGCTCGCGGCCTCCTCTATCTCGGCGGACATCGTCTTCTTGAAGTCCTTGGCGCCGAGGTAGGGGGCGTACCAGCAGGGCGGGGGAGTCCAGTCGACGTCGGCGGACGTCACGTTTCCCTTGCCGCCGTTCGGGGCGACGGATCCGGAGTACTGGATGCGGACGGCGGCGTAGATGCCGGAATCCTTGCGGCCGCCCTCCTCTTTGGTGCCGGCGCCCTGGTCGTTCGCCGTCGGTTCCGCGGCGTGGACCGGCGCACCGAGTACGACAGTGCCGAAGGCCAGTATCAGTGCTGCCGTGCCGGCGCCCAGTGCCGTACGCGCTACCCCCTTCACTGGCACTGCTTCGCCTTCGTCTCGACGAACACCTTGGAGGCCTGCCAGAGGTGTTCGGCCGTGGGGTACTTGACCATGATGATTTCGAAGTGGTCGAAGTCGGCGATGCTCGGTTCGCTCTTGAGGACCTTCCCGGTCTTGACCTCCTTCCCGTAGAACTTGCTGGAGTCCACGCAGAAGGCGACCTCCACCGAGTTGCCGTTGGAGGCGGATCGAGTGGAGACGTCGTAGTGACGGCGGGTGCCGGTCGAAGTCCATCCGCCGTCGATGCGGCTGTTGATCTGCGTCTCGGCGTAGTGCAGCCCGTCGCCGGTGGCGTATGCGGCCACGGCGGCGTCCTTGGCCGTGCGCTTGTCGACGCCCCGATAGATCGCGCGGATGTAGTTCGCCGCATCCTCCATCGCGGCCGCTTCGTTCTCGTCCTTCGGCTTGTCCCAGTCGAAGACCAGGTTCATGTCCTTGGGGAGAGACACGTCGACGCCGTCCGGATTGTCCTCCGCCGGTGCCATCGATGGCTTCACGGACTCCTTCGGAGTCGCCGTCCCCTGGTCGGCTCCCGCGATCTTGTCGTTGTCGCTGGACTTGTCGTCCCCGCCCCCGCAGGCCGTCAGCAGCAAGGCGGCTGAGGCGGCGAGCGCGGCAGCAACGGGCAAAGAGCGGCGCTTCACAGTGGACTCCCCGTGAGACAGAAGTGAGGTCAAGGCTACTGACGGTATCTGCGTGCTTCCCGGTTTCGCCAGAGTGAACTGCCTCGGGAATCGCTACGGTGCTCTGGACACGCGAGGGGCTGGCGAGGGACGAGGAGTCACGTGGCTGATGTCATATCCCAGGACAGGGCGGCAAGGTCCGACCTGGTGCGGTGGCTGGCGTTCAGTCTGCTCTGTGCCGGGGGTTCGCTCGGACTGGCCTGGCTGGGGCCCGTCGTGCCGCTTCCGACCGTGGTGCGTGGGGTGGGCGGCCTGTTCGCCATTCTGATCCTTCCGCTGGCGTCGCTCCTGGTCCCGGTGCTCCTGCTGCGCCGCGTGCCGCGCAGGAAGCGGAAAGTGGCGTGGCAGTTGATCGTGCCGCTGATCGCCGGTGTGGCCCTGGGCATTTTCGGCGCGGGCGCCGGGGGCACGGCCGCCCTGGCGGATCGGGGTGTGTCCGCCGACGCCGTGGTCGTCAGCGCGGACTACAGCAGCACCAACCACTGCGAACTGCGCACCGTCGACGGACAGGACATCTCGCCCTCGCTCTCGGAGAGCGAGGGGTGCCGGGACTCGACGTCGAAGGGCGACGAGCTGCGGGTGCGGTACGACCCCGAAGGCGTCGCGAGTCCCGACGACGGACGTGCCGGCTCCAACGGCGTGCTCCTGGCGACGCTCTTCGGGGCGGCCGTCGTGATGGGCACGTGGGGTGGCGTGCGGCAGAGCAGGTGGGATCGGGCGTATGACGGAGCGTGAGCGGCTGAGGGACGCGGCGACGGATCGCGACCGTCGGTTCCGGGTGCCGGACGGTGTCGGACTCGTGCTGTTCGTCGCGGTCGGAGCGGCGGTGCTCGTCGGCGTGTTCGGAGGGTCGAGGTGGGCCGCTCGCGAGAGCGCGCCCGTGCTGTACGACCTGTACGACCGGCAGTTCCTGCCTTGCAACCCGCAAGCCGGCGTCCCGGCAGACGATGGGTCGTCCTCGTGCTCGGACTGACGTCAGGCGAGGAGGTCACCGACGCGCAGCTGCGGAACCTCCGCGGCGAGCGGGGCCGGCACCACTACGCGGACTGGATCGAGGTCGACCGACTTGCCAAGACCAAGGCCAAGGCCTGTCCAGCACGCCGGAAAGGCGAACGCGCGACCGAGTCGTGCCCCGGACGCTCACCGTGTGTTTATCGTCGGGTTCTGACACGGCCCCGCCGGCCAATCCCCCGGGATGCCGCCGCCGACCGGTCTCGGGCCGCGCGCTCCGTCTGGCAGAGAGCGAGCCCCTGCTCGGTGGCCCGAGTGTCGGGGTGGTCGGGGCCCAGCACCCGCCGCCGCTGGGCGAGCACCTGTTCGTAGCGGTCCGCCGCACCGGCGTGGTCACCCGCGTCGCTGAGCGCCCTGGCGAGCTGATGACCGCTGAGCAGCGTGTAGGGGTGGTCGGGGCCCATGACGCGCGTACGGTCGGCCAGTACTTGTCCGTGCAGTTCCAGCGCGCGGGCGTGTTCGCCGCACCGGCTTAGCGACTCGGCGACATGGCTCCGGCTGGCGAGGGTGTCCCGGTGGTCCGGGCCCAGGAGTCGGAGCCGGTCGGCGAGGACCTCCCGGTGCAGGCTGACGGCCAGCAGGTGGTCGCCCCGGCCGTCGATGGAGTTGGCGAGATTCTGTCTGCTGACCAGGGTGTGCCGGTGGTCGGGGCCCAGAACCGTGAGCCGGTCGGCCAGGGTGTGCTCGTGCAGCGCCTGGGCTTCCTCGTAGTCACCAAGCAGCTCGCAGACGAAACCCACGTTGTTCCGGCTCACCAGGGTGTCGGGGTGGCGGGGGCCGAGCACGCGCTCGCGGGCGGCCAGCACCGTTCGGTGGGCGGCGAGTGCCTGGGTATGGTGCCCGAGACTCAGCACGCTGTTGGCGACGTGGTTGCGCGACAGAAGCGTGTCGGGGTGGTCTGGCCCCAGCTCGTGCTCGCGCCGGGCGAGCACGGCCTGGCGGACCACGCGTTGCAGAGCGTAGTCGCCCGAGTCGCCGAGCACGTCCCCGAGCCGGTCGACGACCGCTGCCGCCTCCGTGAGTGGGACGGTCCGCGGCGCGGACAGCAGCAGCGGCGCGTGCTGGGCCAGCAGCCGAGCCGTGGGCCAGCCGGGCAGCCCTTCAGGTAATCCGGTCACCGCCGTGGCGAGGGCATCCGCCCGGGCGCGGACACAGCGGTCGAGGTCCGCGCCGGAGTCCGACCGCAGGGCCAGGGCGCTCATCTCGCGGACCAGAGGATGGAGCAGGACGGAGCCCGGCACCTCGGATTCGGTGCCGAGCAGCCCGAAGCGCTCCAGCGCGGCGAGGGCGCGGTCGACCTCCCCGGCGCTCACTGAACGGCCCACCGCCGTGGTCATCAGCCGGGGCGTGACGAGTACGGGCGGTATGGCGGCGGGCCCGTAGAGGGCCAGCTGCCGCAGCAGGGGGCGGGCCAGTGGCAGGCCCTCGCTGTCGAGCTGGTCAAGGGACAGTTCCCAGGTGTGGCGCAAGAACGTGCGGGCCACGGCCGGATCGCGCGCCTCCGACGGGTCCGTGCCGACGAGCAGCTCCGCCTCCCGGTCCAGTGCCTCCCGGTAGGCGGCGAAGTCACGGTGACGGCTCGTCGCGGCCCCCACGTAGCGACTGGCGGCCTGGAGCGCGAGGGGCAGGCCGCCAAGCCGGCCGGCGAGCGCCATCGCCTCCTCGTGACTGCCCGCGCCGGGTGCGGAGTCCAGCAGGACCCGGCCACCAGAGGCGGTGTCGAGGGGGTCGAGCCGCAGGATGTCGGCAGCGGGCCCCCAGGTCTGCGCGCTGGTGTCGCGGCTGGTCACCAACAGCAGTCCGCGGCCGTCCGGTCGGACCCAGCCTCGGTAGTGGGCGACCGGCTCGGACGCGTCGCCCAGGCGTTCGGTCTCGTCGGCGTTGTCGAGGACCACGAGCCATTTTCGGCGCCCTGCCAGGTACCGCCACACGGCATCCGGGAGGCTGTCGTGCCCGGACCGGGCGGCCCGGACACTCTCTTCGGGCATCCCGCAGGCCAGCGCGACTCTGACCATGTCGTCGGCGGTCGTGCCGGGGTCGCGCCACCGGGTCCAGAAGACCGACCAGCCCTCGGCTTCGGCCCGCGCGGCCACGGCGGCTGCCAGCGTGGTCTTGCCGACGCCGCCCACCCCGCAGACGACCGCAAACTTCTCCGCCGGGTCGCGCAGCAAGGCGGTGAGCCGCTCCAGTTCCGCCTCCCGGCCGCGCAGGCGCCGTTCGATACGGGGCGGGCGCAGCGAGGTGGTCGTCGCGCCGGTGACCGGTTCGGTGGGCCCGGGGGCGAGCGGAGGCGGGGCGTCCGCGGTGGTGCCACCGCTCGAAGGAAAGAATGTGCCGAGCACTCCGCCCAGGACACACAGCAGGACGAACAACGACCAGGCGACCCAGGGCTGCCCGGCCGCCCCGTCGGTGAGCGACGAACCGAGGTGCTCGGTCAGCGGCGCGAGCACCCCGCCCAGCAGAGCACCGGCTCCGGCACCTGCCGCTCCACGCCCCCGTCTCATGCCTCATCCCCCCGGTGGACGGCGGCTTCCCGGCGCCCCGGTGTGCCGCGCCGGCCGAGCCTCGACGGGCCCGTCGGGGGCACGATAGACGCGTGGGCGGCGTCGGCCAATAGCGCGTCAGTCCGCTCCCCGCACCGGCGGGCGCCGTACCCGTCTCCACGGCTCCCGACGCCCACCGGACCCTGGCTTCCGGAGCCTGCGGAGCGAGGTCGTCCGGGGCAGCACGAGCAGCTTTCGTGGAGGCGTGGGCAGCATGGCTGCCACCTGCACGTACTCAGTTGCGGGACGACTCTTTGTGCCCTGTTGGCCGTGGCAGGTCCGGGCACGATCGGCGCGGATGCCTCCGGTGGGCTTGCACGAGCCGTTCACTGTGAGCAGGGCCGCGCCGGGTGCGGCCCAGCTTCTTCAGCGCCGAGCTACTTCAGCGCCGAGCTACTTCAGCCTGGGCGGGGACGGGGAGCCGTGCTTCGCGAGAAGGGCTTCCACGTAGGGGCAGGCCAGGTGTGGGCCGAGTACGCGCGTCAGGGAGCGCAGGAGAGGCCTTCAGCCGCCATCGGCCAATTGGTGCGGCTGCGGGGAGAGGTCCGGTACTTGTACGCCCGTTGCCGGCGCCGCATCGAGGGCAATGGCGTTGTTCAGGATCTCGCGCAACTCGTCCTTTCTCGAAGTCTGGAACCGGCCCGCTCACCGGAAGTAGGTCCATCGGTGACGCGATCCCATACTCTCTGCGTATCCGCCCCGTTACTGATCCGAGCGAAGATCACGGCACGGCCGGTCGGCTACCTCGTGAGTGAATCGTGCAGGGCTCATGGGCGCACCGTGACGAACCGCACCCGGATGCTGTCGGGCTCTGGCCGTTCCTTATTCGCGCGAGCACAGTGAGAGTGGCTGCTTTCTGCGCCTTGCTCAAAGGGGCTCCACCGATGCGAAGTTGCAGATGAGTAACGGTGGACAGGGTCTGTGGGCACAGGAGGGCATGCCTTGAGGGGCTTATGTGCGGCTGATACGGTGCGGTGGCTTGACACTCGCCTTACTGCTGGCTATTTGCCCAGGTCGGGCGGGTGCGTACGGGGATGCCCCGGGACGTCATCGGTCGGGCGGTCACGGGTGAAGTGTCCGAAACTGCAGACGATTCTGTGTACTTGGGCGCTCGACGCCCGAGTGAGTACGTGGCAGGCAATTTTCTTGGTTGTACGGGGAGCGGTTGCGTGAAGATCCAGGAGCGTACGGGGGCGGGCGCGGGACGTTCCGCGGCGCCGGCTCAGCCGTCGGTCGGAGACCGGCTTCCCAGCCCTCCTCGCGAGCGCAAACCGGCGCTGGCCGCGCTGGCGGTGCTGCTGATCCTGCTGGGCGCGCTCGGCGCGACGATGCTGGTGCTGCAGGTCGGTGACCGGGTCGAGGCGATCCAGGTGACGGCCGACATCAAGCCCGGTGAGTCCATCACCGACGACAACATCAAGGTCGTCATGGTGAACGACGACTCCGGCGCCGACTTCGTGCCCTGGGAGCAGCGTGCGGGCCTGATGAAGCTCCAGGCCAAGTCCACGATCTACGGCGGCACCGTCGTCGTGGGCCAGATGTTCGCCAAGAAGACCGGCATGGAGCAGGGCCAGGCCACGGTCGGCGTCGCCCTCAAGGAGGGTCAGTACCCGAAGGGCCTGGAAGCGGGCGACAACGTCGCCGTCTACCGCGTCGGCAACAAGTCCACCGGCGGCGGGGACCAGGAAGGCTCCTCCGGGTCGGCCGGTGCCGACAGCTCGCTGCTGGTCGAACGCGCGGTGGTCGAGGACGCCTCCGCCGCCTCGGGCGACAGCATCACCAGCACCAACCTGCCCGTCACGCTGACCGTCGACGCCGCCGACGCCGCGGCGCTGGCGCAGGCCGCGTCCGCGGGCGAGGTCGCCGTCGTTCTGATTCCCGGCAACTAGAAGGCGACCGAAGAAGCCATGGCCCTCATCGCCCTCGCCGCCGACAAGGGTTCCCCCGGCGTCACCACCGCGGCCGTCGCCCTGGCGGCGGTCTGGCCGCGCCGTGTCCTGCTCGCCGAGACCGACCCGGCGGGCGGCGACCTGGTGTACCGGTCGGCCGCCGCGCACGGCGGTCCGCTGAACCCGAACACCGGCATGCTGTCGATCGCCGCGACCGCCCGCCGGGGCCTGGTGCCCGACCAGCTCTGGGACCACGTACAGCCGCTCAGCGGCGGCCTCGACGTCCTCGTCGGCCTCGGCATCTCCGAGCAGGCCGCCGGGCTCGCGGGCCTGTGGCCCACCCTCGGCCGGGCCTTCGCCTCCCTCGCCGACTCCCCGAACGCCCCCGCCGACGTCATCGCCGACTGCGGCCGGATCAGCGGGGACTCCCCGGCGACCGAGCTGTTCCCGCACGCCTCCCTCGTCCTCCTCCTCTCCCGTACCGAGCCGGAGGCCATCGCCCGGGTCCGGGACCGTGCCACCGCGCTGTCCCACAAGCTGCACGGCGGATCGCGGGGCGCCGCCGGCCTCGGCCTGCCGTTGGTTGGCGTCGTCCTCGTCGCCGACACGAACAACGCGGCCAAGCTCTCCGGCCAGGTCAACGACATGCTGGTGCACGCCCAGACCGGCGCCCGCGTGGTCGGCACGATCGCCGACGACCCGGCCGGTGCCGACCAGTTGGCCGGACGCAGGCGCGGGCGGCTGGAGAAGTCGCTGCTCATCCGCTCGGCCCGCAAGGTCACCTCGGACCTGTACCAGCAGTTCGGCGCCGCCTGGTCCATGCCCGCCGGCACCGGTGCCGCAGGTCCGGCCGGTCCCGCCGGTCCCGGCATGCCCGGCCACGCGGGGGCCGGCCGATGACCGCTGTCGACCACTCGTTGGTCAAGCGGTTCCGGCAGGACGCCGGCGACCGCATCTCCGAGCAGCGCCGCCAGGACCAGGTCAGCGGCGTCACGCCGATGTCCACCGAGGACGAACGGCACTACGCGCGCGCCGTCATCGCGCAGATACTGGAGGAGTACGCCCGCGCCGAGATCAACGGCGGGCGTACGCCGCTGGACGCGGAGACGGAGGAGGCGTACGCGGCCGCCGTGCACGCCGCGCTCTTCGGCGTCGGCCGGCTCCAGCCGCTCCTCGACGACCCCGAGGTCGAGAACATCGACATCAACGGCTGCGACCACGTCTTCGTCGGCTACTCCGACGGGCGCGAGACGCGCGGCGAGGCCGTCGCCGAGACCGACGAGGAACTCATCGAGCTGATCCAGATCCTCGGCGCCTACTCCGGCCTGTCCTCCCGCCCCTTCGACTCCGCCAACCCGCAGCTGGACCTGAGGCTGCCGGACGGTTCGCGTCTGTCGGCGGTCATGGACGTCGCCCGGCGCCCGGCGCTCTCCATCCGCCGCGCCCGCATGGGCAAGGTCTTCATCTCCGACCTGGTCGGCAACGGCACCCTCACCCCCGAGCTGGGCCACTTCCTGGCCTGCGCGGTCCGGGCCCGCAAGAACATCATGATCGCGGGCGCCACCAACGCCGGAAAGACGACGCTGCTGCGCGCCCTCGCCAACGAGATCCCACCGCACGAGCGGCTGATCACGGTGGAACGCGCGCTGGAGCTGGGCCTGGACACCTTCCCCGAACTCCACCCCAACGTCGTGGCGTTCGAGGAGCGGCTGCCCAACTCCGAGGGGCAGGGCGCCATCACCATGGCGGAACTGGTCCGCCGTTCCCTGCGTATGAACCCCTCCCGCGTCATCGTCGGCGAGGTGCTCGGCGACGAGATCGTCACCATGCTGAACGCGATGTCGCAGGGCAACGACGGCTCGCTCTCCACGATCCACGCCAACAGCTCGCACGAGGTCTTCAACCGCATCTCCACGTACGCCCTCCAGGCGACCGAGCGGCTGCCGATCGAGGCCAGCCAGATGCTGGTGGCCGGCGCCGTCAACTTCGTCGTCTTCGTCCAGCGGCGCAACGACTTCCAGAGCGGCGGCCGTCTCCAGCGCATGGTCACCTCGGTCCGCGAGGTCAACGGCGTCGACGGCCGGGTGCTGTCCAGCGAGGTGTTCGCCGAGACGCCCGACGGCCAGGTCGTCCCGCACGCCCCCATCGCCTGCCTGGAGGAACTCATCGCCTACGGCTACCGGCCCAACGGAACGTGGGGGTGAGGGGGACATGGAGATGACGACCACCACGACACTCGCGGCACTGGACTCGCTCGGTTCCATGGGCGGACTGTTCTCGACCACCATCCTGTACGCCCTCGGCTGCGGCGTCGCCGTCGGCGGCGGCCTGGCCCTCTTCCTCGTCGCCGTACGCGGACTGCCCGCCAAGCCCGAGCACGAGAAGCGGCAGGCCAGCGAGCGCGTCAACGAGCTGATCCGGTGGGCGGGCCGACGCGGTTCCGCCGCGGCCCTGGCCGGACTCGTCGTCCTGCTCCTGACCCGCTGGGCGGTGCTCGGCATCGCGGCCGGCGTCCTGGTCTTCTTCTGGGACCGCCTCTTCGGCGGCGCCGGCGAGGAACGCGCCGCCATGAAGCGGGTCGAGGCCCTCGCCTCGTGGACGGAGTCGCTGCGGGACACCATCGCGGGCGCCGTCGGCCTGGAGCAGGCCATCCCGGCCTCCGCCCGAGCCGCCGCTCCCGTACTCCGCCCCCACCTGGACGCCCTGGTCGACCGGCTGCGTTCGCGCACCCCGCTGCCCGACGCGCTCCAGCACCTCGCCGACGAGATCGACGACGCGTCCGCCGACATCATCGTCGCGGCCCTCATCCTCAACGCACGGCTGCGCGGCCCGGGTCTGCGGCAGGTCCTCGGCGCGCTCGCCAAGTCGGCGCGCGAGGAGGTCGACATGCGCCAGCGCGTGATGGCGCAGCGCGCGTCGACCCGCCGGTCGGTGCAGATCGTGGTCGCGGTCTCGGTCCTCTTCGTCCTCGGCCTGTCCATCTTCAACCGGGACTTCGTCGAGCCGTACGGCTCGCCCGTCGGCCAGCTGGTCCTGGTCTGCGTGTGCGGCCTGTTCGCGCTGGGCTTCTGGTGGCTGCGCAAGCTGTCGACCATCGAGACTCCGGAGCGCTTCCTGGTCCGGGACGGCGCCGACGTCCAGTTCGTGCGCCCCCGCACGCCGGGCCAGCCGGGTCACCCCGGCCAGCCCGTACAGCGCCTGCCGCAACCGTCCCAGCCGTCGCCGGCGTCTGGGGACGAGGGGGTACGACGATGAACCTGACCATGCCGGTCCTGGTCGGCGCCGTCACCGGCCTGGGCATCTACGCCCTGGTCCGTGCTCTGATGCCGAGCAGACGCAGCCCGATCCAGCAGGTCGCCCGCATCGACGCGATGCGGGCGCGCGGAGCGGCGTACGAGTCGTCCCGCGCGGCGAAGGACACCAGCCGTCTCGGTTCGCTGCGGGCCCAGGTCGGCGCCCGGGTCGCCGAGCTGTACCTCCAGCAGGGCTGGGAGCAGCGCTCGCTGCGCGCGGACCTGGCGGTGCTGGACCGCAGCTGGGAGAAGTTCCTGGCGACGAAGGCGCTGCTGGCGGTGGGCGGCCTGTTCTTCGGCCCGTTCCTGTTCGCGATCGTCTGGCAGCTCGGCTTCGGGGACAGTCCGATCATCCCGGTCTGGCTGGCCCTGCTCTGCGCGGCACTCTTCTTCTTCCTCCCCGACCTGGAGGTGCGCAGGGACGCCGCCGACAAGCGCCGTGACCTGCGGCGCGTGATCGGGGCGTACCTGGACCTGGTCTCCATGAGCCTGGCCGGCGGCCGCGGTCTGCCGGAGGCGCTGATGGCGGCGGCGGAGGTGTCGGACGGCTGGGCCACCCATCGCATCCGCAACGCGCTGGCGGACGCGCGCATCACGGGCATCAGCCAGTGGCAGGCGCTGGGGCAGCTCGGCGAGGACCTGGGCGTCGAGGAACTCAAGGACCTCTCCGCCTCCCTTGCCCTGGTGGCGGACGACGGCGCCAAGGTCCGCGAGTCCCTCGCCTCACGCGCCGAGACCATGCGCCACCGCGAACTCTCCGAGATCGAGGGCAGCGCGGGCGAGAAGTCCCAGTCGATGCTCGTGGCCCAGCTCCTGCTGTGCGCCGGGTTCCTGGTGTTCCTGATCTATCCGGCGGCGATGCGGGTGTTCCAGGTGTGACGCAGTGTCCGGCGTACCCGCCGCAGCCCCGACTGAGCAGCTCCGAGCCGCTTCGCTCCCAGAACCGACACGAGAGGACAGAACCCACCATGAACGGACGGAACCTCCGCACCGGCACCACGGGCATCGTGCCCGTCGACTTCCTGATCACCTTCCTGCGGGCCCGCGTGGAGCGCGCCCGCTCCGGCGAGCTGGACCGCGGGGCCTCCGCGGTCGAGTGGGTCATCATCTCCGCGGTCGTCGTCGCGATCGTCGGCGTGGTGGCCGCCATCATCAACGCCGCGCTCAGCGACGGCGCCAACAAGGTCGGCGACTGCATCAAGGGCGCGGACGCGGGCAAGACCTGCTGACCGGCCGTACACGGCCGCTGTACGGCCGTGCGGCTCTGGAGCTATGGGCGCTGTGACGGGGACGACGTGACGGGACAGACGGGGACGAGGACGCCGGGCGCTGTGCGCGGCGTGCTCAAGGGCGCACTCGGGGGCGTGCACAGACGGGTGCGCCACAGGGTGGACGCCGCCCGGGAGGCCGCGACCACCCGCGGAGACGACTCCGGCATGACCGCGATCGAGTTCGTGCTCCTCACTCCGGTCCTGTTCTTCATGATCTTCGCGACGGTGCAGTTCGGTCTGTACTTCTTCGCGGACCACGTGGCGCAGGCCGCGGCCCAGGCGGGCGCGCGCAAGGCCCGCGCGACGGCGGACGCCCAGCCCGGCGCGTGGCGGGGCGAGGCCCGGGACGTGGTCGACAGCTACATCCGCCAACTCGGCCCGCAACTGGTCCTGTCCCCCGACGTGAAGATGGTCCAGCCGGAGCAGAACACGGTCGGAGTGGAGATCACGGCCCGTATCCCCACCGTCTTCCCGGGCCTGGACCTGACGGTGCACGCCCAGTCGATGGGCCCGGTCGAGCGCTTCGTGCAGGAGGGGGGCAACTAGATGAACCCCTCCCGCCCCAGCGGCGGCCGGCCGCTGCGCAACGAGGGCGACGACCGGGGGCTGTCCACCATCGAGGTGGTCATCCTGGCCCCCGTGATGATCCTCTTCATCCTCGTCCTGGTGGCCTTCGGCCAGCTCGTCGACGGCCGCGGCGCACTCGACGGCGCCGCCAGGGACGCGGCCCGCGCGGGCTCGATCCAGAAGGACCACGGTACGGCGATGGCGGAGGCGAAGAAGGCCGCCGAGGCCAACCTCGCGGACGTGTGCTCCGGCCCGGTCTCGGTCGTCCAGAAGAGCGCGGGCTTCGAACCGGACACCCTCTTCACGGTCGAGGTGAGCTGCGAGGTGCGCGGCCTGGACGCGATCGGCCTGAACATCCCCACGACCCTGTCGGCGACCTTCAGCTCCCCGCTGGACCCGTACCGGAGGACGGCGTGAGAACCCAGGTACGCGGCTGGCTCGCGGACCGGCGCACCCGGCTGGACGACCGCGGCTCGGGCGCCGGCGCGGTCATCATCTTCGCCCTGGTCTTCCTGTCCCTGTCGGCCTTCGTCATCGACGGCGGCATGTCCATCTCGAAGCGCGAACGCGCCGCGGACATCGCCGAACAGGCGGCCCGCTACGCCGCCCAGGACATCGACCGCGAGGCCCTCTACGACGACGTGGGCGGCCCCGCCCCCATCAACTACGAGAACTGCAACGCCCGGGTCAAGGCCTTCGCCGCCGAGATGGACATGACCGGCGCGGACATCGCCGCGACCCACTGCGTCACGGCGGACGCGGCCCAGGTGCAGGTCGAGGTCCAGCTCACCTACTCCCCGGTCTTCACCGGCATGTTCTACGGCGGCGACGTGGTGGTCCACGGCGAGGCGGTGGCGGAGAACGAGGTGGGGTGAGTCCCACAGCCGGGCCGGGCGAACGCGAGCAAGGCAGCAGGGCAAGGCAGTAGGAAGGGCCAGGAGGAGAACGAGGTCATGGGGGACCAAGAAGCGGACATAGACCGGATCCGGGAGAGCGCCCGCGCACTGAAGCGCATCCGCGGCACCTTCGCCGAGCGGGCCAATCCGGCCGAGGGATACGGTGTCGGCGAGATCGGGTCGCAGAAGATCCTCGACGCCTTCGACAAGTTCGGCAGCAACTGGAAGATCCACCGCCGGCAGCTGACCGACGAGTTGGAGAAGCTGCACGGGATCACCAAGGCCGCGGCCGACTCGTACGACAAGATCGACCACGAACTCGCCGAAGCGCTCAGACGCGCGAACGAGAAGGGCAAGTCCGGGAAGAAGGGCGGCGACAGGTGACGCGTCCCGCGAACCACCGCTGGGCGGTGCTCGACGAGAGCTCCGACCCGGTGCCCGGCGACCCGGAAGAGGTGGCGAAGCTCGGTCGGCAGTTGCGCAAGACCGCGGAGGCCATCGAGAAGGAGGCCCGCGAGATCAAGGAGCTGGCCTCCGTCGAGAACTGGAAGGGCAAGGCCGCCACCGAGTTCCGGTCGGCCGCCGAGGGCGCCGGTGACAAGCTCCGCAAGGCGTTCAAGCGGTACGACGAGGCGGCCGACGCGCTCGGAACCCGGGTCGTGGACGGCGTGTGCAGCACCGAGTTCGCCTCGGAGCTGCACCGGGCCCAGCAGATGGCCGACAAGGCGCTGCGCGACGCGGAAGCCGCCGACGCAGACATCGGCGCCGCCCAGAAGTCGTTGGACGGGCAGCCCGACGAGACCCCCGAGGACGACCCGGACACCAAGAAGTACAAGGAACAGAAGGAGAACGCGTCGTCGGCGCTGACCTCGGCCAGGGAAGCGCTCCACACCGCCAAGGAAGTCAGGGACGCCGCCGCGCGCCGGGCCGCCGACGCCATCCACGACGTCATCGAGAACGACGGTCTCAAGGACGGCTGGAAGGACAAGTTCAAGAACTGGGTGCACGAGAACGCGGGCTGGCTCACCCAGATCTCCAAGTGGGCGGGGCGTATCGCCCTGTGGGCGGGTGTCGCGGCACTCGCCCTGGGCTGGATCCCCGTCGTCGGCCAGGCCATCGCGGCCGTCGCCAACGCGGTCGCCCTGTTGGCCAGCGTCGTCGCCCTCGCCACCGACCTGGTGCTGGCCCTGGGCGGCGAGGGCAGCTGGAAGTCGGTGATCCTGGACGCCGTCGGCGTGGCCACCTTCGGCCTCGGCCGGGCGGCGATGGCAGGAGCCAAGGGGGTGGCCGCGGGCGGCAAGGCACTGGCCCGCAGCAACCTCTACAAGAGCGCGGTCGCGTCCGGCATGAAGACCAACAAGGCCTGGAACCTCGCCAACCGGGGTGCCCAGGGCGCGATCCGGGGCAAGGACGCGGCGAAGGCCATGGCCAACATGCCCAAGGGGAAACTGCCCACCTGGAGCAACATCAAGGAGGGCTTCAGCCCCGTCTCCATGTACCGGGACACTGTCGGAGGAGTGAAGTCGATCAGCAACGCGTTCTCCAAGCAGGGCTGGCGGGAGGGCCTCGGCGGGATGGCGGCGCCCCGTTCGGCGGGCACCCTCGACCCGGACCTGGCGAGGGCCGCCGCCGACCTCGACGGCATCGCGCCGGCCGCGACGCAGATGCCCGCGGTCAGCAATGCGCTGGGCAACTTCTCCGGCCAGACCAACGCCTGGGCGGGGGCCACGGCCACCGGTGTGGCCGCCGGCGCCGAGGGGGCCTACGGGGCGGTCACGTCCTTGTACGACGGGGCGACGGGATGACCGCGGTCCCCGAGCCCGCCCTCAGGCCGGCCGCCTCGCGCGGCCCCGGCCTCGAACGCTGTCATTCCGCACGGCTCTACTGCGAAGACGGCGCCCTGGTCCTGCGCAGCCGCCGCCGCACCGCCCGCCACCCGGTGGGCGGCGACGGCATCGCGCGGGCCGTGTTCGTCGACGCCCCCGGCGAGGACCGGGAGCGCGTGGGCCCGACTCTGCCCGGGTCCTGGGGCGAACTCCAGCTCCAGGACCGCGACGGGGCGCTCATCGGCCGTTTCGACCTCGAGGACTGGCTGCCGGAGTCGCCCGTCCTTCCCAAACGCTCCGTCCGGGGCGAACAGCTCCTCAGCCGCACGGGGGTGTCCCATCTCCTCAAGGCAGCGCGCATCCCCCTGCACGTGGTGCGGGACAGGGAGGACCCGATGGTGGCCTCGGGCGGCGGAGGAGCCGTGCTGGGGCCGGGCAGCGTCTTTCCGTACTGGTACTGGGGTGTCCGAGCCGTCGCCGGGGGCGCGTGGTTCGCGGCGTTCACGGCAGTCCTCTTCTCCGGGACGACGGCGCCCTGGCTCATCCTCCTGCTGGTGGCCGCCGCAGCCGTCGCACCGGTGGCGAGGCTGCTGCTGCGCGCCTGGACCCGGGTGCGCCTGCGCCGGTACGCCCCCGCCGTGCGTGAGCGTGTCGGCCCCGCTCCCGCGCCGGGCCTCGGCGCCACGGTGCGGTTCTGCCGGGACACCGAGCTGCGGGTGCAGGACCGCGACCTGGTCCTGCGGGATCTGGGCGGACAGGAGTACTGGTTCCCGCTGACCGGCGCGCACGCGGTGACGTCACTGGTCCGGGTCCGCGACCGCGCGGGCTCCGAACTCGGAGTGGAACTCCGGGGACCGGCGGAGCAGGTGCGGGCCGTCCTGCCCTGGGACCTCTGGTTCGGGGGTGAGACGGGCGCCGACGGCTGGGCCCGGCTGCGGAGGGCCGCGGGACTGACGGTGTCCGAACGCCGCCTGACCGGGAAGGCGATCTGGCCGAAGGGGCCGGTGCTGGGCCTGCGCATGCTCCCCGGATCGGGCACGGAGGCCCGCCGCAGGTCGCACTTCCCCGGAACCATCGCCGGGGTGTCCTCCACCGCGATCATGGCCATCGGCTCCGTCTTCTCCGTCATCCAGGGCCTACGGATCACCAACGAGCACCCGGGCACCGCACTCACCGCCGTACTCCTGGGAGCGGTCGGCCTCGCCCTCCAGGGCGCCCCTTACGCGGTTCACCAACTGCGCAGCCGCCTCCGCCTCGACCGGCCGGTCCCGGAACGGACGACACCGAGGAAAGGCGCCCCATGACGCGCACCGAAAGCGCCACGCCCCCTGCCGACTACCGTCTGCTGCTGCCCGAGGGCTGGTTCCGGATCCTGCTCGACCCCGACCAGCGGGACGACTCCATCGACGCACTGGTGGAACGCCAGTTCCGCGGCATCGACAACGCGCCGCACCTCAAGGAGGAGCTGCGCGGCGACCTGCGGCGCCGGGCCGCCAAGGCGTACCGCGGCGGCGGGATCGAGCTGTACCTGAGCCTCCAGGCGGCCGGCCCCCTCACCATCCCCGCCTCGCTCCTCGTCACCCTGGCGCCCCTGCGCCACGCGGAACCGCTCCCGCCGGAGGACCTGGCACGCGTCCTCGCCGAGGACGCGGAGGCGACGGAGGCCGGGAGCGGGAACGCAGGCACGCCGGTGCCCGAGATCGCCGTCGAGGAACTGACCGCGGGCACGGCCGTACGGGTCCGCAGACTCACCCGGCAGCCGGGCGAGAACGGCCCGGACGCCCCCCATGCAGCCCATGCCTCCGTCTCGGTCGAATACCACCTCCCCGTCCCCGGCACGACGGCGTACCTGCTGCTCACCTTCTCCACACCCCTGGAGCCGATCGCCGACGCGATGGCCGGCCTCTTCGACGCGATCGCCGGCTCGCTGACCTGGACGGAGTGACCCCGGACATGACCGCCGACGACCTGTCGAACCTTGGGCTGGAGTGCTCGGAGGACTGGGTGCCGTTCCCCGTCGCCGGGACCATCGACCTCGACTACTGGGCCAGGCACCAGGCCGGGGAGCTGGTCGAACGGTACGCACGCGACGGCGAGAAGGGCAACGCCCGTCTCCTGGCCCGCGACCTCAAGCGTGCCGCGGCCGACAGCCGTACCCGCGAACCGCTGGGCGCCTTCGGCTGGTACCTCAGCGGCCACCAGACGGTGGCGGCCGTCCTCGAACTCGACGCGATCCATCCGGACGCCACGTTCCCGGAGGTCACCCTCCCGCTTCTCACCGAGCACATGACGGCGAGGGACTTCGGCGAACCCGACGTCCGCGAGGTGGGCCTTCCCCTGGGCGACGCGGTCCGCATCCGCCAGAACCTCATCGAGGAGAGGAAACGCCTCCTCGGCCCCCGCCCGGTGGTCCACACCCTCTTCTACGCCGTCCGCCCCGCGACGACGGACGCGGCCATCACCCTCCTGGTCTCCTGGACGGAACCGGTCCTGGACGAGCCACTGGAGAGCATCGTGGACACCATCGCGGGGACACTGCACATGTGACACGGAAGGCAGGTGGGCGCCGCCTGCGACCGGTCGACCGGGACGTCGACGCCCGCTACTTGTCCTTGCCGCCCTTGCTGCCCCGCTTGTCCTCCGTCTTCACGGCGTCGTTGACCTGCTTGGTGAGTTCGTCGTCGAGCTTCTTGAACTCGCGGACCACGGCGTCCGACATACTCGCGAGGGCGTCGAGCTGCTGGGTGATGTCCTCACGTCCGTCCTCCCAGTTGGACTCGAAGTCGTCCAGCGCGTCGTTGACGCTGCCGTCGCCGATGTCGTCCTTGTAGGACTCGAAGAGCTTCTTCGTGTGGTTCAGCCGCGTCTTGAGCGACCGCAGTCGGCGCCCGTAGTCCTCCAGCTCGGTCAACGGCAGTGCGAGGTCGCTCTTGCCCATGGCCCGAAGTCCTCTCTGCGGGTCAGACGAAACGGAACGTGCCGGTCACAGCGTCGAAGATGTCGTGGAACGCCTCGGCGAGGTCCAGCACCGGGCTGGCTCCGGAGACGAGGACGACCTGCTCGGTGGTTCCCGGGACGGGGATGTACGTCTGTGTCAGCGCCATACGCAGGGTACGACTGTCACCCGGCGCCACGGGCACGTCCTCCACGCCGTACGTCCGCGCGGCCGGGCCCACTTCGGGAATGTCGACGGTCGTCACCTTGCGCCAGGCGTCGCCTTCACGCCGCGCGGTGATCGTACGCAGGCTGTCGGCGATGGCCCGGGGGTCGGTGGACAGAGCGACCCCCTGCTTGTTCTTGGCGCCGAGCACGGACACGGTGACGGTCGCGGCGAGCGGGACACCGTCGAAGTTCTCCGCCATGCAGCCCAGGTAGAGGGCACCGGAGTCGTGGGCGTCCTTGGCCATCTTCCGGAGCATGGCGGTCAGGTCGGCGCGGTAGGGGGCCAACTCCGGTGTCTCCCGGACACGTTCGTCGACCATTGTTCGTACCGTGGCCTCACGCCCCTCCGGGCGTATGTCAAATTCCCACCAGGAATCCGGAACGGCCAGCGAGAAGCTGGGCATCGATTTACCATTCCCTTTCTGTCCGTTCTGTGGAGCCTTAATCGAGGGACATGCCAAGATCTTCTGTCGCGATCGCGACGAGCCTGTTTTCCGGAACCTTCGGTGGTGAGTAGTTTGAATCTCGGATGTGCGTGACGAATTGATCGGGTAGGGCGACGTGATGGTGGGAAACGTAGTACGAAAGGTCTCCGCGCCAGATCCATTCGCCGTCAGTGTACAAAGAACCGATACCGGTCAGGAGTTGACCCTCGGGGTCCAGTACGTCTGGCCCCGCACTCATTTCGCTCCAGATCTCAGTACCGTTCAGCAGGTACGAGACAATCTCTGCTTCATCCGCCTCACCCGAAGATCGTACTGCCTCTCTGATCGAACCACTCTCAGGGAGTCCCCATCCAGGGCTGAGCTCTGAAAAGAAACCTACCGGGTTAATCATGTGGGCTCCATATGTTCGCTGAGGCTCACGCCATGGGCAGGAAGGTGAGCCATGACCCGTTGTCCTTAATTTGGGGAGTGAAGGGGCCGTCACCGAAGGAGGGAACACCCACTGCGTTGGTCGGGGCCTTGACGGGGACCCCCAGAGAGTTCGCCATGTGCTGGATCACTTCGGGCTGAGCCGTCCCGGAATGACAGGTGAGCATTCGGATCGGCTCGCCATTGTAGCCCGGTATGCGATTGATCGTGTCGAGGACATGGTTGGGGTGCACGTCGTGTCCGCCCGCTCGCTGTCCTGCTCGGTTGACCTGGCCGGCAACCATTCGGCCATCGGTCGTGCCGTGAATGATGACATCCTGGTAGCCGGGCAGTCGCTCCGCGACATCGAAATTCCGGAGAGTTGCCGGGTCATATCCGATAGCAGTTGCCCCTGGCTTGTGATAAATGGGCATGTCGGACGGCAGGGCGTCGTCTGCTTGTCGACCGGGCGGAGCGACGTGGGGTGAGTCGGCCTTCCACCATCGGCTTTTCCCCATCATGCTGAACAGTGAGAAGCGTACATTTTTCAGGTTGCGTACGCTGTTGGCGAGGTTCTTCAAACCACCACCGATGCCGCCCATGGCCCCGGCGCCGAGTGCCTTCAGCCCGCCCGCCTTCCACAGTTTGCCGAGCTTGGCGAGGCTGGTGAAGCCCTTGGTGGCGGGTATGCAGTCCAGGGCTGCCCATAGGAGGTCGCCCCAGCCCGCCTCACCCTTGATGACCTTTCTTATCGTGTCCGCCATCACGACGAGTGCCGCAGCGAACACCAACCAGCCCAGCGGGCCGCCCACGATCATCACGATGATGCCGACGATTGTCACGACCCACTTGCATATGGTGACGATCTCGTCCCAGTGGTCGGAGACCCAGTCGCCGATCTCCTCCCACCAGTGCCGGTTGGGGATACCGGCGTCGGAGGCCTCCCGGAGCTTGGTCACCGTCCGGCGGGCGGCCTCCTCGCGCAGCCCCTTCGCCTGACCGGCGAGCTTCTTGGCCGCGTCGAGGGCGCTCTGGGCGCTCTCCACGTTCCGCTCGGCCGCCGCCTGTCGGGCCTTCGCGTGCTGGGCGTCACGCGTGGCGCGGCGGACGTCGGCCTCGTCGGGCTTGGGGACGTCCTTGCCGCCGTTCTTGGCCGGGTCGTACGAGTCGCTCTTCTCGGTCGCCCTGCGCACCCAGTCCTCGGCACCGGTCAGTGCGGTCTGCGCGGTGGTGAGTTCCTGACGGGCCTTGCGGCCGTCGCGCAGCGCCTTGTCGGCCTTCTCCTGGGCATCCTGGAGATCGGGCCAGAAGGTGGCCAGCGCGTCACCCGCCAGGCCGTACGACTTCTTCAGCTTGCGCAGCTTCTTCGGGGCGTCCTCGAACTCCTCGGCGAACACCTCCGCCGTCTTGCCCGCCCAGGAGAGGATCTCCTCCTCCTTGGCGATGCCCTTGAGGTCGCGCAGTACGTCGGACACGTCGTCGGCGAAGTCGTGCAGGGTGCCGGCGAGTTTGCGAATGCGGTCGGGGTCGCCCGGCGTCGGGTCATTGTCCAGGTCGAGTACGTACCAGTCCGCCGGCCTGTGCGACACCGTGTTCTCCCCCGTGCACGTGCGATGCCTTCACTTAGAACGCGCGTCTGAACTTAGCGCACCCGAGCGTGCGCCCGGTCGGACAGTGGCGTCTTGAGGCTCTGTATGAGGGCGTCGAAAGAGCCGACCGGGATGGTGAGTGTGCCCTGTGAGGGCGCCTTCGAGTCGCGTATGGCCACGCGGTCTGGCAGCGCTGCGATCTCCACGCAGGTGTTGCCGTCGCCACCGCCGGAGAACGACGACTTCCGCCAGCGCAGCGTCTCGGTCACTGCTCGCCTCACAGTTCCTTCGTCAAACGGTGGATGAAGTCCCGGGACGCCGCCGGGCTCAGCGACGCCTTCTCCACCTTACGGAACAGTGTTCGAAGCTGGTTCAGCTGAGGTTCCGCATCAATGAAGGCAGTGCCCGTGGGTGAGTCCCGAAGCACCGTGTCCAACTGGGGCACAGGGCCGCATGCCTGCATCATCGAAGCTTCGGCGCCGGCGAAACCGTCCTGGTCGGCGGGGATGATGCGGACGGTCGCGTGACCGTCCTCGATCTGCGTCAGAATTTGGTGTAGCTGAGCCTGTGCCACGGCGCGGTCGGCAACACGAACCCTGAGGGCGAACTCGTGAATGATCGTCTCGTAGGGCGTCGGTTCGGCACCCTCGATCACGCAGCGCCGCCGCATCCGGTGTTCGATACGCGGCGTCAGTTCGCTGTCGGGCAGGCCCGGCATCATGTACGTGTACACCGCGCGGGCGTAGTCGGTGGTCTGGAGCAGTCCCGGGACGTGAGTGATCACGATTTCCCGCAGGGCCGTCGCATGGTGTTCGACCTCGGCGGTGTCCAGGAAGACTGGGGGCAGTACGCCCCGGTATTCCTCCCACCAGCCACGGGTGCGGTCAGTGGCCATGGCCACCAGTGCCTCGATCAGCCCTTCGTCCGTGCAGGCGTAGTGCACCGCGAGGCGGCGTAGGCGTTTGGCGCTCACCCCGGCGACCCCGGACTCGATTTGGCTCATCTGGACCGAGTCGGCGCCGAGTAGTGCGGCGGCCTCCCTGGACTTCATGCCCATCGACTCACGCAGTTTGCGCAGCTCACAGCCCAAGCGCACCCTGCGGGCCGTGAGGTGTCTCTTCGGCGGCAACCGACGCCTCCTGGGTTCAACTGCTGGTGCTGCGTAGCTCGTTCGGGGGTCAGAATACGGCAGGCGCTTGCGGTTTCCTAAAACTAGGAAATACCGTCGGTGACGTAACGCGCACTGTGTGGTGCCGACGAGTGCCGGAAGTGCACCGTTTCGCCATGCCTTGGTGAGCGGCGAAGCCACCGGCCAATTATCCGACCGCCGAACGGAGTTCACCCATGCCCGAGAACGAGCCAGTCGATCCTGCGGCCCCCTGGGAGTACACCCTCTACATCCCGAACGACCTGCGCGCCGTCACCGTCTGCCGCCGCACTCTTCGTCTCATCCTCACCATGCACGGCCTCATCCGCCTCGTGGACACCGCCGAGTTGCTCGCGACCGAGCTGGTCTCCAACGCCGTACGGCACACCAAAGGTCCTGCCGCGCTGCGCGTGCGCTGGGCGGCCGGCGTGCTGCGGGTCGGGGCGTGGGACGCGGACCCGGGGCCGCCGGAGCCGCCCGGGAACCTGGACGCGCTCACGGAGGCGGAGGAGGGGCGCGGCCTCGCGCTCGTGCGGGCGTGTGCCGACCTGTGGGGGTGGCAACCGCTGGCCAGGGGCGGGAACCGGGGCAAGTACGTGTGGTGTGACCTTGTCGCGGCGTAGCGGGACGATCGGGCCGTACCGGAGAGGTGGGACGCGTGCCTAGGAGGATCCGTTACTTCTTCGACAACCCAGTGGCTGTGCAGGTCCGCGAGGAAGGCCGGGTGGAGGGCCGGATCCAGGAGCGGGCCAGGATGACGCTCCGCATTCTCGAATGGCGGGACATCCCGGTGTGCTTCGCTCTGCGGGAGCGCGTGCTCGACTGCTGGGACCTCGACCAACTCGAAGTTTGGGCACGGCGTGCGCTGAGTGTCGAGCGGGCCGAGGAGCTGTTCAGCGGTTGATGGACTGGATCTCCTGGACTTCCATGTCCTGGGTCGTCTCGAAGGTGCCGTCCGGCAGGTCGCCCTGGGCGCCGCCGTTGCCCTCCCAGGAGATCTCCCAGGTGATCGAGGCCTTCAGTTGGTACGGCTCGCCGTTCGATGCGCGTAGGTAGCGGATGCCGCAGGGAGGCGTCTCGTCGGCCTTGCCCTTCGTGTACGGCGTACCGATGGAGCCGTCGGCGTTGATCTCGCAGTCGCCAGAGGCGGGGAAGGTCTCGGCGTCGGCCGTGCCGGGTTCCAGATGGAGGGCGACGGGCTTCGCGGTCGTCTCCGCCCACAGGCCGGTGCCCGGCAGCTCGGCCCGGACCTTGACCTCCTTGAAGGTGCCCTTGTCCAGCCAGACCCAGGTCGGCAGGTTCACCGTGGACTCCGCCTGGGGCTTCAGCTCGACCTCGGTCTTGGGTACGTCGATCTGGTCGTACGCGTAGGCCGCGAGCGTCTCGGGGGTGGGGGCGTGCTCGTCGTCCGGGATCGTGCCGGCGTCCTGCCAGAACATGATGCGGCCGCAGTCCCAGGCCTTGGTGTCGTGCTCGTGTCCCTTGCGGACGACGCTGCGCCAGAACATGCCGTCCTTGCCCACGTTGTAGTCCTTGTAGCCCTTGGCCATGGTGTTCTTCGACGAGTTGACGTCGAAGTTGTCCTGCTCCTCGCCCTCCTCGTAGTGATCCACGAAGATGCCCGAGGTCCAGAACTCGTGGGCGTTCACGGCACCCAGGCCGCCGTTCTTCTTGAGGTCCGTGACCGCGGACTTGAGCTGTTCCGGTGTGAACACCGGCTCGTACCAGCAGACGGGCGGCTCCCAGTTGGGGTCGACGGAGGTGAGGTCCTCCATGGAGCCGCTGCCGGTCCGGCCGTCGAGATAGGTGAGCCGAATCCTGGACTGGGAGACCGACGACAGCAGGGTGCGGCCGTTCGTGTCGCCCTTGGGGCTCTCGTCGGCTGGAGGCGTCGTGGTGTTGCCGGGCGTGCCGTTGGCATGGGCCGCCGGGGCCAGGCCTCCGACCATGGCGATCGACAGAGCTGCGGACGACCAGTAGAGGCGGCGACGACGCACGGTCATCCCTTGCACTCCTTCACCCGTCCCTGCACCTCGATCTGCCGCGCCTGCCACACCGCCGCCGACGCCTCGGAGGGGCTCATCAGCAGGCTGAACTTCTGGTAGCTGTCCAGGTTCTCCTCGGTGTAGTTGACCTTCCCGGTCTTGACCTTCTTGCTGTAGAACTTCGCCTGGTTGCGGCAGAAGCTGACGAGCACCGACTTGCCCTCACCCACGGGATCGATACTGGCGTTGAAGTACCGGTCGTCTCCGGTGACCGTCCAGCCGTCCTTGACCCACGCCTCGATCTGGGACTTCGCGTATTTCTCGGCGCCGCCGGTCGAATAGAACTGATAAGCAGGGTCGTTCGGATCCTGCTGCGCGATGCCGTGGTCCAGGGCGCGGATGTAGTTCGCGGCATCCTCCAGCGCTGCGGCCTGGTCCGCGTCCGACGGCCGCTGGAAGTCGAAGACCAGCTTCAAGTCCTCGGGCAGGCTCACGTCCGGCCGGTTCGCGTCGGCCGTGCCCGGCGTGGAGGCCGATGAGGAAGGATTGCCGGCCCCCGTCCCCGCCCCCTTGATGTCGTCCGGGGACGACTCGTCGCCGTCTCCGCCGCAGGCGGTCAGGAGCAGGGCCGCCGTCGCGGCGAAGGTGGCGGCGGTCATGGTGAGGGCGCTGCGGGCCACTGGTGTTCCCCCCGGGATGCGGCGTGTGCGACAGGGAACGAAGCTACCAGGGGTGCGTGCACGGCCTCTGACCGGTTTTCGGGGTTTGTGTGCGGTGTGTGAAGGGGGTCTCCGTAGAGGCGGGCAAAGGGCGTGAAACGGGCGGACGTTGTGATGTGGGCCTCCCTCACCCCTTCGCCGCCGCCGGTGGGAGTCCATAAGATCTCGGTAGGCTCAGCACACCCCTCTTACCGGACGCCCCCGCGGCTTTCGCCGCCCACGACCACGACCCAGGACTCCGCCCATGCCGCGACGCCGCACCACCAGCTCGTCAAGCTCGACGGCTCCCTCGGCACCCTCGGCACCGAGAAACCGCACGCCTCAGCCCGTGCGGGTGCGGCGGCGGACGTTCGGGGACTTCGTCAAGGCGTTCCTTGCCTTCGTCGTGCTGGCGGGGCTGGTCGTCGGGGTGCCGTTCGCGCTGGCCGTGACCGCGGGGTGGCCGTTCCCGGGTGGGGCGCCGAGCCTCGACTGGCTGCAGCGCGAGATCACCGTGCAGACCTTCCTGCACATCCTCACCGTCATCGTCTGGCTCGCCTGGGCGCAGTTCACCGCCTGTGTGCTCGTCGAGGTCAAGGCCGCGCTGTCCGGTGTCGGGGTGCCGGGGCGGGTGCCCGGGTCCGGGCCCAGTCAGCTGCTGGCCCGGCAGCTGGTCGCCGCCCTGCTCCTCGTCGGCGCCACCGCGGCGAGCCTCACGCCGGGGCTGTCGCAGCTGGGGCAGAGCCTGGAGGGGAACCAGAAGCCGTCCGTCGCCGCCGCCCAGCAGACGCCGGGGATCTTCGCCCAGCAGCAGGAACAGGCGGCCGCCACCGCCAACGCCCTGGCCGAGCAGGCGGGACAGGCGGGCCAGGACGCCGCCCGCGCCGACGGCGGCTCCTCCGCCGCGCACGGCGACACGAAGTACTACCGGATCCAGCCGCCCGAGGGGCGTCACCACGACTCCCTCTGGGAGGTGGCCGAACGGCACCTCGGTGACGGGCGGCGGTACAAGGAGATCTTCGAGCTCAACAAGGACCGGGTGCAGCCCGACGGGTCCCGGCTCTCGGAGGCCTCACTCATCCGGCCCGGCTGGATCATGGAGATGCCCGGCGACGCCCGCGGCGGCGAGCTGGTCGAGATGCCCGACGAGGCGCCCGACGTCTCCGAGCAGGTGCAGCAGCAGATCAGCGACTACGCCAAGAGCGGGGACCACGCCCAGGGGAGCGGCGGTGGTGACGCCCAGGTCTCCCTGCCCGAGCAGCGGCCCGCGCCCACACCCGCCAACCCCGCCAGTCCCGTCACACCGGCCACTCCCGTCCCCGGCACGGGTCAGGAGCACGCCACCCCCGCCGCCGGACAGGAGGGCCACTCCTTCGGGCTGCCCGAGGCGCTGCTCGCCGCACCCCTGCTCGCCGCCGGTCTCCTCGGCGCCCTCGGGCGACGGCGCCGGCAGGCGATGTGGCAGTCGGCGCTCGGCGCGGTCGGCGGACGGCGCGGCATGGAGCCGCCCACGCCGACCGGTGACGCCCAGGACGTGCAGGACGCGCTGCTCGTCGGCGCCGACCCCGAGGGCGTACGCCTGCTCGACCGGTCGCTGCGCGGGCTGGCCGCCTCCCTCACCGCCGAGTCCCGCCCGCTGCCCGTCGTCTACGCGGCCTGGATGAGCGGCAACGGCGACCTGCACCTCCAGCTCGCCCAGCCGGCCGGGAAGCCGCCCGCGCCGTGGCAGCAGGGTCAGGACCAGACCTTCTGGATGCTGGCCCGCTCCGACGCCGAGGGGTACGAGGAGGCCGAGACGGCCGCGCCGTACCCCGGGCTCGTCAGTCTCGGCACCATGGACGACTCCCGGCTGCTGCTCAACCTGGAGGCGGTGCCCGGCATCGTCTCGCTCGGCGGTACCGAGGCCGACCGGGCCGCCGTGTTCGCGTCGGTCGCCGCCGAGCTGGCCACCAACGGCTGGTCGGACCGGATGACCATCACCCTGGTCGGGTTCGGGGACGACCTCACGCCTCTCGCGCCCAACCGGATCCGCCATCTCGACGGGTTCGAGGACCTCTTCGAGACCATGTCCGCCGAGACCCGGCAGCGGCGCGGCGCGCTCGGTGCCGCCGGGCACGACTCCGTCCTCACCGGCCGCACCGGGCCCGCCCAGCACACGCGCTGGGCCCCGCACCTCGTCCTGCTGGCCGCCCAGCCCTCCGACGACGACGCGCTGCGACTGGCCGAACTCGCCGCCGACGCCGGCCGGCTCGGCATCGGCTACCTCGTCGGCACCGAGGGCACCGACCTGCCCGGCGCCGCCTGGGAGATGGAGATCACCGGCGCGGGCCGCCTGCTCGCGCCGCTGCTCGGGCTCGAACTGGACGCCCAGATGCTGCCGGCCGCCCAGCGGCGTGCCGTCGTCGAGCTGTTCACCGACGCCGATCCCGGCTCCGGCCCCGGCTCCGACCCGGAGGGCGGGCCCGGCCGGCCGGCCAACGCCCCGCCGTTCCTCGTCGACATCAGCGAGCAGGGACGGCCCGCGGTGTACGCCCGCCTCGTCGGGTCGTACGAGATCATCGGCCTGGACACGCCCGACGGTGAGCGCAGCGCCCTGCTGCACGAGGCGCTGGCGCTGCTCCTGCTGCACCGCGAGGGCGTCCACCCGCGGGTGCTGTCCTCCGCGCTGTGGCCGCGCGGCGTGACGGCGGACGTGCGCGACGCGCTGCTGGAGCGGCTGCGGGCCTGGCTCGGCTCCGACCCCGACGGCACCCCTCGGCTCGGCACCGACGCCACCGGCCGGCTCACCCTTGCCAAGTCCGTCGTCTCCGACCTCGACGTGCTGCGCTCCCTCTACTACGAGGCCACCCAGGGCCGGGGTGCCGGCAGCCGCCAGGTGCGCGGGCGGCTGCTCACCGACGCGCTGGTGCTGGTGCGCGGGCCGCTGCTCGCCGACCGGCCCGAGGGCCGCTACCGCTGGCTCACCCACGAGATCGTCGACGCCCAGCTCCCGCTGCTGGTCGCCGACACCGGGCTGGCGCTCTCCGAGTTCCACCTGGAGAAGAACCGCGCGGAGAAGGCCATCGAGGCGCTGACCGCGGCGCTGCGCACCGCCCCCGCCGACGAACGCCTGTGGCACGAGCTGCTGCGCGCCACCCACACCACCGGGGACCCCGGCCGGCTGCGTGCCCTCGCCGCCGACCTCGTCGCCCGCAGCGGGGCCCGCGGGGTGCCGCCGCGCACCGAGGCGCTGCTCGACGAGCTGCTGCCGACCTGGCGCGAGGGCGTCTCCGCCGCCGGATGAGCATCGACTCCGCCATCGACTCCGTCATGAACAGCGCCATCGACATCGACCTCGTGGTCGTCCTCGTCGCCGCGCTGTGGGGCGCGGCGACGGGCGCGCTGCTGCCCCGCGCGGCCTACCGGTTCTCCGCCCCGTCCGGGGAGGCGTGGCGCGAGCGGTGCCCGGACGGGCACCCCGTACGCGGCTGGCTCGGCCGGGCCCGGTGCGGGCAGTGCCCGGCCGGTCAGGCGTCCCACGGTCCGCGCACCGCGTCCCTCGCCACCGCCCTCGTCTGCGCCGCGCTCGCCGCCGCCACCGGGACCCGGCCCGAGGCCGCCGTCTGGCTGCTGCTCGCCCCGGTCGGCGTGCTCCTGGCCGTCGTCGACCTGAAGGTACGGCGGCTGCCCGACCCGCTCACCCTGCCGCTGGCCGGCGCCGCGCTCGTCCTGCTCGGGCTCACCGCGCTCGTGCCCGAGCACGCGGGGGAGTGGACGACCGCCCTGCTGGGCGCCCTCGCCCTCGGCGCCGGCTATCTCGTGCTGTTCCTCATCAACCCGGCCGGCATGGGCTTCGGCGACGTCAAGCTCGCCCTCACGGCCGGTGCCGTCCTCGGCTGGTACGGCTGGCCCACCCTGATGCTGGGCACCTTCGCCGGGTTCCTGCTCGGGGCGCTGTACGGCGGTGCCCTCCTCGTCGCCCGGCGCGCGGACCGCAAGACGGCCATCCCCTTCGGGCCGTTCCTGATCGCGGGCGCCTTCCTCGGCGTCCTGGCCGGGGCATACGCGGCCTGAGCACGAGCGGGCGAAACGCCTGGCGTACGCTGGGCGGG
The DNA here is from genome assembly GCF_033406955.1 of Streptomyces violaceoruber. Lineage (NCBI taxonomy): Bacteria > Bacillati > Actinomycetota > Actinomycetes > Kitasatosporales > Streptomycetaceae > Streptomyces > Streptomyces violaceoruber. The sequence continues at coordinate 3,559,760 of NZ_CP137734.1, read as the reverse complement.
TCCGTCCACAACCCTTACGAACCTTGCGAAAGGGACGCCGGTGACCGAGAAGGCCGACCTTCAGCCCATCCTCGACCGCGCCGCCGCCGGTGGGCGGATCACCCCCGAAGAGGCGCTCGACCTCTATCGCGACGCCCCGCTGCACGCGCTGGGCGCCGCCGCCGACGCCGTACGCAGGCGCCGGTACGCCGGCACCGAGCACATCGCGACGTACATCATCGAGCGCAACATCAACTACACGAACGTGTGCGTCACGGCGTGCAAGTTCTGCGCCTTCTACGCGGCCCCCAAGGACACCAAGAAGGGCTGGAGCCGCGACCTCGACGACATCCTGCGCCGCTGCGCGGAGACGGTCGAGCTGGGCGGCACGCAGATCATGTTTCAGGGCGGCCACCACCCGGACTACGGCGTCGAGTACTACGAGGAGCACTTCGCCGCCATCAAGAAGGAGTTCCCGCAGCTCGTCATCCACAGCCTGGGGGCGAGCGAGGTCGAGCACATGGCGCGGATCTCGAAGGTGTCGGTCGAGGAGGCGATCCGGCGCATCCACGCCGCCGGACTCGACTCGTTCGCCGGTGCCGGTGCGGAGCTGCTGCCCGAGCGGCCGCGCAAGGCCATCGCGCCGCTGAAGGAGTCCGGCGAACGCTGGCTGGAGATCATGGAGATCGCGCACGGGCTGGGCGTCGAGTCGACGTCCACGATGCTGATGGGCACCGGCGAGACCAACGCCGAGCGCATCGAGCACCTGCGGATGATCCGGGACGTGCAGGACCGCACCGGCGGCTTCCGCGCCTTCATCCCGTACACCTACCAGCCCGAGAACAACCACCTGAAGGGCCGCACGCAGGCCACGCTCTTCGAGTACCTGCGGATGATCGCCATCGCCCGCGTGTTCCTCGACAACGTCGCCCACATCCAGGGCTCCTGGCTGACCACCGGCAAGGAGGTCGGCCAGCTCTCCCTGCACTACGGCGCGGACGACCTCGGCTCGATCATGCTGGAGGAGAACGTCGTCTCCTCCGCGGGCGCCAAGCACCGGTCCAACCGGCTGGAGATCATCGATCTCATCAGGAAGGCGGGGCGGGTCCCGGCGCAGCGGGCCACGACGTACGAGCACCTCGTCGTGCACGACGACCCGGCGAACGACCCCGTCGACGAGCGCGTCGTCTCCCACATCTCCTCCACGGCGATCGAGGGCGGCACGGCCCACCCCGAGCTGAAGCTGCTCGCCCCCAACTGAGGCCGCCGTGCTGACGATCCACGTCTGTGAGGCCTCGCCCGAGGCGACCGTCGTGGTCGACGGTGCGCGGCTCGCCGCCGTCGGCCCGTACGAGGCGCTGGCCGCCGACCACCCGCGGGCGCGGGTGCGCCGGTGGCCCGGCATCCTGACGCCCGGACTGCTCAACCCGTACGGCCCGGAACTGCTGGAGCAGGCGTACCACCCCGACCCGCGCGAAGCGGACCGGCTGGGCACCGAGCCGATCTTCGGGCAGCGCGCGCTCGCCCTCCTCGGTGCGCAGGCGTCCGCGCGGGGCGCCAGCGCTCGCCGAGGGGTGCAGCGCATGCTGGCGCACGGAACGGTCGCCGTCGCCGGCGAGCTTCGGGGGCGCGCGGCCCTGGACGCGGTGCGCGGAGCGGGGCTCGCCCTGGCGGGGCGCCCGGCCACCCTGCCCGGACCCGCGTCTCTCTCGCCGGTGCCGCTGGTGCTGCTGCCCGCACTCGCTGCCGGGAAGCCCGCCCGGTTCGCGGTGTTCGACGTACCCGACCGGGCCGCGCTCGTGCGGGAGGGCGCGTCCACGTGCGTGGCCACCGTCGTGGGCGGCCGTCTGGTGTACCGGGGGCGCTGACCGCGCGGCCCCGCGGGGCTCGTCCGACGTCCCGCCTACGCGCCGAACGCCGTCCCGAACGCCCCCTCCTCCTGCGCCACGCCGCTGCACGTGGTGAGCGCGTCGGTGGCCGAAGCGTCCTCGGTGCATTGCACGTCCCGGAACGCCGCCCACATCGACACCCAGGCGATGCCCTTCTCCTCGGCGAAGGCACGGACCTCGGCGGCGTCCGCGAGCGTGAAGGTCTCACCGGCGACGTCGTTGACGCCGAGCATCGAGGTGAGCGCCATGCCCCGCCAGGCGTCCGCGTCGGACGTGCCGAAGACCTTCTTCAGCTGGGTGTGCGCGGCCTTCGCCGAGGCGAGGGCGTAGTCGCCCATGTCGGCGGTGTACGACTCGCCGTAGTTCATGGTCATGAGGTTGACCGCGGAGACCTGTACGCCGTGGTCGTTGGCCGACGCCAGCAGCGCCAGGCCGTCGGTGTCCAGGCCCGTGGGCATCACCGGGAGGGTGAAGGAGACCTCCAGGCCGTCCCGTTGCTCCTGGAGCAGCGCGATCGCCTCCGAGCGCAGCGCGACGGAGCCGGCGTCGGTCAGCGCGTCGCCCTCGATGTCGAAGTCCGCCCGCGTCGAACCGGCCGCGTCGAGGGCGGTGCCGTACGCCGCCGCCAGTGCGGAGGCGCTGCCGCAGGCCGCCGCCAGCTCCGTGCCGGAGGCGCCGCCGAAGGAGACGCGAACGGTGGCGCCGGACTCCCTCAGCTTCTCGACGCGGGAGGCGACGGAGGCGTCGTCGATGTCCTGGACGCCGTTCCAGCGGGGGACGCAGTCGTCGCCGGACGAGATGGCGAACGCCAGGTTGTACGTCGTGGGGGAGCCCGCCGTGTCGGTGGCGGACGCGGTGGTGGCACTGACGTAGGGGGCGTAGGCGGTGGTCGGCTCGGACGGTGCCGACGGCGATGCGGGGGCCGCGTCGGCCGTGCCGTCGTCCTGTCCGGCGCAACCCGCGGTGACCAGGGCGAACAACAGGGCGCACCCGGCTGTCGCGGTCCGGTGAACCCTCATGAGCGCACTCTCCCGTTCTTGTCCAATGTCGTCGTCGGACCAGTGAAGGTGCCACGCCTACCTGGGCCTTCGCTGAGGAAAGGGCACTGTTCGGCGTCATCTCCCAGGAAACGGACAGGAATGGCCGCTTTTCACCGGGACCTCTCAAGGAACTGCCAGTTCGCGACAGGCAAGGCTCCCTAACGTCCGGGGCATGCGATCCGAGCCTGTCACCGCCTCCCGAGCCGCCACGCGCGGTCGTCGTCGCAAACGCGGCATCGCGCCCGCCGAGGGGCCCGTGTTCGTCGACAGCACCGGACGCCGGGCCCGGCTGCTGCGCCGGCTGGGTCTGCTGGTGGGAGCCGTGTGCGTCGGCTACACGGCCGTCCTGGGCCTGGCCTTCATGGGCGTCGGTATCTCGGTCAACCCGTCCTCGCTGCTGCCCTTCGGCGTCGGCGGAGGTGGTGGACCCGAGGGCGGCCCGGGTCCCGGCGGCGGTACGCGTCCGCAGGGTGGCGTCGCGCCCACGGGCGTGCCGCCGAGCCCCGCGCCCTCCGCCTCTCCCAGCGCGGTCCCCGGCACCGCTCCCGCCACGGCTTCCTCAGCCGCTCCCTCCACCGCCCCCACCGACTGACCGGACGCCCCACGCTCATGACCACGCCCACCTCACCCCCCACCCCGCCCGCGCGGGGCCGCCGTCGTGCCCCCTCCCGGATGGAACGGGCCGCCGGCCGGGCCGCCGCGCTGCAACGCCCGCGCGTCCTGCTCGCCCTGCTCCTCCTGCTCGCGCTGACCTGCGTGATGCTCCTCGACGGCTATCTGCGCGCGGAGGTCGGCGGCGACCAGCGCGTACGCACCGGGGCCTCGGCGAGCGACGTCCCCGACGACGTGCTCGACGGCGGACCGATCCTGTCCTTCCCCGGCGGACAGGCCACCACCGTCTCCGTCCCTGACAAGACGATCGTGCTGACCTTCGACGACGGCCCCGACCTCACCTGGACGCCCCAGGTGCTGGACATCCTGGAGAAGTACGACGTGCCCGGCACGTTCTTCCTGGTCGGCTCGATGGTCTCGCGCCACCCGGGGATCGCGCGGGACATGGTCGAGCAGGGCAACGAGGTAGGCGTCCACACCTTCACCCACGTCGACCTCTCCTACCAGAGCCAGGCCCGCGTCACCCGCGAGATCGAGCAGACCCAGCTCGCCCTGGCGGGCGCGGCCGGCATCACCAGCACGCTGTTCCGGGCGCCGTACTCCTCCCAGACGGACGCCATCGACAACTACAGCTGGCCCGTCTACGAGAGCCTCGGCGCGGACGGCTACACCAGCGTCTTCATCGACACCGACAGCGACGACTGGAAACGGCCCGGCGTCTCGAAGATCGTCGAGTGGGCCACGCCGGAGGACGACGAGGGGGCCTCCGTCCTCTTCCACGACGCCGGGGGCGAGCGGTCGCAGACGATCGAGGCGTTGCCGAAGTACATCGAGAGGATGAAGGCGAAGGGGTACACCTTCACCACGGTCAGCGGTGTCATGGCCGATCAGCAGTCACATCAGCCACAGCAGTCGCAGCAGCAGGGAGGCGGCCTCCAGGCCGCCCATCACCGCGCCACCGGCGCCACCCTCTACGAGGGCAAGGCGCTGATCGCGGCCGTCGCCGTCGCCGAGTGGACGGTCCCCGCGCTGTCGGTCGGGCTCGTCGTCGTGGGCGTGGCCGTCATGGGCCGCTTCGCGATGATGCTGGTCCTCGCCCGCCGCCACTACCGGCAGCGCAACAGACGCCGCTTCAGCTGGGGTCCGCCCGTCACCGGGCCGGTGAGCGTGATCGTCCCGGCGTACAACGAGAAGGAGTGCATCGAGGCGACCCTGAGATCGCTGGCGCGCAGTACCCACCCCGTCGAGATCATCGTCGTGGACGACGGTTCGACGGACGGCACGGCGGACATCGCCGAGTCCCTCGGACTGCCCGGCGTCCGGGTCGTGCGACAGGCCAACGCGGGCAAGCCCGCCGCCCTCAACAACGGCGTCCGGCACGCCCGGTACGACATCGTCGTGATGATGGACGGCGACACCGTCTTCGAGCCCGACACCGTACGGCACCTGGTGCAGCCCTTCGCCGACCCCTCCGTCGGCGCGGTCGCGGGCAACGCCAAGGTCGGCAACCGGCGCACCCTCATCGGCGCCTGGCAGCACATCGAGTACGTGATGGGCTTCAACCTCGACCGGCGCATGTACGACCTGCTGCGCTGCATGCCGACCATCCCCGGCGCGATCGGCGCGTTCCGGCGCGAGGCGGTCCTCCAGGCAGGCGGCATGAGCGACGACACCCTCGCCGAGGACACCGACATCACCATCGCCCTGCACCGCGCTGGGTGGCGGGTGGTCTACGAGGAGCACGCCCGCGCCTGGACGGAGGCGCCGGGGTCGCTCGGCCAGCTCTGGTCGCAGCGCTACCGCTGGTCGTACGGCACGATGCAGGCGCTGTGGAAGCACCGCCGGTCGCTGACGGACAAGGGCCCCTCGGGCCGCTTCGGGCGGGTCGGGATGCCGCTGGTGGTGCTCTTCCAGGTGGTCACGCCGGTCTTCGCCCCGCTCATCGACGTGTTCACCGTCTACTCGATGCTGTTCGTCGACTTCCGCGCGGCGCTCCTCGCGTGGCTCGCGGTGCTGGGCGTGCAGCTGGTGTGCGCGGCGTACGCCTTCCGGCTGGACCGGGAGAAGTACCGGTACCTGCTGATGATGCCGCTCCAGCAGCTGGCGTACCGGCAGATGATGTACCTCGTCCTCATCCACTCCTGCGTCACCGCCCTGACCGGCGGGCGGCTGCGCTGGCAGAAACTGAAACGGACCGGCGAGGTGGGGACGCCGGCGGGGACCGGCTGATGGGGGCGCACAGCAGGGGCGCCGTGCGCGCCGCGCGGGGTGAGGAGGGTGCCGCCCCGGTGGTGCGGGACCGCTACTTCGACACCCTGCGTGCCCTCGCCCTCGTCCGGGTCGTCGCCTACCACGCCTTCGGCTGGCCCTGGGCCGGGCTGGTCCTCCCGTCCATGGGGATCATGTTCGGCCTGGGCGGCACCCTGATGGCCCGCTCGCTGCGGCGTCCCGCCGCCACGGTGTTCAGGAACCGGCTGCGCCGCCTGCTGCCGCCGTTCTGGTGCTGGGGCCTGTTCGTGGTGGGCGCGATGCTGGCGCGCGGCTGGATGCCGGGGTGGCAGATCGTCTACTGGGTCGTGCCGCTCGGCGACCCGCCGGGCAGCGCGTGGGGCGAACAGGCCTGGGAGATCCTCTGGTACCTCAGGACGTATCTGTGGTTCGTGCTGCTCTCCCCGTTGCTGCTGCGGGTCTTCCGGCTCGCGCCCGTGCCGGTGCTGCTGCTGTCCCTCGCCCCGGCCGTGGCGTTCCAGTTCCTCTGGCAGCCGCCCGAGAACCGGTTCGGGACCGGGCTGCTCGACCTCGCCACGTACCTCTTCTGCTGGATCCTCGGCTTCGCCCACCGCGACGGCGTGCTGGGACGGCTGAAGCCGGCCGCGGTCGTCGTCCTGTCGCTCGCGGCCCTCGCCTGCGGTGCCTGGTACGCCTTCACGCACCGGGCCGAGTACGGCACCTACGACCTCGACGACATCCCGCTCGCGCAGGCCTTCTGGTCGGCCGGGTTCGTGACGCTGCTGATGTACTCCAAGGCGCGGCTCGGGGTCGGCCTCTCGGGACTGGCCCGGCTGCGGCGGCTGGACCGGCTGGTCACGGTGTTCAACGCCCGCGCGGTGACCGTCTACCTCTGGCACGAGCTGGCCCTCGTCCTGGCCGTGCCGCTGATCGACCGGCTCTGGGACGTGCCCGCCTTCGAGGCGTACCTGCCGTTGGAGAGCCAGTGGTTCCTGCTGGGCGTCGGGTGGGTCCTGATTGCGGTGTTCGTGCTGCTGTTCGGGTGGGTGGAGGACGTCGCCGCGCGGAAGCGGCCCCGTCTGCTGCCGTGAGCCCGTCGGCGGCGGCAGGGGCGGGTGCTGCAACAATGGGCCCGTGACCCGCGCTTCCCTGAACAAGCAGCCGCACGAAGTCGCCTCGATGTTCGACCACGTCGCGGAACGGTACGACCTGACGAACGCCGTGCTCTCGCTCGGCCAGGACCGGGCGTGGCGCAAGGCGGTCGCCAGAGCCGTCGACGCCCGCCCGGCGCAGAAGGTCCTGGACCTGGCGGCCGGCACGGCGACGTCGTCCCTCCCCTTCGCCCGCACCGGCGCCTACGTCGTCCCCTGCGACTTCTCCCAGGGCATGCTCCAGGTCGGCAAGGAACGGCACTCCTGGCTGCCGTTCACCGCGGGCGACGCGACGCGGCTGCCGTTCAAGGACGACGTCTTCGACGCCGTCACCATCTCCTTCGGGCTGCGCAACGTCCAGGACACGGACGCCGCGCTGCGCGAGATGTACCGGGTGACGCGGCCCGGCGGCCGGGTCGTCATCTGCGAGTTCTCGCACCCGACCTGGGCGCCGTTCCGCACCGTCTACACCGAGTACCTGATGCGCGCCCTGCCGCCGGTGGCCCGCGCGGTGTCGTCCAACCCCGACGCGTACGTCTATCTCGCCGAGTCCATCCGGGCCTGGCCCGACCAGCCGGCGCTCGCCGGGCGGCTGGGCAGGGCCGGCTGGTCCAGGGTCGCGTGGCGCAACCTGACGGGCGGCGTGGTGACGCTGCACCGCGGCTTCAAGGCGAGCTGAGCGCGGCGCAGTAGGACGGCGGTTCCCCCGGCTCCGCCAGCTCACGGCGGAGCCCGCCCAGCGGAGGACGGGGCCCGCGCGGCTCGCGGATGCCCCCGCCGCCCTCACCCTCGCCGAAGTCGAACCACACGTACACCACGGACTCGCGCGGCACCTGTGCGCCGGGCCGCGGATACTGGCGTGCGACGTGGTCGACGGCGGCGGTCCGGAGATCGGGCCGGTCCGGCGCGTACAGGAACAGGCCCTGGACGCGGGCGGTCTCGTACGCGTCCACGGCCATGAGGCCGACCAGGCGCGGTACGCGGACATCGGGCTTCTCGGACACCGGTCGCACGGACGTCACCCCCAGCGGTACCCGGCAGGGTAGCGCCGCCGCGCACCGCCCGGAAGCGTCAAGTGGCTGACTGTGACAACCGGTTACCCTGAGTCATGCCAGGAGTCCGCTGCTGGTGCAGGTCGAGGCGGTAGCAGTGCCCCCGCTGCTCGGAGGACGGGATCGTGAAGACCTCGGCGAGCCGCATGCCCAGCCGCTCCGTGACCGCGATGGACCGGGCGTTGCGCGCGTTGACCATCGCGACCACTTCCGCCACACCCGCATCGCGCACCCGCTCCAGCGTCTGCCGCGCGGCCGCCGTGACGTACCCCTTGCCCCAGTGCGCCCGGCCGAGCCGCCAGCCGATCTCGATCTCGCCCTCGGGGCCCCAGTCCCCAGGCCACGGCTGGGCCCCGGTGAACCCTATGACCTGCCCGGACTCGTCCACCATGGTCCACAGGCAGAAGCCGTGCTCGGCGTCGTGCCGGCGCTGGCGGGCGGTCAGCTCCTCGTAGACGGACAGCTCCGCCGCCCTCCCGCCGTGGAACTCCATGACGTCCGGGTCGTCGAAGATCCGGTGCCAGGCGACGGCGTCCTCGTCGGTGGGGACGCGCAGCCGTACAACGGGGAGAGGTCGCTTCACTGGGCAGCCCTTCAGCCGGGTGGTCGGTGACGCTGAATAGACTGCCCATGACCAGTGCCGGTCGGCACGCAGATTCCGAACTTGGGGAGATCCCGCCGTGACCGTCGAGACTGAGCCGCTCTCCGAGAACACCGCCGACGTCATCGTCGTGGGCGCGGGGCCGGCCGGCTCCACGACCGCGTACCACCTGGCGAGGTCGGGGCTGGACGTCCTGCTCCTCGAGAAGACCGCGTTCCCCAGGGAGAAGGTCTGCGGCGACGGCCTCACCCCGCGCGCGGTCAAGCAACTCGTCGCCATGGGCATCGACATCTCCGAGGAGGCCGGCTGGCTGCGCAACAAGGGCCTGCGCATCATCGGCGGCGGCTCGCGCCTCCAGCTGGACTGGCCGGATCTCGCCTCGTTCCCCGACTACGGACTCGTCCGCAAGCGCGACGACTTCGACGAGCAGCTCGCCCGGCAGGCCCAGAAGGCGGGCGCCCGGCTGTACGAGCGCTGCAACGTGGGCGCGCCGATCGTGGACGACCGCACCGGCCGCATCACCGGCGTCCACGCCAAGCTGGGCGAGGACAAGCGCGAGGTCACCTTCCACGCGCCGCTGGTCGTGGCCGCCGACGGCAACTCCACCCGGCTGTCCCTGGCGATGGGCCTGCACCGCCGCGAGGACCGCCCCATGGGCGTCGCCGTCCGCACCTACTTCACCTCGCCCCGCCACGACGACGACTACCTGGAGTCCTGGCTGGAACTCTGGGACCGGCGCGGCCCGCAGGACCGCCTGCTGCCCGGCTACGGCTGGGTCTTCGGCATGGGCGACGGCACCTCCAACGTCGGCCTGGGCGTCCTGAACACCTCCGCCGCCTTCAAGGAACTGGACTGGCGCGAGATCCTCAAGGCCTGGTGCGCGTCCATGCCCGAGGACTGGGGCTACACCCCGGACAACATGACCGGCCCGATCCGCGGCGCCGCGCTGCCCATGGCCTTCAACCGCCAGCCCCACTACACCAAGGGCCTGCTCCTCGTCGGCGACGCCGGCGGCCTGGTGAACCCCTTCAACGGCGAGGGCATCGCCTACGCCATGGAGTCCGGCCAGATCGCCGCCGACGTCGTCGTCCAGGCCCACGCGCGGGCGACGCCGGCCCAGCGCGAGATCGCCCTGCAGCGCTACCCGCGCGTCCTGAAGGACACCTACGGCGGCTACTACAACCTGGGCCGCGCCTTCGTGAAGCTCATCGGCAACCCGAAGGTCATGCAGATCGCGACCCAGCGCGGCCTCACCCACCCGATCCTGATGAAGTTCACCCTGAAGATGCTCGCCAACCTGACGGACCCGACGGGCGGCGACGCGATGGACCGCATCATCAACGGACTGAGCAAGGTCGCGCCGAAGGCGTGATCAGCGCAGCCTGATCGGAGGCGGCGCCCAGGCGGTGGTCAGGCGGTGGTCAGGCGGCGATCAGGCGGCGATCAGGCGGTGGTCAGGCGGCGAAGGCCGCGGCGTTGGCGGCCCGGCGCGCGAAGACCTCCTCGCGCCGGTCCGCCGACTGCCGCAGCGCCGCCTTCCGCTCCCGGCCGGAGAGCCGGTCCAGGTAGACGTGCCCGTTCACGTGGTCGGTCTCGTGGGCGAGACAGCGCGCGAAGTAGCCGGTGCCCTCGACGAGGAGCGGCACGCCGTCCTTGTCCAGGCCGCGCACGACGGCCCGGTCGGGCCGCGGTACGGCCATGACGGCGCCCGGCACGGACAGGCACCCCTCGCCCTCGTCGAGCAGCCGGCGCGCGGCCGGGTCGAGGGCGTCGAGGACGGGATTGACGAGGTGTCCGACATGTCGGACACCCTCGTCGTCCGGGCAGTCGTAGACGAACAGGCGCAGGTCCACCCCGACCTGATTGGCCGCCAGTCCGGCCCCCTCCGCGACGTACATGGTGCGGAACATGTCGTCGATCAGCGCGGCGAGGTCGGGTCCGAACTCGGTGACGTCCCGGCACGGCCGGTGCAGCACCTCCTCGCCGACCTCGGTGACGCGCCGCACCGCTCCGCGCCCTGCCTCGGGCGCGAACGGGGGGTAGGAGGCGGTGGGCCGCCCCTGGACGAAGACACTCGGCATGACGTTCTCTCCTTCGGCTCGTGGACGGGCCGGTGGGAACCGGCCCGCGCGCCGAGCATGCCAGGAGAGGACGGAGGGCCGCAGCCCCCGAGCGGCTGCGGCCCTGTCGCGCGTGTACGAGTGGGTGTGCGGCTTACAGCACGCGCACCGCGCCGCTCGGCGGGTCGTAGGAGAGCGGCTTCTCCACGACGCCCGTGGAGGAGTTCTGCGCGCCGACGAACATGCCGCCGCCGACGTAGACACCCACGTGGTACGCGCTGCCCGCGCCGCCCCAGTAGAGGATGTCGCCCGGCTGGAGGTTGTCCAGCCCGACCTGGGTGCCGGCCGTCGACTGCGCCTGGGAGACGCGGGGCAGGCTGATGCCGACCTGCTTGAAGGCGGCCTGCACGAGACCGGAGCAGTCGTAGGCGGACGGGCCGGTGGCGCCGGAGACGTACGCCTTGCCGACCTGGGCCTGCACGAAGGAGACGACGGCGGCGGCCGAACCGGTCGCCGTGGACGTGCCGGTGCTGGTGCTGCTGCCGGTGCCGGTGGAGGAGCCGGTGTCCGAGGACGCGCTCAGGGTGGTGCGCTCGGCGGCGCGCGAGGCGCGCTCGGCGGCCTCCTTGCGCGCGGCCTCCGCGGCCTTCTTCTTGGCCTCCGCGGCCTTCTTCTTGGCCTCGGCGAGGTCCGTCTTGGCCTGCTTGGCGGCCTTGGCGGCCGCCGCGTCACGCTCGGCCTGCAGCTGGTAGCTCGCGGCCGCCTGCTGCGTGACGTCCGCGGACTGGGCGACCTGAGCGGCCAGGTCGGCCGTCAGGGTGGGCAGTTCGAGGGTCTGCGTCACGGGTTCGGCCGCGTGGGCCGCCCCCGACGCACCGGCCACTGCCAGGGTGCTGAGGACGCCACCGGCAACTCCGGTCCGCATCGCGATCGTCGACGCGCTGCGGCGGGGCTTCCGGTGGCTGCGTATGTGAGCGGTGTGGGACATAGGGACAACCGGTATCAGTAGCTCCTCCATACCTTCAAGAAACGTGTGCTGCGCCACAGTTGTTCAATCGGGCCGTCGAATCCCGGGCGTGTCGCTCTTTATTGACGCCGTAACGGACATTGCGGACGGGCCGTAACCCGCCTGTGATCACGGTCTTTGATCGTTACGCCCGAATTGCCCCGCGCTTACCACTTGTTGGGACACTTGGCCAAGCCCGGTTCTCAGACGCCTCTCATGAATGTGGCGCAGGTCACGGAACGGTTACCCCGGCACACGCGTCCGTCGCGGGTGGGCGCGCCGCGTGCGGGTGCGCCCCTCGACTCTCGGGGCCGGCGTGGCGGCGGCCCGCGGGATGCGCCGCCGCTCGTGAACGCGTGCACGTGTCCACATCGCCCCCCGGTCCTCCCTCTCATGTGTGAACGCCTCCTCTATCAAGGGCAGGCTTCCAGCGCCAATTTGCATGCAAGGGAACCATCTTGATATTGAGACGCACCCTGCTCGGGCCCTCTGGCCAGCGACGACGAGTGAAAATGTCACCTCTGGTGATCAGGTGAACGCTTCTTGTGTGAAGATCACCGCTCATCCGACTTCATGATCGTTCGTCAGGTGGTGGAGATCACAAAGCTTGTGTAATACCCCGTGTCGCAGATCACAGAGCGTCGGGCATAGGATGCGAGGCAGTTGGGCTTGTGACCTGCTTCACATGTTCGCGATCTTCGTCGGGACGGGCGGGGCTCGTGGGGCTGTTGGGGCGGCTGTGAGTCCAGTGCAACCGCCAGCAGTCAGTGCCGACTGAGAGGAGCGAGGAGCGGTGAACGCGTATGCGCCCATCCTCGTACTGGGAGCCCTCGGGGCAGGCTTTGCGATCTTCTCCGTGGTGATGGCCACGCTGATCGGTCCGAAGCGGTACAACCGGGCGAAGCTCGAGGCCTACGAGTGCGGCATCGAGCCGACCCCCACGCCGGCCGGCGGCGGGCGCTTCCCCATCAAGTACTACCTGACGGCGATGCTCTTCATCATCTTCGATATCGAGATCGTCTTCCTCTACCCCTGGGCCGTCACCTTCGACGCCCTGGGGATTTTCGGGCTCGTGGAGATGCTGCTCTTCGTGCTCACCGTCTTCGTCGCGTACGCGTACGTATGGCGGCGCGGCGGCCTGGAATGGGACTGAGGGGCCATTGACATGGGACTCGAAGAAAAACTGCCGAGCGGCTTCCTGCTGACCACCGTCGAGCAGGCCGCGGGCTGGGTGCGCAAGTCGTCCGTCTTCCCGGCCACGTTCGGCCTCGCCTGCTGTGCCATCGAGATGATGACCACCGGCGCCGGCCGCTACGACCTGGCGCGCTTCGGCATGGAGGTCTTCCGCGGCTCGCCGCGGCAGGCGGACCTGATGATCGTCGCGGGCCGGGTCAGCCAGAAGATGGCGCCGGTGCTGCGGCAGGTCTACGACCAGATGCCGAACCCGAAGTGGGTCATCTCCATGGGGGTCTGCGCCTCCTCGGGCGGCATGTTCAACAACTACGCCATCGTCCAGGGCGTGGACCACGTCGTCCCCGTCGACATCTACCTCCCCGGCTGCCCGCCGCGGCCCGAGATGCTGATGGACGCCATCCTCAAGCTCCACCAGAAGATCCAGAGCTCCAAGCTCGGGGTCAACGCCGAGGAGGCGGCCCGCGAGGCGGAGGAAGCGGCGCTCAAGGCCCTGCCCACGATCGAGATGAAGGGGCTGCTGCGGTGAGCGACGCGAACAACACCGCGGGTGACGCGAACGAGGTCAACCCCGAGAAGGACCTGTCCGCGGAGAACCTCCCCGGCCAGCGGGGCCAGGGCGGCGAGGAGATCCGCGTCCAGCGCGGCATGTTCGGCGCCAACAACGGCGGCGACACCTCCGGCTACGGCGGCCTGGTCCGCTCCGTCCGGCTCCCCGGCCCGGCGAGCCGGCCCTACGGGGGCTGGTTCGACGAGGTCGCCGACGAACTCGAGGGCGCGCTGGAGGAGCAGGGTCTCCTGCCCGACAACGCCATCGAGAAGACGGTCGTCGACCGCGGCGAGCTGACCTTCCACATCGAGCGCGAGCACCTGGTCCGCGTCGCCCGCACCCTGCGCGACGACCCGGCCCTGCGCTTCGAACTGTGCACCGGCGTCAGCGGCGTCCACTACCCGCACGACAAGGGCCGCGAGCTGCACGCCGTCTACCACCTGCGCTCGATCACCCACAACCGGCTGATCCGCCTCGAAGTCAGCGCCCCCGACGGCGACCCGCACATCCCGTCGCTGGTCTCCGTCTATCCGACGAACGACTGGCACGAGCGCGAGACGTACGACTTCTTCGGCATCGTCTTCGACGATCACCCGGCCCTGACGCGGATCATGATGCCGGACGACTGGCAGGGCTTTCCGCAGCGCAAGGACTACCCCCTCGGCGGCATCCCCGTCGAGTACAAGGGCGCCCAGATCCCGGCTCCGGACCAGCGGAGGTCGTACTCGTGAGCACTTCCCACGCCTCCCCGAGGGAGACGACCGAAGGCACCGTCTACACGGTCACCGGCGGTGACTGGGACGAGGTCGTCCAGTCCGCGGCCCGCGCCGACGACGAGCGCATCGTCGTCAACATGGGTCCGCAGCACCCGTCCACGCACGGCGTGCTCCGCCTCATCCTGGAGATCGACGGCGAGACGGTCACCGAGGCCCGCTGCGGCATCGGCTACCTGCACACCGGCATCGAGAAGAACCTCGAGTACCGGACCTGGACGCAGGGCACCACGTTCGTGACGCGCATGGACTACCTGACGCCGTTCTTCAACGAGGCGGCGTACTGCCTGGGCGTCGAGAAGCTCCTCGGCATCGACGACCAGATCCCCGACCGGGCCACGATCATCCGGGTCCTGCTGATGGAGCTGAACCGGCTCTCCTCGCACCTGGTGGCCATCGCCACCGGCGGCATGGAGCTGGGCGCCACCACGATCATGATCTACGGCTTCCGCGATCGTGAACTGATTCTCGACATCTACGAGCTGATCACCGGCCTCAGGATGAACCACGCGTACATCCGCCCGGGCGGCCTCGCCCAGGACCTGCCGCCGGGCGCCGTGGACCAGATCCGCGAGTTCGTGAAGAAGATGAACAAGAACCTCCCGGAGTACGACAAGCTCGCCACCGGGAACCCCATCTTCAAGGCCCGCATGCAGGACGTCGGCTACCTCGACCTGGCCGGCTGCATGGCGCTCGGCGCCACCGGCCCCGTCCTGAGGTCCACCGGTCTCCCGCACGACCTGCGCAAGACCCAGCCGTACTGCGGCTACGAGACGTACGACTTCGACGTCCCGACCGCCGACACCTGCGACTCCTACGGCCGCTTCCTGATCCGGCTGGAGGAGATGCGCCAGTCGCTCAGGATCGTCGAGCAGTGCCTGGACCGGCTCCAGCCCGGCCCGGTCATGGTCGCCGACAAGAAGATCGCCTGGCCCGCCCAGCTCGCCCTGGGACCGGACGGCCTGGGCAACTCCCTCGACCACATCAAGAAGATCATGGGCACCTCCATGGAGGCCCTGATCCACCACTTCAAGCTGGTCACCGAGGGCTTCCGGGTACCGCCGGGACAGGTGTACACGGCGGTCGAGTCCCCCAAGGGCGAACTGGGGGTGCACGTCGTCTCCGACGGCGGCACCCGCCCCTTCCGGGTCCACTTCCGCGACCCGTCCTTCACCAATCTGCAGGCCATGGCGGCGATGTGCGAGGGCGGCCAGGTCGCCGACGTCATCGTCGCGGTGGCGTCCATCGACCCCGTGATGGGAGGCGTCGACCGGTGACCACCTCTTCTTCGGAGCGGGGCGTCAGCCTGGGCATGCCGGAACTGCCCGCGCCCGCCTACCCGGACGACGTCCGGGCCCGGCTGGAGACCGATGCGCGCGAGATCATCGCCCGCTACCCGGACTCCCGGTCCGCCCTCCTGCCGCTGCTGCACCTCGTGCAGTCGGAGGAGGGACACGTCACGCGCACCGGGATGCAGTTCTGCGCGGACGTGCTGGACCTCACCACGGCCGAGGTCACCGCGGTCGCCACCTTCTACACCATGTACCGGCGCCGGCCGAGCGGCGACTACCAGGTGGGGGTCTGCACCAACACGCTGTGCGCGGTGATGGGCGGCGACGCCATCTTCGAGTCCCTCCAGGACCACCTCGGCGTCGGCAACGGCGAGACCACCGAGGACGGCAAGGTCACCCTGGAGCACATCGAGTGCAACGCGGCCTGCGACTTCGCGCCGGTCGTGATGGTCAACTGGGAGTTCTTCGACAACCAGACCCCGGCGAGCGTCAAGGCCCTCGTCGACGACCTGCGCGCGGGACGGCCGGTGACGCCGACGCGCGGTGCTCCCCTGTGCACCTTCAAGGAGACCGCCCGGATCCTGGCGGGCTTCCCCGACGAGCGGGACGGCGCCGTCGCGGCCGGCGGCAGCGCGGGTCCCGCCTCCCTGGCCGGCCTGAGGCTGGCGAAGGGCGAAGCGTCCGCCGCGCGCGTGGTGCACCCGCGGGACGGCGGACCGCACGACGCGCCGCAGGACCGGGCCGTGCACGACCCGTCCCCGACGGAACACCTCAGCTCGCACGACGCGCCGCAGGACACATCGGCATCCGACCCTTCCAACCCGGCAGGGCCTACCGCCGAGGAGGGGGAGTGATGACCGTGGCAGCCGAGATCAGGGGCAGCAACCCGGAGAAGCTGCTCGCACCCGTGCTGTCGGCCTTCTGGGACGAGGACGAGTCGTGGACTCTCGACGTCTACCGGAGGCACGAAGGGTACGAGGGGCTCCGCAAGGCGCTGGCGATGGCGCCGGACGACCTGATCGCGTACGTCAAGGAGTCCGGTCTGCGTGGACGCGGCGGTGCCGGGTTCCCGACGGGGATGAAGTGGCAGTTCATTCCTCAGGGGGACGGCAAGCCTCACTATCTAGTTGTCAACGCCGACGAATCGGAGCCCGGGACCTGCAAGGACATCCCGCTCCTCTTCGCGAACCCGCACAGCCTCATCGAGGGCATCGTCATCGCGTGTTACGCCATCAGGTCTTCGCATGCCTTCATCTATCTGCGTGGTGAAGTCGTCCCAGTGCTGCGGCGGTTGCACGAGGCCGTGCGCGAGGCCTACGCGGCCGGCTTCCTCGGCGAGAACATCCTGGGCAGCGGACTCGATCTCACCCTCACCGTGCACGCGGGCGCGGGCGCGTACATCTGCGGTGAGGAGACCGCACTGCTCGACTCGCTCGAAGGCCGCCGGGGTCAACCGCGGCTCCGTCCCCCCTTTCCTGCCGTCGCGGGCCTCTATGCGTGCCCGACTGTGGTGAATAACGTCGAATCGATCGCTTCAGTTCCCGCGATCCTGAACAAGGGCAAGGACTGGTTCAGGTCGATGGGCAGCGAGAAGTCCCCGGGCTTCACGCTCTACTCGCTCAGCGGCCACGTCGCGGGCCCCGGCCAGTACGAGGCCCCGCTCGGCATCACGCTGCGCCAGCTCCTCGACATGAGCGGCGGCATGCGCCCCGGCCACCGGCTCAAGTTCTGGACGCCCGGCGGGTCCTCGACGCCGATGTTCACCGACGAGCACCTCGACGTCCCCCTCGACTACGAGGGAGTGGGCGCCGCCGGTTCCATGCTCGGCACCAAGGCGCTCCAGTGCTTCGACGAGACGACCTGCGTCGTGCGGGCCGTCACCCGCTGGACCGAGTTCTACGCCCACGAGTCCTGCGGCAAGTGCACACCGTGCCGCGAAGGCACGTACTGGCTCGTCCAGTTGCTGCGCGACATCGAGGCCGGCAAGGGACAGATGTCCGACCTCGACAAGCTGAACGACATCGCCGACAACATCAACGGCAAGTCCTTCTGCGCCCTCGGCGACGGTGCCGCCTCGCCGATCTTCTCCTCGCTCAAGTACTTCCGCGAGGAGTACGAGGAGCACATCACGGGCCGCGGCTGCCCCTTCGACCCGGCCAAGTCGACGGCCTGGGCCGACCGCACGGAGGTGAAGGCATGACCGTGACCACCAGTACTCCCTCGGGAGGGGGAGCGGCGGCGGTCCCGCCGGAGGATCTCGTCACGCTGACGATCGACGGCGCCGAGATCAGCGTGCCCAAGGGCACCCTGGTCATCCGGGCCGCCGAGCAGCTCGGCATCGAGATCCCCCGGTTCTGCGACCACCCCCTCCTCGACCCGGCCGGCGCCTGCCGCCAGTGCATCGTCGAGGTCGAGGGCCAGCGCAAGCCCATGGCGTCCTGCACCATCACCTGCACCGACGGCATGGTGGTCAAGACGCAGCTCACCTCGCCCGTCGCCGAGAAGGCCCAGCACGGGGTGATGGAGCTGCTGCTCATCAACCACCCGCTGGACTGCCCGGTCTGTGACAAGGGCGGCGAGTGCCCCCTGCAGAACCAGGCCATGTCGCACGGCCAGTCCGACTCCCGCTTCGAGGGCAAGAAGCGGACCTACGAGAAGCCCGTGCCGATCTCCACGCAGGTCCTGCTCGACCGCGAGCGCTGCGTGCTGTGCGCCCGCTGCACCCGGTTCTCCAACCAGGTCGCGGGCGACCCGATGATCGAGCTGATCGAGCGGGGCGCGCTCCAGCAGGTCGGCACCGGCGAGGGCGACCCCTTCGAGTCGTACTTCTCCGGCAACACGATCCAGATCTGCCCCGTCGGCGCCCTGACCTCGGCGGCCTACCGGTTCCGCTCCCGCCCCTTCGACCTGATCTCCTCGCCGTCGGTGTGCGAGCACTGCTCCGGCGGCTGCGCGACCCGCACCGACCACCGGCGCGGCAAGGTCATGCGGCGCCTCGCGGCCAACGAGCCCGAGGTCAACGAGGAGTGGATCTGCGACAAGGGGCGCTTCGGCTTCCGGTACGCCCAGCAGCGCGACCGGCTCACCACGCCCCTGGTGCGCAACGCCGAGGGCGAGCTGGAGCCGGCCTCCTGGCCGGAGGCGCTCCAGATCGCCGCGCAGGGACTGCTCGCCTCCAGGGGCCGCACCGGCGTCCTGACCGGCGGACGGCTCACCGTCGAGGACGCCTACGCGTACAGCAAGTTCGCGCGCGTGGCGCTCGACACCAACGACATCGACTTCCGCGCGCGCGTGCACAGCGCCGAGGAGGCCGACTTCCTGGCCGCCCACGTCGCCGGACGGGGCCGCGACCTTGGGGGCAGCTCCCGGACGGAGTCCGGGGGAGGCACCGGTGTCACGTACACGTCGCTGGAGAAGGCGCCCGCCGTCCTGCTGGTCGGCTTCGAGGCCGAGGAGGAGGCGCCCGGCGTCTTCCTCCGGCTGCGCAAGGCCTGGCGCAAGCACGGGCAGAAGGTCTTCTCGCTCGCCACGCACGCCACGCGAGGCCTGGAGAAGGCGGGCGGCACCCTGCTCCCCGCCGCTCCCGGCACCGAGACCGAGTGGCTGGACGCCCTCGCCAGCGGCGTCGGCCTGGAGGAGGGCGGCACCCAGGCCGCCGAGGCCCTGCGCGCCGAGGGCGCCGTGATCGTCGTCGGTGAACGGCTGGCGTCCGTGGCCGGTGGCCTCACCTCCGCCGTACGGACCTCGGCGGCGACCGGCGCCCGGCTGGTGTGGATCCCGCGCCGGGCCGGGGAGCGCGGCGCCATCGAGGCGGGCGCGCTGCCGTCGCTGCTGCCCGGCGGACGCCCGGCGACCGACCCGCGCGCGCGTGAGGAGGTCGCCGCCCTGTGGGGCCTGGCCGACCTGCCGCACCGCTACGGGCGCGACACCGGCGAGATCGTCGAGGCCGCGGCCCGGGGCGAACTCCAGGCGCTGCTCGTGGCGGGCGTGGAGGTCGCCGACCTGCCCGACCCCACGCGCGCGCGTGCGGCCCTGGACGAGGCCGGGTTCGTGGTGTCGCTGGAGCTGCGGCCCAGCGAGGTCAGCGAACGCGCCGACGTGGTCCTGCCCGTCGCCGCGGTCGCCGAGAAGCCCGGCACCTTCCTCAACTGGGAGGGCAGGGTGCGCTTCTTCGAGGCCGCCCTCAAGCCCGACCAGATGACCCGGCCTCCGGCTCCCACCGACGCCCGCGTCCTGCAGATGCTGGCCGACGCCATGGACGTACACCTCGGCCTGCCCGATCTGCGCACCACGCGCGCGGAGATCGACCGGCTCGGCGCCTGGGACGGGCCGCGGGCCGGTGAGCCGCTGCAGACCGCGAGCGCGCTGCCGCGGCCGGCCGCGGGAGAGGCCGTACTGGCCGGGCACCGGCTCCTGCTCGACCAGGGGCTGCTGCAGCAGGGCGACGAGGCACTCGCAGGCACCCGGCACGCCGCCCACGCGCGGCTGTCGGCCGCGACCGCCGCCGAGGCGGGCGTCAAGGACGGCGACGTCCTCGCCGTCACGGGCCCCGCCGGAGCCGTCGAACTCCCGCTGCAGGTCACCGAGATGCCCGACCGGGTGGTCTGGCTTCCGCTGAACTCGGCAGGCTCCGGCGTCGCCTCCGACGCCGGGGTGCTGCCCGGAACCCTCGTCCGCATCGGTCCGGCGACGCCCGCGGGCGCCGCCCCCAAGGAGGTGGAGGCATGAGCCCGTACCTCGCCGCTGAAGACCTGTCGATGTTCGGCACCGACCCCTGGTGGCTGGTGGTCATCAAGGCGGTGTTCTGCTTCGCCTTCCTGATGGTGACCGTGCTGTTCTCCATCGTGTGGGAGCGCAAGGTCGTCGCCTGGATGCAGCTGCGCATCGGCCCGAACCGGCACGGACCCTGGGGCATGCTCCAGTCGCTCGCCGACGGCATCAAGCTGATGCTCAAGGAAGACGTCATCGTCAAGCGCGCCGACAAGGCGGTCTACGTCCTCGCGCCGATCGTGGCGGCCATCCCGGCCTTCATGGCGATCGCGGTGATCCCCTTCGGGCCGGCCGGCAACGAGGTCTCGATCTTCGGCCACCGCACCGCCATGCAGCTCACCGACCTGCCGATCGCCATGCTGTTCATCCTGGCGGTCGCCTCGGTCGGCATCTACGGCATCGTGCTCGCCGGCTGGAGCTCCGGATCGACGTACCCGCTGCTCGGCGGACTGCGCTCCTGCGCCCAGATGATCTCCTACGAGATCGCGATGGGCGCCGCGTTCGCCTCGGTGTTCCTCTACTCCGGTTCGATGTCCACCTCGGAGATCGTCGCCCAGCAGGACGACCGCTGGTACATCGTGCTGCTGCCGGTCTCCTTCATCCTGTACATCGTCACGATGGTCGGGGAGACCAACCGCGCCCCCTTCGACATGCCCGAGTCCGAGGGCGACCTGGTGGGCGGCTTCAACACCGAGTACTCGTCGATCAAGTTCGCGATGTTCATGCTCGCCGAGTACGTGAACATGGTGACGGTCTCGGCGGTCGCCACCACGCTGTTCCTCGGCGGCTGGCGGGCCCCCTGGCCGATCAGCACCTTCTGGGAGGGCGCCAACCACGGCTGGTGGCCGCTGCTCTGGTTCGTGGTCAAGGTCCAGCTGCTGCTGTTCTTCTTCATCTGGCTGCGCGGCACCCTGCCCCGGGTCCGCTACGACCAGTTGATGAAGCTCGGCTGGAAGGTCCTCATCCCGGTCTCCCTGGTCTGGCTCATGCTGGTCGCGACCGTGCGGGCGCTCAGGAACGAGAACTACGGCTTCAGCGACATCGCCCTCTACATCGGCGGCGGCGTCCTGGTCCTGCTGCTGTTGTCCTTCCTCGTCGACATGTACCGCGACAAGGGCGGCAAGGCCGCCGAGACCGAGACCGGAACCGGGACGGAGACCGCCTTCGACCCGATGGCCGGCGGATTCCCGGTCCCGCCGATGCCCGGACAGCAGGTGCCGCCGGTGCCCAGGCGCCGTCCCCGCCGGGAGCGGGAGCTGATTGTCAGTGGTGGGCCCGATACTCACAGTGACGGCCCTGCGGGCGGACCTACGGATGGAAAGGAGGCGTCCGATGGCTGAGGAACGCGAAGAACACAGGGACAACACGGAACACGTGGACCACAAGGGGACCGACCCCGGATTCATGAACCCCGTGGCCGGCTTCGGCGTGACCTTCAAGGCCATGTTCAAGAAGCGGCTGACCGAGCAGTACCCGGAGCAGCAGAAGACCACCGCTCCACGCTTCCACGGACGGCACCAGCTCAACCGCCATCCGGACGGCCTGGAGAAGTGCGTCGGCTGCGAGCTGTGCGCCTGGGCCTGTCCCGCCGACGCCATCTACGTGGAGGGCGCGGACAACACCGACGAGGAGCGCTACTCGCCGGGCGAGCGGTACGGCCGCGTCTACCAGATCAACTACGCCCGCTGCATCCTGTGCGGCCTGTGCATCGAGGCGTGCCCCACGCGCGCGCTGACGATGACCAACGAGTTCGAGCTGGCCGACTCCAGCCGCGCCAATCTCATCTTCACCAAGGAGCAGCTGCTCGCCGGTCTCGAGGAGGGCATGGTCGACTCGCCGCACGCCATCTACCCGGGCACCGACGAGCAGGACTACTACCGGGGCCTGGTCACCGAGGCCGCGCCCGGCACGGTCCAGCAGGTCGCCCACTCCAAGGGGGAGGTCGTCCAGGAGGGCGACTCCACCTTCGGCGCGACCGAGCCGGCGTCGGAGGAGGTGATCCGCCGATGAGCGCGCAGCTCGCCGCCGCGGCGACCCTCTCCGCCGGCACCTCCACCGGAGAGGCCGTCCAGTTCTGGATCCTCGGCACGGTCGCGGTGATCGGCGCCCTGTGCACCGTCTTCATGAAGAAGGCCGTGCACAGCGCGCTGTGCCTCGCCGGGACGATGATCGTCCTGGCGGTGTTCTACCTCGCCAACGGCGCCTACTTCCTCGGCATCGTGCAGATCGTCGTCTACACCGGCGCCATCATGATGCTGTTCCTGTTCGTGGTGATGCTCGTCGGTGTCACCGCGGCGGACTCCCTGAAGGAGACCATCAAGGGCCAGCGCTGGCTGGCCCTGCTGTCCGGGCTCGGCTTCGGCATCCTGCTGATCGCCGGTATCGGCAACGCCTCCGTCTCCGAGTTCACCGGTCTCGCCCAGGCCAACGCGAACGGCAACGTGGAGGGCATCGCGTCCCTCATCTTCACCAAGTACGTCTTCGCCTTCGAGATCACCGGTGCCCTGCTCATCACGGCCGCCGTCGGTGCGATGGTGCTCACCCACCGCGAGCGCACCGAGCGCGCCAGGACCCAGCGCGAGCTGTCCGAGCAGCGCATCCGCGACGGCAAGCACCTGCCGCCGCTGCCGGCACCCGGCGTGTACGCCCGGCACAACGCGGTCGACATCGCGGGGCTGCTGCCCGACGGCACCCCCTCCGAGCTGACCGTCAGCAAGACGCTGCGCGAGCGGGGCCAGATCCGCGACGTGTCGATGGAGGCGCTGGGCGACCTGAAGGCGCTGGAGCAGCGGGCCGAGGACCGGCTGGAACGCAAGGCGGTCGGCCCCGACAACTCCAAGCAGTCCGAGGAGGCGTCGAAGTGAACCCCGTCAACTACCTGTACCTCGCGGCCCTGCTGTTCACGATCGGTGCCACCGGCGTGCTGATCCGGCGCAACGCGATCGTGGTCTTCATGTGCATCGAGCTGATGCTCAACGCCTGCAACCTCGCGTTCGTCGCCTTCTCCCGCATGCACGGCAACCTCGACGGCCAGATCATCGCCTTCTTCACGATGGTCGTCGCCGCCGCGGAGGTCGTGGTCGGGCTCGCGATCATCGTGTCCCTGTTCCGTTCCCGCCACTCGGCCTCGGTCGACGACGCCAGCCTGATGAAGCTGTGAGGGGCTGCTGAAACGTGGAGAACCTGATTGCGCTGCTGGTGGCGGCGCCCCTGCTAGGAGCGGTCGTCCTGCTGTGCGGCGGACGCCGGCTGGACCGCGTCGGCCACTGGATCGGCACGCTGCTGGCCGCCGTGTCCTTCGTGCTCGGCGTCGTCCTCTTCGCCGACCTGCTCGGCAGCGGCGCCGAGGACCGCACCCTGACGCAGCACCTGTTCAGCTGGATCCCGGTGGAGGGATTCCAGGCCGACGTCGCCTTCCGGCTCGACCAGCTGTCGATGACGTTCGTCCTGCTGATCACCGGCGTCGGCTCGCTCATCCACCTGTACTCGGTCGCGTACATGGAGCACGACGAGCGCCGCCGCCGCTTCTTCGGCTACCTGAACCTGTTCCTCGCGGCGATGCTGATCCTCGTCCTCGCCGACAACTACCTGCTGCTGTACGTCGGCTGGGAGGGCGTCGGCCTCGCCTCCTACCTGCTGATCGGCTTCTGGCAGCACAAGCCCAGCGCCGCCACCGCCGCGAAGAAGGCCTTCCTGGTCAACCGCGTCGGCGACATGGGCCTGTCCATCGGCATCATGCTGATGTTCCTGTGGTTCGGCACCTTCGCCTTCGGGCCGGTGCTCGGCGGCCACGGGGAGGCCGGACTGGCGGCCGGGGCGGACGAGGGCAAGCTCACCGCGATCGCCCTGATGCTGCTGCTCGCCGCCTGCGGCAAGTCCGCCCAGGTGCCGCTGCAGTCCTGGCTCGGGGACGCGATGGAGGGCCCGACCCCGGTCTCGGCCCTCATCCACGCCGCGACCATGGTGACGGCGGGCGTGTACCTGATCGTCCGCTCCGGCGCGATCTTCAACGGCGCGCCCGACGCGCAACTGGTGGTCACCATCGTGGGCGCGGTCACGCTGCTCTTCGGTGCGATCGTCGGTTGTGCCAAGGACGACATCAAGAAGGCCCTGGCCGGTTCGACCATGTCGCAGATCGGCTACATGGTGCTCGCCGCGGGCCTCGGCCCGATCGGCTACGTCTTCGCGATCATGCACCTGGTCACCCACGGCTTCTTCAAGGCCGGGCTGTTCCTCGGCGCCGGCTCCGTCATGCACGGCATGAACGACGAGGTCGACATGCGCCGCTACGGCGGACTGCGCAAGTACATGCCGGTCACCTTCGTCACCTTCGGCCTCGGCTACCTCGCCATCATCGGCTTCCCGGGCCTGTCCGGCTTCTTCTCCAAGGACAAGATCATCGAGGCGGCGTTCGCCAAGGGCGGCACCGAGGGCTGGATCCTCGGCGCCTGTGCCCTGCTGGGCGCGGCCATCACCGCGTACTACATGACACGCGTGATGCTGATGACGTTCTTCGGCGAGGAGCGCTGGCGCAACGCCCCGACGCCGTCGCCCGCGAAGCCGGACGTGGAGCCCGCCGCCGAGACACGCGGCACGTACGAACCGCCGCACCCGCACGAGTCGCCGGGGCTCATGACGATCCCGATGATCGTGCTGGCCGTCGGATCGGTCGGGGCCGGTGCCTTCTTCAGCATCGGCGACCGCTTCATGCACTGGCTGGAGCCCATCACCGGGCACAGCCACGGCGACTCCCCGATCAGCGCCGGGGCGGTCACCGGGGCGACGGTGGCCTGCATGGTCATCGGCGTCGCCGTCGCCTGGGCGCAGTACGGGCGCCGTCCGGTCCCGGCCGTCGCCCCGCGCGGGTCGCTGCTCACCCGGGCCGCCCGGCGGGACCTGCTCCAGGACGACTTCAACCACGTCGTCCTGGTCCGTGGCGGCGAGCACCTGACGCGCTCCCTGGTCTACGTCGACCACACCGTGGTCGACGGAGTCGTCAACGGGACGGCGGCCTCGGTCGGCGGCCTGTCCGGGCGGATGCGCAGGCTGCAGAACGGCTTCGCGCGCTCGTACGCGGTCTCGATGTTCGGCGGTGCGGCACTCCTCGTCGCCGCGACCCTGCTGATGAGGGCGGTCTGATACCGATGTCCTTTCCCCTGCTGACAGTCACGGCGGCCCTCCCGGCCGTCGGGGCGATCGCCACGGCAGCCGTGCCGGCCGCGAAACGCACCGCGGCCAAGTGGCTGGCGCTGCTGGTCTCGCTGGCCACGCTCGGGCTGGCGATCGCGGTCCTGGTCCGCTTCGACCCCGACGGCGACCGCTACCAGCTCACCGAGTCCCATTCCTGGATTGCGGACTTCGGCGTCCGGTACGAACTGGGCGTGGACGGCATCGCGGTGGCGCTGATCGCCCTGACCGCCCTGCTGATCCCGTTCATCATCCTCGCGGGCTGGCACGACGCCGACCCGCTGGAGACCGGCAGCAGCCGGTGGCGGCCGACACAGGGCTTCTTCGCCCTGATCCTGGCCGTCGAGGCGATGGTGATCATCTCTTTCGAGGCCACCGACGTCTTCCTCTTCTACATCTTCTTCGAAGCCATGCTGATCCCGCTGTACTTCCTGATCGGCGGCTTCGGGGACCGGGCGCACGAGCACGGTGAGAAGACGGCGGCGACCCAGCGGTCGTACGCCGCGGTGAAGTTCCTCCTCTACAACCTGGCCGGCGGTCTGATCATGCTGGCCGCGGTGATCGGCCTGTACGTGGTCGCCGGGAACTTCTCGCTCACCGAGATCGCCGAGGCGCGGGCCAACGGCTCGCTGGACATGGCGACCAGCACCGAGCGCTGGCTGTTCCTCGGCTTCTTCTTCGCCTTCGCGGTGAAGGCGCCGCTGTTCCCGCTGCACACCTGGCTGCCCAACGCCATGGGGGAGTCGACCGCGCCGGTCGCCGTGCTCATCACGGCGGTCGTCGACAAGGTCGGCACCTTCGCGATGCTCCGCTTCTGCCTCCAGCTCTTCCCGGAGGCCAGCAAGTGGGCGACGCCGGTCATCCTGGTCCTGGCGGTCATCAGCATCATCTACGGCGCGCTGCTCGCGGTCGGCCAGCGCGACATCAAGCGGCTGATCGCCTACGCGTCGATCTCGCACTTCGGCTTCATCATCATGGGCATCTTCGCGATGACCAGCCAGGGCCAGTCCGGCGCCACGCTGTACATGGTCAACCACGGCATCTCGACCGCCGTGCTGATGCTGATCGCCGGATTCCTGATCTCGCGGCGCGGCTCGCGGCTCATCGCCGACTTCGGCGGCGTGCAGAAGGTCGCCCCGATCCTGGCCGGCACCTTCCTGATCGGCGGCCTCGCGACCCTCTCCCTGCCGGGGCTCGCGCCCTTCGTCAGTGAGTTCCTGGTCCTGGTCGGCACGTTCACGCGCTATCCGGTGATCGGCATCATCGCCACCCTCGGCATCGTCCTCGCCGCGCTCTACACCCTCGTTCTCTACCAGCGGACGATGACGGGCCCGGTGAAGGCCGAGGTGAACGGGATGCCCGACCTGCGGGTGCGCGAGCTGGTGGTCGTGGCACCGCTGGTGGCGCTGCTGATCTTCCTGGGCGTCTTCCCGAAGCCCGTGACGGACATCGTCAACCCGGCGGTGGAGCAGACCATGTCCGACGTACACAAGACGGACCCCCAGCCTGAGGTGGAGGCGGCCAAGTGAGCGCAACAGCCGTCCACAGCCTGTGGACAACGGCGGCGACGGCGGCCGACCCGATCGCCAAGATCGACGCACCGAAGATCGAGTACGGACAGTTGTCGCCCGTCCTCATCGTCCTCGGCGCGGCGATCATCGGAATCCTGGTCGAGGCCTTCGTGCCGCGCAGGTCCCGCTACTACGCGCAGATGTTCGTGTCCGCCGTCGCCCTGGTCGCGGCGTTCGCGGCGATCGTCGCGCTCGCGGCGGGCGGATACGGCACGACCAAGGCCGGGATCGCGGCGATGGGTGCCGTCGCCGTCGACGGACCGGCCCTGTTCCTCCAGGGCACCATTCTGCTGACCAGCCTGGTCGGCCTGTTCACCTTCGCCGAGCGGCGCCTCGACCCGGAGCAGCACGGCAACCGTGTCGACTCCTTCGCCGCGCAGGCGGCCGCCGTGCCCGGCAGCGAGAGCGAGCAGAAGGCGGTCAAGGCCGGCTTCACCACGACGGAGGTCTTCCCGCTCCTTCTCTTCGCCGTCGCCGGCATGCTGGTCTTCCCGGCGGCCAACGACCTGCTGACGCTCTTCGTGGCGCTGGAGGTCTTCTCCCTCCCGCTGTACCTGCTGTGCGCGCTGGCCCGCCGCAAGCGGCTCATGTCGCAGGAGGCGGCGGTCAAGTACTTCCTGCTCGGCGCCTTCGCCTCCGCGTTCACCCTGTTCGGCATCGCTCTGCTCTACGGCTACGCGGGCTCGATGTCGTACGGCACGATCGCCCAGGTCGTCGACGGCACCGTGCAGAACGTCACCCCGGCGCTCGCCGACACCATGGGCAACGACGCGCTGCTCCTCGTCGGCTCCGCGCTGATCGTCATGGGCCTGCTGTTCAAGGTGGGCGCCGTGCCGTTCCACATGTGGACACCGGACGTGTACCAGGGCGCGCCGACGCCGGTGACCGGCTTCATGGCAGCGGCGACCAAGGTGGCCGCCTTCGGCGCCCTGCTCCGCATCCTGTACGTCGTCCTGCCCGGCCTGCGCTGGGACTGGCGGCCGGTGATGTGGGGCGTGGCGATCGTCACGATGCTGGCCGGCGCGATCGTCGCGATCACGCAGACCGACATCAAGCGGCTGCTGGCGTACTCGTCGATCGCGCACGCGGGCTTCATCCTCGCCGGTGTGATCGCGACCACACCGGAGGGCATCTCGTCCGTCCTCTTCTACCTGGCCGCGTACTCCTTCGTCACGATCGGCGCCTTCGCGGTCGTCACGCTGGTCCGCGACGCGGGCGGCGAGGCGACGCACCTGTCGAAGTGGGCCGGGCTCGGGCGCAGGTCGCCGCTGGTGGCGGCGGTCTTCGCGGTGTTCCTGCTGGCCTTCGCCGGTATCCCGCTGACCTCCGGTTTCTCCGGGAAGTTCGCCGTGTTCAAGGCGGCGGCGGAGGGCGGCGCGGCCCCGCTGGTCGTGATCGGTGTGATCTCGTCGGCGATCGCCGCGTTCTTCTACATCCGGGTGATCGTGCTGATGTTCTTCAGCGAGCCGCGTCCGGAGGGCCCGACGGTCGCGGTGCCGTCACCGCTGACGATGACGGCGATCGCCGTGGGCGTGGCGGTCACGGTGGTGCTCGGCGTGGCGCCCCAGTACTTCCTGGACCTGGCGGGTCAGGCGGGGGTGTTCGTGCGCTGACGCTGCGCTTGCGGCTTTGCGGCTTTGCGGCTTTGAGGCTTCACGGCTTCACGGCTGTGGTCCGGCACCTCTCTTCGAGGAGGTGCCGGACCACAGCCGTGTGTGCCCGGGCTACTCGCCGCCGCGGCGCGGTTTGACGGCCGTCAGATCCAGGTCCATCGGGAAGGGCGCGCTCACCTTCATGCGTTCGCGGAAGATGCCGACGCTGGTGTAGGCACGGGTGGTGGGCTCCAGCTCGAAGGCGTGGACGACGGCGAGACCCTTCTCGTTCTCCACCCGCCAGTAGTGGGCGATACCGGCCCGGGCGTACTTCAGGGGCTTGGTCTCGCGGTCGCGGGACACCGATTCGGGGGAGACGACCTCGACGGCCAGGGTGACGGCCTCGGCGGGGTAGCGGGTCTGCTCCGGGTCGTCCACCACGTCGCCTCGCACGACGATCACATCGGGCTCGGGCCGGTTCTGCCGGTCGATGTCGATGGTGAACTCGCGGATGACCTCGAACTCCTCTGGCGCGAGGGACTGGAGCTGCCAGTTGAAGAAGTCGACAGCGCGTGAGTGGAAAAGAGTCTGCGGACTCACGAAGACGAGGCTGCCGTCGATCAGCTCCGTGTGCGGAGGCAGGTTCGGAAGCCGGTCCAGGTCGTCCGCGGTCCAGCCGCCCTCCGGCGGAGTCGGCCAGTCGGGTGCGGACGCCTTCGGTGAGACGCTCATCAGTGCTCCCATGGGACGGAGTCTCGCGGGTGCAATCAGACTATCCGCCGGAATCAGGCAGGTCTCCCGCGAACGTGTGAACGATCGACGTGTCCTTGACGCGGGCCGCGTCGGGCAGCCTGTGGATAACTCCCGGGCTGTCGGCGCGGACCCCTATCGTTGAGGCAGTGGTCGGGGCAGGACGGACCAGACAGGCCGGACGGGCGAGGTAGTACGTACGGGGGACCAGACGATGGGCGGGACGGGCGTGATCGGCGAGATGGCAGAGACGGCGCAGGTGAGGGACGGGGACAGCGAGGCGCTGGCCACCCTGCACCGGGTCTTCGGGTACGACGCCTTCCGCGGCGAGCAGGAGGCGATCGTCGAGCACGTGATCGCCGGCGGCGACGCCGTGGTGCTCATGCCCACCGGCGGCGGAAAGTCCCTGTGCTACCAGATTCCGTCCCTGGTCAGGCCGGGTACCGGCATAGTGGTCTCGCCGCTGATCGCGTTGATGCAGGACCAGGTCGACGCGCTGCGGGCGCTCGGCGTGCGGGCCGGGTTCATGAACTCCACGCAGGACTTCGACGAGCGGCGCGTGACCGAGGCCGAGTTCCTCGCCGGCGAGCTGGACCTGCTGTACCTGGCTCCCGAGCGGCTGCGCCTGGACAGCACCCTCGACCTGCTCTCCCGCGGCAAGATCTCCCTCTTCGCCATCGACGAGGCGCACTGCGTCTCCCAGTGGGGCCACGACTTCCGGCCCGACTACCTCTCCCTGTCACTGCTGGGCGAGCGCTGGCCGGACGTGCCCCGGCTCGCGCTCACGGCGACGGCCACCGACGCCACCCACCGCGAGATCACCGAGCGGCTGCACATGCCGGCGGCGCGGCACTTCGTGGCCAGCTTCGACCGGCCCAACATCCAGTACCGGGTCGTGCCGAAGTCCGATCCCAAGAAGCAGCTGCTGAGCTTCCTGCGGGAGGAGCACCCGGGCGACGCGGGCATCGTGTACTGCCTCTCGCGCAACTCGGTCGACAAGACCGCCGAGTTCCTGTCGCGCAACGGTGTCGAGGCGGTGCCGTACCACGCGGGTCTGGACGCGGGCACCCGCGCGGCGCACCAGTCGCGGTTCCTGCGCGAGGAGGGCCTGGTGGTCGTGGCCACCATCGCCTTCGGCATGGGCATCGACAAGCCGGACGTGCGGTTCGTCGCCCACCTCGACCTGCCGAAGTCGGTCGAGGGCTACTACCAGGAGACCGGTCGTGCGGGGCGCGACGGCCTGCCCTCCACGGCCTGGATGGCGTACGGCCTCAACGACGTCATACAGCAGCGCAAGCTGATCCAGTCCGGCGAGGGCGACGAGGCGTTCCGCCGCCGGGCCCAGTCCCACCTGGACGCCATGCTCGCCCTGTGCGAGACCGCCCGGTGCCGCCGGGGTCAGCTCCTCGCCTACTTCGGCCAGGACCCGGACGGGTCCGCCTGCGGCAACTGCGACACCTGCCTGACCCCGCCCGAGACCTGGGACGGCACGGTGGCGGCGCAGAAGGTGCTGTCGACGGTGGTGCGGCTGAAGCGGGAGCGCGGGCAGAAGTTCGGTGCCGGGCAGATCATCGACATCCTGCTGGGCAAGCGCACCGCCAAGGTCATCCAGTTCGACCACGACCAGCTCTCCGTGTTCGGCATCGGCGAGGAGCTGACCGAGGGCGAGTGGCGGGGCGTCGCCCGGCAGCTGCTGGCCCAGGGCCTGCTCGCGGTCGAGGGGGAGTACGGCACGCTGGTGCTGACCGACACCAGCGGTGAGGTCCTGCGGCGGGAGCGGGAGGTGCCGCTGCGCAAGGAGCCCAAGAAGCCCGCCGCGGCCAAGTCGGCGGGCGGCGGACGCAGCGAGCGCAAGGCGAAGGCGGCCGCGGCCGAGCTGCCGGCGGAGCTGGTCCCCGCCTTCGAGGCGCTGCGCGCCTGGCGCGCGGAACAGGCCCGAGAGCAGGGCGTCCCGGCGTACGTCATCTTCCACGACGCCACCCTGCGGGAGATCGTCACCGTGTGGCCCACCTCGGTCGGGCAGCTCGGGGGCATCAGCGGGGTCGGCGAGAAGAAGCTGGCGACGTACGGCGAGGGCGTGGTCGAGGCGCTGGCGGGGCTGGAGGGGCCGGGTTCCGCCCCGGCGCCCGCGCCCGCCCCGTCCGACGGACCGGGAACCGGTTCGGGTGCGAAGGCCGGCGCGGTCGACTGGCCCGAGCACGAGCCGGAGCCCGAGCCCGACGACTGGATATAGGGGGTAGGCCGAGGCCGGCCCTCACACCCGCCGCGCGTCACAGAGCCCGGGTCGCGTACGCCCTGCCGGCGGCGTCCGTGTCGCCCGTGGTCGTCGCGAGTGCCGTCCGGGCGTCCTCGGCGGCGTCCGTGTGCCGGGTCGGGGCGAGGACGGCCGCCTTGCGGACGTCGGCATTCCGGTCGGCGCGGGCCTTGGCGAGGACGGGGACCGCGCGGTCGGGGCCCGCGCACCGCCTCGATGCGCACCGGGGCGTCGAGATCACCGAGCGGCGAACGTGTCGGCGTGGCCCAGCCGCAGGATGCGCGGCAGATCGAGGGCGGCGGCTAGGCCAGGGCGGTCAGGCCCGGGGCGAAGGTGATGAGGAGGGGGATGAGCGGGACCAGGGCAGCCGTTGCCGTGGTCAGGGCCCGGTGGCGGCGGGGCAGGCGAGGGCGGGGTTCCAGGAGGCGGTCGACGCGTTCGCCGAGGAGGCGGTGGCTGGAGGCGCAGGAGAGGACACCGCGGTGCTGGTTCAGCTCGATCAGGGCCAGCGCGGTGGTCAGGTGGCCGCAGCGGCGGGAGGCGGTGTCGTCGGCCGAGAGCTCGACCAGCCGGTGGGTCTGGTCGCAGAAGTGGGCGAAGAGCGGCACGCTCGGGAAACCGGTGGCCAGGGCGGTCGACAGGTGCAGCAGCCAGTCGTGGCGGGCCCGGGCATGGCCTCGCTCGTGGGTGAGGACGGCGTCGAGCTGATGGTCGGTGAGGCGGTGCAGGGCGCCGGTGGTGACGATCAGCTGGGGCGGGCTGCCGGGCATCCACCACGCGTCCGGGTACTCGTCCTCCAGGACCAGCAGCGGACCACGTGCCGCCGGGAGCCCGGCGGGCAGGTCGGGGGCGCGCTCGCGCAGGTGGGCGCGGGACCGGGCGCGTCGGCGGCGGGCCTCGACCAGCTCGCGGGCGAGCATCGCGGTCGTCCAGGCGGCCCCGGCCGCCAGCAGCAGGGTGAGGGCGGCCGCCCAGACCGGGCCGGCGGAGAGGTTGTACGCCGCGGTCACCGCGGGTGGCGCCGGGGCGAAGAGCTGGGCGCGGACGGTCCCGAAGACGGCGGTGGCGCCGAGGGTGAGTGCCGTCAGACAGCACAGCAGCACCGTCGCGACCAGGCACTGCCACACCCACAGCCCGACCACGGGATCCCGCTCCGGCCACGCGGAACGGGTCAGCGCGCGGGGCACCGGCACCGCGGCGGTCACGGCGACGACGAACAGCAGGAGCAGGCAGACGGTCATGCCACTGGCTCCGGATCCTGGTCGAAGGATGGGCGGATCTGGCCGTACAGGGGTGGTGCTGGGCCGGGCCGTGTGCGCACACCGCCCGACGCCAGTATGACGGGGCCGGGCGGTGTGAGTCAGGTGTCGGCGGGCACCGGTTCCGGAACCGGGGCGTACGGACCTCGGGCGTATGGACCTCGGGTGTACGGACCGTGGGAGTACGGACGTTGGACGTACACGTACAGGCCCTGGGCGTACAGGCGGGTATACAGGCCCCGCATCCCGTCGGCCGTGGCCGTAGCCGTGGCCGTCGCGCCCGAACCGTCAGACGCCCTGTTCGACCCCCCGGCCGACCACGCGCCCGGTCACCTCTCCCAGCCCCACCCGGACACCGTCCGGGCCCGGGGCCCAGGCCGACAGGGTCACCACGTCGCCGTCCTCCAGGAACGTCCGCTTGCCGTCGGGGAGTTCCAGCGGGTCGCGGCCGTTCCAGGTCAGTTCGAGCAGCGAACCCCGCTCCCGCTCGGTGGGCCCGCTCACCGTGCCCGAGCCGTAGAGGTCGCCGGTGCGCAGCGAGGCTCCGTTGACCGTCATGTGGGCCAACTGCTGGGCGGCCGTCCAGTACATGGTGGAGAACGGCGGCTCGGAGACGACGTGGCCGTTGACGGCGACGGAGATCCGCAGGTCGTAGCCGCCGGGGGCGTCCTGGTCGGTGTCCGTGTCGTCCAGGTAGGGCAGCAGCTCGTGCGTGCGCTCGGGCGGTGCCACCCGGGCCTCCTCCAGCGCGTCCAGCGGGGTGATCCACGCCGACACCGACGTGGTGAAGGACTTGCCGAGGAACGGACCGAGGGGGACGTACTCCCAGGCCTGGACGTCCCGCGCGGACCAGTCGTTGAGCAGGCAGAGCCCGAAGACGTGCTCGCGGAAGTCGCCGAGCGCGACCGGACTGCCCAGTTCGGACGGCACACCCACGACGAAGCCGACCTCCGCCTCGATGTCGAGCCGGACGGACGGACCGAAGACGGGTGCGGCGTCGGCCGGGGCCTTGCGCTGCCCCGACGGGCGCACGACGTCCGTGCCCGAGACGACGACCGTGCCGGAGCGGCCGTGGTAGCCGATCGGGAGGTGCTTCCAGTTCGGGGTGAGGGAGTCGGCGGCGTCGGGGCGGAAGATCTGGCCGACGTTGCGGGCGTGGTTCTCGGAGGCGTAGAAGTCGACGTAGTCGGCGACCTCGAAGGGCAGATGCAGGGTCACCGACGACAGCGGGTGGAAGAACGGCTCCAGGGTCTCGCGGTGGGAGGGCACCGTCACCCACGCCGTCAGCGCGCGCCGCACGTCCGACCACGCCGTGCGCCCGGCCGCCAGCAGCGGGTTGAGGGTGGGCTGCGCGAGGAGGGCCGCGTACGGCGAGCCGAGCGCGTGGGCCGCCGCCCCCGCGTCGAGGACGTGGTCGCCCAGCCGGACGCCCACCGTCCGGTCCG
This sequence comes from Streptomyces violaceoruber, assembly GCF_033406955.1. Lineage (NCBI taxonomy): Bacteria > Bacillati > Actinomycetota > Actinomycetes > Kitasatosporales > Streptomycetaceae > Streptomyces > Streptomyces violaceoruber. The sequence continues at coordinate 3,525,507 of NZ_CP137734.1, read as the reverse complement.
TCCGGTCCGTCCGGTCCGTCCGGTCGAGCGAGCCGGGGATCGAGAACACGCCGTACGGAAGGTTGTGCGGGCCGAAGGGGTCGCCCTCGGGGACATCGAAGGGGGGCATCGGGTGCTGCCTCGCTTTCGTGCTCGCCATGTGCGCCGTGCGCGCCGTGTGTGCCGTTGTGTGACGGCGGTTGTACTGAGTGTGTCAAGTGTGCCGGGGTGCGGTGTATGCCGTTGTGTCACGTGATCGGGGTGCGTCACGTGACGCACGCGGTCGGGCCACACGTTACGGGTGACGTGCCGCTCTTGGGCAGTGCCGCCGAAGGCGGCGGCGGCCGGTCCGGGTTCGGGGGCGGAAGGCACCGCCGCGAGCGCCCGGAGGGCAGGTGGCGTGCCATGCCGCCGCCAACCGGTGCACAGGCCCCGAACCGGCTTTAGCCGATGATGTGTCAGGTTTCGGACATCATCGGGCGTCGTCGTGCAACGCCGTGCGGGTTCGAGCGCACTCGCTACGCCCTCGTTCGGAAGCGGTCACGGGTGAGTCCGACGGGTGCCGTGTCCGTATTCTCTGATCATGGACCGCACCGCATATTCACTCGTCGCCACCGACCTGGACGGCACGCTGCTCCGAGGCGACGACACCGTCTCCGACCGGTCGCTGGCCGCGCTGGCACGGGTAGCCGGGGCGGGTGCGCGCCACCTGGTGGTGACGGGGCGCCCGGCCCCCCGGGTGCGCCCGCTGCTCGACCGGCTCGGCTGCACGGGACTCGCAGTGTGCGGACAGGGTGCGCAGGTCTACGACGCCGGCGCGCACCGGATGCTGTGGTCGGTCACCCTGGACCGGGAGCTGGCCGAGACCGCGCTCGGCAAGATCGAGGCCGAGGTGGGCCAGGTGCACGCGGCCGTGGACCAGGACGGCGTCGACGGACTGACGCTCATCGAGCCGGACTACCTGATGCCCCACCCGACGCTGCCCGCGGTGCGCGTCGAGCGGCGGGCGCAGCTGTGGTCCACGCCGATCAGCAAGGTGCTGCTGCGCCACCCCGAGCTGACCGACGACGAACTGGCGGCGACGGCTCGCGCGGTGGTCGGCTCCCTCGCGACGGTCACCATGTCGGGGCCCGGCACGGTGGAGCTCCAGCCCTGCGGCATCACCAAGGCCACCGGTCTGGCGCTGGCCGCCGAGCACCTGGGTCTGGAGCGGCGGCGGACGATCGCCTTCGGGGACATGCCCAACGACATCCCGATGTTCCAGTGGGCGGCCCACGGTGTGGCCATGGCCGGCGCGCACCCCGAACTCAAGGCGGTGGCCGACGAGGTCACCACGACGAACGAGGACGACGGCGTGGCCGTCGTCCTCGAGCGGATCTTCGGTACCTCTTAGGCGAGGTTCGGGCGGCGTACGGCTCAGTACGCGCTGAAGACGTTGTCCATCGAGCCGTAGCGGTCGGCCGCGTAGTTGCAGGCGGCGGTGATGTTGGCGACCGGGTCGTACGGGTCCCAGGAGGTGCCCTCGACGTGGTAGGCCTGGAAGGTCGGGTCGATCACCTGGAGCAGACCCTTGGACGGGGTGCCGTTGATGGCGTTGATGTCCCAGTTGTTGATGGCGAGCGGGTTGCCGGAGGACTCACGCATGATGTTGCGGTGAATGCCCTCGTAGGTCCCGGGGATGCCGTGCTGGGCCATGATGTCGAGCGACTCGCGGATCCAGCCGTCGAGGTTGTCCGGGTAGGCCGTGGCCGCCGTGGTGGCGGTCGTGGCGGCGGCCGGGGTGGCCGCGGAGGCGGTGGTGGCGCCGATGAGCGGCAGCGCCAGCACCGCGGCACCGGTGCCGGCCACGGCGAGCTTGCGGGCGAGGCGGCTGGTGCGGGCGTGACGGTTCTGACCGTTGGCAGACATGCGGTGTCCCTCTCCTTACGCCTGCGAGGTGAGCTGTCGGGTTCGGGCGGGGAGGTGCCCGGCCGTGCCCTGACGGGTACGGCTTCACCCCGAGCCGCTCCGGTGGTGACCGGTGCGGCGACTTACCTGGGTCCCCCGCTCCTGCCTGCGAGTTTGTTGGATGGATGACTGTGCGACGGGCGGTGGCAGGATTCGGCGTCCACCCGACAGGCCGGGAACGTATGCGAGAGCACATGTCCGGAACAAGTGCAGGAATCACCCAACGTGCCTGTTGACCTTGTTCTGAGGCCTATGAGGCTCTTGATCCTTTGCTGCTGCCAATCCCCAACTGGCTTGCGGGGCAAAGGGAGGGCACAGGTTCCGGTCGGGTTGCCTGCGGGTCGCCCGGAGTGAGCCAACTCACTGGCTTCAACAAGCACGGCAAATGGGGCATTAACCCCAACTGGGCGCCAATGGGCTGCGGGTGGGGACGGCTTCGGGTGTCGGGCGGGGAGGGGTGGGAAGCGGGGAAGGGGAGAGGGCGGCGGAGGGGGAGCGAATAAGGAAGGGGTGGGCGTGTCGATCGGGTGACGTTCTCGAAGTGCGGGCCGTTGGGAGGAGTGATGGGGTCTTTGGTGGCGGCTCCGGCCCGTTCGCCCTCCGGCTCCGGCTCGTCCCCTCTGGCGATATCAATCAAAATCTGCTCATATCACCTGATCAAAAACATACCGTTCATGATCCGATACCGACCAGCCTGTAACGGTGGGCGCTAGCGGTGATCGAAACGTGACCGGATACGCTGACTTGAGTGGTGGCAGCGACCTATCGACAAACCAGGTAATCGCCAGTAGACACCAGCAGACAGGAGACCCCTCGTGACCGTCGTCGGGCCGTTCGGGCTGAGCGTGCGGGACCAGGCTCTGGAAGCCGATGTCCAGGCCGGATTGGTTGCTGTCGAGGAAGGGTTGCTTGAGGCAACCAAAAGCGAGGTGCCGTTCATCACGGAGGCCGCCCAGCACCTGGTGCGGGCCGGCGGGAAACGGTTCCGGCCGCTGCTGGTGATGCTCTCGGCCCAGTTCGGAGACCCCTACGCCCCCGGGATCGTGCCCTCGGCCGTGGTCGTGGAGCTGACCCACCTGGCCACGCTGTACCACGACGACGTGATGGACGAGGCCGCCGTGCGGCGCGGGGTGCCCAGTGCGAACACCCGCTGGGACAACTCGGTCGCGGTCCTCACCGGCGACTTCCTGTTCGCCCGTGCCTCCCAGATCCTCGCCGACCTCGGCCCCGAGGCGGTCCGTGTCCAGGCCCTCGCCTTCGAACGGCTGGTCACCGGTCAGATCCTGGAGACGGCCGGCCCGCAGGACGGCCGCGACCCGGTCGACCACTACCTGGACGTGCTGGGCGGCAAGACGGGCTCCCTGGTGGCGGTCTCCTGCCGGTTCGGCGCGATGATGTCCGGCGCCGACGAGACGGTGGTGGACGTCCTCACCCAGTACGGCGAGCGGCTCGGCGTCGCCTTCCAGCTCGCCGACGACGTCCTGGACATCGCCTCCGACTCCGACGAGTCCGGCAAGACGCCCGGCACGGACCTGCGCGAGGGCATCCCCACCCTGCCCGTGCTGCGGCTGCGCGAGCGGGCGGCCCGGCTGGGGCTCGCCGAGGACCTCGCGCTGTGCGAGCTGCTCGACTCCGACCTGAGCGACGACGCGCGGCACGCCGAGGCGCTGCGCCTGCTGCGCGCCCACCCGGCGCTGGAGCAGGCCCGCCGGGACACCGTCCGGTACGCGGAGGAGGCCCGGGCGGCACTGGCCCCGCTGCGCGAATGCGACGCGAAGGCCGCGCTGGTGGAGCTGTGCGACGCGGTGGTCCACCGGGCCGGCTGACCGCCCTTTGCGGTCCGTCGCCGCCTCCGCGGTCCGCGTCGGCCCCTACGGGCCGGGGGAGTCGGCACCCCTGCGTGTCATCCCGCAGGAGTAGGCGGAGTTGAGCCCGCGGTCTGACGCTTGTGCTCCGGCGATTTGGTCAGATGGACACCACGGAAAAACACCAATCCTCACCGATTCGGGTGAGAATGGCGGCTCACGGGTGAACGAGTGCGAGGTCGCGAGACAGCCGCCGCCGACGACGGAGGTAGGGCACACATGGCACCGATCGATTCCGACGACAACACGACCGCCGGGGCGGGCGAGGAGCTGCGGGCCGGACGGCGCAAGGCCGCGCGGTACGTCGTCCCGGTCGCGGTGATGGGAGTGGCGGCCGCGACGATCGGGCTCGTCCCCGCGCTCGCCGACTCCGGCGACCCCGACCTGCCGAAGGTCACGGCGGAGCAGCTCATAGAGAAGATCGCCAAATCGGACGTCCAGCAGCTGTCCGGCACGGTGCGCATCAGCACCGACCTGGGTCTGCCGGACCTCGGCGGGCTGGAGAGCGGCCTGATGTCCGGAATGTCCGGGGGTCCGGGCTCCGGCGGGGACGACGAGGGCTCCGCCGCCGACCCCTCGGCCAAGCTCACCGAGCTGGTGTCCGGCAGCCACACGCTGCGCGTCGCGGCCGACGGCCCCGACCGGCAGAAGCTGTCCCTGCTGGAGAACGCCGCCGAGTACAGCCTGATCCACAACGGCAAGGACGTCTGGGGCTACGACAGCCGGTCCAACGAGGTCTACCACTCCACCGCCGCCGACGGCGCCGAGCGGCCGGAGAAGGACGTGCCGGGCCAGGACGTGCCGGCCACCCCGAAGGACTTCGCCGACCAGGCGCTCAAGGCGGTCGACGACACCACGTCCGTGACCGTCGGCGGTACCGCGCAGGTGGCCGGCCGGGACGCCTACCGCCTGGTCGTCGAGCCCAAGCAGGACGGATCCACGGTCGGTGCGATCACCGTGGCGGTGGACGCCGAGACCGGCACGCCGCTGAAGTTCACCCTGACCCCGGCGAGCGGCGGCGCCGCCGTCGTGGACGTGGGCTTCACCAAGGTCAGCTTCGCCAAGCCGGACGCGTCGACGTTCGACTTCACGCCGCCCGAGGGGGCCAAGGTCACCGAGGCCGACGAGGCCGGCCGGCGGGCCGGAGCCCCGGAGCACGGCCGCGGGGCCGAGGGCGGGCTCGCCAAGGGGATGAACGGCCTCGAGGTCATCGGCGAGGGCTGGAACTCGATCGCCGCCTTCGACACCGGCGCCCAGGGCGGCCTGCCCACGGACTCCGCGGGCGACCTGGGCGGCCTGGGCGACCTGGGTGGCTTCCTCGGCTCCTTCGGCGACCAGGTCAAGGGCGACTTCGGCTCGGGCACGGTCTTCAAGACCCGCCTGGTCAACGCCCTGATCACGGACGACGGCAAGGTCTACGCCGGTGCGGTCACCAAGGACGCGCTGGTGAAGGCGGCCGACGCCGCGAAGTAGGACCCCGCAGCACCCCCACCCGTACGGCGAAGAGGACGAGAAGAGGGAGCCGATGGCCGAAGCGTCCGCCACGGAGCCGGAGCGCCCGGACCAGGAGAGCGCGGATGACGCCGTCATCGCCACCCGCGCGCTCACCAAGCGCTACCGCGGCGGACAACTCGCCGTCGACGGTCTGGACCTGACCGTCCCGGCGGGCAGTGTCTTCGGCTTCCTCGGGCCCAACGGCTCCGGCAAGACCACCACCATCCGCATGCTGATGGGGCTGATCGAACCCACCTCGGGCAGCGCCCGGGTCCTCGGCCGGCCCATGCCGCGCGCGGCCCGCGCCGTACTGCCCCGGGTCGGCGCCCTCATCGAGGGCCCGGCCCTGTACGGCTTCCTCTCCGGCCGGGACAACCTGCTGCGCTACGACGCCGCCGACCCGACCGCCGACCCGCGCACCCGGCGCGAGCGCGTCGCGGCGGCGCTGGACCGGGTGGGCCTCGCGGCCGCCGGCGGCAAGAAGGCGAAGGCGTACTCGCTCGGGATGAAGCAGCGGCTGGGTCTCGCCGCGGCGCTGCTCCAGCCACGCCGGCTGCTCGTCCTGGACGAGCCCACCAACGGACTCGACCCGCAGGGCATGCGCGAGATCCGCTCCCTCGTGCGCGAACTGGCCTCCGACGGCACCACCGTCTTCCTCTCCTCCCACCTGCTGGACGAGATCGAGCAGGTGTGCACCCACGCCGCCGTGATGGCACAGGGCCGGCTGATCACCCAGGGCGCGGTCGCCGATCTGGCGGCCGGGGCACGCGGCCGGCTGGTGGTGACCACGCCGGACGCGGGCGACGCCGCCCGGGTGCTGAAGGAGCAGGGAGCCGCGGACGTGGTCGTCGACGGGGACCGGGTGACGGCGGAGCCACCGGAGCGCGACCTCGCCGAGGTGAACGCGGCGCTGGTCGCGGCCCGTGTCCGGGTCCGGGGCTTCGTCGTGGAACGGGCCTCGCTGGAGGACGCGTTCGTGGCGCTGACCGGGGAGGGCTTCGATGTCGCGGGCTGATGTGCGGGACGAGCCGGCGGGGGAGCCCGCGGGCGGGGCGCGGGATCCGCTTGCGCACCCGGGCCCAGGTGCCGCGCGGACCCCGAGTCCGCTGTGGTCCTTCGGGCTGTTCCGCAGCGAGCTGCTGACCACCTTCCGGCGCTGGCGCACCCTCGCCCTGCTGACGGTGCTCGCCGCCGTGCCGGTCCTGGTGGGCATCGCCGTGAAGATCGAGACGAGCGACGGGTCCTCGCTCGGCGGCGGTGGCGGCGGTGGCGAGGGACCGGCGTTCATCTCGCAGATCAGCAACAACGGGCTGTTCCTGGTCTTCACCGCGCTCGCCGCGACCCTCCCGTTCTTCCTGCCGATGGCCATCGGCGTCGTCGCGGGCGACGCGATCGCGGGCGAGTCGAGCGCGGGCACGCTCCGCTACCTCCTGGTCGCCCCGGCCGGCCGCTCCCGGCTGCTGCTCACCAAGTACGCGACGGTGGTCGCCTTCTGCCTCGCCGCCACCCTGGTGGTCGCGGTCTCGGCGCTGGCGGTCGGCGCGCTGCTGTTCCCGGTCGGCGATCTGATCACCATCTCCGGCACCCGGATCACCTACGCTGAGGGTCTGGGACGGGCGCTGCTGATCGCCCTGGTCGTGGCCGCCTCACTGGTCGGCATCGCGGCCCTGGGCCTGTTCGTCTCCACCTTGACGGGCAGCGGCATCGCGGCGATGGCCACCACGGTCGGACTGCTGATCACCGTCCAGATCCTCGACCAGATCCCCCAGCTCGACGCCCTCCAGCCGTACTTCTTCTCGCACTACTGGCTCTCCTTCGCCGACGTGATGCGTGAACCGGTCTACTGGGACGACCTGGTGAAGAACCTCGGCCTCCAGGCGCTCTACGCGGCGGTCTTCGGCTCGGCGGCCTGGGCCCGGTTCACGACGAAGGACATCACCGCGTAGTCGGGACCGGGTCATGGCGGGACCGGGTCATGGCGCAGTCACGGCCTCCGCCTGCTCGTACGGGAACCGCGCGAACGGCGCCTCCCGCGCGAAGAAGGTCTTGGCGCGGGTCAGCGCCTCCGTGTCCCGCAGGACGTCACCGGGCTTGCTGCCGTTGCCCAGCAGCACTCCGCCGAAGCGCATACCCATGTACGCCGCGGAGTTGTTCAGGGCTCCGATCAGCGGGTCGGCGACCTCCCGTTCCTCGTGGGCGAGTGCGGTGACGCCCCACAGGGTGCGGCCGGCCAGGGTCGCCTTGAAGTCGAGGCCGGGGGTGCGCAGCCAGCCGGACCAGTGGTCGAGGTAGCGCTTGACCGGCGTGGACAGCGTGTACCAGTAGAGCGGCGACGCGATCACGATGTCCGTTGCGGCGAGGGTGGCGTCGAGCAGCAGGCGCGCGTTGCCCTCCGTGGGGCGCGTGTGGTCGCTGTCGTGCCGCAGGTCCTCGAACTCCGGCAAGGGATGCCGGGCCAGGTCGATCCAGCGCCGCTCGACGTCCGCGGGCAGTTGGTCCGCGGCGCGACGGGCGAGCAACTCGGTGTTGCCGTCGGGGCGGGTGCTGCCCGTCAGGAAGAGGAAGCGGCGCGTCATGAGGACCCCCAGGGTCGGTTCGGCGGCAGACGGTAACCTGCGTATGCATTATATGCACACGCATTAACTTGTGGGTGTGGGCACGGCCATCGCGCGTCATGACCTCCTGGAACGAGCCTGTGACACCCCGGTGACGTGAGAATCGGGAGCGAGCGGAGAGACTCGAAGCAGGTGCACGACAGGCATGACAGGCTCTGGACGGCAGGGAACGGAAACCGCCGACGGAAGCCGCCGATGAGTGGGGGAACGATGTCTCGACTCGGTCGCGACAAGCAGCGGGAACACGAGCGGGCCGAGGGCTCGCCCGGTCCCGCGACGACGCCGATCGACGTCCACGTGCCGGACGGCGACTCCGGCGTGCGCGGTGCCTCTGTCGACGGTTCGCGGGTCGTCGCGGCCCCGGGCGAGGAGATCCAGAACGCGGTCCTGAACCGCCTCCACCGCCTCGCCCTCGCCGCGGGTCGTCCCGTCCTCGCCACGATCCACGACCGGCGCCTCGGCTACTCCGTCCCCCTCCGGGTCGACCCGGACGGCTCGAGCCACCTCGCCGCGGAGCCGGTGCCGACGGCGGCGGAGGCGGCACGCGAGGGGGCGCGCGAGGAGGCCGCCGTGGTGGCCCCCGTGGAGGCGCCCGCACGGTACGACCGGCCCACGCACGTCCTGCGCTCGGTGGTACCGGCCCGGGACGGCACGCCGACGTTCCCGCTGCCGGCGGTGTCCGGGACGGAGCGGGAGCGGTCCGGCAGCGCCTCCGCGCCGACCTTCACGCTGCGCGCCCTGCCGGAGCCGGCCCGGGGGACGCCGCCCGGCACGGTGGCGCCGCCCACGGGTGCGTTCGGGCCGCCGCCCCGCATGGACGGTGCGTCCACGACCGGCACCGCGCGGGACGCGGCGCCGCGACCGACGTACGGCCCCTTCGCCGCACCGGGGCCGATCCCGGCGCCCGAGCCGGTTCCCGGGCCGCTTCTTGAGCGGGTTCTTGAGCTGAAGCCTGAGCCGGAAGCCGCGCCCGCTCCTGCCCCCAGCCCCGCTCCCACGCCCGCTCCCAAGCCGATCCCCGACCCGTACTCCGATCCCAAGCCCACTCCCGCCCGCGGATTCGACGCCGTGGCCGAGGCCGTGCTCGGGGACGCGCCGCTGACCGCGCCCGGCGACGCCACCACCCCGGCTCTGCTCGCGGAGCCGACGGCCCGGATCAACGAGGCCGTCAAGGAAGGGCGTACGGAGGCCGCGGCGCGGCTCGCGGAGCAGACGGTGACGGAGGCCTCGCGCACGCTCGGGCCGGAGCACGCCGAGGTGCTCCGGCTCCGTGAACTCACGGCGTACATCGCCTACTTGTCCGGCGACCCGGACCGTGCCTTCCAGCTCTCCCTCGACCTGGCCCGGATACACCGGCGCTCGGGCGACGCCGAGTCCGCGTACGGCAACGTCCAGAGCGCCGCGACCGCCTGGCGTGCCGTACGCGACCCCGCACGGGGCCTGGAACTGGGGAACGACCTGGTCGGCCTGTGGTCCGAACTCGCCGCCGAGGACGGCCCGGCCGCCGAGGACGCCGAGGAACTGGAGTCCGCCCGCACCCGCATGGGCCGCCTCACCGAACGTGCCGCCCGCGCCCAGGCCGGCTGACGTCGGCCGTCCGGTGCCCGCGCGGCGTCGCTCGCCCTACTGCGACAGTTCCCAGACCGCGTAGGCGATGGCGTCGCTGTTGCGGTCCAGGGCCGTGTCGTCGATGTTGGCGGTCGTGTCGCAGGACGAGTGGTAGCAGCGGTCGAAGGGCTGGCCCACGGTGCCGCCCCACTTGGCCGCCTGCGCGGACGTCTTGCGGTAGTCCGCGCCGCTGAAGAGGCCGCCCACGGGGACGCCCGCGTTCTTGAAGGGTGCGTGGTCGGAGCGTCCGTCGCCCTCGGTCTCGATCTCCGTGGAGATGCCGATCCCGCTGAAGTAGTCCTTGAACGTCTTCTCGATCGTGGGATCGTCGTCGTAGACGAAATAGCCGGGGTTGGGCGAGCCGATCATGTCGAAGTTCAGGTAACCGCTGATCTTCGCGCGTTCCGCGGAGCCGAGGCTGTTGACGTAGTAGCGGGAGCCGACGAGTCCCAGCTCCTCCGCGCCCCACCAGGCGAAGCGCAGGTGCTTCGTCGGCTGGTAGCCGGACCGGGCGACGGCGAGCGCGGTCTCCAGGACGGCCGAGGAGCCGGAACCGTTGTCGTTGATGCCGGGCCCGGAGGCGACACTGTCCAGATGTGACCCGGCCATGACAATCTGACTCGCGTCGCCGCCGGGCCAGTCGGCCGTCAGGTTGTACCCGGTGCGGCCCGAGGCGCTGAACTGCTGGACGCGGGTGGTGAACCCGGCGGCGTCCAGCTTGGCCTTCATGTAGTCGAGGGAGGCCCGGTAGCCGGCGCGGCCGTGGGCGCGGTTGCCGCCGTTCGCCGTGGCGATCGACTGCAGCTGCCTCAGATGGGCCTTGACGTTGGCTATCGGTATGTCGGGTGCGGCGGCGGCAGCGGCAGTGCCGGTGGGGGTGGCGGGGTGCACGGGCGCGGACGCCGCACCGGCGGCGGAACCGCCGGCCATCAGTGTGACGACGGCGACGGCTCCGGCCGTCAGTGCGCGCCCGGAGGGGAGGAGCTGCATGTGGGGGGCTCCGAAGTCCTAGGAGGGCCCTGGGGAGGGGACCTCGCAGTGAATGGGGTGCCTGGATGGTGCGGGCGGGACTGACCGCCCGTCAAGACCGTTATCCGGCCACGGCATCGCACATAGCGGAAGCCCCCTGGTCGCGTCGCGCCCCGCGGGCCCGGCCCGGTACCGGCCCGGCACCGGCCCGCGTTCGGCCCGGCGTCAGCCCTAGTGGACGCAGAACTCGTTCCCCTCGGGGTCCGTCATCACCACCCATTCCCCGCCCGGCTCCTTCACCTGCCGCTGCACGCTCGCTCCCAGTTCCTGGAGCCGGGCGACCTCCTCCGCACGCCCGCCGTCCGGCGCGTGCACGTCGAGGTGGACCCGGTTCTTGACCGTCTTGGCCTCCGGTACGCGCTGGAACAGCAGTCGGCGTCCCAGTCCGGTGCCGCTCTCCTCCTGGAAGGGGTCGTCGGGGTGGCGCACGGCGGCCAGGTCGCGCCAGGCGCGGCGGCCGTGGGACTCGACGGTCAGCTCCGCCGGCACCGCCCCGAAGCCCAGCAGTTTCTCGATGAGCGCACTGTTGTCCTCCACCTCGTAGTGGAGGGCCGAGGCCCAGAAGTCCGCCTGCGCGTGCGGGGCGACCGCGTCGATGACGATCTTGATGTGCAGGGGCGCGGGCCTTGAGGTCGATGTCATGTAACCACTTATACTGGTTTCATGAGCGAGCGGGTAGAGGAAGCGCCGGAACCGCCGGAACCGCCTGGGCCGCCGACATCTCCGCGACGGTCGAAGTCGGCCGCGGGCCCCCCGCCCGGGCTGACACTGGTGTCGCACGAGGGCAGGTCGTACCGCTTCGACCCGGGTGCGCTCTGCCTCGAACTGCTCACGACGGGAGGGCCGGGCGCCTTCGCGCGCTGGGAGGTGCTGCACGAGCCCGCCGACCTGATGACCTGGGTCGAGCGCAGCCGACTGGCGGACGGGCTGGACCTGTCCGTGGACCGGGCGGACGTGGCGCGGACCAGAGCCCTGCGCGACGCCCTCTTCCTCCTCGCCGCCGACCGCGCCCATGGACGGCCGCTGCGGCGAGATCACCTGGAAGCCGTCAACTCGGCCGCGGCCGAACCCCCGCTCGTCACCCGCCTCGAACCGGACGGCACGCGCGGCTGGGCATCGGGTGCCACGGGGTCCCGCCTGCTGTCTACGGTCGCGCGCGACGCGATCGAGCTGTTCACCGGCCCGTACGCGGACCGCATCCGTGAGTGCGGCGCCCACAACTGCTTCCTGCTGTTCGTCGACACCTCACGGCCCGGCCGCCGCCGCTGGTGCGCGATGGAGCACTGCGGAAACCGGGAGAAGGTCCGCGCGCACCGCGCCCGGCGAGCACCCGACACGCGCTGACCCGGGAGCGTGCGAAGGAGCCGCTACGGCTTCCCGGCCCTGGTTCCGTGTTGCTGTTGCTGTTGCTGTTGCTGTTGCTGCGGTGCGTCGCCGGCGCCCGGTGCCGGAGTCCCCGAGGCCACGACCCTCGGCTCCCGCGCGGCGGCGGCCCCCTTGAGCGGTGGTACGCCCGCGCCCGACCGGTCCAGTTGTTCCCTCAGCGCCCGTGCGGTCCGGCGGGCCGTGCGCAACGCGTCCCAGGTGAGCAGCGTCAGCGCCAGCCAGACCAGCCCGAAGCCGGCCCAGCGCTCGGGCGGCATGGCCTCGCCGAAGTAGAGGACGCCGAGCAGGAACTGGAAGACCGGCGCCAGGTATTGCAGCAGCCCCAGTGTGGACAGCGGGACGCGGATCGCCGCCGCGCCGAAGCAGACCAGCGGGATCGCCGTGACGACGCCGGTCGCGGCGAGCAGGGCCGAGTGCCCGGCGCCCTCCGTGGTGAAGGTCGACTCGCCCTGCGCGCCCAGCCACAGCAGGTAGCCGAGCGCCGGAAGGAACTGGATCGCCGTCTCGGCGGCCAGCGACTCGACACCCCCGAGGTTGACCTTCTTCTTCACCAGGCCGTACGTGGCGAAGGAGAAGGCGAGGCAGAGCGAGATCCACGGCGGCTGGCCGTAGCCGACGGCGAGCACGAGCACGGCCGCGAAGCCGGTGCCGACCGCCGCCCACTGCGCGGGCCGCAGCCGCTCCTTGAGCAGCAGCACGCCCATCGCGATGGTGACCAGCGGGTTGATGAAGTAGCCGAGCGAGGCCTCGACGACATGGCCGCTGTTCACGGCCCAGATGTAGACGCCCCAGTTGACGGTGATGACCGCGGCGGCCACCGCGACCAGGGCGAGCCTGCGCGGCTGCCGCAGCAGCTCGCCGGCCCAGGCCCAGCGCCGTACGAAGAGGAGGGCGACGGCGACGAAGGCGAGGGACCACACCATCCGGTGGGCGAGGATCTCCCCGGCCCCGGCGGGCTTGAGCAGCGGCCAGAACAGCGGGACGAGCCCCCACATCCCGTACGCCGCGAAGCCGTTCAGCAGGCCTACTCGCTGATCACTCCTGGACGACCCGGCCACGGGCACCTCCTTCTCGCACACGGCATGCCGGGAACGGGGTGACATGCCAGGACGAAGGTAGCGCCGCACCCGGCCGCCTGTCATGCCCGTATCGGAATACGGTCATGACAGGCGGGGAGGGGCCGGGGTCCGGGGAGGGGGGAGGTCAGCCCTTGAGCGCGACGGCGACGGCCTCGGCGAGCGGTGTCGTCGGGCGGCCGGCCAGCCGGGACAGGTCGCCGGTGGAGACGACCAGCTCGCCCTTGCCGATGGCGGCGTCCACGCCCGCGAAGACGTCCGCGAGCGGTCCGGGCACCCCGGCGCCGGTCAGGATGCCGGTGTAGTCCTCGACGGAGACGGGGTTGTAGGTGATCTCCCGGCCCGTCTGCCGGCTCAGCTCGGCGGCGTACTCGGCGAAGCTCCAGGCCTCGTCGCCGCCCAGCTCGTACGCGGTGTTCTCGTGGCCCTCGCCGGTCAGTACGGCGACGGCGGCGGCCGCGTAGTCGGCGCGGGAGGCGGAGGAGATCCGGCCCTCGCCGGCCGCCTGGACGACGGCGCCGTGCTCCAGGACCGGGGCGAGCTGCTCGGTGTAGTTCTCGTGGTACCAGCCGTTGCGCAGCAGCGTGTACGGCACGCCCGAGCCGACCATCACCTCCTCGGTGGCGCGGTGGTCGTCGGCGAGCGTGGCCTTGAGACTGCTGGGGGCGCTGGTGTAGGCGAGCAGGGCGACGCCGGCCTTCTTCGCCGCCTCGATCACGACCGTGTGCTGCCGTACGCGGCCCTTGTCGAACTCGTTGCCGGAGATCAACAGGACCCGGTCGTCGGCCGCGAACACGCTGTCGAAGGTCTCGGGGGCGTTGTAGTCGGCGACAGCGAGCCGTACGCCGAGGTCGGCGAGGTCGGCGGCCTTGTCGCGGTTCCGGACGACCGCAGTGACCTGGTCGGCCGGCACCTTGTCCAGCAGCTGCCGCACGACGTGGCGGCCGAGGTGTCCGGTGGCTCCGGTGACGACGATGCTCATGGTTTCAGTGCTCCTTGTGGGGGTGCGTTGTCACTAACCTTAAGAGCAGCGCTAACCAGAGGAAAGTGCCCACTTTGAAGTAAGGTACTTACCTACAGGTAATCAAGAGGGGCCCGGACGGAAGTCGTCCGGGCCCCTCTGGTGTGCCGTGAGGCGGCTGGTTCGTCAGCCGACGACCGTCCAGGTGTCGTTGCCGGCCAGCAACGCGGCGAGGTCGCCCTTGCCGTCTCTTTCGACGGCGGTGTCGAGCTGTTCGGACATGAGGGTGTCGTAGACGGGGCGTTCGACGGAGCGCAGGACGCCGATGGGGGTGTGGTGCAGGGTGTCGGGGTCGGCGAGGCGGGAGAGTGCGAAGGCCGTGGTGGGGGAGGTGGCGTGGGCGTCGTGGACGAGGATGTCTGCTTCGTTGTCCGCGGTGACGGTGACGATGTCCAGGTCTCCGGTGTGCGGGTTGCGTAGGACGCCCTTGGTGTTGTCGGTGCCGAAGCGGATCGGCTGCCCGTGTTCCAGGCGGATCACTGCTTCTTCGGCCTGCTGTTTGTCCTTGAGGGCGTCGAAGGCGCCGTCGTTGAAGATGTTGCAGTTCTGGTAGATCTCGATCAGGGCGGTGCCGGGGTGTTCGGCGGCCTGGCGCAGGACGTCGGTGAGGTGTTTGCGGTCGGAGTCGACGGTCCGGGCGACGAAGGAGGCCTCCGCGCCGAGGGCGAGGGAGATGGGGTTGAAGGGCGCGTCCAGCGAGCCCATCGGTGTCGACTTGGTGATCTTCCCGACCTCGGAGGTGGGGGAGTACTGGCCTTTGGTGAGGCCGTAGATCCGGTTGTTGAACAGCAGGATCTTGAGGTTGACGTTGCGGCGCAGGGCGTGGATGAGGTGGTTGCCGCCGATGGAGAGGGCGTCGCCGTCCCCGGTGACGACCCAGACCGACAGGTCGCGGCGGGAGGTGGCGAGGCCGGTGGCGATGGCGGGGGCGCGGCCGTGGATGGAGTGCATCCCGTAGGTGTTCATGTAGTACGGGAAGCGGGAGGAGCAGCCGATGCCGGAGACGAAGACGATGTTCTCGCGGGCGAGGCCGAGCTGGGGCATGAAGCCCTGCACGGCGGCGAGGATGGCGTAGTCGCCGCAGCCGGGGCACCAGCGCACTTCCTGGTCGGACTTGAAGTCCTTCATGGACTGCTTGCCCCCGGCCTTGGGGACGAGGGGGAGCAGTGCGCCCGCGTCAGGCATCGATGGCCTCCTTCAGGACGGTGGCGAGCTGTTCCGCCTTGAACGGCATGCCGTTGACCTGGTTGTACGACTGGGCGTCGACCAGGTATTTCGCCCGGATCAGGGTGGCGAGCTGACCGAGGTTCATCTCCGGGACCACCACCTTGTCGTACCGCTCGAGGACCGCGCCGAGGTTGGCCGGGAAGGGGTTGAGGTGGCGCAGGTGGGCCTGGGCGATCTCCTGCCCGGCGGTGCGCAGCCGCCGCACGGCGGCGGTGATCGGCCCGTAGGTGGAGCCCCAGCCCAGCACGAGGGTCCGTGCGCCGTCCGGGTCGTCGACGGCCAGGTCGGGGACGGTGATGCCGTCGATCTTGGCCTGGCGGGTGCGGACCATGAAGTCGTGGTTGGCCGGGTCGTAGGAGATGTTCCCGGTGCCGTCCTGCTTCTCGATGCCGCCGATCCGGTGCTCGAGCCCGGGGGTGCCCGGCACCGCCCAGGGGCGGGCCAGGGTGTGCGGGTCGCGTTTGTAGGGCCAGAACACCTCACTGCCGTCGTCCAGGGTGTGGTTGGGGCCCTGCGCGAACTGCACGGTCAGATCCGGCAGTTCGTCCGGCTCGGGGATCCGCCACGGTTCGGAGCCGTTGGCGAGATAGCCGTCGGAGAGCAGGAAGACCGGAGTCCGGTAGGCCAGCGCGATCCGCGCCGCCTCCAGGGCGGCGTCGAAGCAGTCGGCCGCAGTCTGCGGGGCGAGGACCGCAACCGGTGCCTCGCCGTTGCGCCCGAACATCGCCTGCAGCAGGTCGGCCTGCTCCGTCTTGGTCGGCAGACCCGTCGACGGGCCGCCGCGCTGGATGTCCACCACCAGCAGCGGCAACTCCAGACTCACCGCGAGCCCGACCGTCTCGCTCTTGAGCGCCACCCCCGGACCGGAGGTGGTGGTCACCGCCAGCGCACCGCCGAACGCCGCCCCCAGCGCCGCCCCGATCCCCGCGATCTCGTCCTCCGCCTGGAAGGTACGCACCCCGAAGTTCTTGTGCTTCGACAGCTCGTGCAGGATGTCGGACGCCGGAGTGATGGGATACGAGCCCAAAAACAGCGGCAGATCCGCGCGCCGGGACGCGGCGATCAGACCGTAGGCCAGGGCCAGGTTCCCGGAGATGTTGCGGTAGGTGCCGGGCGGGAACGCCGTCGCCGCCGGCGCCACCTCGTAGGAGACCGCGAAATCCTCCGTGGTCTCACCGAAGTTCCAGCCCGCACGGTAGGCCGCGATGTTCGCCGCCGCGATCTCCGGCTTCTTCGCGAACTTCGACCTCAGGAACTTCTCCGTGCCCTCGGTGGGCCGGTGATACATCCACGACAGCAACCCGAGCGCGAACATGTTCTTGCTGCGCTCGGCCTCCTTGCGGCTGAGGTCGAACTCGCCCAGCGCCTGGACGGTCAGCGTGGTCAGCGGCACCGGATGCAGGTGGTAGCCGTCCAGGGAGCCGTCCTCCAGCGGAGAGGTGTCGTAGCCGACCTTCTGCATCGCCCGCCTGGTGAACTCGTCCGTGTTGACGATGATCTCCGCGCCGCGCGGCAGATCGCCCACGTTCGCCTTCAACGCGGCCGGGTTCATCGCCACCAGCACGTTGGGCGCGTCGCCCGGCGTGAGGATGTCGTGGTCGGCGAAGTGCAGCTGGAACGACGAGACGCCCGGCAGGGTGCCCGCGGGTGCCCGGATCTCGGCCGGGAAGTTCGGCAGCGTCGACAGATCATTGCCGAACGACGCCGTTTCCGAGGTGAAACGGTCACCGGTGAGCTGCATCCCGTCGCCGGAGTCCCCCGCGAACCTGATGATCACCCGGTCCAGCCGGCGGACATCCTTCGCCGCAACCGGTTTGCGCTGTGCTCCCACGACGGTCTCGTCGGTTCCGTCGGCCTGCTCCGCTGGGCTGCTGACCTGGCTGGTCACTTAACTGGACCTCCCTCGGGACGGCTGTCCGGGGACTGGTCTCCCACCGACCGTCCCAGGATCAACCCTACGTCCGCGCACCGTGACTTCCGGTGGACATTCGCATGATGGACACGACTTCGAGATGGCCCACAGCCCTGGAATCCCAAGGGTTCCCGCCCCGGCACCGGTGAGGACGCACCCCGCCCGTCCTCCGGTTTCTCATTCGTCCGGATGAGCGTTCCCGTCGCCGGACCGGACCGGACCGGACTGACCCGGACCGGACCGGACTGGACTGGCCCGGCCTGGACCGGCCCGGGTCGGTGCTTCCGAGGCATGGGCCGCCGGTGTCAGGAATTGAGATAGGTCAGCACCGCGAGCACCCTGCGATGATCACCGTCGCTCGGGGACAGCCCCAGCTTCATGAAGATGTTGCTGACGTGCTTCTCGACGGCCCCGTCGCTCACGACGAGCTGCCGGGCGATCGCCGAGTTCGTCCGTCCCTCGGCCATGAGCCCCAGCACCTCCCGCTCACGCGGGGTGAGCCCGGCGAGGACGTCCTGCTTGCGGCTGCGCCCGAGCAGCTGCGCGACCACCTCCGGGTCCAGCGCCGTACCGCCCTGCGCCACCCGCACCACCGCGTCCACGAACTCCCGCACCTCGGCCACCCGGTCCTTGAGCAGATAGCCCACGCCCCGACTGGAACCGGCCAGCAACTCCGTCGCGTAGCGCTCCTCCACGTACTGGGACAGCACCAGCACGCCGAGACCGGGATGCGCCTTGCGCAGCCGCACCGAGGCCCGCACCCCCTCGTCGGTGTGCGTCGGCGGCATCCGTACGTCCGCCACCACGACGTCCGGCAACTCGCCCTGCGCGTCCAGCTCGGTGATGGTCTTGACCAGTGCCTCGCCGTCGCCGACACCGGCCACGACCTCGTGCCCGCGGTCGGTCAGCAACCGGGTCAGCCCCTCTCGGAGCAGCACTGAATCCTCGGCGATGACCACCCGCACCCTGTCCTCCACGATCCTCGGCCCCCCACAGCCCTGTGCACCTCACGGCCCGCGCGGCACGCGCCGCGTCCACGAACCGTCCGTGCGACAGGTCCAGCATCCCAGCATCGGAGGCCGGATGCCCCAGGGCAACGGGAAGAGAACGGGAAGTCCCGGGTACCGACACCGGTGTCGGTCCCGGTATGGGTCATGGTGTCGGTCCAGGTTCGGCCACTCGACGGCCGGTTCTCGACGACCGGCGCCGTCACGGCGCGGTTCCCCGTCACGGTGCCGTCCCCCCCCGTCATGGTGCCGCCCCCCCGTCACATGCCGTCCCCCCGTCACGGCGCCGGGGCCGGCGCCGCTGTGCCGGTCAGCCGGTGAGCGGCTCGTTCCGCCAGGGCAGCTCCGCCGTGATCCGTGTCGGGCCTCCGGCCGGCGAGTCCACCACGAGGATCCCGTCCACCGCGTCCAACCGCTCCGCCAGACCGGCCAGCCCGGACCCGGCCGACGCGTCGGCGCCGCCCACGCCGTTGTCCACGACCTGGAGCATCAGCCGGTTCTCCACCCGCCAGACCTCCACGGCGGCCGACGTGGCCCGCGCGTGCTTGCTGACGTTCTGGAGCAGCTCCGAGACGGTGAAGTAGGCGATGCCCTCGATCGCCGAGGCCGGCCGCTCCGCCAGGTCGACCTCCACCCGCACCGGCACGGTGCAGCGGGAGGCGACCGAGGAGAGCGCCGCGTCCAGGCCGCGGTCGGTGAGGACCGCGGGGTGGATGCCCCGGGCCAGGTCCCGCAGCTCCTGGAGGGCCGTCTTCACTTCACCGTGCGCCTCGCCCACCATGACGGCCGCGGCCCGGGGGTCCTCCTTCAGCTTCTCCTTGGCCAGACCCAGGTCCATGGCGAGGTTGACCAGGCGGGCCTGTGCCCCGTCGTGCAGGTCGCGCTCGATGCGCCGCAGGTCGGCGGCGGCCGTGTCGACCACGACCCCCCGGTCCGACTCCAGCTCCACGACCCGCGTCGCCAGCCGCGACGGTCCCAGCAGCCCGTGCACCATGACCCGGTCCACCGTCGTCAGCGCCCGCACCAGCCACGGCGTCGCCAGCGTGAACAGCAGACCGACCAGCGCGGTCACGGCGATCTCGAAGGGGTTGTCCAGGTAGACCCGGTGCGTCTCGTCGCCGTACAGCTGGAGCCCGTCCTGGCCCGCGTACATCGGGAACACCCAGAACCACAGCGGGTACGTCAGCATCGCCCACCCGAACGCCCAGACGTTCACGGCGACGACGAACGAGAACACCGACCACGGGAACTGCACCACCGCGTACAGCAGGCTCCGCCAGGAGGCGCCGCTCTTGAGCACGGCGCCCATCCAGCCCATCGCACCCTGCTTCTTCAGCCGCAGCGGTTCCGGCTCGGAGACCCGCAGGCCCAGCAGGGCACGGGCCCGCGCCCGCTCCATCGCCCCGAAGCCCCTGCACCCGGCGAGGGCGGCTGCCAGCACCGGCACCCCCAGGAACGTCACCAGCAGGCCCGCCCCCAGCGACACCATCGTCACGGCGTACGTGAAGAGCAGGATGCCGACCGGCAGACCCACCAGGACATAGCCGAACTCCCGCCAGCTGCGCGCCTCGAACGGTGCCCGCAGCCCCGCCGGCAGCCGGTGGTGCCGCTCACCGGTGTGCCCGGGGAAGCCGGACCCGCTCCCGAGCCCGTAACCCTGTCCGTATTCCGTGGCCATCGGTGCCGTCCCTCTCCTCGTCGCGCTACGGCTGTGCTGTCGTAACTCCACCCTCCTCGACCGCAGCGCCCCGGCCCATGGAGCCCGTCGGCGTCTGCGGAGTGGGGTTTTCCCTACCCCCTGGGGCGCGAGCCGGCCGCGTCGGCCCCCGTACGGTCCCGCCACGGCAGCTCGGCCGTGATCGTGGTCGGCCCACCTTCCGGCGAATCGACGACGAAGAGGCCGTCGACGGCGGACAGCCGGTCGGCGAGGCCCTTCATCCCCGTACCACCGTCGAGGCGTGCGCCGCCGTGGCCGTTGTCCTCCACCTGTATGAGCAGCCGGTCGGACGACCGCCACACCTCCACGGAGGCCGAACTCGCCCCACTGTGCTTGCTGACGTTCTGGAGCAGCTCCGAGACGGTGAAGTAGGCGATGCCCTCGATGGCGGCCGCGGGGCGTTCCGTCAGGTCGGCCGTCACCTTGACCGGCACGGTGCAGCGGGAGGCGACCGAGGAGAGCGCCGCGTCCAGGCCGCGGTCGGTGAGGACCGCGGGGTGGATGCCCCGGGCCAGGTCCCGCAGCTCCTGCAGGGCCAGCTTCACCTCGCCGTGCGCCTCGTCGACCATGGCCGCCGCCGCGTCGGGGTCCTCCAGGAGCTTCTCCTTCGCCAGGCCGAGACCCATGGCGAGGTTGACCAGGCGGGCCTGTGCCCCGTCGTGCAGGTCGCGCTCGATGCGCCGCAGGTCCGCGGCGGCCGTGTCGACCACGATCCCCCGGTCCGACTCCAGCTCGGCGATCCGCCGCTCCAGCTCGTCGGACGGGGACAGCAGCCCCCGCACCATCGCCCGGTCGGCGTTGGCCAGGCCCCGCGCGATGAACGGCAGCACGGGCCACAGCACGAACAACGACGTCAGGGTGACGACGAAGGTGGCGACGCCCCAGGGGAACCGGATGAACGCGTACAGGACCGTGCGCCAGCCCACCGGATCCTTCAACGACATCCACAACTGCGCGAAGAAGCCGCGCCCGCTCCGCAACGGCAGCGGGCTCGGCTCGTCCACCCGCACCCCGAGCAGCGCTCTGGTCCGCGCCCGCTCGAGCTTGCCCAGCTGCCGCGCGCCCAGCAGGCCGGCCGCCAGCAGCGGGAGCCCGATCACCGTGACCGTCAATCCGATGCCGACGGACAGCATCGTCACCACGTAGGTGAAGCCGAGCAGCGCCGCCGGGAAATTCGCCAACAGGTGGGCGATCTCTTTCCAGGTGTGCCGGTCGTAGGCGAAACGGGCCGGCGGCAGGCGGTCGCCGGCCGCTGAGCCGGTGGTCCCGGCGAGGCCGGATGTCGAGAGGCGTTCGGTCATACACGTCAGCGTGCCGTGCGGCGCGACGCCGCGCCATGAGGTGGACCGCCGGGATCCACTGAGGAAAACCCCACCCCCGCGTCTCGAGGGGCGACGGGCTGCTTACCGTCTCTTTATCAGGCTCTAGACTCCCGTGCGTACGGATCGTCGAACCGCAGCGTTCACGAGGTTCACGACAGGGAGCGAGGGGCGCACGTGCCGGAACCGACCGTCGGCGACGCGACCGCCGACGCCGTGACCACCGCCGATGCGACCGTCGGGCTCGCCGCGGACTACTTCCAGTCCTACTCGGTCGTCGGCCTGCTCGCCGTCGTGGGGGTGCTCTTCGTCGCCGTGGCCTTCGGCGCCGGGCGGCTGCTGCGACCGGTGGTCCCCACGCCCGAGAAACTGCTCACGTACGAGTGCGGCGTCGACCCCGTCGGCGAGGGCTGGGCGCACACCCAGGTCCGCTACTACGTCTACGCGTTCCTCTACGTCATCTTCGCGGTCGACTCGATCTTCCTCTTCCCCTGGGCGACGGTGTTCGCCGACCCTGGTTACGGGGCCACGACCCTCGTCGAGATGTTCATCTTCCTCGGCTTCCTCGCCGTGGGTCTGTTGTACGCATACAAGAAGGGCGTCCTGTCGTGGACGTGAACCCCGGCGAACCCGCCGATCCCGCACCCGTGCCGCTCCCCGAGCCCAAGAGGCTGGGCACGCTCGCCCGCCTCGCCCCGGAGCCGATGAAGGTCGTCCTGAACTGGGGCCGCCGCTACTCGCTCTGGGTGTTCAACTTCGGCCTCGCCTGCTGCGCGATCGAGTTCATCGCCGCGTCGATGGCCCGCCACGACTTCATCCGGCTCGGTGTCATCCCGTTCGCGCCCGGCCCCCGTCAGGCCGACCTGATGGTCGTCTCCGGCACGGTGACCGACAAGATGGCACCGGCCGTCAAGCGCCTGTACGAGCAGATGCCCGAGCCGAAGTACGTCATCTCCTTCGGCGCCTGCTCCAACTGCGGCGGCCCCTACTGGGACTCCTACTCCGTGACGAAGGGCGTCGACCAGATCATCCCCGTCGACGTCTACGTTCCCGGCTGCCCGCCGCGCCCCGAGGCGCTGCTCCAGGGGATCCTCAAGCTCCAGGAGAAGATCGCGCGCGAGTCCCTGGGGGAGCGGTACGGCGTCTCGCCCCGGCCGTCGACGGCCGCGCTGCAGAGCGGCCTGGTACGACCGCCGGAGCCGGGCCAGGGGCCGGGCTCGGGTGAGGGCACGGACACGGGCTCGGATGGGGGGCGAGGCCGATGACAGCGGTCGGCTGGCTGCCCGCCGGCGTCGGGGAGCTCTTCGGCACGGACGCCACCGCGGAGGAGTCGTACGACCTCCTGACCGTCGACGTGCCGCCCGCCTCCTGGATCACCGCCCTGGAAACGGCGCGTGACCGGCTGAACTGCACGTACTTCGACTGGCTGAGCGCGGTCGACGAACCGGGCACCGGGTTTCGTGTCGCGGCACACGTCGCGGCGCTGGGACCGGTACGCAGGCTGCTGCTGCGCACGACCGTCCCGCACGACGCCCCGGCCCTGCCCAGCGCCGTCGGGGTCTACGCGGGCGCGGCCTGGCACGAGCGCGAGACCCACGAGATGTTCGGTGTCGCCTTCGCGGACCACCCCGCGCTGGACCACCTGCTCCTTCCGGAGGGCTTCGAGGGCCACCCACTGCGGAAGGACTTCGTCCTCGCCGCCCGCGTCGCCAAGGCCTGGCCCGGGGCCAAGGAGCCCGGCGAGTCCGATCACGGCGGTCCCCGACGCCGCCAGATGCTGCCGCCGGGCGTCCCCGACCCCAACGAGTGGGGCCCGCTGAAGGGCCAGCTGCCGCCCGCCCCGGCCCGCCCGGCGCGCGGCGCGGGGCGGGCGGCGGGGGAGCGCCCGGTCCGCGGTGCGGGCGAGCGCCCGGCCCGCCGGACCCGTACGGCCGGAGAGGGCTCCGTCGGCCAGACGGCTCCCGGCACCGAGACCCCGGCCGCGCCGCGCCGCGCCCGCACGGCGGCCGAAGGCCCGGCCGGCCAGACCTCCCCGGCCGGCGAACCGACGACGGCACCGACGGCCACACCAACGACGGCACCGACGGCCACACCAACGACGGCACCGACGGCCGGACCGGCGCCGCGGCGGTCGCGCAGTGCGAGCCAGGGCTCCGCCTCCCAGCGGGCGGCCGGTCCGGCGGACGGGCCGACCACCGCCGACACGGCTGCCGGGCAGGGTGACGGCACCAGCACCGGCACCGGTGCCCCGGCGACCGGACGGACACCCGGCACCGTCGGTCCCCGTCGCAGCCGGAGTGCGTCGCAGGGCTCGGCGAGCCAGCGGGAGGCCTCCGCCGCCGGGGAGCCGGGCGACACGGGTTCCGGCAGCGCCCCGCGGGGCGGCGACGGCACCACCTCCTCGCCCGCGGAGGAACCGGCCCCGAAGCCGGCGCCCTCGACACCGCGCAGCCCGGACGCCCCGTGGCACCACGCCCGCCCGGCGTTCGACGAGCCCGAGGCGGCGGGGGAGCCCGACGCCGCGGGGGATCCGGAGGCGGCAGAGGCGCCGGCGGCGTCCACCGAGTCACCGGAAGCGGAGTCAGACACCCCGGGCGACACCGACGCTCCCGATGACCCCCCGAACCCACCCAACCCCCCAGGAGGCCGGCAGTGAACGACGCGCTCGACGTCACCCTGCGCCTTCTGGTCGTCTTCGTCGTCTTCCTCACGTTCCCCCTGATAGTCGGCCAGACCGAGCACAAGGTGATGGCCCACATGCAGGGCCGCCTGGGCCCGATGTACGCGGGTGGTTTCCACGGCTGGGCCCAGCTCGTCGCGGACGGCGTGAAGTTCGCGCAGAAGGAGGACGTGGTCCCCGCCGACGCGGACCGCCGCATCTTCCAGCTCGCCCCGGCGGTGGCCCTGCTGCCGTACCTCCTGGTTCTCCTGGCCATCCCGGTCGGGCCCGGAGAGGGCGCGGTCGGTCAGGTCGTCGACGCGGGCGTCTTCTTCGTCCTCGCCGTCATGGGCGTGGGCGTCCTCGGCTCGCTCATGGCGGGCTGGTCCTCGGCCAACAAGTTCTCCCTCCTCGGCGGCCTGCGCACCGCAGCCCAGCTCCTCGCCTACGAACTCCCGATGCTGCTGACCGCGGCCTCCGTCGCCATGGCGGCCGGCACGGTCTCCCTCGTCGGCATCCTCGACGCCTTCGAGTGGTGGTGGCTGCCCTGGCAGATCGTCGGCGCGATCGTCTTCTTCGTCGCCGGGCTCGCCGAACTGCAGCGGCCCCCCTTCGACATGCCGGTCGCCGACTCGGAGATCATCTTCGGTGCCTACACCGAGTACACCGGCCTGCGCTTCGCCCTGTTCCTCCTTGCCGAGTACGCCGGAATCGTCGTCCTGTGCGGTCTGACCACCGTCCTCTTCCTGGGCGGCTGGCACGGGCCCTGGGGCGCCGACGGACTCGGCTGGGTGTGGACCCTGCTCAAGGCGGCCGTCCTCGCCTTCGTCGTGATCTGGCTCCGCGTGACCTATCCGCGCCTGCGCGAGGACCAGCTTCAGAAACTGTCCTGGACGCTCCTCGTCCCCCTCTCCCTCGCCCAGATCGCCCTCACCGGCATCGTCAAGGTGGTGATCGCGTAATGGCCCCCGTCCCCGGCAGCGGCCTGGCCAAGGGCCTGGCCGTCACGCTGCGCACGATGACGCGGAAGACCGTCACCGAGCAGTACCCGGACGCCCAGCCCGAGCTGCCGCCCCGTACCCGCGGCGTGATCGGCCTGTTCGAGGAGAACTGCACGGTCTGCATGCTGTGCGCCCGCGAGTGCCCCGACTGGTGCATCTACATCGACTCCCACAAGGAGACGGTCCCCGCGGCCACCCCCGGCGGACGCGACCGCAGCCGCAACGTCCTCGACCGCTTCGCCATCGACTTCGCCCTGTGCATGTACTGCGGCATCTGCATCGAGGTCTGTCCTTTCGACGCCCTGTTCTGGTCCCCGGAGTTCGAGTACGCCGAGACCGACATCCGCGACCTCACCCACGAGCGCGACAAGCTCCGCGAGTGGATGTGGACCGTGCCGGCCCCGCCCGCCCTGGACCCCGGCGCGGAGGAGCCCAAGGAGCTCGCCGCCGCCCGCAAGGCCGCCGACAAGCTGGCCGCCCAGCAGCAGCCGGACCAGCCCGGGTCCGACCACCCCGGACAACCGGACGAGTCCGGGCAGGAGGGCCGGACATGACCCTCGCCGCCGCATCCCACGGCTTCATGTCCCCGACCGGCGTGGAGATCGCCTTCCTCCTCGTCGGCCTGGTCACCCTCGCGGCCGCCGTCGTCACCGTGACCACCCGCCAGCTCGTCCACGCGGCCCTGTGGCTGGTGGTGGCCCTCGGCGGCCTCGCCGTCGAATACCTGCTGCTCACCGCGGAGTTCATCGCCTGGGTCCAGGTCCTCATCTACGTCGGTGCCGTCGTGGTGCTCATCCTCTTCGGCCTGATGCTCACCCGGGCGCCCATCGGCCGGTCGCCGGACGCCGACTCCGGCAACCGCTGGGCCGCCCTCACCGTGGCCGTGGCCTCCGCGGCGGCCCTGGTGTGGGTCGTCGTCGACGCCTTCCGCACCACCTGGATCGATCTGGACGGCCCGGCCGCGGGCTCCACCGCCGTCACGGGGGCGAGCCTGTTCCAGAACTGGGTCCTCCCCTTCGAAGCACTCTCCGTCCTCCTCCTGGCCGCCCTGGTCGGCGCCATCGTCCTGTCCCGCAAGGCCAAGGCGGCCCGCGCCGACGAAGCGTCCCGGCCCGGAACCTCTCGGACAGGCGGTGCCCGCTGATGCACCTCGCCTATCCCGCCGTCCTCTCCGCCCTCCTCTTCTGCACGGGTCTCTACGGCGTCCTCGCCCGCCGCAACGCGATCCTGGTCCTGATGTCGGTCGAGCTGATGCTCAACGCCGTCAACCTCAACCTCGTCGCCTTCGACGTCTGGCTCAGCAGGGCCGCGGAGGAGACCCTGCATTCCGGCCAGGCCCTGACCCTGTTCACGATCGCCATCGCGGCAGCCGAGATCGGCATAGGCCTGGCGATCGTCCTCGCCGTCCACCGCAACCGCGGCACCTCGGACATCGACAAGCTCCGCGACACCGCCGAGGGCCACGAGCCGGACGGCCCCGACACCGACATCCCCGCGACCGGGACGGCCGCCGAGAAGGCTGAGGCCACCGCGTGACCACGACCACCCTCGCCGTACTCGTCCCCCTCCTTCCCTTCCTCGGGGCAGCCGCCGGTCTCCTCCTGGGTCGGTCGGCCCCCGGTTTCGCCCGTCCCCTCGCCGTACTGCCGACGCTGGCGTCCCTCGTCCTCGCCGCCCTCGTCGCGGCGCGTCAGGGCGGTGGCCGGGCCCTCGACGCAGTCACCGAGCTGACGCCCACCGGTTCGGTCCCCGTCGAACTCGCCCTGCACATCGACGGCTTCGCCGCCCTCGTCGCCGTCCTGGTCGGCACCGTCGCCACCTGCGTGCAGATCTACTCCACGGGATACCTGCGCGACGACCCGCGCTACGCCTCGTACGCCGCTCTCGTCTCCCTGTTCACCTCCGCCATGTTCCTCGTCGTCTACTCCGGCGACCTGATGGTGCTGCTGGTCGGCTGGGAAGTCATGGGCATCTGCTCGTACTTCCTGGTCGGCCACTACTGGGAGACCCCGGAGGCGCGCGCGGCCTCCCTCAAGGCCTTCCTCGTCACCAAACTCGGCGACGTCCCCTTTCTGATCGGTCTGCTGGCGCTGGCCACCGAGGCGGGCTCCTTCCGCATCACCAAGATCCTCGGAGCGGTCGCGAGCGGCTCGCTCGACCACCCGACGCTGATCGCGCTGCTGCTCCTGGCCGGTGTCGCGGGCAAGTCGGCGCAGTTCCCGCTGCACACCTGGCTTCCCGACGCGATGGCGGGCCCGACGCCCGTCTCCGCGCTGATCCACGCCGCGACGATGGTCGCCGCCGGTGTGTACTTCGTCGCCCGGCTCCTTCCGCTCTTCGAGGCCTCGCGGGCCGCGATGGTCGTCCTCGCCGTCATGGCCGCCGTCACGATGGTCGGCTCCGCGCTCGCCGCCCTCGCCCAGGACGACATCAAACGCGTCCTGGCCTACTCGACGATCGGACAGCTCGGCTACATGACCGGCGCCCTCGCCACGGGCGACCGGGGCGCCGCCGTCTTCCACCTCCTCTCCCACGGCGCCTTCAAGGCGCTCCTGTTCCTCGCCGCCGGCGTGATCATCCACGCCGCCGGCACCAACTCGCTGGCCGCCATGTCCCGGATGCGGGGCCTGCGCGACCGCGTCCCCGACGCCTACTGGACGATGACCGTGGCCCTGCTCGCGCTGGCCGCGATCCCGCCCTTCAGCGGCTTCTTCTCCAAGGAGTCCGTCCTCGGTGCCGCGGAGCACGTCGTCACCGGCCACAGCGAGCACGCGCCCGGCGCCGCGGGCTGGACCGTGCTCGTCGCCGGCCTGATCACGGCCCTGCTCACCGCCGCCTACGCGGCCCGCCTGTGGCTGCTGGCCTTCCGCGGCCGAGGCGCCGAGGCCCCCGACCACGGCAGGCAGCCGCTGGTCATGAACGCCGTGCTCTGGGTCCTCGCCCTCCCCTCACTCGCACTGGGCGGACTCGCCTTCCGGCTGCTGCCCGACTGGTTCGACGGCCAGGACCTCACTCCGACCCTCACCACCTCCGTGCTCGGCACGGGCGTGGCCATGGTCGGCGGCATCGTCGCCTACGCCGCCTGGCGGCACACCACGGCGCTCGCCGACCGCACGCCGTTGGGCGCCGTCGCGGCCCACCCCGAGGGCGACGCCGGCCTGGTGGAGGCCGAGGCGATCGCCGCCCACCGGGCCGCCTACGGAGACCTGGCCTCCGCACCCGACCCGTCGGATCCGGGACGGCTGCTGCTGGGCCCCGTGCACCGGCACGCTGCGGCGGGCTTCCACCTGGACGCGGTGTACGCGACCCTCTTCCTCCGCCCCGTCCAGGCGGGCGCGAGCCTCGTCCGGTTCCTCGACCGCGAGGTCGTCGACACCTACGTACGCGCGGCGGGCGCCCTGCCCCGCCTGCTCGGGGCCGCCGTACGACGTGCCCAGACCGGCAATGTGCAGACCTATGTGAGCGCGCTGCTCGCCGGCACCGTCGTCCTCGCGGTCGCCGCCGTCCTCGTCGCCGCGGGAGCGTGAGCAGACGTGATCGATATCAACGAGTCCGTGATGCAGGTCCTTCTCGCGTTCCTCGTCGTCGGCCCGCTCCTCGGGGCTGTCGCCGCCCTTCTGCCGGCCCCGCCCGGACTGAAGGGGAAGTCACCCGAGCAGGCCGTGCTCCGGCACGGCGTCACCGTCACCGGCGCCGTCCTCCTCGCGGCGGTCGTCCTCGTGCTCGGTTTCGACCACGACCATCCGTCGAAGATGCAGGCCAGCACGGACATCAGCTGGATCCCCGCACTCGACGTACGCATCCACCTCGGCACCGACGGCATCTCCCTCCCCCTGCTCGTCCTGACCGCGCTGCTGACCTTCCTCTGCGCGCTCTACTCGTACCTGAAGCAGCGACACGAGCGGCTGACGCCGCCGGCCCCTGGCCCGAGCCCGAAGGCGTTCGTCGCACTGCTGCTCGTTCTGGAGTCCGGCACCCTCGCGACCTTCGCCGTCCTCGACCTGATCCTGTTCTTCCTCGCCTTCGAGATGGTCCTCATCCCGATGTACTTCCTCATCGCCCGCTGGGGCGGCGAGGGACGGGCCGGGGCCGCCTGGAAATTCATCCTCTTCACGCTCCTCGGCTCCGTCGTCATGCTGCTCGGCCTGCTCCTGATCGGAATCACGGCGGGCACATTCGACATGGTGGCACTCGCCACTGACAACGGCCGGTCGCTGACCACATCCGTGCAGGTCATCGCCGTTCTGGCAATCGGTCTCGGGCTCGCGGTGAAGACTCCGATGTGGCCGCTGCACAGCTGGCTGCCCGACGCCCACACCGCCGCGCCCACCGTCGGCTCGGTCCTGCTGGCCGGCGTCCTGCTGAAGATGGGCACGTACGGTTTCATCCGCATCCTGCTCCCGGTCGCGCCGGAGGGCTTCCGCATCTTCGCGCCGTACCTCGCCGCCTTCGCCGTCGTCGGCATCATCTACGGCTCCCTGGCCTGCCTGGCCCTCGCCAGAAGGGGCGCGAAGGGCGATCTCAAGCGCCTCATCGCCTACTCCTCCGTCGGCCACATGGGCTTCGTCCTGCTAGGTGTCGCGACCATGACCCCGACCGGCGTCAATGGCGCCCTCTTCGCCAACATCGCCCACGGGCTGATCACCGGCCTGCTCTTCTTCGTGGTCGGCGCGCTCAAGGACCGCACCGGAACGACCGACCTCGACACCCTCGCCGAGGAGTCCGGCCACGCCCTGTACGGCAAGGCACCGCGCCTCGGCGGACTGCTCGCCTTCGCCGCGGTCGCCTCGCTCGGTCTGCCCGGCCTGGCCGGGTTCTGGGGCGAGATGCTGGCCCTGTTCGGTGCCTTCGACCCGCACGACGACCTCAGCCGTCCCGCCTTCCTCACCTTCATGGCCATCGCCGCCTTCGGCACCCTGCTGACCGCCGCGTACATGCTGATCGTGGTCCGCCGCGTCTGCATGGGCGCCGTACCGCAGGAGGCCCCGCAGCCGAAGTTCGCCGACGTGCGCACCTACGAGTTCGCCGCCTGGACGCCGCTCGTCGCCCTCACCGTCGTCGCCGGACTGTGGCCCAGGACCCTCCTCGGGCTGACCGACCCGGCCGTGCAGCAGCTCCTCTCAGGAGGCACCCGATGAGCTCCCCGGCCCAGCACCTCGCGGAGCCCCTGGCACAGCCGCCGGCCCAGAACCTCGTGCAGTCGGTCGACTGGCTCGCCATCGCGCCGCCCACCATCACGGCGGTCGTGGGACTCGTCGTCCTCGTCACCGACCTGTTCGTCAAGGACGCCCGCAAGCCACTGCTCGGCTGGATCTCGGTCGCCGGACTCGCCGCCTCCGCCCTCATGCTGCTGCCCCTGGTGAACGCCGAGCGCTCGACGTTCTGCCAGGCCGGCGAGCCCGGCGTGTGCAGCTACACCGCGGACACCTTCACCCTCGCCATCCAGTGCCTCGTCCTCGGCGGTGCCCTGCTGACCGCCCTGCTGTCCGTCACCGCGGTCAAGGACGCCGATCGGAGGCTGCCCGAGGGTGAATTCTGGTTCCTGCTGCTCTCCTCCGCGGCCGGCGCCGCCCTCCTGCCCGCCTCCCGCGACCTCGCCACGCTGATCGTCGCCCTGGAGGTCGCCTCCCTGCCCGCCTTCGCTCTCGTCGGCCTCCGGCAGGGCGACCGCAGGTCCTCCGAAGCGGCCCTGAAGTTCTTCCTCTCGTCGGTCACCGCGACCGCGGTCAGCCTCATGGGCATCAGCTTCGTCTACGCCACCACCGGCACCCTCTACCTCACCCAGGTGGCGGACCGCATCCAGCACGTCGACGGGCAGTTCACCACCCTCGCCCAGACCGGCGTCGTCCTCACCCTCGTCGGCTTCGCCTTCAAGACGGCCGCCGTCCCCTTCCACTTCTGGGTGCCCGACACCTACGTGGGCGCCCCCCTGCCGATCGCCGCCTACCTGTCCGTGATCGGCAAGGCGGTCGGCTTCTCCGGCCTCATCCTGATCACGGTCGTCGCCCTGCCGTCCTACGCCGACGTCTGGGGCCCGGCCCTCGCGGCACTGGCCGCCCTCACCATGACGGTCGGCAACGTCGGCGCCCTCCGGCAGCAGGCCACGCGCGCGTACAGCGCGGTACGCCTGCTCGCCTGGTCGTCCGTCGGCCAGGCCGGCTACCTCCTGGTGCCGATCGCCGCCGCCGCGTATTCCGACGACCCCGAACACTCCGTCGGCTCCACCGTCGCCTACGCCCTCATGTACGCCGCAGTGAACCTGGGTGCCTTCGCGGTGGCCGCGCTCGTCGGCCGCACGAAGGCGCTGAACCGCGTGGCGGACTACCGCGGCCTGTACGCGTCCAACCCCCTCACCGCCCTGCTCCTGGCCTTCTTCTTGCTCTGCCTCGCCGGACTGCCGCCCGGCATCATCGGCCTCTTCGCCAAGGTCACGGTCTTCTCCGCGGCCGTCGACGCCGGACTCGGCTGGCTCGCCGTCGTCATGGCCGTCAACGTCGTGATCGCGCTCTTCTACTACCTCCAATGGACGGCGCTGCTGTTCCGGACCCCCGAGGACGCGACCGCCGGGCACCGCGCCCCCGCCCCCCTCACGGCCGCGATCACCGTGACGGCGGTCCTCGCCGTCGCCCTCTCCGGAGCACCCCAGCTGATCCTGCGCTTCGCCGACACCGGGCTCTTCTGAACGCAGCCGCCCGCCGGGGCCGCCCGCCGCGGCCGTCACCCGTACGGACCACACTCCCCGCGCCGGGCGGCAGGGAACTGGTGGCCCTCGCCTGGCGTTGACCAGTACGGAAGGGTCCACTGGACGTGACACCACGCACCGGTGGCATCGAGGACCAGGAAGCAACCACAGCGAGCGAGACCAGCAAGCAAAGGGTTCCCCTGCTGCACGACTTGGAGGGCGTACCGTGCACCGCCGGCACAACGGGCTCAGGACCGCAGTTCTCCTCGGGGGACTGTCCGCGCTCATCATCGTCATCGGCAGCTTCTTCGGCCGAGCGGGGCTCGTCGTCGCCGTCCTCGTCGCCCTGGGCACCAACGCGTACGCGTACTGGAACAGCGACAAGCTCGCCCTGCGCGCGATGCGTGCGCGCCCGGTCAGCGAGTTCGAGGCCCCGGCGCTGTACCGCATGGTCCGCGAGCTCTCCACCCAGGCCCGGCAGCCGATGCCCCGCCTGTACATCTCGCCGACGGACGCCCCGAACGCCTTCGCGACCGGCCGCAACCCGCGCAACGCGGCCGTGTGCTGCACCGAGGGCATCATGCGCCTGCTGGACGAGCGCGAACTGCGCGGCGTGATCGGGCACGAACTGAGCCACGTCTACAACCGCGACATCCTGATCTCCTCCGTCGCCGGCGCCCTCGCCTCGGTGATCATGTTCCTGGTCAACTTCGCCTGGCTGATCCCGGTCGGACGGTCCAACGACGATGACGGACCCGGTCTGCTGGGCATGCTCCTCATCATGCTGCTCGGACCACTCGCCGCCACCGTCATCCAACTGGCGATCAGCCGCTCCCGGGAGTACGAGGCCGACGCCTCCGGCGCCCAGCTGACCGGTGACCCGCTCGCCCTGGCCGGCGCCCTGCGGAAGCTGGAACTCGGCACCAAGCAGCTTCCGCTGCCACCGGAGCCCCGGCTCGAGACCGCCAGCCACATGATGATCGCCAACCCCTTCCGCCCGGGACAGGGGATCTCGAAGATGTTCTCGACCCATCCGCCCATGGCGGAGCGAATCGCCCGACTCGAAAAGATGGCAGGTCGTCAGCAGTGAAGACCATCCTCAACGTCATTTGGCTCTTGCTCAGCGGCTTCTGGCTGTTCCTCGGCTACCTGCTCGCGGGCGCGCTCCTCTGCATCACGATCATCGGCATCCCCTTCGGCATAGCGGCCTTCCGCATCGGCGTCTACGCCTTGTGGCCCTTCGGGTACACGACGGTCGAGCGGCGCGGGGCCGGAGCACCCTCGTGCATCGGGAACGTGCTGTGGCTCGTCCTCGCCGGCTGGTGGCTGGCCCTCGGCCACATCGTCACCGGCATCGCGCTGTGCGTCACGATCATCGGCATCCCGCTCGGCATCGCCAACTTCAAGCTGATCCCCGTCTCCCTGCTCCCACTGGGCCGCGAGATCGTGCGCACGGACCAGCCGTTCACCGCCGCGGCAGCGACCCAGCGGACCGGTTGGTAAGAGGGCCTTCGTGGGCCCTCGTGGCCCTCGTTGTCCACAGCTTCCGGGTTGTCCACAGGCCCGCCCGGATGTCAGTGGCGGCCTGCATCATGAATCCATGACCGAGAGCGAGCAGTTGCTGGAAAGGGTGGCCGCCAAGGCACGGAGCACCCGACCGTGGGGCTGGAGTTCCCTGCCCGAGCCCGTGGACGGGGAGGCGCCGGCCCGCGCCGAGGCCGCCCTGGGCTTTCCCCTCCCCGCCCTGCTCACCGAGCTGTACCTGCGCATAGGAGACGGCGGATTCGGCCCGGAATACGGCCTGTTGCCGCTGCTCGACCACGACCCCTCGGGCGAGCCCGCCGCCGTTGCCCAGTACCTGGCCAACCGGGACAGCGGCGCGAAGGACCCCGACTGGCCCTGGCCCGAGGGCGTCCTGCCCATATCCCACTGGGGTTGCGCGATGTACGCGTGCGTCGACTGCCGCACCCCGCAGGCCACCGTCCTCCTCTTCGAGCCCAACGCGGGCGACGTCGACCATGCCTGGTACGTCGACGCCCCGAGCCTCGCCGACTGGTTGCGCATCTGGACCGAGGGCACGGGCTGGTACGAGGAGACCAGCGAGGGCCCGGAACCGTCGCCGTGGACCGACCTCCCCCTGCGCACCGGAAGACGGCCCGTCCCGACCGGCACGTCGCCCGCACCGGCGTCCTGAGCGGAGGCCGGCCGAGCCCCGCCCGTCAGCACGCACCCCGAGGCGCCGACGCGCGGCCATCGCGGCCCGCGTCGCCCTTCACCGCGGGACTTGCTGCCCCCGCACCCCGTACGCCACCACACCCACCGCCAGCACACCCACTCCCACGACGACCGACACCGCCGGAAGCGAGAACGCGAGCACCACGCACCCGATCAGCCCCAGCGCCGGTACGACCCGCGACAACCTCGACGGGTCGAGCGTCCAGGCCGACGCGTTGGCCACCGCGTAGTACACCAGCACACCGAAGGAGGAGAAGCCGATCGCCCCACGCACGTCCACCGTCGCGGCCAGGACCGCGACCACCGCGCCCACGGCCAGCTCCGCCCGGTGCGGTACCTGGAAACGCGGGTGCACCGCGGCCAGCGCCTGGGGCAGATGACGGTCTCTGGCCATGGCCAGCGTCGTCCGGGAGACGCCCAGGATCAGCGCCAGCAGCGAACCCAGCGCGGCCACGGCGGCGCCCGCCCGCACGACCGGCACCAGCCCCGGCAGGCCGGCCGTCCGTACCGCGTCGGCCAGGGGTGCCGTCGCCTGCCCCAGACCGACCGGACCCAGCACGGAAAGGACAGCCACCGCGACACACCCGTACACCGCCAGGGTGAGGCCCAGCGCCAGAGGGATCGCGCGCGGAATGGTGCGCCGCGGGTCCCGCACCTCCTCGCCGAGCGTCGCGATGCGCGCGTACCCCGCGAACGCGAAGAACAGCAGACCGGCCGCCTGAAGGACCCCGCCCGCTCCGCCCGACAAGCCGATGTCCAGCCGCCCGGCGTCGGACCGCCCGGACCCGAGGCACACCACCACCACGGAAGCGAGGACAGCGAGAACCACCGCCACGATCACCCGCGTCAGCCAGGCGGACTTCTGGATGCCGCCGTAGTTCACCGCGGTCAGCGCCACCACGGCGGCGACCGCCACGGTGTGCGCCTGCTCCGGCCAGACGTACGCGCCCACAGTGAGCGCCATGGCGGCACAGGAGGCCGTCTTCCCGACGATGAAGGACCAGCCCGCGAGATAGCCCCAGAACTCCCCGAGCCGTTCGCGCCCGTAGACGTAGGTGCCGCCCGAGGCCGGATAGCGGGCGGCCAGCCGGGCCGACGACAGGGCATTGCAGTAGGCGACGACGGCTGCCCCGGCGAGGGCGAGGAGCAGACCCGAGCCGGCGGCGCCGGCCGCCGGTGCCAGGGCGGCGAAGATCCCGGCGCCGATCATCGAACCGAGTCCGACGACGACGGCGTCGCCCAGGCCGAGAGTGCGACGCAGCTCCGAACCCGCAGGTGTCATGGGTCGCACCCTACTGATCAGCGCAACCACCCGGCGCGGTCGGAACGTCCTCTCCACCAAGAGGACATGAACACCGCGGAGGAACGGGCCCGCAGCACTGGCACAGTGTGGGCACAGGAAGAAAGGGCAGGGTCACGGCATGACCGTCATCAGCTGGATCATCCTCGGACTGCTGGCCGGAGCCATCGCCAAGTTCCTGCTGCCGGGCCGCGACCCCGGAGGGCTCATCGGCACCACCCTCATCGGCATCGCGGGCGCCTTCCTCGGCGGCTGGATATCGGCCCGCTGGCTGGACCACCCGATCAGCAAGGACTTCTACGACGGCGCCACCTGGGCGGCGGCGATCGGCGGTTCGCTGGTGCTCCTGGTCGCCTACCGGCTCCTGTTCGGCAACTCGCGCGACTGAACGCGCGAGGACCGGACGGGAAAGGGTGGGCACCGCCGGGACGCCCACCCTTTTCCGTCAACGAAGGCCTACGCGCCACCGCGTCGCCCGCTCAGCGGCTCACCGGTAGTTGACGAACTGCAGCGCGAAGTCGAAGTCCTGGCCCTTCAGCAGAGAGATCACGGTCTGCAGGTCGTCCCGGCTCTTCGACGAGACCCGCAGCTCCTCGCCCTGCACCTGGGCCTTCACGCCCTTGGGGCCCTCGTCGCGGATCAGCTTGGCCACCTTCTTCGCGTTCTCCTGGGAAATGCCCTCCTCGATCGACGCGAAGATCTTGTACTCCTTGCCGGAGAGCTGGGGCTCGCCCGCGTCCAGTGCCTTGAGCGAGATGCCGCGCTTGATCAGCTTGGACTGGAAGACGTCGAGGACCGCGGTCACCCGGTCCTCGGAGTTGGCCTCCATGAGGATCTTCTCCCCGGACCACGAG
Source organism: Streptomyces violaceoruber (assembly GCF_033406955.1). Classification (NCBI taxonomy): domain Bacteria; kingdom Bacillati; phylum Actinomycetota; class Actinomycetes; order Kitasatosporales; family Streptomycetaceae; genus Streptomyces; species Streptomyces violaceoruber. The sequence continues at coordinate 3,489,574 of NZ_CP137734.1, read as the reverse complement.
ATCGAGGCGCCCACGCCCTTGAAGTCGTAGCGCTGCGAGATCTCCTTGGCGGCCTGGTTGAGGGCGTTGTCGACCTCCTGCCGCTCGACCTTCGAGACGATGTCGAAACTGGAGTCGGCCATGTCCTGTGGCTCCTTGTATCTGGGTGCGTGTCGGGCCGCGTATCGGGTCCGTACCGGCATACGTCGGCGGCCGCCGGGCCCCGCGGGGTCCTCGGCCGCATCCGGACAAGCCTAGCCACCCGCCGCGATCCGAGCGGCGATCAATCGGGTGGCGAAGCACCCCTCCGCATCAGGTATTGTTTACGTCGTTGCTACGGAGCGCCGCCGAAGAGCGGTTCGACGAGCAGCAAACCCCGGCGGTGTGCCCGAGCGGCCAAAGGGAGCAGACTGTAAATCTGCCGGCTCAGCCTTCCCAGGTTCGAATCCTGGCGCCGCCACACGACCGAAAGGGTCTGTGACCAGCAGCAATGCTGATCACAGACCCTTTCGTCGTTCTCGGTGCCCACGGGATCTCGGCGTTCTCTGCCCTTGCCCACGGTGTACGCGGGATCATGTTCCGTGCTCCACGTTGTGAGCGTCAGGGGATTCGGGGGCAGCGGTGACCGACACCACGCAACGTATCTTTCTCAGCTACGCAGGCCCGGACCAGGCCTGGGCGGAGTGGGCCGGCTGGCAGCTCCAGCAGGCCGGGCACCAGGTCGAGCTGGACCGGTGGCACTGGCGCACCGGTGACGACTTCGTCCAGAAGATGAACCTGGCTCTCGGCAAGGCCGACGCGGTGGTGGCCCTGTTCTCCAGGCACTACTTCGAACCCAAACGATGGACCAGGGAAGAGTGGTCGGCCGCCGTGGCCCTGCGGGGGCGCCTCGTTCCGGTGGCGATCGAGCTCCTGAACGACGACGACATCCCCGCCCTGCTGGCCGGGACACTGCGCACAGACGTTCACAGGCTGGACGAGGCCGCCGCCACATCTGCCCTGCTCGAAGCCGTCCACGGACCGGTTCCCCCTACCGGTCCGGTCGACTTCCCCGGCGCCGCCTCCGCCGACGCGCCTACGGCACCCGATGCACAGCGCCCGCGACTGCCCAGCAGCGTCGGCCTGCCCGAGGTGTGGAACGTCCGTCGCCGCAACCCCGACTTCTCCGGCCGCGAGACGGTCATGGGGCAGCTTCGTACCGGGCTGCTCAGCGGACGCCAAGCAGTGGTCCAGGCGCTCCACGGCATGGGCGGCATCGGCAAGACCCAGATCGCCCTGGAATACGCCCACCGCTTCGCCAGCCAGTACGACCTCGTGTGGTGGGTCGATGCCGAACAGGCCGACCAGTTGCCCGTCCGCTACACCGAACTCGCCGACCGCCTCGGCGTGGCCAAGTCCGACGCCGGCTCCGAACCCAACGCCCGTGCCCTCCTCCAGCACCTGCGGACGCGGCACCGCTGGCTCCTCGTTCTCGACAACGCCGAACACCCCGATCAGATCGAGCCCTGGCTCCCCGAGGGCCCGGGCCACGTTCTGATCACCTCACGCAACCCCGACTGGCACGGGATCGCCCACCAGAGCGACCTGGACGTCTTCACCCGCACCGACTCCCTCGCCTACCTCAAGGGCCGCATCTCGGGAATGACCACCGAGCACGCCGATCTCCTGGCGCAGGACCTCGGCGACCTGCCCCTCGCGCTCGCCCAGGCTTCGGGAGTCCTGCGCAGCGGCATGACCCTGGACCGCTACCGCCGGCTTCTGACCACGGACACCGCACGCCTCCTCCAGGAGAGCGACGTCCGTGACCATCCCGCGCCGCTGGCCGCCACGGTCGGCATCGCCGTCACCCGCCTCGCGGACGACGGCCACGCGGACGCCGTCGCTCTGCTCCGCCTCGGTGCGTTCCTCGGCCCCGAACCCATCCCCACCGCCTGGCTGGAGACGGCCCGCCCCCGACTGGCCACCATCCCCGGCGACCCCGACGACCCGATGTGGCTGCGCAACGCCCTCCAGCCCCTCGGCCGTTTCGGACTGGCCCGCACCGACTACGACGCCTTCCAGATCCACCGGCTGACCCAGGCCATCCTGCGCACCCAGACCGGTCCCGACCCGGTCGTCGCGATCCGCGACGACGTCACCGCCGTCCTGGCCGCGGTCGACCCGGGCGACCCGCGATCTCCCGCCGACTGGCCGGCGTGGGCCTCTCTCACCGCCCACCTCACCGCTCCCCACGTCACCACGGCGCTCGCCCACCAGGCCGCACTGCGCGCCACGTTCTCGAAAGCGGCTCACTTCCTCATCTGCAGCGGCCTGCCACGCGCCGCCCACGACCTCAGCGCGGCGCTGCACCAGGCCTGGAGCACCGACCTGGGTCCGGACCACCCCGACACCCTCACCTGTGCACAGTTCCTGGGGCACGCGACTGTCGAACTGGGCGACTACGCCAAAGGCCATCTCATCATCGAGGACACCCTTGTCCGTCGTCGTCGTGTTCTGGGGGCGGATCACCCCGAAACCCTCCACTCGGCCAACGATGCGTCCACCAACATGTCTCTCCTGGGGGAGACTGTGGAGGCGCGCCGCGTGCAGGAGGATGTTCTTGCGCGTCGTCGTCGTGTTCTGGGTGAGGATCATCCCGACACGCTCACTTCCGCGGGCAACCTCGCCAGCATCCTGAACGAATCGGGAGAGTACGTGGAGGCGCGTCGCATGCACGAGGATGTTCTTGCGCGTCGTCGTCGTGTTCTGGGTGAGGATCATCCCGACACACTTAATTCCGCCCACAACCTCGCCGGTCTCCTGAACACTCTGGGGGAGCATGTGGAGGCGCGTCGCATGAATGTGGATGTTCTTGAGCGTCGTGGTCGTGTTCTGGGTGAGGACCATCCCAGCACCCTCGCTTCCGCCAGCAACCTTGCCACTAGCCTGGACGCCTTGGGGGAGCATGTGGAGGCGCGTCGCATGCAGGAGGATGTTCTTGAGCGTCGTGGTCGTGTTCTGGGTGAGGACCATCCCAACACGCTCAGTTCCGCCAGCAAGCTTGCCACTACCCTGGACGCCTTGGGGGAGCATGTGGAGGCGCGTCGCATGCACGAGGATGTTCTTGAGCGTCGTGGTCGTGTTCTGGGTGAGGACCATCCCAGCACCCTCGCTTCCGCCAGCAACCTTGCCACTACCCTGAACGCCTTGCGGAAGCATGTAGAGGCGCGTCGCATGCACGAGGATGTTCTTGAGCGCTGTCGTCGTGTTCTGGGTGAGGACCATCCCGACACACTCGCTTCCGCCAGCAACTTCGCCAGCACCCTGCATTCCCTCCGTCAATACCCGGAGGCAGCCGGACTTTTGAAGGAAGTACGAGCCAGCTACGTACGCCACTTCGGTGCGAAGCACCCCAAGACTGAGCTTGCCACCCGGAACCTCGCCACCGTATTGATCGCGATGGGAAGGACGCATGAGGCACAGCAGCTGACTGGCCGGAAGTCGGACAAGGGTAAACGTCGCTTCGGCCGCAAACGCCGTTGAGGAAGCACCGTTTATCAAGCGCCGTGAGCGCGGCTCACGATGTCGGTCCGGCGGGGCAGACTGGTGGCATGGCCGCCTCGTCCTCCCGTCGCAGAACCTGCCCAGAGTGCCGTCGCGAGATCGCCGTCGTCGCGGGGCGGTACGCGCGCCACGATCCCCCCGGTGCGCGGGGGAGCGGTGAGCTGGTGTCCTGTCCGGGCTCGCGTCGGTCGGCGCAACTCGGTGCGGCGCAGCCGTCCTTGGACGGGTACGTCGTCGCCGACTTCCCCGGACAGCTGCCCCTCTTCTAGCGGCCCTCAGTTCCCCGCCACCGACTTCACCGCCACCGACACGGGCGCCGAGCCGCTGATCAGCTCCAGGGTCAGGCCGTTCGTGGCCGGGGTGTCGACCAGTTCGGCCAGGACCGCGGCGACGTCGTCGCGCGGAACGGGGCCGCGGCCGGTGTGCGCCTCCAAACGCACCAGGCCCGTACCCGCGTCGTCCGTCAGGGCGCCGGGGCGCAGGATCGTCCAGTCCAGGGCGTCCAGCGAGCTGACGTACGCGTCGGCCTCGCCCTTGGCGCGCAGGTAGACGTCGAAGATCTCGTCCCCCTGGTGCCCCGGGTCGGCACCCATGGACGACACGATCAGGAAGCGCCGGACGCCCGCCCGGACCGCCGCGCCCGCGAAGAGGACCGCCGCCGCCTTGTCCACCGTGTCCTTGCGGGCCACCCCGCTGCCGGGCCCCGCCCCCGCCGCGAAGACCGCCGCGTCCGCGCCCCGCAGCCGCTCCGCCACCTCCTCGACCGAGGCCGACTCCAGGTCCAGCACGACCGGTTCGGCGCCCGCCGCCCGCAGATCGTCGGCCTGTTCGGCCTTGCGGACGATGCCCGCCACCTCGTCACCGCGCGCGGCGAGCAACCGCTCCAGCCGCAACGCGATCTGACCATGACCACCAGCGATGACAATGCGCATGTCTCCGACCGTACGCCCCGACGACCGCCCGCGCCGCACGGCTTCGGTCGCCCCGGCGCCGGGTCGTCCGCCCTCCGCCCGGCCATCCTCGGCCCCGGCCGTCCTCAGCCCGGGTCCCCACGCCGGTCAGGTCCGCCACGCCCGTCACGCCGTCCCCGCCCCGCACCCCCCTGCCGCGGCAGCCCCAGGTCGGACGCGGTGGTCGAATCGCCGTACTCCCGCACCGCGCTGGTCCGCGCCACCACGCGCCCCCGGTGCACGACGATCCGGCTGTACGCCAGTGACAGCGCACCCGCCAGCCGGTCCCCCCGTACGGCGACCAGTTCGGCCGGGAAGCCCGCCTCCACCCGCACCTCCGGCAGGCCGAGGGCCGACCGTGCCGCCGCGCTCACCGCGTCGTACGCCTCCTCGGGGCGCAGCCCGTGCCGTGAGGCCAGCAGGTACGCCGCCTCCAGGGGGTCGCCGCGCCCGACCGGGTTGGACACGTCCCGCAGCGCGCCGCTCCCGGCGGCGAGCCGCACCCCGGCCGCCCGCAGCAGCCGTACCGGTGCCGTGCCGTCGGGATGGTCCACCGTCCCGCAGGCGCCCTGCGGCAGGCAGACCACGGTCACACCGGCCGCCGCGAGCTGGTCCGCGGCCCGGGAGGCCGCCTCGGCGGGCAGCCGGCCCAGGCCGTCGCAGGGGCCGATGGCGACCCCCGGGCGCAACCCGCCCGCCGTGGCCGCCAGCCGGGCCAGCCGCGCCGGGTCGGCGGCGTCGGTGTGCAGGTCGACCGGGCAGCCGTGCTCGGCGGCGACCTCCAGGACCGTCTCCACGTACCCCGCCGGATCGGGGTCCAGGTCCGGACACCCGCCCACCACGTCCGCGCCCATCTTGACCGCGTCCCGCAGCATCGCCAGCCCGTCGGCACCGGCCACCCCGGTCAGCACCCTCGGCATCGCCACCGCGCTCAGTTCGGCGAGGCCGCGCAGGGAGCGCCGGGTCCGCAGTACGGCGGTCAGCGCACCCAGGCCCGCGACGTCGCCCACCCGCACGTGTGCCCGCAGCGCGGTGGCGCCGTGGGCCAACTGGAGCAGGGCGGCCTCGGTGGCCCGGCGCTGGACGTCCTCGGGGGCGTAGGAGACGGGGCCGTGGACGTCGGCCGTGAGCGCCGTGTCGGCGTGGACGTGGGGATCGGCCGGGGCGGGCAGAAGCAGGTAGCCGCCCAGGTCCAGGTGGCCGCCGGGACCGGACGCCCGGCCCGGGGACAGGCTGCCGGCCGTGCCGACCGCCTCGATGCGTCCGCCGTGGAGCCGTACGTCCACGCTCCGGCCGTCGGTGAGCCGCGCCCCGCAGAGCAGGAGCGAGCCGCGGTCGGCGGGGTCCGAGGGGGAGGGCGAGTGGGGCGGCTGCGGCTGGCTGTCGGGCATCGCGCTCCTCTGGGCTCGGGACTGCGCAGTGGGGGACGCAAGATCACGCAGAGTGAGTCGAGCCTAGGACGGTGATCAGCCCGTGGCGCGGAGGAGCGCAATAGTCGTACCGGTGCCGTCCGGCGCGGTCGGGCCGCCCCGCTGTGCGGTCGGGACGGGACGGGGCAGGGTCGGCGAAACGGATTTGGGCGAACGGCGGGCGACCGTGTAATGTCTTCATCGCTCGCCCCAATAGCTCAGTCGGCAGAGCGTCTCCATGGTAAGGAGAAGGTCAACGGTTCGATTCCGTTTTGGGGCTCTGGTGTGAGAAGTTCCCGTCGCAAGGCGGGGCCCGATCGCATCGCAGCGGTGTAGCTCAGTCGGTAGAGCAAGCGGCTCATAATCGCTGTGTCACCGGTTCAAGTCCGGTCACCGCTACTCTCAGTAGCCGATTGCGGGGTCGGTCCTTCAATCGGCTACTCTTTCTTGCGTTAATACCATCAATCCGTTCGTCAAGGAGTGCACTCACGTGGCTGCCACCGACGTCCGCCCGAAGATCACGCTGGCCTGCGTGGAGTGCAAGGAGCGGAACTACATCACCAAGAAGAACCGGCGTAACAACCCGGACCGACTGGAGATGAAGAAGCACTGCCCGCGTTGCAACGCGCACACCGCGCACCGCGAAACGCGATAGAAACAGGCTCGTACACGAGGCCGTCCCCGAGGTTTGGGGGCGGCCTCGTGTCGTTGTCCCAGGCATGACGAGCAGCAGCAGGAGGTTGCGAGCCCATGGCGCTCGACCAGTCGTTCGTGGGGCGGAGCTATCCGCCCACCGCGCCCTACGAGGTGGGCCGGGAGAAGATCCGCGAGTTCGCGGAGGCGGTGGGGGACGCCAACCCGGCGTACACCGACGCGGAGGCCGCGAAGGCGCTCGGTCATCCGGATGTGATCGCCCCGCCGACCTTCGTGTTCTCGATCACGTTCAAGGCGGCCGGTCAGGTCATCGAGGACCCGCAGCTCGGGCTGGACTACAGCCGCGTGGTGCACGGCGACCAGAAGTTCTCCTACGCCCGCCCGGTCCGGGCCGGTGACCGGCTCACGGTCACCTCGACCATCGAGGCGATCAAGTCGATGGCCGGCAACGACATCCTGGACATCCGTGGCGAGGTCCACGACGAGGCCGGCGAGCACGTCGTGACCGCCTGGACCAAGCTCGTGGCCCGCGCGGCCGAGGAGGCGTGAGCGCGATGCAGTCGAAGATCGCATACAGCGACGTCGAGGTCGGCACCGAACTGCCCGCGCAGAGCTTCCCCGTGGACCGCGCCACGCTCGTGCGGTACGCGGGCGCCTCCGGCGACTTCAACCCGATCCACTGGAACGAGAGGTTCGCCAAGGAGGTGGGCCTGCCCGACGTCATCGCGCACGGCATGTTCACCATGGCCGAGGCGATCCGCGTGGTCACCGACTGGACCGGCGATCCGGGCGCGGTCGTGGAGTACGGCGTCCGCTTCACCAGGCCCGTCGTCGTCCCGAACGACGACCGGGGTGCCGTGATCGAGGTCAGCGGCAAGGTGGCGGCCAAGCTCGACGACAACACCGTCCGCGTCGACCTGACGGCCACCAGCGCCGGCCAGAAGGTCCTCGGCATGTCCCGCGCGGTCGTACGACTGGGCTGACGGGCAGCCGCCCGACCCCACCACCGACCCCCTGGCCGGCCCACGCCACACCAGGCCAGCCCACGCCAGGCCGGCCCACGTCACGCCAGGCCAGGGGGAGCCGGTCAGCGGGTGTCGGCACGTACCGCCGTGGTCGCCAGCGTCGTGTACCGCATCGTGAAGCGGCCGCCCAGCGCGTCGACGGCGCGGCCGACCGCGTCCAGTATTCCGGCCAGTTGGCCGGGGCGGAGCCGGGTGAGGCCGCCGGTGGTGGGGAGCAGCTCCAGCCACTCGTCGCGCGTGTACGACCGCTCCCAGTCGAACCGCCACTGCTCCGGCTCGTGGAACCGTCCGGACGCGCGGATCCGGTCGGCGATCTGCGCGTACCCCGCCAGGTACATCTCCAGCGGACGTCGCGCCGGCTGATCGCTGAACGGCGATTCGGGTGCCGCCCGACGGTAGGCGGCCGCGAACGGCTCGGCCACCTCGGCCGGCGGCTCGTACACATGGCCGAAGATCGCCAGACGCCCGTCCGGACGCAGCACCTGGGCCGCCTTCACGGCGCCGGCGGCCGGGTCCACCCAGTGCCACGACTGGGCGGCGATCACCGCGTCGAAGGCCCGGCCGGCGGGGTCCCAGGCCTCGAAGGCCGCCACCTCGACCGGCAGCCCGCGGTCCCGGGCGAAGGCGGCCATCCGCGCGTCCGGCTCGACCCCGAGTACGGCGCAGCCGGCGGCCCGGAACTGACGGGCCGCGATGCCCGTGCCGCACCCGACGTCGAGGACGTCGGTCCCCGGGCTCCCCGCGACGACTCGCGTCACGAGGGCGTCGGGGTAGGGCGGCCGGGCCCGGTCGTAGCGCTGCGCGTCGGCACCGAAGGACTCGGCCGTCTCCCGGGCCTGATGCGACGGTGGCTGCTCCGGGGGCTCCGGAGAAGATAGAGTGGGCATGCGTTCACTTTAGTGGGCGCACGCCCACAAGCCAATGAGCGAGCACGCGAGAGGGGATCCGCCAGTGCCGACCGGAGTGCATCTTCGCGACGCGAGGCGGCAGTTGTTCGACGCCGCCGAGCGCGTGCTTCTGCGGGACGGCCCGAACGGGCTGACCAGCCGGGCCGTCACGGACGAGGCGGGCTGCGCCAAAGGCGTCCTGCACCGGCACTTCGCGGACTTCGACGCCTTCCTCGTCGCACTCGTGCTCGACCGGGCCGCGCAACTCGACGCGCAGGCGCTGACGCTGCGGGAGGCCGTGGGCTCCGGCACCGTGGCGGACAACCTCACCGGCGCGCTGACCGCCCTGTTCGGGCCGGTCCCCGTGGCGATCATTCCGCTCATCACCTTCCGGGACGAGCTGCGCGCACGGCTGCGGCAGACCGTGCCCGGTGGCGGCATCGCGATCCTCGCCCAGGTCGCGGCCGCGGTCTCCGCCTATCTGTCGGAGGAGCGCGCGAGGGGCCGCATCTCGGTCGACGCCGACATCGACTCGCTCACGCTCTCCCTCGTCGGCGGAGGTCATCTCCTGTTCGCGGACCGCGACCCGGGCCACCCGCCGGCCGCGGCGGCCGTCGGCAAGCTGGTCGACACGGTGCTCGCCGGGGTCGTCCGGCGACACCCGCGCTGACGCGGCACCGCCCTCCGCGCACATCGTCCTTGACGAAGTTAGTGATTGAGTACTAACTTACTTCCATGGTCAGGATGAGTGCAGAGGAGCGGCGCGAGAGCGTCATCCGTGCGGCGACGAGCGAGTTCGCCCGGGGTGGCTATCACGGCACGTCCACGGAGACCATCGCCAAGCGCGTGGGGGTCTCCCAGCCGTACCTCTTCCGTCTCTTCCCGGGGAAGAAGGCGATCTTCCTCGCGGTGGCGGAGCGCTGTCTGCGGGACACCCGCGAGGTCTTCGAGAAGGCGTCCGAGGGCCTGCACGGCGAAGAGGCCCTGCACGCCATGGCCGAGGCCTACTCGCAGCTGATCGCGGACCAGCCCGAGAAGCTCCAGATGCAGTTGCAGGTGTACGTCACCGTCGCCGCCGCCGAGGCGGCCGGGGACCACGAGTTCGGCGAGATGGTCCGCAAGGGCTGGCTCGAGATCTGGGACACCGTGCACCTGCCGCTGGGGGCGGACATCGGCGAGACGACGACCTTCCTGGCCTACGGCATGCTGATCAACACCCTGGTCGGCATGGGGTTCCCGCCGGGCCACCGCGTCTACGGCGGCATCTACGAGTCGGGACAGGCCAAGCCGAGCCGGAAGGACGCGGACGCGCAGGACGCGGACGCCTAGGAACGAGCGCGGCACCCGCATACGGAACGACGACCGCTTCCGCGCGCCCACAAAAGTTAGTCATCAATTACTAATCAAATCCACGGCAAGTGCATGCACACCCTCTGGGGGAGAGATGTCACAGCAAGGAGCACGTCGGAACACCCGCGGTGGGGGAGCCGCCTGGGCCCTCGTCATCACCAGCGTCGCCGGCTTCATGGCGGCCCTGGACAACCTCGTCGTCACCACCGCCCTGCCCTCCATCCGCGAGGACCTGGGCGGCGCGCTGCACGACCTGGAATGGACCGTGAGCGCCTACACGCTCACCTTCGCCGTCCTCCTGATGTTCGGAGCGGCCCTCGGCGACCGCTTCGGCCGCCGCAGGCTCTTCCTGGTCGGCCTCACCGTCTTCACCGGGGCGTCCGCCGCCGCGGCCATGGCACCCGGCATCGACTCGCTCATCGCCGCCCGCGCGGTGCAGGGCGTCGGCGCGGCGATCATGATGCCGCTCACGCTGACCCTGCTCACGGCCGCGGTACCCGCCGAACGCCGCGGGATGGCGTACGGCATCTGGGGGGCCGTCAACGGGCTCGCCGTGGCGTCCGGCCCGCTGGTCGGCGGCAGCCTCACCGAGCACATCTCCTGGCAGTGGATCTTCTGGCTGAACGTTCCGCTGGGCCTGGCCCTGCTGCCCCTCGCCCGCCTCCGCCTCGCCGAGTCGCACGGCACCGGCGCCCCGCTCGACATACCCGGCACGCTGCTCGCCAGCGGCGGACTCTTCGGCATCGTCTACGGCCTGGTCCGCGGACCCGTCGACGGCTGGACCGGCTCCGTGGTGCTGACCGCCCTGTTCGCCGGGGCCGCGCTGCTCGTCGGCTTCGTCCTCTACAGCACCCGTGCCCGGAACCCCATGCTCCCCATGCGGCTCTTCCGCTCCCGTGCCTTCGCCGGGGTCAACGCGGCGAGCCTGCTGATGTTCCTGGGGATGTTCGGCTCGATCTTCCTCCTGAGCCAGTACATGCAGGGCGTGCTCGGCTACTCGCCCACCGAGGCGGGCCTGCGCATGCTGCCCTGGACCGGCATGCCGATGCTGGTAGCGCCGATCGCCGGCCTCCTCTCGGACCGGATCGGAGGCCGCCCGGTCGTCGCGACCGGACTCTTCCTCCAGGCGGCCGGCCTCGGCTACCTGGCCTCCGTGATCATGGCCGACGCCTCCTACGCGGTCCAGCTGCCCGGTCTGATCCTCAGCGGAATCGGCATGGCCCTCTACTTCGCCCCCGCCTCCGCCCTGGTGATGTCCAGCGTCGCCGCGAAGGAGCAGGGCATCGCCTCCGGCGCCAACAACGCGCTGCGCGAGGTGGGCGGCGCGCTCGGCATCGCCGTCATGTCCTCCATCTTCGCGGCGCAGGGCGGCTACGAGTCCGCGCAGACCTTCGTGGACGGACTACGGCCGGCGATCGCCGTGGGTGCCGCGCTGGTGGCCCTGGGCGGAATAGCGGCCCTGGCGATCCCGGCGCGCCGCCGCACCGACGGCCCCACGGCCGCGCCGAAGACCGAACCGAAGACCGAACCGGCCCTCGCCACGACGGCACCGACGCCCCACCACTGACCGCCCGGCACAGCATGCATCGAGCGAGGAGTACGACATGCCCACCCTTCCCTGGACCGTGCCGAACGACCCTCCCCGCGCCACCGAGGTCCACGTCTTCGCCTCCCGCTTCGAGACCCGCACCCTGTGGGGAGCGCTGAAGTTCCTCGTGCGCACGCCCGGCGTGTGGCGGCAGGTCGGCAGCGCGCCCGGAGTGTACGGGGCCTCACTGAAGGCCGAACCCTTCAAACGGACCTTCTGGACGCTCTCCGCCTGGGAGTCGCCCGAGGCCCTCAAGACCTTCGCCCGCTCCGGCACCCACGCACCGGCCTCCCGCGGGCTGTCGGCGCAGATGCGGGACTCGAAGTACGCCTCCTGGCCGGCGTCGAGCGACGAGCTCCCGGTCAGCTGGGCGGAGGTGCGCAGGCGCCTGACGTGAGGACACGCCGCGACGTCCCGGCCGACCGGTCGGGGCGTTCCCGCGTTTCCCGCCACCCCGGACTGTCGGTGCCGTCTCGTACTCTTGAGCCCGTGCAGGAACTCCACGACGCCCCCCTCGCCCCGCTGACCACCTTCCGCCTGGGCGGGCCCGCGACCCGGCTGCTCACGGCCACCACCGACGCCGAGGTGATCGCCGCCGTCCGCGAGGCCGACGACACCGGGACCCCGCTGCTGCTCATCGGCGGCGGATCCAACCTCGTCATCGGCGACAAGGGCTTCGACGGCACCGCCCTGCACATCGCCACGCGCGGCTTCCGCCTCGACGGCACGACGCTGGAGCTGGCGGCCGGCGAGATCTGGACCGACGCGGTCGCCCGCACCGTCGAGGCGGGCCTGGCGGGCGTCGAGTGCCTGGCCGGCATCCCCGGCTCGGCGGGCGCGACCCCGATCCAGAACGTCGGCGCGTACGGCCAGGAGGTGTCCGCCACGATCACCGAGGTCACGGCGTACGACCGCCGGAGCGGCGAGACGGTCGCCCTCTCCAACGCGGACTGCGCCTTCTCCTACCGCCACAGCCGCTTCAAGGCCGAGCCCGAGCGGTACGTGGTCCTGCGGGTCCGCTTCGAGCTGGAGAACGCCGACGGGCTCTCCGCGCCCCTCCGGTACGCCGAGACGGCCCGCGCCCTCGGTGTCGAGGCGGGCGACCGGGTGCCGCTGACGGCCGCCCGGGAGACGGTGCTGAGGCTGCGTGCCGGGAAGGGCATGGTGCTGGACCCGGAGGACCACGACACGTGGTCGGCCGGGTCGTTCTTCACCAACCCGATCCTCACGGACGAGGAGTTCGCCGCGTTCCGCTCCCGCGTCGCCGGACGCCTCGGTGCCGCCGTGGAGCCACCCGCCTTCCCGGCCGGGGAGGGCCGGGTCAAGACCTCCGCGGCCTGGCTGATCGACAAGGCGGGCTTCACCAAGGGGTACGGCACGGGCCCCGCGCGCATCTCCACCAAGCACACCCTCGCGCTCACCAACCGCGGCGAGGCGACGACCGAGGACCTGCTCGCGCTGGCCCGCGAGGTCGTCGCCGGGGTCCACGAGGCCTTCGGCGTCACGCTGGTCAACGAACCGGTGACGGTGGGCGTCGCCCTGTAGCCCCGCGGCCACGTGCCGCCGTTAGGTCGCGCGCCCGGCGTTACCGGGGCCCCCGGGGTGGGTGCGGGCGCGAGGGTGACGCGGCCCGGCGTTGCGGGGTGCCGCTGCGCCCACCCGTGCCGCCCCAGCGGCACGACTGCCCGCAGCTGAGCGGGATTGGACGGTCAGCCGCGTACGGCGGGGGCGGGGGATGCGGAGTGTGGGCGGGGGGGAGCCGCGTACGGCGAGGAGGGGGCGTGTCGGGGGGTGTCCGCCCGCAGCGGTTGGCGCGTCAACGCCCCGAGCCTTTTCAAGTGACCGATTCCGCGCCGTTCCGAGGACGGACACCCCCCGACGCGCCCCCGACCCACCCACCGGACAAGCCGCGCAACGTGCACCCCCACCGAACCCGCACAGGCCGCCGCAGGCACCCGCAGGCACCCCGCGCACCTACGCCACAAGCCAGTCGTCCACCCCCGCCAACAGCTTCCCCTTCACCTCCTCCGGCGCCGCCGACCCCCGCACCGACTGACGCGCCAGCTCCGCCAGCTCCGCGTCCGTGAACCCGTGGTGCTCGCGCGCGATCTCGTACTGGGCGGCCAGCCTCGACCCGAACAGCAGCGGATCGTCCGCGCCCAGCGCCATCGGCACCCCCGCCTCGAACAGCCTCCGCAGCGGCACGTCCTCCGGCTTCTCGTACACGCCCAGCGCGACGTTCGACGCCGGGCACACCTCGCACGTCACCTGCCGGTCCGCGAGCCGCTTCAGCAGCCGGGGATCCTCCGCCGCCCGCACGCCGTGCCCGATCCGGTCCGCCTCCAGGTCGTCCAGGCAGTCCCGCACCGACGCCGGACCGGTCAGCTCACCCCCGTGCGGCGCGCTCAGCAGCCCCCCGTCCCGCGCGATCGCGAACGCCCGGTCGAAGTCCCGCGCCATCCCGCGCCGTTCGTCGTTCGACAGCCCGAACCCGACCACGCCCCGCTCCGCGTACCGCACCGCCAGCCGCGCCAGCGTCCGCGCGTCCAGCGGATGCTTCATCCGGTTCGCGGCGACCAGCACCCGCATCCCGATCCCGGTGTCCCGCACGGTCGTCTCCACCGCGTCCAGGATGATCTCCAGCGCCGGAATCAGCCCGCCCAGCCGAGGCGCGTACGACGTCGGATCGACCTGGATCTCCAGCCACCCCGACCCGTCCCGCAGGTCCTCCTCCGCGGCCTCCCGCACCAGCCGCTGGATGTCCTCCGGCGTCTGCAGGCACGACCGCGCCGCGTCGTACAGCCGTTGGAAGCGGAACCAGCCCCGCTCGTCCGTCGCCCGCAGCTTCGGCGACTCCCCGCGGCCCAGGGCCTCGGTCAGCGTCTCGGGCAGCCGCACCCCGTGCTTGTCGGCCAGCTCCAGCAGGGTGGTGGGCCGCATCGACCCGGTGAAGTGCAGGTGGAGATGGGCCTTGGGCAGTTCAGAGACATCACGTACACGCTCCATTCCGTGATCCTGCCGTACGACACGCCCGGCCGGACAGCACTTTCCCCGTACGTGGTCTTGCTCGCACAAACAAACAGGGCCACCCCTCAACGCTGAGGGGTGGCCCCGCGGGACAACGGGACGGGTCAGTCCCGCGCCTCCGCCAGCAGCTTCTGGATCCGGCTCACGCCCTCGACGAGGTCCTCGTCCCCGAGCGCGTACGACAGCCGCAGGTACCCCGGCGTGCCGAACGCCTCACCGGGCACCACCGCGACCTCGGCCTCCTCCAGGATGAGCGCGGCCAGCTCGACCGAGTCCTGCGGACGCTTGCCGCGGATCTCCTTGCCGAGCAGCGCCTTCACCGACGGGTAGGCGTAGAACGCGCCCTCGGGCTCCGGGCAGAGCACGCCGTCGATCTCGTTCAGCATCCGCACGATCGTCTGGCGGCGCCGGTCGAAGGCCTCCCGCATCTTCGCCACGGCGTCCAGGTTGCCGGAGACCGCGGCCAGCGCCGCCGCCTGCGACACGTTGGCCACGTTGGACGTGGCGTGCGACTGGAGGTTGGTCGCGGCCTTGACGACGTCCTTCGGCCCGATGACCCATCCGACCCGCCAGCCGGTCATCGCGTACGTCTTCGCCACGCCGTTGACCACGATGCACTTGTCGCGCAGCTCGGGCAGCAGCGCCGGCAGGGACACGGAGACGGCGTCGCCGTACACCAGGTGCTCGTAGATCTCGTCGGTCAGCACCCACAGCCCGTGCTCGACGGCCCAGCGGCCGATGGCCTCGGTCTCGGCCTCGCCGTACACCGCCCCCGTCGGGTTCGACGGCGACACGAACAGGACGACCTTGGTCTTCTCGGTGCGCGCCGCCTCCAGCTGCTCCACCGTCACCCGGTAGCCGGTCGTCTCGTCGGCGACGACCTCGACGGGCACACCGCCGGCCAGCCGGATCGACTCCGGGTACGTCGTCCAGTACGGCGCCGGGACGATGACCTCGTCGCCCGGGTCGAGGATCGCGGCGAACGCCTCGTAGATGGCCTGCTTGCCGCCGTTGGTGACGAGGATCTGCGACGGGTCGACCTCGTAGCCGGAGTCGCGCAGCGTCTTCGCGGCGATGGCGGCCTTCAGCTCGGGCAGCCCGCCGGCCGGCGTGTAGCGGTGGAACTTCGGGTTCTTGCACGCCTCGACGGCGGCCTCGACGATGTAGTCCGGCGTCGGGAAGTCGGGCTCACCCGCGCCGAAGCCGATCACGGGACGTCCGGCGGCCTTGAGGGCCTTGGCCTTGGCGTCCACGGCGAGGGTCGCGGACTCGGAGATCGCGCCGACTCGGGCGGAGACCCGGCGCTCGGTGGGAGGGATTGCAGCGCTCATGACCCCATCGTTCCAGACCGGAAACCTCACGGGCACAGGGGTTTCACGGACTGAACCGGACCGGTCCAGGACCTGAACGCCAGTCCGGTCCCCGGCCTGAACATCAGTCCGGACATGCTTTCTGTTCGACGCCCGGCCCGTGAGCACGTACACTCTCACCTCGTTGGCCTTCAGCGGCCCGCGATCATCCGGTGCACACCAAGCATCCGGGCGGATGCGGTACGTTGGGGGACGAACAAAGGGTCGTAGCTCAATTGGTAGAGCACTGGTCTCCAAAACCAGCGGTTGGGGGTTCAAGTCCCTCCGGCCCTGCTACACACACCATCGCCAGGATGTGTGCGCATGTACGTACAGCAATGCACCGCCGTGCGGCTCCAACCGGGCGCGGCACGGCCACGACCCGGAATCAGGTGAGGACGAGTGACGGACGCCGTGGGCTCCATCGACATGCCTGATGCCCAGGACGAGGCGCCGGACTCCAAGAAGTCCCGCAAGGGCGGCAAGCGAGGCAAGAAGGGCCCGCTGAAGCGGCTCGCGCTCTTCTACCGCCAGATCGTTGCGGAGCTGCGCAAGGTCGTCTGGCCCAGTCGCAACCAGCTGACGACGTACACCACCGTGGTGATCATCTTCGTGGTCATCATGATCGGCCTGGTGACTCTGATTGACTATGGCTTCTCTCACGCCGCCAAGTACGTCTTCGGCTGAGTCGAGAGCGAAGGGCGCCGAGGTACCCGGCGCCCCTTTCGCGTGTTCCACCCCTATGTATCCAGGAAGAAGCAGCCACAGTGTCTGACCCGAACGTGAACGACGCCATCGAGCCGGTCGAGTCCGTCGAGGACGAGCTCGGCACCGTCGAGGGCGCCGACAACGAGGACACCGAGGCCTCCGCCGAGGCCGAGGCTGCCGACGACACGGTCGTCGCGGAGACGGACGAGGACGCGACGGACGCGGAGGCGGACGAGACCGCCGAGGCGACCGACGCGGAGGCCACCGAGGCCGAAGCCGACGCCGACGCAGACGCGGCGGAAGCCGAGGAGTCCGAGGAGGAGCCCGAGGCCGAGGAGCCCGAGCTCGACCCGATCGAGAAGCTCCGCCAGGAGCTGCGCGTCCTCCCCGGCGAGTGGTACGTCATCCACACCTACGCCGGTTACGAGAACCGCGTGAAGACCAACCTCGAGCAGCGCGCCGTCTCGCTCAACGTCGAGGACTACATCTTCCAGGCCGAGGTGCCGCAGGAAGAGGTCGTCCAGATCAAGAACGGCGACCGCAAGACGATCCGCCAGAACAAGCTCCCCGGCTACGTGCTGGTCCGCATGGACCTCACCAACGAGTCCTGGGGCGTCGTCCGCAACACCCCCGGCGTCACCGGCTTCGTCGGCAACGCCTACGACCCGTACCCGCTGACGCTGGACGAGATCGTCAAGATGCTCGCCCCGGAGGCCGAGGAGAAGGCCGCCCGCGAGGCCGCCGAGGCCGAGGGCAAGCCGGCGCCGCAGCGCAAGGTCGAGGTCCAGGTCCTGGACTTCGAGGTCGGCGACTCGGTCACCGTCACCGACGGCCCCTTCGCCACCCTCCAGGCCACGATCAACGAGATCAACGCCGACTCGAAGAAGGTCAAGGGCCTCGTCGAGATCTTCGGCCGCGAGACCCCGGTCGAGCTGAGCTTCGACCAGATCCAGAAGAACTAGTACCCCACCGGTACTTCGTCCTCCTCTGGACGTACTGCTTCCGACCAGGTCAGGCGCCCGCTCGCGCGGCGTCTGACCTGCTCGGTTTTTGGCCGCGCATCTATACCCGTTATCGTTGTGCGGTATGCCTGTGTCCGGGTAGCTCCCGAACGCGGGCAGGACCCGAATCGAAAGGACCCGGAGAGCTATGCCTCCCAAGAAGAAGAAGGTCACGGGGCTCATCAAGCTCCAGATCCAGGCCGGTGCCGCGAACCCGGCTCCGCCGGTCGGCCCCGCGCTGGGTCAGCACGGCGTCAACATCATGGAGTTCTGCAAGGCCTACAACGCCGCGACCGAGTCGCAGCGCGGCTGGGTCATCCCGGTGGAGATCACGGTCTACGAGGACCGCTCCTTCACCTTCATCACCAAGACGCCGCCGGCCGCCAAGATGATCCTCAAGGCCGCGGGCGTGGAGAAGGGCTCCGGCGAGCCGCACAAGACCAAGGTCGCGAAGATCACGCGTGACCAGGTCCGTGAGATCGCCACCACCAAGATGCCCGACCTCAACGCCAACGACCTGGACCAGGCGGAGAAGATCATCGCCGGTACCGCCCGTTCCATGGGCGTCACGGTCGAGGGCTGACCTCCACCCCCCGTAACCAAAGCAGTAGTGGCAGGGCCTGCTCGGCCCGCACCACGACTCCTCAGAAGCCACCAGGAGCAGTAGTGAGCAAGCGCAGCAAGTCTCTCCGCGCTGCGGACGCCAAGATCGACCGGGACAAGCTCTACGCCCCGCTCGAGGCCGTCCGTCTCGCCAAGGAGACCTCCACGAGCAAGTTCGACGGCACCGTCGAGGTCGCCTTCCGCCTGGGTGTCGACCCGCGCAAGGCCGACCAGATGGTCCGTGGCACCGTGAACCTCCCGCACGGCACCGGTAAGACCGCCCGGGTCCTGGTCTTCGCGACCGGTGACCGTGCCGAGGCCGCGACCGCCGCGGGCGCCGACATCGTCGGCTCCGACGAACTGATCGACGAGGTGTCGAAGGGCCGTCTGGACTTCGACGCCGTCGTCGCCACCCCGGACCTCATGGGCAAGGTCGGCCGCCTCGGCCGCGTGCTCGGTCCCCGTGGTCTCATGCCGAACCCCAAGACCGGCACCGTGACCCCGGACGTTGCCAAGGCTGTCAACGACATCAAGGGCGGCAAGATCGAGTTCCGCGTCGACAAGCACTCGAACCTGCACTTCATCATCGGCAAGACGTCGTTCGACGACACCAAGCTGGTGGAGAACTACGGCGCGGCGCTGGAGGAGATCCTCCGTCTGAAGCCGTCCGCCGCCAAGGGCCGCTACATCAAGAAGGCCGCCCTCAGCACCACGATGGGCCCGGGCATCCCGCTCGACTCCAACCGCACCCGCAACCTCCTCGTCGAGGAGGACCCGGCCGCGGTCTGAGCGAGCAGCTCGCCCCACCGGTTCACGGGCCCCGCACCTTCCGAGGTGCGGGGCCCGTCCCCTTTGGCCGTCCCTTTTGGCCCGTCCCCTTTTCCGGCGCCCTGGGTTAGCGTGCGGGCAACGGGTCCGCGCATGGGGCGCAGGGGCCGTACGGGGCGCAAGGGGTGGGCGGATGACGGGCACGACGGCACGCCGTACGGTCGTCTCGGTCGCGGTGTCGGCCGCGCTGGCGTGCGTCACCGCGTGCACCGGCCCCGGGGGATCCGACGACGCCGGCCATTCCACCGGCCCCACCGGCTCGGCCCGCCCGTCCGCCTCGGCTCCGGCGTCCTCCCGCGCCCCGGCCCTCACCGGGCCCTCGGCCGATGCCCTGCGGAAGGTCGAGCGGGCCACCGGGCGGGCGGGTTCGGCGCGGGTGGAGTCCACGACCGTGATGGGCCGCGAGCTGTCCCTGGAGGCCGCGGGCGCCCTCGGCTGGGACGACGGCCTCACCGGCACCCTGACGATCACCTACACGGGCGGCACGACCGCCGAGACCATGCGCCGCCTCGGCACCACCGCGATGGAGGCCCGGTACCTGCCCGACGCCTACTACGCCAGGATGGGCGACGAGTTCGCCGAGCGGGTGGGCGGCCGGCACTGGATCAAGTACGTGTACGAGGACCTGGAGGACCTCGGCGGCGGCGCGGGCGCCGGATTCGCCGACCAGATGCGCAACACCACGCCCAACCAGGCCGTGAAGCTGCTGCTGTCGGCGCAGGACGTGCGCAGGGTGGGCGAGGAGACGACGCGCGGCCGGCGCACCACGCACTGGTCCGGCACGATGGGCGGGGCCACCGCCCAGAGCGTCGACATCTGGGTCGACGACCGGGACCTGCTGGTCAAGAAGGTCGAGCGGGGCCGCACGGAGACCGGGGAGCTGACCCAGACCGCGTACTACAGCGACTACGGCGTCAGGGTCCTGGCCGAACGTCCGCCGGCCGCGGACACGGCGGACTTCAAGGAACTGCTGGCGTCACAGGGAAGCTGAAGCCCGGGCGGCGGAGAAACCACAAGATCGTTCGAACCGTTTCGGCTACGCTCGCGTCCTTGTCACAAACGAATGCTGTGGAGCGGCGGTGCGACTCCTGTGCCCCTCATGCTCCTGTGCGCACCTTGAATCCCGTGGGGGGATATCGATGAAGACTTCCGTACGTGTGCCCGTGGGCGCCGGACTCGCCGCGCTGCTGCTCGCCGCCGGGGCGGTGGGCTGCGCCAAGGAGGACAAGGCCTCCGAGTCCCCGGAGATGACGCCCGCGGCCGCCGTCGCCAAGGCGGCGAAGAACACGGAGGAGATCAACTCCCTCCACTACCGCATGACCGGCAAGGTCCCCGAGGAGGGCCGGGTCAAGGCCGAGGCCGAGATGCAGATCAAGCCGACGCTCGCGATGAGCATGAAGATGACGGCGCTCGACCAGGGGGCCGAGGGGACCGCGGAGATCCGGCTCGTCGACAAGGCCATGTACATCGGGGGCGGCCCCGAGGCGGCCAAGGAGATGGACGGCAAGAGCTGGATCAAGTTCGACCTGGCCGCGATGGGCGCCGGCGACGAGCTGAACCAGCTGGGCGGCGCCTCCCAGGCCGACAAGAACCCGGCGACCGAGTCCACCTTCCTCACCGGGGCCAAGGACGTCGAGAAGGTCGGCACCGAGACCGTCGAGGGCGTGAAGACCACCCACTACAAGGGCACGGTCACCCTCGCCGACCTGGAGAAGTCCCTCGCGGACGAGGACAAGGCCACCCGGGACAAGCGGCAGAAGAGCCTCGAGCAGTACGAGAAGATGGGCGTCGACAAGCTCACGATGGACATGTGGGTCGACGGCGACGACCAGACCAAGCAGTTCCGCATGCGCGGCGACGCCAAGAAGGGCCCGCTGGACATGACCATCACCTTCCTCGGCATCAACGAGCCCGTGAAGGTCACCGCCCCTCCGGCCGGGGAGGTCGCCGACCTGGCCGAGATGATGAAGGAGAGCCAGCAGGGCTGAGGCGCCGCGCGCCCGGCCCGCTCCGGTCGCCGCGGGGGCGGATTTGCTTGACACTGCCCCGTTCACGTACGCTTCCACAGAAGCCAAAGACCGCTGGTCGTTGCCGTGTGTTCGAAAGAGGACACGGTGGCCGAAGGATCCGCTGAACTGCGGACGACCCGCGCAGGTGACTGTGGATGAGCTCCCGGAAGTCCCCGCCCCGTGCGGATGACGATCGGTCGAGCCACGCCCCGTGCGCCTGCGCCGGGGCGTTTCGTTTTCCCCAGTCCTCCTTCGGGTCCGCGCGGTCCGAATCACCCGGAAGGAGGCCGAGGCTCTATGGCGACGCCCGAAAAGGCTGCCGCGGTTGCCGAGCTGACG
Organism: Streptomyces violaceoruber; assembly: GCF_033406955.1. Taxonomy (NCBI): domain Bacteria; kingdom Bacillati; phylum Actinomycetota; class Actinomycetes; order Kitasatosporales; family Streptomycetaceae; genus Streptomyces; species Streptomyces violaceoruber. The sequence continues at coordinate 3,468,325 of NZ_CP137734.1, read as the reverse complement.
GACAAGTTCCGCAGCTCCAACGCCGCCGTGCTGACCGAGTACCGCGGTCTCACCGTGGCGCAGCTCAAGACGCTGCGCCGGTCGCTCGGTGAGAACGCCCAGTACGCCGTGGTGAAGAACACGCTGACCAAGATTGCGGCCAACGAGGCCGGGATCACGCTCGACGACCAGCTCTTCGCTGGTCCGACGGCCGTCGCCTTCGTCACCGGTGACCCGGTGGAGTCGGCGAAGGGTCTGCGCGACTTCGCCAAGGACAATCCGAATCTCGTCATCAAGGGCGGTGTCCTTGACGGCAAGGCGATGTCCGCCGACGAGATCAAGAAGCTTGCGGACCTCGAGTCCCGCGAGGTTCTGCTCTCCAAGCTGGCGGGTGCCTTCAAGGGCAAGCAGTCCCAGACTGCTCAGCTCTTCCAGGCGCTTCCCTCGAAGCTCGTCCGCACCGTGGACGCGCTCCGTGCCAAGCAGGACGAGCAGGGCGGTGCCGAGTAACTCGGCTCGCTTTCTGGTCCGGGCCGCCTGAGCGCGGCGCGGATCGCAGCGGGCCGACGTACGCCCGCCACACCCCGTACATCCGGCACCTGCCGAATTAGTGGAAGGACCGCCATCATGGCGAAGCTCAGCCAGGACGACCTGCTCGCCCAGTTCGAGGAGATGACCCTCATCGAGCTCTCCGAGTTCGTGAAGGCCTTCGAGGAGAAGTTCGACGTCACCGCCGCCGCCGCGGTCGCCGTGGCCGGCCCCGCCGCCCCGGGCGCCCCGGTCGAGGCCGCTGCCGAGCAGGACGAGTTCGACGTCATCCTCACGGGTGCCGGCGACAAGAAGATCCAGGTCATCAAGGTCGTGCGCGAGCTGACCTCCCTGGGTCTCAAGGAGGCCAAGGACCTCGTGGACGGCGCCCCGAAGCCCGTCCTCGAGAAGGTCGCCAAGGACGCCGCCGAGAAGGCCGCCGAGTCCCTCAAGGGCGCCGGCGCCTCCGTCGAGGTCAAGTAAGACCGCACCGGCACCACGGATCCGGCAGGGTCTGTAACGCCGTAGCACCGAAGAGCGATCATCCATCCGGGTGGTCGCTCTTCGGCGTATCCGGGGTCCGGCGGCGGTCGCCTTGCACGAGTGGCGGTGAAGAGTAGGGTGATCTTCGTCGTGCCGTCGCCGGGGCCCTGAGAGCCCCCTGGCGACAACCGGTTTGGGCAAGGGGGGCCTTGACGAACCGCACGCAGCGCGCAATTCTCAGGGCGTCGTCACAAGGATCCGAATCCGAGGCATGGATCGACGGCGAAGAGGGCAGTATCTGGGTGCGTTGAGGGCGAGGCCTTGCCGCACAGGTGGTGAGAACAACGAGGAGCGAACACGGTCCCCGAGAACCGCACTGGACATCAGTGTGCCAAGTGGCTACACTGACCCTTTGCGCTGCCTGTTAGCTGCCCCCTGCCCGTCACCAGGGGTCTACCCTCGCCCGAGCACTGACGACCAGAGCATGTCTGACCTGGCTCTTTAGCCACATCAGGCACCCCCTGTCTCCGTGCACGGAAGAGGGGCCGGTACGCGCGTAGTGAGTCCGAGCCCTCGGAAGGACCCCCTCTTGGCCGCCTCGCGCAATGCCTCGACCGCGAATACGAACAACGCTGCCAGCACCGCCCCGCTGCGCATCTCCTTTGCAAAGATCAAGGAGCCCCTCGAGGTTCCGAACCTCCTGGCGCTGCAAACCGAGAGCTTCGACTGGCTCCTCGGCAACGACGCCTGGAAGGCTCGCGTCGAGTCGGCTCTGGAGTCCGGTCAGGACGTCCCCACCAAGTCCGGTCTGGAAGAGATCTTCGAGGAGATCTCGCCGATCGAGGACTTCTCCGGGTCGATGTCGCTGACGTTCCGCGACCACCGCTTCGAGCCTCCCAAGAACAGCATCGACGAGTGCAAGGACCGCGACTTCACGTACGCGGCCCCGCTCTTCGTCACCGCCGAGTTCACCAACAACGAGACCGGCGAGATCAAGTCCCAGACGGTCTTCATGGGCGACTTCCCGCTCATGACCAACAAGGGCACCTTCGTCATCAACGGCACCGAGCGTGTCGTCGTGTCGCAGCTGGTCCGCTCGCCGGGTGTCTACTTCGACTCCTCCATCGACAAGACGTCCGACAAGGACATCTTCTCCGCCAAGATCATCCCGTCCCGGGGTGCCTGGCTGGAGATGGAGATCGACAAGCGCGACATGGTCGGTGTGCGCATCGACCGCAAGCGCAAGCAGTCCGTGACCGTCCTCCTCAAGGCCCTCGGCTGGACCACCGAGCAGATCCTCGAGGAGTTCGGCGAGTACGAGTCCATGCGCGCCACCCTGGAGAAGGACCACACCCAGGGCCAGGACGACGCGCTGCTCGACATCTACCGCAAGCTGCGTCCGGGCGAGCCCCCCACGCGTGAGGCCGCGCAGACGCTGCTCGAGAACCTCTACTTCAACCCGAAGCGCTACGACCTCGCCAAGGTCGGCCGCTACAAGGTGAACAAGAAGCTCGGCGCGGACGAGCCGCTGGACGCCGGCGTGCTCACCACCGACGACGTCATCGCCACCATCAAGTACCTGGTGAAGCTGCACGCCGGTGAGACCGAGACGGTCGGCGAGTCGGGCCGGGAGATCGTCGTCGAGACCGACGACATCGACCACTTCGGCAACCGCCGCATCCGCAACGTCGGCGAGCTGATCCAGAACCAGGTCCGTACGGGTCTCGCCCGTATGGAGCGCGTCGTGCGCGAGCGCATGACCACCCAGGACGTCGAGGCGATCACGCCGCAGACCCTGATCAACATCCGGCCGGTCGTCGCCTCCATCAAGGAGTTCTTCGGCACCAGCCAGCTGTCCCAGTTCATGGACCAGAACAACCCGCTGTCGGGGCTGACGCACAAGCGTCGTCTGAACGCCCTCGGCCCGGGTGGTCTCTCCCGTGAGCGGGCCGGCTTCGAGGTCCGCGACGTGCACCCGTCGCACTACGGCCGCATGTGCCCGATCGAGACGCCCGAAGGCCCGAACATCGGTCTGATCGGCTCGCTCGCCTCGTACGGCCGCATCAACCCCTTCGGCTTCATCGAGACGCCGTACCGCAAGGTCGTCGAGGGCCAGGTCACCGACGACGTCGACTACCTGACCGCCGACGAGGAGGACCGCTTCGTCATCGCGCAGGCCAACGCCGCCCTGGGCGACGACATGCGGTTCGCCGAGGCCCGCGTCCTGGTCCGCCGTCGTGGCGGCGAGGTCGACTACGTCCCCGGTGACGACGTCGACTACATGGACGTCTCGCCGCGCCAGATGGTGTCGGTCGCGACCGCGATGATCCCGTTCCTCGAGCACGACGACGCCAACCGTGCCCTCATGGGCGCGAACATGATGCGTCAGGCGGTGCCGCTCATCAAGAGCGAGTCCCCGCTGGTCGGCACCGGCATGGAGTACCGCTCCGCCGCCGACGCCGGTGACGTGGTCAAGGCCGAGAAGGCGGGTGTGGTCCAGGAGGTCTCCGCGGACTACATCACCACGACCAACGACGACGGCACGTACATCACGTACCGCCTGGCCAAGTTCTCCCGGTCCAACCAGGGCACCTCGGTCAACCAGAAGGTCATCGTCGCCGAGGGCGACCGGATCATCGAGGGCCAGGTCCTGGCCGACGGTCCGGCCACCGAGAACGGCGAGATGGCGCTCGGCAAGAACCTGCTGGTCGCGTTCATGCCGTGGGAGGGTCACAACTACGAGGACGCGATCATCCTGTCGCAGCGCCTCGTGCAGGACGACGTCCTCTCCTCGATCCACATCGAGGAGCACGAGGTCGACGCCCGTGACACCAAGCTCGGCCCCGAGGAGATCACCCGGGACATCCCGAACGTCTCCGAGGAGGTCCTCGCCGACCTCGACGAGCGCGGCATCATCCGCATCGGTGCCGAGGTCGTCGCCGGCGACATCCTCGTCGGCAAGGTCACGCCCAAGGGCGAGACCGAGCTGACGCCGGAGGAGCGCCTGCTCCGCGCGATCTTCGGTGAGAAGGCCCGTGAGGTCCGCGACACCTCGCTGAAGGTCCCGCACGGCGAGATCGGCAAGGTCATCGGCGTCCGCGTCTTCGACCGCGAGGAGGGCGACGAGCTTCCCCCCGGTGTGAACCAGCTGGTGCGCGTGTACGTGGCGCAGAAGCGCAAGATCACCGACGGTGACAAGCTCGCCGGCCGCCACGGCAACAAGGGCGTCATCTCCAAGATCAACCCGATCGAGGACATGCCGTTCCTGGAGGACGGCACGCCCGTCGACATCATCCTGAACCCGCTGGGTGTCCCGTCCCGAATGAACCCGGGACAGGTCCTGGAGATCCACCTCGGCTGGCTCGCCAGCCGCGGCTGGGACGTCTCCGGCCTCGCGGAGGAGTGGGCGCAGCGCCTCCAGGTGATCGGCGCCGACAAGGTCGAGCCCGGCACCAACGTCGCCACCCCGGTCTTCGACGGTGCGCGCGAGGACGAGCTGGCCGGCCTGCTCCAGCACACCATCCCGAACCGCGACGGCGAGCGCATGGTGCTCCCGTCCGGCAAGGCGCGGCTGTTCGACGGCCGCAGCGGTGAGCCGTTCCCGGAGCCGATCTCGGTCGGCTACATGTACATCCTCAAGCTCCACCACCTGGTCGACGACAAGCTGCACGCCCGGTCGACCGGCCCGTACTCGATGATCACCCAGCAGCCGCTGGGTGGTAAGGCCCAGTTCGGTGGCCAGCGCTTCGGTGAGATGGAGGTGTGGGCGCTGGAGGCTTACGGCGCCGCGTACGCCCTCCAGGAGCTGCTGACCATCAAGTCCGACGACGTGACCGGCCGCGTGAAGGTCTACGAGGCCATCGTCAAGGGCGAGAACATCCCTGAGCCCGGCATCCCCGAGTCCTTCAAGGTGCTCATCAAGGAGATGCAGTCCCTGTGCCTCAACGTGGAGGTGCTGTCCTCGGACGGCATGTCCATCGAGATGCGTGACACCGACGAGGACGTCTTCCGCGCAGCGGAGGAGCTCGGCATCGACCTGTCGCGGCGCGAGCCGAGCAGCGTCGAAGAGGTCTGACGGGAGTCAGGCGGGGCCTGTCCTCCACAGGCCCCGCCGATCCCGCGACCCCCGTTTCAGACCACAGACTTACAACCCTGAGAGGGATTGACGCATAGTGCTCGACGTCAACTTCTTCGACGAGCTCCGGATCGGTCTGGCCACCGCTGACGACATCCGTCAGTGGAGCCACGGCGAGGTCAAGAAGCCCGAGACCATCAACTACCGCACCCTCAAGCCCGAGAAGGACGGACTCTTCTGCGAGAAGATCTTCGGTCCGACCCGGGACTGGGAGTGCTACTGCGGCAAGTACAAGCGCGTCCGCTTCAAGGGCATCATCTGTGAGCGCTGCGGCGTCGAGGTCACTCGCGCCAAGGTGCGCCGTGAGCGGATGGGCCACATCGAGCTGGCCGCTCCCGTCACCCACATCTGGTACTTCAAGGGCGTCCCGTCGCGCCTGGGCTACCTGCTCGACCTGGCGCCGAAGGACCTCGAGAAGGTCATCTACTTCGCCGCGTACATGATCACCTTCGTGGACGAGGAGCGCCGCACCCGCGACCTGCCGTCGCTGGAGGCCCACGTCTCCGTCGAGCGCCAGCAGATCGAGCAGCGCCGCGACTCCGACCTGGAGGCCCGCGCCAAGAAGCTCGAGACCGACCTGGCCGAGCTGGAGGCCGAGGGCGCCAAGGCCGACGTGCGCCGCAAGGTGCGCGAGGGTGCCGAGCGCGAGATGAAGCAGCTGCGCGACCGTGCGCAGCGCGAGATCGACCGCCTCGACGAGGTGTGGAACCGGTTCAAGAACCTCAAGGTCCAGGACCTGGAGGGCGACGAGCTGCTCTACCGCGAGCTGCGCGACCGCTTCGGCACCTACTTCGACGGCTCGATGGGCGCCGCCGCGCTCCAGAAGCGCCTGGAGTCCTTCGACCTCGACGAGGAGGCCGAGCGCCTCCGCGAGATCATCCGCACCGGCAAGGGCCAGAAGAAGACCCGTGCGCTCAAGCGCCTCAAGGTCGTCTCCGCGTTCCTGCAGACCAGCAACAGCCCCAAGGGCATGGTGCTGGACTGCGTGCCGGTCATCCCGCCGGACCTGCGTCCGATGGTGCAGCTGGACGGTGGCCGCTTCGCGACCTCCGACCTGAACGACCTGTACCGCCGCGTCATCAACCGCAACAACCGCCTGAAGCGGCTTCTCGACCTCGGCGCGCCCGAGATCATCGTGAACAACGAGAAGCGCATGCTCCAGGAGGCCGTGGACGCGCTCTTCGACAACGGCCGCCGCGGCCGCCCGGTCACGGGCCCCGGCAACCGTCCGCTGAAGTCGCTGTCCGACATGCTCAAGGGCAAGCAGGGCCGCTTCCGTCAGAACCTGCTCGGCAAGCGTGTGGACTACTCCGCGCGTTCCGTGATCGTCGTCGGTCCGCAGCTGAAGCTGCACCAGTGCGGTCTGCCGAAGGCCATGGCGCTGGAGCTCTTCAAGCCGTTCGTGATGAAGCGCCTGGTCGACCTGAACCACGCGCAGAACATCAAGAGCGCCAAGCGCATGGTCGAGCGCGGCCGCACGGTCGTGTACGACGTCCTCGAAGAGGTCATCGCCGAGCACCCGGTTCTGCTGAACCGTGCGCCGACGCTGCACCGCCTCGGCATCCAGGCCTTCGAGCCGCAGCTGGTCGAGGGCAAGGCCATCCAGATCCACCCGCTCGTCTGCACCGCGTTCAACGCGGACTTCGACGGTGACCAGATGGCCGTGCACCTGCCGCTGTCCGCGGAGGCGCAGGCCGAGGCCCGCATCCTGATGCTGTCCTCGAACAACATCCTCAAGCCGGCCGACGGCCGTCCGGTGACGATGCCGACCCAGGACATGGTCCTCGGTCTGTTCTTCCTCACCACCGACTCCGAGGGGCGCAGCCCCAAGGGCGAGGGCCGTGCCTTCGGCTCCTCCGCCGAGGCGATCATGGCCTTCGACGCCGGAGACCTGACGCTTCAGGCGAAGATCGACATCCGCTTCCCGGTGGGAACCATCCCGCCCCGCGGCTTCGAACCCCCGGCCCGCGAGGAGGGTGAGCCGGAGTGGCAGCAGGGTGACACCTTCACCCTGAAGACCACGCTGGGCCGTGCGCTCTTCAACGAGCTGCTGCCCGAGGACTACCCGTTCGTCGACTACGAGGTCGGCAAGAAGCAGCTCTCCGAGATCGTCAACGACCTCGCCGAGCGCTACCCGAAGGTCATCGTGGCGGCGACGCTCGACAACCTGAAGGCGGCCGGCTTCTTCTGGGCCACCCGTTCCGGCGTCACCGTCGCCATCTCCGACATCGTCGTTCCCGACGCGAAGAAGGAGATCGTCAAGGGCTACGAGGGCCAGGACGAGAAGGTCCAGAAGCAGTACGAGCGCGGTCTGATCACCAAGGAAGAGCGCACGCAGGAGCTCATCGCGATCTGGACCAAGGCGACCAACGAGGTCGCCGAGGCGATGAACGACAACTTCCCGAAGACCAACCCGGTCTCCATGATGGTGAACTCGGGTGCTCGCGGAAACATGATGCAGATGCGTCAGATCGCCGGTATGCGCGGTCTGGTGTCGAACGCGAAGAACGAGACGATCCCGCGTCCCATCAAGGCCTCCTTCCGTGAGGGCCTGTCCGTGCTGGAGTACTTCATCTCCACGCACGGTGCCCGTAAGGGTCTGGCGGACACCGCGCTGCGGACCGCCGACTCGGGTTACCTCACGCGTCGTCTGGTCGACGTCTCCCAGGACGTCATCATTCGCGAGGAGGACTGCGGCACCGAGCGCGGTCTCAAGCTGCCGATCGCCACGCGCGACGCGGACGGCACGCTGCGCAAGGCCGAGGACGTCGAGACCAGCGTGTACGCCCGCATGCTCGCCGAGGACGTCGTCATCGACGGCAAGGTGATCGCGCCGGCCAACGTCGACCTCGGTGACGTCCTGATCGACGCCCTGGTCGCCCACGGCGTCGAGGAGGTCAAGACCCGCTCGATCCTGACCTGTGAGTCCCAGGTCGGCACGTGCGCCATGTGCTACGGCCGCTCGCTGGCCACCGGCAAGCTGGTCGACATCGGTGAGGCGGTCGGCATCATCGCCGCCCAGTCCATCGGTGAGCCCGGCACCCAGCTGACGATGCGTACCTTCCACACCGGTGGTGTGGCCGGTGACGACATCACGCAGGGTCTGCCGCGTGTCGTCGAGCTCTTCGAGGCCCGTACCCCGAAGGGTGTCGCCCCGATCTCCGAGGCCTCCGGCCGCGTCCGGATCGAGGAGACCGAGAAGACCAAGAAGATCGTCGTCACCCCCGACGACGGCAGCGACGAGACGGCGTTCCCGATCTCGAAGCGTGCCCGTCTGCTGGTGGGCGAGGGCGACCACGTCGAGGTGGGCCAGAAGCTCACCGTGGGTGCCACCAACCCGCACGACGTGCTGCGCATCCTGGGTCAGCGTGCCGTCCAGGTCCACCTGGTCGGCGAGGTCCAGAAGGTCTACAACTCGCAGGGCGTGTCGATCCACGACAAGCACATCGAGATCATCATCCGGCAGATGCTGCGCCGCGTGACGATCATCGAGTCCGGCGACGCCGAGCTGCTGCCCGGCGAGCTGGTCGAGCGGACCAAGTTCGAGACCGAGAACCGTCGTGTGGTCCAGGAGGGCGGTCACCCGGCCTCCGGTCGTCCGCAGCTGATGGGTATCACCAAGGCCTCGCTGGCGACGGAATCCTGGCTGTCGGCCGCCTCCTTCCAGGAGACGACCCGAGTCCTGACGGACGCGGCGATCAACGCCAAGTCCGACAGCCTCATCGGCCTCAAGGAGAACGTCATCATCGGTAAGCTCATCCCGGCCGGTACGGGTCTGTCCCGCTACCGCAACATCCGGGTGGAGCCGACCGAGGAGGCCAAGGCCGCGATGTACTCGGCCGTCGGCTACGACGACATCGACTACTCGCCGTTCGGCACGGGCTCCGGCCAGGCCGTTCCGCTGGAGGACTACGACTACGGTCCGTACAACCAGTAAGCGGGCAGCTTGATACGACCGAAGGGCGGTCACCCCGAGCGGGTGGCCGCCCTTCGGCGTGCCGCCCCCCGCCGTCGGTTGCTCGGGTGCGGAGCACCTGGGGGGGGAAGTGTCTGACGACAAGCCAGTGCCGAACAACCTGCTCGTCTCCGGAGTCGCCGTGCTCCTTCTGAACCTGCTGATCTGGGGCGGGGCAGGCAGCTTCGCCGCGGCGGGAGGGCGTCCGAGGCTCCATGCCGGCCGCCGCCGTGCCCTTCGTTCTGGGCGCGGTCCTCGGGGCCCGCTTCCTGTGGTCCGCCGTGTTCTTCGCCGACGACTCCGAGAGCCGGATCGTCATGGCGGTCGTAGGACTGCTGCTCGGCGGCCTGCCGGGCGCGCTCTACGGGCGCTGGCTGTTCGGCAGGTGGGGTGCCGCGCTGCTGCTGTGGGGGGTGCGGCTGGACCGCGGTGGTCCGGTGCCGGCCTCGGGGCCCGCGCAGGAGGGCGCCCGCAACGTACTTCTCGCGCTGAGCCTGACGGGCGCGGTGCTCGGCTGTGCCGGCGGGGCGGCGCTGGTCTGACCGCCCCGCGGCTCCCCTACGGCACGCCGAGTTCGAAGATGACGTAGTGGGCGTACCAGCCGGAGGCGATCGAGGCCGTGGTGAAGAAGACGATCAGGCTCGGCAGCTTCAGGCGGCTCAGGGCCGCGGCCGGGGCCAGGAGGAGGGGGAAGGCGGGCAGCAGGTAGCGCATGGTGTTGCCGAACATCTGCTGGGTGCCCAGGACCGTGACGATCGTCGCCAGGGTGTAGGCGACCAGGACCAGCGGGGGCCTCCTGCGCAGCATCAGGGCGATGAGGAAGGGCAGCGCCAGGACCAGCTGGAGGGAGAGCAGGTCCGGGGTGGAGAAGGCGAAGGGGTAGTCGCCCCGGCCCACCGCGAGGTTGCGCAGCACGTCCCAGGTGTAGGCGCCGTAGTCGAAGAAGTGGGCCCAGCCCTCGCGCTGGAGGGTGAAGTAGGCCGTGGCCTCGCCGGTGCTCCAGCCGACCCAGGCGATGTAGGAGAGCAGGCCGAGCGGCGCGACGAGCATCGCGTACACGGGGCCGCGTACGCCGTGCTCGCGCCGGGAGGCGGGGCGGGCCAGCGTGACCAGGGCGGCCAGACCCACCGCGCCTATGAGGACGGCGGACGTGGGCCGGTTCAGGCCGGCCGTGAAGGCCAGCAGGCCCGCCGTCACCCAGCGGCCCTTCATCACGGCGTAGCAGGTCCAGGCGGCGATGGCGACGAACAGCGACTCGGAGTACACCGCCCACTCGACGCCCGCGCCCGGCGCCACCGCCCACAGCCCGGCCGCAACGGTGCCCGCCCGCGCTCCCGCGAGCAGCGAGATCACGGCGTAGATCCCCGCCGCCGCGACGAAGGAGGAGACGACGGAGACCAGGATGCCGGAGCCGTACAGGCCGAGGCCGGTGGACTCCGAGACCATGCGGATGAGCGCCGGGTAGAGCGGGAAGAACGCGACCGAGTTCTGCTGGACCGTGAACAGGCCGTCGGAATCCAGCCGGACCAGGGCGGGGCTGTAGCCGTGCTCGGCGACCTGGAGGTACCACCAGCCGTCCCAGGTGGCCAGCACGTCCCACCAGTGGGCGCCGCCGCCGAAGCGCGGGTTCTTCCCCCGGAAGTCCCCGGCGTGGGTGAGGAGGGAGGCGAAGACCCCGAGGCCGACGAGTTTCGTGACGCCGTAGAGCGCCAGCGGGGCGAGGTAGGGCCGGGCCCCGGGCGGGAGGGCGGGGAGCCGGCTCCGCCAGGAGCGTGCCGCCCCCTCGCCGCCGGCCGGCCGTTCGCCGGTGCCGTCCGGCCCGTCCGTCACCGTGTCGTCGGCAGCCGTGTCCATGGCTGTCATCCCCCTCGGGCCACCCTCAAGCGTCAATTGCTGCCATAAGATCGCACAAGAGTCGCACATCTGTACTCAAGGTCATGAGGAGGGAGGCGCGGTGCCCGAGGGACGGGACGCGGAGCGGCACGCACCGGTCGTGCTGTCGGTCGTCATTCCGATGTTCAACGAGGAAGACGTCCTGCCCGCGCTGGTCACCAGGCTCCGTCCGGTCCTCACGGAGCTGGGCGTCCCCCACGAGGTCGTCGCCGTCGACGACGGCAGCGGCGACCGCACGGCGGAGCTGCTGGACGCCTTCCGGCTGGGCTGGCCGGAACTGCGCGTCGTCGCGCTGCGGCGCAACTCCGGCCACCAGGCGGCCCTCACGGCGGGCCTCGACCGGGCCCGCGGCGCCTACGTGGTCAGCCTGGACGCCGACCTCCAGGACCCGCCGGAGAAGATCCCCGACATGCTGGCGCTGGCCCGCGCGGAGGGCCTCGACATCGTGTACGGGGTCCGTGCGGACCGCAGCAGCGACTCCGGGTTCAAGCGGTGGACGGCGGGCGTCTACTACCGGCTCATGCGGCGCCTGGCGGGCCCGTCGGTCCCCGCCCAGGCGGGCGACTTCCGGCTGCTCAGCCGGGCCGCCGTGGAGGCCCTCAAGGCCCTGCCCGACCAGCAGCGGGTGTACCGGCTGCTGGTGCCCTGGCTGGGCTTCCCGAGCGGGCAGGTGACGTACGAGCGCGCGCCGCGTACGGCGGGCCGCACGAAGTACCCGCTGGGCCGGATGATCCGCCTGGCGGTGGACAGCGTCACCGGCTTCTCCGCGGCCCCGCTGCGCATCGCCACCTGGCTGGGCGCCGGCGCCTTCGTGGTCTGCCTGGGGCTGCTGGTCTACACGCTGACCGCGTTCGCCCTGGGCCGCACGGTGCCCGGCTGGACCTCGCTGTTCACCGGCATCGTCTTCATCGGCGCCGTGCAGCTGGTCTGTGTCGGCCTGCTGGGCGAGTATGTCGGGCGCATATACACGGCGGTGCAGAACCGGCCCACCTACTTCGTCCGCCACGACACGGCGGCGACCGTACCCGTGCCCGGCCCCGCGCCCGGCTCCGCCGACACGCTCGCCGAACAGGACAAAGTGGGATAGAGCGGGCGCCGATGCCGGTGTCGCCCATTTGTTTTGACCGCAGCGAATGCGCTAGGTACGCTCATACCTTGTGCCTGGGGTGTGCCCTGGCCCCCGTGCGTGTCTACAGCCGCACCGGGGGCCGTGTGTGGCCACCGCATTTCGCGTCTCCTTCCGCCTCGCGGCGGGAGTTCGCGGCTTCGACACACCCGACCGCGTGGGTCGGTGACGTTCCAGGTTAGCTTCACCATTCGGCACACAGAAACCGGAGAAGTAGTGCCTACGATCCAGCAGCTGGTCCGGAAGGGCCGGCAGGACAAGGTCGAGAAGAACAAGACGCCCGCACTCGAGGGTTCGCCCCAGCGCCGTGGCGTCTGCACGCGTGTGTTCACGACCACCCCGAAGAAGCCGAACTCGGCCCTGCGTAAGGTCGCGCGTGTGCGTCTGACCAGTGGGATCGAGGTCACCGCTTACATTCCGGGTGAGGGGCACAACCTGCAGGAGCACTCCATCGTGCTCGTGCGCGGCGGCCGTGTGAAGGACCTGCCGGGTGTTCGCTACAAGATCATCCGCGGTTCGCTTGACACCCAGGGTGTGAAGAACCGCAAGCAGGCCCGCAGCCGCTACGGCGCCAAGAAGGAGAAGTAAGAATGCCTCGTAAGGGCCCTGCCCCGAAGCGCCCGGTCATCATCGACCCGGTCTACGGTTCTCCTCTGGTGACCTCCCTGATCAACAAGGTGCTGCTGAACGGCAAGCGCTCCACCGCCGAGCGCATCGTCTACGGCGCCATGGAGGGTCTGCGCGAAAAGACCGGCAACGACCCGGTCATCACGCTCAAGCGCGCTCTCGAGAACATCAAGCCGACCCTCGAGGTCAAGTCCCGCCGTGTCGGTGGCGCGACCTACCAGGTCCCGATCGAGGTCAAGCCGGGCCGTGCGAACACGCTCGCCCTGCGCTGGCTGGTCGGTTACTCCCGCGCCCGTCGCGAGAAGACCATGACCGAGCGTCTGCTCAACGAGCTCCTCGACGCCTCCAACGGCCTGGGTGCCGCTGTGAAGAAGCGCGAGGACACGCACAAGATGGCCGAGTCCAACAAGGCCTTCGCGCACTACCGCTGGTAGTCGCTACCCACATCGAGACCGAGAGAAGACTGAAGCCTTATGGCTACCACTTCACTTGACCTGGCCAAGGTCCGCAACATCGGGATCATGGCCCACATCGACGCGGGCAAGACGACCACCACCGAGCGGATCCTGTTCTACACCGGCGTCTCGTACAAGATCGGTGAGGTCCACGACGGCGCCGCCACGATGGACTGGATGGAGCAGGAGCAGGAGCGTGGCATCACGATCACGTCTGCTGCGACCACCTGTCACTGGCCGCTCGAGGACAACGACTACACGATCAACATCATCGACACCCCGGGGCACGTCGACTTCACCGTCGAGGTGGAGCGGTCCCTGCGTGTGCTCGACGGTGCCGTGACCGTGTTCGACGGTGTCGCCGGTGTCGAGCCCCAGTCCGAGACGGTGTGGCGTCAGGCCGACCGTTACGGCGTGCCCCGCATCTGCTTCGTGAACAAGCTGGACCGCACCGGCGCCGAGTTCCACCGCTGCGTGGACATGATCTCGGACCGCCTGGGCGCCCAGCCGCTGGTCATGCAGCTCCCGATCGGTGCCGAGGCCGACTTCCAGGGCGTCGTGGACCTGGTCCGCATGAAGGCGCTCGTGTGGTCCGCCGACGCGGCCAAGGGCGAGATGTACGACGTCGTCGACATCCCGGCCACGCACACCGAGGCCGCCGAGGAGTGGCGCGGCAAGCTGGTCGAGGCCGTCGCGGAGAACGACGAAGAGGTCATGGAGCTGTTCCTGGAGGGCCAGGAGCCCACCGAGGAGCAGTTGTACGCCGCGATCCGTCGCGTCACCATCGCCTCCGGCAAGTCCAGCGACACCACGGTCACCCCGGTGTTCTGCGGCACCGCGTTCAAGAACAAGGGCGTCCAGCCCCTGCTCGACGCGGTCGTGCGCTACCTGCCGACCCCGCTCGACGTCGAGGCCATCGAGGGCCACGACGTCAAGGACCCCGAGGTCGTCGTCAAGCGCAAGCCGTCGGAGGACGAGCCGCTCGCCGCGCTCGCGTTCAAGATCATGAGCGACCCGCACCTCGGCAAGCTCACCTTCGTCCGGGTGTACTCCGGCCGCCTGGTGTCCGGCACCGCGGTGCTGAACTCCGTCAAGGGCCGCAAGGAACGCATCGGCAAGATCTACCGCATGCACGCCAACAAGCGTGAGGAGATCGAGTCGGTGGGCGCCGGTGACATCGTCGCCGTCATGGGCCTGAAGCAGACCACCACCGGTGAGACGCTGTCCGACGACAAGAGCCCGGTCATCCTGGAGTCCATGGACTTCCCGGCCCCGGTCATCCAGGTCGCCATCGAGCCCAAGTCGAAGGGCGACCAGGAGAAGCTCGGCGTCGCGATCCAGCGCCTGGCCGAGGAGGACCCGTCCTTCCAGGTCCACACCAACGAGGAGACCGGCCAGACCATCATCGGTGGTATGGGCGAGCTGCACCTCGAGGTGCTGGTCGACCGCATGCGCCGTGAGTTCAAGGTCGAGGCCAACGTCGGTAAGCCCCAGGTCGCCTACCGTGAGACGATCCGCAAGACCGTCGAGCGCGTGGACTACACCCACAAGAAGCAGACCGGTGGTACCGGTCAGTTCGCCAAGGTGCAGATCGCGATCGAGCCGATCGAGGGCGGCGACGCCTCGTACGAGTTCGTGAACAAGGTGACCGGTGGCCGCATCCCGAAGGAGTACATCCCTTCGGTGGACGCCGGTGCGCAGGAGGCCATGCAGTTCGGCATCCTGGCCGGCTACGAGATGACGGGCGTCCGCGTCACGCTCATCGACGGTGGCTACCACGAGGTCGACTCCTCCGAGCTCGCCTTCAAGATCGCCGGTTCGCAGGCCTTCAAGGAGGCCGCGCGCAAGGCTTCGCCCGTGCTGCTCGAGCCGATGATGGCCGTCGAGGTCACCACGCCCGAGGACTACATGGGCGACGTCATCGGCGACATCAACTCCCGCCGTGGCCAGATCCAGGCCATGGAGGAGCGGATGGGTGCCCGCGTCGTGAAGGGCCTCGTGCCGCTGTCGGAGATGTTCGGCTACGTCGGAGACCTCCGCAGCAAGACGTCGGGTCGCGCAAGCTACTCGATGCAGTTCGACTCCTACGCCGAGGTTCCCCGGAACGTCGCCGAGGAGATCATCGCGAAGGCCAAGGGCGAGTAACGGGCTACTCCGTTTAACGGACCCCGTTCTCACGCTTTAGGCTTGACCCCGGAGCCTGCATGGGGCATTCCGCCGTGAACCCGGTGGAATGCCCCCGGCACCCGGGCTTTCCAGCAAAGATCACCTGGCGCCGATGAGTAAGGCGTACAGAACCACTCCACAGGAGGACCCCAGTGGCGAAGGCGAAGTTCGAGCGGACTAAGCCGCACGTCAACATCGGCACCATCGGTCACATCGACCACGGTAAGACGACCCTCACGGCCGCCATTACCAAGGTGCTGCACGACGCGTACCCGGACATCAACGAGGCGTCGGCGTTCGACCAGATCGACAAGGCTCCCGAAGAGCGCCAGCGCGGTATCACCATCTCGATCGCGCACGTCGAGTACCAGACCGAGGCGCGTCACTACGCCCACGTCGACTGCCCCGGTCACGCCGACTACATCAAGAACATGATCACGGGTGCCGCGCAGATGGACGGCGCCATCCTCGTGGTCGCCGCCACCGACGGCCCGATGCCGCAGACCAAGGAGCACGTGCTCCTGGCCCGCCAGGTCGGCGTTCCGTACATCGTGGTCGCCCTGAACAAGGCCGACATGGTGGACGACGAGGAGATCCTGGAGCTCGTCGAGCTCGAGGTGCGTGAGCTCCTCTCCGAGTACGAGTTCCCGGGCGACGACGTTCCCGTCGTCAAGGTCTCCGCTCTGAAGGCCCTCGAGGGCGACAAGGAGTGGGGCAACTCGGTCCTCGAGCTCATGAAGGCCGTGGACGAGGCCATCCCGGAGCCCGAGCGCGACGTCGACAAGCCGTTCCTGATGCCGATCGAGGACGTCTTCACCATCACCGGTCGCGGTACGGTCGTCACCGGCCGCATCGAGCGTGGTGTCCTCAAGGTCAACGAGACCGTCGACATCATCGGCATCAAGACCGAGAAGACCACCACCACGGTCACCGGCATCGAGATGTTCCGCAAGCTCCTCGACGAGGGCCAGGCCGGTGAGAACGTCGGTCTGCTGCTTCGCGGCATCAAGCGCGAGGACGTCGAGCGCGGCCAGGTCATCATCAAGCCGGGCTCGGTCACCCCGCACACCGAGTTCGAGGCCCAGGCCTACATCCTGTCGAAGGACGAGGGTGGCCGTCACACCCCCTTCTTCAACAACTACCGTCCGCAGTTCTACTTCCGTACGACGGACGTGACCGGCGTCGTGACCCTCCCCGAGGGCACCGAGATGGTCATGCCGGGTGACAACACCGAGATGAAGGTGGAGCTCATCCAGCCCGTCGCCATGGAAGAGGGCCTGAAGTTCGCCATCCGCGAGGGTGGCCGGACCGTGGGCGCCGGCCAGGTCACCAAGATCAACAAGTAAGCTCCGCTTGCTTGTCGGTCGACCCGACCTGACATGGGCTGATGCCTGAAAGGGCCCGTACGACTTCGGTCGTACGGGCCCTTTCGCCATGTGCGGTCGGGTCCAGGCCGCTGAGGCAGTCGCCCTGCCAGAGCGCCGCGGCCGTGCGCAGCCGGGCCACCGCCTCTTCCCGGCGGCCCTCGGGGCCGAGCCGTCTGGCCCCGGCCACGAGGCCGGTGAAGAGTACGGCGTCCACGGTGCCGGGCTCCGTAGTGAGAACCTTGCCGGAGGGCCGGGTCGCGATGGTCGCCGGGCGGGTCGCCCGGCCGAGGAGGGTGCGCAGCCGGGAGACGCGGATCTGCACCTGGGCGCGAGCCGTCTTCGGCGGGGCGTCGCCGCCGTTTCCCGAGTGTTCGCCTCCCCCCCCGCCTTCCCTCGCTGCCCGCGCCGTGCTTCCGCCGCACGGCCCGCCGCCGCAGCGCCCGCTTCGCCGTGTCACCCGCCGGGGCGCCCGCCGCGCCGCCGCAGCGCCAGCGCGGCCGGGACGACCGACGCGGTGGCCGCGAGTACCGCGCAGACGCCCGCTACCGTGCCGGCGGCCGCCCACGGCAGTACCGGAGGGGCGGGCACCGAGAGAAGGGCGAGCGCCGCCCACATCCCGGCCAGGTCGAGCCCGGCGACGGCCAGGCCCAGGAGGGTGCCGACCGCGACCACCGTCAGGGACTCGGCGGCCACCACGCGCAGCACCTGCCCGTCGGTGGCCCCGGCGAGGCGCAGGACCGCCTGCTCGCGGATCCGGGCGGGCGCCGCCATCAGCACGGTGTTGACCACCGAGATCCCGGTGTAGAGCAGCGCGATGCCGAGGACCAGGAGGAGGCCCGCCCGCGTCGCGCCCTCGGAACCCGGGGACGCCGCGTCGGCCCACGCGTGCCCGCTCGACACCCGCCCGCCGGACGGCGCGACCGCCGCCCGCAGCCCGGCGGCGACCGCGTCCGGGTCGGCGCCGTCGGCGAGCGCGACGTCCACCCGGTCGACGGGGGCGCCGACCGCGTTGGCCGCGGTGACGTAGACGCCGTTGTCACCGGTGCCGGTCTCCAGCACGGCCGCGATGCGCAGCACCCGCTCGGTGCCGTCCCCGAGCCAGACCCGCACGCTCCGGCCGACCGTGTGCTCCCGCCACTCCTCGTTCACGATGATCGAGCGGTCGTCGAGGTCGGCGACCCGGCCCTTTGCCACCGGCAGCCGGGCGGTCGCCGCGAGGGCCCCGGGGTCGGCGACGGCACGCGCCTGGGACCG
Source organism: Streptomyces violaceoruber (assembly GCF_033406955.1). Lineage (NCBI taxonomy): Bacteria > Bacillati > Actinomycetota > Actinomycetes > Kitasatosporales > Streptomycetaceae > Streptomyces > Streptomyces violaceoruber. The sequence goes on along the minus strand of NZ_CP137734.1, from coordinate 3,450,357 downwards.
GACGAGGGCCACGCCGTCCTCCAGGACGTACACCTCGCCCGCCGCGCTCGGGGAGATCCGCGCCCCGGGGACCGCGCGCAGGCGGTCCAGCGTCGCCGGGTCGAAGCCCGCGTCGGACGGTGCCGCGGCCACGTAGGCCGCGGTGGTCCGGGCCCGGGTCTCGGCGGCCTTCGCCCCGTCCAGCGTCGCGACGGCGCCGAGCAGGGAGCCCGTGAGCGCGACCGTGACCAGCACGGGCGCCGCGAGGGCCGCGGTGCGGCGGACCCCGGTCGCGGCGTTCTCCCGGACCAGCAGGCCCGTGGCACCCGGCAGGCGGGCCGGCAGCCGGGTGAGCAGCCGCGTCAGCGGGCGCACCACGACCGGCGCGAGCAGCGCGGCCGCGGTGATCAGCAGCATCGGCCGGGTGACGTAGGTCTTGCGGTGCAGCAGGTCGCCGGGGTCGTCCGCGAGGGCGAGGACTAGCGTCACCAGCGCGGTCAGCAGCAGCGCCAGCCCGGACAGCCACCGCCCCCGGGTCGTCGCCCCGGCGTCCGCCGCCGCCTCCCGCAGCGCTTCGACGGGGCCGGTGCGCCCCGCCCGCCAGGAGGCGGCGGCCGCCCCGCACAGGGCGACCAGGAGCCCGGTCCAGAAGGCGAGGTGATACGGCCAGGTGTGGTCGCCGAGGGTGAACCAGGCCGGGGCGAGGCCCTCGCCGACGACCCAGTGGGTCAGCGGCGGCGCCCCGTACGCGCCCAGCACGCAGCCCGTGCCGGAGGCGAGTACGCCGACCACCGCGGCCTCGGCGAGCACCGTCCGGCGCAGCTGGCCCGGCGTCGCGCCCGCGGTGCGCAGCAGCCCGAACTCCCGGCGGCGCTGGGCGACCGCGAAGGCGAAGGTGGAGGACACGACGAACACCGACACGAAGGCGGAGACGCCGCCGGCCGTGCCGAACAGGGCGTTGAGGGCGGTCAGCGCCTCTTCGTCCCGGTGCGGGTCGGCGTCCGCGTACCGCCGGTCGGCGCCGGTGAGCACCCGGACGCCCGCACCGCCCGGCACCCCGTCCCGTACGGCCTCCCGCACCGCCTCCCGTACGGCGGAAGCTTCCGCGTCCACCGCCAACTGCACGCTGAGCGGGGCGAGTTCGGCGGCCCGTGCGTCGGTGAAGAAGACGGCGTCCTCGAAGCCGAGGCCGGGTACGGTCCCCACCACCCGCAGGGTGCCCCGGTCCGTGCGCACCCGCTCGCCCGGCGCGGCCCAGCCGCCGGTGACGACGACCTCGTCGGCGGCGCGGGCCGCACGGCCGGCGTCGATCCGGTACGGAGCGAACGCGGCGGTGGACCAGGGGTGGCCGACCGGAGCGCCGGGCCCGCGTCCGCCCCGCACGCGCACCGGGAAGGACCGGTCCTCGACGACGGTGCCGAGCCGCTCCAGCCGGGCCACGACCGGCGTCGGCACGGGGCGAACCCGCGCCTGCTCCGCCGTACGGTCGCCGGAGGGCGTCGGCACCCGCAGGGTGTCCTGCCCCCGGACCACCACCGGCGCCGCGGCGAACCGTTCCGGTGCCCGCTCGGGGGCGTCCAGCGAGGCCGCCAGGGCCCGCCCCGTCACGGCCAGCAGCGCGACCCCCAGCGCCAACGCGACGAAGCTCCCGGTGAAGGTGACCCAACGGGTGCGCAGCGTGCACAGGGCGACGGTCAGCACGGCGCGGCCTCCAGGCGGGTCATGCGGGTGGCGATGCCGTCCGGTCCGGAGCCGGTCAGTTCGTCGTGGACCCGGCCGTCGACGAGGAACAGCACGCGGTCGGCGTAGGAGGCGGCCACCGGATCGTGGGTGACCATGACGACCGTGCGGCCCTCGCCGTCGGCCATGGCGCGCAGCAGGGTCAGCACCTCCCGGCCGGTGCGCGAGTCCAGCGCCCCCGTCGGTTCGTCGGCGAACAGCACCTCCGGGCGGGTGATCAGCGCGCGGGCCAGGGCGACGCGTTGCTGCTGGCCGCCGGAGAGCTCGGCCGGCCGGTGCCGGGCGCGGTCGGCCAGCCCGACCTGGCGCAGCGCCTCGCGCACCCGGCCCCGCGGCGGGCGGCGTCCGGCCAGCCGCAGGGGGAGCGCCACGTTCTGCGCGGCGGTCAGCGACGGCAGCAGGTTGAACGCCTGGAAGACGAAGCCGACGCGCTCCCGGCGCAGCAGGGTCAGCCGCCGCTGGCTCAGCCCCGTCAGCTCCGTGCCGCCGACGACGACCGATCCCGACGTGGGCCGGTCCAGTCCGGCGGCGCACTGGAGCAGGGTCGACTTGCCCGAACCCGAGGGGCCCATGACGGCGGTGAAGCTGCCGCGGCGCAGGGCGAGGGACACGTCGTCCAGGGCGGTCACGGTGCCCTCGCCCGCGCCGTACCGTCTGCTGACGGAACTCAGTCGGATCGCGTCGTCGCTGGTCATCAGTCTCCACTTCCCGATGTCCGGTGGATGCCCGGTGCGCCAACGAAACCGTGCGGGGCGGTCCCGGCGCAGTGCGGCAGGGGCTAGAGCGGGGGTATGGCCTGCCCCACCCCCGTTGCTCCGCCCAAGCCGATGGCCGCGCCGCCCGTGGCGGTCCTACGGTGAGCCGCATGCGCTCTCGCGACCTGTGGCAGGCCCTGTCCGCCCGCCGCTATCTGCTCTCCGCCTGGCCGTGGCGGGCGACCGCCTACCTGGTGACCGGGGCGGTGGCCGGCGCCGCGACCCTGGTGGGGCTGGCGGTCGCCCTCGTCGTCGGGGGTGTCCTCACCGTGGTGCTGGTGGGGTTGCCGCTGCTGGTGCTCACCGCCCTCGCCGGTATCCCCCTGGCCCGTCTGGAGCGGCAGCGGCTGCGCCTGATCGACCGCGCTCCCGCCCCCGCCCGGCCGGTACGGCAGCCGCCCGCCACCGGGCCGTGGCCCTGGCTGATCACCCGGCTGCGCGAGCGGGCGACCTGGCGGGAGCTGGGCCACGCGCTGCTGTTCGCCCTCGTCCTGTGGCCGCTGGACGCCCTGGCCGTCGCCCTCGCCCTGGGGGCGCCGCTCCACCTGGCCGGCACCCCGCTGGTGATGGCCACGGCCGGCGGGGGAGAGGAGGCGAAGGTCCTCAAGCAGTGGACGGTCACCACCTGGCCGGCCGCGTCCGGCGTCGCCGCCCTCGGGCTGCTGCTCCTCGCCCTGGGCGGCTACGCGCTGGGCCTGGCGGCGGGCGTGCGGGCCGAGCTGGCCCGGGTGCTCGTGGGCGCCCCGGGCGAGGGCGATCCGGAGGCCAGGGTCGGCGAACTCACCCGCTCACGGGCCCGGTTGGTGGACGCCTTCGAGGCCGAGCGGCGCCGCATCGAACGCGACCTGCACGACGGTGCCCAGCAGCGCCTGGTCGCCCTGACGATGGCCCTCGGCCTGGCCCGCCTGGACGCGCCGCCCGGTCCGCTGGCCGACCAGCTGGCCAAGGCGCACGGGGAGGCGGGCAGGGCCCTGGAGGAACTGCGCGAGCTGATCCACGGCATCCACCCCAAGGTCCTCGCCGACTACGGCCTGCCCGCGGCGGTCGCCGACGCCGCCGACCGCTCCGCCGTGCCCGTCGACGTCGCCCTGGAACTGCCCGGACGGCTGCCCCGGGCGGTGGAGGCCGCCGCCTACTTCGTGGTCTGCGAGGCCCTCGCCAACGTCGGCAGGCACAGCGGCGCCGACCGCGCGGAGGTGACCGGCGGCCACCGCGACGGACGGCTCCTCCTCCACGTCCGCGACGACGGCCGGGGCGGGGCCGACGCAGCGGCGGGCAGCGGGCTGACCGGACTCGCCGACCGGGTGTCGGTCCTGGATGGCAGACTCTCCCTGTCCAGCCCGCCGGGCGGACCGACCCTGCTGAGCGTGGAGATTCCTTGCGAGTGGACCGAACGCTTCGCGTAGTGCTCGCCGAGGACAGCGTGCTGCTGCGGGACGGCCTGACCGGCCTGCTGGCCCGCTTCGGCCACGAGGTCGTGGCGGCCGTCGGCGACGCGCAGGCACTCGTCGGCGCGGTCGCGGAGCACGTCCCGGACGTCGTCGTCACCGACGTGCGCATGCCGCCCGGCTTCCAGGACGAGGGCCTGCACGCGGCCGTGCGCCTGCGCGGGGAGCGGCCCACCCTGCCCGTGCTGGTCCTCAGCCAGTACGTGCAACGGGCCTACGCGGCCGAGCTGCTGGACTCCGGTGACGGCACCGGCGTCGGCTATCTGCTCAAGGACCGCGTCGGCCAGGTCGAGGAGTTCGTCGACGCGCTGGCCGAGGTCGCGGCGGGCGGCACGGTCGTCGACCCGGAGGTGGTACGCCAGTTGCTGCGCCGCCGCCGGGACCCGCTGGAGCGGCTCAGCCCGCGCGAGCGCGAGGTGCTCGCCCTGATCGCGGAGGGCCGGTCCAACGCGGCGATCGCCCGTCAACTCGTCGTCTCCGAGGCGGCCGTGGGCAAGCACATCGGCAGCATCCTCGCCAAGCTCGACCTGCCCCCGGCGACCGAGACGCACCGCAGGGTGCTGGCGGTGCTGACGTATCTGCGGGGCTGACGCGGTTCTGCGTCGCGCGGCGAACGACGGTGTACGGATTTCGTCACGAATCCTGCACGGGGCGGCACTTCCTCTCCACACGGCGGCACGATTGATCGCCGCGAGCCCCGCCCCGGCGGTCGTCCCGGCCCGCACCCACTCGGCACCGCTACCAGGAAAGTGAGCCCGTGAGTTCCGTCCCGCCCCCCGACCGTTCCGACGGCGAACCGGCCCCCTCGATCTCCGACGAGCAGTTGGAGGCGTTCCTGCGGGAGGCCGCCGACGGCGGTGGCGGCTCCGCTCCCAAGGAGCCGTCGGCGCGGGCGCGGATGGTGGCCCGGCGGTTGCGCGAGGAGGCGGAGCCGGAGCCCTGGCGGGCCCCGCAGGGCAGCCCGAGGGGCGACGGCCGCGGCCGTCGGCGCCTGGTGGGCGCGGTGGTCGGCGTGGTGGTGCTGGCGGCGCTCGCCGTCGTCGCCGTACGGCCCTCCCTGGTCCTGGACCGGCTGCCCGGCGGGGACGACGCCTCCGCGACGCCCACCCTGGCGGCCGAGTCGGCGCGGCCGACCGGCGCCCCCGGGGAGGCGGCCGGGGCGGAGCGGGCCACGCGCGAGCACCCGTTCCGCGGCTCGCCCGCCGAGCGGTGGGCCGAGGGCGCCGACGCCATCGAGGTACCGGCGGCGAAGCCGCTGTCCGGCATGAGCAAGGACGACGTGGCGTTCGCGCTGCGCCGCACAAAGGAACTCCTGGTCGCCGCCAACCTGGATCCCGCCGTACTGCGCGGGGAACGGCCGGACGAGGCACTGGACGTGCTCGACCCGAAGCAGCCGGAGCTGCTGCCCAAGCTGCGCCGCTCACTGAGCGACCCGGACGCCGACCACGACCCGCTCCGGCTCTTCACCCGCTTCGACCCGGCCGAGACCCGCCTGGCCGGTGACGTCGTGAAGGTCCGTGGCCGCATGACCCTCGCCGCGGGCGAACCGGGCGTGGTGAAGGTCGACGCGGACTACACCTTCGTCTACCCGCTGGTCCGGGCCGGCGACGCCGACGGGCCGGTCGCCCGCACGATCATCCGCCGCGTGCTCACCCTGACCCTGAACGACCCGGCGAAGTGGAACGTGACCGAGGGCAAGCTCCTGGTGGAGAAGTACTTCTCCGAGTACGGCAACACCGACTGCGACGTCTACGACGGCTACCTGCACCCCGGCTTCCCCGACGACGACGGTCCCGGCGGCGCGCGGCCCACCGGCCCCCCGACCGACCCCTACGACCGGAGCCGCCCCCTCACCGGCTCCGGTCCGGGAGGCTGCGGCCAGGTCACCCGTACCTGACGCGGACGTGACCGGGCCCGGGCGCTCTCCCTCACGCACGCCCGGACCCGTCCCCCGTTGTCCCCTGTGGGGGTCAGTGGGGTGTCACACTCGCTGCCACAGCGCCGGAACGTTCGGCGGCTCCCAGCCCGCGTAGGCCTGGTGGCCCTGGAGGCAGCGGAAGGTGGCGCCGCCGTACGTCACGGTGTCGCCCGGCTGGTAGACGGTGCCGGCCGCCCAGGTGCCGCCGGGCTCCTCGCCGCCGTCGTCACCGCCGCCGTCGTCACCGCCGGTGGTCTTGAGCGTGAGCCCGTAGTTCTGGAGCAGCGCGTTGATCGGCTGGAAGAAGGTCTCGCCGCCGGTGCGGCAGTCGCCCGAGCCGCCCGAGGTGACGCCCTGCGCCTGGCTGCCGGAGATGAAGGAGCCGCCGGAGTCACCGGGCTCCGCGCACACCGTGGTCCTGGTGACCGGGGAGATGGTGCCTTCCTGGTAGGTGACGCTGGTGTTCAGCTGCGTGACGGTGCCGCAGTGCCAGCCGGTCGTCGAGCCGGACCGGCACACGGACGCGCCGACCGGGGAGGCCGTGGAACCGGTGACCTGGACGTTCTGCCCACCGGCGCCGAGCACGTACGGGGTGGCCGTCCAGCTGGAGTTGGTGGCCACCCACGCCATGTCGCGGCCCGGGAAGATCGAGCCCTGGAAGGTGCCCTGGGCCACCCGGTTGGCGCCCGTGGTGCTGGAGCCGGCCCGGCCGCAGTGGCCCGCGGTGGCGAAGCCCTGCTGGGTGCCCTTGGTGATCGGGAAGCCGATCGAGCAGCGGCTGCTGTTGTTGATGTAGTACGCCTCGCCGCCGCGCAGGTCGTAGAAGGTGCGGGGCCGCTCGGTGCGGTTCTTCACGTGGGCGAGGGACCCGTCGACACCGGCCGCCGTCAGCAGCGAACGCGCCGCGGCCGGGCGGATCGCCTCGACGACGACGGTGTTGGTGCGCGTGTCGACGTACCAGACGGGCGCGTCGGCGGTGTTCAGACCGGCCGCCGCCGTGTCCAGGCGGGCCTTGGCCGCGTCCAGGTCGGCGAGCGAGTGGCGCACGACCTTCGCCTCGGCGCCCCGCGCCTCGATCGCGGCGACGTCGCCCGCGTCGGTCGTCGCCACGGTCAGGGTGCCGGACTCGGCACCGCGCACCCACGCGCCCGCGAAGTCGCCGCCGAGCGCGGCCCGCAGCCGGCCCGCCGTGGCGCCCGCCTCGGCCTCGTTGACGAGGCGGCGCTCCGCCTGCCGGCGGTCGAGGCCGAGGTCCCGCTGCATGGCCTTGAGCAGAGCGGGCGGCGCGGCGTCGGTGCGCAGCGTCTCGGCCGCGGTGGGGGCGGAGCCGGCGGGTGCCGTCCCGGCGCTCGCGGAGCCGCTGAGCCCGGCCACGAGCAGGGCCGCGGTCGCGGCGACGGCGGCACCCACGGCTCTGTGGTGTCGGTGTCGGTGGGGCATGGGGGAACTCCTCGGTCTCGGTGGGGAGGTGCCGAAACCGTAGGGAGGGGCGACCGGCCGGCATAAGAGGTCAGCCGTCCCTCTCCCCGGCGTTATGGAACCCGCGTGATGGAACCCGGCGTTACGGAACCCGGTGGGCCGACATCCACTCCGTGTAGCTGTCGCTGTTCGCCGCCACGCTCGCGTGCGCCATGCGCGCCTGCGCGAGCACCGCGGCGGCGGTGTCCCGCCGCTGCGTCGCCGCGTGCCAGCCGAGCAGGTGCCGCCAGGTCAGCGGGGTGTCGGCCAGGGGCCGGGTCACGATGCCGGGCGTGGTCGGGAAGGTCGCCCGGCACAGCCCGACCGCCCGCCCCACCTGCACCAGGTGCACGAGGGACGCGGTGTCCGTCTCGTACATGCGGCGCGGGGTGAAACCGGCCCGGGCGCACGACGCGGTGAAGCAGTCGCCGAAGCAGCCGTCACCGGGTACGCACGCCCACTCCTCGTCGGCCAGCGCGGTCAGGTCCACCTCCGCGCGGTGGGCCAGCGGATGGCCGTCGGTCATCATGACGAACACCGGGTCGACGGCGACCTCCCGCCACACCAGCCCCTCGCCGGCGGGCGGCGACGCGGTGCCGCAGGTCCCGGCCAGCGCGAAGTCCAGCCGCCCCTCGGCGAGCTGCCCGGCCAGCTCCCGCTCGGACCAGGAGGTGCAGGTCGTCATCCGGGCGTCCGGCGCCACACCGGCCAGCCGGTCGAGGAGGGCGCCCAGTAAGGGCCCGTGGGTGCCGCCGATCCGCAGCCGCTCCGCCGTGCGCGGCGCACGGGCGAACCGGGCCGCCTCCTGCTGGAGTTCGGTCACCGCCGGGAGCACGATCCGGCTCCGCTCCAGCACCAGTTCGCCCAGCGCGGTGGCCCGCACGCCGTGCCGGCCGCGCACGAACAGCGCCCCGCCCAGGGCCCGTTCGATCCGCTTGAGCTGTGCGCTCAACGCGGGCTGCGCGAGCCCGAGAGCCGTCGCCGCCCTGGTGAGGCTGCCGGCGTCGGCGATGGCCCGTACCGTCTTGAGATGCCGCAACTCCAGCTCCATGAGGGGAGCTTGCGACGTCTCGGGGCGGAGGGCAAGAGGCTGGTACAGACCAGTGGGAGTCGGCTCTCCCCGGCGCCCGGCCGGCTCAGATCCGGTGCACCGTGTGCAGGGTCCGCGCGTACGTTCCGGTGCCGTCGAGCAGTGACGCGCCGCCCAGGTCCGACATGGTCGGCCCGTTGACCGTCTTGCGGCTGGACAGGAAGCGGCGCCGGCCGGCGGTGTCCGCGCCCAGGTAGATGCCGACGTGGTCGGTCGTCGCCACCGCGTTGTCGTCGCCCGAGTCGGCGTTGAACAGCACGAGGTCGCCGGGCTGGAGCTGCTCGGCCGGGGGCGGCAGCGTGCCGTCGGTCCGCGCGATCCGCACGCCGGGGGAGTGGTCGGCCATGTCCCGGGACTTGCGCGGCAGACGGGTGCCGGAGGTGTCCTCGCCCGCGGCCAGCGGCACGCCCATGTGGTAGCCGTAGACCATGCGGGTGTAGCCGGAGCAGTCGAGGTTGCCGGTCTGTCTGCTGGAGGGACCGGTGTGGGCGCCGTCCGGGAAGGTCCAGCCGGTGCCCATGTACTCGTGGAAGTCGGCGCCCTCGTAGCGGTAACCCTGCGGGTCCAGATAGCCGTACCCCGCCTCGCCCATGACCTGCCGCCCCTCGGCCGGGCCGGAACCGGCGACCACGGGGGACGCCCCGGCGAGGAACATCGCGGCATGGGCCAGGACGTCCGGGGCCGGAGAGTTGGACCAGCCCCGGACCACCTGCTCCAGCTGCGGTGTCCAGACCCCGTCGAAGGGCTCGGGCAGGACCCGCACCCAGTCCGAGTGGGTGACGGCCGGCGGCTCCGCCCAGTTCGCGGCGTCCACCTGGAACCGGCCGACACGCAGGGTGACCGGCAGGTTGGTGCAGCCGCGGTTGGCGAGTGCGCGCAGGCCCACGCGGCCCTTGCCGAAGGTGTCGTCGGTGGCGTCGAAGGACCACGCGGACGGCTCGGTGCCCGCCGAGGGCCACGCCTTGGCGCGGACCCGGGTGCCCTCCCGGCGGACCCGTATCGTCCAGTCGGTGCCGGCGGGCACGCCGTCGGCGAGGGCCACGGCCGGGGCCAGTTGCGTGACCGTGTCGTCGACCTCCTTCTCCACCCGGAGCTGGACCGCGCCGGAGGTGGTGAAGGACAGCCGGGCCCGGTAGTTGTTGTGGGTGTCCTGGTAGCCGAAGGAGAGGGCGTACGAGCAGGCGTCGCCCTCCGGCACCTTGTCGAACCGCGCGACGGACCGCACGTCCACGTCGGTGACCTCGCCGTCCCGGAGGCTGGCGTGGCGACTGGCGTAGTCGGTGGTGAGGGTGATGATCCCGGCGCCCGGGACCACCGCGTAGTCGCTCTCCACCGGCCCGAGGGTGGACCAGCTCCCCCCGCCCGGGGAGGTGCCCCAGTACGCGCGGTCGCCGACGGGCAGCGAGGTGTCGGGCAGGGTGCGCGCGAAGTCGTCGACGAAGGGCTTCTTGTTCTCGGTGAACGTCCGCTCCGGCCCGGGCAGCAGCACACTGCGGGCACCGTGCGTCAGCAGCGCGACGCGTCTGCCGCCGGAGGTGACCTCGGTGCGGGCCGGAGTGCCCGGCAGCACGGTGGCGGTGAGCGCGGAGTCCAGGGTGAGGCCGCTGAAGTACGCGGGGTTCAACGGCGGCAGTGTCACGGAGGAACGGGCCGCGGTCAGACCGGCCGGAGCGGCGGACGCAGCGGCCGGGTCGACGGCCGAAGCGGCCGTCGCGGTGGCGCGTGCGGGGGAGGCGGCGGCCGCGCCGCCGAACGGAACCGTGGCGGCCGAGGCCGCGAAGGCGGCGAGCACGCCGCGCCGTGAGGTGTGGGTCATGCCGTCATGATCGCTTCCGGGGCGGGGCGTCCGGGACCGGTCGGTCCATCTCCTCCACGTTGTCTTCGAGGAGTTCGTGGACGCGGTGCAGCAGGGCCCGGCGTACGGCGTCCGGCGCCAGCACGCGCAACGGCGTGGCGAGGCTGACCAGATACCGGGCCAGCCCCTCCGCGCTCGACCCGCCGATCTCGACGACCGTGGCGTCCGGCCCGTCGGCCCGGTGCAGCCCGACCGTGGCGGGAATGGACCGCAGCGCCTGCTCCATGGGCACCGGCAGGCGGACGGTGGCCAGCACCGCGTACGGCCCGGTCGCGCTCGCGCGGGACACGAGCAGCGCCGGATCGGGCAGCGGTTCGGTGAACTCGACGGCCCGGCCGGTCGGCTGCACCCGCTCGACCCGGTCGGCCCGGAACGTCCGCCACTCGCCCCGCGCGACATCCCGGGCCACGAAGTACCAACGCCGCCCGGTGTGCACGAGCCGGTACGGGTCCACGTCCCGCACACTGGCCCGCCCTCCCCAGTCCCGGTACGCCATCCGGGCCCGCTCGCCCCGCCGGCACGCGGCCGCCAGCTCCAGCAGCGTCCCCGCCGCGACCTGCGGCTCACCGGCCCGCGGGGTCTGCACGAACGCCGCGTCCATGTCCTCGAGCCGGTCCCCCAGCCGCTTGGGCAGCACCTGCCGCAGCTTCAGCAGCGCCGACAGAGCCGCCTGGTCCCCGCCGAGCGCCCCGCTCAGCGCGGCCTCCCGCAGCCCGACGGCCACGGCGAGGGCTTCCTCGTCGTCGAGGATCAACGGCGGCGTACGCGTCCCCGGCCGCAGCCGGTACCCGCCCCACGGTCCCGGGTCGGAGTCGACGGTGTACCCCAGCTCCCGCAGCCGCGCCACGTCCCGCCGCACGGTCCGTTCCGTGACCTCCATCCGCTCGGCCAGCTCGCCGCAGGTCCAGGCGGGGCGGACGGCGAGCAGGGAGACCAGCCGCAGCAGCCGGGCGGAAGTACTGAGCACGGTTCGGAAGTCTGCCACGATCCACCGACGTGACCAGGACCGAACCTGTCCTGGTCACGTCCTACGGTCCTCCCATGACGACAACGCAGAACGCCTCGGCTCCGACTTTCCGCTACTCGGCCGTCACCTTCGACTGCTCCGACCCCGCCGCGCTGGCCCGCTTCTGGGGCGAGGCCCTCGACCTCCCCGTCGCCTTCAACACCGACGACTTCTACCTCCTCGGCGGCAAGGACGGCGCGCCCGGCCTCGGCTTCTGCCGCCTGCCCGACTACCGCCCGCCGACCTGGCCGGGCACCGACCAGGAGAAGCAGGCCCACATCGACGTCGGCGTCGACGACCTGGACGCGGGGGAGGCCCGCCTGCTCGCCCTGGGCGCCACGAAGCCCGACTTCCAGCCGTCCCCTGACCGCTGGCGGGTACTGCTGGACCCGGCGGGGCATCCGTTCTGCGTGTCTACGGTGGCGTGAGCCGGGGGAGCGCTACTCGCTCTCGAAGACGGCCTCGGCCGAGGACGCGGTGACGGCCCGTGCGAGCCAGTGACGGAGAACCTCGGTGTCGCCGCACTCCGTGATGCGCGTACGGACGCCGTCCGGGATGTCGAGGCCACGCTGTTCCAGGACCAGCAGCACGTCCTGGGCGCCCTGCTGGGCGCGGCCCTGTTCGCGGCCTTGCTCGCGGCCTTCGTCGCGGATCTCTTCGGAGATGTACGACTTGTAGAAGGAGAGGTCCACGGCCACCAGATTCCTCCAGAGGTGCCTGGCCGGGCGATTGCCCAGCCCATGTGCGGTGAATTCGACGATGGGGGCGGCAATGTCTTCGGGCGCGTCACTCAACGCGGTGGACAGGGCCTTCAGTATCGCATTGACGACCGGTTCCGCGGCGTGTGTGATGGCTGCCAGGCTGGCCAGGACGAGGTCGGCGCGGGCCTCGTCCGGATCGGTGATCACCGGCATGTTGTGGGGGCCGGCGACCACGGGCCGCAGAGTGAGGGTGGGCAATTCGGGCGGTCCGCTGGTCACCGCCCGCTGCGCCCATTTCGCCGTGGCGTGGTCCTGGCAGACGACCAGGAGGGCTGTGGGCAGCCGGTACTTCGTCCACAGATACGAGACGTAGTACGCCCAGCTCGCGGGTTTGTCCGGGTCTTTCTTTCCCTGCGCCTCCACCGCGAGGAGGAACGGTCCCCGCTCTGCGGTCTCGAAGCGCAGCAGTGTGTCCACACGGCGTTCGACGGGGCTGGCCTCGGTGAGGTCGGTCGGCAACGCCGTCGCCCCGATGGGCCTGGGAAGGTCGATTCCCAGGAAGTGGGTGACGCGGCTGAACAATCCCGGATCGTGCTGGAAGATGCGGTGCATCGCCTCGTGGGACGAGCTGACCATGGAAGTCCTTGGTTCGGTTACGGGTGGGAGGCCGCGCGGCAGTCGCGGCAGCGGTCTTCGGTCTCGGGGGCGCGGAAGCCGCGGTCGCAGCCGTCGCAGTTGCGTACCTCGTACCGCGGTGGAGGCGGACCGGCGGGCGCCCTGAACGGCGGCGGGGGCGGCAGTTGGGCGACGAGGCGGTGGGCGAGGAGGGCGGCCGGGCGGTGCAGGGGTTCGTCCGGGAGCCCGGCGGTCAGGGCGTGCCGTACGGCGCCGGGGGTGACGTCGCGCTCCAGCCAGGCGGCGACCCCCGGGACCAGGTGCGCCGTGTCCGTCGCGGAGAGCAGCAGCCGGGCGTCGCGTCGTCGCAGGTCTGCGAGGAGGTCGAGGGCCGTCTGGAACAGCGCGGGGGCGGTGCTGCTCGGCTGCGGTACGGCGGGGAGCGCCTTTTGGACCGTACGGCGCTGCGGCGGAGGCGTGCGCTTCGCGGGCGGGCACCCCGTGTCGGCCGGTTCGCGGCGCCGGTCCGCGTGCGGTTGGTTGCAGGAGACCGTGCGGGTGACGATCCGGCCGGTCTCCGTGCGGTGGCGCTCGCGGCGCAGGTAGCCGTGGGCCTCCAGTTCGCGCAGGGCGGCGGCGATACGGGTGGGCCCTTCGGGGAAGCGGGCGGCGAGCGACTTGATGTCGGCGCCCGCACCGGTGGGCAGCGACTGGAGGTGGCAGCTCAGGCCGATCGCGAGGAGCGACAACTCCTTGTGCTGGACCAGGTGGTTGCCGATCACCACGAAGCGGGTGGTGTGGCGGGTGTTCTCGTGGATGATGCCGCCGCCGTGGCGACGCGTACGGGTCGGATTGTCGGCGGGGGCTGACTGGGCGGGCGGGGGCGCGCTAGTGTTTTCGGTACCCATCGGGAAGCTCTCTTCTTCCTTGGTGGTTAGGCCCTCGCACCGGGATGCCAGTCCCAGCGGGGGCCGATGCCTTTTCAGATGTGTTTGTTTGCGCTGAGAGTAGGGGAGTTGAGGGCCCCGAAATCCAGCTCAACCGGTGATGTTCACCCGCCCGAGTGACGAAGCGCCTCGGGCGGGAGAGGTGGGGCTTGGTAGGGGTCATTTCCCCCGTTTCTTGTCTTGGTAGGGCACCGACGGCACCGGAACCTCAGAACGTGGGTTCCGATGGCGTACAGCGCAGTTCGGCCCACACGGTTTTGCGCGGGAAGCGTCCCTCCGTCACTCCCCAGCGGTGCGCCAACGCCTCGACCAGCAGCAGACCCCGGCCGGATTCGGCGTCGGAGGCCGGCTTTTGCGGGGCGGGGAGTTCCTGGCCCCGCGTGTCGGTGACCTCGATGCGGAGGGTGTCGCCGACGACGTACAGGGTGAGCCGGAAATCCCGGCCGGGGACCCGTCCGTGGTCCGCCGCGTTGTTGGCCAGCTCGGCGACGAGGAGGCGTGCCGGGTCCGGGGGCAGCCCCCAGGAACGCAGCTGCTCGGTCGCGAGCAGGCGGGCGAGGCGGGCGCCGCGTGGGGTGGGAGAGAGCTGCACGCTGAAATTGCGGACGGACGCGGTGAGTTCGGTGGTGGATTCCTGATTCACGTCACTCAGCGTGGCGATGTGTGAGTACCGTGAGAAGTCACTCAGCGGGTACGTACGGTAACTGTCCGGCGCTTGTCCAGTGGTGTCGGTGCTGTCGGGGAAGGGGCGGAGGATGGCGGTCGAGACGGACGAGTCGGGGTGGGAGGTCGACCCGGACGACGAGTGGGGCGTCGCGGTCATCACCACGGTGGGACGGCAGTTGAAGCTCCGCCGGGATGCGGCGGGGATGCGGGCCGGTGACTTCGGAGTGGCGGTCGGGTACGGGGAGGACCTGGTCTACAAGGTCGAGGGCGGCAAGCGGATTCCCCGGCAGGAGTATCTGGACAGGGCCGACGAGGTACTGGGCGCCGGTGGGCTCATCTCGGCGGCGTGGGAGGACGTGAAGAAGGTCCGGTACCCGAAGAAGGTGCGGGAGCTGGGGAAGTTGGAGGGCAAGGCGGTCGAGATCGGCCTGTATGAGTGCAACATCATCGCTGGCCTGTTGCAGACCCCGGAGCACGCGCGAGCCCTGATCGAGGCAGCGCAGCCGCCGTACTCACCCGACGACGTCGACCGTATGGTCGCCGCCCGGCTGGCTCGGCGGTCGGTCTACGAGCGCGATCCGGCTCCATCGATGCACTTCGTGCTGGAAGAGGCACCGCTGCGTAGGCAGGTTGGAGGCACAATGGTGTGGCGACAGCAGCTCGAACGTCTGCTGGAGGTCGGGCGGTTGCACAACGTCACGCTTCAAGTGATGCCGACAAACGCTGACGCCCATCCGGGGCTGGACGGCAGGATCGAGCTGCTGAAGTTCCCGGACGGTACAGCGGTGGGGCGCTCCGACGGGGCGTTCAACGGACGGCCGATCACCGACCCGAAACACCTGCGCATTGTCGAACTGCGGTATGGCACGATCCGAGCGCAGGCTCTCTCGCCCAGGGAGTCGTTGGCCTTCATCGAGACACTGCTGGGAGAAACATGATCCGCGAGGCCGAACTGGTCTGGTTCAAGAGCAGCTACAGCGGCGGGACCGACGGTAACTCCTGCGTCGAGCTGGCCGTCACCCCCGCCACCATCCACATCCGGGACTCCAAGGACACCAACGGCCCCCGCCTCACCCTCACCCCTGCCGCCTGGGCGAGCTTCCTGCCGTACGCGTCGCGGCGCTGACCTCGCTGACCTCCTGCGTGCCGACGACCGACAGCAGCTCCAGCAGCCCCGCGCTCTCGGTCCCCACCGCCGGGGTGAACCACAGGAGCCGCTGGCGGCCGTCCTCGCTGAAGAGGTTGAGGCAGTTGACCTCGACCAAACCGATCACCGGGTGCACGAGCCGCTTGCGGTCGTGGCGCCGGAACGCCACGTCGTGATCGGCCCACAGCGCGGCGAACTCGGGGGAGACGCCGAGCAGCGTACGCACCATCGCGCCGGCCTCCGTGTCCTTCGCGTCCCGCCGGGCGGCGGCGGCCCGCAGGTCGGCGACGAAGGAACGGGACTGGTACGCGTGGTCGGCCTCGGGATACAGCAGCCGGGCCGCCGGCTCGGTGAACCACCGGTGCACGAAGCTGGCGCGGGGCCCCCGGTAACCGGACTGGTCCCCGAGCAGCGCCACGGCCAGCGGATTCTGTACGAGCGTGACGTGCAGGTCGGTGATCACCTGCGCCGGGGTCGAGGTCATCCGGCCCAGCAGGTCCAGCATGCCGGGGTGGACGTGCGAGGCGGGCCCGCCCGGCACGGGCACCGGCCGGTCGGCGAGCCGGTAGAGGTAGTCCCGCTCGTCGGCGGACAGCCGTAGCGCCCGCGCCAGCGCGGCGAGCATCTGCTCGGACGGCTGGGACCCCGCGCCGCGCTCCAGCTCGTTGTAGTAGTCCACGGACGCCCCCGCGAGGTGGGCGACCTCCTCGCGGCGCAGCCCCGGCACCCGGCGGCGCGGCCCGGCCGGGAGTCCGACGTCGGCGGGGCGGATGCGCTCGCGCCGCGATCGCAGGAACGCTCCCAGCTCGGCGTACTTCACAGCGCTCATACGGTCCATTCTGCGCCGGGCCGGGCCGCCGACCCATGGGATGGCATCCCCTGGCTGCGCCGTCCGACCGGGCGCATCGTGGAGCCATGACCACGCACACGAATCAACAGACCGCCGCCGAAAGGGTCGCCGTCGTCACCGGCGGGTCCCGCGGCATCGGCCGGGCGGTCTCCCGCAAACTCGCCGAGGACGGCCTGGCCGTCGTCGTGAACTACGCCAGCGACGCCTCGGCCGCCGACGAGACGGTGACGGCGATCACCGAGGCCGGCGGACGGGCGATCGCCGTACAGGCCGACGTGGCGGAGGAGAAGGAGGTCGCCGCGCTGTTCGACCGGGCGGCGGACGAGTTCGGCGGCGTCGACGTCGTCGTGAACTCGGCCGGGCGGATGACCCTCTCGCCCATCGCCGACCTGGACCTGGCGGCGCTGGACGCCATGCACCGCACCAACATCCGCGGCACCTTCGTCGTCGCCCAGCAGGCGGCGCGGCGGCTGCGTGCCGGGGGCGCCTTCATTGGGTTCTCGACGTCCGTCGTCGGCACCCAGTTCCCCACGTACGGCGCCTACGCGGCCAGTAAGGGCGCCGTGGAGGCCATGACCATGATCCTGGCGCGTGAGCTGCGCGGCCGGGACGTCACCGTGAACACGGTCGCGCCCGGACCGACGGCGACCGACCTGTTCCTCGACGGGAAGACGCCCGAGCAGGTGGACAAGCTCGCGAAGACGCCACCGCTGGAGCGGCTGGGCACCCCGGAGGACATCGCCGCCGTGGTCGCCTTCCTCGGCAGCCCCGCCGGGCACTGGGTCAACGGCCAGATTCTGCGCGCCAACGGAGGAATGATCTGACATGCCTTTCGCCCACTTCAAGGTCCCCGCGGGCACTCTCTCGGCGGAGGACAAGAAGAAGATCGTCGAACGCACCACCGACCTCTACGCGGAGATCTACGGGGAGCGCGCCCGTCCGACCACCGTCGTCCTGGTCGACGAGGTCCCGGACGGAGGCTGGGGCGTCGCGGGCAACGTCCTCACCGCCGCGATGCTGAACGGGGACGGGTAGCGTCGACGGGAGGCCGGTGCCGCCGGGAGGCCTTCGTCTCATCCAGTGATCGGGTGCTGGCCATGGGGTTTACATGCGCGTAACACTTAAGTGTCCCGCGCGCGGCAACGGCGCCGAGCGCCTCCCACCGGTCGCTGTATGCGACCGGTGCCCGCCGTGCCAGAAAGGGCCCCTGTGACGACGCGAAGCGAGACGCAGTCCACCCTCGACCACCTCCTCACCGAGATCGAGCTGCGCAACCCGGCCCAGCCCGAGTTCCACCAGGCGGCCCACGAGGTCCTGGAGACCCTGGCGCCGGTCGTCGCGGCCCGCCCCGAGTACGCCGAGCCGGGCCTCATCGAGCGGCTGGTCGAGCCGGAGCGCCAGGTGATGTTCCGGGTGCCGTGGCAGGACGACCAGGGCCGCGTCCGCGTCAACCGGGGCTTCCGGGTCGAGTTCAACAGCGCGCTGGGCCCGTACAAGGGCGGTCTGCGCTTCCATCCGTCCGTCAACCTGGGCGTCATCAAGTTCCTGGGCTTCGAGCAGATCTTCAAGAACGCGCTGACCGGCCTCGGCATCGGCGGCGGCAAGGGCGGCAGCGACTTCGACCCGCACGGGCGCAGCGACGCGGAGGTCATGCGGTTCTGCCAGTCCTTCATGACGGAGCTGTACCGGCACATCGGCGAGCACACGGACGTCCCGGCGGGGGACATCGGCGTCGGGGGCCGCGAGATCGGCTACCTCTTCGGCCAGTACCGGCGGATCAC
Organism: Streptomyces violaceoruber; assembly: GCF_033406955.1. NCBI lineage: Bacteria > Bacillati > Actinomycetota > Actinomycetes > Kitasatosporales > Streptomycetaceae > Streptomyces > Streptomyces violaceoruber. Next base: position 3,432,401 of record NZ_CP137734.1, on the reverse strand, counting down.
CAACCGCTGGGAGTCCGGCGTCCTCACCGGCAAGGGCCAGGGCTGGGGCGGCTCGCTGATCCGCCCGGAGGCGACCGGCTACGGCAACGTGCTGTTCGCGGCGGCGATGCTGCGGGAGCGCGGCGAGGACCTGGAGGGCCAGACCGCGGTCGTCTCCGGCTCCGGCAACGTGGCGATCTACACCATCGAGAAGCTGACCGCCCTCGGCGCCAACGCCGTCACCTGCTCGGACTCCTCCGGCTACGTCGTCGACGAGAAGGGCATCGACCTCGACCTGCTCAAGCAGATCAAGGAGGTCGAGCGCGGCCGCGTCGACGCGTACGCCGAGCGCCGGGGCGCCTCGGCCCGCTTCGTGCCCGGCGGCAGCGTCTGGGACGTTCCGGCCGACCTTGCCCTCCCCTCCGCCACGCAGAACGAGCTGGACGAGAACGCCGCCGCCACGCTCGTCCGCAACGGCGTCAAGGCGGTCTCCGAGGGCGCGAACATGCCGACCACCCCCGAGGCCGTCCACCTGCTCCAGAAGGCGGGCGTCGCCTTCGGCCCCGGCAAGGCGGCCAACGCGGGCGGCGTCGCGGTCAGCGCCCTGGAGATGGCGCAGAACCACGCCCGTACCTCGTGGACGGCGGCGCGGGTCGAGGAGGAGCTGGCCGACATCATGACCAGCATCCACACCACCTGCCACGAGACCGCCGAGCGCTACGACGCCCCCGGCGACTACGTCACCGGCGCGAACATCGCCGGCTTCGAGCGGGTGGCCGACGCGATGCTGGCGCAGGGCGTCATCTGACGGACCCGACGGACCGGGCCCCACCGCGAGCCGGCGGGGCCCGCAGTCATACCGACGACACCGCCACCCCTATATCTGCACCCGCGACGCCAAGGTTTCACGGAACGCACGGGCAGTTTTCTTACAGCCACGAACAGAGTGGAATTACTCGGTGCGCAAAGACCGTAGCGGCGTGCTACTGTCGATATCAGTTGCAGTTGTGGTTCCCGAATTTGCAGCCCTTCCCGGCCGGTATTCGTGCCGTCGGAAGCGCTCTTTGACACCGGGTTTTCCGGCGGGGTGATCATCACGGCGACACGGCGTTCGTACAGTGCGGACGCCGGCGCACTGCCCCAAAGGAGACAAGACATGGCTACTGGCACCGTGAAGTGGTTCAACGCGGAAAAGGGATTCGGCTTCATCGAGCAGGACGGTGGCGGCGCGGACGTGTTCGCCCACTACTCGAACATCGCCGCCCAGGGCTTCCGCGAGCTGCTCGAAGGCCAGAAGGTGAACTTCGACATCGCGCAGGGCCAGAAGGGCCCGACGGCCGAGAACATCGTCCTCGCCTGACGCCGGCGCGTCATCCGGCGCGCGCACACTTTGCAGCTGGGGCCCGCATCCTTCGGGGTGCGGGCCCCAGCTGTATTCCCGTTCATCTGGCATTTCTCTTGCAATTCTCCACGTGCTCCGTGCTCCGTGCATCGTGCTCCGTGCTGCGGGAATTCCTTGATATGTGCCGCATTGCGTCAAGGAAGGTTCCGCATGAACCGCACCGGCATGAACGACCGCATGAACGACCGCCCTGCCCGCACGGGAAAGGCCCGCACGCGAGCCCTCGCGGTACAGGGTGAATTCGCCCACCCGGAAACGCTCACTCCGGCGCTGCCCGCCGCGGCGCGCTTCGCCGATCTCGACATGCCCGCGGAGCTGCTGGCCGCGCTGGAATCCCAGGGCGTGACCGTACCGTTCCCGATCCAGGCCGCGACCCTGCCGAACTCCCTCGCCGGCCGTGACGTACTCGGCCGGGGGCGTACCGGTTCCGGCAAGACCCTCGCCTTCGGGCTGGCCCTGCTGGCCCGCACGGCCGGACGGCGGGCCGAGCCCGGACAGCCGCTCGGGCTGGTCCTCGTACCCACACGTGAGCTGGCGCAGCAGGTCACCGACGCGCTCAGGCCGTACGCCCGAGCGGTGAAGCTGCGACTGACCGCGGTGGTGGGCGGGATGCCGATCGGCAGGCAGGCGTCGGCGCTGCGTGGTGGCGTCGAGGTCGTCGTCGCCACTCCGGGACGTCTCAAGGACCTCATCGACCGCGGCGACTGCCGGTTGAACCAGGTCTCCGTCACCGTCCTCGACGAGGCCGACCAGATGGCCGACATGGGCTTCATGCCGCAGGTCACCGCACTGCTCGACCAGGTGCGTCCCGACGGCCAGCGCATGCTGTTCTCCGCCACTCTCGACCGCAACGTCGATCTGCTCGTACGCCGCTACCTCAGCGACCCCGTCGTGCACTCCGTCGATCCGTCGGCCGGCGCGGTCACCACGATGGAGCACCACGTGCTCCACGTCCACGGCGCGGACAAGCACGCGGCCACCACCGAGATCGCCGCACGCGACGGCCGGGTGCTCATGTTCCTGGACACCAAGCACGCCGTCGACAGACTGACCCGGGACCTGCTCAACAGCGGGGTACGGGCCGCCGCCCTGCACGGCGGCAAGTCGCAGTCGCAGCGCACCCGTACGCTGGCGCAGTTCAAGAACGGGCACGTCACCGTGCTGGTGGCGACCAACGTCGCGGCACGCGGAATCCACGTCGACAGCCTCGACCTCGTCGTCAACGTCGACCCTCCGAGCGACCACAAGGACTATCTGCACCGGGGCGGCCGCACGGCCCGCGCCGGCGAGTCCGGGAGCGTCGTCAGCCTGGTCACATCCAACCAGCGCCGCGCCATGACCCGCCTGATGACCACGGCCGGCATCGTCCCGCAGACCACCCCGGTCCGCTCCGGCACGGAAGCCCTGCACCGCATCACCGGCGCCCAGGCCCCCTCCGGCATTCCGGTCGTCGTCACCGCACCGGTCGCCGAACGTGCCGAGCGCGGCGCCACCTCACGCGGGCGACGCCGCCCGGCTCCGGCAACCCGGCGCGGGTCCGTGCGGCGGTCCGTCACCGACGCGGCAGCCTGAACCGTCCTGATCAGAAAACCGTCCCATCTTCGCAGGAGGTACTTCGTGACGCTGCTCCAGACGCATCCCCGCCCGACGGACACCGACGCCGTGCACAGGACGGTCGCCGACGCCATGGACGCGGCCGGGCCCCAGGTCTGGGACGACATGACGGTCGAGGTGGCGCTGTCCGTCATGGCCGCCGCGCGCACGGGCCACCTCGTCGTCTGTGACCAGGACGGCCAGCACACCGGTCTGGTCACCCGGGCCCGGCTGACCGCCGTACGGAACGGTTCCGCGTACACGGACCGGGTCCGCCTGCGCGACATCACCGACGAACTCGGCAACGCCCTGGGCGTCCCCGTCCTCTCCCGCTGAACCGTCCCGCCACGGCGGGTCGCCGGGGGAGCGGATCAGTGGTCGGAGTAGCTGAAGTCGCCCACGGTCCAGGCACTGACGTCATCGAGTGCCACGCGGTACATCCCGCCCGTCTCCGGGATCCCCATCGTGCCCTGGAGGATCCGGGCGACATGGAAGTGCAGGTGGGTGGGCGGTCCGTCGTGTTTCGCGGGGGCCTCGAAGACGGCGGAGAAGTCGCCCAGGTCGGCGGAGTCCGTCAGCACTTCTGAAACCCGCTGCCTCCACACCCTCTCGGGGGCCAGGCGACCGGTGATGACAGCACCGTGGGTGACCACGGTCAAGGACATCCGGCTGCTCTGTCCGGACTCCACGAGAGCAGCGATGTCAATGAGCAGCTCGTCAGGCTTCGACATGAGGACGGATTTTATCCGCCTCTCCTCCCCGGGTGGAGCGCCCGGGGGGGCCCTACCGTGCGGGACGGCCGCTCCCGGAGCTGTCGCCCGAGGCCTCGGCGCCACCGCTTCGCAGTTCCTCGTTGATGCGCTGGGCCTCTTCGAGCTGGTCCTCCAGGATGATGATGCGGCAGGCTGCCTCGATGGCGGTCCCCTGGTCGACCATCTCGCGGGCGCGAGCGGCGATACGCAGCTGATAGCGGGAGTAGCGGCGATGGCCGCCCTCCGAGCGCAGCGGAGTGATCAGCCGCGCCTCACCGAGGGCCCGCAGGAAGGCGGGCGTGGTGCCGAGCATCTCGGCGGCTCGTCCCATGGTGTACGCGGGGTAGTCGTCGTCGTCGATCCGGCCGAGCGGTGTACCTGCGGTCATCTGCACCTCTGTTCGGGGAATGCGTCAAGGGGCCTTGGTGCCGAACGGCACCAAGGCCCCGAGGGATTTGTAACACCATCTGTCGGCTTACTGTGCCGACCTTCTGATTCCGCGCCGCCCCTTCAGAAGGGCCGGGCAGTTGAGGGATCGCGGATGCGTGACCGTGGGACCACCTTCCGTTCCGGGGCCTGCGGTACCCGGTGAGAACCTTCTCGCCCGGGCGATCCTGATGGCGTCCTCCTCCTTCTCTCGTACCTGTCGTGTTCTCGTTCTACGTGTTGCCGACGGGCAGTTCGTCTCTGCCGCGCCTCACTGACTTCTGGCTACGACAGAACACTAACCTCAACGACGGCCGCATGTCTACATCAGCGACTACAGCTTTTACCCCATGCGGGTGAGCGACTTCCTGTGACGAGGCCACAGGTACGAGCCACCGCCGGTGGTGGTGTACCCCGTCCGGCCCTGGTGGCGGCCCGGGGCGCGCGGCGAGACTTGCGCGCATGCAGAAGCTCTCCCTCGACGCCCTCGCCCGCGAGCACCTCGAACGCGCCGCCGCCACCTCCAGCGGCCGCAGCGCCACCACGGTCCACGGCGGCCACGAACTGGTCTTGCGGCAGACCCTCCTCGCCCTGACCGCCGGCACCACCCTCGCCGAGCACGAGAACCCCGGCGAGGCGACCGTCCAGGTCCTGCGCGGCCGGGTCCGCCTCACCAGCGGCGACACCTCCTGGGACGGCCGCGCGGGTGACCTCATCCTGATCCCCCCGGCCCGCCACAGCCTGGAGGCGCTGGAGGACTCGGCGGTCCTGCTGACGGTGGCCAAGACCGGCTGACCGGCGGGCCGGGGGCGCCGGTTGCACCGGAGGCGAACAGCCCGGTAACACACCACGGAGTCCGGGCGGCGGCTTGCCGAACCCCCTACCGTCCGCGTGCGCACTGTTCTCGTGCTGGGGCCGCACCCCGCGCCAGTTCTTCGTCTCCCGGGTGATCCGGCTCTACCCGGCGTGCTGGTTCGCGGTCCTGTTCACCACCGCCGCGCTGATCGCCGTACCCGGCGTGTGGGAGCGCCTCCGGCCGCGTGAGGTCCTGCTCGACCTGACCATGCTCCCGTCCGGCTCCGGCGTCCCCGACGTCGATGGCGTCTACTGGACCCTCTGGTCCGAGCTGCGCTTCCACCTGCTCCTCCCGGTCGTCGTCGCCATGGGACTGACGTACCGCAGGGTCGTGGTCCTCTGCCGCGTGTGGGGCGCGCTCGCGATGCCCGCGCCGGTCGCCCGCCTGCCCCTGCTCGAACTGGTCGCCAACCCGGACGCCGCCTGGTACTCCATCGCGGGCCTCGCCCTCCACCTCGTGCACCGCTTCGGCCAGGACCTGCTCCTGCGGGGCATCCTCGCCATGGCGTGGCTGATGGGCCAGCTGGAGCCCGGCAACCGCATCGAGGACGTCGAACGTGTCTCCGGCCGGCGCGGCAGCGTGGCGGTCGTCACGGTCTTCCTGCTCTTCATGGTCGCCGTGCCGCTCGGATACACCGATCGGATCCGCTGGAAGTGGCTCGTCACGGCGGGCGCCATGACCTACCCCCTCTACCTGGTCCACTGCGCGGCCGGCACGGCCCTCATAGCCCGCCTGCGCGACACGATGGACGCCCGCCTGCCGATCGCCGTGCTCGTCACGGGCTTCCTGCTCCTGAGCTACCTGATCCACCGCTTCGTGGAACGCCCGCTGTCCCGCCTGCTGAAGCGCGGACTGGACACGTCCTTCGCCCGACTGCGCAACGCGGACAACCGCCCCTGAGGCGTCGGCGCCCGGCCTCCCGATCGATGGGACCATGTTCGGAACATCGCATCGAACGACCTCGACGACGCACGGGGAGGCCGCGCACGACATGGCTCGTTACACGGAGGCACTGACCGTCGAACGGGGCGGTTTCCGGATCAAGGTTCCGGAATCCTGGTGGGAGTTCGACGTACGCCCGGAGTCGCGGGACGACTCCATCCGCCGCATGGTGGACGACCGCATACGCCGGTACCCGGAGCTGAAGCCCTCCCGCGCCGCCTACGTCACCTTTCTCCAGAAGGCGGCCTCCGACGCGTGGAAGTCGGGCGCGCTGTACTGCGGCTGCATGGCCGAGAGCTTCGGCGGCGACACCCCGATCACGGGCTCGGTCACGGTCTCCCTGATCGGCGGCCGCACCTCCTCCGGCGCCCCGCTCCCCACCGACCCGGCGGCGATCGCGGGCCAGCTGGCCGTCAAGGAGGCGAGGAAGCCCGGCGACTCCTGGCGCAAGGTCACCACGGTCGACATTCCCGGCGTGGGCCCCGCCGCCCGCACGCGGGGCGTGGAGGACATCCCGGTCCCGGACGACGCCCTGAACCGCACGGTCCGCGCCGTGCTCATGCAGACCTACATCCCGGTCCCCGGCCAGGAGGGCAAGGTCGCCCTGGTCGCGGGCAGCAGTCAGGTCCTCGACCTCGCGGACTCCTTCTTCGGCATCTTCGACGCGATCACGTCGACGTTCCGGTTCGCGGGCTGACGGGCGGTTCCGTCCCCAAATGCCCCGGCGAGGCGGACGCCCGGGCCGTGGGGGACGGCCGAGAATGCGGAGGTTCACCGCCCCGCCCTGGAGATCGTGGTGTCGCGTCCCCGTCGCCGGCGCCCCGCCGCAAGCTCCACCCGGGAGACCATTCAGCCGCCGGGGACGGGGCGACTGGTCGTCTGGATGGTGACGGTCACACTGCTGGTGGCGGTGGTCGGGTCGTTGGCGAACTCGGGCATGGCGCTGGTCGGGCTCCTGGTGTTCCTGCCCGCCGCGGCGGCGGCACAGTGCACGGTGCGGCAGACGGCTCTGGTCTGCGCCTGGACCGCTCTCCTCGGCTCCGCCGCCTTTCTGACCGGCGGCGGCGACGTCGCGCGCAAGGGGCTGGCCGCGGTGGGCGCGGCGTTCGCCGTCCTCGGCAGCTTTCGCGAGGCGGCCCATCGCGAGCCCACCCTCACGGGGCTCGTCGACGCCCTCGACGCCTCCGTCGTGCGGCACAACTCCTACGTGGCGCGCAGAGGTGACGACGAACGATTCGTCACCGTCCTCATCCTCAACATCGACGACGCCCGCAACGAGGTGCAGGCCATCAACTGCGGTCACGTGCCGCCGCATCTGCTCGACGCCGACTCGGTGATCACGCCGCCGTTGGACAGCGGCGCCCCGCTCGGCCTTACCGCGCTCGCGGCCGAGCCCGCCACCCCCGGCCGGTTCGCGTTTCCCGGCGGCACGGCGCTGCTGCTCACCACCGACGGACTGACCGAGTCCCGCGCGGCGGACGGTGCGTTCTACCCCCTGGACGAACGCCTCGCCGGCCCCGGCGACCTGCCGCGGAGCGACCTGCCCCGGGCCCTCAACGAGGATGCCCACGCCTACGCGGGCAAGGCAGCGCCACACGACGACGTCGCCATCCTGACCGTCCGCCGCCCGCACCGTTCATGCACACTCTCGTGAACGCTACGGCTCGGAAGGGGGGAATCGATCTTGACGGCCCAATGGAACTGGGAAACCGGCGAACGACTGCTGGCCCTGAACGACCCGAAGGAATGGGACGCCGCGTTCGACCGCGGGGAGCGAGGGCTCGGCACGGCGGCGATCGGGCTGGCCTTCAACTGCCCGCTGGAGGAGGCGTCGCCCCGGATCGTCCGGGCGATGGGGCTCCCGGACCCCGCCCAGCGAGGATTCGCCTTTACCGCGGCAGGCACCGCGGCCCGCCTCAACCGCGCATTGACGCCGGAACTGTACGCCGCACTGCGGGCAGAGGGACCGGGCCGCAGGAGCATCGCGGTGAACGCCATCGGCGACACCCTCACCTTCGTACCGTTCCGACGCCTGCCGACGTGGCTGAAGTGCTGGAGAGTGGTCTCGACGGTGCGGAACAAACTGGACGCCTGGCGGCTGACGTTCTCCTACGCGGTGACCGACGCCTGGAAGGCGGTGCGCAGACGCTGAATCCCCGTTCTCCACACGATCACCCCGCGCGTCGGAGCCGTCTTTCGCCGGGCGACCGCGCCTTGTAAGTTCACGTACGCGTACGGGTGTTGCTGATACGAGGTGTGAGCCGACGGGGGTATCGGGGATGGTGGGTCACAGGCCGAGTGACTGGCATGTCCTGGACCTGGAGAAAGACCCGACCCCCGGTGATCCGCAGCGGGTGCGGACGCTCGCGAAGACGTTGCACGACTTCGCCGACGACGTCTCGGAGGCGTTGCGTCTGGTGAAGGGCATGGCAGGGGAGTCCACCCTGGCCGAGTGGGCGGGGAAGTCGGCGACCGTCTTCAAGGAGGAGTTCGACGGGGTTCCCAAGAACTTGAAGAAGCTGGAGAAGTCGTACGGGATGTGCGGCGACGCGCTCGCGGACTTCTGGCCGAAGCTGGAGCGGGCGCAGGCGCTGGCGGACAAGGCGCTCATCAAGGCGCGGGAGGCCCGCGACGACCTCACGTCTGGGCAGTCGAAGCTGTCCTCGGCGGACTCGTGGGTGACGCGGGCGTCGAAGGAGGCGGACAAGTACAAGGACGATCCGACGGGCAGCAAGTCGGATGCCGACAAGCCGGACGAGGCGAAGGTCCGTGCCGCCACCCGGGACGTCCAGCACGCCAAGACCGCGCACGCCAACGCCCAGTCCGCCGTGAACGACGCGCAGAGCGCCCTGGACGCGGCGAAGAAGATGGCCGAGGACGCGCGCAAGATGCGCGACGACGCGGCCCGGGAGGCCAAGAACAAGATCGACGAGGCCTCCGACGCCGGCATCCAGAACCGCTCGTGGTGGGAGGACGTCGGCGACTGGTTCTCCGACAACTGGGACACCATCGTCGCGGTCTGCAAGGTGGTCGTCGCGGTCGTCGGCATCATCGCGATGGTCATCGGCGGCCCGATCCTCGGTGCGATCGTCCTGGTCGCCGCCCTCGTCGTCCTCGCCGACACGCTCTACAAATACAGCAAGGGCCAAGCGTCTCTGTGGGACGTAGGACTCGCGGCGCTGGACTGCGTCCCCGGCATGAAGGGGCTGACGTCCCTCGGCGGGCTCGCCAAGGGCTTGAAAGCTCTCGGCAAGACCGGCCTCAAGGGCATGGCCAAGGCGGCGCGCGGAGGCATGGGCAAGCTACGCCGCCAAGCGCAGCTGATGGCAGAGCGGCGGTGCAAGAGCGACCCCGTCGATGTGATCACCGGGGACATGGTCGCCTCCGCTGTGGACGTCGAACTGCTGGGCGCGCATCCCCTCACCTTTGTGCGCCACTACTGTTCCTCGTTCCGCGGGGGGCGCTGGTTCGGCCCCTCGTGGGGTTCCGTACTGGACGAGAGACTGCTGCTCGACCGTGACGGCGTTCGTCTCATCACCGCGGACGGCATGGTGCTGCAGTACCCGGTGCCGGAATCAGATGCCGCGGTGCTGCCTGTTATGGGTCCGAAGTGGCCGTTGGTCTGGTCCGGTGGCCCCGGCGGGGACATGCAAGTGCGGCGTCCGGGCGACGGAGAGACGTACCACTTCAGAACGCTTCCCGGTATGCCTCCCGCGGAACTGCGCCTGACAGGGGTCACGGACCGCAATGGCAATTCAATCGCTCTCGAGTACGAAGAGAACGGGAACCCACGCGCGGTGGTCCGAAAGGACGGGTACCGAGTGGGAATCGAGGTATCGGATGGGCACGTCACAGCGCTGCGGTTGGAGAGCGACTCGACGCTTCCTGTGCTTTGCCGCTACCGATACGATCAGCACGGGAACCTTTCGGAGATCTACAACTCCTCAGCACAGCCTCTAGTGCTCTCCTACGACCGCGAGCACCGTATCGTTGGGTGGCGGGACCGTAATGGAACCGAGTACCGGTATGAGTACGACGCCCACGGTCGCTGTGTCAGGACCATCGGTTCCGACGGGTACCAGAGCGGCACGTTCCGCTACGACCCTGCGGCCGGCGAGACGGTCCACGTCGATTCGCTGGGTCACGCCACGACTTTCCGGTACAACCGGGACCTCCGAATCACCGCCGAGATCAACGCTCTGGGAAACAGCACCGCGACAGAGTGGGACGAAGACGGCCGCGTGCTGACGGAGACGGACGCCTTGGGCCGTACAACCCGGTACACGTACGACGCTCAGGACAACCTGCGCACAGTGATCCGTCCCGACGGATCCCATGTCACGGCGGAGCACGGCGTCCTCGGACTTCCGGAACGCGTTGTGGAGGCGGATGGTTCTCAATGGTCGTTCGAATACGACACAGCAGGCAATCTGCTCTCGATCACGGACCCGGCGAACGCAACCGCACGATACACCTACGGTGAGTCAGGCCGGTTGCTGGCCGCCACGAACGCATTGGGCGCGGAGGAAGCTTATGCGTACGACTCCTTTGGACGGGTTGTCTCACATTTCGATGCCCTCGGGGCGGAGACGAAATTCACCTATGACTCCTTCGGCCGCATGGAGTCCACGACCGACTCGCTGGGGCAAGTGACTCGCTACGGTTGGACCCTTGAAGGGCTGATGGCGTGGCGTACCTCCTCAGACGGTGCGCGCGAGCACTGGACCTACGACGGTGAAGGAAACGAGACAGAGCATCACGATGCGGTGGGAGGTGTGACGACCTCTCAGTACACGCACTTCGGTCTGCTCGCCTCCCGGACACAGCCGGATGGAGCCCGGCTCTCTTTCCGGCACGACACAGAACTCAGGCTGACGTCCGTGACTGATGCGCGGAGTCGTGAATGGAGCTATACGTACGACGCGGTCGGCAATCTCGTGGGGGAAAGAGACTTTTTCGGCCGCGCTCTCGAGTATGCGTACGACGCGGCTGATCAACTCGTGACCCGGACCAATGCGCTGGGAAGATCCACCCACTACCGCCACGACTTGATGGGGAATGTCATCGAGCAACGCTCCGGGGACGGAGTAGCCAGGTATTCGTACGATGCCCTCGGAAGGATGGCGCGGGCGGAGAACGCTGACTCGGTCGTGATTCTGGAGCGGGACCCGGTCGGCCGCATCGTGGCCGAATCGTGCAATGGACGCACTCTGCGCAACAAGTACGACGCGTTGGGAAGGCGTATTCACCGGCACACTCCTGGCGGAGCATTCAGCGTGTGGGAGTACGACGCCGCCGACCGGCCGACCGCTCTGCACACGGGCAGCCAGTCGCTCACGGTCCGCTACGACGCGGCCGGCCGAGAAACGGAGCGCCGCACGGGACCCATGGCCATGGCCCAGCGCTGGGACGGGTACGACCGGCTCGTGGAGCAGCGGCTCCTCGACGTCCACAAGGAGCAGTTTGCTCTGCTGCGGCAGTACAGCTACCGCGCCGACGACCACCTCGTCGAAGTCGCCGACAGCTTCGCGGGACGCCGGCGATTCGAACTCGACGCCGGGACACATGTCACCGCAGTCCGTGCCGACCACTGGTCCGAGCAGTACGCCTATGACCCTGCCGGAGACGTCAGCCACGGCGACTGGCCGTTGTCAGCCGCGCAGGGTGACGCCCGGTCCGCGGTCGGTGATCGGGGCGAGGGGTCGCTGGGGGTGCGGAGAGCCGGTCGGACGACGTACGAGCACGACGCCCAGGGACGGATGACCAGACGCGTCACTCGTGCGCTCTCCGGCAGCCGCCGCGTCTGGCAATACGCGTGGAACGACCAGGACCAGCTGCGCGAGGTGGTCACACCCGACGGGGCCCGCTGGCAGTATCTGTACGACGGCCTGGGCAGACGCATCGCCAAGCAGCTCATGGGGGACGACGGCGGGTCGAGGGAGCGGGTCGACTTCACCTGGGACGGCACCGACCTGGCGGAGCAGGCGTCGGCCACTGAAGACCGTGTAGTGAGCTGGGACTGGTCGCCCCATACGGGCGACCCTCTGGTACAGACCGAGAGGCCATGCGGCCCGGAGCTGTCCCAGCGAGAGGTCGACACCCGTTTCTACGCCATCGTCACGGACCTCGTGGGTGCGCCCACCGAACTAGTGAGTCCGGACGGAGACATCGGGTGGCGGCTCCGCACCACGCTGTGGGGCCTCCCCGTGGACGGCTCCGGGGGCTCGACCGACTGCCCACTGCGCTTCCCCGGTCAGTATCACGATCCCGAGACCGGACTCCACTACAACTATTTCCGGTACTACGATCCCGGACTCGGACGCTATTGCAGCCTGGACCCCCTGGGTCTGGCAGGTGGACCGAACCCTGCCTGGTACACGCCCAATCCCACGGCATGGATCGATCCGTTCGGTCTGGCGCTGTGCCGCAAGAGGCCTCGCCTGGAGACCGGTGACCTCAAGAAGGGCTGGTTGCACATCGAGAGTCGGCACATTACCGGCACGAATCCCTCGACGAAACACGCGGACATGCTGCCACCGGGAACGACCCGCGAACAGGTGCACGCGGCGGCGAGGAAAGCCGTACGCAATGGCACAAGAATATCTGACCCTGGCAGGCGGATTCAGAACTTCCAGAAGAGAATGAAGGTCAACGGAATGTATGCCCGCTTCCAGGTGACGGTCGACTCGCACGACGGGAACAACATCATCACATTCTTCCCCGTGGATAAGAGTGCCGTTTGACGTAGAAAGGACTCCGCTCGATGAAGTTCGAGTTCTCCTTGGACGAGAACGAAACGCCTCCCCCGTCCGGTTTCGACCTCGGTCATATCGCCGTGTGGGGAAGCGACGGAGCGGCGACCACGCGTGACCGTGATCCGGGCGGCGGTGCGATGGTCTACCTCACAGTGACCTCGCTTCTGGACGGCCTGCGCACCTTCCTTTCAGGGAAGTCGCGATCGTACGAGTCAACCGCGGTCGACTCGTCCTTCTCGCTCACGTTCACGCGCGGGCGAGACGGGTCGATCGAGACGCGCTGCGGAGGAGCGCTCATCGATCGCTCACCGGTCGCAGGGGTCGCCGCCGCCGTTCATGCGGCCGCCAAGCGGTTCGCCGACGCGCACCTGGAGCAGCTCCCTCCGGACGATGCCGGCCGTGAGGACCTGGAGCATGCGTTGGCCGACTTCGAGCGCTTCATGGGCCGGCCGAGGTGACGTCCGCCCGGCACGCTCGTACGGTGACCCGAGCGCCACGGTCCGTCACGGATCGGGTATGCCGGCGCTTCCGGCCGAGGCGCGGCACGCCTCGGGTTTGATCTCCGTCACCCCCGGGGTATTCTCTCCGGCCCGATTGGCCAGCCCCGCGCCCCGTATGGCAGACTAGCGGGGTTGCTCGGTCGAGTGCCGATGCTGCGCGCCTCCCGCCGGGGGGACCGGAAGCGAGTCCCACAGTACTCGTCGTCCCTGCTCAGGGGCGGACGTACGGGAATCTTCCGGGAAGCGTCAGCGGGGTGCAGGCCAGGCGCCCGGTGGGCCTCTCGCCCCCGGTCCGCGGTTCCGGAAGGGCCCGCACTCCCAGGCAGGGAAAGTCCCGAAGAGGGACATTCATGTCAGCGAGAGTGCGACACGCCCGACCGCGTGGGTCGGAGGGGGAGCGGAATGGACAAGGACCACCGGGTCCAGAGCGTTACGAGAGACAGGACTACTGAGTAGCCATGGCGGGACAGAAGATCCGCATCCGGCTCAAGGCCTACGACCACGAGGTCATCGACTCTTCGGCGAAGAAGATCGTCGAGACGGTGACTCGCACTGGTGCGTCGGTCGCGGGCCCGGTGCCGCTGCCCACTGAGAAGAACGTGTACTGCGTCATCAAGTCGCCGCACAAGTACAAGGACTCGCGCGAGCACTTCGAGATGCGCACGCACAAGCGCCTGATCGACATCCTCGACCCGACCCCCAAGACCGTTGACTCTCTGATGCGACTCGACCTCCCGGCCGGTGTCGACATCGAGATCAAGCTCTGAGGGCGGTGATCTGAAGATGACCAAGCAGATCAAGGGCATCCTGGGCGAGAAGCTCGGCATGACGCAGGTGTGGGACGAGAACAACCGTGTTGTTCCGGTCACCGTCGTCAAGGCCGGCCCCAACGTCGTCACCCAGGTCCGTACGAACGACGTCGACGGCTACGAGTCGGTCCAGATCGCGTTCGGCGAGATCGACCCGCGCAAGGTGAACAAGCCCCTCAAGGGCCACTTCGCCAAGGCCGACGTCACCCCCCGTCGTCACCTCGTCGAGATCCGTACCGCTGCTGCCAGCGAGTACACCCTCGGCCAGGAGATCACCGCTGAGGCCTTCGAGTCCGGCGTGAAGGTCGACGTCACCGCGAAGAGCAAGGGCAAGGGCTTCGCCGGCGTCATGAAGCGCCACAACTTCAAGGGTGGCAAGGCGTCGCACGGTGCCCACCGTGTGCACCGCATGCCCGGATCCATCGGTGGCTGTGCCACCCCCGGCCGTGTCTTCAAGGGCATGCGCATGGCGGGTCGCATGGGCAACGAGCGGGTCACCACCCAGAACCTGACCGTTCACGCCGTTGACGCGGAGAAGGGCCTGCTCCTCATCAAGGGCGCGGTTCCTGGTCCGAACGGCGGCCTCGTCCTGGTCCGCACTGCGGCCAAGGGGGCCTGAGGTAACCGATGAGCACTGTTGACATCCTTTCGCCTGCCGGCGAGAAGACCGGAAGCGTCGAGCTCCCCGCGGAGATCTTCGGCGTGGAGAAGATCAGCATTCCGCTGATCCACCAGGTCGTCGTCGCGCAGAACGCCGCTGCCCGCCAGGGCACGCACAAGACCAAGCGTCGCGGCGAGGTCCGTGGTGGCGGCAAGAAGCCGTACCGCCAGAAGGGCACCGGCCGCGCCCGCCAGGGTTCGACCCGTGCGCCGCAGTTCGCCGGCGGTGGCGTCGTCCACGGCCCGCAGCCGCGTGACTACTCGCAGCGGACCCCGAAGAAGATGAAGGCCGCGGCCCTGCGCCACGCCCTCACCGACCGGGCCCGCCACAACCGCATCCACGTCGTGACCGGCGTCATCGAGGGCGAGAACCCGTCCACGAAGGCCGCCCGGACGCTGTTCGGCAAGATCTCGGAGCGCAAGAACCTGCTCCTGGTCGTCGACCGCGCCGACGAGGCCGCGTGGCTGTCCGCCCGCAACCTGCCCCAGATCCACATCCTGGAGCCGGGCCAGCTGAACACGTACGACGTTCTCGTCTCGGACGACGTGGTCTTCACCCAGGCCGCTTTCGAGTCCTTCGTGTCTGGCCCCAACAAGGCCGTTGACACCGAAGGGAGCGAAGCCTGATGGCTACGCGTCACCCGAGCATCGCCTCCAAGGCGGCCAAGGCCGCCAAGGCCGCGCGCGTCGCCAAGGCGCGCCGCCACGAGGCCGAGGGCAAGAACACCGTCGTCACCCCGGCCAGCAAGGCGTTCACGGACCCCCGTGACGTGCTGCTGAAGCCGGTCGTGTCCGAGAAGAGCTACGCGCTCCTCGACGAGAACAAGTACACGTTCGTCGTCGCGCCGGGCTCCAACAAGACCCAGATCAAGGAGGCCGTCCAGGCGGTCTTCTCGGTCAAGGTCACCGGGGTCAACACGATCAACCGCCAGGGCAAGCGGAAGCGGACCCGCACGGGCTTCGGCAAGCGTGCCGACAGCAAGCGCGCGATCGTGACCCTCGCCGAGGGCGACCGTATCGACATCTTCGGCGGTCCGACCTCCTGACGGAGGTCCGGATCGTCCGGAATCGGACGAGGACTGAGAAATGGGAATCCGCAAGTACAAGCCGACTACGCCGGGCCGTCGTGGCTCCAGCGTCGCCGACTTCGTCGAGGTCACGCGGTCCACGCCGGAGAAGTCGCTGGTCCGCCCGCTGCACAGCAAGGGCGGCCGTAACAACGCCGGTCGTGTGACCGTTCGCCACCAGGGTGGCGGACACAAGCGCGCCTACCGTGTCATCGACTTCCGTCGGCACGACAAGGACGGCGTGCCGGCGAAGGTCGCGCACATCGAGTACGACCCCAACCGCACCGCGCGCATCGCGCTGCTGCACTACGCCGACGGCGAGAAGCGCTACATCCTCGCCCCGCGCAACCTGCAGCAGGGCGACCGCGTCGAGAACGGTCCCGGGGCCGACATCAAGCCGGGCAACAACCTGGCGCTCCGCAACATCCCGGTCGGTACGACGATCCACGCGATCGAGCTCCGTCCCGGTGGCGGCGCCAAGTTCGCCCGCTCCGCCGGTGCCTCCGTGCAGCTGCTCGCGAAGGAGGGCACCATGGCCCACCTTCGCATGCCGTCCGGAGAGATCCGCCTGGTCGACCAGCGCTGCCGCGCCACGGTCGGCGAGGTCGGCAACGCCGAGCAGAGCAACATCAACTGGGGCAAGGCGGGCCGTAAGCGCTGGCTGGGCGTTCGCCCGACCGTGCGTGGTGTGGTCATGAACCCGGTGGACCACCCGCACGGTGGTGGCGAAGGCCGTACCTCGGGTGGTCGCCACCCGGTGTCCCCCTGGGGCAAGAAGGAAGGCCGTACTCGTTCGCCCAAGAAGGCGTCGAACAAGTACATCGTCCGCCGCCGCAAGACGAACAAGAAGCGCTAAGGACGGGTTGAGATGCCTCGTAGCTTGAAGAAGGGACCCTTCGTCGACGACCACCTGATCAAGAAGGTGGACACGCAGAACGAAGCCGGTACCAAGAACGTCATCAAGACCTGGTCCCGTCGCTCGATGATCGTCCCGGCGATGCTCGGCCACACGATCGCGGTGCACAACGGCAAGACCCACATCCCGGTGTTTGTCACCGAGTCCATGGTCGGCCACAAGCTCGGCGAGTTCTCGCCGACGCGCACCTTCCGGGGTCACGTCAAGGACGACCGGAAGTCGAAGCGCCGCTAACAGCGGGGTGGAATGACCATGACAAACACTGAAGGGACAACCATGGAAGCCAGGGCCCAGGCGCGGTACATCCGCGTCACGCCCATGAAGGCCCGCCGCGTGGTGGACCTCATCCGTGGCATGGATGCCACGGAGGCTCAGGCGGTCCTGCGTTTCGCCCCGCAGGCCGCGAGCGTGCCGGTCGGCAAGGTGCTGGACAGCGCCATCGCCAACGCCGCGCACAACTACGACCACACCGACGCCGACAGCCTCTTCATTTCCGAGGCGTACGTCGACGAGGGCCCGACCCTGAAGCGGTTCCGTCCGCGTGCCCAGGGCCGCGCCTACCGGATCCGCAAGCGGACCAGCCACATCACCGTGGTCGTCAGCAGCAAGGAAGGAACCCGGTAATGGGCCAGAAGGTAAACCCGCACGGGTTCCGGCTCGGCATCACCACCGACTTCAAGTCGCGTTGGTACGCCGACAAGCTGTACAAGGACTACGTCAAGGAAGACGTCGCCATCCGCCGGATGCTGACGTCCGGCATGGAGCGCGCCGGCATCTCCAAGGTCGAGATCGAGCGCACCCGTGACCGCGTCCGCGTGGACATCCACACGGCTCGTCCGGGCATCGTCATCGGCCGCCGCGGTGCGGAGGCCGACAAGATCCGCGGTCAGCTCGAGAAGCTCACCGGCAAGCAGGTCCAGCTGAACATCCTCGAGGTCAAGAGCCCCGAGACCGACGCTCAGCTGGTTGCCCAGGCCGTCGCCGAGCAGCTCTCCTCCCGCGTCTCCTTCCGTCGCGCCATGCGCAAGAGCATGCAGGGCACGATGAAGGCCGGCGCCAAGGGCATCAAGATCCAGTGCGGTGGCCGCCTCGGTGGCGCCGAGATGTCCCGCTCGGAGTTCTACCGCGAGGGCCGTGTGCCCCTGCACACGCTCCGCGCGAACGTGGACTACGGCTTCTTCGAGGCCAAGACGACCTTCGGCCGCATCGGTGTGAAGGTCTGGATCTACAAGGGCGACGTCAAGAACATCGCCGAGGTCCGCGCCGAGAACGCCGCCGCGCGTGCGGGCAACCGCCCGGCCCGCGGTGGCGGCAACGACCGCCCGGCCCGTGGTGGCCGCGGTGGCGAGCGTCGCGGGCGCAAGCCGCAGCAGCAGTCGGCTCCGGCCGCCGAGGCCACCAAGGCCGAGGCGCCCGCCGCTGCCGCTCCGGCTGAGAGCACCGGAACGGAGGCCTGACCGTCATGCTGATCCCCCGTAGGGTCAAGCACCGCAAGCAGCACCACCCCAAGCGCCGCGGCATGGCCAAGGGCGGTACGCAGGTTGCGTTCGGCGAGTACGGCATCCAGGCCCTCACGCCGGCGTACGTGACCAACCGCCAGATCGAGGCGGCCCGTATCGCGATGACCCGCCACATCAAGCGTGGCGGCAAGGTCTGGATCAACATCTACCCGGACCGCCCGCTCACGAAGAAGCCGGCCGAGACCCGCATGGGTTCCGGTAAGGGTTCTCCGGAGTGGTGGATCGCGAACGTGCACCCGGGCCGGGTCATGTTCGAGCTGTCCTACCCCAACGAGAAGATCGCCCGTGAGGCGCTGACCCGTGCGGCCCACAAGCTGCCGATGAAGTGCCGGATCGTCAAGCGCGAGGCAGGTGAAGCGTGATGTCGGCCGGTACCAAGGCGTCCGAGCTGCGCGAGCTGGGCAACGAGGAGCTTCTGGCGAAGCTCCGCGAGGCCAAGGAAGAGCTGTTCAACCTCCGCTTCCAGGCGGCGACGGGCCAGCTCGAGAACCACGGTCGGCTCAAGGCCGTCCGTAAGGACATCGCCCGGATCTACACCCTGATGCGTGAGCGCGAGCTGGGCATCGAGACGGTGGAGAGCGCCTGATGAGCGAGAGCAATGTGACTGAAGAGACGAAGGCCGCGCGCGGCTTCCGCAAGACCCGCCAGGGTCTGGTCGTCAGCGACAAGATGGACAAGACCGTCGTCGTCGCCGTCGAGGACCGCGTGACCCACGCCCTGTACGGCAAGGTCATCCGCCGTACCGAGAAGCTCAAGGCTCACGACGAGCAGAACGCCGCGGGCGTCGGCGACCGTGTCCTCCTCATGGAGACCCGGCCGCTGTCCGCGACGAAGCGCTGGCGCGTCGTCGAGGTCCTCGAGAAGGCCAAGTAAGAAATCTCCTGCGGGGCATTCCTCGCAGGACAGTTCCGCCAGGCTCCGGGAGTCGTTCACCAAGGTGACCGACTCCCGGGGAACCGGCAGACATTCAGGAGATAGACGTGATCCAGCAGGAGTCGCGGCTGCGTGTCGCCGACAACACGGGTGCGAAGGAAATCCTGACCATCCGTGTGCTCGGTGGCTCGGGCCGCCGCTACGCGGGTATCGGTGACGTCATCGTCGCCACCGTCAAGGACGCGATCCCCGGTGGCAACGTGAAGAAGGGTGACGTCGTCAAGGCGGTCATCGTTCGCACCGTCAAGGAGCGCCGCCGTCCCGACGGCTCGTACATCCGCTTCGACGAGAACGCCGCCGTCATTCTGAAGAACGACGGCGACCCTCGCGGCACCCGTATCTTCGGCCCGGTGGGCCGTGAGCTGCGCGAGAAGAAGTTCATGAAGATCATCTCCCTCGCGCCGGAGGTGCTGTGAGCATGAAGATCAAGAAGGGCGACCTGGTCCAGGTCATCACCGGTAAGGACAAGGGCAAGCAGGGCAAGGTCATCGCGGCCTTCCCCCGTGAGGACCGCGTCCTGGTCGAGGGTGTCAACCGGGTCAAGAAGCACACCAAGGCCGGTCCGACCGCTCGCGGTTCGCAGGCCGGCGGCATCGTGACCACCGAGGCCCCGATCCACGTCTCCAACGTCCAGCTGGTCGTGGAGAAGGACGGCAACAAGGTCGTCACGCGCGTCGGTTACCGCTTCGACGACGAGGGCAACAAGGTTCGCGTTGCCAAGCGGACGGGTGAGGACATCTGATGGCTACCACCACCACTCCGCGTCTCAAGACGAAGTACCGCGAGGAGATCGCGGGCAAGCTGCGTGAGGAGTTCTCCTACGAGAACGTCATGCAGATCCCCGGCCTCGTGAAGATCGTGGTCAACATGGGTGTCGGCGACGCCGCCCGTGACTCGAAGCTGATCGAGGGCGCGATCCGCGACCTGACCACCATCACCGGTCAGAAGCCGGCCGTCACCAAGGCCCGCAAGTCCATCGCGCAGTTCAAGCTGCGTGAGGGTCAGCCGATCGGTGCTCACGTCACGCTCCGTGGCGACCGCATGTGGGAGTTCCTGGACCGCACCCTGTCGCTGGCGCTGCCGCGTATCCGCGACTTCCGCGGCCTGTCCCCCAAGCAGTTCGACGGCCGTGGCAACTACACCTTCGGTCTCACGGAGCAGGTCATGTTCCACGAGATCGACCAGGACAAGATCGACCGCACCCGGGGTATGGACATCACCGTGGTGACCACGGCGACCAACGACGCCGAGGGCCGCGCGCTCCTCCGTCACCTCGGCTTCCCCTTCAAGGAGGCGTGAGCGAGATGGCGAAGAAGGCTCTGATTGCCAAGGCTGCTCGCAAGCCCAAGTTCGGTGTCCGCGGCTACACGCGCTGCCAGCGCTGCGGCCGTCCGCACTCCGTCTACCGCAAGTTCGGCCTGTGCCGCGTGTGCCTTCGTGAGATGGCTCACCGTGGCGAGCTGCCGGGCGTGACCAAGAGCTCCTGGTAATCCGGTAATTCCGGGTTATTCAGACTCTCGGTAAGCAACTGGGTCGGCAGGGGCCCGGCTCCGCATGCCTTAGGCTTGCGGGGTTGGGCGTCTGTCGCGCCCGTACGACTTACTACGCCGTAGGTCCACCGCGCCGCACCCGTCCCGTCTCGGATCGGGGAGAGGGATGGCGCACCAGGAAACCCCGGCGAGAGAGGCCGAAGGCCAATTCATGACCATGACTGATCCGATCGCAGACATGCTTACGCGTCTGCGGAACGCGAACTCGGCGTACCACGACTCCGTGACGATGCCGGCGTCCAAGATCAAGTCTCACATCGCGGAGATCCTCCAGCAGGAGGGCTTCATCACCGGCTGGAAGACCGAGGACGCCGAGGTTGGCAAGAACCTCACCCTCGAGCTGAAGTTCGGTCCGAACCGTGAGCGCTCCATCGCGGGCATCAAGCGGATCTCCAAGCCCGGTCTCCGGGTGTACGCGAAGTCCACCAACCTGCCCAAGGTGCTGGGTGGCCTCGGCGTGGCGATCATCTCCACGTCCCACGGGCTCCTCACCGACAAGCAGGCCGGCAAGAAGGGCGTAGGCGGAGAAGTCCTCGCCTACGTCTGGTAACGGAAGGGAACGGAGGAAACAGCTATGTCGCGCATCGGCAAGCTCCCCATCGCGGTTCCCGCCGGCGTGGACGTCACCATCGACGGCCGTACGGTTTCGGTCAAGGGCCCCAAGGGCTCGCTGACCCACACCGTCGTGGCGCCGATCGACATCGCCAAGGGTGAGGACGGCGTGCTGAACGTCACCCGCCCCAACGACGAGCGTCAGAGCAAGGCCCTGCACGGCCTGTCCCGCACGCTGGTGGCGAACATGATCACCGGCGTGACCCAGGGTTACGTGAAGAAGCTCGAGATCAGCG
The DNA here is from genome assembly GCF_033406955.1 of Streptomyces violaceoruber. Classification (NCBI taxonomy): domain Bacteria; kingdom Bacillati; phylum Actinomycetota; class Actinomycetes; order Kitasatosporales; family Streptomycetaceae; genus Streptomyces; species Streptomyces violaceoruber. The sequence continues at coordinate 3,410,893 of NZ_CP137734.1, read as the reverse complement.
GTGTCGGTTACCGCGTGCTCGCCAAGGGTTCGAACCTGGAGTTCTCCCTCGGCTACAGCCACCCGATCCTGGTCGAGGCCCCCGAGGGAATCACCTTCAAGGTGGAGAACCCGACCCACTTCTCGGTCGAGGGCATCGACAAGCAGAAGGTCGGCGAGGTTGCGGCCAACATCCGCAAGCTGCGCAAGCCCGACCCGTACAAGGCCAAGGGCGTCAAGTACGAGGGCGAAGTCATCCGCCGCAAGGTCGGAAAGGCGGGTAAGTAAGCCATGGCATACGGACAGAAGATCCTCAAGGGCGACGCCTACAAGCGCGCCGCGATCAAGCGCCGCCACATCCGGATTCGCAAGAATCTCTCGGGTACGGCGGAGCGTCCCCGTCTGGTCGTTACCCGTTCGAACCGCCACATCGTGGCCCAGGTGATCGACGACATCAAGGGTCACACCCTGGCGTCGGCGTCCACCCTGGACACCTCGATCCGCGGTGGCGAGGCCGACAAGTCCGCGCAGGCCAAGCAGGTCGGCGCCCTGGTCGCCGAGCGCGCCAAGGCTGCCGGTGTCGAGGCCGTCGTGTTCGACCGTGGTGGTAACCAGTACGCCGGGCGCATCGCCGCCCTGGCGGACGCCGCCCGCGAAGCCGGACTGAAGTTCTGAGCCGGTTCCGTAACGCTAGCGGAAACAGAGAGAGGTAATTCCAATGGCTGGACCCCAGCGCCGCGGTAGCGGTGCCGGTGGCGGCGAGCGGCGGGACCGGAAGGGCCGTGACGGTGGCGCAGGTGCCGCCGAGAAGACCGCTTACGTTGAGCGCGTCGTCGCGATCAACCGCGTCGCCAAGGTTGTGAAGGGTGGTCGTCGCTTCAGCTTCACCGCGCTGGTCGTGGTGGGCGACGGTGACGGCACCGTGGGTGTCGGATACGGCAAGGCCAAGGAGGTGCCGGCCGCCATCGCCAAGGGTGTTGAGGAGGCCAAGAAGCACTTCTTCAAGGTCCCCCGCATCCAGGGCACCATCCCGCACCCCATCCAGGGTGAGAAGGCTGCCGGCGTCGTGCTGCTCAAGCCCGCGTCCCCCGGTACCGGCGTTATCGCCGGTGGTCCGGTGCGCGCCGTGCTCGAGTGCGCCGGTATCCACGACGTGCTGTCGAAGTCGCTCGGCTCCGACAACCAGATCAACATCGTGCACGCGACCGTGGAGGCCCTCAAGGGCCTGCAGCGTCCCGAGGAGATCGCGGCCCGCCGTGGTCTGCCGCTCGAGGACGTCGCCCCCGCGGCCCTTCTCCGTGCGCGTGCCGGGGCGGGTGCGTAATCATGGCGCAGCTCAAGATTACGCAGGTCAAGTCCTACATCGGCAGCAAGCAGAACCACCGTGACACCCTGCGCTCCCTTGGTCTCAAGGGCATCAACACGCAGGTCGTCAAGGAGGACCGCCCCGAGTTCCGCGGCATGGTGCACACCGTCCGCCACCTCGTGACGGTCGAGGAGGTCGACTGATCATGGCGGAGAACAACCCGCTCAAGATCCACAACCTCCGTCCCGCCCCCGGCGCCAAGACCGCCAAGACCCGTGTCGGTCGTGGTGAGGCGTCGAAGGGTAAGACGGCCGGTCGTGGTACCAAGGGCACGAAGGCCCGTTACCAGGTTCCGGAGCGCTTCGAGGGTGGCCAGATGCCCCTCCACATGCGTCTTCCGAAGCTGAAGGGCTTCAAGAACCCGTTCAAGACCGAGTTCCAGGTCGTGAACCTCGACAAGCTGGCCGCGCTGTACCCCGAGGGTGGCGAGGTCACCGTCGAGGGCCTGGTGGCCAAGGGTGCCGTTCGCAAGAACAGCCTCGTCAAGGTCCTCGGCCAGGGCGAGATCTCCGTGGCGCTGCAGGTGACGGTCGACGCCGTCTCCGGCTCCGCCAAGGAGAAGATCACCGCCGCCGGCGGTACCGTCACCGAGCTCGTCTGAACCACTCGGACGTGTCGATGACATGAGCGATCCCGACCGGGGATGCCCCACAAAAGGGGTATCCCCGGTTGGTCGTTCCAAGGGGAGTGCTCCCGCCGGTAAGGTGGCCTGCGCTGCCCTCTTTCACGGGTGCGTCACATGAGGCACTCTTGACGGCGGTTCAGCGTTATTCCCTTAGCCGTCCACTTATCAGTCGTCAGTCGAACCTCAAGACCGTCACCCTTGACGCAGTAGCGCGGGGGTCGCAGGAGGCACCGTGCTCACCGCGTTCGCCCGGGCGTTCAAGACGCCCGACCTGCGCAAGAAGCTGCTCTTCACGCTCGGCATCATCGTGGTGTACCGACTCGGTACCCACATTCCCATTCCAGGCGTCGACTACAAGAACGTCCAGGAGTGCGTGGACCAGGCGTCCGGCAACCAGGGCCTCTTCGGCCTGGTCAACATGTTCAGCGGTGGCGCCCTGCTGCAGATCACGGTCTTCGCGCTCGGCATCATGCCGTACATCACGGCGAGCATCATTCTGCAGCTGCTGACCGTCGTGATCCCGCGCCTGGAAGCCCTCAAGAAGGAGGGCCAGGCCGGTACGGCGAAGATCACGCAGTACACCCGCTACCTGACCGTCGCGCTCGCCATCCTCCAGGGCACCGGCCTGGTGGCCACCGCCCGCAGCGGCGCCCTCTTCTCCGGCTGCACCGTCGCCGGTCAGATCGTGCCCGACCAGGCCATCTTCACCACCGTCGTCATGGTCATCTGCATGACCGCCGGTACCTGCGTCGTCATGTGGCTCGGCGAGCTGATCACCGACCGCGGCATCGGCAACGGCATGTCGATCCTGATGTTCATCTCGATCGCCGCGACCTTCCCCTCCGCCCTGTGGGCCATCAAGAAGCAGGGCGAGCTGGCCGACGGCTGGATCGAGTTCGGCACGGTCATCCTCGTCGGCCTGGTCATGGTCGGCCTGGTGGTCTTCGTGGAGCAGGCCCAGCGCCGCATCCCCGTGCAGTACGCGAAGCGCATGATCGGCCGCCGCTCCTACGGCGGTACCTCGACGTACATCCCGCTCAAGGTGAACCAGGCGGGTGTCATCCCCGTCATCTTCGCCTCGTCGCTGCTCTACATCCCGGCACTGATCGTCCAGTTCTCGAACTCGACGGCGGGCTGGGCCACCTGGATCACGAAGAATCTCGCGGACACGGCGGCGACGCCGCACATCATCCTGTACTTCTTCCTGATCGTCTTCTTCGCCTTCTTCTACGTGGCCATCTCGTTCAACCCCGAGGAAGTCGCGGACAACATGAAGAAGTATGGTGGCTTCATCCCGGGCATCCGGGCTGGCCGACCGACCGCTGAGTATCTGAGCTACGTACTCAACCGGATCACCTGGCCGGGTTCGCTGTACTTGGGTCTGATCGCTCTCGTCCCGACAATGGCGTTGGCTGGTTTCGGGGCAAACCAGAACTTCCCGTTCGGTGGCACCAGCATCCTGATCATCGTGGGTGTCGGTCTCGAGACGGTGAAGCAGATCGAGAGCCAGCTCCAGCAGCGCAATTACGAAGGGTTCCTCCGCTGATGCGAATCGTCCTCGTCGGGCCTCCGGGTGCCGGAAAGGGAACGCAGGCCACCCGCCTTGCCGAGACGCTGCACATTCCGCACATCTCCACGGGCGACCTGTTCCGCGCGAACATCAGCCAGCAGACCGAACTGGGCAAGCTCGCGAAGTCCTACATGGACGCCGGCAATCTCGTGCCGGACGAGGTCACCATCGCCATGGCGAAGGACCGCATGGAGCAGCCCGACGCCGAGGGCGGCTTCCTGCTGGACGGCTTCCCGCGCAACGTCTCCCAGGCCGAGGCGCTGGACGAGCTGCTCGAGACCGAGGACATGAAGCTCGACGCGGTGCTGGACCTGGAGGCCCCCGAGGACGAGGTCGTCAAGCGGATCGCCGGCCGGCGCGTCTGCCGCAACGACTCGGCCCACGTCTTCCACGTGACGTACACGCCGCCGAAGAAGGAAGGCGTCTGCGACGTCTGCGGCGGCGAGCTGTACCAGCGGGACGACGACTCCGAGGAGACGGTCCGCAAGCGGCTGGAGGTCTACCACACGCAGACCGAGCCGATCATCGACTACTACAAGTCGCAGGGCCTGGTCGCCACCATCGCCGCGACGGGCCCCGTGGACGAGGTCACCCGCCGCGCGCTGGAGGCGCTCAAGCGCGACCAGTAGTACTCCGCCCGGCTTCAGCCGCGGTCCCTCGCTCAGGGGGCCGCGGCTGTGCTGTGGGGTGGGACGGCTCCGCCCCGTATCGTGGGAAGCGTTTCCCGCCCCGCACCCCTCCTCCCCAGCTCCCGCCCAGTCCAGAAAGGCCGCAGCCCCCATGGTGCAGATCAAGAACCCCGAGCAGATCGCCAAGATGCGCGAGGCGGGGCTGGTCGTCGCCGCCATCCACGCGGCCACGCGCGAGGCCGCCGTGCCCGGCGCGACGACCAAGGACCTGGACCAGGTCGCCCGCAAGGTCCTCGCGGAGCACGACGCCAAGCCGAACTTCCTCGGGTACGGCGGCTTCCCCGCCACCATCTGCACCTCGGTGAACGAGGTCGTCGTCCACGGCATCCCGTCCGACGACGTGGTCCTCAAGGACGGCGACGTCATCTCCATCGACTGCGGCGCGATCATCGACGGCTGGCACGGCGACGCCGCCTACACGGCCTTCGTCGGCTCCGGTCACTCCCCGGAGCTGGTCGAGCTGTCCCGGGTGACCGAGGAGTCGATGTGGGCGGGCATCGCCGCCATGAAGCAGGGCAACCGCCTGGTGGACGTCTCCCGCGCCATCGAGACCTACATCCGCCGCCAGCCCAAGCCCGGCGGCGGCAAGTACGGGATCATCGAGGACTACGGCGGCCACGGCATCGGCACCGAGATGCACATGGACCCGCACCTGCTGAACTACGTCGACCGCCGCCGCGGCAAGGGCCCCAAGCTCGTCCCCGGCTTCTGCCTCGCCATCGAGCCGATGGTCTCCCTCGGCACCCCCCGCACCGAGGTCCTGTCGGACGAGTGGACGGTCATCACGACCGACGGCACCTGGTCCTCCCACTGGGAGCACTCGGTGGCCCTGACGGAACAGGGCCCGCTGGTCCTGACGTCCCCCGACGGCGGCAGGGCCAAGCTGGCCGAGCTGGGGATCACGGCGGCGCCGGACCCCCTTGCATAACGATCTCGCATCCGGGGCAGACTCCCTCGTTTCGCCTTTCCGGGTGCACTGACGTAGACTGACTCGTCGGCTCCCGTGCACCCCCATGTCTTGAGGGTTGCACGATGAGTCGATCAAGGTAGTCGATTCGAAGGGCGAAGCGTGGCCAAGAAGCAAGGTGCCATCGAGATCGAAGGCACTGTCGTCGAGTCTCTTCCGAACGCCATGTTCAAGGTGGAGCTCCAGAACGGCCACCAGGTCCTGGCACACATCAGCGGCAAGATGCGTATGCACTACATCCGCATCCTCCCTGACGACCGGGTCGTGGTGGAGCTGTCTCCGTACGACCTGACGCGTGGCCGGATCGTCTACCGGTACAAGTAGATCTTGCCCACGTCCCGCGTGCTCCGCGCGCGGGTCCGCCGGCAACTGACCCGGAGAACCTCACACCCATGAAGGTCAAGCCGAGCGTCAAGAAGATCTGCGACAAGTGCAGGGTGATCCGCCGTCACGGTCGGGTCATGGTCATCTGCGACAACCCGCGCCACAAGCAGCGCCAGGGCTGAAGCCTGACCGTTCCCTCCGCGATTCGCAGGACTTCGCGCGACGCGAGCTGAACATGTTCATACGCAGGACCCGGGCGCCCAGGCGTCCGACACCCCCGGTTCGGAGGCCGGGGACCCGATACGTACCTCATACGGCGGCCGGGGACCGGTTCTGTGGAAGACCTCCGACAATCAACTGGAGCCATTGAATGGCACGCGTTTCCGGTGTTGACATCCCGCGCGAAAAGCGCGTCGAGATCGCCCTCACCTACGTGTTCGGCATCGGCCGGACCCTCTCGCAGCAGACGCTCGCCGCCACCGGCGTGGACCCGAACACCCGTGTTCGGGACCTCTCCGAGGAGCAGCTCGTCGCGATCCGCGAGTACGTCGACAACAACATCAAGACCGAGGGTGACCTCCGTCGCGAGGTGCAGGCCGACATCCGCCGCAAGGTCGAGATCGGCACTTACCAGGGTCTGCGCCACCGTCGTGGTCTGCCCGTCCGCGGTCAGCGCACCAGCACCAACGCCCGCACCCGCAAGGGCCCGCGTCGCGCCATCGCCGGCAAGAAGAAGCCGGGCAAGAAGTAGTCCGCAGCGGACTTCGCCGTCCAGCGGTCTTCGCTGTAGGACCGACCACCTCCCGTAGGAGAACGACATGCCCCCCAAGGGACGTCAGGGCGCTGCCAAGAAGGTGCGCCGCAAGGAAAAGAAGAACGTCGCTCACGGCCACGCGCACATCAAGAGCACGTTCAACAACACGATCGTGTCCATCACGGACCCGACCGGCAACGTGATCTCCTGGGCCTCCGCCGGCCACGTCGGCTTCAAGGGCTCCCGGAAGTCCACGCCGTTCGCCGCGCAGATGGCCGCCGAGTCGGCTGCCCGTCGCGCGCAGGAGCACGGCATGCGCAAGGTCGACGTCTTCGTCAAGGGCCCGGGTTCCGGTCGTGAGACCGCCATCCGCTCCCTGCAGGCGACCGGCCTCGAGGTCGGCTCCATCCAGGACGTCACGCCCACCCCGCACAACGGGTGCCGTCCGCCGAAGCGTCGTCGCGTCTGATCCCGCTTCACCGCGGCATCGCTTCACCAGGGTTTTCCGGGCGGTACGGCTCTTTCGGGTCGTATCGCCCGTACCCTTGCAGTACTGGTCGGGCGTCAAATAGCGGGCGCCCCTGACTGAAGGATCACCACATGCTGATCGCTCAGCGTCCCTCGTTGACCGAAGAGGTCGTCGACGAGTTCCGCTCCCGGTTCGTCATCGAGCCGCTGGAGCCGGGCTTCGGCTACACCCTCGGCAACTCCCTGCGCCGGACCCTCCTGTCGTCGATCCCGGGTGCGGCGGTCACGTCCATCCGTATCGACGGTGTCCTGCACGAGTTCACCACCGTGCCGGGCGTCAAGGAGGACGTCACCGACCTGATCCTCAACATCAAGCAGCTGGTCGTCTCCTCGGAGCACGACGAGCCGGTCGTGATGTACCTGCGCAAGCAGGGCCCGGGTCTGGTCACCGCCGCCGACATCGCGCCCCCGGCCGGTGTCGAGGTGCACAACCCCGACCTCGTCCTCGCCACGCTCAACGGCAAGGGCAAGCTGGAGATGGAGCTGACCGTCGAGCGCGGTCGCGGCTACGTCTCCGCCGTGCAGAACAAGCAGGTCGGTCAGGAGATCGGGCGCATCCCGGTCGACTCGATCTACTCGCCGGTTCTCAAGGTCACGTACAAGGTCGAGGCCACGCGTGTCGAGCAGCGCACCGACTTCGACAAGCTGATCGTCGACGTCGAGACCAAGCAGGCCATGCGTCCGCGCGACGCCATGGCGTCGGCCGGCAAGACCCTGGTCGAGCTGTTCGGTCTCGCCCGCGAGCTGAACATCGACGCCGAGGGCATCGACATGGGTCCGTCCCCGACGGACGCCGCGCTGGCTGCGGACCTGGCTCTTCCGATCGAGGAGCTGGAGCTCACCGTCCGGTCGTACAACTGCCTCAAGCGCGAGGGCATCCACTCCGTGGGTGAGCTGGTCGCTCGCTCCGAGGCGGACCTGCTCGACATCCGCAACTTCGGTGCGAAGTCCATCGACGAGGTCAAGGCCAAGCTGGCCGGCATGGGCCTGGCCCTCAAGGACAGCCCGCCCGGATTCGACCCGACCGCCGCCGCGGACGCGTTCGGTGCCGATGACGATGCTGACGCCGGTTTCGTGGAGACCGAGCAGTACTGATTCGGCCGCCGGCCCGTCGTGGCTGGTCGTGCCCATGCGGCGAAGCCGCACAGGGGTACAGCCCCGCGCCCCTTTGGGGTGCGGGCCCTCCGGGGCGCTTGCGAAGGCGCCCCGGATCTCCGACAGGCGGCCGCCTGCTCGGATACTGACTTCGGTACCTGATACGGCCGGGGCAGACACCTAGGAGAAACATCATGCCGAAGCCCAGCAAGGGTGCCCGTCTGGGCGGCAGTGCCGCGCACGAGAAGCTGCTCCTCGCGAACCTGGCGAAGAGCCTCTTCGAGCACGGCCGGATCACCACCACCGAGGCGAAGGCGCGCAAGCTGCGTCCGTACGCCGAGCGTCTGGTCACCAAGGCGAAGAAGGGCGACCTTCACAACCGCCGTCAGGTGCTCCAGGTGATCACGGACAAGAGCATCGTCCACACGCTCTTCACCGAGATCGGCCCGCGCTACGAGAACCGTCCCGGTGGCTACACCCGGATCACCAAGATCGGTAACCGCCGTGGCGACAACGCGCCCATGGCCGTCATCGAGCTGGTCGAGGCGCTGACCGTGGCGCAGCAGGCCACCGGCGAGGCCGAGGCCGCGACCAAGCGTGCCGCCAAGGACGCGGAGGGCTCCGCCGAGGTTTCCGAGGCCAAGGTCGACACGACCAAGGCCGACGACGAGGCTGCCGCCGAGGAGTCCAAGGACGCGTAAGCGTCTGCCGGGGGCTGTGCGTCGGCGGCCGCGGTTTCGCGGTGGCTCGTCGCGCGGTTCCCCGCGCCCGTTCCGGGCGTTGCGGGTCCGTTCCTTTCGAGGAGCGGGCCCGCTTTTCCTTTGCTGAGAGGATCTCTGGGTGAGTGACGAAGTTGAGGCCGGGTTCGTGCGGGTGCGGCTGGATCTCTCCTACGACGGGAGCGAGTTCTCCGGGTGGGCCAAACAGGCCGGGGGGCGGCGGACCGTCCAGGGGGAGATCGAGGACGCGTTGCGGACGGTCACCCGGTCGCGGGAGACGTACGAGCTGACCGTGGCGGGGCGGACCGACGCCGGGGTGCACGCCCGGGGGCAGGTCGCCCATGTCGACCTGCCGCGCGAGGTGTGGGCCGAGCACCACGTGAAGCTGCTCAAGCGGCTCGCGGGGCGGCTGCCCAGGGACGTGCGGGTCTGGGCGCTCAGGGAGGCGCCCAGCGGCTTCAACGCGCGGTTCTCGGCGGTCTGGCGGCGCTACGCCTACCGGGTCACCGACAACCCGGGCGGCGTCGACCCGCTGCTGCGCGGGCACGTGCTGTGGCACGACTGGCCGCTCGACGTCGATGCCATGAACGCGGCCGCCCGGGGGCTGCTGGGCGAGCACGACTTCGCCGCCTACTGCAAGAAGCGGGAGGGGGCGACCACCATCCGTACGTTGCAGGAGCTGAGTCTCGTGCGGGGTGAGGACGGGATCGTCACCGCCACCGTGCGGGCCGACGCCTTCTGCCACAACATGGTGCGCTCGCTGATCGGGGCGCTGCTGTTCGTCGGCGACGGGCACCGCGGGCCCGAGTGGCCGGCCAAGGTGCTCGCCGCGGGCGTACGGGACTCGGCCGTGCACGTCGTACGGCCGCACGGGCTGACCCTTGAGGAGGTCGGCTACCCGGCCGACGAGCTGCTGGCCGCCCGGAACAAGGAGGCGCGCAACAAGCGGTCGCTGCCGGGAGCCGGCTGCTGCTGACGGGGCGGGCGGTGGGCCGTCAGCCCGCCTCCGCCGCCGCCGACGCCTGGGCCTCACCGCGCCGGCGGATCTGCCGGAAGGCGAACTCGGCCAGGTCGTCACCGGCCCGGAAGACGCCGGTGGACTTCTCCGTGACGTCCTTGGCGCCGGTGAAGCCGGCGACCGTGAAGTAGGCGTAACGGCCGTAGGAGTTGGTCGTGGAGCGGCAGACGGCGCCGGTGCAGAAGGACTTGACGCCGCCGCCGGACAGGGAGCGCACGATGCTCTTCTTGTCGGCGTCCTTCTTGGCCTTCGCGGCCTGCGCCTCGGTGTCGAAGACGGCCACGCCGACCGTCACGGCGGTGTCGCCCTGGGTGTAGGTGACGCGGATCAGGCGCGTGCACCGGTTGGCGTCGAGGACCTTCGGCAGGGTGCCCTGGGCGGCGGAGCCGCAGGTGCGGGTGTCGGCCGTCGGGCCCTTCTTGTAGACCGTCTCGCCCATGGTCAGCTGGGTCCCGGGGAAGAGCAGGTCCGGGCTGAGCGGGGCCTTGTCCTTCTTGACGCTGGAGACGAAGTCCTTCGGGTCCAGCGGCGGCGGGGCGCTGGTCGGGGCGAAGGACGGCTCGGTGGCCGTCGCGCTGGGTATCTCCGCGGTCGTGGGGAGCTGGGAGGAACCGCCGTCGGACGCCTGGTCGGAGCCGTTCGCCGAGACCACGGCCACCGCGACGGCACCGGCTATCGCCACGGTGGCCAGCGCGCCGCCGCCGATGAAGAACAGCCGGCGCCGCTTGGCACGGGCCTCGGAGGCCTCGGCGAGGGCAGCCCAGTCCGGCGTGTCGTCACTGTTCCCGCTGTTCCAGGGCTGCTGCGACGGCGGCTGCTGCGGCTGCTGCGATTGCGGTGTCCAGGGATCCCACTGCGACTGAGGTCCCCCCTGCCCAAAGCTCATGGGCGGCATCTTAGACGGGCCTGTGGGCGTGCTGGTGCCGGGACTTGGGGCCCGCAGGGCCTAGCGTTCCGTGCATGCGGACGGGCAAAAGCGACATCTCCGGGTGGTTGGTGCGGCCGGCGGGACGGCATCCGTGGGCGGTGCTCGCGACGGTGCTGGCGGCGTCCGCCGCCCACGCGGCACGGACGACCTCGGACGGCGGGATGGACAACGCGATCGTCGTGCGGGCCGCCCGCACCTGGCTGGCCGGTGGCTCCCCGTACGACGACCCGCACTTCCTGTACCTGCCGAGCGCCGTCCTGGCCGCCGTCCCGCAGGCGCTGCTGCCCGGGGCCGTGCTGCGGGTCCTGGTGCCCTGCGCGGTGACCGTCCTGCTGGCGCTGGCCTGGGCCTGCGCGCTGCGCCTGCACCGGGTGCCGCTGGGCAGCAGGCTCGCGGTCCTCGGGCTGACCGGGCTCGCGCTGGGCTTCGCGCCGTTCGGGCACCTGGTGCGGCTCGGCAACTGGACGGTGACCGCGACGGTGGCGCTGCCGCTGGCGCTGCTGCTGGCGAGCCGGGGGCGCTGGACGGGGGCGGGGGTCGTCATCGGGGCGGCCGTGGCGCTCAAGCCGCTGCTCGCGCCCGTCGTCCTGCTCTTCCTCTTCGCCGGGCGGTGGCGGGCGCTGGCCGCGGCCGTCCTGGTGCCCGCGCTGGCCTCCGCCGCGGCGGCGCTGGCGATGCCCGACCCGGCGGGCTTCTTCACCCGCACCCTGCCCTTCCTGCTGCACGGCGAGGACGGCTTCGTACGGCTCTACGAGGCCTCCCCGGCGGCCGTACTGCCCCGGCTCGGGGTGCCGCCGGCGCTCGCGCAGGGGCTCGCGGTGGCGGCGGCCTCGGCCGGGGTGCTCTGCGCGTACCGGCGCTGGCGCCGTGCCGACCCGGGTCCGCTGCGGCTCGCCGAGACCGGCGCGGGACTGATGCTCTCGGCGTTCCTCGTCTCCCGGCCGTCCTACGACCACTACCTCCTGGTCGCCCTGCCGCTGCTGCTCGCCGGGCTGCCGTACGCCGGGTCGGTGGCCCGCGGGGCGTGGTTCTGGATCGCCCTGGTGCCCCAGGCACCCGGGCTGACCTGGCCCTGGCTGGAGGGGGAGCGGCGGCGTGCCTTCCGGGACGCGTTCACGCTGTGCGTCCTCGCGGTGTCGGTCGCCCGGCAGGCCCGGACCGGTCCGACGGGCGCCGGAGAGCGGGTGCCCCCGGGCCGTGCGCCGGAGCCGGAGCACGCCCCGGCGGCCCCGTTTTGACCCGGCCGCCGGGGCCCGGGTATTCTGCACAGTCGTATGTGTATTGGCTTGCTCATTCTCACGTGAGGGGCCCTTACACCGGTCCACCGGGACCGATGACCAGCGACCTGCACGCGGTATGCGTCACCGCGGTGCGGTCAGGGCTGTCGTGATCGTCTTCGGTGACCATGTCAGGACCACTCACTGAAGAAGCGAAGGCTACGAACCGTGCGTACGTACAGCCCCAAGCCCGGCGATGTGACGCGCCAGTGGCACGTCATCGACGCCCAGGACGTCGTCCTGGGTCGTCTGGCCACCACTGCGGCCTCCATCCTGCGCGGCAAGCACAAGCCGATCTACGCGCCCCACGTCGACACCGGTGACTTCGTCATCATCATCAACGCCGACAAGGTGCACCTCTCCGGCAACAAGCGGACCCAGAAGATGGCGTACCGCCACTCCGGCTACCCGGGCGGTCTGCGCTCCGTGCGCTACGACGAGCTCCTGGACAAGAACCCGGAGAAGGCCGTCGAGAAGGCCATCAAGGGCATGCTCCCGAAGAACTCCCTGGGCCGTCAGATGCTCTCGAAGCTGAAGGTCTACAAGGGTGACCAGCACCCGCACGGCGCGCAGCAGCCGCAGCCGTTCGAGATCACCCAGGTCGCGCAGTAGTTCCGGCCACCCTTTAAGACTGAAGAGAATCTGAGGAGCATCGTGGCCGAGACCACTCCCGAGCAGCCGCTCGAAGAGATCGACATCGACAGCTACACCACCGAGTCCGAGGTGCCCGTCGAGGGCGAGTACACCTCGGAGTCCATGGCCTCCGCGTTCGGCGAGCCGCAGCCGGCCGCCGGCCTGGGCCGTCGCAAGAACGCCATCGCCCGCGTTCGGATCGTCCCGGGCACCGGCAAGTGGAAGGTCAACGGGCGCACGCTCGAGGACTACTTCCCGAACAAGGTGCACCAGCAGGAAGTCAACGAGCCCTTCAAGGTGCTCGAGCTGGACAACCGCTACGACGTCATCGCCCGCATCTCCGGCGGCGGCGTCTCCGGTCAGGCCGGTGCGCTCCGTCTCGGTGTCGCCCGCGCGCTGAACGAGGCCGACGTGGACAACAACCGCGGCGCGCTCAAGAAGGCCGGTTACCTCAAGCGTGACGACCGTGCGGTCGAGCGCAAGAAGGCCGGTCTGAAGAAGGCCCGCAAGGCCCCGCAGTACAGCAAGCGCTAAGTCGTACCGGCTGGTACAGGCTGTACTCCGAACGCCCCGGCGGCACGCCACTGTGCTGCCGGGGCATTCGTTTATCCCTGCCGTTGGGCGTATAACGGCACAAGACGTTCTAAGGCTTATGTGATCGATGGCCGGGCGCTGTGTGCCCGAGTCTTCGGGAGCCGACTGCGTGGGCCGACTCATCGGCAGCCGCTTCCGGAATTGACGTTTCCTCAGGAGGACAAGTGGGACGACTCTTCGGCACGGACGGCGTGCGCGGCGTCGCCAACGCGGATCTGACGGCCGAGCTGGCGCTGGGCCTCTCCGTCGCCGCGGCGCACGTACTGGCCGAGGCGGGTACCTTCGCCGGGCACCGGGCGACCGCGGTGGTCGGCCGGGACCCACGTGCCTCCGGGGAGTTCCTGGAGGCCGCGGTGGTCGCGGGCCTCGCCAGCGCCGGTGTGGACGTGCTGCGGGTCGGCGTCCTGCCGACGCCCGCGGTGGCCCACCTCACCGGCGCGCTCGGCGCCGACCTCGGCGTGATGCTGTCCGCCAGCCACAACGCCATGCCCGACAACGGCATCAAGTTCTTCGCCCGCGGCGGCCACAAGCTCGCCGACGAGCTGGAGGACCGCATCGAGTCCGTCTACGCCGACCACCGCACCGGCGCCCCCTGGGACCGCCCGACCGGCTCCGGCGTCGGCCGCGTCCGGGACTACGACGAGGGGCTCGACCAGTACGTCGCCCACCTCGTCGGTGTCCTCCCGAACCGTCTCGACGGACTGAAGATCGTCCTCGACGAGGCGCACGGCGCGGCCTCCCGGGTCTCGCCGGAGGCGTTCGCGCGGGCCGGTGCCGAACTGGTCACCATCGGCGCGGTGCCCGACGGCCTCAACATCAACGACGGCTGCGGCTCCACCCACCTCGACCTGCTCAAGGCCGCCGTCGTCGAGCACGGCGCCGACCTGGGCATCGCCCACGACGGCGACGCGGACCGCTGCCTGGCCGTGGACCACACCGGTGCGGAGGTCGACGGCGACCAGATCCTCGCCGTGCTCGCGCTCGCGATGCGGGAGCGGGAGGCGCTGCGCTCGGACACCGTCGTCGCGACCGTCATGTCCAACCTGGGCTTCAAGCTCGCCATGGAGCGCGAGGGCATCCGGTTCGTGCAGACCGGGGTCGGCGACCGGTACGTCCTGGAGGAGATGAAGGAGCACGGCTACGCCCTCGGCGGCGAGCAGTCCGGCCACGTCATCATCCTCGACCACGCCACCACGGGTGACGGCACGCTGACCGGCCTGATGCTGGCGGCGCGGGTCGCGCAGACCGGGCGTACGCTGCGGGACCTCGCGTCCGTGATGGAGCGGCTGCCGCAGGTGCTGGTCAATGTGCCGGACGTGGACAAGTCGCGGGTGACGAGCTCCGCCGAGCTGGCGACCGCCGTGGCCGAGGCCGAGCGGGAGTTGGGGAGCACCGGGCGGGTGCTGCTGCGTCCCTCGGGGACCGAGCCGCTGGTGCGGGTGATGGTGGAGGCCGCGGACATCGAGCAGGCCCGGTCCGTGGCGGGGCGGTTGGCCGATTCGGTGAAGTCCGCGCTCGGTTAGTTCTCGACGCCGGGCGTGTGGTGGGGGTTCTGTGTGGTGCGGGCCGCGGGCTCGGAGTGGCTTGTCGCGCAGTTCCCCGCTCCCCTTGGGGCGTCGGCCCGGCCCGGCGCTCCGGGGTGGCCGTTCGTCAGGAGTTCTCCGGCTTCGTCAGCCGTGAGCGCTGGGTCGCCCACAACGCCTTCTGCGCCAGCAGGGTCAGGGTCCCGGCGACCACGATGCCTGCCAGGTTGAGCAGGAGTTGTTCGGTGGAGCCCACCGTCTGGTTGGTGTCGCCGAAGCTCAGGGCGACGGCGGCGTTCGCGGCCGCCGGGACCGTGGTGACGGAGATGGCGACGCCCACCAGGGCGCCGGACTTCGCCGAGGTGAGGGACAGCGTGCCCGCGATGCCGGCCAGGACCGCCACCACGAAGGAGAAGGCGTCGGGGGCGTAGACGAAGCCGGTGTTGGGGCGCTCGCCCTCCAGCTTGCCCTCGCTGAACTGGCCGAACTCGGTCATGATCCAGCTGAAGCCCACCGTCACCGCCATCGCCACGGCGAAGCCCACCAGCAGGGCGGTCGCCGAGCGCAGGGCGAGCCGCGGGGCCCGCTGGACGATCGCCGTGCAGATCCCGGCCAGCGGGCCGAACTCCGGGCCGACCGCCATCGCGCCCACGATCAGGACCGCGTTGTCGAGGACGACACCGCAGGCCGCGATCATCGTGGCGAGCGTGATGAAGGCGACGTAGGTGATGGAGAGCGTCGACTCCTCGTGCGTCGCCTCCTCCAACTGCTCCCACAGCACGGCGTCCGCGGGCTCGCCGGGGGCGTCCCGCTCCGCCTGGTCGGCGCGCTCGGACAGCGACAGGTCGATGTTCTCGGCGGTGATGGCGCCGCACCTGTCGATGCCCAACCCCCGCAGGCCGTTGATGAGTTCGTCACCGGCCTCGCGGGCCACGTCGCACATGACGACGTCGCCCTCGGGTTCCCGGGCGGCGCCCGGCAGGACGACGAGATGGGTGGTGCCGACCGTACGGTCGATCAGGCGGACCACCTCGTCGGTGCGGTCGGCCGGGGTGATCAGGCGCAGATGCAGCATCCGGTATTTCTATCGCGTCGCCGACCCCGCTCGTCCCGCTCGTCCCGCACACCGCCCGCCTCAGAGCTTGCGCAGGCTCAGGCGCTGGACCTTGTGGTCGGGGCCCTTGCGCAGCACCAGGGTGGCCCGGCCCCGGGTGGGGGCCACGTTCTCCACCAGGTTGGGCTTGTTGATGGTGCGCCAGGTGGTGCGGGCGTAGTCGAGGGCCTCCTCCTCGGACACCTGCGTGTACTTGCGGAAGTACGAGGAGGGGTTCTGGAAGGCGGTCGCGCGCAGCTTGCGGAAGCGGTTGAGGTACCAGCGCTCGATGTCCTCGGTGCGCGCGTCGACGTACACGCTGAAGTCGAAGTAGTCGGCGAGTCCGACCCTGGTGCGGCCGTCCTTGCCGGGGAGCGCGGGCTGGAGCACGTTGAGGCCCTCGACGATCAGGATGTCGGGGCGGCGGACGACGAGCCGCTGGTCCGGGACGATGTCGTAGATGAGGTGGGAGTAGACGGGGGCGGTCACCTCCGCCTTGCCCGCCTTGATGTCGGCGACGAACCGGGTGAGCGCCCGGCGGTCGTACGACTCGGGGAAACCTTTCCGCGACATCAGGCCGCGCGCCTCCAGCTCCCGTGTCGGCAGCAGGAAGCCGTCGGTGGTGACCAGCTCCACGCGCGGGTGCTCGGGCCAGCGGGACAGCAGCGCCTGGAGCAGGCGGGCGACGGTGGACTTGCCGACCGCGACCGAGCCGGCGACCCCTATGACGAAGGGGGTGCCGGACTGGGAGCCCTGTTCGCCGAGGAAGGTGTTCAGTGCGCCGCGCAGGCCGTCGGTGGCGCCGACGTAGAGGTTGAGGAGCCGGGAGAGCGGGAGGTAGATGTCCCGCACCTCGTCGAGGTCGATGACGTCGCCGAGGCCGCGCAGCTTCTCGACCTCCTCGGCGGTCAGCGGCAGCGGCGTCTTGTCGCGCAGCGCGCTCCACTCGGGACGGGTGAGGTCGACGTAGGGAGTCGCCTCCGGCCGCTGCCGGTGGGCGCTCCGGGGAATCGAGGGGACCGGAGAGATCACAGTCCATTGTTAACGGAGGACGAACGGGGCGGCAGGTGGGCTGTGTCACGTCGGCCGGTCCGCCGCGGCCCGTCGGGCTCCGGCGGAGCCCGGCGAGATCACGGTCGGATCTCGGATGGCCGATTATCGATCATACGTGCGAATGCCTAGGTATGGTGCGGGCAAAGTCGGCCGGATCTCATCACCGGCCCCGATGCGACTCGACGGATTCCGACGCGAGTCGACATCCCCCGAAGCGAACCGACGAAAGAGTGCCGCCGTGAGTTCGACCGCTGTCCGCCGTACCGCCCTCGTGGCCTCCGCCGCCGCCCTGACCCTGCTCGCCACCGCCTGCGGCGGGTCGTCCGACGACGACGGCGCGGCCGGGGAGGAGACGGCCAAGACGGAGCAGTCCGCCCCGGCGGGGGGTGCCGAAGAGTCCGCGCCGGCGGGCAAGGCGCTGACCGCCGCCGAACTGGAGAAGGTCGCCCTGGCCCAGGCCGACGTCAAGAACGGCAAGGTCGCCACCGAACTGTCGGCGGACGACCAGGTGGCCAAGGACCAGATCTCGGCGGACAACAAGGCCTGCCTGCCGCTCGTCTACGTCCAGGGCGCGGTGGCCCAGGGCGAGCCGGCGGCGGACGTGCAGCGCTCCTGGCAGGGACAGACGGAGGCGCCCTCCGAGAGCAAGGGCCCGGACGGCCAGGACATGACCGACATCGACGTGAACGAGATCCTGCTGAACGTCGCCTCCTACGAGGACGGCGGCGCCGAGCAGGCCGTGGCGGGTCTGAAGGCGGCCGTCGAGAAGTGCGCGGGCGGCTTCGTCGCCACCGTGGGCAGCGACAAGATGCAGGTCACCGAGGTGAGCGGGGCGGAAGCCCCCAAGGGCGGGGACGAGGGGCTCACCGTCAACATCGGTGTGGCCACCGGCGGGGACAGCAGCGGCCTCATGAAGCTCGTCGTGGTCCGCAAGGGCGCCACCCTCGCCACCTTCGGCGCCGTGAACCTCTCCTCGATGATGACCGGCGCGGAATTCGAGGTCCCCGCCGAGGTCGTCGACGCGCAGGTCGCCAAGCTCGGCTGACGTCCGGCCCGCGGACGGCGTTCGTACCCCGGTGGGAATTTCCGATATCGGGCACAGGATGCCCGCTCTGCGGCCGCCGCGCGGCCGTTCCTGCTCGTAGGCTGCCGCTTATGTGCGGAATCGTGGGATACGTAGGGCCTCAGTCGGCACTCGATGTCGTGATGGCCGGACTGAAGCGGCTCGAATACCGGGGATACGACTCGGCGGGCGTCGCCGTGCTCGCGGACGGCGGCCTCGCCACCGCCAAGCGGGCCGGCAAGCTCGTCAACCTCGACAAGGAACTGTCCGAACACCCGCTGCCGGCCGCCGCCACCGGCATCGGCCACACCCGCTGGGCCACCCACGGCGGCCCCACCGACGCCAACGCCCACCCGCACCTCGACAACGCGGGCCGGGTGGCCGTCGTCCACAACGGCATCATCGAGAACTTCGCGCCGCTGCGGGCCGAGCTGGCGGAGCGCGGCCACGAACTGCCCTCCGAGACCGACACCGAGGTCGTCGCCCACCTGCTCGCCGAGGAGTACTCGGCCTGCGCCGACCTCGCCGAGGCGATGCGGCTGGTGTGCGGCCGCCTGGAGGGCGCGTTCACCCTGGTCGCGGTGCACGCGGACGCGCCGGACGTGGTGGTGGGCGCGCGCCGCAACTCGCCGCTCGTGGTGGGGGTGGGGGAGGGCGAGTACTTCCTCGCCTCGGACGTCGCGGCCTTCATCGCCCACACCCGGGACGCCGTCGAGCTGGGCCAGGACCAGGTCGTCGAACTGCGCCGGGACGGCGTGCGGGTCACCGGCTTCGACGGCTCCCCGGCTGACGTCCGCTCCTACCACGTCGACTGGGACGCCTCGGCCGCCGAGAAGTGCGGCTACGCCTCCTTCATGCTCAAGGAGATCGCCGAGCAGCCGAAGGCCGTCGCCGACACCCTCCTCGGCCGCATCGACGGCTCCGGCACGCTGAGCCTGGACGAGGTGCGCATCCCGCCGGGGGTGCTCCGGGAGGTCGACAAGGTCGTCGTCGTCGCCTGCGGTACGGCCTTCCACGCCGGGCTGATCGCCAAGTACGCCATCGAGCACTGGACGCGGAT
The DNA here is from genome assembly GCF_033406955.1 of Streptomyces violaceoruber. Taxonomy (NCBI): domain Bacteria; kingdom Bacillati; phylum Actinomycetota; class Actinomycetes; order Kitasatosporales; family Streptomycetaceae; genus Streptomyces; species Streptomyces violaceoruber. The sequence continues at coordinate 3,392,036 of NZ_CP137734.1, read as the reverse complement.
CCCCTGCGAGGTGGAGCTGGCCAGCGAGTTCCGCTACCGCGACCCGATCCTCGACCAGCAGACCCTGGTCGTCGCGATCTCCCAGTCCGGCGAGACCATGGACACCCTCATGGCCCTGCGCCACGCCCGTGAGCAGGGCGCCAGGGTCCTCGCGATCTGCAACACCAACGGCTCGACCATCCCCCGCGAGTCCGACGCCGTGCTCTACACCCACGCGGGCCCCGAGGTCGCCGTCGCCTCCACCAAGGCCTTCCTCACCCAGCTCGTGGCCTGCTACCTGGTCGCCCTCTACCTGGGCCAGGTGCGCGGCACGAAGTACGGCGACGAGATCGGCGACGTCGTCCGCGACCTGTCCGGCATCTCCGGCGCGGTCGAACGGGTCCTGGGGACCATGGACCCGGTGCGCGAACTGGCCCGCTCCCTCGCCCACAAGAACACGGTGCTCTTCCTCGGCCGGCACGTCGGCCACCCCGTCGCCCTCGAAGGCGCCCTCAAGCTCAAGGAGCTGGCGTACATGCACGCCGAGGGCTTCGCGGCGGGCGAGCTGAAGCACGGGCCGATCGCGCTGATCGAGGAGGACCTGCCGGTCGTGGTGGTGGTGCCGTCCCCGCGCGGGCGCTCGGTCCTGCACGACAAGATCGTGTCCAACATCCAGGAGATCCGCGCCCGCGGCGCCCGCACCATCGTCATCGCCGAGGAGGGCGACGAGGCGGTCGTCCCCTACGCCGACCACCTCGTCCGGATCCCGGTCACCCCGACGCTGCTGCAACCCCTGGTGGCCACGGTGCCGTTGCAGGTCTTCGCCTGCGAACTGGCCACGGCCCGCGGCAACGAGGTCGACCAGCCGCGGAACCTGGCGAAGTCGGTGACGGTGGAGTAGGACTGCCCGGCGCGCCCGGCGGCGGTTCCTCAGCCGCCGGGCGCGGGCAGCAGGGTGACGACCCGGAAGCGTTCCAGGACCACCGGTGTCGCGTCGTCCACCGTGAAGCCCGGGTCGCCGAGCGCCGCGCGCATCTCCGCGCCGTGCCAGAACCGTTCGTGGCCCGCCCGCCACCCGGCCACGCTCGTGTCCCCCTCGCCCTCGTCGACCGCGTGGGCGAGGTCCACCTCGGCCAGCGGGACTACGCGCACCTCCGTCACCTCGATGACGGCGACGGGGCGTTCGCGCGAGTCGACGACCACCTCGCGGCGTCCGGCCTCCGGCAGCGGTTCGCCCTCGTGCTCGTAGTCGGCGACGAGCCCGGTCGTGGAGGTCTTCGAGCCGTCCAGGACCGCCGCGACGAGCCGGTCGCGCAGGGGCCCGGGGAAGCCGAACTCGGCCCTGGGGAGCGAGCCGAGGCCGGGGACGGGCGGGGCGGGGACGGGCGGGGACGGGGAGGAAGAGGGCGGGGAGGAAGAGGGCGGGGAGGAAGGGTGCGGGGAGGGAGGGGGCGGGGAGGGAGGGGGCGGGTCCGGTTCGAGGGCCATGCGATCACCGTACCGGCGAGCGAGGCCCGCGCCCGGAGTCCCGGTTCAGTCCCCGCGCACGTCCCGCCAGGCCCGCGGAATCGCCGCCGCCACGTCGTGCGCCCCCGCCGGGGCCCCCTCCGCCGCGAAGCGGCCCGCCAGACCGTGCAGGTACGCGCCGACGCTCCCCGCGTCCACCGCCGACAGGCCCGCCGCCAGCAACGACCCCGCCAGGCCGGACAGCACGTCCCCGCTCCCGGCCGTGGCGAGCCACGACGTCCCCGTCGCGTTGACCCGGACGGGACCGCCCTTGGCACGGGCCACCAGCGTCGTCGAGCCCTTCAGCAGCACCGTCGCCCCGTACCGCGCCGCCAGTTCGCGCACCGAGTCCAGCCGGGCCGCCTCGACCTCCTCCCGGCCCACCCCGAGCAGCGCCGCCGCCTCCCCGGCGTGCGGGGTCATCAGCGTCGGTGCCGTGCGCGCCCGTACCGCGTCCGCGTCGGCCAGCCGCAGGCCGTCCGCGTCGATCAGCACCGGTACCTCCGCGGCCAGCACCTGAGCCACCGTCGCCGCGTCGTCACCGGCACCCGGTCCGACCACCCACGCCTGCACCCGCCCGGCCCGCTTCGGCCCCTGGTCGGACACGAGCGTCTCCGGGAAGCGGGCGATCACCGCGTCCCCCGCCGGACCGACGTACCGCACCGCCCCGGCCCCGCCCCGCAGCGCGCCCGCGACGGCGAGTACGGCCGCGCCGGGGTAGCGGGCCGACCCGGCGGCGATGCCCACCACTCCGCGCCGGTACTTGTCGCTCTCGCCCGCCGGGACCGGCAGCAGGCGGGCCACGTCCGGGTGCTGCAACGCCTCCAGCTCGGCCGCCTCGCCGGGCAGCGGCAGACCGATGTCCACCAGCCGCACCGACCCCGCGTACTCCCGCGCCGGATCGATCAGCAGCCCCGGCTTGTGCGTCCCGAACGTCACCGTCAGGTCGGCCCTGACCACGTCCCCCCGCACCCGGCCCGTGTCCGCCTCGACCCCGCTCGGCAGGTCGACGGCGACGACGGCGGCCCGGGACCGCGCGGCCGCGTCCGCCAGCGGAACGGCCTCCTTGCGCAGCCCGCCGCTGCCGCCGATCCCGACGATGCCGTCGAGGACCAGATCGGCCCGCGCGATCAACTCCTCGGCGGAACCGGCGGCCCCGCCCTCCGCGACCCGTCCGCCCGCGCGCCGCAGCGCCGTCAGACCGCCGCCGTGCGCCCGGTCCGGCGCGAGCAGCACCGCCGTCACGCCCGCGCCCCGCCGGGCCAGCCGCGCGCCCGCGTACAGGGCGTCGCCGCCGTTGTCGCCGCTGCCGACCAGCAGCACCACCCGGCTGCCGTAGACCCGCCCGGCCACCCGGGCCAGCACCTGGGCGCAGGCGGCGGCCAGCCCGGCCGCGGCCCGTTGCATCAGCGCCCCCTCCGGCAGCCGTGCCATCAGTTCCCGCTCGGCGTTCCTGACCGTTTCCACGCTGTACGCAGTCCGCATGCCGTCGAGTCTTCCCCGTACGCCGGGAACACGCACGGCCCGCCGCTCCCCGGAATCCGCGATGGGGGACAGTGGTCCCATGAGCGGCGGCGACGACGAGACGGCACAGGTGATGACCTCGCTCGGGGCCCGCCTGCGCGCCATCCGGCAGGCCCGCGGGCTCACGCTGGCCCAGCTCGCCGCGGCCACCGGCATCTCCGTGAGCACCCTGTCCCGGCTGGAGTCGGGACAGCGCGAGCCGGGGCTGCGGCACCTGCTGCCGCTGGCCCGCGCGCACCGGCTGCCCCTGGACGAACTCGTCGGCTCGCGCACCGGCGACCCCCGCGTCCATCCCCGCCCCTTCACCCGGCACGGACAGACCTGGGTCCCGCTCACCCGGAACCCCAACGACGGCCTGCACGCCTACAAGCAGATCCTCCCCGCCCCGGCCACCCCGCGCACCGAGTGGACACCGCGCCCGGAACAGGGGTCGCACGAGGGCCACGAGTGGCTCTACGTGCTCTCCGGCCGTCTGCTCCTCGCCCTCGGCGAGCACGATCTGGTCCTGACGGCCGGGGAGACGGCGGAGTTCGACACCCGCGTCCCGCACGGCATCGCGAACGCCGGGGACCAGCCCGTCGAGTGGATCGCCCTGTACGGCGCGCAGGGCGAACGCATGCACATCCGGGTCCGGCCGACCGCCGGCTGACCCCCGGGGGCCAGGACCTGTCCGGCCCTATCCCTCCGCGATCACCACCGCCGACGCGATCCCCGCGTCGTGGCTCAGCGACACGTGCCACGACGCCACGCCCAGCTCCGCCGCCCGCGCCGCCACCGTCCCCGTGACCCGCAGCCGCGGCCGCCCGCCGGCCTCGACCCACACCTCGGCGTCCGTCCACAACAGCCCCGCCGGTGCGCCCAGCGCCTTGGCCAGCGCCTCCTTCGCCGCGAACCGGGCGGCGAGCGAGGCCACGCCCCGGCGCTCCCCGCCGGGCAGCAGCAACTCGCTCTCCAGGAACAGCCGCCCCGCCAGGGCCGGTGTGCGCTCCAGCGCTGCTCCGAACCGCTCGACCTCGGCCACGTCGATCCCGACCCCGATGATGCTCATGCCGGAAACCCTAGCCACAGCCACAGCCACAGCGACGGGCCACGGCCACAGTCCACGGCCAGAGCCGCAGGCCACAGCCACTGCCGGGCGCCGTGCGGCCGGGGCGGCCGGGTGCTCTGAGAGACTGGGGGCACGATGAGCGAGACAACTGCTCGGCGGGACGCGGACGCGGTACTGCGCGCCCGGGCCGAGATCGACCTGGCCGCCCTGCGGGCCAACGTACGCGCACTGCGCGAACGGGCCCCCGGGGCGGCTCTCATGGCCGTCGTCAAGGCGGACGCCTACGGCCACGGCGCGATCCCCTGCGCCCGTGCGGCCGTCGCGGCCGGTGCGACCTGGCTCGGCACCGCCACCCCGCAGGAGGCCCTCGCCCTGCGCGCGGCGGAGCCAGGCCTGCCGGACGACGTACGGATCATGTGCTGGCTGTGGACGCCCGGCGGGCCCTGGCGGGAGGCGGTCGAGGCCCGTCTCGACGTGTCCGTCAGCGCGATGTGGGCCATGGAGGAGGTCACCGGGGCGGCCCGGGCGGCCGGGGTGCCCGCGCGCGTGCAGCTCAAGGCCGACACCGGGCTCGGGCGGGGCGGCTGCCAGCCCGGCGCGGACTGGGAGCGGCTGGTCGGGGCCGCGCTGCGGGCCGAGGAGGAGGGGCTGCTGAGGGTCACCGGGCTCTGGTCCCACTTCGCCTGCGCCGACGAGCCCGGCCACCCCTCCATCGCCGCCCAGCTCACCCGTTTCCGGGAGATGACGGCCTACGCCGAGCAGCGGGGCCTGCGTCCCGAGGTGCGGCACATCGCCAACTCGCCGGCCACCCTCACCCTCCCCGACGCCCACTTCGACCTCGTCCGGCCCGGCATCGCGATGTACGGCGTCTCACCGAGCCCCGAGATCGGCACCCCGGCCGACTTCGGGCTGCGCCCCGTGATGACGCTGGCCGCCTCGCTGGCCCTGGTCAAGCAGGTCCCCGGCGGCCACGGCGTCAGCTACGGGCACCACTACACCACCCCCGGCGAGACCACCCTCGGCCTCGTCCCGCTCGGCTACGCGGACGGCATCCCCCGGCACGCCTCCTCCAGCGGCCCCGTGCTGGTCGACGGCAAGTGGCGCACGGTCGCGGGGCGGATCGCGATGGACCAGTTCGTCGTCGACCTGGGCGGGGACCGGCCCGAGCCGGGCGCCGAGGCGGTGCTGTTCGGACCGGGCGACCGCGGCGAGCCCACCGCCGAGGACTGGGCCCAGGCGGCGGGCACCATCGCGTACGAGATCGTCACCCGGATCGGAAGCCGGGTCCCGCGCGTCTACGTCAACGAATGACGCTCAGCGAATGACGGTCGGCGAACGGACGGATGACGGTCGGCGCATGGCGGCCGACGAGTGACGCCCCCGTCGGCGGCGTGACGCGCGGGGGCCGCGCGTTCAGGTGAATCAGTGGCCGGCGGGCGTCCGCACGGCCCGGCGAAGAGGAGCGGTGCACGTGAGCGAGAGCAACGCGGAGGCCGTCGCGGCGGCCGTCGCCTCCGCCACGGAGGCCGCCACCGAGGCCGCCGCCGGCGGCTGGCGCCGGGCGACCGGCATCGCCGGGGTCGCGATAGGCGTGGTCGCGGCGGGCGCCGCGGCCGGCGTGGCGATAGAACGGCTCACCGTCGGCCGCGGGATGCGCCAGAAGGCCCGCCTCGCCCTCGACTCGACGGGCCCCTACGGCGGACTGCGCGGCACGCCCGGCAAGGCGTACGCCGAGGACGGCACCGAGCTGTACTACGAGGTCGACGACCTCGACCCGGAGGCCGGGGCCGACCCCGCCCCGCGCCGCAGGCGGCTGTTCGGCCGCAAGGCGCCCGCACCCGTCACCGTCGTCTTCAGCCACGGCTACTGCCTCAACCAGGACTCCTGGCACTTCCAGCGGGCGGCCCTCAGGGGCGTCGTCCGCTCCGTCTACTGGGACCAGCGCAGCCACGGCCGGTCCGGGCGGGGCGTGGCCCAGACGCGGGACGACCGGCCGGTCAGCATCGAGGAACTGGGCCGCGACCTCAAGGCCGTCATCGACGCGGCCGCGCCCGAGGGCCCGATCGTGCTGGTCGGCCACTCCATGGGCGGCATGACCGTGATGGCGCTGGCCGACGCCTTTCCGGACCTGGTCCGCGAGCGCGTCGTCGGCGTCGCTCTCGTCGGCACGTCGTCGGGGCGGCTCGGCGAGGTCAACTTCGGGCTGCCGGTGGCCGGGGTCAACGCGGTGCGGCGGGTGCTGCCGGGCGTGCTCAGGGCGCTGGGGCAGCGGGCCGAGCTGGTGGAGCGGGGGCGGCGGGCGACGGCGGACCTGTTCGCCGGGATCATCAAGCGGTACTCGTTCGCCTCCCGGGACGTCGACCCGGCCGTGGCCCGGTTCGCCGAGCGGATGATCGAGTCGACGCCGATCGACGTCGTCGCCGAGTACTACCCGGCCTTCAACGACCACGACAAGACCGAGGCCCTCGCCCACTTCGCGGGCCTTCCGGTCCTGGTCCTGGCCGGGGTGCGGGACCTGGTGACGCCGAGCGAGCACAGCGAGGCGATCGCCGACCTGCTGCCGGACGCCGAGCTGGTGCTGGTCCCCGACGCGGGGCACCTGGTGATGCTGGAGCACCCGGAGCTGGTCACCGACCGCCTCGCCGACCTGCTCGCCCGCGCGGGCGCCGTGCCGGCAGCGACTACCGTGGACGGTTATGGAAGCACCAGCAGCACAGGGCCCGGCTGAGTCGTCCGGACGCCCCGGAGCCTCAGGGCCCGCCGCCGACGTCGAGATCACCGTCACCTCGCCCGAGCAGATGCGGGAACTGGGCCGCAGGCTCGCCAAGCTGCTGCGCGCCGGTGACCTGGTGATGCTCAGCGGGGAGCTGGGCGCGGGCAAGACGACGCTGACCCGCGGTCTCGGCGAGGGGCTCGGCGTGCGGGGCGCCGTGACCTCCCCGACCTTCGTGATCGCCCGCGTGCACCCCTCGCTCGGTGACGGACCGCCGCTCGTCCACGTGGACGCCTACCGGCTCTCCGGCGGCCTCGACGAGATGGAGGACCTCGACCTCGACGTGTCCCTGTCCGACTCGGTGATCGTGGTCGAGTGGGGCGAGGGCAAGGTCGAGGAGCTGACCGAGGACCGGCTGCGGCTCCGGATCGACCGGGCCGTCGGCGACACCGCGGACGAGGTGCGGCACGTGACGGTGACCGGCCTGGGCGAGCGGTGGGCCACGGCCGACGTGAGCGTCCTCGCCGGCTGAACCGCCCCGGAGCGGTCCGCCCGCCGGATTTTCCGACAAAGCGTCGGCAAAAGATTGCGTTCCGGGTCTTGCGCGTGGTCACATGGTACTCGGCTCGTAGTTAGGCATGCCTTACTGCGCCCGCCCCCGAGCTTCAGGAGGCGTCCATGTCGTCCGTGTCCCAGGCCCAGCCGCAGGGCCGCCCGCGCCACCTGCCGCCCGCGCCCGCCGGGGTGTCGATGCGCGACCTGCTCGCCTCCTGCGCCGCCGCGAGGGCGGTCTCGACGCCGCCCCGCGCCCCCGAGCCGGAGGCCCGCGGTCCGGTCCGCGACCAGCAGGGCCGGCAGGACCGGCAGAGCCAGCAGGGCCAGCAGGGCCGGCAGAGCCACCGCGAGGCCGCCTGACGCCCGCGGGCAGCCGCACCTGCCGCGCGGCGTCGTCAGGGGACGACGACGACCTGCCGTCCGATCGTCGCGAACTTCCACATCGCGTCGCCGTCCGCGCGCGACTCGCGGATGCCGCCGGTGGGCCGGTCCGGGTCGGGCGCGGCCGTCGAGCCGTCGACCGCCGCGCTGAACCCGATGGCCACGCCCTGGGCGCCGGTGAAGCGCACCACGTGCTCGACCGGGATGCCGTCGGACCCGGTGATCCGGTTGGACCGGGAGGTGACCGTGTAGGCGCCCGGCGCCGGATCGACCGTGCTGGGCGTGACCTCGAAGGTGCGCCGCACCCTGTTCCCCGGGCCGACCAGCCACACGCGGTCGTCGTCCACCGAGTACACCACCCGTTCACCCTGTCCGGACATGGCCGGCAGCGCGTCCGGATGCCGCCGGTCGCGCGGTGCCTTGGCGGCGCCCGGGGCGGGGCTGGTGGTCGCGTGGGTCCGGTCGAGGCCGGCGGGGACGCTGTCGGAGGCCTGGTGGGCCAGGACGCCGATGGTCACGAGGGCCGCCGTGGTGAGGCCGGTGACGATACCGGCGCTTCTGCTTGCCACTGGCGACCACCTCGTCGTCGTACGCGTGCGTCCTGCGGGTGCGTCCTGCGCGCCGCGCCCCGGGCGACGGTAGCAGTACGTGAGCGGGTGAACGCGTTGTGCGACACGGGGCGGCCGTGCCGGGCCCGGCGGGTGTCCCCGGGTTGTCCACAGGGCGTCCGACGCGGGCCCCGCGGCGCCGTAGGCTGTTTGCGTGCTCTTGCTCGCTCTGGATACCGCCACGCCCGCCGTGACCGTCGCGCTGCACGACGGTACGGACGTCATCGCCTCGTCGAGCCAGGTCGACGCGCGCCGGCACGGTGAGCTGCTGCTGCCCGCCGTGGACCGGGTGCTCGCGGAGGCCGGGCTGCGGCTCGACGCCGTCACCGCCGTCGTCGCCGGCATCGGCCCCGGCCCGTACACCGGGCTGCGGGTCGGCCTGATGACCGCGGACGCCTTCGGGCTCGCGCTCGGCGTGCCCGTGCACGGCGTGTGCACACTGGACGGTCTCGCGTTCGCCGCCGACCTGGAGGGCCCCTTCGTGGTGGCGACCGACGCCCGCCGCAAGGAGGTCTACTGGGCGCGGTACGCCGACTCCCGCACCCGGCTCACCGGCCCGGCCGTGGACCGGCCCGCCGACATCGCCGGGCAGGTGGCCGGGCTCCCGGCCGTCGGCGCGGGCGCGCTGCTCTACCCGGACACCTTCCCCCGGGCCCACGAGCCGGAGCACGTGTCCGCCGCCGCGCTGGCCCGGCTGGCCGCCGAGAAGCTGGCGGCGGGGGAGGAGCTGCCCGCGCCCCGGCCGCTGTACCTGCGCCGGCCCGACGCCCAGGTCCCCAAGAACTACAAGGTGGTCACCCCGAAGTGACCGAGCCAGCCACCGCCGAGTCCGCACCCGCCGCGCTGCGCGAGATGCGCTGGTGGGACATCGACCCCGTGCTCCGCATGGAGCGCGAGCTGTTCCCCGAGGACGCCTGGTCGCGGGGGATGTTCTGGTCCGAGCTGGCGCACGCGCGCGGGCCCGGGGCGACCCGGCGCTACCTGGTCGCCGAGGAGGACGGCCACGTCGTCGGCTACGCGGGCCTGGTCACCTCCGGCGAGCAGGCCGACGTGCAGACCATCGCCGTCGCCCGCGACCACTGGGGCACCGGTCTCGGCGCGCGGCTGCTGACCGAGCTGCTGCGCGCGGCGACCGACTTCGAGTGCACCGAGGTGCTGCTCGAGTGCCGGGTGGACAACACCCGCGCCCAGCGGCTGTACGAGCGCTTCGGCTTCGAACCCATCGGCTTCAGACGCGGCTACTACCAGCCGGGGAACGTGGACGCCCTGGTGATGCGCCTGACCGACCCGTCCACCTCCGTACCGGGAACCGAACGAGGAACCGAGAACCATGGCTGACTCACGCGACGAGCCTCTCGTCCTGGGGATCGAGACCTCCTGCGACGAGACCGGCGTCGGTGTCGTGCGCGGCACCACCCTGCTGGCCGACGCCGTCGCGTCCAGCGTCGACGAGCACGCCCGCTTCGGCGGCGTCGTGCCGGAGGTGGCCAGCCGCGCCCACCTGGAGGCGATGGTGCCGACCATCGACCGCGCCCTCAAGGAGGCGGGGGTGAGCGCCCGCGACCTCGACGGCATCGCCGTCACCGCGGGACCCGGCCTCGCGGGTGCCCTGCTGGTCGGCGTCTCGGCGGCCAAGGCGTACGCCTACGCGCTGGGCAAGCCGCTCTACGGCGTGAACCACCTCGCCTCGCACATCTGCGTCGACCAGCTCGAACACGGCGCGCTGCCCGAGCCGACGATGGCGCTGCTGGTCTCGGGCGGGCACTCCTCGCTGCTCCTGTCCACGGACATCACCTCGGACGTCCGCCCGCTCGGCGCCACCATCGACGACGCGGCCGGTGAGGCCTTCGACAAGATCGCCCGCGTGCTGAACCTGGGCTTCCCCGGCGGCCCGGTCATCGACCGGTACGCGCGCGAGGGCGACCCGAATGCCATCGCCTTCCCGCGCGGTCTGACCGGTCCGCGCGACGCGGCGTACGACTTCTCCTTCTCCGGCCTGAAGACGGCCGTGGCCCGCTGGATCGAGGCGAAGCGGGCGGCGGGGGAGGAGGTGCCGGTGCGTGACGTGTCGGCCTCCTTCCAGGAGGCGGTCGTGGACGTGCTGACCCGCAAGGCGGTGCGGGCCTGCAAGGACGAGGGCGTCGACCACCTGATGATCGGCGGCGGCGTGGCCGCCAACTCGCGGCTGCGGGCACTGGCCCAGGAGCGTTGCGAGGCGGCCGGGATCCGGCTGCGGGTGCCGCGCCCCAAGCTGTGCACGGACAACGGCGCGATGGTCGCCGCCCTCGGCGCCGAGATGGTCGCCCGGAACCGGGCCGCCTCCGACTGGGACCTCTCCGCGGACTCCTCCCTGCCGGTGACGGAGCCGCACGTGCCGGGACAGGGCCACCCGCACGGTCACCCGCACGGCCACGACCACGTGCACGAGGTCAGCAAGGAGAACCTCTACTCGTGACCGTCGCGCTGATGTGGGAGGCGCGGGCCGTGCCCGGCCGGGGCGGGGAGCTGCTGGCCTGGGCCCGGCGGCAGGAGCTGCCCCGGCGGCCGCTGCGCCGGGAGACCCTGCGCGCCCCGCAGGACCGCGTCCTCGTCATCACCTGGTGGGACGCCGGGTACGACGCCGCACTCCCGGAACTGCCCGAACCGGACGGGAATCTGGTGACGCGGGCGGTGCACCGCTGGCGGTTCGAGTCGGTCGAGGACGACGACCTGCGGGGCGAATGATTCGGCGTCTGTGCCGAATGTTCCGAAGGTCGTCGGTTCGCCGCCCCCTTCGTCAGGTGGCCTCATGGGGTTACGATCGCCGCCATGACATCCCCGCAGCCCGCTGAAACCCGGACGCAAAAGCGGTCCGCCCAGACCGCGACCCTCGCCGAGATCGCGCGTGAGGCCGGTGTGTCGGCGCCGACTGTTTCGAAGGTGCTCAACGGCCGCGCCGACGTCGCCCCGTCGACCCGCGCCCGCGTCGAGGAGCTGCTGCGCACCCACGGCTACCGGCGCAGGCGGGCCGAGTCCACCCGCTCGCCCCTGATCGACCTGGTCTTCCACGAGCTGGAGAGCGCCTGGGCGATGGAGGTCATCCGCGGCGTGGAGAACGTGGCCAGGGACGCCGGGCTCAGTGTCGTGCTCTCCGAGAGCGCGGGCCGCCTCACACCCGGCCGGACCTGGGCCGACCAGGTCGCCGCGCGCCGCCCGCACGGCGTGATCCTGGTCCTGTCCGGCCTCGACGAGTCCCAGCGGGCCCTGCTCACCAGCCGCTCCATCCCGTTCGTGGTGATGGACCCGGCCGGCGACCCGGGCGCCGACGTGCCGTCCATCGGCGCCACCAACTGGCAGGGCGGCCTCGCGGCCACCCGGCACCTGGTCGACCTCGGACACACCCGCATCGGCGCCATCAGCGGACCCACCCGCATGATGTGCAGCCGCGCCCGCGTCGACGGCTACCGGGCCGCCCTGGAGACGGCGGGGCTGCCGGTCGACCCCGGCCTGATCGTGACCGGCGACTTCCACCACGAGGCCGGCTACCGGCAGGGTCTCGAACTGCTGCGCCGCCCGGACCGCCCGACCGCCGTCTTCGCCGGCAACGACCTCCAGGCGCTGGGCCTGTACGAGGCGGCGCGTGAGCTGGGGCTGCGCATCCCGCACGACCTGAGCGTGGTCGGGTTCGACGACCTGCCGGTGGCCCGCTGGGTGGGGCCGCCGCTGACGACCGTACGGCAGCCGCTGATGGAGATGGCCGAGGCGGCGGCGCGGCTGGTCCTGGACCTCGGGCGGGAGGACCGCTCCTCGACGGCGACCCGCGTGGAGCTGGCCACCAGCCTGGAGGTGCGCAGCAGCACGGCGCCGCCCCGGGAGGGCCGGGACGTCGCGGGATGAGCGGATAAGCCCCCAGTCTGAGAATTTCCGCAGAAGCCCGACCCATCTGTTCCAGTTTCAATAATTCGGACTTATGTTCCTTCCGGCGGGGCATCCGGGTGGGGACCCGGACGGGACGGGCAGGGCGGGGGCGGACGCATGGCGGCGCGGGGCGGACAGGACGGGCGGGGCGGCCGCCGAAAGGCGTTGAAGGCGGCCGGTGTGGCCCTGGCCGGCTCCCTGCTGCTCGGCGCCGGGGCGGCGGGCTGGGCCTACTGGCACCTGAACGGCAACATCAGGAGCGTCGACATCAACGGCGCGCTCGGAGACGACCGCCCCGCGCGACCGGCCACCGTTCCCTCCGCCTCGCCCTCCGCCTCCCCGGTGCCCACCGGCGCCCTGAACATCCTCGTCCTCGGCTCCGACTCGCGCACCGGCGAGCAGAACCAGGAGCTGGGCGGCGGCGACAGCGGCGGAGCCCGCTCGGACACGGCCATGGTCGTCCACCTCGACGCGGGCCGCACCGCCGCCACCGTCGTCAGCATCCCGCGAGACACCCTCGTCGAGCGGCCCTCCTGCCCGCTGCCGTCCGGCGGTACGACCAGGGCGGCGAGCGGCGCGATGTTCAACACCGCCTACGAACTGGGCGGGCCGGTCTGCGCCGTGAAGACCGTCGAGTCGCTCACCGGCGTGCGCATGGACCACTACGTCGAGGTCGACTTCTCCGGCTTCGCCGACCTGGTGGACGCGCTCGGCGGGGTCACCGTCACCACGGACGTGGACATCGACGACGACAAGAGCCACCTGCACCTGGACGCCGGCACCCACCACCTCGACGGCACCGAGGCCCTCGGCCTGGCCCGCACCCGGTACGGACTGGCCGGCGGCAGCGACCTCGCCCGGATAGAGCTCCAGCACAAGCTCGTCAAGGCGCTCCTCGAGCAGGTCTCCGCCACCGACCTGCTCACCGACCCCGCCAAGCTCTACCAGGTCGCCGACGCGCTCACCGGCAGCCTCACCACCGACACCGGACTGGACTCGCTGGGCGAGCTGACCAACCTGGGCCGCAGCCTCGGGGACCTCGCCGCGGACGACGTACGCACCCTGACGATGCCGGTGCTGCCCGCCCCCTCGGACCCCAACCGGGTCGTGGCCGACCAGCCGGACGCCGCCGAGCTGTGGGAATCGCTGCGCTGAGAGAAGTCCCCGGAAAACTTCCCGGCGCGTGTCGATCCGCGGCCGGCCCGTTCGACGCAAGGGTGAGAGGCCGGGAGAAGCCCGGCAGCACGACCACCCGAGGAGCCACCATGCCCCGCTACCTGTCCCTCATCCGCATCGAGGAGTCCGACGCCGTGCCCGGCGGCCCCAGCCCCGAGCTGATCCAGCGGATGGAGAAGCTGATGGAGGAGATGACCAAGGCCGGCGTCCTGCTGGACACGGCCGGCCTGACCCCGACCAGCCAGGGCACCCGCGTCCACTACGAGGGCGGACAGATCTCCGTCACCGACGGGCCCTTCACCGAGACCAAGGAGGTCATCGGCGGCTACTCCCTCCTCCAGGCCAAGGACCGGGCCGAGGCGGTCGAGTGGACCAAGCGGTTCCTGAAGGTGCACGAGGAGTACTGGACGGTGACCTGCGAGGTGCGCGAGCTGATGGAGGGCTGAGCCGGCGCGGGGCACCGGTTCCCGCTTTGTCCCGGCGCCCCGAGGGTGTTGCATGGTGGGCTGTGGAAGCACAGCCCGCCGCGGCCTTCGAAACCGTCTTCCGGCTCGAGTCGCCCCGCGTGATCGCCGGGGTCGCCCGGCTCGTCCGGGACGTCGGCATCGCCGAGGAACTCACCCAGGACGCCCTGGTCGCCGCCCTGGAGCAGTGGCCGAGGGACGGCGTGCCCGACAACCCCGGCGCCTGGCTCATGACCACCGCCCGCCGTCGCGCCGTCGACCTGATCCGGCGCCGGGAGACCTACGCCCGCAAGCTCGCCGAGATCGGCCGGGACCTGCCCGTCTCGGCGCCCCCGCCCGAGGAGCCCGCCGACCCCGAGGACATCGACGACGACCTGCTGCGGCTGGTCTTCACCGCCTGCCACCCGGTGCTCTCGGCCGAGGCCCGGATCGCCCTCACCCTGCGCCTGCTCGGCGGCCTGACCACGCCGGAGATCGCCCGCGCCCGCCTCGTCCCCGAACCGACGGTCGCGCAGCGCATCGTCCGCGCCAAACGCACCCTGGCCAGGAAGAACGTCGCCTTCGAGGTGCCGTACGGACCGGACCGGGCGGCCCGCCTCGACTCGGTCCTGGAGGTCATCTACCTGATCTTCAACGAGGGCTACGCGGCCACCGCCGGCGACGACTGGCTCCGCCCCGCCCTGTGCGAGGACGCCCTGCGCCTGGCCCGCGTCCTGTCCGCCCTGATGCCGAAGGAACCCGAGGTCCACGGCCTGACCGCGCTGCTGGAGTTCCAGTCCTCCCGCACCGCCGCCCGCACCGCCCCCGACGGCGAGCCGGTGCTGCTGCGGGACCAGAACCGCCACCGCTGGAACCGCCTGCTCATCACCCGCGGCGTCACCGCCCTCGGCCACGCCCACGCCACCACCGGCGCCAAGGGGCCGGGCCCGTACGCCCTCCAGGCCGCGATCGCCGCCTGCCACGCCACGGCCCGCACCTACGAGGAGACCGACTGGCCGCGCATCGCCACGCTCTACGGCCTGCTCGCGGCCCGCGCTCCGTCCCCGGTCGTCGAACTCAACCGCGCCGTCGCCGTCTCGATGGCCGAGGGCCCGGCCCCCGCCCTGGCCCTCGTGGACGCCCTCGCCGCCGAACCGGCCCTGCGCGACTACCACCTGCTCCCCAGCGTCCGGGGCGACCTCCTGCTCCGCCTGGACCGCACGGCGGAGGCCCGCGAGGAGTTCGAACGGGCCGCCTCCCTGACCCGCAACGCCCGCGAACGCGCCCTCCTGCGGCGCCGGGCGCAAGAGGCGACCGGTGGTTAACGCGCCGGGTGCCCGACCAGCATCGTCGGTGCCCCCGCCACCCGGGTCAGGAACACCGTCGCGGAGTTCGGCCCCTGCGGTTTGACCTTCCTGCGCAGCTCCTCCGGCTCCACCGCCGAGCCCCGCTTCTTCACCGTCAGCGTGCCGACCCCGCGCTCCCGCAGCAGCGCCTTCAGCTTCTTGACGTTGAAGGGCATCCGGTCGGTGATCTCGTACGCCGTGGCGTACGGCGTCGGCAGCAGTTCGTCGGCGGTGACGTACGCGATGGTCGCGTCGAGCAGCCCGCCGCCGACCTGCGCGGCGACCTCGGCGACCAGGTGGGCCCGGATGACGGCGCCGTCCGGTTCGTACAGGTACCGGCCGGGCGTGCGCACCTCGGGGTCGGGCAGGCCGGTGCCGGGCAGGGTGCGGGGTCCGGGCAGCAGCGTGGCCCGCACCGCCCCCGGCGCCGCGCCGGCCCCGAACCACAGCACGGCCTCCTTCACGTCCCCCCCGTCGGAGATCCACTCCGCCTCGGCGTCCTCGGGCACCGCCTCGTGCGGGATGCCGGGCGCGACCTTCAGCGCTGCGGTCCGGGATGCCGTACGGGCCGCCCGCACGGCCCAGGACAGCGGCGGCGAGTACGCCTCGGGATCGAAGATCCGGCCCCGCCCGCCCCTGCGCGCGGGATCGACGAACACCGCGTCGTACGCCTCCGTGTCCACCTCCGTGACATCCGCCTCGCGCACCTCGATCAGGCCGGCGAGACCCAGCGCGTCGGCGTTCGCCCGGGCCGCCGCGGCCGTGACCGGGTCCCGGTCGACGGCGAGCACCCGGATCCCGGCGCGGGCCAGCGCGATCGCGTCGCCCCCGATCCCGCAGCACAGGTCGGCGACCGAGGCCACGCCCAGCGCCGCGAACCGCCCCGCCCGGTACGCCGCCACGCTCGCCCGCGTCGACTGCTCGACCCCGTTGGGCGTGAAGAACATCCGCCCGGCGTCCTCGGCCCCGAACTTCGCCACCGCGCGCTGCCGCAGCCGCGCCTGCCCGAGCGCCGCCGACACCAGCTCGGCGGGATGCGTGCGCCGCAGCCGGGTCGCGACCGCCAACTCCCGCACGGGGTCGGTGTCGCGCACCTCGTCGAGGAGCGCGCGGCCTTCGGGGGTGAGGAGGAAGTCGAGGTCGTTCACCGGGTCATTGTGGGCCAGTCGGTGGATGGTGTGCCTCCGGCGCGGTGTCGGGTCGGGTTCGGCCGCGGGGGACTGCGAGGATCCGGCACCATGCGAGCAGTCGTACAAAATGACAAGAGTCGGGCATCGCGTCGCGTGTCCCGGGCCTCTCGTGCCACCACCGTCCTCGCCGTCGCCGCCCTCGCCGCCGGCTGTGCGCAGGCAGAGGACCAAAGCGTGCGGGGCGCCCCCGGTCAGCAGGCACCCCCGGCCCGCGCGGTCGACGGCGCGGCGAAGGCTCGCGAGGCCCGGGCGGCCCTGGCCGCCGCGGCCAAGCGCTGGAAACTCGACAAGGTCCCGCTGACGGCCCCCGCGCCCCCCGCGAAGAAGCCGGAGATCGAGGCCCGCGAGGGCTTCGAGGTGGACGGCCAGGAGGAGGACGGCCTCCCGCCGGTCTTCACCACGGTCCCCACCAAGGAGAAGGTCGTCTTCCTCACCATCGACGACGGCGCCGAGAAGGACCCGGCGTTCCTGAGGATGATGAGCGAACTGAAGATCCCGTACACCGTCTTCCTCACCGACGAGGAGATCAAGGACGACTACGGCTACTTCAAGAAGATGCAGGCCCGCGGCATCACCCTCAACAACCACACCCTCAGCCACCCCTACCTCCCCGGCCTCTCCTACGAGGACCAGAAGCGGGAGATCTGCGGCATGCAGGACGTGATGGAGAAGCACTACGGCAAGCGCCCCGTCCTCTTCCGCCCGCCGTACGGCAACTACAACCGCGACACCCTGCGCGCCGCCAAGTCCTGCGGGATCAGGTACGCCCCGATCTGGAGCGAGGAGGTGTACGTCGACCACTGGGAGTACCGCGAGTGGGACCAGGACCTGCACCCCGGCGACATCGTCCTCACCCACTTCCGGGGCGAGGACGACTGGGACGGCACCATGACCGACATGGTCCGCCGCTTCCTGGACCGGATCACCGCCGACGGATACGCGGTGGCCCGCCTGGAGGACTACCTGTGAGGCGAGGGCGGTCCCGTCCGGCCGGCGCCGCCCCGGCCGCCCTCCTGCTCCCGCTGCTCCTGCTGCTCCCGCTCACCGGCTGCGACCGGCTCGCCGCCGCCCCCGCCGAACACGCGGCGGCGGCCGGGGACCCCGCCCAGGACGCGGACCGGGGCCGTCGCCTGCCGCCCGTCGTGGACCACGTCCGCACCGACGACCCGGTCGTCTTCCTCACCTACGACGACAGCGCCGAGCGCGACCCCGCCTTCGCCGGCCTGATCCGCGAACGGCGGCTCCCGGTCACCCTGTTCCTCACCGACACCGTCGCCGGACCGGCGTACGGCGACCTCGCCCGGCTGCGCCCGTTCGGCGCGAGCCTGCAGAACCACACCCTCGACCACCGCTCCCTGCGCGGCCTGCCGCACGCCGGCCAGCGCGCCGAGATCTGCGGCCAGCAGACCAAGCTCAGGTCCCGCTTCGGCGTCCGCGCCCACCTCTTCCGCCCGCCGCACGGCACGTACGACACCACGACCCTGCGCGCCGCCGCCGACTGCGGCATCACGGCCCTGGTCCTGTGGCGCGCCACCCTCGACGCCGACGGCGCCCTCACCTACACCCGCGGCGACCACCGCCTGCACCCCGGCGACATCGTGGCCGTGGACCCGGACCACCCGACGGCCGCGAACCTGGCCGCCCGCACGGAACGTTTGCTGGAGACGATCGAGGAGCAGGGGCTGAGGGTGGGCAACTTGGAGAACTACCTCTAGTCACAGCCCGTTGGGGGTGCCCCCTCTGGGGGGGGCGAGGACGAGGCCGTCCGGGCCGACAGCGGGGGTCTGGGGGCGGCAGCCCCAGCGGCGCCCGCACCCACGCAGGGTGCGAAACGAACCGGCGTTCACCGGAAAACCCCGCCGACGCGCCGCCGGCATTGGCACTCCGCTTGACCGAGTGCTAATCGCAGTCATAGTCTCGGACCTGGCACTCCCCACTGGAGAGTGCCAACTACGCGACGGGCAGGTCCGGCACCCGCGACGACGGATCCACCTGGTCGCCACCTCAGACAGTTAACCCCGTGAGATCTCCGAAGGGGGAGGTCGGATCGTGACGACCACCAGCTCCAAGGTTGCCATCAAGCCGCTCGAGGACCGCATCGTGGTCCAGCCGCTCGACGCCGAGCAGACCACGGCTTCGGGCCTGGTCATTCCGGACACGGCCAAGGAGAAGCCCCAGGAGGGCGTCGTCCTGGCCGTCGGCCCGGGCCGCTTCGAGGACGGCAACCGCCTTCCGCTCGACGTCAGCGTCGGCGACGTCGTGCTCTACAGCAAGTACGGCGGCACCGAGGTGAAGTACAACGGCGAGGAGTACCTCGTCCTCTCGGCCCGCGACGTGCTCGCGATCGTCGAGAAGTAGAAGTAGTACTTCGCTTCACCGAAGCACCTTGCTTTCCAGCTGCGCCCCTGGCTCCCGCGACCATAAAAAGCCGGGCGTCGGGGGCGCAGTTGCCGTATAACCCCAAGATTTCCGGAAGAGGGCTCACGCTCCCATGGCGAAGATCCTGAAGTTCGACGAGGACGCCCGTCGCGCCCTCGAGCGCGGCGTCAACAAGCTCGCCGACACCGTGAAGGTGACGATCGGCCCCAAGGGCCGCAACGTCGTCATCGACAAGAAGTTCGGCGCCCCCACCATCACCAACGACGGCGTCACCATCGCCCGCGAGGTCGAGGTCGAGGACCCGTACGAGAACCTCGGCGCCCAGCTGGTGAAGGAGGTGGCGACCAAGACCAACGACATCGCGGGTGACGGCACCACCACCGCCACCGTGCTCGCCCAGGCGCTCGTGCGCGAGGGCCTGAAGAACGTCGCCGCCGGTGCCTCCCCGGCGCTGCTGAAGAAGGGCATCGACGCGGCCGTCGCCGCCGTGTCGGAAGACCTTCTCGCCACCGCCCGCCCGATCGACGAGAAGTCCGACATCGCCGCCGTGGCCGCGCTGTCCGCCCAGGACCAGCAGGTCGGCGAGCTGATCGCCGAAGCGATGGACAAGGTCGGCAAGGACGGTGTCATCACCGTCGAGGAGTCCAACACCTTCGGTCTGGAGCTGGACTTCACCGAGGGCATGGCCTTCGACAAGGGCTACCTGTCGCCGTACTTCGTGACGGACCAGGAGCGCATGGAGGCCGTCCTCGACGACCCGTACATCCTGATCAACCAGGGCAAGATCTCCTCCATCGCGGACCTGCTGCCGCTGCTGGAGAAGGTCATCCAGGCCAACGCCTCCAAGCCGCTGCTGATCATCGCCGAGGACCTGGAGGGCGAGGCGCTCTCCACCCTCGTCGTCAACAAGATCCGCGGCACCTTCAACGCGGTGGCCGTCAAGGCCCCCGGCTTCGGCGACCGCCGCAAGGCGATGCTGCAGGACATGGCCGTCCTCACCGGCGCCACGGTCATCTCCGAGGAGGTCGGCCTCAAGCTCGACCAGGTCGGCCTCGAGGTGCTCGGCACCGCCCGCCGCATCACCGTCACCAAGGACGACACCACGATCGTCGACGGTGCCGGCAAGCGCGACGAGGTCCAGGGCCGCATCGCCCAGATCAAGGCCGAGATCGAGAACACGGACTCCGACTGGGACCGCGAGAAGCTCCAGGAGCGCCTCGCGAAGCTGGCCGGCGGCGTGTGCGTGATCAAGGTCGGCGCCGCCACCGAGGTGGAGCTGAAGGAGCGCAAGCACCGTCTGGAGGACGCCATCTCCGCGACCCGCGCCGCGGTCGAGGAGGGCATCGTCTCCGGTGGTGGCTCCGCGCTGGTCCACGCCGTCAAGGTGCTCGAGGGCAACCTCGGCAAGACCGGCGACGAGGCCACCGGTGTCGCGGTCGTCCGCCGCGCCGCGGTCGAGCCGCTGCGCTGGATCGCCGAGAACGCCGGCCTGGAGGGTTACGTCATCACCTCCAAGGTCGCCGACCTCGACAAGGGCCAGGGCTTCAACGCCGCCACCGGCGAGTACGGCGACCTGGTCAAGGCCGGCGTCATCGACCCGGTGAAGGTCACCCGCTCCGCCCTGGAGAACGCCGCCTCCATCGCCTCCCTCCTGCTGACGACCGAGACCCTGGTCGTCGAGAAGAAGGAAGAGGAAGAGCCGGCCGCCGGTGGCCACAGCCACGGCCACTCCCACTGAGCGACACGCTGAGCTGAGCTGAGCGAACGGTGCCCGGTCCCCTGCGGGGGGCCGGGCACCGTTCTTTCCAGGTGCCGGTTCCGGTGCCCGTGCCGGGTCGGCGTCTGCCCCACCGGGTTCTGCCCCACCGGGTTCGTTGCCGGGTGCGGCGACGTCGTGGTTGCGCGCGCAGTTCCCCACGCCCCTCCGGGGCGATTTCCCCGACGAATCTCAGCGACGAGCCGTCACAGCAGGCCGCTCAGCGGTAGTACGCGCTCGGCGAGCCGGCCCCGCAGCCGCCCGTCCGTGGTGTCCGCGTCCTCCGCGAGCCAGCCGGCGGCGACCAGCAGCCCGGCGTGTCCGGCGACCTCCTCGGGCCGCAGACCGCAGAACTGGGCGACCTCGTCCAGCGCCGGACCGGCGTCCTCGCCGGCGGCTCCCAGGCACCCGTCGGGACGGCTGTGGGCCGCGGTGTACACCGCGAGGAGCCTGGTGGCAGCCCCCGCCTTCTTCTTGCGCAGCTTCCGGTCGCCCACCACCTTCTGCGCCCACCCCGAGAGCCGGGCCCGGGTGACCTTGCCGAAGAAGAACGGGCGGGGCTGCGTGGGAATCAGCGTGGGCACCGTGATCTGGGCGGGTTCCTCGGGCCGGGACATCAGCGCGTCGTCGGCGGTGACGTCCTGCGGCAGCAGCAGCCAGCCCACGTCGACGAGCTCCCGGAGCACCCGCTCGGCGTCGCCCTGCAACCAGCCGCCGAGATCCTGCCCGGTGACGTTCCCGGTACCGGTGCGCGCGGCCCGCAGGGTGAGCATCAGCACCGCGAGCCGCGGCTCGGCATCGGGGAACGGGGCGCCGGTCCGGACGTGCGCCAGCACGTTGCGGGCATGGACGCCCTGGCCCCGGGTCAGCAACCGCTCGACCACCGGCCCCTCCCCGTCCACCGGGACGCCGCGGCGGTTGGCGTCCATCTCGCGGGTGGTCCGCGCGGCCGCCGCGGCCCGGTCGGCTTCCTCCCGCAGGGACGCGTCGCCGGTGACGTCCGCCCACAGGGCGAAGGCGCGGGCCTTGCGGTCGTGCAGGCCGGCGAGGACGGCGAGGTCCGGTTCCGGGCGCCGCTGGTACGCGCGGAACGCGTCCCCGAGTTCGGTCAGCTCCACGCGCAGCACCTCGGGCTGGAGATCGTCCGGCACGATCCGCTGCGCGACCTTCGCCCACCGGCCCGCCCTCCGGGCCCGGGCGGGGGCCCCACCGGGCCGGGGGCGCGGGGCGTGCCGGGCATGCGGGACGGAGGCGGCACCGGCCGTGTCGGCCGTACCGGGGCGGGCCGAGGCCGGGGCCGCCGACGGCGACCCACCGCCGGGAGCGTCGGAGAACAACACCGTCCCGCCCCCGGTCACCGCCCCCCGGCCCGGCCTCACCCCGTCCGTCCGCCGCCCGTCGATGCCGTCGACGAACAGTTCGCCCCGGTCACCAGTGCCCGCGTTCACGCGATGCCACCCTCTCCCTCGCCGAACCTGCGACCTCCCGCCCGCCGCGGGCGCAGCCACCCGACGCTACGTCGCGCCGGCGGACCGCCAGGAGGGGTCCGGGACGGACCACACGTTCGGGTGACGAGCCGGTCGGCGCCCCCTACTGCGGCCCGTACTTGCGTCCCGTCCGCGACGTGATGCCGCCCAGCAGCCCCCGCGGCACCAGCTTCGCCGCGCCCATCAGGGTCTTGTAGCGGGGGTCGGGGATCGACAGGGACTTGCCGCGGGACAGGTCGGCGAGGGCCGCCGCGACGACGTTGTCCGCGTCGAGCCACATCCAGTTCGGGATGTTGTCCGTGCCCATGCCGGCCCGCTCGTGGAACTCCGTGCGCACGAAGCCGGGGGCCAGGGCCATCAGGCGGACGCCGCTGCCGGCCAGGTCCTTCGCCACGCCCTGGGTGAACTGGACGACCCACGCCTTGGAGGCGCCGTAGGTGCCGCGCGGGACGAAGGCGGCGACCGAGGCCACGTTGACGACACCGCCGCGGCCCCGCTCCCGCATCGCCTCCACCGCCGCCGAGGTCAGCCGGAGCACCGCCTCGCAGTGCACCTTGAGCATGGTCAGCTCGTCGGCCATGGGGACGTCGAGGAAACGGCCCTTGTTGCCGAACCCGGCGTTGTTGACCAGCAGGTCGACGGGGTTCCTGCGGTCGGACAGCCGGGCCGCGACCGCGTCGATGCCGGGGTCCGCCGACAGGTCCGCCGTCAGCACCTCCGCCTCGATGCCGTGCCGGTCGTGCAGCTCCGTGGCCTGCCCGCGCAGCCGCTCGGTGTCACGGGCCACCAGCACCAGGTCGTGTCCGTCGGCCGCCAGCCGCCGCGCGAACGCCGCCCCGAGGCCCGCCGTCGATCCCGTAATCAATGCCGTTGTCATGGCGCAAGGTTAGGGTGCGCGATCACCGGTGCGGACCGGGCTCGTCCGCTTCGCTCAGGCGCCGTACTCCGCCACGTACTTCCGCGCCGTCGCGAGCGCCTCCGGATGCAGCACCCCGCCCGCCGCGAGCAGCCGGGGGAGCAGCTCGCGCTGGGTCGTCACGGCGCGGAACTGAAGGGCCACCGTCACCTCGTGGGAGGGGCGGTGCACGATCCGCACCGGGTCGCCCGCGCGGATCTCACCGGGCTCGAGGACGCGGAAGTAGGCGCCCGGCGCGCCCTTCTCCATGAAGCGCTTCACCCAGCGCGGCTCACCCATGTGGCCCTGGAAGGTGCGGCACGGGATGCGTCCGGACGTCAGCTCGAGGAGCAGCTCCGGGCCGACCCGCCAGCGCTCGCCGATCAGGGCGCCGGTGAGGTCCAGGCCCGTGGTGGTGAGGTTCTCCCCGAACGCGCCGTTCGGCAGCTCGCGGCCCAGCGTGCGCTCCCAGTCGTCCAGGTCCTCGCGCGCCATCGCGTAGACCGCCTGCTCGTCGCCGCCGTGGTGCCGCGTGTCGCAGACGGTGTCGCCGGCCAGGCCGCTCGCCCCGAAGCCCTCCGACCCGGGCACCGCCACCCGCACCGGCCCGTCGGCCGGCCGCTTGTCGATGCCGGTGACGCCCTCGGGCTGGTCCGTGTACGGCACCGCCTTCGCGCGTCCCAGGTTGACGGACAGGAGCCTCATGGCGGAAGGGTGCATGCCGGAACGGTAGGCCATGCGCGATCAAAGCGGCTACGCATTATTCGGCGTCCGGTCAAAGAGTCGCTTATCCTCGGCGGTGTGATCGAGGCTCGTCATCTCCGCGTGCTGCGCGCCGTGGCATCCACCGGTTCCTTCTCCGCCGCGGGGCGCGAGCTGGGCTGCACCCAGCCGGCCGTCAGCCAGCAGATGAAGGCCCTGGAGTCCTCCGTCGGCACCCCGCTGCTCGTGCGCACCGGGCGCGAGATGCGGCTCACCCAGGCCGGAGAGGCACTGGTGCGGCACGCCGCCGGGATCATCGCCGGGCTCACCGCGGCCGAGGAGGAGGTCGCCGCGATCGCCGGGCTGCGCGCCGGGCGGGTCCGGCTGGTCTCCTTCCCCAGCGGCAGCTCCACCCTCGTACCGACCGCACTGGCCGCCCTGCGCGCCGCGCACCCCGGCACCCGGGTCTTCCTGGAGGAGTCCGAGCCGCCGAAGTCCGTCGAGCTGCTGCGCGAGGGCGACTGCGACGTGGCGCTCGCCTTCCGCTACGAGGGCGCGGCCGGCGCCGAGGAGTGGGACGACCTCGTCGTACGGCCGCTGCTGACCGACCGGCTGGTGGCGCTGGTCCCCGAGGGGCACCGGCTCGCCCGGTCGGACGGGGTCGGATCCGTGGCGATCGGGGAGCTGGCCCGGGAGTCCTGGATCGCGGGCTGCCCGCGCTGTCGCGGTCAGTTGGTCGAGGTGTGCGAGGGGGCCGGTTTCACCCCGCGCATCGACTTCGCCACCGACGACTACCCGGCGGTGGTCGGCCTGGTCGGCGCGGGCCTCGGCGTGGCCGTGCTGCCCCAGCTCGCCATCGACTCCGTACGGCCGCGGGGCGTGCGTACGGTCACGCTGGAGCCGGCCGTGCGGCGGGAGATCGTCGCGCTCACGCTGCCCGACCTGGCGCAGGTGCCGGCGGTGACGGCCACCCTGGACGAGCTGGCCCGGGCGGGGGCGCGCCAGTCGGCGACGCGCTGACCGCGTCGGGAGCGTTGCGGGGCCTTGAGGGGCCCGTCGTCGCGTAAGTCCAGAGAAACGTTCCTTCAGTGAGGGCCGGCCGCCTCCCCGCCGGCCGACGCCGAGGCCGTCGCCGCCACCAGGCGGTTGCGGGCCCGTCCCATGAGTTCTTCGCGCTCGTCCTCGGTCAGCCCGCCCCAGACGCCGTACGGCTCACGCACCGCCAGCGCGTGCGCCGCGCACTCGGCGCGGACCGGGCACCTCATGCAGACCTCCTTGGCCGAGTTCTCGCGAGCACTCCGTGCCGCACCGCGTTCGCCTTCCGGATGGAAGAAGAGCGAGCTGTCCACCCCGCGGCACGCAGCCAGGAGCTGCCAGTCCCACAGGTCCGCGTTCGGTCCGGGAAGGCGGGAGAAATCTGCCATTGCGTGACCCCTTGTAGCCGTTCTGGGTGGATACGGTGTCCACGACCGTACAACTACGATCTAAGGAGATGAAAATATGACTCATTGCGAATCTAGCCGCAGACACCAGCGAAGCGGAAGAAAAGCGGCTGAATGGGGCACCGCTTGTGATGAAACGGCGCGGGTCCCACCCGCATGTCTGCTGCGTGGCCGCCCCCTCACGTAGAGTGCCGAAGACGACACACAGCCCCGTAACTCTTTCGAGTGACCATCGTTGAGAGTGCGGAGGCGGTTGAAGGAACAAGTGCTCGGGCGGGCGTCCGGGACGGTCGACCGCACAGGTGACGATTTCGTACCAGCCTGGAGGCTCAACGTGACGCGCAAGAGCTGCGGAGGACGGCCATGACTTCCGTCCTCGTCTGCGACGACTCCCCGCTTGCCCGAGAGGCGCTCCGCCGCGCGGTCGCGACCGTGCCCGGCGTCGAGCGCGTGACGACGGCCGCCAACGGCGAGGAAGTCCTCCGCCGCTGGGGTGCCGACCGCTCGGACCTGATTCTGATGGACGTGCGCATGCCCGGCCTGGGCGGCGTCGAGACCGTCCGGCGGCTGCTGTCCGCCGACCCCGGCGCGCGCATCATCATGCTCACCGTCGCCGAGGACCTGGACGGCGTGGCCCTCGCGGTCGCCGCCGGTGCCCGTGGCTATCTGCACAAGGACGCCTCGCGCGCCGAGCTGCGCGCCACCGTGACCCAGGCCCTCGCCGACCCGACCTGGCGGCTCGCCCCGCGCCGGCTGCGCTCGGCCGAGATGGGCGCCGCGCCCACGCTCACCGCGCGGGAGATCCAGGTCCTGGAGGGCATGAGCCACGGCCGCTCCAACGCGGAGATCGGCCGCGAGCTGTTCCTCTCCGAGGACACCGTCAAGACCCACGCCCGTCGGCTCTTCAAGAAGCTCGGCGCCTCGGACCGGGCACACGCCGTGGCGCTCGGCTTCCGGTGGGGCCTGGTCCGCTAGGAGCGCCCCCGTGCGAGGGAGTCCGAAAGGGCCCGTCGGGGACGTGACGCTCCCCGCTTATCGCGAGGTGAGCGGGGGTGACAAGGCGACCCGCCGGACGCCCGCTGCTCGTTTCGCCGCGGATGACGCATCCTTGAGGTGTGGAGTTCCTCGGGGACGAGTCGGTCGAGCGGAAGGGGAGGGCGCAGGGGATGAGTGCCGGCGCACCTGCTCATAACGCTTCGGTGCACAACAACGGGCACGGAGCCACGGATCGGACGGCCGCAAGGCACCATGGACCGATGCGTGACGACGATGCGCCCCCGGACCAGGGGACGGTCGGTGGGCTCGTCCACCGCGCCGTGGACGGGGACGAGCAGGCCACGCACGACCTGCTCGCCCATGTCCACCCCCTGGCGCTGCGCTACTGCCGCACGCGCCTGTCCCGGCTGCCCGGCGACGCCCGGCACTTCGTCGAGGACCTCGCCCAGGAGGTCTGCGTCGCGGTGCTGCTCGCCCTGCCCCGCTACAAGGACACCGGACGCCCCTTCGAGGCGTTCGTCTTCGCCATCGCCGCCCACAAGGTCGCCGACCTCCAGCGCGCCGCGATGCGCCACCCCGGCTCCACGGCCGTCCCGTCCGACGAGATGCCCGAGCGGCCGGACGACTCGCTGGGCCCCGAGGAGCGGGCGCTGCTCAACAGCGACGCCGCCTGGGCCAAGAAGCTGCTGGCCAACCTGCCGGAGAACCAGCGCGAGCTGCTTCTGCTGCGCATCGCGGTCGGGCTCACGGCCGAGGAGACCGGACAGATGTTGGGAATGTCACCGGGGGCCGTGCGGGTCGCCCAGCACCGGGCGCTGAGCCGGCTGCGGGCGCTGGCGGAGCAGTAGTCCGGACGACGCCCCGCGCAGCGGCCCCTCTCGTACGAAAGCACGAAGGTCGCACGCTTCCTTGATCGTGGAATGAGCCACGTCCACTTCCCGTTAGCATGGACATCCGCACCGATCAAGGCCATTTGGGGAAGGTGTCATGACTGCCAACGTCGACGGAGTGCCCGAGAAATTCGCGACACTCGGGCTGACCTACGACGACGTGCTGCTGCTGCCGGGCGCCTCCGCGGTGCTTCCGAACGCGGTCGACACCTCGTCCCGCATCTCCCGCAACGTGCGGGTCAACATCCCGCTGCTCTCCGCGGCCATGGACAAGGTGACCGAGTCCCGGATGGCCATCTCCATGGCCCGCCAGGGCGGCGTCGGCGTCCTGCACCGCAACCTGTCCATCGAGGACCAGGCCAACCAGGTCGACCTGGTGAAGCGCTCCGAGTCGGGCATGGTGGCCAACCCCATCACCATCCACCCGGACGCCACCCTCGGCGAGGCCGACGCCCTGTGCGCCAAGTTCCGCATCAGCGGCGTCCCGGTCACCGACGGCGCGGGCAAGCTGCTCGGCATCGTCACCAACCGCGACATGGCCTTCGAGACCGACCGCAGCCGGCAGGTGCGCGAGGTCATGACGCCGATGCCGCTGGTCACCGGCCAGGTCGGCATCTCCGGTGTGGACGCCATGGAGCTGCTGCGCCGCCACAAGATCGAGAAGCTTCCGCTGGTCGACGGCGACGGCATCCTCAAGGGCCTGATCACGGTCAAGGACTTCGTCAAGGCCGAGCAGTACCCGCACGCCGCCAAGGACGCCAAGGGCCGCCTGCTCGTCGGCGCCGCCGTCGGCGCCAGCCCCGAGGCCCTCGACCGCGCCCAGGCGCTCGCCGAGGCCGGGGTGGACTTCCTCGTCGTCGACACCTCGCACGGCCACAACAGCAACGCGCTGAGCTGGATGTCGAAGATCAAGTCGAGCGTCGGCATCGACGTCGTCGGCGGCAACGTCGCCACCCGCGACGGCGCCCAGGCCCTGATCGACGCCGGCGTCGACGGCATCAAGGTCGGCGTCGGCCCCGGCTCCATCTGCACCACCCGCGTCGTCGCCGGCATCGGCGTCCCCCAGGTCACCGCGATCTACGAGGCCTCCCTCGCCGCCCGCGCCGCCGGGGTGCCCCTGATCGGCGACGGCGGTCTCCAGTACTCCGGCGACATCGGCAAGGCGCTCGCCGCCGGCGCCGACACCGTGATGCTGGGCAGCCTGCTGGCGGGCTGCGAGGAGTCGCCGGGCGAGTTGCAGTTCATCAACGGCAAGCAGTTCAAGTCGTACCGCGGCATGGGCTCGCTGGGCGCCATGCAGTCCCGCGGCCAGGGCCGGTCGTACTCGAAGGACCGCTACTTCCAGGCCGAGGTCGCCTCCGACGACAAGCTCGTGCCCGAGGGCATCGAGGGCCAGGTCCCCTACCGGGGTCCGCTGGCCAACGTCCTGCACCAGCTCGTCGGCGGTCTGCGCCAGACGATGGGCTACGTGGGCGCCGCCACCATCGAGGAGATGGAGTCCAAGGGCCGCTTCGTCCGGATCACCTCGGCGGGCCTCAAGGAGAGCCACCCGCACGACATCCAGATGACGGTCGAGGCGCCGAACTACAGCCGCAGCAAGTAAGCGGACGTAGCAAGCAAGCACACGGGCAGCGGCCTCCCGAGGGCGGCTCCGGAGCATCCGGGGCCGCCCTCAGCGGTGCCCCGGCGGGTCCGTCGGGGATACTGGAAGGCGCTGCAACGCATCAGGGAAAGGCCACAGACGTGACTGAGATCGAGATCGGGCGCGGCAAGCGCGGCCGCCGGGCGTACGCCTTCGACGACATCGCCGTCGTCCCCAGCCGCCGTACGCGGGACCCGAAGGAGGTCTCGATCGCCTGGCAGATCGACGCCTACCGCTTCGAGCTGCCGTTCCTGGCCGCTCCCATGGACTCGGTCGTCTCCCCGGCCACCGCCATCCGCATCGGCGAGCTGGGCGGCCTCGGCGTCCTCAACCTGGAAGGGCTCTGGACCCGGCACGAGGACCCG
Organism: Streptomyces violaceoruber; assembly: GCF_033406955.1. Taxonomy (NCBI): domain Bacteria; kingdom Bacillati; phylum Actinomycetota; class Actinomycetes; order Kitasatosporales; family Streptomycetaceae; genus Streptomyces; species Streptomyces violaceoruber. The sequence goes on along the minus strand of NZ_CP137734.1, from coordinate 3,363,116 downwards.
CAGCCGCTGCTCGACGAGATCGCCGAGCTGGACACCGACAACGCGACCCGCCGCCTCCAGGAGATCTACGCGGCTCCCATCAAGGAGGAGCTGATCGGGCAGCGCATCAAGGAGGTGCGCGACTCGGGCGTGGTCACCGCCGCCGCGCTCTCCCCGCAGCGCACCGCCCAGTTCTCCAAGGCCGTCGTGGACGCGGGCGTCGACATCTTCGTCATCCGGGGCACCACCGTCTCCGCGGAGCACGTCTCCGGCTCGCACGAGCCGCTGAACCTGAAGCAGTTCATCTACGAGCTCGACGTCCCGGTGATCGTCGGCGGCTGCGCCACCTACACCGCCGCCCTGCACCTGATGCGCACCGGCGCCGCGGGCGTCCTCGTCGGCTTCGGCGGCGGCGCCGCCCACACCACGCGCAACGTGCTGGGCATCCAGGTGCCCATGGCCACCGCGGTCGCCGACGTGGCGGCGGCCCGCCGGGACTACATGGACGAGTCCGGCGGCCGGTACGTCCACGTCATCGCCGACGGCGGTGTCGGCTGGTCCGGCGACCTGCCCAAGGCCATCGCCTGCGGCGCCGACTCCGTGATGATGGGCTCCCCGCTGGCCCGTGCGACCGACGCGCCGGGCAGGGGCAACCACTGGGGCATGGAGGCCGTGAACGAGGAGCTGCCGCGCGGCAAGAAGGTCGACCTCGGCACGGTCGGCACCATCGAGGAGATCCTCACCGGCCCGTCGCGCAACCCCGACGGCTCGATGAACTTCTTCGGCGCCCTGCGCCGCGCCATGGCCACCACCGGCTACAGCGAGCTGAAGGAGTTCCAGCGCGTCGAGGTCACGGTCGCGGACTCGCAGCACCGGCGGTAGCCGCGCTACGGCATGTGAAGGGGCCGGTCACCTGGTGGGTGACCGGCCCCTTTCGCGTGCTCGGGGGCTCTTGAGGGGGCGCGAGACGCGGCGCGGGGGCGTGCGGTGGTGTTCGGGGCGAATACGCCGGGGAGGGCCGTGCCGGATCGGTAATGTCCCTGCTCGGCGACCCAGTTCTCTGGGGCGCCCCCTTCCAAGGAACCGTTCCGGACCCCGCTCCTCGGGGCCCGGCCCGAATTCCAGACGGACCGCCTCACCGGGATATGGGCGGCATCGTGGAAGGGGGCGCGCCATGGGCCGTCACCGCAAGCCCACCCGCTGGGACCGGATCCGTCTGCGGATGGTGAAGTTCCGGAGGAGGTGGATCCTGCGGATTCACGGGAAGTGAGCGGCCACCCCTAAGAGAAGTAGGGGTGGACACTCCGTTCACTTCTCTGGAGCCTGCCGCAGGCCCACTGCGGTGGGCTCCACCTGCTCCCCCACCGTACCGGCGCAGCCTCCCTCTCACCACCAGCTCCGTGGCGCGGTCACCCCCGTGCGCCCCCGTCTCACAACCGGTGCGCCGCCCCCGTCGGTGTGGCGCCTCGCGTGTCCAGGAGCAGCTGGGCCTTGACCGACAGGCCCTGGAGGTCGTACGTGCGGTGCTGCTGGAGGAGGATCGTGAGGTCGGCGTCGGCGGCGGCCTCGTAGAGGGAGTCGGCGCGGGGGACGGGGCGGTCGGCGACGTTCCAGGACGGGATGTGCGGGTCGTGGTAGCTCACGGCGGCGCCCATGGACATCAGGCGGGTCGCGATCTCCTCGGCCGGGGTGGCCTGCTGGTCGGCCAGGTCGGCCTTGTAGGTGACGCCGAGCAGGAGGATGCGGGCGCCGCGTGCGGACTTGCCGTGCTCGTTGAGCAGGGCGGCGGCGCGCTGGACGACGTAACGGGGCATCTGGGCGTTGACCTGCTGGGCCAGCTCGACCATGCGCAGGCTGTGCGGGGCCCGGCCGGTGAGGTCCTGGGCGACGGAGTGGCCGCCGACGCCGGGGCCGGGGCGGAAGGCGTGGAAGCCGAAGGGCTTGGTCTCCGCGCAGCGCAGGACGTCCCACAGGTCGACGCCGAGGTCGTCGCAGAGCACGGCCATCTCGTTGACCAGGGCGATGTTCACGTGCCGGAAGTTGGTCTCCAGGAGCTGCACCGTCTCCGCCTCCCGCGGGCCCCGCGCGCGGACCACCTTGTCGGTGAGGCGGCTGTAGAACGCGGCGGCCGACTCGGTGCAGGCGGGGGTGAGGCCGCCGATGACCTTGGGGGTGTTGGCCGGGGTGAAGTCGCGGTTGCCGGGGTCGACGCGGCTGGGGGAGTAGGCGAGGTGGAAGTCGCGGCCGGCGCGCAGCCCCGAGCCCTGCTCCAGGAGCGGGCGCAGGAAGTCCTCCGTCGTCCCGGGCCGCACCGGCGACTCCAGGATGACGGTGGTGTGCGGGCGCATGTGGGCGGCGAGGGTGCGGGCCGCGGCCTCCACCTGGGTGAGGTCCAGGCCGCCGTCCGCGCCCGGCGGGGTGGGCGCGCAGATGACGGCGGTGCGGACCCGGCCCAGCTCGGCCGGTCCGGCCGGTCCGGTCGGGGTGCGGAAGCCCGTGGCGAGCATCCGGCGCACCTCGGCGGGGGTGAGCGGGTCGGCCTCGGGGCCGGTGCGGTAGCCGAGGGTGGGGATGCCGGCGGCGACGGCGGCCTGGGCCAGCGGCAGGCCGTACGGGCCGAGTCCGATGACGGCGAGATCTGCGGGCATGGCGTGGGCCGTCCTTCCCAGTAGCCGAAGCGGGACAGGTGCGCAAGCCCGGTGGACAGGACGGGCGAGCACAACGTCAGACTAGGAGTAAATATGACCGATTTGCGGTATTGATCTGCGGAGTTTCGGCGAGTGTCGACGGCGCGCTGCCTGCCGGTACGGGCCGGTGGGGAAGTTGTCCACAGGTTGGGGCCTGCGGCTGCCGAAGTCGGGCAGGCCGGTCAGAATCTGGGCATGGTGGGTACCAGGAACCGGGCTCGCCCGACGGGTGCGGCCGACGCGACCGACAGCGGGAGGCAGCAGTGAGGACAGCGACCCTTGGGCCGGCGCAGCGCGCCGAGTCACTCGCGGCCATGGCCGAGCGCGAACTCGACGTACTGGTGGTGGGCGCCGGCGTGGTCGGTGCGGGCACCGCCCTCGACGCCGTGACGCGCGGCCTGTCCGTCGGCCTGGTCGAGGCGCGGGACTGGGCCTCGGGCACCTCCAGCAGGTCCAGCAAGCTGATCCACGGCGGCCTGCGCTATCTGGAGATGCTCGACTTCGTGCTCGTGCGGGAGGCGCTGAAGGAGCGCGGACTGCTGCTGGAACGGCTGGCGCCGCACCTGGTGAAGCCGGTGCCGTTCCTGTACCCGCTCCAGCACAAGGGCTGGGAGCGGCTGTATGCCGGATCGGGCGTCGCGCTCTACGACGCCATGTCCATGGCCCGCGGGCACGGGCGGGGCCTGCCGCTGCACCGGCACCTGAGCCGCCGTCACGCCCTGCGCGTGGCGCCCGCGCTGAAGAAGGACGCGCTGGTCGGCGCGTTGCAGTACTACGACGCCCAGATGGACGACGCCCGCTTCGTAGCCACGCTGGTGCGCACCGCGGCGGCGTACGGCGCCAAGGTCGCCAACCGCGCCCGGGTCACCTCCTTCCTGCGCGAGGGCGAACGGGTGGTCGGCGCCCGGGTGCAGGACGTCGAGGCGGGCGGCGAGTACGAGGTCCGCGCCAAGCAGGTGGTGAACGCGACCGGGGTGTGGACCGACGACACCCAGGCGATGGTCGGCGAGCGCGGCCAGTTCCACGTCCGGGCCTCCAAGGGCATCCACCTGGTCGTGCCCAAGGACCGCATCCACTCCAGCACCGGGCTGATCCTGCGCACCGAGAAATCCGTGCTGTTCGTCATCCCCTGGGGCCGGCACTGGATCATCGGCACCACGGACACCGACTGGGACCTGGACAAGGCCCACCCGGCCGCGTCCAGCGCCGACATCGACTACCTGCTGGAACACGTCAACTCGGTGCTGTCGGTGCCCCTCACGCGCGACGACGTCGAGGGCGTGTACGCCGGACTGCGCCCGCTGCTGGCCGGCGAGTCGGACGCCACCAGCAAGCTGTCGCGCGAGCACACCGTCGCCCACCCGGTGCCCGGCCTGGTCGTCGTGGCCGGCGGGAAGTACACGACGTACCGGGTGATGGCCAAGGACGCCGTCGACGAGGCCGTGCACGGGCTCGACCTGCGGGTCGCCGACTGCGTCACCGAGGAGACGCCGCTGCTCGGCGCCGAGGGCTACCACGCGCAGTGGAACGCCCGGGCCCGGATCGCCGCCCGCACCGGACTGCACGTCGTACGCGTCGAGCATCTGCTCAACCGCTACGGCTCGCTGACGGAGGAACTGCTCGAACTCGTCGCCGCCGACCCCTCCCTGGGCGAGCCGCTCACCGGCGCCGACGACTACCTGCGCGCCGAAGTCGTCTACGCCGCCTCGCACGAGGGCGCCCGGCACCTGGACGACGTACTGACCCGGCGCACCCGTATCTCCATCGAGACCTTCGACCGGGGCACGCGCTGCGCCCGCGAGGCCGCCGAGCTGATGGCACCGGTCCTCGGCTGGGACAAGGGCCAGGTCGAGCGGGAGATCGAGCACTACGAGAAGCGGGTCGAGGCCGAGCGGGAGTCCCAGCGCCAGCCCGACGACCTGACGGCCGACGCGGCCCGGCTGGGGGCGCCGGACATCGCGGCGCGGTGAGGAGGGCGGGGCGGGAACCCTGCGGGCACCCTGGGCGTAGAGCACTTGTCGGGTGAGGGACAATGAAGGCTCTGTCAGGGCGGGTTGCATGAGGGGACGCATGTCGGAGGCGGAGCGGGCGGGGACATCCCGTACGGACAAGAGCGCACGTCTCCTCGCCGGGCGGTACCGGCTGGGAGACGTGCTCGGCCGCGGCGGCATGGGGACGGTGTGGCGCGCCGAGGACGAGACCCTCGGACGCACGGTCGCCGTCAAGGAGCTGCGGTTCCCGGGGAACATCGACGAGGAGGAGAAGCGGCGCCTGATCACGCGCACGCTGCGCGAGGCCAAGGCGATCGCGCGGATCCGCAACAACAGCGCCGTCACGGTCTACGACGTGGTCGAGGAGGACGACCGGCCGTGGATCGTGATGGAACTCGTCGAGGGCAAGTCGCTCGCCGAGGCCATCCGTGAGGACGGACTGCTGGAGCCCAGGCGCGCCGCCGAGGTCGGCCTCGCGGTCCTGGACGTGCTGCGCTCCGCGCACCGCGAGGGCATCCTGCACCGCGACGTGAAGCCGTCGAACGTACTGATCGCCGAGGACGGCCGGGTCGTGCTCACCGACTTCGGCATCGCCCAGGTCGAGGGCGACCCCTCCATCACCTCCACCGGCATGCTGGTCGGTGCCCCCTCCTACATCTCGCCCGAGCGCGCCCGCGGCCACAAGCCCGGCCCGGCCGCCGACCTCTGGTCGCTGGGCGGGCTGCTGTACGCCGCCGTCGAGGGCACCCCGCCCTACGACCGGGGCTCGGCGATCGCGACGCTCACCGCGGTGATGACGGAGAACCTGGAGGAGCCGAAGAACGCCGGCCCGCTGCGGGACGTCATCTACGGGCTGCTCACCAAGGACCCCGACCAGCGGCTCGACGACGCGGGCGCCCGCGCGATGCTGAACAAGGTCATCCACGCGCCCGAGCAGACGGCCGGGACCGAGCCGGTCGACGCCACCAAGGTCGTGCCGCTGCCCCCGCAGCCGGACGGGCGAAGGCGCCGCGGCGGCGGTTCCCAGGGCTCCGGCGGCAAGCTGGGCGAGGAGGCCGGGGAGAAGCTCCGCGGAGCGCTGCGTTCCGTGCGCAAGGCCGCGGTCGGGGCGGGTGCGGCGGGCGCCGCGGCCGCCTCGCGGGCCAAGCCCGGCGACGGCGGCCGGAGTGCGGCGGGAGCCGCGGGGACGCCCACCGCCCACGGTTCCACCGTGCACGGGTCCACGGCCCAGGGATCCACGGTCCGCCACGGATCCACGGCCCAAGGGGCCACCGCCCACGGACCCGCCGGGACGGCAGCCGCCCCGCCGGCGCCGAGGGCGGGATCGGCCTCGGGACCCGGCGCGAGTGCGGGCACGCGTCCCGGTGCTGTCGGCCCGGGGGCCGGTGCGGCGAACGCGGCCGGGGGAGCGCGGAGCTCCGGCTGGCCCGTCGTACCGCCGCCCGACCTGCCCGCCCGGCCCGTGCCCCGGGCCCCGCTCACCGACGTGGTGCCGCGCCGGACGCTGATCATCATCGCGGTGGTCGTGGCGCTGGCCGTGCTCGGCACCGTGCTGGCGCTCACGCTCGGCGGTGGCGACGACGACAAGGGCGCCGAGGGCGGCAACGGCGGCAAGGCGGTCGCCTCCGCCGGCGCGAGCGGCGACACCAAGCAGGACGAGCAGAGCGGCACGGGGACCGACGGCTCCGCCTCCGACCCCGCGGCGAACGGGGACCAGACCGGCGCCCCGGACACCGCGGCGGGCGCGTCCGGCGAGACCGGCGGCGAGTCGGACGACGCCGGGAAGTCCGACGACGACGAGGACGTGGCCACCACCCACCAGGGCGGCCAGGGCTACCGCATCGGACTGCCCGAGGGCTGGAAGTTCGCCTCCACGGGCTCCTCGGGCGACCGGTTCACCGGGCCCCGCGGGCAGAAGCTGCTGGTCGCCTGGACCTCCACGCCCAAGGGCGACCCCGTCGCGGACTGGAAGAGCCAGGAGCAGTACATGGTCCGCTCGAACTACCAGAAGGTCCGCATAGAGAAGGTGGGCTACCGGGACTGGAACGCGGCCGACTGGGAGTTCACCTACACCGACGGCGGCACCAAGTACCGCACCGTCGACCGCGGGTTCGTCGTCAACGACCACCAGGGCTACGCGCTCATGTACACCGCGAAGGCCGCCGACTGGGGCGACGATCTGCGCCGGGACACCTGGCGGACCCTGTCGAAGACCTTCGAACCCAAGTCCTGAGCGCAGGGACCCGGGCCCCGGGGCGACGGGACCCGGGCCCCGGGGCGACGGGACCCGGGTTTGAGCCGCCCGATATCTGGCATCAGCTCATTGCGGGTTGCCTCCGGCACGTATCGTGAGTGGTTGCGGACCGTACGCAGCCGGAACGGCCCGCCGGGCGAACGGAATTGACCGACGGCTGCCGGGGGTGGCGACGTGGACGACTACGCGGGACGGGTACTCGCCGACCGCTACCGCCTGCCCCTGCCGCCGTCCGACGAGTACGAACTCACCGAGACCCGCGCCTTCGACACCTACAGCGGCCAGGAAGTCCTGGTCCGGCAGGTGCCGTTGCCGGAGGTCGTCGAGGCCGAGGTGCTCGACGCGGACGGCCTGCCCGACGGCTTCACCGCCCGGGACGGCGGTGTCCGGCACTCCGGCAGGCGGCCCACGGCCTCGGGCGGGCCCAGGAGTCCGGCCGACCCGGTGGTGCGGCGTGCCGTCGAGGCAGCGCAGGCCGCGGCGGCGGTGCCCGACCATCCGCGCCTGGACCAGGTCTTCGACGTCTTCGCCGAGGGCGGCTCGCTGTGGATCGCCAGCGAGCTGGTGGCCGCGAGGCCGCTGGCCGCGCTGCTCACCGAACAGACCCTGACGCCGTACCGGGCGGCCGAGGTGGCCTCCGACGTCCTCCTGGCACTGCGGGTGCTGCACTCGTACGGCTGGGTGCACCGCAACATCACCGCGCGCACCGTGCTCGTCTGCGACGACGGACGGGTCATGCTGACCGGCCTGGCGGTCGGGGCGGCGGAGGAGGCGCTGTGCGGGTACGACCCGGTGCCCCCGCCGCCCGACGGCGAACCGGACGGTGCGCCCGAGCGCGACGCAGTCTCCGGTGCGGGCGGCGGCGTTCCCCGCGCCGGGGTCTTCGGTCCGGGGGACGCCGACCCCGAGGCCGCCCGGCGGGCGGCCATCGAGGCGCGGGGCGTCGGCGGGCTCCCGGTGCCCGGGACCCCGGCGCCCGGCACCGCCCCCGCAGGCCTCGCACCCGCCTCGCTCGACGCCGCCGCGGACGCCCGCGCCGCCCGGGCCGGCGCGATCGCCGCCTACCGTGCCGGAGCCAGGGCCGCGGCCCGCATCCAGGAGGCCCAGAACGGCCGCGCGGCCCTGCCGGGCGTCCGGCCCGCCCCCGACGGCGCCACGCAGGCCGGTGGCTCCGGCACGAGCGGCGGACGCCCGGGCCTCGCCACGGGTCCCGGCTCCTCGTACGACGACGACGGCGCCGGCCGGCCGCCGCACGGCAGCGCGCCCGGCGGGGCATGGCCCGGACACGGCGTCGAGGCGGGCGGCGGCGCGCCGGGCGCCCGGCCCGGCCAGGGAAGCGGCCGGGCCGCCTTCGCCGCCGGTTCCGGCCAGGCTCCGTATGCCATAGGGCCCGACGCCGCGTCCGGCGCACCGTGGGACGAGGAGAGCGTCGGCGACCCCGCCACGTCCGGTGCCGCCGTGCCGCCGGGGCAGATCACGGACCCCTACGGTGTAGGCACCACTGCCTGGCACGGCGCCACGCCCCGTACCCCCGGTGATCCGGCCTCCTCCGCCGCACGTCCCACGGGCGACCCGGCGTTCCCCGCCCCCCGCCCGGCCGGTGAACCGGCCGCCGGCTCCGGCCCGGCGGCCGGACGGGCCCTGCCCGGTGCCCGGCCGGAGGACACCGCGGGGTCCGCAGTTCCGTGGCGGGAGACCACCGCCGGGCCCGCCGCACGGTCGCGGGAGACCGCTTCCGAGGCCGCCGCCGGGCCGTGGCGGGCAGCGCCCCCAAGGGCGGCCGACCCGGAGCGCGAGGGCGGGCCCCGGCCCGCCGCGGGCTGGGACGACCTGGCCGGGCGTGCGCCCGGGCAGCGGAATCCGGCCACCGCGCTCGCCGCCGAGCGGGCCCGGCAGACACGGATGGCCGTGGTCGGTCCCGTGACCGAGCGCTGGGCGCCGGAACAGGCCGGGCCCGTGCACGAGAACTGGCAGTTGGCCGCGCCCATCGGTCCCGCCACCGACCTGTGGGCCCTCGGCGCGCTGCTCTTCCGTGCCGTGCAGGGGCACGCGCCCTACCCGGAGGAGTCGACCGCCGAGCTGGTGCAGATCGTGTGCGCGGAGCCGCCCGCCTTCGCCGAGGAGTGCGGGCCGCTCCGGCCGGTCGTGGAGTCGCTGCTGCGTCAGGACCCCACCGAGCGCATCGACTTCGAGGAACTGAGCGGCTGGCTGCGCTCCCTCGTCCGGTCCGCGCCCGAGCCGGAGGCCGGTCTGCACGTCATCTCGGCGCCCCCCGTCGAGACCGGCCGGCTGCCCATCGTGCGCCGCCGCGGCGAGCTGGTGCGCAGGCGGCGCGCCGGACTGCCCGCGCACCACGGACGGCACAAGCGGGGCAGGGGGGAGACCGACCGCTCGCCACGCAGCCTCGGCCGGACCCTGCTCCTGCTGATACTGCTCGCGATGGCCGGAGCGGTCGCCTACGCCATGTTCTTCATGCCGAAGAACGACACGAACGGGGCCGGGGCCCCCGACCGCACCGGCGCCGCCGGCGAGGCGAGCCAGGCACCGCCCGCGAAGTCACCGGACGCCGGCGGCGAGTCCCGGCCGGACCGGAGCTCCCCGGCGCCCGACCCCGGCGCCTCGCGGACGGCGGGCGGCTCCACCGAGCCCCAGTCCAACGTGGCCGACGGATTCACCCTGCGCAAGGACGCCGAGGGCTTCCGCGTCGCCGTCGCCGAGGGCTGGAACCGCACGCCCCGCAACGGCAGCGGTCAGGTCGTCTACGGCAAGGGCGACTTCGAGCTGATCGTCGTGCCGGGCCGCGACCGCGCCTCGGAGTTCGGCGACGACCCGATGGCCTACCAGCGCGACAGCGAACCCGAGTTGGCCTCGTACCGCGCCTCCAGCTGGGCCACCTCCAGCGGCCTGAAGACCATCGAGGTCGGCGGACGGACCATGGCGGAGGGGCAGTTCACCTGGACCGGAGCCGGCGGCGAGCTGTACGTGCGCAACGTCGCCGTCCTCATCGACGGCCGCTACCACGTGGTGCAGGTCCGCGGTCCGGAGGGGGAACGCGACGAGGTGACCCGGCTGTTCGAACAGGCCTCGGCCACCTACCAGTACACGCGCTGAACGCAGTTCGGCCCGATGGTTGCCTCCCGTCACGGAAAGCGACAACCGTCACAGAGCGGTTTCCATGCCACCCCACCCGTTCCCCGGGCGGGGGCCGGTCCCTAGTCTGACCCTGACAAGACCATTGCGGGGCAACGTGAATCAGATGCAGGGCCGGCTCGTCGCGGGACGCTACCGGCTCGGGGAAGCCATCGGCAGCGGCGGCATGGGCCGGGTGTGGCGCGCACACGACGAGGTGCTGCACCGGACCGTCGCCATCAAGGAGTTGACCGCCGCGCTCTACGTCTCCGAGAGCGACCAGGCCATCCTCCTGGCACGCACCCGGGGCGAGGCGCGCGCGGCGGCACGGATCAACCACTCGGCCGTCGTCACCGTGCACGACGTACTCGAACACGACGGCCGGCCGTGGATCGTGATGGAGTTGGTCGAGGGCCGCTCGCTGGCCGACGCCGTCAAGGAGGAGGTGCGGGTCGACCCGAGGGAGGCGGCCCGCGTCGGTCTGTGGGTGCTGCGCGCCCTGCGCGCCGCGCACACCGCGGGAGTCCTGCACCGCGACGTCAAGCCGGGCAACGTGCTGCTCGCCGACGACGGCCGGGTGCTGCTCACCGACTTCGGCATCGCGCAGATCGAGGGCGACTCCACCATCACCCGGACCGGCGAGGTCGTCGGCTCCGTCGACTACCTGGCGCCCGAGCGCGTCCGCGGCCACGATCCCGGCCCGTCCTCCGACCTGTGGGCGCTCGGCGCGACGCTGTACACGGCGGTGGAGGGCAGGTCGCCGTTCCGCCGCACCTCACCGCTGACCACCATGCAGGCGGTCGTCGAGGAGGAGGCCACCGAGCCCCGGTACGCCGGTGCGCTCGCGCCGGTCATCAGCGCCCTGCTGCGCAAGGACCCGGCCGAGCGGCCCGACGCGACCGAGGCCGAGCACCTGCTCGCCCAGGCGGCCGAGGGCCGGCGCCCGGACGCGGCCCAGGCCTATGTGCCGACCACCCGGTACGAGGGGCCGCCGCGCGCGGGCGACACGGCCGTCCAGGGGATGCCGGCCGGCGGGACCGGCGCCACGCCGTACCCGCAGGCCGGCGGGAGCGGCGCCACGCCGTACCCGCCGACGACCGGTCCCACGGCGGCCGGCCCCGCGCCGACCGGACACACCCGGGGTGGGTACACCCAGGGCGGACACACCGAGGGTGGGTACACCGCGCCGGGCTACGCGCCGGCCCCGGCGGTGGGCGGCGCCGCCCCCGGACGGGCACGGCGGGTCCGTATGCGCACGCTCGCCCTGGTCGTCGCCGTCGCCGCGCTGATCGGCGCGGGTACCGCCGTGGTGCTGCACCAGCGCGACGAGGGCGGCTCGTCGGCCGGCGCCGACCCCACCCAGGGTGCTACCGGTTCGGCCGCTCCCTCCCCCTCTGCCTCCGCCACGACCGGCAAGGGCCCCGGTGGTTCCGTCCCGGCCGACTGGACACGCCGCGACGACCCGCTGGGTTTCAGCCTCTACCTGCCCGAGAACTGGCAGCGGAGGGACTTCGACGGCGACAGCGGCGAACTCCGGCAGATCGACTACACCCCCGACGGCGGCAACCACGTCCTGCGCATATCCGTCGACACCGCTCCCGACTACAACGACCCGTACGCGCACCAGCAGGACCTGGACGCCCAACTGCTCCAGCGGCTCGTCGACTACCGGCGCGTCAAGCTCGAACGCGCCGGCTACCGCGACCGCGACAGCGCCCGTTGGGAGTACACCTGGACCGCGCTGGCGAAGGACACCGAGTTCCCCGGCCCGCGCCGCGCCGTGTCGCAGATGCACATGTCCCGCGACGGCGTCGAGTACGCCCTCAACATGACGGGACCGGCGGGCGACTGGCCGACCACGCAACGGCGGTTCAAGGCGGTGCTGCAGGGCTGGCAGGAGAAGACCGGCTGAACCACGCCCCCGTCGTGGGACCGTCCGCACGCCCGTCGGTTGTCGGCCACCCGTGTGACAGCGGCCCGGAGCCGGTGCGTCCGGTGGGGCATGATGGGGCGCATGGTGACCGAGGGGGCGGGCGGGCGTGTCATCGCGGGCCGTTACCGGCTCCATGAGCGGCTCGGCCGCGGCGGCATGGGCATCGTGTGGCGGGCCACCGACCAACTGCTCGCCCGCGAAGTGGCCGTGAAGGCCCTCCCCCTCGACGAGAGCCTCTCCGCGGCGGAGGCCCGACGGCGCCGTGAGCGCACCCTGCGCGAGGCCCGCGCCGTCGCACAGTTGCGGCATCCGCACGTCATCGTCGTGCACGACGTGGTCGAGGACGACGGACGCGCGTACATGGTCATGGAACTGGTCGACGGCGGCTCGCTCGCCGACCGCGTCCTCACGCGCGGTCCGGTCGACGCCGTCGAGGCGGCCCGCATCGGCGTCGCCCTGCTCGACGCCCTGGACACGGCCCACGCGTCCGGGATCCTGCACCGGGACGTGAAACCGTCGAACGTGCTGGTCGCCGACGACGGCCGGGTCGTCCTCACCGACTTCGGGGTGGCCCAGGTCGCGGGCGCCACCACGCTCACCGAGAGCGGTTCCTTCGTCGGTTCCCCCGAGTACACCGCGCCGGAGCGGATGTCCGGGGCCGGGACGGGTCCCGAGTCCGACCTGTGGTCGCTGGGCGTGCTGCTGTGCGCGGTCCTCAGCGGCGCGTCCCCCTTCCACCGCGACTCGCTGGGCGGTGTCCTGCACGCCGTGGTCACCGAGGAGATCCGCCCACCGGCGCAGGCCGGGCCGCTCCTCCCGGTCGTACGGGGCCTGCTGGAGCGCGATCCGCGACGGCGGCTGGACGCGGCGTCGGCCCAGCGGATGCTGCGCGCCTTCCTGAGCACGGGCCGAACGCCCGCGACACCGGAGGAGGCCACCGCCGCCCGGCCCCTGCGTGCGCGGCGGAGCGTGAAGCGGAGCGTGCTCCTGGCGGTGCTGCTGGTCGTCGCGGCGGCGGGCGCGGGCGTGTCCGCGGCCGCGCTGTTCGCCGACGGAGGCGACGACGGGGGCGGTACGCCGACCAGTTCGGTGCCCGCCACGCCGACATCGACACCGCCGACGTCGACACCGACGACGGCGAATCCCGGGCCTCCGGCCGCGTCCGGTTCCGGCAACAGCACCTAAACGGGAGATAAGCGGCATCGTGCGTCACGGGTCTGTGACCACCGGGCAACCGCGCTGGAAAGGGGCGCGTCCGGCGCGATATGGATGGACGCATGAGCAGCAACGGGGGGCCCCGCAGTGGGGCGGACGAGCCGACGAGTTTTGACCTGCAACCGCCGAACCGGCCGGCCGCGGTGCCGCATCCCGGCAATCCGTACGCGACACCGACCCAGGTCGTGCCGCCGCGGTCGCAGACCCCGCCGTCCACTCCTGCGGCGGCACCTCCGGCGGCTCCTCCGGCGACTCCGTCGTCCACTCCTGCGGCCGCGGTCCCGGACCCGGGTGCCGGGCGGCTGATCGCCGGCCGCTACCGGCTGATCGCGAAGCTCGGGCACGGCGGCATGGGCACCGTCTGGCGGGCCAAGGACGAGACCGTCGACCGCGAGGTCGCCGTCAAGGAGCCCCGCGTCCCCGACCACCTTCCCGGACGCGAACGTGCCAACGCCTTCGAGCGGATGCGCCGCGAGGCGCGCGCCGCCGCCCGGCTCGACCACCCCGCGGTGGTCGACGTGCACGACGTGGCGGTCGTGGACGACCAGCCGTGGATCGTGATGGAACTCGTGCGCGGACGCTCGCTCGGCGACGCCCTCCAGGAGGGCACCCTGAGCGCCCGCGAGGCCGCCCGGATCGGCCTCGAGGTGCTCGGCGCGCTGGAGGCCGCGCACGCCGCCGGTGTCCTGCACCGGGACGTGAAGCCGGACAACGTCCTGCTCGGCCGGCACGACCGGGTCGTCCTCACCGACTTCGGCATCGCCCAGATCGAGGGCGAGACCAGCCTGACCGACACCGGCGGCTTCGTCGGCTCGCCCGAGTACATCGCCCCGGAGCGGGTGCTGGGCCAGCGCCCCGGCCCGGCGAGCGACCTGTGGTCCCTTGGCGTGGTGCTGTACGCCGCGACGGAGGGCGTCTCGCCGTTCCGCCGCAGCAACACCCCGGCCACGCTCCAGTCGGTGCTCAACGCCACGCCCGCGCCGCCCGCCTCCGCGCAGGGCCCGCTGGCCGAGGTGATCACGGGCCTGCTGGACAAGGACCCCGCGCGCCGCCCGGACGCCGCCCGGGTCCGCGCCCTGCTGGACGCCGCGGTGAACCCGCCCGCGCCGCAGCCCGCGCCGCAGCCCACGCAGGTGGTTCGGCTCGACGGGCCCGAGGGGCCGGGCGCGGCGCCCGCGTCCCGCTGGAGCGTCCGGCTGGGCCGCAACGCGTGGATCGCCCTCGGTTCGGTGGTCGTCGCGGCGGCGGTGGCCTCGTACCTGGTGCTCGCGGACCCCTTCGCGGGGCCGCTGCCCGACGGCTGGAAGACCCCGCACGAGAAGCAGCTCGCCGCGACCCTGGCGGTGCCCGAGAACTACAAGCGCACCGTTCCCGAGGAGGCCGGCCAGCACTGGGTCACCTACACCGACGAGAGCGGCGCCGTCTGGATCGGTCTGACCCTGGACAAGAAGCGGGAGGACACCCTGGGCAACATCGCCGGGTCCGCCGCGGCCGAGATGTACGACGACGACGGGAAGTACAAGGAGAGCGGGGCGTACGACCTCGCCATGCCCGAGAACCCGAAGACCGCCCCCAGGGAGACCGAGTACCGGGGTGGCAAGTCCGCCGAGAACACGGTCGTCTACACCACCACCGACAGCCAGAACCCCCGCCCGCGCGAACTGCGGATCTTCTACTACCGCACGTCCGCGGGCGACATGTACAAGCTCACCGTCAGCTACCCGGGCAAGGGCGACTTCACCGCACGGGGGCGTGAGGTGGCCAGTACGGCCGTCGCCAATCTGGACATCGACGGCACCTGAGCGCTCCCGCTCGCACAACGCCCTGATCAGCGGGTTTGTTGCCAGCGATCACTGGCGGTGTGTGAGCACTCGGTGAATCACCGTGAATCACCGTTACCGACGGGTACACAAAGCACGCCCGGCGTCATACCCTGCGGCTCATGACGGACGCGCAGGCCCCGGAACTCACCGGCACGAACCCCCTCGCCCCCACCCCGGAGGGCGCCCGCACCGCTGCCGACGTGGTCACGCCCGAGCTGGTCGCCCAGCTCACCAAGGGCGTGGCCGGGTCCGGCCGCACCGCCAACCACACCCCGTTCACCGGCGAGAAGCTGGCCGACCTGCCCGAGTCGACGCCCGAGGACGTGGCCGGAGCCTTCGAGCGGGCCCGCGCCGCCCAGGCCGTGTGGGCGCAGGTGCCGGTGCGGCAGCGGGCCGCGGTCCTGCTGCGCTTCCACGACCTGGTCCTGGAGCGGCAGGCCGAGGTCCTCGACCTCATCCAGCTGGAGACCGGCAAGGCCCGCCTGCACGCCCACGAGGAGGTCCAGGCCGTCGCCGTCGCCGCCCGGCACTACGGCCGCAAGGCCCCGGCGTACCTGCGCCCCAAGCGGCACACCGGCGCCGTACCGACCCTCACCAAGGTCACCGAGCTGCGCCACCCGCGCGGCGTCGTCGGCCAGATCGCCCCCTGGAACTACCCGCTGGAGCTGTCCGTCGGCGACGCGCTCCCCGCCTTCGTCGCGGGCAACGCCGTCGTGATGAAGCCCGACACCGAGACCTGCCTGACCGCCCTGTGGGCCCGTGACCTGCTCATCGAGGCCGGGCTGCCCGCCGAGGTCTTCCAGGTCGTGCTCGGCGACGGCCCGGTCGTCGGCCCCGAGGTCGTCAGGCACGCCGACTACGTCTCCTTCACCGGTTCCACCCGCACCGGCCGCGAGGTCGCCCAGGGGGCCGCCGCCCGCCTGGTCGGCGTCTCCCTGGAACTCGGCGGCAAGAACGCCATGCTGGTCCTGGAGGACGCCGACATCGAGAAGGCCGCGGCGGGCGCCGTCCGCGCCTGCTTCTCCTCGGCCGGCCAGCTGTGCATCTCCATCGAGCGGCTCTACGTCCACGCGTCCGTCGCCGACGCCTTCCTGGAGCGCTTCGCCGCCCGCACCAGGGCCATGCGGCTCGGCACCTCCCTCTCCTACGGCGCCGACATGGGCTCGCTGGTGGGGGAGCGGCAGCTGGCGACCGTGACGGCGCACGTGGCGGACGCCGTGGAGCGGGGCGCGAAGCTCGTCGCCGGCGGTGTCGCCCGCCCGGACATAGGCCCGTACTTCTACGAGCCGACCATCCTCGACGGTGTCGTGGCCCCCATGACGGTGTGCGCCGAGGAGACCTTCGGCCCGGTCGTCTCCGTCTACCGCTTCACGACCGAGGACGAGGCCGTCGAGCACGCCAACTCCACGCCGTACGGCCTGAACTCCTCGGTCTGGACGAAGGACGCCCGGCGCGGCCGCGACGTCGCCGCCCGGCTGCGCACCGGCACCGTCAACATCAACGAGGGGTACGCGCCCGCCTACGGCAGCGTGCAGTCCCCGATGGGCGGCATGAAGGACTCCGGCCTCGGCCGCCGGCACGGCTCCGAGGGCATCCTCAAGTACACCGAGGCCCAGACCGTCGCCCACCAGCGCCTGCTGCCGATGGCGCCCTCGCTCGGCATGGACGACGAGAAGTACGCGGCGTTCATGAGCCGCAGTCTCCGGCTCATGAAGAGTCTCCGGTTCCGGTAGCCGACGCAGGGGCGCGCGGGGCCGTATCGATATGCGGCTCCGCCGCCTGGGCGCGACCAGCCACCAACTACCCGCACGCGACACTCAAAGAGGAGACCCCGTGCCCCAGGATGCATACGACTACGACGTCCTCGTCGTGGGATCCGGCTTCGGCGGCTCCGTCTCCGCCCTCCGCCTCACCGAGAAGGGCTACCGCGTCGGCGTCCTGGAGGCCGGCCGCCGTTTCACCCGGGAGTCGCTGCCCAAGAACTCCTGGGACCTGAAGAACTACCTCTGGGCGCCGAAGCTCGGCATGTTCGGCATCCAGCGCATCCACCTGCTCGGGAATGTCATGGTCCTGGCAGGCGCCGGGGTCGGCGGCGGCTCGCTCAACTACGCCAACACCCTGTACGTGCCGCCGAAGCCCTTCTTCGACGACCCCCAGTGGCGCGGCATCACCGACTGGCACGAGGAACTCACGCCGTACTACGACCAGGCCCGGCGCATGCTCGGGGTCCGGCTCAACCCGACGATGACCCCCTCCGACGTGCACCTGAAGGCCGCCGCCGAGCGAATGGGCTGCGGCGACACCTTCCACATGGCCCCGGTCGGCGTCTTCTTCGGCGACGGCGAGGACGCCGACGGCACGGCGAAGGCCGGGCCGGGCGAGCAGGTGCCCGATCCGTACTTCGGCGGCGCGGGCCCCGACCGCAAGGCCTGCAACGAGTGCGGCGAGTGCATGACCGGCTGCCGGCACGGTGCGAAGAACACCCTCAACGAGAACTACCTCTACCTCGCCGAGAAGGCCGGAGCCGTCGTCCACCCGATGACCACGGCCGTCTCCGTCACGGACGACTCGCGCGGCGGCTTCGCGGTCGCCACGCTCCCCACCGACCGCAAGAAGCGCGGGAAGCGCGGGAAACAGCAGGCGGGCCGCACCTTCACCGCCCGCCGCGTCGTCCTGGCCGCCGGCACCTACGGCACCCAGACCCTGCTGCACCGCATGAAGGCGGGCGGCCAGCTCCCCCACCTGTCGGACGTGCTCGGCGAGCTGACCCGCACCAACTCCGAGGCACTGGTCGGCGCCCAGACCGACGACCGGCGCTACCGCGGCGCCACCGGGGAGCCCCGGGCCGACTTCACGCGCGGCGTCGCCATCACGTCCTCCATCCACCCGGACGCCAACACCCACATCGAGCCGGTCCGTTACGGCAAGGGCTCCAACTCGATGGGCGGCCTGTCCATCCTCCAGGTCCCCTACGCCGGGCAGACCGCCTCGGGCGCCTCGCGCGTCCTGGGCTTCCTCGGCCACGCGGCCAAGCACCCGCTGCTGGTCCTGCGTTCGCTCTCCAACCGCAAGTGGTCGGAGCGGACCATCATCGGCCTGGTCATGCAGTCCCTGGACAACTCCCTGACCACGCACCTCAAACCGGCCGGCGTCGGCAAGGGCCTGCTCACCGCGCGCCAGGGCCACGGGTCGCCCAACCCCAAGCAGATCAAGGCCGCCACCGACGGTGCCTCCGCACTCGCCGCCGAGATCAACGGCTTCGCCGGCTCCAACGTCGGCGAGCTGATGGGCACCCCGCTCACCGCCCACTTCCTCGGCGGCTGCCCGATAGGCGCCTCCCGGGAGACCGGCGTCATAGACCCCTACCACCGCCTCTACGGCCACCCCGGCATCTCGGTCGTCGACGGCGCCGCCGTCTCGGCCAACCTCGGCGTCAATCCGTCCCTGACCATCACGGCGCAGGCCGAGCGGGCGATGTCGTACTGGCCCAACAAGGGCGAGAGCGACCCGCGCCCCGCGCAGGGCGCCGGGTACGAGCGGGTGGCCGCCGTCGCGCCCCGGTCGCCGGCCGTCCCGGAGCGGGCCTTCGGCGCGCTGCGCCTGCCGTTCGTGGAGATGCCGACGGTGCCGCCGAAGAAGTAGCGGCCACAACGGAGCAGCCGCTCCCCGGGCACGAGAAGGCGAAGAGGACCCGCACCCCCCTCCGAGCGCGGGTCCCCCTCACCCAGCCTGTGTCACGCCGCTCCGGCGAGCGTGAGCGTCACGTGTCCGAGCCGGCCCTGCGCCGCCGGACCACGAACACCGCACCGCCGCCGACCACCACGGCGAGCCCGCCGACGAGGCCGATCACCGGCAGCGCCGAGCTGGAGCCGGTCGCGGCGAGGCTCCCGGTGACCTCCGGGGTGCCGGCGGCCGGCTTCCGGACGGTCACGGGCGCCTTGCCGCCCTCCTGCGGCCGGGTGCCGTCCGTGTCCGTGCCGGGGGCCACGATCCTGAACCTGTAGGCGACGTCGCCGAAGCCGGTGCACTCGCCGTCCGCGTCGCCGTAGATCGTCGCGCCGAGCGTGAATCCGGCGCCGACGGGTGCGTCGACCCGCACGTTGATCCGCATGGGGACGGCGACCTCGTAGTCGGGCGCCAGCTCGTCGGTGTACCCGATGTAGCCCACCGCGTAGCCGAGCTCGTCGAGGTCCTCCCAGGTCCTGTCCTCGGGGTTCCAGGCCTGGAGACCGACCTTCTTGCTCTCGAACAGCTTCTCGCCGTCGCGGTCGGCGGAGGCGCCGGCCAGGTACTCGAGGTTCTGCAGCGTGGAGCCGGAGTCGTTCGCCACGTTCAGCGAGAACTCGTGCCAGCCGCTGCCCGCCGCGATCTCGCCGGGCAGGCCCTCGATGCCGACGTCGACCTTGGTGTCCTCGCACACGGACGGCTCGGGCGCCGGGCTCGCGGTCTCCTCCGGCCGGGAGGTGCTCGGCGAGGGGTTCGCGGGGGCGGACGTGGTCGCCTGCGTGTCGTCGGGGGCGGGGGTGCCCTCGCCCGTCGTGCTCGGGGAGAGCGGGGAGGTCGGGGAGGCGGAGGAACTCGAGGACGGGCTCGTCGAGTCGCTCGGGGCGGGCGAGGTCACGCTCGTCGACCCGCCCTGGGACGGTGCGCTGTCCGAGGAGGCGGACGGGGACGGCGACGGACCGCCGCTCGCGGAGGCGGCCGGGGCCGCGAGCAGGGCGACGGGGCAGATCACTGCCGTGGCGGCGGCTGCGGCCAGGGCGCGACGAAGCTTCATGCCCGTTTGATCACTGGAACCTGTGAAGGGTTGTCTCCGTATTCACAGAATCCTTATGTGTCCTGCGTCACTACCCGTTCCGTCGGCCGGCCCCGGGCGTCCCCGGAGCCGGCCGTTCTCATGGGTGACCGGGCTGCTGTCCCCTGCCGTCCGGTCACTTCCTGGAGCGAGGTCCCACGACGCACGGCACGATCCGTACGCCTCATCGCTCCAGCGAGCCACGCGTGGTTCTTTCGGGCCCGCCCCTGGCTGACGCGGACACCGGGACCAACGAAGCCGCTCGCGTGCCGGTCACGCGCCGTACGGGTGAGAAGGAGTCCGAACTCAGATGCGACCCCCCGGCCGCGCCGCGGCTCTCACACCTGCCCGCGGCACAGCTCCAGCATCGTCATCGCCAGCGCCGTGCCCGGCTTGCCCAGCGCCTCCCGGTAGTGGTCCAGCACCTCCATCTCGCGGGAGAGGTTCACGCGGCGGCCGCCGGAGGTGATCCGCGCATCCTGGATGACCGCGGAGACGGCCATCCGTTCCTGGATCAGCCCGATGATCCGGTCGTCCAGGGCGTCGATCCGCTCCCGGGCGCCGGTGATCACGTCGGCGGCCTCGGGGGTGCGGGCGCCGGTCTTGTCTGCTGCGGTGACGGTCATGTCGGTGGCTCCTCGCCGAAGGGTGGCGGCACCCCGGACCGGCACGGTCCGCAAACGCCAGGCGCCCCGGACCTTGTCGGCCCGGGGCGCCTGGGAAGTCGCTTGTCAGTTGCTCAAGCAGCACGACCATGGCAGCCGGTGGGCCGGTTGCCATAGGTAAACAGGAACGCCTGGTGCTTGAGCATGCGCCCAGTATGCCCCCGCGACGGTCGGTGTCCAAGCCGGTTCGCATGGTGAGACTCGGGGCAGGACCGGGGAGGGGCGCCGGCAGGGTCGACGGCCGAGGCCGACTGCGGGGCCGGGCCACCTTCCCCGCTCGGTAGAATCGGGAGCACAAGCCCCCCGCCCGACCCGCCGGAAGGCACCCCGTGTCATCAGCGACTCCCGCTGCCGCCGCCCCCGACACCGTCCTGGTCGTCGACTTCGGCGCGCAGTACGCCCAGCTCATCGCCCGTCGTGTCCGCGAGGCGCGGGTCTACAGCGAGATCGTGCCGAGCTCCATGCCGGTCGAGGAGATCCTCGCCAAGAACCCGGCGGCCATCATCCTCTCCGGCGGCCCCTCGTCGGTGTACGAGGCGGGCGCCCCCACCCTCGACCGCTCCCTGTTCGAGGCCGGCGTCCCCGTCTTCGGCATGTGCTACGGCTTCCAGCTGATGGCGCAGACCCTCGGCGGCACCGTCGACAACTCCGGCGCCCGCGAGTACGGCCGCACCGAACTGGCCGTCTCCAAGCCGTCCTCCACCCTCTTCGAGGGCACCCCGGCCGAGCAGTCGGTGTGGATGTCGCACGGCGACGCCTGCTCCGCCGCCCCCGAGGGCTTCACCGTCACCGGCTCCACGGACGTCGTCCCGGTCGCCGCCTTCGAGAACGACGAGAAGAAGCTCTACGGCGTCCAGTACCACCCCGAGGTCATGCACTCCACGCACGGCCAGCAGGTGCTGGAGCACTTCCTGTACCGGGGCGCGGGCCTGAGCCCCGACTGGACCACGGGCAACGTCATCGAGGAGCAGGTCGCGGCCATCCGCGCGCAGGTCGGCGACAGGCGCGCCATCTGCGGGCTGTCCGGCGGCGTGGACTCCGCGGTGGCCGCCGCGCTCGTCCAGAAGGCCATCGGCTCCCAGCTGACCTGCGTCTACGTCGACCACGGCCTGATGCGCAAGGGCGAGACCGAGCAGGTCGAGAAGGACTTCGTCGCCGCGACCGGCGTGCAGCTGAAGGTCGTGGACGCCAGTGAGCGGTTCCTGGGCGCGCTGGCCGGGGTGTCCGACCCCGAGCAGAAGCGGAAGATCATCGGCCGCGAGTTCATCCGGGTCTTCGAGCAGGCCCAGCTGGAGATCATGCGGGAGGACGGCCCGGAGGTCGCCTTCCTGGTGCAGGGCACGCTCTACCCGGACGTCGTCGAGTCCGGCGGCGGCACCGGCACCGCCAACATCAAGTCCCACCACAACGTGGGCGGGCTCCCGGACGACATCGAGTTCGAGCTGGTCGAGCCGCTGCGCCAGCTGTTCAAGGACGAGGTCCGGATGGTCGGCCAGGAGCTGGGCCTGCCGGACGAGATCGTCCAGCGCCAGCCGTTCCCGGGCCCGGGCCTCGGCATCCGGATCGTCGGCGAGGTCACCAAGGAGCGGCTCGACCTGCTGCGCGAGGCCGACGCCATCGCCCGCGAGGAGCTGACCGCGGCCGGCCTCGACCGCGACATCTGGCAGTGCCCGGTGGTGCTGCTCGCGGACGTCCGCTCCGTCGGCGTCCAGGGCGACGGCCGCACCTACGGCCACCCGATCGTCCTGCGGCCGGTCTCGTCCGAGGACGCCATGACGGCCGACTGGTCCCGGCTGCCGTACGAGGTGCTCTCCAAGATCTCGACCCGGATCACCAACGAGGTCACGGACGTCAACCGCGTCGTCCTCGACGTGACCTCGAAACCCCCGGGCACGATCGAGTGGGAGTGACCCTCAGGCGCGTCTGACGGTGCGCAGGGGCCTGCCGGGCTGCCAGATCTCGACGACGAGGTACTTGTCGTCCTCGACGCGGGTGCGCACGACCTCCGTCAGCTCGGTGCGGAAGAGGTGGAACGGCTCCGGCGGTTCCACCTCTCGCACGTATCCGGCCTTGGTCCGCGGGTCCTCGACCTCGACCGCCCGGCCGGCGATCCGCACGTCCCCGCCGCCCATGCCGGTGCCGTCCCCCGGGTTCGCCTGGAGGGCGAAGCGCGGATCGCGGCGCAGGTCGAGCGCCTTCAGCGAGTCCGGCATCATGCCGAGCCACAGCTCGCCGGTGAGGAACCGCACCTCCAGTCCGGCGGTGCGGGGCGAACCGTCCTTGCGGAGGGTGGCGAGCACGTGGTGCGGGTACGCGCCGAAGCGTGCCTCGACGGTGCCGGCCAGGCCCGGTTCGGCGGCGGCGAAACCGGCCCAGTTCACAGGGGAGCCTGAAGTCATACGCCGAGTGTGAACGCCAAAACCGACATCCTCTGTCGCGTATTGGCCCCCGACCCTGTCCTCCCGGCCGCACCGCCGGTAACTTCCGGCACGTAGGGCACATCCGGCGCCGAAGGACAGAGAACACATGCACGGGACGCCCGGGGCCGCCGAGCCCCCGCCGCTGCCCACCGACCGGCTGCGGTTCGCGATGCCGCCCAGGCACGACTCGGTCGAGGACGAACGCCGGCACCGCAAGGAGCGGCTCGCGGGCGCGCTGCGCCTCTTCGGGCGCCAGGGGTTCGAGGACGGGGTCTCCGGTCACATCACGGTCCGCGACCCCCAGTACACCGACTGCTTCTGGGTCAACCCCTTCGGCGTGCCCTTCGCGCACATCACGGTGAGCGATCTGGTGCTGGTCAACTCCGAGGGACAGGTGGTGGAGGGCGGCCACCACGTCAACCAGGCCGCCTTCACGGTGCACTCCCAGGTCCACGCCGCCCGTCCGGACGTGGTCGCGGTCGCCCACTGCCACTCGGTGCACGGGCGCGCGCTGTCGGCCCTCGGTGAGCCCCTCGAACCGATCACGCAGGAGAGCTGCGCCTTCTACGAGGACCACGCCCTGTACGACTCCTACTCGGGCGTCGCCGTCGACGCCGAGGAGGGGCGGCGCATCGCGGGGGTGCTCGGCTCCGGCAAGGCGCTCGTGCTGCGCAACCACGGGCTGCTGACGGTCGGCGACTCCGTGGACGCGGCGGCCTGGTGGTTCCTGTCGCTGGAGCGGTCCTGCCAGGTGCAGCTGCTGGCGAAGGCGGCGGGGCGGCCGGTGCCGATCGGCCACCGGCAGGCCGTGGCGACCCGGGAACAGCTCGGCGGCGACCTGGTGGCGTGGATCAACTACCAGCCCCTGTGGCAGGAGGTCACCCGACGCGAACCGGACCTGTTCGACTGACCGCGTCCGAGGCGGCCCGGGGCGGCCGTCAACACGGCGATCCGGGCATCACCCGCGCTGAGCAGACGTTGAGCGGGGCAGCGCGCGGGCGCGAGGCGGGATACGGCACAATTCGCTGTCGTTCCAAGGGACTTAGCGGGTGCGGGAAGGCGGGCGTCGGGCGTGGCGGTGCAGGAGGCGAGACGCGGAAGCGGCTCGGACAGGGACGCGTACGAGGCGGCGCACGGCGGTGGCTGCACCTGCGGGGACTGCCCGCACGGCGCCCGCGAGGGACACCGCCGGGCGGTCGCCGCCTTCCTGCTGCGGCGGGACGAGTTCGCGGCCGGTCAGGGGCTGCCCGCCGCGGTGGCCCACTCGGCCTCCGCCTCCCGCCAGTGGGTCTCGGAGGAGCTGACCCAGTCCGCGGAGGCCGTCGCCGAACGCGGCCGTGCCGAGGGCGACGCGTGGCTCGCGGCGCTGGGCCGCCGTACGGCGGCCGTCGTGTGGGCCGCTGTCGTCCTGCTGCTGCTCGGGCAGTCGCTCACCGCGGTCGGCACCGGCTGGTCCGCCGCGCGCACCGCCGGACTCGCGGCGGCGCTGGTGGTGGCCGGCGCGCTGACGGCGGCGTCCTGGTTCCACCGGGCCCGGGGCGGCGCGCTGGCCCCGGTCATCGGCGAGGACAACCGCCTGTCCACCTCCCGTGCCGTGGCGGCCGCCTGGGTCCTCTTCGTCGCCTACGCCGTGCTGGTGCTCGCCGGGCAACTGGCCGTCGCCTCGGGGCACGGCCGGCGGGACGCGCTGATCTCCGGTCTCGAACTCGGCCGCGGCACCGGCGCGGTGACCGTGCTCGCGGTGGTCTGCGGGATCGCGGTCCTGGTACGGCGGGTGGTCGGCCTCAGGGTGCTGGGACAGCGGCTGCAGAAGGTACGCGCCGACCGGCCGCGCGCCTCCGACCTGCTGACGGACGACGCGGGCCGCGGGACCTTCGCCGACATCCAGTACGTCGTGATCAGCACAGTGGCCCTGGTCTTTGCGGCGGTGCGGCTGGCCCGGCGCCCGGAGCAACTGCCGGACCTGCCCTGGGGGCTCGCGGTGGTGGTGCTGGTGTCGGCGGCGACCTACGTGGCCGGGAAGTACGCCGAGGGCGGCCGGCCGGTGATCCTCTCCGTGGTCCGGGCGCGCGAGGCCGGTGACCTGGACGCGCCGATCCGCACGGGCGACGACATCGAGATCCGCGGGGCGGGCTTCGTGCCGCCGGGTGCCCAGCGGGCGGACCGGCTGTCCCGCATGGTCGTCCGCATCGGCGCGGTGAACGTCCACGTCCCCCTGGTGCCGGTGACGGGCGGCTTCAGCAACCCCACGGACGACCTGCTGACGGTCCCCGTCCCGGCGGACGTGGAACCGGGCCGGGTGGACGTCCAGGTCGTCACGGGCGCGGGCGTGGAGACCAACCGGTACGCGATCGACGTGACGGACTGACACCCCACCCGCCTCCGGTCGCCGGCCTGTCGAGACCGGTGCCGGGAATCCGGGCGCCGAGGGTTGAGCCGGACCGCCGTGCCGTACGTATGGTCTGGTGGGGGGTCTGGGCACGCGCGGCGAGAGGCGGCTGGCAGTGATGACGCACGGTATGCGGACGGATGTGCACATCTCACCCGGGAGCGGGGGCGACTGGCGGGACCACGCCGCCCGGTACGCCCTTCTGCCCCTGCGGATCTTCCTCGGCGTCACCTTCGTCTACGCCGGTCTGGACAAGCTGACCGACAGCGCCTTCATGAAGGACTCCGGCGCCGGTTCCGTCGGCGACATGATGCGTACCGTGCGGGACTCCTCGGCCGTCCCCGCCCTGGTCGACCTCGCGCTGAAGAACCCGCCCGGTTTCGGGTACGCCATCGCGCTGGGCGAGCTGGCCGTCGGCATCGGCACCCTGCTCGGGCTGCTCACGCGCCTGGCGGCGCTGGGCGGTGCCCTGATCTCGCTCAGCCTGTGGCTGACCGTCAGCTGGGCCTCCGACCCCTACTACTACGGCAACGACCTCGCCTATCTGATGGCCTGGCTCCCCCTCGTCCTCGCGGGCGCCCCGCTGCTGTCCCTGGACGCCCTGCTGCGCTCCCGGCGCAGGCGGCGGACGGGCGGGTACCGCTAGGTCCCGTCCGGCGGCGGGTACCGCTAGGTTCCGTCCGGCGGCGGGTACCGCTAGGTTCCGTCCGGCGGCGCCGTGTGGAGCTCCGCGCGGCGCCGGTGCGCGGACCGGGCCACCATCCCGACCACGCCCGCCAGGCAGAGCCCGCCGTTGACGACGGGGACCACCACGAACCACGGCGTCTCCCAGAGACCGCCCGCGTCGCCCGCGTAGATGACGCCGGCCAGCATCAGGAAGACACCGGCCACCAGACGTCCGGGCTGGAACCTATGACGCAGCACGGGACACCTCCGCCTGGCCGACGCCGACCTGGAGGTCGAGGTCGAGCGTGCCGGAGCTCTTGCCGCCCTCGGCGGGGGGCAAGGTGATCTCCTTGTGCTTGCCCGGTGCCACGTCCACGTCCTTCTCGTTGTCGCCGGGCAGCTGGATGTCGCCCACCCCCACCTCGACGTACAGCCGCACGGTCACGTCCGGCGGCACGACGACCCGTATTCGGCCCATGCCCACGTCGGCCCGGGTGGTCACCGTCTGCCCCTCGGCCAGGTCGAGGCGGGACAGGTCGAGGGTGCCGCTGCCCGTGCCGAGGTCGTACTGGTCGCGGACGTCGGCCGCCACCACGGGCTTCCAGGTGGTCCGCACCCAGTCGGTGCCCACGTTCTCCGGGACGGCGGCCGACCCGGCCAGCAGGCCCGCCGTGATGACGGCCAGGAAGATCGAACCGGCTCCCGTGCGCCCGAGGAAGGAACTGACCGCGATACCGAGGCCGAAGACCGCCAGCGCGCACGCCAGGCCGGTCTGCAGGCTCGTGCCGAGCGGGTGGTCGTCCCAGGTCAGCCGGGCCCCGAGGAAACCGGCGAGCAGGGCCAGGAGGAACACCCAGCCGCCGATGCCGCGGGGGCCGCGGGTCTGCGCGGACCAGGAGTGCCGGTCGCCCGCGGTGGCGCGGTCGCGGCGGCCCGGGATGCCGCGGCCGATGTTGACGGCCGCCGCGATGTCGCGCTCCGCGGAGTCCGGCGGGCCCCACATGTAGCCCGTCCCGCCGTCGTGGGTGCCGTCCTTGACGATGGGGTCGCGCCACCAGGAGGGCCAGGTGTACATGATCGGCGGTGCCTTGGCCTCCGGCGGGGCGTCCGCGACGGCCTGCGCCGACAGCGGGTCCGGTTCGGGGGCCCTGCGGTGCCGCGACCAGTACCCGGCTCCCGCGAGGAGCAGGGAGAGGACGACGGCGAAGGTCAGCACCCCGCCGTTGCGCAGCATGGTGAGGAAGACCCCGCAGCCGACCAGGGCGAAGAGCACCGCCGCCAGCGCGTGGCCGTCCACCCGGCCGGTCAGCAGCTTGCGCACCTCGTTCTCCTCCTCGTCCTCGTAGGGGACGAAGAGCCAGGCGAAGCCGTAGAAGATCAGGCCGATGCCGCCGGTCGCGGAGAGGACCGCGAGCGTGATCCGGAAGATCACCGGGTCCATGTCGCACTGCCCTCCGAGGCCGGCGCACACTCCGGCCAGCGACTTGTGCCGCCGGTCGCGCCAGAACCGGTGCGTCGGCCCGGCGGCATCCGTGCCGCCGGCGGCGCCCGGGCCGGCCGCACCGGCATCCGCGGCGGGCGCGGCATCCTGCGGCCCGGCGCCCTGCGGGGGGCGCGGGCCGGAGCCGGGTCCCGGACCCGTCGCGGCGTGCTCGTGATCGGTCATGAGTCCATGGTGACGGCCGCGGCGCCGTGACGGCAGCCGGTTCGACCCTGGTCGGACCCTGATATCGGCCCTGACTCCGTGCCCGGGGAGCGTTCGAGCCCCGCACCGCCTTCCGCGGTCCGAAGATCAGGGGCGAGTGGGGGAACGACCCTGATGCCCCGGCTCCCGCACCCGTGTGAATATCGGTGTCATGCCGGAAGCCGCAGCAGCACCCGTCGTCGAACCGCGGCCGCCGCGCAAGCTCTACCGCAGCAGCGACGGACGCTGGCTCGGTGGGGTGGCGCGGGGGCTCGCCGGGCATCTCGGGCTGCCCGTCGTCTGGGTCCGGTTCGCCTTCGTCGGCCTGTTCATGGCCGACGGCCTCGGCGCGCTGCTGTACGCCGCCTTCTGGTTCTTCGTGCCGCTGGGCGTCGGGGGAGTGGAGGCACAGAAGCCGCCGTCCCTCGTCACCTCCGAGACCGGCCCCGACGGCCGCCGCCGACTCGTCACGCGCAAACCGGACAAGGGCCAGATAGTCGCCCTGCTCCTCATGGTCGTCGTCGCCCTGGTCTTCGTGGGCAACGTCGACCTGGGCGGCGGCGCCAAGGCCTACCTCTGGCCGACCGTGCTCGTCGGCGCCGGCGTCGCCCTCGTCTGGCGCCAGGCGGACAACGCGCGCCGAGCCCGCTGGGCCGAGGTCGGACGCCATCGCCGCACGGTCACCCTGCTGCGCTCGGTGGGGGGCGTCCTGCTGGTGACGGCCGGTGTCACCGGCATCTTCGTCCTCCAGGGATCCGCCGCCCACCTCGGCTCGGTCCTCCAGGCGGCCCTGGCCGTCCTCGTCGGCATCACCCTCCTCGCCGGTCCCTACCTGGTGCGGATGACGCAGGACCTCTCCGAGGAGCGGCTGATGCGCATCCGCGCGCAGGAGCGCGCCGAGGTCGCCGCCCACGTCCACGACTCGGTGCTGCACACCCTGACCCTGATCCAGCGCAACGCGGAGAACGCGGGCGAGGTGCGCCGCCTGGCCCGGGCCCAGGAGCGGGACCTGCGCTCCTGGCTGTACAAACCCGAGGGCAACGGCAAGGACGAGGACGACGAGCCCACCACCCTCGCCGAGGCCGTGAAGCGCAACGCCGCGGAGGTCGAGGACAAGCACGGCGTTCCCCTCGAGGTGGTCGTCGTCGGCGACTGCCCGCTCGACGAGCGGATCAGCGCACAGATGCAGGCCGCGCGCGAAGCGATGGTGAACGCGGCCAAGTACGGTGGCGAGGGCGGCGCCGTACAGGTCTACGCCGAAGTCGAGGGCAGGACGGTCTTCGTGTCCGTCCGGGACCGCGGTCCCGGCTTCGACTTCGACTCGATACCCGCCGACCGCATGGGCGTCAGAGAATCGATCATCGGCCGCATGGAGCGCAACGGCGGCACGGCGCGGCTGCGCGCGGTGCCGGACGGCGGCACGGAGGTCGAACTGGAAATGGAGAGGGCGGAGAAGACGTCATGAGCGACCCGACCGAGGCGAACGGAACGGCGGGAACGGCGGGGGCGGGCGAGGCGGCCCGGCCCGCGCAGCCGGCCGGTGACGGCGCGGGGGAGCGCCGCGTACGCGTGGTGCTCGTCGACGACCACCGCATGTTCCGCACCGGCGTCCAGGCCGAGATCGGCCAGACCGCCGAGACCGGGGTCGAGGTCGTCGGCGAGGCCGCCGACGTCGACCAGGCCGTCACCGTCATCACCGCGACCCGCCCCGAGGTCGTGCTCCTCGACGTCCACCTCCCCGGCGGCGGCGGAGTCGAGGTACTGCGCCGCTGCGCGCCCCTGATGAGCGACGCCGAGCGGCCCGTCCGCTTCCTCGCCCTCTCCGTCTCGGACGCGGCGGAGGACGTGATCGGGGTCATCCGCGGCGGCGCCCGGGGCTACGTCACGAAGACCATCACCGGCACCGACCTGGTCGACTCGGTCTTCCGGGTCCAGGAGGGCGACGCCGTCTTCTCCCCGCGCCTGGCCGGCTTCGTCCTCGACGCCTTCGCCTCCACCGACGCCCCGCCGGTCGACGAGGACCTCGACCGCCTCACCCAGCGCGAGCGCGAGGTGCTGCGCCTGATCGCCCGCGGCTACGCGTACAAGGAGATCGCCAAGCAGCTCTACATCTCGGTCAAGACCGTCGAGTCCCACGTCTCCGCGGTCCTGCGCAAGCTCCAGCTGTCCAACCGGCACGAGCTGACCCGCTGGGCGACGGCACGACGGCTGGTGTGACCGGGAGAAAATGCGATGGACGCCCTTCGGGCGGGTCGGCGAGCATCCGCGGGTGGCAGATGAAGCCCTTGCCGCGACTCCGGGCACCGTGGTTCGGGGCGTCACGCCACCCGCGTCGCCCCCGCGAACGGCATCTCGTCGACCGGGGCGACGCGGACCGGTGCCGACGGGTTCGGGGCGTGGATCATCCGGCCGTTGCCGACGTAGATGCCGACGTGGCTGATGCCCGAGTAGAAGAAGACCAGGTCGCCCGGGAGGAGTTCGGAGCGTGAGACGCGGCGGCCCGCGTCGATCTGGGCGTAGGTCGTGCGGGGGAGGGAAACCCCGGCGGCGCGGTAGGCGGCCTGGGTGAGGCCCGAGCAGTCGAAGGCGTTCGGACCGGTCGCGCCCCACACGTAGGGGCTGCCGAGCTTCTGGTAGGCGTAGGCGACGGCCGCTGCCGCGCGGGAGTCGGGGGCCGGGGACGAGGGGGTCAGGCCCTCCCGGGGGCCCGGCGCCGAGCGAGAGGCCCGGTCGCCGACGTCGGCGCGTTCCTCGGTGGTCAGCCGGGACAGCAGGCGGCGGGCCTTCTCCAGCTTGCCGATGACGGTCTCGCGGTGACGTTTCAGCTCGGCCCGGCGCGACCTCAGCGAGGCCGCCTCGACGCGGGCGGCGCCGCGCAGTTGCTCGATGTCGCGGAGTTCCTTGCGTACGCGGCCCACCTCGGCTTGCCGCCGGCTGCCCGCGCGCTCGGCGAACGCGGCGCCGTCGAGGTACCGGTCCGGGTCGGAGGAGAGCGCCAGTTGCAGGGCCGGGTCGAGGCCGCCGCTGCGGTACTGCGCGGCCGCGACCGAACCCAGCGCCTCCCGCGCCGAGTTCAGCCGGTCCTCCTTGCGGGCGGCCTCATCGCGCAGGTCCTCCAGGCGCCGTTCGGCGGCGTCCGCCTTCTCCTTCGCGCCGTTGTACTTCTCCGTGGCCACCTCGGCCTCCTGGTAGAGCTTGTCCACCTTGGCCCTGACCTGCGCTGCCGTCGGCTGCGGATCGGCGTGCACGGTCGTCCCGCCCAGGCCCGTCGCGGTGGCCGCCCCCGCGAGGGTGATCGTGGCCGCCGTACGGGCTCTGCCGCCGCCCTTCGCGCGCTGTCGCGGCCTGCGGTGCGTTCCCACCTGCGATCCACGTCCTTCCGTACGACTCGACTCCGGCCGGCGCCGGGTCGGCTCCGGTCCGTTCCGGCTGCCTGGGCCAGGACGCTAGGCGCGTCGGTAACGGTCCGGTGACGGGATGCGCGGAAGTGGCGGCAGCGGATCGGGCGGCGACCGCATCTGATCGGTACGCCCTCCGAGGCCCGGCGTCTTCACGCAGGGTGATGACCGATATGCCGGACCGGGGGCGGGTGGGGGACGTGAGCTGTTATGGGAGCGCCGGGGCGGGCCGGTGTCCGGGCGTGTCGGGTCCCTCATTAGGCTCCGGCCTCATGGACGTACTCATCCACCTCTTCGTCGGCCTGCACATCATCGGTATCGCCTCGCTCCTCGGGGGCTTCCTGACCCAGATGAAGGCGATGGGCCAGGGCGCGGCCCGGTTCACCCCCGCGATGCTGCACGGCGCGCTGACGATGCTGGTCACCGGTGCCGTCCTGGTCGGTCTCAACCAGGCCCAGGACTACTCCGTCGACAACGTCAAGATCGGCGTGAAGCTCGCCGTACTGATCGTGATCCTCGGCCTGGTCTACGTGAAGCGCGACGAGGAGAAGGTGGAGAAGCCGCTGTTCGGCCTGGTGGGCGCGCTGACCCTGGCCAACATCTTCATCGCGGTGCTGTGGACCTGACGGCCGGTCCCGGGTCCGCGTCCGCGGACCGCAGCCCGGAGCGGGCCCGGAGGACCGCTCCCGTCGCGACCGCCAGCCACCCGGCCACCGCGATCCACAGCAGCGCCCGGCCGGGCGCGTCCAGCCACGGGACGTCGAGGACGGCGGCCACCGACAGGGTCGCCGCCGCCGTCATGCCGAGCGGGAAGACGGTCGACCAGCGGCGCACGTCGTAGCGCAGGCGGGGCCAGGCGATCTCGGCGGCCAGGAGCACGGCGTACCAGGCGAGGTCGAGCGTGAGCAGCAAGACGGTCACGTCGTGCAGGACGGCCTGGTCGTCGGCGTTCCACAGGTACATGCCGGTCCCGGCCGCCGCGAGCAGCTTGGCACCGGCGAGCGCGGAGATGGCGAGCGCGCCGCCCGCCACCCAGTGGTCCCCGGAACCCCGGGCCACCTGCCGCAGGTCGAAGCGGAACAGCGCGATCAGGTAGAGCACGATCCCCAGCCAGAACGGCACCAGCGCCACGTGCGCCAGCCACGGCGTCGAGGTGGCCGCGGCCAGCGTGGCGGCGAGCACGGTGAGCCCCTCCGTGGCCACGCAGCCCAGGAACACCGCCCCGGGCATCCTCCGCCCCCAGTGCTGCACCACCAGGAACAGCAGCCACGGCCACAGCAGGGACGCAAGCGCCAGCAGCACCGCCGCCAGGAGCGTCCAGCCGAGCAGCGAGAACCGCGTGCCGAGCACGGTCGTCGCGGCGACGGCGGTGAGTGCCCCCGGCGTCCCCGCCCGCTTCACCCACTGGGCGTGGTCGGCCAGCAGCAGGTAGACGAAGTTCGCCGCCAGTATCAGCCAGGCGGCGCAGGCCAGGGCGAGGGTGATCCGCGACAGGACCTCGCGGCCCGTCAGATGGAGGGCGACCGACACGATGCCGGTCGCCATCACCGCGGCCCCGGCCGCCGGTGGACGCTGCGCCCACCAGGTGCGCAGCGCGGAGGGATGGGTGGCCGATGACATGCGCCCGATGCTAAGTACCTCGCCGATCAGGCCGGGCGCACCACGCTGTAGATCGAGGACTCGCCGTCGTAGAAGATCGACTCCTCGCGGACGTACGCGCCCGGCTTCGGGGCGTGGATCATCATGCCGTCGCCGATGTACAGGCCGACGTGGCTGATGTCGTCGTAGAAGAAGACCAGGTCACCGGGTTGCGCCTGGGAGACGGAGACGGTCGTCCCGGCGTTGACCTGGTCGTAGGTGACGCGCGGCAGCGTCACGCCGGCGGCCTTCCAGGCGGCCTGGGTGAGGCCCGAGCAGTCGTAGGAGCCGGGGCCCGTGGCGCCCCAGACGTACGGCTTGCCGATCTGGGCGCGGGCGAAGGCGATCGCCTTCTCGGCCTTGGTGCCGGTCGAGGTGCCCGGCGTCGACGAGCCCGAGGAGTCCGACGAACCGGTGCCGCCGGAGGTCCCCGAGGATCCGGAGCCGCTCTCCTGCTGCTGTGCGGCCTCCTCCCGCCGCTTGCGCTCCGCGTCCTCCTGCGCCGCCTGCTGCTTCGCCAGCTCGGCGGCCTTGCGCTCGGCCTCCTCCTGCTTCTTCCTCTCGATCGCCGCGAGCCGGGCCTTCTCCTCGGCGGTCAGTTCCGAAAGCAGCTCCCGCGCGGTGGCGAGCTTCTTCTGGACGGTCGACTTGGCCGTCTTCAGGTCGGTCTGCGAGTCGGTGAGCGTTTCGAGGCTCTCGGTGGCCTCCCGGCGCTTCTTCATCGTCTCGGACTGCTGGGTGACGTAGTCGTCGACGGCGGTCTTCTGCCGGCCGGTGAGCCGGTTCATCAGCTGGTTCTGGTCGAAGTAGTCCTGCGGCGAGTCCGCGAGCAGCAGCGTCGCGGTCTCCGGGACCGAGGCGCCCGTGCGGTACTGGGCGGAGGCGAAGGAACCCAGCTCCTCGCGCGCGTCGTTGAGCTTCTGGGTGCGCTGGGCGACGTCGTCGAGGAGGGTGTCGACCTTCTTGCGCTGCTTGGTGGTCTTCTCCTTGGCCGCGTTGTACTTCTCGGTCGCCGACCCGGCCTGGCGGTACAGGTCGTCGACCTTCTTCTCGACCTCCTCCAGGGTCGGCCGGTCGTCCGACGGCGTGGCGTTCGCCGTCTGGGACAGCAGGGCGACGGAGGTGAGGGCCGCGGTGGCGAGGGCCGGGGTCCGGATGCCCGCGACGCGGGGACCGGTGGGACGCGACTTGCGGTGCGACGCCAAGGAGGCGACTCCTTCCAGTGCTCCGCCTACCGGGTTAGCTGTCGGGTTCGGGCGGTGTGGCGCGGAAGGTTTGCCCTACGGCGGACCGTCCTCGCGTCGAGGGCGGTGAGGCCGATTCACCCCAAAGTTCTCGGTTGGGTCCCCGGCTCCGGTGCCGTGCGGGCAGGCCGGACTCGGCGGAGGCCGCGCGGCCCGGCGAGGTTCGCCGGAGGGGGTCGAGCGGCCTGCCCCGCACCGTAGCCAACTCGTGTGGCCGCTGTGAAGGTTGGTGGGTGATATGCCCGATACATTTTCGTGACCTTTCGTTCGGGTGCCTCCGGGGTGGTCGCGGGCGTCACTCTTCGTGGTTCCGCTGGTCGCAGGGCGTGTCCACGCCGGGGATGGTGGGCATTTTCCGGGGTGGCACCGGGTTGTCGGTGGGGCGCCCTAGACTCGGAGAGCGATGAGCAACCTCTTTGACGACAGCTTCCTGGCGAGCCTCCAGACCCCCCGGGGTCACGAGGAGGAACCCCCGCCGCCGCCCGAGGACGATCACGGACCGGAGCCGGTTCCGCACGATCTGTTCGGCGGGAAGTTCGACGCGCCCCCGCAGCGGGACACCCACTACCGGGACGGCGCCCCGCGGCCCGCCCTGGACGCCGCCGCGCTCCTGGAGGGGCTGAACGAGAACCAGCGGGCCGCCGTCGTCCACTCCGGCTCCCCGCTGCTCATCGTGGCCGGCGCCGGCTCCGGCAAGACCCGCGTCCTCACCCACCGCATCGCCCACCTGCTGGCCGAGCGGAACGTCCACCCGGGCCAGATCCTCGCGATCACCTTCACCAACAAGGCCGCGGGCGAGATGAAGGAGCGCGTCGAGCAGCTCGTCGGCCCGCGCGCCAACGCGATGTGGGTGATGACCTTCCACAGCGCGTGTGTGCGCATCCTGCGCCGCGAGTCGAAGAAGCTCGGCTTCACCTCGTCGTTCTCGATCTACGACGCCGCCGACTCCAAGCGGCTCATGGCGCTGGTCTGCCGCGACCTGGACCTGGACCCCAAGCGCTTCCCGCCCAAGTCCTTCAGCGCGAAGATCAGCAACCTGAAGAACGAGCTGATCGACGAGGAGGACTTCGCCGCCCAGGCCGCCGACGGTTTCGAGAAGACCCTCGCCCAGGCCTACGCCATGTACCAGTCGCGGCTGCGCGAGGCCAACGCCCTCGACTTCGACGACCTGATCATGACGACGGTCAACCTGCTGCGCGCCTTCCCGGACGTCGCCGAGCACTACCGCCGCCGCTTCCGGCACGTCCTGGTCGACGAGTACCAGGACACCAACCACGCCCAGTACGCCCTGGTGCGCGAGCTGGTCGGCGTGCCCTCGGAGCACCCCGTCGACGTGCCGCCGGAGGCCGAGGTGCCGCCCGCCGAGCTGTGCGTGGTGGGCGACGCCGACCAGTCGATCTACGCCTTCCGCGGCGCCACCATCCGCAACATCCTCCAGTTCGAGGAGGACTACCCGGACGCGACGACGATCCTGCTGGAGCAGAACTACCGCTCCACCCAGACCATCCTCAGCGCCGCCAACGCGGTCATCGAGCGCAACGAGTCCCGCCGCCCCAAGAACCTGTGGACCAACCAGGGCAGCGGCGCGCAGATCACCGGGTACGTCGCCGACACCGAGCACGACGAGGCGCAGTTCGTCGCCGACGAGATAGACCGCCTCACCGACGCGGGCGAGGCCAAGGCCGGCGACGTCGCCGTCTTCTACCGGACCAACGCCCAGTCCCGTGTCTTCGAAGAGGTCTTCATCCGCACCGGCCTGCCCTACAAGGTCGTCGGCGGCGTCCGCTTCTACGAGCGCAAGGAGGTCCGGGACGTCCTGGCCTACCTGCGGGTGCTGGCCAACCCGGAGGACTCGGTGCCGCTGCGCCGCATCCTCAACGTCCCCAAGCGCGGCATCGGCGACCGCGCGGAGGCGATGATCGACGCCCTCTCCCAGCGCGAGAAGATCAGCTTCCCGCAGGCGCTCAGGCGCGTCGACGAGGCGTACGGCATGGCCGCGCGCTCCGCGAACGCCGTCAAGCGGTTCAACACGCTCATGGAGGACCTGCGCACGATCGTCGAGTCCGGCGCCGGACCGGCGACCGTCCTGGAGGCCATCCTCGAACGCACCGGCTACCTCGCCGAGTTGCAGGCCTCCACCGATCCCCAGGACGAGACCCGCATCGAGAACCTCCAGGAACTCGCGGCCGTCGCCCTGGAGTTCGAGCAGGAGCGGGCCGAGGGCGAGGAGGCCGGGACGCTGGCCGACTTCCTGGAGAAGGTCGCGCTCGTCGCCGACTCCGACCAGATCCCGGACGAGGAGGACGGCGACGGCGTCGTCACCCTGATGACCCTGCACACCGCCAAGGGCCTGGAGTTCCCGGTCGTCTTCCTCACCGGCATGGAGGACGGCGTCTTCCCGCACATGCGCGCCCTCGGCCAGGCCAAGGAGCTGGAGGAGGAGCGGCGGCTCGCCTACGTCGGCATCACGCGCGCCCGCGAGCGGCTCTACCTGACCCGGTCGACGCTGCGCAGCGCCTGGGGCCAGCCGTCGTACAACCCGCCCTCGCGGTTCCTGGAGGAGATCCCGGCCCCGCACCTGGAATGGAAGCGGACCGGGGCGAACGGTCCCGCGCCTTCCGCTCCGGTCTCGGGCGTGGCCGCCTCGCTGTCGTCGTCCCGGTCGCGGTCCCGGTCCTCGGCGTCGGGTGCGTCCGGCTTCGCCACGGGCAGGTCGGCCGGCGCCGAGCAGCCCACGGTCTCGCTGGCGGTCGGCGACCGCGTCACGCACGACCAGTTCGGGCTCGGCACGGTGGTCGGCGTCAAGGGCACCGGTTCGAACGCGGAGGCGACGATCGACTTCGGGGACACCAAGCCGAAGCGGCTGCTGCTGCGGTACGCGCCGGTGGAGAAGCTCTGAGGACGGTTCGACGGGCGCGGCGCGGTCCCGGACGGTCGTCCGGGACCGGTCCGGGGACGGACCCGGCGATCTGCTGAGACGTTACGGCGTCACGTCGGGTTGAGACCGTGGCTGCGCAGCCACGGGAGCGGGTCGA
Source organism: Streptomyces violaceoruber (assembly GCF_033406955.1). Lineage (NCBI taxonomy): Bacteria > Bacillati > Actinomycetota > Actinomycetes > Kitasatosporales > Streptomycetaceae > Streptomyces > Streptomyces violaceoruber. The sequence continues at coordinate 3,326,171 of NZ_CP137734.1, read as the reverse complement.
TCGACGAGCCGCCCGCAGGGCGCACCTCGAAGTGCAGGTGCGGGCCGGTGGAGTTGCCCGAGTCGCCGGAGTACGCGATCGCGTCGCCCGCCTTCACGGTGGTGCCGGAGGGAACCTGGTAGCTGGAGAGGTGGCAGTACCACGTCTCCGTGCCGTCCTTCGCGGTCACGATCATCATGTTGCCGTACGCGCTGTTGAACTGCGTCCGCACGGTACCGTCGGTCGCCGCCATCACCGTCGTTCCCTGGAGCACGGGGAAGTCGATACCGGTGTGCGAGGACATCCAGTTGATGCCGGCCTGACCGTAGTACGCGCTGAGGCCATGCTGCTTCACCGGGAGCGCGAACTTGGGGCGCAGTCGTTCCTTGCGGGCCGCTTCCTGCGCCGCCCGCTTCTTCTCGGCGTCCTGCTCGGCCTTGAGGTCGATGCGCTCCTGCGTCCGGCTGGCCCGGTCGGCGAAGTCGTCGGCCCCGGCGGCCAGGCTGGTGAGCTGGGTGTCCAGCTTGTTGTTGGCGGCGGACGGTTTCACCGGCGCCGCCTCGGCGTTGCCCGGGTCCGGTGCGGACGCCGCGGTCTCCGTGCCCTCGTCGCCGGTCAGGCTGCCGACGGAGGCGGCCGCGATACCGGCGACGCTCATCACGCAGGCCGACGGCACGGCGATGGTCAGCAACGCGGAGCGCTTGGCGGGCTGGCGGCGACGGGAGCGCGCCCCGGCGCGGGAGCCGGCGCGGGCGACCGGGATCCGCGCGGCCGGCGCGGCCTCTTCCTGGTCGTCCAGCAGAGCGGTCACGGCGGGGAGTTCACCCGTGGCGGCCAACTCCTCCCCGTACGGGGAGGGTTCGGTGCCCTCGGCCAACGGCGCGGCGTCCGGGGCGACATCGTCCGGTACGGGGTGCCCGGCCGGTCGGTCCGGATCCTCGGCCGTGCCGGTGGCGCCGGCCGGGTTCCACTGCGTGGCGTCGTAGGCGCCGGTGTCCACCGGACCACCCTCGAACGCGCCGGTGTGGAAGGTGCCGGTCGTGAAGGCGCTGGTCTCGAAGGCGCCGGCCGGGAAAGCGCCGGTGTCGAACGCGCGGGTGTCGAAGGCGCCGGTGTCGGTCGTACCCGGCTCGAAGGCGCCGGTGTCGAAGGTGCCCGTTTCGCAGGTCTGCGTGCCCCAGTCCCACTGCTGGGTCGCGTCGGCCGGAGCGGCGCAGTGGTCCGCACCGGCCCAGGCGCCGGTGTCCCACTGCCCGGTCCCCTCGGCGCCCGTGGCCTGCGGCGACACGGAGCCGGGCTGCTGGTAACCGGCCGTCCACGTCGTCGTGTCGTAGGCGCCGGTGTCGTAGGCGGCGTGGTGCTGGGCCGCGTACGCGTCGTAGTGCGGGGACTGCTCGCCGCCGGTGGACCACTGGGTGGTGTCGTACGAACCCGTCGCCTCGGGGCTCCCCGCGTAGTGGCCCGGCATGCTGCCGAAGAGGGGGTCCGCGTCGAAGGCCGAGCTGTCGGCACCGCCGGTGGCGAAACCGGCGGAGGCGTGGCCACCGCCGTACGTGGTGAGGTTGCCGTACTGGGCTTCCCCTGTGCCGTACGACGCGTAGGGCGCCGAAGCGGCGTCGGAAGCCGAAGCCGGGGCGGTCCTTGTCCCCGACGGGTGACGGTCGTTCACCAACTTCTCTTTCGCCTCGACAACAGGGGCTGCCAGAGCAGTGCGGCGACTGTACCCGGCGGTATACGGGCACGACAATCTTCGTCAGGTTTCGCGAGCGAAGGAAACGGGCAATCGGCCGTGTTTTGGGGGACGGCGGGCACGGGTTTGGCTTTGTGTTCGAGAATTGTTCGAGTCCGAACGGGTTGCTTCGTTCTCAGGCGACGGTCAGCCCGCCGGATCGTTTGCCCGGTTCCGCGTCCGTTTGCCCGGCTGTCTCCGGTCCGGCGGTGTCGAGTGCCTGCCGAATCCCGGTGGCCACGGCGGGGTGCACGGGCAGGGCGAGGTGGCCGATGCCGCTCACCCGTACGTTCTGCACGCTCAGGTCGGGGTGGTCGAGGCAGGCCGTCTCCAGCGGGTCCATCACGCGGTCCAGATCGCTCCAGAAGCTGACGAACCGGGTGCGGCAGCCGGGCGCCGGGCGGGTCAGCTCCTCGATCACGGCCGATCCGGGGCGCATCTGGCGCACGATCGGGTGCGCGTTCGCCAGCGGGACCACCTTGGTGCCGGTGTGCGGGGTACCGAGCGTCACCAGCGTGCGCACGCGGAGGTCTCCGCCGAGGCGCTGCACGTAGTAGCGCGCGATCAGCCCGCCCAGGCTGTGCCCGACCACGTCGACGCGCTCGCTGCCCGTCCGCTCGCAGATCTCCTCTATGTGCCGTCCGAGCAGCTCGGCCGCGGTACGGATGTCGCAGGTCAGGGGGGAGTAGTTCAGCGACTCGATCTCGTGCCTGCCGTGCTGGGCCAGGCTGCGGCGCAGCAGCAGGAAGACCGAGCGGTTGTCGATGAAGCCGTGCAGCAGGACGACCGGGGGGCTGGCCGGGGCCGGGAGCCTCGGGGGCGGAGGTGACGGCAGGGGGTCCTGGGCGCCCTGTGGGCGCAGGGTCTGGGCCGGGTGGCGCTCCTGGATGATGCCCGAGGGGTAGAGGAGGAGGTGCCCGGCGAGGATCGCGGCCTCCAGGGCGCTGGCCTTGAGCAGGGTCAGGGAGAGGCCGGTCAGCCGGCCCGGGAGGCTTGCCAGCTCCGGCAGTCCTGGGACCGCGGAGAGCCCTGGAACGCTGGGGAGCCGTTGCAGACCGGGGAGTCCCGGGAGCCCGGGCAGGAGACGCTGGAAGAGCGGGAGAAGGGGCAGTGCTGCCGTGGTGACCTTCATGGGCCGACCTCCTGTCGGCACGCAGGGACGCCTCTGTCCCCCGTGTGCCCTCGTGGAGCGCCGTGACACCAGTGACTGGTGCTGTTTGCGAGGTTTATGCCTACCCGTGATGCGGCATGCCGTATCAGAGACCGGTGGGTCTGATGAGGTCTGAGTGGCTCACGGCTCCCCGTGCGCGTGTTGCCGCCGCGCCCTGGAGCGGTGCCCGGCGAACGTGTCCCACCGTGTGATTTCCCCCTCTGTATCCACCGTGAAACTGCCGGTTGCGGGATGCTGGCGATAACGTTCGTTCACTTCCCCCGGACGCTGTGGTGCGGGGATCCGCGCCGCGAGGACGTGAAGTGTGCGGTACTTGTCGGTACGGATGGATGTAGTCGCTTCATGGAGGCAGTGATGGGTGTGGCAGCCGGTCCGATCCGCGTGGTGGTGGCCAAGCCGGGGCTCGACGGCCACGATCGCGGGGCCAAGGTGATCGCGCGGGCCCTGCGTGACGCCGGTATGGAGGTGATCTACACCGGGCTCCACCAGACGCCCGAGCAGATCGTCGACACCGCGATCCAGGAGGACGCCGACGCGATCGGGCTGTCCATCCTCTCCGGTGCGCACAACACGCTCTTCGCCGCCGTGATCGAGCTGCTCCGGGAGCGGGACGCCGCGGACATCCTGGTCTTCGGCGGCGGGATCATCCCCGAGGCGGACATCGCCCCGCTGAAGGAGAAGGGCGTCGCGGAGATCTTCACGCCCGGCGCCACCACGGCGTCCATCGTGGACTGGGTCCGGGCGAACGTGCGGGAGCCCGCGGGAGCATAGGCCTCCCCCCTCGGACCGCCGCCTGTGCGGGCGGCGGGTCACGGGGTGGTGGGCCGGAGGGCGGTGGCTCACGGGTGGTGGGTCGCAGGGCGATGGCTCACGACCCGGCGCCGAGCTCCGCGGCCATCGCCGCGCGCAGGCGCAACGTGGTGACGAGCCGCTGGAACGCCTCCGCCCAGTACCCGCCGGCCCCCGGTGACGCGTCCTCCGGTTCGTCCGGTATCGCCAGCAGGCCGTCGAGCCGGCCCGCCTCCGAGGGATCGAGGCAGCGTTCGGCCAGGCCCATGACGCCGCTGAAGCTCCACGGGTAGCTCCCGGCGTCCCGGGCGATGTTGAGCGCGTCGACCACCGCACGGCCCAGCGGCGTCGCCCACGGCACCCCGCACATGCCGAGCAGCTGGAACGCCTCGGACAGCCCGTGCGTCGCGATGAACCCGGCGACCCACTCGGCCCGCTCAACGGCGCCCAGCGTGCCGAGCAGTTTGGCCCGCTCGGCCAGGGAGACCGCGCCCGGACCGCCCGCCTCCGGTGCCGTGGGAGCGCCGAGCAGCGCCCTCGCCCACCCGCCGTCGCGCTGTCGTACGGCCGCGCGGCACCAGGCCGCGTGCAGTTCGTTCCGCCAGCCGTCGGACACCGGCAGGGCGACGATCTCCTCGGCCGTGCGTCCCGCCAGCCGGGTCGGCCAGGTGGACAGCGGGGCCGCCTCCACCAACTGGCCGAACCACCACGAGCGTTCACCCCGCCCGGCCGGCGGCTTGGCCACCACGCCGTCCCGCTCCATGCCCGCGTCGCACTCGTGCGGCGCCTCGACGGCGATCGCCGGCGGGGCGAGGGTGCGGTCGAGGGACACGCACGTCGCGGCCCGCGCCGCCATCCGCGCGGCCAGCGCCGAGTGCGGCAGGGCGGACAGCAACTCCGCCGCCGTGGCCCGTACGTTGCGGCTGCGGTCGGCCAGCGCCTGCTCCAGGAACGGCTCGTCCGCCGCCTCCAGCCCCGTCCGCAGCGAGTCGAGGAACATCAGCCGGTCCTCGGCCCGCTCGGTCGCCCAGGTCGACGCCAGCAGCTCGCGGGCGCCGGCCGGGTCGCGGGCGCGCAGGGACGCCAGGAGGGTGACCCGTTCGGCGAACAGGCCCTCGTGCCAGAGCCCGCGCACCCGCTCCGTGGCGTCGGAGCCCGGGAGTGCCGTCCCTCCGCCGGGCGTCGCGCGCAGGGCGAACCGCCAGTCCGGATTCAGCCGGGCCAGCCACAGGGCTCGGGGCCCCGCGAACGTCAGCGCCGCGGGCCGCAGGTCCGTACGGCCCCGGGCCGCGTCCAGCAGCGCCGGAAGCGCCTGGGGCGGTGCCGCGAAACCGCGGGCGTTCGCCGTCGCCAGCCACTGGGGCAGCAGCTCCATCAGATCGGGTGCGCTGCCTCTGCGGCCACCGCCCGCCGCGCCGGGGCGGTCGGCGAGCAGCGCCGTGAGCCGGCGGGCGGCGGCGGGCGGCAGCGGCGGGCGGGGGTCCTCGGGCGCGGGCTCGGGGCGCCGGGCCGCGCGGGCCGGCCGCAGCCCGGCGCGGCGGCGGACGGTCTCCGCGGCCGCCGCGTCCAGCAACGCGGCGGCGGCACCGGGCCCGCGCTCGCCGCCCGGTGGCGGACGCCGGTCCGTACCCAGCAGCGCCGAGGTGACCAGCCCCTCCCACACACCGGGACCGGGACCGGTACCCGGCCCGATTTCGGGATGGGGTCCGGTGGCGGCGGCTGCCCGGGCGGTGGCGCCGGGTTCGGCGTCGATCGGGGGACCGGTGTCCGACCCGGGGGCGGTGGGGTGCGTCGGCGCGCCGGCCGGCGGGGAGAACCCGGGCTCGGCTGCCGGCCCCGGCACGGTGGCCGGCGCCGGTGCGGACGGGTCCGTGGGGGCGGGCGTCCTGGTCATGTCGTTCGCCTCCGATTCGAAACACCTGGGACGGGTCAGCACAGCGGCACCGCGGGGCCCGGCCCGGCCGGCCAGGCCGTCAGCGGCGTGAAGCCCCGGTGGCCGCACTCGCCGAAGACCGTGACGGGCGCACCGCCCGCCAGCGCGACCAGCCGCCACAGCCCCGGATGGTTCCCGCCGGCCCAGGCGAGCGGCAGCGCCGTGTCCCCGTCGGCGTCCGCCAGTTGCCAGCCGTCGCCGTCCGGCACGGGGACCACCCGCTCCAGGGCCACCGGCACCGAGTCCAGCCACGGGTCGTCGCGGAGGGCCGCGCTGTACCGGACGGCCGCCTGCGACGTCGTCACCCCGGGCGGGCGTGTCCGTGCCGGCTCGGGCGGTGCGAACCGGCGGCCGAGGGCCGCCCGTTGTCGCCCCGGACCCGGATACGCGGAGATCTCGGCGTCCAGCTCCGCCCCCACCGGCAGCGTCAGCTCGGGTGCCCGGCCCGCGGCGCCGTAGGAGAGGAGCAGCGCCGTGCGGTCCGACTCCGCGCCGTACAGCCAGACGCGACGGGTCGTCAGCCGGGCGTCCGCGGTGTCGTACTGGGAGAGGACCAGCCAGTGGTCCCGCACCGGAGGGCCGTCCGCGGACGTGGGCAGACCCACGCGGGAACGGACCGTCGCCGCCAGGCCGTCCGGCAGCCGCTCGCGGCCCAGCCAGCCCCGGTCGAGCAGATGGAGCAGAGCGCACTCCTCGAGCAGCCGCACCGGCCAGCCCGGACCCGACGACGGTATGGCGGCCAGCTCCCGCACGCGCGAGGCCAGCCCCGGCGCCTGCGCGTCGACCATGCGGGCCGCCGTCTCCTCCCACAGCCCGTACCCCGCCTGTTCGGCGCCGGCCAGGCCGGTGCGCAGGAGGTCCGCGAGCCGCTGCTCCAGCTCCGTCGCGCCCGCGGTGACCCGCTCGGCCCGCCGCTCCGCCCGGCGCCGCGCCGCCTCGGGATCGGACGCGGCCGCGGGGGCGGACGGACCCGCGGTCCCCTCCTCCGCGCACCCGCGCCCGCCCTCCCCGCCCGGCCCTCGCACTGCTGTCCCCACATCGCCCCCTCGTCCCGGCTCCCCACCCCGGCGCACCCCGTGCCGAGCCATGCCATCGAAGGTAGGTCCCCCCACTGACAATGACCTGTGCGAGATCATTTCCGCAGGTCAGAGCGATTGTCAGTGGCGTGGTGCACCGTGGAGGACAGATCGGACCGGCCTAGCTGGAGGGGGAATCGGCCATGCCTGCATTCGTTGAACGGACGCCCGGCGCCGAAGTGCCGCGACAGGTGTTGCGGCCGCACGCGGAGCACGCGTTCGCGGCCGAACTGGCCTCGCTGGCCGGGCAGGACGACCGTCCGCGTCCGGCCCGCTGGAAGCTGTCGCCGTGGGCCGTCGCCACCTATCTGCTCGGCGGCACCCTGCCCGACGGCACGGTGATCACCCCGAAGTACGTGGGCCCGCGCCGCGTCGTCGAGGTCGCCGTCACCACGCTCGCCACCGACCGGGCCCTGCTCCTGCTCGGCGTGCCCGGCACCGCGAAGACCTGGGTGTCCGAGCACCTCGCCGCGGCCGTCAGCGGCGACTCGACGCTGCTGGTGCAGGGCACGGCCGGCACCCCGGAGGAAGCGATCCGCTACGGCTGGAACTACGCGCGGCTCCTCGCCCACGGCCCCGGCCGGGACGCCCTCGTGCCCAGCCCGGTCATGCGGGCCATGGCGGAGGGCGCGACCGTCCGGGTCGAGGAGCTGACCCGCATCCCGGCCGACGTGCAGGACTCCCTGATCACGCTCCTGTCGGAGAAGACCCTGCCGATACCGGAACTCGGCGAGGAGGTACAGGCGGTGCGCGGCTTCAACCTGATCGCCACCGCCAACGACCGCGACCGCGGGGTCAACGACCTGTCCAGCGCACTGCGCCGCCGCTTCAACACCGTCGTGCTGCCGCTGCCGGAGAGCGCCGAGGCCGAGGTCGACATCGTCACGCGCCGCGTCGACCAGATCGGCCGCTCCCTCGACCTGCCGTCGGCGCCCGACGGCACCGACGAGATCCGACGCGTGGTCACCGTCTTCCGCGAGCTGCGCGACGGGCTGACGAGCGACGGCCGTACGAAGGTCAAGTCGCCCAGCGGCCCGCTGTCCACGGCCGAGGCCATCTCCGTCGTCACCGGAGGTCTCGCGCTGTGCGCCCACTTCGGCGACGGGGTGCTGCGGGCCGGCGACCTCGCCGCCGGGGTCCTCGGCGCGGTCGTCCGCGATCCCGGCACCGACCGCGTCGTCTGGCAGGAGTACCTCGAGACGGTCGTGCGCGAGCGCGAGGGCTGGCAGGACTTCTACCGGGCCTGCCGGGAGGTGACCGCGTGAACGGCACGGGGATGCGGACGCGAGGCCGGGCGGACGCGGCGGTGGCCCGCACCGCGGGGGACGACGGGGACTCGAGCTGGAGCCGCAGGCGAGGGGGACGGTGTGACGGGCACTGACCGGGCCGGGGGCGGCGGGCCGGGTGGGCAGGGCGGCGCCGGTGAGCCCGGCGGCCGGCCGCTGCTGCTCGGGGTACGCCACCACGGGCCGGGGTCGGCCCGGGCGGTGCGGGCGGCGCTGGAGGCGACCCGGCCGGGAGTCGTGCTGATCGAGGGACCGCCGGAGGCCGACGCCCTGATCCCACTGGCCGCCGACGAGGACATGCGGCCGCCGGTCGCGCTCCTCGCCCACGCCGTGGACGAACCGGGCCGCTCGGCGTTCTGGCCGCTGGCCGAGTTCTCCCCGGAGTGGGTGGCCGTCCGCTGGGCCCTGGAGCACGACGTCCCGGCCCGCTTCATCGACCTCCCGGCCGCGCACACGCTGGCGTGGCGGGCGGCGGACGGCCACGGGGACGTCGATGCGGACGGCCGCGGGGACGACCAGGCTCCGCCCGGCCGGTCCGGTACCGCGCCCGCCGATGTCCGCCGCGATCCCCTCGCCGCCCTCGCCGCGGCCGCCGGGCACGACGACCCCGAGCGCTGGTGGGAGGACGTGATCGAGCACCGGGGCCGGGGAGCGGGGGACGCGCTCGCACCGTTCACGGCGCTGGAGGAGGCCATGACGGCGCTGCGGGAGACGGAGGAGGACGGCGAGGCGGAGGGCGGGGAGGACCGCGAGGGGGGTGACGGTGACGTACGGGACCTCGTGCGGGAGGCCCACATGCGGCTCCAGGTCCGGTCGGCGCGACGGGAGTTCGCCGAAGGTGTGGCCGTGGTCTGCGGGGCGTGGCACGTGCCCGCGCTGCGCCGCAGGGCCACCGTCGCCGCCGACCGGGCCCTGCTGAAGGGGCTGCCCAGGACCAAGGTGGACATGACCTGGGTGCCCTGGACCCATCGCAGGCTGTCCCGGGCGGGTGGGTACGGAGCGGGGATCGAGTCACCCGGTTGGTACGGGCACCTGTTCGCCGCGGTCGACCGGCCCGTCGAGCGCTGGCTGACCAAGGTGGCCGGTCTGCTGCGGGCGGAGGACAGGATCGTCTCCCCGGCCCACGTCATCGAGGCGACGCGGCTGGCCGAAACGCTCGCGGTGATCCGCGGACGCCCGCTGCCCGGGCTGACCGAGGCGACGGACGCGGTGCGGGCGGTGATGTGCGACGGCTCGGACGTGCCACTGGCGCTGGTGCACGACCGACTGGTCGTCGGGGACGTGCTGGGGGAGGTGCCCGCGGGGGCGCCGGCGGTGCCGTTGCAGCGGGACCTCACCCGGGCCCAGCGGCGGCTGCGGCTGCGGCCCGAGGCACCGAAGCGGGAGCTGGAGCTGGACCTGCGCAAGGAGACCGACGCCGGGCGCAGCAGACTGCTGCACCGGCTGCGGCTGCTCGGTGTCGGCTGGGGCGAGGCGGTCGCGTCGCGCAGCACGGGCACGTTCCGGGAGGCCTGGCGGCTGCGGTGGGAGCCGGAGCTGTCGGTGCGGGTGGCCGAGGCCGGGGTGTGGGGCACGACCGTGCTGTCCGCCGCGACCGCCAGGGCCCAGGCGGACGCCGTCACCGCACGGGGCCTCGCCGAGGTCACCGCGCTCGCCGAACGCTGCCTGCTGGCCGAACTGCCGGACGCGCTCGCGCCGGTGATGCGGATACTCGCCGACCGGGCCGCGCTCGACACGGACGTCGGCCACCTCGCCCAGGCCCTGCCCGCCCTCGTCCGCTCCTTGCGCTACGGCGACGTGCGCGGCACGGACACCCGCGCCCTGGCGGAGGTCGCCGAGGGGCTCGCCGAGCGCGTCTTCGTCGGCCTGCCCGCGGCCTGCGCCGCACTGGACGCCGACGCGGCCGAGGAGATGCGCCGGCACGTGGACGCCGTGCACACGGCCGTGGGCCTGCTCGGTGACGCCCCCGCGCCGGGCCGCGGCGACCTGCACTCACGCTGGCGAGCCGTGCTGCACACCCTTTCCGCGCGGGACACGGTGCCCGGCGTCGTCCGCGGGCGGGCCGTACGGCTCCTGCTGGACGACGGCGAGCTGGCACCGGACGAGGCGGCGCGGCTCATGGGCCTGGTGCTGTCCCCGGCGACGCCACCGGCGGACGCGGCGGCCTGGATCGAGGGCTTCGTCGGCGGCGGCTCGGGCGGCGGCATGCTCCTCCTGCACGACGAGCGGCTGCTGGCCCTGGTCGACGCCTGGCTGACCGGCGTGCCCGCGGACGCGTTCACGCACGTACTGCCTCTGCTGCGCCGTACCTTCTCCGCCTACGAGCCGGGAGTGCGCCGCGGCCTCGGCGAGCTGGTCAGACGGGGACCGGAGGCGCGGGGGAGTGTGACGACGGCCGGTTCCGGCGTACCGGGCTTCGCGGCGGGCCTCGACCCCGTGCGGGCCGACGCGGTACTGCCGGTGGTCCGGCTGCTGCTGGGCCGGCACCCGGCGCCGGACGGCCGCGACCTGGCGGGGGCGAACACATGACCGGACGCAAGACGGCAGACAAGACCGGAGACATGACCGGAGACAAGACCGTCCGCACGCCGGGGCCCATGACGGGGCCCATGACGGGGCCCATGACGGGGCCCATGACGGGGCCCATGGAGGGGCCCGTGACCGGACGCGGGACGGTGAGCGAGCCGGTGGACGCCGAGGCGGCACGGGAGCGGCTGCGGCGCTGGCGCCTCGTCCTCGGCGGTGACCCGGCCGACGGCACCGGCCACGTGCTCTGTGGACGGGACGCCGCGATGGACGGGGCACTCACCGCGCTGTACGGAAGAGGGGGCGCCCCCCGGGCGGGCCGGGACCGTGCGGCGGGGCTCGGGGCCTCGGCACCGGCGGTGGCGCGCTGGCTGGGGGACATCCGGACCTATTTCCCGTCTCCCGTGGTCCAGGTGATGCAGCGGGACGCGATCGACCGGCTCGGGCTCGCCACGCTCCTGCTGGAGCCGGAGATGCTCCAGGCCGTGGAGGCCGACGTACACCTCGTCGGCACCCTGCTGTCCCTGAACGAGGCGATGCCGGACACGACGAGGGAGACGGCACGGGCCGTCGTGCGCAAGGTCGTCGAGGACCTGGAGAAGCGCCTCGTCACCCGTACCCGCGCCACCCTGTCCGGCGCCCTGGACCGCAGTGCCCGCACCGCCCGGCCCCGCCCCCACGACATCGACTGGAACCGCACGATCGGGGCCAACCTCAAGCACTACCTGCCGGAGTACCGCACGGTCGTGCCGGAGCGGCTCGTCGGCTACGGGCGGGCGTCCCGTTCGGTCAGGAAGGAGATCGTCCTGTGCGTCGACCAGTCCGGGTCGATGGCGGCTTCCCTCGTGTACGCCTCCGTGTTCGGCGCGGTGCTGGCGTCCATGCGCTCGATCGGCACCCGGCTCGTCGTCTTCGACACGGCGGTCGCCGACCTCACCGACCAGCTCGACGACCCGGTCGACGTGCTCTTCGGCACGCGACTCGGCGGCGGTACGGACATCAACCGCGCGCTGGCGTACTGCCAGTCGCGGATCACCCGGCCCGCGGACACGGTGGTCGTGCTGATCAGCGATCTGTACGAGGGCGGCATACGTGAGGAGATGCTCAAGCGGGTCGCGGCGATGCAGGCCGCGGGGGTGCGGTTCGTGACCCTGCTGGCCCTGTCCGACGAGGGCACGCCCGCGTACGACCGGGAGCACGCGGCAGCCCTCGCGGCGCTCGGCGCACCGGCCTTCGCCTGCACGCCCGATCTCTTCCCGGAGGTGATGGCGGCGGCGATCGAGGGGCGGCCCCTGCCGATACCGGATGCCGGGTGACGATTTGTCGATCCGAGGTGACCCGATTCCCGCGTACAAAACGGATATGACGGGCCGTCCAGTGGGTCGGGCTTGCGCGACCTCCGGATTCCCGTGCGAGTATCGCGCGGCGTGTCGAGACCTTGCTCGACGCGCGGCCCGTTCTGCCGCACGGGAGGTAGCTCCCCCTCTTGATCTGGTCAGCAGTCCTGCCCGGAGCCGCTCTGCGCGTCCTGCGCACGGCGGCCGGGCGGCGTGCGCTGCACGTGGCACTGCTGGCGGGCGGGCTGTTCCTGCTCGGCCTGCTCTGCGGAGGGCGGGCACAGGCGGCCGACGGAGCGACGGAGAGTTCCAAGGAGACGGTCGGCCAAGTGCTCGACATCCCCGCGCGCACGGACGAACGCCCCGGCGCGGTGCTTCCGGACCTGCGCCCCGTCTCCGAGAAAGTCGTCCGGGCCGTGCGGGACCGGGTGGCGCGACCGGTCGGTGCCGCGGTGCGGACGGTGACCGAGGGGGTCGAGGGCGCCGAGGCGGACCTGCGGACTGAGGTGCCGCCGTTGCGGGTGCTCCCCGACCTGACGGGCCTGTCCGACCTGACGGACCCGTCGGGCCCGTCAGCTCCGAGCGACGGCGTGCCAGGCCTCACCGATGTCCCGGACCTGACCGATGGTTCCGGTGGTTCGTCGTCGTCGGCGGCGTCGGCAGTGCCGGAGCCGCGGGCCGAGCCCGCCCCGCCGGTGGCGGGCGCCTCCGGAGGCGAGGCCTCGTCCGACACCACCGACTCCCGAGCCGTCGACGGAGCCGCAAGCCCGGTACGCGTCGTCGGCTACGGGCCGGAACCCGGCGCCGGAGCGGCGCTCACCGCGCGCGCACGCACGCACCCGGCCGGGACCGCGTACACCGAGTACGCCCCCGCCCGCCCCGCGCCCACCGGCGACCCCGACGGCGCGCTCGGTACCGCGTCCGGCGCCGACCAGGGAACGTCGCGGCACGGTGACACCCGCGCGGTCACCTCGCCGCACCGGATCACGTTCCGGCTGGTGCCCGGCGCCCCGGAGCGGACCGACGCGGCCGGGGTCCGGGAGCCGCACCGGGACGTTCCCGTCTCTCCCGCCTAGAGCGGCCGCTTCCTCCGTCGCGCATCCGCCGCGCCCCCGCCGCACTCCGGCCGAACCGTCGGACTCCCCCGGCGGACGCACGAGTCGCCTGCGGTCGCCCACCCCGTCGCATCCGCCCCACCGGGCGACAGGTGCCGCTCGCCGTCCGGACATCCCGATCCGGACACCCGCCCCGGCCCCCCGCCCCGGACCCCGCGTTCCGGGCCCCGCGTTCCGAACGCACCCGGGACGGCTCCCGCGGGTCGGCTCCCGCGGGACGGCGCCGAGGCGGGCCGCTCCGTGTCCGGGGCCCGGCACCGGCACCTCGTGGCCCCGTCGCGCGGCGGGTACAGACCCCGCGGGGCGGCAGGCCCCGGACGGCCGAAAGCCGTCGGCCTCCGTCCGGCCGAAACCCCGCGGTCCGGTCCGGCTGGTCCCCATTGGGGTGGGGACCAGCCGGACCGCACCCCGGCGGACCGCATCCGTGCGGCCCGCCGGGAGCCCACGGGCCTCACCGGGTCAACCCCAGCCCGGTGAGGCCCTTCACCCGATCTGCGGAGCGCCCCGTGTCCACCTCACGCACGGCACCGCGTGCCAGTGAGCGCGGCATCATGTGACAGGCATCACCGCTCAGGTGTGACCCACGATTTAGAGACCCCCGGGAAGCGGCGATAACCTGCGAGACGGACATGCCGCGCGCTCGGACACCGTGTGCGCCCCCCTTGTGACTCACAGCGGACGTCACGTTGCCCTTCGCGGCACGCCCACGCATCCAACGAACCGCGAGATCACTGATAGGGACGGAAGCGCGTGGACCTGTTCGAGTACCAGGCGAGGGACCTCTTCGCCAAGCACGATGTACCGGTGCTGGCCGGTGAAGTCATCGACACGCCTGAGGCGGCGCGCGAGATCACCGAGCGTCTGGGCGGCAAGTCCGTCGTCAAGGCCCAGGTGAAGGTCGGTGGCCGCGGCAAGGCCGGTGGCGTGAAGCTGGCCGCCTCGGCGGACGAGGCCGTCGCCCGCGCGACGGACATCCTCGGGATGGACATCAAGGGCCACACGGTCCACAAGGTGATGATCGCCGAGACGGCCCCCGAGATCGTCGAGGAGTACTACGTCTCCTTCCTCCTCGACCGTGCCAACCGCACCTTCCTCTCCATCGCCTCCGTCGAGGGCGGCGTGGAGATCGAGGAGGTGGCGGCCACCCGTCCGGAGGCCGTCGCCAAGACCCCGATCGACGCGATCGACGGTGTGACGCCCGAGAAGGCGCGCGAGATCGTCGAGGCCGCGAAGTTCCCGGCCGAGGTCGCCGACAAGGTCGCCGACATCCTGGTCAAGCTGTGGGACACCTTCATCAAGGAGGACGCCCTCCTGGTCGAGGTCAACCCGCTGGCCAAGGTCGTCTCCGGGGACGTCATCGCCCTCGACGGCAAGGTGTCGCTGGACGACAACGCCGAGTTCCGTCACCCCGACTTCGAGGCCCTCCACGACAAGGCCGCGGCCAACCCGCTCGAGGCCGCCGCCAAGGAGAAGAACCTCAACTACGTCAAGCTCGACGGCGAGGTCGGCATCATCGGCAACGGCGCCGGTCTCGTCATGAGCACCCTGGACGTCGTCGCGTACGCCGGTGAGGCGCACGGCAACGTCAAGCCCGCCAACTTCCTGGACATCGGTGGCGGCGCCTCCGCCCAGGTCATGGCGAACGGCCTGGAGATCATCCTCGGCGACCCGGACGTCCGCTCCGTGTTCGTCAACGTCTTCGGCGGCATCACCGCCTGCGACGAGGTCGCCAACGGCATCGTCCAGGCGCTGAAGCTCCTGGAGGACCGCGGCGAGAAGGTCGAGAAGCCGCTCGTCGTCCGTCTCGACGGCAACAACGCCGAGCTGGGCCGCAAGATCCTCACCGACGCCAACCACCCGCTGGTCCAGCGCGTCGACACCATGGACGGCGCGGCCGACAAGGCCGCCGAGCTGGCTCACGCCGCCGCCAAGTAAGCACTCAGGACGAGGACACCAACACACCATGGCTATCTGGCTCAACAAGGACAGCAAGGTCATCGTCCAGGGCATGACCGGTGCCACCGGCATGAAGCACACCAAGCTCATGCTGGGTGACGGCACCGAGGTCGTGGGCGGCGTGAACCCGCGCAAGGCGGGCACCTCCGTGGACTTCGACGGCAACGAGGTACCGGTCTTCGGCACCGTCAAGGAGGCCATCGAGAAGACCGGCGCCAACGTCTCCGTCATCTTCGTGCCGGAGAAGTTCACCAAGGACGCCGTCGTCGAGGCCATCGACGCCGAGATCCCGCTGGCCGTCGTCATCACCGAGGGCATCGCCGTGCACGACTCGGCCGCCTTCTGGTCGTACGCCGGCAAGAAGGGCAACAAGACCCGGATCATCGGCCCGAACTGCCCCGGCATCATCACGCCGGGCCAGTCCAACGTCGGCATCATCCCGGGCGACATCACCAAGCCGGGCCGCATCGGCCTGGTCTCGAAGTCCGGCACGCTGACGTACCAGATGATGTACGAGCTGCGTGACATCGGCTTCTCGACCGCCGTCGGCATCGGTGGCGACCCGATCATCGGCACCACGCACATCGACGCGCTCGCCGCGTTCGAGGCCGACCCCGAGACCGACCTGATCGTCATGATCGGCGAGATCGGCGGCGACGCCGAGGAGCGTGCGGCCGAGTACATCTCGAAGAACGTGACGAAGCCGGTCGTCGGCTACGTCGCGGGCTTCACCGCGCCCGAGGGCAAGACCATGGGCCACGCCGGCGCCATCGTCTCCGGTTCGTCCGGCACCGCCCAGGCGAAGAAGGAGGCCCTGGAGGCCGCCGGCGTCAAGGTCGGCAAGACGCCGACCGAGACGGCGAAGCTCGCCCGCGCCATCCTGGCCGGCTGACACCGCCGCGCACCGAAGGCCCGGCGCCTGTCGCACACCGAGTGGCCCGTCCTCTGTTCCCAGGGGTCGGGCCACTCGGCGTTCCGGGCGCCGGCCCGGCGGGCAGACCTCCTCACTCGGGCCTCGGCAGCAGCCGTTCCGGGCCGTCCTGCACCTGGTCCCGCAGCTTCTGCCGCAGCTCCAGCTCCTCGTCCGACAGCGCGCCCGGTGCCACCCGGTGCGGCACACCGCGCACCGCCTGCCCGGGTGACACGGGCGGCTCGTAGTGGGTGGGCGCCGTGCGCACGGTCAGGGCCGTGGTCCCGATGAGGGCGACCGTGAACGCGATCGCGGCCCGGGTCCGCAACCGCGCCCGGCGCTCGCCGCCCCTGCGTACGGCCGGCGGCTCGGCCGCCCGCAGCCGCTCGTTCGACGCCAGCTCGGCCAGCCGCCGGTGCAGCACCTGCGGGTCGGCCAGCGCGGGCAGCCGGGCGGCGACGGCCTCGCGGGCGTGCAGCAGCCGGTTCGCCGCCGCGGGGGTGCTCGCCTCCGTCTCCGCCGCCGTCTCGGGCAGGTCCAGGCCCACACCGTCGTACAGCACGAGCGTGCGCCGGTGCCTCGCCGGAAGCCTGAGCAGGGTGTTGAGCAGCGTGCGGTCGCCGGGGTCGGCGGGCGGCGGCTCCGGGTGCCGGTGCCGCGGCCGGAACCGCTGCCAGGGCGACAGCGCGTACTCGTACGCCGTCGCCCGCACCCAGCCCACCGGGTTCCGGTCGCGGGCCACCTCGGGCCATCGCTCCCAGGCCGCCTGGAAGGCCCGCTCCACCGACTCGCGCGCCTGCTCGCGCCTGCCGGTCAGCAGGAACGTCTGCCGTACGAGGGCGGGGGCGCCGAAGGCGTACAGCGCGTCGAAGGCCTGAGCGGGGGTCAGCGCCGTGGGCCCGGGCGCCGCAACGGGCTGCGGCTGAGGTTGCGGCTCCAGCTCCGGCTGGGGCTGAGGCTCCGCCTCAGGTTTCGGCTCCTGCTCCGGTGCCTGTGCCTGCGCCTGTGCCGCCTCTTCCTCGGCCAGCGTCTTCAGCAACTTCGCGTACGCCTCCCGTTTCCGGCCTCGCGGAGTCGTGCGGCCGCTCTCCCACGCACGGACCGTCCCCGGGGCGACGCCCACCTGCGTCGCAAGCTGAGGCTGTGTCAGTGCGGCGGACTCACGCAGACGTCGGCGTTCCTTGGGAGGGGGGAGGGGAGTTGCGGGGCCGCGCGTCACAGGACACCCCTTCGTACGAAAAAGTACATAAACATATATTGAGCGACACAACGGAGCTTGGCTCGTTACGCCCGGAAAGCGCGTGTCGTTGGGAGCATGGCGGGCGTGATCCAGACCACCGCTCGTCCAGCCCCGCTCTCCCTGCTGCGCACCCGGTGGCGGGACCGGTCGCCCGGGCTGGCCGCCGGCCTCCTGGGCGGTGTGGTCGCCGCCGTGCTGGGGCTGGCGGCGTGCGCCGCGCTCGTGACGCTGCTCTGGATCAGTTCGCCGTACCCCGACAGCGGGCCCGGCGGCGCCCTCCACGTCGCCGCGGCGCTGTGGGTGCTGGCGCACGGGGCCGAACTGGTGCGCGCCGACACGCTCTCCGGCACCCCCGCGCCCGTCGGCGTCACCCCGTTGCTGTTCCTCCTCCTGCCGGTGTGGCTGCTGCACCGCGCCGCCCGGGACGCCACCGACCCCGGGGACGGCGTGGGCGTGGCGGTCGGGGCGGCTCCGAAGGCGGGGCCCGGGGCGCGCCCGGCGTGGATGGCGAGCGCCCCCGACACCGGGCCGCCGCCCGTCTCCGCGCGCGTGGCCTGGACGGGGGTCGTGCTCGGCTACCTCGCCGTCGCCGCGCCCGTCGTCCTGTACGCGCAGGGCGGCGCGCTGCGGCCCTCGGCGTGGTGGGCGGCGGTGTGCCTGCCGCTGGTCGCCATGGGAGCCGCGGGCGCCGGGGTGTGGACGGCGTTCGGCCGGCCGGGCGGGCCCGTGGGGCGGGCGCTGCGCGTGCTGCCCCGGAAACTGCGGGAGCTGATGGTGGAGCCGGACGCGCGCCTGGGCGCCGCGACGCGCGCCGCGGGCGCCGGTGCGGCGGTGCTCGTCGGGGGCGGCGCGCTGCTGCTCGCGGTGTCGCTGGTGTGGCACTCGCACGCCGCGGGTGAGGCGTTCCTGCGGCTGACCGAGGGCTGGTCGGGGAGGCTCGCCGTACTGCTGCTCTGTCTGACCCTGGTCCCGAACGCGGCGGTGTGGGCGGCGGCGTACGCCCTCGGCCCCGGCTTCGTACTCGGGGCGGGGCATGTCGTGGCCCCCACCGCCTCCGCTCCCGCGCCGCTGCTGCCGCCGTTCCCGCTGCTGGCGGCGGTGCCGGACGCGGGGCCCGGAACGCCGCTGCACTGGGCGGCCGGGGCGGTGCCGTTGCTGGCGGGGGCGGTGGTGGGGTGGTTCACGGCGCGGGCGGCCACGGCGAGAGAGCCGAAGGAGCGGGGAGCGGGCCCGGCCGCCGGGGTGTGGTCGTGGCGGCGGACCGCCGCCGCCGCCGTCGTGGCCGCCGTCCTGTGCGCGGTCCTCGTCGCCCTGCTGGCCGCGTTCGCCGGCGGGCCGCTGGGCAGCGCCGCGCTCGCCCGGTTCGGACCGGTCTGGTGGCAGGCCGGGGGCGCGACGCTGGCGTGGACCGGGGTGGTGGCGGTGCCGGTGGCCGTGGCGGCGCGGGCGTGGCGGGGGCGGAGCGCTGCCGCGCGGCAGGCGGTGGTGGAGGCGTCCGGGGCCGAGGAGGCGGCCGACGGAGGGGGGCGCCGGCGGCGGTGGGTGCGGGTTCCGGCGCCGTCCGTGGGGCGGTGGTGGAGGCGGGGGGCGACGAAGGATGCGGAGGCCGGGGCCGGGGCGGGGGTGGACGAGGACGTGGACGCGGTGCCCTTCGGGTTGTACGACGGCGAGGGTGGGGGTGCGTATGACCTGCTGCCGGCCGACGGTCCTGGGCAGTCGTCGCCTCGCGGTGGGCAGTGACGTCGGCGCCGACAGACCCCTTTCGCCCCCGCCGCCCCTTCCCGTCCCGGCCATGGGGGCTGCGCCCCCAGACCCCGCTTTCGGCCCTGAACGGCCTCGCCCTCAAGCGCCGGACGGGCTCACAGTGATCCGGACCGGTCAGTCCTCCGAGCCCAGCAGCGGGCGGAGCTGCTCCGGCAGGTGGCGCTCGCAGGACTGTTCCGCCGCGTTGGTCAGGGCGTCCTCGCGGCAGGTGTAGTAGTCGCTGTAGATCAGCTGGGCGCCGAAGGACGCGGCGACCAGGAGGATGGCCAGGGACGACGTGACCAGGCCGCTGATCGCGGCGGTGCGCTGCGGGCGGCCGGTCTGCTCGGCGGGCGGGGCGGGAGTGTCCGGGTCGGCGGCGGACCGCGGCTTGGCGCGCAGCGCGCTGATGCCCCAGTACAGGGCCAGGGCGCCGAGCAGCAGGGCCACGTACGGCCAGGTGAAGAGGGCGAAGAACAGCGCCCACATGCCGCTCAGCAGGGCGTAGCGGGCACGCCGCTGGGCGGGGTCCGTCGGGTCCCAGCGCGGGCCCTGGCCGCCGCCCGACCCCTCGGGGCCGCCGCTGCCGCTGGGCCGCTCGCCGAAGCCGCCGGGGGACCGGCCGGGCTGCCGGTCGCTCCACCGACCGCCCCACGGGGAACGGCCGCCCTCGCCCTGGGAACCCGAAGCGCCCTGGGAGTCGCCGTCGCCCGACGGGTGCCGCGGCTGCCAGGGGCTGTCCGGCGTGCCCTCGGGGGGCGGTGCGAAGGGGTTGTCCTGGTCGGAGGAGCCGTCCTGCCCGGCGCCGTTCCTCCGGTCCGAGGGCGTGTCGGGCGGTGACGAGGGGCGCTCCCGCAGCAACACGGTGCTGCGCCCCCCTGGCTGCGCCGACTGCTGGGGGAGCGTGAGCAGTCGCAGGCTGCGGTCCGGCATCAACTGAGCGTCTTCCCCTTGGCGACGATGAACGGGCGGCTGGTGGAACGGGCGAGCTGGTGGAACGGGCTAGCGGGTCGGTACGTCTGGTGAACGCCCGACGCACAGGCCGCGTTCCCGCTCCGGCTCCACGCAGACGCTACCTTCCGGCCACGCCCCCGTCCCGAGGGGGCCGTCCGGTGTGCCGGTATCGTTGCTGACGGTCGGCCGCTTCGTAGACTTCCCCGTATCCCGGGGCACGAAGCATTCGTACGACCGTACAAACAGATCGCTTTCCCGAGAAAGGCCCCCACCGTGGCCGCCAAGCCCGTGGACCGGCGAGCCAAGCGCCTCGTCGTGCTGGTCTCCGGATCCGGCACCAACCTCCAGGCGCTCCTCGACGAGATCGCCACCACCGGGGCCGAGGCCTACGGTGCCGAGATCGTCGCGGTCGGCGCCGACCGCGACGGCATCGAGGGGCTCGCCCGCGCCGAGCGGGCCGGGGTGACGACCTTCGTCCGCAGGGTCAAGGACTACGGGACCCGCGAGGAGTGGGACGCGGCACTCGCCGAGTCCGTCGCCGCCCACGAGCCGGACCTCGTCGTCTCGGCCGGGTTCATGAAGATCGTGGGGAAGGAGTTCCTCGCGCGGTTCGGCGGGCGGTTCGTCAACACCCACCCCGCCCTCCTCCCCAGCTTTCCGGGGGCCCACGGCGTACGGGACGCGCTCGCGTACGGCGCCAGGGTCACCGGCTGCACCGTCCACTTCGTCGACGACGGCGTCGACACCGGGCCGATCATCGCGCAGGGCGTGGTGGAGGTCCGGGACGAGGACTACGAAGACGAAGGTGTCGCTCTGCACGAGCGCATCAAGGAAGTCGAGCGAAGGCTGCTCGTCGATGTCGTGGGGCGGCTCGCCCGCAACGGCTATCGCATTGAGGGACGAAAGGTAGTTATCCAGTGACCGCCACCGCCGGAAGCAACAAGCGGGCCATCCGTCGCGCACTCGTCAGCGTCTACGACAAGACCGGGCTCGAGGACCTCGCCCGCGGGCTGCACGAGGCCGGCGTCGAACTCGTCTCCACCGGGTCCACCGCCGGGCGGATCGCCGCGGCCGGCGTCCCCGTCACCAAGGTCGAGGAGCTGACCGGGTTCCCCGAGTGCCTGGACGGCCGCGTCAAGACCCTGCACCCCAAGGTCCACGCGGGCATCCTCGCCGACCTGCGCCTGGAGAGCCACCGGCAGCAGCTCGACGAGCTGGGCGTGGCCCCGTTCGACCTGGTCGTGGTGAACCTCTACCCGTTCCGCGAGACCGTCGCCTCGGGCGCCACCCCGGACGAGTGCGTCGAGCAGATCGACATCGGCGGCCCCTCCATGGTGCGCGCCGCCGCCAAGAACCACCCCTCCGTCGCGGTCGTCACCAGCCCCGCCCGGTACGCCGACGTGCTCTTGGCGGTCGAGGGCGGCGGCTTCGACCTGGCCGCCCGCAAGCGCCTGGCCGCCGAGGCCTTCCAGCACACCGCCGCCTACGACGTGGCCGTCGCCTCCTGGTTCGCCGCCGAGTACGCCCCGGTCGACGAGTCCGGCTTCCCGGACTTCCTCGGCGCCACCTACGAGCGCGCCCACACCCTGCGCTACGGCGAGAACCCGCACCAGCCGGCCGCGCTCTACACCTCCCCCGAGGGGGGTGGCCTCGCACAGGCCGAGCAGCTGCACGGCAAGGAGATGTCGTACAACAACTACACGGACACGGACGCCGCCCGCCGTGCCGCGTACGACCACGCCGAGCCCTGCGTCGCGATCATCAAGCACGCCAACCCGTGCGGCATCGCGATCGGCGCGGACGTCGCCGAGGCGCACCGCAAGGCGCACGACTGCGACCCGGTCTCCGCGTACGGCGGTGTGATCGCGGTCAACCGCCCGGTCTCCAAGGAGATGGCCGAGCGGGTCGCCGGGATCTTCACCGAGGTCATCGTCGCGCCGGACTACGAGGACGGCGCGCTCGAAGCCCTCACCAAGAAGAAGAACATCCGCGTCCTGCGCGCCCCGGCTGCCCCCGCCGCCCCGGTCGAGGTCAAGCCGATCGACGGCGGTGCCCTCCTCCAGGTCACCGACCGCCTCCAGGCCGAGGGCGACGACCCCGCCACCTGGACCCTCGCGACCGGCGAGGCGCTGTCCGAGGCGGAGCTGGCCGAGCTGGCCTTCGCCTGGAGGGCCTGCCGGGCCGTCAAGTCCAACGCCATCCTCCTCGCCAAGGACGGCGCCTCCGTCGGCGTCGGCATGGGCCAGGTCAACCGCGTCGACTCCGCGAAGCTCGCGGTGGAGCGCGCCGGCGCCGAGCGGGCGCAGGGCGCCTACGCGGCCTCCGACGCCTTCTTCCCCTTCCCGGACGGCCTGGAGATCCTCACCGGGGCCGGTGTGAAGGCCGTGGTCCAGCCCGGCGGCTCGGTCCGCGACGAGCTGGTCGTCGAGGCGGCGAAGAAGGCCGGCGTCACGATGTACTTCACGGGGACGCGGCACTTCTTCCACTGAGCCGGACGCAGCCCCCGAGGCCGTGGGCGCACGCCGCCCACGGCCTCGGGGCCGGTCGCACCGTCACCTGGAGCCGGTCACCAGGAGCCGGTCACCTGGAGCGTCCGCTTGCTCGTAGGCACCGCCGTCCGCGGAGTCACCGGGGTCGTCGCTGTTGCCGCGGATGAAGCCGACGCTGCCCTCGCGTCCGTTGCGGATGGCTGCTTCCGCCCATTCGAGGCCGTCCCCGTACATGCGGTCGTCCGCCTTGCTCCAGGTGGCGTCGCCCACCCACCCGTCGGCCGTCGGACCGTAGCGCGACTGCCACTTCCTGGTGGCGGAGGCGGCGTCCGGACCGAACCGGCCGTCGATGTCGGAGAGGCTCAGCAGGCCCTCGGCCACGAGAAACGGGTGGTCGGTCGGCGGCGTGGGCGTCGTCAGTTCCTGGCCTGGGCCTTGGCCCGGCGGCGTGCCCCGGCGCGGCGTTCCGGTGTCGCCGGGTCCTCCACCGCGCCGGGGCGCGGGCCGTCGTGGTGCACGGAACGGGCGTGGAAGATCTCCGTGAGCCGCCTGAGAGCCTTCGCGTCCGGACCGACGTCGATCTGGAAGTGGCACGCGTCGGCGGGGGAGAGGTCCGTACCCCAGCGCACCACGCCGCCGCAGTCGGCGAGGATGTCGCGGACGACCGCCTCCTGGTGCGGCCAGAGGCCGTCGCCCGCCCCGAGCAGGGCGATCGCGCTGCCGGAGAGGTAGTTCGACTCGTACGCGGCCCCTACGGCTCGGTCCGTACGGTGCCCCAGGACGTGCCGGGAACCGCGCAACGGTATGACCTCGTAGTGCCAGCGCCGGGCGACGTGCAGCAGGACCGGGGCCGCGGCACGGTGCAGGCGTACGGTCGCGGGGGATCCCTCGACGCGGAATGATCCGACGGCGTCGGGGTCCATGGCCCAGCCGTTGGCGCTGCGTGGGGAGTCCCAGGTGCCGTCGGCCGCGGCCGCGGGGCCGGTGAGGACGCCACCGAGCGCGGTGGCCGCTCCCACGGCGCCGACGGACAGCAGTACGGATCGTCGGGTCGGTGTCATGTCACTTGCCTTCCTCGGCCTCGACGCGTTCCTGGAGTTCCCAGGCGTACGCGAGCACGAAGTTGGTGAGCTGGGCCGGGTCGATGTTCTCCGGACGGTCCTCCGCATCGAGACTGACACGGCTGATCAGGAACCACGTTCCCGCGATCACCGCGATGTCGGAGTTCCTCCCCAGGAGCAGATTCCTGGCGAGGGTCTGCGTCGTCGAACTGCTGCCGTCGAAACGGTCGGCGTGGAAGAGCGTGTACCGGCGCTGGCAGACCCGGTCGCCGGCGCCCGGGCTGTCGGTGCCGTAGTAGCGGGCGACGGCATCGGGGAGACCGAGCGACTCCGTCCGCATGAGCCGCATGATGTTGAACCCGTCGGCGTCCTGGATCCACTGATCGTTGGAGAAGTGGGACGCGGCGTCACGCTTGCCGAGGTAGTCCCGGGCGAAGAGCATGGGGTTCGGGAACCGGTCCTTGTTCTCGCGCCAGTCCCCGTAGAACGTCACGAGGTCACCGGCCCAGCCGCCGCCGTCCCCCAGCGACACGAGATCGGTCGTCGAGGAGTACTCGAGGCACATCTCCAGCGTCGCCATGAGGTGCTCCGTACCGACGGACGTCCCGGTCACCGGATCGGTGAGGTTCCTCCGGCCGGCAAGCGTCAGTCCCTGCTCCGCCAGTGCCGCCGTCCATCCCGGGTCGACCGCCCCGAGGGACAGCCGCCAGTCGGGGCCGTTGTACTGCTCCTGCCGGAAGAACTGGCAGACGAGTCGGGCGGGGTCCGCCCCGGCGTCGTACTCCAGGGCGGCCGTGAAGAGGCGCTGGACGAGGTCGATGAAGTCCTGTGCGGGCGACCGGGCGGGATTGAGCACGGTCGTGCCGGGATCGGAGCCGCGGCGCCACACGTTCCGGTCGATCTCCCAGGCCTCGCCGAAACTTCCGCTGCCGTAGCTGAAGGTGCCGTTGCGGATCTGGTTGAACGACCAGTTCGCGGGCAGCGGGAACCCGAGGTTGCCGGAGAACCCCCAGGAGAGGCCGGACACGAAGGACCAGGTGGCTCCGACGCGGTTGGAGACGTTGCGGCACACGTTCCGGGAGCCGTAGACGCCGAAGGTGTAGCGGTTCGTCCGGCCGAGGGCCGCGCGCACGCCCCGGAAGTAGTCGAGGACGGCCGCGTCGATGTCCGCCTGCGTCGCGTCGAAGTCCACGGCGAAGTAGATGCAGGTACCACGGCCGAAACCGAACTCCCGTGCCCTCGCCTCGGCCACGCCGCCCTGCTCGAATCCCTTGTCGTAGGTGAAGTTGGCCCTCGTCGTACCGTTCCACTGGAAGATCGGGTACACGCCCAGGCCGCCGCGGACGATGTCGCTCAGCTCGGTACTGGTCAGCGCCTTGCCCAGATAGTCGTCGTCGCCCGGGTCGAGGTGTTCGTCGAGGTAACGGCCCACGATCCGGTATCCGGCGTTGCCGAGTGCCTGCGCGCGGGCGAAGGTGAGCGGCGCCGCCTCGTCGCACGCGGTGGTGTCGCGGTACTCGTTGCCGGTGGAGACGAGGAGCTGGGCCCAGGTGTCGTAGTCCGACTTGCCGGTCACGGTGAGCTGGCTGAACTTCTGGAAGGCGCGGACGAACTCCTCGGTGTCGTCGGTGTAGGTGCTGCGGACGGTCGTCGGGATCGCGGAGCCGTTCTCCAGTACCGGCGAGTTGAAGACGCACAGGGCCGTGAACAGGTGGACCAGGGCGCCGTCGCTGCCCGTACCGAGGGTGGGCTGCTCCTTGAGCCTCGCCTTGGTGGTGGAGCCGAAGTACCCGCCGATCTCCGACCGTTCGATGCCGATCTCGAACTGGAGGGCCTTCATCACGGCCTGCTGCACGTCGCGCGAGTAGACGCCGTCGCACGGACTGAGGTCCATGGTGGTGATGTCCTCGCCGTACACGTAGGTCAGGTTCAGGTGACGCTGGAACTCCTGGATCTCCGAGGTACCGCCGGGCACCCGCCGGAACTGGTCCATGCGCAGCAACGCCTTGACGATCTGCACCAGCAACCTGGTGGGGATGTTGGACACGTTGGCGGCCGACGCCAGACCCGCGTCGCCGATCAGGTCGTTCATGGAGTCGGTGGTCACGGAGGTCCACCGGCCTGCCGAGGCGGCGCCGTAGTACCCCTTGCACCACAGCGCGTAGTTGATGATGCGGATCAGGTTGGTGTCGGTCTCGGTGGGACGGATGCCGCCGCGCGCCACCAGCGCGTCGAACGTGCCGGGACCGAAGTTCTGCACCGTCGGCGAGATCCCCAGCTCGTGCTGGAGCCCCTGAGTGAGGCTGAGCACCGTCTGCCAGCCGGTGCTGCCGTCCTCGGCGCAGCGGATGTAGCCCTCGGCCACGCCGTCGTACGTCGCGTTCACCCATTCCTGCGCCGCCCGCACATTGGGATCGTTCATACGAGATGCCCCCGTTGGATTCGTCCGAGACCAGAGGGGCGCCACGACCCCGCTGCCAGACCATCGCTCAGGAGGGGGACACCGGGAACCTCGAAAGATGCAGGGTTCCCTCCACGCGCCGACGGCGAGCGGCGGCAGTCGGGCTACGACCACCGCGCCCGCGGTCGGCCGTCGGCGCCGGGCGTCATGCCTCGTCGGCGTCGCGCAGCGCCCGCCAGGTGGCCGGCCCCACGATCCCGTCCGCGTCCAGGCCCGCGCGTTCCTGGAAGGTGACGACCGCGCCCTGGGTCATCGGGCCGAAGTCGCCGTCGACTTCGCCCACCGCCGTGATGCCGTGCAGATACCGGAGCAGACACTGCAACTCCCTGACCTGGCTTCCGCCGTCGCCCCGCGCGATGGTGAAGTCCCAGGTGCCGCTGTGGCCCGCCTGGTAGCCGCGGCCGTCGGTATCCGCGTACACCACCGGCTTCTCGCAGGTGGGCGGGGCCGCGGCGGCGGGTTCCGGTTCCCACGGGGTGGTGTAGACGAGGCTCGCCGTGCCCACCACGGCCCCCGCCAGCGCCGCCGCCAGGACCGGGCGCCGCCAGCGGCGCGGCCGCAGCCTCGGCAGCCGGGCCGAGCGGGAGGCGCCCGCCGCCTCCTCCACCCGGCGCAGTAACGCGGCGGTGTCGGTGGTGCGTTCCGCGTGGGTCGGGGCCAGGCAGTCCCGCAGGATGTCCCGCCAGGTGTCGGGCAGGGCGGGGGACAGGCGCAGTTCCTCGCGGCCGCGGGTGTAGCGCATCGCCGCGTCGGAGCGTGCCTCCGAGGTGCCGCCGGGCAGCGGGAAGGCACCGGTCAGGACGACGTGCGCGAGGACGCCGAAGGCCCACACGTCGGCCGACGGGCGGATGCGCGTACCGCGCTCGTCGACCTCGGGCCACAGGAGTTCGGGCGGGGTGTAGTCCGGGGTGGCGAAGGCGGGTGTGTAGGCGTGGGTGCCCTCCAGTTCGGCGGCCATGTTGAAGTCGGCGAGCCGGGCCGAGCCGTCCGCCATCAGCAGCACGTTGGCCGGTTTGAGGTCGCCGTGCACCCAGCCCGCGCGGTGCAGCTGGTGCAGGCCCTCGCAGATCTGGGCGAGCAGGGCGGGCCCGGACTCCGGGGCCGGCGTCCTGGCCAGCACCGCGTCCAGGGAGCCCTCGGCCCGCTCCAGCACCAGGACGGTCGCGCCGTCCAGCTCCGGGTGGTCCGGGTCGTCGACCGTCAGCGTGTCGTACATCCGGATCAGCCGGGGTGAGCGCAGCCGCCGCAGCAGCTGCACCTCGCGTTCCGCCAGATCGCGCAGGTGGTGCAGTTGGCGCGGGGTGCGGGTGCCGGTGGGCAGGAACTTCAGCGCCGCCCGCCTCGGCTGCTCACCGTCGTCCAAGGTGCGGTCCCGCCCCGCGGAGGCGTCGCGGACCGCCTCGTAGACGGTGGCGAAGGCGCCGGAGGCGACCGGCTCGCGCACCTCCCACGGCCCGACCCGGTAGCCCTTCGGCACCGGGACCGCGTACGGCCGCCCGCTCACCGCTCCGCCCTGCTCGCCACCGGCGCCAGCACCAGCAGGTCGTCCTCGCGGACCAGGTCGAAGCGGAGGGCGAGAGAGGCCAGGGACTCCTTCTTGCCGTGCGTGCGCTGCCCCGGTCCGGCCGCCTCGGGACCGGGTCTCAGCCGCAGCTTCACGGCGAGGTAGTCGATGTTCCAGTACACGGCGGAGCGGCTGACCTTGGGCCAGCTCGGCCGCAGCCGCTCCACGATCTCCTCGACCGCGGGCAGCGGCGCCCGGGGCTCCCCGCGCAGGCGCCGTTCGCACAGGGCGGCCAGGACCGCGAAGTACCGCTTGGTGCGGTCCAGGGCGAACGCCGGTACGGTGCCGGTCCCGTCGAGCGCCCGGCGGTCGACGCTGCGGAAGGCGTGCCGCGGCGCCCAGACGTCGAAGCTGAGCAGGTCCCCGGCGGCGGGCAGGGTCACCCGGGACAGCTCGAACGGCACCGGCGCGTCCACCCGGCCCGGCGCGACCTTGATGTGCTCGCCCGCGCCCTCCGGGTTCTCCACCACGTAGGTCTGGTCCTCGCTGAGGTTGCTCAGCAGCCAGAACGTCCGGTGCGCCGCGATCTCCCCGGCGAGCCTCGGCACGCCCGCGTGCGCGATGGTGAGTCCGCCGCCGGATTCCGCCCGGCCGAACTCGATGCGCTCGCCCGTGCCGATCCTCAGCTGTTCGGCGACGCTGCCGCACGACGGCGGCACGACGATGATGCTGTACATGGAGTCGTCCCCCTCCCCCGATTCCCCTCGGGGTCAACCTTCCCCAGTCCAACGGGGGGCAGCCTACGGCGAAGAGGTGAGGGGAGCCCAAGCATTCCGACGCCGTG
This sequence comes from Streptomyces violaceoruber, assembly GCF_033406955.1. NCBI lineage: Bacteria > Bacillati > Actinomycetota > Actinomycetes > Kitasatosporales > Streptomycetaceae > Streptomyces > Streptomyces violaceoruber. Next base: position 3,298,068 of record NZ_CP137734.1, on the reverse strand, counting down.
GCGGGTCGGCGGGCCGTGGTCCGTGCGGACGACGGAACGGCGGCCCCCGGCCCCTCCGCGGAGGGACCGGGGGCCGCCGCGGTGGCGGACCCGGTGGGGGGATCAGCAGGGGCGCAGCGACCAGATCGGGTCCCAGGACGCGGTGCCCGCCTGGTAGGCCGTCGACGTCCAGCGGACGCTGCCGTCCTTGTTGAAGAACTTGGCGACCGTGCCGCGCGTCTGGTTGTTGATGAACGGGCCGTCGCCGGTCCAGTTGGTGAGGTTCCAGGTCTGGCACTTGTAGAAGTCGAACTTCGTGCCCTTGACGACCATGCAGAGGTGGCCGTAGTCGCAGGGCAGGTCCTGGGCGCCCTTGGTCACGGGCGCGTCGGTCACGGTGAGGCCCTCGTACTCGACCGCGTCGGCGGTCACGCGCAGGGGCTTCGGGCTGTCGGCCAGTACCTGGCCGGCCGTCTGCTGGAGGTCGGTCACCCGGGTGCCGCCCGGGCTGTCGGCGGCCGTGGCCGCGGCCGTGGAGCCGGCGGCCAGGGCGGTGGCCGCGAGAAGGAGCGCTGCGGGCTTGAGGATGTTCATGGTCGTTCCCCCGTGAACGTCGGTGTCGTACCGCCGAGGCGGTGTGCTCACACCGTGCCCCCCGGCGCCCGCCGCGCGGAACCTGGGAACTCCCAGGGTCACTTCCCCCGCCGGGGCGTGTACTCCTTGAGGTGGTGAGCGACGCGGTCGGCGTAGTCGCGGTACTTCGGGGGAACACCGCCCGCGTCGTTCACCTTCCGGTACGACGTCCGGTAGGCCACGGCGACCAGCACGCTGCGGTCGCCCGGCAGGCCGGCGTCGAGACGGGGCGCGATCCAGCACAGGTAACGGCCCATCGCCGGAACGGACTCGGCGGGCGGGAACGGCGGCTGCGGCACGGTCTCGCCCGGGGTGCCGTCCTCGTTCATCCACCAGCGCAGCACGCTCGGCGTCCAGCGGGCGATGCCGTACTCGTCCTTGGCCGGGTCGGCGAGATCCGGGTCGAAGTCGCTCTCGACCTTCAGCATGGCCGCGATCAGGGCCGGGCTGACCTCCTCGCGGTCGCAGTCGTGCGCCGTCTCCACGATCAGCAGGCGGTAGGCGGGCGGCACGTCCCGGTCGGTGCGCAGTTCGGCCGCCCCGTAGGAGGCGGCGGCGACGCTCCCGGTACCGCCGGGGCGCGGGCCCGCGGCCGGCTCCCGGCCGTCACCGGCCCAGCGGGCGACGCCGTAGCCGAGCGCGGCGAGGGCGAGCAGGCCCGCGGCCAGGGCGGCCAGGACCCTGCGCCGGGGGCGTGCGCGGGTGCGCAGCGAGAACCCCGCCCCGCCGCTCGCGCCCTCCGTCGTACCCGTCACGCGGCGCAGCAGGGCGTCGGTGCCGATGCGGTCGGCGTGCGTACGGGTCAGGCAGGCCCGCACGATCTCCCGCCACCCCGGGGGAAGTTCGGGGGACAGGCGCAGCTCGTGGCCGCCCCGGGCGTAAGCGACGGCGGCGTCGCGGCGGGCCGTGGGGGTGCCGCCGGGCAGCGGGAAGGAACCCGTGAGCACCAGGTGGGCCAGGACGCCGAAGGCCCACACGTCGGCGGAGGGGCGGATCCGGCGGCCCCGTTCGCCGATCTCGGACCACAGCAGCTCGGGGGGTGTGTAGTCCGGGGTGGAGAAGGCGGGCGTGTAGGCGTGGGTGCCCTCCAGCTCGGCGGCCATGTTGAAGTCGGCGAGCCGGGCCGAACCGTCCGCCATCAGCAGCACGTTGGCCGGTTTGAGGTCGCCGTGCACCCAGCCCGCGCGGTGCAGCTGGTGCAGGCCCTCGCAGACCTGCGCGAGCAGCGCGGGTCCGGCCGGCGGGCGGGGCGTGGCGGCGAGCAGGGCGGACAGCGAGCCCTCGGCCCGTTCCAGGACGAGGACGGTGGCGCCGTCGAGCCGGGGGTGGGCGGGGTCGTCGACGGTGAGGGTCTCGTACATCCGGATCAGCCGGGGCCGGCGCAGCCGGCGCAGCAACTCGACCTCGCGCTCGACCAGGTCCCGCAGGTGGGCCAGCTGCCGCGGGGTGCCGGTGCCGGTGGGCAGGAACTTCAGCGCGACGGTGTCGGGAACCTCCCCGCCCGCATCACCACCACGACCGGCGCCGACCACGCCGGCTCGCCCCGGCCGGCGGGCCGTGCCGTTCCCGCTCGTGTGCCCCGGGTTGTCGGTGTCGCCTTCGGCGGGGTGGGCCGTGTCGGTGTGCGTGCGGCTGGGGGCGTGGGTGCCGGTGCCGGTCCCGTGGCTGCGGCCGGTGCCGTCGGTGCCGGTCGTGACGTCCCCGCTCGTGTGCCCCGGGTTGTCCGTGTCGCCTTCGGCCGGGTGGGCCGTGTCGGTGTGTGCGCGGCTGGGGGTGTGGGAGCCGGTCCCGTGGCTGTCGTCGGTGCCGGCCGTGTCGGTCGTGCCGGGCCGGCTGGGGCGGTGCCCCGTACCGTCTCCGCCGGGCCGCGTCGGTGGGGCCTTCGTGTTGTCGTCTCCGCCGGGCCGCGTCGGTGGGGCCTTCGTGTTGTCGTCTCCGCCGGGCCGCGTAGGTGAGGCCTTCGTGTCGTCGCCGCCGGTGCGGCGTGCCGCGTACACGCTGCCGAAGGCGCCGGTCGCGATCGGGGCGTGCACCTCCCAGACGCCCACCCGGTACCCCCTGGGGACCGGGACGGCGTACGGCTCGGTCATCGCCGGACCTGGCCGGACGGTGCCGCGAGGACCACCAGGTCGTCCTCGCGGACCAGGTCGAAGCGGAGCGCCAGCGAGACCAGCGACTCCTTCTTGCCGTTCAGCCGGGGGCCCGGCTCGGCGGTCTCCGGGCCCGGCTTCAGCCGCAGCTTCACGGCGAGGTAGTCGATGTTCCACTGCACCGACGTGCGGGAGGCGGCCGGCCAGGCCGGGCGGAGCCGTTCGACGACCTGGTCCATGGTCGGCAGCGGAGCGTGCGGCGCCCCGCGCAGCCGCGGCTCGCACAGCGCCGCCAGCACCGCGAAGTACCGCTTGGTGCGGTCGACGGAGAAGGCCGGGGCGGTCGGCTCGCCGTCGGCGCCGTCCTCGCCGCGCAGATAGTCGTGGCGGGGCGCCCACACCTCGACCGGCAGCAGGTCACCGGCGGCGGGCAGCACGATCCGCGAGAACTCGAACGGCACCGGGGCGTCCAGGCGGCCGGGCGCCACCTTGATGTGCTCGCCCGCGCCCTCCGGGTTCTCCACCACGTAGGTCTGGTGGGCGGAGAGGTTGCTCAGGGTCCAGAAGGTGCCGTGCGCCGCGATCTCACCGGCTCTGCGGGACACCCCGTCGTGCCCGATCCGCAGCCCGCCCCCGGGCACGGACCGCCCGAAGACGAGCCGTTCGCCGGGCGCGAGCCGGTACTGGGTGCCGGTGCCTTTGCCTTCGTCCTCCGTGGTCGGCGGAGGTACCACGATGATGCTGTACAAGGTGCGTCTCCCCGTGCCTGACGGCTACCCGGGCCAGACTAGGGCGACGCACCAGGGCCGTGCCCCCCTCGTACGGGTGAGACACGGCCCTGTGGCGTGATTGGCGAGAAAGCGCTCCGCGCCGGTCAGTAGCGGGGTCGCCTGAACCACTCGGCGCTGGCGCGCTTGGCGGCGAACACGATCAGCAGGATCGAGACGATCATGATGAGCAGGCCGAGGCCGTAGATGGCCAGGGTGAAGATACCGGTCACGATCGCGAGGGAACCGTAGACGATCGAGCAGACCCGGACCGCGTTGCTGCCCTTGGCGTACTGCAGCACCAGGACGAGACCGAGTACGGCGTAGACGGCGGCCAGCGCGAGGAAGAAGACGACGATGCCCTTGCCCAGCTCGAGGAAACGTTCCGCTTCGGCGTCCCCGGAGACGCCGGCTTCCAGCATCACCTCGTCCCACTGGGACAGGTTGTAGGCGTAGACCGCGGCGACGATCAGATGGGCGGCGGCGATCACGGCGAGCATGATCTGCGCCGCGCGCGTGATGCCCGGCATCTCCGTCGGGCCCGGCCCGTAGCCTCCGCCGTACGGCTGCTGCACCGGAGGCGCCGCCGGGTACCCGTAGCCGGGCTGGCCCTGGGGCTGCTGCGGGTAGCCGTAGTTCGGCTGCTGGCCGCCCTGCGGGGGGCCGTAGGGGTTGTTCGGATCGCCGAAACTCATGGCGGGTCTTCCTCCGTCGCTGTCAAGTGCGGGGACGACGCGCGGCTCGACGCGGAGGAGATTCTTCTAGAGCGGTTCGTCCCCCCGGTACGGCCCCGCGGCACTGTGCTGCCCAATCGTTCTTGACCGAACTCTTACTTGTCCAGCCCGCCCGCAAGGCGTTGTGCAAGCGCAACAACATCGATCATGAGCGGATAGGGCGGGACGTGTCCCGCGGAGTCCGGAAGGTTCCCGTGCGGTGCCCGCATGCCGACCTGATTGGAACCGGGGGCCGGTCATCCGCGAGGATGGGGGCATGACCGCCCAGATTCTCGATGGCAAGGCCACCGCAGCCGCGATCAAGTCCGAACTGACCGCCCGCGTGGCGGCGCTGAAGGAGAGGGGCGTCACGCCCGGCCTCGGCACCGTCCTGGTCGGCGACGATCCAGGCAGCCAGAAGTACGTCGCCGGCAAGCACCGCGACTGCGCCCAGGTCGGCATCGCGTCCATCCAGCGCGAACTGCCGGCCACGGCCACGCAGGAGGAGATCGAGGCGGTCGTCCGCGAGCTGAACGAGGACCCGGCCTGTACGGGGTACATCGTCCAGCTGCCGCTGCCCAGGGGCATCGACGAGAACCGCATCCTCGAACTGATGGACCCGGACAAGGACGCGGACGGCCTGCACCCGATGAACCTGGGCCGCCTCGTCCTGAACGAGCCGGCACCGCTGCCCTGCACCCCCAACGGCATCCTCACCCTGCTGCGCCGCTACGGCGTCGAGATCAAGGGCGCCGAGGTCGTGGTCGTCGGCCGCGGCGTCACCATCGGCCGCCCGATGCCGCTGCTGCTCACCCGGCGCAGCGAGAACGCCACGGTGACCCAGTGCCACACCGGCACCCGGGACCTGGCCGCCCACCTGAAGCGCGCGGACATCGTGATCGCCGCGGCCGGTTCCCCGCACCTGGTGCGGCCCGAGGACGTCAAGCCGGGCGCGGCCGTCCTGGACGTCGGCGTCTCCCGCAACGCCGAGGGCAAGATCATGGGCGACGTGCACCCCGGCGTGGCCGAGGTGGCCGCCTGGATCTCCCCGAACCCCGGCGGCGTCGGCCCCATGACCCGGGCCCAGCTGCTCGTCAACGTGGTGGAGGCGGCGGAGCGCAGTGCCGGCTGAGGACACCAACGCCGAGCGTCCGGGCGACGCGCGGGCCCCGGAGGACGGGGCCCCGCGGGCGTCACAGGCCTCCGGGGAGCCGGACGGCATCACCGTCCGCGATCCCGTCAGCGCGCCCGACGCCGAGGGGCGGCCACGGCGCACCACGCGCCGGTTCCCGCTCTTCACCCGTGACACCGCCCGGCCCGAGGGCGGCGGCCGGGCCGCGCCCGGCGACGCCCCGGCGCCCGCCCGGCAGTGGCCGGTGCTCACCGTGACACTGCTGGTCGGCGTGGGCCTGCTGCTGACCGCGCTGGACGTGTTCCGCTGGGGGCTGGTCCTGGTCGGCGCCGCGTTGCTGCTGGGCGCCGCGCTCCGCTGGACGATGCCCCGCGTCGGCATGCTCGCCGTGCGCTCGCGCTTCACGGACATCGCGACCTACGGCGTCCTCGGCCTCTCCATCGCCCTGCTGGCGCTGATGGCCCAGCCGAACCCGGTGCTGGAGATCCCGTTCCTCAAGGACACCCTGCACTTCACGGTCAGCTGACCGCGACGCGGGGCGGCGGCCCGTCCTCACCCCCGTGAAAGGACGGGCCGCCGCCGGGAACAACCTTCCTGCACTTCGAACGCCCTGTTCAACGCCTGGCAGGGCGCTGTGGCACGGAAGTGACCGTTCCGCTACTCCGCTACGCGCCTCCTTCTCGGGGGTTCCGTTCCGGTCACGGGGCCGCCGGTGGGACACTGGACCCCGGGTCGGTGGGCGTGCGACGGTGCACGTTCGCGGCCTCTGTGCTCCTGTGCGCCCCCACCCCGGGAACTGAGATCCTGACCGGGCGCATCCCTGTGGGTAGCCAGAAACGGGTGCCGCGCGGGGGGACGCCGCGCGCGGGGACCAGCGGGGAAACGACCAGCACGTCACCGGGGGAAGAGGGGGAAGCAGTGCCTCGTTGGAAGGCCTTGCCGGAGGAACTCGATCCGCAGATCAGGGAGTTCACCAGTCAGCTGCGCCGGCTCGTGGACCGCAGCGAGCTGAGCGTGGCCTCGGTGGCCGACGCCACGGGCTACAGCAAGACGTCCTGGGAGCGCTATCTGAACGGCCGGCTGCTGGCGCCGAAGGGCGCCATCGTGGCGCTGGCGGAGGTGACGGAGACCAACCCCGTCCACCTGACCACCATGTGGGAGCTGGCCGAGCGCGCCTGGAGCCGCTCGGAGATGCGCCACGACATGACCATGGAGGCCATCCGGATCTCCCAGGCCCGTGCGGCCCTCGGTGAACTGGGCACGCCCGCGGCCAGGTCGGGCGGCTCCGCGGCCAAGTCGGGCCACGGCGGCAGGACCGGCAAGGGGAGCCGGACCGGCCGCCACGGCGGCGGCACGTCGGCCGCGTCCGGGATCGCCGGGCCCGCGGGTGTGTCGCCCACGCTGCCGCCGACGGTGCCGGCCCAGCCGACGGCCGCCGACAGCCCCGACTCGGCCCTCGGCGCGGGCCGGGACGGCGGCGCACCCGGTGCGTCCTCCGCCCCGTCCCCCGGCGGAGCGACCGACGGCAACTCGTGGGGTCTCGCCGGGTACCGGGGCCCCGCGCCGACCGGTGACCGCACGGCCCGCTCCGGCGTCCGGCCCGGCACCGAGGAGCCCGTGGGGCCGGCCGGACCCGCCGGGCCGCACGGCCCCGGCCCTGCCGGCGCGTACGACGAGCCCCGTTCCGACGCGTACGGCGGGCCCCGTCCCGACGCGTACGCCGGGCCCCGTTCCGGCGCGTACGGCGAGTCCCCTTCCGACGCGTACGGCGAGCCACCGCACGGCGGTGCCCGCGCGTCCCGCCGGACACCCCCCGGCGGCGGCGGCAACAAGCGGGTGACGACCGTGATCGCGGGCGTCGTCGGTGTCCTCGTCGTGATCGCGGGCGCCTTCTTCCTCCTGAGGGACGGCGGCGACAAGAAGAACGAGGGCACCAAGCCCTCCCCGTCCCCCACCGTGAGCAGCGAACCGAAGCTGCCGCCGGGCGTGAAGTGCAGCGGGGACGCCTGCACCGGCAAGGACCCGGAGGCCATGGGCTGCGGCGGCGACCTGGTGACCACCGGCGCGACCGCCGTGGTCGGCACCGCCGCCGTCGAGGTCCGCTACAGCGAGGTATGCGGTGCCGCGTGGGCCCGCGTCACCCAGGCCGCACAGGGCGACGAGGTCCAGGTGAGCGCCGGTGGCGCGGGCGAGCAGCGGGCGACGGTCGGCACCGTCGGCAGCACCGTCGCGTACACCCCGATGGTCGCCGTGAAGTCCGCGGCCGACGCCACGGCGTGCGCGACGCTGGCGGCGGGGACGCAGGGCTGCACGAAGTAGCGGCGGGCGGGCCGCAGCGGGCGTACGGCGGCCGACGGCGGGCCGGCGAAGAAATTCGTCCCGGGCAGGCATGCCCCGCGGCGTCACGGGCACGCGAGAAGTACCCCCACGGGAGTCCGGCAACGGTACCCCCGAACGGCGGTCGCCTTCGTCCTCCCTCTCCCGGACAGGCGGCCGCCTTCTTTTGCGCGCCGTTCGGCCGTTGGGCGGCTCGGTCCTGTGGGCCGGGCCACACCGACCCGGACGTGCCGGACACCACGGGCGCGATAGCCTGACGGCTGGATCGATCTCTTGATACCAAGAGATCGATCAAACGCCCGGGGCCGGGACGCCCCACCGCCAGCTGTCATACGGAGAACGCCATGACTCGCACTCCCGTGAACGTCACCGTCACCGGCGCGGCCGGCCAGATCGGTTACGCCCTGCTCTTCCGCATCGCCTCCGGCCAGCTGCTCGGCGCGGACGTGCCGGTCAAGCTGCGCCTCCTGGAGATCACCCCGGCGCTCAAGGCCGCCGAGGGCACCGCGATGGAGCTGGACGACTGCGCGTTCCCGCTGCTCCAGGGCATCGAGATCACCGACGACCCGAACGTGGCCTTCGACGGCGCCAACGTCGCCCTCCTCGTCGGCGCCCGCCCCCGCACCAAGGGCATGGAGCGCGGCGACCTCCTGGAGGCCAACGGCGGCATCTTCAAGCCGCAGGGCAAGGCCATCAACGACCACGCCGCGGACGACATCAAGGTCCTCGTCGTCGGCAACCCGGCCAACACCAACGCCCTGATCGCCCAGGCCGCCGCCCCGGACGTACCGGCCGAGCGCTTCACCGCGATGACCCGCCTGGACCACAACCGCGCCCTGACCCAGCTCGCGAAGAAGACCGGCTCGACGGTCGCCGACATCAAGCGCCTGACCATCTGGGGCAACCACTCGGCCACCCAGTACCCGGACATCTTCCACGCCACCGTCGCGGGCAAGAACGCCGCCGAGACCGTCAACGACGAGAAGTGGCTGGCCGACGAGTTCATCCCGACCGTCGCCAAGCGCGGTGCCGCCATCATCGAGGCCCGCGGCGCCTCCTCGGCCGCCTCCGCCGCCAACGCCGCCATCGACCACGTGTACACCTGGGTCAACGGCACCGCCGAGGGCGACTGGACCTCCATGGGCATCCCGTCGGACGGCTCCTACGGCGTCCCCGAGGGCATCATCTCCTCCTTCCCGGTCACCACGAAGGACGGCTCGTACGAGATCGTCCAGGGCCTGGACATCAACGAGTTCTCCCGCGCCCGCATCGACGCCTCCGTCAAGGAGCTGTCGGAGGAGCGCGAGGCGGTGCGCGGTCTCGGCCTCATCTGAGTCCGCCCCGACGCCCGCACGGGCCCCGTTCCGGTTCAGGCCGGGACGGGGCCCGTGTCCGTTTCCGTGCACCCATAAGACCCTTTTGCCGCCTTCCTTCGTGATGCGCCGCACTTTCGGCCGCCGATTCGGCATGCAAACGGAGCCGCGGGGCAGGGGCTCACGGTCCCCGAGAGCGACACCGGGTGACCCAGGGGGACCGATCGGGAACGGAAGGCAACACCGACCATGGCGAACAGCACGCACACTCCGGCGGAGCGGGCGCACCGGACCATCCACGCGGGAGGCGAGTGGCTCGCGGCGTCCTCCGGCGCCACGCGCGAGATCCTCGACCCCGCGGACGCCGTGGCGTTCGCCGTGGTCGCGGAGGGCGACGAGAAGGACACCGACCTCGCGGTGGCCGCCGCCCGCCGCGCCTTCGACGCGGGCGACTGGCCGCACACCCCGGTCGCCGAGCGCGCCGCCCTGCTGCGCCGCGTCGCCGGGCTCCTCGTGCGCGACCGCGAGAAGCTGGGCCTGCTGGAGAGCCGCGACGCGGGCAAGACCGTCGAGGAGGGGCGCGTCGACATCGACTGCGTCGCCGACGCCTTCCGCTACTTCGCCGACCTGGTCGCGGGCGAGGCCCCCGGCCGCGTCGTCGACGCGGGCTCGCCCGAGGTCCACAGCGTCGTCGTGCACGAGCCGGTCGGCGTCTGCGCGATGATCACGCCCTGGAACTACCCGCTCCTTCAGGCCAGTTGGAAGATCGCCCCGGCGCTCGCCGCCGGCAACACCTTCGTGATCAAGCCCAGCGAGATCACCCCGATGACCACCATCGCCCTGATCGACCTGCTCGTCGAGGCCGGCCTCCCCACCGGCGTCGCGAACATCGTCACCGGCCCAGGACACACCGTCGGCGCCCGGCTCGCCGAGCACCCCGACGTCGACCTGGTCTCCTTCACCGGCGGCCTGACCAGCGGTGTCAAGGTCGCCCAGGCCGCCGCCGTCACCGTAAAGAAGGTCGCCCTCGAACTCGGCGGCAAGAACCCCAACGTGGTCTTCGCCGACGCCTGCGCGACCGAGGAGGGCTTCGACACCGCCGTCGACCAGGCACTCAACGCCGCCTTCATGCACAGCGGGCAGGTCTGCTCCGCCGGCGGCCGCCTCATCGTCGAGGAGTCGGTGCGCGAACGCTTCGTCGCCGAACTCGCCCGCCGCGCGGAGCGGATCCGCCTCGGCCGCGGCACCGAGGAGGGCGTCGAGTGCGGCCCGCTCGTCTCCGCGCAGCAGCGCGCCAAGACCGAGGACTACGTCGCCTCCGCCCTCGCCGAGGGCGCCGAACTGCGCTGCGGCGGCAAGCGCCCCGAGCCGTCCCCCCAGCGGCCCGAGTCCGGCTACTTCTACGAGCCGACCGTCCTCGACCACTGCCGCCGTGAGATGCGGGTGGTACGGGAGGAGGTCTTCGGACCGGTCCTCACCGTCGAAACCTTCCGCACCGAGGACGAGGCCGTAGCCCTCGCCAACGACACCGAGTACGGTCTGGCCGGTGCCGTCTGGACCGCCGACGCGGGACGGGCCCGCCGGGTCGCGGGCCGGCTGCGGCACGGCACCGTGTGGATCAACGACTTCCACCCCTACCTGCCGCAGGCGGAGTGGGGCGGCTTCGGCAAGAGCGGCGTGGGCCGCGAACTGGGCCCCGCGGGCCTCGCCGAGTACCGCGAGAGCAAGCACGTCTACCAGAACCTGGCGCCGAAGCCCGTCCGCTGGTTCTCCGGCTGACCACTCCCGTCTCCGTACGTCCCCGCACCATCCGCTCGCCCCACTGGAGTACCCCCATGCCAGAAACCACTCACGTCTACGACTACGTCGTCATCGGCGGCGGTACGGCAGGCTCCGTGATCGCCTCCCGCCTCACCGAGAACCCGGACGTCACCGTCGCCGTCATCGAGGGCGGCCCCAGTGACGTCGGCCGCGACGACGTGCTGACCCTGCGCCGCTGGATGGGCCTGCTCGGCGGCGAGCTGGACTACGACTACCCCACCACCGAGCAGCCACGCGGCAATTCGCACATCCGGCACAGCCGCGCCCGCGTCCTCGGCGGCTGCTCCTCGCACAACACCCTCATCGCCTTCAAGCCGCTGCCGTCCGACTGGGACGAGTGGGAGGCGGCCGGCGCCAAGGGCTGGGGCGCGGTCCAGATGGAGGCGTACTTCGCCCGGCTGAAGAACAACATCGTCCCGGTCGACGAGAAGGACCGGAACGCCATCGCCCGCGACTTCGTCGACTCCGCGCAGAAGACGCTGGAGGTCCCCCGGGTCGAGGGCTTCAACAAGAAGCCCTTCACCGAGGGCGTCGGCTTCTTCGACCTCGCCTACCACCCCGAGAACAACAAGCGCTCCTCGGCGTCGGTGGCCTACCTGCACCCCGTGATGGACGAGCGCCCCAACCTCACCCTGATGCTGGAGACCTGGGCGTACCGGCTCGAACTCGACGGCACCCGCGCCGAGGGCGTCCACGTCCGCACCAAGGACGGCGAGGAGATCCTGGTCAAGGCCCGGGGCGAGGTCGTGCTGTGTGCCGGTGCCGTCGACTCCCCACGTCTGCTGCTGCACTCGGGCATCGGCCCTCGCGAAGACCTCGAAGCCCTCGGCATACCCGTGGCGCTCGACCTGCCCGGCGTCGGCGAGAACCTGCTCGACCACCCCGAGTCGGTGATCGTCTGGGAGACGAACGGGCCCATCCCGGACAACTCCGCGATGGACTCCGACGCCGGTCTGTTCGTGCGCCGCGACCCCGAACACGCGGGCCCCGACCTGATGTTCCACTTCTACCAGATCCCGTTCACGGACAATCCGGAGCGCCTCGGCTACCAGCGCCCCGAGTTCGGCGTCTCCATGACCCCGAACATCCCCAAGCCGAAGTCGCGCGGCCGCCTCTACCTCACCAGCGCCGACCCGTCCGAGAAGCCCGCCCTGGACTTCCGGTACTTCACCGACGAGGACGACTACGACGGCCGCACCCTCGTCGACGGCATCCGCATCGCCCGCGAGATCGCCGAGTCCCAGCCGCTGGCCGGCTGGCTCAAGCGCGAGGCCTGCCCCGGCCCGGACGTCACCGGCGACGCGGAGCTGAGCGAGTACGCCCGCAAGGTCGCCCACACCGTCTACCACCCGGCCGGCACCTGCCGCATGGGCGCCGCCACCGACGAGCAGGCCGTCGTCGACCCCGAGCTGCGCGTCCGCGGCCTGACGGGCCTGCGCATCGCCGACGCCTCCGTCTTCCCGACCATGCCCGCCGTCAACCCGATGATCGGCGTCCTCATGGTCGGCGAGCGCGCCGTCGAGCTGATCGGCGGTGACGCCCGATGAGCACCACCGGCAAGAACACCACCGCCGCCGCGACCGAGCGCCCGCCGGTCTTCTCCGTCGACGGCCTGTGGAAGGTCTTCGGCCCGAAGGCCGCCCGCGTCCCCGCCGACCCGGACCTCACCGCCCTGAGCCCGGCCGAGCTGCGCTCCCGCACCGGCTGCACCGCCGCCGTCGCCGACGTCTCCTTCGACGTGCGCAAGGGCGAGGTCTTCGTCGTCATGGGCCTGTCCGGCTCCGGCAAGTCCACCCTCGTACGCTGCCTGACCCGCCTCATCGAGCCGACGGCCGGGTCCATCGTCATCGACGGCGAGGACGTCCGGGCGATGGACAGGTCCCGGCTGCGCGAACTGCGCCGGCACCGGGCCGCGATGGTCTTCCAGCACTTCGGCCTGCTCCCGCACCGCACCGTCCTGGACAACGTCGCCTACGGCCTGGAGGTCCAGGGCATGGGCCGCGCCGAGCGCCGCGAGCGCGCCGCCGCGATCGTCGCCAAGGTCGGCCTGGAGGGCCTGGAGCAGCGCCGCCCCGGCCAGCTCTCCGGCGGCCAGCGCCAGCGCGTCGGCCTCGCCCGCGCCCTCGCCGTCGACCCCGAGGTGCTGCTCTTCGACGAGCCGTTCAGCGCGCTGGACCCGCTGATCCGGCGGGACATGCAGGAGGAGGTCGTCCGGCTGCACCGCGAGGAGGGCCGCACGATGGTGTTCATCACCCACGACCTCCAGGAGGCCCTCAAGCTCGGCGACCGCATCGCCCTGATGCGCGACGGCCGGGTGGTGCAGCTCGGCACGCCGGAGGAGATCGTCGGCTCGCCCGCCGACGACTACGTCCGCGAGTTCGTCCGCGACGTCCCGCGCGAGCAGGTCCTCACCGTCCGCACGGCGATGCGCCCCGCCGCGAACGCCGACGAGGCGGGCACGGGCCCGGCGATCCGCCCGGAGGCCACGGTCTCGGAGGCCATCGAGGCGGTGGCAAGGGCAGGCTCGGCGGCCCGCGTCATATCCGACGGCCGCTGCCTGGGCGTGGTCGACGCGGCAGACCTCCTGTCGGTGGTAGCAGGCACCGCAGCTGCGGGCAGTCGTGCCGCTGGGGCGGCACGGGTGGGCGCAGCGGCAACCGGCGAGCGCCGTGAGCCGACCGGCCCCCGCCCCGCCACCACCGAGGAGCCGGTCTGATGGCAACGATCACGGCCACGGCCCGAAAGCCCGCCCCGCCGGGCATCCTCACTCACAGAGCCGTCCGCAAGCTCCTGATCCTCGCCCTCGCGGCAGCGGTCCTCGCCCCCATAGCCGCCACGCAGTGGCCCGGCGCCACCTGGCCCACCGCCCTCACCGTCGACGTCTCCGAACCCCTCGGCAAGGCCAGCGACTGGATCATCGACAACCGCGACACCCACCCCCTGTTCCTCTACTTCTTCGGCCACGTCAGCAACATCGTCGTCATCGCCGTACGCGCCGTGTACCTCGCCCTCCTCGCCGTCGGCTGGGCCGGGGTCACCGCGATCGGCGCCCTGGTCGCCTGGCGGGTGGCCGGAGTGAGGCTCGCGGCGGGCACCGCGGCCGCGTTCCTCGCCTGCGGCCTGCTCGGCATGTGGGTGCCGACGATGCAGACCCTCGCCCTCATGGTCGTCGCCGTCCTCGCCTCCGTCGCCGTCGGCGCCCTGCTGGGCCTCGCCGCCGGCCTGTCCGACCGAATGGACCGCGTCCTGCGCCCGGTGCTCGACACCATGCAGGTGCTGCCCGCCTTCGCCTACCTCCTCCCCGTCGTCCTGGTCTTCGGCATCGGCGTCCCCGCCGCCGTGCTGGCCACCGTCGTCTACGCCGCCCCGCCCATGGCCCGGCTCACCTCGCTGGGCCTGCGCGGCGCGGACCGGGAGGTCCTGGAGGCCGTCGAGTCCCTCGGCACCACCGCCCGCCAGCGCCTGCTGACCGCCCGCATCCCGCTGGCCCGCAAGGAACTCCTCCTCGGCGTCAACCAGACGATCATGATGGCGCTGTCCATGGCCGTCATCGCCTCGGTCATCGGCGCCGGCGGCCTCGGCGACCGCGTCTACCAGGCCCTCGCCTCGGTCGACGTCGGCGCGGCCCTCGCGGCCGGCATCCCGATCGTGCTGCTCGCCGTCGTCCTGGACCGGGTGACCGGCGCGGCCGGGGAACGCCTCGGCGAGTCCGGAAAATCCCCGGTGACCTGGCTGTACGCCCTGGTCGTCGCCGCGGCCGTCGCGCTCGCCGGACGCCTGGCCGGCTTCCTCGACTGGCCCGACGGCTGGGACCTGAACATCGCCGAGCCCGTCAACCGGGCCGTCGACTGGATGACCGCCCACCTGTACTCCGGCGTCCCCGTCGTCGGCGGCACCGCCGACTGGGCCGCGCACTTCACCAGCTGGGTCCTCAACCCGCTGCGCGAGGGCCTCCAGTGGCTGCCCTGGTGGTCCGTACTCCTGATCGTCGCCGCCCTGGCCTGGCTGATCGGCACCTGGCGCACCGCGCTCACCGCCGTCCTCGCGATGGCCGCGATCGGCGTGCTCGGCGTGTGGAACCCGTCCCTGGACACGCTCTCCCAGGTGCTCGCCGCCGTCGCCGTGACCCTGGTCGTCGGCTTCGCCACCGGCATCGCCGCCGCCCGCAGCGACCGCTTCGAGCGCCTGCTGCGGCCCGTGCTCGACGTCTTCCAGACCATGCCGCAGTTCGTGTACCTGATCCCGGTCGTCGCCCTGTTCGGCGTGGGCCGCGCGCCCGCCGTGGCGGCAGCGGTCGTCTACGCCCTCCCGGCCGTCGTCCGCATCACCGCCCAGGGTCTGCGCCAGGTCGACCCGGCCGCCATGGAGTCGGCCCGTTCGCTCGGCGCCACCAGCGGCCAGCAGCTCCGCCAGGTCCAGCTTCCGCTGGCCCGCCCGGCCCTGCTGCTCGCCGCCAACCAGGGCGTCGTCCTGGTCCTCGCCGTCGTCATCATCGGCGGCCTGGTCGGCGGTGGCGCGCTCGGCTACCAGGTCGTGTTCGGCCTCGCCCAGGGCGACCTGGCGACCGGCCTGGTCGCGGGCGCCGCGATCGTCTGCCTCGGCCTGATGCTCGACCGCGTCACCCAGCCCACCGAACGCCGTACGACGAAGAAGGGAGCCTGACATGCGACTGCGACCGCGTATCCGTACGACTTCCGCCCTCGCGGGCGTGGCCGCGCTGACGCTGCTCACCGGCTGCGGCGCCGCCGACATGACCAAGCAGGCGTCCCCCTACGCCAACGCCCAGGGCGCCAGGACCGTCACCCTGTCCGTGCAGTCCTGGGTCGGCGCCCAGGCCAACGTGGCCGTCGCCCAGTACCTGCTGGAGCACGAGCTGGGCTACCGCGTCGACACCGTCCAGGTCGACGAGGTCCCCGCCTGGGACGCGCTCAGCCAGGGCCGCGTCGACGCCATCCTGGAGGACTGGGGCCACCCCGAGCAGGAACAGCGCTACGTCCAGGACAAGAAGACCATCGCCCCGGGCGGCGACCTCGGCGTCACCGGGCACATCGGCTGGTTCGTCCCGACGTACTTCGCGAAGAAGCACCCGGACGTCACGAACTGGAAGAACCTGAACAAGTACGCCGACCTGCTGCGCACCGCGGAGAGCGGCGGCAAGGGGCAGCTCCTGGACGGCTCCCCGTCCTACGTCACCAACGACAAGGCCCTGGTGAAGAACCTGGACCTGGACTACCAGGTCGTCTTCGCCGGTTCCGAGGCCGCCCAGATCACCCAGATGCAGCAGTTCGCCAAGGAGCGGAAGCCCTTCCTCAGCTACTGGTACACCCCCCAGTGGCTGATGGAGAAGGTCCCGATGACCGAGGTGAAGCTGCCCCCGTACGAGGAGGGCTGCGACGCCGACCCCGAGAAGGTCGCCTGCGCCTACCCCGTCACCCCGCTGCAGAAGTACCTCAACGCCGGCTTCGCGAAGGACGGCGGCAAGGCGGCGGAGTTCCTCAAGCGGTTCACGTGGACGACGGAGGACCAGAACCAGGTCTCCCTGATGATCGCCCAGCAGAAGATGCGGCCCGAGGAGGCGGCGAAGAAGTGGGTGGACGGCCACGAGTCCGTCTGGAAGAAGTGGCTGCCCTGACCCTCACTTCACGGGCCGGCCCGCGAGCCCTGCCGCGGCCTCCCGCACCGACTGCTCCGCATGCCGCTGGAGACCGGGCCCGAACGTGATCCGGGTGGCCCCGAGCCCGCCGAGTTCGGCGGGTGCGGGGCCCTGCCCGGGCCGCGCGAACACGTTCACCGGCCCCTGGATCCCGGACCGCAGCAGCGGCAGCAGGGCGGTCGGGGCGGCGATGGGATACACGCAGTCGGCGCCCGCGGCGACATAGGCGGCGGCCCGCTCGATCGCCGCTCCCGGATCGTCGACGCCCCGGATGAACGTGTCGATCCGGGCGTTCAGGAAGAGCCGGTCACCGGCCTCCTCCCGCACCCCGGCCAGCCACTCGGCGTGCTCCGCCGGGTCCTTGAGCCCCCCGTCGGTGGAGTCCTCCAGGTTGCAGCCGACCACGCCCACCTCGAGGAGCCGCTCCACCAGCTCCTTCGGCGCCAGGCCGTAACCGTCCTCGACGTCCGCCGACACGGGCACGTCCACGGCGCGCACGATCCGCGCGACGGCCGCGAACATCTCGTCGGCCGGGGTCTGCCCGTCCTCGTACCCGAGCGAGGCCGCCACCCCGGCGCTCGGCGTCGCGAGCGCCGGGAACCCGGCCTCCACGCACACCCGGGCGCTCGCCGCGTCCCAGGGGCCCGGCAGGACGAGGGGGTCGTCCGGGACCCGGCCGTGGTGCAGGGCGCGGAACGCGGCGGCATGACTCACGGTGTGTAACCCCCCGGTGGGACCCTGCGGCTGACCATCAGCCGGTTCCAGCTGTTGATGACGGTGATCAGCCCGATCAGATGGGCGAGTTCACCGTCGTCGAAGTGTACGGCGGCCTCCTCGTACACCTCGTCGGGCACGAAGCCCTCGGTCAGGACGGTCATCGCCTCGGTCAGCGCGAGCGCGGCCCGCTCCCGCCCGTCGTACAGGTCCGCCGCCTCCTCCCAGGCGGCGAGCAGACCGAGGCGCTCCTCGCCCTCCCCGTTCTGGGCGAGGTGCATGTCCAGGCAGAACGCGCAGTGGTTGAGCTGCGAGGCCCGGATCATCACCAGCTCGGCGAGCACGGGGTCGCCGAGCCCCTTCTTGGCCGCCGCGCTCAGCGCCGACAGCGCCTTCCCGACCTCCCGGTCCAGGAGCTGCGTGCGTGCCGTCACGCGTTCCCGCCGGGCGTGTAGTGGCCCGGCGTCATCCGGCAGGTCACGCCGAACCGGTTCCAGGCGTTGATCGTCGTGATCGCGGCGATCAGCTGCGCCAGCTCCGGCTCGTCGAAGTGCTTGGCGGCCTTCTCGTACACCTCGTCCGGCACGAAGCCGTCGGTCAGCACGGTGACCGCCTCGGTCAGCTCGATCGCCGCCAGCTCCTTCTCCGTGTAGAAGTGCCGCGACTCCTCCCAGGCGGCCAGCTGCACGATCCGCTCCACGCTCTCACCGGCGGCCAGGGCGTCCTTGGTGTGCATGTCGAGGCAGAAGGCGCAGTGGTTGATCTGCGAGGCGCGGATCTTCACCAGCTCGTACAGCGCCGGGTCCAGTCCCCGCTTGGCGACGGTCTCGAGCCGGATCATCGCCTTGTAGACCTCGGGGGCGTGCTGGGACCAGTTCAGCCGGACGGGTACCTCGGCGGCGTAGTCCGTGGTCTTCGTGTCGTCGGTGGGTGTCGTCATGCCTTCGACCCTAGGCAGGAAACAGCCCAGCGGTATGGTCCATTTCCATGGCGAATTCCTGGGCCACTCTCGGCGTGGACCTGCACCTCGAACCCACCGGTCCCGGCCTGCGCCGCGGTCTCACCGACGCGTTGCGCGAGGCCGTCCGCACCGGCCGGCTGGGACCCGGTACCCGGCTCCCCTCGTCCCGCGTCCTCGCCGCCGACCTCGGTATCGCCCGCAACACCGTCGCCGACGCCTACGCCGACCTCGTCGCCGAGGGCTGGCTCACCGCGCGCCAGGGCTCGGGCACCCGCGTCGCCGACCGGGTCGCCGCCCCGCCGGCCGAAGCCTCGGCCCGGCGCCCCCGGGAGCCCGCCCGGCCCCTCCACGACCTGCGCCCCGGCAGCCCGGACCTCGCCAGCTTTCCGCGCGTCGAGTGGCTCAGAGCCGCCCGCCGCGCCGTCACGGCCGCCCCCAACGAGGCCTTCGGCTACGGCGATCCCCGCGGCCACCCCGAGCTGCGCGGCGCGCTGTCCGCCTACCTCGCCCGTGCCCGGGGCGTGCGCGCCGCCCCCGACCACCTGCTGGTCTGCGGCGGCGTCGCCCACGCCCTGGTGGTGCTGGCCGCGGTGCTGCGGGCCCGTGGCGTGCGCACCGTGGCCGTCGAGTCGTACGGCCTCCACGTCCACCGCGACCTGCTCGAAGCCGCCGGTCTGCGGACCGTCCCGCTGCCCGTCGACGACCGGGGCGCCGACCCCGGGGCGCTCACGGACGCGGGCGCCGTGCTGCTCACCCCCGCCCACCAGTTCCCGACCGGTGTGCCGCTGCACCCCGACCGCCGGGCGGCCGTCGTGGACTGGGCGCGGCGCACCGGCGCCCTGATCCTGGAGGACGACTACGACGGCGAGTTCCGCTACGACCGCCAGCCCGTCGGCGCCCTCCAGGGACTCGCCCCCGACCACGTCGTCTACCTCGGCACCGCCAGCAAGTCACTCGCCCCCGGCCTGCGCCTGGCCTGGGCGGTGCTGCCGCCGGGGCTCGCCGACGAGATCACGGCGACCCGCGGCGGCTCCGACACCTGCGGCGTGCTGGAACAGCTCACGCTGGCCGAGTTCCTCGCCTCCGGCGCCTACGACCGGCACGTCCGTGCCTCCCGCCTGCGCTACCGGCGCCGCCGGGACGCCCTGGTCGCGGCCCTCGCCGGCCGGGTTCCCGAGGTGCGGATCGCCGGGATCGCGGCCGGTCTGCACGCCGTCCTCGGGCTGCCGCCCGGCACCGAGCAGCAGGTACTCAGATCGGCGGCCTGGCAGGGCCTGGGCCTGCACGGCCTGTCCGTCTTCCGCCACCCGAGGGCCACGACCGACCCGCTGGACGCGGTGGTCGTCGGCTACGGCACCCCGCCCGACCACGCCTGGACGGGCGCCCTGGACGCGCTGTGCCGGGCGCTGCCGTGAAGCCCGCGGCGGGAGCCGCACACGCGTCCGGCCCAGCCGTCTCCCGCATCCCGGACACCACGGCACCGGCCGAACCCAGCCGGTACCCTGACCCCGGGCCGTGACTGGCGCGCTGGGATGGGACGAACCATCGGGAAGCGGCCCCGGAAACACCGAGAGCCGTGCGCCTGGGCCATCCGTACCGCGAACGCTGCAACCGACGTCCGGAGGACCCCTTGCCCGCCGAAATCTCCCCCGAGTCCACCGCCTACCGAGCCGCCCTCGACGTGATCCGCGCCGTCGAGCCGCGCGTCGCGGACGCCATCGGCCAGGAGGTCGCCGACCAGCGCGAGATGCTCAAGCTGATCGCCTCCGAGAACTACGCCTCCCCGGCCACGCTCCTGGCGATGGGCAACTGGTTCAGCGACAAGTACGCCGAGGGCACCATCGGCCGCCGCTTCTACGCCGGCTGCCGCAACGTCGACACCGTCGAGTCCCTCGCCGCCGAGCACGCGCGCGAGCTGTTCGGCGCCCGCCACGCCTACGTCCAGCCGCACTCCGGCATCGACGCCAACCTGGTCGCCTTCTGGGCCGTCCTGGGCGCCCGGGTCGAGGTGCCCTTCCTGGAGAAGACCGGCGCCCGCCAGGTCAACGACCTGACCGACGCCGACTGGGCCGAGCTGCGCCAGGCCTTCGGCAACCAGCGGATGCTCGGCATGTCCCTGGACGCCGGCGGCCACCTCACCCACGGCTTCCGCCCGAACATCTCCGGCAAGATGTTCGACCAGCGCTCCTACGGCACCGACCCGGCCACCGGCCTCATCGACTACGAGGCCCTGCGCGCCTCCGCCCGCGAGTTCAAGCCGCTGATCATCGTCGCGGGCTACTCCGCGTACCCCCGGCTGGTGAACTTCCGGATCATGCGCGAGATCGCCGACGAGGTCGGCGCGACCCTCATGGTCGACATGGCGCACTTCGCCGGACTCGTCGCGGGCAAGGTGCTCACCGGCGACTTCGACCCGGTCCCGCACGCCCAGATCGTGACGACCACCACCCACAAGTCGCTGCGCGGCCCGCGCGGCGGCATGGTCCTGTGCGACGACTCCCTCAAGGACCAGGTCGACCGCGGCTGCCCGATGGTCCTCGGCGGCCCGCTCCCGCACGTCATGGCCGCCAAGGCCGTCGCCCTCGCCGAGGCCCGCCGGCCCGCGTTCCAGGACTACGCCCAGCGCATCGTGGACAACGCCCGCGCCCTCGCCGAGGGCCTGACGAAGCGCGGCGCCACCCTGGTGACCGGCGGCACGGACAACCACCTCAACCTGATCGACGTGGCCTCCTCCTACGGCCTCACCGGCCGCCAGGCCGAGGCCGCGCTGCTCGACTCCGGCATCGTCACCAACCGCAACGCCATCCCGGCCGACCCGAACGGCGCCTGGTACACCTCCGGCATCCGCATCGGCACCCCGGCGCTGACCACGCGCGGTCTCGGCACGGCGGAGATGGACGAGGTCGCGGGCCTCATCGACCGCGTCCTCACCGCCACCGAGCCCGGCACCACCAAGTCCGGCGCCCCGTCCAAGGCCTCCCACGTCCTCGACGCGAAGGTCGCCGACGAGATCTCGCACCGCGCCACCGACCTGGTGGCCGGCTTCCCGCTGTACCCGGAGATCGACCTCGGCTGAGAGGCCGCGAGGCTCTAGAGGTCGATCAGCTCCTGCCGCGGCTCCCCGCGCGGCGGTCCGGTCCGCAACCGGTCCGCCGCGCGGCGCACCAGCAGTGTCCCCGCGACGCCCGTCCCGAGCCCGGCGGCGGCCCACCACACCCCGTCCGGCCCGCCGTCCTCTTCCGCGTCCCCGGTCCCGTCCTTCGCGAAGAAGCCCTCGTCGGCCAGCCAGGCGTAGGTGTCCCGGTCCACCCGGTGCCAGCGGATGTCGTCGTCCGCCACGTCGGGCGCCGGATCGGTGCGCACCCACGGCGTGCCGTCCCCGGCCAGGAACAGCTGGTCCTGCCGCAGCATCGCCACGTCCCCGCCCGGCGCCCGCTCCGTCTGCGGCCACCCCCCGACCCCGGTCAGCCCCCACAGCACCGTGCACCGCACCGGGGGACGGCGATCCCGCGTCCAGTCCTGCGGCACCGGCTCGGATCCCGAGTACGACGGGTCGAGCAGGCTGCGCAGCCGGTCGAAGTCCCGCTCACCCGCGTGCCAGGACGTGGTGCGCCCCGAGCCCGTCCACACGACCACCGCCACGTCCGGATCCACCAGGGGCGCCGTACCGTCCGCCACCGCGGTCCCCGGCACGCCCGTCCACAGCACCGCGGCCAGCGCCGCCCCCGCTCCCGCCCACCACCGCACGCCGTACCCCCTCCGGCCCCGCCCTTGCTCCCCGCCCTTGTTACACCGTCGGGCCGGGAATGGATCCCCCCTGTTCCGAACCAGTGCCCGACCGCCCCCCGCGGCCTGAGAGAATAATGAGCATGGCCAACGAACGTCCCCGTGTGCTCTCCGGTATCCAGCCGACCTCCGGCTCGTTCCACCTCGGCAACTACCTCGGCGCCGTCCGCCAGTGGGTCGACATGCAGGACACCCACGACGCGTTCTACATGGTCGTCGACCTGCACGCGATCACGGTCCCGCAGGACCCGAAGGAGCTGCGCGAGAACACCCGCGTCGCCGCCGCCCAGCTCCTCGCGGCCGGCCTCGACCCGGACCGCTGCACCCTGTTCGTGCAGAGCCACGTCCCCGAGCACGCCCAGCTCGGCTGGCTGATGAACTGCATCACCGGCTTCGGCGAGGCCTCGCGGATGACGCAGTTCAAGGACAAGTCCGCCAAGCAGGGCAACGACCGCACCACCGTCGGCCTGTTCACCTACCCGATGCTGATGGTCGCCGACATCCTGCTGTACCAGGCCGACCAGGTCCCCGTCGGCGAGGACCAGCGCCAGCACCTGGAGCTGACCCGCGACCTCGCGGACCGCTTCAACCAGACCTACGGCGACGCCTTCACCGTGCCGACCGCGTACATCCTCAAGGAGACGGCGAAGATCTACGACCTTCAGGACCCGACCGCCAAGATGAGCAAGTCGGCGGCCACCCCGAAGGGCCTGATCAACCTCCTCGACGAGCCGAAGGCCACCGCGAAGAAGGTGAAGAGCGCGGTCACGGACACCGACACCGTGGTCCGCTTCGACCGCGAGACCAAGCCCGGCGTCAGCAACCTCCTGACGATCTACTCCACCCTCACCGGCGCCGAGATCGCGGAGCTGGAGCGGAAGTACGAGGGCAAGGGCTACGGCGCGCTGAAGACGGACCTCGCCGACGTCGTCGTGGAGTTCGTCACCCCCTTCCGGGAGCGCACCCGGCAGTACCTGGACGACCCGGAGACGCTCGACGCGATCCTCGCCAAGGGCGCGGAGAAGGCCAGGAGCGTCGCCGCCGAGACCCTCGCCCGGGCGTACGACGAGGTGGGCTTCCTCCCCGCCAAGCACTGACCCGCGACACCGCCCGGGAGTGCCGCCGCCGCGGCACCCCCGGCACCGTCCGTGCGCCCCGGCATGCCGCCGTAGCGCTGCACATCACTCCGGTTGCGCCTGCCCACGGCACGGCGGTGGCCGTACAGTCGATATCCGGGTGTCCGCCCGAAGGACACACAACGACAGGAGACGAAGTGGGGACCGTAACGATCGGCGTGTCGATCGCGGTCCCGGAGCCTCACGGCAGCAAGCTCCAGCAGCTGCGCGCGGGCTTCGGCGACGCCGCTGCTCACGGCATCCCCACGCACGTCACCCTGCTGCCGCCGACCGAGGTCGACGGCGCCGCGCTGCCGGCGGTCGAGGCGCACCTGGCGGAGGTGGCGGCGCGCGGCCGGCCCTTCCCGATGCGGCTGTCCGGCACCGGGACCTTCCGCCCGCTGTCGCCCGTCGTCTTCGTCCAGGTGGTCGAGGGCGCGGCGGCCTGCTCCTGGCTGCAGAAGCGGGTGCGCGACGCGTCCGGCCCCGTCCCCCGCGAACTGCAGTTCCCGTACCACCCGCACGTCACCGTGGCGCACGGCATCGAGGAAGCGGCGATGGACCGCGCCTACGAGGAGCTGTCCGACTACGAGGCCCAGTGGCCCTGCACCGGCTTCGCGCTGTACGAGCAGGGCGCCGACGCGGTCTGGCGCAAGCTGCGCGAGTTCCCCTTCGGCAGCGCCACCGTGCCCCCGCAGGCAGGCCGGGTGGAGACCGGCTCCCTGCCGACGCGGTAGCCGCGCCTCGCACCGGCAGCCGAGTCACACGCGCAGCCGGACCGTCACACGGGCAGCCGAGTCACACGCGCAGCCGGACGTCACACGGGCAGCCGGACCGTCACACGGGCAGCCGCCGGAACACCGCCCGCGGCAGGTGCCGCACCGCCGACATCACCACCCGCAGCGCGCCCGGCACCCACACCGTCTCCGAACGCCGCCGCAGTCCCAGCTCGATGGCCGTGGCCACCGCCTCGGGCGTCGTGGCGAGCGGTGCCTCCGCCATCCCCTCGGTCATCCGCGACCGCACGAACCCGGGGCGTACGACCATGACGTGCACGCCCGT
The DNA here is from genome assembly GCF_033406955.1 of Streptomyces violaceoruber. Classification (NCBI taxonomy): domain Bacteria; kingdom Bacillati; phylum Actinomycetota; class Actinomycetes; order Kitasatosporales; family Streptomycetaceae; genus Streptomyces; species Streptomyces violaceoruber. The sequence goes on along the minus strand of NZ_CP137734.1, from coordinate 3,273,992 downwards.
GCCGTGCAGCGCGTCGCCCAGGCCCTGCGCGAAGGTGTCCAGTCCTGCCTTGCTGGAGCCGTAGATGAAGTTGGCGCGGCGGGCCCGCTCACCGGCGACGGAGGAGAGCACGACCAGCGAGCCGTGCCCCTGTGCCTGGAGGGAGCGGGCGGCGACCAGCCCGGCCGAGACCGCGCCGGTGTAGTTGGTCTGCGCCACCCGCACGGCGTTCAGCGGCTCGCGCTCGTCGTGCGCCTGGTCGCCCAGGATGCCGAAGGCCAGCAGCACCAGGTCGATGTCGCCCTCGGCGAACACCTTGCCGAGCGCCGCCTCGTGGCCCTCGGGGTCCAGCGCGTCGAAGGCGACCGTACGCACCTCGGCGCCGAGCCCGCGCAGTTGCCCGGCGGCCGCGTCCAGGGCGGGGGAAGGGCGCCCGGCCAGCCACACCGTACGGGTGCGGCGGGCCACCAGGCGGCGCACGGTGGCGAGCGCGATCTCGGAGGTACCGCCGAGGACGAGGAGGGACTGGGGGAGGCCGAAGGCGTCCTTCACGACTGCTCCAGACATGTCAGTGGTGGCAGGGGCGTCACAGGGCGAGGCGGCGGGCCAGGTCGGAGACGAACACCCCGCGCGGGTCCAGTTCCGCGCGCAGGGTACGGAAGTCGTCCAGGCGGGGGTACATCGCGGCGAGCAGTTCGGGGCGCAGCCGGGAGTCCTTGGCGAGATAGACCCGGCCGCCCGCGTCCGCGACCTCCTCGTCCAGCTCGTCCAGGAACGCGCCGAGCCCAGGCAGGCCCGCCGGGATGTCGAGGGCGAGCGTCCAGCCCGGGACGGGGAAGGACAGCCAGCCGGGGTCGGCCGCGCCGAAGCGCTTGAGGACGGCCAGGAAGGACGGGCAGCGGCGGGCGGAGATGCGCCGCACGATCCGGCGCAGGGCCTCCTCGCGGCCGTGCCCGACGACGAACTGGTACTGCACGAAGCCCCCGCGGCCGTAGACCCGGTTCCAGTGCGGGACGCCGTCCAGCGGATGGAAGAAGGTGGCGATCCGCTGGAGGCGGCCCCGGCTCTCCCGGGGGGCCTTGCGGTACCAGACCTCGTTGAACAGGCCCACCGTCGTACGGCTGAGCAGTCCGCCCGGCAGGAAGTCGGGGGTCGCGGGCAGGCGCGAGGTGCGGAAGGCCAGCGGCGCGTGCCGGGCGCGCGAACGGGCGGGCAGCGCGTCCAGCGGGGCGTGGTCGCCGCGGGTGAGCACCGCGCGGCCGGTCGCCCGCCCGCGCGCGAGGAGGTCGATCCAGGCGACCGAGTAGCGGTAGCGGTGGTCGGTGGCGGTCAGCCGGGCCATCAGGTCGTCCAGGTCGCCGGCCCGCTCGGTGTCGACCGACATCAGTGCCGTTTCGACCGGCTGGAGCCGCAGCGTCGCGGTGAGGATCACGCCGGTCAGCCCCATGCCCCCCGCCGTCGCGTCGAACAGGGGCGTGCCCGGGGCGACGGTGCGGACCCGGCCGTCGGCGGTGAGCAGCTCCAGCGAGACCACGTGCCGTGTGAAGGACCCCGACACGTGGTGGTTCTTGCCGTGGATGTCCGCGCCGATCGCCCCGCCGACCGTCACGTAGCGGGTGCCGGGCGTCACCGGCACGAACCAGCCGAGCGGCAGCAGCACCTCCATCAGCCGGTGCAGGGAGACGCCCGCGTCGCACAGCACGGTGCCGCCCGCGACGTCGACGGCGTGCACGCGGTCCAGGGCCGTCATGTCGAGCACGGCGCCCCCGGCGTTCTGCGCCGCGTCCCCGTACGCCCGGCCGAGCCCCCGGGCGATGCCGCCCCGGGCCCCGCAGTCCCGGACGGCGACGGCCGCCTCCTCGTACGTCCGCGGCCGGACGAGGAGCGCCGCGGTGGGCGCCGTGCGGCCCCAGCCGGTGACGGTGCCCCAGTCGGCGTCGGGAACGGTGTCGGCAGACATGGCGGTGACCGTATCGCCCCGTCTCGCCATGTGTGAATGGTTAGTCCCAAAACATTCGGAGCATCCCTGAAACGGGTGATTAATGGTATGTCGCTCCGACGTGCCCGCCTTCCCGTGCCGCGGGCGTGGACAGTGAGTCCACATGGACGACCTCGACGACATGGACCACCGGATCGTCAGCGCGCTCAGGGCCCGCGGAACCGACCCGCGCGTGGCCGGCGCCGCGCGCGCCCTGTCCTGGGCGGGGGAGCACGGGGCGCTGTGGCTCGCGGCCGGCCTCACCGCGGCCGCCGTGGACGCGCCCCGGCGCACGGCCTGGCTGCGCGGCACCGCCCTCACCGCGGGCGCCCACGTCGTCAGCATGGGCGTGAAGCGGGTCGTGCGCCGCCCCCGCCCCGCGCACGTCGTCCCCCTGGTGCGCACCGCGGGCCGGCACTCCTTCCCCAGCTCCCACGCCACCTCGGCCGCCGCGGCCGCCGTCGTCTTCGGCACCCTCGGGGTGCGGGCCGCCTGGCCGCTCGCCGCGGCGGTGTGCGCCTCCCGGCTGGTCGTCGGCGTCCACTACCCCTCCGACGTCGCCGCGGGCGCCGCCCTGGGCGCGCTCACGGCCCGGCTCGGTGCCGACTGGATGCGCGGAGGCACCCGTGACTGACACGGCCGTCACCGACACCGCCGTCCTGCGCCAACGCGCCCCCGAACAGCAGCGGGAGCCCGACCCGCCGCGCCGCGCGAGACGGGTCCCGGCCGGACTGCTGCGCACCGCGCGCCCCCGCCAGTGGGTCAAGAACGTCCTGGTCGTCGCGGCCCCGGCCGCCGCCGGCGAACTGTTCTCCGCGCCCGCGCCGGCCCGGCTCGCCCTCGTCTTCGTCCTGTTCACCGCCTGCGCCGCCGCCGTCTACCTGGTCAACGACGCCCGCGACGCCGAGGCCGACCGCGCCCACCCCGTCAAACGGCACCGCCCGGTCGCCGCCGGAGACGTCCCGGTGCCGCTCGCCTACGCCGCCGGAGGCGCCCTGGGCGTCCTGGCGCCCGTCCTCGCCGCCTGGCTGTGCCCCGCGCCCGTCGCGGTCCTGCTGACCGCCTACCTGGCCATGCAACTGGCGTACTGCGTCAGCCTCAAGCACGTCCTGGTCGTCGACCTCGCCGTCGTCACCACCGGCTTCCTGATGCGGGCGATGATCGGCGGACTCGCGCTCGGCATCCCCCTGTCGCGCTGGTTCCTCATCACCACCGGCTTCGGCGCCCTGTTCATGGTCGCCGCCAAGCGCTACTCCGAAGCCGTGCAGATGGCCGGGAAGGACGGTGCCACGCGCGCGCTGCTCACCGAGTACACCACCGGCTACCTGCGTTTCGTCTGGCAGCTCGCCGCCGGGGTCGCCGTCCTCGGCTACTGCCTGTGGGCCATGGAGGAGGGCGGCGTCCCGCACACCAGCGTGCTGCCCTGGCGCCAGCTCTCCGTGATCCCCTTCGTCCTGGCCGTCCTGCGCTACGCCGTCTTCGCCGACCGCGGCACCGCGGGCGAACCCGAGGACGTCGTCCTGCGCGACCGCGCCCTCGCGCTGATCGGCGTCGTCTGGCTCGCGATGTACGGCCTGGCGGTGGCCAATTGGTAGCCGGCCGGCGCGAACTGCTGGGCTTCGCCTCCGCCGGCCTGCTCGCCTACGCCGTCGACCTCGGCCTCTTCACCTGCCTGCGCGGCCCGGCCGGTCTCGACCCGCTCACCGCCAAGGCCCTCTCCTTCGTCGCGGGCTGCTCGGTCGCCTACGCGGGCAACGCGCTGGGCACCTACCGCCACCTCGGCCGCCCCCGGGGCCTGCGCCCCTGCGCGGTGTTCTTCGCCGTGAACGCCGCCGGCGCCGCCGTGCAGCTGCTCTGCCTGATCGTCAGCCACTACGGGCTCGGCCTCACCTCGCAGCGCGCCGACACGGTCTCCGGCGCCGGGGTCGGCATGATCCTGGGCACGATCCTGCGCTTCTGGGGCACAAGGACACTGGTCTTCCGGTCCGCGGCCGGATCCGGGGGGCCCTCGGGATCATGGAACGCGACGAGCGGGGGCAGGGTCGGATCATGGACTGGCTGAAGAAGCTCCCCGTGGCGGGACCGTGGATCGCCCGCCTGATGACCACGCACGCGTGGCGCTCCTACGAGCGTCTCGACCGGGTGAAGTGGTCCCGGCTGGCCGCCGCCATGACCTTCACCAGCTTCGTCGCGCTCTTCCCGCTGCTGAGCCTGGCCGCCGCCGTCGCCGCCGCCACGCTGAACAAGCAGCAGCAGGACAAGCTCCAGGACAAGCTGGCCGAGCAGATCCCCGGCATCTCCGACCAGCTGAACATCCAGGGCCTGGTCGACAACGCCGGCACCGTCGGTGTGATCTCCGCCCTCCTGCTGCTGTTCACCGGCATGGGCTGGATCGAGGCCACCCGGGGCTGTCTGCGCGCCGTGTGGGAGCTGCCCGACGAGGACGAGAACCCGGTCCTGCACCGGGCCAAGGACGCGGGCGTCCTCGTCGGTCTCGGCGGCGCGCTGCTGATCACCGTCGGCATCTCCACCGTCGCCTCGGCGCTGGTCGGCTGGATCATCCGCACGATCGGTCTCGCCCAGGGCGGGGTCGGCGGCGTCCTGCTCTACGTCGCCGCCTTCGCCGTCGCCGTGCTCGCCGACTTCCTGCTGCTCCTGTACGTACTGACCCTGCTCCCCGGCGTCCAGCCCGAGCGCCGCCGCCTGGTGGTGGCCGCGCTGATCGGCGCGGTCGGCTTCGAACTGCTGAAGCTGCTGCTCAGCGGCTACATCCAGGGAGTCGCGGCGAAGAGCATGTACGGCGCCTTCGGCGTCCCCGTCGCCCTGCTGCTGTGGATCAACTTCACCGCGAAGCTGGTGCTGTTCTGCGCCTCCTGGACGGCGACGGGCAGCAAGGCGCAGGAACTGGGAGAGCCGGGCGACGCGGACGTCACGGACGGGTCCGGCGGCGGACCAGGTCCGGCAGCGGCCACTTCCGGTTGATCAGGAACGCACCGCCCGCGAGCAGCGCCAGCACCCCCGCGGCGATACCGGCCGCGACCCCGGCCCCGCCGGCCCCGTCGCCGGCCGCGGCTCCCGCCACCGGCTTCGTGCCCGCGCCGCCCTTCCCGGTGCCGCCGGCCTCACCGGAGGCCTCCGCCGAGGGGCTCGCCGCGGTGGCGCTCCTCGGCCTCACCAGCTCCCCCACCGGCCGCACCTTGCCGGCCGCCCGGAAGCCCCAGTCGAACAGCCGGGCGGTCTCCTTGTAGACCTCGTTGTGCTTGTCCTCCGCCGGGTGCATCACGGTGACGAGCAGCACCTTGCCGCCCTGCTCGGCCACGCCCGTGAAGGTGTTGCCCGCGTTGGTGGTGTAGCCGTTCTTGACGCCCGCGATGCCCGGGTAGACCTCCACGTCCGCATCACCGGCCAGGAGCCGGTTGGTGTTCTGGATCTCGAAGGGCTCACGGCTCGTTTTGCCCTTCTTGTCCTTCTTCGTCTCGCCCGGGAACTTCGCACGGACCGTGGAGGCGTACTCGCGGAAGTCCATCTTCTGCAGCCCCGAACGGGCGAAGAGCGTCAGGTCGTACGCGGACGAGACCTGCCCCGGCATGTCGTAGCCGTCGGGGCTCACCACCGTGGTGTCGCCGGCCTGAAGTTCCTTCGCGTGCGCGTTCATGTCCGCGACGGTCTTCTCGACACCGTCGTTCATCGCCGACAGCACGTGCACGGCGTCGTTCCCCGAGCGCAGGAAGACGCCGAGCCACAGGTCGTGGACGGTGTACGTCTCCTCCTCCTTGATCCCCACCATGCTGGACCCGGAGCCGATGCCCGCGAGGTCGGAGACCTGGACCTTGCGCTTCGTCGTCTTCGGCCACTTCGGCAGCAGCGTGTCCGCGAACAGCATCTTCAGGGTGCTCGCCGGGGCCAGCTCCCAGTGCGCGTTGTGCGCGGCCAGCACGTCGCCCGACTCGGCGTCCGCGACGATCCACGACCGGGCCGTGAGGTCCTTCGGCAGCACGGGCGCCCCGCCCGCCAGGTCCACCTGCGTTCCGGGCTTCCCGAGCCGCGCACCGCCCACGCCCGACATCGACGCCGGCGGAGTGGCCGACGGACTCGTCGACGGGCTCGGGGCGGCGAGCGCGGTGGGGGAGAGGAGGGCGAGAGCGGTCAGGGCGGCGGAGGTGACCGTCAGGGATCGCCTGAGGGCCTTCTTGGGAGCGGGCACGAGCGGAAACGTACCCCCCGTGATCGGGTCGGTCCCACCCCCCTCCCCACCCCGCGCACGGATCCGGACAGCGTGCGGCGATACTGAAACCATGAAGCTCAGCCGCCCCGTCTCCTGGTTCCTGCTCGCGTTCGGGGTGTGGAGCTGGATCATCTGGATCACTTTCGTCAAAAACCTGGTCAAGGACGGCAGCGGGCTCGCCTTCGAGGACGGCGACCCCACGGCGTACTTCTGGGTGCACCTGCTGCTCGCGATCGTCTCCTTCGTATTGGGGACGGTCGTCGGGGTCATCGGGTTGCGCGGCGTGCGCGCACTGCGCCGAACGTCATAGGCGACGAGGACGTCACGGACGCCCTGAGCGTCCCAACCGAGGGGATACGACGGCATGGTGGTCGTCTTCGTGCTGGTCGCGTTGCTGATGGTGGGCGTCCTGGTGACGGCCAACTGGTACGTGTGGCGGCGTCTGTTCCGCGACACCACCCGCGCCCCGGGTCCCGTGCGCCGAATCGGCGCGGCCGTGATCGCCGGGGGCTGGCTGCTGGCGGTCGGGGCGCTGGTCGCCGAGCGCGCGGGCGCCCCGTTCTGGCTCCAGCGGGTGCTCGCCTGGCCGGGCTTCCTGTGGCTCGCCCTGTCGATCTACCTGCTGCTCGCGGTGCTCGCGGGCGAGGTCGTCCGGCCGCTGCTGCGGCGGTTCCTGGAGCGCAGGGCGGCCGCGCGGCGGACGGCGGGGGCGGAGCCCTCGGTCACCCCGCCCGCGGACACCTCGCGCATACCGGCCGGCACGGCTCCGCCGAAGACGCCCGAGGCACCTGAGGCGCCCGAGGCGCCGGGGACCGAAGCCCTGGCAGCCCAGGGCAGCCCCCTCGCCGTACCCTCCCGCCGTCTCTTCGTCTCCCGCGTCGTCGCCGGTGCCGCCGCGGCGGCGGCCGTCGGCACGGTCGGCTACGGCACGTACGGCGTGCTGAGCGGCCCGAAGGTGAAGCGGGTCACGGTGCCGCTGGCCAAGCTCCCGCGCGCGGCGCACGGCTTCCGCATCGCCGTCGTCAGCGACATCCACCTGGGCCCGGTGCTCGGCCGGGGCTTCGCGCAGCAGGTCGTCGACACGATCAACTCCACGCAGCCCGACCTGATCGCCGTCGTCGGCGACCTGGTGGACGGCAGCGTGAAGGACCTCGGCCCGGCCGCCGCCCCGCTGGCCCGGCTGAGGGCACGGCACGGCGCGTACTTCGTCACCGGCAACCACGAGTACTTCTCCGGCGCCGAGCAGTGGGTCGCCGAGGTGCGGCGGCTCGGGCTGCTCCCGCTGGAGAACGCCCGCACCGAGCTGCCCCACTTCGACCTGGCCGGCGTCAACGACGTCGCCGGCGAGGACGAGGGCCAGGGCCCCGACTACGACAGGGCCCTCGGCGACCGGGACCGCTCCCGCGCCTGCGTGCTCCTCGCCCACCAGCCGGTGCAGATCCACGACGCCGTGGACCACGGAGTCGACCTCCAGCTCTCCGGCCACACCCACGGCGGCCAGCTCTGGCCCGGCAACCTCATCGCGGGCGCCGCCAATCCGACGCTGGCGGGCCTGGAGCGCTACGGCGACACCCAGCTCTACGTCAGCCGCGGCGCGGGCGCCTGGGGCCCGCCCACGCGCGTGGGGGCGCCCTCGGACATCACGGTGATCGAGCTGGCGTCCCGTCAGGCCTGAGGACCGGCATCCCGCGTCGGCTTCTTCGCCGGGTCCGGCATCACCTTCGTCATCCCCGGCAGGAAGTCCGTGAACAGCTCGTGCACCTCGCGCACCAGCGGGCGCAGCACCCGGAAGCGGGCCAGCACGACGCCCCGCGCGGTGAGCCGGGCGCCGCGCTCGGCGAGGCGGTAGCTGCGCTCGCGGCCCTCGGTGCGGTCGAAGATCCAGTACAGGACGAGGCCCATCTGGGAGAGCCACATCAGCTCCGGCAGGATGTCCCGCAGCTCCTCGGGCACCTTGGTCTTCGCCCCGGCGAGCACCGCGCGGTGGATGCCGATGGCCTCCACGCGCGCGTGCTCCGACTCCGGGGAGAAGGGGCTGAGCGGGCTGTCCGGGTCGGCGGCGTTCTTGAAGAACTGCACCGCGAACTCGTGGTACGGCGTGGCGATGTCCAGCCAGACCTTCAGCACGCCCGCCAGCCGCGCCTCCAGGTCGGTCTCCCTGGCCAGCACCTCGCGGACCGCCGCCCGGTGCTCGGCGGCGATCCGGTCGTAGAAGCCCTGGATCAGGTGTTCCTTGCCGGCGAAGTAGTAGTACGCGTTGCCGACGGAGACCCCGGCCTCCTGGGCGATGGCCCGCATCGTGGTCCGGTCGTAACCGCGTTCCTGGAACAGCCGCATGGCCGTCTCCAGGATCAGCGCGCGGGTCTGCTCGGACTTGCTGAGGTGGGCGCCGTCGTCGGGGCCGTCGTTGGTCGCAGGCACGGGTCCAGAGCCTATCCAGTGGCGCAGGTGCCGTCGTCACAGCCCGGCCCGGCGTAGATCCATCCGAGGCGCGGCTCGTACACCCAGCCGTCCGCGCGGCGGTAGGCGTAGCCTCCCGCGGACCGCTGTCCGGCGCGCCACTTGGCGGCGGCCAGGACGGCCCCGCGGGCCAGCAGGGCGCCCTTGGGCGTGCTGAGCCGGTGGGCGAGCCTGCGGTACCCGCGCAGCGCCCACAGGACGACCACCCAGGCGGCGGCGCCCCGGTAGACCTGCCCGGCGTCGCCCACGGCGGTGACCTCGTCGAGGGTGGCCCCGTGGTCGAGCCCGGGAAAGCGCCTGCGCGCCTCCTCCGAGGCGGCCGGGACCAGTTCGAGCGGCACCAGCCGGGGCTGGCGCAGCAGCCAGTCCCGTACGTGGGTGCACAGGGAACACTCGGCGTCGTAGAGGACGGTGAGCCGGCGCACGGGGGCGCCGGCCGTCGGCCCGGGAGCGGGAGCCATCGGCTCAGGCCCCGGCCGTCGGGGCCACCCAGCCCTGCGGCGGGACCGGGGGCACCTGCTCGCGCTCCATCAGGCCGCGCCGCCGGATCTTGTTGAGCACGTACACGTTGCCCAGGTGCATCACGCCGAGCACCAGCAGCACCACGCCGAGCTTGGTCGACAGCGCCTCGAAGATGCCCCGGGCGTTGGTGATGGTCTCGTCGTCGCTCAGGTAGAGGGCGACGAAGCCGAGGTTGACGAGGTAGAAGCCGACCACGAGGAGGTGGTTGACGGCGTCCGCGAGCTTCTCGTTGCCGTGCAGGACGTCGGAGAGGAAGACCCGTCCGTTGCGGCTGAGCGTGCGGGCCACCCAGACGGTCAGACCGATGCTGACGGCCAGGTAGATGACGTAGGCGATGACGGTGCGGTCCATGCCCCACCCCTTCTTGAACGCGTTCAAAACGCTGACAGGACTGACTGTAGACCTGTTTTTGAACACGTTCAAGCGAGAGTTCCGCTCAGGGGCGGCGGCCCAGCTCCGGGCGCTTGGAGTAGTCCGTGAGGCCGATGACGTTGCCCCACGGGTCGGCGAACTCGACCGTCCAGCCGGTGGCCACGGGAAACGGCTCGTCGAGCGGCGGCACCCCCGCCTCGCGCAGCTCCCGGGCGGCCGCGCGGGCGTCGGTGACCTCCAGCCACACCCGCGCGGAGGGCCACATCGGCGGCTGCCGCCCGAACTCCTCCTCCGCCCGCAGCAGCAGCCCCGGCGTCTCGACGCCCACCTTCAGCAGCGCGATCCCGGCCTCGTCGAGCCGGTAGGCGACCGGGAAACCGGCTCGCTCGTAGAACCCGACGGCCTCGGCGAGGTCCCCGACGGGCAGCAGTACGTTGTCGAACCCGAGCAGTTCGTACGACTCGTCATCTGACATGGCGTCAGGCTAGGACGATCGTCGCCCGGAACGGCTGATTGTCAGCCCTCGCCGGGCGCGCTCTTCGGCCGTCCGGCGGCAAGGATCTCGCCGACGTCCAGGGTGACCTCGGCCCCGAGGGAGTCGGGCAGGGTGACGGTCTCACCGGGGGAGTGGACGCGGTGGGTGGAGTAGTCGGCGCAGTCCGGGTCGGTCAGGACGTGGAGGCGCTGGTGCTTGCGGTCGACGATCACGTAGACGGGGACCATGGCGGCGGCGTAGGCGGTGACCTTGGCCTTGAGGTCGTTCCTCCAGTTGCTGGAGGTGACCTCCAGGACGAGGCGGAAGCAGACCGGGTCGTAGCAGTTGTTCTCGACTAGGTGGTCGTCGACGTCGGCGTCCACGACCGCCAGGTCGGGGATCGCGTAGTCCTCGGCGTCCATGGGAAGCCAGAGGCCGATGCCCTGGACCACCTTCGATTCCGAGCCGTGGAGGCCGGCGGCCGCGAAGGGCAGGATGAGGTCGGTCAGGACTACGGCGTGCGGGCCGTCCGGTGGCGGGGTCACGACGAGCTGGCCTCCGATGATCTCGACGCGGTAGCCCGGATTGCGCTCCATGATGCGGTTCGCCTCCGCGATCAGCGGAAGGTCGCCGTGGGGCAGCTCGACGGATGCTGCGGACATCGCGTGCCTCCTAGGGGCTGGTGTCGAGGCCATCATCGTAGGACGGAGGGTAGCCGTACGGCCCGATGCCGACGGGTTCACCCGATGGTGTGGCATATGCCGGAGGGCCCCGCTTCCAGGGGAAACGGGGCCCTCACGGCCGTCGACCGGCGTACACCGACGGTGTCAGAAGCGGCGCGTGATCAGCGCTCGCTTCACCTCCGCGATGGCCTTGGTGACCTCGATGCCGCGCGGGCAGGCGTCCGTGCAGTTGAAGGTCGTACGGCAGCGCCACACGCCGTCGCGGTCGTTCAGGATCTCCAGCCGCTGCTCGCCGGCCTCGTCGCGCGAGTCGAAGATGAAGCGGTGGGCGTTGACGATCGCGGCCGGGCCGAAGTACTGGCCGTCGTTCCAGAACACCGGGCACGAGGACGTGCACGCGGCGCACAGGATGCACTTGGTCGTGTCGTCGAAGCGCTCGCGGTCCTCGGCGGTCTGGAGGCGCTCACGCGTCGGCTCGTTGGTGTCCTTCGTGATCAGGAAGGGCATCACGTCCCGGTACGCCTGGAAGAACGGCTCCATGTCGACGACCAGGTCCTTGAGGACCGTCAGGCCCTTGATGGGCTCGACCGTGATCGGCTTCTCGGGGCTGAGGTCCTTGATCAGCGTCTTGCAGGCCAGGCGGTTCTTGCCGTTGATCCGCATGGCGTCCGAGCCGCAGATGCCGTGCGCGCAGGAACGGCGGAAGGTCAGGCTTCCGTCCAGCTCCCACTTGATCTTGTGCAGCGCGTCGAGGACGCGCTCCTTCGGGTCGATCTCCAGCTGGAAGTCTTCCCAGGTCGCCTCGGCCGCAACCTCCGGGTTGAACCGCCGGACGCGGAAGGTGACCGTGATGTAGGGGGAGTCGGCGAAGCCCGGCTCGGGGGCCTGGTCGCTCTTCTCCATGACAGGGGTAGCCATCAGTACTTACGCTCCATCGGCTGGTAGCGGGTCTGGACGACCGGCTTGTAGTCGAGCCGGATGGACTCGGCGCCGTCGTCGCCCACCTCGCGGTACGCCATGGTGTGGCGCATGAAGTTGACGTCGTCGCGGTTGGGGAAGTCCTCGCGGTAGTGACCGCCGCGCGACTCCTTGCGGGCGAGGGCGGAGACCGCCATCACCTCGGCCAGGTCGAGCAGGTTGCCCAGCTCGACGGCCTCCAGCAGGTCGGTGTTGAAACGCCGGCCCTTGTCCTGGATCGACACGTTCTTGTAGCGGGCGCGCAGTTCGGCGATCTTCTCGACGGCCGTCTTGATCGTCTGCTCGGTGCGGAACACCATGACGTTGGCGTCCATGCACTCCTGGAGCTCGCGGCGGATCGTCGCCACCCGCTCGGTGCCGGTGGACGAGCGCAGTCGCTCGATCTGCTCGACGACCAGGGTCTCCGGGTCCTCGGGCAGCTCGACGAAGTCCGCCTTCTGGGCGTACTCCGCGGCGGCGATGCCCGCGCGGCGGCCGAAGACGTTGATGTCGAGCAGCGAGTTGGTGCCCAGGCGGTTGGCGCCGTGCACCGACACGCAGGCGACCTCGCCGGCCGCGTACAGGCCCGGTACGACGGTGGTGTTGTCCGCGAGGACCTCACCCTCGACGTTGGTCGGGATGCCGCCCATGGCGTAGTGCGCGGTCGGCTGGATCGGGATCGGGTCCGTGTAGGGCTCGATGCCGAGGTAGGTGCGCGCGAACTCCGTGATGTCGGGCAGCTTGGCGTCCAGCTGCTCCGGCGGGAGGTGGGTGAGGTCCAGGTAGACGTGGTCGCCCTCGGGACCGCAGCCGCGGCCCTCGCGGATCTCCGTGTAGATGGAGCGCGAGACGACGTCGCGGGACGCGAGGTCCTTCATGACCGGCGCGTACTTCTCCATGAAGCGCTCGCCGTCCTTGTTGCGGAGGATGCCGCCCTCACCGCGGGCGCCCTCCGTCAGCAGGATGCCCATGCGCCAGATGCCGGTCGGGTGGAACTGGAAGAACTCCATGTCCTCCAGCGGCAGCCCGCGCCGGTACACGGCCGCCTGGCCGTCACCGGTGAGCGTGTGCGCGTTGGAGGTCACCTTGAAGAACTTGCCGGTGCCGCCGGAGGCGTAGATCACGGACTTCGCCTGGAAGACGTGGATCTCGCCGGTCGCCAGCTCGTAGGCCACCACGCCGGCCGACTTCTTGACGCCGTCGACCTCGGTGATCAGCTGGTCCAGAACGTAGAACTCGTTGAAGAACTCCACGCCCTCCTTGACACAGTTCTGATAGAGCGTCTGGAGGATCATGTGACCGGTGCGGTCGGCCGCGTAGCAGGAGCGGCGGACCGGGGCCTCGCCGTGGTTGCGGCTGTGACCGCCGAAGCGGCGCTGGTCGATCGTCCCGTCGGGCGTCCGGTTGAACGGCAGGCCCATCTTCTCCAGGTCGAGGACCGAGTCGATGGCCTCCTTCGCCAGGATCTCGGCGGCGTCCTGGTCGACCAGGTAGTCACCGCCCTTGACCGTGTCGAAGGTGTGCCACTCCCAGTTGTCCTCCTCCACGTTGGCCAGCGCGGCGGCCATGCCGCCCTGCGCGGCGCCCGTGTGGGACCGGGTCGGGTAGAGCTTCGTCAGCACGGCGGTGCGGCTGCGCTTGGTCGACTCGATGGCCGCGCGCATGCCGGCGCCACCGGCGCCGACGATGACGGTGTCGTACTTGTGTACCTTCATGATTTTCGCAGCCCCGTGCCTAGCGGATGTTCGGGTCGAAGGTGAAGATCACCAGCGTGCCCAGCAGGATGGTGAACACCGTGGCGGTGTAGAGCAGGCCCTTGAGCCACAGCCGGGTGTTGGGGCGCTCCGCGTAGTCGTTGATGACCGTGCGCAGGCCGTTCGCGCCGTGCAGCATCGCGAGCCAGAGCATCAGGAGGTCCCAGACCTGCCAGAACGGCGAGGCCCAGCGGCCCGCCACGAAGGCGAAGCCGATCTTGGAGACACCGCCGTCCAGCACCAGCTGGATGAGCAGGTGGCCGAGGACGAGCACGACCAGCACGACGCCGGACAGGCGCATGAACAGCCAGGCGGCCATCTCGAAGTTGCCCCGGGTGGACTTCGGGGACTTCTTCGTGCGGGCGCGGGGCGCCTCGATGAGCGGCGCCGGGTTGTCGGCCGAGTAGAGGGAGGCGCCCTCGATGGGGCCGATCCCGGAAGCGGGGGATTCAGTCGTGGACATTGGCGTCAGCTCCCGAACAGTTCACGAGCGGCGTGGCCGAGGACGGGGTAGATCGCCCCGAGCATCAGCACGACCCACAGGGCGACGACGGTCCAGAGCATCTGCTTCTGGTAGCGGGCGCCCTTGACCCAGAAGTCGACGGCGATGACACGCAGGCCGTTGAGCGCGTGGAAGAGGATGGCGGCGACGAGGCCGTACTCCAGCAGCGCGACGATCGGCGTCTTGTACGTGGCCACGACGGTGTCGTAGGCCTCGGGGGACACCCGCACGAGAGCGGTGTCCAGCACGTGAACGAACAGGAAGAAGAAGATGAGGACGCCGGTGACTCGATGAGCCACCCAGGACCACATTCCTTCCCGGCCGCGGTACAGCGTTCCAGCCGGCACGGAAATTTCCTCCGGGAGCGGGGATTGGGGCCGCGCCGGCTTTCCTTGTCGGTCGGGCCCGGCCGGGTACGGTCCACCGGCCCCCAGCATGGTAGCGACGGTTGCCTGCGGCGCTTACGGGGGGCCTGGTTGTGTGATCAAAGTTGCACTCAAAGGAGCAGTGGGGTTGCCGCGGGGGCGGCTACGGGGGTGGGGGTTTGGTGTGGTTTGCCGGGTGCGGGTCGTCGGTGGCTGGTCGCGCAGTTCCCCGCGCCCCTAGAAGTCGGCGTACTCGCCCCCCTGCCAAGCGGCGCAGTTCCTCGGATGCGACCAGCCGTTCCTCGTCCGGATCGTTGGCCAAGCGTGACCGGATGGCTGCCAATACGTGGTTCAGGGTCTCTTCCGGGCTCAAACCGTCCAGGCTGATGACGAACACGTGTCCGAAGCGGGACTCGTAGGCCGCGTGGGCCGCGCTGAGTGCCGTGTGGGCGGCCGCGTACGTGTCCTCCGGCAGCGCGGGCAGCGTTTCCGCGGCCAAGGCCTCGCTCAGGTCGTCCGAGGAGAGGTCGTAGGCCGCCTCGTCCGCTGCCGCCAGGAGGGCGGGGAGGTCCGGGTACGGGCGGTGCGCGACGAGGCGATCGGCCCAGGCGCGGCTGTGCAGGCAGGCGAGGAGGGTCCCGGCGGCCTCCTCGGCGGGGGCCGCGTTGAAGCGCTCCAGCGGGGCGGCAGGTGCCGGTGTGGCGCGTGTTTGCACCGGTACCGGTATGGCCACTCGGCGTGGGAGGTCTGGGAGACGGTGCGCAGGCAGCGTGGGTCCTCGTGGGCTTCCCGTGTGTGTCGGCAGGGGATTGTGCGAAAGGTGTGGCGTCACGTTATCGAGTGACGGCAACGCGTGTCCGTCCGATGCCCGAATTTCACCCGAACGGGAGAGTTTCAGAACATGTGGTGGACGCATGACGGCAACGGCGACCTTAGGTTGGTGCCGTGAGCCAGCACGGAGGCCGGATACCGGCGCACAAGGTGAGGCAGCGGGCCGTGATCGCCGGCGCGGTGGTCGCCGCCCTCGGCGTGGGAGCCGGCCTGTGGGCCACCGACGGCGACGGCGGCGGTGACGGCGACCGGGAGGGCTCGGCGGCCCGGTCCTCCACCGGCGAGGCGGCCGCCCCCAGCCCCAGCCGGTCCTACCCGCTGTCCAAGGAGCCGCGCACCATCCCCGCCGTGCGTGAGCACACCGCCGCGCGCGGCCCCGGCTGGCAGCCCGAGAAGGGGAACCGGGTCGTCGTGGCCGACTCCGGACTCGCCGACGAGGGCAAGCAGATCGCCGGGGACCTGGGGATGACGTACGCGGGGGAGAAGGACGACGAGCGCGCCGGGGACCTGCTGCTCGACGTGAAGGCCGCCAAGGGCGCGAACCCGGAGTCGTACACCATGACCGTGCGGGACGGCCGGGTCACCGTCACCGGGCCCGCCGAGGCCGGCGTCTACTACGGCACCCGCACCCTGAAACAGGCGGTGGACGGCGGCGGCACCGCGCCGGAGGGCGTCGTGAAGGACGAGCCCGCCAAACCGAAGCGCGGCTTCTCGCTCGACATCGCCCGCAAGCACTACAGCGCCGACTGGATCAAGGACCGGATACGCGAGCTGGGCGACCTCAAGTTCAACGAGCTGGGCCTGCACTTCTCCGACGACCAGGCCTTCCGCATCGAGTCCGACTCGCACCCCGAGATCGTCTCGGACGAGCACCTGACCAAGGCCGAGACGAAGGAGATCATCGATCTCGCCGCCTCGCGCCACATCACCGTCGTCCCCGAGATCGACTCGCCGGGCCACCTCGGCGCCGTGATCGCCGCCCACCCCGACCTCCAGCTGCGCAACGCGCAGGGCACGGCCACCCGCGGCGCCATCGACATCTCCAAGCCGGAGGCCGCGAAGATCGTCGACGACCTGCTGAACGAGTACGCCGACCTCTTCCCCGGCTCCCAGTTCCACCTGGGCGCCGACGAGTACCAGGCGCTCGTGGTGCCGAACCCGGAGGCGTCCTACCCGACGCTGGCCGCCGCGGCCCGCAAGGCCTACGGCTCCGGCGGCACCGTCGCCGACCTCACCACCGGCTGGCTCAACGGCCGCGCCAAGACGGTCATGGCCCACGACCGCACCCCGCGCGCCTGGAACGACGGCTTCTTCAAGGACACGTCCGTCGAGCCGCTCAAGGACATCAAGGTCGCCTACTGGACCGGCAAGGAGATCGGCGCCCGCCCGCCGGCCGAGTACCTGGGCGAGGGCCGCCAGGTCCTCAACTACAACGACGAGTTCCTCTACTACGTGCTCGGCCAGCCGCAGACCTTCGTCTATCCGACCGGCGAGCGCATCTACGAGCAGTGGACCCCGCGCGTCCTGCGCGGCACCACGGCCGTCGACGCCAAGTACGACGACCAGATACTCGGCGGCAGCTTCGCCGTCTGGGGCGACTTCCCGAACGCCCAGACCCAGGCCCAGGTCGCCGAGGGCATCAGGCTGCCGCTGGCCGCGACGGTCCAGAAGCTGTGGGACCCCGGCAAACCCGAGCTGTCCTGGGCGGACTTCGCGGCGCTGGCGAACCGGCTCGACTGACCTCGGACGACGCGGCCGACGCGGCCAACACGCCGATTGGCCGATCCTGCTGCGAACTCCCGTACGGCTGTGGTGGTCTTTTGCCCAGCCGAACCGACACGCCGGGGGGAACCGGGACATGGGCTACTGGGGGTACTTCGTCGTCGGCCGCGCCGAGCGGCCGCTCGCGGAACTGGAGGCGCTGTCCGGCGCCGGGGACATGACCCTGCGCCAATCGGCGCCGGACGGCTGGCAGGTGTGGGAGTTCCCGGGCGGCGACGGAGACGTCGGGAACATGAACGACCTGGCCGGCCAGACCGGCGCGCCCGCGCTGTTCGGCTACGTGATGGACAGCGACTGCGTGGTCGTGGAGGCGGCGGCGCCCGAGAGCGGGGCGTGGACGACCTGCCTGGCGCGCACCGCCATGGCCGGCTACCTGGGCGCCGAACGGGACGGGCTCACCCTGGAGGACTACTTCCTGGAACCCCGGGACGCCGCCGAGCGCGCCGTCGCCTGGGCCGCCGAGGCGGGATGTGCCGCGAGCCCCGCCGAACTGGCGGGGGTGCTGTCGGACGACCCGGCCGCGGAGCCCGACGCCGGTGGCGACCGGGTCCTCGCCCCCGGTCCAGTGGCCGAAAACCTCTTCTTCCGGTTCCTCGACCGGCTGGGCGTCGTGCCGCTGTGACACTCCCGGGCCGTCGCACGCAGTAAGGGTCAGTGCGGGCTCCGTGGTGGTGAGCGGGGCGAAGCGGCCGGAACAGGGAGGCACCCGATGAGCCTGGTGGAACTGATCGCGCGGGCCGACACACGCGGACTCGCCGCGAGCGGGCTGGCTTGTTTGGATCGCTGCGTCCCGCTGCTCGACGGCGACGACGAGGCCCTCAGACCCCTGTGGGCGACGCTCGCCGACGCGTCCGGCGACGCGTCCGGACCCGACTGGGCCGAGGCGCTGGCGCAGGTGCGGGACAAGCTCGCCGGCCCCGGCGCCACGGGTGAGGACGAGGCCGCGGTCCTGGCCCGCCGCATGCTCGCGGCCGCGCCGGCCGAGTGCTCCGGCCCGGTGCTGCGCACGTGGGCCGACGCGTGTTCCGTCGCCTCGCTCCGCATCCACCGGCTGCTCGCCCCGGCGGCCGGCGCGGCCCCGGAGGCCGACGTCCCCCGCGACGCGGGCACGGAGGGCCTCCCTCCGCTCGTCGCCGCCGAACTGCGCCGCCAGGCCGCCGTCCTGGAACTGCTCGCCGGGCACGGCGCGGCCGGGGTGCGTCCGGCCCTGGAGGTCTCCACGGAGGGACGCCGCGTGCTGCGCGCGGTGGTCTCCCGCCGGGCCCGGGGACGGGGCTGAACGCCGGGGCCGCCGTCGGGCCCCTTCTGTGACCGTCGTGCGGGGAACCAGCGGTGGCGGTGCGGCGGTCGTGGGGGAGGTGCGGCGGTCCTGCGCCGGTTGCGGAACGACCGCTTCCCACGTGTGACGCAAACCCGTGCCACGGCGCTATAGCCCATGTGACGACTGTGACCAGCGGATTGACGAGCGGATGGACGAGCGGGACGACGAGCCCGCAGCAGCCCCGGCCGTCGGCCGCCGCCAGGCCGGTGCGGTGGGCGGCGGACGCGGTGGCCACGATGCGCGAGGGCGCGAGGCTGCGCCTGGACTACTCGGCGCAGAGCCTGTGGCGGGTGGACCGGATGATCGACGGCATCCGGGGCGAGGAGGCGCCGTACGCCGCGGTGGAGACGGCGCTGCGCGGACTCGGCGCGTACGCCGGGGAGGTGATCGTGCGGCAGTCGGGCGGCGAGTGGTGGACGACCGGAGGCGACCACTGGGTCCGCACCCCGGACGGCCGCCTGTGGGACCCGATCGACGAGGCCCGCCGCTGCTTCGCGGGCGACGGGTCCCTGCGCCTGCTGTGCCGGGACGCCACGGCGCCCCGGTGACGCCGGGCGTCCGGGGCCACCACGGCCCCGGACGTCCCAGTGACACTTCTGTGCGCTCCGACGCTGATGACCTTGGGGGGCGCGCATCGGAGCGCGCGCAGGACTCGGTACGGACGAGGACGGTTCTTGGGCCAGCGAGGGGAACCCCGCCGCGTGCAGGCGTACGACGGGGAACTGGGCGCGGCCGTCGCGCGGGCCCAGCAAGGTGACGAGGCCGCCTTCGCGGTCGCCTACCGGCTCGTGCAGCCCGGCCTGCTGGGCTACGTGCGCGGGCTGGTCGGGGAGGACGCCGAGGACGTCGCGGCGGACGCCTGGCTGGAGATAGCCCGTGACCTGCGACGCTTCAAGGGCGACGGCGCCGGCTTCCGGGGCTGGACGGCGACGATCGCCCGGCACCGGGCCCTGGACCACCTGCGCCGCCAGAAGGTACGGCCCCGGCCCACGGCGCTGGAGCAGGACGTCCTGGACCTGCCCGGTCCGCACAGCACGCACGAACAGGTACTGGAGACGCTGTCCACCCGGGCCGCGCTCGGCCTGGTCGCGGCGCTGCCCCGCGACCAGGCCGAGGCCGTCCTGCTACGGGTCGTCGTCGGGCTCGACGGGCCCTCCGCCGCGCGTGTGCTGGGCAAGCGGCCGGGCGCGGTGCGTACGGCGACGTACCGGGGGCTGAAGCGGCTCGCCCGGCAGCTGGGGGCCGACGGTGTGACGGATGACGGTCCCAGGACGCTGGGGGAGTCGACATGAGGGGCGCCGCGGGCGGCGGCCCCGCGGACCGAGCGGGAGCGGAGGCGGGCATGGGCGCACGGCACGAGGCGGGTGACGGCCGCGACACCGGTCCCCGGCCCGCCCCCGGCGGCGTGCCCGGCACGGAGGTGCTGCTCGCCGCGGCGCTGCGGGCGGAGAGCGCCGACACCGAGGGCGAGCGCCGCGCCCTGGCCGCCTTCCGGGCCGCCCGGGACGCGGAACCGGCCCGCGCCGCGCGCACCCGGCGGCGGGACGACTGGCGGCCACGCGACGGGCGGCACCAGGGCCGCACGCCGAGGACGGCCCTCTCCGTCCTGCTGGCGAGCCTCACCCTGGGCGGCGTCGCCTACGCGGCCGTGGGCGGGGGCGGCTCCGCCTCGGACGACGGCGGCCCGGACCGCACCCGCCCGCCCGCCGTCTCCGACGACGCCCCGGCCCGGCCGGCCGCCACCCCACCGGGCACCACGCCGGGCCCCGGCACCACGGACCCCGCGACCACGCCCCCGGGCGCCTCCGAGTCCCCGGGGACATCCGCGCCTCCCCGCGTCTCCACGCCCCCGGGCCCCCCGTCCGTCGGCCGGGACACCGAGGCACAGTGCCGCGTGTACGAGCGGCTGGCGGGCAACGGCAAGTCGCTGGACGCTGCCGCCTGGCGGCGGCTGGTCGCGGCGGCGGGCGGTGCGGAGCGCGTCGAGACCTACTGCGCCGACCAGCTCGACCGGCTCGGCCTGCCGACCGGGCCGGGACCGTCGACCGGTGCCGGAAACGGCACCGGCGGGAACGACGAGGGGAACGGCGGTACGGGAGACACCGGCGCGGAAGGGGGCGCCGGCGGGATCCTCGGCGACGGCGGCGCCGACCCGGAGGCCGGCGACGGCGGCATCGCGGCACAGGTGCCGGACCTGGACCACCCATAGGCCGTTGGCGCGGAAGTGCCCGCATCGCGCCAGGTGGGCGGGTGTGTGCCGGCAACGGCCGGGGCCGCCACCCCCCACAGGAGAGGCCCCGGCCGTCGCGCGGCACGGGCCGCGCGGCGGCCCGTACTCCCTTCAGCGCCGGGAGTGCGTTTTCTGTCACACCTCACCGCGTCACGGGTTAGTTGCATCTTGTACGGCAATGCGAGGGGGACATGGACGAGTGGCGGTTTCAAGACGTAACGTGCCATTCGCGCCGGTGCAGCGCGGGGGCTCGCTCCCGCCAGGGGCTTGCGGGAGACCACCGCAACCATCGATGAGGAACCACGACGGCGAGGACCGCGTCCGCGAGAGCGGCGCCGGCTCAGGCGCAGAAAGGCTTCTCGGTGCTGGGGGACGACGCGGAGCTGACCGCCGCGGTGCGTGCGGCACAGGACGGGGACGAGACCGCGTTCCGGACCGTGTACCGCGCCGTGCAGCCGCGCCTGCTGGGATACGTGCGCACGCTCGTCGGCGATCCCGACGCCGAGGACGTGGCCTCCGAGGCATGGCTCCAGATAGCCCGTGACCTGGAACGGTTCGACGGCGACGCCGACCGCTTCCGCGGCTGGGCCGCCCGCATCGCCCGCAACCGCGCGCTGGACCACATCCGCATGCGCGGTCGCCGGCCGGTGATCGGCGGCGACGAGACGGAGCTGACGGGCCGGCCCGCGGAGTCCGACACCGCGGGTGAGGCCATGGAGGCACTGGCCACCGGCAGCACCCTCTCCCTCATCGCCCGGCTGCCCCAGGACCAGGCCGAGGCGGTCGTCCTGCGCGTGGTGATGGGCCTCGACGCCAAGAGCGCCGCCGAGACCCTGGGCAAACGGCCGGGCGCCGTCCGCACGGCGGCGCACCGCGGCCTGAAGCGCCTGGCCGAACTGCTCGGCGGCGATCCGGAATCCGGCGGCGGGCTCGACGCCCTGCCGCCGCAGCGAGAACCGCACGGCCGTGCGGTGACGTCCGCGAGTGTGACGCATACGCGTGCGCGGACGCAGAAGGACATGTGATGGCCGACGAGCAGGACAAGTGGCTGGACCGCGAAACGGCGGAGTTCCTGCTGCGCGGAGAGCCACTGGAAGGTGCCGACCCCGCGGTTCGCGACCGGGCCGAACGACTCCTCGCGGCCCTGGGCGCGCTCGCCCCGCCGGTGCCGGCCGGCGAGGAACTCCCCGGCGAGGCCGCCGCGTTGGCGGCCTTCCGCAAAGTACGAGCCGAGCAGGCCGACGCGTCGGCCGGGGTCTCGGCCGCCGTCGGGCACGGTGCCGCGGACCGGCTCTCCGGCGCCGGTCCCGTCCGCGTCGGCTCGCGCGGCGAGGGCGCCCGGCGGCCGCGCCGGGGCCGCCCGCTGCGACTCGGGCTGGCCGCCGCGCTGACCGTCGGCATGATCGGCGGCGTGGCGGCCGCGGCCGGAACCGGAGTGCTGCCGACGCCGTTCGACCGCACCGAACCGGAACCCGCCGCCACCGTCTCGGCCGCGGCCTCCCCCGGCCGTCCGCTCGCCCCGCCCTCGCCGCTGGACGGCGTGCAGGGCGGGTCGGTGCCGGGTGCCACCCCGGGTGCGCCCGAGGGGGGCACCGCGCGGGACGGCGGCGAAGCCCAGGACCGCGGTGCCGACGACCGGAACCCCGGCGGCTCCGACGGCCGGCGGTCGAGCCTCGCCGCGTCCTGCCGGAAGGTGCGCGCCGGCAAGGAACTCGACACCGCCCACCGGCACGCGCTGAAGGAGGCGGCCGGGGGAGCCTCGCGGGTCGGGAAGTACTGCGGCGCCCTCCTCGCCGGAACCGGCACCGGCGGCCGGGACGACACCGGCCGGGCCACCCCCGGAGGGCCGGTCCGGGAGGGCGAGCTCCGCGGGGACACCGGCGACGGCGACGGCCAGGGCGAGAAGAGCGACGCCGGCGGCAAGGGCGGCAAGGACGGCAAGGACGGCAAGAGCGACGAGGGCGAAGGCAAGGGCAACGGCAAGGGCAACGGGCAGGGCAAGGACAAAGGCAAGGGCCAGGGCAAGGGCGACGACGACGGCAACGGCGGCGACGAGGACGACGCCGACATAGCCCCGCCCCGGCGCGGTCCCCACCACCCCGCTCGCCCCCACCACCCCGACCGGGCCCACGGCCCGCACACCTCCCCGGCCCACCGGCCCCAGCCGCAGCACACCGGCGCGCTCCACGCCGCCTAACTAGCCCACTCGATCCCCTCTGACCTGCGCTTTCGTGGGCGGCGGGGATTTTTCTCGCCGGGGGTGTGACACTTTCGGCCGCCGTGACGCAGTAATGAGTGAGCCGACTGGTCATCGGCTTTCGCACTGAGCCGGGGTTCCCCCCGTACCTGCGGCTCGTGCACCTCGGCGCGGGCGGGACACGTTCCCCCGGTCCCGCCCGCGCCCCATTCGCCGCCCGGCGGTCGTGCCGCCGCACCGCCTCACCGGTACACGACGACCTTGTCGCCGGTCTTCACCTGCGCGTACAGATCCGCGATCGCCGCCTCGTCCCGCACGTTGACGCAGCCGTGCGAGGCACCCGCGTAGCCGCGGGCCGCGAAGTCGTAGGAGTAGTGCACGGCCTGGCCGCCGCTGAAGAACATGGCGTACGGCATGGCCGAGTCGTAGAGCGTCGAGACGTGGTGGCGGGACTTCCAGTAGACCTGGAAGACACCCTCCCGGGTCGGGGTGTACTGCGACCCGAAGCGCACGGACATCGTGGACACGGTCCGCCCGTCGATCATCCAGCGCAGCGTGCGGCTCGACTTGCTGACGCACAGCACCCGGCCGCTCGTGCAGCGCGGGTCGGGCGCGGCGGCGGGCTGGCCGCCCATCAGGTACAGGTCCCACTTGCCCGGCTCGTGCGACATTCCGAGCAGCCGCTGCCAGGTGACGGTGTCCGTCCGCCCGGTCCGCGGCAGCCCGCGCTTGCCCTGGAAACCGCTGACCGCGCGCTCGGTCAGGTCGTCGTACGTCCCGGTCGGCCCGTCCACGAGCCACTCCACCTGGCGCAGCCGGGCCTGCAGCTCGCGGACGTCCCGGCCGGTGTCGCCCCGCTTCCACAGCACCCTGGCCGCCGCCGGGGCGGCCGGCGGCGCACTCGACGGCCGGTGCCGGTCCGGGGCCGGCGTGCTCTTCGGCGGGTGGCCGGTGACCTCTATGCGCACCGGCGCGCGGCCCCTGCCGTCGGGCCCCGTGCCCTGCACGGTGCAGCCGCCCGCCACCAGTACGGCCCCCAGCGCGACGGCGACCACCCGCCCCGTGCTCCCCATGCCCGTCATACGCATCACGGCCCCCCGTCGTCTCACGGCCCCGCACGGACGTCCCCAGAAATGTTCCCCGGGATGACGCGCCGCGAACGGCACGGCATCGTTGTGACCGGGCCCGCTCCGGGGCTGTGAGGAAGGTCCCAGGGTGCGCCTCTCCACCGGGCGCACGCGCGCGGATACAGTCCGTCGAAGGATCGGCCCGTACCGGCGGGTAGATGACGGGTAGATGACGGGTAGTTCGATGAGGTCGAACATGTGCTCAGCGGGAGGCATCACACCATGACGCGCGAGTCCGAGTCCGGGCTGCCCATCGAACCGGTCTACGGGCCCGAAGCCCTGGCGGACTGGGAGGCGGCCGAGAAGCTGGGCGAGCCCGGGAAGTACCCGTTCACCCGGGGCGTGTACCCGTCCATGTACACCGGCCGGCCGTGGACGATGCGCCAGTACGCCGGTTTCGGCACGGCGACGGAGTCCAACGCCCGCTACAAGCAGCTGATCGCCAACGGCACCATGGGCCTGTCGGTCGCCTTCGACCTGCCCACCCAGATGGGCCACGACTCCGACGCGCCGATCGCGAGCGGCGAGGTCGGCAAGGTCGGCGTCGCCATCGACTCCATCGACGACATGCGCGTGCTGTTCGGCGGGATCCCGCTGGACAAGGTCTCCACGTCGATGACGATCAACGCCCCGGCCTCGCTGCTGCTCCTGCTCTACCAACTCGTCGCCGAGGAGCAGGGCGTGAGCGCCGACAAGCTCACCGGCACGATCCAGAACGACGTGCTGAAGGAGTACATCGCGCGCGGGACGTACATCTTCCCGCCGAAGCCGTCGCTGCGCCTGATCGCGGACATCTTCAAGTACTGCCGGGCCGAGATCCCGAAGTGGAATACGATCTCGATCTCCGGCTACCACATGGCCGAGGCCGGTGCCTCGCCCGCGCAGGAGATCGCCTTCACCCTCGCGGACGGCATCGAGTACGTGCGCACCGCGGTCGCGGCCGGCATGGACGTCGACGACTTCGCGCCCCGCCTCTCCTTCTTCTTCGTGGCCCGCACGACGATCCTGGAGGAGGTCGCCAAGTTCCGCGCGGCCCGCCGGATCTGGGCCCGGGTGATGAAGGAGGAGTTCGGCGCGAAGAACCCCAAGTCGCTGATGCTGCGCTTCCACACCCAGACCGCGGGCGTGCAGCTGACCGCCCAGCAGCCCGAGGTGAACCTGGTGCGCGTCGCCGTGCAGGGCCTCGGCGCGGTCCTCGGCGGCACGCAGTCGCTGCACACCAACTCCTTCGACGAGGCCATCGCGCTGCCCACCGACAAGTCGGCGCGCCTCGCCCTGCGCACCCAGCAGGTGCTCGCCTACGAGACGGACGTGACGGCGACCGTCGACCCCTTCGCCGGCTCCTACGTCGTGGAGAAGATGACCGACGACGTCGAGGCGGCGGCGCTGGAGCTGATGGGCAAGGTCGAGGACCTCGGCGGCGCGGTCAACGCCATCGAGCACGGCTTCCAGAAGAGCGAGATCGAGCGCTCCGCCTACCGCATCGCCCAGGAGACCGACTCCGGCGAGCGGGTCGTGGTCGGCGTCAACCGCTACCAGCTCGACGAGGAGGAGCCCTACGAGCCGCTCCGCGTCGACCCGGCCATCGAGGCCCAGCAGGCCGACCGGCTGGCCGCGCTCCGCGCGGAGCGCGACCAGACGGCGGTGGACTCGGCCCTGGCGGCCCTGAAGAAGGCGGCCGAGGGCGAGGACAACGTCCTGTACCCGATGAAGGACGCGCTGCGGGCGCGCGCGACGGTCGGCGAGGTGTGCAACGCGCTGCGGGAGGTCTGGGGGACCTACGTCCCTTCGGACGCGTTCTGACGGCGGCCTGGCCGGGGGGTCAGGCGCCCAGCCCGAACCGGCCCAGGTAGGCGCCGAGGCCGTCCGGCGTGTCCCCGGCCCACCCCACGTACCCGTCCGGCCGGACGAGGAACAGCCCCGCCCCGTACGCCCCGTGGGCGCCCCCGCGCACCACCGGCACCGCGGCGCCCACGCCGCCGCCGGGCGCGTCGACGCCCAGCGCCAGCAGCGTCCAGTGCGGCCCGCGGAAGGCGTCGAAGAGCCGTACGCCGTCCACCCGGCCGTCGGGTGCGCGGTCCCCGGCCCGTACCGCCTCCTCGCCGACGGCGCCCCGCGTCTCCACCGTCAGCGACGAGTCCCGGTACCCGATCCCCAGCTGCCGGGTCGCGCCGCCGCGCCGTACCTCGCCGCGGTGGACGGCGGTCGACAGGTCGAGCATCTGCGCGGCGATCGGGCGCCGTTCCTCCTCGTAGCTGTCCAGGAGCGCGGCCGGGGCGTCGCCCTTCAGCACCGCGCCCAGCTTCCAGCCCAGGTTGTAGGCGTCCTGGACGCTGGTGTTCAGCCCCTGGCCGCCCGCGGGGGAGTGCACGTGCGCCGCGTCGCCGGCGAGGAAGACCCGGCCGTCGCGGAAACGGTCGGCCAGGGCCGCCCGCGGCCGGAAGTCGGAGACCCAGCGGACCTCGGTCACGTCCTCGGCGGCGATGTGCGAGCGCTCCGCGACGACCTTGCGGACGCCGTCCGCGGAGGTGTCCAGGTCCGCGCCCTCCGGGAACCGCGCCATCACCTGGAAGTCCTCGGTGCCGGCCAGGGGGCAGACGGCGAGCAGGTCGACGCCGTCGCCCGGCGGGAAGACGTGCCAGTTGTCGCGGTCCAGGCCGCTGATCCGGACGTCCGCCACCAGCGTCGGGCTCGGGTCCACGGTCTCGCCGGTCATGCCGATGCCCAGCGCGCGGCGCACCGCCGACCGGCCGCCGTCCGCCGCGACCAGGTAGCGGGCGCGCACCGTCCCGCCCGAGGAGAGGTGCGCGGTGACGCCCTCCGCGTCCTGCGCGACACCGACGACCTCGTGGCGGAAGGCGACCCTGCCGCCCAGTTCCGCGAGCCGCGCCGCCAGGATCTCCTGCGTGCGCCACTGCGGCACCATCCACGCCCTGTTGTACGGCGAGTCCTCGCTCGGCTCGGCCGGGTCGAACATGTGGTGCTCGCCGACCCGCTCGCCGTTCCGCCAGATCATGCCGATCGGGTAGGGGCCGCCCACCGCGTGGAGCGCGTCGACGACGCCGAGGTCGTCGAAGACCTCCATGGTGCGGGGTTGGAAGCCCTTGCCCCGCGAGCCCGGGAACAGCTCCCCGGCGCCCTCCAGGACCAGCGCGTGCACGCCGCGCCGGGCCAGCTCGACACCGAGGGTGAGCCCGGTGGGGCCGGCGCCGACGATCAGTACGTCCGTGTCCGGCACATCCGTGCCCGCGACATGCGTATCCGTGACATTCACGGCAACTCTCCTTAACGTCGTTAAGTCCCGTCTGGGTCCGAGGATGGACTTATCGCCGTTAAGCTGTCAAGCGTGAGTACGGAACGACGCGCCCCCCTCGACCGCCGACGGGTCGCGGACACGGCGCTGAAACTGCTGAACGAGGTCGGCCTCGACGGCCTGACCCTGCGCGCCATCGCCAGGGAGCTGGACGTGAAGGCGCCCGCCCTGTACTGGCACTTCAAGGACAAGCAGGCCCTGCTCGACGAGATGGCCACCGAGATGTACCGGCGCATGATCGCCGGGACCCCCCTGGACCCGGCCGACACCTGGCGGGAACGGCTGCTCACGGCCAACCGCGGCCTGCGCGCCGCCCTGCTCGCCTACCGCGACGGCGCCAAGGTGTTCAGCGGTTCACGTTTCACCGGCGCGGTGCACGCCGAGTACATGGAGGGAACCCTGCGGCTGTTCACCGCCGCCGGGCTCACCCTCGCGCAGGCGGTCCGGGCGACCACGACGACGTACCTGTTCACCCTCGGCTTCGTCACCGAGGAACAGGGCGTCGAGCCCCTGCCCGGCGAGCGCCGGGAGGGCTTCGACGTGGAGGAACGCGCCCGCCTGCTGGCCGACTACCCCCTGACGGCCGCGGCGGGCGCGGAGATCTTCACGGACTACGACCGGCACTTCGAGGAGTCGCTGGCCCTGGTGATCGAGGGTGTCGCGGCGACCTACGGCCTCGACTGAGCGGCTCCCGCCGCCCGGCCGGCGCCGCCCGCCTTCGCCCGCTGTGCCGCCAGGTACCGGCGTACCGCACGCGTGACGAGCGGCGGCAGCAGGTCCAGGGCGAGCTTGCGGGTGCGGTCCCGTCGGGCCGACGGCCGGGCCGTCCGGGCCGCCGGCGGCGCCGGACGGGGCTGCGGGGCCTGCTCCGGCACCGGTGCGGCGTCCGTCCGGCCCGCCTCGGGGGACGGAACCGGCGCCGGGTGCCGCGAGGACGGCAGCGAGGGCGGCCGCAGCCGCTTGACCTTGGCCCGGGTCCGCACCAGGCGGTGCCCGGCGGCCTGCTCCACGGTCACGGCGATGTCGTCGCGCCCCCGGAACGCCGCGATCAGCTCCTCCCGCACGGGATCCGGGTCGCCCCAGGTGCCGTACAGCTTCTGGCTGCTGAGGCAGACCGGGCGCAGCCCGCGGTTGAGCACTGCCTCCCAGGCCGCGACGGCGACCCCCGGGGTGTGCTCGCTGCGGAAGTCGTCCAGGACGACGATGCCGTCGGGCCCCAGCAGCTCCTTGGCCGCGCCGATGTCGCCCTCGACGTGCTCGTACAGGTGCGAGGCGTCGACGTGGACGAAGCGGCAGCTGCCGGGCGCCACCTCGCCGACGACCGCGGAACTGGGCGCCTGGATGATCGTCGGCAGGGCGTCGTGGAAGGAGAGGTAGTTGCGTTCGAAGGCCTGGCGGGTGAGGGAGGAGTACGACTTCGCCGCCTCCGCGCGGTTGGCCGCGTCCGGCGGCTGAGCCCCGAACAGGTCGCAGACGGTGAGCTTCTCGCCGTCCCGCAGCCGGTGCCCGAGCAGGATCGCGCTCTTGCCCAGGTAGGCGCCCAGTTCCAGCAGGTCGCCGCGGGTGTCCAGCCGCTCCTGCCGCTCCAGGAACCAGGAGAACAGCACCTGGTCGAGCGGCCAGAACCAGCCCGGGACGTCGTTCAGCTCACCGGGGTACT
The DNA here is from genome assembly GCF_033406955.1 of Streptomyces violaceoruber. Classification (NCBI taxonomy): domain Bacteria; kingdom Bacillati; phylum Actinomycetota; class Actinomycetes; order Kitasatosporales; family Streptomycetaceae; genus Streptomyces; species Streptomyces violaceoruber. The sequence goes on along the minus strand of NZ_CP137734.1, from coordinate 3,245,259 downwards.
CGTGCGTCTCTTGCGCAGTGGCCATGAGGGGAGCATGCCCCCTGGGTCGCCGAAAGGGAGGGGGTACGCGCGATCCGACGGTCAGAAAATCGCACGAATTGCCCAACGTGTCCGGCCCAGCACACCGCGCAGCCGCTCAGGCCGCCCGCAGATACGCCGAGCGGGCCGCCTTGCCCAGGAACGTGAAACGGGTGCTTCCCTTCAGGCGGTCGTCCAGGGCGTCCTTGATGCCCGGCCAGCTGGGGTCGTCGTAGTCGTCCAGGACGACGATCGCGCCGGGCGCGGCGATCTCCTCGGCCCACTCGAGGTCCTTGGCGACGCCCTCGGCCGAGTGGTCGCCGTCCACCACGATCACGCCGTAGTCGCGGTCCGAGACGGCCGCCCGGGTCTCGGGGTCCTCGGAGAAACCCTGCCGGATGCGTGCCGCCGCGCCCGCCGGACCGGCGAGGGCGAGGTTGGTGCGCACGGCGTGCTCGTCGACCGGCGCCCCCGTGGGGTCCGGGCGCTGGTCGGTGCCGGGCTGGAGCTGCACACCGGCGAACGGGTCGACGATGGTCAGGTTGGGGTTGCGGCCGTCGCGCTCCATCATCCGGACGAGGCCGGCGGAGAACATGCCGTACAGCGTGCCGATCTCCAGGATCTCGTCGTTCGGCGGGTCCAGCAGGGGGATCGTGCCGAGCTTGCCGCAGATGTTCATGGTGCCGCCCGCGATCCGGCCGACGCCCAGCGACTCCAGCGCCACCAGTAGCCGGAAGGCGGCGGCGACGTTGCGCTCCGCCGCGTCGCGGTCGCCCGACAGGGCCGCGACCTCGGCGTACAGGTGCTCCAGGGATGCCTCGCCCACCATGCGGGAGATGCCGCGGCCGCCGGGGCCGAGCAGCAGTTCGACGGTGAGCTGCCGGTGCCTGAGTGCCTCGACGTCACGGACCAGTCGTGCGGTGTCCGCGGTCGCCGGGGCGGCGGAGCGGCGGACCGCCGAGCGGACCTGCCGCTCGATGCGCTGGTCTATGAGGTCGGCGACGGGGCGCAGCAGACGCCGGGAAACCGAGCTGTGGAGCAGGGAACGGCTGTTCATGGAGCAAGAGCCTCTATCCGTCATGGGGGGCGCACGGCAGTGCGTGGAGCACGTGGGAGGTGGCGTAAAGGCTAGCCTAGGGAAAGGACCCCGCATTCCGTCGGAAGACCGTAAGGAAAGGCGGAATTTACCGGTGCTTCATTTCCCGTATACGCGCCGTCTTCCTCTGAAGTGACGGCGTGCGCCGGGAATTGATCGGCTTGCCGGACTCCGCTCGCATTCGGTCATTAATCATTCGTCCATTGTTCACCGGCGATTGCACATCCAGGTAGGAACAGCCCCGGTCTAATCGATCGGACAAGCGCACAGGGAGTGACGTCCCCGCACGAGGCGCTGTACGCGACGAATATGGCTTGGGGCCCGCCGAGAATGAATCGCTCAACCCTGCGCGGCAGACCGCGACAGGCCGCCGCGCTGCTCGCGGCGGCCCTCACCGTCGCCTCGTTCTGCGCGGCCGACGCCGTCGCGCGCAGCTACCCCTTCGGCCCGCGCACCCGGGCTGTCAACGACCTGGGCAACCAGTACGTGCCGTTCCACGCCCATCTGTGGGACCTGCTGCACGGCCGGTCCGACGGCGGCCTGCTCGTCAACTGGCAGTCCGGGTTCGGCTCCAGCTTCCTGCCCGACCTCGGGACCTATCTGAGCAGCCCCTTCGCCCTGCTCGTCGGCGTGTTCCCGAGGGACGAGATCGACCTCGCCGTCTACGTGGTCACCGTCCTGAAGACGGCGTGCGCCGGTGCCGCCATGGCCTGGCTGCTGCTCCGGCTGCGCCCCGGCCGCTGGTGGGCGGCGGGCCTGCTGGGCGCCGCGTACGCGCTGTGCGGCTGGTCGATCGCCGACGCCTCGTACAACCCGATGTGGCTCGACGGCCTCGTCGCCCTGCCCCTGCTGTGCCTGGTCGGCGAGTGGGCGCTCGGCGGACGGCGCCGGCTGCTCGGCGTGCTCGTCGTGGCACTCACCTGGATCGCCAACTTCTACACCGCCTACATGGCCACCCTCGGCGCCGGCCTCTTCCTGCTCCTCCGGCTCTGGCTCTGCGGCCTCCCGCGGCGCCGGGCGCCGGCGGCGGCCGGCCGCGCCGCGGTCACCGTCGCCCTGGGTGTCGGCCTGGCCGCCCCGCTGGTCACGGTCGTCTACTTCGGCACCAAGCACGCCTACCCCGGGCGGGTCACGCACTTCGCGCCGGTCGCCACGGAGGACGTGCTGGCCCGGCTGCTGCCCACGACGTACGGATTCGGCAGCCCGGCGCTCTTCGTCGGCACCACCGCGCTGCTGCTGGCCCTCGCCCTGCCCTTCCACCGGGCCGCCCCCGTGCGGGTGCGCGCCGGGTGGAGCGGGCTGGCCGTCGCGGTCGCGCTGTCGATGCAGTGGACGCCGACCCATCTCGCCTGGCACGCCTTCGCCACCCCCAACGGCAGCCCCTACCGCCAGACGTTCGTCCTGTGCGCCCTGCTGGTGATCGCGGCCTGGCACACGCTGTCCTACGGCGTACCCGCCCCGCGCGCGCTGGGCGCGGCCGGCGGGCTGCTCGCCCTGACGGCCGCCGTCGCGAGCCGGAGCGGCCTGGTGCACTCCTACGCCTGGCCCGTGCTGCTCCTGGCCGTCGCCGGAGCCCTCGGCGGGCTGCTCCTGCTGCGCCGCGCGGACGCCGGGACGGCGGACGCCGCGTCCGGTGCCGGGTCTGGTGCTGCTTCCGGTGCCGGGTCCGGTGCTACTTCCGGTGCCGCGTCCGGTGCGGGGGCCGGTGCCGCCTCCGGTGCGGGGGGAGCGGCCGCGCGCCGCCGCACCGCGCTCGCCGGGCTCGCCGTGGCCCTCCTGGTCGGCGCCCAGCTCGGCGAGACCGCCGCCACCTCCGCCGTGGCCACCCGGCTGCGGCTGAACCACCTGGACGACTACGCGTCCTGGGGGGACCGGCAGCGCAGTCAGACTCAGGCGGTGTCCGGGGCCGACGGCTGGCCCGCCCACCGCACCGACCCGGGCCGCGAACAGACCGTGGGCAACGACCCGATGGTGGTGGGCGGCCAGGGCGCCCAGTACTACAGCAGCCTGACCGCGGACGTCCTCAGCCGCACCCTCACCGCCCTCGGCGACGGCTGGACCTCGCGCGGCCGGAACGTCCAGAGCCTGGACAACGCCGTCACCGACGCGATCTTCTCCGTGGGCGCGCGCGTGCACTCCCCGCCGGACCAGCACCAGCGGTGGAATCCCCGGGACCGCACCCCGGTGACCGTGTCCCGGCAGGACGTACCGCCCCTGGTCACCGTCCGGCCGCCCACCGCTCCCGGCGCCCGCACCGGCGTCGACGCGTTCGGCCCGTCGCCCTACCGCAACCAGGAACTGCTGCTGGGCAGCCGCGTCTACACCGTGCCCGCGCTGACCGTACGCACCGGCGACGGCGAGCAGCCCGAACGGGCGACCGGCGAACGGGCGACCGGCGACCGGGCAGCGGGCGACCGGGCGGCCGACGGCCGGACCGGCACGGTGATCGAGGCCCCCCGCACGAAGGCCGCCGCCGCACGGCGGCCGACGATCGCGGCCCAGTGCCCGGCCGGCAGCGAGGTCTACCTGTGGGCGCCGCACTTCTCCGGCACCGCCCGCCTCACCGACACCCCGGCCCGCCCGCTCACCGGCCGGTTCACCTCCGACGCCGCCAAGATCGCCGCGATGCAGCGGCTCGGCACCGCGCCGCCGTCCGGCCGGGTCCGCGTCGAACTGTCGCCCACCCGGACCGGCACCGTCCCGGACGGCGCGGTCGGCTGCCTGGACACCGCGCGGCTGCGCACCGCCGTCCAGCAGCTCAAGGCCACCGGCGCCGACCAGGTGACCGTCTCCGACGGCACCGTCCGGGCCCAGCTGCCCGCCGGCAGCACGGGCACCGCCGTCCTCGCCGCCCCCCGCATCGCCGGCTGGCGGTGCGCGGCGGACGGGGCCGCGGCCGAGCCCGCCGGGACCTACTACGGGCTGATCGCCGTCCCCCTGGACGGCTCCGCGACCAGCGTCACCTGCACCTTCCACCCGCCCGGCCTGCGGCTGGGCGCGGCCGTCGGGGGCGCCTCGCTCCTGACCCTCGTCCTGCTCGGCACCCTCACCGCCGTCCGCCGACGGCGCTCCGCACACGATCCCGCGCTCCGCCCCGCCACCCGCCCGCGCGAGCGCCTCACCAGCGCCCTCTGACCGCGCCCCGGAGACCCTCATGCTCATATCGATCGTCGCCCCCTGCTACAACGAGGAAGACGTCATAGAACGCTTCCACGCCGCCGTGCAGAAGGTCGCCGACGACCTGCTGCCGCTCGGCCACGACATGGAGTTCGTGTACGTCGACGACGGCAGCCGCGACCGGACCCTCACCCTCCTGGAACAGCTCGCCGAGCACGACCCGCGCGTCCGCTACGTCTCCTTCAGCCGCAACTTCGGCAAGGAGGCCGCCCTCCTCGCCGGTCTGCGCCACGCCTCCGGCGACTCGGTGGTGGTCATGGACGCCGACCTCCAGCACCCGCCGGAGCTGATCGGACGCATGGTCGAGCTGCGCGACGAGGGCTACGACCAGGTCCTCGCCCGGCGCAGCCGGCGCGGCGACCGGTTCACCCGGACCCTCACCGCCCGCCTGTACTACCGGCTGGTCAACCGGCTCGTCGACGTCGAACTCGTCGACGGCGTGGGCGACTTCCGGCTGCTGTCGCGGCGCGTGGTGGACGCGGTGCTGGGCCTGACCGAGTACAACCGCTTCTCCAAGGGCCTGTTCGCGTGGGTCGGCTTCCCCAGCACCACCTTCGAGTACGAGAACGCCGTACGCGAGCACGGCAGCAGCTCCTGGTCCCTGAAGTCCCTGCTCAACTACGGCCTCGACGGCCTGCTGTCGTTCAACAACCGTCCGCTGCGCGCCGCCCTCCACCTCGGCATGGTGCTGCTGACCTGTGCCGGGCTCTACACGGCGTGGATCGTGGGCGCCGCGCTCGTCAACGGCGTGGAGACCCCCGGGTATGTCACCATCATCACCGTCGTCACCGCGCTCGCGGGGGTGCAGATGGTGATGCTGGGCGTCGTCGGGGAGTACACCGGCCGGATTTACTACGAGGTCAAGGGACGTCCGCACTTCCTGGTGAAGGCGACCAACGTGGAACGGACGAAGGACCTCATCCGCTGATGCCCACCGCCCAGACCCGTCCGATGGCGAGGCAGATCGCGACCTTCGCCGTGGTCGGCGTCGTCAACACCGGCCTGTACTACGGTCTCTACCTGCTGCTCCTCACGCGCCTGCCCTATCTCCTCGCGCACGTCCTCGCGTTCCTGCTCAGCATGGTCGGGTCCTTCTTCCTGAACGCCCGCTTCACCTACCGGACCCGGCCCACCTGGCGGAAGTTCCTGCTGTTCCCGCTGACGAACGCCGCCAACTTCGCGATCACCACGGCCGGGGTGTACGTGATCGTCGACGTGCTGCGGGCCGGCAGCCGGTTCGCCCCCCTGCTGGCCTCCGCGGCGGCGATCCCGGTGACCTTCGTGGTCTCCCGCTGGATCATGCTGCCGCACGCGGGGAGGGCGCCCGGGCCCGAAACGGCAAGGGCGTCCGCCGAGGCGGACGCCCTCCGGTGACCGCGGCCCGAACCGGGCCCGACCTCACCGCTTGATCGAGCGCCGGATGGCCCGCGCCCGTCGCACCACCCTGCGTGCCGCGGCGTTGCGCGGCAGGAACGCCAGCCGCTCCGGGACCCCGCCGGGCAGGCCCAGCGAGGTCAGCCGCCGCTTCTTGAAGTACCGGCGGGTGCGGGCGTCCAGGCCGGTCCGCAGGAACTCCTCGGCCGCCGGACGCAGCTCGGGGAGGATCTTGGGCTGCATCGCGTACCCCACGGCCCGCACCAGCGCGGCCAGGGCCTCGGTGCCCAGGCCCCGCCGCCCCTCGGCGACGGCGTCCCGGTCGGCAGGCTCGGGCAGCAGCGCATCGACGATGGTGACCGGGACCCGGTTGCTGTTCTCGTACGGCGTCAGCCGGTCCAGCAGGGTCTCCGTGCCGACCCGGGCGACCGGCAGGCCGTACAGCGCGGAGGCGGTCAGCAGGGCCGTGGAGAAGCAGCCGACGACCAGCGCCGGGCGCATCCGCCGGTACAGCACCTCCGCCAGGACCGGCGTGTCCAGCACGGTCAGCTCGACGCCGAGCTTCTCCGCCTCCTGCTCCAGGGTGCGGGTGAAGCGGGCCGGGGCCGTGGGATGCGGCTTGAACACCACCCGGGAGTGGCCGAGCCCGACGGCGCCCGTCAGCATCCGGACGTGCAGGTCCTCCTCCTCCTCGGCCGTGAGGATGCCCAGCGCCGACAGGTACTGGCCGAGCAGCAGCGCCGACCCCTCGCCGCCGGGCAGCGCGGCGTCGGTGTCCGCCAGCTCCGCCAGCACCTTCGTGAACGCCGGGGTCGGCACGATCCGGGCCGGGACGTCGAACTCGGTCAGCAGCAAAGGAGCCAGCCCCGGGACCAGATCGAGGTGGAGCAGCCGCTCCACGCGGGTGCCGACCAGCGGGTCGAGCTTGTTGCGGGTGGGGCCGTAACTCATCAGTCCGTCGGCGTACACGGTGAGAGGCGCGTCGGTGAAGATCTGCGCCACGCCGAGCGCGGGATGCACCTGGATGGACTCCACGGCGAGCGCCACGTCGTCCTCGCCCAGGTCCCAGAGCAACCGCAGATGCCGCTCCCACAGGGGCGCGTCCTCCACCCGCGGCGACCATCCGCCGGGATGGAAGGGGAAGATCGCCTCGTTCCAGGACACCACGTCGTCGAACCGCGACCGCAGCCGCTCGAAGCCGGGCATCTCGTCCAGGGCGGGCGTCGTCTCGGGCGTCGCCGCGTTGTTGCAGACCAGCAGGATCCGCCGGTCGGCCGGGGCGAAGCAGCCCTCGTCCAGGGCCGCGGCGAGCGTCGCCGTGCCGTACAGCGTCGACGCCAGGAAGATCTGGGTGCTCACGCCGCCACCTCCGCGCCCTGCGGTCCGCGGCGGCGCAGCCGGCGCAGCAGCGTGGCCCGCTCGGTGTCCATCGAGCCGAGCACCTCGTCGAGCGCGCCCTGCGGCATCCGCCGCAGGGCGGCGGCGCTCATCGCCTTCAGTTTGCGGGCCACGGCAGGCTCGAACCTTTCGACGGAACCGAGATGGTGGGAGATGATCGCGCAGTACGTGCGCACGGCCTTCGGCAGCAGCCGCGCGGCGTCGGCGTCCTCGGCCGCCCCCGCGACGACCTCGTCGAAGGCGCGGATGAAGTCGAGCTGGCGGACGTCACCGATCTGGGTGAGCGAGGACGCCACCCCGCGCCGGTAGAAGACGCCGAGCAGCCCCGTCACCGCGAACGACTCCGCCTCCCGGTGGAGTCTCCAGATCCAGGGCCGGTCCTCGGCCGTGCGCAGCCCGTCGGTGAAGTGCAGCAGCCCCCGGTCGACCAGCCGGCGGTGGTAGACGCCGGCCCACGCGTAGGCGTAGTCGACGGAGGTGGACCGGTGGGCGGGGAGGATCGCGTCGCGCGGGCGCAGCGAGACGTTGCGGCGGCCGTGCGGCACCCGGTGCACGACCCGGGCCCGTGCCGTGCACTGGACGTGGTCGGTGCGCACGAAGTCGCAGCCCAGCTCCTCGATGGCGGCGAGGAGCCGCTCGTAGTAGCCGGGGGCCAGCCAGTCGTCGCCGTCCAGGAACGTCAGGTACTCGCCGCGCGCCCGGTCGATGCCGGTGTTGCGGGCGGTGGCCAGCCCGCCGTTTCGTTCGTGTCGGACCAGCACCGCCCCCGGCAGCTCGGACTCGGCCCGCGCGAGAAGGTCCGCGGTCCCGTCGGACGAGCAGTCGTCGACGAGAATGAATTCGAAGTCGTCCCGCGCGTTCGCGCGCAGACTCCGCAGGGTGTCGGGAGCGTATTGCCGCACGTTGTAGAACGGCACGATGACGGAGAGCTTGGGCACGCGAATGACGTTAGGTGCCGGCCCGGCACCGTGCTTTACCTGAACCTTGACACGCGGTGAACGAGGCGTGTCGAAGCGGTGAAGCGGGCGCTGTCGGATACTGCGCGCGGCCCGATTTCCCATTCGGCGATGTGCTGTTCACCATCTGTTGGATTCCGGTTGGGCGGTTCCTAGAAATTCCTTTTTAGCGTCTACGACGTGCCAGCAAGTGCAACGAAGGCCCTGCGAGTCGCCGTCCTGGCGGACTCCGACACCCGGTGGAAATGGGGCGCGCTCACCGCGACCCGCGTCTGCCCCGGGGACACGGAGATCCACCTCGACGGCTACCTCCTGCGCGGCCGCGCCACCCCCACCGCCCGCCAGCTGCGGGAGGTCGGCGTCGACGCGGACTCGCTGCGCGAGGTGACCGCCGTCGAGTTCCTGCGCGCCATGGAGGGCGCGGGGGAAGGCGACGGCGAGCCGTACGACGTCCTGGTCCTCGCCCTGGTCGGCGGCGGCGTCCAGGCCATGCTGCACGGACTCGGCCGCGTCTGGCGGGACCGCGCCGAGCGGCCCGTGGTCGTCACCGGCTACGTCGGCGTCGTCTACGAGAAGCTCGCCGACGGCCTGCTCCTGCGCCACGGCGCCGACCTCGTGCTCGCCAACTCCCGCCAGGACGCGGAGCGTTTCCGCGCCGTGTACGAGGGGGTCGGCGCCGACACCGCCGCGGTGACCGAGGTCGCCCTGCCCTTCCTCGGCGGAGCGGCCCACGGCGGTGAGCACGACCCGTACACGGTCGTCTTCGCCGCACAGCCCTCCGTCCCGGACAGCCGCAAGGACCGTACGTACCTCCTCGAACGCCTGATCCGGCACGCCCGCCTGCACCCCGAGCGCGAGGTGCTGCTCAAGCTGCGCTCCCGGCCCGGCGAACACACCACGCACATCGAGGAGCTGCCCTACCAGAAACTGGTGCAGCGGGCCGACCCGCCGCCCAACTTCCGCCTGGTCTACGGCCACATGGGCGAGGTCCTCGACCGCACCGACCTGCTGGTCACCGTCAGCTCCACGGCGGCCCTCGAATCCCTGCACCGCCGCATCCCCACGGTCGTCCTGACCGACCTCGGGGTGCGCGAGGCGCTCGGCAACCACCACTTCGTGGGCTCCGGCTGCCTCGCCTCCTGGGACCAGCTCGACGCGGGGCACCGCCCGGCGCCCGACGCCGAGTGGGTCGCCCGGCAGGGGGTGGCGGCGGACGGCGGCTACGAGACCGCGTTCGACGAGGCCCGCAAGCGCATCGCCGCCCTCCTCTCCCGGCCCGCCGGCCTGCCCCCGCTCGCCCCCTACTACACACCGGTCACCGCCCCCGGCTACCTCCCCGGCATCCTCGCCCGCCACCACCTCGCCCCCGACGGCGCGCCGCTGCCCGGCGCCCCGGCCGCCGACCGCGCGCCCGGCCCGGTCCGCCAGGTCGTCCGCCGCGCGGCCCGCGGCGCCTACCGGCACGGCGTCCAGCGGGTCGCCCCGGTGATCCGCCGGATGGGGGAGCTGTGACGACCCCGATTCCCGGACCGGCCTCGACACCTGCGTCGGTCCCGGCCCCCGGGGGAGCCGCGGTCCCCGATGCCGACCCGTCACCCGAGACCCCTGCGGTCCCGTCCGCGGCGTCCGCGGTCCCCGCGACACCTGCGCAAGGAGCAGTTGCCATGTCCAACAGCCAAGCGGGCCCGGGCGCTTCGGTGCGCCGGGTGCTCGCCGTGATTCCCGCCCGCGGCGGCTCCAAGGGAGTGCCCGCGAAGAACCTCGCCCCCGTCGGCGGCGTCCCGCTGGTGGTCCGCGCGGTGCGCGAGTGCCTGGCTGCCCGCCTCGTGACCGACGTCGTCGTCTCCACCGACGACCAGGCCGTCGCCGCGGCGGCCCGCGAGGCCGGCGCCGAGGTGGTGCTGCGCCCCGCCGCCATCGCCGGGGACACGGCCACCTCCGAGGCCGCCGTGCTGCACGCCATGGACGCCCACGAGGCCCTGCACGGCGCCGCCGTCGACGTGGTGCTGCTCGTCCAGTGCACCAGCCCCTTCCTGGTCCGCGAGGACGTCGACGGGGTGGCCGGCGCGGTCGTCGAGGACGGCGCGGACACGGCCGTCACCGTCGCCCCCTTCCACGGCTTCGTCTGGCGGGACGGCGCCGACGAGCCCGGCGGGGCCGACGGCGGCCACGGCGTCAACCACGACAAGGCCTGCCGCCCCCGCCGCCAGGACCGCCCCCAGGACCTGCTGGAGACCGGCGCCGCCTACGCCATGGCCGCCCCCGGCTTCCGCAAGCACCAGCACCGCTTCTTCGGCCGCACCGACCTGGTCCGCACCGACCCGGCCCGCGTCCTGGAGATCGACGACCCGCACGACCTCGCCCGCGCCCGCGCCCTCGCCCCGCACTTCGACACGGCCCGGCCCGGCGCCCTGCCGACCGCGGCCGACATCGACGCCGTGGTCCTCGACTTCGACGGCACCCAGACCGACGACCGGGTGCTGATCGACACCGACGGACGGGAGTTCGTCTCCGTGCACCGCGGCGACGGACTCGGCATCGCCGCCCTGCGCCGCAGCGGCCTGACGATGCTGATCCTGTCCACGGAGGTCAACCCGGTCGTCGCCGCCCGCGCGCGCAAGCTCAAGCTGCCCGTGCTGCACGGCATCGACCGCAAGGACCTCGCCCTCAAGCAGTGGTGCGAGGAACAGGGCATCGCCCCCGAACGCGTCCTCTACGTCGGCAACGACGTCAACGACCTCCCGTGCTTCGCCCTCGTCGGCTGGCCCGTCGCGGTCGCCAGCGCCCACGACGCCGTACGCGGCGCGGCCCGCGCGGTCACCACCGTCCCCGGCGGCGAAGGCGCCGTACGGGAGATCGCGGCCTGGCTGCTCGGCCCGTCCCTGGACGCCCTCGGCCCCGCTTCCGAAACCACCCCCACGCTCACCCAGTCCAAGTAAGGAACCCCCTGCCATGAGCACCAACTCCCGCATCCGCACCTTCGGCACCCGCGAGGCCGGCCCCGGCCGCCCCGTCTACATCACCGGCGAGATCGGCATCAACCACAACGGCGAGCTGGAGAACGCCTTCAAGCTGATCGACGCCGCCGCCGAGGCCGGCTGCGACGCCGTCAAGTTCCAGAAGCGCACCCCGGAGATCTGCACCCCGCGCGACCAGTGGGACATCGAGCGCGACACCCCCTGGGGCCGGATGACGTACATCGACTACCGCCACCGCGTGGAGTTCGGCGAGGACGAGTACCGGCAGATCGACGACTACTGCCGGACCAAGAACATCGACTGGTTCGCCTCCCCGTGGGACACCGAGGCCGTCGCCTTCCTGGAGAAGTTCGACGTCCCCGCCCACAAGGTCGCCTCCGCCTCCCTGACCGACGACGAACTGCTGCGCGCCCTGCGCGCCACCGGCAAGACGGTCATCCTCTCCACGGGCATGTCCACCCCGAAGCAGATCCGCCACGCGGTCGAGGTCCTCGGCAGCGACAACATCCTCATGTGCCACGCCACGTCGACGTACCCGGCGCAGGCCGAGGAGCTGAACCTCCGCGTCATCAACACCCTCCAGCAGGAGTACCCGAACGTCCCGATCGGCTACTCCGGCCACGAGACCGGTCTTCAGACCACGCTGGCCGCCGTCGCCCTCGGCGCCACCTTCGTCGAGCGCCACATCACCCTCGACCGCGCCATGTGGGGCTCCGACCAGGCCGCCTCCGTCGAGCCGCAGGGCCTGACCCGCCTGGTGCGCGACATCCGCACCATCGAGGCCTCCCTCGGCGACGGCGTCAAGAAGGTCTACGACTCGGAGCTCGGCCCGATGAAGAAGCTGCGCCGCGTCACCGGCGTCGTCGCCGAGGCGGAGATCGCCGCCGCCGCGGGCGAGCCCGTCACCGTCTGATCCCCGGCCACCGAGTCACTCACCACGGGACGGTCCCCCACCGATGAGCCCCCGCGCCGGGAACGCCGGCCCCCGCACTCTCGCCTTCGTCGAGAGCCCGGTACAACTGCTGAACGTGCTGGAGTGGGCGCACACCCGCGCACCCGGCGCGGAGCTCACCCTCGTGGTCCTCTCACCCGTCGACCCGATGACCCGCGGCCAGCTGCGCCGCATGGCGGAACTGGCCCGCAAGGAGGGCCACGAGATCCGCTGGGAGGAGGCGCGCGGCGGCGCCACGGCCCCCTTCCGCACGGTCGGCGGCCTGACCACCCCGCTGCGCCAGGCGGACCGGATCGTCATGGGCGACCCGTTCTCCCGCTACGTGCAACTGCTCCTCACCATCACCCGCGCCCACGACCTCGTCGTCGTCGACGACGGCACGGCCACGATGGAGTTCGTCACCCAGCTGGCCCACGGCGAACGCCTGGTCCGCTGGCACCGCAAGGGCAGCCGCCCCGGCCCGCGCGACCTGCTCTTCGCCCCGGTCTCCCGGTCCGCCCGCCACCGCCTCACCCCGGCCCCGGACCGGCAGGTGTCGGTGTTCTCCTCCATGCCCATCGAGGACGTCCCCGAAGGCGCCACCGTCACCGCCAACGACTTCGCCTGGACCAGGTCCCGCTTCGGCCCGCCCCGCATCACCAAGGGCGCCGACATGGTCGGCACCTCCCTGGTGGAGACCGGCGTCGTCGACGCCGACCGCTACGTGGACGCCGTGCACGCCCTGGCGAAGACCCACGGCGCGGCCCGCTACTTCGCCCACCGCCGCGAGAGCGCCGTGAAGCTGCACCGGCTGGCCGTGGAGACGGGCCTGCAGATCGTCCGCCCCGACCTCCCGCTGGAGCTGATCGCCCGCCGCGGCCCGATCGGCCGCACCATCCTCAGCTTCCCCTCCACCGTCGTCCACACCCTCCCGCTGGCGCTGGCCGGCACCGACGTGCGCGTCGCCGTCTGCGACATCGACCCCGCCTGGCTCACCGAGTCGGCCTCACCGCGGGCCAGCGGGTTCCTGAGCGGCGTCACCGGCTCGGCACGGGACGTACACCGCCTGTCGGCGGTGGCGGGCACGGCGTAGGGCGCGTGGAGCAGGCCACGCGTGGTAACCGTGAGGAAGAGGACGGGTGCCGTGGAGCGGTCGGACCGCTCCCGGTGATCTCATGATCGGCTCGGTCGGAAAGGCGGCCGAGTTTACCCAAGCGAGACGATGGCTATGCGTAGGGCGGCCGAGTTTTCTTACCCTAACGGGCTGAATTTTGTTGATCGTGGGTCCATCGATCGCCCGGGAGCCCTACGCTGCAAAGGGTGAACGTGTTGATGTCCCCAGAGTCCGAGGCCGACACTCCCGGTGAAGCCGCGCTGCCCGGCACCTTGCCGGACGCGCTGCGCGCGGAGCTCGTGGCCTTCCGCCGCGACCTCCACATGCACCCCGAGCTGGGCAACCAGGAGTTCCGCACCACCGCCGCGATCAAGGAACGGCTGGAGCGGGCCGGTCTGAAGCCGCGCGTGCTGCCCATCGGCACGGGGCTCGTCTGCGACATCGGCACCGACTCGGGGCAGTGGTCCGGTGGGCCCCGCATGCTCGCCCTGCGGGCCGACATCGACGCCCTGCCCATCCCCGACACCAAGAGCGAGTGCGCCTACCGCTCCCAGGTGCCCGACCGCGCCCACGCCTGCGGGCACGACGTGCACACCACCGTCGTCCTCGGCACCGGCCTCGTGCTCGCCGCCCTGCACGAGCAGGGCCTGCTGCCCCGGCCGGTGCGGCTGGTCTTCCAGCCCGCCGAGGAGGTGCTGCCCGGCGGCGCCGCCGACGCCATCGAGGGCGGTGCGCTCGACGGGGTGCGCCGCATCCTGGCCGTGCACTGCGACCCCCGGGTGGACGCCGGGAGGATCGGGCTCAGGGTCGGCCCCATCACCTCCGCCTGCGACCGGCTGGAGATCGCCCTGAACGGCCCCGGCGGCCACACCGCCCGCCCGCACCTCACCACCGACCTGGTCACCGCCGCCGCCCGGGTGGTCACCGACGTGCCCCCGCTCGTCGCCCGGCGCGTGGACAGCCGCAGCGGGCTCGCCCTGACCTGGGGGCGGATCGAGTCCGGCCACGCCCCGAACGTCATCCCGCAGCACGCCGAACTGGCCGGGACCGTGCGCTGCCTCGACCTGGACGCCTGGCGGCAGGCGCCCGACCTGGTGATGGGCGCCATCGACGAGATCGCCGACCTGTACCGGGCCAAGTCGGAGATCACCTACGTCCGCGGCGTCCCCCCGGTCGTCAACGAGGTCACCAGCACCGAGCTGCTCCAGGCCGCCATGGTCGCCCGGCGCGGCACCGACGCCGTCGAGTCCACCGAGCAGAGCCTGGGCGGCGAGGACTTCTCCTGGTACCTGGAGCACGTGCCCGGCGCCATGGCCCGCCTCGGCGTCCGCCCGCCCGGCGAGCGCACGGTCCGCGACCTCCACCAGGGCGACTTCGACGTGGACGAGCACGCCATCACGGTCGGCGTCGAGATGTTCACCGCGGCCGCCCTCATCGACGCCGTGCAGTAGGCGGCGCGGCGGCCGGTGCGGCGGGCGGTGCGGTGGTAAGTCCCCCTTCGAACCGGTCGTTGACAGGGCGGTAACCGGCCAGCGGCACGAATGGATAACGGCGCCGCGCAACCCCGTTCCCAGGAGTTTCTACGCGCGTTACTGTGCGCCGAACCGAGCGCCCGCTGCGGGGCTTTGGAGAATGGGGAACTTCAGATGCGTCGGACATCAAGACTGATCCGCGTCGCGGTGGGGGTCGCGTCGCTCGCACTCGCGGCCACGGCCTGCGGCGGCACCAGCGGCGAGAGCGGCGACGACGGCGGTGACGACAAGGGCCTCGCCATCGCCTACGACGTCGGCGGCAAGGGCGACCAGTCCTTCAACGACGCCGCGTACGCCGGTCTGGAGCGGGCGAAGAAGGAGTTCGGCTACAAGACCGCCGACATCGAGCCCACCGACGGCGAGACCGACGCCGACAAGGAGCAGCGCCTGACCTCCCTGGCCAAGCAGGGCTACAACCCGGTCATCGGCGTCGGCTTCGCGTACGGCCCGGCGATGAAGGCCGTCGCCGCCAAGTACCCGGACACCACCTTCGGCATCGTCGACTCCGTGGTCGAGGGCAAGAACGTGGCGTCCCTCGTCTTCGCCGAGAACGAGGCCTCCTACCTGGCCGGCGTCGTCGCGGCCAAGGCCACCAAGTCCAAGAGCGTCGGCTTCGTGGGCGGTGTGGACGTCCCGCTGATCCACAAGTTCCAGGCCGGCTACGAGCAGGGCGTCAAGGACACCGACCCGAAGGTCAAGGTCGTCTCGCAGTACCTGACGCAGACCGCGGAGGAGGGCGGCTTCTCCAGCCCCGACAAGGGCAAGGCCGCCGCCGAGGGCCAGATCGAGAAGAAGGCCGACGTCGTGTACGCGGCGGCCGGTCTCTCCGGTCAGGGCGTGATCGAGGCCGCCGCCAAGGCGAAGATCTGGGCGATCGGCGTCGACTCCGACCAGTACAAGCAGGAAGCCCTCGCCACGTACAAGGACTCCATCCTGACCTCCGCCCTCAAGGACATCAACGGCGCGGTCTTCGCCCTGGCCAAGTCCGTCGAGGACGGCAAGCCGCTGACCGGCACCCACACCTTCGACCTGAAGTCCGACGGCGTGGGCCTGTCCGACAGCAACCCGAAGTTCGCCGAGGTCCCGGGCGCCGAGGAGGCCGTGGAGAAGGCCAAGGCCGGCATCGTCGACGGCTCCATCAAGGTCGCGACGGAGTAGCCGCGCCCCCGCACACACCCGCACGAAGCGGACGGACACCTCCCGGTGCCCGTCCGCTTCCGCGTCTCGCGCCCTCCGCCGCCGGGCGTCACCCTCCGCCACCCCCCGTTTGCGTCCGGCAAGCCCCGTACCCCCATTCGCGGGTCCTTGCTCACGGGCGGATAACAAGGTGGACAGAAGGGGTTTTCAGGCAGGTCTACGCGCGTTAATCTGCGGCGAAGCCAGCGCCGCAGCCGAACCGTCCCCGGCGCTTGTACGACAGGAGCACCAGACATGCGCCGGATTTCCCGGATCACGGTCGCAGGCGCAGCGACCGCCTCCCTGGCCCTCGCCCTCGCCGCCTGCGGTGGTACCTCGACCGACTCCGGTTCGGAGTCCAAGGGGGACAAGGGTCTCGCCATCGCCTACGACGTCGGCGGCAAGGGCGACCAGTCCTTCAACGACGCCGCGTACGCCGGTCTGGAGCAGGCCAAGAAGGAGTTCGGCTACGAGACGGCCGACGTCGAGCCCACCGACGGCGAGACCGACGCCGACAAGGAGCAGCGGCTGTCCTCGCTGGCGAAGCAGGGCTACAACCCGGTCGTCGGCATCGGCTACGCCTACGCCTCCGCGATGAAGAACGTCGCCGCCAAGTACCCGGACACCACCTTCGGCATCGTCGACGACGCCACGATCGAGGCGAAGAACGTCGCGGACCTGGTCTTCAACGAGCAGGAGGCGTCCTACCTCGCCGGTGTCGCCGCCGCCAAGAGCACCAAGACCAACACGGTCGGCTTCGTGGGCGGTGTGGACGTCCCGCTGATCCACAAGTTCCAGGCCGGCTACGAGCAGGGCGTCAAGGACACCGACCCCAAGGTCAAGGTCGTCTCGCAGTACCTGACGCAGACCGCGGAGGAGGGCGGCTTCTCCAGCCCCGACAAGGGCAAGACCGCCGCCGAGGGCCAGATCGAGAAGAAGGCCGACGTCGTGTACGCGGCGGCCGGTCTCTCCGGTCAGGGCGTGATCGAGGCCGCCGCCGCCAACAAGGTCTGGGCGATCGGCGTCGACTCCGACCAGTACAAGCAGGAAGCCCTCGCCAAGTACAAGGACTCCATCCTGACCTCGGCCACCAAGGACGTCGCCAAGGCGGTCTACAGCCTTGCGAAGTCGGTCGAGGACGGCAAGCCGGAGACCGGTATCGTTCGGGGCGATCTGAAGTCCGGCGAGGTCGGTCTCTCGGACTCCAACCCGAAGTTCGCGGACGACGCCGAGCTCCAGGCAGCCATCAAGTCGGCCAAGGAGAAGATCATCAGCGGCGAGATCAAGGTCAAGAGCAGCTGAACGGCTGAGTAGCACCAGCAACACCTCGAACAGCGTGTAACCGCGCCGGCCCGGCCGCACGGCGGGGTACGGGGAGAGCGTCCTCGAAGTCGCCCTCCCCGTACCCCGTCGCGTCGATGTGCCGACGCTTTTGGATGCCGTAGGGGCGCTACGCGCGTAGACGGCCCCCGTCCCCAGGAGAGTGCGCCATCAACGCGTCCAGCAGCCCTCCGGCCGGAGCGGCGGTCAACGAACCGGTGACCGCCGTCGAACTCGCCGGGATCACCAAGCGTTTCCCCGGAGTCGTGGCCAACCACGACATCCACCTCACCGTCCGCAAGGGCACCGTCCACGCCCTGGTCGGAGAGAACGGCGCCGGCAAGTCGACGCTGATGAAGATCCTCTACGGCATGCAGAAGCCGGACGAGGGGACCATCGCGGTCGACGGCGAGAAGGTGGCCTTCTCCTCGCCCGCCGACGCCATCGTGCGCGGCATCGGCATGGTCCACCAGCACTTCATGCTCGCCGACAACCTCACGGTCCTGGAGAACGTGGTCCTCGGCAGCGAGAAGCTGTACGGCATCGGCGCCAAGGCCCGCCGCAAGATCAAGGAACTCTCCGACCGCTACGGCCTCGGCGTGCGCCCCGACGTCCTGGTCGAGGAGCTGGGCGTCGCCGCCCGCCAGCGCGTGGAGATCCTCAAGGTCCTCTACCGCGGCGCCCGCACGCTGATCCTCGACGAGCCCACGGCCGTCCTGGTACCGCAGGAGGTGGACGCCCTCTTCGACAACCTGCGCGAGCTGAAGGCCGAGGGCCTGTCCGTCATCTTCATCTCCCACAAGCTGGGCGAGGTCCTCTCGGTCGCCGACGAGATCACCGTCATCCGCCGCGGCACCACGGTCGGCACGGCCGTCCCCGCCGAGACCACGCCCCGCCAGCTCGCCGAGCTGATGGTCGGCAGCGAGCTGCCCACCCCCGAGACGGCGGAGTCCACGGTCACCGACCGCGCGGTCCTCACCGTCGACACGCTGCGCCTGGCCGCGCCCAGCGGCAAGGCCCTGCTCGACGACATCTCCTTCACCATCCACGCCGGTGAGATCCTCGGCATCGCCGGCGTCGAGGGCAACGGCCAGACCGAGCTGGTCGACGCGCTCATCGGCCTGCGCCACGCCGACTCCGGCACCATCCGCTTCCTCGACCAGGACATCACCGCGCTGCCCACCCGCAAGCGCCGCGAGCAGGGCGTCGGCTACATCCCCGAGGACCGGCACCGCCACGGGCTGCTCCTGGAGGCCCCCCTCTGGGAGAACCGCATCCTCGGCCACGTCACCGAGAAGCCCAACAGCAAGGGCGTCTGGCTGGACCTGAAGAATGCCCAGCAGGACACCCGCCGCATCGTCGAGACGTACGACGTCCGCACCCCCGGCATCGACGTCACCGCGGCCTCGCTGTCCGGCGGCAACCAGCAGAAGCTGATCGTCGGCCGCGAGATGAGCCACAAGCCGCGCTTCCTGATCGCCGCCCACCCCACCCGCGGCGTGGACGTCGGCGCGCAGGCCGCGATCTGGGACCACATCCGCGAGGCCCGCCGCGAGGGCCTGGCCGTGCTGCTGATCTCCGCCGACCTGGACGAGCTGATCGGCCTGTCCGACACCCTCCGGGTGATCTACGACGGCAAGCTGGTCGCGGACGCCGACCCGGCCACCATCACCCCCGAGGCGCTCGGCTCGGCGATGACCGGCGCGGCCTCCGGACACCTGGAAGACGAAGAGAACCCCGAGACCCCGGACGGCGCGACCGGCTCCCCGAAGTCCGCGGCGCCCCCCGCGTCGCCCGCGTCCCCCGAGTCTCCGGAAGACGAGGCCCGCTGATGAAGAAGTTCGACAAGGAGCGCGTGCTCCTCGCGGTGGCCGGACCGGTCATCGCGCTCGCCGTGGCCTTCGTGCTCAGCGCGATCGTCCTGATCGCCTCGGGCAAGAACCCGGTCGAACCGTTCGCCCTCATGTTCGAGCAGGCCGGATTCTCCGACATCCAGGTCCTGATCATCAACCAGGCGTCGATGTACTACATCGCGGCCCTCGCGGTGGCCATCGGCTTCCGGATGAACCTCTTCAACATCGGCGTCGACGGGCAGTACCAGCTCGCCGCCATGATGGCCGCGATCGTCGGCGCCCACGCCAGCCTGCCGGCCGCCCTCCAGGTCCCGCTCCTCCTGCTGACCGCCGTCCTCACCGGCGCCTTCTGGTCCGGCATCGCCGGTGTCCTGAAGATCACCCGGGGCGTCAGCGAGGTGGTCGCGACGATCATGCTCAACTCCATCGCCACCGCCGTCATCGGCTACCTGTGGCTGCCCGACGTCTTCGGCGTCAAGATCGGCAACAACAACACCACCGGTGAGATGCACGAGTCCGGCTGGATCCCCGGCATCGACATGGGCGCGGCCGGCGAGATCTACGGCCTGGTGATCCTCGCCGTCCTCCTCGGCATCGGCTACTGGCTCGTCCTCAACCGCACCCGCTTCGGCTTCGACCTGCGCGCCTCCGGCGCCTCCGAGTCCGCCGCCGCGGCCAGCGGTGTCGACCCCAAGCGCATGGTGCTCACCGCGATGCTCATCTCCGGCGGCCTCGCCGGTCTCGCGGGCCTGCCCATCCTGATGGGCGACACGCACACCTACAGCCTCAACTTCCCCACCGGCATCGGCTTCCTCGGCATCGGCATCGCCCTGCTCGGCCGCAACAGCCCGGTCGGCATCGCCTTCGCCGCCCTGCTGTGGGCCTGGCTCGACAAGGCCTCGCCCGAACTGGACTTCCACGGCTACGACAAGGAGATCGCGGTCATCATGCAGGGCCTGATCGTCCTCTCGGTCGTCGTCTCCTACGAGGCCGTCCGCGAGTGGGGCCTGCGCCGCCAGCAGCGCCGGGTCGGCGCGGAGCTGGCCGCCGGTCACGTCCTCGGCGCCACCGACAACTCGAAGAAGGAGGTGGCCGGCCGATGACCGCTCCGACCACAGCGACCGACGTCAACCAGCCGTCGCTGGAGCACGCACCACGCACCGGCCGCCGCATGTCGTGGCCCGTGCTGCTCCTGGTCATCGCCGGAGCCCTGGCGCTGACCTCGATCGTCCGCCTGATCACGGGCGCCAACGGCATCACCAACGTCAGCCAGATGTCCACCGCCCTCCAGCTCGCCGTGCCGATCGGCCTCGCCGGTCTCGGCGGTCTGTGGGCCGAGCGCGCGGGCGTCGTCAACATCGGCCTCGAGGGCATGATGATCCTCGGCACCTGGTTCGGTGCCTGGGCCGGCTTCCAGTGGGGTCCGTGGACCGGCGTCCTCGTCGGCATCGCCGGCGGCTGCCTCGGCGGCCTGCTGCACGCCATCGTCACGATCACCTTCAACGTCAACCACATCGTCTCCGGTGTGGCCATCAACATCCTCGCCCTCGGCGCCACCCGCTATCTCGCCCCGCTCGCCTTCGAGGGCCACCAGGGCGGCTCGGCCAAGCAGTCCCCGCCGGTCGACTCGCTCGGCCACTTCTCGATCCCGGGCCTGTCCGGCTGGCTGGACAGCCTCAACGACCAGCACTGGTTCTTCGTCTCGGACATCGCGGGCCTGCTGGGCGGACTGGTCACCGACGTCTCCTGGCTCACCCTGATCGCGGTCGCCCTGATCCCCGCCACCTGGTGGATCCTGTGGCGCACCCCGTTCGGCCTGCGGCTGCGCTCCTGCGGCGAGAACCCGATCGCCGCCGAGTCCCTCGGCGTCAACGTCTACAAGTACAAGTACCTGGCCGTGATCATCTCCGGCGGCCTGGCCGGTCTCGGCGGCGTCTTCCTGTCCATCGTGGCCAACCCCTTCTACCTGGAGGGCCAGACCAGCGGCCGCGGCTACATCGGCCTCGCCGCGATGATCTTCGGCAACTGGATGCCGGGCGGCCTCGCCATCGGCGCCGGCCTCTTCGGCTACACCGACAGCCTCAACCTGCGCGGCGGCTCCGCCAACGTGCACGCCCTGCTGCTGCTCGGCGCGCTGCTGCTGGTCGCCGGTGCCATCTGGCTGGTCATCCGCAAGAAGTACGTCAAGGCGGCGATCACCTTCGTCGTCGGCGCCCTGGTCTTCGCCTGGTACGCCGGCACCAACGAGGTCCCCAACCAGGTCGTCTCCGCCACGCCGTACGTCGTCACGCTCGTCGTCCTCGCCCTGTCCGCGCAACGGCTGCGGATGCCCAAGGCGGACGGCATGCAGTACCGCAAGGGCCAGGGCAAGTGACCGGGGCCGACTGGGAGGAGCTGCGCACGGCGGCCCGGGACGCGATGTCCCGGGCGTACGCCCCCTACTCGGGGTACGCCGTGGGCGCCGCCGCCCTCGTCGACGACGGCCGCACCGTCACCGGCTGCAACGTGGAGAACGCCAGCTACGGCATCGGCCTGTGCGCCGAGTGCGGGCTCGTCTCCCAGCTCCAGGTGACCGGCGGGGGCCGGCTGACGCACTTCGTCTGCGTCGACGGCGCGGGCGAGGTACTCGTCCCCTGCGGCCGCTGCCGGCAGCTCCTGTACGAGTTCGGCGGCCCGGAGCTGCTGCTGGAGACCCCGGAGGGGATCCTCCCGCTGTCCCGGATGCTCCCGCAGGCCTTCGGCCCCGACCACCTCACCAAGTAGCCACTCGCGTTAGGAAAGCCAGACATGGCCATGGACGTCATCTCCGTCATCCGCACCAAGCGGGACCGCGGCGAGCTGACCGGTGAGCAGATCGACTGGGTCATCGACGCCTACACGCGCGGTGAGGTGGCCGACGAGCAGATGTCCTCGCTCGCGATGGCGATCCTGCTCAACGGCATGAACCGCGGCGAGATCGCCCGCTGGACCGCCGCGATGATCGCCTCGGGCGAGCGCATGGACTTCTCGTCCCTGTCCCGCCCGACCGCCGACAAGCACTCCACCGGCGGCGTCGGCGACAAGATCACCCTGCCCCTCGCACCCCTGGTGGCGGCGTGCGGCGCGGCCGTCCCGCAGCTCTCCGGCCGCGGCCTCGGCCACACCGGCGGCACGCTCGACAAGCTGGAGTCGATCCCGGGCTGGCGCGCCCTGCTCTCCAACGAGGAGATGCTGGACGTCCTGGACACCACCGGCGCGGTGATCTGCGCGGCGGGCGACGGTCTCGCGCCCGCCGACAAGAAGCTGTACGCGCTGCGCGACGTCACCGGCACGGTCGAGGCGATCCCGCTGATCGCCTCCTCCATCATGTCGAAGAAGATCGCCGAGGGCACCGGATCGCTGGTCCTGGACGTGAAGGTGGGCTCCGGCGCCTTCATGAAGACCATCGAGGACGCCCGCGAACTGGCGTCCACGATGGTCGGCCTCGGCACCGACCACGGCGTGAAGACGGTCGCGCTCCTCACCGACATGGCCACCCCCCTCGGCCTGACCGCGGGCAACGCCCTGGAGGTCCGCGAATCGGTCGAGGTCCTGGCCGGCGGCGGCCCCTCCGACGTCGTCGAGCTGACCCTCGCCCTGGCCCGCGAGATGCTCGACGCCGCGGGCCTGAAGGACGCCGACCCGGCGAAGGCGCTGGCCGACGGCTCCGCGATGGACGTCTGGCGCCGCATGATCGCGGCCCAGGGCGGCGACCCGGACGCGACCCTGCCCACCTCGAAGGAACAGCACGTGATCAAGGCGGGCGCCTCCGGCGTCCTGACCCGCCTCGACGCCTACGACATCGGCGTCGCCGCCTGGCGCCTCGGCGCGGGCCGCGCCCGCAAGGAGGACCCGGTGCAGGCCGCCGCGGGCGTCGAACTCCACGCCAAGCCCGGCGACACGGTCACCGCGGGCCAGCCCCTCCTCACCCTGCACACGGACACCCCGGACCGCTTCGAGTACGCGCTGGCGGCGGTGCAGGACGCGTACGACGTGGCCCCGGCGGTCACGGCCTTCACCGCCGCGCCGGTCGTGCGGGAACGTATCGCCTGATCCCTGGCGGCCAGGGCAACCGGGCCGTCGCGCGGCGGCGCGACGGCCCGACGTGCGTCAGTAGGCGACCTTGCCCCACGTGCTGCGGTCGAACTTCAGGTAGAACTTCTTGCCGTTGAGCACGTCCGTCACGGCCGTGTCCCACACGCCCTGCGAGAGCCACCGCTTGGCGTAGCACTTGTGCGGTTCGCCGGCGCCCTGGTAGAAGCACGCCTGCACGTACGCGCCGACGGTTGCCTTCACGTTGACGTCGGCGCAGCGGGCCGAGGTCGTCCGCCACTGCGGGTAGGCCGGCCACACCTTGTTCGTCGTGCTGAAGTCGACCGCGCCGCCGTAGCAGGTCTGCGCCGTGCCCGCCGAGGCGCTGGAGGCGCCGCCGACGAGCAGTCCGGCGGCCAGGGTGCCCGAGGCGAGCACGGTGGTGAGCTTCGTACGAGTGCGCATGGTTCTCCTTCGTCGAGTGGGTGTTCCGAGCTGTCTGCTGCGGGCCCGTCGCGGGCTCCGGCCGACCTGGTCCCAGCTTCCGGCCGCCGCGGGCGCGCTTCGACGTGATTCGGTCTGGTCCGAAGAACGGCATTCCAGAAGGATCGGCAGAGACCGTTGGGCGAGGGACTCGGGGGAACCGTGGTCTACCGCATCCACTTCACGCTGGAAGACCTGGCGCGCACCCGGGTGGCCGAGCCGCCCCCGCTGCTGGAGCTGAGCGCCGCGCTGCGCACGCTGCGCGAGCGCGGCCACCCCGTCCGCTTCGGAGCGTGGCGGCACGCCGTCCGTGACGCCCTGGACCCCCGCGCGCGCATGGTCCTCGAACTCGTTCCGCCCGGCGGCTGGGCACCCACATTCCTGACCTCGTCCGCCCACGGGAGCGCGCAGGAACTGCTGGAGCGGGTACGGGCCACCCCCCGAGCCGTTGTCCGCGCAGACCTGGCGCACGTGGCCGAGTGGCAGCCGCTGCCGCGGTGGGCGCACCGACTGCCCGACGACGCCGCCCTGCTGGGGCGGCTCTGCGACGCCCTGGAACACGTCCACGCGGTCCTGCTGGCCCCGTACTGGGCGCACGTCACCGCCGTGGCCGGGTCGGACCGGGGCCTTCGGACCCGGCAAGCCATCGGCGGCGGCATGGACCGGATGCTGGCCTCGCTGCACCCACGGCGCATCCGCTGGAACCCACCCGTCCTGGAGATCGCGATGCTGTCCGGACTCGACGGCGACCTGCATCTCGGCGGACGCGGACTCCTGCTCGTCCCGTCGGTTTTCGGCGCCGCCGCCCCGGCCGTCGACATCGATGCCGAGCCGCAACCCGTCCTGCGCTACCCCACGGGTACGGAGCAGTCGCCGGGTCCGCTGCCCGGCGCGGCCGCGCCGCCCGGCTCCGTCCCGGGCCGCGCACGCTCACCGCTCGCCTCACTCCTGGGCCGGACCCGCGCCGCCGTGCTGTCCGCGATCGCCGAGAACCCGGGCTGCTCCACCAAGGAGCTGGCCGCCCTGCTCGGAATCGCGCCGCCCAGCGCCAGCGAGCACGCGACCACCCTGCGCGAGGCACGGCTGATCGACACCGTCCGGGACCGGAACACCGTGCTGCACAGCCCGACGGCCCTCGGCATCACCCTGCTCGGCCATTAGCCGGGACCCTACCGGGCCGGCGCCGGGACGCGGGGCGCCTGACCGGGGTCACCCCAACACCGCCGCCACCCCCACCAGCACCGGCACGGACACCACCGTCGAGACCAGGATCGCGTCGCGGGCCAGGCGCTCGCCGACGCCGTAGGTCGACGCGTACGTGTACAGGTTCTGCGCGGCAGGCAGCGCCGACGTCACCACCACGTCGAGCAGTTGGGGGCCCCGCAGACCGAAGACCCCCGACGCCAGCGCCCAGGCCACCGCCGGCTGGCCCACCGCCTTCAGCGCGACCGCGAGCAGCACCGGCCGCCGTTCCACGCCCCGCAGCGGCATCGTGGAGCCGCACAGGCCGATGCCGAAGGCCAGCAGCACCGCCGGGACCGACATGTTGCCGATCAGGGTGATCGGGTCCATGACCGGGTCGGGCACCTCGAAGCCGCTCGCCGCGACCGCGACCCCGGCGAGCGAGCCCAGCGCGATCGGATTGCGCAGCGGCGTCAGCAGCCGCCGCCACAGCGGGCCCTCGGCACCCCCGCCCGACGACAGGTCCAGGATCGTCACCGCCACCGGCGTCACCAGCACCAGCTGGAACAGCAGCACCGGCGCCACCAGCGAGGCGTCGCCCAGCACGTACACGGCGATCGGGATGCCCAGGTTGCCGGAGTTGACGTAGCCGGAGCACAGCGCGCCGATCGTCGTACGGCCCACACCCCAGCCGCGTACGACGCCCACCGCGACGAACGCCCCGGCCACCGCCAGCGTCGACAGGGCCGTCACCAGCAGCCGGGCGGAGAAGACCACCGACAGGTCGGCCGTCGCCAGGGTCGTGAACAACAGAGCCGGCGACGCCACGTGGAAGGCCAGCTTGGTCAGCACCTCGCGGCCCTGGGGGCCGAGGTGGCCGCGCAGGCCGAGCACATAGCCCACCCCGATCACCACCGCGATGACCGCGAAGCCGGTCAGCACTCCCTGCACGGCACCCCCTCGCGGACACAGAGGCGGGTGCCGGGCGGCGCGGCGGGGACGGGACAGGGTATGTGGGGCATACAGCGAACCCTCCGTGGGAGGGCACGCGCAGGTCAATGTGATCCCCGACGGCCTCGGCACCGATGATTTCCCGGCCCGGGCCGGGTCTACCGCACGTGGACGCCGTGACACCCGCCGTACTCGTGCTGCCGGGGCCCGTCTCCCGTGGGGAGACGCCCCGGTTCTGCGACGAGGTGCGCGCGCTGCTGGAAAGCACCCGGGCCGGGGTGGTCGTCTGCGACGTCGGCGGCCTCGGGCCGCCGGGGCTCGCCGTGGTCGACCTGCTGGCGCGGCTGGAGCTCACCGCCCGGCGGGCCGGGGGCCGGATCCGGCTGCGCGACCCCGATCCGGCCCTGCACGCCCTACTGGACCTCGTCGGCCTCCGCTTCGAGACGGAGCGGCAGGTCGAACAGCGGGAACCACCGCTTGGTGTCGAGGAAGCAGTGGAACCCGGTGATGCGGCCGTCTGAGATCTCCAGCACCTGGACCGCCCACGGCGCGAACCCGCCCGCCTCCGGGTCCGGCTTGTAGTGCGCGAAGGCCGGCAGCCCGTTGGCCTCCACCCGCAGCAGCCGGGAGCCCGCGCACGCGGCGCCGAGCGTCGTCATGAAGCCGGTGATGTCCGCCGGGCCGGCCAGCCACAGGTCGAACGGCGGCATCGTCATGACCGCGTCCTCGTGCAACAGCGCCGTCAGCGCCGTCATGTCATAGCCCTCGAAGGCCGCGACATACCGCTCCAGGAGCTTCTGCTGCTCCTCGTCCAGCGGGTCGGAGACCGCCGCGTCGGCGCCCCGGTCCTCCCGCTCGGCGAGTGTCGCGCGGGCGCGCTGCAACGCGCTGTTGACGGAGGCGACCGACGTGCCGAGCAGCTCGGCGACCTCGCTCGCCCGCCACGCCAGCACCTCGCGCAGGATCAGCACCGCCCGCTGCTTGGGCGGCAGCTGCTGGAGGGCGGCCATGAAGGCGAGCCGCACGGACTCCTTGGCGACCGCGGCCTCGGCCGGGTCGGCGGTCTGCGGCAGCACGCGGGCGTCGGGCATCGGCTCCAGCCAGGTGTGGTCCGGGCGCGGGGACAGGGCGGCCTGGGCGAGCGGCGTCGCCTCCGTCAGGTCCATCGGACGCGCCCGCTTGTTGCCCGCGGTCAGCATGTCCAGGCAGACGTTGGTCGCGATCCGGTACAGCCACGAGCGCAGGCTGGAACGGCCCTCGAACTTGTCGTAGCTCCGCCAGGCGCGGACCAGCGTGTCCTGCACGGCGTCCTCGGCCTCGAAGGAGGAACCGAGCATCCGGTAGCAGTACCCCGTCAGCTCGGGCCGGTGCATCTCCAGCGCGGAGTCCAGCTCCGTCGTCACGGTGCCGTTGGTCATCGTCCACCCACCCCTGTGGCGTCCCGTCGTGCGCGTCTTCGCGCCTCGCACTTCGGAAGCTACCGCAGGGGACTGACAATGGCCTGTGCAGTCAAGAAAGGCCCAGGTCAGCGCGGCAGGCCCAGAGCCCTCACCGGTGCGCCCGCGGCCTGGCGGCGGGCCGCCAGCGACCCGGAGACCGTGATGACCACGACGCCCAGCACCGCGAGCACCCCCACCGCGACCGTGCCGGCCCAGCCGCCGGAGTGGAAGGCCACCGCGCCGACCGTGCTGCCCGCGCTGGAACCCACGTAGTAGGCGGACTGGTACAGCGCCGAGGCCTGGGCCCGGCCGTGCTGCGCGGTCTTGCCGACCGCCGAGGACGCCACCGCGTGCCCGGCGAAGAAGCCCGCCGTGATCAGCACCAGGCCGAGCAGGACCAGCGGCAGGGACGGCGCCAGGGACAGCAGCAGGCCCGCCGCCGTCGTCCCCGCGCCCAGGTAGAGCGCGCCGCGGCGGCCCAGGCGGCCCACCAGCCGGCCCGCCGTCGAGGCCGAGACCGTGCCGACCAGGTAGACCAGGAAGATCGAGCCGATCAGACCCTGCGGGAGCGAGAAGGGTGCCTCGGTCAGGCGGTAGCCGATCACCGTGTAGACACCGCCGAACACCGTCATGAACAGCGCGCCGATCGCGTACAGGCGGCGCAGCAGCGGGTTGGCGAGGTGGTCGCGCACGGTGCCGACCAGGACGCGCGGACGCAGCGAGCCCGGGGTGAAGTGCTGCGGCGCCGGCAGCAGCAGCCGGAAGGCCACCGCGCACGCCACCGCGACCAGGCCGATCACCCCGACGGCGACCCGCCAGCCCCACTCCTGGGCGACCCAGCCGGTGATGACCCGGCCGCTCATCCCGCCCACGCTGTTGCCCGCCACGAACAGGCCGATCGCGGTGACCAGCGCCCGCGGCCGCACCTCCTCCGCGAGGTACGCCGTCGCCGAGGCCGGGAGTCCGGCCAGCGCCGCGCCCTGCACCGCCCGCAGTGCGACCAGCGCCGGCAGCGACGGGGCGAAGGGCACCAGCAGCCCGACACTCACCGCGACCGCCAGCGAGGCCGTCATGACCGTACGGCGGCCGAACCGCTCCGACAGCGCGCTCATCGGCAGCACGAACAGCGCGAGGCCACCGGTCGCGGCGGCCACCGTCCAGCTCGCGTCGCTCGCCGTGACGCCCAGGTCGCCGGAGATCAGCGGCAGCAGGGCCTGGGTGGAGTAGAGAAGCGCGAAGGTCGCGACGCCCGCCAGGAACAGCGCGAAACTCATCCGGCGGTAGCCGGGGCCGCGCGGAGCCATGCGCGGGTCGGACGGCTCGGAGGAGCCGGAGGAGCCGGAGGAATCGGAGGCGGCGGATGCGGCGTCCACGACCGTGGACGCCCCGGTATCGGCGGGAGTCATGCCACGAAGGTACGAAGCCCCTTACTCATCCGTCCAATGCATGGAATGGCCATAATCGTTCCTATGGTGCATCAGCAAAGCTCACGGCCCCGCCTGTCACCGTCCGGTGACACAGAAGACATCGTCGCGCTGCTCGCGCCCCGCCTCGCGCACTTCGCCGGCGTGGCCCGCACCGAGCACGTCACCCGGGCCGCCCAGGAGATGAACGTCCCCCAGTCGACCCTCTCCCGCGCCCTCGTCCGCCTGGAGGAGGACCTCGGCGTCGACCTGTTCGTCCGGCGCGGCCGCACCCTCGCGCTGACCGTCGCCGGGCGGACCTTCCTCGGCTCCGTCGAACGCGCCCTCGCCGAGGTCGAGCGGGCCGCCGACGAGGTCCGCGCCGACGCCGACCCGGCCACCGGCAAGGTCGCCTTCGGCTTCCTGCACACCATGGGCGCCGAGACCGTACCCGGCCTGCTGCACGCCTTCCGCGCCGACCACCCCCGGGTCCGCTTCAGCCTCGTGCAGAACTACGGCGAGGCCATGCTGGAGCGGCTGCGCGCGGGGGAGCTGGACCTGTGCCTCACCTCGCCGGTCCCCGACGCCCCCGACCTGGTCGCCCGCCGCCTCGACGAACAGAAACTGCGCCTGGTCGTCCCGGCCGACCACTCCCTGGCCGGGCGCCGGCGCATCCGCCTCGCCGAGGCGGCCGACGAGATCTTCGTGACCCTGGAGCCCGGCTACGGCCTGCGGCGCATCACCGACGCGTTGTGCAAGGAGGCCGGTTTCCGGCCCAGGGTGGCCTTCGAGGGGGAGGAGGCGGAGACGCTGCGGGGCCTGGTCGCGGCCGGTCTCGGCGTCGCCCTGCTGCCGCCGCCCGCCGTGCCCCGCCCCGGCGTGGTCGAACTGACGGTCACCGCCCCGCGCGCCGCCCGCGAGATCGGCGTGGCCTGGCTGGCGGGACGCACGGACACGCCACCGGTGGCGGCGTTCAAGAGGTTCCTGCTGTCACGCCGGGGCAGCCTGCTGCCGTCCTGATCCTCCGCGACCGGCGCGGCCGCCCGTACGTGGAGGCGAACCCCGGCATGGGCACCCGTCCGCACCCCGTCGCGGTCGCCGGGAGGGCGCTCGGTCACGGAAGCCGCACGACGAGGCGGTCGGCGACG
Organism: Streptomyces violaceoruber; assembly: GCF_033406955.1. NCBI lineage: Bacteria > Bacillati > Actinomycetota > Actinomycetes > Kitasatosporales > Streptomycetaceae > Streptomyces > Streptomyces violaceoruber. The sequence continues at coordinate 3,215,680 of NZ_CP137734.1, read as the reverse complement.
AGCGCGCGAAAGGCTTCGGCGGGGTCGTCGTCCAGCGGCGGGAGGCTTCCGCCGAGCTGCAGGGTGGCGAAACCGTGGGCCAGCGACCAAGCGGTCAGTCCGGCCCGCCGGGCATCGAGACCGGCCCTCATGTCGGGGAGGTCCTCGACACCCGACGCCAGCGCCCGGGAGGCGCGCTCCCTGGCCGCGATCAGCTCCGGGTCGCCGACGTGGAGCAGTTGGGGCCGGAACATCACGTCGAAGTGGGCCGGATGGTCCAGCGCGAACTCCACGTACCGCACGCCCATTTCGCGCAGCCGGTGCGTGGTGCCGGCCGGCACCGCGGTCAGGGCGGCGGCCAGCAGTTCGAAACCCTCCGTGGCGATCGCGGTCAGCAGCCCGGCCTTGTCCTTGAAGTGGTGGGCGGGGGCGGCGTGGGAGACCTCGGCGCGGCGGGCGAGGTCGCGGAGGCTGATCGCGGCGACGCCGTCGCTCCGGATGACCTCCAGCGCGGCGGAGAGGACGGATCGGCGCAGATCTCCGTGGTGGTAAGCGCGTGTCGCGGCCATGGCCCCAGGCTATCCCATATCTAGTCATTGACAAGACGGTGGCGGCGTCGCAATCTGGTCGGTGTCAAGTTCCGGTGGGGCGCGCGGCAGTGACAGCGGAGGAAGCGACATGAAGCACAGCCTGAGCACGGTCCGGCAGATGTGGCAGTTGCTGGAGCCGGTGCATGCCACGCTCTACTACGCGCCAGAGGCCTTCGAGGAGGCCGCGGCCCTCGGCTACGCCACTGACGAGCGCTGGCCGAGCTACTTCGCCTACCGCGCCGCGCCGCTCGGTCCGGTCGGCCCGCGGCTGGTGAACGCGCTCTTCTACAGCCTCAGCCCGCAGATGGTCGAGCGCTGCACCGCACCGGCCTGGCGGACCGCCGCGCCCGAACGGGTCCTGAAGGCCCGGGAAGTGGCGGTGAACCGCGCACTGCGGAAGCTCCTCGGTGAGCGGATCGGCTCGCCGGAGCTGCGCGAGGCCGCGGACCTGGCCCGCCGCGCCGCCGAGGCCGCGGACACCGCGGGCCGCCCCCTGGCCGCCGCCAACGCCGCGCTGCCCTGGCCCGACGAGCCGCACCTGGTGCTCTGGCAGGCGGCCACCGTCCTGCGCGAGCACCGCGGCGACGGCCATGTCGCCGCCCTCCAGGCCCACGGCATCGGCCCCGTCGAGTCCCTGGTGTCGCACGCCGCCGTCGGAGCCGCGCCCGAGGAGGTGTTCCGCAGCAGGCAGTGGACCGACGGGGAATGGGCCGCCGCCCGCGAACGCCTCGCCGCCCGCGGCCTGCTGAGGCCCGACGGCGGGGCCACCGACGAAGGGCTCCGGGTGCGTACGGAAGTCGAGAAGCTCACCGATGAGCTCGCAGCCGCCCCCTGGGAAGCCCTCACACCCGGCGAAACGGCCCGGCTCGCCGAACTGCTCGTGCCGCCGGTGCTCGACATCGTCGGCGCCGGCCTCCTCCCCTCGCAGAGCACCCTCGGCATCGGTCTGAAGTACGACTACCAGTGAGTGGCGGCGCACGCGACGGGAACCGCGCGCTTCGGCCGTGACGGCCCGCACCCCCGCCGCGCGGTCCACCCGCCGCAGGAGTCGCGTGCTACCGCCGCAACGACTTCCCGAACCCCGCCGCCAACGGCATCCGCAGCCCCAGCGGCGGGGGAGCGGCCAGGGCGTCCTCCACCGGGCGGGAGAAGGACTGCCCGAACAGCACGCCCATCACGAAGTCCTCGGCCAGCGCGGCGACCTCGTCCCGGTACTGGCGCAGCCCGTGGCCGTCGGAGTGCACCTCGAACCGGCACACGCCGCGGTTCGCCTTCTTCGCCCGGGAGGCGAGCCGGAAGGACAACTCCGGGTCGCTGCGCCCGTCGTTCGTGCCGTGCACGATCAGCACCTGCCGCCCGGCGAGCTGCTTCACCGGTTCGGGTGGCGCGGCCACGTCGTCCTCCGGCAGCCAGGGGGCGATCGCCAGGACCGAGTTGACGGCCTCGTTCCCCGCCGCGCGCAACGCCGCCCGGCCGCCCATGCCGGTGCCGACCAGACAGACCGGTACGTCGCCGTAGCGCCGTACGGCCTCGTCGGCGGCCCACTCGGCGTCCCGGGCCAGGTGCGCCTCGGCGCCGTTCCAGCCGCGGTAGCGGTAGTGCACGACGTGCGTGGCCAGCCCCTCCTCCCGGCCCGCGCGTGCCAGCCTGCGCCCCAACGCGCGTACGGACGCGGCCGCGAGCAGCGCGGAGGGCCTGCGGTCGGACACCTCGTCGCCCTCGGGGAGCAGCAGCACCACCCCGCTCACCGCCGTCCCCTCCGGACCGAGCGTCCGCCCCAGCCGGGCCCGACGGACCGGCGTCGCTTGCTGTGCCATGGCAGAAGATTCTCAGAAGACCGGGTGTACGGAACCCGTCCGCGCGGTCACCGTTACATATCGGGGAGTCCGTACACCGCACCCGGTCCCCGCATTCGCCCGGCGTTCTACGCGCGTAGGAGTTAGAGTGCGCAAATGACGAGCCGAAGCACCGAGAAGAGCGCCGCGGCGAACCCCGCGGCGGTCTCGAAGACACCGTCGCCGGACCGGATCCGCCGGGCACCGAAGGTATTGCTGCACGACCACCTCGACGGCGGTCTGCGGCCGGGCACGATCGTGGAACTCGCCCGCGAGACGGGCTACGGGGACCTTCCCGAAACCGACGCCGACCTGCTCGGCACCTGGTTTCGGCAGGCCGCCGACTCCGGGTCCCTGGAGCGGTACCTGGAGACCTTCTCCCACACCGTCGGCGTCATGCAGACCCGCGACGCCCTGGTCCGGGTCGCCGCCGAGTGCGCCGAGGACCTCGCCGAGGACGGCGTCGTCTACGCCGAGGTGCGGTACGCGCCCGAGCAGCACCTGGAGAAGGGGCTGACCCTCGAAGAGGTCGTCGAGGCCGTCAACGAGGGCTTCCGGGAGGGCGAGCGGCGCGCCCGGGAGAACGGCCGCCGCATCCGGGTCGGCGCCCTGCTCACCGCCATGCGGCACGCGGCCCGCTCCCTGGAGATCGCCGAGCTGGCCAACCGCTACCGCGACCTCGGCGTGGTCGGCTTCGACATCGCGGGCGCCGAGGCCGGCTACCCGCCCACCCGGCACCTGGACGCCTTCGAGTACCTGAAGCGGGAGAACAACCACTTCACCATCCACGCGGGTGAGGCCTTCGGGCTGCCGTCCATCTGGCAGGCGCTGCAATGGTGCGGCGCCGACCGGCTCGGGCACGGGGTGCGCATCATCGACGACATCCAGGTCCACGAGGACGGCTCGGTCAAGCTCGGGCGGCTCGCCTCCTACGTCCGCGACAAGCGGATCCCGCTGGAGCTGTGCCCCAGCTCCAACCTCCAGACCGGCGCCGCCGACTCCTACGCCGAGCACCCCATCGGGCTGCTGCGCCGGCTGCACTTCCGGGCCACCGTCAACACCGACAACCGGCTGATGTCCCACACCAGCATGAGCCGGGAATTCGAGCACCTGGTCGAGGCGTTCGGCTACACGCTCGACGACATGCAGTGGTTCTCCGTCAATGCGATGAAATCAGCGTTCATTCCTTTCGATGAACGACTGGCCATGATCAATGACGTCATCAAGCCCGGATATGCCGAGCTGAAATCCGAATGGCTGTTCCAGCAGACGGCTTCGACCAGCGGTTCTTCGGAATCCGACGGCTGAACGCGGGACGACGGTAATACGGAAACGCGGACGGACATTCACCATCCGTCCGCATTTCGATGTTTGCCGCCGGGGGTGGGGCGTGTTTACGGTCAAGGACCGCTCACATCCCCGTCACCCCATTACGAGGACGCATCTTCATGAAGCAGTCTGCTGCCAAGACCCTCGGTGTCGCCGCCCTCGGCGCCGCCTTCGCCGCCGCCGGCGCGGGCGCGGCCACCGCGGCCCCCGAGCTCCCGGACACCGCGCAGACGGTGGACTCCGTCGCCCGCACCCTCCCCGCGGAGACCGTCTCCCAGGTGGCGCCCGGCGCGGGCAACGTGCTGGAGCAGGGCCGCAGGATCTCCCACACCGGTCTGACCGTCGCGCAGCCGGTGGTCGAGCAGGTGGTCGCCGAGCAGCTCGCCGAGGGCCCGACCGAGCCGGTCGCCAAGCTGCTCGGCGGTGTGCCGCTGAAGGGGCTGCCCACCCAGGGCCTGCCGGTCAACGGCCTCCCGCTGGGCGGCTGAGCACCACCGCCTCCCCCGTACGCGCCGAAGGGGCGCACCCGGTCGCCGGGTGCGCCCCATCGGTGTACCAGAGGGGTGGTACGTCTTTCACCAGGCCGTACGGGCGGCCTTCTCCTCGGACGGGAGCAGGATCCACAGGGCCAGGTAGAGCAGGAACTGCGGGCCGGGCAGCAGGCAGGAGACCAGGAAGATCACCCGCATCGTGCCGGCGGAGGTGCCGAAGCGCCGGGCCAGCGCGGCGCACACTCCGCCGATCATGCGGCCGTGGGTGGGGCGGGCGAGGCTGGACATCGCGGCTCCTTCGTGAGCGTGTGGGTGGGGCTGCCCTCCGGCTTCCCCTTCATCTGCCCTCCACGCTACGGAGACGAACCGCACAAAGCGTCGCTCTACGGGGCGATACCGACCCTGGGAATCGTCGGGGTCCGACCCTGAGCGGGCTCCTCCTGGAGGAGGCCCTCCCGCCCGCCCTGCCGGTACCAGCGGCGGAGCCGGGACCGGCCCGCCGGGACGACGGCCAGGTGTGCGAGGGCCACGCCCACCGTGTTCAGCAGCACCGAGTCGATGTCGACGACCTGGCCGGGCACCCCGGTCTGCAGCAGCTCGATGCCCACCGACAGCAGGGCGGCCGCGGCCGTGGTGCGCAGCAGGGACGCCAGCGGCGAGACGTGCAGCCGCCCGCCGGCCACCGGCAGCAGGACGCCGAGCGGTGCCAGCAGGACCAGCGAGCCGCCGATCGAACGGGCCGCCGCGCGCCCGCCCAGCGCCAGGTCGGCGCGGATTCCGGCGAACGGCTCCAGGTTGGGCGGCAGTACCCAGGGGACGTCCAGCGGCCGCAGCGCGTACCAGGCGACGAACGCGAGATGTGCGACCAGGAGAACACTTCCTGTCACACGGATGCGGAGCGCGGCGCTGCCGCCGAGGAACCCATGACGCTGCACGTCCCCCTAGACGCGCCCCCCGCCGTGTGCGGTTCCGGGCGCCTCCACGCAAGGGTGAGGCCTGCGCCACACGGCCCCCGCGGGGCCTTCGCGCGGCACCCGCCCCGTGCCGCGCGGTGCGGCCCGTCAGCCGCCCGTGACCTCGTCGGCGGGCGGTTCGTTGCTGCCCGGCCGGGCCCGGACCTCGTCCGTGCAGGAGTAGCGGCGGGCGGACCGGTCGGTGGGCCCGGCCAGGATCACCGAACCGTCGCCCTCGGCCGCGGCGGAGGCGGAGAAGGTGCACACCACCTGCGCGAGCGCGTACGAGGTCAGATCGTCGGGATCGGTACTCAGCCGCAGCGTGTCCTCGGGGTCGCCGGAACGCGGTCCCGTCACCACGATCCCGCCGCGCACGTCCGACGTGTGACCGGCCTCCTTCTCCGCGGCCGACGGCTGCGCCGCCAGCTCGTCCAGCAGCCCCTGGGCCACCAGCACGCGCCGCCCCGAGTCCGAGGCGCCGTCCGGCACCCGCACCGTGCGGTCCACGGCCACCAGCGACGAGCCGCACAGCAGGAACACCTGCGCCGGCAGCCCGGGCGTGGCCCGCGCCGACACGTCCGGCTCGGCGAGCGAGCAGCGCACCCGCGACGGCGCGGGACCGTAGTCGGTGGGCACCTCGGTGGCGCGGATGCCGCACCCGGTCAGCAGCACGGCCACTGTCGCGAGCCCGCAGAGGGCCGGCAGACGGCGTACGGTCATCAGACCTGTCCCTTCGCGTCCTTGCCCCGGTCCTCGGTCTCCTCGTCGGGCCCGCCGTCCTCGTCGGCGGGCGGCGACGGGTCCTGCGGCAGCCGCAGGGTGAACACCGCACCGCCCTCCGGGGCGTTCTCCGCGGTGATCTCACCGCCGTGGATGTGCGCGTTCTCCAGGGCGATGGACAGACCGAGCCCGCTGCCCTCGGAGCGCGGCCGGGAGGCGCTCGCCTTGTAGAAGCGGTCGAAGACGTGCGGCAGGACGTCCTCGGGGATGCCGGGACCGTTGTCCCGCACCCGGATGACGATCTCGTGGTCCGCCCGCGCCACGGACACCCTGACCGGCGACCCGCCGTGCTTGAGCGCGTTGCCGATCAGGTTGGCGAGGATGACGTCCAGCCGGCGCGGGTCGAGGCGGGCGTGGACGCCGCGCTCGGCGTCCAGGTCGACGGCGTCCAGCCAGGCCCGGGCGTCGATGCAGGCGGTGATCTGGTCGGCGACGTCGACGTCGTCCAGGACCAGCCGCGCGGTGCCCGCGTCGAAGCGGGTGACCTCCATCAGGTTCTCCACCAGGTCGTTCAGCCGTCGCGTCTCGCTCACCACCAGCCGCACCGCGGGCTCGACCATCGGGTCGAAACTCCCGCCCTCCCCCTCGCCCTCGCCCGCGTACTCCAGCTCCTCCTCCAGCACTTCCGTCACCGCGGTGAGCGCCGTCAGCGGCGTACGCAGCTCGTGGCTCATGTCCGCGACGAAGCGCCGCGAGGCCTGCTCCCGCCCCGCCATGTCCGCGACCCGCTTCTCCAGGTTCTCGGCGGCGCTGTTGAACGTCCGCGACAGGTCGGCCAGTTCGTCGGTGCCGGACACCCGCAGCCGGGTGTCCAGCTTCCCCTCGCCCAGCCGCCGCGCCGCGACCCCGAGCCGGTGCACGGGCTTCAGCACGGTCGTCGCCAGGGCCTGCGCGAGCAGCGCGGAGCCGAGCAGGGCGAGCGCGGTGGCGATCCCCAGCGACCAGGCGAGCGAGTTCAGGTCCTTGGCCTCCGGTTCCAGCGACTTGAGCATGTAGCCGGTCGGCCCGCCGCCGATCACCTTCGTGCCGGCCACCAGGTACGGGGTGCCGTCGTCGGTGATCCGCTGCCAGTACAGGTGGTACGGGTGCTTGTTGGCCGAGGTGAGCTTCTGCTCCTTGTTCACGGCCGTGCGCAGCGACTCGGGCACGTCGGACAGCGCGACGCCGCCCAGGCCGCCGGAACTGCCGTACACGGCGGTGCCGTCGGCGTTCTCGGCGACCAGCAGCACCGAGAACCGCTGGCTGCTGTTGGCCATCTGCCCCGCGGTGTGCTGCACCTCGTCCTGGGTGGGGTGCTCCGGCAGCGCGCCCGCCCGGTTCTGCATCTCCTGCTCGAAGTCCCGCAGCACGGCGTCCTGGGTACGGGTCAGCACCGCCTCCCGGTTCAGCCAGTACGCGATGCCGGACGCGGACACGGCGGCGGTCAGCGCGACCAGGCCGAAGACGAGGACCAGTCTGAGGCGCAGGCTGGTGAAGCGCAGCCCGGACCAGAATCCCTTGCGCGCCGCGGCCAGGCCGCGGGTACCCCCCTGGTGTTCCCGTGTCACTGAGGCGGATCCAGCCGGTAGCCGACACCGCGCACGGTACGGATCAGGGTCGGGGACGACGGCACGTCCTCGACCTTGGCGCGCAGCCGCTGCACGCACGCGTCCACCAGCCGGGAGTCGCCGAGGTAGTCGTGCTCCCACACCAGCCGCAGCAACTGCTGCCGGGACAGCGCCTGTCCCGGCCGCCGGCTCAGCTCCAGGAGCAGCCGCAGCTCGGTGGGCGTCAGCTGGAGGTCCTCGCCGTTCTTCGTCACGGTCATCGCCGAACGGTCGATGACCAGACTGCCGAAGCTCGCCGAGTCGGTGGACTCCCGCTCCCCGCGCCGCAGCACGGCCCGGATCCGGGCGTCGAGCACCCGGCCCTGGACGGGTTTGACGACGTAGTCGTCGGCGCCCGACTCGAGACCGACGACCACGTCGATGTCGTCGTTGCGCGCGGTCAGCAGAATGATCGGCAGCTGGTCGGTGCGCCGAATGCGACGGCACACCTCGAAACCGTCGATGCCGGGCAGCATCACGTCCAGCACGATCAGGTCCGGCCGCTGCTCGCGCAAGAGCTTCAGACCGTCCTCACCACTGGCAGCGGTGGCCACCCGGTGGCCCTGGCGGGTCAGGGAGAGCTCCAGGGCCGTACGGATGGCGTCGTCGTCCTCGATCAGCAACAGGGAAGGCACGCGCTCATTCTGGCCCATGAGGGGGCCGGTGTTCGACCTGCGGGTGCGGTTGGGCTCCCACGACGCCGCCAGACCCTGTGAAGGAAGGGTGGTGCAGCGGTGACGGACCCCTGTGACAGCTCTGTGACAGTCGGCGGACACGGCCATGAAGTCGCCGCGGCAGGCTTCTCGTCACAGGCAACCGGCAGTCCACGACGGGGGGCGCGAGATGAACACGCTGAAGGGCACCAACACCAGCGCAGTGGTCACGCGTCTGCACGACGTGCACGCACACCGGGGTTCCGAGAAGTCCGGTGCCGTGAGCGGGCGGGGGTGCGCTCGCGGCACCGGGCGTCAGCACACCGCGTACATGACGGTGGTTGACGCGAACACGGGGGAGACGGGGAACACGGGGGACCGGGGGGAGCACCGCTCCCTGTCGGAGGCGGAGTTCACCGCCTACGTCCAGGAGCGCCGCTCCTCCCTGTACGCGACCGCCTACCACCTCACCGGCGACCGCTTCGAGGCCGAGGACCTGCTGCAGAGCGCGCTGTTCTCGACCTACCGGGCGTGGGACCGGATCAGTGACAAGGCGGCGGTCGGCGGATACCTCCGCCGCACCATGACCAACCTGCACATCAGCGCCTGGCGGCGCCGCAAGCTCAACGAGTACCCGACCGAGGAACTGCCGGAGACGCCCGGCGACATGGACGCGATGCGCGGCACCGAGCTGCGCACCGTCCTGTGGCAGGCGCTCGCCCGGCTGCCCGAACTCCAGCGCACCATGCTGGTCCTGCGCTACTACGAGGGCCGCACGGACCCGGAGATCGCGGACATCCTCGACATCAGCGTCGGCACGGTGAAGTCCAGCATCTGGCGGTCGCTGCGCCGGCTGCGCGAGGACGAGGTCCTCAGCTTCGGCCGTGACCAGGAGGACGCCTTCGGCGAACTGGTCGCCTGAAGGCACGGGCCGGGGGGACCGGCCCGAGGGGGCGGGGCCCCGTGAAAAAAGTTTCGAGCCGGGGTGTATCAGGGGGAGGGACCCGGGCTCTTACTCACGGGGAAGCACCACGGGGGAACAACGGGGGACACGGGGGAACAACGGGGGACGGGGATCACGGGGGATCCACGGGGGTGGAAAGGGAGCGGGACTGGAGGGCCGGGGGGTCCGTCCAGTCCCGCTTCCGCATGCGGGGGCAGGCGTTACGCGGCCGTACGGCTGGTGGCGCACCGGCCCGCCGCCGCGGCCGCCAGCCGGCCCATCGCCTCGTCCCGGTCGCAGGCGTGGGCGCCCAGGGCGGTCTGCCGGGCGATGACCGACCGCTCCAGCCGCATCAGCCGCCAGCCCCTGCGCAGCAGGAACGGCACGGACTTGCGGCCCTCGCGCAGGTCCCGCAGGAACCGGCGGCGGAAGGTCGTCAGCGGGCCCCGGCTCAGGCACAGCGCGTCGGCCAGCACACCCAGCTCCCGGCAGCGGTCCACCAGTTCCGCGGCGAAGATGCCCTCCGCGAGGAACAGCGGCGTCCGTCCGATGTCGACGGTCTCCTCGCCGGTGCGGGCGCTCAGCGAGATGTCGTAGACGGGTACGCCGGTACGCCCCGTGCGGCACAGCTCCCCGATGGCGGCGACCGCCGCGTCCGCGTCCCACGACGCCGGGTGGTCCCAGTCGATGTCGGAACTGAGGGGCACCGTCGGCAGCGTCGGGTCGGTGCCCTCCTTGTAGAAGTCGTCGAGGCGCAGCACCGGGAGGCCGGAGTGCGCGGCGAGGAGGGACTTGCCGGAGCCGGAGGGGCCGCAGAGCAGCACGACTCGCGTCGGTATGGGCGGATGGGAGCTCACGGGAGACCAGTCTGAGGCATCCGACGGCCGGCGTACGACCCCGCGGGTGCACTTTGCCGCGTGCGTCACATCTCGGTCGCGCTGTGCGGTGACCTGATCACGGTGTGCGCTGTTGTCAGGGCAGTCCGTAGCAATCCACACCAAGAGGTGGCAGCAGCGATGGCCCGACACGCGTCCCCCCGCACCCCGCACGCACAGCGCGCCCTGGTCGCCCTCGCGACCGCCGGTGCCGCCCTGGCAGCAGGAGCGGCGACGGCTTCCGCGGACAGCGGCGAGACCCTCGCCGGTCTGGCGCACACCCGCCCCACGTCCCTGGGCAACATCGACCCGCAGGCGGGCCTGGCGGCCGTGACCGGCACCGTCGGCTACGTCACCGGGCCGGTCGCCGACCTCAAGCCCAACCCGCTGGCCGGCACGGGCGTCGACCCGCTGGACAACGGCGTCGGCACGAAGGTCGCCGACTTCCAGCCGCTGACCTCGACGGCCCTGACCGGCCCGGTCGCCCAGGCCCAGTCGCTGGGCAGCGTGCCGGTGGTGGGGCAGGTGACGGAGCTGCTGCGCTGACGCGTTCTGCGCACGCCGGGCCGCGATCCCTCCGAGCGGGGGTCGCGGCCCGTTTCCGTCGCGGTGGTCCGTCCTGTCCGTTCGCCGCGGGGGCTCTGCGGGGGGCCGTCTAATCTGTGGTGACTCACGTTTCGCGCAAGTGGTGCTAGGGGGCCGAGTGCACAACGACGACGGAATCAACGGGGCCGGCGGCGGAGCCGACGGGCATCCCGAGGATCGTCCCCCCGTCCCCCACACCGTGATCGAGGGCCGCTACGAGCTGCTGGAGCCCATCGGCAGCGGCGGCATGGGCGAGGTCTGGAAGGCCCACGACCGGCGGCTGCGCCGGTTCGTCGCCGTGAAGGGGCTCCTGGACCGCAGGGCCATGACCCCGGACACGCAGAAGGCGGCGATGCAGCGGGCCCGTCGCGAGGCGGAGGCGCTCGCCAAGATCGAGCACCAGAACGTGGTGACGGTCCACGACCAGATCGAGACCGCCGACCAGGTCTGGATCGTGATGAAGCTGCTGGAAGGGCGGTCGCTGGCCGACCTGTTGAGCCGCGACCGGGTCCTCGGCGTGCCCAGGGCCGCGGAGATCGGCCTCCAGATGGCGCAGGGGCTGCGGGCGGTCCACGAGGCGTCGGTCCTGCACCGCGACGTCAAGCCGGGCAACGTCCTGGTGCGGGACGGCGGCCAGGTGGTCCTGGTGGACTTCGGCATCGCCACCTTCGAGGGCGCGGACCGGGTGACCCGGCACGGCGGCATCATCGGCACACCCCCCTACCTGGCGCCCGAACTCTTCGCCCCCGCCGCCCCCGGCCCCACCTCCGCCTCCGACCTGTGGGCCCTGGGCGTCACCCTGTACGAGATGGTCGAGGGACGCCTGCCCTTCGGCGGCAACGAGGTCTGGGAGGTGCAGGCGAACATCCAGCAGTCGCCCGACCCCGTGCTCCGGTACGCCGGGCCGCTCGGCCCGGTCATCCAGGGGTTGCTGACGACGGACCCGGACAGGCGCCTGGACGCCGCCGGCGCGGAGGAGATGCTCCGGGACGTCCTCGCGGACCCCGGCGGGCCGACCCCCGCCCGGGCCGCCACACCCGCACACCCGCCCACGGCCCGGCCCACGCCGCCCGCCTCGGGGCCCACGCCGCCCGCCTCGGGGCCGGCGTCGCCCGCCTCGGGGCCCGTGCCGGCGGTGACCGCGGCGGTGCCCGCCGCGTCCTCCTCCGGGGCCGTTCCCTCCGCGGCCGTCCCCTCCGAGCCGTCGCCGGTGGCGTCGGGCGGCGGCCGCGGGCGGCTGGCGGGCTGGAAGGTGGCGGCGGCCGCGGCGTGTGTCGTCCTGCTGGCCGGTGGCGGCTGGCTCGTCTCGCAGGGCGACTCCGGGGGCAAGCAGGGCGACGCCTCCGGGCAGCAGGGAGGGGGAGCCGCCGGGGGCGACGCGGAGCAGGCGTGGGAGCAGTGGAAGAGCGCCAGGAAGAGGCTGACGATCGGGGCGAAGGAGGATCAGCCCGGACTGAGCTTCTACAACAAGGACACCGGCGTGTGGAGCGGGTTCGACGTCGACATCGCCTACGCCCTCGCCGGCAAACTGGGCTACGGCAAGGCGCAGGTGGACTTCTACGGGGTGACCACGGCCAACCGGGCGAGCAAGCTGAAGAACGGGGAGGTGGACCTCGTCGTCGCCTCGTACAGCATGACGCCCGAGCGCGAGAAGCGGGACGGCATCAGTTTCGTCGGCCCCTACTACAAGGCGGGCAGCAGCCTCCTCGTCCGCAAGAACTCCGCGAAGTACGACCTCGGCGAAGCCGTCGACGTGAAGCGGAACCGCGTCGAGGTGTGCACGGCGCGGGACTCCACGTACGCGGACAGGCTGGAGGAGGACGGGTACACCACGGGGAAGTGGCAGCCCGACACCTACAAGGAGTGCGTGGAAAGACTGCTGGACAAGCGGTCGAGTGTGTACGCGGTCGCCTCGGACGACGTGCTTCTCGCCGGGTACGCCCAGAACGATCCGGCGCATCTGAAGCTGCTGCCCAGCGGCGCGGGCACGGAGCCCTACGGGGTGGCGATGCGGAAGGACGACCCGCTCCTGAAGAGCAAGGTGTGCTCGGGGCTCAGGGAGATCCTGGCCGGGAAGGAGTGGGCGGAGATGTACATGAAGGACCTGTCCCCGCTGACGGGACGGAAGACCGCGCCCAGCCGGCCGGAACCGAGGCCCTGCTCGGCCGAGTGAAGACCGCGGCTCCTCCGGACGGGGAGGAGCCGCGGCCCGTCGGCGCCGGCGGCGACGTCGGACTCGGTGTGGCGTCGGCGTCGGGTGACCGTGGATTCGCTCAGTACGACGAGCCGGAGGCGCCCAGCGCGCCCGTCGGGTGCCAGACCGTCTTCGTCTCCAGGAACGCCGTCATGCGGTCCGTGCCCGGGGTCGCGGACCAGTCGGCGCCCGCGTCGTCCACAGGCTGTGGACGCAAAACGCGCTTGAGGTTGTCCGCCGCCGCGATCTCCAGCTCCTTGGCCAGCTCCTCGCCGGCGCCCGCGAGGTCGATCGCGTTGACGTCCTGGTGGGCGGCGAGCGGGGCGGCGATCTCCGCCGTGCGGCCGGAGAGGATGTTGACCACACCGCCGGGCAGGTCGGAGGTGGCCAGGACCTCGCCCAGGGAGAGGGCGGGGAGGGGGGACTTCTCCGAGGCCACCACCACCGCCGTGTTGCCCGTCGCGATGACCGGGGCGACGACGGACACCAGACCCAGGAAGGACGACTTCTGCGGGGCCAGGACGGCCACGACGCCGGTCGGCTCCGGGGAGGAGAGGTTGAAGAAGGGGCCCGCGACCGGGTTGCCGCCGCCGACCACCTGGGCGATCTTGTCGGTCCAGCCCGCGTACCAGACCCAGCGGTCGATCGCGGCGTCCACCTGGGCCGCCGCCTTCGACTTCGACAGGCCCTCCGCGTCGGCGACCTCCGCGACGTACTGGTCGCGGCGGCCCTCCAGCATCTCGGCGATCCGGTAGAGGATCTGCCCGCGGTTGTACGCCGTCGCGCCGGACCAGCCGCCGAACGCCTTGCGCGCGGCGACCACCGCGTCACGGGCGTCCTTGCGGGAGGAGAGGGGGGCGTTGGCCAGCCAGTTCTGCTTCGAGTCCGTCACCTCGTACACCCGGCCGCTCTCGGAACGCGGGAACTTCCCGCCGACGTACAGCTTGTAGGTCTTCAGCACGCTGAGTCGCTCAGACATCGAGGTACGCCTCCAGGCCGTGGCGGCCGCCCTCGCGGCCGAAGCCCGACTCCTTGTAGCCGCCGAACGGCGACGTCGGGTCGAACTTGTTGAACGTGTTGGACCAGATCACACCGGCACGGAGCTTGTTCGCGACCGCCAGGATGCGCGAGCCCTTCTCCGTCCAGATGCCCGCCGACAGGCCGTACGGCGTGTTGTTGGCCTTGGCGACCGCCTCGTCCGGCGTGCGGAAGGTGAGGACGGACAGGACCGGGCCGAAGATCTCGTCGCGGGCGACCGTGTGCGCCTGGGTGACGTTCGTGAAGAGCGTCGGGGCGAACCAGTAGCCGGCGGAGGGCAGTTCGCAGGCCGGGGACCAGCGCTCGGCGCCCTCCGCCTCGCCCTGGTCGGCGAGGGCGGTGATACGGGCCAGCTGCTCGGCGGAGTTGATCGCGCCGATGTCCGTGTTCTTGTCCAGCGGGTCGCCCAGGCGGAGGGTGGTGAGCCTGCGCTTCAGGGAGTCCAGCAGCTCGTCGTGGATCGACTCCTGGACCAGGAGGCGGCTGCCCGCGCAGCAGACCTGGCCCTGGTTGAAGAAGATGCCGTTGACGATGCCCTCGACGGCCTGGTCGATCGGGGCGTCGTCGAAGACGATGTTGGCGCCCTTGCCGCCCAGTTCGAGGGTGAGCTTCTTGCGGGTGCCCGCGACCGTGCGCGCGATCTGCTTGCCGACCGCCGTGGAGCCCGTGAAGGCGACCTTGTTCACGTCGGGGTGCGCGGTGAGTGCCGCCCCGGCGCGGCCGTCGCCGGTGATGATGTTGACGACGCCCTTGGGCAGCCCGGCCTGGCGGCAGATGTCCGCGAAGAACAGGGCGGAGAGGGGGGTCGTCTCGGCGGGCTTCAGGACCACCGTGTTGCCGGTGGCCAGGGCCGGGGCGATCTTCCACGCCAGCATCAGGAGCGGGAAGTTCCAGGGGATGACCTGGCCCGCCACGCCCAGGGGGCGGGGGTCGGCGCCGTAGCCGGCGTGGTCCAGCTTGTCGGCCCAGCCCGCGTAGTAGAAGAAGTGCGCGGCGACCAGGGGGAGGTCCGCGTCGCGGGTCTCCCTGATCGGCTTGCCGTTGTCGAGGGTTTCCAGGACGGCCAGTTCCCGGCTGCGTTCCTGGATGATGCGGGCGATGCGGAAGAGGTACTTCGCACGCTCCGCGCCGGGCAGCGCCGACCACTTCTCGAAGGCCTTGCGGGCGGCCTTCACGGCGCGGTCGACGTCCGCCTCGCCGGCCTCGGCGACCTCGGAGAGGACCTCCTCGGTGGCGGGGGAGACCGTCTTGAAGACCTTGCCGTCGGCCGCCTCGGTGAACTCGCCGTCGATGAACAGGCCGTAGGAGGGGGCGATGTCGACGACCGCGCGGGACTCGGGTGCCGGTGCGTAGTCGAATGCGGGTGCGGATGCCATGGGGATCAGTCCACCGTCACGTAGTCGGGGCCGGAGTAACGGCCTGTGGCCAGCTTCTGGCGCTGCATCAGCAGGTCGTTGAGGAGCGAGGAGGCGCCGAAGCGGAACCAGTGGTTGTCCAGCCAGTCCTCGCCCGCCGTCTCGTTGACCAGGACCAGGAACTTGATCGCGTCCTTCGCGGTCCGGATGCCGCCGGCCGGCTTCACGCCCACCTGGACGCCGGTCTGGGCGCGGAAGTCGCGGACCGCCTCCAGCATCAGGAGGGTGTTGGCGGGGGTGGCGTTGACCGCGACCTTGCCGGTGGACGTCTTGATGAAGTCCGCTCCGGCCAGCATGCCGAGCCAGCTGGCGCGGCGGATGTTGTCGTACGTCGACAGCTCGCCGGTCTCGAAGATGACCTTCAGACGGGCGGACGTCCCGCAGGCCTCGCGGACGGCGGCGATCTCGTCGTACACCTTCATGTAGTTCCCCGCGAGGAACGCGCCGCGGTCGATGACCATGTCGACCTCGTCCGCGCCCGCCGCCACGGCCTCGCGCACGTCGGCCAGCTTGACGGCCAGCGAGGCACGGCCGGCCGGGAACGCCGTGGCGACCGAGGCGACCTTCACGCCGGAGCCGGCGACGGCTTCCCTCGCGGTGGGCACCATGTCGGGGTAGACGCAGACGGCCGCCGTCGCCGGGGCCGTGCGGTCGGTCGGGTCGGGGCGGACCGCCTTCGCGCCGAGCGCCCGGACCTTGCCCGGGGTGTCCGCGCCTTCCAGCGTCGTCAGGTCGACCATCGAGATGGCCAGGTCCAGGGCGTACGCCTTCGCGGTGGTCTTGATGGATCGGGTGCCGAGGGAGGCGGCGCGCGCCTCCAGGCCGACGGTGTCGACGCCGGGCAGTCCGTGGAGGAAGCGGCGCAGGGTGCTGTCGGACGCGGTGACGTCGGCGAATCCGTGTGCGGGTCCGTTTGCGGGGCCCTGTGCGGGTCCGTTTGCGGCGGGTGCAGTGGTGGGCATGGTCACCAGACGAGCATATCTACGCGCGTAGCGGTCTGTACAGTCCCCGTGGGCTCGTCCGATGCGGCGGCACCGCATGTGAGCGCCGGGCGGGGCGTCGGGCACAATCGGCAGCATGACCACCCCGGAGCCCCAGTCATCCTCGCCGCAGCCCTCGGGACCCGTGTCCAAGGACCGGGCCTACCGCTCGCCCGCGGGCATCTCCGGAGGCGTGCTGGTACTCGCCCTCGCGCTGTGGCTCGGCATCGACGCCCTGGTCACGGGTGAGGGGGACACCCGCTGGAAGGCGCTCGCGGCGCTGGTCTTCCTCGTGCCGCTCGTCGCCGCCTACACCGTGCGGCCCGCCGTCTTCGCCAACGACGACCGGATGCGGGTGCGCAATCCCTTCCGCGTGATCGTCCTGCCCTGGGCGCAGGTCGAGTCGTTCCGGTCCGCCTACTCGAACGAGGTCTTCACCGAGGGCGGCGACAAGTTCCAGCTGTGGTCCGTTCCCGTCTCGCTGCGGGGGCGCAAGAAGGCCGCGCGGCAGGAGGACCGGCGGCTCGCCGGTGGTACCGGCGGGCGCAGGCGCGGGAGCGTGCTCGGGGGCGTGGGGCAGTTCGGCTCGCGGGGCGGCGGTGCCGGGGCCTCGGCCGTCGAGGGCGAGGGGCCGGTGCGGGCCGAGGCCGACAAGGTCATGGACGAGCTGCGGGAGCTGTGGGAGGCGCGGAAGGCGGCCGAGGGCTCGCAGGGCGGGGTGACGGTGCGGTGGGCGTACGAGATCGTCGTGCCGGTGGTGGCGGGGGCGGTGGCGCTGGGGGTGCTGTTCGGGGTGGGGTGACGGGCGGTACCGGGTAGTGGCGAGCGGTGACGGGCGCTGCCGGCGGGTGCTGGTGGGTGCCGGTGGGTGAGGGTGGCCGGGGGTGCGTTGCACCCCCGGCTTTTCAGATGCCGGCCGCCGTCGACAGGTCGCGCTTGAGTGCCGTCAGCAGGTCCGTCGCCTTTGACCGGGCCGACGGGAGGTCGGCGGGCGTGGCGACCGGGACGACCACCTCCAGGTAGCACTTCAGCTTGGGTTCCGTGCCGCTCGGGCGGACGACGACCCTGGCTCCGTCGAGCGTGTAGCGCAGGCCGTCCGTGGGCGGGAGGGTGTCCGTGCCCCGGGTGAGGTCCTCCGCGGTGGTGACGGGGAGGCCCGCGAGGGTCGACGGGGGCTGTTCGCGCAGGCGGTTCATCGCCGAGGCGATGAGGGAGAGGTCCTCCACGCGGACCGAGAGCTGGTCCGTGGCGTGCAGACCGTGTTCCACGGCGATGTCGTCGAGGAGGTCGAGGAGGGTGCGGCCGGCCTGCTTGAGGGTGGAAGCCAGTTCCGTGATCAGGAGGGCCGCGGTGATGCCGTCCTTGTCGCGGACGCCCTCCGGGTCGACGCAGTAGCCGAGGGCCTCCTCGTAGCCGTAGCGGATGTTCTCCACTCGGGCGATCCACTTGAAGCCGGTGAGGGTTTCGACGTGGGGGAGGTTCGCCTTCGCGGCGATGCGGGCCAGGAGGGACGACGAGACGATCGACTCCGCGAACGTGCCGTGCGCTCCGCGGGTGACCAGGTGTGTTGCGAGCAGGGCGCCTACCTCGTCGCCCCGGAGCATGCGCCAGCCGGTGGCCTCCGCGGCGTCGGGTACGGCCACTGCCAGGCGGTCCGCGTCCGGGTCGTTGGCGACGATCAGGTCGGGGGCCGTCTCCCTCGCCTTCGCGAAGGCGAGGTCCATCGCGCCGGGCTCCTCCGGGTTGGGGAAGGCGACGGTGGGGAAGTCCGGGTCGGGGTCGGCCTGCTCGGTGACGAGGGCGGGGCGCGGGAAGCCGGCTCGGGCGAAGGCGGCGAGGAGGGTGTCCTTGCCCACGCCGTGCATCGCCGTGTAGACGGTGCGGGCGGTGCGGGGGGAGCCGGGGGCGAGGACGGCGTCCGTGCGGGTGAGGTAGGCGTCGAGGACGTCGTCGTCGAGGGTCTGCCAGCCGGCGTCGGGGCGGGGGACGTCGTGGAGGGTGCGCACGGCGTCGATCTCGGCGGCGATGCCGGCGTCGGCGGGGGGCACGATCTGGGAGCCGTCGCCGAGGTACACCTTGTAGCCGTTGTCGCGGGGCGGGTTGTGGCTGGCGGTGACCTCCACTCCGGCGACCGCGCCGAGGTGGCGGATCGCGAAGGCGAGGACGGGGGTGGGGAGGGGGCGGGGGAGTACGGCCGCCCTCAGGCCGGCGCCGGTCATGACGGCGGCGGTGTCGCGGGCGAAGTCGGCGGACTTGTGGCGGGCGTCGTAGCCGACGACGACGAGGCCGTCGGTGTGGCCCTGCTTCTTCAGGTACGCCGCGAGGCCGGCGGCGGCGCGGATGACGACCGAGCGGTTCATGCGCATCGGGCCGGCGCCCAGTTCGCCGCGCAGGCCCGCGGTGCCGAACTGGAGGGTGCCGGAGAAGCGTGCGGTGAGCTCGGCGTGGTCCTCGGCGTCGATGAGGCGGGCGAGTTCCGCGCGGGTGTCCGCGTCGGGGTCCTCGGCCAGCCATGCCCTGGCTCGTGCGAGGAGGTCGTCTTGCACGTCTTGCACGTCGGTCAGCCTCTCGGGTGTCGGGTGGTACGGGTGCCTGCGGCGGCCTGTGCGGGTTCGGTGGGGTGCGGGTAGCGCGGTGGGTGCGGTGGGTGGGTCGGGGTCGCGCCGGGGGGTGTCCGTCCTCGGAACGGCGCGGAATCGGTCGGCCGCAGAACTCCCCGGCGCGGACGCGCCAACCGCTGCGGGCGGACACCCCCCGACACGACCCCTTCTCGCCGTACGCGGCTCTCCCCGCCCACGCTCCGCGTCCCGCTCCTCGCCGTACGCGGCTCCCCCGCCGTCGCTGCGGGCAGTCGTGCCGCTGGGGCGGCCCGCAACGCCGGGCCGCGCCCCCAACGCCCGCGCCGGATCAGTGGGCCTCGGTCTACAGCTTGCCCAGGACCTGGGTCAGCAGGGTCCCCATGCGGGCGGCGGAGTCGCGGCCCGCCTGGAGGACCTCCTCGTGGTTGAGGGGCTCGCCCGTCATGCCCGCGGCGAGGTTGGTGACCAGGGAGATGCCCAGCACCTCCGCCCCGGCCTCGCGGGCCGCGATCGCCTCCAGGACCGTCGACATGCCCACCAGGTCGGCGCCGATCACGCGGGCCATGCGGATCTCGGCCGGGGTCTCGTAGTGCGGGCCGGGGAACTGGGCGTAGACGCCCTCCTCGAGGGTGGCGTCGACCTCCTTGCACAGGGCCCGCAGGCGGGGGGAGTAGAGGTCGGTGAGGTCGACGAAGTTGGCGCCGACGATGGGGGAGGTGGCGGTGAGGTTGATGTGGTCGCTGATCAGGACCGGCTGGCCGGGGCGCATGCCCTCGCGCAGGCCGCCGCAGCCGTTGGTCAGGATGATCGTCTTGGCGCCGGCGGCGACCGCAGTGCGGACGCCGTGGGAGACGGCGGCGACGCCGTGGCCCTCGTAGTAGTGGGTGCGGCCCAGGAAGACCAGTGCGCGCTTGTCGCCGAGGGTGTACGAGCGGACCTTGCCGCCGTGGCCCTCCACCGCGGGCTCGGGGAAGCCCGGGAGGTCGGTGACCTGGAGATCGGCCTCGGGGGCGCCCAGGGCGTCCACGGCCGGTGCCCAGCCGGAGCCCATCACGAGGGCGACGTCGTGGGTCTCGGCGCCGGTGAGTTCGCGCAGGCGGGCCGCGGCGGCGTCGGCGGCGGCGTACGGGTCGCCCTGGATGTCGTCCGGAAGAAGAGATGCGTTCACGCGAAGAGGGTAGCCGGTTTGCGGCTACGCGCGTAGATGGTGGAGGTCACGGGATGGTGGTTTTTGGCTTGGAGGTTGTGACGAGGACGGTCCTCAGCAGGGGCGTTTGCGGAGTTCCATGACGTAGTCGTGGGGGGCGCCGGACGATTCGGCGGCGTCCGCGATCTCGCCCAGGTAGCGGGCCGAGGGCAGGCCGCCCTCGTAGGCGTTCAGGACGTAGGTCCAGGCACCCTCCTCGCCGTCGAGGGTGTGGATGCGGACCCGGGTGCGGCGGTAGATGTCCAGGCCCACGCCCTCCCAGCGGTCCAGGGAGTCCTCGTCCATCGGGGCGATGTCGTAGAGGGAGACGAAGACCTGGGAGATCGGGTCCTCCACGAGGGTCGCCAGGGCGCCCTCCCAGCCCATGTGCTCGCCCCCGAAGGTCAGCCGCCACCCGTTCAGCCAGCCGGTGGCGCGCAGCGGCGAGTGCGGGGCGCGGCGGGTCATCAACCGCGCGTCGAGGTTGCCGGCGTAGGCGGCGTAGAGCGACATGAGGGGAAGGGTACGGCAGGGGTGTCGGGCGTCGCCGTCGTCACGGTGGTGGCCCCGGGCGGCCTCCCGTTGAAGGGTGCGGGACAATGGGGTACGTGACTCGGATCGTGATCATTGGCGGCGGACCCGGCGGATACGAAGCGGCGCTGGTGGCCGCTCAACTCGGCGCGGAGGTGACCGTCGTCGACTGCGACGGTCTGGGCGGGGCGTCGGTGCTGACCGACTGCGTGCCGTCCAAGACCCTCATCGCCACGGCTGAGGTGATGACCACCTTCGACTCCTCGTACGAGGAGCTGGGGATCATCGTCGCCGACGACACTCCGCCCATGGAGCAGGCCGCCCGGGTGGTGGGCGTGGACCTGGGCAAGGTCAACCGTCGGGTGAAGCGGCTCGCGCTGGCGCAGTCGCACGACATCACCGCCTCCGTGACCCGTGCGGGTGCGCGGGTGATGCGGGGGCGCGGGCGGCTGGAGGGCATGCAGGGCCTCGACGGGTCGCGGAAGGTCGTGGTGCGGGCCGCCGACGGGAGTGAGGAGACGCTGACCGCCGATGCGGTGCTCATTGCCACGGGCGGGCACCCGCGGGAGCTGGCGGACGCGCGGCCCGACGGGGAGCGGATCCTGAACTGGACCCAGGTCTACGACCTGGAGGAGCTGCCCGAGGAACTCGTCGTGGTGGGCTCCGGTGTGACCGGCGCCGAGTTCGCCGGCGCCTATCAGGCGCTCGGGTCGCGGGTCACCCTGGTGTCGTCGCGGGACCGGGTGCTGCCGGGTGAGGACCCGGATGCGGCGGCGGTTCTGGAAGACGTGTTCCGGCGGCGTGGGATGAACGTCATGTCGCGGTCGCGGGCCCAGTCCGTCAAGCGGGTGGGGGACCGGGTCGAGGTGACGCTGTCGGACGGGCGGGTCATCGGCGGGTCGCACTGTCTGATGGCCGTCGGCGCCATTCCCAACACGGAGGGGATGGGGCTGGAGGAGGCGGGGGTCCGGCTCAAGGACTCCGGGCACATCAAGACCGACCGGGTCTCGCGGACCTCGGCCCCCGGTGTGTACGCCGCCGGTGACGTCACCGGTGTCTTCGCGCTCGCCTCGGTGGCGGCGATGCAGGGGCGGATCGCCATGTACCACTTCCTCGGCGACGCCGTGACTCCGCTGAACCTGAAGACCGTCTCCGCCAACGTCTTCACCGATCCCGAGATCGCCACGGTCGGGTACTCGCAGGCCGACGTGGACGCAGGCAAGATCGACGCCCGGGTGGTGAAGCTGCCGCTGCTGCGCAACCCGCGCGCCAAGATGCAGGGCATCCGGGACGGCTTCGTCAAGATCTTCTGCCGGCCCGGTACCGAGATCGTGGTGGGGGGAGTCGTGGTGGCGCCGCGTGCTTCGGAGCTCATCCATCCCATCTCCATCGCCGTCGACAACAACCTGACGGTCGAGCAGATCGCCAACGCCTTCACCGTGTATCCCTCCCTGTCGGGCTCGATCGCCGAGGTGGCGCGGCAGCTGCACACGCGGAAGGCCGGCGGGGAGCAGTAGTCCGGCGGGCGCGGCTGGAAACGACTCCCCGCTGGTCACGGGGAGTTGCGGTGCTTGCGGGTGGCATAGGCGGCCGGGGTAGGCCCGTATACCACTTCCGGTGGTGGCATGCGAACAACTTCTGTTATTCGGCGCATACTGCTGAAAGCAGACGGTCGTTGGGGTTACTGTCAGTTTCGTGTTCGCTGCAGAACGTCGCCAATTGATCCTCGAAATGGTGCGAGCGAACGGGGCCGTGTCGCTCCGTGAGCTCGCCCGCGTCGTCCAGACCTCCGAAGTGACCGTACGGCGGGACGTGCGCGCACTGGAGGCAGAAGGACTCCTCGACCGCCGGCACGGCGGTGCGGTACTGCCGGGCGGGTTCACGCGAGAGTCCGGCTTTCCGCAGAAATCCCATCTCGCGACCGCCGAGAAGACGGCCATCGCCGATCTCGCCGCGGGCCTCGTCGAAGAGGGCGAAGCCATCGTGGTGGGGGCGGGTACCACGACGCAGGAGCTGGCACGCCGGCTCGCGCGGGTGCCCGGTCTGACCGTCGTCACCAATTCCTTGCTGGTGGCCCAGGCCCTCGCCCATGCCAACCGGGTCGAGGTGGTGATGACCGGAGGCACGCTCAGGGGGTCCAACTACGCCCTGGTGGGGTCGGGGGCCGAGCAGTCCCTCCAGGGGCTGCGGGTTTCCAAGGCCTTCCTGTCCGGGAGCGGGCTGACCGCCGAGCGGGGGCTGTCCACCTCCAACATGCTGTCGGCGTCCGTCGACCGGGCGCTGGTCCAGGCCGCCGCCGAGGTCGTCGTCCTCGCCGACCACTCCAAGCTGGGTACGGACACCATGTTCCAGACCGTGCCCACCGATGTCATCACCCGTCTGGTCACCGACGAGTCGCCGGGCCACGACGACCGCGCCGCCACCGAGCTCCAGGCCCTGGCCGACCAGGGCGTGCAGATCGCCGTGGCCGGGGCGTCGGGGGGTGGTACGGCGAACGGTACCGGGGCTTCGGGGGCCCCGGGGGGTGATTCCGTGGGGCGTCAGCAGCGTCGGGACGTGCCGCTTCCGGGGCCGCGCCGTCAGGTTCCGGGTGCCGCGGGCGCGGGGTTGCGGTCTGCCACCGCCCTGGGTGAGCAGGGGGGCGGGGCGGAGCGGGCGCGCGTCGCCGACATGCGTCGCCGGTAGGCGCCCCGCGGGCCCCGTCCGCCGGGCAGTGGCAGGGGCGCCCGGCGGACCGTGTGAGGTGGTCCGCCGGGCGCCCCTGTCGTGGTGCGGGACTGCTTGATCAGTCCTTGATCTCGCAGATGGCGGCGCCGGAGGTGAGGGAGGCGCCGACCTCGGCGGTGAGGCCCTTGATGGTGCCGGACCTGTGGGCGTTGAGGGGCTGTTCCATCTTCATCGCCTCGAGTACGACGATGAGGTCGCCTTCCTGGACTTCCTGGCCTTCCTCGACGGCGATCTTGACGATCGTGCCCTGCATCGGGGAGGCGAGGGTGTCGCCCGAGGCGGCGGGGCCGGACTTCTTGGCCGCGCGGCGCTTGGGGCGGGCCCCGGCGGCCAGGCCGGTGCGGGCCAGGGACATGCCCAGGCTGGAGGGGAGGGAGACTTCCAGGCGTTTGCCGCCGACCTCGACGACGACCGTCTCCCGGCCCGACTCCTCGTCCGTCTCGGTGTCGGCGGGCGTGGTGAAGGGCTTGATCTCGTTGACGAACTCCGTCTCGATCCACCGGGTGTGGACGGTGAAGGGGTCCGTGGAGCCGGTGAGTTCGGGGGCGAAGGCCGGGTCGCGGACGACCGTGCGGTGGAAGGGGATGGCGGTGGCCATGCCCTCGACGGTGAACTCGTCCAGGGCGCGGGCCGCGCGCTGGAGTGCCTCGGCGCGGGTGCGGCCGGTGACGATCAGTTTGGCGAGGAGGGAGTCCCAGGCGGGGCCGATGACGGAGCCGGACTCGACGCCGGCGTCCAGGCGGACGCCGGGGCCGGTGGGCGCGTCGAAGAGGGTGACGGTGCCGGGGGCGGGCAGGAAGCCGCGGCCGGGGTCCTCGCCGTTGATGCGGAACTCGAAGGAGTGGCCGCGCAGGGCGGGGTCGTCGTAGCCGAGTTCCTCGCCGTCGGCGATGCGGAACATCTCGCGGACCAGGTCGATGCCGGCGACTTCCTCGGTGACCGGGTGCTCGACCTGGAGGCGGGTGTTGACCTCCAGGAAGGAGATCGTGCCGTCCATGCCGACGAGGAACTCCACGGTGCCGGCGCCGACGTAGCCGGCTTCCTTCAGGATGGCCTTGGAGGACGAGTACAGCTGCTCCGTCTGGGCGTCGGAGAGGAAGGGCGCGGGGGCCTCCTCGACGAGCTTTTGGTGGCGGCGCTGGAGGGAGCAGTCGCGGGTGGAGACGACGACCACGTTGCCGTGGGTGTCGGCCAGGCACTGGGTCTCCACGTGGCGGGGCTTGTCGAGGTAGCGCTCGACGAAGCACTCCCCGCGGCCGAAGGCGGCCACGGCCTCGCGGACGGCGGAGTCGTACAGCTCCGGCACCTCTTCGAGGGTGCGGGCGACCTTGAGGCCGCGCCCGCCGCCGCCGAAGGCGGCCTTGATGGCGATGGGCAGGCCGTGCTCCTTGGCGAAGGCGACGACCTCGTCCGCGCCGGAGACGGGGTCGGGGGTGCCGGCGACCAGGGGGGCGCCGGCCCGCTGGGCGATGTGGCGGGCGGCGACCTTGTCGCCCAGGTCGCGGATGGCGTGCGGGGGCGGGCCGATCCAGATCAGGCCGGCGTCCAGGACCGCCTGCGCGAACTCGGCGTTCTCCGAGAGGAATCCGTAGCCGGGGTGGATGGCGTCCGCGCCCGACTCGCGCGCGGCTTTGAGGACCTTGGCGATGTCCAGATAGCTGGTCGCGGGGGTGTCACCACCCAGGGCGAACGCCTCATCAGCGGCACGGACGTGCAACGCGTCCCGGTCCGGATCCGCGTAGACGGCCACGCTCGCGATCCCGGCGTCCCGGCAGGCCCGGGCCACGCGGACAGCGATTTCGCCACGATTGGCGATGAGCACCTTGCGCACGATTGAGGCTCCCTCCTTGAAACAAGCCGAGTTTAGGGACTGCCGACACGGCACTTCGACCCGTCCCCAATGGTGAGCTTGCCCACACGGAGCGTGATTCGAGGCTCGCTCGACCCCCGAAAGCCCTTGTAGTACCGCGGTACGCAGGACTCCTGGGGGAAACCCTAGCCCTCCTGTGTGGTCAAGGTCTCTGTAAGGGCGTGCTGCGGGCCACTCGGTTTCTTTGTGGAGTCCCTACTAATGGCCCAATGATTCTTTGCTCGTGCCGGAACCCTTGTGGCGAGGTTTACCCGTTAGTAGCGTTCCTCGGGTCTCGAACGTACTTGGGGTAACAGCTGTCCTGTGCGGCAGTCGTCGAAGGTGGGTGGGGACCGGTGTCAGTGCGCAGGCCGGTGGCGTGGACCGTGGCGGTCGTGCTCTTCGCGGAGGCGGTCGGCGTCGCGGCGCTGAACTGGTTCCTGGCGATCGTCGTCGACCGCCAGGACATGTCCCTGGCCGGTCTGGACCCGGACATGATGTCCGTGTCCTCGAAGATCGGCGGGGTGGTCTTCGGCCTGTACTTCGCGCTGTGCGCCCTGGTCGCCCTGCTCGTGGCGCTGCGCGACCGCGCGCCCGCGGGGCTCGGCCGGATCTTGCTGATCAGCGCCGCCGTGGTGCACGGGCTCCTGGGGGCCTTCACCTGGGGGCTGGTCGGCCCCGGCGCCTTCATCTTCATGATCGTCGTACTGGGGCTGATCGTGCTGCTGCTGATGACGTACGACGCCCGGGAGCGGCCCGCCGCCGGGCAGCGGACCGAGGACGGCAAGGGCGGTGACGGTTCCCCGGTCAGTCCTCCGCCGGCGCCCACAACTCCGTGATACCCGTCCCGAGGTCGGCGAGCAGGCGGCGCAGCAGGGGCAGGCTGAGGCCGATGACGTTCCCGTGGTCGCCGTCGATGCCGTCGATGAACGGGGCCGAGCGGCCGTCCAGCGTGAACGCCCCGGCGACGTGGAGGGGCTCCCCGGAGGCCACGTAGGCGGCGATCTCGTCGTCGGTCGGCTCGCCGAAGCGGACGACCGTGGACGCGGTCGCCGAGACGTGGCGGCCGGAGGCGGTGTCCCAGACGCAGTGGCCGGTCTGCAGCGTGCCCGCCCGGCCGCGCATCGCCTTCCAGCGGGCGGTGGCCTCCTCCGCGTCCGCCGGCTTGCCGAGCGCCTGGCCGTCCAGGTCGAGCACCGAGTCGCAGCCGATCACCAAAGCCCCGTGCACCTCCGGCTTCGCGGCCACCACGGACGCCTTGGCCTCGGCCAGGGCGAGGGCCAGCTCGGCGGGGGTGGGGGCGGTGACGGCCTCCTCGTCGACACCGCTCACGAGGACCTCCGGGGCGAGCCCCGCCTGGCGCAGCAGGCCGAGCCGGGCCGGGGACTGGGAGGCGAGGACGAGTCGACGGCGGGGCTGAGGAGTCATGGGGCCAGGTTAGTCACCCGGGCGGGGCCGGCTCAGCCCAGGCCGAGGACGACCATCGCGAGGACCATGGCCAGCGCCAGGAAGACGCTCAGCCGCCGCAGCATGTCCTGCGTGTCGCGCAGTTCCTTGGGCGGCTCGTTCTCGGGGTCGGACCACAGCATGTCACCAGCGTGGGGCTTGGCCGAGGGGGGTGACTTGAGTACGGGTACTCAAATCGGGGCGCGGGGTTCCTCTTCTGTGCGCCCACGCGGCGGAGCCGCAAATCGACACAGCCCCGCGCCCCTGGGACGGCCAGCCTCAGGTCGGCCAGTAGGTGCGGCCCCATGCCGTCGGGCCCGGGTGGGGCATGTGGTGGGTCGCGATGCGGGACGGGTCCGACCAGGCGTCGTGCGGGCGGTCGGTGGTGGACGGCTCGGCGGCCGCCGTCACCGCGCGGGCTCTGACCACCGTCAGGGCGGCGGCCAGTTCTTCCGGGGTGGGGTTGCCCCGGACGACCTTGATGGTCACAGCGGCTCCTTACAGGGGGATGTTGCCGTGCTTCTTCGGGGGCAGGGACTCGCGCTTGGTGCGCAGCTGGCGCAGGCCGCGGACGATGTGGCGGCGAGTGTCGGAGGGCATGATCACGGCGTCGACGTAGCCGCGTTCGGCCGCCGTGTAGGGGTTGAGGAGGGCGTCCTCGTACTCCTGGATCAGGCGGGCCCGGGTGGCCTCGGCGTCGTCACCGGCGTCGGCGATGGTGCGGCGGTGCAGGATGTTGACCGCGCCCTGGGCGCCCATGACGGCGATCTGGGCGGTGGGCCAGGCCAGGTTGAGGTCGGCGCCCAGGTGCTTGGAGCCCATGACGTCGTAGGCGCCGCCGAAGGCCTTGCGGGTGATGACCGTGATCAGCGGCACCGTGGCCTCGGCGTAGGCGAAGATCAGCTTGGCGCCGCGGCGGATGATGCCGTCGTGCTCCTGGTCGACGCCGGGCAGGAAGCCGGGGACGTCCACGAAGGTGAGCACGGGGACGTTGAAGGCGTCGCAGGTGCGCACGAAGCGGGCCGCCTTCTCGGAGGCGGTGATGTCCAGGCACCCGGCGAACTGCATGGGCTGGTTGGCGACGATGCCGACCGGGCGGCCCTCCACGCGGCCGAAGCCGGTGAGGATGTTCGGTGCGAACAGGGGCTGGGTCTCGAAGAACTCGCCGTCGTCCAGGACGTGCTCGATGACGCTGTGCATGTCGTAGGGCTGGTTCGCCGAGTCCGGGACGATCGCGTCCAGCTCGGCGTCCTCGTCCGTGACCGCGAGGTCCGCCTCCTCCGGGAAGGCGGGGGGCTCGGACAGGTTGTTGGACGGCAGGTACGACAGGAGCTGCTTGACGTACTCGACGGCGTCCTTCTCGTCACCCGCCATGTGGTGGGCCACGCCCGAGGCGGTGTTGTGGGTGCGGGCGCCGCCCAGCTCCTCGAAGCCGACGTCCTCACCGGTGACCGTCTTGATGACGTCGGGGCCGGTGATGAACATGTGGCTGGTCTGGTCGACCATCACCGTGAAGTCGGTGATCGCGGGGGAGTAGACCGCGCCGCCCGCGCACGGGCCGACGACCAGGCTGATCTGCGGGATCACGCCGGAGGCGTGGGTGTTGCGGCGGAAGATCTCGCCGTAGGCGCCGAGGGAGGCCACGCCCTCCTGGATGCGGGCGCCGCCGGAGTCGTTGATGCCGACGACCGGGCAGCCGGTCTTCAGCGCGAAGTCCATCACCTTGACGATCTTCTGGCCGTAGACCTCGCCCAGCGCGCCGCCGAAGACGGTGAAGTCCTGGGAGAAGACGGCCACGGGGCGGCCGTCGACGGTGCCGTAACCGGTGACGACGCCGTCGCCGTAAGGGCGGTTGGCGTCGAGGCCGAAGTTGGTGGAGCGGTGCCGGGCGAACTCGTCCAGCTCGACGAAGGAGCCCTCGTCGAGGAGGAGGTCGATGCGCTCACGAGCCGTCAGCTTGCCCTTGGCGTGCTGTTTCTCGACGGCGCGTGCGGAACCGGCGTGCGTCGCTTCCTCGATACGGCGCCTGAGATCCGCGAGCTTGCCCGCGGTCGTGTGGATGTCGGGCTGCTGCTCTTCCGGCTCGGACATCGGGATGCGGCTCCCTGCCTGCTCAAAAGGGGGGACGGTTACTCGTTCGTAGAGTAGTAGGGGCCCTTCCGTTCGGCAGTGCGGTCTTTCCCACACCTAGGGTGGGTTGCATGACGCCCCGAGATTCCTCCGACTCCCCGGACTACCCGCGCAACAGGTGGTCCGACCTGGACCGGCCTCCCCTCAGCGGCACGGCCCTGCGCCGGGGACTGGTGCGGGACGGCGGGCTGTGGCGGCAGGTCGACGTCGTGCAGCGCACCGGCTCCACCAACTCCGACCTCGTGGCCCGGGCCGCCGAGGGCGGCCTGGCGGAGGGGGTCGTCCTCGTCGCCGAGGAGCAGAGCGCCGCGCGGGGGCGGCTCGACCGGCAGTGGACGGCACCCGCCCGCTCCGGGCTGTTCTTCTCCGTGCTGCTGCGGCCCGCCGAGGTCCCCGTGCCCCGCTGGGGCTGGCTGCCGCTGCTCACCGGCGTCGCCGTGGCGACCGGGCTGTCCCGGGTGGCCGGGGTCGACACCGCCCTGAAGTGGCCCAACGACCTGCTGGTGACCGTCGGCGACGAGGAGCGCAAGGCCGGCGGCATCCTCGTCGAGCGGGCCGGGGACGACGGCGTCGTCATCGGCGTCGGCATCAACGTCTCGCTCCGCGCCGACGAGCTGCCGGTCCCGCGGGCCGGATCGCTGGCGCTGGCCGGGGCCGTGAACACCGACCGGGACCCGCTGCTGCGCGGCGTGCTGCGGTCGCTGGAGGACTGGTACGGGCGCTGGCGCGGGGCGGGCGGCGACCCGGCGGCCAGCGGGCTGCAGGAGACGTACGCGGCGGGCTGCGCGACCCTCGGGCGCATGGTGCGCGCGGAGCTGCCGGGGGACCGGTCGCTCGTCGGGGAGGCCGTGGCCGTGGACGGCGACGGGCGGCTGGTCCTCGCGACGGGAGCGGGGGTGCAGGAGCCGGTGGGCGCCGGGGACATCGTGCACCTGCGGTTGGCGTGAGCGCGTCCCCCGGGCACGCTCGGAGTGCGGACCGCACGGGAGTGAGCTGGGGCACACCTGACGTAAAGTTGGGGCCGGTCGAACCTGACCGCGGCAGATCGGAAGGGCAGCAGGCGTGACCGTCGACGACACCGGCTCCGGCGCGGACGGGGACGGCCGGGTGGACCCCGAGCCCGCCCCGGACTCCGCCGATCCCGGCGAGGACCCGCTCGCGCTGCGCCTCGAGGGGCTCATCCTGGGTGCCGAGCGCCGCTACACCCCCTTCCAGGCCGCCCGCAGCGCGGGCGTCTCCATGGAGCTGGCCTCCCGCTTCTGGCGGGCCATGGGCTTCGCCGACATCGGCCAGGCCAAGGCGCTCACCGAGGCCGACGTCCTCGCCCTGCGGCGGCTGGCCGGTCTGGTGGAGGCGGGACTGCTCAGCGAGGCGATGGCCGTCCAGGTCGCCCGGTCCACGGGACAGACCACCGCCCGGTTGGCCGAGTGGCAGATCGACTCCTTCCTGGAGGGCCTGACCGAGCCCCCGGAGCCGGGGATGACGCGCACCGAGGTGACGTACCCCATCGTCGAACTGCTCCTGCCCGAGCTGCAGGAGTTCCTCGTCTACGTCTGGAGGCGCCAGCTCGCCGCCTCGGCCGGCCGCGTCATCCAGGCCGGGGACGACGAGGAGATGGTGGACCGGCGGCTCGCCGTCGGCTTCGCGGACCTGGTCGGCTTCACTCGGCTGACCCGGCGGATGGAGGAGGAGGAGCTCGGCGAGCTGGTCGAGGCCTTCGAGACCACCTCCGCCGACCTGGTGGCCGCGCGCGGCGGACGGCTGGTCAAGACCCTCGGCGACGAGGTGCTCTACGCCGCCGACGACGCCGGTACGGCCGCCGAGATCGCGCTGCTCCTCGTCGAGACGATGGCCCACGACGAGACCATGCCGGAACTGCGCGTCGGCATCGCCTTCGGCACGGTCACCACCCGGATGGGCGACGTCTTCGGCACCACCGTCAACCTGGCCTCCCGGCTCACCTCGATAGCCCCCAAGGACGCGGTCCTCGTCGACACCGCCTTCGCGGAGGAACTGATCCGTACCCGGGACGCCCCCGCCTCGGAGGCGGCGGCAGCGGAGGAGGCCGCCGCGGCGGAGAAGGCGGGCGAGGAGCCGCCGGTGTACCGCTTCGCGCTCCAGCCGATGTGGCAGCGGCCGGTGCGCGGCCTCGGCGTGGTCGAGCCGTGGCTGCTCACGCGCCGGGACGGCGGCGGGGAGTCGTAGACCCCGGGCGTCCCGGCCCCATGCCCCCGGCTGTCGTGGCCCGCGGCCGTCGTACCGGGCTTCTCAGTCGCCGAGCAGGTCCACGCAGAGGCCGATGACCGGCACGCACAGGCCGGGATCCGCCGGTTCCGGCGCCGGATCGGACGGCGGGGGCGTGCCGGGGCCCGGCGGCGGGGGCGGCACCGGGTGCGGTACGGGGCGGTCGGACCGCGACGGCTGCGGAGTTCCCGGGGCCGGGGTTTGCTCCCCGGTGTCGTCCCCCCGTTCCCGTGCCCGTTCCCGTTCCCGTTCCCCTGCCCCTTCCCCCGGCTTCGGGGTCTCGGGGGCGCCCGGGGTGCGCACCGGCGGGGCGGTGGGCAGCGGGACCGCCGGACCGGTCGCGGAGGGGGCGGGCGCGAGACCGGGTATGAGGCCCGGCCCGGGGGAGCCGCTCAGGCCTCCCATGGCGGATGTCGTGGAGGGACCGGCTCCGGACGGCTCGCCGCCGGTGCCGGCGGCGGGGGCCGTCGCCGGGTCCGGGGCCGGGTCCCGTCCGCCGCTCTCCACGCGCGGTTCCGCCCCGGCGCGGACGCCGCCGGTGTCGCCGCCGGGCCCGGGCAGCAGGCGTACGACGCTCAGGGCGCCCGCCGCCAGCGCGAGGCCGCCCGCGGCCAGCAGCACCTTGCGGGGGCGGGGCCTGCGGTGCCGCCCGCGGCGGCCCCACGCGTACCGCGGCTCTGTCGGTGTGCCGGTCGTCGTCATGATCCCTCCCCGGTGCGCACGCGCCCCCGCTGCGCCATGGCGGAGCGAGGCTACGGGCCGGCGCGGGCCGGGGTACGGCGGTCGGCCGTATGTCACTCGAACGGGTAAGCGGGGTCGGTAGGGGCCGGGCGTGCCCGGCCTTCCCCCGGGCGGGCGCGGCTGCGATGATCGGGCGGTCTACTTGTTAACACGCGTTAACCGGAGGGTGTCATGAGCGAGGAGCGGTTCGGAGAGTTCGTCCTGGTGCGGCGGCACGGGGAGGGGCATGTCGCGGAGCTCGCGCTCGACCGGCCGAAGGCCATGAACGCCGTGTCGACCGCGATGGCCCGTTCCGTGGGCGCGGCCTGCGCGGCGCTGGGCGAGGACCGGAGCGTGCGGGTGGTGGTGCTGACCTCGACGCACGAGCGGGCGTTCTGCGTGGGTGCGGACCTGAAGGAGCGCAACTCCTTCACCGACGCCGATCTGCTGCGGCAGCGGCCGGTGACGCGCGGGGCGTACACCGCGGTGCTGGAGCTGCCGGTGCCGACGGTCGCGGCCGTGCACGGGTTCGCGCTGGGCGGCGGGTTCGAGCTGGCGCTGTCGTGCGACGTGATCGTGGCCGACCCCACGGCCGTGGTGGGGCTGCCGGAGGTGTCGGTGGGGGTGATCCCGGGCGGCGGCGGTACGCAGCTGCTGCCGCGCCGGGTGGGTGCGGCGCGAGCGGCCGAGCTGGTGTTCACGGCACGGCGGGTGGCGGCCGAGGAGGCACGCGAGCTGGGGCTCGTGGACCAGCTGGTGCCGGAGGGTCGGGACCGGGAGGAGGCGCTGGAGCTGGCCGCCCGGATGGCCGCGAACTCGCCCGTGGGCCTGCGTGCGGCCAAGCGCGCGCTGCGCCTGGGGCACGGGCTGGACCTGCGCGCGGGACTCGAGGTCGAGGACGCGGCGTGGCGTTCGGTGGCGTTCTCGGGGGACCGCGCCGAGGGAGTGGCGGCGTTCAACGAGAAGCGGGCGCCGCGGTGGCCGGGTGAGTGAGGCGGACCGCGCGAGTGACACGACCCCGCGAGCCGAAGGCAATCGCCCGGTTCGCCCCGTTTGAGTAACGTTTCTTCGTGAATCTCCCTAGCCTGGAGTGATGGGTGACGACAGGCGGCTCGCGGCCGTGGTGGCGCTTGCGCAGGGGATGGCCGCCGCGCACAGTGCGCGGGAGGCGTGGCGGGCGGCGGCCGTCGGCGGGTGCCTGGCGCTGGGCGGCAGCTTCGCCGCGCTGTCGGTGTGGGAGCGGGAGCTGGGGCGGCTGCGGGTCCTCGTGAACGTCGGCCGGCGGGCCGAGGACGAGGAGGAGTTCCCGGAGGACGAGTCCTATCCGGTGCACCAGTTCGCGGAGATCACCGAGTTCCTGCACGAGCGCTGGGCCGGCGGCGGGGAGCCCGACGCCTGGGTCGAGACGGCCCGGGGGCCAGCCGCCGGGCGCCCCGGCTACGTCCACCAGCGGGTCGCCGCCCTGCGCCGCCGGGGCCGCGGCTGCTGCGTGGTCGCGCCGATCGTGCTGCACGGGCGGGCGTGGGGCGAGCTGTACGTGGCCCGGCCGGTGGGGGAGCGGGTCTTCGAACGGGGCGACGCCGACTTCGCCACCGTACTGGCCTCCGTCGTCGCCGCCGGGATCGCGCAGACCGAGCGGCTGGAGGAGGTCAGGCGGCTCGCGTACACCGACGCGCTCACCGGGCTGGCCAACCGCCGGGCCGTCGACGCCGCGCTGGACGAGGCCGTGGAGCGGCACCGCGAGGAGGACGTCGTCGTCAGCCTCGTCGTCTGCGACCTGAACGGCCTCAAGCGGGTGAACGACACGCACGGCCACGCCGTCGGGGACCGGCTCCTGGAGCGGTTCGGGTCGGTGCTGTCGCTGTGCGGGGCGATGCTGCCGGGGGCGCTGGCCGCGCGGCTCGGCGGGGACGAGTTCTGTCTGCTCGCGGTCGGGCCGCCCGCGGACGCCGTGGTCAAGGCGGCCGAGGAGCTGTGCCGCCGGGCGGCCGAGCTGGAGCTGGGGGACGGCGTGGCCTGCGGGGTCGCGTCCACCGAGGACCCGGTCGGGCCGGTGCGTTCCGCCCGCCGGCTGTTCCGGCTCGCGGACGCCGCCCAGTACCGCGCCAAGGCCGAGCGGGCGGCCGGGCCGGTCGTCGCGGGGCGCGAGGGGCCCGACGACCCGGTCGTGCGGCTCGCGGACGAGCCCTCCCGGGCGGAGGACGGAGAGCGCAGGCGGTTCCGCGGACGGCACTCGCCGTGACGCCGGGCCCGGCAAGGGCGCGGCGAGGCGGGCGGTAAGGGGCGCAGCCCGCGCGCATCCGTGACGCACCCCCTCGTGACATCATCGAATTCACTGCGTACGCTCCTGAATATGGATATGCACACTGTGGTGGTGGGGACGTCGGGGGTCACCGCGTCCGACGTTCTCGCCGTGGCGCGCGCGGGCGCCCGGATCGAGCTTTCCGAGGAGGCGGTGGCGGCCCTCGCCGCGGCCCGCTCCGTCGTGGACGCGCTGGCCGCCAAGCCGGACCCCGTCTACGGCGTGAGCACCGGCTTCGGCGCCCTGGCGACCCGGCACATCAGCCCCGAGCTGCGCGGCCGGCTCCAGCGCAACATCGTCCGCTCGCACGCCGCCGGGATGGGCCCGCGCGTCGAGCGCGAGGTGGTCCGCGCACTGATGTTCCTGCGGCTGAAGACCGTCTGCTCCGGTCGCACCGGCGTCCGCCCGGAGGTCGCGCAGACCATGGCCGACGTGCTCAACGCCGGGATCACCCCGGTCGTGCACGAGTACGGCTCTCTCGGCTGCTCCGGTGACCTCGCCCCGCTCTCCCACTGCGCGCTGACCCTCATGGGCGAGGGCGACGCCGAGGGCCCCGACGGCACCGTGCGGCCCGCCGGCGAGCTGCTCGCCGCGCACGGGATCGCCCCCGTCGAGCTGCGCGAGAAGGAGGGCCTCGCCCTCCTCAACGGCACCGACGGCATGCTCGGCATGCTGGTCATGGCCCTCGCCGACCTCGACACCCTCTACAAGTCGGCCGACATCACCGCCGCGCTGACCATGGAGGCCCTGCTCGGCACCGACCGCGTGCTCGCCCCCGAGCTGCACGCCATCCGCCCGCACCCCGGGCAGGCCGCCAGCGCCGCCAACATGGCCGCCGTGCTCAAGGGCTCCGGCCTGACCGGCCACCACCAGGACGACGCCCCCCGCGTCCAGGACGCCTACTCGGTGCGCTGTGCCCCGCAGGTCGCCGGTGCGGGACGCGACACCATGGCGCACGCCGGTCTCGTCGCCGAGCGGGAGCTGGCGGCGGCCGTCGACAACCCGGTGGTCCTGCCCGACGGACGCGTCGAGTCCAACGGCAACTTCCACGGCGCCCCGGTCGCCTACGTCCTGGACTTCCTCGCCGTCGCCGTCGCCGACCTCGGCTCCATCGCCGAGCGCCGCACCGACCGGCTCCTGGACAAGAACCGCAGCCACGGCCTGCCGCCGTTCCTCGCCGACGACGCGGGCGTCGACTCCGGCCTGATGATCGCCCAGTACACGCAGGCCGCCCTGGTCGGCGAGCTGAAGCGGCTCGCCGTACCGGCCTCGGCGGACTCCATCCCGTCCTCCGCGATGCAGGAGGACCACGTGTCGATGGGCTGGTCGGCGGCGCGCAAGCTGCGCACGGCCGTCGACAACCTGGCGCGCGTGATCGCCGTCGAGCTGTACGCCGCCACGCGCGCGATCCAGCTCCGCGAGGGACTGACCCCGGCGCCCGCGTCGCAGGCCGTCGTCGAGGCCGTACGGGCGGCCGGTGTGGAGGGTCCGGGACCGGACCGCCACCTAGCGCCCGACCTCGCCGCGGCGGACGCGTTCGTGCGCGCGGGGCACCTGGTCGCGGCCGCGGAGAGTGTCACGGGGCCGCTGCGCTAGCGGGCGGCGGTGACAGGTCCGAGGGGGGCCCGGCGCGGCGCCGGGCCCCCCTCGGACCGTCTCCGGACGCACCGGGCGGCCGGACGGATCCGCCAAAGGGCCTTCAGGCGGTCAAGAAAGCCAAAAGAACGTCAAGTTCTCTCAAAGGTCGAGGCGTTCCCGGCGGACCGAGTAGCCGACGAAGCCGGCGCCGAGGCCGAGGCAGAGGGCGCCGCCGACGACGTACGGGGTGCTGTCGAAGCTGCCGGTGTCGGCCAGCCGGGTCGTGCCCTCGCCGGTGGCCGTCGTGGCCGTCGTGTCCGTCGAAGCGTCCGCCGAGGCGGCTCTCGCCTGGGCGGTGACCTGCGGAGACGGGTTCGCGGCGGCGGATTCGAGCACCGGTGTCTCGGGTGTCGCGTTCGCCGACGGGACGAACCACAGGGCACACAGCAGGCCGCCCGCGGAGGCGGCGGTCAGCAAGGAACGGCGAGCGGATGACACGGAATATCGATCCCCTTGTGGCGCTGGCGAATTGGCCGTGTGGGCAGATGTTAGTGAAAGGCGCGGGTCACAGGAAAGTCACGGGAGCGGTCGGCCTTACGCTCCGGGCATGAGCACTCCAGAGACATCACGGTTTGTACGTATTCGCGTCGAGCTGGTGCTAGAGATCGACGACGAGGAGGCCGTCACCGGGGCCGCCCTGCAGGCCCTCGCCGACGACACCGACCTGTCCGACGCGGAACGGGCCGACTCCGAGCGCGCTGTGACGGAGGACACCGCCGAGGCCCTGGCGCATCTCGTGGACCCGTTCGACCTGGTCAGCGTGGTGCCCGGGGTCGAGCTCCAGCAGGCGTCCTGGAGCAGCGAGCAGATCGACTACGACCCCGACTCGCCCGAGTGGGACCTCGACGAGGATGATGGCGGCGAGAACGACCCGGAAGACGAGGAAATGACGGTCGGCTGACGCGGTGTGGGGAAATTCCTGACCCCGGGCGGCAACCGCCGCCCGGGGTTTCGTCGTCTCACGGTGCGCACTGACCGACACCTCCCCGCACCGCCTCCTGCCTCCGGGCGGCAAACGTGGCATGCCCCACACCCGTGAGCGATGTGGAACGGGACGAACCGGTCGTAGCGTTGAAAGTTATTGACGGGGTATCTCGGGGTTTCGGGAATCGGCAACGATGGAGAAGCGTGTGATGACGGACGGTAAGCGGCGCAAGGGTCTGGCGGCCGCGTCCGCACTGCTCGGCGGTGTGCTGGTGCTCTCGGCATGTTCCAGTAGCGACGCCGGCACCTCCGGGGGTGGGGACAAGACCTCGCAGGCCGAGGTCGACGAGGCGGCGGCCAAGAAGACGTCCGAGGCGCAGATCAAGATCACGCCCAAGGGCGGCTCGGACAACGCCTCCATCAACAACTCCGCCGGCGTCACCGTGAGCAAGGGCACGCTCACCGAGGTGAAGATGACCGCCTCGGACGGCACCGAGGTCAAGGGCGAGATATCCGCCGACAAGACCAGCTGGAAGCCCGGCGGTCAGCTGGAGCGCGCCACCAAGTACCAGATCACGGCGACCGCGCAGGACTCCGAGGGCCGCGCCGCCCACGAGAACGCGTCGTTCACCACGGTCTCCCCCGAGAACAGCTTCATCGGGACCTTCACCCCGGACGACGGCAAGACCGTCGGCGTCGGGATGCCCGTGTCGATCAGCTTCGACAAGCAGATCACCAACAAGGCCGCCGTCCAGAAGGGCATCACGGTCAACAGCAGCAGCGGCCAGGAGGTCGCCTGCCACTGGTTCTCCACCCAGCGCATGGACTGCCGTCCCGAGAAGTACTGGACGGAGGGCTCGACCGTCACCCTCAAGCTGGCGCTCGACGGGGTCGAGGGCGCCAACGGCGTCTACGGCGTCCAGCAGAAGTCGGTCACCTTCAAGATCGGCCGCAACCAGGTCTCCTACGTCGACGCGAAGACCAAGCAGATG
This sequence comes from Streptomyces violaceoruber, assembly GCF_033406955.1. NCBI lineage: Bacteria > Bacillati > Actinomycetota > Actinomycetes > Kitasatosporales > Streptomycetaceae > Streptomyces > Streptomyces violaceoruber. The sequence continues at coordinate 3,178,186 of NZ_CP137734.1, read as the reverse complement.
AAGGTCACGCAGGACGGCAAGACCGTCAAGACCATCCCGATCTCCGCCGGCTCCCCGGACAACAAGACCTACGAAGGCCAGATGGTGATCTCCGAGAAGTTCAAGGAGACCCGGATGGACGGCTCGACCGTCGGCTTCACCGACGACGACGGCAAGGGCGAGTACGACATCAAGGACGTGCCGCACGCCATGCGCCTGAGCACCTCCGGCACCTTCATCCACGGCAACTACTGGGGCAAGGGCATCTTCGGCAGCGTCAACACCAGCCACGGCTGCGTGGGCCTGGCCGACGCCAAGGGCGCCAACGACCCGAACACGCCCGGCGCCTGGTTCTACAACAACTCGATCATCGGTGACGTGGTCGTCGTCCAGAACACCGGCGACAAGACCATCGCCCCGGACAACGGCCTCAACGGCTGGAACATGGACTGGGCCCAGTGGAAGGCGGGTTCGGCGGTCTGACGCCGACTCCCTCCGGGCCGACCGCACTTCGCACGGGCGCCCGCCACCCCTCGCCGGGGCGGCGGGCGCCCGTCGTTTCCCGGGCTTCTCATCCTCCTCTTACGCGGGCCTTATCCCGTCATCACGGGCCGTGCCTAGCTTGCGCCCATGTTCTTCACCTACCTGAGGCGCGAGCTGCGCCGCCGCCGGAAGGCGGCCCTCGTCGTCGCCTCCGGACTGGCCCTGGGCATCGCGCTGGTCATCGTCGTCGACTCGGTCTCCTCCGGCATGGGCCGGGCCCAGGACAAGGTCCTGCAGTCCCTGTACGGGCTGGGCACGGACATGACGGTCACCAAGGCCGCGGAGGCGTCCTCCGCAAGCACCGCCGAACGGCCGCGCTTCCGCTTCGACGCGCAGGACGACGGCTCCGAGGAGGAGCAGAGCACCGACCGCGTCATGGTGCAGGGCTTCCAGACGCTGGCGAGTTCCACCGTCGGCAAGGTCGCCGGACAGAGCGGTGTCGCCGACGCGGTGGGCGGTCTGAGCCTCCAGGTCGTCAAGGTCAGCGGCGAGTTCTCGCGCGGTCAGTTCACGCAGGACGCCTCCGGCGGCGCCGCGGGCGGCACGGGTCAGGGCGGCGGCCCGGGCGGAGGCCAGTCCCCGCAGGGCCGCGTCCAGGGCGGCGGCGCCGACTTCGACGTCAACAGCTACTCCGTCTACGGCACCGACGTCACCGAGCCCGCCCTCGGCCCGCTGACCACGTCCACCATCACCAGCGGACGCACCTTCGAGGAGTCGGAGACCGACGCCAGGGTCGCCGTCGCCGACTCGGCCTACGCCAAGGAGAAGAAACTCAAGACCGGCAGCACGGTCACCGTCAAGGACACGAAGTTCGAGATCGTCGGCATCGCCACGGCGGACAGCGGTGATGCGGCGGCCAGCCTCTACGTGCCGCTGAAGCAGGCCCAGACGCTGGGCGACGCGAAGGACGAGGTCACCACGATCTACGTCAAGGCGACCGACTCGCAGCGGATCGACGGCGTCAAGTCCGCGATCCAGAAGAACATCTCGGGTACGACGGTCACCACCTCCGCCGACCTCGCCGACACCGTCTCCGGCTCCCTGTCCACCGCCTCCTCGCTCGCCACCGGCGTCGGCAAGTGGCTGTCGATCGTCGTCCTCGTGGCCGCCTTCCTGGTCGCCGGTCTGCTCACCTCCTCCGCCGTCTCCCGCCGGGTGCGCGAGTTCGGCACGCTCAAGGCGCTCGGCTGGCGCTCGGGCCGGGTCACCCGGCAGGTGATCGGCGAGGCCGTCGTCAACGGCCTGGTCGGCGGCGCCCTCGGCATCGCGCTGGGGCTCGCGGGCGCGTACGCCGTCACCGCCGTCAGCCCCACGCTCCAGGCCCAGCTGGGCGGCGGCGCGGGCGGTGGCGGGGGTGCGGGCGGCTCCGGCGGCGGCTTCGGCGGAGGCGGCCTGGGCGGCCCCGGAAGACAGGCGGCCGCCAAGACCCTGGACATCGCGCTGACCGCACCCGTCAGCCTCACCACCATCGCCCTCGCGGTGGGCCTCGCCGTGGCCGGCGGACTCGTCGCCGGGGGCTTCGGCGGCTGGCGCGCCTCGCGGCTGCGCCCGGCGGACGCCCTGCGCCGCGTCGAGTAGCGCCCCCCTTCCCCGTACTCCAGGAGTTGCACCATGTACGAACTCAGCGGCGTCACCAAGCACTACACCCGCGGCAAAACCACCGTGCACGCCCTCGACGGCGTCGACCTGACCATCGCCGACGGCGACCGGCTGGTCATCCAGGGCCCCACCGGCGGCGGCAAGTCCACCCTGCTCCAGATGCTGGGCGCCCTCGACCGGCCCAGCTCGGGCCGGATCGTTCTCGACGGCACCGACCTCGCCACGCTCCCCGAGGCCAGGCTGACCCGGGTGCGCAGCGAGAGCATCGGCTTCGTCTTCCAGTCCTTCAACCTGATCCCGACCCTGACCGCCCAGGAGAACGTCGAGACCGCCCTGGTCCCGCTCGGCGTCAAGGCGAAGGAGCGGCGCGAGCAGGCCGCCGAGGCCCTGGCCTCCGTCGGCCTGGGCGAACGCCTCGGCCACCTCCCCGGCGAGATGTCCGGCGGCCAGCAGCAGCGCGTCGCCATCGCCCGCGCCCTGGTGAAGCAGCCGAAGGTGCTCCTCGCCGACGAACCCACCGGAAACCTCGACGAGTCGACCCGCGACGAGATCATGGACGTGCTCGACCGCATGTGGAAGGAGCTGGGCCTCACCTTCGTCATGGTCACCCACGACTCGGCGATCGCCAGGAAGGCCCCCCGCGTGGCCACCATCCGCAAGGGCCGCATCACCGTCAAGGAGAACGCCTCGGCTTGACGGTGTGCGGTGGCCGCGGATCTGCCGGGCCGCCCGTGCCCGGCCGAGGAGGGGGAGGCCTCTCAGGCCCCCGAGTCGTGTGTGAACTCGTTGAGTTCACACACGTCAGGGTCGGTCAGGTAGTCGTAGAGCCGTAGGTCTCCGGCCGATCCGGCCACGAACAGCGTCACCCCGTAGGTCCCGCCGCCTTCGACAGTCCTCGGATAGTCCAGTCCCAGGGCTACCGAGTCCTGTTCCTTCCCACGCCCGAAGGACCATTTCCCCGCTCCTGAGACCTTCCCGTACTCTCCTCCGGAGAATTCCCAGTCCTGATAAGTGAGCTTTCCGCCAGGTGCGAAGGTCAGTCGTCCGTACTCGCTTCCCGTGTACGTGCCCAGCAGATCCTCGCTCACCACGTCGTCGACTCTGCCGATGCCGCATCCGGAGTAGTTCACGCACGACGTGAGAGACCCGGCAAGCAGCAGGGAACCGACCGCGAACACCGATCCGAGTGCGGTGCGGTGGGACCGTGTACCAAGCATTCCCAGTTCCTCACGCCGTGTGTTCGTCACTTCAGGGCCAGCGACGTGGCACGAGCGTGCCGACGACGCTAGGCAGCAGGGTAGATCCATTCGGACCAGTTGAGATGCTGTGTGATCCGTCGGAACGGTCCCTGACCACCGAGATTCGCGAACCAGTCGAGCGGCCCCCCGACGCAGGTCTCCAAGAAGCCCTGCAACGGGCCGGGCAAGTGAGTCAGGGAGGTCAGATCGGTTTCGTTCACGACGGACAGGTCCACAGGGACGGCGGCGGACCCCTAGCGTGCGCAGCACGGTTTCCCCCACTCATGCCCCGAGCTCGACATGCGTACGGGCCGATGGATCATGGGATGCGGCCGATGGGGGTGTCAAGGACATGATCAGAGTCCGCCGCGCGGCGCCGGTGAGTACGGCTGTCGTCTTCGAGACCGCTCCCTCCCGGGGGCCCTCGCGAAACGGGGAGCGTGCCGCCGACGTGCCGCACCACCCATGGAGATGGTGTTCTCGCACGTGGGGCGGCCGTGCGCGAGACGGGTCTCGGCCGCGTGACGCGGCAGCTACGCAGTGTGCGCGGGGTGCTTCGGCGTCGCGGGGCGGACAGTCTCGGCAGGTGGTTCGGTTTGCCGCTCGGCTCACCTGTGCGGTGCTTTCGTACCAGGACGGAGCCCTTGATTCCGGACTCGCGGCGGCTGCGGGCCCGACAAGGTGCCGATCGCTCTACGTCGGCAGTGAAGCCGCCGCGTCCGTCCCCCAGCTCGCCAGCAGGCGGAGCCCGTCCGCCGACGGTGAGCCGGGCTCTGCGTGGTACGTGATGAAGGCCCAGCCGCGCCCAGTTCCGCTCGGCGGCCGGGAGCTTGCCCCAGTCGCCGAAGTGGGCCGCCGCGGGCCATCCGGTTCCAGGCGAGGATCTGCGACACGGCAACTACTGGGGGACATCTTCGGCAGCGCCAACACCAGCCACGGCTGCGTCGGTCTGCAGGACGTCGAGGGCGCCAACGACCCGAACACGCCGGGCGCCTGGTCTTACGACGACCCATCGTCGGTGACGTGGTCGTCGTCCAGAACACCGGCGACAAGGCCATCGCCCCGGACAACGGCCTCAACGGCTGGGACATGGACTGGGCCCAGTGGAAGGCGGGTTCGGCGGTCTGACCGCTTCCGCGTCCGCACCACAGCGCCTGCCGCCCCGCACCGGGGCGGCAGGCGCTGTCTCGTGTCGGGCGGTGTCAGTCGGTGTAGTTCTTCCCCGGGGGCCGGCCGGGCACCGGCTTGCCGACGAGGGCGACCGGGGTGAACAGGCTGAAGTGGCCCAGGGCCATGGTGAGGTGCCAGATCTCGTCGGTGTCGTAGTGCCGGGACAGCCGGGCGAACAGGTCGTCACTCACCCGGTCCCCGAACGGGTTCGGGGTGAGGACGGCCTCCGCGAGTTCCAGCGCGGCCCGCTCGGGAGCGGTGAAGCAGGGGGCGCTCTGCCAGGTCGCCACGGCCGTGATGCGCCGCTCCTCCTCGCCGGCCTTGCGCAGGGCGTCGGTCGCCGCGACGCCGTGGTAGGTGCTGCCGATCACCTGTGCGGTGCGCAGGCGCATCAGGGCGAGGGTGGCCTGCGGGACCGGGCCGTTGCGCAGCGCCTTCTGCACGGCAGCGGAGAGGGCCGTCAACTCCGGGTAGAGCCCGGTGGGGTCGGGCAGGCGGGACCGCGTCCCGTCCTGCTCCGCGGTGGTGGTCGTGTCCTCGGTGGTGGTCATGGCTGAGACGCTCCTTCGGGTCGGTCGGACGTCGTTCCCCCTCTCCGACACCGTGGCGGCCCGAAGTGTGAGCCCGCGCTGCGGGCCGCGGGCCCCGGCCCGCATGTCACACATGGCCGCGCCGTCGCGTCGTAGGGGGTGAGGACACGCGCGCACGCGGCAGAAGGAGCGTCGGAAGCAATGACCACCCGATCCGCGCCGGTCACCGGCGAGCGGCGGCAACTGATCAACGTGGCCTACCGGATGCTCGGCTCGCTGGCCGACGCGGAGGACGCCGTCCAGGAGGCGTACGCCCGCTGGTACGCCATGCCCGCAGACCGGCGGGAGGCCGTCGGGTCCCCGGGGGCCTGGCTCACGACGGTCGTCAGCCGGGTCTGCCTCAACCACCTGCGCTCCGCCCGGGTCCGGCGGGAGCACTACGTGGGTCAGTGGCTCCCCGAGCCGCTGGCCGACCCCGCCGAGCGGACCGCCGCCCGCACACCCGGCATCGCCTCCGACCCGGCCGACCTGATCACCCTCGACGAGTCGGTCGGCATGGCCTTCCTGGTCGTCCTGGACTCGATGTCCCCCGCCCAGCGGGTCGCCTTCGTCCTCCACGACGTCTTCCGCTATCCGTTTCCCGAGGTGGCCAGGATCGTCGGCCGTACACCGGCCGCCTGCCGCCGGCTGGCGTCCACCGCGCGCCGGGGCATCCGCACCGCACAGGAGTCCGCCGCCACGTCGACGGCGCAGGACGCGGTCGTCGTACGCGATCTCAAGCGGGCCTGGGAGACCAACGACGTCGACGCGCTCATCCGGCTCCTCGACCCCGAGGTGACCGCGGTCGGCGACGGCGGCGGTGTGGTGCGCACCCTGGAGCACCCGCTGCGGGGCCGCGAGCCGATCGTGCGCGGACTGCTCCGCTTCGGGCCGCGGCAGTCCGGGCAGACGCTGCTCGAACGCACGGTCAACGGGCGGCCCGGCCTGGTCGGCTGTCAGGACGGCGCCGTTGTGACGGTGTACTCCTTCGGCGTCTCGGACCACCGCGTCCGCCACCTGTGGGCGATGCGCAACCCCGAGAAGCTGCGCTCCTGGGCGACGGCCCCGGCCGCGTGAGCCGGGGGAGGCCGGACGGGGAGGCCGGGCGGGGAGGCCGGGCCCCCGGTGCCCGGTCACGTGGCCAGGTCGAGCCACTCCCCGACGGCCAGTACGTGTGCGCGCCGCCCGGCGTGCGCGCGGAACTCGGCCTCCGGGTCGGCCACCTCGACGTAGCCCGCGATCTTGTCCGGCTGCTCCGGCTCGTAGTGGATCGGCACCGCGAACCGGGCGTCGAGGATCTCCGCGGCCGCGGCGGCCTGCCTCGGGTCCAGTGCGGCGGGCACGGGGCTCGGCGGCCGCAGGTGCGGTGCGTCGACCACCGCGCCGTTGGCGGGCAGGAACACCGCGTCGAACGGGCTGAACCGGCGCGCGACGAGCCACCAGAAGCCGTGGAACATCGTGTCGCCGCCGTGGAGGATCCGCTGTCCGTCGGCCTCCACCACCCAGTTCAGCTGCGGGTCGCCCAGCCCGTCGACGGCGGGGACCGCCGTGACGCGGAACGGCCCCAGGTCGCGCGTGGACCAGACGTCCACGACCTCGACGGCCAGCCGGTGCCGGACCAGCTCGCGCTCGGCCAGAAGCGTCGTCACGTTGTCCACGTCGTCACCGTGACCGGGCGCCGGTCGCAGCACCGGCGCCCCCTGCGTCAGCACCTCCGAGAGCGCGGACGCGTCGGTGTGGTCCCGGTGCAGGTGGGTGACGAGCGCGGCGGACGCCCTCCCGCCCGGCACCGCCACGTTCTCGCCGGGCTTCCACCCCGTGAACAGCGGCGAGAGGTCCCGCACGTAGTCGATCACCATGCGCTCGCCGCCCGCCTCGATCTCCAGTCCGGCCCAGCCCAGTCGTCGCACCCGCATCCCGCACTCCTTCGTTCCGGTTTCGTTCCGGTGGAACCCGGACGTTAGCGTACGGGCGTTCGCTAAATCAATAGCGAACGTCCGTACGCTATCTTTGCCGTATGTCACCACGACGTTCAGCTGCCGAAGCGCAGGCCACCCGGGGCCGGATCCTCGGCCGTGCCGCCGAGATCGCCTCCGAGGAAGGGCTGGACGGCATCACCATCGGCCGGCTCGCCGAAGAGCTGGAGATGAGCAAGTCCGGGGTGCACAAGCACTTCGGCACCAAGGAGACGTTGCAGATCTCCACCCTGGACAAGGCCTTCGTGGACTTCTGGCACCGGGTGGTCGAGCCGGCCCTGGCCGAGCCGCCGGGCCTGCGGCGGCTGCGCGCGGTGTGCGCCAACTCCGTGGGCTACCTGGAAGAACCCCTGCTGCCCGGCGGCTGCCTGTTGACCGCGGCACTCAGCGAGTACGACGGCCGGCCCGGCCGGGTCCGCGACGCGGTGGCCGAGGTGTGGTCGCGCTGGCGGGAGCAGCTGCGGGCGGACCTGACCGCGGCGGTGGACAAGGGCGAGCTGCCCGCCGGGTTCGACGTCGAGCAGGCGCTGTTCGAGATCGTCGCGGCCGGGCTGGCGCTCAACGCGGCCATGCAGCTCCAGCACGACCGCACGGCCGCGGACCGGGCCCGCCGCGCGATCGAACGGGCCCTGGCCCAGTCCTGACCCTCACCGTCCGCTCCGGACCGCCGGGGGCGGCGGGTGTCCGGACGTCGTCGAGCGGCGGCTCTCCCGCCGGCTCGCACCGGACCCCCCTGCGGACCCCGCGCTGCTCCACGCCCCACCGCGGCGCCGACGCGTCGAGGAGGGCGAGGCCGCGCCCGGACTCGTCGGTGACACCGGCCGGTCCGGGGAGGATGGGCGGGACCCGTGGGTCGGGGTCGGTGACCCCCACGCGCGTGTGGCCGCTGGGCAATACGGCGAGGCGGACGGTCGCGGGGGTGTCCTCGCCCTCGTGGTCGATGACGTGCGTCAGCACCTCGGTCACGCACCGGCGGGCGTCGTGGTCGTGACCGCACTGAGCCGGGGCACTCCCACGGCGTGACCGAGGCCGCCGTCACGTCCGTCTTTCAGTGGTCGGCTCCGCACGTGCCCTCACCGACCGTCTGGCCGGACGCGCGCGTTCGTCCACCAGGTCATCTTCGACGGACGTACCCGGCGGTGTGCGTCACGTCAGACGGTTGGGCCGTCGGTCCCGGTCCGGGCGAGGGAACATGTGCTCCACGGCGGTCACCAGTGCGGCGCGGCGGGCGGTGACAGAGGGGTCCACGGCCTGGTCCGCGGCAGCGGCGGCGATTTCGGGCTGACCTGCCCAGGTCATGGCGATCTGGTTGATCAGGGCGAGGACGTCGACCGGGTCCCAGGCCGGGTCGAGCAGCCCGATGCGCTGCGCGTCGCGAAGTTTGTCGAGCTTGCCGGCGATCGTGGCCTGAAGGGGGCCGCTGGTGTTGTCCGCGGACTCGGCCAGCTCCAGGCGGCCCCACGTGATCAGGCGGTAGTGGTCCGGACGGGCCGCGAAGTGGTCGAAGAGGATGCCGGCATAACCGGGCAGGTCGGCCGGATCCAGCTGAGTCGCCTCGATGAGTGCGGTCGTCTCGCGTTCGGCGACGTGCGCGTAAAGGGCTTCCTTGCTGCGGAAGTAGGCGTAGACACGTTCCTTGCTCGTCCTGGCCTGCTTGGCGATGCGGTCCACGCGGGCACCGGCGATCCCGTGCCGGGCGAACTCCTCCTTGGCCGCGGCGACGATGCGCTGGCGCGTGGAGTCGGTGGACCCGCCCCCCGAGGTGGGGGCGTCCGGGGTCTGACCAGGGCTGGGGGAGCGAGGCATGGGTCCAGGATAGGCGACCAAACCGTTCGGTTTTGCTCAGCACCCCGGACCGGCGTAAGGTCACACCAAACAGTTTGGTTTGGTCGGTTGTCGGCTATCCGCCGCCGACACGACACGACACGACACGACACGACACGACACGACACGACACGAGGAGCGATCTCATGCAGCACCGCACCCTGGGGCAACAGGGACTGCGCGTCTCCGCGCTCGGACTGGGCGTGATGGGGATGTCCCTGGCCTACGGTCCCTCGAACGACGAGGACGGCATCTCCACCATTCACCGCGCCCACGAACTCGGAGTCGACTTCTTCGACACCGCCGAGCTGTACGGCCAAGGCACCGGCAGCAACGAGACGCTGCTCGGCAACGCGGTCAACGACTTCCGCGACGAGGTCGTCCTGGCCACCAAGTTCGGCTTCGACATGACCAGCAAGTCGTTGGGGAGCGGCGTCAACAGCCGCCCGGAGAACATCCGCGAGGTCGCTGAGAACAGCCTGCGCTACCTCCGGACCGATCGCATCGACCTCTTCTACCAGCACATCTCCGACCCCGACGTACCGGCCGAGGAGGTCGCCGGCACGGTGGGTGACCTGATCACCGAGGGCAAGGTGCGGTACTTCGGCCTGAGCAACGTCGGCCCGCAGTACATCCGGCGCGCCCACGCCGTCACCCCGGTCACAGCCCTTCAGTACGAGTACTCGATCTTCGAGCGCGAGGTGGAGGACGAGATCCTGCCGGTCGTGCGGGAGCTGGGGATCGGCCTGGTGCCGTACTCGCCGCTCGGCCGCGGCTTCCTCTCCGGTGTGGTCAGGCCGGCCGGCGAGTATCCCGAGGACGACATGCGCCGCTGGGACGAGCGCTGGCAGGGCGAGAACTACGCCTACAACCTGAACGCCGCCGAGCAGCTCCGAAAGCTCGCCGCCACCAAGGGCATCACCCCGGCCCAGCTCGCCCTGGCATGGCTGCTCGCCCAGGGCGAGGACGTCGTCCCGATCCCGGGCACCCGCAGCGCCGCACGGCTGGAGGAGAACGTCGGCGCCATCGACGCGGAACTCACCGAGGCCGACCTGGCCCGTATCCGGGAGGTCATCCCCCAGGGCTCCGCAGGCAGCCGCTACCCGGCCTCGATGATGGCCGGCTTCCGCACCGACTGACAGCCCGTGCTCCACGTTCGGCGGCCCCGGGCAAGCGGCGGCGAGCAGCGGCAGCGTGTCTTCCCGGCGGGGCTGTTCCGCCGCGGCTGGTCCGAGCTCACGCCGGCAGGGAAGCCGCCGCGTCCGTCCCCCAGCTCGCCAGCAGACGCAGTGCGTCCGCCGACGGCGAGCCGGGTTCCGCGTGGTACGTGACGAAGGCCTGCTCGTCGTCGTCGACCAGGCGGAACGTCTCGAAGGACAGGGTCAGGTCGCCGACCAGCGGGTGCCGCATCCGCTTGACGCCGTAGCTCTTCTCCTTGACGTCGTGCGTGGCCCACAGGCGGCGGAACTCCTCGCTCTTCACGGAGAGTTCGCCGACCAGCGCGGACAGGCGCGGGTCGTCCGGATGGCGGCCCGCGTCCATGCGCAGGAAGCTGACCATGTCGTACGCCTTCTGGTCCCAGTCGACGAACAGCTCGCGGTAGTCCGGGTTCAGGAAGACCAGCCGCGCCCAGTTGCGCTCGGCGGCCGGGAGCTTGCCCCAGTCGCCGAAGAGGGCCGCGGCCATCCGGTTCCAGGCGAGAATCTCCGAGCGGCGGCCCGACACGTACGCGGGCACCGTGTCGATCGAATCCAGCAACTGGAGCAGCGCCACCCGCACCGGCTGCTTGCCCCGCGCGGCCCCGGCCCGCCGGCGCTGCTGCTTCGGCCGTGCCAGATGGGTCAGGTGCGCCTGCTCGGCGTCGGTCAGCCGCAGCGCCCGGGCGATGGCGTCCAGGACCTCCGCCGACACGTTCTGCCCGTTGCCCTGCTCGAGGCGGGTGTAGTACGCCACCGACACCCCGGCCAGCTGCGCCAGCTCCTCGCGCCGCAGCCCGGGCACCCTGCGCTGCCGTCCGTACGACTCCAGACCCACGTCCTCCGGCTTGAGCCGGGCCCGCCGGGTGCGCAGGAACTCGCTCAGTTCGGCCCGCCGGTCAAGCTGTCCATCCATACCCTCCAGTATCACCGGACGTATTCCCGGTCGTACGTACACGAGCCTGTCCCCGTCGGTGGTACGCACGCCGGTCGTACGCAAAGCCGTGGTCTGGGTGGATCAGCGGGCGCCAGGCAGGGTGGAAGCATCACCCAGTCACGTCAAGAGAATCCCGGAGAACCCGGCATGACCACTGTCGCCGCGTACGCAGCACCCGCCGCCAAGGCGCCGCTGGAGCGCACCACCATCGAGCGGCGCGAGGTGCGTGAACACGACGTCCTGATCGACATCAAGTTCGCCGGCATCTGCCACTCCGACATCCACCAGGCCCGCGAGGGCTGGGGCGAGGCCATCTTCCCGATGGTCCCCGGCCACGAGATCGCGGGCATCGTGTCCGAGGTCGGCCCCGGCGTCACCAGGTTCAAGGTCGGCGACCGGGTGGGCGTCGGCTGCATGGTCGACTCCTGCCGCGAGTGCGAGAACTGCAAGGCCGGCCGGGAGCAGTACTGCACCAGCGGCAACACCGGCACCTACAACGCCGTCGGCAGGGACGGCGAGGTCACCTACGGCGGCTACTCCGAGAAGGTCGTCGTCGACGAGAACTTCGTCCTCGGCATCCCCGAGGGCATCGCCCTGGACGAGGCCGCCCCCCTGCTGTGCGCCGGCATCACCACCTACTCCCCGCTCAAGCGCTGGAACGCGGGTCCCGGCAAGAAGGTCGCCGTCGTCGGCCTGGGCGGCCTCGGTCACATGGCCGTCAAGCTCGCGCACGCCCTGGGCGCCGAGGTGACCGTGCTGTCGCAGTCCCTGCGCAAGAAGGACGACGGCCTGAAGCTGGGCGCCGACCACTACTACGCCACCAGCGACCCGGCCACCTTCGAGGAGCTGTCCGGCACCTTCGACCTGATCGTCTCCACGGTCTCGGCCCCGCTCGACCTCGGCGCCTACCTGGGGCTGCTGAAGACGGAGGGCACGCTGGCCAACGTCGGCGCCCCCGAGGAGCCGGTCTCCCTCAACCTGTTCGCGCTGCTCGGCGGGGGCAAGTCCCTCTCCGGCTCCATGATCGGCGGTATCGCCGAGACCCAGGAGATGCTGGACTTCTGCGCGGAGCACGGCATCGGTGCCGAGATCGAGCTGATCGCCGCCTCCGAGATCAACGAGGCCTACGAGCGCGTCCTGTCCAGCGACGTGCGCTACCGCTTCGTGATCGACACCGCGACGATCTGATCCCTCCCGGGAGAGCCCGGGGAGGTTTTCTCGGATTCTTCCCCGCTCCCTGTCACACCGCCGCCCCGCCCCGGGTCATACCGCCACGACACACACGGCGGACGCCCGGGCGGGGCGGCCGTGCTTCGGCACCGGCCCCGCTCCCCGGACGCCACGGACACCGGGAGCAGCCAGTCATGACGTACCACGCCTCGACCCCCAGCACGCCCCTCCTGGTCACCGGAGGCACCGGCACCCTCGGCGGCCACGTGGTCCCGCTGCTGCGGGAGGCCGGCCACGACGTCCGCGTCCTCACCCGGCGGACCCGCCCCGCCACCGGTAACGGCATCACGTACGTCACCGGCGACCTGCGCACCGGCGAGGGCGTCGAGGCCGCCGTCGACGGCGTGCACACCGTGCTCCACCTGGCGGGCGGCCCCAAGGGCGACGACGAGGCGACCCGCACCCTGGTCCGCGCCGCCGCCCGCGCGGACGTACGGCACCTCGCGTACATCTCGGTCGTCGGAGCCGACCGCGTCCCCCTCGCCTGGCTGCGGACCAAGCTGGAGTCGGAGCGGGCGATCGCCGACTCGGGCCTCGGCTGGACGGTGCTGCGGGCGGCCCAGTTCCACGAGCTGACCCTGACGATGATCGAGAAGATGACCCGGCTGCCGGTGCTCCCGGTGCCCGGCGGGCTGCGTCTGCAACCGGTCGCCGCCCGCGAGGTCGCCGTACGCCTGGCCGAGCTGACCCTCGCCGAGCCGTCCGGCCGGGTGCCCGACATGACCGGACCCGAGGTCCTCGATCTGGCCACGCTGGCCCATTCCTATCTGGATCTGCGCGGCAGGCGCCGGCGCCCGAAGCTGCCGGTGCGCATTCCCGGGAAAGCGGGGCGCGCGTACCGTTCTGGCCAGAATCTCACCCTGGAAGACGCGCTGGTCGGCAAGGTGACGTGGACCGAATTCCTGGCGGAGAGGGCGGCCGTATGAGTTCTCCGGGCCTTTCTGGCCGAAAGTCGGCGTAGCTGAAGAATATGCGCATGACAACAATGGCAAAGTGGACCAAAACCTTCTCCCCCTCCTCCGCAAAGGCTGAAGAAATACCGTTTCTGCAGTGGATTCCGGCGAGATGCTGAATGCGGCACACAGCGTGCCCGCCCAATTCCGGCGGGCACTGCTCCGGCGCGTTCGCAAGGAGATGGCAGCGTGGTGCGAAGCAGGGCGAAGGCCGTGGCCGACGCCGCTGACCGGCTTCTGAAGGCAGGTCAGCTGCTGCGGAGGTCCCCTACCACCCTCGATCTGAGGGCCGTGTACCGCACGGACCAGAACGTCAACGACCGTCCTTATCGTGAGCGGTGGGCGCATGACAAAGTCGTGCGCTCCACCCATGGCGTCAACTGCACGGGATCGTGCTCGTGGAAGGTGTACGTCAAGGACGGTCTGATCACCTGGGAGACCCAGCAGACGGATTATCCGAGCGTCGGTCCCGACCGGCCCGAGTACGAGCCGCGCGGCTGTCCGCGCGGCGCCTCCTTTTCCTGGTACACCTATTCGCCCACCCGTGTTCGCCATCCGTTGGCCCGGGGCGTCCTCGTGGAAATGTACCGGGACGCCAAACGCCGGCACGGCGGCGACCCCGTGGCCGCCTGGGCCGAGCTGACCTCCGACCCCGAGAAGCGGCGTCGCTACCAGTCGGCCCGCGGCCGCGGCGGCTTCGTCCGCGTCGACTGGGACGAGGCGCTGGAGATCGCCGCCGCCGCCCAGGTGCACACCATCGCCGAGTACGGCCCCGACCGGGTCGCCGGGTTCTCCCCGATCCCCGCCATGTCCATGGCCTCGCACGCGGTCGGCGCCCGCTACCACTCCCTCATCGGCGCCCCGATGATCTCCTTCTACGACTGGTACGCCGACCTGCCGATCGCCTCCCCGCAGGTCTTCGGCGACCAGACCGACGTACCGGAGTCGGGCGACTGGTGGGACGCGGCCTACCTGATGCTGTGGGGCTCCAACGTCCCCGTCACCCGCACCCCCGACGCGCACTGGATGGCGGAGGCCCGCTACCGGGGCCAGAAGGTCGTCGTCGTCTCGCCGGACTACGCGGACGCCACCAAGTTCGCCGACGAGTGGCTGCACCCGCACCCCGGCACCGACGGGGCGCTCGCCATGGCCATGGGCCACGTCCTGCTCACCGAGTTCTTCGTGCGCCGTCAGGTGCCGTACTTCACCGACTACGTCAAGCGCTTCACCGACCTGCCCTTCCTCGTCGCCCTCGACGAGCACGCGGCGGGCCGCTGGACGCCCGGCAAGTTCGTCACCGCCGCCGACCTCGGGCTCGGCCGGCACGCCGACGCCGGGGCGCGGGCCTGGATGCCGGTGCTGATCGACGCCGACACCGAAGACGTGGTCGTCCCGAACGGCACCCTCGGCGACCGGTGGGGCAAGGGCGGCGAGGGGCGCTGGAACCTCGACCTGGGCGGGACCGACCCGCTCCTCACCCTGCACGGACACACGGGCGGCCGCGGCGACAACGGTGTCGAGGTGGTGCTGCCCCGCTTCGACGAACCCGGCGCCACCGTCGTGCGCGGCGTACCGGCCCGGGAGATCGGCGGCCGGCTCGTCACCACCGTCTACGACCTCCTCCTCGCCCAGTACGCCGTCGCCCGCCCCGGCCTCGCCGGCCACTGGCCCACCGGCTACGACGACGCCGAGCAGCCCTGCACGCCCGCCTGGCAGGAGCGCCTCACCTCCGTCCCGGCCGAGGCGGCGGTCCGCGCGGCCCGGGAGTTCGCGCGCACCGCCGAGCAGACCCGGGGCCGCTGCATGATCGTCATGGGCGCCGGCACCAACCACTGGTTCCACTCCGACACCATCTACCGGTCCTTCCTCTCGCTGCTCATCCTCACCGGCTGCCAGGGCGTCAACGGCGGCGGCTGGGCGCACTACGTCGGCCAGGAGAAGGTCCGCCCGTACACCGGCTGGCAGCAGCTGTCCACGGCCGCCGACTGGGTCCGGCCCTCGCGGCAGATGGCGGGCACCCCGTACTGGTACCTGCACACCGGCCAGTGGCGGTACGAGTCCCACGCCGCCGACGCCCTCGCGTCGCCCACCGCCCCCGGCACCCTCGCCGGGCTCCACACCGCCGACCTGGTCGCCCAGTCCGCCCGGCTCGGCTGGATGCCGTCCTACCCGACCTTCGACGCCAACCCGCTCGACCTCGGCCGCCGCGCCCGCGAGAGCGGCCAGGAGCCCGGTGACTGGATCGCGGAGCAACTCGGTTCGGGCGCCGTGGACTTCGCCTGCGAGGACCCCGACGCGCCCCGCAACTGGCCGCGCGTGCTGACCGTGTGGCGGGCCAACCTGATCGGCTCCTCCGCCAAGGGCAACGAGTACTTCCTGCGCCACCTGCTCGGCGCCCGCGACGGCGCCACCAGCTCCGAGGCACCGCCCGAGCACCGGCCGCGCTCCGTGGCCTGGCGGGACGACGCCCCCGAGGGCAAGCTCGACCTGCTGCTGAGCCTCGACTTCCGGATGACCTCCACGACGCTCTTCTCCGACCTCGTGCTGCCCGCCGCCACCTGGTACGAGAAGCACGACCTGTCCTCCACGGACATGCACCCCTTCGTGCACGCCTTCAGTCCCGCGATCAACCCGCCCTGGCAGGCCCGCACCGACTTCGAGATCTTCCACTCCCTCGCCCGCCGCCTGAGCGAACTCGCCGCCGGCCGCCTCGGCACGGCCCACGACCTGGTCGCCACCGCCCTCCAGCACGACACCCCCGGCGAGACGGCTCAGCCCGGCGGCCGGGTCACCGACTGGCGGGACGGCCGCACTCCCGTCGAGCCGGGCCGCAACGCCCCTCAGGTCTCGCTGGTGGAACGGGACTACACGGCCGTCGCCGACCGGCTCGCCGCCTTCGGGCCGCTGGCCGAGGAGCACGGCATGACCGTGAAGGGCGTGACCGTCAACCCGCACGAGGAGTCGCGCTGGCTCGCCGCCCGCTGCGGCACCGCCCCCGCCGGGCCCGCCCGCGGCCGCCCCCTGCTCGACACCGACGTCAAGTTCTGCGAGGCGATCCTCGCCCTGTCCGGCACCACCAACGGCCGCCTCGCCGCCGAGGGCTTCGACCGCCTCGCCGACCGCGTCGGGCCCGGCGCCGGGCTCGCCGAGCTGGCCGCGTCGGTGGGGGAGCGGCGCGTGGTCTTCTCCGACACCCAGGAGCGCCCCGTGCAGGTCGGGGCGAGCTTCGAGTGGTCCGGCAAGGAGGCGCCCGACCGGCGCTACTCGCCCTTCACCGTCAACACCGAGCACAAGAAGCCCTGGCACACCCTCACCGGCCGCCAGCACTTCTACGTCGACCACGACTGGATGGCCGAGCTGGGCGAGCAGCTCCCCGTCTACCGGCCCCCGCTGAACCTGGCCGAGCTGGGCGACGCCCCGATCCCGACCGGCGACGGCCGCGCGGTGACCGTCCGCTACCTCACCCCGCACGCCAAGTGGTCCATCCACAGCGAGTACCAGGAGAACCTGCTGATGCAGACCCTGGCCCGCGGCGGCCCCGTCGTATGGATGAGCCCCGCCGACGCCGACGCGATCGGCGCCGCCGACAACGACTGGGTGGAGGCCGTCAACGCACACGGCGTCGTCGTCGCCCGCGCGATCGTCTCCCACCGCGTCCCGGACGGCACGGTGCTCATGTACCACGTCCAGGAACGCCTGGTGAACGTGCCGAAGTCGGAGGCGAACGGCCGCCGCGGCGGTGTCCACAACTCCCTGACCAAGCTGCTCGTCAAGCCCACCCACCTCATCGGCGGCTACGGCCAGCTCTCCTTCGCCCCCAACTACTACGGCCCGACCGGCAACCAGCGCGACGCCGTCACCACCATCCGGCGCCGCTCCCAGGAGGTCACGTACTGATGCGCGTCATGGCACAGGTGGCGATGGTCATGAACCTCGACAAGTGCATCGGCTGCCACACCTGCTCGGTCACCTGCAAACAGACCTGGACCAACCGCACCGGCACCGAGTACGTCTGGTTCAACAACGTCGAGACCCGTCCCGGCCAGGGCTACCCCCGCGGCCACGAGGACCAGGAGAAGTGGAAGGGCGGCTGGCACCTCAAGGGCGGGCGCCTCGTCCCGCGCACCGGCGGCCGCGCCCGCCGCCTCGCCCGCCTCTTCGCCAACCCCGAACTCCCCACCCTCGACGACTACTACCAGCCCTGGACCTACGACTACGAGAACCTCACCACCGCCCCCCTCGGCGACGACATCCCCACCGCCCCGCCCCGCTCGGCGATCGACGGCCGCCCCACCGAGATCACCTGGGGCCCCAACTGGGACGACGACCTCGGCGGCGGCCCCGCACAGCTCGCCGCGGACCCCCTCCTCGCCCGGATGAGCGAGCAGGTCCGGCTCGACTACGAGCGGGCGTTCATGTTCTACCTGCCCCGCATCTGCGAGCACTGCCTCAACCCGTCCTGCGTCGCCGTCTGCCCCTCCGGCGCCCTCTACAAGCGCGTCGAGGACGGCATCGTCCTGGTCGACCAGGACCGCTGCCGGGGCTGGCGGATGTGCGTCAGCGGCTGCCCGTACAAGAAGGTCTACTTCAACCACTCCACCGGCAAGGCCGAGAAGTGCACCTTCTGCTACCCGCGGATCGAGGCCGGCGACCCCACCGTCTGCTCCGAGACCTGCGTCGGCCGGCTGCGCTACCTCGGCGTCATGCTCTACGACCCCGACAAGGTCGGCGCCGCCGCCTCCGTCACCGACGAGAAGGACCTGTACGAGGCCCAGCTCGGCTGCTTCCTCGACCCCGACGACCCCGAGGTGGCCCGCGCGGCCCAGGCGTCCGGCATCCCGCACGACTGGGTCGAGGCCGCGCGCCGCTCCCCGGTCCACGCGCTGATCACCCGGTACCGCGTCGCGCTCCCGCTGCACCCGGAGTACCGCACGATGCCGATGGTCTGGTACGTCCCGCCGCTCTCCCCGGTCGTCGACGCCCTCACCGGCACCGGGCACGACGGGGAGGACCCGGCCGCGCTGTTCGGCGCGATCGACACGCTGCGCATCCCCCTCGGCTACCTCGCCGAACTCTTCACCGCGGGCGATCCGGGGCCCGTCGAGGCCGCCCTGTGCCGGCTGGCCGCGATGCGCTCCCACATGCGGCGCGTCAACCTCGGCGAGGAACAGGACCCGCGGATCGCCGAGGCGGTCGGACTGGACGAGCCGGGCATCCTGGAGCTGTACCGGCTGCTCGCCCTCGCCAAGTACGACGAGCGCTACGTCATCCCGACCGCCTACACCGGCTCCGTCCCCGACCCCGGCGGCACCGGGGCGGGCTGCAGCCTGGACGGCGTGGGCGGGCCGGGGATGATGCCGGAGGGCGCGGGCGGCGGCCCCGGCTTCGGGGAGTTCGACCCCGAAGCCTTCCACGCGCCGCCGACCGCCGGGTCCGGCACGTCGTCCGCGCTGCGCGGCCGGGTCAACCTCCTGAACTGGAACGGGAAGGGGCGCCCGAACGGCCTCTTCCCGCGCGCCCGCGGCGCCGTGCGGACGGAGCCCGAGCTGTGAGCCGTAGCCTCGGCCGCGCCGCGACGACCACCAACGCACCGGTCGTGTTCCAGGCCGCCGCCCTGCTGCTGGCCTACCCGGACCGGGACTGGCCGCGCCGCCCGCACACCGTCCGCGACACGGTCGCCGCGCTCCCCGGCCCCGAGATCCAGCTCCTGCTCTCCTTCTGCGACCGGGCGGAACGGGAGGACCCCCTCGCCGTGGCCGCCCGCTACGTCGCCACCTTCGACCGCAGCCGCCGGCGCTGCCTCTACCTCACCTACTACACCGACGGCGACACCCGCCGCCGCGGCGCCGCACTCGCCCGTATCAAGTCCGTGTACCGCACCCACGGCTGGCTGCCGCCGGACGACGAACTGCCCGACTTCCTGCCGCTGATGCTGGAGTTCGCCGCCCGCACCCCCGAGGCGGGCACCGCACTGCTGACGGAACACCGGGCGGCGATCGAGGTCCTGCGCTACGCCCTCGAAGCCCACCGCAGCCCCTACGCCGCCCTCCTCCAGGCCGTCGGCCGGTGCCTGCCGGGCCGGGCACCGGCCAGCCGCGAGGAGGCCCTGCGCCTGACCCGTACCGGCCCGCCGACCGAGGCGGTGGGCCTCGACGTCCTGGGACCCTTCCCCGCCCAGCCCCGGCCGCACGACGACGGAGCCCGCCGATGAGGCACCTGCACACCGCCCTGTGGGGCGTCCTGCCGTACCTGACCCTGGTGGTGCTGGTGGCGGGGACGGCCTGGCGCTACCGCTACGACCGTTTCGGCTTCACCACCCGGTCCAGTCAGCTGCACGAGAGCCGGCTGCTGCGGATCGCGGGCCCGCTCTTCCACTACGGCCTGCTGTTCGTGATCGCCGGCCACGTGGCCGGGCTCCTGGTCCCCGAGTCGCTGACCGACCGCCTCCACGTCAGCGAGCATCTCTACCACGCCAACGCCCTGATCGCGGGCGGCACCGCGGGCCTGGCGACCCTGGCGGGCCTCGCCCTCCTCCTGTACCGCCGCCTGCGCACCCCCGCGATCCGGGCCGCGACCAGCCGGAGCGACCGAGTGGTCTACCCCCTGCTGCTCACGGTCGTCCTCGCCGGGCTGACGGCCACCGCGTCCGGTGCGACGGCGGCGTCCACGTACGACTACCGGCTCGGCGTCTCCGTCTGGTTCCGCAGCCTGTTCGCGCTGGACCCGGACGTGACCGCCATGGCCCAGGCCCCGCTCGTCTACCGCCTGCACGCACTCCTCGCCATGGCCCTGTTCGCCCTGTGGCCCTACACGCGCCTGATCCACGCCTTCACGGCGCCGCTCGGCTACCTGGTGCGGCCCTACGTCGTGTACCGCTACCGGGGGCGCGGCGAGGTGGGAGCGGGCCGGCCGGGGCGCTGACGGCTCGGCGTCCGCCCCGGGGCGTCCGCCGGCGGCCGCCGGTCAGCCGGCCGCCGGCCGGCGCCGCCGGCGCAGCGCCGGGTCGAGCAGCGCGGGCGTGGCGTCGAACTTCTCGTGCGCGGCGAGGTCGGTCCCCGGCGCGACGACGGCGTCGACCGCGTCGAGCACGTCGTCGGAGAGCACCGTGTCGGCGGCGGCGAGCTGGGAGTGGAGGTGGTCCAGGGTGCGGGGCCCGACGAGCGCGGCGGTGACGGCGGGGTGCGCGGTCACGAAGCCGAGCGCGAGCTGGATCAGCGTGAGCCCGGCCTCGTCGGCGACCGCGGCCAGCTTCTCGACGGCGTCGAGCCGGGCCCGGTTGGCGGGCAGCGCGGTGTCGAAGCGCTCGGGCAGCACCGCCGACCGGTGCGTGGCGGCCTCGCGCCCCGCGCGCACCGCCCCGGACAGCCACCCGGAGGCCAGCGGGCTCCACACCAGCACGCCGAGCCCGTACTGCTCGGTCACCGGCAGCACGTGGCTCTCGATCCCGCGCTGCAGGAGGGAGTAGCTGGGCTGCTCGGTGACGTAGCGGCTCAGCCGGTGCTCGCGGGCGGCCCACTGGGCCTCGACGATGCGGTAGGCCGGGAAGGTGGAGGACCCGAAGTACCGGATCTTCCCGGCGCGCTGCAGATCGGTGAGCGCGGACAGCGTCTCCTCGTCGCTCGTGGCCGGGTCCCACCGGTGGATCTGGTAGAGGTCGACGTGGTCGACGCCGAGGCGGCGCAGGCTGTTGTCCAGCGCGGTGACCAGCCAGCGGCGCGAGGAGCCCTGGTGGTTGGGCTCGTCGCTCATCGGCATGTTCGCCTTCGTGGCCAGCACGATGTCGTCGCGACGCCCGGCGATCGCCTTGCCGACCATCTCCTCCGACTCGCCGCGGCCGTACATGTCGGCGGTGTCGATGAGGTTGATCCCGCCCTCCAGGGCGGCGTCGACGATGGCGGTGGCCTCGTCCTGGGTGGTACGCCCGATGCTGCCGAAGTTCATGGCGCCGAGCGCGAGCGAGCTGACCTGCACACCGGTGCGGCCCAAGGTGCGGTACTGCATGACGGTTCCTCCAGCGGGGGCATGACTTGGTGGCGGGCTCGGTGCTCTGGCATCATGAGGACACCAAGCGGAACGCCGTCCCGTTTACTCGCCCCACAATACGGAACGGTGTCCCGTTTATCAATCGGTGAAGGGAACGGCACGGTGAAGGACGGCGAAGCGGCAACGGGACAGGCGGCCTCCCGGCCCAAGCGCGCGGACGCCCGGCGCAACGAGAAGACCCTGCTCGACGCCGCCGCCGCGGTGTTCGTCAGATCGGGCGTGGAGGCCCCCGTGCGCGACATCGCGGCCGAGGCCGGGGTCGGCACGGCCACGATCTACCGTCACTTCCCGACCCGGGCGGACCTCATCATCGGCGTCTACCGGCACCAGGTGGAGGCCTGTGCCGAGGCCGGTCCCGCCCTGCTGGCGAGCAGCCCGACCCCGTACGCGGCGCTCGCGGGCTGGATCGACCTGTTCGTCGACTTCCTGGTCACCAAGCACGGCCTCGCCGCGGTCCTCCAGTCCGACAGCGCCGGCTTCGAGACCCTCCACGCGTACTTCCTCGACCGCCTCGTCCCCGTCTGCACCGACCTCCTCGCCGCCGCCACCGACTCCGGCGAGATCGACACCGACGTACCGCCCCTGGCGCTCATGCGCGGTGTCGGCAACCTCTGCATCGGCGCGGAGACCCCCAACCCGAGTTACGACGCCCGGCAACTGGTGCGCATCCTGATCGCGGGGCTGCGCGCGGCGGACTGATCCCGGCCCGGCCGTGAAGGGCGGCGAGTGGATGTGCGCGGCAGCCATTGCTGGATAAAGTCCCGGCGCTGACGGAACTGGGGCAACTCCGGGTCTCCGACGGCCGCCCGCACGAGACCGCCCTGGTCCTCGGCTCCTTCCGCCGCAGGTCCAACGGCGACTGGGACTTCGTCGTGGGCGGCAAGGGCTACTCGGGCGGCCTGGAGGAGCTGCTGCGCGACTTCGGCGTCGAGGTGGACTGACGCGTCCACGGCGGCAGCGCCGTCACGGCCGCAGGTTGCTCAGCAGTTCCTCCGCGGCGGGATACGGCTGCTCCCGGGGCAGCAGGCGCCGCGCCGCGTCGAGGTCGCCGTCCCGGACGAGGCCGTGGATCTCGTGGGCGAGTGGAGTCACGTCGCGGATGGCGACCGTCCACTCGTCGGCGTACCGGCGCGCGGCCTCGCCGGCCAGGCCGAGCTGCAGGGAGCGGTAGGGCAGGGGCTGGAGGCACAGGTCGCGTTCGGGGTCCCACTGGACGCGGGTGGGCGAGCGCTTCACCTCGCGCTGCCAGGTGGCCCGGTCGGGGTGGACGCCGGGCTGGTAGCTCGACAGGCACGCGTGGCGCAGGGCCCACTCGAAGCCCTCGCGGCCGATCTCCACGGCCAGAACGGTCTCCTGCCCCGCCTTGGCGGCCCACCCGCAGCGGTACATCATCCACAGGAACGACGGCTTGATCCATGTCATCCTGTCCCGCTTCCAGGCGGCGGGGAAGCGTCCTTCGCGGATGGCCGGGAGGCCGATCTCCGGGGAGTACGCCTGGTAGACGGTGACGGTGGACGCGGTGTGGACGGCCCGGACCTCGCGCTGGGGCTGCTGCATGGCGTACAGCGTGGGGCCGGTCCGCCCCGCCCGGCCAGTGGTTTTTGTCGCCGTGCCGGTCGGGGGCGAGGGCGGCCGTCCTCGGTGTTCTCGGTGTCCTCGTCGTCGTACCTGGTCGTACGAGGTCGTACTAGACGAAGCCGTTGAGTCCCCACCACTCCCCGTGGGTGGGTACGCCGGACGTCAGGAAACCGTTGCCGCGGCCCCGGTACGTGACCAGCCAGCCCAGGTTGCCCGGGTAGCCGTCCAGTACGTACTTCTCGTTGGTCACGGTGGCCAGGTCCGGCACGCCGTCGCCGGAGAAGTCGCCGACCGGGAGGAAGTGCGCCATCGCGTTCCAGCCGCCGGTCCCGACGAGCGTGCGGGAACCGAGGGTGCCCGTCGAGGTGCCCGGGTAGAGCCACAGCTTGCCGGTGGACGCCTCGCGTGCGTAGAGGTCGGGCCGGCCGTCGCCGGTCACGTCGCCCATGCCGATCAGCGCGTTCATGGCGTTCCAGCCGCTCTTGCCGATCAGCTTGCGGGCGCCGAGGGTGCCGGTGGAGGTGCCCGGGTAGAGCCAGAGCCTGGCCGTGGCCTTCTCGACCGCGATCAGGTCGGAGCGGCCGTCACCGGTCAGGTCACCGAAAGCGGTGACCCGGTTCATGGCGTTCCAGCCACTCTTGCCGATCAGCTTGCGGGAACCGAGGGAACCGGTTCCGGTGCCGGGGTAGAGCCAGAGCTTGCCGGTCGAGGCCTCGCGGGCGATCAGGTCCTCGCGCCCGTCGCGGCTGAAGTCACCGTGCCGGGTGAGGGCGCTCATGGCGTTCCAGCCGCCGGTGCCGATCAGCCGGCCGGTGGTGTCGCCCGGGGAGAACCAGAGCCGTCCGGCCTCGTCGCGGGTGACGACGTCGGCCCTGCGGTCACCGTTCAGGTCACCGAAGCCCAGGGCCTTCGGTGAGGTCTCGGAGGACCAGCTGGGATAGGCGGGCTGACTGCACTCGCGCTCGGTGCGGACGAACTTGACCGAGCTGGTGGTCGCGACCGGGTCCCCGTTGTATTCGCCGGGCGAGTTCGGCTCCTGGGCCCAGTAACCGCCCCACGGCGTGTAGTTCTTGTCCTCGTAGACGCAGGCGACACTCGTCGTGCGGTTGACGTACGAACGGATCTTGTTGTCCCAGCCGCCCAGGTCCGCGACGCTCTTGTTCGTCTTCCACATCGAGCCGTTGGCGCTCTCGCCCGTCCAGCCGCAGAAGTAGCCCGACGGACAGTCGTACGAGCCGGCCGCCGCCGGAGCGGTGCCCACGGTGGCCAGGCCCGCACCGGCGAGCGCGAGCCCCACGAACGAGGCCAAGCCACGCTTGAGATGGATCTTCACAGGTTGTACTCCCCTCCCCTTGCCATGATCATATGGCCGGTCGGACGGGTGCGGAATCGTCGGGAGCCCTCCCGTGTTGAGGGGGGTGGGCGACCGAGCCGAGAGATTTTGGAGGGCCGCAATGGCTGCGCAGACACAGAGGGCCGTGCTGGCGGGCGGATGCTTCTGGGGGATGGAGGAGCTGATCCGTCGGCTTCCGGGCGTGACCGCGACCCGGGTCGGATACACCGGCGGTGACGTGCCGAACGCGACGTACCGGAACCACGGCACGCACGCGGAGGCCATCGAGATCCTCTTCGACCCCGAGGCGACCGACTACCGCGCACTCCTGGAGTTCTTCTTCCAGATCCACGACCCGAGCACCAAGAACCGCCAGGGCAACGACATCGGCCTCAGCTACCGCTCGGCGATCTACTACGTGGACGACGAGCAGAAGCGGATCGCCGAGGACACGATCGCCGACGTGGACGCCTCCGGACTGTGGCCCGGCAAGGTCGTCACCGAGGTGGAGCCGGTCGGCCCCTTCTGGGAGGCGGAGCCGGAGCACCAGGACTACCTGCAGCGCTACCCGGACGGGTACACCTGCCACTTCCCGCGCCCGGGCTGGCGGCTGCCCGCCCGCAGCGGCAGCGAGGGCTGAGCGTCCGGGGCTGAGGGCGACGAGGCCGACACGACGCGGTCCGGCCGATGACGGCCGGACCGCGTCGTCGTGAGCGCGCCCGGCGCTCAGCGCGGCAGCGTGCTCAGTGCGGCAGCGTGGCCGGGCTGCCGCCGTTCGCCTCGTACCCCGCCACCGCGAGCGCGCGGTACACCGCGAACTCCGCCGCCGGGTCGGTGGACAGCGTCCAGGGCAGGGCGCCCACGTGGCCGTCTATGACCGTCAGCTGGTTCATGGCCTCGGCCCAGCGCTCGCCGCGGACCAGGAAGAACACCAGAAGGTGGCGGACGTGCGCCTGCATGGGATCGTCCGGGCGGGCCGAGTGGACCGCGTGCAGGGCGCCGTGGACGGCCTTGGTGACGACCTCGCTCTGGTAGAAACCGCTGACCAGGTTGACCTCGGGCAGGTGCTCGAAGACCGCGAAGAGCGGCATCGCCGCGAGCAACGAGCCCCGCGGGGCGCGGGCGGCCGCCGCCTCCGCGAAGGAGTACGCCAGCTGCCGCGAGCCGTGCCACTTCTCGCACCAGTACTGCAGCGCGGCCAGGTGCGCGCCCATGTGGTTGGGGGCGCGGTCCAGGATCTTCAGCCAGAGCTGCTCGAACTCCTCGCGCGAGTACCCGAGGCCGCGGGCCACCGACAGCTCGACGATGTACGGGACCGGGTCCCCGGGTGCGAGGAGGGCCGCCTCGCCGCAGGCCGCCCTGGCCTCCTCCATGATGATCCGGAAGTCGTCCGAGCCCGGCGTCGACGTCCGCCACGCCTGCTGCACCAGGAACTCGGCGTGCACCGCCGCGCCGCCCGCGTCCTTGGGCGCCTCGGCCCGCCACACCCGCAGCCACTGCCCGCCCGGCGTCTCCCCGACACCGCCGGGCCGCTGCCGCAGCTCCAGCGACGCGGCTCCCGCGAAGGCCTGCACGCGCTGCCAGCGCCGCTCGCCCTCCGCCTCCGTCCCGGCGAGGAGCTGCATCGCTCCCCGGTAGTCCTGGGTGCGCTGCACCAGGTCCAGGACGTCGAGCAGGTCCTGGTCGGGGCCCGGCATCCGGATGTCCAGCTCCTCCT
Organism: Streptomyces violaceoruber; assembly: GCF_033406955.1. Taxonomy (NCBI): domain Bacteria; kingdom Bacillati; phylum Actinomycetota; class Actinomycetes; order Kitasatosporales; family Streptomycetaceae; genus Streptomyces; species Streptomyces violaceoruber. The sequence continues at coordinate 3,152,301 of NZ_CP137734.1, read as the reverse complement.
CGCGGGCGAAGCCGTAGTTCGCGGGGTCGGCGGCGTCCGGGTGGCCGGGCTCGACCAGGCCGACCGCGCCGCGCCGGCGCCGCGAGACTTGGAGCAGCACGAAGCCGAGCATGACCAGTGCCATCAGGACCCAGAGAATCTCCATGTCTCAAGCGAACCAGACGCCGCCGACAATTGGCCAACCCGTCCCCCGCCCTGTGGAAAACCCGCGAGGCGTTCCGCACGGCTACCCTCGGTGCCCATGAGCGACAGGCACATCAGTCAGCACTTCGAGACGCTCGCGATCCACGCGGGCAACACCGCCGATCCCCTGACGGGCGCGGTCGTCCCGCCGATCTATCAGGTGTCGACCTACAAGCAGGACGGCGTCGGCGGATTGCGCGGCGGCTACGAGTACAGCCGCAGCGCCAACCCGACCCGTACCGCGCTGGAGGAGAACCTCGCCGCCCTGGAGGGCGGCCGCCGCGGCCTCGCGTTCGCGTCCGGACTGGCGGCCGAGGACTGCCTGTTGCGTACGCTGCTGCGCCCCGGCGACCACGTGGTGATCCCGAACGACGCGTACGGCGGCACCTTCCGCCTCTTCGCCAAGGTCGCCACCCGGTGGGGTGTGGAGTGGTCCGTGGCCGACACGAGCGACGCCGCCGCCGTGCGGGCCGCCCTCACCCCGAAGACCAAGGCGGTGTGGGTGGAGACGCCCTCCAACCCGCTGCTCGGCATCACCGACATCGCGCAGGTCGCCCAGGTCGCCCGGGACGCCGGCGCCCGGCTCGTCGTCGACAACACCTTCGCCACCCCGTACCTCCAGCAGCCGCTGGCCCTCGGCGCCGACGTCGTCGTGCACTCGCTGACCAAGTACATGGGCGGGCACTCGGACGTCGTGGGCGGCGCGCTGATCGTGGGCGACCAGGAGCTGGGCGAGGAGCTGGCGTTCCACCAGAACGCGATGGGCGCGGTCGCCGGACCCTTCGACTCCTGGCTGGTGCTGCGCGGCACCAAGACCCTCGCCGTGCGCATGGACCGGCACAGCGAGAACGCGACCAAGGTCGCCGACATGCTCTCCCGGCACGCGCGCGTGACGAGCGTGCTGTACCCGGGGCTGCCCGAGCACCCGGGGCACGAGGTCGCCGCCAAGCAGATGAAGGCGTTCGGCGGCATGGTGTCGTTCCGCGTCGAGGGCGGCGAGCAGGCCGCCGTCGAGGTGTGCAACCGCGCGAAGGTCTTCACGCTCGGCGAGTCCCTCGGCGGCGTCGAGTCGCTGATCGAGCACCCGGGCCGGATGACGCACGCCTCCGCGGCGGGCTCCGCCCTGGAGGTGCCCGCCGACCTGGTGCGGCTGTCGGTCGGCATCGAGAACGCCGACGACGTGCTGGCCGACCTCCAGCAGGCGCTGGGCTAGGAAAACGGGCTCACCAGCCCTCCCAGCCGGTCACGGGTGGGGTCGTCTCCGAGGGCGGCTCCACCCAGGGCTGCACGGTCAGCGCCCACACCGTGAACGCCACGGCCGCGGCGCCCAGCAGCAGCCACATCAGGCGCCGGGCGGCGGTCCTGCGCCGCAGCATGCGGCCGCCCCGGCGGACGGCCTCCGCGTAGAGGTCGGCCGGCACGCGCGGGGGCGACTGCTCCATGATCCGCCGTGCGGCGGCCTCGCGCCGGGGGCGGTTCACCCGCGCCTCCCCGGGTGCCACGCGCGCGTGCCGGTCGTCGGGTCCGTCATGGCGTCGCCGCCCTCGCGTCCGCCGTCACCGGGCGGGCGGGTGACGGCGGCGGGCGCAGCAGAGCGGCGGTCGCCCGGTCGCAGATCGTCCGTACCCGCTCCACGGGCAGGCCCAGCAGCGCGGCCGTCTGCTCCTCGGCGACACCCTCGTACAGCCTCAGCACCAGGAGCAGGCGTTCCTGGGGGGCGAGCCCGCCCAGGGGTCCGGCGGGGTGCCGGCGGGTCCGGCCGAGAGCGCCGTACCGGTGCCAGGCCGCACGGGCGAAGCGGGTGGCCAGGTGCTGGCGGGCGCGGTCGTACGGGTCCTCCCCGTGCAGACGGTCCCAGTCCGCGTACGTGTGGGCCAGGCTCAGGGCCAGCAGGCGCCGCGCGCGCGGGTTGGCGTCCGGGGCCTCGGCGGTGAGCAGCGTGGCGGCGTGCAGAAGCCGCCCGGCCGCGCCCGCGACGAACGCCTCGAACTCGCGGGCCCGGCGGGCATTCCGGGACGCATGCCGTTCTCGCACCGCGCCTCCCGCCCAGACGGCGACGACCCCTGAGGTCTCATATCAGGCCAGGGGCGGGCCGCCGGTCAAGAGTTCGGTGCGAACCCCGTTCCGGAAAGCCCGGGAAAGCCGGGGAAAGCCCGGGAAAGCTCTGAAAAGCCCGGGAAGGCTCCGGAAGGGCGGGAAGGGTCGTTCAGGAGCCCGAGGGGGCGTCCGTGGGCGACACGCCGGACGGGGCCATACGGGCGGACAGGGCTCCGTTGAAGCGCGCGAGGAGCGCACAGAACGTCTCGCGCTCCTGCGGCGCCCAGTCGTGGGTCAGCTCGGCCATGAGCTGACGCCGGGAGGAGCGGACCTCCTCCAGCCGCGCCACGCCGCGCGGCGACAGCTGGAGGACCACCGCGCGTCCGTCCTCGGGGTGCGAGGTCCGCTTGACGAGTCCGGTGTCGACGAGCGGGGCCACCTGCCGGGTGACCGTCGAGGAGTCGATCCCCATGCTGGCGGCGAGCGCCTTCACGCCCATCGGGCCTTCTTTGTCGAGGCGGTTGAGCAGCAGGTAGGCGGCGCGGTCCATGGAGTTGCGCACCTGGCCGACCCCGCCGAGCCGGGTCTGTTCGGCACGTCGGGCGAAGAGCGCGACCTCGTGCTGGAGCGTCTCGAGAAGACCGGTGTCACCGGCGGTCGTCATGTCCATCGACATTTCAGGTGTTGTGGGCATGGCCGGGGGCTCACTTCGTGGAGGGCTGCTAATTGGGGGACAGGGTACGCGGCCGGGCGGCAGGGCGTACCGGCGCTGGGCAAAGCGGGTCTCGGAGGTTGGTCACAACGGCGCACGGTGCCCGTGAACTGCGATGCTGGAGCTATGAGCTACAGCACAGCGTCCCGCGTCGCTCCCGTCACCCTCGACGACGTGCGCGGAGCCCAGAAGATGCTCTCGGGCGTGGCGCGGGTGACGGCCATGGAGGGCAGCAGGCACCTCTCCCAGCTGGTCGGCTCGCCGGTGCACCTCAAGTGCGAGAACCTCCAGCGGACGGGCTCGTTCAAGCTGCGCGGCGCCTACGTGCGGATCGCCGGGCTGCTCCCCGAGCAGCGGGCCGCGGGCGTGGTCGCGGCGAGCGCGGGCAACCACGCGCAGGGCGTCGCGCTGGCCTCGTCGCTGCTCGGTGTGCGCTCGACGGTGTTCATGCCGCAGGGGGCGCCGCTGCCCAAGATCAGCGCGACCCGGGACTACGGCGCCGAGGTGCGGCTGCACGGCCAGGTGGTGGACGAGACGCTGGCCGCCGCGCAGGAGTACGCGGAGCGGACCGGCGCGGTCTTCATCCACCCCTTCGACCACCCCGACGTCATCGCGGGCCAGGGCACGGTCGGGCTGGAGATCCTGGAGCAGTGCCCCGAGGTGCGGACCGTCGTCGTCGGCATCGGCGGGGGCGGACTGGCGGCCGGGATCGCGGTCGCGGTGAAGGCGCTGCGGCCGGACGTGCGGATCGTCGGCGTGCAGGCGGAGGGCGCGGCCGCCTACCCGCCCTCGCTGGCCGCCGGACGCCCGGTCGCCGTGCAGAACCCGGCGACGATGGCCGACGGGATCAAGGTGGGGCGGCCCGGCGACGTGCCGTTCGGGATCGTCGGCGAACTGGTGGACGAGGTCCGCACGGTCTCCGAGGACGCGCTGTCGACCGCGCTGCTGCTGTGTCTGGAGCGGGCCAAGCTGGTCGTGGAGCCGGCCGGGGCGAGCCCGGTGGCGGCGCTGCTGAGCGAGCCGGACGCCTTCGAGGGACCGGTCGTCGCGGTCCTGTCCGGCGGCAACGTGGACCCGGTGCTGATGCAGGGTGTGCTGCGGCACGGCATGGCCGCGCAGGGCCGCTACCTGGCGGTCCGGCTGCGGCTGACGGACCGGCCCGGCGCCCTGGCCACGCTGCTCGGGGTGTTGTCAGTGGTCGACGCTAACGTCCTCGATGTGAGCCACGTCCGAACCCATCCGCGGCTCGGGCTCACGGAGGCGGAGGTCGAGCTGCACCTGGAGACGAAGGGCCCGGAGCACTGCACCGAGGTCGGCCGCGTGCTGCGGGAAGCGGGATACACGGTCATCGCCTGAGCCCGGGCGGCGCACCGGCGGCCACTTCGTCACTCGTTCGAGCAACTGCATTGTGAGACGCGATACATCGCGTTATGGTGTGTCGTAAATCGCTCGCTGAGCGCGGCGAAACGTACAAACCTAGGCTTTCCGAAGAATCCCCGACGACGTGGAGACTCACATGCCAGGCGCCATCTATGCCGAAGGCCTGGTGAAGACCTTCGGTGACGTAAGGGCTCTCGACGGCGTCGACCTCGACGTTCCCGAGGGCACGGTCCTGGGCCTGCTCGGGCCGAACGGCGCGGGCAAGACCACCGCCGTCCGCTGCCTCACGACCCTGCTGCGCCCCGACAGCGGCAAGGCGGTCGTCGCGGGCATCGACGTCCTCAGGCAGCCCAACGAGGTACGCCGCTCCATCGGCCTCTCCGGCCAGTTCGCCGCGGTCGACGAGTACCTGACGGGCCGCGAGAACCTGCACATGGTCGGCCAGCTCTACCAGATGAAGGGCAAGGCGGCGAAGGCGCGGGCCGCCGAGCTGCTCGACCAGTTCCACCTCTCGGACGCCGCCGACCGCCCCACCAAGACGTACTCGGGAGGCATGCGCCGCCGGCTCGACCTGGCGGCCGCCCTGGTCGTCTCCCCGCCCGTCATGTTCATGGACGAACCCACGACCGGCCTGGACCCCCGCAACCGGCAGGAGCTGTGGGAGGTCATCAAGCAGCTGGTCGCGGGCGGTACGACCCTGCTGCTCACCACCCAGTACCTGGAAGAGGCCGACCACCTCGCGCACGACATCGCGGTCGTCGACCACGGCCGCGTCATCGCCCGGGGCACCTCCGACCAGCTCAAGGCCCGCACCGGGGGAGAGCGCGTCGAGGTCGTGGTCCACGACCGCGGCCGCATGGCGACGGCCTCCGAGGTGCTCGCCGGATTCGGCAAGGGCTCGACCACGGTCGAGGAGCACACCCGCAAGCTGACCGTGCCCGTCACGGGCGGCGCGAAGCTGCTCGCCGAGGTCATCCGCGAACTCGACGTCCGCGGTATCGAGATCGACGACATCGGCCTGCGCCGCCCCACCCTCGACGACGTCTTCCTCTCCCTCACCGGCCACGTGGCCGAGGCGGCGGACGAGACGAACGGCTCGGCGGACGACGCCGACCACGAGCAGGAGAAGGAGACCGCCAAGTGAGTGCCGCCACCGACGCCGCGCCGGTCACGGCGTCCGCCAACCCCATCGGCCAGTCCGTCCGTGACTCGCTGGTCATCGCCCGCCGAAACCTGATCCGGATGACCCGGATCCCGGAGATGGTCCTGTTCGGGATCATCCAGCCGGTGATGTTCGTCATCCTGTTCACGTACGTCTTCGGCGGTTCCATCAAGGTCGGCAGCACCACCGACTCGGACGTCTACAAGGACTTCCTGATGGCGGGCATCTTCGCGCAGACCGTCACCTTCGCCACCGCCGGATCGGCGGCCGGTATCGCCGACGACATGCAGAAGGGGCTCGTCGATCGCTTCCGGTCCCTGCCGATGGCGCGAGGCGCGGTGCTGACCGGGCGGACGGTCGCGGACCTGGTGCAGACGTCGATCACCCTGCTCGTCCTGGCGATCGTCGCGCTGCTCGTGGGCTGGCGCACCGGATCGGCGGAGCCGACCAACATCGGGAGGGTGCTCGCGGGCTTCGGGCTGCTTCTGCTCCTGGGGTACGCCTTCACGTGGATCGGCGCCCTGATCGGCCTGTCCGTACGGACGCCGGAGGCGGCGACCTCCGGAGGGATCATCTGGCTGTTCCCCGTCACCTTCGTGTCCAACGCCTTCGTCGACCCCACCCAGATGACGCCGTGGCTCCGCCATGTCGCCGAGTGGAACCCGTTCAGCGCGGTCGTCCAGGCGTGCCGCGAGCTGTTCGGGAACCCGGGCGTCGTGCAGTCGGACGCCTGGCCCATGCAGCACCCGGTCTGGGCGACGCTTACCTACTCGATCGTGATCGTCCTGATCTTCAGGACACTGGCAGTGCGCAAGTACCGCAGAGCGGCCGGCTGACGGCGAGGCCGAGAGGCACGACCGATCGGCAAGGCGGCAGGACGCCGACGAGCCCCCGGCGTCACGGGGACACCGGGGGCTCGTCGCCGATGGGCGGCGGGTCAGCCGTTGTACGGCTCGGCCTTGAGGATCCTCACCGAGGCAGGCTTGCCGTTGGGCAGCTCGTACTGCGCGTCGTCGCCGACCTTGTGGCCGAGGACGCCCGAGCCGAGCGGGGACTGCGGAGAGTACGTCTCGATGTCCGAGCTCGCGTACTCGCGCGAAGCGAGCAGGAAGGTCAGCGTGTCGTCCTCGTCGCCGTCGAAGGCGATGGTGACGACCATGCCGGGCGCCACGACGCCGTCGGCGGCCGGGGCCTCGCCCACCTTGGCGCTCTCGAGCAGCTGGGTCAGCTGGCGCACGCGGAGCTCCTGCTTGCCCTGCTCCTCCTTCGCCGCGTGGTACCCGCCGTTCTCCCGCAGGTCCCCCTCCTCACGAGCCGCGGCGATCTTGGCAGAGATCTCGGTGCGCGCAGGACCAGTAAGGTATTCAAGCTCCTCCTTGAGCTTGTTGTACGCCTCCTGGGTCAGCCAGGTGACGTTCTCGCTGGTCTGGGTCACGGGTGCTCCTCGTTGGTACTGGGAATACAAATCAACGCCCTACCCAGAAGGATGTTCCTTCACGGAAGGGCGAAACCACGAGCCTAACAATTCAGTGGCCAAAGGGGGAGGACATAAGCCACCAGATTCCTGTCATCGCAGGTCAGGTGGCAGGTATTGGCGCCAGTGGGGCTCGCCGCATCACTCCGGATGGCAGCCGAGCAGCTCGGCCGTCGTCCCGGCGGCCTTGGTCCGCAGCGTGACGACCTTGTCGATGCGGGTGTCGTCCCCGTCGAAGCGGAAGTCGGCCCGGCCCACCTCGTCGCCGTCCTCCGCCTGGGAGCGCACCGTGCAGTAGCCGGTCACGCCGGCGTCCTTGCGGACCTCCAGGTGCACCTGCACCGAGTCCTCGGCGAGCTCGAAGCCGATCAGCTCGCCGCTGATCTTGTTCTGGCCGACGTAGTGGTAGCCGAACCAGCCGATCAGTGCGAGCAGGAGCGCGCCGAGCACGGCGCCGACGATCTTGAGCGTGCGGTCGGCCTGCTCGTCCGAGGAGCGGCCGTAGCGGCCCTGCGGAGTCCGCGTGCTCGCCGTACTCATGATCGTCCTCTCCGCGGTAGCGGGTCCGGGTTCTCGGGCCCCGGAATTATTCCGCTCCCGATTCGGTCACTATAGAAGCCTGCGATTGCGCCGCTGCACGCCGGGGCGCCGACTGACCGAGGATTGAGTCTTGACTGACCAGCTGCGACTGATGGCCGTTCACGCCCACCCCGACGACGAGTCGAGCAAGGGCGCGGCCACCATGGCGAAGTACGTGTCCGAGGGGGTGGACGTGCTGGTGGTGACCTGCACGGGCGGGGAGCGCGGCTCCATCCTCAACCCGAAGCTCCAGGGGGACGCGTACATCGAGGAGAACATCCACGAGGTGCGCCGGAAGGAGATGGACGAGGCCCGGGAGATCCTGGGCGTGGGGCAGGAGTGGCTCGGCTTCGTCGACTCCGGGCTGCCCGAGGGCGACCCGCTGCCGCCGCTGCCGGAGGGCTGCTTCGCCCTGGAGGACGTCGACAAGGCGGCCGGCGAGCTGGTGCGGAAGATCCGCTCCTTCCGGCCCCAGGTGATCACCACCTACGACGAGAACGGCGGCTACCCGCACCCCGACCACATCATGACCCACAAGATCACGATGGTGGCGTTCGAGGGCGCGGCGGACACCGAGAAGTACCCGGAGAGCGAGTACGGAACGGCGTACCAGCCGCTGAAGGTCTACTACAACCAGGGCTTCAACCGGCCCCGCACCGAGGCGCTGCACCACGCGCTGCTGGACCGCGGCCTGGAGTCGCCCTACGAGGACTGGCTCAAGCGCTGGTCGGAGTTCGAGCGCAAGGAGCGCACCCTCACCACGCACGTGCCCTGCGCGGACTTCTTCGAGATCCGCGACAAGGCGCTGATCGCGCACGCCACGCAGATCGACCCCGAGGGGGGCTGGTTCCGGGTGCCGATGGAGATCCAGAAGGAGGTCTGGCCGACCGAGGAGTACGAGCTGGCCAAGTCCCTCGTGGAAACCTCCCTCCCCGAGGACGACCTCTTCGCGGGCATCCGGGACAATGCCTGACATGAGTGCAAGCGCAAGCCTGGCAATGACGCACCTCGTCACCCTCGCCGAGCTCGACGAGGACAAGGTCACCCCCGGTGTCCTCGGGTTCATCGTGTTCGCGGTGATGGCCCTGGCGGTGTGGGGTCTGATGAAGTCCATGAACCGGCACATGGGCAAGGTGGACTTCAAGGAGCCGGCGGAGCAGGACGCCTCCGCCGGCCCCGAGGCGAAGCCCCAGCAGGGCTGACCCCGGTCGGCCGCCCCGAGGCGGGCGGCCCCGGCCTCACGCCGTGACCGCCACGCCCATCACCTCCCGAGCCTGGCGGCCCGGGACCATGCCCAGGCGCCAGGCCTGCCAGCCCGCCTCCAGTTGCACGCCGCGCTCCAGCAGGAGCTGGTAGGCGTCCACGTAGTCGTCCAGCTTGGTGTCGCGGGCGGGATGGCGGGCGCGGGACAGCTGGGTCAGCTCCTCCTGCGCCACCGCCGTGCCGATCTCCACCCCGCCGGGGGCGGCGTAGGGCAGCAGCGTGCAGCGCAGGAAGCGGGCCCAGTCCTCGCCGCGCCGGTCGCCGTACCCGGCGAACAGTGCGGCGGCCTCGTCGCACAGGGCCAGCGCCTGCGGCGTACGCGCGTTGCCCGCGTCCACGACCGCCAGCTCCAGGCAGGTCCACGCCTCGCCGTGCCCGACGCCGATGCGCTGGAAGTCGGCGCGCGCGTCCACCAGGAGCTGGCGGGCGAAGCCCGAGTTGCGCAGGGATCCGGTCTGGGCGGCGCGCTGGTCCCGGGTGACCCGCGCCGAGTGGTGCCGGGCGCAGGCCAGGCCGTACACGTCCCGCATCCGGGAGAACATCGTGCGGGAGCGTTCCAGTGCGCGCACCGACTGGTCCAGGGCGCCCGTCTCCTCCAGTGCCTGGCCGAGGTAGTAGATGCTCCACGCCTTGCCGCGCGCGTCTGCGTTCTCCCGGTGCCGGGTCTCCGCCCGTCGCAGCCCCTCCACCGCCGCGGACACGTCCCCGTCCACCAGCCGGGCCCGCGCCAGCTGGGTCAGCGCCCAGGCCTCGCCGCGGGCGTCCTGGGTGCGGCCGTACAGGTCCAGGGCGACCCGCAGATCCGACTCCGCGCCCGGCACGTCGCCCATCCGCAGGTGCAGCTGGCCGAGCTGGAAGTGGGCCCACGCCTGGCCGTGCACCGACTCGCCCGCGCGGTGCAGCACCAGCGACTCGGTGAGCAGCTCCAGGGCCTCGGCCAGCCGGGCCCGGTCGCGCTGCACCGCCGCCAGCGCGTGCAGCGTCCAGGCCCGGTCCGTGGCCAGCTCCGGCGCGGCCTGGAGGTCCAGTGCCTCCTGGAGCTTGGCCGCCGCGTCGGTCAGATTGCCCTGGTGGTGCAGCGTGATCCCCAGCGAGCACAGCGCCCGCGCCGCACCGGCGTCGTGGTGGGCGTCCCGGTACAGGTCGACCACGGAGGCCAGCGTCGTGCGCGCCTTGTCCAGCTCGCCCAGCTGCCGGGCCGCGATACCGGTGCGCCACTGCACCGAGCGCACCAGCAGCCCCTGGTCCACGGACTGCGCCAGCTCGCTGATCTCGCCCAGCCGGTACAGGTCGCCGCGCAGCAGGCAGTAGTCGCACAGCGCGCCCAGCAGGTTCAGCACCGTGCCCTGGTCGACGCCCTCCGCGTGCCTGAGCGTCGCCGTGATGAAGCTCGACTCGTCGTCCAGCCAGCGCAGCGCCTCGTCCAGGGACGTGAAGCCGTACTGCCCGAACTGGTTGGAGCGGGTCGACATGTTGCCGTCGACCAGGCGCAGTACGGAGTCGGCCAGCTCGGCGTAGTTGGCGATGAGCCGTTCCTGCGCGGCCGTCCGCTCGCCGGGCTCCTCCTCGTCGGCGAGGCGGGCGCGGGCGAAGGCGCGCACCACGTCGTGCAGGCGGTAGCGGCTGCCCCGGACGTGGTCGAGCAGCCCCGCCCGCGACAGCGCCGCGAGCTGCCGGTTCGCCTCCGTCTCGTCCGTGGCCAGCAGCGCGGCCGCGGCCGCGGCACCCAGCGAGGTGCGTCCCGCCAGCGCCAGCCGGCGCAGCAGCCGCCGGGCCGGCTCCGACTGGTCGGTGTAGCGCAGCCACAGTGCCCGCTCGACCGGCTCCACCGGGCCGTAGGCGGCCAGGTCGGTCGCCAGCGCGCGCGGCGAGCGCGGGCCCAGCGACGACCCGGCGACCCGCAGCGCCAGCGGCAGCCCGCCGCACAGCTGCCGGATCTGCTCGCTCGACTCGGCGTCGTACGGGCCCGACGCGTCCTCGGCGGCGGCGCCCAGCAGCTCCTCCGCGCCCGCCGCGTCCAGCGCCTCCACGGGCAGGTCGTACACCCGGGCGGGCAGGTCCGGTGGGAGCCGCAGCGCCTGGCGGGCGGTGACCAGCACCAGGCTGTCCGACCGCTCCGGCACCAGCGTGCACACCTGCTCGGGATCCGAGGCGTCGTCGAGCACGACGGTGACCGGGACACCCGTCAGATGCTGGTGGTACAGCTCGCTGAGCCGCTTGACCTGCTGGTCCGCGGAGGAGCGCTCCCGGAACAGCAGCTGCTCGCGCGGCGCCCCGAGCCGGTTCAGCAGGTGCAGCAGGGCGTCCCGGGTGCTCAGCGGCGACTCCCCGCCCTCCACGGAGCCGGCCGGTCCCGGTCCGCCGGACCCGCCGCCGCCCGCCGTGGAGCCGCCCGCAGCCGACCCGGCCCCGCGCAGGTCGACCAGGCAGGCCCCGCGGAAGTAGTCCCGCAGCTCGTGGACGGCCCGGACCGCGAGCGTCGTACGGCCGCTGCCGGGCGCCCCGTGCAGCACCACCACCGTCGGTTTGGTCTCCGTGCTCGCGCGGGCCGCCTGCACCCACTGCCGCAGCCGCGCCATCTCCGCCCGCCGGCCCGCGAACGCGTCCCCCGGTTCGGGCAGTTGCCCGAACGACTGCTCCAGCGCGCTGCGTCCCCGGGCGGCCGCGCTCTTGTCCGCGCCCCGCAGCTTCGGCCCGGTCTTGGCCGGTCCGGTGGACGCGGCGAGCATCCGCTGCTGGTCCAGGAACGGCCGGATGCCGCGCACCTCCAGCGCGGTGAGCCACTGCAGCCGCAACTGCTCGGGCCCGCCGGGCTGGCTGACCGCCCCGGCCCGGTGGTGGGCGGCCGGCACATGGGCCCCGACCACCTTCACCACGGTCGCCGCCGCGCCGACGACCCCGACCGTCACGCCCGCGCCCACCGCGGTGCCGGTGCCGGTGCCCAGCGCCACGTCGGCCACCGCCGCGGCGACCGCCGCCACGGCGGCCACCAGCAGGGGCGTGCCGGCGCCCTCACGGGCGTAGCGCTGGCGGAAGGTGAGCTGCCCGGCCGCCGCCTCGTCGAGGGCGTGCGTGTAGGCCGAGTACTCCTCGCCGGCCGTGCCCGCCATCGCGTCCAGCGCCGCTCGAGCCCGGGAGAGCAGTACGTTCCCGTCCGTGCGTCCGCCCGAACGCCGTACCTCCTCCTCCACGGCCCGCCTGAGCAGCCCTTCGGCCTCCGCCCGATGACTGTCCCGCATGTCGCGCCCCCTCCGGCGGCATCGGTGTCCTGCCGGGTCGCCCCGGGCGCCCCCGTGGCCCCAAGCGTCCCAGGGGCCTTTCCGGCCCATCCCCGGGTCCTTCCCCGGTTGTGCGCGGGTCAAGTGTCCTGCGACGAGGAGACCCTGGGGAGGGGGGTCCGCACCGGCCGGGAAAATCGACGAATTCCGCTCTTGACCCCGGTGACCGCAGCCACTAATTTGCGAGGGAAGCAGACCCATGACTACCGACAGGAGGCGACCGGCAGATGTGCACCAACTCTGACCTGAGTCGCCTCGCCCGCCGCACCGTGTGGGTTTCGGGCCGGGTCGCGCACGGCTGCTGACACGCCGTTCCGCTGTGCCCCCGTGTGGCACATTCCGGGTTTCCCCTTCACTTTCACCACTTCACGGCATGCCCTTGTCGCGTGCCGATGTGCGCTCGCCTCTCCAGCGCGGCGCGTCCGGACATAGAAAGCTGCCTGAAATTGGCGAACACGATGAATACACCTGCCCCGAATCGCCCTGCCCCGATTCGAATTGAAGGTCTGACATGGTGACCGCACGGATCACGGTCAACGGAAAAGAAGCGCCCATCGCACCGGCCGCCCCGCACACCACGGTGCTCGACTTCCTGCGCGAGCGCGGCCTCACCGGCACCAAGGAGGGCTGCGCGGAGGGCGAGTGCGGCGCCTGTTCGGTCCTGGTGGCGCGCCCGGGGGTGAACAAGCCCACCGACTGGGTGCCGGTCAACGCCTGCCTGGTGCCGGTAGCGGCGCTCGACGGGCAGGAAGTCGTCACCTCCGAGGGCCTCGCCACCGTCGAGGCGCCCGGCACGCCGCCCGTCCTGCACCCGGTGCAGGAGGAGATGGCGGTCCGCGGCGGCTCCCAGTGCGGTTACTGCACCCCGGGGTTCGTCTGCAGCATGGCAGCCGAGTACTACCGTCCCGACCGCTGCGCGCACGCCGACCCGGGCCCGGACGCGACCGCCGGTGCCGACGGCGCCGAAGGTGGCGACGCCGAGCACGGTCCGAACGGCTTCGACCTGCACGCGCTCAGCGGCAACCTGTGCCGCTGCACCGGCTACCGGCCGATCCGCGACGCCGCCTTCGCCGTCGGCACGCCCACCGACGAGGACCCGCTGGCCCGGCGCCGCGAGCAGGACCCGCCCGCACCGGTCGCCACCGAATACCGCCAGGACGACAGCGCCTTCCTGCGCCGGAGCACCCTGGCCGAGACCCTGCGGCTGCTGCGCGAGCGGCCCGAGGCGGTGGTGGTCGCGGGCAGTACCGACTGGGGCGTCGAGGTCAACATCCGCTCCCGGCGGGCGGATTGCGTGGTCGCCGTCGACCGGCTGCCCGAACTGCGCGATCTGCGGGTCGAGTCCGACCACGTCGAGATCGGGGCCGCGCTCACGCTCACCGAGATCGAACGCCGCCTGGACGGCAGCGTCCCGCTGCTGGCGCAGCTGTTCCCGCAGTTCGCGTCCCGGCTCATCCGCAACGGCGCGACCCTCGGCGGCAACCTGGGCACCGGCTCGCCCATCGGCGACAGTCCGCCGGTGCTGCTCGCGCTGGAGGCGTCGCTGGTGCTCGCCGACGCCGACGGGGAGCGCGAGGTCCCGCTGGCCGACTACTTCACCGGCTACCGGCAGAGCGTGCGCCGTCCCGGCGAGCTGATCCGCGCCGTACGCGTGCCGCTGCCGCTGTCTCCGGTCACGGCCTTCCACAAGATCGCCAAGCGGCGCTTCGACGACATTTCCAGCGTGGCGGTCGCCTTCGCGCTCGACGTCGAGGGCGGCACCGTCCGCAAGGCCCGCATCGGGCTCGGCGGCGTGGCCGCCACCCCGGTCCGCGCGCTCGCCACCGAGGCCGCCCTGGAGGGCCGGCCCTGGACCACCGGGACCGCCGAGGCCGCGGCCGAGGTGCTGCGGGGCGAGGGCACGCCGATGAGCGACCACCGGGCCAGCGCCCGCTACCGGGCCGCGATGCTCGGCCAGAGCCTGCTGAAGCTGTACGCACAGACCACCGAGGCGGTGCCGTCATGAGCCACCTGTCCGAGCGTCCCGAGAAGCCCGTCGTCGGCGTCTCCATGCCGCACGAGAGCGCCGTCCAGCACGTCACCGGCGCCGCGCTGTACACCGACGACCTGGTCCAGCGCACCAAGGACGTGCTGCACGCCTACCCGGTCCAGGTGATGAAGGCCCGCGGCCGCGTCACCGCACTGCGCACCGGGGCCGCCCTCGCGGTGCCGGGCGTGGTGCGGGTGCTGACCGGCGCCGACGTGCCCGGTGTGAACGACGCCGGCATGAAGCACGACGAGCCGCTCTTCCCCGACGAGGTCATGTTCCACGGCCACGCGGTCGCCTGGGTGCTCGGCGAGACGCTGGAGGCCGCCAGGATCGGCGCGGCGGCCGTGGAGGTGGACCTGGAGGAACTGCCCTCGGTCATCACGCTCCAGGACGCCATCGCGGCGGACAGCTACCACGGCGCCCGGCCCGTCATGACGCACGGCGACGTCGACGCGGGCTTCGCCGACTCGGCGCACGTGTTCACCGGCGAGTTCCAGTTCTCCGGCCAGGAGCACTTCTACCTGGAGACGCACGCGGCCCTCGCCCAGGTCGACGAGAACGGGCAGGTGTTCATCCAGAGCAGCACCCAGCACCCGTCCGAGACCCAGGAGATCGTGTCCCACGTGCTCGGGGTGCCCGCCCACGAGGTGACCGTGCAGTGCCTGCGGATGGGCGGCGGCTTCGGCGGCAAGGAGATGCAGCCGCACGGGTTCGCGGCAATCGCCGCGCTCGGCGCCAAGCTGACCGGCCGCCCGGTGCGGTTCCGGCTCAACCGCACCCAGGACCTCACCATGTCCGGCAAGCGGCACGGGTTCCACGCCACCTGGAAGATCGGCTTCGACACCGAGGGCCGCATCCAGGCCCTCGACGCCACGCTCACCGCGGACGGCGGCTGGAGCCTGGACCTGTCCGAGCCGGTGCTCGCCCGCGCGCTGTGCCACATCGACAACACCTACTGGATCCCCAACGCCCGTGTCGCCGGGCGTATCGCCAGGACCAACACGGTCTCCAACACCGCCTTCCGCGGCTTCGGCGGACCGCAGGGCATGCTGGTGATCGAGGACATCCTGGGCCGCTGCGCGCCGCGGCTCGGCGTGGACGCCAAGGAGCTGCGGGAACGCAACTTCTACCGGCCGGGCCAGGGCCAGACGACACCGTACGGGCAGCCGGTCACCCAGCCCGAACGGATCGCCGCCGTCTGGCAGCAGGTCCAGGACAACGGCCACATCGCCGACCGCGAGCGCGAGATCGCCGCCTTCAACGCCGCGCACCCGCACACCAAGCGGGCCCTCGCGGTCACCGGCGTGAAGTTCGGCATCTCGTTCAACCTCACCGCCTTCAACCAGGGCGGCGCGCTGGTGCTGATCTACAAGGACGGCTCCGTCCTGATCAACCACGGCGGCACCGAGATGGGCCAGGGCCTGCACACCAAGATGCTCCAGGTGGCCGCGACCACGCTGGGCATCCCGCTGCACAAGGTGCGCCTCGCCCCGACCCGCACCGACAAGGTGCCCAACACCTCCGCCACTGCCGCCAGCTCCGGCGCGGACCTGAACGGCGGGGCGGTGAAGAACGCCTGTGAGCAGCTGCGCGAGCGGCTGCTGCGGGTGGCCGCCTCGCAGCTCGGCACGAACGCCTCCGACGTACGCATCGTCGAGGGCGTCGCACGCAGCCTGGGCAGCGATCAGGAGCTGGCCTGGGACGACCTGGTGCGCACCGCGTACTTCCAGCGGGTCCAGCTCTCGGCGGCCGGTTACTACCGGACCGAGGGGCTGCACTGGGACGCCAAGAGCTTCCGCGGCTCCCCGTTCAAGTACTTCGCCATCGGCGCCGCCGCGACCGAGGTGGAGGTGGACGGCTTCACCGGCGCCTGCCGCATCCGGCGGGTGGACATCGTGCACGACGTCGGCGACAGCCTGTCCCCGCTGATCGACATCGGCCAGGTCGAGGGCGGGTTCGTGCAGGGCGCGGGCTGGCTGACGCTGGAGGACCTGCGCTGGGACACCGGTGACGGCCCGAACCGCGGCCGCCTGCTGACCCAGGCCGCCAGCACCTACAAGCTGCCGAGCTTCTCGGAGATGCCCGAGGAGTTCAACGTCACCCTCCTGGAGAACGCCACCGAAGAGGGGGCGGTCTTCGGGTCCAAGGCGGTGGGCGAGCCCCCGCTGATGCTGGCCTTCTCGGTGCGCGAGGCGCTGCGCCAGGCGGCCGCCGCGTTCGGGCCGAGGGGGACGGCCGTCGAACTGGCCTCGCCCGCCACGCCGGAGGCGGTGTACTGGGCGATCGAGTCGGCCCGGCAGGGCGGCACCGCCGGGGACGGCCGCACCCACGGCGCGGCGGCCTCCGACGCCGTCGCGGTCCGCACCGGCGTGGAAGCGCTGAGCGGTGCCTGACATGACCTGGATCGCCGCGGTCGCGCGGTTGCGGGCCCGCCGGGAGCCCGGCGTGCTGGTGACCGTCGCGACCGTGCGCGGCCACGCCCCGCGTGACGCCGGTGCCAAACTCGTCGTGGGGCGGACCGGGACCTGGGGCTCGATCGGTGGCGGCAACGTCGAGGCAGTCGCCGTCGACCGGGCCCGGGAGATGATCGCGGCGGCCGCACCGGAACCGGAGATGCTGGACTTCGCCCTCAACGACAAGGTGACCAACCGGCACGGCGTGCAGTGCTGCGGCGGCACCGTCGCCGTGCTGCTCGAACCGCTGCCGGTGGTCCGGGCGGTGGCGGTCTTCGGCGTCGGGCACGTCGGTCTGGAACTGGCCCGGATCCTGGCCCGTCAGGACATCGACCTCCACCTGGTCGACAGCCGCGCCGAGCTCCTGACCGAGGAGCGGCTCGGCGTGCTGTCGGACGCCGTGGCGCAGGTGCACACGCACCACACGCCGCTGCTGCCGGAGGAGGTGCTGGCCGAGCTGCCGCCCGGCACCCACGTCCTGATCATGACCCACGACCACGCCGAGGACGCCGCCCTGTGCGACGCCGCCCTGCGCACGGACCATCTGGGGTCCATCGGACTGATCGGCTCGGCGGCCAAGTGGGCGCGCTTCCGCAAGCGCCTCGCCGGCGAGGGCGGCCACGACGACGCCCTCATCGACCGGATCAAGACCCCGATCGGGCTGGCCGACATCACCGGCAAGGAGCCTGCGACCATCGCCGTGAGCGTGGCGGCCGACCTGCTGCGCACCTTCGAGGCGGACTTCGAGGCGGACCGGCCCTGACCCCTCCGGGGCCCTCGCGGGCCCTTGTGGGAATCTACGAAGCACCGGTCGCAGCCTGCCCGTAGTTCATGTATTCGGCCCCTGGCCGGGTCTCGTCGGCGAGCTGTGTACTGCTCCTACGCATCCTCCCCGTGAAGCGCACCGGCCCGCACGCCGTACTCCCGCACGCTGCCCGCCCAAGAAGGAGCACGCATGACGACCGACACCCTCGAAACCGGCATCCGCGAGTTCGAGCGCGCCTGGATGGACAAGGCCATCGAGCTGGCCACCACCAGCGTCCGCAACGGCGGCGGCCCCTTCGGCGCCCTGATCGCCAAGGGCGGTGAGATCGTCGCCCTCGGCAACAACCAGGTGACCGCCGGCCTCGACCCCACCGCGCACGCCGAGGTCAGCGCCATCCGCGCCGCCTGCAAGGCGCTCGACACGTTCAGCCTGGAAGGCTGCACGCTCGTCACGTCCTGCGAGCCCTGCCCGATGTGCCTCTCCTCGGCCCTGTGGGCCCGGGTCGACCGCCTCGTCTTCTCCGCCGACCGCCACGACGCCGCCGTGGCCGGCTTCGACGACCGCAAGTTCTACGACCTGTTCGAGAAGCGCCCGCAGGCGAACTGGCCCATGACCGTGGAACACCTCGACCTGCCCCACCGCACCCAGCCGTTCGACGCCTGGATCGCCAAGACCGACCGCGTCGACTACTGAGCCCAAGCCTCCCCGAGACTCCGGCCGCCCCACCCGTACGCCCCTGCACCCGTGGCGTATGGGCGGGGCGGCGGCGCGTGCGCAAGGATGGAGGCATGCCCAACCGACTTGCGCAGGCGACGTCCCCCTACCTCCTCCAGCACGCGGAGAACCCGGTCGACTGGTGGCCGTGGGAGGCCGAGGCGTTCGAAGAAGCCCGGCGGCGCGGCGTCCCCGTCCTGCTGAGCGTCGGCTACAGCGCGTGTCACTGGTGCCACGTCATGGCGCACGAGTCGTTCGAGGACGGGCCCACCGCCGAGTACCTCAACTCGCACTTCGTCAGCGTCAAGGTCGACCGCGAGGAGCGCCCCGACGTCGACGCCGTCTACATGGAGGCCGTGCAGGCGGCCACCGGTCAGGGCGGCTGGCCCATGACCGTGTTCCTCACGCCCGACGCGGAGCCCTTCTACTTCGGCACCTACTTCCCGCCCGAGCCCCGGCACGGCATGCCCTCCTTCCGCCAGGTGCTCCAGGGCGTCCAGCAGGCCTGGGCGGAACGGCGCGACGAGGTCGACGAGGTCGCCGGGAAGATCGTGCGGGACCTCGCCGGACGGGAGATCTCCTACGGCGACGCCGAGGCGCCGGGCGAGGAGCAGCTCGGGCAGGCGCTGCTCGGGCTCACCCGGGAGTACGACGAGCGGCGCGGCGGGTTCGGCGGGGCGCCGAAGTTCCCGCCGTCCATGGTGATCGAGTTCCTGCTGCGCCACCACGCCCGCACCGGCGCCGAGGGCGCGCTCCAGATGGCGGCCGACACCTGCGAGCGGATGGCCCGCGGCGGCATCTACGACCAGCTGGGCGGCGGCTTCGCCCGCTACTCCGTGGACCGCGAGTGGGTCGTGCCGCACTTCGAGAAGATGCTGTACGACAACGCGCTGCTGTGCCGCGTGTACGCCCACCTGTGGCGGGCCACCGGCTCGGACCTCGCCCGCCGGGTCGCGCTGGAGACCGCCGACTTCATGGTGCGGGAACTGCGCACCGCCGAGGGCGGGTTCGCCTCCGCGCTGGACGCCGACAGCGACGACGGGACAGGGAAGCACGTGGAGGGCGCCCACTACGTGTGGACGCCCGCGCAGCTCACCGAGGTCCTCGGCGCCGAGGACGCGGAACTGGCCGCGCAGTACTTCGGCGTGACCCAGGAGGGCACCTTCGAGCACGGCGCCTCCGTGCTCCAACTGCCGCAGCAGGAAAGCGTCTTCGACGCCGCGCGGATCGCGTCGGTGCGGGAGCGGCTGCTCGCGGCGCGGGACGGGCGCCCCGCCCCGGGCCGGGACGACAAGGTGGTCGCCGCCTGGAACGGCCTGGCGATCGCCGCCCTCGCCGAGACCGGCGCCTACTTCGAACGCCCCGACCTGGTCGAGGCCGCCGTCGCCGCCGCCGACCTGCTGGTGCGCCTGCACCTGGACGAGCAGGTCAGGCTCACCCGCACCAGCAAGGACGGCCGGGCCGGAGCCAACGCCGGGGTGCTGGAGGACTACGCCGACGTGGCCGAGGGCTTCCTCGCGCTGGCGTCGGTCACCGGGGAGGGCGTCTGGCTGGACTTCGCCGGCTTCCTGCTCGACCACGTACTCACCCGCTTCACGGACGAGTCCGGCTCGCTGTACGACACCGCGGCCGACGCCGAGCGGCTGATCCGCCGCCCGCAGGACCCCACCGACAACGCCACCCCGTCCGGCTGGAGCGCCGCCGCGGGCGCCCTGCTCTCGTACGCAGCGCACACCGGCTCCGCACCCCACCGCGCCGCCGCCGAGCGCGCCCTCGGCGTGGTGAAGGCGCTCGGCCCGCGCGTCCCGCGCTTCATCGGCTGGGGGCTGGCGGCCGCCGAGGCGCTGCTCGACGGCCCGCGCGAGGTCGCCGTGGTCGCCCCGGACCCGGCCGACCCCGCCGCGCGCGGGCTGCACCGTACGGCACTGCTCGGGACCGCGCCCGGGGCGGTCGTCGCCTTCGGGACCGAGGGCAGCGACGAGTTCCCGCTGCTCGCCGACCGGCCCCTGGTGGGCGGGGCACCGGCCGCCTACGTCTGCCGGAACTTCACCTGCGACGCACCGACCACCGACCCGGACCGGCTGCGCACGGCACTGGGCGTCGCCCCGACCGGCTGAGGCGGCCCGCTCACGCGTCCCGGGTGCTGCTCACGGCGCGCTCCACGATCGCCTCCAGTTGCTCGTGGTGCGCGCCCCGCCAGTAGGCGCGGCCGCACGCGGTGCACTGGGCGAAGACGTCGTACGAGCGCCGGGTGCCGCCCTCGAGCTGCTCCGCCACCTCTTCCTTGGTGGCCGTCCTGAGCAGTCCGTTGCAGGCGGTGCACCGCGTCCAGGGGCTGAGCGCGGGCCGGAACCGGTCCAGGACCTCCTGGAGCTGCTCCTCGGGGCGGGTGCTGTAGACGTAGGCGCCGGCCCACAGCTCGCGGCGGCGCAGCAGTCCGCGGTCGCGGCTGAGCAGGACCCGCTTCTCGGCCGCCGACAGCGCGGCGAGCGCCGGGTCGCCGAGGTCCGTCGACTCGTACGCCGTGTCCACGCCGAGCAGCCGCAGCCGGCGGGCGAGGGTACCGAGGTGCACGTCGAGCAGGAACCGCAGGGGAGCGCCGGGAACCCGCTGGGGGTGCCGGACGGGCCGTACGCGCACCGACTCGCCGCCCGCCGGGATGTGGCCGGGCGGCACCTCGCGGCCGTCGACGAGCAGGGCGCCGACCTCGGTCAGCGGGACGCCGAGGGACTCGACGAGATGGCCGAGGGTGGAGACGCCGTCGGTGGCCGCGCCGGCGACGCCGGTGGGGCGGGCGCGCGGGACGAACAGGTGCAGCTCGGGGGCGAACTCGACGTGGATCTCGGGACCGTTCACCCGGTCAGGATGCCACGGGGCCGGGTCCGGGCCTCAGTCTTTTCGAGGGCCCTCCCGACGGTCCTCCCGATGGCCTCCCCGGTCGCCCTCCCGATCGCTTTCCCGGTCGCTTTCCCGGAGGGCGGGGAGCCCGTTCTCCAGGGCGTCCAGGGCGCGGTCGACCAGCTCTGCCAGGCTCTCCTCGTGGTCGTGCTCGGCCCAGTACCTGGAGACCTCCATCAGGCCGCCGACCAGGGACATCGACACGATCCTGACCTCGAGGCCGTCCGGGGCGAGACCGGTGCGGTCGGCGATGGCGCGGGCGAGCATCCGGCCGGTGTCCGACATGTTCTCCAGCATGCGCGCCCGCACCGCGGGGACCTCGGCCAGCAGCCGCGTCCGCAGCCGGATCAGCTCGGCCTCCTCACCGGCGCCGAGACCGAGGGCCTTGCGCAGCACGTGCCGCAGGGAGTCCGACCACGGTTCCCCCGCGGGCCGGGCGGCGAGTTCCGCGGCCATGACCGGGTCGTACTCGTCCGTGAGGACGATGTCCTCCCTGGTCGGGAAGTAGCGCAGCACGGTCGACGGCGACACTTCGGCGCGCTCGGCGATCTGCTCGACCGTCGTGGCCTCGTACCCCTGCTGACGGATCAGCCCGTAGGTCGCGGCGCGGATCGCCTCACGGGTCCTGGTCTTCTTCCGCTCCCGCAGGCCCGGCCGCGGGGCCCCGGCGGGGGAGGGGGCGGAACGTGCGGCGGTCATGGGGATCATTGTCGGCCACACGACGGCCCAGAGGCGACCGTGCGACGACACCCCCTAGTACGCGACCAGCGAGATCCCCACGTAGTGCGCGATGAAGGCGGCCAGCGTGAAGGAGTGGAACACCTCGTGGAAGCCGAACCAGCGCGGTGACGGGTTGGGGCGCTTGAGGCCGTAGATCACGCCGCCCGCGCTGTAGAGCAGGCCGCCGACGATCACCAGGACCAGGACGGCGACGCCGCCGGCCCGCATGAACTCGGGCAGGTAGAAGACGGCCGCCCAGCCCATGGCGAGGTAGCACGGGGTGTAGAGCCAGCGTGGGGCGCCGACCCAGAAGACGCGGAAGACGATGCCGGCCGCGGCGGCCGCCCAGATGCCCCACAGCAGCCACTCGCCCTTGGCACCGGGCAGCAGCAGCATCGTGAGCGGGGTGTAGGTGCCCGCGATGATCAGGAAGATGTTGGCGTGGTCGAGGCGGCGCAGGACGCCGTCCATGCGCGGGCTCCAGTCGCCCCGGTGGTAGAGCGCGCTGACGCCGAACAGCAGGCAGGCGGTAAGGACGTAGACACCGCAGGCTATGCGGGCCTCGGACGTCTCGGCGAGGGCGGTGAGCACCAGTCCGGCGACCAGGACGGCGGGGAACATGCCGAGATGCAGCCAACCGCGCAGCTTCGGCTTGACCGGATGCGGGAGAGAGAGCGCCACGGGCCCGCGGCCGCCGGCCGGCAGGTCCCTGGGCGCGTCGGGGACGGACGCAGTCATGAGCGCATCGTACCTACGGTTCCGTAAGTTACGTATCAGTACGGACGTATGACGAACGGCGAGTGGCCATCGTCTCACGGGAGACCCGGTGGGGCACCTCCGGTCCGGACACGTGGCGATCCTCACTCCGCTCAGTTGTGACGCCCTCTGGACAGATGGGCGCACACGTCGGATGATCAAATGAGTGCGGTCGACACCGGATGAGCGCCCACGAGGCACACGTCACGCATCCGGGTCGCAGCCCCCACGGGGCCTCCAACAAAAAACCCCTCATCTAGGAGCAATCGTGGCGCGCGACATCGCGGCTCCCCCCGTCCCCACCAACCACCAGGAACTGATCTCGTGGGTGAACGAGATCGCCGAACTGACCCAGCCGGACGCAGTGGTCTGGTGCGACGGATCCGAGGCCGAGTACGAGCGCCTGTGCGGGGAGCTCGTCGAGAAGGGGACCTTCCGCAAACTCGACCCGATCAAGCGCCCCAACTCGTACTACGCGGCCTCCGACCCCACCGACGTCGCGCGCGTCGAGGACCGGACCTTCATCTGCTCCGCCAAGGAGGAGGACGCCGGCCCCACCAACCACTGGAAGGACCCCGCCGAGATGCGGGCCATCTTCACCGGTGACAAGGGAGAAGGCGGGCTGTTCCGCGGCTCCATGCGCGGCCGGACCATGTACGTCGTGCCCTTCTGCATGGGCCCCCTCGGCTCCCCGCTCTCCGCGCTCGGCGTCGAGATCACCGACTCCGCGTACGTCGCCGCCTCCATGCGCACCATGACCCGCATGGGACAGCCGGTCCTGGACGAGCTGGGCGACGAGGGCTTCTTCGTCAAGGCCGTGCACTCCGTCGGCGCCCCGCTGGAGCCCGGCCAGGCGGACGTCCCCTGGCCCTGCAACAGCACCAAGTACATCTCGCACTTCCCCGAGGACCGCGAGATCTGGTCCTACGGCTCCGGCTACGGCGGCAACGCCCTGCTCGGCAAGAAGTGCTACGCCCTGCGCATCGCCTCCGTCATGGCCCGCGACGAGGGCTGGCTCGCCGAGCACATGCTGGTGCTGAAGCTGACGCCGCCCACCGGTGCGCCCAAGTACGTCGCCGCCGCCTTCCCGTCGGCCTGCGGCAAGACCAACCTCGCCATGCTGGAGCCCACGATCTCCGGCTGGACCGTGGAGACCATCGGCGACGACATCGCCTGGATGCGCTTCGGCGAGGACGGCCGCCTGTACGCCATCAACCCCGAGGCCGGCTTCTTCGGCGTCGCGCCCGGCACCGGTGAGCACACCAACGCCAACGCCATGAAGACCCTGTGGGGCAACTCGGTCTTCACCAACGTCGCCCTGACCGACGACGGCGACGTGTGGTGGGAGGGCATGACCGAGGAGACCCCGGCCCACCTCACCGACTGGAAGGGCAACGACTGGACGCCCGAGTCCGGCACCCCGGCCGCGCACCCCAACGCCCGTTTCACCACGCCCGCCGCGCAGTGCCCGATCATCGCGCCGGAGTGGGAGGACCCCAGGGGCGTGCCGATCTCGGCGATCCTCTTCGGCGGGCGCCGCGCTACCGCCGTACCGCTGGTCACCGAGTCCTTCGACTGGAACCACGGCGTCTTCCTCGGCGCCAACGTGGCCTCCGAGAAGACCGCCGCCGCCGAGGGCAAGGTCGGCGAGCTGCGCCGCGACCCCTTCGCCATGCTGCCGTTCTGCGGCTACAACATGGGCGACTACATGGGGCACTGGGTCGACGTGGCCAAGGACAAGGACCAGTCCAAGCTGCCGAAGATCTACTACGTCAACTGGTTCCGCAAGGACGACGCGGGCAGGTTCGTCTGGCCCGGCTTCGGCGAGAACGGCCGCGTCCTGAAGTGGATCGTGGAGCGCCTGGAGGGCAGGGCCGACGGCGTCGAGACCCCGATCGGCGTGCTGCCGACCAAGGAGTCCCTCGACACCGACGGACTCGACCTCGCCGACGCCGACCTGGAGTTCCTGCTCAGCGTGGACAAGGAGGTCTGGCGCGAGGAGGCGGCACTCGTCCCCGAGCACCTGAACACCTTCGGCGACCACACGCCCGCCGAGCTGTGGGACCAGTACCGGGCGCTGGTGCGGCGCCTGGGCTGAGCACCGTCCCCACCCAGCTCCGTGGCCGGTCCGACTAGCCCTGACCCGCGAAGTCGTCACGAAGGCCGGTCACGTAGGGGGTCTCCCCGCGCTCCAGTAGCTCTTCGCACCCCGGAGCGCGGGGAAGCCCCGCTCGGGCCGGGTCCCCGCACAACGGCGTGCGACGGACCCGGCCCTTCGGCGCGTCCGGGCCGGCCCTTCGGCGCGTCCGGATCCGGTCCTTCGGCGCGTCCGGTCCCGCCCGGCATCGCGGCCGGTACGGCGGTCGGCGCTCCGAGCGGTCCTCCGGGCGCCGGTGGTGCCGTCAGACCCGGCCCTCGTCCGCGGCCGCCGGTCCGTAGTCCTGGTACCAGTGGACGTCGAACCAGCGGGCCGTGGAGAACGGGTGGTCCGGCTCGGTGAGCATGCGGTGGACGAACTCCCCGGTCGGACCGTCGAACCGCTCCCAGGAGTCGGGGACGTCCTCCTTCGCCAGTACGGGCCACCTGTCCGGGTCGGGGTCCCCGGTGAGCCAGTAGAACCCGTCCGCCTGCTCGGTGCTCGCCCACTGCAGCAGCCCGCCGGGAGCCGGATACACCGGGTACGGCTCCCACAGGCGGCTGCCGTGCGTGCGGGCCCACTCCCCGAGCCACTCGGTGTGCCGGACGAGGTCCGTGCTCCGGTCGTGCGCGTCGGGCACCTGGAGTTGCAGGTAGCCGTCGAAGGCACCGGCGCCGCCGAAGATCTCGACGAGCCGCTTGTAGTCGCCGGGCAGCGGCGTCCCGAGCCGTGCCTCCACCGCCGGCCAGTCGACCGCCCGGGCCCGCGCCGTCTCCCACCCGGTGACGGCGACGATCCCGTCCACCCAGGTCGCGGGCGCGCTCGCCCCTGCCGCGGGGTCCGCCCGCTCGGCGACGAGCACCACGGGCCGGACGGCACCGTCCGCATCGTCGGCGCGCACCGTGCCGCAGCCGATCCACCGGTCCCCGTACGCCCACGCCCGCATCTCGACGATCCGCTCCCCGAACGGCGTGCGGAGCGGCAGCCCGGCCGACCCGCCCGCCGCCTCGGTGGTGGTGCCGGTGACGAGGCGGAGCGGCTCCCCGAACCGCGAGCCGATCGCTTCCTCGATACCGGGCAGCCCGGCCCCCGCGGGCGGCACCAGGCACACGTGCCCCGTGCCGTGCCCCGCCGTCCCGCACACCGGCGGGCCCATGCGCTGCGCGGTCAGCCGGTGGACGGCCGCCAGCAGCCCCTCGAGACCGTCCCCGCTCACCGGGCGCCGCCCTGCGCCGTCCGGTCGGTGTCCAGGTCGCCTTCCAGGACCGTCCGGCTGATCAGCGGGCGGTCCCACAGGGACAGGAGCTCGTTGGCGAGGGCGATGATCCGCGGCGGGTGGTGTTCGCCCCGCACCTCGATGTGGGCCGCCAGCAGACTCCGGGGGACGGCGCCCGCGTCGAGCAGCACGCGCCACTCCTCGGGGCCGAGGCGCAGGTACTCCAGACGCGTCAGCCCGGCGATCTCCAGCGGGTCGGCGAGCGCGCCCGGGCAGGCGTCGAGGGTCCGCAGCCGGGGGAGTCCGGCGACCGGGGCGAGGCTGCGCGGCTCGCCCTCCCGCCCGCCGAGCACGAGTACCTCCAGCTCGGGACGGGCGACGGCCGACACGTCGTCGCCGAGGACGTTCAGCCGGGCGACCACCGGCGGTCTGTCCCAGTCCCGGCCCGGGTGCCACT
Source organism: Streptomyces violaceoruber (assembly GCF_033406955.1). Taxonomy (NCBI): domain Bacteria; kingdom Bacillati; phylum Actinomycetota; class Actinomycetes; order Kitasatosporales; family Streptomycetaceae; genus Streptomyces; species Streptomyces violaceoruber. Next base: position 3,126,087 of record NZ_CP137734.1, on the reverse strand, counting down.
CCGCCCGGCCGTTCACCACCATGTCGGTGAGGGACTCGGCGAGCAGTCCGGCGCCGATGCTGTCCTCGTGGCCGATCATGACGACCTGCCCGGTGTGCCCGCCCGGCCCCGGGGTCAGGTCGAGGGCGAGCCGGTCGCCGCCGCCGTTGTCGCCGAAGGCGATCCAGCCGGGCGAGCCGACGAGGCCCTGCACGGCGGCGTCCGGTGCGGTGACGGCGGCGTCCGTGGCGGCGAACTGCCACAGGCACGGGCGGGACCGTGCGTCCGCGACGTACAACTGGTCCAGGGGGAGCAGCTCACAGCCGACCGCGTCGACGACGCGCTCCTGTGCCGCGTAGTCGCCGCGCCAGTCCTGCCACCGTGCCCGGACCACGCGGTAGAGCGCCTTGAGCTCGTCGGGCAGCGTGACACCGAGGCGGGTCTGAGCCTCGGCGATCTCCGCCTCGGTCGCACCGACGGCGTCGGGTAGCCGCTCGCGCAGGGTCCGCTCCAGCAGCGCGGGGTCCGCCGACGGTGCCGGGAGCGCCCCCGGCACCGCTTCGGGCAGCCGCCGCCAGGGCTCGGGGACCGCCCCCTCGACCAGCACCAGGGTCCCGACGAAGGGGCTGACGAGGCCGTGCTCCACGGCGGGGCCGGAGTCGACGACGTGGAGCGCGGTCCTCCCGTCCACGCGCGTCTCGACCATGAACGACACGGATTGCCTGCCGTGGGCCCTCAGGGCGGCCTGGACCGCCTCCACGGCGGAGAACTCGTCCTGCATGTCCTCCACCAGCGACGCGCGCCCCGGTGCGGGGTGCGGCCGCCGCACGGGCACGCTCCACCCGCCGAGACCGATCTGCCCCATGACGTGACCCCCGGGCCCGGCGAGCCGCTCCGGGTGGGACGCCCGCACGAGCCGCAGCAACGGCTCCCAGGTCGCGAAGTCGTGTATCGAGGACAACGGCGTTCTCCGTCCGCTCGCTCGGTGGGCCGGCCGCCGGGCCGCCGGCGCCCCTGATCACCTTGACGCGGGGCGATCCTAGGCGCGCCCACCGACAACGCCCCGGTGGGCGACGGGCATGCGCCGCTCTGCGCGCGGTACCCGAGGGGCCGGAACCGCGGAGAACAGGAAGAGGAAGGAGGGACCCGCCATGGCAGACGGTGGTGACTTCTACTCGCGTGACCGGCCGCGGGAGCCCGACCCGCAACTGAGGGAGGACCGCCCGCGCGGTGGTGGTCCGGAGGATCCGCACCAGCGGGGCAACTGGCCCGTGTGGGCGATCGTTCTCGCGATCATCCTGGTCTTCGTCGTCCTGACGGTGATCTTCGGCTGACCGGCGGACGGAGGATGTGTGGCACCCGGTCCGCGCGTCGCTGCGGGTGCGCGCGGACCGGGGCCGTTCGGGGGCCCGGGAGGGCTCAGCGGGACGCGAGCGGGCGCGGCTCCAGGGCCGCGGAGTGCGCGTCCATGCGCTCGGCGGTCAGGATCGCGACCGCCGTGTCGGCGCGGGAGGCCGCGACCACCAGGGCGCGGGCCGCCAGGGTGTGCGCCCGCCGGTGCAGGGCCGCCGGACGCGGCTCCTGGCGGGTGGCGGCGACCTGCAGCCGGACCGGCGCCTGACCTCCCCGCAGCCGGGTCACCTGCTCGGCCAGCCGCTCGGCGGCGGCGTCCAGGCCGGTGTCGGGCGCCAGCGCGCGCAGTTCGTCGGTGACGGCGAGCAGCGCCGCGAGATGGCCGGCGAGCTGGATGTCCAGCTCATCGTCCCGGGATCGGCCGGGGAAGTCCGTGGTGGTGCCGGCCATCGTGCTGTGGACCGACTTGCTGCGGATCGGCTCGTACATGGATGGCCTCCTGAGTGCTTCAGGAAGCCATCCTACATTAGATCTAATCTAAAGTTGATGGTGTTCGGGGTTCAGGGCTGGCTGTACCCGTCCAGGAAGTTCCCGATCCGGTCCACCGCCTCGCGCAGGTCCGCGGCCGTCGGCAGGGTCACCACCCGGAAGTGGTCGGGCTCGGGCCAGTTGAAGCCGGTGCCCTGGACGACCATGATCTTCTCCTGGCGCAGCAGGTCCAGGACCATCCGCCGGTCGTCCTTGATCTTGAAGACCTTGGGGTCGAGCCGCGGGAAGAGGTACAGCGCACCCTTCGGCTTCACGCAGGTCACGCCGGGAATGCTGGTCAGTGCCTCGTGGGCGGCGTCGCGCTGCTCGCGCAGCCGCCCGCCCGGCAGCACCAGCTCGTTGATGGTCTGCCGCCCGCTGAGCGCCGCGACCACGCCGTGCTGGCCCGGCATGTTGGCGCACAGGCGCATGTTCGCCAGGATCGTCAGGCCCTCGATGTAGGACTCGGCGTGCGCGCGCGGCCCGGAGATCGACATCCAGCCGACCCGGTAACCGGCCACCCGGTACGCCTTCGACATGCCGTTGAAGGTGAGGGTGAGCAGGTCGGGGGCGATCGCGGCGGTCGGGGTGTGGGTGGCGTCGTCGTAGAGGATCTTGTCGTAGATCTCGTCCGAGCAGACCAGCAGGTTGTGCCGGCGGGCGATGTCCGTCAGTCCGCGCAGCATCGCGTCGTCGTAGACCGCGCCCGTCGGGTTGTTCGGATTGATGATCACCAGGGCCTTGGTGCGGTCGGTGATCTTCCGCTCCACGTCCGCGAGGTCGGGCATCCAGTCGGACTGCTCGTCGCAGCGGTAGTGCACCGCCGTACCGCCGGACAGTGAGACGGCGGCCGTCCACAGCGGGTAGTCGGGGGCCGGGACGAGGACCTCGTCGCCGTCGTCGAGCAGGCCCTGCATCGCCATCACGATCAGCTCGGAGACGCCGTTGCCGATGAAGACGTGCTCGACGTCCGTCTCGATGCCGAGGGTCTGGTTGTGCATGACGACCGCCCGGCGCGCCGCCAGCAGGCCCTTCGCGTCGCCGTAGCCGTGCGCCGTGGAGACGTTGCGGAGGATGTCCTCCAGGATCTCCGGCGGGCACTCGAAGCCGAAGGCCGCCGGATTGCCGGTGTTCAGCTTCAGGATGCGGTGCCCGGCCGCCTCCAGCCGCATCGCCTCCTCGAGCACCGGGCCCCGGATCTCGTAACAGACGTTGGCGAGCTTGGTCGACTGGATCACCTGCATGTCCGCGAGCTTACGACCCGGTTACGGCCCATGGGCCGTGTCTTCCACCACGTGAGATGCCCCGTCCGGGTGGTCGCGGCCGCCGGTGACGGTGCCCGGCGGGCCGGTTCGCGCCAACTGGCGGCCGGTTACCGGCCCTTGTCCGCACCCCTCTCCGTCATGAGAATGCTCATGACAATACGGCGCCGCCCGGACGACCTCCGGCCGGTGCCCTCCAAAGAGGGGACCCCCACATGAACAAGCCTCTCCTTGCCGCGCTCGCCACCCTGGCCGTCACCGGGGTCGGCGTGGCACCGGCGGCCGCGTCACCCGCGGCTCCCGCGTCACCCGCGGCTCCCGCGGCTTCCGTGTCACCCGCGGCTCCCGCCGTCCGCGCCGTGTCCTTCGCCGGCACCGTCGCGCTCAGCAACTGCTCCGGCTCGGTCGTGCGCCTGCCCGCCTCCGAGGACGACGACCCGGCGCTGGTCATGTCCAACGGCCACTGCCTGGAGACCGGCTTCCCGGCGGCCGGCGAGGTCGTCGTGGACCAGCCCTCCAGCCGCACCTTCGGGCTGCTCAACGCCTCCGGCACCCGCGTCGGCACCCTGCGGGCCGGCAAGATCGCCTACGCGACGATGACCGACACGGACGTCTCGCTCTACCAGCTCACCAGCACGTACGCCCAGATCCGCGGCTCCTACGGGATCAGCCCGCTCACCCTCGACGACACCCGTCCCACGGCCGGCACCGCGATCACCGTCGTCTCCGGCTACTGGAAGCGCACCTACGCCTGCGACGTCGACGGGTTCGCCTACCGCCTGAAGGAGGGGGAATGGACCTGGAAGGACTCGGTCCGCTACACCTCCGCCTGCCGGACCATAGGCGGCACCTCCGGATCACCCGTCGTCGACAACGCCACCGGCAAGGTCGTCGCCGTCAACAACACGGGCAACGAGGACGGCGGGCGCTGCACCGACAACAACCCCTGCGAGGTCGCCGAGGACGGCACCGTCACGGTCCGCGAGGGCATCAACTACGGCCAGCAGACCCATCGGATCCCCGCCTGCTTCGCCCTCGACAACAAGCTCGACCTCTCGCGCAGCGGCTGCGCCCTGCCCAAGCCGTAGGGGCAGGCCCGGCGGGCCCCGCCGGGCCTGCCCGGGCTCAGCGCGCAACCCGGCGCACCGACCGTCCGGCCAGCACGTCGGTGCGCCGCCCGTCCTCCATCACGAAACGCCCGTCGACCAGCACGTACGGGATGCCCGTAGGCAGCACCCGCGGCTCGTCGAACGAGCTGCCCGCGGCCACCGTCGCCGGGTCGAAGAGCACCAGGTCGGCCCGGTACCCCTCGCGGACCAGACCCCGGTCCGGCAGCCGCAGCCGGGCCGCCGGGCGTGAGGTGAGGTGGGCGACGCACTCCTCCAGCGGGAGCACGCCCAGCTCGCGCACGTAGTGGCCCAGGTAGTGCGGGAAGGTGCCGTAGGCGCGCGGGTGCGGCTTGGCGCCCTGGAGGATGCCGTCCGAGCCGCCGGTGTGGACCCGGTGCCGCATGATCGCGCGCACGTTCTCCTCGTGGCCGACGTGCTGGAGGATGGTCGGCGCCAGCCGGTCGGCGAGCAGCAGGTGCCGGGCGACCGTCCACGGGCTCTCGCCGCGCAGCCGCGCCGACTCCAGTACCGTGCGGCCGACGTACTCGGCGAGCGCCGGGTCGCCCGTGCCGGAGATCTCGATCGTCTCCCACTCCATGGGCACGCCGTGGGAGCCGTCGGAGCCGATCACCTCCATGTGGTGCCGGATGCGCTCGGCGGTGTCGTCGTCCGCCAGCCGCTTCAGGATCTGCTCCGGTCCGCCCTCGCTCGCCCAGCTCGGCAGCAGTGCCACGAGGGTGGTGCAGCCGGGGGTGTACGGGTAGGTGTCGAGGGTGATGTCGGCGCCGCCCGCGAGTGCCTCGTCGAGCAGGGTCAGCAGCTCGGGCGCCTTGCCCTTGTTCACGCCGAAGTTCATGGTGGCGTGCGCCAGGTGCAGCGGGCAGCCCGCCTCCCGGGTCAGCTCCACCATCTCCTCGTACGCCTTCAGGGCCCCCGCCCCGTACGAGCGGTGGTGCGGGCAGTAGTAGCCGCCGTACGACGCCACCACCCGGCACAGCTCGGTCAGCTCGGCGTCCTTGGCGTACATCCCGGGCGTGTAGGTCAGCCCCGACGACAGGCCGACCGCGCCCTGCTCCAGGCCCTCGGCGACCAGGCGCCGCATGTGCTCCAGCTCCGCCTCGGTCGCCTCCCGGTCGTCCCAGCCGACGGCGAGGGCGCGCACCGTGCCCTGCGGGATCAGGTACGCGGCGTTGACCGCGATGCCCCGGTCGAGCCGGTCCAGGTACTCGCCGACCGACCGCCAGTCGAAGTCGACGTCGTCCCCGTGGCCGTTCCACCCGGCGATCGCCCGGCGCACCTCGCCGAGGGTGCGGTCGTCGACCGGTGCGTACGACAGCCCGTCCTGGCCGATGACCTCCAGGGTGACGCCCTGGGCGGCCTTGGCGCTGTGGTCCGGGTCCCGCAGCAGCGCCAGGTCGCTGTGGGCGTGCATGTCGATGAAGCCGGGGGACAGGACCAGGCCCTCGGCGTCCAGCTCCCGGCGCGCCTCGGGGCGCTGGCAGCCGGCGGCCGCCGCCTCCTTGACGATCGAGACGATCCGGCCGCCGTCGACCACGACGTCGGCTCGGTAGGAGTCGCCGCCGGAGCCGTCCACGACGTCGGCGTCCCTGATGACCAGCTCTTCCATGCCTGACTCCTCCTGGGTCCCGGGTCCTCTAGAAGAACGTGCGGATGTAGTCGACGACCGTCCCGTCCGCCTGTGCGACCGGGATCAGCTGCCACTTGTCGAAGGAGGTGCACGGGTGGGACAGGCCCGCCCCGACCCAGTCGCCCACCGCCAGGTCCGCCTCCCCGCTCGTGCGCAGCCAGGCGTGCTGGTCGGACAGACCGGTCACCTCGACGCCGGTCGCAGGGCGCTCGGGGCCGCCGTCCGCGGGGCGCACCACCTGGGCGAAGGGCAGGTGCAGGTCGTACGCCGCGTCCCGCTTGCCCGCGTTGGTGAACGCCTGCTCGGGGGAGGGGCGGGAGACGACCTGGCTCCACAGCCGGAACGCGGGCTCCAGGGCGCCCTCCTCGGGGACCCGGTTGAAGGGGGTCAGCTCGCGGTAGTGGCCGTCGTCGTGGGAGACGTACGCGCCCGAGCGCAGCAGCTTCAGGACGGGCAGCGAGAGGCCGGGGACCTCGGCGAACACGTCGGCGACCGCGTCGAACCAGGCGCTGCCGCCCGCGCTCAGCACGATCTCCTCCAGCCCGTCGAACCGCCCGGCCCTGTCGAAGTCGACGGCCAGCGCGACCAGCCGCCGCAGCCACGCGTGCACGCGCTCCGGGTCGGCGTCCGGCACCTCGCCCTCGTACCCGGCGACCCCGGCCAGCCGCAGCGTCCGCGCGCCGGCCACCGCGTCGGCGACCGCCGCGCACCCGGCCTCGGTGCGCACGCCGGTCCGGGCACCCGCACCGGCGGCCAGCTCGACCACGACGTCCAGCGGGCGGGCGGCGCCCGCGTCCGTCAGGGCCGCGTCCATCAGCTCGACGCCGCGCACGGAGTCGGCGTAGCAGACGAAGCGGAAGCCGGGGTCGGCGTCCAGCTCGGCGGAGATCCAGCGCAGGGCGGCGGCGTCGACCAGCTCGTTGGCCAGGAAGACCCGCTGAACGCCGAACGCCCGCGCCACCCGTACCTGGTGCGGCACGGCCAGGGTGATGCCCCAGGCGCCGTGCTCGATCTGGCGGTGGAAGAGCTGCGGCGCCATGGAGGTCTTGCCGTGCGGCGCGAAGGCGAGGCCGTGCCGGGCGGAGTACGTCTCCATGAGCTTCAGGTTGTGCTCCAGGCGCTCGGCGGACAGCGCGAGGACGGGGGTGGTGAAACCGCCGGTGAAGAGGTTGCGGCGCTGTCCGGCCAGCTCGGCGAGGGGCAGGCCGTAGGCGTCCGGCGGGAGGCCCTTGAAGCGGTGGTCGACACGCTCCTCGGCCAGCTCGGCGAGGGCTTCGCGGCCGCCTGCGGGGCCGTTGTCGAGGGCCATGGAGCCTCCCTGGTCTGATCCGTTGCAAATCCTGCAACGATCGTTGCGTATATCGCTTACTGCTGTCTAACATCTCGGCGAACGCGGGGTCAACGGAGCAGCCGCCCGCGAGACGCGAAGAGGAGCCAGGACCATCGTGACCGTTGACGGACCCCGCAGCACCGCCCCCGACGTCGTGGACGTCGTCGCGCTCGGCGAGTCCATGGTCACCTTCCTGCCCTCCCGGCCCGGGCGCCTCGCCGACGTCCCCTCCTTCGACCGCGCCATAGGCGGCGCCGAGTCCAACGTGGCCTGCGTGCTCGCCGCCGCCGGACACTCCGCCCGCTGGGCCGGCCGGGTCGGCGCCGACGGCTTCGGCGACCACCTCGTCGAGGCGATCGGTGCCTACGGCGTCGACGTCTCCGCCGTGCGCCGCGACCCCGCCCGCCCCACCGGCGTCTACTTCCGCACCGCGGGCGACCGCGCCACCGACGCGCACGAGGTGGCCTACTACCGGGCGGGCTCGGCCGCCTCCGCGATGTCCGTGGACACCATGGACCTCGACGCGATCCGCTCCGGCCGCGTCCTGCACCTGTCCGGCATCACCCCCGCGCTCTCCGCCGGCTGCCTCGGCCTGATGCGCGAGCTGACCGCCCGCCGACCCGGCCGGCCCCTCGTCTCCTTCGACGTCAACCACCGCCCCGGCCTGTGGCGCGACGCCCGGCACGGACACGGCCCCGAGGTGCTCCTGGAACTGGCCCGCGGCGCCGACCTCGTCTTCGTCGGCGACGACGAGGCACGGGACGCCTGGGGTCTCGGCGGACCCGAGGCCGTCCGCGCCGCGCTGCCCGAGCCGGAGCTGCTCGTCGTCAAACAGGGTGCGAGCGGCGCCACCGCCTTCCACGGCACCGACGCCACCTCCGTGCCCGCCCTGCACGTCGACGTCGTCGCCGCCGTCGGCGCGGGCGACGCCTTCGCCGCCGGGTTCCTCTCCGCCACCCTGCGCGGAAAGCCCGTACGCGAGCGCCTGCGCCACGGCCACCTCTGGGCCGCCGCCGCCCTCACCGTCCCCGCCGACCTCGCCGCACCCCCCGCGCGCGGTCACGCCGACCGCCTCGTCGCCCTCGACGACACCGCGTGGGGGAGACTGCGACTCGGCCCCGGCTGGACACACGCCGAGGAAGGGGCCGAGGAGGAGGTACGTACGCCATGAGCCAGACCGTCGACCGCGCGCTCAGCATCCTGCCGCTGCTCGCCGAGGGCCCCGCCGACCTGGGCCGGGTCGCCGACCGCCTGGGCGTGCACAAGTCCACGGCCCTGCGGCTGCTGCGCACCCTCCACGACCACGGCTTCGTCTACCGCCAGTCCGACCAGCGCTACCGCCTGGGCGCCCGGCTGATCTCCCTCGCCCAGGAGGCGATGGAGAACCTCGACGTCCGCGAGATCGCCCACCCCCACCTCGTACGCCTCAACGAACAGGTGGGACACACCGTCCACCTCGCCGTCCACGAGGAGGACGAGGTCCTCTACATCGACAAGGTCGAGAGCCGCTACCCGGTCCGCATGTACTCCCGGATCGGCAAGCCCGTCGCCATCACCGTCGCGGCCGTCGCCAAGCTGCTGCTGGCCGACCTCCCCGAGGACGAGCGCCGGGCCGTGGCCGAGCAGCTCGACTACCCCATGTACACGGCCCGTTCGACACCGAACGCCGACGGGTTCCTCAAGGAACTCGCCAAGGTGCGCGAACAGGGCTGGGCCACCGACCTCGGTGGCCACGAGGAGTCCATCAACTGCGTCGCCGCGCCCATCCGGGGCGCCGACGGCCGGGTGGTCGCCGCCATGTCGGTCTCCGCGCCGAACGTGGTCGTCACCGCGGACGAACTCCTCACCCTGCTCCCGCTGGTGCGCCGTACGGCGGACGCCATCAGCGGCGAGTACTCCGGCAGGACCCCAGTCAAGGAAGTCACCGCATGACCGACAAGATCGCTCTCGTCCCCGCGACCCACACCGTCCCCCCGGCGAAGTTCAGCCACGGCGTGAAGAAGGGCAACATCCTCCAGGTCGCCGGCCAGGTCGGTTTCCTCCCCCACGAGGAGGGCAAGGCCCCCACCCCGGCCGGTCCGACCCTGCGCGAGCAGACCCTCCAGACCCTCGCCAACGTCAAGGCGATCCTGGAGGAGGGCGGCGCCTCCTGGGACGACGTGATGATGCTCCGCGTCTACCTCACGGACGTGGACCACTTCGCCGAGATGAACGAGATCTACAACGCCTACTTCGCGGAGCAGGGCCTCACCCAGCCGCCCGCCGCGCGCACGACCGTCTACGTCGGTCTGCCCGCCGGCCTCCTCATCGAGATCGACGCGCTCGCCGTCCTCGGCTGACCGTCCCTTCCGCTCCACCCGTCCGACTGCCTTGAACGGCACGGCACCCCACCCCTCGGGGCGCCGTGCCGCGCTCCTCCCTGCCCGAAAGCTCCATGTACTTATCCAGAGGACCCCCGTATGTCCTACTCGTCCCTCCGTCTTGCCGCCGCCGCCGAGGCCCCACCCCACACCGGCGGTCTGCTCACCCTGATCGACGGCACCGCCGGTCTGCTGACCGTCGCCGCCATCGGCATCGCGCTGCTGCTCTTCCTCATCATCAAGGTGCGGCTTCAGCCCTTCGTCGCGCTGCTCGCCGTCTCCATAGCCGTCGGCCTGCTCGCCGGCCTGTCGGTCACCGAACTCTTCGGCACCGTGCAGAAGTCGGACGCCGTCTCGACCATCGAGTCCGGCATGGGCGGCATCCTCGGCCACGTCGCCATCATCATCGGCCTGGGCACCATGCTCGGCGCGATCCTCGAAGTCAGCGGCGGCGCCCAGGTGCTGGCCTCCCGCCTGCTCGGCCTCTTCGGGGAGAAGCGGGCCCCGCTCGCCATGGGCCTCACCGGTCTGATCTTCGGCATCCCGGTCTTCTTCGACGTGGGCATCTTCGTCCTCGCGCCCATCGTCTACGCCGCCGCCAAGCGCTCCGGCAAGTCGATCCTGCTCTACTGCCTGCCGCTGCTGGCCGGCCTGTCCATGACCCACGCCTTCCTGCCGCCGCACCCCGGCCCGGTGGCCGCCGCCGGACTGCTGAACGTCAAGCTCGGCTGGATCATCCTCATGGGCATCGTCTGCGGCATCCCCGCCGTCCTCGCCGCCTGGGTGTTCTCCGCCTGGATCGGCCGCCGCATCTTCGTGCCCGTGCCGCAGGACATGGTCGAGGCGTCCGAGGAGGCCAAGCAGGCCGTCATCGAGGAGCAGCGCAAGGCCGGCGTCGCGCCGAACGAGAGCCCCGTCGCGCTCGGCACCGTCCTCGGCATCATCGGCACCCCGCTGGTCCTGATCCTCGCCGCGACCTTCTCCTCCATCGCCCTGGACCCGTCCACCCTCCGCTCGGTGATCGAGTTCTTCGGCAACCCGTTCGTCGCCCTGACCATCGCCCTGCTCCTCGCCTACTACCTGCTCGGCATCCGGCGCGGCTGGTCCCGCAAGTCCCTGGAGACCGTCTCGACGGCCTCGCTGAAGCCGGTCGGCAACATCCTGCTGGTGGTCGGCGCGGGCGGGGTCTTCGGCGCCGTCCTCAAGGCCAGCGGCGTCGCCCAGGCACTCTCCGACACCTTCAACGACGTCGGCCTGCCGGTGATCGTCCTCGCCTACCTGATCTCCGTGGTGCTGCGGGTCGCGCAGGGTTCGGCGACGGTGGCCATCGTGACGACGGCGGGCATCGTGGCGCCGCTGCTGGCCGAGGGCGACCACTCGCAGGCGTTCGTCGCGCTGGTCATCATGGCCATCTCGGCGGGCTCCATCTTCGCCTCGCACGTCAACGACGGCGGCTTCTGGATGGTCGCCAAGTACTTCGGCATCAGCGAGCGGGACACGCTCAAGACGTGGACCGTGCTGGAGAGCGTCCTGTCCGTCGCCGGGTTCGTGGTGGCCGCGGTGGTGAGCCTGTTCGTGTAGGCGGGTACGGCTCGTACGGGCGGCTCGTGTAGGCGTCTGATAACGAAGTTGGGGCTGGCTGTGCCCGGCACAGGATCGTCGACCATACTGCCCGCGTGGAGCAGCGCAGAGGATCGACGAGCCAGCCCCTGGAAGGCGCCGGATTCGACCCGGCATTCATCCCCGGGCTCACCGCACCCGTGTCCGGTGAGCCCGAGGACGTGAGACGCGCCGAGGACGAGGCGGAGAAGGACGCCGACGCGGAGACCGAGGAGTCGTCGCACTCCCCGGCCGCCGACGAGCCCCCCGCCGAGGACGCCGAGGAACCGGAGGCCGAGGCCCCTGTGGACGGCCCCGTCTTCGAGGCCTCCGACCGCCGTGCCAAGATCGTCGCCGACCACAGGGGCGTACGTCTCTCCCTCGACGACCAGGCCTGTGAGTTCCGCTGGGACGAGGTCGGGGCGGTCGAGACGGAGACCGGCCGCTTCGGCAAGCGGTTCACGGTCACGGTGCACACGCCGGACCGCCGCTGGTACCCGATCGAGATCGAGGCCGCCTCCCGAAGCCGTTTCGCCGAGTGGGAATCGGCCCTGGACGAGGTCCTGGACGCGTACTTCGAAGACGGCGAGGCGGAGTCCGAAACCGAAGCGGAGGCCGTAGAGGCGGCAGAGACGGCCGATACGGCGGACACGGCGGAGAAGGACGCCGAGGACGCCGAGGGCGCCGAGGAGGCCAAGGCCCGCGCGGAGTAAGCGTTTCGGGTGAAGATCCGTGCACGCCCTCTTGTCGCACCGGCGGCCATGGGCTTTCTTGACCCCCATGGCGGACACCACGGGCAACACCTCAGACGCAGGCGTATCGGTCGGGGCCGATCAGGCCCCCCGTAAGTCCAGTTGGCGCTACATCGGCCCGGGGATCGTCGTCGCCGCGACCGGTGTGGGTGCCGGCGACCTCGTGGCCACCCTCATCGCGGGCAGCAACTTCGGCTACACCCTGCTGTGGGCGGCGGTCATCGGCTGCCTCGTGAAGATCTCCCTCGCCGAGGCGTGCGGCCGCTGGCACCTGGCCACCGGTCGCACCCTCTTCGACGGCTGGGCGAGCATCGGCTCCTGGACCACGTGGTTCTTCGCGATCTACGCCGTGATCTGGGGCTTCGTCTACGGCGCCGCGGCGATGTCGTCCAGCGCCCTCCCCCTCCAGGCCCTCTTCCCGGACGTGATGGACCTCGAATGGTGGGGCATCGCCTGCGGCCTGGTGGGCCTGGTCTTCGTCTGGTTCAACAAGTACAACGTCTTCGAGAAGGTCATGACCGTCCTGGTGGGCGTCATGTTCGTCATCACGGTGTACCTGGCGATCCGCGTCACCCCGAACCTGGGCGACGCCTTCGCCGGACTCCTCCCGGTCCTCCCGGACGAGAAGGACTCGGTCCTCAACACCCTGGGCCTGATCGGCGGCGTGGGCGGCACCATCACGCTGGCCGCCTACGGCTACTGGGTCAACGCCAAGGGCTGGACCACCACCGGCTGGATGAAGGTCATGCGGCTGGACAACCGGGTCGCCTACGCCACCACCGGCATCTTCGTCGTCGCGATGCTCCTCGTCGGCGCCGAGCTGCTGCACTCCGCCAACATCGCGATCGCGAGCGGCGACAAGGGCCTGATCCAGCTCGGCGACATCCTGGAGCAGGAGTACGGCACGGCGACCGGCAAGCTCTTCCTGATCGGCTTCTTCGCCACCAGCTTCACCTCGCTGATCGGCGTCTGGCACGGCGTGAGCCTGATGTTCGCCGACTTCCTGGCCCGCCGGCGCGGTGAACGGGAGGCGCGGGGCGACGAGTTGGCCTCGGGCCGCCGCGAACGCTCCTGGGCCTTCCGCGCCTACCTGCTCTGGCTGACCTTCCCGCCGATGATCCTGCTGTTCCAGGACGAGCCCTTCCGCCTGATCATCATCTACGGCGTCCTGGGCGCCGCCTTCATGCCCTTCCTCGCCCTCACCCTGATGTGGCTCCTCAACTCCTCGCGCACACCCCGCGAATGGCGCAACGGCAGCCTCAGCAACGGCATGCTCGCCGTGGCCGGGCTGCTGTTCCTGGTCCTGTGCGTGAAGCAGATCTGGGACCAGCCGTGGTCGGAGTTCTTCTGAGCCCAGCTGTCCTTTCGGGCACGCGGCCATGACCCGAAGGGTGCTCTTCCCGTCCTTCCCGGGTGTCGACGAGTCGCATAGGTCTGAAGCTGGAGAACTCTGGCCACCCGGGCCAGGCACTGGCGTCCCTCGGAGGGAACAGCATGCGAGGACACGACCGGCAGTCCGACCACGAGCTCACAGGCCGGCGCAGTGCTGGGGACCGTGGTCCGGTCGTACGGACGGACCGGGCCGCGTCGACGGCGGGCCAGGCGTGGTCGGCGGGCGACCTCTCGCCCCATGCGGTGTCGGACCTCCAGAACTCGGCCGGGAACGCGGCCGTCGCGGCGTCCTTGGCGGGGCAGCGGCAGCAGCACGGGTCGCAGCCGCCCGTGCAGCGCATGTTCCAGAAGATGAAGAACGCGGTGAGCGGAAACCGCTCGGCGGCGCAGCAGGAGGTGAACGTGCGCGTGGGTGAGGATGACATACCCATGACGCGACAGGGCGCGTTCTACGTCTTCCGGACGCCACAGGGAGGCAGGGCGTACATCCACGATGTCGCCGTCGTAAACGGTGTACTCAACGACGACCTCACACCGCATGTGATGAAGTACCGGATGGGTGGACTCGCCCTGTACCGCGGGATCCCCCGCCATCACGAGACCTGGCACGACGTCAACGGTGGCGGAGTGATCCCCCCGCTCGGCAGTGGGGAGCTTCCCGACTACGCCACCAACAACACGTCGTTCATCCCGTTCAGCCCGAGCGAGAGAGTCGCGCGCGGGTCCGCGGTCGCCACGAGGGGGATGGCCGAACGCAACCGCGCCGAGTACGTGCAGGGGTACTCGCGGAGCAACGAGAACTTCTTCGTCGGCCTGGTCGCGACGGTCGTGGCCGGCCCCAACCTCGACGTCGGCTTCTTCAACGGAGGCGAGGTACAGATCCGGGGTCCGGTGCACGGCTTCGAAACGGATCACATCCGGATGGGTACCGATGTGCAGGAGGCTCTGACCGGCACCCCGGGGGACCCGCGGGAACCGATCAGCGAGAACCGCCCCAACACGCCGAACGAGGAGCAGAAGAAGGAGTTCGAGAAGGAGCACGGCATGCTGCCCTGAGTCGACGGCCCCGCCGGCCTGCGGGCAGCGGGCGCGTGATGCTGCGGCAGCCGTCACCGCAACCGGTCCCACTCCCCACTGAGCGCGATCGTCCGCAGCTGCTCCACGGTCAGCGCGGGGGCGTCCCGGGTGGCGTCCTTGTTCTGGTCGCCGGTGTTGAAGGCGCTGATCACCACGCGGAAGCCCTCCGGCCCGGGACGCAGCGTGTCCACGGTCCACATCACCACGCCGGAACCGGACTTCTCGCCGGGTCCCTGCCGGGTCGCGACGCGCGTGCCGTCGGGCAGAGTCTCGCCGTCGGCGTACAACTGCCCGGCGACGTCGGCCATCCCGTGCTGCACGTTGATCTGGACCAGGCTGCGGCCCCGCCCGTCGTCCACGACGACGTAGGCGTACTCGGACTCCTGCCCACCGCGCGAGACGACGTCCAGCTTCCGGGGGAGCAGCGCGGCGAGCGTGTCGCCGACCGACTTCCCCGAGACCTCGGGCCGCTCGGTGCGGGGCGCGGCCGACCGCGGCGGCTTGCGGCTCTTGGGAACGGCGTCGACCACCTCGCGCCACACCCCGGCGGTGACGAGCTCCCGCAGCCGCTCCGTCGACAGGGGAGGCTCCTCACGACTGACCGGCGCGCCCTTCTCCGCGGGGGAGTTCCACTCGGAGACGCTGACGTGCTGTCCCTCGGCGGTGACCAGGTCGGCGGTCCAGCGCTTGGTGTCCACGCGCAGGTCCGGGTACTCGTAGCCCTGGTACAGCTTGAGCAGCGAGCCGTCGGGGAGCCGGTCGGAGGAGCAGTCGTCGTACGGCGTGATGTTGTGGTCGGGACACGCCATCAGCTCCCGCACCTGGGCGCTCCCCGGCTCCACCCGCGCGAAGCCCATGCCGATCGCGGCGGCCCCGGCCCCGTCGTCGTAGACGAGCTGCGCGGTCGGGCCCAGCTGGTGGTCCGAGCCCCGGGCCGACTCCTCGCCGTAAGTCCCCGGAGGAAGCAGGCCCTTGAGCTCGCGCAGCAGGTCGTCGCCGGTGAAGGAGGCGGCGGCGGTGGTCGCGTCGCCGGCGGAGGCGGCGGAGGCCGTGCCGGACCGGTCGGGGCCGGCCGGGTGGTCCGCCGGGAGGACCAGCACCCCGCCCACCCCGGCCAGCGCGACCCCGGCCACCCCGCCCACCACGGCCGCCCTGCGTCGCAGCAGGGCCCGCCGCCCCCGGGCCCGCCCCGCGGTGACGAGGGCCGCCCGATCGGCCTCGAAGCCGTCACCGGCGTCGCGCAGGGCGGTGCCCAGCCGGTCCTCGAAGGGGTCCTGACGTTCGTTTTCGAGCATGGTGAACCACCCTTTCCACACGTGAGTCGAAATGAGCCGCTCAGAGCGGCGAGCGAGAGACGGTCCGGGCAGGGGCCGCCTAGGGTCTGGCGTACTCCGAGAGGTCCTCGCCCAGCAGCTCCCGCAGCCGGCCGAGCGCTCGCGAGCACCGGGTCCGCACCGCCGCCGAACTGACGCCGAGCACGTCGGCGGTCTGCTCGACCGAGCGGTCGTCCCAGTACCGCAGGACGACCACGGCCCGGTCCTTGGCGGGCAGCCGCGCGAGCGCGTCCAGCAGCGTCAGCCGCAGGGACGCGTCCCCGTCACCGGCGCCGGGCAGATCGGGGAACACGTCGGTCGCCCGCTCCCCGCTGCTGCGCCGCCGCTGATGGGCGAGGAAGGCGCGGGTGAGCACGGTCTGCGCGTAGGCGGCCGGGTTCTCCGCCCGCGACACCCGCCCCCACCGCACGTAGAGCCGCCCGAAGGTCTCCTGCACGAGATCCTCGGCCAGATGCGTGTCCCCGGCGGTGAGCAGACACGCGGACCGGTACAGATGCCCGGCCCGCGCCACCGCGAACTCGGCGTACTCGTCCGCCCTCCCCTGCCTCATCCGTCCGCGCCCCCCGAAGTCCCCGCCGTGGTGTACCGCCCTCACCTCATTGATGCGGTGGGCCCCGGAAAATGTTTCATACGGACTTCACAGCGGGACTCAAAGCAGGTGGTCGGCCTTCCCGCCTTGACGTCGAGGATCATGCGCCGCAGCGCCTCCCGGCTGTCCGTGAGGGGGGTCCTCCGCACCGTCCAAGGCGACGTAGGCGTTGCCGGTGGCGTCGGTACCGAGGCGGAAGCAGAAGTTTCCCTCGCCGCAGAAGGGTGCTTCCCGGGTGATGTCGCTCATCGGGCGTCCCCTCGGGAGTCGTTGGCGATCGCGTGGATGAAGCCGCGTGATGCCTCTCATGAGAGGGCGATGCGCTCCGTCCAGTCCAAAATGGGCACGGTACTTCGCGAAGGGGATCACCAGGACAGTCACCTCGTCCTGCTCCGACCTCTCCAGGACGTAGCGCAGCTGTGCCTTGGCCACCTCCCGCCCACCGAACTGCATACGGAGCGCCGCCTCGCGCACGATGGCCACGAACCGCGTTGGCCCCGGCCAGCACGCTCTGCCGCTCGACCCGATGAGCCATGCGCAGAGCGGCCTCGTGCTCGGGCAACTGCGGGATGACGACCCGGAAGACAGTCATCGCATGGTCGGACGTCCGGAGCAGCCCAGGCATGTGCATCGAGTAGGCGGTCCGCATCCGGGTGGAGCACGCCTCCAATTCCGCGATGTCCAGCATCCCCTGTGGCAGCGATACCCGGTACTTCTCCCATCAGCCCCGCCGACCTGCTGCGGCCATGCTGACCAGGGCGTCAACGTATTCCGCGTCTGCACAGTCGCAGTTGCAGGCCAGGGTGCGGACTCGCTCGGGGCTGACGGCCCGTACCCCCGACTCGATGTGCGAGATCGTGCCCCGGTCGACACCGAGCAGCCTCGCGGCCGACTCGGCGGACGTGCCCGCCGACGTGCGGGCTGGGGCTAGGGAAGGGATATCGAGGAAGAACGGACACGTGGCAGGAAGGTACGAAGGGCACTGACTTTGAGATACACGTGTACGACAAACGTGGCCGTGAAGTCGGCATCTTCGGCAGCGACGGATGGTTCAACAAACACCGGAAGTCGGCTGCAGAAGTAGATGTTCCGCGAAGTGTCGAGAACGCGCTGAAGGGAAAGGCCGTAGATTCCATGAGAGGTACCGGGCGGCTTGGCGACAAGGGCACCATGGACATCACCGGGGACAAGTGGAAGCGTCCGCGTCTGGCGGCCGAAGGAGTGAGCTGCAAGGGATGAAGTACGTAAAGGCCGATTGGGATCCGCGACTGCCTGGGTTTCACGTGGATCCCGGGGAGTACCTGGAGCAATTGCCCAGGCTGAGTGAGGATCTGCCATCGGGGGCGCGGAAGTTCGCCACGGATGCGGACCATTACAACTTCCGGAGTGCTCGGTGCGTGAAGGACCTGGAGTTGGCCGACGTCCACGTCCCGGTGGGCAGGAACGAGAGCATGAGCATCCGGTTCGCTCCGAACGCGTGGAAACACGAGGAGGGACTGCGTATCGAGTACGTCGGGGTCACGTCTTTCTCGATGGAAAGCCATCGGGAGATCGACTGGACGGAGGCCGAGACCGTGATCCTCGACGAGATCATCCCCACACAGGACGGTTGCGTGCACGAGATCGCGCTGACGGATGCGACCGTACTGGTGCGATGTTCCGACCTGCGCGCGACGTGGGGAGACGGCTGACGTGCAGCGACAGGCCCCCGCCCGCGTTTAGGCGGGCGGGGGCCTGGTCGGCAGGGGCGGCCGTATGGGTAGGGGTGGCCGGAGTTACGGAAGGGCGTCCACGTGCGCGCCCACCGAGTTCGACCAGGCGTTGCCCGCCGTCGCGTCCCAGTTGGTGGACCAGGTCATCGCGCCCCGGAGGTCGGGGTACGTCCGGGAGGGCTTGAAGGAGCCGCAGTTGGTCGCCTTGGTGAGGCAGTCCAGGGCGGCGTTGACCACCGACGGGGAGACGTAGCCGCCGCCCGCCGCTCGGGTCGAGGCCGGCAGGCCGAGGCCCACCTGGGACGGGGCCAGGCCGCCCTCCAGCTGGATGCAGGCCAGGGCGGTGAGGAAGTCGACGGTGCCCTGGGCGTACACCTTGCCGTCGCAGCCCAGCATCGTGCCGCTGTTGTAGTACTGCATGTTGACGACCGTGAGGATGTCCTTCACGTTCAGCGCGGTCTGGAAGTAGCCGCCCTGCGTCGACTGCATGTCGATCGTCTGCGGGGCCATCGTGAGGATCATGTCCGGGCCCGCCTTCGCCGACAGGGCGCGCAGGGCCTGGGTCATGTACGTCGGGTTGAGACCGTTCTCCAGGTCGATGTCGACGCCGTCGAAGCCGTACTCCCGCATCACCGAGTACACGGAGTTCGCGAAGTTCGTCGCGGAGGCGGAGCTGTTCACCGAGACCGTGCCCTTCTCGCCGCCCACCGAGATGATGACCTTCTTGCCCGCGGCCTGCTTGGCCCGTACGTCCGCCTTGAACTGGTCGACGGTGTAGCCGCCGAGGCCGGCCGAGTCGAGGTTGAAGGTCACGGCGCCCGGCGTCGTGGTCGCGTCGGCGAAGGCCACCGCGATGATGTCGTACGCGGACGGCACGTCGGAGATCTTCTGGACCGTCGCCCCGTTGTTGAAGTTCTGCCAGTAGCCGGTCACCGCGTGCTTGGGCAGGTCACCGCCGTTGCCGCCGTCGTCCGGAGCCGTGGTGCGGGCCGTGACCGCCGCCGACTTCACCGACTCACCGGCCGCGTTCGTCGCCGTGACCTGGAAGGAGTACGACGTCGAGGCCGCGAGGCCGGTCACCGTCGCCGACGTGCCGGTCACCGCGGTCACCTTCGTGCCGTCGCGGTAGACGTTGTAGCCGGTGGCGCCGGACACCGTGTTCCAGCTGAGGGAGGCCGAGTTCGGGGTCGTGCCGGAGACGCTCAGGCCGGCCGGGGCCGACGGCACCGTGGGGTCGGGGTTCCCGCCGTCGCCGCCACCGCCGTCGGGGCCGAAGACGGACAGGTCGTCGACGTAGTACGCCGCCTGCCCGTACCAGCCGTGCGTGTACACGGACACGGAGGTCGTCGAGGAGCCGGTGCTGAAGGTGGTCTTCAGCTGCTTCCACGCCGTCGAGTCCGGGGTCCAGGTCGACACGTCCGTCGTCCCCGTGCCCGTCACGCCCAGGTAGGAGTACCCGCCCTGCACCCAGGCGCTCAGCGTGTACGTCGAGTTGGGCTTCACCGCGACGCTCTGCGAACAGCGGGCGTTGTCCTGCCCCGCCGGGGTGGCCTTCAGCGCGGCGGAGCCCGCGTGCGCCGGAGAGGCGACCGTCGTACCGCTGTTCGCCGAGCAGGTCCAGTTGCTCAGCCCCGACTCGAAACCGGCGTTCTTGGCGTTGTTGACGTCGGCGGCCGAGGCCGGGCCGACGGCGGTGAAGGCGAGTGCCAGGGCGGCGGTGACGGCGCCCGTCAAGGAGCCGAGACGTCTTCCGCGGCTGCGTCTGCGTACGGGGTCCACTGCTGCCTCCGGGGGTGGGGTGGGGCGGAATGGGGGACGGCGGCCACCGCTGACGTACAAGGTGGTCCAGACCAATTGAAGGTGTCAAGAGGTAGGTACGGACCAAGTTGGCGGCCGGGTCGCTGCCGTCCGGAAAGGGGCGGCTCGCCATCGAAAATGCTCAACCTGCCCTGATTTGGCGCGTCTTGTGCAACACAAGTTGTTCCACAGGCTGGAGAAACGCTGTTCTCCGGTCACAGAGGCGTGGATACAGTGCTCAGGTAGTCACGCAGTGAAGTCATCCGGGTGTGCCGGAGTAACACCGGCGGGCCGACGGGCATGGGAGACGGGGAGCCGCGCGTGCCAACTGCCATTGCCGTGACCAGTGCCGACCTGGCACTGCCGCCACAGGACGAACGCACCCTGCCCGCGGCCGTGCTCCAGGACGTCGACCGGCGCCCCCTGGAGAGCGTCCTGGCCGAGTTGCAGACGCTGGTCGATCAGTGCGGGCACGTGATCGTCGTGTGCTCCCAGGCCGTCCCCGCGAGCGTGGAACGCCGCCTGCACACCGTCCGCGCCCTCCTGGAGACCGACCGCATCGCCCTGTTCCGGCCGCCGCTGCCGCCGCTCGGCATCGCGGTGCTGGCCCGTCAGTTGCGCCAGCTGGCCTCCTGCGACCTCAGCCCGGGTGTCCTCGCCTCCGCCGGCCGGCTGCTCACCCACTACATCCACGCCGGTGCGCTGCTCGGCTCCGTCGCCCGGCTCGACCACGTCCCCGTCGGCCTGAAGGCGCACGCCAGGTCCTGGGTGCCCGGCAGCCAGTTCGGCGTCGTCGCCCACCCCGTGCCGCAACTGGTGCGGATCGGCCCCGAAGCCGCCCTGGCCGGGCCCGAGTTCGGCACCTGGCTGCTGGTCGCCAAGGGACAGCACCCGACCGACTGGGTCACCGGCTCGCTCGCCCCGTCCTGGCACGTCCAGGGGCTGCGTGAGACGGCCCTGCCCGCCGAGTCCGCCACCTGGTGGGGGACCGGGCGGCTGACCGAGTTCTGCGCGTACCTCCCCGACCTCTCGGTCCTCTACCAACTCGTCACGTCCGTACGGCGGGGCACCTGCCACTGGTGCGGCATCGACGTCATCGGCGACCGCTGCGTGTTCTGCTCCGCGACACCACCCGTCTACGACGACGGCGGTGCCGGGGGCGGCGGCCGGGACCGCGCGCTCGCCCCCCGCCGCGATCCCGCCCTCGGCCGCCGTCGTGAGAGACGAGCCCTGACTGGGTAGGTCCGTAGCGCCCCGTCCGCTTCCGCGAGCCAGACCTCGCCCGCCCGGCCCCTCGCCCCCGTCCGCCCGCCACCAGTCCGCTCCCCGCCCGCCCCCCGTCCGCTCCCCGTTCGTCCGCCACCTGTCCGCCCACCCCCGTCCGTCCGGACGTCCGACCCCCCAATGAGGTTGCACGGCCCATGAACTCCCGTCAGCGCCGCGGCATCATCCTGCTGATCCTGTCGGTCCTCTGCGCCCTGGGCGCCTTCGCCGGCGTGCTGTCCGTCATCAACGACGTGAAGTCCAAGGTCGGCCCCGAGGTGACCGCGTACCGGGTGAAGTCCGACATCGAGCCCTACACGGAGCTCGGCGCGACTCAGTTCGAGAAGGTCGAGATGCCCGAGCGCTGGCTGTCCGAGAACGCCGTCACCGACCTGTCCCGGGTCCGCGGAAAGATAGCCGTGACCACGCTGAAGGCGGGCTCGCTGCTCCAGACCGACATGATCGTCGACACGCCCGCCCTGCGGCCCGGGCAGCAGGAGGTCGCCATCATGATCGACGCGGCGACCGGCGTCGCCGGGAAGATCACCCCGGGTTCCACCGTCAACGTGTACGCCACCTTCGAGGGCCCGCGCGAGGGCGACCCCGACCAGTCGAAGATCATCGTGACCGGTGCCAAGGTCATCGACGTCGGCGAACTCACCTCGCTCGAACCCGACGAGGACAGCCGCGACCGCGAACCCACCGACGCCGTCCCCATCACCTTCGCCCTGTCCACCATCGACGCGCAGCGCATCACCTACGCCGAGTCGTTCGCCCGGCGCGTCCGGCTCGCGCTGGTGGCCCCCGGCGGCGACACCACGGTCCCCGACAAGGACCGGACGTACGAACTCGCGAAGGACAAGTGAGAGCCGTATGGCCACGAGGATCCTCCCGGCAGTCGGCGACCCGGACGCCGTACGGTCCCTCACGACCCTGCTCAGCCAGCTGCCGGAGGCCGAACCGGTCGCCCCGGTCACCGACTCCACGCAGCTCGTCGACACCCTCGCCCGCCTGGCCGCCGAATCGGTCGACGAACTGCCCGAGGTCGTGATCGTCCACGAGCGCATCGGACCGGTCCCGGCCCTCGAGCTGATCCGCGAGGTCGCCCTCCGCTTCCCGGCCGTCGGCGTCATCCTCGTCACCTCCGACCCCGGCCCCGGCCTCTTCCAGGCCGCCATGGACCACGGCGCCCGCGGCCTGGTCGCCCTCCCGCTCGGCTACGAGGAACTGGCCAGCCGCGTCCAGGCGGTGGCCCAGTGGTCGGCGGGCGTACGCCGGCACCTCGGCGGCGCCGTCGACGTGTTCACCGGAACCGGCGGCACCGTCGTCACCGTCAGCGGCGCGAAGGGCGGCGTGGGCGCCACCCTGACCGCCGTCCAACTCGCCCTGGCCGCACAGGCCTCCGGCCGGTCCACGGCCCTGCTCGACATGGACCTCCAGACCGGCGACGTCGCCTCCTACCTGGACGTCCAGTTCCGCCGCTCCGTGGCCGACCTGGCCGCCATCACCGACCTCTCCCCGCGCGTCCTGGCCGACGCCGTCTTCCGCCACGACAGCGGCCTGGCCCTGCTGCTCGCCCCCGGCGAGGGCGAACGCGGCGAGGAGATCACCGACCGCGCCGCCCGCCAGATCGTGGGCGCCCTGCGCTCGCGGTACGAGGTCGTCGTCGTCGACTGCGGCGCCCAGCTCGGCGGGGCCGGCGCGGCCGCCGTGGAGAGCGCGGACACGGCGCTGCTGGTCACCACCCCGGACGTGGTCGCCGTACGGGGCGCCAAGCGGGCGGTGCGGATGTGGGAACGGCTGCAGATCCGCAAGGCGGCGGAGACCACCGTGGTCGTCAACCGGCACACCCGGGGTACGGAGATCCAGCCCCCGCTGATCCAGAAGATCACCGGCACCGCGATCGCCGCCACCACGGTCCCCGCCAACTTCAAGGAACTCCAGGGCGCCGTGGACGCGGGCCGGGTCCACGAACTGGACGGCAGGAGCACCGTGAAACAGGCCCTGTGGGCCCTCGCCGGCGAACTGGGCCTGGCCGGCGTGCCCGACGCGGGCCGGAAGGGACACGGCCGGCTCAAGGGGGACCGGGGCGCGTCCGGCTTCCGGCGCCGGAAGGACGGTGCCGGGTGAGCGGGTTACGCGGGCGGGACCGCGCCCGGGACGGCGGTCAGGTCACCATCGAGTTCCTCGGCATGACGCCGGTGATCATCGCGACGCTGGTGGTGCTGTGGCAGCTCGTGCTCGTGGGATACACGTACACGCTCGCGGGGAATGCTGCGGACGAGGCGGTGCGGGCGGCGACGGCGGCCGAGCGAGGGGCGCGGCAGGGGGCCTGCCGGGAGGCGGGCCTGGACAAGCTGCCAGGCTCGTGGGAGGGAGGCGCCAGTGTCGGCTGCGACGCCGCGGGCGGTTTCGTCACCGCCGACGTGCGCATCGAGGTCCCCCTCCTCTTCCCGGGCACCCTCAGCCTCCCGTTCACCGTGCACGGCCACGCGGGGGCCGTGGAAGAGGAGGACGACTGACATGCCGTACTCCCGAAGGAAGAAGCCGACCGGGACGCCGTACCGCCGCGGGGCGCGAGCCGGGGACCGCGGCCAGGTGGCCATCGAGTACCTCGGCTTCCTCCCGATCCTGGTGCTGGTCGGCATGGCCGCCGTACAGCTCGGCCTGATCGCGTACACCGCCCAGCAGGCCGGTACGGCGGCCCGCGCGGGGGCCCGCAGCGCCTCGCTCCGGGAGAGCGCGGAGACGGCGTGCGCGGCGGCCGTCAGCAGCTGGCTGGCGGACGGCACCGACTGCCCCGCGTCCTACGGCGGCGACGAGGTGACGGTCACCGCGACCGTCGAGATCCCCTCGATCGTCCCCGGCTGGGAGTTCGACCCCGCCACCCGGACCGCCACCATGCCGCTGGACCACTGACCGAGGAGCGAAGGACGCATGAGCCTGCGCGCACGCATCCACTCCCCCGAGGAGCACGGCAGCCGGGGCGAGGACGGACACCTGGTCGCCTCCTACCGGGCCAAACTCCTGGAGGAGATCGACCTCGCCGAGATGAGCGCGCTCGCGACGGCCGAGCGCCGGGCCCGCCTGGAGCGGGTCCTCGGGCACATCATCAGCCGCGAGGGCCCGGTCCTGTCGACGGTCGAGCGCTCCCAGCTGATCCGCCGGGTCGTCGACGAGGCCCTCGGCCTGGGCATCCTGGAACCGCTCCTCGAAGACGCGTCGATCACGGAGATCATGGTCAACGGCCCGGACGCGATCTTCGTCGAACGCGCCGGCCGCGTCGAACAGCTCCCCCTCCGCTTCGCCTCCCACGACCAGCTGATGCAGACCATCGAGCGCATCGTCTCGACGGTCAACCGCCGCGTGGACGAGTCGAACCCGATGGTCGACGCCCGCCTCCCCTCCGGCGAGCGCGTCAACGTCATCATCCCGCCGCTCTCCCTCACCGGCGCCACCCTCACCATCCGCCGCTTCCCCCGCTCCTTCACCCTCCAGGAGCTGATCGGCCTGGGCTCGCTCGACGAGAACATGCTCTACCTGCTGGCAGGCCTCGTGCAGGCCCGCTTCAACATCATCGTCTCGGGCGCGACGGGCACCGGGAAGACCACCCTCCTCAACGCCCTCTCCGGCCTCATCCCCGAATCCGACCGCATCATCACCATCGAGGACTCGGCCGAACTCCAGCTCCAGCAGGCGCACGTCATCCGCCTGGAGTCGCGTCCGCCCAACGTCGAGGGCCAGGGCCGCATCACCATCCGCGACCTGGTCCGCAACTCGCTGCGCATGCGCCCCGACCGCATCGTCGTCGGCGAGGTGCGCGGCGGTGAGTCCCTGGACATGCTCCAGGCCATGTCCACCGGCCACGACGGTTCGCTGGCCACCGTCCACGCCAACAGCGCGGAGGACGCCCTGATGCGCCTGCAGACCCTGGCCTCGATGTCCGACGTGGAGATCCCCTTCGTCGCCCTGCACGACCAGATCAACAGCTCCGTCGACGTCCTGATCCAGCTCACCCGCTTCGCCGACGGCGCCCGCCGCATCACCGAGATCGCCCTGCTGGCCAGCCACGGCGGCGAGCCCTACCGCCTGGCCACGGTCGCCCGCTTCAACGCCCGCCCGATGTCCGCCGACGGCCGCGTCGTCGGCGCGTACGAGTACCACCCGCTCCCGCACCGCACCGCCGAACGCCTCTACATGGCGGGCCAGCCCATCCCGCAGGCCTTCGGCGTGGCCCACACACCGGACCAGCTCACCACCCGAGAAGCCAGGTAGGACCGCCCGATGGAACCGGAACTCGACACGCTCGTCACGCTCACCACCGGCGTCACGCTGCTGACCTGCGTCCTGGCGGTCGTCGGCCTGCACTCCTACGCCGCCGGCAAGGCCCAGCGCGCGGCCCTGGTCGACCGCCTCACCGCGACCGGCCAGGCACCGTCGGCCGGACGCCGACGCCGCTTCCCGACCCTGGACCGCCGCCTGCGCCGCACCGGGCTGGGCCGGAACCTGGAACGCCGCCTGTCGGCGACCGGCCTGGACGTGACCCCCGGCGAGTTCTTCGCGTACATGCTGGCGACGGTCGCCGGCCTGTGGCTGATCGGCCAGGCGGCCCTGGCCCCCTTCTTCGGCCCCTTGGCGGGCCTCCTCGGCATCGGCGTGGCGATCCAGTTCCTCAACTGGCAACGTCAGAAACGCATCGAGAAGTTCATCAACCAACTCCCCGAACTCGCCCGCATTCTCGCCAACGCCACCCAGGCCGGACTCGCCCTGCGCACCGCCATCGGCATGGCCGCGGAGGAACTGGAGGCCCCGGCCGGCGAGGAACTCGGCAAGGTGGCCGACCAACTCGCCATCGGCGCCTCCATGGACGACGCCCTCGGCGAACTCGCCGGCCTCCTCCCCTCCCGCGAACTGGTGGTCCTGGTCACCACCCTCGTGCTGTCCAACCGCGCCGGCGGCCAGGTGGTCGGCGCGCTGCGCAACCTGACGGAGACCCTGGAGGAACGCAAGGAGACCCGGCGCGAGGTCCGCACCCAACTCTCCCAGGTCACGATGACGTCGTATGCCGTCCCCGTCCTGGGTATCGGCTCGTTGCTCCTGATGAACGGGGTGAAGGACGGCGCCCTGGAACGCATGACGGGCTCCCCGGCCGGCCAGGCCGCCGTGATCACCGCCTTCGCGCTCTACGCCGTCGGCTTCGTCCTCATCCGCCGCCTGTCCCGCATCGACGTCTGAGAGGAGGGAAGAGACCGCCATGCCCCCCGCACTCCCCGCAGTCCTCCTGGCCCTCCTCATGGCCCTGGCCGTCTGGGGCGTCTTCGCCGGCGTCCGCATGTACCGCGCCGAGGCCAAGCTCCCCGACGACCTCGCCCTCGCCCTGGAGGTCGGCGCCACCCGCACCGGCGCGGCGCACTCCCTCATCGACCGCATGGGCATGCGCTACGCCCCCGCCGTACTGCGCCTGATGGGCCCGGCCCTGGTCGCCCGGTACCGCCGCAGGATCGACCTGGCCGGCAACCCCGGCGGCCTCACCATCGACCGCTACGCCGCCCGCCGCGCGGTCTACGGCTTCCTGGGCGCGCTCGGCTTCCTGGTCTTCCTCCTCCGCGGCCAGTACCTGGTGGCCCTCCTCCTGCTGGCCTTCGGCGCGTTCTGGACGGAGGTGGGCATCTGGTCCGCGATCCGCATCCGCAAGGACGTCATCGAGCGCACCCTCCCCGACTTCCTGGACGTCCTCGCGGTCGTGGTCAGCGCGGGCCTGGGCTTCCGCCAGGCCCTGGACCGGGTGTCCACCCGCTACGAAGGTCCCTGGGCCGACGAACTGCGCATCACGCTCCGCCAGATGGACCTCGGCATGAGCCGCCGGGAGGCCTTCACGGAGCTGCGCCGGCGCAACGACTCCGAGCAGGTGGCCATGTTCGTGACGGCACTCCAGCAGGGCGAGGAACTGGGCGCCCCCATCGTCGACACCCTGGTCTCACTGGCCAAGGACATGCGCCGCACGGACGCCCAGAACGCCCGCCGCAAGGCCGCCCGCGCGGTCCCCAAGGCCACGCTGATGATCACGACCTTCATGGTCCCGGCCACGATGATCCTCCTCGGGGCAGGCCTGATCCTGGGCTCGGGGACGGACTTCGGAACGATCACGGGTGAGTAGGGGAGTGCGACTGCACATGAACAGGAGAAGACAACTCGCAGCGCTATACGACCCATTGGCCTCAATTCGCCGCAATACCTTTCGCATTCGCAATCCGTTGTGGGACAGTCGACACCTGGTACTCCCGACAGGTCGAGGTCCCAACCGAGCGCGAGGGAGGTGGAGATCGTGGATGCCCTGACGTCCGGCACGACCAGCCAGCAGATCACCGCCGCCCACCCGCACGAGGAACACGGCTTCGTCCACCCTGGAGGGGAACACCATGACCAACTGGCTCCACACCGCAGCCGCATACCTGCACACCCGCCTCACCACCCGGCACGACAAGGGCCAGACGGCGGTGGAGTACCTGGGCATCATCGCCGTGGTGGTGGCGATCGTGCTGGCGATCACGGGGACGGACATCGGGCAGACGATTTACAACGCGATCACGGACAAGATCACCGAGGTCACTGGCATCTGATGGGTCTTCGGGCGAACGGAGACGCTGGGCAGGCTTTCCCCATTTACATCACCGTGGTGGGGGGCCTGCTCTTTCTCGCGCTCGCGTACTTCGCTGTCGGCCAGGCCGCGGCGACTCGCAGTGAGGCCCAGACTGCTGCGGACGCCGCAGCGCTCGCGGCGGCTTTGGAGACCAGAGACCAGCTTACGGATCAGTGGATCACCCACGTTCTGGATCCGGATTCGTGGCAGGACATCTTCGAGGGTGAGGCACCGGTACCCAGCGGATGCTGGCGCGCCCACGAGTTGGCAGCGCGCAACGACGCGAGCGTGGAGTGCGCACCGGACGGCCGCTTGGGTTACACGGTCGTCGCCGAGACGAACGGCTCCGTCGGGGACACCATCGTGCCGGGCACGGAGGAACGGAAGGCGACACAGACCGCGACCGCCGTGATCGAGGCCCGTTGCCGGTTCGAGCCGCTTGCCGAGGACGCCGACGACGACGTGCTGCCAAGCCTCTCCTGCAAGGACGGCGGGGACTGGGACATTAAGCCGAACGACCTCTCGGACCTACCGAAACCCGAGGACCTGTTCGACGTCCATCTGGCCGACAGCTGACAAGCGAACGAAGAGGACCAAGGAAGCGGAATCATGAGCATTCGGTTCACAACAGCGGCCCACGGCCGATTGATGGCGTGGCCCATCGCTGCCGTACTGGTCTTCGGTCTGGCGGGTTGTGGTGGTGGAGGTGGCGACGACGAGCCGGGGACGCCTACGAGTTCCTCCAGAGGCAGCGACTCGAAGCCGGATGCCCAGGAGGGAGACCCGGGGGAAACTTTGGCGGAGCTCAGGGGCCCCAGCGGCCTGTTCCTCAAAGTCACCGAAGCGAGTCGGGACGGAGGGGGCTTCGTCACGGTCAGCGGGGATCTCAAGAACGACGGGGATGACGCGGTCAACGTCCCTGCTCAACTGAGCGGAAACGAGACGGAGATCATTCGTAACGGCAAATCGCTCGGCGGTGCCACCTTGGTGGACTCGAAGGGCAAGAAGCGCTACTACGTACTGCGCGACACTGAGGGGCGCCCGCTCACGACAACCAAGTTCCCTCCCTTGAAAGCGGGCGAGTCCCTGCCGGTATTCATGCAGTTCCCCGCGCCCCCCGCCGACACGGCCGAGGTGACGCTCCAGCTGCCGATGTTCACGACCGGCACCGTCGAGATCTCCGGGTGAGGCACACCATGACCTCACCCCCACGCCTGCTGGCCGCAGTCACCCTCATGCTCGCCACGACCGTCTGCGGCACCACCACCGCCCACGCCGACGACGACCCCAACGACCCCCCGGGCACCGAACCCTCCGCCTCCGCCCCCGTGGAGGTGGACCCCAACGACCCCGACCTGAAGCTCCCGGACGGGGCCACGCTCGCGCAGGCGAAGGTGCTGGACATCAAGTCGGTGGTGGAAGAGCAGAGCGGCGACGAACGCCGCGAGGACACCAACACCAGCGTGACGCTCGCGCTCCAGGCCGAGGTGCTGTTCGGCAAGGACAGCTCGAAGCTCGGCGCGGAGGCGAAGTCCCGCATCAGAGGCATCGCCGACGAGATCAGGACCCAGAACGCCACAAGAGTCCGCGTCTTCGGCTTCACCGACGACCTCGGCTCCTCCGCCCACGGCGACGTACTCTCCAAACGCCGGGCCAACGCCGTACACGACGTCCTGTCCCAGTCCCTCAACGACGCCGGCATCACCTACGAGGTCCGCGGCTACGGCGAGCAGTACCCCATCGCCGACAACTCGACGGAAGCCGGCCGCAAGAAGAACCGCAGGGTCGAGGTCTCCTTCCCCCGCACGGAGCCCTGACGCACCACGCGGTACCGAACGCACTCCCGCCCACACACCGCCCTGAGGGCCCTCGCGGCGCTGACGCCCTCACGACGGCCGCGTCCCCTCGCGTACGTCACCCCGTGCTGACGTCGATCAGCAGGTTCTTCCGCGCGGCCGCGAACAGGCGGCTCTGCTCGGCCAGCCGCTGCGAGGTCGCCTCGGTGTCGACCAGCAACTGGTACACGTAGCCGGCCTTCCCGGCGACGAAGACCTCCAGGCGTTTGCGCGGTGCGCTCTGCTTCTCCCAGTGGTAGTCGATCTCCAGCCAGAGAGCGTCCCGACCGTTCTGGCGCGTCTTGTGCGTGGTGACCTCGACGCCGGCCATCGACGACTCGGAGGTGTCGCGATACCAGGCCAGCTGCCCGGCGGAGGCCGCCCGAGCGGTCGTGCCGTACGTCCTGTCCCGCTTGACGGTCAGGTCGTACACGCCGTCCGGGGAACCCCAGGAGCTCTGCAGTTCACCGGCGGGCTTCTCGCCCCATCCGCCCGGTCGACCGAAGCAGACGGTCAGCGCGGGGACCTCGACCCGCCGCCACCCCTGGGGAAGAGACGACGAGCAGGACGACGCCGACGCCGAGGAGCGGGGCTCGTCTCCTCCGGCAGGAGGTTGCCCAGTCGGCGCGGAGCCCGAAGGCGCGGTCGAAGAGGGCACCTTCGAGGAACCAGAAGCCGAAGCCGACGCGGATGCCGAGGCCGATGCTCCATCCGAACCCGCATCCGCAGTCGAATGCGACGCGGCCGGGGCTGCACCGGAAGTCCGGCCGGAGTCCGTCACACTCCGCCCGATCGGCGAGGAGTTCCCGACGAGAGGTATCCCGAAGACCGCCAGGAGGAGCCCCGCGACGGCCGTGATCGCCGAGACCACGGCCGCCACCTCCCCCATCCGCCGCCCCGGTGAGGCGCCGCCACCCGAACCGCTCAAATCTCCTACCGAGCCTCTCTGTCACCGATCGGGCTCACTACCGTCGGGTACACCCGCACCCCCTGTCCTCGGCCGAGCGCGCAGACATCCTTGACGATCGGCGCAGGGCGGCCCGAACTCCCGAACTGACCGGCCGACCGCTCCCGCATGGCCGGACAGCGGCGGACAATGCCGGGAGACGAGCGACCGCGGCGGGGGCGGAGACACACGGAGCGGGGGACAGGGGTGGAGCAGACCGGAACGGGGGATGCCTCGGTGTTCCTGTCCACGGACAGCGTCAGTGGCCCGGAGGGGTTCGGCTGGTGGGGCGACATGGTCAGCCGGGCGGTGATGCCGGTGTCGATCGCCAGCGAACACGCCGGCCACTTCAAGGGCGAGGTCACCACGCTGGAACTGGTGGACACCGACTTCTCGGCCTTCTCCTTCTCCCCGATGTCGGCGCGCCGGACCCCGGACCACATCCGGGCGTCCGACCCGGAGAACTACTACCTCTTCCTCGTCCACGGCAGCCCGATCGGTCTGGAGCAGCGTCGCAACAACGCCCTCCTCCGGGCGGGAGACGTGGCCCTCTTCGACACCTCGCAGCCTCTGGCCTGCGAGTTCCAGGACCAGGGCCGCCCCTCGCGGGTGAGCGTGCTGCGGCTGCCCCGGACCGCCCTGCCGCTGCCCGGCGACAGAACGGACCGCCTGGTGGCCACGCCGCTGCCCGCCCGCACCGGTTCGGGCGCGCTGCTCACCTCCTACCTGGCCGGACTGCGGGAGAACGCCGCGTACTGCGGCCCGACGGAGCTGCGCCGCCTGGGAACCATGGCCCTCGAACTCGCCGTCACCTTCCTCGCCGCCCGCCTGGACAGCCCTCCGGCGTTACCGGCCGAGAGCCGCAGGCGGGTGCTCCTCGCCCGTATCAACGCCTACATCGACCACAACCTGCACGATCCGGACCTGGGCCCGGCCACGATCGCCGCCCACCACCACATCTCGATACGCCTGCTGCACGCCCTCTTCGAGGAGGAGCCGGAAACAGTCGGCGCCACGATCCGCCGCCGCAGACTCGAACGCAGCCGGACCGACCTCGGCGACCCCCGCCTACGACACCGCACGATCGGCGAGATCGCCGCCCGATGGGGCTTCCGCCACCCCGCCGCCTTCAGCCGCACCTTCCGCGAGGCCTACGGCATCTCCCCGACCGAAGCCCGAACCGCACTCCCCGACAAACAGCCCTGCACTCCCCGCCGAGGACCGGGGCATCGAACCCTGGCACCTTGAAACGGCGAAACTGCACCGAGCGGGGGAGAAGCCCAAGACATGACACCGAACGACACGGGGGAGCCCGAGGGCAGACGCCCCTGGGAACGTTCGCCGGCCCGAAGCGGACCACCGCACGGCGGCCCCGGCGGCCCGGGCGACCCCCGCCCGGCGCACGGTGACAGCTCATGGCACACGACGCGGAGCGTGCCGTCCATCGTGGTCGTCGTCCTCATCGTCATCTGGACGGTCTTCGCCGTGCAGTGGAAGGAGAAGGACTGCGCCTTGGTGCCGACCTCGTACCTGCTCGTGATCACGCACGGCACGCCGAGCGTCTTCGAGGGTTGCGGCGACCACGCCATCGACGTCACGGACGACTAGCCCCGCCGACTAGCCCAGCCGGCCTGCGCCGTCCGCCGACTCGGCCGAGCCCTCCACGACCTCCACCCGCGCCCCCACCCGCACCCCCCACTCATCCATCGCCCCGGCCTCCGCCTCCAGCACGTGCCGCGCCCGCAACCGGGGCAGCCCCAGCCTGCCCGGCCGCATCGTGCGCACGGCGATGACGGTGAGCCGCCGGTCGAGATAGGCCACGTCGATGGCCATCCGCATCCGGAACGTGTGCACGCTGTTGGCGGGCGACAGCAGCATCGCCCCATCGACCGAGCCGCGCCCCAACAGCCCCTTGGTACGCGCGCGGTACGAGCTCGCGACCTCCAGCGGAACCCGAACCTCCTCGCCGTCCGGCCCCAGCACGGCCAAGGCCCCCAACCCGTCCCGCCACCGCCGCCGCCGTCCCATGCAGATGCCCTCCCTACGGCCCGTCGCCCCCGCTGAAAGTATCCGCCGCGGAGTAGGCGACCGCCGGTCCCCTTTGCTGCTTCCGGTGCGTTACGGAACCGTTATGGCCCAAGAAGCCACAAGTGCAGAGGGTTTGAACTCCGGGGAGGCCGCAGCGAGACAGGTGTCACCCTGGTGTCGCCCGTCCCCGGTGGATAGCTTTGCTTCGCTGAAGAGAAGCCGCGTCCCACCCAGGAGCCGACAGTGAATCGCCGCCGACCCACCCTCCTCGCAACGCTCGCGCTGACCGCGACAGCGGCCTTGACGCTGTCCGCGTGCGGCAGCGACGACGACAGCACGGGCAAGGGGGAGGACAAGATCGCGGGGGCGGACACCGGCGGCCCGACCCGGTCGGCGTCACCGACCGCGACCGAGTCGGCGGAGCCTGGCCGACCGGAGATCGACCTGCCTGATGATCTCTCCTACACCTTCGACTGGCCCAAGACCGGGGACAAGGAGAAGGACGCCGTTCTCGCCGACGGAGAGCAGTCCATCAAGGCCGTGGACCTCGCGATCGTCCATCAGGATCCGCTCGACAAGGCTTACCTCTACTACTACGAGGGCGAGGCCGCCGCCGGTACGCAGGAGTTCATCCAGGCCTATGTCAAAGAGAACGCGCGAGTAACGGGGGCGTACCGCTTCTACGACGCGGTGGTCAACGTGCGCGGGAAAGACAGTGCCTCCCTCGTGTACTGCGAAGACCAGGGCAAGGCCTACGACATGTATCTGAAGCCCAAGAAGGTCAACAAAACGCCCGTGACCAAGAACAGTTACGTGCTGTACAACACTCAACTGAGCAAGAACGACAAGGGTGTCTGGGTTGTACAGAAGATGCTGTCCCAAAGGGGGAGCGACAAGTGCCAGCCGTGACTCCGACCGCGCGTGCTCTGGTTGTGCACGTCGTGGCCGCTGCCGTCTTCGTGGGTGCGACGGGCACCGCCATCGCCGACAACAAAATCGGTGGTGGTGCCCAGTCGCCCAGTACGGACGCGCACGGTGAGACCGACGGGAGCGGCACCGTCTCGGCGACCGCCGGTGCGGTCGTCTACAACCGTTCCAAGAACGGCTCGGGGGCGTCCGT
Organism: Streptomyces violaceoruber; assembly: GCF_033406955.1. Lineage (NCBI taxonomy): Bacteria > Bacillati > Actinomycetota > Actinomycetes > Kitasatosporales > Streptomycetaceae > Streptomyces > Streptomyces violaceoruber. Next base: position 3,092,434 of record NZ_CP137734.1, on the reverse strand, counting down.
GGGCCCGGTGGCCGCTGCGACGAACTGGACGCCGCCCGCTTGTTACTACGCCCCGAAGTACACCCCGGAGCAGCTCCAGAAGGTCAAGGAGCCCGTCTGGGAGGCCGAGTCGACGGGCTACCAGTGGGATGCCACGCAGCGCGACAGGTACGTGAACGGGAAGCCGTACAAGGACTTCAACAAGGAGAAGGCCGGCGAGGGCTACTGGTGGGACTCCTACGTCACGCCCGGCCGGGAGGGTGACCCTGGGGCGCTCGACTGCAAGGAGGAGATCTTCTGGGTGGACACCGGTGACGACCCGCCGGCGGACATCCCGCAGGCGATCACGCCGGAGGTCCTCGCCCAGCTCGCCTACGCGGAGATCCGCGTCCCCACCACGGAGGTGGAGCTGAGGCCGGCAGAGGCGACGAAGGTGAACCTTCCGACCTGGGCATGGCTCGACGCGACGGACTTCAAACCCGTGTCGGTGACGGCTTCCGTGCCCCTGCTGCAGGTCGAGGCCACGACGACGGCGGAGCCGGTGTCGGTGAAGATCGATCCCGGCACGGCGGACGCTCAGACCTACCCCGCATCCGGGGTGTGCGAAGTCGCGAACGGCCGCATCGGTGAGCCCTACGCCAACGGGAAGGCGGACGAGACGCCGCCCTGTGGAGTCAAGTACCTGCGTTCGTCAGGCGACGGCTCGTACCAGCTCAAGGCCACGGTCACCTGGAAGATCCACTGGACCGGCACCGGGGTGGCCGGGGAGCAGCCGCTGCCCGACGGTGACTTCGGCGGAGAGCAGGACGTCGTCGTCCAGGAGATCCAGGCCGTCAACCGGTGACCGTGCCGAAGCATGTGGCCTGAGCCCGACGTGTCCCCCGTGAGCCCGGCGCGTCCCCGGGGCGATGGCCCCGAAATGGTGTTGAACGGGGGCTCGGCCGGGGGTAGGAAGGCGCCATGACTGGACTCGGTGCCGTATTCCGCCCCCAGCTCGCCCCCGAGCGGCTCCGTGCCGTGGCTCGGGTCGCCGATGAGGTGGGGCTCGAGGAGCTGTGGCTGTGGGAGGACTGTTTCCGGGAGGGCGGGATCTCCACGGCCGCCGCCGCCCTCGCCTGGACCGAGCGGGTGCGGGTCGGGGTCGGGCTGCTGCCCGTGCCGTTGCGGAACGTGGCCGTCACCGCGATGGAGGCCGCCACGCTGCACCGGATGTTCCCCGGCCGCCCCGTCCTCGGCGTGGGACACGGCGTGCAGGACTGGATGGGACAGGTCGGGGCCCGGGCCGAGTCGCCCCTGACGCTGCTGCGGGAGCATCTCGTGGCGCTGCGGGAGTTGCTGAGGGGCGGACGGGTGACGTCGACGGGGCGCTACGTCCGACTCGACGACGTCGCGCTGGACTGGCCGCCGGAGCAGCCCGTCGAGGTGCTCGCCGGCGCCACCGGGCCGCGCTCGCTGCGGCTGGCCGGTGAGGCCGCCGACGGCACCGTGCTCACCGCGAACACTCCGCCCGACGGGGTGCGCCGCGCCCGGCGGCTCATCGACGAAGGGCGGGCGGCGAGCGGGCGGACGGAGGCCCACAGGGTCGTCGTGTATCTCCTCGCCGCCACCGGATCCGGTGCCGCTGAACGGCTTCGGAACGAGCTGGTCGCCGAAGGCGTCGGGGCGGTGCCGGATCTCGGGGTCGCCGGAGACGCCCAGGCCGTTGCCGACGCCGTGCGGCGGTTGGCCGAGGCCGGGGCCGACACCGTGATCCTCCAGCCGACCGGGGACGAGCCCGATCCGGAGGGGTTCGTCTGGTTCGCCGCCGAGCGGGTCCGGCCGCTGGTGGCCTGAGGCTGGCCGGCGGTGGCCTCATGCCGTACGGGTTGCACCTTCCGTAGCGGCATGTGATCCGGTGGACCTACGTCCCGATGCCGTGAGGAAGGGTCCCTGTCCATGCGTTCGTCCTTCATGCCACCCCGCCAGGTCAAGATCGGTGACGCGGCGGCCTTCGTCGGCAGCACGCCACGGGCGATCCGGCACTACCACGAGATCGGCCTGCTCCCCGAGCCCGAGCGGGGCAGCGACGGCCGCCGCCGCTACGGGTACGAGGACATGATCCGCCTGCTGTGGATCCGCAGGACGGCCGACGCAGGGATCGCCCTGGACGACATCCGTGACGCCTTTGCCACCGGCACGGATTCCGCCGGCGCGGAGAGCGGAGAAGATGTCGCGGGCATCCTGGAGCGGTTGGAGGAAACCCTCGCCGAACGGGAGGCGGAACTGCGGCGGCAGCGGGCCGCCGTGCGGCGGATGCGCACCGAAGGCAGCCGGACGGGCCTGCTCTCCGACTTCGTCACCGAACGCCTCAAGAGCGCGCCCGAGGGCTCCCTGCGCCAGGCGGACCTGGACAGTCTGCTGGTCACCGAGCGGATCCTCGGCCCGCTCGGCGCGGCCGTGCAGGCCACCCGCTTCGTCGTCCTGGCCACGCATCCCGCTCTGCGGGAGGAGTCCGACCGCGTCGACGACGCCGAGGAGGCACTCGACGACGGTGTCGCCGTCGATGACCCACGGGTGGCTCAAGTGGCCGCCGAGCGGCGCGCCTTCGAAAGCGCCCTCGAGGCCGTCATCGAGGAGTCCGGCCCGGGTGCGGACGACGATGCCCTCTTCGACGCCTGGGACACCTTGCACCCTGCCGCCGACGGCGCGGGCGAGGCCGACTCCGTCAGCGCGTTCGAAGCCACCGGCTGGATGCCCTACGACTTCTCCCCAGCCCGCCTGCGCTGTATGGAACTGGCCGCAGAACTCGCCGCAGACCCGTCAGCCCGCGACAACACCGCTGCCCAGAGCTATCGAGCGGAGCCTTCTTCATGACGCCCCCCGCCCACCCCGGAACCTTTGAGCGCCTCGTGGCCGAAGGCGCCGCCGTCCCCACCGAAGGGTGGGACTTCTCCTGGTTCGAGGGGCGGGCCACCGAGGCCCGGCCCTCCTGGGGGTACGCGCGGTCCATGGCCGGGCGGCTGGCCGGGGCCACCGCCGTACTGGACGTGCAGACCGGGGGAGGGGAGGTGCTGGACTTCGCCCTCGAAGCCGCCGGCCCCCACCGGGCCCCGCTCGTCGCCGCCACCGAGGGCTGGGCGCCCAACGTCGCCCAGGCCACCCGGCTGCTGCGTCCGCGCGGAGTCCCGGTGGTCGCCTCGGCCGACGACGCGCCCCTGCCCTTCGCGGACGGCGCCTTCGACCTGGTCGTGAGCCGGCACCCCGTCGAGCCGCACTGGGACGAGGTGGCCCGCGTGCTCATGCCCGGCGGCACCTACTTCGCCCAGCACGTCGGGCCTGCCAGCGTCTTCGAGCTCATCGAGTACTTCCTCGGGCCGCTGCCCGAGGACAGCCGGCGGCACCGTGACCCCGAGCGTGAGCGCGCCGACGCCGAGGCGGCCGGCCTGGAGGTCGTCGAGCTGCGGGCGGAGCGGCTGCGGATGGAGTTCCTCGACATCGGTGCCGTGGTCCACTTTCTGCGCAAGGTGGTGTGGATGGTCCCCGGGTTCACCGTCGAGGCGTACCGGGACCGGCTGCGCGACCTGCACGAACGCATCGAGGCCGACGGACCCTTCGTCGCACACAGCTCCCGTCACCTCTTCGACGTGCGCAAGCCGGATGCCACGAGCGGGCCCGACGCGCGGCCCTGACACCCGCCGGACGGGCCCGGACCCGCGACCTCACGCGTGCGCCCCCACCGTCACCTCCCCGATCACCAGCTCCGCCGCCGCCTCCAGTACGGCCCCCACCCGTTCCACGCAGTCCGCCAGCTCGCGTTCCTGCCGTGCCGTCAAGCGGGCCAGCGGTTCGACCGTGACCGTCGTACGGCGGCCCCGGCGGCGCTGGTGCCAGACGCCCGCCGCGACCCCGTCGACCAGGAGCACGGGGAAGTTGCCCGCCTGCCCGCCCGCCAGCGCCCGCCGGTAGGCGGCCCCCGGGAAGAGCAGTTCCCGCGGCTGCGCGGCGACGACGTACGCGTCGAAGTACGGCAGCAACCGCACCCCGCGCAGCAGCTCGTCCCGTTCCGGGGCGTCGGGGAAGGCGGTGTCGCCCGCCGCCACCCACGCCGGGGCGCCCTCGAAGCGGACCTCCTCGATCTCGCCCGCGGCGGCCAGCTCGGCGTAGCGGGCCTTCGCCCAGCCGGGTGGTGCGGCCAGCCAGCGGGCGAAGTGCTGGGGCGTCGCCGGTCCGTACGCGTACAGGTATCGGCGTACGAGGAGCCGTGACGCCTCCTCGGGCGGCAGCGGGGTGAAGTGGGGCGGCCGGGTGTACGTCACCCTGCGGCCGCGGTTCGGGCCGAAGGACAGGGCGCCGCACTGGCCGGCCCGGTGCAGGACCTGGCGCCAGCGGGGCCACATGGTCTGGAAGGCGGGCATGACCAGGTCGCCGGCCCACGGGCCGGTGCGCGCGACGACCTCCTCGCCGAGTTCGTCGACGGTCAGGAAGGTGCCGTCGAGCGCGTCGGCGATCGCGGCCACCACCTGCCCGGCCTGCTCCCCGGTGAGGCGTACCTCGGTGGGGAAGGCGGCCGGGCCGGCCGGGATCGCGGGGAGCGCGGCGCACCACATCGGGAGGTCGCGGGCCGGGAGCAGATGCACCGTCCCGCGCGGGCCGTGCGTCTTCACCAGCGCGGGCGCGGGTGGCGCGAGCGGAGCGGTGGGCCACAGGGCGTCGCGTACGTCCGTGCGGGTCACGCCGTCGGCCCGCAGGCCGACCGACAGCTCGGCCGCGGACAGTACCTGGGCGTGGACGCCCAGCATCGCGGCGGCCACGTCGGCGACGGACGTGCCCGTCCGGGCCCGCCTGGCCAGGAACTGCCGTTCCAGGCGTCGTGCGCTCGCCGCGGCCCAAGTGATCCCCGTCGACTTCGTCATGAGGCGACGTTAGGTCAGGAGTAGGACAGGTTTCGTCCTCGATCGTCCATGGTCGCCGTCGGTCGCCGTCGGTCGTCCTCGGCCGCCCTCGGTCGTCCAGAGGTGGATCTTCCGGGCTTAAGTGGCACACCTTCGCAAACATCCCCTTGCGCGGAGGCAGGGTACGCAATCACCCGCCGATCCTCACAGGGTTTCCACATCGTTATTCATCGATGTCCTCTTCGAGTCGAAAACGCCCTGCCCGGTCGCGTAAGTTCGGAGCCAGGTAATTCGCGTGAGCAAAGCTGCGCGCGTGGCACCGCGCAGTGGAGGGGGCTGCGCGGTGCCGGATCAACCGCCGGGCCGGGCGCCGCGGCCGCCGGGCCGACCGCCGGACCGGCCCCGGTCAAGCCGGCCGTGCGGGTCGTGTCACCCGGACGGGGGAAGCGGGCTTCCGCCCCGTCACGCCGGTCGGCGGACACCGCCGCACCACTCCAGCCGCACGCGCATCACCGCCCACCCGGAGATACGCGGCGATTTGGCCACCGTTCAGGCCGGAATAAGGGCTTCCGTGGTCATCCGGGCGTCGCCGGACGACTCCGGAGAGTAGTTGTGGCACGCCGATGCACGCAGCATCACTTACGAAGGGTTATGGTGGAAACCCCCCCTCGGGCCGGTCCGTCTCCCCCCCCACGGACCGGCCCGTTTTTTTCTGCCCGGGCGGGCGGCGCCTGCGAGCGGTACGCCCGTAACGAGGAGTTCACCGGTGCGCCGTCCTGTGTCGTGGCATGGCGGCGCTTGTTCGAGGGCATAGACCAAGCAGGCCGACGCCCGAACCACGGGTGTCGGATCTCAGCGGACGGCACGGAGCCGTCCGCCCGGGAGGCCCTTTGCACCAGCCCCACCGTGCGGTCACGGCACGGAAGACGCGGCGGAGGACCGGTCCCCGGTCCGCGCCAGTGCAGGGCGGCCCCAGGGACCTGCCTGACGACGACCGTCCGGCGGCCCCCCGACCGGTCGGCTCGTTCCCGCCCTCCCTGCGCGGCTCGTTCCCGCCCTCCCGGCCCAGCGTCCACTCCGTCGCTCCCCGACCTCTTCCGAGGGGGTACGTCCTTCCGTGGTGACCAGCACAAAGCGCCACAAGCCAGATAGGCGCACCTACGTTCTCGACACCAGCGTCCTGCTGGCCGACCCGAACGCCCTGAACCGCTTCGACGAGCACGAGGTCGTGCTCCCCATCGTCGTGGTGACGGAGTTGGAGGCCAAACGGCACCATCCCGAACTCGGCTACTTCGCCCGGCAGGCCCTGCGCCTGCTCGACGAGTTCCGGGTGCGGCACGGTCGCCTCGACGCCCCCATCCCGATCGGGGACCTCGGCGGCACCGTCCGCGTCGAGCTCAACCACTCGGACCCCAGCGTGCTGCCCACCGGCTACCGCCTGGGGGACAACGACTCCCGCATCCTCGCGGTCGCCCGCAACCTCCAGGCGGAGGGATTCGACGTCACCGTCGTCTCGAAGGACCTCCCGCTCAGGATCAAGGCGTCCTCCGTCGGACTCCTGGCCGAGGAGTACCGCGCCGAGCTGGCCATCACGGACGCCTCCGGCTGGACCGGAATGTCCGAACTCACCCTGCCGGGTGAGCAGGTGGACGTGCTCTTCGAGGAGGGCCGGGTCTACGTCCCCGAGGCGGCCGGCCTGCCCGTGCACACCGGTCTGACCATCCAGTCGGAGCGCGGCAAGGCCCTCGGCCGGGTCACGCCCGACGGCAACGTCCGGCTGGTGCGCGGCGACCGGGAGGCGTTCGGCATCAAGGGCCGCAGCGCCGAGCAGCGGATCGCGCTCGACCTGCTCCTCGACCCGGACGTCGGCATCGTGTCGATGGGCGGCCGGGCCGGCACCGGCAAGTCGGCGCTCGCCCTGTGCGCGGGCCTCGAAGCGGTCCTGGAGCGCCGGCAGCACCAGAAGGTGATGGTCTTCCGGCCGCTGTACGCGGTGGGCGGGCAGGAACTCGGCTACCTGCCCGGCTCCGAGGCCGAGAAGATGAGCCCGTGGGCGCAGGCGGTCTTCGACACGCTGTCGGCCGTCACCAGCCGCGAGGTCATCGAGGAGGTGACCGCGCGCGGGATGCTGGAGGTACTGCCGCTCACCCACATCCGGGGGCGCTCGCTGCACGACGCGTTCGTGATCGTGGACGAGGCGCAGTCGCTGGAGCGGAACGTGCTGCTGACCGTGCTGTCCCGGATCGGGGCCAACTCACGGGTCGTACTCACCCATGACGTGGCACAACGGGACAATCTGCGGGTGGGCCGGTACGACGGAGTCGTCGCCGTCGTCGAGAAACTGAAGGGGCATCCGCTCTTCGCGCACGTCACCCTGACGCGCTCCGAGAGGTCCCAGATCGCGGCGCTCGTGACCGAAATGCTGGAGGACGGTCACATCTGACGCTTCCGTGAAGTCCGGCCCGTAACGGGTCGATTGCCCGCAGGAGAGCCGGTTACCCGCCGGTTCGGCGCCGTCCGGAAAGGCCCAGAGCCTAGCCGGGCGGCGCCTCGGTGTGTGCCGATTTCCGTGAATCCCCTGGGCCAAACGAGATGTGAGCTTTCACACGCAACACAGAATTGCCTCACCCCGCCGGGTTACGGCAGAGTCTCACTCCTGTCAGGCCCCGCATACGACACAGGCGTACCCCCAGCGGTACGGCGCCCCAGAAGCATCAGATCCAACTCCATAGCAGAGTCGTATGCCGCCCGAGCACCACGCGGCGCTCCCGCCCAGGGAGTTGTCCACCGGGCCCGTGCCTCCCGTGACCCGTAGTTGGGGAGGCCAGTGCCAGGGGCACGATTGCGTCCGCGAGGGTCACCGAAGCGGGCGATGCTGGAAGGAAACCGTGTGAGCCGGATCTCGGTCCGGGGATTCGCAGTGGCCTCGGCCACGGCGGTCACCGCCGTCGGAAGCGTCGTCGGAGTTGCCTCGGGCAGCGTCGCGCAGAACAACGACGACGCGGAGGCGACGGCAGCAGGCACGACCCTGCTTGCCGACATCCCCATGGGTGAGCAGGCGCAGGTGCAGACCGCGTCCCTGACGCAGCAGGCCGACGTGCAGGCCATCGCCGCGGACGCGAGCGCCAAGAAGGACGCCGAAGAGGCGGCCCGCAAGGCAGCCGCCAAGACCGCCGTGGACAAGCAGGAGAAGGCCAAGAAGGCGGCCCAAGCGGCGAAGCAGCGCGAGGCGCAGCAGGAAGCGGCCAGCCGCGACGCCAAGCGGGAGTCCACCAGCTTCGCCGTCCAGAGCTCCTACAGCACCAGCCAGATCCAGGCGATGGCGCGCCAGATGGTGCCCAGTGGCCAGTTCCAGTGCTTCAGCAACATCGTGAACCACGAGTCGAGCTGGAACTACCAGGCCGTCAACGCCTCCTCCGGCGCCTACGGCCTCTTCCAGGCCCTCCCGGCGGGCAAGTACGCCTCCGCGGGCGCCGACTGGCGGACCAACCCGGCCACCCAGATCAAGTGGGGCCTCAGCTACATGGACAACCGCTACGGCAGCCCGTGCGACGCCTGGGCCTTCTGGCAGGCCAACCACTGGTACTGAGCCCGTAGTCGCCCGCCTTCCCCGGCGCCGCGGTCCACGCTCAACCTCGCGCAGCCCCTCACCGTCTTGTGGTGAGGGGCTTTCGCGCTCCCGCCATGTACGGTCGGACCGGAACGACTCCAGGGGGGAGTGGTGGGGAAGGACGGGGGAAGAGGACGGATCATGTCACGAGTGCCAGGGTGGCTCGGCCGGCTCGGCGCCGGACTGACGCGGGCGAGCGAGCGGTTGGAGCAGCGCCGCGAGGAAGCGCGGCGCGACGACGCCGACGACGGACCCGGGCCGGCCTCCGACCACGAGCGCCGGCCCCTGGACGACACGGCTGAGGACGCGGCCGGGGACTCCGCGGTCGAGTACCTCGCCGCCCACCGCCCGGTCGCGCTCGCCCACCGTCCCGATCCGGCTCAGGCCGTGCCGTGGGGAGTACGGGTGGCCGCGGAGGCGGGGTGGCGGCTGCTGGTGCTGGCGGGCACCGTGTGGGTGCTGATGCGGGTCATCAGCGCCGTACAGCTCGTGGTGCTGGCGTTCGTGGCCGCGCTGCTGATCACCGCGCTGCTCCAGCCGGCCGTGGCCTGGCTGCGCCGGCACGGGGTGCCGCGGGGGCCGGCCACCGCCCTGACCGCGATCCTCGGGTTCGTGGTGATGGGACTGATCGGCTGGTTCGTCACCTGGCAGGTCATGGAGAACATCGACAACCTCTCCGACCAGGTCCAGGACGGCATCGACGAACTGCGCAACTGGCTGCTGAACAGCCCCTTCCACGTCACCGACAAGCAGATCAACGAGATCGCGAAGAACCTGCGCGACGCGGTGGGCGCCAACACCGACCAGATCACGTCGGCCGGACTCGAAGGCGTCACGGTCGTCGTCGAGGCGCTCACCGGCATCCTGCTGGCCGCGTTCTCGACGCTGTTCCTGCTCTACGACGGCAAGCGCATCTGGCAGTGGTCGCTGAAGCTGGTGCCCGCGGCAGCCCGGCCGGGCGTCGCCGGGGCCGGCCCGCGCGCCTGGCGGACGCTGACCGCCTACGTGCGCGGCACGGTGATAGTCGCGCTGATCGACGCCATCTTCATCGGCCTCGGCATCTACTTCCTGGACGTGCCGATGGCCGTCCCGCTGGCCGTGTTCATCTTCCTGTTCGCCTTCATCCCGCTGGTCGGCGCGGTGGTGTCGGGTGCGCTCGCGGTCGTGGTGGCGCTGGTGACACAGGGCGTGTTCGCGGCGGTCATGACGCTCGTCGTGGTGCTGGCGGTGCAGCAGATCGAGGGGCACATCCTGCAACCGTTCATCCTCGGACGCGCGGTGCGGGTCCACCCGCTCGCGGTGGTGCTGTCGGTGGCCGCCGGCGGCATGGTGGCCGGCATCGGCGGCGCCGTGGTCGCCGTACCGCTGGTGGCGGTGACCAACACCGTCGTGGGCTACCTGCGGGCGTACTCCCGCGAGGCCGCCCTGCGCCGGACGCCGAGACCGCACGGAGCCACCTCGACCGACGCCGCCCCGGCCGTCGACCGCGTGCCGGGGCCGCCGAGCCCCCCGGCACCCCCGGCGGACGGCCCGCCGTCGGACGCCCCCTAGGTGTGTTGTTCGGAGAGGTTGGTGCCGCGGCTGGCGGGTGTGTGGCCGCCGATGCCGGTGTGGGGTCGGTGGTAGTTGTACCAATGCAGCCAGTGGGTGAACGCTTCCCTGCGTTCGTGGTCTGAGGTGTAGGGCTTCTGGTAGGCCCATTCGTCGAGCAGGGTGCGGTGGAAGCGTTCGACCTTGCCGTTGGTCTGGGGCCGCCAGGGCCTGGTCCAGCGGGGGCTGATGTCCAGGTCGCGGCAGGTGTTCCGCCAGGTGTTCTTGCTGTAGGCCCAGGCGTTGTCGGTCAGGACCCGTTCGATGCGGATGCCCAGGGATGCGAAGTAAGCCGTGGCCCGGACGAGGAAGGCAGCGCAGGTCGGGGCGGTCTCGTCGGGCAGGTCCTCGGTGTAGGCGATGCGGCTGTGGTCGTCGAGGGCGGTGTGCAGGTAGGCCCAGCCGGCGCCGTTGGTCCGGCTGCGGTGGCCTTCGGCCCGGCCGAGAGTCTTGTGGCCGCCGCCGTCGGGGATCCGGCCCAGCTTCTTGACGTCGATGTGGACCAGTTCGCCGGGTCGGGCGCGTTCGTAGCGGCGGACGGGCTCGCCGGTGGCCCGGTCCAGGGCGGCCAGTGGCGGCAGGCCGTGCCGGACCAGGATGCGGTGGGCGGTCGAGGCGGCGATGCCGCATCGGACGGCCAGTCGTAGCGGCCCGATCCGGTGCTCGCGTCGCAGCCGGAGAACTTGCTCCTCGACGGCGGCCGCGGTCCTGCGAGGCTGGTGGTGCGGGCGGCTGGAGCGGTCGCTCATTCCGGTGACGCCGAGCTGCCGGTAGCGGCGGGCCCAGCGGCTGGCGGTGGTGTGGCTGACCTGGAAACGCTCGGCCGCCCGCCGCACGCCATCCGTCCTCGACGACGCAGCGGGCCAGGCGGAGTCTCCCGGTCTCGGTCAGCGGGGCATTACGGTGGACCACGAGGGCCTCCTGAACTCGGTGGAGATGTCGCAATCCACACCGAACCCGGAGGCCCTCACCCCTTTCAAGAACCCAGCACGCGTGTCACCAACGTCCCGGGACAACACACCTAGCGGCGCGCCGCCGGGGGACCGGCACGTGAACGGGCCCCGCCCACCTCTCGGTGAGCGGGGCCCGTGCCGTGCGTGCCGCGTCGGGACGGATCCCGTGCGGGACTACTCGGCGGCGAGGACCGCCTCGGCGTCCAGCGTGACGCCGACGGCCTCGACCACGGCGGCGATCTTGAACGCCTCCTGGATCGTCTCGCGGTCCACACCGGCCTTGCGGAGCACCTGCTCGTGCGAGTCCAGGCACATGCCGCAGCCGTTGATGGCCGACACCGCGAAGGACCACAGCTCGAAGTCGACCTTGTCGACGCCCGGGTTGCCGATGACGTTCATCCGCAGACCGGCGCGCAGGGTGCCGTACTCGTGGTCCGACAGCAGGTGCCGGGTGCGGTAGAAGACGTTGTTCATCGCCATGACGGCGGCGGCCGACTTGGCGGCCGAGTACGCCTCGGGCGAGAGGTTCGCCTTGGCCTCCGGCTCCAGCTCGCGCAGCACGATCGGGGAGCGCGAGGCGATGGCGGTCGCCAGCACGGTGCCCCACAGCTGCTGCGCCGGGAGGTCGGAGTTGCCGATGACCGAACCCAGGTTGAGCTTCAGGTCCTTGGCGTAGTCCGGGACGGCGGACTTCAGGGAGTCGAGGGACATGTCAGATCACTCTCCCGAGAGCAGCGCGACCGGGTCCAGGGTCTCGTCGCCCTTGCTCCAGTTGCACGGGCAGAGCTCGTCGGTCTGCAGGGCGTCGAGGACCCGCAGGACCTCCTTGGGGTTACGGCCGACGGAGCCGGCGGTGACCATCGTGAACTGGATCTCGTTGTTCTGGTCCACGATGAAGACCGCGCGCTGCGCGAAGCCGTCCTCGCCCTCGATGCCGAGGTCACGCATGAGCTCGTGCTTCGAGTCGGCCAGCATCGGGAAGGGCAGGTCGGTCAGGTCCGGGTGGTCCTTGCGCCAGGCGTGGTGCACGAACTCGGAGTCGCCGGAGAAGCCGAGGATCTGGGCGTCACGGTCGGCGAACTCGTCGTTCAGCTTGCCGAAGGCGGCGATCTCGGTCGGGCACACGAAGGTGAAGTCCTTGGGCCAGGCGAAGACGACCTTCCACTGACCCTCGTAGGTCTTGTGGTTGATCTGCTGGAACTCCTTGCCCTTCTCCAGCGAGACGCAGGCGGTCAGGTCGAACTCGGGGAACTTGTCACCGACAGTGAGCACGTGCTCTCCAAAAACGCAGCGAAGAAACACCCATTTTGCGAGTGTTTCCCATGGGTTGGACGTTAGTGATGTTGGCACAGGGTGCATTGATTAGTGAAATAGCTACACTCGGTCGAGTTGATCGGAGGTAGCTATTAGTGTCCAGTAAGAAGAGACAGCCCAGCCTCGCTCAGCTGCGGGCTTTCGACGCGGTCGCCGAGCACCTGCACTTCCGTGACGCCGCCGCCGCGATCGGCATGAGCCAGCCGGCGCTCTCGGGTGCCGTTTCCGCCCTGGAAGAGGCACTGGGTGTCACCCTCCTGGAGCGTACGACGCGCAAGGTGCTGCTCTCCCCGGCCGGCGCACGGCTCGCGGTGCGGACCAAGGCGGTACTGGCGGAGGTCGGCGCGCTCGTCGAGGAGGCGGAGGCGGTGCGGGCGCCCTTCACCGGCGCGCTGCGGCTCGGTGTCATCCCGACCGTGGCGCCGTATCTGCTGCCGACGGTGCTGCGCCTCGTCCACGAGCGCTATCCCGACCTCGACCTCCAGGTCCACGAGGAGCAGACGGCGAGCCTCCTGGAGGGCCTGACGACCGGCCGGCTCGACCTGCTGCTGCTCGCGGTGCCCCTCGGCGTCCCCGGCGTCACCGAACTCCCGCTCTTCGACGAGGACTTCGTCCTGGTCACGCCGCTCGACCACCGACTCGGCGGCCGGGAGGGCCTGGAGCGCTCGGTGCTGCGCGAGCTGAAGCTGCTGCTGCTCGACGAGGGGCACTGCCTGCGCGACCAGGCGCTCGACATCTGCCGGGAGGCGGGCCGCGCGGGCGTCCCGGCGACGACCACGGCCGCCGGTCTGTCGACGCTGGTACAGCTGGTGGCGGGCGGCCTCGGGGTGACGCTGCTGCCCCGCACCGCCGTCCGGGTGGAGACCTCCCGCTCCAGCCAGCTCCTCACCGCGTCCTTCACCGACCCGGCCCCCACCCGCCGTATCGCCCTCGCCATGCGCACGGGCGCGGCCCGCTCGGCGGAGTACGGGGAACTGGCGGCGGCCCTGCGCGAGGCGATGGCGGACCTGCCGGTGCGGACGGTGCACGACTGAGGGACCGGGCGACCACCCGGCCGGGCGGTCCCTCGGTCCCTCGGAGCCTCGCTTCCTCAGACCCTCGATCCTCGGTGCCCCGGTCGGGCACCCGCGGGGCCTACTCCGTGCGCAGCCCCTCCGGCCGCATCAGCCGCAGCAGCGGCGGCAGGCTGCACAGCGTCACCACCAGGACCACCGCGGCGCCGATGCCGGTCATGGCGAGGACGCCGGTCCAGTCGACGCTGACCGGGGTGCTCGTCATCTTCAGCAGCACCGTGCCCAGGGTCAGACCCACCACCGAGGCGAGCAGCAGGCCGAGCACGATGGGAATCGCCGTCTGCCAGAGCACCGACAGGCTGAGCGTGCGGCGCCGGGTGCCGAAGGCGACCAGGGCCGACAGCAGCTTCTTGCGCTCGCGCAGCTGCTCCAGCTGCGAGACCAGCAGACTGGCGCCGATCAGCGCCAGCACACACGCCGCCCCCACGAACAGGCCGGTGCGGATGGCGTCGAACCGGTCGGTCCGCTCGGTCGCCGCCCAGGCCACCGCGTCCGCCAGCGGGTCGATCGCCACCGTGGTGTTCCGTACCAGGTCGTGCACGTCCGGCACCGACTGGTCCAGCCGGAGGTAGGCGTGTCCGTCCAGCGCCGGCGCGAGGGCCTCCGGCATCGCCTTACGGGTGATCAGGAGGCCGCCCCGGTCGGTCCCGGCCAGCAGACCGGTACGCGGCTTCGCGGCCTTGACGCCCTGCGGCACCGTCCAGGGGATCTCATGGCGCTTCGGGATGCCCTCGTAGGACGGGTCGACGTAGAGCTTCCGGCCCGGCGCGGCCAGCTTCGTCACGTCCTCCTCGGCGTCCCACTCGGCGCCGTGGACGACGAAGACGTCCCCTTCGGCGCACGACGACAGCCTGGCGATCTCCCGCAGCGAGGCGCAGTCCCCCACGGTCAGTGTCGTGCCGTGGTCCGGGTCCTTGGGGCGGTCGCCCAGCCAGCCCTCGGAGAAGGCGTTGACCGCCTCGACCCCCTTGGTGTCGCGGAACTTCGCGGCCGCCTGGTCCATGGGGACCCCGCTCGGGAGGATCGCCTCCATCTGTGCCCACGACACGTCCTGCCCCGTGGACTTGGTGTAGTCGTCGTCCACGCCGGCGAACAGCATCTGCAGCGCGATCGCCCCGGCGACGGCCACCGCGATGCCGTTGACCATCCGGGCCGCCGTCCCGCTGCTCAGCTGCAGCCTGCGCACGGCCAGTTGCCAGGCCACGCCGCCGGAGCCGAGCCTGGCGACGACGCTCTCCACGACCCACGGCAGCAGCGCGGTCACGCCTACCAGGAGCAGGACGACGCCGCCGGTCACCAGGTACTGGTTGAAGTCGCCGTTCTCGCGCCCGTTGCCGATCATCGGGTAGAGCATCGCCAGTCCGGCCAGCGGCAGAATCAGCCGCCACCACAGTTGGCGCCGGGCCGGCCGGCCCGCGCGCACCACGCCGAGCGGCTCGATGACCACTCCGCGCAGCGCGAGCAGCGTCACCAGCACCGCCGCCGTCGGCACGGCCACCGCCACCAGCAGCGCCAGCACCGGTGAGGGGTTGAGATAGCTGGGGAACACGCTGATGCGGAACACCTCGGCACTGCCCGCCAGTTGCCGTCCGACCATGAAGAACCCGGCACCGAAGAGCAGCCCGAGCGCCGCGCCGGCCATCGCCTCACCGGCGGCGATGCGCCGGGTCATGCGGCTGTCGGAGCCGACCAGGCGCAGCGCCGCGAGCCGCCGGTCCCGACGCTCGCCGCCGAACCGCACGGCGGCGGCGATGAACACCGCGACCGGCATCAGCAGCACCACGAAGACGACGAGGATCAGCAGGATCAGCACCGGGTCGGACCGCTCCTCCCCGGGGTCCGGGTCGCCGAACCGGTCGATACGCTCGATCCTGCCCGAGGTGATGTGCTCCGCGAGCCCCTCCGCGCCCCGGTAGTAGGCGAGTTCGGCCGAGCCGATCAGCCCCTCCTCGGCGATCGTGCCGACGACCCGGTCCGGCAGCCGCTCGCGCAGCAGCGCGCCGGAGTCCGAGTTCAGCAGCTTCTTCAGCGCGGGGGAGACCACCATCTCGCCCACCGCCGGGAACTTCTCCAGCCCCGGCGGCAGCGGTGCCCGCGGGCCCTCGGGCTCCAGGGCCCGGCCCCGGACGTCGTCGTCGCGGAAGGTGTCGTCGAGCCTGGCGAGCACGAGCGTGTCGTCCGCCTTCGGCATCGGGTCGGTGGCGAAGGTGATGTCGGAGCGCGCCGCCTCCCGGTCGTGCCGCACGGTGAGCGCGTTCGGGAGCGCCGTCGTCAGCAGCAGCAGCGCCACGCCGAGCCCGACGCCCACGGCGGTCAGCACGGCCCGGGTCCAGCCCTCGCGGCCGCCGGTGAAGGCGAAGCGGACGCCCAGCATCAGGTCGGCGGCCCACTGGCGCACGTTCATACGGCCCGCTCCATGTCCCGGGACTTGCCGTCGCGTACGACGATCTCGCGGTCGGAGTAGGCCGCCACCCGTGCCTCGTGCGTGACCAGCACGACCGCGGCGTTGGTGGAGCGGGCCGCGTCCGTGAGCAGCTCCATCACGCGCTCCCCGTTGAGGGAGTCCAGCGCGCCGGTCGGCTCGTCCGCGAAGAGCACGCGCGGGTTGGTGACCAGCGAGCGCGCCACCGCGACCCGCTGCCCCTGGCCGCCCGAGACCTCGCCGGGCCGCTTCTTCCTGAGGTCGTCGACCTCCAGCCGCTCCATCCAGCTCAGCGCGGCCCGCTCGGCCTCCTTGCGGGAGGTGCCGTTCAGGCGCAGCGGCAGGGCGACGTTCTCGACACAGGTCAGCTCCGGCACCAGCTGGCCGAACTGGAACACGAACCCGAAGTCCGAGCGGCGCAGCGCACTGCGCTGGGCGTCGGACATCGCCGACAGCTCGCGCCCGTTGTACGTGATCGTCCCCGAGTCGGGCGGCACGATGCCGGCGAGGCAGTGCAGCAGCGTCGACTTGCCGGAACCGGAGGGGCCCATGACGGCGACCACCTCGCCGGGGTGGATGGAGAACTCGGCGCCGTCGAGGGCGAGGGTGGGGCCGTAGGCCTTGCGGAGCTGGTCCGCCGAGAGCAGGGAACCTGCGGGGGGAGTCATCGGGTTACCGCCTCACGGAGCTTGTCGAGGCGCGCGGCGGTCAGTTCCAGCCAGCGCAGGTCGGCCTCGAGATGGAAGAGGGCGTGGTCGCAGATCAGCTGGTCCGCGAGATCGCCCTTGCGCTTGCGGTCGGTGAGGATGCGCATGCTGCGCAGGTGTTCCGAACGCTGGGTGTCGAGGATGTCGGCGGCGTCGCGGTGGGTGAGCAGCGCGAGGACGACCTTGGTGTACAGCGTCGACTGGAGGTACGGCTCGGGCTTCTCCGGCGTGGCGAGCCACCGCTGTACGTCGGTGATCCCCTCGTCGGTGATCGCGTACCGCTTGCGCTCGGGACCGCCGCCCGCCTCGATGCCGTCGACCACCACAAGGCCGTTCTTCAGCAGGCGGGACATCGTCGAGTAGACCTGGCCGTAGTGCAGCGGCCGGTCGTGACCGAACTTCTCGTCGAAGGCGCGCTTGAGGTCGTAACCGTGGCGCGGCCCGGACTCCAGGAGCCCCAGGAGGGTGTGACCGATGGACATGCGGAGCACTCTACACACGGTGTATACGCACCATGTATACGCACGGTGCAGAGATCGTGGCGGCGGGTACGGGACGGGAGCGGTCCGGGCGCAGGACCGCAGGTGAGGGCCGATTGTCACGGTTCCGCTACGACGGAGGCCGCGCCTCCGTCCGGTGGCGGAGGCGCGGCCGGCGAGGATCGCTCACGGGGGTGGCGCGGCCCCCGCGCCGCCGCCCCCCGGCGGGCGGCCGCGGCGCGGCAGCGGTCCGGTGCCGCCGGGCAGCCGGCCGGCCTCGGCCAGCGCCCTGCGGAGCAGGAACTCGATCTGGGCGTTGGCCGAGCGCAGCTCGTCGCCCGCCCAGCGGGCCAGTGCCTCGTAGACCTGGGGGTCCAGCCGCAGCAGCACCTGCTTGCGCTGCTGCGGCCGACGCTTGGGGGCCGGGCCCTCGGACGGCGCGGAATCCCGCACGGAATCCTCGGGCGCGGAATCCTCGGGCGGGCTCGTCACTGGTAGAGCGTCCCCGTGTTCAGGACCGGCTGGGCGGCGCGGTCTCCGCAGAGCACGACCATCAGGTTGGACACCATCGCCGCCTTGCGCTCGTCGTCCAGTTCCACGATGTCCTGCTCGCTGATCCGGGCGAGCGCGGCCTCGACCATGCCGACCGCGCCGTCCACGATCTGCCGCCGCGCGGCGACCACCGCACCGGCCTGCTGCCGCTGGAGCATCGCCGAGGCGATCTCCGGCGCGTACGCGAGGTGCGTGAAGCGCGACTCGATGATCTGCACGCCGGCCGCCTCCACGCGCGCGTGCAGTTCGACGGCGAGCTTCTCGGTGATCTCCTCGGCGTTGCCGCGCAGCGAGAGGCCGTCCTCGTCGTGGGCGTCGTAGGGGTACTCGATGGCGATGTGCCGCACGGCCGCCTCGGTCTGGGTGGAGACGAACTCGACGTAGTCGTCCACCTCGAAGGTGGCCTGCGCGGTGTCCTCCACCCGCCACACCACGACCGCCGCCAGCTCGATCGGGTTGCCGTAGGCGTCGTTGACCTTCAGGACCGCCGTCTCGTGGTTGCGCACCCGCGTCGAGATCTTGGTGCGGGAGGTGAAGGGGTTGACCCAGCGCAGGCCGTCCTGGCGGATGGTGCCCCGGTAACGCCCGAACAGCTGCACCACGCGGGCCTCGCCCGGCGCCACCATGTTCAGGCCGCACATCGCGAGGAAGGCGGCCAGGGCGATCAGGATGCCGCCGATGATCAGCACGGCCTTGCCGCCGGTCGAGTCGACCGCCGTGGCGCCGGCGATCAGACCGGCGCCGACGAGCAGCCCGACCAGTCCGAGCAGCAGCGCGAAACCGCCGCCGATGCTGTGCGCCTGGTTCTCGCGCACCCGCGGCGCCGGCATCTCGGGCACATCCGCGGTGACCTGCGGGGCATCGTGCGTGGACATGGGTGGTCCCCCGTTCTCTCTTTGCTTTCTAAGTGATATCACTTTACCATCGGATCACAACCTTGAACCCCGCTCGTACGTCGGTTCCTGTGGAGCGGGTGCTGATTCTCACGTCCGTACAAGGCTGGATCGGTTGCCGTTTGTCACATCTCCCGGTGTTAGCTTTCTGAGCTGACCTGAGCGACGAACCTGTGTGACGCGTGAGCGAGACGTGCCCACAGATGACCGAAGCGGAGTGGATCGGACCCATGGGACGAGCGGAAGAGAGAAAAGCGCGGCAGCGCGGTGGACGCCGCGCGGCGCCGAAACGCCGCCGTTCGTCGGGCGCGGGCGCGGCCGCGGGCGGGAAGAGCCGGATACGCCGGCTGTTCACCTGGAAGAAGATCCTCGGCACGTTCTTCGGCCTCTGCCTGCTCGGCATGGGCGCCTTCATCGTGCTGTACATGATGATCGACATCCCCGAGGGCAACCCCGAGGCCGATCTGCAGAGCAACGTCTACAAGTACAGCGACGGCAGCATCATGGCGCGCACGGGCGAGCGCAACCGCGAGATCGTCGACCTCGCCAAGATCCCCAAGGACGTCCAGCGCACCTTCGTCGCCGCCGAGAACAAGACCTTCTACAACGACGCCGGCGTCGACCTCAAGGGCACCGCGCGCGGCGTGCTCAACACCCTCTCCGGCAAGGGCGCGCAGGGCGGTTCGACGATCACCCAGCAGTACGTCAAGAACTACTACCTGACCCAGGAACAGACGGTCTCGCGCAAGCTGAAGGAACTGGTCATCTCCCTCAAGCTGGACCGGGAGAAATCCAAGGACTACATCCTCGCCGGCTACATCAACACCAGCTACTACGGCCGCGGCGCCTACGGCATCCAGGCCGCCGCACAGGCCTACTACCGCGTCGACGCCGAGGACCTGACGGTCGAACAGGGCGCGTACCTCTCCGCGCTGCTCCAGGCGCCGAACCAGTACGACTGGGCGATCGCCAGCGAGACCGGCAAGAAGCTCGTCCAGCAGCGCTGGAACTACGTCCTGGACAACATGGTCGAGCAGAAGTGGCTCGGCGCGGGCGACCGCCAGGGCATGAAGTTCCCGGAGCCCAAGGAACCCAAGGCCGCCGCGGGCAAGGAGGGCCAGGTCGGCTACCTGGTCGACGCGGCCGACCACGCGCTCAAGAAGCAGCTCGTCGCCCAGGGCGCCGCCGAGGACATGGAGCAGGCCAAGGCCCTGGTGGACCTCGGCGGCTACACCGTCACCCTCAACATCGACAAGAAGAAGCAGGCCGCGCTGGAGGCGGCGGTCAAGAAGCAGCTCACGAGCAAGCTGGACCCCGACGAGCGCAAGGTCGACGCCGACGTCCAGGCCGGAGCCGCCTCCGTCGACCCGAAGACCGGCTCCGTCGTGGCGATGTACGGCGGCGTGAACTACCTGAAGCACTTCACCAACAACGCCACCCGCGGCGACTACCAGCCCGCCTCCACCTTCAAGCCGGTCATCCTCGCCGCCGCCGTGGACCACGACGCCGAGACCCAGGACGGCGTGCCGATCACGGCCAACACCCTCTACGACGGCGACAGCGAGCGCCCCGTGATGGACGGCGACAAGAAGGTCGGCTTCGCACCGCCCAACGAGGACGACCACGACTACGGCGAGATCGACGTCCAGGAGGCGATGAACAAGTCCGTCAACTCCGTCTTCGCCCAGATGGGCATCGACGTCGGCATGCCCGAGGTCATGAAGGTCGCCGCCGACCTCGGCATGGACACCGAGGGCGAGCAGGCCGTGCCCGCGCAGACCCTGGGCAGTATGGGCGCCAGCCCGCTGGAGATGGCAGGCGTCTACGCCACCTTCGACAACCACGGCAAGAAGGTCACCCCGGCGATCGTGAAGTCGGTCGAGCACAAGGACCGCAAGGTCGAGATGCCCGACCCGATCGGCGAGCAGGTCATCAGCCGGGAGGCCGCCGACACGGTGACCTCGGTGCTCACCGGCGTGGTCAACGACGGTACGGCCAAGAAGTCCGTCCGGGAGAACCCGCTGCGCGACGGCCAGAAGGTGGCCGGCAAGACCGGTACGTCCGACAACAACAAGTCCGCCTGGTTCAGCGGCTTCACCCCCGGCCTCGTCACCTCCGTCGGCCTGTTCGGCGAGGACGACGAGCCGCCGCACAAGCAGGTCCCGATGTACAAGGCGGCCGGGGTCGACTACCGCGTCAACGGTGGTGGCCCGCCGGCGGAGATCTGGGCCGCGTACACCTTCGGCGTCATGGACGAGGTCACCGAGTTCGACCTGGAGACCAAGCAGGGCGCCGCGGTGCGGCCGAGCAAGTCGCCGACGGCCCCCGAGTCGCCGACCCAGTCGCCGACGCGGGAGGAGACCTCCGAGGCGCCGCCGCCGTCCAGCGACCCGACGACCGAGGCGCCGCCGTCCAGCGACCCGACGACCGAGGAACCGCCGGAGTCGCCGACGAACTCGCCGTCGAACAGCCCGTCCACCGAACCACCGCCGGACGGCGGGTCCACCGAGTCGGGGGACCCGGAGCTCCCCGGCGTGGACTGGGGGCAGTAGGCCGTCCGCGGTCGCTGACGCGCGCGAAGGGGCGCCCGGTGCTCACCGGGCGCCCCTTCGCGCGACGCCGTTCCCGGCCGCGGACCGGCCGTTCCCCTGCCGCGGACCAGCTGCGGACCGGCCGCGGTTCAGCCGCGGTTCAGCTCGAACCACACCACCTTGCCGGTGCTCAGCCGCGTCGCGCCCCAGCGCCGGGCCAGCCGGTTCACCAGGTACAGTCCGCGACCGCCCTCGTCGGTCGCCCGCGCCTGCCGCAGCCGGGGCAGCTGCGGCACGTCGTCGCCGACCTCGCAGCGCAGCACGTCCGTGCGCAGCAGCCGCAGGGTGACCGGCTTGGAGGCGTACCGCACCGCGTTGGTCACGACCTCGCTGACGAGCAGCTCCACGGCGTCCGTGAGGTCCTCCATGCCCCAGCGGGCCAGCGCCCGCCGGGCCAGCCGCCGGGCCTTGCCGGGGGCCGCGTCCTCCGGATCCAGGAACCAGTACGACACGTCGCTGGGCGCGATGCCGTCGAAGCGGGCGGCGAGCAGCGCGATGTCGTCGTCCCGGTCACCCGGGCCGAGCATGTCCAGCACCTCGTCGCACAGGGCCTCCAGGGGCGGCGGATGGTCCGGCCCGGTCAGCTGCGCGGTCGCCGCCAGGCGCTCCCGCAACTGCTCTATGCCGGTCCACACGTCCCGCAGCCGGGACTCCACCAGCCCGTCGGTGTAGAGCAGCAGGGTCGCGCCGGCCGGCGCGTCCAGTTCCACGGCCTCGAAGTCCACGCCGCCCACCCCGATCGGGGCACCGGCCGGCACCCGCAGCACCTCGGCCTCGCCGCCCAGGTGCAGCAGCACGGGCGGCGGGTGGCCGGCGTTGGCGACGGTGATGCGGTGCGAGACCGGGTCGTACACCGCGTACAGACAGGTGGCCATCCGGTCGGTGCCCAGGCGCTGCGCCTGCTCGTCCAGGTGGTGGAGCACCTCCTGCGGCGGCAGGTCGAGTCCGGCCAGGGTCTGCGCCGTGGTCCGCAGCTGGCCCATGATGGCCGCCGACGTCATGGAGTGGCCCATCACGTCCCCGACGACCAGCGCGACCCGGCTGCCCGGCAGCGGGATGGCGTCGTACCAGTCGCCGCCCACCCGCGCGGTCTCGGCGGCCGGGAGATAGCGGGAGGCCAGCCGTACGCCGGTGCAGCGCGGGAGGTTCTCCGGGAGCATCGTGCGCTGCAACTCGTCGGCGATGTACGCCTCCCGCCCGTACAGCACCGCCTTGTCGATGCCCAGCGCGCTGTGCGTGGCGAGCTGGGCGGCCACCAGCAGGTCGTCGGCCTCGAAGGGGATGCGCTCCGGGCCGCGCAGGAACAGCGCGGCGCCGATCACCCGGCGTCGGCCGCGCAGCGGCGCGAGGATCGCCCTGCGGCCGTCGGGCAGGGCGAAGTCGCGTTCCTCGCCCAGCAGTTCGGGCAGCGCGGCGCGGGCGGCCGGGGTGTCCGTGAAGACCGGGCGCACCCCGCGCAGCACCTCGGCCAGCGCGCTGCCCGGCCGTACCTCGCACAGCTCGGCGCCGACCGTCTCCAGCTCGGAGGGCTCCTGCTGGGCCGCGGGTGCGAAGCCGCCCTCGGTGTCCCGCTCGGCCGGTATGCGGTCGGTGCGCCGCAGCCGCAGCACCAGGGGGCCGGTGGGCCGCTCGTCGCCGACCGGCAGCGGCTCGCGCAGATAGACGAGGATGGCGTCCGCGAAGGTGGGCACGGTGGCCCGGCACAGCCCCATCACGATCTCGTCCAGGTCCATGCCCCGGGCGATCCGCCGGGTCGCGGCGCCCACGAAGCGCAGCCGGTCCCCGTCCCGCCGCATGGGCGTGGGCTGTCCGGGCGCGGTGGGCTGCCCGGTACGCCGGTCCGGCTCCGCCGGGGCGTCGCGGCGGTCCGTGGCGCCGGCCGGCACCTCGGACCCCGGCCGCACCTCAGCGGCCTGCCCGCCGCCGGGCATGCCGTCCAGGGCCGAGCCGTCCGAGGGCGCGACACGTGGCGCCGCGCCGGCCGGCACACCGCCGGGCTGCCCGCCGCCGGGCTGCCCGCCGCCCGGTTGCCCGCCGTCCGGCTGTACGGGAACGCCCTCGGCCCCGGGCCGCGGGCGGTGCGTGTCGGGCTCCGCCGCCTGCTCGGCGCCCGGCTGGGAGTGCTCGAAGACCCCCGGGGAGTCCTCGCCCGCGGTGGGCGGCGTCTCCCCGGTGCGCCCCTGGGCCGGTAACGCGGACCCGGAGGCGCGCGGCGGCACTGGGGCAGGCAGGAGCGCCCCGCGGGGATCCGTGGGGTCGGCGCCCGTCGAGGGGCGGTCGAAGGAGGTCGGGTGCTCCGTCACGCGTGTCGAATCCATCCGTCCGGGACTGCGCGCGGCGCGTGCAGTTCGTCCCGCAGAAATCCCGATACCCGCAATCCGTGCCCAAGGAACGGGGTTCCCGCGTGGTCAGAGGCTGTTCCTGTGTCACCGGCGGGCCGTCCGCGGCCCGTCTGCGTGTTGCCCTCGTACCCCTCGCTCACGTCCTGCCGCCCCTCGGTGACGATCGGTCAAGCACAGCGCACGCTCCGCCGGTTGCCGCTGCCGCGCTCATTGCGGAGGACGATCCTACGTTTCTTGCCGGGGGGCACATCAAGGGTCTCATGAGGAGACGTGCGCGGGCGTGCGATCCCAGTCCCCCGGCAGCGACGGTACCGGCCACGCCGGATCGGGCCGCCAGTGCTCCCAGCCGTCGGCGAACGGTGCCCCCCAGGCACGGATCTCCGCCACCGCGGACCGCCCCGCCCGGCGCACCCGCCCGGCCGACGCGGGGTCCATCAGACCGTCCCGCAGGGCCTGCGCGAACTCGTCCTCGTCGCGCCAGTGCCAGGTGCGGTCCGGGTGGACGGAGATGTCCAGGAAATGGTCCTCGGAGTCGACCCCGCCCTCCCAACGGGTCAGCGGCCGCTCCAGGTTCACGTACCAGTTCTTGAAGCGCCAGCCCGGGTCCCAGAACAGCCACACCGACCAGGCCTCGCCGGGCCGCGCCAGCTTCAGCACCCCCGTGCCGAACCACTGGTCGCGCTGCACGGTGCGCGGCTTGGTGTAGCGCGTGGCCAGCGGTTCCAGGTGCACGGGCGTGCCGTCGGCCAGGACCGGCTTCACACACTCGGTGCCGGGCGCCAGCCACACGGCGAGCAGGTCGGCGTCGTCCCGTACGACGGTGACGGGGCGCGCGATGTGGACGTGCGGGCCGCCGTTCTCCCGGTACCGCCACAGGATGTGGCTGCCGGGCGCCCAGTGTCCCACCGGGCCCGGCGGGCCCTCCGCTCCCGGCCCCGCCGCCGCGCTCACCGCTTCTCCGTCTGTCATGGAGAGATATTAGGTGCCATGGCCAATCGACGCGCCGAAGATCGCGAGAGCGTGCGCCGGCGTACGCCCCCGTGATCACCCGCCCCTCTCACGGGCGGGTCATCCGCAGCACGTCCAGGGCCTCGTCCAGCTGCTCCCGGGTGAGGTCGCCGCGTTCCACGTAGCCGCCCTCCAGCACGGTCTGCCGGATCGTCTTCCGCTCGGCCAGCGCCCTCTTGGCGACCTTGGCGGCCTCCTCGTACCCGAGGTACTTGTTGAGCGGCGTGACCACGGAGGGCGAGGACTCGGCGTACTCGCGGGCCCGCTCGGGGTGCGCCACGATCCCGTCCACGGTGCGGTCGGCGAGCAGCCGGGAGACGTTGGCGAGCAGCCGCACCGACTCCAGCACGTTCTTGGCGATGACCGGCAGCATCACGTTCAGCTCGAAGTTGCCGGCCGCGCCCGCCGCGGCGACCGTCGCGTCGTTGCCGGTGACCTGGGCGGCGACCATGAGGACCGCCTCGGGGATCACCGGGTTGACCTTGCCGGGCATGATGGACGACCCGGGCTGGAGGTCGGGCAGCGAGATCTCCGCGAGCCCGGTGCGCGGACCGGACGCCATCCAGCGCAGGTCGTTGGCGATCTTCGTGAGCCCGACGCCGATGGTCCGCAGCTGCCCGCTGGTCTCGACGATGCCGTCCCGGGCGCCCTGCGCCTCGAAGTGGTCGCGCGCCTCGGTCAGCGGCAGCCCCGTCGCGCGGGCCACCTCCTCGATGACGGCGGCGGAGAAGCCGGGCGGGGTGTTGATGCCGGTGCCGACCGCGGTGCCGCCCAGCGGCAGCTCGGCGAGCCGGGGCAGTGAGGCCTGAAGCCGCTCGATGCCGTACCGCACCTGGGCCGCGTAACCGCCGAACTCCTGGCCCAGGGTGACGGGCGTGGCGTCCATGAGGTGCGTACGTCCGGACTTCACCACGTCGGCGAACTCCCCGGCCTTGCGCTCCAGGGCGCCGGCGAGATGGTCCAGGGCCGGGATCAGGTCGCGGGTGACGGCGGCGGTGGCGGCGATGTGGATCGAGGACGGGAAGACGTCGTTGGACGACTGGGAGGCGTTGACGTGGTCGTTGGGATGCACGTCGCGGCCGAGCCGTTCACTCGCCAGGGTGGCGACGACCTCGTTGGTGTTCATGTTGGACGAGGTCCCGGACCCGGTCTGGAACACGTCGACGGGGAAGTGCTCGTCCCACCTCCCCTCGGCCACCTCACCGGCCGCCTCCTGGATCGCGCCGGCGAGGTCCTCGTCGAGCACTCCCAGCTCGGCGTTGACCTTCGCCGCCGCGCCCTTGATCCGCGCCAGCGCCTCGATGTGCGCGCGCTCGATGCGCTGCCCGGAGACGGGGAAGTTCTCGACGGCGCGCTGGGTCTGGGCGCGCCACTTGGCGTCCGCGGGGACGCGGACCTCGCCCATGGAGTCGTGCTCGATGCGGTATTCGCTCATACCGGGTACAGCGTGCGGGGCGACGCGGATGTTCCGGAGCCGGGCCGAACGGGTGCCGTCTCACGCCGTGGTCCGGCACCCGCCCGGCGGGTCAGCCCGCCAGCAGGCTCACGTCGTCCAGGACGAAGCCGGTCTGCAGGCTGCCGTCCTCGCTGCCGGTGAAGCTCAGGGCCACCTGCCGGCCGGCGTACGCGCCGAGGTCGACCGTGCGCTGCACATAGCCGTCGCGGGCGTCCGCGTTGGACAGGGTGGCGAGCGTGGTGCCGTCGGCCTTCACCTTGAAGGTGTCGTACGCCGTCGTGCCCGACTCGTCGGTGTCGATGTGCAGCCAGTAGGTCAGCCGGGTGCATCCGGCCGGCACGGTCACCGTCTGGGCGACCGACTCGGTGTGCGTGGAACCGTAACCGGCGAGCCACGCGAAGCGGGTCCCGGTGTGCGCCGACTGGCCCGAGTGGGCGCCGATGGTGCCGGTGTCCCCGGTCCACGGCGAGCTGCCGCTCTCGAAGCCGCCGTTGACGACGGGGTCGGTGCCGCACCCGTCGCCGCCGCCGTCGTCGCCGGTGCCCACGGCGCGCTGCCAGATGGTGTACGCGATGCCGTCCGACGCCCGGTCCAGGCCGGTGGTGTTGATGTTGTCGAGGTTGTCGCACGACCGGTGGTAGCACGGGTCGTACGAGGTTCCGGCGGTGCCGCCCCACTTGGCGGCCTGCGCGGAGGTCTTGCGGGCACTGGCGCCCATCGCGTAGCCGGAGGTCGGGATGCCGTACTGCTCGAAGGAGTAGTCGTCGCTGCGCCCGGCGCCCTCGGTGTTCTCCTCGGGTTGCAGGCCCAGCGAGTCCCAGTACGCCTTCATGGGCGCGGCGGCGGCCGAGGTGACGTGGTTGACGAAGTAGCCCCCGTTGGTGGAGGCGATCATGTCGAAGTTGTAGTACGCCGTGATCGCGGACCGCTGCGCCGAGGAGAGCGAGCGGACGTAGAAGTCGGAGCCGTTGAGGCCCTGTTCCTCGTCGGTCCACCAGGCGAAGCGGACCCGGCCCTGCATCGTCGGGTTCTGCCGCGCCAGGGTCAGGGCGTTCTCCAGGAGGGCGGCCGAGCCCGAGCCGTTGTCGTTCATGCCCGGGCCCGCCGAGACGCTGTCGAGGTGGGCGCCGAACATGGACACATCGTTCGCGTCGCCGTGCGGCCACTCGGCGATCAGGTTGGGGCCGGCGCCGCTGCTGCAACCGGAGGTGCACGGCTGCTCGGTGACGGTGTAACCGGCCGCCTGCAGCTTGCCCTTCACGTAGGCGACGGAGTCGCGGTACCCCTGGCCGGTCGAGCGGCGGGTGCCGCCGTTGCGTCCGGCTATGGAGTGCAGCTCGGTCAGGTGCGCCTGCACCTTCGTCACGTCGACGTCGGGCGACTGGGCGGCGGGCGCGGTGCCGGCGGCGACGGCGGGGAGTGTGCCGAGGCCGAGCACGACGGCGAGGGACAGGCTCGCCACGGCGAATCTTCGTTTCACCTTGGTCCTCCAGAAGTGGCTGAGGGGTGGCCACGCAGGGCATGTACGCATGGCGTGTACATGTCGGAGCGGCGAAAGACTCACAGGGGGAGCCGGGGCCGTCAATGGAACGGACGCCCGGGAAGGCAGGTTGTCCGAAAGAAGAACCGCCTGTTCGTTATCCGGACGGCGGGGAGAAGCGAAAGGCCGGCCCGGACGGAGCCGGACCGGCCTGCTGCCCAGGAGTGAGGGTTACGCCAGGCCCGGCCCCCGTACCGGAATCGTCGTGAACGTCGGCGCGGGCGCCGGGTCCTGGAAGAAGTCGTTGCCCTTGTCGTCCACCACGATGAACGCGGGGAAGTCCTCGACCTCGATCTTCCAGACCGCCTCCATGCCGAGCTCCTCGTACTCGACGACCTCGACCTTCTTGATGCAGTCCTGTGCGAGCCGCGCCGCGGGCCCGCCGATCGAGCCCAGGTAGAAGCCGCCGTGCGCGTCGCACGCGTCGGTGACCTGCTTGCTCCGGTTGCCCTTGGCCAGCATCACCTTGGAGCCGCCCGCCGCCTGGAACTGCTCGACGTAGGAGTCCATGCGCCCGGCGGTGGTCGGACCGAAGGACCCGGAGGCGTAGCCCTCGGGCGTCTTCGCGGGGCCCGCGTAGTACACCGGGTGGTCCTTCAGGTACTGCGGCATCTCCTCGCCCGCGTCCAGCCGCTCCTTGATCTTGGCGTGCGCGATGTCGCGGGCCACCACCAGCGGACCGGTCAGCGACAGCCGGGTCTTGACCGGGTGCCTGGTCAGCTCGGCGAGGATGTCGTCCATCGGCTGGTTGAGGTCGACCTTGACGACGTCGCCCTCCTCCTCCAGATGCTCGTCCGTGGTCTCCGGCAGGAACCGCGCCGGGTCGGTCTCCAACTGCTCCAGGAAGACGCCCTCGGCGGTGATCTTCGCGACCGCCTGCCGGTCCGCCGAGCAGGACACCGCGATGGCGACCGGGCAGGACGCCCCGTGCCGGGGCAGCCGCACCACGCGCACGTCGTGGCAGAAGTACTTGCCGCCGAACTGAGCGCCGATGCCGATCTTCTGGGTCAGCTCGAAGACCTTCTCCTCCAGCTCCTTGTCCCGGAAGCCGTGCCCGAGCTCCGAGCCCTCGGCCGGGATTTCGTCCAGGTAGTGCGCGGAGGCGTACTTCGCGGTCTTCAGCGCGTACTCGGCCGACGTGCCGCCGACCACGATCGCCAGGTGGTACGGCGGGCAGGCGGCCGTGCCGAGCGAGCGGATCTTCTCCTCCAGGAACTTCATCATGGAGGACTCGTTCAGGACGGCCTTCGTCTCCTGGTAGAGGAAGGACTTGTTGGCCGAGCCGCCGCCCTTCGCCATGAAGAGGAACTTGTAGGCGCCGCCGTCGGTCGCGTACAGCTCGATCTGGGCGGGGAGGTTGGAGCCGGTGTTCTTCTCCTCCCACATGGTCAGCGGGGCCATCTGGGAGTAGCGCAGGTTCAGGTTCTTGTACGCGTCGTAGATGCCCCGGCTCAGGGCCTCCTCGTCGCCGCCCTCGGTGAGCACGTTCTGGCCGCGCTTGCCCATGACGATCGCCGTGCCGGTGTCCTGGCACATCGGCAGCACGCCCGCAGCCGCGATGTTCGCGTTCTTCAGCAGGTCCAGGGCGACGAACTTGTCGTTGCCGGACGCCTCCGGGTCGTCGATGATGCGGCGCAGCTGTGCCAGGTGCGCCGGGCGCAGGTAGTGCTGGATGTCGTGAACGGCCTCCTCGGCCAGCTTGCGCAGGGCCTCCGGCTCCACCTTGAGGAAGGTCCGCCCGTCGGCCTCGAAGGTGGCGACACCCTCGGCGGTCACCAGCCGGTACGGAGTGGTGTCCTCGCCCTGGGGGAGCAGATCGGTGTACGCGAACTCAGGCATCTCGCCCATTCCTCACTCGACATCACGCGCGGCTGGATTCCTCAGCAACGACGGCTGGCCTCCATTGGCAGCGCCAACCAGCGTAAAACCTGCCGACGACGCCGAGCTTGTGAGGTAAGGCTCAGTAGGGCCCGGTAAGGCCGAGTGGAGCCGGCCCCGGTTTCGGCCCGGCCCCGGACCCGGTTCGCGACAAGGTTGTCCACAGGGCTAGTCGCGATCTATCGCGTTTCGGTACGCTACCGCCGTGGACCTTCACAAGCACGCCCCAGCCGCCGCCCCGCGCACCTCCGAGCTGCGCGCCTCGGACGCCGACCGCGACCGCGTCGCCGACATGCTGCGCGAGGCCCTCGCCGAGGGACGGCTCACCGCCGACGAGCACGCCGAGCGCGTCGAGGGCGTGCTGGCCGCCAAGACCGTGGGCGAGCTGGACGTCTTCGTGCGCGACCTGCCCGCCGCCCACCGCGGCCGGGAGACCACCGCCCCGGCTCCCCACCGCCCCACCGCCGGCGCCATCCCGGCGGAACCCGACGAGAACGTGGTGGCGGTCTTCAGCAGCGCCGTCCGCAAGGGCCGCTGGCGGGCGAACCGCCGCATCCACGCCTACGCGGTCTTCGGCAGCGTCGAGATCGACCTCAGCGAGGCGGTCTTCGAGTACCAGCAGGTCGTCATCAAGGCGTTCTCCGTCTTCGGCAGCGTCGAGGTGCGCGTCCCGGAGAACGTGTCGGTGCGCGGCGCCGGCGGCAGCGTGCTCGGCAGCTTCGAGGTCCACACCCTCGACTCCAGCGAGGCCGAGGCCCCCGTCATCTACGTGGACGGCTGGGCCGTACTGGGCAGCGTGGAGGCCCGCCCCAAGCGCGGCAAGGTCGTCGCCGACATCCTCGACCGGGTGCACCGACGCGTCGAGAAGGGTTTGCGCAAGCACGTGTAGGACGGCACCGGCAGCGGTCGGGAACCCAGTGCATAGGCGCGCGTACAACGGGTAAGCCTTGACGCATCGTCTCTCGCTAGCGAAGCCGTCGTCAGGAGTAGACCCGTGCTGCAACCGCCGCATTCGTCCCTGCAGGTAGCTGCCGTTCCGGCCCAGCGGGTGCCCGTGCGGGACAGGGACCAAGACGCTCCCTGGCACACCGAGGCGGTGTGCCGGCGCGACGAGGCCGGACTGTTCTTCGCCCCCTCCAAGGAACCGACCGCCGCCCGGCTCTCCCGCGAAGAGGCCGCCAAGCGCGTCTGCGCGCGCTGTCCGGTCATGGTCGAGTGCCGCGAGCACGCCCTCCTGCAACCCGAGCCCTACGGCGTCTGGGGCGGCCTCACCGCCGCCGAGCGCCGCGTGGTCCTGGCCCGACGCCGCCGCCGCGACGTGGAACTCAAGAACGCCGCCCGCACGACGGGCCGCATAGCGGCGGCCGGCTAGAACCCAGACACCCGAAAGGGCACCCTCTCCGCACAGAGGGTGCCCTTTCGACGCCGGGGGCCGCCGCCGACCCGGGGGCGCGGGGCTGTGCCCGATCTGCGGCTCCGCCCCGTGGGTGCGACGGGCGGCAACTTCCCGACGCCGGGGAGCGCAGCCAACCAAGGGGCGCGGGGAACTGCGCGACAAGCCACGACGCACCCGCACCCGCCACGCGACAGGCGCCCCCGGCTCAATAGGCGCCCCGCGAAACCGACGGAGTCACTTCGCCCGGTCGAAATCCACCGCGCTGTACGCCCGCAGCTTGCTCAGCCGGTGCTCGGAGTCGATCCGCCGCACCGTCCCCGACTTGGACCGCATCACGATCGAGTCGGTCGTCGCCGTCTCCGAGCGGTACCGCACCCCGCGCAGCAGCTCGCCGTCGGTGATGCCGGTGGCGACGAAGAAGACGTTGTCCCCGGAGACCAGGTCGTCGGTGGTCAGCACCCGGTCCAGGTCGTGCCCGGCGTCGACCGCGCGCTGCCGTTCCTCGGCGTCCTTGGGCCACAGCTTGCCCTGGATGGTGCCGCCCAGGCACTTCACGGCGCAGGCCGAGATGATGCCCTCCGGCGTGCCGCCGATGCCGAGCAGCAGGTCGATGCCGGTGCCCTCGCGCAGGGCCAGGATGGAGCCGGCCACGTCGCCGTCGGAGATCAGCTTGATGCGGGCGCCGGTCTCCCGGACCTCCTTGATGAGGCCCTGGTGCCGCGGCCGGTCGAGGATGACGACGGTGACGTCCTCGGGCGTGCGCCGCTTGGCCTTGGCGATCCGGCGGATGTTCACGGCGACGGGCGCGTTGATGTCGACGAAGTCGGCGGCCTCGGGGCCCGTGACCAGCTTGTCCATGTAGAAGACCGCGGACGGGTCGAACATGGAGCCGCGCTCGGCCGCGGCCAGCACCGCGATCGCGTTGGTCATGCCGTTGGCGGTCAGCGTGGTGCCGTCGATCGGGTCGACGGCGATGTCGACCTCGGCCCCGGTGCCGTCGCCGACCCGCTCTCCGTTGAAGAGCATCGGGGCCTCGTCCTTCTCGCCCTCGCCGATGACGACGACGCCGTTCATCGAGACGGTGTGGACGAGGGTCCGCATGGCGCGTACCGCGGCACCGTCGGCGCCGTTCTTGTCACCGCGCCCGACCCAGCGGCCCGCGGCCATCGCCGCGGCCTCGGTGACCCGCACGAGCTCCATGGCGAGGTTGCGGTCGGGGGCCTCCGAGGGGACGTCCAGCTCGGACGGGAGATGATGCTCGGTCATCGGAACGCACCTTTCTGATACGACGACGGCCGGATGAGGGTATGGCCACGACTCTATCGTCAGTCCGACAAAATGAGCAGGGGACCCCACGTATGAGCGGAGCGGGCACCTGCGACGATAGGGGGCGTGGCAGGTATGAAAGGCAAGCAGAAGTCGGCCCGGGACATGATTCTGTCCCTCGGGGTCATCGTCCTCGCGGCGGGCGTGATCTGGATCTTCATCCCGCACGACGACGGCGAACCGGACGTCAAGCGGGTCGACTACCGGGTCGAGCTGCTGACCGCGCAGCGCGCCGCGGCGTATCCGGTGGCGGCGCCCGAGGGGCTGTCCGAGGACTGGAAGCCGACCTCCGTGCGCTTCCGCGGTGACGACTCCGACGCCTGGCACCTGGGGTTCCGGACCCCGGACGGCGAGTACGTGGCGGTCGAGCAGTCCACGAAGAAGCCGTCCACGTTCATCCACGACGCCAGCCAGGGCGGGCAGGCGACCGAGCGGACCGAGGAGATCGGCGGCCGGACCTGGACGCGGTACACGGGCGGCCGGTACGACGCGCTGGTGCTGGACGGCACCGGCGACATGAAGGGCGCGACGACGGTCGTGGCCGGCACCGGGTCGTTCGAGCAGCTCGGCAAGATGGCGGCGGCCCTGAAACTGGCCTGACCGGCCACAGGCCACCGGCCACCGGCCACCGGCCACCGGCCACCGGCACCGGCCCCCGGGCGCGCGGCCCGGATCGCACACCGCACACCGCACACCACGACGAAGCCCCCGGCGAGCTGCCGGGGGCTTCGTCGTGGTGTGCGGTGTGCGGTGCCTCAGACCGTGGTGACGACCTGGTCGTAGGCCAGCCGCGGGGAGCGCGGGAACCAGGCGTCCGGGCCCGGACGGCCGATGTTCACGACCATCAGCGGGGTGTGGTCGTCGTCCAGGAACTCCTTGCGCACGCCCTCGAAGTCGAGGCCGGTCATCGGTCCGGCGGCCAGACCCGCGGCGCGGACGCCGACGATGAAGTACGCGGCCTGGAGGGCGGCGTTCAGGGTGGCCGCGCCCTCGCGGACCGGACGCTCGCTGAAGAAGGCGTCCTTCGCGGCGGGGAAGTGCGGGAAGAGCTCCGGCAGCTCCTCGTGGAACTCGTTGTCCGCGGACAGGATGGCGACCAGCGGGGCGGCGGCGGTCTTGGGCCGGTTGCCCTCGGCCATGTGGGCGACCAGGCGCTCGCGGGCCTCGGGGGAGCGGACCAGCGTGATGCGCAGCGGCGACTGGTTGAAGGCGGTCGGGCCGTACTTGACCAGGTCGTAGATCGCCTGCACCTGCTCGTCGGTCACCGGCTCGTCGGTGAAGGTGTTCGCCGTGCGGGCCTCGCGGAACAGCAGGTCCTGGGCGGCGGGGTCAAGAACGAGAGACATGCGTGATCTTTCTCCGGGGGTGCGTCGGCTCCGCGCGGTGTGGGGACCGGGGGCCGTTGACGCCGACGACACTACGGCAAAGAAGTTCAAGCTTCAACCAAAAGGGGATTGCGGTGATCCGCTTCACACGCCCGCCCGGGTGAAGGGGCCCTGGCGTGTGCGGCGGCATGTGTGTCGGGGAAACCGGCCTCCGTGCGGTGCGTCTATATGACGAAAGGTGAAATTCAAGTCGGACAGTTCGCACTTTGATGTATCCGGACCAACCGTCGCGGTCGTCGGGCTCGGCTACGTGGGCCTGCCCACCGCACTCGCCCTCTGCGACGCGGGCGCCACCGTCATCGGCGTCGACAGCAGCCCGGAGCGGCTGCGGGACATCGCACGCGGAGCCGTGGACCTGCTCCCGCTGCACCACGCGCAACTGGCCTGCGCCTCGGCAGGCGACCGCTTCCGGCTCACCCCGGACGCCACGGCGGTGCGCGACGCCGACGCCGTGGTCATCTGTGTGCCCACCCCCGTCGACGCCCGGCGCCGGCCCGACCTCGCCGCGCTGTCCGCCGCCTGCGCCTCCGTGGTGGAGCACGCCGTGCCCGGCCAGTTGATCGTGCTCACCTCCACCAGCTACGTCGGCACCACCCGTGACCTGCTGGTCGAACCGCTGCGGGCCCGCGGGCTCACCGTCGACGAGGACGTGTACGTCGCCTTCGCCCCCGAGCGGATCGACCCCGGCAACGAACGCCACACCCCCGAACGCACCCCGCGCCTGGTCGGCGGCGCCGGACCGCGCAGCAGCCGCGCCGCCGCGGACCTGCTGGCCCCGACGGCCTCCGCCGTCCGGACGGTCCCCGACCCCGAGACCGCCGAGATGGCCAAGCTCTGGGAGAACACCTACCGCGCCGTCAACATCGCCCTGGCCAACGAACTCGCCGACGCGTGCCACTCCCTCGGCCTGGCCCCGGCCCCGGTGATCGAGGCCGCCGCGACCAAGCCGTACGGCTTCATGCCCTTCTACCCGGGGCCCGGCGTCGGCGGTCACTGCATCCCGTGCGACCCGCACTACCTGCTCTGGCAGCTGGGCAAGGTCCGGCAGCAGGCGCCGCTGGTCGCCACCGCCCTCGCGGCCAACAGCCGCCGGCCCGCACGGATCACCGAACGCGCCCTCGACCTGCTCGCGGACTCCGCCGTCCCCGCGCACGGCGCCCGCGTCCTGCTGATCGGCGTCGCCTACAAGGAGGGCGTGGCCGACGTCCGGGAGAGCCCCGCCCTGGAGATCCTCGCCGGGCTCGCCGAGGCCGGCGCGCACGTCGCCTACTGCGACCCCCTGGTGCCCTCGCTCCGCCTCGGCGCGGACGCGCTGCACCACCTGCCCGACCCGCACACCCGGCCCTGGGACCTGGTCGTCCTGAACACCGTCCATCCCGTGCACGACCTGACCTGGCTGTGCGCCGACGACGCCCCGCCCGTCCTGGACACCCGCCAGCGCGGCCCGCTCACCAAGGCGGCGGCGCGGGCCGCCACCGGCGTCCCTCCCGCGGCGGAGGCCACCGCATGACCGTCCTGCGCCCCGGCCACGGCCCCGCCGCCCCCGTCCGCTCCGCCGCCCGCCACCGGCTCGGCACCCGCCTCGACGCCCTGGACCCGCGCGTCCGCCGCGACGTCGTGCGGCTGCTCACCCTGCTCGCCCTGCTGCCCCTCCTCCTGCTGCTGGCCCGCGGCGCCGTCCGCCTGCCGCACGCCTTCGACCCGCTCGCGCTCTACGGCCTGGCGGTCCTGGCCGGCACCGTCTGCCTCCTCCACCTCGCCTACAGCCGCTACGACGACCCGGCCGTACGCCCGTTGCGCAGCCGCCCGCGCCACGCCGAGGCCTTTCCCGCCCTGCCCGCGCGGCCCCGGGTGAGCTTCCTGCTGGCCGTACGCAACGAACGCGCGCACATCGAGGCCTGCGTGCGCTCCATGGCCGGCGTGGACTACCCCGACGTGCAGCTCGTCGTGGTCGACGACGCCTCCGACGACGGCACCCCTGACGTACTGGAACGCCTCGCCGCGGAGCTGCCGCTCACCCTGATCCGGCTGGAGGAGAACCTCGGCAAGAAGGGCGCGCTGGTCCGCGCCTGCGCCGTCGCCGACGGGGACGTGCTGCTGTTCACCGACTCCGACTGCGTCGTCGCCCCGGACGCCGTACGGCACTGCGTGACCGCCCTGGTCCGGCACCCCGAACTGGGGGCGGTCGGCGGACACTGCCGGGCACTCAACACCGACGCCGGTCTGCTGGCCCGGGTCCAGGACATCTGGTACGAGGGGCAGTTCCGCATCAGCAAGGCCGCCGAGGCCGCCTTCGGCTCGGTGACCTGCGTCTCCGGACCGCTCGCCGCCTTCCGCCGGGAAGCTGTCTGGAACTACCTGCCCGCCTGGGCCGAGGACCGCTTCCTCGGTGCCCCCTTCCGCTTCGCCACCGACCGCCAGCTCACCGGCTACGTCCTGGGACAGGCCTGGCACGGCCGCGCCCTCAAGGACCGGCACGCCGACTCCCCCTTCGTCCGCGACCACGACTACCCCGAGCTGCGCTGGGAGGTCGGCTACACCCGTGCGGCCCGCGTGTGGACCCGGGTGCCGTCCCGCCCCGGCTCCTTCCTGCGCCAGCAGATCCGCTGGAAGAAGAGCTTCATCAGGAACCTCTTCTTCACCGGCCGCTTCATGTGGCGCCGGGGCCCGGCCGCCGCCGCCCTGTACTACGGGCACGCCCTGTGGGTGATCGCGGCACCGGTCCTGGTCGTCCGGCACCTGCTGTGGGCCCCGCTGCACCTGGCCGGCCCGCTGACCCTGCTGTACCTGGGCGGGGTCGTCCTCAAGGGCTGCGTCTGGGGCCTCGCCTACCGGCTCGACCACCCCGGGGACCGCGCCTGGCGCTGCCGCCCCCTGATGAGCCTGCTGTCCTGCTGCGTACTGGCCTGGCTGCTGCCGTACGCCCTGCTCACGCTGCGCCGCGGCGTCTGGTCGAGGAGTGCCGCATGAGAGTCCTGCTGCGCGGACTGGGCCGCTCGCTCGCCGTCGGCCTCACCTGCGCCGCCGTCGCCCTGGTCTACGTGTTCGTCGTCACCCGGGGACGGTGGCTGTGAGCAGCGACGGCTCCCGTGGAAACCGGCCCCGGCGGATGCCGGACGGGCGCCCCCTGCTGCGCGCCGCCCTCGGACTGCTCACGGCGGCCGTCGTGGCCCTGCCCTTCACCGCCGCCTGGCAGTACGACACCCTCCGGCGCGCGGTGGCCGAACAGGCCGCGCCTCCCGCACCGTCCTCCGGTGACGGCGGCCCCGGCCTCGGCGCGGACGCCGAGCCGGCGCCCGCCCGGAACGCGCCCGTGGTCCTCGCCTACCACGACGTGGGCCCCGACGACCGCAGCCGCTACACCGTCTCCCCGGAGCACTTCGACGCCCAGCTGCGTGCCCTGCGGGACGCCGGCTACCGCACGCTGACCACCCGGGAGTTCACCGGCTTCCTGCGCACCGGCCGCACCCCGGGACCGCGCACCGTCCACCTCACCTTCGACGACGGCACGCACGGACTGTGGACGCACGCCGACCCGGTCCTGGCCAGGTACGGAATGAAGGCGGCCGCTTACCTGATCACCGGACAGGTGGGCACCCACCGGCCGTACTACCTCTCCTGGCCCGAGGTGGAACGGATGGCGCGGTCGGGGCGCTGGGACTTCCAGGCCCACACCCGCCTCAGCCACGAACGGGCGGCGGTGGACGCCGCCGGACACGAGCGGTCGGTGTTCACCAACCGGCTGTGGCTCGCGGACGAGGGGCGCGTGGAGACCTCCGACGAGTACCGGCGCCGGGTCGCGGCGGACCTCGACCGGTCGATCCGCGACCTCGTACGGCACGACCTGCCCCGCCCCCGGCTCTTCGCCTACCCCTTCTCGGAACGGCTGGACGAGTCCAACCTGGGCGCGCGCGACGCCGACGCCCTGCGCTCCATGCTGCGGGAGCGCTTCACGGCCACGCTCACCAACAGCGCGGCGCGTCCGCTGCCGGCCGGTCCGCGTGCGGCCGCCGCCGGACAGGTGCAGCGCCTCGAGGTCACCCGGGACACCACCGCGGCCGGTCTGCTGCGCGAACTGGGCCGCTGGGCCACGGTGACGCCGCAGGACGCCGACCGGCCGCTGGCCCACCCGGCGCACTGGCAGACGACCGGCGCCACCGGGCAGGCCGGGCCCGGGATGCTCACCGGCGGCAGCCGCCCCCCGGCCGGCACGGCGTACGCCTCGGCCGACTACCGCCCGTTCGCCACCGCCGACTGGACCGACTACCGCCTGCGCGCCGCCGTCGGAGGCCTGCACGGCACCTCCAACAGCGCGGGAATCACCCTGCGGGCGGGCAGCGGACATCCCGTGTCGCTCTCCGTCGGCCACCACACGGCGAGCCTCACCACGGCGGACCCGGAGACAACCGGCGACCGGCGGAGCTGCCGGCTGAAGCCCTCCGCCACCCACCGGATCACCGTCTCCGTGACCCCGCGGCACGTGCGGGTGAGCGTCGACGGCGAGACCTGCGCGGCGGTCCGCGCGGGCCGGTGGCGGGTCGCGGAGGGCGCCGGGGGCTTCTCGCTCAGCGTGCGCAACGACGGGCCGGAGCGGCAGTGGCCCCGCTTCACCTCGCTGAAGGTCGGGTGACGCGCATCACATGCGGCCGCCGATCACTTCCCGGGCCGGCCGCGGTCCGAAGAGCACGACACCACTCGTGACCCGTACCCCGCACCTCGTCCCCAGGGAGCGCATCGACATGACCGCCACCGTGAAGGGCCCGGCCTCGTACTTCCCGTCCATCGAGAAGAAGTACGGCCGCCCGGTCGCGGAGTGGAAGGACCTCATCCGGTCCTCGCCGCTCACCAAGCACATGGAACTCGTCGCCTGGCTCAAGGCCGAGCACGGCCTGGGCCACGGGCACGCCAACGCCCTCGTCGCGCACACCCTGGCCGAGGGCCCGGCGAAGGGCTAGGCCCCGCCGCCGTCCGCGCCGGAGGCTCCGTCCTCCGGGTCCGCCTCCTCGGCCAGCGCCGCGTCCAGGCGGGCCCGCGCGCCGTCCAGCCGGCGGCGGCACACCTTCGCCAGCTCCTCGCCCCGCTCCCACAGGGCGAGGGACTCCTCCAGCGTCGTACCGCCGGCCTCCAGCCGCCGGACGACCTCGATCAGCTCGTCCCGCGCCTGCTCGTACCCGAGCGCCTCGGACATCGCCGTCGGCTGCTCCACCTCGCTGGTCATCCACCCACCCTATGCGTCGACTCGTACGGAGAAATCGCCCTCGGACACCCGGGCCCGCAGGGTCTCGCCATGCTCCACCTCACCGGGGTCGCGGACCGCGTGGCCGTCGGCCCGCTGGAGCACCGCGTACCCGCGCTTGAGGGTGGCGGCGGGGGAGAGGGCCACCACGCGCGCGTGCGTGTGCGTCAGCTCGGAGTCGGCCCGGTCGAGGTGGTGCCGCAGCGAACGGCGTCCCCGGTCCAGGAGCGCCGTCACCTGCGCGGCCCGCTCCTCGATCATCCGGTGCGGATCCTGTATCGACGGCCGGGCCAGCGCGTGGGCCAGCCCGCGCTCCTCGCGGTCGACGAACGCCGCCACACACCGCCGGGCGCGGTCCCGCAGCAGCCGTACCCGCTCGTACTCCTCGCCGACGTCCGGCACGACCTTCTTCGCGGCGTCGGTCGGCGTGGAGGCGCGCAGGTCGGCCACCAGGTCGAGCAGCGGGCTGTCCGGCTCGTGGCCGATCGCCGAGACGACCGGCGTGCGACAGGCGGCGACCGCCCGCACCAGCTGCTCGTCGGAGAACGGCAGCAGGTCCTCCACGCTGCCGCCGCCCCGCGCGACGACGATCACGTCCACGTCGTCCCGCGCGTCCAGCTCCTTCACCGCCTGCACCACCTGCGGCACCGCGTGCACGCCCTGCACCGGGACGTTGCGCACCTCGAAGCGGACGGCGGGCCAGCGGTGCCGGGCGTTCTCCAGGACGTCCCGCTCGGCGGCCGAGGCCCGCCCGCACACCAGACCGATCAGCTGCGGCAGGAACGGCAGCGGCTGCTTCCGCTCCGCCGCGAACAGCCCCTCGCGCGCGAGCGCCTTCTTCAGCTGCTCCAGCCGCGCCAGCAGCTCACCGACGCCCACCGGCTTGATCTCGGCGGCCCGCAGCGACAGCTGCCCCCGCGGCGCGTACCACTCCGGCTTCGCGTGCACGACCACCCGCGCGCCCTCGCCGACCACGTCCGCCACGGCGTCGAACACCTGCCGGTAGCAGGTCACGCTCACGGAGATGTCGTACGACGGGTCGCGCAGCGTCAGGAACACCACACCGGCGCCCGGCCGCCGCGACAACTGGGTGATCTGCCCCTCGACCCAGACCGCGCCGAGCCGGTCGATCCAGCCCCCGATCAGCCGGGACACCTCGCCCACGGGCAGCGGACTTTCGGGGGTCGAGTTGGCAGCCATGCGCCCGAGCGTAACGGCCGGGTCCGACAATCCGGCCTCAGCGATCCCGTTCCCCGCACCCACCGACCGCACCACCACCCCCGGCCCCGCCCCGGCCCCCCGCCCCGCCGTCCCTCCACCGCCCCGCCCGTCGTCCCCGGGCCCGTGGTCTTGCAGCGCGTGCCGCGCGTGTGTCGCCCCCGTCCGTGGCTCTCGCGGCCGTGACCCTTCGGCTCGCGCCGGGCCCGTGTCCCCGCGTCCGGTGTCTCCACGGTCCTGGCTCGTCAGCTCGCGCCGCGCGTGTGTCGCCCCCGTCCGTGGCTCTCGCGGCCGTGGCGCTTCGGCGCGCGCCGGGCCCGTGTCCCCGCGTCCGTAGTCCCCGGGCCCGTGGTCTTGCAGCGCGCGCCGCGCGTGTGTCGCCGTGGCTGTGGGTCTTGCGGCCCATGGCCTTTCAGCTCGCGCCGGCCTGTGTCCCTGTGTCCCCGCGTCTGTCGGTTCTTCGGAGCCCGG
Source organism: Streptomyces violaceoruber (assembly GCF_033406955.1). NCBI lineage: Bacteria > Bacillati > Actinomycetota > Actinomycetes > Kitasatosporales > Streptomycetaceae > Streptomyces > Streptomyces violaceoruber. The sequence goes on along the minus strand of NZ_CP137734.1, from coordinate 3,052,144 downwards.
CCGGCCCGTGAGCCGCGCCGGGCCCGTGTCCCTACGGCCCGGCCACCTGTCAGTCGCGCCGAGCCGACGGGCGCGCGCGGCCCACGCCTCACGCCCCCGTCGTCTCCGCGTCGCGCCGCCCCCTCCACTGCGCCGCCAGCACCACCAGACCCACCGCCAGCCAGATCGCGCCGACCACCTGGGCCGTCCCCGACGCCTCCACGATCACCGCGATCGTGATCGCCGCGCCGAGCACCGGCACCAGCAGATGCCGCCACCAGCTCACCCGGCCCCCGCCGCGCCGCACCACGAACCAGCCCACCACGCTCGCGTGCAGCAGCGTGAACGCGGTCAGCGCGCCCACGTCGACCACCGAGACCAGGTGGTCGAGACCGTCGTCCCGGCGTGCCGCCCACACCGCCGCCGCCATGGTGATCACCGCCGACACCAGCAGTGCCACGCGCGGCACCCCGGCGTCCGTCCGCGCCAGCACCCCCGGCAGCCGCCGGTCCCGGCCCATCGCGAACAGCAGCCGCCCGGCCGCCGCCTGCCCGGCCAGCGCCGCGAACGCCGCGCCGATCGCCTTGCTCACCGCCACCAGATCGTGCAGCCACGTGCCCACCGACACGTCCACGGCGTCGTAGAACGCCGACCCCTGCCGCTCCGGCTCCGCCGCCAGCTGCGCCGACGACACCGGCTCCAGCAGCGCCACCAGGTACGTCTGCGCCACGAACAGCACGCCCGCCAGCGCCAGACAGAACAGCAGCGCCCGCGCGACCTTCGCCGAACCTCCGGTGACCTCCTCGGCAAACGTGGCGATCGCGTCGAAGCCCAGGTACGACAGCACCGCCACCGACACCGCCCCGACCACCGCCGACAGCGCGAACGCCCCCTGCGTGCCGTCCCCCGACAGCGGCGACAGCCAGTCGCGCTCGGCCCCGTCCTGCGCCAGGACCACGATCGCCGTCGCCACGAAGACGAGCAGTACGACGATCTCCATGGCGAGCACCAGGAAGCCCACCCGGGCCGCCGTCCGCACCCCCCACAGGTTCAGCAGCGTCGTGACGACCACCGCGATCGCCGTCCACACCCACCGCGACACCTCGGGGACCAGGGCCTCCATCGCGATCCCGGAGAACAGGTACGCCACCGCGGGGATGAGGATGTAGTCCAGCATCGCCATCCACCCGGCGACGAACCCGGCCCCGTTGCCGAGCCCCGCGCGCGCGTAGGCGAACACCGAGCCCGCCTGGGGGACCACCCGCACCATCTGCGCGTAGCTGAATGCGGTGAACGCCATCGCGACCGTGGCGACGAGGTAGACGAGGGCGACCGCACCGTGCGACTTGGCGTCCAGCGTGCCGAACACGCCGACCGGCGCCATGGGCGCGATGAACAGCAGCCCGTAGACGACCAGGTCCCTGAAGCCCAGACTGCGCCTCAGCCGCTCTTCCCCACCGGCCTCCGGGGCCGTCGTACCGCTCTGCGCCATGGTGCCTCCGCCAGTGCCTCGGTCCTCGCCCCGGTTTCCGCTTCGGGCTCCGCCTCGGAACGTTCCCGCCAGTCTCCCCGGCAACGCCGCACCGCCGCGATCTCTGACCCGCCGAACGCGGCCTTACGATGGGTGCCATGACTGCTTCGCCTGGCCGCCGTGTCCTGCTCGCCGCCCCCCGTGGCTACTGCGCGGGTGTGGACCGCGCCGTGATCGCCGTCGAGAAAGCCCTGGAGCAGTACGGGGCTCCGGTGTACGTCCGGCACGAGATCGTCCACAACAAGTACGTCGTCCAGACCCTGGAGAAGAAGGGCGCGATCTTCGTCGAGCGGACGGAGGAGGTCCCCGAGGGGAACATCGTGATGTTCTCCGCGCACGGCGTGGCCCCCGTCGTCCACGAGGAGGCCGAGCGCGGCAAGCTCGCCACCATCGACGCCACCTGCCCGCTCGTCACCAAGGTCCACAAGGAAGCCGTCCGCTTCGCGAACGACGACTACGACATCCTGCTCATCGGTCACGAGGGCCACGAGGAGGTCATCGGCACCTCCGGCGAGGCCCCCGACCACATCCAGCTCGTCGACGGCCCCGAGGACGTCGCGAAGGTCGAGGTCCGCGACCCGTCGAAGGTGGTCTGGCTCTCCCAGACCACCCTCTCCGTCGACGAGACGATGGAGACCGTCGACGCGCTCAAGGACAAGTTCCCGCAGCTCATCTCGCCGCCCAGCGACGACATCTGCTACGCCACGCAGAACCGCCAGCTCGCGGTGAAGCAGATGGGTGCCGAGGCCGAGCTGGTGATCGTCGTCGGCTCCCGCAACTCCTCCAACTCCAAGCGCCTGGTCGAGGTCGCCAAGCAGGCCGGCTCCCGCGCGGCGTACCTGGTGGACTTCGCCGACGAGATCGACGAGACCTGGCTGGACGGCGTCACCACGGTCGGCGTCACCTCCGGCGCCTCCGTCCCGGACGTGCTGGTCGAGCAGGTCCTGGAATGGCTGTCGCGGCGCGGCTTCGAGGACGTGGAGATCGTCAAGGCCGCCGAGGAGTCGATCATCTTCTCGCTGCCCAAGGAACTGCGCCGCGACCTGCGCGAGGAGGCGGCGTCCCTGGTGGCGGAGCGGGGCGGCTCCGGGACGGCGGGGGCCTGACCGGCCGGGGCACCGCCTGGGTGACCGTCAGTGGTCCGTCGTAACGTAGGGCCATGCAGATCTTCGGCGTGGACATCGGCGGATCCGGGATCAAGGGCGCCCCTGTGGACCTCGACAGGGGCGACCTGGCCCAGGAGCGCTGCAAGGTGCTGACCCCGCACCCGGCCACCCCCGACGGCGTGGCCGACGGGGTCAAGCAGGTCGTCGAGCACTTCGGCTGGACCGGACGGGTCGGCCTCACCTTCCCGGGCGTGGTGACGGGCGGCGCGACGGTGCGCACCGCGGCCAACGTCGACAAGGGCTGGGTCGACACCGACGCGCGGGCGCTGTTCGCCGAGCGGCTGGGCGGGCTCGACGTGACGGTCGTCAACGACGCGGACGCGGCGGGCGTCGCCGAGATGCACTTCGGAGCCGGCCGCGGCCGCAAGGGCACGGTGGTCCTGCTCACCTTCGGCACCGGCATCGGCAGCGCGGTGTTCACCGACGGCCTCCTGGTCCCCAACACCGAGCTGGGCCACCTGGAGCTGGACGGTCACGACGCGGAGAAGCGCGCCTCCAGCAAGGTCAAGGACGACCACGACATGTCGTGGGAGCACTGGGCCCACCGCGTCCAGAAGTACCTCGCGCACGTCGAGATGCTGTTCTCGCCGGAGCTCTTCATCATCGGCGGCGGGGTCAGCCGCAAGTCCCAGAAGTTCCTGCCCCACATCAAGGACGTCCGGGCCGAGATCGTCCCCGCCCAGCTGCAGAACAACGCGGGGATCGTGGGCGCGGCGATGCACGCGGCCGGCTGAGCGGGAGGGGTCACGCGGGGGGCCGGTTGCGGGCGGCGGCGGCTCGGCGCCGCATCAGCCGGATCCGGCGGACGATCACGGTCGACCCGGCGACCAGCGTCCCGCCGTACAGCCACCCGGCCTCGGTGGCCAGCGCGGTCACGATCCCCATCAGCCGTCCGCCGAGACCGCCGTCCCCGCTCTCCGCCACGGGCACCAGGCCCACGGCGAAGGCGATCGGCACGACGACGGGGGCGGTCAGCAGGTCGCCCCGGCGCACCCAGAGCGCGGTGAGCAGACTCACCGGCACGAACAGCACCCCGTACGCGGTGAGGGACGAGCCGAACAGCAGCTCGTCCAGGAAGCCCAGCAGGGTCATCACCGCCGCGCAGAACAGGCCGCTGCCCAGCCCCGTCAACCGCGGATTGGGCATCCCGCGCAGGGCACGCACCACCCTCGCCACCGGCGAAGGGGCCCCCGGAGCCGGCCGCGCCGGTTCCGGGCGCCGTCCCGCGGGCGGCCCGACCCGCCCCGCAGGCGGCCGCGCGACGGCACCGCCCCGCCCCTGTGCGGGCAGCGGCGCCCCGCTTCGTCGCGGTCCGTACTGGGCAGGTCGCGTCCTGTGTTGCTCCACTGGACCAACTTAGGTCGGTTTATGTGCCGAATAGGCCGACAGACACGCCGCCGGGCGTGTCTTGGCCAAGCGTTCGACTCCGCGCGGGTCCGGTACGGCACACCCCGTAGACTGGTGGATCGGCCCATGCCTGGCCCGCCCCATCCCACCCGCCCCTCCGCATCTCACGTACGGGAAGTCGCAACGTGTCGCTCACGATCGGAATCGTCGGTCTGCCGAATGTCGGCAAGTCGACCCTGTTCAACGCCCTGACCAAGAACGACGTGCTCGCGGCCAACTACCCGTTCGCCACGATCGAGCCCAACGTCGGCGTCGTGGGCGTCCCCGACCCCCGCCTGACGAAGCTGGCCGAGATCTTCTCCTCCGAGAAGATCCTCCCGGCCACGGTCGACTTCGTCGACATCGCGGGCATCGTGCGCGGCGCGAGCGAGGGCGAGGGCCTGGGCAACAAGTTCCTGGCCAACATCCGCGAGTCCGACGCGATCTGCCAGGTCATCCGCGCCTTCAAGGACGAGAACGTCGTGCACGTCGACGGCAAGGTCTCGCCGAAGGACGACATCGAGACGATCAACACCGAGCTGATCCTCGCCGACCTCCAGACCATCGAGAAGGTCCTCCCGCGCCTCCAGAAGGAGTCGCGCATCAAGAAGGACGTCGCTCCCAAGGTCAAGGCGGTCGAGGAGGCCAAGGAGATCCTGGAGAAGGGCGACACCCTCTTCTCCCAGGGCATCCTCCAGGGCAGCGAGCGCGCGGAGCTCCTCCACGACCTCCACCTCCTCACCACGAAGCCCTTCCTCTACGTCTTCAACGTCGACGAGGACGAGCTGACCGACGACGACTTCAAGAGCGAGCAGCGCGCCCTGGTCGCCCCCGCCGAGGCGATCTTCCTCAACGCCAAGCTGGAGGCGGACCTCGCCGAGCTGGACGAGGACGAGGCCCTCGAACTCCTCCAGTCCGTCGGCCAGGACGAGCCCGGCCTCGCCACCCTCGCCCACGTCGGCTTCCGCACCCTCGGCCTCCAGACCTACCTGACGGCAGGCCCCAAGGAATCCCGCGCCTGGACCATCAAGAAGGGCGCCACCGCCCCCGAGGCCGCCGGTGTCATCCACACCGACTTCCAGAAGGGCTTCATCAAGGCGGAGGTCATCTCCTTCGACGACCTGGTCGAGACGGGCTCGGTCACCGAGGCCCGCGCGAAGGGCAAGGCCCGCATGGAGGGCAAGGAGTACGTGATGCGGGACGGGGATGTGGTGGAGTTCCGCTTCAACGTGTGACGTTTCGTCAAGAACCGTGCCCGACCCGCCTGTTGGTGGGTCGGGCACAAGTCTTTGTCTGCGGGGAGCCCTCGCCCTCGTCACGAGGGGCAGTGACGGGTCTGGTCGACGTGAGACCGCCTCAGACCTTAACGACCCCCACGGAAGGGCCGCAGAGGAGTGTCAGATCCTCGGGGTCGGACGTGAGGACGGTGACCGGCCGGGACGCGTCGCGGGCGATAACGGCGAAGGCGGCATCGATGGCGTACGTGTGGCCGTGCAGGCGATGGGCGCGTAGGAGCGCGGCGGCCTGGTCGGTGATCTCCTTGGTGACGTCGTGGACGTCGACGCGGGAGAGGATCCACTTGATGCGGGCCGGGTGGATGCGCTCGTACTCTGCCTCAAGCGTGGTCATGGCGCTGGTGGCCACGCGTACACCCTCTTCCGCCGCCGCCTGGACCAGGGCCATGACGGTACGGTCCTTGCGGTAGAGCTTCGAGAGCCCTTCGCTGTCGAGCAGGAGGGTGCCGGGCATCAGGCGGCGGCCCCGCCGGCCTGCCGGTGGTCGTGGCGCAGCAGCGCCCGGGCGGCCTCGACCTCCTCGTGGGTGAGAGCTTCGTTGTCGGTCTCGAAGTCGGCGACGATCTCCCGCAGCTTGTCCATGGCGACCCGCTGTTCGAGAGCCTCGGCGACATAGGCGGAGAAACCGCCGGGCCCGACATGAGCGCGTACGGCCTCGGCGAGATCCTCGGGCAGGCTGATCGAATACTTCCTACTACCGCTCATGGTGCCGATCCTACCGGCGGTCGTAAGCCTGGGGGGTGAATGACTGCCCCGAGGCTCGGTTGATCAGCAGGGAGCTGCGAATGCCCGTCGAGGCCCCGTGTGGGCGGTGGAAAGATGCGGGGAGGGCCAGAGAGGGGCGGGAAGCGTGGGGCGTGGCGAGCGGGACACAGTCGCGAGGGGAACGCGACTGTACGAGGCGGCGCAGGCAGTGGTCGGTGACCATGCACGGGCAGTGGAGGCGGTACGGGCAGCGCTGAAACCGATCCACGATGAGGCGGTGAAGCGGGAGCTCGACGCCATTCCCGTCGCCCGGCTGCAGGACATCACCGAAGGGCGGCTGCGGCTGGGGAGCGTCGAGAAGAGCGGACTGCGCACCCTGGGCAGGGTTCTCGAAGCGGGCCCCTATCGGCTGCGGCAGATTCCCGGTGTCGGGCAGCGCACCGTCGACCAGATACTCGCCGCCGCCCGCCGGCTTTCCGAGGCCGTGCACGAGACCGTGGCCCTCCACATCGACGTGGACCGGCCGGAACCGCGCACCACCGCGCTCGTCATGGCCCTGCACGTACTGGTGGAAGCCGGCCCGGAGGCCCGGCGTGCGGTCGACAAGGCCACCGTCCTGACGGAACGGCTCGGTCCGCTGCTGGCCGACGCTGGGCCCGCCGCCGGAAGGGTCCGGATGCTGCTGGCCGGCCGGGAGAAGAAGGCTCGCGCGTGGGCGGCGGTCGCCGCGACCCGGTCGCTGGTGGACGAGGCGGAGCAGGCCGGCCTGCCCGGGCTGCTCGCCCAGGCGTCGGTGGACCTGCTCCGGGGGACTGCGTCCGACGTTGCGGCCTGGGTGGACTTCGAACTCCGCTCCGCCGAGTACTACAGCCTGCTCGCCGAGATCTCCGGACGGCCGCCGGACGCGGCTGCCGCAGAGGGGTTTTTGCCAGACGAGGTTGCAGAGCGGGTACGGACCCAGCACCTCGACGACACGCACCGGCGGGTCTCCCTGCGCGGCTACCAGGCGTTCGGCGCACGGTTCGCGCTTGCGCAGCGAAAGGTGATACTCGGCGACGAGATGGGCCTCGGGAAAACCATCCAGGCGATCGCTGTCCTCGCCCACCTGGCCGCCGAGGGACAGAGTCACTTCATGGTCGTCTGCCCCGCGAGCGTCCTCGTGAACTGGACACGGGAGATCGAGGCCCGCAGTGCCCTGCGCGTCATGGTGCTCCACGGTCCCGACCGGCACTACGCGTTCGCCGACTGGAAGGGGCGGGGTGGCGTCGGGGTGACCACGTTCGACGCGCTGCGCGGGTTTCCCGCTCCGGGCGGCGGGGAGGTCGGGCTGCTCGTGGTCGACGAAGCGCACTCCGTGAAGAACCCGAAGGCCAAGCGGTCCCAGGCGGTCGGTCTGTGGGCGGACCGTTGCGAGCGCACCCTTTTCATGACCGGAACCCCGATGGAGAACAGGGTCGCGGAGTTCCGCAACCTGGTCCAGATGCTCGACGGCGATGTCGCGGACTCCCTCGGTGAACGGGACGCGTTGGCCGGATCGGTCGCCTTTCGCAAGGCTGTGGCCCCGGTCTATCTGCGGCGCAACCAGGAGGACGTGCTGACGGAACTCCCGAGCCTTCAGCAGACCGACGAGTGGGAGGAGTTGAGCGCTTCGGACGAGGAGGCGTACCGCGAAGCCGTGCGCGCGGGCAACTTCATGGCCATGCGCAGGGCCGCGTACATGAGCTCCGGGAATTCGGCCAAGCTGGAACGGCTTCGGGAGATCGTTCAGGAGGCCGGCGAGAACGGGCAGAAGACGGTGGTCTTCTCCAACTTCAAGGACGTACTGGCCGTGGTGAAGGAGGCCCTCGCGGCCGAAACCACCAGGGTCACTCCGGTGTTCGGTCCGCTTACCGGCGGCGTCCCGGCCCAGCGCCGCCAGGAGATCGTCGACGACTTCGCCGGTGTCCAGGGTCCGGCGGTGCTCCTGGGGCAGATCCAGGCAGCGGGTGTCGGCCTCAACATGCAGGCCGCTTCCGTCGTCGTCATCTGCGAACCCCAGATCAAGCCGACCATCGAGCATCAGGCGGTGGCCCGGGCCCACCGTATGGGCCAGGTCAGGCCGGTTCGAGTGCACCGTCTCCTCGCCACCGGGGGCGTGGACGAACGCATGGTGAAGATGCTGGAAGCCAAGACGCGCCTGTTCGATGCCTATGCTCGCCGCAGCGCCGTGGCCGAAGCCACCCCGGACGCGGTCGACGTGTCGGACACCGAGCTGGCACGTCGGATCGTCGAGGAGGAACAGGCTCGCCTGGGTATGACGGACGAGAGGCCCACGTCATCGGAGTGGGGTGTCCCGCGGTCCGCAGCCAGTCCGCAGGACCCCCTGAACGGCCGTCGGGAGTCCACGAATGCCAACGAGTAATCCCAGGTCAGGGCCATGCGTGGGGCTGTGCCGCAGGTCAGGGTGTGGCCTCGGACGTTCCGCTTCAACGTCTAGCCGGTGAGCCGCGTCAGTGCGCCGACCCGGTGGCCTGCAGGGCGTCGTCGAGCAGGTCGCGCAGTTGTGCGCGGGCGGTGATGCCCAGTTTGGGGAAGACCCGGTAGAGGTGTGAGCCGACCGTGCGCGGGGAGAGGAACAGCTTTTCCCCGATCTCGCGGTTGGTCAGGCCGTGGGCCGCGAGCCGGACGATCTGTTGCTGCTGGGGGCTGAGTTCGGTGAGGGCGCCGGGCGCGGCGGCGTCCGCCTCGATGCCGGCGGCCCGCAGTTCTGCCTTCGCGCGGTCGATCCACGGTCGGGCGCCGAGTCGCCGGAACGTGTCGAGGGCTCCGGTGAGCAGCGGTCGGGCCTCCGCCACACGACGTTGCCGGCGCAGCCACTCTCCGTAGTCCAGCCGGGTCTGCGCCCGCTCGAAGGGCCACTGCTCGCCCGCCTCCCCCGCCAGCGCCGCCCGGAAGTGGCGTTCGGCACGCTCCGGTTCGGCGAGCAGGGCGCGGCCTCGCTCGACCAGCAGGAAGAGGCGCGCCGACATGCCGGGGCCCAGGTGCCGGGCCGAGCGCTCCAGCAGTCGCGCGGCGGGTTCGCGGTGTCCTCGGCGGACGGCCGCGGCGGCGAGTTCGGCCAGGACGGTGGGGGAGACGTGGTAGTGGACCAGGTCTCCGTCCTCGGTGAAGGCGGCGCGGAACTGCGCGTACGCGCTGTCGTAGTCGCCCTCGGCCACCGCCGCCAGCCCCAGGGCACGGCGGGCCAGGACCGCGACGGAGCGGCTCTCCAGGGGGTCGACGAGGGCCAGCGCCCGCTCGGCGCTGCCGCGTGCCTCGGCCGGTTCACCGAGCAGCGCCAGCACGGTCGCGTCGAGGGTGCGTGCGCACGCCTCGGCGTGATCCAGGCCGGCCCCCGAGGCCACCTCCGCGATCTCGGCGGCCACCGAGCGGGCGTCGGCCCAGCGGCCCTGCTCCAGATAGGCCCAGCCGGCGGCGCAGGCCAGACCGGCCGGCAGCGGGCCATGGGCCTGCCAACGGCCGAACGCCTCGTCGAAGGTCCTGGCCGCGAGCGGGGTCCGGTCGAGGAGCCAGGCCACGACGGCGAGCGCCGTCAGTGATCCGGCCTCGCCCTTGGCCGCGGCGATCAGCCGGGGCAGCGCCGGGGCGAGGGACGCTCCGGCGCCGCTGGGATCGGAGACGGCCAGTACCCAGGCGCGCAGCGCACCACCCGCGGCCGAGTCCGGCACATCGGCGAGCAGGGCCTCGATCCGCTGCCGCTGGGACTCCTCGCCCGAGTAGTAGCGGACCACCGCCGCCGCGGCGAGCGCGTCCAGCAGCCGGGGCGACCGGGTGGCCGCCGCCTCGTCGGCGACGCGCGACAGCAGTGCGAAGGCGGCCGTGTGGTGCGGACCCAGGGTCAGGAGCCGCCCCGTCGCCAGCGCGGCCCGGCCGATCAGCGCCGGGTCGTCACTGCGCTCCCGTACCCCGGCGGCCAGGTGTTCCACCCAGCCGAGCTGACCGGTGAAGACGGCCGTGTCCGCGGCGTCGGCCAGCAGTCGCGCCTGGTCCGCCCGGTGCGGGCTGAGTTCCGCGGCGCGCTCCAGAGCGGCGGCGGCGGCCGCGTGACCGCCCCGGCGCCTGGCCCGGCCCGCTGTTTCCCGGAGGGCCGCCGACACCTGCTCGTCGGGCCGTACGGCCGCGGCGGCGAGGTGCCAGGCGCGGCGGTCGGGCTCCTCGCCCAGCTGCCGGGCGAGGGCAAGGTGGGCCCGCCTGCGCTGCTCGAAGGGCGCGGCGTGGTAGACCGCCGAGCGGACGAGCGGGTGGCGGAAGGAGACCCCGGTGCCGTCCTGCCGTACGAGACCGGCCCGTTCGGCGGGCGCCCACACCGTGTCGGCCGCCTCGGGCAGGCCCCGTGCGGCCGCCGGGGCGTCCGCCGCGTCGGTGGCGGCGAGCAGCAGCAGGGCGCGGCGGGTGGCTTCCGGCAGGTGCCGCACGTGGCGCGCGAAGATCCCCTCCAGCCGGTCGGTGACGGGCAGCGGGCCCTCCACTCCACTGCCCTCCGGCTCTCTGTCCGCCGTGGCGCGGGCGAGTTCGACCAGGGCCAGCGGATTGCCCGCCGCCTCCCGCAGAATCCGGGCCCGGGTACGGCCGGTGGGCCGCTTCGGCTGCTCGTCGAGCAGCCGGTTGGCCGCGTCACCGCTCAACGGCCCGATCTCCAGGCGCTCGTAGCCCTTGTCGAACCCGGGCAGTACGGCCGCGGCACGCACGCCCATCAGCAGCGTCACGGGCTCGCCGGCCATGCGCCGGGCCAGGAAGGAGAGGACGTCCAGTGACGCGCGGTCGATCCACTGGGCGTCGTCGACCACCACGAGCAGCGGTGCCGGTTCGGACAGGTCCGACACCAGGGTCAGCACGGCCAGGCCGACGAGCAGGGCGTCGGGGGTATCGGCGGTTTCGGCGTCTTCGGCGTCTTCGGCCAGTCCCAGGGCGGTTCGGAGCGCGGAGCGCTGGCGGGCCGGCAGGCCGCCCAGGTCATCCAGCACCGGGCGGAGCATCTGGTGCAGGCCGGCGAACGCGAGAGACGCCTCGGACTCGCTGCCCACCGCCCTCAGCACCCGCTGGCCGGTACCGCGGGTCAGCCGCACGGCGAGGTCGAGCAGGACGCTCTTGCCGGCACCGGGGTCGCCTTCGACGATCAGTACCGAGCTGTGGGAGCGGTCGGCGGCGATGCGACTCCTGATCCCCGCGATCTCGGCCTCCCGGCCCACCACGGTCGGACCGGGGGCAGGCGTCGGGCCGGGGCCCGCGGTCGGACCGGGGGCCGCCGGCGAGCCGTGGCCCGCGCGAGCGCGTTCACCATTCTTCACGGATGCTCCAGGAACTGAGACAGCCCTGACGGCAACGTGGCAGGACCGCGGCCGTATTCCTGCCGCCCCCGGCCGCACACGGTCGATTACGGCTGGTCACCGCCGCTCACCGCCGCTCACCGCCGCTCACCCCCGCACACCACGAGCTCGGGCGGACGCCACGAGCCCGGGCGGACATGGGTGCAGTCACGTGACGCATACCGCCGCCCGCCACCCGCGACGCACCCTTGCGGAACAAGGGCGTGTGTTCACGCCCGACCTTCTGGAGATCTTTCGAACTGGAGCACCCCTTGGACACCATCACCCTGGGCGATGTCACCGTGACCCGGGTCCGGGAGTACTACGGCCCCGTCGGCATGACGCCCGAGGCGTTCGTCCCGGACAGCCCGGCCCAGGCGTGGGACGCGCACCGTTCCTGGCTGGTTCCGGACTTCCTGGACGCCGAGACCCGCATCGTCAACACCGCGATCCAGACCTGGGTCCTGCGCAGCGAGGGCCGGACCATCCTGGTCGACACCGGCGTCGGCAACCACAAGGACCGGCCGTACGCCCCCGTCTGGAGCCGCCTCGAAACGGACTTTCTGGCCAACCTCGCCCGGGCCGGCGTTCAGCCCGAGGACGTGGACATCGTGATCAACACGCATCTCCACATCGACCACGTCGGCTGGAACACCTACCTGGACGGCCGGACCTGGGTACCGACGTTCCCCAACGCCACCTACCTCATGGCCAAGGCGGACTTCGACTACTGGAACCCGGCCAACGAGATCAAGACCCTGCTCGGCCGCGGCAACCAGAACGTCTTCGAGGACAGCGTCGCCCCCGTGCACGAGGCCGGTCTCACCCGGCTGTGGGAGGACGGCCACCGCATCGACTCCAACCTGCGCCTCGAGCTCGCACCCGGCCACACCCCCGGCTCGTCGGTGCTGCGGCTGGAGTCCGGCTCCGACCGGGCCCTGTTCGTCGGCGACCTGATGCACAGCCCGATCCAGATCCACGAGCCCGACGCCAACAGCTGCTTCTGCGAGGACCCCGCCGAGGCCCGTGCCACCCGCCGCCGGCTCCTGGGCTCGGCGGTGGACAGCAACGCCCTCGTCTTCCCCGCGCACCTGGGCGGCCACGGCGCTGCCGAAGTCGTCCGCGAGGGCGGCAAGTTCGCCGTCAAGGGCTGGGCGCCCTTCACCCCGTACACCCCGTCGGTCTGAGGCCCGCAAAAGGACACGCGTGATGAACCACCACCCCGAGCCCGTCGTGACCACCGCGCAGGGCGCCGTCCGCGGCCTGCGCCAGGAGGACGGCACCGCCGCCTTCCTCAACATCCCGTACGCCGCCCCGCCCTTGGGCGCCGGCCGGTTCGCGCCCCCCAGGCCGCACGAGCCGTGGGACGGCGTACGGGACGCCACAGTCCCCGGACCCAACGCGCCGCAGTCCGAGCGCAGGCTCGGCAGCATCGACATGGCCCCCTACTTCGGCACCGGCTGGAGCCGCGGCGAGGACTACCTCACCGTCAACGTCTTCACGCCCGCCACCGGGGCCGGCGACCTGCCGGTCATGGTCTTCGTGCACGGCGGCGGCTTCGTCGCCGGATCGACACGGTCCGCCATGTACGACGGCTCCGCCTTCGCCCGTGACGGCGTCGTCCTCGTCACCCTCAACTACCGGCTCGGCATCGCCGGGTTCCTCGACATCCCCGGGGCGCCCGCCAACCGCGGCCTGCTCGACGTCGTCGCCGCGCTGCGCTGGGTGCGGGAGAACGTCTCCGCCTTCGGCGGGAACCCGCACCACGTCACCCTCTTCGGCCAGTCGGCCGGGGCGACCGTCGTCGGCGGCGTCCTCGCCACCCCCGAGGCCGACGGGCTGTTCCGGCGCGCGATCGTGCAGAGCGGCAGCGGCCTGGGCGCGTTCACACCCGAGCAGGCCGCCCGCGTCACCGCGGCCGCCGCCCAGGCCCTGGGCGTCGAGCCGCACGTCGACGCGTTCGCCGGCATCTCCGACGAGCGGCTGGTCGAGGCGGCGTCCGGGCTCGCGGGCATCGACCTGCGGACCGGGACCCACTTCGACCCGCTGATCGGCCTCAGCCCCTTCAGCCTGGTCCTCGACACCCAGCCCGCCGCATCCGTCGCCGCCGGCCGCGCCGCCGACGTCGACCTCCTCGTCGGCACCAACACCGAAGAGGGCAACCTCTACCTGGTCCCGGTGGGCAAGTACGCCACCTCCACCGCCGCCGACGTCGACGAGGCCGCCGCACGCGCACACCCCGACCCGGCACAGCTCGTAGCGGCCTACCGCACGTCACGCCCCGAGGCCACCTTCGCGGAACTGCGCTCCGCCGTCATGGCCGACGCCCTCTTCGGCGCGGGCAGCCGCGCGCTGGCGAGCGCCCATGCCACCCACCCGCGGGCCGCCACCTACGCCTACGAGTTCGCCTGGCGCTCCCGCGCCCTGGACGGACAACTCGGCGCCACCCACGCGGTCGAACTGCCCTTCGTCTTCGACCTCGCGGACCGGCCCGAACTCAACGGCCCCGCCGCCCTGCTCGGCCCGGAGCAGGCCCCCGCCGACCTCGCCGCCCGCGTCCACGCGACCTGGATCCGGTTCGCCCGGACCGGCGACCCCGGCTGGGACCCCTACGACACCGACCGCCGGGCCACCATGCGCATCGACGCCGAATGGAGCCAGATCGACGACCCCCGCAGCAAGGAACGGGAGGTGTGGAGCTGACCGCGGGTCACCCCTGGGGGCGGGGCCCGGGCGCGCCCAGGCCCCCGAGGGCGATCCCCATGAGCCGGGTGGCGTGGTGGGCGGCGTCGGGGGTGTGCTCGGCCGCGAGGGACACCGCGTTGGCGAGGGAGAGCAGTTCGAGGGCGGTCACGTCGTCGCGGACGGTTCCGTCTTCCTGGGCGCGGGCCAGCAGGTCGGCGCCGGCCTCCGTCAGCAGTTGCTCACAGCGCGAATCCAGCGCGGCCCCCGCGTTCGTGCCGGTCGCCGGCAACAGGGAACGGGCGGCGCCGCGCGTGACGGCACCGAAGACCGCCAGGGACGTCAGCCATCGCGTCAGAGCGGTCGCCGGCGGGTGTTCGGCCGCCAGGGACCGGGCCTCGTCGCACAGCTGTGCCACGCGCTCCTGGAAGACGGCCTGGAGCAGGCCCCACCGGGAGGGGAAGTGGCGGTGCAGGGTGGCCGAGCCGACGCCGGCCCGCCGTGCGATCTCCTCCAGGGAGGCGTCGGCACCGTGCCGGGCGACCTCGGCCGCGGCGGCCTCGATGATCCGGTCGTAGTTGCGGCGTGCGTCCGCGCGCTTGGGCGGGCCCGGGTTCTCCCAGCTCACACTCGTGGTCTCCTTCCTCGCCGACGAAACGGGGTGACACCCCATTCTTGCACCGCCGCCGGGCTGCGTCGTTTGACAGGAAGTGGGGGGTGGCCCCATATTCGAAAAAGCGGAGGGGCACCCCGTTTCTGCCGCACGACACAGGAGACGAAGGCATGCGCGCCGTACAGTTCGACCGTTTTGGCCCGCCCGACGTTCTGCGCGTCAACGACGTCCCCGCGCCCCGGCCCGGGCCGGGAGAAGTCCTCGTCGAGGTGCACGCCGCGAGCGTGGACGCCGGTGAGACCGCCTTCCGGGCGGGCAGGATGCGCCGGGTGACCCGCGTCCGCTTCCCCCGCGGCCTGGGCAGCGACTTCGCCGGCCGGGTCGCGGCCCTCGGCAGCGGCGTACGCGCCTGGAGCGTGGGGGACGCGGTGTGGGGGCTGATGCCGCACCTCACCTTCGGGGCGATCGCCGACTACGTCGCCGTGCCCGAGCAGCGGCTGGCCCGGGCTCCGAAGAACCTGGACCTGCTCGAAGCCGCCGCCCTGCCGGTGGTGGGCACCACCGCGATGACGGCCCTGAGCGGCAAGGCGCGACTCCAGCCCGGGGAACGGCTCCTGGTCCGCGGCGCCACCGGCGGCGTCGGCAGCGTCGCCGTGCAGCTGGGCAAGGCGCTGGGCGCGCACGTCACCGCCCTCGCCGCCGCCCGCAACCTCGACTGGATCACCCGGCTGGGGGCGGACGAGGCCGTGGACTACCGCACGACCCGGCCCGAAGACCTCGACCGGTTCGACGTGATCGTGGACGTCGTCGGCACCGACCTGGGTGCCTATCGGAAGCGGCTGGCCCGCGGCGGACGTCTGGTCGCCCTCTCCTTCGACTCGGACCGCGTCGTCTCCTCCATGCTCGGCATCGCCCTGCGGGCGGCCGCCACTCCCCGGCGCGTCAAGATGTTCAGCAACAACCCCTCGGCCGACCGGATCGCCGAACTCACCCGGGCCGTCGAGGCGGGCACGATCCGGCCGGTGGTCGACACCGTCTTCCCCATGCGGGACATAGCGGCGGTCCACCAGCGGCTCGAAGCCGGCGGCGTCCGCGGCAAGTACGTCGTCGACCTGCGGCTTCCCTAGCTCACGGTCGGCCGATCCCCAGGTTCGGCGCGGCAGCGCGTCAGGGTGTCAGCGCGCACTCCGCCGCCGCCACGACCGTGCGGGCCTGGAGTTCCACCTGGGCGGGCACGGGGACCCAGCGCAGCCGCAGGGACGTCTCGAAGTCCGTGCACCAGGCGGTGAAGAGGGCGTCCAGCTCGTGGTGGAGCCCGGCGGCGGCCGGGGCGTCGGCCGCGTGCAGCAGCCGCAGCAGGAGTCCCGCCGCGCGCAGCGGCTGACGGCGCGCGACGACCTCCAGGGCGCCGATCCCCGCCGTCGTCAACGCGGGTGAGCCGTCGGTGCGCGGTCCCGCCTCCGCCTGCCGGACCAGGGGCCCCCAGGAGTCGGCCACCAGGTCGTACAGGTCCTCGGCCATCCACTCCAGTACGCGTACGGGTGGGCTGTCCTCGGGTGCCGGCAGGAGGCCGCGGGCCCTCTCGAACACGGCGGTCACCTGCCGGCCGCCCTCCCGCACCAGCCCGGACAGCGCGCGCAGGGCCCGGGCGGGGTCCGCGTGCGGGGTCGGGTCGTCCGCCGGGGCGGTGGCCCACAGCGGTACCTCGACGATCGCCGTGGCACCGCCGTACCGCTGGGGCGCGCACCAGGTGGACAGGCCGATGTCCTCGGACCCGGCCGCCGGCCGCGCGGTGCTGCCCGGCGGCGGCAGGACATGGATGCCGGGGGCCGGATTCTCCCAGTACAGGGCGTCGTACGTGCCGTGCTGGACCGGGACCCCCAGGGCGGCGGCGGACGCCGCGAAGGGGGCGGCGAGTCCGGGGAGGTCGCGGGTCAGCTGGGCCCAGGTGCCGCCCGCGTCGACGTTGTGCAGGGAGCACTGGAGGACGGGGCGCAGGTCGTCGATCACGTCGAACAGGGCACGGCTCTCCGGGAGTGGCCGGCCGACGATCGGGGCCCACTCCGGCTGCTCCGCGGCGACCGGGCGGAAGGCGGCACGGTAGTACGACGCCAGGGACGGGGCGGGGCCGGCCGTCGCGGTCTCGATGCCCTCGCTCAGCGCGGCGCCGTCCGGGTCGAGGCACAGGACGATGTCCCAGGTGACGGCCTCGGGGTCGGTCGCCGGGGAGCGCCGGTCGCCGCCTGCGACCAGCTCCGCCAGCGCCAGTGCCGTCGCGCCGCCCACCGGCTCGTCCGGGTGCGGCCGGGCCACCACCAGGACGTGCCGGGGTCCGTGGCCCACCGACAGCATCAGGAGCGGCCGGCCCGCCCGGGACGTGCCGACACGACACAGGCGGCCGGTGCCCGGGAAACGGGAGACCAGCCGTCGCGCCGACTCGGTGACCTCCGCGACCGTGGGGTATCGGTTCATCGGGCGTGTCCGGTCAGGCTCCGCCGTTGCCGCTCTCGTCCGCCATGCCGTCTCCTTCCGACGGTGCCCGTGGGTACCCGTGGGTACCTGTGCTGCTTTTCGCGCCTGTGCTGCCTGTGGTGTGCGAGGCGCGTCGTGCCGCTGTCAGCGTCCGTTCACCGGATCACCGCTGTCAATGGCCGGTGCCGCCCGCGCAGTCGGGGGCGGCGAGGCCGGCGCGAGGGCGAGGGTGCGCGTCAGGCCGGGAAGACGTGGTCATGGGTGACGTGGCGGGAGCGCAGCAGCAACTCGCCGTCCGCCCCCCGGACCAGGACGTCGTGTACGAGGCAACTCGGCCCGAACTCCGGCGCCTTGACGTCGGCGTGGACGGTGAGCACCAGGCAGTAGCTGGTCGCCGTGATCGAGCCGTCGGACGCCTGGCTCAGCGCCGTGTGGTCGAACCAGTGCCTGCGCTGGATTTTGCGGGCGTCGAACTTGCGGTGGAAGTCCTCCAGGACGGCGGTGATCCCGGCACGGGTGTGGGCGGCGGGCAGCGAGGGCGAGTGCTTGAACTCGCCGTCCTCGGTGAAGGTCGCGGCGTAGCCGGCGAAGTCACGGCCGTCCAGCTTCTGCATCTGGTGGCCGTAGAACGACAGGACCTCGGCGTACAGGCCGGTGGGAAGCGCGGTGATGGTCATACGGCCACGGTCGCCCGGTGGCCTCGAAGTTCCCTCGAGCCGGGTTCGAGTGGGCGCTGCCAGGCTCGTCGCCATGAGCACCGTGACAGTGATCGGGGCGGGCACGATCGGCCTGGGATGGATCAACCTGTTCAGCGCCCGCGGGCTGACCGTACGCGTCAACAGCCGTCGGCCCGACGTCCGGCGCGTCGTGCACGAGGCGCTCGAGCTGTTCTCCCCGGGGCGGGTGGACGAGCTGGCGGCGCGCATCGAGTACGAGCCGGACGTCGGCCGGGCGGTGGCCGGGGCGGACGTCGTCTCCGAGAACGCCCCCGACGACCTGCCGCTCAAGCAGCGGTTGTTCGCAGAGATCGGCGCGGCCGCCCCGGACCACGCCCTCGTGCTGTCCTCGACGTCGAAGCTGCTTCCCGACGAGCTGAGTCGGGACATGCCGGGACCGGGCCGGCTGGTCGTCGCGCATCCGTTCAACCCACCGCACATCGTTCCGCTGGTCGAGGTGGTCCGCGGCGAGCGCACCGACCCGGAGGCCGTCGAACGGACACTGGCCTTCCTGGCGTCGGTCGGGCGGACCCCCGTCGTGGTGCGCAGGGCGCTGCCCGGCTTCGCGGCCAACCGGCTGCAGTCGGCGCTGCTGCGCGAGAGCATCCACCTCGTCCTCGAAGGCGTGGTGACCGTCGAGGAGCTCGACCGGATCGTCACCGACTCGATCGGCCTGCGCTGGTCCACCATCGGGCCGTTCCACGCGTTCCACCTGGGCGGCGGTCCCGGCGGCCTGCGCAAGTGGCTCGAGCACCTCGGCAGCGGCCTCGAACAGGGCTGGCGTGGGCTCGGACAGCCCGCCCTCACCCCGCAGGCCGTCGAGGCTCTGGTCGCACAGACCGAAGCCGCCTACGGACACCGGCCCTACGCCGAACTGGTCCGGGACCGTGACGACCGGCACCTTGCCGTACTGGCCGCCCTGGAGCGGACCGAGCAGCCCCAGGAGGAGACCAAGTGATGCGTGCCGTGCAGTTCGACCGGTACGGGGACCCCGACGTGCTGTACGTCGCCGAGCGTCCCGTCCCCGAACCCGGCCCCGGCCAGGTGAGAATCGCCGTCGACGCCGTGAGCGTCGGCCACGCGCAGACCCAGATGCGGCGCGAGGCCTTCCCCGCGCCGATGTGGCGGCCCGTCTTCCCCGTCGTCCTCGGCGGCGACGTGGTCGGCAGGATCACCGCGGTGGGACCGGGCGTCACGGTCCTGCGGCCGGGAGACCGGGTCGGTGCGTTCACCCTCTACGGCGCCTACGCCGAGCAGGTCGTCGTCGACGCCGTCACCGTCGTACCCGTGCCCGAGGAGCTGGACGCCGCCGAGGCCGCGGTCCTCCCGGGCACCGGACTGATCGCCCTCGGCATCCTGCGGACCGGACGACTGCGCAAGGGCGAGACGGTGCTGATCCACGCGGCGGCCGGCGGGGTGGGTCACATCGCGGTCCAGCTCGCCCGGGCGGCCGGCGCCGGCCTGATCATCGGCACCGCGGGCGCGGCCGCCAAACGCGAGTTCGCCCGCGCGACGGGCGCCGACGCCGTCGTCGACCACCGCTCCGCGCACTGGGCCGACGAGGTCCGGGAACTCACCGGGGGGCGTGGCCCCGACCTGATCCTGGACGGCATCGGCGCCGAGGTCCTGGAGCAGGGAGTCGGTCTGCTCGCTCCGGGCGGCCGGCTGGTGTTCTACGGCTCGTCCGGCGGCGAGCTGGCGATCCCGAAGGTGTCGGTGATGGACCTCATCGGCATCAAGTACGTCACCGGCTTCGCCCTGTCGGCCTGGCGCGGTGGCCGCCCGCAGGAGTACGAGGCGGGCGTCGCCGAACTCACCCGACTGCTGGCCGAAGGACAGGTCACGTCCGCGGTGCACGCCCGGCTGCCGCTGGAGCGGGCGGCCGAGGCGCACGCCGTCGTCGAGGCCAGGGCCCAGCTGGGCCGGGTCGTGCTCGTCCCCTGAAGCGACCAGGCATTCCTCCGAAGTGTCCAAGCATTCCTGATCCAAGAGCCCGAAGGAGACCTTTCCATGACCTCGTCGCTGCACCACGCGATACGTCTGACCACCGCGTCCGCCATCGCCCTGGGCGGACTCGTGACCCTGGGGACCAGCGCGCACGCCGCGAGCGTCGCCGTGCCGTACGAGTGCCGCACCTGGGTGCAGGGCAACACGCACCCGGTCTACGACTACGCGCGCGGCTTCGACGTCAGCGTGCCCGCCTCGGTCCGCGCGGGCAAGAAGTTCAAGGCCACCTACGATCCCGACCCGATCACCGCCTTCGCCGAGTACAACCAGATCGTCAACGACGTGCGGATCGCCTACCGGATCCCGGACGGCGCGAAGGTCCACAAGGTGCGGCTCACCGGCGGCAGCGGTCTCGGCGACTCCGACGTCCGGGTCCAGGTCAAGGGCCGGGACATCGTCGTCAGCGCCTCCGGCCCCTTCCAGGGCGGTGTCGAGTTCGACCTGCCGACGCTGAAGGTCACCTACAAGGCGCCGAAGACCGCCGGCCCGCTCAACTTCGTCTCGGGCGGCTCGGGTTACGAGGACCCCGGCTTCTACTGGTACCGCTACCAGCCGATCCTGGACGAGTGGGGCCCCTTCGAGTGCTTCCCCGACCCGGCGAAGCCCGAGGCCGTCCTGGCCAGCACCCAGGTCAAGAAGCACAAGTAGACACAGCGGGGTCGGACGAACAATGGAGAACGCATGCCCAAGGCCGTAGCCATCCACCAGTTCGGCGGGCCGGACGTACTGGGCCTCGTCGATGTCCCCGAGCCGGTGCCGGGACCGGGCCAGGTGACCGTCCGAGTGCGGGCCGCCGGAGTCAACGGGTTCGACTGCCGGGTGCGCTCCGGCGGCATGCGCGGTCGCTATCCGGTCGAGTTCCCGCAGATCATCGGCAACGAGTTCGCCGGGGTCGTCGAGCGGACCGGACCGGAGGCGACCGGGTTCGCGCCCGGCGACGAGGTGCTCGGGTTCGCCGTGCTTCAGTCCGGCACCGAGCTGCTCGCCGTCGGCGCGGACCAGATCACCGTGAAACCGCCGGAGCTGTCGTGGGAGGTCGCGGGATCCCTCTCGGCCGTCGGACAGACCGCCGACATCGCCCTGGCCGAACTGCGGGTCGGCCCCGGGGACACCGTGCTCGTGCACGCCGCGGCCGGCGGCGTCGGCAGCCTCGCCGTCCAGCTCGTCCGGGAGCGGGGCGGCACGGCGATCGGCAGCGCCGGCGAGCACAACCACGACTACCTGCGGTCGTTGGGCGCACTGCCCGTCGCCTACGGCCCGGGCTTCGCCGACCGGGTGCGGGCCCTGGCCCCGAACGGCGTCGACGCCGCCCTCGACTGCCACGGCGGACCGGAAGCCCTCGCCGTGTCGCTCGAACTCGTCGCGGACCGGGCCCGGATCGCCACCGTCGCCAACTTCCGCGCCGCGGCCCAGGAGGGCATCGTCATGCCACGGGTGGTGCGGTCCGCCGAGCGGCTCGCCGCGCTGGCCGCACTCTGCGCCGAGGGCCGGCTGCGGCCGCACGTCGAGGCCGTCCTGCCCTTCGCCAAGGCGGCCGAGGCCCATCACCGGCTGGAGCAGGGCCATGTCCGGGGCAAGCTCGTCCTGGTGCCGGACCTGTGACGGCGAACCCCGGCCGTCCGGGCGGCCCGGCGGACCAGGGCCACCCGCGCCGCTGGGCCATCCTCGGGGTGCTGGTCCTCAGCCTGGTCGGCATCATCCTCGACAACACCGTGCTCAACGTGACGCTGCGCACCCTCACCGACCCCGAGCAGGGCCTGGGCGCCTCGCACAGCCAGGTGGAATGGGTGCTCAGCGCCTACACCCTGGCCTTCGCGGCGACGCTGTTCACCTGGGGAGTGCTGGGCGACCGACTGGGCCGCAGGCGGGTACTCCTGCTGGGCCTCGGCCTGTTCGGACTGTCGTCCCTGGCCGGGGCCTACGCCGGGTCGCCGGAGCAGCTCATCGCCGCCCGTGCCTGCATGGGGGTGAGCGGCGCGGCGGTGCTGCCGAGCACACTCGCCACCATCGCCGCCGTCTTCCCGCTGCGCGAGCGGCCCAAGGCCCTCGGGATCTGGGCGGCCTCGGTCGGCTTCGCCCTCGGCATCGGGCCCGTCACCGGCGGGATACTGCTCGCGCACTTCTGGTGGGGCTCGGTCCTGCTGGTCAACGTGCCCCTCATGGCCGGGTGCCTGGTCGCGGTGGTGCTGGTGGTGCCCGAGACCCGGGGCACGGCGGGCAGGCGCGTCGACGCGGCCGGACTGCTGCTCTCGATCGCGGGTGTCGTGCCGCTCGTCTACGCGATCATCGAGGCCGGCCGGAGCGGCGGGGTCACCCGGCCCGCGGTCTGGGCAGCCGGCCTGGCGGGCCTCGGCCTGCTCCTCGTGTTCCTGTGGCACGAGCGCCGTACCCCGGAACCCTCGCTGGAGCTCGGCTTCTTCCGGATGAAGGCCTTCTCCACCGCCGTCGCGGCCGTCGGCTTCGTCAGCTTCGCGATGATGGGCTTCCTCTTCTTCAGCGCCTTCTACCTGCAGAGCGTGCGCGGCTACACACCCCTGCAGGCCGGGGGATGCACCGTGGCACTGGCCGTCGCGAACGTGGTCTGCGGACCGCTCAGCACGGTCCTGGTGCGTTCGATCGGCCCCCGGAACGTGTGCGCGGCGGGCATGCTGGCCGTCACCGCATCGCTCTGCGGGGTCACCTTCGTGACCCAGCACGCACCCGTATGGCTGATCCTCGTCCTGTTCGCCGCGCTGGGGGCGGGCGTAGCATGCGTCATGCCGACCGCGGCCGTGTCCATCATGAACGCGATCCCACGCGAGAAGGCGGGCGTCGCCTCGGCGATGAACAACACCGTGCGCCAGCTGGGCGGCGCCCTGGGCGTCGCGGTGCTCGGTTCCCTCATGGGCGCCGCGTACCGCCGCGGCATCGAGGACGAGCTCGCCGTACTGCCGCCCTCCGCGCGGCACCAGGCCGGCGAGTCCCTGGATGCCACCCTGCTGGCCGCGACTAGGCTGGGGGAGAGCGGACTTGTCGGCCCCGCGCGCCAGGCATTCCTGGACGCCATGCACCTGGCCGCCGGGGCCGCTGCCGCGGTGGCGCTCGTGGGGGCCCTTGCCGTGCTCCGCTGGCTGCCCTCCTCCGTCACGACTCCGACGCCCCCGGCAGGGGCCGTGCCCGGCCGGGAGCATTCCGATCACCTCAAGGTCCAAGGAAGCTGACATGCCTTTCACTCCTGACGAGCTCGAGTACTACGCCTCCCAGAACCTCGGCCGGCTGGCCACCGTGGCGCCCGACGGCCAGCCCCAGGCCAACCCGGTCTCGTTCCGCGTCAACACCGAGACCGGCACGATCGACATCGGCGGGCACAACCTGACCGCCAGCAAGAAGTTCCGCAACGTCACCAAGCACGACCAGGTCGCCTTCGTCGTCGACGACCTGATCTCCACGCAGCCGTGGAACGTACGCGGTATCGAAGTGCGCGGCCGGGCCGAGGCGCTGACCGACGCGCAGCCGCCGCACCCCTACTTCGGTACCGCGATGATCCGTATCCACCCCAAGCGCATCATCACCTGGGGCCTCGGCGGCGACGCCGCCCAGCGCGGCCGCGACGTCTGACCCAGCACCCTTCGACTCCGCTTCGAGCGGACCTCGACGCCCTCTTGCCAAGGTGGAGCCCGTAGGACGGGTACACCACGGGGAGGGCGGCTGGATGAGTACAGAGATCTTCCATGAGGAGTTCGCCGGGGGGCTGGTGACCGAGGGGCCGGGCGCGCCGTGGCGGCTTCGCCCGGTCGACGGTCTCGAGGCGGGAGACGGGCTGGTCCGCGGCGGACCGGACGGCCTGGTGGTCGTGCCGAGCGCGGCCCACCCGGGGACCCGGCGGCCGGCGTTCACCGAGCCCAAGCCCGGGCCGGACGGCACCCCGCTGCATCTGCGGTGGGGTGCCTTCACCACCGGCGGCACCGCCGGCGCGCGGGCGGCGTTCACCGCCGTGCCCGGCGAACGGCTCTCGGTCAGGGCCGAGATGGGGCTGCGCGGCTTCGGTCTGCGCTCCCATCGGTACGACGACGTGACCGAACCCGACGCGGACGCCCGGCTCGGCGCGGGCGGTCTGATCTCGGTCGATCTCGAGTCCGGGATCATCTTCGACTTCTTCCTCACACACAGCCGGCTCTACGCGGTCTACGAGCGGCTCGCGCTGCGGCCGGACGCCGAGTTCGCGGCCTTCACCTACTGCGTCCCGGTCGCGGACCGCACCCCCGGCACGCTCCACCGGCTCGAGGTCGGATACGACGTCGCGGCCGGCACCGCCCACTGGACGGCCGACGGGCAGGAGGTCCTGTCCGTGGACCGGATCGGCTTCCGCGCACTGGACGCGCGCTGGCTCCGGCGGGACAACGGCGGCCGCGAGGAGGCCGTACGGCCGCGCGGACTCAGCTTCGGCCTCGGGCTCTTCCTGGAGCGCCACTTCGGCCAGGGGGTGCGGCTGTCGGTGCGAAGGCTGTCGGTGCTCACCTCGCCCGCCGGCTCCCGCGACTCGTGACGACGACCAACGAAAGGCACTGCGATGCCCGATGAGAACAAGCCCGTACTGGTCCTCGGCGCCACCGGAAAGCAAGGCGGCTCCGCGGCCCGGTACCTGCTGGAACGCGGCTGGACAGTCCGGGCCTTCGTCCGGGACCCCGGCGCGCCCAAGGCCAAGGAGCTGCGTGAGCTGGGGGCGAGCCTGCACACCGGCGACCTGGAGGACGCCGGCTCGGTGCGCGCCGCGATGAAGGGTGCGTACGGCGTGTTCAGCATCCAGACGCCGATGACACCGGCCGGCGTGGAGGGCGAGGAGCGGCAGGGCAAGATATGCGCCGACGCCGCCCGCGACCTCGGCGTCCAGCACTACGTCCACAGCTCGGTGGGCGGCGCGGAACGGCCGGAGGGCGTGAACTGGCGGCTGTCCAAGCTCGCGATCGAGCAGCGGATCCAGGAGAACGCGCTCCGGTTCACCTTCCTGCGGCCGTCGTACTTCATGGAGAACCTGAACCACGACATGTCGCCCCTCGTCATGGAGGACGGCGTGCTGACCTTCCGGAGGGGGCTCGGGCCGGCCAACACCCTGCAGATGATCAGCGGCCCCGACATCGGGTACTTCGCGGCCGACGCCTTCGACGACCCCGACACCTTCGGCGGCGCCAAGATCGAGCTGGCCGGGGACGAGCTGACCGGCGAGCAGATCGCGGCCGCGTTCGGCCGGCACACCGGGCTGCCCGCCCGCTTCGTGTCGGTGCCGATACCGGAGCTGCACCGCACGGGGTTCGAGTGGCAGGCGATCTCGTACACCTGGCTCAACGGCATCGGCTATCACGCCGACATCCCCACGCTGCGCGCCCGGTTCCCGCAGCTGCTCACCCTCGACCAGTGGCTGGCCAGGACCGGCTGGACCCCGAGGGACCCGGCATGAGCGAGGACACGATGACCCAGGAGCGGCCGTCCCTGACGGCACACGCCCGCCGGATCGCCGAACTCGCCGGGAAGCGGGCGGCCGACGCCGAACAGCAGCGCCGGCTGAGCCCCGACGTCGTCGACGCGGTCCTTCGGGCCGGTTTCGCCGCCCACTTCGTACCGGTGGCGCACGGCGGCCGGGCCGCGACGTTCGGGGAGCTGGTGGAGCCCGTCGCGGTGCTCGGCGAGGCCTGTGCCTCGACCGCCTGGTACGCCTCGCTCACGGCGAGCCTCGGCCGGATGGCCGCCTACCTGCCGGACGAGGGCCGGGCCGAGCTGTGGTCCGACGGCCCCGACGCCCTGATCGTCGGTGCCCTGATGCCGCTGGGCCGGGCCGAGAAGACCCCGGGCGGCTGGCACGTGTCGGGCACCTGGCCGTTCGTCAGCGTCGTGGATCACTCCGACTGGGCGCTGATCTGCGCCAAGGTCGGCGAGGAGCCCTGGTTCTTCGCGGTGCCGCGACAGGAGTACGGGATCGTCGACAGCTGGTACCCGATGGGTATGCGCGGAACGGGCAGCAACACGCTCGTCCTCGACGGGGTGTTCGTGCCGGATGCGCGGGCCTGCACCCGTGCGGCCATCGCGGCAGGTCTCGGTCCGGATGCCGAGGCGATCTGTCACACCGTGCCCATGCGGGCGGTCAACGGGCTGGCCTTCGCACTGCCGATGCTCGGCGCGGCCCGTGGGGCCGCGGCCGTGTGGACCTCGTGGACCGCCGGAAAACTGGCCGGGCCGACCGGCCAGAACGCCGTCTCGTCCCAGGACCGCGTGGTGTACGAGCACACGCTGGCCCGGGCCACGGGTGAGATCGACGCGGCCCAGCTGCTGTTGGAGCGGGTCGCGGCGGTCGCCGACGCCGGCTCGGCGACCGGCGTACTGGTCGGCCGCGGGGCGCGGGACTGCGCCCTGGCGGCGGAGCTGCTGACCGCCGCGACCGACCGGCTGTTCGCCTCGGCGGGCACCCGGGCACAGGCCCAGGACAGCCCGATGCAGCGCCTGTGGCGCGATGTGCACGCGGCGGGCAGCCATATCGGGCTGCAGTTCGGGCCCGGGGCGGCGCTGTACGCCGGAGAGCTGTTGAGGAGGAGCAACGATGGCTGAAGTGAACGATCCCCGGGTGGGCTTCGTCGCGGTCGTCACCTTCCCGGTGGACGGCCCCGCCACCCAGCACAAGCTGGTGGAGCTGGCCACCGGCGGGGTGCAGGAGTGGATCCGCGAGGTGCCCGGCTTCCTGTCGGCCACGTATCACGCGAGCACGGACGGGACCGCGGTCGTCAACTACGCCCAGTGGGAGAGCGAGCAGGCCTACCGGGAGAACTTCGGCGCCGACCCGCGCTCGGCGAAGCTGCGGGAGGCGCTGAGCTCGCTGCCCGGGCTCGTGGGGCCGCCGAAGGCCGTGTTCATGACTCCGCGGGGGGCGATCCTGCCGTCCTGACCCGGTCGTCCGCGGCCTCGCCGGCCCCGGCCAGCAGGCCGGCGATGATGATCTCGAGGCCGAGCTCGAACCGGCGGTCGGAGTCGAGCGAGGTGATCGGGCCGGCCAGGTGGACCAGGTTCGGGAAACTGGTGGCCGGCAGTGACTTCAGGTAGCCGTGGAGCTGGTCGGCGAACACGCCGGCCTGCTCCCGGCCCTGTTCCGTTCCGGGGTTGCGGGACGACTGCTCCAGGGCCTCCGCCGTGACGAAGGTCGACAGCAGGTCGCCCCCGTAGGCGGCGAGTTCGTCGTGCAGGCCCCCGGAGCGCAGCAGGTTCATGGTGCGCTCCATCCCCACCATCCCGTTGGGTCCCAGCGGCACCCGGTCGATCGCGATCCGTGCCAGGTCCCGGTGGGCCAGGAACATCCTCCGCAGCGACCGGCACATCTCCTTGACCTGCTCCGCCCAGCGGCCGGGTTCCGGTTCCGGGACCTCCACCTCGGTCAGCACGATGTCGAAGACGAGGTCGAGCAGCTCGTCCCGGTTCCCCACGTGCGCGTACAGCGAGGCGTGTCCGGTCTTCAGCTCCTGCGCGAGCCGCCGCATGCTCAGGGCGTCGAGTCCCTCGGCGTCGAGGATGCCGAGCGCCGTGACGACGATCCGGTCCTGGGTCAGGGGCATGCGCGGCGGCGCCTTCTTCGGCCGGCGCCACGGAGGCACGGGAATCTCCTCGGGCATGGGCCTCCCTTCCTCGCTTCGCGACACGTGCTCCTCATCGTATGGCATGAACGGGCCACCGTTTCTTGACGCGACCACCGTTCCATTGTAGAACGGTGGTCGTTCGTGGACCAATAGTCGAGGACCCGGGGGACGCCATGAGTTCCGTTGAAGCCGACGAGCCGGACAGGGCCACGGCCCCGCCGTCGGCGTTACTGCCCGAGGACGGCCCCGGACCGGACGGAACCGCGGCCGGACCCCCGCCCTACGCGCGCCGTTGGGCCGCGCTGGGAGTCATCCTCGGCGCCGAGATCATGGACCTGCTCGACGGCACGGTCATGAACGTGGCCGCGCCCGCCGTCCGCGCGGACCTGGGCGGCAGCCTCAGCGTCATCCAGTGGATCACCGTCGGGTACACGCTCGCGTTCGCCGTCCTGCTCGTGGTGGGCGGCCGGCTGGGCGACATCTACGGCCGCAAGCGCATGTTCGTCGTCGGCGCCGTCGGCTTCACCGCGGCCTCCGTGCTGTGCTCGGTGGCGGCCGGTCCCGAGATGCTCACCGCGGCACGCTTCCTTCAGGGCGGGCTCGGCGCGCTGATGATTCCGCAAGGGCTCGGTCTCATCAAGCAAATGTTCCCGCCCAAGGAGACGGCGGCGGCGTTCGGCGCGTTCGGACCCGCCATCGGGCTGGGCGCCGTGCTCGGCCCGATCGTCGCCGGGTTCCTGGTCGACGCCGACCTGTTCGGCACGGGCTGGCGGTCCGTCTTCCTGATCAATCTGCCGATCGGCGTGGCCGTGATCGTCGGCGCGGTCCTGCTGCTGCCCGAGGGCAAGGCGCCCGTGCGGCCGAAGTTCGACGTCGTCGGCATGGCGCTGGTGACGTCCGGGCTCACCCTGCTCATCTTCCCGCTCGTCCAGGGGCGCGAACGCGGCTGGCCCGCTTGGGCGTTCGTGCTGATGCTGGCCGGAGCGGCCGTGCTCGTCGGCTTCGTCGCCCACGAACTGCGGCAGGAGAGGCGCGGCGGCGCCACGCTCATCGAGCTCAGCCTGCTGCGCAGGTCCCGCTACGCCGCGGGACTGGCGGTGGCACTGGTGTTCTTCACCGGCGTCTCCGGAATGTCGCTGCTGCTCGCCCTGCACCTGCAGATCGGCCTGGGCTTCAGCCCCACCAGGGCCGCGCTGACCATGACGCCCTGGTCGGTGTTCCTCGTCGTCGGCGCGATCCTGACCGGGGCGGTGCTGGGATCGAAGTTCGGCCGCAAGGCCCTGCACGGCGGGCTCGTGGTGCTGGCGCTGGGCGTGCTGATCATGCTGTTGACGATCGGCGACCAGGCCGGCGGGCTGACCAGCTGGGAGCTCGTCCCCGGTATCGCCGTTGCCGGGCTCGGCATGGGCATCATGATCGGACTGCTCTTCGACATCGCCCTGGCCGACGTCGACAAGCAGGAGGCCGGTACCGCCTCCGGCGTCCTCACCGCGGTCCAGCAGCTCGGCTTCACCGTGGGCGTCGCGGTGCTCGGGACCCTGTTCTTCGGGCTGCTCGGCTCACAGGCCACGGCGAGCGTCGACGACGGCGCGAGCCGGGCCCGCACCGAACTCGCCGCCGCCGGGGCGAGCACGACCGAGCAGGACCGGCTCCTGGCCGACCTGCGGGTGTGCCTGCGGGAATCGGCGAGTCAGCAGGACTCCGAACGGACGCCGGACAGCTGCCGAAGCCTCCAGCAGGCCCGGCCGGCGGTGGCCGAGGCCATGGCGCGGGCCTGGCGGACGGCCCACACCGAGAACTTCAGCACCGCGATGGTCCGCACGCTCTGGGTGGTGATCGCACTGCTGGCGGTCTCCTTCGCGCTGGCCTTCCGGCTGCCGCCCAAGCCGCGTGAGGAAGAGGGCTTCTGATGACACGCACACTGCTGTCCTGGCCCGGCGGACGCCGGCTCAAGTGGCTGGTGCTCGCGGCCTGGATCGGTCTGCTGATCGTGCTCCAGCCGCTGGCCGGGAAGCTCGGCGACGTCGAGTCCAACGACGCCGCCGCCTGGCTCCCGGGCAATGCGGAGTCGACCGAAGTGCTCGAGCTGTCCGAGAAGTTCCAGCCGGCCGACACCAGCCCGACCGTGATCGTCTACGACCGCCCGTCCGGGATCACGGCTGCCGACGAGGCGAAGGCGCGGGCCGACGCCACGCACTTCGCGGACGGCACCGGTGTGGTGGGCGAGCCCTACGGCCCGGTGCGCTCGGACGACGGCAAGGCCCTGCGCACCGTCGTCAACGTCCACCTCGGCAAGGACGGCTGGGAGGGGCTCAACGCGGCCGCGAAGGACATGCGGGCGATCGCCCGGCCGAGCGCCCCGGACGGTCTCGGCGTCCACGTCACGGGTCCGACCGGTTACGCCGCCGATTCCGCAGAGTCCTTCAGCAGCGCCGACTTCAAGCTCACCCTGGTCACCCTCCTCATCGTCGTGACGATCCTCGTCGTCACCTATCGCAGTCCCTTGCTCTGGCTGCTGCCGATGATCTCCGCGGGCATGTCCCTGGTCATCTCGCAGGCCATCGTCTACCTGCTGGCCAAGAACGCGGGACTCACGGTCAACGCCCAGACGGCGATGATCCTCACGGTCCTGGTGCTCGGCGCGGCCACCGACTACGCGCTGTTGCTCGTCGCCCGCTACCGCGAGGAGCTGCGGCGGCACGAGGACCGGCACGAGGCCATGGCCGTGGCGCTGCGCCGGGCCGGTCCCGCCATCGTGGCCAGCGCCGCCACCGTCGCCGTCAGCATGCTCGTCCTGCTGCTGGCCGCTCTGAACTCCACCAAGGGTCTCGGCCCGGTCTGCGCCGTCGGCGTGCTGGTCGGTCTGCTGTCGATGATGACGTTGCTGCCCGCCCTGC
Source organism: Streptomyces violaceoruber (assembly GCF_033406955.1). Taxonomy (NCBI): domain Bacteria; kingdom Bacillati; phylum Actinomycetota; class Actinomycetes; order Kitasatosporales; family Streptomycetaceae; genus Streptomyces; species Streptomyces violaceoruber. The sequence continues at coordinate 3,021,758 of NZ_CP137734.1, read as the reverse complement.
TGGTGATCTTCGGACGCTGGGTCTTCTGGCCGGCCCGGCCGAAGCACGGTACGGAGCCCGACGTCACCCGGGGTCTGTGGTCGCGGATCGCCCGGCTGGTGTCCGGCCGTCCGCGTGCCGTCTGGGTCACCACCAGCCTGCTGCTGGGGGCGGTGGCCACGCTGGCCGTCACCCTGAACGCCGACGGCCTCCAGCAGAAGGACGGTTTCAAGACCAAGCCGGAGTCGGTGGTGGGCGAGGAGATCCTGACCCGGCACTTCCCGGCCGGCTCCGGTGAACCCATGGTCGTCATCGCCAAGGGCGCCTCGGCGGACCAGGTGCACGCAGCTCTGGAGACCGTGCCCGGCGTCATCGAGGTCGCACCACCACAGGTGAAGGACGGCCTCGCCTATGTCGAGGCGACGCTCGGCGCCGGGGCGGACTCGCCGGCGGCCATGAGTGCGGTCACCGCGGCCCGCGAGACACTCGCCCGGCTGGACGGTGCGCAGGCACGGGTGGGCGGCAGCAGCGCCGTCGTGCACGACATGCGGGAGGCGTCCAGCCGCGACCGCGGTCTGATCATTCCGGTGATCCTCGCCGTGGTGTTCTGCATCCTCGCGCTGCTGCTGCGAGCACTGGTGGCGCCGCTGCTGCTGATCGCGAGCGTGGTGCTGTCCTTCTTCACCGCGCTCGGCCTCGCCGCCCTCTTCTTCAACCACGTCTTCGACTTCGCGGGAGCCGATTCGGCCTTCCCCCTGTGGGTCTTCGTCTTCCTGGTCGCCCTGGGCGTCGACTACAACATCTTCCTCGTCACCCGGATCAAGGAGGAGAGCGACCGGCTCGGCACCCGGCAGGGCGCGCTCAAGGGCCTCACCTCGACCGGTGGCGTGATCACCGCGGCCGGGCTGGTGCTGGCCGGGACCTTCGCCGCGCTGGCCACGCTGCCGCTGGTCTTCATCGCCGAGCTCGGTTTCACGGTCGCGGTGGGCGTCCTGCTCGACACCATGATCGTGCGATCGGTCCTGGTCACCGCGCTCACTCTCGATGTCGGCCGGTGGATGTGGTGGCCGCACCGGCTCGCCCGGCGCGAGGACCCTTCCGAGGACCCAGCCGTATCAGGAATGCCAGATTCTATTGATTCGGAAGCCTCGACCACTGCCTCTCGGTAAAATCCAGCAAAAATTAATCAGTGCAGCTCGCTGCACTGATTAATTTTTGATCAATAGGAGATCGCTTGTGACGGCGAGCACATTGAAATCTGTTGAGTAGGCCTGTTATTGTCGCCCCCAGGAGACGGAGAATCTCGACGGGGGCGCAGATGAGATTCAACTTATTGGGACGTGTCCATGTAATCACCGATGCGGGATGTGTAATTCCGCTTAAATCCTCGAAGGCGACCCAGCTCCTGGTGCTGCTGCTCCTCAGGCGGCACGAGGTGGTGGGATCGGGGGTGCTCATCGAGGAGTTGTGGGCGGACGACCCGCCCCGCAGCGCCATGACGACGCTGCAGACGTACGTGTACCACACCCGCCGGCTGCTGGGGGAGCACCGGGTGACGAGCGACGACCGGGAATTGGTCCTGACCCAGCCGCCCGGCTACTTCGCCCTGATCGACGAGGACGAACTCGACGTCGCGGTCGCCGAGCGTCTGATCCGCACCGGCGGCCGGCTGCTCGAGGAGAACCGGCTCGAGGAGGCGCTCGCCTCGTTGGACGCGGGACTGGATCTCTGGCGAGGCCCGGCGCTGTCCACCGTACCGTGCGGCCGGGTGCTCGAAAGCAACATCGCGCACCTGGAAGAGCTGCGGCTTTTTGGAATGCAGCTCCGTATCGACGCGAATTGGCGGCTGGGCAGAATAGGGCCGATGATTCCGGAACTCCGGTCCCTGGTAATTTCGCATCCGCTGAACGAGACCCTGCACGCCAAACTGATGGGCGCGCTCTGTCAGATGGGCAGGCGCGCCGAGGCGCTGGAATCGTATCGGAATCTCCGGCGGATACTGTCCGACGAACTGGGGGTGGATCCGACGCCGGAAATCCAGCGTATGCACATGGAAATTCTCAACGGTGAGAAGGTGCTCGTGTAGCACCGGTCCGTGAACGCGGTGGAGCCCCTCGCAGCCTGCGAGGGGCTCCACCGCGTTCACGGACCGGCCGGCGTCAGTAGTTCCCCAGCCCGCCGCAGACGTTCAGCGCCTGCGCGGTGACCGCGGCCGCACCGGGCCCGATCAGGTACGCCACCATCTCCGCCACCTCGGACGGCTGCACGTACCGGCCGATCGGCACGCGCGCGGTGATCCGGTCGAAGGCCTCCTCGGTCGACACCTCCCAGATGTCCGAGTAGTGCTCGCGCACGGACGCGGCCATCGGCGTCTCGACGAATCCGGGGCAGACGGCGTTCACCGTGATGCCGGTCCTCGCCAGTTCGAGACCGAGCGCCTTGGTGAAGCCGACCACGCCGTGCTTCGAGGCGGAGTAGGGCGCGGCGTGCACCACACCCTGCTTTCCGCCGGTCGAGGCGATGTTGACGATTCGGCCCGTGCCCCGTTCGAGCATGCCGCCCGCCTTGAGGACCTGTTTGGTCACCCGGAACACGCCGGTGAGGTTGGTCTCCACGACATCGAGCCAGAGTTCGTCGGCGAGTTCGGCCGTGGCGCCGCCGCCGGGCCGGCCCGCGTTGTTCACCAGCACGTCGACCGGACCGTAACGCTCGACCACCGCCGCCACGAGAGCCTCGATCTCCGGGACCGAGCGGACGTCGCAGGTCCGCCCGTCCGCCTCCACGCCCGCCTCCCGCAACTCCTTCAGCGTCGTCCGCAGTCCTTCTTCGCCGCGCGCGCAGACGAACACGCGCAACCCCTCCTTACCGAGCCTGCGGGCGATCTCCAGCCCGATTCCGCTGGTCGCACCCGTCACCAGTGCGACTTCGGAGTCCTGCGTGGCCATGTGTTCCCCTCCCTGCCTCGTGGTCCCTCACGCGCTCAGCTTTGGGCGCCCGGCTCGAGCGGCGGTCGAAGGGAGATGGGGTGCCGCTGGACGCGGCGCCGGTGGATCCGGCATCGAGGGGTCCCGTATCGGCCTTCGAGCCTCCTTCGAGCCACGGGGCCGACGATGACGACGACCACCGGACGAACGCATCGAAGGAGCTGTTCGGATTGAAGCGCAGAGTCGTCATCACGGGCGTCGGCGTCCGCGCCCCCGGCGGGAACGGCACCCGGCAGTTCTGGGAACTGCTCACCTCGGGGCGGACGGCGACGCGCCGGATCTCGTTCTTCGACCCCTCGCCCTACCGTTCACAGGTCGCGGCGGAGGCCGACTTCGACCCGGTCGCCGAGGGCTTCGGCCCGCGGGAGCTCGACCGGATGGACCGGGCCTCGCAGTTCGCCGTGGCCTGTGCCCGGGAGGCGTTCGCCGCCAGCGGGCTCGACCCGGACACCCTCGACCCCGCCCGGGTCGGGGTCAGCCTCGGCAGCGCGGTGGCAGCGGCGACCAGCCTGGAGCGCGAGTATCTGCTGCTGTCGGACTCCGGCCGTGACTGGGAGGTCGACGCGGCCTGGCTGTCCCGGCACATGTTCGACTACCTGGTGCCCAGCGTCATGCCGGCCGAGGTCGCCTGGGCGGTCGGCGCCGAGGGCCCGGTCACGATGGTCTCCACCGGCTGCACCTCGGGCCTGGACTCCGTCGGCAACGCGGTCCGGGCGATCGAGGAGGGCAGCGCCGACGTGATGTTCGCGGGAGCCGCCGACACCCCGATCACCCCGATCGTCGTCGCCTGCTTCGACGCGATCCGCGCCACGACGGCGCGCAACGACGACCCGGAGCACGCCTCGCGGCCGTTCGACGGTACGCGCGACGGCTTCGTGCTGGCCGAAGGAGCCGCGATGTTCGTCCTGGAGGACTACGACAGCGCGCTGGCCCGCGGAGCCCGCATCCACGCCGAGATCTCGGGGTACGCGACGCGCTGCAACGCGTACCACATGACGGGCCTGAAGGCCGACGGCCGCGAGATGGCCGAGACCATCCGGGTCGCCCTCGACGAGTCCCGCACGGACGCGACGGACATCGACTACATCAACGCGCACGGCTCCGGCACCCGGCAGAACGACCGCCACGAGACAGCGGCGTACAAGCGCGCCCTCGGCGAACACGCCCGGCGCACTCCGGTCAGCTCGATCAAGTCGATGGTCGGCCACTCGCTGGGCGCGATCGGCTCGCTGGAGATCGCGGCCTGCGTACTCGCCCTCGAACACGGCGTGGTGCCCCCGACCGCCAACCTGCGCACCAGCGACCCCGAGTGCGATCTCGACTACGTTCCGCTGGAGGCCAGGGAGCGGAAGCTGCGGTCCGTACTCACCGTGGGCAGCGGCTTCGGCGGCTTCCAGAGCGCGATGGTGCTGCGCGACGCCGAGACCGCGGGGGCGGCCGCATGAGCGTCCTCATCACCGGAGTCGGCGTCGTCGCACCCAACGGCCTCGGCCTGGCGCCGTACTGGTCGGCGGTGCTGGACGGCCGCCACGGCCTCGGCCCGGTCACCCGCTTCGACGTGAGCCGGTACCCGGCGACCCTCGCCGGCCAGATCGACGACTTCCACGCGCCGGACCACATCCCGGGCCGGTTGCTGCCGCAGACGGACCCCTCCACACGGCTCGCGCTGACCGCCGCGGACTGGGCCCTCCAGGACGCGAAGGCGGACCCGGAGTCGCTGACCGACTACGACATGGGCGTGGTGACCGCCAACGCCTGCGGTGGGTTCGACTTCACCCACCGGGAGTTCCGCAAGCTGTGGTCCGAGGGCCCCAAGTCGGTCAGCGTGTACGAGTCCTTCGCCTGGTTCTACGCGGTGAACACCGGCCAGATCTCCATCCGGCACGGTATGCGCGGTCCGAGCAGTGCCCTGGTCGCCGAGCAGGCCGGGGGCCTGGACGCCCTGGGCCACGCCCGCCGTACGATCCGCCGCGGCACGCCGCTGGTGGTCTCCGGCGGGGTGGACTCGGCACTCGACCCGTGGGGCTGGGTCTCGCAGATCGCCAGTGGCCGGATCAGCACGGCCACCGATCCGGACCGGGCGTATCTGCCCTTCGACGAGCGGGCGGCCGGCTACGTTCCGGGCGAGGGCGGGGCCATCCTCGTCCTGGAGGACAGCGCCGCGGCCGAGGCCCGCGGCCGGCACGACGCGTACGGCGAACTCGCCGGCTGCGCCTCCACCTTCGACCCCGCCCCCGGATCCGGACGGCCCGCGGGCCTGGAACGCGCGATCCGGCTGGCGCTGAACGACGCCGGGACCGGTCCCGAGGACGTCGACGTCGTGTTCGCCGACGGCGCGGGCGTGCCCGAGCTGGACGCCGCCGAGGCCCGGGCGATCGGCCGGGTGTTCGGCCGCGAAGGGGTGCCCGTCACCGTCCCCAAGACGACGACGGGCCGCCTCTACTCCGGCGGCGGCCCGCTCGACGTGGTCACCGCCCTGATGTCCCTGCGCGAAGGGGTGATCGCGCCGACCGCGGGCGTGACGTCCGTACCCCGGGAGTACGGCATCGACCTGGTGCTCGGCGAACCCCGCAGCACGGCCCCGCGCACCGCACTGGTCCTGGCCAGGGGCCGCTGGGGCTTCAACTCGGCGGCGGTCCTGCGCCGTTTCGCACCGACCCCGTAACGACCCCGAGAACTGGAGAAAGCCATGGCAACCCTGCTGACCACCGACGATCTGCGCCGCGCCCTCGTGGAGTGCGCCGGTGAGACGGACGGGACGGACCTGTCCGGCGACTTCCTCGACCTCCGCTTCGAGGACATCGGGTACGACTCGCTCGCCCTGATGGAGACCGCGGCGCGACTCGAGAGCCGGTACGGCGTGTCCATACCCGACGACGTCGCCGGCCGCGTCGACACGCCGCGAGAGCTGCTCGACCTGATCAACGGCGCACTGGCCGAGGCGGCATGAGCCGGCCGGGAGAACACCGGGTGGTCCACACCCTGAGGACCCAGGCCCCGGCGCGGCGGCTCTACGAGCTGGTCGCACGCGTCGAAGACTGGCCGGCCGTCTTCGAACCCACCGTGCACGTACAGGTCCTGGAGCGCGGCCCGGGCACCGAACGCTTCCGGATCTGGGCGCGCGTGGGCGGCCGGGTGAAGACCTGGACGTCCCGCCGGACGCTGGATCCCGACACCCTGAGGGTGACGTTCCGCCAGGAGCTCACCCAGCCGCCCATCGCCTCGATGGGCGGGAGCTGGGAGTTCCGGGGCGACGGCGACGGCACCGAAGTCGTGCTGACCCACGACTTCGCCGCGGTCGACGAAGCCGCCCTGCCGGGACTGCGCGAGGCGCTGGACGCGAACAGCGGGAAGGAGCTGGCCGCGCTGGTCGCGCTGGCGGAGCGCCGGCAGCCGCCCGAGGAGCTGGTCTTCACGTTCGAGGACACGCTCCGGGTGCCGTCCGGGGACGACGCCTACGCCTTCATCGAGCGCAGCGACCTGTGGCAGGAACGGCTGCCGCACGTGCGGAAGGTGACGCTCACCGAGGAGGCGGCGGGTACCGGCCCCGCCGAGACGCGGGACATGACCGTCCAGGACATGACCATGGAGACGGTGACCACCGACGGCGGTACCCACACCACCCGTTCGATCCGGCTCTGCGTCCCCGCGAGGAGCATCGTGTACAAGCAGCTCGTCCCGCCCGCCCTGCTCTCCGGGCACTGCGGCGCCTGGCTCTTCGGCGAGGACACGGTCACCGCCCGCCACACCGTGGCGATCGACCCGGCCCGCGTGGAAGAGGTCCTGGGCAAAGGCGCGACCGTCGCGGACGCCCGTACCCATCTGCGCGAGGTGCTCGGTGCCAACAGCCGGGCCACGCTCCGCCACGCGGCGGCCGCCGCCGGGCCGGCGTCATGACGGTCGAGGTCCGTGAGGTCGCCGAGGGTGTCTACGCCTACGAGCAGGCCCCCGGCGGCTGGTGCGTCAGCAACGCGGGCATCGTGGTGGGCGGCGACGGCGCGCTCGTCGTCGACACGCTGTCGACGATCCCGAGGGCGCGGCGGCTGGCGGAGTGGGTCGACAAGCTCGCCGCGGGCCCCGGCCGTACCGTGGTCAACACCCACTTCCACGGCGACCACGCCTTCGGCAACCAGGTCTTCGCGCCGGGGACGCGGATCATCGCGCACGAGGACATGCGGTCCGCCATGGTGACGACCGGCCTGGCCCTCACCGGGCTCTGGCCGCGGGTCGACTGGGGCGAGATCGAGCTGAGGCCGCCGAACGTGACCTTCCGCGACCGGTTGACCCTGCACGTCGGCGAGCGACAGGTCGAACTGATCTGCGTCGGCCCCGCGCACACCGATCACGACGTGGTGGTCTGGCTGCCCGAGGAGCGGGTGCTGTTCGCGGGGGACGTCGTCATGTCGGGCGTCACCCCGTTCGCCCTCTTCGGTTCGGTGGCCGGCACGCTGGCCGCGCTCGACCGGCTGGCGGAGCTGGAGCCCGAGGTGGTCGTCGGCGGGCACGGCCCGGTGGCGGGACCCGAGGTGATCGACGCCAACCGGGACTATCTGCGCTGGGTCCAGCGCCTCGCCGCCGATGCGGTCGACCGCCGGCTGACACCGTTGCAGGCCGCGCGCCGGGCGGACCTCGGCGCCTTCGCCGGGCTGCTGGACGCGGAGCGCCTCGTCGCGAACCTGCACCGGGCCCACGAGGAGCTGCTGGGCGGGCACGTGCGTGACGCCATGGAGATCTTCGCGGAGCTGGTCGCCTACAACGGTGGGCAGCTGCCCACCTGCCTCGCCTAGGGAGTTCGAAGATGGCAGCCGACCAGGGAATGCTCCGGGACGCCATGGCCCGGGTGCCGGCCGGGGTGGCGCTCGTCACCGCCCATGACCGCGGGGGAGTCCCGCACGGTTTCACCGCCAGTTCGTTCGTGTCCGTCTCGATGGAGCCGCCACTGGCACTGGTCTGCCTGGCTCGTACGGCCAACTCCTTCCCGGTGTTCGACAGTTGCGGCGAGTTCGCGGTGAGCGTGCTGCGCGAGGACCACACGGACCTGGCCATGCGCTTCGCGCGCAAGTCCGCGGACAAGTTCGCGGGCGGGGAGTTCGTCCGTACCGCGCGGGGAGCGACCGTGCTCGACGGAGCGGTCGCGGTCGTCGAGTGCACGGTCCACGAGCGCTACCCGGCGGGCGACCACATCATCCTGCTCGGCGAGGTCCAGTCCGTGCACGTCGAGGAGAAGGGGGTACCGGCGGTCTACGTGGACCGCCGGTTCGCCGCCCTGTGCTCGGCGGCGGGTGCCTGCCCGTCCGCCACCGGGCGGGGCGTGCCCGCGCATGCCGGCTGAGGCCGGCCGGGAAGGCCGTCAGCGGCCCGTGGCACCGTCGATCAGCTCGCGGAGGATGTCGGCGTGGCCGGCGTGGCGGCCGGTCTCCTCCACCATGTGGGTGAGGGCCCAGCGGACACTGGGCGCGGGGCGGCCCGGTCGCGGCCGGGGGAGCGGTGCGCCGAGGTCGGTGCAGGCGTCGAGCACGCGGTTCGCCCGTTCGACGGCCTCCCGGTAGCGGGCGACGACGTCGGCGACGCCGTCCTGGGACGCGGCCCGGAACGTCGCCGGCCAGCTTCGCACCTCCTCCCCGAGGAAGACCGCGCGCTCGACGTGGGTCAGGTGGTTGAGCAGCCCGAGCAGGTTGGTGCCGGACGCCACCGCCGCCGTACGGACCTGCGGTTCGGGGGCGTCCTCGACCTTGCCGGCGATAGAGGTCCGCAGGTAGTCGAGGAACCCGCGCAGGGTCTCGGCCTCACCGCCGCCGGTTCGGGGCGGCGGGGTGTCCCGGCGGTGGGTGCGGGGGGTGGTGGGCATGGTGACCGGCCTCCGGAAGGTGTGGGGCGGGCGGGCCGCGGGCGCGGGGCCCGTCAGTCCGCGCGGCGGACGAGCAGGACGTGGTCGACGACCTCGGCGGTGCGCCCGCCCGGGCCGGTCGCGGTCCGGCGTGGCGCCTCGGCCCGTTCGACCCGCCACGTCGCCGGGTCCAGGGCGAGGTCCGCCGCGACCTCCTGCGGGGCCGGGTGGCGCGCGTCGGGGTCCTGGTCCCACGACCACGGCGCCGTCGAGCCGTGGTCGACGACCAGCAGCCGCCCGCCCGGGCGCAGCGCGTGCGCGGCCCCGCGCAGGACCGACGCGCGGTCCAGGTCGAAGGGCGTGTGGAGGTAGTGCGTGCTGACCAGGTCGAACCGGCCCTCGGGGAAGGAGTCGCGCAGGTCGTGCCGCACGGCGTCGACCAGGTCGCCGAGGCCGTGGGCCCGTGCGTGCCCCGCGAGCCGCTCGGTCGCGACCCCGGAGATGTCCACGGCCGTGACCCGCCATCCCCGCCGGGCGAGCCACAGCGCGTCGCCGCCGCTGCCGCACCCCAGGTCCAGGGCGTCGCCGGGCGGCAGGCCGGTGACCGTCTCGACCAGGCGGACGTTCGGGCGGGGCGCGTCGGGCGCCGGGCGGGCGGCGTACACGCCGTCCCAGAACGTGACCGCGTCGGTGGTGCTCATCGGAACTCCTTCAGTCGGTTCGGCCGGCGGCGGGCGACGAGTCGGGCAACGCGCCGCGAGCCGTCGATGCGACCAGTCTCGACACCCTCCGCCCGAACCGGCACGAAAACTTGCGGTTGTGGCAAGGTGGCCCGATGGACGCCGCAACGGACGACGTGCTCGACGCCGTGGGCCCACGCCTGCGCACGCTGCGCCGCGAGCGCGGCATCACCCTCGCCCACCTCTCGGCGGCGACCGGGGTGTCGGAGAGCACCCTGTCCCGGCTGGAGAGCGGGCAGCGCCGCGCGACCCTGGAGCTGCTGCTGCCGCTCGCCCGGATCTACGACGTCCCCCTGGACGACCTCGTCGGCGCCCCGCGCACGGGCGACCCCCGCATCCACCTGAAGCCGGTCAGGCGCTTCGGGATGGTCTTCGTGCCGCTGTCCCGGCGGCCGGGCGGCACCCAGGCCTTCAAAATGATCATCCCGAGCCGTCCGGCGCCGCTCGAACCGACCCCGCAGACCCACGAGGGGTCCGAGTGGCTGTACGTGCTCAGCGGCCGTCTGCGGTTGCTGGTCGGCGAGCGCGACCTGACGCTGTCGCCCGGTGAGGCGGCCGAGTTCGACACGTCGCTGCCGCACTGGCTGGGCAGCGCCGACGGCGGCGCGGTCGAACTCCTCGTCCTGTTCGGGCTGCAGGGCGTGCGGGCCCATGTGCACAGCGGCTGAGGGCTTCCTGCCCGACGATGTCGCCGAGCGGGTCGGCTGGGCGCGCGAGGCGGCCGAGGCGACGCCGGACCGGTCGGCGGAGTGCCCGCGCGACAGTCCTGAGGGGGCGTCGCGTCCGCGCGTCGCCCGGCGTCACGTCCGTGCGTCGCCTCGGCAGCCCGCCCGGTCCGTCGCCCGGCGTCACGCCCGGTCCGTCACCCGGCGGCAGGCCTCCACGTACCCGCGCACCAGTGCCCGCCCCTCGTCCTCGCGGCGCCGGGCCAGGGCGTAGCGGCTGGGGGACAGGCCGCGGACCGGGCGGGTGACCACTCCGCCCAGGGTGATCAGAGGGGCGTTGCCCGTGGCCACCAGGCAGATGCCGAGCCCGGCGACCAGGGCCTCGTACGTCTCCTCCGTGCCGGAGATCTCGGCGCCGACGCGCGGCGGACGGGCGGCGGGGCCGTCGAGTGCGCGCCGTTCGTCCAGCGCCAGCCAGAAGTCGCGCAGGACGCCCGCCTCCGGGGGCAGGGCGAGGAACGGCTCGCCGGCCAGGTCGGCGAAGTCGGTCTCCTCGCGGGCGGCGAGGGGGTGGCTGTCGGGGAGGGCGACCAGGCGGGGCTCCTCGGCGACCACCGTCCAGGCGTAGCGGTCGGCGTCGGGCAGCGGCAGCCAGACGTACGCGACGTCGGCCGTGCCGTCGGCCAGGCCCGCGGTCGGGTCCTCCCAGCTCATCTGCCGCAGCTGCAGGACCGCCTCCGGGTGGGCCGCGGTGAAGCGGGAGCGGATCGCCGGGAGCAGCCCGCCGCGGCCGGGGCTGGTGCTCATGCCGACGACGAGGGTGTCGCGCCGGGCCGCACGGGCCGCCTCCACCGCCGCCGCGCCCTCGGTCCAGTCGGCCAGCATCCGCCGGGCGTGCGGCAGCAGGGCCGTGCCCGCCTCGGTGAGGGTCACGCCCCGGGGGCCGCGGTGGAACAGCTCGGCGCCCAACTGCCGTTCCAGGGCCCGGATCTGCTTGCTCAGCGCGGGCTGTGACACGTACAGGAGTTCGGCCGCCCGCGTGAAGTGCAGCTCCTCGGCCACCGTCGCGAAGTAGCGCAGCTCCCGCACATGTACGTCCGTCGTCATGCCCATGGGTTATCACCGCGGGTCTTGGACCGGCAACCGGCTTGTGGACGAGGGTGGTTGGCGTCGGAACAAGGCGACAGAGGAAACCGAGGGAGTCGGGATGAACAAGGTGTGGCTGATCACCGGGGCGAGCAGCGGCTTCGGGCGGGCGATCGCCGAGGCGGCCCTGGCCGACGGCGACGTCGTGGTCGGCGCGGCTCGGCGCCCCGAGGCGCTGGACGACCTCGTGGCCGCGCACCCGGACCAGATGGAGGCGCTGCGCCTGGACGTCGCCGACACGGCCGCCGCCGGGGACGCCGTACGGGACGTGGTGGCGCGGCACGGCAGGGTGGACGTATTGGTCAACAACGCGGGCCGCACACACGTCGGTGCCCTCGAGGAGACCGGCGAGGACGAACTGCGGGCGCTGTTCGACGTGCACGTCTTCGGCCCGGCCGCGCTGACGCGCGCGGTACTGCCGTCCATGCGGGAGCGGCGTTCGGGCGCGATCGTGCAGATGAGCAGCATGGGCGGGCAGATGTCCTTCGCGGGCTTCTCCGCGTACAGCGGCACGAAGTTCGCCCTGGAGGGCATGTCCGAGGGGCTCGCGGACGAGGTCCGGGACTTCGGCATCAAGGTGCTGATCGTCGAGCCGGGCTCCTTCCGCACCGGCCTGTTCGAGGCCGGGAACGCCGGGATCAGCGCCGACAGCGGCGTGTACGCCAAGGTCGGCGAGACCCGCGGGATGATCGCCGCGGGCGACGGCAGCCAGCCCGGCGACCCCGCCAGGGCGGCCGCGGTCATCCGCGCGGCCCTCGCGGCCGAGCACACTCCGCTGCGCCTGCCGCTGGGCGACGACGGCGTCACCGCGGTCCTCGGCCACCTCGACCGGGTCCGCGAGGAGGTCGAGACCTGGGAGAAGCAGACCCGGGCCACGGCGTTCGACGACTGAGGGGCAGCGGGGTGTCGGTTCGGCACCTTCGGTGCCCGCACCCGACCGCACCCGACTGTGCCCGACTGCACCCGACCGTGCCCGATCGTGCCCGTGCCCATGCCCATGCCCATGCCCGTGCCCGTGCCCGCGTCCGTGCCGAACCAGGAGTCCGCCGTGCTCTCGTCCCTGAAGGCCGTCAACCTGCTGGTGATGTTCCTGCTGGAACTCGCGGTGTACACGGCGGTCGTGCTCTGGGGGGTCGCCGTCGGCGGCACATGGCCGGTCGAGGTGGCCCTGGGGGTGGGCGCGCCGGTCGTGATGATGGCGGCGTGGGCGCTGTTCGGGTCGCCGCGCGCCCGCCGTCCGGCGCGCGGGGCCGGGCGGTTCGTCCTGGAGGTGCTCTGGTTCGGTGCCGGTGCGGCCGCCCTGGCCGCCTCCGGGAGACCGTGGTGGGCGGCCGCCCTCGCCGGGGTCTGCCTGGTCAACGCGGTGCTCAGACGGTTGTGGAAGCAGTGACGCCCGGCGCGCCCGCGACCCGCGCACCGCCCCCCGCGCGGACCGCGCTTACGATGCGCGAGGCCGCACCCGTCGCCGCACCACCCTCTCGAACAGGAGCACGGTACTCGTGTCGATACCGCCACCGCCGGGGCCCCAAGGGCAGTACCCCCAGGGTCCGTACGCTCCGCAGTGGGGGCACCCCCTCGCGCCGTACCCCCGGCCGGCTCCCGTGAGCGGGCTCGCCGTCGCCGCGTTCATCCTCGGCGTCCTGTGCTTCCTGCCGGCAGTCGGACTGGTCCTCGGGCTGGTCGCGCTGGCCCGGATCCGCAGGCGGGGCGAACGCGGCAAGGGGTTCGCGGTGGCCGGCTGCGTGCTGGCCTCCGTGGGGCTGGCCCTGTGGACGCTGACGCTGTCGACGGGCGCCGCGGGCGACTTCTGGGACGGCTTCCGGGACGCCGCGCGCGGCGGGGGCACCGCCTACTCCCTGGAGAAGGGCCAGTGCTTCACCACCCCCAGCGGCTCCCTCCAAGGGGTGACGTACGACGTCGACGAGGTGCCCTGCGCGCGGGAGCACGACGGCGAGGTCTTCGCCTCCTTCGACCTGCCGGACGGTTCCTACCCGGGCGACGGGGAGATCACGCGGGCCGCCGACGACCGGTGCTACGCCCTCCAGGACGCCTACGCGATGGACCGGTGGGCACTGCCGACCGACGTCGACGTGTACTACCTGACCCCGACCGCCGCGAGCTGGCGGACCGGCGACCGCGAGATCACCTGCCTGTTCGGCAACACGGACGAGCGGGGCACGCTGACCGGCTCGCTGCGCAACGACGGCGCGCGGTTCGACGCGGACCAGCACACCTACCTGCTCGCGGAGGGCTACCTGAACCGGGCCATGGACGAGGTGCCCGCGGCGGAGGCGGTCGAGGACGACCTCGCGGGCTACCGGACCTGGGCCGGGCAGGTCTCGGAGGCGCTCAGGGGCGAGGTCGCGATGCTGGACGGGCACGAGTGGCCCGCCGGCGCCGAGCGCCCGGTCGCCGCGCTGACCGACGACCTGCGGTCGGCGCAGGAGGAGTGGGGCCTGGCGGCTAAGGCCGCCGACCTCGACGCGTACTACGAGCACTACGGCAAGGGCTACGACCTCGTCGTCGCCGACAGCACGGTCACCGCACGCAAGGCTCTGGGCCTGGCCACCACGCCGCCGGACTACGAGGGCGGCGAGGGCGGGGGAGACGACCCCGGCGTGGAGGTGTGACAGCGGCCATAGCGGGGAGAAAGTGCCTGCGTAAAGCCCTCGGGCGGCGCAAGTCATCACATCGAGTGATTCTTTGGCCTTTGCTTGCCTGGGCCAACCTACGGTTGCCACGCTGTTGCTGTCTGTACAACCTGATGGGAGCGGCCAGTGACATTCGGTGAGCAGCCGGCGTATCTGCGTGTCGCGGGTGATCTCCGCAAGAAGATCGCCGACGGCCTGCTGCCGCCCCATACCCGCCTCCCGTCCCAGGCGCGGATCCGCGAGGAGTACGGGGTCTCGGACACCGTCGCCCTGGAGGCCCGCAAGGTGCTGATGGCCGAGGGCCTGGTCGAGGGCCGCTCCGGTTCCGGCACCTACGTGCGCGAGCGGCCCGTCCCGCGGCGCGTCGCCCGCTCCGGATACCGGCCGGCCGGCGGGGCCACGCCCTTCCGCCAGGAGCAGGCCGACGGGGACGCACGCGGCACCTGGGAGTCGCGCAGCGAGCAGGCCGAGGCGAGCGGTGCCGTGGCCGAGCGGCTCGGGATCAAGCCCGGTGACCGGGTGATGTGCACGCGGTACGTCTTCCGGGAGGCCGGTGAGGCCGTCATGCTCTCCACCTCCTGGGAGCCGCTGGACCTGACCGGCCGCACCCCGGTGATGCTGCCCGAGGAGGGGCCGCTCGGCGGCATGGGTGTCGTGGAGCGGATGGCCGCCATCGACGTCGTCGTCGACAACGTCACCGAGGAGGTCGGCGCCCGTCCCGGCCTCGCCGAGGAGTTGCTCGCCCTGGGCGGCGTTCCGGGACACGTGGTGCTGGTCGTCCAGCGCACGTTCTACGCCTCGGGGCGTGCCGTGGAGACCGCCGACGTGGTCGTCCCGGCCGACCGCTACCGGGTGGCGTACCACCTGCCCGTCAGGTAGCCCGTCGGGCAGCCTCTCAAGCAGGGCCGTGGCCGGGAGTGTTCGGGGGCTCTGCCGCGATGCGGGGCGGCGGGGTGAGACGGCGGGGCGGGACGGCGGTGTGAGATGGCGCACGCCAGTCGTGCGCCTCCCGTGTCCCGTTCCCCCGCTCACGCATCCGCCGGGGCCCGCGGCGTCGTTCGCCCGGCGCCGGAATCCGGTCGTTCCCCCAGGTCGCTTCCCCGCTGCCCGGCACGCCTGTGACCGGAGGCATCGGT
This sequence comes from Streptomyces violaceoruber, assembly GCF_033406955.1. Taxonomy (NCBI): domain Bacteria; kingdom Bacillati; phylum Actinomycetota; class Actinomycetes; order Kitasatosporales; family Streptomycetaceae; genus Streptomyces; species Streptomyces violaceoruber. The sequence continues at coordinate 3,006,630 of NZ_CP137734.1, read as the reverse complement.
GTGTGGAGACGGCGCGTTCCGCGTCGTGCGCCCCCTGCGTTCTGGCTGGTTGCGTACCTCTTTGTGCAAAGCCGTGTTCGCTCCGTGAAGGTTGGGCGTAGGCTCGGGCATATGCGGATTGCGGTTTCCTTGGCGGGCGGGGCGCGGCGGGTGCCGCGGGCGGCGGGAACGGGAAGCGGAGGGGCGCGATGAACGACAGCACGGTCACTCTTCCCTGGCTGGTCTTCCGGCAGGACGACAACGGCAATCGCTATCGCGTGGGCAGGTACGCCACCCGGGCGGAGGCCCAGGAGATCGCGGACACCCTCGACGGTCGCGGCCACAAGCAGCTCTACTGGGTCGAGAAACTCGCCGCGCCCGGCGCGGGCGCGGGGGACTGACCCACCGCGGACTGACCCACCGCGGACCGGCTCACCGCGGACCGGCTCACCGCGGACCCGCCCGGCCGGGCAGGCCGTAGGCTCCGGCGCATGACGGAACGGATCGTGGTGGGCGCCGCCCTGCTCGACGGCGGGCGCCTGCTCGCCGCGCGCCGCAGCGCACCCGCCGAACTGGCCGGACGGTGGGAGCTGCCCGGCGGCAAGGTCGAGCCGGGCGAGACGCCCGAGGCGGCGCTCGTACGCGAACTGCGCGAGGAACTCGGGGTGGCGGCCGAGGCCGGTGGGCGCGTCCCCGGGCAGTGGCCCTTGCGGGCCCCCTTCGTCCTCCAGGTGTGGACCGCCCGCCTGCGCCCCGGCTCCGCGGCCCCCGCGCCACTGGAGGACCACGACGAGCTGCGCTGGCTGACCCCCGGCCAGATCTGGGACGTGCCCTGGCTCGACCAGGACGTACCGGCCGTCGAGCGGGTGCTCGCACACCTGGGACTCGAGGCGGGCACCGGGAGGAACGGTACCGGGCCCGGATAAAGGGTATGTGCCCATTAACCCCATGAAAACGGGCATCGATGGGGTCGTCGGCCGGGGAAGTGATCGGCGTGAAGGACGGCGAGGGCGACTGTGCCGAGTGGGTCTTTCCCGCGGCGCCGGACGCCGTGCGCACCGCCCGCTCCCTGGTCCGCCGCACCCTGGGCGAGTGGCGGCTCGACAGTGTCGGGGACATCGCCGCCCTGCTGGTCAGCGAGCTGGTCACCAACGCCCTGCGGCACGCGACCGGCCCCATCGGCGTCCGCCTGGTGCGCGGCCCCGCCCCGGCCGCCCCGGCCGCCCCAGCCGCCGGAGGCGCCGGAGGCGACGGTGTCCTGCTGGTGGAGGTCTCCGACCCGCTGCCGGACCCGCCCCGCGAGCGCGTCGCCCGCCCCGACGACGAGGACGGCCGGGGTCTGCAGTTGGTGGCCTCCGCCGCACGGCGCTGGGGCACCCGTCCCGGGGAGGCGGGCAAGACCGTGTGGTTCGAACTCGCCCTGCCGCGCTAGCGCGACGGTCCCGTGACGCACGGTCGCCGGCGCATCGGCCGACGCTCCGAATGCCCCGGTATCGCCCCTGGTCCGGGTCGCCAACCGGTTCAGGCCAGTGGCAGTTGTGGAACTGCGTGATTCGATGCCGTGTCCGCTGGTTAGAAGACTGGAAGTGTTGTCGCGGTCCGGACCGAAAACCATCGGGACCGTGCTGTGATCGTGAACACCGTGTCGTGCGGCGCCGTAGTGCTGGATACTGCGGGCAGCCGCCTCCGGTGACCGGTGCCGGATGCGGTGAGCTGGAGGGGACGGTTCGCGTGAGCGAGATACCAGCGAGGGCCAAGGAGCCCACGGAGTCCACGGAGTCCGGGGGCCCGTCGGCAGACGCGCCACTCGGTGACGCGGTGTGGCAGAGCAGCCCGCCCGGCTCCATCTACGACTACATCAAGGTCGCCTCCTTCTCCATCGGCCCCGACGGACTCGTCGACCAGTGGAGCCTGCGTGCGGAGCAACTGCTCGGCATCCGGGCCGAGGACGCCGTGGGCAGCGACCCCATCGAGGCCTTCATCGACCCCGACCTGCGGGAGCGCGGCCAGCGCAAGATGACCGAGATCCTCGACGGCCGGGAATGGACCGGAGTGGTCCCCTTCCGGGCACCGGACGAGGCCGAGGGGACGGCGCGGCACGCGAGCGGCCGGCCCACCGACGGCGCGCCCACCGGCGGCCGGCCCGGACAGCGCGGACTCGCCGAGGTGTACGTCATGCCGACGCGCACGGAGGACGGGGAGAAGGCCGCCGTCTGCATCGTCGTCGACGTCCGTGTCCTGCGCAGCATCGAGACGGATCTCGCCGCGTCGCAGGCCATTTTCGGCCAGTCTCCGTTCGGGTTCCTGCTCATCGACCCCGACCTGACGGTGCGCCGCGCCAACCAGCGGTTCGCCTCCATCTTCGGCGGCACCCCCGACGACCACCGCGGCAAGGGCGTCCACGACTACCTGCCGCGCGCCGAGGCCGACCGGGTCTGCGCGACCCTGCGCCGGGTCCTGGAGACCGGCGACTCCATCACGGACATGCACGTCACGGGCTTCGTGCCGGGCTCGGAGGAGCGCCGCCACTGGTCCGTCAACCTCTACCGCGTGCACAGCGGTTCCGGCCGGCCCATCGGCGTCGCCTGGCTCGGCACCGACATCACCGCCCGCCGCCAGGCCGCCCGCGAGGCCGCCAACGCCCGGCGCAACCTCGCCCTCCTCAACGAGGCCGGCGCCCGCATCGGCAACTCCCTCGACCTGGAGACCACCGCCCGCGAACTCCTCGACGTCGTCGTCCCCGGCTTCTGCGACCTGGCCACCGTCGACCTCTACCAGGGCCTGCTGGTCGGCGACGAGACCCCGCCGGGACTCGCCGACGGCAGCGCGGAACTGCGCCGCGTCGCCTTCTCCAGTGCCGTCTCCGACGCCCCGTTCCTGGGCACCGGCGAGCGGGTCAAGCTCGGCGCCGTCCACCACTACCCGTTCAACTCGCCCTGCGCCGACGCCCTGCGCACCGCGCGGCCGCGCAGCGTCCCCGCCGAGGACGGCGGTCTGGTGCAGTCCACGCTCGCCGTGCCGATGGTCGCCCACGACACGGTCGTCGGACTCGTCCAGTTCGCCCGTACCAAGGGCAGCGAGCCGTTCGGCGACCGCGACCGCGACCTCGCCGTGGAACTGGCCGCGCGCGCCGCCGTCTGCATCGACAACGCCCGGCTCTACCGGCGCGAGCACGAACGCGCGCTGATACTGCAACGCTCCCTGCTCCCGCCCGGCGACCCGGAGGCCTCCGGACTCGACATCGCCTGCCGCTACCTGCCCGGCGAGGCGGCCACCGGCCGGGCCAGCGAGGTCGGCGGCGACTGGTTCGACGTGATCGAACTCCCCGGGCACCGCACCGCGCTGGTCGTCGGCGACGTCATGGGCCGCGGTCTGCGAGCCGCCGTCGCGATGGGCGAACTGCGCACCGCCGTACGCACCCTGGCCCAGCTCGACATCGAACCGGCCGAGGTGCTCTCCCAGCTGGACGAGATCGCGCGCGGCCTCGGCGCTCCCGGGGGCGTCCAGCAGGCCACCCGGGCCGCCCGCCGCCCCCGCGAGGCCGACCTGTCCGAGGTCTACCTGGCAACCTGCGTGTACGCCGTCTACGACTCGGTGACCAGGCGCTGCACCTTCGCCAACGCGGGCCACCTGCCGCCCGTCCTGGTCGAGCCCGGCGAGTCCGCGCTGATGCTGGACGTGCCGCCCGGGCTGCCGCTCGGCGTTGGCGGGGAGCCCTTCGAGGAGGTGGAGGTCGAACTGCCCGAGGGCGCCCTGCTCGCCCTCTACACCGACGGCCTGGTCGAGAGCCGCGACCACCCCCTCGACGAGGGCCTCCAGGCCTTCGTGGGCGCCCTCACGGACCCCACCCAGCCCCTGGAGGACGTCTGCGACCAGGTCCTCAACACCCTCGACAGCCACCACGGCGAGGACGACATCGCGCTGCTGATGGCCCGCGTCCAGGGCCTGCCCGCCGACAGCGTCGGCGACTGGACCCTGCCGCGCGAGCCGCGCAGCGTCGGCCGGGCCCGCGAGTACGCCCGCGCCCAGCTGCTGGCCTGGGACATGGAGCCGCTGGTCGACACCACCGAACTGCTCGTCAGCGAGCTGGTCACCAACGCGCTCAGGTACGGCGAGGGCGAGATCAGGCTCCGCCTCCTGCTCGACCGCACCCTGGTGTGCGAGGTGTGGGACTCCGGCCTGGTCCAGCCGCGTCGCCGCCGCGCCCGGGACACCGACGAGGGCGGCCGCGGTCTGCAACTGGTCGGCCTGCTCAGCGCGGCCTGGGGCTCTCGCCGTACGCCGCGCGGCAAGACGGTCTGGTTCGAACTGCCCCTGCCGGGCGCCGACACCCAGCTCACGGACCCCGCGGAGGCCTTGCTGAGCCTGTTCTGACCCGGCCCGGCGTCGTACGGGTCCGGGCCCGCCGGATACGGCGCACCCGGCCGCATCCGGCCAGCAGCAGGGCTGCCCCGGCCGTGACCAGGGGCGGCACCAGATCGACGGAGATCACCGCCGCGCACCCCTCACCGCAACCGGAACACCGGTTCGAGTCGTCCCCGCTGGCACCACGCTCGGAGCGTAAGCGCGGCGACCGGTCACCGCGACCGGAGACGGACCACAGGGAGGGGACACCGTGGCCGACACGGAACCGGGAAACACCGAACTGAGAAGCACCGAACCGGGAAACACCGAACTGAGAAGCACCGAACCGGGAAGCACCGAACCGGGAAGCACCGAACCGAAAGCCGCCGACGGCGAGGACGGGCCACCGGGGCCACCCGCATCCGACGACGAAAGCGGCACAGGCGGTGCGGGTGGGAACCGGGACGCCGAAGGCGAAGCCGAGGCGACCCGACGAACACGCCGCCGTACCCGCATCCGCCGGACGGCCATAGCCGTCCTCCTGGTCCTGCTCGTCCCCCTCCTCACCGCCGAGACAGCCCTCCGCGTCAACTACACGGGCGACCCCGCCGACGGCACTTACACCAGAAACCGCGACGCGATGTGGCTCGGCCACGCGTGGGTCGACGGCCGTAAGGACGACGCGGACCTCGCCGCCTTCGCCCGCCGGGGCAAGGCGACCGGCATCCGCGACCTGTACGTCCACACCGGCCCGATGGAGCACGACGGCACGCTGCCGAAGTCCCTCTACCCCAAGGCCCGCTGGCTGGTGGACGCCGTGCACCGCGAGCTGCCCGGCGTCCGCGTCCAGGCCTTCCTCGGCGACGTCCTCGCCACCGAGAGCCCCGACGGCATGCGCCTGGAGAAGCCCGCCACCCGCGCCGCCGTCGTCGACTCGGCCCGCCAGGTCCTGGACGTCGGTTACGACGGAGTCCACCTCGACCTGGAACCGCTGCACTCGGGCGACGGCGACTACCTCTCGCTCCTGGACGACGTCCGCGCCGTCACCCGCGCCCGTGACGCGCAGCTCTCCGTCGCCGCCCACCAGATCGACCCGCTGCCCGGCTTCCACTCCTTCTGGGGCACGGTCGCCGGACACCCCAAGTGGTGGTCGCAGGAGTTCTTCGGCCAGGTCGCCCGCCGCGTCGACCAGATCGCCGTCATGTCGTACGACACGATGCAGCCGCTGGAGAGCCTGTACGGCGGCTACGTCGCCCAGCAGACCTCGCTGGCCCTGGAGGTCACCCCGCCGACGACCCACCTCCTGATGGGCCTGCCCTTCTACCACGAGAACCGCTTCGGCCACTGGAACCACGCGGAGACCGTCGCCGCCGCCGTCCGCGGCGTCCGCCTCGGCCTGTCCCGCACGGACGCCGACCGGGAGAGGTTCGGCGTCGCCGCGTACATCGACTTCGCGGCGACGGAGCAGGACTGGGCGTCGTACCGGGACGGCTGGGTGCGCTAGGGGGTGTCCCGGGACCGGCGGCCGATCTTCGCGCCCAGCCAGACCAGCGGGTCGTACTTGCGGTCGACGGCCCGCTCCTTCAACGGGATCAGCGCGTTGTCCGTGATCCTGATGCCCTCCGGGCACACCTCCGTGCAGCACTTGGTGATGTTGCAGAAGCCGAGGCCGTGCTCGTCCTGGGCCGTGCGCGAGCGGTCCAGGCCGGTGTCACCGGCGGCGTCCAGCGGGTGCATGTCCAACTCGGCGACGCGCATGAGGAAGCGCGGGCCCGCGAAGGCGGGCTTGTTCTCCTCGTGGTCCCGCACGACATGGCAGGTGTCCTGGCACAGGAAGCACTCGATGCACTTGCGGAACTCCTGCGAGCGGTCCACGTCCTCCTGCATCATCCGGTACTCGCCGGGACCGAGGTCGGCGGGCGGCACGAAGGCCGGGACCTCGCGGGCCTTGGTGTAGTTGAAGCCGACGTCCGTCACCAGGTCCCGGATCACCGGGAAGGCGCGCAGCGGCGTGACGGTGATCGTCTCCTCGCGGCTGAACACGGACATGCGGGTCATGCACAGCAGCCGCGGCCGCCCGTTGATCTCGGCCGAGCACGAACCGCACTTGCCCGCCTTGCAGTTCCAGCGCACCGCGAGGTCGGGGGCCTGGGTGGCCTGGAGGCGGTGGATGATGTCGAGGACCACCTCGCCGTCGTTCACCTCGACCGTGAAGTCCTCGAGGCCACCGCCCTCCACGTCACCGCGCCACACCTTGAAGCGGGCCTCGTAACCGCTCATTCGGACCGGCCCTCCAGTTCCTCGTCGGCGAGGTACTTCACCAGCTCCTCCTTGTCGAAGAGGGCGAGCAGGTCGGGCCGGATGGGCTCGGTGGTCTGCCGCTCCAGGGCGATCCGGCCGCGCTCCGGGTCCGTCGCCGCGGGATCGCCCGCCGCCCCGCCCGCCGGGTCGGCCAGCGAGCAGAGCAGGTTGGCCGGGCGCCAGCGCCGGTCCATCGACGGATGGTCCTCGCGGGTGTGCCCGCCGCGCGACTCGGTGCGCTCCAGCGCGGCCCGCGCCACGCACTCGCTGACCAGCAGCATGTTGCGCAGATCCAGGGCGAGGTGCCAGCCCGGGTTGAACTGCCGGTGCCCCTCCACCCCGGCCCGGCGGGCGCGCACCCGCAGCTCCGCCAGCTTCTCCAGGGCCTGTTTCATCTCCGCCTCCCGGCGGATGATCCCCACCAGGTCGTTCATGGTCTGCTGGAGTTCCTGATGGAGGGTGTACGGGTTCTCCGGCGGGCCCGCGTCGGGCTCCTGCGCCTCGGCGGAGAAGGGCCGCAGGGCCTCCGCGGCGGCCGCGTCGACCTGGGCGTCGTCGACCCGGGCGCGGGTGCCCTCCGCCGTCCGCCCCGCCGCGTACTCGGCCGCGTACCGGCCCGCCCGGCGCCCGAACACCAGCAGGTCGGACAGCGAGTTGCCGCCCAGCCGGTTGGAGCCGTGCATGCCGCCCGCCACCTCACCGGCCGCGAACAGTCCCGGCACCCCGCGGGCGGCGGCGGTGTCGGAGTCCACGGCGATGCCGCCCATCACGTAGTGGCAGGTCGGCCCGACCTCCATCGCCTCCGCCGTGATGTCCACGTCCGCCAGCTCCTTGAACTGGTGGTACATCGAGGGCAGCCGGCGCCTGATCACCTCGGCGGGCATCCGGGTCGACACGTCGAGGAAGACGCCGCCGTGCGGTGAGCCCCGGCCCTCCTTCACCTCGGCGTTGATCGCGCGGGCGACCTCGTCGCGGGGGAGGAGTTCGGGCGGGCGCCGGTTGTGGTCCGGGTCGTCGTACCAGCGGTCGCCCTCGGCCTCCGACTCGGCGTACTTCTCCTTGAAGACGTCCGGGACGTAGTCGAACATGAACCGCCTGCCCTCGGAGTTCCTCAGTACCCCGCCGTCGCCGCGCACCGACTCGGTGACGAGGATGCCCTTCACCGAGGGCGGCCAGACCATGCCCGTCGGGTGGAACTGCACGAACTCCATGTTGAGCAGCGGCGCCCCGGCCAGCAGCGCCAGGGCGTGGCCGTCGCCGGTGTACTCCCACGAGTTCGACGTCACCTTGAACGACTTGCCGATGCCGCCCGTCGCGATCACCACCGAGGGCGCCTGGAGGACGAAGAAGCGGCCGCTCTCGCGCTCGTAGCCGAAGACCCCCGAGACCTTCCGGTCCTCCTGGAGCACGCGGGTGACCGTGCACTCCTGGAAGACCTTCAGCCGGGACTCGTGGTCCCCGGTCTCGCGGAAGTCCTCCTGCTGGAGCGAGACGATCTTCTGCTGGAGGGTGCGGATCAGCTCCAGGCCCGTGCGGTCGCCGACGTGGGCGAGGCGCGGGTACTCGTGGCCGCCGAAGTTGCGCTGCGAGATCCGGCCGTCCTTCGTCCGGTCGAACAGCGCGCCCCAGGTCTCCAGCTCCCACACCCGTTGCGGGGCCTCCTGGGCGTGCAGCTCGGCCATCCGCCACTGGTTGAGGAACTTGCCGCCGCGCATGGTGTCGCGGAAGTGGACCTGCCAGTTGTCCCCGGAGTTGACGTTGCCCATGGAGGCGGCGATGCCGCCCTCGGCCATCACCGTGTGCGCCTTGCCGAACAGCGACTTGCAGATCACGGCCGTACGGGCGCCCCGCTCGCGGGCCTCGACGGCGGCGCGCAGCCCGGCACCGCCCGCGCCCACCACGACGACGTCCCATTCCTGCCGGTCGACCACGGACATCAGAAGGCCTCACTCGTCAGAAGAAGCGCGGATCGTCGAAGACACCGGACGCGACCAGGTACACGTAGAAGTCGGCGAGCGCCACGCTCACCAGGGACGCCCAGGCCAGCTGCATGTGCCGGGCGTTGAGCCGGCCGACCAGCTGCCACATCCGGTAGCGCACGGGATGCCGCGAGAAGTGCTTGAGCTTGCCCCCGACGATGTGCCGGCAGGAGTGGCAGGACAGGGTGTACGCCCAGATCAGCGCGATGTTGGCGAGGAAGACCAGGGTGCCGAGCCCCATGTGGCCCCAGGCGTAGTGCTCGTCGCGGAAGGCGAGCACGGTGTCGTAGCTGAGGATGCCCGCGACCAGGAGCGCCGCGTAGAAGAAGTACCGGTGGACGTTCTGCAGGATCAGCGGGAAGCGGGTCTCGCCGGTGTACTTGCGGTGCGGCTCGGCCACCGCGCAGGCCGGCGGGGAGGCCCAGAAGCCCCGGTAGTAGGCCTTGCGGTAGTAGTAGCAGGTCAGGCGGAAGCCGAGCGGGAAGATCAGGATGATGATCGCGGGGGAGATGCCCCACCAGGTGCCGAAGAGCTCCCAGTTGGGCCCCGAGCGCATCGGCTCGCAGTTCTCCGCCAGACACGGGGAGTAGAAGGGCGAGACGTACGGGGCCGCGTAGTAGTCGGCGTTCGCGAAGGCCCGCCAGGTCGAGTAGACGACGAAGGCCAGCAGGCCCGCGGCGGTGGCGGCCGGTGCCAGCCACCAGCGGTCGGTGCGCAGGTGCCGGGCGCGGATGGCGGCACGCGTCGGGGTGTGGACGCCACCGCCCGGGGGACGGTCTTCGGTGGCTGGCGGTTCGGTACCAGTGGCCACTGGGCGGCTCCGGTCGGGTCGGGTCGGGTTGAGGGCCTTTCTCGAGTCCCCGGAGCAGGCCCTAGGGGGCGCGCCGGTCGCGGGCGCCGAGACCCTCGTCGTCCGAGTCCGTCCACAGGGAGCCGTCGTACGGCGTGTCGGGGATCGGGACGAGGTCCGGACGCCTGGGCGCCTGAGGCGCGGCAGTCGCCGCCCGCAGCAGCGCGACGCTCTCGCGCAGGTGGTCGGCGTCGGTGCGGACCCGGCGGACTTCCAGGTCGCCGCTGCCCAGCTGCTGTTCCAGCCGGGTCACCGTCCGGGACAGTTCGTCCAGGCTGCGCTGCACCGATGACAGATCGTCGTGCACGGACAAGACGTGACCTCGCTTCCGTCGGACACGGCAGTGGGCCGCCGGCCTTGGGGGGCTACGTTCATGCGCCTGAGAGTGTCGCGCGTCACACCAGTCGCTGGGAAGGGATGTGCAGCGATTGGCCGGGGCGCGTCGGTGCACCGCGGGCGGCATTGCGCCGCACGGGTGACCTTACGCACCGTCGTCGCCGTGTCTCCGAGCGTGGCGGAACCGTTTCCCCTTCAGTGGCCGCATCCCCGTCCGGATACAAATGATCAACTTGAATACCGCACATACGGCAAATACGGCACAACGCAGCGAACGCGGCCTTCCGGAGGTAGCAGAGATGTCCCACGTCGGCGTCGGACCGCGCGCGGTCATGCGTGCGGTCGCCTTCCTCACCACGGGCGTCCTCGCGGTCCCCGCGCTGGCCGGCTGCACCTCCGAGGACCCGGCGGGCAAGCCGCTGGCCGAACAGGACGTCGCCGCCGCGGCCCGCGCCAGGATCTCCGACGGCGGCACCCTGCGCTGGGCCGTGGACTCCGTACCGGACACGCTGAACGCCTTCCAGTCGGACGCCGACGCCACGACGACCCGCGTCGCGCAGGCCGTGCTGCCCTCGATGTACCGGATGGACGAGACCGGCAGCCCCGTGCGCAACCCCGACTACCTGGAGTCGGCCGAGGTCGTCGACACCGAGCCCAAGCAGGTCGTCGTCTACAAGCTGAACCAGCAGGCCGTCTGGAGCGACGGCCGGGAGATCGGCGCCGCGGACTTCGCCGCCCAGTGGCGCGCCCTGTCCGGCAAGGACAGCGCCTACTGGACCGCCCGCAACGCGGGGTACGACCGCATCGAGAAGGTCGAGCGCGGTGCGAACGACCTGGAGGTCAAGGTCACCTTCAGCCGGCCCTACGCCGACTGGAAGGCCCTGTTCACGCCCCTGTACCCGAAGGACGTCACGGGCACCCCGGACGCCTTCAACGACGGCGCGCGGCGGGCCCTCAAGGTCAGCGCCGGGCCCTTCGCGGTCAAGAAGGTCGACACCAAGGGCGACCAGGTGGTCCTCACCGGCAATCCCCGCTGGTGGGGCGAGCCGGCGAAGCTGGACGAGATCGTGCTGCGCGCCGTCCCCCGCGACGAGCGGGTCTCCGAACTGGTCGCCGGCAAGCTCGACCTCGCCGAGATCGACCCGGAGACCGCCGACGAGGTCACCCTGGCCGCCGGTCCCCGGGACCCCGCCACCGGCACCCCGCTCATGGGACCCGGGGGCACCCCGGCCGCGGGCCCGCAGGGCAGGTCCGCCGCCGAGGCGCTGCGCTCCTGGGCCATCGCCAACGGCTCCGACGAGGAGGCCGCCGAGGAGGAGGTCCTCGCCCGCGAGGAGCGCGGCGAGGCCGCGGCGAAGGCCCGGCGCCGGCAGCAGGCCCTGAGCGGCTTCGAGCTCCGCAAGTCCCTGGAGCCCGCCTACACCCAGCTCGCCCTCAACGGCGCCGAAGGCCCCCTCGCCGACGAACGCGTCCGCAGGGCCGTGGCCCGCGCCCTGGACCGCGAGGAGCTGGCCGAGGCGGTGCTCAAGCCGCTCGGTCTGCCCGCCGAGCCCGTGGGCAGCCACCTCGCGCTCTCCGGCCAGCCCGCCTACGCCGACGGCAGCGGCGCCCTCGGCGAGCAGAACGCCAAGGAGGCCCGAGCCCTGCTCGCGGACGCCGGATGGGTCCCCGGCGGCCCGGTGAAGAAGAAGGACGGCGAGGAGGCGGCCGGCGCCGAGAAGGACGAGAACAAGGACGAGGACAAGAAGGACGAGGAGAAGTCCGAGGGCGGCGACGACGGCACGTACATCGTCGGCGAGGACGACAAGAACAAGGACGGCAAGAACGACGACGGCGGGAACGACGACGCCGGCGACGCCAAGGACGGCGCCGACCGGGAGAGCGGCGAGAAGCACAGCAGCGGCAAGAACACCGCGCAGGGCGGCGCACCCGGCGCCTACGCCCCCAAGGGCACCGCGGCCCCGGCCGGCGCGGCGGCGGCCCCGCTCGCCAAGGACGGCAAGGAGCTCACCCTCCGCTTCGTGCTCCCCTCCGGTCCCGGCTCCGGCACCCTGCGCACCGTGGCCGACCGCATCACGGACATGCTGAAGGAGATCGGCATCGGCACCAGGATCACCAAGGTGCCGGACGAGAGCTACTTCAAGGACCACATCGCCGCCGGCGAGTACGACCTGGCGCTCTACTCCTGGCCCGCCTCCGCGTTCCCCGCCACCGACGCCCGTCCCATCTACGCCAAGCCCGTCCCGGCCGCCGACGGTTCCCTGAACGTCGCCCAGAACTACACCCGGGTCGGCACCGACCAGGTCGACCAGCTCTTCGACCGGGCCCTGGCCACCCTGGACCAGAAGGAATCCCGGGACCTGCTGCGCAAGGCCGACTCGCGGATCTGGGCGGCGGCCGGCTCCGTTCCCCTCTACCAGCGCCCCCAGCTGACGGCGGCCCGCAAGAACCTCGCCAACGCCGGCGCCTTCGGGTTCGGGACACCGGTCTACGAGGACATGGGCTTCCTCAAGAAGGGTGCCCAGGGCTCCCGGCCCACCGCCCCGGCCTCGCCCTCCCCCTCGTCCTGAACCCTCCCGGCAAGCCGCAGCCTCCGGGGCCCCGTACCATTGGGTGAGGCCGTGGCATGTACCGCCCGGCAGGCCCGCGTGACACGGACGTACGCGAGGGCCGTCCACACACCCTCCGGGAGTACGCCTCATATGGCCACGCGCCACGACATCCGCAACGTCGCCATCGTCGCCCACGTCGACCACGGCAAGACCACCATCGTCGACGGAATGCTGAAGCAGGCCGGCGCCTTCGCCGCGCACCAGCTCGAAGGCGTCGACGACCGCATGATGGACTCGAACGACCTGGAGCGTGAGAAGGGCATCACGATCCTCGCCAAGAACACGGCGGTGAAGTACCACCCGAAGGATGGCGGCGACGTCATCACCATCAACATCATCGACACCCCCGGCCACGCCGACTTCGGCGGCGAGGTCGAGCGCGGTCTGTCGATGGTCGACGGTGTCGTGCTGCTCGTGGACGCCTCCGAGGGTCCGCTGCCGCAGACCCGGTTCGTGCTGCGCAAGGCGCTCAGCCAGCGGCTGCCGATCATCCTGTGCATCAACAAGACGGACCGGCCGGACGCCCGCATCGACGAGGTCGTCAACGAGACCTACGACCTCTTCCTCGACCTGGACGCCGACGAGGAGCAGATCGAGTTCCCGATCGTCTACGCCTGCGGCCGGGACGGCGTCGCCTCCCTCACCAAGCCCGAGGACGGCACGGTCCCCTCCGACTCCACCAGCCTGGAGCCGTTCTTCTCGACGATCCTGGACCACATCCCGGCGCCGACCTACGACGAGGACGCCCCGCTCCAGGCCCACGTCACCAACCTGGACGCCGACAACTTCCTCGGCCGCATCGCGCTGCTGCGCGTCCACCAGGGCGAGCTGAAGAAGGGCCAGACCGTCGCCTGGATGAAGCGCGACGGGTCCGTGCAGAACGTGCGGATCTCCGAGCTGATGATGACCGAGGCGCTCACCCGCAAGCCCGCCGAGAAGGCCGGCCCCGGTGACATCTGCGCGGTCGCCGGCATCCCGGACATCATGATCGGCGAGACCCTGGCCGACGTGGAGAACCCGGTCCCGCTGCCGCTGATCACGGTGGACGAGCCCGCGATCTCCATGACCATCGGCACCAACACCTCCCCGCTGGTCGGCCGCGGCGCCACCGGCAAGGGCGCCGACAACAAGGCGGTCGTCAAGGACCGCAAGGTCACCGCCCGTCAGGTCAAGGACCGCCTGGACCGCGAGCTGATCGGCAACGTCTCGCTCCGCGTCCTGGACACCGAGCGCCCCGACGCCTGGGAGGTGCAGGGCCGCGGTGAGCTGGCGCTGGCCATCCTGGTCGAGCAGATGCGCCGGGAGGGCTTCGAGCTGACCATCGGCAAGCCGCAGGTCGTCACCAAGGAGGTCGAGGGCAAGACGTACGAGCCCGTCGAGCGGATGACGATCGACGTGCCCGAGGAGCACATGGGCGCGGTCACGCAGCTCATGGGCGTGCGCAAGGGCCGGATGGACAACATGTCCAACCACGGCTCGGGCTGGGTCCGCATGGAGTTCGTGGTCCCCTCCCGCGGCCTGATCGGATTCCGGACGGAGTTCCTCACCCAGACCCGCGGCACCGGCATCGCGCACTCCATCCACGAGGGCCACGAGCCCTGGTTCGGCACCCTCACGACCCGTAACAACGGCTCGCTGGTCGCCGACCGCTCGGGTGCCGTCACCGCGTTCGCGATGACCAACCTCCAGGAGCGCGGTGTGCTCTTCACGGACCCCGGCACCGAGGTGTACGAGGGCATGATCGTCGGCGAGAACTCCCGCGCCGACGACATGGACGTGAACATCACCAAGGAGAAGAAGCTCACCAACATGCGGTCGTCCTCGGCCGACTCGTTCGAGGCGATCGTCCCGCCGCGCAAGCTCTCCCTGGAGCAGTCCCTGGAGTTCTGCCGCGACGACGAGTGCGTCGAGGTGACCCCCGAGGCCGTCCGGATCCGCAAGGTGAACCTGGACGCCCGCGAGCGCGCCCGCGCCGCCAGCCGCGCCAAGCACGGCTGACCCCACCGCACGGCGGACGGCACCGGACCCCACGGTTCACGTGGGGTCCGGTGCCGTTCGGCGTGTTGGCGACGCGGGCGGGAGTCGGGTGTAGGGAAAACCCTCGATTTCCCGGCGGGGCGGCACAGGGCGGGCAGGGCCGCACTAACCTGCGCGGAAGCACTCCGCCCGGAGCGCCGGCGGGCAGCCCCGTCCGGGGGCCGGGCGGCCGGCGCCGACGGCCGTGCCGGGCGCGGGACATACCTGGGGGTCAGCTTGCACCCCGTGCACGTTACGCGCAATCAATTTCTGTCGCGCGGACGTCCGCTATACGGACGGTCACCACCGTTAGATGTGTAACAAGTCCGTTTCGCAGCGATCTCGTACCAAACCCTTTGTCCGGATTTTGAAAGATCTGGCCCCTATCTGTGATCGAACCGAGACCTCGAACCTGTGGTTCGTTCCCCGGAGGATGGCAGATAGTTAGGCGCGTAGAGCTCGGATAAACGGGTCACGCGCTGACGGGGCGCAGGCTCGCGAGCGTGAGGGTGCACGGCGATCTCATCACCGGCCGATGGCTGGAACGTGACGCGTGCTCCTCTTTGCGGTGAACCAGCGGATTCATGAGGAGGAACCCATGCGAGGTGCCACAAGCGCCATATGGGTCGCGTCGTCCCCGATGGCAGGTGTAGGCCCCGCGGGTGCGTTCAGTGCCGTCACGGTTGATGCGGCAGCGGCCCGGCGTCGCGAACTTCCTTGACGTCGTGTGCCGTCGGCCGGCAGTCGCCGGCCGTGAGCCAGGGTTCTCCCGGGGCCGTGCTGCCCCTCCGTCTTTGTTCCCCTCGCGCGCTGCGAAAGACGTACGCCGTGCGAAGGCCGTCGGCTCCCGCACTCCCGACGACCTCCAACCTGTGAAATGGACGAATCATGACGAGTCCAATCGAGATTGAGGGTGCTGAAGCCTCTTCCGTCTTGGACAAAGAGAGCGCGCCGCAGGGCGACGCCCCGAAGCCCAAGGAGCCGGAAGGGCGCAAGCCCGGCCAGTTGATGTGGGCGCGCTTCAAGCGCGACCGGGCCGGTGTGATCTCTGCCTTCGTCGTCCTGTTCTTCTTCGTGATCGCGGCGGCGGCGCCGCTGATCTCGATGGTCTACGGCAAGGACCCGTACACGCTGTACGGTCAGGACAACCCCGACCTGCTGGACATGTTCACCATGCCCGCGGCGCCGTACGGCGGCATCGACGGCGACTTCTGGTTCGGCATCGAACCGGGCCTGGGCCGCGACGTGTT
Organism: Streptomyces violaceoruber; assembly: GCF_033406955.1. Taxonomy (NCBI): domain Bacteria; kingdom Bacillati; phylum Actinomycetota; class Actinomycetes; order Kitasatosporales; family Streptomycetaceae; genus Streptomyces; species Streptomyces violaceoruber. The sequence continues at coordinate 2,990,963 of NZ_CP137734.1, read as the reverse complement.
CACCCAGCTGCTGTACGGCATGCGCAACTCGATGGCCACCGCGCTGGCGGCGACCATCATCATGACGGTGCTGGGTGTCCTGATCGGCCTGGCCGGCGGCTACTTCGGCGGCAAGATCGACTACTGGCTCGGCCGGATCACCGACTTCTTCATGGCCCTGCCCAGCCAGCTCTTCTTCGTCGCCGCGATGCCCGTCATCACCACGGTGTTCGTCGCTCCCGACAAGGAGACGCCCACCTACGTGCGCGCCGCCGCGATCATCATCGTGCTGTCCTTCCTGGGCTGGATGAGCATGGCCCGCATCGTCCGCGGTGCCACGATGTCCCTGCGCGACCGGGAGTTCATCGAGGCCGCCCGCATCTCCGGGGCCTCGCCCTGGCGCATCCTCCGCAAGGAACTGCTGCCCAACATCGTCACTCCGACGCTGGTACAGGCGACGCTCACGCTGCCGAGCACCATCCTCAGCATCGCGTTCCTGTCCTTCGTGGGCGTGGGGTACGTCGAGCCCACGCCGGACTGGGGACGGATGTTCGCCATCGGCGCGGACATCGTCGAGCAGGACCCCTACTACATGCTCTTCCCCGGAGTCGCCATGGTGATCTTCATCGTGGCCTTCAACCTCCTCGGTGACTCGGTCCGGGACGCCTTCGACCCCAAGGGAAACCGCTGAGGCCAAGGGGAACCCCCCACATCCTCGCCCGGCCGGTTCGGCGCCGCTCAGCCCGGCCTCCGGCCACGTACCAGCAGTGCTCACTACTCACAGGCAGGTGGATTCGTCCTCATGAGCATTCTCCGTAACCGCACCGCCACGGCCGCCATAGTCGCGGTCGCAGCCGGCGCCCTGACCCTCACCGCCTGCGGTGGTGGCGACAGCGACAGCTCCGCCAAGGACAACAGCAAGAAGAAGGAAGACGCCAAGTCGCAGTCGAAGCCGGTCCAGATCGGCGACGCGCAGGCGTCCACCGGCCCGGCCCCCGAGGTCCCGGGCGCCAAGCCGGGCGGCACCATGACCGTCTACCAGACGGCGGACTTCTCCCACCTGGACCCGGGCCAGATCTACGTCTCGGACGGCAAGCTGCTCGGCCGCCTCATCTTCCGCGGTCTGACTCAGTACGACGAGGACGAGAACGGCAACCTGACCGTCGTGGGCGACCTCGCCACCGACGCGGGCAAGCAGACCGACGGCGGCAAGACCTGGACGTACACCCTCAAGGACAACTTGAAGGACGCCAACGGCAACCCGATCAACTCGGCGGACATCCGCCACACGATCGAGCGGATGTACTCCAGCTACATCACCGACGGCCCGACGTACCTCCAGCAGTGGCTGTCCGGCGACGGCACCACCTACCGCGACGCCTACGCGGGTCCGGACAAGGGCAAGCACCTGCCCGACAACGTCCTGGAGACGCCGGACGACAAGACGATCGTCTTCCACTTCAAGACGGCTCGCCCCGACCTCCCGCAGATGCTGACCATGCCCGGTTACAGCGTCGTCCCGGAGGAGACGGACACCAAGGAGAAGTACGACTCCGCGCCCGTCGCCGCCGGTCCGTACAAGATCGCCGAGTTCAAGCCCGGCAAGTCGATGAAGCTGGTCAAGAACACCCAGTGGGACCCGAAGTCCGACTCGGTGCGCCACCAGTACGTCGACGGCTTCAACATCGAGATGAACCACGACGACGAGGACCAGACCAAGACCCTCCTCGCCGACCAGGGTGGCGCCAAGAACGCCATGATGTTCACCGGCCAGGTCGCCACGACGCAGCTCCAGAAGGTCGTCGGCGACAAGGACGCGATGAAGAACCGCACGATCCAGGGCTACGCGCCCTACGTGTGGCAGCTCAACTTCAACATGAACCGCGTCAAGGACAAGAAGCTCCGCGACGCCATCACCCTGGCCCTGCCCTCCGACTCGGTCTTCAAGGCCGACGGCGGTGCCTACGGCGGTGAGGTCGCCAACTCGCTGATGTCGCCCACCACCCCGGGCTACGACGAGGCGTTCGACCCGTTCGGCCGCGCCAAGAAGCCGAACGGCGACATCGAGGCCGCCAAGAAGCTCATCAAGGAAGGCGGCTTCGAGGGCAAGAGCCTCGTCTACGCCTACGCCAACACCCCTGAGCGGCAGAAGCAGGCCGTCCTGATCTCCACCGCCCTGGAGAAGATCGGTCTCGACATCCAGAAGAAGGAGATCGACTCCGCCACCTGGTACGAGCAGGTCGGCAAGGTCGACAACGGGCTGGACCTCTACATGACCGGCTGGGGCCAGGACTGGCCGTCCGCCTCCACGGTCATCCCGCCGGTCTACGACGGCAAGCAGATCCAGGACGGTGCGTCGAACTACTCGCACATCAACGACGACCACGTCAACTCCGAGATCCAGCGCATCCAGCAGATCACGGACACGGCTGAGGCCACCAAGGCCTGGGCGGAGCTGAACGAGTACATCTCCAAGGAAGTGAACCCGGCCGCCCCGATCTACTACACCAAGGTCTTCCAGATCTTCGGTTCGAACGTCGGCGGCATCCGCTACAGCTCGGACTCGAGCTACGTGGACGTGACCCGGGTCTTCCTCAAGAAGTAACCCGTCCGGTCGGGAAACGGTGGCGGGCGCGCTGCGGAGCGCCCGCCACCGGGCCCGGACCGACTCCAGTCCTCCCCATCCCCTTGCCGCAGTCCTGAGAGCAGCTGTCTGCCATGCTTCAATTCCTCATTCGCCGGTCCTTCGGCGCGGTGCTGATCCTGGTGTTGATCAGTGCCTTCACCTTCTTCATGTTCTTCGCGATCCCGCAGGACCCGGCCATGCTGGCCTGTGGCAAGAACTGCACTCCGGACGCGCTGGAGATCATCCACAAGAACCTGGGCCTCGACCAGCCGGTCACGGTCCAGTACTGGCATTTCCTGGCGGGCATCTTCACCGGGCGCGACTTCGCGGTCGGTCACTGCGACGCCCCCTGCTTCGGCGTCTCCTTCGCGAACAACCAGAACGTCTGGGACACGATCCTCGACCGCTTCCCGCTGACCGTCTCGCTGACCGTCGGTTCCCTGATCGTCTTCCTCATCGTCGGCCTCGGCGCCGGCCTGCTGGCCGCCAGGAACCGCGGCACCTGGATCGACAAGGTGTTCAGCTCCGGCTCGCTGGTCGTCAGCTCCCTGCAGATCTACTTCCTCGGCCCGCTCGTCCTGCTCGCGCTCGTCTACAGCACCGGCTGGCTGCAGAAGCCCAAGTACGTGCCGATCTCCGAGGACGCCGCCGGCTGGTTCGCCGGCCTGCTGATCCCCTGGATCGTCATGGCGACCATCTTCACCGCCAACTACACCCGTATGAGCCGGTCGTCGATGATCGAGCAACTACAGGAAGAGCATGTGAGGGCGGCCCGTGCCAAGGGCATGTCGAGCAACTACACCTTCTTCCGCTACGCCTGGCGCGGCTCGCTCGTGCCCATCGTCACCATCCTCGGCATCGACCTGTCCGCGCTGATGGGCGGCGGCATGGTGACCGAGATGACCTTCGGCCTGGCCGGCATCGGCCGGCTCGCGCTGGACTCGGTCATCAACAAGGACCTGCCGATGCTGATGGGCGTCATGCTGGTCAGCGCCGCGCTCATCATCGTCTTCAACCTGATCGTGGACGCCATGTACGCAGTCATCGACCCGCGCGTGCGCCTGTCCTAGGAGAACCACCGTGACCACTCAGACCAAGCCCGAAGAGGCCCCGGCCGCCGCCGCGGGGGACGCGTTTCTCTCGGTGCGCGACCTCAAGGTCCACTTCTCCACCGAGGGCGGCGTCGTCAAGGCGGTGGACGGTCTCTCCTTCGACCTGGAGCGGGGCAAGACCCTCGGCATCGTCGGCGAGTCCGGCTCCGGCAAGTCGGTGACCAACCTGGCCGTCCTCGGCCTGCACGACCGCCGCAGGACCGCCATCGACGGATCGATCACGCTGGACGGCCAGGAGCTGACCGACGCCAGTGAGAAGCAGCTGGAGAAGCTGCGCGGCAAGAAGATGGCGATGATCTTCCAGGACGCGCTGACCGCGCTGTCGCCGTACTACACGGTCGGCCGGCAGATCGCGGAGCCGTTCATGAAGCACAACGGCGCGTCCAAGAAGGACGCCCGGGTGCGCGCCATCGACCTGCTGCAGAAGGTCGGCATCCCGCACCCGCAGAAGCGGGTCGACGACTACCCGCACCAGTTCTCCGGCGGTATGCGCCAGCGCGCCATGATCGCCATGGCCCTGTCCTGCAACCCGGACCTGCTGATCGCGGACGAGCCCACCACGGCGCTCGACGTGACCGTCCAGGCGCAGATCCTCGACCTGCTCAAGGACCTCCAGCAGGAGTTCGGCTCCGCGATCATCATGATCACCCACGACCTGGGCGTGGTCGGCAACATGGCCGACGACATCATGGTCATGTACGCGGGCCGGGCCGTGGAGCGCGGCACGGTGCGCGAGGTGCTCAAGTCCCCGCAGCACCCGTACACCTGGGGTCTGCTGAGCTCGATGCCGAACCTCACGTCCGACGTCGACGAGCCGCTGATGCCGATCCCGGGGTCGCCGCCCTCGCTGATGAACCCGCCCTCCGGGTGCGCGTTCCACCCGAGGTGCGGCTTCACCGACCTGGTCTCCGGCGAGCGTTGCTCGGGGGAGCGTCCGACGCTCCCGCACGGCCGTGCCGCCGCCTGCCACCTGACGGGAGACCAGCGGCAGCAGGTGTTCATCGAGAAGATTCAGCCCCGGCTGGGCTGAGCGGAAACCGGCGACTGGGGCATCACCATGAGCGACAACAGCAAGACGACCACAGCGGTGGCCGACGACTTCCCGCAGCAGCGGGACGGCGACACCGCGCCGCTTCTCAAGGTCAGCGGCCTCTCGAAGCACTTCCCGATCAAGGGCGGCTTCCCGATCAAGCGCACCGTCGGCCACGTCAAGGCCGTCGACGGCGTTGATTTCGAGGTCTTCCCGGGCGAGAGCCTCGGCCTCGTCGGCGAGTCCGGCTGCGGCAAGTCGACCACCGGCCGGCTGCTGACCCGGCTGTACGAGCCGACCCAGGGCAGCATCGAGTACCGGGGCAAGGACATCACCCGGGCCAACCGGCGGGAACTGGCGCCGGTCCGGTCCGAGATCCAGATGATCTTCCAGGACCCGTACGCGTCCCTGAACCCGCGGCAGACCGTCGGCACGATCATCTCGGGCCCGATGGAGATCAACGGGATCAACCCGCCCGGCGGCCGGGAGAAGCGCGTCCGCGAGCTCCTGGAGATCGTCGGTCTCAACCCGGAGCACTACAACCGCTTCCCGCACGAGTTCTCCGGCGGCCAGCGGCAGCGCATCGGGGTGGCGCGCGCCGTCGCGCTGCAGCCGAAGCTCATCGTCGCCGACGAGCCGGTCTCGGCCCTCGACGTGTCGATCCAGGCCCAGGTGGTGAACCTGCTGCAGGAGGTGCAGCGGGAGATGGGCATCGCGTTCGTCTTCATCGCCCACGACCTGGCGATCGTGCGGCACTTCTCGCAGCGCGTCGCGGTGATGTACCTGGGCAAGATCGTGGAGATCGCGGACCGCGACTCGCTCTACAACCGCCCCCGTCACCCGTACACGCACGCGCTGCTGTCGGCCGTGCCGGAGACGGACCTCGACGCCGAGAAGCGGGAGCGGATCCGGCTCGAGGGCGACGTGCCCTCGCCGATCTCGCCGCCCTCCGGCTGCCGGTTCCGCACCCGGTGCTGGAAGGCGCAGGACAAGTGCGCCACCGAGGAGCCGCCGCTGGTGCAGCTCTCCGGGAACCGGGAGGGCCACCTGACGGCCTGCCACTTCCCCGAGGAGGGCTCGACGGAGGCCAGGGCCGAGGACATCGTCATGGACCCGGGTCTGAAGGCGATGGAGGACGGCGCCGACGGCGGCGCGACCCTCTCCAAGGGCTGAGCACAGAAGGCAGCAGGGAAGGGGGGGGGGGGGGGGGCCCCCCCCCCCCCCCCCCCCCCCCTTCCGTATGCCGCCACACCTCCCGCACCCGTCCGGAGGACACCGGCAACCCGTATGGACCGGACGGGTGTGCGCCCCCGAGTACGCCCTTCGAAGCTGGACCGGAACGGACCAGCGGACGAGTCAGGGCACGAGGAGGCACTCCATGCGCGGAGCCACGCACGCCAGATGGGCCGCTTGCGCGGCGGCGGTAGCCCTCGCGGCGACGGCCTGCGGCGGCGGGGGCGGGGACGGAGGCAGCGGCGGCGGCAGCGGCGGCGTGCTCAGCTCCTCCTGGGGCGACCCCCAGAACCCGCTGGAGCCGGCCAACACCAACGAGGTGCAGGGCGGCAAGGTCCTCGACATGATCTTCCGGGGCCTGAAGAAGTACGGCCCCGGGACCGGCGAGGCGCAGAACATGCTCGCCGAGAAGATCGACACCTCCGACTCGCAGAACTTCACCGTCACCGTCAAGGACGGCTGGACCTTCAGCAACGGCGAGAAGGTCACCGCGCAGTCCTTCGTGGACGCCTGGAACTACGGCGCGAGCCTGAAGAACAACCAGCGCAACGCGTACTTCTTCGCCTACATCGACGGCTACGACAAGGTGCACCCCGAAAGCGGCTCGCAGAGCACCGACACGCTCTCGGGGCTGAAGGTGACCGGCCCCCGCACCTTCACGATCAAGCTCAGCCAGAAGTTCTCCACGTTCCCCGACACCCTCGGCTATCCGGCCTTCGCGCCGCTGCCCAAGGCGTTCTTCGACGACCACGACGCCTGGCTGAAGAAGCCCGTCGGCAACGGCCCCTACCAGGTCGACAACTACACCCGCGGCTCCCAGATGTCCCTGCGCAAGTGGGACGACTACCCCGGCCCGGACAAGGCGCAGAACGGCGGCGTGGACCTCAAGGTCTACACCGACAACAACACCGCCTACACCGACCTGATCGCGGGCAACCTCGACCTCGTCGACGACGTCCCGGCCTCCCAGCTCAAGAACGTCAAGAACGACCTCGGCGACCGGTACATCAACACCCCGGCGGGCATCATCCAGACCCTCGCCTTCCCGTTCTACGACAACGACTGGAACAAGTCCGGCTCGGAGAAGGTCCGCAAGGGCCTGTCCATGGCGATCGACCGCAAGCAGATCACCGACACCATCTTCCAGAACACCCGCACCCCGGCCACCGACTGGACCTCACCGGTCCTCGGCAAGGACGGCGGCTACAAGCCGGGCCTGTGCGGGGACGCCTGCGAGTACAACGCCGCGGAGGCCAAGAAGCTGGTCAAGGAGGGCGGCGGACTCCCCGGCGGGCAGGTCAAGATCACCTACAACGCCGACACCGGCTCCCACAAGCAGTGGGTCGACGCGGTCTGCAACTCCATCAACAACGCCCTGGACAACGACCGCGCCTGCGCCGGGAACCCGGTCGGCACCTTCGCCGACTTCCGCAACCAGATCACCAACCAGAAGATGAGCGGCCCCTTCCGCGCGGGCTGGCAGATGGACTACCCGCTCATCCAGAACTTCCTCCAGCCGCTGTACTACACCAACGCCTCCTCCAACGACGGCAAGTGGTCCAGCAAGAAGTTCGACGACCTCGTCGACCAGGCCAACGCCGAGACCGACACCGCCAAGGCCGTCGGCCTCTTCCAGCAGGCCGAGGAGGTCCTCAGGGACGACATGGGGGCCATCCCGCTCTGGTACCAGAACGGCAGCGCAGGCTACTCCGACCGGCTCTCCAACGTGAAGCTCAACCCGTTCAGCGTCCCGGTCTACAACGAGATCAAGGTCGGCTGAGGGGGCGCCATGGGACGCTACGTCGTCCGGCGGCTGCTCCAGATGATCCCGGTCTTCATCGGGGCCACGCTGCTGATCTTCCTGATGGTCAACGTGATGGGCGACCCCATCGCGGGCCTGTGCGGCGACCGGGAGTGCGACCCGGCGACGGCCGCGCAGCTGCGGCACGAGTTCGGCCTCGACCAGCCGGTGTGGCAGCAGTACGCCACCTACATGGGCAACGTCTTCACCGGCGACTTCGGCACCGCCTTCAACGGCCAGCCGGTCACCGAGCTGATGGGGACGGCGTTCCCGGTCACCATCCGGCTCACGATCGTCGCGATCCTCTTCGAGATCGTCGTCGGCATCATCCTGGGCGTCCTCACCGGCCTGCGCCGCGGCCGTCCCGTCGACACCGGGGTGCTGCTGCTGACCCTCGTCGTCATCTCCGTGCCCACCTTCGTCACCGGCCTGCTGCTCCAGCTGCTGCTCGGCGTCAAGTGGGGCTGGATCGACCCGGCCGTCTCCTCCGAGGCGGCCTTCGGCGAGCTGATCGTCCCCGGCCTGGTCCTCGCCTCGGTCTCGCTGGCCTACGTCACCCGGCTGACCCGCACCTCCATCGCCGAGAACCGGCGCTCCGACTACGTCCGCACCGCCATCGCCAAGGGCCTGCCCCGCCACCGGGTCATCACCCGGCACCTGCTGCGCAACTCCCTCATCCCCGTCGTCACCTTCATCGGTACCGACATCGGCGCGCTGATGGGCGGCGCCATCGTCACCGAGCGGATCTTCAACATCCACGGCGTCGGCTACCAGCTCTACCAGGGCATCCTGCGCCAGAACACCCAGACCGTCGTCGGCTTCGTCACCGTCCTGGTCCTCGTCTTCCTCGTCGCCAACCTCGTCGTCGACCTCCTGTACGCCGTACTCGACCCGAGGATCCGCTATGCCTGAACAGGAGCCCTACGAGCCCGAGCGCGCCATCGCCGGCACCGGCATGGGCGGCACGATGGACCTCGGCGCCAGCGAGGCGGTCACGCTGGAGCAGCCGCCGGGCCCGGACGGGGCCGACCCCCGGGACAAACCCCGCAGCCTGTGGACCGACGCCTGGCACGACCTGCGCCGCAACCCCGTCTTCATCATCTCGGCGCTGGTGATCCTCTTCCTGATCGTCATCTCCATCTGGCCCTCGCTGATCGCCTCCGGCAGCCCCCTCAAGTGCGACCTGGCCAAGGCGCAGGAAGGCTCCCAGCCCGGCCACCCCTTCGGCTTCAACGGCCAGGGCTGCGACGTCTACACCCGCACCGTCTACGGCGCCCGCACCTCGGTCGCGGTCGGCATCCTCGCCACCCTCGGCGTCGCCCTCCTCGGCAGCGTCCTCGGCGGCCTCGCCGGGTTCTTCGGCGGCGGCGGGGACGCGGTCCTGTCCCGGATCACCGACATCTTCTTCGCGATCCCGGTCGTCCTGGGCGGCCTCGTCCTGCTCTCCGTCATCACCAGCAACACCATCTGGCCGGTCATCGGCTTCATCGTGCTGCTCGGCTGGCCGCAGATCTCCCGCATCGCCCGCGGCTCCGTCATCACCGCCAAACAGAACGACTACGTGCAGGCGGCGCGGGCGCTGGGCGCCTCCAACTCCCGGCTCCTGCTGCGCCACATCGCGCCCAACGCCGTCGCGCCCGTCATCGTCGTGGCGACCATCGCGCTCGGCACCTACATCTCCCTGGAGGCGACCCTGTCCTTCCTCGGCGTCGGCCTGAAGCCGCCCAGCGTCTCCTGGGGCATCGACATCTCCTCCGCCGCCCCCTACGTGCGCAACGCCCCGCACGCGCTGCTGTGGCCGTCCGGGGCGCTCGCCATCACCGTCCTCGCGTTCATCATGCTCGGCGACGCGGTGCGCGACGCCCTCGACCCGAAGCTGAGGTGAGCGACCGCATGCTGCTCGAAGTGCGCGACCTGCACGTGGAGTTCCACACCCGCGACGGTGTCGCCAAGGCCGTCAACGGCGTCAGCTACGGCGTGGACGCGGGCGAGACCCTCGCGGTGCTCGGCGAGTCCGGATCCGGCAAGTCCGTCACCGCCCAGACGATCATGGGCATCCTCGACATCCCGCCGGGCAGGGTCACCGCGGGGGAGATCCTCTTCGAGGGCCGGGACCTGCTGAAGCTGAAGGAGGAGGAACGCCGGAAGGTCCGCGGCGCCGAGATGGCGATGATCTTCCAGGACGCGCTGTCCTCGCTGAACCCGGTCCTGACCGTCGGCGCCCAGCTCGCCGAGATGTTCACCGTGCACCGCGGCATGTCCCGCAAGGACGCCCACGCCAAGGCCGTCGAGCTGATGGACCGGGTCCGCATCCCGGCCGCGAAGGAGCGGGTGCGGCAGTACCCGCACCAGTTCTCCGGCGGGATGCGCCAGCGCATCATGATCGCGATGGCGATGGCCCTGGAGCCCAAGCTGATCATCGCCGACGAGCCGACCACCGCCCTCGACGTCACCGTCCAGGCCCAGGTCATGGACCTGCTCGCGGAACTCCAGCGCGAACTGCACATGGGCCTGATCCTCATCACCCACGACCTCGGCGTGGTCGCCGACGTCGCCGACAAGATCGCCGTCATGTACGCCGGCCGGATCGTCGAGACGGCACCCGTCCACGACATCTACAAGGCCCCGGCCCACCCGTACACCCGCGGCCTGCTGGAGTCGATCCCGCGCCTGGACCAGAAGGGCCAGGAGCTGTATGCCATCAAGGGCCTGCCGCCCAACCTGACCCGGATCCCGCCCGGCTGCGCCTTCCACCCCCGCTGCCCGATGGCCCAGGACGTCTGCCGCACCGACGTACCTCCCCTCTACGACGTCACCGAGTCCGACGCCGAGCGGGGCAGCGCCTGCCACTTCTGGAGGGAGTGCCTGCATGGCTGAGACCACGGAGCCGATCCTCGAAGTCCGCGGCCTGGTCAAGCACTACCCGCTGACTTCCGGCATCCTCTTCAAGAAGCAGGTCGGCGCGGTCAAGGCCGTCGACGGCGTGGACTTCGAGCTGGCCCGCGGCGAGACGCTCGGCATCGTCGGCGAGTCCGGCTGCGGCAAGTCCACGGTCGCCAAGATGCTGGTCAACCTGGAGCGGCCGACGGCGGGGGAGATCCGCTACAAGGGCGAGGACATCACCCGCCTGTCGGGCCGGGCCCTGAAGTCCGTACGCCGGAACATCCAGATGGTCTTCCAGGACCCCTACACCTCCCTCAACCCCCGCATGACCGTCGGCGACATCATCGGCGAGGCCTACGACATCCACCCCGAGGTGGCCCCGAAGGGCGACCGGCGGCGACGGGTCCAGGACCTGCTGGACGTGGTCGGCCTGAACCCGGAGTACATCAACCGCTACCCCCACCAGTTCTCCGGCGGCCAGCGCCAGCGCATCGGCATCGCGCGGGGTCTGGCGCTGCGCCCGGAGATCATCGTCGCCGACGAACCGGTCTCGGCCCTCGACGTGTCGGTCCAGGCCCAGGTGATCAACCTGATGGCCCGGCTCCAGGACGAGTTCGACCTCTCGTACATCTTCATCGCCCACGACCTGTCGATCGTCCGGCACATCTCGGACCGGGTCGGCGTGATGTACCTGGGCCGCATCGTCGAGACCGGCCGGGACGAGGAGATCTACGACCACCCCACGCACCCCTACACCCAGGCGCTGCTGTCCGCCGTACCGGTGCCCGACCCGGAGGCCCGGGAACACCGCGAGCGGATCATCCTGTCCGGCGACGTCCCGTCCCCGACCAACATCCCCTCGGGGTGCCGCTTCCGCACCCGCTGCTGGAAGGCGCGGGAGCGGTGCGCGCTGGAGGTACCGGCCCTGGCCGTTCCCGCCGAGTTCCGCTCGGTCTCCGGGCCCGCCGCGCACGACTCCGCCTGCCACTTCGCGGAGGAGAAGCAGGTGGTGCCACCCGAGGGCGAGGGCGAGGGCGGGGGCAGCGGGCCGGGGTGACATGGTCCCCGGCCCGCTTACGGCACCCGCACGGCCGTACGCCGATCAGCGTCGCGGGCCCGTGTGTCGGGACCGCTTCGCCGAAGTTACCCGCGTGTCAAAGGCGTGGGCGTACGGGTGACGCGGCCGGCGTCACGCCGGGGCGGGCAGCGACCGCTTGAGGAAGTCCACCTGGAGCCGCAGCAGGTTCTCGGCGACCGACTCCTGCGGGGTCATGTGGGTGACGCCGGACAGGGGCAGCACCTCGTGCGGGCGGCCGGCCGCCAGCAGGGCCGAGGACAGGCGCAGCGAGTGGGCGACCACCACGTTGTCGTCCGCCAGGCCGTGGATGACCATCATGGGCCGGTGCGGCTCGGCGGCGTCGACCAGTCCGGCGTCGTCGATCACCGAGTTGCGGCGGTAGACGTCCGGCTGCTCACCGGGGTCGCCGAGGTACCGCTCCTGGTAGTGGGTGTCGTAGAGCCTGAGGTCGGTGACCGGGGCGCCCACGACGGCGGCGTGGAAGACGTCCGGCCGGCGCAGCGCCGCGAGGGCGGCGAGATAGCCGCCGAAGGACCACCCCCGGACGGCGACGCGGTCCAGGTCCAGCGGGAAGTCGGCGGCGAGGGCGTGCAGCGCGTCCACCTGGTCCTGGAGCACCACAGCGGCCACGTCGTCCTTGACGGCCTTCTCCCAGGCGGGGGAGCGCCCCGGAGTGCCCCGCCCGTCGGCGACGACCACCGCGAACCCCTGGTCCGCGAACCACTGCGAGGTGAGGTGGGCGTTGTGCGCGGCCACGACGCGCTGACCGTGCGGACCACCGTAGGGGTCCAGGAGGACCGGGAGGGGGGTGTCACCGTGGTAGTCCGTTGGCATAAGCACGGCGCACGGGACGCGTCGTGCGCCCCCCTGGGTGAGGGTCACGCGCGGGGACAAACCGGGGTCTTCCGCATACGAGGCGATGGTCGCCGCGGCCTTCCCGTCCCGCAGTACCCGTACTCGGGCTCCCGGCCGGTCGAGGGTCGCGGAGACGAGCACCGTCACGCCCCCGGCGCGTACCGCCGAGTGCACACCGGGCTCCTGCGACAGGCGTTCGACGCCCAGTTCGTTCACCCGGTAGACGTGCACCTCGCCGATCTCCGCCTCGGCCGCCTCCTCGCCCGCCGAGGCGGAGACCAGCACGTCGTCGGCGCCGACGTCCAGCACCGCCCGCAGGTGCAACTGGGCCCCGGTGAGCAGTCGTTCGCCCACCGCGAGCACCCGCGCACCGCCCTCGTCGGCGATCCGCACGAGTTGGCCCGAGGGGCTCCAGCAGGGCACCCCGGGGAAGAGTTCCAGCCAAATTGGATCTTCGTCGGCGTGCACCATCCGGGTCGTCCCCGACTCGGTGTCCACCGCCAGGAACAGCTGGCTGCGCTGGTCGCGCGCCTGTACGAGAAGCAGCGGCGCACCCGCGGCTGACCAGTGCACTCGCGCCAGATACGGATACCGCGCCCGGTCCCACAGGACCTCCGTGCGCCCCCCGTCGAGACCGACCACGAACAGCCGTACGTCCGCGTTGGGGGTGCCCGCCGCCGGGTACGGCACGTGTTGTGGATCACGCCCGGGATGGGCCGGGTCGGAGATCCACCAGCGCTGGACCGGCGTGTCGTCCACGCGGGCGACCAGCAGGCGGTCCGACTCCGGGCTCCACCAGAAGCCCCGGCTGCGCGACATCTCCTCGGCCGCCACGAACTCGGCGAGCCCGTACGTGACGCCCTCGCCGTCCGCCTCGGCCAGGGCCCTGTCCCCGTCCCCCTCGGCGCCCACCACGCGCAGGGCGCCCTGGGCGACGTAGGCGACGTGCCGGCCGTCGGGGGAGGGGCGCGGGTCGATCACCGGCCCGGGGGTGGGCAGTTCGCGCGCGGTGCCGACCTGCAGCTCGGCCACGAAGAGCCGCCCTGACAAGGCGAAAGAGGCCAGCTCGACCGACGAGTCGGTGGCGTAGCCGACGATCCCGGCGCCGCCCTCGCGGCTGCGCTCGCGCCGGGCCCGTTCCTCGGGGGACAGCCGTTCCTGGGCGCCGCCCAGAAGGGCGCGGGGGTCGGCGGCCATGCGCTCCCCGCCCTTCTCGGCATCGAGCACCCACAGCGAATTGGCCCGGTCCGTACCGGTACCGGAGCGCAGGAAGGCGACCCGTGAACCATCGGGTGCCACGGTGAACGAACGCGGCGCGCCGAGCGTGAACCGCTGGGTGCGGGCGTGCCGTTTGGGGAAGGAGTCGGACTCGGTCGTCATGCCTTGACCATATTGGCCATGCGCCCCCTTGTGCGGCCGTGCGCCGAGAGATGCGCGCGCACGGATAGTTATGATCACTAGCGCATAGTGGGTATCAACCAGGTGCCCGCTGCGTGGATTTATCTGCTCCGAGCTCCGACTGCGACCGACCCCCCATGTCCCTGGGCCCATTGGAGGTGAGCCGCCGTGGCACTCTCGATTTCGGCGGTTGTGCTGCTGGCGATCATCGTCTTCCTGCTGGTCAAGAAGTCAGGCTTGAAGGCGGGGCATGCGGTGGTGTGCATGCTCCTCGGCTTCTACCTGGCCTCGTCGACGATCGCCCCCACGATCAGCGAGCTGACGACCAACATCGCGGGGATGATCGGAGACATCAACTTCTGACCGTGCCGGCCACGAAGCAGACCCAGGCCTCCGGCGCCAGCGCGAGCCGGGGGCCGGTGTCCGGCAGGTTCTTCGAGTCGCGGACGTGGACGGTGCCGGGGGCGAGGGCGACCTCGACGCAGGAGTCCGTTTCCCCACCGCTGCTGTAGCTGCTCTTGGACCACACCAGTCCTGTGGACGAGGACGTGCGGATCATGTCTCCCCCAGCAGTTGCTCGATGAAGGCGGCCGACTCACACGGGGTGAGGGCCTGCGCCCGGATGATGCCATACCGTAGTTCGAGGATACGGACCTGCCTGAGGTCGGTCACCGGGCGGCCGTTGGCAACACCCGGCGAGCGACCGACCGCCGTGCCGTCCTCGAACTTCAGGACCTCGATGGCACCGTCCACCCCGGCGTGCTCCTCGCGGTCCATCGGCATCACCTGGATCTCGACGTTCGGCAGTCGCCCGAGCATCAGCAGGTGTTCCAGTTGCCGCCGTACCACGTCCGTTCCCCCGAGCCGCCGTCGGAGCGTCCACTCGTCCTGCACGAAACCGAGTTCAGGCGCCGGGTCGCGCTCGAAGACGGCTTTGCGAGCTGTACGCGCAGCCACGCCCCGCTCGATCTCGTCCTCCGCGTAACGAGGTCGTCGCATGCGAAACAGTGCTCGGGCGTAGTCGGGCGTCTGCAGGAGTCCGTGAACGTTCACCGGGTCGTACAGCTGGAGCTCCACCGCCCGCGCCTCCATCTGCGCGAGATCCCGCACCTTCTTCGGGTACCGGACCTTCTTCACGTCCTCCTTCATGGCCGCGACGAGCCCACCGGCGGTCAGCACCTCGTCCGCCCTGTCCAGGTACTCGGGGCGCGGGATCCGCCTGCCGCCCTCGACCTTGTACACGAGGTCCTCCCCGTACCCGATCGCCACCGCGAAGTCGGGAGCCCGCATCCCCGCCGCCTCCCGGCGCAGCCGGAGCTGCCGCCCCACCGTGGCGATCACGGCCAGGGCCCAGTCGTCGTCCGGATCCACCTCCCACCCCGGTTCGTCGACCTGGTCCGTCCCGGCGTCCACCGACATGTCGCACCCCTCCTTGGTCCCGCCTCGCACGGCCGTGCCCTACCCGGAACAACGCCGACGACAGTGCCGACGGCACTGGACAGGCCCTGGACAGTTCCGTACGCCCCGTGCGGGCGTGAGGACGGGGGCCGGGCCTCATAGGGTGGACCCCATGACGGATCTCCCCGGCCGGCGTCTGCTGCTGGTGCATGCGCACCCGGACGACGAGTCGATCAACAACGGCGTCACCATGGCCCGCTACGCGGCCGAGGGCGCCCACGTGACGCTGGTGACCTGCACCCTCGGCGAGCGGGGCGAGGTCATCCCGCCCGGTCTCGCCCACCTGTCCGGAGCCGCTCTGGGCGGGCACCGCAGGGGCGAGCTGGCGGAGGCGATGCGCGCACTCGGCGTCGACGACTTCCGGCTGCTCGGCGGGCCGGGGCGGTACGCCGACTCCGGGATGCTGGGGCTGTCCGACAACGACGACCCCGGCTGCCTGTGGCAGGCGGACGTCGACGCGGCCGCGGCCCTGCTCGTCGACGTGATCCGCGAGGTGCGCCCCCAGGTGCTCGTCACCTACGACCCGAACGGCGGCTACGGCCACCCCGACCACATCCAGGCCCACCGCATCGCCATGCGAGCGGCGGAGCTGGCGGCCGAGGCCGGGTGTCCGGTCGCGAAGGTCTACTGGAACCGCGTGCCGCGCTCCCGGGTGGAGGACGCCTTCGCCCGACTCCGGGACGACCTGCCCGGACTGCCGTTCGAGAAGGCGGCCGGCGTCGAGGACGTGCCGGGCGTCGTCGACGACGAGCGGATCACCACCGAGATCCGCGGCGAGGGCACCGCGTACGCCCCCGCCAAGGCCGCCGCGATGCGCGCGCACGCCACCCAGATCACGGTCGCCGAACCGTATTTCGTCCTCTCCAACGACCTGGCCCAGCCGATCCTCACCACCGAGTACTACGAGCTGGTGCGCGGCGAGCGGGGCGGCGAGGGACGTGAGAACGACCTGTTCGCGGGCATCGCCGGAACCTTCGACACCGGGGAGGCGACCTCGTGAACGGCCGCAACGAACCGCCGAGCTCCGCACTCGCCCAGCCGCTGCGCCCGCCCTCGCTCGGACGGGCCGCCCTGTACGCCGGGCTCTTCGTGCTCGGCGCCGTCCTCGGAGTGGCGGGTGCGCTGCTCCAGCCGGCCTGGTTCCCGGGCGGGCTGCTGCTCGCGCTGGCCGCCGAGGCGGGGCTGTGCGCCGGGGCGGGCCGTGCCGTCGGGCGCCGGGGAGGGGCCGTCGCGCCCGCCCTCGGCTGGGCGCTCGCCGTGGTGCTGCTCACCACCAGCCGTCCGGAGGGCGACTTCCTCTTCGCCGCCGGTGCCGGCTCCTATCTCTTCCTGCTCGGCGGGATCGCCGTTGCTGTGATCTGTGCCACCCTCGCGCCGGTGCGGCAACCGGACGGCGGCCCCGCCCGACTTCGCAAGTGACGTACCGCTTCGCCGTGCCGTGGGCGTGCGAGTCCCGTGTGGGTTTCCACGGCGGTCACGGGATACGCGCGAGAAGTGGCCAGTATGGTGGTGCGCGCCGCCGAGCCGCCCGCTGAAGGCGTGACGGGCGGCGGAGCCAACCGGGAGAACCTGCCTTGAGTCGTGAAACTGACAGTTCGTCCTCCGGGCCCCACGGGCGCGGCGGAGCCGCATACCCGTCGGGCACCCCGCCCTACGGGACACCCACGGCTTCCGACGCCGGTGCGGACGCGGGCCGTTCGGCCACGCGACCGGAGGAGCGCAAGACCGAGACGACGCTGACGACCCGGATCCGGATCAACATCCCCGGGTCGCGGCCCATCCCGCCGGTCGTCGTGCGCAAGCCCGTCGCGGACGGTGAGGACACCGCCGACAGCACGGAGACGACGGGCGAGCGGCCCGCGCCGGCGCCCAGCGCCGCCGCGCCCGGGGCCGCCGCTCCCGAGGCTCCCGCCGAGTCCGCGCAGTCCGCCCAGTCCGCCGAGGAGAAGCCGACGAGCGACTGGTTCGCGCCACGCAAGTCGGGTCCGGGCAAAGGCACTCAGGGCGGCGGTTCCACCAACGGTGCCGGTCTGCCCGCAGGTTCGGCGCCCACCGCCGGAACCCCGGGTGCGGCGGGGGCGCGTGGCGCGGGTCCCGCGGGTGCTTCGGGTGCCGGTGCGCGGCCGGGCGGCGGGAGTGGCCGTCCCGGTGGCGTCGTCGGTTCCATGAACGCACCCGGCGGCGCCCGGTCCGGATCCGCGGGCGGCGGCGCCCGCTCCGGTGCGACCGGCGGGCCCGTGGCGCCCGGTCACGGTGGTGGTACCGGTTCCTTCGACGTGACCGAGGCGCTGGCGGCCGGTCCGCTGGGCGGCAACGGCAACGGCAACGGCAACGGCAACGGCAGTGGCCCCCGGCCCGGCACCGACGCCGGTGGCGAGCCGCGCCGTGACGACCTGCCGTACTTCGCGGGGGAGGGTCGGGCCGACCAGGCCCCCGGCGGGCAGCAGAACGGCCTGAACGGGCAGTCCCCGTACGGCACCGGGCCCCAGGGCCCCGCGGGGCCGACGAGCGGCCCGGCCACCGGCGACAGCCGGCTGACGCCGCCCCCGGCCGGCGACCTCGGCGGCCTCGGAACGGCCGGCGGCCCCGCGGCGCCCGGCACGCAGCGCGAGCCCGCGCCGAACGGCCTGCGCGGCCCGGGGAGCCTTGGTGGCCCCGGTGGCCCCGGCAGGCCGGCGGGCTCCGGTCCGGACGCCGCCCGCCTCGGTCCCGGCGGTGGGCTCAGCGACGACACCGCGATCCTCACCCCGCAGCGGCCGGTCCCGCCCGGCGCGGCCAACCCGGACAACATCTCCGGCAACACCGTCACCAGCGGCATCCCCGTCGTGCCGGGCGAGCGCACCGCGCCCTTCCCGGCCGGTTCCGGGGACGGACCGCGCCCGCACACGCCGCCCAAGCTGCCCGAGCCGGTCTCCGCCCCGCCGGCGAGCTCCGCCAAGCCCGCCAAGAAGAAGGGGCGCAGGAAGCTCCCGCTGCTCGTCGTCGGCGTGGTCGTCGTCGCCGGTGTCACCTACGGCGCCGGCCTGCTCATGAACCGCTCCGACGTACCCAAGGGCACCACCGTGCTCGGCGTCGACATCGGCGGCGGCACCCGCGACGACGCCGTCGAGAAGCTGGACAAGGCGCTCGGCGCCCGCGCGGCCAAGCCGCTCAAGCTCACCGTGGGCGGTGACACCGTCTCCCTGAAGCCCGACCAGGCGGGACTCCAGCTCGACACGCAGACCACGGCCAGCTCCGCGGCGACGAGCGACTACAACCCGATGTCCGTGATCGGCTCGCTCTTCGGCCAGAAGCGGGTCGTCGAACCGGCCATGCCCGTCGACGAGGAGAAGCTGCACGCCGCCCTGGAGGACGCCGCCGGCGGGGCCGGGTCGGCGACCGAGGGCTCGATCAGGTTCGAGTCCGGCAAGGCCGTCCCCGTGTACGGCAAGGCCGGCCAGGGCATAGACGTCGCCAAGTCGACCGAGGCCGTGCAGGCCGCCTACCGCGCCCAGGTGGAGACCGGCACCGCCACCGCGGTGAACGTGCCGACGACCGCCAAGCAGCCCACGGTCGCCAAGGCCGAGGTCGACCGGATGCTGAAGGAGTTCGCGGAACCGGCGATGTCGGCCAGGGTGACCGTGCAGACCGACGCCGCCCACTCCATCCAGTTCAGCCCCGAGAAATCCCTGTGGAAGTTCCTCAGGGTCACGGCCGTCGACGGCAAGCTCGTCGACAAGCCCGACCTGAACGCCCTCAAGGAGCTCTACGGCCAGACCTTCGACGGAGTACTCATCGCCCGGGCCAACGGCGAGAAGACGGCCGTGACCCCGCAGGACGTCTACGGCGCCATGCGCCAGGCCCTGAAGAGCAAGACCGACCGGGTGGCCGTCATCGACACCAACCCCAGCTGACGCGGGCACAGGAGCGAGGGGCGCCCGGCAGCAGCGGGGCGCCCCTCGCGTCGCACCGGGCGCCGCGCACCGTATGACATCTGTCATCCGGCACCCGGGACCGCCGACACTGCCGGGCGCCCTCTCCCCGCGGCCACGATGGGGGCATGACGAGGACAACGGCGGTCGGCTTCGACCGGGTGACCAAGGGGTACGGCGACGTCCGGGCCGTCGACGGCCTGACGCTCGCGCTGCACCCCGGCGAGACCGTGGCCCTGCTGGGCCCGAACGGAGCGGGCAAGTCGACCACGCTCGACCTGCTGCTCGGCCTGAGGCGCCCCGACGCCGGCACCGTTCACGTCTTCGGCGGCGAACCGCGCGAGGCCGTCGTCGCCGGACGGGTGGGTACCATGCTCCAGAGCGGCGGCCTGATGGACGAGGTCACGGTCGCCGAACTCGTCCGGCTGGGCTGCGCGCTGCACCCCAGGGCCTACCCGGCCGCCGACGTGCTGGCCCGGGCCGGACTCACGAAGATCGCCGACCGCCGGGTCGACAAGCTCTCCGGCGGCCAGGCCCAGAGGGTTCGCTTCGCACTCGCCACCGCCGGCGACAGTGACCTGATCGTCCTGGACGAGCCCACCACCGGCATGGACGTCACCGCCCGCCAGGCCTTCTGGGCCACCATGCGCGAACAGGCCGACCAGGGCCGCACCGTGCTGTTCGCCACGCACTACCTGGAGGAGGCCGACGCCATCGCCGACCGGGTGCTCGTCCTGCACCGGGGCAGGCTGCTGGCCGACGGCACGGCCGCCGAGATCAAGGCCAGGGCCGGAACCCGCCGGATCTCCTTCGACCTGGACGGCGGCCCGGACGCAAGCCCGGACGCAAGCCCGGACGGCAGCCGGAACGGCACCGTCGACGAGGCGACGCTGCGCGCGCTGCCGCACCTGACCGCCCTCGACGTGTCCGGCCGGACCGTGCGCATCCAGTCCGCCGACGCCGACGCCACCGTGTACGCCCTGTACGGCCTCGGCCTGTACCCCCGCAACCTCGAAGTCGCCGGCCTCGGACTCGAGCAGGCCTTCGTCGCCCTCACCGCCGCCGAGGAGGCCAAGCAGCCGTGAACGGCCTGATCAAGCTCGAACTGACCCGGGCACTGCGCAACCGAAAGTTCCTGTTCTTCTCGGTGATCTACCCCTCGGCCCTGTTCCTGCTCATCGCGGGCAGTGCCGACGCCACCAGCGAGGTCGACGGCACCGGACTGACCCTGCCCACCTTCTTCATGGTCTCCATGGCCTCCTTCGGTGCCCTGACCGCCGTGCTCATGGGCAACAGCGAACGCATCGCCAAGGAGCGCGAGAGCGGCTGGGTCCGGCAGCTGCGGCTCACCGCCCTGCCCGGCCGCGGCTACGTCCTCGCCAAGACCGCGAGCGCCGCCGTCGTCAGCCTGCCTTCCGTCGTGGTCGTCTTCGTCGTCGCCGCGGCCGTGAAGGACGTACGCCTTCACGCCTGGCAGTGGCTCGCCCTCACCGGCGTGATCTGGGCCGGCAGCCTGGTCTTCGCCGCGCTCGGCGTCGCCATCGGGTACCTGGCCACCGGGGACGCGGTCCGCCCGATCACGATGATCGTGTACTTCGGGCTCTCCATGCTCGGCGGCCTGTGGATGCCCACCACCACCTTCCCGCAGTGGCTGCGGGACGTCGCCGAGTGGCTGCCCACACACGCGTACGCTGCCCTCGGGCAGTCGATCGAACAGAGTCACGCCCCGCACGCACAGGACCTCGCCGTCCTCGCCGTCTACTTCGTGCTCTTCGCGGGCGGCGCGGCCTGGCTGTACCGGAAGGACACGCTGAAGGCGTGAGCGGCGTCGGAATCGGGCAACGCCCGGAGAACCGCAGGCAGAAGACCGTCAAGGTCATGTGGACCGCCATCTGGCTGGCCTACCTGGGCGCCCCCGTCAGCGACCTGCTGCACGGCGGTCACGCCGTCGGTGTCCAGGTCCTCGGCTGGATCGGCCTCGTCGCCTTCGTGGTCTGGTACATGCTGCTGCTCTTCCGCACCGGCCGCGGCGAGCGGACCCGGCTGGTCCTCGGCTCCCTCGCCGTCCTCGCGGCCGAGTCCACGCTCCTCGCCCTCACCCTGGGCCGCGAGTGGCTGGTCCTCTTCGTCTACGTGGCGATCGCCTCCGGTGCCGCGCTGCCGCTGCGCCTGGCCCGCTGGACCATCCCGGGCGCCTCGGCGCTGCTGACGGCGATGGCCCTCGTGGTGCCCGGCGGGACCTCCTTCATCGCCGGGCTGCTGCTCCCGGCGCTGCTGGGCGGCTTCGCCATGACCGGCGTGCGCGAGCTGGTCCGGACCACCATCGCGCTGCGCGAGGCCCGCGCCACCGTCGCCCAGCTCGCCGCCAACGAGGAACGCCTGCGCCTCGCCCGCGACCTGCACGACCTGCTCGGCCACTCGCTCTCCCTGATCACCCTGAAGAGCGAGCTGGCGGGCCGCATGCTCCCCGCCCACCCCGACAAGGCCGCCCAGCAGGTCGCCGACATCGAACAGGTCAGCCGCCAGGCCCTCGTCGACGTGCGCGAAGCCGTCACCGGCTACCGCCGGGCCCGCCTGGCCCCCGAACTCGCCGGTGCGAAGGTCGCGTTGACGGCGGCCGGCGTGGACGCCGAACTCCCCGGCGAACCGGACCCCGCCCATCTGCCCGAGGACTCCGAGGCGGCCCTCGCCTGGGCGCTGCGCGAGGCGGTCACCAACGTCGTACGGCACAGCGGCGCCCGGCGCTGCGTGGTGGAGCTGCTGGAGCGCCAGACGCTGGACGGAGCGGTGCTGGAACTGTCGGTGGAGGACAACGGCTCCGGCGGCCCCGCCTCCGCGAACGCCCCGGGCAACGGCCTCACCGGCCTCGCCGAACGTCTGGAGAAGGCGGGCGGCACACTGGAGGCGGGCGGGTCCCGCCGGGGATTCCGGCTGGTCGCCCGCGTCCCGGTGGGCGCGGCCACCGACGTAGGATCCGGGGCATGAGCCGCACGATCAAGGTCCTGCTGGCCGAGGACCAGGCGATGGTCCGCGAGGCACTGGCCGCCCTGCTCGGCCTGGAGGAGGACATCGAGGTCGTCGCCCAGGTGGCGCGCGGCGACGAGGTGCTGGACGCCGCCCGCGCCCACGGCGTGGACGTGGCCCTGCTGGACATAGAGATGCCCGGCGCGACCGGCATCGAGGCGGCCGCCCTGGTCCACCGGGAACTGCCGGCCGTGAAGCTGGTCGTCCTCACCACCTTCGGCCGCCCCGGCTACCTGCGCAGCGCGATGGAGTCCGGCGCCGACGCCTTCCTGGTCAAGGACGCCCCGGCCGCGCAGCTCGCCGAAGCGGTCCGCAGGGTGCTGGCGGGGGAGCGGGTCATCGACCCGACCCTGGCGGCAGCGGCCCTCGCCGAGGGCGCCAACCCCCTCACCGACCGCGAACGCGAGATCCTGCGCGCCGCCGCCGACGGCTCCACCAACGCCGAACTCGCCACCGCCCTCCACCTCTCCCAGGGCACGGTCCGCAACTACCTGTCCACGGCCATCCAGAAACTGGCCGTGAGAAACCGCGCGGAGGCGGTCCGGGTAGCCAGGAACAAGGGCTGGCTGTAGCGGAAGCCGTCCCCGCCGGCACACCGCCGCCCTCTACAGCCGCGCGCAGTGGTGCGGCGCGGGCAGGCGACCCCACCCCCGGTCCCGCACCCACCGACGCTCAGTTCAACATCGCCCGAGCCGTCCGCGCCTCCCCCCGCACCTCCTCGGCGACCGCCTCGTCCACCGCCTCCACCACCTCCGCGTACGCCTCCAACTCCCCGGCCCCCGCCGCGAACTCCCCCCGCTGCACCAACAACACCGCCCGCTCGTACCGCAACCGCGCCGCATGCGCCGGCAACAGCAGCGCCAGCTCGACCGCCCACAGCCCCACCGCCGACTGCTCCGGCCGCGCCGCCGCCCACGCCCGGATGTTGTTCAGCACCCGTGCCACCACGTCCAACGGCGCCGCCGGCTCCAGCATCGACGCCCGCAGCTCCGCCCCCGTCGCCCCGGCGACCAGCGCCTCCGCGTCCGTACCGCTCAGCAGCCGCCCCCCGTCGTACGGATCGACGAGCACCCGCTCGCCCAACGGCGCGGACCCGGGGCCGGACGCCGCTGCCGACTCGCCCCCGAACCCGACCACGAAGTGCCCCGGCAACGCGACCCCGTACACCGGCGCCCCCGCCCGCCGGGCCACCTCCAGCCACACCACCGACAGTAGGATCGGCAGCCCGCGCCGCCGTCGCACCACCTCGTGCAGCAACGACGACTCCAGCCGCTGGTAGTCCGCGGCGACCCCGTGGAATCCGTACCGCTCGCCGAGCAGGTCCCGCAGCGCCACCGCCCAGGCCCGCGGCGTACCCGGCCGGAACGGCAGCTCTCCGGCCAGCCGGTCCAGTTCCACCTGCGCGGCGTCCAGCCCCGCCTCGTCCAGCGCCCCGTCCGCCTCCGCGCCCACCAGCAGGCACAGCGTGGCCAGGTCGGGGCGCTCGGACCGCGCCTCTTGCGCGAACCGCCGCCGCAGTTCGGCCGACCGCTGCGGCGACGGGGGACGGGGAGGACGAGGAGGACGCATGGCAGGCTCGTGCCCTTTCGGAGTGATGTCTCGGCGGCGGTCTACCGGTCGGTCCCGGCGGCCGCGGGCTCCCGGTAGTGGTGGTAGGAGTGGTGCGCCGCGAAGCCCATCCCGGCGTACAGCGCCCGGGCCCCGGCGTTGTCGGTCTCCACCTGGAGCCACGCCGCCGACGCCCCCTCGTCCAGCGCCCGCCGGGCCAGTGCGGCCATCACGGCGGTCGCGAGCCCCCGGCGCCGCTGCGCGGGATCGACCTCGACGGCCGCGAAGGAGGCCCACCGCCCGTCCACGACACACCGTCCGATGGCCGCCACGCCGCCCCCGCCGCCCGCGCCGTCGGCGCCCTCCGCGCCGGGCACCGTGGCGAACCACACCGACGGCCCGGACTCCAGGACCCGCAGCGCCACCTCGCTCACCCCCTTGCGCTGGTACCGGGCGAGCCAGGTTTCGTCCGCCTCCCGGGACAGGACCACACCGGTGTCCCCGGCCAGGTCGGCGACCGGCGCCAGTGGCCCGGTCCACACCTCGGCCGTCACCTCCCGGACCCAGCCCCGCCGCTCCAGCTCCGCGCACAGCAGCTCCTGCGTACCGGCGGCGCCGGTGGCGGTCTGGACGTACGCGGGCAGCCCGCGTTCGCCGTACCAGCGGCGTACGGCCGTCAGCGCCTCGTCGAGCGGCAGCCCCGGATCGCCGAGCGGCAGCACGGAGTTGGCCCGCCGGGTGAAGCCCCCGGCCGCCCGCAGCTCCCAGGCGCCGAGCCGCTCGCTCTCCACCGGGCGCCAGGACCGCGCGGCGACGCGCGCCAGCTCCTCGTAGGACGCGGCGGGACCGCGACGGCGGGCGGGGGCGGGCGGCACGACCTTCCCGGCGACCAGGGCGGACTCCGCGACACGGACGGACTCGCCACTCTTTCGTGTGATCAGCAGCACACCGTCGGTCCATGATGTGAGAACGCCGACCGTGTCGGTGAACTTCTCACCTGCGGCACCAGCTTCGCTCAAGCGCCGTACGGAGACTCGTTTGCCCACGTCAGCAGTGGTGATACGGACCTCAAGACGCCCGGCGGCAGAGAATTCCACGGGTCTGTCCACCCCTCCTGTTCGGATCATGCCCAAGAACGGAGATACTAGGGGCGGGCATCGACGACGCCGCGCTCCCGCGCGCCAGGCGGCGGAGCCTACGGAGGCCCGCCAGCGCCCTATCGAGGAGGAACGACAGCGTGACCTACGTCATCGCGCAGCCTTGTGTCGACGTGAAGGACAAGGCGTGCATCGAGGAGTGCCCGGTCGACTGCATCTACGAGGGCCAGCGGTCCTTGTACATCCACCCGGACGAATGCGTCGACTGTGGTGCCTGTGAGCCGGTCTGCCCGGTCGAGGCGATCTTCTACGAGGACGACACTCCCGAGGAGTGGAAGGACTACTACAAGGCGAACGTCGAGTTCTTCGACGAGCTCGGCTCGCCCGGCGGCGCCAGCAAGCTGGGGCTGATCGAGCGCGACCACCCCTTCGTCGCCGCGCTGCCGCCGCAGAACCAGTAAGAGCGGCCCGCACACGCGCCGCCTCGGTCCCGTACGGCCTGATCACCCCGATCGGCGCCGCACGGGACCGAGGCGTTTGCCGTACCGGCGCCGACGAGGAAAGGGAGCCACCCACCGTGTCCGCAGTCTCCGACCGACTTCCCACCTTCCCCTGGGACAAGCTGGAGCCGTACAAGAAGACGGCCGCAGCGCACCCCGGCGGCATCGTCGACCTCTCCGTCGGCACTCCGGTCGACCCGGTCCCCGAGCTGATCCAGAAGGCCCTGGTCGACGCGGCGGACTCCCCGGGCTACCCGACCGTCTGGGGCACCCCGGCGCTGCGCGACGCCATCACCGGCTGGGTGGAGCGCCGCCTCGGCGCCCGCGACGTCACCCACCGCCACGTGCTGCCCGTCGTCGGCTCCAAGGAACTCGTCGCCTGGCTCCCGACCCAGCTGGGCCTCGGCCCCGGCGACCGGGTGGCCTTCCCGCGCCTGGCCTACCCGACGTACGAGGTCGGCGCCCGCCTGGCCCGTGCGGAGTACGAGGCGTACGAGGACCCGACGGAGCTGGACCCGGCGGGACTGAAGCTCCTGTGGCTCAACTCCCCGTCGAACCCGACGGGCAAGGTCCTGTCCAAGGCCGACCTGACCCGGATCGTCGCCTGGGCCCGCGAGCACGGCGTCCTCGTCGTCTCCGACGAGTGCTACCTGGAGCTGGGCTGGGAGGCCGACCCGGTCTCGGTCCTGCACCCGGACGTCAACGGCGGCTCCTACGACGGCCTGGTCGCCGTCCACTCCCTCTCCAAGCGCTCCAACCTCGCGGGCTACCGCGCGGCCTTCCTGGCCGGTGACCCGGCGGTCCTGGGCCCGCTCCTGGAGATCCGCAAGCACGGCGGCATGATGACCCCGGCGCCGACCCAGGCCGCCGTGGTGGCGGCCCTCGGCGACGACGAGCACGTCCGCGTCCAGCGCGAGCGCTACGCCGCCCGCCGCACGGTCCTGCGCGAGGCCCTGCTGGGCGCCGGCTTCCGCATCGAGCACAGCGAGGCCAGCCTCTACCTCTGGGCCACCCGCGGCGAGTCGTGCTGGGAGACGGTCGCCCACCTGGCCGAACGCGGCATCCTGGTGGCCCCGGGCGACTTCTACGGCCCGGCGGGCGCACACTTCGTCCGCGTAGCCCTGACGGCAACGGACGACCGCGTCCAGGCAGCGGCGGACCGCCTGAGGTCCTGAGGCCCTGAGGGGCTGAGGGCCTTGGCCCCGCTGTGGGCAATCGTTCCGCAGGGCGATGGGGGCACCGCCCATGCCCTCAAGGCAATGGGGGAGGGTGGGCACCGCCCACAGCGCCGGGCCCCGGCTCAGGACACGCCCACTGGCCCGGCGTGGGCAAGCAGAACGCCGGGCCCCGGGAACCCCAGGACCCGGCGCCGTACAGCCCGGCGCAGCCGACGTCAGCCCAGCGGAAGCCCCTGCACCGGCAGCCCGCCCTTGCCCAGCGCGTCCGTCGGCAGCCCGCCCTTCGTGGCGGTCGCCGCCGTGTCACCCACGATGTCCCCGGCGGAGCCCGCCGCGTCCCCGGCCGCGTTCTGCGCCGCCGGCGTGGCCTTCTTGACGACCGATCCACCGGTCTTGCCGGCCGTCGGCACGGCCTTCTTGACGGCCTTGCCGCCGGTGTCGCCCGCCGTCTCGGTGGCGCTCTCGGCGGCGGAGGCGGCGGTGTTGCCGACGTTCGCCCCGTCCAGGGCGGTCAGTCCCCCGAGGTTCGGGGTGGCCGGCAGTTCGGGAGCCGCGCTGGCGGAGCCGGCCGCACCGACCCCGGCAGCCGCTCCCGCAGCGACGAGCAGCGCGGCACGGGCGATCCGGCGGGTCAGGGGGAGGGACATGATGCTCCTTGGGCGTAAGTCGACAGCAACGATGGAAAATCCGACCGGGCCCGGAGGGCGACCGGAGAGTGGTCGACCGGGCTCGGACGCAGTGACTACCGCTCGAGAGCCACGAAGGTTGCGGCGACCCAACGTAAAGAGTTGGTAATGCGTCGCATTATCAGGTGCACAGAAAAACGGGCAAAAGGGCGCCGGTCGGAAAGTCTGCTGAATCCTTACGGCCCTTGATTTTCCTGGGCCGCGACGCGTTCGGGGGTGAGGGTGCGAAAACCCGTGCTCCGCGTCGACTTCGCGCCGACGCGGGTCACTCGCGGAGATGACGCTTCGTACGGGCGCGCTACCGGGCGGACGTGATCCGCACCGCTTCCGCCGCCCGCTCCGCGCCCTTGGCGCCCTCGGTGCCCGTCGGGTACCACTTGCTGTCGGTGTTGCCCGCGGTCCACTCCCGGCCCGCGTAGGTGACCCGTTGGATGTGCAGCGAGGAGGCGTTGGCCACCGCCCAGTGCGCCAACTGCCAGCCGCGCCGCACGTGCTCCCGGGCCGGGCCGGAACCGGTGGAGCCGGTCACCGGCAGTGTCACGGTCCGCTCGTCGGAACCGGTCGCGGGCCGCCGGGACGCGGCGTCGCCGCCCACCTCCGCGCCGGCCGGTCGCAGCACGTCGTGCCCGAAGTCCCGCACCAGCGCCGCGCGGACCGCGTCCGGCCCCTTCTCCGGGGTCGCGCCGGGGCGCCCGACGCAGGTCAGCGTGGCCGCCGACCGTCCGGTGAGCGCGGCGGCGAGCAACTCGGCGTCCGGTTCGTGCTTGGCATAGGCGTCGGGGAAGGCGCTGCGCTGCACCCGCTGGGCGGCGTCGGTCAGCGGCAGGTCCAGGTAGCCGGGCACCTCGACCAGGTGGTCGTAGAACAGGCCCGCCGAGTACGCCGGGTCCATGATCTCCTCGGGCTTGCCCCAGCCCTGCGAGGGCCGCTGCTGGAACAGGCCGAGCGAGTCCTTGTCACCGTGGTCCAGATTGCGCAGCGCCGACTCCTGCAGCGCGGCCGCCAGCGCGATCGTCACGGCCCGGTCGGGCAGCTTGCGGGCGGTGCCCACCGCGGTGATCGTGGCCGCGTTCACCGCCTGCTCCGGCGTGAACTCGTAGGTCGTCCGGCCGCCCTTGCCGCCGGCCACCTTGCACCCCGGAGCGAACGCGCCTCCGGTGACATACTGCACCGCCAGATAACCGGCGACCGCGAGCAGGACCATGGAGGCGGCGCCCGAACGGGCGAGGCGGCCACGGCGTTTGCGAGGTGGGGACGGCTGGAGCACGCGTACAAGGTACTGGAGGGTAGGGTCCGGTGTCCGCCGGGTGCGCACCTTGCCCGAAAGGGCAGGGCGCTAGGGTCGGGCCCATGGCCGATACCCCGCTTGACCTCACGCTGGACGCCGCGGAGCTTACCGCGCGGCTCGTCGACTTCCCGTCCGAGAGCGGCACCGAGAAGCCCCTGGCGGACGCGATCGAGAGCGCCCTGCGGACCCTGCCCCACCTGTCGGTCGAGCGGTACGGCAACAACCTCGTCGCGCGCACCGGCCTGGGCCGCGCGGAGCGCGTGATCCTGGCGGGCCACATCGACACCGTGCCGATCGCCGGCAACGTCCCGTCCCGGCTGGACGAGGACGGCGTCCTGTGGGGGTGCGGCACCTGCGACATGAAGGCGGGCGTCGCGGTCCAGCTGCGCATCGCGGCCACCGTCCCCGCCCCCAACCGCGACCTGACCTTCGTCTTCTACGACAACGAGGAGGTCGCCGCCGAGCTGAACGGCCTGAAGCACGTCGCCGAGGCGCACCCCGAGTGGCTGGAGGGCGACTTCGCGGTGCTCCTCGAACCGTCCGACGGCCAGGTGGAGGGCGGCTGCCAGGGCACCCTGCGGGTGCTGCTGAAGACCGCGGGGGAGCGGGCGCACTCGGCGCGCTCCTGGATGGGCTCCAACGCCATCCACGCCGCCGCCCCGATCCTCGCGCGCCTCGCGGCGTACGAGCCCCGCTACCCGGTCATCGACGGCCTGGAGTACCGCGAGGGCCTCAACGCGGTCGGCATCACGGGCGGCGTGGCCGGCAACGTCATCCCCGACGAGTGCGTGGTCACCGTCAACTTCCGCTACGCCCCGGACCGCAGTCCCGAGGAGGCCCTGGCCCACGTGCGCGAGGTCTTCGACGGCTGCGGGGTGACGGACTTCGTGGTCGACGACCACAGCGGCGCGGCCCTGCCCGGCCTGTCCCACCCGGCCGCGGCGGCCTTCATCGAGGCGGTGGGCGGCACCCCGCAGCCGAAGTACGGCTGGACGGACGTGTCCCGCTTCTCGGCGCTCGGCGTCTCGGCGGTCAACTACGGCCCCGGCAACCCGCACTTGGCGCACAAGCGCGACGAGCGGGTCGAGGTGGCGAAGATCCTCGCGGGGGAGGAGCGCCTGCGCTCCTGGCTGACGGCATGATCCACGGCAGCCGCGGCGGGTTTATGTCGCTGCGTGGCGGACATGCTGAGGTCCCTCGTACGTAACCCGCGTAGATCTACGCTGAGGTGGAAGAACCTGCAACTGGAGGGAGCGCGCATGGCTACCGGCAACCCCGAGGGCAAGAAGCGGCCACCGGAGGAGCAGCGCCTGGGCCCCGTCCTCCGGCGGCGGGGCCAGGTGCAGGAGAGCACCACGGACCAGCGCCTGCTGGACGAGCGTGCTCCGACGGACTGGGTCCACACCGACCCCTGGCGGGTGCTGCGCATCCAGTCGGAGTTCATCGAGGGCTTCGGCACGCTGGCCGAACTGCCACCCGCCATCAGCGTCTTCGGCTCCGCCCGCACGCCGGCGGACTCACCGGAGTACGACGCCGGCGTACGGCTGGGCCGCGGGCTGGTGGAGGCGGGCTTCGCCGTCATCACCGGCGGCGGGCCCGGCGCCATGGAGGCGGCCAACAAGGGCGCCCTGGAGGCGAAGGGCACGTCGGTCGGCCTGGGCATCGAGCTGCCCTTCGAACAGGGGCTCAACCCCTACGTCGACATCGGCCTGAACTTCCGCTACTTCTTCGTCCGCAAGATGATGTTCGTGAAGTACGCGCAGGGCTTCGTCGTGCTGCCCGGCGGCCTCGGCACCCTGGACGAACTCTTCGAGGCCCTCACCCTGGTGCAGACCCAGAAGGTGACCCGCTTCCCCATCGTCCTGTTCGGCTCGGAGTACTGGGGCGGCCTGGTGGACTGGCTCCGCGGCACCCTGGTGGCCCAGGGCAAGGCAGCGGAGAAGGACCTCATGCTCTTCCACGTCACCGACGACGTGGACGAGGCGGTCGCCCTGGTCTCCAAGGAGGCGGGCCGGTAACGGCCGGTCACGGGCGGGGGCGAGGCCCCGGGCCGGCCGCGGGCGCGGACGGGGCCGACCGGGCCTAGGGGGTGTCGTTTGGATCTTGCCGGGGTCGCGGGGGCTGGCACGCGCATCTGCGGCGTTGTCGTCGGTTGCCAGGGCTCCGCCCTGTCGCCCTCCTCCGCCTTGCAGCTGCACGCACCAGACCCCGCTCGGGTCGGCCACAAGGCACCGTCGGCCGCGGCCGGCCTGATCCAAACGACACCCCTAGGCCAGCCCCCGCCGCGCCACCGCCGGCTCCCGGTGCCCGGCGATCGTCGCCACCATGTCCAGCACCTGCCGGGTCTCCGCCACCTCGTGCACCCGATACACCCTGGCGCCCAGCCACGCCGACACCGCCGTGGTCGCCAGCGTGCCGATCAGCCGTTCCTTCACCGGCCGGTCCAGCGTCTCCCCGACGAAGTCCTTGTTCGACAGGGACACCAGCACCGGCCACCCCGTCTCCACCATCTCCCCGAGCCGTCGCGTCGCCTCCAGGCTGTGCCGGGTGTTCTTCCCGAAGTCGTGCCCGGGGTCGATCAGCACCGACTCCCGCGGCACCCCCAGCCCCACCGCCCGCTCGGCCAGCCCCAGCGTCACCCGCAGGACGTCGGCCACGACGTCGTCGTACGTCACCCGGTGCGGCCGCGTCCGCGGCTCGGCGCCGCCCGCGTGCGTGCACACCAGCCCCACCCCGTACCGGGCCGCGACCTCCGCGAGCTTCGGGTCGACGCCGCCCCACGCGTCGTTCAGCAGGTCGGCCCCGGCCTCGCAGACGGCCTCGCCGACCTCGTGCCGCCAGGTGTCCACGCTGATCACGACGTCCGGGTGCCGACGTCGCACCTCCGCGACGAACCCCACCGTCCGCCGCGCCTCCTCCACGGCCGACACCTCGTCCCCGGGACCGGCCTTCACCCCGCCGACGTCGATGATCGCGGCGCCCTCGGCCACCGCCTGCTCCACGCGGGCGAGGGCGGGCTCGTCGCCGAAGGTCGCTCCCCGGTCGTAGAAGGAGTCCGGGGTACGGTTCACGATGGCCATGATCACCGGCTCGTGCGCCGCGAATTCGCGCCTGCCCAGCCTGAGCATCCCCTGTGACATCTCCTGGTCCACACCGTTCTCTCGTGCCGCTCTCGACCCCGGGCGGGCGGACCTTCGACCACCGCGGCCCCGACTGTCAGACTCGCATGGCACGATCGGACCCGACACAACCGACTCCGGCACAACCGACGCCGACCCGACCATGGGGGCCCAGCGATGGTCATGTTCCTGTTCCTCGTCATCGCGCTGGCCGTCGTGGTGGCCGCGGTGACGCTCGCCGTGGTGGGCGGCGGCGAGAGCGGGCCGCTGCCCGACGCCGCACCCGAGCGGGTCGGGGACGCGCTGCCCCCGGACCGTCCGGTGGGCCGCGGCGACGTGGAGCGGCTGCGCTTCCCGCTCGTGGTCCGCGGCTACCGCATGGCCGACGTCGACGACGCCCTCGGCCGCCTCGGCGCCGAGCTGGCCGAGCGCGAGGCCCGGATCGCCGACCTGGAGTCCGCGCTGGCGGGCGCCCGGGCCGCGGCGGCCCACCGCCACGTCGTCATGGACAAGCCGGACCGGGAGGAGCAGCAGTGAGCGCCGGGGAGGCCGTCGCGGGCCCGGACGGCGCGCTGCGCTGCCCCTGGGCGCTGTCCACCGCGGACTACGTCACGTACCACGACGACGAGTGGGGCCGCCCGGTCCACGGGGACGACGCGCTGTACGAACGGCTCAGCCTGGAGGCCTTCCAGTCCGGCCTCTCCTGGATCACCATCCTGCGCAGGCGCACCGGCTTCCGCAGCGCCTTCGCCGGCTTCGAGATCGCCAAGGTCGCGGCCTTCACCGACACCGACCGCGAGCGCCTGCTCGCCGACACCGGCATCATCCGCAACCGCGCCAAGATCGACGCGACCCTTACCAACGCGCGCGTGCTGGCCGAGTGGGCCCCCGGCGACCTGGACGAGCTGATCTGGTCGCACGCCCCGGACCCGGCCGGCCGCCCGGCCCCGAAGACCCTCACCGACGTCCCGGCCGTGACCCCGGAGTCCACGGCTCTGTCCAAGGCCCTGAAGAAGCGGGGCCTGCGCTTCGTCGGCCCGACGACGGCGTACGCGCTGATGCAGGCGTGCGGACTGGTCGACGACCACCTGGCGGCGTGCGTGGCCCGCAGACACTGAACCGCGGGCCACTCGTCACCGGCGGCCGGACCGCCTGCGACCGGCTCGCAGGTCGCCCGCGGCCCGCCTTCACCGGGCCGCCTGTTGCCGTCCCCGGCCGCCCGCGGTCTCACCGGCGGTCCGCCGTCAGCCGTCGGGCTGCTTGCCGCCCGGCGTCGGGCGTGCGCAGTCTGTCGGCGGGCTGCTTGTCGCCGTCCTCGGCTGCCCGCGGCCTGTCACCGGCTGCTGCCGGGCCGCGTGGCGTCGTCATGGGCCGCCCGCGGTCTCACCGGCGGCCCACCGTCAGCCGTCGGGCTGCTTGCCGCCCGGCGTCGGGCGTGCGCAGTCTGTCGGCGGGGGGCTCGTCGCCGTCACCGGCGGCCCGCGGCCTGTCACCGGCTGCCGGGCCGCCTGGCGTCGTCATGGGCCGCCTGCGGTCTCACCGGCGGTCCGCCGTCAGCCGTCGGGCTGCTTGCCGCTCGGCGTCGGGCGTGCGCAGTCTGTCGGCGGGGGGCTTGTCGCCGTCACCGGCGGCCCGTCACCGGGCCGCAATCACCGGGCCGCCCGGCGTCGTCACCGGCGGCCCGCGGCCTGTCGCCGGTTGCCGGGCCGCCTGTCGCCGGTCGGGTGCCGTCCGTCGCCAGGAGTCTGACGGCGGCGCGTGCCTGCCGGTGTTCGCCTACCGGCCCAGATACTTCGGCTTCTCCTTCTCGACGAACGCCCGCACCGCGATCGCGTGGTCCTCGGAGGCGCCCGCCCGGGACTGAAGCTCGTCCTCCTTGTCCAGCGTCTCGGACAGCGAGTGCGTCAGCCCGTACGCCATCGCCTCCTTCAGCGCCGCGTACGCCACCGTCGGCCCCTCGGCCAGCGCCCGCGCCGTCTTCTCGGCCTCGGCGCGCAGGTCGGCGGCGGGGACGACACGGGTGGCGATGCCCAGCTCGTACGCCTCCTGCGCGCGGATGCTGCGCGGGAAGAGCAGCAGGTCGGCGGCGCGGCCGGGGCCGACGACGCGCGGCAGCGTCCAGGAGATGCCGGAGTCCGCGGTGAGCGCCACGCCCGCGAAGGACGTGTTGAACGCCGCCGTGTCCGCGACGATCCGGTAGTCCGCGGCGAGCGCGAAACCGAGCCCCGCGCCGGCCGCCACGCCGTTCACGGCGGCGACCACCGGCTTCTCCGCGCCGGCCAGCGCCCGGACGATCGGGTTGTAGTGCTCGCGCACCGTGCTCATCGTCTGCCCCGAGCCCGTCTCCCGGTCGGCGGCCAGCAGCCCGATGTGCTCCTTGAGGTCCTGGCCGACACAGAACGCCCGGTCCCCGGCCGCGGTCAGCAGCACCGCCCGTACGGCGTCGTCCGCCGCCGCGGAGCGCACCGCGTCCCGGAGCGCGACCTTGGTCTCGATGTTCAGCGCGTTCATCGCCTCGGGGCGGTTCAGCGTGATCGTCGCGAGCCCGTCGCTCACTTCGTAGAGCACGGTGTCGGCCATGGAGATCCCCTCCGCGTCGTGGCATGCAGTGGCATGTGTCCGGGAGACAGCATGACGGAGATCACCGGGAACGGATCGCTCACGAGGTGTGACCTGCGTCAAAGAAAACCGGTCCGTATCCATTCGGTGGAAGTGCGTGAGGGCGCGCAGTATCGCAGTCACATCGCCGAATTGAGTGGTTTTGCTCGCGCGCGTTGCCCAAGCGATGCCGACCGATGTTGGTCATCGGGTCCTGGGATGCGGGATAATGGCTGGGAAGCAATGTGTTCGATGCCGGTGTCGCGCGTCCAAGCCGGACTGCGCGTGCCCTCACGGGCCGTCGGCGGTGACGGTGAGCTGGTATCAGGAAGGGGAACGAGCATGGCGGCCATGAAGCCGCGGACGGGCGATGGCCCGCTCGAGGTGACCAAGGAGGGGCGGGGCATCGTCATGCGCGTTCCGCTCGAAGGCGGCGGGCGGCTCGTCGTCGAGCTGACCCCCGATGAGGCCGACGCGCTCGGCGACGCCCTCAAGAAGGTCGTCGGCTGACGCGCGAGCGACCATACCCGTTCAGTCGCCCCGGTACCGTTCGCGGTGCCGGGGTGATTGTTCTTCCACGGTCGTTCCCGGTGCGCGGGACTTTTCTCCGGCGTTCCAGGTCAGCGCTTCACGGCGCACAGCAGTCCGTCGCCCACCGGCAGCAGTGACGGCACCAGCTCCTGGCTCTCCCGCACCGCGCGCAGGAGTTCCCGCACCCGCAGCACCTCGGTGGGCTGCGGTCCCGAGTCGATCGTGCGGCCGGCGCCGAAGACGCCCTCGAAGGCGACGAGACCTCCCGGGCGCAGCAGGCGCAACGATTCGGCGAGGTAGTCCAGGTACTCCAGCCGGTCGCCGTCGCAGAAGACCAGGTCGTATCCGGCGTCCGCGAGGCGGGGCAGCACGTCCAGGGCGCGCCCGGGAATGAACCGGGCCCGGTTGCTGGCGAATCCCGCGGCACGGAAGGCCTGGCGGGCGAACTGCTGGTGCTCGGGCTCCGGGTCGACGGTGGTCAGTACCCCGTCCGGCCGCATGCCGTGCAGCAGATGGATACCGGAGACGCCGCAGCCGGTGCCGATCTCCGCGACGGCCTTGGCGTCCACGGCGGCGGCGAGCAGCCCCAGGGCGGAGCCCGTGCCCGGGGTCACCGAGCGCAGGCCGGCCTCGCGGGCCCGGTCGCGTGCCCAGAGCAGCGCGTCGTCCTCGGCGACATAGGCGTCGGCGAACGCCCAGCTCGTCTGCCGGTTGCCGGTAATGACCCTCTCCTGTCCCCGTCGTTGCCTCGGCGTGACTGTATCCGTTGGCGTCGGGAACCCGCAGATGGGACCAGTCGTTTAAAGGGGGAAGCAAAGAGGCGGCGCCGAGAGGCGGTCGAGACGGGCCGGGACGAGCCGTACCGGCCCAGATCAAATTCTCGTAAAACCGCTTATCCGGAGCTAACGGGCGAGGTGGCTATGGTAGGGGCTCCACTGGACACCACCAGAGCCGACAGGGGAGGTGCGGCCGCACCCGCGGATCGGGGTGGAGTGCTGAGGCGCTTCCTCGGATCGGCAGGCAGGCCGAAATCCGTGAACGACACCGCTGCTGACCACAGCCACGCCGACGGTCCCACCACGGGACACGCCCATACCGCGACCTTCTCCAGCGACGCGGACGGGCAGGCGTGGACTCCGCCCACCTGGGAGGAGATCGTCAGCACCCACAGCGGCCGGGTCTACCGCCTCGCCTACCGCCTCACGGGCAACCAGCACGACGCCGAGGACCTCACCCAAGAGGTCTTCGTCCGTGTCTTCCGCTCCCTGTCGACCTACACGCCGGGCACCTTCGAGGGCTGGCTGCACCGCATCACGACCAATCTCTTCCTCGACATGGTGCGCCGCAAGCAGCGCATCCGGTTCGACGCGCTGGGCGACGACGCGGCCGAGCGGCTGCCCAGCAGGGAGCCCACCCCGCAGCAGCTCTTCCACGACGCCCACTTCGACGCGGACGTCCAGCAGGCGCTGGACACCCTCGCGCCCGAGTTCCGCGCCGCCGTCGTCCTGTGCGACATCGAGGGGCTGTCGTACGAGGAGATCGCCGCGACCCTGGGCGTCAAGCTGGGCACGGTGCGCTCCCGCATCCACCGCGGCCGTTCCCAGCTGCGCAAGGCGCTCGCGCACCGGTCCCCGAAGGCGCGTGCCGACCGTCGCTCGCTGGCGGCCGGTGTGCCCGCACTGGGAGGAGGGGGCACGAGCGCGTGAGTGGGTCACGGCCTGAGCCCGAGGGACACCTCGCAGAGCAGCACCTGGGAGACCGACTCTCCGCCCTGGTGGACGGAGAGCTCGGTCATGACGCGCGCGAGCGCGTGCTGGCGCACGTGGCGACCTGCCCGAAGTGCAAGGCGGAGGTCGACGCGCAGCGCCGGTTGAAGAACGTCTTCGCGGAAGCGGCCCCGCCGGCCCCGTCCGAGAGCTTCCTGGCCCGCCTCCAGGGGCTTCCCGGCGGCGGTGACTCCGACGGCGGCGGCTCGCCGTTCAGCGGGCTGCCCGGAGGCTTCGGCGCGTCCGCGGCATCCGGTGTCTTCGGCCCGAGGCGGGACGAGCGGTTCGAGTTCGACTACGTCCCCGCCGGGTCGCACACCCCGGTGCTGCCGTCCGCCACGTCGGGGCGCGGCTTCCGCATCCACGAGGTGGGCAGGCATGAGTCCGACCGTTCGGCCTCCCGCGGTCTGCGGTTCGCCTTCGCCGCCGCCGGAGCGGTGTCGCTGGCCGCGATCGCGCTGGGCGGCGTCACCCTCGGCACACCGGACACCACCACCGAGGCACGCGGCTCGGGCAGCGGCAGCAATGTGACGCCGCTGCGCACCCCGGGCTCGGCCGCGGCCACCGGTTCCGAGAGCCAGCGCCGCCGCACGGCCGGGCCACTGCTCGGGCAGGGGCAGCGCGCGCTCGGTGACCTCCCCGTCGCGTCCACCACGGCCTCGGCGCCACTGCTGCCCGGGATGCCGGCCCCCGCCGGGGGCGACGCACGGCAGCAGGCCGTCCGGGCGCTGACCACCCCGGTGACGGCCGGTGCCGCCGCCATGTCCCCGCTGATACGTCCGCTGGAAGCCGTTCCGCCGCTCTCCCTGAGCTCCTGGTCGGCGGCGCCAGAGGTCAGGCCGCCCGGCCTGCTCGCCGCCCCCGACCCCGCTCCGTCCCCCTACCCGGCGGCTTCCCCGGCCGCCTCCTCCTCTCCGCTTCGCTGACGGGATCTGCGCGCCGGTCCGTGAACCTGATTGAATCCGGGGTGGCGCCGGAGTTCTCGGAGCCGACGATCTGCGGCCAGCTGCGGGGGAGAGCATGAACGAGGGGAAGCCCACGAAGGCGAAGTGGTGGAGTCGTCCCCGCTCGTCCGAGGACGCACCCGACGGCGACTTCGAACTGGAACGCCCTCGCCCGGCCCCCAGCACGGGCACGGAGACGGCCACCGGCGACCGGGCGACCGACGGGGGCGACTTCGAGCTGGCCCGCCCGGCGTCGGCGACCTCCCGCTCGACCGGAGCGGGCGACTACGAGCTGGACCTGCCCCTGCCCGAGCGGGACGAACCGGCGCCCGCGCCCCCGCGTCCACGCCCGGCCCGCGAAGCCGGCGCCGCACCGGCGGCCGGTCCGGGGCAGGGAGATGCCGACGCCGCCGGGCTGCCGGATGCCGGTCCGCCCCGTCAGGGGGACTGGGACCGGCAAGCCGCCCCGGCGGTGGAGGCGGGGTCGCGGCCCCACGCGGGGACCGGCTCCGTTCCGGCCGCCGACGGCACGTCCGACGCCGGGCGGCCCAAGCCGCTGCACGAACCCGACCCGTACAGCACCCCGCCGTACGGTGAGCCCGGCCCCTGGGCCCCCGCACCGCCGGTCCAGCACCCCGCGGCCACCCCGGCGCACGGCACGGTGACGGCCGCGGGAGGGGCGCTGCACGCCCCGGTCACGCCCGTGACGGAGGGCTCGCACGCCCACGTGCCGCACCCGGGCGCGTCGTCGGTGTCTCCGCCCGTGGGTGCGGTGCCCGACCCCGCCTTCGCGGACGCCGCGCCCCCGGTGCCGCCGACGGCGCAGGAGCAGCCTCCGGCGCCGGCCGCCACCCCGGCGTACGACACGGCGCCCCACGACGCGGCCCCACCCCCGGCCGCGCCCGCCGACCCGTGGGGGCGCTACGACCCCTGGGCCGCCTCCGCGCAGCACCACGACGCTGCCGAGCGCGCGCCGAAGCGGCGACGCGGGCCGCGCGCGAAGGCGCTCGTCGGCGGGGCGCTGCTCATCGCCCTGGTCTCCGGCGGCATCGGCGGCGGCGTGGGCGCGTACCTGGAACGGAACGGCGGCGTGGGCACTGTGGAGCTGCCCCAGGCCGGACCCGAGGCGGCCGAGCGGGACCCGGACAGCGTCGCGGGCATCGCCGCGCGTGCCCTACCCAGCGTGGTGACCCTGCACGTGAGCGGCAGCGAGGCGGCCGGCACCGGCACCGGGTTCGTGCTCGACGGCCGCGGCCACATCCTGACCAACAACCACGTCGTGGAGCCCGCCGGCTCCGGCGGCGAGATCACCGTGACCTTCAACAGCGGCGACACCGCCGAGGCCGAGGTCGTCGGCCGGGACAGCGGGTACGACCTCGCCGTGGTGAAGGTCAAGGGCGTCACCGGCCTCACCCCCATGCCCCTCGGCAACTCCGACAACGTGCGCGTCGGCGACCCCGTCGTCGCCATCGGCGCCCCCTTCGACCTGGCCGGCACCGTCACCTCCGGCATCATCAGCGCCAAGGAACGGCCCATCACCGCGGGCGGCGAGGAGGGCGACGGCAGCGACATCTCGTACGTCGACGCCCTGCAGACCGACGCGCCCATCAACCCCGGCAACTCCGGCGGCCCCCTCCTGGACGCGCGGGGCCGGGCCATCGGCATCAACTCCGCCATCCGCTCCGCCGACAGCGGCAGCACCGAGTCGGACGACGGGCAGGCCGGTTCCATAGGCCTCGGCTTCGCGATCCCCATCAACCAGGGCAAGCGCGTCGCCGAGGAACTGATCAACACCGGCAAGGCCGCCCACCCCGTCATCGGCATCACCCTGGACATGAACTACACGGGTGACGGCGCCCGCGTGAGTGCCAAGGGCGGCGACGGCGGACCCGCGGTCACCACCGGCGGCCCTGGCGCGAAGGCCGGCATCAAGCCCGGAGACGTGATCACCGCGGTCGACGGACAACGCGTGCACTCCGGCGAGGAACTCATCGTCAAGACCCGCGCCCACCGACCCGGCGACCGCCTGGAACTCACCCTGCAACGCGACGGCAAGGAGACGAAGGTCTCACTGGTGCTCGGCTCCTCCGGCGACGACTGACCGCCGGAAGGTCCTGACAAGGCGCCAGGAAGGCAAACAATTCGGAAAGCGCTCACGTACACCCACTCGGGGCTCACGGGACGGTACCGGTCGGACGGGATCGGCGGGTACCGTGGTGGCGGCCCGGACATCCCAAGGAGCTTCAGGTGTTCAATGACATAGGCGCACTAGAGCTGGTGACGCTCGTCGTCCTCGCCGTGCTCGTCTTCGGTCCGGACAAGCTCCCCAAGGTCATCCAGGACGTGACGCGCACCATCCGGAAGATCCGGGAGTTCTCGGACAGCGCCAAGCAGGACATCCGCCAGGAGCTGGGCCCCGAGTTCAAGGACTTCGAGTTCGAGGACCTCAACCCCAAGACGTTCATCCGCAAGCAGCTGGACAACGAAGAGCTGGGGCTCAAGGAGATCCGCAACGGCTTCGACCTGAAGAAGGAGATGGCCGAGGTCACCGACGCGGTCCACGGCCGCGACGCGGAGTCCTCGTCCTCGGGGTCGTCCTCCGGATCGGCGTCCGCCGCGTCCGGCAACGGCCGCGTCGACATGTCGAAGAAGCCCGAGAAGCCCGGGAAGACCGACAAGCCCGCCGCCGACGACCGCCCGCCCTTCGACATGGACGCCACCTGACCCCGCTCCTCCCACGCCCGGCCCGCGGGCCGGGAACGTGACGTGTCTCATACTCCGGACGGGGCGCACAGGCCCTGAAGGCGACGCCCGCGCGGCTCACGCGCCGGGCGATTTCCCGGCTGCCGCCAGCAGGGTGGCTATGCTGCCCGAGTTGTTGTGCGGACCGGACGAGTGCGCCCGAAGGGGGGCGGGCCGTTCCGGTCCGACGAGAGCGAGGAGGCGTCCGGGCACATGGAGACGACGAGTCGGGCAGTCGCGCAGGCGCCGGCCGCGGAGGGCGGACCACAGTCCCCCTCCGGCCGGCGTACGGTCGACGGCTACCTGCGTGCGCCCTTCCCGTGGTACGGCCTCGACGAGGCCTTCACGGGGCGGCGCTGGCTGATGCAGATCGGTACGGCGGCCGACGGGGCCGTGGAGCACGGCTCGATCGGGCACGGCGACGAACCGTCGGTGCGCAACGAGCACGTGGCGGGCGACGAGCAGGACGCCAAGGAGAAGTTCGCGGTCGTGGTGA
The DNA here is from genome assembly GCF_033406955.1 of Streptomyces violaceoruber. NCBI lineage: Bacteria > Bacillati > Actinomycetota > Actinomycetes > Kitasatosporales > Streptomycetaceae > Streptomyces > Streptomyces violaceoruber. The sequence continues at coordinate 2,950,082 of NZ_CP137734.1, read as the reverse complement.
CCGTCGCGGCCAACCCCGACCGGCGCAGCGCCGACGGCACCGGTCTGCTGGAGGCCACCTCGGTGTCCTCGGCGGCCTGGCTGGCCGGCGTGGGGCTGCTGTCGTTCACCTGGCCCGGCCAGATGGACCACTCGCTGCGCGACGACTGGCTTGAGCAGCAGACGGAGACCGCCTGGGTCCTCGCGGACGACCTCGACGGCGAGGACTGGACGACGCTGTCCCTGCCGGTGGACGGCGTGCCGACGCCCTTCCACTACCGGGAGTCCGAGTTCGGCTGGGTGCTGGCCGGTTCGACCGAGCAGGGCGTGCACCTCGGCGCGTACGGGCGGGGCATGAGCGCGTACGGGCTGGCCTTCGCCGTCGTCAAGGACGTCGCCGCGTACGCCTAGCCGGCGGTCGCGGGTACGAGGAGGGGCGCCGTCCCCCGTGGACAGCGCCCCCACTCCCGTACGGAAACGGAACGTCAGAACTTGTTCTTCGGCGTGATCCCCAGCGACAGCCCGGAAAGGCCACGCTGACGGCCGCCGAGCTTGCCCGCGATCGAGCGCAGGGCCGCGCCCGCCGGGGAGTCCGGGTCGGACAGGACGACGGGCTTGCCCTCGTCACCGCCCTCGCGCAGCCGGACGTCGATCGGGATGGCGCCGAGCACCGGCACCGACGCACCGGTCGTGCGGGTCAGGCCGTCGGCGACCGTCTGACCGCCGCCGGTGCCGAAGACGTCGACCATCTCGCCGCAGTGCGGGCAGGGCAGCCCCGACATGTTCTCGACCACGCCGACGATCTTCTGGTGGGTCTGCATGGCGATGGCGCCCGCCCGCTCCGCCACCTCGGCGGCGGCCTGCTGAGGGGTCGTCACGACCAGGATCTCCGCGTTCGGCACCAGCTGCGCCACCGAGATCGCGATGTCGCCGGTGCCGGGCGGCAGGTCGAGCAGCAGGACGTCCAGATCGCCCCAGTACACGTCCGCCAGGAACTGCTGGAGCGCGCGGTGCAGCATCGGGCCGCGCCACACCACCGGCGCGTTGCCCGGGGTGAACATGCCGATCGAGATGACCTTCACGCCGTGGGCCGAAGGCGGCATGATCATGTTCTCGACCTGGGTGGGACGCCCGTCGGCGCCCAGCATGCGCGGCACCGAGTGGCCGTAGATGTCGGCGTCGACGACACCGACCTTCAGACCGTCGGCCGCCATCGAGGCCGCCAGGTTCACCGTCACCGAGGACTTGCCGACGCCGCCCTTGCCGGACGCCACCGCGTACACCCGGGTCAGGCTGCCCGGCTTGGCGAAGGGCACCTCGCGCTCGGTCTGACCGCCGCGCAGGGCGGTGGCCAGCTCCTTGCGCTGCTCGTCGCTCATCACGTCCAGCTCGACGTCGACGCGCGTGACACCCTCCACCCGCGACACCGCGTCGCTCACGCGCTGCGTGATGGTGTCCCGCATGGGGCAGCCGGAGACCGTCAGGTACACGGCGACCGCGACCGCTCCGTCCGCGCCGATCTCCACCGACTTGACCATCCCCAGCTCGGTGATGGGCCGGTTGATCTCGGGGTCGTTCACCGTCGCCAGTGCTTCGCGCACCGCGTCTTCCGTAGCCATAGGGTCGATGGTACGGCGCCGCCCACGGGGCGCGGAAAGCCCCGTCAGCGGTCGTGTACGTCACGCCCCGCGGACCGGTCCGCCGGGAATACCCCGCGATCGGGGTGATGGCCGTTCTGCCGCTCCTCCAGGTCTCTGACGAGGTCCTGGAGCTCGGAGCGGATCCAGTCCCGCGTCGCGACCTCGCCGAGACCGATGCGCAGGGCGGCGATCTCCCGGGTCAGGTACTCGGTGTCGGCGATCGACCGCTCGTTCTGCTTGCGGTCCTGCTCCAGGTTGACCCGGTCCCGGTCGTCCTGCCGGTTCTGCGCGAGCAGGATCAGCGGGGCCGCGTAGGAAGCCTGGAGCGACAGCATCAGCGTCAGGAAGATGAAGGGGTACTCGTCGAAGCGCAGCCCGCTCGGCGCGGACACGTTCCACACCACCCACAGGATGATGACGACCGTCATCCAGACGATGAACCGCCCGGTGCCCAGGAAGCGCGCGACGCGCTCCGACAGCCGGCCGAAGGACTCCGGGTCCCACTCGGGCAGCAGCCTGCGGCGCGGCGCACGCGGCTGGTCGAGGCGGGCCCGGGCCCGGGAGGACGCGGTGGCCCCCGAGGTGGCGCGCTCCCGTGTCGTCGTCTCGCGCTCAGGCACCATCGGCGCCCACCTCCCCCGTCGTCCCCGTCGTCTCGTCGAGGTGGTACTCGGTCTCCCGCCAGTCGTCGGGCAGCATGTGGTCGAGCACGTCGTCCACGGTGACCGCGCCGAGCAGCGCCCCCGAGTCGTCCACGACGGGCGCCGCGACCATGTCGTACGCGGCGAAGAACCCGGCGACCACGGGCAGCGCCGCGTCCGGCTCCAGGGGTTGCAGGTCGTCGTCGAGGATCGAGCCGACCAGCGTGTACGGGGGGTCGCGCAGCAGGCGCTGGAAGTGGACGGTGCCCAGGTACTTGCCGGTCGGGGTCTCCTCGGGCGGGCGGCAGACGTAGACCTGGGCGGCGTGCGCCGGGGACAGGTCGGGGTTGCGGATGCGGGCCAGGGCGTCGGCGACGGTCGCGTCGGGGCGCAGCACGATCGGCTCGGTCGTCATCAGACCGCCGGCCGTGTGCTCCTCGTACGCCATCAGGCGCCGCATGTCGGCCGCGTCGTCGGGCTGCATCAGACTCAGCAGCCGCTCCTTGTCCGCCTCGGGCAGCTCCCCGAGCAGGTCGGCCGCGTCGTCGGGGTCCATCGCCTCCAGGACGTCCGCGGCGCGCTCCTCCTTGAGCTTGCCGAGGATCTCGATCTGGTCGTCCTCCGGCAGCTCCTCCAGCACGTCGGCCAGCCGGTCGTCGTCGAGGGCGGCGGCGACCTCGGCGCGGCGCTTGGCGGACAGGTGGTGCAGGACGTTGGCGAGGTCGGCGGGGCGCAGCTGCTCGAAGGTGGCCAGCAGGTTCTCGGCGCCCTGCCCCTGCTCCTCGACGGAGAAGCCGGAGACGCCGGACCACTCCACGGTCAGGGTCTCGCCCTTGTTGCGGCGGAAGGCGCCGCCCTTCCTGCCCTTGCGGACGAAGACCTTGTCGATCTCCCAGTCCCGTCGGGCGGGCAACTGCTGCACCGACAGGTCGAGCACGGTGACCTCCTCGCCCGTCTCGGTGAGCGTGACCCGCCGGTCGAGCAGCTCGCCGAAGACGAGGCGCTCGGTGGGCCGCTGCTCGAAACGCCGCACGTTGAGCACGCCGGTGGTGATCACCTGGCCGGACTCGATGCCGGTGACCCGGGTCATGGGCAGGAAGATCCGGCGGCGGGTGGTGAGTTCGACGACCAGTCCGAGGACGCGCGGGGGTTTGCGGCCGACGCGGAGCATGACGACCAGATCGCGGACGCGCCCCACCTGGTCACCGGCCGGGTCGAAGACGGCGATGCCGGAGAGGTGGGAGACGAAGATCCGGGGGGCGCCCGCTGCCATGGCCGCGGCTCCTTTCCTCACGCTCGCGCTTCGCGGAGCCGAGCGCGCGTGCCTGAGAGTCGAGTGGGGGTGTGTGAAAGCTGATTCGTACGGTGTCCCTTTTCCGAATTGCCCGCTCGGACGCGCTTCAGGCTAGCCCGTCCCGATCGGCCTCGCCCTGGCGGCCGGTCCGGACGGACTGGCTCCGTTCGGTCCGTACGGCCCCGGTACGCTGCGGCCTGGCCCGGTCGGCACGATGCCGATGCCCGTCGGCCCCGTGTCAGCCCTGTCAGAAAGGCAGTCCCCCTGTGTCTGTGACTCCCCGGCGCCGAATCCGCAGGGCCGCCTTGCTGGGCGCGGTGTGCGCCCTGGCCGTGACGGGAGCCGGGCTGACGGGATGCAGCAGCGAGGACCCCGACGCGGGCACCAACGGTCTCGGAAAGCTTTCGGCCGACAAGATCCAGGCGAAGGCCGGGACGGCCGCCCAGGCCGCCCGGACGGTGCGCCTGCACGGCTCCGTGGAGGCCGCCGGCAGCACGTACACCCTCGACATGCGGCTGAAGGCCGACGGGGGGACCGGCTCGGTCGCGGCCGAGGGGACCACGTTCGGGCTGCTGCGCGTCGGCGAGCAGCTCTTCCTCAAGGCCGACGCCGGGTTCTGGAGCCACGACGGCGGCGACGCCAAGGCGGCCGACAAGCTCGCCGGCAAGTACGTGAAGGTGCCGCAGAGCGACCCCGTGTACAAGAAGTTCAGCGGCTTCACGGACAAGGACGTCCTCCTCGGCGGTCTGCTGACCCTGCACGGCACGGTGAAGACGGACGGCCGCCACGAGCAGGCCGGGGTGCGCACCATCCGGATCACCGGCGACGACGGCGCGGGCGGCTCGCTGGACGTCTCCCTGGAGGGCACCCCGTACCCGCTGCGCCTGGTGCGGGCGGGCAGCGCGGGCACGATCGGCTTCTCGGACTGGAACAAGGACTTCGCGCTGGAGCAGCCGGCGAAGGACGACACCCTGGACTACGGCAAGCAGCTGCCGTCCTCCTGAGGCGTCCCGGGCCGTCAGCGCCGTTTGCGGCGCTTGAGCAGCAGGCGCGGCAGTCCGGCCGGCACCGGCTGCCGGGTCGTCGCCGGGCTCGGCAGCGGTGCCTCGGCCAGCGAGGCGTCGGGCAGCGGCGCCGTGGTCCCCGTCGGCTCCAGGCGCAGCACCCGGCACTCGCGGGCCCAGCGGCCGGTCATGGCCTCGCCGTCCGGGGCGTTGAGCCGTTTGCCCTTCAGGTCGCCCACCGCCGCCTGCCACGCCTCGGAGCCGGACGGCAGCTCCACGACCCGGGCGGCCCAGGAGACCAGCCGGCCGCCCTTGTCCTTGCTGCGCACCGTCACCTCGGCCGCGGCCCCGTCGGCAAGACCCGGCAGCGGCTGCTCGCCCGGTCCGTCGCCGACGACGCAGGCCGCGCCGTCGTGCCAGACGTGCCACAGCGCCCGGGCGGGCACCCCGGGGCCCTTGACCCAGACGAGGCCGGACTTCTTGGTGGCCTCCTCGACGAGGGCCTGGTCGAGCAGCTCGCTTGTCATGCGGTCAGCCTATCCAGGGGCCCGGGGGCGGGTTCAGAGCCAGCCGTTGCGCTTGAGGGTGCGGTGGATGCCCAGACAGATGCAGACCGTGACCGACAGGACCAGCGGGTAGCCGAACTTCCAGTGCGTCTCCGGCATGTAGTCGAAGTTCATGCCGTAGACCCCGCACACCATCGTGGGTACGGCGATGATCGCGGCCCACGAGGTGATCTTGCGCATGTCCTCGTTCTGCGCCACGGACGCCTGGGCGAGGTTGGCCTGGAGAATGGAGTTCAGCAGCTCGTCGAACCCGATGACCTGCTCCTGCACCCGGGCCACGTGGTCGGCCACGTCCCGGAAGTACTTCTGGATCTCCGGGTCGACCAGCCGCATCGGCCGCTCGCTGAGCAGCTGCATGGGACGCAGCAGCGGCGCCACCGCCCGCTTGAACTCCAGCACCTCGCGCTTGAGCTGGTAGATCCGCCCGGCGTCCGTGCCGCGCGGGGAGCCCTTGCGCCCCGGCGAGAACACCTCCGTCTCGACCTCGTCGATGTCGTCCTGCACCGCGTCGGCGACCGCGATGTAGCCGTCGACGACGTGGTCGGCGATGGCGTGCAGCACCGCGGAGGGGCCCTTGAGCAGCAGCTCCGGGTCCTCCTGGAGGCGGCGGCGCAGCGCACGCAGCGAGCCCTGCCCGCCGTGCCGGACGGTGATGAAGAAGTCCCGGCCGGTGAAGCACATGACCTCGCCGGTCTCGACGACCTCGCTGTTGGCGGTGAGCTGGTCGTGGTCGACGTAGTGGACGGTCTTGAAGACCGTGAACAGGGAGTCGTCGTAGCGCTCCAGCTTGGGCCGCTGGTGGGCCTGGACGGCGTCCTCCACGGCCAGCGGGTGCAGCCCGAACTCCCGGGCGATACCGGCGAACTCGTCCTCGGTGGGCTCGTGCAGGCCGATCCACACGAACCCGCCGTCGCGACGCACCTGGCGCATCGCCGTGTGCGGGGTCAGCGGCACGTCCGTCTCGACGCGGGTGCCGTCGCGGTAGACGGCGCAGTCGACGACGGCGGAGGCCGTCGCCGGGTCACGGGTGGTGTCGTAGGCACCGCCGTCCTTGCGCAGCGAGACGCGGGACGGGCGGACCGCGGCGCGCAGGTCACGGATCATCGACATGGCAGGCTCCTTCGCGGCGGGCAGCGAACGAGGGCCGGTGACGGATGGAACCACCCGGAATGAGGACGTCCTGACCACGCGTGCTCGGCGCGTCCACAAAGCGGGGGGCACCGCACCGTCGCGGTGGCCGGCTTCGCTGCTGATTCAGCGGCTGATCCGGACCGGCGGCGGACCGACGGCCGGGTCAGGCAAAACGAGACGAAGTGCTCTTCCTTGCGAGGGCGCGCGTGCGGTCAGCGGCGACGGGAAGAAAGCCGGTGCGGCTGCGTCAGCGGCGGGAAGAGCGGGTGGTACTGCACGGTCGACTTCGGTCCATGCCAGCCCCACCTCCTCCGGCCGGTCCCTCGTGAGGGACGATCCATTCCCCTTGTTTGGAGGGGTTCCCCGTAGGGGAGTGTTCACAGTGTCGGGGACTTGATCGCGACGCTCTGCGTGCTGCCCCGAACCGCTGGGCCAGAGTACCAGTCACCCGACGTGTCAAGGCGCCGCTTTGCCTCTTCCCGACGAGTTCTATGCTCGCCGCATGGCTGATGTTCTTCCTCTGGTCGAGGCCCGGTTGCGCTGTGCGCTGGGCGAGCCGGACGCGCGCGCGGCGGTCACCTTCCTCGGCACCGACCGCATCGAGGTGCTGCGCTTCCCCGCCGCCGGCCAGGAGGGCGACGTCGTCCGCTACGCCACCCTCGGCATGTCGGCCCAGCCCATGGCGGACCCCACGGCCGTGCTCGCCGACCCGGTCAAGGGCCCCCGCGCCGAGCTGGTGCTCTCCGTGCGCTCCGGGGCCGCCGACACCGACAAGGTGCTGCGCCCGCTCGCCGTACTGGCCGCGTCCCCGCAGGTCGAGGGCGTGATCGTGGCGCCCGGCGCCTCGCTGGACGTCGGTGAGCCGCTGTGGCCCGGGGCCCCGTTCACCTCGGTGCTGGTCGCCGAGCCGGGGGGTCTGGTCGAGGACCTGGAGCTGGACGCCCCGCTGGACCCGGTGCGGTTCCTGCCGCTGCTGCCGATGACGCCGAACGAGGCCGCCTGGAAGCGCGTGCACGGCGCGCCCGCCCTCCAGGAGCGCTGGCTGAACCACGGGACGGACCTGCGCGATCCGTCCCGCAGGTCCGTCCCCCTGGACTGACGCAGCCGAGTGACGCAGCCGAGTGACGCAACTCACCGGCTTTGTCCGTCAGTTGGCGAAGACCGTGACCGAGTCCTCGCTCGCGTGCTTCGGCTCCAGCTCCTCGGCGTCGTGGGTCAGCGCCCGGCGCCGTACGACCACCACGACCGCGCCGAGCAGCGCGGTCACCGCCGCCACCACGAACGGGACGTGGACGTCGGTCCACTCCTCGATCTTCGGCGCGAAGTAGGGCGCGGCCGCCGCGGCGAACCAGCGCACGAAGTTGTAGCCCGCGCTCGCCACCGGACGCGGCGCGTCCGAGACCCCGAGGGCCAGCTCGGTGTAGACGGTGTTGTTCACCCCGATGAACGCGCCGGACAGGATCGTGCAGACGATCGCCGCGGTGTGGTTCCCGTACCCGAGGACCAGGACGTCGGCCGCGAGCAGGACCAGGGAACCGCCGAGCACCTTGAGCGAGCCGAAGCGCCGCTGCATGCGCGGTGCCACCAGCACGGAGAAGACGGCGAGCAGCACGCCCCACGCGAAGAACACGGCGCCGGACTTGTACGGCGTCATGTTCAGCACGAAGGGCGTGAAGGCCAGCACCGTGAAGAACGTGTAGTTGTAGAAGAACGCCGAGACCGCGGCGGAGGCGAGGCCACCGTGGCCCAGCGCCCTGATCGGGTCGAGCAGCGAGGTCTTGCGGGCCGGCCGCGGCTGCTCCTTGAGGAACACCGTGATGCACAGGAAGCCGATCGCCATCAGGAAGGCCGTGCCGAAGAACGGGTAGCGCCAGCTGGCGTCGCCGAGCAGTGCGCCCAGCAGCGGACCGCAGGCCATGCCGAGACCGAGGGCGGACTCGTAGAGCAGGATCGCGGCGGCGCTGCCGCCGGCCGCCGCGCCGACGATCACCGCGAGGGCCGTCGAGACGAACAGCGCGTTGCCCAGGCCCCAGCCGGCCCGGTAGCCGACGAGCTGGCCGACGGTGTCGGAGGTGCCGGCGAGGCCCGCGAAGACCACGACGAAGGCCAGGCCGAGCAGCAGGGTCTTGCGGCCGCCGATGCGGCTGGAGACGAAGCCGGTGACCAGCATGGCCAGGGCGGTGATGAGGAAGTACGAGGTGAACAGGAGCGAGACCTGCCCGGCGCTCGCGTCCAGGCCCTTGGCGATGGACGGGAGGATCGGGTCGACCAGCCCGATGCCCATGAACGCCACGACGGACGCGCCCGCGGTCGCCCACACGGCCTTGGGCTGCCGCAGGATGCCGCCCGCACCCACGTCGAAGGGATCCATGCTTGCTCTCCAATGGGGACGAGGTGGACGTGATGCACGCCAAATGGTTGGCGTATACACATAGTAAGTTAGCTCTGCTAATTAATGCAATGTACATCTAGTCACTCGGAAGCCGGCCCGGCCGGTGCCCTCCCCTCCGGATGGGTGATCGTCCTTGACGTGGGGGAGCGAGGGTAGGACCGTGGGGCTCTATGAGGGGCGAACCCAGTTGCCCGAAGTGTGGTGGCCGGGTCAGGGCTCCCGGCCTCTTCGCCGATTCCTGGCAGTGCGACCTGCACGGCACCGTGCACCCGGTCCAGCCCGTACTTCCGCCCAGCGTCGAGGCGCTCGGCGTCGTGGTGCACCGCACACAGGTGCCGTTGTGGATGCCCTGGCCGCTGCCGGTCGGCTGGCTGTTCACCGGCGTGGCCTGTGCGGGCGACGACCGCAGCGGGGGCCGGGCGACCGCCGTCGCCTGTTCCGGACCCGGTCCGCTCGGCGGCATCGGTGAGCTGATCCTGGTCGCCGAGGAACTCGGCGTCGGCCTCGGCGCGCGGTACGCGGGCCTCGACGGCCCGGACCCCGGGCCGTATCTGGACGTCGAGAAGCCGCCCCAGGTCAAGGTCCTGGCCGCGGGCCGCCCCACCCCCCTCTGGCACGTCTCCGGCGGGCCCGTCGACCGTGCCGTCTTCGCCGGGGAGGCCCTCGGCATGTGGCTGTGGGCCGTGGTGTGGCCCGAGCGGTCCGGGCTGCTGATGTACGAGGAGCTGGTGCTGACCGACCTGCGGGACGCCGGTGCCGAGGTGGACCTGGTGCCGTGCGGGGCGCTGTCGCCGCGGCTGATCGAGCCGACGGCGCCGTAGCGCCGCCGGGGTGGACGGGGCGGGCGGGGTGCGCCGTGGCCGTGGGGACTCAGGGCGCTCAGGTGCTTGGGTTGCTCGGGGCGCTCAGGGTCCCAGGGGCAGGTGGAGCGAGTAGGGCCTGTGCCTGCGTAGGGGGCGCAGGGGTGCTGCGGGTGTGACGGCGGGGGGCCGAGTTCCGGTTATCCTTGAGCGTCCCCCTCCGTCCCGTCACCGCTTGGAGTCAGCGTCGTGCGCATCGATCTGCACACCCACTCCACCGCGTCCGACGGCACGGACACACCGGCCCAGCTGGTGCGCAAGGCCGCCGCGACCGGACTCGACGTCGTCGCGCTGACCGACCACGACACCACCCGCGGCCACGCCGAGGCCGTCGCCGCCCTGCCCGAGGGGCTCACCCTCGTCACCGGTGCCGAGCTCTCCTGCCGCCTCGACGGCGTCAGCATGCACATGCTGGCCTACCTCTTCGACCCCGAGGAGCCGGCCCTGCTCGCCGAGCGCGAGCTGGTCCGGGACGACCGGGTGCCGCGGGCCCGGGCCATGGTCGCCAAGCTCAACGAGCTGGGCGTGCCCGTCACCTGGGAGCAGGTCGCCAGGATCGCCGGTGGCGGCTCGGTCGGCCGGCCGCACGTGGCCTCCGCCCTCGTGGAACTGGGCGTCGTCCCGACCGTGAACGACGCCTTCACCCGGGACTGGCTGGCCGACGGCGGCCGGGCGCATGTGGGGAAGCACGAGACCGACCCCTTCGAGGCGCTCCGGCTGATCAAGGGCGCGGGCGGGGTCGCCGTGTTCGCGCACCCGGCCGCCGCCAAGCGCGGCCGCACGGTGTCCGAGGCCGCGATCGCCGACCTGGCGGCCGCCGGGCTCGACGGCATCGAGGTCGACCACATGGACCACGACACGCAGACGCGGGCACGGCTGCGCGGGGCGGCGAAGGAGCTGGGGCTCCTGGTGACCGGCTCGAGCGACTACCACGGCAGCCGGAAGACCTGCGTGCTCGGCGAGTACACGACCGACCCCGAGGTGTACGGGGAGATCACGCGACGGGCGTTCGGGGCGTTCCCCGTGCCCGGGGCCGGCGGGGCCTGAGCCGCACCCTCCGTCCACTCTTCCCCCTCCTCCGCAAGGCCAGTAGCTCACCCATGTTCGACGTCGCCGTCTTCGGCTCCCTCTTCCTGACCCTTTTTGTCATCATGGATCCCCCCGGGATCACCCCGATCTTCCTCGCGCTCACCTCCGGCCGCCCCGGCAAGGTGCAGAAGCGGATGGCCCTCCAGGCCGTCTGCGTCGCCGGTGGTGTGATCACGGTGTTCGGTCTGCTCGGGCACCAGATCCTGGACTACCTGCACGTGTCCGTGCCCGCCCTGATGATCGCGGGCGGGCTGCTGCTCCTGCTGATCGCCCTCGACCTGCTCACCGGCAAGACGGACGAGCCGAAGCAGACCAAGGACGTCAACGTCGCCCTCGTACCGCTGGGCATGCCGCTGCTCGCCGGGCCCGGAGCGATCGTGTCGGTCATCCTGGCCGTGCAGAAGGCGGACAGCGTGACCACGCAGGTCTCGGTGTGGGCGGCGATCCTCGCCATCCATGTGGTGCTGTGGCTGGTGATGCGGTACTCGCTGCTGATCATCCGGGTCATCAAGGACGGCGGCGTGGTCCTGGTGACCCGCCTCGCCGGCATGATGCTCTCCGCGATCGCCGTGCAGCAGATCATCAACGGCGTCACGCAGGTGATCCAGGGCGCGTGAGCGCAGCGACAGGGCCCCCGCACGGTGTTCCGTGCGGGGGCCCTGAGCATGTGCAAACGGTCCGCGTTACAAGGCCGAGGTGTCGGCGGGGCGGATCCACAGGCGCTGCCCGATGGCGGCGGCCTGCTGAACGATGCGGTTCACGGAGGCGGCGTCCACGACAGTCGTGTCCACGGGGGTCCCGTCGACGTCGTCGAGTCGCATGACTTCAAAGCGCATGGCCTCTCCCTTGATCTGGTCATCCTCCTGCGGAGAACTACTGGTGTGGCTCCTGGGTCGTCGGTGCCCGGGCTTCCGTAGTGGTCAACGGGATGCCCTCTGCAAACATTCCCTACGCTAAGGAAATTTTTCGCACGACTAATTACTGACAAGTAAGACGCTTGTTACCGCGCGACAGGTGTCCCGTACAAGACTGACCGGGACCGGTTGTATTCGTAGCGTGACCGCCGGGACAATGGAGGCGATGAACGACGACCTCGCGCCCCTGAACGCTCGTATCGATCGCACGAACGAGCTGCTCCAGCGCATGCTCGCCGAGGTGGCGAAGACCCCCTCGACCCACGCGATCTTCGTCGACGCCGGTTACCTCTACGCGGCGGCGGGGCGGCTGGTGGCCGGGACCGAGGACCGCCGGGCCTTCGACCTGGACGCCGAGGGGCTCATCGAGGCCCTCATCGACAGGGCCCGGAACATCTTCGCGGACAGCCGCCTGCTGCGCGTCTACTGGTACGACGGCGCCCGCCGCCGCATCCACACCGCCGAGCAGCAGTCCATCGCCGAGCTGCCGGACGTCAAGGTGCGCCTGGGCAACCTCAACGCCAACAACCAGCAGAAGGGCGTCGACTCCCTCATCCGCACCGACCTGGAGTCCCTCGCCCGGCACCGCGCCATCAGCGACGCGGCCCTGCTCGGCGGCGACGAGGACCTCGTATCGGCGGTCGAGGCCGCCCAGGGGTTCGGCGCCCGCGTCCACCTGTGGGGCATCGAGGCCCCCGAGGGTCGCAACCAGGCCGAGCCGCTGCTCTGGGAGGTCGACAGCCAGCGCACCCTCGACCTCGACTTCTTCAAGCCGTACGTCTCCCGGCGCACGGCCCCCGCCGCCGAGGCGACGGGCCTCACCCGCCCGGCCCGGGAGGACGTCCGCTTCGTGGGCGCCCAGATCGCGGCGAAATGGCTGGCGTCCCGGGGGCGCGAGTCCCTCGTCGAGCTGCTCCCCGGCCACCCCTACCTCCCCGGTTCCGTGGACCAGGACCTGCTGGTGGAGGCCGAGGGACTGCTGCAGTACTCGCTGCGCGGCCAGGCCGACCTGCGCCGGGCGCTGCGGGACGGCTTCTGGGAGCACCTGCGGGCGCAGTACTAGGGCCTGTCCGCGGAGGACCGGGTCCCGTTCCGGCGGGGAGCGGGGAGCGGGGAGCGGGGAGCGGGGCGCGGGGCGCGGGGTGCAGCGGGGCGCGGGAGTGCCACCGCGGCCTCAGCGCACGTACGGTCGGGGCGGCACGGGATGGTCGTCCCAGAAGTCGGCGAGGGCGCGGGCGGTCGGCAGGGGCTGGTCGGTGTTGGGGGAGTGCTCGGCGCCCGCGACGACCGTCCGGCGCGCGTCCAGCCGCAGGGCCATCTCGTCCAGGAGGGGCACGGGCCAGGTGTCGTCATAGGTGCCCGACAGCACGTGGAACGGCAGCGGCACGGCGGCCAGCTCGGCGACACGGTCCGGCTCGGTGCACAACTGGCCTCCCGTGGCGAGCAGTTGCGCCGGTCTGGTGCCCAGCCAGCGGTCCCGCAGCCGTACCGGGTCCTCCGGCCCGTGGGCGGGGGCCGGGGCACCGGCCTCCTCCGGCGGTCCCATGGCCTGCATCACCTCCCAGACCTCCGCCATCGTCATCGTGTCCAGCGCGTCCCGCAGCAGCTTCACCCGCTGCCGCTGCGACTCGGAGATCCGCGCCGGGCCCGAGGACATCAGCGTGAGGGACAGGAACGGGGCGGGGTCGAGCAGGACGGCGGCCCGTGCGATCTGGCCGCCCAGGGAGTGCCCGACGAGGTGCACGCGCGTCCCGAGGGCGGCGGCCTGCGCGAGCACGTCCCGGGCCAGCTCGGGCCGCGCGTACGCGGACTCGTCGTGCTCTGGCCCGTCCGACTCGTACTGCCCCCGTCCGTCCACGGCGACCGTGCGGTACCCGCGTGCCCCGAGCGGCCGGTGCAGCAGGGTGAAGTCCTCCTTGCTCCCCGTGAAGCCGGGCAGCATCATCACCACGCCCCTCGGCGCGACCCCGGCGGCCGCGGGCGAGTCGACGACGGCGAACTCACCGCGTGCGGTACGCAGCCGGTACGCGCGGGCGCTCGGAGGCGGGCTGAAGGCGGCGTTCCTGCTCACGGGCAGAGGCTATCTGGCGATGCGCACGGGAGTGACGACGCCCAACGCCGTCGGCCCCGTCCCGCCTGAGTGGCGGGACGGGGCCGACGGTCTCGGACGAGCGGCGCGGATCAGCTCTCGCCTGCCTCCGCGGCGGCGGCCGTCTTGCGGGTGCGGCGGGCCTTCGGCTTCGCCTCCGCCGTGTCGGCTCCCGCCGCGGGCGCCTCGACGGCAACCGCGGCCTTACGGGTCCGGCGCCGCGGCGCGGCCTCCGGCTCCTGCGAGGCCTGCGCCGGAATCTCGGCGGTGGCCTCGACGGCCGCGGCCGCCTTCCGGGTGCGGCGGGCCTTGGGCTTCGCCTCTGCCGCCTCGGCGGTGTCGACGGCGGCTTCGGCCTTGGCGGCGGCCGTCTTGGTGGCCGTCGTCTTGGTAGCCGTCGTCTTGCGGGTGCGGCGCGGCTTGGCCTCGGTCTCCGCCTCGCCCTCCGGAGCGGCCTGCACCGCCGGTTCGGCGGCCTTGCGGGTGCGGCGGGCCTTGGGCTTCGCCTCTGCTGCCTCGGCGGTGTCGGCGGCGGCTTCGGCCTTGGCGGCGGCCGTCTTGGTGGCCGTCGTCTTGCGGGTGCGGCGCGGCTTGGCCTCGGCCGCCTCCGGAGCCTGCTCCGGCTGCGCCGGAGCGCCGGCCGCGGCCTCGGTGACCTCGGTCGGTTCGGCGGCCTTGCGGGTGCGGCGGGCCTTGGGCTTCGCCTCTGCTGCCTCGGCGGTGTCGGCGGCGGCTTCGGCCTTGGCGGCGGCCGTCTTGGTGGCCGCCGTCTTCCGGGTGCGGCGCGGCTTGGCCTCGGCCTCCGCCTCGGCGTCCGGAGCCTGCACGGCGGGCTCGGCAGCCTTGCGGGTACGGCGGCGCGGCTTGGTCTCGGCCGGCTCGGGCGCGGGCTCGGCCGCTCCCTCGGCCGTGTCGACCGTCGCCTCGGCGGCCGTGGCCTTGCGGGTGCGCCGGCGCGGCTTCTCGGCGGGAGCCTCCACCGTCGGGGTCTCGACGACCGTCGGAGCCACGATCGACTCCTCGGTGGCCGTCGGCGCCGCCGTCGGAGCGGTCTCCAGCGGGGCGGTCGGGGTCTCGGCCGCCTTGCGGGTGCGGGTGCGTCGGCGCGGCTTCGCCGGGGCCTCCACGGCCTCCGGGGCCGCCACCGGTTCGGCCGCCACCGTTTCCACGACCGGAGCCTCGGAAGGCGCGAGCGCGGCGTCCTCGGCGGCCTGCGCCGCCGGGCCGTCGGTGCCGAGCGTCGCGGCGGTCTCCTGGCGGCGCGAGGGCTCGCCGCTCCGCGTACGGCGCCGGCGGCGCAGCGTGCGGGGGGCCTTGTCGGTGTCGGTGCCCGCGTCGGTGGCGCCGGCCGCACCATCGGTCACGGTCACGGTCTCGGCCGCGGGGGCCACGGAGGCCTCCGCGTCCACCGGCGCACCGCCGCGCATCCGACGGCGGCGGCGCGGCGTCGTACGGGACGAACGGTCGCGCTCGCGATCGCCGGAACGCGCGTCGTCGCGCCCACCCCGGCCGCCCCGGTCGCCCCGGTCGCCGCGCCCGCGGCCACCGCGGCCGCCCGGCTCGCCCAGGTCCTCGAGCTCCTCCGCGTCGAGCCCGGCGCGGGTGCGCTCCGAGCGCGGCAGGACGCCCTTGGTGCCCTCGGCGATGCCCAGGTCGGTGTACAGGTGAGGGGAGGTGGAGTACGTCTCCGGCGGGTCGTTGAAGCCCAGGTCCAGCGCCTTGTTGATCAGCTGCCAGCGCGGGATGTCGTCCCAGTCGACCAGCGTGATCGCCGTACCCTTCGCGCCCGCGCGGCCGGTGCGGCCGATGCGGTGCAGGTACGTCTTCTCCTCTTCCGGCGACTGGTAGTTGATGACGTGCGTCACGCCCTCGACGTCGATGCCGCGGGCGGCGACGTCGGTGCAGACGAGCACGTCCACCTTGCCGTTGCGGAAGGCGCGCAGGGCCTGCTCGCGGGCGCCCTGGCCGAGGTCGCCGTGGACCGCGCCGGAGGCGAAGCCGCGCTGCTTGAGCTGGTCGGCCAGGTCGGCCGCGGTGCGCTTGGTGCGGCAGAAGACCATGGCCAGTCCACGGCCGTCGGCCTGCAGTATGCGCGCCACCATCTCGGGCTTGTCCATGTTGTGCGCGCGGTAGATGAACTGCTTCGTGTTCGCGACCGTCGCGCCCTCGTCGTCCGGCGAGGTGGCGGAGATGTGCGTGGGCTGCGACATGTACCGGCGGGCCAGTCCGATGACCGCGCCCGGCATCGTCGCCGAGAACAGCATGGTCTGGCGCCTGGCCGGCAGCATGTTGATGATCTTCTCGACGTCGGGCAGGAAGCCCAGGTCGAGCATCTCGTCGGCCTCGTCGAGGACCAGGCTCTTGATGTGCTTCAGGCTCAGCTTCTTCTGGCCCGCCAGGTCCAGCAGGCGGCCCGGGGTGCCGACGATCACGTCGACGCCCTGCTTCAGCGCCTCCACCTGCGGCTCGTAGGCGCGGCCGCCGTAGATCGCGAGGACGCGTACGTTGCGGACCTTGCCGGCGGTCAGGAGGTCGTTGGTGACCTGCTGGCACAGCTCGCGCGTCGGGACGACGACGAGGGCCTGCGGGGCGTCGGTCAGGGACTCGGGCGCCGCGCGGCCCGCCTCGACGTCGGCGGGGACGGTGACGCGCTCGAGGAGCGGGAGGCCGAAGCCCAGCGTCTTGCCGGTGCCGGTCTTGGCCTGGCCGATGACGTCCTTGCCCGACAGGGCTACGGGGAGCGTCATCTCCTGGATCGGGAAGGGAGTGATGATGCCGACGGCTTCGAGGGCTTCGGCGGTCTCGGGGAGGATCCCGAGGGATCGGAACGTCGTAGTCAGGGTGCTGCCTCTTCTGTGTGCGTGGTGCGAGGCGAGCGCGCGGGTCGTGCCGGACCGTGTCGGGGACGTCGGCTGCCTTACGGGTGAGCCGTAGGACACGGGACCTCTGTCGACGCTCCAGCGCTCGTACCACTGAGGGTCCCCCTCCGGATTCCGTACGCAGCGTGGCGTACGGCAGGGAGGGCTGTCGGGTCGGAGCCGATCGGGCCACCGACCGGGCATCCTCATGCGTGCGGCCCGACGACGATGTCACGTACCCGTACGTCACATACTCGGCAGGCGCATTACCACCATACCCCGGATTCGCGCACATGCGATGGCCGATTTGCTCACGTAGTCGTCGTCACACTGACTGACCAGGGCCTTACCACCGCCGAAGAGCGGGCTATTGTGCGCTGCATGACGAGCTCTGACAAGCCTGGCACCGCCGCAGACGCCCCCGCCGAGACCGCTGGAACCGCCGGTACCGCCGGTACCGGCGGAGCCACCCCGGTCGCCGCCCGCGACTGGGCGGCGGCCGCGGCCGACCCGCAGTACCGCGCCGCGGTCGTGGACCTGCTCGGCGCGCTCGCGTACGGCGAACTGGCGGCGTTCGAGCGGCTCGCGGAGGACGCCAAGCTGGCGCCGACGCTGGCGGACAAGGCGGAGCTGGCGAAGATGGCGTCGGCGGAGTTCCACCACTTCGAGCGGCTGCGCGACCGGCTGGCCGAGATCGGCGAGGAGCCGACGGGGGCCATGGAGCCGTTCGTGGCCGCCTACGACGGCTTCCACAAGCAGACGGACCCCTCGGACTGGCTGGAGGGTCTCGTCAAGGCCTACGTCGGCGACTCCATCGCCAGCGACTTCTACCGCGAGGTCGCCGCCCGCCTCGACACGGACACCCGCGAGCTGGTCCTCGCCGTGCTCGACGACACCGGGCACGCCGGTTTCGCCGTGGAGAAGGTGCGCGCGGCGATCGACGCCGACCCGCGCGTGGGCGGGCGGCTCGCGCTGTGGGCGCGGCGGCTGATGGGGGAGGCGCTCTCGCAGTCCCAGCGGGTGGTGGCCGACCGGGACGCGCTGTCGACCATGCTCGTGGGCGGGGTCGCGGACGGCTTCGACCTGGCCGAGGTGGGCAAGATGTTCTCCCGGATCACCGAGGCGCACACCAAGCGGATGGCGGCGCTGGGTCTGGCGGCCTGACGCCGTCATCCAGGCCTGACGCCACCGCTCGGGACTGACGCCACCGCTCGGGCCTGACCTCACCGCTCGGGCCGGGCGCCGTGGCCGGGCCCGACGCGCTACGGCGGCCTGCCGGTCAGGCGGTCGCCGAACTGCGGCGGAGCCTTCCCGCGGGGCGCAGCAGCAGCGACAGCGAGGCCGCGGAGACCGTCGCCGAACCCAGCAGCACCGGCACGAGCCCACCGGCACCCAGCGCGGTGTGCGTGACGAACGCCCCGAAGAGGGCCCCGGCGACACCGGTCGGCAGGACGAGGAGCGGGGCGGGCAGGCGGTGGGGCAGACGGTGCGCGGCCGCCCATGCCAGGGCGAGGCCGAGAAGTGCGGCGCTGAGCGCTTCCAAGAACATGTCGGGGTCCCTCCCACATGGCCGGCCTGCCCCAAACGGTCACAGCCGACTTACCCCTGACCTGCGGAATGCAATCCTCCCCCTGTGGGTGAACTGTGCTCCGCCCGTGAACGGGAGCAGGGGTGTGGGAGCGAGAACACGTAGCACGGGTGGCACGGGCAGCACGGGTAGCACGGGTGGGGCCCGGCGGTATGTCACCGCCGGGCCCCACCCGTGCTGCGTCCGTCGTCCCGCGTCCGGTCGCTACAGCGTGCCGAAGCCCACCTTGCGCGGGGCCGACTCGCCGATCTCGACGTAAGCGAGCCGGTCGGCCGGCACCAGGACCTTGCGGCCGTGTTCGTCCACGAGGCTCAGCAGCTGCGACTTGCCGGCCAGTGCCTCGCCCACCACGCGCTCGACCTCGTCGGCGCTCTGACCGCTCTCCAGAACGATCTCGCGGGGCGCGTGCTGCACGCCGATCTTGACCTCCACGGCTATGTCCCTCCGACGGTCAGTAAGTGCGCGATCTTCCGCGCCGTACCAGCACACATTAGCCCGGTGAGGGGACGTACACGCAGCGTCGGAGAACGCCAGGAGCGAACAGCCGACGGGAACAGAACCGGAGCCGCGGCCCTCAGTGCTGCTCGATGCCGTGCAGCGGGAAGCCGGCGATACCCCGCCAGGCCAGCGAGGTCAGCAGCTGCACCGCCTGGTCGCGGGGCACGCTGCGGTCGCTGTGCAGCCAGGAGCGCGCCACCACCTGCGCGAGACCGCCCAGTCCCGAGGCCAGCAGCATCGACTCCGCGCGCGAGAGGCCGGTGTCCTCGGCGATGACGTCGCAGATCGCCTCCGCGCACTCGTTCGTCACCTTGTCCACGCGCTCGCGCACGGCGGGCTCGTTGGTCAGGTCCGACTCGAAGACCAGGCGGAAGGCACCGCCGTCGTCCTCGACGTAGGCGAAGTACGCGTCCATCGTCGCCCGGACGCGCTGCTTGTTGTCGGAGGTCGACGCCAGCGCGCTGCGCACGGACTGGATCAGTGCCTCGCAGTGCTGGTCCAGCAGGGCGAGGTAGAGGTCGAGCTTGCCGGGGAAGTGCTGGTAGAGCACCGGCTTGCTGACGCCGGCTCGCTCGGCGATGTCGTCCATCGCGGCCGCGTGGTAGCCCTGGGCCACGAACACTTCCTGTGCGGCGCCCAGCAGCTGGTTGCGTCGGGCTCGGCGGGGAAGGCGTGTGCCCCGCGGGCGTACCGCCTCTGTCTGCTCGATGGCTGTCACGCCGCCTCCCATAGTCGTCCTCGTGCGGTGTGCGCCGCGTCGACATCGTACTTTTCGGTAACCGTGGTGTGTGTGCTGCGAGCGCAGAATTTCACGGACCGGACGGCGGCGAAAGCCGCACAACAGGTTTCAAAAGGAGCCAGACCGGGCAAAGATCGGCCTCCCTTCCGGTGTTCAGCGGTAGTCGTCCTCGTCGTGCGGGACGACCCGGGCCTGCTCGGCCAGGTCGGCCTCGTCGGCGCGGTCCGGCTCTACGCCGGTCAGCGGCGCGTCGCGCTCCTGCCCGACGTCCGCCCGCTGCTCGGCGGCGTCGGCGTCGGGCGCCTCGACGTCGCGGTCCTCCGGATCCGGTGCCTGCGCCTCGTCGTCGAAGGTCTCGGGGTCGGTCGGGTCGACGGTCATGATGGGCTCCCTTCCTACGGACGTCCCCGGGGTGCAGGGGTCACACGCGGGTGCCCACTTCCCGAGCCTAGGAGACACCCGATCCGGACGCCATGCGTCGCCGGTCCCGGTCTTGCGCGCCCGCTTCCCGCGCCGACGGCATCCGTACCCGGCCGACGCGCCGCCGCAGCACCGCTTGTGACGGCGAACACATGAACCACTGTGTGATCATCTCGTAATATTGCCGCATGCCTTCGACCGAGCCGCCGTCCGTGCCGCCCGCCAACGCGCTGCCGAAGGTCGCGGCCGTCAAGGTCGCGGACGGGGAGCGGCTCAGGTCGGTCCACCTCCCCGGCATCACCCTGACGGTGCGGTCGAGACGGCCCGCCCGCGAGGGACTGCCGCCCGCCCTCTACGTCCACGGCCTCGGCGGCTCCTCCCAGAACTGGTCGGCGCTCATGCCGCTGCTGGACGGCGTCGTCCACAGCGAGGCCCTCGACCTGCCCGGCTTCGGCGACTCCCCGCCGCCGGACGACGGCGACTACTCGATCACGAGCCACGCGCGCGCGGTCGTCCGCCACCTCGACGCCTCCGGGCGCGGCCCCGTGCACCTGTTCGGGAACTCGCTCGGCGGCGCCGTCGTCACCCGCGTCGCAGCCGTGCGTCCCGACCTGGTGCGGACGCTGACCCTCGTGTCGCCCGCGCTGCCGGAGATCCGCGTGCAGCGCACCGCCGTACCGACGGGGCTGCTGGCGCTGCCGGGGGTGGTTTCGCTGTTCAACCGGCTCACCCGGGAGTGGACTGCGGAGCAGCGGGTCCGTGGCGTGACGGCGCTCTGCCACGGGGACCCGGCGCGGGTGACGCCGGAAGGCTTCCGCAACGCGGTGGAGGAGATGGAGCGGCGACTGCGGCTGCCGTACTTCTGGGACGCGATGGCGCGTTCCACCCGGGGACTCGTCAACGCGTACACCGTGGGCGGCCAGCACGGACTGTGGCGACAGGCCGAGCGGGTTCTCGCACCCACGCTCCTGGTCTACGGTGGACGGGACCAACTCGTCGGTTACCGCATGGCCCTACGGGCCGCCCGCGCCTTCCGCGACTCCCGGCTGCTGACCCTGCCGGACGCGGGACACGTGGCGATGATGGAGTATCCGGAGGCCGTCGCCACGGCGTTCCGCGAACTCCTCGCGGACACCGCGGACAGCACGGCCGCCTCGGACACGGGGGGCACCGCGGACACGGTGGGCACCGGGAAGCCGGCGGGTGGCGAGAGGACCGACGGGGCCGTCGACGACGAGCCCGCCAACCAGACATCAGGAGGCTGAGGCGCGACGTGGGACGCCACAGCCGCCGCGGGCCCGCTCCCAAGGCAGACGCCGCGGACACCGCCGCAGCACGTGAGAACCGGGCGGGCCGGCCCGACCCGCGCCGGACGAACGGGCCGTCGCAGGAGCCACAGGGGCCCTACCAGCCGCAGGGACCTCATCAGTCACAGCGGCCCCACCAGCCACAGGGGGTCGAGGGGGCGGCACCACCCGGGGCGGCTCCGGGCGACGTCCCGGGTGCCCGCCAGGGGTACGCGGGCCCCAGCCCGGGGCGGGGTCCGGGGGCGCGATTCCCCGACGGCGAGACGTCGGCCCACGGTTTCCCGCGGACGGCGGACGGCACGCCCGCGCGGGGCGTCCCCGGATACCCCGACGGCACTCCGGCGCACGGCGTCCCCAGGTATCCCGACGGCACTCCGGCGCACGGCGTCCCCAGGTATCCCGACGGCACTCCGGCGCACGGTGTGTCGCGGGTCCGGGGCGGTCACCCCGAGCAGCGGGAACCCGGCGGAGGCTGGGGCGAGCCGGCCGGGCGGCCCGGTGCCGGGTACGGATCGGTGTCGGGACCGCGCAACGGGGCCCCCGAGTCCTTCGCGCCGCCCTCGCCCTCCGGACCGGCCTCGGCCTTCCCGAGGCAGCGGCAGGCGCCGGCGGAGGGGCCGCGGCAGGACTACCTGGACGCCTTCCGCGCGGACGACGACGTCTTCGCGGTCCGCCCCCGCGGCCGTATCCCCGGTGCGGCCCGGCCCGCCGACCCGTACGCCTCCGTCACCGACTGGAGCGCCGAAGACGGGGGCGCCTCCGGAGGCGGCGGCATCCCCGGCGGTGCCGAGGCGGACGCCGACGACGAGCCGCCCACGGGCGAACCCGCACCGGCCAAGGGAGCCAAGGGCCGGACCTTCACCGGTATCGCGGCGGCCGCCGTCACCACCGTGCTGGCCGTCGTCGTGGCCGGTCAGGTCGCCGACGGGTCGGACGGGAGCGACATGCGCGCGCAGTCCGCCACCGACCAGGCCCGCGGTGCCCACGACCCGGCGTCACGGGACGACGAACGGCCGACGCCCGCCGCGTCCGCCTCCGCGAAACCGCTGACGTACGAGCAGAAGATGGGCAGGACCTACCCGCTGGGTGCCACCCTCAAGGCCTCGGGGAAGTTCGACGCGGTCCCGGGCATCGCCAAGGGGACCGGGAAGGGGCAGAAGTACACCTACCGCATCGACGTGGAGCAGGGGCTCGGCCTCGACGGCGGACTCTTCGCGGAGGCCGTGCAGAAGACCCTCAACGACGACCGGAGCTGGGCCCACAACGGCGCCCGTACCTTCGAGCGCGTCGAATCGGGTCAGCCGGACTTCGTCATCACGCTGGCCAGCCCCGGTACCACCGCCGAGTGGTGCGCCAAGTCGGGCCTGGACACCACCGAGGACAACGTCTCCTGCGACTCGGCCGCCACCCAGCGCGTGATGATCAATGCCTACCGCTGGGCCCAGGGCGCCGCGCCGTACGGCGACGCGATCCACGCGTACCGGCAGATGCTGATCAACCACGAGGTCGGTCACCGCATCGGCTACAACCACGTGACCTGCGACAAGGACGGCGAACTCGCCCCGGTCATGCAACAGCAGACGAAATTCGTCGACCACGACGGAATCGACTGCCGCCCCAACGCCTGGGCCTATCCGAACGGCTGACGGCCAGTTCGGGCCCGTGCGTCACGTGTGGTGACCGATTGATCTCTTAGCGCGACCGAACGCGCCTCGCACGGGAAAGTTACGACCGTTCACCCCTTTTGGTGGCGCGATGGACAACCGTCCATCGCGCCACCTCCTTGTCCGCATACGTTCGTCCCGCTGCGAGCCGCCGGGCCAACGGCGGCTCCCCAAACGGGAGATCGGGGGTGCGCGCGTGCGCATCGGACTGCTTACGGAGGGTGGCTATCCGTATGTGAGCGGTGAGGCCGGGCTCTGGTGCGACCGGCTCGTGCGCGGCCTGGAGCACCACGAGTTCGACGTCTACGCGCTCAGCCGCAGCGAGCGCGAGGAGGACGGGGGCTGGGTGCCGCTGCCGCCGCAGGTCGGCCGGGTGCGCACCGCCCCGCTGTGGGAAACCGTGGACGACGGAATCGTCCACGGACGGCGCGCGCGCCGGCGCTTCGCCGAGTGCTACGGCGAGTTGGCCACGGCCCTGTGCGCGGCCGCCCCAGGGGATCCGGCCAGGAGTTCGGAGGGCAGGAGCTCGGAGGGCAGGAGTTCGGAGGCCCGGAGCTCGGAGGGGGAGCCGGAAGGGCAGTCGGCCCTTGAGGCGGACCGTTTCGCCAGTGCGCTGTACGGCCTCGCCGAACTCGCCCGGGACGAGGGCGGACTGCCCACCGCGCTCCGCTCGGAGACCGCCGTACGCGCCCTGGAACGCGCCTGTCGCGCGCCCGGCGCCCACCGCTCCGCGCGCGAGGCGCGCGTCCCCGATCTGCTGGCCGTCGCCGCGCGCCTCGAACGCGCCCTGCGCCCCCTGTCCCTCGACTGGTACGAGGACGACGACCTCGGTTCGGTGGACCTGTGCCACGCGGCCTCCGGAGGCACGGGCGCCCTCCCGGGCCTGCTCGCCCGGCACTTCTGCGACGTGCCGCTGCTCGTCACCGAGTACGGCGTGCGGCTGCGGACGCACTACCTCACGGAACCCGATTCCTCGCCCGCGATACGGTCGCTGCTCGCCGCCTTCCACGGTCGGCTGGCCGCCGAGACCTACCGGCGCGCGGCCGTGATCACCCCGGGCAACACCCACACCCGTCGCTGGCAGGAGCGCTGCGGCGCCGACCGCGCCAAACTGCGCACGGTCCACCCGGGCATGGACGCGGCTCCCTTCGCGGAGGCGGGGGAGTCCCCGGAGTGCGCCGACCCGCAGACCCTCGTCTGGGTCGGGCGCGTCGAACCGGCCAAGGACCTGGTCTCGCTGCTGCACGCCTTCGCGGAGGTCCGCAGGGCGGAGCCCGGCTCGCGGCTCAGGATCGTCGGTGCCCCCTTCGGCCCCGAGGGCGTCGCCTACCTGGCCCACTG
Source organism: Streptomyces violaceoruber (assembly GCF_033406955.1). Lineage (NCBI taxonomy): Bacteria > Bacillati > Actinomycetota > Actinomycetes > Kitasatosporales > Streptomycetaceae > Streptomyces > Streptomyces violaceoruber. The sequence continues at coordinate 2,926,069 of NZ_CP137734.1, read as the reverse complement.
CAAGGGACTGGCGGCGCAGCTCTTCCCGGACGAGGCCGACGGTCCGCACGCCGTGGGCCGCAACCCGGTCTCCTTCGAGGAGACCGGCGGCCCCGAACTGCCCTCCCGCGCCGACGCCTACGCCTCGGGGGCCCTGGTGGTGCTCTCCAGCGTCGTCGAAGGGTTCCCGACCGGGCTCGTCGAGGCCATGTTCTGCGGCCGGGCGACGGTGTCCACGGACGTCGGCGCGGTGGTGGAGGCCATCGGCGGCACCGGACTCGTCGTGCCCCCGCGCAATCCGCGGGCGCTCGCCGAGGCGTGCGTCGCGCTGTTGCGCGACCCCGAGCGCCGCGAACGCCTGGGTGCCGCCGCACGCGCCCGCGCACTGGAACTGTTCACCGTCGAGCAGAACATCACGGCATTTCACGGCATTTACCTGGAGATCCTCTCTCGTGCACCGGTACGCCGCGTCGTCCTCGACGGCGCCGGCGAACCCCTGCCCTTCGGTGTCCCCGCCGAGGCCCACGTCCCCGGCCGCTGGAGCGACGCCACGGCCCGGGCCGCTGCCCGGGGCGGTCCCGGCGCGGTCCGGACCGGTCCCGGGTGGGCGACGGGCGGCGGCCCGGTCCGGGCCACGACAGCGGTTTCGGCGGCCGAGGGAGCGTCCCGATGAGCGGCCTCGGCGAACTGGACCGGCCCGGGACCCCGCGCGACCCGGGCCCTCGCGAGGGCGCCGGTGGTGAAGACGCCGGCCGGGCGGGCCGCGACGGCAGACAGTCGCCGCCCGCGTCCGCCGTCCGCCGCTCCGCCGCGGACCCCGTGAAGGGGCTGTTGCACCGGCACCGCGAACTGTGCGAACGCGCCGTGGACCCGCTGGAGATCGCGGCGGGCCTGGAGGCGCACGGAGTCACCGACCGGACCGCCGCACGCTTCCGTCACCGGGACGTCTTCTCCCTCGCGGAGGAGATGTACGCCCGGGTCCCGCGCGACGGCGACGCCCCCGCACCCCCCGAGGACGGGCCGACGCCCCGGCCGGGCGGACCCCGCGCCGCCGGGTCCGTCCTCCTCGCCCTGCTGCCCGGCGTGCTGTGCGCGGCCGCCGTGGCCGGACTGCGCCTGACCGACGGCCGGCCGCGCCTGATCGCGGCCGCCGTCGGAGTCCTCGCGGTGAGCCTGGCCCTGGGCGCGGCGCTGCGCCGCGGGCCGCTGACCGCCGCGACGCGCACCACCAGCACCTGGACCTGCTGGCTCCTCGGCTACGCCCTCCTCGGCGACGGGCTCCTGCGGACCGCGGTCAGCGGCGGCCCCGACGGCCTCCCGGACGGCTCCCCCGACGGGGCGTGGCCCGTCACCCTCGCCCCCGTCCTGGCGCTCACGCTGTCCTACGCGCCCGCGGCCGGCTGCGCCCACCTCTTCGCCGCGGGCGCCCGCCGCAAGCTGTCGTCCAGCCGGGGTCTCACCGACTTCTCCGCCTCCGTGCGCCCATTGCTGCTCGGCGCGTTCGCCCTGTACCTGGGAGCCCTGGCGGCTCTGCTCACGCTGACCGGCGCCGTGCTGGGCGAACCCGCCGACTGGTCCCAGGGCCTCAGTCTGGGCGCCCTGTTGCTGCTCGCCCGGCTGCTCGGCGTGCACGGCCACACCCACGCCGGCCCGTTCGTCCTCACCGCCACGGCCGCCGCGGAGGCGGCCGCCCTGGCCACGGTCTTCGCCGGCCGCCTCCCGGGCTGCGGCCTCCTGTCCGCCCCCGTGGAGGCACTGGTCGCCGCCTGCGGCCCGGCCGGTGTCCCGACGGCCGCCTGCGGCATCGGCGCCCTCGCCCTCCTCGTCCACGCGTGCCGTCGCCTGACCCGGGCATCGGCCCACGCTTCGACGGAGCGAACGCGGTGAGCGCGCGCACGGACATCCCCCCAACCGTCCGCAACACCCTCGCATCACCCCTTGAAGGAGCCCCCAGATGACCACCTCCCGACCCGACGCCTCGGCACCGGGAGCCGCCCGATGAGAGTCCTGCTGATCGGAGCCAACGGCTACATCGGCCGCTTCGTCGCCGACCGCCTGCTCGCCGACCCCGCCGTCCAGCTCACCGCCCTCGGCCGCGGTGACGACGCCGACGTCCGCTTCGACCTCGCCACCGGGAGCCCGGGCGCCCTCACCCGCTTCCTGGACGCGGTCCATCCCGGAGTGGTGGTCAACTGCGCGGGCGCGACCCGGGGCGGCGCCCGCGAACTCACCCGGCACAACACCGTCGCCGTCGCGACCGTCTGCGAGGCCCTGCGCCGCAGCGGCTGCGGCGCCCGCCTGGTGCAGGTCGGCTGCAGCGCGGAGTACGGACCCAGCCAGCCCGGTTCCTCGACCGCGGAGGACGCCGTCCCCCGCCCCGGCGGTCCCTACGGCGTCAGCAAGCTCGCCGCGACCGAACTCGTCCTCGGCTCCGGTCTGGACGCCGTCGTCCTGCGGGTCTTCTCACCCGCGGGGCCCGGTACGCCCGCCGGCTCCCCGCTGGGCCGGCTCGCCGAGGCCATGCGCCGCGCCATGCAGTCCGGCGACGGCGAACTCCGGCTCGGCGGCCTGGGCGCCCAGCGGGACTTCGTCGACGTCCGGGACGTCGCGCGAGCGGTGCACGCCGCCTCGCTCTCCGCCGCGCAGGGCGTCATCAACATCGGCTCCGGCCGCGCCGTCCGGCTGCGCGACGCCGCCGCCACCCTCGCCAGGGTCGCCGGCTACGGCGGGGCCCTGCACGAACTCGACGGGCCCCCCGGCGCGCTGCGGCCCACGATCGGCCACCCCCGTACCGAGTCCCTCGGCCATCGTGTCGACGCCCTCGGTCACCACCGGAGCGACGTCCTCGGCCATCACCGTCCGGACCCCCTCCAAAGCCGCGGCGAGCGCACCGACCCCGAGCACGCGACCCCGGCCCCGTACCCCGACGGCTGCGGCAGTTGGCAGCAGGCCGATGTGCGCACCGCACGCGACCGGCTCGGCTGGCGGCCCCGGATCGCCCTCGAAGAGTCCCTCGCCGACATCTGGATGGAGGCGGCATGTCGTATCTGACCAGCACCAAAGCAGGCGTCGCGAGCACCGGCGTCCACACCGGCCTCGGTGTCCCGGGGCTGGCCCACCCCCTCCTCGCCCCCGACGAGTGGGCCGGCCTCACCTGCCCCGGCACCCCGCTGCACTGGGTCGTCCTCAACATCGCCGACGGACCCGGTGCGCATCCCGACCCGCGATGCCTGGAGGCCGCCGGCCGCCTGCGCAACGCGGGCATCCGCGTCCTCGGCCACCTCGACACCGTGTACGGAGCCCGCAGCCTCGGCGAGCAGATCTCCGACGCCCGCCGATACCTCGACTGGTACCAGGTCGACGGGTTCCTCCTCGCCCACTGCCCCTCCGACCGGGCCGCCCTCCCGGAGGTCCGGCGCACGGTCACCACCCTGCGGGCGATCCGTGACGATGCCCACATCGTCCTCGGTCACGGCACCCACCCCTGCCCGGGCTACGCCGAGAACGCCGACCAGCTCGTCACCTTCTCGGGCACCTGGGCCGACTACCGCTGGTCCCAGGCGGCCGAGTGGAGCGCGGACTATCCGCCCGAGCGCTTCTGCCACTTCGTACACGGACTGCCGCGCGGGCACCTGGAGGAAGCGCTGCGCATCGCCCGTTGGCAGGGGGCCGCGACGATCTGCTTCACCGACCGCACGGACCACGGCGGCCGGGCCGACCCCTGGGAGACGATGCCCGGTTACTGGGACGAAATCGTCTCGCGGGTCGGGACGGGTGTCTCGGAATGAAAAAGGCCATGGCAGTGTTACTTGGTGAACAACCGTAATTACTGACCGACCAACGGAGTCCCCGTGTCGCTGCCACCCCTGGTCGAGCCGGCCGCCGAGCTCACCGTAGACGAGGTCCGCAGGTACTCCCGCCACCTGATCATCCCCGATGTGGGGATGGACGGGCAGAAGCGGCTGAAAAACGCCAAGGTGCTCGCCGTGGGCGCGGGCGGCCTCGGCTCGCCGACCCTGATGTACCTGGCGGCAGCCGGTGTCGGCACGCTCGGCATCATCGAGTTCGACGAGGTCGACGAGTCGAACCTGCAGCGGCAGGTCATCCACAGCCAGGCCGACATCGGCCGGCCGAAGGCCGAGTCCGCCCGTGACACCATCCAGGGCATCAACCCGCTGGTGGACGTGATCCTTCACCAGGAGCGGCTCGAGGCCGACAACGTGATGGACATCTTCAGCCAGTACGACCTGATCGTCGACGGCACCGACAACTTCGCGACCCGCTACCTGGTCAACGACGCCTGCGTGCTGCTGAACAAGCCCTACGTCTGGGGTTCGATCTACCGCTTCGACGGCCAGGCCTCCGTCTTCTGGTCCGAGCACGGGCCCTGCTACCGCTGCCTCTACCCGGAGCCCCCGCCCCCCGGCATGGTCCCGTCCTGCGCCGAGGGCGGCGTCCTGGGCGTGCTGTGCGCGTCCATCGGCTCCATCCAGACCAACGAGGCCATCAAGCTCCTCCAGGGCATCGGGGAGCCGCTGGTCGGCCGCCTGATGATCTACGACGCGCTGGAGATGACCTACCGCCAGGTCAAGGTCCGCAAGGACCCCAACTGCGCGGTCTGCGGCGAGAACCCGACCGTCACCGAGCTCATCGACTACGAGGCCTTCTGCGGCGTCGTGTCCGAGGAGGCCCAGGCGGCCGCCGCCGACTCCACGATCACTCCCAAGCAGCTCAAGGAGTGGATCGACGACGGCGAGAACATCGAGCTCATCGACGTCCGCGAGCCGAACGAGTTCGAGATCGTCTCCATCCCGGGGGCCCGGCTGATCCCGAAGAACGAGTTCCTCATGGGTTCGGCCCTCGAGAACCTCCCGCAGGACAAGAAGATCGTCTTGAATTGCAAGACGGGTGTCCGCAGTGCGGAAGTCCTCGCGGTCCTCAAGTCCGCCGGCTTCTCGGACGCCGTCCACGTCGGCGGCGGCGTGATCGGCTGGGTCAACCAGATCGAGCCGGAGAAGCCCGTCTACTGACCGGCTCCCCAACCCGCTTTCCCGACGGCGGGGGTTTCGCGCACCGCAGGTGCCCGAAGCCCCCGCCGCCGTCATGAGCAGACCTTGCCGTCCTTCGGCACCGTCCCCTTCAACAGGTAGGCGTCCACCGCGGAGTCGACACAGTCGCTCCCGTTCCCGTAGGCACCGTGTCCCTCGCCCTGCCAGGTCAGCACCACGCCGACGTCCTTGCCCAGCTCGTCCGCCATCCTGCGGGCGCCCTCGTAGGGCGTGGCCGGGTCGCCCGTGTTGCCGACCACCAGGACCGGGGCCGCGCCGGGCGCGCTCACCTCTGCGGTCTCGTGCTGACCGGCCACCGGCCAGTCGTGGCACCACCCGGCCGTGTCCCAGCCGAGGAAGGCGCCGAAGACGGGAGAGACCTTCTCGAACCTCGGCAGCAGCTTCTTCGTCTCCTCCACGGTCGGCCGCTGCTTGTCGTCCAGGCACGATATGACCCTTTGCGAGTGGGTCGTCGTGCCGTAGCGCCCCGAAGGATCACGCTCGTTGTAGCCGTCGGCGAGGGCCAGCAACTCCGAGCCGTCGCCCTCCTCGGCCGCCTTCAGCGCACTGGTCAGGGCCGGCCAGCCGCTCTCGCTGTACAGCGGCAGCACGATGCCGGTGAACGCGAGGGTCTGCGTCAGCTCCCGCCCCGGCGAGGACGTGGGCAGCGGCTCGGCGTCCAGCCGCTCCAGCAGGCCGGCGATCTTCCGCGACCCCTGTTCGGGTTCCTGGCCGGTCGACTCCAGGTAGTCGTCCAGCGCGCGCTGGAAACCCCTGGCCTGGTTCTCGGCGTGGCCCATCGTGTCGGCGCCCGGGTCCACCACCGCGTCGAGGATCACGCGGCCCACGTGCTTGGGGAACAGATGGGCGTAGACGCCGCCGAGTTCGGTGCCGTAGGAGATGCCGAAGTAGTGCATCCTCTCGTCGCCCAGGACGTGCCGCATCAGGTCCATGTCGCGGGCCGTGTCCGTGGTCGAGACGTGTTCCATGAGCTTGCCGGCGGCCTTCTCGCAGCCCCTGCCGAAGTCGGCGGCGTCCTTCAGGTAGGCCTGCTCCTCGGCCGGGGAGTCCGGCGTGGAGTCCACCGACTCGGCGGCCTCGATCGCCTCGTCGGTGCGGCAGCGGACGCCCTCGCTGGCGGCCACCCCGCGCGGGTCCCAGCTCACCAGGTCGTACCGCTCGTGCAGGGAGGAGACGGTGTCGGCGTAGGACGGCATCGTGGAGACGCCGGAGGCGCCCGGGCCGCCGAAGTTGAACAGCAGGGAGCCGATGCGGTCGTCCCCGCTCGCCCGGGACCGGATCAGCGCGAGATCGATCGTCTCGCCGTCGGGGTCGGACCAGTCCAGCGGTGCCTTCAACGTGGCGCACCGCCAGTCGCCGTCCGGTGCCGGGGCATCGTCGGTGCCCTCGCATCGGGCCCAGTCCAGCGTCTGGGACGCCAGTGCCTCCGGCACCCCGGAGGGTGCCGCCGCCGAAGGTCCCGCGCTGCTCCTGCCCCCGTCGTCCTTGTCCTCGTCGGACGAGCCGCCGCTGCAGCCCGCCGTCAGCAGTGCGGCGGCGGCCGTCAGAGCCGTCCACCGGACGAGACGCGCCATGTCCTCTCCCCCCTGGCAAGCCGTCCGCGCCGTGCGGCGGATGGCGTTCCTGCCATGGTAGGTGGCGGGGGCAGCACCCGCCGACGCCTGTGGATAACGCTCTGACCTGCTACTTCTGTCGATCTGCTGCTTCTGCCGACCTGTGGTGGCGTCCGCGGTCAGGAGCACACGGTCTTGGCCGCCGGTACCTTTCCGTCGAGCAGGTAGCCGTGCACCGCGTCCTGCACGCACCTGTTCTTACTGTCGTAGGCACCGTGCCCCTGGCCCTTGTAGGTGAGTTCGACGCCGACGCCCTTGCCGAGCGCGTCCACCATCTTCCCGGCGCCCTCGTAGGGCGTCGCGGGGTCGCCGGTGTTGCCGATCACCAGGATCGGCGCCGCCCCCGGCGCGTGGACGTCCGGGTGGTCGGCGGCTCCGGCGACCGGCCAGTCCGTGCAGCTGAGCATGGACCAGGCGAGGTAGTCGCCGAACAGCGGGGAGGCGTCCCGGAACTCGGGGAGCTTGTCCTCCACGTAAGCCGGGTCGTACCGCGGTTTGTCGTCGGCACAGTTGATGGCGACGTTGGCGGCGGTGATGTTGCTGTACTCGCCGTCCTCGTTGCGCCCGTTCAACGCGTCCGACAGCACCATGAGGACCCGTCCGTCCCCGTCGTACGCCTGCTCCAGGCCCTCGGTGAGGTACTCCCAGAAGTCCTTCGAGTACAGCGCCTGCGCGATGCCGCCGGTCGCGGCGGTCTCGGTGAGTTCGCGGGGGAAGACCCCCGGGATCGGCTTGCGGTCGAGGTCCTTCAACAGGCGGGCGATGCGCGCCTCGACGTCCTCGGCCGTGTCCCCGACGGGGCAGTCCTCGACCTTCGACACACAGTCCTCGGCGAAGTTGTCGAGCGCCAGCTGGAAACCCTTGGCCTGGCCCAGCGAGCCCTGTTCCGCGGTCTGCGTCGGGTCGACGACCGCGTCGAAGACGGCGCGGCCCACGTGCCGGGGGAAGAGGTGGGCGTAGACGCCGCCGAGTTCGGTGCCGTAGGAGATGCCGAAGTAGTGCAGCTTCTCGTCGCCGAGTACCTGGCGCATCAGGTCCATGTCCCGGGCGGCGTCGGTCGTGCGGACGTGCGGAAGGATCTTCTTCGAGTGCTTCTCGCAGGCCGCGTTGAACTCCTCCGTGTTGTCCACGAACTCGGTGCGCTCGGCCCGGTCGTCGGGCGTGGCGTCCTGCTGGAAATAGGTGTCGAGCTGCTTGTCGTCCAGGCACTCGACGGGGTCGCTGCGGCCGACACCGCGCGGATCGAAACTGACCAGGTCGTAGCGGGTGCGCAGCTTCGCGTAGTCCTGGCCGAAGGCGGGCAGCGTGGTGACGCCCGATCCGCCCGGCCCGCCGAAGTTGAAGACGAGCGATCCGATCCGCCGGTCCGCCGCGCCGTCGGCCTCGGCCCGGATCAGCGCGAGGCCGATCGTGTCGCCCTTGGGATCGTCCCAGTCGAGCGGCGCCTTCATGGTGGCGCACTGCCACTCGTCGCCGTCCGGCAGCGGAGAGGGGGCGGCGCCGCCGCCCTCGGCCTCGGACGGTGCCGGGCAGTTCTTCCAGTGCAGCTTCTGGCCCGACAGATCCTCGTCGTCCTCCTGCGACCCGCCGCCGCAGCCCGCCAGCAGGGCGGACAGCGCTGCGGCGGTGGCGGTCAGGGCGGCGGCGCGCAGCCGGGAGGGATTCGGCATGCGTCCATCGTGCGGTCGCGCGCGAGCACCCGCGCGGGCCCAGGGCCGTACGAGGTACGGAGCGCCCTTCTCGTACCGGGCTACAGAGCCTCTTTGCGCGTGAGGTGGTTGAAGACCAGCCACCCCGGCAGTACCGGAAGCCACAGGGTGAGCAGCCGGTAGAGCAGCACCGCGGGCGCGGCGACCTCCTTGGGGAGGCCGACGGCGATCAGTCCCACCGTCAGCGTCGCCTCCACCGCGCCCACACCGCCGGGCGTCGGCGCGGCGGACCCGAGCGCGTTGCCCGCGAGGAAGACGACCGCGACGCTGGCCAGGCTGATGGACGACGACTCGTCGCCGAAGGCGCGGATCGAGGCGTCCAGGCACATCACGAAACAGGCGGTGAGCAGCAGCATGCCGCCGATGCCGGTGATCAGCTTCTGCGGCCGCTGCAGCACGTCCAGCATGCGCGGCACGACCCCGGCGAAGAGCGACCGCACGCGCGTGACGACGAATTTGCGCAGGAACGGCACCGACGTCACCACGAGCACCAGCACCGCCACCGTCAGCAGACCCGCGATGACGGTCCGGGACGGCGACAGCGACGGTGTCTTCTCGGTGCCGGTCAGATAGCCGAAGGACAGCAGCATCAGGATGTGGCAGCCGAGCCCGAACAGCTGGGACGCGCCGACACTCGCCACCGCAAGCCCGGGGCGCACGCCCGCGCGTTGCAGGAAGCGGGTGTTCAGGGCGACGCCGCCGACCGCTGCCGGGGCGACGATCTTCACGAATGATCCGGCGACCTGCGCGGCCACGGTCCGCAGGAACGGCACCCGCTCGGGCACGAAACCCAGCAAGGACATCGCCGCCGCGACATAGCTCGCCGCCGAGAACAGCACGGCCGCGGCCACCCACCCCCACTGGGCGTTCGAGATCAGCGGGCCGAACTCGATGTGGGTGAGCTGGGTGAGCAGGAAGTAGGCGCCGATCGCGCCGGCGATGAAGCTGATCAGCGTGCGCGGCCGCACCCGCTCCAGCCGTGCCGGCTCGACGGGGGCCTGCGGCCTGATGCGCAGCACCGCGTGGCGGATCTGGGTGAGCAGGTCCTCCTCGCGGGCCTCCTCGATGGCCTCGTCCACGGCCCGCTTCTCGGCCCGCTGCTCGGCACGTACGGCCTTCTTGTCTGCTTTGTCGGTCTGGGTGGCCTTGTCGGTCTGCTCCGCCGGGTGGCTCGCGGCGTCGTGACCGGCCGCCTCCGCGCGCGCCAGCTTGGCCTGCCGGGAGGACTCCAGCACCGCCTCGCGCTCGCGCTGGGCCCGCTCCCGCGCCAGCCTGCGCAGGGTCGCGCGGGTGGAGCGGCTGAGCGCGATGGGCTGGAGCATGGGCAGGCAGTCCGCCACCGTGTCGGGGCCGAGGACCGCCACCGCCGACGCGACCGCGCGTTCGGCACCGACCCGCAGGCCGAGCGTCACCAGGAGCTGGGAGATGTCCATGCGCAGCAGCAGGTCGCCGGCGGCGATCTCACCGATGCGCAGATCGGTGAGGATCACCGTGCCGGAACGATCCACCAGGATCGCGTCGCCCACCAGCCTGCGGTGCGCGATGCGCCGGGACTGCAGGGCCCGTACCTGCTCCCAGGTCCCGTGCAGCAGGTCGTCGGTGATCTCCTCGTCCGCCAGCGAGTCCAGGGAGCGCCCGCCGGTGTGCTCGTAGACGAGCATCACGGCGTCGGGACCCAGCTCCGACGTCGCGATCAGCTTGGGCGCGTTGGCGCCGGCCGCGATGGCCGCGTAGGCGAGCAGCGCCTCCTGCTCCAGCGCCTGCCGCAGCGAAGGGAGGCTGCTGCGGGTGGCGAAGCCGCGCAGCGTCAGATTGCGCCACGCGCGGTAGAAGAAGCCCTGCGCCTGCTGCTCGCGGTCCACCACCGTCACGTCGAGCGGCCGGCCGTCCTCCAGCGTGACGAAATAGCGGCGTCCGCGGTCACCCGTCTCGACGTTGTCGGACGGCGCCTCCTGCCGGGCGGCGGTCACCGGCCGGAAGCCCACGTGCCGCAGGCCCGCCATCAGCGTCCGGCCGGTGGGGCGGACGTTGGGCGAGCCGACGGCGTAGAGGGTGCCGTAGGCGACGGTCCAGCCGATGAGGACGGTCAGGATGATCGAGAACGGCGTCGTGTAGCCCGTGACGAGCATCGAGAAGGCGTCGAGGAGCAGCACGATCCACAGCACCGCGCGCCAGCGGGGTCTGCGGGACATGCCGACGGCCGTCATGTACGCGATGACCGGAGCCAGGTAACCGTGCACCGGGTCGGTCAGTGCGTGGATGTCACCCGGGGACGGCTGGGTGAGCGCCTCCTGGATGGAGCCGGGAGCGGCCTTGGCGACCCACAGGTCGGTGGCGAGGGTCACTCCGTGCGCGAGGACCGCCGCCAGTACGCCGTCGGCGATCCGCAGACCGTCCCGCTTGATCAGCCGCTCGATCGCGAACGCGACGGGCACCAGGAGGATCGCGATGCTGGAGGCCAGCCCGGCGATCTTGATGAGCAGGTCGGGGGCCTGCCCGGTGCCCTTGTTGATGTCCTGTTCGAGACCGGACGTGGTGCCGTGCGCGAAGGCCGCGACGGCGAGGAGTACGGCGACGGCGAGTACGCCCACCAGGAGGCGCACCAGGTCGGAGGGCCGGTGCACGCGCGCGGGGAGCAGTGGTTCGTCGCCCTCGACCTCGTCGATGTGCGCCACGTCGTCGGGGTCGGCGGCCGTCGCCGACGGGCCCTCGGCCGCGTGCTCGCCGGCCGCCCCGTCGCCCGCGTCCGGGGTGTCCGGGCGCGACGAAGCGTCAGAGGTGCCCTCGGCGTCCTCGGGGTGCACACCCTGCTGCTTCATCGCCTCTTCTTGCTCTCGTATCACTGGTCACCGCCCGCACGATGGTGGCATGCCGCGTCGGCCTCGGCAGGCATCAGGGTGCCCGTGCGGGCCGCACAGTCTGCCCGAAGCACCGCCTGCGGGCGAGGGACGCGGGCTCTCGGGAGTGCGCCGCGCTGTCGGCCGGGTGCGGCAGGATGGGGCGGATGAGCGAGCAGAGCCTTCCGGACGGCGTCCGTCCGCAGAACGCGGATGCGCTGCCCGAGTACGCCGAGCGGGTCCTCGACATGACCGAACTGATCCCGCCGGGCCGCGTCATGACCTACGGAGACGTGGCCGAGTACTTGGAGGAGGGAGGACCCCGCCAGGTCGGCCGGGTGATGTCCCTCTACGGGGGAGGCGTCCCCTGGTGGCGTGTCGTCCGCGCGGACGGGGTCCTGCTCGCGGGGCACGAGCTGGAGGCGCTCGACCGCTACCGGGAGGAGGGCACGCCCCTGAAGGAGGCGAGCAGGGCCGCAGAGGGGCACCTGCCGCGGCTCGACCTGAAGCGGGCGCGGTGGGACGGCGAGGGACGCCCACAGGGGCACGGCGGACGCGCACAGGGTCACATCTGACAGCTTCCGCCATGTGACCGGCCGATGTGCGACGTGTGATCCGTATGAGGTAAACCACGCACTTCGGGCATGTCCGTGGCATGACGTACGTTCGAGGGGCAGGGGGCGCTCGTGCCGCGAGTGACCCGAGGGAAGAAGAGGAAGCACCGCTTCCGCCTCGTCCCCCGGCGTAGCGTCGGCCGCACGCGTGCCCCTCATCCCGTGGCCACCGCCCCGCCCACGGCGCGGACGGCCCACCAGCACACCCACCAGGACCGGCGAACCACGTGAGCTCCTCTTCCTCCAGCGGACACCCGTCGCACCCCCAGGTGCGAGGGGGGAGCCGTGGCGCTTACCGACTGGTGCGTACCCCGCCGGCTCGCACGGACCCCCCTCGTCTGGACGCCGCACAGCGCGCCGTGGTTGACCACCGCTCCGGACCGCTGCTCGTCCTGGCGGGGCCGGGCACCGGGAAGACCACCACCCTGGTCGAGTCGGTGGCGGACCGGATCGCCAGGGGCGGCGATCCCGAGCGCATCCTGGTGCTCACCTTCAGCCGCAAGGCGGCCGTCGAGCTGCGCGACCGGATGGCGCTGCGCATCGGTGCCGCGCGGGCGCCCCGGGCGACGACCTTTCACTCGTTCGGCTACGCCCTGGTCCGCGCCCACCAGGACAGCGACCTGTTCGTGGAGCCGCTGCGCCTGCTGTCCGGCCCGGAGCAGGACGTGACGGTGCGCGAGCTGCTCGCCGGGCAGGTGGACCTGGAGCGGCTCGGGCTCGCCCATGTGCGCTGGCCCGACGAGCTGCGGGCCTGCCTGACCACCCGCGGCTTCGCCGACGAGGTCCGCGCGGTGCTCGCCCGCAGCCGCGAACTGGGACTCGGCCCGGACGCGCTCGCGGCCTTCGCCCGCCGCATCGGCCGCCCCGACTGGCGCGCCGCCGCCGTCTTCCTCGCCGAGTACCTCGACGTGCTGGACCTCCAGGGCGTGCTCGACTACGCCGAACTGGTCCACCGCGCGGTGCTCCTCGCCCGCCGCCCCGAGGTCGCCGCGCACCTGACCGTCCAGTACGACGCGGTGTACGTCGACGAGTACCAGGACACCGACCCCGCCCAGGTACGGCTGCTGCACGCGCTGGCGGACGGTGGGCGCACCCTCGTCGCCTTCGGCGATCCCGACCAGTCGATCTACGCCTTCCGGGGCGCGGACGTGAACGGCATCCTGGACTTCCCGACCGCCTTCCCGCGCGCGGACGGCCGTCCGGCGCCGGTCGGGGTACTGCGGACCGCCCGCCGGTCCGGGTCCGGCCTGCTGGCCGCCACCAGGCTGCTGACCCAGCGCATGCCACTGACCCGCCTCCCCGCCGACAAGGTGCGTGCCCACCGTGAGCTGACACCGGTGCGGGGCGGCGGGCGGGTCGAGGCGTACACGTATCCGACCGCCGGTACCGAACTGGACAACATCGCCGACATTCTGCGCCGGGCGCACCTGGAGGACGGCGTTCCGTGGCGCGACATGGCCGTCCTGGTACGCGCCGGCTCGCGCACCATCCCCACGCTCCGCCGTGCCCTCACCTCGGCCGGCGTCCCCCTGGACATCGACGGCGACGACCTCCCCCTGCGCCACGAGCCCGCGGTGGCGCCCCTGCTGACGGCGCTGCGCGCCGTGGCGGAGGCGGAGGCCGACACGGGGGCCCGGACGGGGGAGCGGTTCGGGGCGCTCGGGTCCGAGGCCGACGCCGATCCGCGCGCCGACGCCGACGCCGGTGGCGATCCCGAGATCGATCCCGACGCCGACGCCGACGCGTACGTGGACGAGGGCGGAGACGCGGCGACGAAGCCCTCGCGCGGTGAACACGCGTACCGCGCGGACGAGCCGTGCTGGCTGTCCACCGAGACGGCTCTCACCCTGCTCACCTCACCCCTCGCCGGGATGGACGCCGCCGACCTGCGCCGCCTCGGCCGTGCCCTGCGCGACGAGCGGCGCGCCGCGGGCAACCCGCTGCCGCCGCCCTCGGACGAACTGCTCGCACAGGCACTGGCCGAGCCGGAGCGGCTCGCCGTGCACGACCCCGCGTACGCGCGCGGCGCCCAGCGGCTCGGCGCGCTCCTCCGCAAGGCCCGTGAGCGCCTGGCGGGAGGCGGCAGCGCCGAGGAGGCGCTGTGGGACCTGTGGGACGGGACCCCCTGGCCCACCCGCCTGGAGCGCTCCGCCCGGCGCGGCGGCGCCGCCGGGCGCAACGCCGACCGCGACCTGGACGCCGTGTGCGCCCTGTTCGCGACCGCCGCCCGCGCGGAGGAGCGCACCGGTGGCCGGGGCGCCCTGAACTTCCTGGAGGAGATCGACGCCGAGGACATCGCGGCCGACACGCTCGCGCGGCGCGCGGTACGCCCCGACGCCGTCCGTCTGATGACCGCGCACCGCTCCAAGGGGCTGGAGTGGCGGCTCGTCGTCGTGGCCGGCGTCCAGGAGGGCCTGTGGCCGGACCTGCGCCGCCGCGGCTCCCTCCTGGAGGCCGACCGGATCGGCCGCGACGGACTCGCCGAACCCCTCAGCCCCGGAGCACTGCTCGCCGAGGAGCGCCGACTGTTCTACGTGGCCGCCACGCGCGCGCGTGAACGGCTCGTCGTGACCGCGGTGAAGGCACCGGCCGACGACGGGGACCAGCCGTCCCGCTTCCTGACCGAACTCGGCGTCGAACCCGCCGATGTCACGGGCCGTCCGCGCCGCCCCCTCGCCGTCGCGGCGCTCGTCGCGGAACTGCGCGCCACCACCGTCGACCCCCGCGTCTCCGAGCCGCTGAGAGAGGCAGCCGCGCGCCGTCTGGCCCGCCTCGCCGCCCTGACCGACGAGGACGGCCGTCCCCTGGTGCCGTCCGCCCACCCCTACCGCTGGTGGGGCATGTGGGACCCGACCGAGAGCAAGGTGCCGCTGCGCGACCGCGACCAGCCCGTCACGCTCTCCGGCAGTGCCCTGGACCAGCTGGCCAACACCTGCGCCCTGCAGTGGTTCCTGGGCCGTGAGGTGAAGGCCGACGCGCCCGCGACGACCGCCCAGGGGTTCGGCAACGTGGTGCACGTGCTCGCCGACGAGGTGGCCTCCGGACACACCCCGGCCGACCTCGCCGTCCTCATGGAGCGCCTGGACTCCGTGTGGAACGCGCTCGCCTTCGACGCGCCGTGGAAGTCGGCCCAGGAGAAGGCCAACGCGCGCGTGGCGCTGGAACGCTTCCTGAAGTGGCACGTCATGGACCGCGCCGGACGCACCCCGGTGGCGAGCGAGCACGACTTCGACGTGACCCTGGAGGCGGGCGAGTACGAGGTGCGCATCCGGGGCCAGATGGACCGCGTGGAAACCGACGCCGACGGCCGCGCCTACGTCGTGGACTTCAAGACCGGCAAACAGGCGCCCACCTCATCGGAGGTGGCCCGCCACCCCCAGCTCGCCGTGTACCAGCTCGCCGTCCGCGAGGGCGCCGTCGACGAGGCCTTCGACGGCGTGCGCCCGCAACCGGGCGGCGCCGAGCTCGTCCACCTGCGCCAGGGCGCGCCCAAGCGGGACGGCGGCGAGACCCTGCCCAAGGTGCAGGCACAGGAGTCGCAGGAGGGACCGGAGGGCGAGTGGGTCGGCGACCTGCTGGCCACGGCCGCCGGCAAGGTCCTGGACGAACGGTTCACCCCGACCGCGGGCCAGCACTGCACCCACTGCTCGTTCCGCGCGTCGTGCAGCGCTCGCCCCGAGGGGCGGCACGTCGTGGAGTGAGCGACGGCTGCCGGGAGGCCGGGCGTGTGGCCGGACCGGAGCCGCCCCGGCCCACCGGAGCCGCCGCGCCGAGCGGCCGGTGTGACACGTCGCACCACGCGGGCTGACCTGCACTTCCCTCCGACCCGAGAGGACATCCGGCACCAGCTGTCAGTGGCCGCCGCTAGCCTCTCTGACGTGCCCGCCCACATCACCGATCCCGAGCAGCTCAAGGAGCTCCTCGGCATCCCCTTCACCCCCGAGCAGACGGCCTGCATCGTCGCGCCGCCCGCGCCGCAGGTGATCGTGGCCGGAGCCGGGTCCGGCAAGACGACGGTGATGGCGGCACGCGTGGTGTGGCTGGTCGGCACCGGCCAGGTCGCCCCGGAGCAGGTCCTCGGGCTCACCTTCACCAACAAGGCGGCCGGCGAACTCGCCGAACGCGTCCGTACGGCCCTGATCAGAGCAGGCGTGACCGACCCGGACGTGATCGACCCGGACCACCCGCCGGGCGAGCCCGCGATCTCGACGTACCACGCCTTCGCGGGCCGCCTCCTGACCGACCACGGCCTGCGTCTCGGCCTTGAGCCGACCTCCCGCCTGCTCGCCGACGCCACCCGCTACCAGCTCGCCGCGAGGGTCCTGCGCGAGGCCCCCGGCCCCTACCCGGCGCTCACCCGGTCCTTCGCCGACCTGGTCAGCGACCTCCTTGCCCTCGACGGCGAACTGGCCGAGCACCTCGTGCGCCCCGAAGACCTGCGCGCCTGGGACGCCGGTCTCCTGGACACCCTGGACGGCGTCCGGCTCAGCAACGCCGACCTGCGCAAGGTCCCCGAGGCCGCCGCCGCCCGCCGCGAACTGGCCGACCTGGTGATCCGCTACCGGGCCGCCAAACGCCGGCAGGACCTGCTCGACTTCGGCGACCAGATCGCCCTGTCCGCGCAGCTCGCCGGACTCCCCGAGGTGGGCCGCGTCCTGCGCGACGACTACCGGGTCGTGCTGCTGGACGAGTACCAGGACACCTCCGTGGCCCAGCGCATCCTCCTTGCGGGCCTGTTCGGCGGCGGCACCGGCCATCCCGTGACCGCCGTGGGCGACCCCTGCCAGGCGATCTACGGCTGGCGCGGCGCCTCCGTCGCCAACCTGGACGACTTCCCCGAACACTTCGCCCACGCCGACGGACGGCCCGCGGCCCGCCAGGCGCTCAGCGAGAACCGCCGCAGCGGCGGCCGCCTCCTCGACCTCGCCAACGGCCTCGCCGAGCCCCTGCGGGCCATGCACGCGGGCGTGGAGGCCCTGCGGCCCGCCCCGGGCGCCGAACGCGACGGCATGGTCCGCTGCGCCCTGCTGCGCACCCACGCCGAGGAGATCGACTGGATCGCCGACTCCGTCGCCCACCTCGTGCGCACCGGCAAGGCGCCCGGTGAGATCGCCGTCCTGTGCCGCACGGCGACCGACTTCGCGGAGATCCAGGGCGCGCTGGTGGCCCGTGACGTCCCGGTGGAGGTCGTCGGCCTGTCCGGGCTGCTGCACCTGCCCGAGGTGGCCGACCTGGTCGCCGTCTGCGAAGTCCTCCAGGACCCGGGTGCCAACGCCTCTCTGGTCCGGCTGCTCTCCGGCCCGCGCTGGCGCATCGGCCCGCGCGACCTCGCCCTCCTGGGACGCCGCGCCCGGCTGCTGGTGAGCCACGCGCGCGTGGAGGGCGACGACGACCCCGACCGGAGGCTCGCCGAGGCGGTCGAGGGGGTCGACCCGTCCGAGGTGATATCGCTCGCGGACGCCCTGGACACCTTCCTGGAGACGCCGCTGGACGGCACCGGCGACGACGACGGGCTGCCCTTCTCGGCGGACGCGCGCGTGCGGTTCGCCCGGCTCGCCACCGAACTGCGCGAGCTGCGCCGAGCCCTGTCCGACCCGCTCATGGACGTCCTGCACCGCGTCCTCGCCGTCACCGGCCTGGAGGTCGAGCTGTCGGCGTCCCCGCACGCCCTGGCGGCCCGTCGCCGCGAGACCCTGTCGAACTTCCTCGACGTCGCCGCGTCCTTCGCCGCGGGCGACGGCGAGGCCACCCTGCTTGCCTTCCTGGGCTTCCTGCGCACCGCCGCGCAGTACGAGAAGGGCCTGGACAACGCGCTGCCCGGCGGGGAGAACACCGTCAAGGTGCTGACCGCGCACAAGTCCAAGGGCCTCGAGTGGGACGTCGTCGCCGTGCCCGGTCTCGTCACCGGCACCTTCCCCAGCGGTCAGGGCCGGGAGAAGTGGACCGCCCAGGGCAAGGTGCTGCCGCACGGCCTGCGCGGCGACGCCGAGACCCTGCCCGACGTCGCCTCCTGGGACGCCCGCGGTCTGAAGGCGTTCCACGAGGCCATGAAGGACCACCAGCACACCGAGGAGCTCCGCCTCGGCTACGTCACCTTCACGCGCCCCCGCTCCCTGCTCCTCGGCTCCGGCCACTGGTGGGGGCCCAGCCAGAAGAAGCCCCGCGGTCCGTCCGACTTCCTGACGGCCCTGTACGAGCACTGCGCGGCCGGACACGGCGAGATCGAGGTCTGGGCGGACGAACCGGCGGAGGACGAGGAGAACCCCGCCCTGCACCGGGCGACCGCCGACGAGGTCTGGCCGCTGCCCCTGGACGACGCGGCACTCGCGCGGCGCCGTTCGGCCGCCGAGACGGTCCTCGCCCACCTGGACGGACTCGCCGCCCGGGAAGACGGTCCCCCCTCCGCCCCCGCCACCTACGAGGACCCGGACTGGCCGCCGCCCCCGGAGGACGACGAGGGACTCCCGGAGGAAGCGGAGCCCGACCGGGCCGGGGACCCCGCCGACTGGGACAGCTGGACCACGGACCGCCCCGCCGCCGCGCGGGAGGCCGCCACCGCGCCGGAGAGCCCTGCCGTCCCGCAGGCCGGCCCCACCGTCCCGCACCAGGCGCCGTCCCCCGAACAGCCCCCGGGCACCGCGCCCGTCCCCGCTCCCGCTCGCCTCACACCGGAGGAAGCCCGCACCGTCGCCTCCTGGGACCGCGACCTCGACGCGCTCACCGGAGAGCTCCTGCGCGCCCGCGAGAGCGTCACCGAAGTGCCCCTTCCGGCGTCGCTGACCGCCTCCCAGCTGCTGAGCCTGGCCGCCGACCCGGACGGGTTCGCCCAGGAGCTGGCCCGGCCCATGCCCCGCCCGCCCCAGCCCGCCGCCCGCCGCGGCACCCGATTCCACGCCTGGGTGGAGGCCCGGTTCGAACCGCTGACCCTGCCGTTGCTCGAACCGGAGGAGTTGCCCGGCGGCGACGCCGAGATCGCCGACGACCACGACCTGGAGTTCCTGAAGGACGCCTTCGAGCGCACCGAGTACGCCCGCCGCACCCCGTTCCGTGTCGAGGCGCCGTTCCAGCTCTCGCTCGCCGGGCGGGTCGTACGCGGCCGCATCGACGCCGTCTACAAGGAGGGCGACGGCGACACCGCGACGTACGAGATCGTCGACTGGAAGACCAACCGCGCCGCCACCGCCGACCCGCTCCAGCTCGCGCTCTACCGCATCGCCTGGGCCGAACAGCAGCACGTACCGCCCGCCTCGGTGACGGCCGCCTTCCTGTACGTACGCACCGGCGAGGTCGTACGGCCCGAGGGGCTGCCGGACCGCGCGGCGCTCGAGAAGCTGCTGCTGGCCGAGCCGGTCGGTGACGAACCGCACGACCGGGGTGTCCGCGCGGGCCGATAGGCTCGTAAGTATGAGCCACCCCGTTGACAATGCTGTCAGCGCTGTCCGCACGTACATCGAGCAGCACCGCGCCGCCTTCCTCGACGACCTCGTCGAATGGCTGCGCATCCCGTCCGTGTCGGCCCAGCCCGACCACGCGACCGATGTGCGCCGCAGCGCCGACTGGCTCGCCGCCAAGCTGAAGGAGACCGGCTTCCCGACCGCGGAGGTCTGGCCGACCCGGGGCGCCCCCGCGGTGTTTGCCGAGTGGCCCTCCGGGGACCCGCAGGCACCGACGGTCCTCGTCTACGGCCACCACGACGTACAGCCCGCCGCCCGCGAGGACGGCTGGACCAGCGAGCCCTTCGACCCCGTCGTCCGCGAGAACCGCCTCTACGCGCGCGGGGCGGCCGACGACAAGGGGCAGGTGTTCTTCCACACACTCGGCGTCCGCGCCCACCTCGCCGCCACCGGCCGTACGGCTCCGGCGGTGAACCTCAAACTGCTGATCGAGGGCGAGGAGGAATCCGGCTCCCCGCACTTCCGTGCCCTCGTCGAGGAGCGCGCCGAGCGGCTCACCGCCGACGCGGTCGTCGTCTCCGACACGGGTATGTGGTCCGAGGACACCCCCACTGTCTGCACCGGCATGCGGGGCCTCGCCGAGTGCGAGATCCGGCTGCACGGACCCGATCAGGACATCCACTCGGGCTCCTTCGGCGGCGCCGTCCCCAACCCGGCCACCGCCGTCGCGCGCCTCGTCGCCGCCCTGCACGACGAGCACGCGCGCGTGGCGATACCCGGCTTCTACGACGGAGTGGCCGACCTCACCGACCGCGAGCGCGAGCTCTTCGCCGAGCTGCCCTTCGACGAGCGGCAGTGGCTGCGCACGGCCAAGTCGTACGCCGCCCACGGCGAAGCCGGACACACCACCCTGGAGCGCATCTGGGCCCGCCCCACCGCCGAGGTCAACGGCATCGGCGGCGGCTACCAGGGCCCCGGAAGCAAGACGATCATCCCGTCGTCCGCCATGGTGAAGCTCTCCTTCCGCCTCGTTGCGGGCCAGGACCCCGATCACGTGGAGAAGGCCGTCCGCACCTGGGCCGACGAGCAGGTACCCGCGGGCATCCGCTGCGAGGTCGTCTTCGGCTCCGCCACCCGCCCGTGCCTGACGCCGCTGGACCACCCGGCGCTGCGGTCGGTCGTCCGCGCGATGGGACGGGCCTTCGACAAACCGGTCCGCTTCACCCGCGAGGGCGGCTCCGGCCCGGCCGCCGACCTCCAGGAGGTTCTCGGCGCCCCGGTGCTCTTCCTGGGCATCTCGGTCCCGTCCGACGGCTGGCACGCCCCCGACGAGAAGGTGGAACTGGACCTGCTCCTCAAGGGCGTCGAAACCGCCGCCCACCTCTGGGGCGACCTGGGGGAGCACTGGCGTCACGCGCCCTGAGCGCCGTGCACGGTCCGGGACCCGACCGGCATCGCGCGCGGCACACTGGAAACGCCGCCCCGCACCCGCCGAGCCCGCCCGGACCCGGTCACCACCCGCCGTACGAACCGCCGAAACCGCCTGCCGAACCGAACCGCTCACCGGGGGAGTTGGAAGCACCCGTGACCACCTGGACCGACCACACCGCCGACCGTCCCATCTCGCTCACCGCCCCCAGCGGCGTCGACCGCGCCGCCCACCACCGCCTCGACGAGGCCTGGCTCGCGGCGGCGTGGAGTCACCCCTCGACGCGCTGCTTCGTGGTCTCCGGCGGCCAGGTCCTCATCGACGAGACGCCCGACGGGGCCACCGAACTCGTCATGACCCCCTCCTTCGAGGCCCCGCTCACCGAGGCACACCGCTACTTCCTGGGCACCGACGAGGACGGCACCAGCTACTTCGCCCTCCAGAAGGACTCCCTGCCCGGCCGCATGGACCAGTCCGCGCGCCCCGCCGGCCTGCGCGAGGCCGGCCTGCTCCTGTCCCCCCGCGACGCCGGGCTGATGGCCCACGCGGTAGCCCTGGAGAACTGGCAGCGCCTGCACCGGTTCTGCTCCCGCTGCGGAGAACGCACCGTCATCGCCGCGGCCGGCCACATCCGCCGTTGCCCCGCCTGCGGTGCCGAGCACTACCCGCGCACCGACCCCGCGGTGATCATGGCGGTCACCGACGGTGAGGACCGCATCCTGCTCGGCCGCCAGGTGCACTGGCCCGAGGGCCGCTTCTCGACCCTCGCCGGTTTCGTGGAGCCCGGCGAGTCCATCGAGCAGTCGGTGCGCCGCGAGGTCCAGGAGGAGGTTGGCGTCACCGTCGGACCGGTCGAGTACGTCGCGAGCCAGCCGTGGCCCTTCCCGTCCAGCCTGATGCTCGGCTTCATGGCCCACGCCACGTCGACCGAGATCGACGTGGACGGCGACGAGATCCACGAGGCCCGCTGGTTCTCCCGCGAGGAGCTGGGCGCCGCCTTCGAGTCCGGCGAGGTCCTGCCGCCCTACGGCATCTCGATCGCGGCCCGCCTCATCGAGCTCTGGTACGGCAGGCCACTGCCGACGCGCAGCGCCTTCTGAGCCCGGGCGCCGCAGACGCCACGAGAGGGGCGGCCGTCCCCGTCGGGGGAGGGCCGCCCCTCTCGTCGTGCTGTCCGGCCGGCCGGTTACGCGCCGATCTTCTGCTTGACCTGCGCCAGCGACGGGTTCGTCAGAGTGGAGCCGTCGGGGAAGAGCACGGTGGGCACCGTCTGGTTTCCGCCATTCGCCTTCTCCACGAACGCGGCGGACTCCGGGTCCTGCTCGATGTTGACCTCGGTGTACGCGATGCCCTCGCGGTCCATCTGGCTCTTCAGCCGACGGCAGTAGCCGCACCAGGTGGTGCTGTACATCGTCACAGTGCCCGACATGTCTCTCGTGCTCCTTAGGCGACTCGGAAAGCGGCGGCTCGGGGATGAGGTCGCACGGAGTGAACGTCCGTGGCGGCACGACCATTCCCGTCGCGCACTCGCACCGCGTGATGCCTGTCGCATTGATACGACTGTCGGTGCGTGCCTGTGGACAACCGACTCACCCGTCCCGCGAGACCTGGCAGCATGGCGGTGTGACAGCAGCAACGCACTCCACCCTCTTCCCGCAGGTACCGGACTCGGCCGACGCGGTGCTCGAAGGGCTCGACCCCGAGCAGCGCGAGGTGGCGACCGCCCTGCGCGGCCCGGTGTGCGTGCTGGCGGGAGCCGGCACGGGCAAGACCCGCGCGATCACCCATCGCATCGCCTACGGGGTGCGCGCCGGGATCCTCCAGCCCTCCAGCGTGCTCGCCGTCACCTTCACCAACCGTGCGGCCGGCGAGATGCGCGGTCGGCTGCGCCAGCTCGGCGCCTCCGGTGTGCAGGCCCGCACCTTCCACTCGGCGGCGCTGCGACAGCTCCAGTACTTCTGGCCGAAAGCGATCGGCGGTTCCCTGCCCCGGCTCGTCGACCGCAAGATCCAGCTCGTCGCCGACGCGGCCGCCGCCTGCCGCATCCGCCTCGACCGCGGCGAGCTGCGTGACGTCACCGCGGAGATCGAGTGGTCCAAGGTGACCCAGACGGTGCCCGCCGACTACGCCCCGGCGGCTGCCAAGGCCGGCCGTGAGGCGCCCCGCGACCCGGCGGAGATCGCGCAGCTGTACGCCGCCTACGAGGACCTCAAGCGCGCGCGCTCCGTCATCGACTTCGAGGACGTGCTGCTGCTGACGGTGGCCGTCCTCCAGGACCGGCACGATGTCGCCGAGCAGGTCCGCGCCCAGTACCAGCACTTCGTGGTCGACGAGTACCAGGATGTCAGCCCCTTGCAGCAGCGTCTGCTGGAGCTGTGGCTCGGGGACCGCGACGACCTGTGCGTGGTCGGCGACGCCAGCCAGACGATCTATTCGTTCACGGGAGCAACCCCCGACCATCTGCTCGACTTCCGCGGCCGCCACCCCGGCGCCACCGTCGTCAAGCTGGTCCGCGACTACCGTTCCACCCCCCAGGTCGTCCACCTCGCCAACGGCCTGCTCGCCCAGGCCCGGGGCCGGGCCGCCGATCACCGCCTGGAGCTGGTCTCCCAGCGGCCCGCGGGCCCCGAGCCCGGCTACGCCGAGTACTCCGACGAGCCGGCCGAGGCCGAGGGCGCCGCCCGCCGCATCCGCGAACTCATCGACTCGGGCGTTCCGGCCGCCGAGATCGCGGTCCTGTTCCGGACCAACTCCCAGTCGGAGACCTATGAGCAGGCACTCGCCGACGCCGGGGTCCCGTACCAGTTGCGGGGCGCGGAGCGCTTCTTCGACCGGCCCGAGGTGCGCAAGGCCGGCAGTGCCCTGCGGGCCGCCGCCCGCTTCGGCGGCAACGACTCCCTCCTCGACGACGCCGTCGACCTGCCCTCGCAAGTGCGCGCGGTGCTGTCCGGGGAGGGCTGGACGACCCAGCCCCCGGCCGGGTCGGGCGCCGTCCGGGAGCGGTGGGAGTCGCTGGCCGCCCTGGTGGGACTGGCCCAGGACTTCGCCGCCGCCAGAGCGGGAGCCACGCTGAGCGACCTCGTCGTGGAACTCGACGAGCGCGCGGGCGCCCAGCACGCCCCGACGGTGCAGGGCGTCACCCTCGCCTCCCTGCACTCGGCCAAGGGCCTGGAGTGGGACGTCGTGTTCCTGGTCGGCGTCGCCGAGGGCATGATGCCGATCACCTACGCAAAGACCGACGAGCAGATCGAGGAGGAACGCCGCCTTCTCTACGTCGGTGTCACCCGCGCGCGTGAACGCCTGCACCTGTCCTGGGCACTGGCCCGGTCGCCCGGGGGCCGGCCGAACCGCAGGCCCAGCCGCTTTCTGAAGGGGCTGCGGCCCGGTTCGGGCACGGCGGGCGGACAGGCGGCCGCCGCGGGTGCCGGGGGCGTGGAGCGCGGGATCCGAGGCGGCGGCGGTGGTGGCGCGGCCGCCGCGCCGAGACGGACCCAGCGGACGCCCGCCCGCTGCCGGGTCTGCGGACGCACGCTCACCGACGCCGGTGAGATGAAGCTGATGCGCTGCGAGGGGTGCCCGTCAGACATGGACGAGGGCGTCTACGAGCGGTTGCGGGAGTGGCGGGCGGTGCAGGCGGGGCGCAGCGGACAGCCCGCGTTCTGCGTCTTCACCGACAAGACGCTGATGGCGATCGCCGAGTCCGTCCCGGAGGACGAGCGGGAGCTGGCCAGGATCCCGGGGGTCGGGATGCGCAAGCTCAATCGCTACGGGACCGACGTCCTGGCCATCTGCGCAGGCCAGGAAGGCGTGGGGCTTGACGAGGACGACTGATACAAACTCGTCGAGAAAATAGTTTGCGCATGCCCCGGGAATCCCCATAGGTTCTTGGTCACGGGAACAGCGGCCTTCCCGGAGGCCCTGAATCCGTGTTGTACTTGCATATCCGCGGACTGGTTCGTCCCAGTCCCCCGAGACGCCGAGAGGAGGCGAGCCCAGTGATCAGCATCAACAGCAGCTTCATCGTCAGCTCCACCGCCAAAATGACCGATCGCTCGGCCGTCTCCCTGTGCACGCTCGGCGCTTCTCACTCGGGCACCGGTCTGTCCGGCATTCGTGCCGTGCGTCCGGCTGCCGCCGCTGCTGCTCCCGCGGGCCTTCCCGTCCGGGAGCGCAATGAGCGACCGACCAAGGCACTGGAAGCAGCAGTAGCGGCACAGGCGCAGGCCTATGCCTTTACCGCGACCGGTGCCGGATTCCGGAAGCAGACGACGCAGCACCACCTGATGTGGGCCTTCCGTGGGCCAGAACCCTGGAGTGATCCAGCCTGATCGTCGATCAGGCCGGCGCCTTCAGGGCCGCGGAACCCCACCCGGGATCCGCGGCCCTTCTGTTTGTCCCCGAACGGGGGCGACAGCACGAAGGAGCCTCGGGACAAGAAAAGAACCCGGTACCAAGCCGCCACCCGGTCAACCGGCCGGAACGAACAGACGAGGAAGACCACCCCGTGCAACTCGAAGCGCACGC
Source organism: Streptomyces violaceoruber (assembly GCF_033406955.1). NCBI lineage: Bacteria > Bacillati > Actinomycetota > Actinomycetes > Kitasatosporales > Streptomycetaceae > Streptomyces > Streptomyces violaceoruber. The sequence goes on along the minus strand of NZ_CP137734.1, from coordinate 2,900,901 downwards.
CCCGTCCGTACCGCCTTCCGACACGATCCCCAAGCCCTGTTCCACGGAGGACTCCACCTTGACCCCGCTCACCGCGCTCGACGACGCCATCGAGAACCTCGGCGTACCCGTCCCCTGCCGCTCCTACGACCCGGAGGTCTTCTTCGCCGAGTCCCCGGCGGACGTGGAGTACGCCAAGTCCCTCTGCCGCACCTGCCCGCTGATCGAGGCCTGCCTCGCCGGTGCCAAGGAGCGGCGTGAGCCCTGGGGTGTCTGGGGTGGCGAGCTGTTCGTCCAGGGTGTCGTCGTCGCCCGGAAGCGGCCCCGCGGTCGCCCGCGCAAGAACCCGGTTTCGGCATGAACACCGCAGGAACGATCGACCGCCCCCTGACGTACGACCCCCAGAAGCAGGCCCCGATGAAGCCGTCCACCCACGACCTCGCAGGCACCGCGCCTGAAGACTTCACCACCAGTGACGCGAAGGACTCGCGTCAGAACAGGACCCGTGAAATGCAACTCATCCCAGAAGCCCTGGCACGTGCGCATATGCACGACCGCCTGCATGAGGCGGAGCAGGAACGCCGGGCGCTGCGCCTGGCGACCGCTCGCCGGATGCAGCGCCGGGCGGAGCGCGCCTCGATGCGTGCTCGGCGTGCGCTGGCCATGGCGGTCATGCAGTAACCGACACACCTGAAACACCCGAAGCAGTGGTCTCCCTACGGGAGACGAAGCTCCGCTCGCGTGGGGGCCGGTCCGTCCGAACGGACCGGCCCCCACCGCGCGTTCGGCTCCGGTGGATCAGTCGATCGGTGGATCAGGCCTCCGCGGCCGTTCCCTCCGTCTCGTACACGTCCTCGTCCGCTTCCTCGCCCTCCTCCACCTCGGCCTCGCCCTCGGCGACGAACCCGACCAGCCACTCCTCCAACTCGTCGCGCAACCGGACCGTGGCCCCCAGCTGGCAGAGCACACCGATGGTGCTCAAGGTCACGCGGTGGATCAGGAGATACGCCGGCGGCAGGTTGAGCTGCTTGGCCAGCTGGTACGCGGGGGAGCGGGGGTCACCGATGCGGGCGGCCTGGCTCCGCATCCAGCCGCGGGTGAAGGTGAACGCGTCGACCCTGGCCGGCTCGATGATCGGAAGCAGGTACTCGAGAACGGCGTCGGGGGCCAGCTCTATCGACTCCTTGACGAAGCCCTCCGCGCAGAGCATCTCGTAGACGGCCTCCGCCTCGCCGTCCAGCGTCATGCGCAGGGCCTCGCCGATGGGTTCCGGCAGACCGCCCGGAAGGCGGTCGACCGTGCCGAAGTCCAGGACGCCCAGGCGCCAGTCGTCCTCGCCCTGGGGCCCGCCGGGCAGCAGCCGGAAGTTGCCGGGGTGCGGGTCGGCGTGCAGGAGCCCGGTGCGCGCGGGACCGGAGAACAGGAAGTGGGCCAGCAACTGACCCGCCCGGTCGCGCTGCTCCTGCGTGCCGTTCGAGATGATCTCCGACATCGGGATGCCGTCGATCCACTCGGTGATCAGCACCTGCTCGCACTGGTGGACGACGTCCGGTACCACGATGTCCGGGTCGTCGTCGAAGACCTCGGCATGCGTCCGCTGGGCCTGCGCCTCCAGGTCGTAGTCCAGCTCCTCCGAGACCCGGTCCTTCAGCTCCGTGATCAGCGGCTTGATGTCCATGCCGGGGACCAGCGGGCCGAGCAGGCGGGCGAAGCGGCTGAGCTGGTTCAGGTCGGACAGCAGTGCTTCACCGGCGCCCGGGTACTGCACCTTGACCGCCACCTCGCGGCCGTCCTGCCACACCCCCCGGTGCACCTGGCCGATCGAGGCGGCCGCGGCGGGCTTGTCCTCGAACTCCAGGAACAGCTCCTGCCAGTCCTCACCGAGCCGCTCCGCCAGCACGGAGTGCACGGTGCGCGTCGGCATCGGCGGTGCCGCCTCCTGCAGCTTGGTCAGCGCCGCACGATAGGGGCCGGCGACCTCCTCGGGCAGTGCCGACTCGAAGACGGACAGGGCCTGCCCGAACTTCATCGCCCCGCCCTTGAGCTCGCCCAGCACCTTGAACAACTGCTCCGCGGTGCGCTGCTGCAGCTGCTGGCCGACGATCTCCGCGGACTCGCCGACGATTCGCTTGCCCAGCCCCCAGGTGGCCCGCCCGGCGAAGCCGAGCGGGAGCGCGGCGAGCTTGGCGGTCCGGGTGACCGCCTTGCGCGGAAGATCAGACATGCGCCCTCCAAGTCCCAGCCGGCCGCGCCGGTTCCGCCTCGTGGCGTACTTCCGCTGACGGCCCTTGCCCAGCCATTGTCGCGCGCCACCCCCCGTCCTCGGGGATGTGTTCCTGCTTACCTTTCCGGGCCGCCCCGCAGGGGCACGAAGGGTGTGGCCGGACCGGCCGCACCTGCCATCGCAGGCCGGGCAGCGAGACCTCCCAGCGCGCTCCGGTGCCGGAGGGCGTCCTGCCGTCCAGGAAGGCGAGCGCCTGAGCCGCCGCGAACCCGGCGACGGTCGTCGCGAGAGCGAGGTCGCAGGGCGGTACCCGGTGCTGCCGGCCGGAGCGCCACTGCGCCACCAGCCGAGGAAAGGCGGGGTCCCGGTCCGTACGCTCCGCGTGCAGACATCCGGCGCACCCCGTCTCGCCGGGCAGGACCAGAGGGCCGACGACACCGGTTCCCTCCACGACACCGGCGTAGAGGTGGGGTGTGCCGGAGGCCATCAGGGATTCCGCGGCGGTGGGGTCGGGCGTGTGCACCGCGACGTCGTCGCGCGGTGCGACGATCACCAGGGAGAGGCCCGGGGCGCTCTCCTCGGGCGGTGTCGTCGGGCCTCGGCGGGGAGGCCGGCCGGGAGCGGCCCGGCGCACGAGGCGGCGGGCCGTCTCGTCCCGGCGGTCGCCGACCGTCTCGGCGGGCAGGCCGCCCGGAGCGACGTCCCACGGCTCGACGCGTCCGCCGTCGCGCACGTCGATCTCGCCGACGCCCGCGCCCGACAGCAGGCCGGCCAGCACCGCACCCACTCGTCCGGCGCCCCGCACACCCACCCGCAGGGCGCGTCGGGCGGCCAGGTGTCTGATCGCGTCGCCCGGTTCCGAGGTCGTCAGGGACAGCGAGGCCAGATCGGGGCGGAGTCGGTCGAGGACCTCCTTCTTCGCGCGCAGCGCGTCGGCGGCCGGCCCGCCGCCCCGGGAGTCGTCGAGCAGACCGGCCAGCGCCAGGCGCTCCACGACCCGGTCGACATGCCCGTCCGGCAGGTCCATGCGGTGCCCCGCCTCGCGCAGCAGCGCCGGGCCACGGGTGCCGTTGAGCAGTTCGAGGAAGCTGCCCGTCGCCGTGTCCACCGGTGCCAGGGTCAGCGCGTGCGCCGGAGTCATGCCGAACTGCACGGTGTTCAGATCGCGCCAGCCGCGCCTGAGCGCGGGCTTCACCATCGGATGCATTGCCAGGTCCCCCGTATGTCTCGCGGTGTCCGTGTGCGGGCCCGCCGTCGGCCGCGAATCCGCCGGCGAGTGCCAGCATGCCCGGCTGCGCGGAGAGGCGCCGAAAGTTGTCCACAGGCGGTGGGTATTCGTCATACGAATCAGCCGCCCGTCTCCCAGGACGAGTGGTGGATCGGCACCGATGCGTCCCGGAGCCGGGACTTCCCCGTGTGCAGCGGGTAACGTCGTGGCGTGTCCGCCGACCCACTGCACCGCGCCGGGGCACCCCCGCGCACACCGACGAATCCAGCGCCGAGCGGCCCGGGGACGAGCCCGATCGAGGTGCGCAGAAGCGCCCGGCGACGCCGGACGGTCTCCGCGTACCGGGAGGGTGATCGCACCGTCGTGCTGATCCCCGCCCGGATGTCCGAGGCCGAGGAGCAACGCTGGGTGAGCGTCATGCTGGACAAGCTGGCCGCCCAGGAGAGCAAGCGCGTCCTGGGCGACGCCGAGCTGGCCGAGCGCGCCGAGCGCCTGTCGGGCCAGTACTTCGAGGGCCGGGCCCGGCCCGCCTCGGTCCGCTGGGTCACCAACCAGAACACCCGCTGGGGCTCGTGCACCCCGTCCGAGGGAAGCATCCGGCTGTCGCACCGCCTCCAGGGCATGCCCGAGTACGTCGTCGACTACGTCCTCCTGCACGAGCTGGCGCACCTGCTGGTCCCCGGGCACGGGCCCCGGTTCTGGCGGCTCCTGGAGGCGTATCCGCGGACCGAGCGAGCCAGGGGCTACCTGGAGGGTGTGGTCGCCGCGGACCGGCTGCCGCACGTTCCCGGAGCCCGCAGCGAGTAAGCCCGTGCGGCCCCGAAGGGGGTCCGACACGGTCGCGCACGGGTTTCGTACCGGGTCTGTACCGACTTCCTCCGGTGTCCGTGTTTGCCGTTAGCCTGTCGCGACGCACTCACATTCGGATGGGGGACGGTCGTAACGCATGGCCAGGGAATTTCAACGCGGCCACAAGGCCAGGATCAGTGACCTCACCTCGGGCACGGATCTGTACGTAGGTGTGCAGATCTCCGGCCCCGGGCTGAACTTCGACATCAGCTGCTTCGGTCTCGACGCCGACGAGCGGTTGTCGGACGACCGGTACTTCGTGTTCTTCAACCAACCGAAGACCCCCGAGGAGTCCATCCAGCTCCTGGGTGCGCAGGCGGGTGACACCGAGTCCTTCCGGGTCACCCTCGACAGGATCCCGCAGCAGATCCAGAAGCTCTCCTTCACCGCGACGATCGACGGCGCGGGACAGATGTCGCAGGTGGGGCCCGGATACATCCGGATCGTCGCGGGCGGCGAGGAGGTGGCCCGGTACCCGTTCAGCGGTTCGGAGTTCTCCACCGAGCGCGCCGTGATGCTGGGCGACTTCTACCTGAAGGACGTGTGGCGCTTCGCCGCCGTCGGGCAGGGCTTCGACGGCGGTCTCGACGCGCTGCTGAAGAACTTCGGCGGCGAGGTGGCCGAGGACGAGGCTCCCGCACCGCAGCAGGCCCCGCAGCCGCAGGCCGGTGCCGCCCCGGGCTTCGCCCCGCCCGCCCAGGCCGCGGCGCCGCCGGCCTTCGGCGCGCCCGCCGCCCCGGCTCCCGCGGCCCCCGCCCCGGCTCCCGTGCCGCAGCCCGCACCGCAGGGCTTCGCCCCGCCGCCGGCCGCCCCGCCGCCACCGGCTCCCGTCCCGGCGCCCGGGCCGGACGTGCACGCCGCGCAGACCATCGTCGCGCCCATGAACACGCCGCCCGGCGGTGCCCCGGTGCCGCCCCCCGCCCCGGCGCCCGCGCCGTACGGCCAGCCGGGCCAGCCCGGCCAGCAGCCGCCCTACGGCCAGGTCCCCGGCCAGACCGCACCGCCGCCCCCCGGCTACGGCCAGCCGCAAGCCCCCCAGGCCCCGGCCCCGCCGCCCGGCTACGGCCAGCCGACCGCGCCTCCCGGTTACGGACAGCAGCCAGGCCCGCCCGCGGGCTACGGCCAGCCGGCGCCCCCGCTCGGGTACGGGCAGCAGCCTCCCCAGGGCATGCCCCAGGGTGCGCCGCAGGGCGCCGGTGTGACCGCTGCGCTCCAGCAGTTCCGGGAGACCCCGACCGGCCAGCGCTGGACCCAGCAGAACAAGAAGCTGGTACGCGTCGACCTCGGCGCGGAAGGCCAGCCCGTCCTCGCCCGCCAGGGCAGCATGGTGCTCTACCAGGGCAAGGTCGACTTCAGCTACAAGGGCGCCGGATTCGCCGGCCGGGTCGTGGGCAACGCCACCGGCCAGGAGATGCAGCTGATGCGCTGCACCGGGAAGGGACAGGTGTTCCTCGCGGAGAACTCCGCGATGCTGCACCCCATCGAGCTCCAGGGCGACGCCGTCTGCGTCTCCGCGGAGAACGTCCTGGCCTTCGACGAGAGCCTCCAGTACGAGGTCCGCCGCATCGAGGGCCACGGCATCCCGGGCGGCGCGCTGTTCACGATGCAGTTCCAGGGCACCGGCACGGTCGTCGTCAAGACGCGCGGTGTGCCCGTGGTGCTGCCGGTGACGCCCACGACCTTCGCGGACTGCAACGCCGTGGTCGCCTGGTCCGCCGCCGCCCAGGTGGTCGTCTCCAGCCAGGTGCGGATGCGCCGCAACTCCTACGCGGGCGACACGGGCGAAAGCGTCAACCTGCAGTTCCGGGCCGCGCCCGGCAGCTTCGTCGTCGTCCAGCCGTACGAGATCTGAGGGAGAGCCCGACATGAACCAGCCGCTCGCGGGCTACGCCCCCGCTCCTGCCGGCGCCCGCATGGAGAACCACGGCAACCACATGCTGAAGGTCGCCATGCAGACCGGAAACGACCTCCTCGCGCGCGTGGGCTCGATGACCGCCTACGAGGGCTTCGTCCAGTACGAGCCGAACCCGCCGGCCGTCCGCCAGATCGCCAAGGACTGGATGACCGGTGAGGGCGCGCCCCTGATGAAGTGCTCCGGCGACGGGCTGCTCTACCTCGCCGACTACGGTGCCAACGTCGTCGTGATCAACCTCAACGGCGACGGGATCTCCGTCAACGCCACCAACCTGCTCGCCTTCGACGCCCACCTGACGTGGGGCGTGGAGCGCGTCAAGGGCCTGGCGAAATTCGCCGGGCAGGGCCTGTGGAACACGAAGATCTCCGGACAGGGCTGGGTCGCGCTCACCTCCCGGGGCAAGCCGATCGTGGTCGACTGCGGCGGCGGCGAGGACGAGACCTACGTCGACCCGGACGCGCTCGTGGCCTGGTCCCCGAACCTCAAGGTGAAGGGCAAGCGCAGCTTCAAGGCGCAGTCGCTGATCGGCCGCGGCAGCGGCGAGGCCTTCCAGATGGCCTTCTCCGGTCAGGGCATCGTCGTCGTCCAGCCCAGCGAGGACAGCACCGACCGCCTCCGGGTCCGGGGCTGAGGGGGAGCCAGAACATCATGCAGAGCCCGATTTTCGCCTACAATGACCAGCAGACCCAGGAAGCCTGGAGCCTGCAGAACAAGCACATGCTCCGTGTCGCCCTGACGGGCCACGACGACGTGCTCGCCCGCAAGGGCACGATGGTCGCCTACCAGGGGCTCGTCGAGTTCGACGCCGAGTACCAGAGCAACAGCCAGTCGCGCTCGCGTGCGCACACCGGCGAGGGCCTGGACCTGATGCGCTGCCACGGGCAGGGCACGGTCTACTTCTCCAACCTCGCCCAGTGCGTCCACGTCGTGGACGTCGACCAGGACGGCCTCACCGTCGACAGCAGCTACGTGCTCGCGATGGACTCGAACCTGCACCACGAGGTCATCGCGGTGGACAGCCTCTACGGCATCTCCGGCTCGGGGAAGTACCAGCTCAACATCACGGGCCGCGGAAAGGTCGCCCTGATGACCTCGGGCTCGCCGCTGTTCATGCAGGTGACACCCGACAAGTACGTCAACTGCGACGCCGACGCGATCGTGGCCTGGTCCACCGGTCTGCGCGTGCAGATGCAGGCCCAGACGCACTCCTCCGGGGTGTGGCGGCGCCGCGGGAACACCGGTGAGGGCTGGGAGCTGAGCTTCATGGGCAGCGGCTTCGCGCTCGTCCAGCCCAGCGAGCTGCTGCCGCCGCAGAACGCCCAGGTCGGGCAGGGCCTCGCCGCGCAGTACGGCATGGGGCAGCACGGGGCCCGCGGTCAGAACCAGGGCAACGTCTGGAGCTGAGCCGCCCGGCCGCCACGGTCCGGTAAGGGGTGATCGCCATGGCGGCCACCCCTTACCGGTCACAGGCGGGCGCGGGTCGCCTCCAGCAGGCGTACGACCGAGTCGTCGGCCACGTCCGCGACCTCGGCGTAGGGGAACCAGCGCAGGTCGAGCGACTCGTCACTGATCGCCTCCACGGCACCCGGGGGAGCCACGGCCGCGTACTGCACGTCCAGGTGCCAGGCGCAGGGCGTGTGGTGCCGGTCCAACCGCACGGGGCCGCCGGCCAGCAGGGCCAGTCCGGCGATGCCCGACTCCTCCGTGCCCTCGCGCAGGGCCGCCCGGGCCAGCGTCTCGTCCACCGGCTCGCAGTGACCGCCCATCTGCAGCCACATGCGCAACTTCTTGTGCAGGGTGAGCAGGACCCGCTCGCGCGACGGATCGATCACCAAGGCGCTCGCCGTGACGTGTCCGTCCGCGCACGCCTTCCACATCCCGTCCGGGTGCGTCGCGAGATGGTCCAGGTAGACCTGCCGCAGCTCGTCCTGGCCCTCGTACGCCTTCAGGAACAGGACCGCGTCGTCGTGGAGGCTCACTCGCCGTCGTCGCCCTTGGGCTCGTCCCGGTCGGCGGACCGGTTCTCGCCCCGGTCGCCCTCGTCCTTCTTCTTCAGATCGGGCTTGCCCGCCGCCTCGCCGAGCATCTTGTCCAGCTCGGAGAAGTCGAGCTGCTCACGGTGCACGAAGCCGTCCGGGTCGTCCAGGTCGGTCGCGGTCGGCAGCATGTCCGGGTGGGCCCACAGCCCGTCCCGGCCGTCGACACCGTGCGCGTCCGTCAGGGACGCCCACAGGCGGGAGGCGTCGCGCAGCCGGCGCGGGCGCAGCTCGAGACCGATCAGCGTCGCGAACGTCTGCTCGGCGGGACCGCCCGAGGCGCGACGGCGGCGCAGCGTCTCGCGCAGCGCGTCGGCGGAGGACAGGCGCGGCTTCGCGGCGGTGTGCACCACCGCGTCCACCCAGCCCTCGACGAGCGCGAGAGCGGTCTCCAGCCGGGCCAGGGCCGCCTTCTGCTCCGGCGTGTCCTCCGGCTGGAACATGCCCTGCTGGAGAGCCTCCTGCAGCTGCTCGGGGTTCTGCGGGTCGAACTGGCCGACCACGTCCTCCAGCTTGGCCGTGTCGACCTTGATCCCACGGGCGTAGCCGTCGACGGCACCGAACAGGTGCGAGCGCAGCCACGGCACGTGCGCGAAGAGGCGCTGGTGGGCGGCCTCGCGCAGCGCCAGGTACAGCCGCACCTCCTCCTGGGGCACACCGAGGTCCTTGCCGAACGACTCGATGTTCGCCGGCAGCAGCGCGGCCTTGCCCGCCGGGCCGAGCGGCAGACCCACGTCGGTCGAGCCGACGACCTCGCCGGCGAGCACGCCGACGGCCTGCCCGATCTGCGTGCCGAACATGGCGCCGCCCATGGACCGCATCATGCCGATCAGCGGGCCGGCCATGGCCTGCATCTCCTCCGGCAGCACGTCGCCCATGGCGTTGCCGACGCGCTCGGCGACCGGGTCGACCAGCTCGCGCCACGCGGGCAGGGTCGCCTCGACCCACTCCGCGCGGCTCCAGGCCACGGCGGTACCCGCGCCCGACGGCAGGGCCGTCGCGTCGTCCAGCCACAGATCGGCCAGGCGCACCGCCTCCTGGACGGCATTGCGCTCGGCGGGACCGACGCTGGCGTCCTTGCGGCCGTCCGGCGTGCCCTGGGAGACCGTCTGGCGGGCGATCTGCTTGGCCATGTCCCAGTTCACCGGGCCGCCCTCGTAGGAGAGCATCTGGCCCAGCTGCTGGAACGCGGCGCCCAGGTCGTTGGGGTTCATGGAACCGAACATGGCAGCGAACGGGTTGTCCGCGCCGGGGCCGCCCAGGCCTCCGGCTCCGGACATCCCGAAACCGAACGGGTTGGCCGGTCCCTGACCACCGCCGCTCTGCTGGTCCTTCTTCTTGCCCTCGTCGCCGTCGTCCGGCTCCTCCGGCGGAAGGCCGAATCCGAATGGGGTGTCACTCACGGGGTTCCTCGGCTGGTAGGGCCGCCGGTTCTTTCCGGCGGCACGGCTGCCCGACTTCACCACCCAGCGTAGACACCCGAAGCCGATCGGGCCTCGGTGCTTCGCCGACTGACGGCCTGCGGCAGGATGGATGCCACCTGGTACGCACGCGTCGCTCGCGCTCGTACTGAAGACAACCTCTGGAGACGCCCGGTGAGTTCCCCAGATCCGCAGGTTCGCGCAGCGCGAAACCAGTCAACCAGCTCCGCACGCCCCGGCGCGCGCGGACCCGTCGTCGCGGTCACCGGCGCCGCGTCCGGGGTGGGGGCACTGCTCACCGCGCGGCTCGCCGCGTCCGACGAGGTCAGACAGGTCGTGGCCATCGACGAGCGGCGCGGCGGGTGCGAGGCGGCGCAGTGGCAGATCCTGGACGTACGGGACCCGGCCATCGCCGAGAAACTGCGTGGTGCGGACGTCGTGGTGCACCTGGCGCTCGACCTCGACCTGGAGACCGACGCGGCCGCCCGGACGGCTTACAACGTCCGGGGGACGCAGACCGTCCTGACCGCCGCCGCGGCGGCCGGCGTGCACCGGGTGGTGCTGTGCACCTCCGCGATGGTCTACGGCGCACTCCCGGACAACGAGCTGCCGCTGTCCGAGGACGCCGAGCTGCGTGCCACGGCCGAGGCCACGGGTGTCGGAGACCTGCTGGAGATCGAGCGGCTCGCGCGGCGCGCACCCCGGGCCCACCCCGGCCTGAACGTCACCGTGGTGCGGCCCGCCGTACTGGTCGGAGGCATGGACACCGCGCTGACCAGGTACTTCGAGTCACCCCGACTGCTGGTCGTGGCCGGATCGCGGCCCGCCTGGCAGTTCTGCCACGTCGACGACCTGTGCAGTGCCCTGGAGTACGCCGTCCTGGAGAAGGCCGACGGAGAGCTGGCCGTCGGGTGCGACGGCTGGCTGGAGCAGGAGGAGGTCGAGGAGCTCAGCGGCATCCGGCGGATGGAGCTGCCCTCCGCGGTCGCGCTCGGCGCGGCGGCCCGGCTGCACCGGATCGGCCTGACGCCCTCCCCGGCCGGGGACCTGGCGTACACGATGTACCCCTGGGTCGTCAGCGGCAGCCGCCTGCACGATGCCGGATGGCGTCCGAAGCACACGAACGAGGAGGTCCTGGCGGAGCTGCTCGAGGAGGTCTCGGGCCGGCACACGGTCGCCGGCCGGCGTCTCGGGCGCAAGGACGCGACGGCGGCGGGCGCCGCGGGCGCGACGGTGGCGCTGCTGGGCGCGGCCGCGGTGGTGCGTCGCGCGCGCAAGGCACGGCGCCGCATCTGAGGACAATCCCGGGGGGCGGCTGCCTCTGTAGGAGGCTCCAACGCGGCACGCGCGCGTGCCGGGCGATCACGCTATTCCGCGTCGTCGGCGCCGTGGGGCACGATGGGCGCATGGCAACCACGAACGACCACCCCGGCGAGCGGGCCGCAGCGGACCCCGTGAAGCTGATCGGCATCCGTGAGACGCCCCTGTCCGTGGACGAGGTCTTCGGCGCGGTCGGGGACGACGCGTCGGGCGGCACCGCGCTGTTCGTGGGGACCGTGCGCAACCACGACGGCGGCACCGACGTCGACCGGCTCGGGTACTCGTGCCACCCGAGCGCCGAGGCGGAGATGCGCCGGATCGCGGAGAAGGTCGTCGCGGAGTACCCCGTACGGGCGCTCGCGGCACTGCACCGTGTGGGTGACCTTGAGGTCGGGGACCTCGCGGTGGTCGTCGCCGTGTCCTGCCCGCACCGGGGCGAGGCCTTCGACGCCTGCCGCAAGCTGATCGACGACCTCAAGCACGAGGTGCCCATCTGGAAGCACCAGACGTTCTCCGACGGAACCGAGGAATGGGTGGGCGCGTAGCGCCTTCGCCGGGACACACCTCCGGTTGCGTAACCCGCCCCCCGGCGTGAGCGTTGTCACTGCGAATGGTTAATCTGCTGATCAGTCAGTCGCGGACACTCATGGGGTTGGGAGGTCGGCATGGGAGCGCTTGCCTGGTTGCTGATTCCACTGGTGGCCGCTGTCGGTGCGGGCCTGTGGGGAAGCTGGGCAAACCGGACCCGCAGGGCGCGGAGCGACGGCCCCGAGCTGGACGGGTACGCCCGGTTCCGTGAGGCCATGGAGAAGCCCCGCACGGGTGCCTGACCGCCGCCCGACGGCCGTCCGGCGACGGCCGCCCTGACGGTGTTCCGACAGCCGCGTCCCGTACTGTCGTGCCATGCCACGCCGCACCGCGACGATGCTCGCCTCCACCCTGATGCTGATCGCGCTCCTGTGCGCGGGTGTTTTCATCCCCGTGCCGTACTCGGAGATGTCGCCCGGGCCGACGGTGAACACCCTCGGGGACCACGACGGCGAGCCGGTGCTCCAGATCTCCGGTCACAAGACCTACGAGGCGAGCGGTCATCTGAACATGACCACCGTCCGGGTCACCAGCGCCGAGTACCGGATGAACCTCGTGGAGGCCGTCTACGGCTGGCTGGCACACGACAACAGCGTGGTGCCGCACGAGACCCTCTACCCGGACGGCAAGACCGAGGAAGAGGCCACCCAGGAGAACGCCGAGGAGTTCAGCCAGTCCCAGGAGAGCGCGAAGGTCGCCGCCTTGAAGGCGCTCGACATCCCGGTGAAGTCCTGGGTGGTCGTCTCCGCGGTCGTCAAGGACTCCCCGTCGCAGGGCCGGCTGCACGCCGGCGACGTGATCAAGGCCGTGGACGGCACGACCGTCAAGAAGCCCGCGGACGTCGCCGAGCTGGTGACCAAGCACGAGCCGGGACAGGACACCGTCTTCACGATCGTGCCCGCCAAGGAGCAGGCCGCCGCGGAGAAGGAGGGCCGGACGGCGACGAAGACCCAGAAGATCACCATCAGGACCGAGACCTCCCAGGACGCGGGCGCGCAGCGCGCCGTCGTCGGGATCTCCGCCGGAACCGACCACACGTTCCCGTTCGAGATCGACATCAAGCTGGCCGACGTCGGCGGCCCGAGCGCCGGTCTGATGTTCGCCCTCGGCATCTACGACAAGCTCACCCCCGGCGACCTCACCGGCGGCAAGTTCGTCGCCGGCACCGGGACGATCGACGACAACGGCAAGGTCGGCCCGATCGGCGGCATCGGCATGAAGACCATCGGCGCGCACGACAAGGGCGCCCAGTACTTCCTGACGCCCGCGGACAACTGCGCGGCGGCCGCCGAGGACACCCCCGACGGGCTCACCCTCGTGAAGGTGGACACCATCGACGACGCCCTCGGCGCGCTCAAGGACATCCGTTCCGGAAAGACCGCCGACCTGCCGAAGTGCACGCGGGGGTAGCCCCCGCACAGCCGTCCCGCGTCCGGCGGGACTACTCCTCGAAGGTCGCCGTCAGCGCCGCGGCCAGACCCGGCACCAGGTCGGAACCGGTCAGGACCTCCGTGGCCGTGTCCTTCTCCCGCAGCCGCAGGGCCGAGTCGCGGCTGCCGTCGCGCAGGACCGCGACCGTCATGCGGACCTCCTGACGGTCCGGGTGCTCCGCCACCCACTGCGCGAGTTTCTTCTCGTTCAGGCCCGAAGGCACCTGGGCCTCGGCCGAGGGCGGCAGCATCAGGCGCTCCACGGCGAGCGCGCAGCCGACCACGGAGTCGGGCCAGGCGATGGTGCCCAGGAACTCGTCGAGCGCCTGGTCCGTTGGAATTTCGTCCTGCTCGATCGGGGTGAGGCCGGAGGACTCCGGCTCCTCCCGCAGACCGAGCCGGTCCGCGAGCGAGGGCTGGTCGGCCCGCAGCCGTGCGGTGTCGACAAGTGCAAAGAGGCGTGCGGGCTGGTCCCAGCCGAGGCCGGAGACGTACTCGTCGATCTCGAGTACGGCCCGGGTGAGGGGGCTCGCTGCCATGGGGGTGTTGGACATGGTCACAATCCTGCCTCGTTCATGGCCGGAATCGGGAACCGAGTAAACGATGAGTAAGTTGCATAAGTGTGGGCCCGCGATCACGGGGGCGCACGGGGGGCCCGCGAACCCGAGGGCCTGACGGATCAACAGCGAACTTCGAGGTGCGCACCTTGGCTTTCCAGATGCCGGACCGCGGCGGAGGCCCCCCGACGGGGCCGCGGATCAGAGTGGGCCGCCCGTCCCGGCGTGTCCGAACCCTGCTGCTGACACTTGGTGTCCTCGCCGTGCTCGCCATGGCGTTCACCATGTTCGCGGGATTCTGGACGGACTGGCTCTGGTACAGGTCGGTCCACTACTCGTCGGTGTTCACGACGACCCTGTGGACCAAGATCGGTCTCTTCTTCGTCTTCGGCCTGCTGATGGCGCTCGCCGTCGGGTTCAACATCTGGTTGGCCCACCGCCTGCGCCCGCCGCTGAGCGCCATGTCGATGGAGCAGCAGAACCTCGACCGGTACCGGATGGGCATCGCCCCGTACAAGAAGTGGCTGCTGCTCGGCATCACCGCCCTGGTCGGCCTGATCGCCGGCGCCTCGGCGTCCGGCCAGTGGCGGACCTGGCTGATGTGGGTCAACGGCGTGCCCTTCGGGCAGAAGGACCCCCAGTTCAAGCTGGACGTCTCCTTCTACGCCTTCGACCTGCCCTGGTACCGGTTCCTGCTCGGCTTCGGCTTCGCAGCCGTGATCATCTCCGTGATCGCCGCCGCGCTGACCCACTACCTGTACGGCGGACTCCGCGTCACCAGCCCGGGCGCGCGCGCCACGGCGGCGGCCACCGGGCACCTCTCGGTGCTCCTCGGAGTCTTCGTCGCCCTCAAGGCGGTCGCCTACTGGCTCGACCGGTACGGCCTCGCCGTGAAGTCCAGCGACTTCAAGGCCACCGACAACTGGACGGGCCTCAGGTACGTCGACGCCAACGCCTACCTGCCGGCCAAGACGATCCTGTTCTGCATCGCGGTCATCTGCGCCCTGCTGTTCTTCGCCACCCTGTGGCGGCGCACCTGGCAGCTGCCCGTGATCGGCTTCGGCCTGATGGTGCTCTCCGCGATCCTCATCGGCGGCCTGTACCCGGCACTGGTCCAGAAGTTCCAGGTCCAGCCGAACGAGCAGGCCAAGGAAGCGCCGTACGTCGAGAAGAACCTCGCGGCCACGCGCGACGCGTACGGCATCGAGGGCACCCAGGTCGCCGAGTACCCGGGCAAGAGCGAGACCAAGGATAAGACCAAGCTCCGTGACGACGCGGACGCCGCGGCCTCCGTCCGGATCATGGACCCGAACATCATCTCGCCGACGTTCCAGCAGCTCCAGCAGATGCGTAACTACTACGCGTTCCCGACCAACCTGGACGTCGACCGCTACGCGAAGGACGGCAAGGACCAGGACACGGTCATCGGTCTGCGCGAGCTGAACCTGGCGGGCATCCCGAAGAAGAACTGGATCAACAACCACTTCCGCTACACCCACGGCTACGGCGTGGTCGCGGCGAAGGGCACCCAGGTCGACTCCGAGGGACGCCCGGTCTTCACCGAGTCCAATCTGCCGTCCGAGGGCGACCTCGGAAAGTACGAGCAGCGGATCTACTACGGCGAGAAGACCACCACCTACTCGATCGTCGGCGGTCCCCAGAAGGAGATCGACTACTCCGACGACACCGGGGAGAAGACCTTCAGCTACAAGGGCGACGGCGGCGTCGACCTGTCCAACCCGATCAACCGGGCGGCGTACGCGGCCGCGTTCAGCGAGCCGCAGATCCTCTACTCCGGCGCGATCGGCGACGGTTCGCGGATCCTCTACAACCGCACGCCCAAGGAGCGCGTCGAGGCGGTCGCCCCCTGGCTGACCATCGACGGCGACGCGTATCCGGCGGTGGTGGACGGCCGCATCCAGTGGATCGTCGACGCGTACACGACGACGAACGGCTATCCGTACGCCTCCCGTACGACGCTCGGCGACACCACGGCCGACTCGCTGACCGCCAACAACAACTCGCGCGCGGTGGTGGCCCAGCAGAACCAGGTCAACTACATCCGCAACTCCGTGAAGGCGACCGTCGACGCGTACAGCGGTGACGTGAAGCTCTACGAGTGGGACACCCAGGACCCGGTCCTGAAGACCTGGAAGAAGGCGTTCCCGGGCACGGTGCAGGACAAGGGCGAGATCTCCAAGGAGCTGATGGCCCACCTGCGCTATCCGCAGGACCTGTTCAAGGTCCAGCGCGAGCTGCTCACGCGCTACCACGTGAAGGACGCCAACACGTTCCTCAGCGGCAGCGAGGTGTGGCAGGTGCCGGACGACCCGACCAATAAGTCGGGCGACGCGGTGCCGCCGTACTACCTGAGCATGAAGATGCCGGACCAGAAGGCGCAGGCGTTCTCGCTGACGACGACGTTCACACCCAACGGGCGTGACAACCTCAGCGCGTTCATGGCGGTCGACGCCGAGGCGGGCACCAGCGACTACGGCAAGATCAGAATCCTGAAACTGCCGACGAGCACGACCGTCGACGGGCCCAAACAGGTACAGAGCCAGTTCAACTCCGAACAGGACATCGCCGAGTCCATCAGGCTGCTGAGAGGCGGCGACTCGGAGGTGGAGTACGGCAACCTGCTGACGGTGCCGCTGGACGGCGGACTGCTGTACGTCGAGCCCGTCTACGTGCGCGGTGGCGACCTCAAGTACCCGCTGCTGCGCAAGGTTCTGGTGAGCTACGGGGGCAACACCGCCTTCGAGAACACGCTCGACGCGGCCCTCAACAAGGTCTTCGGAGCGCAGGCCGCCGAGACCGAGCAGCCACCGGACGAGGGCGACGACACGACCGAGCCGCCACCGACGTCCACCAACCCCACGGTCCGGGAAGCGCTGAGCGACGCGCAGAAGGCCTTCGACGCCGGGCAGAAGGCCCTGGAGCAGAAGGACTTGGCCGCGTACGCCGAGGCGCAGAAGGACCTCGAGGAGGCACTCCAGCGGGCCGAGGACGCACAGGCCAAGGCCGACCAGGGCGCCGGCGGCAAGAACGGCGACGACAAGAACGCCGGTGACAAGAACAGCGGTGACAAGGCCGGGAGCGACAAGGCCGGTCCGGACGCGACACCGACCGGTGATGCCGGTGGCGGAGCGGACACCGGCTGACCGTCCGGTCGCATCGGACCGTTGTTCCAGCTGGTCAAAGCCCATCCCGCGCCGTGCTAGGGTTGTGAACACAACGGCGCGGGGTGGAGCAGCTCGGTAGCTCGCTGGGCTCATAACCCAGAGGTCGCAGGTTCAAATCCTGTCCCCGCTACTGAAGTCGTGAGCTGTGTGCGAGCGACCACGAAGGCCCGGATTCCCACAAGGAATCCGGGCCTTCGTGATGTGCGAACGCATGTACCGGAGAACGCGACGGCCGCGCCGCCAAGGGGAGTTGGGCAGATCTGTGTTTGACTTGTCTCCCTGTGGGCATGTCGACAAAACGCTGAAGTGACCTCACTGACTGCGGTATACCGGATGTACCGAGGTTGCGGGTGGTGCGACGATGAACGTTATGGGGGACATGGCAAATCTGTTCGGGACAGGGCGTTTTGCGCAGCCTTCCGGTCAGCTTTCCGGTCAGGAGGAGGCCACGGACGAGGCTCAGGAAGCCGCCGACGAGGCCGCCGAGGAAGTGCGCCTGCGGCTCGCCGTCGACTGTGGTGACGTCGAGGCGATGAGCGTGCTCGGCGCGATGCTGCTGCGCCGTGGCGACTTCGACGCAGCCGAGTCGCACCTGCGTGCCGCCACCGCGGCCGGCGACCGGGCCGCCGCCAACAACCTGGGCGTCCTGCTGCACCAGCGCGGATACGCCGACGAGGCCGCCGGCTGGTGGCGCATCGCCGCCGTCGCCGGATCCGCCGCCGCCGCGCACGCGCTCGGCCGGCACTTCCGGGAACGCGGGGACGAGCCCGCCGCCGAGTACTGGCTGTGCCAGTCCGCGGAACAGGGGCACGTGCTGGGCGCCTACGCGCTCGCCGACCTGCTGGAGCACCGCGGCGACGACACCGGGTCCGAGCGGTGGATGCGGGCCGCGGCCGAACGCGGGCACCGGGAAGCGGCGTACCGGCTGGCGCGGACGCTGGACCGGCGGGCCGGGCGGGACGGCGACGACAAGGCCGCCGCACGCGCGGCCGACGAGGCCGAGCAGTGGTACCGGCAGGCCGCCGCGCGCGGTCACCGGCGCGGCGCGCTGCACCTGGGGACGATCCTGGAGAAGCGCGGCGAGCTCAAGGAGGCGGGCCGCTGGTACCTCACGTCCGCCAAGGACGGCGAGGCCCGCGCCGCCTGCGCGCTCGGCTTCCTGCTGCGGGACGCCGGGGACACCGAGAGCGCCGCCGTGTGGTGGCTGCGCGCCGCCCAGGACGGCGACGGCAACGCCGCCAACGCCCTGGGCGCGCTGCACGCCGAGCGCGGCGAGACCCAGACCGCGGAGCGCTGGTACCGGGCCGCGATGGACGCGGGCGACGACAACGGGGCGTACAACCTCGGGCTGCTCTGCGCCGAGCAGGGCCGCACCACGCAGGCCGAGCAGTGGTACCGGAGGGCCGCCTACGCCGGGCACCGGGAGGCCTCCAACGCGCTGGCCATCCTGCTGCTGCGCGCCGGGGACGAGAGCGGCGCCGAGCCGTGGTTCTCCAAGGCCGCCGAGGCGGGCAGCGTCGACGCCGCCTTCAACCTCGGGATCCTGCACGCCGGGCGGAGCGAGGAGCGGGCGGCGCTGCGCTGGTACGAGCGGGCCGCCGCCGCCGGGCACACCGAGGCGGCGCTCCAGGTCGGGATGGCGCGGCTGCGCGGCGGGGACGAGCAAGAGGCGGAGCGGTTCCTGCGCTGTGCGGCCGGGGGCGGCAGCGCGGAGGCCGCGTACCGGCTGGCGACGGTGCTGGACGCGCGTCGGCCGCCGGAGCCCGCGCACGAGCTGGGTGAGCCCGCGCAGGACAAGTCCGAGTGCGAGGAGTGGTACGAGCGGGCCGCCTCCCAGGGGCACCGGCGCGCGCAGGTGCGGGTCGGGATGCTCGCCGCGGCGCGGGGCGACGTGGTGGAGGCCGCGCGGTGGTACCGCGAGGCGGCCGAGGCCGGGTCCCGCAACGGTGCGTTCAACCTGGGGCTGCTGCTGGCCCGCGAAGGGAGCGAGCCCGAGGCCGTCGTGTGGTGGCGCAGGGCGGCCGACGCCGGGCACGGGCGGGCGGCGCTGCGGCTGGCGCTGGTCTGTGCGCGGCGGGGGGAGCTGGCAGAGGGGCAGCGGTGGGCGGACCTCGCGGTGTCGCTGGGGCCGCGGGAGGTGGGGGAGCGGGCGGCTCGGCTGCGGGACGCTTTGCGGCAGGAGCTGTCGGCGTGACGCGTCCCGCTTCGGGCGGCACCGGCACGATGGCCCGCAGCTGCGGCGGGGGACCGCCGAACGCGGTCAGGATGCACCTGGGGCCGGGATCCTTGCGGATCCCGGCCCCAGGCCTTCAGTAGCGGGGACAGGATTTGAACCTGCGACCTCTGGGTTATGAGCCCAGCGAGCTACCGAGCTGCTCCACCCCGCGTCGATGAATGGAACACTACGTCACGATGAAGACGTGAGGCAAATCCCTGCTCACGCCGCCGCGCAGTTCGGGCAGGTGCCGCGGTACGTCACCTCGACGTCCGACACCGTGAAGCCGAAGCGCTCCGAGTCGGGCAGGTCGGCCAGCGGGTTGCCGGTCGGGTGCACGTCGCGGATCGCGCCGCAGCGCGCGCAGACCAGGTGGTGGTGCGGCCGGTGCGCGTTCGGGTCGTAGCGCTTGGCGCGCTTGTCCGTCGCGACCTCCAGCACCTCGCCGAGCGAGACCAGCTCGCCCAGGGTGTTGTAGACCGTCGCCCGGGAGATCTCGGGGAGCTTGTCCACGGCCCGGGAGTGCACCTCGTCGGCCGTCAGGTGGACGTGTTCGCCGTCGAGGACCTCGGCCACGACCCGCCGCTGCGCGGTCATGCGCCAGCCGCGCCCGCGCAGCCGTTCCAAAAGGTCACTCATACACATCAGCCTAACAGCAAGGGGGACCAGGTCCCGAATGGGTGTGATTTTGGAGTCCTGCTCGAATTAGACACTGTCCATTGTGGGAACCGGGGCGGCATTGGCCAAGAGGCGCGGTTCGTGCGGGCCGGTGACCGGTGCCGGCCCGCACCTCGCCCGGGCCGGCCAGTGCCCGTCAGAGCCCAGTCAGGCGGTCACCGCCGGGGCGTTGTGCGGGGAGCGCGCCGGTGCCCAGCGGCGGATGATGTCGCGCACCGAGACGATCCCGACGGGCTCGCCGCCGTCCAGGACGATGAGGTGGCGGAAGCCGCCGTGCGCCATCGCGCCCGCCGCCTCCTCCACGGTCCAGGTCGGGGCGGCGAAGACGACGTCGGTGGTGGTGTGGCTGTGGGTGCGCTCGGTGTCCGGGTCCTGGCCCCGGCCGACGGAGACCAGGACGTCGCGTTCGGTGAGGATCCCGATGCCGCCGGCGTCGGGGTCGTACACCACGGCCGCGCCGACGCGGCGTGCGGACATCAGGGCGGCGGCCTGGCGGAGCGTGTGGGCGGGACCGATGGTGAGGACGACCGTGCTCATGACTTCGCGGACGAGCATGGGTGGAGCCACCTCCTGCCGGTGATCCATGAGTTAGTTCATGGATTCACAAGTTCACAAGTGAGGGAACTCTCAGAGTGGCAGGTAAAGCGGGGGTCAACAAGAGGGCGCGGAGGGCGAGTCGGCGGGCGCTCAGTAGCGCTGGTTGAGATACCCGAGCAGTTCGTCGTGGAGCCGGCCGTTCGACGCCGCCGCGTTGCCGCTGTGCGGGCCGGGGCGGCCGTCGAGGCCGGTGAAGGTGCCGCCGGCCTCCGTGACGATGATCGCGTTCGCGGCCATGTCCCAGAGGGAGAGCTCCGGTTCGGCGCAGAGGTCCACCGAGCCCTCGGCGACCATCATGTACGGCCAGAAGTCGCCGTACGCGCGCGTGCGCCACACCTCGCGGGTCAGGTCCAGGAAGCCGTCGAGGCGGCCCTGCTCCTCCCAGCCGCTCAGCGAGGAGTACGCGAAGGAGGCGTCGGAGAGCGTGGAGACCTGGGAGACGTGGAGCCGATGGGCGGAGGTCAGGCTGCGGCCGGTGAACGCGCCGTGGTCCTCCACCGCCCACCAGCGGCGGCCGAGGGCGGGCGCCGAGACGAGGCCGACGACCGGCTGGTAGCCGCCCTCCTTCGCCTCCATCAGGGCGATGAGGGTGGCCCAGACGGGGACACCGCGCACGTAGTTCTTGGTGCCGTCGATCGGGTCGATGACCCAACGCCGCGGGCCGGTGCCCGCCACGCCGAACTCCTCGCCGTGGACCGAGTCGCGGGGGCGGGCGCGGGAGAGGTGGCCGCGGATGAGTTCCTCGGCGGCCTTGTCCGCCTCGCTCACCGGGGTCATGTCCGGCTTCGTCTCGACCTTCAGATCGAGGGCCTTGAAGCGGTCCATCGTCGCGGCGTCGGCGGCGTCGGCGAGCACGTGGGCGAGGCGGAGGTCGTCGAGGTAATCGGGCATGCCGTCACGCTATCTGTCGCGGGCGGGGCGGGGCTACCAGGGCTTTGGCGGGCGTGGCGGGGCGGGAGAGCCGCTGCGGGGGCTCCGCCCCACGGGTGCGAGGACCCTTGACAGTGCTCCCATACCCGTCAAATCTGGCAGCAAGTCGCTCGGCACGTCCGGCAGCGTTCGCTCGGCCCGAGGGAGGCGAGGGTGCCTGCAGCCCGGGAGTCCCTGCTCGACGCCGCGTACACGGCGCTGGCGCGCCGGCCGTGGTCCGCCGTGCGGATGGTGGACGTGGCGGCTTCCGCCGGGGTGTCCCGGCAGACCCTCTACAACGAGTTCGGCAGCAAGGAGGGACTCGCCCGGGCCCTGGTGAGGCGGGAGGCCGACGGCTACCTCGCCGGAGTGGAGCGCGCGCTCTCCGGGCCCAGCGACCCGCGTGAACGACTCACCGCCACCGCCGAGTGGATGATGTCGGCGGCCCGCGACAACGCGCTGGTCCGGGCCATGCTCACGGGGTGCTGGAACGAGCGGCTGCCCGCACCGGCCCTGACGGCGGTGCCCTCCTCCTGCGCGGTGCCGGCCCAGCGACGGGCCGACGGTCCACTGCCCTCGCCCGGCGACTTCGTGGGCCTGGTCCGCGACCGTGCCGTGGCCGTCCTGGGCGGGGCCGGTCCGCTCCCGCCGCCGGACGCCGCCGAACTGGCCCGCTCCTGCGAACTGACCGTGCGCCTCGCCCTCTCCTGCGTCGCCGCGCCGCCCGCCGAGGGCGGGGTGGCCGACCTCGTACGCACCGCCCTGCCACGCCGCCTGACGGCATAGCGGCCGCCTGCGCCTGCGCCTGCGCAGGGGAGGATCCCTAGTGCGCCGAGCCCGACAGCTGCAGACCGATCACGCCGATGATGACGAAGCTGATCGAGACGATCTTCAGGGTCGAGACCAGGTCGCCGAGGAAGATCATGCCGTAGATGGCGGTACCCGCCGCGCCGATGCCGGTCCACACCGCGTACGCGGGGCCGACGTCGAGCTTCTTCAGGGACATCGTCAGCAGGCCGAAGCTGCCCAGCGCGAAGGCGCAGAAGGCGATGGTGGGCCAGAGCCGGGTGAAGCCGTGCGACAGCTTCAGACAGACGGCGAAGCCGGTTTCGAGCACTCCGGCCACTATGACCAGCAGCCACGCCATGTCTTGTCCTCCCGTGGTCCCTACCGCGACCGCTGTGCCGATGCCGATCGGTGGCCTCGTCCGACCACGACTTCGTTGGACGACGACTTCGTGCGACGACGACTTGTGCGACAACGACTTCGTCCGGCTTTGCTCAGGCTTGGTTCCGGCTTGGTGCGATTATGCACTTACCGGCTGCACGGCACGCCAAACAACGCGATGGTCAGTCGCCTTCCTTGCGTTCCCGCGTCGACAGCAGCCGGCGCAGCGAGTACAGCCGGGCCGGGTCGGCGTGCCCCTCGGCGACCCAGGCGTCCAGCGCGCAGTCGGGCTCGTCGTGGCTGCACGCCCGCGGACAGCCCTCGGTGCCGGGCACCAGGTCGGGGAAGGCGTTGATCACCCGGGACGGGTCGATGTGCGCCAGCCCGAACGACCGTACGCCCGGGGTGTCGACGACCCAGCCGCCCGCCGCGGAGGACAGCGGCAGGGCGAGGGCCGAGGTCGTGGTGTGCCGGCCGCGCCCCGTCACCGCGTTGACGTGCCCCGTCACCCGGCGGCGGTCCTCGGGCACCAGGGTGTTGACCAGGGTCGTCTTGCCGACGCCGGAGTGGCCGACGAAGGCCGTGATCTTCCCGTCCAGGTGCTCGCGCACCAGGTCGGCGGCGGCGCCGTTCTCCAGCTCCTCCCGGCTGGTGACGACGTACGGGATGTCCAACGCGCCGTACAGCTCGAGGAGTTCGTCCGGCGGTGCCAGGTCCGACTTGGTCATCACCAGCAGCGGGGTGAGGCCGCCGTCGAACGCCGCGACCAGGCAGCGGTCGATGAGGCGGGGGCGCGGCTCGGGGTCGGCGAGGGCGGTGACGATGGCGAGCTGGTCGGCGTTGGCGACGACGACCCGCTCGTAGGGGTCGTCGTCGTCGGCCGTGCGGCGCAGGACCGAGGTGCGCTCCTCGATGCGGACGATGCGTGCGAGCGTGTCCTTCTTGCCGGTGAGGTCGCCGACCAGGGCCACCCGGTCACCCACGATTGCTGCCTTGCGGCCCAGCTCGCGCGCCTTCATCGCCATGACGACCCGGTCGTCGACGAGGCAGGTCAGCCGGCCGCGGTCCACGGTGAGGACCAGGCCCTCGGCGGCGTCCTCGTGCTTGGGCCGGATGTGGGTGCGCGGTCGGTTGCCCTTGCGGTTGGGGCGGGAGCGGATGTCGTCCTCGTCGGTGTGCTTGCCGTAGCGGCGCATGGCGATCCGTCCCTACGCCCCGAGCATCCCGGTCCACAGGTCGGGGAAGTCGGGCAGGGTCTTGGCGGTCGTCGCCACGTTCTCGATCTGCACGCCCTCCACCGTGAGACCGAGGACGGCGCCGGCGGTGGCCATGCGGTGGTCGTCGTAGGTGTGGAAGACGCCGCCGTGCAGACGGCGCGGGCGGATGTGCAGACCGTCGGCGGTCTCGGTGACGTCACCGCCGAGTTCGTTGATCTCCTTGGTGAGCGCGGCCAGCCGGTCCGTCTCGTGCAGCCGCAGATGGGCCACGCCGCGCAGGGTCGAGGGGGAGTCCGCGAGGGCGGCGACGGCCGCGATCCCCGGGGTCAGCTCGCCGACCTCGCTCAGGTCGACGTCGATGCCGTGGATCGCACCCGATCCGGTGAACACGAGTCCGAAGTCCGTCAGTTCGCAGGAACCGCCCATGTCGGTGAAGATCTCGCGCAGCCGGTCGCCGGGCTGGGTGGTGCGGGACGGCCAGTCGGGGATCACCACCTTGCCGCCGGTCACCAGCGCCGCCGCCAGGAACGGCTGCGCGTTCGACAGGTCCGGCTCGACGGTCAGGTCCCGGCCGAGCAGCGCACCCGGCGTGATCCGCCACACGTTCGGCTCGCCGCCGGACTCGGGGGTGTCGACCTGGGCGCCGACCGCGCGCAGCATGTCGACCGTCATGCGGATGTGCGGCATGGAGGGCAGCGCGGAACCGGTGTGGCGCACCTCGACGCCCTGGTTGAAGCGCGGCCCGGACAGCAGCAGGGCGCTGACGAACTGGGAGGAGGAGGATGCGTCGATCTCGACCGGGCCGCCCTCCAGGGCCCCGCCGCCGTGCACGGTCAGCGGCAGCGCGCCGCGCCCGTCGTCGTCGATGCGGGCGCCCAGGACGCGCAGCGCGTCGATCACGCCGTGCAGCGGACGCTCGTACGACCGCGGGTCGCCGTCGAAACGGACGGCGCCGTCGGCCAGTGTGGCGACCGGCGGCAGGAAGCGCATGACCGTGCCGGCGTTGCCGACGTCGACCGTGGCCGGGCCGCGCAGCCCCGCCGGGATGACCCGCCAGAACTCGCCGGTGCCCTCGGGGCCGACGCCCTCCTCGATCTCGACGCCCATCATGCGCAGCGCCTCGGCCATCAGCAGGGTGTCACGGGAGCGCAGCGGGCGGCGCAGCCAGCCGGGCTCGGAGGCGAGGGCGGCCAGCACCAGGGCGCGGTTGGTGACCGACTTGGACCCGGGCACGTGGACGGTCGCGTCGACGGCTCCGCTCGCGTGCGGGGCGGGCCAGAGGGCGGTGTGCGTGGGGTTCACGGTCATGGGGCCCACTTTAATGGCTGAGGACGATCGGAGATCTTGATCAAAAGCGCCGAAACCTGACCGAAAGCGCAACAGTGCACTTGCCGTGCATATATGCGGAGCGGGTGGAGGGTGCCCGGCGTCTCACAGCTCCAGCAGCCAGCGCGCCCCGCCGATCAGCGAGCACAGCGACACCGCGTGGAAGAGGAAGAACCACACTCCCGCCGGCGCGTGGGTCAGCCGCGCCAACTGGTCGGCGTCCGAGTCGCCGGCGCCGCCCCGCGACCGCTTGGCCTGCAGCTCGAAGGCCGGGCGCACCCCGCCGAGGAGAAGGAACCAGACCACCGCGTACGCGAACGCCGCCTGCACCTGCGGCCCGGCCAGCCACGACACCAGGACGAACGTGCCGCCGGTGACCACGACCGTCAGCACCCCGTACGCGTTGCGGACCATCACCAGCAGGGCCACCAGCAGCGCCGTCGCCAGCCACAGCAGCAGCGTGATGCGTCCGGCCGCCAGCAGCGCGGCGCCGCCGAGGCCGAGCAGCGGCGGAGCGGTGTAACCGGCGACCGCGGTGAGGATCATGCCGACGCCGTGCGGCTTGCCCCGGCTCACCGTCAGACCGCTGGTGTCCGAGTGCAGGGTGATCCCGGTGAGGGTACGGCCGGTCAGCAGGGCCACCAGGCCGTGACCGCCCTCGTGCGCGATGGTGATCGCGTTGCGCGCTATCCGCCACGATCCGCGCGTCGCGACGACGGCGAGCGCCGCCACCAGGGTCGCGACCACCACCCACAGGTCGGGATCGGGCTGGATGCCGGAGACCTCGTCCCACAGGGAGGTGAGCGAGGCCGTTGCGAGGTGGTCCATGTTCGGGGAGGGCTCCTCGTACTAGCGCGGGGTCTGGCAGTGTGGCACGTATGTGCGGACGGTATGCGGCGAGTCGTCGACCCGAGGATCTCGCGGGAATCTTCGAGATCGAGAAGTGGGAGCCCAAGGAGAGCTTGGAACCCGACTACAACGTGGCCCCCACCAAGGAGGTCTACGCCGTCCTGGACCGTCCCCTGAAAGACGTCGAGGACCCGGAGCCGGTTCGCCAGCTGCGGAAGCTGAAGTGGGGCCTCGTCCCCTCCTGGTCCAAGACGCCCGAGGGCGGCGCCCGGATGATCAACGCCCGCGCGGAGACCGTCCACGAGAAGCCCTCCTACCGCCGCGCCTTCAGCACCCGGCGCTGCATCCTGCCCGCCGACGGCTACTACGAGTGGGTCACCGGCAAGCAGGAGCGGGACCTGGAGGTCGAAGGGCGCAAGAAGCGGCCGCGCAAGCAGCCGTACTTCGTGACCCCCGCCGACGGCTCCGTGTTCGCCATGGCCGGGCTCTACGAGTTCTGGCGGGACAGGACGCTGCCCGACGACCATCCGCAGGCCTGGTGGGTGACGTGCTCGGTGATCACGACCGAGGCCGAGACCACACCACTCGCCGTCGCCCCGGCCGACGGTCCGCACGCCCTGGCCGACATCCACCCCCGGATGCCGCTGATGCTGACGCCGGACCGCTGGGACGACTGGCTCGATCCGGCGCGCACCGACCCCGACGAGCTGACCTCCCTGCTGGCACCCCCGCCCACCGGCCTGATGCGGGCCTTCCCCGTCTCGACGGCCGTGAGCAACGTCCGCAACAACGGACCGGAGCTGCTCGAGGAGCTGGAAGCACCGGAAGAGGGCACACTCTTCTGACGTGACGGATGCGACAGAGGTTGTGACGAAGGCGGTCGAGACGGATGCGGGCCCCGCCCGCATCACCTGGCACCGGGCGAAGCAGCCCCGGCTGGTGCTCGCCGTGAGCCACGGGGCCGGCGGCGGCATCGAGGCGCGCGACCTGAAGGCGCTGGCGGCCGCACTGCCCGCCCACGGGGTGAGCGTGGCCCTCGTCGAGCAGCCCTGGCGGGTGGCGGGCAGGAAGCTGGCGCCCGTGCCGAAGACCCTCGACACCGGGTGGCGGGGCGTCTGGCCCGCGCTCGCCGCCCCCGGCCTGCCGGTGATCTCGGGCGGCCGCAGCGCCGGCGCCCGTGTCGCCTGCCGCACCGCCGGCGAACTGGGCGCCCGCGCCGTCCTCGCCCTCAGCTTCCCCCTGCACCCGCCGGGCAGGCCGGAGAAGTCCCGCGCCGACGAGCTGCTCGGGGCCGGCGTGCCCACCCTCGTGGTCCAGGGCGGCAACGACCCCTTCGGCAGGCCGCAGGAGTTCCCCGAGGCGCCCGGGGGGACCTACGAGCTGATCGAGGTGCCGTACGGCGACCACGGCTTCGCCGTGCCCAAACGGGCGGAGATCAGCCAGGAAAGGGCGCTGGAGCTGATCACCGACGGCGTGGCCCAGTGGGCCGGCTCACTCGGCTGAACGCCTGGGAATGACCGGCGGACGGCCACTGTTGTGCCGTTCGTACGTTGCTGAGAATCAGCACCGACGCCGTAGGAGAGGAAGTCCGCCGCATGGGTTCAGCCTTCTGCCCGAGTCGCAGCAGCCGCGCCGACCTGGACTGGACCGTGCTGCACGCTGCTAAGACCGCCCCTATTCGGGCGGCGGGCGGACCGGATCGTCGTCTATCCTCCGATTCGAGTGAGACCGGTCTCGGTTTCACGACGACATCGGAGGAGGTGGGTCCGGTCACTGGGACCGACGCAGGGACCGAACACGGCCAGGCGGAGCAGCCCGAGGGCCGGGGTACGGGCGCGGAGTCGACCGCGGAGCGCAGCGCGCGCTTCGAGCGGGACGCGCTGGAGTTCCTCGACCAGATGTACTCGGCCGCGCTGCGCATGACGCGTAATCCGGCCGACGCCGAGGACCTGGTGCAGGAGACCTACGCCAAGGCGTACGCGTCCTTCCACCAGTTCCGCGAGGGCACCAACCTCAAGGCGTGGCTGTACCGCATCCTCACCAACACCTTCATCAACTCGTACCGCAAGAAGCAGCGCGAACCCCAGCGCAGCGCGGCCGAGGAGATCGAGGACTGGCAGCTCGCCCGTGCCGAGTCGCACATGTCGACGGGTCTGCGCTCCGCGGAGTCGCAGGCGCTCGACCACCTGCCCGACTCGGACGTGAAGCAGGCGCTCCAGGCGATCCCCGAGGAATTCCGTATCGCCGTGTATCTGGCGGACGTCGAGGGCTTTGCCTACAAGGAGATCGCGGACATCATGGGGACACCCATCGGTACGGTGATGTCCCGGCTGCACCGTGGACGCCGTCAGCTGCGCGGCATGCTGGAGGACTACGCCCGCGACCGCGGTCTGGTCCCCGCCGGCGCCGGAGAGTCGAACGAAGCGAAAGGCTCGGGGTCATGAGCTGCGGAGAGCCGCACGAGACGGATTGCAGCGAAATCCTCGATCATCTCTACGAGTTTCTCGACAAAGAGATGCCGGACTCGGACTGCGTGAAGTTCGAGCACCACTTCGAGGAGTGCTCGCCCTGCCTGGAGAAGTACGGGCTGGAGCAGGCCGTGAAGAAGCTGGTCAAGCGGTGCTGCGGGCAGGACGACGTGCCCGGTGACCTGCGGGCCAAGGTGATGGGACGGCTGGACCTGATCCGGTCCGGGCAGTCCGTGCCGGAACACGACGTCGCGGCCGCACCGTCGTCGTCGGCTCCGCAGGAGTCCTGAGCCGCCCTGAGCGTCGCGACTCGGCCAGAAGTCACTCGTACGTGCTAATCCGCGGGTTATCTGCCCGCGGCCTCCCCGCCGCCGTCCTAGGCTCCTGAGCCTGACAGGCGTGGCCAGGGGAGGGGCTGATGGACGCGGTACCGGCGCGGGCACGTGTGTACGTGGCCGTCGTCGCCCTCACCGCCCTGCTCTGCCTGCGACCGCTGCCCGCGGTGCACGCGCCCTGGTGGGCGGTGCTGCTGCTGGCGGGGCTGTACGCGGGGTCCGAGCTGGTCGCGCGGTCCCGCTTCGTCGGGACCTGCTACCCCGTCCTGCTCGCCGGCGCCTTCCTGCTGCCGCCGCCCGCCGCCGCGCTCGTGGCACTGCCGGGAGCCCTGCTGGCCCCGGTGCCGCGCCGTCCCCTCGGTCTGCGGCGCGTGTGGCGGGCCGCGCAGCTGACCCTCGCCGTGTGGGCCGCGGCCTGTGTCCACTGGCGGCTCGGGGGCCGGGACGCGGTCGTCGAGCCCGCCTTCCCGTACGCCCTCGTGCCGGCCGGGGCGGCCGTACTCGCCTTCTGCCTGGTCCTCACCGTGCTGGACGGCGGCATCCTGACCCTCGCCG
The DNA here is from genome assembly GCF_033406955.1 of Streptomyces violaceoruber. Taxonomy (NCBI): domain Bacteria; kingdom Bacillati; phylum Actinomycetota; class Actinomycetes; order Kitasatosporales; family Streptomycetaceae; genus Streptomyces; species Streptomyces violaceoruber. Next base: position 2,871,853 of record NZ_CP137734.1, on the reverse strand, counting down.
ACCACGTGCCGCCGAGCCGGGCGTGGCGGGGACTGCTCTCCCGGTCGCTCGCGCCGATCGCCGTGCACGGGCTCGCCGGGCTCATGATGGCCGTCCTGTGGCGCAGCCCGTACGGTCCGGTGGCCGCGCTGCTCGTGCTGCTGCCGATGTGCGTGGCCTGGTGGGCCTTCGCCCAGTACCACCGTGAGCGGGCCGCGCACCAGGCGACCATCCGCGCCCTCGTGCAGGCCGTCGACATCAAGGACGGCTACACGCGCGGCCACAGCGAACGCGTCGGCCAGGCCTCCATGATGATCGCCCGCGAGCTGGGCATGGACGACGAACGCGTCGAGACCCTGCGCTTCGCCGGGATCCTGCACGACGTGGGCAAGCTCGGCGTGCCCACCCGGCTGCTGCGCAAGGACGGCCCGCTGACGCCCGAGGAGCGCCGGGTGATCGAACTGCACCCCGAGTACGGGCACGAGATGGTGCGCGGCATCCGCTTCCTGGGAGAGGCCCGCGCCGCCGTCCTGCACCACCACGAACGGCTGGACGGCAGCGGCTATCCCTACGGGCTGGCCGGCGACCGGATCCCCGAGTCGGCCCGGGTGGTGGCCGTCGCCGACGCCTTCGACGCGATGACGTCCACGCGCTCCTACAGCAGGGCCCGGCCCGTCGCGACGGCGCTGGCGGAGCTCCAGCGGTGTGCCGGCGGACAGTTCGACCCGCGGATGGTGCGGGCACTGGTCCGAGCCCTCGGCCGGCACGGCTGGCGCCCGTCCGTCACGGCGGACTCCCCGCTCGCCCGCACCGCCGGACCGGCACCGGACCGGGGCGAGGACGCGCGGGACAGCGTCGGCAGGGGAGCGCCATGACGCCCTTGCAGCCGCCGGCCCGGTCCTCGCCGCCGGCGGCCGTCCTCCTCGTACCCGGCTGTGCCGGGCTCCTCGCGCTCGGATGTCTCGCCTCCGTGCTGGGGGCGGGGCCCGCCCAGCGGCCCGTCGCGCTGGCCTTCGGAGGGCTGGTCGTCCTCGGTGAGCTGACCCGGCGGACCGGCGCCGAGGCCCGGGAGGCGGCTCCGCTCGGGGCCGCGGGCGCGCTGGCGTACGCGCTGCTCGGAGACGTCGCCGGGCAGCCCGCGCACCACGGTGTGGCCGAGACCGTCACCGTCGTGCTCGCCGCCTCGCTGCTCGGCAGCGTGCCCTACGTCGCGCGCGGCAGCGGGCCCGTCCTCGACCACCTGGCGCGGCGCGTGCTCACCGTCGGTTTCGCCGCCGTGTGCTTCCGGCCGCTGTCCAACCAGGGCGTCTTCGACGACTGGAGCGGCCCCGCCTACGCGCTGCTGCTGCTCGGGCTGCTCGCCCTGACCACGCTGTGCGACGCGGTGCTCGCCGCGGCACCCGCGCACGCGCGCACCGGCTGGCCCTTCGGGCCCCTGCTGCGCGAAGAGCTGCGCGGCATGGTCGGGATCACGTCGGCGGTGTGCGCGACCGGCGCGGTGATGGCGCTCGCGGTGAGCGTCGCGGGACTGTGGGCGCTCCCCGTCTTCTCCGTGCCCCTGCTGCTCGCCCAGCTCTCCTACCGGCGGTACGCGGCCGTCCGGGCCACCTACCGGCAGACCATCGCCTCCCTGGCCCGCGCCACCGAGATCGCCGGATACACCCCGGCCGGGCACGCGCGCCGCGTCGCCGGGCTCGGGGTGGCCGTCGGCCGGGACCTGGGGCTGTCGGGGGCCGAGCTGACCGTGCTGGAGTACGCGGCCCTCATGCACGACATCGGTCAGCTGAGCCTGGTCGACCCGGTCCCGGCGGGTGCCACGGCCGGCCTGCCGGTCACCGAACAGCGGCGGATCGCGCTGCTCGGCGGGGCCGTCGTCCGCCAGACCGGCGTCGACGCGGCGGTCGCGGTGGTGGTGGAGCGGCAGGCCGACCCCTGCCGGGAGCAGCCGGTCGCCGCGCGGATCGTACGCGTCGTGAACGCCTACGACGAGAAGGCGCGGGACGCGGGTCCCGGCGGCGTCCTGACCGCGCTGGAGGAGCTGCGCCTGGCCACCGCGGGCGACTACGCTCCGGAAGTGGTGGAAGCGCTGGCCCGGGTCCTTTCCCGAGGCAGCCTTACCGAGCCCGCGGCTGGGTAACCCATGGGTAATGAGCGCCTCCGCAGCCGTACGTGGTTTGATGCCCGGGAGAGGGTGTCCGGGGGCGCGAAAAGGCACAGCCAGCCCACAGAACGGAACTGGCAGGCGGGAATCGTGAGGATCTTCGGCAAGGCACGGCACCGGCCCTCCGCCTCTTGGCGGCAGGCCACCGACCGCGCGTTCACGCTGATCGGCGACGGTCGCTACGAGGACGCGGGCGCGCTGCTGACGCGGGCGGCCGACCTGGAGCCCTGGCTGTCGGAGTCCTGGTTCAACCTGGCGCTGCTGCACAAGTTCCGGCACGACTGGGAACAGGCGAGGGCGGCCGGTCTGCGGGCCGTCGCGCTGCTCGACCGGGACATCGGCGCCCCCGACTGGTGGAACGTCGGCATCGCCGCGACCGCCCTTCAGGACTGGCCGCTGGCCCGTCGCGCCTGGCAGGCCTACGGGCTGCGCACCCCCGGGGGCGCCACGGACGCGGGTGAGCCGCTCGGCATGGACCTCGGCAGCGCCGCCGTACGGCTGTCCCCGGAGGGCGAGGCCGAGGTGGTGTGGGGGCGGCGGCTGGACCCCGCCCGCGTCGAGGTGCTGTCCATCCCGCTGCCGTCCTCCGGCCGGCGCTGGGGCGAGGTCGTCCTGCACGACGGCGTACCGCACGGGGAGCGCACGACCTCGGCCGGGCACTCCTACCCCGTCTTCGACGAGATCGAGCTGTGGGCGCCCTCGCCGGTGCCCACCTGGGTGGTCCTCCTGGAGGCCGCCACCGAGTCCGACCGCGACGCCCTGGAGCAGCTGGCCGCCGACGCCGGGTTCGCCGCCGAGGACTGGTCGTCCTCCGTCCGGCTGCTGTGCCGGATGTGCTCGGAGTCCCGGATGCCGTCCGACGAGGGCGACGGCGAGCACCTCGATCCGCACGACCACAGCGAACCCGGACACCCCGGGCCCCTGGGGCACCGCACCGACGGGCAGCTGTGGGTGCCGGAGCGGGAGTGCGGGGTGGCCGCGCCGGCCGGGCTGGTGAAGGGGTTGCTGGACGGGTGGGTCGCGGACAGTCCGGACTCCCGGGACTGGCGGGACCTGGAAGAGGTCTGCTGAGCAGCCCCGTAGTCTTTGTCAGGACACTTCAGCAGCGTCAGCATCACCTTTGGTTGTACGAGGAAGGCATACGTCGGTCATGGCCCAGCAGGACACCGATCAGCAGCACCCGGGCGTGCTCCCCGTGGACGACGAGGGATTCGTCGTCGACAGCCAGGACTGCGAGGAGCGTGAGGCCGACTGGCGCGGGCGCGGCACCTCCCGTCCGATCACGGTGGTCGGCAACCCGGTGCTGCACAAGGAGTGCGAGGACGTCACCGACTTCGGCGAGGAGTTCCAGCAGCTGGTGGCCGACATGTTCGCCAGCCAGCGCACCGCCGAGGGAGTGGGCCTGGCCGCCAACCAGATCGGCGTCTCCAAGAAGGTCTTCGTCTACGACTGCCCCGACGACGAGGGCGTCCGCCACGTCGGCGTGGTCTGCAACCCGCGGCTCGTCGAGCTGCCGGCCGACCGCCGCCGCCTGGACGACAGCAACGAGGGCTGCCTGTCCGTGCCCACCGCCTACGCGCCGCTCGCCCGCCCCGACTACGCCGAGGTGACCGGGCAGGACGAGAAGGGCAACCCGGTCAAGGTGCGCGGCACGGGGTACTTCGCCCGGTGTTTGCAGCACGAGACGGACCACCTGTACGGGTACCTGTACATCGACCGGCTCTCCAAGCGCGAACGCAAGGACGCGCTTCGGCAGATGGCCGAGAACGAGCCGCGCTACCCCGTGGTCGCGAACGACTGACACCGCCTCACCCGCCCCACATCTCCCTTGCGCACGGCGCCTGTTCGGGTCTTCCCCGAGCGGGCGCCGTTCGTCTGTGCACGCGCATGGAAAGCCGCCACACAACAGGAGAATTCCGGCACCAGGGGTAGTGAATGAAGCAAATCCGTTCCCAGAACGGTCAGTTGTGGTGCTGAATGGGAAGTGCGGGGATACGCAACGGCGCACGCCCCGCTCAGCGAGAGGGGTGCGCCACCGGCGGCTGAGAGGGGTTTGTTCGTGCATGCTTTCCCACACGGCACCACAGCGACACCGACCGCGATCGCAGTACCGCCATCGCTCCGTCTCCCGGTGATCGAGGCGGCATTTCCCCGGCAACTGCACCCGTATTGGCCGAAGCTCCAGGAGACAACCCGGACCTGGCTGCTCGAAAAGCGGCTCATGCCGGCGGACAAGGTCGAGGAATATGCCGACGGTCTGTGCTACACGGACCTCATGGCGGGCTACTACCTGGGCGCCCCCGACGAGGTCCTGCAGGCGATAGCGGACTACAGCGCGTGGTTCTTCGTCTGGGACGACCGTCACGACCGTGACATCGTCCACGGCCGGGCCGGTGCCTGGCGGCGACTGCGCGGCCTGCTGCACACGGCACTGGACTCACCCGGGGACCACCTGCACCACGAGGACACGCTGGTGGCCGGGTTCGCCGACAGTGTGCGGCGGCTCTACGCCTTCCTGCCGGCCACCTGGAACGCCCGGTTCGCCCGGCACTTCCACACGGTGATCGAGGCGTACGACCGTGAATTCCACAACCGCACGCGCGGAATCGTGCCCGGCGTGGAGGAGTACCTCGAACTGCGCCGGCTCACGTTCGCGCACTGGATCTGGACCGACCTGCTGGAGCCGAGTTCGGGCTGCGAACTCCCCGACGCCGTACGGAAACACCCGGCATATCGCCGGGCGGCGTTGCTGAGTCAGGAATTCGCCGCCTGGTACAACGACCTCTGCTCACTGCCAAAGGAAATAGCGGGAGACGAGGTCCACAATCTTGGCATCAGTCTCATCACCCACCATTCACTCACCCTGGAAGAAGCCATCGGAGAAGTCCGGCGTCGTGTCGAGGAATGCATCACGGAATTCCTCGCCGTCGAGCGGGACGCCTTACGGTTCGCCGACGAACTCGCCGACGGAACCGTACGCGGAAAGGAACTGAGCGGCGCCGTGCGGGCCAACGTCGGCAATATGCGGAACTGGTTCAGTTCCGTCTACTGGTTCCACCACGAGTCCGGCCGGTACATGGTCGACAGCTGGGACGACCGGTCCACGCCCCCGTACGTCAACAACGAAGCGGCAGGTGAGAAATGACCGTCGAGTCCGTCAACCCCGAAACCCGCGCACCCGCGGCACCGGGAGCACCGGAGCTGCGCGAGCCGCCCGTCGCGGGCGGTGGCGTTCCGCTGCTCGGCCACGGCTGGCGGCTGGCCCGCGACCCCCTGGCCTTCATGTCCCAGCTGCGCGACCACGGCGACGTCGTGCGCATCAAGCTCGGCCCGAAGACCGTCTACGCCGTCACGAACCCCGAGCTGACCGGCGCCCTCGCCCTGAACCCCGACTACCACATCGCCGGTCCGCTGTGGGAGTCGCTGGAGGGCCTGCTCGGCAAGGAGGGCGTGGCGACCGCCAACGGCCCGCTCCACCGCCGCCAGCGGCGTACCATCCAGCCGGCGTTCCGGCTCGACGCCATCCCCGCCTACGGGCCGATCATGGAGGAGGAGGCGCACGCGCTCACCGAGCGCTGGCAGCCGGGGAAGACCGTCGACGCCACCTCGGAGTCCTTCCGGGTCGCCGTGCGCGTCGCGGCCCGCTGCCTGCTGCGCGGGCAGTACATGGACGAGCGGGCCGAGCGGCTCTGCGTCGCGCTCGCCACCGTCTTCCGGGGCATGTACCGGCGGATGGTGGTCCCGCTCGGGCCGCTGTACCGGCTGCCGCTTCCGGCCAACCGCCGATTCAACGACGCGTTGGCCGATCTGCACCTGCTGGTCGACGAGATCATCGCCGAGCGCCGTGCATCCGGTCAAAAGCCGGACGATTTGCTCACGGCATTGCTGGAGGCGAAGGACGACAATGGCGACCCGATCGGGGAACAGGAGATCCACGACCAGGTGGTCGCGATACTCACCCCGGGCAGTGAAACCATCGCGTCCACGATCATGTGGTTGCTCCAGGCACTTGCCGACCATCCGGAACATGCCGACCGCATACGCGACGAAGTCGAAGCGGTCACCGGCGGACGTCCCGTGGCATTCGAGGACGTCCGGAAGCTCAGGCACACCGGCAATGTCATCGTGGAGGCCATGCGTTTGCGTCCCGCCGTATGGGTATTGACCCGGCGCGCGGTGGCCGAGAGCGAACTCGGTGGCTATCGCATTCCGGCCGGTGCGGACATCATCTACAGTCCGTACGCAATCCAACGCGATCCGAAGTCGTACGACGACAACCTGGAGTTCGATCCCGACCGGTGGCTACCGGAACGCGCGGCGAATGTGCCGAAATACGCCATGAAGCCGTTCAGCGCGGGCAAGCGGAAGTGCCCCAGTGACCACTTCTCGATGGCCCAGCTCACGCTGATCACGGCCGCGCTCGCCACGAAGTACCGCTTCGAACAGGTGGCGGGCTCGAACGACGCGGTCCGGGTCGGCATCACGCTGCGTCCGCACGACCTGCTGGTCAGGCCCGTGGCGCGGTGACGACCCGGACGGGTCAGGCGGCGGCCTCCGGGCCCCGGAAGGTGCGCCGGTAGGCGTGCGGGGTGGTGCCCAGGGCCCTGGTGAACTGGTGCCTCAGGGCCGCCGCCGTGCCGAAACCGGCGCGCCAGGCGATCGTGTCCATCGTCTCGTCCGTCGCTTCCAGCAGCCGCTGGGCCAGCAGTACGCGCTGGCGCAGGATCCAGCGGTAGGGGGTCGTCCCGGTCTCCTGCTGGAAGCGGCGGGCGAAGGTGCGCGGGGACATGTGCGCCCGGACCGCCAGCTGCTCGACCGTGACCTCCTCGTCGAGGTGCTGCTCCATCCAGGCCAGCACCTCGCCGACGGTGTCGCAGGAGGAGCGCGGCAGCGGCCGTTCGATGTACTGCGCCTGCCCGCCGTCCCGGTGCGGAGGCACCACCATGCGCCGGGCGATCCGGTTGGCGACCTCCGGCCCCTGCTCCTTGCGCACGATGTGCAGGCAGGCATCGATACCGGCGGCGGTCCCGGCCGACGTGATCACCGGGTCCTCGTCGACGTAGAGCACGTCCGGCGCGACCCGGGCCCGCGGGTGCTGGCGGGCCAGCTCGGCCGCGTGGTGCCAGTGCACCGCGCACCGCCGCCCGTCCAGCAGGCCGGCGGCGCCCAGCACGAAGACGCCGGAGCACACGCTCAGCACGCGGGTGCCCCGGTCCGTCGCCCTGCGCAGGGCGTCCAGCAGCTCGGGCGGGTACTCCCGGCGGACGAAGTCGCTGCCCGCCGGTACCGCGATCAGGTCGGCCTCCTCCAGCCGCTCCAGACCGTACGGCGTGGAGACGGTCAGCCCGCCGACGTGAGTGCCCAGCGTGGGGCCCTCCGCGGAGACCACCGCGAAGTCGTACACCGGCAGGCCCTCGTCGCTCCGGTCGATGCCGAAGACCTCGCAGACCACGCCCAGTTCGAAGGGATGCGCACCGTCCAGCAGGACGGCCGCCACGTTCCGCAGCATGCCGCCAGTGTGCCTCGCCGGTGGCAGGAAATCGAGGCCTTACGGCAGTCCTGCCACTCCCGGTAAGGAGTCTCCGGCGCGACAGTGGTGTCATGACCGGAAACCAGATCGAAGCCCTTGTCGGAATGCTCGCGACCTTCGGACTCCTCGTCCTCATGATCCTCCCCTCGGTGATCGGCATCGTGCGCGACCGGCGCATCGACCGCCGGATCAGGGAGGCGCGGGAGGACGGGGAGACCCGGACCCGCTACGGGAAGGAGACCCGGAGCACTCAGAAGTCCTCGGACAGGTCGACCGTGCCCTCCACCGCCACCTGGTACGCCGAGGGGCGCCGCTCGAAGAAGTTGGTCAACTCCTGAACGCCCTGCAACTCCATGAAGGAGAAGGGGTTCTCGGAGCCGTACACCGGGGCGAAGCCGAGCCGCGTCAGACGCTGGTCGGCCACGCACTCCAGGTACTGCCGCATCGAGTCGGTGTTCATGCCCGGGAGGCCGTCGCCGCACAGGTCGCGCGCGAACTGCAGCTCGGCCTCGACGGCCTCCCTCAGCATGTCGGTGACCTGCTCCCGGAGCTGGTCGTCGAACAGCTCCGGCTCCTCCTTGCGCACGGTGTCGACGACGTCGAAGGCGAAGGACATGTGCATGGTCTCGTCCCGGAACACCCAGTTGGTGCCGGTGGCCAGGCCGTGCAGCAGACCCCGGCTGCGGAACCAGTAGACGTAGGCGAAGGCGCCGTAGAAGAACAGGCCCTCGATGCACGCCGCGAAGCAGATCAGGTTGAGCAGGAAGCGGCGCCGGTCGGCCTTGGTCTCCAGCCGGTCGATCGACTCGACCGAGTCCATCCACCTGAAGCAGAACTCGGCCTTCTCCCGGATGGACGGGATGTTCTCCACGGCCGCGAAGGCGGCGGCGCGGTCCTCCGGGTCGGGCAGGTAGGTGTCGAGGAGCGTCAGATAGAACTGGACGTGGACGGCCTCCTCGAAGAGCTGGCGGGACAGGTACAGCCGCGCCTCGGGGGAGTTGATGTGCTTGTAGAGGGTCAGCACCAGGTTGTTCGCGACGATCGAGTCGCCGGTGGCGAAGAAGGCCACGAGCCGGCCGATCAGGTGCTGCTCCATCGGGCTGAGCTTCGTGAGGTCGGCGACGTCCGAGTGGAGGTCGACCTCCTCGACGTGCCAGGTGTTCTTGATGGCGTCCCGGTAGCGCTCGTAGAAGTCCGGGTAGCGCATGGGGCGCAGGGTCAGCTCGAAGCCCGGGTCGAGCAGGTTCTTGGTGGTGGGGTGCGCGGGGGTCTCGGTGGTCATTACTGGCAGGCCTCGCAGGACTCGGGGTTTTCCAGGGAGCAGGCGACCGCTTCGGGGTCCGGGGCGGCCTGCACGGGGACGGTGGTGGCGCGGGCCGCGGCCCGGGCGATCCGGGTCGCCGGGCGCGAGCGCAGGTAGTACGTGGTCTTCAGGCCCTGCTTCCAGGCGTACGCGTACATCGAGGAGAGCTTCCCGATGGTCGGCGTCTCCAGGAACAGGTTCAGCGACTGGGCCTGGTCGAGGTACGGGGTGCGGGCGGCGGCCATGTCGATCAGGCCGCGCTGCGGGATCTCCCAGGCGGTGCGGTACAGCGCGCGCACGTCCTCGGGAATCCAGGTGAAGCCCTGCACCGAGCCGTTGGCCTCGCGCAGCGCCTCACGGGTGCGGGCGTCCCACACGCCGAGCCGCTTGAGGTCGTCCACCAGGTACGAGTTGACCTGGAGGAACTCGCCGGACAGCGTCTCGCGCTTGAACAGGTTGGAGACCTGCGGCTCGATGCACTCGTAGACACCGGCGATGGAGGCGATGGTCGCGGTCGGGGCGATGGCCAGGAGCAGGGAGTTGCGCAGCCCGGTCGTCGCCATGCGCGCGCGCAGCGCGGCCCAGCGCTCCGGCCAGGCGGGCTCGACGCCGTAGTGGTCCGGGTGCAGCACACCCTTGGCCGTGCGGGTCTTCTCCCAGGCCGGCAGCGGGCCGTTGCGCTCGGCGAGGTCGGCGGAGGTCTCGTACGCGGCGAGCATGATCCGCTCGGCGATACGGGTGGACAGGGCCTTCGCCTCGGGGGAGTCGAAGGGCAGCCGGAGCTGGAAGAAGACGTCCTGGAGGCCCATCGCGCCGAGGCCGACCGGGCGCCAGCGGGCGTTGGAGCGGCCCGCCTGCTCGGTCGGGTAGAAGTTGATGTCGACGACCCGGTCCAGGAAGGTGACCGCGGTGCGGACGGTGGCGTCCAGGCGCTCCCAGTCCATGTCCCCGTGCGCCGGGTCGACGAACGCGCCGAGGTTGACCGAGCCCAGGTTGCAGACCGCGGTCTCCCCGTCGTCGGTGACCTCCAGGATCTCCGTGCAGAGGTTGGAGGAGTGGACGACGTGGCCGGGGGTCGCGGTCTGGTTGGCCGTGCGGTTGGCGGTGTCCTTGAAGGTCATCCAGCCGTTGCCGGTCTGCGCGAGGGTGCGCATCATGCGGCCGTACAGCTCACGGGCGGGCAGCGTCCTGCGGGCGAGCCCCGCCTCCTCCGCCCTGCGGTAGGCGGCGTCGAACTCCTCGCCCCACAGGTCGGTCAGCTCCGGCACGTCGGCGGGGGAGAACAGCGACCAGGTCCCGTCGGCGTCCACCCGGCGCATGAACTCGTCCGGGATCCAGTGCGCGAGGTTCAGGTTGTGCGTGCGGCGGGCGTCCTCGCCGGTGTTGTCCCGCAGCTCCAGGAACTCCTCGACGTCCGCGTGCCAGGTCTCCAGGTAGACCGCGGCCGCGCCCTTGCGCCGGCCGCCCTGGTTCACGGCCGCCACCGAGGCGTCCAGCGTCTTCAGGAACGGGACGATGCCGTTGGAGTGCCCGTTGGTGCCGCGGATCAGCGAACCCCGGGCGCGGACGCGGGAGTAGGCGATGCCGATGCCGCCGGCGTGCTTGGACAGGCGGGCCACCTGGTGGAGGCGGTCGTAGAGGGAGTCCAGCTCGTCCTTGGGGGAATCCAGGAGGTAGCAGGACGACATCTGGGCGTGCCGGGTGCCGGAGTTGAAGAGGGTGGGGGAGGAGGGCAGGTAGTCCAGGCGGCTCATCAGGCCGTACAGCGCGGCGACCTCGTCCGCCGCGCGGAGCGTGTCGTCCTCGGCGAGTCCGGCGGCGACCCGCAGCAGGAAGTGCTGGGGCGTCTCGACCGCCTTGCGGGTGATCGGGTGGCGGAGCAGGTAGCGGCTGTAGAGCGTACGCAGGCCGAAGTAGCCGAAGCGGTCGTCGGCGTCCTGGTCGATCAGCGCGTCCAGGCGGTCCGCGTGCAGCCGTACGAAGGCGGCCGTGCGGTCGGCGATCAGGCCCTCGCGGTGGCCGGTGGCGACGGAGTCGGTGAAGGTGACGACGCCCTGGGAGGCGGCCTCGGCGCGGATGCCGATGGTCAGCAGGCGGGCGGCCAGCCGGGAGTAGACCGGGTCCTCGGAGATCAGACCGGCGGCCGCCTCGGTGGCCAGCTCGCGCAGCTCGGCCTCGTCGGCGCGGGCGGACCGGCCGCGCAGTGCGGCGGCGGCCACCCGGCCGGGGTCGGCGCCGGGGAGGTCGGCGGTCAGCCCGGTCAGGGTCCGCAGCAGGGCGGCACCGGGTCCGTCGGGTTCCCCGGTCGCCGTCACCGGGGTCGCTGAAGCCGGATCGGCTGGCGCGATGGTCACGTGGAGCACTCCCTCGCTCGGCACGGGGCCCGGCGGAGGGAGGGCAGGGGGCAGCTCACGAGCGCACGCGGCGTCGCGTCCACCGGCCCACTCCGCGAGGCCCGGACGTCATGGCACCCGGGCCAGGGCGGCCGGGCGCACTGTCGGCAGGTCCTCGGACTGGACAGGCGTGCGCGCACGTGCGAAGACGTACGGATGCACGCAAGTACACCGTTGCGGGACAGTTCCGGATTCGCACCGGATTCCCCTGCGGCGACAGCGAGCATGAGCATACATCTTGTGCCGGGGGACGCGAGCACCCCCAGATGTTGTGTCCCGGCGCGGTGCCGTGACGGTGTGCCGCGGCCGTGTCAGAGCGTCAGTTCGTAGGTGAGCAGCATGATGTCGTCCAGCTCCGGCAGGGGATTCCAGTCGCGGTCGGGCGTGCGGACGAAGCCCAGGCGCTCGTAGAGGCGGTGCGCGGTGCGCATGGCGGCCTGCGTCGACAGCACGACGCCCGTGCACCCCGGCACGGCCCGGGCGCGGTCGGCGCAGGCCCGCACGAGGGCCTCGCCCGCCCCGCGGCCGCGTGCCTCCCGGGCGACGGCGAGCATGCGTATCTCGGCCTCGCCGGGGCGCGCTATGTCCGCCATGGGGCCGCCGGACGGCACGAAGGTCACGCCGCCGAGCACCGCGCCGTCGGCCACGGCGACCAGCACCTCGGCGGCCGCCGCCCGCTTGGCCACGTCGCGCAGCTCGTCCAGGTACGAGTCGCTCTCCCCGAAGTCGAGGAGGCCGTCGCGCAGGTAGGCCTGCGCGGTGATCTCGCCGAGGGTGTCGTACTCCTCGGCCGTCGCCCGCCGGATCACGAAGTCCATGACGCCGAGTGTGCCCGACGGGTACGACAACGGGCCGCCGGATTTCTCCGGCGGCCCGCCTCAAACCAGGGATCAGTGCGAGCTGCCCGCCGTGGCCGGCGGCAGTTCCACCTGGACGCCCGGGTCGCCGGCGTCCGCCGTGTAGTCGCTCGGCCTGGTCTCGTCGACGCCGTCGGGCGCCTTGACCGCCCTCAGGACGAAGGTCAGGACCACGGTGACCAGCACGTTCAGCACGAAGGCGGTGAGGCCGATGTAGCCGATCTCGCCGATGCCGGGGATCTCGTCGGAGGAGCCGCCGAAGTGCTTCTGCGTCGGCGAGGCGACACCGTAGGCGGCGACCGTGCCGTAGACCATGCCGACCGCCCAGCCGCCGAGCAGCGCCCAGCGGTGGAACCAGCGGGTGAACAGGCCGCCGACCAGGGCCGGGAAGGTCTGCAGGATCCAGATGCCGCCCAGCAGCTGGAAGTTGATCGCGACGGTCTTGTCCATGCCCAGGACGAAGATCAGCGCGCCCACCTTCACCAGGAGCGACACCAGCTTGGAGACCTTGGTCTCCTGCTGCGGCGTGGCGTCCGGCTTGATGAAGTCCTTGTAGATGTTGCGGGTGAAGAGGTTCGCGGCCGCGATCGACATGATCGCCGCCGGGACCAGGGCGCCGATGCCGATCGCCGCGAACGCCACGCCCGCGAACCAGTCCGGGAACATGTTCTCGAACAGCTGCGGGATCGCCAGCTGGCCGTTGTCCACCTTGACCCCGGCCGCGATCGCCATGAAGCCGAGCAGCGCGAGCAGGCCCAGCATCAGCGAGTACAGCGGCAGGATCGTGGTGTTGCGGCGGATCACCTCACGGCTGCGCGAGGACAGCGTGGCGGTGATCGAGTGCGGGTACATGAAGAGCGCCAGGGCCGAGCCGAGCGCCAGGGTCGCGTAGGTCCACTGGCCCCCCGCGTCGGGCACCACGCCACCCTTGCCGGCCGCGGTGAACTTGTCGCTCGCCGACGCGAAGATGTCGTCGAAGCCGCCCAGCTTGATCGGGATGTAGATGATCGCCACCGCGATGACGATGTAGATCAGCGTGTCCTTCACGAACGCGATCAGCGCGGGCGCGCGCAGTCCCGACGAGTACGTGTACGCCGCCAGCACACCGAAGGCGATCAGCAGCGGCAGGTCCTTGACGAACCAGTTGGTGTCCTCGCCGCCGCCGACGCCCATCACGTCGAGGACGGCCTGGATGCCGACCAGCTGGAGCGCGATGTACGGCATGGTCGCCAGGATGCCGGTGACGGCCACCGCCAGGGACAGGCCCTTGGAGCCGAACCGGCCGCGCACGAAGTCCGAGGTCGTCACGTACCCGTGCTTGTGCGAGACCGACCACAGGCGGGGCAGGAAGGTGAAGATCAGCGGGTAGACCAGGATCGTGTACGGCACCGCGAAGAAGCCGGACGCGCCCGCCGCGTAGATCGCTGCCGGGACGGCCACGAAGGTGTACGCGGTGTACAGGTCGCCGCCCAGCAGGAACCAGGTGACCCAGGTGCCGAACGAGCGGCCGCCGAGGCCCCACTCGTCGAGGCTGTGCTCGTTCTCGGCCCGGCGCCAGCGGGCGGCCAGGAAGCCCATGGCGGTGACGAGGACGAAGAAGAAGATGAAGACGGCGAGTGCGACGCCGTTCACGCCGTCGTTCACTTGGTCCCGCCTTCCCGGCGCCCGCGCTGGTCGCGCTGCCACAGCTTGTACGCGGTCACCGTCAGCAGGGTGGAGATCAGCACCCAGGCCATCTGGTACCAGTAGAAGAACGGGATGCCGATGAAGGCCGGGTCCGTCTTGGCGTACGAACCGACCCACAGCATGGCGACGAACGGTGCGACAAGACAGAACCCGATGACGACGCGCACCGGCGTCACCACCGGTTCTCTGCTCACTTCTGTGTCTTCTGGCATGCGCGGCTCCGTCCCCTCGCTGATCACCTCGTGCAGTGCGCACGAAATGTAGGTGACGGTGTCAAGACAGCGGAAGACCTCGTCCGTATATCGGTCCTCAACCGCAATCTGGGGCCGGGTGAGCGGGCTCTGGTCTAGTCCTGGGGCCGCTTGAGGCGGGCCACGAACTTGTAGCGGTCGCCCCGGTACACCGAGCGGACCCACTCCACCGGCTGGCCGGTGCGGTCCTGGGAGTGCCGGGAGAGCATCAGCATGGGCAGGCCGACGTCGGTGCCGAGCAGACCGGCCTCGCGCGGGGTGGCCAGGGAGGTCTCGATGGTCTCCTCGGCCTCGGCGAGATGGACGTCGTACACCTCGGCGAGCGCGGTGTAGAGGGACGTGTACTTCACCAGGGAGCGGCGCAGGGCGGGGAAGCGCTTCGCGCTGAGGTGGGTGGTCTCGATGGCCATCGGCTCGCCGTTGGCCATGCGCAGCCGCTCGATGCGCAGCACCCGGCCGCCGGCCGTGATGTCCAGCAGCCCGGCGAGCCGGTCGTCGGCGGTGATGTAGCCGATGTCCAGCAGCTGAGAGGTCGGTTCGAGGCCCTGGGCCCGCATGTCCTCGGTGTACGAGGTGAGTTGCAGCGCCTGCGACACCTTGGGCTTGGCGACGAAGGTGCCCTTGCCCTGGATGCGCTCCAGGCGGCCCTCGACCACCAGCTCCTGCAGGGCCTGGCGCACCGTCGTGCGCGAGGTGTCGAACTCGGCGGCCAGGGTGCGCTCCGGCGGGACCGGTGTGCCCGGCGTCTGGGTCCGGGTCATGTCGAGCAGATGCTTCTTCAGACGGTAGTACTTGGGCACGCGCGCGGTACGGACGGTCGCCCCACCCTCGTTCTCCGCACTGCTGACGTCGGTGCTCATGCTCTGCCTTCCCGGCTCCGGGTGCCGAAGCGACCGCTATCCCTGTCGGCCACGGCTCACATCGTGGCACGGCTTCGTGCCGGGATGGCCCCCGCACGCTCCGTGATCCCTTCTGTATACCCGGGGGAACACCCTTGGTCTAGTCCATAGGTGGGTCGGACGCCGCTGGTACGCGCGTTCGGGGGCGTCCCCGCACGTCATTCGATGGGGGGTGGTACACCCGGTCCCGGTCCGCCCGAACTGTCGCTTGCGCAATGAAAGGTCCCTGCATATCTCGGTCCCATCACGGAGGCGACGACTGGGTTTGAACACCCTTGACAGTCCTATTGGTCTGGGCCAAGCTCCCCGTACTGGTCTACACCATTGGTCCAGGTCCCGGCCCCATGGGCGGTCCGCGTCGACGAGCAACCGCGGGGAGGCAGGGGGGTTGTGTGGCATCCCTGAGGAGGGTTGGCGTGAAGCGCAAGCTTATAGCCGCGATCGGTATCGCGGGCATGATGGTCTCGATCGCCGCGTGCGGGGGCGACAGCGACGACGACGGCAAGAAGGCCGGCGCCGACGGCTATGCCGGTGAGACGCTCACCGTGTGGGTGATGGACGGCTCCTCGCCGGACGACTGGCAGGCGGACCTCGCCAAGGACTTCGAGGCGAAGACCAAGGCCAAGGTCAAGTTCGAGATCCAGAAGTGGAACGGCATCCAGCAGAAGCTGACCACCGCTCTCTCCGAAGAGAACCCGCCCGACGTCTTCGAGATCGGCAACACGCAGACCCCCGCCTACGCCAAGACCGGCGGCCTCGCGGACCTGAGCGACCTCAAGGGCGAGATCGGCACCGACTGGTCCGAGTCCCTCAACAAGTCCGCCGTGTTCGACGGCAAGCAGTACGCGGCCCCGTGGTTCGTGGTCAACCGCGTCGTCGTCTACAACAAGAAGATCTGGGCGGACGCGGGCATCAAGGAACTGCCCAAGACCCGCGACGAGTTCTACAACGACCTCAAGACGATCGGCGAGAAGACCGACGCCGAGCCGATCTACCTGCCCGGCCAGAACTGGTACCACTTCGTGGGCCTGGTCATCGGCGAGGGCGGCGAACTGGTCAAGAAGGACGGCGACAAGTACGTCTCCAACCTGGCCGACCCGAAGGTCGCCGCCGCCACCGAGACCTACAAGAAGTTCCAGGCCCTGTCCAAGGCGCCCAAGGACAAGGACGAGGCCACCCCGCAGCAGGGTGAGATCTTCGCCAAGGGCAAGACCGGCTCCTTCATCGGCATGGGCTGGGAGGGCGCCACCGCGATCGCCACCAACCCGGCGATCGAGAAGGACCTCGGCTACTTCACCATCCCCGGCCCCACGGCGGACAAGCCCGAGGGCGTCTTCCTCGGCGGCTCCAACCTGGCCGTCGCCGCGGGCAGCAAGAAGCAGGACCTCGCCAAGGAGTTCCTGAAGCTCGCGCTCTCCGACAAGTACGAGGGCGGGCTGGCCAAGGCCAACGGCGTCATCCCGAACAAGGAGGCGCTGCAGAGCAACCTGAAGGGCAACGCCGCCGCCGAGGCCGCCGCGCCGGCCGCCGGTACCGGTGACACCACGCCGCTGATCCCGGAGTGGGCCGCCGTCGAGAACGACCCGAACCCGATCAAGACGTACCTGACGGCCGTCATGAAGGGGAAGTCCCCGGCCGACGCCGCCAAGCAGGTCGAGGGCGAGTTCAACAAGCGCCTGGCGCAGCAGCAGTAGCACCGGGTGAGCCGGGGCGGGGGCTGACACACGACGGCCCCCGCCCCGGCGTCGAGGTGAACAGGTCGAGAAGAGAGAGACCCCGAGCATGACCGTGCAGACCGAACGGCCGCCCTCAGGCCCGTCGGACGTCCGCAAGGCGGACGGTGGGGGAACCGGCGGGACCAGAGCGAGAGCCGCGTCGCGCGCCGGCGCGCTGGCCCCGTATCTGCTGCTGCTGCCCGCCGCCGCGGCCACCGTGCTGCTGCTCGGCTGGCCGCTGGTGAAGGACGGCCTGCTGTCCTTCCAGAACCTCAACATGGCGCAGCTGATCCAGCACGTCACCGAGTGGACCGGCTTCGACAACTACAAGGAGGTCCTCACCGGCGAGGACTTCTGGCGCGTCACCGTCCGTTCCATCATCTTCACGGCCGTCAACGTCGTCCTCACCATGGTGGTGGGCGGTCTGATCGGCCTGCTGCTCGCCCGCCTCGGCAGGGTGATGCGGTTCGTGCTGATGATCGGCCTGGTCCTGGCGTGGGCCATGCCGGTGGTCGCCGCGACCACCGTCTACCAGTGGCTCTTCGCCCAGCGCTTCGGCGTCGTCAACTGGGTGCTCGACAAGCTCGGCTGGCACTCCATGGCCGACTTCAGCTGGACCGGCAGCCAGTTCTCGACCTTCTTCGTCGTCACCGTGCTGATCGTCTGGATGTCCGTCCCGTTCGTCGCGATCAACCTGTACGCGGCGACCACCACCATCCCCGACGAGCTGTACGAGGCCGCCGCCCTCGACGGGGCCGGCATGTGGCGCAGCTTCACCTCGGTCACCCTGCCGTTCCTGCGCCCGTTCCTCTACGCGACGACGTTCCTCGAAGTCATCTGGATCTTCAAGGCGTTCGTCCAGGTCTACACGTTCAACGGCGGCGGACCGGACCGTCTCACCGAGATCCTGCCCGTCTACGCCTACATCGAGGGCGTCGGCAACCAGCACTACGGCATGGGTGCGGCGATCGCGGTCCTGACCATCCTGATCCTGCTCGGCCTGACCGCGTACTACCTCAGGATCGTGCTCAAGCAAGAGGAGGACGAGCTGTGAAGCGCTCGCTCTTCGGCCGCGTGTGGCCCAACGTCACGGCCGTCGTCCTGTTCATCGGCCTCGTCTTCCCCGTCTACTGGATGTTCGCCACGGCCTTCAAGCCGACCGGGGACATCATCTCGGAGAACCCGGTCTGGTTCCCGACCGACATCACCTTCGAGCACTTCAAGACCGCGACCGAGGCCGACCACTTCTGGACGTACGTGAGCAACTCGCTCATCGTCACCGTCTGCGCGGTCGTCTTCTCGCTGGTCATCGCGCTGGCCGGGTCCTTCGCCCTGGCGCGGATGCGGTTCAAGGGCCGGCGCGGCTTCATCGTCGGCTTCATGCTCGCCCAGATGGCGCCCTGGGAAGTCATGGTCATCGCGATCTACATGATCGTGCGTGACGCGTCGATGCTGAACAGCCTGGTGCCGCTCACGCTCTTCTACATGATGATGATCCTGCCCTTCACCATCCTGACGCTGCGCGGCTTCGTCGCCGCCGTGCCGAAGGAGCTGGAGGAGTCGGCGATGGTCGACGGCTGCACCCGGGCCCAGGCCTTCCGCCGCGTCATCCTGCCGCTGCTCGCCCCGGGCCTGATGTCCACCTCGATGTTCGGCTTCATCACCGCCTGGAACGAGCTGCCGCTCGTCCTGGTCGTCAACAAGGAGGCGGAGTCCCAGACCCTGCCGCTGTGGCTGACCAGCTTCCAGACCGTCTTCGGCGACAACTGGGGCGCGACCATGGCCGCCTCCTCCCTGTTCGCCATCCCGATCCTGATCCTCTTCGTCTACCTCCAGCGCAAGGCCGTCAGCGGCCTGACCGCCGGCGCCGTGAAGGGATAGCACCACCGATGACGACCCTCGCCAGGGCCACCGACACCCTCACGCGCGACGCGCTCGCCGTCCTCCAGCCCGGCTTCGCCGGCACCACCGCCCCCGACTGGCTGCTGCGCCGCATCGGCGAAGGGCTGGCGTCCGTCGCCCTGTTCGGGCGCAACGTCACCTCGCCCGAGCAGGTGGCCGCCCTGACCGCACAGCTGCGCGCCGAGCGCGAGGACCTGCTGGTCGCGATCGACGAGGAGGGCGGCGACGTCACCCGGCTCGAGGTGCGCACCGGTTCCTCCTTCCCCGGCAACCACGCCCTCGGGGCGGTGGACGACGTCGGGCTCACCCGGGCGGTGGCCGCGGAACTGGGCCGCCGGCTCGCCGCCGCGGGCGTCAACTTCAACTGGGCGCCCTCCGCCGACGTGAACTCCAACCCGGACAACCCGGTGATCGGGGTGCGCGCCTTCGGCTCCGACACCGACCTGGTCGCCCGGCACACCGCCGCCTACATCACCGGGATGCAGTCCTCGGGCGTGGCCACCTCCGCCAAGCACTTCCCGGGCCACGGCGACACGGGCATCGACTCCCACCACGCCATGCCGCGCATCGACGTGGGCGCGGACGTGCTGGCCGAACGCGACCTGGTCCCCTTCCGCGCGGCCATCGCCGCCGGCAGCCGCGCGGTGATGAGCGCCCACATCCTGGTCCCGGCCCTGGACCCGGAGCTCCCGGCAACGTTGTCCCGGCGCATCCTGACCGACCTGCTCCGCGGCGAGCTGGGCTACGACGGGCTCATCGTCACCGACGGCATCGAGATGAAGGCCATCGCCGGCACCTACGGCATCGAACGCGGCACCGTCATGGCCATCGCCGCCGGTGCCGACGCGATCTGCGTGGGCGGCGGCCTGCACGACGAGGGCACCGTACGGCGGCTGGGCGACGCGCTGGTCGAGGCCGTCCGCGCGGGCGAACTGCCCGAGGAGCGCCTGGCCGACGCGGCCGAACGCGTTCGGTCCCTGTCCCGCTGGGCGGCGGAGAACCGTCCCGCCGACGGGGCTTCGGACACCGCGGACGGCGACGTCGGCCTGCGTGCGGCCCGCCGTGCGCTGCGCGTCACCGTCGCGGGGGAGCCCGCGCCGCTCACCGAGGCACCGTACGTCGCCGCGTTCACCCCGGTGGCGAACATCGCGGTCGGCGACGAGACCCCGTGGGGCGTGGCGGCCGAGCTGGGCCGTCTGCTCCCGGGCACGGAGACCGGCAGCTTCCACGGGGCCGACGCGGGCCGCGAGGCGCTGGCCGCGGCGGGCTCCCGGCGCATCGTCGCCGTCGTCCGCGACGAGCACCGCCACCCCTGGATGGCGGCGGCCCTCGACGTCCTGCTCGCGGCCCGCCCCGACACGGTCGTCGTCGAGATGGGCGTCCCGCGTGCGGAGCCCCGCGGCGCCGTCCACCTCGCCACCCACGGCGCGGCCCGCGTCTGCGGCCGAGCGGCGGCGGAGGCCATCGCGGGCGTCTGACGATCACCCGTCGCTGAAGGCGCCGGTCCCTTGGCGGGCCGGCGCCTTCAGCATGCGGGGCCGCGCGGGGCTCCGGCCAAGGGCGGGCGTGCGGGCCCGGAGGGTGGGCGCGGCGGGCCGTCGCCAGGCGGGTGCGGGGCGAGTGCCGGCGCCGACGGGAGTACGGGCACGGGGGTTGGTGCCCCCCGGGCGGTGAGGCTGGGACGCGGGCGCCGTGCCGGTGGTGGTGCGGGTACGACGAAGGCGCCGGGGCCCTGTGACGGGATCCGGCGCCTTCCGCGCGCGTGGGCGTCCGCCCCGCGGACCGGGGGCGGGACAGCTCAGATGCCCTGCCAGTCCGGCTTGTGGGCGTAGGTGTGCCGGAAGTAGTCGGCGAGCTTGAGCTTGGACGCGGCGGCCTCGTCGACGACGACCGTGGCGTGCGGGTGCAGTTGCAGGGCGGAGGCCGGGCACACGGCCGCGACCGGACCCTCGACGCTCGCGGCGACCGCGTCGGCCTTGCCCTCACCGGTGGCGAGCAGCACCACGTGCCGCGCCTCCAGGATGGTGCCGATGCCCTGGGTGATCACGTGGTGCGGCACCTGCTCGATGTCACCGTCGAAGAAGCGCGCGTTGTCGATCCGGGTCTGCTCGGTCAGGGTCTTGATCCGCGTCCGCGAGGCGAGCGAGGAGCACGGCTCGTTGAAGCCGATGTGCCCGTCCGTGCCGATGCCCAGCAGCTGGAGGTCGACCCCGCCGCTCCCGCCCAGCGCCGTGTCGTAGGCCTCGCACGCGGCCTGCACGTCCGCGGCCGTGCCGTCGGGGCCCATGAACGCGTCCATGTCGATGCCCAGCGGTTCGAGCACCTCGCGCCGCAGCACCGAGCGGTACGACTCGGGGTGCTCGGCGGGCAGCCCCACGTATTCGTCGAGCTGGGCGATCCGTGCCTGCGCGGTGTCCACGGCACCCGAGCGCACCTTGGCCGCCAGCGCCTCGTACACGGGCAGCGGCGTCGAGCCGGTGGCCACCCCGAGCAGGGCGTCGGGCTTGCGCCGGAGCAGCTGTGCCATGGCTTCGGCTATGAGTTCGCCGCCCGCCTTGGCATCGGGAACGATGACAACTTCCACGCTGGCCTGCCGTTTCGAAGAGAGGACTCACCCGGGGCCCGGGACTGGCTATGTGGTTTAGACCAATCTAACAGAGCGGAGCCGCACGGTCGCGCTGAAACGGTCGGGCGAGTGGTGGTGTGCCGGCGGCGGTGTCAGGTCAGTGAACCTCCCGTGGCGTCCACCCAGCTGCCCGTGACCCACCGGCCTCCGTGCGAGGCGAGGAACGCGACCACGTCGGCCACCTCGGCCGCCGTCCCCACCCCGCCCAGAGCGGAGAACGCCGCGGCCCGCTCCCAGCCGCCCTCGCTCCCGTGCAGCATCCCGGCCGTGTTGTCCGTGTCGATGATGCCGGGCGCCACCGAGTTCACCGTGATGCCCCGGGTGCCGAGCACCTTGGAGAGGTCGCGGGAGAACACGTCCAGCGCGCCCTTCGTCATCGCGTACGCCATGTTGTCCGGCATCACCGCCGTGCGGGCCAGGCCCGACGAGATGTTGACGACCCGGCCGCCGTCGCGCAGCCGCCCCATCCCGTGCTTGAGGATGAAGAACGGTGCTTTCACGTTGACCGTGAAGACCGCGTCGTACTCCGCCTCCCCTATCTCCCCGATGGGGCGGGTGTTGCCGATCCCCGCGTTGTTCACCAGCACGTCCAGCCCGTCGGCGTGTCTGTCGAACTGCTCCCACAAGGCCTCGGCGGCACCCGGAGCGCCCAGGTCGGCCCTGATCGTGAACGCCGAGCCGCCCCCGGCCTCGATCGCGGCGACCGTCTCCTTCGCCGCCGCCTCGTTCCTCCCGTAGTGCACCGCGACCCGAGCGCCGTCGCGGCCCAGCCGCTCCGCGATGCCCCGCCCGATGCCCCTGCTCGCTCCCGTGACGAGTGCCGTCCTGCCCGCAAGCACGCCCATTCCGACGCCCCCTGATTTCGCTAGTGGTCGCTACAGAAATGACCGTACAACGGTCCGGCGACTTTTTTCTAGTGGTCGCTATAAAATGCACTCCATGGTGAGCGGTGAGAAGAGTGAACGGTCCGGGGCGCCTGCTCGGAGCGGCGCGGCCAGGAGCCGCGGCCGCCCGCGCTCCTTCGACCGGGCGACGGCGCTGGAGGCGGCGCTGCTGGCCTTCTGGGAGCACGGGTACGAGGCCACGTCCGTCTCCGACCTGACGCGGGTCATGGACATCGGGGCCCCGAGCCTCTACGCCGCCTTCGGCGACAAGCGGTCGCTCTTCGAGGAGGTCGTCCAGGAGTACGGGGTGCGGTACGGCTCGTTCGGCGAGCGCGCCCTCGCCGAGGAGCCGACCGCGCGTGCGGGCATAGAGAGGATGCTGCGCGAGGCCGCCGCCGAGTACACGGCCCCCGGCCGGCCGCACGGCTGCCTCGTCATCCACGCGGCCGCCAACTGCTCGACCACCGAGGTGGAGGAGTCCCTGCGGGAGCGGCGCAACGCGAACATCGCCGCCATCGAGAGCCGGATCGGCGCCGACGTGGACGGGGGCGTGCTGCCGCCGGACACGGACGCCGCCGCGCTCGCCCGGTACACCGGCGCGATGATCCAGGGCATGTCCCAGCAGGCGCGCGACGGGGCGCGCCGGGCGGAGCTGGAGGCGCTCGCGGAAATTGCCCTGGCGGTCTGGCCCCGAGGTTGAGCCAACGGGGTTAGGCTTCTGGCACCGCCCGGACGGCGGTGCGGTCGGCACACGTACCAACAACAAACAACGTCCACCGCATGGACACGGTTAGTGGTCTAGTCCACAATGGTTGCTGAGGAACTGACCGTGTTCATCACGCAAGGTGATCGTCAGGCTTCCGCCCTCCCCGCACAGGAGGACGGACCGAGGAACCGGTGCTCTCTGCCCTGACTGCTCCGGCTCCTCATCCTTCGGCCGACCGGGACCGCACACCCCACGGCCGATGTTGCTCCGGGCTGCGGTGCCGAGAGGGCTGAGGGTCCCTCTCAGGCGCCGCGGCCCGCGGGTGCTTCCGGGGGTCTCGCCGGCTGCTTCGCAGGCGGAGGGCGCTGTGGAGCGTGGCTGGTTTCGAGCGCTGTCCGTACCGCCAGGTACGCTCGGCCCCGTGCCCTCCATGAACGAACTCGTACGCCAGCACACCGCGCTCGACGACTCCGACCTCGAGTGGCTCCATCTGCTGGTCTCGGAGTGGCAGCTCCTCTCCGACCTCTCCTTCGCCGACCTGGTTCTGTGGGTCCCCACCCGCGACGGCACGCGCTACGTCTCCGTCGCCCAGATGCGGCCCAACACCGGACCCACCTCGTACCAGGACGACATGGTCGGCCACCTCGTCCCGCGCGGCCGGCGCCCCATGCTGGACGCCGCCCTGGACGAGGGCCGCATCGTGCGCGAGGGCGACCCCGAGTGGCGCGAGGAGGTCCCGGTCCGCGTCGAGTCCATCCCCGTACGCCGCCAGGGACGCGTCCTCGGGGTCATCGCCCGCAACACCAACCTGCTCACGGTGCGTACGCCGAGCCGGCTGGAGCTCACCTACCTGCAGAGCGCCTCCGACCTCGCCCAGATGATCGCGGCCGGCGCCTTCCCGTTCGAGAACCAGCAGGTCGACATGGACGCCTCGCCCCGCGTCGGCGACGGCCTGATCCGGGTGGACGGCGACGGCATCGTCCAGTACGCCTCCCCGAACGCGCTGTCGGCCTACCACCGCATGGGCCTGGCCGCCGACCTGGTGGGCCATCACCTCGGCCGCACCACCGCGGAACTCGCCCCCTCCCGCGGACCGGTGGACGAGGCGCTCGCCAAGGTGGCCAGCGGCTGGGCGCCGCGCGAGTTCGAGATCGAGGCGCACGACGGGGTGATCCAGTTCCGCGCCATCCCGCTCAAACCCAAGGGCACCCGCATCGGTTCGCTGGTCCTCCTGCGCGACGTGACGGAACTGCGCCGTCGTGAGCGCGAATTGATCACCAAGGACGCCACCATCCGGGAGATCCACCACCGGGTGAAGAACAACCTCCAGACGGTGGCGGCCCTGCTGCGTCTGCAGGCCCGGCGCATCGAGTCCGACCGGGGCCGCGAGGCGCTGGAGGAGGCCGTGCGCCGGGTCGGCTCGATCGCGATCGTGCACGAGACGCTCTCCCAGAACCTGGACGAGCGCGTGGAGTTCGACGAGATCGCCGACCGCGTGCTGGCGATGGTGGCGGAGATCTCGCCGGGCAAGGTCACCGGCCGGCGCACCGGACGCTTCGGCATCCTCGACGCCGAGGTCGCCACCCCGCTGTCCATGGTGCTGACCGAGGTGCTGCAGAACGCCCTGGAGCACGGCTTCCGGGACGGCGACACCGGCACGGTCGAGGTCTCGGCGGTCCGCGGCGGCACGACCAAGGAGGCCCGGCTGCTGGTCACCGTCCAGGACGACGGGGTCGGCCTGCCCGAGGACTTCGACCCGCACCGCTCCGGCAACCTCGGCCTGCAGATCGTCCGCACCCTGGTCGAGGGCGAGCTGGGCGGCGCCTTCGACATGGTCCAGGCGGCGGAGCGCGGGTGCCGCGTGATCCTCGACATCCCGGTGCCCGCCGAGAAGTAGCGCGAGAAGCAGAACGAGGGACGAGAAGCAGCGCGAGGGAACGACAAGCAGCGCGACAAGCGGAACCGGGGGAGCGGCACCGGAAGCGGGCAAGCAAAAAGCCCCGGACCGGTGAAGGTCCGAGGCCAGTGCTCGTGCGATACATCGTCCGATGCGCATCGGGGGTACTGCGCGCTGCGGCTCGGGAGCGGGGGATGCGTACTCGCTGTACGCGCCGCCAAGCTGAGGCTGTCAGTAGGGGTGGGTTGTCAGGCGGAGGCCTGACGAGCCCGGTTGCGGGCGGCACGGCGCTTCATTGCGCGGCGCTCGTCCTCGCTGAGACCACCCCAGACGCCGGAGTCCTGGCCGGACTCGAGCGCCCACTGCAGGCACTGCTCCATGACGGGGCAGCGACGGCAGACGGCCTTGGCTTCCTCGATCTGCAGCAGCGCGGGACCGGTGTTGCCGATGGGGAAGAAGAGCTCGGGGTCTTCCTCGCGGCAAACGGCGCGGTGACGCCAGTCCATGGCTGCTACCTCTCCTTGGTATTACATGCTGGGATGCTTGTGAATGTGAACGCTTTCACGAATCCCTCAACAAGGGAAGGGCCTACCGCCAGGTTCGCTGGCGTGGTCCTGTGGTTTGAAGAGGGGTTCCGGTGATCTGTGGATGCCGGTCCTGCGGGCTGTCCCGATCGCCAAGAAGAGACTCGCAAACCTCGGCGACGGATACAACCCCTTCCGGAAAGTTTTTTTTGATTCTTCGGTGTCGACTAGGTCACAGCCGTACTTCCATGGGGTGGATCCTGGTCTAAACGTTCGAGTGAAAGGACTTTCGCCCCTTCTGCTCACACAATCACACGCAGTGCACGGCGTACGCCTGTGAACGTCACGCTGGTCCGCAACCCCAGGTGGTCACCGTCCATCTGAAGGGGCAGGGGCACCTTCGAATGCAAGGTGAACTCGGTCAGATCGTGCAGGGAGACCGCGTGGCGGCCTCGCGGCCCGCGCTCGGGGGACGAAGTGAGCAACTGGGTGCCATACCGGGCAACCGCGGCCGTCGACAGCCGGCTCAGGCCGAACACGTCGAGGGCGGTGTCGAACGACGCCTCGGGAGAGGCGTAGATCGGGCGGTTCCCGAGGAACGTCCAGGGGCAGGTGTTCGAAACTATGGACAGGACCAGATCGGTGACCGGGTCCTCGCCCGCCCGCTCCAGAGTGATCGTCCCGCTGCGGCGGTGCGGCTCGCCGATGAGCTGACGCACCACCTGGCGGACGTAGAGGGCGTGCGTGGACTTCCTGCCGCGCTCGCGGTGCTGCTCGACACGGCCGACCACCCCGGCGTCGAACCCCAGACCGGCGTTGAAGGTGAACCAGCGGGCCGGAACCGCTTCGTCCTCCGAACCGGGCGTACCCGACGCCAGCCCGAGGCCGACGGTCCGCTCGCTGCCCTCGCGCAGGGCGTCCAGCAGGGCTCCGGTGGCCTCCACCGCGTGGTTGGGCAGGCCGAGGGCGCGGGCGAAGACGTTGGTGCTACCGCCCGGGACCACCGCGAGACCGGGCAGGTGGTCCGGGTCGGGGCCCGCGTGCAGCAGGCCGTTGACGACCTCGTTCACCGTGCCGTCGCCGCCGAGGGCCACCACCAGGTCGATGTCGTCGCTCTGTGCCGCCTGCCGGCCGAGGTCGCGCGCGTGGCCGCGGTACTCGGTGGTGACCGCTTCCAGCTTCATCTCGCTCGCGAGCGCGTGGATCAGCACGTCGCGCGTGCGCGCACTCGTGGTGGTTGCCGCCGGATTGACCACGAGAAGTGCACGCATGGTGTGCAGGGTACCTACTGGGTGGTACTCGGCCCAGACCGAGGTGAAGATGGTCACCGGCGGACGGCACGCGTGATACGGGGGACACCGCGGCGGACACGGGGGCGCCGAGGGCTACCCTTTCGGGGTGAGCAGTGAGCAGACCCCCACCCCCGCCTCCGCAACCGCCGAAGAGACGGGCCCTCGCCCCGGCCGGCTGACCGCCGCGGCCGCGATCGCCGCACTGGAGGGGCTGGCGCTCGTCGTCGGCGGCGGCTGGATGCTCGTGGAGGGCCTCACCGGACACCCCGACGACCGGACCTCGGCCGTCACCGGCGGAGTCACCCTGATCGTCCTCGCCCTGCTGCCGCTGCTCGCCGCCCGCGGACTGATCGCCCGGCGGGGCTGGAGCCGGGGGCCCGCCGTGATCACGCAGATCATGGCGCTGCCGGTCGCCTACAACATGGTGCGGGCCGACAGCCTGGCCGTACCGGCGGGCATCGTGCTCGGTGTCGTGGCCGTCACCGCGCTGGTGCTGCTCGTCAATCCGACGACCACCCAGGCGCTCGGTATCCGGGGGCCCGGCAACGCCGGGAAGCAGCCGTAAGGCACCCGCCGACCGGCGGTTACTCCTCGACGAGCAGCTTCTCCCGCAGCTGTGCCAGCGTGCGGGCCAGCAGCCGGGACACGTGCATCTGGGAGATGCCGACCTCCTGCGCGATCTGGGACTGGGTCATGTTGCCGAAGAAGCGCAGCAGCAGGATGCGCTTCTCCCGCGGTGGCAGGTCCTCGAGGAGCGGCTTGAGCGACTCCCGGTACTCGACGCCCTCCAGGGCCTCGTCCTCGGCACCGAGGGTGTCGGCGACCGCCGGTGACTCGTCGTCGGTGTCCGGGACGTCCAGGGACAGCGTGGAGTACGCGTTGGCCGACTCCAGGCCCTCCAGGACCTCCTCCTCCGAGATCGACAGCTTCTCGGCCAGCTCGTGGACCGTGGGGGAGCGGCCGTGCAGCTGGGACAGCTCCGCCGTGGCCGTCGTCAGGGCCAGCCGCAGCTCCTGGAGCCGGCGCGGGACCCGCACCGCCCAGCCCTTGTCCCGGAAGTGCCGCTTGATCTCACCGACGACCGTGGGCGTCGCGTACGTGGAGAACTCCACGCCGCGGTCCGGGTCGAACCGGTCCACCGACTTGATCAGGCCGATGGTGGCGACCTGGGTCAGGTCGTCCAGGGGCTCGCCGCGGTTGCGGAAGCGGCGCGCGAGGTGCTCGACCAGCGGCAGGTGCATGCGGACCAGCCGATTGCGCAGCTCCGCGTACTCCGGGCTGTCCTTCTCCAGCGTGCGCAACTCGGCGAACAGGAGACGCGCCCCGCTGCGGTCCTGCGGGTCGTGCCGTGTGCCCTGCGTGCCCCGTGCACCCGGCGCGTGGCCGTCGGCGTGTCGCTCGTGCTCGCTCATCGTCCCGCCCGTCGCCCTTTCCCGAGCCCTCGCCTCCGCTCGGACGGGCCGGACGGGGTTCTCCCCGGTCCGCTGCCCCTCGCCCGGAACGGCGGCCCCGGGCGAGGTCTCGTCCTCCGGATGCGGCCGGGCCTGCTCGGGGATGCCGTCGATGCCGTCCGCCGTGCGTCGCGCCTCGTTCGGAGAACGTGTGCCCTCGGCCGGCAGCTCCCGTGTACCGCGCTCTTCGTCCCGCACCGGCCCGTCCCCGTCCCTCACGTCGGCCCGGGTCCCGCGCCGCGCTGTTTGTAGAGGCTGATCGAAACGGTTTTGTCCTCGTCCACGGCGGAGGAGACCTTGCCCGCGAGGGCGGAGAGCACCGTCCAGGCGAAGGTGTCCCGGGACGGCGCGTGGCCGTCCGTGGTCGGCGCCGAGACGGTGACCTCGAGCGAGTCGTCGACGAGGCGGAAGACACAACTGAGCACCGAGCCGGGCACGGCCTGCTGCAGCAGGATCGCGCAGGCCTCGTCGACTGCGATGCGCAGGTCCTCGATCTCGTCGAGGGTGAAGTCCAAACGAGCTGCGAGGCCGGCCGTCGCCGTACGCAGCACCGACAGGTAGGCACCCGCGGCCGGCAGCCGGACTTCGACGAAGTCCTGGGTCGCGGGCTCGCCTGCGATCTGGGACACCCTCACCTCCAAGGTGGTACAAGCGTTACAGGGCCGAGGGACGCCCCTCGGGATAACGCGACACGTGGTTCAGCGGTGACGTTATCGCGCTCCGAAGTTTCCTGTCCCCGAGACCCCAACCCCGTGCTGTCACTCATAGTAAACACGCGAACACGCACAGTGGCTAGGGGGTCGGCGGGCTCAAATCGGAAGAGCGCGCGCCGGGTTGACGTACCCAGACGTCAGACGGTCGAACCGTCCCGGGCACAGGTCACACCAGGACGTGATCGACGAAGCACCAGCGCCAGCTCTCCCCGGGTTCGAAGGTCCTCATCAGCGGGTGGCCGCTCTCCTTGTAATGCGCCGTCGCGTGCCGGTTCGGCGAGGAGTCGCAGCAGCCGACATGACCGCAGACGAGACACAACCTCAGCTGCACCGGGTCCGTGCCCTCGGCCAGACACTCGGGACAGGTCTCGCCGCACGGCTCGGGTTCCGGGTGCGGCAGCGCGTCGGCGTGCGTGCACTGTTTCATGATTGCCAGGTTACGACGGGCGTGCGGACGACCGCGCGGAAAACGAGGGCGGGCGAGGACGATGGACGTGATGCCGCTGCTGTTGCTGGTGGCGGGCAGCGCCGCGGTCGCCGCGGCGGGACGGCGCGTACCGGTGCCGGTGCCGCTGCTCCTGGTCGCGGCCGGCCTGGCGGTGAGCTATGTGCCCGGTGTGCCCGACTACACCCTCGACCCGCACATCGTCCTGCCCCTGCTGCTGCCCCCGCTGCTCTACACGGCGGCCACCGACAGCTCCTACCTGGACCTGCGGGCGCAGGCCCGGCCCGTGGCGCTGCTGTCCGTGGGCTACGTCCTGTTCGCCACCTTCGTCGTCGGCTGCGCGGCGTACCTCATCGTGCCGGGCCTGCCGCTGACCGCGGCCCTGGTCCTCGGCGCGGTCGTGGCGCCCCCGGACGCCGTCGCGGCCACGGCGGTCGCCCGCCGCGTGGGGCTGCCCTCCCGGATCACCACGATCCTCCAGGGCGAGTCCCTGGTGAACGACGCCACCGCGATCACCGCCTTCAAGGTGGCGCTCGCCGCGGCCGTCGGCGAGGGGGCGACCTGGGCCGGCGGGATCGGTGAGTTCCTCATCGCGGCGGTGGGCGGCGTCGGCGTCGGGCTGGTGCTGATGGTGCCGCTGCACTGGCTGCGCACCCACCTGACGGAGGCGCTGCTGCAGAACACGCTCTCCCTGCTGATCCCGTTCGTCGCCTACGCGGTCGCCGAGCAGGTGCAGGCCTCCGGGGTGCTCGCGGTGGTCGTCGTCGCGCTCTACCTCGGCCACCGCGCGTGGGAGGTCGACTTCGCCACCCGGCTCCAGGAGGAGGCGGTGTGGAAGATGGTCGCGTTCGTCCTGGAGTCGGCGGTGTTCGCCCTCATCGGACTCCAGCTGCCCGTCGTCCTCAAAGGCCTGGGGGAGTACGAGGGTGCCGACGCCGCCTGGTACGCCCTCGCCGTCTTCCTGGTGGTCGCCGTGGCGAGGTTCGTGTGGGTGTACCCGGCGACCTACCTGCCCCGGCTGTCGGCACGGGTACGCGCGCGCGAGGGCGAGCTCTCCTGGAAGGGGCCGTTCGTGATCGGCTGGGCCGGGATGCGGGGCGTGGTCTCCCTGGCCATCGCCTTCTCCATCCCGCTCACCGTGCACGGGGGCGAGCCCTTTCCCGAGCGCAACCTCATCCTGTTCCTGACCTTCACCACGGTCATCGGCACGCTGGTCGTCCAGGGCGTCAGCCTGCCGCCACTGATCCGCCTGCTGAAGTTCCCGGCGCACGACGTGCAAGCGGAGACGCTGGCGGAGGCCAACGCACAGGCGCAGGCCTCACGGGTCGCGGAACTGCGCCTGGACGACCTGCTCGCCGACGAGCGCAACGCTCTTCCGGCGCCGCTCGCCGACCGCCTCCGCATGGTCCTGGAGCGCCGCCGCAACGCCGTCTGGGAACGGCTCGGCCAGGTCAATCCCGTCACCGGCGAGACGGTCGACGACACCTACCGGCGACTCTCCCGGGAGATGATCAGCGCCGAGCGCGAGGTCTTCGTCAGGCTCCGGGACGGCCGCTACATCGACGACGAGATGCTCCGGACCCTGCTGCGCCGGCTGGACCTGGAGGAGGCCGCCGCGTACCGGGAGGCGACGTGAGCGGGCGCAGGGGCACGCGGGCGCGTCGGGGCGGCGGTCCCGACCCGCTCAGGGGAAGGGCCGGCCGGTGACGACCGCCGCCAGGGTCGTCCCGCGCGGGAAGGCGCCCTCCTCGGTGAGGGCGAGCAGGGCGTACAGCATCTTGGCGACGTAGACGCGCTCCACGGGGAGGCCGTGGCGGTGCTCGAAATCCGCGGCGAAGGCGTCCAGCCCGGGCGTCGTGCGGGCGTAGCCGCCGTGGTGGAAGCGGTCCTCAAGGCTCCAGTCGCCGCGCGGCCCGCCGAACGCGCGCTCCTGGAGCCGCCGTATGTCACCCTCCAGGAAGCCGCCCTTGAGCACGGGTATGCCGAGAGCCCGCCGCCCCCGGGGGAGCCCGGCGGCGAGGCCGGCGAGCGTGCCACCGGTGCCGCAGGCGACGGCGGCCACGTCGGCGTGGGTGCCCAGCTCCTCGCCCAGGGCACGGCAGCCGCGGACGGCGTCCGCGTTGCTTCCGCCCTCGGGGACGACGACGGCGCCCTCGGCGCCCGCCGCGCGCAGCAGGGCCGCCAGGGTCTCGGGTTCGGACTTGCGCCGGTACGTGGAGCGGTCGACGAAGTGCAGCCGCATCCCGTCGGCGGCGCACCGGGCCAGTGAGGGGTTGAGCGGCAGGCCGGCCAGCTCCTGACCGCGGACCACGCCCACCGTGGGCAGTCCGAGCAGCCGGCCGGCCGCGGCGGCGGCCCGCAGGTGGTTGGAGTAGGCGCCGCCGAACGTGACGACGGTGCGCCCGTCGGCCGTGGCGAGATTCGGTGCCAGCTTGCGCCACTTGTTGCCGACCAGCTCGGGATGGATCAGATCGTCCCGCTTGAGCAGCAGCCGGACACCGTGGCGCTCGAACCGTCCGTCGGCCACCTCGTGCAGCGGAGAGGGCAGACGGGGCCGCAGGGCGGCGAGCTGACGCGTGTCGGTGCCGGTCACCCCGCCATTGTCACGCCACCGGGCGCCCCGGCCACCTCACCCCGGCGCGCTCCGGGCACCTCGGCCGGTTCCGGGGCACCTCGGCCGGTTCCGGCCGCCCCGGTCGGTCCGGGTCACTTCAGGCGGTCCCGGATGCGGTTTCGCATGGACGCCATCGTGAATCCGCGCGGATCCACCTTGCCCGGCTGCCACTCCAGGTGGCCGATGACGGACCGCTCGTTCCAGCCGTGGTGGCGGCACACGGCCGCGGCGGCCCGCTCGATCGCCTCCAGCTGTGCCGCCGGCCAGGGGTCGTCGCCGTCGCCCAGGTTCTCGCACTCGAAGCCGTAGAAGTGCCGGTTGCCGTCGGTGTTCGCCTCGTTGTCCCGGGGCAGCGCCTTCTCCGCGATCACCGCGCGCAGTACGTCGTCGTCGCCGAGACCGGCGTGGTTGGCCCTGCCGTACCCGACCAGGTGGACCTTGCCGTCCTTGGTGACGACCCCGTGGCACAGGGGGCCCGGCAGACCTTCGTATCCCTTGCGGCAGATGTCCACCGTCCGCGCGCTGCCCTTGGTGACCGTGTGGTGGATCATCACACCGTGCACGGGACCCCACGGGCCCTTGTGGTTGCGGTTGTGGTCCCGCCAGTCGCCGACCTGGACGACGGTGAGGCCCTCCGCCTTCAGTGCCTTGAGGAAACTGCTCGCGGACATGGGTGAGGCCACGGCCGGGCTCCTTCACGCTGCGCGACGACCGCCCGACGCGACCGCCTCGTACGGAGCTTGTACCGAAACGGAGCAACTCCTATTACTTGTTCGGCCCGTGTGCGAGTCGTTTCGGACAATCTCATCCCGGCCAGGGGGTGCCGAAGTCGAAACAAGCCCCCATATCTGCCCCGGCCGCGTGTGATCCATTCCCGCTCGTTCGTGTAATAGCACCGGCACGCTCCGTGAGGAAGGCTGGTCCACGCACATCGATGCCGGGCGCAGCCGTCCGGCATGACCGGGAGGGCAATTCCTTATGTCGGTAGGCGAAGAGGTCCGCACCGAGCAGACCAGGCCGCAGCAGAGCCTCGGCACGGCGGCCGCGCGGAACCTGGCCACCACCACCAAGTCCGTTCCTCAGATGCAGGAGATCAGCTCTCGCTGGCTGCTGCGCTCGCTCCCCTGGGTGGACATCCAGGGCGGCACGTACCGGGTCAACCGGCGTCTGACCTTCGCCGTCGGCGACGGCCGCGTGACGTTCGTGAAGACCGGCGACCGCGTCGAGGTCGTCCCCGCGGAGCTGGGCGAGCTGCCGGCCCTTCGGTCGTACGAGGACGACGAGGTCCTGTCGGAACTCGCGCAGCGCTGCGAGCAGCGGGAGTTCGGCCCCGGCGAGGTGATCGCCTCGTTCGGCGCGCGGGCCGACGAGGTCTACCTGCTGGCGCACGGCAAGGTCGAGAAGATCGGCACCGGCCCCTACGGCGACGACGCGGTGCTCGGCGTCCTCGCCGACGGCGCCTACTTCGGCGACCAGGCGCTCCTCGACGGTGACGCCATCTGGGAGTACACCGCCCGCACGGTCACCGCCTGCACGGTGCTCGTGCTGCCCCGCCAGGAGGTGGACCAGGTCGCGGAGCGGGCCGACTCCCTGCGCGAGCACCTGGAGCAGCGGCGCTCGATCCCGGAGCAGCGCACCAACAGGCACGGTGAGAAGGAGATCGACCTCGCGGCCGGTCACAGCGGCGAGCCGGACATCCCGCACACGTTCGTCGACTACGAGGCCCGGCCGCGCGAGTACGAACTGAGCGTCGCCCAGACCGTGCTGCGCATCCACTCGCGCGTGGCCGACCTGTACAACCAGCCGATGAACCAGACCGAGCAGCAGATCCGCCTGACGGTCGAGGCGCTGAAGGAGCGCCAGGAGCACGAACTCATCAACAACCGGGAGTTCGGGCTGCTGCACAACTGCGAGTACGACCAGCGCATCCAGCCGCACGACGGAGTGCCCGGTCCCGACGACCTCGACGAACTGCTGAGCCGCCGGCGCGGCACCAAGCTGCTCCTCGCCCACCCGCGCGCCATCGCCGCCATCGGCCGCGAGCTCAACAAGCGCGGCCTCGTCCCCGAGACCATCGACGTCGCCGGGAACCGCATCCCGACCTGGCGCGGTGTGCCCATCTACCCGTGCAACAAGATCCCGGTCACCGAGGCCCGTACGTCCTCGATCATCGCGATGCGTACCGGCGAGCAGGACCAGGGCGTCATCGGCCTGCGGGCCACCGGCATCCCGGACGAGATCGAGCCGAGTCTGTCGGTGCGCTTCATGGGGATCAACGAGCAGGCGGTCATCAAGTACCTGGTCACGGCCTACTACTCGGCCGCGGTCCTCGTGCCGGACGCGCTCGGTGTGCTGGAGAACGTCGAGATCGGCCGCTGGCGGTGACGTCACTGTCCCGAACGCCGTGTTCCCGCCCTCCCGGGCGGGTACACCCCCGGGGTACGGACGGGCCCAGGGGGAAGGTGAGTCCATGACGGAGACCCGGCGCGGCGCCACCGCGACGTGCCGTCCCACCGGGGCGCCGGAAAGGCACGGGCCCATCGGCACACAGCGCGAGAAGGAGCCGGGGGAGCCGTCCGACGGGCAGGGGGAGGCGGTGGTCGAAGGGCACGAGGCGGCCCTGCTCCTGAGCGAGTCACGAGCGTCGGTCGATCCTGAACTGCGGTCCGCCATCGCGACGCTGCCGGAGTCGATGCGCCGGGTCGCGCTCTACCACTTCGGCTGGCAGCACGCGGACGGCACGCCCGCGGCGGGCAACGCGGGCAAGGCGATCCGCCCCGCGCTCGTCCTCACCGCGGCGGCCGCGCTCGGCGGTCCGGGGGCCCGCGCGGCGGCCGTCCGTGCCGCGGCGGCGGTGGAGCTGGTCCACAACTTCACCCTGCTGCACGACGACGTGATGGACCGCGACGCCACCCGGCGGCACCGGCCGACCGCGTGGACCGTGTTCGGCGACGCCGACGCGATCCTGGCCGGGGACGCACTTCAGGCGCTCGCCCTGCGGCTGTTCGCCGCCGACCCGCATCCGGCGTCCGCGGCGGCGGCCACCCGGCTCGCCGACTGCGTCATGGAGCTGTGCGAGGGCCAGCACGCGGACACGGCGATGGAGCGGCGCCCGCCGGACGAGGTGACCCTCGACGAGACGCTCGTCATGGCCGAGGCCAAGACGGGTGCCCTGCTGGGCTGCGCCTGTGCCGTCGGCGCGCTGTACGCGGGCGTCGCCACGGAGGACGTCGAGGCCCTGGACGCCTTCGGCCGTGAGGCGGGGATGGCCTTCCAGCTCATCGACGACGTCATCGGCATATGGGGCGACCCGCGCCACACCGGCAAGCCGGCCGGTGCGGACCTGGCCGCCCGCAAGAAGTCACTGCCGGTGGTCGCCGCCCTCACCTCCGGCACCCCGGCCGCCGCCGAACTGGCCGAGCTGTACACAGGCCCGTACGACGAGAACAAGGAGGACCTGGAGCGCACCGCCCTGGCCGTGGAGCGGGCCGGCGGCCGGGACTGGGCACAGGCCCAGGCGGCCGACCGGATGGCGAGGGCCATGCAGGAGCTGGCGCGTGCCGTGCCCGAGCCGGAGGCGGCGGGCGGCCTGCTCGCCCTGGCCGAGTTCGTGACGCGGCGCAGCACCTGAGCGCAGCACCTGAGCGCCGCCCCGGCCCCCTCGCCCGCCCGGCGTCGTGGATCGCCGGGCCGGCCACGCAAGACCCCGGAGCCCGTGCAGGGCCGTACGGCACCTGACCGACGTACGGCCGCACCGCCGACGGCTCCGGTCCGGCGGGTCCCGCACTTCCCCACGGTGTGCGGGGCCCGCCTCCTTGCCCTTGCCCGCCTGCCCTCGCCCCCTTGTCCCCGCGCCCGCGGACGGCAGCGGCGCACGCACCGGCCGCGACTCAGCGGCTAGGCTCAACCGCCGTACGGATGTGCGATGTTGAGCCGCCGGTGACGAGGCTGAGGGGCGAGGTATGGGTGTGGTGATCCGCACGGCGGGGGAGGACGACCGGGAACTGGTCGTCCGGCTGCTGGACGAGGCCTTCCAGGACGATCCGGTGAGCAGTTGGGTCTTCCCCGGCACGGAGTACCGTCGCCGGACGCACCATCGGCTCATGGCCGCGTTCGCCGACGCCGTCCTCGCGGACGGCCGCGTCGACCTCACCGAGGACGGCGCCGCCTGCGCGCTGTGGCTGCCCGTCCCGGCGGGCGAGCCCGCGGGCGACGGACCGGGCGCAAAGCAGGGGTCCGAGTCCGGGGAGGGCGCCGAGGACGGCCCCGCCCGGATCCGTGCGGCCGTCGACCCGGAGAACGAGCGCGTGGAGCTGATAGCCCGGCTCACGGACGGGATCCACCCCTCCGGCCGGGCGCACGCGTACCTGTGGATGATCGGCGTGGTCCCGGAGCGGCAGGGCGAGGGCCTGGGCACCGCGCTGATCGGGACCGTCCTCGACCGCTGCGACCGCGAGGGCCTGCCCGCCTATCTGGAGGCGAGCAGCGCCCGCGGGAGGGCGCTCTACGAACGTCTCGGCTTCGAGTTCACCGGCCGGGCCCTGGATCTGCCGGACGGCCCCCGCATGTGGCCGATGTGGCGCGAGCCGCGGACTCCGTGATCTCGTAATCCGCTCCCCAAAGAACTACACGCGGAGTACTGTGAACGTAGTGGTCAACATGAGAGGGAGACCGGTTTGCGCAAACTCACGTACTTCGTCGCCTGCTCGATCGACGGCTTCATCGGCGGCCCGGACGGCGACGCGTCGTTCATGGTCCCGTTCGTCGACGAGGAGTTCTTCGAGTTCCTGAAGTCGGAGTATCCGGAGACGCTGCCGACCCACGGCCGTCGTCCGCTGGGCATCGACGACCTGCCGAACAAGCGGTTCGACACGATCGTGCAGGGACGCGCCAGCTACGACCTGGCTCTCAAGGAGGGCGTCACCAGCCCCTATGCCCACCTGCGCGAATACGTCGCCTCGCGCACGCTCACGGAGTCGCCCGACCCGAACGTCGAGATCATCTCGACGGATCTGGTCGGCAGGGTCCGGGAGCTGAAGGCCGAGGACAGCGCCTTCGGCATCTATCTGTGCGGCGGATCGGCCGTGGCCGGCGAACTGTTCGACGAGGTCGACGAACTGGTCGTCAAGACCTACCCCGTGGTGCTCGGCACCGGCATGCCGATGTTCGGCTCCGGCTTCGAGGTCTCCGCATTCGTGCCGGATTCGGTGCGGACCTTCGGCAACGGCGTCGTGGTGCGTACGTACCACCGCAAGCGTTGAGGCGCCTGCCGCTCTAACCTGGGGGTATGGACAGCGACACGTACGCCTGTCCCGTGTGCGGACAGCCAGTCGAAGCGGTCGTCCGGCGCCACAAGACGCTGGGCATATGGGTGCCGGAATGGGCCCCGGGCCCGTGCGGCAACCCGAAGTGCGAGGCGGGTCCCGGGAAGAACGCCGGGGCCGCCGAAGCCGAGGCACGGCCCGGGAGGCCGGAGCACTCCCGGGAAACGGTCACCGAGAACCCCTGACCACGACAACGCCGAAGGGGCCCGGCCAGGATGGCGCCGGGCCCCTTCGGGCTGCCCTGCGGCCTGCGATGGTGCACCGATCGCCGGCCCCGGGATGCTGACGTCCGTCAGGCCTTCTTGGTCTCCCAGAAGATCTTGTCGATCTGGGCGATGTAGTCCAGGGCCTTCTGGCCGGTCGCCGGGTCCTTCGAGCCCTTGGCGGCCGACAGGGCCTTCAGGGTGTCGTTGACCAGCTGGTGCAGCTCCGGGTACTTCTCGAAGTGCGGGGGCTTGAAGTAGTCGCTCCACAGCACGGAGACGTGGTGCTTCGCGAGCTCGGCGCGCTGCTCCTTGATGACCGTGGCGCGCGTCTGGAAGTGCGGGTCGTCGTTGCCGGCCATCTTCTCCTGGACGGCCTTCACCGACTCCGCCTCGATGCGGGCCTGGGCAGGGTCGTACACGCCGCAGGGCAGGTCGCAGTGGGCGCTGACCGTGACCTTGGGGGCAAACAGGCGGGAAAGCATGAAGCGTTCCTTCCTCGTGATCGTCTTCTCAGGGGGGACATTACTCCCTGGGAGACCTGATTTCGCGGGTGCCCCCGTGGGCTTAGGACAAAAGTCCGGGGTGAGACTGAGACTGGTGGAGGAAAGACCGGGGAGGTGCCGGGTGATGCCGGAGCAACTGTCGCAGGAGACCGAGCGCGCCAGAGGGGCGTTGCCCTTCGGGCCGGCCGAGGTGACCGGGCCGTCGATGGTGCCCACGCTGCACCACGGTGACGTGCTGCTCGTGCACTGGGGGGCCCGGGTCCGGCCGGGTGACGTGGTCGTGCTGCGGCACCCCTTCCAGCAGGACCTGCTCGTGGTCAAGCGGGCGGCCGAACGGCGTGGGGCCGGCTGGTGGGTGCTCGGGGACAACGCATTCGCGGGCGGGGACAGTACCGACTACGGGGTGGTCCCGCAGGACCTCGTCCTCGGCCGGGTCCGGTTCCGGTACCGGCCGCCGCGGGCGGGTCAGCGTTCGCCGCTCGCCGTGGTCCGCTGGGCGCTGTCGGCGGTCAGGCCGGTGCCGGCCGACCGGTCCGCCTCCAGGCGCTTGCGGGCGCGGTAGGCCGCCACGTTGGCGCGGGTGGCGCAGCGGTCGGAGCAGTAGCGCCGGGAGCGGTTGGTGGAGGTGTCCAGGTAGGCGTTGCGGCAGGGGGCCGCCTCGCACAGGCCCAGCCGGTCGACCCCGTACTCGGTGAGGTGGAAGGCCAGGCCCATCGCCGCGATGGCCGCGAATCCGGCCGTCGCGTTGGAGGGGTGGTCCGCCAGGTGCATGTGCCACAGCGGGCTGCCGTCCTCCGCGCGGTGGTCGTGGCCGGAGATCTGCGGGCTCACCGGGAACTCCAGGAGCAGTGAGTTCAGCAGGTCCACGGCGAGGGTCTCGTCGCCGCCGTCGGCCGCCTCGAAGACCGCGCGCAGCCGCCCCCGGACCGAGCGGAACCGCGTCACGTCGGCGTCGGACGCGCGCCGGGCCGCCGACTGGTTGGCGCCGAAGAGCTCACGGACGGCCTCCACCGAGGTCAGGGAGTCCTGCCCCCGCGACGGTTCCTCGGTGTTGACGAGACGTACGGCGTAATCCGAGTAATAGGCCAGTTCCACTTGTAGTCCTTACGACGGGGCTCTAGGGTCGTGCCTGCGGTCGGGTAACAGCTGATCGTGCATCCAGGGTATTACGCGACGCAGTGCGGAGGGGCTCGATGACGAACGCGGACACGACCACGGCCACTACGGCCGGCACCACGGCCACGACCACCGCCACGGCCGGTGCCGACTGGCAGGCCTGGCAGCGGAGCTGGGACCGGCAGCAGGAGTGGTACATGCCGGACCGGGAGGAACGGTTCCGGATCATGCTCGACATGGTCGAGGCGCTCGTCGGTCCCGCGCCGCGCGTGCTGGACCTGGCCTGCGGCACCGGCACCATCACGGCCCGGCTGCTGGACCGGTTCCCGGACGCCACGAGTACCGGCGTGGACCTCGACCCCGCCCTCCTCGCCATCGCCGAGGGCACCTTCGCGGGCGACGACCGGGTCTCGTTCGTCGCCGCCGACCTCAAGGACCCCGACTGGCCGGCGAAGCTGCCGTACGACGCGTACGACGCCGTGCTGACCGCCACGGCCCTGCACTGGTTCCACGCCGAACCCCTCGCGGATCTCTACGGCCGGGTTGCGGAGCTGGTCCGCGACGGCGGTGTCTTCATGAACGCGGACCACATGATCGACGAAGCGACGCCCCGGATCAACGCGGCCGAGCGCGCGCAGCGGCACGCGCGGATGGACGCGGCCAAGGGGCAGGGCGCCCTGGACTGGGCCGAGTGGTGGCAGCTCGCCGCCGAGGACCCGGTGCTGGCCGGACCCACCGCCCGCCGCTTCGAGATCTACGGCGAGCACGCCGACGGCGAGATGCCCTCGGCGGCGTGGCACGCGCGCGTGCTGCGCGAGAAGGGCTTCGGCGAGGCGCGGCCGGTGTGGTGCTCGCCGTCGGACACCCTGCTCCTGGCGGTCAAGTAGGACCACGCGCCGAGGACCGCGCGCCGAGGGGCGGTACGGAGATCCGTACCGCCCCTCGGCGTGCGATCGTGCGGTCGGTCAGAGGACCTTGGACAGGAACGCCTTCGTCCGGTCGTGCTGCGGGTCGGTCAGCACGTCGCGCGGGTTGCCCGACTCGACCACCACGCCGTTGTCCATGAAGACCAGGCTGTCGCCGACCTCGCGGGCGAAGCCCATCTCGTGGGTGACGACGACCATCGTCATGCCGGACTCCGCGAGGTCGCGCATGACGTCGAGGA
This sequence comes from Streptomyces violaceoruber, assembly GCF_033406955.1. Taxonomy (NCBI): domain Bacteria; kingdom Bacillati; phylum Actinomycetota; class Actinomycetes; order Kitasatosporales; family Streptomycetaceae; genus Streptomyces; species Streptomyces violaceoruber. Next base: position 2,831,711 of record NZ_CP137734.1, on the reverse strand, counting down.
CGTCGCCGACCAGCTCGGGGTCGAGCGCGGAGGTCGGCTCGTCGAACAGCATCAGTTTCGGGTCCATCGCCAGGGCCCGCGCGATGGCGACCCGCTGCTGCTGGCCGCCGGAGAGCTGCGAGGGGTAGTTGCCCGCCTTGTCGGCCAGGCCCACGCGCTCCAGGAGGCCCCGCGCACGCTCCCTGGCCTGGGCCCGGCTCATGCCCTTGACCTGGACCGGCGCCTCCATGACGTTCTCCACGGCCGTCATGTGCGGGAACAGGTTGAAGCGCTGGAAGACCATGCCGATGTCCCGGCGCTTGAGGGCGACCTCGCTGTCCTTCAGCTCGTAGAGCTTGTCACCCTTCTGGCGGTAGCCGACCAGCTCGCCGTCGACGTACAGACGTCCGGCGTTGATCTTCTCGAGGTGGTTGATACACCTGAGGAAGGTGGACTTGCCGGAGCCGGAGGGGCCGATGAGGCAGAACACCTCGCCCTGCTTCACCTCCAGGTCGATGCCCTTGAGGACCTCGACGGCACCGAAGGACTTGTGGACGCCCTCGGCCTTGACCATGGCGGTCATGCCGCACCTCCCGTCGTGCTGGAGCGGTTCGACAGGGAGAACAGGTTGGCCCTGATCTTCTGCATCGGGGTGGGCGGCAGACTGCGGCTGGAGCCGCGGGCGTAGTAGCGCTCCAGGTAGTACTGGCCGACGCTGAAGACCGAGGTCAGCAGCAGGTACCAGGCCGCCGCGAGGAACAGCATCTCGGCCGGTGCGCCCGAGGACTGGCCGATGTCCTGGGCGACTCTGAACAACTCGGCGTACTGGACGACCGACACCAGCGAGGTCGTCTTCAGCATGTTGATGACCTCGTTGCCCGTCGGCGGCACGATCACGCGCATCGCCTGCGGGACCACGATCCGGCGCAGCGTCTTGGTGTGGCTCATGCCGAGCGCGTGCGCCGCCTCGGTCTGGCCCTCGTCGACCGCGAGCAGGCCGGCGCGGCAGATCTCCGCCATGTACGCCGCCTCGTTGAGGCCGAGGCCGAGCAGCGCCGTCAGGAACGGCGTCATGAAGTCCGACCACTCGTCGCGGTAGAACGGGCCGAGGTTGATGTACTCGAAGACCAGGCCGAGGTTGAACCAGACCACCAGCTGCACCAGGACCGGGGTGCCGCGGAAGAACCAGATGTAGAACCACGCGATGGACGAGGTCACCGGGTTCTTCGACAGCCGCATCACGGCGAGCAGGATGCCGCCGACGACACCGATCAGCATCGCGAGGACGGTGATCAGGAGCGTCTTGCCCATGCCGGTCAGGACACGGTCGTCGAAGAAGTAGTCCGGGATCGCGCCCCAGTTGATCTTGCCCTGGGAGAAGGCGTAGACGACCGCGGCCAGCAGCGCGATCGCGACGACCGCGGAGACGTACCGCCCGTAGTGCCTCACCGGGATGGCCTTGATGGCCTCGGGCGGGGTCGGCGGGGTGCCGGCCGGGCCGCCCGCCGTCTTGTCGATGTCAACAGTCACGGATGTTGCCTTTCAGCGCCCGCCGCGCGGTCACTTGCCGCCGTTGACGGTGGCCTCGGTGATGGCGCCTTCCGACACGCCCCACTTGTCCATGATCTTCTTGTACTCGCCGTTCGCGATCACCGCGTCCAGCGCCGCCTTCAGGGCGTCGCGCAGCTGCGTGTTGTCCTTGGCGACCGCTATGCCGTACGGCGCGGCCTCGACCTGCTCGCCGACGAGCTCGAAGTCCTTGCCGCCGCCGGAGGTCTTCACGGCGTACGCCGCGACCGGGAAGTCGGAGGAACCGGCGTCCGCGCCGCCCGCGCGCAGGCGGGTCTGGGCCTGCTGGTCGTTGTCGAAGGGCTGCATGGAGATCTTCTTGCCGGCCGGGCACTTCTCGTTCTCGGCCTTGGCGAGGTCCTCGGAGACCGTGCCGCGCTGGACCACGAGCTTCTTGCCGCACAGGTCGGACCAGGTCTTGATGCCCTGGTCGTCGCCCTTCTTGGTGTAGATCGAGACACCGGCGGTGAAGTAGTCGACGAAGTCGACGCCCTGGCCGACCTTCTTGCCGGTGTCGCCGTCGATGCCCTCCTGGCGGTCCTTGGTGTCGGTCATCGCGGACATGGCGATGTCGTACCGCTTGGAGCGCAGGCCGGTGATCAGGGTGTCGAAGGTGCCGTTCTCGAACTCGAACTTCACACCGAGCTGCTTGCCCAGGGCGTCCGCGAGGTCGGGGTCGATACCGACCGTCTTGCCGGAGTCGTCCTTGAACTCGACGGGCGCGTACGCGATGTCCGAGCCGACCTTGATGGTGCCCTTGTCGCGGATCGACTGCGGCAGCTTGTCGGCCAGCGGAGCACCGCCGGCGGACTGGGTGTCGCTGCCGCCGGAGTCGCCGTTCTCGGTCTGGTCGCCGCATCCGGTGAGCAGCAGGGCGCCGGCGACCGCGATCGCACCGACCGCTGCTAGCCGGGAGTGCGCGGCGGTCGTACGACGGGTGGAGCGTGCGGTCATGGTGGTTCCTCCGGCGGATGAGGGAGTTGCCGATGGGGACGGTGGAGTTCCGGTGGGACGGGACGCCGGCCGGGGTCCGGCCGGTGCCGTGGGTCGACGAGAGCACACACCTTCGAGTGCCGCGACCTCGTGTGATTACGGCATCTTGCCATTCGGACTCGGCCATTCAGGGGGGCCGTCATGTCAAAATCGGATAACGGGTCACCCCCCGAACCGCACCAGGTCGGTACATCACGACCGAACCTTTGCGGGAATCTGCCCTTCCGGCCGGAAGATCTGCGGAATTTCTCGTTATCCGACCATGGATCGCGGGCGAGCAGGGGTGTTGAAGGTGCCGTGCGCGGGCCTGTCAAGGGGTCGGGAGAGGTTGTCCGGAAGCCTGGCTATGAGCCATGTCACCGACATGCGGCGTTCGGGGTCCGGCATGTGAGCTTGCGCTTATCGGACTCGTCGCCGGGGGCGTCCGTCGGGTAAGAAGGTTCTTTACACCCCTCATCAGGGGCTCAGGGCGCGTGTGCGGCGCGCCCGTCGCGCGGGGGCCACGTGGCCCAGACAGCCATCTCCCTGTGCGGTGCCCGCCCATTCCTCACCAGGAGTGGACAAACCCTCAAACCATGAACTCTTAAGGGGTAAGACAAAGTGGCAGCGGAGATCGTCAATCCTCGCAGCGACAGCGAAGCCGGTGCGGAGCAGGAGGCGGGCGCCGAGCCGCTCGACTCCTTCGACCCCGCGTTCGCGCTGCACCGCGGCGGCAAGATGGCCGTGCAGGCCACCGTGCCGATCCGCGACAAGGAAGACCTGTCCCTGGCGTACACGCCCGGCGTCGCGAAAGTGTGCAGCGCGATCGCCGAGCAGCCCGACCTCGTCCACGACTACACCTGGAAGTCGTCGGTCGTCGCGGTCGTGACGGACGGCACGGCGGTGCTGGGGCTCGGTGACATCGGGCCCGAGGCGTCCCTCCCGGTGATGGAGGGCAAGGCCATCCTCTTCAAGCAGTTCGGCGGCGTGGACGCGGTCCCGATCGCCCTGAACTGCACGGACGCCGACGAGATCGTCGAGACCGTGGTCCGGCTCGCGCCCTCCTTCGGTGGCGTCAACCTGGAGGACATCTCGGCGCCGCGGTGCTTCGAGATCGAGCGCAAGCTCCAGGAGCGCCTGGACATCCCGGTCTTCCACGACGACCAGCACGGCACGGCCGTCGTGACGCTGGCCGCCCTGCGGAACGCGGCGCGGCTGAGCGGGCGGACGCTGGGTGAGCTGCGGGCGGTGATCTCGGGCGCGGGTGCGGCCGGGGTCGCCATCGCCAAGATGCTGGTGGAGGCCGGCATCGGGGACGTCGCGGTCGCCGACCGCAAGGGTGTCGTTTCGGCCGACCGGGAGGACCTGACCCCGGTCAAGCAGGAGTTGGCCTCCTTCACCAACAAGGCCGGGCTCTCCGGCCCCCTGGAGGCGGCGCTCGCGGGTGCCGACGTCTTCATCGGCGTCTCCGGCGGTACGGTGCCCGAGCCGGCGGTGGCCTCGATGGCCGAGGGTGCCTTCGTCTTCGCGATGGCCAACCCGAACCCGGAGGTGCATCCGGAGGTCGCCCACAAGTACGCGGCGGTCGTCGCGACGGGGCGCTCGGACTTCCCGAACCAGATCAACAACGTGCTGGCGTTCCCGGGCATCTTCGCGGGCGCTCTCCAGGTGCGGGCGTCGCGGATCACCGAGGGCATGAAGCTGGCGGCGGCCGAGGCGCTGGCCTCCGTGGTGGGGGACGACCTTGCCGCGGACTATGTCATTCCGTCCCCGTTCGACGAGCGGGTCGCGCCGGCCGTGACGGCGGCGGTGGCCGCGGCGGCCCGCGCGGAGGGGGTTGCGCGCCGGTGACGGTGTGACGCCTGCGGTGTGATCACTGCGGTGTGGTGAGCGGTCTCGTCCCTGGTGGGCGGGGCCGCTTGTCTTTTGGGTGCCGGTGTCGGTGTCGGTGCCGGTGCCGGTACGGGTGCGGGTGCGGGTGGGGGTGCGGGTGCGCTGGTGCTGGGCGGGGGTGGGGGCGCCGGCCGGCGCGGGGCGGGTGCCGCTGCGCCCACCCGTGCCGCCCCAGCGGCACGACTGCCCGCAGCTGGGGGGGCTGGCAGGCACGACTGTCCGCAGCTGGGGGGGGCTGGCAGGCACGACTGTCCGCAGCTGGGGGGGGGGGGCTGGCAGGCACGACTGTCCGCAGCTGGGGGGCGCTGGCAGGCGCGACTGACCCAGCTGGGGGCCGGGGTGGCTGGCAAGAGGGGGTGTGTCACACGGGGCTGCGGTTCCGGTTGGGGGGTGGGGAACCTATCGTCAGGGTCATGTTCGCTGTCTATGCCGCCCGAATCGACCGCGACCAGCCGTTGGCCGGCCTGGAGTTGGGAGAGCTTCCGGCTCCCGAGGCCCGGCCGGGCTGGAGCGTCGTCGATGTCAGGGCCGCCTCCCTCAACCACCACGACCTGTGGTCCCTGCGCGGCGTCGGCCTCCCCGAGGACCGGCTGCCGATGATCCTCGGCTGCGACGCCGCCGGGATCGACGCGGACGGCAACGAGGTCGTCCTGCACTCCGTGATCGGCCAGACCGGCCACGGCGTCGGCCCCAAGGAGCCCCGCTCCATCCTCACCGAGCGCTATCCGGGGACGTTCGCCGAGCAGGTCGCCGTGCCGACCTGGAACATCCTGCCCAAGCCCAAGGAGCTCTCCTTCGAGGAGGCCGCCTGCCTGCCGACCGCCTGGCTGACGGCGTACCGGATGCTGTTCACCAACGCCGGGGTGCGTCCCGGTGACTCGGTGCTGGTGCAGGGCGCCGGCGGCGGGGTCGCCACGGCCGCGATCGTGCTCGGCAAGGCGGCCGGGCTGCGGGTCTTCGCCACCAGCCGGGACGAGGCCAAGCGCAAGCGGGCGCTGGAGCTCGGTGCGGTGGAGGCCGTCGAGAGCGGTGCGCGGCTGCCGCAGCGGGTCGACGCCGTGATCGAGACCGTGGGCGCCGCCACCTGGTCGCACTCCATCAAGTCGCTGCGGCCCGGCGGCACGCTGGTCATCTCCGGTGCCACCAGCGGTGACCGGCCCTCCCACGCCGAACTCACCCGGATCTTCTTCCTGGAGCTCAAGGTCGTCGGCTCCACGATGGGCTCCAAGGACGAGCTGGAGGACCTGCTGTCCTTCTGCGCCGCCACCGGTGTGCGTCCCGTCATCGACGAGGTACTTCCGATGGACCGGGCCCGTGACGGGTTCGAGCGGATGGCCTCCGGGGGGCAGTTCGGCAAGATCGTGCTCAGCAACTCCTGACGCGTTCCCCCAGACACGGCGGGTCCGGTTCTCCGGGCCCGCCGTTCGCATGTCCACGCCGTGCGGTACCGCCGGCACCCATGTCAACCAGGGTTGACAAGCGAGTCATGTCAACCTAGGTTGACTGTATGAGTGAAGCGACGGATCTCGCCACGCGTGCGGGTGACCGTGATCCCCGGATCGGGCTGCGAGCAGTCACCGCCCTGCGGAAGCTGGTGGAGCAACTGGAAGCCGTACAGGTGCGCAGCGCCCGCCGGCAGGGATGGTCGTGGCAGGAGATCGCCACGGAACTCGGAGTCAGCAGGCAGGCCGTGCACAAGAAGTACGGGAGGCATTGATGTTCGAGCGATTCACGAAGGACGCCCGCGCGGTCGTGCAGGGGGCGGCCGGACACGCCGAGGAGGCGAGGGCGGAGACCGTCGAGCCCGAACACCTGCTGCTCGCCCTGCTCGACCGGGAGGGCAGTCGCGCCTCCTTCGCGCTGGCGGCCCTCGGCGTCGGCGAGCACCGGGACGCGGTACGCCGGGAGCTGGGGGACGCGCGACGTCGTGCGGGTCTGTCGCAGTCCGAGACGGAGGCCCTCGCCGGACTGGGAATCGACGTCACGGAGATCGTCGCCAGGGTGGAGGAGGCCCACGGTGTGGGGGCGATGTCCGCCGACGACCGCAAGCGCGGGCGCCGGTGGTCGGGACACCGGAGCTTCAGTCGAGGCGCCAAGGAGGTCCTGGAGAAGGCGCTGCGGGTCGCCGTCGCCCGCCGTGACCGGCACATCGGGGACGAGCATCTCCTCCTCGCCCTGGCCCTGCGTCCCGGAGTGCCCGCCGAGGTGCTCGCCGACCACGGGGTGACCCACGCGTCGCTGTCCAGGGTGCTGGACGAGGGGGCCGGGAAGTCCTGCGCCTGACCGGTGGTACGGCGGCTCACCGGCGCGCGGCGCCCCTGGGGAGCCGGGGGCGCCGTGCCGTGCCGCGCTCAGGCCTTCGGCGTACGCAGGATCGCCCCGATGTGCGCCGCTGCCTCCGACAGCCGGTGGCGGGTGTCGCGCAACTGGTCGGACGTCACTCCGTGGTCCCGGGCGGCGTCGCGGATGTCGTCCCGGAAGCGGTCGAGCAGCCGGTCCAGGTCGCGCGCCGGGTCACCGGTGGATTCCGCGGCGTCCTCGTGGGCCCAGCTCGGCGCGTATCCGGCGGGGAAGTCCTCGGGGGTGACGGAGTACTCGGGGTCCGGGGAACGCTCCGCGCGCGAGGCGGGGCTCCCGGTGTCGGTGCGTCCGAAGCCCCAGTCCTTGCCGAATTCCTTCCCGAAGTCCTTTCCGAAGTCGCCGACCTCCTTGGCCAGTTCGCTCAGGCCCTCACGCAGTCCCGTCGGCCAGTCGCCCCGCGAGAAGTGGTCCTGCACCTGTTCCTGCACGCGCTGGGCGATGCGCTGGACCTCCTCCTGCGCCTGGGCCCGGGCCCGCTCCTGGGCCTCCTTGGCCTGGCGCCGGGCCCGCTGGGCCTCGTCGCGGGCGCGGCGGCTCTCGTCCTTGGCGCGGCGGGCCTGCTCCTTCCACTCCTGCTTGACCCGCCGCATCTCCTCCTTCGCGGCCCGCCAGGCCTCCTTCTCGTCCCCTTCCCCGGCAGTGGAGGTGGAGCCGTCCCCCTCGTCATGCGCCCCTGAGGCGCCCCGGCGGGCCGCCGTGGCCGCGGCCCGCATCTCCCGCCGCAGATCGCCGGCCGCACCCCGCACATCGGCCCGGATCTCGGCGGCCAGCTCGGCGACCGACTCGCGGATCTCCAGCTCCAGGTCGGCCAGCTCGCCGCTGCGGTCGGCCAGCTCGGCGCGGCCGGCGTCCGTGATGGCGTACACCTTGCGGCCGCCCTCGGTGGTGTGGGTGACCAGGCCCTCCGCCTCCAGCTTGGCCAGGCGGGGGTACACCGTGCCCGCGGACGGGGCGTACAGGCCCTGGAAGCGTTCCTCCAGGAGCCGGATCACCTCGTAACCGTGGCGCGGGGCCTCGTCCAGGAGCTTGAGCAGGTAGAGGCGGAGGCGGCCGTGGGCGAAGACGGGGGGCATGTCAGAGCACCTTCTTGTCGGTCGTGCCGTCGGAAGGGGCGTCGGTGGCGCCCTGGTCCCGGACGGAAGCGGAATTGTCCCCCGAGTCGTGCCGTGCGGTGCCCGTCGGGCCGGATTCCTCCGGCTTCCGCTCCCACGGGGTGTCCTCCGTCGCCGGACGGCGCAGCAGGGCGATCGAGCCGGAGACCGTGGTGGCCTTCAGCCGGCCGTTGCCCGCGCCGAGCCGTCCGGTGATGCGCTTGGCCCCCCATTGGCCGCCGACCCGGAGGTCCTCGAAGGCGCTGCTGACCATGCCGCTGGCCGTGTTCGCCTCGACCTGGGCGTCGGCCGGCTGGGGCAGCCGGATGGCGATCTCGCCCGAGACGCTGTTCAGGCTGATGTCGGTGGGGCCTCCGGTTGGGTCCAGGTCGACGATCATCGAACCGCTGACCGAGTCGGCCCGCACGGAGGAGCCCGCCTCCACCACCGTCAGGTCGCCGGAGACGGAGTTGAAGCGGAGGTCGCCGGTGAGGGCCTGCGCCTCCACGTTCCCCGAGACGGTGTCGGCGCGGACGGGGCCCGCGAGGCTCACCAGAGTGGTGTCCCCGGATACGCCCTTGACCTCGGCGGGTCCGTCGAGACCCGAGACCACGGCCGCGGCGCTGACCGCCCCCACCTCCACCCGGGTGCCGGTCGGCACCGCCAGGGACACCACCGCACTGCGGCGCCAGCCCTTGCGGTCCAGCCACTTCAGGAAGCCCTTCCAGGGCAGGTCCTCGTAGGCCACCGTGAGCACGCCGTCCCGGTGGGTCACGATCAGCGGGGGCCCGTCGATCTCGGACACCTCCAGGCGGGCGGAACCTTCGTCCGTGCCCACCACGTTCACTGTTCCGCTGACGATGCGTACTTGGAGCCGGGTCACGGACTCGTCGAAGGTGAGCTTCCTGGGCTCCGCGACGGACCACTCGGACATGGTGCAGACCTCCTCGACCGAACGCGCCATATCGCGTCCTTCGAAATTCACGATATATCGCGGGCATGGAAAGTCAAGACACCCGTTCTGGTGATCAGCGATCGGCGAATGGGGCGATGTGTCCTATCTTGTCGATATGTCGACGGAAGAGTCGGTTTCTGCTCCCACTCCCGGCGCCCTGCTGCTCTGCCGGGCCGAGCCGGATTCCGTCGCCGCGGTCGCTCCGCTGCTGGGCGAACGGATGCCGCTGGTCCGGGCCGGTGCGCAGTGGAGCGCGCTGGTGCCGGAGGGCGGGCCCTGGCGGGACGGGCGCGAACCGGTCGACCGGGTCGTCGCCGGCTGGGCCGCGGCGCTCGCCGTCGGTGCCCCCTGGCCCGTACTCGCCCTGTGGTGGGACGCCGACCGGGCCGGATACGTCCTGGCGTCCGGATTCCGCCGCCCGGTGGGCTACGTGTGGCTCGCGGACGGCACACCGGCCGGCGAGGACGAGGCGATGCGCACTTTCGCCGCCCGGCTGGGCCTGGACCCGGTCCTGGACGTGCAGTCGCTGGACCGGCTGACCCGGGCCGACCCGGACGCCGAGCGCGAATTCGGGGCCGGAGCCGGTGCCCGGGCCAGGCTGCGGGGACTGCTGGCGGTGCTCGCGCGCGGGGGCATCAGCCTCCCCGCAGGGCTCGACCCCGGGGAAGGCGCCGCCCGCCTCGGCGCGGCCGCCCGCGCCCTGCCCGGGGTGCGCCGGACCGAGTCCGCCGGACTTCGCCCGACCGTCGACGAGAGCCCTCTTGCCGCCTGGATGCCCTGGACGGGCGGTCCGGGCGCCCGCGTCCTGGCCCTGACCCAGGTGGCGACAGGCCTGCCGCTCACAGTCTGGGGTCTGCGGCGACGCAGCGGAGGCTGGGCCGCGGCGGGGGCCCTGCTCGTCGGACACGGCGCGCTCGGCGCGGCCTACGGGCTCTCCAGGCACACCTGACGGTCCGCCGCGACGGTTCGGTCCGACGGTGCCGGTCCGCCACGACGATCCGGTCCGGCGGTGCGGGTCCGCCGCGTCGGTCCGGTCCGACGGTGCCGGTCTGGTCCGACGGCGCGGGTCCGCCGCGACGATCCGGTCCGCCGGTGCCGGTCCGCCGTGTCGGTCCAGTCCGGCGGTGTGCCTCGATGCTTCCGCCCGCCGCCCGTGCGTCGCCGTCTGCCTCCCGGCGCAGTTGCCTGTCTCCCCGCGTCCCTACTCGTCCTCGTCCTCGTCGTCGTCCAGCCGTGCCAGCCACGTGGCCAGGCGCTCCACCGGTACTTCGAAGTCCGGGTTCAGGTCGACGAACGTGCGCAGCTGCTCGGCGAGCCACTCGAAGGTGATCTCCTCCTCGCCGCGCCGCTTCTCCAGCTCCTCGATGCCGCGGTCGGTGAAGTACATGGATCGTGCTCCGTCGGGTCTTTGCAGGGTTGAGAGCCTCCCGGGCGGGAAGAAACCTGTGCCTGCAGGGTGGAGAGATGGGGTCTTTCCGTCAGTTGTGAAGAAGACAGCACAAGGATAGGCGCCCACGGGGCCGTGCCTTCCGGGGCCGTCGAGGGGCGCGGGGACGGGGGAATCGCATGGGACAGGAAGCGACGCGTGTCACACGCATCGTGCTGCCGGACGGGACACCGGTCTGGGCCCGGATCTCGGGCGCGGCCGAGCTGCCGGCACCGTCCGGACAGCTGTCGTACAGCGACACCGGCTTCACCGAGCGGATCGAGGCGAGCGTGGAGAGCCTGAACGCGCTCGTGACCGGTGTCGCCCGCTCGCTGGCGGAACCGCTGCGCTCGGTGCGGCCGGACGAGGTGAGCGTCCAGTTCGGCATCGAGTTGACGGCCAAGGCAGGCAAGGTCGTGGGCCTCCTCGCCGACGGCGAGGCCAAGGCGGGCATCTCGGTCACCCTCACCTGGCACGGCGGCCCGCCGGATCCGTCCGCGCCCGACACGCGCGCCCCGGGTGGTGAGCCCCCCGACCCCACCGCGGACGCGTCCGCCCGCGCCCCGGGGCACGGCGGGAGCGGTGCCGCTGCTTCCGGGAGCGGGGCATGACGCACGGACGCGCCCCCGGCGCACCGGGGGCCCGGGACGCGGCCCGCCGTGCGCTGCGTGGCCTCGTCATGGCGGCGACCGTTCGCATTCATCGGCCGGACGCCGGGTATGCCCTCGACGAACCCGGGACGTTCCTCGGCAGCGGCTACTTCATCGCCCCGAGCTGGGTTCTGACCTGCGCACACGTGGCATGCGGCGGTGAGGGGGGCGAGGTCGTGGTGGTGTACGAGCCCGCACCGGGCCGCGGCATGTCCGCGGTCTCGGGCCAGGTGGCGGCGGCCCTTCCCGAGGGCGCCGGACGCCTGCCCGGGAACTGGCCTGCCCCCGACCTCGCGCTGGTGCGGCTGAGCGAGCCGGTCGACCACGAGTGCGTGTACCTCTCCGAGCGCCCGGCGGCCTACTTCGGCGAGGGCACGGTCCTGTACGCGGGCTGGACGGTGGTCGACGGACGACTGAGGATGCTCGACGGCACCCTCACCGTGCAGGGCACGATCGGCGGCTGGAACGCGGACGTCCAGATGCGGTTGGGGGACAACGACCTCCCGGACGGTGTCTCCGGCGGCCCGGTGATCGATCCGGAGCGCGGCGAGGTCATCGGCGTACTGAAGTCGCGCTCCGACCACGCGCGCGGGGGCACCTCCACCGGGCTCGAACAACTGCGGACGCTGCCCGTGCCCGCCGGCGAGCTGAAGAGCGAACCCGACGACCTGTACCAGGCGGTGGTGCACGCCCACGACCGCTACCACCGCGACCGGCAGCGCCATCCGGACGCGCGCCGTCACACGTGGGCGGACGTGCAGGGCCAGCTCGGGGCCCGGCCCGGTCAGACGCTGAGCCCCGACGAGCGCGTCCAGTTGCTCGGACGCCTGGCGGACCTGCCGCCGCCCGCCAGCACCCGCTCCCTGCTGGACCTCCTCGACTCCTTGCAGGACTTCGAGGCACCGGCTCCGCTGCCCGCCCCGCGCGGCTGGCGCGACGGACTCGGTGCCCTGTACGAGTACGCGCGCGACGACGGCGCCCTCTACCTGGTGCTCGACTACGCGGTGCACGCCATGACCGCGGACCGCCCGTTCCTCGCGCCCAGTACGCCGGCCGCCGAGGAGGCCCTGTGGGCCGGGGTCTGGCAGGCCGCCCAACGGCTCGGCCCCGGCCGCCGGAGCGCCCTCGTCGAACGGCGGATGGCCAGGATGACGGCGCGCCGGCCCGCCCCGGGCCCGGCCGCCGGGCCGCGTGGGGCGCCCGCCGGTGGTCCGGAAGGCGCGGCCGCCGGGCAGTCGTCCGTGCTGGTGGAGATCGTGCGGCGGGGCTGGGAACCGGACCGCTGCGACTGGTCGGTCTTCGTCGTGCGCTCCGACGGAGAGGCGACGCGGCTCAAGGAGGTCCAGCGCGTCCCACTGGCCGACCTCTCCGCTCATCTGTCCGCACCCCTGAAGGAGGCGTTCCGGCAGTGCGACACGCCGGGCCGGCCGGCGGTGCTGCAGGTGGCGACGGAGGCCTCGCTGCTGGCACTCGACGTGGACGAATGGCGGCTCGGCCCCGAGGACGAGCGACTGGGCACACAGCGCCCGGTCGTCCTGCGCTGCTCCGACCGCGACCAGCTGACCGAGAACGGCGAGAACCCCGAGAACGGCGAGAACCCCGAGAACGGCGAGAACCCCGAGTACGGCGAGAACCCGGAGTACGGCGAGAACCCGGAGTACGGCGAGACTTCCGGACACGGTGCGTACCCCGGACACGGCGCGTACCCCGCACACCGCGCGTACGGCGAGAACGGTGACCACCGCCTGGACATCGACGAGGAACGCAGGGCCCGCTGGCGCTGGCTGCACGCCCACCCGGTGACGGCCGCGGTCCTGGACTGCGACGACGGGCTGCGCAAACCGGTGCCGCCGGTCGAGGAGTTGCGGGGCCTGTCGCACGGCACGGTTCCGGTGCTGTGCCGCTTCGACGCGCACGGCGTCCAGGGCGACGCGGAGGGGCTCGCCCGGCTCGTGCGCGGCGGCTTCGGCGTGGCGCTGTGGCGCCGCGGGTACGGGCTGCCGGAGACGGTCTGCGGCGAGTTCCACCGCGGCACCCTGGACCAGATCGCGGGCCCGGCCGGAGCCCACCGACTGCCCGAGGCGGTGCGCGACCTGCGCCACAGACTGCGATCGGGACGGCCGGAGACCTTCTGGGCCCACGGCATAGCGCTGCTGTACGACGACCCGCACCAGCCCCTGCCCGGCGCGGGCGACCTGCTGGAGGCACCGTGACCGCGGCCCGCGCGGGTCCGCGTGGACCGCGCGCCCTGGCGTTTCAACTCCCCCTGACGAGGCACCCGTTGAGCGATGTGCCTCTTACCAGTCCCGTTCAGGATCGATACCGTGATGGACGCCCCACGACGACAGCGCCCCCCGGACGAGTGACGACGAGGATTGGATCATGAGCGAATCCAGCGAGTGGCTCATCTACCGGGGCGCGGGCGAACCCCACGACGGCATCGACCGCCTTCCCGACCCGCCCCCGTGGCGGGACTTCACGAGCCGGGACGCGGCGGGTTCCGGCGACGGGTCCGAGGATCGCAGGCTCGGCGCCCACCGGCACCTGGCCGAGCTGCACCGCCCGGGCGCCGAGGAACTCGAGATGATCAACGCCGCGCTGTACCTGCGCCGGCCGCTCCTCGTCACCGGCAGCCCCGGCGCGGGCAAGAGCACCCTGGCCCACTCGGTGGCCTACGAACTGGGCCTGGGCAACGTACTGCGCTGGTCCATCGTCAGCCGCTCCGAACTCCAGGACGGCCTCTACCACTACGACGCCATCGCCCGGCTGCAGGACGTGCAGATCGCCGCGCAGGCGGACAACGGTCCGGGGTCCGGGACGCCGGGCGCGGTCGACGGCATCGGCGGCTACATCCGGCTCGGTCCCCTCGGCACCGCGCTGCTGCCCTCCGACAAGCCGCGCGTCCTGCTCATCGACGAGCTGGACAAGAGCGACATCGACCTGCCCAACGACCTCCTGAACGTACTGGAGGAGGGCGAGTTCGCCATCCCCGAGCTGGAACGCGTCGCGGACCGGCTGCCGGACCGCACGGCCGAGGTGCTCACCGCGGACGGCGTGAAGGTGCCGGTGCGCGACGGCCGCGTGCGCTGCCGTGCCTTCCCGTTCGTGGTGCTCACCAGCAACGGCGAACGCGACTTCCCGGCCCCGCTGATGCGGCGCTGCATCCACCTGGAGCTGGGCCGCCCCGACCACAACCGGCTCGCCACCTTCGTACGGGCCCACCTGGGCGACGAGGCGGCACGCGCGGGCGACGACCTCGTCACGCGGTTCCTGGAGCGGTCCCGCAGCGAGCTGCTGGCCACGGACCAGTTGCTCAACGCGATATACCTCACCGACGCCGCCGCCACGCCCAGCCGCGACCGCCTGGCCGACCTGCTCATCCAGCGGCTCGATCGCCCGAGGTGACGCGATGCCCGACGAGACGGCGCGCCACGGTCCCGGCCACCACGGCACCTCCGGCGGCTCCGGCACCTCCGGCGGCCCCGGTACCCCCGGCGGCTCCGGCACCTCCGGCGGCTCCGGTGGCGAGGGTTCCGAGACAGGGCGCGCCGCCGTGCCCGCCGACGACCCGCTCGCCCGACTCGTCCTGAGGCTGCGGGAGAGCGGCCTGGATCCGGACGCCGAGCAGCTCTGCGACGCGCTCTGGCTGGCCCGGTGGACCCGCTCCGCCGACGCCACGGACGCTGAGCCCGCCCCGGACGCGCGCGTGGCGCCCGCGGTGGTCCGGCCGCCCACCGGACCCGTGTCGCTGCCACCGGACCGGGCCCGGCCGCCCGCGCCCGAGCCGCCCGCCGCTCCGGCCGCCCGCCGCGTGGCCCTCTACCCGCTGCCCCCCGGCGACGGGCCCGGTGCGCACGGAGCCGGCCCGGCCCGCGCACTGCCGGTGGGTGTGCCCGCCGCCCCCGTGCTGCCCGCGCCGCTCGAACTCCAGCGTGCCCTGCGCCCCTTGCAGGGATACCGCAGTCCGGCCACACCCCTGCGGTCCGAGCTCGACGAGGTCGCCACCGCGGAGGTGAGCGCCCGGGCCGGCGGACTGATCCTGCCCGTCCGCCGGTACCTGTCCCGCCGGGACGCCCGGCTGCAACTGGTGCTGGACGCCTCCTCCTCGATGCGCGTGTGGGGCCGGCTGTTCGCCGAACTGGCCCAGGTCTTCAGCCGGCTGGGAGCCTTCTCGGACGTCCAGGTCAGCCATCTGCACCAGGGGCCCGACGGGGGCCCGGCCGTCAGCCGCAGCGCCGACCCGTACGGTGCGCCGCTGCACGCCGCCGACCGGCTCAGCGATCCGACCGGACGCCGGATCGTCGTCCTGGTCAGCGACTGCGCCGGCCCGCTGTGGCACGGCGGCCACGCCCACCGGCTGCTCCACCACCTGACCCGGCAGGGCCCCGTCGTCGTGCTCCAGCCGCTGCCGCAGCGCATGTGGAACCGCACCCGGCTGCCCGTCACCTTCGGTGGACTGTCGCGCGGTGACACCCTGGGCGGCGGCGCCGTGCTGCGGGTGCGCACGGCCTCCGGCGCCGCCGAGGCCCGCCGCGGTGCGCTGGCCGTGCCCGTGCTGCCGCCGGAGCCGGTGGCCCTCGGGTCGTGGGCACGGCTGCTGGCCGGTGCCGGTCCGGTGCCCGGCGCCGTGGGCTGGGTGCGTGCCGACCATCCGGCCGCCGCGGCCACCCGCCCGGACCGCCGCCGCACGCCGTTGGAGCGGGTCAGCCGGTTCAGCGCCGGTGCCTCTCCGGCCGCCGCGCGCCTGGCCGTCTATCTCGCGGCGACCCCGCTC
The DNA here is from genome assembly GCF_033406955.1 of Streptomyces violaceoruber. Lineage (NCBI taxonomy): Bacteria > Bacillati > Actinomycetota > Actinomycetes > Kitasatosporales > Streptomycetaceae > Streptomyces > Streptomyces violaceoruber. The sequence goes on along the minus strand of NZ_CP137734.1, from coordinate 2,816,041 downwards.
TGCCTCCCGGTGATGCAGCTGGTCCAGCGGACGATGCTGCCCGGCTCCGGCCCGTCCGAGCTCGCCGAGGTCCTGGTCGGCGGCCTGGTCACCCGGGCCCGCGCGGACCAGGGCGGCGACGGCTCCCAGTGGTACGACATCGACCCCGAGGTGCGCGAGGCCCTGCTGTCCCGGCTCGGGCGGGACGAGGCCATGCTGGTCCTCAAGCACTGCTCGGAGTACATCGAACAGCACTTCGGCAAGGGCGGCCCCAACTTCCCGGCGCTCGCGCTGGCCCAGCTCGGCGACGGCGGCCCCGGACGCCCGCACCCGCACCCCTCCGGCGGCGAGCCCGGGTACCCGGGCGAGAACGGCGGCGACGCCGGGACCGCCCCGGTCCCGCAGCCCTTCGCGGAGGTCGCGGCCCGGATCCTGGAGCGGTTCATGCCGTTGCCCGAGCAGTTCGCGACGTACGACAGCCGCACCGGCCCGCAGGTCACCGCGGAGCGGCCCACGCACCGGGCGGTCGTCCGGGCGCGCGCCCTGCTCGCCCGGTTCGACGGCGAGGGCATGGTTCAGGACGTCATCGACGCCGTGCAGCTGCTGCGCGGCGCCACCGAGCAGGAACGGCCGGCCGGCGCCGACCCGGAGCTGTGGGGCGAGTACGCGCGCTGCACCCTGCGGCTGTGGGAGGTGCAGGGCGGTACCGCGCTGCTGCGGGAGGCCACCCGGGCCGCCGAACGGGCCGCCGCGTCGCCGCACGCCCTGCGCGAGCGCGCCGTCCTCGCACGCGTACTGCACGCCGCCGCCACCGACGCGCGACGGCGCGGAGACCGGTCCGGCGCACTCGACCTGCTGCGGCGCGCCGACCGGGAGTACGCGGTCGCCTGCGCGGCACCCGGCCTGGACGAGGCGGAGGCGCTGCGGCTCACTCTGGAACGGGTCGCCTCCCTGGAGGCCCAGTGGCGCCTGGGCGGCGACAGCGCCCTTCTGCAGAGTGCCGTCGGCATGCTGGAGGCGTTCGCCGACGCCTGGCCCGACCGCGGCGACCGCCCCTCTCAGCTGCTGCTGGCCCACGGCCGCACCCTGCTGCGCCTGTCGGAGGTGACGGCGGACCCGGTCCAGGTCCGGCTGTACGCGGAGCAGTCGGCGCGGTCGCTGCGCCGGGGGCTGGAGGCCGGCCCGGCACCGGAGACCAACGAGTCCGTCCGTGACCGGGTCCGGGTGCTGATCGACCTCGTCGACGCGCTGCTGTCGGCGGGCGGCCCGCTGGACGAGGCCCAGGCCAGGACCGACGAGGCCCTCGGCCGGGTCCGCGAGCAGGGGCAGCGCGCGGCCCTGCTGGTCCGCGCCGGGCGGGTGGCCGTCGCACGCTACGCCGAGTCGGGGGAGCCGCCCGAACTGCACGGGGCCGCCGACCGGTTCGCACAGGCGGCGCACTGGATGTCCCGGGACGCGCCCGCGCACGCGGACGTGCTCGCCGAGTGGGGCGGCGTACTGCTCCGGCTGGCCACGCTGGAGCCCGCCGACCGGCGCCAGGGCCAGCTGTCCCGCGCGATCCGGGTGCTGCGGGACTGCCGGATGGAGACTCCGGCGGGCAGCCGGCGCGTCGCCCACCGGTTGCTGCTCCTCGGACAGGCGCTGATGGTCCGGTACCAGGCGCGCGGCGACCGGGTCGACCTCCGGGAGGCGGAGCATCTCTTCGGGCTCGCCGCGGCCGACGCGGAGGACCCGTTGCTGGCGGCACGCTGCCGACTGGAGCTGGGGCAGGCCCAGTTCGAGGCGTTCCAGAGCCTGGGCCGCGCGGCGCGCCTGGACGTGGCGGTCGAGGCCTTCCGGGCGGCCGCCGAGTCGGCCCGCCGGGCCGAGGAGGAGGCCGAAACCGAGCGTCGGCGCCAAGAAGCCGTGGAGCTGGCCGCACAGGCGCACCACTGGCGGGGTATGTCCTTCGAGGCGGCCGTGCGGCCCCGCGCGGCCCGGGAGGCTTACGCGGCGGCGCGGGCGCAGTGGGACCGGTTGCCGGACGACCGGCTGGCCACGGGGGAACCGACCGCACGGCAGACGGCGCAGCGGCTCGCCGACCTGGAGTGAGTGGAGGAGAGGAACGGGGCATGGACATACGGGACGAGGCCGGGGCGGAGCAGGCGACTGCGGGCGCCGGGGAGCCACTGCCTGACCTGCTGGAACTGGACCTCGCACAGCTGGGCACCGTCGAACATCCGGTGCTGCGCGAGGTGCTGGGAGAACTGAGGGCGCGGGCCGCGGAGCCGAGCGAGATGCTGTGGGGCTTCGACAACTCCTTCTGACCGGCCGGCCGCGGTCAACCGGGCGCATGAAGACATGTGAACAGGACAACTTTCGCGGCGCCGAGTTTTGGGCACCCGCCGCGCCGGGAATGCGGCTTCGTGCGGCACGGTGCCGTGGCGCCGACTCGCGGCGACGCCGGCGGACCGTCACGGCATGGGGGGTGCTGGAGTGTCGGAACAGGCCATGACCGATCCCGCTCCGGGCACACCCGGTCGGCGGACCGGCCCCGAAGGACCCATTCCCTTCCGGCAGTTCATAGTCAAGATGCACGGCCGCTGCAACCTCGCGTGCACCTACTGCTACCTCTACGAAGGCCCCGACGGCAGTTGGCGCGACCGTCCCGCCGCCGCCTCCGCCGCCGTCCTGGACCGCACCGCCACCCGTATCGCCGAGCACGCCGAGCGGCACGCGCTGCGCGACCTCGCCCTGGTTCTGCACGGGGGCGAACCGCTGCTCGCGGGGGCCGGCCCGCTCGCCGAGGTCACCGGGCGGGTGCGGGAGCTCGTCCCGCGAGGGTGTCAGGTCCACGCCACCGTGCAGACCAACGCCACCCTGCTCACCGAGGAACGCCTCGCCGTCCTGGCCGACGCCGGCATCCGCGTCGGCATCAGCCTCGACGGAGGCACCGCCGCCCACAACCGACGGCGGGTGGACCACGCCGGCCGCCCGTCCTGGCCCGCCGCGGCACGGGGAGCCCGCCTGGTCGCCGAGCGCTTCCCCGAGTCGTACGCGGGGCTCCTGACGGTCGTCGACCCGACGCTGGACCCGGTAGAGACGTACGAGTCGCTGCTCGGCCTGCGCCCGCCCGCGCTGGACCTGCTGCTGCCGCACGGCAACTGGACCGCGCCGCCGCCGGGCCGGACCGGCGTCCGGTACGGCGACTGGCTCTGCGCCGTCTTCGACCGCTGGTGGGCCGCCGGGCGGCGGGAGGTCCGGGTACGGCTCTTCGAGGAGTGCGTGGCGCTCCTGCTGGGTCTGCCCGCGGCCACCGAAGCGCTGGGGCTCGCTCCGTTCGACGCGGTCGTGGTGGAGACCGACGGGTCGATCGAGCAGGTCGACTCCCTCAAGTCGGCGTACCCCGGCGCCGCGCGCACCGGCCTCGACGTGTTCCGCCACACCTTCGACGACGCGCTGCGGCACCCGGGCGTCGCCGCCCGGCACGCCGGCACCGCGTCGCTCGCGGGGGAGTGCCGGGCCTGCCCGCTGCTGCGGGTCTGCGGGGGCGGGCACTACGCGCACCGCTACCGCGCCGGGCACGGCTTCCGGAACCCGTCCGTGTACTGCGCGGACCTCCAGCGCTTCATCCGCCACGTGTCCTCGCGGCTCACCGCCGCCGCGGGGGGACCGACTCCGGGCGGCCCGGCCGCGAGCGGTCTGCCGGGGGGTGGTTCGGTCGTGAGCGGTCTGCTGGAGGGTGGTTCGGCCGCGAACGGTTTTCCGGAGGATGGTTCGGCCGCGAAGGGCCCGTCCGCGACCGGCCAGTCCGCGACGGCTCCGGCGTCGGTCGGTCTGTCGGTCGTCGGACCGGCGTCGGCTGGTCCGTACGCCGTCGGCACAGTGCCAGTCGGTCCGTCGGCGATCGGCCCAGCGCCGGCCGGTACCTCTGCCGCCGGACCAGCGCCGACCGGTACCTCTGCCGCCGGCCCGGCGTCGGCCGGTTCCGCAGTCGGTCCAGCGCCGGCCGGACCGGCTTCGGCTGGTCCGTCCGTCTCCGCCCCGGCGTCGGCCGGTGTGTCGGTCGTCGGCCCGGCGTCGGCCGATTCCTCCGCCGTCGGCTCAGCGCCGGCCGGGCCGACGGTGACCGCTCCAGCGACCGCTCCGGCGCCCGCTGGGCCGGCGTCGGCTGGTTCGGGCGCCTCGGCCGGTCCCGCGTCGGCCGGCGCGGCCTCGGTGCGGCCGGTTGTCAGCGGTTCGGCTGCCGCCGGGACGGGCCCGGCCGAAGGGGGCGCCTCGTGATGTTTCCAGTCGTTCCCGAGCGGGCCCTTCTCGAACTCGCCCGGACCGAGGGCGGATCCGACACCCTGACGCTCCTCGTGCGGGACCAGGACACGCGGCGGCTGCTCCTGCTGCGTGCGGTGCTCGACGCGGCCGAGGGGGCGGAGCGGTCCGTCTGCACCGCCGCGCAGAAGGCGAGGCTGCGCGCGGACTGGGCGCTGCTGACCGAGGCGGACCGGCTCCCGTCGCCGGGCGCGCCGACCTCGGAGCACCGGCCCGGCCGCGCGGCAACGCGCCGCGACCGCGACGCCCCGCCCGGTGCGCGGGGTACGAGCGCCGTCGCCGACGCCCCGACCGGTGCGTGGAGTACCCATGCCGCCGACGACGCGCCGACCGGTGCGTGGCGTAGCCGGGCGGGAGCCGGTGCGGCTCCGGCCGGTGGCGACGCGCGGTTCGCGAACCCGGCGCGTGCCCGTCTGTTCCATCCCCTCACCGGCCCCTGGGCGCGCTCCTGTCTGCGTGGCCTCGACGCCGCCCCGGGGCCGGCGGGCGGCGAGCGGGAGCGGCGGCTGCGGCGCGACCTCGCGCACTTCAGCGCGATCGCCGCGGTGGTCGCCGCCGGTGCCGGCATCCCGTTCAGCACCCGGCTCACGGCCCGCGCCGGAGTCCTCGCCCTCCCCTCGCTCGGCGCCCTGCACACGGCCCGGTCCGGCGACGTACCCGTCGACGTCACCTGCACCGAAGGCCGGCTGGTCCTGCGCCAGGCCGACGCCCCCGACGTGACCGTCCACCTGGAGAGCGGCGTCGGCGCCTGGTCAGGCGCCCTCGCCTGGACGCCCGCCCACGCGCTCCCCGGCCTCACCCCGACGGCACCGCCCCTGCCGCTGGACGACCTCGACCCGTACCGCGAGCTGCCCGACGGCCCCGGCCACGGCGACCTGCGCACACCGCTCGCCCTCGACGACGCGGAACGCAAACGCTGGCTGCAGGCCTGGTCCGGCACGGCCCTCGCGCTCCGCACGGGCGGCGCGCAACGCCTCGCCGAAGCGGGCGCGCTGCTGCGCTGCCTCGTCCCGCTGGAGACGCCCCACGACGTCGGCACCGGCCGCGGCAGTTGCAGCGCCACCCGCCGTGAGGCGTTCGGTGCCCTCCTCAGCAGCACCCCGCCCGACCCCGTGACCCTCGCCGCCACCCTCGTCCACGAGTTGCAGCACGCCAAACTCGCCGCTCTCAGCGACCTGGTGACCCTGCACCGAGCGGGGCCCGCGGCGCGGTACTTCGCCCCCTGGCGCGCCGATCCCCGGCCCTACGACGGCCTGCTCCAGGGCACGTACTCGCACCTCGCGCTGGCCGCGTTCCACCAGCGCCGGGCACTCGTCGACGGGCTGCCGGACCGGGACTGGGCGTGGGCCCAGCACGCGCGCTACCGCGCCCAGGTCGGGGCCGCCCTGCCCGCCCTCGTCGGCTCGCCCGACCTCACCGTGCGGGGACGCCGGTTCGTCGACGAGATGGCCGCCACCCACGAACGGATGGCGGAACATCCCGCGCCTAGGGGCCACGTCGCACGCGCGCAGGCGTACGTGGCCTCCGCGCGCACACTGTGGACCCGGCGTCACGCCTCCACGCTCCCGCCCTCTAACGGATGAATGCCCACGCGCGGAGGCCGGGTACGGAAAGATCGTCCGCACAGGGGGTGTTGCCGTCGGTCGGCGGACTTACGCGCGACGCTCCGGGGTCCTAGGATTTTGCGGTACTACGTGCTGGAGGCCACTGCATGTCTGGAGCTCGCAAGCCGGTCGAGACGGCCGAGAGGGGGACCGCCAGGCAGACGGTCACGATCCACTTCGCAGGCTTCAACCGCGCCTGGGCGGCCTGGATCGGGGACCGGCTGGAGCGGCGTGGCGTACGGGTGGTGCCCCTGCGCTGGGACTCCCCGGCCGATGTCCCGCTGGTGGACCTGCTGCGCGACCTGACGCTCGCCGAGGGCCGGGTCCTCATCATCGTCAGCGAGTGGTACTTCCAGCTCGGACCGCGCACCCACGAGGAGTGGAACGCGGCCCTGCGCGAGATCGTCGCCCCCGACCCCTCCCGGTTCGCGGCCGTGTCGGTCACCACGGCGGCGGTCCCGGCCGCCGCGGCCGTACTGGCACCGGTCGCCCTGACCAACATGGGCGCCGAGGAGGCGGAGCGCCGCCTGCTGGACCGGCTCGACCTGCCGTCCGAGGCGCTCGCCGAGACCTCGGCGGAGTCACGGCGAGCGCCGCGGTTCCCGGCGGCGATGCCGGACGTGTGGGGCGTGGTGCCGCGGCGCAACACCCGCTTCACCGGCCGCGAGCCGCTGTTCAACGAGGCCTACCACCTGCTCCAGAGCTCCGAGCCCGGCGCCGGTGTGCTGACCCTGCACGGCATGTCCGGGGTGGGCAAGACCCAGTTCGCCGCCGAGTACGCACACCGTTTCGGGTCCGAGTACGACGTCGTCTGGTGGGTGAACGCGGAGAAGCGCGTCACCTACCGGCGGCAACTGGCCGAGCTCGCCCCGAAACTGAACCTGCGGACCGGTCAGGAGTACGGCGAGCGGCTGCGCGCGGTACGCGACGCGCTCCGTCGCGGGGAGCCCTACTCGAGGTGGTTGCTGGTCCTCGACGGGGCGGACGAGCCGGACCAGATCTGGGACCTGCTGCCGACCGGGCCCGGACACGTCATCGTCACCTCGCGCAACCCCGAGTGGAGCGAGCACAACAGCAAGCTGCTCGAGGTCCGGGTCTATCCCCGCGACGAGTCGGTCGCGTTCATCCGCCGCCGCGCCCCCCGCCTGTCGGAGGCGGACGCCGACCAACTGGCCGAGGCGCTGGGCGACCTGCCGCTGCTGCTCGACCAGACGGCGGGCTGGCTCAACGACTCCGACCTGTCGGTCGACGAGTACATCGCCCTGCTGGAGGGCGGTATCGACAGCGATGTGGTGAAGGTGTCGGCGGACTTCCCGCTGGCCTTCCAGACCGCCTGGTCGATACTGCTGAACAAACTCCGGGAGACCGTCCCGGAGTCCGTCGACCTCCTGCGCCTGTGCACCTTCTTCGCACCGGGTTTCATCCCCGTACGCCTGCTGAAGGAGATGCCCGTCGACGAGCTGCCCGAGCAGCTCGCCGGACTGCTCAACGACCCGCTGCTGTGGAACAAGGCGATCAACCAGCTGCGCACCTACTCGGTGGTCCGGCTGGAGTCCCACGAGGCGTCCCTCGACGAACCGGTGTCCGCCGGCGAATCGCTCTACCTGCACCGCATGGTCCACCAGATCGTGCACAAGGACATGCCGGACGCCGACCGCAGCGAGTTCATCGACGTCGTACGGCGGGCCCTCGCCGCGGCCGATCCGGGCCGGCCGACCGAAACCCGGCTGTGGCCCGGCTACGCGGAGATCGTGCCGCACCTGAAGTACGCGGACGTCCTCAAGAGCAAGGACGCGAAGGTCCAGCGCATGGTCCTGAACTGCCTGCGCTACATGTACTTCTCCGGCGAGTACCGGGCCGGCATCAAACTCGGCGAGCGGGCCCTCACCGCCTGGCGCCGCCTGCTCGGTCCGACCCACGCGCGGATCTGGGAGCTGACCTACCACTACACCAACCTGCTGCGCGCCATGGGGGACTACGCCCGCACCGAGGCCCTCAGCCGCGACGCGGTCGAGCACCTCAGGGAGGAACGCGGACCGCAGGACCTCGACCACCTGCGCGCCGCCGCGGGCCTGGGCGGCGACCTGCGCGGCCTGGCCCGCTACGACGAGGCCCTAGAACTCTCCCAGTGGGTCCTGGCGGCCTACCGCGAACTCCTCGGCGACCAGGACTCCAGGACCCTGAACGCGCAGAACAACCTGGGTGTCTCCCTGCGCCTGCTCGGCCGCTACGAGGAGACGCTGGAGACCGACCGCAGCACCATGGAGGCGCGTCGCCAACTGCTGCGCGCCCGCCATCCGTGGGCGCTCAGCTCCGAGATCACGTACGCCATCGACCTCCGCCTGCTGGGCCGCTACGCCGACGCCGAGTCCCTCCAGGCGAAGAACGTGCGCGAGAACCGCATCGTGATGGGCCCGGACAACCCGCAGACCCTCAAGGCCGAGTACAACCTGGCGCTGTGCCGGTACCGCCTCGGCGAGCGGGCACCTCGCGGCGAGGAGCCGGGAACGATGCTGAGCAGTGTCCTGGAGCGCGGAGAACGTGTACTGGGCGAGACCCATCCGCTCACGCTGATCTTCGCGACCGGCCAGAGCTGCTACGCCCGCGAACACGGCGACATCGACCAGGCCCGCGAGCTCAGCGAGGCAGTCGTCGCCCGCTACGAGATGATGCTCCCCGCAGGGCACCCGTTCATCGCCGGGGCCCGCGCCAACCAGGCACTGATCCTGCGCAACGTCGGCGAACGCGAGCACGGCCACGTCCTCGTCGAACAGGCGCTGGCCGAGATGACGCAGGCCGTCGGCGAGAGCCACCCCTGGACAGTCGGCTGTGCCCTGAACGCCTCCGCGCTGCGGAACCTGGTGGGCGACACCGAGGGGGCCGCCGAACTCAGCCGGGACACGGCGGCGCGCGCCATCGAGTCGCTCGGGCGGACGCACCCGCTCACGCTGTCGACCCGTATCGCGTACGCGGCGGACCTGCGCGGCCTGCGGGACCGCCGGCAGGCGGAGAAGGTCGAGCAGGAGGCACTGTCCGACCTCGACGCGACACTGGGCAGCAAACACACGCACACCGTCTCCGCCCGTTCCCGCAACCGTCCGTACTGGGACTTCGAGCCCCAGACCACCTGACGTCGCGAAGGACGAGACCGGCCGGTCACCTTCGTTGCCCCGGGGTGCATAACCCCCCGCGCCCCGGGGAAGAACACGGGTCCACTCAACACACCTGTAACACACACGAGTTGGGCCAGGGGGAGCGTGTGGTGATCTTATTGGGCCCCGTGCCGGAAGGCGCGGACGGGCCCATACCGGTCGAGGTCGACGCGCACCTCGACCCGTCCGCCGCCGACGGGCTCGACCTCGTCTTCGGCGACGAGGAGACCCGGGACGGCGCCGGACAGCGAGTCGTCCGGGTGGCCCGGGACGTCTACACCGACGGGCTGGACCTCGCCCGCAGATGCGCCGCCCAGGCCGTACGGCGCTTCGGCGAGCTGCAGGAGGGGCTTCGGCCGGACGAGATCGAGATGCAGCTCGCCATCAAGATCGACGCCGGGGTGGCCACCCTCGTCAAGAGCGGGGCCGAGGCGCAGCTCCAGATCACGCTCCGCTGGCAGACTGCCCCCGCTTCCTCCCCCGCAGCCGCTCCCGACGGCCAGGGGACCGGCGCGGCAGACGGGGCCGGTTCGTGAGCGGCGCGGTGCCGGAGCCGCGCATCCTGCCGTACTCCCGTGTCGTCGCCCAGGACGAGCTCAAGCTGGCACTGGAGCTCCACCACGTCGTCCCCCGCATCGGCGGCGTGCTGATGGCCGGACCGCGCGGCACCGCCAAGTCGACCCTCGTACGGGCCTTCGCGCTGATGGCCCACGGCGAGCTGCCGGTCACCCTGCCCATCAACGCCACCGACGACCGCGTCGTCGGCGGCTGGGACCTGGACGCGCTTATCCGGGGCGAGCCGCGGCCGCAGCCCGGGCTGCTGGAGGACGCGGCGGACAAGGGACTGCTGTACGTCGACGAGGTCAACCTCCTCGACGACCACCTCGTGGACATCATCCTGGACGTCGCCGCCACCGGTGTCCTGTCCGTGCAGCGCGAGGGGCTGGACACCGCCAAGTACCTGTCGTTCGGTCTGGTCGGCACCATGAACCCCGAAGAGGGTGGGCTGCGGCCCCAACTGCTGGACCGTTTCGGACTGATGGTCACCGCCGAGACACTGGACGCGACGGCACGACACCTGCTGCTGCGCACCGTGCTCGACTTCGAACTGGAGCTGGAACGCGAGGACTCCGCGTGGCTCTCCGCCGCCCGGCGGGACGACGCGCGCACCCGGGACCGGCTGACGGCCGCCCGGCGCCGGGTCCGTGACGTCGACGTCCCCGACCACGTCCTGGAGCTGTGCGCACGGGCCGCGGAACGGACCGAGGCGGTGGGTCAGCGGGGGGAGATCGTGGCCGTGCTGGCGGCCCGGGCACTGGCGGCCCTGGAGGATGCCGACCGGGTGACCCCCGGGCACCTGCGCCGGGTCCTGCCGATGGCCCTGCGGCACCGGCGGCCGGAAGCGGTGCACGGCGACACCTTCGACTGGGAGCCGGACGACGAGGCCCGTCTCCAGGACCTCTTCGAGGTCTGACCGAGATGGCAGCCGTCCCGCCCCGCCCGCCCACGTCCCCCAGCCCACCGCCGGAGGGCGGCACCGCCGGCGGAGCGGCCCCGCCCGACGACCCGGCGCGCCGGCTCGGCCTCGCGCTCGTCTGCGCGGCGGCCGATCCGGCCCTCTCCGGGGTCCTGCTCGTCGACCTGGATCCCCGGCTCGTCGACCCGGTCGCCCGGCTGTTCGGCGCCGTCCTCGCCGGAGCCGCCGAACCGGCGCGACCGCCGCTCGTACTGGGTGCCTCGGACCGGGACGAGGACTTGTGGACCCGCATCAGGATCCGCGGCGGCGAGCACGGCATCACCGTCCGCACCGAGCCGGGCCCCCTGACCGAGGGGGACGACGCCGACGGAGCGCCGCCGTTGGTCGTGGTGCCCGACCTCGCGCGGCTGAGCGTCGCCGGGATGCGCGCCGCGGTGCAGTTGCTCGGCGCCGACGTCGTGACCGTCGAACGCGGTGGACCGCGCCGGACGGTCCGGCCCCGGGCCCGCTGGCTGGCCGTCTGCCGCAGCGCCGACGTGGGGCGGGTCAGCCGGCACCTGCTGGACCGGTGCGCCGTACGGCTGTCGGCGGCGGGGCTGCGGCTGCCCGGTGTGCGCGAGGCACTCGCGGAGACGGGCCCGCGACCGGAGGCGGGAGCGGCGGCGGGCGAGGGGGAGGCACTGTTCGCGGGGCTCCCGGCAGCCTGGCGTTCGGCGGCCGCGGGAGGCGTCCGGCCCGTGCCCGTCGGCGACGCGGCGATCGGCCGGGCACGGGAGCTGCTCGGGCCCGACGCCGGGGTCCGCCGGGAGCTGGCCATCCTGCGCCTCGCCCGCACCCTGGCGGCGCTGCACGGCCGCCCGTCGGCCTCGGCCGACGACAGCGACGCCGCGGCCCGGCTCATCGGTGTGGCCGTGCCTCAGGACGCGCCGGGCCGCCCGGAGAGCGGCCCGGAGCCACCCGGCCCGGCGCCGGGACCGACGGGCCTGCCCGGCACCGTCCCGGAACGTCGCGCCGCCGGCGGGGACGGACGACCCCGGCCGCGCGACGGCGACCGGGGACTGCTGGACACCGGACCCGCCGAGGGAATCGGCACCGCACCCGGCGCCGCGCCCTCCCCGGCCGACGGGAGCCCTTACCCGGAGGACGAGCCGGCCGCGGCCCGGGACACCGTGCCGCTGAGCGGTCCCCGGCGGCGCAGCACCGGGCCGGTCTCCACCCGCGGCACCGTGATCGGCACCCGCCGCGCCACGGACCTCCGGGACATCGCCCACGCCCGCACGGTGCGCGAGGCCGCCGTGCACCAGCGGGCCCGGGGCACCGAACGGTTCACCGTCTCGCCCGTCGATCTGCACAGCAACGTGCGCGCCGCCGCCCCCGAGCGGGTCCTGGTGCTGCTCCTGGACCACACCTGCCGGGGCGGGACCGGGGACGGAAACTGGCCGGAGGTCCTCGCCCCCTTCCTGCAGTGGGCGTACACGAGCCGGGCCGCGGTCCAGGTGATCGAGGTCGGCGCGGCGGACGCGGCCGACGAGCTGCGCGCGGGGTCCTTCACGGCCCGCGGTGTCCTGGACCCCCGGGTGCCGGGCGCGCTGTACCGGCGGGCAGGGCGGGCGACGCCGCTCGCCCACGGAGTCGAACTCGCGGCGCACACGCTGCGCCGGCTGCTGCGCAGACAGGGCACCGGGCCGGCGGAGGCGTGGCTGGTGGTCGTGACCGACGGCCGCGGCAACGTCCCGCTGCGGGTCAGCCACACCGGACGGCTCGCCGGCCCCGTGGCCGCCGCAGGGGTCGAGGACGCGGTGGAGGCCGCCGCCCGGATCGGCGCCATGGACCGGACGCGGCTGCACGTGGCGGTCGTCGACCCGGGCCGGGAACCGTACGGCGACCTGCCGTACGTCCTCGCCGACCGGCTCGGGGCGATCGTCGTCGACGGGCGCCACGCGCCCGGGGCGGAGGCCGCCGGTGAGTGATCCGCGCCGTGGGACCCGCGGACTCCCGGGCAACGGCACCGCCGGACTCCGGGCGGCCCTGCCGGGACTGAGGGCCGTGGCCCGCCGCCCCGCCGCCTCGGTGCTGAACCTGCGCCGCGCCCAAGAGCCGCCCGCCGGACTCGGCGGAACCGACGCACGGCCCGGCGCACGCCTGGAGGACGGCTTCGCCGTGCTGCGCGTCCTGCGCGCCGACGGGGCCGACGGACTGCCGGGATACCGGCTGCAGGGCTGGTGCGGCGACCTGTCGGTGACCTGCGCGGCCGGGCCCACCCGCCGGCCCGCTCCCGCCGTCAGCCTCGCCCGGCTGCGGCAGGACGGCGACGGGCACTACCCCTCGGAGGTGCTGCGGGGCATCCGCCTGTGGTCGGACAACCAGTACGAACTCGCCGGCTGGGTCAACCGGATCCGCGCCCGGCACGGCGACGACCTGCGGCTGGTCGTGTGGGACGACACCGGATACGACCTGCCCTGGGAGCTGCTCCTGCTGCCCGGGGACGCCGCGGCCGGCCTGGCGGGCGGCCCGTTGGGCGCGGTGATCGCCGTCGCCCGCTGGACCACCGTGCGTGATCTCAGCCAGGGCGGTCTGCCCGCCGAGACCGGGGACTGCCACGGCCGGGTGCTCGGCTACCTCCACCAGGACATGGCGGACGACGGCCGCGTCTTCACCTCGTACGCGCATCGGCTGCACCGGCGCATGACGCCCTTCCTCAGCGACCTCGACACCCAGGACGACCGCACCGGACTGGTCTACCTGGGCTGTCACGGCACCTACGGCGAGGCCGTGCCGGGCCTCACGCTCGGCGACCGGACCTGGGCCGAGCTGAACGGCGAGTCGATGTCGGTACTGCGCCGGGACGGCTCGCTGGTCTGCCTCAACGCCTGCGACTCCGGCCGGTTCGTCGACAACCGGGCCCAGGGGGAGGAGGCGCTGCGCGGGTTCGCGGAGCTGTTCCTGCGCAAGGGCGCGGGCGGCTGCATCGTCAGCTCCGGAAAGGTCGGCGACCTGGAGGCCCGGGCGATGGCGCGGCGCCTGGTGCGCGAGGTGGCCGAGCACCCGCACCGCCCGGTGGTGCGGACGCTGCGGGACTTCCGGGTGCGGGCACTGGAGGAGTTCGGGTCCCTGGCGGAGCTGCCCCGGGTCCGCAACGATGACGGACAGGTCGACGTCGTGGGCCAGAAACGGGTACTGCGGCTCCTGTACGCGTTCATGTTCCACTACTACGGGCATCCGGGGACGGCGCTGCGGCTCACCGCGGTGGACGCGCTCGGTACCGAGGGGGGAGGCGGCCGGTGAGCGCCGCCGGACGGCCGTCCGGGCAACCGCTGCTGATCGAGCCCGTCGTCGCGTGGCCCCGGCAGGCGGAGGCGGGGGGCGACTACCTCGTCACCGTCGATCTGCGCGGCCCCCTACCCTCTCCGGACGGCACACCGGCCCAGTGGCCCCACCCCGAGGAGGAGTTCACCTTCACCGTCACCCTGGACGGCGCCCCGCACCTGGACTGCTCCGCCCTGGGCGAACCGAACGTCGTCCTGCACCGCTTCGGCGGCACCTACGGTCCCGCGCGGTTCCGGGTCTCCGCAGGCACGGACCTCGGCCCCGCTTCGCTGTGGCTGACCGTCAGCAACCAGTGGGGCGTGCCGGTCCGCAAGGCGGAGCTGCGCTGCGAGATCCACGCGGCCACCGGTGCCGCGGGGGTACGGGCCCCGGGCGGACCGACGCCGCAGAACGTCCCGCGGATGCCCCTGCCCCGCCCGTCCCCGGCCACCGTGCGACCCGACCCGGACCGGCGGACGGTCACGATCAGCTTCGCCGGTCCCGACCGGGCCTGGGCGGCCTGGATCGGGGACCGGCTGGAGCGGCGCGGGGTGCGGGTGGTGCCGCTGCGCCGGGGTTCCCCGGCAGATGTCCCCCCGGCGGCCCTGCTGCGCGACCTGACCCTCGCGCCCGGGCGGGCCCTGCTCGTCCTGAACGCCCCCTACTTCGGCGACGGCACGCACCAGCACGAGGAGTGGAACGCGGTCCTGCGTGAGGTCGTCGCCCCTCACCCGGCCCGGTTCGCGGCCGTGTCGGTCACCGGGGCCACGCTCCCGTCGGAGGTCTCCCTGCTGGCGCCCGCCGCACTCCACGGCCTGCGGGCCGAGGAGGCCGAGCGGCGCCTGCTGGAGCGGCTCGGCCTGCCGTCCGAGCCGGTCACCGAGGAAGCCGAGGCCAGGACCGGGCCCCGGTTTCCGGCGGACGCGCCGGGGGTGTGGGGCGCCGTGCCGCGTCGCAACACCCGTTTCACCGGTCGTGAGGCCCTGCTGGACGAGATCCACGACCTGCTGAGCGGTGCGCGGCCGGGCGAAGGGATGCTGACGCTGCACGGCATGTCCGGAGTGGGCAAGACGCAGCTCGCCGCCGAGTACGCGCACCGGCTCGGCCCCGAGTACGACGTGGTCTGGTGGGTCAACGCCCAGGAGCGGGCCGACTGCCGCCGCCAACTGGCCGAACTCGCCCCCAGACTGGGTCTGCGGACCGGCCAGGAGTACGGGGAGCGGCTGCGCGCGGTGCGGGACGCGCTGCGCCGCGGCGAGCCCTGCTCCCGGTGGCTGCTGGTCCTGGACGGTGCCGACGAGCCCGAGGAGATCGAGGACCTGGTGCCGAGGGGCCCGGGACACGTCCTGGTCTCCTCGCGGAACCCGGAGTGGGGCCGCTACGGCAGCGGACTGCTCGAAGTCCCCGTGTACACCCGTGACGAGTCGATCGCCTTCATCCGCCGCCGCGCGCCCGGTCCGACACCGGCCGAGGCCGACCGGCTCGCCGACGCCCTGGGCGACCTGCCGCTGCTGCTCGCCCAGACGGTGGGCTGGCTGAACGACTCGGACCGTTCGGTGGACGAGTACCTGGCCCTGCTGGCGGACGGCGACGGCACCGACGGCGAGGCGCGGAACGTGTCGGAGGACTTCCCGCCGGCCTTCCGGACGGCCTGGTCGATCCTGCTGGCCGAACTGCGCGAGACCGCCCCGGAGTCCGTCGTCCTGCTCCGGCTGTGCACCTTCTTCGCCCCGGGCCTCGTCCCCGTCCACCTGGTGCGGAGCATGCCGCACGACGGGCTGCCCGACTCCGTGGCCGGACTGCTGAGCGACCCCCGGCGCTGGGACCGGGCCCTCGGTCACCTGCGGAGGCACTCCCTCGTCCGGGTGGAACCGGACCCGGCGGAACCGGAGCGCGAGAACCTGTACGTGCACCGGGTCGTCCACCAGATGGCGCACCAGGCCATGCCGGAAGAGATCCGGCGCGAACTCGTCGGCGTCGTACGGCGGGCACTGGCCGCGGCCGGCCGCGGCCGGCCCGCGGCCCCCGAACAGTGGCCCAGGTACGCCGAGATCGTGCCGCACCTCAAGTACGCCGACGTCCTCGCGACCACCGACGAGGCCGTGCAGACACTGGTCCTCGACTGCCTGCGCTACCTGTACCTGTCGGGCGAGTACGGAGCGGGCGTCCGGCTCGGCGGCCACGCCACCCGGATCTGGCGTTCGCTCCTCGGCGACCAGCACCCCCTCGTCTGGGAACTGACCTACCACTACGCCAACCTGCTGCGCGCGGCCGGGGACTTCCACCGCACGATGGAGATCGAGCGGGCGGCCGTCCGGCACCTGAGCGAGCAGCGCGGGGAACGCGATCCCGACCTGCTGCGGGCCCTCGGCGGACTGGCCGCCGACCTGCGCGGCCTCGGGCACTACGCGGAGGCGCTGGAGATCTCGCAGCGGGTGCACGGCACGTACCGCGAACTCCTCGGCGACCAGGACACCCGCACCCTGAACGCACGGAACAACGTGGCCGTCTCGCTGCGGCTGCTGGGCCGCTACGAGGACGCCCTGAGCGTCGACCTGCCCACCCTCCGGGATCGCCGTCGGCTGCTCGGGGACCGGCACCCGTGGACGCTGAGTTCGGAGACCGCGTGCGCCGTCGACCTCCGGCTGCTCGGCCGCCACGAGGAGGCCCTGTCGAGGCAGGACGCCAACTGGGGGCTGGTGCGCGACACGCTGGGCGCCCACAACCGGCAGACCCTGCTTGCCGCGCACAACCTCGCGCTGTGCCACTACGCCGTGGGCGACACCGACGAGGCGGCCCACCACGTCGGCCAGGCGCTGGAGCTGGGTGAGCGGGTGCTCGGCGACAGCGACCCGCTGGTGCTGATGCTCCTCGCCGGCCGGAGCTGCCTCGCCCGGGAGCACGGCGACCTCGACCTGGCTCGGGCGCTGAGCGAGCGCGTCGTCGGCCGCTACGAGGAGACGCTCACCGCCGGCCACCCCTACGCCGCGGGCGCCCGCGCCAACCACGCCCTGCTGCTGCACCGGGCGGGCGAGCACGACCGGGCACCTGCCCTCGCCGACGCCGCGCTGGCCGACATGGACGCCGCCGTGGGGCGCGACCACCCCTGGACGTTGGGCTGCGCGCTCAACGCGGCGATCCTGCACGGGGACGCCGGAGACGCGGACCGTGCCCTCACCCTGAGCCGGGACACGGCCGGCACGGCGGCGCGCGTCCTCGGATCCACCCATCCGTTCACGCTCTTCGCAGAGGTGGCCCTCGCGGCCGAACTGCGCGTGCGGGGGCGGCGCGGGCAGTCCGACGCGGTGCAGAGTCAGGCCCTGGAGGGACTGGTCGCCGCCCTCGGCCCCCAGCACCCGCGCACCCTGTCGGCCCGTGCCCGGCGCGCTCCGTTCTGGGACTTCGAACCCCAGCGCACCTGACCGGGCACCCGCGTGCGCCGGGGAACGCCGAAGGGCCCGGCCCCGGAGAGTTCCGGAGCCGGGCCCTGCACGGCGCGGCCGTGGTCGGTGTCAGAGGCTCACGCCTCGAACACCTCACGCACCAGCTGCTCCTGCTCGGCCTGGTGCCGCTTGGCGGAACCGACGGCCGGGGACGAGCCGTGCGGCCGCGAGATGCGGCGCAGGCGCTCGCCGTGCGGGACGTCGGCGCCGACCGCCAGGTCCAGGTGGTCGATCAGGTTGAGCGCGATGAACGGCCAGGCGCCCTGGTTCGCCGGCTCCTCCTGGGCCCACAGGTACTTCTCGGCGTTCGGGTACTTGGCGATCTCCGCCTGGAGCTCGGCACCCGGCAGCGGGTACAGGCGCTCGATGCGGATGATGGCCGTGTCCGTCAGGCCGCGCTTCTTCCGCTCGGCGTCGAGGTCGTAGTAGACCTTGCCGGCCGTGAAGACGACCTTCTTGACGGCGGCCGGGTCGACCGAGTCGTCGCCGATGACCGGGCGGAACTGGCCCGTCGTGAACTCCTCCGCCTTCGAGGCCGCCGCCTTGAGGCGCAGCATCGACTTCGGGGTGAAGACCACCAGCGGCTTGTGGTGCGGGTTGTGCACCTGCCACCGCAGGAGGTGGAAGTAGTTCGACGGCAGGGTCGGCATCGCGACCGTCATGTTGTTCTGCGCGCACAGCTGGAGGAAGCGCTCCGGGCGGGCCGAGGAGTGGTCCGGGCCCTGGCCCTCGTAGCCGTGCGGCAGGAGCAGGGTGACGCCGGAGGTCTGGTTCCACTTCTGCTCGGCCGACGAGATGAACTCGTCCACGACCGTCTGCGCGCCGTTGACGAAGTCGCCGAACTGCGCCTCCCACATCACCAGCGCGTCCGGGCGGGCCAGCGAGTAGCCGTACTCGAAGCCCATCACCGCGTACTCGGAGAGGAGGGAGTTGTAGACGTTGTACCGGGCCTGGTCCTCGGACAGGTACAGCAGCGGGGTGAACTCGTCGCCCGTCTCACGGTCGATGACGACCGCGTGGCGCTGGCCGAAGGTGCCGCGCTGCGAGTCCTGGCCGGTCAGCCGGACCGGCACGCCGTCCAGCAGGAGGGAGCCGACGGCGAGGGTCTCGCCCATGCCCCAGTCGATCGTGCCGTCCTCGACCATCGCCGCGCGGCGCTGCAACTGCGGCAGCAGCCGCGGGTGCACGGTGATGTGGTCGGGGATGTTGACCTGGGACTCGGCGATGCGCTTGACGGTCTCGGCGGTGATCGCGGTGTTCACGGCGACCGGGAACTCCGCCTGCGGCTCCGAGGGCTCCGCCGACGCCGGCTGCGAGACGGCCTCGCGGACCTCGGTGAAGACCTTCTCCAGCTGGCCCTGGTAGTCCTGGAGCGCCTGCTCGGCCTCTTCCAGGGTGATGTCGCCGCGACCGATGAGGGACTCGGTGTACAGCTTGCGCACCGAGCGCTTCTTGTCGATCAGGTCGTACATCAGCGGCTGGGTGAAGGCCGGGTTGTCGGTCTCGTTGTGACCGCGGCGGCGGTAGCAGATGAGGTCGATCACCACGTCCTTGTTGAACGCCTGGCGGAACTCGAAGGCCAGCCGGGCAACGCGGACGACGGCCTCGGGGTCGTCGCCGTTCACGTGGAAGATCGGGGCCTCGATCATGCGGGCCACGTCGGTGGCGTACATCGAGGAGCGCGAGGACTCCGGGGCGGCGGTGAAGCCGACCTGGTTGTTGATGACGACGTGGACCGTGCCGCCGGTGCGGTAGCCGCGCAGCTGCGACATGTTCAGGGTCTCGGCCACCACGCCCTGGCCCGCGAAGGCCGCGTCGCCGTGGATCGCCACCGGCAGGACCGTGAAGTCCGTGCCGCCCTTGTTGATGATGTCCTGCTTGGCGCGCGAGACGCCCTCCAGGACCGGGTCCACCGCCTCCAGGTGCGAGGGGTTGGCGACCAGCGAGACCTTGATCTGCTCGCCGTCCAGACCGGTGAAGGTGCCCTCGGCGCCCAGGTGGTACTTCACGTCGCCGGAGCCGTGCATCGACTTCGGGTCGAGATTGCCCTCGAACTCGCGGAAGATCTGCGCGTACGACTTGCCGACCACGTTGGCCAGCACGTTCAGCCGGCCGCGGTGGGCCATGCCGATGACGACCTCGTCCAGGCGGGACTCGGCCGCCGAGTCGATGACCGCGTCGAGCAGCGGGATGACGGACTCGCCGCCCTCCAGGGAGAACCGCTTCTGGCCGACGTACTTGGTCTGGAGGAAGGTCTCGAACGCCTCGGCGGCGTTCAGCCGGCGCAGGATGCGCAGCTGCTCCTCGCGCTCCGGCTTGGTGTGCGAGCGCTCGATGCGGTCCTGGATCCACTTGCGCTGCTTCGGGTCCTGGATGTGCATGAACTCGACGCCGGTGGTGCGGCAGTACGAGTCGCGCAGCACGCCGAGGATGTCGCGCAGCTTCATCAGGGACTTGCCGGCGAAGCCGCCGACCGCGAACTCGCGCTCCAGGTCCCACAGGGTGAGCCCGTGCTCGGTGATGTCCAGGTCGGGGTGCTTGCGCTGCTGGTACTCCAGCGGGTCGGTGTCGGCCATGACGTGGCCGCGCACCCGGTAGGAGTGGATCAGCTCGAAGACGCGGGCGGCCTTGGTGACGTCGTCGTCGTGCGAGGCGTCGATGTCCTTGAGCCAGCGGACCGGCTCGTAGGGGATGCGCAGCGCCTTGAAGATGTCGTCGTAGAAGCCGTTCTCGCCCAGCAGCAGGTTGGCGACCTGGCGCAGGAACTCGCCGGAGGCGGCGCCCTGGATGACCCGGTGGTCGTAGGTCGACGTGAGCGTCATGACCTTCGAGATGCCGAGCTTGTTCAGGGTGTCCTGGCTGGTGCCCTGGAACTCCGCCGGGTAGTCCATGGAGCCGACGCCCAGGATGACCGACTGGCCGGGCATCAGGCGCGGCACGGAGTGGACGGTGCCGAGGCCGCCGGGGTTGGTCAGGGAGACCGTGACGCCGGTGAAGTCGTCCATCGTCAGCTTGTTGTCGCGGGCGCGACGGACGATGTCCTCGTAGGCCTGCCAGAACTCGAAGAAGTTCAGCGTCTCGGCCTTCTTGATCGCCGCGACGACCAGCTGGCGGTCGCCGTTGGGCTTGACCAGGTCGATGGCGAGGCCGAGGTTGATGTGGGCCGGCTTGACCAGGGTCGGCTTGCCGTCCTTCTCGCCGAACGAGTGGTTCATCGTCGGCATGGCCTTGATGGCCTGCACCATCGCGTAGCCGATCAGGTGCGTGAAGGAGATCTTCCCGCCCCGGGCGCGCTTGAGGTGGTTGTTGATGACGATGCGGTTGTCGAACAGCAGCTTCACCGGGACCGCGCGCACGGACGTGGCCGTGGGCAGCTCCAGCGAGGCGTTCATGTTCTTCGCGACCGCGGCGGCCGGGCCGCGCAGGGTCACCAGCTCGGGGCCCTCGGGGGCGGCGCCGGCGTCCTTGGCGGGCGCGGCGGCCTTCGCCTGAGGCTTGGCGGCCGGCTTGGCCGGCGCGGCGGCGGGCTTGGTGGCCGGAGCGGCCGGAGCCGCGGGGGCGGCGGCGGCGGGCTTCGCGGGGGCGGGCGCCGGGGCGGCGGCCTGCGGCTGCGCCGGGGCCTGCGCCCGCGGGGCGGGGGCGGCCGGTGGCGTGCTGCCGGCGTCCGTGGGCACGGTGCCGGCGGCGGTCGGGGTCGCCGCCGCTCCGGGCTTGTAGTCGGCGAAGAAGTCCCACCAGGCTCGGTCCACGGAGTTCGGGTCCTGGAGGTACTGCTGATAGATCTCGTCGACGAGCCACTCATTGGCACCGAACGCGGCCGCGGGGTTCTTTCCCGCGGTGCCCGCTTGGTCGGTGTCGGTCGAGATGCTCGAGTTACTGGGGGACTGTGGCGACACGGCGAGAACCGCCCTCTTCCGCTTCTTCACAAGATGGTGGACAGCGGGAATCAAGGCTACGCCTACCGACCCCGGAAGGTCAGACCGGGCCCGTTCATCGTCGCGTAAGTCACATTGCAGACCGCGTTTCGGCGCTGGAAATGGCGGGAAACAACCGAGGTTCTGCCGCGTGAGGGATCGGGAGACCGTGACCCGGCGCCTCGAAAACGCGGGGCCGTGCCTGATCACACGTGTCTGCCAGCGCGGACGCAGTGGATCTTGACGCTCCGCTTCGAACCCTACGTCAACCGGACGTCGACGGCAGGCCCGGAAGAGTGATGAGGATGCGGCAGCCCCGCTCGGATTCGGCCACCCCGATCCGGCCGCCGTGCAGATCCACCGCCCAGCGCGCGATCGCGAGGCCCAGGCCGGTGCCCCCGTCGCTGCCCGGACCGTGCGGCCGCGACACCGAACCCCGGTTGAACCGCTCGAACACCCGGCGCCACTCCGAGCGCGGGATGCCGGGCCCTTCGTCGAGAACCTCCAGCTCAAGCGATTCCGGCAGCTCGCCGCGCCGCGCCCGGACCGTCACCCGGCCGTGCGGCGGGCTGTGCTTGACGGCGTTGTCGATCAGGTTGGCGACGACCTGGTGGATGCGCTCGGGGTCGGCGTGCGCGGTCAGCTCCGGCGGGAAGACGTCCAGGGCCAGGTGCACGTCGGTGCGGGAGTGGCTGCCGGACCCCGAGGCGATGCCCGCGCGCGCGGAGGCGACCATGTTGGCCTCCTTCAGCACGCCCGACAGGTACGGCCACACCTCGAAGCGGCGCTTGCGCAGCGGTATGACGCCGTTGTCCAGGCGGGAGAGGTCGAGCAGCGTCTCCACCAGCCGGCCGAGCCGCTCGGTCTGCCCGAGCGCCGTGCGCATGGTCTCCGGGTCGGCCTCGGTGACGCCGTCGACGATGTTCTCCAGCACCGCGCGCAGGCCCGCGATCGGGGTGCGCAGCTCGTGCGAGACGTTCGCCACCAGCTCCTTGCGCTGGAGGTCCTGGGCCTCCAGGTCGTCGGCCATGCGGTTGATGGTGACGGCCAGGTCGCCCAGCTCGTCGCGGCGGTTCTCGCGCACCCGGCGGGTGTAGTCGCCGTGCGAGATGGACCGGGCCACCGCGTTCATCTCGTCCAGCGGGGCGGTCAGCGAGTGCGCCACGAACTGCGTGATCAGCAGCGTGGCGATCATCGAGAAGACCGTGATGAACCGCAGCTCCGTCTTGGTGTGCACCGCTATCACCGACAGGCCGGTGGTGATCAGCACCGACGTGACGACCAGCGCGCCCAGCTTGGTCTTGATCGAGAACGGGCGCACGCCGCCCCAGGGCTCCCCGGTGGTCCGAGGGCCGGGGTTCCTCCGTGCGGCTTCCCGTCCTCTGCTGCTCATGGCGTCGGCGTCTCCAAGGCGTAGCCCACGCCGTGCACGGTACGGATGCGCTCGGCGCCGATCTTCCGGCGCAGCGCCTTGATGTGGCTGTCCACGGTCCGGGTGCCGGAGGCGTCCGCCCAGTCCCACACCTCGGCGAGCAGCTGCTCGCGGGAGAGCACCGCGCGCGGGGTGTTCGCCAGGCAGACCAGCAGGTCGAACTCGGTCGGCGTGAGGTGGACGTCCTCGCTGCGCACCCGCACCCGGCGCTGCGCGTGGTCGATCTCCAGCTCGCCCAGGCGCAGGATGCCGCTGCGCGGCGTGGAGGCGGCCACCACGGCCCGCTCCACCCGCCGCAGCAGCACGTGCACGCGGGCGGCCAGCTCGCGCATCGAGAACGGCTTGGTCATGTAGTCGTCGGCGCCCACGCCGAGGCCGACCAGCATGTCCGTCTCGTCGTCGCGCGCGGTGAGCATCAGCACCGGCACCGGCCGCTGGGCCTGCACGCGCCGGCAGACCTCCAGGCCGTCGAAGCCGGGCAGCATGATGTCGAGGATCAGCAGGTCGGGCTGCCAAGCCTCGGCCGTGTCGACGGCGGACGGACCGTCGCCCGCCGTTTGCACCAGGAATCCCTCGGCGCGCAGACGGGTCGCGATGGCGTCCACGATCGTCTGATCGTCCTCGACCACCAGCACCCGGCGCTGGGCGCCCTGGGTGGCCGTGCCGTTGTGGGAGGTCTGTGTCTGCTCCATCGCCCGCCCCTGAGGTGTGCTTTCCGGAATCCGTGGGGTGATCCCATGACTGCGCTTGACGCTTGAATGATCCGCGTCAGGGCAGCAGCGTACGGGGAGTCACCGCGCCTTTGCTATCCAGGCCCGACGCCGATGTGCACGACGTCCGGAACGCCCCGGGCAACGGGGATCTCTTCGGTACGCACCTGTTGGAAACCGGCATTACGCAAGGTTTCTTCGAATTCCGGAGAGGGCTGCGCGGACCATACGGCGAGCACCCCGCCGGGCCTCAACAGCCGTGCGCAGCCCGCCAGTCCGGACGGCGCGTACAGCCCGTCGTTGCCCTCGGTGACGGTCCAGCCGGGGCCGTTGTCGATGTCCAGGCACAGGGCGTCGTACGTGTCGGATGTCTCATTGACGTACGCGACCAGGTCCGCCTCGACGATCTCCGCGCGCGGGTCGGCCAGCGCGTCGGCGGAGAGCGCGGCCAGCGGTCCGGCGCGGTGCCAGTCGATGATGGCGCCCTCGCGCTCGACGACCGCGATCCGGCCCCAGCGGGGGTCGGCGGCCGCGTGCGCGAGGGAGAAGCCGACCCCGAGACCGCCGATGAGCAGGTGCGGAGCGGTCCGTCCGCCGGAGGCGGCCAGCGCGTCGGCCGCCGCGTCGACCAGGCGCCGCTCCGAACGCCCGTCGGAGGTGTCCATCAGGAAGCAGCCGTTCGCGATGATCTGGAGCAACGTCCCGTGCCGGCGCAGGACCACCTCGCCGTACGGACCCTCGCGGCGGTCCAGCACCTCGGGGGCCTCGGCGGCCTCGGGGGAGTCGTGGGTAGTGAGGGGCATCGGCCCATCCTGGCACCCGCTCCGGCGGAGGAATGCGGGCCGGTACGGCGGTGCTGTCCCGAGAGGCGGGAAATGCCCCCCGGTACTTGATCGCTCACAGCGAACAGGGCTTGGGGAACAATCCCGGGCTCCCTTTCATTGAGTCGATGTAACTCAACTTGACTGCCGAAGGGGAGATCATGGCTGCTGAGTCCGCCGCCTTCACACCGCTCACCCTGCCCGTGCTGCCGCTCGACGACGAAGTGGTCCTGCCCGGCATGGTCGTCCCCCTGGACCTGAGCGACGCCGAGGTACGGGCCGCGGTGGAGGCCGCCCAGGCCGCCGCCAGGTCCGAGCCCGGCAAGCCCCGCGTCCTCCTCGTCCCGCGCATCGACGGCACGCACGCCGCCACCGGCGTGCTCGGCACGGTCGAGCAGGTCGGCCGCCTGGCCGACGGCGACCCGGGCGCCCTGATCCGCGGCCGGGGCCGGGTGCGCATCGGCGCCGGCACCACCGGCCCGGGCGCCGCGCTCTGGGTCGAGGGCACCCGGGTCGACGAGACCGTTCCCGATCCGCTGCCCGGCCAGGTCGCCGAGCTGGTGAAGGAGTACAAGGCGCTCGCCACCGCCTGGCTGCGCAAGCGCGGCGCCTGGCAGGTCGTCGACCGGGTCCAGGCCATCGACGACGTGTCCGCGCTCGCCGACAACTCCGGCTACTCGCCGTTCCTGACCACCGAGCAGAAGGTCGAACTGCTGGAGACCACCGACCCGGTCGCCCGCCTGAAGATCGCCACCCAGCAGCTGCGCGACCACCTCGCCGAGCAGGACGTGGCCGAGACCATCGCCAAGGACGTCCAGGAGGGCGTCGACAAGCAGCAGCGCGAGTTCCTGCTGCGCCGCCAGCTCGAAGCCGTCCGCAAGGAGCTGCGCGAGATCAACGGCGAGCAGGAGGGCGAGGAGTCCGACGACTACCGCGCCCGGGTCGAGGCCGCCGACCTGCCCGAGAAGGTCCGCGAGGCCGCGCTCAAGGAGGTCGACAAGCTGGAGCGGTCCTCCGACCAGTCGCCCGAGGGCTCCTGGATCCGCACCTGGCTCGACACGGTCCTGGAGATGCCGTGGAGCGAGCGCACCGAGGACGCCTACGACATCCAGGGCGCCCAGGCCGTGCTCGACGCCGAGCACGCGGGCCTGGAGGACGTGAAGGAGCGCATCACCGAGTACCTGGCCGTGCGCAAGCGGCGCGGCGACCGGGGCCTCGGCGTGGTCGGCGGCCGGCGCGGCGGTGCCGTACTGGCCCTGGTCGGCCCGCCCGGCGTCGGCAAGACCAGCCTCGGAGAGTCCGTCGCCCACGCGATGGGCCGCAAGTTCGTCCGCGTCGCCCTCGGCGGCGTCCGCGACGAGGCCGAGATCCGCGGCCACCGGCGGACGTACGTCGGCGCGCTGCCCGGCCGGATCGTGCGGGCGATCAAGGAGGCGGGGTCCATGAACCCGGTCGTCCTGCTCGACGAGATCGACAAGGTGGGCTCCGACTTCCGGGGCGACCCGGCCGCCGCCCTGCTGGAGGTCCTCGACCCGGCCCAGAACCACACCTTCCGGGACCACTACCTGGAGGTCGAGCTGGACCTGTCCGACGTCGTCTTCCTCGCCACCGCCAACGTCCTGGAGGCCATCCCGGAGGCCCTGCTCGACCGCATGGAGCTGGTCCGCCTGGACGGCTACACGGAGGACGAGAAGGTCGTCATCGCCCGGGACCACCTGCTCCCGCGCCAGCTGGAGCGGGCCGGACTGGACGACGACGAGGTCACCGTCGACGAGGGCGCGCTGCGCAAGCTGGCGGGCGAGTACACCCGCGAGGCGGGCGTGCGCACCCTGGAGCGGTCCATCGCGCGGCTGCTGCGCAAGGTGGCGGCCCAGCACGAACTGGGCGAGCGGGAGCTGCCGTTCACCGTCACCGAGGGCGAGCTGCGCCCGCTGATCGGACGGCCGCACCACGTGCCGGAGTCGGCCCAGGACCCGGCCGAGCGGCGCACCGCGGTGCCCGGCGTGGCCACCGGCCTCGCGGTCACCGGCGCGGGCGGCGACGTCCTGTACGTGGAGGCCTCGCTGGCCGACCCGGAGACCGGCGCGGCGGGACTGACCCTGACCGGTCAGCTGGGCGACGTGATGAAGGAGTCGGCGCAGATCGCGCTGAGCTTCCTGCGCAGTCACGGCGCCGAGCTGGAGCTGCCGGTGGGGGACCTCAAGGACCGGGGAGCGCACATCCACTTCCCGGCGGGCGCGGTCCCCAAGGACGGTCCGAGCGCCGGCGTCACCATGACCACGGCCCTCGCCTCGCTCCTGTCCGGCCGGCTGGTCCGCACCGACGTGGCGATGACCGGAGAGGTCTCGCTGACCGGGCGGGTGCTGCCGATCGGCGGGGTCAAGCAGAAGCTGCTCGCCGCGCACCGGGCGGGGATCACCACGGTGATCATCCCCAAGCGCAACGAACCGGACCTGGACGACGTCCCGGCCCAGGTGCTGGACAAGCTCGACGTCCACGCCGTCACCGACGTCCGCCAGGTCCTGGAGCTGGCGCTCGCACCGGCGACCAACGGTGCGGAGCGTGAGGTTCCGGTCGCGGCGTGACGGACGCGGCCGGAAGAGGCAGGGCCCGGGTCCCGTGAGGGGGCCCGGGCCTTCGCCCGTGGGCGAGGAGGAGCCGTCAGCCGTTGGCCAGCGCGACGACGCGGTCCAGCGCACCGTTGAACTTGTTGTGATCGCCGACCGTCGGACCGGACGACGTGTACTGCCACATCGTGTAGTAGCCCCAGCCGGCCGGCAGCGTGCCCACCGTCGAGGCGTACCGGGCGATCCACAGCGGGTTGTTGGCGGCGAAGCCGCCGTAGTTGCCGGTGCACTGGGTCCACCAGCTGGTGGCCGTGTAGATCACGGCGTCCCGGCCGGTACGGGCCTTGTAGGTGTTCAGGAAGTCGCGGATCCAGGAGACCATCCCGCTCTGCGACTTGCCGTAGCAGGTGGCCCCGTACGGGTTCCACTCGATGTCGAGCGCGCCCGGCAGCGTCTTGCCGTCCCTGGACCAGCCGCCGCCGTGGTCGACGAAGTAGTTGGCCTGGGTCGCGCCGCTCGTCGTGTCCGGCGTGGCGAAGTGGTAGGCGCCCCGGATCATGCCGACGTTGTAGGAGCCGTTGTACTGCTGGGCGAAGTAGGGGTTCGTGTAGTACGTCCCCTCGGTGGCCTTGGCGTAGGCCCATTTGACGCCGCTGTTCCACAGGGTCGACCAGGCGACGTTGCCCTGGTGGCTGGAGACGTCGACGCCCTCCGTCTGGGCCGCGCGGCCCGGGACGGGGGTGCCGTGCTCGCCGTCGTGGGCCGCGACGCCCATGCCCATGTGGGCGGAGCCGCGGGCCGGGACGTCCGCGGCGGACGCGGCGTCGGCGGGAAGGGTGAACACGAGGGAGAACGCGGCGAGCAGGATCCCGGTGACGGCGAACCGCCGTCCGCGGGCCGATCCGGATCTGTGCACGAGCATGACGTGCCTCCGATGGCTCGGTGGTGCTCCGTGGGGGATGCGCGAGTGGGGAGAACCCCTGGATGGTGTACGGATGGCGTGCGCATGCCATCCGGAGGTCCGGTGAAGACTCTACGCACGTAGAAACGGCGGGTGGAAGAGGACCGGGAGCCGCCGTTGGTCTAAGCCTGCGAAATACTTGGCGAGCTGCGGCGATGGCGGCCCGTGGCGGAAACTTTCAGGACCGGAAAATCGAGGCAGGGGCTGACGTGCACGAAGACGGGAACGGCGGCGGTCGCGGGGGCGAATCCCACCTGTCCGGCAGTGGTGTGAACCAACCGGAGTTCCTGGCCCTGGAGCGGGAGCTGACCGTCCTGCTGCGGCGGGCCCGGGCCAACCAGGGCGAGATGGCCCGGGAGGTCCACCCCGACCTGGAGTCGTCCGCGTACGGCCTGCTCGTGCGGCTCGGCGAGTGCGGCGGCCAGCGCGCCACCGACCTCGCCGCCTTCATCGGCGTCGGCAAGGCCACCATGTCCCGCCAGCTGCGCGCGCTGGAGGAACTCGGGCTCGTCGCCCGTGAGCCCGACCCCGCCGACGGCCGGGCCTGGCTGGTCACCCTGACCCCGGAGGGCCAGGAACGCGTCGGCCGGGTCCGGGAGGCCCGCCGCGCCCGGTATGCCCGGCGGCTCGCCGGCTGGGACCCGCGCGAGGTGACGGAACTGGCCCGGCTGCTGCACGAACTCAACCGGGGGATGGAGAAGTAGTACCGGCGCCGTCCGTCCGTCTCACAACTCGGCGTAGACCACCGTCGCGTCGTCGTGCGTCTTGCTGCGCCCGAGGAACGCCCGGCCGTCGGCCGCGTCCGCGCGCTCCAGCTCCCGCACCCGGTCCACCAGGGCCTGCGCGCCCTGCTTGCGGACCAGCGCCAGGCAGTCCGCCCAGTCGCCCTCCCCGAACTTCTCCACCCACCGCGCGGCCCCGTCCGTGAGCGCCGCCAGCGTCCGCACCGCACCGCGCGGGAGCACCCCCGTCACGGCGCGCGCCGCCACGGCGGGGTCGGCCGCGGCCGTGAAGAAGCCGCCCTCCTTGTTGCGCAGCCCGGCGTCGATCACCGCGTCGCTCACGAGGGCCGAGCGGGGCAGCCGGGCCAGCCGGTCGTCCAGGACGGGGGTGAGGGTGCCGTCGGGAGCCTCCAGCAGGAGGGCGGAGTCGGACAGGACCAGGTACTCGAAGGCGGCCGCGGACCAGCGCGCCAGGACCACGGTTGCCTGCGGCGTGCGCGGGTGAGAAAGGTCACAGGTTTCCGCGTGCGCCGCGGCGGTACGCGCGATGCCGCGGGACAGGGCCTCGGCGAGGGGAAGATCCGGGAGTGAAACGGTCAGTTCGGTCAGCGCTCCACCGAGGCGCGCGGTGAACCAGGGCACGGAATGCAGACAGCCCGTCGCGGTCCGTGGCGGCGTCACACCGTCGAGGACGACGAGTGAACCACCCTGTCCCGAGGCGGGTAGTCCGACGCTCGCGAAGTCCTCGTTGGGCTGGTCGGCGAGGCCTGGTTCCGAGACGAGTTCCGTACGCATCCGGCCAGTCTGCACGACCCCTTCACAGCGTTCGCAAAAGGCTGGCACCTTCCTCGGGTTCTCCCGGAATCGAGGCGGCGACGCAGGTCAGGCGCCGGATTTGGGATGGAATTCCAAGATCCGTCGGTGCGTGGCGGCACATAGTGCCACCGCCCGTCGCAGACGTCCAACCGGCTCGCCGGGCTACCGTGCGGCATGCGCCGGGGGAACTTGCTCCTCAACTCCCCTCCGGGGTTCACTCCTTCGGGTGGCGGGTCGGACGATGCGCGCTCACCGCCCACCGGCACTGGGAGGGTCGGGAACCGGTGGGGGGGGGGACTGCCCCGCTCACGCGGTTTCCCCGCCCGACGCGCGGCCGGCGGCCGGGGAACAGCCCAGCGCCCGGCAGTGGGTGCACGCGCCCCCGGCCGGCCAGTTGACGGAGCGCCACCCGGGCCCACGGGTACACGAGTCAGGAATGCGAGCACCGGTGCAGAAGACGCGGCCTCGTCGCACAGGCAAGCAGACGGCCCCCGTGGGGAGCGCGGAGCGCACCCCCGGTACCTCCACCCCTCCGCCGCCGCCGGAGGCTCCCGTCGGCAAGGGCCGTGCCACCCACGTACGCAACCGCCTCATCGTCGCGGTGGCCGTCGTGGCCGCCGCCGTCGCCGGGGCCGGAGCCCCCTCGGTCGTGGCCGCCTCCGGGCAACTGCACGACTCCCAGGAACTGGTGACGCTCGCCGAGCAGACCCAGGGCGCGCTGACCCTCGCCCACTCCCTGGCCGACGAGCGCGACGAGGTCACCCCCTACATCGCGGCCGGCCGCCCCAAGTCGAAGGCGCCCTCCGAGCAGCGCAGCGCCCGCGTCGACCGCCAGGTGGAGGAGCTGCGCGCCGACACCGACACGCCCGCCTCCCTGCGCGAGGACCTCGACGCCGTCGCCGCGCTGCGCCGCGCCGCCCTCACCGGCAAGAGCACCGCGCTGGAGGCCCACCAGGCGTACTCGGAGGCGATCACCGAACTCCACGCCCTGGCCGAGAAGCTGGGCGAGGAGATGCCGCCCCGCGCGGGCTCCGGCGCGTACGCCCTCGCCGAGCTGGACACCGCCGTCCAGCAGGCCGCCGCCACCCGCGGCCTGCTGCTGGCGGCCCTGAACGTGCCGAGCACCACCGAGACCGTCATCGACCCGGTCACCGGCCTGCCGACCGAGACGACCACCTCCTCGGACGCCGACGCCGAGCAGCGCGACGCCCTCGCCGCCGCCGCCCAGCAGGCCCGGGTGCGCTCCGATGCGGCCCTCGCCGACTTCCGCGAGGGCGCTCCCAAGGAGGCGCGCGGCAGCTTCGACGCCACGGTCGCCGGTCCCGAGGTCAACTCCGCCGAGAAGTACCTCGCCGGCCTCACCGACGAGCCGACGCTCTCCGACCGCGACCTCGGCACCAGTACCAAGCGGCTGGACGCGGCGCTCTCCGCCCGCGTCGACGCGATGCGCGGTGCCGAGTCCGCCCTGTACGAGAAGCGCGTCGCGGCCCTGGAGCAGTTGCGCGACGACGACGTCACCGCGCTGGAGATCCGGATCGCCGTCCTCGGCGCCCTGATCCTGCTCGCCGTCGGTATCGCCACCGCCCTGGCCCGCACCCTCACCCGCCCGCTGTCGGTGCTGCGCCGCGGCTCGGCCCGGCTGGCCGGCGCGGCGGACCCGACGACCGAGGAGCCGGTCGCCTTCACCGGCCGCAACGACGAGTTCGCGCAGGTCGTCCGCTCCGTCAACGCCCTGCACACGCACGCCGCCACGCTCGCCGGACGGGTCGCCACGCTGGAGTCCGACCGCAAGCACCTGGTCGGCCAGCGGCAGAAGATGGCCGACGCCCGCGAGGAACTGCGCACCGAACTCGCCGAGTCCGCCGCCCAGCTGGAGGTGGTGCGCAAGAGCATCGGCTCCACCTTCGTCAGCCTCGCACTGCGCACCCTCGGCCTGGTCGAGCGGCAACTCGCGGTCATCGAGAGCCTGGAGGAGCGCGAGCAGGACCCGGACCGCCTCGCCACCCTGTTCAAGCTCGACCACTTCGCCACGGTCATGCGCCGGCACAGCGAGAACCTCCTCGTCCTCGCCGGCACCGAGCACGTCCAGCACAGCGCCTCGCCGGTGCCGCTGGTCGACGTGGTCCGCGCCGCGGTCAGCGAGATCGAGCGGTACGAGCGGGTGCGCATCGCCGCGCTGCCGCCGCACGCCCACGTGGCCGGGTTCGCCGCCGACGACCTCTCCCACCTGCTGGCCGAGCTGATGGAGAACGCCACCTCCTTCTCGCCGCCGGACCTGCCCGTCGAGGTCTCCGGCTGGCTCCTGGAGAACGGCGAGGTGATGCTCTCCGTCCAGGACGAGGGCATCGGCATGGCCACCGAACGCCTCCAGCGGCTCAACGCCCGCCTCACCGACTTCGACCCGGACGCGCCGTACGACCAGGAGGGCGAGGACGGTCTGGGGCTCGGCCTCTACGTCGTCGCCCGGCTCGCCCACCGGCACGGGGCGCGGGTACGGCTGCGGGAGCAGAAGCAGGGCGGCGTCGCTGCCGTCGTCGTCCTGCCGAGCCCGCTGCTGGCCGCCGCCCCGCCGGCCGCGCTGGCCCCGACCGTGCCGGTGTCCGACGGCACCGGCTCCTTCTCCCTGCCCGGCGCCGACGCGGAGGCCAACTCCAACGTCCTGCACGGGCGGACGGAGAAGTCCGAGACGGCGGAGAAGTCCGAGACGGCCGAGAGGGCTGGGACGGCCGAGAGGGCTGGGACGGCCGAGAGGGCTGGGACGGCCGAGAAGGCCGAGAAGGCTAGGACGGCGGGGAAGTCGGAGACGGCGGAGCAAGGTGCCGGGGAGGACGCGGGCCCCGGTGCCGAGCCGGTCATCGACCCGCTGGTCGCCTCGGCGGAGGAAGCCGTACGCCGTGCCGAGGCGGACGCGTCCCACGCGGACGCGCCGCAGACTCCGGAACCCGACGAGCGCGAAGACCCGGCCGGGCCGGTGCCCCCGGAACCCGCGGGGGAGACGGTGTCCGCCCAGGACGGTCCCGCCCCCGGCAGCGACCTCCCCGACGACGCCACGATGGCCCTGTTCCTGCCGGCCCTCGCGGAACCGGAGACCCGGCCGGAGACCGACCCCGGCCCGTACGCCATCGGACCCGACGCCCACGACCGCGTACCGGACACGGCGGAGGAGACCGGCGGGCAGCAGGAACCGGCCCCGTCCACGCGGGCCGAACCGGTCACCGACAAGGGCCTGCCCAAGCGGACCCCGAAGCTCACCACCCCGGCCGCGGTGCCGCGTCCGCGCACCTCGGGTTCCGTCGACGCCGACGCGCTCCGCCGGCGGCTGGGCGGATTCCGCCGCGGCGCGGAGGCCGGCCGCCGGGACGTCGAGGCGGAGATCGCCGACCGCCCCGGGCAGGACCAGGCGCCGGACACCGGGGCGGGCACAACCGAAGAAGCCACGGGGGGCACCGTCGAGGAGGCAAGCAGTTGACCGCTCCCAGTACGTTCGGACTGAGCAGTGAAGCCCGCAATCTCCACTGGCTGCTGACCAACCTCGTCGAGGAGGTGCCCGGCATCCGGTCGGTCGCCGTGGTCTCCTCCGACGGGCTCCTGCTCCTGTCCTCGGACCCCGGCCGCAACGAGGAGGCCCGGCAGGCCCGCGAGACGCCCCGGGCGGGCCCGCGCGGCTCCGCGGCCGACCTCGCCACCGTCGTCTCCGGCGTGGGCAGCCTGACCGTCGGCGCCGCCCGGCTGATGGACTTCGGCCCGGTGAAGCACACGATGGTCGCCATGGACGAGGGCAGCCTGTTCGTGATGTCGATCAGCGACGGATCGCTGCTCGGCGTGCACGGCTCGGCGGAGTGCGACATGAGCGTCGTGGCGTACCACATGGCGCTCTTCGTCGGCCGCGCCGGCCACGTCCTGACCCCCGAACTCCGCACCGAGCTGCGGAAGTCCCTGGAGTCCGAGTCGTCCGAGTCGTCCGTGTCGTCCGAGCCGACGGGGAGCGCCCGATGAGCAGCAGTCCCGGAAAACCCGGCACTAACGGCCGGGGCAACCTCCCCGTCCGCGGCGCCGACCGCAAACCGGCCCGCGTACGCCCCTACTCGCTCACCGGCGGCCGCACCCGCTTCGGTCACGTGCTGCTCGTCGAGACGTTCGTCGGCGCCACCGCCGGCACCGCCGCGCTCGAAGCCGCCGAGGAGCGCAGGGAACTGACGAACGGCGGTCTCACCTCCCGCGTGATGCCGGAGATGCGGGCCATCGTCGAACTGTGCCGCCGGATGCGTACGGTGGCCGAGATCGCCGCGCTGCTGAAGATGCCGCTCGGCGTCGTCCGGGTGCTCCTCAGCGACCTGGCGGACCAGGGAAAGATCCGTGTGTACGGCACCGGGACCGGCCACGGCACGGGCCGCCCGGACCGCGCTCTGCTCGAAAGGGTGCTCAGTGGACTCCGTCGTCTCTGACGCCGCCGCGTTCGGCGTCCCCCCGCTCGTCGACACCGACGGGCCCGTGCAGCCCTGGCAGACCGATCCCACCCGCGCGCCGGTCGCCACGAAGATCGTCGTCGCGGGAGGTTTCGGGGTCGGCAAGACCACGCTGGTCACCGCCGTCTCGGAGATCACGCCCCTGCAGACCGAGGCGCTGATGACCGAGGCGAGCGAGGAGACCGACGACCTCACCGCCACCCCGGGCAAGCTCACCACCACCGTGGCCATGGACTTCGGCCGCATCACGCTCGACGACGACCTGGTGCTCTACCTGTTCGGCACGCCGGGCCAGCAGCGGTTCTGGTTCATGTGGGACGACCTGGTGCGCGGCGCGATCGGCGCCGTCGTCCTGGCCGACACCCGGCGGCTGAAGGACTGCTGGCCGGCCCTCGACTACTTCGAGAGCTGCGGACTGCCCTACGTCGTCGCGGTCAACCACTTCGACGGCAGCGAGCTGTTCGAGGCGGAGGACGTGCGGGAGGCGCTGACGATCCCGGCGCACATACCTGTCATGATCATGGACGCGCGCCGTCGGATCTCGGCCATCGAGACCCTCTTGTCCCTCGTGGGTCACGCGCTCGACGAAACCCCCGAGTAGACGAACCCCCGACCAGACGCCCTCGACCAGACGCCCTCGACCAGGAGACGGAAACCGCATGCGGAAGATACTCGTCGTCGGAGCCGGCCAGTCCGGCCTCCAGCTCGCCCTCGGCCTGCAGTCGCACGGCTACGAGGTCACCCTGATGTCCAACCGGACCGCGGACGAGATCCGCACCGGCCGGGTCATGTCGACGCAGTGCATGTTCCACACGGCACTCCAGCACGAGCGCGATCTCCAGCTGAACTTCTGGGAGTCCCAGGCCCCGAAGATCGAGGGACTCGGCGTCTCGGTGGCGGCCCCCGGCTCCTTCGACCCGGGCCCCTCGCAGCGCGCGATCGACTGGCTCGGACACCTCGACGGCTTCGCGCAGTCGGTCGACCAGCGGGTGAAGATGGCCGGCTGGATGGAGACCTTCGCCCAGCGCGGCGGCCAGCTGGTCATCCACGGCGCGGCCGTCGGCGACCTCGACTACTTCTCCCGTGCCTACGACCTCGTCCTGGTCTCGGCGGGCAAGGGCGAGCTGGTCCAGATGTTCGGCCGCGACGCGGAGCGGTCGCCGTACAGCGAACCGCAGCGCGCCCTCGCCGTCGCCTACGTGCACGGGATGGGCCCGCGCCCCGAGCACCCGGAGACGGAGGCCGTGCGCTGCAACCTGGTGCCCGGCGTCGGCGAGATGTTCATCATGCCGACGTTCACCACCTCCGGCCGCGCCGACATCCTGTTCTGGGAGGGCATACCCGGCGGCCCGCTGGACGCCTTCAAGGACGTCAAGGACCCTGCGGAGCACCTCTCCCTGACCCTGGAACTCATGGAGAAGTTCCTCCCCTGGGAGTACGCGCGGGCCACCAAGGTCGAACTGACCGACGCCGGCGGCACCCTCGCCGGGCGGTACGCCCCCACCGTCCGCAACCCGGTCGGCCGCCTCCCCGGCGGCGGCGCGGTCCTCGGCGTCGCCGACGTGGTCGTCGCCAACGACCCGATCACCGGCCAGGGCTCCAACTCCGCGTCCAAGTGCGCCGCCTCCTACCTCGCCTCGATCATCGAGCACGGCGACCAGGAGTTCGACGAGACCTGGATGCGGCAGACCTTCGACCGCTACTGGGAGACGGCGCAGCACGTCACCAAGTGGACCAACACCATGCTGGCCCCGCCGCCGGAGCACATCCTCAACCTGTTCGGCGCGGCGACGCAGCTCCAGCCCATCGCCGACCGTTTCGCCAACGGCTTCAACGACCCGTCGGACTTCGAGAACTTCTTCTACGACCCGGCGAAGACCGAGGGCTACCTGGCCGAGGTCTCGGGCGCCGCGGGCGCGTAGGAGGCCGCGTACCCCTCGTCGGACCCGTTCGCCGCCCCGGCGGGAAGCCTCGGCGGCGTGTAGCGCAATACCGGCTCCCCGCCGGGGTCGGGGCGTACGGCGCCCAGGACCGGGTTGGCGGCGATCGGCGACACCTTGACGTCGGCGCCGGGGCGCGGTGCCTGGACGACCATGCCGTCACCGAGGTACATCGCCACGTGGGTGGCCTCGGGGAAGTACACGACCAGGTCGCCGGGGCGCAGCTCGTCCAGCGGCACGTGGTCGAGGCGGGCCCACTGCTCCTGGCTGGTGCGCGGGATCGGCGTCCCGGCCCGCTCCCAGGCCACCGAGGTCAGCCCCGAGCAGTCGTACGACGCCGGGCCCTCGGCGCCCCACTCGTACGGCTTGCCGAGCTGCTCCACCGCGAAGCGCACCGCACTCTCGCCCCCGGCGGACGGCTTGGCGTCGTCGCCGAGCGCGCCGGACGCCAGGAACCGCTCCTGCTCCTCGGCGATCCCGCTCTTCTCCAGCTCCGCCAGGGCGGCCAGCTGCTCCGGGGTGAGGGAGGCGAGCAGCTCCTCGACGGCGCGCAGGCGTTCGCGCACGCCGTCCCGTTCCCTCTCCTGGCGCTCGGCGAGGGCGGCCTGCCGGGCCAGGGCCGCGCGGGCCCGCCCGGCCAGCTCGTCGGCCTTCTTCGTGTCGCCGGTCAGCCGCCCCACCGTCTCGGCCCGCTCCTCGGACAGCCTGCCGATCACATGCCCCTGGTCGAGCGCGTGCTGCGGGTCGCGGGCGAGCAGCAGCCGCAGATAGGGGGAGAAGTCGCTGCTGTTCTGGTACTGCTGCCGGGCCAGCCGCCCGGCCGCGCCTCGGCTGTCCCGCAGCGACAGCCGGGTCCGGGTCAGCTCCGCGTTCAGCCGCAGCACCCGGGCGCGCTGCCGCTTCAGCCGCTCCTCGGTGCCGTTGTAGGTCTCGGTGGCCCGCTCCGCCTCCCGGTACAGCCGCTGGAGGTCCGTCAGCAGTCCGGCCACGGTACGGTCGCCGGCCGCCCCCTCGGCCGGTCCGGGTCCGGGTTCGGGTCCGGCCGCGGCGGGCACGGGCGCGAGGACGATCCCGGCCGTGAGCGCCGCCGTACACACCAGACGCAGCAGCCTTCCTGACACGCCATCACCTCCGCTGCGGGGCGGCGGGTCCGCTCCGCACGGTGAGCATGTGGCGGGTCGGCGGGCTTCGCGCGCCGAGTGTGCGCGGATCGGCGCAACGGGGTCACCCGTCCGCGTCGTCCGGCTTGCCACCCGGCGTGGCGTCTGGATCGGCGGCCGACGGACGCTCCGGTTTCGACCAGGGCCACTTCCGGCCGGAGCCCTTCGCCCCCTCGGGGGCGTACGCGTACTTCCAGCGGGCGAACCGCAGCCCGCCCCGGGAGTCGCGGGGCACGCGCCGGTAGACGAGCACCGTGGGCGGGCCGCCGTCCGGGTCCGGCACGGGGATGCGGTACGTCTTCGGGGGGTGCCCGGTCATGCCGACCAGGACGGGCAGCACGCGGCCGTCCATGGGGCCGCCCTCGAAGGGGGTGTCTTCGCTCTTCACGGCTCCAGTGTCGGTGATCGGGGCCCGGGTGCCGGAAGCCGTCGTCCCCCTGTCGGGCCGCCGCCCGGTGTCAGAGGTCCGCCGCCAGCGTCTCGACCAGCGCCGCGCTCTGCGGGTCGCGGCGGGCGGTGACCGTCAGTACGGCGAGGAACTGCTCCACCAGCCAGTCCCGCAGCTCGTCGAAGGGCGGCTGCTTGTCCTCGTCCAGCCAGATCAGCGAGGCCGCCTCCACCGCCGTGATCCACATCCGGACGGTCATCCGCAGCCGGGGGCCGGGCTCGGCGACGTCCAGGTGGCGCATGATGTGGTCGGCGGCGGCCCGGCGTACGCCGTCCACGATGCCCGAGGTCTGCGAGGTCTCGACCACGCTGCCGCCGCGCAGCAGGGCGCTGAAGCCGGTGTCGTGCTCGTCGACGAAGGTGAGGTAGCGGTCCAGGGCGCGGGAGAGCCGGGCCAGCAGCGGGCCCTTGCGGGGTTCGTCGAAGCAGAGCCGCAGCTCGTCGGCGGCGGAGCTGAGCGCGGCCTCGTACAGCTGCTGCTTGCCGCCGGGGAAGTACCGGTACACCAGCGGCCGCGAGACCCCCGCCTGCTCGGCGACGTCGTCCAGGGAGACCTCCTCCGGGGGCCGGTGCGCGAAGAGGGCGAGCGCCGCGTCCAGCAACTGGACGCGGCGCTCCTCCACGCTGAGGCGGCGGTAGGCGGGGGTGGGGGCCTGCGGGGTCATGAACCGCAGCGTAACCCGCACGACCGGGCATCCACCCACGTCGGCGAGGCGGACCGGCCGAACCAGGGCCTGTCCGGCGGATCATGCCGCAGACGCGGGGTCTGGCACGCCCATCTGCGGCGTTGTCGTCGGTTGCCGACTCCCCCACGCTCGACTGCGCTCGCGCGGGGGGACCCCCATCGCGTCGACGCCCTCCTCCGCCTTGCAGCTGCACGCACCAGACCCCGCTCACCAGCGACAATGAGGTGCCGTGTCTTTCCTGCGACCTGATCCGCCGGACAGGCCCTAGGCCAGCAGGCCCGAGGACCGCCACAGCTTGCGGCCGGCGCCGCGCAGGACGCCGATGTCGTCCAGGAAGTCGGTCAGGCGCTTCGCGCCGGTCTGCATGATCTCCTTGCGGTGGCCACTGGCCCGGACCTGGGCCAGGGCCTCCCGCTTGTCCAGGCCGACGTTCGTGTAGACCTCGGGGTTGATGAAGGCCTTGGAGAAGACGCGGGCGAACTCGCCGGAGGTGACCCGGGTGAACTCCTGCGACCACTTCGGGGCCGTCACCATCTGCCGGCGCAGCTCCTCACGGGCGTACCGCACGTGCCGGGCCTCCTCCACGACGTGGATGCGCGTGACGCCCCGGATCAGCGGCTGGATCCGCTCGTCCGGGAAGGTCAGGCGCTGCATCCAGTCCAGGACCTCCTCGCCGAGCAGCGTGGCGGTGAAGGAGCCGGGCGTGGTGGAGATCGTCTTGAACAGGCGCCCCAGGTGCTGGTGGACCGGGCTCACCGGATACCACGGGGTCTCCCCGCGCGATATCAGCCGGGCGAACATCTTCGAGTGCCGGCACTCGTCCTCGATCTCGGTCAGCGCGTAGCGTACGTGGGCGCTCGTCGCCGCCTTGTCGTAGATGTGCCGCACCAGGAGCTGCATCAGGATCAGCTCGAACCAGATGCCGAGCGAGGCGAGCGCGGCGGCCTCGTGCTGGGAGAGCGCGATGCGCTGCTCCTCGCTCATCCGCTGCCACATCGGCGTGTCGTACAGCGACACCAGCTCCGGCGGCCAGAACCACTTGCCGTCCTCGAACGGCGCGTCCCAGTCCAGCTCCTTGTCCGGGTCGAAGGAGTGCTTGGCGGACGAGTCGAGCAGCCGTTCGGCCACCTGCTCCCGGTCCTTGAGCAGGCCGAGCGCGTCGCGCAGGCCCTCGAGCGCGTCGGCTTCCGTCAGGGTCGTCATGGCTGTGTCCCACCTCGTCGAACGGATCGTGTTACCCGCGGTCACTCCAGCTTGCTCCGTCTTATGAGACTGCGTGTCAGTAAGCTCGTCAATCCCCTGCGCGGAACTTGTTGACCGCGAGTAAAGAAGTGAGAGGTGTTCAGGTCCTCAGACCGAGCAGTCCAGCCCCTCCGGCACCTCGCCCGGGACCGGCTCCGACGCCCCGGCCGGGTAGGACGTCCGCAGGGTGAAGGCGTACGGCGTGGGGCCGTGGGTGCGCAGGTGGCGCAGGCGGGACTCCGCCTCCGCGACCGTCGGGCGGTGGCCCGCGGGCACCCACCACAGGGCGGTGACGGCCTCCGCCGGCCGCTCGAACCACTCGCGCCGCCGGGCCAGCATCTTCCGGTGCCGCCCCTGGTACATGAACGCCGTCAGGGCGTCCGCGTCCCGCCACATGGTCAGGTTGACGATCAGCCAGGAGTCCCCGAAGACCGGGATGTCGGTGGCGTCGCCGCCCTCGCTCTGGAGCCGCCACACGAAGCCGTCCGCCGCGTCGGCCGCGGCGTTCACCGGTTCGAGCGCGTCCACGAAGTCCTTCAACTGCGGTGAGTCCAGCGGGGCCTTGAGGCGGGCGATGTTGACCTGGGCGAGTTCGTGCACGGCGTCTTCAGTCATGTACCGAACGTTAGGTCGGGAGCTTCGGCCGGCGGTACCCCCGTCTCATCCCCCGAGCACCGCCTCCATCACCGCACGCGCGATCGGCGCCGCCAGCCCGCCTCCGCTGACCCCCTGCCGGTCCGACGCCGTGCCCTCGACCACCACCGCCACCGCGACCTTCGGCTCGATGTCCCCGGCGCCCCGCGCCCAGGAGATGAACCACGCGTACGGCGTGCCCGAGTTGCCGACGCCGTGCTGGGCGGTGCCGGTCTTGCCGCCGACGGTGGCGCCGGGGATCGCCGCCTTCGCGCCGGTGCCCTTGTCCACCACGCCGGTCATCAGCTCCTTGAGCAGCGCGGCCGTCGAGGGGCGCATCACCTCGCGGGAGGGCCGGGACCCGGCCGCCGCCACCAGGCTGCCGCCCGCCCGCAGCGTCCGCTCCACCAGGTACGGCGAGCGCACCTGGCCGCCGCCCGCCACCGCCGCCGCCACCGTCGCCATCTGCAGCGGCGTCGCCCGGGTGTTGTACTGGCCGATCGACGACAGGCCGAGCTGCGCCCGGTCCACGCTGGTGTCGAAGGTGCTCCGTGCGACGGGGAAGGGGACCCGCAGTCCGTCGTCGTTGAAGCCGAAGGCCTCCGCCATCGCCGTCATGCCGCGCACGCCCACGTCCACGCCGAGCTTGGCGAACACCGTGTTGCAGGACCACTCGAACGCCTCCCGCAGCGAGGCGTTCCGGCACCCGTCGGCCTCGTTCGTGAGCTTCGTCCGCGTCCCGGGCAGGGTGTACGGGTCGGGGGAGCGGGTCGGCGCGTCCAGGTCCCGGATCACCCCCGCCTCCAGCGCCGCCGCCGCGGTGACCACCTTGAACGTCGAACCCGGCGGATAGGTCCGGCTCACCGCCCGGTTGAGCATCGGCTTGTCGGGGTCGGCGTTCAGCCGCTTCCAGGTGCGGGTGGCCGCGGCACTGTTGCCGGAGAGCAACTGCGGGTCGTAGGAGGGGGTGGAGACCAGGGCCAGCACGCGGCCCGTGGCCGGCTCGATCGCGGCCACCGCGCCCTTGCGCCCGCCGAGCCCCTCGAAGGCCGCCCGCTGCGCGGCCCCGTGGATCGTCGTCACCACGTCGCCGCCCGGGTTGTGGGCCCCCGTCACGTCGTTCCACAGCGGCAGCGGCGCGAGCATCGGGTCGGCGCCGGACAGCAGGCCGTCCTCGGCGTGTTCGAGCAGCGTCGTCCCGTACGCCTGGGAGGCGAAGCCGGTGATCGGCGCGTACATCGGCCCGTCGGCGTAGGTCCGCTCGAAGCGCAGGTGCTCACCGGTGTCCCGGGAGCCGGTGACCGCCCCGCCGCCGACCAGGATGTCGCCGCGCGGCTGCTGGTAGCGGGCGATGTCGGGGCGGCGGTTGGCCGGGTTGTCGTCGTACTCCGGCTTCTGGACGATCTGCACCCGGGCCGCGTTGACCACCAGGGCGACCAGCAGCAGGGCGCAGAAGACGGCGGCGTGCCGGATGTTCCGGGTCACCGCAGCTGCCCCCCGCTCACGGCTCCGCCCGCCCGCCGGCCTGGCTGCGGGCCGCGTGGCTGACCCGGATCAGCAGCGCCACGATCGCCCAGTTGGTGACGACCGAGGACCCGCCCTGCGCCAGGAACGGCATCGCCATGCCGGTCAGCGGGATCAGCCCGGTCACCCCGCCCGCGATGACGAACACCTGGAGCGCGACGATCGAGGAGAGTCCGACCGCGAGCAGCCGGCCGAAGGGGTCGCGGGCGCCGAGCCCCGCCCGGTAGCCGCGCTCCACCAGCAGCCCGTACAGCAGGAAGACGGCGCTCAGGCCGAGGAAGCCCAGCTCCTCGCCGGCCGTCGCCAGGATGAAGTCCGACTTGACGGCGAAGCCGATCAGGACCGAGTGGCCGAGGCCGAGACCGGTGCCGGTCACCCCGCCCGCCGCGAAGGCGAAGAGGGACTGGGCCAGCTGGTTCGGGCCGTGGCCCGCCTCGATGGACGCGAAGGGGTGCAGCCAGTCCTCCACCCTGCTGTGCACGTGCGGCTCCAGCCAGCCCACGGCGACCGCGCCCAGCGACGCCAGCAGCAGCCCGACGGCGATCCAGCCGGTGCGGCCGGTGGCGACGTAGAGCAGGACCACGAACAGGCCGAAGAAGAGGAGCGAGGTGCCCAGGTCCCGCTCCAGGACCAGGACGCCGACGCTGACCAGCCACACCGCCAGGATCGGGCCGAGCACCCGGCCGGTGGGCAGTTGCAGCCGCCACACCCGGCGGCCCGCGTAGGCCAGCGCGCTGCGGTTGGCGGCCAGGTAGGCGGCGAAGAACACCGCGAGCAGCACCTTGGCGAACTCGCCGGGCTGGATGGAGAAGCCCTCGATCCGGATCCAGATGCGGGCGCCGTTCACCGCCGGGAAGAAGATCGGCACGGTGAGCAGGGCGAGCGCCGCAGCGACGCACACGTAGGCGTAGCGCTGCAGGACCCGGTGGTCGCGCAGGAGCAGGACGACCACAATGAACAGCGCGACACCCAGCGTCGACCAGACCAGCTGGGTCGGGGCCGCCCGGTCGCCGGGGGTCTCCAGGTCGAGCCGGTAGATCAGCACCAGGCCGAGGCCGTTGAGCAGCACCCCGATGGGCAGCAGCAGCGGATCGGCGTACGGGGCGCGCAGCCGTACCGCCAGGTGGGCGAGGAGCGCGAGCACCCCGAGCCCGGCGCCGTAACCGGCGGCGCCGGGAGGAAGGGCGTCGTGCTGGGCGAGGCCCACGTTGCAGTAGCCGAAGACCGACAGCAGGACGGCCATGAGGATGAGCGCGAGTTCGATGCCCCGGCGCCGGGGGAGCCGGGCGACGGGAGCGGGGGTGTCCGCCTGTGCCACGGTGATCCCGGTTCCGGTTCCGGCCTTGGTCATGTCCGGAACTTACCCAAATGGTGTGGTGTGCGCGGCGTCCGGCTCAGCACCAGCGCGGCGCGGGGCCGATGTTGTCGATGTACCGGGCCGCCCCCCAGGCCCAGGTGCCGTCCGTGAGGAGGTACCACAGCGGGTTGCCCTGCACCCTGGAGCCGGGCGTCTTGCAGTAGATGGAGACGACCTCGCCCCGGCGGGCGTACCGGATGACGTCCGCACCACGACTCGGCGAGGTGCGCAGCGCGAGCCGGTCGGCCGTCACGACACCCCGGTAGCGGCCCTGCTCCTGGCGGCCGTCGCTCCCGCCCCACGCGCCGCCGCCGCTTCCTCCCCCGTCTCCTCCCCTGTTCCCGCCGCCGGTGACGGCGGACGTGGAGCCGGCGTCGCCGCCCCACTCGTCGTTCGCGGCGGCGGGTGTGACGGCGACGGCGGTGGCGAGCGCGCCGGCCGCGAGGGCGGTGGCGAGGCCGCGGACCAGGGGCGAACGCGAGGCCGGTGCGGACAGTGGCGACATGGGAGTACCTCCCGGGAGCGAACGGGTCTTCAGGTGACTAACCGCCACATTAGGAGCGCCCCGCAGGCCCCGCCCGCCGCACTGAGCCATCGGGGAAGACGCCGTGGTCAGGGCTGCTGAGGCAGCGTCAGCCGGGCCAGCGCACCGCCGTCCGGCGGATTGGTGAACTCCAGCCGCGCCCCGAGCACCTCGGCCTGCCCCAGCGCGATCGTCAGCCCCAGGCCGTGCCCCTTCGCCCCGCCCTCGGTGCGAAAGCGCTGCGGGCCGTGCGCGAGCAGGTACTCCGGATAGCCGTCCCCGTGGTCCCGCACGGTGATCACCGCACCGTCCACGGTCAGCACCACCGGCGCCCGCCCGTGCCGGTGGGCGTTCGCGACCAGGTTGCCCAGCACCCGCTCCAGACGCCGCCGGTCGGTCTCCACCCGCGCGTCCCGTACGACGTCCACGCGCGTGTCGGTGCCCGAGCCCCGCAGGACCCGCCGGACCAGCGCGCCCAGCTCCTCCGGCTCCGTCGCCGGCCGCTCCCGCCCGCTCTCCAGCCGGGAGATCTCCAGCAGGTCCTCGGTGAGCGTGCGCAGCGCCGCCACCCGGTCCCGCACCAGCTCGGTGGGGCGGCCCGGCGGCAGCAGCTCGGCCGCCGCGTGCAGTCCGGTGAGCGGGGTGCGCAGCTCGTGCGCCACGTCCGCGGTGAACCGCTGCTCGGCCAGCAGCTTGCCCTGCAACGACGAGGCCATGGAGTCCAGCGCGGCGGCGACCGACGCCACCTCGTCCTGCGGGCGCGTCGGATCCTGCGCGCGCGGATCACCCACCCGCGCGTCGAGGTCGCCCGCGCTGATCCGCCGTGCCACCCGCGCCGTCGTGTGCAGCCGCCGCGTCACCCGCGTCACCGCGAACGCGCCGACCAGCAGCGTCGCCCCGATCGCCAGCGCCGACGACCACACGAGCGTGCCGTC
Source organism: Streptomyces violaceoruber (assembly GCF_033406955.1). Taxonomy (NCBI): domain Bacteria; kingdom Bacillati; phylum Actinomycetota; class Actinomycetes; order Kitasatosporales; family Streptomycetaceae; genus Streptomyces; species Streptomyces violaceoruber. The sequence continues at coordinate 2,771,919 of NZ_CP137734.1, read as the reverse complement.
CAGGCCGTCGATGGTGGCCTGTCCCTGGGAGTGGTCGACCCGCACCGCCAGCACCCGGCCGCCGTCGGCCGGCCCCGCCGCCCACATCGTGGGGCGCCCCGCGTACTCGGCGAGCATCGTGCCGCGCCGGCCCGAGGCGGCCAGTTCGCGCAGCTGCCGCGGCAGCCCCGCCGGATCGATGCCGGCCCCGCGCCGCAGCGGATCCCCCGCCTCGTAGGACTCGGTCGCCTCGCCCAGCCGGGACAGGGCCGCGTCGCGCGCCTGGCCGACGGTCCGGTTGGTCACCGAGACGTGCACCAGGACGCCGAGCAGCGCGGCGAGCCCGCAGCACATCACGGTGATGAAGACGGCCGCCTTCACGGCCAGCGGTCCGGTCCACCGAGGGAGGGCGAGCCTCACCGGGCGCTCGCCGAGGGCGACGCGGACGGTGCGGCCGGGGGCGACGAGGGTGGTGCGGCCGAGCGCGACACGGAGGGCGACGGCGAGGCGGAGGGACGCCTGGCGTGCCGTCCGCCGTCGTCGGTGCGCAGCATCTCGTCGCTGGTCAGCAGCATGGCCCGCTGGTCGGCGTCCCAGGTCCACTGAAGGCGGTACTCGTACCCGGCGACCTCCGAGGGCGAGCGGACGATCACCGTGCGCCCGGCCAGCTCGACCGCGCTCACGGCGTCCTCGTAGGACATGATCCGCACGAGCCGGTCCTTCTCGACGGTGTAGACCCGCACGGCGGTCAGCCGGTCCGGCAGCAGCCGGAAACCCAGCGTCATCTCGGGACGCCCGTCCCCGGTCAGGTCGCGGTAGTACGGCCGCAGCACCGGGCAGCCGCCGGGCTCGTCCCCGGCACCGTCCGCGCCGCAGTCCGCCATCCGCGCCGACGTCTCGTGGTACCGCGCCCCGGCGCCCGCGTAGTCGTCCGGGTGCGCGGCGATCTCGGCCCGCACCGCGGCCACCGGGTCCGCCCTGCGGATGTCGCCACCGGGCACGGCGACGCCCTTCATCGGCGCGTGCTCCACCTCGCCGATGTCGTACGCCGGACTGGACGCCGGGGTCAGGCCGGGCCACAGCCGGGCCGGATGGTGCGCGGCGGGCGTCGCCCCGGCACTCTCCAGGCCGCCGGTGTCCCCGCAGGCCGCCAGCACGCCGGTCGCGGCGGTCGCCAGGAGCAGCGCGAGGGCGGCGGGGACGCGGGCGGGGCGCCCGCGGCGGCTCGGGAGCACTGCACTCCTGGGGTTCGGGGGATCGGCGTCGGCGGTCCCGCACGGCCGCGGGCGGCACCGCGGGCATCGCGGCACCGCACGCGACGCCGTACGGAAGGCCATTTTGCGTGCGCACGGGCCCGCCGGGCTACTCGGCCGGTTCCTCCAGCAGCCGCACGGTGGCCAGGCCGGTCCGGAGATAGGCCACGAACAGCTCGTTGTGCAGCGCCCACGGCGAGCGCCGGGCCCGGACCAGCCGGATCGCCTCCTCGGCGCCGCTGCCCCGGCGCATCAGGGTGTGCGCGACGACGAGACCGGAGCGGTTGTACCCGTGGTAGCAGCGGACGAGGACCTTGCGGCCGCCGTCCAGCGCCTCGTCCGCGGCCCGGGCCAGCCGGATCACCCCGGCGAGCTGGGTGCCGTCCAGGGGCCCGTCCGGGATCGGCCACACATGGTGCTCGACGCCTTCGTCCGGCCCGTGCCCGGGCAGCCGCAGCAGCGTCTGCACGAGGTCGAACTCGGCCCGCACCACGGCGAACTCCAGCCGCCCCGGCGTGGGCCGGAACTCGTGCCCGCCCATCCACAGGCCCGGCACGATCTCGTCCCACGGCCGGTCCGGGGCCGGCACGTCCGGACCTTTCCCACGGGTACGCACAGCCACCTCCCCAGTCCCGCCCAGGGTCTGCCCAACTCGTCCCGAAAGCAACCGGCTTCTTGCCCTCGCGGCACCTCGCCTGCTCCCATGGGCGGGGGTGGTGATGGCATGGACGGACTGCGCGTCGTGCCGACCCGGCGACACGGCCGGGAACGGCTCTACGTCTGCCTCCCGGACGGCGGGAACGTCGCCTGGTACGACCGCGAGGAGGCCCGCGTCAGCCTGCTGAGCGACGACCGCAGGGCCGAGGTGCTCCAGGCCCTCGGCCCCTTCGTCACCGGCCCGGTCACGGTCGGCCCGCCGCCGGTCCCGACCCCGGCCGAGCTGGCCCGGCTCACCCTGCACCCCGACGACGACCTGGCCCCCAACCGGCCCGGCGAGGCCCTCCTGGTCGCCCTGGAACGCGCGCCGGGCCCGGCACACCGGCTGCGCCCCGACCCGCGCCGCCGGGCGCTGGCCGCCGAGCAGGCGACCGGGACCGCCCTCGACCGCCTCGACGGCGCCGGCCTGCACACCCTGCACTCGCTCCCGCTGCCCGGCGGCGACCGTATCCACCACCTGCTGATCGGGCCCGGTGGTCTCTTCGCCCTCCACGTGCTGCCCGCCCGCGGACAACGGGTGCGGGTCGCCGACCCGCTGGTGGCGCTGGGCCGCCGGACCCCCCGCCCCCTGCTGGACCGGGTCCGCGCCGACGCCGACCGGGCCTCGTACGCCCTGACGGCCGAGGTCCACCCGGTGCTCGTCCTCGCCGGGCCGGCGCACGTGACCGTCACCGCCCCGCCCCGCTCGGTGCGCGTCCTCACGGACCGGGAGCTGCCGGACCTGGCCCGGACGGGCGGGGTGCTGAAACCGGCGGACGTGGAGGCCCTGCACGCCATGGCCCGGGACCGGGCCACCTGGCAGGGCGTCTGAGGGCACGCCCGCTTCCGAGGTCCGTCCGCGTCCGAGGACCCGTCCGCCTCCGAGGTCCGTACGGCGTCCGCGGTCCGTCCGAGGGCCCGGCTCAGGGCAGCGCCGCCGCCCGCCGCCGGTCGAACAGCGGGGCCAGCAGGTCGCCGTGGTCCCGCACCCGCCGTCCGACGTCCGGCGTCAGGAAGGCGAACCGCTCCGCCCGCCCGCACCCGGCGACCTCCTCCCACGTCACCGGCGTGGAGACCGCGGGCACGCCGCGGGCGCGCACGGTGTACGGGGCGGCCGTGGTCTTGCGGGCGGCGTTCTGGCTCCAGTCCACGAACACCTTCCCGGGCCGCAGGCTGCGCGTCATCCGGTGCACCACCAGCTCCGGCAGCGCCCGCTCCGCCTCCACGGCGAGCCCCTTCGCGTACTCCGACACCCGCTCCGAGGACGCGCCCCGCACCCCCGCCAGCAGGTGCAGCCCCTTGGCCCCGGAGGTCTTGGCGTACGCCTCGACCCCGTCCGCCGCCAGCCGCTCCCGCAGCCACAGCGCGACCTCGCAGCACTGCACCACGGTCGCGGGCGGCCCCGGGTCCAGGTCGAACACCAGCCGGTCGGCCTCGCCGGGATCGTCCACGGTCCACTGGTGGGTGTGGAACTCGGTCACCAGGTTCGCCGCCCACATCAGGCTCGCCAGGTCCTGCACCAGCACCATCCGGGCCGGGCCCTCCGAGCGGGGCACCTCGGCCGTGGTGACCCAGTCGGGCGTACCCGGCGGCACGTTCTTGGTGAAGAACACCTGGCCGTCCGGGCCGTCCGGATACCGCAGGAAGGAGACCGCGCGGTCCCGCAGGTGCGGCAGCAGCACCTCGGCGGTCGTCGCGTAGTAGTGCAGCAGCTCGCCCTTGGTGAGGCCGGCCGCGGGATACAGCACCTTGTCCAGGTTGCTGAGGGCCACCCGCCGCCCCTCCACTTCCGTCATCGGCGCCATACCATGAGAATCTCATGAAACAGTCACAAAACGCCCGAAAGGAACGGTGCTGCACGTGCGATCCATCTGGAACGGCGCCATCTCCTTCGGCCTGGTCAGCATCCCGATCAAGCTGGTGAACGCCACCGAGAGCCACTCCGTCTCCTTCCGGCAGATCCACACGGAGGACGGCGGCCGGATCCGCTACCGCAAGGTGTGCGAACTGGAGGACCGCGAGGTCACCCAGGCCGAGATCGGCAAGGCCTACGAGGACGCCGACGGTTCGATGATCCCGATCACCGACGAGGACCTGTCCCAGCTGCCGATCCCGACGGCCCGCACGATCGAGATCGTCGCCTTCGTGCCCGAGGACCGCATCGATCCGCTCCAGATGGGCTCCGCCTACTACCTCGCGGCCAGCGGCGCCCCGGCCGCCAAGCCGTACACGCTGCTGCGCGAGGCGCTCAAGCGCAGCAACCGGGTGGCGATCGCCAAGTTCGCGCTGCGCGGCCGGGAGCGCCTGGGCATGCTCCGGGTCGTCGGCGACGCCATCGCGATGCACGGGCTGCTGTGGCCGGACGAGGTCCGCGCCCCCGAGGGCGTCGCCCCCGAAGGCGGGGTCACCGTGCGCGACCAGGAACTGGACCTCGCCGACGCCCTCATGGACACCCTCGGTGAGATCGACCTGGACGACCTGCACGACGAGTACCGGGAGGCCGTCGAGGAGGTCGTCGCCGCCAAGGCCTCCGGTGAGAAGCCCCCGGAGGCCCGCGAGGAGGCGGCGCCCGGGAAGGTGCTCGACCTGATGGCGGCACTGGAGAGCAGCGTGCGGGCGGCGCGGGAGTCCCGGGACGCCGAGGGGGCGGGCCCGGCGGAGGAGGCGGAGGTCAGGTCCCTGTCGCGGCGCAAGACCTCGTCCCGGGCCCCGAAGGAGACCGGGGGCAAGAAGTCGACGTCGACGGCCGCGAAGAAGACGGCGGCGAAGAGGGCGGAGCCGAAGAAGTCGACGGCCAAGGCCGCCGGGTCCGCGAAGAAGACGGCGGCCGGGAGTCCCGCCAAGGGCACCGCCAAGAAGGCCACGGCCAGGAGCACGGCCCGCAGCGGCGACAAGGGCGCGGCCAAGAGCACCGCCAAGAAGACGGCGTCCCGCAGGCGCAGCGCCTGACCCGGAGCCGGCCGCCGCGCGGTCAGCCGAAGGTCCGGGTGGACGCGGGCGCCCGGGGTATCGCGGACGGGGCGGGTTCGAAGGCGGCGGGGCTCGCGCCGGCGGACTCCGCGGACGCCGGCGTGTCCGCCACGGAGGCCGGCGAGGGCAGGGCGGGGCTTTCCTCCAGGCGCTGCCCGATCGTCTCGGCGGGGCCGCCGCCCGGGGTAGCCGGTCCGGTGGTCAGCTGCGACCACGCGGTCACGGCGAGGGCGACCGCGGCCGCCGTGCCGAGCACGCGGCCCGTCCGCCGCAGCCGGGCCCGCCCGTCCAGCTCGCGCCAGGCCGGTCCGGCCCACGCGTCCTCCCGGCGCCACGGCTCACCGACCGTGTCGTGGGCGCGGCCGGGGTGGCCGGAGCAGTCGGCGGGAGGCTCCGGCCGCGTGCGGCCGGGGATCCGGTCCCGTGCGGCGGGTTCCCGGGGGGCGGAGGCGTGGATGGCGCGCTCGTCGTCCTCCAGGAACAGTCGCCAGACGTACTCGGGGACGACCGGCGCATCGTCCGGTCCGTCCGGGGTGTCGCCGCCGCCCGGTCCGGAAGCGGTCATGGTCCCGCTCCTCCTGTCGTCGGCTCCGGACGGACGCGGGCGGGAGCAGGGGAACGGCCGCCCACCACCGGCTCCGGCGCCGGATGGTCATGGCCCGGCGGACACCGTCGCCCGCCACCTGCGAAGAACGTGCGCGCGTGGCGGCCCGTTCCCCGTGCCGCCGGTCGTGACTGGGTCGTAATCGGTGACCGTGCCCGCGTCGGGTTCGCGCGCCGCGCACCGCGCCCGCGTCGGGTTCGCGTCGGGTTCGCGCGCCGCGCCGCCGCGCCCGGGCCCTCGCCCCCCGGGGTCCTCAGGGAGCCGCCGGGGACGGGGCGGGCGTCGGGGAGGCGGTGTTCACGTTCAGGTCGGGGCGCGGCTTGAGCACCAGCACCCGCTCGCCGGGCTGCGGCGGGGGCGGGGTGACCTTCTCCCTCGGCAGCTTCGCCGGGCCCGTCTGCTTGAAGGTGACGTCGTCGTACTCGACCAGCCCGGTCTTCTCCAGCACCGTGATGTGGTCCAGGACGGTGTCGTTGGCCAGGTCCGCCAGCTGCCGCACGAGGGTGTTCTTGGTGGAGGCCCGGATCTTGGCGATGGCCGGGAAGATCTGACCGTGGGTCACCCGCATGATGTTGACCGCCGAAGAGTCGAACTCCCTGCCGCTCTCGGCGTCCACGGCGGCCACGAAGCCCTCCTGCTGCGGGGAGGCCCGGTTGGGCAGCGTGATGCCCAGCTCGGGGGAGATCTCGCGGCACATCGCGTCGAGTCCGGCGTGCCCGACGACCAGATGCTCCCCGGCCGTCTTCATCGCCTTCGTCGTGCCGCGCTCCATCACCATCTCGCCCAGCGGGTACTCCCACAGTCCGGCGGCGCGGACCTTCACCACGAAGTCGCGGTCGGCCTCGGTGAGCGGACCGAACTTCGTACTGGCCACCACCCGGTTCTGGTTGCCGTCGGCCTTGTCCAGACCGAGCACGGCCGGGAAGGCCAGCGCGGTGAGGGTCAGGGTCATCGCACCGAACAGGACGACGACTCCGATCCTGCTGCGGGACAGGCGCATGGTGCCTCCAGGGGCGACGCGGGGACGCGAGGTACGCGCACGTGTGCTCGTGCGCGTACCGGTACGCCAGGAAGTACGGAAGCGGCGGCCGGATCCTTCACCGCTCCGGCACGGAACTTGCGGGCCCGGCGAGGGACCCGCTCCCGGGCCGTCGCCGCGCCGGTCAGCCGATGTCGGCGCCGTACACGCGCTCGACCGTGATGGTGAGCAGCACCCGGCGGTCGGACACCATCGTCGACCGGTACTCGTCCCAGTCCGGGTGCTCCCCGGCCGCGGCGCGGTAGTACTCCACCAGCGCCTCGACCTCCGGTCCGTGCGGGTCGGCACCCGGACCGGTGAGGGTGGCGACGCCCTCGGCGGTGGCCCAGGACCTGCCGTCCGGGGCGGTCACCTCCAGTGCGGCCCGCGGGTCCCGGCGCAGGTTCGCCGTCTTGGCGAGGCCCTCGCGGGTGGAGACCCGGATGACGCCCGCCTCGGGGTCGTAGGCGGGCATGACGGGCGAGAGCTGCGGGCGGCCGTCCGACTTGATCGTCGCCAGTACGCCGAGCCGGCTCTCGGCCAGCAGGACACGGGGATCGAAGCGCGGTGTGGTGGTCATGGACCGATCATCACCCGGAAACGGGCTCAGGACACCGCCGGGCCGCCCAGGTAGTCGCCCTTCTCGTCGTAGGGCCAGGCGTTGGCCACGCATCCCTTGAGGCCCTTGATCTGCTGCATCATCGCCGGAGCGGGCCGGCCCGCTCCGGGGCATGTCTCGTGGCCGTGGCCGATGCGGTGACCGACCTCGTGGTTCACGATCAGGGCCCGGTACTCGTGGATCGGTCCGTCGAACTGGGGGGAGCCCAGCACCCAGCGCTTGAGGTTCACCACGACGTCCGTGCCGACGCTGCAATTGACCTCGCCCCGGGTGAGCAGGCCCGCCGCGCCGCAGATCCGGTCGACGGTGCCCGGCGTGGCGATCTTCACCACGAAGTCGTAGGAGCCGCTGCTGACCAGCCGGAAGGAGTTGGTCCCGTCCTGGGTCCAGCCGCGGCGGTCGGCGAGCACCTCGGATATCTCGGCGGCGGCGGCGCTCGGCCGGATGTCGAGGCCCTCCTCGACCAGGACCTTGTAGCGGCGTACCCGGCTGCCGGTGCCCACGGTCGTGCCGTCGGCCCGGGCGGTGACGAAGGTGCCGGGACCGGTCGCCGGAATGGCGATGGTGGTGGCGGAGGGCGAGGCCGAGGCCGAGGGTGAGGCCGAGGCCGACGCGGAGGCCTTCGGGGACGGTGACGCCGAGGGGGAGGGGGAGGCCGAAGGCGTCCGGGTCGAGGCGTCCAGCGCGTCCGTGACGTCGGCCACCTGGTCGTCCGTCACCGGCGGCCGGGTCTCCCGCCAGTACGCGACGGCCGCCCCCGCGGTGAGCAGGACCGCCCCGAGGGCGAGGCAGGCCAGGACCGCTCGGGCGGGTCCGCGGCGGCTGCGCCTGCGGGCGCGCGGCCTGTGTCCGGCACCGTCCGGCCCGGTTCTTCGGCCGGCCCGGCGGGCGGTGGATCGGCCCACGGTGTGCGTCCTCTCTGCTGGTCGGCGGGGCTGGCCCGGTCGGCCCGGCACAGCGGACTGCGGTGCCGTCGCGCCCCGATGATCCAAGCGGACGGACGTGCGAAAACATCACGGTTTCCGAAGTGTCCCTTCTCACGCGGACATGCGGTCCGTGCGGGCAACCGTTCGATGCCCCGGAACGTCTTCGTCGGGGTCGCCCGGAAACAATCCGGGCGACCCCGACGCATGCGGGGACGGAGTGCCGTCAGCCGGCGGAGGTCCGCTCCCAGCGGTAGAAGCAGCGCGCCATCGCGTCCTTCGGACCGCGCCACGTCGCCGGGTCGTACGCCGAGACGTACGGTTCGAGCCGCTCGCTGACCTGGCGGAACTCCGGGTGCCCGGTCAGCCTGCCGATGGTGGGGGCCGGGTCCTCGTCGCTCTCGATGAGGTGCAGGTACACGCCGTCACCGAACTCGAAGAGGCTGCGCCGGTTGACGCCCACCAGGTGCGGCAGCTCGCCGCTGTCGGACTCCGCGAACACCTTCGCGATGTCCGGTGCCGCGCCGGGTGCCATCCGGGCGACGATCAGTGTGTGGTGCATGAGGGTGCTGCCCTTCGCCGATGTCCGTACGGGTCAGTCGGCGAGCACCGACGCGGTCCGCCGCTCGCCCGCCGCCTGCTCGATCCGGTCCCGGATCAGCGCCATCTGCGTACGCGAGTTGCGGTTGATGTTGTCCGTCATCCAGGCGTCGTCCACGGGCGCGTCCGGCTTCATCGCGAAGTCCTGCGTCCAGCGCATGACGGTGCCCTCGGCGGTCTCCGCGTACTCCCAGACGATGTTCATGTACTGGAAGGGCCCGGTCTCGACCCGCTGGGCGCGGACGGTGCGGGTGACGGGGTCGGCGACCCGCTCGGAGACCCAGCTCCACACCTTGCCGTCGGCGTCCGGGTGCATCGTGAGCCGGAAGGTGACCTTGTCGTCGTCGCGCCCGAGCACCTCCACGGAGGCGTACTCGCTGAACAGGCCGGGCCACTTCTCGATGTCGTTGGTCATGTTCCAGACCAGCTCCATCGGGGCGGCGATGGTGATCTCGTTGTCGGTGTGCCCTGCCATGTCACACTCCCGTCTTGAGGGCGCCGTTGACCAGCGCGAGGAAATCCGCGGGCGTCTTGCAGCGCTCGGCCTGCTCGGGCAGGCCCAGTCCGTACCGCTTCTCCAGCTCGGCCACGATGCCCAGCAGGCCGAGGGAGTCCAGGCCGAAGGTGTCGAAACCGTCGTCGGCCTGCTGCCGGAGGGTGACCGGGTCGACGTGCACGCCGGCGGTGCGCTTCATCAGCGCCGACAGCTCCTCGACGGTCACCTGGTAGTCCAGCTGCTGATCGGTCATGGGTGTCCTCCTTGTCTCGGTTGGCCGGCCACGGGCATCACCCGTGGCCGTTGGTCGTCGTTCTGCCGTCAGCCGCCCTCGGGCGGTACCGCACCCCGGCGCAGGACGAGCGCCGAGTTGGACCCCATGAGGCCGCGCGCCAGGACCAGGGCCGTGCGCGGCTCGGCGGGGCGGGCCCGGCCGGTCACCAGGTCCAGGTCGTGGCACACGTCCCGCACGTGCGGGGTCGGCGGGATCAGCCCGTGCTCCATCGCGAGCACCGCCGTCGCCACGTCCAGCACCGGCGCCGCGCAGTACGCCCGTCCGGTCCCGGTCTTGGGCGCGGTGACCGGCACCCGCGCGGCGTGCGGGCCCAGCGCGTCGGCCAGCGCCAGCGCCTCGGCCCGGTCGGCCTCCGGGACCCCGAGGGCGTCCGCGAAGACCACGTCGACCTCCTCGGGCCGGCACCCCGCCTCGGCCAGGGCGCCCCCGATGGCGCGGGCCAGCCCCTCCCGGGAATCGGCCCAGCGGCCGGGCCCGGTGAAGGTCGCCGCGTGCCCGGCCACCGTCGCCCGCACGTCCGCCCCGCGCTCCCGGGCCGCCTCCTCCTCCTCCACGACGAGCACGGCACCGCCCTCGGCCGGTGCGAAACCGCAGGCCGCCTCGGTGAACGGGCGGTAGGCGCGGTCGGGTTCGGCGGCCCTGCTCAGCTCGGGGTAACCCAGCTGGCAGACGATCGAGTACGGGGCCAGCGGCGCCTCCGTCGCGCCGCAGACCACCGTGTCGGTGCCGTTGCGCACGGCCAGCGCCGCGTGCGCCAGGGCGTCCAGGCCGCCCGCCTCGTCGGCGGCCACGACCCCGCAGGGGCCCTTGAAGTCGTTGCGTATGGAGACCTGACCGGTGCTGGCCGCGTAGAACCAGGCGATCGACTGGTACGGGCCGACGTGGCGCGAGCCGTGCCCCCACAGGTTCTGCAGCTCCCGCTGCCCGAACTCGCCGCCGCCCGAACCCGCCGCGGTGACCACGCCGACCGAGTACGGCGAGTCGACGTCGGCCCGGCCGAACCGGGCGTCGGCCAGCGCGTGCTGGGTCGCGGACAGCGCGAAGTGCGTGAACCGGTCGGTCTGGACGAGGAAGCGGTCCTCGACCGTCTCGGCCGCGTCGAAGCCGTGCACCTCGCCCGCGACCCGCAGCGGCAGGTGCGCGCAGCCCTCCCGGGTGACGGGACCGAGACTGCTGATGCCGTCGGCGACCGCCTTCCAGTGCGCCTCGACACCGGTGCCGTGCGGCGACACCACGCCGAGTCCGGTGACGACCGCTCGCCGGCTCCCACCGCCGGTGCCGGTCCGTTGTGGTCCGCTCATCGCAGCCCTCCTTCACTGCCGCTCAGTACGACCGCGGACTGGAAGCCGCCGAAGCCGCTGCCCACCGACAGCACGTGCCGCAGCGTCCGCTCCCGTGCCTCGCGCGGCACGTAGTCCAGGTCGCACTCGGGGTCGGGGGTCGTGTAGTTGGCGGTGGGCGGCACCACCTGGTGGGCCATCGCCAGGACGCACGCGGCCAGTTCGATGGAGCCGATCGCGCCGAGCGAGTGGCCCACCATGGACTTGATGGAGCTCATCGGCGTCGCGTAGGCGTGCTCGCCCAGCGAGCGTTTGACGGCCGCGGTCTCGTGCCGGTCGTTCTGCTGGGTGCCGGAGCCGTGCGCGTTGACGTAGTCGATCGCCGACCCGTCGAGTTCCGCCATGTCCAGCGCCGTGTCGATGGCCCGCGCCATCTCCAGGCCCTCCTTGGTGAGCCCGGTCATGTGGTAGGCGTTGCCGAAGGTGGCGTAGCCGGAGACCTCGCAGTACACGTCCGCGCCCCGGGCCCGTGCGTGCTCCAGGTCCTCCAGGACCAGCACCGCCGCGCCCTCGCCCATCACGAAGCCGTTGCGGTCCGCGTCGAAGGGCCGGGAGGCGTGCGCGGGGTCGTCGTTGTTCGGCGAGGTCGCCTTGATGGCGTCGAAGCAGGCCATGGTGATCGGCGATATCGGCGAGTCCGCCGCGCCCGCCAGGCACACGTCGACGCGTCCCTCGGCGACCGCGTGGTAGGCGTACCCGACGGCGTCGAGGCCGGACGTGCACCCGGTGGAGACGGTCTGCACCGGCCCGCGCACCCCGAACTCCTCGGCGACCGCGGAGGAGAGGGTGGCCGGGGTGAACGCGCGCTCCAGGTGCGGTTCGGAGCGCCGGTCGTCGACGTCCCAGCGCGAGCCGCGCTCGCTGACCAGGACGTAGTCGTGCTCCAGCCGGGTGGTGCCGCCGACCGCCGTGCCGAGCGTGGCACCGGCCCGCCAGGGGTCCTCGCGGTTCATGTCGAGGTTCGCGTCCCGGACCGCCTCCGAGGCGGCCACCAGCGCGAACTGCACGTACCTGTCGCAGCGCTGGGCGATGGCGAGGCCGAGCCCGTGGTCGGACGGCTCGAAGTCGCACTCGGCGGCGATCTGCGAGCGCAGCCCGGACGGGTCGAACAGGGAGATGCGGCGCGTCGCCGTACGGCCCTCGGACAGCAGCCTCCAGAACTGGGGCGTGCCGATCCCGCCCGGGGCGACGACGCCTATGCCCGTGACGGCGACCCGGCGCCGGGTCATGACACCACCTCGGCCGCGGGGGCGGGCCGCTCGTGCCCGGCCGCGTGGCCCGCGTGCGCACCGTCGCAGGGGAGCGCGTTGCCCTCCGCGTCCTCCGTGTCGACGTGGCCCAGCTCCGGGCGCGGGGCCAGCGGCCCCAGGTGGAACACGAGCCGCGCCTCGACGTCCCCCGCGTTGCGGAAGCGGTGGCGCATGTCCTGCGGGATCAGCAGCCCCTGCCCGGTGCCGAGCGAGTGCGGCACCCCGTCCAGGTCCACCTCGAGGGCGCCCTCCGTGACGTACACGAACTCCTCGGAGTACGGGTGGTAGTGCTCGGCGATGCGGTCGCCGGGCTGCACGATGGCCACGCCCATGAAGCCGCTGGTCGACCCGGCGGTGGTGGGCGTGAGGAGGGCGCGGAGGTCTCCGCCGCGGCGGCGGTTCGGGGCGATGTCGCCGAGGGAGACGATGCGTACCTGCTGGTCTGTCATGTCGTTCACTCCGGGGTGACGGGAGGAAGGAGGGGAGGAGAAGAAGGAGAAGCGGGGGAAGCGGGGGAAGCGGGGGAGCAGGGGCGGCGCGGAAGGCCGCGCGGCCCGGCGGGCACGCCGTCGGGCCCGGCCGGCCGCGCGGTCGGGGGCGTGCTTCAGGAACCGGCCGAACGCCGGTCGGTCAGGGGCGTCATACGGATCCGGCGCAGCAGCCGGGACAGCGTCGCCGCCTCGGCCGGCGACCCGTCGACGCCGACGGCGGCGGCGTCCAGCAGCCGCTCGGCATCCGCGGCGCCCCGGCCGTGCAGGCCGAGGACCTCGGCGGGCGCGTCCTCGGGGTCGCCGTCCACGTCGACGAGCCGTACGACGAGGTCGTCGCGGTGGAAGACGGTGGCCGCCAGCACCGGGCCGTCCGGGTTCCGGGCGGCGGCCGCGTCCTGACGGGCCAGCAGCCGGGCCAGGTCCGGACCGGCGCCGTCGCGTACCGGGTAGAGCAGCGCGAGCCGTTCCCGGCGCGCGCCCGACCGGTCGGGGTACGTCGCGTGGTGGACGGCCGGCATGGCGGCCCGGGTGAAGAAGCGCCGGGCGGACTGCGGGTCGCCGAGGTCCCGGTCCTGCTCCAGATACGGGTTCAGCGCCTCCTCGACGGCCCGTACCCCGGGCTGCCGGGCGACGTGGCGCAACGCGGTCTGCAGGTCGCCGCGCACCTCCACGGCCCGCACGATCCGGTTGCCGGACATGAAGAGCGAGGTGCGCAGCAGCCGCGTGGAGCCGTCCACGTGGGCGTCGGGCGACACGTACTCGGACAGCAGCCGCGCGGTCTCGGCCTCGGTGCCGGGCCGTACGGTGAAGGTGAGGGCGTGCCGTACGACGTTGTCCCCGATCCGGGGCGCGGAGCGCGGCTCACCGGGCGCCGGGCGGCCCCCGTCGGTCTCCCGCAGGACGCTGTAGCGCAGCGAGTGGGTGTCACGGACGCAGGTCGCCAGCGGTTCGACGGTGTCCAGGTGCTCGTCGCTGTTGACCCAGGCCAGGAAGGGCGCGGCGCTCTCCCACTCACTGGTGAGGAGCCACTGGGTCGGATTCTCCAGGGACTGGCACAGCTGGTCGCTGACGTGTCCGGGAACGGCGGCGACCCGGTCGCGGATGCGCTCGTAGGCGTCCAGGAACTCCTGCTGCATTCCGTCGTGGACGTCCAGCATCAGGACGACCCGCACGCGGGAACCGTCGAACGCGGATATCGACACGCCACCCGCGTCCGTCGCCACGGCGGGCGACGTCGCCGACGTCGCTGTGGTCCGCGTCGCGTCCGTGCTCGGGGCATCCGTCGCTACGACGGGAGAGACCGTCATCCGGCCCACCTCTTCTCCGGTCATCCTCGTGGACTGGGGCGATCGTCGGCGGCGCCCGCCAGGCCGGCGGGGTGCGACGGTCGCGTAAGCACGATCGTGGGCCGTGCCCGCGGGGACCGCGAACCAGGAGGGTTAAGCGGGTGAAGCCTGCGCCGTGGCGGGCCCCGACGGGCCGTACGGGGCATGCATGAAGGCCCCGGCGCACCTCGGTCGGACCCCTCTCGGACCCCTGACGCACTCCTGACGCATCCCTGACGCGCATCTGAACGCGCGTCCGACGCACTCCCGACGCACTTCCGACGCAACCCCTGACGGACACCTGTCGTACAACGGAGGACGAATCATGAACGAAAGAGCCGACCGGTCCGGCGGCGCCGCCCCCGGGGGCGACCGGACCCACCGCGTCCCGGTCCTGGTCGTCGGCGGGTCCCTGGTGGGCCTGTCGACCTCGGTGTTCCTGGGCCGGCTGGGCGTCCGGCACACCCTGGTGGAGCGGCACGCCGGCACCTCCATCCACCCCCGCGGGCGCGGCAACAACGTCCGCACGATGGAGATCTTCCGGGTGGCCGGCACCGAGCCGGACATCCGCAGGGCCGCCGCCACGCTGGCCGACAACCACGGCATCCTCCAGGCGCCGACCCTGGCCGGCGACGCGGGGGAGTGGCTGTTCAAGCAGATCGACCCGGGCGGCGGACTGGCCCGCTTCAGCCCCAGCTCCTGGTGCCTGTGCAGCCAGAACGACCTGGAGCCCGAACTCCTCACGCACGCCACGAACCTCGGCGGCGACCTGCGCTTCGGCACCGAACTGCTCTCCTTCGAGGCCGACACCGAGGGCGTCACGGCGATCGTGAAGAGCCGGGAGACCGGCGAGCACACCACCATCCGCGCGGACTACCTGGTCGCCGCCGACGGCCCCCGCAGCCCCGTCCGCGAACAGCTCGGCATCGGCCAGAGCGGACCCGGCGACCTCTTCCACAACGTCAGCATCACCTTCCGCTCGCGCCGTCTCGCCGACGTGGTGGGCGACCGCCGGTTCATCGTCTGCTACCTGACGGACGAGAACGCCGACGGAGCCCTCCTGCCCGTCGACAACCGCGAGAACTGGGTCTTCCACGCCCCCTGGCACCCCGAACAGGGCGAAACCGTCGAGGACTTCACCGACGAGCGCTGCGCCGCCCACATCCGCCGCGCGATCGGCGATCCCGACCTCGACGTCGAGATCACCGGCAAGGCCCCCTGGCACGCCGCCCAGCGCGTCGCCCGCAGCTACCGCTCCGGCCGCGTCCTGCTGGCCGGCGACTCGGCCCACGAGATGTCCCCCACCGGCGCCTTCGGCTCCAACACCGGCATCCAGGACGCCCACAACCTCGCCTGGAAGCTGGCCGCGGTCCTCGAGGGCTGGGCGGGCGAGGCCCTGCTGGACACGTACGACACGGAACGGCGCCCGGTCGCGGAGGCCACCAGCGCCCGCGCCGCCCATCGCTCGGTCGAGCACAGCCACCCGGGCTTCGCGCCGCCGCCGGTCGCGGGGGGTGGCGGTCCGGGCGCGGGTACTCCCGGCGGTGCGGGCCGTGGCACCGGTGGGCCTGGCGGTCCTGGCGGGCCTGGCGGCCTCGGTGGTCCTGGCGGTCCTGGCGGTACCGGTGGTCCTGGCGGACCCGACGGTCCTCGGGGTGCGGGTGGTGCGCCTGGTGGCGGCCCCGGTGGCGGTCCCGGCGGCGGCGGCCCGCAGCGCGGGATCCTCAATGTCGCCCTCGGCTACCGCTACCCCCGGGGCGCGGTCGTCGGCGCCGACCCGGCGACACCGGTGGTCCCGGAGGGCCTCGACCTCACCGGAGCACCCGGCAGCCGGGCTCCCCACCTCTGGGTGCGCCGGGGCCAGGACCGCCTGTCCACCCTGGACCTCTACGAGGACTCCCTCGTCCTGCTCAGCGACGCCGCCCAGCCCACCGGCTGGCACGAGGCGGCCGCCGGGGTGGCCGCCGGGATGCGGGTCCCGCTGAAGTCGTACCGCGTGGGCGGGTCCCCCGGGGCCGATCTGATCCCGGACGACGAGGAGACCGACTGGGCGCGCGCCCACGGGGTGACCCGGGGCGGCGCGGTCCTGGTCCGCCCCGACGGCTTCGTGGCCTGGCGCTCCCCGGGCCCCGCCCCCGACCCGGAGTCGATGCTGCGCCAGGTGGTGGGGACGGTGCTGGCCCGAAGCTGAGTGGGGCACGGGACACCCCAAACGTGGACCACTCCCCGTTTACCTGCTAGCGTCACGCTCGGCAGTGAAGCGGGGAGTGGTCCCCGTTACGGGAGGGGTGACGGACGTGGCGGACACGGCGCTGGTGCTGGGCGGGGGCGGTCTGACCGCGTACGGATGGCAGATCGGTGTCCTGGCGGGGCTGGCCGACGCGGGGGTGGACCTCGCGGACGCCGACGTCCTCGCGGGCACGTCGGCGGGTTCGCTGCTGGCCCTCGACCTGGCCAGGGGTGCGGCCCCGGCCGGCCTCTACAAGGAGCAGCTCGACCGTGAACGCCCCATGCTGGACGTGGACTTCACCTTCGGCATGACGGTCAGGTACCTGTGGGCCGCGCTGGGCTCGCGCGACCCGGAGACGGTGGTCAGGCGCCTCGGCCGGCTGGCGCTCTCCGTGCGCGACGTGCCGCAGAGCGCGGTCTTCGACGCCATCGGCGCCCAACTGCCCGTGCGGGACTGGCCGGACAGGACTGTCCGGATGTTCGCCGTCGACGCGCTCACCGGGGAACCGACCGCCTTCGACGCCGACAGCGGGGTCGACCTGCTGCACGCCATGTCGGCGACCTGCGCACTGCCGCCCCTCTTCCCGCCGATCAGCATCGGGGCGGGCCGCTGGATGGACGGCGGCGTCCGCTCCACGACCAACGCCGACCTGGTCGACGACTGCGCGCGCGTCGTCGTGCTGGCCCCGATTCCCAAGGGCGCGGGAGCGAGCCCGAGCGCGCGGACCCAGGCCGAGACCCTCGCCTCGCGTGGCGCCCGGGTCGCCCTGCTGACCCCCGACCGGGCGGCCCGCCGTGCCTTCGGCCGCAACGCCCTGGACGCCTCCCGCATCCCCGGGGCGGCGCGGGAAGGGCGGCGCCAGGGCGCGGCCCACGCGGGACGCATCGGGGAGATCTGGCAGGGCTGAGCGCGGCTCAGCCGGCCGGCGTCCCGAGGGGCCCGGGGAACCGCGGAGTCAGCCCAGGCGTGGCTCGGACAGGCCGGACACCTCGTCGACCAAGGGCTGGACGCGGTAGGGGACGACGGCGCTGAGGGCGATGACGGTCGTACTGCGTCGCACCCCCGGCACCTCGAGCACCTGGTCGATCACCTCCTGCACATGCTGGTTGCTCGTGCCCGCGATACGGCACCAGATGTCGCCGGGGCCCGTCACGACGTGCGCCTCCAGGATCTGCGGCACGGCTCGCAGCCGCGCGGCGATGGCCTCACGGGCCGGCTGGTCCACCTCGAACGTCGTGAACGCCTGGACCACGTGCCCGAGGGCGGCGACGTCCATGTCCGGCCCGTAACCGGTCACCACGCCGGATCCGGTCAACCGGTCGAGCCGCGCCTGCAAGGTGCCGCGGGCGACCCCGAGCCGGCGGGCGATCTCCAACAGGCCCTCACGCGGACGCTCCCGGAGCAGCCGCAGCATCCGCCCGTCGAGCTGGTCGAGCCCCTGTCGTGCCACTGCATCTGCCGATCTGTCACGCGAAGAGCACCTCGATGCCGCTTCTCCTGCCAAATAGACAACCAGAAGATGCATCAGTTGCCCAATAGGCACCCCACGCCCCACCCTGTGGGCTCCCGTCCAGGAGGAGACCCGTGAGGCAGCACACGCACCCGTTCGTCCCCTACCGCCCCGACCGGTACGACGAGGCCGAAATGATCCGGCGGGGGCGGGACTTCGTCTCGTTCGTCGACCGCAGGCGCAGCGTGCGGTTCTTCAGCGACGAGCCGGTCCCGCGCGAGTGCGTCGACCTCGCCGTCGCCGCGGCCAACACCGCACCCTCCGGCGCCCACTTCCAGCCGTGGAAGTTCGCCGTGATCGGCGACGCCGCGACCAAGCACCGCATCCGGGTCGCCGCCGAGGAGGAGGAACGGGTCAACTACGAGGGCGGACGCATCCCGCCCGAGTGGCGCGCCGCGCTCGCCCGCCTCGAAACGGACTCCGACAAGGGCTTTCTCGACGTCGTACCGTGGATCGTGGTCTGCTTCGCCGAGAAGAGCACCGCGCTGCCGGACGGATCGCTGCGCAAGAACTACTACGTGAACGAGAGCGTGGGCATCGCCTGCGGCCTCTTCATCACCGCCCTGCACGCGATGGGCCTGAGCACCCTCACCCACACGCCCAACCCGATGGCCTTCCTCACCCGGATCTGCGCACGCCCCGGCAACGAACGCCCCTACATCCTCTTCCCCGTCGGCTACGCGGCGCCCGACTGCGAGGTCCCGGACCTGGCCCGAAAGCCCCTGGCGGAGGCCATCACCGAACCCCCGCGCTGACGGCCCCGACCGCCGTGGGCGTCGTCGGAGCCCGTCGGGCCCGTCGGCTCAGGCCCGGCTCACCTCCCGGCCAGCCACCGCCGGCGGACCAACACCCCACCGGCCACCCCGGCGACGGCGAAGGCACGCGCTCCCACCCCGGCGACGACCGGCGTCGTGTCCGTCGCCTCCGAGCCCGTGTGGGCGTCCGCGGCGACCCGCGCCCGCCCGGCCCCGGTGGCGTACCCGCCGGCGTAGCCGCCCTCGTCGTACGCGGAGCCCGGCATCTTGTCGGCGTACCGCTGGTGCACCAGGCGCTGGTAGGACGCCAGGCCGGTGCCCCCGGCGCCGACGGAGGCACGGGCCTCCTCGTTCAGCGGGACCACCTGGCCGTCGGCCAACCGGTACCAGGCGTTCAGCTGGGGCTCCCGGAAGACCACCGAACCGCCGTCGGTGCGAGCCGCGTAGTCGGTCTCGTGAGCGCGCGGGTTCCGATCCGCTGGGGTGTAGGCGATCAGCTGCGGTCGCAACCGATCACTGGTGAAGCACTTGCGGTCGTAAATTACCAACTTGTCTCGCAAATTAAGAACTTACCTGCCGCCGGCGGGGGTCCGTGTCTACCGTTTACTCGTTGCTGCGCCAGTCAAGTGCGTGGTTGATTCCATTGGGGGCATTCTGTGACCATTTCCGTCGACCCTCTGCGTCTGTCCAAGCCGCAGGACTCCAGCACCTACCTCGCCATTAAGACGCCTCAGGGCGGCCGCACCGTCTACAGCGTGCGCGTCCCTCTGCTGGACCTCCCGACCATCCTCCCGGTTCCTGACCCGAGCAACGTCGACAAGGACAACCGCAAGGTCGACCGCCTCCACGCCAAGCACTTCGGCGAGTACCTCGACACCAAGCAGGACTGGGTCGCTCCCGCCCTCCTGGCTCGAGACGGCGGTGGCTGTACCTTCGAGAAGGTGGACGATCAGGGTGCCGTCGGCTACCTCACCGTCCCCTGGGCGATCGGAGGCATCTCCTCTCTGCGAACTATCGACGGCCAGCATCGCGTCCTTGGTGTCGCAATTGAGAAGCAGCGCATCACCGACGCCATCTCCGCTGTCGACCGCGAAATGGCCCGCAAGGTCAGCCCGGAGAAGGCTGCAAAACTGGAAGTCGAGCGAGAGAAGCTCATCGGCCAGATGAACCGCCTGAAGGCCGAGTACGTCGGTCTGGACATCTACGTAGAGCCGGACCCGATCAAGGCCCAGCAGATGTTCGTGGACGTTGCAGACAATGCCAAGGGCATCAGCAGCGCCGTTCGCGCCCGCTTCGACAGCTACAAGGTTGCCAACCGCACCCTTTCGGACGTTATCGACCACCCCTTGCTGAAGGGTCGAGTCGATGCCGAGCAGGACCGCATGACGCTCAAAAACCCCAACTTCATGGGCGCCAAGCACGTTGCCGACATCACGCGCGCCGTCATTGCCGGTGCTGGCGGCCGCATCAGCAAGAAGGCGGAACAGACTCTCACCGACGGTGAGGTGATCGAGCAGGTCAAGGACTTCCTCGACGTCATTTCCAACGCCTTTACCGACCTCGCCGCCCTTACGGAGGACGACCCCGAGGCAGAGCGTCAGCCGGGAGACCTCACCATGGCCCAGGAGGTGCGCCGCACCTCGCTCCTCGGCTCGGTGGGTATGCTCCGCGTCCTCGGCGGAGTGTTCCGCGAGCTGCGGGCGGGCGACAACCCGGTTGAGCTTGATGACATTACCGCCTTCTTCAAGCGGCTCGACCCGCACATGGCCGCGCCGGTCGCTGAGACGAGCATCTGGCGCACCACCGCGGCGAACGACGACTTCGAGCCGAATGCTGCCTCGCCGATCATGCGCACCCAGAACATCGTCCACCTCGTCGGTGTGATCACCACGTGGTACAAGAAGGCTCCTGCGGCCCTGTAGTCACAACAACACCGCGACGAAGGGCGTCCTCTTTGCCGTGGGACGCCCTTCTGTCGTGGCGTGGAAGCGCGCTACTGACTCGCACCTGTGCTGTCGAGCCGCAGAGCCTTCACGCAGCCGTTCCGGCCGCACCGCCAACGAGCCTCATTACTTGCGACTATGCGCCGAGATCCCGTCCACGCCTCGTCCACAGACCCCGACATACGGCCACTCCGGGCCGCACACGCCTGCACATACACGAAGACCCCGGCCTCAGCGTTTCCGCTGGTGACGGGGTCTTTAGGCACCTCACAAGGGGTGCCCCCGGCAGGATTCGAACCTGCGCACACGGCTCCGGAGTGATTGTGCCGATTGCGCGTTGCATCTCCTCTGACCTGCGGCGAATCTGCTTCGTCGTGCTTCTGGGGCACATAGCGTGTCGGAGCTGTGTCGCGAACGTGTCGCCCGCGGCAGATGGGCCCTGCGCCGGCTGGGCTGCCCAGACACCAGTGCGCTCACGCTTGAGGTGATCGCACGCCGTAGAGGCGACGGACGCCCGAGACCAACTCGCCCGGCTTTTACAGCCGTGCGTGACGCTGTGAGCCGCCAGCATCACCAGCGACAACGGGGTGCGGCAAAGGCGTGGCGCCCGGCCGTCGCTCCGCCTATCTGACGAGTGCCTGAGCGTCACAAAGTGCGCTGGGCCTCCGAAGACGGCCTGGGCGGGCCGCACACATGCCGGGCGGCACCGACAGCGCCGGCATGCTGTGCGGCCACAACCCCCTCAGGGGTGCGGTGTGCCGTTAACGGCGGCTGCTCGTTTCTTCCGCTTCTTCGGCTTCGGTCGCGCGGCTTTCGGTTTCATCTCCACTGGCTCTTGCTGCGTCACGGGCCTGCCGCCGATGCGGGTGCTGGTCTCCAAGACCTGGTCGATGATCTGCTTCCGCACCGATTGGGCACTTTCACCCTCAAGTCCAGCTGCGAGCCGTTCGGCGGTCAGGTAGTAGCTGTTCTGGACGGGCTGGTCGAAGTACCGGTTGAGTTGGCTGATCGATTCCCGGTACAGCATCAAATATGTCCGGGACAGGTAGGCGGAGAACATGGTGCTGAACATGGCGAGAGCACCGATGAACCAGCGGATCTCCTCGACGGGAACTTTCACGCCACCCGCAGCCGCAGCGACCAAAAGCACCAACCCAGCCGTCATGGCGTTGCGTGCGCTCTTGAACGACTTTTCGGCTTGTTCAGTAACGATGTCGTGGTACGTCTTGATCTGGTCCTGGTTCAGCTCCATTAGTGTGACGAGCTGAGTCGTCTTCCTGAGCTGTTCCATTGCTTGCTGGTGGCGTTCGCGTTCGGCCTTAATCCGTTCCGTGAAATGCTCGTTCTGATGTTTCATATACGTCTGTCGCGTCACAAACCACGGAATCGCGAACCCCACGACGAAGGCCATCGCAACACCAAAAATGAGCGCGAGCATGAGCAGATCGCTCGAGTCCGCACCCTGCTCCCCCTCTTTGCTGCTTGCAGCACCTGAGGCACCCGCGACCGCCAGGGTGGACAGGACGCCACCAGCGACTCCCGCCCGCATCGCGAGTGCGCTTGCCCTGCTCTTCTTGTGACGGGCCATCGCAGTGACGCGTGCCTCTTCACCGAGTACGCCGATGTGGATGTTTCCGCCTGTGCCCATGTGCCCCCCTTGTTCCTGGGTCGGCAGCGTAGCGGCGGATTAGTCCTGCTGGCAGGCGTACTTCAGGTTTCGTACCCGCTCGTGACGACGGCGCAGACCGCCTTTGCTGATCGGCCGGCAGGGATTCCAGGGCGCTCATCACCCAGTCCAGGCCCCCGTCCAGGCACGCGGTGATCGCGCGGCGTCCGCAGAGTGGTCGGTGCGGCGTGCCCGCAATGGGGGCGGGGTTCGTCTTCACGCGAGCGCCCCCCCCACGTCGCAATCAAGGAGACACGTTCTAGGCCTATGAGGAACACGGTCGCCGGCGGGCTGCAACACCGGGGGTGTTGCAGCCGCCGTGACCCGGACAGCCCGGACAGTGGGCTCAGGAGCTGTCCGGGCTGTTTATGCAGATGAGGGACTAGATGGGACAGCCGGACAGTGGGACACATACGATGCGGAGCTGGCGTGGTGGCGCTTTGCACCGTACGAGGGGCACCAAGATTCGCCGTTCCGCTGTTACGAGCCTCGCCGCGTACGCATCGGCTGCGCGGGCTGGCTGGCGCATGAGATCCGTCGTAGTACTGGGAGAGGCGGACAGTTGGGCACACGAACGCTCAGTCCCTATCTGCATCGTCTGGGGGCCCCCAGTCCGTCACGCTTATACCCGCTTGTAAGAGAAAGTGCTCGGTGATGCCAAGCTGTTGGAAGGGGGAGCGCCCATGCCGCCTCAGCCATGAGCGGCGGCGATCCTTTTCCTCCTGCGGGAGCGATGACCAGTCTTCAAAATGGAGTCCCGGATTTTCACTGACGGCTAGGAAGCTTCGTGCGGTGGCATAGTTGGCTTCGGCGGGGTTTCGTCTGAGTCGTACGAGTATCCAAGCTATTTCTATAGTCATTCCTCCTCTCTGACGTTTCAGGAACCGGTATGCGCGCCACTGTGTTACTGGAGACAGGAGCCAGCGTTTTGTGGAGAGCTGCATGATTCGCCCCTCATGTTGGTGACGGTGTCGGCGCGGGCGTTGCCTAGACGGTTCCGTCTCTACCTTCGTGAGGTTGGTCGAGCTGTTGCTCTCGCTTGCGCTGCTCGACGCGCAGGGATTCAACTTCCTTGGTCAACTTGGCGAGATTATCGTTTTCTTCACCAATGTACGGAGGAATCCCGAGTTCGAATGCCGTGGCGTGCTGCTCAATGGCGTCAGCGGTTTGCTGCAGATAGAAGCTTCGTTCCCGGTACTTGAAGTACCCGGTGAATCCAGCCGATACGCCGACGGCGAAGCTGAGGCCCACGGTCACCCACTTTAAGTAGGACGGGGTGTCAGCGATACTGGCTGCTGTTGTGGTACCTAGAGAGCCGATAATAATGACGGACTGAAACGCATTGTGAATGCGTCGGTAGTGCTGGGCCTCGGAGCGTAGCTGATCGAGTTCCCGAGGTAGTGAGTCCTTATAGCTGAACTGTCGCTGATCAACCGGGAAGTCCAGTTGCTTCGCCTGTAGAATTCTGCGCTCTTCGGCTATCTCTAGCTCTAACTCAAGCTGTCGGACGGATTTGCGCTCCAAGCGATCGCTCTCCCTGATGGCTTGGACGATGAAGGCAATTCCACAAGCGATGGTCAAGGGAATCGCGATCCGGTTGACCTTCCCGATGTCGACAGTCCGCCATGTTGCTACTGTCGCAATATAGATCGCGAGGATACTGAAGACGGTTGCAAGCCCACTGCCGTACAGACCTCGGAGCTGTATCTTCCGCGTCCGGATTTTATCCTGCAGCTCCAAGATGGCCGACTTGTGTTCTAGGAGTTGCTCCGTAGGGCCGCTTGCAGATGCGCTAGCAGGTGCCATTCCTGCCCCCACCCCCTGTGGTCACTGATGCACCGCGAGGATGGTACAAGCTCCATGGCGTTCCCTGATCTGTCAATCGAAAAATCAATGGCGGGGCATTGTGAATCGACCGAACCGGTGCCGTATTGACGCCGGCTCCAGTTGGTGCATGCTGGATGCACTTCTTGCCGAAGGGGTTTTAATCAGCCGTGCATCACCCCTCAAAAAGCTGTTCGAGTGCCGTCGGCAGAGTCACCTCTGACCTGAGGAAACAGTCACCCAACAGGTTGCCTGTCGCCATAGGATCTTCGGCACTGTGGCTCAAATTCAGTGACTGAGGTCGCGGCGCGTGCGCGCACTGCAGCACACGGATCCTCGGCCGGGAAGAGCGGTACCCGGACACTTTGTCCGGCACGACTCAGGGAACCTGATCCACCCTTGTCTGTAGCGCCAAGTGTTTGGGCATGTGTTCCGCAGCACCGTGCCTCGGTACCTTTGCAGTCGCCCCTACCAGCACCAGGAGGCAGCACCCCATGCGCGGTCTTGGAGATCATCTCAGCATCGGCGAGCGCATCGCGTTCTACCGGAAGCGCCGCGGCTACACGCAAGAGGTGCTGGCCGGACTGGTCGGCCGTAGCACCGACTGGCTTGCGAAGATCGAGACTGGGCGCCGGAAGCCGCCCCGGATCGACATGCTCGCCGAACTGTCGCGCATCCTGCGCGTGTCCCTTGGGGACCTGCTCGGACAGACCGTCCTCATGGAAGATGAGCGCCAACAGGACGACGTCCCCGCCGTGCGCGACGCCCTCATGAGCCCGCGGCGCCTCTCGCGACTGCTCTTCGGACCTGAGGCTGAGACTCAGCTGCCGACGCCGGCCCCAGTGGCCGTACGGGTGGAACAGGCATGGAACGACTACCAGGGAGGGCGGCTGGGCCGTGTCGTGGCCGCTCTTCCCGCTCTGCTTCAGACTGCGCAGGAGTTGGAAGATCGCGCGGCGCGTCGTGGCGACGACCATAGCGATTGCTGGGCGGTGTCGGCCCGTACGCACCATCTCGCCGCTACGACGCTCGCGAAGATCGGGGAGTCCGACATTTCATGGCTCGCTGCTGAGCGCGCGATGCGAGCTGCTGACGAGTCGGACGATCCGCTCGTGTTGGCCTCTGCGGCCCGGTCCGGCACGCATGCCCTGCTAGCCAACGGGCGCTATGACGATGCTCTCGAACTGGGCAACACGGCGGCAACGTGGCTGTCGTCCCAGGTGACCGAGAACGACCCGGCCGCGCTCAGCTTGCTCGGGATGATCCACCTGCGGGCCGCCGTAGCGGCAGCGCGGCATCAGGATCGGCCTACTGCCACGGGGCTGCTTGACCGTGCCGAAGACCTTGCAGACGACCTCGGGTCGGATGAGAACTACTGGCAGACCGGATTCGGTCCGACGAACGTCCTGCTACATCGCTTGTCCATTGAGTTGGACCTCGACAACGTGACGTACGTGGTGGAACACGGCCGGATCAGTGTCGACCACATGCCGCAGGAGCGCAGCGTCTCGCATCGCATCGACTTCGCGCGTGCTCTGTCGCTCGCGGGCCAGGGGGACGAGGCGTTCGCGGAGCTGCGTACGGCTGAGCGCACGTCGCCGCAGCTCGTACGCAACAATCCGAGGGTGCGCGAGACGCTGCGGGACCTGATCAAGCAGTCCCCCGTGACCGGCGGTTCGCGTTCGTCCGCGGTTTTCGTGATGGCGCAACGGTGTAGGGCGGTGCAGTGAGTTCAGGCAAGCGCGGGGTGCTCGGGGTCGTCGGATCGGCGGCCGGAGGCGTAGAGGCACTGCGTATCGGACTCGTCGGACCGGCGATGGAGCGCGGCTGGCAGGTAGCCGTCACGCTAACGCCGACCGCAGGCCGGTGGCTGCGCATGAGCGGCGAAATCGAGCGACTTGAGAAGGTCACTGGCCTGCCTGTACGCGACGAACCGCGCCTCCCCGGCGAAGCGCGGCCGCATCCTCGCGTGGATGGCTACGTGGTCGCTCCCGCCTCAGCCAACATGGTCGCCAAGCTTGCGACCGGACTGATGGATAACCAGGCACTGACTCAGGTTGGCGAGGCTATTGGCACGCTCGGTCTGCCGGTGATCGTCTTCCCGCGGGTGAACGCGGCGCACGCTCGCCATCCCGCGTGGCAGGGACACATCGACGCCCTTCGGGCCGGGGGAGTGCGCGTGGTCTACGGCCCGGACGTCTGGCCGCTGTACGAGCCGAGGGAAGCGCCAGCAGGGCGAGAGCTACCGTGGGCCGCAGTACTGGACGCCGCAGAGGAAGCCATTCAGTGACGCTTCGTCAACCCGGCTGAGCTGCAAAGAAAGAGGACCCGGACAGTTTGTCCGGGTCCTCTTTCCTTTCCGGCAGCATGCTCATTGGCATGTCAGGGATCAATGAGCGACGCAGCGAGTTGGGAGGCCTGACTCCCACGGAGTTTGCCTTGATTGAAGCCGGTTTGAGCGAAGCGCGCGCCACGATCGAACGACTGATGAGTCGCGCGGGCGCCCTCACGGCGCGGGTGGAGTCCCGTCGCCGACACGCTGTTCAAGGCGATCTAGTCGCTCGCCGAGTAGGTGAAGAGCGTCATGAATCGAGCTGAGTTCTGCGGCCAGCGCGGTGAACGCGGGGCTACTGCCCGGCTCGGTGCCGAGCGGCGTCGAAGGGTCACGGACGAAGGTTCCGCGGCCTTGCTGGGTGAGAACCACCCCCTCATCGCGGAGCTGGCCGTACGCGCTCTGCACGGTCATGAGTTGCACGCCAAGCTCTTTGGCGAGCTTGCGCGCTGCAGGGAGCTGGTCCCCCGGCTCGTACTCGCGGTTCCGGCCCGTGATCTTCTCGCGGAACTCCGCGGCGATCTCCTTGGCCGTGGGCGTCTGCTTGGGCGCTTCTGGGCTCTGCTCCATGGGTTCGAGAGTAGCCGGACCTAGGTCAATCTCTGCTCTTCGCTCGAACCCTCTTGACAGCTAGATTGACCTAGGTCAATCTGAATTACGTGCCGACGGGTCCCGTGAGAACGGGCGTCCCTTAAGGGGCTACCGCACCCGCCGGGAGCGTCTGACCTTTGACAACTGAATGGGGATCACGCCGCCTCTCCTCGGCCAAGTAGGCGGCCACGCGGGACCCGTCCTGCGTGAGGTACAGCGCGAGACGCCCTGATGGTCGTAGGCCGGGTTCGACTCCTGGCCAGGGCGCTGCCCCGCCCGCACGCGCGGCTCGGGGCGCACACGCCGAGCGGTCGCCTCTCACCACCAGGCCACGGCTGCCGGCACTTCCCTCGTCCCTTCGACAGGAGCGCTGCCATGCGTACGTACATCGGCGGCCATCAGGCCGTCTCTGTGAACGACTTCATCGAATTGGCCCTGGGCACCCCGCTTGAGCTGTGGCTGGGTGCTGAAGGCGAGACCGAGGAAGAGCGCGCGGCCCGGCTGGACGCCGCCCGCGACATCCTCGCCGACAACCCCGACCTCCCGGACGACGTGACTCGCGTCGTCGCCGAGGTGATCGAGTCGCACGCCCCCGAGCTGTTCAACGTCGTCCCGCTGCCCCGCCTGGCCGGGCGTCGGCGGCCCTCGCGGAAGGGAGCGGCAGCATGACCACCGACGAGACGGCACCCGCCCCCGACCCTCCGGCCGTGCCGCCGCTGACGCGCCCGGAAATGGGCCTGGCCGGGATCGGCGCCGCTGCGGCGGCCGGTGTCGGCGCGCTCGGTCTCATCTCCTCCTTCGACGCCGTGTCGGCCGCCGCCGCCCGCTGGGGGTTCGGCGAGCCGTGGATGCTGCCGGTCGGCATCGACGTGGCCATTCCGGTGTTCACCCTGGCCAACCTGCTGCTGATCCGGATGGACATGGCGTTGGCGTGGGTGCGGTTCGTGCCCTGGGCGCTCACCCTGATCACGTGCGGGCTGAACGTCGCCGCCGGCCACTCGCTGTGGGCGAAGGTGGCGCACGGCACGATGCCGCTGCTGTGGGTGGTGTTTTCCGAGATCGGCGCGCACATCTACGCCGTCCGGATCGGCGCCGCGACCGGCCGCCGGATGGAAAAGGTGCGTTTCTCGCGCTGGTTGCTCGCCCCGCTGTCGACGTTCGCGCTGTGGCGCCGGATGACGCTGTGGGAGGTCACCTCCTACGCCGACGCGCTTGCCCGTGAGCGCGAGCGGCTGCTGGCCCGCGCGGACCTGCGCGAGCGCTATGGACGCGCCTGGCGGCGACGCACCCCGCGCCGCGAACGCGTCCTGCTACGGCTGGGTGAGCTGAACCCGGCCGACGCAGTGCCCGACACCACCCCCGACCCGGAGCCCGCGCCGGAACCGGCCAGGGAAAGGGAAGAGGCCACCCCTTCGGCCCCGAGGGCGCCGCGGAAGCGTGTCGGGAAGGGCCGGGGCAAGGCGGCGCCGCGTTCGGTGGCGGACCTGCTGACCGAGGCCCGCACGGCTACCGCCGACTGGCCTGACAGCGGGATCAACGCGGAGGCGCTGCGCAAGGCGCTGCGGTGTGGTGCGTCCCCGGCTCGGCAGGTGCGTGACGTGCTGCTCGCCGAGCGGGCCGACGACCACGCCCGCCCCGTCGACACCCCCGGCACCGAGACCGACGCGGACACGGACGCTGGGGCGTCCGTCGACACCGGTCAGGAGGTGGCGGCATGAACACGCTGGCCACGATCCTGCTGTCCGTACTGCCGCTCGCTACCGGGTGGGCGGCGCACGTCCGTTGGCTGTACGGCTGCCTGAACACCGCCCGCCGTGACCCGCTCACCGGCTTACACACCCGCGACGGTTTCACCCGCCGTGCCACCGTCCTGCTGAAGGACCCGCGCGCGGTCGTCGCCCTCGCAGACGTCGACAAGTTCAAGCACATCAACGACACCTACGGGCACGCCGCCGGAGACGCGCTGCTGAAGGCAACCGCCGACCGGCTCGCCCACCACGTCGGCCGCAACGGGGTCGCGGGCAGGCTCGGGGGCGATGAGTTCGCCGCCGTCCTCATCGACGACCACGGCACCGCTGGCGACCTGCTCGCCGTCCTGCACGGCGTGCTCGCCCGACCCGTCGAGGGCCAGGACCCGGCCGTGCACACCACCGTCTCGCTCGGCTGGGTGCGCGCCGCGGACTTCCCCGCCGAAGACCTGTCAGGGCTGCTGCGGCGGGCGGATGAGGCGATGTACGCGGCCAAGCAGGCCCGCGCCGGACTGCGCCGTGCGGGTCTGGGTCGGCTGTTCGCCACCCTCGCCGGGCGCCGCGCCGGCCGTACCGGCGCCCGCACGGACGCCCCGGCCGTGGGGGTGGCGGCATGAGTGAGCCCCTCGCTGCCGTCGGCACCTGGCGGCCGGTGATGGACGCTGCCGGGCACCGCTGCCAGTGCAGCGGCCAGTGCGGCAACGCCCACGCCAAGACCGACGGGCGCTGCCCGCGCGAGCACGACGGCTACACCAGCAAGCACGGCCACCGCGTCCGCCTGATGGCCGCTCCTGCCGACCCGCTCACCCCGCCCGTTATCGCCGTGAAGTTGCCGCCGGGGGAGCTGCTGGCCTGGTGCCCGGAGTGCCACACCGCCGCCGCCCGCCGCGCCCGCACCACGGCCCCGGTGGACGACGCGCCGGGCCTGTTCGACCTCTGACCTCGAAAAGGGAGTGCAGGCATGAGCCTGACGTTCACCGATCTGTTCTGCGGCGCGGGCGGCTCCTCCACGGGCCTGGTCGCGGCCGGGCTGGAACTGCGCCTGGCGGCCAACCACTGGCAGCGCGCGGTGGAGACGCACGCCGCCAACCACCGCGACGCCGACCACCTGTGCGCGGACATCAACAACTACGACATGCGGCGCCTGCCGAAGACGGACATCCTGTGGGCCTCGCCGATCTGCACGGAGATCTCCCCGGCTGGCGGACGCCGCCGCACACACGGCCAACTGTCCTTCGACTTGGAGGAGCACGGCCGGGTGGACGACGCGGGCTGGGAGCGCACCAGGGCCACCGCCTACGACGTGATCCGGGCGACCGAGGTGCACCGCTACAAGGCGGTCCTGTGTGAGAACGTCCTCGAATTCGCCGTGGACTGGGAGCTGTTCGACTGGTGGCGCAAGGGCATGGAAATGCTCGGCTACCGCTCGCAGATCGTCTCCGTCTCCTCCGCCCACGTCGGCGGCACCGGCAACCTGCCCGCACCACAGTGGCGGGACCGGATCTACATCGTCTTCACCCGCGCCGACATCCCCCAACCCGACCTGGCGCCCACGCCGTCGGCGTACTGCACCGAGTGCGCGACGGACGTGCGGGCGGTCCAGTCCTGGCGCAACGGGCGCCGGGTGGGCAAGTACAAGCAGCAGTACGACTACCGCTGCCCCAACAGCGGCTGCCGCCACGCTGTGGTGGAGCCGTACGTGCGTCCGGCCGCGAGCATCATCGACTGGACCAACCTCGGGGTCCGCATCGGTGACCGCCCGGCGACCGGGCTTCGGCCGTTGGCGGCGAACACG
Organism: Streptomyces violaceoruber; assembly: GCF_033406955.1. Classification (NCBI taxonomy): domain Bacteria; kingdom Bacillati; phylum Actinomycetota; class Actinomycetes; order Kitasatosporales; family Streptomycetaceae; genus Streptomyces; species Streptomyces violaceoruber. The sequence goes on along the minus strand of NZ_CP137734.1, from coordinate 2,741,666 downwards.
GTCAAGCGCATCCGCGCGGGCCTGAACCTGCTGGGTGATCAGCGGATGGTGCTCACGGTCAACCACGGCGGGCATGACGGCCGGGCTGTCCCCGCCGACGCGGCCCCGCTGGCCGCCCGCACGGTGAAGATCGGGGATGCCGTGCTGGTGCCGAGCGGCGGCACGTGGAACACCACACCGACCCGGGCCAGCGAGCCGATGCGCACGCGGCTGGCGAATCCGAAGGGGTTCGAGGCGCTGCTGACCCCGCCGCAGGCGGACGACTCGTTCATCGTCACCCTGCGCCGCAACGCCACCGCACGGCCGGTCGGCGAGCCCGTCGACACGGTGACGGCCAAGGGTCGGCATCACTGGCTGGTCATCCCGTACCGCAACGCGGCCACGAAGACGACCGGTGAGCCGCTGCACACCCTGTCGACGGTCGACTCCGCGGGCATCGCCTCGCCGGCGCCCGCGTTGGAGGACTGCCACTACCGGATGATCCAGCCGCGCGAACAGCTCCTCGCGCAGCGCTTCCCGGCCGACTACATCGTCCACGGCAACAAGGGCGAGCAGACCATGCAGGCCGGAAACGCCGTCTCCTGCAACGTCGCCCAGTGGATCGGCGAGCGCGTCACCGCCGCCCTCGCCCGCACCGCCGCACACGCCGCCTGACCGCCGGAGGGGGGCGAACTGGCCCCCTCAGTAAGGGGGCACAAAGTGTCCCCCTTACCGCCCAGTAGGGCGCCCATCATCTTTCCACGGGCCCGGCCGCCCACCTCCTACAGCGTCGGCCGGGCCCACCCTCCCGCCACTTCCGGAAGGAACCCTCAGTGAAGCACCCCGACGACGACAACGAACTCTTCAACCGGCTTGAAGCCGAGATGGCCGCCGACTCGGGCGGCGAGGTAGTCGACCTCGACAAGGCACGCTCGGCCCGCGCCGAGTCGGCCGACCGGTCGCCCGACTCCCATGACGGACGGTCGGGTGCCGGGTCGGCCGACCCGGCGGCGCCCGTGATGGTCGACCGGTCGGCACCGACCGCGACCGGCCCCGGCTACCTCGGTCGGCTGGCCGGAGCACGGCGCCGGGCGGTCGTCCCGGTGTGGCTGCGGTCGACCGCCGAACTCAAGACGGCCGCCGGGTGGGTGGCCCGTCACTACGCCCACGCCGCCGGGTACCACGCGCTGCGCGCCCCGGTCTACGCCGCCCGCCTCACCCTCCAGGCACCGACGGGCGCGGCGAAGTTCGTGGGCGGCACGCTGCGGTGGGTGGCCGACCGCGAGGGCGAGCCCGTCCGCCTGGCGGCCGTACGCCGCGAGGACGCCGCGGAGTACCTGAAGCTGTCGCGGCAGCGCGACGGCCGGGTCCGACTGCGCACCCTCGTCACGGTGCTGGCCATGTTCACCGGCCTGGCCACCGCGCTGGCCATCTACGTGCTCGCCCCGGCATGGCTTCAGGCCGTGTCGGTGAGCACGCTGGTGATGGCGTTCGGGTCGGCCGGCCGCAAGGCGGACGCCCCGGTCATCCACCGAGCCGTGGAACTGCCCAAGGCCGCGAAGCTCACCTCGGATATCGTGCTGCGCGCTCTCGGAGCGCTCGGTATTCCGGCGATCAATCAGGCGCAGGCCAAGGGACGGGACGGGTTCGAGTTCACCGCCCCGATCACCCGCGACGGCCCGGGCTGGCGGGCGGAGGGCAACCTCCCCTTCGGCGTCACCGTGACCGACATCATCGAGCGCCGCGAACGCCTCGCCTCCGGCCTGCGCCGCCCGCTCGGGTGCGTGTGGCCCGAGGCGGTGGCCGACGAACACACCGGCCGCCTGGTGCTGTGGGTCGGTGACCAGGACCTGACCAAGGCGAAGAAGCCGCAGTGGCCGCTGGCCAAGGCGGGCGCGGTGGACCTGTTCAAGCCCGTCGCCTACGGCACCGACCAGCGCGGACGCTGGATCGAGGTCACCCTGATGTACATCGCCGGGGTGATCGGCGCCATCCCCCGCATGGGCAAGACCTTCCTCCTGCGGCTGCTCCTGCTCATCGCCGCACTCGACCCGCGCGCCGAGCTGCACACCTACGACATGAAGGGCACCGGTGACCTGGACCCGGTCGGCAACGCCGTCTCCCACCGGCACGCCGCCGGCGACGACGACGAAGCCATCGCCTACGCGCTCGCCGACTGGCGGGCGCTGCGCGAGGAACTGCGCCGCCGCACCAAGGTGATCCGCTCCCTGCCCCGGGACATCTGCCCCGAGTCCAAGGTCACGTCCGCGCTGGCGGACAAGCGCTCGCTCGGTCTGCATCCGATCGTGGTCGGGGTGGATGAGTGCCAGGTGCTGTTCGAGCACCCCGAGCACGGCAAGGAGTTCGAGGAGATCGCCACCGACCTGGTCAAGCGCGGCCCCGCCACCGGCATCGTGATGCTGCTGGCCACCCAGCGACCGGACGCCAAGTCCCTGCCCACCGGGATCAGCGCGAACGCGTCCGCCCGCTGGTGCCTGAAGGTCATGGGCCAGACCGAGAACGACATGGTCCTCGGTACCTCCGCCTACAAGCGGGGTGTGCGGGCGACCATGTTCGCCTGGGGTGACAAGGGCATCCACTACTTCGTCGGCGAGGGCTCCGACGCCCGGATCGTGGCCTCCGTCTACGTCGACGCGCCCGGCGCCGAGACCATCGCCGCCCGCGCCCGCAAGGCCCGCGAGACGGCCGGGCTGCTGTCCGGCCACGCCCTCGGGGAGGCACCGGAGACGGTCACGGGCCCGGCCTACGACCTGCTCGCCGACATCCTCGCCGTCATCCCGGCATCCGAGACCAAGGTCTGGTCCGAGACCGTCGTCGCCCGGCTCGCCGAACTGCGCGAGGACGTCTACGGCGGCTGGGACCCCGAAGGGCTGTCCGCGGCCCTGAAGCCGTACGGCGTCTCCACCATCCAGGTAGGCCGCCGCGTCAACGGCAAGGTCGTCAACCGGCGCGGCATCGACCGCTCCCACATCACCACCGCGATTGCGGATCGTGACGGAAAGCGGGACGCAGGCTGACCGTTCGGGGCCGCTAGCGCTAGCGGCACACCCCGCTAACGTTAGCGGCCCCGCTAGCACCCCAAACCCAGTCTGATCAGGTCGCTAGCGGATAGCGGCCCACCTGCGGAAACCCCCGGAACCCGCCCTGGAGGGCTCCCGATGACTCCCATCCTCCTTGCTATCGCCTGCCTGCTCGCCGTCACTTTCGGTTACGGCGGGCTGTGTGCTGCCTCGCCGTTCGGCGACTGCCGCAAGTGCCACGGCATGGGCCACGAACTCACCACCGACCGCAAGGGCAAGGCCAAGCGCGGCAAGAACTGCCGCCGCTGCAAGGCCACCGGCAAACGCATCCGCGTCGGCCGCTGGCTCTACAACCGCTGGGCCCGCATCTACCGCGCCGGCACCGACACCCCCCGCCCGAAAGGCATCCGATGATCCTCAACATTTCCGCCGTGCTGCTGTTCGGCGCAGCGTCCGCCTTGGCCGTCAAGACCAAGTCCGCCGGGGGCGGCGCCGCCCTGGTCCTGTTCCTGTTCGGGTTCTTCGCCGCCGGAACCGGCGCCTACGAGCCCATCCACAACCTCGTCCAGGCATCCGCCGACGCCATCGCCGAACTCGGCAACTAGGGAGAGCCGCCATGAACGAACCCCTCCGCCGCCCGGCCGCATACGACGCGGCGGGCGTGGAAGTCCACCGCCCCGTGCCCCTCGTACCCGCACCCACGGCGCCGCTCGCGCCCGTGCAGCCGGGCGGCGTCCCGTCGGTGGCGAGCGTCGTCCTCCCGGACGGCCGCGTCGTCACCGGCTACGCCGTCACCCCCGCCCAGCCCGAGCCGCTGGCCGCCAAGCCGGCCGTCTCCCGCGCGGCCGTGAACATCGCCCTCGGAGGTGTCGGCTTCCTCGCGGTGTGCGGCGGGCTGTTCCTGCTGACCGCGTTCATCACCGCCCTGACCGCCCTGGTCACCCAGCTTGTCATCCTCGCCGCCGTCCTCTTTGGCGGCTGGGTCGCCGTGCAGGTGCTCAGCGCACGCGGTCACCGGGGCGGGACCACGGTCAACATCCACAAGGCCACGTTCAAGCGCAACCACTTCCACGGCTGAGCGTCAGCCGTCACCGCGACCGGCCTTCCACAGGATGAGCCGGGCTATCAACTGGCCGCCGACCGAAGTCAACACGACCGTCAGCGCGAACGACAGCGAGTCGTCCCACGACTTGCCCCGCACCCAATGCCAGAACACGGCTGCAAGCCCGGCCACGGCAAGCACATAAGCCAGCAACGCAAGCCACCGCTTCCCCCAGCGCTGACGCCAGGAAGGCGCTGCCTCATCACCTGACCGCTGACGCTCCGTCATCCCACCCAGCTACCCCATGAGGGGAAGGACCCACGTGTTCGAGATTCGCGTCATCACCGACCCGGCCGACGCCGACCGCGTCACCGCCGCCCTGTCCACCGCCTTCACCACCGGCGAGACCCGCCGGTATCCCACCCGTGACGGCCAGCGCACCCGCCTTTACGTCACCGCCGACCATCGCCCCGCCCCCGAGCCCTTCCTGGCCCCGGAAGCGGCGTACGCCCTGGCCCCGAGCATCCTCAGCGAGATGCGGTGGGTGACGAACGCTGTCGCCATCGCGGAGTGCTTCACCGCGCTGGAACGGGATTACTACCTGCGCAAGGCCGCCCTGCTCGACCGCATCGCGCTCATGGACGAACCGGCCCCGCCCTTCGGTGACGCCACCGAGGCCGCTGAAGCGGCGGCCGTGTTCCTGCTCGACACCGACCGCGACCACCTCGCCGACCGCGTCGTGGAACGGGCGGACAAGGACCCGCGCGGCTACGTCCGCCAGCAGTACGCCCTGCACGCCGCCTGCGTCTACGACGACCTCGGCGAGGGGCCCTGCTACCTGCACCCGGACCCCGAGAACTAGATACACCCGGGGCGGGCGCCTCTCACCACAAGACCGCGCCCACCCCGGCTCTCTTGTCCCTTCGACAGAAACAGGAGAACCCCCAGGATGCCTCACCTGGACGGCTCTGCCCAGCTCACCGCCGCGCTTGACGCTGCGTCCCGCGGCTGGCACGTCTTCCCCCTCATCCCCAGCGACAAGCGGCCCGCCATCCGCGACTGGGAACAGCGGGCCACCACCGACCCGGACCGCATCACCCGATGCTGGACCCACGCCCCCTACAACATCGGCATCGCCACCGGACCCTCCGGACTGGTCGTCATCGACCTCGACACCCCCAAGAACCCCGACGACAAGCCGCCTGCCGCGTGGGCTGATGACGGCATCCTCGACGGCGCCGACGTACTCGCCGCTCTCTGCGAGCGCCACCGCCAGCACTACCCGGCCGACACCCACACCGTGGAAACCGGCCGCGGCGGGCTGCACCTGTACTTCACCACCCCCGACGGCGAGGAGCTGCGCAACACACAGAGCAGGCTCGGCTGGAAGGTCGACACCCGCGCGGCAGGCGGCTACGTCGTCGGCGCGGGCAGCATCGTCCCAGCGGGCCCCTACGACACCGCCCACGCCGCGCCCGCGTCACCGCTGCCCGGCTGGCTGGCAAAGCTGCTGCGCCCGGCGCCGCTGCCCCCACAGCGTCCGGTCACGGTGCCGCTGTCCACCCACGACCGGCGGGGCAAGTTCCTCAACGCCGCGCTCAACGACGAGTTGGCCCGCGTCACCGGATCCCGCGATCACCAGCACAACCACGCCCTCTACATCGCCTCCGTCGCCCTCGGACAGCTGGTAGCCGGGGGAGAGCTGCACGCGCATGAGGTGAGCGAGAAGCTCACCGAGGCCGCGCTCAGCGTCGGCCAAGGCGAACGCGAGGCACGCCGCACCATCGCCTCCGGCCTGCGTGCCGGAGCCAACCGCCCCCGGAGGGTCGCGGCATGAGCGCCAACCCGATCCCCCCGCTGCACCTGTACTCCGTGCCCAGCGATCCCAAGACGGCCCCCAAGGAACTGCCTAAGCGGGAGCGCCCGCGCACCGCGTGGACCGCGGATCAGCTCATGGCCGCCGACTTCCCGGAGCCCAAGTGGGCGGTGCCCGGCATCCTCGCCGAAGGCGTCAACCTGCTCGCCGGACCCCCGAAGGTGGGCAAGTCCTGGCTCTCTCTCGGGCTGGCCCTCTCGGTCGCGTCGGGCGGCCACGCCTTCGACTCACTGCCCGTGGACGGCGGCCCGGTGCTCTACCTCGCCCTGGAGGACACCCCGCGCCGTCTCCAGACCCGCATGGGCAAGATGCTGGGAGGTCAGCCGGCCCCGGCCGGGCTGACCCTGGTCACCGAGTGTCCGCCCTTCCCTCAGGGCGGCAGCGACGCCATCGCCAACTGGCTGGAGCGCAACCAGGAAGCCCGCATGGTCGTCATCGACGTGTTCGCCAAGATGCGCGGCCCTGCCCCGCAGGGCGTGTCCGCCTACGACGCGGATTACGTGGCCGTCGGCTACGCCAAGCGGATCGCCGACCACTACGGCATCGCCGTTGTGCTCGTCCACCACGTCCGCAAGGCAGGCTCGGACGACTTCCTGACCGAGGTCTCCGGCACCAACGGCATCGCCGGAGCCGCAGACGCCACGCTCGTGCTGAAGCGGGCGCGTGGGCAGGCTGACGGCATCCTGCACGTCACCGGACGCGACGTCGACGAAGCCGAGTACGCGCTTCAGTTCCAAGCCGCCTCCGGCGCTTGGCAGATGCTCGATGGCCCGGTCACCGATCACACCATCGGCGACACCCGCGCCACGATCCTTCGATATGTCCGGGCCCACCCCGGTGCAAAGCCCAAGGACATGGCGGGTGAGCTGCCGAACGTCGACATCGACACGATCCGCCGTACCTGCAGCCGTATGGCCGACGCTGGACAGATCACCAAGGACCCAGGGGGTCGGTACTACCCGAACACCGAGAGCCGGGCCCAGAGCGCCCAAGGGGTGCCCGCACTGTCCGACTGTCCGGCTGTCACGTCTGACCAGCACAAAGACACCGGACAGTCAGAATCAACGCTGTCCGGCCTGTCCGGTGGGGAAAATGCCAAAGGGGTGGCCAAATGAGTGCCCGGACGCGAGACGACAAGATGACCGTCAAGGAGGTCATCGCTGATCTGAAAGTCGCCCCGTCGACTTTCTACCGGTGGCGCCAGCTCGGGAAGGGCCCCCGCTCGATCAAGCTGCCCAACGGCGACGTACGGATTCGACGGTCGGAGTACGAGCGGTGGCTAGCGGAGCGGGAGGACGCTGCGTGAGCACCCTGAACGACACCCCGGCCGGGCGCCCTCGCGGGTCGGCCCGGCCGGGCTACTCCTTCGACGTCAAGCTGTGGAAAGTCACGAAAACCGGGCGAAAGTCACGCCCCTACCGTCTGCGGTGGGTGGTCGCAGGCCGGGTGCACGGTGAAACGTTCACCACGTCCGCGCTCGCAGATAGTCGGCGATCGGAGCTGTGGCAGGCCATGAATCGACGCGGCGAGGCATTCGAAATAGAGTCGGGCCTGCCCGAGTCCGAGGTGCGCGCGGCGGCCGATGCAGCCGCGGCGACTGAAGTAAAGCCCCCGCTGCGGTGGTTCGAGTTCTGCCGCAAGTACGTGGCCGGGCGGTGGCGTACAAGCGCGGCCAAGACCCGAGAGAGTATGGCGGATGGTCTTGCGGCCGTGAGCCTCGCCATGGTGAAGCGCGGGGACGGCGTGCCTTCGGATGAGCAACTGCGTCTAGCGTTCCGGTGGGGGGTCGTGCCCGCGAACGTGGGCGAGGAACCGCCAGCCGATATCAAGGCCGCGTACGACTGGCTCACGACCGCAGACCGGGCGGTCGCCGACCTGACCGACGCCGAGGTGTTCGAGGATGTGCTGTACCGCCTCGGGTACAAGCTGGACGGCACCCCGGCGGCGGGCGACACGTACAAGCGGCGGCGACGCGCCCTGAACACCGCTCTCGAACACGCCGTGGTCACGGGGAAGCTCCCGGAGAATCCGCTCCAGCGCGCCCGACGGAAATACGTCGGCTCCAACGATGTGGTGGACCGCCGCGTCCTCGTGAACGCCGTACAGGCCCGGCAGTTGCTCACGGCCGTCTCCTACGTCGGATCGTGGGACCGTTGCCGTGGGCGGCGCCTGGCCGCCTTCTACGCGGTTCTGTACTACGCGGGACTGCGGCCCGCCGAGACGGTCGGGCTGAGGCGTTCCGACTGCCACCTGCCGGAGACGGGTTGGGGCACGCTGACGCTGCGGGAGACACGCCCCGTCTCGGGCAAGCAATGGACCGACTCGGGGGAGCGGCACGACCGCCGCGGCTTGAAGGCGCGGGAGGCGACCAGCGACCGCCCGGTGCCTATCCCGCCCGTCTTGGTCACCATCCTCCGGGCCCACCTGAACGAGTTCGGGACAGGTAAAGAAGGGCGCGTGTTTGGCAACGAGCGTGGGGGAGTGGTGGGCTCTTCCACCTACTGGAGGGTGTGGGAAGAAGCGCGGGAGTACGCGCTTCCACCGGATCGTGTCGAGTCGCCATTGGCCGGCCGCCCGTACGACCTGCGACACGCCTGCATCACACGGTGGCTGAACGCGGGGGTGCCGATCGCTGAGGTGGCCCGGCGGGTAGGCAATTCCCCCGAGGTGATCCACCGCCGCTACCACGGCTGTATCGACGGCCACGAGGAAGCGGCAAACGCAAAAATCGAACGGGCTATGGAATCGGAAGGGGACCAGTAGATGGAGAGGCAGAGGCGAAGCTCGCCTCTGCCTCTCCATCTACTGCGCGTCCCTATCTTGGTTCGGGGGAGCGACCCTGTGGCGGAGTGTCACGGGGAAGTCGTCCGGATCGTCAAACACCTCGATCGCGCCATCTTCCATGGGCATGCCCAGGAAAAGGTACTCGGTGACAGTATTGCCACCCCCGCGTGCGAGTCTGCGGCGTTCCTCGACGACTAGGTTAACCTCATCCCCTAGTTTCCACGGGACCTGCGTTATCTCCCCGGGTTCGAACTTGACAGAGATGGCCGGGCTCGACGGCGGTTTAATCACCGCGACGCCAGATAGCTTCAACTCGGTCACTCGGCCGAAGATCGTTGACTGCACCCGTGCGAAAGCGTCCTTGTGCGTCTTCCGCAACTCCCGGACGTATTGCTTCCCTGTTTCCGTAAGAGCTGAGCTATTTACAGTCCCGTCGCCCGAACAATAGCGAAACTGAACGGCTAGATCGAAGCGATCAAGGGCGCTGACCAGTCGAGATAGACTGGAAAGCATAGGTGTCCACTCGGTTACGTCTTCTCTGCCTTCGACGGTCTTGACCGCGTCGAAAAGTACACTGATGGCCTGCTCGGCAGCTTCGGGGGCGTCGCTATCCGCTGGATGGTCGTCCGTAACGGGCTTCTGCGGTGCCGTATTAGGGGTCGTTGGCCGCACATGCAAGACTGTGCTCCCAGCCGAGATGCCGACCAATTCGAGTTCCACGTCCTCGTCGGTTGAGGCCGTCACCCCATCCTGCAGTGGCTTCAACAGCGCGTTGCCGACGGAAAAACGTAGCCCTCCTCGGCCAGCTTCGCCGCCTGTGAGTCGGATAGTCAGCTCTTCCCTATGGCGAGCAGTCGGGTCCCACCTTTGAACTGAAGAGAGCCACTGCGTTCTTTGAGCTGTGTCGACAGTGTCTTCGTCTAGTTCGGTGGTGTCCTCGTGTTCGAGCCACTGGTCCAGGTCTGCGCGATGGCTTTCTAGGATGCGCTGACGCCAGTTCGTGGTCACAGCGACACCTCCAAGTAGCCTCGCCTCGGTGCGGCGCTTTCCAGCGTAGGGGCGTCCTTCGCGCCGGCTGGCCTGCACCGCTGCCACCAGTCGTCCCATGCGCCGCGCTGGCGCAGGTACTCAAGCTCAGTGTGTTCGAGTTCGTCCAGGTCAAACACCGACCGCACCGGCCTGTAGCGCACTTCAAGCGCGGAGAGGAGGTATTCCCTCTCAGTGTGGACCCGAGTGAACGCCCGCGTCATCCAGCCAGCCCTAGGTTTCCCCTTGATGGCCGTAGCCGCCGCGTCGTTGACGAAGACGGTGACGTCAGCGTTCCGAGGATCGACGCGCGAGCTTACGAAGCTGCCGCCAAGCCACACAGAGTGAACCAAGGACTCACCCTGGAGGACATCGCTGAAGTGCTCGTCAAGGATGAAGAAGCGACCCATGTAGCGCTCAAACCCGTCCCATATCTGCTCTCGGGTCGCGCTGTCCTTGAAGCGGCTGTTTTCCACCAGTAGCGCGCGGGCCTCATCCGCCTCTACCCGGTACCTGCCAGGTGCCAGGAAGTAGTCCTGACCGTTCGCGCACACATCGAAGTCGAGCACCGGCACCCCCCTGAGTCTCGCCAGCCCTCGGACGCTACACGAACCCTCTGACAGCCGGTAGCGCGCGGTTGTCCTTGGTTCGGCGACTGTGTCGGAGGTGTGTCGCGAACGCTGAGAGACAACGAGAGAGGGCGGGAGTCAGTGAGACTGACTCCCGCCCTCTTCTGTCGGCATCCACCCTGGTCAGCGCTTGATTTCTGCTGATCCTGGGCGAGTGCCCCCGGCAGGATTCGAACCTGCGCACACGGCTCCGGAGGCCGTTGCTCTATCCCCTGAGCTACGGGGGCGTGTCCGTCGCGTTCGGTGTTGCTCGCGGCGACGGGTAGAACACTACCAGCTCGCCCGGGGTGGTCATGAACGGGTTTTCGCGGGTCGTGACGGGGCCCGTGCGGGGCCCTGTCACCCGCGGAGGGCGGAAGTCGGGAAAACCCGGACGCGGTGGCCGGTCCGGACCTACTCTCGAGTTGTGCCTAGGCCGTCCGGCCGGATTCTTGTCGTCGACGACAACAAGGTCATCCGGCAGCTGATCAGGGTCAACCTCGAGCTGGAGGGCTTCGAGGTCGTGACCGCGGGCGATGGTGCCGAGTGTCTGGAAATCGTCCAGCAGGTGCGGCCCGACGCCGTGACGCTGGACGTGGTCATGCCTCGGCTGGACGGGCTCAGGACCGCCGCCCGGCTGCGTGCCGATCCGCGTACCCGGGACCTTCCGATCGCGATCGTCAGTGCCTGTACGCAGTACGAGGTCGATGCCGGGTTCGCCGCGGGAGCCGACGCTTTTCTGTCCAAGCCCTTCGAGCCCGCCGAGCTGGTCGGTCTGGTGCGGCAGTTGGTGGAGCGGAAGGGAAGTGGGTCCACCGCCGTACGCGGGGCGTCCGGAGCGGGCCCCGGGCAGCCGGGTCCCGGAGCCGGGGCCTCGCCGCCGCGGGTGCGTGGGCTCGCCGGGGAGAGCGGGGCGTCCGCGCAGGCGTGACCGGGGACCCGGGTGCATTCGGGTCCGGTTCCGGTCCCCTCGGGCTGCCGCTTCGTCCATATCCCGGGACCGGCGCACATCGGTTCGCCTCCCCACCCCCTTCCTCCCATACGCTTGTCCCGTGACACCCGTAGAGCTCTCCCGCACCGTGCTGCACGCGGTGCGTCGCGCCGTCGACGCGGGGGAGCTGAGCGTGGCCGTGCCGACGCGTGCCGTGGTCGCGCCGCCGGGGCCCGGGGGGTGCGGGGACTACGCCACTGGCATCGCCCTCCAGCTGGCCCGCCCGGCCGGGCAGACGCCGTTCCGGGTCGCCGAGGTGTTGCGGTCCTACCTGGTCGGAACGGACGGGATCACCGACGTCGTCCTCACCGGGCCGGGGTTCCTCAACATCAGCCTCGACCGCGCCGCCTCCGACGTCGGTCTCGTCGCCGAGATCCTGCGCCGCGGGGACCGGTACGGGCACGCCGACCAACCGGACGGCCGCGTCGTGCAGCTCCACTGCCCCCACGACCTGCGTGCCGTCGTCGTCGCCGAGGCATCCGCACGGCTGCTCCGCTCCCAGGGGGCCCTCGTCCGGGTGAGCGCCGAGGGGTTCGAGGACGCCTGGACCTCCGTCCTCGGGGTCACCGTCGACGCCGTCGGGCACGCCCCCGCCGAGCTGCCCGTCAACGTCCGGGCCGTCCCCGCCCACGGCTCCGCCGACCCGATGTCCCTCGGGCGGGACGCCGGACGCTGGGCCCTGCTCCACCCCGCGGCCGGCGACCGGCCCCGGATCGGCGACGAGCACCTCGTCCAGCGGGAGGGGAATCCCCTGTTCCGCGTGCGGTACGCCCACGCCCGCGCCCGGGCCGCCGCCCGGAACGCCGCCGGTCTCGGGTTCACCGCAGCCCCCGGCCCCGTCGCCGAGCGCGACCTCCTCGCCGCCCTCGCCGACCACCCCCGCGTCCTCGCCGCCGCCGCGGACCACCGCGCCCCCGACCGGCTCGCCCGGCACCTCGTCACCGTCGCCGACGCCGCGCTGCCGTTCTTGCCCACCGTGCTGCCCCGCGGCGGGGAGAAACCCTCGGCCGCCCACCGTGCCCGGCTGGCCCTCGCCGAAGCCGTCGGGGCGGTGCTGGCCGGCGGCCTGGCCCTGCTCGGCATCGACGCACCCGAACACCTCTGAGAGAGCACGGAAGACGCCATGAGCCGTTCCGCACACCCCGCCGGGCCCCGCCACGCCGACGTCCTGCCCGAGGGGCACTACACCGCCCCGGCCGACGACCTCAACGCCCTCGATCCCAAGGTCTGGGCCCGCACCGTCGGGCGGGACGCGGACGGGGTCGTCACCGTCGGCGGGATTCCCGTCACGCAGCTCGCCGAGGAGTACGGCACCCCCGCCTACCTCCTCGACGAGGCCGACTTCCGGGAGCGGGCGCGGGCGTGGCGCACCGCGTTCGGCGACGACGCCGACGTCTTCTACGCCGGGAAGGCATTCCTGTCGCGCGCGGTCGTGCGGTGGCTGGACGAGGAAGGGCTCAACCTCGACGTGTGTTCGGGGGGCGAGCTCGCCACCGCCCTCTCCGCCGGGATGCCCGCCGAGCGGATCGCCTTCCACGGCAACAACAAGTCGCCGGAGGAGATCGAGCGTGCCGTCCGGGCCGGGGTCGGGCGGATCGTGCTCGACTCCTTCCAGGAGATCGTGCGGGTGGCCCACATCGCCCAGTCGCTCGGCAAGCGGCAGCGGGTGCAGATCCGGATCACCGTCGGGGTCGAGGCGCACACGCACGAGTTCATCGCCACCGCCCACGAGGACCAGAAGTTCGGTATCCCGCTGGCCGGCGGGCAGGCGGCGGAGGCCGTGCGGCGGGCCCTGAAGCTGGACGGGCTCGAGGTCATCGGGATCCACTCGCACATCGGGTCCCAGATCTTCGACATGTCGGGGTTCGAGGTCGCCGCGCACCGGGTCGTGGGACTGCTCAAGGACATCCGGGACGAGCACGGCGTCGAGCTGCCCGAGATCGACCTCGGGGGCGGGCTCGGCATCGCGTACACCAGTGACGACGACCCCCGCGAGCCGCACGAGATCGCCAAGGCGCTGACCGAGATCGTGACGCGGGAGTGCGAGGCCGCCCGACTCGCCACCCCCCGCATCTCCGTCGAGCCCGGGCGGGCCATCGTGGGCCCGACCGCCTTCACCCTGTACGAGGTCGGCACCGTCAAGCCCCTCGAAGGGCTGCGGACCTACGTCTCCGTCGACGGCGGGATGTCGGACAACATCCGGACCGCGCTCTACGACGCCGAGTACAGCGTCGCCCTCGCCTCGCGCACCTCCGACGCCGAGCCGATGCTCGTGCGCGTCGTCGGCAAGCACTGCGAGAGCGGGGACATCGTGGTCAAGGACGCCTTCCTGCCGGGGGACCTGGCACCCGGTGACCTGATCGCCGTACCGGCGACGGGGGCGTACTGCCGCTCCATGGCCAGCAACTACAACCACGCGCTGCGGCCGCCGGTCGTCGCCGTGCGGGACGGTGCGGCGCGGGTCGTCGTGCGGCGGGAGACCGAGGAGGATCTGCTGCGTCTCGACGTCGGGTGAGGTCCGAGGGAGGGAGAGGTGGGGGCGGGCGAAGATCTTCCGGTCCGCACCCCCTCAGAAAATGAAATAAACGTCTCACGATCCGGACGAAAGGCAGAAAATCCCGTCCGGTGCGTGAGACTGGTCCAACCGTAGACGGTATGAGGAAACGAGGTCGGATGATGCGTACGCGTCCGCTGAAGGTGGCGCTGCTGGGCTGTGGAGTGGTCGGCTCAGAGGTGGCGCGCATCATGACGACGCACGCCGCCGACCTCGCCGCCCGGATCGGGGCCCCGGTGGAGCTCGCGGGCGTCGCCGTACGGCGGCCCGACAAGGTGCGGGAGGGGATCGACCCGGCCCTCGTCACCACCGACGCCACCGCGCTCGTCAAGCGCGGGGACATCGACGTCGTCGTCGAGGTCATCGGGGGGATCGAGCCCGCGCGGACGCTCATCACCACCGCCTTCGCGCACGGCGCCTCCGTGGTCTCCGCCAACAAGGCGCTCATCGCCCAGGACGGCGCCGCCCTGCACGCCGCCGCCGACGAGCACGGCAAGGACCTGTACTACGAGGCCGCCGTCGCCGGTGCCATCCCGCTGATCCGGCCGCTGCGCGAGTCCCTCGCCGGTGACAAGGTCAACCGGGTGCTCGGCATCGTCAACGGGACCACCAACTTCATCCTCGACGCCATGGACTCGACCGGGGCCGGCTATCAGGAAGCGCTCGACGAGGCCACGGCCCTCGGGTACGCCGAGGCCGACCCGACCGCCGACGTCGAGGGCTTCGACGCCGCAGCCAAGGCCGCCATCCTCGCCGGGATCGCCTTCCACACGCGCGTACGCCTCGACGACGTCTACCGCGAGGGCATGACCGAGGTCACCGCCGCCGACTTCGCCTCCGCCAAGGAGATGGGCTGCACCATCAAGCTGCTCGCCATCTGCGAGCGGGCGGCGGACGGAGGGTCGGTCACCGCACGCGTGCATCCCGCGATGATCCCGCTCAGCCATCCGCTGGCCAACGTGCGCGAGGCGTACAACGCCGTGTTCGTGGAGTCCGACGCCGCCGGTCAGCTCATGTTCTACGGGCCCGGCGCCGGCGGTTCGCCGACCGCGTCCGCCGTGCTCGGCGACCTGGTGGCCGTGTGCCGCAACCGGCTGGGCGGAGCGACCGGACCCGGTGAGTCCGCGTACGCCGCCCTGCCCGTCTCCCCGATGGGCGACGTCGTCACGCGCTACCACATCAGCCTCGACGTGGCCGACAAACCGGGCGTGCTCGCCCAGGTCGCGACCGTGTTCGCGGAGCACGGTGTCTCCATCGACACCGTGCGGCAGTCCGGCAAGGACGGCGAGGCATCCCTCGTCGTCGTCACCCATCGCGCGTCCGACGCCGCCCTCGGCGGTACGGTCGAGGCGCTGCGCAAGCTCGACACCGTGCGGGGTGTCGCCAGCATCATGCGGGTTGAAGGAGAGTAACCAGCAATGACCCACCAGTGGCGCGGAATCATCGAGGAGTACCGGGACCGGCTGCCCGTCTCCGACAGCACGCCCGTCGTGACGCTCCGTGAGGGCGGCACCCCGCTCGTGCCCGCGCAGGTGCTCTCCGAGCGCACGGGCTGCGAGGTCCACCTCAAGGTCGAGGGGGCGAACCCGACCGGGTCCTTCAAGGACCGTGGCATGACCATGGCCATCAGCAAGGCCAAGGAGGAGGGCGCGCAGGCCGTCATCTGCGCGTCCACCGGGAACACGTCCGCGAGTGCCGCCGCGTACGGCGTGCGCGCGGGCATGGTCTCCGCCGTGCTCGTGCCGCAGGGCAAGATCGCGCTCGGCAAGATGGGCCAGGCCCTCGTGCACGGCGCGAAGATCCTCCAGGTCGACGGCAACTTCGACGACTGCCTCACGCTGGCCCGTGCGCTCAGCGACAACTACCCGGTGGCACTGGTCAATTCGGTCAACCCGGTGCGTATCGAGGGGCAGAAGACGGCCGCCTTCGAGATCGTGGACATGCTCGGCGACGCGCCCGACATACATGTCCTTCCCGTGGGCAACGCGGGCAACATCACCGCGTACTGGAAGGGGTACCAGGAGTACGCCGCCGACGGGGTCAGCACCAAGAAGCCCCGCATGTGGGGGTTCCAGGCCTCCGGCTCCGCCCCGATCGTGCGCGGCGAGGTCGTCAAGGACCCGTCGACCATCGCCACCGCCATCCGGATCGGCAACCCCGCCTCGTGGGACTTCGCGCTCGCCGCGCGCGACGAGTCGGGCGGCGCCATCGACGAGGTGACGGACCGTGAGATCCTGCGCGCCTACCGACTGTTGGCCTCGCAGGAGGGCGTCTTCGTGGAGCCCGCCTCCGCCGCCTCCGTGGCCGGTCTGCTGAAGGCCGCCGAGCAGGGCAAGGTCGACCCGGGGCAGCGCATCGTGTGCACCGTCACCGGCAACGGGCTGAAGGACCCGGACTGGGCCGTCGCCGGCGCGCCGCAGCCGGTCACCGTCCCGGTCGACGCGGCGACGGCGGCCGAGCGGCTCGGGCTGGTCTGAGCCCCGCGCCGGTGAAAGGCGCCCGGCGCAGGAGGGCGTAGGCGACGCCCGGCCGGGAAAGTCACTGACGGGGGGTGCACAGGGGGCTTACGACACGCATCGTGCGCCTCCTGTGCGCCCTATGTCGCCACAGAACCTTCCTTCGATAGGCTGTACCTAACCCGCCTGCCGCATATGCCGCGGTGCCGCGCCGTCTCCGCGGTCGCGCCCAGGGTTCTGTACGTCATCGTCGTCGTCATCGAATGTCATTCGACAGTCCCGCAGCTCAAGGAGAGTCATCTAGCGATGGCCGGTCCAGCGTTCCGCGCCGCCGCCGTCAGGGTGCGCGTCCCCGCCACCAGCGCCAACCTCGGTCCGGGCTTCGACGCCCTGGGCCTCGCGCTGGGTCTGTACGACGACGTGGTCGTCCGGGTGGCCGACTCCGGGCTGCACATCGACATCGCGGGTGAGGGCAGCGAGACCCTTCCGCGCGACGAGAAGCACCTCCTCGTCCGCTCCCTGCGCACCGCCTTCGACCTGCTCGGCGGGCAGCCGCGCGGCCTGGAGATCGTCTGCGCCAACCGCATCCCGCACGGCCGCGGCCTCGGCTCCTCCTCTGCCGCCATCTGCGCCGGAATCGTCGCCGCGCGCGCCGTGACGATAGGCGGCGAGGCCCGCCTCGACGACGCCGCGCTGCTCGACCTCGCCACCGAGATCGAGGGCCACCCCGACAACGTGGCGGCCTGTCTCCTGGGCGGATTCACCCTTTCCTGGATGGAGTCCGGCGCCGCCCGGGCGATCAGGATGGAGCCCTCCGATTCCATCGTTCCGGTGGTTTTCGTGCCCGGAAAGCCGGTACTGACCCAGACCGCGCGCGGGCTGCTCCCGCGCAGCGTTCCGCACGTCGACGCCGCCGCCAACGCCGGCCGCGCCGCGCTGCTCGTCGAGGCCCTCACCAGGCGCCCCGAGCTGCTGCTGCCGGCCACCGAGGACCGCCTGCACCAGGAGTACCGCGCGCCGGCCATGCCGGAGAGCACGGCGCTGGTGGAAAGGCTGCGTGGCGACGGCATTCCCGCGGTGATCTCGGGTGCCGGACCCACGGTGATGGCACTGGCCGACGCCGACACGGCCGACAAGGTCGAGGCGCTGGCCGGAACGGACTGGGCGGCCAACCGGCTCGGCCTGGACCAGCAGGGCGCGACCGTCCTGCCCCTGGCGACCGCCAGCGACACCTGACGCGCACGGTTGCCGGATTTCGAGAGGGGGAATGTTTGTTGGATCCGGTAGTGTTAACCTCAAGTCTGCACCCGACCCCACCATGGCGAGGTGCCTCGTGTCCCCGTCCGGGACAGACATTCTTCCGGGAGCCCCCCAAGCCGCATTCTGCAGTGGATGCCGTACGTGATCAGTACGGCCGACACGGGCATTGAGCGGCCCACCGGTGGGGGTTACCCCCACTGGGGGAGTTTCGGAACCGGTGCGACCACGCCGCATGACACAGACACCGGGTGCCACGGCTAGGGGAAGCGCCATCACCAGATATCTCTTCCGCCGTTCAGGCGGACCACCGCCCCGGCACGGTTCACACAGCAAGGACCGAAGCCGGACAGCACAACCGGTCGCCGAGCCAGACAGGCCGACGTCCGCTCCAGGGAAGGACCCTTCGTGAGCGACACCACCGATCTGATGGGCGCACGTGTCGAGGAGACCGCTGCCGCGCCCGCCACGGACGCCTCCGCGCCTGCCACCGGTGCCGGCTCCCGGCGGCGCCGCGGTACCGGCCTCGAGGGCATGGTGCTGGCCGAGCTGCAGCAGGTCGCATCCGGCCTCGGCATCAGGGGCACCGCGCGTATGCGCAAGAGCCAGCTGATCGAGGTCATCAAGGAGGCGCAGGCCGCGGGGGGTGCCCCCGCCAAGGCCGCGCCCGCCGCCGCGGACACCGCCGGCGAGACCAAGCCCAAGCGCCGCAGCACCTCCCGGACCCGTACGGGCGACGAGGCACCCGCCGAGAAGGCGGAGAAGGCCGGCAAGGCCGACAAGAAGGCGGACAAGGCGGCCGCCGACAAGGCCGCCGCCCAGCAGCAGATCGAGATCCCCGGTCAGCCGTCCCCCAAGGTCAACGCCTCGGCCGAGCAGGCCGCGCCCGCCGACGACGCCCCCTCCGAGCGCCGTCGTCGCCGGGCAACCTCCGACGCGGGCAGCCCGTCCGCCACCGACACGACGGTGGCCGTCGAGACCCGCGCCGAGCCGAAGGCCGACACGTCGGCCCCGCAGCAGTCGCAGGGTCACCAGCAGGGCCAGGGCGACGCCCGTTCCGACGCCGAGGGCGGCGACGGCCGCCGCCGCGACCGCAGAGACCGCGGCGACCGCGACCGCGGTGACCGTGGCGACCGCGGTGACCGTGGCGACCGCGGCGACCGTGGCGAGCGCGGCCGCGACCGGCGCAACAAGGGCGACGACCAGCAGAACCAGGGCGGCGGTCGCCAGGACCGCCAGCAGCAGGGCGGCGGCGGACGCCAGGACCGTCAGCAGCACGACGACGGTTACGACGACGACGGCAGCGGCCGTCGGGGCCGCCGCGGCCGCTACCGGGACCGCCGGGGCCGTCGCGGGCGCGACGAGATCCAGGAGCCGCAGATCAACGAGGACGACGTCCTCATCCCGGTCGCCGGCATCCTCGACATCCTCGACAACTACGCGTTCATCCGGACCTCCGGCTACCTGCCCGGCCCCAACGACGTGTACGTCTCCCTCGCCCAGGTCCGCAAGAACGGCCTGCGCAAGGGCGACCACCTCACCGGTGCCGTGCGCCAGCCCAAGGAGGGCGAGCGCCGCGAGAAGTTCAACGCGCTGGTGCGCCTGGACTCGGTCAACGGCATGGCCCCCGAACACGGCCGCGGACGGCCGGAGTTCAACAAGCTGACGCCGCTGTACCCGCAGGACCGCCTCCGCCTGGAGACGGACCCGGGCGTCCTCACCACCCGCATCATCGACCTCGTCGCGCCGATCGGTAAGGGCCAGCGCGGTCTGATCGTGGCCCCGCCGAAGACCGGCAAGACCATGATCATGCAGGCCATCGCCAACGCGATCACGCACAACAACCCCGAGTGCCACCTGATGGTCGTCCTGGTCGACGAGCGTCCCGAAGAGGTCACCGACATGCAGCGGTCGGTGAAGGGCGAGGTCATCTCCTCGACCTTCGACCGCCCGGCCGAGGACCACACCACGGTCGCCGAGCTGGCCATCGAGCGCGCCAAGCGCCTGGTGGAGCTGGGCCACGACGTCGTCGTGCTGCTCGACTCGATCACGCGTCTGGGCCGTGCGTACAACCTCGCCGCCCCGGCCTCCGGCCGCATCCTGTCCGGTGGTGTCGACTCGACCGCCCTGTACCCGCCGAAGCGCTTCTTCGGTGCGGCCCGCAACATCGAGGACGGCGGCTCGCTGACCATCCTCGCCACCGCCCTGGTGGACACCGGGTCCCGCATGGACGAGGTCATCTTCGAGGAGTTCAAGGGCACCGGCAACGCCGAGCTCAAGCTCGACCGCAAGCTCGCCGACAAGCGCATCTTCCCGGCGGTGGACGTGGACGCGTCCGGCACCCGCAAGGAAGAGATCCTGCTCGGCAGCGACGAACTCGCCATCACCTGGAAGCTGCGCCGTGTGCTGCACGCGCTCGACCAGCAGCAGGCGATCGAACTGCTCCTCGACAAGATGAAGCAGACGAAGTCGAACGCCGAGTTCCTGATGCAGATCCAGAAGACGACTCCGACGCCCGGCAACGGCGACTGAGTCACCGCCGCGCACCGCAGGGGCCGCCTCCGTTTCGGGGGCGGCCCCTTCGTCATGGGCGCCTGCCCCTGCCTACGGCCTCCACCCGTGACCCTGCGCCCACGACCACCACCACCTACGCCCCCACCTACGCCTCCCACCTGCGACCACCACCGACGCCCCCACCTGCGACCTTCGCCACACGGACCGGCCCGGACGGTGTCCCGGCGGGTCCGGGCCGGAGCTCGCGGATGCCCAGGTCAGCGAGGTGGAGCGGGGCGGGATGAACACGCTCCGTCACCGATTCCCCACCGGGTCGCCACAGACCGTTGTGCAACCCTGTCCCGAGTTCCGCCGTCTGAGCTACGGAGGGACCATGGTGAGGTAGCGGCGCCGACCACCGGAGCCGAGCCGACCGACCCGACCCTGAGCGCAGGGGGTAACCGACCGGACGAACACCGAGGAGCCCATGTCCGCCGAGAGCACGCCGGATCCCGCGATACCCGGCCCCGGCCAGTCCCGCACCCCCGGCCCCGGCCGCCGGGGCAAGGGCCGCCGCCGCAAGCCCACGGCCAAGCGGCGCAAGGCCCTGCTCGTCGCGGCCTGGAGCGCCGCGGGCATCGTGGTCCTCGGCGGCACCGGAGCCGGAGTCCTGTACTTCAAGCTCAACGGCAACCTCACGAGCGTCGACATCGACCAGGCGCTCGGCGCCGACCGGCCCGAGAAGGCCGACAACGGCTCGGAGAACATCCTGGTCCTCGGCTCCGACACCCGCTCCGGCGGCAACAAGAAGCTGGGCGGCGGCACCGACGACGGCACCGCCCGCTCGGACACGGCGATGATCGTGCACGTCTACAAGGGCCACAAGAAGGCCAGCGTGGTCTCCATCCCGCGCGACACCCTCATCGACCGCCCCGACTGCACCGACACCGACGGGGGCGAGCACCCGGCCGCCGACGGCGTGATGTTCAACTCCGCGTACTCCACCGGTGGCGCGGCCTGTGCCGTGAAGACCGTCGAGTCGATCAGCGGTCTGCGCATGGACCACTACCTCGAGGTCGACTTCAGCGGCTTCCAGAACCTCATCGACGACCTCGGCGGCGTACAGGTCACCACCACCGAGGACATCAAGGACCCCGACAGCCACCTCGACCTCACGGCCGGCACCCACCGGCTCGACGGCGAGCAGGCCCTCGGCCTGGTCCGCACCCGGCACGGCGTCGGCGACGGCTCCGACCTCGGCCGCATCCAGCTCCAGCAGGCCTTCGTCAAGGCCCTGGTCGACCAGGTCAAGGACATCGGCCTGCTCGGCAACCCCAAGAAGCTGTACGACGTCGCCGACACCGCCACCAAGACCGTCACCACCGACTCCGACCTGGGCTCGGTGAACTCCCTGATGTCCTTCGCGAGCGGCCTGAAGGGCATCGGCCCGGACAAGATGCACATGGTCACCATGCCGGTCGTCTACGACCCCGCCGACGCCAACCGCGTCCTGGTCGAGAAGGACAAGGCCCAGCAGGTCTGGACGGCCCTGAAGAACGACCGCCCGATCCCGAAGGCGGCCACGGAGGGCACGGCCACCGGCGAGGCGAAGGGCGTCGTCAACACCGGGGAATAGTTCACCCCGCCCCCCGGTTTTGGGGGATGGCACCAGTCCTGGCAGACTGGTACGTCGGCTCCGGTTCACGCTTCCGCATCCCGCGGCTGCGACCCGGCGCCCTCCCGGAACACTAGGAGACACCTTGAAGCGCGACATCCACCCCGAGTACGTCGAGACGCAGGTCAGCTGCACCTGTGGCGCGTCGTTCACCACCCGCAGCACGATCGAGAGCGGCACCATCCGCGCCGAGGTCTGCTCCGAGTGCCACCCGTTCTACACGGGCAAGCAGAAGATCCTCGACACCGGTGGCCGCGTGGCCCGCTTCGAGGCCCGCTTCGGCAAGGCTTCCGCCGGCTCCAAGAAGTAGCGAGCCTCCAACCGCCGGTCCACGGCCGCATCCCCTCCCCGGGGAGCGCCGGGACCGGCGTTTTTGGTCGCCCGACTTCCCTTTCCCACGCAGTAGCAGGAGCCCAAGATGTTCGAGGCCGTCGAGGAACTCGTCGCCGAGCACGCCGACCTGGAGAAGAAGCTCGCCGACCCGTCGGTCCACTCCGACCAGGCGAACGCGCGCAAGCTGAACAAGCGGTACGCCGAGCTGACCCCGATCGTCGCCACGTTCCGCTCCTGGAAGCAGACCGGCGACGACATGGAGACCGCGCGCGAGTTCGCGGCCGACGACCCCGACTTCGCCGCCGAGGTCAAGGAGCTGGACAAGCAGCGCGACGAGCTCACCGAGAAGCTGCGGCTGCTCCTCGTCCCGCGCGACCCCAGCGACGACAAGGACGTCATCCTCGAGATCAAGGCCGGCGCCGGCGGCGACGAGTCGGCGCTCTTCGCCGGCGACCTGCTGCGCATGTACCTGCGCTACGCCGAGCGGATCGGCTGGAAGACCGAGATCATCGACTCCACCGAGTCCGAGCTGGGCGGCTACAAGGACGTCCAGGTCGCCGTGAAGACCAAGGGCGGCCAGGGCGCCACCGAGCCCGGCCAGGGCGTCTGGGCGCGGCTCAAGTACGAGGGCGGGGTGCACCGCGTGCAGCGCGTCCCCGCCACCGAGTCCCAGGGCCGCATCCACACCTCCGCGGCGGGCGTCCTCGTGACCCCCGAGGCCGAGGAGATCGACGTCGAGATCAACCCCAACGACCTGCGCATCGACGTCTACCGCTCCTCCGGGCCCGGCGGCCAGTCCGTCAACACCACCGACTCCGCCGTGCGCATCACGCACATCCCGACCGGAGTCGTCGCCTCCTGCCAGAACGAGAAGAGCCAGCTGCAGAACAAGGAGCAGGCGATGCGTATCCTGCGCTCCAGGCTGCTCGCGGCGGCGCAGGAGGAGGCGGAGAAGGAGGCCGCGGACGCCCGGCGCAGCCAGGTCCGCACCGTCGACCGCTCCGAGAAGATCCGCACGTACAACTTCCCGGAGAACCGCATCTCGGACCACCGCGTCGGCTTCAAGGCGTACAACCTGGACCAGGTCCTGGACGGCGACCTCGACTCGGTGATCCAGGCCTGCGTCGACGCGGACTCGGCGGCCAAGCTCGCCGCCGCGTGAGCCCCGTCAGCCCGTAGCCGCACCCGTACGCCCGTACCGGACGACCAGCTCAGCCCCGGAGGACCAGCGTGAACCTGCTGCTCGCGGAGGTGGCCCAGGCCACCCAGCGGCTGGCCGACGCCGGCGTGCCCTCGCCGCGCACCGACGCGGAGGAACTCGCCGCGTACCTGCACGGCGTCAAGCGGGGCGAGCTGCACACCGTGCCGGACGCGGACTTCGACGCCCGGTACTGGGAGGTCGTCGCCCGCCGCGAGGCGCGCGAGCCGCTCCAGCACATCACCGGCCGCGCCTACTTCCGCTACCTGGAGCTCCAGGTCGGCCCCGGCGTCTTCGTGCCCCGCCCCGAGACCGAGTCGGTCGTCGGCTGGGCCATAGACGCGGTGCGCGCCATGGACGTCGTCGAGCCCTGCATCGTCGACCTGTGCACCGGCTCGGGCGCCATCGCGCTCGCCCTCGCCCAGGAGGTGCCGCGCTCGCGCGTGCACGCCGTGGAGCTGTCCGAGGACGCCCTCAAGTGGACGCGCAGGAACATGGAGGGGTCCAGGGTCGACCTGCGCCAGGGAGACGCCCTGACGGCCTTCCCGGACCTCGACGGCCAGGTCGACCTGGTGGTCTCCAACCCGCCGTACATCCCGCTCACCGAGTGGGAGTACGTCGCGCCCGAGGCCCGCGACCACGATCCGGAGCTGGCCCTGTTCTCCGGCGAGGACGGCCTCGACCTGATCCGCGGCCTGGAACGCACCGCGCACCGCCTGCTGCGCCCCGGCGGCGTGGTCGTCGTCGAGCACGCCGACACCCAGGGCGGCCAGGTGCCGTGGATCTTCACCGAGGAGCGGGGCTGGGCCGACGCGGCCGACCACCCCGACCTCAACAACCGACCTCGTTTCGCGACGGCCCGCAAGGCACTGCCGTGAACACCCCGACGACCCCCACCCCGCAGTACGTGTACGAGGAGGCCAGCTAGATGGCACGGCGTTACGACACCAACGACGCGACCGACCGAGTGACCGGTCTGCGTGAGGCCGCGTCCGCCGTCCGCCGTGGCGAGCTCGTGGTGCTGCCGACGGACACCGTGTACGGCATCGGCGCCGACGCCTTCGCCGCGGAGGCCGTCGGCGACCTGCTGGAGGCCAAGGGGCGGGGCCGCAACATGCCCTCACCGGTGCTCATCGGCTCCCCGAACACCCTGCACGGCCTGGTCACCGACTTCTCCGAGATGGCCTGGGAGCTGGTCGACGCCTTCTGGCCCGGCGCGCTGACCCTGGTCGCCAAGCACCAGCCGTCCCTCCAGTGGGACCTGGGCGAGACCCGGGGCACGGTCGCCGTCCGCATGCCGCTGCACCCGGTCGCCATCGAGCTGCTCACCGAGGTCGGCCCCATGGCCGTCTCGTCCGCCAACCTGACCGGCCACCCGGCGCCCGAGGACTGCGACGCCGCCCAGCAGATGCTCGGCGACTCCGTCTCCGTCTACCTCGACGGCGGCCCCACGCCCGGCATCGTCCCGTCGTCCATCGTCGACGTCACCCGCGAGGTGCCGGTCCTGCTGCGCGCGGGCGCGCTGTCGGCGGAGGAACTGCGCAAGGTGGTACCCGACCTCGAGGTGGCGAATTGACGGCCCCTGAGACGGGGCGTGGCATAGGCAACGGGGAACGCGCCGCGGAGATCACGACCACGTTCGTCGGCCTCCCGCGCGACAGCTTCCGCATCCTCCACGTCAGCACCGGAAACGTCTGCCGCTCGCCGATCACCGAGCGGCTGACCCGGCACGCGGTGCAGGAGCGGCTCGGCGTGCTGGGCGGCGGCCTGATCGTGGAGAGCGCGGGCACCTGGGGCCACGAGGGCGCGCCCATGGAGGCGAACGCCGAGACGGTCCTCACGGACTTCGGCGCCGACCCCGCCGGCTTCACCGGCCGCGAGCTGCTCGACGAGCACGTGATCCGCGCCGACCTGGTCCTCACCGCGACCCGGGACCACCGGGCCCAGGTCATCTCCATGGGCCACTCGGCGGGCCTGCGCACCTTCACCCTGAAGGAGTTCACCCGCCTGGTGAACGCCATCGACCCGGCGACGCTCCCTCCCCTGGAGGACGGCGTGGTCACCCGCGCCCGCGCCCTGGTCCGCGCCGCCGCCGCGCTACGCGGGTGGCTCCTGGCCCCCACGGTCGAGGCGGACGAGGTCTACGACCCGTACGGCGCCCCGCTGCCCTTCTTCCGCTCCATCGGCGACGAGATACACCAGGCCCTCGACCCCGTGGTGACGGCGCTGACGGGGGTCCCGGCGCGGATGTAGGGCCCCGCCACGCGCACGCCGGGCGTCTTCGTCGTGGCGGGCCTACATTGGTGCTACGTCACCGTCGACGCACGCCCGGAGCGCACCATGTCGGTCACCCACGAGATCATCGAGGCCGATGACAGTTCGGTCGGAGTCCTGCTGCGCCAGGATCCCGAGCTGGCCGAGATCCTGTTCGCCGAAGGCCGCCGCCAGTCGACGACCCTCCAGCTGATCGCCGCCGAGAACTTCACCTCCCCGGCCGTGCTGGCCGCCCTCGGCTCACCGCTGGCCAACAAGTACGCCGAGGGCTACCCGGGCGCCCGCCACCACGGCGGCTGCGAGATCGTCGACGTGGCCGAGCGGCTGGCCGCCCAGCGGGCCCAGGCGCTCTTCGGCGCCGAGCACGCCAACGTGCAGTCCCACTCCGGCTCCTCCGCCGTGCTGGCCGCCTACGCCGCCCTGCTGCGCCCCGGCGACACCGTCCTCGCCCTCGGCCTGCCCTACGGCGGCCACCTCACCCACGGCTCACCCGCCAACTTCTCCGGCCGCTGGTTCGACTTCGTCGGCTACGGCGTGGACGCGGAGACCGGGCTGATCGACCACGACCAGGTGCGCACCCTGGCCCGCGCCCACCGGCCCAAGGCGATCGTCTGCGGCTCCATCGCCTACCCCCGCCACCTCGACTACGCCGCCTTCCGCGACATCGCCGACGAGGTGGGCGCCTACCTCATCGCCGACGCCGCCCACCCGATCGGACTCGTCGCCGGGGGAGCGGCGCCCAGTCCGGTGCCGTACGCCGACATCGTGTGCGCCACCACGCACAAGGTGCTGCGCGGACCCCGCGGCGGCATGATCCTGTGCGGAAGCGAACTGGCGGAACGGGTCGACCGGGCCGTCTTCCCGTTCACCCAGGGCGGCGCCCAGATGCACACCATCGCCGCCAAGGCCGTCGCCTTCGGGGAGGCGGCGACCCCCGCCTTCGCCGCCTACGCCCACCAGGTGGTCGCCAACGCCCGGGTGCTCGCGGCCCACCTGGCCGCCGAGGGCCTGGTCGTCACCACCGGCGGCACCGACACCCACCTGCTCACCGCCGACCCCGCCCCGCTCGGCGTCGACGGGAAGACCGCACGGGGGCTGCTCGCGGCGGCCGGGATCGTCCTGGACTGCTGCGCACTGCCGCACGCCGACGCCCGCGGGCTGCGCCTGGGCACCGCCGCGGTCACCACACAGGGCATGGGGGAGCGGGAGATGCGGGCGGTGGCCACACTGGTCGCCGGGGTTCTGCGGGGGACGACGGACCCGGCCGCGGCACGGGCGGACGTAAGGGACCTGACCGCGGAATTCCCCCCGTACCCGGACTGAGGCCGGGTAGGAGTACAGGCGTACAC
Organism: Streptomyces violaceoruber; assembly: GCF_033406955.1. Taxonomy (NCBI): domain Bacteria; kingdom Bacillati; phylum Actinomycetota; class Actinomycetes; order Kitasatosporales; family Streptomycetaceae; genus Streptomyces; species Streptomyces violaceoruber. Next base: position 2,714,730 of record NZ_CP137734.1, on the reverse strand, counting down.
AGCCGCACGTGCAACCATCGTCGATACCCGGAAGTCCTCAACCGTATGCGTCGCATTGCCATGCGCATCGCTAGGGTGTGGGGTTGAGGATGGCCAGCGAGACCTGTGGGGAAGCCCGTGCGTGAATACCTGCTGACGCTCTGCATCACGGCCGCGGTGACGTATCTGCTGACAGGGCCGGTACGGAAGTTCGCGATCGTGGCGGGGGCGATGCCGGAGATCCGGGCACGTGACGTGCACCGGGAACCCACTCCGCGGCTCGGCGGGATCGCCATGTTCTTCGGGCTGTGCGCCGGCCTGCTGGTCGCCGACCACCTCACCAACCTCAGCGAGGTCTTCGAGAAGTCCAACGAGCCGCGCGCCCTGCTCTCCGGGGCCGCCCTGATCTGGCTGATCGGTGTCCTGGACGACAAGTTCGAGATCGACGCCCTGATCAAGCTCGGCGGCCAGATGATCGCCGCCGGCGTGATGGTGGTGCAGGGTCTGACCATCCTGTGGATCCCGGTGCCGGGCGTCGGCACGGTCGCGCTGACCCAGTGGCAGGGCACCCTGCTGACGGTGGCGCTGGTCGTCATCACCATCAACGCGGTCAACTTCGTGGACGGCCTGGACGGTCTCGCGGCCGGCATGGTGTGCATCGCGGCGGCGGCGTTCTTCATGTACGCCTACCGGATCTGGTACTCGTACGGCATCGAGGCCGCGGCTCCCGCCTCGCTCTTCGCGGTCATCCTCATGGGCATGTGCCTCGGCTTCCTGCCGCACAACATGCACCCCGCCCGGATCTTCATGGGCGACTCCGGCTCCATGCTGATCGGGCTTGTGCTGGCGGCCGGCGCGATCTCCGTGACCGGACAGGTCGACCCCGACCTGATGAACCTGTTCTCCGGGTCGGAGCGCAACTCGGTGCACCAGATGGTGCCGGTCTACATCCCGCTGGTGATGCCGCTGACCATCATCGCCATCCCGGCCGCCGACCTGATCCTGGCCATCGTGCGCCGCACCTGGCGCGGCCAGTCGCCGTTCGCCGCGGACCGGGGGCACCTGCACCACCGCCTGCTGGAGATCGGCCACTCGCACAGCCGCGCGGTGCTGATCATGTACTTCTTCTCGGCACTCATCGCGTTCGGCGCGCTCGCCTACTCCGTGAACGCGGCGTCGATGTGGATCGTGCTGAGCGTCGTCTTCCTCAGCGCGATCGGTCTGGTGCTGCTCCTGCTGCCGCGGTTCACCCCGCGCGCCCCGCGCTGGGCCGAGAGTCTGGTGCCGCCGCGCTACCGGCGCCGCAAGGCCGCTGTCGCCGAGGACGGCGGGGCCGGGGACGCGGTGGTCGAGGCCGAGGGCGAGGAGCGCGTTCCGGTCACGGTGGGTGTCTCGGGCGTCAACGGGGCGACCGCCGTCGGGCACCGTACGGGGACCCGGTAGGAGCGGGAAATCGCCGCAATACCAGACAAGTTGCCGCTGTGACTGCACAAACGCGCAGGGTCACTCTCACGTGTGACAGCAAGCACACCCAGAGGTAAAGACCTCATCAAATAGTTTGTGATACGGTTCACGAGTATCCCCCGGGTAGAGCCCAAGGACCGTAGTGCGACGGTCTCTTGTAAGTGAGGACCTCGTCCGGCTCGGGGCTACGCTCGTCCATGACGACACCTGCCCCCTGTGTGTTGAAAGCGGAGTTGCCGCCATGCCGTCCAATGACGTCCGGATCCTGCTTCAGGCTGCCGTGCCCGCGGCTGCCGTCGGCGCTGTAGCCGCCGTCGTCAGCGCCGTGGTCGCCGGCGGCAAGGGGGCGGTCGGAGCCGTCGTCGCGACCGTGCTCGCGATGCTCTTCATGGGAATCGGCCTCTACGTCCTGCAGCGCACCGCCAAGTCGCTTCCGCACCTTTTCCAGGCGATGGGCCTGATGCTCTACGCGGCACAGATCCTGCTGCTGTTCGTCTTCCTCGCCGCGTTCAAGAACACGACGCTGTTCAACCCCCGTTCCTTCGCGGTCAGTCTGCTCGTCGTCACGCTCGCGTGGATCGCCGCGCAGACGCGGGCGCACATGAAGGCCAAGGTTCTCTACGTCGAGCCCGAACCGACGGGCGAAAAGCCCGAAAAGACGGGCCACTCGTCGTGAGGGGTAGGGCCGGGATAAAGAGGCATGTGAAGTCCTGCTATCGTCCGGTGCCAACTGCGGCATCGCGGGCGCGGGCATCTCGGCTGACGCCTGCTGAATCGCGAGGCGAGATGCCCCACAGCCGCCCCCACACCCGTAACACCAGTCCCGTGCCGAACAGCGGCCCCGCGCCGCGCCGACACAACGAGGTTGCCGTATCCATGCGCCACGCTGAAGGAGCCCGCGGTGAGTGCTGACCCGACGCAGGTGCTCGCCTTCGAGACCGACTGCCACATCTTCGACGGTTGTGGCTTCCCTTCTCCCGGCCTGCACTCGTTCCTGTTCGAGCCCCTGTGGGGCGACCACGACAGCAACTTGTACTTCAACAAGCCGATGCTGCTGGCGCTGCTGGGGTCGATCGTCATCGTCGGGTTCTTCTGGGCGGCCTTCCGCAAGCCGAAGGTCGTCCCCGGCAAGCTCCAGATGGTCGCCGAGGCGGGTTACGACTTCATCCGGCGCGGAGTCGTCTACGAGACCATCGGCAAGAAGGAAGGCGAGAAGTACGTTCCGCTCGTCGTCTCGCTCTTCTTCTTCGTCTGGATGATGAACCTCTGGTCGATCATTCCGGTCGCCCAGTTCCCGGTCACCTCGATCATCGCCTACCCGGCAGTGCTCGCCGCGATCGTCTACGTCACCTGGATCACGCTGACCTTCAAGCGTCAGGGATTCGTCGGGTTCTTCAAGAACGTCACCGGCTACGACAAGTCGCTCGGCCCGGTGCTGCCGCTGGCCATGCTGATCGAGTTCTTCTCGAACATCCTGATCCGGCCCTTCACCCACGCCGTGCGACTCTTCGCGAACATGTTCGCGGGTCACACCCTGCTGCTTCTGTTCACGATCGCCAGCTGGTACCTGCTGAACGGCGTCGGCATCGCCTACGCGGGCGTCTCGTTCATCATGACCGTGGTGATGACCGCCTTCGAGCTGTTCATCCAGGCTCTGCAGGCGTACGTGTTCGTCCTGCTGACGTGCACCTACATCCAGGGCGCCATGGCCGAGCACCACTGAGCAAGCGCGCCTAGACCTCTCACAGTCGTCCGGTGGCCAACCCCCACCGGTCCGTAAAGAAAAGGAAGAACTGGCATGTCCCAGACCCTTGCTGCCGTCGAAGGTTCCCTCGGTTCCATCGGTTACGGCCTCGCTGCCATCGGCCCCGGCGTCGGCGTCGGCATCATCTTCGGCAACGGCACCCAGGCCATGGCCCGTCAGCCCGAGGCGGCCGGCCTGATCCGCGCCAACCAGATCCTGGGCTTCGCCTTCTGTGAGGCGCTCGCCCTGATCGGTCTGGTCATGCCGTTCGTCTACGGCTACTGATCGCTGATCCCAGACCAGCCGACTAGACGAAAGGCAAACCCATGAGCCCGATGCTCCAGATCGCGGCCGAGGAGATGGAAAATCCCCTCATCCCGCCGATCCCCGAGCTCGTCATCGGCCTGATCGCCTTCGTCATCGTCTTCGGCTTCCTCGCCAAGAAGCTCCTCCCGAACATCAACAAGGTTCTGGAAGAGCGTCGCGAGGCCATCGAGGGCGGTATCGAGAAGGCCGAGGCCGCGCAGACCGAGGCCCAGAGCGTCCTCGAGCAGTACAAGGCGCAGCTCGCCGAGGCCCGGCACGAGGCCGCGCGACTGCGCCAGGAGGCGCAGGAGCAGGGCGCCACGCTCATCGCGGAGATGCGCGCGGAAGGCCAGCGGCAGCGTGAGGAGATCATCGCCGCCGGTCACGCCCAGATCCAGGCCGACCGCAAGGCCGCCGCGTCCGCGCTGCGCCAGGACGTCGGCAAGCTGGCCACCGAGCTGGCCGGCAAGCTGGTCGGCGAGTCCCTGGAGGACCACGCCCGCCAGAGCCGTGTGATCGACCGCTTCCTGGACGAGCTGGACGACAAGGCGACGACGGCAGAGGCAACCCGATGAGTGGGATGCACGGAGCGAGCCGCGAGGCCCTGGCCGCCGCACGCGAGCGCCTCGACGCGCTGACGGACTCCACGTCCGTGGACGCCGGCTCGCTCGCCGACGAGCTGGCCGCCGTCACCGCGCTGCTCCACCGCGAGGTGTCGCTGCGTCGGGTCCTCACCGACCCGGCGCAGTCGGGCGAGGCCAAGGCCGAGCTCGCCCAGCGTCTCCTCGGCACCCAGGTCAGCGGCACCGCCGTCGACCTGGTGGCCGGCACCGTGCGCTCCCGCTGGTCGCAGTCCCGCGACCTGGTGGACGCGCTGGAGCAGCTGGCGAACATCGCCGACCTCACCGCCGCCCAGAAGCGGGGCCGGCTCGACAACGTCGAGGACGAGCTGTTCCGGTTCGGCCGGATCATCTCCTCCAACACCGAGCTGCGCGCCGCGCTCACCAGCCGGTCGGCCACCACCGCGGCCAAGAGCGAGCTGCTGGCCGGCCTGCTCGGCAGCCGGGCGGAGCGGACCACCGAGCGTCTGGTGACGCGCCTTGTCACCGCGCCGCGGGGACGTAGCCTGGAGTCGGGACTCGAGTCCCTGTCCAAGCTCGCCGCCGACCGGCGGGACCGGATGGTCGCCGTGGTCACCTCGGCGGTGCCGCTGAGCGACACGCAGAAGCAGCGCCTCGGCGCGGCCCTCGCGAAGGTCTACGGCCGTCCGATGCACCTGAACCTCGACGTGGACCCCGAGGTCCTCGGCGGGATCCGGGTGCAGGTCGGTGACGAGGTCATCAACGGCTCCATCGCGGACCGTCTGGAGGACGCCGGCCGCCGGCTGGCGAGCTGACGCCCCCGCGACGGCGATCGCGACAACAGCACAGCACTTAGCAGCACCGCAGTAACCGAGCAGTAGCAGTACGTACTTACGACGGCCCTGGTTGGGCCGTGCAGAGGATTCACCTCTCATTGGGGGGAGTCCCGACTCGTGGAATACCCCCCAAGTGAAACTTCGGGCCCAACAAGGAGAGCAGGGAACTCAGATGGCGGAGCTCACGATCCGGCCGGAGGAGATCCGGGACGCACTGGAGAACTTCGTCCAGTCGTACAAGCCGGACGCGGCCTCGCGCGAGGAGGTCGGTACGGTCACCCTTGCCGGCGACGGCATCGCGAAGGTCGAGGGCCTGCCCTCGGCCATGGCCAACGAACTGCTGAAGTTCGAGGACGGCACCCTCGGCCTCGCCCTCAACCTCGAGGAGCGCGAGATCGGTTGCGTCGTCCTCGGTGAGTTCAGCGGCATCGAGGAGGGGCAGCCGGTCTCGCGTACCGGTGAGGTCCTCTCCGTGGCCGTCGGCGAGGGCTACCTCGGCCGCGTCGTCGACCCCCTCGGCAACCCGATCGACGGCCTCGGCGAGATCGAGACCTCCGGTCGCCGCGCCCTCGAACTGCAGGCCCCCACGGTCATGCAGCGCAAGTCGGTGCACGAGCCGATGGAGACGGGCTACAAGGCCGTCGACGCCATGACGCCGATCGGCCGCGGTCAGCGTCAGCTGATCATCGGCGACCGTCAGACCGGCAAGACCGCCCTGGCCGTCGACACGATCATCAACCAGCGCGACAACTGGCGCACCGGCGACCCGAACAAGCAGGTCCGCTGCATCTACGTCGCCATCGGCCAGAAGGGCTCCACCATCGCGTCCGTGCGCGGCGCGCTGGAGGAGAACGGCGCGCTGGAGTACACGACCATCGTGGCCGCCCCGGCGTCCGACCCGGCCGGCTTCAAGTACCTGGCGCCGTACACCGGCTCGGCCATCGGCCAGCAGTGGATGTACGAGGGCAAGCACGTCCTGATCATCTTCGACGACCTGTCGAAGCAGGCCGACGCCTACCGCGCCGTGTCGCTGCTGCTGCGCCGCCCGCCGGGCCGCGAGGCCTACCCGGGTGACGTCTTCTACCTGCACTCCCGTCTGCTGGAGCGCTGCGCGAAGCTCTCCGACGCCGAGGGCGCCGGCTCGATGACCGGTCTGCCGATCGTCGAGACCAAGGCCAACGACGTGTCGGCGTTCATCCCGACCAACGTCATCTCCATCACCGACGGCCAGTGCTTCCTGGAGTCCGACCTGTTCAACGCCGGTCAGCGTCCGGCCCTGAACGTCGGTATCTCGGTCTCCCGCGTCGGTGGCTCCGCCCAGCACAAGGCCATGAAGCAGGTCTCCGGCCGCCTCCGCGTCGACCTCGCCCAGTTCCGCGAGCTGGAGGCGTTCGCCGCCTTCGGTTCCGACCTGGACGCCGCGTCGAAGTCGCAGCTGGAGCGCGGTCAGCGCATGGTCGAGCTGCTGAAGCAGAACCAGTACCAGCCGATGTCCACCGAGGACCAGGTCGTCTCCGTCTGGGCCGGCACCACCGGCAAGATGGACGAGGTGCCCGTCGCCGACATCCGCCGCTTCGAGAAGGAGCTGCTGGAGTACCTGCACCGCCAGGAGCAGGGCCTCATGACCTCCATCCGCGAGGGCGGCAAGATGTCCGACGACACCCTGCAGGCCGTCGCCGAGGCCATCGCGGCGTTCAAGAAGCAGTTCGAGACGAGCGACGGCAAGCTGCTCGGCGAGGACGCCCCGTCCGCCGCCAAGTGACGTAAGGAAGGGACCTGACTCATGGGAGCCCAGCTCCGGGTCTACAAGCGTCGCATCCGATCCGTCACCGCGACCAAGAAGATCACCAAGGCGATGGAGATGATCGCCGCCTCGCGCGTCGTCAAGGCGCAGCGCAAGGTGGCGGCCTCCACGCCGTACGCGCGGGAGCTCACCCGCGCGGTCACGGCGGTCGGTACCGGGTCGAACACGAAGCACCCGCTCACCACGGAGGCGGACAGCCCGAGCCGTGCCGCGGTCCTGCTCCTCACGAGCGACCGCGGTCTGGCCGGCGCCTTCAACTCCAACTCCATCAAGGCGGCGGAGCAGCTGACCGAGCGCCTCGAGCGTGAAGGCCGCCAGGTCGACACGTACATCGTCGGCCGCCGCGGTCTGGCCCACTACAACTTCCGCGAGCGCAAGGTCGTGGAGTCGTTCGCGGGCTTCACCGACGAGCCGACGTACGCGGACGCCAAGAAGGTCGCGGCGCCGCTGATCGAGGCCATCGAGAAGGACACGGCGGAGGGCGGCGTGGACGAGCTCCACATCGTCTACACCGAGTTCGTCTCGATGATGACGCAGACGGCGGTCGACTCCCGGCTGCTGCCGCTGAGCCTCGACGAGGTGGCCGAGGAGTCGGGCGCGAAGGACGAGATCCTTCCGCTGTACGACTTCGAGCCGTCGGCGGAGGACGTCCTCGACGCCCTGCTGCCGCGCTACGTCGAAAGCCGCATCTACAACGCGCTGCTCCAGTCGGCTGCCTCCAAGCACGCCGCCACCCGGCGCGCGATGAAGTCGGCCACCGACAACGCGGGCGAGCTGATCAACACGCTCTCCCGTCTTGCCAACGCGGCCCGCCAGGCCGAAATCACCCAGGAAATCAGCGAGATCGTCGGTGGCGCCAGTGCCCTGGCCGACGCGAACGCGGGGAGTGACAACTAATGACCACCACTGTTGAGACCGCGACGGCCACGGGCCGCGTCGCCCGGGTCATCGGCCCGGTCGTCGACGTGGAGTTCCCCGTCGACGCGATGCCGGAGATCTACAACGCGCTGCACGTAGAGGTCGCCGACCCGGCCAAGGAGGGCGAGCTCAAGACGCTGACCCTCGAGGTCGCCCAGCACCTCGGTGACGGCCTGGTCCGCACCATCTCCATGCAGCCCACCGACGGCCTGATCCGTCAGGCCCCGGTGACCGACACGGGCGCGGCCATCTCCGTCCCCGTCGGCGACTTCACCAAGGGCAAGGTGTTCAACACCCTCGGTGAGGTGCTGAACGTCGACGAGCAGTACACCGGTGAGCGCTGGCCGATCCACCGCAAGGCCCCGAACTTCGACGAGCTCGAGTCGAAGACCGAGATGTTCGAGACCGGCGTCAAGGTCATCGACCTGCTGACCCCGTACGTCAAGGGCGGCAAGATCGGTCTGTTCGGCGGTGCCGGCGTCGGCAAGACGGTGCTCATCCAGGAGATGATCTACCGCGTCGCCAACAACCACGACGGTGTGTCCGTGTTCGCCGGTGTCGGCGAGCGCACCCGTGAGGGCAACGACCTCATCGACGAGATGAGCGAGTCCGGCGTCATCGACAAGACCGCGCTGGTCTTCGGTCAGATGGACGAGCCGCCGGGCACCCGTCTGCGCGTCGCGCTGGCCGGCCTCACCATGGCCGAGTACTTCCGCGACGTCCAGAAGCAGGACGTGCTGTTCTTCATCGACAACATCTTCCGCTTCACCCAGGCGGGCTCCGAGGTGTCGACCCTGCTCGGCCGCATGCCCTCCGCGGTGGGCTACCAGCCGAACCTGGCCGACGAGATGGGTCTCCTCCAGGAGCGCATCACCTCGACCCGTGGTCACTCGATCACCTCGATGCAGGCGATCTACGTCCCCGCGGACGACCTGACCGACCCGGCCCCGGCCACCACCTTCGCCCACCTCGACGCGACGACGGTGCTCTCCCGTCCGATCTCCGAGAAGGGCATCTACCCGGCCGTGGACCCGCTGGACTCGACGTCCCGCATCCTCGACCCGCGGTACATCGCGGCGGAGCACTACAACGCCGCGATGCGCGTGAAGAACATCCTGCAGAAGTACAAGGACCTGCAGGACATCATCGCGATCCTCGGTATCGACGAGCTGGGCGAAGAGGACAAGCTCGTCGTCCACCGCGCCCGTCGCGTGGAGCGCTTCCTGTCCCAGAACACCCACGTCGCCAAGCAGTTCACCGGCGTCGACGGGTCGGACGTCCCGCTGGACGAGTCGATCGCGGCCTTCAACGCGATCTGCGACGGCGAGTACGACCACTTCCCGGAGCAGGCGTTCTTCATGTGCGGTGGCATCGAGGACCTGAAGAACAACGCCAAGGAGCTGGGCGTCTCCTGAGCCTCGGCTCACGGTGAGCCGCACGGTTCACCACCCGGAGGGGGCGGGCGCGTCCCGTCCCCTCCGGCACGCCCCTTAGACTTGTAACCAACACCCGGCTCTCCCGCCGGGTGGTGACCCGAGGAGCCACCTTGGCTGCTGAGCTGCACGTCGCGCTGGTCGCGGCCGACCGAGAGGTCTGGTCCGGCGAGGCCACCCTGGTCGTCGCGCGCACCACGTCCGGCGACATCGGCGTCATGCCCGGTCACCAGCCGCTGCTCGGTGTGCTGGAGTCGGGCCCGGTGACCATTCGTACGAGTGACGGCGGGACGGTCGTCGCCGCGGTGCACGGCGGTTTCATCTCGTTCGCCGACAACAAGCTGTCGCTGCTGGCCGAGGTCGCCGAGCTGTCGGACGAGATCGACGTCCACCGCGCCGAGCGCAAGCTCGAACAGGCGAAGACGGAGGGCGACGCCCACGCCGAGCGCCGCGCGGACGTCCGACTGCGCGCGGCGGCGGGACGCTGATCCACAGCACAGTGCGATAGCGTCGTGCCATGACGTCACTCAGCCGCGGCTGGGACCGGAGCCATCCGGACCCGGCCGCGGCTGAGGCAGATCCGGGTGTTTTTTCCGTTCCGTTACCTAGGAGACGAGGAGGTCGGTGTCGATGGCCCTCGCTCTGACTGTGTGCGGAATCGTCGTGGCCGTGGTGGTGATCGGCCTCTTCGTCTTCGGTCTGCGCCGCCGGCTGATCCAGCGCTCGGGCGGCACCTTCGACTGCTCCCTGCGCTGGGACGCCCCCAAGGAGGGCGACACCACCGACGGCAAGGGCTGGGCGTACGGGGTGGCCCGCTACAACGGCGACCGGGTCGAGTGGTACCGCGTCTTCTCGTACTCCCCGCGTCCGCGCCGCGTCCTGGAGCGCTCCGCGATCGAGGTGGCCGGCCGACGGCTGCCGGACGGCGAGGAGGAGCTGGCGTTGCTGTCCGACGCCGTGATCCTGGCCTGTCTCCACCGGGGCACCCGGCTGGAACTGGCGATGAGCGAAGACGCGCTGACCGGATTCCTCGCGTGGCTCGAGGCAGCCCCGCCCGGTCAGCGCGTCAATGTCGCCTAGTTGTCCTGACAGCTGGTGTTACTTGAGGCCGCTGTCGATGGCGCTCACCAGTTCGCCGTTCGCGGTGTCGCCGCTGAACTCCCAGAAGAAGGCGCCGCCGAGGCCCTGCTGCTCCGCCCAGTCCATCTTGGACTTGATGGTGGCCGGGGTGTCGTAGGACCACCAGTTGGAGCCGCAGTGGGCGTACGCGGTGCCGGCGATGGTGCCCGTGGCCGGGCAGCTGTTCTTGAGGACCTTGTAGTCCTCGATGCCCGCCTCGTAGGTGCCGGTCGCCGGGCCGGTGGCGGTGCCGCCGGGCGCGGACTGGGTGACGCCGGTCCAGCCGCGGCCGTAGAAGCCGATGCCGATCAGCAGCTTGTCGGCCGGGACGCCCTTGGACTTGAACTTCGCCATCGCGTCGGCGGTGTTGAAGCCCTGCTGCGGGATGCCGTCGTACGCGGTCAGCGGCGAGTGCGGGGCGGTCGGGCCGTTCTTCGCCCAGGCGCCGAAGAAGTCGTACGTCATCACGTTGTACCAGTCGATGTACTTCGAGGCCTCGCCGTAGTCGGCGGCGTCGATCTTGCCGCCGTCCGAGCCGTCGGCGGTGACGGCCGCGGTGATCAGGTAGTCCTGGCCGAACTCGGCGCGCATGGCCTTCATCATGCTGCTGAAGGCGTTCGGGGCGCTGGTCTCGTCACAGCTGAGACCGCAGGCGTTCGGGTACTCCCAGTCCAGGTCGATGCCGTCGAAGACGTCGGCCCAGCGCGGGTCCTCGACCAGGTCGTGGCAGGACTTCGCGAACGCGGCCGGGTTCTTCACGGCGTCGGGGAAGCCGCCGGACCAGGTCCAGCCGCCGAAGGAGTAGAGGATCTTGATGTTCGGGTACTTGGCCTTCAGCTTGCGCAGCTGGTTGAAGTTGCCGCGCAGCGGCTGGTCCCAGGTGTCGGCGACGCCGTCGACGGACTGGTCGGCGGTGTAGGCCTTGTCGTAGTCGGCGTAGGAGTCGCCGATGGTGCACTTGCCGCCCTGGACGTTGCCGAAGGCGTAGTTGATGTGCGTGATCTTGTCGGCGGAGCCGGAGGTGACCAGGTTCTTCACGTGGTAGTTGCGCCCGTAGACGCCCCAGTTGGTGAAGTAGCCCATCTTGACCTCGGCACCGGTGCCGGGGTTGCCGCCGTCCCCGCCGCCGGTGGTGGTGACCTTCACCGCGCCGCTGGCCGGGCCGGTCTGGTCGGCGGTGTCACGGGCCTTGACGCTGTACGAGTAGGCGGTGCCCTTGGTGAGGCCGTTGTCCGTGTAGGTGGTGCCCGTGACGGTGGCGACCTTCGCGCCGTCCCGCAGGACGTCGTAGTTCTTGACGCCCTTGTCGTCGGTCGCCGCCGACCAGGACAGCTTCACCGAGGTGTCGGTGATGTTGGAGGCGGTGGGCGTGCCGGGCGCGGAGGGGGCCGCGTCGCCGGGGACCGAGGTGCCGTCGCAGCTGCCGCCGTTGAGCTTGCAGTTGGACGGGGAGCCGGGCCCGCTGCCGTTGAAGCCGAAGGAGACCGAGGCGCCGGGGGCGAGCGTCCCGTTCCAGCCGACGTTCTTGGCGGTCCAGTGGTCGCCGGAGTTGGTGACGGTGGCGTCCCAGGCGGAGGTGACCTTGGTGCCGGTGGGGAAGTCCCACTCGACGGTCCAGGAGCTGAGGGAGGTGGTGCCGGTGTTCTTCACCGTCCAGCTGCCGCCGAAGCCCGTGCCCCAGTCCGAGGTCTTGGCGAAGGTGGCCGTCGCGCTCGTGGCCGCCTGGGCCGGGCTCGCGAGGCCGACCAGACCGGCGAGGGGAAGCGCCAGGGTCGCTGCGAGTGCCGCGGCTTTGTGTCTGAAGCGCATGTGCGCCTCCTTATATGGGGATGTTGTCGAGGGCATGACTGAGCCTCATGCCCGCAGTGCGGCGAGAATAGAAAGGTCTGGACCATAGGTCAATAGGTCTGGACCAATGTGGCGCCCGGGGGTTGAACCGGTGGTTGAGAGGGGAAACTAGATCCCCAACTCCTGCGCCAGCACCGCCGCTTGCACCCGGCTGCGCAGCCCCAGCTTGCCCAGCAGCCGGCTGACGTGCGTCTTCACCGTGGCCTCCGCCATGTCAAGACGTTCGGCGACCGCCGCGTTGGACAGCCCCTCGCCGAGACAGGACAGCACCTCGCGCTCACGCCGGGTCAGCTCCCGCAGCACCGCCGGGTCCGCGGTCGGCTCGCGCACCGGCTTCGCGGCGAACTCGGCGATCAGCCGCCGGGTGACGGCCGGGGCCACGATGCCCTCGCCGCCAGCCACCGTGCGCACGGCCGCGAGCAGGTCCCTGGCGTCGGTGTTCTTCAGCAGGAACCCGGCGGCCCCCGCCCGCAGCGCCCCGAAGACGTACTCGTCCAGATCGAAGGTGGTCAGCACCAGGACGTCGGCGAGCTGCTCCCCGACCACGATCCGGGTCGCCGAGACGCCGTCCATGCGCGGCATCTGCACGTCCATCAGCACCAGGTCGGGACGCAGCTCCCGGGCCAGCGCCACCGCCTGCTCGCCGTCCGCGGCCTCCCCGACCACCTCGATGTCCGGGGCGCTGCCCAGGATCAGCACCAGCCCCGCGCGGACGGCGGACTGGTCCTCGGCGACGAGGACGCGGATCATGCGAGGTCTCCTTCGGTCAGGGGCAGCGTGGCGCGCACGGCCCAGATCTTGCCGCCCGCCGGGCCGGGGTCCGCCACCGCCCCGGCCTCGAACGTGCCGTGCAGCAGGGCGGCCCGCTCCCGCATGCCGACCAGACCGGCGCCGGAACCGGGCGCGCGCGGGGTGTCCCGGTCGCCGTACGGGCTGGTCACCTCGACCCGCAGGGCGCCCTCGTGCCGGTCCAGCCGGACCAGGACGGTGCCCTCGGAGGCGTGCTTGAGGGCGTTGGTGAGCGACTCCTGCACGATCCGGTACGCGGCCAGCTCGACCGGCACGGGCAGGTTCTCGCCGGGTGCCGTGTCCAGGGTGACGTCGAGGCCGTTGGCGCGGGCGCCCTCGACCAGCGCGCCGAGCCCGTCGAGGGTGGGGGCGGCGGCCGGCCCGGTGTCCCCGCCCTGGTCCCGCAGGATGCCGATGAGGCGTCGCATCTCGGCCAGTCCCGCCACGCTGTTCTCGCGGATCACACCGAGCGCCCGCCGGGTGGTCGCCGCGTCGTCCAGGGAGAGCGCGGCCGTGGAGTGGATGGCGATCGCGGACAGGTGGTTGGCGACCATGTCGTGCAGCTCGCGGGCCATCCGGGAGCGCTCCGCGGTCACCGCCTGGGCCCGGTCCATCTCGGCGAGCAGCGCGGTCTGCTCGGCCCGCAGCAGGGCGGCGTCGGCGGCCTCGCGGTGGTTGCGGACGATGAGCCCCGTGGAGGCGGGCGCGAAGGACACGACGCCGACGGCGACACCGACGAGCAGTGTCTCGGGCACCCGCCACACGGCGAACGGCACCAGCGTCGAGGCGACGGTGAGCAGCCCGGTGATCCACGGAATGCGGCGGGCCGAGGCGGGCGGACCGTACAGCACCGCCGCGTATATCAGGTCGGTGTACATGATCACCGTGACCAGGCTGCCCTGGGTGAGCGTGTCCGCGACCAGCGCGACGGTGCCGATCAGCAGACCGGTGCGCGGCGCGGCCCGGCGCAGCAGCTCGCAGCCCGCCATGACGGCCAGCGGGGCCAGCAGCGGCCAGCGGCCGTCGAACAGCACGACCGGCTCGTCGGCCGGCCGCACGCCGAGGCCGATGCCCCACAGCAGCAGCCCGCCCAGCAGCCCGGCCGACGCGGCGTACACGTCGAAGCGGCGCGGGCGGGGGAGTCGTACGGCCATGCCACCATCCAACACGCCCCGCGCCCCGCCCGCCTGATGCCCGGGAAGGGTCCCGCACTGCATCTTTCGATGTACCGGAGGTTCGTCACCGGCGACGACGAACCCGGCGGATTCCGACGGGAGCCTGGAAGGGTGAACGAAGGGAGTGCGTCGTGGTCGTCGCGTTGATCATCGCCTGTGAGGTCGGCTTCTGGGTCCTGCTGGCCCTCGGGCTGGGCGCCCGCTACCTGCTGAAGTGGCGGCGCACCGGCGTGGTCCTGCTGCTGTGCGAGCCGGTGCTGGAACTGGTGCTGTTCGCGGTGACGGCATGGGACCTGAAGAACGGCGCCGAGCCCGGCTGGGAGCACGGCCTGGCCGCGCTGTACATCGGCTACACCGTCGCCTACGGCCACTACACGATCCGCTGGCTCGACGGCCACGCCGCCCACCGCCTGGGCGGGGCCCCGCCGCCGGTCAAGCCCCCTCGCTACGGCAGGGCCCGGGCGGCCCACGAGGGCCGGCTGTGGCTGCGCACCCTGCTGGGCGCGGCCGTGGCCTGCGCGCTGCTCCAGGGCGCGGTCTGGTACGTCGGTGACGACGGCGACGTCTCGTCGCTGCGGGCCTTCCAGTGGGCGGCGATACGGGTCCTCGGCATCCACGGCGCGGTGGCCCTCGGGTACCTGATCTGGCCGAAGAAGGCCCCGGCGGGGAGGCCTGAGGCCGCTGCCGAGCGGCGGAAGCAGGAGGCACACCGGTGACCCGGGCGTCGAAGCACCTGCTGGAGGGCGCCGTCACCCTGCTCGCCGGGCTGGCCCTGTGGCTGTTCACCGGTGACGTGGAGGTCCCGGTGGTCACCCTGACGAAGGTGGGCGTCGTACTGATGTGCGTCGGCGGCGCGCAGACCGCCTGGGGCCTGTACGGTGCGGCGCGCCGGCACGTCTGACACACGGAGTCGGTCCGGGGGGCCCGCCGGGAAGCGCCCCGAAGGGGCGCGGGGAACGGCGCGACCGGCCACGACGGAGCCGCAGCCGAAGGACGGCACCGGCCCCCCGGCACACCCCGCGGAGCGTCTAGCGCTCCCCGCCCGGCACCCACAGCACGTCGCCGACCTCCTTGTTGGCCACCCGGGCCAGGATGAAGAGCAGGTCGGAGAGGCGGTTGAGGTAGGTCGCCGTCAGCGGGTTCATCGTCTCGCCGTGGGCCTCCAGCGCCGCCCAGGTGGAGCGCTCGGCCCGGCGGACCACCGTGCACGCCTGGTGCAGCAGGGCCGCCCCGGCGGTGCCGCCGGGGAGGATGAAGGAGCGGAGCTTCTCCACCTCCGCGAGGTACCGGTCGCAGTCCGCCTCCAGCTTGTCGACGTAGAACTGCTCGACCCGCAGGGGCGGGTACTCCGGGTTCTCCACCACCGGTGTCGACAGGTCCGCGCCCACGTCGAACAGGTCGTTCTGGACGCGGACGAGGACCTTGACGACGTCCTCGGACAGGCCGCCGAGGGCGATGGCGGTACCGATCACCGCGTTCGCCTCGTTGGCGTCGGCGTACGCGGAGATCCTCAGGTCGGTCTTGGGGACCCGGCTCATGTCGCCGAGGGCGGTGGTGCCCTTGTCGCCGGTCCGGGTGTAGATGCGCGTCAGGTTGACCATGGGGCCAGCGTAGTTACGCGCCCGCCGTTCGGAAGACGCGTGTGCCCACCGTCACGGCCAGCGCGGTGAAGGCCAGGGCGACGAGGACGCCGTACAGCATGTGCGCCGTCGCGTAGGAGCCGACGTAGGCGTCCCGCACCGCGTCCACCAGATAGCGGAAGGGCATCAGGTGCGACAGCACGTCCAGCCACGCCGGGCCCAGGGTCATCGGGAGCATCAGGCCGGACAGCAGCATCGACGGCATCGTCAGCGCGTTGATCGTGGGCCCGAACTCCTGCGGGGTGCGGACCTTCATCGCCAGTGCGTACGACAGCGAGGCCAGCGAGACCGTGAGCAGCGCGACGAAGGCGAAGCCGATCAGCACGCCGGGCAGCGGCGCGCGCAGGCCCATCACCAGGGCCGCAAGCACCAGCAGCACCGCCTGGAAGGCGAAGACGGTCGCGTCCCGCAGGACCCGGCCCAGGAGCAGCGCCAGGCGGCTGACGGGCGTGACGCGCATTCGCTCGACCACTCCCTGGCCGTTCTCGATGATGATCGAGAACCCGGCGAAGGAGGCGCCGAACAGGCCGAGTTGCAGCAACAGGCCGGGGACCAGCACCTGCCAGGAGCTGCCCCGCCCGCCGAGCGGCAGGTCGGTCAGCAGCGGGCCGAAGAAGAGCAGGTACAGCAGCGGCATCAGCACGCCGAACAGCAGCGCGAAGCGGGAGCGCAGGGACTGGCGGAGATAGCGGCCGTAGACGAGGCCGGTGTCGTGGAGCAGCATCGGGTCGGTTCCCAGGGGTGCTAGACGGCTACGGGAGTGGCGTCGGCCGGAGCGGCGCCGCGGCCGGTGACGGCCAGGAAGGTGTCCTGGAGCGTGGCGTCGGGCGAGCCGCCGTACTCGAGCTTCAGGGCGGCCGGGGTGCCCTCGGCGACCACCGTGCCGCCGTCCACGACGACCAGGCGGTCGGAGAGGGCGTCGGCCTCGTCGAGGTAGTGCGTGGTCAGGAAGACCGTGGTGCCGTGCTCGTCGCGCAGCCTGCGGACCAGGTCCCACAGGTCGGCGCGGCTGCCCGGGTCCAGACCGGTCGTCGGCTCGTCCAGGAACAGCACCTTCGGGCGGTGCGTGAGCGCCATCGCGATGTCCAGCCGCCGCCGCTGCCCGCCGGAGAGCGCGCCGCACCTGCGGTCGAGCAGGCCGGTCAGGCCCAGGTCGCGGGCCAGCTCCCCGGCACGCTCGGCGGCCCGCGCCCTGGACAGGCGGTACAGGCGGCCCTGGGTGACCAGCTCCTCCCGGACCGTGATCTGCGGGTCCACCCCGCCCGACTGCGCCACGTACCCGCACGCCGCACGCACCCCGGCCGGGTCGGTCGCCAGGTCGTGCCCGGCGACGGTGGCCGCGCCGCCGGTGGGGGCGAGCAGGGTCGTGAGCATCCGCAGGGTGGTGGTCTTGCCGGCGCCGTTGGGGCCCAGGAAGCCCAGGATCTCGCCCTCGCGGACGGTGAGGTCGATGCCGCGCACCGCCTCGACCGGCCCGCGCCTGGTCGCGAAGGTCCGGGCCAGCCCGGCCGTACTGATGATTGCCATGCGCTCCAGAAAAACAGAGACGCTGAAATTTTGCAATGACCCCAAGTTTTCAGCGGCCCCAGTCAGTGGCGCCGGCGCGGCTAGGATGCGGTCATGGCCGAGGGACTCAGGGAACGGAAGAAGCGGCAGACCCGGCAGTACATCTCGGATGTCGCCACCGGGCTGTTCCTGGAGCGCGGCTTCGAGGCCGTGACGGTGGCGGAGGTCGCGGACGCCGCGAACGTCTCCGTCAACACCGTGTACAACTACTTCCCGGCCAAGGAGGACCTGTTCCTCGACCGGTCCAAGGGCGTCATCGACCGGCTCTCCCGCTGGGTGCGCGGACGCCGCGACGGGGAGTCCGCGGCGAGGGCCGTCCTGCGGGAACTGCGCGACGAGGTCGAGTCGGTCTCCCCGCGCGTCGGCCTGATGGACGGCTACGCCACGTTCATGAAAGTGATCCAGGACTCGCCCGCCCTGCGCTCACGGATGTGGGCCATCGGCCAGGAAGTGCTCCTGAACCTGGAGCACACCCTGCGCGAGGAGACCGGCAGCGCGGACGACGACATGACCCCCACCCTGATGGCCGGTCAGATCAACTGGCTGCACGGCACGGTCCTCGCGGCCATCGGCGGGCGCATGGTCGCCGGCGGCAAGCCCTCCGAGGTCTCCCGCGACATGCTCCTGCTGCTGGACGAGATGGAGGAGCTGTTGAGCGAGAAGGTGCTCAACTACGCCGTACGAGGCGCGCTGTGACACCCGGACGGCACCCCTCGGTGTGACGTCCGTCATTTGAGACGTGACGCGCGTTACTAACCGGTCACACAGCGCCTCACGCCCGCTAATCTCCGGCCGAGAGACGAGAATCAGCGCGTATCAGGGGAGTCGCACAGTGGCACGGAAGCTCGCCGTCATCGGAGCCGGTCTCATGGGGTCCGGCATCGCCCAGGTCTCCGCCCAGGCGGGCTGGGAGGTCGTCCTGCGCGACGTCACCGACGAGGCGTTGCGGCGCGGCACCGACGGCATCAGGGCCTCCTACGACAAGTTCGTCGCCAAGGGCAGGCTCGACGCCGACGACGCCGAGGCCGCGCTCGGGCGCATCACCGCGACCACCGACCTGGACGCCGCCGCCGACGCGGACGTCGTCGTCGAGGCCGTCTTCGAGAAGCTGGAAGTCAAGCACGAGATCTTCCGTACCCTGGACAAGCTGGTGAAGGACGGGGCGATCCTCGCGTCCAACACCTCCGCCATCCCGATCACCAAGATCGCGGCCGTGACGGAGCGCCCCGAGCGGGTCGTCGGCACCCACTTCTTCTCACCGGTGCCGATGATGCAGCTGTGCGAGCTGGTGCGCGGCTACAAGACCAGCGACGAAACGCTCGCCACCGCACGCGAGTTCGCCGAGTCCACCGGCAAGACCTGCATCGTCGTCAACCGCGACGTCGCCGGGTTCGTGACCACCCGGCTCATCTCCGCCCTCGTCGTCGAGGCCGCGAAGCTGTACGAGTCGGGCGTCGCCACCGCCGAGGACATCGACCTCGCCTGCAAGCTGGGCTTCGGCCACGCCATGGGACCCCTGGCCACCGCCGACCTGACGGGCGTCGACATCCTGCTGCACGCCACCGGCAACATCTACACCGAGTCCCAGGACGAGAAGTTCGCCCCGCCGGAGCTGATGCGCCGGATGGTGGACGCCGGTGACATCGGCCGCAAGAGCGGGCAGGGCTTCTACAAGCACTGAGGTCACATCAGCCCCGGCAAACGTCACACGCCGGGGTGAATTCGGTATCGGTTCGCTTACAGACGGCAACCTCCGGTCGTTTCGGCCAGTCAGAGGGTGCAGTGCCTGATATCGCCGAGAGACCACAACGCACGGAACGCAACGCCAAGACGAAGAAGACGACGAAGAAGACGCACGCCGGGGAGCGCATATGCACATCAGGGGCGACCACGTCGAGCTGGTCGTCGGGGGCCGCCTCGACGTCCGCAGCGCGGCGGACGCCCGTACGGTCCTGCACTCGGCCGTCGACGACGGAGTCGGCGACCTGGTGCTCGACCTGTCAGAGCTGGACTCCTGGGACGCCACCGGACTCGGCGTGATCATGGGAGCCCACCGGCGGGCCGGCCGCTGCGGCCGGCGGCTGGTGCTGCGCGGCGTGCCGCCGCAGATGCAGCGCCTGCTGGTGGCCACCCGGCTGCACCGGATCCTCGCCATCGAGGGCGGCATCGGTGTGGAGACCCTGCCCCGCGTGTAAGTGAAGGTTCACACCTCCGACACACGCAATCCTCACGAGACCGTGACCTCTCGGGCCGCCCGGCACCCCGGACTGTCGGAGATACTGGGCGAAGGTTTAGGGTCTGGCTGCCCGCTGCCTTTGCAAACCCGCCGGCGGGCCCGGACCAGAAGCGACAGCGCGGTGTGCGGCAAGGCCGGGAGGGTGGTCCCTGCCGGGGCCCTGCACACGACGCTTTTGGGGGGCTTGAACCAATGGACCCGAACAACCGGGGCCCTGAGGAGTACGGCCAGGACGGCGACCACCAGGCGCCGCGCCCGCGCCCGCACAGGGACCCCATCACCTCCGACTTCGGACAGCACGCGCCCGCGCTCGCCCGCACGGTGCAGCTGGTGTCCGGCGACTTCCTGCTCACCGTCAACCCCGTCGACGGCAGCGAGATCGAGGTCTGCCCGCCCGCGGAGCGGCCCGCCCGGCCCGAGAAGCTCACCGCGGCCGAACGCGCCGACGCGGAGCGCGCCGCGCGGCCGCCCGTCCCACCGGGACCGGTCCGCACGGTCCTCGGCCTGCTGGCCCGCGAGGACGAACGCGAACGCCTGGTGCGGCTGCTCGCCCGCGGCCGCTCCGTGCGCCTCACCGGCCCCGCCGGCTCCGGCCGCACCAGCCTCCTCGACGTCGTCGCCGAGGACTGCGCCGGCCTCGCGCCCGACGGCGTCGTCCGGCTCAACGGCCACCACCGCACCGCCGACGACCTGCTCCACGACCTCTTCTACGCCGTCCACGGCGCGCCCCTGCACCGTCCCGACCGGACGGAACTGCTCGGACACCTGCGCGAGGTGGGCGCGGTCGTCGTCCTGGACGACGCCGAGTTCGGCGGCACCGCCCTCGACGAACTCCTCGACGCCACCCCCGAGTGCGCCTTCGTCATCGGCACCACCCCGGACGTGGCCCCACCCTCCGCCGACTCGGCCGTCGAGGAGGTCTTCCTCACCGGCCTGGACCGCTCCGACGGCGTGGAGCTGCTCGAGCGCGCCGCCGGACGGACCCTCACCGAGGAGGAGGCCAACTGGGCCGGAGACCTCTGGTTCGAGTCCGAGGGCCTGCCGCTGCGCTTCGTCCAGGCCGGTGCCCTGCTGCGCCGCCGGGACCGGGAGCGGGCCGGTGCCGACGCCGTCGACGAGTTCGGCGTCTTCGCCGACGCCCGCCCGGCCGACACCCGCCCCGCCGACGACAGCCCCTACGACGCCGCCGAGACCGACGACGTGCCCCTGCCGTCCCTCGGCGAGGCCGCCGCGCCCGCACCGCTGCTCGCCTCCCGGCTGAGCGCCTCCGCCCGCGCCACCCTGGAGTTCGCCGTCGCGCTCGGCGGCGAGGTGCCGCACCAGGCGCATCTGCCCGCCCTGGTCGGCGAGACCCACGCGGACGCCGCCCTCGGCGAGCTGGCGGACTGCGGACTGGTCTCCCCGGTCGCCTCCCGCTACCGGCTGGCCGCCGGCGTGCTCACCCAGCTGGAGAGCGCCGGATACGCCGACGCCGTACGGGAGCGGGCGACGGCCGCCGCCCAGCACTACGCCTGGTGGGCCGGGCACCCCTCGGTCACCCCGGAGCGGGTCTGCGCGGAGGCCGACGCCGTACTGGCGGCCCTCGCCGTGCTGGTGCCCGCGACCACCCGCACCACCGAGGACGAGGAGAGCCCGGCCGTCCAGCTGGCCCGCACCGCGGCGCCCGCCTTCGCCGCCGGGCTGCACTGGAGCGCCTGGGAACGGGCGCTGCGTTCGGGTACCGAGGCCTCCCGGCTCGCCGGTGACGTCGCCGAACAGGCCTACTTCCACCACGAACTGGGCGTCCTCGCGCTGTGCGAGGGCCAGTTGGACCGGGCCCGCGCCGAGCTGGAGGCCTCCGTCGGACTGCGCGGCGCGCTCTCCGACAGGCGCGGTGCCGTGGCCGGCCGCCGCGCCCTCGCGCTGGTCGCCGACCGCACCGGCGACACGCCGGGCCTGGGCAGCGGCGCGGGCGCCTTCGCCGCGGCGGCGCCCGCCGCCGGACCCGGTGCCGTCGGGGCCGGACTCGGCCCGACGGTGGGGGAGGAGGTGCCCGACGCCCGCAACGAGGAGTCGGCGTCGCCGTCCGCGGGCGTCCCCGCCCCCTTCCCGCCGCTCCAGCCGCGTCCGCAGTCCCCCACCCTCGTCACCCGCCGCGAGCCCGACGAGGAGCCGTCCCGCACCGTTGCCGGCGGCATCAAGGGCTTCGCACGGCGCAACCTGGTGGCCGCCGGAGCGGGCGCGCTGCTCGTCGCCGTGCTCGGCACGGTGGTGACCCTGGGGGCCACGTCCGAGAACGACGGCGGCGATCCCTCCAACGAGGTCGGCGTCAACCCGTCGGCCAGCCAGGGCGTCGACGACGGCAGCCTGGGCGCCGACCGGCCCTCGGACGACGGTCAGGGCCAGGAGACGCCCGGCGCCCCGACCGGCTCCGCCACCCCCGGCACGTCCGGGGCGCCGACGACCACGGAGTCGGGGGCGCCTTCGCAGGGGCCGAGCAGTACGGGCAGCACCGACCCCGGGGACGACGAGAGCCCCGACGCCCCCGGCTCGCCGGACGAGCCGAGCAAGTCACCGAGTTCGCCGACGACGAAGCCGACCTCGCCGAAGCCGACGGACACCGAGCCGACGGACCCCGGGACGCCCACCGAGTCCGACGGCACGTCACCGACGCCCACGGAGACCGAGACGACCTCGCCGTCCACCCCGGAGACGTCCGACACCGCCAGTGGTGCCGACAGCCCTCCGGCCACCGTCTCGCAGAGCAGCACCGAGGACACCGGCACCGGCACGGGAGCGCCGGCCGGCTCGGACCCGGCGACCGGCCAGATCATCTGACCCCGCCCGGGAAGGCATCAGCACGAGAGGGCCGGGTCCGCCGCACGGACCCGGCCCTCCTCGCGTCGTACGTGACGCGCCCTCAGGACGCGCCGCGCCCTCAGAACAGCCGCAGCTTGTCGTCCTCGATGCCCCGCAGCGCGTCGTAGTCCAGCACCTGGCAGCCGATGCCGCGGTCCGTGGCCAGCACGCGGGCCTGCGGCTTGATCTCCTGGGCGGCGAAGACGCCGCGCACCGGGGCGAGATGCGGGTCGCGGTTCAGCAGCTCCAGGTAGCGCGTGAGCTGTTCCACGCCGTCGATCTCGCCGCGCCGCTTGATCTCGACCGCGACGGTCCCGCCCTGGGCGTCCCGGCACAGGATGTCGACCGGGCCGATGGCGGTCATGTACTCGCGGCGGATGAGGGTGTAGCCCTCGCCCAGGGTGTCGATGCGGTCGGCGAGCAGCTCCTGGAGGTGTGCTTCCACGCCGTCCTTGATCAGGCCCGGATCGACGCCCAGCTCGTGCGAGGAGTCGTGGAGGATCTCCTCCATCGTGATGATGAGCTTCTCGCCCGCCTTGTTGACGACGGTCCAGACGCCCTCCTCCTCGCCCGTGCCCTCCTTCAGGGCACAGGGCGGCGACATCCAGTTGAGGGGCTTGTAGGCCCGGTCGTCGGCGTGGATCGAGACGCTGCCGTCCGCCTTGACCAGGATCAGCCGGGGGGCCGAGGGCAGGTGGGCGGTGAGCCGTCCGGCGTAGTCGACGGAGCAGCGGGCAATGACGAGACGCATGGTCGGCAACGCTACTCGACGGGCCGGGCCCGACGCGATTCGCCCGTACCCGGGCACCGGAGTGCGCTGTCCCACTTCTCCCATTGGCCCCGTCTTGCGCACTGGCCGATTGTGGGCCTACCGGATGGTGTCCATCTGGGCATTCTCCTGGTGCCGTCACGATCGGTTGCTTACGGTATTGAACGGGAGGTCGCGGCCTGTGTACGCAGCGTGTTCGGAATCGCGCACTCCCTTAACTGTCCGGCAACCCCTGCTGGTCGGGGGTGCGAGAGGAGAACCCATGTCGCTCGACGTCTCACCGGCCCTACTCGAACAGGCCGAGCGAGGCGAGGTCGACGAAGCAGACTTCGTCGACTGCGTCCGGACCTCCCTGCCCTACGCATGGGAGATGGTCAGCTCCCTGGTGGCACAGCTGAAGGTCGACGGCGGAGCGTTCGCCGACAACCAGACGCCCCCGCCGGACGAGCAGGCGCGCGGTCAGCTCCTGCGTGCGCTCGCGAGTGACGCCATACGCGGTGCACTGCAGCGGCACTTCGGGGTGCGGCTGGCCTTCCAGAACTGCCACCGGGTGGCGGTGTTCCCGTTGGACTCCTCTGTCGACGAGACGCTGACCAAGTTCACCTCGGTGCGCAGCCAGTTGCTGAACCAGTCGCCGGAACTGCGCGACTGCTGAGGCCCGCGGTCCCTGCTTGCCGCTCCGTACGCGGGAGGTGCAGTTCTGTACCGGAGCGGCAAGCTCCCCGCCCGGGGGTCAGCGGAGCTGGGGGAGTACCTCGGCCCCGAGCCGCCGTACGTTCTCCTCGGTCGCCGCCAGGTCTCCCGAGCCCTCGACGAGCAGGGCGAAGCGGGAGATGCCGGTCCGCTCGCCGGTCGCTGCGAGCCGGTCCGCGCACAGCCGGGGCGTGCCCACCGGGTGCAGCCCGCAGAGCAGTTCGGTGTAGGCGTGCGGGTCGCGCATCTGCCGGGCCCGGCCGTCCACCGTGACGTGGGCGCCCAGTCCCTGCCGCAGCCAGCCCGGCATCGCCTTGAGCAGGGTCTCGGCCGCGTCCGTGCGCCGGTCGGCGATCTGGCAGACACCGGCCGAGACGTGTCCGGCGCCGTGGATCTCCGCCGCCGGACGCCCGGCCGCACGCGCGTGGCGCCGCCACAGGGCGACCATCTCCGCCTTCTCCTCGTCGCCGACGTGCATCCCGAGGAGCATCGGCAGCCCCCGCTCGGCCGCCATCCGCACGCTCGACGGCGAGGTGCAGGCGACGACGACCTCCGGGCCCGGCTCCTCCGACAGGGACTCCGACGGGCGCGGCACGACCGGCACCTCGCGGAAGCGGTAGCGGTCGCCCGAGGCGCCGACGGCCGGCTCGCGCAGCCAGCGCAGCAGCAGGTCGAGCGAGTCCGGAAACCCCTTCTCGTACGCCTCCAGACCCGCGCCGAACACCTCCAGGTCCACCCACGGGCCGCCGCGGCCCACACCCAGCGAGAAGCGGCCGCCGCTGGTGACGTGCAGCAGCGCGGCCTGCTCGCCGAGCGCCACGGGGTGGACGGTGGGCAGCACACTCACCGCGGTGCCGACCCTCAGACGCCGGGTGCGGCCCAGCAGCAGCGCGGCCAGGGTCACGGCCGACGGACACGTGCCGTACGGCACGAAGTGGTGTTCGGCCAGCCAGACCGTGTCCAGCCCGGCCTCCTCGGCGACCTCGGCCGAGCGGACCGCGCGGTGCAGCGCCTCCCCCTGACCCTGGCCCGGGAACTGGGCACCCAACACGAAACTTCCTACGCGCATTGCCTTTTCCTGCTTCCTCGGCCCCGACATGGAGCTCCCCCGCACGGCATAACCGCCTGACACGTGCCGAGGACACGGCCGGACGAAGGACTTTGCGGATTGTCTTCAGAATCGGCCGTTGTGGGACGGCGCGTGGGCTCGGACGGACAACACCGGTCGGGGGGAGTTGCGGTGTTTGGCGCCGTACGCCTACCCGTGTCCGTGCCGCGTAGGCTGGATGCCGCCCTGCTTCCTGTATAGCTCCGTGAGGTGTCCTGTGTCCCCGCGTCGCAACCGACCCAAGGGAGCCGGTTCCTCCGGCCGGAGCGCCGAGGAGGACGGCTCCGGCCGCTACGGCGGCTGGCAGTCCGCGGAGAACTGGCAGGGCGAGGAGTGGAGCGTACGGCACGTGGCGGGCGCGAGCGCGCAGGGCAAGTCGTACCGCTGCCCGGGCTGCGACCAGCTCATTCCGGACGGTGTTCCGCACGTCGTGGCCTGGCCGGCCCACTCGGGCGTCGACGACCGCCGGCACTGGCACAAGGCGTGCTGGAACGCGAAGGACCGCCGCACCACGCGGGTGCAGCGGTCCCGTAACGCGCCGAGGTTCTGAAGCCCCGTTTACACGTCCCGCTTCTCCAGCAGGGCGAAGGCGGCGGCGAACGCGGCCGCGGTCACGCCGAGCACGATCCACAGCGGGTCCCAGCCCGAGGGCCCGGACTCGGAGAGCGAGTTGGCGTAGAAGATGCTCATCTGGTTCGGGATCGAGTACTCGAACAGCGCCTGCTGCACGTCCTTGAGCGACTCGGAGAACATGAACAGCGCGATCACCAGCGGGGCGAGCAGGACGCCGATCATGATGGTGATGGCGCCCGCCGAGTGCCGGATGATCGAGCCCATGGCCAGCGAGAGCAGCCCGAGCAGCGCGACGTAGAGCGCGACGCCGACGGTGCCCTTCAGCCACTCCGCGCCGGTCGGGTTCTCGGCGCCGTTGCCCTCCAGCATGGACACGTGGGCCAGCCCGACCAGCGTCGCGCAGATCAGGGTCACCACGAACGCCACCAGGAAGAACACGATGCCCTTGGCGGCCAGCACCCGGCCGCGGCTGGGGCAGGCGGTCATCGTCGTGCGGATCATCCCCGTGCCGTACTCCGAGGCGGTGGTCAGCACGCCCAGCGTGATCACGCACATGCTGCCGAGCAGCAGACCGAAGAAGCCGAGGCTCAGCGCGCTCTCACCGGCCAGGTCGGAGTCCGAGCTCGCCACCACCGCGCCGGTCAGCAGCCCGATGCCGAGCACCAGCAGGACGAACACGCCGAGCGTCCACAGCGTCGAGCGCACCGACTTGATCTTCGTCCACTCGGAGGCCAGCGCGTGCACGAGGGTCGTGCGCACCACCGGGATCGGCGACGTGTAGGTCGGGAACGGCGAACCGGGCGCCGCGTGCCAGTCGGGCGCGGCCTGCTGCGTCGGGGGCTGGGGCGTGCTCATCGGGCGTCCTCGGGCTTGGTCGGGTCGGTGACGGGCGCGGCGGCGGGCGCGGGGCCCGCCGCGGGCGGCGTCGGCGCGCCGGCGGGAGCCTGGGGCATCGGCGGTGCCTGGGGCGCCTGCCGGGCCGCGTACGGGTTGGCCGGCTGACCGCCCGGGACCGCCCCGGGCGCCACCGGGGCGCCGTACGGGCCCGCGGGGGCCTGGCCGGGCGCGCCCTGCGGCGCGGCGAAGGGCTGACCGCCCTGCTGGGGCGGCGGCGGCGCGTACCACCCGGGCTGGCCCTGACCGGCCACCGGCATCGGCGGCTGCGCGCCGGGCGGCAGGGGCTGCTGGAGCCCCGCCTTCTGGTCGGCGGTCGACCGGTAGTCCACGGCGCCCTGCGTCATCCGCATGTACGCCTCCTCCAGCGAGGCCTGGTGCGGCGACAGCTCCCACAGCCGTACGTCGGTGTCGTGCGCGATGTCGCTGATGCGGGGGAGGGCGAGCCCGGTCACCCGCAGCGCGCCGTCCTGCTCGGGCAGCACGTGGCCGCCCGCCTCGGTCAGCGCCGAGGTCAGCTTCTCGCGCAGCTGGGGCTCGGTGTCCGGCGTCCGCACGCGCGCGAAGTCGGCGGAGTTGGCCGAGATGAAATCCGTCACGCTCATGTCGGCCATCAGCTGGCCGCGCCCGATGACGATCAGGTGGTCGGCGGTCAGCGCCATCTCGCTCATCAGGTGCGAGGAGACGAAGACGGTGCGGCCTTCCGCGGCGAGCGCCTTCATCAGGTTGCGCACCCAGTGGATGCCCTCCGGGTCGAGGCCGTTGACCGGCTCGTCGAAGAGCAGCACCTGGGGGTCGCCGAGCAGCGCGGCGGCGATGCCGAGCCGCTGGCCCATGCCGAGGGAGAAGCCCTTGGAACGCCGCTTGGCCACGTCCTGGAGGCCCACCACGCCGAGCACCTCGTCCACCCGGCGGGCCGGGATGCCGGACAGCTGGGCGAGGCTCAGCAGGTGGTTGCGGGCGGCCCGCCCGCCGTGCACCGCCTTGGCGTCCAGGAGCGCCCCGACGTGGCGCGCGGCGTTCGGCAGCCTGCGGTACGGGTGGCCGCCGATGGTCACGTGGCCCGCCGTGGGGTTGTCCAGGCCCAGGATCATCCGCATCGTCGTCGACTTGCC
Organism: Streptomyces violaceoruber; assembly: GCF_033406955.1. NCBI lineage: Bacteria > Bacillati > Actinomycetota > Actinomycetes > Kitasatosporales > Streptomycetaceae > Streptomyces > Streptomyces violaceoruber. The sequence goes on along the minus strand of NZ_CP137734.1, from coordinate 2,687,302 downwards.
CGAGCCGTTGGGCCCCAGGAAGCCGGTGACGGCACCGGGCCGCACCTGGAAGGAGAGGTTGTACACGGCGGTCTTGTCGCCGTATCGCTTGGTCAGGCCGACAGCCTCGATCATGCTCCGCACCCATCGGAAGGTTCAGGGACAGCAGGGCACACGCCCCCGTAAGGGTTAGGAGGATATCCACGCGCTGACGGTTCCGTTCAAGCGCGGGCAAAATCCGGCACCGTACGGAGGCGCCTGCCGGGGTTGCGGCGCCCGCTTTCTAGGCGTCCCGCCGCTTCAGCACCGCGTACCCGCCGACGAGCGCCGCGATCACCCACAGTGCCATGATCCCCAGGCCGCCCCACGGTCCGTAGGGGACGTCGTCGTCGATCGGCGTGACCACCTGCATGATCTTGCTGCCGGCCTGGTCGGGCAGGAACCGGCCGACCTTCTCCGTCGCCGGGACGTTGCCCAGGATGTTGGAGATCAGGAAGAAGAACGGCATCAGGATGCCCAGCGACAGCATCGGGGAGCGCAGCATCGCGGCGACGCCCATCGAGAACATCGCGATCAGGGTCATGTAGAGGCCGCCGCCGAACACCGCGCGCAGCACGCCCGGGTCGCCGATCGACGCCTTCAGGTCGCCGAGCATCGCCTGCCCGAGGAAGAACGTGGCGAAACTGGTGACCATGGCCACGACCAGCGCGAGCGCGGTGGCCACCGCGATCTTGCTGAACAGGAAGGTGCCGCGTCGCGGCACGGCGGCCAGCGAGGTGCGGATCATGCCGGAGCTGTACTCGTTGCCCACGACCAGCACCCCGAACACGATCATCGCCAGCTGGCCGAGGCTCGTACCGGCGAAGCTGATGAAGGTCGGGTCGAAGGAGAGCTGGTCCCGCCGGCTCATGTCGCCGAACTCGTTCTTCGACAGGGCCGAGATCAGCATGCCCAGGGCGATGGTGACGACCACGGCGAGGCCCAGCGTCCACACCGTGGACGCGACCGACCGGATCTTGGTCCACTCGGACCGGACGACCTGTGTCGCCGCCATGCTCATCCCCTCTTCCAGTCGCTGCCCCACGGCTGCTGCGGAGGCTGTCCCGGTGGCTGTTGCTGCTGGGGAACGGCGCCGGGCGGCTGCCCGTCGTGCGCGTGGTACTCCACGGACTCCGCGGTCAGCTGCATGAACGCCTCCTCCAGGGAGGCGCGCTGCGGACTCAGCTCGTACAGCACGACCTGGTGGCGCGCCGCCAGCTCGCCGACCGTCTCCGACTTGTCGCCGTCCACTTCCAGGACCCCCTCGCCCGACTCGACGACGGTGACCCCGGCCGCGTGCAGCGCGTCGAGCAGCTGCTCGCGCTGCGGGGTGCGGATCCGGACGTAGCTGCGCGAGTTCTCCGCGATGAACTCGGCCATCGAGGTGTCCGCCAGCAGCCTGCCCTGGCCGATGACCACCAGGTGGTCGGCGGTCAGCGCCATCTCGCTCATCAGGTGGGAGGAGACGAAGACCGTACGGCCCTGGGAGGCCAGGGTCTTCATCAGATTGCGGATCCAGTGGATGCCCTCGGGGTCGAGCCCGTTGACCGGCTCGTCGAACATCAGGATGCGAGGGTCGCCCAGCAGGGCCCCCGCGATGCCGAGCCGCTGCCCCATGCCCAGGGAGAAGCCCTTGGTCTTCTTCCTGGCGACCGCCGACAGACCGACCGTGTCCAGGACCTGGCGCACCCGGCTCGCGGGAATGCCGTTGCTCTGCGCGAGGCACAGCAGGTGGTTGTAGGCGCTGCGCCCGCCGTGCCACGCCTTGGCCTCCAGGAGCGCGCCGATGTACGTCAGCGGGTCCTTCAGCTCGTCGTAGTGCTTGCCGTCGATCCGCACGTCCCCGGCGGTCGGCCGGTCCAGGCCCAGCACCATCCGCATGGTCGTGGACTTGCCCGCGCCGTTGGGGCCGAGGAAGCCCGTGATGATGCCGGGTCTGACGGTGAAGGAGAGATTGTTGACCGCCACCTTCTCGCCGTACCGCTTGGTCAGCCCCTCGAGCTCGATCATGGCGACCACGCTAGAACGGGACGAGGCCCGCTGCCACCCCAGTGACAACAGGCCTCGCCCATGTTCGTACGGATTCGGCAGGCGTACCCCCCGCGCAGCCGAAACCGCCCGGGCGCAAGGGCGTCAGCGGGACTGCTGGGCCGGGACCCCGCGGGAGACCGACTCGTCCTCGACCGACGGCGCGGCCGCCACCGCGGCGCCCGTGAGCGACGCCAGCATCTCGCGCACGTTGGTCAGCTGCGCGTTGATGGAGTCGCGGCGGTTGGTGAGGGCGGCCAGCTCGCGCTCCGACTCCGAACGGATCCGGTCGGCCTTGGCGTTGGCGTCGGCCACGATGTCCTCGGACTGGCGCTGCGCCGTCTCCACGGTCTGGCGGGCCCGGCGCTCGGCGTCCGTGCGCAGCTTCTCCGCCTCCAGGCGCAGCTGCTCCGCGCGGTGCTCGATCTCCGCGAGCCGCTTCTCGGCCTTGGCCTGACGGGAGGCCAGGTCCCGCTCCGACTGCTCGCGGCGCTTGGCGAGGTTGGTCTCGAAGTCGGCGGCGGCCTGCGCGGCCTTCGCGCGGGTCTCCTCGAAGAGCGCGTCGGCCTCGTCGCGCTTCGACTGCGCGTCCTTCTGCGCCTCGGAACGCAGCTGCGAGGCGTCGCCCTTGGCCTTCTCGACGATCCGGACGCCCTCGTCCTCGGCCTTGGCCTTGCGCTCGGCGGCGTACGACTCCGCGTCGTTGCGCACCTGCTGGGCCGAGGACTCGGCCAGCTCGCGGTGCTGCTCGGCCGCGCGCCGGGCCTCCTCGCGCAGGTCCTTCGCCTCTTCCTCGGCGAGCCGCAGGATCTTCTCGACCCGGGCGCCGAGACCGGCGTACGACGGCTCTGCGTCGTTGACCTGGGCCTGGGCGTTCTGAGTCTCGAGGTGGAGCTCCTCGATGCGCTTTTCCAGAGCGGTGATGCGGGCGAGAGCGCTGTCACGGTCGGAGACGAGCTTGGAGATGCGTTCGTCCACCTGAGCGCGGTCGTACCCACGCCGCACAAGCTCGAAGCCGTAGGGGGAAGTGTCGCTCATGGGGTTCCTGTCGAAAGAGACCGGGTGAGGTGATAGAGGGAATCCTAGGCGCCAATGCGGTGTGTCATCGAGCGGATGCACGTTTGATACGGAGAATGACACCTCTTTTGAGTGGCTGACCCGCGGATGGCTTGCCAAAGTTCAGGTGAACGGTCCCGTCGGGACTCGGCCAAAGATCTCCAGCAGACACCCAAACCGCCCCGAACGCTAGCCGTCTGACGACTTGCCACCCGAACGTGGGGCGCCCACCGTCGCTCCGGCCTTCACCCCGTTGTCCTTCGCACCCCCGGGCGCCTCGAACGACTCCAGCGCCTCCAGCACGTCCTGGACCCGGGAGATCTCCGCGTTGATGTCCTCGCGGCGCCGGACCAGCACCTCCAGCTCGCGCTTGCCCTCGTCGACCGTGGCCCGGGCCTCGCGGACCGCCTCGGCCTTCAGCTCCTCGGCCTCGCGGACCAGGGTGGCCTTCTTCTGCTCGGCCTCCTTGAGCAGCCCCTCGGCCTTCTTGACGGCGGCGATGCGCACCTTGCCGGCCTCGGAGTTGGCCTCCGACACCAGCTCCTTCGCCTTCGCCTCCGCCTTGGCGAGCTGCTCCTCGGCGGCCTTGATGAGCGCGTCGCAGCGGTCGCCGGCCGACTTCATCGTCTCGGCGGCCTCGCGGCGGGCCCGCTCGTGCAGCTCCTCGATCTCGGAGGTGAGCCGCTCGCGCAGCTCCTCCGCGCGCTCCCTTATGGCGGTCGCGTCCCGGCGGGCGCCGACCAGCAGCTCGTCCGCGTCCGTACGGGCCTTCTCCACCCGGGTGTTGCCCTCGACCGTCGCCTCCTGGACGATCCGGTCGGCCTCCGAGCGGGCCGCGCCGACCATCGTGTCGGCCTGCGACTCGGCGTCCGCGGTGGTCTTCTGGGCCTGCTGCTGCGCCTCGGTGAGCAGCTTGTCGGCCTCGGCAGCGGTCTCCGTGATGAGCGTGTCGACCTGCTCGGCGGCCTCCGAGCGCCGTTTGTTGGCGTCCTTGCGGGCCTCGTCGAGGGTGCGCTCGGCCTCCTCGCGGGCCGCCGTGGTGACCCGCTCGGCCTCGGCCGCCGCCTCGCGGCGGACCCGGTCCGCCTCGGTGCGGAGCCGCTCGGCGTGCTGCTGCGCGGAGCCGACGGTGTCGGCGGCCTCGGCCCGCAGCCGCTCCGCCTCCCCGGTGGCGTCCGAGACCAGCTGCTCGGCCCGGGCGCCCGCCTCGGCCCGTACCCGGTCGGCCTCGGCGATCGTCTCGGTGCGCAGCCGCTCCGCCTCGGTGGCCGCCTCCGTCCTGACCCGCTCGGACTCGCTCGCCGCCTCGGCGGTGACGCGCTCCGCCTCCGCGAGCGTCTGGGTGCGGATCCGGTCGGTCTCGGCCGCCGTCTCGGTGGTGAGCCGCTCCGCCTCGGAACGGGCCTCGGTGATCAGGGTGTCCGCCTGCGTCGCCGCGTCGGACCGGATGCGGTTGGCGTCCTCGCGGGCGTCCGCCCGGGTGCGCGACGCGGACTGCTCGGCCTCGGCGATGGCGTCGGAGGCCTCCGTGCGCACCCGCTGGGCGTGCTCGGAGACGTCCGAGCGGATCCGGTCGGCCTCGGTGATGGCCTCGGACACGGTCCGCTCGGCCAGCGCCTTGGCGGCCTCGGTCTCCTCCTGCGCCTCGCGCCTGAGGCGTCCGGCGTCCTCGCTCGCCCGCTCCCGCTCCGCGTAGGCGTCGGCGCGGACCCGGTCCGCCTCCTCCTGGGCCTCGGTCCGGGTGCGCTCGGCGGCGTGCTCGGCGGCGCTGCGCAGCCCGGTGATCTCCTCCTGGGCCTGCTCGTGCAGCCCGGCGACCGACTCCCGTACCTGCGCCGCGTGCTGCTCGGCCGCCGACACCATCTCGGTGGCGCGCCGGTCGGCCTCCTCGACCAGCCGGACCGCCTCGGCCTGGGCCTCCTCCACGCGGTTGCGTGCCGAGGCCAGCAGCTCCTCGCTCTGCTCGCGGGCCCGCTCGCGCTCCTGGTCGGCCTCCTGCCGGGCGGAGCCGAGCAGTTCCTCCGCCTCGCGGCGGCGCCGGGCGGCCTCCTCCTGGGCGGCGGCCAGCGCCTCGGACGCCTCGGCCGCGATGCGCTCGGCGGCGGTCTGCGCCTCCGCCCGCACCCGGTCGGCGCTCTCCTGCGCCTCCGTCTTCAGCCGCTCCGCCTCGTTGGAAGCCTCCGAGCGCAGCCGTACGGCGACGGCCTCGCCCTCCGCGCGGGAGGCGGACGCGTCCGCGGCGGCCTCGGTGCGCAGCCGCTCGGCCTCCGTCTCGGCCTGCTGCTGGAGGGTACGGACCCGCTCCGCGGCCTCGGTGCGCAGCCGCTCGCTCTCCTCGGCGGCCTCGCGGCGGATCCGCTCGCCCTCCTCGCGGGCCCCGCTCAGCGCCTCCTCGGCGGCGCTGCGGCGCTCCTCGGCCTCGGTGTGCAGCCGCGTCAGCTCCTCGGCGGCCTCCGCCTGCCGGGCCTCGACGGCGCGCTCGGTCTCCTCGCGCAGCTCGCGGGCGGCCCGCTCGGCCTCCGCCTGGAGCTCCTCCACCCGCTCGGCGGCCTCCGCGCGGTGCCGTTCGGCCTCCGCGCGGGTGCGCTCCAGGGTCTCCTCGGCCTGCCGGCGCAGGGTCGTCGCCCGCTCGATGGCCTCGGCGCGGACCTTCTCGCCGTCCGCCGTCGCGGTCTGCCGCAGCTCGTCGGCGTCCGCCTTGGCCTTGGCGAGCAGCTCCTCGGCGGTCTTCGCCGCCTCCTCGATCTGCGCCACGGCCTCCTTGCGGGCCTCGGCGCGGATCTTCTCGCCCTCGGCGACCGCGTCCGCCCGCAGCTGCTCGGCCTCGCCGCGCAGCCGGCGCGCCTCCTCCTGCAGTTCGACCGTCTTGGCGCGGTACTCCTTGGTGTCGTCCTTCGCCGCGCCCTTCAGCTCCGCGGCGATGTCGTGCGCCTCGGCGCGCAGCCGGTCCGCCTCGGCCTCGGCCTCGGTGCGGATCCGCTCGGCCTCCTCGGTGGCCGCCTTCGTGGTCCGCTTGGCGTCCTCCGACGCCTTGTTCAGCACGTCCTCGGCCGTCTTGGCCGCCTTGGACAGCTGGGTGGCCGACTCCTCGGCCGTGATCGTGCGGGCCTTCTCGGCGGCCTCGGCGACGATCCGCTCGGCCTCGGCACGGGCGTCCGCGACCACCTGCTCGGCCTCGGACCTGGTGCTCTCGGCGTCCTTGGTGGCCTCGCCGACCAGCCGGGCGACCTGCTCCTTGGCGGTGCGGGTGCGCTGCTCGTTGGTCGCCTCGGCGCTCGACAGGGCCTTGGCGGCGGCCTCCTCGGCCTGGGCGACCACCTTCTCGGCCTCGGCCTGCGCCTTGCGCAGCGCCTCCTCGGCCTCCGACATGCGCTGCTCGGCGGCCCGGCTCAGCTCCTGCACCTCGCGCCGGGTGGACTCCGACTCGGAGGCGGTGGAGCTGCGCAGCTGCTCCGCGTGGTCGGTCGCCTCCTGCGCCTGCGTCGAGGCGGCGTTCAGCAGCCGCTCCGCGTCGGTGCGCGCCCGGCGCAGGATCTGCTCGGCCTCGGCGCGGGCGCTCTCCGCGTCGCTCCGCAGCCGCTGACGGGCCTCGGCGGTCAGCCGCTCGGCCTCCGCGCGGGCCGCGGCCATGGCCTGCTCGGCCTCGGCCCGGGACTCGTCGAGCAGGCGCCGGGCCTGCTGCTCGGTGCGGGCGCGCAGCTGCTCCGCCCAGGCCACGTTCTCGTTGACGTGCGACTCGACGGTCTGCCGGCGCTCGGCCAGCTCCTGGTCGAGCTGCTGGCGGCGGGTGACCGCCTCCTGGTGCAGCTCCGCCTGGAGCCTGGCGGCCTGCTCGGCGTGCTCCTGGAGGATCCGCTGGGTCTGCGCCCGCGCCTGGCTCAGCTCCCGCTCCGCGTCGGCGCGCAGCTGGTCGGCCTGCGTCTGCGCGTTGCGCAGCAACTGCTCGGCCTGGTACCCGATGTCGCCGCCGTCGAAGGCGGGCCGGGACATGATGGTGCGGCGCGCCTCGTGCAGCTTGGCGCGCAGCACCTCGACCTGGTAGCCGAGGTCCTCGGCGTGCTGGATCGCCTTTTCCCGCTCGGTCTTCAGCCGCTTCATCTCGGCCTCGAACCGAGAGAGGTGGTCGACGTCAGCCGCCGGCTCTCGCTCCTGGCTCTCGTAGCCCCGCACTGCGCGGTCCCATCCGTCCCCTGGTCGCAAATCTTCCCGAACGAGCTCCGTCCGTCCGACGGACGGGGCCCCCGGGGAATGGTGTCAGATCAACGGCGGAGCATGTGCTGCTGCCCCGTCGCCCGCCCCCCGAAACACGACCCCGGCGGTCCCGGCGCCCAAGGCGACAGGACCGGGTCACCCTGGACTGAGCGGCGACCGCACCCAACCCTACCGGCCCCTATGTACGAGGGTCAGTGCTCAGGTGACTCAACGGCCGCCGAAGTGACCAGTTCTGTCAGTACGCCATGGCAGTCCTTGGGGTGCAGGAAGGTGATCCGCGACCCCATGGAACCGCGCCGGGGCTCGTCGTACAGAACGCGTACGCCCTTGTCGCGGATGTCCGCGGCGTCCGCGTCCACGTCCGCCGTACCGAAGGCGATGTGGTGGACGCCCTCGCCGTTCTTCGCGAGCCACTTGCCGACCGCGGAGTCCTCGCGGGTCGGCTCCAGGAGCTGGAGGTACGAGGCGCCCCCGTCCGACGTATCGTTGATCTTGAGCATGGCCTCGCGCACCCCCTGCTCCTCGTTGACCTCGGTGTGGAACACCTCGAAGCCGTAGGTGGCACGGTAGAACTCGACGGTCGCGTCGAGGTCGTGGCAGGCGATTCCGATGTGGTCGATTCGCGTCAGCATGGTTTCAGTGCAGCGCTCCGGAGGTGGTTACGCAACGTGCGCGCGATCACACCGACAGCCCGGTGACGGGCGGGATACCGCTCAGTACATTCGAGTAAACCCTCGTTCACTCCTCGGCCTGTGCGGGCCGGAAAAGGGGATCGCAGCCCATGTCTTCTGCATCGAACGGCACGACTTCCGTCATCGTCGCGGGTGCCCGCACCCCGATGGGGCGGCTGCTCGGCTCCCTCAAGTCCTTCTCCGGGGCCGACCTCGGCGGCTTCGCGATCAAGGCCGCCCTCGACCGCGCCGGGATCGGCGGCGACCAGGTCCAGTACGTGATCATGGGGCAGGTGCTCCAGGCCGGCGCCGGGCAGATCCCCGCCCGCCAGGCCGCCGTCAAGGCCGGCATCCCCATGAGCGTCCCCGCGCTCACGATCAACAAGGTCTGCCTCTCCGGCCTCGACGCCATCGCACTCGCCGACCAGCTCATTCGCGCGGGTGAATTCGACGTGATCGTCGCGGGCGGCCAGGAGTCCATGACCAACGCCCCGCACCTGCTCCCCAAGTCCCGCGAGGGCTACAAGTACGGTGCGGTCCAGATGATCGACGCCATGGCCTACGACGGCCTGACCGACTCCTTCGAGGACATCGCCATGGGCGAGTCCACGGAGAAGCACAACACCCGGCTCGGCATCGAGCGCGCCGCCCAGGACGAGATCGCCGCCCTGTCCCACCAGCGCGCCGCCGCCGCCCAGAAGAACGGCGTCTTCGACGCGGAGATCACCCCGGTCGAGATCCCGCAGCGCAAGGGCGACCCGGTGCTGTTCGCCAAGGACGAGGGCATCCGCGGCGACACCACCGCCGAGTCGCTCGGCAAGCTGCGTCCGGCCTTCGCCAAGGACGGCACCATCACCGCCGGCTCCTCCTCCCAGATCTCCGACGGCGCGGCGGCCGTGGTCGTGATGAGCCGGGCCAAGGCCGAGGAGCTGGGTCTGGAGTGGATCGCGGAGATCGGCGCGCACGGCAATGTCGCGGGCCCCGACAACTCTTTGCAGTCGCAGCCGTCGAACGCCATCCGGCACGCCCTCAAGAAGGAGGGCCTGGAGGTCGCCGACCTCGACCTCGTCGAGATCAACGAGGCCTTCGCGGCCGTGGCCGTGCAGTCAATGAAGGACCTCGGCGTGTCCACCGAAAAGGTGAACGTCAACGGTGGTGCCATCGCCCTCGGTCACCCGATCGGCATGTCCGGCGCCCGGCTGGTGCTGCACCTCGCCCTGGAACTGAAGCGGCGCGGCGGCGGTGTGGGCGCGGCCGCGCTGTGCGGCGGCGGCGGTCAGGGCGACGCGCTGATCGTGCGGGTGCCCGGGGCCTGACCCCCCGAGTTACGACTTCTCACTGAACGGAGCTGTGATGCAGGACGTCTCCTCACTGGTGGCCCAGGCCCGAGAAGGCCGGCCGCGGGCCGTGGCCCGGCTGATCTCCCTGGTGGAGGGGGCGTCCCCGCAGCTCAGGGAGGTCATGGAGGCGCTCGCGCCGCTCACCGGCAACGCGTACGTGGTCGGCCTGACCGGCTCCCCGGGGGTCGGCAAGTCGACGTCCACCTCGGCGCTGGTCACGGCGTACCGCAAGCAGGGCAGGCGGGTCGGCGTACTCGCCGTCGACCCGTCCTCCCCCTTCTCCGGCGGCGCCCTGCTCGGCGACCGGGTGCGGATGTCGGAGCACGCCTCCGACCCGGGCGTCTACATCCGCTCGATGGCCACCCGCGGCCACCTCGGCGGCCTCGCCTGGGCCGCGCCGCAGGCGATCCGCGTGCTGGACGCGGCCGGCTGCGACGTGGTCCTGGTGGAGACGGTGGGCGTCGGCCAGTCGGAGGTCGAGATCGCCTCCCAGGCCGACACCTCCGTCGTCCTGCTCGCCCCCGGCATGGGCGACGGCATCCAGGCGGCCAAGGCCGGAATCCTGGAGATCGGCGACGTCTACGTGGTCAACAAGGCCGACCGTGACGGTGCGGACGCGACCGCCCGCGAGCTGAACCACATGCTGGGCCTCGGCGAGGCCCGCGCCGCCGGCGACTGGCGCCCGCCCATCGTCAAGACGGTCGCCGCGCGCGGCGAGGGTGTCGACGAGGTGGTCGAGGCGCTGGAGAAGCACCGTGCGTGGATGGAGGAGCGGGATGTCCTCACCGAGCGCCGCCGGGCCCGTGCGGCGCGCGAGGTCGAGACCATCGCCGTCACCACGCTGCGCGAGCGCATCGGTGACCTGCACGGGGACCGGCGGCTGGGCGCTCTGGCGGAGCGGATCGTCGCCGGGGAACTGGATCCGTACCGGGCGGCGGACGAGCTGGTGGCGGGGCTGACGCGGGGCTGACGCGGGGGCTGAGCGGTGCGGGGCGGTCTTCCGGCGCGGGGTTTCTTCGCCCCCGCCGCCCCTTCCCTTCCCGACCCTGGGGGCGCCACCCCCAGACCCCCGCTTTCGGCCTGAACGGCCTCGTCCTCAAACGCCGGACGGGCTGGGGGCTCAACGGCCTCGTCCTCAAGTGCCGGACGGGCTGGGGGGGGGCTCAACGGTCTCGTCCTTGAGTGCCGGACGGGCTAAAGTGACCCGCGTGTTCCTCCTCTTGGCCTAGGACCCGCCCCGCACGCGACCGCCGCATCCGGCCGTCGCGCGCATCGGCGTCCCCTAGTTGCCTTCCTGCTGAGGAACCCTTCGCGTGTCCACGCCTCTTTCGCGGCCCTCGTACGCCGCCGTACTCCGTGTCCCCCATGCCCGCCGCACCTTCTCCGCCGTCCTCGTCGGCCGGCTGTCGTACGGCACGGTCTCCCTCTCCCTGATGCTCTCCCTGACCCGGTCCACCGGGTCGTACGCCGTGGCCGGGCTGGTCATGGCGCTCTTCGGCGCCACGAGCGTCTTCCTGTCCCCCTACCGTGCTTCCCTCGTCGACCGGCTCGGTCCGCGCCGGGCCCTGCTGCCCATGGCCCTGCTCTACGCCGCCCTGCTCTGCGTGCTAGCGGCGGCCTGCCGGCGTCCGGGCACCTCCGAGGCCGTCCTCGCGGTGACCGCCGGGCTCGCGGGCGCCTGCACGCCCCCGCTCGGCCCCACGATGCGCGCGGTGTGGGCCGAACTGCTCCCGGACCGGCGGCTGTTGCAGCGTGCCTACAGCGTGGACGGCGTTGCCGAGGAACTGCTCTTCGTCTCCGGCCCGCTCCTGGTCGGCGGCATCGTCGCCGTCGCTTCGCCGGTGGTCGGCGTCGTGCTCAGCGCGGTGCTGGTGGCGGTCGGCACCCTCGCCTTCGTCACCTCACCGGCGACCGCGGCGCTGCGCCCGGCGGGGCGGGAGAAGAGCGACGGTCCGGCAGCCGGCCGAGGTGGCCCGGGGCAGGGCCGGGCGCTGCTGCAGCCCGTCGTCGTCGCGGCGGCGGTCGGCGTCTCGGTGAGCGCCGTCGACCTCCTCGTCGTGGCCTTCGCGGGGGAGCGCGGCCTCGGGGACCGCACGGTCGCCTGGGTGCTCGCGGCGCTGTCGGTGGGCTCCGCGGTCGGCGGTCTCGTCAACGGCGCCGTCGCCTGGAGTTCGCCCACCCGGGCGCGGCTCCCGTTCTTCGCGGCCGGGGTCGGCCTCTGCCTCGCCGCCGCGGGCCTCGCGCCCGGACTCGGCACGCTGGTCCTGGCCGTCATGTGCGCGGGCCTGTTCGTGGCCCCGGCGCTGACGACGGCGTACCTGATCGCCGACGAGAGCGTGGCGCCCGGTTTCCGGGTCCGGGCGGGCGCCTGGTGCAACACCGCCGTGAACGCCGGGATGTCCGTCGGCGCCGCCGCGGTGGGCCTGCTGGTGGAACGGCTGCCGCTGCCGGTGTGCTTCGCGGTCGCCGGCGCGGTCGCCGCGGCGGCGGCGCTGGTGCCGGGGTACCGCCGCGGGGCGGCCCGGCCCGCCGGAGGGGGCGGCGGGACCGGAGGGGCCGCTCAGTCGTCGTCGGAGTCGTCGGAACTGCCGGAGTCGTCGGCGTCGTCCGAGTCGTGAGAGCCGTGCGCCTCGTCCGAGCGGTCGGCCGTGACCTTTCCGGTCTTCAGGTCGACCCGCCAGTCCTGTCCACCCTCGCCGGAGGCGCGCGTCTCGACCTCCCAGGCGGGCCTGCCGTCGCCGTGGTCGCCGTCGTCGTCCAGTTCGACGGAGGTGACGGTGCCGTGTCCGGCCGCCGCCTTCGCCGCCTCGGCGGCGTCCACCGAGGCGCCCTTCAGGGCCGCGCGCACCTCTGCGGTGTCGTCCTCGTCGTCGTCCCGCTCGGAGCCGAGGACCTTGCCGGTGGCCGGGTCGACCCGGACGCTGTGCCAGGTGCCGTCGCCGGCGAGGACGTCGACCTCCCAGGCCGCGCGCTCCCGGCGGTCGTCCCCGTCGTCCCCGTCGTCGTCCTCGTCGTCCAGCTCGGCGGAGACCGCGGTGCCCGGGGTCTCCGCGAGGGCGGCGGCGACGGCGTCGGCCGCCGTCACCTTCGCGGCGGCGGCGCGGGAGTCGTCGCGCCGGTCGTCGTCACGGTCGTCGGCCTCGTCCCGTACGCCGCCGTCGTCCGACACGGTGACGGCCGGTGCGTCCGCGACGTCCGCGACGTCCGCGCGGGACGCCGTACCCCGGTCGTCGTCCCCCGTCGTCGCCAGGGCCGTCGCCGTACCGCCTCCGATCAGTGCGGCGGCGGTGACGGCGGCGATCACGATGTTGCGCTTCATGCGGTTTCCTCCGAGTCATCCAGAGTCCAGCGGTTTTCGGTGACTTCACTGTCGCGGACCGACGCTGAGGCCAGGCTGAAGCCACCTGAAGGGATCTTCAGCTCGGCTTTGGGACCCTCTACCCATGCGCCTGTTGATCGTGGAGGACGAGAAGCGCCTCGCCGTGTCGCTCGCCAAGGGCCTCACCGCGGAGGGATACGCCGTGGACGTCGTCCACGACGGCCTGGAGGGACTGCACCGGGCGGGTGAGGGCGTGTACGACCTCGTCATCCTCGACATCATGCTGCCCGGCCTCAACGGCTACCGGGTCTGCGCCGCTCTGCGCGCCGCCGGACACGACGTGCCGATCCTGATGCTCACCGCCAAGGACGGCGAGTACGACGAGGCCGAGGGCCTGGACACGGGCGCGGACGACTACCTCACCAAGCCCTTCTCCTACGTCGTCCTCGTCGCCCGGGTGAAGGCCCTGCTGCGGCGGCGCGGGCAGGGGGCCGGAGCCTCGCCCGTGCACGTCCACGGCGACCTCAGGGTCGACACCGCCGCCCGCCGGGTCTTCCTCGGCGAGGACGAGGCCACCCTCACCGCCAAGGAGTTCGCCGTCCTGGAGCAGCTCGTGGTGCGGGCCGGGCAGGTGGTCTCCAAGGCGGAGATCCTGGAGCACGTCTGGGACTTCGCCTACGACGGCGACCCCAACATCGTCGAGGTGTACGTCAGCGCGCTGCGGCGCAAGCTGCGTGCCGGGCTCATCCGGACCGTGCGCGGCGCCGGCTACCGGCTGGAGACCGGGCGGTGAGCCGCCTCTTCGCCTCGGTGCGGGCCCGTGCCACGCTCGCCGCCACCCTCGTGGTCGCCGTCGCCCTCGTCGCGGCCGGCACCGCCGTCCTGCTCTCCCTGCGCTCCAACCTGCTCGGCGAGGCGGGCACCCAGGCCGAGCGCTCGGCGCGGGAGGTGGCGACGGAGCTGGCCGTCGGAACCCCGTACGCGGACCTGTCGCTGGACGTGGACGACCGGCCGGTGCAGGTCGTCGACGACGACGGGGTGCTGGTCGCCGCCAGCGAGGACCTGGAGCGGATCAGCGGCACCGGCGTCGACGCGGTGAAGCCGCGGCCCGCCGCCTCCCCGGGTGGGGAGGACGACGACGCCGACGACGACTCCGGCGAGTCCCTCGAACCCGGCGAGATCGGCGGACGGATCACCGTCAGCGACGGCTCGGCGACCATCGACGGGGACACGGAGGACTACCGTTTCGCCGCCGTCCCGGTGAAGACCGAGGACCGGGGCACGCTCACCGTCTACGCCGGAGCCCCGCTCTCCGCCGAACACGGCGCCGTGAACACCGCCCTGACGGTGATGCTGATCGGCTTCCCGCTGCTGCTCGCGGTCGTGGCATGGGTGACCTGGCTCGTCACCCGGCGCGCGCTGCGCCCGGTGGAGGGCATCCGGCGCGAGATGGCCGCGATCACCGCCAGCGAGGACCTGGCCCGGCGTGTCCCGGTGCCGGGCACCCACGACGAGGTGGCCAGGCTCGCCACCACCACCAACGAGACGCTGGCCGCCCTGGAGTCCTCGGTGGAGCGGCAGCGCGGCTTCGTCGCCGACGCCTCGCACGAGCTGCGCAGCCCGATCGCGTCGCTGCGCACCCAGCTGGAGGTGGCCGCCGCGCATCCCGAGCTGCTGGATCTGGACGGCGCCGTGGCGGACACCGTACGGCTCCAGCGGCTCGCCGCCGATCTGCTGCTGCTGGCCAGGCTGGACGCGGGGGAGCGGCCCGCCGACGCCCGGGTCGACCTCGCCGCGCTCGCGCGCGAGGCGGCCGAGGGGCGGGCCGGGGTGCGGGTGCGGGGGGACGAGGGCGTGGTGAGTGCGGCCGGCTCGCGCGGGCAGCTGGGGCGGGTGCTGGCCAACCTGCTGGACAACGCCGAGCGGCACGCCCGCTCGGTGGTGGAGGTGTCCGTGCGGTGGGACGGGGACACGGCGCTGGTCGCCGTGACCGACGACGGCGAAGGCGTGCCGGCGGCCGACCGGGAGCGGATCTTCGAGCGGTTCGTACGGCTCGACGACGCGCGCAGCCGCGACGACGGCGGGGCCGGTCTCGGGCTGGCGATCGCCCGCGACGTGGCCGTACGGCACGGCGGCACGCTCACGGTGCACGACGCACCGGCAGGCGGCGCCCTGTTCGAGCTCCGCCTGCCGGGTGACCGGGCCGGAACGGCCCGGGACATGTGATCAGGGACTCAGGGTCGTCCCCGCTGCCCGCGCAGGTGTTCCGCGATGGGCTTGAGCGCCTTGTCCAGCTCCGTCAGGTCTTCCGGGGCCAGCAGGTCGATGAAGTGCCTGCGGACGGATGCCACGTGGTGCGGCGCGACCTTCCGCATCGTCTCCAAGCCGTGCTCGGTGAGGACGGCGAAGAGCCCGCGCCGGTCGGACTCGCAGTTCTCCCGCCGGACCAGGTTCGCGTTCTCCATGCGGGTGATCTGGTGGGAGAGGCGGCTCTTGGACTGCATCGTGGCGGTGGCCAGGTCGCTCATCCGCATTCTGTCGCCCTCCGACTCGGAGAGGTTCACCAGGATTTCGTAGTCGTTCATTGTCAGGCCGAACGGCTGCAGGTCCTTCTCGAGCTGGTGCGTCAACAGCCTGTTGACCTCCAGGTGGGTGCGCCAAGCACACTGCTCCGTATCGGTCAGCCAGCGAGTGGCCGTCTCGGTCTCCATGAATGAAGTCTACCTAAAAGGTTGAAAGGCGAACTAGTGAGGGGTTTTCCGTGACGGTGACGGTGCGCACGCGTTCGATGTCACACTCCGCAGATTACCGCTCACAGCCCGAAGCGGCGCTGGAGGTCCCCCAGCTGTCCGGGAAGCCCCGGTACCCCCGACCGGCCTCCCGACGCTCCGGGAGCCCCCGCGCCGGGCACCCCCGCCTGCTGCGGAGGAGCCCCCACGGCCTGCTCCGCCATCAGCGCCTCGCTCGACTGCAGCAGCACCGTCCCCGCGCCCACGAACTCGAACTGGTGCTCCTCCCCGGAGGCCCCGCCCAGCCCCGTCATCGCACGTAGACCGCCCAGTAGGCCGGTCATGTACCCGTGGTCGTAGTGGTGGCACGGAGACGGGCAGTCGGCCCAGCCGACCAGGGCCTGCGGGTCGACCCGGATCGGCGGTTCCATGAACACCACCGGACCGTTGGACGCGGCCACGAACTTCCCGGTTCCGATCAGCGTCAGGAAGCCCGGCACGATCGACTGCTTGAGCGCGAGGCTTGGCTGAAAAGCGAGCAGGTTGCCCGAGCGAATGGTCAGGTTGCCGTCTTCGAGGTCGTACGAATTCACGTCGAAGGCCCGGTCGGCGAGGAGCATCTTGCCCGAGCCCTCCGCCACGACCCAGTCGCTCGCGTGCAGAGGCGAATGGAACGAAGTGCGCACCAGACGGTCCAGCCGGCCGTGCCCGATCCCGTTGAAGTCGATCGTCCCGTAGTAGGCGATCATCTTCCCCTTCTGCAGGAACCACTGGCTCCCCTTCAGCTCCACACAGAAGGTGTACGCGTTGACGTTGTCGTCGGCCGGCAGCGTCGCCGGGTCGTGGTGGACCGTGCTCACAGCTTCTCCTCCGACGCCTGGACGAACACCGTGCCGCTGCCGCTCAGCTCCAGCTGGAACGCCTCGCCGGAGCCACGTCCCACCATGTCCCGCCAGCCCAGGGCCGTGGACAGCTTGTTGCGCACGTCGCCGTGGTGGGCGACGTAGGCCTGCGGATCGACGCGCACCGGGCGGTGCGGGGTGATGGGCACCTCGAAGACGCCCCCGTGGGCCATCACCGCCACCGAGCCGTGGCCCTTGAGGGACGTGGTGAACAGCCCCTGCCCGCTCACCTGGCCCCGCACCATGCCCATGACCCCGCCCTGGGAGCCCAGGAACACCGTGCTCTGCTCCAGGGTGCCCTCGAAGGCGAGGAGGCGGTCCGCCTCCACGTACAGGGTGTCGCCCGACAGGTTGATCACCTGGACGTGGTGGCCGCCGTGTCCGAAGAGCACGGTGCCGCTGCCCTCGACGGTCATCAGCGGCGTGTCCTCGTTCGCCACCCGGCGGCCGATCATCGACATGACGCCGCCCTGCCCGCCGCGCAGATTGGGGGTGAAGGACACCTCGCCCTGGTAGGCGAGCATCGCCCCGCGCTGACTGAACAGCCGCTGCCCCGGTGCGACGGTCGCCCGGACCATCTTGGAGTTGATCTCCTCGAAGGCCATCTCACACATCCCCCGCGATCGTGTTCCGCTCGCTCGGCTGCACGTACACCAGTCCGTCGCCCTCGAAGCGGATCTGGAAGGCCTCCCCGCCGCCCTCCCCGAACAGCGTGCGGAAGGTCACACCCGACTGGAAGGACTGCCGCAGGTTCCCCTGGTGCGCCACGTACGCCCCCGGGTCGACGGTCAGCGGGTACTGCGCGCTGACCCGCAGCACCACCGCCGGGCCGTCGGACATGATCGCCGCCTGCCCGTGCCCCTCGATCGTCGTGGTGAACAGCCCGTTGCCCTGGGAGGCGCCGCGCGTGCCCGTGAAACTGGTCCCGGTGCGCAGCCCCGCGTCGGCCGCCAGGAAGTTGCTCGACTCGACGTACAGCTTGTCGCCCTGGAGCCCCACCAGGGTGATCTCCGAGGCCCGGTCCGCGAACCAGCAGGTCCCCTGCCCCCTCACCTCCATCACCGTCATCTGCTCGCCGGTGATCCGCCGGGTCACCATGCCCCGGATGCCCTCACCGCCGCCGCTCAGCTTCTTGAAGGCCATCTCCCCGTCGTACGCGACCATCGAGCCGTTCTTCGCCTTCACGGCGTCTTGGGTCATGTCGACGGCGAGGACCTTGCTGCCTTGAAGTCGGAACATCGCCACGTGCTGAAAGTAGCCCCGCCACGGGTGGACAGAACAGGGCCCACGGGTGGAGAACGACCCTGAGTCCATCCCTTGGGGCATTGTTTGCCACAATGGGCGAACGATTGTGCTTCCGTTCACAAGGCGGACCGCACACCGCCCGCGCCACCGGCGCATCCCTCCCTTCCGAAGGTGACCCGTGGACCTCAAGACCGCCACCGCCCTCCGCCGCCTCCGCCTGGTCTCGGCCCCCGAGGCGATCTCGTTCCTCCTCCTGCTCGTCTGCTCCGTCCTGAAGCGGACCACCGACTTCAACGCGGTGCCGGCGATGGGCATGATCCACGGTGTCCTCTTCGTGCTGTACGTGATCTTCTGGGCCGACGCCTGGAACCGCGCCAAGTGGCCGCTGAAGACCGCCGCCCTCTACTTCGTCCTCTCGGTCCTGCCGACCGGCGGCTTCTTCGCCGAGCGCAAGCTCAAGCGCGAGGCCGAGAGCGCGGTCATCGCCTCCCGCGCCCGCCAGGAAGGGATCGTCAACGCATGATCGTCGCCTTCTCCGTGACGCCGCTCGGCGTCGGCGAGGACGTGGGGGAGTACGTCGCCGACGCCGTCCGGGTGGTCCGCGAGTCCGGGCTGCCGAACCGCACCGACGCGATGTTCACGTCCGTCGAGGGCGAGTGGGGCGAGGTCATGGACGTGGTCCGGCGGGCCGTGGCGGCCGTCGAGGCACGCGCGCCGCGGGTCTCCCTGGTCCTCAAGGCGGACATCCGCCCCGGCGTGACGGACGGCCTCACGTCGAAGGTCGAGACGGTCGAGCGCCACCTCGCCCCCTGACCGTGCCGGTGGGCGGTGGTATCGAAGGGCGAGACGGAGCTGACCGGCATGTGACCGGCCGGTAAGGTCTCTTGCCGTGCCGAAGCCCCTCAGTCTCTCCTTCGATCCCATCGCCCGAGCCGACGAACTCTGGGCACAGCGCTGGGGCGGTGTGCCCTCCATGGCGGCGATCACCTCGATCATGCGGGCCCAGCAGATCCTGCTGGGTGAGGTCGACGCCGTGGTCAAGCCGTACGGGCTGACCTTCGCGCGCTACGAGGCGCTGGTGCTGCTCACCTTCTCCAAGTCGGGCGAACTGCCGATGTCCAAGATCGGCGAGCGCCTGATGGTGCACCCCACCTCCGTGACGAACACCGTCGACCGCCTGGTGCGCTCCGGTCTGGTGGCCAAGCGCCCCAACCCCAACGACGGCCGCGGCACGCTGGCCACCATCACCGACAAGGGCCGCGAGGTCGTCGAGGCGGCCACCCGCGACCTGATGGCGATGGACTTCGGCCTGGGCGCGTACGACGCCGAGGAGTGCGGCGAGATCTTCGCGATGCTCAGGCCGCTGCGGGTCGCCGCGGGCGACTTCGACGAGGACTGAGCGCGCGGGCCGGGCGGGCCCGGCGAGTCGCCCGACCCGGTCGAAGATCGCGCGAAACGGGCGGTTACGCTCGTAGCCATGAAAAAGAGCGTGCTGACCCGCTACCGGGTCATGGCGTACGTCACCGGTGTGCTGCTGATCGCGCTGTGCCTCGGCATGATCGCGAAGTACGTCCTGGATCTGGGCGGCGCCGCCGACTTCACGCAGGTCGTCAGCATTGCCCACGGCTGGTTGTACGTGATCTACCTCGTCGTGGCCTTCGACCTCGGGTCCAAAGCGAAGTGGCCGGTGAAGAAGCAGCTCTGGGTGCTGCTCGCCGGGACCGTTCCGACGGCCGCCTTCTTCGTGGAGCGCAGGGTCACCCAGGAGCTGGACGCGAAGGTCGCCGCCACCGAGGCGCCCGCCCCCGTCAAGGCGTAACCGGCCCCTCACGAGCCGTCCCACCGCCGTGCGGACACCCGTACGGCGGTACCCCATCGACATTTACTTGGACGTCCTAGTAAATTTGAAGGCATGGACGCTCATGCCATAGAGGAGGGCCGCCTTCGCTGGCAGGCCCGGTACGACGCGGCGCGCAAGCGCGACGCGGACTTCACCACGCTCTCCGGAGACCCCGTGGAGCCGGTGTACGGGCCCCGCCCCGGGGACGAGTACGAGGGCTTCGAGCGGATCGGCTGGCCGGGCGAGTACCCCTTCACCCGCGGCCTGTATCCGACCGGGTACCGGGGGCGTACGTGGACCATCCGGCAGTTCGCCGGGTTCGGCAACGCCGAGCAGACCAACGAGCGCTACAAGATGATCCTCCGCAACGGCGGCGGCGGGCTCTCGGTCGCCTTCGACATGCCGACCCTGATGGGCCGCGACTCCGACGACCCGCGCTCGCTGGGCGAGGTCGGGCACTGCGGGGTGGCCATCGACTCGGCCGCCGACATGGAAGTGCTGTTCAAGGACATCCCGCTCGGGGACGTGACGACCTCCATGACGATCAGCGGGCCCGCCGTGCCCGTGTTCTGCATGTACCTCGTCGCCGCCGAGCGCCAGGGCGTCGACGCGTCCGTGCTCAACGGCACGCTGCAGACCGACATCTTCAAGGAGTACATCGCCCAGAAGGAGTGGCTCTTCCAGCCCGAGCCCCACCTCCGGCTCATCGGCGACCTCATGGAGTACTGCGCGGCCGGCATCCCCGCCTACAAGCCGCTCTCCGTCTCCGGCTACCACATCCGCGAGGCGGGGGCGACGGCCGCGCAGGAGCTGGCGTACACGCTCGCCGACGGCTTCGGCTACGTGGAGCTGGGCCTCAGCCGCGGGCTCGACGTGGACGTCTTCGCGCCCGGCCTCTCCTTCTTCTTCGACGCGCACCTCGACTTCTTCGAGGAGATCGCCAAGTTCCGCGCGGCCCGCAGGATCTGGGCGCGGTGGATGCGCGACGTGTACGGCGCGCGGACCGACAAGGCCCAGTGGCTGCGGTTCCACACCCAGACCGCCGGGGTCTCGCTCACCGCGCAGCAGCCGTACAACAACGTCGTACGCACCGCGGTGGAGGCGCTGGCGGCCGTGCTCGGCGGCACCAACTCCCTGCACACCAACGCGCTCGACGAGACCCTCGCCCTGCCCAGCGAGCAGGCCGCCGAGATCGCCCTGCGCACCCAGCAGGTGCTGATGGAGGAGACCGGCGTCGCCAACGTCGCCGACCCGCTGGGCGGTTCCTGGTTCATCGAGCAGCTGACCGACCGCATCGAGGCCGACGCCGAGAAGATCTTCGAGCAGATCAAGGAGCGGGGGCTGCGCGCCCACCCCGACGGGCAGCACCCCGTCGGACCGATCACCTCCGGTCTGCTGCGCGGCATCGAGGACGGCTGGTTCACCGGCGAGATCGCCGAGTCCGCCTTCCGCTACCAGCAGTCCTTGGAGAAGGACGACAAGAAGGTGGTCGGCGTCAACGTCCACACCGGCTCCGTCACCGGCGACCTGGAGATCCTGCGGGTCAGCCACGAGGTCGAGCGCGAGCAGGTGCGGGTCCTGGGCGAGCGCAAGGACGCCCGGGACGACGCCGCCGTGCGCGGCGCCCTGGACGCCATGCTGGCCGCGGCCCGCTCCGGCGGCAACATGATCGGGCCGATGCTGGACGCGGTGCGCGCGGAGGCGACGCTGGGCGAGATCTGCGGTGTGCTGCGCGACGAGTGGGGGGTGTACACGGAACCGGCGGGGTTCTGAGCGAGGCCGGCACCCACCCGGGGCGCCCCCTACGGCACCGAGGCGCGGAAGGTGCGCCGGTACGCCGAGGGGGCCACTCCCGCCTCGGCGGCCAGGTGGCGGCGCAGCGAGGTGGCGGTGGCGAAGCCGACCTCGTGGGCGACCCGTTCCACCGGCAGGTCGCTGGACTCCAGCAGGTGCCGGGCCCGCCGCAGCCGCTGTTGGGTCAGCCAGCGCCCGGGACTCAGACCGGTCTCCTCCCGGAAGCGCCGGGCGAAGGTGCGGGTGCTCATCGCCGCGTGCGCGGCCAGCTCGTCCAGCGACAGCGGCCGGTCCAGCCGGCGCAGCGCCCAGTCGCGGGTCGGGCCGGTGCCCGTCCCGCTCGCCGGCGGCACCGGCCGTTCGATGTACTGCGCCTGGCCGCCGTCCCGGTACGGCGGCACGACGCAGCGGCGGGCCACCTGGTTGGCGACCTCGCTGCCGTGGTCCCGGCGCACCAGGTGCAGGCAGACGTCGACACCGCTCGCCGCGCCCGCCGAGGTCAGCACGTCGCCGTGGTCGACGAAGAGCACGTCGGCGTCCAGCTCCACCCGGGGGAACAGCTCCCGGAAGTGGTCGGTGAGCGCCCAGTGGGTGGTGGCCCGGCGCCCGTCCAGGAGACCGGCGGCGGCCAGCAGGAAGGCGCCGGTGCAGATCGACACCAGGCGGGTGCCGGGGCGGACCCGGGCCAGGGCGGCGAGCGCCCGCGGATCCGGCACGGTGGCGGACGCGGCCGTGACGGCGTACGGCGGCACGATCACGGTGTCCGCCCCGGCCAGCACCTCGGGGCCGTGCGCCGGGGTGACGGTCAGGTCCGAGTCGGTGCGCACGGGCCGCCCGTCGACGCTCGCGGACAGCACTTCGTAGCGCCCGTCGGCGGATCCCAGGACCCGGTGCGGGATGCCGAGTTCGAAGGGGTAGACGCCGTCCAGGGCGAGGACGGCGACCTTGTGGGCGCCGGGGCGGGGCGCCGGGCGCATCAAACGGTCCAGTTCGGCCGCGCGGGCGGCGGCGTCGGCGAGCATGGCACGAATGTATCGGAGGATGACCTTCTTGCCATGGTCCGGGCCCGGGCCGATGGCCAGCATGGGGGCATGACCTCGACGGACACTCCCGCGAACGGCGCTTCCCCGCACGGCGCCCCGACGATGCTCGCCCTGCACCAGACGGCCCTCGGCGGCCCCGAGGTGCTGCGGCCCACCGAACTGCCGCGGCCCGCACCGGGCCCGGGCGAGATCCTCGTCGCCGTGCACGCGGCCGGGCTGAACCCCACGGACTTCAAGCACCGCGCCCTGAAGATCTTCCTGCCGCCCCCGCCGCTGACCCTCGGCTGGGACGTCTCCGGCACCGTGGTGGAGACCGGTTTCGGCGTCACCCTCTTCCGGCCCGGCGACGAGGTGTTCGGCATGCTGCCCTACCCGCACGGGCACGGCTCCCACGCCGAGTACGTGACCGGACCGGCCCGCGCCTTCGCCGCCAAGCCCGCCGGGACCGACCACGTCCAGGCCGCCGCCCTCCCGCTGGCCGCGCTCACCGCCTGGCAGGCCCTCGTCGACACGGCCGGCCTCCGTGCCGGGCAGCGGGTGCTGATCCACGCGGCGGCCGGCGGCGTGGGCCATCTCGCCGTACAGATCGCCAAGGAGCGGGGCGCGCACGTCACCGGCACCGCCAGCGCACCCAAGCACGCGTTCCTGCGCGAACTCGGTGCGGACGCCTGCGTCGACTACCGCTCCGCGGACTTCACCGACACCGAGGAGCGTTACGACGTCGTCCTCGACACGCTCGGCGGGGAGACCGCCACCCGTTCCGTGGGTGTGCTCCGCCCCGGCGGCATCGTCGTCTCCCTGCTGCCGGGCGACGCGCACACCGGCGCCGCGGCCGAGCGGGCCGGGGTCCGCGCCGTCGTCCTGCTCGTCGAGCACGACCATGCCGGGATGCGCGCCATCGCCGATCTCGTCGAACGGGGGAGCCTGCGCGCCCACGTGTCCGGCACCTTCCCGCTCGCCGAGGGGGCCCGGGCACACGCCGAGGGGGAGACCGGCCGCACCACGGGCAAGCTGGTCCTCACCGTGCGCTGAGCGGGCCCGAACCGGCCGCGTCCTACCTACCGGGGCGCGGCCGGTTCCGCGTCGGCCCCGCCGCCCGGGCCGACGCCTCCGCCGTCCCCGCCGTCCCCCCTGTCCCCGGGCTCCCCGGCGGCGCCGGCCAGGCCCCACAGCAGTACCTGTGTCAGGCCGCGCACCCACTCCTCGTCCGCGGCCCGGGCGCTGACCAGCGTGCGGTGCACCACCGCGCCCGCCACCACGTCGAAGATGAGGTCCGCCGTGCGGGCGGCCTCGGTCGCATCGGTCTCCGGCGGCAGCTCGCCACGGGCCTGGGCGCGGGCCCTGCCCTCCAGTACCAGGCGCTTCTGCCGTTCGACGATCGACGTGCGGATGCGCTCGCGCAGCGCGTCGTCGCGCGTGGACTCCGCGACCACCGCCATCAGGCCGCTCCTGGCCTCAGGGCGGGCCAGGATCGCCGCGAACTGGAGCACCACGCCCTCGATGTCTGCGGCGAGGGAGCCGCGGTCGGGCAGTTCCAGCTCGTCGAAGAGCTCCGCCACCGCGTCCACGACCAGCTCGTTCTTGCCCGCCCAGCGGCGGTAGAGCGTCGTCTTTGCAACCCCGGCCCTCGTGGCGACGTCTCCCAGGGCGAGCTTCGACCAGCCGAGGTCGACCAGGGCGGCCCGCGTCGCGGCCAGGATCGCGGTGTCCGCCGCGGCACTGCGCGGGCGCCCGGCACGGCCGGCTGGGGTGCTGCTCTGCATCCCCCGACCTTAACCGGCGGGTAACACGCGGCCGGTGGTGAGACAGATCACCGCGACGGGGTCTGGCGGTGGGGTGTTCCGACGGGCCGTCCTGGCATTACGCTACGACTCGTAGCGAAAGCGCGGGTCCGCCCGCGCCCCAGCGACGACCACGGGCGTGGGGTGGGGACCCGGCGCCGAGCAGCACACGCATCGGGCAGTACACACGCCGAACAGCACACATCCGGGCGGGCTTTCGACCCGGTTTTCACACGCGCGCGCCGTACGGGGGAGGATAGACCCATGCAGCCACGGAACATGTCCATGAGCGGGGTCGTCGACCTCGCCGCGGTGAAGCAGGCCCAGGAGGCCAAGGCGAAGGCGGAGCAGGCGCGCGCCGAGGCGGCCCGGACCGGCGGTGCGGGCGCCGTCTCCCCGGCCGACCTCGTCATCGACGTCGACGAGGCCGGCTTCGAGAGCGATGTCCTGCAGCGGTCCACCGAGGTCCCGGTCGTCATCGACTTCTGGGCCGAGTGGTGCGAGCCCTGCAAGCAGTTGAGCCCGGTCCTGGAGCGGCTCGCCGTCGAGTACAACGGGCGCTTCCTCCTCGCCAAGATCGACGTCGACGCCAACCAGATGCTGATGCAGCAGTTCGGCGTCCAGGGCATCCCGGCCGTGTTCGCGGTCGTCGCCGGACAGGCGCTGCCGCTCTTCCAGGGGGCCGCGGGCGAGCAGCAGATCCGGCAGACCCTGGACCAGCTGGTGCAGGTCGGCGAGGAGCGTTTCGGCCTGACCGGTCTCGTCGTCGACCCCGAGGCGGAGCCGGGCGCCGAGCGGCCCGCCGCCCCCGAGCGCCCCGCCGGGCCGCACGACGCGGCCCTCGACGCCGCCGTGCAGGCGATGGACGCGGGCGACCTGGGCGGCGCCGTCCAGGCCTACAAGAACGTGCTGGCCGAGGAGCCGGGCAACACGGAAGCCAAACTGGGCCTCGCCCAGGCCGAGTTGCTCCAGCGAGTGCAGGACGCCGATCCGCAGAAGGTCCGTCGGGAAGCGGCCGACAAGCCGGGCGACGCCCAGGCGCAGATCGCCGCCGCCGACCTGGACCTGGTGGGCGGTCACGTGGAGGACGCCTTCGGGCGCCTCATCGACACGGTGCGCGTCACGGCGGGCGACGACCGGGACGCCGTACGGCTGCGGTTGCTGGAGCTGTTCGAGGTGGTCGGCGCCGACGACCCGCGGGTGGCCGCGGCGCGCCGGGCGCTCGCCCGCGCCCTGTTCTAGGCCCCTTCCGCTCCGGTGCTCCGGATTGGCGTCCTAAACGCCGTCGGCGTGTTGCGTATGTGAAGGAGCTGTCGAAGAGGCGTCACTGCGGCCGCGCTTTACCAAAGCTTGGTAATCGCGGCCGCTGTTACTGCCAGTAAGTCGGCGGCGTCGATCTGTCGGACTCTGTCCATCGATCAATAGTTTTGTTCCGCCCTCATGGCACACCCAGCGTCGCCGACCGGGCCCGGTGCGTCGTCCCGCGGTCACCCGGCCGCTACTAGCCAGTAACGAACCCCCTTGTGCCGACGGCGAGAATGCACCACGATCGGCGACGCTCGGTCCATTCCCGTACCCCGACAGCCGGTCGGGCCGCGGGGGTTCCTGGGTCCCCACCGAGCAGGGTCGGCGGCAGTGACGCCGGCCCTTGGACAGGGGGGTCTTCGCTCATCCGGCGAAGCCTGTCCAGCAGGGTTGTGCGTGATGCGTGTCAGGCGCGACCAGTGGTTGTCGCTCGGGGGTGATCGCCGGTTGTTCGGGCGCGTTGTACGTGCCGCCGAGGACAGGCGCTCTCCTTCCCGAGGACGTAGCACTTCTCCCATCCCTGCCGGGCCGAGTCGCCGACTGGCGACGGGGCCGAGGCCAGGAGATGTACGTCCGAGAAGGAGGAAATATGGAGTCCCAGGTGCGTGGCGGGACCAGATGGAAGCGGTTCGCCGTGGTGATGGTGCCCAGCGTGGCCGCCACGGCTGCGATAGGTGTCGCCCTCGCGCAGGGCGCTCTCGCCGCGTCGTTCAGCGTGTCGGGCCAGTCGTTCAAGGTGACGGCGGACGAGCTCGTGGGTACCGGCTTCTCGCAGTACGGGGCCTACGACAAGGGCGTGGACGGCAATCACGCCGTGGCGGTCTCGGCGTTCGACAAGGCCACTATCACGAACATGTGCCAGTCGGTCGTCACTCCGAACATCCCGCTGATCGGGTCAGTCACGCTGAAGCTGAAGGCGGGCGACAGCGAGAAGGACTCGGGGAAGGTTCACGCCAAGCAGCTCTACATCGATGTTCAGGACCTGGAGGCGGACGCCACCTTCACGAACATCGACATCGGCGTGGCTGCCGGGGCCATCAACAAGGGCCCGAGGCAGAAGAGTGGTGAGGTCGAGGGCAAGCAGACCAGCCCGGGCGGCTTCGCGCAGCAGGCGGACAAGGCCGTGCTGAAAGACGTGAAGCAGACGGCGTGGGCCACCACGGCCGGCACCTTCCAGCTCAGCGGTCTGAAGATGTCGCTGTCCAAGGGCGTCGACGAGTGCTACTGAGCACTCACTGACGGGCGGGGGCCGGTTGCGCCCCCGCCCGCCGGTCCTCCGGCCGTCCCCTGACGGGGCGGCCCAGATCACCACCACAGCAACGCTGTACCAGGGAGCTGTTTTCCATGAGCGCCGAGACTCCTGCCGCCGTCGGCCAGTTCACCCGCCGCAGGCTGCAGTTCCGAGGCTGGCGGGGCGCCAGGCCCTTCTGGGCCGGTCTGCTCGTCCTGCTCGGTGGCTTCCCGATCATGTACTTCCCGTACGCGCACCTGCAGTTCGGAAACCTGACGGTGGCGATGGCCACCACGGCCGGCGCCGGTTCTTTGATCATCGGCGTGCTACTGGTCGTACTCGGCGTCAGCCTCTGGTTCCAGAAGCACGTACGGGTCTTCGCGGGAATCGCGGCGATTCTGCTCGCCCTGGTGTCCATTCCCGTCGCCAACTTCGGTGGCTTCATCATCGGCTTCATGCTTTCGCTCGTCGGCGGTGCCCTGGCCGTGGCGTGGGCGCCGGGGGAGCCGGTCGAGTCGGGGTCGGCCAAGAGCGACAAGGGCGAGGGCGGCGCCTTCGAGAGCTCGGGGGGCGACTCGGCTTCCGCCCCGTCCCTGAGCGCGCCCGGGGGCGACGATCGGTCAGGAACGAGCCCGGCCAACGGGGCGAACGGGAGGCACAGTGCCGGCTGACGAGGTGAAGCACGGGATGGACGAGGAGACGTCCCGTGCGAGAACGGGGCCACGTCACGCGGCGCCCAGGAAGCCACTGTTCACCAGGTTCCATGTGCCCACCGGCAAGGCGATAGCCCTGGCGGCGATGCCCACGGCGGTCCTCATGGGGCTGGGGTTCACACCGACCCTCGCCCTCGCGGACGGGAACGACCAGGGCGCGCCGTCGTCCAACAGCCTGACGGCGGACGAGTACAAGGCCTGTGTCGAGGCCATGGCGGACGCCGAGAAGGACGCGTCCGAGTCGCCCGAACCTTCACCTTCCGCGACTGACGACGGCAAGCAGGACGAGACGGAGCCCAGCGCCTCGCCGTCGGCCGGGGACACGGGCGAGAAGCCGGGCACGGACAAGGACGCGTCCTCTTCGTCGGATTCAGGTTCCGACGACAAGGACGACACGGCCGCCGGTGACAAGGCCGCCGACGGCGACAAGTCCGAGCCCGGTCCGAGCCCCTCCGCGTCCGAAGGCAGGGAATCGGTCGGCGCGAGCGCCGCCGAGCCTTCCCCCTCCGAATCGGAGAAGGGCGGCCTGCTGGAGGGCATCGGCGACGCCATAGAGGGCATCTTCACCGGTGGCGAGAAGGCCGAGGAGACCGCGAGCCCGTCGCCGACCCCCTCGGCGTCCCAGAGCGTCGGCGACGACGCGTCCGACGTCGTGAAGGAGACCACCGACAAGGTCACCGGCACGGTGAAGGACACCGTGGACGGCGCGACCGACGCGGCGTCGAAGGCGGCCGAGGACACCA
Organism: Streptomyces violaceoruber; assembly: GCF_033406955.1. NCBI lineage: Bacteria > Bacillati > Actinomycetota > Actinomycetes > Kitasatosporales > Streptomycetaceae > Streptomyces > Streptomyces violaceoruber. The sequence goes on along the minus strand of NZ_CP137734.1, from coordinate 2,659,332 downwards.
AGGACACGGTGGACAAGGCCACGGAGGACGCCGAGAAGGCCGCGGAGGAGGCGAAGGACGAGGTCACCGCCTCGCCCAGCGCCAGCCCGTCCGAGAGCGCCGCCGTGGATCCGGAGGACTGCCCGGCCGCCACCGAAGAGGAGGGCGGTGTCGACAACACGCTGCCCGTGCCCGAGGACCCCTGGTACCTGGAGGCCAGCTCACTCACGCTGAAGGGCGCCTCCTACAAGGGCATCGTCGAGGTGAAGACGGCCAGTGGGGCGACGAAGAAGGTCCTGAAGTACGTCATCTCCAAAGGCACCGACATCGGCGACCTGCACCAGATCGTCAAGGACGACACGACCGGTAAGACTCACCACGTCCAGGCGGCCAAGGGCTCCACGTCCACGATCCGCGACGGCGACACGGTCATGTACACCGAAAGTATTTCGGGCAACCTGCTCGGGCTGATCCCGATCACCTTCGACCCGAAGAACCCGCCGCCGTTGGACATCCCGCTGATCTACTTCACCAACGTGAAGGTGGTGCAGGCCGGCCAGTTCGGCGGCACCCTGCACGTTCCCGGCCTGCACCAGTACATCACCGACTGATACCGCGGTCGCGAGCCGCAACCGCCGAGGGCGCCCCCTGCGACAGGGGGCGCCCTCGGTGCGTACGACGGGGAGGGGGCAGTCAGCCGCGCCGCGTCTCGCCCAGGTGGAGGACCCGCACCATGTTGGTGGTGCCGGACACGCCGGGGGGCGAACCGGCGGTGATCACGACGGTGTCGCCGTCGCTGAACCGGCCGAGGCGGGCCGTCTCCTGGTCCACCAGGTCCACCATCTCGTCCGTGGTGTTCACGAACGGCACCACGTGCGGCTCCACTCCCCAGCTGAGCGCCAGCTGGTTGCGGGTGGACTCGTCGGTGGTGAAGGCGAGGATCGGCTGGGCCGCGCGATAGCGGGAGAGCCGGCGGGCGGTGTCGCCGGACTGGGTGAAGGCGACCAGGCCCTTGCCGCCCAGGAAGTCGGCGATCTCGGCGGCCGCACGGGCCACCGAACCGCCCTGCGTGCGCGGCTTCTTGCCCGGCACCAGCGGCTGGAGGCCCTTGGAGAGCAGCTCCTGCTCGGCGGCGGTGACGATCTTCGACATCGTCTTGACGGTCTCGATCGGGTAGGCGCCCACGCTCGACTCGGCGGACAGCATGACCGCGTCGGCGCCGTCCAGGATCGCGTTGGCCACGTCGGAGGCCTCGGCGCGGGTCGGCCGGGAGTTGGTGATCATCGACTCCATCATCTGGGTCGCCACGATCACCGGCTTGGCGTTGCGCCGGCACAGCTCGATCAGGCGCTTCTGCACCATGGGGACCTTCTCGAGCGGGTACTCGACGGCCAGGTCGCCACGGGCGACCATCACGCCGTCGAACGCCATCACGACGTCCTCCATGTTGTCGACCGCCTGGGGCTTCTCGACCTTGGCGATCACCGGGACCCGGCGGCCCTCCTCGTCCATGACGCGGTGCACGTCGGCGACGTCCTTGGCGTCCCGGACGAAGGAGAGGGCGACCAGGTCGCAGCCCATGCGCAGCGCGAACCGGAGGTCCTCGACGTCCTTCTCGCTCAGCGCGGGGACGTTGACCGCCGCGCCCGGCAGGTTGATGCCCTTGTGGTCGGAGATGACGCCGCCCTCGATGACGATCGTCTTCACCCGGGGGCCCTCGACCTCGGTGACCTTCAGCTCGACGTTGCCGTCGTTGATGAGCACCTGGTCGCCCTTGGTGACGTCACCGGGCAGGCCCTTGTAGGTCGTGCCGCAGATCGTCCTGTCGCCCGGGACGTCCTCGGCGGTGATGGTGAACTCGTCACCGCGCACCAGCTCGACGGGGCCCTCCGCGAAGGTCTCCAGGCGGATCTTCGGGCCCTGGAGGTCGGCGAGGACGCCGATGGCCCGGCCGGTCTCCTTGGCGGCGGCCCGGACCCGGTCGTAACGGCCCTGGTGCTCGGCGTGGGTGCCATGGCTGAAGTTGAAGCGGGCCACGTTCATGCCGGCTTCGATCAGCGTGACGAGCTGCTCGTGGGAGTCGACCGCGGGGCCGAGAGTACAGACGATTTTCGAACGGCGCATGGGTGCCATCCTATCGGTTTGTTTCGGCGCGGAATATTCCGTCTGGCGGAAAATACAAAAGGGCGGGATGCCGCTCAGGTGAGATCGGGATTCCCCGATTCATTTACCAGCGCGTAGGTCTGTGTCGCGATCTCCATTTCCTCGTCCGTCGGTACCACCGCCACGGCCACCCGCGCCCCCGCGGGCGAGATCAGCCGGGCTCCGTCGCCGCGTACGGCGTTCAGCCCGCCGTCGACCGCCAGGCCGAGCCCCTCCAGTCCGGCCACGGCCGCCTCGCGCACGGGTGCCGAGTTCTCCCCGACCCCCGCCGTGAACGCCACGGCGTCCACGCGTCCGAGAACGGCGTAATAGGCGCCGATGTACTTCTTGAGCCGGTGAATGTAGATGTCGAAGGCCAGCCCCGCCTGCTCGTCGTCCTCGTCCACCCGGCGGCGGATCTCCCGCATGTCGTTGTCACCGCACAGACCGAACAGACCGCTCCTCTTGTTGAGAAGAGTGTCGATCTCGTCGGCGGACATTCCGCCAACGCGCATCAAATGGAAGATGACGGCCGGGTCCATGTCTCCCGAGCGCGTACCCATCACGAGTCCTTCCAAGGGCGTCAGGCCCATGGAGGTGTCCACGCACCGGCCGCCCCGCACGGCCGAGGCGGACGCCCCGTTGCCCAGGTGCAGCACGATCACGTTCACGTCGCCCGGCGCCCTGCCCAGCAGCCGCGCGGTCTCGCGGGAGACGTACGCGTGCGAGGTGCCGTGGAAGCCGTAGCGGCGGATGCGGTACCGGTCGGCGATCTTCGGGTCGATCGCGTAGCGCGCCGCGGACTCCGGCATCGTGGTGTGGAACGCGGTGTCGAAGACCGCCACCTGCGGCAGGTCGGGACGGAGCGCCTGCGCGGTGCGGATGCCGGTGAGGTTGGCCGGGTTGTGCAGCGGCGCGACCGGGATCAGCCGCTCGATCTCCGTGAGCACGTTCTCGTCGATCAGGGTGGGCTCGCTGAAGAACTCGCCGCCGTGCACCACCCGGTGCCCGATCGCGGCCAGCTCCGGGGAGTCCAGGCCCAGACCGTCCCGGCCCAGCTCGGCGGCGACCGCCTTCAGGGCGGCCTCGTGGTCGGCGATCGGGCCCTCCTGCTCCCGGGTGTCGCCGGCGGCCACGAGGGTGTGCCTCAGCCGCGACGTCCGCTCACCGATGCGCTCGACCAGCCCGGCCGCCAGCCGCTCCCCGTCGCGCATGTCGATCAGCTGGTACTTCACCGACGAGGAGCCGGAGTTGAGGACGAGGACACGCGTGGAGCTCACTGGGCGGACGCCTTCTCGGTCGGGGACTGCTGGGCCTGGATCGCCGTGATGGCGACGGTGTTGACGATGTCCTGCACGAGCGCGCCCCGGGACAGGTCGTTGACCGGCTTGCGCAGGCCCTGGAGCACCGGGCCGACCGCGATGGCGCCGGCCGAGCGCTGCACCGCCTTGTAGGTGTTGTTGCCGGTGTTCAGGTCGGGGAAGATCAGCACGCTGGCCTGCCCGGCGACCGCGGAGCCGGGCAGCTTGGTCGCGGCGACCGACGGCTCGACCGCCGCGTCGTACTGGATCGGCCCCTCGACGCTGAGGTCCGGGCGGCGCGAGCGGACCAGCTCGGTGGCCTCGCGGACCTTGTCGACGTCCGCGCCGGAACCGGACGTGCCGGTCGAGTACGACAGCATCGCGATCCGCGGCTCCACCCCGAACTGCGCGGCGGTCGAGGCGGACTGCGTCGCGATGTCGGCCAGCTGCTCCGCGTCCGGGTCCGGGTTGACCGCGCAGTCGCCGTAGACCAGCACCTTGTCGGCCAGGCACATGAAGAAGACGGAGGAGACGATGGCCGCGTCCGGCTTGGTCTTGATGATCTCGAAGGCGGGCCGGATGGTCGCCGCCGTCGAGTGCACCGACCCCGACACCATGCCGTCGGCGAACCCCTCCTGCACCATCAGCGTGCCGAAGTAGTTCACGTCCGAGACCACGTCGTACGCCAGCTCCACGGTCACGCCCTTGTGGGCGCGCAGGGCGGCGTACTTCTCGGCGAAGGAGTCGCGCAGCTCGCTGGCGGCCGGGTCGATCAGCTCGGCGCCGCCGAGGTCGATGCCGAGGTCGGCGGCCTTCTTGCGGATCTGCTCGACGGGGCCGAGAAGGGTCAGCTCGCACACCCCGCGCCGCAGCAGCACCTCCGCCGCGTGCAGCACCCGCTCCTCGGTGCCCTCCGGCAGGACGACCCGGCGCAGGTCGGAGCGGGCCTGTTCGAGCAGCTTGTGCTCGAACATCATCGGCGTGACGCGGTCGCTGCTGGGCGCGGAGACCCGCTTGTTCAGCTCGGCGGTGTCGACGTACCGCTCGAAGAGGCCGAGGGCGGTCTCCGCCTTGCGCGGGGTGGCCGCGCCCAGCTTGCCCTCCAGGGAGAAGAGCCGTTCCGCGGTGGGAAAGCTGGTGCCCGTCACCGAGAGCACCGGCGTGCCGGGGGCCAGCCGGGCGGCGAGGGTGAGGATGCCCTCGCCGGGCACCTCGTTCAGCGTCAGCAGCACCCCGGCTATCGGCGGGGTGCCGGCGCTGTGCGCGGCCAGCGTGCCGATCACAAGGTCGGCGCGGTCGCCGGGCGTGATGACCAGGCAGCCCGGGGTCAGCGCGGCCAGCAGGTTGGGCAGCATGGCCCCGCCGAAGACGAAGTCCAGCGCGTCGCGGGCGAGCCCGGAGTCGTCGCCGAGGACGATCTCGGCGCCCAGGGCGTGCGCGATCTGGGAGACCGTCGGCGCCGACAGGGCGGGCTCGTCCGGTACCACCCAGCACGGCACCGGCAGCCGGTGCGCGAGCCGCTCGGCGATCTCGTCCCGGTCCTCGCGCGCGACCCGGTTGGTCACCATGGCGAGCACGTCGCAGCCGAGGCCGTCGTAGGCACGGAAGGCGTTGTGGGTCTCGGCCAGCACCGAGTCGGCGGTCTGCTTGCGGCCCCCGACGACGGGGAGGACCGAGGCGCCGAACTCGTTGGCGAGCCGCGCGTTCAGGGACAGCTCGTCCGGGAACTGGGTGTCGGCGTAGTCGGTGCCCAGGACCAGGACGACGTCGTAGTCCCGCGCGACCAGGTGGAAGCGGTCGACCAGCGCGGACACCAGCTCGTCCACGCCCTGTTCCGCCTGGAGGAGGGAGGCCTCCTGGTAGTCCATGCCGTAGACCGTCGCGGGGTCCTGCGAGAGCCGGTAGCGGGCGCGCAGCAGTTCGAAGAGCCGGTCCGGCCCGTCGTGCACCAGGGGACGGAAGACGCCGACCCGGTCGACCTGCCGGGTCAGCAGTTCCATGACCCCCAGCTCGACGACCTGGCGGCCGTCGCCGCGGTCGATGCCGGTCACGTACACGCTGCGCGTCACGCGTGCTCTCCGTTTCGTAGGGGTGAGCGGAATCCTCTTGACAGTACCCCCGGCGATGGTTAAGGCGCCCGTCAGCGTCCACCGCCGCCCGGGCCGTGGAACAATTGGATCGGCTCACCGGTGTCAACAGCGAGCAGGAGACACAGCACGATGCGTATCGGAGTTCTCACCGCAGGCGGCGACTGCCCCGGCCTGAACGCAGTGATCCGGTCGGTCGTGCACCGAGCGGTGGACAACTACGGCGACGAGGTCATCGGCTTCGAGGACGGCTACGCGGGGCTGCTGGACGGCCGTTACCGCGCCCTGGACCTCAACGCGGTCAGCGGCATCCTCGCCCGCGGCGGCACCATCCTCGGCTCCTCCCGACTGGAGCGCGACCGGCTCCGCGAGGCCTGCGAGAACGCGGGCGACATGATCCAGAACTTCGGCATCGACGCCCTGATCCCGATCGGCGGCGAGGGCACCCTCACGGCCGCCCGGATGCTGTCCGACGCCGGGCTCCCGGTGGTCGGCGTGCCGAAGACCATCGACAACGACATCTCCTCCACCGACCGCACCTTCGGCTTCGACACGGCGGTCGGTGTCGCGACCGAGGCCATGGACCGCCTCAAGACCACCGCCGAGTCCCACCAGCGCGTGATGGTCGTCGAGGTCATGGGCCGGCACGCCGGCTGGATCGCCCTGGAGTCCGGCATGGCCGCCGGTGCCCACGGCATCTGCCTGCCCGAGCGCCCCTTCGACCCCGCCGACCTGGTCAAGATGGTCGAGGAGCGCTTCTCCCGCGGCAAGAAGTTCGCCGTCGTCTGCGTCGCCGAGGGTGCCCACCCCGCCGAGGGCTCCATGGACTACGGCAAGGGCGCGATCGACAAGTTCGGCCACGAGCGCTTCCAGGGCATCGGCACCGCGCTCGCCTTCGAGCTGGAGCGCCGGCTCGGCAAGGAGGCCAAGCCGGTCATCCTCGGCCACGTCCAGCGCGGCGGCGTGCCCACCGCGTACGACCGCGTCCTCGCCACCCGCTTCGGCTGGCACGCGGTGGAGGCCGCGCACCGGGGCGACTTCGGCCGGATGACGGCGCTGCGCGGCACCGACGTGGTGATGGTGCCGCTGGCGGAGGCGGTCACCGAGCTGAAGACGGTCCCGAAGGACCGGATGGACGAGGCGGAGTCCGTCTTCTAGGCCTCCCCTCTAGGGGTGCCTCTCGACCGCCGTCCAGAAGTGGTCCACGATCCGGTCGAGGAAGTCCCGGCCCCCGGCGCTCGAGTCGGGGGCGCCGCCGCCCCAGCTGAGGGTGGCGGCCATCCGCCCCTGGTAGTCCTGGTGCAGCACCTGGAGGACGTTCTCCAGGACGCGCCGGTCCAGCGGTGCCAGCTTGGCGATCGGGCGCACACAACCCTGCCAGCGCGTGGTCACCGCGCTCGTCAGCAGGTCGGCCAGCTTCTCCTCGCGCCCCGTGACGGTCACGAAGTCGGGCAGCGTGAGCCCCAGCACGTCGGCGAGCTGGGCCGACTGGCGGTCGGTGCCGCGCCAGTCGTCCGACTCCTCCATCCGCAGGTAGGCGGGAAGACCGAGCCCGACCGCACGGGCCACGTCCTCGGGTGCCAGACCGCGGGCGACGCGGTGCTCGCGCAGGGACTGCGGCCGCCCGATCAGCTCACCGGGCGAGCACCACAGCACCCCGGCGAGCGCGGTCAGCTCCGGCCCCTCGGGCAAGGCGGTCCCCCGCTCCCAGGCGATGACGAGGTCGGGGGAGACGTACGGCAGCCCGTACGAGACCCGTATGCCGTGGGCGACGTGCTCGGGTCCCATGTTGAGGGCGGCACGCAGCCGGCGGGCGGCGAGGGCGTTGAACGGAGGGCCCGACTGGCTCGGGCCGGGTGAGGGTCGGCGCACGCGCCACACCGTAGGGGTCCGCGGCGATGCTGACTACGGGCTGTTCGGCCAGCGATACGGATTGTAGGAACGTACGGGGGTGCGCGGACCCGGGTGCGCCCCCGCCCCACACCCCGGCTCCTACCCCTTCACCGCACCGCCCAGCGCGAAGCCGCCGCCCAGTCGCCGGGAGATCAGCACGTACAGCAGCACGACCGGTGTGGAGTAGACGATCGAGAACGCCGCCAGCTGTCCGTACGCCACCATGCCCCGGTTGCCGAAGAAGTCGTTGATGCTGACCGAGGCGGGCATCTGGTCGGGGGAGAGCAGCAGCATGAAGGGGACGAAGAAGTTCCCCCACATCATCACGAACGAGAACACCGTCACCACCGCCACCCCTGGCCCCATCAGCGGCAGCACGATCCGCAGCAGCGACTGGAAGGACGACGCCCCGTCCGTCCACGCCGCCTCCTCCAGCTCCTTCGGCACCCCGTCCATGAAGTTCTTCATCAACCAGATCGCGAAGGGCAGCTGCGAGGCGGCGAAGAAGAAGATCGTCCCCTGCATGGTGTCGATCATGTTCACCCGCACGAACAGGGCGTAGACGGGCACCATGATCGCCGTGATCGGCAGGCTGGTCGCGAACAGGATCGTCAGCAGGAAGGGCCGGTTCAGCCGCGACCGGAAGCGGGAGAGCGGATACGCCGCGAGCACCGCGCACACCACCGTCAGCAGCGTCGCCCCGCCGCACAGGATCAGGCTGTTGAGCAGCGGGGTGAAGGTGATCTCCGGGGTGAGGATCGCGTCGAAGTTGTCCAGCGTCACCCCGTCGGGGACCTTCACCCGCAGACTCGCGTGCGGGTCGAGGGCGGACAGCACCACCCAGGCCAGCGGCAGTACGAAGGCCGCGGCCGCCACCAGCAGCCCGGCGTCGGCGGCGGTGCGGCGCCGGTTGCGCCGGGCGGCGGGGGTCGTACGGCGGGCCGCCCGGGACGTCCGAGAAGCCGGGCGAGGCGCGACCGTGTCCGTCATCTCAGACCTCCGTCCGCAGCAGGCGCAGGTACACGACCGAGAACAGCGAGCCGATCAGCAACAGCAGCAGCGCCACCGCCGTGCCGTACCCGATCAGGCTGTTCTGGAAGGCCTGCTCGTACATGAACAGCGGCAGCGTCTGGCTCTTGCCGCTCGGCCCGCCCCGCGTCATCACCCAGATCAGCCCGAAGACCGACAGGGTCTGGAGCGTGTTGAGCATCAGGTTGGTGCCGATGGAGCGCCGGATCATCGGCAGCGTGATGTGCCACATCCGGCGCCAGCCGCTCGCGCCGTCGACCTCGGCGGCCTCGGTGACCTCCTTGGGGATCTCGTTCAGCGCGGCCGAGTACACCAGCATCGAGAACGCCGTGCCGCGCCACACGTTGGCGAAGGACACCGCCAGGATCGGCAGCGTGAACAGCCAGTTCTGGGAGGGAAGGTGGAGCCAGTCCAGGATGGCGTTGAGGGTGCCCTCGCGGCGGAAGAAGGCGTAGAGCAGGAAGCCCGCCACCACCTCCGGCAGCACCCAGGCCGTGACAACGATGCCACCGGTGAGCGTGCGGACCGGCTTCGAGGCCCGCTGCATCAGCGAGGCCAGGGCGAGCCCCAGCGTGTTCTGCCCGATCAGCGAGGACAGCACGGTGAACACCAGGGTCAGCCATACGGCGTTGAGGAACGCCTCGTCCTTGAAGGCGCGGGTGAAGTTGTCGAACCCGACGAAGGACTCCTGCGCCTGCCCGGTGAGCTGGAGGTCGGTGAAGGCGATGACGACGCAGTAGACGATCGGACCGGCGAGGAAGAGCAGCAGCAGGACGACGGCGGGGGAGACGGGCAGGGCGCGGAAGAGGGAGCGCCGGACGGTGCCGGGCCGGGTGCCGGAGGGCGGAGACGCGGGCGCCTTCCGCACCTCCGGCCCGGCGTGCTCCGGCGCGGTGGCCGTCACTTGCTCACCACCTGGTTGTCGGTGGCCTCCTTGAGCGCCTCGTCGTAGCCGCGCGCCGCCTCCTCGACCGACTTGTCACCGGTCGTCACGCCCTCCATGGCCTCCTGGATGGCGACGGACACCTTCGGGTACGCCGGGTAGGCGGGCCGGTAGTGGGTGTCGGCGACGAGGTCGGTGAAGAACTTGATGCCGGGCTGGGCGTCGACGTAGGCGGGGTCCTCGGCGACGTCCTCGCGGACGGAGATGCCGGAGTTGGCGACGTACCACTTCTGGGCGTTCGCCTTGGTCTGCATCGTCTTGACGAACTCGAAGGCCAGGTCGGGGTTGCCCGCCTTGGCCGGAATGGCCCAGGTCCAGCCGCCCGACATGCTCACCCGTCCCGGCGCCTGCCCGTTCTGGGTCGGCATGGCGGCGAGCCCCAGCTCCTTCGACCACTCGGGCCACTCGTGCCCGCTGCCCTCCAACCAGTCCTGCGGCAGCCAGGAGCCGTCGAGCGCGATCCCGAGCTTGCCCTGCGGCAGCAGCTCACCGCGCACCTTGGTGCCGAAGTTGGGGTCGAGCGCGTCGGAGACCTCCGGACCGAGCTTCTCCTTGTACACGGTCTCGACGAAGGAGAGGGAGTCCTCGAACCCCTGCCCCGCCGTGATCCACTTCTTGCTGCCCTTGTCGTACAGCGGATCGGAGCCGCCGCTCCCCGTGCCCGTGCCGTACAGCAGCATCTCGAAGCCCTGCATGGTCGCGGCCTCGCCGGCGGGCTTGCCGGTGTAGACGTTGAGCGGTGTGACGCCGGGGACCTTCTCCTTGATGGTGCGGGCCGCGTCGAGCACCTCGTCCCAGGTCTTCGGCTGCCAGTCGGCGGGCAGCCCGGCCTTGGCGAACACGTCCTTGCTGAACCACAGGCCCCGGGTGTCCGTCCCGTCCGGCACGCCGTACGTCTTGCCGTCCTCGCCCTTGGCCGCGGCCTTCGCCGTGTCGATGAACTGGTCCCAGTCCTTCCAGTCGGCGAGATAGTCGTCGAGCGGCTTCAGATACCCGCTGGTGATGTCGGAGTTGATGAGGAACGTGTCCTCGTAGACCAGGTCCGGCGCGGTCTTGGGGGAGCGGAGCATCTGCTGGAGCTTGGTGTAGTACTCCGAGTCCGGCGCCTTGATCGGCACCAGCTCGACCTTCTTCCCCGGGTTGGCCTTCTCGAACTGCTTCTTGATGTCGCCGAGGTAGGTGTCCATCACCTTGATGGAGTTGTCCGTCGACTGCTTGAAGGAGACCTTCACCGTGTCCGGATCGCTGCCGGAGCCGCTCGAGCAGGCGGCGAGCGAGGTGGCGGCGAGCGCGGTGAGGGAGAACAGGGCGGTGAACCGGACGGTGGGACGCACGGGCATGACCTCCTACGGGCACACGACACTGTGGCCTGGACGGCTGCGTGGCGAACGTAAGAGGAATGGTCTAGTCAGGTCAATGAGCGTGCGCGGGATTACCCCTGGAGGAGGTGATCGGCCTTGCCGGCTTTGAACGGGATGACGCGCAGGTTCACGTTCTCGCTGTCGGAGATGCGCAGCAGGTGCTCCGACTGGCGCCGCGCGACCGCTGGGGACGTCGATGTCGTCCGAGGACAGGCGGGGGATCACCGCCGCGAAGACCGCCCGGGCGTGATCCCCGGTCTGGAGCAGCCCCGGCGGGTGGACGGTGACGGCGATACGCAGGCGGGTGACATGCCACGCCCGGTGACCGGGGTGGCAGGGCGGCGGTCGCTCGGGGGACCGGACCGTGAGCGCCGGCCCTAACGCCGCCGGTCCCCCTTGCCGGTGACGGGGCCGTGGAAGGTGCCGCCCCGGAAGTCGATGTGGTCTCCGCCGTACGTCGCTCCCCTGGCCCGGAGCTCTTGGGGCTCCTCCCCGGAGTCGGAGGAACCCTCACGGGGCCGGTGCTTGTGCAGCACGGCCACCGTCACCGCCGCGGCCTGCTCGGCGGCGCGCTGCTGTGAACCCGAGGCGTCGGCCCTGTGCTTCTCGGCGTCGGCCCGGTCGCTGATGCCCCGGATGACCAGGGCGTTCAACTGGCCGCTCAGGTGGGCCGCCCGAAGGGCGCCCGAGCCCTCCATCTCGATCGCGCCCGCGTCGTTGTAGTTCCGGCGGAGGAACCGGGCGATCTCGGACTCGGCGTCCGCCAGGACGACATCCCCCGTGGCGATCGGCATGAAGTGTGCCCGTACGCCGGGCATGTCCCGCACCGCGGAACGGGCCGTCTGCTCCAGCGCGTGCGAGCCCGGCAGGGCCTTCGGCCGAACCAGGAGGCCATCCGGGGTCTGCTTGCCGCCGTGGATCTCGTACACCTGCGTGCCCACGACGACGTCGCCGATCCCGACGTCGTCCTTCAGACTGCCCGCGACCCCGACGAACAGCACCGCCTCGGGGCGCAGCCAGTGGATGAGCTGGGTGGTGAGAGCGGCGGTGCGCTCGGCGCCCATGCCCAGTTCGGCGAGGGCGACGTGCCAGGAAGTCGACGACAGTCGGCCCACTTCGATCCGGGTGCCGTCCCGGTGCACTCGCTCCTCCCGCTCCTCCACGTGTGCGCGGACCGCGGCGTATTCGAGCGGGAGTGCGGTCAGGACCAGAACGGTGGGCTGGGTGTCCGGCATAGTCATAAGTTACCGCTGGGAGAAGGGATTCGAGTGCCGGAACAGGACGTCACGGTGGGGCAGTTGCTGCTCGCCGAGTACGAGAGCGTGAAGAGCGAGCAGAGGGCCAGAATCGGGTTCCGGGACAACCTCCTCTACGTGACGCTCGCCGTCGTGGCCGCCGTCATCGCCGCCACCGCCCAGGCGGAGCAGCCGTCGATGCTCCTCGCGCTGCCGCCGGTGTGCCTCGTCCTCGGGTGGACCTACCTCGTCAACGACGAGAAGATCTCCGCGATCGGGCTATATGTGCGGGATGATCTGGGACCCAAGCTGGCCGAACTGGCGGCGCACACGAGCGGGTTCGCGACCTTCGGGTGGGAGGCGTACCACCGGAGCGACACCCGGCGCCGGTCCCGCAAGACGATCCAGACCGTGATCGACCTGACGGCGTTCTGCGCGGTACCCCTGGCGGCGCTGGTCGTTTTCTGGGTGAACGGGGACGCCACCCGGCTGCTCGTCGCGCTCTCGGTGCTGGAGGCGCTCGCCGTGGCGGGGCTCGCCGCGCAGGTCGTGTGGTACGCGAAGGCGGCGTGATCGTCCCTCCGGCAGGGAGGTACGGCGCGGATGGAAACGGCATTGCTGGCGGCCCTGGCCGAGGGTGCGGGCGGGGACGGTGGACGACGGGCGGTGGAGGCGCTGGCGCGGGTGCTGGGGCTCGGTGCCGGCGTGTCCGTACGAGACATCGCGAAGGCGGCGGCGGAACCGGCGCGACGGGATGCCGTACGGGAGTGGGGCGAGACGGTGGCGGAGCTGCTCGCCGCCGGGCCGTCCGGCGTCGCCGGTGCCGTCGCACGGGCCATGGAGCGGTCCGCGCCGGGCAGCGGGGCGTCCTGGTACGGCGGCGACCACACCGACTTCCGGGGCGGGGTCTTCCTGCGCGAGGTGGTCGGCGTACAGGTCGTGGTCCAGGAGGGCGGGACGGCCGTCCCGGAGGCGATGACGGGCCTGCCGCCGAGGCCCGGCGGGTTCATCGGTCGGGACCGTGAGACCGAGGACCTGTTGCGGGCGCTGGACCCGGACGGTGCGCAGTCCGCCGCGGCGCCGGTCGCCTCCGTGTCCGGTCTCGGCGGCATCGGCAAGACCGCGCTCGCCGTCGAGACCGCGCACCTCGCCTGGGAACGGGGCTGGTTCCCCGGCGGAATCCTCTTCATCGACCTGCACGGCTACGACCGGGAACCCGTCACCGCGGACCGAAGTCTGCGAACCCTGCTGCATGCTCTCGGCACCCCGCCGGAACACATGCCCACGACGACGGACGAGCGGGCCGCGCTCTACCGCTCGACGCTGGCCGTTCGGGCCGGTGAGCGCGGCGGGATGCTGGTCCTGGCCGACAACGCCTCCTCGGCGGAGCAGGTACGGCCTCTCCTGCCGGGCGACTTCCGGCACCGCGTCCTGGTCACGTCCCGCGACCGGCTGCCCCAACTCGGTGCACGGCTCCTCCCCCTGGACGAACTCGGGACGAGGGAGGCGTACGAACTCCTCGCCCGCGCCCTGCGGATCGCCGATCCGCACGACGGCCGGGTGGGCGACGACCCCGGCACGACCGGCCGACTCGCGAGCCTCTGCGGGCACCTTCCGCTGGCCCTGCAGATCGCGGCGGCCCTGCTGGCGGCCGATCCGGGCAAGCCGGTGAGGGAACTCGTGGCGGAACTGGCCGAGGCCCACGACCGGCTGGACCAGCTCGACGACGGCGAGCGCAGCGTCCGCGCCGCCTTCGAGCTGTCCTACCGCCGGCTGCCGCCCGAGCAGGCCCGGCTGCTGCGCCTGCTTGCACTCGCGCCGGGGCCCGAGGTGAGTGACGAGGTCGTCGCCGCGCTGGTCAGTGCCGACCGACCTCCTGTGCGTGGCCAACACGCCCTTGCCCGGGCGCACCTAGTGGAGAGGGGGCGCACGCGCGGATGGTGGCGGTTGCACGACCTGGTGCGGGTGTTCGGGGCGGGAGTGGTGGCCCGTGCAGAGGGTGACGCCGCGCGGGCGCGTGTGCTGCGGCACTACCTGGAGCGGGCCCGCGCGGCGGACGCCCGCCTGAAGCCCCGCACGGAGGACGACGAGGAGACCGGGCCGTTCCGGAGCCGTGAGGAGGCACTCGCCTGGTTCGACGCGGAGCGTGCCGGGCTCGTGGCCGCCGTCCAGTGGGCGACGGACCGGCAGCTGGCCGCCGACGCCGTACGGCTCGCCGGCGCGCTCGGTGAGTACCTGGACTGGCGGCGCCGCTTCGACGACTCGGTCACCGTGTGCGGGGCCGTGTGCGCCGCCGCGCGCCGGGCGGGCGACGAGGCCGCCGAGGCCGCCGCATGGAACAGGACGGGGACCGCGCTGCGGGGCAACCGCCGTCTCAGGGAGGCGTACGACGCCCACCGACGGGCGCACGATCTGTACGACTCCCTGGGCCACGACAACGGCAGGGCCATGGCGTTGTCCAACCTCGGCGCCATCCTGGGCGACGTCGGGCAGGTCGACGACGCCGTGGACGCCTTCCGGCTCGCGCTCGGCCTCTTCCGTCGCACCGGCGACCGGCACAGCGAGGCCGGCGTGTGGAACAACCTCGCCCTGATACTGCGCAAGTCCGGGCGCGTGGACGAGGCCCTCGACGCCCTGCGATCCGCTCTCGGCCTCTACCGGGAGACGGGGGACCGGCCCCGCGAGGGCAGGGCCCGGCACAACTACGCCGTCGCCCTCAACGCACGCGGCCGTACGGCGGAAGCCGTGACCGCCTGCCTCGACAGTCTGGACATCTGCGAGGAGTTCGAGGACTGGCACGGTGCCGCCCGGACGCTGTACGCCCTCGGGCTCGTGCACGAGACGGCCGGGGACGCGGAGCGGGCGCGCGTACGTATGACGCAGGCCGCGGACGCCTACGAGCGCGCGGGCTCGCCCAAGGAGGCCGAGCAGGCCCGCAGGGCGGCACGGCTCACCGGCCCCGCACCCACCGGTACACCAGCTCCGGCCGCCCCACCTGACCGTACTGCGGACTCCGGCCCGCCCGGCCCGCGTCCACCAGGTGTTCCAGGTAACGCCGGGCCGTGATGCGGGAGATGCCCACCGCTTCCGCGACCCCGGCGGCCGTGAGGCCCTCGGCCGCGCCGCGCAGGGCGCCCGTCACCCGCTCCAGGGTCGGGCCGCTCAGGCCCTTGGGCAGGGCCGCGGGGCCGGGGGCGCGGAGGGTGGCCAGGGCGCGGTCCACCTCGTCCTGGCCGCTGGCCTCCCCGGCGGTGCCCCGGAACTCCGCGTAGCGGACCAGGCGGTCGCGCAGGGTGGCGAAGGTGAAGGGCTTCAGGACGTACTGGACGACGCCCAGCGACACCCCCTCGCGCACCATCGTCAGGTCCCGCGCCGACGTCACCGCTATCACGTCGGTGTGGTGTCCCGCCGCCCGCAGTGACCGGGCCAGCTGGAGTCCGTGCACGTCCGGCAGGTGCAGGTCGAGCAGGAGCAGGTCGACCGGCGTGCGGTCCAGCATGCGGCGGGCCTCCGCACCGGTGTGCGCCTTGCCGACCGCGACGAACCCCGGCACCCGGCCGACGTACATCACGTGCGCGTCGGCGGCGACCGGGTCGTCCTCGACGACCAGGACCCGGATGGGCTGCGAGTCGGCGGTGCTCACAGCGCACCCCCGGCGCCCGGTCTGCCCGCCGCGGCGGCCGGTGCCGCTCCGTCACCCAGCGGCAGCCGGGCCTCGAAGCGGGCGCCGCCGCCCTCCGCCTCCGTGACGGTCAGGGCGCCGCCGTGCCGCCGCACCGCCTGCCGGACCAGGGCGAGCCCCAGGCCGCGTCCGCCCTCCCCGGCCGGCTTGGTCGAGTAGCCCCGCTGGAAGACCAGGTCGGCGTGGGCGGGATCGACCCCGGCACCGGTGTCCGACACCCGCAGCACCAGCTCGGAGCCGCCGGCGCCGGAAGCCTCCGTGTACGCCGCCACCGTCACCCGCGACGGCACCGCCCCCTGCGTCGCGTCCACCGCGTTGTCCACCAGGTTGCCCAGGATCGTCACCAGGTCCCGGGCGGGCAGCGACGGCGGCAGCAGTCCGTCGTCCAGTCGGCTGTCCTGGGACACCACCAGCTCCACTCCCCGCTCGTTGGCCTGCGCCGTCTTGCCCAGCAGCAGCGCCGCGAGCACCGGCTCGCTCACCGCCGCCACCACCTGGTCGGTGAGGGCCTGTGCCAGTTCCAGCTCGGCCGTCGCGAACTCCACGGCCTCCTCCGCCCGCCCCAGCTCGATCAGCGAGACGACCGTGTGCAGCCGGTTCGCCGCCTCGTGCGCCTGGGAGCGCAGCGCCTGGGTGAATCCGCGCTCCGAGTTCAGCTCGCCCGTCAGCGACTGCAACTCCGTCACGTCCCGCAGCGTCACCACCGTCCCCCGGCGCTCACCGCCGGAGACCGGCGAGGTGTTCACCACCAGCACCCGCTCCGCCGCCAGGTGCACCTCGTCCACCCGGGGTTCCGAGGCCAGCAGCGCCCCCGTCAGCTGCGAGGGCAGCCCCAGGTCCGCCACCGAGGCGCCGACCACGTCACCGCGCACGCCGAGGAGCTCCCGTCCGCCGTCGTTGATGAGCGCGACACGGTACTGCCCGTCCAGCATCAGCAGCCCCTCCCGCACCGCGTGCAGCGCCGCCTGATGGTAGTCGTGCATCCGGCTCAGCTCGTCGGCGTTCATGCCGTGCGTGTGCCGGCGCAGCCGCGCGTTGATCACGTACGTCCCGACCGCGCCGAGCAGCAGCGCCCCCGCCGCCACCCCCGACAGGGCCGTGAGCTGCTCCTGCGCCCGCTTGCTGATCTCCTCGACCTTGATCCCGGCACTGACCAGGCCGACGATCCGGCCGTCGTCCACGATCGGTGTGACCGCCCGCACCGAGGGGCCGAGCGTGCCCGTGTAGGTCTCGGTGAAGGTCTGGCCCCGCTGCGCACGCTCGATGTGGCCCTGGAAGAGGTGGCCGATTTCCGTCGGCTCGGGGTGGGTCCAGCGGATGCCCTCCGGATTCATGATCGTCACGAAGTCCACGTCCGTGTCCCGCATGACCCGCACCGCGTACGGCTGGAGGAGTGCCGTCGGGTCCGGGGTGCGGATGGCCTCCGCCACGGACGGCGAGTCGGCGATCGCCAGCGACACCGCCCTGGCCTGGCGCCCGGCCGCCTCCTCCGCCTGCCCCCGGTCGCTGATGTAGCTGAACAGCGCGTACCCGACCACGACGACCGCTATCAGGACGGCCTGCATGGCGAAGAGCTGCCCCGCCAGGCTGCGGGGTCTCGGGACGCGGAGGTGCATGCCGCCAGTCTCCCTCGTGGCTGGATTGTGAACTAAATGAACGCAAGGGTGACCGCGCTCACACGCCGGGAGATAGTCACCCAGTCCCCGCTACACACCCCCGGACGTGAGCCGCACGCCGGTGATGCCGACGACGTCGTCAAGGAGGGCCGCCGTGACCAGCGAAGCCGCTACGGCACCTGCCGCACCCAAAGCCAAGCGCGACCGCACGCACTATCTCTACATCGCCGTGATCATCGCGGTCGCCCTCGGTATCGCCGTCGGTCTGGCCGCCCCCGACTTCGCCACCGAGCTGAAGCCGCTCGGCACCGGCTTCGTGAACCTGATCAAGATGATGATCTCCCCGATCATCTTCTGCACGATCGTGCTGGGCATCGGCTCGGTCCGCAAGGCCGCCAAGGTCGGCGCGGTCGGCGGCATCGCCCTGGGCTACTTCCTGGTCATGTCACTGGTGGCGCTCGCCATCGGCCTGATCGTCGGCAACATCCTGGACCCGGGCACGGGCCTCGCGGTCACCGACGCCGTCAAGGAGACCGGCCAGGCGCAGGTCGACGCGGAGGCCAAGGGCACCGTCGACTTCCTGATGGGCATCATCCCGACCACCATCGTCTCCGCCTTCACGGCGGGCGAGGTGCTCCAGACCCTGCTCATCGCCCTGCTCTGCGGCTTCGCACTTCAGGCCATGGGCAACGCCGGGCAGCCCGTCCTGCGCGGTATCGAGCACATCCAGCGGCTGGTCTTCCGCGTCCTGGCGATGATCATGTGGGCCGCCCCGGTCGGTGCCTTCGGTGCCATCGCCGCCGTCACCGGCTCGGCCGGCGTCGACGCCCTCAAGAGCCTGGCCGTGCTGATGCTCGGCTTCTACGCGACCTGCGTCATTTTCCTCTTCGTGGTGCTCGGCACGGTGCTGCGCGTCGTCGCCGGGATCAACGTCTTCTCGCTCTTCAAGTACCTGGGCCGCGAGTTCCTGCTGATCCTGTCCACCTCCTCCTCCGAGTCGGCGCTGCCCCGCCTCATCGCGAAGATGGAGCACCTCGGAATCAGCAAGCCGGTGGTCGGCATCACCGTCCCGACCGGCTACTCGTTCAACCTCGACGGCACCATGATCTACATGACCATGGCCTCGCTGTTCATCTCGGACGCCATGGGCACGCCGATGTCGATCGGCGAGCAGATCCCGCTGCTGCTCTTCCTGCTGGTGGCCTCCAAGGGCGCCGCCGGTGTCTCCGGCGCCGGTCTCGCCACGCTGGCCGGCGGCCTCCAGTCGCACAAGCCCGCCCTGGTGGACGGCATCGGCCTGATCGTCGGCATCGACCGCTTCATGAGCGAGGCCCGCGCGCTGACCAACTTCGGCGGCAACGCCGTCGCCACCGTCCTCATCGGCACCTGGACCAAGGAGATCGACAAGGACCGGGTGAACGAGGTGCTGGCCGGCCGGGCCCCGTTCGACGAGAAGACCCTCCTGGACGACGGTCACGGCCCCGCCGACGGTGACGGCGCCGGTGCGCCGGACCTGCCCGAGCAGGGCGGCGAGAAGGAGCTGGCGAAGGCCTGACGGCCGTACGACGCCCCCGCGTGCCGGGGCGGCTCCCGCACACCCCGGGCGGCTGAGGTGCTCCCCCCGTTGCTCAGCCGCCCGGCCCCCCGAAGAAGCCCCGCGCACCCCCCGCGCGGGGCTTCTTGCCTTGACGTCCGCGTCAAGGCTTACGTTCGTCCCCATGCGAATCGGCGAGCTGGCCGCACGGGCCGGGACCACCACGCGGACGCTGCGGTACTACGAGTCGCGGGGTCTGCTGCCCGCGCGGCGGGGCGGCAACGGCTACCGGACCTACGACGAGGACGACCTGAAGCTGCTGCGGCAGATCAGGACCCTCCAGGACTTCGGGTTCGACCTGGAGGAGACCCGCCCCTTCGTGGAGTGCCTGCGCGCCGGGCACCCGGAGGGCGACTCCTGTCCGGCGTCCCTCGTGGTCTACCGGCGCAAGCTGGCCGAGCTGGACACGCTGATCGAGCAGCTCACGTCGGTGCGCGCGCAGGTCGCCGCACAGCTGACGCGGGCCGAGGCGGCGGCTCCGGGGGGTCCGGAGCCCAAGTGCGAACTGGGAGGACACGGATGAAGACCAGCGGGGTGCCCGAGGTGACGGACACGGACTTCGCGGCGGAGGTGATCGGCTCCGAGCTGCCCGTGCTGGTGGAGTTCACCGCCGACTGGTGCCCGCCGTGCCGGCAGATGGCGCCGGTGCTCAGCGCCCTGGCCGAGGAGGAGGGTGACCGGTTCCGCGTGGTGCAGCTGAACGTCGACCAGAACCCGGCGACCACGAACGCGTACAAGGTGCTGTCGATGCCGACGTTCATGGTGTTCCGCGGCGGTGAGCCGGTGAAGTCGATGGTCGGCTCCCGGCCCAAGCGGCGGCTGCTGGAGGAGCTGGCCGACGTGGTCTGACCGGCCCGGCGCGCGGACTGGCCGGCGCAGAAGAAATCCCCCGAGCAATTGCGCTCGGGGGATTTCTCTGCGTATATTCGTTGATTCGTGACTTCACAGGAATGAGGTCGCGAAGAAGTTCAGTAGGCACAGTATATGCGGCCGGGAGTGGAATTGTCAAACACCGAATTTCCGGACGATGAATTGCTGCACGAGCAGGAATTCATCGACGGACTGTACGCGCGCGTGGACGCGCTGCGCGGCGACGCCGAGGACTCCGTGACCGACGCGCTCGCGCAGGGCAACACCCCCCAGCAGGCCCGTCTGGAGCGGGACATCCTGGTCGCCGAGCGCTCCGGGCTGCTCGCCGCGCTCAACGCGGTGGACGGCTCCCTCTGCTTCGGCCGGATCGACCTCACCTCCGGGCAGGGCCACCACATCGGCCGCATCGGCCTGCGCGCCGACGACGCCGAACGCACCCCCGTCCTCATCGACTGGCGGGCCGGCGTCGCCCGCCCCTTCTACCTGGCCACCGGCCACACCCCGATGGGGCTGCGCCGCCGTCGGCACATCACCAGCGAGGGCCGCACGGTCACCGCGCTGCACGACGAGATCCTCGACCTCGGCGACGAGAGGCGCACCGGCCACGAGGACCCCTCCGGCGACGCCGTGCTGCTCGCCGCGCTGAACTCCGCGCGCACCGGCCGCATGGGCGACATCGTGCAGACCATCCAGGCCGACCAGGACCGCATCATCCGCGCCCCGCACCGCGGCGTCCTGGTCGTCGAGGGCGGCCCCGGCACCGGCAAGACCGCCGTCGCCCTGCACCGCGCCGCCTACCTCCTCTACGAGCACCGCGAACTGCTCGCCAAGCGCGCCGTCCTCATCGTCGGCCCCAACCCGGCCTTCCTCGGCTACATCGGCGAGGTGCTGCCCTCGCTCGGCGAGACCGGCGTGCTCCTCGCCACCGTCGGCGAGCTGTTCCCCGGCGTGAAGGCCACGGCGACGGACACCCCCGAGGCGGCGGCCGTGAAGGGCCGGGCCGAGATGGCCGACGTGCTCGCGGAGGCGGTCCGCGCCCGGCAGGCACTGCCCGACCCGGTGATCGCGATCGAGCACGACCGCGACATCCTCATGCTCGACGACGACCTGGTCAACGTCGCCCGCGAGCGCACCCGCGCCGCCAAGCTGCCGCACAACGCGGCCCGCGAACACTTCGAGGGACACATCCTCAACACCCTCACCGACATGGTCGCCGAGCGCATCGGCACCGACCCCTACGACGGCAGCAACCTCCTCGACCCCAGCGACATCACCCAGATCCGCGACGAACTCGCCGAGAACCCCGAGGTCTGGTCCGCCGTCGACCGGCTGTGGCCCCGGCTCACGCCGCAGCGCCTGGTCGCCGACCTCCTCGCCGCCCCGGAGTCCTTCCTCCCCGCCGAGGACGCCGCCGCCGTCCGCCGCCCGGTCACCCGGCGCTGGACCGTCGCCGACGTGCCCCTGCTGGACGAGGCCGCCGAACTGCTCGGCGTCGACGACCGGATCGCCCGCTCCCGCGCCGAACGCGAGCGGGAGGAGCAGATCGCCTACGCGCAGGGCGTCCTCGACGTGTCGTACGCGTCCCGCACCTACGAGTTCGAGGACAAGGACGAGGAGGACGCCGAGGTCCTGTCCGCGCACGACATCATCGACGCCGAGCGCTTCGCCGAGCGCCAGGAGGAGGACGACCACCGCAGCGCCGCCGAACGCGCCGCGGCCGACCGCACCTGGGCGTTCGGGCACATCATCGTGGACGAGGCGCAGGAGCTGTCCCCGATGGCCTGGCGGCTGCTCATGCGCCGCTGCCCCACCCGCTCGATGACCCTGGTCGGCGACCCGGCGCAGACCGCGGAGGCGGCCGGTGTCGGCTCCTGGTCGAAGATCCTCGCCCCCTACGTCGAGGACCGCTGGGAGCACACCCGCCTGGGCGTCAACTACCGCACCCCGGCCGAGGTCATGGACCTCGCGGCGGCCGTGGTCCGCGCCGACGACCCGGAGTTCACGCCGCCGAGTTCGGTGCGCTCGACCGGCGTACGCCCCTGGGTCCGCGCGACCGGCGACCTCCCGGCCGCCGTGGCCGAGGCGGTCCGGGAGCTGACCCCCGAGGAGGGCCGCCTCGCCGTCATCGCCCCGCGCGAGCTGCACCGGGTCCTGGCAGCCCGCCTGGACGGCGTGACGGCGGACGCCGAGCCCGACCTCACCCACCGCGTCGTGCTGCTCGACCCGCGCCAGTCCAAGGGCCTGGAGTTCGACTCCGTCCTGGTCGTCGAGCCCGGCCGCTACGGCACCAGCGACCTGTACGTCGCCCTCACCCGCGCCACCCAGCACCTCGGCGTCCTGCACAGCGAGCCGCTGCCCAAGGGCCTGGAGGACGCGGGCTGACCGGCGGGCCGGCAGGTCAGGCCGGACGCAGCCACACCGTCGCCAGGGGCGGCAGGGTCAGCCGGATGCTCGCCGGGCGGCCGTGCCACCCCTGCGGCTCCGGCTTGACCGGGTCCGGGTTGACCACGTCGCCGCCGCCGTACCGCGCCGCGTCGGTGTTGAGCACCTCGTGCCAGGCCGGGACCTCGTCGGGCACGCCGAGGCGGTAGCCGGAGCGGACCACCGGGGCGAAGTTCGACACCGCGAGCAGCGGGGTGCCGTCGGCGTCCAGCCGCAGGAACGCCAGGACGTTGTCCTCGGCCGCGTCGCCGACCACCCAGGAGAAACCGGAAGGGTGGGTGTCGCGCCGCCACAGCGCGGGCGTCGCCCGGTAGACGGTGTTCAGGTCCCGCACCAGGTCGCGCACGCCCCGGTGGTCCGCCGACGCCCCGTACTCCGGGTCGAGCAGCCACCAGTCGGGGCCGTGCGCCTCCGACCACTCCGCGCCCTGCGCGAACTCCTGCCCCATGAACAGGAGTTGCTTGCCGGGGTGGGCCCACATGAAGCCGAGGTACGCCCGCTCGTTGGCGCGCTGCTGCCACCAGTCGCCGGGCATCTTCGACACCAGGGACCTCTTGCCGTGCACCACCTCGTCGTGGGATATCGGCAGCACGTAGTTCTCGCTGTACGCGTACACCATGGAGAAGGTCATCTCCCCGTGGTGGTGCTTGCGGTGCACCGGCTCGTGGCTCATGTAGTCGAGCGAGTCGTGCATCCAGCCCATGTTCCACTTCAGCCCGAAGCCGAGCCCGCCGAAGCCGCTCGGCCCCTCGTGGTGCGTGGCCCGGGTGACCCCGTCCCAGGCCGTCGACTCCTCCGCCACCGTCACGACACCGGGCACCCGCCGGTACAGCGTCGCGTTCATCTCCTGGAGGAACGCCACCGCGTCCAGGTTCTCCCGGCCGCCGTGCTCGTTCGGCTCCCACTGGCCCGGCTCGCGCGAGTAGTCGAGGTACAGCATCGAGGCGACCGCGTCCACGCGCAGCCCGTCGATGTGGAACTCCTCGCACCAGTACACGGCGTTGGCCACCAGGAAGTTGCGCACCTCCCGGCGCCCGAAGTCGAACTCCAGCGTCCCCCAGTCCGGATGCGCGGCCCGCAGCGGATCGGAGTGCTCGTACAGCGGGCGCCCGTCGAACTCGGCCAGCGCCCAGTCGTCGCGCGGGAAGTGCGCCGGTACCCAGTCCATCAGCACGCCGATCCCGGCCCGGTGCAGCCGGTCGACCAGGTACTTGAAGTCGTCGGGGTCGCCGAGCCGGGCCGTGGGCGCGTAGAAGCCGGTGACCTGGTACCCCCAGGAGCCGCCGAAGGGGTGCTCGGCGAACGGCATCAGCTCGACGTGGGTGAAGCCGAGGTCCGCGACGTAGGCGGGGAGCTGCTCGGCCAGTTGCCGGTAGGTCAGGCCGGGGCGCCAGGAGGGCAGGTGGACCTCGTACACGGACATCGGCGCCTCGTGCGCGGGCGCGTCCGCGCGGTGGGCCAGCCACTCCTCGTCGCCCCACGTGTAGTGCGAGGCGTGCACGACGGAGGACGTGGCCGGTGGCACCTCCGTACGCCGGGCCAGCGGGTCGGCGCGGAAGGTGCGCGAACCGTCGGGCCTGGTGATCTCGAACTTGTACAGCTCGCCCGCGCCGACGCCCGGCAGGAACAGCTCCCACACCCCGGTCGACCCGAGCGAGCGCATCGGGTGGCCGGTGCCGTCCCAGAAGTTGAAGCCGCCGGCCACCCGGACCCCGCGCGCGTTCGGTGCCCACACCGCGAACCGGGTGCCCGCCACCCCTTCGTGCGTCGTCGGGTGCGCGCCGAGCGCCCGCCACAGCTGCTCGTGCCGCCCCTCGCCGAGCAGGTGGAGGTCCAGCTCGCCCAGGGTGGGCAGGAAGCGGTACGGGTCCTCGACCTCCTGTTCCGTCCCCTCGTACGCCACGAGGAGACGGTGGGCCGGGACGTCCTTCAGCGGCACCAGGCCGGAGAAGAAGCCGTCCCCGTCGTCGTGCAGCCCGACCCGCAGCTCCCCGGACAGCACGGTCACGGCCAGGGCGTACGGCCGGAACACCCGGAACGCGACCCCGCCGGGCACCCGATGGGCACCGAGCACCGCGTGCGGATCGTGGTGCGTGCCGGCGAGCAGCCGCTCCCGGTCGGCGGCGTCCGGGGCGGGGGAGACGGCGACCTCTGCCCCGGAGACGGAGGTGGTGGCGGACGCGTTGGCGGAGGCGGTGGTCCTCCGGGGCGCCTTCTTCTTCGCGGCCTTGGCCGGCTTCTTCCCGGTCGGCGTCTTCCCGGCCGGCTTCTTCCCGGTCGTCTTCCTCGGGTCGGGACCGCTGGACGAGGGGCGGGGGGTCACGGGTGGGGCCTCCTGGGCACAGTGGGAGCGGACGCGGACGTCATGCCGGCTCGGGCACGGACAGGCGGCGCACCGCCGCCAGGGGCACCTCGAGCCACTCGGGACGGTGCCGGGCCTCGTACAGGACCTCGTAGACCGCCTTGTCCGTCTCGTAGGCGCGCAGCAGCACCGGGTCGGTGCGCGGGTCGTGGCCGCCCGCCTCCGCGTACCCGGTGCAGTACGCGGCCCGGCAGGACTCGGCCCAGCCCGGTACACGTACGTCGGCCGAGTGCGCGGCGTAGTCGAAGGAGCGCAGCATCCCCGCGACGTCCCGCACCGCGGGCTGCGGCAGCCGGCGCTCGGCCAGGGGCTTCGCCGGTTCCCCCTCGAAGTCGATCAGGGACCACTCCCCGTCGGGGGAGCGCAGGCACTGGCCGAGGTGCAGGTCGCCGTGGACGCGCTGTGCCGACCAGGCTCGGCCCTCGGAGGCCAGGTCCGCCAACGCCGTGAACGCCGTCCGCAGCCCGGGCGCGTACGACCGGAGCAGGGGCACGGCCCGCGCCGCCGCCTCCAGCCGCTCGGTCATGCCGTCGGCGAGCTGCCGGGCCTGGGCGTGGCCGAGGGTGACGGTCGGCAGCGCGCGGGCCAGCGCGGTGTGCACCTCGGCGGTGGCCCGCCCGAGTGCCCGGGCCTCGGCGGCGAAGTCCTCGCCCTTGGCCAGCTCGCGCAGCGCCAGCTCCCAGCCGTCGGTCGCGCCCTGCAGATAGGGCTGGAGCACGCCCAGCACCCAGGTCCGGCCGGCCAGGTCCGCCACCATCCACCCCGCCGGTGCGGGCACCCGGGGGCAGCCCTCGCGTGCCAGGGCCAGCGGCAGTTCCAGGTCGGGGTTGACGCCGGGCACGATCCGCCGCAGCACCTTGAGGATGAACGTATCTCCGTACACGACCGACGAGTTCGACTGCTCGGCGGTCATCAGCCGCGGCACCAGCCCCGCGCGTATGACGTCGTCCGGTGCCCGCTCGAAGCGCAGCCCGCCGATGCGGGCCCGCGTGCGCAGCGCCTCCAGCAGCACCTCGGCGGGACGGGTGTCGTACAGGGCGTCGTAGGCGGTGCGCCCGGCCGCCGGGCCCTCGGTCACATGACCGATCAGGGCGGGCGCGAGCCGGGGCGGCAGCGCCTCGCGGGTGCCGATCAGGAGCTGGTAGCAGTCGCCCGGCTCCTGAGCCCCGCCTCCGGCCGGGGTGTGCCGCTGGTGGGCGCGGACCAGCACGTGGTGGAGGCCGAGGCGGGAGTCGGCGGGGAGCAGTTCGGTCGCGGCGACCAGGGAGAAGCCGGTGACCGGGCGGCCCTTGCCGGCGAACCAGCGTTGCCGCGGCAGCCACTCCCGCAACAGGGGGTCGAGGGACGCGAGGAGTCCCGGCGGGCTGGTGTCGGTGCGTATGACGGCTTCCGGCATGGCGTGTCGCGTCCTTTCCCTCAGGCGGCGTCCTTGCGCAGGCGGAACCAGTAGAAGCCGTGACCGCCCAGGGTCAGCAGGTACGGCAGGTCACCGACCGCCGGGAAGCGGACCCCGCCGAACAGCTCGACCGGATGGCGTCCGTCGAAGGCGCTGAGGTCCAGCTCCGTCGGCTGCGCGAACCGGGAGAAGTTGTGGACGCACAGCACCAGGTCGTCCTCGTGTTCGCGCAGGAAGGCCAGGACGGCAGGGTTGGACGACGGCAGCTCGGTGTAGGTGCCCAGGCCGAAGGCCACGTTCTGCTTGCGGATCTCGATCATGCGCCGGGTCCAGTGCAGCAGGGAGGAGGGCGAGGCCATGGACGCCTCGACGTTCGTCACCTGGTAACCGTGGACCGGGTCCATGATCGTGGGCAGGAACAGGCGGCCCGGGTCGGACGACGAGAAGCCCGCGTTGCGGTCGGGCGTCCACTGCATGGGGGTGCGCACGGCGTCGCGGTCGCCGAGCCAGATGTTGTCGCCCATGCCGATCTCGTCGCCGTAGTAGAGGATCGGCGAGCCGGGCAGGGACAGCAGCAGGGCGGTGAACAGCTCGATCTGGTTGCGGTCGTTGTCGAGGAGCGGGGCGAGCCTGCGCCGGATGCCGATGTTGGCGCGCATGCGCGGGTCCTTGGCGTACTCCGCGTACATGTAGTCGCGTTCCTCGTCGGTGACCATCTCCAGGGTCAGCTCGTCGTGGTTGCGCAGGAAGATGCCCCACTGGCAGCCGGACGGGATGGCCGGGGTCTTGGCGAGGATTTCGGAGACCGGGTAGCGGGACTCCCTTCTGACCGCCATGAAGATGCGGGGCATGACGGGGAAGTGGAAGGCCATGTGGCACTCGTCGCCGCCCGCCGCGTAGTCGCCGAAGTAGTCGACCACGTCCTCCGGCCACTGGTTGGCCTCGGCCAGCACCACCGTGTCCGGGTACTGCGCGTCGATCTCCTTGCGCACCCGCTTCAGGAAGTCGTGCGTGCGCGGGAGGTTCTCGCAGTTGGTGCCCTCCTCTTGGTAGAGGTACGGCACCGCGTCCAGCCGGAACCCGTCGATGCCCAGGTCCAGCCAGAACTTCAGCGCGGAGATCATCTCCTCCTGCACGACCGGGTTCTCGTAGTTGAGGTCCGGCTGGTGGGAGAAGAACCGGTGCCAGTAGTACTGCTTGCGCACCGGGTCGTAGGTCCAGTTGGACGCCTCGGTGTCGACGAAGATGATCCGCGCGTCCTGGAACTGCTTGTCGTCGTCGGCCCAGACGTAGTAGTCGCCGTAGGGGCCGTCCGGGTTCTTGCGGGACTCCTGGAACCACGGGTGCTGGTCGCTGGTGTGGTTCATGACGAAGTCGATGATCACGCGCATGCCGCGCTGGTGTGCCGCGTCCACGAACTCCACGAAGTCGGCCAGGTCGCCGAACTCCGGCAGCACGGCGGTGTAGTCGGAGACGTCGTAACCGCCGTCGCGCAGCGGTGACTTGAAGAAGGGCGGGAGCCACAGGCAGTCCACGCCGAGCCATTGCAGGTAGTCCAGCTTGGCGGTCAGGCCCTTGAGATCACCGATGCCGTCGCCGTTGCTGTCCTGGAAGGAGCGGACGAGGACCTCGTAGAAGACGGCTCGTTTGAACCAGTCCGGGTCCCGGTCCTTGGCGGGGGTGTCCTCGAAGGTGTCCGGCACGGGCTCGTTGACGATCATGTGGTGTGTGACCCTCCGATCTGCGGGTGGGACGGTCGCAGAACCGTGCAGACGTGCGCGGGCGTACGGCCCGGCTCCAGGCGCACATAGTTGGCCCTGCCCCAGTGGTAGGTCTCGCCGGTCAGCTCGTCGCGTACCGGCACCGACTCGTGCCAGTCCAGGCCGAGTTGCGGCATGTCCAACGAGACCGTCGCCTCCTGGGTGTGGCGGGGGTCGAGGTTCACGACCACCAGAACCGTGTTCGACCCCTGCCGCTTCGAGTAGGCGATCACCTCTTCCTTGTCCGTGGGGTGGAAGTGCAGATCGCGCAGTTGGCGCAGAGCCGGGTTCTCGCGCCGGATGGTGTTGAGGCGGGTGACGAGGGGGGCGATGGTGGTGCCCTCGCGGGCGGCGCGGGTCCAGTCGCGGGGTTTGAGCTGGTACTTCTCGCTGTCGAGGTATTCCTCGCTGCCCTCGCGCAGGGGGGTGTTCTCGCAGAGTTCGTAGCCGCTGTAGATGCCCCAGGTGGGGGAGAGGGTGGCGGCGAGGACGGCGCGGACCTCGAAGGCGGGGCGGCCGCCGTGCTGGAGGTAGGCGTGCAGGATGTCGGGGGTGTTGGCGAACAGGTTGGGCCGCATGTACGCCGCCGCCTCGCCGGACAGCTCCTCCAGGTACTCGGTCAGTTCCTGCTTGGTGTTGCGCCAGGTGAAGTAGGTGTAGGACTGCTGGAAGCCGATCTGGGCGAGGGTGGCCATCATGGCGGGGCGGGTGAAGGCCTCGGCCAGGAAGATGACGTCGGGGTCCGTGCCGTTGATGTCGGCGATGACGCGTTCCCAGAAGGCGACGGGTTTGGTGTGGGGGTTGTCGACGCGGAAGATGCGCACGCCGTGGTCCATCCAGTGGCGCAGGATGCGGACGGTTTCGGTGGCGAGGCCGTCGGGGTCGGCGTCGAAGGCGATGGGGTAGATGTCCTGGTATTTCTTGGGCGGGTTCTCGGCGTGGGCGATGGTGCCGTCGGGGCGGTGGTGGAACCACTCGGGGTGTTTGTGGACCCAGGGGTGGTCGGGGGAGCACTGGAGGGCGAAGTCGAGGGCGATCTCCAGGCCGTGTCGGGCGGCTTCGGTGACGAAGTGGTCGAAGTCGTCGAGGGTGCCCAGGGCGGGGTGGATGCTGTCGTGGCCGCCTTCGGGGGAGCCGATGGCCCAGGGGACGCCGACGTCGTCACCGGTGGCGGAGAGGGTGTTGTTGCGGCCTTTGCGGTGAGTGGTGCCGATGGGGTGGATCGGGGGGAGGTAGACGACGTCGAAGCCCATGGCGGCGATGGCGGGCAGCCGGCGGGCGGCGGTGCGGAAGGTGCCGTGCGGGGTGTGGGGGGTGCCTTCGGAGCGGGGGAAGAACTCGTACCAGGCGCCGTAGAGGGCGCGTTCGCGTTCGACGAGCAGGGGGAGGGGGTCGGAGGAGGTGACCAGGTCCCGCAGCGGGTGGCGGGCCAGGACCGCGTCCACCTGAGGCGTCAACGCCGCCGCCAGCCTGGACGCGGCCGGCCTGCTCTCGTCCCGCAGCGCGTCCACGGCGGCCAGCAGTTCACGCCGGTCCTCGCGTCCGGGCACGTCGGCGGCGGCCCGCTCGTACAGCCGGGCGCCCTCCTCCAGGACCAGGTCCGTGTCCAGGCCCGCCGGGATCTTGATCCGGGCGTGGTGCCGCCAGGTGGTGACCGGATCGCCCCACGCCTCCACGGTGTACGACCACGTCCCGGTCTCGCCCGCGGTGACGGTGGCGCCCCAGCGGTCGGTGCCCGGGGCCAGCTCCCGCATCGGCGTCCAGGGGCCCGGCCGGCCCCGCGGATCTCTCAGGACGACGTTGGCCCCCACCGCGTCGTGCCCTTCCCGGAACACGGTGGCGGAGACCTCGAACGACTCACCGGTGACGGCCTTGGCCGGCCTGCGCCCCCGCTGGACGACCGGACGGACGTCCAGGACGGGGATGCGCCCGACGACCGTGGGGCGCTCCGCGGAGGTGGCTGACGAGTGGTGCGTGGCGGGCATGACCGCTCCTGTCCGCGTCAACTGGGTGGGCGGATGACTGCTGGGGAGGTGGGTCCTGCTTGGTGCGTGCGGGGCGTACCGCAGGAGCCTTCCCACACTCTTCCGGTGGGCAATCCGGCACTTTGTTAACTACTCGCGCGTATGTCGACATCACGACACACCACGCGATCTGACCGTCGCTTTCCCGGATGCCGCTCCCGCAATCAGCGTTCGTCGCGACATGTGCAGCTTTCCTTGCGGGCCGAAGCGCCACAAGAAGGCCGAGGGGGAAAGATCCGGCCATATCGACACGCCGTGCGCGTCAGTTCCCGTCCGGCGCATCAGGGCGAAGGCCCCAACAAGGGACACATCGCGCGGTAACGTCGTGAGGGTGAAGGCGATCCGTCGACTGACCGTCCGTCCCGTTCTCCCCGACCCCCTCCGGCCGCTCAGTGATCTGGCCCGCAATCTGCGCTGGTCCTGGCACCCGGAGACCCGCGACCTCTTCCACTCCGTCGACCCCGAGTGCTGGACCGCGTCCGGCGGCGACCCGGTACGGCTGCTCGGCACCGTCCGGCCCGCGCGTCTCGCGGAGCTGGCCGAGGACCGGCGCTTCCTGCGCCGGCTCACCGCGGTGGCCTACGACCTCGACCACTACATGACCGGCGACCGCTGGTACCAGGCCCAGTCCGGCCGACTCCCCGCCGCCGTGGCCTACTTCTCGCCCGAGTTCGGCATCACCGCCGCCCTGCCCCAGTACTCCGGCGGTCTCGGCATCCTGGCCGGCGACCACCTCAAGGCGGCCAGCGACCTGGGGGTGCCGCTCGTCGGCGTGGGCCTGCTCTACCGCCACGGCTACTTCCGCCAGTCCCTCTCCCGGGACGGCTGGCAGCAGGAGCACTACCCCGTCCTCGACCCCCACGAGCTGCCCCTCGCGCCCCTGAAGGAGCGCGACGGCACACCGGCGCACGTCGCCCTCGCGCTGCCCGGCGGCCGGGAGCTGCGGGCCCGCGTCTGGCTGGCCCAGGTCGGCCGGGTGCCGCTGCTGCTGCTCGACTCCGACGTCGAGGAGAACGACCCCGGCGAACGCGGCGTCACCGACCGGCTCTACGGCGGCGGCAGCGAGCACCGGCTCCTCCAGGAGATGCTGCTCGGCATAGGAGGTGTCCGGGCGGTACGGACGTACTGCCGGATCACCGGGCACCCCGCGCCGGAGGTGTTCCACACCAACGAGGGCCACGCCGGCTTCCTCGGCCTGGAGCGCATCGCCGAACTGTGCGACGCGGGTTCGGACTTCGGCTCGGCGCTGGAGGCGGTGCGGGCCGGCACCGTCTTCACCACGCACACTCCGGTCCCGGCCGGCATCGACCGCTTCGACCGCGAGCTGGTCGCCCGCCACTTCGGCCCCGACGCCGAACTCCCGCGCATCGAGGTCGAACGCGTCCTCAGGCTCGGCATGGAGACGTACCCGGGCGGCGAGCCGAACCTGTTCAACATGGCCGTGATGGGTCTCCGGCTCGCCCAGCGCGCCAACGGCGTCTCCGTGCTGCACGGCGGGGTCAGCCGGGGCATGTTCGCCGGGCTGTGGCCGGGCTTCGACGCCGACGAGGTGCCGATCACCTCCGTCACCAACGGCGTGCACGCACCGACCTGGGTGGCCCCCGAGGTGTTCCGGCTCGGCGCCCGGCAGATCGGCGTGCAGCGGGCCGAGGACGCGCTGGCCGTCGGCGGTTCGGACCGCTGGGACTCGGTCGCCGACATCCCCGACCGGGACATCTGGGAGCTGCGCCGCACCCTGCGCGCCCAGCTCGTGGAGGAGGTGCGCGAGCGGCTGCGCGCCTCCTGGCGGCAGCGGGGCGCCGGGACGGCGGAGCTGGGCTGGATCGACGACGCCCTCGACCCGGACGTGCTCACCATCGGCTTCGCGCGGCGCGTCCCGTCGTACAAGCGCCTCACGCTGATGCTGCGGGACCGGGAGCGGCTGACGGAGCTGCTGCTGCATCCCGAGCGGCCGATCCAGATCGTCGTCGCGGGCAAGGCGCACCCGGCGGACGACGGGGGCAAGCGGCTGGTGCAGGAGCTGGTGCGGTTCGCGGACGACGCACGGGTGCGGCACCGCATCGTGTTCCTGCCGGACTACGGCATGGCGATGGCGCAGAAGCTCTACCCGGGCTGCGACATCTGGCTGAACAACCCGCTGCGGCCGCTGGAGGCCTGCGGCACCTCCGGCATGAAGGCGGCGCTCAACGGCTGCCTCAACCTGTCGGTCCTCGACGGCTGGTGGGACGAGTGGTACCAGCCGGACTTCGGCTGGGCGATCCCCACCGCCGACGGCGCCGGCACCGACCCGGACCGGCGCGACGCCATAGAGGCCGACGCCCTCTACGACCTATTGGAACAGCGGATCACCCCGCGCTTCTACGAGCGGGGTGCGAGCGGGCTGCCCGACCGGTGGCTGGAGATGGTGCGCAGGACCCTCAGCCTGCTCGGCCCGAAGGTGCTGGCCGGCCGCATGGTCCGCGAGTACGTCGAGCGGCTCTACACCCCCGCCGCCGAGGCGCACCGTGCGATGGACCCGGACTCCGCGCGGGGGCTCGCCGAGTGGAAGGCGCGGGTGCGGGCGGCCTGGCCCGGGGTGAGCGTCGACCACGTGGAGACCTCCGCCGCCACCGCCAGCGCCGAACTCGGCACCACGCTCGCCCTGCGGGTGCGGGTGAAGCTCGGCGACCTCGCGCCGGAGGACGTGGAGGTGCAGGCGGTCTCCGGCCGGGTGGACTCCGAGGACCGGATCACCGACGCGGCGAGGACGCCGCTGAAACCGGTGGGCGGACCCGACCTGGAGGGCCGCTGGGCCTACGAGGGTCCGCTCGCCCTGGACCGCACCGGCCCCTTCGGCTACACGGTCCGCGTCCTGCCCGCGCACCGGCTGCTGGCCTCCGGTGTGGAGACCGGCCTGGTCGCGGTGCCCTCCGGCGACCTGGTGGAGGCGGCGGGCCTGCTGATGCGGTGACCGGAGCAGCCCGGCGGCAGCGGGCGGTGGCGACGAGGAGGGCTCAGTCCTGCTCGTCGCCACCGCTCAGCCGCCTGAGGACGGTGCCGCACCGGCGGGCGTAGGCGTGCTGGAAGGCGCGGGCCGCCGGTCCGCCGGCCTTGGCGTACCAGGTGGCCGGGCGGCTGAAGGCGTGCACCGTCAGCCAGACCGTCCCGTCACCCGTGCGGTCCACCACGAAGGCCTCCTCGCCGGACTCCGGGTGGCCGGGCAGCGTGCCGTAGGCCCAGCCGGCCCGGCGCGGCTCCTCCAGGGTCCACACCACCCGGCAGGGCGCCTTGATCAGGCCGGCGAGGGTGACGGTGACGTCGACGCCGGGCGCGGCGCGCTCCGCGCCCGCCTCGATGCCGACGCCCATCTCCCGGTGCATCTCCCAGGTCAGCACGGCCTCGGCCGCCCGCCGGAACACCGGTTCGCCCTCCCCGAGGCGGGTGCGTACGTGCATGGGGCGGAAGCCGGGCGGGCAGGCGCCCTGCTCGCGGGTGGCGCCGACGTCGTCGTACGTGAAGGACATGGGCACCAAGGGTAGGGCGGCACCCGGGAACCGCTGGTTCCGGGTGCCGCCGGTCATGTCGGTCGCGGGTCAGCTCACGTTGATCGCGGTCCAGGAGGCGCCCACCGTCTTGTACTCGGTGCTGTCGGCGCCGTACAGGTCGGACGCCGCGCTCAGGGTGGCCGTGCGGGCGTCGGCGTAGTCGGTCGTCGACGTCATGTACTCGGTCAGCGCCTTGTACCAGATCTGCAGGGCCTTGTCGCGGCCGATGCCGGTGACCGTGGAGCCGTCGGAGGTCGGGGAGTCGTAGTCCACCCCGTCGACCGTCCGCGCCCCGCTGCCCTCCGACAGCAGGAAGAAGAAGTGGTTGGCCGGACCGGACGAGTAGTGCACGTCGACGCCGCCGAGACCGGAGTCCCAGTAGTCCTTGGACGCGCCGTCCTTGCTGGGCTCGTCCATGTAGCGCAGCGGGGTGCCGTCGCCGTTGATGTCGATCCGCTCGCCGATGAGGTAGTCGCCCTTGTCGGCGGAGCTGTTCGCGAAGTACTCCACGCCGGTGCCGAAGATGTCCGACGTCGCCTCGTTGAGGCCGCCGGACTC
The DNA here is from genome assembly GCF_033406955.1 of Streptomyces violaceoruber. Taxonomy (NCBI): domain Bacteria; kingdom Bacillati; phylum Actinomycetota; class Actinomycetes; order Kitasatosporales; family Streptomycetaceae; genus Streptomyces; species Streptomyces violaceoruber. Next base: position 2,625,534 of record NZ_CP137734.1, on the reverse strand, counting down.
CCCGCTGTAGTTGAGCCCCGCGGTGTTGGAGGTGACGCCGTGGCTCATCTCGTGCCCGGCCACGTCCAGCGAGGTCAGCGGGTTGGTGTTGCCCGTGCCGTCGCCGTAGGTCATGCAGAAGCAGCTGTCCGACCAGAAGGCGTTGACGTAGTTGCTGCCGTAGTGGACGCGGGAGTAGGCGGCCTTGCCGTCGTTCTTGATGCCGCTGCGCCCGAAGCTCTCCTTGTAGAAGTCCCAGGTGACCTGGGCGCCGTAGGCGGCGTCGACGGCGGCGGTCTGGTCCTGCGGGTCGCTGGAGGCGGCGCCGGTGCCCCAGGTGTCGTCGGCGTCGGTGAACAGCGTGCCGGTGCCGGAGGTCTTGCGGGCCAGGTTGTACGTCTTGTGGCCGCCGCGTCCGGTGTCGTAGAGCTGGTACGACGAGCCCGACCGGGTGGTGCCGAGTTCGACCGTGCCCGAGTAGAGGCTCTTGCCGGAGCCGGTCTCGATGCCCTGGTACTCGTACAGCTTGGCGCCGGTGTCGGCGTCGGTGATGACGTGCAGTTCGTTCGGGGTGCCGTCGTCCTGGAGGCCGCCGACCACGGTCTCGTAGGCGAGCACGGGCTTGCCCTGGGCGGCCCAGATCACCTTGCGGGGCGCGGAGTCGGCCGCGGTCTTCGACGACCCGGCGTCCTTGGCGGCGGACAGCGCCTGCTGCTCGGCCTTGGCCGCCTTCACCTTCGGGGTGACGGTGGCCACCTTGACGGCGGCCTCGGTCGCCTTGGTGACGCCTCTGGTGGCGCCGGACTCCGAGCGGTGCACGACGAGGTCGCCGCCGAGGACGGGCAGGCCGTCGTAGGTGCGCTCGTAGCGGGTGTGCACGGAGCCGTCGCGGTCCTTCACCACGTCCTTGACGACCAGCTTCTCCTTGGCGCCGAGGCCCATCTCCCGGGCGGTACCGGCCGCGCCGGCCTGCTGCTCCTGTATGAGCGCGCTGCGGGCGCTGCCCGACAGCAGGACGGGCGCACCCGGAAGCGCCGACGGCGCGGCGCTGTCGGCGGCGGCGTTGCCCGCGGTGAGGCCGGTGGTGAGCATCGCTCCGGCGGCGACCGCGGTGGCGAGGGCCAGAGTGGTGCGCTTGTGGCACGCGAAGAGGGAAGACACACAAGCTCCTTCGGTGGGGGGATCTCCGGACGGCGTGGGGTGTCCGGCCGGTTGCTGCGAAGTTGTGCTGTGGGTGACGGAAGACTGACACCGAAGGCGCGTACATGTCAGGAGGGCGCGATGATGTTGGCCGAAAACCGACGGCTGGGCGTCTGTTGCGGGAATGTGAAGGCCGTGTGACCTCGGTCAAGTGGCAACAAGGCCGGCGTAAGTGCTTGGCAAAAACCGGTAGTCGGCGGCGGACATGGAGAGGGCGCCGCTCCGGAGGATTCGAACCTCCGGAGCGGCGCCCTGACTTGGGGGTGGTGCGTCCGCGGGCCGGCCGGCCTACGGGAAGGTGAGCCGCCAGGCGTCGATGTAGCCGGTGTCCGCCGGGCCCTGGTCCTGGACGCGCAGCTTCCAGGTGCCGTTGGCCGATTCGGAGGAGGCGTTGACCGTGTACGTCTCGTGCACGTCCTCCGCCGGGTCGTAGCCGCTGTTCTTCAGGCGGTACGTCGACCCGTCGGGCGCGACCAGGTCGATCTGCAGGTCACCGCGCCAGGTGTGCTCGATGTCCACGCCCACCTGGAGGTTGCTCGGCGCGTTGCCGGTGCGTCCGGAGACCGTGAGGGACGAGGTCACCGCGGACCCGTAGTCGGGGATGTTCACGTTCGTGGTGCTCTCGAACGTGGTGCCGTCACCGGGGTCGCCGCCACCGGGCCGGGCGCCGACGTTGATGCCCGCCCACGCGTTCGCCACCGCGGTGTACTCGGCGCTGTCCGTGCCGTACAGCTCACCGGCCGCCGCGAGGGTGCCGGTGCGGGCGCCCGCGTAGTTGGTGGTCGACGTGAACTTGGTGGTGAGCGCGCGGAACCAGATCTTCTCCGCCTTGGCGCGGCCTATGCCGGTCACCGGGAGGCCGTCCGAAGTGGGCGAGTTGTACGTGACACCGTTGATGGTCTTGGTGCCGCTGCCCTCGCTGAGCAGGTAGAAGAAGTGGTTGGCCGGGCCGGACGAGTAGTGGACGTCCACCCCGCCGATCCCCGAGTACCAGGAGTCCTTGGACGCGCCGTCCTTGCTCGGCTTGTCCATGTAGCGCAGCGGCGTGCCGTCGCCGTTGATGTCGATCTCCTCGCCGATGAGGTAGTCACCGACGTCCGAGGAGTTGTTGGCGTAGAACTCGACCGCGGTCGCGAAGATGTCGGACGTGGCCTCGTTCAGACCGCCGGACTCGCCGCTGTAGTTGAGCCCCGCGGTGACGGAGGTGACGCCGTGGCTCATCTCGTGCGCGGCCACGTCGATGGACGTCAGCGGGTTGGCGTTGCCGGAGCCGTCGCCGTACGTCATGCAGAAGCAGCTGTCCTGCCAGAAGGCGTTGACGTAGTTGTTGCCGTAGTGGACCCGGGAGTAGGCGCCCACCCCGTCGCCGCGGATGCCCGAGCGGCCGTGCACGTTCTTGTAGTAGTCCCAGGTCAGCGCCGCGCCGTAGTGGGCGTCGGCGGCGGCGGTCTCCGCGTTGGAGGCGCTGCCGTTGCCCCACACGTCGTCGGAGCCCGAGAAGAGCGTCCCGGTGCCGGAGGTGCCGCGGTTGAGGTTGTACGTCTTGTGGTTGCCGCGCGCCGTGTCGGTCAGCGTGTACGACGAACCCGACTGCGCGGTGCCCAGCGTGACCGTGCCGCTGTAGAGGGTGTTGCCGGTGCCGTTCTCGACGCCCTGGTACTCGTACAGCTTGGCGCCGGTGGCGGCGTCGGTGATGACGTGCAGCTCGTTCGGGGTGCCGTCCTCCTGGAGGCCGCCCACGACCGTCTCGTACGCCAGGACCGGAGTGCCGCTCGCCGCCCAGATCACCTTGCGCGGGGCGCGGTCGGCGTCCGGCTGCTCGGCACCGGCGGCCTTCGCGGCGGACACCGCCTGGGACTCCGCCTTGGCGGCGGAGATCTTCGGCGTCACGGTGGCCGGCCTGAGCGCCTTCGCCGTGGCCTTCACGACCTGCTCGGTCTTCCCCGCGTCCGTGGCCACCACGAGGTCGCCGCCGAGGACGGGCAGACCGTCGTAGGTGCGCTCGTAGCGGGTGTGCAGGGTGCCGTCGCGGTCCTTGGCCACGTCCCGGACGACCAGCTTCTCCTTGGCGCCCAGACCCAGTTCGTCGGCGGTCTTCGCCTTGGTGGCGTCGGCGTCGCGGATCAGCTCGGCGCGCTGGGCCGGGCTGAGCCTGACCAGCTCGTTGCCCTTGGCGGGCGACGGGTCGGGGGCCGCGGTGGCGGTGCCGGACTGGACCGCCGTGGCGATCAGCGCGGCGACGCCGGCCAGCGCGACGGCCGCGGCACGGCGGTGCGCGGTACGGCGCGAGGTGTGGGAGGTGGTGTGGGAGGTGCGTCTGTGGGGAGTGCTGCTGCTCAACACTGACTCCTTCTGCGTGGCCACGGGTTGCGCGGCCAGGGGAGACCGGTCGGCGGGTGGCCGGCCGGGCGGAACTGTGCGGTACGCAGAAACCTGGTGCTAGGAGCTGGCCGCGGCACAGCGCTCGTGGGGAAGCTGTGGGGGCACTGTGAAGGGGCCGACGGAAGAGTGGCAGGAGAAAGCGCTACTTGTCAGGAGCGCGTCAGCAAGTTGGCTGGAAATGGTTCGTTGACCGGGCGTTCACGTTCGATAAACGGAATCGTTGCCGTCGCGGTGCGGTTACTGTCCGGTCAGTCAGTAACCGGCGGACGGCTCCCCGTGCCAGGAGCCCCACAGGGCCGCGTACGCCCCGCCCGCCGCCACCAGCTCGTCGTGCGTGCCCAGCTCGGTCAGCAGACCGTCCTCCATCACCGCCACCCGGTCGGCGTCGTGCGCGGTGTGCAGGCGGTGCGCGATGGCGATGACGGTGCGGCCCTTCAGCACGGCGGCCAGCGCCTGCTCCGTGTGCCGGGCCGTCGTCGGGTCCAGCAGGGCCGTGGCCTCGTCCAGGATCAGCGTGTGCGGGTCGGCCAGCACCACCCGGGCCAGGGCGAGCTGCTGGGCCTGCGAGCCGTCCGGGGAGTGCCCCTTCGCGCCCAGCTCGGCGCCCAGGCCCCCGGGCAGCTCCCGCACCCATCCCTCGGCGCCCACCGCGGCGAGCGCCGCCCACAACTCCTCGTCGGCGGCCGCCGGTTCGGCGATCAGGAGATTGTCGCGGACCGTCCCCAGGAACACATGGTGCTCCTGGGTGACCAGCACCACCTGCCGGCGCAGCCGCTCCGGACCCAGGGCGACCACGGGCACCCCGCCCACCGTCACCGAACCCTCCGTCGGCGCGTCGACGCCCGCCAGGAGCCTGCTCAGCGTCGTCTTGCCCGCCCCCGACGGCCCCACGACCGCCAGCCGCTCGCCCGGCCGCACGGTGAGGTCCACTCCGCGCAGCACCTCACCGCCCCGGTCGTAGGCGTACCGCACCCCGGACACGTCGATACGGTCGCCGTCCGGAACCGCCGCCTCGTCCGCCGTCGCCCGCGGGGCCCGCGCCAGCCCCTCCACCCGGGCGAACGAGGCGGCACCGGCCTGCAGTTGCTCGACCCGCATCAGCACCTCGTCGAGCGGCCCCGCCAGCTGCTGGAGATACACGGCGCAGGACACCACCGCGCCGAGGCTCGCCGACCCGTGCGCGTGCAGGACCCCGCCGAGCAGCAGCACGCCCGCCACGGGAAGGACGTAGGAGATGTCCACCGCCGGGAAGAACACACTGCGCAGGAACAGCGTCCGCAACCGGGTGCGCAGCGAGACCTCCAGCGCCCCGCGGTTGGTGGCGACGCGCCGCTCGGCCAGCCCGAACGCCTCGACCGTGCGGGCCCCCGCCACCGTGGCCGCCAGGCTCTCCGCGACGTCGGAGTTGGCCGCGCCCTCGGCGAGGTAGGCCGCCCGCGCCCGGCGCAGGTACCAGCGCAGCGCGATCCAGGACGGAGTCAGCCCCAGCACCCCGACCAGGCCGAGCAGCGGGTCGAGCACGAACACCGAGGCGGTGAGGAACAGTGCCTGCACCGCGTTGACCAGCAGCTCGGGACCGGCGTCGCGCAGCGTCGTGCCGACGGCGGTCACGTCGGCGGTGCCGCGTGTCGTCAGGTCCCCGGACCCCGCCCGCTCCACGACCGACGCGGGCAGCGCCAGCGCCCGTTCCACGTACCGCTCCCGCACCCGGGCGAGGGTCCGCTCCCCGAACCGGTGCCCCACGTACCGTGCCCAGCGGGCCAGCAGCAACTGCGCCAGCGAGCACAGCAGGATGGCGAGGGCCATCCGGTCCACGGCGCCGACCCCGCCCCCGCCGCGCACCTCGTCGACGATCCGGCCCAGCAGCCACGGACCCGCCAGGCCGGCCAGTGCGGCCAGCGCGTTGAGACCGAGGACGACCGCGAAGGACCTCCGGTCGGTGCGCACGAGGCCGGCCGCGGCCCGGCGGACGTCGGCGCCCTCGGCGACGGGCAGCTGTGTCATCGCGCCGGTTCCCCTTCTTCGGCGGCCTCGCCGTCCTCGGCGTCCCGTGCGACCAGAGCTCGGTAACCCGGTTCGGAGTCCAGGAGTTCGCGGTGCGTGCCGGTGGCGGCGACCTTGCCGTCGACCAGGTGGTGCACGACGTCCGCGCGGTCGAGGAGCAGGGGCGAGGTGGCGGCCAGTACGGTCGTACGGCCCTGGCGGGCCGCTCTGAGCCGGTCGGCCACGGTGGCCTCCGTGTGGGCGTCCAGGGCGGAGGTGGGTTCCGCGGCGAGGAGGACTTCCGGGTCGGTCAGAAGGGCGCGGGCGAGTCGGATGCGTTGGCGTTGTCCGCCGGACAGGTCTCGGGCCTGGGCCGCGACCTGGGTCTTCAGGCCGTCCGGGAGGGCGCGGACGATGTCCTCGGCGGCGGCCGCGTTTATGGCTGCGGTGAGATGCGGCGCCTCGTCTGCCCCGGTGGGTTGTTGGCCGGGTGCGGGTGTGGGTGCGTTGTGGCTTGTCGCGCGGTTCCCCGCGCCCCTCGGGTCAGTGTCCGGTACGCCTATCACAGCGCTCAGGGTGCCTGCGAAAAGGTCGGCTTCCGGGTCCGCCACCAGGATGCGTGCCCGTACCTGTGTCAGCGGGATCTCGGTCAGCGGGATGTCCCCCCAGGTCGCGTCCGACGGGGTGTAGCGGCCCAGCCGGTCCAGGATGCCGGTGGCGTCGGACGGGTGGGCCGTGACCAGGGCGGTCAGGCGGCCGGGGGTGATCCGGACGCCCGAGGCCGGGTCGTAGAGCACCGAGGGTTCCGCGGGGGCGTCCCGGATGCCTTCGTCCGGGGCCGGTTCCAGGCCCAGGAAGGCGACGACGCGGCGGGCGGCCACCACGCCGCGGCTGAGCTGGTGGCCCATCTCGATGAGGAACGCCACCGGCCAGCCCAGCGCGACGACGTAGCCGTACACCGACACCAGTTCGCCCACACTGATGTGACCCTGCGCGGCCTGGCGGGCGCCCAGCCAGGTCACCAGGGCCAGGAACAGCACCGGCAGCCCCACCCCGAGGGCCTGGATCCAGCTGGTCACCGCGCCGACCCGGTAGCCCTGCTCGCGCAGTCGGCCCGAGTCCCGGCGGAAGGCGTCCGCGACCAGGCCCTTGCCGCCCAGCCCGTTCAGCACCCGCAGCCCGCCCGCGAGGTCGCCGATCCGCGCGGTCAGGACGGACTGCCGCTCCCGGTACTCCGCCTCCCTGCCCTGGAGCCGTCCCATGAGCGGGCCGAGGAGCACCCCGAGCGCCGGGACCCCGAGCAGCACCACCAGGGCGAGCCGGGGCGACACCGACAGCATCAGTCCGCCGACCGCCGCATAGGCGACGACCGCGCCGACGCCCGGCCCCACGGCCGTCAGGGACGTGCTGATCGTCTGCACGTCGCCCACCCCGATGGTGACGACCTCGCCGGTCCCCACCTGCCCGCGCAGCGCCGCGCCGAGCCGCGTGGCGTGCCCGACGACCACCTTCACCGTGCGGAAGTTGGCATCCATCCGCACCTTCGTCATCGTGCGGTGCCGCATCATGCCCAGCCACGCGTTGACCCCGCCGACGGCGACCATGGCGCCCGTCCAGCCCGCCAGCGCGCCCAGGTCGCCGGGCTCCAGACCGTGGTCGACGGCGCGGGCCATCAGATACGGCGTCGCCGCCAGCAGCACCATCCAGACACTGGCCAGCACCGCCCCCGCCAGGCACCGGGGCCACTGGCGCCTCACCAGCCACGCCAGGTACCGCCAGCCGCCGCGGCGGTCCGGAGCACCGGGGTCCTCGTATGCGTCGATCCTCACGCCAGGCTGTCCCGCCAGGCGCGGTGCAGATCCGCGAACCGGCCCGTACCGGCGATGAGTTCGTCCGGCGCGCCGTCCTCGACGATCCGGCCGTGCTCCATCACCAGCACCCGGTCGGCGATCTCCACGGTGGAGAGCCGGTGCGCGATCACCACCGCCGTACGGCCCTTCAGCACCGTCGTCATCGCCCGCTGCACCGCCCGCTCCCCGGGGATGTCCAGCGAACTGGTCGCCTCGTCCAGGATCAGCACCGCCGGGTCGGCGAGCAGCGCCCGCGCGAACGCCACGAGCTGCCGCTGACCGGCGGAGATACGGCCGCCCCGCTTGCGTACGTCGGTGTCGTAGCCGTCCGGCAGCGCGGCGATGAAGTCGTGGGCGCCGATCGCCTTCGCGGCCCGCTCGATCTCCTCCCGCGTCGCCTCCGGACGGCCGATGGCGATGTTGTCGGCGACCGTGCCGGAGAACAGGAACGCCTCCTGCGTCACCATCACCACCCCGCGCCGCAGTTCGGGCACGGCCAGGTCGCGCAGGTCGGTGCCGTCCAGCAGGACCCGCCCTGCGGAGGGGTCGTAGAACCGGGCGAGCAGCTTGGCCAGCGTCGACTTGCCGGCGCCGGTCGAGCCCACGACGGCGACCGTCTGACCGGCCGGGAGCGTCAGCCCGAAGCGCGGCAGGACCTCACCGCCGGTGCGGTAGCCGAAGCTCACCGAGTCGAAGACGACCTCGCGGCCGGGGTGCTCCGACTCCAGCGGCGGCAGCTCCTTCGGCGCGATCGGCTCCGGCACCGACGGCGTCTGGGCCAGCAGCCCGGCGATCTTCTCCAGCGAGGCGGCCGCCGACTGGTACGAGTTGAGGAACATGCCCAGCCGGTCGATCGGGTCGTACAGCCGGCGCAGGTACAGCACCGCCGCCGCCAGCACCCCGAGCGCCAGCGTGCCGTCCGCGACCCGGTAGGCGCCCCAGAGCACGATGCCCGCGACGGCCGTGTTGGCGACCAGGCGGGAACCGACCACGTAACGCGCCATCTCCAGCAGCGCGTCGCCGTTGGTCCGCTCGTGCCGGTGGTTCAGCACCGCGAAGTCGGCGTCGTTGGCGGCCTCCCGGCGGAAGGCGCGCACCGGCCGGATGCCGTTCATCGTCTCCACGAACTTCACGATCACCGCCGCGATCGCCGTGGACCGCTGCCGGTACACCCGCCCCGCGCGCCGCTGGTAGAGCCGCACCAGCGCGTACAGCGGCACGAACGACGCCACCGCCACGGCGCCCAGGCCCAGGTCCAGCCAGAGCAGCAGCGCGGCGATGTAGACGAAGGACAGGATGACCGTCACCAGCTCCTGGAGCCCCTCGTCGAGCAGCTCGCGCAGGGACTCCACGTCCGTGGTGGAACGCGAGATGAGGCGGCCCGAGGTGTAGCGCTCGTGGAAGTCGACGCTCAGCGCCTGCGCGTGCCGGAAGATGCGCCCGCGCAGGTCGAGCAGCACGTCCTGGCTGACGCGGGCCGCCGCCGCGATGAAGGCGTACTGGAGTCCGCCCGCCGCCAGCGAGCACAGCAGGTAGCCGGCGCCCACCGCGATCAGCGGGCCGTGGTCGTCGTCCCGCAGGGCCGGCACGGCGTGGTCGATGGCGTACGCCACCAGCAGCGGGCCCGCCTGCACGGCCGCCTGCTGGAGCAGCAGGAGGAGGACGGTGAGGGCGACCCGGGCCTTCATGGGCATCAGCAGGGAGCGCAGCAGGGCGCCGGTCGCACCCGGCGGGCTGGGCAGGACGTCCTGGTCGAAGCCGTCGTCGGCGGTGGTGCCGGTCCCCGCCTCGGCCGGGTCCCCGGGCCCGGGGCGCTCCGGCTGTTCCCTGTCCGGCGCGATGGCCGTGGGCGCGGTCATCGGCCGTCTCCTTCCTGGGGCCCCTCGTCGCCCTCGTGCCCGTCGGACCCGGACATCAGATGGGCGTACTCGGGGCTGGTGCGCAGCAGTTCGTGATGGGTGCCGACGGCGGCGATGCGGCCCTCGGACAGCAGGGCGACGCGGTCGGCGAGCAGGACGGTGGAAGGGCGGTGGGCCACGATCAGCGCGGTGGTGTCCGCGAGGACCTGCCGCAGGGCGGCCTCGACGGCGGCCTCCGTGTGCACGTCCAGCGCGGACAGCGGGTCGTCCAGGACGAGGAACCTCGGTCTGCCCACCACGGCCCGCGCGAGCGCGAGGCGCTGACGCTGGCCGCCGGAGAGGCTGAGGCCCTGCTCGCCGACCTGGGTGCCGGTGCCCTGCGGGAGCGCGTGCGCGAAGTCGGCCTGCGCGACGGCGAGCGCGCGGTCCAGCGCCTCGTCGTCGGCGCCCTCACCCGCACCCATCAGCACGTTCTCACCGACGGTGGCCGAGAAGAGGGTGGGCTCCTCGAAGGCCACGGCGACCATCGAGCGCAGCTCCTCGCGGGACAGGGCGGTGATGTCCTCGCCGTCCAGCGTGATCCGGCCCTCGGTCACCTCGTGCAGGCGCGGGACGAGCGCGGTCAGCGTCGTCTTGCCACTGCCGGTGGCACCGACCAGGGCCATGGACTCGCCGGGACGGATGTGCAGGTCGACGTCCGTCAGGAGCGGCGTGGAGTCGGGAGCGGCGTCGGGATACCGGAACCGGACGTGCTCGAAGCGCAGGCCCTGTGGACGAACGGCGTTGGCGCTGACCTCGGGGAGGGGGCGCTGCTCGCTGGACGGTGCCTCCCCCGGTGCCCGGACGGCCTGGGAGGCACCCCCATCGCCCACCCTCCCCCGCTCTCGGCTTCGCTCGAGCGGGGGGACCCCCATCGCCCCGGCGGCACGACCGCCCGCAGCCGGGTCGGCTTCCACCTCCGCGTCCATCACCTCGAAGTACCGGTCCGTGGCCGTCGCCGCCTCCTGGCTCATCGCCAGCAGGAAGCCGATGGACTCCACCGGCCACCGCAGCGCCAGCGCCGTGGACAGGAACGCCACCAGCGTCCCCGCCGACAGCGCCCCGTCCGCCACCTGGACCGCCCCGACCACCAGCGCCGCCCCGATCGCCACCTCGGGCAGCGTCACGATGACCGCCCAGATGGCCGCGAGCAGCCGCGCCTTGCGCAGCTCCGTGCCGCGCAGTGTGTGCGACAGCTCGTGGAAGGCGCGGGCCTGGCTGCGGTGCCGGCCGAAGCCCTTGATGATCCGGATGCCGAGCACGCTCTCCTCGACCACGGTCGTCAGATCCCCGACCTGGTCCTGCGCGCGCCGCGCCACCGCGGAGTACTTCTTCTCGAAGATCCCGCAGGTGATCATCACCGGGATGGCGGGCCCCAGGATGACCAGCCCGAGCGTCCAGTCCTGGACCAGCATGATGCCCACGCCGACCAGGATCGTCACGCCGTTGACCAGCAGGAACGTCAGCGGGAAGGCGAGGAACATGCGGAGCAGCATCAGGTCGGTCGTCCCGCGCGACAGCAACTGCCCCGAGGCCCAGCGGTCGTGGAAGGCCACCGGCAGGCGTTGCAGACGCCGGTAGAGATCCGCCCGCATGCCCGCCTCGACACCCGCCAGCGGCCTGGCCACCAGCCACCGCCGCACACCGAACAGCAGCGCCTCCGCCAGCCCGAGGAGCAGCAGGTACAGCGCCCCGAGCCACACGCCCGCCGGATCACCGTCGGCGACCGGCCCGTCCACCATCCACTTCAGGACCAGCGGGATCACCAGACCCACGCAGGAGGCGAGGATCGCTATGACCGCGGCCGTCCCCAACCGCGCGCGCACCGGTCGCACATAGGGCCACAGCCGCAGCAGGGCACGTACGGTGGAACGCTTCTCGGCGGCGTCCGGGACGGCGTCCGGGGCGGCGTCCGGGACGAGATCCGTGGCGGGTGCAGGTTTCGTGGGCATCAGCAGCGAGCCTACGGTTTGCCACTGACACTGCCCACCGAGTTTTCGGGTCCGCCCGGGGTCGTACGGAAGCCTCGCCGGGGTCGTACCGGCGCATCAACCGATCGGCTGATGCGCCTTCGAGCGCGTCGGCCGATGTGCCGGACCCCGGCCCGCCGGGACGCTGGTGCCATGCCCGTCATCGAAGTCACCGACCTGCGCAAGTCCTACGGGGGCCGCCCCGTCGTCGACGGTGTGTCCTTCGCCGTCGAGGAGGGCGAGATCTTCGGCGTCCTCGGCCCCAACGGCGCCGGCAAGACCACCACCGTCGAGTGCGTCGAGGGACTGCGCGTCCCCGACGCCGGCCGGGTCCGGGTCACCGGCCTCGACCCCGTCGCCGACCACCGGCGGGTCGCCGAGGTCCTCGGCGCCCAGCTCCAGCAGAGCGAACTCCAGCCCAAACTCACCGTCCGCGAGGCGCTGGAGCTGTACGCCGCCTTCTACCCGAAGCCCGCCGACTGGCGCCCGCTCGCCGAGCGGCTCGACCTCGTCCCGATGCTGGACACCCGGTTCGCCAAGCTCTCCGGCGGCCAGAAGCAGCGCCTGTTCATCGCGCTGGCCCTGGTCGGCGACCCGCGCGTCGTCGTCCTGGACGAGCTGACCACCGGTCTCGACCCGCGCGCCCGCCGGGAGACCTGGCAGCTCATCGAGGACATCCGCGCGGGCGGCGTCACCGTCCTGCTGGTCACCCACTTCATGGAGGAGGCCCAGCGGCTGTGCGACCGGATCGCGGTGATCGACCGGGGGCGTATCGCCGCGCTGGACACCCCGGCCGGACTGATCCGGCGCTCGACCGGCGCCACCGTCATCAGCTTCACTCCGTCCGCGCCGCTGGACGAGGCGGACCTGCGCGCGCTGCCGGAGCTGGCCTCCGCCGAGTTCAGGGACGGCCGCGTCACCCTGTCCGGCACCGACGAGACCGTCAACGCCGTCATCACCCTGCTCGCCCGCACCCGCGTCACCGCGCACCAGCTCCGGGTCACCGACACCACGCTGGACGACGCCTTCCTGGACCTGACGGAGGCCACCGCATGACCACCGACGTCTTCGACACCGCCGTACTGAGGACCGAGCTGCGCCTGTTCCGCCGCGAACCCGGCGCGCTGTTCTGGATGCTGGTGTTCCCGACCCTGCTGCTGGCGATCCTCGGTTCCATCCCGTCCTTCCGCGAGGCCGACCCCTCCTTCGGCGGACTGCGCCCGGTCGACGCCTACGTGCCGGTGGCGGTGCTGCTCGGCCTGACCGTCGGCGGCCTCCAGGGCATGCCGCAGGTCCTCACCGGCTACCGGGAGCGGGGCATCCTGCGCCGGATGTCCGCCACCCCGGTGCGCCCGGCGGCGCTGCTGTCCGCCCAGATGGCGGTGTGCGGCGGGGCCGCCCTGGTCTCGGCGCTGCTCGCGCTCGCCGTCGGACGGCTCGCCTTCGACGTGAGCCTGCCCGAGCAGCCCCTCGGCTACCTCCTGGCACTGCTCCTCGCCGTGCTCGCCGCGCTCTCCCTGGGCGCCGTGCTCTCCGCCCTGTCCCGCACCACGAAGATCGCCGGCGCGATCGGGTCGGCCGCGCTGTTCCCGGCGATGTTCTGCGCGGGCGTGTGGCTGCCGGTGCAGGCCATGCCGGACCTGCTGGCCCGGATCGTGGGCTGGACCCCGTTCGGCGCGGCCGCCCAGGCCCTCAACGAGGCCGCGGCGGGCGACTGGCCGGACTGGTCCCACCTGGCGGTCCTGGTGGGCTGGACGGTGCTGCTCACCGCGGCGGCCGCGCGCTGGTTCCGCTGGGAGTGACCGGAGAGACCGGAGAGACCAGAGAGACCGGAGTGAGGGGAGTGAGGGGAGTGAGCGAGGAAGGCGGCCGCGTGTCCGACAATGACGCCATGACGCGGACGGTGGCGGTCGACGAGCGGTGGGCGGCGTTCCACCGCTGGGGCCCGTACGCGCTGCTGGCCGTCGGGACGCTGGTCGCCTGGTCGGCCGCCGACGCCATCGGCATGACGACCGGCGAGCGGCGGGCGAGCGGCGCACTGATCGGCGCGGCCGTCGTGCTGCAACTGTGGTGGAACCGGGCGGCGCGCACCCGCCCCGGGCCGTCCCCGGCCGGCACCTGCTACTACGCCGTCCGCTGGGCCATCGGCTTCGCCCTCACCTGGCTGAACCCGCTGTTCGCCTTCTACGCGGTCGTCGGCTACTTCGGCGCCCAGTACCTGCTGCCCCGCAGGCTGTGCCGGGCCGGGCTGTTCGCCACCGCCGTCACCCTCGCGGGTTCGCAGTCCGGCGGGCTGCCGCCGAACGGGGTCATGGGCTGGGTGCTCTTCGGTGCGATCCTCACCGTCAACAGCATGCTGGTGGCCCTCTTCGCGCACTTCGCCGCGCTGGAGGAGGCCCGCAGCCGCGCCCGCGTCGAGACCATCGCCGAACTGGAGCGCACCAACGCCGCCCTCCAGCAGGCCCTCGACGAGAACGCCGCCCTCCACGCCCAGCTCCTCGTGCAGGCCCGCGAGGCCGGGGTCGCCGACGAGCGCAGGCGGCTGGCCGCCGAGATCCACGACACCCTGGCCCAGGGCCTGACCGGCATCATCGCCCAGCTCCAGGTCGTGGCGGCCGCCCCGGACCCGGCGCTGGGCCGGGAGCACCTGGACCGCGCCCTCGCCCTGGCCCGGCACAGCCTCGGCGAGGCCCGCCGCTCCGTGCACAACCTCTCACCGGTCGCGCTGGCCGAGGACGGACTGCCGGACGCGCTGAAGAAGACGGTGACGGAGTGGGGCGCACGCACCGGCGTCCAGGCCCGGTTCACCGTCACCGGCACCGCCGAGCACCTGCACGACGAGGTCGCCGCCACGCTGCTGCGCATCGCCCAGGAGGCCCTGTCCAACACGGCCCGGCACGCGGCCGCCGACCGGGTGGGCGTCACCCTCTCCTACATGGGCGACGAGGTCACCCTCGACATCCGCGACGACGGCCGGGGCTTCGACCCGCTGACCGCGCGGGAGTGCGGCCCCGGCGGCGGTTTCGGCCTGGACGGCATGCGGGCCCGCGCCGAGCGCATCGCCGGTTCGCTCACCGTCGAGGCGGAACCGGGGCACGGCACCGCCGTCTCGGCTCGCGTACCGTTGGTCCGCCATGACCGATGACGAAGCGACCGCCGCCGCGGTGGCCGACGACGCCGTGATCTCCCTGCTCATCGTCGACGACCACCCCGTGGTCCGCGACGGCCTGCGCGGCATGTTCGAGTCCGCGCCCGGCTTCCGCGTCCTCGGCGAGGCGGCGGGCGGCACCGAGGCGGTGGAACGGGCCGCCGCGCTCGACCCCGACGTGGTCCTCATGGACCTGCGGATGCCGGGCGGTTCGGGCGTGGCCGCCATCCGTGAGCTGACCAGGCGCGGCGCCCGCGCGAGGGTGCTCGTGCTCACCACGTACGACACCGACTCCGACACGCTGCCCGCGATCGAGGCCGGCGCGACCGGCTACCTCCTCAAGGACGCGCCCCGCGACGACCTGTTCACCGCGGTCCGCGCGGCGGCCCAGGGGCGCACGGTGCTGTCCCCGGCGGTCGCCTCCCGCCTGGTCTCCGCCGTCCGCGCCCCGAAGACCCCCGGCGCCGAGCCCCTCTCCGCCCGCGAGCGCGAGGTGCTCGCCCTGGTGGCGCGCGGCACCTCCAACAAGGAGATCGCCCGGGAGCTGTTCATCAGCGAGGCGACCGTGAAGACCCACCTCACCCACCTCTACGCCAAGCTGGGCGTCAACGACCGGGCGGCGGCCGTCGCGACGGCGTACGACCGGGGCATCCTCGGCTGAACGGGCCCGCGCCGCGGCGCCGATGCGCCCCGGTCGGCCGGGCCCGCGCCCTCACCCCGCCCTCAGCAGCAGCACCGTCCGCGCCGGGACCGTGATCTCCGCTCCCGCGGGGTGTGCGGTGCCCGGTGCCTCGCCCTGTTCCTCCTGCCCGGTGTCGACGACCACCTCGTACCGCTCCGCCCACGGGGCGCCCGGCAGGACGAAGCCGGCCGGCTCCCCGCCCGCGTGCAGCACGGCCAGGAAGCTGTCGTCGACGACCGGGTCGCCGTGCTCGTCGCGGCCCGGGATGTCCCGCCCGGACAGGTACATGCCGAGGGTGGCGGCGGGGGCGTACCAGTCCCGCTCCGTCATCTCCGTGCCGCCCGCGGTGAACCAGGCCAGGTCGCGCAGGCCGTCCGCGGAGTGCGCGCGGCCGGAGAAGAAGGCCCGCCGGCGCAGCACCGGGTGCCGGTGGCGCAGGCCGATCAGCCGGGAGGCCAGCGCGAACAGGGGGGCCCACTCCGGGTCGTCCCGCAGGCTCCAGTCCACCCAGCCGGTCTCGTTGTCCTGGCAGTAGGCGTTGTTGCTCCCGCGCTGGGTGCGGCCCATCTCGTCGCCCGCCACCAGCATCGGCACCCCGGTCGACAGCAGCAGCGTGGTCAGCAGGTTGCGGAGCTGGCGCCGCCGCAGCGCGCGGACCTGCGCGTCGTCCGTCTCGCCCTCCGTGCCGCAGTTCCAGGACCGGTTGTCGTCCGTGCCGTCCCGGTTGCCCTCGCCGTTGGCCTCGTTGTGCTTGCGCTCGTACGACACCAGGTCGCGCAGCGTGAAGCCGTCGTGCGCGGTGACGAAGTTGACCGAGGCGTACGGCCTGCGTCCGCCCCACGCGTACAGGTCGCTGGAGCCCGACAGGCGGTAGCCCATCTCCCGGACGTCCGGCAGCGCGTGCCGCCAGAAGTCCCGGACCGCATTGCGGTAGCGGTCGTTCCACTCGGTCCACAGCGGCGGGAAGGCGCCGACCTGGTAGCCGCCCGAGCCCACGTCCCACGGCTCGGCGATCAGCTTCACCCGGCGCAGCACCGGGTCCTGCGCGATCACCGCGAGGAACGGGGAGAGCATGTCGACGTCGTGCATCGAGCGGGCCAGCGCCGCGGCCAGGTCGAAGCGGAAGCCGTCCACGCCCATCTCGGTGACCCAGTACCGCAGCGAGTCGGTGATCAGGCGCAGCACGTGCGGCTGGACCACGTGCAGGGTGTTGCCGCAGCCGGTGTAGTCGGCGTACCGGCGGGCGTCGGGCTGGAGACGGTAGTAGCCGCGGTTGTCGATGCCCTTCAGGGAGAGCGTCGGGCCCAGCTCGCCCGCCTCCGCCGTGTGGTTGTAGACCACGTCGAGGATCACCTCGATGCCGGCCGCGTGCAGCGCGCGCACCATCCGCTTGAACTCGCCGACCTGTTCACCGGTGGTGCCGGAGGCGGCGTAGCCGGCGTGCGGGGCGAAGTAGCCGACCGAGTTGTAGCCCCAGTAGTTTCTCAGGCCGCGCTCCAGCAGATGGCTCTCGTGCGCGAACTGGTGCACCGGCAGCAGCTCCACCGCCGTCACGCCCAGCCGCGTCAGGTGCGCGATCGCCGCCGGGTGGGCGAGGCCCGCGTAGGTGCCGCGCAGCTCGGGCGGGATCTCCGGGTGGAGCTTGGTGAAGCCGCGCACGTGCAGCTCGTAGATGACCGAGTCCGCCCACGGCGTCTTGGGCCGCCGGTCGTCCGACCAGTCGTCGTCGTCATGGACCACGACGCCCTTGGGGACGTGCGGCGCCGAGTCGCGGTCGTCGCGCACGGTGTCCGCGACCCGCTGCTCCGGCCAGTCCCGCACGTGGCCGTACACCTCGGGCGGCAGACCGAAGTCGCCGTCCACGGCGCGGGCGTACGGGTCGAGGAGCAGCTTCGCCGGATTCCAGCGGGCGCCGGTCCACGGGTCCCAGCGGCCGTGCACCCGGTAGCCGTAACGCTGCCCGGGCCGGACGCCCGGCACGAAACCGTGCCAGATCTCGTGCGTCAGCTCGGTCAGCCGCACCCGGCTCTCCCTGGCGCCGGGGCCCGGCCCGTCGAACAGGCACAGCTCGACCGCCTCCGCCCCGCCCGCCCACAGGGCGAAGTTGGTCCCCGCCACCTGGTCCGGGCCGGTCCGGAACCGGGCGCCCAGCGGCACCGGGGTGCCCGGCCGGGCCGGCACGGCGGGCGGCGGAGCGGCGCGCCGCGCACCATTGACCACGACGGCGGGGCGCCCGTCCGCGGCGGCCCGCTCCCCGGGCACCGCCTCCCGCTCGGCTGCGCTGGACACCTGTCGGCCTCCCACGGCTCGTGGAACGACGTCCGGCAGGAGGGCGCACGGCGTCCCGGCCGCTGCTCCCCGTCGCGTCGTCCTCCCCACAGTTCTGCCCACCGGGTGGCTCGCACTCACGTTTCCCCAGGGCCGACCGGTCGTTACGGGTGGATGTGAGGCACGTACACGAGCGCGCACGGCGCGCGGGCGCCGCTCTGGCCGCCCTTCTGACATGGGCAGGACTGCTGGCCGGGGCCACCGGATGCACCTCGGACGGCGGCGGCGTCGGTTCCGGCATCGGCTCGGGCATCGGCGAGATGTTCGGCAAGCAACCCGCCGCCGAGGACGTCATCCGCGTCACCCCCGACGACGGGAGCAAGGCCGTCCGGCCGGACGGGAAGCTGTCGGTGCGGGTGCCCGACGGGCGCCTGGAGTCGGTGCGGGTCGTCCGGTCGCAGGACGCGCAGGAGACCCCGGTGCCCGGCCGGATCTCCGAGGACGGCCTGTCCTGGCGGCCCGACGACGGCCGGCTCGCCCTCGCCGCCAAGTACACCGTCGACGCCGTCGCCCTGGACGGCGGCGGACACCGCTCGGCCCGGCACACCACGTTCACCACCCAGGTCCCCGAGGAGCGCTTCATCGCCTACGTCGCCCCCGAGAACCGCTCGGTCGTCGGCACCGGCATGATCGTCTCGCTGGAGTTCAATCGCGAGATCACCGACCGCGCCGCCGTCGAACGCGCCGTCACGGTCACCGCGGAGCCCGCCGCCGAGATCCGCCCCCACTGGTTCGGCAAGGACCGCCTCGACTTCCGCCCGAAGGCGTACTGGAAGCCCGGCACCGAGGTCACCGTCGACCTGGACCTGCGGGACGTCGAGGGGGCGAAGGGGGTCTACGGGCTCCAGCACAAGAAGGTCGCCTTCACCGTCGGCCGCAGCCAGGTCTCCCGCGTCGACGCGGTCGAGCGGACCATGCAGGTGCGCCGGGACGGCACCCTGCTGGCCACCGTGCCGATCACCGCGGGCGCTCCGACGACGCCCACCTACAACGGCCGGATGGTGATCACCGAGATGCTCGAGGTCACCCGCATGAACAGCCGCACGGTCGGCTTCGGCGGCGAGTACGACATCCCCGACGTCCCGCACGCCATCCGGCTGACCAGCTCGGGCACCTTCCTGCACGGCAACTACTGGGCGCCCGCCGACACCTTCGGCCGGGCCAACGTCAGCCACGGCTGCGTCGGGCTGCGCGACGACAAGGGCGGCGGTTCCGACACCCCGGCGGGCTGGTTCTTCGACCGCAGCCTCATCGGCGACGTCGTCGAGGTGGTCCACAGCAAGGACAGGACGGTGGCCCCCGACAACGGGCTGGGTGGCTGGAACATGAAGTGGAAGGAATGGAAGGCGGGCAGCGCGGTGAAGTGACGCCCGGACGTCCTGCGGCACTCCTTTGGCACCCGGCCGCCAACTCGGTACGGAACGGTGACAATTCACCTGTCCCTCAACCCCCTGGCCTGCGGTTACGATGCGCCGGTGCGCGCGGGCGCACTGGGGCGCGGGCCCGGCCAGGCCCGGCGAGGGGAGAACAAGGTGAACGTGCGTCCGATAGCGGGGGCGGTACTCGGGCTGCTGATGCTGACCGTCACCGCATGCGGTGGGGGCGGCTCGGGCCCGGGGGCCGGGGACGGCAAGGGGGACAAGGCCAAGGACGCCACCGCGGCACAGAGCGAGCAGTCCGAGGCCGTCGTCACCATCGCCCCCGAGAACGGGGCCAAGGCCGTCGACACCAGCGGCGCCCTGAGGATCGGCGCCGCGAAGGGCAGGCTCACCGAGGTCGTCGTCAAGGACGGCAAGGGCACGAAGGTCGACGGGAAGATAACCGGGGACGGCGCCAGTTGGACGCCGTCCACCCACCTGGCCGCCTCCACCACGTACAGCGTGCACGCGGTCGCCAAGGACTCCGAGGGCCGCACGGCCGCCGAGGACTCCCGCTTCACCACCCTGACGCCGAAGAACACCTTCGTCGGCACCTTCACACCGGAGGACGGCTCGAAGGTCGGCGTCGGCATGCCGTTCTCGGTCCGCTTCACCCGGGGCATCACCAACCCGGAGGACGTCGAGAAGGCCATCACCATCAAGACCGAGCCGGCCGTCGAGGTCGAGGGCCACTGGTTCGGCAACGACCGCCTCGACTTCCGGCCGGAGAAGTACTGGAAGGCCGGCACCAAGGTCACCGTCGACCTCAACCTCGACGGCGTCGAGGGCCGCGACGACGTCTACGGCAAGCAGGCCAAGACCGTCTCCTTCACCGTCGGACGCAGCCAGGTCTCCGTCGTGGACGCCAAGAAGCACACGATGCAGGTCGTGCGGGACGGCAAGACCGTCAAGACCGTCCCCGTCACCACCGGCGCGCCCGGCTACGAGACCTGGAACGGCCAGATGGTCATCACCGAGCGCCTCGCGGTGACCCGCATGAACGGCGAGACCGTCGGCTACGGCGGCGAGTACGACATCAAGGACGTGCCGCACGCCATGCGCCTGTCCACCTCCGGCACCTTCATCCACGGCAACTACTGGGGCGGCGACGCCTTCGGCAACCGCAACTCCAGCCACGGCTGCATCGGCCTGCGCGACGTACGCGGCGGCTGGGACAAGGGTGCGCCGGCCCGCTGGTTCTTCGAGAACTCGATCATCGGCGACGTGGTCGTGGTCAAGAACTCCGAGGACGCCACCATCGCCCCCGACAACGGCCTCAACGGCTGGAACATGTCCTGGGAGAAGTGGAAGGCGTGACGGGGGGCCACTGCCACCGCGCGTGAACGCCCGCTAACCTGCGGAGCATGACCGTACATCTCGAAGTCGCCGAGGGCGTCGGCACGCTGCGCCTGGACCGTCCGCCCATGAACGCACTGGACGTCGCCACCCAGGACCGGCTGAAGGAGCTGGCCGAGGAGATCACCCGGCGCGAGGACGTGCGCGCCGTGGTGATCCACGGCGGTGAGAAGGTGTTCGCGGCGGGCGCGGACATCAAGGAGATGCAGGTGATGGACCACGCGGCGATGATCGCGCGGTCCCGCGCCCTGCAGGACTCCTTCACCGCGGTGGCCCGCATTCCCAAGCCGGTGGTCGCGGCG
Organism: Streptomyces violaceoruber; assembly: GCF_033406955.1. NCBI lineage: Bacteria > Bacillati > Actinomycetota > Actinomycetes > Kitasatosporales > Streptomycetaceae > Streptomyces > Streptomyces violaceoruber. The sequence continues at coordinate 2,605,038 of NZ_CP137734.1, read as the reverse complement.
GTGACCGGCTACGCGCTGGGCGGCGGCTGCGAACTCGCCCTGTGCGCCGACTTCCGCATCGCGGGGGAGAACGCCAAGCTGGGCCAGCCCGAGATCCTGCTCGGCCTGATCCCCGGCGCGGGCGGCACCCAGCGGCTGTCCCGGCTGATCGGCCCCTCCAAGGCCAAGGACCTGATCTTCACGGGCCGTCAGGTGAAGGCCGACGAGGCGCTGGCGCTCGGCCTGGTGGACCGGGTGGTCCCGGCCGCCGAGGTGTACGAGCAGGCGCACGCCTGGGCCGCGCGGCTCGCCAAGGGCCCCGCCATCGCACTGCGCGCGGCGAAGGAGGCGATCGACACGGGTCTGGAGACGGACATCGAGACCGGCCTCGCCGTCGAGCGCAACTGGTTCGCGGGCCTGTTCGCCACCGAGGACCGCGAGCGCGGGATGCGCAGCTTCGTGGAAGAGGGCCCCGGCAAGGCCACGTTCCTCTGACACCCCCGCAAGAAGTACAAGTTTCATCCGAAGTCGCGTTGCAGCACGTGCAATTGACGCGATGTCTGATCCGGGTCCCTCGTTGGGGCGGTTTATGGCAGCCTTAACGCACCATTAAGCGCGTCTTGTCGAGGGAGTCCGTCGCTTGTCTCCGGCCGAGCCGTTCGCGCAGGTCAAAGGGGCTGTTTCCGGCCCCGAACTGCCTGTGGCATATGCCGATCGACCGTCGTCCGACCGGGCTCCGGCGGAGGCGTATTCCCCGGGAACGGCCCCGGAGGCCCCCGGGGGCGGCCATGATGGGGGCATGGCGGGGCTGGATGGTACGGAACAGCCGCGGGGAGCCGGACGTGCGACCGCGGCGCGCTGGTCGCCGGCGGTCGAGGACGAGCGCGCGCTCAAGGCGCTGGACCTGTTCGGCAACCCGACGGAGCACGAAGTTCCGTTACCCTCCCGGCCCGAGTCCGCCGCCACCGCCCGCCGGCTGGCCCAGGTCGTCGCCCTGCGTCAGTGGCAGCTCGGCCCCAAGGTCACGGAGGACGCCGTCCTCCTCGTCTCCGAGCTGGTCGGCAACGCCGTACGCCACACCGGTGCCCGGGTCTTCGGCCTGCGCATGCGGCGCCGCCCCGGCTGGATCCGGGTCGAGGTCCGCGACCCCTCCCGGGGGCTGCCCTGTCTGATGCCGGTGCAGGAGACGGACATCAGCGGGCGTGGCCTCTTCCTCGTCGACAAGCTCTCCGACCGGTGGGGCGTCGATCTGCTGCCGCGCGGGAAGACCACGTGGTTCGAGATGCGGGTCCTGGACCGCTGAGGACCCCTCCTCCCATCTGCCGCTGACATCAACCCGGTTCGACGGACACGCCACCTACGGGTGAGAATCCGGAATGCGTCGCTCCGCGGCCGGGATCGTATCCGCATGATCACCACTAGTCTGCGCCGCCGGACCGCCGCCGCGGTCCTGTCGCTCTCCGCCGTCCTCGCCACCACCGCGGCCACCGCCCCCGGTGCCGCCCCGGCACCGTCGGCTGCCCCCGCCAAGGCCGCCCCGGCCTGCCCCCAGTTCGACGACCGGACCAAGGCCGCCGCCGACCGCGGCGTCGACGTCGACCGCATCACGCCCGAGCCGGTCTGGCGCACCACCTGCGGCACCCTCTACCGCAGCGACAGCCGCGGCCCGCAGGTCGTCTTCGAGGAGGGCTTCCACGCCAAGGACGTCCAGAACGGACAGTACGACGTCGAGAAGTACGTCCTGGTCAACCAGCCCTCGCCGTACGTGTCGACGAGCTACGACCACGACCTGTACAAGACCTGGTACAAGTCCGGCTACAACTACTACATCGACGCCCCCGGCGGCATCGACGTCAACAAGACCATCGGCGACACCCACAAGTGGGCCGACCAGGTCGAGGTCGCCTTCCCCGGCGGCATCCAGCGGAAGTACATCATCGGCGTCTGTCCGGTCGACCGGCAGACCAAGACCGAGATCATGAGCGACTGCGAGAGCAACCCGCACTACCAGCCCTGGCACTGACACCGGCCGTCCTGGCTCAGGGGCGCAGGAACAGCGCCTCCGAGCCCACCGGCCGGTAACCCGCCGCCTGGAACGCCCGCAGACTGCGGGCGTTCCCCGCCGAAACCTGCGCCCAGACCACCTCACCCCCGGCCAGCTGCCGCGCCGCCGTCACCAGCCGCCGCCCCAGCCCCCGGTGCCGGGCGCCCTCCGCCACCTCCACGGCGACCTCCAGCCGCCCGCCGACCCCGCGGCCCAGCACCAGCACCCCGCCGTCCGCCGCCCACACCCGCACCCCGTCGCGCCGCCGCCGGGCCGCGACCACCCGGGGATGCCCAGGATCGGCGACCTCCTCCAGCGCCCCCTCCGGGCGTCCGGGCAGCGGCGCCCCGGTCAGCAGCACGTCGATCGTGTCCGTCGCCCGGCCCGTGCGCTCGGCGAAGGCCGCCAGGAACCGGGCGTTCATCGTCGCGGCGAGGGGATCGCAGCCCAGCGACGCCAGCGTCCTGCGTACCCATCCCTCGTCCTCGTCGGTGAAGACCACCGAGTGCGCCGTGAAGGCGATGATCCCCGCGTCCCGGCCGCCGAACTGCGGCACGACGCTCGTGCCGCCGTCCGCCGCGGGGAACACGCCCCGCGCCGCCGCGTCCAGAATCTCCCGCAGGCTCTCCGCCACACCGCGCTCCTTGAGTCTCCACCCACTGGAAGGCCCACACTCCCAGACATGACCGACGACGGCACCGGCCTCATGACCATCGGCGAACTGGCCCGCACCACCGGCCTCACGGTGCGCACCATCCGCTACTGGTCCGACGAGGGCGCCCTGCCCCCGCACGCCCGCTCCGCGGGCGGCTACCGGCTCTACGACGCCGCGTCCGTCGCCCGCCTGGAGCTGATCCGCACCCTGCGCGAACTGGGCCTCGGCCTGGACGCCGTACGCCGTGTGCTGGCCGGCGAGACCACCGTCGCCCAGGTCGCGGCGGCGCACGTGAGCGCGCTGGACGCGCAGATCGCCGCGCTGAGGGTGACCCGGGCCGTGCTGTCGACCGTGGCGCGACGCGGTTCGACCGCCGAGGAGACGACGCTGATGAACAAGCTGGCACGACTGTCCACCACCGAACGCCGCCGGATCATCGAGGACTTCATGGCCGAGGTCTTCGCCGGCATCGACACCGCGGACCCCGACATCCGCACCCGCCTGCGCTTCGCCGCGGCCGACCTGCCCGACGACCCCACGGCGGAGCAGGTGGACGCCTGGGTGGAACTGGCCGAGCTGATCCAGGACCCGGAGTTCCGGGTCACGATGCGCCGGATGATCGAGTTCAACGCGGCGGACCGGGGGCCGGACGTCCCCGCGGGCTCCTCGCTCTGGTTCATGAGCCGCCTGGTGCGGCTCGCGGGCGGCGCGCTGCGCGAGGGCGTCGCACCGGACTCGCCCCGGGCCGCCGGCATCGTGCGCACGCTGATCGGCGACGCCGACCCGGCCGTCGTGCTGGAACGCCTCACCGCGGTGGCCAACGTCCGGCTCGCCCGCTACCGGGAACTGTCGGCGATCGTGAACGGCCTGGAGCCACCCTCCGCGCACGAGGACCAGTTCAGGTGGGTGGTCGCCGCACTGAGCGCTCGGAAGGCCGGTTAATCTGACCTGCGTCAGATGGACCCAATGCACGGAACGAGGGGCGGACCGGTGGCCGACATCGAGGAAGCACGCAAGCAGTTCGAGCGGATCGACACGGACGGTGACGGCCTCATCACCGCGGCCGAGTTCAAGACCGCGCTCGCCCAGGGCGGCGACTGGAACGTCACCGAGTCGGTGGCCGAGGCGATCATCGCCGGCCGCGACCTCGACGGCGACAAGCAGCTGTCGTTCGACGAGTTCTGGGCCCACCTGAACAAGTGACGGCACGGTGCGGGGCGCCCGGCGGTCACCCGGCGGGCGCCCCTTCGCCGTCCGGGCACGTTGCTGCGGAGGAGTGAAAGCCGGACGGCGGCGGAATAGCCCGCCCGGCCCGGAGGTTGCTGCTGCTCAACGGCAGGACACGACCTCCGAAAGGCCAGGCGAGTCAGCATCATGAAGATCGGCATCATCGGCGCGGGCAACATCGGCGGCAACCTCACCCGGCGGCTCACCGCACTCGGACACGACGTCTCCGTCGCCAACTCGCGCGGGCCGCACACGCTCGGCGCACTGGCCGAGGAGACCGGCGCCACCCCGGTAGCGGTGGAGGAGGCGGCGCGGGGCGCCGAGATCGTGGTCGTCACCGTCCCGCTGAAGCGGGTCCCGGACCTGCCGTCCGGCGTCCTGGACGGCGCGGCCGAGGGCGTCGCGGTCATCGACACCGGCAACTACTACCCGCAGCAGCGGGACGGCAGGATCGCGGGCATCGAGGACGAGGGCCTCACCGAGAGCCGCTGGACCGAACGCCACCTCGGCCACCCGGTGATCAAAGCCTTCAACGGCACCTACGCCCAGGACATCCTCGACCGCCCCCGTCCGGCCGGCGCGCCCGACCGCATGGCGCTCCCGGTGGCCGGCGACGACGAGGCGGCCAAGGCGAAGGTCCGCGCCCTGATCGACGAGCTGGGCTTCGACACCGTCGACGCCGGCGGCATCGACGACTCCTGGCGCCAGCAGCCGGACACCCCGGTCTACGGCCTGCGCGAGGGCGTCGACGGCGTCGTCAAGGCGCTGGCGGAGGCGCCCCGGGAGCGGCCCGCGGCCTTCCGGGGCTGACCCCGCCCTCAGGCGCTCTGGGCCCACTCCTTCAGTGCGGCCTTGCTCGCGAAGTCCGCCACGTTGGTGTCGACCGGGTCGTCGGTGTACTGGTGGAAGCGCCACTTGGCCTGGATGCGCGGCTTGCCCGCCGAGACGTAGTCGGCGATCCAGAGCCCGTCACCGGCGTACGAGGTGGTGTCGACGTTCAACCAGAAGTTCCGGTTGCAGTAGAGGACGACCCGGTTGTCCGGCCGCAGCGTCTTCAGCCGCCGGATGAAGCTGTCCTTCTCCGCGTTGCTCGGATGGGTGCCCTCGCCGTTCGTCTCCCAGTCGACGGCGAGGACGTCGCCCTTGCGGTCCGGGGCCTTGGAGACGAAGTACTCGGCCTGGGCGGTGAGGTTGCCCGGCCACAGGAAGTGGTAGAAGCCGACGACGAGTCCGGCGTCGCGGGCCCGCTCCGTCTGGGCCGCGAGTTTGGGGTTGACGTACGAACGGCCCTCCGTCGCCTTCACGAAGACGAAGGAGAGGCCGTCCGTGTCGTAGTTGGCGGACTGGTACGCGCTGACGTCGATGCCACGCAGCATGGGGCCTCCCTGAGGGGCTGTGGGGGGACGGGAGTTGGTTATTCCCCACGATGGCACGGGCGATCCCCGTCGGAAGCGGAAACGTCGACTTCGCTTCGCCGGGGCGCCATTGACGCGCGTAGCGCGGTGCCGCACGCTGGGCTCCGGTTCGAAGGACGACTCGACGGTCGGGAGGCCGGGATGTTCAGACGTGTGTCACGTCTCCTTCTCTCATTTGTCATGCTCATGGCCGGAGCGGTGGTCGGGGTGGGCGCCACCGCCGGCGCCGCGCACGCCGACTCCTGCTACACCTGGAACCGCACCCTCTCCCAGGGATCCTCCGGCAGCGACGTGACGCAGCTCCAGATCCGTGTCGCCGGCTGGGTCACCTCCGGCGAACGGCTCTCCTACGACGGCCAGTACGGTGCCAGGACCGCCGCCGCCGTCAAGAAGTTCCAGGCGGCCTACGGGCTGGGCGCGGACGGCGTCGCCGGCCCCGCGACCTTCAGCAAGATCTACGCGCTCCAGGACGCGGACTGCACGCCCGTCCACTTCACCTACGCCGAGCTCAACAAGTGCAACTCGGACTGGTCGGGCGGCGCGGTCTCCGCCGCCACCGCCAAGTCGAACGCGCTGAAGACCATGTGGAAGCTGGAGGCCATGCGGCACGCCCTCGGCGACGTGCCGATCACCATCTCCAGCGGCTTCCGCTCCCGCGCCTGCAACAGCGCGGTGGGCGGCTCGTCCACCAGCCGCCACCTCTACGGCGACGCCGCCGACCTCACCGGCTCGCCCAGCTTCTGCCGGCTCGCCCAGCAGGCCAGGACCCACGGCTTCTCGGAGATCCTCGGCCCGGGCTACCCCGGCCACAACGACCACACCCACGTGGCCTTCGACCCGTCGCCGTACTGGTCGGCACCCAACTGCGGCATCTGAGCCGCGGGAGCCAGTCCGGCGCGGACCCCGTGCGGGCCCCGTGCGGCCCCTGGATCAGGACACGGACGACGTCGCCGCGGCCGTCCGGGGGTCCTCGCCGGCGGGTGCGGACCCCTGCTCCTCCAGGGAGACGTCCTTGGTCTCCTTGGAGAGCAGGAGGGCGGCCAGCGTCAGCACGGCCATCGCCGAGAGGTACACGCCGACCAGCCACGGCGACCCGTCACCGGCCTCCCACAGCGCCACCGCTATGAAGGGGGCGACGGCCGCGCCGAGGATCGAGCTGACGTTGTACGAGATGCCCGACCCGGTGTAGCGCACACTCGTCGGGAACAGCTCCGGCAGCAGGGCGCCCATCGGGCCGAAGGTCATGCCCATCAGCGTGAAGCCGAGCACCAGCCAGAGCACCACGCCGAGCGTGCCCATGTCGATCAGCGGCACCCAGAGCAGCCCGAAGACCACGATGGCGACGGTGATCCAGACCAGGGTGGCGCGGCGTCCGTACCGGTCGGCGAGCGGGCCGGAGACCAGGGTGAACACGGCGAAGAACAGCACGCCGAAGATCATCATCAGGACGAACGTGGTGTAGCTGTAGCCCAGTCCCGGCACGTCGGCGTCCTTGGCGGCGCGCCCGTAGCTCAGCGAGAACGTGGTCATGAGGTAGAAGAGCACGTACGTCGCCAGCATGATGAACGTGCCCAGGACCAGCTGCTTCCAGTGGCCCTGGACCACGGTGGCCAGCGGAAGCTTCCGCACCTTCCCGGCCTCGCGGGTCCGGGTGAACACCGTCGACTCGACGAGCCGTGAGCGCACCCACAGGCCGATCGCGACCATCACGGCGGAGAACAGGAACGGGATGCGCCAGCCCCAGTTCGCGAAGGCCTCGGACGGCTGCGTGGGGTCGGCACCGCTCTCGGAGGGCAGCAGCGCCCCGATGATCAGGAACAGGCCGTTGCCGATGATGAAGCCGAGCGGCGCGCCGAGTTGGGGGAAGGTCCCCCACAGGGCCCGCTTGCCGCGGGGCGCGTTCTCGGTCGCGACCAGCGCGGCCCCGCTCCACTCGCCGCCGAGCGCGAAGCCCTGGGCGAGCCGCATCAGCACGAGCAGCGCGGTGGCGACCCAGCCGGCCTGCGCGTAGGTGGGCAGTGCGCCGATGAGGAAGGTGGCGATGCCCATGGTGAGCAGCGAGACGACCAGCGTCTTCTTGCGGCCGAGCCGGTCACCGAGGTGCCCGAAGAAGACGGCGCCGATCGGCCGGGCGACCATCGCGGCGCCGAAGACCGCGAACGACGACAGCAGCGCCGTGGTGGGGTCACTGCTCGGGAAGAAGAGCTTCGGGAAGACGAGGACGGCGGCGGTCGCGTAGATGTAGAAGTCGTAGAACTCGATCGTCGTCCCCATGAGGCTGGCGACGAGGACCCGCGACCGGGGATTGACCGGCGTCTGCGGTGCGGGGACGGAAGCTGGTGCGGGCATGGCCAGATCTTTCACGTGCGAAACATGTACTCCGCAACGATCTCAGCCGTCTTGCTTTTCGGAAAGCGGGTGTCACGATGTGAGACACCCGCCTCCTCTCCGACCCGGGGCGCCGCTCAGCACTCGATGATGTTGACCGCGAGCCCGCCCCGCGCCGTCTCCTTGTACTTGACCGACATGTCGGCGCCGGTCTCCTTCATGGTCTTGATGACCTTGTCGAGGGAGACCTTGTGCGAGCCGTCGCCGCGCATCGCCATCCGGGCCGCGGTGACCGCCTTGACCGCGGCCATGCCGTTGCGCTCGATGCAGGGGATCTGGACCAGACCGCCGACGGGGTCGCAGGTGAGGCCGAGGTTGTGCTCCATGCCGATCTCGGCGGCGTTCTCCACCTGCTCCGGGGTGCCGCCGAGAACCTCGGCGAGGGCGCCGGCCGCCATCGAGCAGGCCGAGCCGACCTCGCCCTGGCAGCCGACCTCGGCGCCGGAGATGGAGGCGTTCTCCTTGAAGAGCATGCCGATGGCGCCGGCGGCGAGGAGGAAGCGGACCACGCCGTCCTCGTCGGCGCCGGGCACGAAGTTCACGTAGTAGTGCAGGACCGCGGGGATGATGCCGGCCGCGCCGTTGGTCGGGGCGGTGACGACCCGGCCGCCGGCCGCGTTCTCCTCGTTCACGGCCATCGCGTAGAGCGTGATCCACTCCATGGCCAGGGCCTGCGGGTCGCCCTCGGAGCGCAGCTTGCGCGCGGTGTTCGCGGCGCGGCGGCGGACCTTCAGGCCGCCCGGCAGGATGCCCTCGCGGGTCATGCCGCGCTCCACACACGCACGCATCACGCGCCAGATCTCCAGCAGGCCCTCGCGGATCTCGTCCTCGTCGCGCCAGGCCCGCTCGTTCTCCAGCATCAGGGCGGAGATGGACAGGCCCGTCTCGCGGGCCAGGCGCAGCAGCTCGTCGCCGGTGCGGAAGGGGTACTTCAGGACGGTGTCGTCCAGAACTATGCGGTCGGCGCCGACCGCGTCCTCGTCGACGACGAAGCCGCCGCCGACCGAGTAGTAGGTCTTGGTCAGCACCTCGGCGCCCTCGGCGTCGTACGCCCACAGCGTCATGCCGTTGGCGTGGTAGGGAAGGGCCTTGCGGCGGTGCAGGACCATGTCGTCGTCGTAGGCGAAGGCGATCTCGTGATCGCCGAGGAGGCTGATCCGGCCGGAGGATTTGATCGTCTCGACGCGGTCGTCGGCGCTCTCCACGTCCACCGTGCGCGGTGAGTCGCCCTCCAGGCCGAGCAGCACCGCCTTGGGGGTGCCGTGGCCGTGGCCGGTGGCGCCGAGCGAGCCGTACAGCTCGACGCGGACCGAGGCGACGGAGTCCAGCAGCTCCTCGTTGCGCAGGCGGCGGGCGAACATGCGGGCCGCGCGCATCGGGCCGACCGTGTGCGAGCTCGACGGGCCGATGCCGATCGAGAACAGGTCGAAGACCGAGATGGCCACGGGGACTCCTCAGAACGGGGGTGGTGCAGAGGGTGGGGCACTCCGGGTGGGGCGACGGGCCGCTTGTGGCGGACGCGGCGCCCCACCCGGAGGTGTGGTGTCTACTTGTTCAGACCCGGGTACAGCGGGTGCTTGTCGGCCAGGGTCTTCACCCGGGCCTTGAGGGCCTCCGCGTCGTAGGACGGCTTCAGCGCCTCGGCGATCACGTCCGCGACCTCGGCGAAGTCCTCGGCGGTGAAGCCGCGGGTCGCCAGGGCCGGCGTACCGATGCGCAGACCGGAGGTCACCATCGGCGGGCGCGGGTCGTTCGGGACGGCGTTGCGGTTGACCGTGATGCCGACCTCGTGGAGGCGGTCCTCGGCCTGCTGTCCGTCCAGCTCGGAGTCGCGCAGGTCCACCAGGACCAGGTGGACGTCCGTGCCGCCGGTCAGGACGGAGACGCCCGCGGCCTTCGCGTCGTCCCGCACCAGGCGCTCGGCCAGGATGCGGGCACCCTCCAGCGTACGGCCCTGGCGCTCCTTGAAGTCCTCGCTCGCGGCGACCTTGAAGGCGACGGCCTTGGCGGCCACCACGTGCTCCAGCGGGCCACCCTGCTGACCGGGGAAGACGGCGGAGTTGATCTTCTTGGCCAGCTCGGCCGTGGAGAGGATCACACCGCCGCGCGGACCGCCCAGCGTCTTGTGGGTGGTCGTGGTGACGACGTGGGCGTGCGGGACCGGGTTCGGGTGCAGGCCCGCCGCGACCAGACCGGCGAAGTGCGCCATGTCGACCATCAGGTACGCGCCGACCTCGTCCGCGACCTTGCGGAACGCGGCGAAGTCCAGCTGACGCGGGTAGGCCGACCAGCCCGCCACGATCAGCTTCGGCTTGGTCTCCTTGGCCAGGCGCTCCACCTCGGCCATGTCGACCTGGCCGTCGTCGCCGACGTGGTAGGGGACCACGTTGTAGAGCTTGCCGGAGAAGTTGATCTTCATGCCGTGGGTCAGGTGCCCGCCGTGGGCGAGGTTCAGACCCATGATCGTGTCGCCGGGCTTGAGCAGCGCGAACATCGCGGCCGCGTTGGCCTGGGCGCCCGAGTGCGGCTGCACGTTGGCGTGCTCGGCGCCGAAGAGCGCCTTGACCCGGTCGATGGCGATCTGCTCGATCACGTCGACGTGCTCGCAGCCGCCGTAGTAGCGGCGGCCGGGGTAGCCCTCGGCGTACTTGTTGGTGAGGACCGAGCCCTGGGCCTCCATGACCGCGACCGGGGCGAAGTTCTCCGACGCGATCATCTCGAGGGTGGACTGCTGGCGGTCCAGCTCGGCGTCGACGGCGGCGGCGACGTCCGGGTCCAGCTCGTGCAGGGGTGTGTTCAGAAGCGACATGCGATCGTGACTCCTCAGGCGCCGGCGAAGGCGGTGTACTCGTCGGCGGAGAGCAGGTCGGCCGGCTCGTCCGTGACCCGCACCTTGAACAGCCAGCCGCCCTCGAAGGGGGCGCTGTTCACCAGCGACGGGTCGTTGACGACGTCCTCGTTGACCTCGGTGATCTCACCGGAGACGGGGGAGTACAGGTCGGAGACGGACTTGGTCGACTCCAGTTCGCCGCAGGTCTCGCCCGCGGTCACCGAGTCGCCGACCTCGGGGAGCTGCACGAAGACGACGTCACCGAGCGCGTTGGCCGCGTGCTCCGTGATGCCGACCGTCGAGACGCCGTCCTCGGCGCCCGACAGCCACTCGTGCTCCTTGCTGTAGCGCAGCTGCTGGGGGTTGCTCATGGCCTGAATTCTCCTGTACGCGAGGAAGTGGCTGGTGAAGGGGGTGACGAGGGAGGGATGAGTGACTCGCGTGACCCGGGGGCTGCCGCGGAGGGGCGGCGCCCCGTGTCCACTGTCTGCTTCTGTCTACTTCTGGCGCTTGTAGAACGGCAGCGCCACGACCTCGTACGGCTCGTGGCTGCCCCGGATGTCCACGCCCACGCCCTCGGTGCCCGGGGCCGCGTGTGCGGGGTCGACGTACGCCATGGCGATCGGCTTGCCCAGCGTCGGGGACGGAGCGCCGGAGGTGACCTCGCCGATCACCTCGCCGCCCGCGACGACCCGGTACCCGGAGCGCGGGACCCGGCGGCCCTCGGCGACCAGGCCGACCAGGACGCGGGGCGGCCGGGAAGCGGCGCGCTCGGCGGCCTCGGTCAGCGCGGCGCGCCCGACGAAGTCGCCCTCCTTCTCGAACTTCACCACCCGGCCCAGACCGGCGTCGAACGGCGTCAGCGCGGTCGACAGCTCGTTGCCGTACAGCGGCATGCCCGCCTCCAGGCGGAGCGTGTCCCGGCAGGACAGACCGCACGGGATCAGCCCCGCGGCCTCGCCCGCCCCGGTCAGCGCCTGCCACAGCCCGACGGCGTGCTCCGGCTTCACGAACAGCTCGAAGCCGTCCTCGCCGGTGTAGCCGGTGCGCGCGATCAGCGCCGGGACGCCGGCGACCGTTCCGGGCAGACCGGCGTAGTACTTCAGGCCGTCCAGATCGGCGTCGGTGAGCGACGCGAGGATGCCCGGGGACTCGGGGCCCTGCACGGCGAGCAGCGCGTAGGCGTCGCGGTCGTCGCGCACCTCGGCGTCGAACCCGGCCGCCCGCTCGGTCAGCGCGTCCAGGACGACCTGGGCGTTGGAGGCGTTGGCGACGACCATGTACTCGGCCTCTTCGAGCCGATAGACGATCAGGTCGTCCAGGATGCCGCCGTCCTCGCGGCAGATCATGGTGTAGCGCGCCCGGCCCGGCTTCACGGTGCCGATGTTGCCGACCAGCGCGAAGTTCAGCAGCTCGGCCGCCTGCGGGCCGGTGACGGTGATCTCACCCATGTGCGACAGGTCGAAGAGACCGGCGCGGGTGCGCACCGCGACGTGCTCCTCGCGCTCGGAGCCGTAGCGCAGCGGCATGTCCCAGCCGGCGAAGTCGGTCATCGTCGCGCCCAGCGCGCGATGCGTGGCATCGAGCGCGGTACGGCGCAGTTCGGTACTGCTCATCGGTCGGTCGTCTCCCAGGACAGGACGGGGCGAGGTCGGTCCTCCCCATCTGTCATCGGAACCTGAGAGGTTCGCCACGGCCACCGGAGTACGGCGATCAGGGCTTGCACCTTGGGTGGGACCGCCGTCGGGGGCGGTCCGCTTTTCAGATGTGCCTCGCCCGCGCGGTAACGGTGCCTGAGAGATTCAAGGGAGGGACTTGCTCCTTCGGCGCCCCGGCGCGGCCGGGGACTCTCCCGCGCGGATTCAAACGGCCGGTATGCAGTTGGCGCCGCCATCATTGCACGCCCGGGCGATCCGTGGCAGACCGTGATCTGTAACCGGCTTGTGGCAGTAAGCGAACGAAAACGCGAGACCCGCGCATTACCTTCTCTTTACACTCGACGGGGAGGTACTCGTGTACCGCCCCAGGGGAGGACGATCACGGTGAACAGGACCACGGCGTACGCCACGACCTCGGGACTCGCGCTGCCCAAGCAGCCGGCCGCCCCGGCACCCGAGGCATGCGCCCCACTGACCGCACCCGTCGTCCGCGACCTGAGGGACCGCGACGGCCGCAGCCCGCACGCCCTGCTCTTCGGACCCCGGGACCTGGTGGTGATCACCGGCCTGCCCGGCAGCGGCAAGTCCACGCTGATGCGGCGCACCGTGCGCGGCGGCCGCATCGACTCCCAGGACACCCGCGACCGCTGGGACCGCCGAGTGCCGCGCCTCCTGCCGTACACGCTCTACCGCCCCTTCGTCCGCCTCGCCCACTACGCCGGACTGCGCCGCGCGCTGCGCTCCGGCGAGGGCGTCGTCGTGCACGACTGCGGCACCCAGGCCTGGGTGCGCGGCTGGCTGGCCCGCGAGGCCCGCCGCCGGGACGGCACCCTGCACCTGCTGCTCCTCGACGTCGCTCCCGGCGAGGCCCTGGCCGGCCAGCGCGAGCGCGGCCGGGGCGTCTCGCGGTACGCGTTCCTGCGGCACCGCGCGGCCAACTCCCGCCTGCTGCGCGCGGTGACCGAAGGCACCCTGCCCGCGGGCTGCTCCTCGGCGGTCGTCCTCGACCGGGCGGCGGCCGACACCCTGCGGCGGATCGCCTTCACGGGGTGACGCACGGTAGGGCTCCGGGGCCGAACGGGTTAGCCTTTCAGCCACGAACGGCGGTACCAGGCAGGCGGTAGGTAGGCAGATGGACTTCCCGGCACAGACGCACCCCCACCCGCACGGCGGGTGGCCCGGCAACGAGCTGGAGGAGGTGCTGTCCGCCTCCCTCGGCATCCCGTCGGCCGGTGGCCGGATCGTGGAGGTCCTCGGCCGCAGCTTCCTGTGGGTCCCCCTGCCGAACGGCGGCGGCCCGCACAGCGGCCCCCTCGACCTGCCCTCGCTGGAGATCGACGGCCAGGCCTACGTGCCGGTGTTCAGCTCGGAGGAGCAGCTCCGCCAGGTCGCGGGCGCGCACATGGCGTACACCATCGCCCCCGCCGCGGAGTTCGCCCGCGGCCTGCCACCGCAGGTCGGCATCGCGGTGAACCCGGAGGGCGTGGTCGGCATCCCGCTGCCGCCGCCCGCCGTGGCCGAGCTGTGCCGGGCCGGGCGCACCCCGCTGGACGGGCCCTCCTCCGGCGGCCGGGTCCGTCTCTTCGAGCCGGACTGGCAGGACGATCCGGTGGACTTCCTGGCCGCGGCCTCCGCCGAGTTCGCCGCCACCGGCGTCGTACGCAGCGCGCGCCGCTGCCTGGCCGCCGTCGAGACCGCCGACCCGGTCCTGTTCGTCGGCGTCGAACTGACCCACTGGGAGGGCGACGCCCGCACCCTGCCCCTGGACGCCCTCGGCCGGGCCCTCGCCAAGTCCCCCCTGAAGTACCAGGTCAACCTGGTCCTCCTGGAAGCAGCCCAGGACCCGGTCTGCGACTGGATGCGGGAGAGGGTCAGGCCCTTCTACGACCGGGACTTGTAGACGCGGGCCCGGGCGAGCGCCCCTTCGGGGGCGCGGGGCCGTGACATGTGCGGCTCCGCCGCGCGGGCGCGACAAGCCACGACGTACCCGCAGCCGCACGACGACAGCACACCCCGAGCTCATAGGCCCCCCGCACCCGGCGGAGCCTTAAGCTGGTCCCCACACCGGGGGAACTTCTCGAAGGGGCGATACGCGTGAGCGCCAGCGGCACCACGACCGGACAGGTCGAGCACATGCTGCGCCAGGTGACGCCCGGGCGCTACGACGCCTACGAGGCCCTGCTGCGCGCCCTCGCCACCCCCACTTCCGGCCAGGTCTGGATGCTGCTGTGGCACGGCCAGGCCGGCTCCCCGGACGCCCAGTACGGGAACATGGAGGTCGAGGGCTACGGCTACGCGCCCTGTGTGACCTCCGCCCAGGAGCTCTCGGCCAGCGGCTGGAACCGGTCGTACGAAGTGGTCGACGGCCTGGAGGCGGCCCGCGCCCTGTACCCGGACCACTACGGCCTGTGGCTCAATCCGCACGCCCCCGGCGGCGGCGTCGGCATCCCCTGGCTCGACCTGCGCCGCATCGCCTCCGGCCTGGACCGCCATCCCGCCGGGCCCCTGCGGCTGTCCGAACCGGCCATCGAGATCCCCCAGTTCTACGCCCTGCTCGCACAGAACGCCCACCGCACCCCGGCGGTCCGCGCGCTGCGCCGCGCCTGGGTGCAGCCGGCGCTCGGAGCGCCGTACCTCGCCATCGGCCTGGACGTGTACGACACCTCCCCGCCGGCCGTCGACGCGGTGCGCGCGATGATGCAGCAGTCCGTCGGCGCGGTGCCGGACGGGCTGCCGGTGTCGACGGTGGCGATGACCGACGCCCACGACCCGGTCGCCCTGTGGCTGCGCGCCAACGCGCGCCCGTTCTACGACCGCGAGGCCCACGCGCCGGCCCCCGCCCAGGCGCCGGCGGGCGGGTACGGATACCCTCCGGCCGGTAGCCGGTACTGACGGCGGCGGGGTCCTTCTCCCTGTCGGAAGAGGCGATCTTCGCGCGTAGATGAGGACGCAAAGCGCCACCTTGTCCCTGATGTCCCAACTCGCCCGCGTCCGGCCCCCGTTACCCACTGTCCGGATAACGGAACACCTCAAACAGCATCACGGTTGCGCATCCATTCCCCGTCAAGTCTGGCTACAGATCGCCAAAGCGTTGAAGACTCCCGCAACAAGGGGTGGATGCTCGCCTCTTTGTACGACGGACTGATCACGCCGCTACAGCGGCAAGTGCGGGCCGGCTACCGCCGGTTGAGAGGGGTCCCTGCCAGATGACGGCACCATTGCACGAGCCGACCGCGGAAGCGGCCCCGAGTGCGGCAGAGGAAGCGGCGGTCGCCGGCGCCGAGGCCAAGTCGGTACAAGGGCGTTCCCTGGGCCGGATCGCCTGGGAGCGCCTGAAGCGGGACAAGCTGGCCCTCGCGGGCGGCATCGTCGTGCTGGTCCTCATCGTGGTCGCCGTGTTCGCGCCCTTGATCACCTCGCTCTACGGGCAGGACCCCAACGCGTACAACGAGGACATGATCGACCCGCTGTTCGGTACCCCCACGGGTTCCCTGGGCGGCCTCGGCGGCGAGCACTGGCTCGGCGTGGAGCCGGTCAACGGCCGCGACATCTTCGCCCGTATCGTCCACGGCGCCCGGATCTCGCTGCTGGTCGGCTTCCTGTCCGCGATGGTCGCCGTGGTCCTCGGCACCGTCCTCGGGGTCCTCGCGGGCTTCTTCGGCGGCTGGGTCGACTCCCTCATCTGCCGCATCATGGACGGCCTGCTGGCCTTCCCGCAGCTGCTCTTCATCATCGCCCTGGTCTCCGTCATGCCGGACAACATGCTCGGACTGAGCGGCACGGGCGTGCGCCTGCTCATGATGATCGTGGTCATCGGCTTCTTCGGCTGGCCCTACATCGGTCGCGTGGTCCGCGGTCAGACACTCTCGATGCGTGAACGGGAGTACGTCGAGGCGGCCCGGTCGCTGGGGGCCGGACGGTTCTACATCCTGTTCAAGGAACTGCTGCCCAACCTGGTGGCGCCGATCATCGTGTACACGACGATGATGATCCCCACCAACATCCTCACCGAGGCGGCGCTCAGCTTCCTGGGTGTGGGCGTCAAGCCGCCCACGTCGTCGTGGGGGCAGATGCTCTCGAGCGCGATCGACTACTACAAGTCGGACCCCATGTACATGGTGGTCCCCGGTGTGGCGATCTTCATCACCGTTCTTGCCTTCAACCTCTTCGGTGACGGCGTGCGCGACGCGCTGGACCCGAAGGGGTCCCGCTGACCCTGCCGTACCGCAAAGCGACCCGTGGCACCTGCACGGGGTCTCTCATCTAATCCGGAGGATCCGAGATCGTGACTACCCAACGCACCTCAGGGCGGCGCAAGCAGGCTTTGGCCGCTGCCGCAGTGGTCGCCGCGCTGCTGACCACGGCGGCGTGCGGCGGAGGCGGCGACGACGACAGCGGCGGCGGTTCGAAGAACGGCGCGGCCGGCTACGACGCGGCCAACAACAAGGTCGCCCAGGCCTCCGAGGCCAAGAAGGGCGGCACGCTGAAGTTCGCCAGCACGCAGGACGCCGACTCGTGGGACACCACGCGCGGCTACTACGGCTTCATGTGGGACTTCTCCCGCTACTACAGCCGCCAGCTGGTCACGAACAAGACCGAGCCGGGTGCCGCCGGCGCCGAGACCACCCCCGACCTCGCCACCGACGTCGCCAAGGTCTCGGAGGACGGCAAGACCTACACGTACACCCTGCGTGACGGCGTCACCTGGGAGGACGGCAAGCCGATCACCTCCAAGGACGTCAAGTACGGCATCGAGCGCGTCTGGGCGCAGGACGTGCTGTCCGGCGGCCCGACGTACCTCAAGGAGGTGCTCGACCCCAAGGGTGAGTACCAGGGCCCGTACAAGGACACGTCCAAGGACAAGCTCGGTCTGAAGGCGATCGAGACGCCGGACGACAAGACCATCGTCTTCCACCTGCCGCAGGCCAACTCGGACTTCGAGGAGATGCTCGCGCTGACCTCGGCGTCCCCGGTCCGCCAGGACAAGGACACCAAGTCCAAGTACGGCCTGCACCCGTTCTCCTCGGGTCCGTACAAGTTCGAGTCCTACAACCCCGGCAAGGACCTGACCCTGGTCCGCAACACCGAGTGGAAGCAGGCGTCGGACCCGGTCCGCAAGGCGTACCCGGACAAGATCACGATCAAGTTCTTCACCAACGCCAACGACATGGACGCCCGCCTCATCGCCGGCGACTACGACATCGACCTGGCGCAGACCGGTCTGTCCCCGCAGGGCCGCACCACCGCCCTGAAGGAGCACAAGGCCAACCTGGACAACCCGGTCTCGGGTTACATCCGGTACGCGGCCTTCCCGCAGAACGTGAAGCCGTTCGACAACATCCACTGCCGCAAGGCCGTGCTCTACGGGGCCGACCACGTCTCCCTGCAGACCGCGCGCGGCGGCCCGGTCGCCGGCGGTGACATCGGCACCAACATGCTGCCGCCCGCCGTCCCGGGCTCCGAGGGTCAGAAGTACGACCCGTACGAGATGTCCGGTGCCAACAAGAAGGGCAACGTCGAGAAGGCCAAGGAAGAGCTGAAGGCCTGCAACCAGCCGAACGGCTTCAAGACCACCATCGCGGTCCGCAACAACAAGCCGGTCGAGGTCGCCACCGCCGAGTCCCTCCAGGCCTCGCTGAAGAAGGTCGGCATCGACGTCGAGATCGACCAGTACGACGGCTCGCAGTACGCCAGCGTCATCGGCAGCCCCTCGAACGTGCAGAAGAAGGGCTACGGCATCATCATCATGGGCTGGGGCCCGGACTTCCCGTCCGTGCAGGGCTACGGTCTGCCGCTGTGGCACAGCGACTACATCCTCGACAGCGCGAACAACAACTTCGCGATGATCGACGACCCGAAGATCGACGGTCTCTTCGCCGACTACCTGACGGCCAAGGACGACGCGGGCAAGAAGCAGATCGCCACGGAGATCAACCACAAGGTGATGGAGGGCGCGTACTACCTGCCCTTCGTCTTCGAGAAGTTCATCAACTGGCGCTCCAGCAACATCGCGAACGTGTACACCACCGACGCCTACAGCGGTATGTACGACTTCGTGAACATCGGTCTGAAGAACCCCAAGAAGTAACCGGTACACCCGCCGTACGGCACGAAAGGCAGGTGAAGGCCGGCGCGGCGTGACCGCGGGCCGCCGGACAACCTCCGGCGGCCCGCGGGACGCAGCGGGCCGCAACCCGTGCTCGCTTACCTCATCAGGCGGCTGTTCGCCGCCGCAGTGATGCTCGTGGTCATCATCCTGGTGGTCTTCTGCATCTTCTTCCTCGTCCCCAAGTGGGCCGGGGTCGACATCGCCCTGAACTTCGTCGGCAAGCAGGCGGACCCCGCCGCCGTCGAGGGTGTGCGGGAGAAGCTGGGTCTGGGCGACCCGGTCTTCGTCCAGGCCTGGGAGTTCTTCAAGGGCATCTTCGCGGGTCGCACCTACGCGGCCGGCGGCGACGTGACCCACTGCGCCGCGCCCTGCTTCGGCTACTCCTTCAAGACCGAGCAGTCGGTCTGGCCGGTGCTGACCGAGCGTTTCCCGGTGACCCTGGCTCTCGCGCTCGGTGCCGCCGTGCTGTGGCTGATCTTCGGCGTGGCCGCCGGTGTGCTCTCCGCCCTCAAGCGCGGCACGCTGTGGGACCGCGGCGCCATGGTCGTCGCCCTGGCGGGTGTCTCCCTCCCCATCTACTTCACCGGTCTGCTGAGCCTGGCGATCTTCTCCTACGGCCTCGGCTGGATCGACGGCGAGTTCGTACCGCTCGAGGACAGCCTCACCGGATGGCTCGGCGGCATGATCCTGCCCTGGATCACCCTGGCCTTCCTGTACGCCGCGATGTACGCCCGGATCACCCGCGCCACCATGCTGGAGATCCTCGGCGAGGACTACATCCGCACCGCGCGGGCCAAGGGACTCAAGGAACAGGTCGTCATCAGCAAGCACGCGATGCGATCGACCCTGACCCCCCTGCTCACCATGCTCGGCATGGACCTCGGCGCCCTGATGGGCGGCGCGATCCTGACCGAGACCACGTTCAGCCTCCCCGGCCTCGGCCAGAAGGTGCTGGACGCGATCAAGAACCACGACCTGCCCTTCATCCTGGGCGTCGTCCTGATCACTTCTCTCGCGGTGCTGATCGCCAACCTCGTGGTGGACATCCTGTACGCCGTGATCGACCCCCGAGTGAGGCTCGCATGACCGAACTGAGCAAGAGCGGGGCAGCGGTGGGCGAGCCCACCGGCAGCTCGCCCGCGCCGACCGCCTTCCTGGAAGTACGCGACCTCAAGGTCCACTTCCCGACCGACGACGGCCTGGTCAAGTCCGTGGACGGGCTCTCCTTCCAGCTGGAGAAGGGCAAGACCCTCGGCATCGTGGGCGAGTCCGGCTCCGGCAAGTCGGTGACCTCGCTCGGCATCATGGGCCTGCACACCGCCGGCCAGTACGGCAAGCGCAAGGCGCGGATATCGGGCGAGATCTGGCTGGACGGCACCGAGCTGCTGTCCGCCGACCCCGACCACGTGCGCAAGCTGCGCGGCCGCGAGATGGCGATGATCTTCCAGGACCCGCTGTCCGCGCTGCACCCGTACTACACGATCGGCCAGCAGATCGTGGAGGCGTACCGCATCCACCACAAGGTGGACAAGAAGACCGCCAAGCGGCGCGCGGTCGAGATGCTCGACCGGGTCGGCATCCCGCAGCCGGACAAGCGGGTGGACAGCTACCCGCACGAGTTCTCCGGCGGTATGCGCCAGCGCGCGATGATCGCGATGTCGCTGGTGAACAACCCCGAGCTGCTCATCGCGGACGAGCCGACCACCGCCCTGGACGTCACCGTCCAGGCGCAGATCCTCGACCTCATCCGGGACCTGCAGAAGGAGTTCGGCTCCGCGGTCATCGTCATCACCCACGACCTGGGCGTCGTCGCCGAGCTGGCCGACGACCTCCTGGTGATGTACGGCGGCCGGTGCGTGGAGCGCGGTCCGGCCGAGAAGGTGTTCTACGAGCCCCGGCACCCCTACACCTGGGGTCTGCTCGGCTCGATGCCGCGGCTCGACCGCGACCAGCAGGAACGCCTCATCCCGGTCAAGGGCTCGCCGCCCTCCCTCATCAACCTCCCGTCCGGCTGCGCCTTCAACCCGCGCTGCCCGTACGCCGACGTGCCCAAGGACGACGTCACCCGCACGGTCCGCCCCGAGCTGACCGAGGTCGGCAGCAAGCACTGGGCCGCCTGCCACATGTCGCAGGAGCAGCGGGAGCGTATCTGGACCGAAGAGATTGCGCCGAAGCTGTGAGCGACGAAGCCAAGGACGAAGCGGTGGCCATCCCCGCGCAGAGCGACGGCACCGAGAGCACGTCCGCCGGGGCCGCCACCCTCACCAAGGGTGCGGCCCCCGGCGAGACCCTGCTCAAGGTGACCGGGTTGCAGAAGCACTTCCCCATCAGGAAGGGCCTGCTGCAGCGCCAGGTCGGCGCCGTCCGCGCCGTCGACGGCATCGACTTCGAGGTCCGCTCGGGTGAGACCCTCGGCGTCGTGGGTGAGTCCGGCTGCGGCAAGTCGACCATGGGCCGGCTGATCACCCGGCTCCTCGAACCGACGGCCGGCAAGGTCGAGTTCCAGGGCAAGGACATCACCCACCTCGGGGTCGGCGGCATGCGTCCGCTGCGCCGCGACGTGCAGATGATCTTCCAGGACCCGTACTCCTCGCTGAACCCGCGCCACACCATCGGCACGATCGTCAGCGCCCCCTTCAAGCTCCAGGGCGTCCAGCCCGAGGGCGGGGTCAAGAAGGAGGTCCAGCGGCTGCTGTCGGTGGTCGGGCTCAACCCCGAGCACTACAACCGCTACCCGCACGAGTTCTCCGGCGGACAGCGCCAGCGCATCGGCATCGCCCGCGCGCTCGCGCTCAACCCGAGGCTGGTCGTGGCCGACGAGCCGGTCTCCGCGCTCGACGTGTCGATCCAGGCCCAGGTCGTCAACCTGCTCGACGACCTCCAGCAGGAGCTGGGCCTGACGTACGTGATCATCGCGCACGACCTCTCGGTGGTCCGGCACGTCTCGGACCGCATCGCGGTGATGTACCTCGGCAAGATCATGGAGCTGGCCGACCGCGACCTGCTCTACAAGACGCCGATGCACCCGTACACCAAGGCGCTGATGTCGGCGGTGCCGATCCCGGACCCGGCGCGGCGCGGCGCGAAGAGTGAGCGCATCCTGCTCAAGGGCGACGTGCCCTCACCGATCGCCCCGCCGAGCGGCTGCCGCTTCCACACCCGGTGCTGGAAGGCGACGCAGATCTGCACGACCACCGAGCCGCCGCTCAAGGAGCTGCGGCCGGGCCAGCAGGTGGCCTGCCACCACCCGGAGAACTTCGAGGACCAGGCTCCGCAGGACGTCGTCCTGCTCACCGCCGCGAAGGAGGCGGCGGAGCTGGTGTCGGAGGACGCGCTGGCCGAGTCGGCGGCGACCTCGGCGGCGGTGGCCGCGGAGGTCGAGGCTTCGGAGGCCGAGGCTTCGGAGGAGACCGCGTCGGAGGACGCTGTCTCGGACGGTGCCGCGCCGAAGGAAGCCGCGTCGAGCGATGCCGCCTCGGACGGTGCCGGGTCGAGCGATGCGGCCTCGGACGACTCCGCGTCGGACGATGCCGCGTCGGACGGCGACGAGCCCGCTGCCGAGAGTGCCGGGAGCACCGACGAGGAGCCTCCCGCCAAGGAGAAGTGACCTCGTTCACTAGGCCCCGCCCAGAGCCCCCGCCTTTGTTTGTAAGGCGGGGGCTCTTTGGCAGGTAAGAATGGAAGGGTGTACGAGCAACTCTTCAGCCCCACCGTCCAGCACACGCTCGACCTGGTCGGCATCTTCGTGTTCGCCATCTCCGGCGCGCTGCTGGCCGTACGCAAGAACTTCGACGTCTTCGGCATCGCCGTCCTCGCCGAGGTCACCGCGCTCGGCGGCGGGCTGTTCCGGGACCTGGTGATCGGCGCGGTGCCGCCCGCCGCCTTCACCGACCTCGGGTACTTCCTCACACCGCTGCTGGCGACGCTGCTGGTCTTCTTCCTCCACCCCCACGTGGAGCGCCTCCAGACCGGCGTGAACATCTTCGACGCGGCCGGGCTCGGCCTGTTCTGCGTCGCCGGCACCACCAAGGCGTACGACTACGGCCTCGGGCTGACCGCCTCCGCCTGTCTGGGCCTGACCACCGCGGTCGGCGGCGGCGTCCTGCGCGACGTGCTCGCCAACGAGGTGCCCTCACTGCTGCGCTGGGACCGCGACCTGTACGCCGTCCCGGCGATCGTCGGCTCCGCGATGGTCGCCCTGTGCATCCGCTACGAGGCGCTCACCCCGTTCACCAGCGGGCTCGCGGTCGTCACGGCCTTCGTTCTGCGGCTGCTCGCCCTGCGCTTCCACTGGCGGGCGCCGCGCGCCTGGAACCGCCGGTCGACGGTGGTGGAGGGGGACTGACCGCCGGCTCCGCTCACGGGTGCGGCATGTCCCCGACGAAGACGAGGCCGTCGACCGGGTCCGGGTGGCCGGGGTCGAGCGGGGCGCAGCCGAACCAGGCCGTCCGTCCTCGACCGGGTGCGGTCGGCCGGGGGAGTGGAGCCGCTGGAGGCCGCCCTGCGCGAGTGGCACGACCGCGTCTCCGCCCGCGGCCGGGCGATGGCGACCGGTTCGGCGCGCCTGGAGAGCTGTCTGCGCGCGAGGGAGGAGCGAGAGAGAAAGCTACCGCTTAGTAGTTTCCTGTTGTACCGTGCAGTCATGCCAGAAGCAGCCTCCGCAGCGGCCGTACGGGCCACCATCGGCGACAGCGAGTTCGACCGCGACACCGCCGTCACCCGACGCGCCCCCGGCGTCTACGACATCGACCTGTCGGCCGGCTGGACGATCATCAGCGCCGTCAACGGCGGCTATCTGCTGGCCGTCCTGGGCCGGGCCCTCGGCGACGCGCTCCCGCACCCCGACCCCTTCACCATCTCGGCGCACTACCTCACCGCCTCCCGGCCGGGCCCGGCCGTGGTGCGCACCGAGACCGTCCGCACGGGGCGCTCCCTCTCCACCGGCCAGGCCTCCCTCCTCCAGTACGACGACGAGGGCAACGAGGTCGAGCGCATCCGCGTCCTCGCCTCCTACGGCGACCTCGACGCGCTGCCCGACGACGTCCGCACCTCGGCGAAGCCGCCCGCGATGCCGCCGATGGACCAGTGCTTCGGCCCGGAGGACGGCCCCGCCCCGGTCGAGGGCAGCTCGGCCATCGCCGACCGGCTGATGCTCAAGCTGGACCCCGCCACCCTGGGCTGGGCGCTCGGGCAGCCCTCGGGCCGCGGGGAGATGCGGGCCTGGTTCGGCCTCGCCGACGGCCGCGACGCCGACCCGCTCTCGCTGCTCCTCGCGGTGGACGCGCTGCCGCCGACCGCCTTCGAGCTGGGGCTCAAGGGCTGGGTGCCGACGGTCGAGCTGACCGCGCACGTGCGGTGCCGCCCCGCACCGGGCCCGCTGCGGGTCTCCATCACCACCCGCAACCTCGCCGGCGGCTTCCTGGAGGAGGACGCCGAGGTCTGGGACAGCACCGACCGCCTGGTCGCCCAGTCCCGCCAGCTGGCCCGGGTCCGGCTCGGCTGACCCGGCGGCTCCTCGGGCCGGCCGGTACTCAGTCCAGCCAGTGCGTGCGGCCGACGCTGATCAGCCGCAGTTGCCGCCGTGCCGTCTCGACGGCCCGGCGGCGCTCCTCTTCCGGGGCGTCCAGAGTCTCCAGGAAGAGGGAGGCCGTGATCAGCATCTGGTCGACGTAGAGGCCCGCCAGCATGCGCAGGTCGGTCTCGCTCCAGCCCGCCGCCGACGCGTCCGTGGCCAGCTCGGCCCGCACCTCCTCGGCGAACCGCGCCAACTGCTCGCGTATCGCCCGGCGCACCGGCTGCACACCGCCGTGCCGCTCCCGCGCGATGAAACGGACGTGGGCCGGGTGTGCGGCCACATGACCGGCGATCAACTCGACCGCGCGGGCGATGCGTTCGTCGTCGTCCTCGGCCGGTGACATGGTGGTCCGGATCATCGGGTGCAGGCTGCCCAGCGCCTCCTCGACCAGCGCCACGCCGAGATCCGCCGTGGAGTGGAAGTGCCGGTAGAAGGCGGTCGGGGCGACCCCCACGGCACGGGTGACCTCGCGCAGTCCCAGGCTGCTCAGACTCTGCTCCTCCAGCAGGCCGAGCGCCGCGTCCAGGAGCGCCTGCCGGGTCTTCCGCTTCTGCGCCTGCCGAACACCGGGGGTGTGACTCATGCCATGCAGTTAACAACTGTTCTCCGGAATTGAAAAGCCGTGCGGCGCGCTAGACTGAAAAGTCAGTGAACAACTGTAACCACAACCGTTCACCGAAGCGTCCACGCAAGGTTGGGGGACCCGTTCCATGCTGTTTCTCGTAGTCGCACTTCTGCTCCTCGGAGTGGTCCTGGGCGCCGTCGCCCACGCACCGCTGACCTTCTCCGTCGCGGCCGGCCTGGTCATCGCCGTCTGGCTCGGCATCTTCGCGGTCCGCGAGCGGCACGGCCGCCGGCGGGGCACCTCCGCCCACTGACACACCTCCACCGACACCCGGCAGGGAGAACACCATGCAGCTCACCGCACCGGCCGACCGCACCACCGAGAGCCCCCGCACCACCCGTCGTACCGGCATCCACGACACCGACGGCATGGCCGTCGCCTCCTTCGTCCTCGGACTCCTCGGACTGCTGGTCCTCAACGTCTTCCTCGGCCCGGTCGCCATCGCCCTGGCCGGCATCGCCCTGTGGCGCGGCACCGCCCGCCGCGGCCGGGCCCTCCTCGGTCTCGGCCTGGGCGTCGCCGACCTGCTGGTCCTGGTCGCCTTCATGTCCGCCGACAGCACCCTGTCCTGGAGTCTGTGAACCGCCTCACCGTCTCGTCCCGGCCGCGGTCCGACGAGACCGGCCTTGGTCCGAGGCCGGGCGGAACCGCCCCGTAGAATCGGCCGCACCATGGCTTACCTCGACCACGCCGCGACCACCCCGATGCTTCCCGAGGCGGTCGAGGCGCTCACCGCGCACCTGAGCGCCACCGGCAACGCCTCCTCCCTGCACGCGTCCGGCCGCCGGGCGCGGCGCACCGTCGAGGAGGCCCGCGAGAACCTCGCCGAGGCGCTCGGCGCCCGCCCCAGCGAGGTGGTCCTCACCTCCGGCGGCACCGAGGCCGACAACCTCGCCGTCAAGGGCCTGTACTGGGCCCGACGCGACGCCGACCCGGCCCGCACCCGGGTCCTGGCCAGCCCCGTCGAGCACCACGCGGTCCTCGACGCCGTCCACTGGCTCGGCGAGCACGAGGGCGCCACCGTCGAGTACCTGCCGGTCGACGCCCAGGGCCGGGTCCACCCCCAGGCGCTCCGCGAGGCCATCGCCCGCGACCCCGGGAACGTCGCCCTCGCCACCGTCATGTGGGCCAACAACGAGATCGGCACCATCATGCCGGTCCGGGAACTCGCCGACGTGGCCGCCGAGTTCGACGTGCCGCTGCACGCCGACGCGGTCCAGGCCTTCGGCCAGCTCCCGGTCGGCTTCGCCGACTCCGGGCTCGCCGCCATGACCGTTTCCGGCCACAAGATCGGCGGCCCCTACGGCATCGGCGCGCTGCTGCTCGGCCGGGAGTACAGCCCCGTCCCCGTCCTGCACGGCGGCGGCCAGGAACGCCACGTGCGCTCCGGCACCCTCGACGTCCCCGCCGTCGCCTCCTTCGCGGTCGCCGGGCGTCTCGCCGCCGAGCAGCGCGAGTGGTTCGCCCGCGAGATCGGCGCCCTGCGCGACGACCTGGTCGACGCCGTCCGTACGGCCGTCCCGGACGCCATCCTCGGCGGCGACCCGTCACCCGGGGGACGCCTGCCGGCCAACGCCCACTTCACCTTCCCGGGTTGCGAGGGCGACTCGCTCCTCCTGCTGCTCGACGCCCAGGGCATCGAGTGCTCCACCGGCTCCGCCTGCACCGCGGGCGTCGCCCAGCCCAGCCACGTCCTGCTGGCCACCGGAACCGATCCCGACCTGGCCCGCGGCACCCTGCGCTTCTCCCTGGGGCACACCTCGACCGAGGCCGACGTGGAGGCGGTCGCCAAGGCGATCGGCCCCGCGGTGGAACGCGCCCGGGCGGCGGGGCTGTCGTAGGAGCCGGCGTACGTGCCGTACGGGCTGCCGCGGGGCTCAGGCCTTGGTCGGCGGCTTCGACGGACCGCTCGTGGCCGCCCGCCGCACCAGCTCCAGATACCGGTCCCAGTCCCAGTGCGGCCCCGGGTCGGTGTGGTCGGTGCCCGGCACCTCCACGTGGCCCAGGATGTGCTTGCGGTCCACGGGTATGCCGTACCGCGCGCAGATCCCCGCCGTCAGCCGCGCCGAGGCGGCGTACATCGCGTCGGTGAAGTCCTGCGGGCGGTCCACGAAGCCCGCGTGCTCGATGCCGACACTGCGTTCGTTGTAGTCGCGGTTGCCCGCGTGGTAGGCCACGTCCAGCTCGCGGATCATCTGGGTGACGCGCCCGTCCTGCCCGACGATGTAGTGCGCGGCCGCCTTGTGCCCCGGGTCCTGGAAGGCCCGCACCGCGCTGTCGAAGCTGCCCTGTGTGACATGGACGATCACCATGTCGATGCCGAAGTCGTCCGGCCGGTCCGCCCGCCGCCAGTTCGCGTCCGACGCCGCCACCCAGCGCGCGCCCGCGTAGTCGACCACGCCGTCCTCGCGGGGCCGCTCGACGCCCGGTATCCGCCACCACAGCCGGGACAGCTCGTCGCGGGCCAGCACACCGGTGCCCACGGCCGCCGCCGCCCCGCCGACGATCAGCGCGCGGCGGCCGATACGGCGGTCGCCGTCCGCGGACCCGCCGCCGGCCGGCCCGCCCGGTGTGGACCCGCTCGTGGATCCCTGCTTCGCCCCCATGCGATCTTCAACGCATACTCGCGCGCTCCGGTTCCCGCTTCCCCCGTACTCTGGAGGAGTTATGACTGAGACCCCGCAGCGCACCCGCCCCCTCCGCGTCCTCGCCGCCATGTCGGGCGGAGTCGACTCCGCCGTCGCCGCCGCCCGCGCGGCCGAGGCGGGGCACGACGTGACCGGCGTCCACCTGGCCCTCTCCGCGAACCCGCAGTCCTTCCGCACGGGCGCCCGGGGCTGTTGCACCATCGAGGACTCACGGGACGCTCGCCGCGCCGCCGACGTCATCGGCATCCCGTTCTACGTGTGGGACCTCGCCGACCGCTTCCGGGAGGACGTGGTCGAGGACTTCGTCGCCGAGTACGAGGCCGGCCGCACCCCCAACCCGTGCCTGCGCTGCAACGAGAAGATCAAGTTCGCGGCCCTCCTGGACAAGGCCCTCGCGCTCGGCTTCGACGCCGTCTGCACCGGCCACTACGCCCAGGTGATCCTGCGCGAGGACGGCGTCCGCGAGCTGCACCGCGCCTCCGACATGGCCAAGGACCAGAGCTACGTCCTCGGGGTGCTCGACGACCGGCAGCTCGCCCACGCCATGTTCCCGCTCGGCGACACGGTCACCACCAAGGACGAGATCCGCGCGGAGGCCGAGCGCCGGGGCCTCGCGGTCGCCAAGAAGCCCGACTCGCACGACATCTGCTTCATCGCCGACGGCAACACCCAGGGCTTCCTCGCCGACCGGCTCGGCAAGGCGGAGGGCGACATCGTCGACGAGGCGGGCAACCGGCTCGGCACCCACGAGGGCGCCTACGGCTACACCATCGGCCAGCGCAAGGGCCTCCGCATCGGCACCCCGGCCCCCGACGGCAAGCCGCGCTACGTCCTGGACATCTCCCCGGTGAACAACACCGTGACGGTCGGCCCGGCCGAGGCCCTCGACGTCGACGCCCTCCGCGCGATCAAGCCCCGCTGGTGCGGCGCCGCCCCCACCGGCCCCGGCACCTACACCGCCCAGCTCCGCGCCCACGGCGGCGAGACCGAGGTCCGCGCCGAACTCGTCGACGGCACCCTGGAGGTGACCTTCAGCGAGCCGGTCCGGGGCGTCGCCCCCGGCCAGGCGATCGTGCTGTACGACGGCACGCGTGTGGTGGGCTCGGCGACCATCGCGTCGACGACGCGCGCGACGGCCGGAGCCGCCTGAGCCGTCCGCCCGGACGCAGGGGGCGACCTCGAAGGCGCCGGCTCAGCCCGCGAGGAACTCCGCGAGCACCGGCGCCAGTACGCCCGGCTCCACCATGTGGGTCTGCCGGTCCACGGTGCCGTACCTGCCGTCGGGAGCCGCCTCCGCGATCGCCCGGGCCGCCTCGTGCCACCACGCGTCGCTCGCGCCGCCCGCGAGGACCAGCAGCGGCACGGTGATCGCGGCGATCTCGGAGCGGGGCACCCGGCCGTCGCCCAGCACGGCGTCGTCGTACGCGAGGCTCGGCGCCACCGACTCCATCCCGGCCCACATGGGGGACTGCCGGGCGCCCCGGATCATCTCCTCGCCCAGCCCCGTGTGGCGGAGGAACAGCTCCACCGCGTCCCCGCGCCGGCCCTGCCCCAGCGCCTCGGCCAGCCGCCCGGTGTACTGGGCCGCGGCCCGTACGGCGGCGTCGTCCATGGCGTACGGCACCTCGTAGACGGCGACCCGGCGCACCGGCAGACCGCTCGCCGCCGCCCGGAGCACCAGCGCGCCGCCCGACGACATCCCGTACAACGACGCCTCGCCGCCCAGCGCCTCGATCAGCGCCGCCAGGTCCTCGATCTCGCGTTCCACCGCGTAGGGCGCGGTGTCGCCGCTCTCGCCGCGCCCCCGGCGGTCGTACACGGTGACGTCGAAACGGCCCGACAGCTCGGCGGCCAGGGGCGCCGTCGTGGCCCCCGTCGACATCGCGCCGCTGACGAGCACGACCGCCGGCCCCTGCCCGGAGCGTTCGTAGGCGATGCGGGTGCCGTCACGCGAAACAGTCGTCATCTCCATGCCAGTGCAGACTGCCCTACGGCAGGTGATTCATCGCTCAGGACACCTCGACTTCGTAGAAACAGAGGTGGTCCTTGATCTCCGCGACCTCCGGCTTCGGGTCCGGGTACGCCCACACCAGGTCCGCCGCGCCGGGCAGCGACCAGTAGGACGCGTCGCCCTTGAAGGGGCAGTGGGTCTGCGTGTCGGACGGCGTCAGCAGGTCGAGGCGTACGTCCTGGGGCGGGATGTAATACCGGTCAGGCAAGCCCGTCTCGTGGAGCACCAGCGCCCCGTCGCTCTCCGCCAGCACCTGCCCGCCGTGCACCACGCGCACGTGCCGCTCGCTCGGTTCGACGGTGATGCGGTGTCCCCCGAGTCCCTTGGGTCCCTTGGTCACGATCGTCCTCCTCGGTGGCAGTGGTCTTCGTCACTACAGCGTGCCCGGACGCCCGGTTCTTCCCGTCCCGGCGGGCCGTACGGTGGACGCCATGAACATCTGCGTCTTCCTCTCCGCCGCCGACCTCGACGAGCACTACACGCGCCCCGCCAAGGAGTTCGCCGAACTGCTCGGCAAGGGCGGGCACACCCTCGTCTGGGGCGGCTCCGACGTCGGTCTGATGAAGGTGGTCGCCGACGGCGTGCAGGAGTCCGGCGGAAAGCTGCTCGGGGTCTCGGTGGACTTCCTGGCCGCCAAGGCGCGCGAGGGCGCCGACGAGATGGTGATCGCGAAGGACCTGGCCGAGCGCAAGCGGCTGCTGCTGGAGAAGGCCGACGCCGTGGTCATCATGGTGGGCGGCACCGGCACGCTCGACGAGGCCACCGAGATCCTGGAGCTGAAGAAGCACGGGCACACCGACAAGCCGGTCGTCCTGCTGAACACCGCGGGCTTCTACGACGGCCTCAAGGAGCAGTTCCGCCGCATGGAGGACGAGGGCTTCCTGCCCCGCCCCCTCACCGAGCTGGTCTTCTTCGCCGAGGAGCCGGTGGGCGCGCTCGCCTACCTGGAGGAGAGCCAGGGCATCGAGTAGCACGCCGGTGGTGCGAGCATGGCGGGCATGGCTACACATGTGATCACCGGAGCGGGCTCCGGCATCGGCGCGGCCGTCGCCCGCCGCCTGCACGAACGCGGTGACGAGGTCGTGCTCCACGCGCGCGACGCGGGCCGCGCGAAGGAACTCGCCGCCGCGCTTCCCGGTGCGAAGACGCTGGTCGGCGATCTGTCCGACCCCGGCAAGCTGTCCTGGGCCCTCTCCCACCAGAGCCTGCCCGACCGGGTGGACTCGCTGCTGCACATCGCCGGGGTCGTCGACCTCGGCCCGGTCGGCGACCTCACCCCGAAGACCTGGCTCCACCAGCTCAGCGTCAACCTCGTCGCCCCCGCCGAGCTGACCCGCCTGCTGCTGCCCCAGCTCCGGGTGGCCCAGGGCCAGGTGATCTTCGTCAACTCCGGCTCGGGCCTCAACGCCCACGCCGGCTGGGCCGCGTACGGCGCCTCCAAGCACGGCCTGAAGGCGCTTGCCGACGCCCTGCGCCAGGAGGAGCACGCCAACGGCGTCCGCGTCACCTCGGTCTACCCCGGCCGCACCGCCAGCCCCATGCAGGCCAAGGTCCACCAGCAGGAGGGCAAGGACTACGACCCGGCGAAGTGGATCGACCCCGAGTCCGTCGCCACGACCATCCTGATGGCCCTGGACCTCCCGAGGGACGCGGAGGTCAA
Organism: Streptomyces violaceoruber; assembly: GCF_033406955.1. Lineage (NCBI taxonomy): Bacteria > Bacillati > Actinomycetota > Actinomycetes > Kitasatosporales > Streptomycetaceae > Streptomyces > Streptomyces violaceoruber. Next base: position 2,574,214 of record NZ_CP137734.1, on the reverse strand, counting down.
CGACCTGACGGTACGCCCGGGACGGTGAGCGCCCTTCCGGAACCCCGGACCGGATCACTCAGCCCGTCCGGCGTTTGAGGACGAGGCCGTCCAGGCCGAAAGCGGGGGGTCTGGGGGCGGCAGCCCCCAGGGTCGGGGACGGGAAGGGGCGGCGGGGGCGAAATCAAGCCCCGCGCCCCTGCGTACGCTTGCCCCGTGAACGACACCTTCGCCCCCGCCACCGGCATCGGCAGCCTCCCGGGCCACGACGCCCGAGAGGCCGCCAAGACCGCCACCGGCAGCTTCGAGGACTTCCCCTTCCTCCCCGAGCTGCCCGCCCGCGGCCCCGGCGCCGACATGATCGGCCGCACCGCCGGCATGCTCGTCGAGCTGTACGCGCGCGTGGAGCCCAGCGGCTGGCGGCTCGGCGACCGCCCGGGCCGGGACACCAAGCGGGCCCGGGCCTGGCTGGGCGAGGACCTCGACGCCCTGGAGGAGTTCACCCAGGGCTACGAGGGCCCGCTCAAGGTCCAGGCCGTCGGCCCGTGGACCCTCGCCGCCGCCCTGGAACTGCGGGGCGGCGAGGCGGTCCTCTCCGACCCCGGCGCCTGCCGCGACCTCGCCGCCTCGCTCGCCGAGGGCCTGCGCCTGCACCTGGCGGAAGTACGGCGCCGCGTGCCGGGTGCCCGTGTCGTCCTCCAGCTCGACGAACCCTCCCTCACCGCGGTCCTGCGCGGCCGGATCCGCACCGCCAGCGGCTACCGCACCCACCGCGCCGTCGACCGCCAGGTCGTGGAGGGATCCCTCCGCGAGGTCGCCGGGGTGCACGACGGCGGCCCCGTCGTGGTCCACTCCTGCGCGCCGGACGTGCCGTTCGCCCTGCTGCGCCGGGCGGGTGTCGCGGGTGTCTCCTTCGACTTCTCGCTTCTCACCGAGCGTGACGACGACGCCATCGGCGAGGCCGTCGAGGGCGGCACCCGGCTCTTCACCGGTGTCGTGCCGGGCACGGACACCGCATTGTCAGACCCTGCCGGTAGCGTCAGGGGTGTCAGAACGCTGTGGCGCAGGCTGGGGCTGCGTCCGGAGCTGCTCGCGGAGGCGGTCACCGTCACTCCGGCGTGCGGACTCGCGGGTGCCTCCCCGGACTACGCCCGGCGCGCGCTCGCCCACTGCGTCCGGGCGGCAAGATCTCTCGCGGACAACCCAGAGTAACGGGAGGACATACGGTGGCCGGCGACAAGCAGGGCGACAAGCAGGCGGAGACGACGAGTGTGCCCGCCGAGGCGCGGGAGCGGCACGCGCAGCTCGCCGAGCAGATCGAGGAGCACCGCTTCCGGTACTACGTGAACGACGCGCCCGTCGTCAGCGACGCGGAGTTCGACCGGCTGCTGCGCACCCTGGAGGAGCTGGAGGAGCGGCACCCGGAGCTGCGCACCCCCGAGTCCCCGACCCAGAAGGTCGCCGGCGCCTACGCGACCGAGTTCACGGCCGTGCAGCACCCCACGCGGATGCTCTCCCTGGACAACACCTTCAACGACGACGAGCTGGCCGCCTGGTTCGAGCGCATCGCCCGGGAGCTGGGCGAGCAGGAGTACCACTTCCTGTGCGAGCTGAAGGTCGACGGACTCGCCGTCAACCTCACCTACGAGCGCGGCCGCCTCGTCCGCGCCGCCACCCGCGGCGACGGCCGCACCGGCGAGGACATCACGCCCAACGTCCGCACCATCGCCGAGATCCCCGACCGCCTGGCGGGCGACAAGGTCCCCGACCTGGTGGAGATCCGGGGCGAGGTCTACTTCCCGATGGAGAAGTTCCAGGAGCTCAACGCCCGGTTGAACGAGGCGGGGGACAAGCCCTTCGCCAACGCGCGCAACGCGGCGGCCGGTTCGCTGCGCCAGAAGGACCCGCGCGTCACCGCCTCCCGCCCGCTGCACATGGTGGTCCACGGCATCGGCACCCTGGAGGGCTACTCGGGCCTGACCCGCCTCTCCCAGGCGTACGACCTGCTGAAGGCCTGGGGCCTGCCCACCTCCCCGCACAACCGGGTGGTCGACGGCCTGGACGGCGTACGCGAGTTCATCGCGTACTACGGCGAGAACCGGCACTCCGTCGCGCACGAGATCGACGGCGTCGTCGTCAAGGTCGACGAGATCCGCCTCCAGGGCCGGCTCGGCTCCACCGCCCGCGCGCCCCGCTGGGCCATCGCCTACAAGTACGCGCCGGAAGAGGTCAACACCAAGCTGGTCGACATCAAGGTGGGCGTCGGCCGCACCGGCCGCGTCACGCCGTACGCGCAGGTCGAGCCGGTCACGGTGGCCGGCAGCGAGGTGGAGTTCGCCACCCTGCACAACCAGGAGGTCGTCAAGGCCAAGGGCGTGCTCATCGGCGACACCGTGGTGCTGCGCAAGGCCGGTGACGTGATCCCGGAGATCCTCGGGCCGGTCGCCGACCTCAGGGACGGCAGCGAGCGGGAGTTCGTGATGCCGGCCGAGTGCCCCGAGTGCGGGACGCCGCTGAAGGCGATGAAGGAGGGCGACATCGACCTCCGCTGCCCCAACGCCCGCGCCTGCCCGGCCCAGTTGCGCGAGCGGGTCGCCTACCTCGCGGGCCGGGAGTGCCTGGACATCGAGCACTTCGGCGGGGTCGTGGCGGCCGCGCTGACCGGGCCGCTGGAGCCGTCCGAGCCGCCCCTGGTGGACGAGGGCGACCTCTTCGACCTCACCGTCGAGAAGCTGCTGCCCATCAAGGCGTACGTCCTGGACCCCGACAGCGGGCTGCCCAAGCGCGACCCCAAGACCGGCGAGGAGAAGATCGCCACGGTCTTCGCCAACAAGGAGGGCGAGCCGAAGAAGAACACCCTCGCGCTGCTCCAGCACATCGAGGAGGCCAAGACCCGCCCGCTGGCCCGCTTCATCAACGGCCTCTCCATCCGGTACGTCGGGCCGGTCGCCGCCCAGGCCCTCGCCCGCGAGTTCCGCTCCATCGACCGCATCGAGCAGGCCACCGAGGAGGAGCTTGCGAGCACGGACGGGGTGGGCGGCACCATCGCCACCGCCGTCAAGGAGTGGTTCGCGGTGGACTGGCACCGCGAGATCGTGCGCAAGTGGAAGGCGGCCGGGGTCCCGTTGGAGGACCGGTCGACGGGGGAGGACGAAGGGCCGCGCCCGCTCGAAGGACTCACCGTCGTCGTCACCGGCACCCTGGAGAACTTCACCCGGGACGGCGCCAAGGAAGCCCTCCAGAGCCGGGGCGCGAAAGTGACCGGATCGGTGTCCAAGAAGACGTCGTTCGTCGTGGTCGGTGACAACCCCGGTTCGAAGTACGACAAGGCGATGCAACTGAAGGTGCCGGTTCTGAACGAGGACGGTTTCGCCGTTCTGCTCGAACAAGGACCCGAAGCGGCGGCGGATGTCGCGCTTTCGGCTGAGGAATAGCGGTTGAAGGCCACCCGATCGGCGCATATCAGATGCATACGGGTGGCCGGGTGGCATTCGGGCAACCGTCGACGACCAGTGCCCCTGGAAGCCTTCCGCGGCCTACTGTTGAGGTGTGCGCCCGCCGTGCCCAGCTGCGGTCGGGGCACCCCCCTGCCCCCAGTGACAGGGGGAGGGGTCTTTGACGCGGAGCCGTTGAAGGTGGTCGAGGCGGGGGCCGCGTGGCGTGGGCACCGCCGGCTGTGAGAGGGACGGGAATGGAACCGACCGAGAGCGCCGCCGCGGGCTCACGGCTGCGCCTGCGTCGCATGGCGGACGCGTGGCACGTGAGCCGGTGGCTCGGGCAACGCGATGGTGGCGTCCCGTCTTCCGTGACGGGCACCCGCGTGCCGCAGGCCGTCGGCCGCCCCCACGGCCACCCGCAAGGACACCCCCACGGCCTCGTCGATCCGGACGGCGAACGGCACCTGTCCTGGCCCGCGTTGCCCGCGGCCGTCGTCGCGACCGCCGCCTTCGTCCTGGGCGCCGGTTTCTACCGGGCGTTCAGCGACGGACACGCACTCTTCCCGGCCGGCACCGTCGGCTGGTCCCTGGCCGTGCTGTCCGGCATCGTCGTCGGCCACCTGGTCATGCTGGGCCGCTCCCGCTGGTGGGGCGGCACCGGTTCGGGCGCCGCCCTCACCCTCGCCGTCCTGCTGCTGTACGGCTGGATTCCGGCCGGCATGGTCAGCCTCACCGTCGTCGTCCTGGTCGGCATAGCCCGCCGGGGCCGCTGGCGGCAGGGCGTCCTGCACGGCGCGGTGGACATCCTCGGCATCGCCGCGGGCGCCGTGGTCCTCGGCGTCTGCGGCTCCGTACCGTCCGTGGAGCGCCCCTGGGACCCCGAGACCTGGGGGGTGTACGCGGCGCCCAAGGTGGTGCTCGTCGCCGTCGCCTACCTCGCCGTCACCCGTGCCCTGCTCTGGTACATCCAGACCCCGCGCCCCGGCCTGCCCACGGCCGCCCGCACCGCCCTGGTCCGACACGGCCTGGTCGCGGTCGCCCTGCTCGGCATCGCGCCGCTGATCTGCGTCGTCGCCGTCGCCAAGCCGCTGCTGCTGCCGCTGTTCGCCATCCCGCTCATCGCCCTCGACTCCACGCTGTGGATCGCCCGCGCCCGCGCCGAGGAGCAGTTGCGCGACCCGCTCACCGGCCTGCCCAACCGGCAGTGGCTCCTGGAGCGCACCTGGACCGCGCTGGACGACGCCGAGCGCATCGGCGCCCGCGCCGCCCTGATGCTGATCGACCTCGACCGTTTCCGGTCGGTCAACGACACACTCGGGCATCTCGCCGGCGACCGGCTGCTGCTGCAGACCGCCGACCGGCTGCGGCAGGCCCTGCCGCGCGGGGCGGAGGCCGCGCGGCTCGGCGGTGACGAGTTCGCCGTCTTACTGCCCGTCGCCGACTCCACCACGTCGGCGACCCGGATCGCCCGGAGCCTGGTGGGCGCCCTCAGCTCCCCCATGGACCTGGACGGGCTCACCCTCGTCCTGGAGGCCAGCGCCGGCGTCGCCGTCTTCCCCGACCACGCGCTGGACGCCGAGGGACTGCTGCGCCGTGCCGACGTGGCGATGTACCAGGCGAAGCGGGACCGCACCGGCGTGGAGGTCTACGAGTCCAAGCGGGACTCCAACACCCCGGACCGGCTCGGCCTCCTCGGCGACCTGCGCCGGGCCCTGGACGCCCACGAGGTCCAGCTGCACTACCAGCCCAAGGTCCGCTTCGACGGCCAGGTCGCGGGCCTGGAGGCCCTGGTGCGCTGGGTGCACCCCGAGCGGGGCAAGGTGCCGCCGGACGAGTTCATAGCGATCGCCGAGTCCTCCGGGCTGATGCCCCACCTCACCGAGTACGTACTGGAGACGGCGCTCGGCCAGGTCGCCCGGTGGCGCGCCCAGGGGCTGTTCGTGCCGGTCGCGGTCAACGTCTCCCCGCGCGACGTCCACACCCCCGGCTTCGCGGGCTCGGTGGCCGCCCGGCTCGCCCGGCACGGAGTGCCCGCGGGAGCGCTCCAACTCGAGATCACGGAGCACGTCCTCCTGGAGGACCCGCAGCGCGCGGCCGACACCCTCAACGCGCTGACCGGACACGGCGTCAAGATGTCCCTGGACGACTTCGGCACCGGTTACTCCTCCCTCGTCCACCTGCGCAGGCTGCCCGTCAGCGAGCTGAAGATCGACCGCTCGTTCGTGGCCCGGCTGGCCATCGACAACGAGGACGCCGAGATCGTGCGCTGCACCGTCGACCTCGCCCACTCGCTCGGCCTGCTCGTCGTCGCCGAGGGCGTGGAGGACGACGAGACCTGGGAGCGCCTGCGGGACCTCGGCTGCGACGCCGTACAGGGCTGGCTGGTCGCGGCCGCGATGCCGCCGGAGGAGACCACCGCCTGGCTGCTCGCCCGCGGCTCCCGCGGCTGGGTCCGGGCCGCCGCCGCCCTGCCCGCGGCGGCGAGCGACGAGTGACCTGACCACCACGACCACACCACGCGACCCGGCCCGCTCGCCGCGGCGGCGGGCGGGGCAGGCCTGAGCCGGGCAGAGGTGAGCCGGGCAGGCCTGGGCCGGGCGTCGGCGGTGTCCCGTGCGCGCCCCCGGCCGCCGCGGTCGAGACCCGCGGGTCGACCGGCAGCTCCTCGCAGCCCGTACCCCGGCCACGCTCCCGGCGCGGGTGGATCGTCACGACCTTCAATCTAGCAGCGCTAGCCATTCTGTCGTCGATCTGTTAGCGTCACTCTTGTCCCTAGCGCTGCTAGCAAGGAGAAGCCGTGACCGTCACCGCGTACACCCTGGCCGTCGTGCTCAACCTGTTCTGCCTGTTCCTGGGGTACCGCTTCCTGTTCCAGCCCGCCTCCGCCGCCACCGGCTACGGTGTCCCGGCCGACGCCGGCGGCGACGCCGCCGCCTACCTGACGGTCAAGGGCGTCAGGGACGGCACGCTCGGTGTGGTGGGGCTGGCGCTGCTGGTCTTCGCCGGTGCCCGCCCCGAGGCGTGGTTCATGCTCTGCGTCGCCCTCGTCCCGCTCGCCGACACGCTCATAGTGCTGCGCCACGGGGGTACGAAGGCGGTGGCCTTCGGGATCCACTTCGCCACCGCGATCGTTGTCCTCATCAGTGCCGGACTGCTCTTCGCGGTCTGAGCGCACCCAATCGTCTTCAGGGGGTTCGAGAATGTCGCTGTTCGTTCCGAAGTTCGACGAGTCCGTGGTCGTCCGCGAGGCCGAGGCCGAGGTCGTCGGCCGCGCGCCCACCGCCGTGCGCCTGCTGGCCGACAGCAGCTCCACCGGCGGCGCCCTGTCCACCCAGCGCGTCACCCTCACCGCGGGCGCCGACGGCGCCAAGCCGCACTGGCACGACAACTCCGCCGAGATGTTCTTCCTCCTCGACGGCGCCGCCGACGTGCTCTCCGGCGACGAGGTCCTCACCGCGGGCCCCGGCGACCTGATCGTCGTCCCGCCCGGCAAACCGCACGCCTTCGCCGCCGTGCCGGGCGCCGACGCCGACCTGCTCATCGTCCTCGCACCCGGCGTCGAACGCTTCGAGTACTTCCGCCATCTCCAGCGCATCGCCCTCGGCGAGGCCACCCCGGAGAGCCTGCTGGAGGTCCAGGAGCTGTACGACAACCACTTCCTGAGCAGCGCAGCCTGGGACGCGCGGCGCGGGTGAGCCGCCCCCCGGGGGAAACCGTTTAACGGCCACGGGGCCCGGCCCCATAGGATTGGGCCAAACCGATTGGGCCGAATCGACGGGGACAAGCGACTTGTCCCGGCCGAAGTGCCCCGACCACACACTCACCCAGAGGAACGCTGCATGCCTGGCATCACGCGCGAGGAGGTCGCCCACCTCGCCCGGCTGGCGCGTCTGGAGCTGAAGCCCGAAGAGCTCGAGCACTTCGCGGGACAGCTGGACGACATCATCGGCGCGGTCGCCCGCGTCAGCGAGGTCGCCGACCAAGACGTACCGCCGACCTCGCACCCGCTCCCGCTGACGAACGTCATGCGGCCGGACGAGGTCCGTCCGTCGCTCACGCCCGAGCAGGCGCTCTCCGGCGCCCCGGCCCAGGAGCAGCAGCGTTTCAAGGTGCCGCAGATCCTGGGGGAGGAGTAAGCCATGAGCGACATCATCAAGCTCACCGCGGCCGAGATCGCCGCGAAGATCGCCTCCGGCGAGCTGACCGCCGTCCAGGTCACCGAGGCCCACCTGGCCCGCATCGAGGCCGTCGACGAGAAGGTGCACGCCTTCCTGCACGTGGACCGCGAGGGCGCGCTGGCCCAGGCCCGCGCCGTCGACGAGAAGCGCGAGCGCGGCGAGAAGCTCGGTCCGCTGGCCGGCGTCCCCCTCGCGCTCAAGGACATCTTCACCACCGAGGGCATCCCCACCACCGTCGGCTCGAAGATCCTCGAGGGCTGGATCCCGCCGTACGACGCGACCGTCACCAAGCGCCTCAAGGCCGCCGACGTCGTCATCCTCGGCAAGACCAACATGGACGAGTTCGCCATGGGGTCCTCCACCGAGAACAGCGCCTACGGCCCGACCGGCAACCCCTGGGACCTCACCAAGATCCCCGGCGGCTCCGGCGGCGGCTCCTCCGCGGCCCTCGCCGCCTTCCAGGCCCCGCTCGCCATCGGCACCGACACCGGCGGTTCCATCCGCCAGCCCGCGTCCGTCACCGGCACGGTCGGCGTCAAGCCGACGTACGGCGGCGTCTCCCGCTACGGCATGGTGGCCTTCTCCTCCTCCCTCGACCAGGGCGGCCCCTGCGCCCGCACGGTCCTGGACGCGGCCCTGCTGCACGAGGTGATCGCCGGCCACGACCCGATGGACTCCACCTCCATCGACGCCCCCGTCCCCGCGGTCGTCGAGGCCGCCCGCAACGGCAGCGTCGACGGCATGCGCGTCGGCGTCGTCAAGCAGTTCCGCGGCGAGGGCTACCAGGCCGGTGTCGTCCAGCGCTTCGACGAGTCCGTCGAGCTGCTGAAGTCGCTGGGCGCCGAGATCGTCGAGCTGGACTGCCCGTCCTTCGACCTCGCGCTCTCCGCGTACTACCTGATCGCCCCGTCCGAGTGCTCCTCCAACCTCGCCCGCTTCGACGGCCTGCGCTACGGCGCGCGCGTCGGCGACGACGGCACGCACTCCGCCGAGGAGGTCACCTCCCTGACCCGCGAGGCCGGCTTCGGCCCCGAGGTCAAGCGCCGCATCATGCTCGGCACGTACGCCCTGTCGAGCGGGTACTACGACGCGTACTACGGCAGCGCCCAGAAGGTCCGCACCCTCATCAAGCAGGAGTTCGAGCGGGCCTTCGAGCAGGTCGACGTGATCGTCTCCCCGACGACCCCGACCACCGCCTTCGCGATCGGCGAGCGCGCCGACGACCCGATGGCGATGTACCTGGCCGACCTGTGCACCATCCCCACCAACCTGGCGGGCAACGCGGCCATGTCGCTGCCCTGCGGCCTCGCGCCGGAGGACAACCTGCCGGTGGGTCTGCAGATCATCGCCCCCGCCATGAAGGACGACCGGCTCTACAAGGTCGGCGCCGCCGTCGAGGCCGCCTTCGTGGAAAAGTGGGGCCACCCGCTGATCGAGGAGGCTCCGTCGCTGTGAGTGCACTGACCAAGGCCAAGGGCTTCAAGAAGTCCAAGTCCGGTCTGTACGTCTCGATGGCCACGTCGGCGTTCGGCGCCGTCGGGGTCTACAAGCAGATCAAGAAGGCCCGTGGCGAGAGCGACACGCTGCGACTGCTCGACGCCGTCGTCACCGGAGCCGCCGTCGTCACCAACCTCGCCATCCTGTACCGCGAGCTGAAGCGTCTCGGCGACGACGACGTCCTGCTGGGCTGAGAGGGAAGTTTCACCGTGACCACCACGACCGACCTGGTGTCGTACGAGGACGCACTCGCGTCGTACGACCCCGTCATGGGCCTCGAGGTCCATGTCGAACTCGGCACCAAGACCAAGATGTTCTGCGGCTGTTCGACCGCGCTCGGTGCGGACCCGAACACCCAGACCTGCCCCGTCTGCCTCGGCATGCCCGGCGCGCTCCCGGCCGTCAACGCGACCGGCGTCGAGTCGGCGATCAAGATCGGCCTCGCGCTGAACTGCGAGATCGCCGAGTGGTGCCGCTTCGCCCGGAAGAACTACTTCTATCCGGACATGCCGAAGAACTTCCAGACCTCCCAGTACGACGAGCCGATCGCCTTCGACGGCTACCTCGACGTGCAGCTGGAGGACGGGGAGACCTTCCGCGTCCAGATCGAGCGCGCCCACATGGAGGAGGACACCGGCAAGTCGCTGCACGTCGGTGGCGCGACGGGCCGCATCCACGGCGCCTCGCACTCCCTGCTCGACTACAACCGCGCCGGCATCCCGCTCATCGAGATCGTCACCAAGCCGATCGAGGGAGCGGGCGAGCGGGCCCCCGAGGTCGCCCGGGCGTACGTCCGTGAGCTGCGCGAACTCATCCGTGCCCTCGGCGTGTCCGAGGCCCGCATGGAGATGGGCCAGATGCGCTGCGACGTCAACCTGTCGCTGCGCCCGCACGGCCGGGAGAAGTTCGGCACCCGCAGCGAGACCAAGAACGTCAACTCGCTGCGCTCCGTCGAGCGGGCCGCCCGCTTCGAGATCCAGCGGCACGCCGCCGTGCTGAACGACGGCGGCACGATCATCCAGGAGACCCGCCACTTCCACGAGGACACGGGGTCCACCACCTCGGGCCGCGTGAAGGAGGAGGCCGAGGACTACCGGTACTTCCCGGAGCCCGACCTGGTGCCCGTCGCTCCCTCCCGCCAGTGGGTCGAGGAGATCCGTTCCGGGCTGCCCGAGCTGCCGCTGGTGCGCCGCAACCGGCTCCGCGAGGAGTGGGGCATCTCCGGCAACGACATGCAGTCCATCCTCAACGCCGGAGCCCTGGACCCGATCGTCGCCACGATCGACGCCGGTGCCGACGCGGCCTCCGCCCGCAAGTGGTGGATGGGCGAGCTGGCCCGCAGCGCCAACGAGTCGGGCAAGGCGCTCGACGAGCTGGCGATCACGCCGGTCCAGGTCGCCCGTGTCGCCGAGCTGGTGACCAAGGGCGAGCTGAACGACAAGCTGGCCCGCCAGGTCATCCTCGGCGTCCTCGCCGGTGAGGGCACGCCGGACGAGGTCGTCGACAAGCGCGGCCTGAAGGTCGTCTCCGACGAGGGCGCGCTGACCACCGCCGTCGACGAGGCCATCGCCGGCAACCCGGGCGTCGCGGACAAGATCCGCGGCGGCAAGGTGGCGGCCGCCGGCGCCCTGGTCGGCGCGGTCATGAAGGCGACCAGGGGCCAGGCGGACGCGGCCCGCGTCAAGGAGCTGATCCTGGAGAAGCTGGGCGTGGCCGAAGGCTGACACCCGCACACGCAAGGCCCTGGGGGGACGCGCCGAGCACGGCGGGTTCCCCCAGGGCCGTTGTTGTGAATAAGGACACTAAGTCCGCAAAGGATCACTTCTGCCTGCAAGAGTGATTCCGCATTGCTCATGCGTTCTTTGCGGTCTGTTCGCACCATGGACGGCCATTCCCGGTCTTCCCGGCTTCACGGGTGTTCCCGGTCAAAGATCCACAATTCAGACACCCCCCGGGAGCACGTTCGTGGCAGCCCTCGCACGCTGGTGTGTTCAACGTCGCCTCGTCACCGTCCTGCTCTGGCTGCTCGCCCTCGGCGGCGTCGCCACGGCGGCCACGGTCGCCGGGTCCGCGTACTCCAACGACTACGGCATCCCCGGCACCGGCTCCGACCGCGCCTCCCGGCTGCTCGAATCCCGCTTCCCCGACCTCGGCGGCGACAGCGACACGATCGTCTGGCACACCACGTCCGGCACCGTCCGCGCCGCCGACGTCGAACAGGCCATGACCCGCACCCTGGACCGCATCGCGGACCTGCCCGGGGTGGCCGCGGTCAGCAACCCGTACCACGACGCCGACTCGCCCCTGATCAGCGAGAACGCCGACACCGCGTACGCCACCGTCACCTTCGAGGACGCCTCCCAGGACCTCGACCCGGGCCAGGCACGGGCCGTCGTCGACACCGCAGAGGCCGCCGAGACCGGCGGACTCCGGATCGAACTGGGCGGTGGCGCCATAGCGCTCACCGAGTCCGGCGGCAGCCACCTCGCCGAGGCCGTCGGCGTGGCCGTGGCCGCGGTCGTCCTGTTCCTCGCCTTCGGCTCCGTCGCCGCCGCGCTGCTGCCCATCGCCACCGCGCTGGTCTCCGTCGGCACCGCCTACGCCGGCATCACGCTCCTCGGCCACGCCATGACCGTCGCCGACTTCGCCCCCATGCTCGGCACCCTCATCGGACTCGGTGTGGGGATCGACTACGCGCTGTTCATCGTCACCAGACACCGGCGCGGGCTGAAACGGGGCCTGTCCGTGGCGGACGCCGCCGCCGACGCCGTGGCGACCACCGGACGAGCCGTGGTGTTCGCGGGTGCCACCGTCTGCATCGCCCTGCTGGGCATGCTGATCCTCCGGCTGAGCTTCCTCAACGGCGTCGCCGTCGCCGCCTCGCTGACCGTGCTCCTCACCGTCGCCGCCTCCGTGACGCTGCTGCCCGCCCTGCTGTCGTACATCGGCCCGCGCGCCCTGAGCCGGCGCGAGCGGCGCCGGCTGGCCGAGCACGGCCCCGAGCCCGAGGTGCCGACCGGGTTCGCCGCCCGCTGGTCGGCCTTCGTCGAGCGCCGTCCGAAACTGCTCGGCGCGCTCGCCCTGGTCGTCATCACCGTCATCGCCCTGCCCACCCTCGGCCTGCGCCTCGGCACCTCCGACCAGGGCAACGACCCCCAGGGCACCACCACCCGCCAGGCCTACGACCTCCTCGCCGACGGCTTCGGCCCCGGCGTCAACGGCCCGCTGACCCTGGTCACCGAGGTCCGCGGTGCCGAGGACCGCCTCGCCCTGGACAACCTGGACGCCACCCTGCGCACCACCGAGGGCGTCTCCTCGGTGACGCCGGTCATGTACAACTCCGGGGGCGACGCCGCGTACCTCACCGTCGTACCCGAGTCGGCGCCGCAGTCCGAGGACACCAGCGACCTGGTCGAGCGGCTGCGCTCCGAGGTGCTGCCGCGCGCCGAGGCCGGCACCGCGCTCGACGTGCACGTCGGCGGCGTGACGGCGGGCTACGACGACTTCGCCGACGTCATCGTCGGCAAGCTGCCCCTCTTCGTCGGCGTCGTCATCGGCCTCGGCTGCCTCCTGCTCCTGCTGGCCTTCCGGTCCGTCGGCATCCCCCTCAAGGCCGCCGCCATGAACGTGGCCGCGGTGGCCGCCGCCTTCGGCGTGGTCGTGGCGATCTTCCAGTGGGGCTGGGGAAGCGAGCTGCTCGGCCTCGGCAGCGCGGGGCCCATCGAACCCTTCCTGCCCGTGATCATGGTCTCGGTGCTCTTCGGGCTCTCCATGGACTACCAGGTCTTCCTCGTCAGCCGGATGTACGAGGAGTGGCTGGAGACCGGCGACAACCGCCGGGCCGTCCGGGTCGGGCTCGCCGAGACCGGCCGCGTGATCAACTCCGCCGCCGTCATCATGATCTCGGTCTTCCTCGCCTTCGTCCTCAGCGGCGACCGGGTGATCGCCATGTTCGGCATCGCGCTGGCCGCCGCGGTCGCCCTGGACGCCTTCGTGCTGCGCACCCTCCTGGTGCCCGCCCTGATGCACCTGCTCGGCCGCGCCAACTGGTGGCTGCCGCGCCGCCTGGACGCCCTCCTGCCGCGCATCAGCATCGAGCCGCCCGAGTGCCGGGCCGCCCATGAGAGGCTGGCCGCGGCGACGGACGCGGAGGTGGCGGACGTCCTTGCGGAGGAGGAACGGCAGCGGGATGTACGCGATACCACTGGGTGACGACGGAGCCGAACTGCGCCCCCTGGAGACCTGGCACGCCGAGGAGTTCCTGGCCCACCTGGACCGGGGCCGGGACTTCATCACCGAGCACATCCCCTTCGGGGCGAAAGCCACCGACGTTGACTCCGCGCGCGAGGTGCTCCAGGCCTACGCCGACCGGCACGCCGCGGACAGCGGCTTCCTGCACGGGCTGTGGCTGGACGGCACCCTCGTCGGCGGCCTGCTCTACCGCGTCTTCGACGCCGCCACCGGCGTCTGCGAGATCGGCTGCTGGCTGGAGCCCGCCGGAACGGGCCGCGGCCTGGTCACCCGCGGTGCCCGCGTACTGATCGACTGGGCCTTCGACGAGCGCGGCATGCACCGCGTGGAGTGGTACGCCTCGACGGCGAACACCCCGAGTGCCAACGCCGCGCGGCGACTCGGCATGATGCGTGAGGGCGTGCTGCGCGAGAGCTTCCCCCACCGGGGCACGCGCCAGGACATGGAGGTGTGGGCGGTGCTCGCACCCGAGTGGCGGGCCGCACGGGAAGCACGCGCGCGTGCCGCTCAAAGGGATCATTAAGGGACCTCTCAGACAGCGTCCGTACGGTGCGAGGCATGGGAACGAAGACAGTGGACGAGACCGGCGTGAAGACCGACGAGCACAAGACGGACGAGGCGGCCGACGCGGCCGAGGCGACCGAGGCGACCGAGGCCCCCGAGTCCATTGACGTCACCAAGGCGGCCGAGGCCCCCGAAGCGGCCGGGACCGACACCCCCGAGGACGCCGACGCGTCGACGGACGAGGACACGGACGAGGGCCCGGACGGCACCGGCACCGCAGGGACCGGGGCGGCCCCCACCGGCGTCGGCCAGGGCGCGGGCGCCGTGGTCTCCGCCGGTCTCGGCATCGTCTCCCTGACCGGGAGCTGGGTCGGCACCGTGGCCTCCGCGCGCGAGTCGCTGATGGGCCAGCTGCAGACGTCCTCGTCGTCGGACGTCGGCACGCTGATCGAGAAGGGCTACGGCAACGCCTGGCAGGCCACCGCGATGTGGGGCGGCATCTTCGCCCTGGTCGCGCTGATCGTCGGCGTCGTCGTGCTGGCCCGTCCCGCGTTCGGCGCGCCCGGCCGCCCGCAGGCCCCGTGGATCAAGTCGGTCGCCTGGGCGGGCGTCGCCCTCGGCGTCATCGGCCTGCTGCTGGCCGTCCTGAAGTACACGGACGTCCTGCTGGGGCTGCCCGCCACCGGCTGACCAGGCATTCCCGAGGGGTCTTAGGACGGTCGCCCGCCTGTGGCGCGCGCCCTAAGACCCCTCAGGCGCGTCTAAGGCCCCGCGCGGCGCCGAAGATGCGGAACTTACCCGATGTGGCCCACCCCCCTGGGAGACGAAGGTTGAGGCATCGCAAGCAAGCGAAGCCGAAACCGAAGCGAAGCCGAGGGGCACACCATGTACGAGTACGAGTTCCAGCAGTACCGCTCCGCCGAACTGATCCGCCGCGCCGACGAGGCCCGGCTGGCCCGCGAGGTGGTCCGGGCCCGCCGCGCCGCCCGCCGCCAGGCCCGGCACGGTGGTGCCGTGGCCGAGAGCCATACACCGCGCCGACGCGGGCACCGGTTCGCCCGGACCGCGTGAACGGGGGAGCCGGGGAGGGGGGCCGCACGGCCTCCCTCCCCGCCGTCGTTCCCGCCGCCGTCGCGGGGGTTGTCCACCTGCCGAAAACCGGTGACCCGCTGTCGTACCCGCGTGCGATGCTCGCTTCCGTGGAGACCAGGTCCGTCAGTCCCGTGTTCGTCGGCCGCACCGGCGAACTGGACACGTTGAACGACGCGCTCGCCCGCGCCACGGGCAGCGACACCGCCGGGGCGACCGCCGCCGGGGCGACCGCCACCAGGGCGTCAGCCACCGGCGGAGAGCCGCAGGCACTGCTGCTCGGCGGCGAGGCCGGCGTCGGCAAGACCCGCCTCGTCGAGGAGTTCGCCGCCGCGGCGGACCGGCGCGGCGCCGTCGTCGCGCTGGGCGGCTGCGTGGAGATCGGCGCCGACGGGCTGCCCTTCGCACCCTTCTCCACCGCGCTGCGCGCCCTGCGCCGCCACCTGCCCGAGGAGCTGGCCGCCGCGGCCGCCGGCCAGGAGGAGGAACTGGCCCGGCTGCTGCCCGAACTGGCCGAGGGCACGGCGGTCACCGGCGGCGGCCGGCACGACGAGGAGAGCATGGCCCGGCTCTTCGAACTCACCGCCCGCCTCCTGGAGCGCGTCGCCGCCCGGCACACGGTCGTCCTCGTCCTGGAGGACCTGCACTGGGCCGACGCCTCCACCCGCCACCTGATCGCCTACCTCTTGCGCACCCTGCGCACCGGCCGCCTCGTCGTCCTCGCCACCTACCGCTCCGACGACATCCACCGCCGCCACCCGCTGCGCCCCCTGCTCGCGGAGCTGGACCGGCTGCGCACCGTCCGCCGCCTCGAACTCGGCCGCTTCACCCGCGACGAGGTGGGCCGCCAGATCGCCGGGATCCTCGCCCACGAGCCCGACCAGCTCCAGGTCGACGAGATCTTCGAACGCTCCGACGGCAACGCCTTCTTCGTCGAGGAACTCGCCGTCGCCGCACGCGTCGGCAGCTGCACCGGCCTCACCGACTCTCTGCGCGACCTGCTCCTGGTCCGCGTCGAAGCCCTGCCCGAGAGCGCCCAGCGGGTCGCCCGGATCGTCGCCGAGGGCGGCTCCACCGTCGAGTACCGGCTGCTCGCCGCCGTCGCCCGGCTCGCCGAGGACGACCTCATCGAGGCGCTGCGCTCCGCGGTGAACGCCAACATCCTGCTCCCCGCGCCCGACGGCGACGGCTACCGCTTCCGGCACTCCCTGGTGCGCGAGGCCGTCGGCGACGACCTGCTCCCCGGCGAACGCTCCCGCCTCAACCGGCGCTACGCCGAAGCCCTGGACGCCGATCCCACGCTGGTGCCCGCCGCCGAGCGCGTGATGCGCCTGGCCAGCTACTGGTACCACGCCCACGCCCCCGCCAAGGCCCTGCCGGCCGTCCTGGACGCCTCCGTCGAGGCCCGCCGCCGGCATGCCTACTCCGAACAGCTGCGGCTGCTGGAGCGCGCGATGGAACTGTGGGACTCCGCCCCCGACGACGTACGGGCCACCTTGCGCCCCGTCGACTGCACCGAGGTCTACCCTCCCCGCGCCTGCGACCCCGCCACCACGCCCCTGCGCTACCTGGACCTGATGGCCGAGGCCGCGGTCGCCGGGCGGCTGTGCGGGGAGCGCGAACGCGCCATGAAGATCACCAAACGGGCGCTGCGCCTCCTGGAGGACGAACAGGACACGGGCACCGGGGCGGGGGCGAGCGGCCGCGACCCGCAGCGCGCGGCCTGGTTCTGGACCCAGCGCTCGCTGCTGGTGCAGGCACAGGGCCGCGGCGACGGCTGGCGGGAGCTGGGCATCGCCCAGGAACTGGTCCGCGGCCTGCCGCCGTCCCAGGTGCACGCCGAGGTGCTCGCCATGTCCGCCAACTGGTCGATGCTCCACAGCCCCGGCCCCGACGCGATGACGGCAGCCGAACGGGCCGTCGAGTACGCCCGCATGGTGGGCGCCGAGGAGATCGAGCTGAACGCCCGGCTCACCCTCGGCGGCCTGATGGTGGACGCCGGGCAGATCGACGCCGGACTCGCCGAGATGTTCCAGGTCAGGGACCTGGTGGTGGCCCAGGACCGGTCCGCCGTGGTGGCTCGCAGCCACGTCAACCTGCCCTCGTCCCTGGAAGGCGTCGGCCGCTCGCGGGACGCGCTCGGCATCCTGCGCGAAGGCATCGACCTCACTCGGCGCAGGGGGCTGCTGGAGTCCGAGGCCTGGGTCTGGGGCAACCTCGCCGAGTCGCTCATCTCCCTGGGCCGCTGGGACGAGGCCCTCGAAGCGGCGGACCGGGCCGGAGCACCGGGCCGCAGCCCCGCGCCACGCGGCGGCGCCGCACTCAAACGCGCCGTCGTCGCCCTCGCCCGCGGCGAGCGGGCCGAGGCCGCCGGACTGCTCGCCGAGGCCCGCGCCGCCTACGGGACCCACGACCCGATGCCGCAGCACCGCCTGCCGCTGGCGGCCCTCGCCGTCGGCGTCGCCGCGGCCGAGGGACGCCTCCCGGACGCCCGGGCCGAACTGGTCCGCGTCCTGGACGCGGGCTTCCCGCCCGGCACCCAGCGCTTCGGCTGGCCGCTGCTGCTGTCCGCCGCCGCGGCGGAGGCCGACGCGCGTGCCCTGCCGGCCGCCGAGGAGGGCCGCGCCGACCTCCTCGACCGCCTCGCCGAGGCCGCGAAGCACCTGACGACGGGCGCCCCGGTCTGGGTCGCCCACGAGCGCTGGGTCCGCGCCGAACTCCACCGCGCCCGGGGCCGCGACACCCCCCGGCTCTGGTCGGAGGCGGTCACCGCCTTCGAATGCCTGGAGCGTCCCTACGACCTCGCCCGCGTCCGGTACCGGCTGGCCGACGCCCTCCTGGCCACCGGCGGCGACGACGAGCGCGCCCGCGCCACGGAGCTGCTGCGTCTGGCCCGCACCGTCGCCGACCACCTCGGCGCGCGCCCGCTGTCCGACGCGGTCGCCGTGCTCGGCCGGCGTGCCCGTCTCACCCTCGGCCGCGCCGCCGGACCGGTACCCGCGTCCGGGCCCGCCGACCCGGCAGACGCCCTCGGCCTCACCGGCCGGGAGCGGGACGTCCTGCGGCTGGTCTCCGACGGCCGCACCAACCGGCAGATAGCCGAGGAGCTCTTCATCTCGCCCAAGACGGCCAGCGTCCACGTCTCCAACATCCTGGCCAAGCTCGGCGTCTCCGGCCGCGGCGAGGCGGCGGCGGTGGCCCACCGGCTGGCGCTGTTCCCCGCCGAACGGCTCACGTCCCCTTCGCCGGAGTGAGGCTTACGCTGTAAGGACGCCGACCGACGGAGGCCCGATGTTCAACGCATTCGAGGAACTGTTCTCGCCCGGCCGCAAACACACCAACGACGAGCAGAACCGCCTCGAACTGACCCGCGAGGACGTGGGCGACGGCGACCCCGGTCACGGCCCCATAGACCTCACGTCGGGCAAGGTCGTCGTCCACCGGCCGCGCACCGACGAGGAGGCCGAGGAGCCCGGGACCCCGTCCCCGGAAGACGAGTAGCCGGCCGCCTACTCCACCTCCAGCTCCAGAATCCGGTCGTCGCCGCCCTTCGCGTCGCCGCGGCCGTCCGTGTTGCTGGTCACCAGCCACAGCTTGTCGCCGCCCGCCGGGGCCACCGTGCGCAGCCGGCCGTACTCGCCCTCCAGGAACGCCTGCGGATCGGCCGCGGCCGCCGTCCCCTTCAGCGGAATCCGCCACAGCCGCTCACCGCGCAGCCCCGCCATCCACACGGAGCCCTCGGCATACGCGATGCCGCTGGGGGAGGCCTCGTCGGTGCTCCACTGCGCGACCGGGTCGTGGAAGCCGGAGCCGCCGCCCTTGCCCTCCGCCTCGGGCCAGCCGTAGTTGTCGCCCGGCTTGATCGCGTTCAGCTCGTCCCAGGTGTCCTGACCGAACTCCGAGGCGAACAGCCGCTGCTTGTCGTCCCAGGCCAGCCCCTGCACGTTCCGATGGCCGTACGAGTACACGGGGGAGTCGGGGAAGGGGTTGCCGGGCGCCGGTTCGCCGTCCGGGGTCATCCGCAGGATCTTGCCGCCGAGGGACTTCCTGTCCTGCGACAGACCGGTGTCACCGCTCTCGCCCGTGCCCGCGTAGAGCATCTTGTCCGGTCCGAAGGCGATCCGCCCGCCGTTGTGGATCACCCCCTTGGGGATGCCCCGGAAGACCGTGTCCGGTGCGCCCAGCTGCTCGCCCGACGGCTTCTTCTCGTCGTACAGCATGCGCACGATGCGGTTGTCCGAGGCGGAGGTGAAGTACGCGTAGACCATGTGGTCCGAGGCGTAGTCGGGGGAGAGCGCGATACCGAGCAGGCCGCCCTCGCCGGACGGGGACACCCCGGGCACCTCGCCCAGCTCGGTCTTCCTGCCCGTCTTCGCGTCGACGCGCGTGATCGTGGCCTCGTCGCGCGAGGACACCAGCAGGTCGCCGCCCGGCAGGGGGGCCAGGCCCCAGGGGCTGTTCAGCCCCGTGGCGACCGTGCGGAGCACCTTGACCGAGCCCTTCGCGGGCGGTGCCTGCTCGGTGGGCGATCCGGCGGGCGAGGACTGCGCCGCCGTACTGGTGGGGGAGGCGCCGCGGTCCGTTTTGGACGGGTCCGCGCCGTCGGAGGAGCCGGAGGAGCAGCCGGCCGTCAGCAGGAGAGCGGCGGCCAGCACGGCCGGCACGGCTCGACGTTGCACGATCTTGGTCCCTTCGACGCGGCGGGTTCTCCCTGTCATACACCGCAGGGGCTCCCCAGGTTCCCGATCGCCGAATCCCGAACCGCGAACCGCGAACCGCGAACCGCGAGCCGCGAACCCCGAACCCCGGCCCCCGACTCCGGCCGACCGGGTGCCGCCGGCCTCACTCCCAGGAACCCTGCCCCGGCGGCAGCACCCGCACCTCCGCCAGGTCCCGCTCGGTCAGCCGCAGCCGGGCCGCTCCCGCGTTCTGCGTCACCCAGCGCTCCTGCTTGGTGCCCGGCACCGGCACCACGTGCCGCCCCTGCGCCAGCACCCAGGCCAGCGCCACCTGCGCGGCGGTGACCCCGTCGCCGTGCCGGGCCGCGATCCGGCGCAGCGCGGCCACGATCGGCTGGTTGGCGGCCATCATCTCGGCGGTGAAGCGGGGGTGCCGGGCCCGCAGGTCCTCCGGTTCGAAGCCCTGGCCGGGCGTCAGCGTGCCGGTCAGGTAGCCGTTGCCCAGCGGCATCGCGGCCAGGAAACCGACGCCGCGCGAGACGCACCACGGCAGCAGGGTCCGCAAGGCCTCCGGCGACCACACCGACAGCTCGGCCTCCACCGCGCTCACCGGGAAGACCTGCTGCACCCGCTCCAGTTGGCGGATCGTCGCGTCGTGCAGACGTGCCCCCGGCCGCCGGGCCGAGCGCGCCCCGACCGCGCAGAGGCCGAGCGCCCGCACCTTCCCGGCCCGCACCAGCTCCGCCATCGCGCCCCAGGTCTCCTCGACGGGTATCTCCGGGTCGGCGCGGTGCAGTTGGTAGAGGTCGATGACGTCCGTCTGGAGCCGGCGCAGGGACGCGTCGCAGGCACGCCGCACATAGCCGGGGCGGCCGTTGGCCACGATGTGCTGCTCACCCACCAGCAGGCCGACCTTGGTCGACACGAAGGCCTCGGACCGCCGCTCCCTCAACACCCGGCCCAGCAGCAGCTCGTTGGTGAACGGGCCGTACATGTCCGCCGTGTCCAGCAGGGAGACACCGAGGTCGAGGGCCCGGTGCACGGCCCTGAGCGACTCGTCGCCCCGCTGCCGCGAGGCGCTGTACGCCCAGTTCATCGGCATGCACCCCAGTCCGACGGCCCCCACCGCGAGTGCCGTCGCGCCGATCGTCCTGCGCTCCACCGGTCGTGACCCTCCCTTGTCGGACCACCCAACCTAACCTTTGCCTCTCCGCCCCCTGACATAGCCTCCTGACCATGACTGCTGACGTGTGGCTGCCCATCCCGCCGGACGAGATCGAGGGCCTTCCCGAGGGTCCCGCCTACCGCCACTGGGACGGCGAGGAGGCCTTCCCCGCCGACCCGGCCGACTGCGCCTTCTACGTCGTGCCCTACATGAAGCCCAGCACGGTGGGGGTACGCCCGCTGCCCGGGATGCGCTCCGTCCAGGTCGTCCAGACCCTCTCCGCGGGCATCGACCACGTCGAACCCGGCCTCGGGCACCTGCCCGCCGGCGTACGGCTGTGCAACGCGCGCGGTGTGCACGAGGCCAGCACCGCGGAGCTGACCCTGGCCCTGATCCTGGCCTCGCTGCGCGGCATCCCGGACTTCGTGCGGGCGCAGGACCGCGGCGAGTGGCTCGGCGGGTTCCGGCCCGCGCTCGCGGACCGGACGGTCCTCATCGTCGGGTACGGGTCGATCGGCGCCGCGATCGAGGACCGGCTCGTGCCGTTCGAGGTCGCGCCGGTGGTGCGCGTCGCGCGCTCCGCCCGCACCACGGAGCGCGGCCCCGTGCACCCGCTCACCGAGCTTCCCCGCCTGCTCCCGCAGGCCGACGTCGTCATCCTGTCCACCCCGCTCACCGAGGCCACCCGGGGACTGGCCGGCGCCGAGTTCCTGGCCCGGATGAAGGACGGCGCCCTGCTCGTCAACGTGGCGCGCGGACCGGTCGTGGACACGAAGGCGTTGCTCGCCGAACTGGAGAGCGGACGCCTCACCGCGGCCCTCGACGTGACCGACCCCGAACCGCTGCCGCCGGGCCACCCCCTGTGGCATGCTCCCGGCATAGTCGTCAGCCCGCACGCGGGCGGTCCGACCTCCGCCTTCCTGCCGCGCGCCGAGCGGCTGCTGGTGGACCAGTTGACCCGGTTCGTGAACCGGGAGCCGCTGCGCAACGTGATCCTGACGACGGGCTCGTAATCCGTCTCGAGCACCCTCCGCGACTCCCCGGATGCGGTGGGTGCCCGCATATCCGCTGGTCGTCACGGAGCGTAGAGAACCTATGTCCCTGAGTGACGAGACTGGTGTATCGTCCGACAGGGGACGCGCCGCGCACCGTACGGCGCCGGGGATGGACATCTCAGACTGTGGAGGGGGGCGACGGGCGATGCACGGCCTATGGACCGACGATCCGACGCGGCGGAGCCGCCGCCGGCGACCCTGGCGCACGGCCACGACCACGACCACGACCGCGCGCCGACGGGGTCGGGCCGGCCACCACGGCGGCCGGCCCGCTCCGCGCTGCCCCCACCCGCACCGACCGGACGACCGCAGCAGGCAGGACCGGCCGGTCCACCGGTGCGCGCGGGACGCGGGAGCGGTGCGGACCCGGAGGCCCCGGTGAGTCCGCCCCCCGCGCCCACGCTGGACGGAGCGCTGCGCGGACAGGCCGGGCCCGGGCCGCTGCTGCCCCGGCCGTCGGCCGCCGCCGGTGGGCCACCCCTCGTCCGCCAGCTCGTGCTCGCCCTGGTCTGCGCGGCCTACGCCGTTGGTGCCGCGCTCGGCTGGGGTTCGCAGTACGTCGCCAAGATCATGGGCGACTTCGGGCTGAGCGCCGCCGCGGCCGCCGCCGCCGTCTCCTGCTTCCTCTACGCCCGCGGACGCCGCGTCCGCTTTCGACCGGCCTGGCTGCTCTTCGCCCTCTCCTCGGCGATGGCGTCCCTGGGCAATCTGGTCTGGGGGTGGTACGAGGTCGTGCTGCGGGTGCCGGTGCCCAACCCCAGCTACGCGGATCTGTTCTTCCTGTGCTTCGCCCCGCCCTCCATCGTGGGGCTCCTCGTGCTGGCCAAGCGGCCGGTGACCAAGGCCGGCTGGATCTGCCTGGGCCTGGACGCCTGGCTGATCGGCGGTTCGCTGCTGACCCTGGCCTGGAGCCTGGCGCTCGCCCAGGCGGCCAAGGCCGAGGGCGGGTCCAGCGTGGCGCACGCCGCGCTCTCGGTGGCCTACCCGCTGCTCGACATCGCCCTCGTCAGCATGGTGCTCGCCCTGCACTTCCGGCGGTCGCCCGTCTGCAGATCCGCCGTCAACACCGCCATCGGCGCGCTCGCCCTGACCGTGGTGTGCGACGCCCTGTTCACCTCGCCGCTGCTGCACAACAGCTACCGCTCCGGGCAGTTGCTCGACGCGGGCTGGTTCGCCGGCTCCCTGCTGCTCGCGTACGCCCCCTGGGCCGCGTCCCGGCGCGGGCGGGCGACGCCGGACGAGACGGGGACCGGCGGCCACACCCGCGTGGTGCGCGAGCACGTGCCCGGCCAGCGCGGCAGCGGTCACCAGCCCCCGCCCCCCTCGGCACCGTCCGCCCCGCCACCGCCGGCACCGACCGCCCCGCCCCCGTCGGCACCGACCGCCCCGCCCCCCGCCCTGCCCGGACCCGGGCAGGGCGGCGAACGGGGCCGCTATCCGGCCGCCCGCCCCATCGCCGGGTCCCTGGCCGCGCTCACGCCGTACCTCGCGGCCGCCGTCTGCACCCTGGGCATCCTCTACAACGTGCTCAACGGCCGCAGCGTCGACCGCGTGGTCCTGCTGACCGGCGGCACCGTCGTGCTCGCGCTCGTCGTCAGGCAGGGCATCATGCTGCTCGACAACATCGTCCTCACCCAGGAACTGGCCCAGAAGGAGAACCACTTCCGCTCCCTGGTCCAGGGCTCCAGCGACGTCATCATGATCGCCGCGCCCAACGGCATCCTCCGCTACGTCTCCCCGGCCGCCGCCGGGGTCTACGGACGGCCCGCGGAGGAGCTGGTGGGCACCGAACTGGCCGGGCTCATCCACCCCGAGGACCTCGGCTGCGTGGTGCACGAGGTACGCCGGTTCCTGGCCGCCAACCCGGTCGAGGAACCCACCACACGCATCGAGTGCCGCTTCCGTTCCGGGGGCGGGGGAGGGTGGCTCAACGTCGAGTCCACCGTCAACCGGCACCACGGCGGCCTCATCTTCAACAGCCGGGACGTGACCGAGAGAGTGCGCCTCCAGGCGCAGCTCCAGCACAACGCCGAACACGACCCGCTCACCGACCTGCCCAACCGCGCCCTGTTCACCCGGCGCGTCCAGCAGGCCCTCTCCGGCCGCCGCGCCTCGGACCGGGGCGCCGCCCTGCGCGGGACGGCGGTGCTCTTCATCGACCTCGACGGCTTCAAGGGCGTCAACGACACCATCGGGCACCAGGCCGGGGACGAGCTGCTCGTCCAGGCCGCCCGCAGACTCCACGAGGCCGTCCGCAAGGGCGACACCGCCTCCCGACTGGGCGGTGACGAGTTCGCGGCCCTCATCGTCGGGGACGGCGCCCGGGACCGGGCCGCCCGCGAGGGCCACATCCGCGAGTTGGCCGACCGGCTCAGACTGACGCTCTCCCAGCCCTACCTCATCGACGGCAACGAAGTCCGGGTCAACGCCTCCATCGGCGTCGCCTTCGCCGAACCGGGTCTGGGCGCCGGCGAGTTGCTGCGCAACGCCGACCTCGCCATGTACCGGGCCAAGGCGGGCGGCAAGGGGCGCGTCGAGCTGTACCGACCGCAGATGCAGCAGGACGTCGTACGCAAGGCCGAGCTGGCCACCCGGCTGCGGGCCGCGCTGCACGACGGCGAGTTCGCCCTGCTGCACCAGCCCGTGGTCTCGCTGACGGACGGCCGGATCACGTCGGTGTGCGCCCAGGCGCGCTGGCGCTCCTCGCAGGGCGTGCTGTTCACCCCCGCCGAGTTCCTGCGGGTGACCGAGGAGGGCGACAGAACCGCCGAACTCGACCGCTGGGTGCTGCGCGAGGCCGTCGAGCAGGCCGCCGAGCGCGCGGCGGCCGGGCTGTCCGTGTCCGTGGCCATACGCATCGGCGCCCGCCGCCTGCTGGACCGTTCCATGCCGCTGGGCTCCGTGGAGGCCCTGCTGACCCGGCACGGACTGCCCCCGGGCTCCCTTGTGATCGAGCTGTCGGACATTGACCCACGGGTCGGCCTCGACGAGCTGGACCGCCGGCTGAACGCCCTGCGCAGGGTCGGCGTCCGGATCGCCCTGGACGGCTTCGGCAGCGGCTACGCGGCGATCACGGCGCTGCGGCGCCTGCCCGTGGACGTCCTGAAGCTCGACCGGGGCCTGGTCGAGGGCGTCGTGGAGTCCGCGCGGCTGCACAAGATCACCAGTGGTCTGCTGCGCATCGCCACCGACCTCGGACTGAAGTCCGTGGCCGACGGTGTCGACCTGCCCGAGCAGATCGTCGCCCTGCGCGCGATGGGCTGTACGCACGGACAGGGCATGGCGTTCTCCGGGGCCCTGGACGAGTACCGGCTGCGCAGAGCGCTCGCGGCCGGTCACTACCCGGTGCCCCACGGGCCGGCCGAGCCGGCCTTCGCGGGCGGCGGTGCCGGGGTCTACGCCAAGGGTGTCGGCGGCCCGGGCCCGGGTCAGGTCACGGGCGGTGTTCCCTCCGGACTGCCGGCCGTTCTGAGTGGTGGCACGGCCCTTCGCTCACATAATGAGACTCCCGTCCCACCCACTTGACAGTGAGTGTGCGCCGGAGGGAAGGTCAGTGCCATGCGCACCCGAATTCTCGTACTTGGAAAGCGCGTCGGCTGAAGCTGGTGACGTCCGGACCGACCCGGACTCCCCGCGACCCACACCGACGCGCTCCCCTCGCTTGCCTTACGGCACGAGGGGTTTTTTGTTGCACAGGCACCTGCCGAGCAGCAGCACAGATCGTCCGAATCTCGCAAAAACCCTCAGCATCGAGAAGAGAACGCCGATGACCGAGCAGGCCACCGGGGCTCACCCGCAGCCCCGGCCCCGATCCGGAGGACAGTCCGCCCCCGAGCACGTCACGGGTGCGCAGTCCCTCATTCGCTCTCTCGAGGAGGTCGGCGCCGACACCGTATTCGGCATCCCCGGAGGCACCATCCTTCCGGCCTACGACCCGCTGATGGACTCCACCAGGGTGCGCCACGTCCTGGTCCGCCACGAGCAGGGCGCCGGCCACGCGGCCACCGGCTACGCGCAGGCCACCGGCAAGGTCGGCGTCTGCAT
Organism: Streptomyces violaceoruber; assembly: GCF_033406955.1. Taxonomy (NCBI): domain Bacteria; kingdom Bacillati; phylum Actinomycetota; class Actinomycetes; order Kitasatosporales; family Streptomycetaceae; genus Streptomyces; species Streptomyces violaceoruber. Next base: position 2,548,336 of record NZ_CP137734.1, on the reverse strand, counting down.
GGCGACCTCGGGCCCCGGGGCCACCAACCTGGTGACCCCGATCGCCGACGCCAACCTGGACTCCGTGCCGCTGGTCGCGATCACCGGGCAGGTGGTCTCCTCCGCGATCGGCACGGACGCCTTCCAGGAGGCGGACATCGTCGGCATCACCATGCCGATCACCAAGCACAGCTTCCTGGTCACCAAGGCCGAGGACATCCCCCGGGTGATCGCGCAGGCGTTCCACATCGCCTCCACCGGCCGCCCCGGCCCCGTCCTGGTCGACATCCCCAAGGACATCCTCCAGAAGAAGACCACCTTCTCCTGGCCGCCGGTCATGGACCTGCCCGGCTACCGCCCGGTCACCAAGCCGCACGCCAAGCAGATCCGCGAGGCGGCCAAGCTGATCTCCGCGGCGAAGCGGCCCGTGCTCTACGTCGGCGGCGGCGTCCTCAAGGCGAAGGCCACCGCCGAGCTGAAGGTCCTCGCCGAACTCACCGGAGCGCCCGTCACCACCACCCTGATGGCGCTCGGCGCGTTCCCCGACAGCCACCCGCTGCACGTGGGAATGCCGGGCATGCACGGTGCGGTCACCGCCGTCACCGCGCTGCAGAAGGCCGACCTGATCGTCGCCCTCGGAGCCCGCTTCGACGACCGCGTCACCGGCAAGCTGGACAGCTTCGCCCCGCACGCCAAGATCGTCCACGCCGACATCGACCCGGCCGAGATCGGCAAGAACCGCGCCGCCGACGTGCCGATCGTCGGCGACGCCCGCGAGGTCGTCGCCGACCTCGTGCAGGCCGTCCAGAAGGAGCACGACGAGGGCAACAAGGGCGACTACAGCGCCTGGTGGAAGGACCTGAGCCGCTGGCGCGACACCTACCCCCTCGGCTACGACCAGCCCGAGGACGGCTCGCTCTCCCCGCAGCAGGTCATCGAGCGCATCGGGCAGCTGGCACCCGAGGGCACGATCTTCGCGGCGGGCGTCGGCCAGCACCAGATGTGGGCCGCGCACTTCGTCCAGTACGAAAAGCCCGCCACCTGGCTGAACTCGGGCGGCGCGGGGACCATGGGCTACGCGGTCCCGGCGGCCATGGGCGCCCAGGCCGGCATGCCCGGCCGCACCGTCTGGGCGATCGACGGCGACGGCTGCTTCCAGATGACCAACCAGGAACTGACCACCTGCGCCCTGAACAACATCCCGATCAAGGTCGCCGTCATCAACAACGGCGCCCTCGGGATGGTCCGCCAGTGGCAGACCCTGTTCTACAACCAGCGGTACTCCAACACGGTGCTGCACTCCGGCCCGGACGACGTCAACCCGGAGGCCCGCGGCACCCGCGTCCCCGACTTCGTGAAGCTGTCGGAGGCCATGGGCTGCTACGCCATCCGCTGCGAGGACCCCGCCGACCTCGACAAGGTGATCGAGGAGGCCAACTCCGTCAACGACCGCCCCGTCGTCGTCGACTTCATCGTCCACGAGGACGCCATGGTCTGGCCGATGGTCGCCGCCGGCACCTCCAACGACGAGATCCTGGCCGCCCGGGACGTCCGCCCCGACTTCGGCGACAACGAAGACGACTGAGCGAGAGAGACCGAAGAGACCATGTCCAAGCACACGCTCTCCGTCCTGGTGGAGAACACCCCCGGCGTCCTGGCGCGGATCACCGCCCTCTTCTCCCGCCGCGGCTTCAACATCGACTCGCTCGCCGTCGGCGTCACCGAGCACCCCGACATCTCCCGCATCACCATCGTGGTGAGCGTCGAGGACTTCCCGCTGGAGCAGGTCACCAAGCAGCTCAACAAGCTGGTGAACGTGCTCAAGATCGTCGAGCTGGAGCCCACCCAGGCCGTCCAGCGCGAACTCGTTCTGGTGAAGGTGCGCTCCGACAACGAGACGCGCTCCCAGATCGTCGAGATCGTCCAGCTGTTCCGCGCCAAGACGGTCGACGTCTCCCCGGAGGCCGTCACCATCGAGGCCACCGGCAGCAGCGACAAGCTGACCGCCATGCTCCGGATGCTGGAACCGTACGGCATCAAGGAGCTCGTCCAGTCCGGCACGATCGCCATCGGCCGCGGCGCCCGTTCGATCACGGACCGCTCGCTGCGCGCACTCGACCGGTCCGCGTAACGGCGGAAACGGTCCGCACAACGACGGAAACGGGCGGCCGGGACACCGCCGGCCGCCCGCATTCCGAGACCCCGAAACTTCGCCTCCCCCCACCGGCATACGGTGGGACGCAACACCTGCACACAAGGAGAGAACCCAGTGGCCGAGCTGTTCTACGACGCCGACGCCGACCTGTCCATCATCCAGGGCCGCAAGGTCGCGGTCATCGGGTACGGCAGCCAGGGCCACGCCCACGCCCTGTCGCTGCGCGACTCCGGTGTCGACGTGCGCGTCGGTCTGCACGAGGGCTCCAAGTCCAAGGCCAAGGCCGAGGAGCAGGGCCTGCGCGTCGTGCCGGTGGCCGAGGCCGCCGCCGAGGCCGACGTCATCATGATCCTGGTCCCGGACCCGATCCAGGCCGAGGTCTACGAGAAGGACATCAAGGACAACCTGAAGGACGGCGACGCGCTGTTCTTCGGTCACGGTCTGAACATCCGCTACGGCTTCATCAAGCCCCCGGCCGGCGTGGACGTCTGCATGGTCGCCCCCAAGGGCCCGGGCCACCTGGTGCGCCGTCAGTACGAGGAGGGCCGCGGCGTTCCCTGCATCGCCGCCGTCGAGCAGGACGCCACGGGCAACGCCTTCGCGCTGGCCCTGTCGTACGCCAAGGGCATCGGCGGCACCCGCGCCGGCGTCATCAAGACGACCTTCACCGAGGAGACCGAGACCGACCTCTTCGGTGAGCAGGCCGTCCTGTGCGGTGGCACGGCCGCGCTGGTCAAGGCGGGCTTCGAGACGCTGACCGAGGCCGGTTACCAGCCGGAGATCGCCTACTTCGAGTGCCTGCACGAGCTGAAGCTGATCGTGGACCTCATGTACGAGGGCGGCCTGGAGAAGATGCGCTGGTCGATCTCCGAGACCGCCGAGTGGGGCGACTACGTCACCGGCCCGCGGATCATCACCGACGCCACCAAGGCCGAGATGAAGAAGGTCCTCGCCGAGATCCAGGACGGCACGTTCGCCAAGAACTGGATGGACGAGTACCACGGCGGTCTGAAGAAGTACAACGAGTACAAGAAGCAGGACTCCGAGCACCTCCTGGAGACCACCGGCAAGGAGCTGCGCAAGCTCATGAGCTGGGTCGACGAAGAGGCGTAGGTCTTTGCCCCGCGGGGGCGCCCGGCGCGCCGGGCGCCCCCGCGGGATCCACTTCCGGGTGATGCTTCCGCAGAGGCGCAGGACACTGCCCGCCACGCCACTAGACTGCTGAACACATACGCGTCAGGCCCACAGCGTCGTGCGTCTTCCACGCGGCTAGCAACCCTCCGCATGCGGCCGTCGGGACGGCCGTCCGCATTGGACTTGTGAGGACTCACGTGAGCTCGAAACCCGTCGTACTCATCGCTGAAGAGCTGTCGCCCGCGACCGTGGACGCACTCGGCCCCGACTTCGAGATCCGCCACTGCAACGGCGCGGACCGGGCCGAACTGCTCCCCGCCATCGCCGACGTGGACGCGATCCTGGTCCGCTCCGCGACCAAGGTCGACGCCGAGGCCGTGGCCGCCGCCAAGAAGCTCAAGGTCGTCGCGCGCGCCGGGGTCGGCCTGGACAACGTCGACGTCTCCGCCGCCACCAAGGCCGGCGTGATGGTGGTCAACGCCCCGACCTCCAACATCGTCACCGCCGCCGAGCTGGCCTGCGGCCTGATCGTCGCCACCGCCCGCAACATCCCGCAGGCCAACGCCGCGCTGAAGAACGGCGAGTGGAAGCGCAGCAAGTACACCGGCGTGGAGCTGGCCGAGAAGACCCTCGGCGTCGTCGGCCTCGGCCGCATCGGCGCGCTCGTCGCGCAGCGCATGTCGGCCTTCGGCATGAAGGTCGTCGCCTACGACCCCTACGTGCAGCCCGCGCGGGCCGCGCAGATGGGCGTCAAGGTGCTGTCCCTGGACGAGCTGCTGGAGGTCTCCGACTTCATCACGGTCCACCTGCCCAAGACCCCCGAGACCCTCGGCCTGATCGGCGACGAGGCGCTGCGCAAGGTCAAGCCGAGCGTCCGCATCGTCAACGCCGCGCGCGGCGGCATCGTCGACGAGGAGGCGCTGTACTCGGCGCTCAAGGAGGGCCGCGTCGCCGGCGCCGGCCTCGACGTGTACGCCAAGGAGCCCTGCACCGACTCGCCGCTGTTCGAGTTCGACCAGGTGGTCGCCACCCCGCACCTCGGCGCCTCCACCGACGAGGCCCAGGAGAAGGCCGGCATCGCCGTCGCCAAGTCGGTCCGCCTGGCCCTCGCCGGTGAGCTGGTCCCCGACGCGGTCAACGTCCAGGGCGGTGTCATCGCCGAGGACGTCAAGCCCGGTCTGCCGCTCGCCGAGCGCCTCGGCCGCATCTTCACCGCGCTCGCGGGTGAGGTCGCCGTCCGCCTCGACGTCGAGGTCTACGGCGAGATCACCCAGCACGACGTGAAGGTGCTGGAGCTGTCCGCCCTCAAGGGCGTCTTCGAGGACGTCGTCGACGAGACGGTGTCGTACGTCAACGCCCCGCTGTTCGCCCAGGAGCGCGGCGTCGAGGTCCGGCTGACCACCAGCTCGGAGTCCCCGGAGCACCGCAACGTCGTCATCGTGCGCGGCACCCTCTCGGACGGCGAGGAGGTGTCGGTCTCCGGCACGCTGGCCGGCCCGAAGCACCTCCAGAAGATCGTCGCCATCGGCGAGTACGACGTGGACCTCGCCCTCGCCGACCACATGGTCGTCCTGCGCTACGAGGACCGTCCCGGCGTCGTCGGCACCGTCGGCCGGATCATCGGCGAGGCGGGTCTCAACATCGCCGGCATGCAGGTCGCCCGCGCGACGGTCGGCGGCGAGGCGCTGGCCGTCCTCACCGTCGACGACACGGTGCCCTCCGGGGTTCTGGCGGAGGTCGCGGCGGAGATCGGCGCCACGTCCGCCCGGTCCGTCAACCTCGTCTGAGGCGGCCGTACCCGGGGGCCGCCGCCCCCGGGACCCCCGCTCACGGCCCTGAGCGGGCCTCGTCCTCAGACGCCGGACGGGCTGAGCGAGTCAGCCTGTCCGGCGTTTTCCGTGGCCGCGTTCTCGCGCACCCGGATGCCGCGCAGTGCGCGCGCCGCCGGGAGCGCCGCCGCCAACAGCAGCACCGCGCCCGCGATCGAGGCGCCCCGCATGCCGTCGGTGAAGGCCTCCCGCGCCGCCGTCGCCAGGGCCTCTCCCGCGGACCCCGGCAGCCGTGCGGCGACCGACAGCGCGCCGCCCAGGGTTTCCCGAGCCGCGTCCGGTGCCGAGGCCGGCATCTCGTGGTGGTAGACGGCCGTGCCGACGGAGCCCAGGACCGCCATGCTCAACGCGCCGCCGAACTCGGTGCCGGTCTCCATCAGGGAGGACGCCGCGCCCGCCTTCTCCACCGGGGCGGAGCTGAGCGCCAGGTCGGTGAGCTGGGACATCACCGCGACAATGCCGCCCGCCATGACGCCGCAGGCCGCCAGCACCAGCCACAGGGAGTCGGTGCCGGCGCAGGCCAGGAGGGCGTAACCGCACGCCGCGACCACGAAACCGCCCGCCACCACGTACGCCCGCTCCACACCCAGCTGGACCAGCCGCATGGCGAGCGGCGCGGCGAAGCCGATGAAGACCGACGGCAGCAGGGCCCACAGCGCGGCCTCCAGCGCGCTCTTGTCCAGCACGGACTGGAGGTACTGGGTGGTGAAGTAGGAGGACCCCATCATCCCGAAGGCCGACACCAGGTTGAGGACGACGGCCGGGGTGAAACCGTGCCCGCGGAAGAGGGCGGGCGAGATCATCGGCGAGGCCGCGGTGCGCTGGCGGTGCACGAACAGCGCCGCGAAGAGCAGACCGACGGTGATGGAGACGACGTAGCGGACGTTCCAGCCCTCGGAGGGCAGCTCCTTGAGGCCGTAGACCACGGGCAGGACCGCCGCCATCGACAGCGGGACGCTCAGCAGGTCGAAGCGCCCGGGTGAGGGGTTCTTGGACTCCGGGAGCAGCATCGGACCGAGGATCAGCAGCAGCGCCATCGCGGGCAGGTTCACCAGGAAGACCGAGCCCCACCAGAAGTGCTCCACGAGGACGCCGCTCATCACCGAGCCGAGCGCGATCCCGGCCGTCATCACCCCGGACCACAGCCCGATCGCCTTCGCCCGCTGGGCGGGGTCGGTGAACATCGTGCGGACCAGCGCCATCGTCGACGGCATCAGGGTGGCGCCGCCGATGCCGAGGACCGCGCGGGCCGCGATCAGGGTCTCGGCGGTGTGCGCGTAGGCGGCGAGCAGGGAAGCCGCGCCGAAGGCCGCCGCGCCGACGAGGAGGAGCCTGCGACGGCCGATGCGGTCGCCCAGGGACCCCATCGTCATCAGGAGCCCGGCCAGTACGAAGCCGTAGATGTCGAAGATCCACAGTTGCTGGGTGCCGCTCGGCTCCAGATCGGCGCTGATCTCCGGGATCGCGAAGAACAGAACGGAGACGTCCATCGAGACCAGCAGCAACGGGAGCATCAGCACGGCGAGCGCGGTCCACTCGCGGCGCCCTGCGCGGGGCGGGTTCGTTGTCATGGCAGCGACTGTACGCACGTATTATACGCGTGTCTAGAACATTGTCTAAGACGCTCGTATGGCGGTGCGGGTAGGGTGGGCGCATGGGACACCGTGAGGATCTGCTCGAGGGCGCCAAGCGCTGCCTGCTGGAGAAGGGGTTCGCGCGCACGACCGCGCGGGACATCGTCAAGGAGTCGCGGACCAACCTGGCGTCCATCGGCTACCACTACGGGTCGAAGGACGTCCTGCTCGCCCAGGCGTACATCGAGCTGATCGAGGGGATGGGGGGCGCCTTCGAGGGGGAGGGCCCCGCTCTGGACGACACCGAACCGGGCTCGGTCGAGCGGTTCCAGCAGGTGTGGTCCAACATCATCGGCACCATGCGGGAGCCCGGCTCCATCTGGCGCCTCAGCATGGAAGTGCTGGTCATGGGCGACCGGATGCCCGAGCTGCGCGACCACCTCGGCCGCGCCCAGCGCGAGGCCGGGCGCGGCATCATCCCCCTGCTCATGGGCGGCAGGGAGGAGGACGTCACGGACGAGACGACGGACACCCTGGGCACGTTCTACGTCACCCTGATGACCGGTCTCATCGCCCAGTGGACCTTCGACCCGAAGAGCGCACCCGACGCCGACGCGCTGACCGAGGGCCTGCGCCGGGTGATCGGGGCCGCTACAGGCGACGCGCCTTGAGCGCCATGTGCAGCAGCAGCCGGTCCTCGCCGTCGTCCAGGTCCAGGCCCGTCAGCTGTTCGACGCGGGACAGCCGGTAGTACAGCGTCTGGCGGTGGACGCCCAGCTCGGCGGCGGTGCGGCCGGCCTGGCCCGCGCAGTCCAGGTACACCTCCGCCGTGCGGGCGAGTTCGCGGTGGGCGGGGGAGAGCAGGGCGCGTACGGCGGGATCGTCGGCGGAGCGCGGGGGCAGCGAGGTCAGCAGGCGGAACGCCCCGATCGACGTCCACTGCGCGACCGGCCCGAACCGCTCCTCCGCCCGCGCCGCCCGGGCCGCCGCCGACGCCTCCGACCAGGCCGCCCCCAGGTCGGCGAGACCCGTGCGCGGCGCGGAGACACCGGCCGCGACACCGCCCGCCGCGCCCGAAGGCCCGCCCACGCCCAGGGCTCCCGCCCGCTCCAGCAGCCGCCCCGCCGCCGACGTCGCCGGGGTCTGCACCTCCGCCGAGCGCAGCCGGACCAGCAGCGCCAGCGACACGGCCGAGACCCCCCACGGCACCGTGCACAGTGCCGTGGCGCCCGGCACCGTACGGACCGAGGGCGCGTCGTCGGGATCGGCCGAGGGCCAGGGCGCCACGCACACCACCGCGTGCGGGGTCTCGGCCCGGGCGCCCAGCGCGCTGCGCAGCTCCGCCACCGCCATGTCCCGCTGCCAGTCCCGCTCCGCCGTCAGTACCGCCCGCAGCTCCCGGCTCAGGTCCGCGCCGTGCTGCGCCTCGTCGGCGAGCAGTGCGCCGATCCGCCCCGTGACCTCCATGGCCGCCGCCAGCTGCCGCTCGGTCGGCCCCGGGTCGGTGTCCAGGAGCCAGACATAGCCGAGGACCACACCCCGATGGCGTACCGGCAGGCAGGTGCGCCCCCGGTACACCCCCGCCTCCGGGGTCGGCGGGATGCGGACCGGTCCGGTCGCGCGGGTGATGCCGAAGCTCTCGAACCACGCCCGGACGGCGGCGGTGGAGCGCCGGGTCAGGATCGAGCGGGTGCGCACCGGGTCCAGGGCGGACGGGTCGAGGTCGCCCTCGCTGTCGTAGGCGCCGAAGGCGATCAGCTCGAAGTCGCGGTTCTCCAGGGTCGCGGGTGCGCCCAGCAGCTCGGACAGCTCGTCGACCAGCTCCTGGTAGTCACCACGCGTACCACCGGTGCCTGCGGAACCTCTGGAATCGGACGTCACCCGGGCATTCTGCCGCATATACGCGCGCCCTTCATACATCTGTCTGAGATCCGCGGCACGGATGCGTGACAGCTGTCGATGGCCGACGATCGGGTGGATCCTTAGATTTCACGGTGGTTCTCCGTGCCGTTCCCCCTCCGTCGGGCAGCGGCCCCTGTGTTGGTTGGTAAGTGGAGGTGCCCCGTGCTGGGTCCCGTGATTCTCGCCGCGTCGCGCAGCGACCGGATGCGTCGTCTCGTCTCGGCCGCGCCCGTGACCAAGCCGGTCGTCGACCGGTTCATCCCCGGCGAGACGGTCGACCAGATCGTGCCGATCGTCCGGGACCTGACCGATCAGGGCCTGGAGCTGACGATGGACGTCGTCGGCGAGGACATCACCACCCCCGCGCAGGCCGAGGCCGCCCGCGACGCCTACCTGGAGCTGATCGACCGGCTCAAGCCGCTGGAGCTCGGCACCCGCGCCGAGATGTCCGTGAAGCTCTCCATGTTCGGCCAGGCGCTGGACGGCGGCCACGAGCTGGCCCTCGCCAACGTCCGCCCGGTCGTCGAGGCCGCCGCCGAGATCGGCACCACCGTCACGCTCGACGCCGAGGACCACACCACCCTCGACTCGATGTTCGCCATCCACGAGGAGCTGCGGAAGGACTTCCCGCAGACCGGCTGCGTCATCCAGGCCTACCTCTTCCGCACCGAGGCCGACGCGCGCCGGCTCGCCGACAGCGGCTCTCGCGTACGGTTGGTGAAGGGCGCCTACAAGGAGCCCGCCGAGGTCGCGTACCAGCAGCGCCACGAGATCGACAAGGCGTACGTCCGCATCCTGCGCACGCTGATGGAGGGCGAGGGCTACCCGATGATCGGGTCGCACGACCCGCGCCTGATCTCCATCGGCCAGGAGCTGGCCCGCACGGCCGGACGCAAGCTCGACGAGTACGAGTTCCAGATGCTGTACGGCATCCGCGGCGACGAACACCTGCGGCTGGCCGCCGAGGGCCACCGCATGCGCGTCTACACCGCGTACGGCACCGACTGGTACGGCTACTTCATGCGCCGTCTGGCGGAGAAGCCGGCCAACCTCCGGTTCTTCGCCCGCTCGATGGTCAGCAAGGGCTGAGCCCACCCGCTCGCAAGACCGCTCAGTTAAAGGAGTTACGGAACCCATGGACGCTGTGACCCAGGTCCCCACCCCCGTCAACGAACCGGTGCACGGCTACGCGCCCGGTTCGCCCGAGCGCGCCCGTCTGGAGGCCAAGCTCAAGGAGCTGGCCGACAACCCGATCGACCTGCCTTGCACCATCGGTGGCGAGAAGCGGATGGGCGGCGGCGAGCGCTTCGACGTCGTGCAGCCGCACAACCACAAGTCCCGCCTGGGCACGTACGCCAACGCCACGCAAGCGGACGCCCAGGACGCGATCGACGCCGCCCTGGCCGCCGCCCCCGCGTGGCGCGCGATGTCCTTCGACGACCGCGCGGCGATCATCCTGCGCGCCGCCGAGCTGCTGTCCGGCCCGTGGCGCGAGACCATCGCCGCCTCCACCATGCTCGGCCAGTCCAAGACCGCCCAGCAGGCCGAGATCGACAGCCCCTGCGAGCTGATCGACTTCTGGCGCTTCAACGTGCACTACGCGCGGAACATCCTCGCCGAGCAGCCCCCGGCCAACTCCCAGGGCGTGTGGAACCGTATGGACCACCGCCCGCTGGAGGGCTTCGTCTACGCGATCACGCCGTTCAACTTCAGCGCGATCGCGGCCAACCTGCCCACCGCCCCGGCCCTGATGGGCAACGTCGTGGTGTGGAAGCCGTCCCCGACGCAGACCCACGCCGCCGTGCTGCTCATGCAGCTGCTGGAGGAGGCCGGACTGCCCAAGGGCGTCATCAACCTGGTCACCGGCGACGGCATCGCGGTCTCCGAGGTCGCCCTGGAGCACCGGGACCTCGCGGGCATCCACTTCACCGGTTCGACCAAGACCTTCCAGCACCTGTGGAAGACGGTCGGCAACAACATCGAGAAGTACCGCACCTACCCGCGCCTGGTCGGCGAGACCGGCGGCAAGGACTTCCTGGTCGCCCACCCGAGCGCCGACCGCGCCGTCCTCAAGACGGCCCTGACCCGCGGTGCCTTCGAGTACCAGGGCCAGAAGTGCAGCGCCACCTCCCGCGCGTACATCCCGGCGTCGATCTGGAACGACGGGTTCAAGGAGGAGTTCGCCGCCGAGGTCGACTACCTCACCATGGGTGACGTCACCGACCTGTCGAACTTCATCGGCGCGGTCATCGACGAGCGGTCCTTCGCCAAGAACAAGGCCGCCATCGACCGGGCCAAGGAGGACGAGACCTGCACGATCGTCGCGGGCGGCTCCTACGACGACTCGGTCGGCTACTTCGTCCGCCCGACCGTCGTCGAGTGCACCGACCCGGAGAACGAGGTCTTCCGCACCGAGTACTTCGGCCCCTTCCTCGCCGTGCACGTGTACGACGACAGCGCCGACGACGCGTACGACGCGATGCTGACCCAGATGGAGTCGGTCTCGGACTACGCGCTCACCGGCTCGGTGATCTCCAACGACCGCGCGGCGGCCGCGTACACGATGGAGAAGCTGCGCTACGCGGCGGGCAACTTCTACATCAACGACAAGTCGACCGGTGCCGTGGTCGGCCAGCAGCCCTTCGGCGGCGGCCGCGCCTCCGGCACCAACGACAAGGCCGGCGCCCCGCAGAACCTGATGCGCTGGACGCTGACCCGCGCCATCAAGGAGACGCTGGTCGCACCGACCGACTACACGTACCCGCACATGGGCTGACGCCCGCGCGCGAATCGCCCGGCGGGGCCAGGTCGACCGACCTGGCCCCGCCGGGCTTTTCCGCAGGTCGGAGCGGTGTGCGCCGGGGCGCCGTCTCAGATAGTAGGAAGTCCGAGTAATTGTGGAGACAGACGCTCCGCGCTCCCTTAACTTTGTAGGAGCCGAACGTCCCGCTCGATCGAGCGAATGGCGGTCGTGAGCCCGTGCCCGTGCAGGCAACCCCTGCGGTACCGTGCTCCCCGCCCCTTCCGGCGTCTCTCACCACCCTCGCTTTCCGCGCTCCCTTTGTGCCGAAGGAGTCGATTCCCATGGCCGAGACGACCGTCCGCCGCCGAGTCCGCCACCTCTCCCGTACGAGCGACTCCGACCGCAAGAACGCCGCGGCCGCCCTCCAGCGCTCCCTCGACCGCCGGGACAACGGCGGCGCCACCGGTCACTGAGCCGCGCGGACGACCGAGGCGTCCGCATGGCGGACACCTCGTGTCATCCCGTGGGACGAGCGATAGGGTGCCGTCATGTCTCGCAGCCTCAATCTCGCAGTGATCCCCGGTGACGGCATCGGCCAGGAGGTCGTGGCCGAGGGTCTCAAGGTCCTCTCCGCCGTCCTTCCGCAGGATGTGAAGCTGGAGACCAAGGAGTTCGACTTCGGCGCCCGGCGCTACCACGCCACCGGTGAGACCCTCACCGACGCCGACCTCGACGCCCTCAAGGCGCACGACGCCATCCTGCTCGGCGCCATCGGCGACCCCTCGGTGCCGTCCGGCGTGCTGGAGCGCGGCTTCCTGCTCAAGCTCCGCTTCGCCTTCGACCACCACGTCAACCTGCGGCCGAGCAAGCTCCTGCCCGGCGTCGCCACCCCGCTCGCCGGCCAGCCCGAGATCGACTTCGTCGTCGTCCGCGAGGGCACCGAGGGCCCGTACACCGGCAACGGCGGCACCATCCGCAAGGGCACCGAGCACGAGGTCGCCACCGAGGTCTCCGTCAACACGGCCTACGGCGTCGAGCGCGTCGTCCGCGACGCCTTCGCCCGCGCCCAGGCCCGCCCGCGCAAGAAGCTCACGCTGGTCCACAAGAACAACGTGCTGACCTTCGCGGGCCACCTGTGGACCAACATCTTCAACAAGGTCGCGGCGGAGTACCCCGAGGTCACCACCGACTACCTCCACGTCGACGCCGCGACCATCTTCCTGGTCACCGACCCGGCCCGGTTCGACGTGATCGTCACCGACAACCTCTTCGGCGACATCATCACCGACCTCGCCGCGGCCGTCTCCGGCGGCATCGGCGTCGCCGCCAGTGGGAACATCAACCCGTCCGGCGACTTCCCCTCGATGTTCGAGCCGGTGCACGGCTCCGCGCCGGACATCGCCGGCCAGGGCAAGGCCGACCCCACCGCCACGGTCCTGTCCGTCGCCCTGCTGCTGCGCCACCTCGGGTACGAGGACGAGGCCGCCCGGATCGAGGACGCCGTCTCCGCCGACCTCGGCGAGCGCGGCGACCTGCCCGCCCGCAGCACCTCCGAGATCGGCGACACTCTCGCCGCACGAGTAGCGGGCTGACGCCCGCCGCGCCACTCGATCGAAACCCTTTCGAAGCCGCCGGGCCGCAAAACAAGGCACCCGGCGGCTTTCTCCTGCGTCCGCCAGGTGCGACCATCGAATCCTGGGCCGCATTCACCCCGTTTCATCCGCCGTCGGCCGCGCGCGATAATCGAACGCGAAGCGGCGACCCCAGGGAATGCTCGGACGTCCTAGCACCGGCCACCGGCCGTACGGGCGTGACCGCGGTCCGTCACAACTCATACCGGTGAAGGACAGCCATCCATGACGACGCCCACGATCGAGCTCAAGCCCTCTGCCCACCCGCTCTCGGACTCCGAGCGCGCGGCGATTCTGGCCAACCCCGGGTTCGGCCGCCACTTCACCGACCACATGGTGACGATCAAGTGGACCGAGGGCCGCGGCTGGCACGACGGCCAGCTGGTGCCGTACGCCCCGCTCTCCCTCGACCCGGCCACCATGGTCCTGCACTACGCGCAGGAGATCTTCGAGGGCCTGAAGGCCTACCGGCGGCCCGACGGCTCCGTCGCCACCTTCCGCCCGGAGAAGAACGGCGCCCGCTTCCAGGCGTCCTCGCGCCGCCTGGGCATGCCCGAGCTTCCCGTGGACACCTTCATCGAGGCCTGCGACGCGCTGGTCGCGCAGGACGAGAAGTGGGTGCCGGCGCACGGCGGCGAGGAGTCCCTGTACCTGCGCCCCTTCATGATCGCGACCGAGGTCGGCCTGGGCGTCAGGCCGGCCAACGAGTACCTCTTCATCGTCATCGCCTCCCCGGCCGGCGCCTACTTCCCGGGCGGGGTCAAGCCGGTCTCCATCTGGGTCTCCGAGGACCGCGTCCGCGCCGTCCCCGGCGGCATGGGCGACGCCAAGACCGGCGGCAACTACGCGGCCTCCCTGCTCGCCCAGGCCGAGGCCGCCGCCAAGGGCTGCGACCAGGTCTGCTACCTCGACGCCATCGAGCGCAAGTGGGTCGAGGAACTGGGCGGCATGAACCTGTACTTCGTGTACGGCAACAAGATCGTCACGCCCTCCCTCACCGGCTCCATCCTGGAGGGCGTCACCCGCGACTCCCTGCTCACCGTCGCCCGCGACCTCGGTTACGAGGCCGAGGAGGGCCGCGTCTCGGTCGACCAGTGGCAGCGCGACTCGGAGAACGGCACCCTCACCGAGGTCTTCGCCTGCGGCACCGCGGCCGTGATCACCCCCGTCGGCACGGTCAAGCGGGCCGGCGCGCAGTGGCAGCAGAGCGGGGGCGAGACGGGTGAGGTGACGCAGCGGCTGCGGGACGCGCTGCTCGACATTCAGCGCGGGACGGTCGCCGACCCGCACGGGTGGATGCACACGCTGGCCTGACGCGACCCCGGCGTGGGTGCGGGCCGCTGGGGGCTGCCGCCCCCAGACCCCGCTTCGGCCTGAACGGCCTCGTTCAAACGCCGGACGGGCTGAGATTCCCGACCCCGGGCTCCTTCGGCGAGGCAGCCCGGGGCTGCGGCAACAGCACGTACACCGCCCCGCCCACCAGCCCCGACAGCAGGAAGCTGCAGTCCACCCCGCCGGTGAGGGACAGCAGCGGACCCTCGTACGACGGCAGGGACACCGCCAGCACGCCGACCAGCGCGCCCACCGCCCAGGCGGCCGTCGCGGGGACGTTCCAGCCGGACCGGTACCAGTAGATCCCGCCCCGTGCCCGGCGGTTGAAGACCTGGAGGGCGTCCGCGTCGTACACCCCGCCGCAGCGCACCGAGCCGATCATCGTGATGACCGCCCACGGGGTGCCGATCGCCGTCAGCAGCAGCACGAAGGACGTCATCGCCGACTGCGCCTGCCAGGCGTAGTGCCCGGCGAAGACGCAGGCCGTGGCGACGACGGCGACCGCGCAGGTGGCACGGGCACGGGAGGCGCGCGGCAGGATGGCGTCCAGGTCCAGGCCCATCGAGTACAGCATCAGCCCCGCGTTGCCGACCGAGCCGGCCGAGGCGGCGAGCAGCAGCGGGACCAGGTACCAGGTGGGGGAGGCGTCGACCAGCGGCCCCGCGTAGTCCAGGGCGGCGCCGGCGGCGTACGCCGTGAAGGTGCCGAAGAGCTGCGGGACCAGCAGGCCCAGCGTCAGCCCCAGCCAGGTCGCGCGCAGCACCCGGCGGGAGGAGTGGCGGGCCGGCGAGATGTAGCGGGTGTAGTCGCCGAGCAGCGTGATGAAGGCGATCGGCCCGGAAAGGCCCGCGGCCACGGCGGCCAGCAGCCACGTCGGCCAGAACCCGCCCAGCAGGTACCCGCCCGCCTCCGGCAGTGCGGCGGTGGTGAAGTCGGGGGCGTAGGCGATCACACCGAGGACCAGCAGGGCGGTCATGCCGTAGGCCAGCACCCGCGACATGGCGAGCAGCACCCGGTACCCGTACACCGCGCCCGCGACGGTCGCGGCGGCGAGCAGACCGTAGACGACGGCGTACGTCGCACCGCCCTGCGGCAGGCCGAACAGCCGCCCGAGCACGCCCGCCATCACGTCCCCGCCGATCCACACGGTCAGCGCGGTGTAGCCGAGCGCGAGGAGCAGACCGACCACCGAGCCGACCAGCCGCCCGCGCACCCCGAACTGGGCGCCGGAGGACGTGGACAGGTTGGTGCCGGTACGCAGGGAGATCAGGGCCAGCGGGGCCGTGAACACCGTGCCGACGACCGTCCCCGCCACCACCGAGCTCACCGACGCCCACCAGCCGAGGCCGAAGGACGGCGGCAGCCAGCCGAAGACGATCACGCCCAGGCAGAGGTTGGACCCCAGCAGGATCGAGACCAGGTCCCGGGGCCCGCTGGTGCGTTCCGCCTCCGGGATGGTGTCGACTCCGCGCTGTTCTATCGGCATGGCTGGTCTCCTTCGACGGCCGCCTGAGGTTTAGAGCGACGTTCAATGTGACGTCTGTCCTGCGTGCTCGTCAACGGTTCCGTGGCATGGAATTGGTGTTTAGAGTGATGCTCTAATCTCGGTATGGCAAGGAGGTGCCGCGACGTGAGACTGACCCCCACGGAACGTGACCGGCTGCTGCTGTTCGGGGCGGCCGAGCTGGCCCGCGCCCGACGGGCCCGCGGGCTCAGGCTGAACGTGCCGGAGGCGACCGCGCTGATCGCGGACACCGTGTGCGAGGCCGCCCGCGACGGAGCGCGCCTCGCGCAGGCCATCGAGCGTGCCCGGTCCGTGCTCGGCCCGGACGACGTCCTGCCCGGCGTCGCCGACGTGGTCACCGAGGTGCACGTGGAGGCCGTCTTCGACGACGGCTCCCGCCTCGCGGTCGTCGCCGATCCCGTCGGAGGCGGCGGGCTCGGCGACGACGCCCCCGGGGCGCTGCTGCCGGGGCACGACCGTCCCGAGCCCGAGGCGGCGCTGCGGCTCCCGGTCACCAACACCGCGACCGTGCCGGTCTCCGTCACCTCCCACTTCCACTTCTTCGAGGCCAATCCGCGCCTGGACTTCGACCGTGGGCGCGCCTACGGCATGCGCCTGGCCGTCCCGGCCGGCTCCTCGGTCCGCTTCGGCCCCGGCGAGCGCGTCGAGGTGGGGCTCGTGCCGATCGGCGGAGCACGCGTCGCCATCGGGTTCGCCGGGCTCGTCGACGGCCCGCTGGACGCGCCGGGAGCCAGGGACGAGGCCCTGCGCCGGGCCGCCGCCTGCGGATACCTGGGGGCAGACCGATGACCATCGACCCGTACGCCTACGCCGCCGCCCACGGCCCGCGCGCCGGCGACCGGCTCCGCCTCGGCGACTCGGGGCTGGTGATCCGCGTCGAGTCCGACGCGCAGCACTACGGCGACGAGTTCCTCGCCGGCTTCGGCAAGACCGCCCGGGACGGACTGCACCTCAAGGCCGCCGCCGTCCGCGACACCTGCGACGTCGTGATCAGCAACGTGGTCGTGATCGACGCCGTGCAGGGCATCCGGAAGGTGTCGATCGGCATCCGCGAGGGGCGCGTCCACGCCATTGGCCGGGCCGGGAACCCGGACACCCTCGACGGCGTCGACGTCGTGGTCGGCACCGGCACCTCCATCGTGTCCGGGGAGGGGCTCATCGCCACCGCCGGGGCCGTGGACACCCACGTCCATCTGCTCTCCCCGCGGATCATGGAGGCCTCGCTCGCGTCCGGCGTGACGACGATCATCGGGCAGGAGTTCGGCCCCGTGTGGGGCGTCGGCGTCAACTCGCCCTGGGCACTGAAGCACGCGTTCGGCGCGTTCGACGCCTGGCCGGTGAACATCGGCTTCCTCGGCCGGGGCTCCTCGTCCCACGAGGCCCCGCTGATCGAGGCGCTGGCCGAGGGCGGCGCATCCGGCTTCAAGGTGCACGAGGACATGGGCGCCCACACCCGCGCCCTCGACACCGCGCTGCGCGTCGCCGAGGAGCACGACGTCCAGGTCGCCCTGCACAGCGACGGGCTGAACGAGTGCCTGTCCGTCGAGGACACCCTCCGGGTCCTGGACGGCCGCACCATCCACGCCTTCCACATCGAGGGCTGCGGCGGGGGACACGTCCCCAACGTGCTGAAGATGGCCGGTGTCCCCCACGTCATCGGCTCCTCCACCAACCCCACCCTGCCCTTCGGCCGGGACGCGGTCGCCGAGCACTACGGCATGATCGTCTCCGTCCACGACCTCAAGACCGACCTGCCGGGCGACGCCGCCATGGCCCGCGACCGCATCCGCGCCGGGACCATGGGCGCCGAGGACGTGCTGCACGACCTGGGCGCCATCGGCATCACCTCCTCCGACGCGCAGGGCATGGGCCGGGCCGGCGAGACCGTCCGCCGTACCTTCGCCATGGCCGGGAAGATGAAGGCGCAGTTCGGCGCCGAGGGCGACGACGACAACGCACGCGTCCTGCGCTACATCGCCAAGCTGACCATCAACCCCGCCCTCGCCCACGGTCTCGCGCACGAGGTCGGCTCCATCGAGGTCGGCAAGCTCGCCGACCTCGTGCTGTGGCGCCCGGACCACTTCGGCGCCAAGCCGCAACTGGTCCTCAAGTCGGGCTTCCCGGCGTACGGCGTGGTCGGCGACCCCAACGCGGCCACCGACACCTGCGAACCCCTGGTCCTCGGGCCCCAGTTCGGCGCGCACGGCGCCACACCCGCCGAGATCTCGGTGGCCTTCGTCGCGCAGGCCGCCCTCGACCAGGGCGGCGACACCATGCCGACCCGCCGACGCCGGGTGGCCGTGCGCGGCACCCGCGGCATCGGACCGGCCGACCTGCGGCTCAACTCCCGCACCGGCGCGGTCGACGTCGACCAGCGCACCGGCCTGGTCACCCTCGACGGCGACCCGCTGCGCTCCGAACCCGCCGAGTCGGTCTCCCTCAACCGCCTCTACTTCCTCTGACCTCTCTTCGGCCCTTCTCCGGCCTCTCTCCCGACCCCCTGGACATCTCCATGACCTTCCGCATGCCGCCCGAGTGGGCCCCGCACGAACGCACCTGGATGGCCTGGCCGGGCCCCAACGCGACGTTCACCGACGCCGAGGAGCTGGCCGGGGCTCGTGCCGCCTGGGCCTCCGTCGCCCGCGCGGTGCGCCGTTTCGAGCCGGTGACGATGGTGCACGGGCCGGGCCAGGCCGCCACCGCGCGCGAGCTGCTCGGACCGGACGTCGACCTGGTGGAGCGCGAGCTGGACGACGCCTGGATGCGGGACATCGGCCCGACCTTCGTGACGGACGGGCGGGGCGGGCTCGCGGCCGTGGACTGGGTGTTCAACGGCTGGGGCGCCCAGGACTGGGCCCGCTGGGAGCACGACGCCGAGATCGCCCGCCACGTCGCGGACCTCGCCGCCGCCCCCGTGCTGAGCAGCCCGCTCGTCAACGAGGGCGGCGCGATCCACGTCGACGGCGAGGGCACGGTCCTGCTGACCGACACCGTCCAGCTCGGCTCCGGCCGCAACCCCGGCTGGAGCCGCGAGGAGGTCGAGGCGGAGATCCACGCCAAGCTCGGCACCACCACGGCGATCTGGCTCCCGCACGGACTGGCCGGCGACTACGGCAGGTACGGCACCCAGGGCCACGTCGACATCGTGGCGGCCTTCGCACGGCCGGGCACCGTCGTCGTGCACAGCCAGCGCGACCCCCGGCACCCCGACCACGAGCGCTCACAGCTGTACCTGGAGATCCTGCGCGGCCGGACCGACGCCAGGGGCCGCCGCCTGGAGGTCGTCGAGGTGCCCGCCCCGACCGTCCTGAAGGACGAGGAGGGCGAGTGGGCCGACTACTCGTACATCAACCACTACGTGTGCAACGGCGGCGTCGTCCTGTGCGCCTTCGGCGACCCGAACGACGAACTCGCCGCGGGCATCTTCCGCCGCCTGTTCCCGGAGCGGACGGTGACCCTGGTGGACGCGCGTACGATCTTCGCGGGTGGCGGGGGCATCCACTGCATCACGCAGCAACAGCCGAGGACCTGCAGGACCTAGAAGACCCGGGAGTGGACATGGCCGGTGGTGGGCGCAGGCAGGCCCCGCCGCGCGAGGACGTGCTCGCCGCCGCCATGGAGATGATCGCCGAGCGCGGGCTGGAGAAGCTCACCATGGCGGCGCTCGGCCGCGAGGTCGGCATGAGCAGCGGCCACCTCCTGTACTACTTCGGCTCCAAGGACGAACTGCTGCTGCGCACCCTGGAGTGGAGCGAGGGCCGCCTCGGCGCCGAGCGCGGCCGCCTGCTCACCCGGCCCGGCACCGCCCGCGAACGCCTGGGCGCCTACGTCGACCTGTACGTCCCCGACGGCCACCGCGACCCGCACTGGACGCTGTGGCTGGAGGTGTGGAACCACTCACAGAACGCCCCCGACGAGGCCCGCGACCGGCAGGCCGCCATCGAGGGCGCCTGGCACCGCGACCTGACCGCCCTGCTCGCCGAGGGCATCTCGCGCGGCGAGTTCCGCGCCGTGGACCCGGACCGCTTCGCGTCCCGGCTGCGGGCCCTCCTCGACGGCTTCGCCATTCACGTGGCGATCGGCCTGCGGGGGACGGACCGGGAGCAGGTGCTCGGTCACGTACGGGACTTCCTGGCC
The DNA here is from genome assembly GCF_033406955.1 of Streptomyces violaceoruber. Lineage (NCBI taxonomy): Bacteria > Bacillati > Actinomycetota > Actinomycetes > Kitasatosporales > Streptomycetaceae > Streptomyces > Streptomyces violaceoruber. The sequence goes on along the minus strand of NZ_CP137734.1, from coordinate 2,528,395 downwards.
GACGGCCTCTACGGGCGGGACTGAGTCCACGCCCGCGGACGGCCGCCGTTCGCATCCTGAGACGGGCGGTGGACAGGGGGACGGAGTGTGCCAGACTGCCTCCGTGCTCTCGTTCGCCATGATTATTGGCAGCAGGCGCGCCGGTCCGCAGTGACCACCACGTACGACCAGGTACGGGTGGACACCGTCGTCCTCGACCCGCGCGCAGACCTCTCGCACCCGCGAGAGGTTTTTCGCTTTCCTGGCCCACCCCGAGCCGGGAAGAGAGCGCGAGGGATCATAGACGGACGGTGGAACCGGTCATTCCGGTAGACCGAGATCCCCAACAGGAGCCTTCAGATCATGACCGCAACCAGCGAACTCGACGATTCGTTCCACGTCTTCGACACCACCCTGCGCGACGGCGCGCAGCGCGAGGGCATCAACCTCACGGTCGCGGACAAGCTGGCCATCGCACGGCACCTGGACGACTTCGGGGTGGGCTTTATCGAGGGCGGCTGGCCCGGCGCCAACCCGCGGGACACCGAGTTCTTCGCCCGCGCCCGGCAGGAGATCGACTTCAAGCACGCCCAGCTGGTCGCCTTCGGCTCCACCCGCCGCGCGGGCGCGAACGCCGCCGAGGACCACCAGGTCAAGGCGCTGCTCGACTCCGGCGCCCAGGTGATCACCCTGGTCGCCAAGTCGCACGACCGGCACGTCGAACTGGCCCTGCGCACCACGCTGGACGAGAACCTCGCGATGGTGGCCGACACGGTCTCGCACCTGAAGGCGCAGGGCCGCCGGGTCTTCGTCGACTGCGAGCACTTCTTCGACGGCTACCGCGCCAACCCCGAGTACGCGAAGTCGGTCGTGCGCACCGCCTCCGAGGCCGGCGCCGACGTCGTCGTCCTGTGCGACACCAACGGCGGCATGCTCCCGGCGCAGATCCAGGCGGTGGTCGCCACGGTGCTCGCCGACACCGGCGCCCGGCTCGGCATCCACGCCCAGGACGACACCGGCTGCGCCGTCGCCAACACCCTCGCCGCCGTCGACGCGGGCGCGACCCACGTCCAGTGCACGGCCAACGGCTACGGCGAGCGGGTCGGCAACGCCAACCTGTTCCCCGTCGTGGCCGCGCTGGAGCTGAAGTACGGCAAGCAGGTGCTGCCCGAGGGCCGGCTGCGCGAGATGACCCGCATCTCCCACGCCATCGCCGAGGTCGTCAACCTCACGCCCTCCACCCACCAGCCCTACGTGGGCGTCTCCGCCTTCGCCCACAAGGCCGGCCTGCACGCCTCCGCGATCAAGGTCGACCCGGACCTCTACCAGCACATCGACCCCGAACTGGTCGGCAACACCATGCGGATGCTGGTCTCCGACATGGCGGGACGTGCCTCCATCGAGCTGAAGGGCAAGGAGCTCGGGATCGACCTCGGCGGCGACCGCGAGCTGGTCGGCCGGGTCGTGGAGCGGGTCAAGGAGCGCGAGCTGGCCGGCTACACCTACGAGGCCGCCGACGCGAGCTTCGAGCTGCTGCTGCGCGCCGAGGCCGAGGGCAGGCCGCTGAAGTACTTCGAGGTCGAGTCCTGGCGCGCGATCACCGAGGACCGCCCCGACGGCAGCCACGCCAACGAGGCCACGGTCAAGCTCTGGGCCAAGGGCGAGCGCATCGTCGCCACCGCCGAGGGCAACGGCCCGGTCAACGCCCTGGACCGGTCGCTGCGCGTGGCCCTGGAGAAGATCTACCCCGAGCTGGCCAAGCTCGACCTGGTCGACTACAAGGTCCGCATCCTGGAGGGCGTGCACGGCACCCAGTCCACCACCAGGGTCCTCATCTCCACGTCCGACGGCACGGGGGAGTGGGCCACGGTGGGTGTCGCGGAGAACGTCATCGCCGCCTCCTGGCAGGCCCTGGAGGACGCGTACACGTACGGGCTGCTGCGGGCGGGGGTCGCGCCCGCCGAGTGAGCGGAGCGGGTAATGGATCCGCGCTTTATGTCTGATTGAGGTCCATTCGGGTACGTTCGAACGTATGAAGGGCGTTCGTGCGCAAGTCCTCATACGCCTCCTGGTCGCGCCGGTCGTCGCCGCGCTGGCGGTGCTGCTCGCCGGTGCGCCCGGCGCGCAGGCGGAGACCGGTGTCTCCGAGATCGGCGCGGCCCTGCGCGAGAGTCCGGTGTACGTGGACCCGGCCGCCTCCGACCTGCTGTCCAGGTCGGACGCGGACGCGCTCGCCGACAAGATCGAGGACGCGGGCGAACCGGTCTTCGTGGCGGTCCTCCCGGCCGGCTACCCGACCGAGAACCTCTTCCAGAACCTCCGCACCGAGACCGGCATCACCGGTCTGTACGGCGTCCGCCTCGGCGACCGCTTCGACGCCCGCGCCGACAGCAGCGTGCTGAGCCGCCAGGGCGTGCACAACCTGGTCACCGCCGTCCAGGGCGCGGGTGATCCCAAGGCCCAGCTGAACGACTTCGTCGACGACGCGCTGCGCAGCGTGCGCGGCTCCGCCCCCTCGTCCTGGGACTCCGGCGGTGGCTCCGCGCCCACGGGCGCCCTGATCACCGCGGGCGCGGTGGTGGTCCTCGGCGGCGCGGGCATGTACGCGGTCTCCCGGCGCAGCCGCCACCGCCGCGAGGCGGAGCAGCGGGCGGCGCTGGAGCGGCTGCGGGTGGTGGTCGACGAGGACATCACGGCCTTCGGCGAGGAGCTGGACCGCCTCGACTTCCACCCGGCGGAACCGGGCGCCGACGACGCGATGCGGGCCGACTACGAGCGCGCCCTGGACGCCTACGAGCAGGCCAAGACGTACATGGCCGACGCCCGCAAACCCGAGGACGTGCGTGCCGTCACCCAGGCGGTGGAGGACGGCCGCTTCTCACTCGCTCAGCTCGCCGCCCGCCGCGAGGGAAGGCCACTGCCCGAACGCCGTCCGCCCTGCTTCTTCGACCCGCGCCACGGCCCGTCGGTCGCCGACGCGACCTGGACCCCGCCGGGCGGCACCACCCGCCGGGTCCCGGTCTGCGCCGCCGACCAGGCCCGGCTGTCCGACGGGCGGGACCCGATGATCCGCGAGGTGGACACCGAGTACGGCCGCCGCCCCTACTGGGACGCGGGCCCGGCCTACGGCCCCTGGGCGGGCGGCTACTTCGGCGGCGGCATCCTGCCCGGCCTGCTGGTCGGCACCATGCTCGGCGGCATGATGGCGGGCCCCGCCTACGGAGCCGGTTACGGCACCGGGTACGGAGACTTCGGCGGCTACGAGGGCGGCGACGTCTCGGGCGGCGACTTCGACCCCGGTGACTTCGGGGGCGGCTTCGGCGGCGGTGACTTCGGCGGTGGCGGCGGCTTCGGCGGCGGAGGGGACTTCGGCGGCGGCTTCTGAGGCGCCCGCGACGGGTCTCAGCGCCTGTCCGCCGTCGGCCTGTCGGTCGACCCGGCCGCCGTCGGCCTGTCGGTCGGCCTGTTCGTCGGCTGGTCCGCCGTCGGCCCTCCGGCCGCCGGACGGTCCGCGCCGGACCGCACGGGCCGCTCCCGGCGCGCGCCGCCCCCGCGCCGGACGACGACCACGGCCGCGAGGCCGACCGCCAGGCCGAGGGCGGTCTGGACGCCGAACGGCTCACCGAACATGAGGGCGCCCCACACGGCCGTGACCGGGGCCATGAGGAACATGAGGGTGTTGACCTCGGTGATGCCGGACCGGCGCAGGATCAGCCAGTACAGGCCGTAGCCGCCGAAGGTCGGCAGGACCACCAGCCAGGCGGTCGCCAGCCAGAACGAGGAACCGGCCGGCGGTGCCGCCGCCCCGAGGCCCAGGGCCAGTCCGGAGAAGAGGACGGCACTGGTCGCACAGTGGATCGTCAGGGCGACGCGGGGCGCGACCGGCACCCTTGTGCGGCCCTCCAGGAAGGTGGCCGCCACCAGCGACAGCATGCCGAGGAACGGGACGAGATACGCCCACCAGGCCACCTCCGCGCCCGCTGCCCCGGCGTCGGCGACCGTCACGGTGGCCACGCCGGACAGCCCCAGCCACAGTCCGAGCCACTGCCCGCGCGAGACGTACTGGCGCAGCAGGGGACCGGCGAGCGCGCCGGCGACGAGTGGCTGGACGCCGTCGATCAAGGCGGTGGTGCCGCTGGAGACGCCCAGTTCGATGGCGTAGTAGACGCTGAGCAGATAGCCGCTCTGCGACAGGGCGCCGATGGCGATCTGCCGGCCGGCGTCCCGCGGTGTCAGGCCCCGCCAGGCGGCCCGGGAGACGGCCGCCGCGGCGATCAGGGCCACGGCGAGCGGCAGGAAGCGCCACATCAAGAGGGTGGGTGTGGCCGCGGTCTGAGCACCGAGCTTGGCGCCGATGAAGCCGGAGCTCCAGCACAGAACGAAGGCGGCCGAGAGCAGGACGTTCACGTCGACCCCATCCAGAGTAGACAGATCGGTTTACTCGTCTAGGGTGCCCACTATACAGACCGGTATACTTGTCGGCATGGGTGCAGAGGTCATGGGTCCGCAGGAGAAGCCGCGCCGGGTACGGATGACGCCCGGCGCGCGGCGGGTGCTGGCAGCCGCCGAGCGGCTGTTCTACGAGCACGGCATCCACGCCGTCGGCGTGGACACCATCGCCGCCGAGGCGGGGGTGACCAAGAAGACGCTGTACGACCGCTTCGGTTCGAAGGAGCAGATCGTCGTCGAGTACCTGGCCGGACGCGACGAGCGCTGGCGGGAACTGCTCGCCGGCCGGCTGGCGGCGGCGGGGGAGGGGCCCGCCGCCCGGGTGGTGGCCGTCTTCGAGGCGTCGCGCGCGTGGTCGGAGCTGTACGGGGCCAAGGGGTGCAGCATGATCAACGCACACGCGGAGATCAGTGATCCGGGCCATCCGGCGTATCCGGTCATCACCGGGCAGAAGCGGTGGATGCTCGACCTGTTCACCGGCCTGGCCCGGGACATCGACGCGGCCGGTGCCGACCGGCTGGCGCGGACGCTCGTGCTGCTGCACGAGGGGGCGCTGGTCTCTCACGGGGTGGGCGTCCTGCCCGACCCCTTCGGTGCCGCCCTCGACCAGGTGCGGGAGCTGCTGGACGGGTGAGCCGGGCGGCGGGCAGGCGTGGCGGCGCTACGGCGAGCGCATGCCGCCACCCGTCGCACTCCTCGTCATCGACGGTCGCGGGACGTCAGGCCTGCCTGATCGCCGAGATGTCGAAGTTCAGCTTGATCTTGTCGGAGACCAGTACGCCGCCCGTCTCCAGCGCCGCGTTCCAGGTGAGCCCCCACTCCGAGCGCTTGATCTCCGCCTTGCCCTCGAAGCCGACGCGCTCGTTGCCGAACGGGTCCTTGGCGGCGCCGTTGAACTCCAGGTCGATGGTGAGCGGCTTGGTCGTGCCGAGGATCGACAGGTCACCGGTGATGCGGTAGTCGTCGCCGCCCAGGGACTCCGCCTTGGTGGAGCGGAAGATCATCGTCGGGTACTCGCCCGTGTTGAAGAAGTCCGAGCTCTTCAGGTGCCCGTCACGGTCGGGGGAGCCCGTGTCGATGCTGTCCATCGTGATGTCCAGCGACGCCGTGGAACGGGACGGGTCGGCGCCGTCCAGGTGCAGTGTGCCGGTGAAGTCGAGGAACTTGCCCTTGACGTTGGTCACCATCGCGTGGCGCGCGGTGAAGCCGATCGTCGTGTGGGCGGGGTCGACGGTGTAGTCGCCGGTCAGCGTGGAGAGGTCGGGGGTGGTGGTCATGGTGTCCTCCGGGAACGCCTTGATGTTGAATGTTCAACCAGTCCAACGAGCTCGACTCTAGACCTATTCCACGCCGCCATCAACCGCTTCGCACCACGTGTCGCGGCGCCGTTCCCCTCCCGTCGCCGACGTGATAGACGGCATGAGCATGACCCCACAGCGCCCCACCGCCCCCTCCCGCCGCGCGGTCCTGCTCGCCGCGGCGGCCGCCGCCGCCCTCACCACCGTCCCCCGTGCCGCGGCCGCCACCGCCGACCCCTACGACGCCCTCCGCCGCCGCTGGCTCGGCATCACCCTCGGCACCGGCTACGACCCGGCAGCCGAGCCGTACGCCTCCCGCCTCGCCGAGACCGGCGAGCGGGCCCGCGAGCACCGCGCCACCATGGCCCCCACCCCCACCTCCCTGTGGCCGGGCCACCCCTTCGACCCGCCGGCCGGCATCACCTTCGCCTACGGCCGCCTGTGGACGATGACCGAGGCGTACGTGCAGGAGGGCACCGGCGCCACCGGCGACCCCGCCCTCCTCGCCGACATCCTGCGCGGCCTCGACCATCTCTCGGCCACCGTCTACCACCCGGCCACCACCCGCTACGGCAACTGGTGGGAATGGCAGATCGGCAGCCCCCGGCTCCTGATGGACATCACGGCCGCCCTGTACGACCACCTCGGCGCCGACCGCGTGGCCGCCGCCTGCGCCGCCGTCGACCACTTCGTCCCCGACGCGATGCTCGGCGCCTACACCGGCACCTCCACCGGCGCCAACCGCGTCGACCTGTGCCGCTCCGTCGCCCTGCGCGGCGTCCTGGGCCGGGCGCCCGCCAAGATCGCCCTGGCCCGCGACGCCCTCTCGCCGGTCTTCCCGTACGTCACGAAGGGCGACGGGCTCTACGCCGACGGCTCCTTCGTCCAGCACACCTGGGTCGCCTACTCGGGGACGTACGGCCAGGTCATGCTGGACGGCCTCGGCCGGCTGTTCACCCTGCTGGCCGGCTCCGAGTGGGAGGTGACCGACCCGGGCAGGCAACTCGTCCTCGACAGCGTCGAGCACGCCTACGCGCCCCTGATCCACGACGGCCTCGTCATGGACACCGTCAACGGGCGGGCCATCAGCCGGGGTTACCTCAAGAGCGACGACCTGCACGTCATGCGCAGCGACCACTTCCACGGCCAGCAGCTCATCGCCGCCATGGCGGTCCTCGCGGGCGGGGCGAGCAACGCCGAGCGCGAGCGCTGGCACGCCCGGATCAAGGGCTGGATCGAACGGGACACCGTCACCCCTGTCCTGACCGCGCCCCAGTTCCCGGTCGCCGACCTGACCCGGCTGCACGCGATCGCCGACGCCCCCGGCGAGGCCGCCCCCGAACCCGTCGGACACCACCTCTTCGCGGCCATGGACCGCGCCGTGCACCGCCGCCCCGCCTTCACCGCGGGCCTCGCCATGGCCAGTGACCGCATCGCCCACTACGAGTGCGGCAACGGCGAGAACCCGCGCGGCTGGCACACCGGCGCGGGCATGCTCACCTGGTGGGCGAACGGGACGAGGGCGGATCAGTACACCGACTGGTTCTGGCCGACCGTCGACTGGTACCGGCTGCCCGGCACCACCGTCTCCACCAAGCGCCTGGCCGACCGGGCGGGCGGCGAGTGGGGCGCACCCAAACCGGACGTGCGATGGGTCGGCGGCGCGACCGACGGCGAGTACGCGGCCGTGGGCCAGCACCTCAAGGGGCTCGGCTCCACACTGGAGGCCCGCAAGTCCTGGTTCTTCCTCGACGACGCCGTGGTCTGCCTGGGCGCGGGCATCACGTGCGCGGACGGCGTACCGGTCGAGACGGTCGTGGACAACCGCAACCTGGGGGAGGGCGGCACCCAGGCCCTGGTGCGCGGCCGGCACTGGGCCCACCTGGAGGGACACGGCGGCTGGATCGTGCCCGGGGGCGCCCTGCGGACCCTGCGCGAGGACCGCACCGGTGCCTGGTCCGACATCAACACCACCAGCACGACCGAGCGCCGCACCCGCCGCTGGCAGACCCTCTGGCTCGACCACGGCACCGATCCGGCCGGCGCCGACTACGTCTACACCGTCATGCCGGGCGCCTCCCGGGCGGCCCTCGCCCGCCGCGCCGCGGACCGCCACTGGCTCACGGTCCTCGCCAACGACGACCGCCGCCAGGCGGTGAGCGTCCCCTCCCTCGGTCTGACGGCCGCCAACTTCTGGCAGGCCGGCACCGCGGGCCCGCTCACCACCACGGCCGGGGCGAGTGTGCTCGTCCGCCGCCGCGGCCGTACCGCTACGCTCCGGGTGAGCGAACCGCCGCGCACGGGAGAGGCCCTGGAGATCGTCTGGGACCACCCGGTGGGCGCGGTGCTGCGGGCCGACGAGACGGTCGAGATCCTCGCGACGGGCCGCCGACTGCACCTCCGCGTCACTCCAGGGGTGGTATGTACCACCCATGAATGTGAGGTGACTCTCAGCTGACGGCTTTGTGTGACCTCTACAAGCCAGAGGCCCTCTGAGCAGTCGGAAGCGCTGCACGGGGTGGGAGTTCTGTTCGGTGCTACCAGGAAAACGGGCCGGAGACTGTACGGAGTCGACGGCTCGCAATCCTTGCTCGGCTTCGTAGAGTCGCTACATGACCGTTTTGGATGAGGCGCCGGGCGAGCCGACGGACGCGCGCGGGCGGGTGGCCGAGCTGCACGGGATCCGTGCAGCGGCGCTCGCCGGGCCGAGTGAGAAGGCGACGGCGGCGCAGCACGCCAAGGGCAAGCTGACGGCACGTGAGCGCATCGAGCTGCTCCTGGACCCCGGCTCCTTCCGCGAGGTCGAGCAGCTGCGCCGGCACCGGGCGACCGGGTTCGGCCTGGAGGCCAAGAAGCCGTACACCGACGGTGTCATCACCGGCTGGGGCACGGTCGAGGGCCGCACGGTCTTCGTCTACGCCCACGACTTCCGGATCTTCGGCGGCGCGCTGGGCGAGGCCCACGCCACGAAGATCCACAAGATCATGGACATGGCCATCGCGGCCGGTGCCCCGCTGGTGTCGCTGAACGACGGCGCCGGCGCCCGTATCCAGGAGGGCGTCAGCGCGCTCGCCGGGTACGGCGGCATCTTCCAGCGCAACACCAAGGCGTCCGGCGTCATCCCGCAGATCAGCGTGATGCTCGGCCCCTGCGCGGGCGGCGCGGCCTACAGCCCCGCCCTCACCGACTTCGTCTTCATGGTCCGCGACACCTCGCAGATGTTCATCACGGGCCCGGACGTCGTCAAGGCGGTCACCGGCGAGGAGATCACGCAGAACGGTCTGGGCGGCGCCGACGTGCACGCCGAGACGTCCGGCGTGTGCCACTTCGCCTACGACGACGAGGAGACCTGCCTCGCCGAGGTCCGCTACCTCCTCTCCCTCCTCCCGCAGAACAACCGGGAGAACCCGCCCCGCGCCGAGTCCTCCGACCCCGTGGACCGCCGCTCGGACACCCTCCTCGACCTGGTCCCGGCGGACGGCAACCGCCCGTACGACATGACCAAGGTCATCGAGGAACTCGTCGACGAGGGCGAGTACCTGGAGGTCCACGAGCGTTGGGCCCGCAACATCATCTGCGCGCTGGCCCGTCTCGACGGGCGGGTCGTGGGCATCGTCGCCAACCAGCCGCAGGCCCTGGCCGGTGTCCTGGACATCGAGGCGTCGGAGAAGGCGGCCCGCTTCGTCCAGATGTGCGACGCCTTCAACATCCCGATCATCACTCTTCTGGACGTACCCGGCTTCCTGCCCGGCGTCGACCAGGAGCACGGCGGGATCATCCGCCACGGCGCCAAGCTGCTCTACGCGTACTGCAACGCGACCGTGCCCCGGATCTCGCTGATCCTGCGCAAGGCGTACGGAGGTGCTTACATCGTCATGGACAGCCAGTCCATCGGCGCCGACCTCACCTACGCCTGGCCGACCAACGAGATCGCCGTCATGGGCGCGGAAGGTGCCGCGAACGTCATCTTCCGCCGGCAGATCGCCGACGCCGAGGACCCCGAGGCCATGCGGGCGCGCATGGTCAAGGAGTACAAGTCCGAGCTGATGCACCCCTACTACGCGGCCGAACGCGGTCTGGTCGACGACGTCATCGACCCCGCCGAAACCCGCGAGGTGCTGATCACGTCCCTGGCGATGCTCCACACCAAGCACGCCGACCTGCCCTCCCGCAAGCACGGCAACCCGCCGCAGTGACCCGAGGAGCCACTTCCATGTCCCCTGCCGACATCCGCGTCGAGAAGGGCCACGCCGAGCCCGAGGAAGTCGCCGCCATCACGGCCCTCCTCCTGGCCCGCGCCGCCGCCCGCCCCGCCGAGATCGCGCCGACCCACGGCGGCGGCCGCGCCCGCGCCGGCTGGCGCCGCCTGGAACGCGAGCCGGGCTTCCGCGCCCCGCACAGCTGGCGCTGACCCGAACGACAAGAGAGGCCCCTCCACTCGGAGGGGCCTCTCTTGTTACGCCGGGCCCGGTGAACGCTTCAGGGGCACGGGCTGTGTCGACATGCGGCTCCGCCGCGTGGGCGCGACCAGCCACGTACGGCCCGCACCCGGCAACGAAACCGCCCCCGGCAGCCCAGTGGCCGCAGGGGGCGTCACGCAACCCGGCGCTGACGGGGGCGCCGCCTGCGCCCACCCGTGCCGCCCTGGGGGGGACCTCTCAGGCCCTCAGGGCACTGGGGAGGCACGATTGCCCGCAGGGTGCGGCGCAGCCCTCAGCGCAACCGCGCCATCAGCGCGTGCTCCACGAGAGTGATGAGCGCCGACTTCGCGTCGGCCCGATGCCGCGCGTCCGTCGTGATGATCGGAGTGTCCGGACCGATCTGCAGCGCCTCCCGGACCTCGTCCGGGTTGTACGGCTGCTGCCCGTCGAAGCCGTTCAGCGCGATGACGAACGGCAGACCGCTGTTCTCGAAGTAGTCGACCGCGGGGAAGCAGTCGGCGAGCCGCCTCGTGTCGACCAGGACGATCGCCCCGATGGCGCCGCGCACCAGGTCGTCCCACATGAACCAGAACCGGTCCTGGCCGGGCGTACCGAACAGGTACAGGATCAGGTCCTGGTCGAGCGTGATGCGGCCGAAGTCCATGGCGACCGTCGTGGTCGTCTTGTCCCCCGTGTGGGTGAGGTCGTCGATGCCCGCGGACGCGGATGTCATCACGGCCTCGGTGCGCAGCGGATTGATCTCCGAGACAGCGCCGACGAACGTGGTCTTGCCCACGCCGAAGCCGCCCGCCACCACGATCTTCGCGGAAGTGGTGGAGCGGGAAGGACCGCCGCTAGAGCTTGCGAAGTCCACTGAGCACCCTTTCGAGCAGTGTCACGTCTGGCTGGCCGCCGGCGCTCTCGTCGCCGCCGGGCTGATGGATGGCGACCAGTCCCGCCTCCGCCAAGTCGGCGACGAGGATCCTGGCCACGCCGAGAGGGATCGTCAGGAGGGCCGAGATCTCGGCCACCGACTTGATCTCCCGGCAGAGGTTGCAGATCCGCTGATGCTCGGGCAGCTGGCCCTGCATCTGGTGCGGCTGCGCGGTGGTGTGCACCAGCGCCTCGATGGCGAGCTGGTACCGGGGCCTGGTGCGGCCGCCCGTCATGGCGTACGGGCGCACCAGGGGGTTGTTCGACGCCCCGGCGGGCGCCGGCTCAGGGGTGCGGCGCTGCGGCTGCACGGGCTGGATGCGCGGAGCATGCGGCTGGTCGTACGGCGAAGGGCCGGGGCCCTGCGGCGCGTACGGCTGCCGGTGGTTCGGCACGGAGGGGTAGCCGTACCCGTTCGCCGAGCCGTCGCCTTGGCCCTGACCAGGGCCGTACGACCAGTTGCCCGATGACGGACCGCCTGGGGGTGTTCCCACTTTTTCCTCCTCCGACTGTGCCTGGCACCCATCGCTGTGGAGCCGCGTCCCGAAACTTTACGGCCACGGGACGCCAAAACGCACCGTCTGTCCTTTAGTTGAGAAGGCTCCCTTGGAGCTCCGCCCGCAGATCGGGGGTCAGAACCGTGCCGGCACGGTCCACCAGAAGGGCCATCTCGTACCCAATGAGACCGATGTCCGCCTCGGGGTGTGCGAGAACCGCGAGGGACGAGCCGTCGGAGATGGACATGATGAAGAGGAATCCGCGCTCCATCTCCACAACCGTCTGGTTCACGCTGCCGCCCTCGAAGATGCGCGAGGCACCGGCGGTCAGCGAGGTCAGGCCGGAGGCGACGGCCGCGAGCTGATCGGCTCGGTCGCGAGGGAACCCTTCGGACATCGCCAGAAGGAGTCCGTCGGCGGAGACCACCACCGTGTGGGACACCCCCGGGGTGTTGTCCACGAAGTTGGTGATCAACCAGTTCAGGTTCTGCGCCGCCTGGCTCATCGGGCTCACACTAACGCTCCTGGTTGTAGGTGCTGTCAGGACCACGGTGTTCATTCCTCGTGTCCTGGCCGTTCGTTTCACTGCCTGCGTTGCGGCCTCGCTCGACGCCGCGCCGCAGGTTGCTCAGCCTGCCCCGGACGTCCTCCGGAGCGCGGGAGACCTGGGGGCCTCCCTGTGGAGTGGTCTCGGCCGCGCCCTCGACCAGGTTGGCCTTGGGCACCCGGCGCGGGAGGCCCGAAGAGGTCACCCCGCCCGCCTTGGGCTTGCGCAGCGAGGAGGCCTGCTGCCAGCGGTCGTCGTTGGCCGACCGCCAGGTGTCCTCGCCGCCCGCCCCCGGTGCGGCGGCCGGCGTCTCCTGGCCCACGTGCCCCGCATCGCCCGCGCCGCTCGCGGTGGATCCGCGGCGGGGAAGACCGGCGTCGGTCAGCTCGTGGGCGGCGGAGGGGGCCGGCCCCGGACGGTCGAAGCCTACGCGGTCCGCCTCGCTCACGTCAGCGGCCTCGGCGGATTGCGACTGAGGGGCACCGGTCGGGTACTGGTCCGGATATCCGTTCTGGTATCCGTCCTGCTGCGGCCAGTCGTCCTGGTGGCGCCGCTGCTCGACGGGCGAGTAGTTCCCGGCCTCCGGCAGACCGCCGTTCGGCGCGTAGTACTGCTCGTCGTACGACGCCTGCCGCGGTTCCTGGTACGCCTGCTGCGGGTCGGCGTACGCCGACTGCTGGTCGTACGCTGCGTTCGGCGACTCCTGGTACGCGCCGTTCGGCTGCTGCTGGTAGCCGTCGGGGGACTGGTCGTAGCCCGGCTGCTGACCGTCGTAGCCCGGCTGCTGTCCGGCGAACTGGTCCTGGAAGCCGGTGGCGCCGTCGTTCCCGGCGCCGCCCCGGTCCGCGGGACCGGGCAGCTCGGGGTGCGACTGGGCCTCCAGGGCCGCGCGGCGCTCCTCGCGCATCAGGGAGCGGCCCACCGGGTCCAGCTCGCGTATGTCGTCGGGGATCTCGGCGTACCGGCTGTCGTCGAAGCCCAGCTCCGCGGCGGTCCGCATGGGCTGGCCGACCTGGCCGAAGCTCTCGCCGCCGCCCTGGAAGTTCTGCTCCGGGATGATCTGCGACACGGTGAAGTCGTCGCGCTGCTGCTGATGCTCGCCACCGCCACCGTGGGTGATGGCGTCCGGGAGCATGACCAGCGAGGTGGTGCCCGCCTGCTCCCCGGAGGGGCGCAGCTGCACGCGGATGCCGTGCCGGTCGGACAGCCGGCCGACCACGAACAGGCCCATGCGCTGCGAGATCGCGGCGTCCACGGTCGGCGGGTTGGCCAGCTTGTGGTTGATGTCCGCGAAGTCCTCGGCGGTCAGGCCGATGCCCTTGTCGTGGATCTCGACCATCACGCGGCCGTCGGGCAGCCGGGTCGCGGTGACGCGGACCTTGGTCTGCGGCGAGGAGAACGTCGTGGCGTTCTCCAGCAGCTCGGCGAGCAGGTGCACGAGGTCGGTCACGGCGCGGCCGTGGATTTCGGCCTCGGGGACACCCGACAGCTCGATGCGCTCGTACTGCTCCACCTCGGAGGAGGCGGCGCGCAGCACGTCGACCAGCGGGACCGGCTGGTCCCAGCGGCGGCCGGGTTCCTCGCCGGCGAGGACCAGGAGGTTCTCGCCGTTGCGGCGCATACGGGTGGCCAGGTGGTCCAGGCGGAAGAGGTTCTCCAGCTGGTCCGGGTCGGCCTCGTTGTTCTCCAGGTCGGTGATCAGGCTCAGCTGGCCCTCGATCAGCGACTGGTTGCGGCGCGACAGGTTGGTGAAGATCGCGTTGATGTTGCCCCGCAGCAGAGCCTGCTCGGCGGCGAGCCGGACCGCCTCGCGGTGCACCTGGTCGAAGGCGCGGGCGACCTCGCCGATCTCGTCGGTGGAGGTGATCGGGATCGGCTGCACCCGGGTGTCGACCCGGCCGGGGTCGGTGCGGGAGAGCTGGTCGACCAGCATCGGCAGGCGCTGCTCGGCGATGCCGAAGGCGGCGTTGCGCAGCCGGCGCATGGAGCGGCTCATCCCGCGGGCCACCATGCCGGCCAGGACGAACGCGGCGAGCAGTGCGATCACGACCGCGGCGCCCGTGATGTAGGCGTCCCGCTCGGCGTCGTCGGCGATCGTGGACGCCTCGGACACCGCCTTGTCGGCGAGGTCCGACTCGATCTTCTGGTACGCGTCGAACTTGAGGGTGTTGACCGCCCACCAGTTTTCCGGCGTGATGCCCTGCTGGGCCAGCTCCGCGCGATCGCTGGTGTCGGTGGACTCGAGTCCGGCCAGCTCCGAGATCATCGTCGTCGGGTTGGACGGCGGCGGAACGTAGTCCGGGTCCTTGGCCTTGGCCTCCTTGGCCATGGCCGCGCCGTCCTCCTTGAGCTTGGCCTGGGCGTCCTCGAGCTTCTGCGCGTCCGCCTCGGTGCCGCCGCCGATGTACTCCTCGATCGCGATGCGCTCCAGGTAGGCGTACGAGGAGAGCGCGACGCGCTGGCTGGCGAGGTGGCCGGGCTCCGGACCCGGCTTGACCAGCATGTGCATGCCGATGGAGCGCTCCAGGGAGAGCGCGGCCTTGGTCAGGGAGATCGCGTAGACGGTACGGCCGTAGGAGGTGATGTTGCCGGTGCCCAGGCCCAGCTCGTTGGCGAACTCCATGAGGGGGTGGGCGACGCCGGTGTAGCCCTCCTCGGTCTCCACGCCCTTGAGCTTGGAGGTGTACGCGGCCGCCCGCAGCGTCTGGAGCTTGGGTTCCTGTTCTCGGAACACCTTCAGCCGGCGCTCCAGGCCGGCCTTGCCGGGCATGCCCTGGGCCGCCGCGTCGAAGGTGTCGGCCGCCTCGTCGGTGGCCCGGCGGGCCGCGGCGACGGTGGTGTCCTTCTCCCCCTTGCCCTGCAGCAGGGGGGCCGCGGTGATGTCGCGCTCGTTGTAGAGGGCGTTGGCGTATCCGAGGGAGGCGCGCACGAGACGCGCGGTGCTCTCGGCGTCCTCGGCGTCCTGCCAGGTGTCGATCGAGCCCTTCACCTGGAAGCCGCCCATGACGAGGCCGACCAGCACGGGTATGAGCAGGATCGCGTTCAGCCGGGTGGTCACCCGCCAGTTGCGCGGCGTGAAACGGCCACCGCTCGGCGCGGGCGGCTCGGCCTGGGGTTCCGCGGCGGGGGCGGGGGCGGGCGCCGCTGTGCGCGGCGGCGGGGTGAAGTTGCCCCGGGCCGATGGCTCGGGACTGTTCTTGCTTCGCCTCACTCGACCAACAACCTCTCGGCGGTCGGCACCTGTGTCGTGCCGCTGTGTCTCAGAACCCACTCCGTCAGTCATCGAGTACGCGCTACTGCTGAGTACGTCTTAGACCATGGGGCAGTTCTGGCATTCCAGCACGGCGACCAGCGCTCTTCCAAACAGTGGAACGCGGGGGTTACACGTGATGTAAGCCCCACGTAAAACGGTCATAAAGAGCGAGGTCCGTCAAAAGACGGGGCGTTCGTGCGCGCAGCGAGACCAGTTGACCGCGTCGCGTGTCGGTACCACCCGATTCCTCTGCCGAAACGTTATGAACAGCGGAGCCGACCGTGTCAAAGGACACAGTCGGCTCCGAACCGTCTACGACAAGTGCCGTAGAACCCTGCCGACTTGGCTGCGGTGGCCGGTGGACCTACCGCAGACGGGCCATCAGCGCGTGCTCGACCAGCGTGATCAGAGCCGACTTCGCGTCGGCGCGGTGCCGGGCGTCGGTCGTGATGATCGGGGTGTCCGGACCGATCTGCAGCGCCTCGCGCACCTCGTCCGGCGAGTAGGGCTGCTGGCCGTCGAAGCCGTTGAGCGCGACGACGAACGGCAGACCGCTGTTCTCGAAGTAGTCGACGGCCGGGAAGCAGTCGGCCAGCCGGCGGGTGTCGCACAGCACGACCGCGCCGATGGCGCCGCGCACCAGGTCGTCCCACATGAACCAGAACCGGTCCTGGCCGGGCGTGCCGAACAGGTACAGGATCAGGTCCTGGTCGAGCGTGATGCGGCCGAAGTCCATGGCGACCGTCGTGGTCGTCTTGTCCCCGGCGTGCGTGAGGTCGTCGATCCCCGCGCTGGCCGAGGTCATCACGGCCTCGGTGCGCAGAGGGTTGATCTCGGAGACGGCGCCCACGAACGTGGTCTTGCCGACGCCGAAGCCGCCGGCCACCACGATCTTCGCGGAGGTGGTCGCCCGCCCTCCGTCAGAGCTTTCGAAGTCCACTGAGCACCCTTTCGAGCAGTGTCACGTCAGGCGCACCGCCGTTGTTCTCGTCTCCGCCAGGCTGGTGAATGGCGACGAGCCCCGCCTCCGCGAGGTCCGCGACCAGGATTCGCGCCACCCCGAGCGGCATCGCCAGCAGGGCCGACACCTCGGCCACCGATTTCACCTCGCGGCACAGGTGGCAGATCCGCTGGTGCTCGGGAAGGAGCCCCATGAGCGCTGCCGGGTCGGCCGTCGTACTGATCAGCGCCTCGATGGCGAGCTGGTAGCGCGGCCTGGTCCGGCCGCCGGTCATCGCGTAGGGACGGACCAGCGGCTGGTCGCCCTCGTCCTCGTACGGCTCCGCGTACGGATCATGAGAGGCGGTGGGCGGGGTCATGAATCCTCCGGGCGGGACAGCAAGTCGGTCAGTCAAGCCGTCTGACGAGGCCGGTGGGGGGATTGTGGCGGCCGGACGGTGATTTGGTAACACGGGTGGTGCCGGGGCCGATCAGTGGAGCAGACTGCCTTGTAGTTCGGCGCGCAGGTCGGGTGTGAGGACCGCACCCGCGCGGTCGACCAGGAGCGCCATCTCGTAGCCGACGAGGCCGATGTCGCACTCCGGGTGCGCGAGGACGGCCAGGGACGAGCCGTCCGAGACGGACATGAGGAAGAGGAACCCCCGCTCCATCTCCACGACCGTCTGCGCCACGTTGCCGCCCTCGAAGATCCGGGACGCCCCGGCGGTCAGTGAGGTCAGCCCCGAGGCGACGGCCGCGAGCTGGTCGGCGCGGTCGCGAGGGAAGCCCTCGGACATCGCCAGGAGGAGTCCGTCGGCGGACACGACGACGGTGTGGGACACCCCCGGGGTGTTGTCCACGAAATTCGTGATCAACCAGTTGAGGTTCTGTGCCGCCTGGCTCATCGGGCTCAACTAACGCTCCTGCTGGTGAGTGGGCCGCGGGTAGCTGCCGGTCTGGTTGGTACCGGCCTGACGGCCCTGTGCGATTCCCCGACGGAGATTGGTCAGCCGGCCGCGCACGTCGTCGGGCGCACGCGAAACCGCCGGACCGCTCTGGTGCGACTGCTGCTGAGCCGTCCCCGGGACGAGGTTGGCCCGGGGTACCCGGCGCGGAAGGCCGGAGGTGGTGACCCCGCCCGCGGCCGGCTGCCTGACGCGCTCCGCCTGCCGGACGAGATCGTCGTTCGGCGAGCTGCGCCAGGCCGAGGTGGCCGGCCGCTGGGGGGCCGCCGGGGTCTGGGGCTGGGCGGCCTGCGGCTCCGGGGACGCGGCCGGGGCGGCCTGCGGCGCCCTCGACTCGCGGTCACCGTGGAACCAGTTGGTCTCCAGCGTGTCGTACAGCGGCGTACGCCCGTCACCGGGACCGGAGGCCGGGGGCAGGGCCCAGCCGTCTCCGGGGCGCTGTGCGGGAGTTCCGTTGGTGTTCTGACCCGCGGGCTCCTGCGGAACCGGTCGCTGCGGGGCCGGCGGACGCGGGGCGCCGAAGTCGTTCCCGCCCTGCGTGCCACCCGCCTGCGGACGCTCGAACTGGCCGGTGACGGCCGGGTCCTGACGGCCCGGCAGGCCGTGCTGACCGGTCGAGCCGTTGTCGTAGCCCTGGGAGGCGGCGAACCGGTCGGCCGGGGCCTGGCCGTTCGGGGCCGGCTGACCACCGAAGACGTCCGAGCGGACGAAGGCTCCGCCGTCCTGCTGCGGGGCGGCCGGCTCGGGCCGCGCGAACTGGTCGTTCTGCGGGGCGTCCTGGCCGAACCGGGGCCGGTCGTACTGGTCCTGGCCGGGACCGGCCTGACCGTACTGGCCGGGTGCGTACTGGTCCTGCCCGTACTGGTCCTGCCCGTACTGGCTCTGCTGCCCGTACTGGTCCTCGTACTCGTTCCGCGCGTCGTACTGGTTCTGGCCGGGCTGGGCGTACTGGCCCGTGTCCTGCGACTCGTCCCGACGGGGCGCCGGGGCGTCGAAGTCGGGGCGGGCGAACTCGGCCGTGGCGGCGGGGGACTGGGGCTCGCCGAACCGGGGCACGGCCGGCATCTCGGCGGTCGAGCCCGGGCCCTGACGCTCGTCGAGGCGCGGCGTCCGGTCGGTGCGGGAGCTGTCCGGCTCGTCGTGGCCGCGCGGGGCGTCCAGCGAGGCCCGCGGCACCGGCGGCTGCGCGTTCTCGTCGCTCCAGCTGGGCACCCGCGGCTGCGGGTTGCCGCCGGGCAGCTCGGCCCGCGGACCGCCGCGCGGCGGCAGCTGCGGACGGCGGCCCTGCTCGGCGTCGCCGTTGCCGCCCCGCTTGCGCTGCGGGGGCGCGCCCGGCGCGCGGTTGCCGCCGAACATGTCCTGACCCTGCGAGGCGTTGTTCGCCGGCGCGTTGCCCTGCGGCGCGTTCATGCCCGCGGCCTGCAGACCCTGCGGAGCACCGGGCGCCTGCTGACCGGCACCGGCACCCGCGCCGGCCGGAGCCGGACGGTTCTGCTGGCCCGGGACCGCGGGGGACTGGGGCCCGCGCGCGCCACCCGGTGCCCCCGGGCGGCCGCCCGCGTCGCGCCCGGGCAGTGCGGCCCGCGGCCCCTGGCCGGCACCGAGCCGACCGCCCGGCGCACCCGCGCCGAGGGCGCCGCCGCCACTTCCACCGCCGAAGGCACCGCCGCCCGCGAGGGCACCGCCGCCCTGTCCGCCACGGCGGGCCGCGGCGACACCGGCGGCCGCCTGCGCGGCGGCCGGACCGCCGTTGCCCGCGCCGGGCTGGCCCGGCTTCGGCTGCGGCTTGCGGCCGCCCTGGGCGACGTCGACGGGCAGCATGACCAGCGCGGTCGTACCGCCGGAGTCGGAGGGGCGCAGCTGGATCCGGATGCCGTGGCGCTGCGAGAGGCGGCCGACCACGAACAGACCCATGCGGCGGGAGACGGAGACGTCCACGGTGGGCGGCGAGGCGAGCCGCTCGTTGATCGCGGCCAGGTCCTCCGGCGAGAGGCCGATACCGGTGTCGTGGATCTCGATCAGCACCCGGCCGTCGGGCAGTGCGTGACCGGTGACCTTGACCTTGGTCTGCGGCGAGGAGAACGAGGTCGCGTTCTCCAGCAGCTCGGCGAGCAGGTGCACGAGGTCGTTGACCACGCGGCCGGCGACCTCGGTGCTCGGCACGGAGGCCAGCTCGATGCGCTCGTACTGCTCCACCTCGGAGGCGGCGGCGCGGAGCACGTCGACCAGCGGCACCGGACGGGTCCAGCGGCGGCCGGGCTCCTCACCCGCGAGGACGAGGAGGTTCTCACCGTTACGGCGCATACGCGTGGCGAGGTGGTCGAGCTTGAACAGCGAGGAGAGCTGGTCCGGGTCGGCCTCGCGGGACTCCAGTTCGGAGATGAGCGAGAGCTGACGCTGGATGAGGCCCTGGGAGCGGCGCGAGAGGTTGGTGAACATCGCGTTGACGTTGCCCCGCAGCAGGGCCTGCTCGGCGGCGAGGCGGACCGCCTCGCGGTGCACGTCGTCGAAGGCCGCGGCCACTCGGCCGATCTCGTCCCGGGAGTGCACACCGACGGACTCCACCGAGGTGTCGACGTCCTGCGGGTCGGTCTCGGAGAGCTGCTTGACCAGCTCGGGCAGGCGGTCCTGGGCGACCTTGGTCGCGGTGTCCTCCAGGCGGCGAAGCGAGCGGATCATGGACCGGGCCACGACGAACGCGCCGACCAGGGAGACGCCGAGCACGAGCAGGATGAGGACACCGGAGATGATGGCCTCTTGCTCGGACTCGTTGCGCAGCTCGCGAGCCTGCTGCTCCATGTCCTCCAGCAGCTTCAGCTCGATGTTCTTCATCTGCTGGATCTTGGTGGAGCTGTCGTCCAGCCAGTCCTGGTAGGACCGGGCCTTGAGGCTGGCCAGACCGTCCTTCTTGCCGACGGCGCGGCCGGCGTACTGGTCGGACGCCTCGATCACCGGGTTGCCCTCGGAGATCGGCTTGAGCAGGTCCTCCGCGCCGTCGCCGTAGATGCTGGTGAAGCTGCGGATCTCGGAGGTCTGGCTCTGCAGCGCGGACTGGGCGTACAGCCGGTCGTTCTCGGCGAGATCGCCCTTGTCGGTGTTGTTCGCGGGGAGGGCCGCGGCGAGGACCGCGCGCTGGATGGACGCGTACTCCTTGGCCGAGGAGAAGGCCGACAGGGCGCGCGTGCGCTGGATCATGTCGGGGTTGCTGGTCGCCTCCGCCATGTCCTGCGAGAGGTCGAGCAGGTGGGTGATCAGGCGGTGGTAGGCCTCGACCGTCTGGGTCGAGTTGTCCGTCGCCGTGTACGCCGTGCTGCGGATCTTGGTCAGGTCGTTCAGGTCGCTGGCGATGCCGACGAGGCTGTCGCGGACGCCGACGAGCTTGCCGTCCTTGCTCGCCGCGTCGATCTGCTCGGACTTGTCGAGGAAGTTCTTCAGGGCCCGGTCGGTCTGCTCGCGGTCGCCCTTGACGGCGATCGCGCTGGACTTCGAGCCGTGGGCCAGCGGGCCGGCGGACTGGTCGCGCTCCTCCTGGAGCGCGGCGGCCAGCTCCGTGGCCTGCTTGGTCATCTCGGTCAGCAGCTTCATGTTCTCGAGCTGCTGGATGTCGTCCATCGACTGGTTGATGCGCAGCGCGCCCAGCGAGGTCGCCGCGACCACCGGAAGCGCCAGCAGCGACACCAGACGGGTGGAGATCCGCCAGTTGCGCAGGGCTATTCGCGGGCCGGGGCCGGTCGAGCCCTTGGCCGGCTTGGCGGGCGACTGCTGGCCGGGAGCGGACGGGCCCGCCGCCTGACCGGCGCGCTCCCCGCTGTCGCCGGGCTGGGTCTGGCCCGGGTTCTGGGCGTGCTGGGGCGAGGAGCTGACGGCCTTGGGGCCAGTCCCGCCCTGCGGCTCCGGCTCCGCCGAAGCGCTGCCATCCCTCTTGAAACGTCCCTGCACTAGCGTCGCAACCTCTGGACCAGGCGCCCCTCCGCGTGAACGGCTGGGCACGGTGTCGGCGTCAAAGGGGCGCCCTGAATACGCCCCTGTGTTGGTCGTGAGTGACCGGCGCTGGTTCCCCCTTCTCGCCGCCGCTCGGCGCTGGTGTGCGCCCCCTGTGCGCCGGCTCGATCCCGCGGCGGTCCGTGGAATTCCAGCACAGTGCAGGATCTCCAACAAGGCCCGTGGGGCAGGCCGTGAGATACGTGACAGCACGTGAGGGCCGGATCACCGGACGTAGAAGGTGATCACCCGCAAACCGGGCGTATGCCCGCGAGTCGTCTGGGCGCGGAGGGTGTCCCAGTCGACATGATCAGCAGCGGAATGATGCCTTCAGGTGTGCAATGTCGCTTTAGTCGGAGTGCTCTCGGCGTCGCAATTGACCGGTTTGACCCTTGATAAGTGAGCAAACTCACATCCGGATCATGGACTCCTCCGCGGTTCACGGGGAATCGCGTGTTTAGCCTGACGCTTTACAGAGAAGGCAAAACCGACAACCCGCGCCCTCGCAGGGGCTTTGACCGCCCCTCGGGCGCCCGGACACGACAGGGCCACGTACAACCGTGAAGACGACGATGATGTTCCACAAGATCGCCAACCCGCGGCGCACGACGCTGGCGCACCTCCAGGACGCCGACGAACTGCGGACGCCGGAGCAGCCGGAGCACGCCGTCGAGCTGCCCGCCCAGACCGCCAACCCCCGCCGCACGATCCTCATGGAGGCCCCGGTCACGGCGTCGGTCGCAGAGTAGTACGGCAGCGGGTCGCCGCGCGTTCAGCGGTGCCCCGGCCCCTGAGGCCTGCCCGGCGGTTCAGGCCCACCGCGATAGCCTGGAGCGTCAGACTTCAGCCAGCTCAGTCAAGGGGCCAAGCAACCCGTGCGCATCGCCAGGTTCTCCATCGACGGGAACGTCGCCTTCGGCGCGGTCGAGGGCGACCAGCCGGACCAGCTCGTCCTCGACATCATCAAGGGCATCCCGTTCGCGGACTACGAGCTCTCCGGCACCAAGGTGCCCCTGAGCAAGGTGCGGCTCCTGCCGCCGGTACTCCCCAGCAAGGTCGTCGCCTTCGGCCGCAACTACGCCGAGCACGCCCGCGAACTCGGCAACGAGGTGCCCGACGCGCCGTTCGCCTTCTTCAAGCCGTCCACCTCCGTGATCGGCCCCGGCGACGCCGTCCAGTACCCCTCCTTCACCGAGGAACTGCACCACGAGGCCGAACTGGCCGTCGTCATCGGCCGCATGTGCCGCGAGGTCCCGCGCGAGCGCGTCCAGGACGTGATCTTCGGCTACACCTGCGCCAACGACATCACCGCCCGCGACGTGCAGCGCCGCGAGAAGCAGTGGGCCAGGGCCAAGGGCTTCGACTCCTCCTGCCCGCTCGGCCCCTGGGTGGAGACGGACCTCGACCTCGCGGCCGCGGGCGACCTCACCGTGCAGCTCACGGTCAACGGCGCCCAGCGCCAGCTCGGCCGCACCAGCGAGATGATCCACTCCATCGAGGACCTGATCGTCAACATCTCCGAGGCGATGACGCTGCTCCCCGGTGACGTGATCCTCACGGGCACTCCGGCCGGCGTCGGCCCCCTCAACGTCGGCGACGAGGTCGCCGTCACCATCGAAGGCATCGGCACTCTCACCAACAAGGTTGTCAAGCGTGGCTAGCGCATCCGGCTCCCCCGTACGCGTCCGTTTCTGTCCGTCCCCCACCGGCAACCCCCACGTGGGCCTGGTCCGCACCGCCCTGTTCAACTGGGCCTTCGCGCGCCACCACCAGGGCACCCTGGTCTTCCGCATCGAGGACACCGACGCCGCCCGCGACTCCGAGGAGTCGTACGACCAGCTGCTCGACTCGATGCGCTGGCTGGGCTTCGACTGGGACGAGGGTCCCGAGGTCGGCGGCCCGCACGCGCCGTACCGCCAGTCGCAGCGCATGGACATCTACCAGGACGTCGCCCAGAAGCTCCTGGACGCCGGCCACGCCTACCGCTGCTACTGCTCCCAGGAGGAGCTGGACACCCGCCGCGAGGCCGCCCGCGCCGCCGGGAAGCCCTCCGGCTACGACGGCCACTGCCGCGAGCTGACCGACGCACAGGTCGAGGAGTACACGTCCCAGGGCCGCGAGCCCATCGTCCGCTTCCGGATGCCCGACGAGGCGATCACCTTCACGGACCTGGTCCGCGGCGAGATCACCTACCTGCCGGAGAACGTCCCGGACTACGGCATCGTCCGCGCCAACGGGGCGCCCCTCTACACGCTGGTCAACCCCGTCGACGACGCGCTGATGGAGATCACCCACGTCCTGCGCGGCGAGGACCTGCTCTCCTCCACCCCGCGCCAGATCGCCCTGTACAAGGCGCTGATCGAGCTGGGCGTCGCCAAGGAGATCCCCGCCTTCGGCCACCTGCCGTACGTCATGGGCGAGGGCAACAAGAAGCTCTCCAAGCGCGACCCGCAGTCGAGCCTCAACCTCTACCGCGAGCGCGGCTTCCTCCCCGAGGGCCTGCTCAACTACCTCTCCCTCCTCGGCTGGTCGCTCTCGGCCGACCAGGACATCTTCACGATCGAGGAGATGGTCGCGGCCTTCGACGTCTCCGACGTCCAGCCCAACCCGGCCCGCTTCGACCTCAAGAAGTGCGAGGCGATCAACGGCGACCACATCCGCCTGCTGGAGGTCAAGGACTTCACCGAGCGCTGCCGCCCCTGGCTGAAGGCCCCCGTCGCGCCCTGGGCGCCGGAGGACTTCGACGAGGCCAAGTGGCAGGCGATCGCGCCGCACGCGCAGACCCGCCTGAAGGTCCTCTCCGAGATCACCGACAACGTCGACTTCCTGTTCCTGCCGGAGCCGGTCTTCGACGAGGCGAGCTGGACCAAGGCCATGAAGGAGGGCTCGGACGCGCTCCTGACCACGGCCCGCGAGAAGCTGGACGCCGCCGACTGGACTGCCCCGGAGGCCCTCAAGGAGGCCGTCCTGGCCGCCGGCGAGGCCCACGGTCTCAAGCTCGGCAAGGCCCAGGCCCCCGTCCGCGTCGCCGTCACCGGCCGCACGGTCGGCCTGCCCCTCTTCGAGTCCCTGGAGGTCCTGGGCAAGGAGAAGGCGCTGGCGCGCATCGACGCGGCGCTGGCGCGACTGGCGGCGTAAACGGCAGCACGGGTGAAGGGCGGCGTCCGCACGGGCGCCGCCCTTCCCGTACCCCGACCGGTCCCCTCCGAGCGGCGCCGCCGCCCCCGGCCCCCGCAGACTGACCGCATGCGCCGCGAGGACATCGACCCACGCTTCTTCGGGGACCGGCTGGCCTACAACCGGGCCGTACTGGTCGAACAGCCCCGGCGCTGGCTCGTGGTCGCCGGTCACGAGGCCCGGGACGACGAGGGCGGCATCGCCGCCGTGGGCGACGTCCGAGGCCAGCTCCGGCTGACCTTCCGGCGCCTGGCCGAGACGCTGGACAAGGCCGGATTCGCCCTGAGCGACCTCGTCCAGATCCGGATCTTCACCGTCGACATCGAGGCGGTCACGGCCCACTACGACGCCGTACTGGACGAACTGGCCGCCGCCGACTGCCGCCCCGCCAGCCTGCTGGCCGAGGTCCGGGCGCTGTCCGACCCGCGGATGCTGGTCGAGATCGAGGGCCTGGCCGCGCAGTAGGCACCGACCCCCGGGGGCCCTCCCGGCCGTCCGCTCCCACGCGACGCCGACGCGGCCTAGGCTGGGCCCCATGCCGATCAAAGCCGTGGTCTGGGACGTCGACGACACACTCTTCGACTACACCACCGCCGACCGCGAGGGCATGCGTGCCCATCTGGTCGCCGAAGGGCTCCTCGCCGGGTACGGGTCGGCCGAGGAGGCCCTCGTGCGCTGGCGCGAGATCACCGAGCAGCAGTGGGCGCGCTTCTCGGCGGGCGAGGTGGACTTCGTCACACAGCGGCGCGACCGCACCCGGGTCTTCCTGGGCCGGCCGGAGCTGACGGACGCCGAGGCCGACGACTGGTTCCAGCGGTACGTCACGCACTACGAGGCCGCCTGGTCCCTCTTCCCGGACGTGATGCCCGTCCTGGACGCGCTCGCCGGCAGCCACCGGCACGCCGTGCTCTCCAACTCCAGCCTCACCGTCCAGGACCGCAAGCTGCGCGTCCTCGGCGTGCACGACCGCTTCGAGGCCATCCTGTGCGCCGCCGAGCTGGGCGTCTCCAAGCCGGAGGCCGGGGCCTTCCTCGCGGCCTGCGACGCCCTCGCCCTCGGTCCGGCCGAGGTCGCCTACGTCGGCGACCACCCGGAGATCGACGGACGGGGCGCCGCCGACGCCGGGCTGCTCTCGGTCTGGATCGACCGCGGAGGCGCGTACGCGACGGTCGACCCGCCGGCCGGGCCGCGCCGGATCGCCTCGCTCTCCGAACTTCCCGCGCTCCTCGGCGCCGATACCCGTTTTGGAGCCCCGTCGACCTTCGGGTAATGTTCTTCCTGCGCCGCCGGAGAGCGGGCCGAACGGCCGGGAACCGGAAGCGCAACGCTAGAACAAGAACCCCTACGGGGCTTGCGTTCCAGTGGCCTATGGTGTAATTGGCAGCACGACTGATTCTGGTTCAGTTAGTCTAGGTTCGAGTCCTGGTAGGCCAGCTCGCAGAGCTTATCTGCGCCGCGGAGCACATCCGCAAGGCCCCCGTTGTGTAGCGGCCTAGCACGCCGCCCTCTCAAGGCGGTAGCGCCGGTTCGAATCCGGTCGGGGGTACAGATCCTTCCCGCGAGGACAGCTCGGGTCGCTCCCGCTGTCTTCGATGCAGGATCGCTAGGGCCCCCGTTGTGTAGCGGCCTAGCACGCCGCCCTCTCAAGGCGGTAGCGCCGGTTCGAATCCGGTCGGGGGTACGAACTGGTCTAAACCACATTGGTCTATGGTGTAATTGGCAGCACGACTGATTCTGGTTCAGTTAGTCTAGGTTCGAGTCCTGGTAGACCAGCTCGGATCTGCGGCGGAGCAGTAATGAACGCCCGCAAGATCCACGCCCCCGTTGTGTAGCGGCCTAGCACGCCGCCCTCTCAAGGCGGTAGCGCCGGTTCGAATCCGGTCGGGGGTACTCGAAGTCCAAGGGGGCTTCCGCCGAGGCGGGAGCCCCCTTCGGCGTTCCCCCGACGCCTACTCGATGCCGTACCGCCGCGCCGACTCCTCCTCCTGCGCCAGCCGGTGCAGAGCCCGTAGCACCGGCTGGAAGAGCACCGCCGCCGCGACCGCCATCTCGACCTTCTCCGCCTCCGAGGCGTGGGTCTCCATGAAGTCGAGGTCCCGCCGGGCCACTTCCATCATCAACTCGCCGTAAGGCGCCATCAGTTCCGCGTCCCACGGATAGTCGAGGCGGCGCAGCGCGGCCACCGCCACCACCAGGGAGCGGTGCACGGGGGAGAGCGGTGCCAACTCCCGGGAGGTCTCCCAGCCCAGCAGTTCGAGGAGCCGGTTCACCTCGACGCGCGCGGCGGCCACCGCCGGGTCCGCCTCGTCCGGCTCGGCGTCCTGCGGCAGCGCCCACAGGGCCGCCCCCAGCCGGACGGTGCGGCCCAGCGAGTCGTCGTCGACGTGCCCCAGCACCTCCCGGGCCGTCGCCACCGGCACCTTCCCGACCTGGATCAGCGCCCGCACCAGCCGCAGCCGGCGCAGATGGTCCTCGTCGTACTCGGCGGTGGTCGCGTTGACCTGCCGGCCCGGCGGCAACAGCCCTTCCCGCAGGTAGTACTTGATCGTCGCGGTGGACACCCCGCTGCGCTTGCTCAGGTCGGCCAGTCGCATCCCTTGCGCCCTTCCTCGGATAGCGCCACTATCTAAGCAGTATCACTTGGACAGTGCAGCTCGCCAACAGGGGGAGGCGTCATGCCGGGCACGAACGCGACCGCGACCCGTACCACCGCCGCCGCCGAGGGGGACGTGACCGTCCTGCTCATCGGCATGCGGATCAATCACTTCTGGGCCGTGCACCACTGGCTGCCGGTCTTCCTCGCCATGCCGCGCATGCTCCGCGAACTGGCGAAGGACCCGGAACGCGGACTCCTGAACCACGTCCTGCTCACGGCCTCGCCGCGGACGTACTACGTCGTCCAGTACTGGGAGTCCAAGGAGAAGCTCTACGAGTACGCCCACTCGCCCGACATGTTCCACCACCGGGCCTGGGCGGTCATCAACCGCAAGGAGCGCAAGGGGCAGGTGCGCGGGCACGTGGGGCTGTGGCACGAGGCGTACGTCGTGCCCGAGGGGTCGTACGAGTCGATCTACGCCGACATGCCGCCCTTCGGGCTCGCGGCGGCGCACGGACAGGTGCCGCTGGAGCGACGGGGGAAGCGCGCGCGGGACCGCTTCGCGTACCGGACGCGGAAGGCGGCGGGCGCGGCGGAGGCGAGGACGGAGAAGAGCGTCGTCGCCCCGGGGAACGCCCCGGACGAGGGCTGAGAACGGCGAAGGGCCCGCCGCGGCGTTGAGGCGGGCCCGTTGCCGGTCGGAGTGTCCTGGGACGGTCAACCGTTGCGGCGCAGCGCCTCGGACAGGCGGCCCGCGGCGTCGATGATGGCCTGCGCGTGCATGCGGCCGGGGTGGCGGCTGAGGCGCTCGATGGGGCCGGAGACGGACACGGCGGCCACCACGCGGTTGGAGGGGCCGCGCACCGGCGCGGAGACGGACGCGACGCCGGGCTCCCGCTCGCCGATGGACTGCGCCCAGCCGCGGCGGCGCACACCGGACAGCGCCGTCGCCGTGAAGCGGGCGCCCTGGAGGCCGCGGTGCAGGCGCTCCGGCTCCTCCCAGGCCATCAGGATCTGGGCCGAGGAGCCGGCCTTCATGGTGAGCGTGGAGCCGACCGGGACCGTGTCCCTGAGGCCCGACAGGCGCTCGGCCGCGGCCACGCAGATGCGCATGTCGCCCTGGCGGCGGTAGAGCTGGGCGCTCTCGCCCGTCACGTCGCGCAGGTGGGTGAGGACCGGGCCCGCCGTGGCGAGCAGGCGGTCCTCGCCGGCCGCCGCGGCCAGTTCGGCCAGGCGCGGGCCGAGGATGAAGCGGCCCTGCATGTCGCGCGCCACCATACGGTGGTGTTCCAGCGCCACGGCCAGGCGGTGGGCCGTGGGTCGTGCCAGTCCGGTCGCACCGACCAACCCCGCGAGGGTGGCCGGGCCGGACTCCAGAGCGCTCAGGACGAGGGCCGCCTTGTCCAGAACGCCGACGCCGCTACTGTTGTCCATGACACGATACTCCCGTCTCACTCTGTGAAACGCAAGTTCAATTTTCCATGGAACGCGCCACCCTGGACGGCAGGAAGTCACAACGGCCCGTGACGAGAGGGCCTGGTGGCGGTTGCCCGGAAACACAGGGGTGCGGGCACCGCTTCCCCAAGATCTCTAGTTGGGTCGGCGCCTCGTCGCCGACCGAAGGGAAAGCGATGGGTAGGACACTCGCGGAGAAGGTCTGGGACGACCACGTCGTCCGGCGCGCCGAGGGCGAGCCCGACCTCCTCTTCATCGATCTGCACCTGCTGCACGAGGTGACCAGCCCGCAGGCCTTCGACGGCCTCCGCAAGAGCGGCCGCCCGGTGCGGCGGCTCGACCTGACCATCGCCACCGAGGACCACAACACCCCCACGCTCGACATCGACAAGCCCATCGCGGACCCGGTCTCCCGGGCCCAGCTGGAGACGCTGCGCAAGAACTGCGCGGACTTCGGCGTCCGGCTGCACCCGCTGGGCGACGTCGAGCAGGGCGTCGTGCACGTCGTCGGCCCGCAGCTCGGTCTGACCCAGCCCGGCACCACCGTGGTCTGCGGCGACTCGCACACCTCGACGCACGGCGCCTTCGGCGCGCTGGCGTTCGGCATCGGCACCTCCCAGGTCGAGCACGTGCTGGCCACCCAGACGCTGCCCCTGGCCCGCCCGAAGACCATGGCGATCACGGTCGACGGCGAGCTGCCCGAGGGCGTCACCGCCAAGGACCTGATCCTGGCGATCATCGCGCGGATCGGCACCGGCGGCGGCCAGGGCTACATCCTGGAGTACCGCGGCGAGGCCATCGAGAAGCTCTCGATGGAGGCCCGCATGACCATCTGCAACATGTCGATCGAGGCCGGCGCCCGCGCGGGCATGATCGCCCCCGACGAGACCACCTTCGCCTATCTCCAGGGCCGCCCGCACGCCCCCGAGGGCGCCGACTGGGACGCGGCGGTGGAGTACTGGAAGACGCTGCGTACGGACGACGACGCCGAGTTCGACGCCGAGGTGGTCATCGAGGCCGCCGAGCTGGCGCCGTTCGTCACCTGGGGCACCAACCCCGGCCAGGGCGCACCGCTTTCCGCGGCCGTCCCCGACCCGGCTTCGTACGAGGACGCCTCGGAGCGCTTCGCCGCCGAAAAGGCCCTGGAGTACATGGGCTTGGAGGCCGGGCAGCCGCTGCGCTCCATCCAGGTGGACACCGTCTTCGTGGGCTCCTGCACCAACGGCCGCATCGAGGACCTGCGCGCCGCCGCCGAGATCGTCCGGGACCGCAAAGTCGCCGACGGCGTACGCATGCTGGTCGTCCCCGGCTCCGCGCGGGTCGGTCTGCAGGCCGTCTCCGAGGGCCTGGACGTGGTCTTCAAGGAGGCCGGCGCCGAATGGCGGCACGCGGGCTGCTCGATGTGCCTGGGCATGAACCCGGACCAGCTGGCCCCGGGTGAGCGCTCCGCGTCCACCTCCAACCGCAACTTCGAGGGGCGCCAGGGCAAGGGCGGCCGCACCCACCTGGTGTCGCCGCAGGTCGCGGCCGCGACGGCGGTCCTGGGCCACCTGGCCTCCCCGGCCGACCTGTCCGCCGCCGACGTCCCCACGCCCGCTGGAGTCTGAGAGTCATGGAAGCGTTCACCAAGCACACCGGCCGGGCCGTCCCGCTGCGCCGCAGCAACGTCGACACCGACCAGATCATCCCCGCCCACTGGCTCAAGAAGGTGACCCGGGACGGGTTCGAGGACGGGCTCTTCGAGGCCTGGCGCAAGAACCCGGAGTTCGTGCTCAACCGGCCCGAGCGCGAGGGCGCCACCGTCCTGGTCGCGGGTCCCGACTTCGGCACCGGCTCCTCCCGCGAGCACGCCGTCTGGGCCCTGCAGAACTACGGCTTCAAGACCGTGGTCTCCTCCCGCTTCGCCGACATCTTCCGCGGCAACTCGCTGAAGAACGGCCTGCTCACGGTGGTCCTCGACCAGAAGACCGTGGACGCGCTGTGGGAACTGGTGGAGCGGGACCCGCAGGCCGAGATCACCGTCGACCTGGAGGCCCGCGAGGTCCGTGCCGAGGGCGTCACCGCCTCCTTCGAGCTGGACGAGAACTCCCGCTGGCGCCTGCTGAACGGGCTGGACGACATCTCGATCACCCTCCAGAACGAGGCGGACATCGCCGCGTACGAGGCGAAGCGCCCGTCGTTCAAGCCGCAGACCGTCCAGGTCTGAGCACCCGGAGCCGCCACGAGCCCCCGAGGGCTCCACAAGGTCGAGTTTCGGCCACCCAACACACCCGCCGTACCCCCGATCGGCCCGATCGGGGGTACGGCCGTTTCCGGATCCGTCCGCGGCCGCCCGTGACGGACGTGACGCACAACTTCCCACGTTAGAGGCGTGGTTGCCGGGGTACTCAAGGCCCTGAGGACTGGCTCCCGATGGTGTCAGGAAGGCCGTTCGAGGCGGCAGTTGCCCCCTGCGCAGGCGACAACTCGCCCCAGATGGCACAATCTGTGCATGGAACACGACGGCCAACTCGAGCTCTATACGGCGGTCGCGTCCCGGCTCAAGGAAGCGCACACAAGAGTGCGCGCACTGCAAGTCCCGGAGGGCGTACGGATGGCGCTGACCCGGAAGCTGCTGGTCATTACGGCCGCGGCCAAACACGATCTCGCCGGTGCGGCAAGGCGCCTGGATCGGTTCACCGACGACCTCGACGCGGGTCGAATCCCCGAAGAGGAAGGCTGAACCGGCCGGGACAGCCCGAGTCCGTTGCGGCACAAGGGTGATTAGCCCGTTTCGTGTTTGATTTGCGGTATATATCTGCCTAACGTGCGAAAAAGCTTGAACACATTCGTTCTGGCGATGTCTCCGAAGGGGAAGACGTGAACAAGGCGCAGCTCGTAGAAGCGATTGCCGACAAGCTCGGCGGCCGGCAGCAGGCCGCCGACGCTGTCGACGCGGTCCTGGACGCCCTCGTCCGTGCGGTCGTCGCGGGCGACCGGGTCTCGGTCACCGGCTTCGGTTCCTTCGAGAAGGTCGACCGCCCGGCCCGTTACGCCCGCAACCCGCAGACGGGCGAGCGGGTTCGGGTCAAGAAGACCTCCGTGCCGCGCTTCCGCGCGGGCCAGGGCTTCAAGGACCTGGTGAGCGGCTCGAAGAAGCTTCCGAAGAACGACATCGCGGTCAAGAAGGCCCCCAAGGGCAGCCTGTCCGGCCCGCCGCCCACCATCTCCAAGGCCGCGGGCAAGAAGGCCGCCGCCAAGAAGGCCACGGGCGCCGCGAAGAAGACCACGGGCGCGGCCAAGAAGACGTCGGCGGCGGCGAAGAAGACGACCGCGAAGAAGACCACCGGAGCGGCGAAGACGACGGCGAAGAAGACCACCGCCAAGAAGTCCGCGGCCAAGACCACCACGGCGGCGGCCAAGAAGACCGCCGCCAAGAAGGCTCCCGCGAAGAAGGCGACCGCCAAGAAGGCCCCGGCCAAGAAGTCGACGGCCCGCAAGACCACCGCCAAGAAGGCCACCGCCCGCAAGAAGTAGCAGGCGGCACCCGCGGCAGCGGGCGAACGGGCACAGGGCATTCACGCGCCGGGCCGGACTCCCTCTCGGAGTCCGGCCCGCGGCGTGTCCGGGACCCGTCGGACGGGCCCCCGGTCAGAACGTGTGCAGGGTCACCAGCGTGATCCGGCGCCCCGCGCCCGAGTCCCCGCCCGCACCCGTCTCCTCGGTCTCGATGCGCACCCGCTGCCCGGGGCGCAGCAGCCTGAGGCCCCCCGCGTCGAACGCCGCCGCGTCGAAGGGCACGGGCGTCCCGTCGTCGAGCAGCACCTGCCCGCTGCGGCTTTCGGGGTCGTACGTGTACGCGGTCGCCTGCATGCCGGCAGCCTACTGCCCGGCGATCAGCAACCGCGCCGCCACCGCGGCCGTACGGGGACCCACCCCGAGCGCCAGCGCGGAGCGGAGATCACCGCCGGTGTCGACGTCCTGCCGTACGGAATCCACCGCGTCGAGACGCAGTTCCACCGCGCCGGACGCCCGGTGGCGGGCCCGTGAATCCGCACCGAATGCGGGCGCCAATTCTTGGCCCGGCGCCACGGTCAGCAAGGTGGTGCCGATTCCGGCCGCGTCCGGGAGAAAGGCGCGCGGGAATTGCGTGGCCGCGGCCAGTACCCGCGCCAATTCGGCCGGTCGCAGCGCGGGAAGATCGGCGTTGAGCGCGGCCACCGGGCTTTCCGGCCGGGCCGCCCTTACCACGGCCGCCCCGTGCGCCAGCGCGGCGTTCAGGCCGCCGCCGGGCTCGTCCGCGACGACACCCGCGCCGAGCGCCGCCAGCTCCCGTCCGGCCCGCGCGTCGTCCGTGACGACTGCCACATCCGCGACCGCCGGGCAGGCCAGCGCGGCTGCCACGGTGTCCTGTGCGAACGCCAGCGCGAGCCCCGGCCGCAGCCCGTCGTCCGCGGTGTCCGACAGCCTGCTCTTGGCCCGGGCAAGGGCCTTCACGGGTACGACCAAGGTCCACTGCACGAGCGTTCCGTCCTTCTCTCGTCGCCGTCATTGTCACCTGCGAGACCTGGCGGTTCACTCTTCGGGGCGTACGGTGTTCTCGACAGACGGGCGGCCCGGGGCGACACTTGTCCGGCCCCAGGCCCTGGAGGAAAGGTGTCAGCGTGCCCCGCCGCAGAATCGGCTTCTGGTACCGCTTGGCCGCGGTGATCTGCAAACCGCCGCTGGTGGTTCTGATCAAGCGGGACTGGCGGGGAATGGAGAACATTCCGGCCGAGGGTGGATTTATCACCGCCGTGAACCACAATTCGCACGTGGACCCCTTCGCGTACGCGCACTACCAGTACAACACCGGACGCGTCCCGCGATTCCTGGCGAAGAGCGGCCTTTTCAAGAAGGGCTTCGTCGGCGCCGCGATGCGGGGCACCGGACAGATCCCCGTCTACCGCGAGAGCACGGACGCGCTGAGCGCCTTCCGGGCCGCGATCGACGCCGTGGAGCGCGGCGAGTGCGTCGCGTTCTACCCCGAGGGCACCCTCACCCGCGACCCGGACGGCTGGCCGATGACCGCCAAGACCGGTGCCGCGCGCGTCGCCCTGCAGACCAAGTGCCCGGTGATCCCGGTCGCCCAGTGGGGCTGCAACGAACTGCTGCCGCCGTACGCCAAGAAGCCCAGCGTCCTGCCGCGCAAGACCCACCAGGTGCTGGCCGGCCCGCCGGTCGACCTGTCGCGGTTCTACGACAGGGAGATGACCACGGAGGTGCTGAAGGAGGCCACCGAGGTCATCATGGCCGCCGTCACCCGCCAGCTGGAGGAGATCCGCGGCGAGAAGGCACCCGAGACCCCCTACGACCCGCGCCGCGAGCGGATCGAGCAGCGGCGCCGCACCCAGCAGGCGAAGTCGCAGGTGGCGCCCCCGCGCACCCACGGACCACAGGCAGAAGGGCAGAGCACGTGAGCAAGCCGGTCAAGGCGGCGGTCTTCGGCACCGGATCCTGGGGCACCGCCTTCGGCACGGTCCTCGCCGACGCGGGCTGCGAGGTCACCCTCTGGGGGCGCCGCGCCGCACTGGCCGACGCCGTCAACTCCACCCGCACCAACCCGGACTACCTGCCCGGCGTGGAACTCCCCGAGAACCTGCGGGCCACCACCGACGCCGCCGAGGCCGCGCGGGACGCCGACTTCACCGTCCTCGCCGTCCCCTCCCAGACGCTGCGCGCGGGCCTCGCCGACTGGACGCCCCTGCTGGCGCCCGGCACCGTCCTGGTGTCGCTCATGAAGGGCGTCGAACTCGGCTCCGCGATGCGGATGAGCGAGGTGATCGGGGACGTCGCCAAGGTGGGCGCCGAGCGCATCGCCGTGGTCACCGGACCCAACCTGGCCCGCGAGATCGCCGCCCGCATGCCGGCCGCCGCCGTCGTCGCCTGCCCCGACGAGACCGTCGCCCAGCGCCTCCAGGCCGCCTGCCACACGCCGTACTTCCGCCCCTACACCAACACCGACGTCGTCGGCTGCGAACTGGGCGGCGCCGTGAAGAACGTGATCGGTCTCGCCGTCGGCATCGCGGACGGCATGGGCCTCGGCGACAACGCCAAGGGCTCCCTCATCACCCGGGGCCTCGCCGAGACCACCCGCCTCGGAGTCGCCCTCGGGGCCGACCCGCTGACCTTCTCCGGCCTGGCCGGACTCGGCGACCTGGTGGCGACCTGCTCCTCGCCGCTGTCCCGCAACCACACCTTCGGCACCAACCTCGGCAAGGGCATGACCCTGGAGGAGACCATCGCGGTCACCAAGCAGACCGCCGAGGGCGTCAAGTCCTGCGAGTCGGTGCTGGACCTGGCCCGCAGGCACGGCGTCGACATGCCGATCACGGAGACGGTCGTCGCCATCGTGCACGAGGGCAAGTCCCCGGTGGTCGCCGTGAAGGAACTGATGTCGCGCAGCGCGAAGCCCGAACGACGCTGAGCGACCCCCCGCGCAACCCGCTGGAACCCGGGCGCCACGCGGCCCGCCGACGCTGTCTCGAGGCACCGCAGGCGGGTACTCTCAACGCGATATGAGCACCGAGAACCTCCCCCAGAACCCTGAGCAGAGCCCTCGGCGGCCTCCCCGCAAGCCGCGTGTGGCCGTCGTGTTCGGCGGTCGCAGCTCCGAACACGGGATCTCCGTGGTCACCGCCGGCGCCGTCCTCGCGGCCATCGACCGGACGCGCTACGACGTCCTGCCGATCGGCATCACCAGGGACGGCCGCTGGGCCCTCACCGCCGACGAACCGGAACGCATGGCGATCACCGAACGCCGTACGCCCGACGTCGAGGAACTGGCCGAGTCGACCGAGGGCGGAGTGCTGCTCCCCGTCGACCCCGCCAACCGCGAAGTCGTCTACAGCGAACCGGGCTCGGTGCCCAAGGCGCTCGGCGAGGTCGACGTCGTCTTCCCCGTGCTGCACGGCCCCTACGGCGAGGACGGCACCCTCCAGGGCCTGCTGGAGCTGTCCGGTGTGCCCTACGTCGGCGCGGGCGTGCTCGCCTCCGCCGTCGGCCAGGACAAGGAATACATGAAGGCGGTCTTCACCTCCTACGGGCTGAAGGTCGGCCCGTACGCGGTGATCCGGCCCCGCGAGTGGGAGCAGGACCGTTCCGGGGCCCGCAAGAAGATCGTCGACTTCGCCGGGGAGCACGGCTGGCCGCTGTTCGTGAAGCCCGCGCGCGCGGGTTCCTCGATCGGCATCACCAAGGTCGACGACCTCGCCGGCCTCGACGAGGCGATCGAGGAGGCCCGCCGCCACGACCCGAAGATCCTGGTCGAGGCCGCGCTGCGGGGCCGGGAGATCGAGTGCGGGGTGCTGGAGTTCGAGGACGGCCCCCGGGCGTCCGTCCCGGCCGAGATCCCGCCGCCCTCGGAGCACGCGTACTACGACTTCGAGGCCAAGTACATCGACTCCACCCCCGGCATCGTGCCGGCTCCCCTCACGGCCGAGGAGACCGCCGAGGTCCAGCGCCTGGCCGTCGCGGCGTTCGACGCGGCCTCCTGCGAGGGGCTGGTGCGCGCGGACTTCTTCCTCACCGAGGACGACGAGTTCGTGATCAACGAGATCAACACCATGCCCGGCTTCACGCCGATCTCCATGTACCCGCAGATGTGGCAGGCGAGCGGAGTGAGCTACCCGGAGCTGGTGGACCGGCTGGTCCAGGCGGCGCTGCGGCGGCCCACCGGACTGCGCTGACGCTTTCGGGTCGTGACCACAGAGAAGGCGACTCCCTCGGGGGTCGCCTTCTCGCAGTATGATCAGCGGGTTTCCTGTCTGGTCCGGGAACCGTCGTCCGCTTGCCGTCGTCTGCCGAGGAACAGTGCGCGGCGGCGATCAACAGGACGGGAGCGAGCGGCGGTGAGGGTGCGGGAGTTAGAGATGGACGACCGGACAGGTCAGTGTGCGGGTGATGCCGTCCACTTGCTGGACCTTGGCGACCACCATGCGACCCAGTTCGTCGACGGTGTCCGACTGGGCGCGGACGATGACGTCGTAAGGTCCTGTCACGTCCTCGGCCTGGATCACGCCGGGAAGCTTGCTGATCGTCTCGGCGACGGTCGACGCCTTGCCGACCTCGGTCTGGATCAGAATGTACGCCTGTACCACGGAACCTCCAGAGCGGCCACGAGGATCATGTGGGGAAAAGGAACGCCACGGTATCGCGTAGCCGCTCTCCGAGGGGAGACCCGCGGGCCGCGGGCCTCGCGCGTCGGGGTGCCGGGAGGACACGAGTTGACGATCACGCCGACCGTGGCGACGGTCATTTCGACCGTAACGAGGACACGGATGACGCGCGACCGGGCACGGACACGGACAGGGACGGAAGGGGAGCCAAGGCGATGAAGGGCACTGTTGGTGAGCTGGGGGAGTTCGGGCTCATCAGGGAGCTCACCTCCCGTCTCACCACCACCCCCGCGGTCCGGGTCGGACCCGGCGACGACGCCGCGGTGGTGGCCGCGCCCGACCGCAGGGTGGTGGCCAGCACCGACATCCTCGTCGAGGGGCGGCACTTCCGCCGGGACTGGTCCACCGCGTACGACGTGGGCCGCAAGGCGGCGGCGCAGAACCTGGCCGACATCGCGGCCATGGGCGCCGTGCCGACCGCGCTGCTGCTCGGCCTGGTCGTGCCCGCCGAACTGCCGGTGACCTGGCCGACCGAGCTGATGGACGGGCTGCGCGACGAGTGCCAGGTCGCGGGCGCCTCCGTGGTCGGCGGCGACGTGGTGCGCGGCGACACCATCACCGTCTCCATCACCGCCCTCGGCGACCTGCGCAACCAGGAACCCGTCACCCGGGCCGGCGCCCAGCCCGGCGACCTCGTCGCGGTGACCGGCTGGCTGGGCTGGTCCGCCGCCGGGTTCGCCGTCCTGTCCCGCGGTTTCCGCTCGCCGCGCGCCTTCGTCGAGGCCCACCGCCGCCCCGAGCCGCCCTACCACGCGGGTCCGGCCGCCGCGGGCCTGGGCGCCACCGCCATGTGCGACGTGAGCGACGGACTGATCGCCGACCTGGGGCACATCGCCGAGGCCAGCAAGGTCCGGATCGACGTGCGCTCCGGACAGATCGACATCCCGTCCCAGATGAACGACATCGGGCAGGCCGTCGGCGTCGACCCCATGCAGTGGGTGCTCACCGGGGGCGAGGACCACGCGATCGTGGCGACCTTCCCGCCGGACGTGAAGCTCCCCGCCCGCTGGAAGGTCATCGGCGAGGTCCTCAACCCCTCCGCACTGCCCCAGGTGACGGTCGACGGTGCCCCCTGGACCAGCAAGGGCGGCTGGGACCACTTCGGCGGGGACGTGGAGTCGTGACCGCGCCGACCCCACCCGTTACCCCGCCGCTGGTGCTCACCGTGGCGGGCTCCGACTCCGGCGGCGGCGCCGGGATCCAGGCCGACCTGAAGACGATGCTCGCCCTCGGCACCCACGGCATGAGCGTCCTCACCGCGGTCACCGCGCAGAACTCCCGCGGCGTGCAGGGCGCCTGGGAACTGCCCGTGGAGGCGGTGCGCGCCCAGTACCGCAGCGTCGTGGACGACATCGGCGTGCAGGCGGTCAAGACCGGGATGCTCTCCTCCGCCGAACTCGTCGAGACGGTCGCCGAATTGCTGGCCGGCACCGACGCGCCCGCCGTCGTCGACCCGGTCGGCGTCTCCAAGCACGGGGACGCGCTGCTCGCCTCCTCGGCCCTGGAGTCGGTCCGCACCAGGCTCCTGCCGGTCGCCACCGTCGCCACGCCCAACCTCGACGAGGTCGCCCAACTCACCGGTGTACGTGTCGACGACGAAACGGATCTGCGCCGGGCCGCGGCGGCCGTCCTCGCGTTCGGACCGCGCTGGGCGCTGATCAAGGGCGGCCATCTGGCCGGTGACGCCGTCGACCTGCTCACCGACGGCTCCGAGGAGCACTGGCTGCGCGCCCCCCGCCTCGACAACCGGCACACGCACGGCACGGGCTGCACCCTCGCCTCCGCCGTGGCCTGCGGGCTGGCGAAGGGGCAGTCGGTGCCGGTGGCGGTGCGGGCGGCCAAGGAGTACGTCACCGGGGCGATCACCGCCGGGTTCCCGCTCGGCGGCGGCATCGGACCCGTGGACCACGGCTGGGCGCTGGGGGAGTGAGGGCACGGCAAAAAGCCGGTCCACACGAGGTGGACCGGCTCCCTACAGCGGACCAGGCAGTGGCCGCGCGCTCAGCTGAGACGCGTCAGCGCGAGACCTTGCCGGCCTTGATGCACGAGGTGCAAGCGTTCACGCGCTTCGGCGTCCCGCTCACCACGGTACGCACACGCTGGATGTTCGGGTTCCAGCGACGGGACGTACGGCGGTGCGAGTGCGAGATGTTGTTGCCGAAGCCCGGCCCCTTGCCACAGACGTCGCAGTTGGCAGCCACGGGTCACTCCAAAGACTTCAGATGCACTTACGGTTGATCCCGGCATGCCGGGATCAAGGTCTCGGAATCGCGAACGGTCCGGGATCTGAGTGGCGGTGCCAGGGGGATGGCCCGATCGGGATCGGGCAACCGGAGCAGCATACAACGGCTGCTCCCGTACAACGAAACTACCACGGCAGCTCAGGGCCCCGTCCCGGCCCTCTTCCGGTGGGCGGCCCCCCCAAGGT
Source organism: Streptomyces violaceoruber (assembly GCF_033406955.1). Classification (NCBI taxonomy): domain Bacteria; kingdom Bacillati; phylum Actinomycetota; class Actinomycetes; order Kitasatosporales; family Streptomycetaceae; genus Streptomyces; species Streptomyces violaceoruber. The sequence continues at coordinate 2,489,282 of NZ_CP137734.1, read as the reverse complement.
CTACGCTGCCTGCCACGTCCGCAGCTCAGGGAGGCGCAGGTGGCGCAGGTGCCGCAGAGGTTCTTCGACGCTCTGGCGGTGCGTACCTGGTGCGGTCTGTCGCTGCGCGCGCTGGGCCGGGCGCGCGAGGAGATCGACGCGATCAACGTCTATCCCGTCGCCGACGGGGACACCGGCACGAACCTCTACCTGACCGTCGAGTCGGCGGCCGCGGCCGTGGAGGCCGTCTTCGCGGCACACGAGCTGGACGCGGGTGCGCGGGGCGCGAGCGAGTCGCCGGGGGGCGCGAGCTTGTCGCCGGGGGCGGCGGGCCAGGCGCCGCCCGGGGCGGGCGACGGCCCCTCGCTGGCCGACGCCGTCGGTGCCATGGCGCACGGCGCGCTGATCGGCGCGCGGGGCAACTCCGGCACGATCCTCGCGCAGCTGCTGCGCGGCATGGCCCAGGTGCTCACCGCGGGGGGCGATTCCGGGCGCGCCGAGGGTGCCGGTCTGCGTCGGGCCCTGCGGCACGCCGCCGCGTCCGCCCGGCAGGCCGTCGCCCACCCGGTCGAGGGCACCGTCCTGACCGTCGCCTCGGCCGCCGCCGACGCGGCCGACGGGGCCGAGGGCGGCTGCGCCGAGGTGGCCCGCGCCGCCTACGAGGGTGCCCGCGCGGCGCTCGCCGCCACTCCGGGCCAGCTGCCCGCCCTGGAGCGCGCCGGAGTGGTCGACGCGGGCGGCCACGGCCTGGTGACGGTCCTCGCGGCCCTGGTGGAGACGTTCACGGGCCGGGTGCCCGGCCCGGTCGCCGTGCCGCACGCGCGCGCGGAGCGTGGCGGCGAGGGGCTCGCGGACGCGCACGCCCCCGCCGGGGAGTGCGCCACGGAGACGGCGGCCGAGGAGAACGGTCCCGCCTTCGAGGTGATCTACCTCCTGGAGGCCGAGGACGCGGCCGTGGCCCGGCTGCGGCAGCGGCTCGACGCCCTCGGGGACTCGCTCGTCGTGGTCGGCGGCGACGGACTGTGGAACGTCCACGTGCACGTCGACGACGCGGGCGCCGCCGTGGAGGCCGGTGTCGAGGCCGGCCGGCCCTACCGGATCCGCATCACCCACTTCGGGCACGGCGACGCGCACACCACCAAGGCCGAACGCCCGACCCGGGAGCGTGCCCAGCGTGCCGTGGTGGCCGTCGTACCTGGGGAGGGGCTGGCGGCGCTGTACGCCGAGGCCGGTGCGACCACCCTGCTCGCGCGTCCCGGGGAGCCGCCCGCGAGCGGCGAACTGGTCCAGGCCGTCCGCCGGGCGCACGCGCGCGAGGTGGTGCTGCTGCCCAACGACGCCGAGCTGCGCCACACCGCCGCCGCGGCGGCCGAGCAGGCCCGCACCGAGGGCATCCGCGTCGCCCTCATCCCGACCCGCTCCGCGGTCCAGGGCATCGCCGCGCTCGCCGTGCACGAGCCCGAGCGGCGCTTCGACGAGGACGTGGTGGCGATGACCTCGGCGGCCGGCGCCACCCGCCACGCCGAGGTCACCGTCGCCGAACACCAGTCCTGGACCACGGCCGGCATCTGCCAGGCCGGTGACGTGCTCGGCCTCATCGACGGCGACGTGGCCGTGATCGGCGCGGACGTCTCCCAGGTCGCCGCGACCGTTCTGGACCGCATGCTGTCGGCCGGCGGCGAGCTGGTCACCCTGGTCCTCGGCGACGCGGCGCCGCGGGCCGTCGCCGACCGGCTGGAGGCCCGCGTCCGGGAGGCCTACCTCGCCGTCGACACGGTGGTCTACCGGGGCGGCCGACAGGGCGCCCTGCTGCTGGTCGGCGTGGAGTAGCCGCAGGAGTACGGGGCCGTTGCGGCGCTCCCCCCGGGCCGTTGTCAGTGGCGTGGTGTGCAATGGATCTCGTGCCCGCACTGCAAGAACCCCTGAAGAAGGTGCTCGGCCCCGCCACCGCGAAGGTGATGGCCGAGCATCTCGGCCTGCACACCGTCGGCGACCTCCTCCACCACTATCCGAGGAGATACGAGGAGCGCGGTCAGCTCACCCACCTCGCCGACCTGCCCATGGACGAGCACGTCACCGTGGTCGCCCAGGTCGCCGACGCCCGGCTGCACACCTTCGCCTCCTCGAAGGCCCCGCGCGGCAAGGGGCAGCGTCTCGAAGTGACCATCACGGACGGCAGCGGCCGCCTCCAACTGGTCTTCTTCGGCAACGGCGTGCACAAGCCCCACAAGGAACTCCTGCCGGGCACCCGCGCGATGTTCGCGGGCAAGGTCTCCGTCTTCAACCGCCGACTGCAACTGGCCCACCCGGCGTACGAGTTGCTGCGCGGCGGTGACGACGAAGGCGAGGCGGCCGAGAGCGTCGAGTCGTGGGCGGGTGCCCTCATCCCCCTCTATCCGGCCACCGCGAAGCTGGAGTCCTGGAAGCTCGCCAAGGCGATCCAGACGGTGCTGCCCAGCGCCCAGGAGGCCGTCGACCCGCTCCCCGGCTCCCTGCGCGAGGGCCGGGGCCTGGTCTCCCTGCCCGAGGCCCTGCTCAAGATCCACCGCCCGCACACCAAGGCCGACATCGAGGACGCCCGCGCCCGCCTGAAGTGGGACGAGGCCTTCGTCCTCCAGGTCGCCCTCGCCCGCCGCCGCCACGCCGAGTCCCAGCTCCCCGCCGTCCCCAGGAAGCCCGGCGCCGACGGGCTGCTCACCGCCTTCGACGACCGGCTCCCCTTCACCCTCACCGACGGCCAGCGGAAGGTCTCCCGGGAGATCTTCGACGACCTCGCCACCGACCACCCGATGCACCGGCTGCTCCAGGGCGAGGTGGGCAGCGGCAAGACCCTGGTCGCCCTGCGCGCCATGCTCGCCGTCGTCGACTCGGGCGGGCAGGCCGTGATGCTGGCGCCCACCGAGGTGCTCGCCCAGCAGCACCACCGGTCGGTCGTCGAGATGATGGGCGAGCTGGCCGAGGGCGGCATGCTGGGCGGCGCCGAGCACGCCACCAAGGTGGTGCTGCTCACCGGCTCCATGGGCGCCGCCGCCCGCCGCCACGCCCTGCTCGACCTGGCCACCGGCGAGGCGGGCATCGTCATCGGCACCCACGCGCTGATCGAGGACAAGGTGCAGTTCCACGACCTCGGCCTGGTCGTCGTGGACGAGCAGCACCGCTTCGGCGTGGAGCAGCGCGACGCCCTGCGCGGCAAGGGGAAGCAGCCCCCGCACCTGCTCGTCATGACCGCCACGCCCATCCCGCGCACGGTCGCCATGACCGTCTTCGGCGACCTGGAGACCTCCGTCCTCGACCAGCTCCCGGCCGGGCGGTCCCCGATCGCCAGCCATGTCGTCCCGGCCGCGGACAAACCCCACTTCCTCGCCCGGGCCTGGGAACGGGTCCGTGAGGAGGTCTCGAACGGCCACCAGGCCTACGTCGTCTGCCCCCGCATCGGCGACGAGGACGACGACCCCGGGAAGGGCGCCAAGCAGTCCAAGCAGCCCCCGGAGGGCGACGCCGACAAGCGCCCGCCGCTCGCCGTCCTCGATGTCGCCGAGCAGCTCGCCAGGGGCCCGCTCCAGGGACTCGGGGTGGAGGTCCTGCACGGCAGGATGCAGCCCGACGACAAGGACGCGGTCATGCGCCGCTTCGCCGCCGGGGAGACCGACGTCCTGGTCGCCACCACCGTCATCGAGGTCGGCGTGAACGTCCCCAACGCCACCGCGATGGTGATCATGGACGCCGACCGCTTCGGCGTCTCCCAGCTGCACCAGCTGCGCGGCCGGGTCGGGCGCGGCTCCGCCCCCGGCCTGTGCCTGCTGGTCAGCGAGATGCCCGAGGCGAGCGCGGCCCGCCAGCGGCTGAACGCGGTCGCGAGCACCCGCGACGGCTTCGAGCTCTCCCGGATCGACCTCGAACAGCGCCGCGAGGGCGACGTCCTCGGTCAGGCGCAGTCCGGCGCCCGCACCTCCCTGCGCGTCCTCGCCGTCATCGAGGACGAGGAGATCATCGCGGAGGCGAGGCAGGAGGCGGCGGCCGTCGTCGCCGCCGACCCGGAGCTGACCGGTCTGCCCGGGCTGCGCACGGCCCTTGAGGCACTGCTGGACGAGGAGCGGGAGCAGTACCTGGAGAAGGGCTGAGACACTGGCAACGGACACCGTCCGTCCACCCGAGCACACCGACAAGGACCCAGAAATGACCCGCGTGATCGCCGGCAAGGCCGGCGGACGTCGACTGGCCGTCCCGCCGGGAACCGGCACCCGCCCCACCTCCGACCGTGCGCGCGAGGGCCTGTTCTCCACCTGGCAGTCCCTGCTCGGGGGCCCGCTGGACGGCGAGCGCGTCCTCGACCTGTACGCGGGTTCCGGCGCCGTCGGCCTGGAGGCGCTCTCCCGCGGCGCCGGGCACGTCCTGCTCGTGGAGGCCGACGCCCGCGCCGCCCGCACGGTCCGGGCGAACGTCGACTCCCTCGGTCTGCCCGGCGCCGAGGTCCGGGCGGGCAGAGCGGAACAGATCATCCGCACCCCGGCCCCCGCCGAGCCGTACGACGTGGTCTTCCTGGACCCGCCGTACGCCGTCTCGGACGACGATCTTCGCGAGATCCTGCTCACACTCCGTACCGAGGGGTGGCTCGGGACGGAAGCGCTCGTCACCGTGGAGCGCAGCACCAGGGGCGGCGAATTCCGCTGGCCGCACGGCTTCGAAGCCATCCGGGCCCGTCGCTACGGCGAGGGAACGTTTTGGTACGGTCGCGCCGCCTCTACGTGCGAAGACGCACGATGACCGGACCGGAGAGCGAGGGAACTCAAGTGCGCCGTGCCGTCTGTCCCGGGTCGTTCGACCCGATCACCAACGGACACCTCGACATCATCGCCCGGGCCTCCAGCCTGTACGACGAGGTCTACGTCGCCGTGATGATCAACCAGGCGAAGAAGGGCCTGTTCGAGATCGAGGAGCGGATCGACCTCATCCGCCGGGTCACCGCCGAGTACGGGAACGTCCGCGTGGAGTCCTTCCACGGTCTGCTCGTCGACTTCTGCAAGCAGCGCGAGATCCCGGCCATCGTCAAGGGCCTGCGGGCGGTCAGCGACTTCGACTACGAGTTGCAGATGGCCCAGATGAACAACGGCCTCTCCGGTGTGGAGACCCTCTTCATCCCCACCAACCCCACCTACAGCTTCCTGTCGTCCTCCCTGGTCAAGGAGGTCGCGACCTGGGGCGGCGACGTCGCCCACCTGGTGCCGCCGCTGGTCCTCGAAGCCCTCACGGAGCGCCTGAGGAACCGCTGACCGCCCGGTCGCCCGCCCACCGCCGCAGCGCACGGAGACTGACAACCCGTCACCCGGTGTCCCCGGGACACCCCGGGGTCGTACAGTCGTCCCGTCCGTCTCCAACACAGCTGTAGAGAGTGGCGAGCACACGGTGGACGTGCAGAACAAGCTCGACGAGATCACCGCGATGGTCTCCGGCGCCCGCGCCATGCCCATGTCGGCCTCGTGCGTGGTCAACCGCGCCGAACTGCTCTCGATGCTGGAAGAGCTGCGCGCGGAGCTGCCCGGTTCCCTCGCCCAGGCGCAGGAACTGATCGGCGACCGCGAGCAGATGGTCGCGCAGGCCCGCCAGGAAGCCGACCGGATCATCGAGGGCGCGCACGCCGAGCGCGGCTCCCTGATCGCCGACACCGAGGTCGCCCGCCGTTCCCAGGCGGAGGCCGACCGGATCCTCGCCGAGGCCCGCCAGGAGGCCGAGGAGGTCCGCGCCGAGGCCGACGACTACGTCGACTCCAAGCTCGCCAACTTCGAGGTCGTGCTCACCAAGACCCTCGGCTCCGTCGGCCGGGGCCGCGAGAAGCTCCTCGGCACCGGACCCGGCCTCGACGAGAACGGCTACGAGGACGAGGACGCCCCCGAGCGCAGCCACGACCCGGAGACCCTGCGCCGCGACGCCGACGCCTACGTCGACACCAAGCTCGGTGCCTTCGAGGCCGTGCTGGCCAAGACCCTGGACGCGGTCGGCCGGGGCCGCCAGAAGCTGCACGGCCGGATCGCCACCGACGATCTCGGCGCCCTCGCGGACGACATGACCACCGTCCAGCACTCCAGCGACGCCGACTACCTCGCCGGCCTCGCGGGCCTCGCCGACGCCCCGGCTTCCGCCCCCGCCCCCGCCGAGCAGCAGGGGCAGCCCCAGTACGGCGAGCAGCAGCCCGTGGCGGCCCGGATGCCGGCGCAGGCCGTGCCCGAGATGCCGTCCCAGGAACCGGCGTACGGCTACGCCTCCCAGCAGCAGCCCGATCCCTACGCGGCCTACCAGCAGACCTACGACGGCGGACCGGACCCGTACGGCTACCAGCAGCAGGGCGCCGACCCGTACGCCTACCAGTACGACGGCGGGCAGCAGGCGTACGACGCACAGCAGGGCTACGCCCAGCCCCCGCAGCCGCAGCAGCCCCCGCACGCCCCGCAGGCCCATCCGCAGGCGCTCGACGAGACCAGCCTCTTCGACACCAGCATGATCAGCGCCGAGCAGCTGCGGGCGTACGAACAGGGCCGCGGGCTCTAGGAGCGAGGGGGCCTGCCGGGCCGGATTGGGCCGAGAGCGAATGGTCCAGTATCCTGGCTCTTCGGTCGCGTGTATGCCCGCGATCGCCGCTGCCCGGGAACACCGAAGGGTGGCACCCCCAACCCACGAAGACCGAAAGCAGGAATGGTTCTGAACGCGCGCCTCGACCACCGCGACCCCCTCGTGTTCGACACGCACGAGCTGGGACGGCGGCCCGGTGCGCTCCAGCGCCTGACCCGCACGGTCGACGCTCCCAAGGACTTCGGTCTCCAGGGAGTCATCGGAGTGCCGGAAGGCGCCCCGGTGGAGCTCGATCTCCGGCTCGAGTCGGTCATGGAAGGGGTGCTCGTCACAGGCACCGCCCGTGCCAGGGCCGCGGGGGAGTGCGTAAGGTGTCTGGAGCCGCTGGAGCAGCAGCTCGAAGCGGACTTCCAGGAGCTGTTCTCGTACCCTGACGCCGACGACCGTGGCCGCCCCGTGGCGGAACCGGGCGACGACGCCGAGGACGACGAGGACAGGTTCTTCGTCGAGGACGGACTGATCGGCCTCGAACCCGTGCTGCGCGACGCGGTGGTGCTCGCACTGCCGATGCAGCCGGTGTGCCAGGAAGACTGCCGGGGTCTGTGCTCCCAGTGCGGAGTGCGCCTGTCGGACGACCCGGACCACCACCACGACGCCGTCGACATCCGTTGGGCGGCATTGCAGGGACTCGCCGGTTCACTCGGAGACGGCGAGAAGGACGAGATGAGCGGCGACGGGGCAGACTCCGCGGACGCCGCCGAGAAGCAGGAGAAGTAGCCGTGGCTGTTCCGAAGCGGAAGATGTCGCGCAGCAACACGCGCCACCGCCGGTCGCAGTGGAAGGCTGCGGTCCCCACCCTGGTTGCGTGCGAGCGCTGCCACGAGCCCAAGCTGCAGCACATCGCGTGCCCGGCTTGCGGCACTTACAACAAGCGCCAGGTCCTCGAGGTCTGAGCGGCTGGTGAGAGGCACTGTGTCAGTCCCCAAGAAGGCGGAAGACGCCAAGGCGGACCCACCCGCCAAGAAGAAGGCGGACACCCAGGCCTCGTCCCACACGCTTCTGGAAGGGCGGCTCGGCTATCAGCTCGAGTCCGCCCTTCTGGTGCGTGCACTGACCCACCGTTCCTACGCGTACGAGAACGGCGGTCTGCCGACGAACGAGCGGCTGGAGTTCCTCGGGGACTCCGTGCTCGGCCTCGTCGTCACGGACACGCTGTACCGCACCCACCCCGACCTGCCCGAAGGCCAGCTGGCCAAGTTGCGGGCCGCGGTGGTCAACTCGCGTGCGCTGGCGGAGGTGGGCCGCGGGCTCGAACTCGGCTCCTTCATCCGGCTCGGCCGCGGTGAAGAGGGCACGGGCGGCCGGGACAAGGCGTCCATCCTCGCCGACACCCTCGAAGCGGTGATCGGCGCGGTCTATCTCGACCAGGGCCTCGACGCGGCCTCCGAACTGGTGCACCGCCTGTTCGACCCGCTGATCGAGAAGTCCTCCAACCTCGGTGCCGGCCTGGACTGGAAGACCAGCCTCCAGGAACTCACCGCGACCGAAGGGCTCGGCGTCCCCGAGTACCTGGTCACGGAGACCGGCCCGGACCACGAGAAGACCTTCACTGCTGCCGCCCGCGTCGGAGGCGTCTCGTACGGCACCGGCACCGGCCGCAGCAAGAAGGAGGCGGAGCAGCAGGCCGCGGAATCCGCGTGGCGGTCCATCCGGGCCGCGGCGGACGAGCGCGCCAAGGCGACGGCCGACGCCGTCGACGCGGACCCCGACGAGGCGTCCGCCTCCGCCTGACCCGTCCACCGCACGGTCCGAACGCCCGCCCCGGCAAAGGGGCGGGCGTTCGGACCGTCGCTCATCCACCGGCCCAGACCGCCGGGCCGGCCCGCCCGAGGGGAAGCCATGCCCGAGTTGCCCGAGGTAGAGGTCGTACGGCGCGGCCTGGAGCGCTGGGCTGCCCACCGAACGGTCGCCGACGTCGAGGTACTGCACCCGCGTGCGGTGCGCCGCCATGTCGCGGGTCCCGACGACTTCGCCCACCGCCTGAAGGACCACCGCATCGGCACGCCCAGCCGCCGCGGCAAGTACCTGTGGCTGCCCCTCGAGGACACCGACCAGGCCGTCCTCGCCCATCTCGGCATGAGCGGCCAGCTCCTGGTCCAGCCGCACGAGACACCCGCCGAGAAGCACCTGCGCATCCGGGTCCGCTTCGCCGACGCCCTCGGCACCGAACTCCGCTTCGTCGACCAGCGCACCTTCGGCGGCCTCTCCCTGCACGACACGTCCGCCGACGGACTGCCCGACGTCATCGCACACATCGCCCGCGACCCGCTGGACCCCCGCTTCGACGACGAGGCGTTCCACCACGCCCTGCGCCGCAAGCGCACCACGATCAAACGGGCCCTGCTCGACCAGTCCCTGATCAGCGGCGTCGGCAACATCTACGCGGACGAGGCCCTCTGGCGCGCCCGCCTCCACTACGAACGCCCCACCGCGACCCTCACCCGCCCCCGCACCACCGAACTGCTCGGCCACGTCCGGGACGTGATGAACGCCGCCCTCGCCGTCGGCGGCACCAGCTTCGACAGCCTCTACGTCAACGTCAACGGCGAGTCCGGCTACTTCGACCGCTCGCTCGACGCGTACGGCCGCGAGGGCATGCCCTGCCGCCGCTGCGCCACACCGATGCGCCGCCGGCCGTGGATGAACCGCTCCAGCTACTTCTGTCCGAAGTGCCAGCGCCCGCCCCGGGTCACGCCGTAGGCATGCGCCGCTCGTCGTACCGCTCGCGCGAGGCCAGCACCTCGTCCATCCGCCCCTCGACGCACTCGATGAGCGCGAGCAGCCGCCCGGCCACCTCGTGGCCCAGCGCCGTGAGTTCGTAGTCCACCCGGGGCGGGTTGGTCGGCTGGGCCTCGCGGTGCACCAGTCCGTCGCGCTCCAGCGCGTGCAGGGTCTGGGCCAGCATCTTCTCGCTGACGCCGTCCACCCGGCGCCGCAACTCGTTGAACCGGAAGGACCCCTCGTACAGCGCGCCGAGCGTCAGCGCGCCCCAACGCCCCGTGACGTGCTCCAGGGTGCCGCGCGAGGGACAGGCCCGGGAGAACACGTCAAACGGCAGATCCTGCTCCGCCGTGCGCTCCTGCGTGGTCGACATACCTCCAGCGTACGCGAGCACAGCGCTGCCCCGCAGTGCGCGCTGAGCGGGAGAGAGCGCGGGAGCAGTGCCCGGGGCGGTCAGTAGCCGGAGAAGTGGTGGGCCGGTTCGCTGACCTGCGGCCCCGTAATCGATCAACGATGCGACCTGCGACTTAGCTGTCGGTGGTTGTCAGCGTTGGTCGTCGTTGAGCACCCCCGCACGGCCCAGAGAGGGCCCCAGTGGCGGCTGTGCTTAGTCCACACCAACCACGATCGGCAGCGCGTTTGGTCGACCGTAGGCGAGGACGCGCGTCAGTGCCTCCTTCATTTGAGCTATGTCCCCCGCCGGCGCCTGTAGCACTGCCTCGATCACCGGATCATCGAGGAACAGGGCCTCCAAGGAATCGGGGTTGAACGTGACCCGCAGGATGCCTCCCTCTAGTTCGACCGTGCGCAGGCAGCCGTAAGCGGTGCCTTGGTCGGGCGTGACTATGCAGTATGAGTCGCAGCCGTTGCGGATGTTCTGTGCGTCGGGTTCCTCGAAGCCGCACTGGAACTCAAGCGCGAAGCCTTCTCCGTCTTCCGACTCGGCAACTCCGGCAGTCAGGGCATAGATGTCCGGCCCTGGCTCGTGCCACCTGTAGGCGATATGCGCAGTGAATCTGTAGGTCACACGCGTTTTCTATCAGTGCGTGCAGTGGCCGATGACGTGAGGTCGGTGGAGCGGCTTTGGGCTGGAGCTGCTTTGGGGCGAGTGATCTTGGCCCCGTAAGCTGATGGCGAGTCGGGCAGTCTGTGGACCTGCCCGTTAAAGCACGACGTTGGGGCCAAGATCTTAGAGGCTCGCCCCAAAGTGGCTGCCTAAAGCCGTGGAGCCGACCGCCCCAGCCACGACGTGTTCTGACCTCATGCCGCCGGCCATCCCATACCAGGGCGCGCGTCGGCGCAGCCCGCGCGGAGCGGGCCGAAGGCAGGAGCGTCGCGCGGAGCGGAGCCGGGAAGCGCGCCCGGCGGAGCGGAGCGCAGCCGGGGCTTGATGAGGTAGAGAAACCTGTAACTCGTGCCTGTGCCGGCTGGGTGCCTGCGGTCTCGGGCTATGGGCTGGTCTGCTCTGGTTGCAGGGTCTTGAGAACGGACTCAGGATCGCCGCTGTAGACGATGTGCGGTTCACCGGGCTCCGGGGCAATGAATCGCTTGCGGTAGCGGAGCAGGTCGCTTTCGGCGAAGTAGATCGAGTTCGGATCGTCCTCATGCCGGGCATTGCGCTTGCTGACGCGCGACCACAGCTCTTCGTGGCTGGCCTCCAGGTAGACAACCACTGAAATCGCGCCAGCTTCGATAGCGATCGATCGCCAGTGGGCCCGGTCTTCCGGCGTCCAGAAGCCGTGGTCGACCACCACGTCGTGACCGGCCTGGAGTTCCTCGCGGAGCTGCACGGCAGTCTCTTCGAGGATCGGCCGCTCAAGGGTCGGGAACGTCCCTCGGGGAAAGTCGACCCCGTACACCCCATGACGACGGAACATCTCCTCGTCCGGGCAGAGCCTGACGAACCCCCGTGCTGTCAGAGCACGGGCCAGAGTCGTCTTCCCTGAGCCGGGAAGTCCCACCATGAGGACACAGAACGGTTGGCGAGCGCGGTTCACTGAGTGACTTCCGATTCCGTCTGCCACGTGCGTCCAGGGCCGCCGAGGTCGACGCCGTACTCGACGACTGCGCCTTCGCTGTCGACGAACCTCGCAGTCATGACGACTGCCGGGTCCCGCGGGGCCTCCTCGGGGTCCAGCTCCAACAGCTTCGCGTCATCCGGAGTGAGCAGCCGAGCCGACGCGGTGTCGAACCGGTGCGTGATCGGACGGCCTGTTGCCTGCGCGATGAGTTGCAGGGAGGTTCCTCCGGTAAGTCGCTCGCTGCTTGTGAGCTGGGGAATCAGCTCTCCATACCGGGCGGGGATCCATGACGTGGAGTGCGCGACGATGCCGTGTCGGTCGCGGTAGACCCGGCTGCGTCGGATCACATTCGAGCCGGGCTTGAGGTCCAGTGCCTGGGCCACTTCCGCGGGCGCCGGCACCACCGAAGCCTGATGCGAGTCGGACCGTTCGCCGGTTCCCCAACTGGACCCGGTGCGGCGACCTCGGTCCTGGCGCTGAGACCCGGAGGACATAGGAGCGGGACGGTCCAAGACCTCGGTTCCGATGCCATGGATGCCCCTGACAAGGCCCTCGTTGCGCAGCTTCCGCAGAGCCTTCTCGGCAGTCGCAGTGCTGACGCTCCACTCCTGCGACACGTCGAGCGGGACTCGGGCCCGGGCCGCCGTGGATCGCGTCTTCTCTGACGAGGAGCCTGCCGCTGACGGCCCGGACACGGCCCACGAGGGCGCCTAGCCCTCTGACCTGCGATTATCTCAGTAGCCGAAGTCCTGTGTCCACCAGGGGCCGCCGGAGCCGAAGTGGACGCCGACTCCCAGGGTCTGGAAGTCGCAGTTCAGGATGTTGGCCCGGTGGTCGGGGCTGTTCATCCAGGCGTCCATCACGGCCTGGGCGTCGGCCTGGCCGCGGGCTATGTTCTCGCCGCCGAGGCCGGATATGCCCGCTGCCGACGCCCGGTCCCAGGGGGTGGCGCCGCTGGGGTCGGTGTGGTCGAAGAAGCCCTGGGTCGCCATGGCCCGGCTGAAGTCCTCGGCCAGTTCGCGCAGCGCGCTGTTCGCGGCCACGGGGCTGCAGCCGACCTTGGCCCGTTCGTCGTTGACCAGCTTGAGCACCTGTGCCTGGGCGACGGCCTCCTCGGAGACCGCGGCGGGCGCGCTGGGCTTCGCGGGCTCCTTGGTGGCCGGGCGCGAGGGAGTGGTCGGCTTCGGCTCGGCGCTGGGCGGCGTCTTCGGCTTCTTGGTCTTCGACGGTGTCCCGGCCGGGGCGGCGGGCTTCGAGGCCGGCGCCGAGGTGGAGGGGGAGGCCGAGGACGGCGAGGAGGACGGGGAGTCCTCGGCGGACGCGCCCTTCGACGGCGACTGGACGGAGGGGGCGGACGGAGCGGACGAGGGGGAGCGGTCGGTGCCGCGGCTCGTGGCCGCGTCGCCGCCCCGGCCGGTGTCGGCGCTGCCCGAGGTGCCGCCCTGCTGGGACGGGCCGTTCGTCGGGGTGTCCCGGGCCTGCACCCGGTCGCCCCCGCCGCTGTTGCCGCCGATCCGGTAGTTGTCGAGGCCGGGCACCACGCCCGTGGCCACCGCCACCGTGCCGATGGCGACCGCGGCGGAGACACCGAGCAGGCCGGTGCGGACCGGGGTGGCAGCCCTCTTGCGGCGGCGACGGCGCCCACCGCCGGGCTGGGAGCCGCCGGTGGGCGTGTATCCGTCACGGGGGAAGGCGACGGTGCGGCCGGCCTGCGGGCCCTCGCCGTCCGGGGCGTCGGCGAAGAGGTAGGCGTCGCTCTTGGCGCGTACCTCGGCGTAGGCCTCGGGGTTCAGATAGGGAGCGATGCCCATCGTGGGGGCCTCGCCCGCGTCCGGAGCGAGCGGATCGCGGCGCCGTCCCGCCGTACCGTCCGGCTGGTGGCCCTCCGCGGCGCGGCCGGCGGCGGAGCGTCGGTGGCGTCCCATGTCCTGGCCTTCCTCGTCCTCGTCCTCGCGCTGGGCGTGCCCTCGCGGTCGACTGTGCTCACGATCAACACGGAACTCACACGATCGAGTGAGTTTCAAGTGAGATTCATTGGGTCGGGACGGTACCGCATGGCGCCAGGGGGTGAAGTGTCCCGCGAGACATTGACTGGTTAGGTTGCAGTCATGAGCGAGGATGTACGGCTGGTCGCGTGGGTGCGCGGACAGGTCCAGGGCGTGGGATTCCGGTGGTTCACGCGGGCCAGGGCACTGGAACTCGGCGGGATGAGTGGTTTTGCTCTCAATCTGGGCGACGGCCGGGTGCAGGTCGTCGCGGAGGGCCCGCGCGAGCGCTGCGAAGGACTGCTCGAGTGGCTGCGCGGTGACGACACGCCCGGACGCGTGGACGGAGTCACCGAGATCTGGGACACACCCCGCGGGGGGTACGAGGGCTTCGCCATCCGCTGACGATGCTCCGTGCGAGGGTCCGCGGGCGCCGGGAGCGACGCTCCTCGCAGGGGCGGCCGGGATGAAAACGGGCAGGTGGTTGCCAAGGGCGGCCGCCCGTGGGAGGCTCCGCACGCGAAATGATCGCCACGCCCCGAGGGGCCCGCAGGAGTCGCAGCGTCGCCGTTCACCGGCCGCATGCCCCCGGGCGCCCGCCAATACGGGGCGTGATCGTGTTGACCGTCAAACTTTTTGGTGAGACGCTGAAAGCCCCGCGCACCTTAGCTGTTTGGCATGGTTGAACGGCAGTAAAAACTCCAAAGTGCCAAGCACCGCGGGTGCGATTCCCTCACGACCCACACCGCTTCGGTCGGTCACTCATTGTGGAGGACCATCCATCATGGCAAAGGCGCTTCTCGGTTACGTCGGCGGCTCCGACCCTCGACTCCTCGCCGAGATGCGACGGCTCCAGCAGCGCGTCCAGGACCTGGAATCCGAGCTCGGACGAATCCAGGCGGAGAACGACGCGCTGGCGGCTGCCGCTTCTCACGACAGGATCATGGAGAGCATGGAGAGCGTTGACGCACACCAGGCGGAGCCTGCGCTCACCTGATCACTGCATCGCTCCACCACGGCACGGCAGTGGCCGGGCCCGCCCGTACCACCGCTCAGGTGCCAGAGTCTGCAAGGGACGCTTCGGCGTCCCTTCTTTCTTTCCCGCCCCCCCGTCTCGCCGGTCCAGCCGTTTCGTACCGTCTCGGTGCCCGCCCCCGTCCGGTCCGTGCCCTCGGCCCGCCCCGTCCCTGCCCCGCGCAACCTTTCACCCTCTTCAACGTCTGATGTGCCCTGCACGTTCACCGGTGAAACCGCGTCGGTTCACCGGTTCGTGGAGTGAGACAGACCCGAAAGGTAGAGTCCGACGGCGTGCACCTGAAGGCCCTGACCCTCCGCGGGTTCAAGTCGTTCGCCTCGGCGACCACGCTCCGGTTCGAGCCCGGCATCACCTGTGTCGTCGGCCCGAACGGCTCGGGCAAGTCCAACGTCGTCGACGCGCTCAGCTGGGTCATGGGCGAACAGGGCGCCAAGTCGCTGCGCGGCGGCAAGATGGAGGACGTCATCTTCGCCGGCACCACCGGCCGCCCGCCCCTCGGCCGGGCCGAGGTGTCGCTGACCATCGACAACTCCGACGGGGCCCTGCCCATCGAGTACGCCGAGGTCACCATCACGCGGATCATGTTCCGCAACGGCGGCAGCGAGTACCAGATCAACGGCGACACCTGCCGCCTCCTCGACATCCAGGAACTCCTCTCCGACTCCGGCATCGGCCGCGAGATGCACGTCATCGTCGGCCAGGGCCAGCTCGACTCCGTCCTGCACGCCGACCCGATGGGCCGCCGCGCCTTCATCGAGGAGGCCGCCGGCGTCCTCAAGCACCGCAAGCGCAAGGAGAAGGCGCTCCGGAAACTGGACGCGATGCAGGCCAACCTCGCGCGCGTGCAGGACCTCACGGACGAGCTGCGGCGCCAGCTCAAGCCCCTCGGCCGGCAGGCCGCCGTCGCCCGCAGGGCCGCCGTCATCCAGGCCGACCTCCGGGACGCCCGGCTCCGGCTCCTCGCCGACGACCTCGTACGGATGCGCGAGGCACTCCAGGCCGAGGTCGCCGACGAGGCCGCCCTCAAGGAGCGCAGGGAGGCCGCCGAACAGGAGCTGGGCAAGGCGCTGCGCCGGGAGGCGGACCTGGAGGACGAGGTGCGCCGGCTCACCCCGCGCCTCCAGCGCGCCCAGCAGACCTGGTACGAGCTGTCCCAGCTCGCCGAACGGGTGCGCGGCACCATCTCGCTGGCCGACGCGCGGGTGAAGAGCGCCACCTCAGCGCCGCCCGAGGAACGCCGCGGCCGCGACCCGGAGGAACTGGAGCGCGAGGCCGCCCGCGTCCGCGAGCAGGAGGCGGAACTCGAAGCGGCCCTGGAGGCGGCCGAACACGCCCTGGAGGACACGGCCGCCCACCGTGCCGACCTCGAACGCGAACTGGCCATGGAGGAACGCCGCCTCAAGGACGCCGCCCGCGCCATCGCCGACCGCCGCGAGAACCTCGCCCGGCTCGGCGGCCAGGTCGGCGCCGCCCGCTCCCGTGCCGCCGCCGCCCAGGCCGAGATCGAGCGGCTGGCCCAGGCGCGGGACGAGTCCGGACAACGCGCGGCGGCGGCGCAGGAGGAGTACGAGGCGCTCCGGGCCGAGGTGGACGGGCTCGACGCCGGCGACCAGGAACTCGCCGAGCGGCACGACGCCGCCAGGCGGGCACTGACCGAGGCGGAGGCCGCGCTGAGCGCCGCGCGTGAGGCGGCCACCGCGGCGGAACGCCAGCGCGCCGCCACGCAGGCCCGGCACGAGGCACTGGCCCTGGGCCTGCGCCGCAAGGACGGCACCGGAGCGCTGCTCGCCGCCAAGGACCGCCTCACCGGACTGCTCGGCCCCGCCGCCGGACTCCTCACCGTGACGCCGGGCCACGAGGCTGCCCTGGCCACCGCCTTCGGTGCCGCCGCCGACGCCCTCGCGGTGACCTCCCCGGCGGCCGCCGCCGACGCGATCCGCCTGCTGCGCAAGCAGGACGCGGGCCGGGCCGCCCTGCTGCTCGCCGGCGCCCCCGACGACGTACCGCACGAGACGCGCGGCGACGGACCGCCGCACGCCGCCGACCTGGTGCACGGCCCCGCCGACCTGATGCCCGCCGTACGGCGGCTGCTGCGCGGGATCGTCGTGGTCGCCACCCTGGAGGACGCCGAGGACCTCGTCTACGCCCGCCCCGCGCTGACCGCCGTCACCGCCGAGGGGGACCTGCTGGGCGCCCACTTCGCGCAGGGCGGTTCCGCCGGGGCGCCCAGCCTCCTGGAGGTGCAGGCGTCCGTGGACCAGGCCGCCGCCGAGCTGGCGGAGCTGGGCGTGCGGTGCGAGGAGCTGGCGGGGGAGCAGGAAGCAGCCGCCGGGCGACGGCGGGAGTGCGCCGCGCTCGTCGAGGAGCTGGGGGAGCGGCGCCGGGCGGCCGACCGGGAGAAGTCGTCCGTCGCCCAGCAGCTGGGCCGGCTCGCGGGCCAGGCACGGGGCGCCGCCGGTGAGGCGGAACGGTCCGCCGCCGCGGCCGAGCGGGCGCAGGAGGCGCTCGACAAGGCGCTCATGGAGGTCGAGGAACTGGCGGAGCGGCTCGCCGTCGCCGAGGAGATGCCGGTCGAGGAGGAGCCCGACACCGCCGCCCGCGACCGGCTCGCCGCCGACGGTGCCAACGCCCGCCAGACCGAGATGGAGGCCCGCCTCCAGGTCCGTACGCACGAGGAGAGGGTCAAGGGACTGGCCGGACGCGCCGACTCCCTGGACCGGGCCGCCCGCGCCGAACGCGAGGCACGCGCGCGTGCCGAGCAGCGGCGGGCCAGGCTGCGGCACGAGGCGGCCGTCGCCGAGGCGGTCGCCGCCGGCGCCCGGCAGCTGCTCGCCCACGTCGAGGTCTCACTCAGCCGCGCCGACGAGGAGCGCACCCTCGCCGAGGCGGCCAAGGCCCGGCGCGAGCAGGAGCTGACCGCCGCGCGCACCGCCGGGCGCAACCTCAAGGCGGAGCTGGACAAGTTGACGGATTCAGTTCACCGGGGCGAGGTACTCGGCGCCGAGAAGCGGCTGCGCATCGAGCAGCTGGAGACCAAGGCGCTGGAGGAACTCGGTGTGGAACCGGCGGGGCTCGCGGCCGAGTACGGCCCCCATCAAGAGGTGCCGCCCTCGCCCCCCGCCGACGGCGAGGTGCTCCCGGAAGACCCGGAGCACCCGCGCAACCGCCCGCGCCCCTTCGTCCGCGCCGAGCAGGAGAAGCGGCTGAAGGCCGCCGAGCGCGCCTACCAGCAGCTCGGCAAGGTCAACCCGCTGGCGCTGGAGGAGTTCGCGGCGCTGGAGGAGCGGCACCAGTTCCTCAGCGAGCAGCTGGAGGACCTGAAGAAGACCCGCGCCGACCTGCTCCAGGTCGTCAAGGAGGTCGACGAGCGCGTCGAGCAGGTCTTCACCGAGGCCTTCCGGGACACCGCCCGGGAGTTCGAGGGCGTCTTCAGCAGGCTGTTCCCGGGCGGTGAGGGACGGCTGATCCTGACCGACCCCGACAACATGCTCACCACGGGCGTGGACGTCGAGGCCCGGCCCCCGGGCAAGAAGGTCAAGCGGCTGTCGCTGCTCTCCGGCGGGGAGCGCTCGCTGACCGCGGTGGCGATGCTGGTGTCGATCTTCAAGGCCCGGCCGAGTCCGTTCTACGTGATGGACGAGGTCGAGGCGGCGCTCGACGACACCAACCTGCAGCGGCTGATCCGGATCATGCAGGAGCTGCAGGAGGCCTCGCAGCTGATCGTCATCACGCACCAGAAGCGCACGATGGAGGTCGCCGACGCGCTCTACGGCGTGTCCATGCAGGGCGACGGTGTGTCGAAGGTCATTAGCCAGCGGTTGCGTCAGCCCTGAGCCCTCGTTCTTCAAGACTTGAACACATAACCACTTCGACTCCCCTGAAAGTCACAGCTCTCGCCCTCTTGACTTCGATACTTGAAGGCATAGTCTCTGCAACGTTGCTTTTACCTTCAGGTTCCTTCGTTGGCACCTCGAAGGGTGAACCGCCCCGGCAGCGTTGCCGGTAGCCCGAGGAGTACACGTGGCCAGCACATCGCAGGCGCCCAGTCCAGGAGCCGGGACGGCTCATCCCGATCATCTCGGGCACGTCATCTTCATCGCGGCGGCGGCCGCGATGGGCGGTTTCCTGTTCGGTTACGACAGTTCCGTGATCAACGGTGCGGTCGAGGCGATCCGGGACCGCTACGACGTCGGTTCCGCGGTGCTGGCGCAGGTCATCGCCGTGGCTCTGATCGGCTGTGCCATCGGTGCCGCGACCGCGGGCCGTATCGCGGACCGTATCGGCCGTATCCGGTGCATGCAGATCGCCGCGGTCCTGTTCACGGTGAGCGCC
Organism: Streptomyces violaceoruber; assembly: GCF_033406955.1. Lineage (NCBI taxonomy): Bacteria > Bacillati > Actinomycetota > Actinomycetes > Kitasatosporales > Streptomycetaceae > Streptomyces > Streptomyces violaceoruber. Next base: position 2,470,584 of record NZ_CP137734.1, on the reverse strand, counting down.
GTCGGCTCCGCGCTGCCCTTCGCGCTGTGGGACCTGGCCATGTGGCGGATCATCGGCGGCTTCGCGATCGGCATGGCCTCGGTGATCGGCCCCGCCTACATCGCCGAGGTGTCCCCGCCCGCCTACCGCGGCCGGCTCGGTTCCTTCCAGCAGGCCGCGATCGTCATCGGTATCGCCGTCTCCCAGCTGGTCAACTGGGGTCTGCTGAACGCCGCCGGCGGTGACCAGCGCGGCGAGCTGATGGGCCTGGAGGCCTGGCAGGTCATGCTCGGCGTCATGGTGATCCCGGCCGTCCTGTACGGCCTGCTGTCCTTCGCCATCCCCGAGTCCCCCCGCTTCCTGATCTCGGTGGGCAAGCGCGAGCGCGCCAAGAAGATCCTCGAGGAGGTCGAGGGCAAGGACGTGGACTTCGACGCCCGCGTCACCGAGATCGAGCACGCCATGCACCGCGAGGAGAAGTCCTCCTTCAAGGACCTCCTCGGCGGCAGCTTCTTCTTCAAGCCGATCGTGTGGATCGGTATCGGCCTGTCGGTCTTCCAGCAGTTCGTCGGCATCAACGTCGCGTTCTACTACTCCTCGACGCTGTGGCAGTCGGTCGGCGTCGACCCCGCCGACTCGTTCTTCTACTCGTTCACGACGTCGATCATCAACATCGTCGGCACCGTGATCGCGATGATCTTCGTGGACCGCGTCGGCCGCAAGCCGCTCGCCCTGATCGGTTCCGTCGGCATGGTGATCGGGCTGGCGCTGGAGGCCTGGGCCTTCTCCTTCGACCTGGTCGACGGGAAACTACCGGCCACCCAGGGCTGGGTCGCCCTGATCGCCGCCCACGTCTTCGTCCTCTTCTTCGCCCTGTCGTGGGGTGTGGTCGTGTGGGTCTTCCTCGGCGAGATGTTCCCCAACCGGATCCGCGCCGCCGCGCTGGGCGTGGCCGCCTCCGCGCAGTGGATCGCCAACTGGGCCATCACCGCGAGCTTCCCGTCACTGGCCGACTGGAACCTCTCCGGCACCTACGTGATCTACACGATCTTCGCCGCCCTCTCCATCCCCTTCGTCCTCAAGTTCGTGAAGGAGACCAAGGGCAAGGCCCTGGAGGAAATGGGCTGACCCGCCCGCCCCGAACCCGGGGAGGAGGGCCAAGTCCCCGCTGCCCCTCTCCCCGTACCGTCCGCCGCCCCGCCCGGTCGCATTCCGGGCGGGGCGGCGGTGTGCCGGGACCCGTTCGGCGTACGTCAGACGGTCACGGTCTCGGCCTCGGGCTGCTCGGCCCGCTCCGCGCGCGCATCCGGGACGATCAGCGCCGGCTTCGGCAGCACCGCGTACAGCAGGGCGGAGATCACGACCGTGGCCACCCAGCCCAGTCCGTACTCGCCGACGAAGTTGTCCGTGGCGAGCGGACCGGTGAACCAGTCGGACGTGGTGAACATCAGACCGGCGGCCAGGCCCACCGCCCAGGCGACGACCGCCGCGGGGGAGAAGCCGCCGCGGTACCAGTAGGCGCTGGTGCGGCCGGTGTCGGCCAGGGCCTCGCCGTCGTACTCCCGGCCGCGCAGCATGTCCGCGCCGAAGACGCCGACCCAGGCGGAGAAGGCGACCGCGAGCAGCGACAGGAACGCGATGAAGGACCCCATGAAGCTGGTCGCCACCAGCATCAGCACGCCGCCGAAGACCAGCGAGATCACGGCGTTGACCGAGACCGCCCAGTGCCGCGGGACCTTGAAGCCCAGGGTCTGCGCGGTGAACCCGGCCGAGTACATCGACATCGAGTTGATCAGCAGCATGCCGATCAGCGCGATCAGCAGGTACGGCACCGCGATCCAGGTCGGCAGGATCTCGCCCAGGAAGGAGACCGGGTCGGCGGCCGAGGCCAGATCCGGCGTGGAGACCGCCATGACCGCGCCCATCAGCACCATCGGCAGTACGACGATGCCCGCACCGCCGACCGTGACCCCGACGATCCCCTTCGAGGACGCCGTGCGCGGCAGGTACCGGGTGAAGTCGGGCGCGGACGGGATCCAGCTGACGCCGCCCGCCGCGATCAGACCCACACCCGTGATCATCGCGGCCACCGAACCGGCGGACCGGTCGAACACGGCGGACCAGTCGGTGTCGACGACCAGATAGCCGAGCACCAGCACCGAGAAGGCACCGAAGAGGTACGCCGCGTACTTGTTGCACTTCTGCACGGCGTTGATGCCCAGCCCCGAGATCGCGAACGTCGCCACCACGAAGGCGAGCAGCGTCACCATGTCCAGCACGCTGTTGGCGCGTATGCCGAAGACGATGTCCAGCACGGTGAGCAGCGCATAGGCACCGGTCACCGCGTTGATCGTCTCCCAGCCCCAGCGGGCGACCCAGATCAGCGAGCCGGGCAGCAGATTGCCCCGCTGCCCGAACACGGCACGGGACAGCGCCATCCCGGGAGCCCCGCCCCGCTTGCCGGCGATGCCGATCAGCCCGACCAGGCCGTACGACACGACCGGCGCGGCCCCCGCGACGACCAGGGCCTGCCAGAAGTTGAGCCGGTACGCCACGACGAGGCTCGCGCCCATCGTGAGCAGCAGCACGCTGATGTTGGCGCCGACCCAGGTCGGGAACAGCTCGCGGGTCCGGGCGGTGCGCTCGTGGTCGGGCACCTGCTCGATGCCGCGGGTTTCCAGGGCGCCTTCGTTCTCGGCGGTCTTGCTCATGTGGGGGGTCCGTGCCTCGATCGTGGGGAGAGGGGGCGGTCGGGACTCTACGCGCGTTGACGCGGCCTCCTCCATCGTACTTTGCTCCGACTCGCTCCTTCCAGGGGCCTTTGTCCTTTGGTGGAAACCACAAGCGACCGATAGCGGGGGGCCGTGCCGGGGGTCACGCATACTGGTCCCGTTATGGAAATCGTCATCCTTGCTGTAGTCATCGCCGTGGTCGTGATCGGCGCGCTCGGCGGGCTGGTCGTCGGCAGCCGCCGCAAGAAGCAGCTGCCCGAGCCGCCCCCCACGACGCCCGACATCACCGCCCCTCCGGCCGAGCCGCACGTCGGCGACGAGGCCGAGACGCCGCGCGACGAAACGCGCCGGACGATAGAGGAGGTCGACCTCCCGGACGGCGGCACCGCCACCGTCGAGGAGCCGCCCGTCGTCGAAGAGCTCGAGATCCCGCAGATCGAGGTTCCCGAGCCCACCGCCGGCCGACTGGTCCGGCTCCGTGCCCGCCTCTCCCGCTCGCAGAACGCCCTCGGCAAGGGCCTGCTGACCCTGCTGTCCCGGGAGCACCTCGACGACGACACCTGGGAGGAGATCGAGGACACGCTCCTCACCGCCGACGTCGGCGTGCAGCCCACCCAGGAGCTGGTCGAGCGGCTGCGCGAACGGGTGAAGGTGCTCGGCACCCGCACGCCGGAGGAGCTGCGCACCCTGCTGCGCGAGGAGCTGATCACCCTGGTCGGCCCCGACATGGACCGCGAGGTCAAGACCGAACCGGCCACGAGCAAGCCCGGCATCGTGATGGTCGTCGGTGTGAACGGCACCGGCAAGACCACCACCACGGGCAAGCTCGCCCGCGTCCTGGTGGCCGACGGCCGCAGCGTCGTGCTCGGCGCCGCCGACACCTTCCGCGCAGCCGCCGCGGACCAGCTCCAGACCTGGGGCGAGCGGGTCGGCGCCCACACCGTGCGCGGGCCCGAGGGCGGCGACCCCGCCTCCGTCGCCTTCGACGCGGTCAAGGAGGGCAAGGAGATGGGCTCGGACGTCGTGCTCATCGACACCGCCGGCCGCCTGCACACCAAGACCGGCCTCATGGACGAGCTGGGCAAGGTCAAGCGCGTCGTGGAGAAGCACGCGCCGCTGGACGAGGTGCTGCTCGTGCTCGACGCCACCACCGGCCAGAACGGTCTGATCCAGGCCCGCGTCTTCGCCGAGGTCGTGAACATCACCGGCATCGTGCTCACCAAGCTGGACGGCACGGCCAAGGGCGGCATCGTGGTCGCCGTCCAGCGCGAGCTGGGCGTGCCGGTCAAGCTGATCGGACTCGGAGAGGGCGCGGACGACCTGGCGCCGTTCGAGCCCGCGGCCTTCGTGGACGCCCTCATCGGCGAGTGACGCCCGAGCGCCGGCGTCCCGCGCCCGCACCCGGGCGAGAAGCGCCCGCCTCCCGGACCGGGAGACGGGCGCTTCGCCGTTGGCGGAGGGTTGCTGATCGGGAGACGGGCGCTTCGCCGTTGGCGGAGAACTACGCCCGGGAGCGGTGGGCCACGTAGGCCAGCGTGCCCAGGAGCAGCCGGGCCGCCGGGGGCTTCGTGGCCGAGTCGAGGGCCGGAGGGCGCAGCCAGCGCACCGGGCCCCGGCCGCCGCGGTCGGAGGGCGGGGCCGTGAGGTACGTGCCGGGGCCGAGGCCACGCAGGTCGAGGGCAGCCGGGTCGTCCCAGCCCATCCGGTACAGCAGCCGGGGCAGCTCGGCCGCGGCGCCCGGAGCGACGAAGAACTGGGCGCGGCCCTGCGGGGTCGCCGCGACCGGCCCGAGCGGGACGCCCATGCGCTCCAGCCGGGCCAGGGCCCGCAGCCCGGCGGGCTCGGCCACCTCGATCACGTCGAAGGTCCGCCCGACCGCCAGCATCACCGCGGCCCCGGGGAACCGGGACCAGGCCTCGCTCGCCTCGTCCAGGGTCGCCCCGGCGGGCACCCGGGGCGCGAAGTCCAGGGGGTGCGCGCCCGGCGCCGGGCAGTCGGGCAGGCCGCACGAGCAGGCGCCCTGGGCGGTCCGGGCGCCCGGCACCACGTCCCAGCCCCACAGTCCGCTGAACTCGGCCACCACGGTGCACTCCGAGGCGCGGCCCCGGCGACGCGCGCCGGACCGGATCTCGCGCATGCCCCGACTGCTGCCGATGCCGATCGTGAAGCCCATGCCCCCTCCAACGGGTCCGACGCAGCGGCGGTTACGCAGCGGAAGTGAAACGTGACTCTCTGCTTCCAAATCCCCAGCCCGGCGCGGTTCAGACAGCGTCCGGAAGCACTCCGGGGTGGTGCGTCCGACGGCGCACGCCCCGGCGTGCACCGTTGCACCGACTCCCGGTTGGCCTATGTCAAGTGAATCGCGTCCCGGCCACCGCGAGTTCATTCGAAGGGGTGGCGAATGGTGGCGATTCCGCAATCGCCATGGCTGGGCGAGTGATCGTAGGACTACTTTGTGTGCATGGAGCCTTGGGGCACATGCACTTGTGGGTATGCCGGAGGCAACCCGGCTTTCCGTTCGAAGGGTGCCAACCACCGGACGGAGGGCCCGGGCCACCGGCATTCTGATAGGGCTTGGCGCACTCGGCGACAGGTGGTCTCAGGGATGGGGGCGTTCCAGTGAGTGGCAACGGCGGAAGCGGTACGAGCGCGGGGAGCGCGTCGCACGCCGACAAGCGCCCGAACGAGCTGCTCACCTCCTGGTTCGCCCGCAGCGGCTGGTCCAAGGGCGAGCTGGCCCGCCAGGTCAACCGCCGGGCCCGCCAGTTGGGCGCCAACCACATCTCCACCGACACCTCACGCGTGCGCCGCTGGCTCGACGGGGAGAACCCGCGCGAGCCGATCCCGCGGATCCTGTCCGAGCTGTTCTCCGAACGCTTCGGCGTCGTCGTCTCCGTCGAGGACCTGGGCCTGCGTTCCACCCGCCCCACGCCCTCCGCGACCGGCGTCGACCTCCCCTGGACGGGCCCGCAGACCGTGGCCCTGCTCAGCGAGTTCTCGCGCAGCGACCTCATGCTGGCGCGGCGCGGCTTCCTCGGCAGCTCGCTCGCCCTCTCCGCGGGCCCGTCCCTCATCGAACCCATGCAGCGCTGGCTCGTCCCCACGCCCTCCGCCACCCCGGCGGCGGCCGGATCCGAGCCCGCGGCACCCGCCAACCGCGCGCGCGGCCGCCTGTCCAGGCCGGAGCTCGACCTGCTGGAGTCCACGGCCGTGATGTTCCGCCGCTGGGACGCCCAGTGCGGCGGCGGTCTGCGCCGCAAGGCCGTGGTCGGCCAGCTGCACGAGGTCACCGACCTGCTCCAGGAACCCCAGACGGAAACCACCCGCGCCAAGCTCTTCAAGGTCGCCGCCGAGCTGGCCGAGCTGGCCGGCTGGATGTCGTACGACGTGGGGCTCCAGCCCACCGCCCAGAAGTACTTCGTACTCGCCCTGCACGCCGCCAAGGAGGCGGGGGACCGGCCGCTCGGCTCGTACATCCTGTCCAGCATGAGCCGCCAGATGATCCACCTCGGCCGGCCCGACGACGCCCTGGAGCTGATCCACCTCGCGCAGTACGGCAGCCGGGACTGCGCCAGCCCTCGCACCCAGTCGATGCTGTACGCGATGGAGGCCCGCGCCTACGCCAACATGGGCCAGCCCGGCCGCACCAAGCGCGCGGTGCGCATGGCGGAGGACATCTTCGCCGAGGCCGACGAGTGGGACGAGCCGGACCCCGACTGGATCCGCTTCTTCTCCGAGGCCGAGCTGTACGGCGAGAACAGCCACTCCTTCCGCGACCTCGCCTACGTGGCCGGCCGCAGCCCCGCCTACGCCTCCCTCGCCGACCCCCTGATGCGCCGGGCCGTGGAGCTGTTCGCCAAGGACGAGGAGCACCAGCGCTCCTACGCGCTGAACCTGATCGGCATGGCGACCGTGCACCTGCTGCGCCGCGAACCCGAGGAGAGCACCGTCCTGGCCATGGAGGCCATGGGCATCGCCAAGAAGGTCCGCTCCGAACGCGTCAACACCCGCATCCGCAAGACCGTCGACACGGCCGTACGCGATTTCGGCGACCTCGGTGAGGTCGTCGACCTCACCGAACGGCTCGCCGTCGAGCTGCCGGAGACCGCCGAAGCGGTCTGAACCTCCACCAGCCCCGGCCGCGGCCGGCCCTCCCGAACTGCCCGACTCGGCTCCCCCATGCCAGGTCATTCGGAGGCCGCCGCGGCCGGCTTGCGTTCCGGGCCGGACGGCCCGGGCACGACGACGACCGGCCCCGGCCGTTCACCCACGCGTAACACGCACCGTGCCTTCGTCACGGCGGCGAAACAACGAGGGGCTTCCACCGAAACCGCGCTGCGTCAATGTCGTGGCGCATAACCGGCCCACCCCTCACCGCCCGCCCGCCAGGCTTCGCCCCCACGGGGCCGCACCAACGACGAGGAGACGCCGATGGCTCCAGCCATCACGCTCGCCGCAGAGACGGAGCTCTCTGCCGCCAACACGGGCTTCATGCTCATCTGCTCCGCCCTGGTGATGCTCATGACCCCGGCCCTGGCCTTCTTCTACGGAGGCATGGTCCGCGTCAAGAGCACCCTGAACATGCTGATGATGAGCTTCATCAGCCTCGGCATCGTCACCGTCCTGTGGGTGCTCTACGGCTTCTCCATGGCGTTCGGCACCGACTCCGGCAGCGTCGTCGGCTGGAACTCCGACTGGGTGGGCCTGAGCAACATCGGCCTGACCGAGCTGTGGGACGGCTACACCATCCCCGTCTTCGTCTTCCTGGTCTTCCAGCTGATGTTCGCCGTCCTCACCCCCGCCCTGATCAGCGGCGCCCTCGCGGACCGGGTGAAGTTCACGGCCTGGGCGCTGTTCATCGCCCTGTGGGCCACGATCGTCTACTTCCCGGTGGCCCACTGGGTCTGGGGCGCCGGTGGCTGGGCCTTCGAGCTGGGCGTCATCGACTTCGCCGGCGGCACGGCCGTGCACATCAACGCCGGCGCCGCCGCGCTCGGCGTGATCCTCGTCATCGGCAAGCGGGTCGGCTTCAAGAAGGACCCGATGCGCCCGCACAGCCTCCCGCTGGTCATGCTCGGCGCCGGCCTGCTCTGGTTCGGCTGGTTCGGCTTCAACGCCGGGTCGTGGCTCGGCAACGACGACGGCGTCGGCGCGCTGATGTTCGTCAACACCCAGGTCGCCACCGGCGCCGCCGTCCTCGGCTGGCTCGCCTACGAGAAGATCCGCCACGGCGCCTTCACCACCCTGGGCGCGGCCTCCGGCGCCGTCTCCGGACTGGTCGCCATCACCCCGGCCGGCGGCGCCGTCTCCCCGCTCGGCGCGATCGCCGTCGGCCTCGTCGCCGGCGTGGTGTGCGCCATGGCCGTCGGCCTGAAGTACAGGTTCGGCTACGACGACTCCCTCGACGTGGTCGGCGTCCACCTCGTCGGCGGCATCCTCGGCTCGCTGCTCATCGGCTTCTTCGCCAGCGGCAAGGGCCAGTCCGACGTCGAGGGCCTCTTCTACGGCGGCGGCCTCGACCAGTTCTGGAAGCAGTGCGCGGGCGTCTTCGGCGTCCTCGCCTACTCCCTGGTCGTCTCCGCGGTCCTCGCCTTCCTGCTGGACAAGACGATCGGCATGCGGGTGTCGGAGGACGTCGAGGTGGCCGGCATCGACCAGGCCGAGCACGCCGAGACCGCATACGACTTCAGCGGCGCCGGCGGCGGTGCCGCCCGGACGACCGCCACGCCGGCCGCCTCCACGGCCGGGTCGGCCCCGAGCAAGAAGGTGGACGCATGAAGCTCATCACCGCCGTCGTCAAGCCGCACCGGCTCGACGAGATCAAGGAGGCCCTCCAGGCCTTCGGGGTCCACGGCCTGACCGTCACCGAGGCCAGCGGCTACGGCCGCCAGCGCGGACACACCGAGGTCTACCGGGGGGCCGAGTACACCGTCGACCTGGTGCCCAAGATCCGCATCGAGGTCCTGGTCGAGGACGACGACGCCGAGCAGCTGATCGACGTCGTCGTCAAGGCGGCCCGCACCGGCAAGATCGGCGACGGCAAGGTCTGGGCGGTCCCGGTCGACACGGCCGTACGGGTCAGGACCGGCGAGCGCGGACCCGACGCGCTCTGAGCAGCTCTGGGCCAGCTCCGCAGCACGACAACGGAACGGGAGTCGCCGGGTGACGAGTACGGGCGTGACGGACGAAGCAGAGGACTCGGGACCCGGCGGCTACGCGGCGGCCCGGCTGCGCCTCCTCACCGAGGGGGCGCGGTCCGGGCCGCCGCGCCGCAGGGCGCTCGCCGAACTGACGGACGGCTGGCTGGCGGGCCTCTTCGGCGCGGCCACCGAGGAGCACACGGGGATCTCGCTCGTCGCGGTCGGCGGCTACGGGCGCGGCGAGCTGTCACCGCGCAGCGACCTGGACCTGCTCCTGCTGCACGACGGCCGGGACGACAAGGCCGTCGCCGCACTCGCCGACCGCCTCTGGTACCCGGTCTGGGACCTCGGCATCGACCTCGACCACTCCGTACGCACCCCGCAGCAGGCCCGGAAGACGGCGGGCCAGGACCTCAAGGTCCACCTCGGTCTCCTGGACGCCCGCCACCTGGCCGGAGACCTCGGCCTGACCGCCTCGCTGCGCACCGCCGTCCTCGCCGACTGGCGCAACCAGGCCCCCAAGCGCCTCCCCGAACTCCGCGACCTGTGCGCCGAGCGCGCCGAACGCCAGGGCGAGCTTCAGTTCCTGCTCGAACCCGACCTCAAGGAGGCCCGAGGCGGCCTGCGCGACGCCACCGCGCTGCGTGCCGTCGCCGCCTCCTGGCTCGCCGACGCCCCGCGCGAGGGGCTCGCCGATGCCCGGCGGCGCCTGCTCGACGTACGCGACGCCCTCCACCTGGCGACGGGCCGGGCGACCGACCGGCTGGCGCTGCAGGAACAGGACCAGGTGGCGGCCGAACTGGGTCTGCTGGACGCCGACGCGCTGCTGCGACAGGTGTACGAGGCGGCCCGCGTCATCTCCTACGCGGGCGACGTCACCTGGCGCGAGGTGGGCCGCGTGCTCCGCTCGCGGTCCGTACGGCCGCGGCTGCGCGCCATGATGAACGGAAGGAACGGCGGGAAACCGGTCGCCGAGCGCTCCCCGCTCGCCGAGGGCGTCGTGGAGCAGGACGGCGAGGCGGTGCTCGCCCGCACCGCGCGCCCCGAACGCGACCCCGTACTCCCGCTGCGTGCCGCGGCCGCCGCCGCGCAAGCCGGACTCCCGCTCTCCCGGCACGCCGTACGGCGCCTGGCGGCCACCGCGCGCCCCTTGCCCACGCCCTGGCCCGCCGAGGCGCGTGAGCAGTTGGTGACCCTGCTGGGCTCGGGCCGGCCCACGGTGCAGGTCTGGGAGGCGCTGGAGGCCGAGGGCCTGGTCACCCGGCTGCTGCCCGACTGGGAGCGGGTCCGCTGCCGCCCGCAGCGCAACGCCGTGCACCTGTGGACCGTGGACCGGCACCTGATCGAGACCGCCGTCCGCGCCGCCGGGTTCACCCGCCGGGTGCACCGCCCCGACCTGCTCCTGATCGCCGCGCTGCTGCACGACATCGGCAAGGGCTGGCCCGGCGACCACTCCGTGGCCGGCGAGACCATCGCCCGGGACGTCGCCGCCCGCATCGGCTTCGACGGCGCGGACACGGCCGTCCTGGCCACCCTCGTACGCCACCACCTCCTGCTCGTGGAGACCGCCACCCGGCGCGACCTGGACGATCCGGCCACCGTGCGCGCGGTCGCGCAGGCGGTCGGAACCGAGCACACGCTGGAGCTGCTGCACGCGCTGACCGAGGCGGACGCGCTGGCCACCGGGCCGGCCGCCTGGTCGTCCTGGCGCGGCTCCCTCGTCGCCGACCTGGTGAAACGGGTCTCCGGAGTGCTGGCCGGGGAGCCGCAGCCCGAGGCCGAGACCGCCGCGCCCACCGCCGAACAGGAGCGGCTCGCGGTCGAGGCCTTCCGCACCGGCGGTCCGGTACTCGCGCTGCGGGCCCAGACCGAGCCGCCCGCCGATTCCGCCCCGGCTCCCTCCTCTCCGTCCTCTCCGTCCTTTCTGTCCCCTCCGTCCTCTCCGTCCTCTCCCTCTTCGGCCGACGGTCCCGAGCCCCTCGGCGTGGAGCTGCTGATCGCCGTGCCCGACCAGGCGGGCGTGCTCCCCGCGGTGGCCGGGGTCCTGGCCATGCACCGGCTGACCGTCCGCACCGCCGAGCTGCGGTCCGTTCCGCTGCCGGACGGCGTCGAGGGTTCGGTCCTGCTCCTGGACTGGCGGGTCGCCGCCCAGTACGGCTCCCTGCCCCAGGCCGCCCGGCTCCGCGCCGACCTGGTCAGGGCCCTGGACGGCACCCTGGACATCGCCGCACGGCTCGCCGAACGGGACGCCGCCCACCCCCGGCGCCGGGGCGTGGAGCCGCCCCCGCCCCGCGTCACCGTCGCCCCGGCCGCGTCCCGGCTGGCCACGGTGATCGAGGTCCGCGCCCAGGACGCGCCGGGGCTGCTGTTCCGGCTCGGGCGGGCGCTGGAGGCGGCCGGGGTGCGGGTACGGAGCGCGCACGTGTCGACGCTGGGGGCGAACGCGGTGGACGCGTTCTATGTGACGCGGGGGGAGGGTACGCCGCTGCCCGGGGACGAGGCGGCGTCGGTGGCCCGGGGGCTGGAGGAGTCGCTGCGAACGTGACCGTCCGCTCTGTGCAGCGGGCAGGGACACTTTGCCTGCCGGGCCGGATACCCTGGAGGACGACCCACACCAACGCCGACGCGAGGACCTACGCCGCCGTGTTCGATACTCTCTCCGACCGCCTGTCAGCCACCTTCAAATCCCTGCGGGGCAAAGGACGGCTGACCGAGGCGGACATCGACGCCACGGCCCGCGAGATCCGCATCGCGCTCCTCGAGGCCGACGTGGCGCTGCCCGTCGTGCGGGCCTTCATCAAGAAGGTCAAGGAGCGCTCCCTGGGCGCCGAGGTCTCCAAGGCGCTGAACCCGGCCCAGCAGGTCCTCAAGATCGTCAACGAGGAGTTGGTGGGCATCCTCGGCGGCGAGACCCGCCGCCTGCGTTTCGCCAAGCAGCCGCCGACCGTCATCATGCTGGCCGGTCTCCAGGGTGCGGGTAAGACCACCCTCGCGGGCAAGCTCGGCCACTGGCTCAAGGAGCAGGGCCACTCCCCGCTGCTCGTGGCCTGTGACCTCCAGCGCCCCAACGCCGTCAACCAGCTCAGCGTCGTCGCCGAGCGCGCCGGTGTCGCGGTCTACGCCCCCGAGCCGGGCAACGGCGTGGGCGACCCGGTCAAGGTGGCCAAGGACTCCATCGAGTTCGCCAAGGCCAAGGTCCACGACCTGGTCATCGTCGACACCGCCGGCCGCCTGGGCATCGACCAGGAGCTGATGCAGCAGGCCGCGGACATCCGCGACGCCGTCAGCCCCGACGAGATCCTCTTCGTCGTCGACGCGATGATCGGTCAGGACGCGGTCAACACCGCCGAGGCCTTCCGCGACGGCGTCGGCTTCGACGGCGTGGTGCTCTCCAAGCTCGACGGCGACGCCCGCGGTGGTGCGGCCCTGTCGATCGCCTCGGTGACCGGCAAGCCGATCATGTTCGCCTCGAACGGCGAGAAGCTCGACGACTTCGACGCCTTCCACCCGGACCGGATGGCCTCCCGCATCCTCGACATGGGTGACCTGCTCACCCTGATCGAGCAGGCGGAGAAGACGTTCAGCCAGGAAGAGGCCGAGAAGATGGCCTCCAAGCTGGCGTCCAAGAAGGGCCAGGACTTCACCCTGGACGACTTCCTGGCCCAGATGGAGCAGGTCCGCAAGATGGGCTCCATCTCGAAGCTGCTCGGCATGCTGCCCGGCATGGGCCAGATGAAGGACCAGATCAACAACCTCGACGAGCGCGACGTCGACCGCACGGCCGCCATCATCAAGTCGATGACGCCGGGCGAGCGCCAGGAGCCGACGATCATCAACGGCTCGCGCCGCGCCCGTATCGCCAAGGGTTCCGGCGTCGAGGTCAGCGCCGTGAAGAACCTTGTCGAGCGGTTCTTCGAGGCCCGCAAGATGATGTCCCGCATGGCCCAGGGCGGCGGCATGCCCGGGATGCCGGGGATGCCCGGCATGGGTGGCGGCCCCGGCCGGCAGAAGAAGCAGCAGAAGAAGGCCAAGGGCAAGCAGCGCTCGGGCAACCCGATGAAGCGCAAGCAGCAGGAGCAGGAGGAGGCCGCCCGTCGCGCCGCCGCCGCGCAGAGCGGGGGCGCGCTGGGGCTGCCGCAGCAGGGCGGGCAGGACTTCGAGCTGCCGGACGAGTTCAAGAAGTTCATGGGCTGACCGCCCGTCCGGGCGCAGTGCGACGCCGGGGCGCCTCCTGTCGCAGGGGGCGCCCCGGCGTCGTACGTCCGGTACACCCGCATGCCCGCACGGCATTCCTGTCGTAGCGTCCGGATATGACCAATCCGTCCCCGCCGCGCAAGGCACCGGAGCCGCCCTGGCGGACCGAGGGCACGCCCGACGAGCCGCCCAAGCCGCCGCCCGGTGGCCGGCGGATGCGCGGCGGCTGGTGGAACCTGATCCTGGCCGCGCTGATCGTCTACCTCATCGCCAACCTCGTGCTCTCCTTCTTCAACGAGGGCGACGAGCCGACCATCTCCTACACGGAGTTCAGCAAGCAGGTCGACGAGGGCAACGTCAGCAAGATCTACGCCAAGGGCGACGCGATCCAGGGGCAGCTGAAGAAGGCCCGGGACAATCCCGAGGGCGACGGGACGTACACCAAGTTCACGACCGAGCGGCCGACCTTCGCGGACGACCAGCTCTGGGCCGACCTGACGAAGAACAGGGTCACGGTCACCGCCGAGCCCGTCGTGCAGCACCGCAGCTTCCTGGCCAACCTGCTGATCGCGCTGGCCCCGATGCTGATCCTGGTGGTGTTGTGGATCTTCATCGCCCGGCGCATGCGGGGCGCCCTGGGCGGCGGGGCGGGCGGGATGCTGGGCCGCAAGGCGCCGCCCAAGCCGGTCGAGCTGGAGGCCGGGAAACCGCGCACCACCTTCGCCGACGTCGCGGGGATCGACGAGGTGGAGGGCGAGCTGAGCGATGTCGTCGACTTCCTGAAGAACCCGGACGCCTATCGCCGCATGGGCGCCAAGATGCCCCGGGGCGTCCTGCTGACCGGCCCGCCCGGCACGGGAAAGACGCTCCTCGCGCGCGCGGTGGCCGGCGAGGCGGGTGTGCCGTTCTTCTCCGCGTCGGCGTCCGAGTTCATCGAGATGATCGTGGGCGTGGGTGCCTCCCGGGTGCGGGAGCTGTTCGCCGAGGCCCGCAAGGTGGCGCCGTCGATCATCTTCATCGACGAGATCGACACCATCGGCCGCGCCCGCGGCGGCGGCTCCGGCATGGGCGGCCACGACGAGCGCGAGCAGACCCTGAACCAGATCCTCACCGAGATGGACGGCTTCTCCGGCTCGGAGGGCGTGATCGTCATCGCGGCCACCAACCGCGCGGACATCCTGGACGCGGCCCTGACCCGGCCCGGCCGCTTCGACCGGGTGGTCAGCGTCTCGCCGCCGGACAGAGGCGGCCGGGAGGCGATCCTGGAGATCCACACCCGCGAGATTCCGCTCGCCCCGGACATCGACCTCGCCCAGGTGGCCCGTACGACGCCGGGCATGACCGGCGCCGAGCTCGCCAACCTCGCCAACGAGGCGGCGTTGCTCGCGGTGAAGCGGAAGCAGGAGCGGGTGACGCAGGCGAACCTCTCCGAGGCGCTGGAGAAGGTCCAGCTGGGGGCCGAACGCCCGCTGGTGATGCCCGAGGAGGAGCGCCGGCGCACCGCCTACCACGAGAGTGGTCACGCGCTGCTGGGTATGTTGCAGCCGGGCGCCGATCCCGTCCGCAAGATCACGATCGTGCCGCGCGGCCGGGCGCTCGGGGTGACGCTGTCGACGCCGGACGCGGACAAGTACGCGTACACGGAGGAGTACCTGCGCGGGCGGATCATCGGGGCGCTCGGCGGCATGGCGGCCGAGCACGTCGTGTACGGGATGATCACGACCGGTTCGGAGAGCGACCTCGAACAGGTCACCAACATCGCCCGCGGGATGGTCGCGCGGTGGGGCATGAGCGAGCGGGTCGGCAGGCTCTCCGCCCTGCCCGGCGACGCCCAGCAGGCGTACGGCCTCGCCGCCGCACCCCAGACGCTCGACGCGATCGACGGTGAGATGCGGCGGGTCGTGGACTCCTGCTACGAGGAGGCCGTGCGCAAGCTGCGCGACCACCGGGGACAGCTGGACGCGCTCGCCGAGTCGCTGCTGGCGAGCGAGACGCTGGACGAGGCGGACGCGTACCGCATCGCCGGGATCACCCGGCTGACGAAGGACGACCCGGAGGCGTGAACACCCTCGCGCGCTGTCTACTTCTGCGGGAACTTCCAGACGTAGGGCTCGCCGTCCTCCTCCGACCAGTGGACCTCGACGCTCGTGGCGCCCGCGGGGATCACGTAGGTCTCGCAGAAGACATGGCTCTCGCCCTGCTTCCAGCTCTCGACGTCGTACGGGTCCTCGCAGCCCGGCGCGTCCTCGGCGGCGCCGATGAGGACGCCGCCGCGCTGCCCGTCCGCGAAGACCGTGGTGCCGTCGTGCACGTCGGAGCCCTCGGTCAGGGCGGGTCCGCCCTGGTGCGTGTACTTGATGTGGGCGGTGGCCAGCACCTTGCCCTTGGCGTCCGCGGCGTCCGCCACCGCCTTCGCGGCCTCCGCCTCGGTGCCCACCTCGACCTTCTGCGCCAGGACGTCGTAGGTGACTTCGCCGGGGCCCTCCGCGACCTTGCCGCTCGCGCTCTCGCCCTGCGCCAGGTCGCCGCCCGAGGCGGGCTGGGAGGGCGACGGCGAGGCCTGGGTGGTCGCCTCGGTGGTCGCCCCGCCCTTCGCGTCGGCGCCGGAGCCGTCGTCCCCGCCCCCGCACGCGGTGAGGGCCAGGGCGAGGACGGCGACGGGCGCGGCGAGGCGCAGTGCGGTCGTGCGCAGTGCGGTCGTGCGGTGCGGCACTACAGGCTCCTGTATGCAGATGTGTCTGTTCCCCCGAACGGTGGATCAGCGTAGAGGTCCATGATCCGCCTGGGGAAACCGCAGGAGCCCTCGACCGCCTCCTTCACACCATTCACACCTGCATCGAAAGAAGCCAGGCCGAACCGGTCGTCACCGGACCCGGGCGATCAGATAACGGAAAACGTTTGGCATCCACACGGTCCCGTCCGGCCGCTGGTACGGATGCAACGCCTCCGTCAGCTCCTTGTCGACCTGATCCCGGTCGGTCGCCGCGACCGCCGCGTCGAACATCCCGGTCGACAGCAGCCCGCGCACCGCGCTGCCCGTGTCGGCGTAGCCGAACGGGCACGCCACCCGCCCCGAGCCGTCCGGCCTGAGCCCGGCCCGCTGGGCCACCTCCTCCAGGTCGTCGCGCAGGGCGGGGCGCCAGCCGCCCGTGCCGCGCGTCGGGTCGGTGAGCTTGGCCGCGACCCGCAGCACCGACGTCGTGGCGCACCGCTCGGGCGGGCCCCAGCCGGCCAGCACCACGGCCGCTCCGCGCGCCGCGAGCGGTGTCGCCCGGGCGAGCAGGTCACCGAGCGTCTCGGAGTCGCCGGCGCGGCACCCGCCGGGTTCGAAGGCGGTCACCAGGGTGAACGCGGGCGCCGTGGGGTCCGCCGCGTCCCCGGGCGTGCCCTGGACGATCCGTGGTGCGTCGCCACGCGTGCGCGTGCTCACCGTGCTGTCCGCCCCGGGGTCCCCGGACGTCCCGGACAGCAGGCGCCGACGGGCCAGGTCCAGGAGTTCCGGGGAGCGGGAGTCGACCCCGGTCACCGCCGCACCGCGCGAGGCGGCCATCAGCAGCGCGAGTCCGGAACCGCAGTTCAGACCCAGCATCCTGGTGTCGCCGCCCACGTCCAGTCGCTCGTAGACGGCCTCGTAGAGCGGTACGAGCATCCGCTCCTGTATCTCGGACCAGTCACGCGCGCGTGCACGCGGGTCCACGTGAGGCGTCGCCTGCGCGTGGGACGAGTGCTGCCGCACGAGCGTAGGTGTCATAGGAAAGTGCCCCAATCGCCGAGTGTTGCCGCCGTGCCCGATTCCGTGGCCCCCGTGCAGTGCGCTCGCACTCCCCCCGTATGCCAGGTAACTCCCGGCTCGCCGCGGCGTCCAGTGGTGGCGGGGCCCGGTTTGCCCGATCCCCGGCACCGTGGCGAGATTTCACTTCCCGGCAACACGGGCCTGGCCCCGTGGTACCCGGGGCATCCCCGTTCCGTGCCCCGGCCCGGATGGCCGGATCGCGTCGCCGGACGATGACCGTGGGTGGCCGCCGCACCGACGGCACGGTTCCGGCCAAGGTCGGCCGGGCCGACGGGCACCGGGCGGTGCCCGGACGCGCCGGGAGGCGGGGCGGTGCCGCACGCCGGTGGCGCACCCGGTAACGTCACGTCCGTCGGCGCGTCCGCTCGGACGGCATCCCTCCGGGGCGGCAGCGGCCGAAACGCCTCTTGCGCACGCGCGGGCCACTCGCCCCGGCGCGCGGACGGCGGTTACGCGCCGGTGCGTACGTCGGACTACGCACCAGCTTGGTAGGAGCTGCGAGGCTTCTCCGCAGATCAGCGCACCCGCCCTCGTCGGGACGCATCAGCGGCAACTGACTGGTACGTGCAAATTATTTGGGATGCCCCGGAATAGGAACACAGCGGCACCCCGGCTCGTTGTCATTACGTGAGCACGACACCACCTGTTCTCGCCGCAGAGCTGGCGCAGGCGTGGGCCGACATTCAGCGGCACCACACCGAGCTGCCCGATCTTGCCGCGCCCGAGTCCCTGATCGGAGAGTCGTCGTCCGCCTGCGGGCACGAGCTCTCCTTCGAGCGACTGCTTCACGAGGCAGTCCACGGCATCGCCGCCGCGCGCGGAGTACGCGACACCTCCCGCGCGGGGCGCTACCACAACCGTCGATTCCTCGCGATCGCCGAGGAGCTGGGCCTTGACCACCCCGAGGAGCCGCATCCCAGCAGCGGCTTCTCGCTGGTCACGCTCACCCCCGAGGCGAAGCGCCGGTACCGCCCGACGATCGAACGCCTCCAGCGCGCGCTGAAGGCCCACACCGTCGCCACCGCGACCGACACGGCCCGCAGCTTCCGCGGTCCGGCCGCCCGGCACGGCTCCTCCGGGGGAGGGGTGCGCGTGAAGGCGGTCTGCGACTGCGGGCGCAACGTCCGCGTCGTCCCGTCGGTGCTGGCCCAGGCGCCGATCATGTGCGGCGGCTGCGGCAAGCCGTTCCGGATCCCGGAGGTGGTCGGCGCGGGAATGAGCTGACGGTCCGGCTGCTCGTGGCAGCCGGACCGGGGCCGGGCGCCGTCGTCCGGAGGCGAGTGGCCCGCCCGACGGCGGGCCCGGAGCCCGCCGTCCGACGGGCCTGCCCGCGTGTGGCACAATGGCTAGCTGTACTCGACAGTCGCACAGGACCCCTCTCTCCTCCGGCTGACGCGTCCATCGGGCACTCGGGTACCGCAACCCCACGCGGCTCTCTCGCCGTGCCCAACCACGTCAAAACCAGGAGAACCCACTCCCGTGGCAGTCAAGATCAAGCTGAAGCGTCTGGGCAAGATCCGTTCGCCTCACTACCGCATCGTCGTCGCCGACTCCCGTACCCGCCGTGACGGCCGGGCCATCGAGGAGATCGGCAAGTACCACCCGACGTACAACCCGTCGGTGATGGAGGTCGACGCCGAGCGTGTCGCGTACTGGCTCGGTGTCGGCGCCCAGCCGACCGAGCCCGTGCTCGCCATCCTGAAGAAGACCGGCGACTGGCAGAAGTTCAAGGGCGAGCCCGCCCCGGCTCCGCTGCTGCAGCCGGCCGAGAAGGCGGCCCGCCCGTCCTTCGAGGCGATCGGTGGCGAGGACGAGGGCAAGGGTGAGGCGATCACCCAGAAGAAGAAGGCCGACAAGAAGGACGAGGCCGCCGCCGAGTCCTCCGCGTCCGAGGCCTGAGCATGCTCGAGGAGGCTCTCGAGCACCTCGTGAAGGGCATCGTCGACAACCCCGACGATGTGCAGGTCGCCTCGCGCAACCTGCGCCGCGGGCGAGTGCTCGAGGTCCGGGTCCACCCCGACGACCTCGGCAAGGTGATCGGCCGCAACGGCCGCACCGCACGCGCGCTGCGCACCGTCGTGGGCGCCATCGGCGGCCGCGGTGTCCGTGTCGACCTCGTCGACGTGGACCACGTCCGCTGACGAATCGCAGCACCGGCTCGGGCCGGGGAAGGCCACTGGGCCGTCCCCGGCCCGCAGTCGTATGAGCCCGTCGTGCGGGCTCGTCGCAGTACCGACAGGAGAGCAAGCACAGTGCAGCTGGTAGTCGCGCGCATCGGCCGCGCCCACGGAATCAAGGGCGAGGTGACCGTCGAGGTCCGCACGGACGAGCCGGAGCTGAGGCTCGGGCCCGGTGCCGTACTGGCCACCGACCCCGCCTCCACCGGGCCGCTCACCATCGAGTCCGGCCGGGTGCACAGCGGCCGGCTCCTGCTGCGCTTCGCCGGCGTCCACGACCGCACCGGCGCCGAGGCACTGCGCAACACCCTCCTGATCGCCGACGTCGACCCCGACGAGCGGCCCGAGGACGAGGACGAGTACTACGACCACCAGCTGATCGACCTCGACGTGGTCACCGAGGACGGCACCGAGGTCGGCCGTATCACCGAGATCTCCCACCTGCCCACCCAGGACCTCTTCGTGGTGGAGCGCCCCGACGGCAGCGAGGTCTACGTGCCGTTCGTCTCCGAGATCGTCACCGGGATCGACCTCGACGCGCAGCGCGCGGTCATCGACCCGCCGCCCGGCCTGATCGACGACCGGGCGGAGATCGCCTCCGCGCGGGACGCCGGGGCCGAGGACGCCGGGGACGAGGCGTAATGCGGCTCGACGTCGTCACGATCTTCCCCGAGTACCTGGAACCGCTGAACGTCTCCCTCGTCGGCAAGGCACGCGCGCGCGGACAGCTCGGCGTCCATGTGCACGACCTGCGCGACTGGACGTACGACCGCCACAACACGGTCGACGACACCCCCTACGGCGGCGGCCCCGGCATGGTCATGAAGACCGAGCCGTGGGGCGACGCCCTGGACTCCGTCCTGGCCGACGGCTACGAGACGGGGTGCGGCGAGCCCGCCCTCGTCGTGCCCACGCCCAGCGGCCGCCCGTTCACCCAGGAGCTCGCCGTCCACCTCTCCGAGCGGCCCTGGCTGATCTTCACCCCCGCCCGCTACGAGGGCATCGACCGCCGGGTCGTCGACGAGTACGCGACCCGGATGCCGGTGTACGAGGTGTCCATCGGCGACTACGTCCTGGCCGGCGGCGAGGCCGCCGTACTCGTCGTCACCGAGGCCGTGGCCCGGCTGCTGCCCGGGGTGCTGGGCAACGCCGAGTCCCACCGGGACGACTCCTTCGCTCCCGGCGCCATGGCCAACCTGCTGGAGGGCCCCGTCCACACCAAGCCGCCGCAGTGGCGCGGGCGCGGTATCCCGGACGTGCTGCTCAGCGGCCACCACGGCAAGATCGCCCGCTGGCGGCGCGACGAGGCGCTGCGCCGCACCACGGCCAACCGGCCCGACCTGATCGAACGGTGCGATCCCGCCGCCTTCGACAAGAAGGACCGCGAGATGCTCTCCATCCTGGGCTGGCAGCCCGACCCGGACGGGGAACCGTACGGCCGATTTTGGCGCAGGACGCCGGGCATGGAAGAATAGGCGGCTGTTGTGCGTCCGTCCGGAGCGCGCCCCTGCCACAGGGGGAGACGACGCCCGTCCCGACCCGCACGACCCTGATTCCGAAACACCTAGTTTCCGCCGATGACCTGTGGCATCGGCGAGGAAAGCAGACGAAATGTCTCACCTGCTCGACTCCGTCGACGCCGCGTCGCTGCGCAGCGACGTCCCGGCCTTCCGCCCCGGCGACACCGTCAACGTCCACGTGCGCGTCATCGAGGGCAACCGCTCCCGTGTGCAGCAGTTCAAGGGCGTCGTCATCCGCCGTCAGGGCGCCGGCGTGCGCGAGACCTTCACGGTCCGCAAGGTCTCCTTCTCCGTCGGCGTCGAGCGCACCTTCCCGGTGCACACCCCGATCGTGGAGAAGATCGAGCTCGTCACCCGCGGTGACGTCCGCCGCGCCAAGCTGTACTACCTGCGCGAGCTGCGCGGCAAGGCCGCGAAGATCAAGGAGAAGCGCGACAGCTGAGCGCCCTCCGGGGTCCGCGCCGGGGCCGGATAGCATCTGGCCCCGATGGACACCGAAACACAGCACACGGAGCGCGACCGCTCCTCCCGCCCTTCCGACTCCGAGCAGCCCTCGGATCCGGAGGGCCCGGAGGAACGGTCGCGTTCCGCGTTCACGGGGCGGATCGGGGACTGGCTGCCCGGCGGCCGGATCACCGTTATCCTGCTGATCCTCCTGCTGTTCCTGCTGCTGGTCAGCACCTTCGTCCTGCAGCCGTTCCAGATCCCCAGCGGATCGATGGAACGTGGATTGAGGATCGGCGACCGGGTTCTCGTAAATAAGTTGGCGTACCGTTTCGACGGTCGGCCGCGCAGGGGAGACATCGTCGTCTTCGACGGCACCGGGAGCTTCGGGCACGGCGACTACATCAAACGCGTTGTCGGTGTGGGCGGGGACCACGTGGTGTGCTGCGACGAGGAGGGGAGGGTCCGGGTGAACGGCCAGCCGGTCGACGAGTCGGCGTTCCTGTACCCCGGCGACCGCCCGTCCACGGTGCCCTTCGACGTCGTCGTCCCCGACGGCACCCTCTTCGTCCTCGGCGACCACCGGTCCGACTCCAGCGACTCCCGCGACCACCTGGGCTCCCCGGGGGGCGGGATGGTTCCGCTGGACGACGTGATAGGCCGCGCCGACTGGATCGTCTGGCCCTTCGGCCATGCCACCCGCCTCGACCGCCCCGACGCCTACGCGCGCGTACCGGACGCGGAGGCCGGCGCCGGGGCGGCGTCCGGCGCCGGAGCGGCGCCCGACCCCGGAGCGGCGCCCGACGGGGACGCCGATGGGTAGCCGGGGCAAGCCGCGGGGAGCGCCCAGCAGCCCCGCGGAGAACCTGCTGCCCACCGGGTCCAGGCGCACCGCCGCCCCGTCCGGCGGCCGCTCGCGCGCCGAGCGCCGCAAACTCCAGCGCAAGGTCAAACGGCGGCGCAGACGCGGCGCCGTCAAGGAGATCCCGCTCCTCGTCGGCGTCGCGGTCCTCATAGCGCTGGTGCTGAAGACCTTCCTCGTCCAGGCCTTCGTGATCCCGTCGGGCTCCATGGAGCAGACCATCCGGATCGGGGACCGGGTCCTGGTCGACAAGCTGACCCCCTGGTTCGGGTCCGAGCCGCAGCGCGGGGACGTCGTCGTCTTCCGGGACCCCGGCGGCTGGCTCCAGGGCGAGCAGACCACGAAGAAGGACGACCCCGTCGTCGTCAAACAGGTCAAGGAAGGCCTCGCCTTCATCGGACTGCTGCCGTCCGACGACGAGAAGGACCTCATCAAGCGGGTCGTCGGCGTGGGCGGCGACCACGTCAAGTGCTGCGACAAACAGGGCCGCGTCACCGTCAACGGCGTTCCCCTGACCGAGGACTACCTGTACCCCGGGGACCGCCCGTCCCGGACGCCGTTCGACGTCACCGTCCCCGAGGGGCGGCTGTGGGTGATGGGCGACCACCGGTCCAACTCCGCCGACTCCCGCGCCCACCAGGAGACCGACTTCGGCACCGTGTCCCAGGACGAGGTGGTGGGGCGGGCCATGGTGATCGCCTGGCCGTTCGGTCACTGGACCACCCTGGACGAGCCGAAAACGTACGCGTCCGTCTCCGACGCGGCCCCCGGTTCGACCGCCGCTCCCGAGCTGTCGCATAGGGTTGCCCCCTACGATCCGAACGCGATGATGGAACTCCCGACCCCTGCGGAACTCCCGCTCGTTATGGGAGTGGTGGGCCTGCGCCGTATCCGGGGCAGGCGGCGGCAGAGAGTGAGGAGTTGGCGTGGGGGATGTGGCGGTTGGCGCACGGTCCGGTCACGACGGCGAGGAGAACCGCGGACGCCCCGAGGAGAGGTCCGGTCCGGCCGCGGTCGGCGCCCCCGACTCCGGACACGGCTCCGGAACCGAGGACGGCAGGGTGACGAACGGACAGCGCGGGCAGGACGGACACAACGGCGGGACGGAGGACGAGGGAGTCGGCGGGACGCCACCCGCGACCCCGCCCGCGGCCAAGAAGCAGCGCTCCTTCTGGAAGGAGCTGCCGATCCTGATCGGCATCGCGCTGGTGCTCGCCCTGCTGATCAAGACGTTCCTGGTGCAGGCGTTCTCGATCCCGTCCTCCTCGATGGAGAACACCCTTCAGATCGGTGACCGGGTCCTGGTCGACAAGCTGACCCCCTGGTTCGGCTCGGAGCCCGAGCGCGGCGAGGTCGTGGTCTTCCACGACCCGGCCGACTGGCTGGCGGGCGAGCCGACACCCGACCCGAACGCGCTGCAGACGGTCCTCAGCTGGATCGGCCTGATGCCGTCCGCGGAAGAGAAGGACCTGATCAAGCGGGTCATCGGAGTCGCCGGTGACACGGTCGAGTGCAACAAGACCGGCCCGCTCAAGGTCAACGGCAAGGCGCTGAACGAGCCCTACGTCTACCCCGGCAACACGCCGTGCTCGGACGACGACCAGGGCGGGCGGTTCAAGGTCACGGTGCCCGAGGGCAAAATCTGGGTCATGGGCGACCACCGGCAGAACTCCCGGGACTCCCGCTACAACCAGTCGGACAAGAACGGCGGCATGGTCCCGGTGGACGAGGTCGTCGGCCGCGCCATCGTGGTCGCCTGGCCGATGAACCGCTGGGGCACCCTGCCGGTCCCCGACACCTTCGACCAGGACGGGCTGCAGGCCCGGTCCTCGGCCGCCGCCGCGCTGTCGGTCGCGCCCCAGGGGCTGGCCGTCGCCGGTGTGGTCCCGTTCGTGTGGTGGCGCCGTCGTCGCACCGCCCCGGCCGAGACCCGCTGAGCCCCGCGTATCCCGCCGCGTGCCCCCCCCCGCGGTTCGACCAGCCCCCTTCCGGCCTCCGGGAGGGGGCTGCCTCGTTGGCGTACCGCCGGGTAAGGTGCCGCTCCATGGGTGGCGAGAGCACGACACGTACGGTCCCGCGCGGCGGCGGAGCGAACAAGGGCCCGGTGGGCGGCCGGACCGGACAGCGGCTGTCCGGCATCGCGGTGGCCCTGGGCCTGGTGCTGTTCCTCGGCGGCTTCGCCTGGGGAGCGGTGGTCTACCGTCCCTACACCGTGCCGACCAGCTCGATGACGCCGACGATCGACGCCGGTGACCGGGTCCTGGCGCAGCGCATCGACGGCGCCGACGTCCGCCGTGGCGACGTCGTCGTGTTCAAGGACGCGACCTGGGCCAACGCCCCCATGGTCAAGCGGGTCGTTGCCGTCGGCGGGGACACCGTCTCCTGCTGTCAGCAGGGCAAGCTGAAGGTCAACGGCAAGGTGATCGACGAGCCGTACCTGCCCGCCGGCACCCCGGCCGAGATCAGCGACTTCCAGACCGTGACCGTCCCGGAGGGCCGACTGTTCCTGCTGGGCGACGAGCGGCGCAACTCCGTGGACTCCACCGCCCACCTGACCGACGCGGCCGCCGGCACCGTGTCGCGCGGCGCCGTGGACGCCCGCGTGGACGCCGTGGCCTGGCCGATGGACGGCATGCTGGAGCGGCCCACCGGCTTCCGGACGCTGGGCGACCTCTCCTCGCCGGGTCCGCTGCGGACCGTGGTCGTCCTGGTGATCGCCGGGGCCGTGCTGATCCTGGGCGGGGCGGCCTACGGCCCCCTCGCCAAACGGGCCGCGGCCTCCCGGGCCCGCAAGGGTGCGGAGCCGGCCGGTGGGCGCTGAGGTGACGCCCGCGGGACAGGACACCTACGAGGGTGGGCTGCGCCGGGTCGCCCGGGTCGTGCTGCTCGACCCCGAGGACCGCATCCTGCTGCTGCACGGCCACGAACCGGACGATCCGGCCGACGACTGGTGGTTCACCCCCGGCGGCGGTGTGGAGGGCGACGAGACCCGTGCGGAGGCCGCCCGGCGCGAACTGCTGGAGGAGACCGGCATCACGGACGTCGAACTCGGCCCGGTGCTGTGGCGACGCAGGTGCTCCTTCCCCTTCGCGGGCCGCCGCTGGGACCAGGACGAGTGGTACTACCTGGCCCGCACCGCCCGGACCGCCACCGAAGCGGTCGGCCCCGGCCTGACCGAGCTGGAGCGGCGCAGCGTCGCCGGAGCGCGCTGGTGGACGTGTGAGGAACTGACCCGGGCACGTGAGACGGTGTATCCGACCAGACTCGCCGAGCTGCTGACCACGCTGCTCGACGAAGGTCCCCCGGCCGGGCCGGTGACCCTGGACACCGAAATCGTCTAGGGCCGCCCGGGACTGGCGCACAATGGTGGGACCGCACGGCTGAAGGGGAACATGCCATGAGCGCCGAGGACCTCGAGAAGTACGAGACCGAGATGGAGCTCAAGCTCTACCGGGAGTACCGCGACGTCGTCGGTCTGTTCAAATACGTGATCGAGACCGAGCGGCGCTTCTACCTCACGAACGACTACGAGATGCAGGTGCACTCGGTGCAGGGTGAGGTGTTCTTCGAGGTCTCCATGGCTGACGCCTGGGTGTGGGACATGTACCGGCCGGCCCGGTTCGTCAAGCAGGTGCGGGTGTTGACGTTCAAGGACGTGAACATCGAGGAGCTGAACAAGAGCGACCTGGAGCTTCCCGGCGGGTGACGGAGTTTTCCACAACCGGTGAGTAGTTCACCGTGAGTGACGGGGTCTGCCCGTCTGCGTGATCGTTGGCGCCGGAGGTGGTGCCGACATGAACGCACGAGGTGCGATGGGCAGGTACGGCGAGACACTCGCCGCCCGCCGGCTGACCGGAGCCGGCATGACCGTCCTGGAGCGCAACTGGCGCTGTGGCAGGACCGGCGAGATCGACATCGTGGCCCGGGACGGGGACGTCCTGGTCGTCTGCGAGGTCAAGACGCGCCGGGGCGGCGCCTTCGAGCACCCGATGGCCGCCGTGACCCCGGACAAGGCGGAGCGGCTGCGGCGGCTCGCCGAGCGCTGGATCCAGACCCACGGAGGAGCCCCGCCCGGCGGTGTCCGGATCGACCTGGTCGGCGTGCTCCTCCCGCAGCGCGGCGCCCCGGTGGTCGAGCACGCCAGGGGGGTGGCGTGATGGGGTTCGCACGTACGTGCTCGGTGGCGCTCGTCGGCGTCGAGGGCGTGGTGGTCGAGGTCCAGGCCGACCTGGAGCCGGGCGTGGCCGCCTTCACGCTGGTGGGACTGCCGGACAAGAGCCTCACGGAGAGCCGGGACCGGGTGCGGGCGGCCGTGGTGAACTCGGGTGCTCAGTGGCCCCAGAAGAAGCTGACGGTCGGTCTCAGCCCGGCCTCGGTGCCCAAGAGCGGCAGCGGCTTCGACCTCGCCGTCGCCGCGAGCGTCCTGGGCGCGGCGGAGCGGATCGACCCGCGGGTCCTGGCCGACATCGTGATGATCGGAGAGCTGGGGCTCGACGGCCGGGTGCGGCCGGTGCGCGGCATCCTGCCGGCGGTCCTGGCCGCAGCCGAGGCCGGCTACGAACAGGTGGTCGTGCCGGAATGCGCCGCGCCCGAGGCGTCCCTCGTCCCCGGCGTGTCGGTGCTCGGAGTGCGCAGCCTGCGCCAGCTGATCGCCGTCCTCGCCGACGAACCCGTGCCGGAGGAGGAACAGGACCTCCAGGGCCGCCCCGACCCGCTCATGGCCGGTCTGCGCATGCCCGGAACCGGCGCGGCCACCGGAATGCACGGCATGGGAGCGGCACAGCACGACCACGGGCACGACCTCGCCGACGTCGTCGGCCAGGAGTCGGCGCGCACGGCGGTGGAGGTAGCCGCGGCCGGTCGCCACCACCTGTTCCTGGAAGGCCCGCCCGGCGCCGGCAAGACCATGCTCGCCGAACGGCTGCCCGCCATCCTGCCCCGGCTCTGCCGGGCGGAGTCCCTCGAAGTCACCGCCGTGCACTCGGTGGCGGGGCTGCTGCCACCGGGCAAGCCCCTGATCGACGTGGCCCCCTACTGCGCTCCCCACCACTCCGCCACGATGCAGGCCCTCGTCGGCGGCGGCCCCGGCATCGCGCGGCCCGGAGCGGTGTCGCTGGCGCACCGGGGCGTCCTGTTCCTGGACGAGACCCCGGAGTTCAGCAGCCACGCGCTCGACGCGCTGCGCCAACCGCTGGAGGCCGGGCACGTCGTCATCGCGCGCAGTGCGGGCGTGGTGCGCTTCCCCGCGCGGTTCCTGATGGTGCTCGCCGCCAATCCCTGCCCCTGCGGGCGGTTCTCGCGGACCGACGAGCTGTGCGAATGCCCGTCCTCGGCGATCCGCCGCTACCAGGCCAGGCTGTCCGGACCGCTGCTCGACCGGGTCGACCTGCGGGTCGAGGTGGAGCGGGTCACCCGCAGCCAGCTGGCCGGTGACGGTCCACGGGGCGACTCCACCCGGGCCGTCGCCGACCGGGTGCGGGCGGCCCGGGACCGGGCGGCCGCGCGCCTCGCGGGGACCCCGTGGCGGTCGAACAGCGAGGTGCCCGGCCGGGAGCTGCGTACCCGCTGGCGCGCCGCAGCCGGTGCGCTGGACGAGGCGGAGCGCAGTCTGGAACGTGGTGTGCTCACCGCGCGCGGACTCGACCGGGTCCTGCGCGTCGCCTGGACCGTCGCGGACCTCGTCGGCCACGACCGCCCCGACGCACGGGACGTCGCCCTGGCACTGCAACTGCGCACCGGGGTGCCGCGGGGCGTCCCGATGGCCCTGGGAGCACTGGCATGAGCGCGAACACCAGGCCACCGGAGGGCGCCGCTCCGAGCGGTGACACCGGGCCGGGGACGAGCGGGACTCTCTTCCCCGAGGCCGCCGTGTCCTTCGGCGGCCGAAGCCCGGCCGAGGGCGGGGCGATGACGCCTCCCGGCGCCGGGGACGGCCCGGACGGCGGAGAAGCGAGATGGGCCGGCCCGGGGCCCGGGGACGGGGGCGATGCCGTGACCGGTGCCGGGGTCGCCGCCCGGGGCCGTTCCGCCGCCGGGACCTGCGGCACGGGTGGGGGCGGCGCCGGGAGCGGCGCGAGGGGTGGGGGACCGGAGGACCGAGAGCTGCTCGGGAGGGTCTTCCTCGCCCGGGTGTTCGAGCCCGGTGACGAGGCGGGCGGGCGGTGGGTGCGGGAACGCGGTGCCCCGGAGGTGGTGCGGCGCCTGCGCGAGGGCGGGCGGGCGCTGCCGGGGGTGAGCGAGAAGCGGTGGGCCGGGCTGTGCGCTCGGGCGGGCCGCGCCGACCCCGGGCGTGACCTGGCCGTCGCCCGGTCCGCGGGGGCGCGGTTCGTGGTCCCCGGGACCGCGGAGTGGCCGGGGCAGCTCGACGACCTCGGTGACGCCCGGCCGCTCGGGCTGTGGGTGCGGGGCGGGCCCAGTCTGCGCATGTGGGCGCTCAGGTCGGTCGCCGTCGTCGGCGCCCGCGCCTGCACCGAGTACGGCGCCCACATGGCCGCCACCCTTGCCGCCGGCCTGGCCGAGCGCGGCTGGGTCGTGGTGTCGGGCGGCGCCTACGGGATCGACGGCGCCGCCCACCGTGGGGCCCTCGGCGCCGGCGGCGCCACCGCGGCCGTCCTCGCCTGCGGGGTCGACCGTCCCTACCCTCCCGGGCACACCGCGCTGATCACCAGGATCGCCGAACAGGGCCTGGTCGTAGGCGAGCTGCCACCGGGCGACCACCCGACGCCCAGCAGATTCATCCTGCGCAACCGGGTCATCGCCGCGCTCACCAGGGGCACCGTGGTCGTCGAAGCCGCCCACCGCAGCGGTTCGCTGGTCACGGCCCGGGCGGCCCGGCGGCTGGGCCGGCACGTGATGGGTGTCCCGGGGCCGGCGACCAGTGCCCTCTCCGCGGGGGTGCACGAGATGCTGCGCGGCGACGCGGTGCTGGTCGGCGACGCCGCCGAGGTGGTCGAGCTGGTCGGCGCCATGGGAGAGCTGCCGCCGGAGCGGCGCGGGCCCGTCCTCCCCACCGATCTGCTGGAGTCCCGGACCCGCCAGGTGCTGGCCGGGCTCCCCGGGCGGGGTACGGCGACGGCGGGGGAGGTGGCGTTGCGCGCCCAGACCACCCAGGACGACGCGGTCGCGAGGCTGTACGAGCTTCGAGCACTCGGTTACGTCGAACGACACGGCGACGGCTGGAAGTTGACACGCCAGGCGATGATCTCGGTTCGCGGTGACCGCAGCCCGTGCTGACGCACCGTGTTCGGCCGTCCGGGGGAACCCCGACGCCCGTGGGATTTCTGGCAGTTGAGGTATTCGAGTGATCACCCAGAGCGATCATCGTCCCCCCTGTAGAGCGTTCGGCGGAACGTATCTGCGTAGGGTGCCCACCCCCTCCTTCGCACACCGCGACAGTCCAGTCACGCTACGCTCACGATGACCCCCACGCAGACGGCCGACAGCACGCGACAACCAGAAAGCAGACCGGCGGCCTCAGGCAGATCCACATCACGGCAGAACGGCACTAGGCGACGAATGCCCCAGCACACCTCCGGGTCCGACCGGGCGGCGATCCCCCCAGCCGCCCGCGACGGTGGCAGCGTGCGACCGCCCGCCCCCTCGACGCTCGACGAGCTGTGGCGGTCGTACAAGACGACCGGCGACGAGCGGCTGCGGGAACAGCTGATCCTGCACTACTCGCCCCTCGTGAAGTACGTGGCGGGCCGGGTCAGCGTGGGACTGCCGCCCAATGTCGAGCAGGCCGACTTCGTCTCCTCCGGGGTGTTCGGCCTGATCGACGCCATCGAGAAGTTCGACGTCGACCGGGAGATCAAGTTCGAGACGTACGCGATCACCCGGATCCGGGGCGCGATGATCGACGAACTGCGGGCGCTGGACTGGATCCCGCGGTCGGTGCGGCAGAAGGCGCGCAACGTGGAGCGCGCGTACGCGACGCTGGAGGCACGCCTGCGCCGCACTCCCTCGGAGAGCGAGGTCGCCGTGGAGATGGGGATCGCGGTGGAGGACCTCCACGCGGTCTTCAGCCAGTTGTCGCTGGCCAACGTCGTGGCCCTGGAGGAACTGCTGCACGCGGGCGGCGAGGGCGGCGGCCGGCTCAGCCTGATGGACACCCTGGAGGACACCGCCGCCGACAACCCGGTGGAAGTCGCCGAGGACCGTGAGCTGCGGCGGCTCCTGGCCCGGGCGATCAACACGCTGCCGGAGCGCGAGAAGACCGTCGTCACGCTGTACTACTACGAGGGCCTCACGCTCGCAGAGATCGGGAACGTGCTGGGTGTGACCGAGAGCAGGGTCAGCCAGATCCACACCAAGTCGGTGTTGCAACTGCGCGCCAAGCTTGCGGGTTTCGGGCGCTGACCTGGGCTTACGGCACGGGACCGGCCCCGCCTGCGGCCCGGTCGGACCACGGGCGGCCGGCTGAGTGACTCCCGTCCGGGGTGCCGCGTCCGTAAAGTGGTGACGTGCCAAGGATTCGAGCGGCCTCTGTGGCCGAGCACCGGTCGATGCAGCGTGCCGCCCTGCTGGACGCGGCACGCTCCCTGCTGTCCGACGGCGGAACGGAGGCGCTGACCTTCCCCGCCCTCGCCGAACGGACGGGCCTCGCCAGGTCCTCCGTCTACGAGTACTTCCGGTCGCGGGCGGCGGTGGTCGAGGAGCTGTGCGCCGTCGACTTCCCCGTCTGGGCCGCCGAGGTCGAGGCCGCGATGGAGCGCGAGACGGCCCCCGACGCCAAGGTCGAGGCGTATGTGCGCACCCAGCTCGACCTGGTCGGGGACCGGCGGCACCGGGCCGTCGTGGCCATCTCCGCGAGCGAGCTGGACGCCGGCGCGCGCGAGAAGATCAGGGCCGCGCACGGCGGGCTGATCGCGATGATCGTCGAGGCGCTGGGCGAGATGGGGCACGGCCAGCCGCGGCTGGCGGCGATGCTCCTCCAGGGCGTCGTGGACGCGGCCGTACGGCGGATCGAACTGGGCGCGGCGGAGGAGCCCGGGGCGATCACGGAGGCGGCGGTCTCCATGGCGTTGCGCGGCGTACGGGGCTGATCCCCCCGCGGCCGGGCACCGGCACCCCCGCCACCGGCAGCAGCCGCGACGGGCCCGCGTCCAGCAGCCACGGCGGGAGCAGGGACAGCGGGTTCAGATAGACCTCGCCCCGCAGCAGACCCCAGTGCAGACAGGCCGTGCAGTGCGCACCGGTCGGCTGCACCGTGCCGAGCGGCTCCCCGGCCGCGACCTCGTCACCCTTCCGCACGGCCGCATCGACGGGGGCGAACGTCGTCCGCAGGGGTGGTTCGCCCGTCCCCGTCAGCTCCACCGAGACCACGCCCCGCCCACCGACCGGCCCCGCGAAGGACACCCGACCCGCGGCCACCGCGCGTACCGGCGCCCCGCCGCCCGCGGCGAGGTCCACGCCGCGGTGCCCCGGACCGTACGGGTTCGCCGGGGGGTCCCAGCCCCGCAGGACCGCCGGCCGTGTGCCGACCGGCCAGTGCCGGGCCACGGGCGGCACCGCCGGGTCCACCCGGCCCATCGGGCCCACCGCGTAGGGCAGGGCCCACCCCGCCGCCGCCGGGGGCGGCGGCCCCGCGGCCCGGCCGGCCTGCGCGGTCGGGACCGCCAGGACGGCCGACAGCACCACCACTCGGGCACGCGCCCTCACCCATCGCCTCGTTCGCATACGGGCACGGTCCCGCACCAGGACCGGCCGCCGCCCGGCCCTGTGGACCGCGCCCCGGTTGTGGACAGCCGCGTCACCCGGTACCCCGCGGGTCCCGTACACTTCTGGTGGCGATCCGGGTCACCGGGTCGACTTCGCACGCCCCGACACGAGGCCCCACCAGGTTCGTGTCAGCGCCCCTCGGTCCCTAGTGGCAGGCGCATCCGGGCGTCAGGCGCGGGAGCCGTCCGGCTCGCGCGGCACAACCGAGAAAACCAAGGAGATACGGCCATGGCCGTCGTCACGATGCGGGAGCTGCTGGAAAGCGGCGTCCACTTCGGTCACCAGACCCGCCGTTGGAACCCGAAGATGAAGCGCTTCATCTTCACGGAGCGCAACGGCATCTACATCATCGACCTGCTCCAGTCGCTGTCGTACATCGACCGCGCCTACGAGTTCGTCAAGGAGACCGTCGCCCACGGCGGCACGGTCATGTTCGTCGGCACGAAGAAGCAGGCGCAGGAGGCCATCGCCGAGCAGGCCACCCGCGTCGGCATGCCCTACGTCAACCAGCGCTGGCTGGGCGGCATGCTCACCAACTTCTCGACCGTCTACAAGCGCCTGCAGCGCCTGAAGGAGCTCGAGCAGATCGACTTCGAGGACGTGGCCGCCTCCGGCCTCACCAAGAAGGAGCTGCTGGTCCTCTCCCGCGAGAAGGCCAAGCTGGAGAAGACCCTCGGCGGTATCCGCGAGATGTCCAAGGTGCCCAGCGCCGTCTGGATCGTGGACACCAAGAAGGAGCACATCGCGGTCGGCGAGGCCCGGAAGCTCAACATCCCGGTCGTCGCCATCCTCGACACCAAC
The DNA here is from genome assembly GCF_033406955.1 of Streptomyces violaceoruber. Lineage (NCBI taxonomy): Bacteria > Bacillati > Actinomycetota > Actinomycetes > Kitasatosporales > Streptomycetaceae > Streptomyces > Streptomyces violaceoruber. The sequence goes on along the minus strand of NZ_CP137734.1, from coordinate 2,438,222 downwards.
TGCGACCCCGACGAGGTCGACTACAAGATCCCGGGCAACGACGACGCGATCCGCTCCGTCACCCTGCTCACCCGCGTGATCGCCGACGCCGTCGCCGAGGGTCTCATCGCCCGCTCCGGTGCCGCCGGTGGCGCCAAGGGCGACAAGGCCGCCGGTGAGCCGCTCGCCGCCTGGGAGCGCGACCTGCTCGAGGGCGAGAAGGCCGAGAAGAAGGACGACGCCGAGGCCGCCGAGAAGCCCGCCGAGGCTCCCGCTGCCGAGGCCCCCGCCGCTGAGGCCGCCGAGGCCCCCGCTGCCGAGGCCGCTCCTGCCGAGGAGCCCGCCGCCGAAGCCCCGGCCGCGGACGCCGAGCAGGCCTGACCCCTCACCACCTTCGGGTGCCGGACGGCGGGGGCCGCACAGCCCCCGCCGTCCGGCCCGTAGATCTTCAGACTTCGAGAGAGATTCCGGAATCATGGCGAACTACACCGCCGCCGACGTCAAGAAGCTCCGCGAGCTCACCGGCGCCGGCATGATGGACTGCAAGAAGGCGCTGGACGAGGCCGAGGGCAACGTCGAGAAGGCCGTCGAGGCGCTCCGCATCAAGGGTCAGAAGGGCGTCGCCAAGCGCGAGGGCCGCTCTGCCGAGAACGGCGCCGTCGTCTCGATCATCGCCGACGACAACACCTCGGGTGTCCTCGTCGAGCTGAAGTGCGAGACGGACTTCGTCGCCAAGGGCGAGAAGTTCCAGAACGTCGCCACGGCCATCGCCGAGCACGTCGCCAAGGCCGCCCCGGCCGACCTCGAGGCCCTGCTGGCCTCCGAGATCGAGCCCGGCAAGACCGTTCAGGCGTACGTGGACGAGGCCAACGCCAACCTCGGCGAGAAGATCGTCCTGGACCGCTTCGCGCAGTTCTCCGGCGGCTTCGTGACCGCGTACATGCACCGCACGATGCCCGACCTGCCCCCGCAGATCGGTGTCCTCGTCGAGCTGGACAAGCCCAACGCCGAGATCGCCAAGGGCGTCGCCCAGCACATTGCCGCCTTCGCGCCGAAGTACCTCTCCAAGGAGGACGTCCCGGCCGAGGTCGTCGAGTCCGAGCGCCGCGTCGCCGAGGAGACCACCCGCGCCGAGGGCAAGCCCGAGGCCGCCCTGCCGAAGATCGTCGAGGGTCGCCTCAACGGCTTCTTCAAGGACGCCACCCTGCTCGGCCAGCCCTACGCCCTGGACAACAAGAAGTCCGTCCAGAAGGTGCTGGAAGAGGCCGGTGTCAGCCTGAAGCGCTTCTCGCGCATCAAGGTCGGCATCTGAGTCCGTACCGCGACGGACGCGCGACCCCGGTAGGGTCGACGCAAGTCGTCGGCGCCGTACGCGCATGCCGTGGCGCACGCGCGCGCGGCGGCGGACGACAGCAGATCTGACGAGGAGGCCATTGCCGCGTACGGGATGCGAAACACGCCCCCACCGGCAGTGGCCTTCTTCGTGTGTGTGACCCACGTAGAAGAGGCGAGACTCCATGAGCAGCACCAAGGCCGAGAAGAGTGACGACGGCAAAGTAAGCGGCCGCTTCATGCTGAAGCTGTCCGGAGAGGCGTTCTCCGGCGGTGGGGGCCTGGGCGTCGACCCCGACGTGGTGCACGCCATCGCCCGCGAGATCGCGGCCGTCGTCCGGGACGGCGCGCAGATCGCGATCGTCATCGGCGGCGGCAACTTCTTCCGCGGCGCCGAGCTTCAGGTGCGCGGCATGGACCGCGCCCGCTCCGACTACATGGGCATGCTCGGCACCGTGATGAACTGCCTGGCCCTCCAGGACTTCCTGGAGAAGGAGGGCGTCGACTGCCGCGTGCAGACCGCCATCACCATGGGCCAGGTCGCCGAGCCCTACATCCCGCTGCGCGCCGTGCGCCACCTGGAGAAGGGCCGTGTGGTCATCTTCGGCGCCGGTATGGGCATGCCCTACTTCTCCACCGACACCACCGCCGCCCAGCGCGCCCTCGAGATCGACGCCGAGGCGCTGCTCATGGGCAAGAACGGGGTGGACGGGGTCTACGACTCCGACCCCAAGACCAACCCGGACGCCGTGAAGTTCGACGCGCTCGGCTACGGCGAGGTCATCACCCGCGACCTGAAGGTCGCCGACGCCACGGCTGTCACGCTCTGCCGCGACAACAGCCTTCCGATCGTGGTCTTCGAGCTGTTGAAGGAGGGCAATATCGCCCGCGCCGTCAAGGGTGAGAAGATCGGCACGCTTGTGGGTGACCAGGGCAGCCGGGACTGACCGGAGAACACCCCCCGTCCGCGGACGCCACCTGTCCGGGGGACGGACGGGACGGGGCCGGACCGGGGGATGGACAATGTTCCGCCGGTCGGGAACCGTGCAGGAAGAACGCGACGCAGCCGGCCGCCGCCCGTAGGGAACCGCAGCCGGGCCTACTCAAGACACGCAGGAGCAAGTGGTGATCGAAGAGACCCTCCTCGAGGCCGAGGAGAAGATGGAGAAGGCCGTCGTGGTCGCCAAGGAGGACTTCGCCGCGATCCGCACCGGCCGTGCGCACCCGGCGATGTTCAACAAGATCGTGGCCGAGTACTACGGCGCACCGACGCCGATCAACCAGCTGGCCTCGTTCTCCGTGCCCGAGCCGCGCATGGCCGTGGTGACCCCCTTCGACAAGACGGCCCTGCGCAACATCGAGCAGGCGATCCGCGACTCCGACCTGGGCGTCAACCCGAGCAACGACGGCAACATCATCCGCGTGACGTTCCCCGAACTCACCGAGGAGCGCCGCCGCGAGTACATCAAGGTCGCCAAGGCCAAGGGCGAGGACGCCAAGGTCTCGATCCGCTCCGTGCGCCGCAAGGCCAAGGACTCCATCGACAAGATGGTCAAGGACGGCGAGGTCGGCGAGGACGAGGGCCGCCGTGCGGAGAAGGAGCTCGACGACACCACCGCCAAGTACGTCGCACAGGTGGACGAGCTCCTGAAGCACAAGGAAGCGGAGCTGCTCGAGGTCTGATGAACGACTCTTCCTGGGGAGCGCCGCCACAAGCCGGGTACTGGGGGCCGTCCGACCAGGGACCCGTCCAGGGCGCCGGTCCGGCGGGTCCCGCGTACGATGCGCACTACGCGCAGCAGACTCGCCCCATGCCCATCGTGCCCGACGTACCCGAACACGGCGGAGACCAGGACGACGACCAGGGGACCGCTCGGCTGAGCGGTCCCTTGTTCCGGGACGAGCCGTTTCACGACCAGCCCCCTCGCGACGAGCCGTACCGCGATCAGAACCCGTCGGCGCAGCCGTATGCGGCGGTGCCGCAGAATCCGGAGCCCATGCCCGACGCCCCGCAGCCGGCGCAGTCCCAGCCGCCGCCGCAGAAGAAGAGCGCGGGGCGTGACCTGGGCGCCGCGATAGGGGTGGGCGTCGGACTCGGCGTGGTGATCATCGCGTCGCTGTTCGTCGTCAAGGCCGTCTTCGTCGGTGTGATCGCGGTCGCCGTCGTGGTGGGCCTGTGGGAGCTGACCAAGCGGCTGGAGGAGCGCAAGGGCATCAAGGCGCCCCTCGTACCGCTCGCGATCGGCGGCGCGGCGATGGTGGTCGCCGGCTACGCGCGCGGCGCCGAGGGGGCGTGGGTCGCCATGGCCCTCACCGCGCTCGCGGTCCTGGTCTGGCGGATGACGGAGCCGCCGGAGGGGTACCTCAAGGACGTCACGGCAGGGCTCTTCGCCGCGTTCTACGTGCCGTTCCTGGCCACCTTCGTCGCCATGATGCTGGCGGCGGACGACGGCGCCTGGCGCGTCCTGGTCTTCCTGATACTGACGGTCGTCAGCGACACCGGGGCCTACGCCGTCGGCTGGCGCTTCGGCAGGAAGAAGCTCGCCCCGCGCATCAGCCCCGGCAAGACCCGCGAGGGCCTGCTGGGAGCCATCGCGTTCGCGATGGTGGCGGGTGCGCTGTGCATGCAGTTCCTGATCGACGACGGTGCCTGGTGGCAGGGCCTGCTGCTCGGCCTCGTGGTCGCCGTCAGCGCCACCCTGGGCGACCTCGGCGAGTCCATGATCAAGCGAGACCTCGGCATCAAGGACATGGGCACCCTCCTGCCGGGCCACGGCGGCATCATGGACCGCCTCGACTCCCTCCTCCCGACGGCACCGGTGGTGTGGCTGCTGCTGGTGATCTTCGTGGGGTCGTGATCCGGTCGGCGATCCTCGCGGGGTCGGTCCGACCTGCTGGTTCTTGAAAGAGGGACCCGTTGCCCACCGGGCGGCGGGTCCCTCTTCGCATGTGCTCCGAGGTCCGCGCGACGCTCCCGCTGGGTCACCTGCGCTTGCGTCGGGAGCGCGACTTCTTCTGCTTCTGGGGAGCGAGCAGTCGCTGAGCTGCGAACGGCTTCCCCACCGCGATCAGTGCCTTGGCGAGGCTGTGGGTGGCGTCCACGGTGTCCGGGTGGTCGTCGCCGAGGGTGCGGCGTAGGCGGTTGCGCACGTCATCGAGGAGCTGAGCCGCTGCCGCGTATTGACGCAGGCTGTGCAGGGTGACGGCGAGGTTGTGGGCGGATTGGAGGGTGTGGGGGTGGTCGTCGCCGAGGGTGCGGCGTTGGCGGGTGAGGGTGTCTTCGATGATGCGGCGGGCTTCGGTGTGCTCGCCGAGGTCGTGCAGGGTGACGGCGAGGTTGTGGGCGGACTGGAGGGTGTCCGGGTGGTCGTCGCCGAGGATGCGGCGCAGGCGGGCGAGGGTTTCCTGGTCCATGCGGACGGATTCGGTGTGCTCGCCGAGGCTGTGCAGGGAGGCGGCGATGCTGTGGGCGGATTGGAGGGTGTCGAGGTGGTCGTCGCCGAGGGTGCGGCGTTGGCGGGTGAGGGTGTCTTCGAGGATCCGGCGGGATTCGGTGTGCTCGCCGAGGTGGTGCAGGGAGGCGGCGAGGTTGTGGGCGGACTGGAGGGTGTGGGGGTGGTCGTCGCCGAGGGTGCGGCGTCGGCGGGTGAGGGTGTCCTCGATGATGCGGTGGGACTCGGTGTGCTCGCCAAGGTTGTCCAGGACGTTCGCGAGGTCGTTGGCGGACTGGAGGGTGTGGGGGTGGTCGTCGCCGAGGGTGCGGCGCCTGCGGGTGAGGGTGTCTTCGATGATGCGACGGGCTTCCGCGTGCTCGCCGAGGTCGGCCGTGGCGTGGCCGAGGAACTGGGCGCTGGTGAGGGTGTCGGGGTGGTCCTCTCCCAGGTCGGTGGCCCACGCCGCGTGGGCCGTCGCGGTGAGGTCGCGGGCGGTGCGCGTCTGGCCGCTTCTGATCAGGTAGTGGGCGGCGTCGAGGAGAGTCGGTCGCAGTTCGGGTTGCTCGGTGGGAGCGAGGTGCTGCGCCGTGAGGTGGGGGGTGAGAGCCGCCCAGCCGGGCCAGTTGCCCGGGCTTTGCGGGTCGCCGGGGTTGGCGGCGGACAGGAGGGCGGTGGCGTCCTTGCGGATGGCCGCGGATTGGTCCGGGAGGGACTGGTCACGCAGGACGGCCTGGGTGAGGCGGTGGATCTGGAAGCTCTCGGGCTCGGTGCGGGCGAGGCCGTAACGGCTGAGGGGACTCAGCGCCTCGTGGAGCCACATCGGGTCGTCGGAGTCGCCGGGGATCGTGGTCAACCGGGGGCGAACGCTCTCCAGCCAGGCGTTCCGGATGGGCTCGGGGCCGAGCAGGGCGACCAGGCGGAGCAGCGCGATCGCATCGGGGTGTTCGTCCGTGAGCCGGTCGACGGCGATGGTGACGGTGGCCGCCACCGGTGCGGGGTATCCGGGAGCGCCGCCCCTTTCCAGGATCCGGGTCGTGTTGGTGGCGAGGAGCTGGTGGTAGAGGCCCAGGCTCACGCCGCCGTTGGCGATGACGCCGGCGGCCTGGGCGAGGGCGAGCGGGAGGTCGCCGAGGTCCGCCGCGAGGGTGTCGGCCTGCTCGTCGTCCATGCCGCCGACCCGGCCCTGCAGATAGGTGAGGGAGTCGGTGCGGGTGAAGACGTTCAGGGGTGTGGCGCGGGCGGTGCCGGCCCAGTTCGGGTTGCGTGAGGTGATCAGGGTGTGGCCGGGGCCTTGGGCGAGCCAGGGCTCGACCTGGGCGGGGTCTTCGGCGTTGTCGAGGATGAGCAGCCAGCGGTCGAGGGTGTCGAGGTGGGAGAGCAGCGCGCGGGCGTTGGCCTCGGCGCCGGCGTCGGGCTTGGCGAGCCCCAGGCGGTGGGCGAGTTCGGTGTAGTGGACGGGGATCTCGTCGGGTTGTTCGGCGTCGATCCACCACACCACGTCGTACTGGTCGGCGAAGCGGTGGGCGTATTCCAGGGCGAGCTGGGTCTTGCCGACCCCGCCCATACCGTGCAGGGCCTGGGGTACGGCCTTGCTCTCCTGCATGAGGCTTTCCCGCAGGCGGGCGATCTCCGTCTCGCGGCCGGCGAAGTCGGGGTTGCGCCGTCGCACGCTCCACACCCGGGGCTGCTCGGCGCTCCCGGGCAGGCGTGGCCTGTTCCGGCCCGCTGCGGGGACGGGGGCCGCGGCCGGGAGGGCGCCCGCTGCCGGGACGGTGCCGGGAAAGGGCGGGGGAACGGAGGGACGGCTGCCGCTGTTGACCGCCTCGCGCAGGGCGGTCAGGGCCGCGGATTCATCCAGACCGTGCAGGTTCTTGCGCAGCTTGGCGGCCAGAACGCGGGGAAGGTCACTGGTGGTGAGGGGTTCCAGAGCGAGGGGGATGAGGCGGTCGCGGTGGGCGACGGCGGCGGTCCACTCCTCGGTGGTCCAGCGTTCGTCCTCGAAGTAGGACGTGGAGAACAGGGCGATCACCGCGTCGGCGCGTTCGAGCGCCTCGTCCATGCGCTGGACCAGGTTGTCCCCCGTGCGCCAGTCCCAGACGTCCAGGATGACCCGGTGGCCGGCCTGCTCCAGGTGCCAGCCGACCCACTCGGCCCAGGCCCGGTCGGTGCCCGCGTAGCTGATGAAGAACTGCTGGGCGTGATCGGTCACCCTTGCCCCCGTCCCTAGGTGCCATGCGGAGCCATGATTCCGCGTATGACCTGGGGCGGGTAGCGAAAGGGCGAAATCGCCGCCCCGACCGGAAACCGCCGCCCCGACCGGAAACCGCCGCCCCGACCGGAAACCGCCGCCCCGACCGGAAACCGCCGCCCCGACCGGAAACCGCCGCCCCGACCGGAAACCGGCGCCCCGCAGGGGCACCCGAGTCGATCTGCGACACTGGGAACGTCATGCCTAAGCCCGGAGAACTCACATTCGTCGCGCCGCGCGGAGTCAAGAAGCCGCCGCGGCACCTTGCCGACCTCACGCCTGCCGAGCGCAAGGAGGCTGTCGCCGCGATCGGTGAGAAGCCGTTCCGTGCGAAGCAGCTCTCGCAGCACTACTTCGCGCGGTACGCGCACGCCCCCGAGCAGTGGACCGACATCCCCGCCGGTTCGCGCGAGGGGCTGCGGGAAGCGTTGCTGCCCGAGCTGATGACGGTCGTGCGCCACCTGTCGACCGACCAGGGGACCACGCGCAAGACGCTGTGGAAGCTGTTCGACGGGACGCTCGTCGAGTCGGTGCTCATGCGCTACCCGGACCGGGTGACCATGTGCATCAGCTCCCAGGCGGGCTGCGGGATGAACTGCCCGTTCTGCGCCACCGGCCAGGCCGGCCTGGACCGCAACCTGTCGACCGCCGAGATCGTGCACCAGATCGTGGACGGCATGCGGGCGCTCAGGGACGGCGAGGTCCCGGGAGGCCCCGCGCGGCTCAGCAACATCGTGTTCATGGGCATGGGCGAGCCCCTCGCCAACTACAACCGGGTCGTGGGCGCCATCCGCCGACTCACCGACCCCGAGCCCGACGGGCTGGGGCTCTCCCAGCGGGGCATCACCGTCTCCACGGTCGGTCTCGTCCCCGCGATCCACCGCTTCACCGGCGAGGGCTTCAAGTGTCGCCTCGCCATCTCGCTGCACGCCCCCGACGACGAGCTGCGCGACACCCTCGTCCCCGTCAACACGCGGTGGAAGGTGCGCGAGGTGCTGGACGCCGGGTTCGAGTACGCGGCGAAGTCCGGGCGCCGGCTGTCCATCGAGTACGCCCTGATCCGCGACATCAACGACCAGGCCTGGCGCGGCGACCGGCTCGGGCGGCTGCTCAGGGGCAGGCCCGTGCACGTCAACCTGATCCCGCTCAACCCGACGCCCGGCTCCAAGTGGACCGCGTCCCGGCCCGAGGACGAGAAGGCGTTCGTGGAGGCGATCGCGGCGCACGGTGTGCCGGTGACGATCCGGGACACCCGTGGGCAGGAGATCGACGGGGCGTGTGGTCAGCTCGCCGCGAGCGAGCGGTAACCTGACCGGCGGAAGTACATCAGCACAGTCACATCTTCATATTCCGACAGGGGAGCGCCACAGCGCTGAGAGTGCGGCACCGGCCGCAGACCCTCCGAACCTGGCCCAGGTCATTCTGGGTAGGGAGATCGGTCACCACTCGAGCTGTTGCGCCCTGCCCGGGACCCTCGCCAGGGGTTCCGGGCGGGGCCGCGTCTTCTCCTGGTCACCCAGGAGGAATTCAGTGAGCATCACCAAGAGGGGCATCACCAAGAGGGGCACCACCAGGAAGGGCATCACCACGAAGGCCGGTGTCCTGGCCGTCGGGCTCGGCATGGTCGGCACGCTGGCCGCCTGCGGGTCGTCCGACGACGGCGGCGACGGCAGCGGCTCCGGCGGCTCCAGGACCGTGACGCTGGTCAGCCACGATTCGTGGGCCGTGTCGAAGGACGTGATCGCCGCCTTCGAGAAGAACTCCGGCTACAAGGTCAAGGTCCTGGAGGACGGCGACGCCGGACAGGCCGTCAACAAGGCCATCCTCACCAAGGACAACCCGCAGGGCGACGTCTTCTTCGGCGTCGACAACACCCTGCTCTCCCGTGCCCTCGACAACGGGCTGTTCCAGTCGTACGAGGCGAAGGGCTCCGACCTCGTCCTGCCCGAGTACCGGGCCGACCGGGAAAAGCACCGGGTCACGCCCGTCGACACCGGCGACATCTGCGTCAACTACGACAAGGCGTACTTCCGCGAGCACGGGCTGACCCCGCCCAGGACCCTCGACGACCTGGTCAAGCCCGAGTACAAGGACCTGCTCGTCACCGAGAACGCGGGCAGCTCCTCGCCCGGCCTCGGCTTCCTGCTCGGCACCGCCGCCAAGTACGGCGACGAGGGCTGGGAGGGCTACTGGAAGAAGCTCAAGTCGAACGGCGTCAAGGTCGTCGACAGCTGGGAGCAGGCGTACAACGAGGAGTTCTCCGGCTCGGCCGGCGGCAAGAAGGCCAAGGGCGACCGTCCGCTCGTCGTGTCCTACGCCTCCTCCCCGCCCGTCGAGGTCGTCTACGCCGATCCGCAGCCGGACACCGCCCCCACGGGCGTCGCCGACGGCACCTGCTTCCGGCAGGTCGAGTACGCGGGCCTGCTCAGCAACGCGAAGAACCCCGAGGGCGGCAAGGCGCTCCTCGACTTCCTGCTGAGCAAGTCCTTCCAGGAGGACATGCCGCTGAACATGTTCGTCTACCCGGTGCGGGAGGGCGCGCAGGTCCCCGAGGTGTTCTCGAAGTTCGGGCCGCGGGCGAAGGACCCGCAGACCCTCGACCCGGCGAAGATCGCCGACAACCGCGACCAGTGGGTCAAGTCGTGGACCTCGCTCGTACTGAAGTGACTCGAGCAGGCAAGCGGGCGCGGGCCGTGCGCGGGAGCGCGGCCCGGCTCGGCCTCATGGCCGTGCCCGTCGCGTTCTTCGCGGTGTTCTTCGCCTACCCCGTCGCCGCCATCGTCGCCCGTGGACTGAAGACCGACGGGGTGTGGCAGCTCGGCCGGATCGGGGACGTGCTCGCACAGTCCGACGTGCGGCACGTGCTGTGGTTCACCACCTGGCAGGCGCTGGCGTCGACCGGGCTCACGCTGCTCGTCGCGCTGCCCGGCGCGTACGTCTTCGCCCGCTTCGACTTCCCCGGCAAACAGGTCCTGCGGGCCGTGGTGACCGTGCCGTTCGTGCTGCCGACGGTCGTCGTCGGTACGGCGTTCCTGGCGCTGGTGGGGCGCGGCGGGCTGTTCGACGAGCTGTGGGGTCTGCGCCTGGACACCACGGTGTGGGCGATCCTGCTCGCGCACGTCTTCTTCAACTACGCCGTCGTCGTCCGCACCGTCGGCGGTCTGTGGGCGCAGCTCGACCCGCGGCAGGAGGAGGCCGCCCGGATGCTCGGCGCCTCGCGGCTGAGGGCCTGGCGGCAGGTCACACTGCCCGCGCTGGCGCCCGCCGTGGCCGCCGCCGCGCTGATGGTCTTCCTGTTCACCTTCACCTCCTTCGGCGTCGTCCAGATCCTCGGCGGGCCCACCTTCTCCACCCTGGAGGTGGAGATCTACCGCCAGACCTCGCAGGTCTTCGACCTGTCCACGGCCGCCGTCCTGACGCTGATCCAGTTCGCGGCGGTCGTCGCCGTCCTCGCCGTGCACGCCTGGACCGTGCGGCGGCGGGAGACGGCTCTGCGGCTCGTGGACGCGGCCACGACCGTGCGCCGGCCGCGTGGAGCCGGACAGTGGGCGCTGCTCGCCGGCGTCCTGGGCGTCATCGCCGTCCTGCTGGTGCTGCCGCTGGCGGTACTGGTCCAGCGGTCGCTGGGGGCGTCCGGCTTCGGCTACTACCGGGCGCTGACCCGCGAGGACGGCGGCGCCTTCCTCGTCCCGCCGATCGAGGCGATCGGCAACTCCCTCCAGTACGTCGTCGCCGCCACCGCCATCGCCGTGGTGATCGGCGCGCTGGCCGCGACCGCGCTCACCCGGCGCGACGCGGGCCGTTTCGTGCGCGGGTTCGACGCGCTGCTGATGCTGCCGCTCGGGGTGTCGGCCGTGACGGTCGGGTTCGGGTTCCTGATCGCGCTGGACGAACCGCCGCTGGACCTCAGGTCCTCCTGGATCCTGGTGCCGCTCGCCCAGGCGCTGGTGGGCGTCCCCTTCGTCGTACGGACCATGCTGCCGGTGCTGCGGGCGGTGGACGGACGGCTGCGGGAGGCGGCCGCGGTGCTGGGCGCCTCGCCGTGGCGGGTCTGGCGCGAGGTGGACCTGCCGATGGTGCGGCGGGCGCTGCTGGTGGCGGCCGGGTTCGCCTTCGCGGTGTCGCTGGGGGAGTTCGGCGCCACCGTCTTCATCGCACGGCCCGACAACCCGACGCTGCCGGTCGCCGTGGCGCGCCTGCTGGGCCGGCCCGGGGACATGAACTACGGCCAGGCGATGGCCCTTTCGACGATTCTGATGCTGGTGTGCGCCGTGGCCCTGGTGGTGCTGGAGCGGCTGCGGACCGACCGGAGCGGGGAGTTCTAGACATGCCGCCCAGCCTGTTGAGCCTGGAAGGCGCGACCGTCCGCTTCGGCGGGCGGGCCGTACTCGACGACGTCGGCCTGGGGGTCGCCGAGCACGAGGTGGTGTGCGTGCTCGGGCCCAGCGGCAGCGGCAAGTCGACGCTGCTGCGGGCCGTCGCCGGGCTCCAGCCGCTGGACGCCGGGCGGGTGACGCTGGACGGCCGGGACCAGTCCGGGGTGCCCGCACACAGGCGCGAGGTCGGGCTGATGTTCCAGGACCACCAGCTGTTCCCGCAGCGGGACGTGGCCGGGAACATCGCCTTCGGGCCGCGGATGCGCGGCGCGTCCCGGGCCGAGCAGCAGGCCCGGGTGGCGGAGTTGCTGCAACTGGTCGGACTGCCGGGCGCCGCCCGCCGGTCCGTCGCCGCGCTCTCCGGCGGGGAGCAGCAGCGGGTGGCCCTGGCCCGCGCGCTCGCGCCCCGGCCACGGCTGCTGATGCTGGACGAGCCGCTCGGCCAGCTGGACCGTTCACTGCGGGAGCGCCTCGTGGTCGAACTGCGCGAGCTGTTCGGGCGGCTGGGCACCACGGTGCTCGCGGTGACGCACGACCAGGGCGAGGCGTTCGCGCTCGCCGACCGGGTCGTGGTGATGCGGGACGGGCGGATCGCCCAGTCGGGAACGCCCCTGGAGGTGTGGCAGCGGCCGGCGGACGCGTTCGTGGCCCGCTTCCTCGGCTTCGAGAACGTGGCCGAGGCGTCCGTCGCCGGACAGGCCGCGGACACCCCGTGGGGCAAGGTGCCGGTCCCCGAGGACGCCCCGCAGGGCACGCGTACGGTGCTCGTGCGGCCGGCCGGCGTCCGGGTCGTCCCCGCCGACGAGGGCCTGCGCTGCACGGTCACGGCCCGCACCTTCCGCGGCACGCACGTCGCCGTGCACCTCCAGCCCGAGGACGCGCCCCGTCTTGAGGCGGCCTGCGCGCTGCGGGCGGCGCCGGAGGTCGGGGCCGCGGTCGGCGTGGAGTTCGACGCGGCGGACGTCGTCGTGCTCGGTGGATCAGGCGTTCCGGAGTGATCGTTGCGCTCGTAGGGTGACGGCATGACACTCCTCGCACACGACCGGTACTGCGAAGAAATCGTTCACCAGGTGGGCAGGCTCCGGGCCGTGGTCACCTCCGGTGCGGAGCTGACCGCCACCGTGCCGACCTGCCCGGACTGGACCCTGGAGGATCTGGTGCGGCACGTGGGCCGGGCCCTGCGCTGGACGGGGCTGATCGTCGGTACCCGCGCCGAGCAGGACGTGCCGGTGGACCGGGCGCCCGGGGCCGGGGGGCCCGCGGCGAGCGGGGACGCGGCGGCGCTGGACGCGTGGCTGGCGGAGTCCGGCGAGGTCGTCGTCGGCGCGCTGCGGGAGGCCGGTCCGGACGCGCGCGCGTGGTCGTGGGCCGGAGTCGGCACGGCGGGGTTCTGGGCGCGGCGGATGACCCACGAACTCGTCGTCCACGGCGCCGACGCGGCACTCGCGGCGGGCCTGCCCCACCGGGCGGTCGCGCCCGAGGTGGCGGCCGACGCGATCGACGAGTGGCTGGACATCGTGCGGTTCGTGCAGCGGGCCCTGCCCGGCGCCGCGGCGAACGAACTGCGGGCCCCCGGCAGCAGCCTCCACCTGCACGCGACCGACACCGCAGCCGAGCTGAACGCCGAGTGGATCGTCGAGCTGCCCGACGACGGCATCACCTGGCGCCGCGGGCACGAGAAGGCCACGGTGGCGTTGCGCGGCCCGCTCACGGACGTGCTGCTGGCCTTCTACGGCCGGCTGTCGCCGGACGCCCCGGGACTCGAGGTGCTCGGCGACCGCAAGCTGCTCGAACTCTGGCTGGAGAAGGCGACGTTCGGCTGACACGACGGTGGCCCGCCCCGGAACGGGACGGGCCACCGCCGTGAACGGGTCGGCGCGGGCGTCAGCTGTTGCTGTTCGCTCCGCGACGGCGCAGGCCGAAGAAGACGGCGCCGCCACCGACGACGACCAGCGCCGCCGCGATACCGGCGATCATGCCGGTGTTGGAGTTGGCACCGGTCTCGGCGAGGTTGGAGTCACCGGCCGCCGGGGACGGGGCGTTGTCGTTCGGCACGGCCGCCGGGGCGGTGCTCTCCGACTGCGACGGCGCGGGGGCCGACGTGGACGGCTCGGGCGCCGGGGACTCCGTCTCGTCGGACGGGGTCGACGAGCTCTCCGACGGGGTCGGAGTCGGGGTGTCCTCGGTCTTGCACGCCGTCGACGGGGTGGTGACGTCCGGCTGGATGTCCTCGTCGACGTACCTGTCGGCCTTCACGTGGACGCGGTACGTCGTGTTCGGCTGCCAGTCCACGGGGAAGGAGACGGTGGTGCCGTCCTTGGAGCCCTTGACCGTCTGCTGGCCGACCTGCTTGTCGCCGTCCTTGAGGTAGACGGTGACGGTGGCCGGGATGCCGGCCGGGTCCACGTCGGTGACGGTGATGACACCGTTGTCGCCGTCGCACTTGGCTTCGGCGGAGAACTCGCTGATGTTGCAGGCGAGGGCGTTGCCTGAGGCGCTGAGCGCCAGGGCCGCGGAGGCGGCGACGACGCCGAGGGCGCGGACGCCGCGGCGCGATGCCGTGCGGCTGATTATGGACAGGACTGCCACGTTTGTCCTTTACGGGAGCGCGGATGCGGGGGGTGAAGAGGGTGCCGACGCTCGATGACGCGGCATCAGCACACCCATGAGCCTCACTGGTCTATAAGCGGGGCGTAAGAAGTGTCAACGCATATGCCTGCCGGGGGCGTTGACTTTGCCGTCTTATTAACCGCCGACGCGTTTCAGTGCCTCGGGAGCCTCGTCGATCCGGTCAACAAGGGCGATTCGGGACTCCATCGTCCGCCCCTTCGCGAGCGACCGCAGCAGCGGCCACGCCGGCAGGGTCTCGGTCCAGTGCCGGCGGTCCACGAGCACCATGGGAGTGGGCTCGCCGCGCGACTCGTAGTAGTTCGGCGTCGCGTTGTCGAAGATCTCCTGCAAGGTGCCGGCCGCACCCGGCAGGAACACCACGCCCGCCGTGGAGCGGGCCAGCAGGCCGTCCTCGCGGGTGGCGTTGGCGAAGTACTTCGCGATGTGCGCGGCGAAGGCGTTGGGCGGCTCGTGGCCGTAGAACCAGGTCGGGATGCCGATCGAGGCGCCGCCGCCGGGCCAGCGCTCGCGCACCTCGAACGCGGACCGGGCCCAGTCGGCGATCGACGGCGCGAACGACGGCACCTTGGCGAGCAGCATCAGGGCCTCGTCCAGCATCCGGTCGTCGAACGGGGCGGCGTACGCACCGAGGTTCGCCGCCTCCATCGCGCCCGGACCGCCGCCCGTGGCCACCGTGAGCCCGGCGCGGGTCAGCTCACGGCCCAGCCGGGCGGCGCCCGCGTACTCCGTCGTGCCGCGGGCCATGGCGTGGCCGCCCATGACGCCCACCACCCGGCTGCCGACGACGAGTTCGTCCAGCGCGTCCGAGACGGCGTCGTCATGGATCGCGCGCAGCATGGAGGCGAAGACGTCGCCGTCGGCCCTGGTCTGCTGGAACCAGTCGTAGGCCAGGGCGTCCGGCGTCGCCTCGTAGCCCTCGCCGAGGCGGGCGTAGAGCTCGTCGGGGGAGTAGACCCGCCCCCGGTAGGGGTCGAAGGGGAGGCCCGGTATCGGCGGGAAGACCAGGGCTCCGGCGGCGCGCACCCCGGCGGCGGCGCCGGGCTCCATCGGGCAGCCGAGGAAGACGGCGCCCGTGGGGTCGGCGGCCAGCAGGGCGTCCGTGCGGTCCGTCAGGTCGACGGCCTGGACGCGGTGATGGGCGAGGGAGCCGGGCGACGAGACGACGCGGTCGAACTCGTCGAGGCTCTCGATCTCCCGGTCGTGGGAGGCGTGGTGGGACTGGAACTGGGACAGGGACGGCGACCCGTGCGGTGATCGGGCCCTGCGCTGGGCGGGTGTCTGATCGGGTGTCTGATCCACCCGCCCATGCTAGGCACGCGTCCGGATCAGCCCTGGACCGCCGCCGGGTCCATCCAGACGACCTCGAAGGTGTGGCCGTCGACGTCGTCGAAGGCCCGGCCGTACATGAAGCCGTGGTCCTGGGTCTCGCCGGAGACCGAGCCGCCGGCCGCGACCGCCTTCTCCACCAGCTCGTCGACCTTCTCGCGGCTCTCGGCGCTCAGCGCGATCAGCACCTCGCTGGTCTTCGCCGAGTCCGCGATCTCCTTCTTGGTGAACTCGCGGTACTTCTGGGGCGTGTGCACCATCACGACGATGGTGTCGCTCACCGGGAACGAGGCGGTGCTGTCGTCGCTGAACTGCGCGTTGAGCTCCCATCCCAGTCCGGCGAAGAACTTCTTCGCGGCGTCGAGGTCGTTGGTGGCCAGGTTCACGAAGATCATCTGCTGGTACATGGGGCCTCTCCCGGTTCGTATGCCGTGCCGTTCGAAGAGACAGACGCGCGGCGGCCCCGGAACTCATCGCCGTCGCGCGGACTTTCTCGAAAAAGTTTCCGCCGGTCAGTGGTCCAGCGGCAGCGCCGCCAGCACCGCGACGATCAGGACCAGCGGACCGAACAGGACGAGCAGGGCGGCGGCGCGTACCGCGGCGGCGGCGCGCAGGGTCGCCGGGGGCGCGCCGAGTCGCAGCAGGGCGTCCGTGGTGTCGGCCCTGGCGTCCCTGGCCTCTACGGCCGCGGTGAGCAGGGTGGCCACCGTGCAGCCGGCCACCAGGAGGGCGCCCAGGGTAGTGAGCGGGCCGAAGGCCGGGCCGTCCCCGTCGTACACCGTCGTGGCCACGTAGGCCGCGGCGGCGACGGCGGCCACGACGCCGAGGGGGCGGCCGACACGCTGCGCCTCCTCCATGAGGACGCGGCCGGCCAGAAGGCGCAGGGCACCGGGCCGGGCCGCCTGGAGCAGACGGCCGCACAGGTGGGTGAGGCCGGGGCCGGCCAGGGCGAGACCCAGGGCGGTGAGGGCCCAGCCGATCAGGACGCCGGCGGAGGGGGCGGTGCCGGGGGCGGGGGCGCCGGCCGCGTTGCCGGTGTAGGTCTCGACGGTGAGGCCCGCGGTGAGCACGGCGATGCCCCAGGGGAGGGCGGTGGTGTTGTGGGGGCGGGGGGTTGGCTCGGGGTGTGCGGCGGGGGTGGCGTCCGGTGTTTGCGAGGTGGCGTCCGCCGGGGCTGGGGCCGGGGCCGGGGGAGCGGCGTCCAGCGTCTGTGTGGTGCCGTCCGTCGGGGCCGGGGGGTGGGGGTCACTCGCCTGCCTCAGCAGGGCGCCGCCTGCGCCCACCCGTGCCGCCCCAGCGGCACGACTGCCCGCAGGACCAGCGGCAGCACGACTGCCCGCAGTCACCGCGAGGCGGGCGCCGAAGCGGCCGTAGGCGCCGAAGGTTTCGCGGGCCTTGCCCCAGCCGTACGCGCCGAAGCGGCCGTAGCCGCGGGGTGCGGCGGCCGCGGCGGGCCGGGGATCGCGGGGCCGCAGGGTGTGGGCCACGGACGCCGAGGCGAGGGCCGGTACGAGGACCAGCAGGGTCAGGACGGCGGGGGCGGGGAGGGACTGGCCGACGGCCAGGGCGTCGGCCGCCACGCGGTCGGAGGGCGGGCGGCCGGTCAGGCTGCCGCGCAGGTACAGGAAGGCGAGCAGGGCCGCCACCGAACCGAGCGCGGCGGACAGGGCCGTGGTCGTCGCCGAGACGGCCATCAGCCGGCCCGGCCCCAGGCCGATCGCCGACAGCCCCGAGCGGGGCCGGGTGCCGGGATCGGTGCGGGCCACGGCGACCGCCAGGTACACCGCGGCGGCCAGCGGCGCCGCGCACCAGGCCAGGCGGAGGGCGGAGGCGCCGGGCGCGTCGGGGTGGCTCAGCGCGTGGCCGAGGGCGCACAGCAGCAGGAAGCCCGTGCCCGCCGAGGCCAGCGCGACCAGCAGGCGGCGCAGGTGGACGGCGAGGTGGGCGGTGCGGGTCAGGCGGAGAGCGAGCACGCCGCCCGGCCTTCCGTTCCGGGAGTCCCGGTGGCACCCGTGGCCACCGTGGTCTCGGCGAGCGGCGGCAGGTGCACGGTCCGCACCCGCCGTCCGTCCAGGAGCGCCACCGCGCGGTCCGCCAGGGCGGCGGTCTGCGCGTCGTGCGTGGCGAGCAGGACGGTGATGCCGTGCGAGCGGGCCGCCGTGGTGAGCGTCCGCAGGACGTGGGCGCGGTCGGCGCGGTGCAGGGGGGCCGTCGGTTCGTCGGCGAAGAGCACCGCCGGGGTGACGGCGAGGGCGCGGGCGATGCAGACGCGCTGCCGCTCGGCCTGCTGGAGTTCGTGCGGGCGCCTGCGCGCCTTGCCGCCGACGTCGAGGCGGTCCAGCCACTCCAGGGCGGCGGTCTTGGCCCGGCGCCGGCCGGTGCCGCGCAGCATGAGGGGGAGCGCGGCGTTCTCCCAGGCGTTCAGCTCCGGGACGAGTGCCGGGGCGGGGTCGATCCAGCCGAAGCGGTCGCGGCGCAGCCGTTCGCGGCCGAGGGGGCCCATGGTGTGCACCGGCACGCTGTTGAACCACACCTCGCCGTCCTGCGGTTTGACCAGTCCGGACAGGCACCGCAGCAGGGTGGTCTTGCCGCTGCCGCGCGGGCCGCTCACGGCGAGGATCTCGCCCTCGCGCACGCCGAGCGACACTCCTTGCAGCGCGGGGGAGCCGTCGTGGTGCTGGAAGTGCAGGGCGCGGGCCCAGAGCACGTCGTTGTCCGGCGGGGCCTCCATGGGCGTACACCTCGGTTCTGATCCGTATTTCCCCGGTCGTGTCGTCCCCCTTCCGGGGGAACGAAGACGGGGCCGATCGGTCACTGGGCACCGTAAGGAGTCACCGTGGAGGAAGCCGGACAGCACGCGGCCCCGGGCCGCCGTTCTCACTCGAACGGACCGCACCGGGGCCGGTGATGATCGTCTCAGCGGATGATCGGGACGATCAGAGCTTCGTCCACGCCTCCGTCAGCGTGGCGCGCAGGATCTGCTCGATCTCGTCGAAGGTCTCCTGGTTGGAGATCAGCGGCGGGGCGAGCTGGATGACCGGGTCGCCGCGGTCGTCGGCACGGCAGTACAGGCCGTTCTCGAAGAGCTTCTTGGAGAGGAAGCCGTACAGGACGCGCTCGGTCTCCTCCTCGTCGAAGGACTCCTTGGTGGCCTTGTCCTTCACCAGCTCGATGCCGTAGAAGAAGCCGTTGCCGCGGACGTCGCCGACGATCGGCAGGTCGTGCAGCTTCTCCAGGGTGGCGCGGAAGGCGCCCTCGTTGTCCAGCACGTGCTGGTTGAGGCCCTCGCGCTCGAAGAGGTCGAGGTTGGCGATGCCGACCGCGGCGGAGACCGGGTGGCCGCCGAAGGTGTAGCCGTGCAGGAAGGTGTTGTCGCCCTTGTAGAAGGGCTCGGCCAGGCGGTCGGAGATGACGCAGGCGCCGATCGGGGAGTAGCCCGAGGTCATGCCCTTGGCGCAGGTGATCATGTCCGGGACGTAGCCGAACTTGTCGCAGGCGAAGGTGGTGCCCAGGCGGCCGAAGGCGCAGATGACCTCGTCCGAGACGAGCAGTACGTCGTACTGGTCGCAGATCTCGCGCACCCGCTGGAAGTAGCCGGGCGGGGGCGGGAAGCAGCCGCCCGCGTTCTGCACCGGCTCCAGGAAGACCGCCGCGACGGTCTCCGGGCCCTCGAACAGGATCTGCTGCTCGATCTGGTCGGCGGCCCAGCGGCCGTAGGCCTCGGGGTCGTCGCCGTGGATCGGGGCGCGGTAGATGTTGGTGTTCGGCACCTTGTGCGCGCCGGGGACCAGCGGCTCGAAGGGAGCCTTCAGGGCGGGCAGGCCGGTGATGGACAGGGCGCCCTGCGGGGTGCCGTGGTAGGCCACCGCGCGGGAGATCACCTTGTACTTGGTGGGCTTGCCGGTCAGCTTGAAGTACTGCTTGGCGAGCTTCCAGGCGGTCTCCACCGCCTCGCCGCCGCCGGTGGTGAAGAAGACCTTGTTGAGGTCGCCGGGGGCCTCGTTGGCCAGCCGCTCGGCCAGCTCGACGGCCTTGGGGTGGGCGTAGGACCACACCGGGAAGAAGGCGAGCTCCTGCGCCTGCTTCGAGGCGGTCTCCGCGAGCTCCTGGCGGCCGTGTCCGGCCTGGACCACGAACAGGCCGGCGAGACCGTCGAGGTAGCGCCTGCCCTTGTCGTCGTAGATGTGGGTGCCCTCACCGCGGACGATGGTGGGGACGGGGGCGTTCTCGTACGACGACATGCGGGTGAAGTGCATCCACAGGTGGTCGTAGGCGGTCCGGCTGAGGTCCTTGGGGCTGTCGGTGCTCACGATTATCGGGTTCCCCACATATAGGTCTGCTTCTTGAGCTTCATGTAGACGAAGCTCTCGGTGGAGCGCACGCCGGGCACGGCCCGGATGCGTCGGTTGATGACCTCCAGGAGGTGGTCGTCGTCCTCGCAGACGACCTCCACCATCAGGTCGAAGGAGCCCGCGGTCATCACCACGTACTCGCACTCGGACATGGCCGACAGCGCCTCGGCCACCGACTCCACGTCGCCCTCGACGTTGACGCCGACCATCGCCTGGCGCCGGAAGCCCACCGTGAGCGGGTCCGTGACGGCGACGATCTGCATCACGCCCTGGTCGAGCAGCTTCTGGACGCGCTGGCGCACGGCCGCCTCCGACAGGCCCACGGCCTTGCCGATGGCGGCGTACGGCCGGCGGCCGTCCTCCTGGAGCTGCTCGATGATGGCGAGGGAGACGGCGTCCAACTGAGGACCGCCGTTCCTGGACTCGCGGGAGTCCTTCTGGTCTGCGCTTCGACTGGCCACGGCTTCACTGTGCACGACGTATCGACAGTTTCGCAAGGCCGGATCGATGAAATTCGTTGTCTAAGTCGCTTCAATCTGCGGATATCGCAACGCTGAGGGGAGCGGGGGTGTTGAAAACGTCGGCACTCCGTCTAGGGTGGGTGTCTCAGTCAATGGACACCCGAACTTGGAGGGCCGGCAGTGAGCACCGAGCTGCGTCGTCTGCGCAACTACATCGACGGTGAGTTCCGGGACGCCGCCGACGGACGGACCACGGAAGTGGTCAACCCCGCCACGGGCGAGGCGTACGCGACCGCCCCCCTGTCCGGGCAGGCGGACGTCGACGCCGCGATGGCGG
This sequence comes from Streptomyces violaceoruber, assembly GCF_033406955.1. NCBI lineage: Bacteria > Bacillati > Actinomycetota > Actinomycetes > Kitasatosporales > Streptomycetaceae > Streptomyces > Streptomyces violaceoruber. Next base: position 2,417,746 of record NZ_CP137734.1, on the reverse strand, counting down.
CCGCCGCGGCGGCCTTCCCGGCGTGGCGGGACCTGGTCCCGGCCGAGCGGCAGAAGGCCCTGCTGAAGATCGCGGACGCGTTCGAGGAGCGGGCCGAGGAGCTGATCGCGGCCGAGGTGGAGAACACGGGCAAGCCGATCGGGCTGACCCGCTCCGAGGAGATCCCGCCGATGGTCGACCAGATCCGCTTCTTCGCGGGCGCGGCGCGGATGCTGGAGGGCCGCGGCGCCGGCGAGTACATGGAGGGGCTGACCTCCTTCGTGCGCCGCGAGCCCATCGGTGTCTGCGCGCAGGTCGCGCCGTGGAACTACCCGATGATGATGGCCGTGTGGAAGTTCGCCCCGGCCCTCGCCGCGGGCAACACGGTCGTCCTCAAGCCCTCGGACACCACCCCGGCCTCCACGGCCCTGATGGCCGACATCATCGGCTCGATCGTCCCCAAGGGCGTCTTCAACGTCGTGTGCGGCGACCGCGACACCGGCCGCCTGATGGTCGAGCACGAGACCCCGGCGATGGCCTCCATCACCGGCTCCGTGCGGGCCGGGATGTCGGTCGCCGAGTCGGCCTCGAAGGATCTCAAGCGGGTCCACCTGGAGCTGGGCGGCAAGGCGCCGGTCGTGGTCTTCGAGGACACCGACATCCCCAAGGCCGTCGAGGGCATCTCGGAGGCGGGCTACTTCAACGCCGGACAGGACTGCACGGCGGCCACCCGCGTGCTGGTCCACGAGTCGGTCCACGACGAGTTCGTGAGCGCGCTCGCCAAGGCCGCGTCCGAGATCAAGACCGGGCAGCCGGACGACGAGGACGTGATGTACGGCCCGCTCAACAACCCGAACCAGCTCAAGCAGGTCTCCGGGTTCATCGAGCGGCTGCCCGCGCACGCCAAGGTCGAGGCGGGCGGCCACCGGGTCGGCGACAAGGGCTACTTCTACGCCCCGACCGTCGTCTCCGGCCTCAAGCAGGACGACGAGATCATCCAGCAGGAGGTCTTCGGCCCGGTCATCACCGTCCAGGCCTTCCGCGACGAGGACCAGGCCGTCGAGTGGGCCAACGGCGTCGAGTACGCGCTGGCCTCCTCGGTGTGGACCAAGGACCACGGCCGTGCGATGCGGATGTCCAAGAAGCTCGACTTCGGCTGCGTGTGGATCAACACGCACATCCCGCTGGTCGCCGAGATGCCGCACGGCGGCTTCAAGAAGTCCGGCTACGGCAAGGACCTGTCGGGCTACGGCTTCGAGGACTACACGCGGATCAAGCACGTGATGACGTCGCTGGACATGTGACCCCACGCGGTGCGCGCGGCCCCGGACGGACCTCCCGGTCTCCGTCCGAGGCCGCGGCGCGTGTGCAGCGGGGGGTGAACTCCCCGCGCTCGACAGGGTGTCGGGCCTGGCCGGACCCGCTCGACGCAGCGTCGATTGTCCCGGTCGGTGGCGCGACGGGATCCTCGTGCCATGCCCCTGCTCCCGAAGACGCCCTCGCCGTCCCGCCGTACGCTGCTGCGCGGCCTGGGCGGTTCCGCCGCGCTCGGCGCGCTCGGCACCCTGGCCGGCTGCGGTGTCCCCGCCGCGTACGTCGCCCCGGGCGACCGGGCCGCGACCGACCGGTCCGCCACCGAACGGCGGCTGACCTGGGCCAACTGGCCGCTCTACATCGACACCGACGACAGGCACCCGAGCCGGCGGCCCACGCTGGAGGCCTTCGAGAAGGAGACGGGCCTCTCCGTCGACTACATCGAGGAGATCAACGACAACGACGAGTTCTTCGGCAAGATCAGCCCGTCCCTGATGAACCACCAGCCCACCGACCGCGACCTGATCGTCATCAGCGACTGGATGTGCGGGCGGTTCGTACGGCTGGGCTGGGTGCAGGAGATGGACCGCTCCCGCCAGCCGAACGTCACCAAGTACCTGGACCCGCTGCTGCGTTCGCCCGCCTTCGACCCCGGCCGGAAGTTCACCGTGCCCTGGCAGTCCGGCATCACCGGCATCGCCTACAACCGGCGCCGGCTCGGCCGGGAGATCCGGCACGTGTCCGACCTCTGGGCGGCCGACCTCAAGGGCCGCGTGACGCTCCTGTCGGGGATGGACGAGGCCTTCGCGCTGCTGATGCAGGGCAACGGCGTGGACATCACCGACTGGAAGACGGACGACTTCCACCGGATCTGCGACCAGGTGGAGAAGCAGGTCGCCAAGGGGCAGATCCGCCGCTTCACCGGCAACGACTACATCAAGGACCTCTCCAGCGGCGACGTCCTCGCCTGCCAGGCCTACTCGGGCGACGTGATCCAGCTCCAGGCGGACGACCCGGACATCGAGTTCGTCGTCCCGGAGGAGGGCGCCGAACTGTGGGCGGAGTCCCTGATGATCCCCGACCTGGCCCGGCACAAGGCCAACGCCGAGCGGCTGATCGACCACTACTACCGGCCCGAGATCGCCGCCGAGCTGGCCGCCTGGGTCAACTACGTCTGCCCGGTCCCCGCCGCCCGGGACGTCCTCGCCTCCTCCGACGACGAGGAGACCGCGGCCCTGGCCGAGGACCCGCTGATCTTCCCGGACGCCGCGATGCGCGAACGGCTCGCGATCGCACGGGACATCTCGGCGGGGGAGCGGACGGAGTTCGCGAAGCGGTGGAACGGGATCGTGGGGGTGTAGCAGACTGATCATGTGAAGAATTCATCGGGTGATGAGGCGGTCGGGGGCGCGGTCACGCTGGGACTGCTGGCGGCCTGGGCGCTGCACGACCTCGAGGAGCTGGCGACCGTGCCCGGCTGGTGGCGGCGCAACCTCCCCGCCCTGCGCGAGCGGTACCCGGGCGTGCCGGAGGCCGTGTGGCGGCGGGCCGGGTCGGTCGACGGGCGGGAGTTCGCGGTGGCGGTCGGCGCGATGGCCGCGGTCGTGGCCTCCGCGTCCGTCGCCGGACGGCTGACCGGGGGCCGCTCGGCCACCTACCAGACCGCTCTCCACGCCTTCGGCCTGCACGGCCTGGTCCACCTCGCGCAGGCGGGGCTGGTGCGCGGCTACACGCCCGGGGTGGCGACCTCGCCGCTGATCGTGGTCCCGTTCACCCTCTGGGCCCGCCACCGGCTGCGCCGCGCCGGTGTGCTGCGCGCCACCCGCCCGCGCGACCTCGCCGTGGGGCTCGGATTCGCGGGGGCGGCAACGGTCGGCGCGCACGCGGTGGCGCGGCGGCTGACGAAGGCCTGACGGCGCACGGGGACGGCTACTGCAGCGCGGCCGCGGCGATCGCGTCGGCGACCGGCTTCGGCCCCGCGCTCTTGGCGTCCGTGGAGTTGACCGAATAGACCAGCGTGCGGCTCAGGTCGCGAGTGCCGGCGACGACGGCGCTGTAGCCGTAGCGGGAGCCCGACTTGCCCCAGAAGACCTGGCCGCCTACCTCCCGGCACTCCAGGCCGGCGCTGCGGTCCGCGCCCGGGACGCCCGCCGGAGTCGTGAACATCTCCTCCAGCTCGGGCTGCGGCACGATCTTCCCCCGGAACAGCTTCGTGAGCAGTCTCTCCAGGTCGGCGGTGGTGGAGATCATGTCGCCAGCCGCCCAGCGGTCCGCCTGGTTCCACTCGGTCACGTCGACCAGCCGCGTTGTGCCGTCCGGCCGCTCCACCGCCTGGTAGCCCCGGTTGTGCGGGCCCCGGATGCGGGGATCGGTGCCCGGGAAGTACGTGTGGTGCATGCCGGCCGGGCGCAGGACCAGACGCGTGGCCTCGGAGGCGTACGAGCGTCCCGTGACCTTCTCGATCAGCAGGCCGAGGATCGTGTAGTTGATGTTCAGGTACTGCTGTCGCGTCCCCGGGACGAAGTCCTCCGGTCCCTTGGCGATCGCCGACGCCGCGACCTGCTGCGGGGTCAGGGTCTCGTACCGGTGCGAGTACAGCTCCGCGAAGTCGTCGCCGAGCCCGTCGCCCGGCTTGATGCCGCTGGTGTGGTTCAGCAGGTGGCGCACGCTGACCGGCTGCTCGAAGTCAGGCGTGAACAGGTCGGGGAGGTAGCCCTGGACGGGCGCGTCCAGGTCGATCTCGTCCTGCGCGGCGAGGCGCAGGACGGTGGCCGCCGTGACGACCTTCGTGATCGAACCGGCGCGGAAGCGGGCATCGGGGTGTGCCGGCCGGCCACTGGCCAGATCGCGCACCCCCGCGCTGCCGTGCCAGTCGCCGCCGGGGGTGCCGACCCGCACGAGGGCGGCGGTGGCGTACTGGTTCGGCAGTCCCGCGACGGCGGCGCGCAGCGCTTCCTCATCCGGCCCCCGCTGATCGGCGGAGCGGGAAGCCGGGGCGGGCGGCGCGGCGAAGGCGGGGGCCGCCAGCGGGCCGGCGGCCAGGGCGAGGACGACCGAGGCGGCGAGAACTGCATGGCTACGGGCACGCATCGACTGCTCCAGGTGAAGGGGTTGCGGCGGAAGGACCGTGATCATCCTTGTGCGCCGCGTCCCCATGGCGGATCGTCGGTGAGGAGGGTGTCCGCCCCTGGACCGGACTCGGGGAACATCCCCATGAAGAGCGGGAGTTGTGAGGGTCGTCCCTTACGGGACCGGAACGGCCGCGTTGGCGTCGCGCAGCGCGCACAGTACGTCGATGCGGTTGGTGGTGATCGAGTCGACGCCCGCGGCGCGCAGCCGGCGCATGGTGCGGCGGGTGTCGGGGGTCCAGACGGAGAGCAGGAAGCCGTCGCGGTGGACGCGCTCGGCCAGGGCCCGGTCCACCAGTCCGAAGCGGTAGTTGAGCCACCGGGGCCGGACCGCAGCGAGCAGTCCGGCCCGGGGCGGGGCCGCCGTGGTCCAGGTCATGGCGATCTCGGCGGCGGGGTCGGCGGCCCGCACGGCGAGCATGGTGGCGGCGCCCGCCGTGTAGTACACCCGGTCCCGCGCGCCGCACTCGCGGACCACGTCGACGATGCGCCGCACGGCCCGCTCGCCCGGACCGCCCGGCAGGTCCAGCATCAGCCGGGCGCCGTCGGTCGCGGCCAGCGCCTCGGCGAGCGTCGGCACGCCGCCCGCCGTCAGCCCGCGCACCTCCTCGGCCGACAGGGAGCGCAACGGACGGTCGTGCTGCCACAACCGCTTCAGCGTCTCGTCGTGCAGCAGCACCGGCACCCCGTCCCGGGTGAGGCGTACGTCGGTCTCGACCGCGTCCGCGCCGCGCTCCAGGGCGGAGCGCAGCGAGTCGAGCGTGTTCTCGCGGTGCCGGTAGGGGTCGCCGCGGTGGGCGACGGCGGTCAGGGCGCGCGGGGTGTCCATGGTGGGGGGCAACTCTCAGGAGGCGAGCCAGGCGGCGGTGTACGTGTCGATCTCGTCGGCGATGCGGGCCTTGCCCGGCGCGTCGAGGAAGGAGGCCTCGACCCCGTTCTTCGCGAGGTCGGCGAGGCCGCGCTCGTCGAGGCCGAGGAGGCGGGCGGCGACGGCGTACTCGTTGTTGAGGTCGGTGCCGAACATCGGCGGGTCGTCGGAGTTGATCGTCACCGGGACGCCGGCGCGCACGAACTCCTTGATCGGGTGCTCGTCCAGGGTGCGCACCGCGCGGGTGGCGATGTTCGAGGTCGGGCACACCTCCAGCGGGATGCGGCGCTCGGCGAGGTGGGCGAGGAGCTTCGGGTCCTGGGCGGAGCTGGTGCCGTGCCCGATGCGTTCGGCGCGCAGGTCGATGAGGGCGTCCCACACGGTCTGCGGGCCGGTCGTCTCGCCGGCGTGCGGCACCGAGTGCAGTCCCGCGGCGATCGCGCGGTCGAAGTACGGCTTGAACTGCGGGCGGGCCACCCCGATCTCGGGTCCGCCGAGCCCGAAGGAGACCAGGCCCTCCGGGCGCAGCCGGTCGTCGGTGGCGAGCCGGGCCGTCTCCTCGGCGGACTCCAGGCCGGCCTCGCCCGGGATGTCGAAGCACCAGCGCAGCACGGTCCCGAACTCCGCCTCGGCCGCCTTGCGGGCGTCCTCGATCGCGTCCATGAAGGCGCCCTCGTCGATGCCGCGCCGGGTGGAGGAGAACGGCGTGATGGTCAGCTCGGCGTACCGCACCTGCTGCCGGGCCATGTCCCGGGCCACCTCGTAGGTCAGCAGCCGGACGTCCTCCGGGGTGCGGATCAGGTCGACCACGGACAGGTACACGTCGATGAAGTGCGCGAAGTCCGTGAACGTGAAGTAGTCGACCAGGGCCTCGGGGTCGGTGGGGACCTTGGAGTCGGCGTGGCGCGCGGCCAGTTCGGAGACGATGCGCGGGGAGGCGGAGCCGACGTGGTGGACGTGCAGTTCGGCCTTCGGCAGTCCGGCGATGAAGGCGTGCAGGTCGCGCGGGACGTCGGGGTCGACGAGGTGCTCGGTCAAGGGTTCCTCCCCAAGGCGGCGCCCGCGGGCCGCGCGGGGCGGCGGTGGGGCACGGGTGATCGGCTGATCGGTCGTTCGGGGATCATCGTAGGCCGGTCTCACGCCCGGCGGCCCGGGACCGTAGCATGGCGGGCACGAACGACCCGGGGGGACAGGACATGACGGACGCGATACGGCCGGAGGGGGAGCCCTCCGGTGGGCACGACCCCTGGGCGCCCCCGGAGAGCGGGCCGTCCCTGGACAAGGGCCCCGCTGCCGATGCCGGGCAGCCGCAGCAGCCGCCCCGGCAGTCCCAGCCGCCCGCCTCGGACGCGCCGCCCCCCTGGCAGCCGCCGCCGGGCGTGCACGACCAGGCCACCGTCACGTCGATGCCCGGCGCCGGGTTCACCGGCCCCGAGTCCGCGGTGCCGCCTCCGCCCCTCGCGCCCGGTGGCGCCGGTGTCCCGGGCGGCTACGGCTACCCCGGCTACGGCCAGGGCTACGGCTGGCCGGGCATGCGGACGCCCCCGCAGAACGGGCTCGGCACCGCGTCGATGGTGCTGGGCATCCTCGCCTGCGCGCTGTTCTGCCTGTACGGCGTGGTCTCTCTGGTGCTGGGCGTCCTCGCCGTGGTCTTCGGCATCAAGGGCCGCCGGAAGGCGGAGAGCGGCCTGGCCGACAACCACGGGCAGGCGCAGGCCGGGTTCGTCATGGGCATCGTCGGCATCGTGCTCGGGGTCGCCGTGATCGTCCTGATCGCCATCGGGATCACCGCGGCGATCAACGAGGACTCGGACGGCTACGACCCCTACTACGGCTCCGCGCGCCCCGTGCCCGTCGCCGTGACGGCGGAAAGCTGAGTTCCTCCCCGCAGGGTGGCCTCTACGATGTCAAGCTCCAACGAGGGGAGAGCAGTTCATGTCGTACTCCAATCCCGGACCCGGGGACTACGGGCCGCCGCCGCAGCCGGGGCAGCCGCCCGCGGGGGGTTACGCGTACCCGCAGTCCGCGCCCGGGTACGGCTATCCCAACCAGGGGGCCGCGTACCAGGCCGCCCCGCCGGTGGGCTACCCGCAGGGGCCCGGCTACGGCATGCCGATGCAGCCGAGCAACGGCATGGGGACCACGGGACTGGTGCTGGGCATCATCGGCGTGGTGTGCAGCCTGACCTTCTTCCTCTGGTTCTTCGGCGTGATCCTGGGCATCCTCGGGATCATCTTCGGCGCGATCGGCCGGGGCAAGGCCACCCGGGGCGAGGCCACCAACAAGGGCTCCGCGACCGCCGGTCTCGTGCTCGGCATCACGGCCACCGTGATCCTGCCGCTGCTCGGCTTCCTCGCCTTCGCGAGCCTGATGAGCGTCGCCTGAGCCAGGCGAAGGCGGGGGCGGCGGGGGCGGGTGCGGGTGCGGGTGCGGCCCGAGCTCGCCGCCCCCCTCACTCGCCCGCGCGCAGCCGCTCCCTGGCCGCCATCAGCGCGAAGCCCAGCAGATTCGGCCCCCGCCAGCGCTCCGGGTCCACCGCCGCCTCGTCGTCCGCGGCAAGCCCGATGCCCCACACCCGGTCCACGGGGCTCGCCTCCACGAGCACTCTCTCGCCCGTGGCCAGCAGGAACACCCGCAGCGCCGGGTCCGAGGCGAACTTGTGGACGCTGCCCTCCACCACGATCCGGAAGCGCTCCCGCTCCCACACCGCCTCGTCGAAACCGCGCACGAGCCGGCCCGCCTTCTTCGCCCCGGCGGGATGAGCGGCCGCCAGCACCCGCCGCTCGGCCTCCGGGTCCCCGAAGAGCCGGGCCTTGCCGGCCATCATCCAGTGCTCGGCAGTCGCGTACTCCACCCCCGCCACCGTGAACGGCGACGGCCACCACTGGCTCAGACAGCTCGGCCCGAGTCTGCCGTCCGGCAGCGGCCGGTGCCCCCAGAAGCACAGGTACTTGATCCGCTCGCCCGCCCGGACCCGTGCGACCAGCGCCTCCCGGCCGTCCGCGCCCCCCACCGCCCCCGCGCTGTCCCGCGCCTCCGGGCTCCGCTCCGCCCCCGTGATCTTCTCCATGCACGCGAGTGTGGCACGCGCCACTGACACTCCGTCCGGCCTTTTCCGTGGTGACTCGACACCTGGTCGACAGATTCCGTCGCGTAACCAAATGGCAACAACGGAATCACTTGTTGGAGGCCTAGTGCTCTGTCAGGATCGGCACTCACATCGAGCCTGAGCCACGCCGGCCCCCGCCACGGGGAGACCGAGGAGAGCCGACATGCACAACCCGGGCAACGCCACCCCGGACCGATTCCCGGCCCAGGACCGCTTCGCGGACGGGGCCCAGTACATCGCGGGCCGCCTCACGAAGGGCACCTCGGGACGGACCCACACCGTCGTCGACCCGGCCACCGGCGAGGACGTCCTGACCTACGACCTCGCCGGACCCGACGACGTGGACGCGGCCGTCGCCGCCGCACGGGCGGCGTTCCCCGGCTGGGCCGGTGCCACCCCCGGCGAGCGCTCCGACGCCCTGCACCGGTTCGCCGCCGTCCTCGCCGAGCGCGCCGAGGACTTCGCCCGCGCGGAGTCCTTGCAGTGCGGCAAGCCGCTGAAGCTGACCCGCGAGTTCGACGTGCCGGGCACGGTGGACAACGCCGCCTTCTTCGCCGGAGCCGCCCGGCACCTCCAGGGGCAGTCGGCGGGGGAGTACTCCGGCGACCACACCTCGTACGTCCGCCGCGAGCCCATCGGCGTGGTCGGGTCGATCGCGCCGTGGAACTACCCGCTCCAGATGGCCGCCTGGAAGATCCTCCCGGCGATCGCCGCGGGCAACACCATCGTGCTCAAGCCCGCCGAGATCACCCCGCTCACCTCCCTGATGTTCGCCCAGGCAGCGACCGAGGCCGGTATCCCGGACGGCGTGATCAACGTCGTCAGCGGCACCGGACGGGAGGCCGGCGAGCACCTCGTCGCGCATCCCGACGTCGCCATGACCTCCTTCACCGGCTCCACCGCCGTCGGCAAGCGCGTCGCCGAGGTCGCCACCGCCACCGTCAAGCGCCTCCACCTGGAACTCGGCGGCAAGGCCCCCTTCCTCGTCTTCGACGACGCCGATCTCGACGCCGCCGTCCACGGCGCGGTCGCGGGCTCGCTCATCAACACCGGCCAGGACTGCACGGCCGCCACGCGCGCGTACGTGCAGCGGCCCCTGTACGAGGCGTTCGTCGAGAAGACCGCCGCCCTCATGGACACCGTCCGCGTCGGCGACCCCTTCGCTCCCGGCACCGACCTCGGCCCGCTGGTCAGCCACGTCCAGCGGGACCGCGTCGCCGCCTTCGTCGACCGGGCCCGCTCCTACGCGCGCGTGGTGACCGGCGGCGAGGTACCGCAGGGCGACCTGAAGGACGGCGCCTACTACCGGCCCACCCTCGTGGCGGACGCCGCGCAGGACAGCGAGGTCGTCCAGTCGGAGATCTTCGGCCCGGTCCTGGTCGTGCTGCCCTTCGACACCGACGACGAGGGCATCCGGCTGGCCAACGACACGCCGTACGGGCTCGCCGCCTCCGCCTGGAGCCGGGACGTGTACCGCGCGAACCGCGCCACCCGTGAGATCAAGGCGGGCTGCGTGTGGATCAACGACCACATTCCGATCATCAGCGAGATGCCGCACGGCGGATACAAGGCGTCCGGGTTCGGCAAGGACATGTCCGCCTACTCCTTCGAGGAGTACACGCAGGTCAAGCACGTCATGTTCGACAACACCGCGGTGGCGGCCAAGGACTGGCACCGCACCGTCTTCGGGGACCGGTAGGACCGACAGCCATCACGCCAGGCCGCCGACCACGGCCGACCCACCCGAAAGGGCAACCACGCGCATGGAGCAGTACGAGCCAGACCGCCTGTCCCCGGCCCAAGTGGCCGCCATGCGGCGCAGTCTCAGGAGCGGCAGGGCCGCCCTCACCCGCCGGTCGCTGCTGCGCGCCTCCACGGGCGGCGCGCTCGCCGTCGGCGGCCTCGGCCTGCTGAGCGGCTGCGGCATCCCGGCGGCCGGCAAGACCGAGGGCGGCGTCTCCGCCGAGGACCACTCCAAGGAGGAGAAGCAGGTCCGCTTCTCCAACTGGACCGAGTACATGGACGTCGACGAGAGCGGCCGCCGGCACCCCACGCTGGAGGCGTTCACCAAGCGCACCGGCGTCAAGGTCACGTACACCGAGGACATCAACGACAACAGCGAGTTCTTCGGCAAGATCCAGCCGCAGCTCGCTGCGGGCCAGGAGACCGGCCGCGACATCATCGTCCTCACCGACTGGCTGGCCGCCCGCCTGATCCGCCTCGGCTGGGTCCAGAAACTGGACCCGGCCAACCTGCCGCACGCCTTCACCAACCTGTCGCCCCAGTTCCGCAACCCCGACTGGGACCCGGGCCGGGCCTACTCCTACCCCTGGCAGGGCATCTCGACCGTCATCGCCTACAACAAGAAGGCGCTGGACGGCATCGAGGTCGGGACGGTCTCCGACCTGCTCGACAACCCGAAGCTCAAGGGCCGGGTCGGCTTCCTCACCGAGATGCGCGACACCATGGGCATGACGCTGCTGGACATGGGCAAGGACCCGGCCCGCTTCACCGACGACGACTACGACGCGGGGATCGCCCGGCTCCAGAAGGGCGTCGACCGGGGTCAGATACGCCGCTTCACCGGCAACGACTACACGTCCGACCTCAGCAAGGGCGACTTCGCGGCCTGTCTGGCCTGGGCCGGTGACGTCGTCCAGCTCAAGGCCGACAACCCCGACATCGACTTCGTCATCCCGGACAGCGGCTACGTCACGTCCAGCGACAACATGCTGATCCCCAACAAGGCACGGCACAAGACCAACGCCGAACGGCTCATCGACTACTACTACGAGCCGGGCCCGGCCGCGGAACTCGCCGCCTACATCAACTTCGTCTGCCCCGTCGACGGCGTGAAGGACGACCTGGCGAAGATCGACGAGGACGCGGCGAACAACCCGCTGATCATTCCCGACCAGGCCATGCAGGCCAAGTCGCACTCCTTCCGCTCCCTGAGCTCGAAGGAAGAGACGGCATACGAAGAGAAGTTCGCGAAGCTCACCGGGGCGTGACGACGATGACGACGAATCCGACGAAGAACCAGACGGCCGCGAAGGACGGCGGCGGCGACGTCCGCCTCGCCGGCATCAGCAAGACCTACGGCTCCTTCACCGCCGTGCACCCGCTCGACCTGACCGTGCCCCAGGGCTCCTTCTTCGCCCTGCTCGGCGCCTCCGGCTGCGGCAAGACCACCACCCTGCGCATGATCGCCGGACTGGAGGAGCCGAGCGGCGGCACCGTCCACCTCGGCGACCAGGATGTGACCGCGCTGCCGCCCTACAAACGGCCGGTCAACACGGTCTTCCAGTCCTACGCCCTCTTCCCGCACCTGGACATCTACGAGAACGTCGCCTTCGGCCTGCGCCGGCGCGGCATCAAGAGCGTGAAGAAGCAGGTCGGCGAGATGCTCGACCTGGTGCAGCTCGGTGAGCAGGCGCGCAAGAAGCCGCACCAGCTCTCCGGCGGCCAGCAGCAGCGCGTAGCCGTCGCCCGCGCCCTGATCAACCACCCCAAGGTGCTGCTCCTCGACGAACCCCTCGGCGCCCTCGACCTCAAGCTGCGCCGCCAGATGCAACTGGAGCTCAAGCGCATCCAGACCGAGGTCGGCATCACCTTCGTGCACGTCACCCACGACCAGGAGGAGGCCATGACGATGGCCGACCAGGTCGCCGTGATGAACGCGGGCCGCGTCGAGCAACTGGGCGCCCCCGCCGACCTGTACGAGAACCCGAGGACCACGTTCGTCGCCAACTTCCTCGGCACCTCCAACCTCATCGAGGCCGAGGTCGACACCCGCAGCGGCGACGACGTCGTCGTGAAGGCGGCCGGTGACAAGCTCGTCCTGCCCGGCGCCAGGTGCTCCGCCCCGGCGAAAACGGGCGGCAAGGTCCTGGTCGGGGTCCGCCCCGAGAAGATCAGCCTCACCCACGCGGACGACGCGGGCTCCATCCCCGAGGGCCGCAACCGGATCACCGGCAGGATCGGCAGCACCAGTTTCATCGGCGTCTCCACCCAGTACGTGGTCGACTGCGCCGCCTGCCCCGAGTTCGAGGTCTACGCCCAGAACATCGACCGCGACCCCCGCCTCACGCCCGGCGCCGAGGTCGTCCTGCACTGGAACCCGGCGCACACCTTCGGGCTCGACGCCGACCAGTCCGTGCTTGCAGGGACGATGGGCGACGCGGGTGTCGCCGAGGGCGAGGCCGCCTGATGTCCACCCTCACCGAGGCGCCACCGCCCCTCTCCCCGCCCGCGCCGGAGCAGAAGCCCCCGCGCAGGCGCGGCCGGTGGACGCCGTACTGGCTGCTGCTGCCCGGCATCCTCTGGCTGGTCGTCTTCTTCGCGGCGCCGATGGTCTACCAGGCCTCCACCTCCGTGCAGACGGGCTCGCTGGAGGAGGGCTACAAGGTCACCTGGCACTTCGCCACCTACTGGGACGCGCTGACCGAGTACTGGCCGCAGTTCCTGCGCTCGGTCGCCTACGCCGCCTCCGCGACCGTGCTGTGCCTGCTGCTCGGCTACCCGCTCGCGTACCTCATCGCCTTCCGCGCGGGCCGCTGGCGCAATCTGATCATGATCCTGGTGATCGCGCCGTTCTTCACCAGCTTCCTGATCCGCACCCTGGCCTGGAAGACGATCCTCGCCGACGGCGGCCCGGTGGTCGGCGCCCTGAACACGCTGCACGTCCTCGACGTGACCGGCTGGCTCGGCTGGACCTCCGGCGACCGCGTGCTGGCCACCCCGCTCGCGGTGGTCTGCGGTCTGACGTACAACTTCCTGCCCTTCATGATCCTGCCGCTCTACACCTCCCTGGAGCGCATCGACGGCCGGCTGCACGAGGCGGCGGGCGACCTGTACGCCAAGCCCTCCACGGTCTTCCGCAAGGTCACCTTCCCGCTGTCGATGCCGGGTGTCGTCTCCGGCACGCTGCTGACCTTCATCCCGGCCACCGGCGACTACGTCAACGCCTCCCTGCTGGGCTCGGCCGACACCGGAATGATCGGAAACGTGATCCAGTCGCAGTTCCTGCGGGTGCTGGACTATCCGACGGCGGCGGCGCTCTCGTTCATTCTGATGGCGGCGATCCTCGCCATGGTCACCTTCTACATCCGCAAGTCGGGGACGGAGGATCTGGTTTAGATGGCCTTCGTCAACTGGTTCAAGCGCCATGTGGTCGTCATCGCCGGGCTGCTGACGCTCGCCTATCTCCTGCTGCCCAATGTCGTCGTCACGGTGTTCTCGTTCAACAAACCGAACGGGCGCTTCAACTACGAATGGCAGCAGTTCTCCACGGACGCCTGGAAGGACCCGTGCGGGGTCGCCGGGCTGTGCGGTTCCCTCTCGCTCAGCCTCCAGATCGCCCTCTGGGCGACGCTGGGCGCCACCGCGCTCGGCACCGCCATCGCCTTCGCGCTGGTCCGCTACCGCTTCCGCGCGCGGGGCGCGATCAACTCGCTGATCTTCCTGCCGATGGCGATGCCCGAGGTCGTGATGGCCGCCTCGCTGCTCACCCTGTTCCTCAACATGGGTGCTCAGCTGGGCTTCTGGACGATCCTGATCGCCCACATCATGTTCTGCCTCAGCTTCGTCGTGACGGCCGTCAAGGCGCGCGTGATGTCGATGGACCCGCGCCTGGAACAGGCGGCGCAGGACCTGTACGCCGGTCCGTTCCAGACCTTCGTGCGGGTCACGCTGCCCATCGCCGCACCCGGCATCGCGGCCGGCGCGCTGCTCGCCTTCGCGCTGTCCTTCGACGATTTCATCATCACCAATTTCAACGCGGGTTCGACCGTCACCTTCCCCATGTTCGTATGGGGATCGGCCCAGCGCGGAACGCCCGTTCAGATCAATGTCGTCGGTACGGCCATGTTCGTGATCGCCGTACTGTTCGTCCTGGTCTCCATGGTCCTCGGCAACCGCCGAAATCGCCGCAAGGCATGAAGCACCTCGGTTTGTCTTCGTAGGGAGTTGAAATCATGGCCACTGGTGCCATGAGCCGCAGCAACGACTGGACGAAATCCCTTTCCGACGCCCAGCCGGTCCCGTACTGGCTGGACGACCCCGGCCGTCCCCGCCCCGAGGCCGCCCTCACCGGCACCGAGACCTGCGACCTGCTGGTCGTGGGCGGCGGATACAGCGGGCTGTGGACCGCGCTGATCGCCAAGGAGCGCGACCCGGGACGGGACGTGGTACTGATCGAGGGCCGCGAGGTGGGCTGGGCCGCCTCCGGCCGCAACGGCGGCTTCTGCGCGGCCTCCCTGACCCACGGGCTGTCCAACGGCCTCACCCGCTGGCCGGACGACATCCACCGGCTGGAGGAGCTGGGCGCCCGCAACCTCGACGCGATCGAGGCGGCGGTCGCCCGCCACGGCCTCGACTGCGACTTCGAGCGCACCGGCGAGATCGACGTCGCCACCGAGCCCCACCAGGCCCGGGAGCTGGAGGAGTGGTACGCGGAGATCCGCGCCCGGGGCCTGGCCGAGGGCGTCGAGTACCTGGACGCCGAGGCCGTACGGGAGCAGGTCGACTCACCCACCTTCCGGGCGGGGCTGTGGGACCGGCGGGGCGTCGCGATGGTCAACCCCGCCAAGCTGGCCTGGGGCCTCAAGCGCGCCTGCCTCGCCCTCGGCGTACGCGTCCACGAGCACACCCCGGCGCTCACCCTCAAGCCGTACGGCGCCGGCATGGCCGTCCGCACCCCGTACGGCGCGGTCCGCGCCCGCACGGTCGCGCTCGGCACCAACGTCTTCCCGAACCTGGTCCGGCGGGTGCGCCCGTACACCGTCCCCGTCTACGACTACGCCCTGATGACCGAACCGCTCAGCGACGGGCAGCTCGCCTCCGTCGGCTGGCAGAACCGGCAGGGACTCGGGGACAGCGCCAACCAGTTCCACTACTTCCGCCTCTCCCGCGACAACCGGATCCTGTGGGGCGGCTACGACGCCGTCTACCCGTACGGCGGCCGGGTGCGCGCCGAGTACGACCACCGCCCGGAGACCTACGCCAAGCTCGCCGGACACTTCTTCACCTGCTTCCCGCAGCTGGAGGGCGTCCGCTTCACGCACGCCTGGGGCGGCGCCATCGACACCTGCTCGCGCTTCTCGGCGTTCTTCGGCACCGCGCACCGGGGCAGGGTGGCGTACGCGGCCGGGTACACCGGCCTGGGGGTGGGCGCGACCCGGTTCGGCGCCGAGGTGATGCTCGACCTGCTGTCGGGGGAGCGCACCGAGCGCACGGAGCTGGAGATGGTGCGCACGAAGCCGCTGCCCTTCCCGCCCGAGCCGTTCGCCTGGACCGGCATCGCGCTCACCAAGTGGTCGCTGGCCCGCGCGGACGCGCACGGCGGTCGGCGCAACCTGTGGCTGCGGACGATGGACAGGCTGGGGCTGGGCTTCGACAGCTAGCGACCGCCGCCCATGTGACCCGGTTCACCCCAACGAGGTAGCGCAACCCGCGTAATGCGGCCGGGAGACCTCCCTCTCCCTCGTGACGCATCCCGCGTCGACGAGTGAAAGGGAGGTTTCACATGCCTGGTGCGAAGACGGCGGTCGCATGGCTGGCATCCGTCGCACCGGATCCCGAGTCATGCCGCCGGGACTGGGAGCGCGACCCCTCGGGCGTCGCGGTGCTGCCCGCAGGCAAGGCCTGGGACGTGCTCATCCTGCCGAGCAGGCTCGGCTATCCGACCCTGGACGTGCTCTCCCGCGTCCTGGACCAGCCAGGACCGGTACTCGCCGACTTCGGCGACGCGCGCACGGGCTTCTTCGTGCCGGCCGGCACGGCGGCCCGCTGGCTGGGCACCGGCATCCGGACCGCCGGGCTCGGCACCTGGATCGTGGTGCCCCACCCCGGCGGGCTGTCGTCCGGCGGCACCCGCTGGCTGATCCCGCCGGACGGAACCGGGACCCTCACCGATCCCTCGCTCCTGGAGCTGGCGATGCACGAGGCGGCGGCGGCTCTCGCGGTGGAGGAGAACGGGGGGTAGCGGCTGGTGAAGGACAGGTGAGGCACAGCCGAGGCACCGCCGAGGCACTGGTGAGGTGCGCAAGGGGTTGACAACAGAATTGGTCTGGACCAAATTGGGCGCGCTCCACCCTCCCCATCTCCCCCATGTCCGGAGGCACTTGTGGAACGCGCAGTCGTGCAACGCGCCAGACCTCTCGCCCGCCGCCCCCTCGTCACCCTGCTCACGGCCGCGGCCCTCGCCGCGTCCGGCCTGACCGCGCTCACGTCGGCCGCCCGTGCGGCCGACGCGGACCTCGCCCGCAACGGCGGCTTCGAGTCCGCGCTCGACGGCTGGACCTGTACCGCGGGCACGACCGTGACCTCGCCCGTGCACGGCGGCACGTCGGCCCTGAAGGCCACCCCGGCCGGCGCCGACAACGCCCGCTGCTCGCAGACGGTGTCCGTCAAACCGGACTCCCCGTACACGCTCTCCGGATACGTCCGGGGCACCTACGTCTACCTCGGCGCGAGTGGCACCGGCACCACCGACGTCTCCACCTGGGCCCAGTCCGCCCCCGACTGGCAGCAGCTGACGACCACCTTCCGCACCGGCCCCTCGACCACCAGGGTCACCATCTACACCCACGGCTGGTACGGCACCGGCGCCTACCACGCCGACGACATCTCCCTCACCGGCCCCGGCGGTGAGACGCAGCAGCCCCCGGCAGTCCCCGGCGGCCTGAAGACCGGCTCGGTGACCTCCTCCGCCGTCGCCCTGTCCTGGTCACCGGTGCCGGGCGCGACGGGATACGCCGTCTACCGCGACGGCGCCAAGGTCAGCACGGTCACCGGCACCTCCACCACCGTGACCGGCCTGACCCCGTCGACGGCGTACTCCTTCCAGGTCACGGCGGTCAACGACGCGGGCGAGTCGGCGCGTTCGGCCACGGTCACGGCCACCACCGCCCAGCGCCCGGACGACGGCGGCGGCTCCTCCGACCTCCCGGCCCACGCCCTGGTCGGCTACCTCCACGCCAGCTTCGCCAACGGCTCCGGCTACACCCGCATGGCCGACGTGCCCGACAGCTGGGACGTCATCGACCTGGCCTTCGGCGAGCCCACCTCGGTCACCTCCGGGGACATCCGCTTCGAGCGCTGCCCGGTCGCCGAGTGCCCGAACGTGGAGAGCGACGCCGAGTTCAAGGCGGCGATCAAGGCCAAGCAGGCGGCCGGCAAGAAGGTGCTGATCTCCATCGGCGGCCAGAACGGCCAGGTGCAGCTCACCAGCACCGCCGCCCGCGACAAGTTCGTCTCCTCCGTCTCCGCGATCATCGACGAGTACGGCCTGGACGGCCTCGACATCGACTTCGAGGGTCACTCGCTCTCCCTGAACGCCGACGACACGGACTTCAAGAACCCGAAGACCCCCGTCATCGTCAACCTCGTCTCGGCCGTGAAGACCCTGAAGGCCAAGTACGGCGACGGCTTCGTGCTGACCATGGCGCCCGAGACCTTCTTCGTCCAGCTCGGGTACCAGTACTACGGCACCGGCAAGTGGGGCGGCCAGGACCCGCGGGCCGGGGCCTACCTGCCGGTGATCCACGCCCTGCGCGACGACCTGACCCTGCTGCACGTCCAGGACTACAACTCCGGCTCGATCATGGGCCTCGACAACCAGTACCACTCCATGGGCGGCGCCGACTTCCACATCGCCATGACCGACATGCTGCTCACCGGCTTCCCGGTCGCGGGCGACGCGAACAACGTCTTCCCGCCGCTGCGCCCGGACCAGGTCGCGATCGGCATGCCGGCCTCCACCCAGGCGGGCAACGGCCACGTCTCCCCGGCCGAGGTCACCAAGGCCCTGAACTGCCTGACCAAGAAGACCGACTGCGGCTCGTACGCCACCCACGGCACCTGGCCCGACCTGCGCGGCCTGATGACGTGGTCGATCAACTGGGACCGTTACTCGAACTGGGAGTTCCAGAAGAACTTCGACGCGTACTTCGGCTGACGTCCCGCGGGGTCCGGCCGGGCGGGGTCCGGCGCTCCACCAGCCGGACCCCGGCCAGCAGCACCACTCCCAGGCACCAGCTCGCCACCACGTCCAGGGGCCAGTGATAGCCCCGCCGCACCAGCCCGTAGGAGGTGCCGAGCACCAGCAGGGCGCACAGCACGACCAGCGTCCGGCGTACGGCCGGCGCGCGCAGCCGCCCCAGCAGCAGCACCGTCGCCGCGCCGTACGCGACGACCGCCGTGGCGGTGTGACCCGAGGGGTAGTAGCCGACCGCGGGCGGCACCGCCGGGGTGCCCGGGCGGTCGGTCCACTCCTTCAACGGGGCGACCAGCGCCGGCACCAGCACCATCGCCAGGGCCCCGGCCAGCGGCGGCAGCCACCACAGGCCCACACCCGCGACCCGCCCGTGCCACGCCGCGTACGCCAGCGCCACGACCAGGACCGGCACCGCCACCTGCACGTTGCCGAGGTCGGACAGCAGCTCGGAGAACCGGTCGGGGTGGACGAGCGCCCCGCTCAGCCGCTCGTCCACCCCGGCCAGGGGGCCGTCGGCGACGACCTGCCAGGTGATCAGCGCGAAGAGCAGCACGGGAAGCCCGACGAGGGCGGACAGGGCGCGAGGCGGGGCGGAGACCGGCATGACGCCCAGCTTCGCAGGCCAGGCCTCGCGTAGTCTCACCGCCCGTGACGACCATACGAACGGCACGGGACAGCCAGTGGGGAGAGACCTTCGCCCGGCTGAAGGCGATGACCGGTGAGGGCCGGTACGAGGAGGTCGAGGCCGAGGCCCGGACGCTGGCCGCGCTCCCGCGGCGCCCCTGGCGCAGACGTCCGCCGCACTGGGAGGCGCGGGTGCTGGCCACGGGAGCGGCCGTCATGCACGGCCGGATGGCCGAGGCGCTGGACGAGCTGGACACGCTGATCGCCGAACTGGAGCCGGTCGGCCTCAACTCGCAGATGCTGCGACTGATCGCCCGCAGCAACCGCGTGGTGGCCCTGTCCGGGCTGCGGCGGTACGCCGAGGCGGAGACAGTGGCGAACGGCGTCCTGAGGGAGCTGAACCAGATCGCCCACCGCGCCCCGGTGTCGGGACTGGAGACCAACACCCTCCGGCACCTGGCCACCGTGCTGTGCGGACTGGCCCGCCACGAGGAGGCGGAGGCCGTGGTCCGCGGCAACCTGTCCCGGGCGAACGGACCCGCCGCGGGCGTCCTGCACACCACGCTGGCGCAGAGCCTGAACGGGCAGGGCCGCTACGAGGAGGCGCTGGCGGAGGTCCGCCGGAGCCCGCCCCGGCCGCCCCGCTACGCCGCCGGGCACCCGGACCTGGTCGCCGCCGAGGCCCTGTACGGACTGGGACGCCGCGCCGAGGCGGAGGACGCCGTACGACGGTCGCTGGCCGACTGCGAGCGGTGGCTGCACCCGGCCCATCCGCGCACCGGCGAGGCCCGTGCCCTGCTGGCCCGCGTCACCGGGCCGGAGCCGGGCGAGGAGTCCCGAGGAGAACCGGGGGAGTGAACACCGAAGGGCCGGCACAAGGGGGGGAGTGTGCCGGCCCTTCGGTGAACCACCGTCCCGAGTGCCGAGGCGGCCGTCCTGACCGGAACGCCGCGCGCCCCGGGGGGTTTGGGGCGGGCGACCGTCCGATCGGTGAGGAAGCCGGAGCCCGTGGGCTCCGGTTGTGTGCGCGAGGCACGACCAGGTCGAAGCCGGGGAAGCCTCGTCCTGATGATCCGCCCACAGTCCCCTGTGGGCGGGTGTATCTCTCATCTGCGTAGAACCTACGGCAGGGGGTGCGCTCAGGACAGCTCCATCGGCGTCCTGACATCCACCCCGCACACCTTCTTCACACGCTCTGCCGCTCGCTCCGCCAGGCGTGCGAAACAGGGCTCGGATGCGCGTTCGGTACTCGTGCTCAGACGCGGGTGAACGCCTGCTCGATGATGTCGAGACCCTCGTTCAGCAGGTCCTCCCCGATCACCAGCGGGGGCAGGAAGCGCAGCACGTTGCCGTAGGTGCCACAGGTCAGGACCAGCAGCCCCTCCTGATGGCAGGCCTTGGCGAGCGCGGCCGTCGCCGCCGGGTTCGGCTCCTTGGTCTCGCGGTCCTGGACCAGCTCGATCGCGATCATCGCGCCGCGGCCCCGGACGTCGCCGATGACGTCGAACTTCTCGGCCATGGCGGCCAGGCGGGACTTCATGACCGCCTCGATGTCCTTCGCCCGGGCGTTGAGGTCCAGCTCCTTCATCGTCTCGATGGCACCGAGCGCGCCCGCGCACGCCACCGGGTTGCCGCCGTAGGTGCCGCCGAGGCCGCCGGAGTGCGCGGCGTCCATGATCTCGGCGCGGCCGGTGACGGCGGACAGCGGCAGACCGCCCGCGATGCCCTTCGCCGTCGTGATCAGGTCCGGGACGATGCCCTCGTCCTCGCAGGCGAACCACTGGCCGGTGCGGCAGAAGCCGGACTGGATCTCGTCGGCGACGAAGACGATGCCGTTGTCCGAGGCGAACTCCCGGATCGCGGGCAGGAAGCCCTTGGCCGGCTCGATGAAGCCGCCCTCGCCGAGCACCGGCTCGATGATGATCGCGGCCACGTTCTCGGCACCGACCTGCTTGCTGATCTGGTCGATCGCCTGCGCGGCGGCCTCCGGACCGGCGTTCTCCGCACCCGTGGGCCAGCGGTAGCCGTAGGCGACCGGCACCCGGTACACCTCGGGCGCGAACGGACCGAAGCCGTGCTTGTACGGCATGTTCTTCGCGGTCAGCGCCATGGTCAGGTTGGTCCGGCCGTGGTACCCGTGGTCGAAGACGACCACGGCCTGCCGCTTGGTGTACGCACGGGCGATCTTGACGGCGTTCTCGACGGCCTCGGCGCCGCTGTTGAACAGCGCCGACTTCTTGGCGTGGTCGCCCGGGGTCAGCTCGGCCAGCGCCTCGGCGACGGCGACGTAGCCCTCGTACGGCGTGACCATGAAACAGGTGTGGGTGAAGTCGGCGAGCTGCGCGGACGCCTTGCGCACGACGGCCTCGGCGGAGGCGCCGACGGAGGTCACCGCGATGCCGGAACCGAAGTCGATCAGGCGGTTGCCGTCGACGTCCTCGATGACACCGCCGCCGGCGCGCGCGACGAAGACGGGCAGCGTGGAGCCCACACCCTGCGCGACCACGGCCGTACGGCGGGCCTGCAGCTCCTGCGACTTCGGGCCGGGAATGGCGGTGACGACGCGGCGCTCCTGCGGAAGTGCGGTCATGGGGGGCTCCTGGGGTCGTGCGGGCGAACGCTTGACTTCTTTTCTCGCAGGCTAGGACCGGCGCCGTGGGGTGGGCATGCTCCATGTGGGCGTTGTCCGCGCGGGCGGTTGTCCGACATGGACAGGTGCCGGGAACGGCGACATATGGACACGTCGGCGCGGGCCCGGCCGCGTAAGCGGTGAACTCCCCTTGGGAGGGCGTTAGATTGGCTCGCTGATGGTGGACGGAGCGGCAGGTCAGGGGGCAAGGGCGATGGACGGCGACGGGACCCGGGACGCGCGGGGCACGCATGCGAATCCGGTGCCGCGTCCGGCGGGTCCCCCGGAGGTGCCCGCGAAGCCCCCCGAGGCCCCCGCGGTGCCGCCCCGGCCTGCGCGGGCGCCCGGGGCCTCGGACGGTTCGGCCTTCCTGACCTGGCTGCGCACCCCGCGCCCCCAGGCCCTGCCGGGCGTGTGGCGGTTCGGACACCGGCCGCGGCCCGAGGAGGAGGCCGAGCGGGTGCCGGGCCGGCAGCTGCTGAGCGGCGCGGTGATCGCCTTCCTGGTCGGCTGGCTGATCTGGTCGCTGCTCTGGAACGGCTACCTGGGCGGCTGGTGGCTGCTGCCCCTCTACGCGATGATCCCGGACTCCTGGGCCGAGCCCCACAGCTTCGCCTCGGTCGTGGTCGTCTACGCCTACTACGTCCTGATCGCCGGCATCATCATGGTCGGCGTCGGGCGGCTCGGCCGCTGGGGCGAGATCTGGCGGCGCTACGGCCCGCCCGCCTGGCGCCGTGCCGTCCCCGGCGCGGTCCCCCCGCCCGCCCCCGAGGAGGACCCCGCCGCCTGGCCCGCGCTCCGTGCGGCCGGTGCCCACGACGCCGCCGAGCGGCTCGCCGCCGACGCCCGCTCCGGACTCATGCGGGACGTGGACCACGCCCGCATCGCCCGCGCCTGGCAGGGCGTGCAGCGCGGTCGGCACAGCCTCGCCACCTTCACCGGAGCCGTGCTCAGCCACGGCTCCGCCGCCTGCCCGCACCCCTCCGGCGCCCGCGACCTGCCCGTCCGGCAGGCCCGGCACGACCTCGTCACCGGCCAGGTGCGCATCGGCACGGCCGCCGACGACGCTCGCAACCCCTACGCCTACCGCGGCACCGGCCTCGCCCTCGGCCCCGACCTGCTCGGCACGTCCCTGCTCGCCGTCGGACCCGCGGGCTCCGGCAAGACCGGCAGCGTGGTGCGTCCGCTCTCCGAGTCGCTGTGCCTGCACGCGCTCGCCGGGCGCGCCGCGGTCGTCGTGGTCGGCGCGGCGGGCGCGGACCTCGGCCCGGCCGACGCCTACGACGTCGTCGTCCGGATCGGCAACCCCGACTCCGTGTACGACCTCGACCTGTACGGCGGCACCACCGACCCCGACGAGGCCGCCGTCATCCTCGCGGAGGCACTGGCCGGCGACCTCACCGACCAGCACCAGGGCGGCGACACCCGGCGCTCCACCACCGTCCTCGCCCAGTTGCTCGGCCCCTTCCGCGCGGTCCACGGCCGCTTCCCCGGCGTGCCCGAACTGCGGCAGCTGCTGGACGGCGCGCCCGGACCGCTGGCCGAGCTGCGTGCGGGGCTGCGGGCGGCCGGGCAGGAGTCCCTGCTGCGCGAGCTGGACGCGCGCGAGCGGCAGCAGGGCCGGCCCGGCGACGTGGGCGGCGTCCTGGCCGACCGGGTGGCGCTCCTGGACCGCCCCGCCTTCGCCCCGTTCTTCGACACCTCCGGACAGTCCCGGCCGTTCTCCCTCAAGGCCCTCGACCACCCGGTGCGGGTCCGCATCGACCTGCCCCAGCGCGGTCACGCCGACGCCTCCCGGATGCTGGCCCGGCTGGTGCTCGCCCAGTTCACGGCGAGCGTCTCGGTGCGGGAGGACCGGTCGCTGTTCGCCTGCCTGGTGCTGGACGACGCGAGCGGCGTGGTCACGCCGGAGGCGGTACGGGGCGTGCAGCGGCTGCGTTCGGCCGGTGCCGGCGTGGTCCTGACCCTGCGCACTCTGGACGACGTACCGCGCCCGTTGCGCGGGCCGCTGCTCGGGGCCATCGGATGCCGGATGGCGCTGTCCGGGCTCACCCCCTGGGACGGGCAGGACTTCGCCGAGGTGTGGGGCAAGGAGTGGACCGAGGCCCGCGACGTCACCGACCGGCAGATCATCGCCGAGACCCCGGCCGGCAAGGCCGTGCACATGCTCCGCCGGGTGATCACCGGCAAGGCGCCCACCGCGCGCGCGGTGACCGTCCGCCAGGTCGAGCGGGAACGCTGGTCGGCCTCCGAGCTGGCGCACGCCGTGCCGGCCGGGCACGCGGTGCTGTCGCTGACCAGCGTCAAGGGGGAGCACGCGCCGCCGCTGCTGGTCGATCTGCGCGGGTGAGCCGTACGGGACCACGGGCGGGCACGCGGGATCGTACAGTGAGGCAGAATCGACACAGGTCGTTCATACGCGGCGGCCAAAAGATCACAGAGACTCCACACCGGGCCGCGGACACCGCGCGGCCGCCCCGCACCCCGACGCAGACCCCGAAGGCCCAGGCCACATGCCCCCCACGCTCGCCTCGCTCGTCCACCACTCGGCGCTCAAGCTGACCGTGCGCGCCGGCGAGGACCGCCTCGACGTGCCGGTGCGCTGGGCCCACGTCAGCGAACTCGCCGACCCCGTGCCCTACATGGAGGGCGGGGAGCTGCTGCTGATCACCGCCCTCAAGCTGGACGCCGAGGACCCCGAGGCGATGCGCCGGTACGTGAAGCGGCTGGCGGGCGCGGGAGTGGTGGGCCTCGGCTTCGCCGTCGGGGTCAACTACGACGACGTCCCCGAGGCGCTGGTGGACGCCGCCCGGCAGGAGGGTCTGCCGCTGCTCGAGGTACCGCGCCGCACCCCCTTCCTCGCCATCAGCAAGGCCGTCTCCGCCGCCATCGCCGCCGACCAGTACCGCGCGGTCACGGCCGGCTTCGCCGCCCAGCGGGAGCTGACCCGGCGGACCCTCACCGACGGCCCGGAGGGGCTGCTGGCCGCGCTCGCCGCGCAGGTCGACGGCTGGGCGGCGCTGTACGACGCCTCGGGCGCCGTCGTCGCCTCGGCACCGGAGTGGGCGGGGCGCCGGGCCGCCCGGCTCACCGCGGACGTGCAGCGGCTGCGCGAGCGCCCCGCGCCCGCCTCGTCGGTGGTCGGCGGTGCGGGGAACACCGGGCACTCCGAGAACGCCGACCGGGTCGAGCTGCACTCCCTGGGCACCTCCCGCAGGCCCCGCGCCGCGCTCGCCGTCGGCACCGCCGCCGCCCTCGGCACCGCCGAGCGGTACGCCGTCCACTCCGCCATCGCCCTGCTCACCCTCACCACGGAACGCTCCCGCTCCCTGCACGAGGCCGGGCTGCGCATCGACGCGGCCGTGCTGCGCATGCTGCTCGCCGGCGAACCCGACCACGCGCGCACGGTCGCCGGGGACCTGTACGGCGGGCTGCTGGACGCGCCGTTCCGGGTGATCGTCGCCGAGTCGGGGGCGGCCAGGAACAGGGGCCCCACGGCCGCGCACACCGCGGCTGGGGCGGGCGGCGACCCCGGCGGCGACCCGCTCGGCACACTCGGCACACTCGGCACACTCGGCGCGCTCGCCGAGGCGGCGGAGTCCGCGGCGGCCCGCGCCGGCGAGGCGGTGCTGGCCGTCCCCGACGGGGAACGCCTGGTGGTGCTGGCCACCGACGGGGGCGCGGCCGTCGCCGCCTGCGTCGAGCACGCGTCCGCGCTGGAGGCCGCCCGCCCGGCCGCCGAGCCCCTCGCGGGCGGCGACGAGGAGAGCCTGGTCGTCGGAGTCTCGGCACCGTCCGGGCCCATCGCCGCGTCCGCCGCCTACAAGCAGGCCCAGCAGGCTCTCTCGGTGGCCCGCCGGCGCGGCCGCGTCTGCGTGGAGCACGAGCACGTGGCGGCCGGCTCGGTCCTGCCGCTGCTCGCCGACGACGCGGTGCGCGCCTTCGCCGACGGCCTCCTGCGGGCGCTGCGCGACCACGACGCCACCGGCCGGGGCGACCTGGTCGCCTCCGTGCGCGCCTGGCTGTCCCGCCACGGCCAGTGGGACGCGGCCGCCGCCGACCTCGGCGTCCACCGCCACACCCTGCGCTACCGGATGCGCCGGGTGGAGGAGATCCTCGGCCGCTCCCTGGACGACCCGGACGTCCGCATGGAGCTGTGGCTGGCCCTGAAGGCGACGGCGCCGGAGTAACGCCCCCACCTGGCCGCCACGTCGAACACCGCCCACCCACCACTACACCCTGGACAAGCACCCGCCGCCCCGCCCCGCCCTACCGTGGACCCCGCACGGCGCACACCCCACCACCCCCAACGCGGAAGGGCCGGGACTCGACAATGACTTCCACCCACGCCTTCTGGCTCGCCGGCCGCCAGGCCACCGGCGAGTCCGGCTTCGACGTCACGTCCCCCTGGGACGGCACCACCGTCGGCACGGTGAGCCTGCCCACCGACGCCCAGGTCGAGGAGGCGGTGGCCGCCGCGTACGCCGTACGGGACGAGTTCGCCGCCACCCCCGCCCACGTACGGGCCGCCGCCCTCGACCACGTCGGCCGCCGCCTGGCCGAGCGCACCGAGGAGATCGCCCGCCTGATCTCCGCCGAGAACGGCAAGCCCGTCAAGTGGGCCCGCGGCGAGGTCGGCCGCGCCGTCTCCGTGTTCCGCTTCGCCGCCGAGGAGGCCCGCCGTTTCAACGGCGGCGAGGCCCAGCGCCTGGACACCGACGCCGGCGGCCAGGGGCGCCTGGCCCTCACCCGCCGCTTCCCCAAGGGCGTGGTCCTCGGCATCGCGCCCTTCAACTTCCCCCTCAACCTGTGCGCCCACAAGATCGCCCCCGCGATCGCCGCCGGCGCGCCCCTCATCCTCAAGCCGGCCCCCGCCACCCCCCTGTCCGGCCTGATCCTCGGCGAACTCCTCGCCGAGACCGACCTGCCCGCCGGCTCCTGGAGCATCCTCCCGGTCCCGAACGACAAGATGCCCGCCCTCGTCCAGGACGAGCGCCTGCCGGTCATCTCCTTCACCGGCTCCGAGACCGTCGGCTACGCGATCATGGACTCGGTGCCCCGCAAGCACTGCACGCTGGAACTGGGCGGCAACGGCGCGGCCGTCGTCCTCGCCGACTGGGCGAACGACGAGGACCTCGACCGGGCCGCGGCGCGCATCGCCACCTTCTCCAACTACCAGGGCGGCCAGTCCTGCATCTCCGTGCAGCGCGTGATCGCCGACGCCGCCGTCTACGACCGCCTGTTGCCCCGCATCGTCGCCGCCGTCGAGGCCCAGGTCACCGGCGACCCGAACGACGACGCGACGGACGTCGGCCCGCTGGTCAGCGAGGCCGCCGCCGAGCGCGTGGAGGCCTGGGTGCGGGAGGCCGTCGACGCGGGCGCGAAGCTCCTCACCGGCGGCAAGCGCGACGGCGCCTCCTACGCCCCGACCGTCCTCACCGAGCTGCCCGCCGACACCACCCTCGCCCGCGAGGAGGTCTTCGGCCCCGTCCTCAGCGTGCAGCGGGTGACCGGTGAGGCCGAGGCCTTCGCCGCCGTCAACGACTCCAAGTACGGCCTTCAGGCAGGCGTGTTCACCCACGACCTCCAGGCCGCCTTCCGCGCCCACCGCGCCCTGGAGGTCGGCGGCGTCGTCATCGGCGACGTCCCCTCCTACCGCGCCGACCAGATGCCGTACGGCGGGGCCAAGCAGTCCGGCGTCGGCCGCGAGGGCGTGAAGTTCGCGATGGACGACTACACCTACGAGCGGGTGCTGGTCCTCACCGGACTCGCGCTCTGACGTCCGGTCTCACCCGGCGTCGAGCTGGTGGTCCGCCCAGACGTACGTCTCGGGCAGCAGGTCGGTGACGGGAACCGCACGGACGCGGTCCCCGTCACCGACGATCACCTCCAGCCCGGGGAAGTAGTCGAGCAGGACCTGACGGCACCGGCCGCACGGCGGGACGACTCCGCGCTCGCGGTCGCCGACGGCGACGATCGTCTCCAGCTCGTACACGCCCTGGGCCGCCGCCGCGCCGACGACGACCAGCTCGGCGCAGGGGCCGCCGGTGAAGTGGTAGGCGTTGACCGCCGTGACGATCCGCCCGTCCCGGGCGCGGGCCGCGGCGGCCATGGTGTGGTTGTCGCCCCGGCACCGGGTACGGGCCACGTGCGCCGCGGCCTCGATGAGTTCGTGGTCGACGGGGTTCGTCTGCGAGGTCATCGTCTCTGCCTTGTCAGGTGTGGTGTCAGGTGTCGGCCGGTCCCACTGTGCGGCAGCCCGCCGTCCGACCCGACAGCAGGTCCCGCAGCGTCGCGTACGAGTGGTCCCAGGACCATGCCGTACGCACCCAGTCGCGACCCGCGCCGCCCATGGCGCGGGCGAGCCGGGGATCGCGCAGGAGCCTGATCAGCCGGTCCGCCGTCGCCGCGACCGAGCGGCCGTCGACGACATGCCCCGTCTCACCCTCGCGTACCGCGTCCGGCGCCCCGCCCGAGTCGCCCGCGACGACCGGCAGTCCGGACGCGGCGGCCTCCAGATACACGATGCCGAGGCCCTCCAGCTCCAGACCGCCCTTGCGGGTACGGCAGGGCATCGCGAAGGCGTCCGCGGCGGCGTAGAAGGCCGGGAGCGCGTGGTGGGGATGGCCGCCGGCGAAGTGGACCGAGTCCATGACGCCCTCGCGCAGGGCCAGTTGCCGCAGCCCGGCCGCGTGAGGGCCGTCGCCGACCAGGAGCAGTACGGCGTCCGGGACCGCCCTGCGCACCCAGGGCAGCGCCCTGATCAGGGTGTCCTGACCCTTGCGCGGGACCAGCCGGGCCGCGCACAGGATCACGGGGCGGTGGCCCAGGCCGTACCTCGTCCTGACCCGGGTGCCGTCGGCAGCGGGGTGGAAGGTCCCGGTGTCCACGCCGGGGACCAGCCGGGCGGTCCGGGTGCCGGCGGCGAGGGCCGCCTCGATCGGGGCCCGGGTGCGCTCGCCCAGCCAGGTCAGCGTGTCCACCTGGGAGCCGATGCGGCGCAACAGCGCGCGGGGCCCCGGGGTGCGGGCCCACCAGACCTCGTGGCCGTGGGTGGAGGCGACGGCGGTGCCGATCCCCGCCGTGCGCCGCAGCCGCCCCGCCATCAACGCGAGGGGCGCCGCCGCGCCGAACCACACCCGGTCGCAGCCGTACCGGCGGGCCACCGCCGCGGCGTGCGCGGTCGCCCCGGGAGTCGGCAGGAGGGTGCGGACCGGGTGGCGGACCACCGGGTACGGGAAGGACTCGCCGGACCCCGGCGCGGCCGTGGGCGCGGAGGTGAGGACGACCACCTCGTCGGGCGGAAAGCGGTCGGCCAGTTCACGGACGAAGGTCTCGATGCCGCCCTGCCGGGGCGGGAAATCGTTGGTGACGATCAGCGTGCGGGCGCGGGAGTCACTCATCGTGCGAGGGTCCTCTCCACGGGACGGCCGGTGACCTCCGGGTCGCGCCGCGCCGCCCCGTGCGCCAGAGCGGCCAGGAGCAACGGGTAGACCAGGTAGCCGAAGCGTGTCGCCGGCATCAGGGCCGTCGCGAGGCCCAGGCCGAGCGCGAGCCGGCCGGCCGCCGCCCGCAGGGTCTCCGGAGGGCGTACCGCGAGCGAGGCACCGGTCAGCAGCGCGCCGACCGTCAGGAGCGCGAGCGCGATCACCGTGCCGCCGGGAACGTGCGCCGCGAGCAGGCGGCCGGGCAGCGGACTGCCGGCGGGCGAGTCGGTGGCGGTGAGCCCGAAGGGGAACGCGACGACGTTCCGGAAGAAGCCGGCGGGGTCGGTGAGAGCGAAGGGCAGGACCACCGCCGTCCCGGTGCCCAGGCCCACGCCCGCGCACCGCAGCGCGGGCCGGCCGCCCTGCCGTACGGCGACCAGGGCCAGCGCCACCGGCAGCGCCGGCCAGGCGGTCCACTTGAGGGCGGCGGCGGCCCCGAGCGCCAGACCGGCGCCACCCGGACGGCCCCGCCCGGCCAGCGCGAGACCGAGGCACATCAGACCGGCCACCGGCAGGTCGACGCCGCCCACCGCGAGGGGCAGCGCGACCAGGGGGCACGCGAGCAGCAGTGCGGGGCTGCGCAACCCGGCGGCGCCGAGGGACGCGACGAACACGCCGCCCAGCCACCAGCGGGGATCTCCCGGCAGCAGGCCGAAGAGCGCCATCCCCGGCAGGTAGGGATTGAAGTCGCCCACGGCCGAGGGGGCCGTGACGTACGGGCTCCCGGTGGCGGCCAGCAGCCGCCCCGACCGTTCGATCACGGCGACCTCGGACTGCCCGAGCCCCGTCACCACCAGGCCGACGAGCGGCGCCACGACGGCCCCCGCCACAGCGGCCGCCCGGGCGGCCGGGCGCGGCACGGCCCCCGACGCCAGGAACGCCGCGAGGGTGTACCCCGCCGCGGCCGCCCACCCCCACACCCGGTGTGTCACCAGGTCCGACACCTGCGCGAACCCCGCCACCGCCACCGCGCACCCGGCCCACGCATACCGTTCGACGGGCCACCCGGCGTCTGTCGCGACCCGGTCCCCAAAGGTCTTCCTCATGTCCGTCGACGCTAGGAATCCGCGGGTCGAAGAGCGTCAACCGAGGCTCCACACTCGGGAGTCAACCCGTGGTACGACTTCGGCCCGCGGACTCCACCCGGGCGGTGACGCGCGCTGCCGCCCCGCCCGGAATCATGGAGGGATGAGTACGTCGCCCCCACAGCGGCTGCGCGACTGGATCGCCGCTCCCGCCTATCCCTGGATCACCGGTGGTGCCGTGACGGCCGGCGCGGTCGTGGAGCTGATCGTCATTCCCGGCGGCGTGACGACCACGGTCGGAGTGCTGGTGTCCGCCGTCTCACTGATGTGGCGGCGCTCCTTCCCGCCCGTCGCGGTGCTCACGGTCGCGGCGGGCCTGATCGGCTTCGCCGGGGACGTCAACCTGTACCTCGCCATCATGGTCAGCGGGCTGACCGGCTGCTACTCGCTGGGCCGCAACCGGGTGCTGCACCCCGCCCTCACCGTCACCGGTGGCGCGCTCGGCGCGCTGTGCGTGAACCTGGTGCACATCAACACCTGGTCGCGGATGGACCTGCCGGTGCCCGCACTGTGGGAGCGGGGCTCGCTCAGCCTGTTCGCCGAGTCCTTCCTGGTGACCGTGGTCGTCTTCGGGGCGGTGATGATGGGGGACGCGGTCCGCTCCCGCGAGGAGACCCGCACCGAACGGAGCCTGGCGCAGGCTCAGTTGATCGCGATGGAGCGACAGCAGGCCGCCGAGGCGGAACGCGCCGCGATCGCCCGTGAACTGCACGACATCGTCTCGCACTCGGTGTCGATGATCGCCGTCCAGGCCGAGAGCGCCACGTACACCACGCCCGGGCTCACTCCCGAGGCCCGCGACGGCTTCCAGCAGATCGCCGCCACCGCCCGCTCCTCGATGGCCGAACTGCGCCGCCTGCTCGGGGTCCTGCGCACCCCCCAGGGCGAGAGCGCCCTCACCTCTCCGCAGCCCACCCTCGACCACCTGGCCGAACTGGTCGACCAGCACCGGGCGGTGGGCGGTACGGCCGAGCTGCGGATCACCGGGGAGCGGGTGGCGCTGCCCGCCGCGTGGGAGCTGTCCGCCTACCGGATCGCGCAGGAGGCGCTGACCAACGCGCGCAAGCACGCCCCCGGCGCCCGTACTGTGGTCGAAGTGGACTACGGCGCCGACCGGCTGCTCACCCTCCGCGTCCAGGACGACGGTCCCGGCACCGACTCCCGCCCAGGTGCGGGCGCGGGGCACGGTCTGACCGGGATGCGGGAGCGGGCCGCGCTGGTCGGGGGCCGGCTCAGCGCGGGGGCCGGTCCGGACGGCGGGTTCCTGGTGGAGGCGGAGCTTCCGTGGGGGAGCGGATGAGGCCCGCGGAACCAGCGAAGGAGCCGCGCGTGATCAGGACACTGGTCGCCGACGACCAGGCGGTGGTCCGCACCGGGTTCGTGAACCTCCTGAACACCCAGGAGGACATCGAGGTCGTCGCCGAGGCGGAGGACGGTGCGCAGGCGGTGCTGTCGGCCGGTGAGACCCGGCCCGACCTGGCGCTCCTGGACATCCGGATGCCGCACAAGAACGGCATCGAGGCGGCCCGGGAGATCCTGGCCGCCTCCGGCGGCGCCACGAAGATCCTGATGCTGACGACCTTCGGCCTCGACGAGTACGTGTACGACGCGCTCGCGGCCGGGGCGGGCGGCTTCCTGCTCAAGGACGCCACCTTCCCCGAACTGCTGCATGCGGTACGGGTGGTGGCCGGCGGCAACGCCCTGCTGTCGCCCGAGATCACCAAGCGGCTGATCGCCGAGTTCGTGCACGCGCGCGGTTCGCGGCTGCCCGTCCCCGCCGCGGGTGACCTGACGGCCCGGGAGACGGAAGTGCTGACCCTGATCGCGCGGGGGCTGTCCAACGCGGAGATCGCGGGGCGCCTCACCATCACCGACCACACCGTGAAGACCCACATCAACCGGCTGTTCGCCAAGCTGGAGCTGCGCGACCGGGCCCAGGCGGTCATCGTCGCCTACGAACTGGGCCTGGTCCGCGCGGGCGGCGAGTCGGGTGGGGCCCGGCACCGGTAGACACCGGCGCCGGGCCCCGCCCTCCTGCCTCCTCCGGACCCTCAGCCGGAGAAGCCGACGTGCGCGAGCCGCAGTGCGCCGCGCAGTGTGACGCGGAGGTCGTGGACGCCCTCGGCGGTGAAGGCGCTCGCCAGCTCCACGTAGTCGTACGGCCCCGCGGTGGGCGCGTCCGGCGACAGGACCGCCACCGCCGGGCCGCCGTCCAGGGCGACCTCGACCGAGCCCGCACCCGCGACCGACACGGTCACCCCGGCCGCCCCGGCACCGAAGTCGCAGTCCCGGTAGAGCAGTTCGCCCGTTCGTCCGGAGACCGCCGCCACCGCGTCGCCCGCCGCCTTCGTCCGGTCGACGATCTCCGTGCCGCTCTGCTCGTCGAAGTCGACGGCCTGCACGCCCCGTGCGCCGACCGGGCGCGGCACGGCGGGCTCGCCGTCGATCGTGACGGTCGTCGTCAGGCGCACGTCCTCGCTGGAGGCGCCCACCAGCAGCGCGTACGGCCCCGGCTCCAGGCGCCAACGGTCGTGCGCGACGTCCCAGAACGCGAGGGCGGACAGCGGGACCTCGAAGGAGACCCGGTCCGACGCTCCCGGGGCCAGGGTGAGCCGGCGGTGGGCCAGCAGTTCGCGGCGCGGGCGCGGAACCGACGGGGCCTCGGCACGGACGTAGAGCTGGGCCACCTCGTCGGCGGAGACCTCCCCGGTGTTGGTGACCGTGAAGGACACGGCCACCGCCCCGTCCCGCACCTGAGCCGTCAGGTCCCCGTACCCGAACGACGCGTAGGACAGGCCGTGCCCGAAGGGGAACAGCGGCGTCCCCTCGAAGTACAGGTAGGTCTGGCGGCCGCCGATCACGTCGTAGTCGAGCAGGCCGGGCAGGTCGGCGTCGTCGGCGTACCAGGTCTGCGGGAGCCGGCCCGCGGGGGAGACGTCCCCGGCGAGGATCCGGGCCAGCGCGGTGCCGGCCGCCTGCCCGCCGTGCGCGGTCCACAGCACCGCCGGGAGCGTCTCGACGCCGACCGCGTACGGATAGGCGGACACCAGCGCCAGCACGGTCGCCGGGTTGGCGGCGCGGGCCGCGCGCAGCAGCCGTTCCTGCTGCGCGGGCAGCCGCAGCGTCGTACGGTCCTCGGTCTCCCGGCCGTTGATGTGCGGGTCGTTGCCCGCCACCACGACGACCACGTCCGCCCCCGCCGCCACCCGCGTCACCGCGTCCTCGCCGCGCTCGACGACGACCAGTTCGAAGACCTCGGCGTCCGCACTGCCCGCACTGCCCGCGGCGGCCCCAGCGGCCGCGTCCGGCGCGGCAACCTTCACGCCGTCGGCGGCGACCTGGACGGGACGACCCGTTCCCGTGTGCCGCAGGAGGTGACCGTCGTCATGGGGTTCCAGCCGGAAGGTCTCCTGCACGACCCAGCCCCCGGGCTGGTCGGCGGAGGCGCGCACGAAGCCGTCCTCGGCGACGGACAGGTACCGGCCGTCGGGCGCGCGCAGCGTGAGTACGCCCTCGCCCCAGTCGATGAGCGCCAGTTCGGTGCCGACGGCGTCGGTGGTCAGGGGCGGCAGATCGGTGCGGCCGGCGAGCAGGGCCGGGTCCAGGGCGCCCTCCGTGCCGGGTGCCTCGGCGGAGGCGTCGTCGGCCGGGAGGACGTGCAGGAACCTGCCGTCGGCCGTGCGCAGCCGGACCCGGTCCACGCCCTCCGCGAAGCTCACGCGATCGGCGCCGAACCGCTCGTACAGCCCCTCCAGCGGGGTGGAGCGGTGGATGAGCGTGCCGCTGTACCAGTCGAGCTTGCACTCGTCGGCGAGCAGCCCGACGACGGCGACGCGGGTCTCGGGGGCCATCGGCAGCACCCCGTCGTTCTTCAGCAGGACCACCGCCTGCTCGGCCGCCTCCCGCGCGAGCGCCCGGTGCTCCGGCGTGTCGAAGTCCGCGCCGGTGTCCGCCGCGCCCGCGTACGGGTCGTGCTCCGGGTCGAACTCGCCCAGCCGGAAACGGACCGACAGCTGACGGCGCACGGCCGCGTCCACGTCCGCCTCCGTCAGCAGGCCCGCGTCCAGGGCGCCCCGGACGCGGGCGACGATCTTCGAGGAGTCCGTCCCGTGGTCGGTGAAGCTGTCCACCCCGGCCCGCAGCGCGGCGGCGGTCGCCTCCTCGTGGGTGTCGAAGTAGTGCTCCGAGTCGACCAGGTTGGAGGGCGCGCCGGCGTCCGAGCAGACCAGGAGATCCTCCTGCGTCCAGGTGCGCAGGTGCCGGCCGAGGTGCGGGGAGAGGTGGTTGGGGCGGCCGTTGACCAGGTTGTAGGCCGGCATCACCCCGGCCACGGCGCCCGCCTCGACCGTGTCGCGGAAGGCCCGCAGGTCGTACTCGTGGAGGACCCGCGGTCGGACGGAGGACGAGGAGGTGTCCCGGTCGGTCTCGTTGTTGTGCGCGAGCCAGTGCTTGAGGACGGGCGCGGTGCGCCAGTACGCCGGGTGGTCGCCGCGCAGGCCCCGGGTGTAGGCGGTGGCGACGGCCGAGGTGAGCCTCGGGTCCTCGGAGTAGCCCTCCTCGTTGCGGCCCCACAGTGGGTGGCGCAGCAGGTTCACGGTCGGGGACCAGACGTTGAGACCGACGCGGTCGTCCCGCGCGCGCATCGCCCTGGCCTCCTTGGACACCGCCTCGCCGACCCGTCGCACCAGCTCCTCGTTCCAGGTGGCGCCCAGGCCCACGGCCTGCGGGAACACGGTCGCCGGGCCCATCCAGGCCACGCCGTGCAGCGCCTCCTGGCCGGTGCGGAAGGGGGCGATGCCGAGCCGCTCGACGGCGGGCGCGAACTGGTGCAGGAAGGCGGTCTTCTCGTCGAGCGTGAGCCGCGACATCAGGTCGTCGACGCGCTTCGCGAACGGCAGTTGCGGATCACGGAACGGCGGCGTGGCTGCGGACACGTGAGGGTCCCCTTGGGATGGAGCGGGCAGGACGTCGAAGCGCTTCGATGCTCCGTGCAGTCCCGCTTGGGTGTCAAGACGCGCAGCAATCTTGGGAACGACCCTTGTGTGCCCCGGGGGGTTAACTTAACCTCGCTGCAACATCGAAGCGCTTCGACACGGGCTGAGTTCAGTTCCCTCACGACACCGCAGCCGACGGCCACCGTCGGGTGTTTTGGTGTGCCACGAAGGCACGAAGGGTTGACGCACATGACGCCGAACGCCGCCTCCGGTCCCAGCCGGAGAAGTTTCCTCGCCTCCACGGCGGTCGCCACCGCGGCCGTGGCGGGAGGGGTGCCGCTGCTCTCCGCCTGCGGCGGTTCCGACGGAGGCTCGCGCGACGGCACCACGTCGGGCAAGGACGCCGCGAAGCTGCTGCCGTCCTACGTGGCGGCGAGCGTGGTCACGCCCGACATCCCGAGCAAGAACGGCTCCGCGGTCGGCTTCACCGGCAAGCTCGACCTCGCGGACCTGAAGACCTCGGTGCCCGAGACGCTCGGCAAGGGCGGCCGGGTCACCGTCATGTCGCCGTTCTGGGGGTCCCCGCCCAAGGAGGACAACGCCTACTACAAGGCGATGAACGACCTCATCGGCGTCGACGTGGTCTGGCAGAACCAGGACGGCAACACCTACGACCAGAAGCTCGGCGCGGTCCTCGCCTCCAGCGAGGTGCCCGACGTCGTGGTCGTCCCCGGCTGGAACATGACCGGCAAGATACCCAGCGCCATCATCGGCAAGTTTGCCGACCTCGGCCCCTACCTGTCCGGCGACGCGGTCAAGGAGTACCCGAACCTCGCCGCGATCCCCACCGACGCCTGGCAGCGCTCCATCTTCGGCGGCAAGCTGCTCGGCCTGCCGATGCCGTCCTCGTACGTGTCCGGCATCGTGCCGCTGTACCGGCAGGACGTCTTCGAGAAGGAGGGCTACGAAGTCCCGCGCTCCTGCGACGAGTTCATGGCGATGGCCAAGGACGCCACCAACGCCAGGGCCAAGCGCTGGGCCTGCCTGGACATGAAGTGGACCGCCTTCAACGCCTTCGGTGTGCTCTCCGGCAACGAGAAGTCGCTCGGCTGGAACCAGGTCGACGGCAAGCTGGTCTACCGCGCCGAGACGGACGAGTACCTCGAGGCGCTGGAGTGGACGCGCAAGCTGTTCGCCGCCGGGGTCGTGCACCCCGACGCCAAGCTCGGCAAGTCCAACGCCGCCGACCCGGGACCCAAGTTCGCCGCCGGCGAGTTCCTCGTCTACAACCAGGACATCTCCCAGTGGTGGAGCCGCACCGCGGAACAGGCCACCCAGAATCCCGGGTTCAGGATCTGGGGCATGGACTTCTTCGGGCACGACGGCGGTGCCCCCACGCTGTGGGCGCAGAACCCGGCCAGCATCTTCGCCTTCGTCAACAAGAAGGCGTCCAAGTCCGTGATCCGCGACGTGCTGGCCGTCGCCAACGTCACCGCGGCGCCGTACGGGACCAAGGAGTACATGGCCACCAACTACGGCGTCGAGGGCACCCACTACACCGTCAAGGACGGCGTGCCCACCAAGACCGACCAGGGCAACATCGACGTGATGAACGCCTACGTGATGGTGGCGAGCCCCGCGGCGACCATCGCCCACCCCGACTTCCCCGAGGTCGCCAAGGGCCAGGTCGAGTGGCAGCAGCGGACGGGCGCCGTCACCAGGAAGCCCACGTTCTACGGCATGCAGATCGTCGAGCCCGCCCGCTACACCAACCTCTCCAACGACTTCGAGCAGCTGGAGGACGACATCGTCCGCGGCCGCAAGAAGATCGGCGACATGCAGCAGGCCGTCTCCGACTGGAGGAACAAGGGCGGGGACAAGCTGCGCGACTGGTACCGGAAGCTCCTCGACGAGAACGGTCCGGCGGCCGGCTGACCAGGTACCGAGGCAAGGAGAACCACCGTGTCCCACAGCACGGTGCCTCGGACCAGGGCCGAGGCCGATGCGACGAAGAAGACCCCGGCGGCGTCCGGCGACGCCACCGGCCCCGACGGCGGGAGGCGGCAGCCGGGGAAGCCGCCGAGCCTGCGGCTGCGGTTCCGCCGCGACCGCGTACTGCTGCTGATGACGCTGCCGGCCGTGCTGCTGGTACTGCTCTTCAACTACGTGCCGATCCTCGGCAACGTCGTCGCCTTCCAGGAGTACGACCCCTACCTCAGCGACAACGGGATCGTCTCCATCCTGCACAGCCCCTGGGTGGGCCTGGAGAACTTCCAGCGGATCTTCGAGGACTCCGCCTTCTGGAACTCGGTGCGCAACACCCTCGTGCTCTTCCTGCTCCAGCTCGTGCTCTACTTCCCGATCCCCATCGCCCTCGCGCTGCTCATCAACAGCGTGGTCAGGCCCCGGGTACGGGCGATCTCGCAGGCCATCCTCTACCTGCCGCACTTCTTCTCGTGGGTGCTGGTGATCGCCGTCTTCCAGCAACTGCTCGGCGGCGCAGGGCTGCTGTCCCAGCTGCTGCGCGACCACGGGTACGACGGGCTCGGCGTCATGACCGACCCGGACACCTTCAAGTTCCTGGTCACCGCGCAGAGCGTGTGGAAGGACGCCGGCTGGGGGATCATCGTCTTCCTCGCCGCCCTCGCCTCGGTCAGTCCCGACCTGTACGAGGCCGCCGCGATGGACGGCGCGAACCGCTGGCGCCGCATGTGGCACGTCACGCTGCCCGCGCTGCGTCCGGTGATCGCCCTGCTGCTGGTGCTGCGCGTCGGCGACGCCCTGACGGTGGGCTTCGAACAGATCCTGCTGCAACGCGACGCCGTGGGACCGGGCGCGGCGGAGGTCCTCGACACCTTCGTGTGGTGGAACGGCGTGCGCAACCAGGACTTCGGTTACGCGGCCGCCGCGGGGCTCGTCAAGGGCGTCATCAGCCTCGGCCTGGTGCTGGTGGCCAACAAGGTGGCCCACCTCATGGGCGAGCAGGGGGTGTACAAGAAGTGACCGCCGTACCCGAAGCGACAGCCGTACGGGACACGACCGCCGCGAGCGGCACGCTGCCACGCCGGCCCCGCCCGTGGGAGGCCCCGCCCCGCCCCGTGTGGGAGGAGAAGCCCAGCCGGGCCGGACTCGCCGGCAAGGGACTCGTGCTGCTCCTGGCCTGCCTGGGCATCCTCTTCCCGCTGTGGATCGTCGTCGTCACCAGCCTCTCCAGCCGCAGGTCCATCGACGAGGCGGGCGGCCTGGTGATGATCCCCAAGGACATCACCTTCGTCGCCTACCAGGAGCTGCTCAGCGGCGGCCAGGTCACCCGCGCCGCCCTCGTCAGCATCGGCGTCACACTCGTCGGCACCCTGTTCTCCATGGCCGTGTCCGTGCTGTGCGCCTACGGGCTCTCCCGCAGCGGCTCGCTGGGCCACCGCTGGATCCTCATGGTGCTGCTCGCCACGATGTTCTTCAGCGCCGGTCTCATCCCCACCTACCTGCTGGTGCAGTCCCTGGGCCTGACCGACAGCTACCTCGCGCTGATCCTGCCCAGCGCGATCAGCGTCTTCAACATCCTGGTGCTGCGCGGCTTCTTCATGGGCATCTCCCAGGAACTGATCGACAGCGCCCGCATCGACGGCGCCGGGGACCTGCGCATCCTGTGGCGGATCGTCCTGCCGCTGTCCCGCGCGGTCGTCGCGGTCATCACCCTCTTCTACGCCGTCGGCTACTGGAGCGCCTGGTTCAACGCCTCCCTCTACCTGAACGACCAGGACATGCTGCCCCTGCAGAACGTCATGATCCAGCTGGTGCAGAAGCAGGAGGCACCGGTCGGCCTCGGCCAGGCGATCAAGACCGGTGAACTGTCCGGGCTGGCCGTGCAGATGGCCGTGATGGTCATGGCCCTGCTGCCGGTGGCCGTCCTGTCGCCCTTCGTCCAGCGCCACTTCAGGAAGGGCATGCTCACCGGGGCGGTGAAGGGCTGATGCCGGGCCTGTCCGACGCCACCCGCCGGCGCATCCTCTTCGGCGGCGACTACAACCCCGAGCAGTGGCCCGAGGAGACCTGGCCCGAGGACGTACGCCTGATGAAGACCGCCGGCGTCAACTCCGTCACCCTCGGCGTCTTCTCCTGGTCGAAGCTCGAACCACGCCCCGGCGTCCACGACTTCGGCTGGCTGGACCGGCTCATGGACCTGCTGCACGAAGGCGGCATCGGCGTCGTCCTCGCCACCCCCACCGCCTCGCCCCCGCCCTGGCTGGGGCACCTGCACCCCGACACCCTGCCGCGCGACGCCGACGGCCGCACCGAGTGGTGGGGCGGCCGACAGCACTTCTCGCACTCCAGCACCGCCTACCGCCGACACGCCGCCGCCATCACCGAGGCACTGGCCGCGCGGTACGGGGGCCACCCCGCGCTCACCATGTGGCACATCAACAACGAGTACTGCACCTACGACCACGGCGACGAGGCCGCCACCCGCTTCCGCCGCTGGCTCCGGGACCGCTACGGCACCCTCGACGCCCTCAACACCGCCTGGGGCACCGCCTTCTGGAGCCAGGGCTACGGCGACTGGGCCGAGGTCGTCCCGCCCCGCCGCGCCCACTACCTGAGGAACCCCACGCAGGTCCTGGACTTCCGGCGCTTCACCTCCGACATGCTCCTGGAGTGCTGCACCGCCGAGCGCGACATCGTCCGCCGCCACACCCCGCACATCCCGGTCACCACCAACTTCATGCCGCTGTGGTCGGGCCAGGACGCCTGGCGCTGGGCCGAGGAGGAGGACGTCGTCTCCGTCGACCTCTACCCCGACCCGCGCGACCCGTTCGGCGCCCAGGAGGGTGCCCTGGTCCAGGACATGACCCGCTCCCAGGCCCGCGGCCCGTGGATGCTCATGGAGCAGGCGGCCGGTGCCGTCAACTGGCGCGGCGTGAACCACCCCAAGCCGCGCGGCCTCAACCGCCTCTGGTCGCTCCAGGCGGTGGCCCGCGGCGCGGACGCCGTCTGCTACTTCCAGTGGCGCCAGTCGCGGCAGGGTGCCGAGAAGTTCCACTCCGGGATGGTCTCCCACGCGGGGGAGCGAGGGCGTACCTACCAGGAGGTCAAGCAGCTCGGCGCGGACCTGGCCCGGATCGCGCCGCACGTCACCGGCGGTGCGGTCGCCGCCGACGTGGCCGTCCTGCACGACTGGCACTCCTGGTGGGCCGGCGACCAGGAGGCCCGGCCCTCCCGAGAGGTCGACTACCCCGACGTCCTGCGCGCCTGGCACCGCGCGCTCTGGCAGGCCGGTCTCACCACCGACTTCGCCCGCCCCGACCACGACCTGACCGGCTACCGGCTCGTGGTCGTCCCGCAGCTCTACCTCCTCACCGACGCGGCCGTCGACAACCTCGTCGCCCACGTGCGTGGCGGCGCCACCCTCGTCTGCGGCTTCCTGACCGGGGTCGCCGACCAGGACGACCGGATACGGCCCGGTGCCATGGACGTCCGGCTGCGCGAGCTGTTCGGCATCCGCACCCTGCACGAGTGGTGGCCGCTGCGGCCGGGAGAGAGAGCCGAGTGCGAGGGCGGCCTGCGCGGCACCCTGTGGTCCGAGGAACTCGAGCCCGACGGCACCGCCGACGAGACGATCGCCTACCGGGGCGGGGAACTCGACGGACTGCCGGCCGTCCTGCGCAAGGGCCGCGCCTGGTACCTCTCCACGCTCCCCGAGCCGGACCGGCTGCGCGCGCTGCTGGCCCGCGCCGCCGCCGACGCGGGCGTCCGGCCGGTGCTCGACGGGCTCCCGGACGGCGTCGAGGCGGTCCGGCGCGGTGACCTGCTGTTCCTGCTCAACCACGGCCGCGAACCGGTCACCGTCGACCTCCCGGGCACCCACCACGACCTGCTGACGCAGACGACGGCCACCGACCGGATCACCCTCGGCCGCTACGGCGCGGCGGTGCTGAAGCCATGAGCGCCACGCCCGTCCACGGCACCTGGGAGCCGGAACCCGCCGCCCGCTGGGAGGACGCCTTCCTGAGCGGCAACGGCCACCACGGCGTCCTCGTGTCCGGCGATCCGGACGCCGACCGGGTGATCGTCACCCACCACACCCTCGTCCGCCCCGACGGCGACGACGGACACCGCCGCCCGCCCGCGCTCGCCGCCGGGCTCACCGCCCTCCAGGACCGGCTGCTGGCCGGGGACGCCACCGCCGCCGAGGACTTCACCGACGGCCGCCCGCTGCAGTGGGTGCGCCCCTTCCACCCGGCCTTCCAACTGCGCCTGAACCGACCACCGGGCGACGACACCCACCATCCGCACGACACCCGCCGCTCCCACGCCCCGTACCGCCGTGCCGTCGACTTCACCACCGGCGAGACCACGGCCGCCCGCGGCGACTGGACCAGCCGCGTCTTCGTCTCCCGCGCCGACGACGTGATCGTCCAGCGCGTCACCGCACCGCGCCTCACCCTCGACCTCTCCCTCGACCCCCGCCTCCCCGGCGCCCCCGCCGGACTCCGCATCGGCCACGGCGCCGTCCTCGCCCCCGAGGGCGCCCTGCTCACCCTGCGCGCCCGCTACCCCGGCAGCGACCTCGCCTACACCGGCGTCACCCTCGTCGCCGTCACCGGCGGCACGGTGAGGCTGGTCCCGCCGGGCGTCCTCGTCGAGGGCGCCACCGAGGTACTGCTCCTCACCCGGGTGCGCCGCCACACCGGCGAGCTGGACACGGTCGCCGAGAGCCGCGCCCTGCGCGACCTGCTGGACGGCACCTCGCACGCGGCCCCGTACGACGGCCTCCTCGCCCGGCACCTGACCCGGCACCGCACCGCGTACGACCGCGTCACCCTCGACCTCGCCGCCGACCCCGCCGAACGCGCCCTGCCCGGCTCGGAACTGCTCGCCCGGCCCGGCGGCCCCGCCCTGCTCGAGCGGCTCTTCGCCGCCGGCCGCTACCACCTGTTGTCGGCGAGCGGCCTGCTCCCGCCCCGCCTCACCGGCCTGTGGACCGGCGACTGGAACACCGCCTGGTCCGGCGCCTTCACCACCAACGCCAACCTCAACCTCCAGACCGCCTCCGCCGCGGCCGCCGCCCTCCCCGAGGTCACCGAGGCCCACGCCGCGCTGGTCCACCGGCAACTGCCCGACTGGCGGGACAACGCCCGCGAGATCTTCGGCACCCGGGGCGTGGTCGCGCCCTCGCACACCGACGGCGAGTGCGGCCACACCCACCACTTCAGCCGCGAGTACCCGCTGCACCTGTGGACCGCGGGCGCCGACTGGCTGCTCAAGCCCCTCGTCGACCACGACGAGACCCGGGACGCCCACGACCCGCGCACCACCGCCGCCCTGGCCGAAGCCGCCCTCTTCTACGAGGACTTCCTCCACCGCACCGACGAACACGGCCACCTGGCCGTCGTGCCCTCCTACTCGCCCGAGAACCGCCCGGCGAACGCGAGCTGGGGCACCCTGAACGCGGCGATGGACCTCTCCGCCGCCCGGCACGCCCTGCTGACCGCCGCCGACCGCCACCCCGAGCACGCCGACCGCTGGCGCGCCCTCGCCGACCGCCTCCCCGCGCACCGGGTCAACGCCGACGGCGCGCTCGCCGAGTGGGCGTGGCCCGGCCTGACGGACACCTACGACCACCGCCACCTCAGCCACCTCTACGGCGTCTGGCCGCTGGACGAGATCAACCCGTACGACACCCCCGACCTCGCCGAGGCCGCCCACCGCGCCCTCGAACTGCGCGGCGCCGAGAACGACTCCGCCCACGGCCACCTCCACCACGCCCTGGTCGCGGCCAGGCTCCGCGACGGCGACCGGGTCGCCCACGCGCTCGGCCGGATCCTGGACGGCGACTACTTCCACGCGTCCCTGATGAGCGCGCACTACCCCCACCGCGACGTCTACAACGCGGACGCCGCGCACGCCCTGCCCGCCGTGCTCATCGAGATGCTGGTGCAGTCCACCCCCGGCCGACTGGTCCTGCTGCCCGCCCTGCCCGCCTCCTGCCCGCAGGGCGAACTCAGAGGCGTACGCACCCGGTTCGGGGCCGTACTCGACCTCACCTGGAGGCCCGACGGCAGCGCGACGGCCGTCCTGCGCCCGGACCGCACCCGCCGCATCGAACTCAGGACCCCCTCCGGCGCCGAACCGCTCGACCTCGTCGCCGGGGAGGACCGCGCCATCAGCGTCCCGGCGCGGTAACACCAGCGCACGTCCCCCCCACCCATGGAAGGAAACGCCATGGCACCACGCACGCGCCCCACCCGCACCCGCGCCCGCACGCGCACCCTGACCGCCCTCCTCGCCCCGGCCCTCGCGCTCGGCGCCACCGTCGGACTCGCCGCCGCCCCCGCCCAGGCCGCCGTCTGGAACTCCTGCGACCAGTGGGGCAACACGAGCCTGAACGGCTACACCCTCTACAACAACATCTGGGGCTCCGGCGCCGGCAGCCAGTGCGTGTGGGCCAACTCCGGCACCGACTGGGGCGTCTGGGCCGACCACCCCAACACCGGCGGCATCAAGTCCTACCCGAACGCCAAGAAGGTGATCAACAAGCCGATCACCTCCCTCTCCTCGCTCACCAGCAGCTACAACGTCACGGTTCCGTCGTCCGGGGCGTACAACACCTCGTACGACATCTGGGACACGGACTACGACTACGAGATCATGCTCTGGGTCAATCACCACGGCGCCGTCGGCCCCCTCGGCACCTTCCAGGGATCCGTCGGCCTCGGCGGCCACACCTGGGACGTCTACAAGGGGAACAACGGCGCCAACGAGGTCTTCTCGTTCCTGCGCACCTCGGACTCGAACTCCGGCACCGTGAACATCCTCCCGATCCTGAAATGGATCAAGGACACCAAGGGCTGGATGGGCAACGAGACCATCGGCGACGTGCAGTTCGGCTACGAGATCACCTCGTCCGCCGGCGGCCTCGACTTCCGTACCAACAACCTGACGGTCAGCGGCGGCTGACCACGGCACCCGTGCGCCGTCCCGGGGAGGGCTGGGCGAAGCCGACCCGGGACGGTGTCCGGGCAGGCCGGGGCACGAGGCACACGCCCGGGAGAGTCCTTGCGGGGTCCGGGAGTGCCGGTGCGCGGGGCAAAGCCGCTCCTACGGCCGGACGGGCGCCGGTCCCGAGCTGGCCCGGACGGTCAGTTCCGGCGCGAGCAGCACGACCTCGTCGCTGCCGCGGCCGTCGAGCTTGGCGACCAGCTGTTCCACGGCCCGCCGGCCCATCTCCTGCGCGGGCACCGCGACCGAGGTGAGCCGCACCGAGGCCTGGGTGGCGACCTGCTCCGGGCAGACCGCCACCACCGACACGTCCTCCGGCACCGCCCGGCCCTGCTGGCGCAGCAGGGCGAGCAACGGCTCGACCGCCGACTCGTTCTGCACGACGAAGCCCGTGGTGTCCGGACGTTCGTCGAAGACGCGGGCCAGCGTCGCGGACATCGCGTCGTACCCGCCCTCGCAGGGCCGGTGCAGCAGCCGCAGACCCAGCTCGCGGGCGCGCGTGCGCAGCCCGTCGAGGGTGCGCTCGGCGAATCCGGTGTGCCGTTCGTAGACGGCGGCGGCCTCGCCTATGACGGCGATGTCGCGGTGCCCCAGCTGCGCCAGGTGCTCCACGCACAGCGCGCCGGTCGCCCG
This sequence comes from Streptomyces violaceoruber, assembly GCF_033406955.1. Taxonomy (NCBI): domain Bacteria; kingdom Bacillati; phylum Actinomycetota; class Actinomycetes; order Kitasatosporales; family Streptomycetaceae; genus Streptomyces; species Streptomyces violaceoruber. The sequence goes on along the minus strand of NZ_CP137734.1, from coordinate 2,372,962 downwards.
GAAGTCCAGGTCGACGCAGGTGAGGCCCTCGGTGTCGGCGGGGAGTCCGATCAGGACGGACGGCTGGTGGGTGTCGCGCAGCAGCGGGAGCCGCTCGTCGTCGAGCTCGACGTCCATGAGGATCATCGCGTCGGCGAGCCCGCTGCCGGTGACCCGGCGCACCGCGTCGGGGCCCTCCTCACCGGTGAGCAGCAGGATGTCGTACCCGTGGGTGCGCGCACCGGCCGCGACCGCGATGGCGATCTCCATCATCACCGGTACGTACATGTCGGTGCGCAGCGGGATCATGAGGGCGATGATGTTCGACCGGCTGCTGGCCAGTGCGCGGGCACCGGCGTTCGGGTGGTAGCCGAGCTTCCGGATGCTCTCCTCGACCCGCTGCCGGGTGGTGGTGGAGATGGACCGCTTGCCGCTGAGGACATAGCTCACCGTGCTCGCCGAGACTCCGGCGTGCTGGGCGACCTCGGCGAGGGTGACCATCCGGCCCTCCAAGTGTTGTGAAGCGCTTCGACAGCGCGTGGGACCAGTAGGAATGGGGCGAGGGTGGTTCGACAGTAGCCGCAGTGTGGATGGGTGTCCATAGTCCGTCGAAGCGCTTCGACTCGCTCGTCCGCCACGTTTCCCTCTCCGGCCTTCCCCCGCAGTATCGGCCGAACGGCCGCACGAAGGGTGGCCGGGTCGCCCCGGATCGGGTACATACGATCGGGTAGCACCGACTAGGTAACGTACGTCCGCAAGTTCGTGCAGGACGAATCGTGGCGAGGTGAGCCTCATGTCCGCACCACCCACCCCCTCCTCTTCTCCCCCCTCCCGCCCCACCGTCACCGAACGTGAGGCCCGCCAGGTAGCGGAGGCGGCCCGGGAACAGGACTGGCGCAAGCCCAGCTTCGCCAAGGAGCTGTTCCTCGGCCGCTTCCGTCTCGACCTCCTCCACCCCCACCCGCTCCCGGCCGACCAGGACGTACAGCGCGGCGAGGAGTTCCTCGCCAAGCTGCGCGACTTCTGCGAGACGAAGATCGACGGGGCGGTGATCGAGCGCGACGCGCGGATCCCCGACGACGTGATCACCGGGCTGAAGGAGCTGGGCGCCTTCGGCATGAAGATCGACACCAAGTACGGCGGCCTCGGCCTGACCCAGGTCTACTACAACAAGGCCCTCGCCCTGGTCGGATCCGCGAACCCCGCGATCGGCGCGCTGCTCTCCGCCCACCAGTCGATCGGCGTGCCGCAGCCGCTGAAGATGTTCGGCACCCAGGAGCAGAAGGACACCTTCCTGCCCCGCTGCGCCCGCACCGACATCTCGGCCTTCCTGCTGACCGAACCGGACGTCGGCTCCGACCCGGCGCGCCTGGCCACCACGGCCGTCCGGGACGGCGACGGCTACGTCCTGGACGGCGTGAAACTGTGGACCACCAACGGCGTGGTCGCCGACCTGCTCGTGGTCATGGCCCGCGTCCCGAAGCCCGAGGGCGGCAAGGACGCGGCGGGCGGCATGGGCGGCATCACCGCGTTCGTGGTCGAGGCCGCCTCCGAGGGCATCACGGTGGAGAACCGCAACGCCTTCATGGGCCTGCGCGGCCTCGAGAACGGCGTCACCCGCTTCCACCGCGTCCGCGTCCCGGCGGCCAACCGCATCGGCCCCGAGGGCGCCGGCCTGAAGATCGCTCTGACCACCCTCAACACCGGCCGCCTCTCCCTCCCCGCGATGTGCGTCGGCGCGGGCAAGTGGTGCCTGAAGATCGCCCGCGAGTGGTCGGCGGTGCGCGAGCAGTGGGGCAAGCCGGTCGCGCTGCACGAGGCGGTCGGCTCCAAGATCTCCTTCATCGCGGCGACGACCTTCGCGCTGGAGGCCGTCCTGGACCTCTCCTCCCAGATGGCCGACGAGGACCGCAACGACATCCGCATCGAGGCCGCCCTGGCCAAGCTCTACGGCTCCGAGATGGCCTGCCTGATGGCCGACGAACTGGTCCAGATCCGCGGCGGCCGGGGCTTCGAGACCGCGGCCTCCCTCGAAGCCCGGGGCGAGCGCGCGGTCCCCGCCGAGCAGCTCCTGCGGGACCTGCGCATCAACCGCATCTTCGAGGGCTCCACCGAGATCATGCACCTGCTGATCGCGCGCGAGGCGGTCGACGCCCACCTCTCGGTCGCCGGCGACCTGATCGACCCCGACAAGACCCTCTCCGACAAGGCGAGGGCGGGCGCGCAGGCCGGCGTCTTCTACGCCAAGTGGCTGCCGAAGCTCGTCGCGGGCCCCGGCCAACTCCCGCGCTCGTACGCGGATTTCCACCCCTCGGGCCACCCCGACCTCTCCTCCCACCTGCGCTACGCCGAGCGCACCGCCCGCAAGCTCGCCCGCTCCACCTTCTACGCCATGTCCCGCTGGCAGGGCCGGATGGAGACCAAGCAGGGCTTCCTGGGCCGGATCGTCGACATCGGCGCGGAGCTGTTCGCGATGAGCGCCGCGTGCGTGCGCGCCGAGCACCTGCGCGTGAAGGACGACCACGGCCGCGAGGCGTACCAGCTCGCCGACGCCTTCTGCCGCCAGTCCCGCATCCGCGTCGAGGAACTCTTCGGCCGCCTGTGGAGCAACACCGACGACCTGGACCGCAAGGTCGTCAAGGGCGTGCTCGGAGGTGCCTACGAGTGGCTGGAGGAGGGCGTCGTCGACCCGTCGGGCACCGGCCCCTGGATCGCGGAAGCGGCGCCGGGCCCGTCCCGGCGGGAGAACGTCCGCCGCGCCATCGGCTGACCGGGGGCCCCGGCCGGACGGAACGCCCGCGCGGGAGAGACGCCTCGGCGATCTCCCGCGCGGGCCCGCGACACCCGACCGAGGGACGCGCTGTCCTCCCGGAGGGCCGATGCGGACACAATGGGGGGATGAGCGACAGTCCAGCCCCACTCGCCGACCCCCACCTCGTCTACGACCCGGTGGCGGGCGACGGCCCGAAGGACGTGGTGGTCCTCGGGTCCACCGGGTCGATCGGGACCCAGGCCATCGACCTCGTGCTGCGCAACCCGGACCGCTTCCGGGTCACCGCCCTGTCCGCCAACGGCGGCCGGGTCGCCCTCCTCGCCGAGCAGGCGTACCGGCTGAAGGCGCGGACCGTCGCCGTCGCCCGCGAGGACGTCGTACCGGCGCTCCGGGAGGCGCTCACCGCCCAGTACGGCACGGGCGAGCCGCTCCCCGAGATCCTCGCCGGGCCGGAGGCGGCCACCCAGCTCGCCGCCTCCGACTGCCACACCGTGCTCAACGGCATCACCGGCTCCATCGGACTCGCGCCCACGCTCGCCGCCCTGGAGGCGGGCCGCACCCTCGCGCTGGCCAACAAGGAGTCGCTCATCATCGGCGGCCCGCTGGTCAAGGCGCTGGCCAAGCCGGGCCAGATCATCCCGGTCGACTCCGAGCACGCCGCCCTCTTCCAGGCGCTGGCCGCCGGCACCCGCGCCGACGTGCGCAAGCTGGTCGTCACCGCCTCCGGCGGCCCGTTCCGGGGCCGTACCAGGGACGAGCTGGCGGCCGTCACCGTCGAGGACGCCCTCGCCCACCCCACCTGGGCCATGGGCCCGGTGATCACGATCAACTCCGCGACGCTCGTCAACAAGGGCCTGGAGGTGATCGAGGCCCACCTGCTCTACGACATTCCCTTCGACCGCATTGAGGTGGTCGTGCACCCGCAGTCGTATGTCCACTCGATGGTTGAGTACACGGACGGATCGACCCTGGCCCACGCCACGCCCCCCGACATGGGCGGGCCCATCGCCGTGGGCCTCGGCTGGCCCGAACGCGTCCCCGACGCCGCCCCCGCCTTCGACTGGAGCAAGGCCTCGACCTGGGAGTTCTTCCCGCTCGACAACGAGGCCTTCCCCTCCGTCGACCTGGCCAGGCACGTCGGACAGCTCGCGGGCACGGCCCCGGCGGTGTTCAATGCCGCCAATGAGGAGTGCGTCGAGGCGTTCCGCTCCGGCGCGCTGCCGTTTCTCGGGATCATGGAAACCGTCACGCGGGTGGTCGAGGAGCACGGCACCCCCCGTACGGGAACCTCGCTCACCGTCGCGGACGTCCTCGAAGCGGAGACCTGGGCACGCGCCCGGGCCCGGCAACTGGCGGCACAGACGGCGGAGGCCCGTGCATGACGACCCTGATGTTCATCCTCGGCATAGTCCTCTTCGCCGTCGGCCTGCTGTTCTCCATCGCCTGGCACGAGCTGGGCCACCTGTCCACCGCCAAGATGTTCGGCATCCGGGTGCCGCAGTACATGGTGGGCTTCGGACCGACGCTCTTCTCGAAGAAGAAGGGCGACACCGAGTACGGCGTCAAGGCCATCCCCTTCGGCGGCTACATCCGCATGATCGGCATGTTCCCGCCCGGCCCCGACGGCCGCATGGAGGCACGCTCCACCTCGCCCTGGCGCGGGATGATAGAGGACGCCCGCTCGGCCGCCTTCGAGGAACTTCAGCCCGGTGACGAGAAGCGCCTCTTCTACACGCGCAAGCCGTGGAAGCGCGTCATCGTGATGTTCGCCGGCCCGTTCATGAACCTGATCCTCGCCGTGGTGCTCTTCCTCACGGTGCTGATGGGCTTCGGCATCTCCCAGCAGACCACCACCGTCAGCTCGGTCTCCCAGTGCGTCATCTCGCAGAGCGAGAACCGCGACGACTGCGCCAAGTCCGACCCGGCCTCCCCGGCCGCGGCGGCGGGCCTGCGGGCCGGGGACAAGATCCTCGCCTTCGACGGCGTACGCACCGACGACTGGGACAAGCTGTCCGACCTGATCCGCGCCAACCCCGGCGAGGACGTGCCGGTCGTCGTCGAGCGCAAGGGCGAGGAGATCACCCTCCACGCGACCATCGCCACCAACAAGGTCGCCAAGAAGGACTCCAACGGACAGATCGTCCAGGGCGAGTACGTCACGGCGGGCTTCCTCGGCTTCAGCTCCGCCACCGGCGTGGTGAAACAGGACTTCGGCCAGTCCGTGACCTGGATGGGCGACCGGATCGGCGACGCCGTCGACAACCTCGCCGCCCTGCCCGCCAAGATCCCCGCCCTGTGGGACGCGGCCTTCGGCGACGGACCCCGCGAGGCCGACTCCCCGATGGGTGTCGTCGGCGCCGCCCGCGTCGGCGGCGAGATCGCCACCCTGGACATCCCGCCCACCCAGCAGCTCGCCATGTTCGTCATGCTGGTGGCCGGCTTCAACCTCTCCCTGTTCCTCTTCAACATGCTCCCGCTGCTGCCGCTCGACGGCGGTCACATCGCGGGCGCGCTGTGGGAGTCGCTGCGCCGGGCCACCGCCAAGGTGCTGCGCAGGCCCGACCCCGGGCCCTTCGACGTGGCGAAGCTGATGCCGGTGGCCTACGTGGTGGCGGGCGTCTTCGTCTGCTTCACGCTGCTCGTGCTGGTCGCGGACGTCGTCAACCCGGTCCGCATCACCTGACGACGAGAAGCCCGATCCGGAGAGCCTGTCCCTCCGGACCGGGCTTCACTCACCTCGCCCGGCAGATGGACGCCATAGGGTGCATCTCCCGTACGCCGCGTACCCGGCGTTCATGTCGGTGCCGTAATCTCGAAGGCCGGAGCCCGCCGCTGAACGGGGCCGGACCTTGATCCACGACTTGGGGTTGCACAGCAGATGACTGCGATTTCTCTCGGCATGCCGGACGTTCCGACCAGGCTCGCGGAGCGCCGCAAGAGCCGGCAGATCCAGGTCGGGCCCGTGGCGGTGGGCGGCGACGCCCCCGTGTCGGTGCAGTCCATGACCACGACCCGCACCTCCGACATCGGGGCCACGCTCCAGCAGATCGCCGAGCTGACGGCGTCCGGCTGCCAGATCGTCCGGGTGGCCTGCCCCACCCAGGACGACGCCGACGCGCTGCCCGTCATCGCGAGGAAGTCGCAGATCCCGGTGATCGCGGACATCCACTTCCAGCCCAAGTACGTCTTCGCCGCGATCGAGGCCGGCTGCGCGGCGGTCCGGGTGAACCCGGGCAACATCAAGCAGTTCGACGACAAGGTCAAGGAGATCGCCAAGGCGGCGAAGGACCACGGCACGCCCATCCGCATCGGCGTGAACGCCGGCTCCCTCGACCGCCGCCTGCTCCAGAAGTACGGCAAGGCGACCCCCGAGGCCCTCGCCGAGTCCGCCCTCTGGGAGGCGTCGCTCTTCGAGGAGCACGACTTCCGCGACATCAAGATCTCGGTCAAGCACAACGACCCGGTCGTCATGGTCGAGGCCTACCGCCAGCTCGCCGCCCAGTGCGACTATCCCCTCCACCTCGGCGTCACCGAGGCGGGCCCGGCGTTCCAGGGCACCATCAAGTCGGCGGTCGCCTTCGGCGCACTCCTCTCCCAGGGCATCGGCGACACCATCCGCGTCTCCCTCTCCGCCCCGCCGGTCGAGGAGATCAAGGTCGGCATCCAGATCCTGGAGTCGCTGAACCTGCGCCAGCGCGGCCTGGAGATCGTCTCCTGCCCGTCCTGCGGCCGCGCCCAGGTCGACGTCTACAAGCTGGCCGAGGAGGTCACCGCCGGTCTGGAAGGCATGGAGGTCCCCCTCCGCGTCGCCGTCATGGGCTGCGTCGTCAACGGCCCCGGCGAGGCCCGCGAGGCCGACCTCGGCGTCGCCTCCGGCAATGGCAAGGGACAGATCTTCGTCAAGGGCGAGGTCATCAAGACCGTCCCCGAGTCCAAGATCGTGGAGACCCTCATCGACGAGGCCATGAAGATCGCCGAGCAGATGGAGAAGGACGGCGTGACCTCCGGCGAACCCTCCGTCTCCGTCGCGGGCTGATCCACCCCTCAGGGGGTGTCGTTTGGATCTTGCCGGGGTCGCGGGGTCTGGCACGCACATCTGCGGCGTTGTCGTCGGTTGCCAGGGCTCCGCGTTGTCGCCCTCCTCCGCCTTGCAGCTGCACGCGCCAGACCCCGCTCGGGTCGGCCACAAGGCACCGTCGGCCGCGGCCGGCCTGATCCAAACGGCACCCCCTAGTGCCGCGTCGCCCCAGGGGGCGGCGCGGCATATTCATGGCAGGTACAGTGCGGGGACCAGCAGATCTCAGGGTGAGGCCCCCGCACGTGTTGACGCAGACCACCTCCCGCGTGCTCGAACCGAGCGACCTGGACGCCGCGCTCGCCATCCTCGACCGCGACCCGGTCGCGAACGCCTTCGTGACCGCCCGCGTGCAGATCGCCGGTCTCGACCCGTGGCGCCTCGGCGGCGAGATGTGGGGCTGGTACGAGCACGGCATGCTCACCTCCCTGTGCTACGCGGGCGCCAACCTCGTGCCCATCTGCGCCACCCAGCGCGCCGTCCGCGCCTTCGCCGACCGCGCCCGCCGGGCCGGCCGCCGCTGCTCCTCGATCGTCGGCCCGGCCGGTCCGACCGCCCAGCTGTGGCGGCTGCTCGAACCGGGCTGGGGCCCGGCCCGCGAGGTCCGCACCCACCAGCCCCTCATGGTCGCCGACCGCCTCCCCGACGACATGGCCCCGGACCCCTACGTCCGCCGCGTCCGCAAGGACGAGGTGGAGCGGATCATGCCGGCCTGCGTGGCGATGTTCACCGAGGAGGTCGGCATCTCCCCGATGGCCGGCGACGGCGGCCTGCTCTATCAGGCCCGGGTCGCCGAACTCGTCGGCTCCGGCCGCTCCTTCGCCCGCTTCGACGCCGACGGCAAGGTCGTCTTCAAGGCCGAGATCGGCGCCGCCACCGACCGCGCCTGCCAGATCCAGGGCGTGTGGGTGGCCCCCGAGTACCGCGGCAAGGGCCTGGCCGCCCCCGGCATGGCGGCGGTCCTGCGCTACGCCCTCACGGACGTCGCCCCGGTGGCGAGCCTCTACGTCAACGACTTCAACACCGCGGCGCGACGGACCTACCTCCGGGTCGGCTTCCAGGAGGTGGGCGCCTTCATGAGCGTCCTCTTCTGAACCTCCACCGCACACCTGCACCGGCACCCCCCGGCACCACCCCCTGTAGGCTCCCGGCATGGACCTCGTGATCGGCCCACTGGACCTCTCCGCGCACGTGGACGAGGCCCTGGCCGTCCAAGCCGCCGCCTTCGGCCTCGGCCCCGACGAGGTGGCCGTCCGCCGTCAGATCGTCCTGCGCCACATGACCCACCCGGGAGCCAGAGCCCTCGGCGCCACCGTCCGGGGCCGTCTCGTCGGCTTCGTCTACGGCATGCCCAACGACCGCACCCACTGGTGGTCCACGGTCGTCGAGCCGTACCTCCGCGCCCAGGGCACCGACGCCTGGCTCGACGACTCCTTCGTCATCACGGAGCTGCACGTCCACCCCTCCCACCAGAACCGCGGCGCGGGCCGCTCCTTGATCACCACGATCACCGACGCCGCCACCGAGCCCCGCTCGATCCTCTCCGCGATCGACACCGAGAGCCCCGCGCGCGGCCTCTACCGCTCCCTCGGCTACCAGGACCTCGCCCGCCGGGTCCTCTTCCCCAGCGCACCCAAGCCGTACGCGGTCATGGGCGCCACGCTCCCCCTGCTGAGGCGCACCCCCGGTCAATAACCGATTTCCACCCCACCGGACCACCCGGCTAACCTCCTAGCACCACCCTTACGCAGCAGGAGACACGAGAACCATGGCCAACGCACCGGTCCAGCGCATGTCGAAGTTGATGGCGAAGACGCTGCGCGACGACCCGGCGGACGCCGAGGTCCTCAGCCACAAGCTGCTGGTCCGCGCCGGCTACGTGCGCCGCACCGCCGCCGGCCTGTGGAGCTGGCTGCCGCTCGGCAAGAAGGTCCTCGGCAACATCGAGCGCATCGTCCGCGAGGAGATGGACGCCATCGGCGCCCAGGAGGTCCAGCTCCCCGCCCTCCTGCCGCGCGAGCCGTACGAGGCCACGGGCCGCTGGCAGGAGTACGGCCCCGAACTCTTCCGCCTCCAGGACCGCAAGGGCGGCGACTACCTCCTCGGCCCCACCCACGAGGAGATCTTCACCCTCCTCGTCAAGGACCAGGCGTCCTCCTACAAGGACCTGCCGGTCATCCTCTACCAGATCCAGAACAAGTACCGCGACGAGGCCCGCCCCCGGGCCGGCATCCTGCGCGGCCGCGAGTTCCTCATGAAGGACTCCTACTCCTTCGACGTGGCCGACGAGGGCCTCGCCGAGTCCTACGCCCTGCACCGCGCCGCCTACCAGCGCATCTTCGAGCGCCTGGGCCTCGACTACCGCATCGTCGCGGCCACCGCCGGCGCCATGGGCGGTTCCAAGTCCGAGGAGTTCCTGGCCCCCGCGGAGGCCGGCGAGGACACCTTCGCGGACTGCCCGAACTGCGACTACGCCGCCAACACCGAGGCGATCACCTTCCGGCTCACGCCGGTCGACGCGACGGACGTCCCCGCCGCCGAGGACATCCCGACCCCCGACACCCCCACCATCGAGACGCTGGCCGCCTCCCTCGGCGTAGAGGCCTCCGCCACCCTCAAGAACCTCCTCGTCAAGGTGGACGGCGAGATCGTCGCCGTGGGCGTGCCGGGCGACCGCGAGGTCGACATGGACAAGGTCGAGGCCCACTTCGCCCCCGCCGCCGTCGAACTGGTCACCGCCGAGGACTTCGTCGGCCGCCCCGACCTGGTCCGCGGCTACGTCGGCCCGCAGGGCCTGGGCGAGAAGGTCACGTACATCGCCGACCCCCGCGTCGCGCCGGGCACCGCGTGGATCACGGGCGCCAACAAGGCCGACACCCACGCCAAGAACGTCGTGGCGGGCCGCGACTTCGAGGTCGACACCTACGTCGACGTCGTGGTCGTCCGCGAGGGCGACCCCTGCCCCAACTGCGGCACCGGCCTCAAGCTGGACCGCGCCATCGAGATCGGCCACATCTTCCAGCTGGGCCGCAAGTACGCCGACGCCCTCAAGCTCGACGTCCTCGGCCAGAACGGCAAGCCGGCCCGCGTCACCATGGGCTCCTACGGCATCGGCGTCTCCCGCGCGGTGGCCGCCCTCGCCGAGCAGCACGCCGACGACAAGGGCCTCGTCTGGTCCAAGGAGGTCGCCCCGGCCGACGTCCACGTGGTCGCCGCGGGCAAGGCGCTGCAGACCGAGCTGGCCCTGGAGGTCTCCGACAAGCTGGCCGCGGCCGGCGTCCGCGTCCTGGTGGACGACCGGGCGGGGGTCTCTCCCGGCGTGAAGTTCACCGACGCCGAACTCATCGGCGTCCCCCAGATCCTGGTGGCCGGCCGCCGCTCCGGCGAGGGCGTCGTCGAACTGAAGGACCGCCGCACGGGCGAGCGCGAGGAAGTAACGGTCGAGGAGGCCCTCACCCGCCTCACGAGCTGACACCCGGGGGCCACCCCGGGGTCGGTGGGTGACACGACCCGGCGTGGTCCTGGCACCCGGGGTGGATGCGGGCGCGAGGGGGAGCGAGGCCCGGCGTTGCGGGGTGCCTCCCCCCGTGCCTGAACGGCCTGGGAGGTACCCCCACCGCCCACCCCGCCCCAACGGCACGACTGCCCGCAGCTGCGGCGGCGCGCAGCTGCCGCGGCGTGGCGGATACGCGCGGCGGGGACGGGCGGTCAGCCGCGTACGGCGGGGCGAGGGACGCGGAGCGAGGGCGGCCCGCAGCCGCGTACGGCGTGGCGGCTGCTCGCAGCGACGGCGGGGGAGCCGCGTACGGCGGGGCGGGGGACGCGGAGCGTGGGCGGGGAGAGCCGCGTACGGCGAGAAGGGGCCGTGTCGGGGGGTGTCCGCCCGCAGCGGTTGGCGCGTCAACGCCCCGAGCCTTTTCAAGCGACCGATTCCGCGCCGTTCCGAGGACGGACACCCCCCGGCGCGGCCCCGACCCACCACCGCACGCACCGCGCTACGCGCACCCCCACCGCACCCGCACAGGCGCCGCAGGCACCCGCACCGTCACAACCAGCCCGCGAACTCCAACAACAGCTCCGCGTCCCGCTCCCGCCCCACCCGCCGGGCCCGCACCCCCGACTCCACCGCCCGGAACAGCGTCCACCCCCGCAGCCGCTCCTGATCGACCTCCAGCGACTCCGCCAGCCGCTTGATCCGCCGCCGAGTCGTCGACGCCCCCGACGGCTGCGCGATCAGATCCTCCACCCGGTCCCGCACCAGCCGCGCCAGATCGAACGCACTCTCCCCGACCACCGGATCGGGCCCCACCGCCAGCCACGGCATCCGATCCCCGGCGAGCACCTTGCTCTGCCGGAACGTCCCGTGCAGCAGCCGCTGCTCCGACGGCCCGCCCAACAGCTCCGCACGCGCCGCGAGCGCCGCGTCCACCAACGGCGCCACCTGCGCGTCCGCCGCCGCTCCCGCCCGCATCGCCTCCGCCTGCCGCCCCGTCCGCTCGGCCACCGTCTCGAACGGATGGGAGCCCGGCGGCTCCACCCACAGCCGCCGCAGCGTCCCCGCCGCCTCCAGCAACGCCTTCGCCTCCGGCAACGACCGCACCGACACGTCCGGATGCAGCCGCTCGAGCAGCAGCACGCCCTCCTCGTCCCCCTCCTCCCGCACCTGCACGGCACCCCGCCCACCCCAGTGCGCGAGCGCCGCCCGCTCGCTCTCCGGCCGCGCCCGGCGCGGGGCGAGTTTCAGCACCGCCGGCGCCCCCTCGGCCGTCCGCACCAGCACCACCAGGCTGCTGCGCCCCCCGGGCACCTGCACCCGCTCCACCGTCAACCCCCGCCGCGCCACCGCCCGCTCCGCCACTTCGGGCAGCGTCGCCAACCAGTCGTCACCCTCCGGTGCCGTCTCGCCGAACGCCCTGACCAAACGCCGCGGCGGTTCGAAAGCCATGCGCGAGCCGTTCCCTTCCCGTACGGAAAGCCGTACGCGTTACGCAGTCGGTGAGGCCGTCGCCGTCGCCGTGTCGGAGGCACCCGGAGCGGCACTCCGCCCGGCCGGCGTGCCGACCCGCTCGGCGAGCCCAGGGAAGGCTACGCTCCCGCCCCGCCAGCGCACCGCGCGGACCGCCGCCTCGCGCAGCGCCCCGGCCGCCGAGGTCCGCCCGCCGCCCTCGGCCGCCCGCACCAGGTCGGAGTAGACCCCGGCCAGCCGGTCCTCCAGTTCCGCCGCCAGCCGCACGGCCGCCGCCGAGTCCGGCACCGAGAAGGGGAGCGCGTACCCCGCCGCCGCGGCGACCGGTTCGCCTCCCAGGTCCCGCACCTCGCGCGCCAGCGCGTCCCGCCGCGCCCGGTGCGCGTCATACGCCGTCCGCGCCTCGGCACGCCGATCCTCAGCGATCCGCCCGCCGACGACGCCGTAGCCGTACACGGCCGCGTGCTCCGCGGCCAGCGCTGCCTGGAGGGCGTCCAGCCGCCCGTTGCCCGCCTTGCCCACCCGTCAGCCCTCCGTCAGTAGAAACACGTGCGCCGCCCCGGCCGCCGCGACGGAGGCCAGCAGCCGCGCCTGCTCACCCGGCACATCGAGCAGCGCCTCGGTCCGTCGGCCGGCCAGCTTCCGCTCGGCCCCGGCGAGCAGGGCCAGGGCCCCCTTCTCGTCCGCCGGCACGGCATCGGAGCCGTCGGAGTCGTTCGCCGGCCCGGCAGCCCGGACGGAGGCCGAAGGGGACGCCGCCGTACCCGCCGCGGTACCCGACGCCGTCGGCGAGGCCGCCCGCACCCCGCCGAACGCCTCCGCGTGCCGCACGACCTCTTCCCGCAGCGGCCGCAGCCGCTCCGCCAGCCCCGGATGTGCCGCGATCACGGCCGCGTACCGCGCGGCCAGTTCCTCACTGTCCCGGGCCGCACGCGCGCGTGCCCGCTCGACAGCCGAGGGCCCGGCCCCCGCCTCGCCGGAGCCCGGCCCTCCGGTACAGCCGGCGAGCAGGGCGGCCCCGGCGGCCGACGCGAGCAGGCTCCTTCTGCGCGGCCCCCTGGGCAGACGCGGCGATGGGGAAAGCGACACGGCAGACGTCCTCGACAGGCTCGTACGGAAACGACGACAAGACGACAAAGCGACGACAAACGAGAAGCAGACCAACAATCAACGAGCAGCGGACCACCGACGAACGAGAGGCGGACCACCGACGAACGAGCAGCGGACCACCGACGAACGAGCAGCAGACCGACGATCACCGAGACGGAAACCCGCAATCCCACCGCCCGTGATCACGGTACCCGTGCCCCGCCCGCCCACCACTCACCGGCACCGCCGGACCCGGGTGGACGGCAACACCCCCCGCGACCGGATACCCTTTGACCAGACACGCGCACCGACCCACAACAGCACACGCGGCCGAGGAGTCACCCGGATGAGCACCACCCAGAGCGAGAGGCTGCGAGAGCTGCTTGAGCCGCTCGTCGCCTCCCAGGGACTGGACCTCGAAGAGATCGCGGTGGACTCGGTCGGCCGCAGGCGTGTGCTGAGCGTGGTCGTGGACTCCGACACCGGAGCGGACCTCGACCGGATCGCCGATGTGAGCCGCGCGCTCTCGGCGAAGCTCGACGAGACCGACGCGATGGGTGAGGGGGAGTACACCCTCGAGGTCGGCACCCCCGGCGCCGAGCGCTCCCTCACCCAGCACCGCCACTACGTGCGCGCCACGGACCGCCTGGTCCGCTTCCAGCTGCGCGAGGGCGGCGAACTGGTCGCCCGCATCCTCGCCGTGGACGAGGACGGGCTCGACCTCGAGGTGCCAGGAGTGAAGGGCCGCAGGCCCACCACCCGCAGACTGCCCTTCGGCGACATCGACAAGGCACGCGTCCAGGTCGAGTTCAACCGCAAGGACACCAAGAACGACAACCAGACGGAACACGACAACAAGACGGAAGAGGAGGAGGCGTAGCCGTGGACATCGACATGAGCGCCCTGCGGGGCTTGGTACGGGAGAAGGAGATCTCCTTCGACCTGCTGGTCGAAGCGATCGAGTCGGCCCTCCTCATCGCCTACCACCGCACCGAGGGAAGCCGCCGGCACGCGCGCGTGGAGCTCGACCGGAACACCGGCCATGTGACCGTGTGGGCGAAGGAGGACCCCGACGACCTCGAGGAGGGCCAGGCGGCCCGCGAGTTCGACGACACCCCGTCCGACTTCGGCCGCATCGCCGCCACCACCGCCAAGCAGGTCATCCTGCAGCGGCTGCGCGACGCCGAGGACGACGCGACCCTCGGCGAGTACGCCGGCCGTGAGGGCGACATCGTCACCGGCGTGGTCCAGCAGGGCCGCGACCCGAAGAACGTGCTGGTGGACATCGGCAAGCTGGAGGCCATCCTGCCGGTGCAGGAGCAGGTGCCGGGCGAGACCTACCCGCACGGCGCGCGTCTGCGCTCGTACGTCGTCCGGGTGGCCAAGGGCGTCCGGGGCCCCTCCGTGACGCTCTCCCGCACGCACCCCAACCTGGTGAAGAAGCTGTTCGCCCTGGAGGTGCCGGAGATCGCCGACGGATCCGTCGAGATCTCCGCGATCGCCCGCGAGGCCGGCCACCGCACCAAGATCGCCGTGCGCTCCACCCGCTCGGGCCTGAACGCCAAGGGCGCCTGCATCGGCCCCATGGGCGGCCGGGTGCGCAACGTCATGGGCGAGCTGAACGGCGAGAAGATCGACATCGTCGACTGGTCGGACGACCCGGCCGAGATGGTGGCGAACGCGCTCTCCCCGGCCCGCGTCTCCAAGGTGGAGGTCGTGGATCTGGCGGCCCGCTCCGCACGCGTGATCGTGCCCGACTACCAGCTCTCGCTGGCCATCGGCAAGGAGGGCCAGAACGCCCGTCTCGCGGCCCGGCTGACCGGCTGGCGGATCGACATCCGCCCGGACACCGAGCAGCCCTCCGACGCGTCGCCGGAGCAGTCGTCCGGCGGCCGCGGGGAATAGATCCAAGCCGCACGCCGCTGAGATCACGACAGCTTTGCGTGCGGCACGTGTTCGATTCTTACCCCGAAGGGGTGAGGTCGGTCCGGGGAGGTAGACTTAGGAGTGTCTGGCCGGACACGTACCCGAGCATGCCCGGAGCGCACCTGCGTGGGGTGCCGGGAGCGAGCGGTCAAGAGCGAGCTGCTGCGCACCGTGGCGGTCGAGGGTCATTGCACCCCTGATCCACGCGGTACGCTGCCCGGCCGGGGTGCGTACGTACACCCCGCGCCGGACTGTGTCGACCAGGCGGTGCGCCGCAAGGCGTTTCCGCGGGCGCTCCGCGTCCCGGGTCCGCTCGACGTAAAGGCGTTGCGCCACTACGTCGAGCAGGCAGAAGGTTGCAGCAAGGTTGCTGAAAGCAGCATGTGAGCAACGTGGTAAGGAAGACATGCCGCGCGGAACCCCGCGCAGCTTGGTACCTCGCGAGTCGAAAGCAGGTCGAGATTGCGATGAGCACTCGATGAGTACGCGATGAGTACGCCCATGAACTAGCGACGGTCCGGACGCAACCCGGACCTCAGAGGAGCGAAGTGGCTAAGGTCCGGGTCTACGAACTCGCCAAGGAGTTCGGTGTCGAGAGCAAGGTCGTCATGGCCAAGCTCCAGGAACTCGGTGAATTCGTCCGTTCGGCGTCTTCGACCATCGAAGCGCCCGTAGTACGCAAGCTGACAGACGCATTCCAGCAGGGTGGCGGCAACGGCCGTTCCGCCGGCCGCCCCGCGGCCCCCAAGAAGGCCGCCCCCAGGCCGTCGGCGCCGTCCCCGGCGCAGGCCGGTCCCTCCCAGGCCGCCCCGGCGGCGGGGGACCGTGCGGCCGCCCCGCGGCCGTCGGCCGCACCCAAGGCGCCGGCTGCCCAGCAGCCCGCGGCTCCGTCGGCCCCCGCGCCGGCTCCGTCGCAGGGGCCGCGTCCGACGCCGGGCCCCAAGCCCGCGCCGCGTCCGGCCCCGGCCGCGCCGGAGTTCACCGCTCCGCCGGCGGCTCCCGCCGCTCCGTCGACTCCGGCCCCGGCTCCGTCCGGTCCGAAGCCCGGCGGTGCGCGTCCCGGTGCCCCCAAGCCCGGCGGCGCCCGTCCGTCCGGTCCGGGTCAGGACCGTGGCCAGCAGGGCGGCCAGGGCCGTCCCGGCGGTCAGCGTCCCGGTGCCCCGGCGCAGCGTCCCGGCGGCCGTCCCGGCGGTCCGCGTCCGGGTAACAACCCCTTCACCTCCGGCGGCAACGCCGGCATGGCGCGCCCGTCGGCGCCCCGTCCGCAGGGCGGTCCCCGCCCGGGCGGTCCCGGTGGTGCTCCCGGCGGCGGTCCCCGTCCGCAGGGTCCCGGCGGTCAGGGCGGCGGTCCCCGCCCCCAGGCTCCGGGCGGCAACCGTCCGAGCCCGGGCTCGATGCCTCGTCCGCAGGGCGGCGGCGCAGGCCCCCGTCCCGGCGGCGGCCCGCGTCCGAACCCCGGCATGATGCCGCAGCGTCCCGCTGCCGGCCCGCGTCCCGGCCCCGGTGGCGGCGGTCGCGGTCCCGGCGGTGCCGGTCGTCCCGGTGGCGGCGGCGGTCGTCCCGGTGGCGGCGGCTTCGCCGGTCGTCCCGGTGGCGGCGGTGGCGGTCGTCCGGGTGGCGGCGGCGGTTTCGCCGGTCGTCCCGGCGGTGGCGGCGGCTTCGGCGGCGGCGGTGGCCGTCCCGGCTTCGGCGGTCGTCCCGGCGGCCCCGGTGGCCGTGGTGGCACGCAGGGCGCCTTCGGCCGTCCCGGCGGTCCCGCGCGTCGCGGTCGCAAGTCGAAGCGGCAGAGGCGCCAGGAGTACGAGGCCATGCAGGCCCCGTCGGTCGGCGGCGTGATGCTGCCCCGCGGCAACGGCGAGACCATTCGCCTGTCGCGCGGTGCGTCGCTCACCGACTTCGCGGAGAAGATCAACGCCAACCCGGCGTCGCTCGTCGCGGTCATGATGAACCTCGGCGAGATGGTCACCGCGACCCAGTCCGTCTCCGACGAGACGCTCCACCTCCTCGCCGGCGAGATGAACTACACGGTTCAGATCGTCAGCCCGGAGGAGGAGGACCGCGAGCTGCTCGAGTCCTTCGACCTGGAGTTCGGCGAGGACGAGGGGTCCGAAGAGGACCTGGTCGTCCGTCCTCCGGTGGTCACGGTCATGGGTCACGTCGACCACGGCAAGACCCGACTGCTCGACGCCATCCGCAAGACGAACGTCATCGCGGGCGAGGCCGGCGGCATCACCCAGCACATCGGTGCCTACCAGGTCGCGACCGAGGTCAACGACGAAGAGCGCAAGATCACCTTCATCGACACCCCGGGTCACGAGGCGTTCACCGCCATGCGTGCCCGCGGTGCCCGGTCGACCGACATCGCGATCCTGGTCGTCGCGGCCAACGACGGCGTCATGCCGCAGACGGTCGAGGCGCTCAACCACGCCAAGGCGGCCGAGGTCCCGATCGTCGTCGCGGTCAACAAGATCGACGTCGAGGGTGCCGACCCGACCAAGGTGCGCGGTCAGCTGACCGAGTACGGCCTGGTGGCCGAGGAGTACGGCGGCGACACCATGTTCGTCGACATCTCCGCCAAGCAGGGTCTGCACATCGACTCCCTGCTGGAGGCCGTGGTCCTCACCGCGGACGCCTCGCTCGACCTGCGGGCCAACCCGGTCCAGGACGCGCAGGGCATCTCGATCGAGTCCCGTCTCGACCGCGGCCGCGGTGCCGTGGCGACGGTCCTCGTGCAGCGAGGCACCCTGCGGGTCGGCGACACGATGGTGGTGGGCGACGCCTACGGCCGCGTCCGCGCCATGCTCGACGACAACGGCAACAACGTCGCCGAGGCGGGTCCGTCCACGCCGGTCCAGGTGCTGGGTCTGACCAACGTCCCGGGCGCCGGTGACAACTTCATCGTGGTCGAGGAGGACCGTACGGCCCGCCAGATCGCGGAGAAGCGCGCCGCCCGCGAGCGCAACGCCGCGTTCGCCAAGCGCACGCGCCGCGTGTCGCTGGAGGACCTGGACAAGGTGCTGAAGGCCGGCGAGGTCCAGCAGCTCAACCTGATCATCAAGGGCGACGCGTCCGGATCGGTCGAGGCGCTGGAATCCTCCCTGCTCCAGCTGGACGTCGGCGAAGAGGTCGACATCCGCGTCCTGCACCGCGGCGTCGGTGCGGTCACGGAGTCCGACATCGACCTGGCGATGGGCTCCGACGCCATCGTGATCGGCTTCAACGTGCGCGCCGCCGGGCGTGCCGCGCAGATGGCCGAGCGCGAAGGCGTGGACGTCCGGTACTACTCGGTCATCTACCAGGCGATCGAGGAGATCGAGGCGGCCCTCAAGGGCATGCTCAAGCCGGAGTACGAAGAGGTCGAGCTGGGCACGGCGGAGATCCGCGAGGTCTTCCGCTCCTCCAAGCTGGGCAACATCGCGGGTGTTCTCATCCGCTCCGGCGAGGTCAAGCGCAACACCAAGGCGCGCCTCCTGCGCGATGGCAAGGTCATCGCGGAGAACCTCAACATCGAGGGTCTGCGTCGCTTCAAGGACGACGTCACCGAGATCCGCGAAGGCTTCGAGGGCGGTATCAACCTCGGAAACTTCAACGACATCAAGGTCGACGACGTCATCGCGACGTACGAGATGCGCGAGAAGCCGCGGGTGTAAGTACCGCGACTTCCGGGAGTGACCGGTCCGGGGCCGGTCGGCGGAGCACAATTCCGTCGATCGGCCCCGGCCGTTCGTTGTACGGTTCAGATGTCCCCGCCCGTTCGCGGCGGGGCCATCGATCCCGGACCGGCGGGTGAACCGGCTGCACATGTATGTGGGGACGCTGTCCTTCGACCTCCTCCTCGGCGACGTACATTCGCTGAAGGAGAAGCGCTCCGTCGTCCGCCCGATCGTCGCCGAACTCCAGCGGAAGTACGCGGTGAGCGCGGCGGAGGTGGAGCACATGAACCTCCATCGCCGGGCCGTCGTCGGCCTGGCCCTGGTGTCCGGCGACGCGGGCCACCTCAGCGACGTGCTCGACCGGTGCGAGCGGCTGGTGGCCGGCCGTCCCGAGGTGGAGCTGCTGTCGGTGAGGCGGCGCTTCCACGGCGACGACGACTGACCGGATCGGGCAGAAGACCGGATCGACCGGATCGGGCAAGAGAAGCCGGATCGGGCAAGAGAAGAAAGAACGGGAGACGGACCAGTGGCCGACAACGCGCGGGCGAAAAGGCTGGCGGACCTCATCCGAGAGGTGGTGGCCCAGAAGCTGCAGCGCGGGATCAAGGACCCGCGGCTCGGCTCGCACGTCACCATCACGGACACGCGGGTCACCGGTGACCTGCGGGAGGCGACCGTCTTCTACACGGTCTACGGGGACGACGAGGAGCGGAAGGCCGCCACGGCGGGCCTGGAGAGCGCCAAGGGCATCCTGCGCTCCGAGGTGGGCAAGGCGGCCGGCGTGAAGTTCACGCCGACCCTGGCCTTCGTCATGGACGCCCTGCCGGACACCGCCCGCAACATCGAGGACCTCCTCGACAAGGCGCGGCAGTCCGACGAGAAGGTGCGCGAGGCGTCCGCGGGCGCCACGTACGCGGGCGAGGCGGACCCGTACCGCAAGCCGGACGAGGACGAGACCGACACCGAAGGCGCAGTCGAGGCCGACGAGACGGACGACACCGCTAAATGACCGAGAAGCACACCACGCCCGACGGCCTTGTCATCGTCGACAAGCCGTCGGGCTTCACTTCGCACGACGTCGTCGCCAAGATGCGGGGCATCGCCCGCACCCGGCGCGTCGGGCACGCCGGCACGCTCGACCCGATGGCGACGGGCGTCCTGGTCCTCGGGGTGGAGCGGGCGACCAAGCTCCTCGGGCACCTCGCCCTCACCGAGAAGGAGTACCTGGGCACGATCAGGCTCGGTCAGACGACGCTCACCGACGACGCCGAGGGCGAGATCACGGGGTCGCGGGACGCCTCGAAGGTCACCCGGGAGGCGATCGACGCCGGCGTGGCCGAGCTGAGCGGCGACATCATGCAGGTGCCGTCCAAGGTCAGCGCCATCAAGATCAAGGGCGTGCGCTCCTACAAGCGGGCGCGCGAGGGCGAGGAGTTCGAGATCCCCGCCCGTCCCGTCACCGTCTCCTCCTTCGCGGTGTACGACGTCCGGGACGCCGTCGCCGACGACGGCACCCCGGTCCTGGACCTGGTGGTCTCGGTGACCTGCTCGTCCGGCACCTACATCCGGGCGCTGGCCCGCGACCTGGGCGCCGGACTCGGCGTCGGCGGGCACCTCACGGCGCTGCGCCGCACCCGCGTCGGGCCCTACAAGCTGGACGGCGCCCGGACCCTGGACCAGCTCCAGCAGGAGCTCACCGTCATGCCCGTCGCGGACGCGGCCGGCGCCGCCTTCCCGCGCTGGGGGGTGGACGCCAGGCGGGCCAGGCTGCTCGCCAACGGCGTACGGCTGGAGATGCCCGAGGAGTACATGGGCGTCGGAGCCGTCGCCGTCTTCGATCCCGAGGGGCGCCTCCTCGCCCTCGTCGAGGAGCACAAGGGCAAGGCGAAGAGCCTGGCCGTCTTCGGCTGAGCCCACACACCGTCAGGTCCGCCCGTGGAGCGGCGCACACGGGGACTGCCACCGTCGCCGCTCCACGGTCCCCCCTCGGTTCCCCCACCCCCTAGGGTGTATCCAACCAACCCCTTCTGTTCACCCGTCCGGGCAGGCGCTCGGAGTGAACCGGGGGAGTGGAAGGGGGCGCGTTCGCCAGGAGCCCTGTCCCGCTGATCATCACGCGCCTACCGTCGAACACACAGCACGGGTGTACGGCGGGGAGGTTCGACGATGGCGTCGCGGAACCGGTCCCGGGAGGCGACGGGCGGCAGGGCGGGGGAGCGGCCCGGGGACGGCTCCCGGGAGGCGCGAGGCGGGCCCCCGGCAGTGCGGGCGGCCGACCCGGCGGAGCACGGCGCACCCGACGCCGCCCTCGTCCGCGTCCACGACCTCGCCGGCCGCCCGCGCGGCACGGGATTCCTCGCCGACCACCACGGCACGGTGCTCACCAGCCACGAAGCGGTCGACGGCCTGACCCGGCTGGTCCTGAGCACCGCCGGGGGCCGCCGCCGCGTCGTGGCCGCCGCCGACGTCGTCCCGCTGCCCGCCCTCGGCCTGGCCCTCGTGCGCGCCGAGGGCCTCGGCGCCGCACCGCTGCCGCTGAGCACGCGGGACCGCGTCGAGGCCGGGACCTACGTACGCATCGCCGCCGGGGGCTGGCGCGAGGCCCGGGTGCTGGGCGCCACCGACGTCACCTACACCGCCACCGACCGCTTCCACCTCCTCGGCGACGCCCTGGAGCTGGCCGTCGGCACCTGCGGGCGCGACGCGCTCCGGCTGGGCGGGGGAGCGGCCGGCGGGCCCGTGCTCGACGTGGCCACCGGCGCCGTCCTCGGGGTCCTCGGTACCGCCCTCAGCTCCGGCCACAGCGACGTCGGCTTCGCCGTGCCGCTGCGCCGCGCGGCCGCGGGCCCGCTCGCCGACCTCCTCGCCGAGAACGCGGCCACGGTCCCGGCCTACGGCGCCGACCTCAACCTGGCCGGCGTACTCGCCCTCACGGCGACGTCGGTCACGGAAGCCGTGCCGGACGGCGGACCGGATGCCCGGGGACCGGTCGAACGGGCGGGGGTGACACGCGAGTTCGCCGCCTTCGACGCGAGCGGCGCCCGCGTGCTGGGCCTGGTCGGCGCGCCGGGCAGCGGCCGTACGACCGAGCTGGCGGCCCTCGCCGCCCGCCGTTCCGGCGGGCCGGCGGCGGCCCCCACGCTGTGGCTGCGCGGGGCCGATCTGCACGACGACGACATGTCGCTGGCGGACGCGGCCCGCCGGACGCTGGACCGGGCCGCCCGCATCGTCGCCGCCCCGGACCCGGACCGCCCGGGCCCCGTCGGCCTCGGCGACGTCACCCCCGAACGCCTCGCCCACCTGGCCCGCACCGCCGGTCGGCCCCTCCTGGTCGCCCTGGACGGCCCGGAGGAGATGCCGCCCGTCCTGGCCCACCGCCTCCCCGAGTGGACCGAGCGCACGGCCGCCTGGCTCCGGGAGACGGACACACGGCTCGTGGTGGCCTGCCGCGCGGAGTACTGGGAGCACGCGGGGGCGGAGTTCCCGAGGGAACTGCTGCACGACCCGGACCCCGGGGCGCCGTCGCCCGGCCCGACCGGGGCCGGTGCGGCGCGACGACCCACGTGGGCGACGGAGGCCCCGTCACCCCCGGCGTCCACCGCTCCGGAGCCTTGGCCCGGTCCGGGCGGTGCGGTGGGGGAGGCCGGTGGCGTGTCCTCGCCCGGGACCGGCCTGCGGGGGTCGGGGACGGGGGCTGCTGGGGGTGTGCCGCTGTTCGGTGCGAGGGGCGGGGTGTCCGGCGCGGCGGGGGGAGTGCCGTTGCCCACGGTGTTCACGGCTTCGGAGCCTCGGCCCGGTCCGGGGGGCGGGCTGCCGCCCGGGGCAGAGGTCGCCGTGCCGGGGCGGGGCCCGGAGGCGGCCGGTGGCGGTTCGTCGCAGGGTATTGGCGTGTGGGAGCCGGGGGCGGGGGCTGCGGGAGGTGCGCCGGTGTTCGGTGCGAGGGGTGTGGCCTTCGGCGCGGCGGCGTGGCCGCGTCGTACCGGTGGCGCCGTCGGGCCGCGGCCTGCGCCCGGGACGGCCGCAGGGCCGTCGGACGGGACGGACGCCGTCGAAGGCGGGCCCGCGTCCGCACGGCGGGTGACCGCGGGCGGCGCCCGGGGGCGCGGGCAGGACGGGCTTTTGCCCTGCGTCCGCCTCGGCGACCTGCGCGACGACGAGGCCCGGGAGGCGCGCGCCCGCCACGGCGTGCCGGACGGCGCCCTGGCCGACCCGGACGCCGGGCACCCCCTCACGATCCGCCTGCTCTCGGAGGTCCGGGCCGCCCTCCCCGGCCCCCCGGCCCCCGTGCCCGTCACCCGGGACGCGGTCTTCACGGCGTACCTGGACCTGATGTGCCTGCGCGTGGCCACCCGCCTGGCCGACGAGAACGGCCTGCGCGGCACCGCCGTACGCCGACTCGCCGCGAAGGTCTCCGGGCAGGTCCACGAGGCCGCCCGGCGCAGTCTCGGACCCGGGCAGGGCGGGCTGGACCGGGAGTCCTTCGAGACACTGTTCCCGTGCGGGCCGGCCCCGGCCAGGCTGGGCGGCGGCACCGGCTGGGCACCGGCCGTGCTCGCCGAAGGCCTCTTCGTACCCACGGGCAGCGGCTACCGCTTCGCGCACGAAGAGCTCGCCGACTGGATCCAGGGCACCCACCTCGACCTGGGCGAGGCCCTGCGCGCCCTCGTCCACCGGCGCGACACCCCGCTCGGCACCCACACCCACACCCGCGCCCTCCCCGTCCCGCACCACCGCATCGGCTCCGTCGTCGAGGCGCTGCTGCTCCTCGCCCGTCAGCACGGCGTCCCCCAGCTCGCCCTGACCCTGGAGGAGCTGGTGCACGCCCTGGACCGCGACCCGCACTCCTGGTGGGCGGCCAGGCTGCTCGCCGAGGCGCTGACCCGCGTGCCCGACGCGACGCCGTACACCGACGTGCTGCGGCTCCTCGCCGACGGCATCGCGGAACGGGCCGGGGACGGGCAGCCGACGCCCCAGGTCTTCGGGCCCGCATTCTGGACGGCGCCGCGCGTGCCCGCGGCCACCCGCCTGGACCTGCTGCGCCGCCTCGTCCTCGCGGACGGCCCGCCGCACGAACCCGGCCCCCGCCACCTGGACACCGCGGCCGGGCTGCTCGTCGCCGACCCCAGGACCGTACAGCCGCTCCTCGTCCGGTGGTTCGACGACGAACGGCCGCTGCCCGCCACCCCGCACGCCACCGTGGCGACGGCCGCCCAGGCGCTGCTGCACACCCACCGCCACCGAGGCCTGGACGGACTCACCGAGGTGCTCGTCGACAGCACCCACCGCCGCGCCGACGAACTGCTCGCCGTCCTGGCCGAGGAGGAGCCGTCCGCGCTCTGCCGAGCGGTGGAGCGGTGGGCGCGCGACGAACGCCCAGCGCGGCACCGCGCGGCGGTCACCCACGGCCTGCGCACCGCCCCGCACGCACGCCCCGGCGCCGACCGCACCCTGCTCCGCCACGCCGCCCTGGTGCTGCTCGCCGGACCTTCGGACAGCCCGCTGCGCGGCGGCGCGCTCGCCCTGCTCGTCCAGGACCCGGACTGCCGCGACCGCCACCTCCCCGCGGCCCTCGACCTCTTCGCCGCCTGCGATCCGTACCTACCGCCGAGCGCGGTGGCCGCCGCGCTGCCGACCCACCCCGAACCCGTCCTCGAGGCCTTCCGGGCCCGACTGCTCGGCCCGGACGCCGGTGAGGCGCTGCGCAGGCTCGCCGACGCCACCACCCCCGCGCTGACCCACCGGGTGGCCGCCCTCGTCGGCCGGACCGTGACCGAGCGCCCCGAGACCGCCGGACACCTGGCCGCGTACGTCGACCGGCGCCTCGACCGGGACCCGGCACCCCGCGCCGTACTCCTTCCCCTGGTCACCCGCCTCCTGGACGACGGTCCCGAGCCGGCGCGGGCCGCGCTCGCCGGAGTCCTCGCCGCCGACGGGGCGACGGCGAGCGCCCCGCTCCGCCGCACGCTGCGGGAGCACCTCTACGCCCACGAGCACGAACCCGCCGTCCTGGACGCCCTGCTGCACGCCGCCGCCCGGTGCGACGGAGCGGAGCTGCGGGCCCTCGTGCACCGCACCGGGCTGCTCCTCGTCCGCACCCCCGAGGGCGCCACCCGCTACGACCGGGGCCTCGTCGACCTGGCCCGGCACCTCCCGGGATTCGCCCCCCGGCTGACCGGCTGGCTCACCGACGCGCCCGAGGACTGGGCCGCGCTGGTGGGCCCCAGCACCCGCCGCACGATCGAGCACCTGGCGGGCGTCCGCGTCCCCGCCTGACCCGCCCCCGCGCGGCGTGGGGTGCACCGGGTCACAGCACCGATGCCGATGCCGACCGGAGCCGGACGGCATGGCACCCTTAGACCTGCGTAAGGGTCACCACGGAACCATGGACACCACGGAAGCACCGAGGAGCGGACACAGTGCAGCGCTGGCGTGGCTTGGAGGACATCCCCGAGGACTGGGGACGCAGCGTCGTCACCATCGGCTCCTACGACGGTGTCCACCGCGGACACCAGCTGATCATCAGGCACGCCGTGGACCGCGCCCGCGAGCTGGGCGTCCCCGCCGTCGTCGTCACCTTCGACCCGCACCCCAGCGAGGTCGTCCGCCCCGGCAGCCACCCGCCGCTGCTCGCCCCGCACCACCGCAGGGCCGAACTGATGGCGGACCTGGGGGTGGACGCCGTGCTGATCCTCCCCTTCACCAAGGAGTTCTCGAAGCTCTCCGCCGCCGACTTCGTGGTCAAGGTCCTGGTCGACCGGCTGCGCGCCAAGGCCGTCGTCGAGGGCCCCAACTTCCGCTTCGGCCACAAGGCCGCCGGGAACGTGGACTTCCTCATCGAGCAGGGGAAGGTCTACGACTTCGAGGTCGAGGTCGTCGACCTGTACGTCACCGGCGACGCGGGCGGCGGCGAGCCGTTCTCCTCCACCCTGACCCGCCGCCTGGTGGCCGAGGGCGACGTGGCGGGCGCCGCGGAGATCCTGGGCCGCCCGCACCGCGTCGAGGGCGTCGTCGTGCGGGGCGCCCAGCGCGGCCGCGAGATGGGCTTCCCCACGGCCAACGTCGAGACGCTCCCGCACACCGCGATCCCGGCCGACGGCGTCTACGCCGGCTGGCTGCACGCCCAGGGCGAGGCGATGCCGGCCGCGATCTCCGTCGGCACCAACCCGCAGTTCGAGGGCACCGAGCGCACGGTCGAGGCGTACGCCATCGACCGCGTGGGCCTCGAGCTGTACGGCCTGCACGTCGCCGTGGACTTCGTGGCCTTCGTACGCGGACAGGCGAAGTTCGAGACGCTGGACGCGCTCCTCGAGCAGATGGCCGTGGACGTGGACAGGTGCCGCGAGATCACCGCGACGGACGCCCCCAGGCCCTGAGGACGTCCTCCCCTCGTCTGCGTCTGCGTCTGCGTCGGCGGCGGCCCGCCCGTCCCGGCGGCGGCCCGCCCGTCGCCGTCGGCGTGTCCCTCGGCGTGCCCGTCGGCGTCAGCCCGCCCGTTCGGCGACGGGCCGCTCCGCCCGGGCCCAATGGCAGGCGACCTGGGACTCGTCGCCGCCGCGCAGGATCTCCAGCTCTTCGTTCCGGCAGGCGTCCGCGACGCCGGCCCGTACGGCCTCGCCGCTCGCCAGCACCGGGCAGCGGACGTGGAAGCGGCAGCCGCCGGGGATGTACGACGGGTCCGGCGGCTCGCCGGTGAGCACGACCGGGGCTCCGGGCGCCTCCGGGAGCACGGACAGCAGGGCCTGGGTGTAGGGGTGCCGCGGGGCCGTCAGCACCTGCTCCACCGCGCCCGTCTCGACGATCCGGCCGAGGTACATCACCGCGACCCGGTCGGCGATGTTCCAGGCCAGGCCGAGGTCGTGGGTCACCACCAGCGCGGACAGGCCCAGCTCGGTGCGCAGCCGCAGCAGCAGCGCGAGGATCTCGCCGCGCACCGACGCGTCGAGGGAGGCCACCGGCTCGTCGGCGACGAGGAGTTCCGGCTGGAGGACCAGCGCGCCCGCGATGACGACCCGCTGGCGCTGGCCGCCGGACAGCTCGTGCGGGTAGCGCAGGAAGAACCGCTCCGGCGGCCGCAGCCCGGCCCGCGACAGCGCCTCGGCGACCGCCGTCCGCTCGTCCCCGGCGTGGCCGTGGATGCGCAGGCCCTCGGCGACGATGTCGTACACCGTGTGCCGCGGGTTCAGTGAGCCGCTCGGATCCTGGAGGACCAGCTGCGCCCGCCTGCGGTACGCCTTGAGCGCCCGGGCGGAGTACCCGAGAGGGGCACCGTCGAAGGTGACACGTCCCCCGGTGGGCCTGACCAGGCCCAGCAGCGAACGGGCGAGGGTCGTCTTGCCGCAGCCCGACTCGCCGACCAGCGCGACGATCTCACCGCGCCGGATGTCGAGGTCGACCCCGTCCACGGCTCGCGCTGCGGCGGCCCCGCGCCGGCCGGGGAAGGTGACGTGCAGCCCCCGGACGCTCAGCAACGGGGGTGCGGAGTCGGGTGCGGCGCGGGGTGCGGTGTCGGGTACGGCGCCGGGTGCCTCGTCGGGTGCGCCGTCAGGCAGGGTGCTGCTCATGGGGCACTGCTCCTCACTCCGTCGTCCTCCGCCGGCGCGACCCCGCCCGCACCGCGTCCATCGCCACCCGAGCGGCCGTCGGCGGCGCCCCCGGCGGGCTCCGCGCCCTCGCCGGTGTGGCGGGTCCCGGCAGGCTCGCCGCGCCCGGCGGGGGAGCCGGCCCCGTCACCGGCAGGTGCCGTGTCCCCTTCGGGCGGCCCGCTCCCGGCAGTCGCCCCGGCACCGTCCGGCGGCACCGTGCCGTCCGGACCCACGTGGACGCATGCCGCCCGGCGTCGCGCGCCCGCGTCCCGCAGTGGCTGGTCCTGGGTGGCACAGAGGTCCAGCGCCACCGGGCAGCGCGGATGGAACGCGCACCCGGACGGCACCGCCGCGGGGTCGGGCGGGTCGCCCGGCAGGCCGCGGGGCGCGAACCTCGAGGCCGGGTCCCCGATCGTGGGGAACGCCTCCGACAGCGCGCTGCCGTAGGGATGCCGGGCGTCGTCGTAGACCTGCCGGGCCGGGCCCTCCTCGACCACCCGGCCCGCGTACATCACCGCGAGCCGGTCGCAGGTGTCGGCCAGCACGGCGAGGTCGTGGCTGATCATGATCAGGCCGACGTCCTGCTCGCCCACCAGCCCCTCGATCAACCGCAGGATCTGCGCCTGGATCATCACGTCGAGCGCCGTGGTCGGTTCGTCGGCCACGATCAGCCGCGGGTCGCAGGCCAGCGCCATCGCGATCATCACCCGCTGCCGCTGGCCGCCGGACAGCTCGTGCGGGTAGGCACTCGCACGTGCCGCCGGAAGACCGACCTGCTCCAGCAGCTCACCGGCCCGCCTGCGGGCCCCCGCCGCCGTGGCCCTGCGGTGCAGCAGGATCGGCTCGGCGATCTGGTCGCCGACGCGGTGCACGGCGTTCAGGGAATGCATCGCGCCCTGGAAGACGATCGACGCCCCCGCCCAGCGGACCGCCCGCACCCGCCCCCACTTCATCGTGAGCACGTCCTCGCCGTCCAGCAGGATCTCCCCGCCGACCCGCGCACCCGGCGGCAGCAGCCGCAGCAGCGCCAGGGCCAGCGTGGACTTGCCGCAGCCGGACTCGCCCGCGATGCCGAGCTTCTCGCCCGCCGCCAGGGTCAGGTCGACCCCGCGCACGGCGGCCGCACCGCCGGGATACGTCACCTTCAGGTCCCGCACCTCGAGCAGACTCAACGGGACACCCCCAGCCTGGGATTGAGAACGGCCTCCACCGCACGCCCGCACAGCGTGAACGCCAGCGCCACCACCGCGATCCCGATGCCCGGCGGCACCAGGTACCACCAGTCGCCGGAACTCACCGACCCCGCCTCCCGCGCGTCCTGCAGCAGCCCGCCCCAGGACACGACCGCCGGGTCGCCGAGCCCGAGGAAGGCCAGGGTCGCCTCGGCCAGGATCGCGGAGGAGATGATCAGCGTCGTCTGCGCCAGGATCAGCGGCATCACGTTGGGCAGCACGTGCCGGGACATGATGTGCCAGTGCCCGCCCCCGAGCGCCTTCGCCCGCTCGATGTACGGCCGCGACTCCACCGCCAGCGTCTGCGCCCGCACCAGGCGTGCCGTCGTGGGCCACGTGGTCACGCCGATCGCGAGCACGATCGTGCCCAGCGACCGGGACAGCACCGTCGCCAGCACGATCGCCAGCACCAGCGTCGGCATCACCAGGAACCAGTCCGTGATCCGCATCATCACCGTGGCGTACCAGCCGCGGAAATGGCCGGCCGTGATCCCGATGAGCGCGCCGATCAGCACCGAAAGAACCGCCGCGAGCAGCCCGACCAGGAGCGACACGCGCGAGCCCCAGATCAGCAGGCCCAGCAGGCTCCGCCCGAACTGGTCGGTGCCCAGCGGGAACCGGCCGCTCGGGCTCTCCAGCGGCTGCCCGGGCGCGTCGGTCACGCTGTCCACGTCCGATCCGACGGTCAGCGGCGCGGTCAGTGCCACGAGCACGAACAGCACCAGCGTGGCCAGCCCGAACACCCCCGCACGGTGCTTGCGGTACTCCTTCCAGAAGCGTGCGACCGAGGCGCGGCGCCGCCGCCGGGCGAGCGCCCGCGGACCCGGCGCGCCGGACTTCGCCGGCGGCCCCGACGTGGACTCCGTGGTCTCGGTGGTCTCGGCGCTCATCGGCCCACCCTCGGATCGAGCATCGGATACAGCAGGTCGGCCAGGGTGTTCATCAGGATCACCGCGGCGGCGAAGACGAAGAACAGGCCCTGCACCAGCGGCAGATCGGGCACACTGAGCGCCTGGTAGAACAGCCCGCCGAGACCCGGCCAGGAGAAGACCGTCTCGACGAGGATGACCCCCGCCACGGTCCGCCCCAGGTTGACGAAGACCAGCGTCACCGTCGGCAGCAGCGCGTTGGGCACGGCGTGCCGGCGCCGTACGAGATCGTCCCGGAGCCCCTTGGCCCGCGCGGTCGTCAGATAGTCGCTGCCCATCTCGTCCAGCAGCGCCGACCGGGTGACGAGCAGTGTCTGCCCGTACTCCACCGCGACCAGCGTCACCACCGGCAGGACGAGATGGTGCGCGACGTCGAGCACGTGCGCGAAGCCCTCCTCGCGGCCCGACTCCATCCCCCCGGTCGGGAAGAGCCCCGGGATCGGGTCCACCCCCACCGACAGCACGATGATGAGCAGCAGGCCCAGCCAGAAGGACGGGATGGAGTAGAGCGTCAGCGCCAGTCCGGTGTTGAGCCGGTCGCCGAGCCCGCCGTGCCGCCACGCCGAGCGGGTGCCGAGGAAGGCACCCAGCGCGGTGTAGAGCACGAAGGCCGCGCCGGTGAGCAGCAGGGTGTTCGGCAGCGCCTCGGTGATCTTGTCCACGACGGGCGCGTGGAACTGGTACGACGTGCCCAGGTCCCCGCTCAGCGCCTTGCCGCAGTAGTCCGTGAACTGCTCCCACAGCGGCAGGTCGAGCCCGAACTCCTCCTTGTACACGGCGAGCTGCTCGGCCGAGACCGGACGGCCACCGGTCATGAACTTCACCGGATCGCCGGGGATCAGCCGGAAGAGGAAGAAGCTCGTGACGAGCACGGCGAACAGCGAGACGGCCGCGCCCGCCAGCTTCCCCGCCACGTACCGCGGGTACGCGCTGCGGGTGAGCCCCCGCGGCGCCGCGGCCGCGGGAGCCCGCTTCTCGACGGCGGAGCCGGAGGCGCTACTCACGGTCGTCGGCCGACGCCCGCCGGCGGACGGCGAACAGCACCCCGAGCCCCACGAGGACGACGACGCCCGCCGCGATCCCGATCACGGTCCCGGTCGACGACGAACCCCCGGAGGAGTCACCGGAGTCGGCGGGCACCGCCGACCACCAGCTCCAGTAGCCGTCCTGCCCGTAGATGTTGCCCGCGGCGGACGGCATCGTGGTGATCGACTCGATCTGGTCCGTGCGGTAGGCCTCGACCGCGTTCGGGTACGCCATGACGTTCATGTACCCGGTGTCGTACAGCCGGGACTGCATCTGCTTGACGATCGCCGCCCGCTTGCCGGCGTCGTACTCGCCCAACTGCCGTGCGTACAGGTCGTCGTACTTCTTGTCGCAGATGAAGTTGTCGGTGGCCCCGGTGTCCTTCGGCGTAGCCGGGAGCGCCGCGCAGGTGTGGATGGAGAGCACGAAGTCCGGGTCGGGGTTGACGGACCAGCCGTCGAAGGCGAGGTCGTACTTGCCGGCCAGCCACGGGTCGGTCACGTTGTCCAGGCAGTTGAGGGTGACCGAGATGCCCAGCTCGCCCCACCACTCCTGGAGGTACTTGCCGACCGCCTTGTCGTTCGGGTCGGTGGCGTGGCACAGGATGCGGTAGTCCAGCGGTTTGCCGTCCTTGCCGAGGCGCTTGCCGTCGGAGTCGGTCCGGTAGCCCGCCTCGTCGAGCAGTTGGGCCGCTTTCGCGGGATCGTAGGCCAGCTCCTGCTCGCCCGACGGCTCGAAGAAGTACGAGGAGAAGCGCGGCGGGATGTAGCCCGCGCCCTCGACCGCGTGGCCCTGGAACACCTTGTCGACGATCGCCTTGCGGTCCACCGCCATGAACAGCGCGTTGCGCACCCGCTGGTCCAGCAGCGAAGGGTCGCCGTCACCGAACCTGGTCCCGTCCTTCGCCCGTGCGCCAGGGTTGGTGGCCAGCGCGTAGAAGCGGCGCCCGGGAGCGTCGTTGACGCGGATGTTCTCCTCGCCCTTGAGCGAGTCGGCCTGGGCCGGAGTCAGCGACGGCGACCCGGCGACGAACGACACCTCGCCCTTGCGCAGGGCGGCGACCGCGGCGTCCTGGTCCTTGTAGTAGCGGAAGACCAGCTCGTCGAACTTCGGCGCGCCGCGCCAGAAGTCCTTGTTGGCCTTGAGCCGCACGTAGCTGTCCGGCTTGTAGTCGGTGAGCACGAACGGACCGTTGCCGACTACCGGGAAGTCCTTGTCGTTGTTGAACTTCGAGAAGTCGTCGACCTTCTCCCAGACATGCTTGGGCACGATCGGCACGTCCAGCGCGGTCATCGTGGCCTGCGGCTTCTTCAGCCGGATCACCAGTTGGGTCGGGCTGGGCGCCGTGACCTCCGCGAAATTGCCGACGAAGCTGCCGTTGGCGGTGGCGGCGCCCGGGTCGGTCATCATCGTGTTGAACGTCCACGCCGCGTCCTCGGCGGTGGCCTGCTCGCCGTCCGACCACTTGGAGTCGGAACGGATCGTGTACGTCCAGGTCAGCTTGTCCGGCGAGGACTTCCACTCGGTGGCGAGCCCCGGTATGACGTGGTTGTCCTTGGCGTCGTAGTTGGTCAGGTACTCGTACGTCAGCCGGTGGATGCTCGTGCTGAGCAGCCGTACCGCCAGGAAGGGACTGAGCGAGTCGACGCTCTGCGCCACGGCGACGGTGAGCACCTTGTCGCCACCGTCGCCTCCGTCGCCCTCCTTCGCCGCGACCGAGGGAGCGACCGCCCCCGACGCGAGGAGCAGCGCACCGGCGCCTGCTGCCGCGAGGAGACGGGTCCGCCACGGCCGGTGGGCGGTACGTCCGCTGCCGTGCTGATCGTGTCTGTTCATGACTACCTGACCTCGCGTCATCGCACGCGCAGACGCCGGGCGTCCTCGCGTGGGGCGGGCTTGAACGGTGGTGAACGCGGAATGAAGTGTGTGTCTACCAGCGGCAGTCTGCGCGCGTCAACGGTATGTCAAACCCCATGTGGCCTGCGGAAACGAGGAGTTGACCCATACGTGACCCTCATTGGCGCAGACCACTGGCGCTTGCCTGGTGAGAGCGTGGCGGCTGGGGCGGACGTTGCCGTTCGCACACGCCCGAAGGCCCGCGCCGTCGAGGACGGGGCGGGCCTTCGGAGGTGGTGGGGCTACTGCTGGGGCGGGGGCGGAGGGGGCGTCTGCCCCTGTTGCGGCTGTTGCTGTTGCTGTGGCTGTTGCTGTGGCTGCCCTGGGTGTCCCGGCTGTCCCGGTTGCGGATATCCGTAACCGGGCTGGGCGTAGGGCTGGTTGTAACCGGGCTGGGGGTACGGCTGCTGTTGTCCGGGCGCGGGCTGCGGCGGGTACGGCTGGCCCGGCACGGGCTGTCCGGGCTGCGGCGGCATCGGCTGGCCCTGCTGCGGCGGCATCTGCTGGCCGGGCATGGGCTGGCCCGGCATGGGCTGCCCGGGCATCTGCTGCCCCGGCGTCTGCTGGCCCGGCATGGGCGGGGCGGCGACCGGCGGCGGGTTGCCGTCGGACGTCCACAGGCCGTGCGACTGCTGGTGGCGGACGAAGTCCTCGGCGACCATGGCCGCGAGGTTGAAGTACGCCTCCCGCACCTTCGGCCGCATCATGTCGAGGTCGACCTCGGCACCGGCGGACAGGTGCTCGTCGAACGGGACCACGACGACACCCCGGCAGCGGGTCTGGAAGTGCCCCACGATGTCGTCGACCTTGATCATCTTGCCGGTCTCGCGGACCCCGGAGATGACCGTGATCGACCGCGAGACGAGGTCGGCGTAGCCGTGTGCCGACAGCCAGTCCAGGGTCGTACTGGCGCTGCTCGCACCGTCCACGGACGGCGTCGAGATGATGATGAGCTGGTCGGCGAGGTCGAGCACGCCGCGCATGGCGCTGTAGAGGAGACCGGTGCCCGAGTCGGTGAGGATGATCGGGTACTGCTGACCGAGCACGTCGATCGCGCGCCGGTAGTCCTCGTCGTTGAAGGTCGTGGACACGGCCGGGTCGACGTCGTTGGCGATGATCTCCAGACCGGACGAGGCCTGCGAGGTGAACCGCCTGATGTCCATGTACGAGTTGAGATACGGGATCGCCTGGACGAGGTCCCGGATGGTGGCCCCGGTCTCCCGGCGCACCCGTCGGCCGAGCGTACCGGCGTCCGGGTTGGCGTCGATCGCGAGGATCTTGTCCTGCCGCTCCGTGGCGAGCGTGGAGCCGAGCGCGGTGGTGGTGGTCGTCTTGCCGACGCCGCCCTTGAGGCTGATGACGGCGATGCGGTAGCAGGACAGCACCGGGGTGCGGATCTGGTCCAGCTTCCGCTGCCGCTCGGCCTCCTCCTTCTTACCGCCCAGCTTGAACCGCGAACCACCGGCCGCCGGACGGCTGCTCTTCGCCTTCTGCCGCTTGTTGTTCACCAGCCGGTCGGACGACAGCTCCACGGCCGCCGTGTAACCGAGCGGCGCCGCCCCCGGATTGGTGGCCTGCCGCTGGTCGTGCTGCATCGGCTGCGGCCAGGCGGCCCCGAGACGGGGATCGGCGGGCTGCTGGTACGGCTGGGGCTGCGGTTGCGGCTGGGGCTGCTGTGCCTGCGGCTGGTACTCCGGCTGCTGGGCGGGGGGCGCCTGGGGCGGGTGGGGCGCCGCCTGCGGTGCGTTGGGAGCCTGCCCCGGCTGACCGGGTTGCATCGGCTGACCGGGCTGGGCGGGCTGCCCCGGCTGGGCGGGCGGAGCCTGACCGCCGCCCTGAGCCTGCGGCGCCTGCTGCTGCGGCACACCGGGATACGGCTGCTGCTGCGGCGACGGCCCGTGCGGGGCCTGCGGCGCCTGCGGGAAGCCGTATCCGCCGGGCGGCTGGGCGGGGGAGTGGGGCTGGGGCTGCGGGGCCTGCGCACCGGGCTGCGGGAAGCCGTAGCCGGGCTGAGGCGCGGGCGGCGCGTCCCACCCGGCGGGCGCCGGCTGCGGAGCCTGCGGCTGGAAGGGAGGCTGCTGCGCCGCTACGCCCGGCTGCTCGGGAGGCGCGGGCGCGGTCTGGGGCTGTGTCGGGGGCTGGGGCTGTGCGGGCCACTGGTGGGCCGCCGCCGGCGCGACCGGCGGGTACGACGGAGGCAGCGGCGGCATCCCCTCGGGTGCGGGGGGCGTCGCGTCCTGCGGAACGGCGTCCTGCGGCACGCTGTCGGCCGGCGGCGCGGCGTCGTCGGGCACCGCGTGCACGGGCACGTCCGCCGCCGGGACGCTGTCCTCGGGCTCGTCGCCGACCCGCTCGGCGGATTCGGACTCGGCGACGGCCGCCAGGACGACCGGCTCGGACTCCGGCTCCGGCTCCGGCTCGGCGTCGGGCGCCGACCCACCGAGGCGGGGGTCGGCCACGTCGCCGTACCCGCCACCGGACTCCGCGTCGGGAGCCTCGTCGGAGACCGACTCGAAGTCGGACTCCGTGTCGACGTCGGTTTCGGCGTCGGCGTCGGTTTCGGCGTCGGCGTCAGTGAAGCCCGTGCTCACGAAGGGCTCGTCCGGCGTGTCACGGACCTCGTCGGTACCGGCCGCCGGACCCTCCCCGGCGGCGTCCTCCGCGGCGGCCCGCTCGGCGAGTTCACGCTTGAGGGCGACCGAGGAGAAGCGCATGGTCGCGCCGCTTTCCAGGTCGCCGTTGTCGAGGTCGCCGGTGTCGGGCTCGCGGTCGGGTCCAGGTTCGGGCTCGGCCGCTGCCTCGGGCTCCTCGGCGGGAGGCGGCGGAGCGGGAGCCTGGAGCTGGAACCCGCCGGCCGGGAACGTCGGCAGGGCCGTGGGAGACGCGAGCCCCGCGGCAGGCGCCGGGTCAGCCATGGCCTCCGGCTCCGGCGTCCGAACCTCCGGCTCGGGCTCGGGCGACGCGGACTGCTGCGATGGTGTCGGCTGCGGCTGCGGCTCGAACCCACTCCCCACCGGCAGCTTGGGCAACCCGGCCGGCCCCCCGCTCGGCGGCGCGGGCGGAGTGAACGGCGCACCCGGCCCAGGCGGCGGAGGCGGCGTGAACGCCGCCCCCGGAGCCGGCGCCGGGGGCGGAGGCGTGAAGGGCGCGCCCGGGGCGGGAGCCGGCACGGAGGAAGGTCCATGGGGCGTCGCGTGCGGCGGGGGAGTCAGCCCCGGCAACGGCGGAACCGGACCACGAGGCGCAGGCGGAGCCGTCGGAGCGGAAGCCGGGGGAGAACCGGCCGAACCGGAGGGCGGATCGGCCCCCTCACCCTCCCCCTGCCCACCGTCACCGGACGCGTTCTGCGTGTACCAGGCGGGCGGCGCGTAGTCGATGGTGAACTCACCGGTCGTCTCGACGGAGGACTCCGCGTCGGGTTGGTCATCGCCGGGTGTAGCCCAGCCCCCGCGGATCCCGTCCCGATCGCTGCTCACAGTTCCTCCTGGTGTGGTCGAGCACCCTCAAGCCGTGCTGGGGCGACCCTTGCTTGTCATTCGAAATTGTCCGAGGTCGTCCGATCCACCGGTTCTCCCCCTGAGACGCCGACGCCCGCTCACGGGTTCTGCCGTCGCGCCCGACACCAGCCTAATCACCGCGAGCCTCGGCCCGGCAGCCCCCGCCCTCGCCCGAAGGCCCGCCCATGGCGTCACGGTCGGCTCGAGAACATCGCGGACGTTGCGTGTTCGCGGGATTTTCATGGGATATCCATGGACAAGTCAGGTGGTCTCCCGCTCGTGCCGCCACTCCTGTCGCTTCATCCGTCCACTCTCATACGGATGATGACCCGTTCCGTGATCACCCGCTTCCATCGAGTGACGGCGAGGCTGGCATAGTTGGAGATGATCTCCGTCGTCCCACCGCAGGAATTCTCTGGGAACCGTCGGAATTCCCTGAACCAGGAAGAGGCCACGAGTGAGCTTCGGCCCGCCCCCGTCGATGTCCCAAAGCCCCTCACCTGCCGCGGAACCCTTCGGGGCTCGGACTGCGCACGGTGACGCCGGAGGCCGGGGGCCCAGGCGTTCCCGCAAGCTGCTGATGGGGCTCCTCGCGGTCATCCTCACGGGGGCGCTGGGCACCGGCGGTTGGATGCTGTGGGGGCGCGACAGTGCGGGCTCGCAAGTGTCCGAGAGGACACGGACAGAAGTGGGCCAGGGCCCGCTCGACGTCCGTGACACGGTCGAGGAGCGGCAGGCCAGCATCAACGGCACGATGGCCTTCCGGTTCTCGGTGGACGACATGAAGCCCGGCGAACACGTGGAGATGCCCGGGATGTGGGCCACGGACCGCATCCTCGCCAAAGGCATCAACAAGACCCTTGTCGGCATGAGTATCGGCACCGATGCCGCACCGGGCGACGAGAAGTGGCGGCTCGCGCTCGACGGTCCGATCTGCGGTTACACCCGCAAGGTCACCGGAGACAATCGCACCGCAGTCCTCTTCCGGGCGAACGACTGGGCGGACGAGGCCCTCTGCAACCAGGTGGCCTTCGTCGACCTCGACGACGGCCGCCTGCTCTGGCAAAACCGATTCTCCGTCTCCCAGCTGGGGCGCGAGTCGAGCGACGCCACGGGCACCGAGAAGGACCGACCCGGGGTGGCCCTCGCACACGGCACGGTCGCCGTCACCTGGGGCGGCGG
This sequence comes from Streptomyces violaceoruber, assembly GCF_033406955.1. NCBI lineage: Bacteria > Bacillati > Actinomycetota > Actinomycetes > Kitasatosporales > Streptomycetaceae > Streptomyces > Streptomyces violaceoruber. The sequence continues at coordinate 2,336,157 of NZ_CP137734.1, read as the reverse complement.
CACCATTGGCTACGACATGAAGGGCGGGGCCACCCGTTGGTCCACGGCGACCACCGCGCCCTGTCAGGACATGGGGGTGGTCGGCGGCCGAGGACTGATCGTCCGGGAATACTGCTGGAACGGTGACCCCGGTCCCGCCGGATCCTGGCGGGACATCACGTACCGGCTGCGGAAGCTGGACCTGGCCACGGGCGCAGCCCTGTGGACGTATACCGCCGCCGAGGGCATCCGCAGCCTCCATGTGCCCTCCGTCGCCCCGACCGTCCTCGCCGTGTCCGCCGGTGACACCGGGATCACCGACCTCATCTCCCTCGACGACCAGGGCCACAACCGAGCCACCATCAGTCTCCGCAACGGCGCGTACGTCGCTGAATGCTCAGACACCGAATACCTCATGATCGACGACTGCCCGACCATCGCCGTCGGAAAGGAACAGGTCTTCATCCGCAGCAAGGACCAACTCGAGGAGCAGACGTACAACTGGATCATCGGCTTCGACCTCGCCACGGGGGACACGACCAAGAAGTTCGACTCCGGCCCCGGTGCTCTGCTCCAACCGGTGCGCATGAGCGGCGACCGCCTTCTCGCTCTGCGCCTGAGCGACGACCACATCGCGCCGAACGCACTCGTCGCTCTGGATCCGCGGACGGACGAGGAGGTGCCGTTCCTCTACTTCGGACTGCCGAGCGAGGCACAGTTGATGACAATGACGGATCAGAACGACATCGTCGTCCAGGACGGGCGACTCTTCTTCGGAGTCAAGTCCGCGAACGGGCCCGGCGACGGCAAGAAGAAGCAGTGGAGCTACCTCGTACTCGGCATCGGCAGCGTTGTACCACAGAAGTCCTGACCGGCCGGTTCGGAGAGAACGGCGCGGCACCTGGTGATCAGTCCATCCGGCGCGGCGTACCCAGCAGCCCGGTCTCTCCGTCCGTGGGCTGCGTCATCACGTACTGGCGGTCCCGGTCCGCGCACCAGAGGGTCATGCCGTCGGCGAGCGAAGGCAAGGACTCCGTCTCGGTCCGGGAGAGCGCCAGGACGCGTCCCAGCTCCGCGGCCTCGTCCGGCGACACCCGCTGAACACCCGTCAGACGTGCCTGACGCATGAGCCGCGGCGCGACCGGGCTGAGATACGGCAACAGTGTGAGCACCGACTGCCAGGGGCCGGAGGCGACGCGCCCACGCGGCGGCCGCATACCGCAGTCCCTCACCACCAGCACCGGCGTGCCCGCCGACGCCCCCTGGGGCGGCACGCGCCCGACGTTGTACACCGCCAAGCCGTTCTGCCCCCCGCCCATGGCGTGGACCAACTGCACCCACGCCTGGGGGCGCCCCGTCTCCACCGCGACCCGCGCGCCAGTCGCGGCGGCGCGCAGGGCGATGACCTGGGCGGTCCACAGACCGGCGATGAGAACCACGTCGTACGGAGTGGGTCTGTTCACGCCGAGCACAGCGGGGCGGCCTTCCGCGTCCACACCGATGACGACACCGTCGTCACCGAGGGGCAGCGCGAGCGCGTCCAACTGCACGGCCGGGACCGTGTGGGCACCATGTCGCGGGCCCAGCAACCCGAAACCCTTCAGAAAGCGCCGGGGGGCGCGGCGTGCGCCCGGCGAAGAACCGGTCCCGGCCTCGCTCCGTGCCCTCCCGTCCGCGCCGTCGGCCGGCCGGGTGGAGAGAGAACTCATCGTGTGCCTCCCAGGGGCAGGGTGGCCAGAACGCCGGGCAATTGCTCACGGTCGAGCCGGGCCAGTCCGGTGCCCGACCGCCGGGCGGCGTCCTGCAGCGCCCGCCGCGCGGCGACCAGTTCGTCGTCACTGCGGCCAGTCACTCGCAGATGCCCGCGCACCGACACTTCCTGTCCGGCCTGCGACAGACGGAGACTGAAGGTGGTCGCCAGCGCCGGTACCGACGTCACATCGGCCACGAACTGCGGCAGCGAGGAGGACTGATCGCCGCCGAGATGGGGCCACCGGCGAATCCAGTAGGTGGTGTGCCGGCGGTTGTCGCATCGCCAACTGCGCGCCGACTCGCGGGTGCGCGGCTGGCGCTGCTCGGTGCGTCCGGCTTCTGCGGTTACCAGGGGATTGGCACACATGGAGGTGGCGAGGGCCGTGACCAGTTCCTCCTCCCGGAGAACGGTGGTGCGGAAGCCGGCCCCGGTGAGTCTGCTGGCCAGGTGGTGCGCAGCGCGCGCCACACACTTCTGAGCTCCGACGAGCCCGCCCCCGCGTGCCGCCACGGCCTCCGGGCACAACTCCGGGTCCAGTTTCAGAGCGACCCAGGTGAGGCGTACGGCTGGCGTGCCCGTCCGTTCCTGCAACGGGGCGTAGTTGGCGACCGCCACCGACTGCCGCGGCAGGTGCAGTGCGGGTGCCGGCTGGGTGTGGAGCACGATCTGTGCCGACTCGAGCCGGATCCCGTCCACCGCCAGGGCGTCGCGCACGATTCTCAGCGGCAACGGTTGCCGGCTCCGTTCAGCCCGCAGAGCGGTGGCGTCCGCCTCGACCTGGACGACGGCCGTGACGAATGTGCCGTCCCCGACGATGCCCACCGGCCGCCGGTCGTGTGCCCCACAGGAGTAGGTGCGCAGCGCGGGCTCGCACTCGAGGGCCGGTACCAGAGCCGGCTCCGTCCCGGGCGGGATCGCCACGGCACCGGCTCGCCTGAGCCGGTGCCGCAGTCCCCGTGCGGTGGACAACCAGTCGGGGACCGACCGGCCCCGGCGGCGGGCGAAGGCGATCAGTACCAGCGCGACGGCGAGCAGGGCAGCCGGCACCATGGCCACCTTGCCCACGGTCCAGCCGACGAGCAGGGCGGCCAGGGCGAGTTCCACCAGCAGCAGCCGTTGCAACCTGGACGACGTGCCCTGTCCGGGACGCGCTCTCAGGTGTGCGGCGTTCGGGGCCCGCGTCCGGCCGCGGTTTCGCGTACGTGTCCCGGAAGCCATCATTCAGTTCCCCCGAATCTGCCGAGCCGACAGCTGCAATATGGGTAGCGCGCGCGGCTCTTGAAGACCCGAACACCCTACCCGCCGATCATCGCGTCGCCGTCAGCAGGCATAGTAGGGGTCGGTCTGTCAGTACGGGGTGGACGAGGTAATCGTCCCTGACCGGCACGGGGAGAGACGGTCACTCATGGCATCACGGCGGGACGAGCTCAACGCCTACACGTTCGCGAAGCGGCGCCTGCTGGCAGCATTCCTTCAGCCGTCACCTTCGGGAACGGAGGAGGGCGCCCCCAAACCGTTGCGCACGGTGGTGCCGAGCCTGGTCGCCGGGGCACTGACGCTGGCCGTCTTCGGAGCCTGGGGCATGTTCCAGCCGACCGCACCGTCCGGCTGGGACGAACCCGGTGCACGAGTCATCGTGGGCAAGCAGTCGACCACGCGTTATGTCGTTCTCAAGACGGACGGCGACACCCGCCTGCACCCCGTGTTGAATCTGGCCTCCGCCCGGCTGCTCATGAAAGACGGCACCTACGAGGTCGTCCAGGTGGGCGACGACGTCCTCGACTCGGGGGAGATCCCGCGCGGTCCTATCCTGGGCATCCCGTACGCGCCCGACCGGCTGCCCGCGCCCGAAGAGGCAGGCCGGGCCAAACGCTGGGCCGTCTGCGAACAGCCCGGCGGCAAGGGGGAGACGGTTCAGGAGGCTACGTTCGTCCTCGCTTCGCAGGAGGCGGCGAAGACGGAGGGCGCCGGTCGACTGAAGGGCGGCGACACCCTGTACGTGGCCACCCGCACGGGCGAGCGGTACCTGGTCGACGCCGAGGGAAGCTCTTACCATGTCACCGGCACCGAGTCCGATGCGCTCACCACCGCACTCGTGGGCTCTCGCAAGCCGCAGCTCGTCACCAACGAGTGGCTCGCGACGCTCCATCAGGGTGATCCGATCCGCTTCCCCCCGCTGCCGCCCGCCGTCGGCACGCCAGCGGGCGTGTCCGGCGCCCTGTCGGCGCAGGAGAACAAGGTGGGCACGGTCCTGAAGACGGAGACCGGGGAAGGGACGAAATACTACGTCGTCCTGCCGGGCAAGGTACAGCCGATCACCGAGTTCACCGCCTGGCTCCTGATCACCTCGCCGCAGACGGCCACGTTGAACATGAACGGCGAGGCCCGCACCGTGGGCCTGCAGGACTTCACCGCGGAACCCGACCCCTTCGAGGGCCAGCCGGACGACTGGCCCCGTCAACGCGTCCACCAGGTCAACTCTGCCTCCGCCGGGACGGGGCGCGACACGGTGTGCAGCGTCCTCAGAAAGGTGGACACGGAGGGCGACACCACCCTCAGCACCTGGGCCGGACAGCAGTACCCGGCCGAGATCACCTCGGACGGCACGAGCACGCACGTCACTCCGGGCACGGGTCTGCTGTACACCCAGATCCAGGGCACCGGCACGGACTCGGGTTCACTGTTCCTCGTCACCGACACCGGCCTGAGGTACGCCGTGCAGGCCAATGGGGACAGCGACGCAGACAGGTCGGACATCGGTGCCGACGGCCGGAAGAAGACTTCGGACGGCAGCCCGGAGCCCAGCGAGGCACAGGTGAAGCTCGGCTACGAGAACGTACGCCCGGCGAAGGTGCCGCTGGCGTGGTCGGAGTTCCTGGCCAAGGGGCCGCGGCTGGACACCAACAGCGCCCGACAGCCGCAGGGTTCCTGACCACACCGCTTCGACGACCGGCTTCAGGATCCCAGAACCGCAGTGCCGAGGACAGGAAGGACGGGGAAGACGTGCAGCAGCCGCTGACGAAGGCACCCACGCTGGCCGCCGCCGTGCTGCTGACGGCGCTGAGCACGTGCGCGCCGAGCGTGCCGAGCGGGTACTCCGCGGTGGACACGCGGGAGCCTCTCCGGCTGGCCGGCAGCGGCTCGTGCACGTTCCCCAGCGAACAACAGTTCAAGGCCCGGCCCTGGCCGCTCCAGCGGGTCCTGCTCGACGAGCTCTGGCAGGGCACGCGCAAGGGCAAGGGCGTACGGGTCGCGGTGATCGACACCGGCGTGGACGACGACAACCCCCAGTTGACCGACGCCGTGGACAAGGCCGCCGGACTCGACCTGCTCACCAAGGGCAAAGGTGGCGACCCGACCCACGACGAAGTGGGCCACGGCACCAAGGTCGCCGGCATCATCGCCGCCCGCCCGGCTGAGGGAACGGGATTCGTGGGGCTGGCACCGGGAGCCACCGTCATTCCCGTCCGCCAGAACGACGCGGACAGCAGCGGTGACTCGGACTCGATGGCCGCGGCCATCAGACACGCGGTCGCCAAGGGCGCCGACGTGGTCAACATCTCCCAGGACACCACCAAGCCCCTGGCCGCGACCTCCGAGCTGGCAGAAGCGGTACGCGAGGCCCTCGCTCAGGGCGTCGTCGTCGTGGCCTCCGCAGGCAACGACGGCTTGGACGGCAAGACCAAGGACACTTACCCCGCCGCCTTCGAGGGCGTCCTCGCCGTTGCCTCCTCGGACCGCAACAACGAGCGTGCCGCATTCTCCCAGCCCGGCGACTTCGTCGGTGTGGCCGCACCCGGCGTCGACATCGTCTCCACCGTCCCCGGCGGCGGCCAGTGCACGGACAGCGGCACCAGCTTCTCGGCCCCGTTCGTCGCCGGGGTGGCGGTCCTCCTCAAAGAGAAGTACCCCGACTGGACCCCGGCCCAGATCGTGACCCGAATCGAGCAGACGGCCGAGCGCTCGGTCAACGGCCACGACGACTTCGTCGGCTGGGGAGTGGTGGATCCCGTGCGCGCGGTCCAGGAGGCGGACTCCGGTAGGCCCCCTTCGTCTCCGACCCCCGACCCGGGCGTAAGGAGCGCCGAGGCGCCGGACGTGGCACCGTTCTCCCTGGCCGAGACCCCCGAGGAACGCGATCGCCGGTACGCCGTCTACGGCCTGTCCGTCGGCGCCGTCCTCGTCGTGCTCATCTCGGGTACGGGAGTGGTCCTGCGCGACCTGCGGCGCCGCCGGCGTCCGTGATCGCGGGGCGGCGGCGCGAGCACCGGCGTCACTCGGCGACGACGCCCCCGTCGCCCGGCGCCGGCTCCAGGTCGAACTCCCCGTCCCGCGCACCCAGGACGAAAGCCCGCCACTCCGCCTCGGTGTACCGCAGCACCGTCTCCGGATCCAGCGACGACCGCATGGCCACGGCTCCGTCGGGCAGATAGGCGATCTCCACCCGCTCCTCGTGTTCCTCCGTCCCCGGCGCGCTGTGCCACTCCACACCCGAGATGTCGAGCGCGTACAGCTCGTCCCGCTCGCGCTCCTTGCGGGCTTTGACGTCCTCGTCCGGCACCTGGGCCATGGCGGAGGTGTCCTTTCAGGCGGCTTACCAACGATCCCCGACAACCTTACTGGCCCTGCCCCTGCCTCGGTGGCGGAAGCAGCCGACGGCCACTGACGCCCGGCCCCCTGCCCCCGAACTGCCCTGATGACGCTCCGCCGTTGGAACCAGCGGATCAAGTGACTAGAGTAATCGCGGGTATCGCGCGCATGCGTGGTGCCGGCACGGGGGCGGTGCGACGTAGCGACCACGCGTCGCGCGGGAGCCGGAGCGGTTCTTGCCCGCCAGGAGAGCCCGGACATCGGTCCGGGCGGACCCGTCACGGTGGTGACAGCCACCAGTGCTTCAGAGGAAGGGCAAGAGACCATGAGCGTCGATTACAGCGACCAGGACCTGACAGATCTCGCTGACAAGATCCGCACCTTCCACACGGATGTGAGCAGCCGGGTGACGTCGCTCAACGCCGTCGTGGACATGATTCAGGGGGGCTGGCAGGGCGCCGCGGGCAAGGAGTTCGACTCCGTTCAGCGCGGTGTGAACCAGCATCTCAAGAAGTTGCAGGACAACCTCGTCGACCTCGAAGAGGTCATGCGCATGAGCGTCAAGGGCTTCACCCAGCACGAGCAGGACCGGGTCTCGGAGATCCGCAAAGTGGACAATTCGTACCAGGTGACCAGCCGCATCACCGACCTCGCCTGACCCGCAGCGCCGTACGCAACCGAGGAGAACCGGACAGTGAGCGTCAATTACGACCGCACAGCCGTCAACTACGACACGGTCACCCAGGCCGCCATCGACGTGCGCAAGACGACCAGGGAACTTTCCGAGGGCCTGGAGACCCTCATGCGCAAGGTCGCGGCCGTCGCCGAGACGTGGCAGGGCGAGGCGAAGACCGCCTACGGCGAGATCCAGCGCAGCAGCGCCACGGAGATGGACCAGATGTGCCAGAAGCTGGCCCGCATCGCCCAGCTCCTGGACGACTCGGTCATCGGCTACCAGGACACGGACAAGGGCAACGCGGCCCGCTTCCGCATGCTGATGGGCTGAAGCCCCACACTGCCACTGCCGGACGGAGGGGAAGGCGGCTCGGGCCGCTTCCCCGCATCCGGGCTTCCACGGCGGCAGCCGGACGACACGGCAGGCCCGGCCAAGACTGCGCAACGGGCGATGGACGAGGTCTCTCCACAGGAGGCCTTCGATGCGTTCATCCATGCCCGTGTGTACTGCGAACGACCGGAGGATTCGGGCTTCTTGACGGTTGTCGCGCCGAATCCCCCGGCCGTCGACGCACCGCCGCGATCCCGCATCCTCGACCTGGTCACCACTACTGACACCGCCCCTGCTGGTCCCCGTGTTCACGTCGCTGGAACAGCTCGAGCTGTTCACGGGCGGAGGAGGGTGGTTCTCGACAACGGGCGCCGACCTCCTCGATCTGCTGCCACCGGGACTCGACGTATGGCTGGACCCGGCCGCCGAGCGCGCCGTACGGCTTGTCTCGAGGGCCAGGCGCAGTTCGAGGACGAACACCCCGTCACTTCATTCCTGGAGGGACACGGAATAGCCGAGGAAAGCATCGAGTTCCGCGGCCGCCTGGAGCCGGTCGATCGTGACGGTCAGGACAACGGAACTGAGCAGACCCAGAAATAGAGGCAGGAGCAGGGGCACCCGGCATGACGGACAAACGGTTCCTCTTCTGCCGCATCTGGATCGCTCCCGAAGACACCGTTGAGGACTGGGTGCCGGGCAAACCCGCCGAGCTCGACCGGCTCATCAAGAGACTCGGCGGCGCGGCCGCACACTTCAGGGAGGGCGCGGAGAAGCTGCGCAAGCTCAATACCGATCCCTGCAGGGCGAGGCTGTCGAGGAGTTCCGCAAGACGGTCAAGAAACTGCCCAAGGAACTCGATGGTGCCACGGACGCGTTCGTTGAGGCGGGCGTCGCCGTACTCGCCTACCGCGAGGTGCTTGAGAGTCCAGCGCCTCACCCGACAGATTCTCGACCACGAGGCACCCACGGCCCGCGACCTCTCCCGCCAGTACGCCAGGGCCGTGGACGACTACTACGTGGCGATCAAGGCCGGTGATACGAAGCTGCCCACCCGGCCTCCCGAGACCAACCCGGGTAGGACCGCGAAGGCGGAACTGATCGAGAGGATCAACAGTGCACAGGGCGAGGTCACGGAGGCGGCCGGCATCGCGAAACGGACCCTGCACAAGGCTGCCGGGCGCGTCGTGCCTGAGGTCACAGGTTTCCAGTCTCGCCGTCGGCGATGAACCGCGGACCGGTCGTGAATGGTGGCGTTCTCAATCTGTCAGGCGAGGTGGTCCCGAAGGGGCGATGAAATCCTCCTGACATCCTGTTTGCAGCTGTGCCTCGAAGAACATGCGGCTGGCCAAGTGAGCGAGGTCCTGCCGCCGCGTTTCGCTGTCCCTCTCCACCGAGCCGCTGGCAGAAACCAGAATCGACAGATAGGGATCCTTCAGGCCGGCCGTATGGCTGGACCCTGCGGAGTGAGGCTTGCAGACGACGTACACGGCCGCCTGCTTGTCCCAGACGAACGCTTCCGTGCCGACGTCGAAGCGTGTCCCATCGGCAGTGTCGGCCCCTCCCAGCTGTGTCCGCCAGTCCTTGACGGAGCCGTCCTTCAGTTCGGCGGTCATCTTGACGGATGCATGGGAGGTCGAGTTGCTACAGGTGAGGAGCAGTGAGCTGTCAGACACCTCTCGGGACCACTCCGAGGTGAACGACGAGTCGGGGGAGACGAGCCGCTCCAGAGGCTCGACATTGGCAGAGAACACCCCCTCGTTGCATGTCTCAGAAGCCCTGAGCTCTTTCGCATCGCTCCGGAACGCAGTGGCCCACACTGCGAGCCCGGCTCCTACGGCAACCACCGCAGCGGCGACCACGACGATCAATGGCCGACGCACCGTCAACTTCGTCATCTACTTCTCCCGCGCTTCCGAAGGGGTGTCACGCCTTGTGCTGATTCTCTCTGTACTCGCGCAGCACGGAATGGGCGCGGTCGTTGCCCTGGAAGTGGCCGTCACGTACAGCGGACTCGATCTCAGCCTGGTTCAAGCCAGACGAATGTGCCAGGTCTGCTGCTGACGCGGCCTGCTGTGCGGCTGCCAGGGTCGAGTCCTTGTGCTTCTCCCAGTCTTTGCCTGACTGGAACAGTGCCTCCTGCGAGCTGTCCCGAGGGTCGGGGAACAGCCCGTCGATCATCTGCCCCGTCAGGTCCTCCGTGGCTGCCACAGCAAACGCGCCGGCGACAGGAGAAGCGACCGTACTCACGCCGGCACCGATTCCGATGTTGGCGGCTGTAGTTGCCCAGGCCTTCCACTTGTCCATGTCCTTGTTGAACGCGGCATCGCCTTCGGCGCTCTTCTGCAGATCAGAGTCCTGACGGGCGAGGCCAAGGACTCCCTGGACTTCGGAGTTACTCGCTGAAATCTGCTGAATGGTGTTCTTTGTCGACTCGCCATAGGCATCCGGGTTAGCCAGGTGGTAGCCCATCAGTTCGCTCGTGTACAGAGCTTCCCCGACATTGAGGGCCTTGTATCCGTCAGGGCTCTGCCCCAGTTCGTACATGAACCGAGTGACCGCCTGTTCGCCGAAGGTGGCCTGTGCTCCACTGAGCGGATAGAGGTCCTCCAGGGTCCCGCCCCCCGCCTGTCCTCCTGAAAGCTCTCGGTGGATGTCGGGCATGTATTCGGAAGCCATCTGGCCGAAGCTTTCCTCCATGCCCTCGTGGAGCTTGAAGTCGTCCCCCGGATCGGCGACACCCTGGACGACTTTCGTCATCAGGTCTGCCTGTTCCTTGGTGTGGGCAGGCATGTGGGTGCTCGGCCCGGTGTCGTAGGCATGCCCTGTAGTCGCTGATTCCAAAGCATGGGACAGCGACCGATACCCGGCCGATGCCCCGGTGTCCTTGCTTCCGGTTCCGTCGGAGGGCCACTCGCGGTCCGACGTCAGGTAGTCGAAATTTGCTTCTTGGGAAAGGAATTCGACAGATGCCTTGGGATTGTGTCCGAGAGCCTCCATGAACCCAGTCATAGGGTCCTGGCCCCGGTCGTCGGCTGCCCCGAAGTTCAAATCCGCTTCCGAGTTTCGCATCCAGAAGTCGGACGGAGAGAAGGGTGAATCCCAGCGCTTGTCCGCCTTGATGAGCTCCTTACCGTAGCGATCAAGGAAATGGGTGTCGTAATCGCCCTGACGCATGAGGTTGCTCATGACCTGGAAGCCGTACGGATTACCGGCGTGAGAGGTGTCGAGGCTGCTGCTGCCCAGGTCGATGACTTCCTTCTCCCAGGCACGCATCTCCTTGCTGTCTGAGTGTGTGGCTGACGCGAGTGTCCGACCCAGGTTTCCTTGCAATGCCTTGAGCTGCTCGAGTCTTTCCTTGCTGTGCTCGTACGGGACGCGCGAGTAACCGCCTTTACTGGGGTCAGCCATTTCCGCCCAGAATAGGAGAGCCCCTTTGCCGCCAAGTCCGGTGGCGAATTTTTCATTGAAGAGGGGATCCCCCTGGTATTTGGAAAGGACCTTGTTCATGCGTTCGATCTGGGCGGTGGTCATGCCGTCACCCAATTCCGCCAACTTGACCATCGCACGTGCTTCCCGAAGGGCTTCCTTCCGCCCCTCGGCGGCATCCTTCACGCTCGTTGCTGAGTGTGTGTTGAAACCACGGCTCTTGCCGTTGGCGTCCATCGTGAGCGCCCAGTGCAGAGCCGTATCTGCGTCTTCTGCGCTCTTCAGTGCTGCTTGAATCCTGTTGTTGCACTCATGGACCGAATCAAGGTACCCCTTCTGAAGGGCTGCTTGCTGTTCCTGAGGTGCGGTGGACGGGTCGCAGTAGACGCGCCCCTCATTCATCTTGAGATGTTTGTCTTCATGGACATACTTCTCGATTGTTTTCAGTTCGTCCTTCGCTGCCTGGAACGCATCGAACGCGCTCTTCAATAGAGCGTGTACGTCGTGAGCCTCGTCGGATGCCGATTTCATCTGCTTCTCGACAACGTCGAACTTCTCCAGCGCTTCTGTTGCCGCTTCCCCCTTCCAGTCCGAATCTCGCAACCCCTTGGTGACGGTGCTGCCGAAGGCCCGTGCGATGGTGTCGAACTGACCTGGCAGGGGGCGCCAGGCGTCAACAGCGTCGGACAGAGAGGAAAGGTCGGCCGAGCGTAGTTGTTCGTAACTGATGGCCATGTCACTTCTTTCCATCGCTGTCGTTCTCGCGCTTGGCCGCTCGGCGTCGCTTGTCTTCTTCCTTCCGGAACTCGGCGGCAGAAGTGCGGAGATTTCCCGCTACCCCTTTGCCGAGCAGGTCGTCCATGTACTGCATCTGCGAGCGCCAGCGCTTTTGGAAAGTCGACAGCGCGGAGTCCGACTTGAAGCCCTTCAACTCGACGCGGCCCGTCGCTGTCATCACTTTGTTGTCCGCGTCCTTGAAGTTCGTGCGAACGGTGTCAGCCTTCGTGGCGCGTTCCTCCAGGACACCGGCATCCACATGGAGGCTCGGGGACGAACCACCACCTGCGTCGACAGGGGCGAGCTGGTTCAGTTGCATGCTGCTGTGCCGGCGCGCGGCGGCGGCGTTGCGGGCCTGGCCCCACATCTCATCGAATGACACGGTGGTCCTCTTCTGGCGTCACTGACGACTGATTCGTTGTCGTACCGGATGTCCGGTCCTCGGCCTCAGTCCCGCTGGCCCGAGCCTGGCGTCCCGTGGGGCGGGTACTGCTGCGGAGGGGCGTACGCGGGAGTCGCCGGAGAACCGGGCGCCGTCGGCTGCTCGACGCGGCGGCGTCGGGTGCGGAGCACGGCGAAGGTGATCGCGGCACCGACGACCACGGCCGCAGCGACGCCCAAGGCGATCCAGAGTGACGTGCTGCTGTCGTCCTCCGAAGTGGACGCGGCCGCCTGGTACGTGCCTCCGGCGGGATTCTCAGCAGCGTCACCGGACGGGGACGCCTCTGGCGACGGAGACTTGGAAGCCGCCGCCGCGGCGAGGTCCGGCAGCGGGTACTCGTCGGCAGGGCCGGGGTCGCCGGGGTTCTGCAGTGCGACCCTTGGGCGGACGATGCCGTAGCCGAAGGACTCGTTGTGAGTCCACTCCTCCTCGTTGCCCTTCATCGTGTTGATCAGGACACGGAGGACCTGGTTGTTGGTCCAGGTCGGGTGCTTCGACCAGACGAGGGCGGCGGATGCCGAGGCGATGGCTGTGGCATCACTCGTGCCGCTGGTCCTGCACACTCCGGTGCCACCGATGCACGCGTGGACCAAGTCCTCCCCGGGCGCGGTGACGTCGATCTCTGGCCCCCACTCCGAGAACGAGCTGCGCTTGACCTTCTCGTTGATCGATCCGACGGCCACGACGCCTGGTGTGGAGGCGGGAAAGCGGGGGCGGTTAGCTCCGTCGCCCTCGTTGCCGGCGGCCGCGAAGATCAGTTTTCCCTTGTCTACGGCGTACTTCACGGCGGCGTCCAGCTCAGAAGTGTCGACGCCGCCCTTCGTGCCGGACTCTGCCTGTCCCATCGAGATGTTGATGACCTTCGCATCCGAGTCCGCCGCGAATCGGATGGCCTTGCTGAAGTCCCGTGCGGCGTTGTGACCCGAGGTGAAGTCCAACCCCTCGATCTTCTCGGGCATCCGGATGGGAAGGATCTCCACACCCGGAGCGAGGCCGTAAGCCCCGCTCTTGCTCCCGTGTTTCCCAGTGCCTGCGATGAGCGCGGCCATGCCGGTGCCATGGCCCTCGTGGTCGGTTCGCTCGTCGCCCGGCTGGTCCGAGTAGTCCTTGCCCTTCAGGACTTGTCCCTTGAGATCGGGCAGCGAATCGTCGACCCCCGTGTCGATGACAGCGACGGTGATGCCGCGGCCGGTGCTCACCTTCCACATCTCTTCGGCGTGCATCGCGTCAAGATGCCATTGGAGGTCGCGAACCGACTCGGCATGCGCCGGAGCGGCGGCGACGCCAACCAGCAACAGGCCGAGGCCAGCCGAGAGCACTGAGGCAGGGCGCATGTTTCGTCTACTGCTGGCACGCATGACTTTCCTGGGGGTTGGCAGGGGTGGGGGTCACTCCACGACTGGCGGCAACGAGCGGCGTCCGCGCTGCCAGGTCTCTTCGTCTTCGGAGAGGTAGTCGGGTCGGTCGGTTCCACGCTGATCCTGCTGCCGCGAGCCCGTGCCGCCGGTACGAGGAACGCCCCCCGTCGGCCGGCCCAACACTGCCGCACGGGGCGACTGAGAAGAGCTTGCCGGCCGCGGCAGCCCCGTTCCTCCCGGCGTCATGGGACGACCCATGGGAAGACGACCGTTCTGGCCCGCCACGGCACCGGTCATCCCACCTGTCTGGGAGGCAAGGCGCCGGCTGCCGATCGTGCCTCCCTGTCCGCTGCCGCCAGTACCACCGGGAAGGCCGGGAGTGAGGCCGCGGACCATGGGGGCACGACCTTCAGGGCCCTGCCCACCGATGACCGTTCCGCGGGGGATACCCCCGGAAGGACGGCCGGTCGTCGGCGTAACGGGCTTCCCGCCCACAATTCCGCTGTCGCGCAGCGGTGGGACTCGGACACCTCCTGAGCCCGGCCCTTGTGAAGGGGGGAGCGGTGGACGGGGTACCACCGGCATCCGGCCACTCGCCGGGTTGTTCGTGCCACCACCGCTGTTCTGCAGGACCGGCGGACCGACGACGGGCTGCCCGGGCGGCGCATCGGACCGAGGAAGAGGCGTGTTCGGCCCAGGTTGCGGAGTCGGTCCGGGCCGCTCCGGCAAGGTCGTCAGCCCGTCAATGTCCATGGCGACGGGACGACGGCTGTCGGCGGACGCGCTGCTGAGCCCGGGCGAGGCGCCTTCGGAGGCACCGCTGTACGGGTGCGGCTGAGCCCCGACACGCGAGCCACTGTCCTGGCCGCCTTGGACCACCGCAGGCGTACCTGAGCCGCCTCCGGCACCGGAGGCGCCATGCGACGGGACGGAAATGTACTCGCCGGGCTTCCAGTCCGTATCGCCGAAGTGAGTGCTCGGCGGTGAGAACGTAGGCGGCTCCACACTGTTCACCTGCTGCGCGGAGTACTCGTACGTCTGCGCCAGCTTCCGCAGCTGCTGGATGGCCTCCCCCCGGGCAGCCTCCATGCGCTGTTGCGCCGTCGTCGCGTCGGACTGCGCGGTCTGGGCCAGCTTGCGGGCGTCGGGGTCGTTGCGGGCGCCTGGTTCCTGTGTAGCCGCCAGTGTCTTCTTCGCTGCGGCCAGGTCGGCCTTGGCCTGGGTCGTCTCCGAGGTGTCCGGCAGCGCTGCCTTCGCCTCGACGACCGCCTGGGCCACCGTGGCCATCCAGCGCGAGGCCACCTCGGCGTACTGGCCGAGCCGGAGCGTGGAACTCGCCGCCTGGCCGCCCCAGTCGCGGAAGGTGTCGCCAGCCTCACCCTGCCATTCGAGGCCCTTGGTGTGCGTCATCAGGTCGTCGCCGATCTTGGTGATCGTCGAGGCGGCCTTGGTGAGCTTGGTCGCCAGGTGCGAGGCACTCTCCGGGCTGGCCGAGTCAAGGAGGGCCGCGAGCTGCTCGTGGGTCATGGACTCGAAGTCGGTGCGGGCAAGTTTCGGCTGCCGCGGTCCGGGCTGCTCACCCATCACAGGCCCTCATCGCTCGAATCGGACTCCGGAGGCGGTCCGCCGCGTCGGTCGGCATACGGATCCCGACCCGCCACGTAGTATTTCTCCGCCTCCGCGTTGACCGCCCTCATGCGCGCCCGGATGTCGCCGTCGAGGTTCTCGTAACCGACCCGCGACGCGTGCACCGCCAGTCCCATGCCCTCGATCTGCGCGCTGAGGGCCTTGGACAGCTTCTCCAGCTCCTCGTGGACGACGGCGTACGAGTCGTAGAGGAACTGTGCCTCTTTGAACTCCGCCGAGCCCAGATGGGCGCGTGTCAGCTTGTCCTGGCCGACCTTGCCCGGTGCCGCCTCGGACCTGTCGAGCTCCAGCAGCAGTTCGTCGACACGTTTCTTGAAGCCCTTCATGGCGTCGTGCTGGATGTCCAGCGCCATCGCCGGATTCACGTGGGACAGGTTGTCGAATGACGTACCCGTGTCCGGTGTGCCGCCCCCGTTCGAACCCACCTCAACCGCCTCCCCGTTCAGCCAACTTGTGTCACGTTGGGTCACGCCGAGTCACCACTCGGGCGATCACTCTAATGCCGTTGTGGAAGCAGACCCACTTGAATCAGCGGCGTACCGCGCTTGCGCGAAACGAACACGCCACGCCCTGGCGGCATGGGCCGCCCTCGGACGTTGCCGAGAATGTCGCCCTCGCTGGGGTCGCCCGAAAGGATCACGCCCTGCGTGCCCAGTTCCTTCAGGCGCTGCAGGAAGGGCTCGTACAGTGCCCGGGATGCGCCTGCCGAGCTGCGCGCGACGATGAACTTCACGCCCACGTCGCGGGCGAACGGCAGGTGTTCCACGAGCTGGGCCAGAGGGTTGCCGGAGCCGGCCGCGACCAGTTCGTAGTCGTCGACGACGACGAACAGCTGCGGGCCGCTCCACCAGCTGCGGTCGCGCAACTGTTGCGGGGTGATGTCCGGCTTGGGAGCGCGCATCTCCATGAACTGGTTGATGGCATCCATGTGGACCTGCATCGCCGACGCCATGGGGGCGTACTCCAGCAGGTGCTCCTCCGACACCGCCTCCAGCATGGTGCGCCGGTAGTCACCGACGACGATCCGGGCCTCGGCGGGGGTGTAGCGCTCCGCGATCTGCTTGGCGATCAGCCGGAGCAGGTTCGTCTTGCCGGATTCGCTGTCGCCGAGGACCAGGAGGAAGGGATCGGTGTCCAGATCGATGAAGACTGGCTCCAGGTTCGCCTCGTCGATACCGATGGCGATGCCGTGCTGGGGGAACTCGAAGCCCTTGGGCAACTGGTCGGCCGGGAGCTTGCGCGGCAGCAGCCGCACCGTGGGCGCCGGCGGCCCGGCCCAGTTGACCTTGACCGCCTGCACCAGCTGCGCCGTGGCCTCCGAGAGGCTCTCGACGTCCGGTGTCGAGTCGAGCCGCGGCAGCGCGGTCATGAAGTGCAGCTTCTGAGGCACCTGCCCCCGGCCGGGCACCCCCGTCGGCACGTTCAGCGCGACCTTGCGGTCGAACTCGGAGTCCATGGCGTCGCCCAGTCGCAGTTCCAGGCGGCCGATGATCTGGTCCTTGAGAGCCGCGCGCACTTCCATGTAGCGGGACGCGGAAAGCACCACGTGGACGCCATAGCCCAGCCCGCGGCCGGCGATGTCGTGGACGACGCCCTCCAGCCCCTCGTAGTCGTTGCGGAAGTTGCCCCACCCGTCGACGACCAGGAAGACGTCGCCCCACGGCTCGCCGGGCAGCTCTCCGGCCGCGCGGCGGCGACGGTAGGTGGCGACGGAGTCGATGCCGTGCGTCCGGAAGAACTGCTCGCGGCGGCTGAGGATGCCGGCCACCTCCGCAACTGTCCGACGCACCCGTTCGGGGTCGAGCCGGGAGGCCACACCGCCCACATGAGGCAGGTCATTCATCGACGCGAGTCCTCCGCCACCGAAGTCCAGGCAGTAGAACTGCACTTCGTACGGCGTGTGGGTGAGCGCGAACGACGCGATCAGCGTGCGCAGCAGCGTCGACTTGCCCGACTGGGGACCGCCCACCACCAACATGTGTCCCGAGGCTGCCGAGAAGTCCTGGTAAAGGACCTCACGCTTCTGCTCGAAAGGCTTGTCGATCAGGCCGAGTGGCACCGTCAGCCCGCCCAGTCGGGTGTACTCCCGCGCTTGCACGCCGCGTTCCGGCGTGACTGCCAGCGCGGGAAGCACCTGGTCCATGGTGGGAGCCTCGTCCAGAGGCGGTAGCCACACCTGGTGCGCCGCCACACCCTGGCCTTCCAGGCGCTGCACGATGACGTCCAGCACGGTGTCGGCCAGGGCGTCGTCCTCCTGCCGCCCTGCGGCGGCACGCTCGTCCCTCTCCGGGTCGGGCGCCGCGTAAGTCACCGGCACGTGCACGGCGGTGAACAGGGAGGGCCTGCGCTCGACCGGCACGCGGCTCGCGGAGGTGTCCGGCGCGCCCCCGCGGTAGGGGCCGGACACATAGGCGGCCTTGAACCGGACCATCTCCTCCGTGCCGAACTTCAGGTAGCCCGAACCGGGCACGGACGGAAGGTGGTAGGCGTCCGGCACACCCAGCGCCGCCCGTGACTCGGCTGCCGAGAAGGTGCGCAGACCGACTCGGTAGGACAGGTATGTGTCGAGACCGCGCAGTCGCCCCTCCTCCAGGCGCTGCGAGGCGAGCAGCAGGTGCACGCCCAGCGAGCGGCCGATCCGGCCGATCTGGATGAACATGTCGATGAAGTCGGGTTTGGCGGTGAGGAGTTCACTGAACTCGTCGATCACGAGGACGAGGGAGGCCAGCGGCTCCAGCGGGGCGCCCGCGGCCCGGGCCTTCTCGTAGTCGTGGAGATTGGCGTAGTTGCCGGCCGAGCGCAGCAACTCCTGGCGGCGCTGCAGCTCTCCGCGGATCGCATCACCCATGCGGTCGACCAGGGTGAGGTCGTCGGCGAGATTGGTGATGACCGCGGCGACGTGCGGCATCTGCGACATGCCCGCGAAGGTCGCGCCGCCCTTGAAGTCCGCCAGCACGAAGTTGAGTGTCTCGGAGGAGTGGGTGACGGCCAGGCCCAGCACCAGGGTGCGCAAGAGCTCGGACTTGCCGGAGCCCGTCGCGCCCACGCACAGTCCGTGCGGACCCATACCGTCCTGTGCGGCCTCCTTGAGGTCCAGCATCACGGGCCTGCCGTCCTCGCCGACGCCGATCGGCACGCGCAGCCGCTCCGGTGTGGACCGGGGGCGCCAGGTGCGTCGTACGTCCACCGAGGCGGCGTCACCCAGCCCGAGCAGCTCGGTGAAGTCCAAGTTGGCCAGCAAGGGTTCGTCGTCGTCACCGCCGCCCATGCGCAGCGGCGCGAGCTGCCGGGCCAGTGCCTCGGCGCCGGGCAGGGGCATCACGTCGGGCGCGCCCTCGTAGGCGACACCGCCCCCCGAGTCCAGCCAGAGCCGATCCGGGCGTACAACGACGGAGAGGTCCCCCCTGGGCTGGTCGAGTTCACCGGCGACCACCTCGACGACGGTAACCCCCTGCAAGCCCTCCGCGGCTGCGAAGGCCGAGGTCGGCGGCACCATGCCGCCGTCCAGCACGACGAGGATGTGAGGCTGGTCGAGGAGCGGCCGACCATCACGGCTGAAGCGCGGCCGTCCGTCTAGGTGGGCGGCGAGCAGCGGTTCCAGCTCGCCCAGGTCGTCCCCGAACAGGCGCCGGCTGCCGGCACCGTCCAGTTGCCCGGCCACTTGGCAGTGCGGCAGCCACTTCGACCAGTCCCAGCGGCTCACCGCTCCGGGCGCGGTGACGACGGCGACGACCAGGTCGTCGGGGGAGTGCAAGGTCGTCGCCTGGGCCACCAGCGCACGGGCCGTGGACCGGGCCTGCTCCGGATCACCGGACACCGTCACGTGGTAGAAGGCGCGCAGCGACAGCGCTACCGGCAGGGCGTCCAACTGGCCGTGCACGGCGAGGAAGCGCTGCATGGCTCCCGCGCACAGCGGTTCCAGCTCGTCCACTGGTGCGGTGTCCGGCGCGACGAGAGGGGTCGACAGCTGCTGCGGCCCGAGACCGAGGCGGACCTGACCGAAGTCGGCATCGCCGATCCGTCGCTCCCACACCCGGCTGCCCTCCGCGACCACGGCCCACAGCTGGTCGGGGGCGGGGTGCAGATACAACTGCGCGTCACGCTGCCGCAGGGCCGTCCGGCGGATCCGGCGCCGTGTCTGGGCGAGATAGCGGAGGTAGTCACGGCGCACATCGGCCATCTGCCCCTGCGTACCTCGGCGATAGCGGACGATCTGCGCGACCACCATCGCGGCCGTCGACATCAGCATGACCACGCCCATGATCCGCATGAACGGATGAGCATTGGGCGATGCGAAGTAGAACACCACCGACGAGCCCATGCCGAGCGTGGGCAGCACCTGCATCAGCACGCCCTCCTGCTGCCCGCGCGGCAGTTCGGGCGGGGCTTCCAGAAGCAACTCGTCCGAGGGGACGTCGGGCGGCAGCGTACGAGGCGGGCGCTTGATGACGAACTGGCTCACCGAAGCCTCAATCCCCCTGTACGGAGCGGCTAATTCTCACCGGCGCCCCCGTGGCACCGGCCGTTCCCCGCTGCTCGGGGATACTACGCGTCGTGACGGACGGTGCCTGTCGGTAGGGTGGCCGACGCAGCGCACGCATCAGCGAAGCAGGGGGTCAGTGAAGGTGAGTTCGACCACGGCAACGGGTTTCTGCCGAGTCACGGTCGTGGCGCCCGACGCCCGCATCGACGTGGCACTGCCGGTGGACCTGCCCGTGGCCGACCTCTATCCGGAGATCCTGCGCCTGGCCCAGCAGACCCAGTCCGCCGGTACGCCGACCGGTTACCACCTGGTGCGCAGGGACGGTCGCGTCATCGACGGCGCACGCACGCTCGCCGAAGAGAGGGTCCTCGACGGGGAGGTGCTGAGCCTGCGCCCCTTCGCCGAGTCCCTCCCGCCGGCCGTCTACGACGACGTGTCCGACGCCGTCGCCTCCGCCGTCGTCCGCGACCGCCACCTCTGGAGCGACGACCTGCTGCGCGTCGCCGGGCTGGTCGGCGGTGCGCTGCTGGTGGTGATGATCGGCTTCGTCCTCTGGTTCGCCGACCCCCTGCGCCACGACATGCACGGCCTGCCCGGCATCGTCGCGGGCGGTCTCGGCGTGCTGCTCACCGCGTTCGCGGGCGTACGGGTGCGGGTGTACGCGGACCGTGCCTCGGCGACCACGCTCGGGCTGCCGGCCCTGGTGCTGCTGCTGATCGCCGGATCCGGCATCGTCGGCCCGGACGCAGGGCAGGGGCCGGGGAGACTGCAGTTTCTGCTGGGCTGTCTGACCGTGCTGGTGGCCTCGGTGGTCCTGGTGGCACTGGCGCCGAGCTCGGACGCCCCGTTCGTGGCGGCCACCTTCCTCGCGGCCGTCGGGTCCCTCGCGACCTTCCTCGCCGTTGTCGCGGACGCGACCGCGACCGAGACCGCCGCCGTGTGTGCCCCTTGCGCGATCGGCCTGGTCGCCTTCCTGCCGGGCATGTCGGCGCGGTTCGCCCGGCTGCCCATCGGATACGCGGCGCCGCGCTCGGCGGCCCAGGACGACTTCGACCCGGAACTCGCGCACGGTCCCGAAATCGGTCCGCTCGACGCCGAGCGCATCGCGGCCCAGGCCCGACGGGGTCACGAGCTGCTGCTGGGGCTGGTCGGCGGCACCGCCACGGTCGTGGTCGGGGCCGGGGCCGTACTCGGCTTCTCGGACGACGTGTGGGCCCAGCTCCTGGCCCTGGCAGTCGGCTTGTCCATGCTGATCAGGGCGCGCCTGTTCCGCTACACCTCCCAGGTGACGTGTGTGCTGGTGGCGGGCCTGGCGACGATCGTCCTGCTGCTGCTCGGCCTTGCGCTGAACCCACCCACGGCCGCCCTGACCGAGTTCGTCCTGCACGGCGACAGGGGAGCGCTCGACCTCCGGACCATCTGGCTGACCGCAGCGATCGCGGCGGGTGCCGCGCTGATCACCGCCGTCGGACTCGTCATCCCGCGCAAGGGTCTGTCGCCGTTCTGGGGCAGACTGCTCGATCTGACCGAGGGAGCCGTCCTGCTGACGCTGGTCCCCCTCTGTCTCGCGGTGCTGGGCGTGCTCGCCGAGGTTCGCTCGATGACCGGCTGACCGGCTGCCGCCCAGGCACGGACAGAGCGGCACCTCCCGGCTGGTACCCTGTGTAACGGCCGTTTGTGTACGCGCCCCCGGAGCTGTGAGCCCTGGAGGCCGCGCCCAGCGGATCCCCGCCTTCCGAGTTACGGAAGATCCCCCGAGACGTAGACCGGGGGCACTCGGTGGCCAGTCACAGACCAAGAGGAGTACGCGTGTCGCTCGACGCCGCAGTGAAGAAGCAGATCATCACCGAGTTCGGTACCAAGGAGGGCGACACCGGCTCCCCCGAGGTCCAGGTCGCTCTGCTGTCCCGTCGGATCTCCGACCTGACCGAGCACCTCAAGACGCACAAGCACGACCACCACTCCCGTCGTGGTCTGCTCATCCTGGTCGGCCAGCGCCGCCGGCTGCTGCAGTACCTCGCCAAGAAGGACATCCAGCGCTTCCGTGCGCTGGTCGAGCGCCTCGGCATCCGCCGCGGTGCGGCGGGCGCCCGCTAGCACGCCGTGAAGGGAGCGGTTCCCATCGTAAGGGGGCCGCTCCCTTTGCTGTACGTGCGCGCTGTCGCCGCCCCTTTGTAGTGTGGTAACAGAAGAACAAGACGTACGAGGAGAAGCGGACCGCACCGCCGCCGCCGGTCCTCGGTAGTGGCCCCCGGGGGCAGATCCCCGGGTGCTTCGATCGAAGACCGGCCCGCATTGCACGGACGCTTCTCCGGCACACCGTCCCCTCCGCCACACGGGCGGCGTGGGACAAAAGACGACAAGCATCGGAGAAACCACTAGTGGAGAACGAGACCCACTACGCCGAAGCCGTGATCGACAACGGCGCGTTCGGCACCCGCACCATCCGCTTCGAGACGGGCCGCCTGGCCCGTCAGGCCGCCGGTTCCGCCGTGGCGTACCTGGACGACGACACCATGGTGCTGTCGGCCACCAGCGCCTCCAAGAACCCGAAGGACCAGCTCGACTTCTTCCCCCTGACGGTGGACGTCGAGGAGCGGATGTACGCCGCCGGCAAGATCCCCGGCAGCTTCTTCCGCCGTGAGGGCCGGCCCTCCGAGGACGCGATCCTCACCTGCCGCCTGATCGACCGCCCGCTGCGCCCGTCCTTCAAGAAGGGCCTGCGCAACGAGATCCAGGTCGTCGCGACGATCATGGCGCTCAACCCCGACCACCTGTACGACGTCGTGGCGATCAACGCCGCCTCCGCGTCCACGCAGCTGGCCGGTCTGCCCTTCTCCGGCCCGATCGGCGGCGTCCGCGTCGCGCTGATCCGCGGCCAGTGGGTGGCCTTCCCGACGCACACCGAGCTCGAGGACGCCGTCTTCGACATGGTCGTCGCGGGCCGCGTCCTGGAGGACGGCGACGTCGCGATCATGATGGTCGAGGCCGAGGCCACCGACAAGACCATCAAGCTGGTCGAGGGCGGCGCCGAGGCGCCCACCGAGGAGGTCGTCGCCGCCGGTCTGGACGCCGCGAAGCCCTTCATCAAGGTGCTGTGCCGCGCCCAGGCCGACCTCGCCGCCAAGGCCGCCAAGCCGACCGGCGAGTTCCCGATCTTCCTGGACTTCCAGGACGACGTCCTCGAGGCGCTGACCGGCGCCGTCAAGCCCGAGCTGACGCAGGCGCTCACCATCGCCGGCAAGCAGGAGCGCGAGGCCGAGCTGGACCGCGTCAAGGGGCTCGCCGCCGAGAAGCTCCTCCCGGAGTTCGAGGGCCGCGAGAAGGAGATCTCCGCCGCGTACCGCGCGCTGACCAAGTCCCTGGTCCGCGAGCGTGTCATCAAGGAGAAGAAGCGCATCGACGGCCGCGGTGTCACCGACATCCGCACCCTGGCCGCCGAGGTCGAGGCCATCCCGCGCGTGCACGGCTCCGCCCTGTTCGAGCGTGGCGAGACCCAGATCCTGGGCGTCACCACCCTGAACATGCTCCGCATGGAGCAGCAGCTGGACACCCTCTCCCCGGTGACCCGCAAGCGCTACATGCACAACTACAACTTCCCGCCGTACTCCGTCGGCGAGACCGGCCGCGTGGGCTCCCCGAAGCGCCGCGAGATCGGCCACGGCGCTCTCGCCGAGCGCGCCATCGTGCCGGTGCTGCCGACGCGCGAGGAGTTCCCCTACGCGATCCGCCAGGTGTCCGAGGCCCTCGGCTCCAACGGCTCGACGTCCATGGGCTCGGTCTGCGCCTCCACCATGTCGCTGCTGAACGCCGGTGTGCCGCTGAAGGCCCCCGTCGCCGGTATCGCCATGGGCCTGATCTCCCAGGAGATCAACGGCGAGACGCACTACGTCGCCCTCACCGACATCCTCGGTGCGGAGGACGCCTTCGGCGACATGGACTTCAAGGTCGCCGGCACCAAGGAGTTCGTGACCGCCCTCCAGCTCGACACCAAGCTGGACGGCATCCCCGCCTCCGTCCTGGCCGCCGCCCTCAAGCAGGCCCGTGACGCCCGCCTCCACATCCTCGACGTGATGATGGAAGCGATCGACACGCCGGACGAGATGTCCCCGAACGCGCCGCGGATCATCACCGTGAAGATCCCCGTCGACAAGATCGGTGAGGTCATCGGCCCCAAGGGCAAGATGATCAACCAGATCCAGGAGGACACGGGCGCCGACATCACGATCGAGGACGACGGCACGATCTACATCGGTGCCGCCCAGGGCTCGCAGGCCGAGGCCGCCCGCGCCACGATCAACGGCATCGCCAACCCGACCATGCCCGAGGTCGGCGAGCGCTACCTGGGTACGGTCGTCAAGACGACCACCTTCGGCGCGTTCGTCTCCCTGCTGCCCGGCAAGGACGGTCTGCTGCACATCTCGCAGATCCGCAAGCTCGCCGGCGGCAAGCGCGTGGAGAACGTCGAGGACGTCCTCGGCGTGGGCGCGAAGGTCCAGGTCGAGATCGCCGAGATCGACTCCCGCGGCAAGCTCTCCCTGATCCCCGTGATCGAGGGCGAAGCGGGCGACGACGACAAGAAGGACGACGCCGACAAGTGACGTCCCGTAGCGCCACGGCGACGGCCCGCACCTCCTCGGAGGCGCGGGCCGTCGCCCGTACCCAAACCCTCATCAAGGGCGAGCACGGCATCGGCACGGTGCGCAGGACGACCCTCCCCGGCGGCCTGCGCATCGTCACCGAGACCCTCCCCTCGGTCCGCTCGGCGACCTTCGGCATCTGGGCCCACGTCGGCTCCCGCGACGAGACCCCGGCCCTGAACGGCGCCACCCACTACCTGGAGCACCTGCTCTTCAAGGGCACCCGCAAGCGCAGCGCCCTGGACATCTCCTCCGCCATCGACGCGGTCGGCGGCGAGATGAACGCGTTCACGGCGAAGGAGTACACGTGCTACTACGCGCGCGTGCTCGACACCGACCTGCCGCTCGCCATCGACGTCGTCTGCGACATGCTGACCGGCTCGCTGATCCAGGAGGAGGACGTCGACGTCGAGCGCGGCGCCATCCTCGAAGAGATCGCGATGACCGAGGACGACCCCGGTGACTGCGTGCACGACCTGTTCGCGCACACCATGTTCGGCGACAACGCCCTGGGCCGCCCCGTCCTCGGCACCGTCGACACGGTGAACGCCCTCACCGCCGACCGCATCCGCCGCTTCTACCGGAAGCACTACGACCCCACCCACCTGGTGGTCGCCGCGGCCGGCAACGTCGACCACAACAAGGTCGTACGCCAGGTCCGCGCCGCCTTCGAGAAGTCCGGGGCCCTCAAGGATCCGGCGGCCCAGCCCCTCGCCCCGCGCGCCGGCCGGCGCACCGTCCGCGCCGCCGGACGCGTGGAGCTGATCGGCCGCAAGACCGAGCAGGCCCACGTCATCCTCGGCATGCCGGGCCTCGCCCGCACCGACGAGCGCCGCTGGGCCATGGGCGTCCTCAACACCGCCCTCGGCGGCGGCATGTCCTCGCGCCTCTTCCAGGAGGTCCGGGAGAAGCGCGGCCTGGCCTACAGCGTGTACTCGTACACGTCCGGCTTCGCCGACTGCGGCCTCTTCGGCGTGTACGCGGGCTGCCGGCCCTCCCAGGTGCACGACGTGCTCAAGATCTGCCGCGACGAGCTGGACCACGTCGCCGAGCACGGCCTCACCGATGACGAGATCGGCCGTGCCGTCGGCCAGCTCCAGGGCTCCACGGTCCTCGGCCTGGAGGACACCGGCGCGCTGATGAACCGTATCGGCAAGAGCGAGCTGTGCTGGGGCGAGCAGATGTCGGTCGACGACATGCTGGCCCGGATAGCCTCGGTCACGCCGGACGACGTCCGCGCCGTCGCCCGCGACGTCCTGGGCCGCCGGCCGTCCCTGTCGGTCATCGGCCCGCTCAAGGACAAGCAGGCGTCCCGGCTGCACGACGCCGTCGCCTGACACTCCCGGTAAGGAAGCGAACAACATGAGCAAGCTGCGCGTGGCCGTCCTCGGCGCCAAGGGCCGGATCGGCTCCGAGGCGGTACGGGCGGTCGAGGCCGCCGAGGACATGGAGCTGGTCGCGGCCCTGAGCCGGGGCGACGGCCTGGAGGCGCTGGCCGAGTCCGGCGCCCAGGTCGCCGTCGAGCTGACCACCCCCGCCTCGGTGATGGACAACCTCGACTACTGCGTACGCCACGGCATCCACGCCGTCGTCGGCACCACCGGCTGGACCGACGAGCGCCTCGCACGGCTGAACGCGTGGCTCGACGCCTCCCCGGGGACCGGCGTGCTCATCGCGCCGAACTTCTCCATCGGCGCCGTGCTGACCATGAAGTTCGCGCAGATCGCGGCCCCGTACTTCGAGTCCGTCGAGGTCGTCGAGCTGCACCACCCGAACAAGGTGGACGCCCCCAGCGGCACCGCCACCCGCACCGCCCAGCTGATCGCTCAGGCCCGGCAGAAGGCAGGCTCCGCACCGGCGCCCGACGCCACTGCCACCGCCCTGGACGGCGCCCGCGGCGCGAACGTCGACGGGGTCCCGGTGCACGCGGTCCGGCTGCGCGGCCTGCTCGCCCACCAGGAGGTCCTGCTCGGCGCCGAGGGCGAGACCCTCACCGTCCGGCACGACTCCCTGCACCACAGCAGCTTCATGCCGGGCATCCTGCTGGGCGCCCGCCGGGTGGTCACCACCCCGGGCCTCACCTTCGGCCTGGAACACTTCCTGGACCTGAACTGAGACCCTCACCCTGATGCGCGCGAAGATCACCTACCTCGTCACGGCCGCCGTCCTGGTCTTCTACTTCCTCCTGGTCGGCAGCCGCGGCGTCCTGCTCATCAAGACCGGCACCCTCCTCACCGTCACCTTCGGCGTCGCGGTGCTGATCCTGCCGGTGATCGGCCTGTGGTTCCTGTGGAAGAACACCCAGTTCGTCCGCAGGGCCAACCAGCTCGCCGCCGAACTCGACGCCGAGGGCGGACTGCCCGTCGACGAGCTGAAGCGCACCCCCAGCGGCCGGGTCGACCGCGAGTCGGCCGACGCGGTCTTCGCCCTGCGCAGGGCGGAGACGGAGGACGCCCCCGGCGACTGGCGCAGCTGGTTCCGGCTCGCCGTCGCCTACCACGACGCCCGCGACACCCCGCGCGCCCGCAAGGCGATGCAGCGGGCGATCGCCCTGCACGACGGCAAGCACGTCGAGGCCGCCTGAGCGGAGCGCACGCCGGACGCCGGGGCCCGGACCGCAGCTGCGGTCCGGGCCCCGGCGTCCGGCGTGTCGGGTGCGTCAGCCCCGTCGGTACTCGTCGGCCCACGCCTCCACGGCGTCGGCCGCCCGGTTGAAGGCACCGTCGCGGGCGAGGAAGTCGGAGTTGTGCGAGGTCAGCAGCGGGGACAGAGGCTCAGCCGACCGGCCCTGCCGCACCAGCAGCAGCGCCTGCCCCTGCACCGTGCGCGGCAGTCCCAGCCAGCGCACCGGCTGCTGCACCGTGCGCAGGCTGGCGACCTGCTGCCAGGCGACCGTGCGCGTGGTGAAGAAGCCCACCTGACGCACCCCGTGCGCGCTCACCCACGCGCCCATGCGCAGCATCCGCAGGGCGCAGAGGATGACGACGACCGCGATGCCGAAGACCACCCCGGCGGAGGACAGCCCGCCCGTCGCCGCGATGATGACGGCCGCGAACAGGACGAACGAGGCGAGCAGCAGCATCAGGGCCGCCGTTCCCACGCGCCACGGCCCCGGCCGGTAGGGCCGACGCCAGAGGTCGCGGTCGTCGTACGGCAGCGCGACGTCGTCGGCCGTGTCAAAGGCGCGGTCGGCCGTCAGGAAGGGCAGGGGCACGGCTGGTCCTCACTCGTTCCAGGGCAAGTGTTGTGCCCGGTGAGGCTACCGACCTGTGTCTCCGGTCACCACCCTCGGGGGTCCGGATGGAGCCGGGCCGGCCGTGCCCGACGGGCCTAGCGCCCCTCGGACGCCTGCGACGGCTGCTTGTGCGGGGAGGGCTGGTCGGCCGACAGGGCGGGCATCCCGATCACCAGGGAACCGACCAGACCGGCGACGACGGTCATGCCGAGGAGCCAGCGCCCGGCCAGCTGGCCGAAGGACGCCCGCTCGCGGGGCGGGGGTGTGACATTGCTGCGGAACCTGTCGGCCTCGGCGACGAAGGCGAACGGCACGGGTTCACGCCGGCGGATCATAGGGGCTGCGTCTCCCTTCAGGGACTGGAATGAAGTGCTGTTACTCATACAGACGAACGAACGCCCCTTCAGGTGCCCTGTTTCGCCGACTTGATTGCGGCACGGCACCGATCGCCCGATTCGGCGCACATGGACGGGTCGTAGAGTGGCCTCGCCAAGCGCCGAGATTGACTGGGAAGGCCCTCCACACCGTGACCGACATCCCCGCCGACGATCCGAAGATCGAACTCCGCAGCGACATCACCGTCGAGCTGGTCAAGAGCGCCGCGACCGACTCCGACGTGCTGTTCGCCGCCCGTGTCTCCACCGCCGGGGAGCAGTCCCTGGACGAGCTGAAGAAGGACCCGGAGCGCTCCAAGGGCCTGATCAACTACCTCATGCGGGACCGGCACGGCAGCCCGTTCGAGCACAACTCGATGACCTTCTTCGTGAGCGCCCCGATCTTCGTCTTCCGGGAGTTCATGCGGCACCGCGTCGGCTGGTCCTACAACGAGGAGTCGGGCCGCTACCGGGAGCTCCAGCCGGTCTTCTACGCCCCGGACGCCTCCCGCAAGCTGGTGCAGCAGGGCCGCCCCGGCAAGTACGTCTTCGTCGAGGGCACCCCCGAGCAGCACGAGCTGGTCGGGAGCGCGATGGAGGACTCCTACCGCCAGGCCTACGCGACGTACCAGCAGATGCTCGCCGCCGGCGTCGCCCGCGAGGTGGCCCGTGCGGTGCTCCCCGTCGGCCTGTACTCGTCGATGTACGCGACCTGCAACGCCCGCTCGCTGATGCACTTCCTGGGTCTGCGCACCCAGCACGAACTGGCCAAGGTGCCCTCCTTCCCGCAGCGGGAGATCGAGATGGCCGGCGAGAAGATGGAGGCGGAGTGGGCCCGCCTCATGCCGCTCACCCACGCCGCCTTCAACGCCAACGGCCGCGTGGCGCCGTAACGGGTCGGGCCCCCTGGCCGGCCCGGCCGGGCACAGATGTACGCATCAACCATGCGAAGTGTCCGGATTGCGGCGTTTGGTGAAGTTCATCTAGCCTGATCAAAGGGACCCGGCACTGCTTGAACCCCCGAGCAGGCAGTGCCGGGCTCCACCTCCGTTCCGACCTGCCGCCTCCCCCGAGGGCAGACCCCGCCCTGAGCAACGAGTAGCGTGTAACCCATGGCTCCGACCTCCACTCCGCAGACCCCCTTCGGGCGGGTCCTCACCGCCATGGTCACGCCCTTCACGGCGGACGGCGCACTCGACCTCGACGGCGCCCAGCGGCTCGCCGCCCACCTGGTGGACGCAGGCAACGACGGCCTGATCATCAACGGCACCACCGGCGAGTCCCCGACCACCAGCGACGCGGAGAAAGCGGACCTCGTACGGGCCGTCGTGGAGGCGGTCGGCGACCGGGCGCACGTGGTGGCCGGAGTCGGCACCAACAACACCCAGCACAGCATCGAGCTGGCCCGCGCCGCCGAGCGCGTCGGCGCCCACGGCCTGCTGCTCGTCACGCCGTACTACAACAAGCCCCCGCAGGAGGGCCTGTACCTGCACTTCACGGCCATCGCCGACGCCGCCGGGCTGCCGGTCATGCTCTACGACATCCCCGGCCGCAGCGGCGTCCCGATCAACACCGAGACCCTGGTCCGCCTTGCGGAGCACCCGCGGATCGTCGCCAACAAGGACGCCAAGGGCGACCTCGGCCGGGCCAGCTGGGCCATCGCGCGCTCCGGCCTCGCCTGGTACTCCGGCGACGACATGCTCAACCTGCCGCTGCTCGCCGTGGGCGCGGTCGGCTTCGTCTCCGTCGTGGGCCACGTCGTCACCCCGGAGCTGCGCGCCATGGTGGACGCGCACGTCGCCGGTGACGTACAGAAGGCCCTGGAGATCCACCAGAAGCTGCTCCCCGTCTTCACCGGCATGTTCCGCACCCAGGGCGTCATGACCACCAAGGGCGCGCTCGCCCTCCAGGGGCTGCCCGCGGGACCGCTGCGCGCCCCCATGGTCGGCCTCACGCCCGAGGAAACCGAGCAGCTCAAGATCGATCTTGCCGCCGGCGGGGTACAGCTCTGACATCAGACTTCGCACCACCGCACGACCGGACGGACTTCACAACTGAATAGGCGGGCCACCGGTGCCCGCACCCCATACGACAACTGCTTCTGCACGAACGTCATGCGCGCCACGTGCCACCGGTACGTGGCGCGTGTGGTGAGGAGAGTCTTTTGAGTCATCCGCATCCTGAACTGGGCCGGCCCCCGGCGCTTCCCAAGGGCGGCCTGCGGGTCACGCCCCTCGGTGGCCTCGGCGAAATCGGCCGCAACATGACGGTCTTCGAATACGGCGGCCGTCTGCTGATCGTCGACTGCGGCGTGCTCTTCCCCGAGGAGGAGCAGCCCGGCATCGACCTGATCCTGCCGGACTTCACGTCCATCCGGGACCGCCTCGACGACATCGAGGGCATCGTCCTGACCCACGGCCACGAGGACCACATCGGCGGCGTCCCCTTCCTCCTGAGGGAGAAGCCGGACATCCCGCTGATCGGCTCCAAGCTGACCCTCGCGCTCATCGAGGCCAAGCTCCAGGAGCACCGCATCCGGCCGTACACCCTCGAGGTGGCGGAGGGACACCGTGAACGCGTCGGTCCCTTCGACTGCGAGTTCGTCGCGGTCAACCACTCCATCCCGGACGCGCTGGCCGTCGCCATCCGCACCCCGGCGGGCATGGTGGTCCACACCGGCGACTTCAAGATGGACCAGCTTCCGCTGGACGGCCGCCTCACCGACCTGCACGCTTTCGCGCGCCTCAGCGAGGAGGGCATCGACCTGCTCCTCGCCGACTCGACCAACGCCGAGGTGCCGGGCTTCGTCCCGCCCGAGCGGGACATCTCGAACGTCCTGCGGCAGGTCTTCGCCAACGCCCGCAAGCGCATCATCGTGGCGAGCTTCGCCAGTCACGTCCACCGCATCCAGCAGATCCTGGACGCCGCCCACGAGTACGGCCGCAGAGTCGCCTTCGTCGGCCGCTCCATGGTCCGCAACATGGGCATCGCGAGAGACCTCGGCTACCTCAAGGTCCCGCCGGGCCTGGTGGTCGACGTCAAGACGCTGGACGACCTGCCCGACAGCGAGGTGGTCCTGGTCTGCACGGGCTCCCAGGGCGAACCGATGGCCGCCCTGTCCCGCATGGCCAACCGGGACCACCAGATCCGCATCGTCAACGGCGACACGGTGATCCTGGCCTCGTCCCTCATCCCGGGCAACGAGAACGCGGTGTACCGCGTGATCAACGGCCTGACCCGCTGGGGCGCCAACGTCGTCCACAAGGGCAACGCCAAGGTCCACGTCTCGGGCCACGCCTCGGCCGGTGAGCTGCTGTACTTCTACAACATCTGCCGCCCGAAGAACCTGATGCCGGTCCATGGCGAATGGCGCCACCTGCGTGCCAACGCCGAGCTGGGCGCCCTGACCGGCGTCCCGCACGACCGCATCGTCATCGCCGAGGACGGCGTGGTCGTCGACCTCGTCGAGGGCAAGGCGAAGATCACCGGCAAGGTCCAGGCGGGGTACGTCTACGTCGACGGGCTCTCGGTCGGCGACGTCGGCGAACCGGCCCTCAAGGACCGCAAGATCCTCGGCGACGAGGGCATCATCTCGGTCTTCGTGGTGATGGACTCCTCCACCGGCAAGATCACCGGTGGGCCGCACGTCCAGGCCCGCGGCTCGGGCATCGAGGACTCGGCCTTCGCCGCGGTACTACCCAAGGTCACCGAAGCGCTGGAGCGCTCGGCCCAGGACGGTGTCGTCGAGCCGCACCAGATGCAGCAACTGATCCGCAGGACCCTCGGCAAGTGGGTCTCGGACACCTACCGGCGCCGGCCGATGATCCTGCCTGTCGTCGTGGAGGTCTGACGGGCCGTCGGACCACCGACAGCGCCAACCTGGAGCGGGGCGCCCCGATTTGCATCGGGGCGCCCCGCTCCAGTACGTTTACATCTCCGCTCGGACGGGCACCCGATCACTTCGTGGTTCGGAGCCGCCCAGGA
This sequence comes from Streptomyces violaceoruber, assembly GCF_033406955.1. Lineage (NCBI taxonomy): Bacteria > Bacillati > Actinomycetota > Actinomycetes > Kitasatosporales > Streptomycetaceae > Streptomyces > Streptomyces violaceoruber. Next base: position 2,304,463 of record NZ_CP137734.1, on the reverse strand, counting down.
GGGTGGAAATCCCGACTCAGAATCTCTGATAAAGTCGGAACCGCCGGAAAGGGAAACGCGAAAGCGGGAACCTGGAAAGCACCGAGGAAATCGGATCGGAAAGATCTGATAGAGTCGGAAACGCAAGACCGAAGGGAAGCGCCCGGAGGAAAGCCCGAGAGGGTGAGTACAAAGGAAGCGTCCGTTCCTTGAGAACTCAACAGCGTGCCAAAAGTCAACGCCAGATATGTTGATACCCCGACCTGATCGGATCTCCGTTCGGGTTGAGGTTCCTTTGAAGTAACACAACAGCGAGGACGCTGTGAACGGTCGGATTATTCCTCCGACTGTTCCGCTCTCGTGGTGTCACCCGATTACGGGTAAACATTCACGGAGAGTTTGATCCTGGCTCAGGACGAACGCTGGCGGCGTGCTTAACACATGCAAGTCGAACGATGAACCACTTCGGTGGGGATTAGTGGCGAACGGGTGAGTAACACGTGGGCAATCTGCCCTTCACTCTGGGACAAGCCCTGGAAACGGGGTCTAATACCGGATACTGACCCTCGCAGGCATCTGCGAGGTTCGAAAGCTCCGGCGGTGAAGGATGAGCCCGCGGCCTATCAGCTTGTTGGTGAGGTAATGGCTCACCAAGGCGACGACGGGTAGCCGGCCTGAGAGGGCGACCGGCCACACTGGGACTGAGACACGGCCCAGACTCCTACGGGAGGCAGCAGTGGGGAATATTGCACAATGGGCGAAAGCCTGATGCAGCGACGCCGCGTGAGGGATGACGGCCTTCGGGTTGTAAACCTCTTTCAGCAGGGAAGAAGCGAAAGTGACGGTACCTGCAGAAGAAGCGCCGGCTAACTACGTGCCAGCAGCCGCGGTAATACGTAGGGCGCAAGCGTTGTCCGGAATTATTGGGCGTAAAGAGCTCGTAGGCGGCTTGTCACGTCGGTTGTGAAAGCCCGGGGCTTAACCCCGGGTCTGCAGTCGATACGGGCAGGCTAGAGTTCGGTAGGGGAGATCGGAATTCCTGGTGTAGCGGTGAAATGCGCAGATATCAGGAGGAACACCGGTGGCGAAGGCGGATCTCTGGGCCGATACTGACGCTGAGGAGCGAAAGCGTGGGGAGCGAACAGGATTAGATACCCTGGTAGTCCACGCCGTAAACGGTGGGCACTAGGTGTGGGCAACATTCCACGTTGTCCGTGCCGCAGCTAACGCATTAAGTGCCCCGCCTGGGGAGTACGGCCGCAAGGCTAAAACTCAAAGGAATTGACGGGGGCCCGCACAAGCGGCGGAGCATGTGGCTTAATTCGACGCAACGCGAAGAACCTTACCAAGGCTTGACATACACCGGAAAGCATCAGAGATGGTGCCCCCCTTGTGGTCGGTGTACAGGTGGTGCATGGCTGTCGTCAGCTCGTGTCGTGAGATGTTGGGTTAAGTCCCGCAACGAGCGCAACCCTTGTCCCGTGTTGCCAGCAAGCCCTTCGGGGTGTTGGGGACTCACGGGAGACCGCCGGGGTCAACTCGGAGGAAGGTGGGGACGACGTCAAGTCATCATGCCCCTTATGTCTTGGGCTGCACACGTGCTACAATGGCCGGTACAATGAGCTGCGATACCGCAAGGTGGAGCGAATCTCAAAAAGCCGGTCTCAGTTCGGATTGGGGTCTGCAACTCGACCCCATGAAGTCGGAGTCGCTAGTAATCGCAGATCAGCATTGCTGCGGTGAATACGTTCCCGGGCCTTGTACACACCGCCCGTCACGTCACGAAAGTCGGTAACACCCGAAGCCGGTGGCCCAACCCCTTGTGGGAGGGAGCTGTCGAAGGTGGGACTGGCGATTGGGACGAAGTCGTAACAAGGTAGCCGTACCGGAAGGTGCGGCTGGATCACCTCCTTTCTAAGGAGCACATAGCCGACTGCAGGCAAATGTCCTGCACGGTTGCTCATGGGTGGAACGTTGACTACTCGGCACACTTGATCCTGATCTTCTCGTCAGTACTGCTTCGGCGTGGAACACGAGTAAGGGAAGGCAAGGGTGTCGGGCACGCTGTTGGGTATCTGAGGGAATGAACTTCCTTCAGTGCCGGCCCCGGTAAAAATCCGCGTGAGTGGGTTGTGACGGGTGGTTGGTCGTTGTTTGAGAACTGCACAGTGGACGCGAGCATCTGTGGCCAAGTTTTTAAGGGCGCACGGTGGATGCCTTGGCACCAGGAACCGATGAAGGACGTGGGAGGCCACGATAGGCCCCGGGGAGTCGTCAACCAGGCTTTGATCCGGGGGTGTCCGAATGGGGAAACCCGGCAGTCGTCATGGGCTGTCACCCGCTGCTGAACACATAGGCAGTGTGGAGGGAACGCGGGGAAGTGAAACATCTCAGTACCCGCAGGAAGAGAAAACAACCGTGATTCCGGGAGTAGTGGCGAGCGAAACCGGATGAGGCCAAACCGTATACGTGTGAGACCCGGCAGGGGTTGCGTGTGCGGGGTTGTGGGATCTCTCTTTTACGGTCTGCCGGCCGTGAGACGAGTCAGAAACCGTTGATGTAGGCGAAGGACATGCGAAAGGTCCGGCGTAGAGGGTAAGACCCCCGTAGTCGAAACGTCAACGGCTCGTTTGAGAGACACCCAAGTAGCACGGGGCCCGAGAAATCCCGTGTGAATCTGGCGGGACCACCCGCTAAGCCTAAATATTCCCTGGTGACCGATAGCGGATAGTACCGTGAGGGAATGGTGAAAAGTACCGCGGGAGCGGAGTGAAATAGTACCTGAAACCGTGTGCCTACAAGCCGTGGGAGCGTCGGACATCAAGCTTGCTTGGTGTCTCGTGACTGCGTGCCTTTTGAAGAATGAGCCTGCGAGTTTGCGGTGTGTTGCGAGGTTAACCCGGGTGGGGAAGCCGTAGCGAAAGCGAGTCCGAATAGGGCGTTTTTAGTAGCACGCTCAAGACCCGAAGCGGAGTGATCTAGCCATGGGCAGGTTGAAGCGGCTGTAAGAGGTCGTGGAGGACCGAACCCACCAGGGTTGAAAACCTGGGGGATGACCTGTGGTTAGGGGTGAAAGGCCAATCAAACTCCGTGATAGCTGGTTCTCCCCGAAATGCATTTAGGTGCAGCGTCGTGTGTTTCTTGCCGGAGGTAGAGCACTGGATAGGCGATGGGCCCTACCGGGTTACTGACCTTAGCCAAACTCCGAATGCCGGTAAGTGAGAGCGCGGCAGTGAGACTGTGGGGGATAAGCTCCATGGTCGAGAGGGAAACAGCCCAGAGCATCGACTAAGGCCCCTAAGCGTACGCTAAGTGGGAAAGGATGTGGAGTCGCACAGACAACCAGGAGGTTGGCTTAGAAGCAGCCACCCTTGAAAGAGTGCGTAATAGCTCACTGGTCTAGTGATTCCGCGCCGACAATGTAGCGGGGCTCAAGCGTACCGCCGAAGTCGTGTCATTGCAGCAATACGGCCAACGCCGGCTGTGATGGGTAGGGGAGCGTCGTGTGCCGGGTGAAGCAGCCGCGGAAGCGAGTTGTGGACGGTTCACGAGTGAGAATGCAGGCATGAGTAGCGATACAAACGTGAGAAACGTTTGCGCCGATTGACTAAGGGTTCCTGGGTCAAGCTGATCTGCCCAGGGTAAGTCGGGACCTAAGGCGAGGCCGACAGGCGTAGTCGATGGATAACCGGTTGATATTCCGGTACCCGCTGTGAAGCGTCAAACATCGAGCATCGTGATGCTAAGGCCGTGAAGCCGCCCTGATCTCTTCGGAGTTGAGGGGAGTGGTGGAGCCGCCGAACCAAGCGGTTAGTAGGTGAGTGATGGGGTGACGCAGGAAGGTAGTCCATCCCGGGCGGTGGTTGTCCCGGGGTAAGGGTGTAGGCCGGTGTGTAGGTAAATCCGCACACCTTGTGGCTGAGACCTGATGCCGAGCCGATTGTGGTGAAGTGGATGATCCTATGCTGTCGAGAAAAGCCTCTAGCGAGTTTCATGGCGGCCCGTACCCTAAACCGACTCAGGTGGTCAGGTAGAGAATACCGAGGCGTTCGGGTGAACTATGGTTAAGGAACTCGGCAAAATGCCCCCGTAACTTCGGGAGAAGGGGGGCCACACCTGGTGACGAGTTTTGCACTCTGAGCTGGGGGTGGCCGCAGAGACCAGCGAGAAGCGACTGTTTACTAAAAACACAGGTCCGTGCGAAGCCGTAAGGCGATGTATACGGACTGACGCCTGCCCGGTGCTGGAACGTTAAGGGGACCGGTTAGTCACATTTCGGTGTGGCGAAGCTGAGAACTTAAGCGCCAGTAAACGGCGGTGGTAACTATAACCATCCTAAGGTAGCGAAATTCCTTGTCGGGTAAGTTCCGACCTGCACGAATGGCGTAACGACTTCTCGACTGTCTCAACCATAGGCCCGGTGAAATTGCACTACGAGTAAAGATGCTCGTTTCGCGCAGCAGGACGGAAAGACCCCGGGACCTTTACTACAGTTTGATATTGGTGTTCGGTTCGGCTTGTGTAGGATAGCTGGGAGACTTTGAAGCTCGCACGCCAGTGTGGGTGGAGTCGTCGTTGAAATACCAGTCTGGTCGTGCTGGATGTCTAACCTGGGTCCGTGATCCGGATCAGGGACAGTGTCTGATGGGTAGTTTAACTGGGGCGGTTGCCTCCTAAAGAGTAACGGAGGCGCCCAAAGGTTCCCTCAGCCTGGTTGGCAATCAGGTGTTGAGTGTAAGTGCACAAGGGAGCTTGACTGTGAGACCGACGGGTCGAGCAGGGACGAAAGTCGGGACTAGTGATCCGGCGGTGGCTTGTGGAAGCGCCGTCGCTCAACGGATAAAAGGTACCCCGGGGATAACAGGCTGATCTTCCCCAAGAGTCCATATCGACGGGATGGTTTGGCACCTCGATGTCGGCTCGTCGCATCCTGGGGCTGGAGTCGGTCCCAAGGGTTGGGCTGTTCGCCCATTAAAGCGGTACGCGAGCTGGGTTTAGAACGTCGTGAGACAGTTCGGTCCCTATCCGCTGTGCGCGTAGGAGTCTTGAGAAGGGCTGTCCCTAGTACGAGAGGACCGGGACGGACGAACCTCTGGTGTGCCAGTTGTCCTGCCAAGGGCATGGCTGGTTGGCTACGTTCGGGAGGGATAACCGCTGAAAGCATCTAAGCGGGAAGCCTGCTTCGAGATGAGGACTCCCACCCCCTTGAGGGGTTAAGGCTCCCAGTAGACGACTGGGTTGATAGGCCGGATCTGGAAGCACCGTGAGGTGTGGAGGTGACCGGTACTAATAGGCCGAGGGCTTGTCCTCAGTTGCTCGCGTCCACTGTGTTGGTTCTGAAACCACGAACAATCAGACCGTGTTGGTCACCCGGTTGATTGTCTGTTTCATAGTGTTTCGGTGGTCATAGCGTAGGGGAAACGCCCGGTTACATTTCGAACCCGGAAGCTAAGCCTTACAGCGCCGATGGTACTGCAGGGGGGACCCTGTGGGAGAGTAGGACGCCGCCGAACAATTCTTAGAAAAGGGTTGGTCCCGGAACTTCGGTTCCGGGACCAACCCTTTTTTGCTTTCCGTCACTTCGTGTTCACGTTGCGCCCCGACCATCTGGCGTATGGGTACTGCAGCAATGCTCAGGGCCGCCGGCGTGGGTGTCGGTGACGAGGTCGTCGTACCTGCCTTCGGGAACGTGGAAGTCGCCGAGGCCGTGGCCCTGGCGGGCGCGTTGCCGGTGTTCGCCGACATAGATCCGGATACGTACTGCCTGGACGCCTCCCCCGTGGAGGCCGCGCTGACGCCCCGTACCGCGGCCGTGGTCGTCGTGCACCGGTTCGGGCGGCCGGCGGACATGGGCTCTCTGCACCGCATCGGGGAACGGCACGGGCTGCTCGTCCTGGAGCGGGGCGAGTCCGAGGCGCCGTACGACGAGATAGCGCGGCGCAGGCAGCGGGCGGCCTATCTCGACGGGAAGTTGCGGGGCGTACGGACCCCCGACGGGGGTGACGGGCACACCTATCAGCAGTACGTGGTGCGGGTGCCGGGCAACGGGCGGCCGGACCGTGACGCGTTCGCCCGCGCCGTGCGGGGAAGGGGCGTCGAGTGCCGGGTGCCGGTGAAGACGCCAGTGCACCGGATGCCTGGATTCCGGCGCTGTGTGTCGCTGCCGGAGACGGAGCGGGCCGTCGACGAGACGCTCGCGCTGCCTGTCGAGGCCGCGTTGACCAAGCGGGACATGCAGCGGATCGTGTCCGCCTGCAATGCGCTCGGTGGGCTGTTGCAGCCTGCGTACTGAGCGAAAGTCAGTGGTTGGGAGCACCGGCTTGTTCGGGGTATGATCTATTCCGTTGCCGCGAGGGAAACCTCGAAAGCGACAGGCCCCTATAGCTCAGTCGGTAGAGCGTCTCCATGGTAAGGAGAAGGTCAACGGTTCGATTCCGTTTGGGGGCTCCAGCACAAAGGCCCCGCCCATCCGGGCGGGGCCTTTCGCATGCTCTGGTCAGTCCGTGTGGGGCTCCGGGACGCGCATCGCGAGGATCGCCATGTCGTCGGACGGGGCGTCGGAGGCGAAACGCTCCACCGCGCGCATGATGCGGGCGGCCACCGCGCCGGCCGTCAGGCCCGTGCAGGTCGTGAGGACGTCGGCGAGGCCGTCGTCGCCCAGCATGCGGGCGCCTTCGCGGCGTTCGGTGACGCCGTCCGTGACGCAGAGCAGGACGTCGCCCGGATCGAGGGTGACCGTCTGCTCGTACAGCTCCAGGTCCTCGATGACGCCGAGGAGGGGCTGGGGTTCGGCGGCAGGCTCGACCGTGCCGTCCTGGCGGAGGCGCAGGGGGAGCGGGTGGCCGGCGCAGACCACCTTGAGTTCAGCGCTGCCGTCCTGCTGCGGGCGCATCTCGCCGTACAGCAGGGTGAGGAAGCGGCTGCGGGCGCCCTCGTCGAGGATGGCGGAGTTGAGGCGCTCCAGGACCGCCGGGCCGCTCAGACCCTCCCGCGCCAGCAGACGCAGGGCGTGCCGGGCGAGGCCGGTGACCGCGGCCGCGTTGGGTCCCGTACCGCAGACGTCGCCGATGGCGAAGCCGTACGCGTCGTCGCTGATGGGGAAGAGATCGTAGAAGTCGCCGCCGACCTCGTTGCCCTCGCCGGCTGCGCGGTAGATGACCTCGACCTCGACGCCGTCGATGACGGGCAGCTCGGGGGGCAGCAGGCTGCGCTGGAGGGACTGGCTGATGGCCGTGCGCTCCGAGTACAGCCGGGCGTTGTCCAGGGCCAGGGCGGCGCGGCGGGACAGGTCCTCGGCGAGTTCGAGGATCTCCTGGCGGAAGTGGTCGTCGGTGGGCTTGCCGAGGGTGAGCATGCCGATGACGCGATTGCGGGCGACCAGGGGCAGGACGACGGTCTCGCCGCCGACGGCGGAGGCGGTGGCGAGGGTCGGACCGATGCCGGTGCTCAGCTGCGGGGTCGGACCGCCGCTGAGGCCGAGGTCGCGCATGGAGGTGCGCAGCGCCGCCTTGTGGGCCATCTCGGCGGGGGCCGTCCAGACGCGGGCGCCCGGGGTGGGTACCGGGTCGGGCGGGGCGATCTTCGACAGCAGGGACTTGATGCCGTCGATGAGCTCCTCGTCCTCGTGCAGGACGTAGGAGAGGTACGGGTCCGAGGCCTGGTCGGCGATCGTGTAGACGGCGCACCAGGTGGCCAGGGTCGGGACCGTCATCTGGGCCATCAGGGCCAGCGTCTGGTCGCGGTCGAGGGTGCCTGCGAGCAGGTCGGAGGCCTCGACGAGGAAGCTGAGCGAGCCGCGGCGCAGCCGCTCCAGCTCGCCGAGGCGCGCCGACTCGACGGCCAGCGCGATGCGGTCGGCCGCGAACTGGAGGCGCAGCGCCTCCTCGTTGGAGTACCGGCCGGCGGCCTCGGCCGCGACGCCGAGCGAGCCGGTGAGGCGGCCCTCGACCTTGAGCGGGACGGTGACGACCGAGCGCATGCCCGTGCTGTTGAGCAGCGGGACCGCGCCGGGGACGGCCTCCAGGTCGTCGTGGACGGCGGGCATGCGCGCCGAGCCGTAGCGGCCCGGCCCGGCCTCGACGGGGACGCGGGCGAAGCGCTGGCGGGCGGAGGGCAGGCCGGTGGAGGCGCGGACCTCCAACTCCGTTTCGTCGTCGGTCGCCAGGAGCAGGAAGGCGGCGTCGGCGTCGAGCATGTCGCGGGCGCGCTCGACCGTGCGCTGGAGGAGGCCGTCGAGATCGTCCGGGGCGGGGGAGCCGATGAACACCTCGAAGGGGTCCGTGCTCTGGCCCTCGGAGGACGGGGAGTCGGCGGCCGGCCCCCGCAACGGGGTCTGCAGCACCGCGCGTTCGTGGTCGCGCACGAGGAGGCAGACCGTGGAGGGCTCGCCGTCGGCGTCGCGGACGCGCAGGTGGGAGGCGTAGACCGGGGTCACCCGGCCGTTGGCGCCGCGCATGCCGTAGCTGCCCTCCCAGCGGGAGAGCTGGAGCGCCTCGGCGATGCCGGTGCTCGTGCCGGGGGTGTGCGGCCAGGCGGCGAGGTCGGTGAGCGGTTTGCCGGTGACCTGGTCGGCGGAGTAGCCGAAGAGGTCCTCGGCGTCCTCGTTCCACGACGCGACGGCGCCGGTGCGGTCGATCTGGACGACGGCGACGCGGACCCGGCCGTCGGCGAGCGGCAGCAGGGCGGCCGGGAGGGAGGGACCGGCGGCGCGGGTGCCGACCGGACGCTCGGGCAGATGGAGGTGGAACCAGACGTTCTTCAGTGTGGGCGTGTACTCCACGCCCCAGCGGTCGGCCAGGGCCGCGCACAGCTGGAGGCCGCGGCCGCCCTCGCGGTCGAGGCTGCCCATGTTGGCGGGGGAGCCCTGGAGGGGGACCTCGCGCTCCGGGTAGTGGTCGGCGACCTCGATCCGTACGCCGTCGTCGCTGCGCAGGCACACGACGTCGGCGGTCGTGCCGGCGTGGACCACGGCATTGGTCACCAGTTCGCTGGTGAGCACCACGGCGTCGTCGACGATGTCCGCATGGCCCCAGCCCTGGAGCGTGTCGCGGACGAAGGACCGGGCGCTCGCCACGGATCGTCCGACGGGCTCGAAGCTGGCGGCCGCGCGCGCGGTGATCACAGAACTCCTCGACCCTCTCTCCCCGTGCACGGCCTCATGGCCGACCGGCTCGTGCCGCTGCTGCGGCAGCCCACCCGTCGGCCCGGGATCCGGGGGCTGCTCCCCCGGGATCAGTCCGGTGGTCATTCCGGCCGCCCCTCCGATGCCCGCTCGTCTCCGTGCCACCGCCCAGACCGGACGGACCGGTTTGGCTGGACAGCCGTATGCAAGGTTACTTACCTTCGCCGTCCATCCGGATGCCGGTCTGCAGTGTTTCCGCCCAGAGGGTGTGCGGACGATGTGCGAAGCTGCCGAACTGTTATGGCCTGGTTCGGCCGGGGTGAAACACTGGGCAAGCTGCTGATGAAGGTACGGGCAGGTGAATGCGCGCCGAGTCGGGTGGGCAGCAGCCCTGGAAGCGGTCCGGCGCGCCGGCCCGGATCACCCGGCAGTACGGAAGTACCGGCAGTACGGGAAGTAAGCGGCAGGAACCGGTCCGCCGAGTGTGGGCGGCCGGGCACAGCGGTATCGGTCGACCCCTGCGGGAGGGACACAGTGGAGTCTGGCGCAGCGACGCGGGCCACGAAGACGCGCGCGAAAGGCGGACAGTCCCTGAGTAACCAGGGCAAATCGCGGGGTGGCGGCGCGCGGAGCGGCAGTACGACGGTGGACACGGCCGCACTGAACCGGCTGCTCGCGGCGCTGGTGTCCATGCGCGAGGGGAACTTCCGCAGGCGGCTCACGGTGTCCGGCGACGGCGTGATGTCGGAGATCGCGGCGGTCTTCAACGAGGTGGCCGATCGCAATCTGCACCTCACGGGCGAGCTGGCGCGGGTGCGGCGCGTGGTCGGGCGTGAGGGAAAACTCACGGAGCGGCTGGAGACCGGCGCCTGCGAGGGGTCCTGGGCGGCCGCGATCGACCACTCGAACGCGCTGGTGGACGACCTCGTACGGCCCGTCTCCGAGGTCAGCCGGGTGCTGTCGGCGGTGGCGGACGGCGACCTGTCGCCGCGCATGGAGCTGCGCACGCAGAACGACGAGGGCACCGGGCAGCCGCTGCGCGGTGAGTTCCTGAAGGTCGGCCGGACCGTGAACAACCTGGTCGACCAGTTGTCGACGTTCACGGACGAGGTCACGCGGGTGGCCAGCGAGGTCGGCACCGAGGGCAAGCTGGGCGGTCAGGCCCGGGTGCGCGGAATGTCCGGTTCGTGGAAGGACCTGACGGACTCCGTCAACACGATGGCGTACCGGCTCACCGCCCAGGTGCGGGACATCGCGCTGGTCACGACGGCGGTGGCCAAGGGCGACCTGTCCCGGAAGGTCACGGTGCACGTGGCCGGCGAGATGCTGGAGCTGAAGAACACCGTCAACACGATGGTGGACCAGCTCTCCGCGTTCTCGTCCGAGGTGACGCGCGTCGCCCGCGAGGTGGGCACCGAGGGCGCCCTGGGCGGGCAGGCGCAGGTGCCGGGCGTGGCCGGGGTGTGGAAGGAGCTGACCGACTCCGTCAACACCATGGCCGGGAACCTGACGGCCCAGGTGCGGGAGATCTCGCACGTGACGACGGCGGTCGCCAACGGCGACCTGTCGAAGAAGGTGACGGTGCCGGCCCGCGGCGAGGTCGCGCAGCTTGCCGAGACGATCAACCAGATGACCGAGACGCTGCGGATCTTCGCGGACGAGGTCACGCGCGTGGCGAACGAGACGGGCGGCGAGGGGCAGCTCGGCGGGCAGGCGAACGTGCCGGGCGCGGCCGGCATCTGGAAGGACCTGACGGACTCCGTCAACACCGTCTTCCGGAACCTGACCACGCAGGTGCGGGACATCGCCGCCGTGACGACGGCCGTGGCCAGCGGCGACCTGTCGCAGAAGGTCACCGTGGACGTGGCCGGCGAGATGCTGGAGCTGAAGAACACCGTCAACACGATGGTGGACCAGCTCTCCGCCTTCGGTGCCGAGGTCACGCGGGTGGCCCGCGAGGTCGGTGTCGAGGGCGAGCTGGGCGGTCAGGCGCAGGTGCCGGGGGCGGCGGGGACGTGGAAAGACCTGACGGACTCCGTCAACACCGCGTTCCGCAACCTCACCGGTCAGGTGCGCAACATCGCCCAGGTGACGACAGCAGTGGCCAACGGCGACCTGTCGCAGAAGGTCACCGTGGACGTCTCCGGCGAGATGCTCCAGCTGAAGAACACCGTGAACACGATGGTGGACCAGCTCTCCAGCTTCGCCGACCAGGTGACGCGGATGGCCCGGGACGTGGGCACGGAGGGCCGCCTGGGCGGCCAGGCGCGGGTCGACGGCGTGTCGGGGACCTGGAAGGAGCTGACGGACTCCGTCAACTCCATGGCCGGCAATCTGACCTCGCAGGTGCGCAACATCGCGCAGGTGACGACGGCCGTGGCGCGCGGTGACCTGTCCCAGAAGATCGACGTGGACGCGCGCGGCGAGATCCTGGAGCTGAAGAACACCATCAACACGATGGTCGACCAGCTGTCGTCGTTCGCGGAGCAGGTCACGCGCGTGGCCCGCGAGGTGGGTACCGAGGGTCGTCTCGGCGGTCAGGCGCAGGTGCCCGGGGTCGCCGGTGTGTGGCGGGACCTGACCGACTCGGTGAACGGCATGGCCGGCAATCTCACCGCGCAGGTCCGCAACATCGCGCAGGTCGCGACCGCGGTGGCTCGCGGCGACCTGTCCCAGAAGATCACCGTGGATGCGCGCGGGGAGATCCTGGAGCTGAAGAACACCCTGAACACGATGGTGGACCAGCTGTCGTCGTTCGCCCAGGAGGTCACGCGTGTCGCGCGCGAGGTGGGCACCGAGGGCATCCTCGGCGGCCAGGCGGAGGTGCAGGGCGTCTCCGGCACCTGGAAGGACCTCACGCAGTCCGTGAACGGCATGGCCAACAACCTGACCATGCAGGTGCGCAACATCGCCGAGGTGACGACGGCCGTCGCCAAGGGCGACCTGTCGAAGAAGATCACCGTCGACGCCAAGGGCGAGATCCTCGAACTGGTCACCACCGTCAACACGATGGTGGACCAGCTGTCGTCCTTCGCCGAGCAGGTCACGCGGGTGGCCCGCGAGGTGGGTACGGAGGGCATCCTCGGCGGCCAGGCGAGCGTGCCCGGCGTCGTGGGCATCTGGAAGGACCTCAACGACAACGTCAACCTGATGGCCAAGAACCTCACGGTCCAGGTGCGGAACATCTCCCAGGTGGCCGCGGCCGTCGCCAACGGCGACCTGACGCGGACGGTGACGATCGAGGCGCGAGGCGAGGTCGCGCAGCTCGCCGACACCTTCAACACCATGGTGCGGACGCTGCGGTCCTTCGCCGACCAGGTGACCAAGGTGGCCCGCGAGGTGGGCACCGACGGCATCCTGGGCGGCCAGGCACAGGTGCCGGGCGTGTCGGGGACGTGGAAGGACCTCACCGAGTCGGTGAACCAGATGGCGTCGAACCTGACCGGTCAGGTGCGCAACATCGCCATGGTCACCACGGCGATCGCGAAGGGCGACCTGACCAAGAAGATCGACATCGACGCGCGCGGCGAGATCCTGGAGCTGAAGACGACCATCAACACCATGGTCGACCAGCTCTCCTCCTTCGCCGAGGAGGTCACCCGCGTCGCCCGCGAGGTGGGCACGGAGGGGCAGCTCGGCGGTCAGGCACGCGTGCGGGACGTCGACGGGACCTGGCGCGACCTGACGGAGTCCGTGAACGAGATGGCCGGGAACCTCACCCGGCAGGTGCGGGCCATCGCGCGCGTGGCGACCGCGGTGACCCGCGGCGACCTGAACCTGAAGATCGACGTGGACGCCTCCGGCGAGATCTCGGAGCTGCAGGACTACATCAACAAGATGATCGCCAACCTGCGCGACACCACGATCGCCAACAAGGAGCAGGACTGGCTCAAGGGCAATCTGGCCCGGATCTCCGGTCTGATGCAGGGCCGCCGCGACCTCCAGGACGTGGCCTCGCTGATCATGAGCGAGCTGACCCCGGTGGTCTCCGCCCAGCACGGGGCGTTCTTCCTGGCGATGCCCCTGGTCGACGGGCAGGAGCAGGCGGGCGCCGAGGGCGACGCGTACGAGCTGCGCATGCTGGGGTCGTACGGATACTCGATGGGGTCCATGCCCACCTCGTTCCGGCCGGGGGAGGCGCTGGTCGGCACGGCCGCCCAGGAGAAGCGCACGATCCTCGTGGAGAACGCGCCGAGCGGCTACCTGAAGATCTCCTCCGGGCTCGGTGAGGCACCGCCCGCGCAGGTGATCGTGCTGCCGGTGCTGTTCGAGGGGCAGGTGCTCGGCGTCATCGAGCTGGCGTCGTTCACGCCGTTCACGCACATCCAGAAGGACTTCCTGAACCAGATCGCCGAGATGATCGCGACCAGCGTCAACACCATCTCCGTGAACACCAAGACGGAGGTGCTGCTGAGCCAGTCGCAGGAGCTGACCGAGCAACTGCGCGAGCGGTCGGAGGAGTTGGAGCAGCGGCAGAAGGCGCTCCAGTCGTCCAACGCCGAACTGGAGGAGAAGGCCGAGCTGCTGGCGCAGCAGAACCGCGACATCGAGGTGAAGAACACCGAGATCGAGGAGGCGCGGCAGGTTTTGGAGGAGCGTGCCGAGCAGCTCGCGGTTTCGATGCGGTACAAGAGCGAGTTCCTGGCCAACATGTCGCACGAGCTGCGTACTCCGCTCAACTCGCTGCTGATTCTTGCCAAGTTGCTCGCGGACAACGCCGACGCGAACCTGACCCCGAAGCAGGTCGAGTTCGCCGAGACGATCCACGGCGCGGGCTCCGACCTGCTCCAGCTCATCAACGACATCCTCGACCTGTCGAAGGTCGACGCGGGGAAGATGGACGTCTCCCCGACGCGCATCGCGCTCGTCCAGCTCGTGGACTACGTGGAGGCGACCTTCCGGCCGCTGAGCGCGGAGAAGGGCCTGGACCTGTCGGTGCGGGTGTCGCCCGGGCTGCCCGCCACCATGCACACCGACGAGCAGCGGCTGCTCCAGGTGCTGCGCAACCTGCTGTCCAACGCGGTGAAGTTCACCGACTCGGGCTCCGTCGAGCTGGTCATCCGGCCGGCCCGGGACGAGGTTCCGACGGCCATCCGGGAGCAGTTGCTGGAGGCCGGTTCGATGAACGACCCGGACGCCGAGCTGATCGCGTTCTCCGTGAGCGACACGGGTATCGGGATCGCGGCCAGCAAGATGCAGGTGATCTTCGAGGCGTTCAAGCAGGCCGACGGCACCACGAGTCGCAAGTACGGCGGTACGGGCCTCGGGCTGTCCATCTCGCGGGAGATCGCGCAGCTGCTCGGCGGCGAGATCCATGCCCAGAGCGAGCCGGGCCGCGGCTCGACGTTCACGCTCTACCTGCCGCTGCACCCGAGCGAGCTGCCTCCGCACGGCTACCAGCAGCCGCTGCCGTCCGTGGAGGCCGGTGAGCTGCCGGCGTCCTCGGGTGCCGTGGCCGAGCTGCCGGGTGCCGAGGCCGAGACGCCGGCCGAGGTGAAGTCGTACCAGGACGCGCAGAACGGCGCGGCCGCGCTGTTCCGGCGCCGTCGCAAGTCGTCCGCGGACACCGAGGGCCGGCCCGAGGTGCGGGAGCGGCAGCCGGGTGCCGGGCAGGAGGCGGTGCCGCAGGCGCATCGGGGGATCCGGTTCGGCGGGCAGAAGGTGCTGATCGTCGACGACGACATCCGCAACGTCTTCGCCCTCACCAGCGTCCTGGAGCAGCACGGACTGTCCGTGCTGTACGCCGAGAACGGGCGCGAGGGCATCGAGGTGCTGGAGCAGCACGAGGACGTGGCCGTCGTCCTGATGGACATCATGATGCCCGAGATGGACGGATACGCGACGACCACGGCGATCCGCAGGATGCCCCAGTTCGCCGGGCTGCCGATCATCGCGCTGACCGCGAAGGCGATGAAGGGCGACCGGGAGAAGGCGATCGAGTCGGGCGCCTCCGACTACGGGGCGAGGAGGGCGGGCCATGGTGCAGAAGGCCAAGATCCTCCTGGTCGATGACCGGCCGGAGAATCTGCTTGCGCTGGAGGCGATCCTCTCGGCGCTCGATCAGACGCTGGTGCGGGCATCGTCCGGGGAGGAAGCGCTCAAAGCACTGCTCACGGACGACTTCGCGGTCATTCTGCTGGACGTCCAGATGCCGGGCATGGACGGATTCGAAACCGCCGCGCACATCAAGCGCCGGGAGCGGACCCGGGACATCCCGATCATCTTCCTCACGGCGATCAACCACGGACCGCACCACACCTTCCGCGGGTACGCGGCAGGCGCGGTGGACTACATCTCCAAGCCGTTCGACCCCTGGGTGCTGCGCGCCAAGGTCTCGGTCTTCGTCGAGCTGTACATGAAGAACTGCCAGCTGCGTGAACAGGCGGCCTTGCTGCGCCTCCAGTTGGAGGGCAACGGCAAGGCCGCCGTCGGCGAGGCCAAGGAGCCGGCGGGGCTGCTCGCCGAGCTGTCGGCGCGGCTGGCGGCCGTGGAGGAGCAGGCGGAGGCGCTGTCCAAGCAGCTCGGCGACGAGTCGACGGACGCGGCCGCGGTGGCGACGGCCGCCCATCTGGAGCGCAAGCTCACCGGGTTGCGGCGGGCGCTGGACGCCCTGGAGCCGGGCTCGTCCGGCGGTCAGGCCGCCGTCAACTGACGTCGGGAGTGCCCCTGCCGCCCGTGAGGCTCGTCGCGGCGGCCTCCGCGGCCGTCCGTGAAGTGGACTCTGGGAGGGTCTGTGAGGACTTGTCAGAGGCTGTACCGGACGCGTCAGTTCCGCCCCCATGGAGGGGCGACACGAACGGGTGAAGCGGTAGGCACACGTGTCGACCGCCGTCTCCCCCGGTAACCTCACACCCATGGCCTCACGTCCCTCCGCAGCCAAGAAGCAGCCCGCGAAGAAGGCGGCCGCTCCCGCGAAGGGTCCGGTCAAGAAGGCCGCCGCGAAGAAGGCACCCGCGAAAAGGGCGCCCGCCAAGAAGGCCGCGGCGAGGAAGCCCGCGCCCCAACCGGCTCCGAACCCCACCAACGGCGTGTACCGGCTGGTGCGCGCGCTCTGGCTGGGCCTCGCGCACGGAGTGGGCGCCGTCTTCCGCGGCATAGGGCAGGGCGCCAAGAACCTCGACCCGGCCCACCGCAAGGACGGCGTCGCCCTGCTGCTGCTCGGCGTCGCGCTGATCGTCGCCGCGGGCACCTGGGCCGACCTCAAGGGCCCCGTCGGCGACCTCGTCGAGATCCTCGTGACCGGCGCCTTCGGCCGGCTGGACCTGCTCGTGCCGATCCTGCTCGGCGCCATCGCCGTACGCCTCATCCGGCACCCCGAGAAGCCCGAGGCCAACGGGCGGATCGTGATCGGCCTGTCCGCGCTCGTCATCGGCGTGCTCGGCCAGGTGCACATCGCCTGCGGCTCACCGGCCCGCAGCGAGGGCATGCAGGCCATACGGGACGCCGGCGGCCTCATCGGCTGGGGCGCGGCCACCCCGCTGTCGTACACGATGACCGACGTGCTGGCCGTGCCGCTGCTCGTGCTGCTCACCGTCTTCGGGCTGCTCGTCGTCACGGCCACCCCGGTCAACGCCATCCCGCAGCGGCTGCGGCAGCTCGGGGTGCGGCTCGGCGTGGTCCACGCCCCGGAGACGGACGAGTTCACGAACGACGACGAGCGCTACGACGAGCAGTGGCGCGAGGCGCTGCCCGCCCGCCCCCGCAAGCGCGCCCAACCGGCCGCCGCCGAGCCGTACGACCCCGACGCGGCCGAGCAGGAGGCACTCAGCCGGCGCCGCGGCAGGCCCCGGCGGTCCGCCGTGCCGCAGCCCGAGATGAACCGTCCGATGGACGCCGTGGACGTCGCCGCCGCTGCCGCCGCCGCGCTCGACGGCGCCGTACTGCACGGGATGCCGCCCTCGCCGCTGGTCGCCGACCTCACCCAGGGCGTGAGCACCGGGGACCGCGAGTCCACGACCCCGACGCCCACGCCGGTGCCGGCCGCGCGGCCGCAGCCGGGCAAGCTCAAGAAGGACGCCACGAAGGCGGCCGGAGGGGAACCGGCGGGCGGCGCGGTCCCCGACCTCACCAAGACGCCGCTGCCCAAGGAGCGGGACCTGCCGCCGCGCGCCGAGCAGCTCCAGCTCTCCGGCGACATCACCTATTCCCTGCCGTCCCTCGACTCCCTCACGCGCGGCGGACCCGGCAAGGCGCGCAGCGCGGCCAACGACGCCATAGTCGCCTCGCTGACCACCGTCTTCACCGAGTTCAAGGTCGACGCCGCCGTCACCGGCTTCACCCGCGGCCCGACGGTCACGCGCTACGAGGTCGAGCTGGGCCCCGCCGTGAAGGTCGAGCGGATCACCGCGCTGACCAAGAACATCGCCTACGCCGTCGCCAGCCCCGACGTGCGGATCATCAGCCCGATCCCCGGCAAGTCCGCGGTCGGCATCGAGATCCCCAACACCGACCGGGAGATGGTCAACCTCGGCGACGTGCTGCGGCTCGCGGAGTCCGCCGAGGACGACGACCCGATGCTGGTCGCCTTCGGCAAGGACGTCGAGGGCGGCTACGTCATGCACTCGCTGGCGAAGATGCCGCACATGCTGGTCGCCGGTGCCACCGGCTCCGGCAAGTCGTCCTGCATCAACTGCCTGATCACCTCGATCATGATGCGGGCGACCCCGGAGGACGTCCGGATGATCCTGGTCGACCCCAAGCGCGTCGAGCTGACCGCGTACGAGGGCATCCCGCACCTGATCACGCCGATCATCACCAACCCGAAGCGGGCCGCCGAAGCGCTCCAGTGGGTCGTGCGCGAGATGGACCTGCGCTACGACGATCTCGCCGCCTACGGCTACCGGCACATCGACGACTTCAACCGCGCGGTGCGCGAGGGCAAGGTCAAGCCGCCCGAGGGCAGCGAGCGCGAACTCCAGCCGTACCCGTACCTGCTGGTGATCGTGGACGAGCTGGCCGACCTCATGATGGTCGCCCCGCGCGACGTCGAGGACGCGATCGTGCGGATCACGCAGCTCGCGCGCGCGGCCGGCATCCACCTGGTGCTCGCCACCCAGCGGCCCTCCGTGGACGTCGTGACCGGCCTGATCAAGGCCAACGTGCCCTCCAGGCTCGCCTTCGCCACCTCCTCGCTCGCCGACTCCCGGGTCATCCTCGACCAGCCCGGCGCCGAGAAGCTGATCGGCAAGGGCGACGGACTCTTCCTGCCGATGGGCGCGAACAAGCCGACCCGCATGCAGGGCGCGTTCGTGACCGAGGAGGAGGTCGCGACCGTCGTCCAGCACTGCAAGGACCAGATGGCGCCGGTCTTCCGCGAGGACGTCACGGTCGGCACCAAGCAGAAGAAGGAGATCGACGAGGACATCGGCGACGACCTCGACCTGCTGTGCCAGGCGGCCGAGCTGGTCGTCTCCACGCAGTTCGGGTCCACCTCGATGCTCCAGCGCAAGCTGCGGGTCGGCTTCGCGAAGGCCGGGCGGCTGATGGACCTGATGGAGTCGCGGAGCATCGTCGGACCGAGCGAGGGTTCGAAGGCTCGTGACGTTCTTGTGAAGCCTGATGAGCTGGACGGCGTGCTCGCGGTGATCCGTGGGGAGTCTGAAGGGTAGGGGCGGGTAGGAGAAGGGTTCCGCCGACGATCCGCCGACGTTTCGCCGACGGAGGGTCACGACGGCCGGGCGGCGTCACCACGGCCGGGCGGCCGATCGTGACTCACCCGTTAGGGATCATTGAGCAACCGTTTCCCCAGGCCCTACGTCAAGTTGAGGGAAGTGACAAACAGGTAGTCCACCATCGGGGTGCCGGGCCATTCCGATGGCGTAAAGGTCGTACCGCCCGGTTGCCCCACCCGTTTGCACCCCCCCTAGACTGAACGCCCAGCACAGGCGGCTAAACGCTCGAAAGGCGCCCCCGTGTCCAACGGCAAATCCCCTGAAGACGAGCGTCCGATCGAAGACGTGTCCCAAGACGCCCCTGACGACGTTTCCGAGGAAGCCCGCCCCTCCGTCGGCCACGCCCTGAGGCAGGCCCGGATCGCCGCCGGGCTGACCGTCGACGACATCACCACCGCCACCCGGGTCCGCATCGCCATCGTGCACGCCATCGAGGCGGACGACTTCGCGCCCTGCGGCGGCGACGTCTACGCGCGCGGGCACATCCGCACCCTGGCCAAGGCCGTCGGGCTCGACCCGGCCGAGCTGCTCGCGCGGTTCGACGCCGAGCACGGCGGACGCCCGGCGCCGACCCCCGCCGCGCCCCTGTTCGAGGCGGAGCGCATCCGTCCCGAGCGGCGCGGACCCAACTGGACCGCCGCCATGGTCGCCGCGATCGTCGCCGTGATCGGCTTCGTGGGCTTCACGTTCGTCAAGGGCGGCGACGACGGCGGCAACGAGGCGAGCGTCGCCGAGGGGGCCCAGCCCTCGTCCGGCGAGTCCGCCTCGTCGAGCGCCAAGCCCAAGAAGCCCGCCGACCCCAAGCCGGAACCGAGCGACAGCGCCATCGCCGCCGCGCCCGCGGACAAGGTGACCGTCAAGGTCAGCGCCACCGAGGGCCGCAGCTGGATCTCCGCCCAGGACCACAACGGCCGGCTGCTCTTCGACGGACTGCTCAAGCAGGGCGACTCCAAGACCTTCCAGGACAACGAGAAGGTCAAACTCGTCCTCGGGGACGCCGGAGCCATCCAGCTCTACGTCAACGGCAAGAAGATCGAGGACGACTTCCGGCCCGGCGCCGTCGAGCGCCTGACGTACACGAAGGGCGACCCGCAGGTCGGATAGGCGGTGCGGGGACCGCGTCGACGCGGGGTCGGCCGGGATCGGCCAACCCCGTCGACGTGGGCCGTCGGCGGGACGAAGTAGTCTTGAGCCCATGCCTGAAAGCCGTACCGTCGCACTCGTCACCCTTGGCTGCGCCCGTAACGAGGTGGACTCGGAGGAGCTCGCAGGCCGTCTGGAGGCGGACGGCTGGAAGCTCGTCGACGACGCCGAGGAAGCGGACGTCGCCGTCGTGAACACATGCGGCTTCGTCGAGGCCGCCAAGAAGGACTCCGTGGACGCCCTCCTGGAGGCCAACGACCTCAAGGGCCACGGAAGAACGCAGGCCGTCGTGGCGGTGGGCTGCATGGCCGAGCGGTACGGCAAGGAGCTGGCCGACGCCCTCCCGGAGGCCGACGGCGTCCTCGGCTTCGACGACTACGCCGACATCTCCGACCGCCTGCAGACCATCCTGAACGGCGGCATCCACGCCGCCCACACCCCGCGCGACCGGCGCAAGCTGCTGCCGATCAGCCCCGCCGAGCGGCAGGAGGCCGGTGCCGCGGTCGCCCTGCCGGGACACGGCCCGACCGACCTGCCCGAGGGCGTCGCCCCCGCCTCGGGGCCCCGCGCGCCGCTGCGCCGCCGGCTGGACGGCTCCCCGGTCGCCTCGGTGAAGCTGGCCTCGGGCTGCGACCGGCGCTGCTCCTTCTGCGCCATCCCGTCCTTCCGCGGCTCCTTCATCTCGCGCCGCCCCAGCGACGTGCTGAACGAGACACGCTGGCTGGCCGAGCAGGGCGTCAAGGAGATCATGCTGGTCTCCGAGAACAACACCTCCTACGGCAAGGACCTCGGCGACATCCGGCTCCTGGAGTCGCTGCTGCCGAACCTGGCCGAGGTCGACGGCATCGAGCGGGTGCGGGTCAGCTACCTCCAGCCGGCCGAGATGCGCCCCGGCCTGATCGACGTGCTGACCTCCACCGAGAAGGTCGCGCCCTACTTCGACCTCTCCTTCCAGCACTCCGCGCCGAACGTGCTGCGCGCGATGCGCCGCTTCGGCGACACCGACCGCTTCCTGGAGCTCCTCGACACCATCCGGAGCAAGGCGCCCGAGGCGGGCGTGCGCTCCAACTTCATCGTCGGCTTCCCCGGCGAGTCCGAGGCCGACCTCGCCGAGCTGGAGCGGTTCCTCAACCACGCCCGCCTCGACGCCATCGGCGTCTTCGGCTACTCCGACGAGGAGGGCACCGAGGCGGCGACCTACGGCGACAAGCTGGACGAGGACGTCGTCGCCGAGCGGTTGGCACGGGTCTCCCGCCTGGCCGAGGAACTGGTCTCGCAGCGGGCCGACGAGCGCGTCGGGGCGACCGTGCGGGTACTCGTCGAGTCCGTGGACCCGGCCGGCGAGGGGGACGGCGTCCGCGGCCGCGCGGAGCACCAGGCGCCGGAGACGGACGGCCAGGTGCTGCTCACGAGCGGCGCGGGCCTGAGTGTCGGTCGTATGGTCGACGCGAAGGTGGTCGGTACGGAGGGTGTCGACCTGGTGGCCGAACCGCTGCTGGGCTCGCCCGAGTGGAGTGAGGAGGCCGGCAGATGACCGGAGTCCCGGCGTCCGCGGCGGGCGGCTCCTCCAGTGCGCGCCGGACCGGCCCGCGCGGCGCCTCGGGCGCGGCACAGGAACCGGCCGGGCGCACGACTTCGGGGGGCGCCGTGGAACGGGATGCGGGAGAGCGGCGAGGGGCCACCGAGGGTGGTGCCGGCGCGCGCGGTGGCAAGATCGCGGCGGCCGCCGTCAACCAGGCGAGTGTCTGGAACGTCGCCAATCTGCTGACGATGCTCCGGCTGCTCCTGGTGCCGGCCTTCGTCGCGCTCATGCTCGGCAACGGCGGGTACGACCCGGCCTGGCGCTCCTTCGCCTGGGCCGCCTTCGCCATCGCCATGATCACCGACCTCTTCGACGGTCACCTGGCGCGCACTTACAACCTCGTCACCGACTTCGGGAAGATCGCCGATCCCATCGCCGACAAGGCGATCATGGGTGCGGCGCTCATCTGCCTGTCCGCGCTCGGCGACCTGCCGTGGTGGGTGACGGCCGTCATCCTCGGCCGGGAACTCGGGATCACCGTCCTGCGTTTCGTGGTCATCCGGTACGGCGTCATCCCCGCGAGCCGGGGCGGCAAGCTCAAGACGCTCATCCAGGGCATCGCCGTCGGCATGTACGTCCTGGCGCTGACGGGGCCCCTGGCCACCCTGAGGTTCTGGGTGATGGCGGCGGCGGTCGTCCTGACCGTCGCGACCGGCCTGGACTATGTGAAGCAGGCCATTGTGCTGCGCCGCCGGGGAATCGCCGAACGCAGAGCGGCGTTGAAGGAGACGGAAGTTTGAGTTCCACGGCCGCCGACGTGGTGCGACTACTCACGGTCAGGGGCGAGACCCTCGCGGTCGCCGAGTCACTGACGGGTGGCATGGTCGCTGCCACGCTCACGGCGGTCCCCGGGGCGTCCAAGGCCTTCCGGGGCTCCGTCACCGCGTACGCGACGGAGCTGAAGCGGGAGCTGCTCGGCGTCGACGGCGAGCTGCTCGCGGCGCGCGGAGCGGTGGATGCGCAGGTCGCCGCCCAGATGGCGGCAGGCGTACGCACGGCGCTGGGCGCCGACTGGGGCATCGCGACGACGGGCGTCGCCGGTCCGGACCCGCAGGACGGGCAGCCCGTGGGGACGGTTTTCGTCGCCGTGGACGGGCCCTTCAGGGCCGAGCAGGGTTGCGCCGATGGCGGAAAAGTGGAGGCGCTGCGGTTGAACGGCGACCGCGCGGAAATTCGTATGGAGAGTGTACAGAGCGTACTCGCACTTCTTTTGAGGGAGCTTGCGAGCGAACAGACCGGGAATGAGCGGGCACAGGATACGGAACGGAACGGGGGGTTTTGATGTTTGCAGCCCTGAGTGAACACGACATCGCTCCCCGCACGGCCGCGGCGCGAGGCGGTACGGTGGGGCGTGAAGGATGCGGTTACACGGTCCGAGGAGGGAGCCACCGATGATTCTGCTCCGTCGCCTGCTGGGTGACGTGCTGCGTCGGCAGCGCCAACGCCAGGGCCGTACTCTGCGCGAAGTCTCCTCGTCCGCCCGAGTCTCACTCGGCTATCTCTCCGAGGTGGAGCGGGGGCAGAAGGAGGCTTCTTCCGAGCTGCTCTCCGCCATCTGCGACGCGCTGGACGTACGGATGTCCGAGCTCATGCGTGAAGTGAGCGACGAGCTCGCCCTTGCCGAGCTGGCCCGGTCCGCCGCGGCGACGCCCAGCGAGACCGTACCGGCACCGGTGCGTCCGATGCTGGGTTCCGTGTCGGTGACCGGTGTGCCACCGGAACGGGTGACCATCAAGGCGCCCGCCGAGGCAGTGGACGTCGTCGCCGCCTGAGCGCCCGAGAACGTGTGCGTGTGAGGCCCCGGCCAGGGGCGCTCCGGAGATCCGGAGCGACGAGGTCGGGGTTTTCGCATGCCCGGAGGTGTCCGGCGTGCGGGTGTGAAGGGCTCTCAGCGGTGCCGCCGCCGGTTTGCCGGTCCGTGTGGGGGCGGTCATCGTGGAAGGAGATGGCCGGGGGGCGAACCGACGGAGGCGTGGATGTACGTCGTGAAGAGCCCGTTGTCCGACGCGGACCTGAAGACCGTCTCCGAGGCGTTGCAGGGCGCTCTCGTCGACCTGGTCGACCTGGCCCTGGTGGCGAAGCAGATCCACTGGAACGTGGTCGGCCCGCGCTTCCGCTCCGTACACCTCCAGCTGGACGAACTCGTCGGCACCGCCCGCACGCACTCGGACACGGTGGCGGAACGTGCCTCGGCGCTCGGCGTCTCCCCGGACGGGCGGGCCGCGACGGTCGCCGTCGGCAGCGGCATCGACGTGACCCCCGAGGGCTGGGTCGACGACACCACCGCCGTCCAGACCGTCGTGGACGCACTGGGCGCGGTGATCGGGCGCATGCGTGAGCGGATCGCGGCGAGCGGTGAGCCCGACCCCGTGAGCCAGGACATCTTCATCCAGATCACGGCCGATCTCGAGAAGCAGCACTGGATGTTCCAGGCCGAAAACGGATGACGCGGGATGGTCTCGGCGCGGACGGCTCGCCGGGCGGCCGCGCTGGGCCTCGGCGTGCTGTGGTGGTGGGCCGTGCTGCGCCTGGCGCTGGAGCCCGGCGCCGGGGTCCTCGAAGGGGCGGTCGCGGTCGGCGGCTGGGGGCTGAGCGTGCTGCCGGTGCACTGTGTGCCACGGCGCCGGGCCGCCGGGGCGCTGGGAGCCGGACGGTGGCGACGGGCCCTGCGCGGGGCGCGGACGCGGGGAGCGGCCACGACCCTCCCGGACGGGCGCTGACCCTTTACGGCGGGTGCCTGGAGGCGTAACGTACAACCAAATGGTTGTAGATGAAGTGGTCGAAGAGGCGGAAGCGGGTACGGACCGCCTGTTCCAGGCCCTGGCCGACCTGACCCGCCGCGACATCCTGCGCCGCTGCGTGCGGGACGACCTGTCGGTGTCCCGGCTGGCCGAGGCCTATCCGATGAGCTTCGCCGCGGTGCAGAAGCACGTCGCGGTACTGGAGCGGGCCGGTCTCGTGGTCAAGGAGCGCTGCGGACGGGAGCAGCTCGTGCGGACCGATCCCGACGCCCTGGGCCGGGCCCGCCGTGCCCTGGACGAACTGGAGGCCGCCTGGCGCGGACGGGTGGAGCGGATGTCCGGTCTGCTCGCCGAGGCGCCGGAGGCCGGATCCGCAGCGCGGCAACCGACGGAAGGACAGAGCCGATGAGTGTCACCAGCCTGGACAAGGATCTCGACAACCTGACCCTCACCCTGGTCGCCGACTTCGCCGCTCCGGTGGAACGGGTGTGGCAGCTGTGGTCCGATCCCCGGCAGCTGGAGCGCTGGTGGGGGCCGCCGGCCTACCCGGCGACGGTGGAGGAGCACGATCTGACGCCGGGCGGAGACGTCACGTACTTCATGACCGGCCCGGAAGGCGAGAAGTTCCGGGGCTGGTGGCGGGTGGCCACGGTCGACGCCCCGAGGTCGCTGGAGTTCACGGACGGATTCGCCGACGA
This sequence comes from Streptomyces violaceoruber, assembly GCF_033406955.1. Lineage (NCBI taxonomy): Bacteria > Bacillati > Actinomycetota > Actinomycetes > Kitasatosporales > Streptomycetaceae > Streptomyces > Streptomyces violaceoruber. Next base: position 2,279,528 of record NZ_CP137734.1, on the reverse strand, counting down.
GGACGGGGTGCCGAACGCCGCGATGCCGACGACCGCGAACCGGGTGACGCTCACCGAGCGCGACGGCGGCACCCGCATGGAGATGCGGGCGGTCTTCGACACCCGGGAGCAGATGGAGCAGCTCATGACGATGGGCATGGCGGAGGGCCTGCGCGAGGCGGCCGGCCAGATGGACGCTCTGCTCGCCGCCTAGGACCCGTCCGGCCCGCGGCCTTCCCGGGGTGGCTCGCTCAGCGTCGTGGCCGGACGCCCGTCCGGCCGCCCGGACGCGGTGCGGGCCCCGCCTGGCAGGTCGGGCACCAGTACGTGGGGCGCTCACGGGAGCCGTCGCCCTGGTCGGCCACCCGGACCGACGTGCCGCAGCGCAGGCAGGGGCGGGGAGCCCGGCCGTACACGAACAGGTCCTGGCCGCGCAGGCCCGTCGTGCGGCGGACCGGGCGGTCGCGGTTGGCCTCCAGGAGCTTCTTGGCGAGCGTGGGCAGCCGCGCGGCCCGGTCGGCGGGCAGTTCGCCCACCGGCAGCCAGGGGGTGACGCCGAGCAGGAAGCACAGCTCGCTCTTGTAGACGTTGCCGATGCCGGCGAGATTGCGCTGGTCGAGCAGGGCCTCACCGAGCGCGCGGGGCGGGTCCGCGCGCAGGTTGTCCAGGGCCCGCTCCGGGTCCCAGTCGGGGCCGAGCAGGTCGGGGCCCAGATGGCCGACGGCGCGCTGCTCCTCGGCGGTGCGCAGGATGTCCAGCACCGGGAGGCGGTAGCCGACGGCCGTGCGGTCGGCGGTGCCGAGGATCACCCTGATCTGGTGCGCCGGGCCGCCGCTCCAGCGCTGCCCGGGCGCGAACACCTTCCAGGAGCCGTCCATCCGCAGGTGCGAGTGGACCGTCAGGCCGCCCTCGACACGGGTCAGCAGATGCTTGCCGCGCGGGGTGACGTCCAGGACGGTGCGGCCGGTGAGGTCGACCGTGGCGTACCGGGGGACGCGGAAGTCGCTGCGGGTCAGCACCCGGCCCGCGAGGGCGTCGTGCAGCCGTCGCGCCGCCTGCCAGACCGTGTCTCCTTCGGGCATGACTCAAGGGTGACAGGGTCACGCCCTGATGCGCAGACCGCGCGGGGTGGCGATGAACCCCGCCCCCTCCAGGAGGGGGCCGAACGGGGACGTCAGGGCCGCCGTGCCGTTGACCCGCTCCACCGTGACCGTGCCGAGGGAACCGGCGCGGGCGGCCTCCGCGAGCGCTTCGGCGGCGGCTCGCAGCCGTGGGTCCTCGGTGGGCAGCCGGTCCGGGTCAGAGGGCCACAGCAGCAGGGTCTTGCCGCCGCGCTCCATGTAGAGCGCCGGTTCGCCCTCGACGAGCACCACCAGGGAGCCCGCCTTGCGACCGGGCTTGTGCGTGGCACCGGCCGGCGGTTCGGGCCAGCCGAGGGCCGCACCGTAAGCGTTCGCCGGGTCGGCGGCGGCCAGTACGACGGCCCGCGGACCGACGGAGGCGCGGTCGCGACGGCCGGGGAAACCGGTGTCGTACCCGCCGCGCGGGCCCTCGGAGCGGCCGTGCGCGCCGCCCCCGCGCGGACCGCCGCCCCCGCGCGGGCCGCCGGCGCCCGGCTCGGCGTAGTCGCGAGGTGAGATGTAGTCGCCCCGGGAGGGTGAACGCCCCAGACCGTCGGGGTCGGCGAAGACATCGTCGGAGGGGCGGCCGGCGCCGATGTCGCCGAAGGGGTCCTGGGGGTCGAAGGGGGCGAGGGGGTCGAGGGAGGAGTCGTCGGCGGGGCCGGGGGAGTCGTGAGGTCCGGCGGGGCCGCCGGTCCCGGGCCGGGGCGCGGAACCCTCGGGCCCCGATCCGTTCGCGGAGCCAACGGTCCCGCGGCGGTTCGCGGAGCCGTCGCGCGGGAAGTCCTCCGGCCCGGCCGGGCCATCACCGCGCTCGCGTGCGTTGGCCACCGCGCGCAACCGGTCCACGGCGCCCTCCATGGCGAACTGTGCCGCGCCGAGCCCCTCCACCACGTAACCGCGGCGGGCCTGGCCGCTCTCCTCGAACGCGGCCAGGATCCGGTACACCGCCGAGAAGCCGCCCTCGACGCCCTCCGCGGCGACGGCGCCGCGGGTCACCACGCCGTGCCGGTCGAGCAGCGTGCGGGCCAGGGCATGGGCCCGCACGGTGCCGTCGGCCTCGCGGTCGGGCAGCAGCGACCAGCGGCCCGCGACCGTCGGCGGGCCGGTGCGGGACGCCGGGCGGGCGGCGGCCGTCAACGAGCCGTACCGGCCGCGCGGCACCGCGCGCTTGGCACGGTGGGCCGTGGAACCCGCGGTGCGGCCGGAGCCCAGCACGGAGCGCAGGGGTGCCAGTGTGTCGTTGGTCAGCCGCCCGGACCAGGCCAGGTCCCACAGGGCGTCGGCCAGCTGCGGATCGGTGGCCTCCGGGTGGGTAGTGGCGCGGACCTGGTCGGCGATCTGGCGGAAGAACAAGCCGTATCCGCCCGAGAGCGTGCTCAGGACGGACTCGTGCAGGGCGGTCGTCTCCAGGGGGTGTGGGGGCGGCAGGAGCAGCGGGGCCGCGTCCGCGAGGTAGAGGGAGACCCAGCCGTCCTTGCCGGGCAGTGACCCCGCCCCGGCCCACACCACCTCACCGGCGGCCGTCAGCTCGTCCAGCATCGCGGGGTTGTAGTGCGCCACGCGGGAGGGCAGCACCAGCTTCTCCAGGGCGGAGGCGGGCACGGAGGCGCCCTGCAACTGCTCGACGGCGCGGACCAGCCCGTCGATGCCGCGCAGCGTGTGCCCCTTGCCGATGTGCTGCCACTGGGGGAGGAACTGGCCGAGCGCGGCCGGTGCCACCGGCTCCAGCTCGTGCCGGAGCGCGGCCAGGGAACGGCGGCGCAGCCTGCGCAGGACGGTCGCGTCGCACCACTCCTGGCCGATGCCGGCCGGATGGAACTCGCCCTGCACGACCCGCCCCGACCCCGCGAGCCGCTGGAGGGCCCCCTCGGTGACCGCGACGCCCAGACCGAAGCGGGCCGCCGCGGTGACCGACGTGAAGGGGCCGTGGGTGCGGGCATGGCGGGCGAGGAGGTCACCGAGCGGGTCCTTGACCGGCTCGGTGAAGGCCTCCGGCACACCGACGGGCAGCGCCGTGCCCAGCGCGTCGCGCAGACGGCCCGCGTCCTCGATCGCCGCCCAGTGGTCGGCGCCGGCGATCCGCACCCTGATCGCGCGGCGGGCCGCGGCCAGCTCGGGCGCCCACTGCGGTTCGGCGCCGCGCTCGGCCAGCTCCGCGTCCGTCAACGGGCCGAGCATCCGCAGCAGGTCGGCGACGCCCTCGGGATCCTTGATGCGGCGGTCCTCGGTGAGCCATTGCAGCTCGCGCTCCAGCTCGGTGAGCACCTCCGCGTCGAGCAGCTCGCGCAGCTCCGCCTGGCCGAGCAGCTCGGCCAGCAGCCGCGAGTCCAGGGACAGGGCGGCGGCCCGGCGCTCGGCGAGCGGCGAGTCGCCCTCGTACAGGAACTGGGCCACGTAGCCGAAGAGCAGGGAGCGGGCGAACGGCGACGGTTCCGGGGTGGTGACCTCGACCAGGCGGACCTTGCGAGTCTCCACGTCGCCCATCAGCTCGACCAGGCCGGGGACGTCGAAGACGTCCTGGAGGCACTCGCGGACCGCCTCCAGGACGATCGGGAACGAGCCGTACTCGCTCGCCACCTCCAGCAGCTGCGCGGCGCGCTGGCGCTGCTGCCACAGCGGGGTGCGCTTGCCGGGGCTGCGGCGCGGCAGCAGCAGCGCACGGGCCGCGCACTCGCGGAAGCGGGACGCGAACAGGGCCGAGCCACCCACCTGGTCGGTGACGACCCGGTCGACCTCGCCCTTGTCGAAGACGACGTCGGCCGCGCCGACCGGCGCCTTCTCCGCGTCGTACTCGAGGCCCGGCTTCGCAGGGTCCTGGTCGAGGAAGTCAAGGCCCATCAGGTCGGCGTCCGGCAGGCGCAGCACGATGCCGTCGTCGGCGTGCATGACCTGGGCGTCCATGCCGTAGCGCTCGGACAGGCGGGCGCCCAGGGCGAGGGCCCAGGGGGCGTGGACCTGGGCGCCGAAGGGGGAGTGGACCACGACCCGCCAGTCGCCCAGCTCGTCCCGGAAGCGCTCGACGACGATGGTGCGGTCGTCGGGGACGTGGCCGCAGGCCTCGCGCTGTTCGTCGAGGTACGACAGCACGTTGTCCGCGGCCCAGGCGTCCAGACCCGCGGTGACCAGGCGCAGCCGGGCGTCCTCCTTGGACAGGGAGCCGACCTCGCGCAGGAACGCGCCCAGCGCGCGGCCCAGCTCCAGGGGGCGGCCCAGTTGGTCGCCCTTCCAGAAGGGCAGCCTGCCCGGCACGCCCGGCGCCGGGGAGACCAGGACCCGGTCGCGGGTGATGTCCTCGATCCGCCAGGAACTGGTGCCGAGCGTGAAGACGTCGCCCACGCGGGACTCGTACACCATCTCCTCGTCCAGCTCGCCGACCCGGCCGCCGCCCTTCTTCGGGTCGGCCCCGGCGAGGAACACCCCGAAGAGCCCGCGGTCGGGAATCGTCCCCCCGGACGTCACGGCGAGCCGCTGCGCCCCCGGGCGGCCGGTGACCGTGCCGGCGACCCGGTCCCACACCACGCGCGGGCGCAGCTCGGCGAAGGCGTCGGACGGGTAGCGGCCCGCGAGCATGTCCAGGACGGCGGTGAAGGCCGACTCCGGCAGCGAGGCGAAGGGTGCGGCGCGGCGGACGGTGGTGAGGAGGTCGTCGACCTGCCAGGTGTCCAGCGCGGTCATCGCCACCAGCTGCTGGGCCAGCACGTCCAGCGGGTTGGCGGGGATCCGCAGGGCCTCGATGGCGCCGCTGCGCATCCGCTCGGTGACCACGGCGGACTGCACCAGGTCGCCGCGGTACTTGGGGAAGACCACACCCGTGGAGACCGCGCCGACCTGGTGGCCCGCGCGCCCCACGCGCTGCAGGCCGGAGGCGACGGAGGGCGGCGACTCGACCTGGACCACCAGGTCGACGGCGCCCATGTCGATGCCCAGCTCCAGGCTGGAGGTCGCGACGACGGCGGGCAGCCGCCCCGCCTTGAGGTCCTCCTCGACCAGGGCGCGCTGCTCCTTGGAGACCGAGCCGTGGTGGGCGCGGGCGATCACGGGCGGGGCGCCCTGGGCGGCGCCCGAGCCGCCCATCAGCTCGGCGGGGGAGTGGTGCTCGTCCAGGGGCTCGCCGGTGGCCCGCTCGTACGCGATCTCGTTGAGCCGGTTGCACAGACGCTCGGCAAGCCGTCGGGAGTTGGCGAAGACGATCGTGGAGCGGTGCGACTGGACCAGGTCGGTGATCCGCTCCTCGACGTGCGGCCAGATCGACGGGCGCTCCGCCCCCTCGTTGCCTTCCGCGACCGGGGAGCCGCCCAGCTCGCCGAGGTCCTCTACGGGGACGACGACGGACAGGTCGAACTCCTTGCCCGACTCCGGCTGGACGATCTCGACCCGGCCGCGCGGGGCGAGGAACCGGGCGACCTCGTCCACCGGGCGGACCGTCGCCGACAGCCCGATGCGGCGGGCCGGCTTCGGCAGCAGCTCGTCCAGCCGCTCCAGGGTGAGCGCGAGATGGGCGCCGCGCTTGGTGCCCGCGACCGCGTGCACCTCGTCCAGGATCACCGTCTCGATGCCGGTCAGCGCGTCGCGCGTGGCCGACGTCAGCATCAGGAAGAGGGACTCCGGGGTGGTGATCAGGATGTCCGGCGGCCGGGTGGACAGGGCACGGCGCTCGGCGGCCGGGGTGTCGCCGGAGCGGATGCCGACCTTGACCTCGGGCTCGGGCAGGCCGAGGCGCACGGACTCCTGGCGGATGCCGGTCAGCGGACTGCGGAGATTGCGCTCGACGTCGACGGCCAGGGCCTTCAGCGGGGAGACGTACAGGACGCGGCAGCGCTTCTTGGGGTCGGCGGGCGGGGGAGTCGAGGTCAGCTGGTCCAGCGCGGCGAGGAAGGCGGCCAGCGTCTTGCCGGAGCCGGTGGGGGCGACCACCAGGACGTCCGAGCCCTGCGAGATGGCCTGCCACGCGCCCGCCTGCGCGGAGGTGGGTGCGGAGAAGGCCCCCGTGAACCAGCCGCGGGTCGCGGGTGAGAAGCCGTCCAGGGCTCGGTGTGCGGAGCTGACCATGGCTCCATCGTGCACCCGGCCACTGACAATCGGCCTGGGCCGGGCCCGGAGCCGGGAGCGGCGGGTGCCGGAGCCCGGCGGTGTCCCGGGCTGAGTGCAGGTGCAGGTGCAGGTCGGGGCGCGAGGACCAGGGCCGGGCGTCCGGGTGTGTCTCCGGGGCCCGCCGCGGGTGACGGAGAATGGGGGCATGGCGGGATCGGGCGAGCGCGCACGGCACTGGCGTTACGCGGAGCTGCCCGACGTCGACCTGCTCCGCGCCCAGTACATACGCAAGACCTTCGTGCGCCACACGCACGAGCACTTCGTCATCGCCGCCATCGCCGACGGTGTGGAGGTCTTCCACCACGGCGGGAGCGACCAGTACGCCGGGGCCGGCTCCCTCGCCCTGGTCAACCCGGACACCCCGCACACGGGGCGGGCCGGGGTGCCGGAGGGGTGGCGGTACGGGGCCGTCTACCCGGCGCCCGGGCTGGTGGCCGAAATCGCGGCGGAGACGACGACGCTGCGCGGGACGCCGGGGTTCGTCCGGCCGGTGCTCGACGACCCGTACGCCGTCGAGCTGGTGCACCGCGTGCTGCGGGCCGCCGACGACGGGAACGCGCTCGCCGCCGACACCCTGCTGCGGGTGGCCGTGACCCGGCTGCTGCGGCTGAACGGCGGTCCGCTGCCCCGGCGGCGGGTGCGTACCGCCGGGGCCGGGACGGCGGCACGCGCGCGTGCCGTGCTGGAGGAGCGGATGGCCGACCCGCCGAGCCTGGAGCGGCTCGCCGGGGAACTCGGAAGCAGCCCGTTCGCGTTGCTGCGGGCCTTCCGGGACGCCTACGGAATGCCGCCCCACACCTGGCTGACGGACGCCCGGGTGCGTCGGGCGCGGCGGCTGCTGGACGCCGGGACCTCCCCGGCCGAGGCCGCCGTCGCCGTGGGGTTCACCGACCAGCCGCACCTGAACCGGCACTTCGCGCGGATCGTCGGTGTGCCGCCCGGTTCCTACCAGCGCGAGCGCAAGAACGTACAAGACGCGCCGCGGGAGCCGCTCCTACCGTTCGAGGCGTGACAGAACAGACCGCCCTCCCCGACGCTCCCGACACGGGAGGCGCCGGTGCCAAGCCGGACGCCGCCGTCGTACGGGACGCCCTCGGGGTCGGAGTCGCCGTCGGACTGTCGGGGTTCGCCTTCGGGGTGACCTCGGCCGGCAGCGGACTCACCCTGGCCCAGACCTGCGCCCTCAGCCTCCTGGTGTTCACCGGGGCGTCCCAGTTCGCGCTCGTCGGCGCGCTCGCAGCAGGCGGAAACCCGCTCACCGCGGCCGCGGGGGCCTTCTTCCTGGGCGTCCGCAACGCCTTCTACGGGCTGCGCCTGTCGCAGTTGCTGGCCCTCCCGCGCGCGGTGCGGCCGTTCGCCGCGCAGTGGGTCATCGACGAGACGACGGCCGTGGCGCTCGCACAGCCCACCCGGCGCGGCGTCCGGATCGGCTTCACCGTCACCGGACTCACGCTGTACGTCCTGTGGAACCTCACCACCCTGCTCGGCGCGCTGGGCGCCGAGGCCATCGGGGACACCGACGCCTGGGGCCTCGACGCGGCCGGGCCGGCGGTCTTCCTCGCGCTGCTCGCGCCGATGCTGAAGAACACCACGGAGCGCGCGGTCGCCGCCCTGGCCGTCCTCCTGGGGCTCGGTCTGCTGCCCGTGCTGCCCGCCGGCGTGCCCGTCCTGGTGGCCGCGCTCGCGGCGCCGCTCGTCCTGTGGGCGCGCGGACGCCGCGCGGGTGACACCGAGGACGGTGCGGCCCGCGGGACCGCCGAGGGGGAGGGCGAGCGATGAGCGTGTGGATCGCGATCGGCGTGACCGCCGTGGGCTGCTACGCGGTCAAGCTCCTCGGGCTGCTGGTGCCCGCGGGCGCCCTGGAACGGCCCCTGGTCCGGCGGCTCGCCGCGCTGCTGCCCGTCGCCCTGCTCGCGGCGCTCACCGCCCAGCAGACCTTCGCCGACGGGCAGCGGCTCGTGCTGGACGCGCGGGCCGCCGGAGTCGCCGCGGCCGCCGTCGCGCTGCTGCTGCGCGCGCCGTTCCTGCTCGTCGTCGCGGCGGCCGTGGTGGTCACCGCGGGCGTACGGGCCATGGGCGGCTGAGCCGGCGGGTCAGCCCAGGGGACGGCCGTACGCCCGGAGGGTGCGCAGGGCCTCGAGCGTCATCCGGCCGCGGGCCTCCAGCGCCGGGACGGGCGCCCAACGCCGTCGCCGCACGGGCCAGCCGCCGTCGTCCTCCTGCCCGGCCGCGAGGAAGTCGAGGGAACGGGCCATCTCGTCGTCCGTGAACCACGCGCGCGCGAGCGAACGCGGATCCCTCGCGTAGTCGTGCGGGAAGAGGTGCTCGCCGGGAGTGTGGCCGGCCGGGACCGGACAGGCGTCGAGATCGTCCGGGTCCAGCACGGCGAGCCGCTGCTCGCGCACCAGGCGGCCCAGCCGGTCGGCCGCGGCTCGCGCGCGCGGACGGTCCGGAGCGGTGTCCAGGAAGGCCACGGCCGCCCGGGCCTCGCACGGGTGCGGCGACCCCAGCGACTCGGCCGCCTGCCAGCAGAAGTCCGTGGCCCGGAACAGCCACGCGTGCCAGACCTCGTTGCGGTGCAGCAGGCCGACCACCGGTCCGGTGACGAGCAGCTCGCCGGGAGGGTCGGCCACGACCGGCAGGAAGGGCGCGGCCGGTGCCCCGTCCCGGTCCGCACGGGTCACCGGCAGGGCACCGTCCGGGGTGGACACGGCGGTCAGATAGCGGCAGACCCGTTCGGCCCGCTGTCCGCCGCAGCGGCCGACGGCGTCCAGGACGCGCAGCGCGTGCGCGGTGTGCAGCGGCTGACTGGCCGGGCCGCGCAGATCGGGCTCCAGGGCGTGGCCGTACCCGCCGTCGTCGTTGCGGTAGGCCTCCAGCGCGGTCTCCACCGGGCCGGGGTCCCCGCCGCGGAAGTCGTGCGCGAACAGCCGCTGCTCCAGTACGCGCGCGGTGAGCCAGACGAAGTGCTCCGCGCGCGCGAGCGGTGAGCGCGGGCCCTGGGCGCGGGGGGACGCGGGCGGCGGGATCGCGGGGAGTGGGGACGCTCCGGTTTCGGCCATGGGACAGACCGTAGGCCGAAAGGCGGTTCCGGCAGGTGGTCCCGGCTCGGGGGCCACTCTCAGGGGCGGGATACTGGGGGCATGCGGTTGACGGTCTTCTGGGAGCGGATGACGGATCACTTCGGTCCGGGGTACGCCGACACCTTCGCGCGGGATCACGTGATGACGGAGCTGGGCGGGCGTACGGTGCACGAGGCGCTGGACGCCGGCTGGGACGCGAAGGACGTGTGGCGCGTGGTGTGCACCGTCATGAACGTGCCGCGGGAACAGCGGTGACGGTTCACGAAGATCGCCGTACCGGGCTCTCATGCCGGTGGCGTGGGCGAGACTTGCTCCGTGGCATCCACTGACGAGACCGGGCAGGCCGCCCGGCACGCACCCCCGGCGGGCACCGCGCCGCCCGCCGGCCCCCCGGCCCACGGTTCCGCGGCGGGGCCGGGCGCCCGCATGCCGCGCTGGCTGCCGCGCGCCATGGTGCTGGCCCTCGCGCTCATCGCCGCCTTCCAGCTGGGCAGCTGGGCCTTCCACCAGCTCACCGGGCTGCTCATCAACGTCCTCATCGCGTTCTTCCTGGCCCTGGCCATCGAGCCCGCGGTGAGCTGGATGGCCGGGCGCGGCATGCGCCGGGGGTTCGCCACCTTCCTCGTCTTCCTCGCCGTGCTGATCGCCGCCGCGGGATTCGTCACCCTGCTCGGCTCCATGCTCGCGGGCCAGATCGTCAAGATGGTCGAGGAGTTCCCGGACTACCTCGACTCCGTCATCAACTGGGTCAACGGCCACTTCCACACCGAGCTGAGACGGGTCGACATCCAGGAGGGACTGCTCCGCTCCGACTGGCTGCGCAACTACGTGCAGAACAGCGCGACGGGCGTCCTGGACGTGTCGGCGCAGGTCCTCGGCGGCCTCTTCCAGCTGCTGACGGTGCTGCTGTTCTCGTTCTACTTCGCCGCCGACGGCCCCCGGCTGCGGCGCGGGCTCTGCTCCGTCCTGCCGCCCGCCCGCCAGGCGGAGGTCCTGCGCGCGTGGGAGATCGCCGTGGACAAGACCGGCGGCTACCTGTACTCACGCGGGTTGATGGCGCTGGTCTCCGGCGTCGCGCACTACATCCTCCTGGAGATCCTCGAGGTGCCCTACGCGCCCGCGCTCGCCGTGTGGGTGGGTCTGGTGTCGCAGTTCATCCCGACCATCGGCACCTATCTCGCGGGCGCCCTGCCCATGCTGATCGCGTTCACGGTCAATCCCTGGTACGCGCTGTGGGTGCTGGTCTTCGTGGTGATCTACCAGCAGTTCGAGAACTACGTACTGCAGCCCAAGCTGACGTCGAAGACCGTGGACATCCACCCCGCGGTCGCCTTCGGCTCCGTCATCGCGGGCACCGCCCTCCTCGGCGCCGTCGGCGCGCTGATCGCCATCCCGGCGGTCGCCACACTGCAGGCGTTCCTCGGCGCGTACGTCAAGCGCTACGACGTCACGGACGACCCCCGCGTCCACGGGCGCAGGGGCCGCCGGTCGGTGTCCGGGACGTCCACGCGTCTGCGCAAACTGTGGACCCGGCGCCCGGAGCCGGGGCTGGAGGGACCGGAGCGCACGGAGGGACCGGAGCGCACGGAGGGCGGGGAGGGCACGGACGGCACCAGGGACGGTGGCTCCTCCTGAGGTGCGGCGCACCCGCCTGAGGGACGCCGCCCCGCGGCCTCAGTAGGTGAGACCGGCCCACACACCGGCGCCGGCGGCCGCGCAGCAGCATCCCTGCCCCGGCCACCATCCGCCCCGTACGCCTGCGGGAGCAGGGTCAGCCCTGCGGTTCCTGCGGCTTGGCGTCGATCTCCCGCAGGTTGCGGTCCTTGAACTCGGTGCGGGTCTCGGTGCGGTGACCGCGGGCGATGTAGTCCCGCACCACCGCCTCGACGGCGTCCTGGGGTGAGCCGATACCGGCCAGGACCATCACCTCCACCACGAGTTCGGCGTCGAGATCGATGGTGATCCTGGCCATGTGCGTCCCCTCTCCGACCTCTCCCGGTGTCGCATCCGCATCCAACCACCTGGCTCGCCGCCCGGGGGACGTACGCTCGGAAGTGCCGCGTGGTGCGCTTGACACGAAAATCGAACATCCATTCTTATGGAAGCTCCGGCGGGGCTCGTGACGGGTGATTCGAGTGGGTTCGGGGTGAGATGCACCCGAGTTATCCACAGGCCGGACCCGCATCGGGGCCCATTGTCAGTGGCAGGCATTAGCGTCTTTGACGTGAAGCGATCGAATCAAGCAAACCGGGTGGAACCCATGGCAGGAACCGACCGCGAGAAGGCCCTGGACGCCGCGCTCGCACAGATTGAACGGCAATTCGGCAAGGGCGCGGTCATGCGCATGGGTGACCGGACCAACGAGCCCATCGAGGTCATCCCGACCGGGTCTACCGCGCTCGACGTGGCCCTCGGCGTCGGAGGCATCCCGCGTGGCCGTGTCGTGGAGGTCTACGGCCCCGAGTCCTCGGGCAAGACGACCCTGACCCTGCACGCGGTGGCGAACGCGCAGAAGGCCGGCGGCCAGGTCGCGTTCGTGGACGCCGAGCACGCCCTCGACCCCGAGTACGCGAAGAAGCTCGGTGTCGACATCGACAACCTGATCCTGTCCCAGCCGGACAACGGTGAGCAGGCCCTGGAGATCGTGGACATGCTGGTCCGCTCCGGCGCCCTCGACCTCATCGTCATCGACTCCGTCGCCGCGCTCGTCCCGCGCGCGGAGATCGAGGGCGAGATGGGCGACAGCCACGTCGGTCTGCAGGCCCGGCTGATGAGCCAGGCCCTGCGGAAGATCACCAGCGCGCTCAACCAGTCCAAGACCACCGCGATCTTCATCAACCAGCTCCGCGAGAAGATCGGCGTGATGTTCGGCTCCCCGGAGACCACGACCGGTGGCCGGGCACTGAAGTTCTACGCCTCGGTGCGACTCGACATCCGGCGGATCGAGACGCTGAAGGACGGCACCGACGCGGTCGGCAACCGCACCCGCGTCAAGGTGGTCAAGAACAAGGTCGCGCCGCCCTTCAAGCAGGCCGAGTTCGACATCCTCTACGGCCAGGGCATCAGCCGCGAGGGCGGTCTGATCGACATGGGCGTGGAGAACGGCTTCGTCCGCAAGGCCGGCGCCTGGTACACGTACGAGGGCGACCAGCTCGGTCAGGGCAAGGAGAACGCGCGCAACTTCCTGAAGGACAACCCCGACCTGGCCAACGAGATCGAGAAGAAGATCAAGCAGAAGCTGGGCGTCGGCGTGCACCCCGAGGAGTCGGCCACCGAGCCCGGCGCGGACGCCGCCTCCGCCGCCCCGGCCGACGCCGCACCGGCGGTGCCCGCACCCACGACCGCCAAGGCCACCAAGTCCAAGGCCACGGCAGCCAAGAGCTGACCCGTGACCCGACGAACCGACTGGGCCGAGTACGCGAGCGGCTCCGCCGGGGCGGGCGACGACGCGTACGGGGCGGCTGCGGCCCCGTACGAGACGGATCCTTCCGCCGTCGCTCCCCGCGAGGACGGCGCGGCACGCCTCGGTGACGGCGAGGTGCGCCGCGAAGGCGGGCGGGGCCGTGGAGCGGGCGGCACGCGCGGGCGCCGAAGGCGCGAGCGTGTGGAGCCGTCCGCCGAGGACGGAGGTGCCACTTCCTCGTCGAGGGCCGAGAAGGGGGAGCCTCCGCGGGACCCGGTGGAGCAGGCACGGGCGATCTGCCTGCGCCTGCTCACCGGGACCCCGCGCACCCGCAGACAACTGGCCGACGCCCTGCGCAAGCGGGAGATCCCCGAGGAGGCCGCGGAGGAGGTGCTGTCCAGGTTCGAGGAGGTCGGCCTGATCAACGACGGCGCCTTCGCCCAGGCCTGGGTGGAGTCCCGGCACCACGGCCGCGGGCTGGCCAGGCGCGCCCTCGCCAGGGAACTGCGCACCAAGGGCGTCGAGGCGACGCTCATCGACGTGGCGGTGTCCCAACTGGACACCGAGCAGGAGGAGGAGACCGCGCGCGACCTGGTCGCCCGCAAGCTGCGCGCCACCCGGGGCCTCGACCGCGACAAGAGACTGCGCCGCCTCGCCGGCATGCTGGCCCGCAAGGGCTACTCCGAGGGCATGGCCCTGCGGGTGGTCCGCCAGGCGCTGGAGGAAGAGGGCGAGGACACGGAACACCTCGGCGACGAGGGGTTCTGAGCAGGCGTCCGGCCCGAGGGCACGGCCGAGGAGCGGACACCCCCGTCTTTCCGACCTCCATGGGCACCGAACCGGACACCATCCTGGGGGCGGTGGTGGTCGACCCGGAGGCCGTCGGACGGGTCGACGCGTGTTCGACGCCGGTTGGGCCGGAGAGACCGCCGCCACCACGGCGCGGGCCCACCCCGGCGTGGACTACGCCTTCGTCGCCGACGAGCAGACGAGACCGGTGAACTGGCCGTCCGCAACACCATCGCGCTGCTGCGCGGCAGGAAGACGCAGAAGGTCGGCAGCACCTCGATCCGTCCGGTCACGAAGGGCAACGCGGACACGGCACTCCTGCACTGCCCCGCCGACTACTGATCCCGTGCCGCCACCGGGAGGCCCGCCGTCCGCCAGGCCTGGAAGCCGCCGATCAGGTCGGTGGCCCGGTGCAGTCCCAGACGGTGCAGTGACTCCGCCGCCAGGCTGGAGGCGTAACCCTCGTCGCACACCACGACCACCCGCACGTCGTGATCCGTCGCCTCGGGGACGCGGTGGCTGCCCAGCGGGTCCAGCCGCCATTCCAGTTCGTTGCGCTCGATCACCAGCGCGCCGGGAATCACACCGTCCCGCTCGCGCAGGGCGGCGTACCGGATGTCGACCAGCAGCGCCGTGCCCGCCTCGGCGGCGTCGTACGCCTCTTCCGGCGCGATCCGCCGATACCCGGCGCGTACCCGTTCCAGCAGGGCGTCGATTCCGGTGGGCCCGCTCACTGCCAGTCCTGCGGGCGCTCGACCTGCTCCAGGCGCAGGGTCTGTCCGCTGCGGCTGTAGCGGCGGATCTGCGGCAGGGGCGGGTAGTAGGCGTGCACGGACACCGCGTGGCGGTCGGAGGACTCGTTGAGGACCTCGTGCACGTGGTGCCGGCCGAAGGCGCGCCCCGTGCCGACGGACAGCCGACGCTCCCGGTCCACACCGTCGCTGAGTTCGAGGGTCTTCCAGCCGTCGGTGGGCAGGCGGGCGGCGAGCGCGTTCTCCTTGAGCTCGCCCGCGGCCGTGACGAAGGCACCCACGGAGTCGGCGTGATCGTGCCAGCCGGTGCCGGTGCCGGGCGGCCATCCGATCAGCCAGGCCTCGCTGCCACCCGGCCCGGCCAGCCGCATCCAGGTACGGCCCTCGGGGTCGAGCGGCAGGGAGGCGACCAGTTGGGCGTCGGCCGCCGCCCGCCGTACGAAGTCGAGGAGCTGGGCCTGCGTCGGGGCGGGCGTGGACGCGGACGCGGATACGGGAGAAGCGGGAGAAACGGAGGGGAGGGACACGGGTACCGTCCTGGGAGTTCGCAAGGGAGCGCGCGGCGGCATGTCGACGGGCGGGGCGCGCGAAGGAAAGGGGAGGCGAATTCAGCAGGACGGACGACACACGCAGCCCGCATAGCGGACGAGGTCCATATGGACCCTCCGCCACAGGCACACACAGGTGTCGGTCACGATCCGGAGTAGACCATGACGGTGCGGGCCGGTCAACTCAGCGTCACCATGCGGACAGCGACCGCGCCCCCGGGCGTCCGGACGGGCGGCGGGACCGGCACCCGGCCGACGCGACCGCTGGACGCGACCGCTGGTCGTGACCGCTCAGCGTGAACCCGCCGCGGCCCCCGCCCCCTCCGCGGCCTCGGTCGCCGCCCTGGCCGCCGCCCCGCCCAACGCGCTCTCGGCAGCCGCGTAGAGGTCGGCCGGGCGCACCCCGTTCAGTGCCGTGACCAGGTGGCCGTCGGGCCGCACGAGCAGCACCGTGTGGGCCGCGGCACCCGGGTAGCTCTCGGCGACCAGCAGCTCGGCGTGGTGGGGCAGCGCGGTCACCGCGGCCGCCAGCCGGGGCATGATCCCGGCCGTCACCCAGTGCTTGCGGTCCCACACCCCGGTGCCCGGCGCGATCAGTACCACCAGCAGCGCCCCGCGCCCCAGCCGGTCGCGCAGCCGTACGAAGGTGCCGTCCTCCGCTGTGACGCGCACATCGGTGACGGGTGTCCCCGGCGGTGTACCCACGGACACCTCCCCGCCGAGGGCCTCGGGCGCGAGCGGCGAGTCGGCGTACGTTCCCTGCGCGCCCAGCGTGCCGCGGCCGAGGTGACCGTCCGTCAGCAGTGCGTCGTTGCCGCGGGCGGAGCCGGGCACGTAGGCGCGCAGTCCGCCGCCGCCGCGCACCAGCGGGAGCAACTGGTCGGCGGCGCGCAGCCGCGCGGAGATCGCCGCCCGACGTTCCTGCTGGTAGCTGTCGAGCAGCGCCTCACGTGGCCCGTGGTGCCAGGCCAGGGCCAGTTTCCAGGCGAGGTTGTCCGCGTCC
Organism: Streptomyces violaceoruber; assembly: GCF_033406955.1. Taxonomy (NCBI): domain Bacteria; kingdom Bacillati; phylum Actinomycetota; class Actinomycetes; order Kitasatosporales; family Streptomycetaceae; genus Streptomyces; species Streptomyces violaceoruber. The sequence goes on along the minus strand of NZ_CP137734.1, from coordinate 2,263,756 downwards.
AGGAGCCCCTCCTCCAGGCCCTGCGTGCCCAGCGCGCCCAGCAGATGCGCCGCATCCCCGGCCAGCAGCACCCGGCCCACCCGCCAGCGGCGGGCGAGGCGGTGGTGGACCGTGTGGACGCCGGTGTCGAGGAGCTCGTATGACGGGGTCGAACCGTCGGCCGCCCATCCGGCGAGGGTCTCGCGGATCCGGTTCACCAGCAGTTCGGGCGTGACCAGGTCCTTGCCGGGCGGCAGCAGCCAGTCCAGGCGCCACACGCCGTCCGGCAGCGGGCGGCCGACCACCTCGCCGGTCGAGGGCCCGGCCGTCCGCCACGGCGGCATGCGGTGGAGCAACGCCTCGTCGGGCCACGGGAGTTCGGTCCGCAGTGCGGCGACGGCGTATCGTTCCACCGCCGTACGGCCGGGGAAGCGGATGTCCTGGAGCTTGCGGACGGTGGAGCGCGGGCCGTCGCAGCCGACCAGGTAACTGCCGCGCCACCACGTGCCGGCGGGGCCGCGGGTGTGGGCCGTGACGCCGGACTTCTCCTGCTCGATGCCGTCCAGTCGGCTGTCCACGGCGATCCTGACCAGCCGCTCGCGGGCGAGCGCCGTGCGCAGGACCCCGGCCAGCTCGTGCTGGGCGATGTGCAGGGGGGCCCGGTCGGCGTCGCCGAACACGACCCCGCGCGTCACCTGCTTGCGCCGCATCGACCGCCATCCGGCCCAACGCGAACCCAGCCCCGTCAGCGGTGCGCCGGTCAGCCGCTCGACGAGCGCGACGGCCTCCTCGCGCAGGACGACGGTGCGCGCGGGGCGCGGTTCGTCCTTGCCGGGTCCCTCGTCGAGGACGACGCAGGGCACCTCCTGCCGCGCCAGCGCCAGGGCGAGCGTGAGCCCGACGGGCCCCGCTCCGGTGATGATCACCGGGTCCACGGTGCGGCGCCCCCTGCCCGTGGCGGTGTCCCGGGGGACGTGGGTGAACAGGACATTTGAGCAGGGTGCACGGTCACAGAACGTATGCAACCTATTGCCGCTGCTTGCGTCAAGCGACGGAGGCCGTGGCGATCATGCCACGGCCTCCGCCTATGGTCATACGAGATGACCGAGTGTCAGGTGTGCTAGACCTTGCCGACCGTTCCGGCATCGGCGGTCTCCACGTCGTCCGCGCTGAGCACCGCACCGGTCGACTTCTTCGCCCGCCGCAGCCGGCGCTCCAGCCAGCTCGCGAAGGTGGTGAGGGAGAAGTTGAGCGCGATGTAGATCACCGCGACCACGGTGAAGCTGGCGATCACGTTGGCGCCGTAGTAGCCGCTCATCGTGTTGGCCGAGGCGAGCAGCTCGGGGAAGGTGAGGACCGCACCACCGAGCGCGGTGTCCTTGAGGATCACGACGAGCTGGCTGACGATGGCCGGGAGCATCGTGGTGACCGCCTGCGGCAGCAGGATCAGCCGCATCGACTGCCCCTTGCGCAACCCGATCGCCATCGCTCCCTCGGCCTGCCCCTTGGGCAGCGCGAGGATGCCTGCCCGGACGATCTCCGCGAGGACGGAGGCGTTGTACAGCACCAGGCCCGTGACGACCGCGTACAGCGGACGGTCGTCCGAACTGACGTCGGTGTACTCGGCGAACAGGGCCAGACCGAAGATCATCAGGACCAGCACGGGGATCGAGCGGAAGAACTCCACCACGATCGCGACCGGAATCCGTACCCACGCGTGGTCCGACAGCCGGGCGATGCCGAGCACGGCACCGAGCGGCAGCGCGATGACCATGGAGAGAGCCGCGGCCTTGAGGGTGTTCTGCAGGCCGGGCCAGATGTACGTCGACCAGGGCTCGTCGCTGGTGAAGAACATCTGCCACTTCGCCCAGTCGAGCTGGCCCTTCTCGTCGAGGGTCGTGTAGACCCACCACAGCAGGGCCAGGACGACCACCACGAAGACGGCCGTGAACACGACGTTGCGTCGCTTGGCGCGCGGCCCCTGCGCGTCGTAGAGAACGGAACTCATCGCTTCACCGCCACCTTCTTGCCCACCCAGCCGAGAATCAGACCGGTCGGCAGCGTCAGGATCACGAAGCCGACGGCGATGATCGCGGAGATCAGCAGCAGCTGCGCCTCGTTCTCGATCATGTCCTTCATCAGCGCGGCGGCTTCGGCAACGCCGATGGCCGCGGCGACCGTGGTGTTCTTGATGAGTGCGATCAGTACGTTCGCCAGCGGGCCGACCGTGGAGCGGAACGCCTGCGGCAGCACCACCAGGCGCAGCACCTGACCGAAGCTCAGCCCGATCGCCCGGGCCGCCTCCGCCTGACCGACGGGCACGGTGTTGATGCCGGAACGCAGGGCTTCACACACGAAGGCCGAGGTGTAGAGGACCAGACCCAGGACGGCGAGCCGGAAGTTGATCGTCTCGAAGCTGTCGCCGCCGCCGAGTGTGACGCCGAGGGTCTGGTTGAGACCGAGGGACGCGAACAAGATGATGACGGTGAGCGGGATGTTCCGCACGGTGTTCACGTACGCGGCGCCGAGGCCGCGCATCAACGGCACCGGGCCGACGCGCATGGCGGCCAGTATGGTGCCCCAGATCAGGGAGCCGACGGCTGACAGTGCAGCGAGCTGCACTGTCGTCCAGAAGGCTCCCAACAGGTCGTAATCCTGAAGAAAGTCGAACACGATCTCCCGCGCTTCCGCGTGTAGGGATGCCCGCCCCGGCGCGCCGCCCCTTCCGGAGGGCGGCGCACCGGGGCGGGCCCGGCCTCAGCTCTTGATGTCGCCGATCTTCGGCGCCGGCTCGTTCTTGTAGTTGGCCGGACCGAAGTTGTCCTCCACGGCCTTGTCCCAGGCCCCGTCGGTGGCCATGGCCTCGAGCGCGTCGTTGATCTTGGCCTTGAGGTCGCTGCCCTTCTTGACGCCGATGCCGTAGTTCTCGTTGGTCATCTTGAAGCCGCCGAGCTTGAACTTGCCCTTGAACTGCGACTGGGCGGCGTAACCGGCGAGGATCGAGTCGTCCGTCGTCAGCGCGTCGATGGCGCCGGTCTGCAGGCCGTTCAGACAGGCGGAGTACGTCGGGTACTTCTGCAGCTGGGCCTTGGGCGCGAGCTTGTCCTTGACGTTCTGCGCCGAGGTCGAGCCGGTGACCGAGCAGAGCTTCGCGTCGTTCAGGTCCTCCGGCGACTTGATCTTGTCGTCGTCGGCGCGGATCAGCACGTCCTGGTGGGCCAGCAGGTACGGGCCGGCGAAGTCGACCTTCTCCGAGCGCTCGGGGGTGATCGAGTACGTGGCGGCGATGAAGTCGACGTCACCGCGCTGCAGCATGGTCTCGCGGTCGGCGCTCTTCGACTCCTTCCACTCGATCTGGTCCTCGGTGTAGCCGAGCTTCTTGGCGACGTACGTGGCGACGTCCACGTCGAAGCCCGCGTAGCCGTCCGGGGTCTTCTGGCCGAGGCCGGGCTGGTCGAACTTGATGCCGATGGTGATCTTCTTGCCGCCACCGTCGGACGAGCCGCTGTCCTTGTCGTCGCCGCCGCAGGCGGTGGCGGTCAGGGCGAGGGCGAGCACGGCGGCCGAGGCGGCGGAGACCTTGCGAAGCTTCATGGTGGACATCCTTTGGCTGTGATCGAGCTGCGATCGGACGATCAGAGGATCAGGCGATCAGGTGCGGCTGCCGGGAACGGGCCGCCGGTGCGGCCGGCGCGGGGCGCCGGAGCCGCTCCGAAATCTCAGTGGTGCAGGATCTTCGACAGGAAGTCCTTGGCACGGTCGCTGCGCGGATTGCTGAAGAACTGGTCCGGCGTGGCCTCTTCGACGATGCGGCCGTCCGCCATGAACACCACGCGGTTGGCGGCCGAGCGGGCGAAGCCCATCTCGTGCGTGACCACGATCATGGTCATCCCGTCCTCGGCGAGCTGCTTCATGACCTCGAGGACCTCGTTGATCATCTCCGGGTCGAGGGCCGACGTCGGCTCGTCGAAGAGCATGACCTTCGGGTCCATGGCCAGCGCACGCGCGATGGCGACACGCTGCTGCTGGCCGCCGGACAGCTGCGCGGGGTACTTGTCCGCCTGCGCGCCCACGCCGACCCGGTCGAGCAGGGCGCGGGCCTTCTCCTCGGCCTTCTTGGCGTCGACCTTGCGGACCTTGACCTGGCCCAGGGTCACGTTCTCGAGCACCGTCTTGTGCGCGAAGAGGTTGAACGACTGGAAGACCATGCCGACGTCGGCCCGCAGCCTGGCCAGCTCCTTGCCCTCGGCGGGCAGCGGCTTGCCGTCGATCGTGATCGAACCGTCGTCGACGGTCTCCAGCCGGTTGATGGTGCGGCACAGGGTGGACTTGCCGGACCCGGAGGGTCCGATGACCACGACGACCTCGCCGCGCTGAATCGTCAGGTCAATGTCCTGGAGCACGTGCAACGCGCCGAAGTGCTTGTTGACACTCTTCAGGACGACCAGTTCGCCGGTCGCAGCCTTGTCTTCCTTGGCCACCGATACTTCGGTCATCGCTCTCGGGCTCCGTCCTCCTGGGTTTCGCAGGACAGTAGTGACCCGGGACACGTCGCGTCTCTACATCTGAGCGAGATCTGAGCATCACGATCCGATAGCAATCGGACACGAGTCGTAGCACTTGTGAGCTGGGCGCATATCGGCCGGATAACTTCGAGCGGCCGCAACCGGAAGCCTCTTGACGCCGTCGCCCTCCATCGGCGTCACTGCACAGGACGCACGCGCGCGTGCCCGTCCATGAGCCCGTCCCGATTTCTACCCGCCCCGAGCGTACGGCCGATGAACCGAAGGGAGCCCGGATGAGACTGCTGCTCGTCGAGGACGACAACCACGTGGCCGCCGCCCTGTCCGCGATCCTGGCACGGCACGGTTTCGACGTCACCCACGCGCGCAGCGGCGAGGAGGCGCTCCAGGCGCTCGTCCCCGAGGTCGACGGCTTCGGCGTCGTCCTGCTCGACCTGGGCCTGCCCGACCAGGACGGCTACGAGGTCTGCGGAAAGATCCGCAAGCGCACCAGCACCCCGGTCATCATGGTCACCGCGCGGGCCGACGTGCGCTCCCGCATCCACGGCCTCAACCTCGGCGCCGACGACTACGTGGTCAAGCCGTACGACACGGGGGAACTGCTCGCCCGCATCCACGCCGTCAGCCGGCGCACCGCCCACGAGGACGCCACCGGCAGCACCGAGACCGTGGTCCGCCTCGGCGCGGTGCGCATCGAGCTGCCGACACGCCAGGTGAGCGTGGACGGTTCGGTTGTCCAACTCACCCGCAAGGAGTTCGATCTGCTCGCCCTGCTCGCCCAGCGCCCCGGGGTGGTCTTCCGCCGCGAGCAGATCATCAGCGAGGTGTGGCGCACCAGCTGGGAGGGGACCGGGCGCACCCTGGAGGTGCACGTCGCGTCCCTGCGCTCCAAGCTGCACATGCCCGCGCTGATCGAGACCGTCCGCGGCGTCGGCTACCGCCTCGTCGCCCCCACCGCCTAGCGGGCCCGCGTGAGCACCCGACTGCTCCCGCTGCTCATCGTCCTGATGGCGGCCGTCCTGCTCGCGCTCGGGGTGCCGCTCGGCGTCAGCGTCGCCCGCGCGGAGCAGCAGAAGGTCGTCATCGACCGCATCGACGACACGGCACGCTTCGCCTCGCTCGCCCAGTTCGTCACGGAGGACGGCTCGGGCGGCTCACGCCGGACGGACACGGACGAGCGCCTGGAGACCCTGCAGACCGAGCTGACCAGCTACTACGAGGTCTACGGCATCAAGGCGGGCGTCTTCTACCGCAACCACATCCCGATGGCCAACGCGCCCACGACGTGGTTCCTGCCCCAGGCCGGCGAGGTCCGCGACTCCTTCGACGAGGCGCTGCTCAGCCGCCGCAGCCACGACCCCGCGCAGGTGTGGCCCTGGCAGGACGGCACGCTCGTGGTGGCCTCGCCGGTCATCCGGGACGGCGACGTGGTCGCGGTCGTCGTCACCGAGTCGCCGACCGACTCGATGCGTTCGAGCACCCTGCGCGGCTGGCTCGTCATCGGCGCCGGGGAGGTCGCCGCGATGCTGCTCGCCGTCGGTGCGGCGCTGCGGCTGACCGGCTGGGTGCTCAGGCCGGTACGGGTACTCGACGCCACCACCCACGACATCGCCACCGGGAGGCTGAAGTCCCGGGTCGCGCCTTCCGGGGGGCCGCCGGAGCTGAGACGCCTGGCCCGGTCGTTCAACGAGATGGCCGACCACGTGGAGGACGTTCTGGAGCAGCAGCGGGCCTTCGTCGCCGACGCCTCCCACCAGCTGCGCAACCCGCTCGCCGCCCTCCTGCTGCGCATCGAGCTGCTCGCCCTCGAACTGCCCGAGGGCAACGAGGAGATCGCCTCCGTCCAGACCGAGGGCAAACGCCTGGCCCGGGTCCTGGACGACCTGCTCGACCTGGCGCTGGCCGAGCACAGCCAGGCCGATCTGAAGGTCACCGACGTCGGTGCGCTGGCCGCCGAGCGGGTGGCCGCCTGGTCACCGACGGCCGACGTCAAGGGCGTACGGCTGGTCGGCGACTGCCCGCCGACCACGGGCTGGGCCGACCCGGTGGCCCTGTCGAGCGCCCTGGACGCGGTCATCGACAACGCGGTGAAGTTCACGCCGCACGGCGAGAGCGTCCGGGTCGAGGTCGCCTCCACCGGGGACGCCGCCACCGTCGTCGTCACCGACAACGGTCCCGGACTCACCGACGAGGAGCTCACGCGCGTGGGCGACCGTTTCTGGCGCAGCGGCCGGCACCAGAACATCAACGGCTCCGGCCTCGGCCTGTCCATCTGCCGGGCGCTGCTCGCGGCGGGCGACGGCTCGATCTCCTTCGGCCACCACGAGCCGCACGGACTTCGGGTCACGGTCACGGTGCCCAGGACCGGCACGGTGCCCAAGGAGCCCGAGCGGGTCTACGGCTTGACCGACCGGTAGTAGCGCCGGGCGCCCTCGTGCAGTTCGAGCGGGTCGGTGTAGATCGCGGTGCGCAGGTCCACCAGCTGCGCGGAGTGCACGTGCGCACCGATGCCGTCGCGGCTGTCGAGCACGGTCCGGGTCAGCCACTCGGTGAGCCGCGGATCGACGTCCGCGCGGGTCACCAGCAGGTTGGACACCGCCATCGTCGGCACCACGGCGCCGTTCTGGACCGTGGGGTAGGCCGACTCCGGCATGTTGGTGGTGCGGTAGTAGCGGGTCGCGCCGCCCGACCGGTGCAGCTTGGTCACCAGGTCGTCGCCGATCGGCACGAACCGGAAGGCGGAGCTCTCCGCGATCTCCTTGAGGCCGTCCGTCGGCACCCCGCCGGACCAGAAGAACGCGTCCAGCTCGTCGCCCAGCCGTCCGGGGCCGGTGTCGATCCCGTCCGCCCGGGGCGTGATGTCCGTCTCCGGGTCGATGCCCACCGCCTTCAGCAGCCGGGTGGCGATCAGCCGTACCCCCGAGTTGGGCAGCCCTATGGCCACCCGCTTGCCACGCAGGTCCCGCACCGACTGGATGTCCGAGTCGCTCGGCACGACGAGCTGCACGTAGTCGTCGTAGAGCCGGGTGACCCCGCGCAGCCCTTCGGCGCCCGGGCTGCCGGCCAGCTTGTACGTCTCGACCGCGTCGGCCGCGGCGATCGTGAAGTCGGCCTCCCCGGACGCCACCCGCTCGACGTTCTCCTGCGAGCCCGCGCTGGTCATCAGCCGCACGTCCAGGCCAGGCATGTCCTTGCGCAGCTCGGTGCGCAGCAGCTCGCCGTACTTCTGGTAGACGCCCGCGCGGGTTCCGGTGCTGAACGTGATCGTCCCGCTCGGCGGCTTCTCGCCCAGCGGCAGCAGCCACCACAGCAGCAGCCCGAGCACGACGGCACCGGCGACCGTGCCCTGGACGGCCCGGCGCCTGCCGATACGGGAGAGCAGCGTGGACATGGGGGCGATCCTGCCAGCCCGCACCCGCACTGACCAGGGCCCACTGTCAGTGGCGGTCGCTACAGTCGTCGGCATGAGCAGCACCCCGCCCGCCGAGAGCGGCCCGCCGTCCGCCGAGGGCCGCACCCCGCCCGACCAGGGCAGGACGTCGCCCGACCAGGGCAGGACGTCGCCCGCGGACCTGGTCCGTGCCTTCCACCTCGCCTTCGGGCTGGATGCCCGCAGCACTCCGACCGAGGTCCCGCCCGCCCTGGCCGCGCACAGGGGCGAGCTGCTCGCCGAGGAGGCGGCCGAGGTCGCCGAGGTGTCGGTGCGGGGCCCGCTCGACCGGCTCGCGCACGAACTGGCCGACGTGGTCTACGTGGCCTACGGCACCGCCCTCGTGCACGGCATCGACCTGGACGCGGTGATCGCGGAGGTCCACCGCTCCAACATGACCAAGCTGGGGCCCGACGGCCGCGTCAGCCGCCGGGCCGACGGCAAGGTCCTCAAGGGCGACCACTACGAGATACCGGACGTCTCCGGCGTGCTGCGCCGGCAGGGCTGGACACCGCGGACGCCGGACGCCCCGGAACCGGCCGGCGCCTGACCCGGCGTACGACGGCTCCGGCATCCTGACCCGGCGTGCTACGACTGCGGCACCCGGGTGCCGCAGTCGTGCCGGGGGGACGAGCCCGGTGCCGGTCAGTCGCCCACCGAGGCTTCCTCCGTCGCCGCGGCCCGGGGCGTCCCCTCCGCGAGGCCGCTCGGGCGGTCCGGGTTGTCGCGGCGCGGGAAGAGGCGCATCGCCAGCGGCTCGGTGAAGCGCGCGGTGAGGGGGCCGAGGACGACCAGGATGAGGACGTACGCCGTGGCCAGCGGGCCCAGGGACGGTTCGATGCCGGCGGAGACCGCGAGACCCGCGATCACGATGGAGAACTCACCGCGCGCCACCAGCGCACCGCCCGCCCGCCATCGGCCCTTGACGGAGATCCCGGCGCGCCGCGCCGCCCAGTACCCCGTGGCGATCTTCGTCACGGCGGTCAGCAGCGCCAGCGCCAGCGCGGGCAGCAGGACCGGCGGAATGCTGGCCGGGTCGGTGTGCAGCCCGAAGAAGACGAAGAAGACGGCCGCGAACAGGTCCCGCAGCGGGCTCAGCAGCGTGTGCGCGCCCTCCGCGACCTCCCCGGACAGCGCGATGCCCACCAGGAAGGCGCCCACCGCGGCCGACACCTGGAGCTGCTGCGCGACACCGGCGACGAGGATCGTCAGACCCAGCACCACGAGGAGCAGCTTCTCCGGGTCGTCGCTGGAGACGAAGCGGGAGATGAGCCGCCCGTAGCGCACGGCCACGAAGAGCACCAGGCCCGCCGCGGCCAGCGCGACCGCCAGCGTGATGCTCCCGGTCATCAGACCGGCGCCGGCGACCAGGGCCGTGACGATCGGCAGGTACACCGCCATCGCCAGGTCCTCCAGGACCAGCACGCTCAGGATCACCGGCGTCTCGCGGTTGCCGACCCGGCCCAGGTCGCCGAGGACCTTCGCGATCACACCGGACGACGAGATCCACGTCACGCCGGCCAGGACGACGGCGGCCACCGGGCCCCAGCCCATCAGCAGCGCGGCCACCGCGCCCGGTACGGCGTTGAGCGCGCAGTCGACGAGACCGGCCGGATAGTGGGACTTGAGGTTGGTGACCAGGTCGCTGGCCGTGTACTCCAGACCCAGCATCAGCAGCAGGAGGATGACACCGATCTCGGCGCCGGTCGCGACGAACTCCTCGCTCGCGCCGAGCGGCAGCAGGCCGCCCTCGCCGAAGGCGAGACCGGCCAGCAGGTACAGCGGGATGGGCGACAGCCGGTAACGGCCGGCGAACCGGCCGAGCAGCCCGAGCCCCAGGATGATGGAACCGAACTCGATCAGGAGTACCGCGGAGTGCACGCGCTCACTCCTGCCCGAGTATCGCCGCGGCGGCGTCGACGCCCTCACGGGTGCCGATGACGATCAAGGTGTCACCACCCACGAGCCGGAAGTCCGGCGCCGGCGAGGGAATCGCCTCGGCCCGCCGCAGCACCGCCACGATCGAGGCTCCCGTGTCGGTCCGCAGCCGGGTGTCGCCCAGCAGCCGTCCGTTCCACCGGGAGGTGGCCGCCACCTCGATCCGCTCGGCGACCAGCCCCAGATCGGTGGTGTAGAGCAGGCTCGCGCTGTGGTGGGAGGGCTTCAGCGCGTCGATCAGCGCGCCCGCCTCGGGCCCCGTCAGCCGCAGCGAGTGGGCACAGGAATCGGGGTCGTCGGACCGGTACACGTTCACCGTGCGGGCGCCGTCGCGGTGGGCCACCACCGACAGGTGGCGGTGCTCGCGGGTCACCAGGTCGTACTGGACCCCGATACCCGGGAGCGGCGTCGCCCTCAGGCGTGGAGCTGACACGTGCTTTCCCCTCACTCGTCCTGCGTTGCCTGCCGCGTCTCCGGCTGCGCTTTCCGCACGTGGGTGCCGTGCCCGCGACCTCGCCATGCTGCCATCCGCACGTACGGTGGCGATATGGGTGTCGTGACGGATATACGCAGCCGGTCGCGGTCGGCGAAGCTGGCCGCGGGGGTGTCGTGCGAGAAGGCCGGGAGGAGCGGGAAGAGGAACGTGTCGCTGTTCTGGCGGATCTTCTCGCTCAACGCCGCCGGCCTGGTCGTCGCCACCGCACTGCTGCTGGGACCGGTCACCGTGTCGACGCCCGTGCTGGCCGGGGAGGCCCTCGTCCTGCTGGCCGGCCTCGCGGCCCTGCTGGCCGGCAACGCGGTCGTCCTGCGCATCGGGCTCACCCCGCTGCACCGGCTGGGCCGGGCCATGTCCACCGCCGACCTGCTGGTGCCCGGGACCCGTCCCGAGGTCTCCGGACCGGCCGAGGCGGCGCAGCTCATCGCGACCTACAACACGATGCTGGACCGGCTCCAGGCCGAACGCGCCGCCGGGGCCGGCCGGGCCCTGCAGGCCCAGGAACGCGAACGTCACCGCATCGCCCGCGAACTCCACGACGAGGTGGGCCAGACCCTGACCGCCGTTCTCCTCCAGCTCAAGCGCGTCGCGGACCGGGTCCCCGGGGAACTGCGCGACGAGGTGACCCTGGCGCAGGAGGCCACCCGGGCCGGGCTCGACGAGATCCGCCGCATCGCCCGCCGGCTGCGTCCGGGCGTCCTGGAGGAACTCGGCCTGGCCAGCGCCCTGCGCTCGCTCGCCGCCGAGTTCACGCACCACGGACTGACCGTCCAGCACCACATCCCCGGCGACCTCCCCCCGCTCGCCCCGGAGGCCGAGCTCGTGCTCTACCGGGTCGCCCAGGAGGGACTGACCAACACCGCCCGCCACGCCGACGCCGCCCGCGCGGCGCTCACGCTGCACCCGCTGCCCGGCGACGCCGGGGTCGAACTGCTCGTCCGGGACGACGGCACCGGTCTCGGCACGGCCGCCGAGGGCGCCGGTATCCGCGGGATGCGGGAGCGGGCCCTGCTGATAGGAGCCGAGATCCACTTCGAACCCGCCCCCGGAGGGGGCACCGACGTACGCCTGCGCGTCCCCGCGCCGCCGGGGGACCGTTGTGCAGACCGAACCGGAGACAGCCCCTGATGTCCGCACGGCCCCCGATCCGCGTCCTGCTCGCCGACGACCACACCCTCGTACGCCGCGGAGTCCGCCTCATCCTGGACGGCGAACCCGATCTGACGGTGGTCGCCGAGGCCGGTGACGGTGCCGAAGCGGTCGCGGCCGCGCGGGCCACCGAGATCGACCTGGCCGTCCTGGACGTCGCCATGCCCCGCATGACCGGCCTCCAGGCGGCCCGCGAACTCTCCCGGCGCCTGCCCGAGCTGCGCATCCTCATCCTGACCATGTACGACAACGAGCAGTACTTCTTCGAGGCCCTCAAAGCGGGCGCCTGCGGGTACGTCCTCAAGTCCGTCGCCGACCGCGACCTGGTCGAGGCGTGCCGGGCCGCCGTGCGCGACGAGCCGTTCATCTACCCCGGCGCCGAGCGGGCCCTCGTGCGCTCCTACCTGGACCGCGTACAGGGCGGTGGCGGCCTGCCCGAGCGGCCCATCACCGAGCGCGAGGAGGAGATCCTCAAACTGGTCGCCGAGGGCCACACCTCCAAGGAGATCGGCGAGCTGCTCTTCATCAGCGCCAAGACCGTCGAACGCCACCGCGCGAACCTCCTGCAGAAACTGGGCGTGCGCGACCGCCTGGAACTCACCCGCTACGCGATCCGCGCGGGCCTCATCGAGCCCTGAGCCCGAACCGGGGCCCACACCCCGGCGCCCGCACGGTCGCGCCCGCACCGCCGGTCAGCAGCCGATCGGTGCGGAGCCCACGGCCACGTCGTCGAACCACACGGTGTCGTCGCCCGTCGCGTAGCTCTCCCAGCCCAGCCGCAGGGCGGTCGGCCTGGGCGCGGTGCCGCGGGTGAGCCACTGCTGGTCGACGTCCTGCGTCGGCACCCCGTCGGCGTGCAGGCCCGGAACCTGCTCGTCGCCGAGCCAGGTGTCGAGGCCGGCGGCCGAGGTGTCGATCGCGAACCGCAGGCACTGCCAGCCGTCCGTCGGCAGCGGCCTGCTCAGCGCCACCCCGGCCGGGCTCTGCGCGGGCAGGGTGGCGTCGTCGCTCTCCCGGTTCCACTGCAGCGCGCCGTTCTGGCCGCCCACGCGCAGCGCCCGGCCCCCCTGCGCCGAGTCCGGCATCGACACGAAGGTGACGTGCGAGGTCGGCAGCGCGGTGGTGTGCCGGACCCACATGCGCACGTACATCACCGGGCCGACCGACGACAGGTCCGCGCTGTGGGCGACGAATGCGTGGTTGCAGTACCCGGCCCGGCCGTCCACCCGGAGCGACCTGCCGCCCGCGTGCGACACCGCCGAGTCCACGGCGGCCGTGCCCGTGCCCTGGCAGTCGGGCGCGGTGAACCGCCAGTCGCCGGAGGGCTCGGGGCCGGCCTGGTCCTCGAAGCCCGAGCAGATCACCGCGTCACCGCACTCCGCGGCCGTCGGGGGAGGCGTGGTCGGCGGTGTGGTCGGAGGTGCGGTGGGGGACGTCGTCGGAGTGGCGGTCGGTGTGCCGCCGTCGCCGCAGGAGGTGCCGTTGAGCGCGAAGTCGTCCGGTGCGGGGTCGGCGGACCGCCAGGTCCCCTGCAGTCCGAACTCGGCGGTGCCGCCCGTGGACACGGCGCCGTTCCAGCCGGCGTCGACGGCGACCACGGACGCGCCGGTCTGGGTGACGGTCGCGTTCCACGCCGACGTCACCTGCTGATCGCCGGTGTAGGTCCAGGTCAGGCACCAGTCGCTCACCGCGGGACCGAGGTTGGTGATCCTCACCCGGGCCGTGTAGCCGCCCGCCCACGCGTCGACGCCGTAGTCGACCCGGCAGGCGGCCGCCGCCGCACCGCTCGCCGGCATCGCCACCAGGACCGACACCACCAGCGCCACGGCGGCCACGGCCGCGGTCCAGGGCCGGCGCAGTAATCGAAGGACTCGGGTGCGCACAGGGTGCCTCCAGTGCGGGAGAAGGGATGTGTCAGCACATGCATGGGGCCGGTACGGGGCATGCACAGTGCATGGGAGCGCTCCCATGCATCACACCGAGATTGGCGGTGTACTGTCAAGATGCCTGCGGGCGTTCGCCCCGATCGTGACCGCCTACCCTTAGTGCCATGAGCAGCATCGACCGGAGCCAGTCAGCGGGCGGCACGCGCACCTACGAAGTACGCACCTACGGGTGCCAGATGAACGTCCACGACTCCGAGCGATTGTCCGGTCTGCTGGAGGACGCGGGTTACGTCCGCGCCCCCGAGGGCGCCGACGGCGACGCCGACGTCGTAGTCTTCAACACCTGCGCCGTACGGGAGAACGCCGACAACAAGCTGTACGGCAACCTCGGCCACCTCGCCCCGAAGAAGGCGAGCCGCCCCGGCATGCAGATCGCCGTCGGAGGCTGCCTGGCACAGAAGGACCGCGACACCATCGTGAAGCGGGCCCCCTGGGTGGACGTCGTCTTCGGCACCCACAACATCGGCAAGCTCCCGGTGCTGCTCGAGCGCGCCCGCGTGCAGGAGGAGGCGCAGGTCGAGATCGCCGAGTCCCTGGAGGCGTTCCCGTCCACGCTGCCCACCCGGCGCGAGAGCGCGTACGCGGCCTGGGTCTCGATCTCCGTCGGCTGCAACAACACCTGCACCTTCTGCATCGTCCCCGCGCTGCGCGGCAAGGAGAAGGACCGCCGCCCCGGCGACATCCTCGCCGAGGTCGAGGCCCTGGTCGCCGAGGGCGTCAGCGAGATCACCCTCCTCGGGCAGAACGTCAACGCCTACGGCTCCGACATCGGCGACCGCGAGGCGTTCAGCAAACTGCTGCGCGCCTGCGGGAACATCGACGGCCTGGAGCGCGTCCGCTTCACCTCCCCGCACCCCCGCGACTTCACCGACGACGTCATCGCCGCCATGGCCGAGACGCCGAACGCGATGCCGCAGCTGCACATGCCGCTCCAGTCCGGCTCCGACCCGGTCCTCAAGGCGATGCGCCGCTCCTACCGCCAGGAGCGCTACCTGGGGATCATCGAGAAGGTCCGCGCCGCCATCCCGCACGCGGCGATCACCACCGACATCATCGTGGGCTTCCCCGGCGAGACCGAGGAGGACTTCGAGCAGACGCTGCACGTGGTGCGGGAGGCCCGCTTCGCCCAGGCCTTCACCTTCCAGTACTCCAAGCGCCCCGGCACCCCCGCCGCCGAGATGGAGAACCAGATCCCCAAGGCGGTCGTCCAGGAGCGCTACGAGCGCCTCGTCGCCCTCCAGGAGGAGATCTCCTGGGACGAGAACAAGAAGCAGGTCGGCCGCACCCTGGAGCTGATGGTCGCCGAGGGCGAGGGCCGCAAGGACGGCGCCACCCACCGTCTCTCCGGCCGCGCCCCCGACAACCGCCTGGTGCACTTCACCAAGCCCGACCAGGAGGTCCGCCCCGGCGACGTGGTGACCGTGGAGATCACCTACGCCGCCCCGCACCACCTCCTCGCCGAGGGCGCCGTGCTCGACGTGCGCCGCACGCGCGCGGGCGACGCCTGGGAGAAGCGCAACACCGCCGAGCAGGCCAAGCCCGCGGGCGTGCTGCTGGGACTGCCGAAGATCGGCGTTCCCGAGCCCCAGCCGGCCGTGGCGAGCGGCTGCGGCTGCGACTGACCGCGGGGGTACCGCCGGGAGGCGGCGACACGGGGATACGCTGCCGATCATGCTTGTCGCCGCCGCCGTCTGCCCCTGCCCGCCGCTCCTCGTGCCGGAGGTCGCCGCGGGTGCCGCACCCGAGCTGGACGCCGCACGCGCCGCGTGCACGGACGCGCTGGGTGTGCTCGCCGCCTCCCGGCCCGACCGGCTCGTGGTGGTCGGACCCGCGGACTCCGCCGGGCCCGAGGTCTATCCGCGCGGTGCGCGGGGCTCCTTCCGCGGCTTCGGCGTGGACGTGGAGGTGTACCTCGGCGCCGACAGCGGCGGTGCCGACGGGGCCGAGCTGCCCCACGGCCTCGCCGTCGGCGCCTGGCTCCTCGCGCGGACCGGGTGGACCGACGTCCCCGTCGACGTCATCGGGGTGGGGGAAGAACTGTCCGCCGAGCGCTGTGCCGCCGTCGGCCGGGACGTCGCCGCGCGGGCCGGCCGGACGGCGCTGCTGGTGCTCGGCGACGCCAGCGCGTGCCGCACCCTGAAGGCGCCCGGCTATCTCGACGAGCGGGCGGCGCCCTTCGACGCGGAGGTGGGCCGCGCCCTGGAGACGGCGGACCCGGCCGCACTCGCCGCCCTGGACCCCGGTCTGGCCCGCGAGCTCAAGGCGTCGGGCCGGGCACCCTGGCAGGTCCTCGCGGGTGCCGCCGGGGACTCGGGCCTGGGCGGGGCGCTGCTGTACGAGGACGCGCCCTACGGGGTCGGGTACATCGTGGCGACCTGGTCGTAGTGCACGGACGCAGCGGCGAGGTGCCGCCCGGTCGCAGCGACCGCGCGGCCACCGTGTCGTAGTCGTCGACGCGCCCGCGGACGGCCCGGAGCCCGCCCGGGGCCGGGCTCCGTGACCGTCCGGCGGCGGATCGGTTCAGGAAGCCGGTGGCGGCCCGGCCGGAGGGGGGCCGCCGGGCGTGCCGCCGGGTGCGGCGCCGCCTTCTTCCCCGCCCCCGTCGTCCTTGTGGGCGAGGCGGTCCATGGCGCCCTTGGCCTTGCCCGTGCCGGTCTGGATCCGGTCGCTGTACTTGCCCTTGGTCCTCTCGTCGACGGTCCGCGCCATCTTGTCGAGACCGCGATCGATCTTGTCGCCGTGCTGCTGCGCGAGGTCGGAGACCTTGCCCTTCGCCGGTTCCAGTCTGGCCTTCAAGTTGTCCAGGAGACCCATGGTTCGCCTTCCCTCACGGGGCAGTCAGGTGCGGGCGCCCTTGTCGGCCTCGTTGTCGACGGCCTCCCCTGCGGACTGCTGCTTGGGGATGCCGACGCTCTCCGGGTCGCCGGCCTCGGCGGAGGTCCCGTCGGCCTCGCCGGCCTCCGCCGTGTTCCGCGGACCGGCGTCGGCGGGCTCGGCCGCCCCGGCGGCCTCCGCCGCCTTCGCCTCCGCCGCGCTCCCGGTGTCCGGGACGTCGGTCCGCGTCTCCGCGCCCGACGCCGCCTCGGACTTCTTCGACCTCCGAAAAAGCCGTGTAAAAACGCCCATATCAACTCCATACGTTACTCGTGCGGGCGAAATCCCGCGGCATCCGGTGCGTCCGTTTGCGTGACCGGGGCCATGACCCGGTTCCCCGGGGAGCGGGAACCTCGCAACGGGCAACGACCCCGGACGCGGACCGTCACGTAACTCGTTCGAGGGCGAGGTGAGAGGTTTGCGAGACTGGTGCGGTGAGCAGCGCACCCCCCGCCCCCCGCGTCATCGCCGTAGTCGGACCCACCGCGGCCGGAAAGTCCGATCTGGGCGTCTTCCTGGCCCAGCGGCTCGGCGGCGAGGTCGTCAACGCCGACTCCATGCAGCTCTACCGAGGGATGGACATCGGCACCGCCAAACTGACGCCCGAGGAACGCGGTGGCGTCCCGCACCACCTGCTGGACATCTGGGACGTGACGGTCACGGCGTCCGTCGCCGAGTACCAGCGCCTCGCGCGCGAGCGGATCGACGCGCTGCTCGCCGAAGGACGCTGGCCGATCCTCGTCGGCGGTTCCGGTCTCTACGTCCGCGGGGCCGTCGACAACCTGGAGTTCCCCGGTACCGACCCCGGGATCAGGGCCCGCCTCGAGGAGGAGCTCGAACTGCGCGGCCCGGGTGCGCTGCACGCCCGGCTGGCCGTCGCCGACCCGGAGGCGGCGCGGGCCATCCTGCCCAGCAACGGGCGTCGCATCGTGCGCGCCCTCGAGGTGATCGAGATCACCGGCCGGCCCTTCACCGCCAACCTCCCCGGTCACGACTCCGTCTACGACACCGTGCAGATCGGCGTCGACGTGGCCCGCCCCGAGCTGCACGAGCGCATCGCCCTGCGCGTCGACCGGATGTGGGAGGCCGGTCTGGTCGACGAGGTGCGCGCACTGGAGGCGCAGGGGTTGCGTGAGGGGCGTACGGCGTCCCGCGCGCTCGGCTACCAGCAGGTCCTCGCGGCGCTCGCCGGCGAGTGCACGCTCGACGAGGCACGTGCCGAGACCGTCCGTGCCACCAAGCGCTTCGCGCGCCGTCAGGATTCGTGGTTCAGGCGCGACCCGCGGGTGCACTGGTTGAGTGGGGGTGTGGCGGATCGCACGGAACTTCCGCGACTCGCCCTGTCGTTGGTCGAACGACCGGTTACAGCCTGATCACGTGATGGCATCGGGACGCCCCGGCCGTCATCCGGGCCTTCGGTGGCGTGCCATCATCGAGCTTCGATCGACCGAGTGAGTCCTAGTTGGGAGGGCGCGTGGCGATGGAGGCCGGCCCTCGCGACACCGCACCGAGCACCGAACACGGCACCGCCGACCACGGCGGACCTGAGCCGGACGGCGGCGCCCTGAGCCCCGACGGTCCCGACGAGACGCCGGACGGCGTCTCCGACGGCCCCGCGCCCGCCGAGATGTACGGGGCCGAGGTCGAGGTCGAGTTGCGGCCCCAGCGCCGGCTGCGGATCTGGCAGCTCGCGCCCATCGTGTGCCTGGCCGCGCTCGGCTCCCTGATGTTCGCCTTCCCGCTCGCCTTCGACTTCGGCGACAGCGGCGCCGTGATCGCGATGCTGGGACTGCTGATCTGCTCCTGCGCGGCCGGCTGGGGCATGATGGCCGCCCGCCGGGTCGGCTACACCTGGCCGGGCCTGCCCCAGCGCGGCTCGGGGCGCCGAGCCGACTGGCGGACGATCCTCGTGTACGCCCTGGCCGTCGCCGCGGTCGTCGTCCTGGCCGTGTGGCGGGTCGCCCGCCTTCGGGGCTGACGGGGCCCTCCCGCCCCCGGGCCCGGCTCCGCCCCTCGTCGCCGTGGTGCACCCACCCCGTACGATCGAGGAATGAGCACGCGGATCGCTTTCCTCAAGGGTCACGGCACCGAGAACGACTTCGTGATCGTTCCCGACCCGGAGAACGCCCTCGACCTGCCCCCCGCCGCCGTCGCCGCCCTGTGCGACCGCCGAGCGGGCCTCGGCGGGGACGGCCTGCTGCACGTGGTGCGGTCCGCGGCGCACCCCGAGGCCCGGGGCATGGCCGCCGAGGCGGAGTGGTTCATGGACTACCGCAACGGCGACGGCTCGGTCGCGGAGATGTGCGGCAACGGCGTGCGGGTCTTCGCGCGCTACCTCCAGCACGCCGGGCACGTCACCGAGGGAGACCTCGCCGTCGCCACGCGCGGGGGCGTGAAGACCGTGCACATCGCCAAGAACGGCGACGTCACCGTCGGCATGGGCCGGGCGCTGCTGCCCGCGGGCGACGTCGAGGTGAGCGTGGGCGAGCGCGAGTGGCCCGCGCGGAACGTGAACATGGGCAACCCGCACGCGGTCGCCTTCGTCGCCGACCTCGACCACGCGGGCGACCTGTACGCCCCGCCCTCGCACGCGCCCGCCGGCGCCTATCCGGACGGGGTCAACGTCGAGTTCGTGGTCGACCGGGGCCCCCGCCACGTCGCGATGCGCGTGCACGAGCGCGGCTCCGGCGAGACCCGCTCCTGCGGTACGGGCGCGTGCGCCGTCGCCGTCGCCACCGCCCGCCGGGACGGCCTCGACCCCGCGGCCACCGGGACCCCGGCCACCTACACCGTCGACGTGCCCGGCGGCACCCTGGTGATCACCGAGCGCCCGGACGGCGAGATCGAGATGACGGGGCCGGCCGTGATCGTCGCGGAGGGCGAGTTCGACTCCGCCTGGCTGGAAGGGGTACTCGCCTGAACCACGACCCGGTCACCCGGACCGCGGTGAACCACAGCTCGGTCCATGACACTCAGTGCGAAAACGTAAACCCTCGGACCATCGCTCGAATGGGTGATCCGTTTCACGCTCGGCGAGAGGCGGTCGGCCGCACGTGATGGGCTCGATAGCATCAAGCACCGGCCCGGACGGGGGACCGACAGCATCCCCTGAGCCGTGTCCGCCCTGGGATTCCCCGTCCGCCGGTCCGCGCAGCCGGAGGTGCCCATGAATGCGGAGGCCGTGAATCCAGCGAGCCCGGGACCCGTGCCGCCCGCGGCCACCGGTGCCGTCACGCCGGCGCCCCGCAGGAAGGCCCGCCCCCGGATCGACCTGCGCCGCCTCGGCCGGGCCGCCCTGCTCGGCTCCGCCACCCGCAGCCGTGGCCTGCCCGACGCCATCGGCCACGTCGTCGAGGCCCACCGCGCCCACCACCCCGACGCCGACCTCGACCCGCTGCGCCGCGCCTACGTCCTGGCCGAGTCCTCGCACCGCGGGCAGATGCGCAAGAGCGGCGAGCCGTACATCACCCACCCGCTCGCCGTCACCCTGATCCTCGCCGAACTGGGCGCGGAGACCACCACCCTGACCGCCTCGCTCCTCCACGACACCGTCGAGGACACCGAGGTGACGCTCGATCAGGTCGGCGAGCAGTTCGGCGCCGAGGTCCGCTACCTCGTGGACGGCGTCACCAAGCTGGAGAAGGTCGACTACGGCGCCGCCGCCGAGCCCGAGACCTTCCGCAAGATGCTCCTCGCCACCGGCAACGACGTCCGCGTGATGTCGATCAAACTCGCCGACCGGCTGCACAACATGCGCACCCTCGGTGTCATGCGCCGCGAGAAGCAGGAACGCATCGCCAAGGTCACCCGCGACGTCCTCATCCCGCTCGCCGAACGGCTCGGCGTGCAGGCGCTCAAGTCCGAGCTGGAGGACCTCGTCTTCGCGGTCATGCACCCCGAGGAGTACGCGCACACGCGGGAGCTGGTCCAGGAGAACGCCGCCCGCGCGGACGACCCGCTCGCCGCGGTCGCCGACGAGGTGCGGGGCGTGCTGCGCGAGGCCGACATCCAGGCCGAAGTCCTCATCCGCCCGCGCCACTTCGTCTCGGTACACCGTGTCTCCCGCAAGCGCGGCACGCTCCGCGGCGCGGACTTCGGCCGCCTCCTGGTGCTCGTCCAGGAGGACGCCGACTGCTACGCCGTCCTCGGTGAGCTGCACACCTGTATGACGCCCGTCGTCTCGGAGTTCAAGGACTTCATCGCCGTCCCCAAGTTCAACCTCTACCAGTCGCTGCACACGGCGGTGGCCCGCGCGGAGGACGGCCAGGTCGTCGAAGTCCTCATCCGCACCCACCAGATGCACAAGGTCGCCGAGGCCGGTGTGGTCGCGCTCGGCAACCCGTACGCGCCTCCGGCGGAGGAGCAGAGCGCGGGCGACGGCGAGCGCGCCGACCCCACCCGGCCCGGCTGGCTCTCCCGGCTGCTCGACTGGCAGCGCGGCGCCCCCGACCCCGACACGTTCTGGTCCACCCTCCGCGAGGACCTCGCCCAGGACCGCGAGATCACCGTCTTCCGCCCCGACGGCGGCACCCTCGGCCTCCCCGACGGCGCGACCTGCGTCGACGCCGCCTACGCCCAGTACGGCGAGGACGCCCACGCGACCATCGGCGCCCGGGTCAACGGGCGGCTGGCGCCCATGAGCACGGTGCTGCGGGACGGCGACACCGTGCAGCTCCTGATGGGCCAGGACCCCGCCTCCGAGCCCTCCAGGGAGTGGCTGGAGCACGCCCACACCCCGGCCGCGCGGATCGCCATCCAGCGCCGGCTCGCCGCCCACCCGGAAGCGGCGCCCGAGGCGCAGGAGCCGCCCCGCGGACCCGCCGCACCCGAGCCCCACGCCCACCCGGACGCGCCGCGACCGGCCCCGGACGCCGCACCCGCCCGCCCCGCCGCCGCCGACGTCCTCGTCGACCCACCGGGCGCGACCGTACGGCTGGCCGGCTGCTGCACCCCCGTACCGCCGGACGAGATCACCGGTTTCGCCGTGCGCGGAGGCGTGGTGACCGTGCACCGCGTCCAGTGCGCGGTGGTGGCGCGCATGAAGGGCACCGGGCGCGCGGAGGTCGGTGTGCGCTGGGGGGAGAGCACCGGATGCCGGGTGACCCTGCTCGCCGAATCGTTCGGCCGCCCGCACCTCCTGGCCGACCTCACCGAGGCCATGGCCCTCGAAGGCGCCGAAATCGTCTCCGCCACCGTCGAACCCCCGGACCGCCAGCGGGTCCGGCACAGCTACACCGTCGTACTCCCGGACGCCGCCCGGCTGCCCGCCCTCATGCGCGCCATGCGCGACGTGGCCGGCGTCTACGACGTCAGCCGGGCCCAGCCGCAGCCGGCCGGCGCGTGATCCGGCACACGGCGCCGTACGCGTCCGGTCCGGCACGACGTGTCGCACCGCCTGGTCCGGCACGGTGCACCGCACCGCCTGGTCCGGCAGCGCGTACCGTGCCCGTCTGATCCGGCAGCGCGTACCGTGCCCGTCTGATCCGGCAGCGCGCACCGTGCCCGTCTGATCCGGCGCGCCGCGCCGAACCCGTTCGGGTGCCCCGGGCGCGCGCCGTCGCCGTCGGACACGCGCGCGCTGATAGCCGTGGGGGATGCTGCACACCCCTCACCCCCCGACTCCGCGACTCCGCGCACGCGCCCGGCGCCGGCTCAGGGCCGTGGCGCTGCTCGCCTCCGCCGTCTCCGTCTGCCTGGTCGCCGCGAGCGCCCCGCCGACCCCGCTGGGCGTCGGTGACCGCCTCTTCCCGCAGCTGGGCAACCCCGGGTACGACGTGGCGGCGTACGACCTCTCCTTCACCTACTCCGGCAGCAACAACGAGCCGCTGAAGGCCGTCACCACCATCGAGGTCCGGACGACCGCCGACCTGGACCGGATCAACCTCGACTTCGCCCACGGGAAGGTCGACTCGGTCGAGGTCGACGGCGACCCCGCCGGCTTCGCCACCGCGGGCGAGGACCTCGTCGTGACGCCCGAGGACGCGCTCGACGAGGGAGACTGGACGCGGATCACCGTGCGGCACAGCAGCGACCCGGTGTATTCCGAGGACCGTCAGGGCGGCTGGGTGCGCACCGCCGACGGCCTGGCCATGGCCAACCAGGCGGACGTCGCCCACCTGGTGTTCCCCTGCAACGACCATCCCTCCGACAAGGCGCGGTTCACCTTCCACATCACCGCCCCCGACGGGCTCACGGCCGTCGCGAACGGCCTGCCGACCCGCGTGGACCGCACGGACGGATCGACCACCTGGACCTACCGGAGCCCGCACCCCATGGCCACCGAACTGGCCCAGGTGTCCATCGGCCGCTCCACGGTGCTGCACCGCGCCGGGCCGCACGGACTGCCCGTCCGGGACGTGGTGCCGAGCGAGCACCGCGCGGCGCTCGAACCGTGGCTGGAGAAGACCCCCGGCCAGATCACGTGGATGGAGCAGAAGGTCGGGCGCTACCCCTTCGAGACGTACGGCCTGCTCATGGCCGACGCCACCACCGGCTTCGAACTCGAGACCCAGACACTCACCCTCTTCGAGCGGGAGCTGTTCACCGAGCCGGCCTACCCGAAGTGGTACGTCGAGTCGATCATGGTGCACGAGCTGGCCCACTCGTGGTTCGGCAACAGCGTCAGCCCGGCCACCTGGTCCGACCTGTGGCTCAACGAGGGCCACGCCACCTGGTACGAGGCGCTGTACGCGGAGGAGACCGCGGACAAGACCGTGGCGGCCCGTATGAAGGCCGCCTACGGGGCCTCCGACCGCTGGCGCACGGCGGGCGGACCGCCCGCCGCCCCCAAGCCGCCGAAGAACGGCAGCAAGACCGGGATCTTCCGCGCCAACGTCTACGACGGCGCCGCGCTCGTGCTCTACGCCCTGCGCCAGGAGATCGGCCGCCCCGCCTTCGAACGCGTCGAGCGCGCGTGGGTCGCCCGCAACCAGGACGGCACGGCGACGACCGCCGACTTCGTCCGGCTCGCCTCCGAGACCTCCGGCCGGGACCTGGGCGGCTTCTTCCGGGCCTGGCTGTACGGCGCGAAGACCCCGCCGATGCCCGGCCACCCGGACTGGAAGCAGAACCCCGTCGAGAAGGCCGCGGGGAAGCAGCCCGCCAAGGCGTCCCGGAACACACACGGGGAATAAGCCGGTGACGAGACGGCCCGTGCCGTGCGACCATCTTCGGGACGGCGCGGTACGGGCCCCGGGAATCTCCCCGGTGGTTCGCACGTTGTACACGATGTCGCGGCCCGTACGGCCGCGCCGACCCCTTCCCAGCTACGTAAGGATCCAATGACCTCCTCTTCTTCCCCCTCCCAGGACACCAAGCGTCTCGCGCAGACCTATCCCGAGGGCCTCCGGGCCGATGCCCTGATGGAAGAGGACGTCGCCTGGAACCGCGGAAACGACTCGCAGTGGGACGGCGAGCAGTTCGACCGCTCCGACCGCGCTGCCCTGCGCCGCGTGGCGGGCCTGTCCACCGAGCTCGAGGACGTCACCGAGGTCGAGTACCGCCAGCTCCGTCTGGAGCGGGTCGTCCTCGTCGGCGTCTGGACCTCGGGCACCGTGCAGGACGCGGAGAACTCCCTGGCCGAGCTGGCCGCCCTCGCGGAGACGGCGGGTGCGCTCGTGCTCGACGGCGTCGTACAGCGCCGCGACAAGCCCGACGCCGCCACCTACATCGGCTCCGGCAAGGCCGAGGAGCTGCGGGACGTCGTGCTCCACACGGGTGCGGACACCGTCATCTGCGACGGTGAGCTGAGCCCGGGACAGCTGATCCACCTCGAGGACGTCGTCAAGGTCAAGGTCATCGACCGCACCGCCCTGATCCTGGACATCTTCGCCCAGCACGCCAAGTCCCGAGAGGGCAAGGCGCAGGTCGCGCTCGCGCAGATGCAGTACATGCTGCCGCGGCTGCGCGGCTGGGGTCAGTCGCTGTCCCGGCAGATGGGCGGCGGCAAGGGCGGCGGCCTCGCCACCCGCGGTCCCGGTGAGACCAAGATCGAGACGGACCGGCGCCGGATCCGCGAGAAGATGGCGAAGATGCGCCGGGAGA
Organism: Streptomyces violaceoruber; assembly: GCF_033406955.1. Classification (NCBI taxonomy): domain Bacteria; kingdom Bacillati; phylum Actinomycetota; class Actinomycetes; order Kitasatosporales; family Streptomycetaceae; genus Streptomyces; species Streptomyces violaceoruber. Next base: position 2,239,378 of record NZ_CP137734.1, on the reverse strand, counting down.
TCGCGGAGATGAAGACCGGCCGCGAGATCAAGCGCCAGGAGCGCAAGCGCCACAAGGTGCCCTCCGTCGCCATCGCGGGCTACACCAACGCCGGCAAGTCCTCGCTGCTCAACCGCCTCACGGGCGCGGGCGTGCTGGTCGAGAACGCCCTGTTCGCGACCCTCGACCCGACCGTGCGCCGGGCCGAGACCCCCAGCGGGCGGCTGTACACCCTGGCCGACACCGTCGGCTTCGTCCGGCACCTGCCGCACCACCTGGTCGAGGCGTTCCGCTCCACGATGGAGGAGGTCGGCGACTCCGACCTGATCCTTCACGTGGTCGACGGTTCGCACCCCGTCCCGGAGGAGCAGCTGGCCGCCGTGCGCGAGGTGATCAGGGACGTCGGCGCCACCGACGTGCCCGAGATCGTCGTGATCAACAAGGCCGACATGGCCGACCCGCTGGTGCTCCAGCGGCTGCTGCGGATCGAGAAGCGGGCCATCGCCGTCTCGGCGCGCACCGGCCAGAACATCGACCAGCTGCTCGCCCTGATCGACAACGAGCTGCCGCGTCCCTCGGTCGAGATCGAGGCGCTCGTGCCGTACACCCACGGCAAGCTGGTGGCCCGCGCGCACGACGAGGGCGAGGTGATCTCCGAGGAGCACACCCCGGAGGGCACCCTGCTCAAGGTGCGGGTGCACGAGGAGCTGGCGGCGGAGCTCGCGCCGTACGTTCCGGCACCGCTCGCCTGAGACCCGCGCGGCCGAACAGCAGGCCGACCGACCGAGGGCCCGCCCCCTGCCGCGGCAGGGGGCGGGCCCTCGGTCACGTACGGAGCCTGTACGGGTCACTGACCGCCGTACGTCTTGCTCATGCTCTGGTACATCGCCTCGGCCGACGGGCCTAGCTGCGGTCCGGCCAGCCAGGTGTTCTCCAGCGGGCCGATCGACGTGTTGGAGACCAGCTTGGTCTCGCCGTCCACCACCCGGAACCAACCGCCGCCGGACGAGCCGCCGGTCATGGTGCAGCCGATGCGGTACATCGTCGGCAGCGACGGGCTCAGCGACAGCCGGCCGGGCCGGTCGAGGCACTTGAACATCTCCAGGCCGTCGTACGGCGCGGCCGCCGGGTAGCCCCAGGCACCCATGCTGGACACCTCGGTCGCCGACGGGGCGGAGAAGTCCACCTCCAGCGCGGCGCCGACGGTCTCCTCCAGCGACTTGCCGCCCTGCTCGGGCTTCACGTGCAGCACCGAGTAGTCGTACGCGGCCCCGTCACCGCCGCTCTCCGAACCGCCCTTGATCCACTGGTCCGAGGTCGCCGCCCAGTCGGCCCACCAAGTGCCGTACGGCGCCATCTCGGTGGTCGTCGCGTTCGCCAGTTCCGCCTCGGACTTGCCGTAGTCGTTGTACGACGGGACGAAGGCGATGTTGCGGTACCAGCCGCCGCTGCCGCCCGCGTGCACGCAGTGGCCCGCCGTCCACACCAGGTTGGACTTCCCGGGGTGGTTCACGTCCTTGACCACCGTGCCTGAGCAGACCATCGAGCCCTCGGGGGAGTCGAAGAAGACCTTCCCCACCGGAGCGGCGTTCTCGTGGTACGGCTTCTCCTCGGCCACGGCCTCGACGGGCGCCGGCTCCGGGTCGGTGGCACCCTGGTCGGCGGCGGCGTCCTTGGTGGTGACGGTCTTGTCGGCCTCCTTCGCGGACTTCATCCGCTCCGGCTCCCACAGGCCCTCGATCACCGGGTTGACGAAGTCCTTGGCCTCACTGAGCCACTTGTCCTCGTCCCAGTCCTTCCAGCCGCCGTCCTTCCACCGGTCGACGTCGATGCCGTGCTCCTTGAGCCGGTTCGCGAGGCCGGCCGCCAGCCCGCCCCCGCCGCCATCGGTGCCGCCCGCGTCGGCGGCCTCGGAGGTGCCGCCGCCGGGCTTGGTGTCGGCCTCGTCCTGCTCCGATCCGCCGCAGGCGGTCGCGGTCAGCGTGAGCGCGGCGACCAGACCGGCGGCGGCGAGTGCGGTGCGCCGCCCGCGCCGTGGCGCGGCGGACCCAGGTGTGGAACGCATGGTGCGACAACCCCCGTTGAAACGTGTGAACGCGTGAATGTCTGTCATGGAACGCGCGGCGGGGTGCCGGCTACGGGCCCGACGCACCCCACCGTCCTCACTGGCCGGCGAACTTGCCGCTCACCGCGTCGAACACGCCCTTGGCCTCGTCGCCCAGGCGCGGACCGGCCAGCCAGCCGGCCGTCACCGGGCCGATGGAGGTGTTGGAGACCAGCGCGGGCTTGCCGTCGGAACCGGCGGCGACCCAGCCACCACCGGACGAGCCGCCGGTCATGGTGCAGCCGATGCGGTACATCGTCGGGTCGGAGGCGTTGAGCGACAGCCGTCCGGGCTTGTCCTGGCACTGGTACAACTTCTGGCCGTCGTACGGCGGCGCGGCCGGGTAGCCGATCGCCTTCATGCTCTCGATCTCCGGCACGGCGGGCGCGTCGAAGTCGACCGGCAGCGCGGCGCCGACCGTCTCCTCCAGCGACTTGCCGCCGCTGCCCTTCTCCGGCGTCACATGGATCACGGCGAAGTCGTACGAGGCGCCGTCACCACCGGTCGCGCCGCCCTGCTCGATCCACTGGTCCGAGGTCTGCGCCCAGTCGCCCCACCAGACACCGTAGGGAGCGAGCTCCTCCTTGGTGGCGTTCTGCAGCTCCTCCACCGACTTGTCGGCGTCGTTGTACGACGGGACGAAGGCGATGTTGCGGTACCAGCCGCCGCTCTTGCCCGCGTGCACGCAGTGACCGGCCGTCCACACCATGTTGGACTTGCCGGGGTGGGCCGGGTCCTTCACGACCGTCGCCGAGCACACCATCGAACCCTTGGGGGAGTCGAAGAGGAGCTTGCCGGCCGTGGCGGCGTTGTCGTGGTACTTGGCCGGTACGGCCTCCGCCTCGACGGGCGCGGGCTCCGGGTCGGTGACGCCCTGGTCGCCGGAGATGTCGTTCTCGTCGACCTCCTGGTCCGGCTCCTCGGCGTCCCGCATCCGGTCCGGGTCCCACAGGCCCTCGATGATCGGGTTGACGAAGTCCTGCGCCTCGCGCAGCCAGTCGTCCTTGTTCCAGTTCTTCCAGGCGCCGTTCTTCCAGTCGTCGACGTCGATCCCGTGTTCCTTGAGCTTGTCCTTGATGTCGTCCGGGATCCGGATGCCGCCGTTGCCGTCGTCCGCGGCGGACGCGGAGGCCGAGGCGTCGCCGCCCGCCTCGGGGTCGCCGTCCTCGCACGCCGTGGCGGTGAGCGCGAGCGCCGAGACGAGCGCCACGGCGGCGGCCGCGGAGGAGGTTCCGCGCCGTCCGCGCCTGTTTCCGCGCGTGCTGAACGACGGCCGTATGGATCGCATGGTGTTGACTCCCCCTGCTGTGAACGAACGTGGTGCCGCGGTCGAACCGCCGAACGACGGTGACCGGGAACGGCACCACACACTATGCGGTGGCTGTGGGGGAGTTCCGACGGAACGGCAACGGTTCGGATACAGCCGCCTGACCTGGCACGCGTCGCCCGCTGGACCGGACCGTCGGGTCGCGCAGCCGGAGCGGACCGCGAAAGCCCCGCGCACACCCCCGCCGTGGCAACGATCTTCAGGCAGGCCGTAACCCCGTGAACGGTCCTCGGTTGGTAGCGGTGGGGGGCCTGCTGTCCGGACGCGGTCCCCCATGCCGGGAGCGCCCGGCACGTCGGGTCGGGTCCGGACGGCGGGAGGTCGACGAGCCGTGGCGGGATCCCCGTACGGAGGGTGCGCGGGCGCCGGCGGGAACGCCGGGCCGGTCGTGGCGAGCGAGCCCGCGGCCGGGGCGTCCACGAGGGCGCACACCGCGCGCGTGGGCGCTGGACAGGGGCGCGGCCTGCACGAGGGCGCTGGGCAGGGGAGCGGCATGGCAGGGTCAGGATCAGGAACAGGGCCAGGAACAGGAACAGGAACAGGGCCAGGGCCAGGAACAGGGCCGGGGGCCGGCGGGCGAAGGAGCGCTCCGAGGCGCCAGGCGGCGCGGGAACCGGCCGCGCGTACCTACGCGCGCGCCCTCCCGGTCGTACCCGTCCGCGCCCGGGGACTCACCATCGAGGGCGCCGACGGCCGCCGTTACCTGGACTGTGTCTCCGGCGCGGGCACCCTGGCCCTCGGCCACAACCACCCCGTCGTCCTCGACGCGATCCGTGCGGTCCTCGACTCGGGCGCCCCCCTGCACGTCATGGACCTCACCACACCGGTCGAGGACGCCTTCGTCACCGAGCTGCTGCGCACCCTGCCGCCGGGACTCGCCGACCGCGCGCGCGTGCGGTTCTGCGGCCCGGCCGGCACGGCCCCGGTCGACGCGGCCGTCGCGCTGGCCCGCGCCGCCACCGGGCGGACCCGGGTGGTCACCGTCACCGATGCCGTCACCGATGCCGACGAGACGTTTCTCGACGACGACCACGGCGGCGGGCCGGGAAGGGAGCGGCCTGCCGGACTCCTCCTGGAACCGGTCCGGAGCCAGGCCGGGGTGCGTCCGGTGCCGGACGGCCTGGTGCGGCGCCTGCGGGCCCGCGCGGCCGACCGTGCCGTCCCGCTCATCGTCGACGAGACCGGGACGGGCGTGGGCCGGACCGGCGCCTACTGGGCCTTCGAGCACAGCGGAGTCACGCCCGATGTGCTGGTCCTCGCCAAGGCGATCGGCGGCAGCCTCCCCCTGGCCGTGGTGGTCCACCGCGAGGACCTGGGCGAACCGGACCGTACGGCCGGCGCCTTCCGCGGCAACCAACTGGCCCTGGCCGCAGGAGCCGCCACCCTCGCCCACGTCCGCGAGCACCGGCTCGCCGAACACGCCGCCACGCTGGGCGGCCGGATGCTGACCGGACTGCGGGCCCTGGCCGCGGAGTTCACGTGCGTCGGCGATGTGCGCGGGCGGGGCCTGATGGCCGGTGTCGAACTGGTGGCGCCGGACACCGCGCCCGACGTCACCGCCCATGGCGCCCGCCCCGGCACCGCCGTCCGCCCCGGCACCGCCGCCCACCTCGCCACCGCCGTCCGCCGGGAGTGCCTGCGCCGCGGGCTGATCGTGGACGTCACGGGTCCGCGCGCGAACGTCGTACGGCTGCTGCCGCCGCTCATCGTGACCGAGGAGCAGATGTCCGCCGTCCTCGACCGACTCGCCGACGCCGTACGGGCGGTGGACCGCGACCGCCCCGGCGGCTCCGTCCCGTTACGCGGGAAGCGCGGCCCGAGATGAGATCCACCCCACGGACACGGCACGCCAGGAGGACCCGCGTTGCACACCGACCCCGCCCCCGAACCGGCCCTCGCGGCCCTCGAACCGGCCCCCGCGGCCACCTCCGCCCCCGGGACCCCCGCTGCTCCGGGGCCTGTTGCGGCTCCGGACGCCGCGCGCGACGCCGCCGCGGAGTCCGACGGGACTCCGGGCACCGCACCACGGCTTGCCCCGGCGCACGGCGTCCTCCCCGGGCCGCGGCCCGCGCCGCACACCCGCCGGTCCGCGGCCGACCCCCTGGACGACCTCGATCCCTGCGCCGCCGCCCAGGCCGCGGGCACGGAGAACCTGATCCGCTGCTGGGCCCGTGAGGCCGACGTGTCCGCCCCCGACGACGGTGTCCTCCACGTGCCGCTGCCGGCCTCCGGTACGGCGCTCGTCGTGCCCGTCCGCTACTGGTCCCCGACCGGAGCGCACCGCTTCGGCCCCCCGCGGCTTTCCGGCTCCCCCGCGTCGGCGCCGCCGGTGGACGCGGTCACACTCGCCGCGCTGCTCGTACGCGAGACGGCCGGTGCACCGGGGCCGGACGGTCCCGACCTCGTCGCGCGCGTGGCCGACTCCGTCCGCCGCACCGCCGTCTTCCTCCGGGACCGCGCCGGTTCAGGTGAACGCGGCGGACCCGACCTCTTCCTCGCCGCCGAACAGGCCCTGCTCCTCGGCCACCCGCTGCATCCCACCCCGAAGAGCAGGGAGGGCCTCACCGAGGACGAGGCACGCCGGTACTCACCGGAGCTGCGCGGCTCCTTCCCGCTGCACTGGCTGGCCGTCGCCCCCTCCGTGCTCGGCACCGACTCGGCCTGGACCGAGCGCGGCCGCCCGGTCACCGCGCCCGCGCTCACCGCGCGCCTCGCGGCGGACGGTCCGGCGGCACCCGAGGGGTACGCCCTCCTGCCTCTGCACCCCTGGCAGTTCCGCGCGGTGCTGCACCGGCCGGACGTCGCCGCCCTCCTGGACGCCGGGCTGGTCAGGGACCTCGGCGCCCGGGGCCCGGCATGGCATCCCACGTCCTCCGTGCGCACCGTCCGCCGTGGCGGCGCCCCCGCCATGCTCAAGCTCTCGCTGGGCCTGCACATCACCAACTCCCGCCGGGAGAACCTCCGCAAGGAGCTCCACCGCGGCGTCGAGGTGCACCGCCTGCTGCGCCGCGGCCTGTCCCGCCAGTGGCGGTCGGCCCACCCGGACTTCGACATCGTCCGCGACCCGGCCTGGCTGGCCGTCGACGGCGCCGACGGCACGCCCGTGCGCGGCCTCGACGTCGTCGTCCGGCACAACCCCTTCCGGCCCTCGGACGACGTCTGCTGCGTGGCCTCCCTCGTGGCGCCGCGGCCGCACACCCGGCTGGCCGAGGTGGTCACCCGGCTCGCCGGGCGGACCGGCCGCCCGCGCGGGGCGGTCGCCGTGGAGTGGTTCCTGCGCTACCTCCACCACGTCGTGCGCCCCGTCCTGTGGCTGGACGCCCGCGCGGGGATCGCCCTTGAGGCGCACCAGCAGAACGCGCTCGTCCTGCTGGACGCCGACGGCTGGCCCGCGGGCGGCCGCTACCGCGACAACCAGGGCTACTACTTCCGCGAGTCCCGGCGTGCGGAACTCGACGCCAGGCTCCCCGGGATCGGCGAACACAGCGACACGTTCGTGGCCGACGCCGTCGCCGACGAGCGCTTCGCCTACTACCTCGCCGTCAACAACGTGTTCGGTCTCATCGGCACCTTCGGCTCCGAGCGTCTCGCCCCGGAGGGCACGCTGCTGGCGGCCTTCCGCCGCTTCCTCCGTGAGCTGGACTCGGGCCCCGACCCCCAGGGCGGCCCGCTCCCCGCCCACCTGCTCGACTCACCCGTGCTGCGCTGCAAGGCGAACCTGCTGACCCGGCTGCACGGCCTCGACGAACTCGTCGGACCGGTGGACACCCAGTCCGTCTACGTCACCATCGCCAACCCCCTGCATGCCTGAGCGGGCCGCCCTCCCGAAGGAGCGACACTGTGAATTCCACCGACGCGAGCGCCGACGACACCCTGGACCTGCACCTGCCCGAGGAGTTCGTCGCCCTCTTCCGGAGCCCGGCGCACGACGCCGCGGAAGCGGGGACGGCACGCGCGCGTGAGGACCTCCTCGACGGAATCGCCGACTGGGGGCCGAGCGACACCCCCGCCGGGGTCTTCCACCTGGTCCCCGCCGACCTCGAACGGGACGTGCCGCTCATCGCCCGCTGGATGAACGACCCCGCCGTCGCGGCGTACTGGGAGCTGACCGGCCCGCAGAGCGTGACCGCGGACCACCTACGGGCCCAGCTGGCCGGCGACGGGCGCAGCGTCCCGTGCGTCGGGACGCTGGACGGGGTGCCGATGAGCTACTGGGAGATCTACCGCGCCGATCTCGATCCGCTGGCCCGGTACTGCCCGGTCCGGCCCCACGACACCGGCGTTCACCTGCTGATCGGCGACGGCGCCCACCGCGGGCGGGGCCTCGGAACCGAGCTGATCAGGGCCGTCGTCGACCTCGTCCTCGCGGGGCGCCCCGCCTGCACGCGCGTGCTCGCCGAACCCGACGTCCGCAACAGGCAGTCCGTCGCGGCGTTCCTCGGCGCCGGGTTCCGGCCGGCGGGGGAGGTGGACCTGCCCACCAAGCGCGCCGTCCTCATGATCCGGGCACGTGAGGCGCGGGAACAGTCGCCGTGACGCGCGGAGCCCACCCGCCGCCCTCCGCCCGGCGCCGTGCCCTCTGCCGTCCGCCCGGCGCCGTGCCCTCTGCCGTCCGCCCGGCATCGTGCCGTCGGCCGTCCGCCCGGCGTACCGTCGTCCCGCCCACCGCCGCTCCTCGTCCCTGCCTCTGTCCATCCCTGCCTCTCTTCGCCCTCGCCTCTCCCCGTCTTCGCCGGTCGCCCGTCCCCGTGCCGTCGGCCGCCCGCCCCGTTTCGCCGGCCAGCCGCCCAGGAGCCACCCTTGCCCCGCCTGTCCCCCCGGTCACTCACGTCGCTCGCCCCCGCCTTGCGGACCCGTTTGTCAGTCCCGGGCCGTAGGGTGGTCGCGCTATGACGAAGCCCTCACTCCCCGAACTCCTGCACGCCGCCGTCACCGCCGTCGGCGGCACGGAGCGTCCCGGCCAGGTGGCCATGGCCGAAGCCGTCGAGGAAGCCATCGACGGCGGCTCCCATCTGCTCGTCCAGGCCGGCACCGGCACCGGTAAGTCGCTGGGGTACCTGGTGCCCGCGCTGGCGCACGGCGAGCGGGTGGTCGTGGCCACGGCGACCCTGGCCCTGCAGCGCCAGCTGGTCGAGCGGGACCTGCCCCGCACGGTCGACGCGCTCCACCCCCAGCTGCGCCGTCGCCCCGAGTTCGCGATGCTCAAGGGGCGGTCGAACTACCTGTGCCTGCACCGGCTGCACGAGGGCGTGCCGCAGGACGAGGAGGAGGGGCTCTTCGACCAGTTCGAGGCGGCCGCCCCCACCAGTAAACTGGGCCAGGACCTGCTGCGGATGCGCGACTGGGCGGACGAGACCGAGACCGGCGACCGCGACGACCTCACGCCGGGCGTCTCCGACCGCGCCTGGGCGCAGGTGTCGGTGTCCTCCCGGGAGTGCCTGGGCGCCTCGAAGTGCGCCTACGGCGCCGAGTGCTTCGCCGAGACGGCCCGTGAGCGGGCCAAGCTCTCCGAGGTCGTCGTCACCAACCACGCACTGCTCGCGATCGACGCCATTGAGGGTGCGCCCGTCCTCCCGCAGCACGAGGTGCTGATCGTCGACGAGGCGCACGAGCTGGTCTCCCGGGTCACCGGAGTCGCCACCGGCGAGCTGACCCCCGGCCAGGTCAACCGCGCGGTGCGCCGTGCCGCGAAGCTGGTGAACGAGAAGGCCGCCGACCAGCTCCAGACCGCCGCGGAGGGCTTCGAGCGGCTGATGGAGCTGGCGCTGCCGGGCCGCCTCGAGGAGGTCCCGGAGGACCTCGGCTACGCCCTGATGGCCCTGCGGGACGCCTGTCGCACGGTCATCTCGGCGATCGGGACCACCCGCGACAAGTCCGTGCAGGACGAGGACGCGGTCCGCAAGCAGGCGCTGGCCTCCGTGGAGTCCGTGCACGACGTCGCGGAGCGGATCACCAACGGCTCCGAGTGGGACGTCGTCTGGTACGAGCGCCACGATCGGTTCGGCGCCTCGCTGCGGGTCGCCCCGATGTCCGTCTCCGGACTGCTGCGGGAGAAGCTCTTCACCGACCGCTCGGTCGTCCTGACCTCCGCGACGCTGAAGCTGGGCGGCGACTTCAACGGCGTGGGGGCGTCCCTCGGCCTCGCCCCCGAGGGCACCGAGGGCGACGACGTGCCCCAGTGGAAGGGCGTCGACGTCGGCTCGCCCTTCGACTACCGCAAGCAGGGCATCCTCTACGTCGCCAAGCACCTGGCCCGCCCCGCCAGGGACGGCGACCGCGGCGACATGCTCGACGAGCTGACCGAGCTGATCCAGGCGGCGGGCGGCCGCACCCTGGGCCTGTTCTCCTCGATGCGCGCGGCCCAGCTGGCCGCCGAGGAGCTGCGCTCGCGAATCCCGGAGTACCCGATCCTCCTCCAGGGCGAGGAGACCCTCGGTGAGCTGATCAAGAACTTCGCGGCCGACCCCAGGACCTGCCTCTTCGGCACCCTGTCCCTGTGGCAGGGCGTCGACGTGCCTGGGCCCAGCTGCCAGCTGGTCGTCATGGACAAGATCCCGTTCCCGCGTCCCGACGACCCTCTGATGAGCGCCCGGCAGAAGGCGGTGGAGGAGGCAGGGGGCAACGGCTTCATGGCGGTCGCCGCCACCCACGCCGCGTTGCTCATGGCGCAGGGCGCGGGCAGGCTGGTCCGCGCGTCGGGTGACCGCGGGGTGGTCGCCGTACTCGACCAGCGGCTGGCGACGGCCCGGTACGGCAGCTATCTGAAGGCGTCGCTGCCCGACTTCTGGTTCACCACGGATCGCAACCAGGTCCGCAAGTCACTCGCCGCGATCGACGCGAAGGCGCGGCAGACCGAGGCCGCAGGGCAGCCGGAGAGCGGCTGACAGCGCTGGGCCCCGGAACCGGCGCAGAGGTCCCGGGGCCCGGTCTGGTCGGCGGGGCGCTGTCGCGCGTACCCGCCCGCCGTGGCGCTCAGACGCGACGCAGTACGGCCACCACCTTGCCGAGGATGGTCGCGTCGTCACCGGGAATCGGCTCGTACGCCGAGTTGTGCGGGAGGAGCCAGACGTGGCCGTCCTCGCGCTTGAAGCGCTTGACGGTGGCCTCGCCGTCGAGCATCGCGGCCACGATGTCGCCGTTCTCCGCGACCGGCTGGCGGCGGACCGTGACCCAGTCGCCGTCGCAGATCGCGGCCTCGATCATCGAGTCGCCGACGACCTTCAGGACGAACAGCTCGCCGTCGCCGACCAGCTGCCGGGGGAGCGGGAAGACGTCCTCGACGGACTCCTCGGCCAGGATCGGACCACCGGCGGCGATACGGCCGACCAGCGGGACGTACGAGGCGGCCGGCTTTCCGGCGGTGTCCGTGGGCTGCACCGAGGCGGCCTGGTCGGAACCGCGCACCTCGTAGGCGCGCGGGCGGTGCGGGTCCCGGCGCAGGAAGCCCTTGCGCTCCAGTGCCATCAGCTGGTGCGCCACGGACGAGGTGCTGGAGAGGCCGACGGCCTGGCCGATCTCCCGCATCGACGGCGGGTATCCGCGCCGCTGCACGGAGTCGCGGATGACCTCGATCACCCGGCGCTGGCGGTCGGTGAGCCCCGAGCTGTCCGCCCGGATGCCGGGAGGTCGTCCTGGCAGGGAGCGCTTGTGCCCCTCGGGATTCGCGGCGTCGCTCATCGCGTGCACCGGCTCAGGTCGGCCCTGGGGGCGTTCCTGGGCAGTGATGGTGGCACTGTCGGCGGTGGTGGTCACGTCGGCCCCTCTCGATGGTCTCCCTGCTGCACAACGGTAGTAGCTTTCGAAAGGTTGCGCCAAACACACGTTCGAGTGAAAAAACGCGAATCGCTCGCTCGTATTGCATGCCTGGGTGTATGGCTACCGTGGCGCCTGGCGGACAAAAGGGCTCATTGCTGTACTCTTCACCGCCGTGGTGACAACCTCCGGGATGTCGCCCCAGTCTGCCATCCGGCATTCCGTTCGACGGGGCGGGTCCCCATCCGTTGCGGTAGCCCCACGTCCCCTCCCCGCGGCGCCCACGGTATCTCCGCATGCCCCGGGCGACACGGCCCCGACACGGCCACGGCGCGCGCGGGTGACGGCTGGGCGCGAGTGGCGCGGCGGGGGCGGTCGCGCACGCACAGGCGCGACACGCGTGCAGGGTGTGTTTGTATGAGCCAATCCCCACATCTAGTGGTTGGATAGCGTGAGCAGCCCACAAGTTGTGGTCCCCCGGGTCTTCGAGCCCGCCGCGATCGCCTATGCTGGGGGCTGCTTCGAGAGGCCTGAAGGGTCCTTCGAGGCCGTTGAGTCTGCTGTGAGGAGGGTTCGGAGTCCATGCACTGCCCCTTCTGCAGGCACCCCGACAGCCGTGTCGTCGACAGCCGTACGACCGACGACGGCACGTCGATCCGCAGGCGCCGCCAGTGCCCTGACTGCTCCCGTCGGTTCACGACCGTGGAGACGTGCTCGCTCATGGTGGTGAAGCGGTCCGGGGTCACCGAACCGTTCAGCCGCACCAAGGTGATCAACGGTGTGCGCAAGGCCTGTCAGGGCCGGCCCGTCACCGAGGACGCGCTCGCCCAGCTCGGCCAGCGGGTCGAGGAGGCGGTGCGGGCCACCGGAAGCGCCGAGCTGACCACCCACGACGTGGGGCTGGCCATCCTCGGACCGTTGCAGGAGCTCGACCTCGTCGCCTATCTGCGATTCGCCTCCGTCTACCGGGCGTTCGACTCGCTCGAGGACTTCGAGGCCGCGATCGCGGAACTGAGGGAGACGACGGGGCACCCCGGCGAGGAAGACGACACCGGCGCGGGGAGCCAGGAGAACGACCGCGGGCCCACGGGGGCAGGACAGGTCCCCGAGCCCGCAGGCGCCGCCGACTGATCGGCGGGCCGGACCCGGACTTCGGCGCCCGGGCCCGGCCGGACGGCGGCGAGTGAACAAGACCTGTTGCGGGCGGAGCGAGCGATGCCCGCAACACCAGACAGAACACCGTGCCCACGGGAACAATCGGGGCACTTCAGGGCGTTTTCGCCCGTACAGGGAGGCGGCATGACAGAGACGGCGAGCGGTCCGGCACGGAGTTCCCGCGCCAAGGGCACCAAGGCGGGCAAGGGACTCCGCGTCGAGCGCGTCCACACCACTCCCGGCGTCCACCCCTACGACGAGGTGGCCTGGGAGCGTCGTGACGTCGTCATGACCAACTGGCGCGACGGCTCGGTCAACTTCGAGCAGCGTGGCGTCGAGTTCCCCGAGTTCTGGTCGGTGAACGCGGTCAACATCGTCACCAGCAAGTACTTCCGGGGCGCCGTGGGCACCCCGCAGCGCGAGGTGAGCCTGAAGCAGCTCATCGACCGGATCGTGAAGACGTACCGGAAGGCCGGCGAGGACAACAAGTACTTCGCCTCGCCCGCCGACGCCGAGATCTTCGAGCACGAGCTGGCCTACGCCCTCCTGCACCAGATCTTCAGCTTCAACAGCCCGGTGTGGTTCAACGTCGGCACGCCCCAGCCGCAGCAGGTCTCCGCCTGCTTCATCCTGTCCGTCGACGACTCCATGGAGTCGATCCTCGACTGGTACAAGGAAGAGGGCATGATCTTCAAGGGCGGCTCCGGCGCCGGCCTGAACCTCTCCCGGATCCGCTCCTCCAAGGAACTGCTGTCCTCCGGCGGCAACGCCTCGGGACCGGTCTCCTTCATGCGCGGCGCCGACGCCTCCGCCGGCACCATCAAGTCCGGCGGCGCCACCCGCCGCGCGGCCAAGATGGTCATCCTCGACGTCGACCACCCCGACATCGAGGACTTCATCCAGACCAAGGTCAAGGAAGAGGAGAAGATCCGCGCCCTGCGCGACGCGGGCTTCGACATGGACCTGGGCGGCGACGACATCACGTCCGTCCAGTACCAGAACGCCAACAACTCGGTCCGGGTGAACGACACGTTCATGAAGGCCGTGCAGGACGGCGGCAGGTTCGGCCTGACGTCCCGCATGACCGGCGAGGTCATCGAGGAGGTCGACGCCAAGGCGCTCTTCCGCAAGATGGCCGAGGCCGCGTGGGCGTGTGCCGACCCGGGCATCCAGTACGACGACACCATCAACGCCTGGCACACCTGCCCGGAGTCCGGCCGCATCAACGGCTCGAACCCGTGCAGCGAGTACATGCACCTGGACAACACGTCCTGCAACCTCGCCTCGCTGAACCTGATGAAGTTCCTGAAGGACGACGGCAAGGGCAACCAGTCCTTCGACGCCGAGCGCTTCTCGAAGGTCGTCGAGCTGGTCATCACCGCGATGGACATCTCCATCTGCTTCGCGGACTTCCCGACCCAGAAGATCGGCGAGAACACCCGCGCCTTCCGCCAGCTCGGCATCGGCTACGCCAACCTCGGCGCCCTGCTGATGGCGACCGGTCACGCCTACGACTCCGACGGCGGCCGCGCCCTGGCCGGCGCCATCACCTCCCTGATGACCGGCACGTCGTACCGGCGCTCCGCCGAGCTGGCCGCGATCGTCGGCCCGTACGACGGCTACGCCCGCAACGCGAAGCCGCACCTGCGGGTCATGAAGCAGCACTCCGACGAGAACGCCAAGGCCGTCCGCATGGACGACCTCGACACGCCGATCTGGGCCGCTGCCACCGAGGCCTGGCAGGACGTGCTGCGCCTCGGCGAGAAGAACGGCTTCCGCAACTCCCAGGCGTCCGTCATCGCCCCGACCGGCACCATCGGTCTCGCGATGTCCTGCGACACCACCGGCCTCGAGCCCGACCTCGCGCTGGTCAAGTTCAAGAAGCTGGTCGGCGGCGGCTCGATGCAGATCGTCAACGGCACCGTCCCGCAGGCCCTGCGCCGCCTGGGCTACCAGGAGGAGCAGATCGAGGCGATCGTCGCCCACATCGCCGAGAACGGCAACGTGATCGACGCCCCCGGTCTCAAGCCCGAGCACTACGAGGTGTTCGACTGCGCGATGGGCGAGCGCTCCATCTCCGCGATGGGCCACGTCCGCATGATGGCCGCCATCCAGCCGTGGATCTCCGGCGCCCTCTCCAAGACGGTCAACCTGCCGGAGTCGGCGACCGTCGAGGACGTCGAGGAGGTCTACTTCGAGGCCTGGAAGATGGGCGTCAAGGCGCTCGCCATCTACCGCGACAACTGCAAGGTCGGCCAGCCCCTCTCCGCCAAGACCAAGACGGTCAAGGACACGGAGAAGGCGGAGATCACCGAGAAGGCCGAGGCGGCCATCCGCGAGACGGTCGAGAAGGTCGTCGAGTACCGCCCGGTCCGCAAGCGCCTCCCGAAGGGACGTCCCGGCATCACCACGTCCTTCACCGTCGGCGGCGCCGAGGGCTACATGACCGCCAACTCCTACCCGGACGACGGTCTCGGCGAGGTCTTCCTGAAGATGTCCAAGCAGGGCTCGACCCTCGCGGGCATGATGGACGCCTTCTCCATCGCGGTCTCCGTCGGCCTCCAGTACGGCGTGCCGCTGGAGACGTACGTCTCGAAGTTCACCAACATGCGCTTCGAGCCGGCCGGCATGACGGACGACCCGGACGTGCGGATGGCGCAGTCGATCGTCGACTACATCTTCCGCCGCCTGGCGCTGGACTTCCTGCCGTTCGAGACGCGCTCCGCGCTCGGTATCCACTCCGCCGAGGAGCGCCAGCGCCACCTGGAGACCGGGTCGTACGAGCCGTCCGACGACGAGCTGGACGTCGAGGGCCTGGCCCAGTCGGCGCCCCGCGCCCAAGAGCTGGTGGCCGTAGCCACGCCGAAGGCCGAGGCCGCCAAGCCGGCTCCGCAGCAGGCGCACACCAGCGCCGAGCTGGTGGAGATGCAGCTGGGCATCCAGGCCGACGCCCCGCTCTGCTTCTCCTGCGGCACGAAGATGCAGCGCGCCGGCTCCTGCTACATCTGCGAGGGCTGCGGCTCGACCAGCGGTTGCAGCTGACGCGTAGTCGTTCCTAGCCGCCCATGAGTAAGGGGCGCCCGCCAATGGTGGGCGCCCCTTACTCATACACCGGCGACGTCAGGGCCGCCGTGCCGCGCCCATCGTCCGGGTGAACATCGCGGGATCGCCGTCGAAGCCGTGCACGCCGGCGCGGAACTCCCACGCCCCCGCCTCGTCCCGGACGAACTCCGCGACCGTCGCCGCGGTGGCGGCCGGAACGCCGGCGAAGTCGTCGGCGGCCAGGTCCGTGTAGCCCTCGCGGATGCGCAGGCCCGGGCTGACCACGTCGCGGAAGGTCCGCTCCTCGGTGTGCTGCTGGATGGCGACGCCCACCACCACGCGCGCGTACCGGGCGTCCAGCCGCTCCAGCTCCAGGGTCATGACCTCGTCGAAACCGAAGCCCTTGCCATCCCTGCTGTCCCGGTTGAGATAGATCGTGCCGTCGGGCGAGCGGCTGTCGAAGTGCACCACGTAGACCGGGGTCCCGTACGGGTCACCGGCCGGATAGGTCCCGGCGACGAGGTCCAGATCGGTGGGTGGCTCTCCGGCCGGACTCGGGTCCCACCGCAGCGCGACCTCGACCTTGCCCATGCCCTTGCTGAGGCCGTTCACAGACTTCCCCTTCCCAGGTGCCCCCGCCCCGCCCGGGCCACCTGAACTGCCGGGTGGTGGCGGCCGGTTGTCCATCCTGCCACGCACCGGGGCGGGGGTGCGGGCAAGCGGTCCCGCGGAGAGCGGCCGGCGCCGGGTTCCGTGGCCGTACGATGGCGCGGTGCTGGTCAAGTGGATTCGCTGCACCGTGGTGGACCGCCGCGGTTTCGAACGGGGGCAGCGGAAGTGGGCGGGGCTTCCGGGGGAGCCGGGTTTTCGGGGACAGGGGGGTGGCTGGAGCCGGGGGCGGCCGGACGTGGCGCACGTCTTCGCCTTCTGGGAGAGCCGTGCCTTCTACGACTCCTTCATGGCCCGCTCCCACGACAGGCTGGCCTCGGCCCAGGCGGGCACGTTCAAGGACGCCCAGGTCAGGCTCTTCGACTACCGCTTCGACGTGAAGACCGGGTTCGAGCCGCGCTTCACCGACGCCGACCTGCTGCGGGTGGCGCTGTGCCGGGTCCACGAGGAGCGGTCGGAGCACTACGTCCTCATGCAGGAGAAGGTCTGGAACCCGGCGATGGCCGGCTCGCCCGGCATGATCCGCGGCCTGTTCGGCGAGGCCCCGGGGAACGGGTACAACGAGTACCTCGTGCTGTCCATGTGGCTGTCGGCCGCCGAACACGGGAAGTACCGCACCGAGCGGGTGGAGCGGCTCGCCCTGCGCGCCCAGACAGAGGCCGACATCGCGGCGCTCACGGGCGACATCGTGCAACTGGAACCCTCCTGGACCGTTTGAACGTTTGAGATCCGGACCCGCATACCTCTCCCAGGTGTGGAAACTGTGTGACGTACGCCGTACGGGGCCCGTACGGGTGCTTGGTTCCGCCCGTCTCGATCTAGGGTTCTGGCATGGCACGACCACGGCGCATCGTTCTTGTCCGGCACGGCGAGTCGATCGGCAACGTCGATGACACCGTGTACGAGCGCGAACCCGACCACGCGCTCGCCCTCACCGACCGGGGCCGGGCGCAGGCCGAGGAGACCGGCGAGGGGCTGCGCGAGGTGTTCGGCAGCGAGCGGATCAGCGTGTACGTCTCCCCGTACCGCCGCACCCACGAGACGCTCCGCGCCTTCCGCCTCGACCCGGACCTCATACGGATACGCGAGGAGCCGCGGCTGCGGGAGCAGGACTGGGGCAACTGGCAGGACCGCGACGACGTGCGCCTGCAGAAGGCCTACCGCGACGCCTACGGGCACTTCTTCTACCGCTTCGCCCAGGGCGAGTCCGGCGCCGACGTGTACGACCGGGTCGGCGGCTTCCTGGAGAGCCTGTTCCGCAGCTTCGAGGACCCGGACCATCCCCCGAACGTGCTGCTGGTGACGCACGGGCTGGCCATGCGGCTGTTCTGCATGAGGTGGTTCCACTGGACGGTCGCGGAGTTCGAGTCGCTGGCCAACCCCGGGAACGCCGAGATGCGGATGCTCGTTCTCGGTGCGGACGGCAAGTACAGCCTTGACCGGCCCTTCGAACGCTGGCGAGATCCGGAACCGTACGGGATCACCGGATAGAGTGGCGGGGCGATGACCCTTCATTCCTCTTCTGACGGGCGCCTGGACCGCGCCCTTTCCAGCCTGCGCGGACTTTCGGTGGGGGACGCGCTCGGTTCACAGTTCTTCGTTCCCGCGAACTACCCGCTGCTGGGGCGCCGCGAGCTGCCGCCCGGCACCTGGCAGTGGACGGACGACACGGAGATGGCCTGTTCCGTCGTCTCCGTCCTGGCCGCCCACCACCGCATCGACCAGGACGCCCTGGCACACTCCTTCGCCCATCACCACGACTTCGACCGGGGGTACGGACCCGCGGTCAACCGGCTGCTGCGGCTGGTCCGCGAAGGCGGCGACTGGCGCGAGCTGGCCGCGGCGCTGTTCAACGGCCAGGGCTCGTGGGGCAACGGCGCCGCCATGCGTATCGCCCCGCTCGGCGCCTGGTACGCGGACGATCCGGAGCAGGCGACCCACCAGGCGGAGATCTCGGCCTACCCGACACACCAGCACCGTGAGGCCGTGGTCGGTGCCATGGCCGTCGCGGCGGCCGCGGCGCTGGCCGCCGATCCGGCCGGCCCGCCCGCAGCGCACACGCTCCTCGACGGGGTGATCGCGCTCGTACCGAAGAGCGCGGTGGGCGCGGGACTGCGACGCGCCCGGGACATGCTCGACTACGGCGACGCGGCCACGGTGGCGGCGGTCCTGGGCTGCGGTCGGCGTACGACCGCCCATGACACGGTCCCCTTCGCCCTCTGGTCCGCGGCGCGCGCCCTCCGGGACTACGAGACCGCGTTCTGGACCACCGCCCAGGTCGGCGGGGACGTGGACACCACCTGCGCCATCGTGGGCGGGGTGATCGCGGCCGGCAAGGCCGGGGCGCCCCCGGCCGAGTGGGCGGAGCGGGTCGAGGCGCTGCCCGCCTGGATGACGACGTCGGCCTGACCGGATCCCTCGACAGAAACTCTCCGTGCGCGCCGGGAACTCTGTGTGACCGTCCGTGCGTTGTCATGACAACCGCTGCCCGGGGCACCGCCTCCGGGCGGACAGGAAGGTCATGGGGGTGGGACGTGGACGCGCTGTCGGTGTTCGTCGCGCTGCTGTCCGTCGTGCTGTCCGCCGCCCCGCTCGGCCGGCCGGTCGCCCGGTCGGACGCGAGCGGGCGGGACGGGCCCCGGCGGGCGGGCGCGACGCCCACCGGCAGGCCCCGCCCCGCCCGGGGCGCCGGGGTGTCAGCCCATACCCGGTCCGGCGGTGCCGGACAGGGCGTCCAGGTCGCTCTTGCGCACCCGTATCACCAGCCAGGCCGTGGCCAGGGCGAGTACGGCCATGGCCGCCGCCGGGATGAAGGCGGCCGAGATGCCCTGTGCCAGCACGTCGTGCGACCAGGGCGCGGGCAGCTGGTGCGTCTGGGTGAACTCGGCCTTCTGCTCCGGCGAACCGTTGGTGAGGAAGTCGGGTACCTGCTTCGCCGCCTCGTCCTTGCTGGCCGTGCCGAAGACCGTCGTCAGGATGGCGAGGCCGATGGATCCGCCCACCTGTTGCATCGCGTTGAGCAGCCCCGACGCGGCGCCCGCCTCGTGCTGGGCGACGCCGGAGACCGCGGTCAGCGTCAGCGTGACGAAGTTCAGCCCCATGCCGAAGCCGAAGATCAGCATCGGTCCCAGGATTCCGCCGACATACGAGCTGTCGGAGCTGATGAGGGCCTGCCAGCCGAGCCCGAGCGCCGCGAGCGCCGAGCCCGCGATCATGAACGGCTTGGGGCCGAACACGGGCAGGAAGCGCTGCGACAGGCCGGCACCGAGCGCGATCACGACCGTGACCGGCAGGAAGGCCAGTCCGGCCTCGATGGGCGTGTAGCCGAGCACGTTCTGCACGAACAGCACGATGTAGAAGAACATGCCGAACATCGCCGCGGCCAGGCTCAGCATGATCACGTACGTGCCGGAGCGATTGCGGTCGGCGAACATCTTCAGCGGGGTGATCGGTTCCTTGGCCCGCTGCTCGATGAGGACGAAGGCCAGCAGCAGGACCGCGGCGGCCGCGAAGGAGCCGATGGTCAGGTTGTCCCGCCAGCCCTCGTCCGCGGCCCGGATGAAGCCGTAGACGAGAGATGCCATGCCCGCCGTCGAGGTGACCGCCCCGGCGATGTCGAAGCGGCCGGAGTGCCGTTCGGACTCGCTGATGTACAGCGGCGCGAGCACGGCGATCAGTATGCCGATCGGCACGTTGACGAAGAGCACCCAGCGCCAGTCGAGCCACTCGGTGAGCATGCCGCCCGCCAGCAGGCCGATGGCACCGCCACCCGCGGAGACGGCGGCGAAGACTCCGAAGGCCCGGTTGCGCTCCGGCCCCTCGGGGAAGGTGGTGGTTATGAGGGCCAGCGAGGTGGGCGACGCGATCGCGCCTCCCATGCCCTGCAGGACGCGCGCGGCCAGCAGCTGCCAGGGTTCCTGGGCGAAGCCGCCGAGCAGCGACGCGAAGGTGAACAGCAGGATGCCGGTCATGAAGACCCGGCGCCTGCCGAGGATGTCACCGGCTCGGCCGCCGAGCAGGAGCAGGCCGCCGAAGGTGAGCGTGTAGGCGCTGACGACCCAGGTGAGGTCCGTGGTGCTGAACTCGAGCGCGTTCTGGATGTGCGGGAGCGCGATGTTCACAATCGTCGCGTCGAGTACGACCATGAGTTGGCAGGCCGCGATGACGGCGAGTGCGATGCCGGGATGCCCCTCCCGGCGGGCCGCTCCCGGCTTCTTGTCTTTGATCAGAGAAGAGGTTGTCACTATGTGTCCCCCACGAACGATTTAGTGAACGCTCGCGTTCACTGTTGCTTCAACGTTAGTGACCCGGAGACAGTGAACGCAACCGTTCACTTGTCGTGTCGTCGCGCGTCCGGTCCCCGTCGCGGCCGCGCGATGCGTGCCATATCCCCGAATACCCGTTTTCACCGCTTTTCTGGAGACCTCCGACATGGTTGCTTCGCACTGGGCGTCCGCCTCCGCCCAGACGCCCTCCCGCAGGCGCGGCGCGGTCCTGGAGCGCGCGATCCTCGAGGCCGCGCTGGACCAGCTCGGGACCGTCGGCTGGAACGGCCTGACGATGGAGGGGGTGGCCGCGGGCGCGCAGACCGGCAAGGCCGCCGTCTACCGGCGCTGGCCCTCCAAGGAAGATCTCGTCGCGGACGCGCTGCGGTCCGGGCTGCCGGACTTCGACACGGCTCCCGACCGTGGCAGCGTGCGCGAGGACCTGCTGGAGCTGTGCCGCAGGGCGCGCGACGCGATGTTCTCCCGGCCCGGATTCGCTCTGCGCTCCGTGATTCACGAATGCGACACCATGCAGGCCGAGCGCTTCCATGCGGTGATCCTCAAGGGTGTCGTCGAGCCGACCCTCAAGCTGCTCCGTGAGGTCATCGAGCGCGGAATGGAGCGGGGGGAGGTCCGGCGCGACGCGGTCAACGGGTATGTCTGCGACGCCATCCCGGCGATGATGATGTACCGCTCCAAAATTTGTGCAAGTGAATGGACGGATCGCGAGCTCGAGGAAATGATCGACCAGTTGATGATCCCGCTGCTGCGGCCCGACAGCCCTTGACCCCGGGCGGCCAGGGGGCCGTTCCCGCTTTGGGGACCGGGGTGTCGCCCGGCGATCGCGGCGGCGTACGCTAGGGGCGCCATGCCGTACGAACCACCTACGCACACCGTCGAGCGCTCCCTTCGCGCCACGACCGGAGCGAAGATCATTGCCGGTGTCGACGAGGTGGGGCGCGGTGCGTGGGCCGGTCCGGTCACCGTCTGTGCCGCGATCACCGGACTGCGCCGACCCCCGGTCGGTCTGACCGACTCCAAGCTGCTCACCATCAAGCGACGCACCGAACTCGAGGTGGAGTTGCGGACCTGGGTCACGTCCTACGCCCTGGGCCACGCCTCCCCGGAGGAGATCGACGCGATGGGGATGACCGCCGCGCTGCGACTTGCGGCGGTGCGGGCCCTGGAGACCCTGCCCGTCCGCCCCGACGCCGTCATCCTCGACGGCAAGCACGACTATCTCGGGGCCCCTTGGCGGGTTCGCACGGTGATCAAGGGCGATCAGTCCTGCATCGCCGTCGCGGCGGCCTCGGTGCTCGCCAAGGTCCAGCGCGACAAAATGATGGCCGAACTGGGTGTCGACCATGCAGACTTCGGTTTCGCGGACAACGCCGGGTATCCCTCGCCCGTGCACAAGGCCGCACTGGAGGAGCGGGGCCCCACCCCGCACCACCGGTTGTCGTGGGCGTATCTTGATGCGCTGCCCCAGTGGCGGCACCTCAAGAAGGTCCGCAGTTGGGTGGAGGGAAGCGTTCCGGAAATCGAGGGTCAGCTCGGATTCGATTTCTGACGGTCCCGCTCGCAGGTATGTGCCACCCGCCGACGCGAGCCGCACCAACGTTTGATAAATATCAGCTCATGCCTCTCATTCCCGAGGAGCCTCAGATTCACGAGAAGGCCCAGGGTCCCCGCGCCACTCCGGCCAGTGGCCGCACCGCGCCGACCCCCCGCCCCGTACCCGGCCCCCGTCCCGCGGCTCCGCCGCGCCCCGGCCGTCCCGGCCCGGTGCGGCCGGCACCGCCGGCGCAACGCGCGACGCGCGACACGGCCGCCACACCCGGACCTTCGGGTCCGGCCGCCCCGGCCGCCCCGGAAGCCACCTCGGCCGCCCCGCAGATCCAGTTGATCCCGGCCACCCCCGACGGCGCGCTCGACGCCGCCGAAGAGGCCCTGGACCTGCTGCTGGACTCGGGTCGTACCCCCGGTGACGTGCTGGTGATCACCACCGGCGAACTCCACCCGTGGGCGGCCCACGAACTGTCCTTCGGCGATGCCGCCTACTGGGCGCAGCACGACGCGGGCGACGACGTCTTCTACACCGACGCCACCGTCGCCGACCGTGCCGCGTCGCGGGCCGTGGTCGTGGTCGCGCTCAACGGCGGCCCCGAGGCCGCCGCTGTCACCGCCCTGACCGCGGCCCACTCCCGGGCCGGTGCCCTGCTGATCGTCTGCGGTGATCCGCAGCGGATCAACTCGGTGCTGGGCGCGGGCGTCTGAGCCCGTTCCGCCGAGCGCGGCGGACACCGGTGTGACCCAGGCGGTGCGGGCCGGAGCCCCCGGCACGGTGGAGCTCCGGCCTGCCCGGGTGCCCGCAGGGCCTCCGGCGCCGGACGTCCGGCGCGGTCGGCGCCGACGGGACTAGCACCGGTCGGGTCACGAGCGAACAGCGCAACGGCCAGGGCCGCGGTCACGTCGTGGCCCGTGGCCCGTGGCCCGTGGCCCTAGCCCGTGGCCTCCATCGGGGCGGCCTCGCCGAGTCCGCCCCGCCCGCGGTGCTCAGCGGGCCGCGGCGCGGCGCAGCACGTCCGAGGCGACACCGCCGGTGCGTGGCGGCGGAGGAGGCGACTCCGTCGTGGCGAAGGGCTCCGGCGTCGACGCCGCGTTGGGCCGACGCCCGCCGCGGCCCTCGCCCAGGACCTGCCAGCCGTCCCGGGTCAGCGTGATGTACGCGCCGCAGCGCAGCCCGTGCAGTGTGCACGCGTCCCGCAGCCCCCACATCCACGCGCCGTCCTCCTGCGTCCAGCGCCCGTCGCCCTCACGGCAGTAGAGCAGCACGGCGGTGCGCACCGGAGTGCGGCGCCGCAGGTCGTGCGGGATGACACGGCGCAGCTGCGAGAGCAGCGCGTTGCGGAACATCCATCCGTCGGCGGGTGCGCGGCGGCTGGTGAACGAGGCACTGGCGCGCAGCCGTTCGTCCGGGTCGAGTACGGCCACGACCGCCGTCGCCGGCTCGGGACGGTGCCGTGAGTGCAGCCCGGTGACGACCTCGCGGGGATTGCGCAGCAGCGGGATTCCGGCGGCGGCCCACTCCGCCGGTTCGAGCATGCGAGTGGCGGAAACGGCGGACGACGAAAACGAGGCCGCCGAGGACGGAGCGAATCCGAAGGTCACGTTCCTCCCTTCGGCTACGCGCCCACACTGCGGGCAGGGTCAAATGCGGGGAGCGCGCACCGCAGCGAAGCCCTGCCGGGTCACGGCGGGCCGTGCGGGGAGCGGACTTCAATTCTTCCTGTCGAACTTGGATGCGGCAACGAGCAATTGAGACCGAGGACCCATATCGGCTGATGTGCGTTCTATATCCCTACCCGGAGTGTCACCGGGCGACGCATGGGGCACGGCACACGCCACGGCTCGTTCGGGATTCGCCGATTGTCAGTGCCATCGGGTTGCATGGGGGCATGGACCACGTGGAACTCCGGACCGAAGCCGACGCCGTCCTCGCCGAGCTCGTCGGCGACCGTGAGGGCTCGGCACGGCTGCGGGAGGATCAGTGGCAGGCGGTGGCGGCCCTGGTGGAGGAGCACCGGCGGGCCCTGGTGGTGCAGCGCACCGGCTGGGGCAAGTCGGCGGTGTACTTCGTCGCCACCGCCCTGCTGCGCCGCCGTGGCGCCGGACCCACGGTGATCATCTCGCCGCTGCTGGCGCTGATGCGGAACCAGGTCGAGGCGGCCGCGCGGGCGGGGATCCGGGCGCGCACGATCAACTCGGCGAACCCGGAGGACTGGGAAGCGATCTACGGGGAGGTCGAGCGGGGTGAGACGGATGTCCTCCTGGTGAGCCCGGAACGCCTCAACTCCGTCGACTTCCGCGATCAAGTACTGCCGAGGCTCGCGGCCACGACCGGCCTGCTCGTGGTGGACGAGGCGCACTGCATCTCCGACTGGGGGCACGACTTCCGCCCCGACTACCGCAGGCTGCGCACGATGCTGGCCGAGCTGCCGGCCGGGGTGCCGGTGCTGGCCACCACGGCGACCGCCAACGCGCGGGTCACGGCCGACGTGGCCGAGCAGCTGGGCACCGGCGCCGGGGACGCTCTGGTACTGCGGGGGCCGCTCGACCGGGAGAGCCTCCGGCTGGGCGTGCTGGTGCTGCCGGACGCGGCGCACCGGCTGGCGTGGCTGGGGGAGCGGCTGGGCGAGCTGCCCGGTTCCGGGATCATCTACACCCTGACGGTGGCTGCGGCGGAGGAGATCGCGGCGTTCCTGCGGCAGCGCGGATATCGGGTGGCCTCCTACACGGGCAAGACGGAGAACGCCGACCGGTTGCAGGCGGAGGAGGATCTGCTGGCGAACCGGGTGAAGGCGCTCGTGGCGACATCGGCGCTGGGCATGGGCTTCGACAAACCCGACCTGGGCTTCGTCGTTCATGTGGGGTCGCCCTCGTCCCCCATCGCCTACTACCAGCAGGTGGGACGTGCCGGGCGCGGCGTGGACCATGCGGACGTCCTGCTGCTGCCCGGGCGGGAGGACGAGGCGATCTGGGCGTACTTCGCCTCGGTGGGCTTCCCGCCGGAGGAGCAGGTCCGGCGCACGCTGGCGGTGCTGGAGGAGGCGGGGCGGCCCATGTCGCTCCCGGCACTCGAGCCGCTGGTGGACCTCCGCCGATCGCGGCTGGAGACCATGCTCAAGGTCCTGGACGTGGACGGCGCGGTCAAGCGGGTGAAGGGCGGCTGGGCCGCCACGGGACAGGCGTGGGCGTACGACGCCGAGCGGTACGCCTGGGTGGCCCGGCAGCGGCAGGCGGAGCAGCAGGCCATGCGGGAGTACGTGTCCACCACGCGATGCCGGATGGAGTTCCTGCAGCGGCAGCTGGACGACGAGAAGGCGGCCCCGTGCGGTCGCTGCGACACCTGCGCCGGCCCCTGGCTCGACCCCGCCGTCTCCGCCGGGGCCCTCGCGGCGGCGACGGGCGAGCTGGACCGTCCGGGCGTGGAGGTCGAGCCGCGCAAGATGTGGCCGACCGGCCTCGCCGCGGTGGGCATGGACCTCAAGGGCCGCATTCCCGCAGGCCGGCAGGCCCTCACCGGGCGGGCACTGGGAAGGCTGTCGGACATCGGCTGGGGCAACCGTCTGCGGCCCCTCCTGTCGGCGCAGGCCGCGGACGGTCCGGTCCCGGACGACGTGCTGCGGGCCGTCGTGACGGTGCTGGCCGACTGGGCCCGTTCACCGGGTGGCTGGGCCACCGGCTCTCCCGACGCGGTGGCGAGGCCCGTGGGCGTCGTCGCCGTGCCCTCCCGCACCCGGCCCCAGCTGGTCGGCTCACTGGCCGAGGGAGTGGCGCGGGTCGGCAGGCTCCCGCTGCTGGGCAGCCTCGCCCACACCCCCCACGCCGACGAGTACGCCGCCCATCGCAGCAACTCCGCCCAGCGGCTGCGGGCCCTGGCCGAGTCGTTCACCGTGCCCGGCGAACTCGCCGCGGCGCTGGCCGCCACGGACGGTCCGGTCCTGCTCGTCGACGACTTCACCGACTCCGGCTGGACCCTGGCCGTCGGCGCACGCCTCCTGCGGCAGGCCGGTGCCGACGACGTGCTCCCGCTCGTCCTGGCCCTGGCCGGATGACGGGTTCCGGCCCTCGGAGGCTGTCGCCCGGCCGGGCGTCGAGGCCGGGTGGGACGGCTCGTCGGTGCGGCTTCCGAGGGCAGGGATCGCCCGGTGTGACGTGTCCCTGTAGATAGTTGTCCACAGGCCAAAGCGGAGTTTTCCGATCCGCGAGATCGTCCAGTCATGACGAACCACAGCGAAACGACCGGATCCTCCGAGAACGGCGACATCTCGCGAGCCGCGGAGCGGGGGCGGGAGCGGGCGGACGGCCCCATGCCCGAGAGCCCCGCAGACGAACACCAGGTCACCCTGCGCACCCCCGCCGAGCTGGCGGACGCGTTGCCGTACCTGCTCGGGTACCGGCCCGAGGACAGCATCGTCCTGGCGGCTCTGCGCGACCGGGACGGTCGGGGCCGGTTCGGCGGCCGCGCGCGGCTCGGTATCCCCGCGAGCCCGGACGACTGGGCGGCCGCGGCCGGACAACTGGTTCACGGCCTGGTGACCGGGAGCGAGCGCCGAGGGGTGCGGCCCGAGCAGATGGTCGCCTACCTCTGCCAGGAACCTCGCCCGGGCGAGACCGGCCGGAAGGTGATGGAGCGACTGCGGCCGCTGGCCCAGAAGCTCCGTGTCGAGTGCGGTGCGCTCGACATTCCCGTCGTCGAAGCCCTGTGCATCTCGGACGGACGCTTCTGGTCGTACTGCTGCGACGAAGAGGACTGCTGCCCTGCCGACGGCCTCCCCGTGGGACTGCCGGGTACGTCGGTGCTGGCCGCGGCGGCCACCTACGCCGGTATCCAGGTGCGCGGCTCGCTCACCGAGCTGCGGGCCAGGATGCTTCCGAGGGAGCACGCGATGGCGGCCGAGCAGGCGGCCGCCCTGGACGCGGCCGCCACGACGCTGGTCGCCAGGATCCTTGACGCCGGGGGCCGGGCGGAGGTGGCCGAGGAGACGCTGGAGACGGCGGAGCGGATCATGCGACGCCTCGCCGGGGCCCCGCCCGTGTCCGGTGCGCCGGCCGAGGACGAGCGGGACGATCAACTGCTCGGGCACGACGAGGCGGCGGCACTGATCCTGGGGCTCCAGGACCGTACGACGCGTGACCGTGCCGCCGCCTGGATGGAGGGCGCCGAGGCGGCACCCGCGATGCGCCTGTGGCGGGCCCTGGCCCGACGCTGCGTCGGGCCGTACGGCGAACACGCGGCCGCGCCCCTCACCCTCGCGGGCTGGGTCGCCTGGTCCACCGGTGACGAGCTGGAGGCGCGAGAGGCACTTGCCATGGCCCTCGGGGCGGACCCCGACTACCTCTTCGCCCGGCTTCTGCACCAGGCGTGCAACGAGGGTCTCGATCCCGAGTCGATCCGCCGCTGCCTGCGCGAGGGCAGGGAAGGCGGCCAGGGCACGGGAGACACCACCGCGGACGACGACGGACGCGGCGGCGCGGCGGTGGAAGGGGACAGGGAAGCGGAACCGGAACCGGAACCGGCCCGGCCGTTGTCCGCAGCGCCGCCCCGCCGCCGGCGCCGCGAGCGCTCGCTCGCCTCGCCCTCCGGTGTACGGCGCCGGACGAGGTCGGGGGGTCACCGGCCCGGGACCGAGGCCATGCCTCCGCGCACCATGTCTCCCCGTACCACCCCCGGGGCCGGCCACCCCGGCGTCCCGCGCACGGGACGGACCCGCCCCCACGCTCCGGCGACGCCGGGCACCGGCCGGGAGGACACCCGCCC
The DNA here is from genome assembly GCF_033406955.1 of Streptomyces violaceoruber. NCBI lineage: Bacteria > Bacillati > Actinomycetota > Actinomycetes > Kitasatosporales > Streptomycetaceae > Streptomyces > Streptomyces violaceoruber. Next base: position 2,211,761 of record NZ_CP137734.1, on the reverse strand, counting down.
GGAGGGCGCGGGCCCGGGAGAGAGCGGGAGCCACGGGGTCAGGGAGTGCTCCTGAGGCCGATGGCCGAGCCCCGGACGTGCCCGGGGCCGCCGGGCGGGGAGGCGCAGGTCGGGAGGAAGTGGATCAGCGGCGAAGCGGTTGCCGAAGGGAGTGTTTATCGTCAGGCAGACGACTATGATCGCCGCATGCCCTACGACCCGTCAGCTTTTCCGCCCTTCGCCGTCACTGTGGACCTGGTCGTGCTGACCGTGCGTCGCCACTCACTGTGCGCGCTGGCGGTGCGCAGGGGCGAGCCGCCGTTCCAGGGCCGTTGGGCCCTGCCCGGCGGGTTCGTACGGGACGGCGAGGACCTGGCGCAGGCGGCGGCGCGGGAGCTGGCCGAGGAGACCGGGCTGTGCGTCCACGACCCTGCCGCACCGTCCCAGGACAACGGCGCCCACCTGGAGCAGCTCGCGACGTACGGCGACCCCGAGCGCGACCCCCGCATGCGGGTGGTCAGCGTCGCCCACCTCGCGCTCGCCCCCGACCTGCCCGCGCCGCGAGCCGGTGGCGACGCCAGCAACGCCCGCTGGGCGCCGGTCGAGGAACTGCTCGAACAAAGCGGCTACGGCCGTGCCGGCGAAGCGGTGGCGCCGCTCGCCTTCGACCACGCCCAGATCCTGGCGGACGGCGTGGAACGAGCCCGCTCCAAGATCGAGTACTCGTCGCTGGCCACCGCCTTCTGCCCGCCCGAGTTCACCGTGGGGGAGCTCCGCCGTGTCTACGAGGCGGTGTGGAGCGTGGCGCTCGACCCCCGCAACTTCCACCGCAAGGTGACGGGCACCCCGGGCTTCCTCGTCCCCACCGGCGGCACGACCACCCGCCAGGGCGGCCGTCCCGCCCAGCTCTTCCGCGCGGGCGGGGCGACCCTCCTCAACCCGCCGATGCTCCGTCCCGAGGTATGACGCCGGGCCCGCACGATGCCCGAAAAATCGGATATCACACGCTATCTTGCTACGGGTGATCCAGGCCTTCGGACTGACCAGCAACCCCCGCAAGGAGCTTCCGCCCGCCGTCGACGACGTCTCGTTCGAGGCGCGCGCGGGCCGCGTCACCGCGCTGCTCGGAGCATCGGGCGCCGGCAAGACGACGGCACTCAGACTCATGCTCGGCCTTCAGCGGGGCCGTGGCCTCACCTACTTCAGAGGCCGCCCCCTGCACCGCATCGCCCACCCCTCACGCGAGGTCGGCGTGCTGCTGGGGGACGTTCCGGGCCACCCCGCCCGTACGGTGCGCGGCCATCTCCGCATGCTGTGCGCCGCGGCCGGTGTTCCCGTCCGCAGGGCCGACGAGGTCCTGGAGTCGGTCGGTCTCCTGGGCCTGCGCGACGAACGCCTCGGCTCCCTCTCCCGGGGCATGGACCGGCGCCTCGGACTGGCCTGCGCACTGGTCCCCGACCCGCACACCCTGGTCTTCGACGATCCCGCCGGCGCCCTCTCCGCCCACGATGCCCGAGGACTGCACGGAGCGCTGCGCGCGCACGCCGCACAGGGCGGCACGGTGCTGTTCAGCACGGCGGATCCCAAGGAGGCCGCGCGCAGCGCCGACCACGTCGTCACGCTCGAGCGGGGCAGGGTCGTCGCCGACCAGGAGGCGGCGGAGTTCTCCCGCACCCGGCTGCGCCCCCGCGTCGCCGTACGCAGCCCGCACGCCGCCCGGCTCGCGGCCCTGGTGACCAAGGAGGCACGCGCGGCCCGCCGTTCCGTCGAGGTGGTCCGCGAGGGCGGCAACCGGCTCGCGGTGTACGGCAGTACGTGCGCCGACATCGGCGAGGCGGCCTTCCGGCACGGCATCCTCGTGCACCAACTCGCCGACGAAGTCGGTGACATGGGCCCAGGAGCCGGTGAGATCCCCGCAGCCCGGCAGCAGGAACGCCGGCAGGCGGACGGCGAGCGAGCGCCGGGCACAGGCACGTTGAGCGCGGGGAGGCCGGGCCCGGAGACGCCCGGTGTGCTCCTCCCGTCGCCCGCCACGGAAGGCGAAACCCTCGAAGACGGGCGCGGTGCCGAGCACGGAGACGGGGACGGCCCCGCATCGGTGGCCGTCCCGAACAGAACTCCCGGCCCCCGCCAGGCCCCGGCCCCGGTCTCCGGCCACGGCCCCGAAGCCGCTCCCGGTCCCTCCGAACCCGCATCCGGGCCTTCCGCGCCCGCTCCCGGTCCCTCCGCGCCTGCTGGCGGGCCTTCCGCGCTCGACGCCGCTCCGCTCCGCACCCCGCGCCCGTTCCGCGCCCTCGTCCCTGGCAGCGCGCGGACCCGGGAAGCGACCGCCACGCTGCCGCCGCCGATCTCCGTCCGCTCCGCTCCCAGCCCCCTCCGTCCGCTGCGCTACGAACTCCGTCGCGCGGTGGGCGTCCGCACCGGGTTCGTCACCGGTGCGGTCGTGCTCCTCGTGTCCGCCGTCGTCGCCGTGGTCCTGGCCCGAGTCGGACACACCCCGCAGCCGCGACTCCTGGCCGCCTGGCCGCGGGAACTCCCGCTGCCGCCCGCCGCGCTCGGCGCCGGGCTGCTCGGCGCCCTCGCCTTCGGCGACGAGTTCCGCCACCCCGCGCTGGCGGCGGACCGCGGCACCGTGCCCCGGCGCATGGGCCTGCTGACCGCCAAACTCCTCGTCTCCGCGGCCACCGCACTGCTGCTGGCCGCGCTGACGGTGGGCTGCGACGCCGAGGTGCTCCGCCTCTTCTACGGGCCGGAGCTCGCCCAGGCCCCCGCCGACTGGACCGCCCTGAGTGCGGGTTGGCTCGGACTCGTCATCGGGTGCGCCTGGTCCGGGGTGCTCGCCGCGGGCGTCTTCCGGTCCACCACCGCCGGGCTGGCCGCGGTGGTCGCCGTCCCGGTCGTCGTCGTACCGCTCGTACAGAAGGTCTGGGAGGGACCGTCCGTGCGGACGGCCGCCGGACTGCCGATGCGGGTGCGCGAGGTCCTGCTGACCCAGTGGCCGTTCGGAGGTGAGCGGTACGTGGCGGAGGTACTGCGCCTGGTCGCCCAACCGGTCGGCGGCGCAATGACGTTGTCGCTGACCGCGTTGCTCTGCGCCTATCTGCTCACGACCCTGCGCAGCAGGGTTTGACGACCCCTCTCCCACCCTTGCGTTCCGACCGTGTGCGCAACTCCCCGGGGAAAGCCCATTTCTTTCCGATAAGGCGTCAATTGCGACGGGGTGAGCGATCACCCTTTCGTGTGCTTTTCACCAAAGACCTCAAGGGAGTTGAGGTCGGCGCCGACAAAGGATGCGTGAGTACCCTTGCGCACACCATGATGACCGCCGCCCGTTCCGCCGACTCCGGCCTCGCGAACCCGGGCGAACTCGACCGCTACCCGTACGCGGAGACGCCCGCCGTCGACCGCCTCGGGGCGCCCTCCTGGGAAGGGGTGGAGCCCGAGCTGGGGCGCGTGGGCCGGCGCACCGCGGGCAACCGTGGCCGCGGACTGCACGGGCAACTCGTCCAGCAGCTGGGCCAGATGATCGTCTCCGGCGACCTGGGTGCCGACCGCCCGCTGGTGCCCGAGGAGATCGGACAGCGTTTCGAGGTCTCCCGCACCGTGGTGCGCGAGTCCCTCCGCGTGCTGGAGGCCAAGGGGCTGGTCAGCGCTCGCCCCAATGTCGGCACCCGTGTGCGCCCCGTCAGTGACTGGAACCTGCTGGATCCTGACATCATCGAATGGCGTGCCTTCGGTCCGCAGCGCGACGACCAGCGCCGCGAGCTGAGCGAGCTGCGCTGGACGATCGAGCCGCTCGCCGCGCGCCTGGCCGCCGGGCACGGGCGCGAGGACGTCCAGCAGAGGCTGTCCGACATGGTCGGGATCATGGGCCACGCCATGGGGCAGGGCGACGCGCTCACCTTCTCGCGCGCCGATACCGAGTTCCACACCCTGCTCATCCAGATCGCGGGCAACCGGATGCTGGACCACCTCTCCGGCATCGTCTCCGCCGCCCTCCATGTCTCGGGCGGGCCGGTCACGGGCTGTGACCGGCCGAACGACGTGTCGATCGCGCAGCACGGCAGGATCGTCGACGCCCTCGCCACCGGTGACGGCGCGGCGGCCGAGGCGGCCATGCGTCAACTTCTGACCGTCCACCCCGAGGTGGAACGCGTGGTGCCCGCCCCCCGCGAGCACTGACCGCCTTCCGCCGGAACGGCGGGGTCCGGGCACGCCAAACCCCTCCTGTGGCTGTGGCCGGCCACCGCCGTCACCTTCGGACCCCGCGGAGCCGCTCCCGGTTCCACGGGGTCCGAAGGTGTGATGAGCGGGCTGCGCCTTCCTCGCGCGGCCGGAAGGTACGAGTTGATGACCTTGTTTATCCGCATCTGACCAATTTTGATCGCTTACGGGGTGTGACTCGGGCCACGCGGATTGGGCGTAACGCTCTTGGGAACAACACGATGACCTAAGAGGTGACAGCCGCGGAGGGAATACGGACGCCGTTCACGGCGCTGTGCATCTCCCCGGCCCGCCCGCACCGTCGGCCCATTCCCAAGCCGGTGGTCGGCCCCTGTCCGCCGTGGACGGGGCCGGAAGCCGTTTTTCAACGTTCCGAGAGGTTGTTCGTGTCGGCCAGCACATCCCGTACGCTCCCGCCGGAGATCGCCGAGTCCGTCTCTGTCATGGCGCTCATTGAGCGGGGAAAGGCTGAGGGGCAGATCGCCGGCGATGACGTGCGTCGGGCCTTCGAAGCTGACCAGATTCCGGCCACTCAGTGGAAGAACGTACTGCGCAGCCTCAACCAGATCCTCGAGGAAGAGGGTGTGACGCTGATGGTCAGTGCCGCAGAGCCCAAGCGCACCCGAAAGAGCGTCGCAGCGAAGAGTCCCGCCAAGCGCACCGCCACGAAGGCGGTCGCGGCGAAGCCGGTGACCAGCAGGAAGGCGACCGCTCCCGCCGCCCCGGCGGCGCCCGCGACCGAGCCCGCCGCCGTCGAGGAAGAGGCGCCCGCCAAGAAGGCGGCGGCCAAGAAGACGACCGCCAAGAAGGCGACGGCGAAGAAGACCACCGCCAAGAAGGCGGCGGCCAAGAAGACCACCGCCAAGAAGGAAGACGGCGAGCTTCTCGAGGACGAGGCGACCGAGGAGCCGAAGGCCGCGACGGAGGAGCCCGAGGGTACCGAGAACGCGGGCTTCGTGCTGTCCGACGAGGACGAGGACGACGCCCCGGCCCAGCAGGTCGCCGCGGCCGGTGCCACCGCCGACCCGGTCAAGGACTACCTCAAGCAGATCGGCAAGGTCCCCCTGCTCAACGCCGAGCAGGAGGTCGAGCTCGCCAAGCGCATCGAGGCCGGTCTGTTCGCCGAGGACAAGCTGGCGAACTCCGACAAGCTGGCGCCCAAGCTCAAGCGCGAGCTGGAGATCATCGCCGAGGACGGCCGCCGCGCCAAGAACCACCTGCTGGAGGCCAACCTCCGCCTGGTGGTCTCGCTGGCCAAGCGCTACACCGGCCGCGGCATGCTCTTCCTGGACCTCATCCAGGAGGGCAACCTCGGTCTGATCCGCGCGGTGGAGAAGTTCGACTACACCAAGGGCTACAAGTTCTCCACGTACGCCACTTGGTGGATCCGCCAGGCGATCACCCGCGCGATGGCCGACCAGGCGCGCACCATCCGTATCCCGGTGCACATGGTCGAGGTCATCAACAAGCTCGCGCGCGTGCAGCGCCAGATGCTCCAGGACCTGGGCCGTGAGCCCACCCCGGAGGAGCTGGCCAAGGAGCTCGACATGACCCCGGAGAAGGTCATCGAGGTCCAGAAGTACGGCCGCGAGCCCATTTCGCTGCACACGCCGCTGGGCGAGGACGGCGACAGCGAGTTCGGTGACCTCATCGAGGACTCCGAGGCGGTCGTCCCGGCCGACGCGGTCAGCTTCACACTCCTGCAGGAGCAGCTGCACTCCGTTCTCGACACCCTGTCCGAGCGCGAGGCGGGCGTCGTCTCCATGCGCTTCGGACTCACCGACGGTCAGCCGAAGACCCTCGACGAGATCGGCAAGGTGTACGGCGTCACGCGTGAGCGCATCCGCCAGATCGAGTCGAAGACCATGTCGAAGCTGCGTCACCCCTCGCGCTCGCAGGTGCTGCGCGACTACCTCGACTAGGTCGTAGCCGACCGTACGGACCGGCGGTACGACCGGACGGTACGAGCGGCCAAGGCCCGGTCCCGCCAGGTGCGGGACCGGGCCTTCTCGCTGGGCAGCGGGTGCGCGGCACGGCGTACTGGATCACTCTGGGTGTCCCATGACCACCTAGGAGTGAGGAGCCCGCATGCGTCGTCTCTTTGCCCGGACACTGGCCCGGCCGCTGGTGCTGGCGGCCGCGGCGACCGCGATACCTCTGGGGTCCGCCGCCCCCGCGGCCGCCGACAGCATCGTCGTCGGAGGCTTTCCGGTCGAGGTGTCCGACAGTCCGTGGACCGTCGCCCTGTCCAGTCGTGACCGGTTCGGGGGTACGCGGGCGGGCCAGTTCTGCGGCGGAGTGGCCGTCGGCCGGACCACCGTGCTCACGGCGGCCCACTGTCTGGGGGAGGAGGTGCTCGGGTCGCCGCCGGAACAGGTGGACGACCTGAGGGTCATCGCGGGCCGCACCGACCTGCTGTCGGACCGGGGTCAGGAGATCCCCGTCCGCTCCGTGTGGGTGAATCCGGAGCACGACGACGGCACCAACGCCGGCGACTTCGCGGTGCTCACGCTCTCCGAAGCCCTCCCCGCGGGCTCGGTCATAGGGATGGCGGCGGAAGGCGACCCGGCGTACACACCGGACACCGCGGCCCTTGTCTACGGCTGGGGGGACACCTCGGGCGCCGGAGACTACGCGAACGGCCTGCACGCGTCCCGGGTGCGCGTACTCCCCGACGCGTCCTGCGAGCGGGCGTATCCGGGCGATGACGACGGCCACTACCTCCCGGCCACCATGCTCTGTGCCGGGGAGGAGGCCGGGGGCCGTGACGCCTGTCAGGGGGACAGCGGAGGACCGCTGGTCGGTCGGGGCAGACTCATCGGTCTCGTGTCCTGGGGGAGCGGCTGCGGGCGCCCGGGCAGTCCCGGGGTGTACACGCGCGTCTCCTCGATACTGCGGACGCTGGGCTGGGACGGCACCGCCGCGCAGCAGCGCGGGGGCGTCTGACGGCCGCTGAGAGCCTTTCGGGTACGAGCACGGGCGGCCGCCTCCGGGTTCCGGAGGCGGCCGCCCGTTCACCGGCCTGTGCCGATTCGGCTCGTCGTCGGGCGCGTTGAGTCAGCGCTCTTCCTCGGCGGAAGATGCCGGAGCGGTCGTCAGCCGCTCCGTCTCGTCCTGTATCTCAGCGGCGATCTTCTTGAGTTCCGGCTCGAACTTGCGACCGTGGTGGGCGCAGAAGAGCAGTTCTCCGCCGCTCAGCAGGACGACGCGCAGATATGCCTGGGCGCCGCAGCGGTCGCAACGATCGGCGGCCGTAAGCGGGCTTGCGGGAGTCAGAACAGTAGTCACGTCGCCTCTTCTCTAGCTCGACGAGCTGTCGTACCAGGGTCAACATCCAACCAGCCCCAAAACGTTCCCGCTCGTGGCTTTTCCTCGAAAAAACTTTCCGAGGGGCCGGCTGTTGCCGATTGGCGGCGAATGTGCCGTATTGCGTGTCTTTGTGTCGTACGGGTTCGCGCAGTCGGTCAGTGTCGGTCCCGCCGGCTGGGTTGCCGGTTTGTTCATGAGGACGTGCCCGGAGCCTAAATGGTTCATGCGTCGAAGGGAACGTGATGTGTACTTCACCCCATCGAGGGATCGAACAGGCATGCGATCCTGGACTAGGGTGAGCGCGTGACGAGGGTGGCGTTACAACGGCTCTACCAGGCCTCGGTACCCTCTGACCGGTGAACAGAGCCGCGCCCTTACCCAGCGGGGCCCCATCTGAAATTCAGCGAGGAGCGAACCGCGTGACCGCCGAGACATCCGTGCCGTCCACTGCGCTGCTGGCAGGAGCAGACCGGGACGGATCCAACTACACCGCGCGGCACCTGCTCGTCCTCGAGGGGCTCGAGGCCGTACGCAAGCGTCCGGGCATGTACATCGGATCGACCGACAGCCGTGGCCTGATGCACTGCCTGTGGGAGATCATCGACAACTCCGTCGACGAGGCCCTGGGTGGTTACTGCGACCACATCGAAGTGATCCTCCACGACGACGCCTCGGTCGAGGTCCGGGACAACGGCCGGGGCATCCCGGTCGACGTCGAGCCCAAGACCGGCCTGTCCGGCGTCGAGGTCGTCATGACCAAGCTGCACGCCGGCGGCAAGTTCGGCGGTGGCGCCTACGCCGCCTCCGGCGGCCTGCACGGTGTCGGCGCCTCCGTGGTGAACGCCCTGTCCGCCCGCCTGGACATCGAGGTCGACCTCGGGGGGCACACCCACGCCATCAGTTTCCGGCGCGGGGTCCCTGGGACGTTCGCGAAGGCCGGGCCGGACGCGAAGTTCGAGGCCGGGAGCGGGCTGCGCAAGGTGAAGAAGGTCCCCAAGAGCCGCAGGGGCACGCGCGTGCGGTACTGGGCGGACCGCCAGATCTTCCTCAAGGACGCGAAGCTCTCCCTGGACAACCTGCACCAGCGGGCCCGCCAGACCGCGTTCCTGGTGCCCGGACTGACCATCGTCGTCCGCGACGAGTTCGGTCTCGGTGACGGCGGCAGCAAGGGCGAGGAGTCGTTCCGCTTCGACGGGGGCATCAGCGAGTTCTGCGAGTTCCTGGCCGGCGACCGGCCTGTCTGCGACGTCCTGCGCTTCAGTGGGCAGGGCAGTTTCAAGGAGACGGTCCCGGTCCTGGACGAGGACGGTCAGATGACGCCCAGCGAGGTCACCCGCGACCTCGGTGTCGACGTCGCACTGCGCTGGGGCACCGGTTACGACACCACGGTCAGGTCGTTCGTCAACATCATCGCCACGCCCAAGGGCGGCACCCACGTCGCCGGCTTCGAGCAGGCCGTGGCCAAGACGATGAACGAGGTGCTGCGCACCAAGAAGATGCTGCGCGTCGCCGAGGACGACATCGTCAAGGACGACGCCCTGGAAGGGCTGACGGCGGTCGTCACCGTCCGCCTCGCCGAGCCGCAGTTCGAGGGCCAGACCAAGGAGGTCCTCGGCACCTCGGCGGCCCGCCGGATCGTGAACAACGTGATCAGCAGGGAACTGAAGGCGTTCCTCACCTCGACCAAGCGTGACGCGGCCCAGCAGGCCCGGGTGGTCATGGAGAAGGCCGTCGCCGCGGCCCGCACCCGTATCGCGGCGCGCCAGCACAAGGACGCCCAGCGCCGCAAGACGGCCCTGGAATCGTCGTCGCTGCCCGCGAAGCTCGCCGACTGCCGCAGCGACGACGTCGACCGCAGCGAGCTGTTCATCGTCGAGGGCGACTCCGCTCTGGGCACCGCCAAGCTCGCCCGCAACTCCGAGTTCCAGGCGCTGCTGCCGATCCGCGGCAAGATCCTCAACGTCCAGAAGTCCTCCGTGACGGACATGCTGAAGAACGCCGAGTGCGGGGCGATCATCCAGGTCATAGGAGCCGGGTCGGGCCGTACCTTCGACATCGACGCGGCCCGCTACGGCAAGATCATCATGATGACCGACGCCGACGTGGACGGTTCCCACATCCGCACCCTGCTGCTGACCCTCTTCCACCGCTACATGCGGCCCATGGTCGAGGCCGGCCGGGTGTTCGCCGCGGTGCCGCCGCTGCACCGCATCGAGCTGGTCCAGCCGAAGAAGGGCCAGGACAAGTACGTCTACACGTACTCGGACCGCGAGCTGCGCGACAAGCTCATGGAGTTCCAGAGCAAGAACATCCGGTACAAGGACTCCATCCAGCGCTACAAGGGCCTCGGCGAGATGGACGCCGACCAGCTGGCGGAGACCACCATGGACCCGCGCCGCCGGACCCTGCGCCGGATCAACCTGACCGACCTGGACTCCGCCGAGCAGGTCTTCGACCTGCTGATGGGCAACGACGTCGCACCCCGCAAGGAGTTCATCTCCAGCTCGGCGGCGACGCTGGACCGGTCGCGCATCGACGCCTGAGGCAGCCCAGCCGTCGGACCGGGCCCGGGAGCGTGAACCGGGCCCGGTCCGTCGTGTGCGGTCCGTCGTCCTCTCCACCCCCGGGTGGAGTGCCCTGCCGGGCAGAACTCCACCCATGATCCACCCGGGCTCCGATCCCGTGACCTCGCACTTTCCGTAACGTCGAAGGCGTCGGCGGGACTCCGCCGGCATCCCCTTCTTCCGCTGACGGAGGCACGATGTCCGGGCTCTTCGACGCGTTGGTCGTCACGGCGGTGGCCGGCCTGGTGATCACCCGGCAGTTCCGCGCGAGCCGGATCGACACCGGCCGACGCCGGTGGGTGCTGCCCGTGGTGCTGGGCATCGTCGCGCTGCGCGAACCGGGCATGATCGACGCCCACCACCAGACGGCCGCCCTGCTGCTGTGCGCCGCCGAGGTGATCGTCGGTCTGCTCACCGGCGCAGGGTGGGCCTGGACCACCCGGATATGGGCCGAGGCCGACGGCGCGGTGTGGAGCAGGGGCACCAGGGCGAGCGTCGCCGTGTGGGCCGTCGGAATCGCGCTGCGCGCCGGCCTCTACGGGATCGGTGCGGTCCTGGGAGTGCGACAGGACGGCTCCGCCCTGCTGTTCGGCCTGGCGGTGACCCTGCTGGTCCGGTCCGGCGTTCTGGCCTGGCGCGTTCAGGGCCCACGCCCCGCCGGAGCACCCGGCCCCGCGTACCGTGACGCCGTGCCCCGGCCCACCTGGAAGGAGCCCGCGTGACGGAGAACATCTGGACGAGGTGGCCTTCCAGGGAGGCGCTCCTGCCCGAGAGCGTCTCCCGGCCCCGCCGCCTGCTCACCGGGGCGGTGCGCCTGGTGGTGTTCGGGATGCTGCTGTGGGGTGCGTTCACCAGCAGCCGTCTGCACGGGTGGGGATCGGCCGCGGCGGCCGCCGGCCTCGTGGCCGCCGTGTGCGTGGCATGGGCCTTCTTCCGGACCACGCTCGCGCACCGGTTGTGGCCGTCCCTGGCACTCGTCGTCCTCCTGCTCGCGATCGCGGTGGCCGCCCGGTCCGTCGGCTTCGGTGTGCCCGCACTGGTCATCTGGTGCGGCTGCGCCGTCGTGGCCCTGGAACGGTTGCCCATCGCCGCCGCGCTGCCCGTGGCCTCGGTCGCGCTGGCCTTCTACGCCGCGGTCGGCGACGACGCGTGGCTGACCACGGTGGCGACGGCGGTCGGACTGGTGCTCGCCGGATACGTCCTGCGACTCGACGCCGAGGCACGGGGGAGCGCGCAGCGGCTGCTGACCCAGGAGCGGGCCGCCCGGGCGGCCGAGGCGGAGACCGCGGCACTCGCGGAGCGGGCCCGTATCGCGCGGGAGATCCACGACGTGCTGGCGCACAGCCTCTCGGCGCAGATGGTGCACCTGGAGGCGGCCCGACTGCTCATCGAGCGGGACGCGGACCGGCAGCAGATCCTGGACCGGGTGGTGGCGGCGCGGGGGATGGCCCGCGACGGACTCGCCGAGACCCGGCAGGCGCTGTCCGCGCTGCGCGGCGACCTGACGCCGCTGGAGGAGTTCCTGGCCCAGCTCGTCGAGACGGCAGGCGGCACGGCAGAGGTCACCATTACGGGCGAACGCAGACCGCTGCCGGCCGAGGCGTCACAGGCCGTGCGCAGGGTGGCCCAGGAGGCGCTGACGAACGCCCGCAGGCACGCCCCCGGCGCCGGCGTGCGGGTGCGGCTGGACTACGCCGCCCGCGAAGTGGTGCTGGACGTGCGGGATTCGGGGGGCCCGCACGGCGAAGACACCGGCACCGGAGGTGGGTACGGTCTGCTGGGCATGCGGGAGCGTGCCGAGCTGCTGGGCGGTTCGCTGCGGGCAGGGCCGGGCGAGGAGGGGTTCGTGGTGACGTTGAAGGTGCCCGTATGAGTGAGGAGCCCGGAAGGAGGCCCGCGCGGGTGGTGGTCGTGGACGACCAGACCGTGGTGCGTGAGGGGATCGTGATGCTGCTCGGGCTCCTGCCCGGCGTGGACGTGGTGGGCGCCGCCGGTGACGGCGAGGAGGCGGTCCGGGTCGTCGCCGAACTCGCTCCGGACGTCGTGCTCATGGACCTGCGCATGCCCAGGTGCGACGGGGTGGAGGCCACCCGCCGGATCCGGTCCGAGCACCCCGGGACGCAGGTCGTCGTCCTCACGACGTACGCGGACGACGAATCGCTGTTCCCGGCGTTGCACGCGGGGGCGCGTGGCTATCTCACCAAGGACGCGGGCGGGGACGAGATCGTCCGGGCGGTGCACAGCGTCCTGTCCGGAGACGCGGGACTGGCGCCGAGCATCCAGCGACGCCTGCTGGAGTGGCTGTCCGAGTCCGAGCCGCGGCCGACCGGACCGCCCGAGCCCCCGGACGGGCTCACCACCCGGGAGACCGAGGTGCTGGTCCTCATCGCCGAGGGGCTCACCAACCACCAGATCGCGAGCAGACTGCGGGTCTCCACGGCCACGGTGAAGACCCACATCAACAACCTGTTCGCCAAGACGGGTCTCAAGGACCGTGCACAGGCGGTGCGTTACGCCTATGGGAAGGGGCTGGTGCGGCCACCAGGGAGATGAATCACCTGATGGGGTGAAGCGCGTGGGGAAGAAGAGTCGGGGATCTTCCCGTTCTGTCCATCCTTGGGCATGCAGTCAAGCAACGATCCGCCCCGCGGCGCCGGGGGCGGTCCGGAATGCGCGGCCGACCACCGCGCCGTGCCGGGCAGGACCTACGTCGAGACGGGCCAGGGGGCGGGGTACGACGGCCCGCGGTACGACGACCCGTGGTACGACGCACTCGCCTCCGGCTGGGGCGAGTCGGCCGGTCCCGCGGCCCCCGGGCCGACGGTGCCACCGATGCGTCGGAGCGCACCGGCGGAGCCGCCCCGGGCCGCGGCCGACGTGTACCTGGAGGTCCAGCGCAGCGCGGCCTTCCAGGAGGTCCGCAGCCGGTACCGGAGGTTCGTGGTGCCGGCCGTCGCCGGCTTCTTCCTCTGGTACGTCGCCTACGTGGTGGCCGCCACGTCGGCGCCCGCCCTGATGGCCCGGCCGGTGGCCGGTGCGGTGAACGTGGCGATGGTCGCGGGACTCGGGCAGTTCCTCACCACGTTCCTGCTCACCTGGGCCTACGCCCGCCACGCCCGGCTGCGCAGGGACCGGGCCGCGCTCGAACTGCGCTGGGACACCCAGGAGCTGACGCGCGGAGTGCGAGGGGATGCGTCATGACGGGCGATCACCAGACGCTGGCCCTGCTGCTGTTCAGCACGTTCGTCGCCGTCACACTCGGGATCACCACCTGGGTGGGCCGCCGCCGGCAGGGATCCGCCGAGGAGTTCTACGCCGGAGGGCGCCTCTTCTCGCCGATGGAGAATGGTTTTGCCATCTCCGGCGACTACATGTCGGCCGCATCCTTCCTCGGCATCTCGGGGCTCATCGCGCTCAACGGCTACGACGGCATGCTCTACTCGGTGGGATTCCTGGTGGCCTGGCTCGTGGTCCTGTTCCTCGTCGCCGAACTGGTCCGCAACTGCGGACGGTTCACCCTCGCCGACGTCGTGGCCGCCCGGATGAGGGAGCGTCCGGTGCGCATCGCGGCGGGGACCTCCTCGGTCACCGTCTCCGTCCTGTACCTGGTGGCACAGATGGTGGGCGCGGGCAGCCTGGTCGCACTGCTGCTGGGCGGGACGAGCGAGGCGGCGCGGACGTGGACCGTCATCGGCGTCGGCGCCCTCATGGTGATCTACGTGTCGCTGGGCGGGATGCGCGCCACCACCTGGATCCAGATCGTGAAGGCGGTCCTGCTGCTCGGCGGCACCGTGGCGCTGACCGCGCTCGTCCTGGTGCGCTTCCACGGCGACGTCGACCGGCTGCTGCGCACGGCGGCCGAGCGCAGCGGCCACGGTGAGGCGTTCCTCGCGCCCGGCCTGGCCTACGGCGGGGACTGGGTCGCCCGCTTCGACTTCATCAGCCTGGGACTCGCCCTGGTCCTGGGTACGGCCGGGCTGCCGCACATCCTGTCCCGCTTCTACACCGTGCCCACCGCGCGGGCGGCGAGGCGGTCCGTGGTCTGGTCGATCGGTCTCATCGGCGGCTTCTACCTGATGACGATCGTGCTGGGATTCGGTGCCGCCGCCCTGGTCGGGCCGGACGCCGTGCGTGCGTCCAACGCCGCCGGGAACACGGCGGTGCCGCTGCTCGCCCTCGATCTGGGCGGCGGCGCGCATTCCACCGGCGGGACGGTCCTGTTCGCCGTCGTCGCCGCCGTCGCGTTCGCCACCATCCTCGCGGTGGTGGCCGGCATCACCCTGGCGTCCTCGGCGTCCGTGGCCCACGACCTGTACGCGTCCTTGCGGCGCCGCCACTCCAAGCCGCGCAGCGAGGTCGCCGTGGCGCGGGTCGCCGCCGTCGGCATCGGCGCCGTCGCGATCGGGCTCGGGCTGCTCGCCCGCGACCTCAACGTCGCTTTCCTGGTGGGCCTCGCCTTCGCCGTGGCGGCCTCCGCCAACCTGCCGGTGCTGCTCTACTCGCTGTTCTGGCGCGACTTCACCACGCGCGGCGCGGTCTGGGCGGTCTACGGCGGTCTGGTGCCGTCCGTGGTGCTCGTGCTGCTGTCCCCGGTGGTCTCCGGCAGCCCGCAGTCGCTCTTCCCGGGCCTGGACTTCCAGTACTTCCCGTTGCAGAACCCGGGCCTCGTCTCGATCCCGCTCGGCTTCGTCGCCGGCTGGCTGGGCACGGTGACCTCCCCGGAGGTCCCGGACGAGGCCAGGCACGCCGAGACCGAGGTGCGGTCGCTGACCGGGGCGGGGGCCGTGTAGGGACGGCGACGACGACCCCGGTGTGCCGTGGTCGTGTCAGGCTCGGGTCACCCACGCGTAACGGTGCTCGGGGCGGCCCGCCTCGCCGTACTTGAGGGTCAGGACGGCCCGTCCGGTGCGTTCCAGCAGCTTCAAATAGCGCTGGGCGGTCTGGCGGCTCACGCCGGTCCGTTCGGCGATCTCCTGGGCGGAGAGCGGCCCGTCGGCCTTCAGCAGGCACTGGCGTACCAGCTCGGCGGTGGTGGGGGAGTGGCCCTTGGGCAGCCCGGGGTCGGAGGGCGCCGACAGGGCGCCGAAGATCCGGTCGACCTCGGCCTGTTCGGCCTCACCGCCCCCGTCGAGGGTGCGGCGCAGTTCGGCGTACGCCTCCAGTTTGGCGCGCAGACCGGCGAAGGCGAACGGTTTCACCAGGTACTGGAGCGCCCCCTGCCGCATCGCCGCCTGCACGGTCGACACGTCCCGGGCGGCCGTCACCATGATCACGTCGGTCTGGCGTCCCCGTCGCCGCATCTCCTGGACGACCTCCAGACCGGTCCGGTCGGGCAGGTAGTGGTCCAGCAGGATCAGGTCGAGGCGGGGCAGCCGCTCCACCGCGTCCAGTGCCTCCAGCGCACTGTGCGCCTCGGCGGCGACGTGGAAGCCGGGGACCTTCTCGACGTACGCGGCGTTGACGCGCGCGACGCGCGTGTCGTCGTCCACGACCAGGACCTCGATCATCGGGACTCCTCCTCGGCAGCGGTGGTCACGGGGACGGTGAGGGCGGGTTCCGGGGCCGCTTCGGTCAGCGCCTCCGGGAGGACGACGACGAACTCCGCGCCCCCGCCGTACGCCTCCCCGACGGTCGCGCTGCCGCCCTGCCGCTCGGCCAGGCGGCGCACCAGTGGCAGCCCGATGCCGCGCTCGCGGTGGGCGGGCGGCTCCTTGGTGGACCAGCCCGCGGCGAACACCAGCTCACGGTGGTCCGCCGCGATCCCGGGCCCCGTGTCGCGCACCGTGAGCGTGGCGGCGCGCCCCTCGGCCCGCAGTTCGACCTCCACGCGCGCGTGCGCTGTCCCCGCGGCGGCGTCGAGCGCGTTGTCGACCAGGTTGCCGACGATCGTGACGAGCCCCCGCGGATCGACCAGACGGTCCGGCAGCCGGGTCCGGTCCGAGACCCACAGGGCGACTCCCCGTTCGGCCGCGACGGTGGCCTTGCCGACCAGCAGGGCGGCGAGCAGGGGGTCGTGGATCCGCTCGGTGATCTGCTCCGCGGTGACCCGGTGGTCGCCGACCACCTCGCCGACGAACTCCACGGCGTCGTCGTACATCTCCAGTTCGAGCAGGCCCAGCAGGGTGTGCATGCGGTTGGCGTGCTCGTGGTCCTGGGCGCGCAGCGCGTCGATCAGGCCGCGCGTGGAGTCCAGCTCCCGGCCGAGCTGCTCCAGCTCGGTACGGTCACGCAGCGTGGCCACGGCCCCGCCGTCGTCGGTGGGCATCCGGTTGGCGACCAGGACCCGCTGGCCGCGCACGGTCAGCAGGTCGGTGCCGGTCACCCGGCCGGCCAGCACGTCGGCCGTGCGTCCCGCACCGAGCGCCTCGTCGGGGGAGCGGCCGACGGCCTCGCCGCCGATGCCGAGCAGGCGCTGCGCCTCGTCGTTGAGCAGGCGCACCCGGCCGCCCCGGTCGAGGGCGACGACGCCTTCCCGGATGCCGTGCAGCATGGCCTCCCGCTCCGCCAGCAGCCCCGCGATGTCGGAGAAGGCCAGGTCCCGGGTCTGCCGCTGCACCCGGCGCGAGATGATCCAGGAGGCCAGGGCGCCGACGGCCAGCGCGCCGCCGGCGTACGCGAACAGGCCGGGAATGGCGTGGATCAGCCGCGCCCGGACACTGTCGTAGGCGATGCCCACCGAGACCGCCCCGACGATCTCGCCGTCGCCGTCGCGCAGGGGCACCTTCCCGCGGGCGGAGCGGCCCAGGGTGCCGTCGTCGATCTCCATGACCTCGCGTCCGGCCAGGGCCTGCCCCGGGTCGGTCGAGACGACCTCGCCGATGCGCTCCGGGTCCGTGTGCGACCAGCGCACGCCCTGCCGGTCCATCACGACCACGTACTCCGCCCTCGTGGCCTCCCGGACCCGCTCCGCCTCCCGCTGCACCGGGCCGTTCGCCGTCGGCCGGGTGGTACGCAGGTCCCGTACGACCTGCGGCTGCTGCGCGGTGGTCTGCGCGATCGCCAGCGCCCGGCGCATCGCCTGGTCGTCCAGCTGGTCGCCGAGCGGCGCCAGGAACAGCCCGGTCGCGAGCACGGCGACGCCCGCGGCGATCGCCAGCTGCATCAGCAGCACCTGTGAGAACACCCGCCGCGGCAGGCCCAGGCGCAGTCGGCGGACGGGGGGAGTGGAGCTCATGGCCATGACGGTACGTGGGGCCGGTGGCATGCCGTAGCGGGGTGTGGCGCGTATCTCCCGCGAGGGGCGTGCACCGCTCGTGGGGTCAGCTCGCCACTGCCGCCGTCACCGGCAGGGCGCGCACCGCCGTGACCTCCATCCGCGCCGGCGAGCCCAGTACCGACGCCCCGCAGCTCTCCGGTCGCGGCGGCACCGACGCCCCTTGTACGACGGTGACCCGCCAGTACCGGCCGTCGCGGTGCGCCAGGGTCACCTCCCAGCGCGGTGCGGCGCCGTCCGTCCGTACGACGGTGAGTGCCTGGGCCGCGTCCTCGCCGAGGGCCGATCGCAGGGCCAGCTCGGCCGCCTGGCCGGGGCGGTCCCACGCGGAGTTCCCGCGGCAGCCCTCGATGACGATCCGGTCCTCCCGCGCGCCGTGCAGGATCTCCTTGACGGTGTGGGCCTGGACCCGGCCGTAGACGTATCCGTGGGGCAGCACGAGCACGGTCGGCGAGAAGCGGTGCCCGCCCAGGTGGGTGACTTCCCAGACGCCGTGGGCTCCGGAGGCGGCGAGTTCGGCCGCCAGGGGCCTGCCGAGGAGGGCGCAGCACCGGTCGCGTTTGCCGTTGGTGCAGACGAGGGCGAGCGGGTCGCCCGCGTGGGCGCGGCCGTCCAGCACCGAGTCGAAGGCGCGGTGGTCGCCCCGGCCGAGCGCGGCGAAATCCAGGCCGAGCAGCCGACGGGGGTCCTTGAGGGTGGCGCCGTGCAGCCACACGTTTCCCGGCACGGTGTGGGCCGCGTACACCCTGCGTGCGGCGGTCGTGCCCCGGTCCGCGTGGCGCCCGGGACGGCGCACCAGTGCGATGCGTACGCCCGTCCCTTGTGCCGCCGCGTCGAGGGCGCGCCCCAGCGCGGGGTCCAGGTGGCTCGAAGTGAGCGCCTTGGCGCCCCACGGGCCGGGCTGTTCGAGCAGCAACCAGGTCCTCGCGACGGGTGCGGTGCCCGAAACGGGCTCGTCGAGGTCCCGGGAGACGGTTGAGCACGTACTCACAGAGGTGAGCCTAACCTGACTTGGGCCGCGGCGGCTTCCAGCCGCGCCTGCGCGCTACTCCGGCAGTGGCCGCGGGGGCCTCGGCCCCGAGTACAGCCCACTCGGCCGCATCCGCAGCGGCCGCTCCCCGTACTCCTCCAGGGCATGCGCGATCCAGCCCGCCGTACGGGCCACGGCGAAGATCGTCTCGGCCGCGGTGGAGGCCATGCCGGAGGACACGGTGAGCACGGCGAGCGCCAGGTCGACATTGGCGTGCAGCGGGGTGTGGCGGGCGGCGGTGGCCTGGACGTCCCGGGCCGCCGCGATCGCGGGTGCCGCCCGGGGCACGTCCTCCAGGAGCGCGAACAGGGCACGCGCGCGTGGGTCCTCACCGGGGTAGAGCCGGTGGCCGAGCCCCGGGATGCGCCGGCCGGCCCGCAGCTCCTCGGCGACCACCGGGGCCGCGCTGCCCAGCTCGAGAACCTCCAGCAGCATCCGGTGCGCGAGTCCGCCGGCGGCGCCGTGCAGCGGTCCCTCGATCACGCCGAGCCCGGCGGAGACGGCGGCGTAGGCGTGCGCCCGCGCCGACGCGGCGACGCGCACGGCGAGCGTGGAGGCCGCCAGATCGTGGTCGACGAGGAGTCCGAGCGCCGTGTCCAGGGCCTGCAGCGTCGGCTCGTCGGGCTCCTGCCCGCTGAGCCGGGTCCACAGGCGGCGGGCGATCGGGTCCCGGTCGTGTCCGTCGCGCAGTACGGGGGGAAGCGCGGCGACGAGGGTGGGGATGAGGACGCGCGCCGTGCCCAGCACCGCCTCCTCCGACAGGTCGAAGCGGAGCGGGTCCGTGACCGCCGCGGCGATCGCCGCGACACGGAGCCGGTCCGCGGGACCGGCGTGTTCGGGCAGGGCGTCGACGGCCCGGCGGGCGACGGCGACGGAGGACTCGGGGGCCGAGAACGCGGCGCCGGGGCGCAGCTCCCCGGTCCAGAGCCACTCGGCCACCTCCTCGTACGTGTGGCGCGCGGCGAGTTCGACCGCGTCGACGCCCCGGTAGGAGAACCGGTCGTTCTCGATGAGCGTGAGGCGGGTGCGCACGGTCAGCTCCTGACCGGCGGCCGGGGCCGGGTTGATGCCGCCGTCGCGCCGGTTGCGCCGGGCGAGGGCCCGTACCTCGTCGGCGTCGAAGGTGCTGCCCCGGGAGCCGGGCGCGCGCCGGCTGCCGAGCTGGCCGCGGCTGACGTACGCGTACACGGTCTCGGGCTTCACCCCGAGCAGTTCGGCCGCCTCCCTGGTGGTCAGGCGCCGCTCGCTGTCTGCGGGGTGGTCGGGCTCGTGATCGCGCATGAGGTCACCGTATCGATCGGAGGCGGTCCGTGTTGAGTCGTCGCCCTACTATGCATTGATTCAATCAATATTGACAGAGTCGCAGTCAAGTATGGACAGTTAAGTCAAGTTCAAGGAGGTAATCATGTCCGTCAACAGAACCGCAGCCGCGGCAACGCCCGTCGAGGTGCCGCGCGGGCTCGCCGGTGTCGTGGTGGCCGACACCGAGGTCGGCGACGTGCGAGGACTCGAGGGGTTCTACCACTACCGCCAGTACTCGGCCGTCGAACTCGCCCGGAGTCGCGGCTTCGAGGACGTCTGGCATCTCCTGGTCCACGGGGAACTCCCCGACGCGCGCACCGGGGCCGCCTTCGCCGCCGAGACCGCCGCGCTGCGGCGGCTCCCCGACGCGGTGCGCGCCGCCCTGCCCGCCATCGCCGAGGCCGGCGCAGGCTCCGGCCCGCTCGCCGGCATGCGCACCGGTCTGTCCCTGCTGGGTGCGGCCCTGGGCTTCCGACCGGTGTACGACCTGTCGGTCGACCAGCGCCGGCAGGACACCCTGGTGGCGGCCGCGGCCGTACCGACGCTGCTGACCGCGCTGCACCGGTTGGGACGGGGACTCGAGCCGGTGGAGCCGCGCGAGGACCTCTCGTACGCCGCGAACTACCTGTACATGTTGACCGGCCAGGAGCCGGACGAGGCGTGCACACGGGCGATCGAGCAGTACCTGATCTCCACCATCGACCACGGGTTCAACGCGTCGACCTTCACCGCGCGGGTCATCGCGTCGACGGGTGCGGATGTCGCGGCCTGCCTGGCCGGCGCGGTGTCGGCGTTGTCCGGCCCGCTGCACGGCGGCGCGCCCAGCCGGGCGCTGGACACCCTGGACGCGATCGGCACGCCCGATCGCATCGACGCGTGGATCCGCGAGCGGGTGCTCGCCGGTGACCGCATCATGGGCTTCGGTCACGCCGTCTACCGCACCGAGGACCCGCGCTCACGGATGCTGCGTGAGGTGGCGCAGAGCTTCGGCGGACCGCGCGTGGAGTTCGCCGTCGAGGTGGAGCGGCAGGTCGAGGCGATCCTCGCGGAGCTGAAGCCGGGGCGCGAACTGCACACCAACGTCGAGTTCTACGCGGGCGTGGTCATGGAACTGTGCGGTCTGCCCCGCGAGATGTTCACTCCCACGTTCGCGGCGGCACGGGTGGTGGGCTGGAGCGCGAACATTCTGGAGCAGGCGTCCGACTCCAAGATCATCCGTCCGGCGGCGCGGTATGTGGGGCCGGGGGCGCCGGTCGGGGTCCCGGCGGTGGCCTGAGAAACACGAGCGGCCTGGTGCCGTTCGGGCGCCAGGCCTGGTCGGGGAGCGTCGAGCAAGGACGGGGTGCCGGGTTGCTCGCCGGTGGTGGGGGTTCGTGCGCGGCAGGCGGTGGGGTACGGCCGAAGGCGCGGGTGACGTCAGGCGTCGGGGATGTCCGCCTTGGCCCGGATGAGGGTCTCCCGGCTGATGACCACGATGCGTTCGTAGTCGGCCCTGGCGGCGTCGGCGGGCAGCTCACGCTCCAGCGCCTCGGTGGCCTCGGTGCCGATGACGGCGAAGTTGCCGTCACTCAGTTCGAACAGGTCGGGGCAGGTGGATCCCGTGGTACTGCCACGAGCGCTGGGAGGCACACCGATGCGGCGCACGATCTTCAAGGTACCGGTCCTTATGGGCAAGGTTGCTGGCAGATTGATGAGTCCCCACGCTACTGGGTGCTGAGTGGCCCGGGTGACCGACGGGGCCTCAGAAGTCCCCTGTTGCTCCTTGAGGTTGACGGGATGGCCCCGTTCGGAGCAGACCGCCCTCAGTCGTGGGGAGGCGTCCCGACCACCCACCATTCGTCCGTGTCGGTGTCCTCGAAGTCCTTGGCGAGAGCGTCGACCACCAGCCCCAGCCGGGCTTCGTCGGAGTTCTGGTCCAAGGCGGCGCGCATGTTCCTCGTCGCCTCCCAGTACTCGCGGAAGACCGGGCTCTGGAAGAACTCCCGGAGGCGCCCCTGCAGCCCTTCCTGGTCCAGGAGACCCGCACGGTGCACGTGGTAGAGGTTGACGTACCAGGCGTTCGCATAGAAGAACTGGCGCCGTCGCTCGGCCGGGATGCTCTTGTCATAGGTGTCGATGACTTCGGCGAGCGACGGATCGTCGATGGCCCTGGTGAGCAACTCCCAGTGCATGCGCTGCTGATGTGCCAGCGACTGGCGCCGGATGGCCAGCTCCTCCAGTTCCAGCAGCCGTTCGTGCATACGTGCTGCCTCGCGCCGCCGCCGGCGCGCGGCCAGCGATATCCCGGCCGTGGCCAGCAACATCCCGGCCGCGGCGGAGCCGAACCTCCCCGTGGCGTTTTTCCGTGTGACCATGTCAACCCCCGAATCAGGCGACCGCCCGCCGGTCGTCGAGTGCGGGTCGGCTGACGGGGACCGGCGAGCGATGGATGGTGCTGCCGCCTCCAGGGTGCCGAGCGGCGCTGATCGACGGGGAGGCGGAGAGGAGGCGCACGGAGGGAAGCGAGGGTCGCACGGTCCGGCGCCTTGGAAAACGTCTGCCCCGCGCACGCTGCTAACAATCGTTCACTTCGTGCCGACTGCCGCGGCTCGTATCCTGAGCTGGCAATTCCGCACGCACGGGTGAGAAAGAGGTCGCACGGTGGGGCAGCGCTCGACTCCGCAGCAGATCCCGGTCGTCGTGCTCGCCGGATTCCTCGGCTCCGGGAAGACCACCCTGCTCAACCACCTCCTGCACCGCAGCGGAGGCAGCCGGATCGGCGCCGTCGTCAACGACTTCGGATCGATCGAGATCGACGCGATGGCCGTCGCGGGTGCCCTCGGCGACTCCACCGTGTCGCTGGGCAACGGATGCCTGTGCTGTGCCGTCGACGCGAGTGAACTGGACGGGTACCTGGCGCGGCTCGCCCGGCCCGAGGCCGGCATCGACGTCATCGTCATCGAGGCCAGCGGCCTCGCCGAACCGCAGGAACTGGTGCGCATGCTGCTCGCCAGCGAGCAACCGGGGATCGTCTACGGCGGACTCGTCGAGGTCGTCGACGCCGCCGAGTTCGACGACACCCGCGCCAGGCACCCCGAGATCGACCGGCACCTGGCCCTCGCCGACCTGGTCGTGGTCAACAAGACCGACCGGGCCACCGACGCCGAGCGTGTGCTCGGCCTGGTGCACTCGCTCGTGGGCGGCGCCGCCGTCGTCCCGGCGACCTACGGCCGTATCGACCCCGAGTTCCTCTACGACTGCCGGCCCGGCGAGGAGCGCGTGGGGCAGCTGTCCTTCGACGACCTGCACGACCACTCCGAGGGCGGCGCACACGCCGATCACCTGCACGCCGCCTACGACACCCTGTCGTTCGTCTCCGGCCTCCCGCTCGACCCGCGCCGGCTCATGCGCTTCCTCGACAGCCGTCCCAAGGGCTTGTACCGGATCAAGGGGTACGTCGACTTCGGCCCGTACGACACGCGGAACCGGTACGCCGTCCACGCCGTCGGACGCTTCCTGCGCTTCTACCCGGAGCCCTGGACCCCGGCCGGTGCCGCCGGCGGGACCGGCGCCCCGGAGACCGGCCGTACCCAGCTCGTCCTCATCGGCTCCGGCATCGACGCGGCGGCCCTTGGCGAGGAACTCGACGCGTGCCGCCGGGACGCCGACGCCCCACCCGCCGACGAACACGGCATGTGGGGCGTCCTGCGTTACGTGGCCGACGGCGAGGAGCCGCCGGACAGCCCCTAGACCGGGCCCGCCACCACCGACACCGTCTTGGGCAGCGACACGCCCGAGCCGTCGCGGCGCGGGTCGGTGTCCGGGAGCTGGGCCGGCGTGCCGTTCTTCTGTGCGGCGAGGGCCGGGGTGGCGCCCGCCCAGGCGAAGGCCAGGCAGTCCTCGCCCTTCAGGAACCGTTGGCAGCGCACCCCGCCCGTGGCGCGACCCTTGCGCGGGTACTGGTCGAACGGCGTGAGCTTGGCCGTGGTCTGCACGGAGTCGTCCAGCGTGCCGCGCGATCCGGCCACCGTGAAGACCACCGCGTCCGCGGCCGGGTCCACCGCCGTGAAGGAGATGACCTTGGCCCCGTCGGCGAGCTTGACCCCCGCCACGCCGCCCGCCGGACGGCCCTGTGGACGGACCTGCGAGGCCTGGTAGCGCAGGAGCTGCGCGTCGTCCGTGATGAAGACCAGGTCCTCGTCACCGGTACGCAACTCGACCCCGCCGACGATGCGGTCGCCGTCCTTGAGGGTGATGACCTCCAACTCGTCCTTGTTGGACGGGTAGTCGGGCACCACCCGTTTGACGACGCCCTGTTCCGTGCCGAGCGCCAGCCCCGGCGAGGACTCGTCCAGCGTGGTCAGGCAGACGACGTCCTCGTCGTCCTCCAGGGACACGAACTCGGCCAGCGGCGCGCCGCCCGCGAGGTTCGGCGTCGGCATGGCCTCCGGGAGCTGGGGCAGGTCCACCACGTTCACCCGCAGCAGCCGCCCGCCGGACGTCACCACGCCCACCTCGCCGCGCGCCGTGGCCGGCACCGCCGAGACGATGAGATCGTGCTTGACGCGCTTGGCCCCGGCCTCCGTGACGAGAGGCTCGTCGTTCGCGGTGCGGGCCAGCAGGCCCGTCGACGACAGCAGCACCCGGCACGGGTCGTCCGCCACCTGGAGCGGTACGGCGGCGACCGGGGCGCCGCTCGACTCCAGCAGCGTCGTACGCCGGTCGGTGCCGAACTTCTTCGCCACCGCCGCCAGTTCGGCCGAGACCAGCTTGCGCAGCTCCGCGTCCGAGTCGAGGATCCGGGTCAGCTCCTCGATCTCGGCGTTCAGCCGGTCCTTCTCGGACTCCAGCTCGATGCGGTCGTACTTGGTGAGCCGGCGCAGCGGCGTGTCCAGGATGTACTGCGTCTGGACGTCGCTCAGCGAGAACCGCTCCATCAGGCGCTGCTTGGCCTGCGCGGAGTTCTCGCTGGAGCGGATGAGGCGGATGACCTCGTCGATGTCGACCAGGGCGGTGAGCAGGCCCTCCACCAGGTGCAGCCGGTCGCGCCTCTTGCTGCGGCGGAACTCGCTGCGGCGCCTGACGACGGTGAAGCGGTGGTCGAGATAGACCTCCAGCAGCTCCTTGAGGCCCAGGGTGAGGGGCTGGCCGTCGACCAGGGCGACGTTGTTGATGCCGAAGGACTCCTCCATGGCCGTCAGCTTGTAGAGCTGCTCCAGGACCGCCTCGGGCACGAAGCCGTTCTTGATCTCGATGACCAGGCGCAGTCCGTGGGCGCGGTCGGTGAGGTCCTTGACGTCCGCGATGCCCTGGATCTTCTTCGCGCCGACCAGGTCCTTGATCTTCGAGATGACCTTCTCCGGGCCGACCGCGAAGGGCAGCTCGGTGACGACGAGACCCTTGCGGCGCGCCGTCACCGTCTCCACGGACACCGTCGCGCGGATCTTGAAGGTGCCGCGGCCCGTCTCGTACGCGTCCCGGATGCCGGGCAGGCCGACGATGCGGCCGCCGGTGGGCAGGTCGGGGCCCGGCACGTGCTTCATCAGCGCGTCCAGGTCGGCGTTCGGGTACCGGATCAGATGCCGGGCCGCCGCGATCACCTCGCGCAGATTGTGCGGCGGCATGTTCGTGGCCATGCCGACCGCGATGCCCGAGGCGCCGTTGACCAGCAGGTTCGGGAAGGCGGCGGGCAGGGCCACCGGCTCCTGCTCCTGGCCGTCGTAGTTCGGGGCGAAGTCGACGGTGTCCTCGTCGATGGACTCCGTCATCAGGCCGGCGGCCTCGGCCATCCGGCACTCGGTGTACCGCATGGCGGCCGGCGGGTCGTCGTTGCCCAGCGAGCCGAAGTTGCCGTGGCCGTCCACCAGGGGCACGCGCATCGAGAACGACTGGGCCATGCGGACCAGGGCGTCGTAGATCGACGCGTCGCCGTGCGGATGCAGCTTGCCCATGACCTCGCCGACGACGCGGGCGCACTTCACGTAGCCGCGCTCGGGCCGCAGGCCCATCTCGTTCATCTGGTAGACGATGCGCCGGTGCACCGGCTTGAGGCCGTCGCGGGCGTCCGGCAGCGCACGGGAGTAGATGACCGAGTACGCGTACTCGAGGAAGGAGCCCTGCATCTCGTCGACGACGTCGATGTCGAGGATCCTCTCCTCGTACGAGTCGTCGGGCGGCGGGGTCTTCGTACTACGGCGGGCCATCGCTGCCGGCTCCTTGCTGAAGCGTGAACGGTGATCTGACGCCGTCCATTGTGGACTGCGGCACTGACAGCCACCGACCAGGACCCGTCACGGGCTGCCGGCCCGGCGCTGCCCGCAGGGTACGCCCTCGTCCCGGGGTGCCGTCCCCGCAGCCGTCTCCGGCGGCCCGTCAACCGCGTTCTCGCTCTCGGCGTACGAGGGCCGGGAACTCCACCGGCCGCCCGCACGCTTGCATACAGTGGCGGGACCGGCGGAATTCCGCAGTTCCGCCCATGGATTCCACCCGGTGGTTCACCCAGTGACTCCACCAGGATCTCGCGATCGAAGGGACGTACATGCCCATGGGTCACACGGCCACAGCCCAGGCAGGCTCCGGCGGCCTGACAGCGACCGAGCACCGCCTGGCCAACGGCCTGCGCGTGGTGCTCTCCGAGGACCACCTGACCCCGGTCGCGGCGGTGTGCCTCTGGTACGACGTCGGCTCGCGCCACGAGGTCAAGGGGCGCACCGGACTGGCTCACCTTTTCGAGCACCTCATGTTCCAGGGCTCCGCCCAGGTCAAGGGCAACGGCCACTTCGAGCTGGTGCAGGGCGCCGGCGGCTCGCTCAACGGCACCACCAGTTTCGAGCGGACCAACTACTTCGAGACCATGCCCGCCCACCAGCTGGAGCTCGCCCTCTGGCTGGAGGCCGACCGCATGGGCTCCCTGCTCGCCGCCCTGGACGACGAGTCGATGGAGAACCAGCGGGACGTCGTCAAGAACGAACGCCGCCAGCGCTACGACAACGTCCCCTACGGCACCGCCTTCGAGAAGCTGACCGCCCTCGCCTACCCGGAGGGCCACCCCTACCACCACACGCCGATCGGCTCGATGGCCGACCTGGACGCGGCGACCCTGGAGGACGCGCGCGCGTTCTTCCGCACCTACTACGCGCCGAACAACGCGGTGCTCTCGGTCGTCGGCGACATCGACCCCGAGCAGACGCTCGCGTGGATCGAGAAGTACTTCGGCTCCATCGCCTCGCACGACGGCAAGCAGCCGCCGCGGGACGGCGCGCTGCCCGACGTCATGGGCGGGGAACTGCGGGAGGTCGTCGAGGAGGAGGTCCCGGCCCGCGCCCTGATGGCGGCCTACCGCCTGCCGGAGGACGGCACGCGCGCGTGCGACGCGGCCGACCTGGCCCTGACCGTCCTGGGCGGCGGCGAGTCGTCCCGCCTGTACAACCGCCTCGTCCGCCGCGACCGCACCGCCGTCGCCGCCGGGTTCGGCCTGCTTCGGCTCGCCGGGGCACCCTCCCTGGGCTGGCTGGACGTGAAGACGTCCGGCGACGTGGAGGTGCCGGTCATCGAGACGGCCATCGACGAGGAGCTGGCCCGGTTCGCCGACGAGGGCCCCACGGCCGAGGAGATGGAGCGCGCCCAGGCCCAGCTGGAGCGCGAGTGGCTGGACCGCCTGGGCACGGTCGCCGGCCGCGCCGACGAACTGTGCCGGTACGCGGTCCTGTTCGGCGACCCGCAGCTCGCCCTCACCGCCGTGCAGCGCGTGCTCGAGGTGACGGCCGAGGAGGTCCAGGAGGTCGCCAAGGCCCGCCTGCGCCCCGACAACCGCGCGGTGCTCGTCTACGAGCCCACCGCCTCCGCCGACGAGACCGACGCCAGCGACGAGAACGAGGAGGCGGCCAAGTGACCGAGCTCGCCACCATGGAATTCCACGCCCAGCCGCAGGCCGGCGAGCCCAAGCCCTGGGCGTTCCCCGCTCCCGAGCGCGGCAGCCTCGACAACGGCCTCACCGTGCTGCGCTGCCACCGCCCCGGCCAGCAGGTCGTCGCCGTCGAGGTGCTCCTCGACGCCCCCCTGGACGCCGAGCCGGCCGGTCTCGACGGTGTCGCCACCATCATGGCGCGCGCCTTCTCCGAGGGCACCGACAAGCACTCCGCCGAGGACTTCGCCGCGGAGCTGGAGCGCTGCGGCGCCACCCTGGACGCGCACGCCGACCACCCCGGCGTCCGGCTGAGCCTGGAGGTGCCCGCCTCGCGCCTCGGCAAGGCACTCGGCCTGCTCGCCGACGCCCTCAGGGCGCCCGCCTTCGCGGACGGCGAGGTCGAACGACTGGTGCGCAACCGGCTCGACGAGATCCCGCACGAGCTGGCCAACCCCTCCCGGCGTGCCGCCAAGGAACTCTCCAAGGAGCTGTTCCCGGCCGACGCGCGCATGTCGCGCCCGCGCCAGGGCACCGAGGAGACGGTCGAGGCCATCGACTCGGCGGCCGTACGCGCCTTCTACGAGCGGCACGTCCGCCCCGCCACGGCCACCGCGGTGGTCGTCGGCGACCTCACCGGCGTCGACCTGGACGCGCTGCTCGCCGACACCCTGGGCGCGTGGACCGGCTCGGCCGCCGAGCCGCGTCCGGTGCCCCCGGTGACCGCCGACGACCGGGGCCGGGTCGTCATCGTGGACCGTCCCGGCGCCGTCCAGACGCAGCTGCTGATCGGCCGCACCGGCGCCGACCGGCACGACCGCGTGTGGCCCGCGCAGGTGCTCGGCACCTACTGCCTGGGCGGCACCCTCACCTCGCGCCTGGACCGCGTCCTGCGCGAGGAGAAGGGCTACACCTACGGTGTGCGGGCGTTCGGCCAGGTCCTGCGCTCCGCGCCGGACGGCACGGGCGCCGCCATGCTCGCCATCAGCGGATCCGTCGACACCCCCAACACCGGTCCCGCCCTGGAGGACCTGTGGACGGTGCTGCGCAAGCTGGCGGCGGAGGGGCTCACCGACGCCGAGCGCGACGTGGCCGTGCAGAACCTGGTGGGCGTGGCGCCGCTGAAGTACGAGACGGCGGCGGCCGTGGCGAGCACGCTGGCCGACCAGGTCGAGCAGCACCTGCCCGACGACTTCCAGGCCACGCTCTACCGTCAACTGGCCGCCACGGGCACCGTGGAGGCCACCGCGGCGGTCGTGAACGCCTTCCCGGTGGACCGTCTCGTGACGGTCCTCGTCGGCGACGCGGCGCAGATCAAGGAGCCCGTCGAGGCCCTCGGCATCGGCGAAGTCACCGTGGTGGCGGCCGAGTAGCGGCACGCGCGCGCGGCGGCCCCGGTGACCGGTGTGTCACCGGGGCCGCCGTTTGTCCGGATTGGGGGAGTGGTTGCCCGTCTGCCCTGTGGCGTGCGCTACAAAAAGCCTGTTGCGTTTGAGGATTGAACGCAGCCGCGTTTAGCGTCGTCCGGGCTGTTCGTCAGGCAGTGCGCCGCACCCGCGGCACCGGACAGCCATCGCCGAGTCCCCGTACGGCGCGAGCCAGGGGAGCCGGGGACCCATCGCAGTCCCTGGGGTGAATCGGACGCCCGCGCGCACCGCGAGGGGGTCCGTAGGAGACCTTCCACCTCCGAACCCGTCAGCTAACCCGGTAGGCGAGAGGGAAGGAAAGGACAAGCCTCTACATGGCGTTCACGCGCGCCACCGGGAAGCACCGCCGTCCCGGCCGGGTGCACCGCACCACCGTCCGCGCGGCGGGAGTCGCGGCACTCGCCACCACCGGTGTGGTCGGCACCCTCGCGGCTCCGGCGCTCGCCGCCGAGCCCGAGGCGGAACAGACCGGGCTCACCCCGGTCGTCACCATCGGCGACTCCATAGCCGACGAGATCGACGCCCAGGCCCTCGCCCAGAAGCAGGCGGCCGCGGACGCCGCCGCCCGCGAGGCGGCTCGGGAGGCGGCCCGCGAGCGGGCGGCCGAGGCGGCCAAGGAGGCGCGCGAGGCCAAGGAGCGCGCCGCGCGGGAGGCGGAGCGCGAGCGCCTCAACACCTTCGTCGCACCGATCACCGCCTCGTACGTCTCGACCGCCTACCAGGCCGGCAGCTCCCTGTGGTCCTCGGGCAGCCACACCGGCATCGACTTCCACGCCTCCAGCGGCACGTCCGTGCACTCCGTGGGTGTCGGCACCGTCGTCGAGGCCGGCTGGGGCGGCGCGTACGGCAACCAGGTCGTGATCAGGATGCACGACGGCACGTACACCCAGTACGGGCACCTGTCGTCCATCGGCGTCTCGGTCGGCCAGTCGGTCGAGCCCGGCCAGCAGATCGGCGTCTCGGGTGCCACCGGCAACGTCACCGGACCGCACCTGCACTTCGAGGCCCGTACGAGCCCCGAGTACGGCTCGGACATGGACCCCGTCGCCTATCTCCGCTCCCACGGAGTGAACGTCTGACGAAAAAGCCCCGGCTTCCCGGGTCGGGGCTTTTTGTATTCCATGCCGGCTTGATTGGCCTAGAGTCGCTGAAAGCGCGTCCATCGTCGACGTTTCTGGGGATCAAGGCGGAGGTCGGTCATGCGTATTCCGGCACATTCGGTGTGCACGGCGATTCGGGACGACATCGTGACCGGCGTCCACGGGCGCGGGAGCCGGCTCACCGAGGAGCTCCTCGCCCGCCGCTACGGCGTCTCCCGCGTCCCCGTCCGAGAGGCCCTGCGCACGCTGGAGGCGGAGGGCTTCGTGGTCACCCGGCGGCACGCGGGCGCGTGCGTCGCGGAACCGACCCGGCGGGAGGCCGCCGATCTGCTGGAGACCCGCACGCTCCTCGAGCCGCTCGGTGCCTCCCGGGCCGCGCGGCGGCGCACCGACGCCCACCTCAAGGTGCTGCGCGGCCTGGTCAGGCTGGGGCAGGAACGGGCCGGGCGGGGCACCGTGGACGAGCTGCGCTCCCTGGGCGGCTGGTTCCACGAGACCCTCGCCAGGGCGGCGGACAGCCCCTCCCTGACCGCGCTGCTGACCCAGCTCCGCCACAAGATCGCCTGGATGTACGTCGTGGAGGCACCGGTCGGACCGGTGGAGCACTGGGCGGAGCACGCGGCGATCGCCGACGCCGTGGCCCGGGGCGACGCCGAACGCGCGCGGGCGCTCATGACCCGGCACATCGAGCGGTCGGCGCCCGGGTACCGGCTCCGGTTCGCCGCCGGCGGCGCGGCGACGGAGCGTGTGAGGAATACGCAACATTCCGTAAACACCGCGAGCCCGCTCCGGTAACACAGGTTCCGTATACAAAGGCGGGGGAATTCCGGCGGCTATTTCTGCCGCCCCGAATGTGTGGAAGCGGAAGCGGAAGCGGAAGCGGAAAAGGCGAAAGGCCCGTCCGGTGGTCCCGGCGGGCCTTTCGGTGCTGCTGTCCCGTCCGTCAGACGGTCTCGGGAAGCTCCTCGAGCCCCTCGGCGACCAGCTTCGCCAGCCGCTCCAGGGCCGCCTCCGCGCCCTCGGCGTCGGAGGCGAGGACGATCTCCTCGCCCCCCTGGGCGCCGAGGCCGAGGACGGCCAGCATGGAGGCCGCGTTGACGGGGGAGCCGTCGGCCTTGGCGATCGTCACCGGGACGCCTGTGGCCGTGGCGGCTCGGACGAAGATGGAGGCGGGGCGGGCGTGGAGACCCTCGGCCCAGCCGACGTTGACGCGGCGCTCAGCCATGTGATGCTGCCCTTCAGGTGTTCAGAGGCGTTGAAGTTGTCTAGACCAGTCTTGTCTAGACCAGTTTCCCACATCGTGAAGCAAGCCGGGACGACCACGTTGCGCCGCCCCGTACGGGTCCCGGACCGCGGCCTCGGTCCGGACCTCCGTCCCCCACAGACTGCCCCGCGCCGTTGTCGTACGCGAGCCGTACTCTGGGGCCCATGCAGACCTCGTCGGACCGGCACGAGTACCCCGCCCACTGGGAAGCCGACGTGGTGCTGCGCGACGGCGGCACCGCGCGCGTCCGCCCCATCACCGTTGACGACGCCGAGCGCCTGGTCAGCTTCTACGAGCAGGTTTCCGACGAGTCGAAGTACTACCGCTTCTTCGCGCCGTACCCTCGCCTGTCCGCCAAGGACGTCCACCGCTTCACGCACCACGACTTTGTGGACCGGGTGGGACTCGCGGCCACCATCGGCGGCGAGTTCATCGCCACCGTACGCTACGACCGGATCGGGGCCGGCGGAACACCCGCCACCGCACCGGCCGACGAGGCCGAGGTCGCCTTCCTCGTCCAGGACGCCCACCAGGGACGCGGCGTCGCCTCCGCCCTCCTGGAGCACATCGCCGCCGTCGCCCGCGAGCGGGGCATCCGCCGCTTCGCCGCCGAGGTGCTGCCCGCCAACAACAAGATGATCAAAGTCTTCATGGACGCCGGGTACACCCAGAAGCGAAGCTTCGAGGACGGGGTGGTCCGCCTGGAGTTCGATCTCGAACCCACCGACCGCTCGCTGGCCGTGCAGTACGCGCGCGAGCACCGCGCGGAGGCCCGTTCCGTGCAGCGGCTGCTGCAGCCCGGCTCGGTCGCGGTCGTCGGCGCCGGCCGCACCCCGGGCGGCGTCGGCCGCAGCATCCTCGGCAACATCCGGGACGCCGGCTACACGGGGCGCCTGTACGCCGTGAACAGGGCCTTCCCCGAGGACATGAAAGAACTCGACGGGGTTCCGGCGTGCCGTTCCGTGGGCGACATCGACGGGCCCGTCGACCTCGCCGTCGTGACCGTGCCCGCCGAGCACGTCCCGGACGTCGTCACCGCGTGCGGCGAGCACGGGGTGCAGGGCCTGGTGGTGATCTCCGCCGGATACGCCGACAGCGGCCCCGAGGGGCGCGAGCGCCAGCGCGCCCTGGTGCGGCACGCGCGCACGTACGGCATGCGCATCATCGGGCCCAACGCCTTCGGGATCATCAACACCTCCCCCGACGTGCGGCTCAACGCCTCGCTCGCCCCCGAGATGCCGCGCGCGGGACGGATCGGCCTGTTCGCGCAGTCCGGCGCCATCGGCATCGCCCTGCTCTCCCGGCTGCACCGGCGCGGCGGCGGGGTCACCGGCGTCACCGGCGTGTCCACCTTCGTCTCCTCCGGCAACCGCGCCGACGTCTCCGGCAACGACGTCCTCCAGTACTGGTACGACGACCCGCAGACCGACGTCGCGCTGATGTACCTGGAGTCCATCGGCAACCCCCGCAAGTTCACCCGCCTGGCCCGGCGCACGGCGGCCGCCAAGCCCCTGGTCGTGGTGCAGGGCGCCCGGCACGGCGGCGTGGCACCCCAGGGGCACGCCGTACGGGCGACGCGACTGCCCCACGCGACGGTCTCCGCGCTGCTGCGGCAGGCCGGCGTGATCCGCGTCGACACCATCACCGACCTGGTCGACGCGGGGCTGCTCCTCGCCCGCCAGCCGCTGCCCGCCGGACCGAGGGTGGCCATCCTGGGCAACTCGGAGTCCCTGGGACTGCTCACGTACGACGCGTGCCTCTCCGAGGGCCTGCGCCCGCAGCCCCCGCTGGACCTGACGACCGCCGCCTCGGCCGACGACTTCCACGCGGCCCTGGCCAGGGCCCTGGCCGACGACACCTGCGACGCGGTCGTGGTGACCGCCATCCCGACGCTGGGAGAGGGGGCGGCCGGGGACGCCGCGCTCGCGGAGGCCCTGCGCTCGGCGGCGGCCGCGGTCCCCACCAAGCCCGTCCTCGTGGTCCACGTGGAGCTGGGCGGCCTGGCGGAGGCCCTGTCCGCGGCGGCGAGCACGGCTCCCCAGACGGCTCAGGGCACCGCGGGCACCACCGCCCAGGCGGCTGAGGGCACCGCCTCCCGAGCGGCTTCGAGCGCGGCTCTCCCGGCCGATCCGGATGCCGTGCAGCAGGGCACCCCGAGCGGCCCGGCTTCCGGAGCCGCCCCGGCCTCCGGAGCCACCCCGGGCACCGCTCCCCATGCCGTTCCCGGCCCCGCCGATCAGCTCCCGTCCGGCGCCTCCGGTCCGTCCGGCCCCTCCGGCCCCTCCGGCCCGTCCGGCCCCTCCGGCCCCTCCGGTCCGTCCGGCCCGTCCGGTCCCTCCGGGCCGCCCCGCCCGTCCGCCGCCCCGGGCCGGCCGCCGGGCGTCGTCCGGGCCCCCGAGGGAGCTCGCCTCATCCCCGCCTACCCCGCCGCCGAGCGTGCCGTCCGCGCCCTCGGCGAGGCGGTCGCCTACGCCCAGTGGCGGCGGGAGGCCGCCGACCCCGGCAAGGTGCCGGAGTACGAGGACATCGACGAGAAGGGCGCCGCCCAGCAGATAGCGGGGCACCTCGCGCGCGGGCAGGGGCTCACCCTCGGCAGCCAGGAGACCTGCGACCTGCTCGGCCGGTACGGCGTCCACGTCCACCGCGCCCTGCCCGCAGCCACTCCCGACGACGCCGCGGCCGCCGCGCGGACCATCGGCTACCCGGTGGCCCTCAAGGCCACCGCCCCGCACCTGCGCCACCGCGCCGACCTGGGCGGCGTACGCCTCGACCTCGCGGACGAGGAGCAACTGCGGCGGGCCTACGCCGAACTGACCGAGCTGTTCGGGAAGCCCGCGGAGCTGCGCCCGGTGGTGCAGGACATGGCCCCGCGCGGCGTCGACACCGTCGTACGGGCGGTCATCGACCCGGCGGCCGGCGCGGTGCTCTCCTTCGGCCTCGCCGGCGCCGCCACCCAGCTGCTCGGCGACATGGCGCACCGGCTGATCCCGGTCACCGACCGGGACGCCACCTCGCTCATCCGCTCGGTCCGCACGGCCCCCCTCCTCTTCGGCTGGCGCGGCTCGGCCCCGGTCGACGCCGCCGCCCTGGAGGAGCTGCTGCTGCGGGTCTCCCGGCTGGTCGACGACCACCCGGAGGTCGTCGCGGTCACCCTGGAGCCCGTCGTGGTCGCCCCGCACGGCCTGAGCGTCCTCGGCGCCTCCGTCCGCCTCGCGCCCCCTCCCGCCAGGGACGACCTGGGCCCGCGGACCCTGCCGGCCTACTGACCCGCCACGCCCCGTACCCGGCCCGGTGCCCGTGCCGGGTACGGCCCTGGACGGGTACCGCGGGAGCGTGCCTCGCAGTCAGCGGGTCCCCGTAGGATGGACGGCATGGCCAAGACCAGTACGACGACCCAGGGGCTGCGAGCGGCGATCGAGCGCAGCGGCTACTACCCGGCCCTCGTGGCCGAGGCGGTGGAGGCCGCCGTGGGCGGCGAGCCCGTGCGGTCGTACCTGGTCCACCAGGAGACCACGTTCGACCAGAACGAGGTGCGCCGGCACGTGACCGTGCTGGTGCTCACCGGCAACCGCTTCATCGTCAGCCACACCGACGAGCAGGCCGCCGACGACACCTCTCCGACGCCGTACGCCACGACGTCCACGGAGTCCGTCAAGCTCGGCCGGATCTCGTCCATCGTCGTCAGCCGCGTCGTCGCCAACCCGGAGCAGTACAAGCCGGGCACACTGCCCCGCGAGATCGTGCTGACCATCGGCTGGGGCGCCGTCTCCCGCCTCGACCTGGAGCCCGCCGCCTGCGGCGACCCCAACTGCGAGGCCGACCACGGCTACACGGGCAGCTCGACGGCCGACGACCTCAGCCTGCGCGTCAGCGAGGCCGGGGACGGCCCCGAGACGGTGCGCCAGGCGCTCACCTTCGCCCAGGCCCTCTCCGAGGCGACCGCGGACTCCGCCCGCTGATGGTGCAGCACACCGCCTGGGACACCCACCCGGAACCGCTCCCCGTCGACTCCGCCCCCGTACCCGAGTACGGCCGGGGCTCCCTCGCCGACCTGCTGCCCACCCTGGCCGCCGGCCTCGGTGTCCCCGGCATGACCGCGGGGATCACCGAACTGACCCCGGCCGACCGCAACTGCGTCTTCCTGATCGACGGCCTCGGCTGGGAGCAACTGCGCGCGCACCCCGAGGACGCCCCCTTCCTGAGTTCCCTCCTGGGCAGCTCGCGCGGCGGCACGGGGCGCCCGATCACCGCCGGCTACCCGGCGACCACGGCGACCTCCCTCGCCTCCGTCGGCACCGGCCTCCCGCCGGGCGCCCACGGCCTGCCCGGATACACGGTGCGCAATCCCGACACCGGCGCCCTGATGAACCAGCTCCGCTGGCAGCCATGGACCGCGCCCGGCCCCTGGCAGCCCTACCCCACCGTCTTCGGCCTCGCCCACGCGGCGGGGGTGCACGCCGCCCAGGTCTCCTCGCCCACCTTCGCCAACACCCCGCTGACCAAGGTCGCGCTCAGCGGCGGCGAGTTCCACGGACGCCTGTCCGGCGAGGACCGGATGGACTGCGCCGCCGAACAGCTGGCCCGCGCCGACCGCGCCCTCGTCTACACGTACTACGCCGAGGTCGACGGCGCCGGACACCGCTTCGGCGTCGACTCCGACACCTGGCGCGGGCAGCTCGGCCACGTCGACCGGCTCGTCCAGCGCCTCGCCGAGCAGCTGCCGCCGCGCAGCGCCCTGTACGTCACCGCCGACCACGGCATGGTCGACGTGCCCTTCGACGAGGAGCACCGGATCGATTTCGACGAGGACTGGGAGCTGAAGGCGGGCGTCGCCCTCCTCGGCGGCGAGGGCCGCGCCCGGCACGTCTACGCCGTCCCCGGTGCCCGCAACGACGTGCTGTTCTGCTGGCGCGAGGTGCTCGGCGAGCAGTTCTGGGTGGCGTCCCGGGACGAGGCGATCGCCGCCGGCTGGTTCGGCCCCGGTATCGACGACCGGGTGTACGACCGCATCGGCGACGTGGTCGCCGCGGCCCGCGACGACGTCCTGGTCATCGCCTCCGAGCGCGAGCCCAAGGAGTCGGCGATGGTCGGCAACCACGGTTCGATGACCCCTGCCGAGCAGCTCGTCCCGCTGCTCGAAGTACGCTCCTGACCCTCTCCGCTCCACCGATCCCGCTGCCGAAAGGTGCCCAACCCCTCATGCCCGAGCTGGTGTTCTTCTCCGGAACGATGGACTGCGGGAAGTCGACACTGGCTCTCCAGATCGAGCACAACCGCTCGGCGCGCGGACTGGCCGGCATGATCTTCACCCGCGACGACCGTGCGGGCGAGGGCAAGCTCTCCTCCCGCCTCGGCCTCGTCACCGACGCGGTCGAGGTCGGGGACGGCCAGGACCTGTACGCCCACGTCGTCGACCACCTCTCGCAGGGCGGCCGGGTGGACTACGTGATCGCGGACGAGGCGCAGTTCCTCGCGCCGGACCAGATCGACCAGCTCGCGCGCGTGGTCGACGACCTCGACGTCGACGTGTACGCCTTCGGCATCACCACCGACTTCCGCTCCAAGCTCTTCCCGGGCTCCCAGCGGCTGGTGGAACTCGCCGACCGGGTCGAGGTGCTCCAGGTCGAGGCCCTGTGCTGGTGCGGAGCCCGCGCCACGCACAACGCCCGCACCGTGGGCGGCGTCATGGTCGTCGAGGGCGCCCAGGTGGTCGTCGGGGACGTCGCCCAGTCCCCCGACGAGATCGGCTACGAGGTGCTGTGCCGCCGCCACCACCGCAGGCGGATGACGAGCGCCACGGCGCGGGCGGCGGCGCTCTCGCCGGACGTGCTGCCGGTCACCGCCACGTGAGTGCCGGGACCGGCGCGCGCCGGCCCTGATCAGCCGATGTGCTCGGCCACGATGAGCTGGAACCGTTCGAAGGCCAGCTCCACGGTGTTGTGCCGGGCGTCGACGGTTCCGAGAGAGGTGCCGTTGAACGGGTCGGTCAGGCGGTACCTGCCGCGGCCCAGGCCACGCAGCTCGACCGTCCCGTCCCACCGCCCGGCGTAGAACGCGTAGTGCAGGGTCGCGCCCTTCGCCACCACATGCGCCTCGGGCTTGTCGAAACCGATGTCGTACAGCTCGCCCCGGTACTCGCCCGTGGACAGCATGTTCTCCTCGTACAGGTTCACCCACCGGCGCCAGAGGGTTTCCCTCTCCGGCGTGAGCACGATCCCCTCGTCCGGGCCCGCGGGGTAGGTGAACTTCGTCGACAGGACGGCTCCCACACCGTAGCTGGAGGCGAAGTCGTCGCCGCCGTCGCTCAGTTCGACGTGGTCGCCGGAGTAGCTGCTGCCCCGGCCCATCAGCGCCTTCATCGTCTTGCCCTTCGTACGGACCTGGTACGAGGAGAGCGGGTCCGAGCTCGGGTACTGGTCGACGTAGGGGAGGTTGTGGAAGGCGAAGGCGGTGCCGCAGGGGCAGAGTTCGACGACGGCGTCGCGGTTCGCCTCGTGCGCGGCCTCGTACACCGCCTTCCAGAACCGCGCGAGACCCTCGGTCGACTCCTCGGGGCGGGCGTGCCCGTGTGCCGGGTTGTAGCAGGGCGTGACGGCGTTGAGGTGCTGGCCGTCGATCTTGAGCCCTTCGTATCCCCAGTCGCCGATGAACCGCTTCACCTGCCCGACGAAGTAGTCCACCGTCGGCCGGTACGCGGGGCACAGGGTCCAGGCGTCCCACCAGCTCACGCGCTGCTTGTTGCCCTCACGATCCAGCAGGAGCATGTCGGAGTGGTCCCGGTACAGGCTGCTCTCCGGGTCCGCCGCCAGCGGAGCCCACCACAGGCGCGGCCGCAGGCCGGCGTCCCGGATCTGCCGGGTGAAGGCCCGCATGTCCGGCGCGCCCCGCGGGAACTTCCGCGGGTCCAGCTCCCAGTCGCCCTCGTTGGTCTGCCAGCCGTCGTCGAGCACCGCCCACTTGAGGCCGACCTCACGCACCTTGGGGAGCGTGGCGACGACCTGCTCGACGGTGAAGTCCCGCTCGTAGCCCCAGGCACACCACATGGGTTCCAGAGCC
Source organism: Streptomyces violaceoruber (assembly GCF_033406955.1). Lineage (NCBI taxonomy): Bacteria > Bacillati > Actinomycetota > Actinomycetes > Kitasatosporales > Streptomycetaceae > Streptomyces > Streptomyces violaceoruber. Next base: position 2,173,411 of record NZ_CP137734.1, on the reverse strand, counting down.
GGTTCGGGCGTCCTGGGCGCACGCCGGCCGATGTCGCTCATGTAGTCGCGGTAGCGCTGGAGCGGTGCGAAGTGGTCGCCCGGCAGGGCGGTCAGGAACGTGGTGTCGGTGGTCAGGCGCCGCCCCGGCCTCAGGGTCACGGGGGTGTCGCCCTCGACGGCGAGGCTCGCTCCGCCGGCCGTCCTGCGTACCGGCAGGCGCAGCATCCTGGGCACGGGTTCGACGTGCCCGACGGAGAGACCGGCCCCCGGCCGCCACACGGTCGCCACGGGGGTGCCGCCGCCGTAGTCGGAGGCGTCCATCCCCAGCGAGTTCTCCTGGACGAATCCGTCCGTCATCGGCCGCACCCAGTCGCGACGGTCCTCGTACGTGGTTCCCGAGAAGGTGTGGAAGCCGCCGGGAACCTCCAGGAGTTCGTGGGCCCCGCTGCGCCATCCGGTGACCGCCAGCGGGGCACCGGTCCCGTTGGTGTAGGTCACCTTCATCACGATCATCCCGGTCAGGCGCTGGAAGGAGGTCAGCTCCACCGTCTTGCGGACTCCGGTCGCGGACTCGCCCCAGACGGTCACGCGCACGCCTGCGCCGTGCCGGGAATGCCGGGTCCTGCGGGTTTCGTGCCCGCCGTACGTGAACGCGTCGATCGCCCCGCCGTCCACCAGCAGGGCCTCGCCGGCGTCGAAGCGGGTGACGTCGACGCCCCGCAACGCCACCCGGCTGCGCAGCCGGTCGTCGAACTCCAGGGTGATGGAGGTGTCGCCGACCCCGACGAGGTCGGGGCCGCGGTGCGGGGCCGCGGCCGCGGGTGTGGCGCCCAGGGCCACCGAGGGGAAGGCGGCCAGGCCGGCACCTCCCAGCGCCACCTTCAGCACGCTGCGCCGGTTCACATCCGTCATGTCGGCCTCTCTCTCGGAGCAGGCTCTGGTCTGTAACCGGCTCCTCGAACGGAGTCGGGACACACCCGTGAGGGCGAGGGCGGCGCCATCGAGGTCCGGGTGGCCTGCATCGAGAACGTAAGTGGTATTTGATTGGCCTGTCAATGGTCCAAAGATCCGCCCCGGCACAGGAGTTCACCCCGTGCCGGTGAGGGGACGAGGGATCCGGGTACCTGCACGGCCGACCGAACCGGTATGTTTCTGGTATGACCGAAGCGAGTACGCCGATGCCCAGGGGCCTCTTCGCCGACGACGCCCTCCCGCTGTACGAGCGCACGGCCGCGCGGCTCCTCGACGACCTGCGTGCCGCCGCCGCCCGCCCCGGTGACCGGCTGCCCTCCGAGCGGGCCATGGTCACTCGGTACGCCGTCTCGCGCGTGACGCTGCGGGCCGCCCTCGCCCAGCTGGAGGCGCGAGGCGTCGTACGGCCGTCGTCGTCGCGCGGGTGGTTCGTCGCCGAACCCGGCCTGTTCCCCGAAACGGTGACGGCGCCGGCCTCGACCGTCCCCCAGGTCCAGGGATTCGCCGACTACGCCGAGGCCAACGGTCTGAGGACGGCCAGCAAGGTGCTCTCCGCCACCGTCCGCCCGGCCACCGTGGCGGAGGCCGAGCAGCTCCGGATCGCCCCGGGCGCCGACCTCTTCGACCTCCACCGGCTGCGCTTCCTGGACGGCCTGCTGGTCGTGCTGGAGCACAACCGGCTGCCGCTGTCGGCCTGCCCGGCCCTGGCCGACGCCGACTTCAGCACCGCCTCGCTGTACGCCACCCTGCGCGCCGCCGACCCGCCGCAGCTTCCCCGGGTCGCCGACTACTCGGTCGAAGCCCGCCACCCGACGGCACGGGAGATGGAGCTGCTCGAGATCGGGGCGACCATGCCGATGCTGGTCGCGACCCAGCTGACCTCCAACCAGGAGGGCCGCCCGATCGAACTGACCGTCCAGGTCTACCGGGGGGACCGCTACCGGTTCCGGGCCTCCATCACCAACCAGACCTGAACCGGCCGGACCAGACCGGTCCCGAACCCGCCCGAGCCGGGCGTCGGAGCACCCGACGCCCGGCTCGACGCCGTTTCGCCGGGCGTCGAGGCATACCAGAAGCAGACCAATAAAGCCTATTGACGGCCAAAAATAAGACCAGTAACGTTCCGCATGAGCTTCGGGCCATCGCGGCAAACGGGCTCAAATTGCACTTCAGTGAGGGGTTGGCGATGCAGAGCCCGTTGGACGAGGTCGTCCGGCGTCAGAAGGCCGGACGACCACAGGGCATCACCTCCGTGTGCTCGGCCCATCCGCTGGTCATCGAGGCGGCCGTGCTGCAGGCACGCGAGACCGGTGGTCCGGTACTGGTGGAGGCGACCTCGAACCAGGTCGACCAGTACGGCGGCTACACGGGCCTGCGGCCCGCGGACTTCCGTGACCTCGTGTACGGCATCGCGACGGAACACGGTCTGCCGCTGGACCGCGTCGTTCTCGGCGGCGACCATCTCGGACCGAACCGGTGGCAGTCCCTGACGCCCGACGAGGCGATGGGGCAGGCCGACGCACTGGTCGCGGCCTACGCGGAGGCGGGCTTCACCAAGATCCACCTGGACTGCAGCTTCGCCTGCGCCGGTGACCCCGCACCACTGACCGACGACGTGGTCGCCGAACGCGCCGCGCGTCTGATCCGGGTGGCCGAGGACACGGTGGGCCCGGAGCGGGCGGAGCGGATCCGGTATGTGATCGGTACCGAGGTGCCGACGCCCGGCGGCGCGCACGAGACGCTCGGCGCTCTGGTGCCCACCACGCCCGAGGCGGCGCGCACGACCCTGGAGCAGCACCGGAAGGCGTTCGCCCGGCACGGCGTCGAAGGGGCCTGGCCCCGCGTCATGGCCCTGGTGGTGCAGCCGGCCGTGGAGTTCGACCACCTGCGGGTCGTCGACTACCGGCGGGAGGCGACCGAGGAACTGCGCAAGGTCCTCGACGACGAGCCCACCATGGTCTACGAGGCCCACTCGACCGACTACCAGACCGCCGAGGCGCTCACCGCGCTGGTCGAGGACCACTGGGCGGTCCTCAAGGTGGGCCCCGGTCTGACCTTCGCCCTGCGCGAGGCCCTGTTCGCCCTCGCCGCGATCGAGGACGAGCTGGTGCCGGCCGGCGAGCGGTCACGGCTGCCCGAGGTCGTCGAGCGGCGGATGCTCGCCGAGCCCGCCCAGTGGGAGGGCTACTACCCCGGCGGCGACGCCGAGCAGCGCCTCGCACGCCGCTACAGCTACAGCGACCGGATGCGCTACTACTGGACCGACCCCGAGATCGAAGCGGCCCAGGCCCGTCTGCTGGCCAACCTCTCGGCCGCGGCCGTCCCGTTGCCCCTGCTCAGCGCGCACCTTCCGCTCCAGTACGCCCGGGTCCGCCGCGGCGAGCTCGCCCCGCGCCCGCGCGAACTGGCCGTGGACCACGTCCGCGACGTCCTGCGCGACTACGACCGCGCCGCCGACCAGAACCGGAACCAGAACCAGAGGGAGTTCGTGTGACCACGCCCCCCGGCACGCTGCCCGTCGACGACAGCGCCGTCCACACCGTCCGTGAGATCGCCCAGCAGCCCGCCCTGTGGCGGGAGGTCGACCGGATCGTCGGAGCCTCCAGGGAAGCGCTGGACGCGTTCCTGGATCCGCTCGTGGCACGCGGCGACCTGCGCGTGGTGCTCACCGGCGCCGGGACCTCCGCGTTCGCCGGCCAGGTGCTCCAGCCCTCCCTGGCACGGCACCTGGGGCGGCGCGTCGACGCGGTTCCCACCACGGACCTCGTCGCCGACCCCCGCGGGTGCCTCGCCGAGGACCTGCCCACGCTGCTGGTCTCCTTCGCACGGTCGGGTGACAGCCCGGAGTCCGTCGCCGCCACCGCCCTGGCCGACCAGGTCCTCTCCGAGGTGCACCACCTCGTGATCACCTGCAACGAGCAGGGCCGCCTGGCGCGCGAGCACACGCGGCGGCCGCGGTCGCACGTGCTGCTGATGCCGGCCGCGTCCAACGACCGCGGCTTCGCCATGACGTCGAGCTTCACCTGCATGACGCTCGCGGCCCTGCTCGCCCTGGGCAAGGACGCCCGCGACGGGGTCGCCGAACGCCTGGCACGGGCAGCGGAGTCGATCATCGAGGACGGCGCCGCCGACCGCACGGCCGGCGCCCTGGTGGACCGCGCACCCGAGCGCATCGTCTTCCTCGGCAGCGGCCCGCTGAAGGGCCTCGCCGAGGAGTCGGCGCTGAAGGTGCTGGAGCTCACCGGCGGGACGCTCATGGCCGTCGCGGAGTCGTCGCTGGGCTTCCGGCACGGTCCCAAGGCGGTGCTCAACGAACGCTCGGTCGCGGTGGTGTACGTGTCGAACGACCCGTACACCCGCCGGTACGACCACGACATCGTCGCGGAGCTGCGCGGAAACCTTCCCGTCGGCAGCGTCGTCGCGGTGTCCGCGGAGAGCGGCGCGGGAACGGAGGGCGCCGACGCCTGGCCGCTCCCGGGCCTCGGCGACGTCGAGGACGCCGCCCTGGCACTGCCCGCCGTGGTGTACGCCCAGCTCATCGCCCTGCGCGCCTCCCAGGCCCGGGGTCTGCGGCCCGACAACCCGTTCCCCTCGGGTGAGGTCAACCGCGTGGTGCAGGGCGTGACCCTGCACTCCTTGAACGACTGATCGAAGTCAGCGACGGCGCGGATCGAGGGCGCCGGACGGAGGTACGACGATGTTCCTGGGTGTCGACGGCGGCGGTACGAAAACCGCGTTCTGTCTGGTCGACCGGTCCGGACAAGTGGTGGCGCGTGCCCAGGCGGCAAGTTCGTACTACTTCTCCCACGGCATCGAGCTGGTCGAGCGTGTGCTGAGGGAAGGGGTCGACACCGTCTGCGCGGCGGCCGGACTGTCCCCGGCCGACATCGAGTACGCCTTCTTCGGCCTGCCCGGCTACGGGGAGGCGGCCCGCGACCTGCCCGTCCTCGACGCGACACCGCGGGCGGTGCTCGGGCACGACCGCTACGCGTGCGACAACGACATGGTCTGCGGCTGGGCGGGTTCGCTGGGCGCGGCCGACGGCATCAACGTCATCAGCGGCACCGGTTCGATGACCTACGGCGAGCGGCAGGGCCGGGGTGTGCGCATCGGCGGCTGGAGCGAGTCGTTCGGCGACGAGGGATCGGCGTACTGGATCGCGATCCGCGGCCTCAACGCCTTCTCCCGGATGAGCGACGGACGGCTCCCCGAGGGCCCCCTGGCCGGGGTGTTCCGAAGCAGACTCGGTCTGGAGTCGGACCTCGACGTGATCGACGTCGTGCACAACCGGTGGCAGGGCGACCGGGGCCGGATCGCCGCACTGAGCCGCTCGGTGGCCGAGGCGGCAGCGTCGGGCGACGAGACCGCCGCGGCGATCCTCGCGGAGGCCGGCCGCGAACTCGCCCTGCTGGTCGAAGCCACCCGAGAACGGCTCGGGTTCGGCCCGGACGAGACCGTGCCCGTCTCCTACTCCGGCGGTACCTTCGGCGCCGCCCCGGTCCTGGAGGCGTTCACCACCGGACTGAAGATCCGTTTCGCGGGCTACGAGCTGCGACACCCCCTGTACGAGCCCGTCGTGGGCGCCGCCCTGTACGCGGCGAAACTCGCTGGAACCCCGCTCGACCGGCCGGCGCTCGACGCGCTGCGCAAGGCCTCAGGGTCCCCCGCCTCAGGAGAGGACGAACAATGAAGAACGGCACAAGAGGCTGGATCCTGTACGCGTCGCTGCTGGTCCTGTTCTGGGGTGTGTGGGGCGCCTTCTCCAGCGAGCCCAACAGCAGGTACGGCTACCCCAACGAGATGATCTACATCATCTGGGCCTTCACGATGCTCATCCCCGCGTACTTCGCGATGCGCGGCAATACCTTCGACCGCAGGCCCGTCGCCGCGAGGTACGGCCTGATCGCGGGCCTCACCGGCGCCGGCGGACAACTGCTGCTGTTCCAGGCGCTCGCCGACGGCCCCGCGTACCTGATCTTCCCCCTGGTGTCCCTCTCCCCGGTGATCACCGTCCTCATGGCGACGGTGCTGCTGCGGGAGCGGATCACCCGGCTGGCCGTCGTGGGCGTGGTCGCGGCGCTGGTGGCGATCGTGCTGCTCGGCATCCCCAGTGGCGGGGGCGACTCGGGCGCGCACGGCCCGTGGCTGCCGATGGCCATCCTGATCTGCGTCGCCTGGGGTGTGCAGGCGTTCTGCATGCGCAAGGCCGCGCTCGTCGGGGTCAACGACGCGACCACCTTCGGGTGGATGACCATCAGCGGACTGCTGCTGGTTCCGGTGGCGTTCGCGATCATGGGCGGTTTCCCGTCCGGGGCTCCCTGGCAGGCGCCGGCCCTCACCGCGGTGACCCAGGTCCTCAACGCGGTCGGCGCGCTGTTCCTGGTCATGGCGTTCAGCCGGGGCAAGGCCACCGTGGTCGCCCCCATCACCAACGCACTCGCCCCCGTCCTGACCATCGTGCTGTCCCTGGCGGTCTACCAGACGCTGCCCAGCGTGTGGGGCGCCCTCGGCATCGTGCTCGCCCTCGCGGGTTCGACGCTGATGGTCTACAGCGACGAGAAGAGCGGCGAGAGTTCCGTGGCGCCGGGTGCGGCGGACGACGACGTCAGTTCCGTCGCACGCTAGTCCCGAACGCCCACCCACCCGTACCGGCCGGTGCGGACGGCAACCGCCGTACCGGCCGGACCGACCGACCGTCGAAGCAACACGAAAGCGAGGGGGACACCCCCATGCCCCTGGTTCCCACGCGCGAACTCGTCTCGGAGGCCGCCGTCGCCGGCCGGGCCGTCGCGGCGTTCAACGTGATCACGCTGGAGCACGCCGAGGCGATCGCCTCCGGTGCGCAGGCCGCGGGCGCCCCCGTGATCCTGCAGATCAGCGAGAACGCCGTGCGGTTCCACGGCGGCCGGGTGGAGCCGATCGCCCGGGCCGCGGCAGAGGTCGGCAAGGCCTGTGACGTCGACGTCGCACTGCACCTGGACCACGTGACGGACCCGCGGCTGCTGCACGGGGCGGCCGACGCGGGGTTCTCCTCCGCGATGTTCGACGCCGGGGCGCAGCCCTACGCCGAGAACCTCGCCGCCACCCGCGCCGCGGCGCAGTGGGCCCACGGCGCGGGTCTGTGGCTGGAGGCCGAACTCGGGTACGTGGGGGGCAAACCCGACGCCCCCGCGAGCGCCCACGCGGCCGGGGTGCGCACCGACCCGCAGGAAGCGGCGCGCTACGTGGCGGACACCGGCGTGGACGCGCTGGCCGTCGCCGTCGGCAGCAGCCACGCGATGACCGAACGCTCCGCGTCCCTGGACCACGCGCTGATCGAACGGCTCCGGGAGGCCGTGCCGGTGCCGCTGGTACTGCACGGTTCGTCGGGAGTCGGGGACGACGAACTGCGGCGGGCCGTCCGGGCGGGCATCCTGAAGGTCAACGTCGGCACCGCCCTCAACATCGCCTTCACCGGCGCGGTCCGCGAGACGCTGGCGGCGCGCCCCGATCTGACGGACCCCCGCCCCTACGTCGCCCGCGGCCGGGAGGCGATGGCGGAGACGGTACGTGCCCTGCTCGCCGTGGTGAGCGGCTGAGCGGGGCCGAGGCCTGCGGGGTCCCGCAGGCGTACGGCCGGCCCCGTCACCGCGTCACCGCTGCGCGTGCAGCAGCGTGAACCGCGCCCCCTCCGGATCCGCCACCGTCGCCACCCGGCCGTGGGGCGTGTCGTGGGCCGGGGCCAGCACGTGCCCGCCCAGGTCGACGAGGCGCGCCGCGGACTCGTCCGTGTCGGCCACCTCGAAGTACGTCGTCCAGTGCGGCCCCCGGTCGCGCGGCAGGGCGTCGCCCACGCCGTGGATGCCGGCGACCGGACGGCCCTCGATGCGCAGGGTCACGTAGTCGCGGTCGGCGGAGGGATCCGGGAGCAGTTCGAAACCGAAGACCGTCTCGTAGAACTTGGCGACGCCCGCCGCCTCGTACGTCAGCAGTTCGTTCCAGGCCGGTGTGCCGGGCCGGCCCGTGACGGCCGTGCCCAGGTGTGCGGCCGCCTGCCACACTCCGAAGACGGCGCCGGCCGGGTCGGAGCCCAGGGCCATGCGGCCGGCCTCGCCCGCGTCCAGGGGGCCGACGCCGACCGTGCCACCGCACAGGCGCACCGTTTCCGCCGTCCGGTTGACGTCGTCGGAGGCGAAGTACGGCGTCCAGGCGGTGGGCAGTTGCCGGTCCGGGGGCAGCTGCCCGATGCCGGCCACCTCCCGCCCGTCGAGCAGGGCCCGGGCGTAGGGGCCCAGTTGCTGAGGGCCGGGCCGGAACTCCCAGCCGAACAGGGCACCGTAGAAGTCGTGGGTGGCGGCCGGTCCGTGCACCATCAGACTCACCCAGCAGGGCGTGCCGGGCGCGCGTCGGGCGTTCGTCTCGCCGATCCGGCCGTCCGATCCCCGTGCGTCGGTCATCGTCACCCTCTTCTCGGCCCTCCGCGGGCCGTGCGTCCGCTTCCGCTCCGACGGGCCTCGGCACCGGCACCGGGATCCGGTGCGTGCTTCGGGCGTGCTCGCGCTCGTGGGGCAGCCCGCCTGCCCGGGCAGTACAGCATGTGGCCGAACACGTACGCCTCGTGACCGGTACTGTCCGGCGGGCAGAGTAGCCCGACAACGACGCCTCGGCCACTCGGTACGTCAGGATGGGGCCATGAACGCCATCATCTCCGCATCCGAACTCGCCGACGAACTGGCGGGCCCCAATCCGCCCGTCCTGCTCGACGTCCGCTGGCAGCTGAGCACGGCGAAGGCGGCCGGTGCCCCGCCGTTCGACGGCCGGGCCGAGTACGCGGCCGGGCACCTGCCCGGTGCCGTCTACGTCGACCTGGACCGCGAACTCGCCTCCGCGCCCGGCGTGAACGGCCGGCACCCGCTGCCCGAGGTGGGGGAGTTCGGCGCGGCGATGCGCCGGGCGGGCGTGTCGCACGGGCGGCCGGTCGTGGTCTACGACGGCGGGCAGGGATGGGCGGCGGCCCGCGCCTGGTGGCTGCTGCGCTGGACGGGTCACCCGAACGTGCGGGTCCTCGACGGCGGGTTGCCGTCCTGGGAGGCGCCGCTGTCGGCGGACGTCCCGGCGCCCGCGGAGGGCGACTTCACGCCGGTGCCGGGCGCGACGGGCCTGCTGGACGCGGACGGGGCGGCCGCGCTGGCCCGGTCCGGGGTGCTGTTCGACGCCCGCGCGGGGGAGCGTTACCGGGGCGAGGTCGAGCCGATCGATCCGGTCGGCGGCCACATCCCGGGCGCCGTGTCCGCGCCGACGACCGCCAACGTGGCCCCGGACGGGCACTTCCTGCCCGCAGAGGAACTCCGGGCACGCTTCAAGACCCTCGGCGCCACGGAGGACGGCGCGGTCGGCGTGTACTGCGGCTCGGGCGTGTCGGCTGCCCACGAAGTGCTCGCCCTGGCGGTGGCGGGGATTCCGGCGGCGCTGTACGTGGGCTCCTGGTCCGAGTGGTCCTCGGACCCGGCCCGGCCGGTCGCGGTGGGCCCCGACCCGCAGTAGAGAGGTGCGCCGCGCGTAGGTGGCGGACTCGCGCGCAAGGAGGCCCGGGTCACCGCAAGTGGGACCCCGGACCGGGGTGCGGCGGGGCCACGTCCGCCGGGAGCGGGGGGCTGTCCGGAGGCAGGACCTCGCACCGAGGGTGGCGCAGCGCCCGCACGAGGGCGGCACCCGCCGGCCCGTCCGCGGCACGTCCGTACGCGCAGTCGGCCGGTGGCACGCAAGCGGGGCCGCACCCACCCGGGTGCGGCCCCGACCTCGGTCACGTCATCCGGCGAAGACCGGACTACTCCTGCTTCTTGCGCCGTGTGCCGAACACGATCTCGTCCCAGCTCGGCACCGCCGCGCGGCGACCCGGCCGGACGCCGTCGGCCTCGGCCTGGCGGTCGGTGGAGCCGGTGAGGCGGTCGCGGTGACTCGCCACCGAGCGCGGCATGAGCACGTCGGCATAGGCGGAACCGGCCGACGCGGCGGGCGCGGGCGGCTCCTCCACCTCGGGTTCCTCGACGGGCTCCTCCACCGGATCCGGAGCGCGCTCGGGCACCACCAGGTCGCCGCGGAAGCTCGGTACGGCCTCCAGCAGGCTGGTGAGCGAGTCGCGTTCGCGCTCGGCCGATGCGGTGGCCGCGGTGTCGTCGGCCGGCTCGGACGGCGGCGGGGGCAGGCTCGGACGCTCCCGCTGCTCCCGGTCGAGGGTGCGGTCCAGCGGCCGGTCGCGCGGCAGTCGGGCGATGCGCGGCACGAACGGGAAGCTGGGCTCGGGCGCGGCGAGGTCGTCGGACTCCCCGATCAGCGCACGTGCCTCCGCGTCGACGGCCTGGACGAGCCGCCGGGGCGGGTCGTACGTCCAGCTCGCCGAGTGCGGTTCGCCCGCGACCAGGTAGACCAGCAGGACCTCCCAGGTGCCGTCGTCGCGGCGCCAGGAGTCCCACTGGACGGTGTCCTTGTCGGCGCCGCGCAGCAGCAGCCGCTCCTGGACGGCCTCGCCGAGGGGCGGTCCGGAGTTCTCGCCGGGGCGGCGGACGGGGGTCTTGCGGGCCCGCTCCGCCATGAAGGCGCGCTCGGCCAGCACGGGGCCCTCGAAGCGCCGTACGCGATCGACGGGGATGCCGGCCATCTGGGCGACCTCTTCCGCGGTCGCGCCGGCACGTATACGCGCCTGGATGTCGCGGGGGCGGAGATGGCTCTCCACCTCGATCTCGATCTGGCCGAGGCGGGGACGGTCGCCGCGTACGGCGGCACGGAGCCGCTCGTCGATCGGAAGCGTGTACTCCGTGCTGTCCGCAGCCTTCAGCACCAGCCGTGTGCCGTCATTCGAGACGGCCACGACACGCAGTTCGGGCATGGGGACCTCCCGGGTGGTGCCTGCCGACGTCACGTGCGTCGCTGCTTCCGCTCTGTCGAGTGTGGCCTGCCCGGGTGCAGCCTGCCACAACCTTGCCGAGTTGCCCGGCGTGTCGGGCGCGGGCCCTGGATCGCCGTTATGGCACGGTTACCTGTTCGCAACGCTAAGTGACCAACCTCGTCACCCTGTGCAACTAGCCCCCTCCCGGCGGTCCTTCAAGGTGCCGGACCCCCTGTCGGGAGACCAGCTCCAGGGCTCGCAACAGTACTCCATTCGGACCACGTGCGTGGATTGGCGCGCCGCCCAACTTCTGGCAAGAGGTGGCGCCCGGCCGTCCCGGGCGCGATTTCCGCGATCTTGGACGTGGCGTACTTCACGCAATCACCAGAAACGGAACTAATGGTTTCGGCCGCACGTCCCTTTCTCATGCAGTTGATCGATCCCGTACGGGAAAGGCAGGCAAGGTCCGACGATGCGTGAAAGGTCCGATGACGCGGGCGTGGCGGACGTGGGTTCGAAGGGGGAGTCCAGGCGCATCGACCTGAGCGTCCCCCAGGTCGCGGGCAGCGCCCTGGCGGCGGTGGTGGCCGCCAAACTCGCCTCCTCCTTCGGTGTGTACGGCACGATCGCCGGAGCCGGCCTGATCAGTGTCGTCGCCACCTGCGGGGGCTCGGTGCTCCAGCACTTCTTCAAGCGCACCGGGGAGCAGATCCGGGTGAAGCGCACCGTCGCCGCCGTGCGGATCGACGGGCGAACCGCGTCGGTACCGGCCGCGAGGCCGGACCCGAACCGGGCCTCGGCCTCGGGGGAGTTCACCGAGGGCACCGTCTACCGCACGCGGACCAGGGGCTGGCGCCGCCCGCTGGTCGCGGCGGCCCTCGTCTTCGGCGTCACCATGGCCGGGATCACGGTGTACGAGGTCGCCTCCGGCCAGAACCTGAGCGGCGGACACAGCACCACCGTCGGCAGCGCCTTCACCGGCCACGGCAAGTCCGCCGCCGATTCGGGGGAGTCCGGGGAGTCCGGCGACTCCGGTGGCACGGAAGACCCCCAGGACGGCCGGGACTCCGGCGACTCGGGCGACGCGAAGGACTCCGGTTCCGGGAGCGAAGCCCCGGCCCCCACCCCCTCCGGGAGCCCGGACGCCACCGACGGGAGCCCGTCGTCCGGCGCCGGTTCGACGGAGGGCGGCAGTACGGAGTCCAGCCCGACGCCCACCCCGGACGCCGGCGGCGACGAAGAGGCCGGCGGCACCGGAGCCCCCGACCCGGACGCCTCGGCTACGGCCCCAGAACCCGGCGCAAGTAGTCGTTCTGGAACAGGCGGTCAGGGTCAAGACGGTCCCGCAGCGCCGTGAACTCGGCGAAGCGCGGATACACCCGGGAGAAGTACCCGGCGTCCCGGGTGTGCACCTTGCCCCAGTGCGGCCGGCCCTCGTGCGCCGTGAAGATCCGCTCGGCGGCGGTGAAGTACGCCTGGTAGGGCGTGCCCCGGAACATGTGCACGGCGATGTACGCGCTGTCGCGGGCCGACGCGGTGGACAGCGTGATGTCGTCGGCCGGGGCCGTGCGCACCTCGACCGGGAAGCTGATCCGCAGCCGTGAGCGGTCGACCATCGTCCTCAGTTCGCGCAGCACCTCGACGACGGCCTCGCGCGGAACGGCGTACTCCATCTCCACGAACCGCACCCGGCGCGGGGATGTGAAGACCTTGTAGGGAGTGTCCGTGTACGTCCGCGCGGAGAGCGCCCGGCTGGAGATCCGGGCGATCGACGGGATGGTGGCGGGCGCCGCGCGGCCGACCCAGTTGACCGCCTGGAAGAGGCCGTTGGAGAGGAACTCGTCGTCCAGCCAGCCCTGGAACCGGCCCACCGGCCGCTCCGGACCGGCGCTGCGGTTGTTGCGCTTGGTGTTGGTGCTGTTGGTGTGCGGGAACCAGTAGAACTCGAAGTGCTCGTTCTCGGACCACAGCGCGTCGAAGTCGGCCAGGACCCGGTCGAACGGCATCGGTTCCTCGCGGGCCGTGAGCAGGAAGACCGGCTCCACGGCGAAGGTGATCGCCGTGACGACGCCCAGTGCTCCGAGGCCGATCCGGGCGGCGGCGAACACCTCGGGGTTCTCGTCCGCGGAGCAGGTCAGCACCGAGCCGTCCGCCGTGACCAGTTCCAGGCCGCGGATCTGGGCGGCGATCGAGGCCGAGTCGCGGCCGGTGCCGTGGGTGCCGGTGCTGGTGGCCCCGGAGACGGTCTGCTCCATGATGTCGCCCATGTTGGTCAGCGACAGGCCCTCACGCGCGAGCGCCATGTTGAGCCTCTTGAGCGGGGTGCCGGCCTCCACCGTGACCGTCATGGCGTCGCGATCAATGCTGCGGATGCCCGTCAACAGTTGAGGCCGGATCAACACACCGTCCGTCGCGGCTATCGACGTGAACGAGTGCCCGGTGCCGACCGCCTTGACCCGCTGCCCGTCCTCGGCCGCCCGGCGGACGGCGTCGGCCAGTTCGTCGACGGAGGCGGGAGTGACCTCCCGCGCGGGGCGCGCCGAGACGTTTCCGCCCCAGTTACGCCATGTGCCGTTCCGGCCGCTCGTCCTGCCGCTCGCCGTGCGTGTGCTGCTCAACGGTCCCTCCCCGACGCGGTTCCGGCCGCTTGAGCCGGCGGTACCCGAGGAAACCGACCGCGACCGCGACGGCCCCGGCCACCGCCGGAACCCCGTACCCGGCACGCGCCCCGGAGGCGTCGATCACCCAGCCTCCCGCGGAGGAGCCGAGCGCGACCCCCACCGCGAGTCCGGTGCTCACCCAGGTCATGCCCTCGGTGAGCTGCGTGCGCGGTACGTGCTCTTCGATGAGGGACATGGTCGTGATCATCGTGGGAGCGATGGACAGACCCGCAACGAACAGCGCCGCGGCCAGAAACGGCAGGTTTCCGACCAGTAGGAGGGGGATCATACTCACGGCCATCGCACACACGCCCAGGAGCCAGCGGCGTTCCGGCGGACCGGCGAAGCGCAGCAGCCCGAAAATCATGGCGGCCGTGCACGACCCCGCCGCGTAGAGGGCGAGGACGAGGCTGGCGGCGGCCTTGTGCCCCTGCTCCTCGGCGAACGCCACGGTGACGACGTCGATGGCCCCGAAGATCGTCCCCGTGGCCGCGAAGGTGCCCACCAGGACCTGGAGTCCCCGGGAGCGCAGCGCCGTGCCGCCGCCCTTGTGCTCGCGCGGGTGCGGTTCCGGCTCGGTGGCGCGCTGCGAGGTCAGCCAGAAGACGCCCGTCGCCAGGAAGCAGGCGGCGAGCAGCGGGCCGGCCTCCGGGAACCAGGCCGTGGACAGGCCGATGGAGATGATCGGGCCGAAGATGAAGCAGACCTCGTCCACCACGGACTCGAAGGAGTACGCCGTGTGCAGCTGCGGCGTGCCCCGGTACAGGGCCGCCCAGCGGGCCCGGACCATCGCGCCGAGACTCGGCACGCAGCCGATGCCGACGCAGGCCGCGAACAGCACCCAGTCCGGCCACCCGTAGTGCGCGGCGGGCAGCAGCACCGCCGCCGCGGTCAGCGACACCAGCGTCGCCGGGCGCAGTACCCGGCGCTGTCCGTACCGGTCCACCAGGCGGGAGACCTGCGGACCGGCCACGGCGGCGGCGAGCGCGATGGTGGCCGACAGCGCCCCGGCCAGTCCGTACCGCCCGGTGAGCTGCGAGATCATCGTCACCACGCCGATGCCCATCATCGACAGCGGCATCCGGCCGAGGAAACCCGCGGTGGAGAAGCCCTTGGTGCCGGGGGCGGCGAACAGGGCGCGGTAGGGACTGGCCAACGAGGTCTCCGGAGCGGCTCGGTCACGGCTGGGTAAGGTGCGAACGCGGTCGATACAGCTTACTCGTCGGTGCGGCCGGAAACACCCCCTCGGACCTGGTGAAACGCACGGTCGGTACCCCACCGTTTTCCCGCTGTCAGTGCCGGGTGGCAGGATCGGGGCATGCCAGACGTGCTCGATGCCAGCCCCTACGACGCCCTGCTCCTGCTCTCGTTCGGCGGCCCGGAGGGGCCGGACGACGTGGTCCCGTTCCTGGAGAACGTGACCCGGGGGCGCGGCATCCCCAAGGAACGCCTCAAGGAAGTCGGACAGCACTACTTCCTCTTCGGCGGCGTCAGCCCGATCAACGACCAGAACCGCGCCCTGCTGGACGCCCTGCGCAAGGACTTCGCCGAGCACGGCCTGGACCTGCCGGTCTACTGGGGCAACCGCAACTGGGCGCCGTATCTGACGGACACCCTGCGCGAGATGGTCGGCGACGGCCGGCGCCGCATCCTGGTCCTCGCCACCAGCGCCTACGCCTCCTACTCGGGCTGCCGCCAGTACCGCGAGAACCTCGCGGACGCGCTCGCCGCCCTGGAGTCCGAAGGGCTGGAGCTGCCGAAGATCGACAAGCTCCGGCACTACTTCAACCACCCCGGCTTCGTCGAGCCCATGGTCGACGGAGTCGTCCGCTCCCTCGCCGAGCTGCCCGCGGAGGTCAGGGACGGCGCGCACATCGCGTTCTGCACCCACTCGATCCCCACCTCCGCCGCCGACGGCTCCGGGCCGGTCGAGGAGCACGGCGACGGCGGGGCGTACGTGCGCCAGCACCTGGACGTGGCGCGGCTGATCGCCGACGCCGTCCGCGAGCGCACCGGCGTCGACCACCCCTGGCAGCTCGTCTACCAGTCGCGCTCGGGCGCCCCGCACATCCCGTGGCTGGAGCCCGACATCTGCGACCACCTGGAGGAGCGGCAGGCGGCCGGTGTCCCCGCGGTGGTCATGGCCCCCATCGGGTTCGTCTCCGACCACATGGAGGTTCTGTACGACCTCGACACGGAGGCCACCGCCAAGGCCGAGGAGCTGGGGCTGCCGGTGCGCCGCTCGGCCACCGTGGGCGCCGACCCGCGGTTCGCCGCGGCCGTCCGCGACCTGGTCCTGGAGCGGGCGGGCGACGAGCGCGGGCAGGAGGTCACGCCCTGCGCCCTCGGCACGCTCGGCGCGAGCCACAACCTGTGCCCGGTCGGCTGCTGCCCGGCCCGTGCCCCCCGGCCCGCCGCCGCGGGTGCCGACAGTCCCTACGCGTGAGGAGCCCCGTGACCGACGTGACGCCCGACCCGCTCCGTGCCGACCTGCTGAAGATCGCCCAGGAGGCCGCCCACCGCGCGGGCGAGCTGCTGCGGGACGGCCGCCCGGCCGACCTCGCGGTCGCCGCCACCAAGTCCAGCCCGATCGACGTGGTCACCGAGATGGACATCGCGGCGGAGAAGCTGATCACCGGGTTGATCGCCGAGCGCCGTCCCGACGACGGCTTCCTCGGCGAGGAGGGCGCCGCCACGGAGGGCACCAGCGGCGTCCGCTGGGTCATCGACCCGCTCGACGGCACGGTGAACTACCTCTACGGACTGCCCACCTGGGCCGTTTCCATCGCCGCCGAGCAGGACGGCGAGCGGGTGGCCGGCGTGGTCGTGGCCCCGATGCGGGGCGAGTCCTACCACGCGGTGCTGGGCGGCGGCGCCTGGGCGACGGGCGCCTGGGAGGGCGAACACAGGCTCGCCTGCCGGACCGCCGCCCCACTGGACCAGGCACTGGTCTCCACCGGCTTCAACTACGTCGCCGACGTCCGCGCGGAGCAGGCGGAGATCGCGCGGCGGCTGATTCCGCTGGTGCGGGACATCCGGCGCGGCGGCTCGGCGGCGATCGACCTGTGCGACGTGGCCGCGGGACGCCTCGACGGCTACTACGAGCGCGGGCTGCACCCCTGGGACCTCGCGGCGGGCGACCTGATCGCCCGGGAGGCGGGCGCGGTGACCGGTGGCCGCCCCGGTGAGCGCCCCACCGGCGCCCTGACCATCGCCGCCACCCCGGCCGTCTTCGAACCCCTCCAGCGACTCCTGACGGACTTCGGAGCGTAGGCCTCCGGCGGCCGGACGCAGGATGGGCGCCGGTCGGCGCGGGGGAGTGCCGTCGCGCCCGCCCCCGGGCGAGTTCGGCGGGGCCGTCCGTTCGGGCCGGGTTCGTGCGAGTGGCCCGTCGGCCGCCACGCCGAGCGCGTGCGTCCGGACGGTGCGTCCGTCCCAGCGGGCCGGTGCCGGGTTCCTCGGCCGATCGGTTCAGCGGCCCGCCCGCACGACGCCGCAGGCGCCGGCGAGTCGGCCGGTGACGCCCGTGCGGGCGGGTTTCGCGCGCGGAGGCGGCGACCGCCCCTCTGGCCCGTGGCCGGATCGGCGAGGGCATCCGTGCTGCCCGACCCGGCCACGCGCCCTGCCCCGGCAGCCCACCCGCGCTGCGCGGCAGTTCTGCCCGGGACCGCTCCGCGCGCACCGCACCCGCCGTCGCCGACGAGGGCGGGCAACTCACCTCAGGACGGCAAGGCGCACGACGAGGGCGGGCAACTCATCGCAGGACGGCAAGGCGCACGACGAGGCCCCGGCGCTGGATCTCGCCGGGGCCTCGTCCTGCGCGGGCCGATCAGGCGTTGGTCGCGCTGACCTCCACACCGTGCTCGGCAGCGAGACGGCGCAGATCGTCGAGCTCGCCCAGCTCCACCTCGACAAGGAACTCGTCGCCCTCGTCGCGGGCCCGGGACAGGTCGGACTCGGTCGTCTTTATGCGCTGCAGAAGTCCTGCGGTGAAAGCGTCCATGCTGCGCCCCCTCGTCCTGGGTCGTGGGTCGTTGGCACGGGGGTGTGCCGATCGGAAGGGGCGATCACGCCTCCGGTGGAGTGCCCAGCGCTGCCCTGCCGGGCGGCGACCGTGCCGGACACCCACGCCCGCTCTGCGGAAGCGGACCGCGGCGTACCGCGCGGTAACGCGGTACAGGCAGAGCGTGATCGCGGGGTGTAAAGCCGTCCTCCCCCAGCTCCCCTTCGCGGAAACCTCAACCACACGAGAAAATCTCGCATTCCCGCTCACGAGGCCTTTCCGCGCCCTGCTTCGGCACCGGCTCCTCACCCGGCTTACAGCCGACTTATGGCCGAAAAGGGCAGGATGGAGGCAACACACCCACCAGGCCCCTGCCCTCGTGCGTCCGAGAAGCGCTACGCGGGTGGACACAGGAAGGACAAGCGACGTGCGCGTACTCGTCGTCGAGGACGAGCAGCTGCTCGCCGATGCGGTGGCCACCGGACTGCGCCGGGAGGCCATGGCCGTCGACGTCGTGTACGACGGCGCGGCCGCCCTGGAGCGCATCGGCGTCAACGACTACGACGTGGTCGTCCTCGACCGCGACCTCCCCCTCGTGCACGGCGACGACGTCTGCCGCAAGATCGTCGAACTGGGCATGCCCACGCGCGTGCTCATGCTCACGGCCTCCGGCGACGTCAGCGACCGGGTCGAGGGCCTGGAGATCGGCGCCGACGACTACCTGCCCAAGCCCTTCGCGTTCAGCGAGCTGATCGCCCGCGTGCGGGCCCTGGGCCGGCGCACCAGCGTGCCGCTGCCGCCGGTTCTGGAGCGGGCCGGGATCAAGCTCGACCCCAACCGCCGGGAGGTCTTCCGGGACGGCAAGGAGGTGCAGCTCGCACCCAAGGAGTTCGCCGTCCTGGAGGTCCTCATGCGCAGCGAGGGCGCCGTGGTCTCCGCGGAGCAGCTCCTGGAGAAGGCCTGGGACGAGAACACCGACCCCTTCACCAACGTCGTGCGCGTGACCGTCATGACCCTGCGCCGCAAGCTGGGCGAGCCGCCCGTCATCGTCACCGTCCCCGGCTCCGGCTACCGGATCTGACCGGCCGTGGCGACGACACCCGCGCCCCCCGGGGCGCCCCCCAAGCCCACGTGGGACCCGCGCTCGGCCACGCCCCTGCCGTGGCTGCGCCCCACCATCCGGATAAGGCTCACGCTGCTGTACGGCGGCATGTTCCTGATCGCCGGCATCCTGCTGCTGTCGATCATCTACCTGCTCGCCGCCCAGGCGGTGCGCACCGGCAACGAACCGCTGTACAAGATCGTCGACTTCACCGACCTCAAGGTCTCCAGCAGCACCTGTCCCGTGGTCGACAACGGCGGCCTGTCGCTGTCCGACTTCAACGCCGCCATCAGCGACTGCATGGACCACCAGCGCAAGGTCGCCCTGGACAATCTGCTCAGCCGCTCCCTGCTGGCGCTCCTCGGCCTCGCCGTGATCGCCTTCGCCTTCGGCTACGCCATGGCCGGGCGCGTCCTGTCCCCGCTGGGGCGGATCACCCGCACCGCGCGCGCGGTGGCCGGCTCCGACCTCTCCCGCCGCATCGAGCTGGACGGCCCGGACGACGAGCTGAAGGAGCTGGCCGACACCTTCGACGACATGCTGGAGCGGCTGCAGCGGGCCTTCACCGCCCAGCAGCGCTTCGTCGGCAACGCCTCCCACGAGCTGCGCACGCCGCTGGCGATCAACCGCACGCTCCTGGAGGTGCACCTGTCCGACCCGGGTGCCCCGGTGGAGCTCCAGCAGCTGGGCAAGACGCTGCTCGCCACCAACGAACGCAGCGAGCTGCTGGTCGAGGGCCTGCTCCTGCTGGCCCGCAGCGACAACCAGATCGTCGAGCGCAAACCGGTGGATCTCGCCGAGGTGGCCGGCCAGGCCATCGACCAGGTGCACGCCGAGGCCGAGAGCAAGGGCGTGGAGGTCCGCGGCACCCGCGAGGCCGCGGTGGTCCAGGGCAACGGCGTCCTGCTGGAGCGGATCGCCCTGAACCTCGTCCAGAACGCCGTGCGCTACAACGTGGCCGGACAGGGCTGGGTGGAGGTCGCCACCGCCGTCGAGAACGGCCAGGCGGTCCTGGTGGTCACCAACACCGGCCCCGTCGTACCGGCGTACGAGGTGGACAACCTCTTCGAGCCGTTCCGGCGGCTGCGCACCGAGCGGACGGGCAGCGACAAGGGCGTGGGCCTCGGACTGTCCATCGCGCGGTCCGTGGCCCGGGCGCACGGCGGCCACATCTCCGCCCAGCCGCGCGAGGGCGGAGGGCTCGTGATGCGCGTGACGCTCCCCGTCTGAGATCATGACCCCGACATCTCACCGAGACCCGAGGATGTTCGCTTTGAGCGGAATTTCCAGGCCACCGGCCCTGGAGTCGCCTGTGTGATCGATCACAGCGGAGGCTTTCCCGCCCTCCACTCTCCGTGATCATGCACCCTGTCGGAAAGCCGGGAAAATCCCGGTTTTCAGGGCCCCTGATCACGGGAAGTACACGGTGAGACGCCTTTGAAGTGCGGCATTCGGACCGTGTACGGTCCCCATCGCCATCCAAGCCGATCACTCGTGAGGAGTCCGGTTGGGTGTCGATTGAGTAACAGACCTTGATGTGAGGCAAAATCTCCGCCTCAGGTCGGGCACAAGTCCGGCCTCTCACGCGTTACGTGCGCTGAAGACACCGCAGACACCCAGAGGGGGAGAGCGACCATGGCAACCGATTACGACACTCCACGCAAGACCGACGACGACGTCGACTCGGACAGCCTCGAAGAGCTGAAGGCCCGGCGGAACGACAAGTCCGCCTCGGCCGTCGACGTCGACGAGTTCGAGGCCGCGGAAGGCCTCGAGCTTCCCGGCGCCGACCTCTCGAACGAGGAACTGGCCGTCCGTGTACTGCCGAAGCAGCAGGACGAGTTCACCTGCATGAGCTGCTTCCTGGTGCACCACCGCAGCCAGCTGGCCCGGGAGAAGAACGGCCAGCCGATCTGCCGCGACTGCGACTGAGGCGGGGTCGGCCGTGACCGGCTCGACCCCTCCCTGGAAGCGCCGTTTCTCGCGACGAGGAGCGGACCAAGGGCCGTCCGACGGTCCGTACAGCGCGCGTGACGACGAGCGGGGCCCGACCGATACGGGGAAGGCCCCGCTCGAACCAGTGGCCGACCGGAGTGACCTCCCGGCGACCACCCGGCCGCCGGCACCCGCTGCCCGGCGCCGGGCAGCGGCGTTCCGGGAGAAGGCGGGACAGGGGGTCCGCAACGGCGGCGCCCGCGCCAGGGCAGCCCTGGGGCACCTCGCCGACCGGATCATCGACCTGGCCCCGCGCGTGCCCGTACGGGACCTGGCGGCGCTGCGCAGGCAGTTCCCGGGCCTCGGTCCCGAGGAGATCGCCGACCGGCTCGTGGCCGGCGCGGCGAAGGGCACGGCGACCGTGGGAGCGGGCATCGGAGCGGCGGCGATGCTGCCCGTACCACCCGCGATGCCCACGGAACTGGCCGCCGAGATCACCGGCGTCGCGGCGATCGAGCTCAAGCTGATCGCCGAACTCCACGAGGTCTACGGCGTACGCCCGCCCGGCGGCCTCGCCCAGCGCAGCACCGCGTACCTGAACTCGTGGTCCGACGAACGCGGCGTCGACGTGTCCAAGCCGTCGACCCTCGGCTCGGCGATGAACAGCCACATGAAGCGCCAGCTGCGCCAGCAGATCATGAAGCGGATGGTGCGCGACCTGCCGAACCTGATGCCCTTCATGGTGGGCGCGGCCGTGGGCGCCGTCATGAACCGGCGCGACACCCGGAAACTGGCCGCGAGAATCCGGACCGACCTGCGCAAGAACCAGGTCGCCTGGAGCGCCCTGGGCGACGTCCCGGCCCTGGAACGCCCGCAGGACGCCCTCGACATGGGCGAGATCACCAAGGGGATCGGGCCCGGCCGGCCCGGCCGCGGGGAAAACTTCGGCAAAGACGAGCGCTGACCCGCGGGCGGCCCTACGCGGCCGCGGCCTTCGCCGCCTCCAGCGCCTCGATCAGCCGCTCCGGCTCGCGCGTCGACAGATACAGGTACGGAGTCGGGTCCTGCGGGTCCGTGACCAGCACCCGCACGGCCCTCGGGATGTAGGCGCGCAGCAGCAGGAACGCCCGGGTGTCGGCCTTGTACGTGCGCCAGGCGCGGGCCTCCTCCGGATCGAGGATCTCCGCCTCGCCCAGCGCCGAGAGCGGCACCTTGGCCTCGCCCGCGATCAGCGAGTCCCCCACGACCCGGATGCGGACCGCGCCGTACGAACTGGCCGCCACCGCCGCCACCGCGGTGCCGCCCGCCAGGCCGCCCAGCATCGGCAGCGTGCCGAAGGGCAGCAGGATCAGCGCGAACGCCAGCCCCACCAGGAAGGAGACCAGCCACCAGGAGCGGGGCGCGGTGAGGCGTTCTTCGTACGGGGCCGAGGAGAGCTGCATGAAGCAAGCTTGGCACGGTATCGGTGTTCGGCCGACGCGCGGGTAAGGTCTGCGCCTGTGAGTGGTACTTCCCCAGGTCTTCAGCCCCCCGCCGACGCCGTGAAACCCGTACGGCACCCCGACGCGCCCGCCCCCGGCGAGCTGCTCGGCGCCCACTACGGCCAGTGCTTCGGCTGCGGCGGCGACCAGCCGCACGGACTGCACCTCCAGGCGCGCGCGGGCGAAGGCGTGTCGATCACCGCCGAGTTCACCGTCCGCCCGGCCCACCAGGGCGCTCCCGGTCTGGCGCACGGCGGCGTGCTGGCCACCGCCCTGGACGAGACGCTGGGCTCGCTGAACTGGCTGCTGCGCACGATCGCGGTGACCGGACGGCTCGAGACCGACTTCCGGCGGCCGGTGCCCGTGGACACCACGCTGTACCTGGAGGCCGAGGTCACCGCGGTGGCCGGCCGGAAGATCTACTCCACGGCCACCGGCCGGATCGGCGGGCCCGACGGTCCCGTCGCCGTCCGCGCCGACGCCCTCTTCATCGAGGTCAAGGTCGATCACTTCGTCCAGAACGGCCGCGAGGAGGAGATCCGCGCCGCCATGGACGACCCCGACCAGCTCCGTCGCGCCCGCGCCTTCGAGGTGAACCCGTGAGCCGCGCCGGCCTGGAGGTGCTCATCCGCCGCGTCGACCCCGACGTACCGCTCCCGGCGTACGCGCAGCCCGGGGACGCGGGCGCCGACCTGCGCACCACCGTCGAGCGGGAGCTGGCGCCCGGTGAACGCGCCGTCCTGCCCACCGGCGTGTCTGTCGCCCTCCCCGAGGGGTACGCGGCCTTCGTGCACCCACGTTCCGGACTGGCCGCACGCTGCGGCGTCGCCCTGGTGAATGCCCCGGGGACGATTGATGCCGGGTACCGTGGGGAGATCAAGGTGATCGTGGTGAATCTCGACCCGCGCGAGAGCGTGCGGTTCGAGCGCTTCGACCGGATTGCCCAACTGGTCGTCCAGCAGGTCGAGAGGGTCCGCTTCCGTCAGGTCGCGGAACTTCCCGGCTCGGCGCGGGCCGAGGGGGGCTTCGGGTCCACCGGCGGCCACGCCGGGCTGGACCCTGCAAGCGGCACAAGCGGTCAGGTCGCCGAAGGCGGCCCGACGGGTGGGAATCGATACGCTTCGGTCGTATCCGACCGGGAAGGACAGTGACGTGTTCGGACGTCGCAAGAAGAACGACGCCGCCGAGGACGCGGCCGGCGAGACCGAGCAGGTCGTCGACAGCGTCGACACCGAGGCGGACGAAGAGCGCGAACGCGTGCGGCTCGAGCCCGAGCCGCGCCCCGACGGGCCCTGGGACAGCACCGAGGTCCGCGACCCGGGCGAGGGCCGCGTCGACCTGGGCGGCCTGTTCATCCCCGGCGTCGACGGCATGGAACTGCGGGTGGAGGTCGCGGGCGACGCGATCGTCGCCGCGACCGTCGTGCTGCGCGACAGCGCCATCCAGCTCCAGGGCTTCGCCGCGCCCAAGCGCGAGGGCATCTGGGGCGAGGTGCGCGAGGAGATCGGCTCCGGCATCACCCAGCAGGGCGGCATCATCGACGAGGTCGAGGGTCCGCTGGGCTGGGAGCTGCGGGCCCAGGTCCCGGTGCAGCTGCCCGACGGCACGGGCGGTTTCCAGGTCGTGCGGTTCGTCGGTGTGGACGGGCCCCGCTGGTTCCTGCGCGGTGTGATCTCGGGCCAGGGCGCGGTGCAGCCGCAGGCCGCCGGTCTGCTGGAGCAGATCTTCCGGGACACGGTCGTCGTCCGCGGCGAGGGCCCGATGGCCCCCCGCGACCCGATCGTCCTGAAGCTGCCGAACGACGCGCAGATGGTCCCCGAGGGCGTGCAGCAGGAGGAGGGCTCCCGCTTCGCCGGCGGCATGGGCCAGCTCCAGCGCGGACCGGAGATCACCGAGGTGCGGTAGGCGAGGACCCGGTACGGCCGCCGGCCGTACGCGCGCGCCACGAGGGCCGCGTCCCCAGGAGGACGCGGCCCTTCGCGCTGCCGGCCGGCAGGGCCGTGCGGCGCCGATCGGGCCCCGGCCGTTGATCCGTCCGCCGCAGCCGGTGATACTGGCGCCCGGTTCAGCGAGTACGACGGGGGAGGGCACGACATGACCCAGGTGGTCACGGAGACCATGGTGCGCGTCGAGGACGTGCGCAAGTCGTACGGCCGGGACAGCGCCGCCGTACACGCCCTGCGCGGCGTCTCCTTCGACGTGCCGCGCGGTGAGCTGATCGCGCTCAAGGGGCGGTCGGGCTCCGGGAAGACCACCCTGCTCAACATCGTCGGCGGTCTCGACACCCCGGACGCCGGGCGGGTCGAGGTCGACGGCCGGGACCTCGCGGAGCTGGATGAGGACGGACTGCTCGCGCTGCGCCGGGACCGGGTCGGCTTCGTCTTCCAGTCCTTCGGGCTCATCCCGATCCTCACCGCCGCCGAGAACGTCGGCGTGCCGATGCGGCTGCGCCGGGCCGCGGCGCGCGAACGCGAGGAACGCGTCGAGCTGCTGCTCTCCCTGGTCGGCCTCGCCGACCACGCCGCCCAGCGCCCCGGCGAGATGTCCGGCGGGCAGCAGCAGCGGGTCGCCATCGCCCGCGCCCTCGCCAACAACCCGGCCCTCCTGATCGCCGACGAACCCACCGGCCAGCTGGACGCCGAGACCGGGCACTCGGTGATGGAGCTGCTGCGGGCCGTCGTACGCAGCGAGCAGGTCACCGCCCTGGTCGCCACCCACGACGCCACCCTGCTCGACCTCGCCGACCGGGTGCTGGAGCTGCGGGACGGGGAGATCGTCGAGGAGTGACGCCGCCGGGAGCGGGCGGCCGTCAGGGTTCCGTCAAGGACGACCGGCATCCGCACCCCCGCCCCTTTTGCCGCCATTGTGGGTCGTAGGGTCGACGCTGCGCAGTCAGCGGTGACCGGAAGACAATGAGGCCATGGGACGCGGCAAGCTTCGGATCTACCTCGGTGCGGCACCGGGCGTCGGCAAGACGTACGCGATGCTCTCCGAGGCCCACCGGCGCGTCGAACGGGGCACCGACTGCGTCGTGGCCCTCGTCGAGCACCACGGCAGGGCACGCACCGAGGTGATGCTGCGCGGCCTGGAACAGGTGCCGCGCCGGGAGGCCGAGTACCGGGGCGCGGCCTTCACCGAGCTGGACCTGGACGCGGTACTGGCCCGCGCCCCCCGGGTGGCGCTGGTGGACGAGCTGGCCCACACCAACGTCCCCGGCGTGCGCAACGCCAAGCGCTGGCAGGACGTCGAGGAACTCCTCGCCGCCGGCATCGACGTCGTCTCGACCGTCAACATCCAGCACCTGGAGTCACTCGGCGACGTCGTGGAGTCCATCACCGGCGTACGGCAGCGCGAGACCGTGCCGGACGAGGTGGTGCGGCGCGCGGACCAGATCGAACTGGTCGACATGTCGCCGCAGGCGCTGCGCCGCCGCATGGCCCACGGCAACATCTACCAGTCGGACAAGGTCGACGCGGCCCTGTCCAACTACTTCCGCCCCGGCAACCTCACCGCCCTGCGCGAGCTGGCCCTGCTCTGGGTCGCGGACCGGGCCGACGAGTACCTCCAGCAGTACCGCAGCGAGCACCGGGTCTCGAAGATCTGGGGCTCGCGCGAACGCATCGTGGTCGGCCTGACCGGCGGCCCCGAGGGCCGGACGCTGATACGCCGGGCCGCGCGCCTGGCCGAGAAGGGCGCCGGCGGCGAGGTGCTGGCGGTCTACATAGCCCGCAGCGACGGGCTGACCTCGGCCTCTCCGAAGGAGCTGGCGGTCCAGCGCACCCTCGTGGAGGACCTCGGCGGCACCTTCCACCACGTGCTCGGCGAGGACATACCGGCCGCGCTGCTCGACTTCGCCCGCGGCGTCAACGCCACCCAGATCGTCCTCGGCTCCTCGCGCCGCAAGGCCTGGCAGTACGTCTTCGGACCCGGCGTCGGCGCCACCGTCGCCCGGGAGTCCGGCTCCGACCTGGACGTCCACATCGTGACCCACGAGGAGGTCGCCAAGGGGCGCGGGCTGCCGGTGGCCAGGGGCGCGCGGCTCGGCCGGTCCCGGATCGTCTGGGGCTGGTTCGCGGGCCTGGGCGGCCCGGTGCTGCTGACGCTGCTGCTCAGCACGGTCCACCTCGGGCTCGCCAACGACGTCCTGCTCTACCTGGCGCTCACCGTCGCCGCCGCCCTGCTCGGCGGGCTGTACCCGGCGCTCGCCTCGGCCGCGGTCGGGTCGCTGCTGCTGAACTGGTACTTCACGCCGCCCGTCAACCGGATCACCATCGCCGACCCCAGGAACATGCTTGCGCTCGCCATATTCGTGGGCGTGGCGCTCTCCGTCGCCTCGGTCGTCGACGTCGCGGCCCGCCGTACCCACCAGGCGGCCCGGCTGCGTGCCGAGTCGGAGATCCTGTCCTTCCTCGCCGGTGACGTGCTGCGCGGCGAGACCAGCCTGGAGACGCTCCTGGAGCGGGTGCGCGAGACCTTCGGCATGGAGTCGGCCGCCCTCCTGGAGCGGGAGGGCGACGTGGCGCCCTGGACCTGTGCGGGCCGCGCCGGTTCCGGACCGCCGGTCGACCGCCCGGAGGACGCGGACGTGGACATGCCCGTCGGCGACCACATGGCCCTCGCGCTGACCGGCCGGGTCCTGCCCGCCGAGGACCGCCGGGTGCTGGCCGCCTTCGCCGCCCAGGCCGCCGTCGTCCTGGACCGCCGCCGCCTGCGCGAGGAGGCCGACCGGGCCCGCACGCTGGCCGAGGGCAACCGCATCCGCACGGCGCTGCTGGCCGCCGTCAGCCACGACCTGCGCACCCCGCTGGCCGGGATCAAGGCGGCGGTGACCAGCCTCAGGTCCGACGACGTGGCCTGGTCCGAGGAGGACCGGGCGGAGCTGCTCGAGGGCATCGAGGAGGGCGCCGACCGCCTCGACCACCTGGTGGGCAACCTGCTCGACATGTCCCGCCTCCAGACCGGCACCGTCACCCCGCTGATCCGCGAGATCGACGTGGACGAGGTGGCGCCGATGGCGCTCGGCGGGGTCCCCGAGGGAAGCGCGGAGCTGGACATCCCCGAGACGCTGCCCATGGTCGCCGTGGACGCCGGGCTCCTGGAGCGGGCGCTGGCCAACCTGGTGGAGAACGCCGTCAAGTACAGTCCGGACGACCGGACCGTCCTGGTCGCCGCCAGCGCCCTCGCCGACCGCGTCGAGGTGCGCGTCGTCGACCGGGGGCCGGGAGTGCCGGACGAGGCCAAGGACCGCATCTTCGAGCCCTTCCAGCGCTACGGCGACGCCCCGCGCGGGGCCGGGGTGGGACTGGGCCTGGCCGTGGCCCGCGGTTTCGCCGAGGCGATGGGCGGCACCCTGAACGCCGAGGACACCCCCGGCGGCGGCCTCACCATGGTCCTCACCCTCCGCGCGGTGGGCTCGTCCGCGCCGACCTCCCGTCCCGCGACAGCAGAAGGCTCCCGTCCCGCGACAGCAGAAAGGCAGGCCGCCCTGTGACCCGGGTGCTCGTGATCGACGACGAACCGCAGATCGTGCGGGCCCTCGTGATCAACCTCAAGGCACGGCACTACGAGGTCGACGCCGCCCACGACGGCGCCACCGCCCTCCAGCTCGCCGCCGCCCGGCACCCCGACGTGGTGGTCCTGGACCTGGGCCTGCCCGACATGGACGGCGTCGAGGTGATCAGGGGGCTGCGCGGCTGGACCCGGGTGCCGATCCTGGTGCTGTCCGCCCGGCACTCCTCCGACGAGAAGGTCGAGGCGCTCGACGCGGGCGCCGACGACTACGTCACCAAGCCCTTCGGCATGGACGAGCTGCTGGCCCGGCTGCGGGCCGCCGTCCGCCGGGCCGAGCCCGTACCCGGCGGCGAGGACGAGGTCGTCGTGGACACCCCGGAGTTCACCGTCGACCTGGCCGCGAAGAAGGTCAACCGGGGCGGCCGGGACGTACGCCTGACGCCCACCGAGTGGCATCTGCTGGAAGTGCTGGTGCGCAACACGGGGCGCCTGGTCAGCCAGAAGCAGCTGCTGCAGGAGGTGTGGGGGCCGTCGTACGGGACGGAGACGAACTACCTGCGGGTCTACATGGCCCAGCTGCGCCGCAAGCTGGAGGCGGACCCCGCGCACCCGCGGCACTTCATCACCGAGCCGGGCATGGGCTACCGCTTCGAGAAGTGAGCCTCGCCATCCCGCCCCGAGCGGGGTGCATGGCTGTCGGCGTGCCCCGGTACGCTTCAGATATGAGTGCTGCTCCGCGTTCCGACAAGCCGGTGGGCCGGTTCCGGCGCATGTTCGACCGGCTCTCCACGTCGCAGGAGGACCTGGAGTCGGAGGAACTGCGCGAGGACGCCGACACCGCCGGCTGCACGCGTATCGGAGACTGCCAGGACCGGCAGGTCGTGTCGGTTACTGGTACCTTGCGCACGGTCACCCTGCGACCGCGTGCGGGCGTTCCGGCCCTGGAGGCCGAGCTGTTCGACGGTTCCGCCGCCCTGGACGTGGTGTGGCTGGGCAGACGCTCCATCGTGGGCATAGAGCCGGGGCGCAAGCTCATCGCATCGGGCCGGATCTCCATGAGCCACGGCCGCCGGGTGCTCTTCAACCCGAAATACGAACTGAGACCCCTCGGACGGGAGTAGCCGGTGACGTCGCTCGACAAGCCGACCGAAGAGACGACAGAGGCCGACGACGCCCGGGCGGTGACGGAGGCCGCGCTGTTCGAGGCGTTCGGCGGCGTGCGGGGCATGATCGAGACGGTGCTGCCGGGCCTGCTCTTCGTCACCATCTTCACCCTCAACAACGACCTGCACATGTCGGCGTTCGCGGCCCTGGCCGTGTCGGTGGTGCTGGTCGTCGTCCGGCTCGTGATGAAGGACACCGTCAAGCACGCGTTCAGCGGGGTCTTCGGTGTCGCCTTCGGCGTGGTCTTCGCGATGATGACCGACAACGCCAAGAACTTCTATCTGCCGGGCATGCTCTACACCCTGGGCCTGGCGCTGGCGTACATCGTCACCTCGCTGGCCGGCGTGCCGCTGATCGGCCTGATCCTCGGCCCGGTCTTCAAGGAGAACCTCTCCTGGCGCACCCGCAACCCCGGCCGCAAGAAGGCGTACACCAAGGCCAGCTACGCGTGGGGCCTGATCCTGCTCGCCAAGAGCGCGATCCTCTTCCCGCTGTACTGGTGGGCGGACACCGAGCAGCTCGGCTGGGTCCTGGTCACCCTGAAGATTCCGCCCTTCCTGCTCGCCGTCTGGCTGACCTGGGTCTTCCTGGCCAAGGCGCCGGCTCCCATCGACGTGTTCGCGGAGATGGAGGCGGCGGAAGAAGCCGAGAAGGCGGAGAAGGCCGAGCGGGAGCGGCGCGAACGCGACCAGTCGGAGGCCGGCGGCGCCCTGCCGGGGCCGTCCGAGGCCGACGGGGAGGCCGCGGACCTGCGCGGCGGCAGGCACCGCAAGGCCTGACGGACGGGACGGGACAGTACGGCGGTGGGGCGCCCGGAGAATTCCGGGCGCCCCACCGCCGTACTGCCGTCCTGTGCCCCGACGGCACGGTCGGACGGGACCGCTTCGTCGGAGCGTCCCGTCAGAGCGTGCCGTCGGGCTGTCGGCGTGCCGACAGCAGGTCCTCCAGCTGCTCCTCACGGGCCTGAGCGGCGACGAAGAGCAGCTCGTCGCCCGCCTCCAGGGAGTCCTCCCGGGACGGCGTCAGCACGCGGGTGCCGCGGATGATCGTCACCAGTGAGGTGTCCTCCGGCCACTGGACGTCGCCGACCTGGGTACCGGCCAGGGCCGACTCCTCCGGCAGCGTCAGCTCGACCAGGTTCGCGTCGCCGTGGCTGAAGCGCAGCAGCCGGACCAGGTCGCCGACGCTCACCGCCTCCTCCACCAGGGCCGACATCAGCCGCGGGGTGGAAACGGCCACGTCCACGCCCCAGGACTCGTTGAAGAGCCACTCGTTCTTCGGGTTGTTCACCCGGGCGACGACGCGCGGAACGCCGTACTCCGTCTTGGCCAGCAGCGAGACGACGAGGTTGACCTTGTCGTCGCCCGTCGCGGCGATGACCACGTTGCAGCGCTGGAGCGCCGCCTCGTCCAGGGACGTGATCTCGCAGGCGTCGGCGAGCAGCCACTCCGCCATCGGGACGCGTTCGACCGAGATGGCGGTCGGCGCCTTGTCGATGAGCAGGACCTCGTGGCCGTTCTCCAGCAGCTCGCCCGCGATCGAACGGCCGACCGCGCCGGCTCCGGCAATGGCGACCCTCATCAGTGACCGCCCTCCTCTTCGGGACCCTTGGCGAACGCCGCCTCGACCTTGTGGACCTCGTCGGTGCGCATCATGACGTGCACGAGGTCACCCTCCTGAAGGACGGTCTGCGAGGACGGCAGGATCGCCTCCCCGAGCCGGGTGACGAAGGCCACCCGCACGCCCGTCTCCTCCTGGAGCCGGCTGATCTTGTGGCCCACCCAGGACGAGGACGTGTGCACCTCGGCCAGCTGGACGCCTCCGGTGGGGTCGCGCCACAGCGGCTCGGCACCCGAGGGGAGCAGCCGGCGCAGCATCTGGTCGGCCGTCCAGCGGACGGTGGCCACGGTGGGGATGCCCAGGCGCTGGTAGACCTCGGCGCGGCGCGGGTCGTAGATGCGGGCGGCGACGTTCTCCACACCGAACATCTCGCGGGCCACGCGGGCGGCGATGATGTTGGAGTTGTCGCCGCTGGAGACGGCGGCGAAGGCGCCGGCCTCCTCGATGCCCGCCTCGCGCAGGGTGTCCTGGTCGAAGCCGATGCCGGTGACGCGGCGGCCGCCGAAGGAGGAACCGAGGCGACGGAAGGAGGTGGGGTCCCGGTCGATCACGGCGACCGTGTGCCCCTGCTGCTCCAGGGCCTGGGCGAGCGCGGAGCCCACGCGCCCGCAGCCCATGATGACAATGTGCACGGCTTACACCACTCTTCTTCTCTGCCCTCTGACCGCGGTGAACATCCCGTTCATCTTCCTCTTTCGGCTCGACGGGCAAACATCTGCGGCCCCCACCGAGGGCCGCAGCCACCATCATGCCGGTCCACCGCCGTCGCACCCCGGTGGGGTGCTTCGTTTGCGTCGTTCAGTTCCGTTGAACCGGAGTGCGGTACGGCCTCAACACATTGACGGTGGTGTCGGGAATCACCCGTCCTGTGTTGAGGCCCGAATCCGATCGTTCGGTGGATGACGGGTGGGGGAGTGCTTGCCACGATGGACCCGGTTCGAAAACTGGTCCGGAGCCAGCCAAAGATCGGGCGGCACCCCGTCGCGGCCGGTCAGGACGGCCGCGACCGGCACCCCATCCGCTCATGGGAGTGCGGAGAACGCGCGAGGACGGCCCGGACCGGCAGGACGGTCGGCCGCGCGGCCGACCCCTCGGACCACGGACCCAGCCTGTACAACTTCGGGGGATGCGTGGAAATCAACATATTGGGACCCGTATCGATCGACACGTCGCACAGCGGCGGCGGCATCCGGGCCGGCAAGGTCCGTACGCTGGTGGCGACGCTCGCCATCGACGCGGGCCGTGCCGTGTCGCTCGCGGACCTGGTGGACGAACTGTGGGGCGCGACCCCGCCCGACAACGTCCTCAACGCCCTCCAGGCGCACGCCGCGCGGGCCCGGAAAGTGCTCAACGAGCGTGCCTGCCCCGAGCGGGCGGGCGGCATCCTGCGTTCCGTGCTCGGCGGCTACCTGCTGGAGATCGACCCGCAGTGCGTGGACGGCAACCGCTTCCTGAGACTCGTCTCGCAGGGCGCCGCCCTGCTCCCCGCCGACCCCACGCGCGCCGTCGAACTGCTGGAGACCGGTCTGCGGCTGTGGCGCGGGCCCGCCCTCATCGACGCGGGTGAGGGCAGGCGCTGCCGGGGCGCCGCGGCCCTGTTCGAGGAACGCAGGCTCACGGCCCTGGAGGATCTCATCAGCGCGATGTTCCTGCGCGGCGGCGAGGCCCAGGCGATCGCCATGCTCCAGCAGCTCGTGGCGCAGTACCCACTGCGCGAGCGGTTCTGCGAGCTGCTGATGGTCGGCCTCTACCGGGTGGGACGTCAGGGAGACGCCCTGGAGTCGTACCGCCTGGCCAGGAAGCGGCTCGACGACGAACTGGGGGTCCAGCCGGGCGCGCTGCTGCGCCGACGGCACGCCGAGATCCTCGCGCAGGACCCGGTCCTCAAGGTGCCCTCCGCGCTGTGGCGCGAGCCGTACGCGCCCGCCGACACCAGCCTGCTCAGCGCCTGACGACCCGGGGCCGGCCGCGGGCGGTGCCCACGTGAACAGGAACGAGAAGTTGTCAGACAACGACACGGACACACCCACAGCCACGGACACACCCACCGTCACGGAAACGGACACGGCGTCGGCTGCGCCGGACCCCGCCGAACCCATCGCCATCGTCGGGATGTCCGCCCTCTATCCGGGAGCCCACGGCGTCGAGGACCTGTGGCGGCTGCTGCTCGCCGACGGTCCGGCGCCCGCCTCCGGCACCGGACCCGCGCCCGGCGGCCTCGGTGACATCGAGGTCGACGTGGCACGGTTCGGGATCCCGCCGGCCCAGGCCGCCTCCATGGCCCGCCTGCAACTGCTCATGGTGGAGGCGGCCCGCCAGTGCCTCGACGACGCCACCGGCTCCGGCGCCGACCGGGGGCGCACGGACGTCGTCGTGGGCACCTGCCTCGGCCTGGACCGGCAGTACGCCAACGCCCTGCGCGTCGACGGCGCCCGCTACGCCCGGGACCTGACGGAGGTCCTCGCGGACGGCGCCTGGCGCGACACCGGCATCGACGCGCGGGCCGCCGGGCAAGAACTCAACGACGCGCTGTCGCGCCGGCTGGGCGCCTCACCGCACGACCGGGTGGGCGAGATGGCCAGTACGATCCCGGCCCGCATCGCGTCGGCCTTCAAGCTGCGCGGGCGCACCCTCGCCGTCGAGTCGGCGGACGCCACCTCGTACCTGGCTCTCGCGCACGCCGTGGACAGCCTGCGCGCGGGGCTCGCCGAGGCCGTCCTGGTCGTGGTGGGGCAGCGCGACGAGGGCCGTTTCGCGCGGCGGGCGCTGGCGGCCAAGGGGTTCGCCGCCCGACCCTCCGAGGCGGGCGCCGGGGACGCTCCCGTCCTCACGGAGGGGCTCGGGGCGCTGCTGCTCAAGCGCCGGTCGACCGCGGAGCGGGACGGCGACCGGGTGTACGCGTCGGTCCTGGACTGCGCCCTGCGGCACGAGGCGCGGCCGGGGATCTTCCGCTACTCGCTGTCGGCCGCGCACCGCCGGGCCGCCGCCGAGGCCGCGCACCGTACGGCGGACGTCGCGCCGGGGTCCGTACGGCTCGTCGAGTGCGCCGGATACGGCACGGCCGCCGTGGGGCGCGCCGAACAGGAGGCGATCGCCGGGATCCACGCCGGTGCGCCCCGGGACTCGGTGGCCGTGGGCACCGTGCGCGACCGGCTCGGCCACACCTTCGCCAACGCCGGGCTCGCCGGTGTCACCAAGGCGGCGCTGGCCCTGCACCACCGCACCGTCCCCCCGGTGCTGCCCGGCACGGATCCCGCCCCGACGACCGGTCCGTTCCGCGTCCCGCGCGCGGCCGAGCCCTGGGAGCCGTCCACCGACGGCACGCCCCGGCGCGCCGCGGTCCTGGGCGCCTCACTGACCGGCACCGTATGCCACGTGCTCCTGGAGGAAGCCGCACCGGCCGGCTCCGTGCCCCAGGGGGCGGGCGCCGACGCACACCTCGGCGGTGCGCGCGCCGCCGGTGCGGCCCGGCGGCGGTTCCCGGGCGGGCAGGCGTCCGCCGCGGGCCGGGAGACCGGGGCGTGGGAGGCGGAGCCCATCGCGATCGTCGGGTTCGGTGGTCGTTTCGCCGACTCGCCCGACGCGGACGGGTTCTGGCGGACCATGCTCTCCGGGCGGGACCGGATCGGGCCGTTGCCGGCCGAGTTGTTCGACCGGGACCTCTACCACGCCCCCGGCGCACTCGCCCTCGGGCGCAGTTACACCGACCTGGGCGCGCCCGTCCCGGTGCCGACGCAGCCGCCCCCCGGGCTGCGCATCCCCCCGCACCGGTACGCGGCGACGGACGCGGCCCAGCGCCTCGGACTCGACGTGGCCGCCGAGATGTTCGCCCGCTACGGGCGTGACCCGCACGCACTCGACGGCGTCGGAACCGTCGTCGTCGGCAGCAACCTGGGCCTGTCCAGGGAACGTCGGCTGCACACCGGCCTGTGCCTCGACGACCTGGAGGCGGACGTCCGCTCCCTCGCCGCGCTCGCCGCACTGGGGCCGGACGACGTCGAAGCGGTGACCAAGCTGGTGCGGGACCGGTTCGGCGAGGCCGGGCCCGACGACCTGCCGACCACCTGGGACGGCTGCGTCGCCAGCGGCATCGCGGCGCTCATCGGCAACGAACACGGCCTGGACGCCGTACCGGTGGCGGTGGAGGCGGCCTGCGCCTCCTCGCTGGCCGCCGTCGACGTGGCCGTGGGACGGCTGCGCTCCGGCGGCGCCGACTACGCGGTGGCCGGTGGCGTGGAACTGCCCTGCAACGCGCGGGACATGGTGCTCTGCTCCTCGCTGGGCCTGCTGTCGCACAGCAGGATCACCCCCTTCGACGCCGGGGCCGACGGCTTCACTCCGGGCGACGGCTGCGCGCTCTTCCTGCTCAAGCGCCTGACGGACGCCCGCCGCGACGGCGACCGGGTGTTCGGCGTGCTCCGCGCGGTCGGCGCGTCCAACGACGCGAAGTCGCTGATCGCCCCCGACGCCGACGGCCAGGCGCGGGCCGTACGGCAGGCCTTCGCCCAGGTCGACTTCGGCCCGGACGAGGTGGACTACCTGGAGGCCCACGGCACCGGCACCCGCCTGGGCGACCGCGTGGAGGTCGCCGCCGCCGCACAGGTCTACGGCACGGGACGGCGTACGGCACCGCTGGACATCGGATCCGCCAAGTCCTTCCTCGGCCACACCTTCGCGGCGGCCGGGGCGGCCGGACTGCTGCGCACACTCCAGGCGTTGCGGCAGGCCACCCTGCCGCCCAGCGTCAACCTGCACGAACTCAGCCCCGACCTCGCCCTGGACGCCGTCCCCGCGCGGGTGGCCACCGAAGCCGGGCCCTGGCCCGCCCGGGCGGGCCGGCCGCGGCGCGCCGCGGTGAGCGCGTTCGGGACCGGCGGCATCAATTACCACCTGTTGATCGAGGAAGGCACGGACGCAACGCGATGAACTTCGACTTCGACGCCGGGTTCGACACCGAGACCAGGGAACTGCGCGACATGGTCGTGCGGTTCGCCCGGCGCGAGCTGGACTCCTCCGGCCGTTTCGACGATGCCGAGGACTTCCGGCGGCGCTGGCTGCTGGCCGGCAAGCAGGGCCTGACCGGCACCACCGTGCCCGGTGAGTACGGCGGCAGCGGACTGGACGCGGTGTCCGCGGCCGCCACGATGGAGGCGCTCGGCTACGGCTGCGCGGACACCGGCTTCGCCTTCTCGGTCGCCGCGCATCTGTTCGCCGCCGTCATGCCGATCGTCGAGTTCGGCACCGGGGAGCAGCGTGCCGCGTGGTTGCCGGCCCTGTGCTCCGGCGAGCGGATCGCCGCGCACGCCATCACCGAGCCGGAGGCCGGTTCGGACGCGCTGCACCTGCGCACCCGCGCCCGCCCCCTCGACGACGGCCATGTGCTCAGCGGCTCCAAGTGCTTCATCACCAACGCCCCCGTGGCCGACGTGTTCGTGGTGCAGGCCGCCACCGATCCGCGGGGCGGCTTCTTCGGACTGACCACCTTCCTGGTCGAGGCCTCCACACCGGGACTCACGGTGGGCCGTCCGTACGACAAGGTGGGCCTGCGCGGCTCCCCCACCGCCGACGTCCACTTCGACGACTGCTACGTCCCGGCCGGCGCGGTGCTGGGCGCCGAGGGCTCCGGGGCGAGCATCTTCTCCTCCTCGATGAAGTGGGAGCGCACCTGCCTCTTCGCGGCCTACCTCGGAGCGATGCGCCGGGTGCTGGAGTCCACGGTGGACCACGTCCGGGACCGCGAGCAGTTCGGCTCGCCCATCGGCGGCTTCCAGGCGGTCAGCCACCGCATCGTCGACATGCTGGGCCGCTACGAGGGGGCCCGGCTGCTCCTGTACCGCGCCGCCCGTTCCCTGTCCGACGGCACGGCGGACGAGGTCGGCCCGGCTCTCGCGAAGATCGCGGTCAGTGAGGCGGCCGTACAACTCGGACTGGACGCCGTCCAGTTGAGAGGTGGGCTGGGGATCATGGACGGGGAGGCGGAGACCCTGCTGCGGGACGCGCTGCCCGCCCGGATCTTCTCCGGCACCAACGAGATCCAGAAGAACAACGTCGCGCGAGCGCTGGGCCTCGGGCGCCGGCGTCCCGCGGCCCGCCGCTGAACGCACAGTCAGGGAGACCCGAGAGATGGACGTCATCATCCACCGCATTCGTCTGCACGACGGAGTGGACCCGGCCCGCTTCGAGGCCTGGGTCCGGGACGTCGACTACGCGACCTGTCCCCGGCTGCCGAGTGTGCGCGCCTTCGCCGTGCACCGGGTGAGCACGGAACAGGATGCCCCATTCCACTACTTCGAGAGCATCTCGGTGACCGGGCCGGACGAATTCTCCCGGGACATGAAAACGGAGGCCTTTCGGGACCTGGTCACCGTGTTCGACACGATGGCGACGGTCGTCGAGGAGATGAGCGGCGAACTCCTGGAACCCGGCTACCAGGCACGGCCCTGACAAAGGGCCGTGGTGCGGGATGCCCGGCCGGGCCGCACGGAACGCGAAGCGGCACGGCCGGACCGGGGCATTCAGCGGGCGGGAGTGCCGTAACCCGGGCAGATGCCCAGGAGGCCCGACTCGTAGGCGATGGCCACGGCCTGCGCACGGGTCGCCGCGCCCAGTTTGCGCAGGATCCGGTGTACGTGGGACCTGACGGTGGTGGGCGAGACGGAGAGGGTCGCGGCCATCTCGGTGTTGGTCTTGCCCTGGGTCAGTAAGAGGAGGACTTCCGTTTCCCGAGGGGTCAGTTCGGGGCGGAGGTTCTTCGGGGCCTTGCTGCGCCAATAGCGCGTCAGGGCTTCCTGTGCCTCTTCCGGAGCGATTATGGCATTGACTTCGGTGATGGTTCTGATGACGTGCACCAGTTCTTCGACCGACGTTTCGGCCGACAATACGGCGCGTACTCCGACGCGGAGCGCCTCGAATGCGCGGTGGGTATTCTCGGGCTTGGTCAGCAAAAGCGTCTTGCCGAGTCGTGCGAGTTCCGTGAGCTTGTCGATGCTGTCCATGGTGAAGAGGGGGGCGACGCCGACCAGAATGTCGGGCCCGGTCTCCGCCGCCGTGGCCAGCGAGCCGCGCTGGGTGGTCTCCACCTGCACTTTCATGTCGTGCCGCTCCAGCAATGCGCGAATTCCCTCGCCCAGGATGACGCGGTCGCAGCACACCAGGACACGGGTCGTCATACGTTGACTTTCGTCCAGGAAGGATGGGGACCGTACGTGGCGTGCGGGCCGGCACCGACGGTGGCAAGTCGATGCCGGACACCTTTCTTTGCGATTCCCCCGATATGCCTCATGCGGCCAAACTTAGCACGCGTGTGCACACTTGGAGAGGGGCTTGCGAGGCCCTGGTGAGAGACTGATACGAAGTGGTTTCCACCTCAAGAAGATCTTGTCGTGAAACGTGTGAATGCCGCTCCCGTACCCGTCCCTCGTACCCGCTCCGCTCAGAAGGACACGTGCACGGCGGCGTCCGCGCGCCGGTGGGAGCGCGGCGCGGGCGAGCCGGCCACACCGACCCGGCTCACGAAGAAGGTGCGGCCGGGCAGGGAGAGTTCCCGCTCCAGCCGGCCGCGCAGGTCGTCGTGCTGGAGGACGATGCTGATGGGGTGCAGGGACAGGCCGTGGCGGGTCGCCCGCCACCAGTAGTCGGCCAGTCGCGCCCCGCCCTCGAGCTGCTCCGCCCGTGTGGGCGCCTGCCCGGCGAAGCCCATGGTCACCACGGCCGGAGTGTGGCGCACGACGTCGGCGAGACCGGCGGCCAGCACCCGGTGGTAGCCGACCTTGCCCAGCAGGTGCATCGTCGTCGGGGCCAGCGCGAGGCGCATCGCCGCCCGGCGCGGCCGGGACATGGGCCCGAAGAGCTGCTCCAGCGTGAACCCGTCGCCCCGCGCGGTCGCGTCCGCGGTGTCCCGGCGGACGAAGGAGTGGGTCTCCCGCCAGGCGGCCCGGTGCCCGAAGTCGCGTCCCGCGTGCCGGGCGACGAACGCCGCGAACGCCCGCAGGTCGCGCCGCTCGGTCAGGTGCCGGAGGTGGACCGGGTGTGCCGTGGCTCCGGGTGTGGCGGGCTCCTCCAGGTCGCGCAGCAGCCCGGGGGCCACCGGCTCCCGCCCGTAGGGGCCGCGGTGGGTGCGGCGGGCGAGGGCGCTCTCGTGCAGGTCGGCCGGCCGTTCTCCGGAGAGCGGCCCGGGGCGCAGCGCCACCACGCACAGCGGCGTCCACGCCGTCGGCCATCCGGCACCGAACGGGCGGCCGCCGCCGGGCAGCCCCGCCGCGCCGGGGTCCGCGTCGCCGTCCAGGACGCGCACCGCCGCCGTCGTCCAGCCCTGGGCCGCCAGCGTGCGGAGCAGGATCCGCCAGTAGACGCCGCAGCTGACCTCCATCTCCACCGCGTGCGCGGCCAGCGCCGTCAGCTCCCGCTCGCGGTCGAGGGCGAGGACCAGGTACTCGTCCGCGTCCGCGCCGGTCAGGTCCGCCGCCGACCGGCGGGCCGTGGTGCTCGTGGCACGGCCCAGGCCCCACGGCTGGCAGTTGTGGGAGGAGGGACTCAGCGCCGCCGTCCCGGCCGCCGTCTCCAGCGCCTGGGCGAACGTGGACACGGCCGCGGCCATGTGGTCTGTCCTGCGGGTCGTCATGACGGTCTCCTCTTCCTCCTCTTCGCATGCTGTGCACGCGGTATCCCACTGGGGACGGTGCGCACGCCCGGAACGCCCGGAAGATCTGCAACACCCGGATGGCGGGCGCGGCTCAGCCGCCCGGCGGCCTTTCCACCAGCGCCAGGTGATGGCCGGCGACCACGCCGGCCCAGCCGGCCGGCCGCCGCGTCTCGGCGACGGGGGCGTGGCGCAGCAGCCCGCCCCCGGGCCGCCAGGTGAAGCGGCCGTCCGGCAGCCAGCCGGTCAGCGCGACCTCACCGGCGTCGATCCGCAGTCCGAAGCCGTAGTACTTGAGCACGGCCTCCTTGCAGGTCCAGCGCAGCGTGGCGGGCATGGCCGCCAGGCGCCGGGCGTCGGCGGACGGCGCCCGCGGGTCGCACTCCTCGTCGAGCAGCCTGGCGAGGGTCGGCGGCATGGGACGGTCGTGTTCCAGGTCGACGCCGACCGCGTGCGGTCCGCACACGGCGACGGCGAAGTCCCCCGAGTGCGTCAGACCCACCTCGACCGGCGCGTCCACGACCGGCCGGCCGCCCTGTAGCCCCCCGCTCACGGCGCGCACTTCGACGGTGCGGGGCTCCCGGGCCAGGCCCCAGTGCCGTCTGCCGTGGGCGCTGACGGCGTGTTTGAGGGCGAGCCGTCCGGCCAGCCACTCGAGGCGCCGGCGGGGGGCGCGCAGGGTCGCGGCCTGCTCCGTCTCGGCGGCCGTCAGATACCGGGCCCGCAGGGCGGCAAGGCCGTGCGGGCCGCGCTCGCGCAGCCGGGCGATGGACACCACCGCGAGGGTGAGCCGCCGTGGGTCCGGCCTCAGGTGCGTGATCCACAGCGGACGCGACGCGTCGAGAACCACCTGGTCCGTCAGGGACACCGCCTCCCGCACCGACCCCCGTTCCGCCCCGTGCACCGGTCCCGGCCGGGGCCCGGGAGCGGGCCGTACGGCGGTGGTGTCAACGCGCGACATGGCGGGGCAGCAGGAACGGATACGGGCGGCGCAGGATCTTGTTGTGCACGAAACGGTCCGCCTTGCGCAGCCGCTGGATGAGTTCCCACATCCGTGCGTCGTCCCGGTAGTAGGCCCCGACCTCCTCCGCGTCCAGCGGCCGGTCCAGGCGGGCGTTGGCCTGCTCCAGGAAGCGGGGGACCAGGTGGTCCAGCCGCTCCTTGTGCAGGTTGCCGAGGAAGTCGAGGACCACACCGCGCGGCGTGTAGAACTTGTCGAAGATCGACTTCGTCATCGCCATCCGCACCACGTCCCGCACCAGCCACGGCAGCGAGGTGAAGAACAGCGGCACGTCGAGGAGTTCGCGCTCGCGCTCGTCGCGGATGAGCGGCGTCGTCACGTCCAGGTAGACCAACTCGCCGTCCACGTCGATCCAGTTGGAGGCCTGCCCGTCGAGCCCCAGTCGCGGCGTGACGGTCGCCTCGACGCGGTCCAGGAACCGGGCGAAGAACCCCTCGCACCACGCCTCGCCCGCCGTCTGCAGCAGCCGTGAGCACAGCCGGCCCTCCGGCAGCGCCTCCTGGACGCAGTAGGCGACGGCCCGGCCGCCCGGCAGCCGCCGGTGCCACATCCGGGTCTCGGCGACGGCCACGCCGCCCTTGTCCAGCCGCGTGACGTAGTCGTCGACCAGCGCGGAGTGCCGGTCCAGCCGTTCCCGGGAGGGGAAGACCGGCAGCCGCTTGCACGCGAACGTGCCCGCGTCGGTCTCCAGCCGCAGGACCAGCGTCACCTCGCCGTAGCCGAGGATGGTCAGGGCCCGGTCGTCGGTGGTGCGCAGCGCCCGTACGACCTCGTCCTCCAGGGCGTCGAGCGCGTCGGCGGGTATCGAGAAGGTCATGTCCGGGTCACCGGCCTTCCGGGGTCGGGCCCGAGGGCGCGGCGGTCCGCGCGCCCGGTGACGCGTGGTACCGGTACAGGAGGTAGATCGCGGCGGCGAAGAAGGCCGCGTCCATCACCAGGATCTCGGGGACACTGCTCACGAGGATCACCACGAACAGCACCAGCATCAGCAACTGGCCGTAGAGGGCGGCGATCACCAGCCCCCGGCGGTTCCAGAGCAGGGCGAGGCCCGCCGCGACCATGGCCACGGCGACGAACCACATCACGCCGGTGGGGTGGCGGTCCAGCCAGTCGACGGGACCGGAGATCACGGTCCCGTCGTTGGCTTCCGAGGCGTCGTCGAGGCGCCCTTCCACCGACTCCAGCTGCGGGAAGAACTTGCCTATCCCCGCGAGGATGTACAGCGCGCCGACGACGCGCTGGAGGATCAGGTTTCGTCCGGTCACGAGCCAGCTTCTTCCGGAGGTCGACGGGAGGTGCCGCGAGCGGGGACGCCCGGGGCCGGGGGTGGGGCGGGGGCTTGAGGAGAGCCCGGGGGTGGGTGCCAGGGGCCGCCGACGGGGGCCGTCAGCGGGCCCGGGCCGTCACGGGGAGGCGAAGACCAGGACCGCGTTCTGCCCGCCGAAGCCGAAGGAGTTGCTCATCGCCAGCTCCACCTTCTGCTCCCGCGGAGCGTCGGCGACCACGTCCAGGTCGACGGCCGGGTCCCGCCGTCGCAGGTTCGCGGTCGGGGGAACGGTGGAGCGCTCGATGCTGAGCACGGTCAGCGCCGCCTCGATCGCACCGGCGGCGCCCAGCGTGTGCCCGAGGACGCCCTTGGCCGAGGTCACGGTCGCCCGGTCGCCCAGCAGCCGGCCCAGCACCGCGGCCTCCACCGCGTCGTTGAGCGGGGTCGAGGTGCCGTGCGCGTTCACGTGGTCGATGTCGCGGCCGGTGACGCCCGCCTGGGCGAGGGCCGCCTCCATCGCCCGCAGGGCGCCGGCGCCCTCCGGGTCGGGCGCGGTGACGTGGTGGGCGTCCGCCGACGCGCCGTGGCCCAGCAGCCGCGCGCGCACCGTCGCGCCGCGCGCCTCGGCGTCCGCCGCGCGCTCCAGGACGAGCATGCCGCTGCCCTCACCGATCACGAAGCCGTCCCGGTCGGCGTCGAAGGGCCTGGACGCCGCCGCCGGATCGTCGACCCGGCGCGACAGCGCGCCCATCTGCGCGAAACCGGTGACCATGAGGGGGCTGACGCCCGCCTCGGTGCCACCGGCCACGACGATGTCGCACGTCCCGTCCCGCAGCAGCCGGGCCGCGGTGCCCAGCGCGGTGCCGCCCGAGGCGCAGGCGGTCGCCGTCACCAGGTTCGGGCCCAGCGCACGCAGGTCCATCGCGAGGTGCCCGGCCGCCATGTTGGGCACCAGCATCGGCACCAGGAGCGCGGACACCGCTTCGGGGCCGCGCTCCAGCAGGCGCCGGTGCTGGGTCTCCCACGTCGTCACCCCGCCGAGCCCGCAGCCGACGACCACGCCCACCCGGGCGCCGTCCCAGGTCAGCGGGTCGAGTCCGGCGTCGGCCACGGCCTCCCGGGCGGCCACGATCGCCAGCTGGACGAAGCGGTCGTGGATCAGGACGCTGCGCCGGTCCACGTGACGCGCCGGTTGCAGGCCCGGCACCGCACAGGCGATGTCCACGGGCAGTCCGGCGAGCCGCTCGTCCCTGGCGCCCGCCGACCGGCCGCGCAACACCCCCTCCCAGGTGGCGTCGACGCCCATGCCGGCCGCGGTCACCAGACCCAGCCCGGTCACGGCGAGGGAGGGGTCGGTCATGACGCGGTGGCCGCGATCTCGTTGTCGACCAGGGCCACCGCGTGGGCGATGGTGTCCGTGGGGACCGCGGCGTCGTCGCTGATCTTCACGCCGAACTCGGACTGGATGACGAGCAGCAGTTCCACGAGGAACAGCGAGTCCATCTCCAGCTCTTCGAAGGTCACGTCCGGACGGATCGCAGCGCGGTCCACCGCGAAACCGTCGACCAGCAGATCAACGAGCTTGTCGTAGGTGGTGCTCATCAGTGTGGTCCGCCTTTCCTGGGTGGATCGTTCGCCCAACGCCGCCCCG
This sequence comes from Streptomyces violaceoruber, assembly GCF_033406955.1. Classification (NCBI taxonomy): domain Bacteria; kingdom Bacillati; phylum Actinomycetota; class Actinomycetes; order Kitasatosporales; family Streptomycetaceae; genus Streptomyces; species Streptomyces violaceoruber. The sequence continues at coordinate 2,130,540 of NZ_CP137734.1, read as the reverse complement.
GCCCGAGGGTGTCGGTGTCGGTCAGGGACGCGGCGGCGTTGCGACGCTCCGGCAAGTCTGGGGCGCTGCGCTGACGGCCCGCTGACGGTTGGCTGACCCCCGGGGCGGGACGCCCGCCGGGCGGGGCCGCGGTCAGTGAGCCGTCAGCGCCCGGTCAGGGGCCCCGGCCAGACTCGGTGCGGCCGGGGGGTTCGGATTCACTCCCCACACCTGCCGGCCGGCAAACCGTCCATCACGCGAGGAGCACACACGTGGTTTCCCGTCTCCGCCGCCGCACCAGGCCCACCGCACACCGCGGCCGCTCCGCGGGCGGTGCCCGGTGACCCGGGCGTCCGTGCTGACCGGCCTCGGTTCCTGTCTGCCGTCCCGGTGCGTCACCAACGCGGAGCTGGAGCGGACGATGGACACCTCGGACGAGTGGATCCGGGCCCGTACGGGGATCGCCCAGCGCTACGTGGCCGAAGAGGGCACCCTCACCTCCGACCTGGCGGTGGGCGCGGCCGAGCGGGCACTGAAGTCCGCCCGCCTGACACCGGACGAGATCGACGCGGTCATCGTGGCCACCACCACCCCGGACCGGCCCTGCCCGGCGACCGCGCCGACGGTGGCGGCCCGGCTGGGCACCGGCCCGGTCCCGGCGTTCGACGTGTCCGCGGTGTGCTCCGGCTTCCTCTACGGACTCGCCACGGGGTCCGGTCTGATCGCGTCCGGAGCGGCGGAACGGGTCCTGGTCATCGGCGCGGAGACCTTCTCCCGCATCCTCAACCCGCAGGACCGCTCCACCTCGGTGATCTTCGGTGACGGCGCCGGCGCCGTCGTGCTGCGCGCCGGCGAGCCGGGGGAGACCGGTGCCCTCGGCCCGCTGCGGCTGGGCAGCGACGGCACCGGCGTGGACCTGATCACCGTGCCGGCCGGCGGACCGCCGCGGCCGGGCACGGCGGCACCGGACGATCTCGCCGACCGCTACTTCACCATGGAGGGCAAGCGGGTCTTCTGGCTTGCCGTCCAGCGCATGGGCGAGTGCGCGGAGAGCGTGCTCGACCAGGCGGGCTGGCGGGTGGCGGACGTGGACTGGCTGGTCAGCCACCAGGCCAACCACCGCATCACCGCCCGGCTCGCCGACGAGATCGGCATCCCCCGCGAGCGCAGCGTCAGCAACATCGCCGAGGTGGGCAACACCGCCGCCGCCTCCATCCCCCTCGCGCTCGACCACGCGCACGCCCGGGGCACCCTCCGGCCCGGCGACCGGGTGCTCCTCACCGCCTTCGGCGGCGGCCTCACCTGGGGTGCCGCCGCCCTGACCTGGCCCGCCGTCGATCCGGTCTGAGGGCGGCCGGCCGGGCCCGGCCGAAGCGCGCGCAGACGACCGATGAACCAAGGACGACCATGACTCCTCGGAAACTGATCACCGACTACATCGCCGACGCCTGGATGGGCGGCGACGCCGAAGGCCTGGAGCCGGACACCCCCATCGCGGAGCTGAACATCATCGACTCCGCCGCCATCTTCGACCTCGTCCACTACCTGCAGGGAGAGTTCCGCGTCACGGTGCCGCTGCCGGAGGTCACCCTGCAGAACTTCAGGTCCGTCAACGCGATCTGCGCCCTGGTCGACCGGCTCCGGCAGAACGAGGGGGGAACCGCGGCATGACCGACTCCGTCGACGCACTCCCCGACACCGCGCGGATCCGCGAACGCGTCGTGCACGTCATCGCCGCCCGCACCCTGTACGACGAGAGCCACCTGCGGCCGGAGAGCCACTTCGAGGCCGACCTCGGCATCGACTCCGTCATCATGGAGTCCGTCCTGGTCTCCGTCCGTGAGCACTTCGGCCTGTCCGCCGCGCTGCCCGCCGGCCCCACGACCATCGGCGAACTCGTCGACGCCGTGGGCGCCGCGCTCGCCGGCACCGGCGACGACCGGCCCGCACCGGCCGCCGGCCCCCTGCCGGCGGTCCCGGCGGAAGGGACCGGCGACCCCGTCACCGAGGCCGTGGTCGCGGCCGCCATGCGGCAGACCCAGTACCAGCGGCACCAGCTCGGCCTCGACGCCGACCTGGAGGGCGAACTGGGCGTCGACTCGGTCGTCCTGACCTCCGTCGTCGCCGAGGCCACCGAGCGGCTCGGGCTCACCGGCGCCGCCCCGGACGCGGCCGGCGCCACGACCCTGCGCGCCCTGGCCGACGCCCTGCGCGGCCTCGTCGCGGCGGCCCCGGGGACGGCGGTCCCGGAGGCGGCACCGGCGACGGGCGCGGCGGCCCCGGCCCCCGGCCGGAGCGGGAATGCGCCCGCGCCCGGCGCGGACGGCTGGGACCACCGCTCCATGAAGGACTTCACCGAACAGCGCGACCCCGACCTGTTCGCCAAGACCCGCAGCTTCGCCGGCTATCTGCGCTCCCGCGAGAAGGACCGCCTGTACTGGTACGGCATGCCGCTGCACTCCCGGTGCGGGAGCCGCGCCGTCATCTTCGACGAACTGGAGGGCCGCAAGCGCGAGTTCCTCATGTTCGCCTCGAACAACTACCTCGGCCTCGCCAACCACCCCAGCGTGATCGAGGCCGTCGTCGACGCCACCCGCACCTACGGTGCCACCCACACCGGCTCCCGCTTCATCGGCGGCACCAACATGCTGCACAAGGAACTGGAGCGCCGCCTGGCGGCCTTCAAGCAGCGGCCCGCCTGCATCGTCTATCCCGGCGGCTACTCCGCGAACCTCGGTGCCATCTCGGCACTGGTCAAGAGCTACGACACCCTCGTCGTCGACCGCCTCAACCACATGAGCATCGTCGACGGGGCACGGCTCTCCGGCGCCGTGCGCAAGATCTACCGGCACAACGACATGGCCGACCTGGAGCGGATCCTCAGCCGCAGCGCGGCGGAGGGCACCGGCGGCAGGCTCATCGTCGCGGACGGCGTCTTCAGCATGCACGGCGACGTGTGCGACCTGCCCGAGATCGTCCGGCTGGCCAAGGAGTACGACGCCCGCGTGATGATCGACGACGCCCACGCCACCGGTGTCCTCGGCGTACGCGGCTCCGGCACCGCCGAGCACTTCGGGCTCAAGGGCGAGGTCGACCTGGAGCTGGGCACCATGAGCAAGACCCTGGCCGGCATGGGCGGGTTCGTGGTCGGCGAGGAGGAAGTCGTCGAGTACCTGCGCTACTACTCCAACTCCTACGTCTTCGCCGCGAACATCCCCGCCGGCGTCGCCGCCGGACTGATCGCCTCCATCGACGTCATCGAGTCCGAGCCGGAACGCCTCAAGCGGCTGTGGACCAACATCGGCACGCTGCGGGACCGGCTCCTGGACGCCGGGTTCGACCTGGAGCACTCCGAGAGCGCCATCCTGCCCATCGTCATCGGCGACGAACGCCGGGCGATGGAGCTGGGCCGGGCGGTGCGCGCCCGCGGCCTGTTCTGCCAGACCGTGGTCTACCCCGGCGTGCCCCTCGGCGACGCCCGGCTGCGGGTCAGCGTCACCTGCGAACACACGCCGCAGGACCTGGAGCTGGCCGCGGAGATCTTCGTCGACGCCGCCCGCGAGACCGGCGTACTGCCGGGCACGCCCTGACGCCCTCTCCGCCCCGCACCGTTTCCGCCCGCACACCCCGGCCGGGCAGGCCCCCTCCCTGCCCGGCCGGACCCGAGCAACCCACGCACGTCAAGGAGAAGGGCCTGTACACCATGAGCGCCGCCACTCCCTCCGTGATACGCCTGCCACGGGACACGTCCGCGCAGCACGCGGCCCGGCCCGCCTTCGTCGGCTCCGACCCCCTGACGTACGGGGAGTTCACCGCCCGGGTCGAGGCCGTGGCCGCCCGCCTGCTCAGCCTCGGGACACGCACCGGCGACCGGATCGCGGTCTGGATGGACAAGCAGCCGCGCTACGCCGAGGCGATCGTCGCCGCCCTGGAGGCCGGGTGCGCCTACGTCCCCCTGGACGGCGGCCAGCCGGTGAGCAGGGTGCGGACCATCCTGGCGGACGCCGAACCCGTGGTCCTGTTCACCGACGCGCACCACGCCGCCCTGCTCGGGGACGACGACCTGCCGGCCTCGGTCACCACGGTCGTGGCCGTCGGCGACGCACTGCCCGACACCGTGGGCGGCATCCCGGTCGCCCCCTGGGAGAGCTGGGAGCAGGGCCGCGCCGGGCGGGTCACCCTGCTGCCCTCCCTCACCCCCGGCGACCTCGCCGCCCTCCTCTACACCTCGGGGTCCACCGGCACGCCCAAGGGGGTGCAGATCTCGCACGGCGCACTGGCCAACTTCGTGGCCTGGGCCCGCGACGAGCTGGACGTCGGCCCCGACGACGTGTTCGCGGGCCACGCCTCCTTCAACTTCGACCTGAGCACCTTCGACCTCTTCACCGCGCTGTCCTGCGGGGCCGCGGTGTGGATCGTCCCCGACGCCGCGACCAAGGACGTGACCGCGCTGGCCGAGGGCATCCGCCGGCACCGGATCACCGTCTGGTACTCCGTCCCCTCGGTCCTGCACCTGCTGACCACCTCCGCGGCGCTCACCCCCGAGCACGCCGCGAGCCTGCGCTACGTCCTGTTCGCCGGCGAGGTCTTCCCCGTCCCGCAACTGCGCGCGCTGCGTGAACTGCTCCCGCCCGGCACCCCGCTCTACAACCTCTACGGCCCCACCGAGACCAACGTCTGCACCTACCACCGGGTGCGCCCCGAGGACCTGCACCGGGCCACCCCCGTGCCGATCGGACTGCCCATCACCGGCGCCGGGACCACCGTCGTGGACGACGCCGGACGCACCGTCCGGGAGCCCGGCGCGATCGGCGAACTCCACGTCTCCGGCGTGTGCGTGACCCCCGGCTACTGGCGGCGTGCCGAGGAGCCGGTCTCCACCGCCCACTGCCGGGGCGTGCACCCCACCGGCGACCTGGTCAGTTACGAGGAGGACGGCCGGCTGGTCTACCGGGGGCGCAAGGACCGCATGGTGAAGCTCTCCGGCTACCGGGTCGAGCTGGGCGAGATCGAGGCCGCCGCGCTGCGCCACCCCGGCATCGCCGAAGCCGCCGTCCTGGTCGACGGCTCGGGACCCAAGGCACGGCTGCGGCTCTACTACACCCTGTGCGAGGGCGCCGAGCGGATCGGCCTGGTGGAGCTCAAGCAGCACTGCGCACGGCACCTGCCGACCTACATGGTGCCGCACGGCGCCGTCCGCCTGGACCGGATGCCGCTCAACCCCAACGGCAAGACCGACTACCGCCGCCTCGGTCTCGACGCCCCGCCCCGCCCGGCGGCGCCGCTCGGAACGGCCCGGTAGATGGCCCGGAACCGCAGGGAGAAGAACGTGAGCCACGGGCCGACGGACCCGCTGCACGAGCACTGGCAGGGACCCGAACCGGAGACGGTCACGGCCCTGCTGCGGCACCGGGCGGAACACACCCCCGACGCCCTCGCCCACCGCTTCCTCACCGACACCGACGGTACGTCCGTCGCCTGGACCTACCGCGAACTCGACCTGCACGCCCGCGAGGTGGCCACCCACCTGCGGCACGCCGGGGTGGGGCAGGGCCCGGTGCTGCTGCTGCACCCGCCGGGCCTCGACTACCTCGCCGCGTTCTTCGGCTGCCTGTACGCCGGCGCCGTGGCCGTCCCCGCCTACCCGCCGGACAACGCCCGGTTCGGCCAGACCGTGCCCCGGCTCGCGGCCATCGCCCGGGACTGCGCCGCCACCCACGCCCTCACCACCCGCCGGGTCCGCGAGACCGTCGCCGCCGACGGCACCGGCCGGGTCGGCACCGAACTCGACGGCGTGCGCTGGCTGGTGACCGAGGACCTCTACACCGGCGAGTCCACCACCGCCTGGGAGGACCCCGGAGCCACGGCGCGGTCGCTGGCCTTCCTCCAGTACACCTCGGGTTCCACCGCCGCGCCCAAGGGCGTGATGGTCGAACACGGCAACCTGGTGCGCAACCTGCGCTCCATCCACCTCAGGCTCGGGCACGACGCGGACTCCGGCATGGTCTCCTGGCTGCCGCCGTACCACGACATGGGTCTCATCGGCGGCATCCTCACCCCGGTGTACGGCGGCTTCCCCGCGCACCTCATGGCGCCGATGACCTTCGTGCAGCGCCCGCTGCTGTGGCTGGAGACCCTCTCCCGCACCGGCGCCTCCACCAGCGTGGCACCCAACTTCGGCTTCGAGCAGTGCCTGCGCCGGATCACCCCCGCACAGCGGGCCGGCCTGGACCTGAGCCGCTGGCGCCTGGCGCTGAACGGTGCCGAGCCGATCCGCCCCGACACCCTCGACCGGTTCGCCGAGTACTTCGCCCCGGCCGGCTTCGACCGCACCGCGCTGCTGCCCTGCTACGGCCTCGCCGAGGCGACCCTCATGGTCACCGGCGTGCGGCCGGCCGACCCGCCGGTGGTGGAGTCCTTCGACGCGGCGGCCCTGGAGGCGGGCACCGCGCGTCCCGCGGACCCCGGCGGCGTGCGCACCACCCGCGTCGTCGGCTGCGGAGCACCCGTCGCCGACGTCGAGGTCGCGGTGGTCGACGCCGCCACCGGCCGCCGGGTCCCCGACGGCACCGTCGCCGAGATCCGGGTCAGTGGTCCCGGCGTCGCCCGCGGCTACTGGGGACGCCCCGAGGCCGCCGCCGAGGTCTTCGGCACCCGGATCGACGGCGAACCGGGCAACGCCTGGCTGCGCACCGGCGACGTCGGGTTCCGCCACGACGGCCAGCTCTACGTGGTCGGCAGGACCAAGGACGTGATCATCGTCCAGGGCCGCAACATCCACCCCCAGGACGTGGAGCAGACGGCCGAACGGGTCGGCGCCGGACTGCGCGCCGGGTACGGCGCCGCGTTCGCCGTCCCCACCGCCGACGGCGAACAGCTCGCCCTCGCCTACGAGATCGGCGGCCCCGGCGCCGGGGACCCGCACGCCCTGCTCGCCCGGCTGCGCACCGCCATCGCCGACGAGCACCAGGTGACACCGCACACCGTCGTGCTGCTCAAACGCTCCTCGGTGCCGCGCACCACCAGCGGCAAGATCCAGCGCGGCGCCTGCCGGCAGCGCCTGCTCGACCTGGAACTGCCCGTGGTGGCCGCGAGCGTCGTCCAGGACGGTGCCCTGCCGGACACCCCCGCCCCGCACGCCCCCGCCTCCCCGGACCGTACGGCCGCCCTCGTCGCCGACGCCCTCGACCGCGCCGCGACGGACGCGCCCGACGGCACCTCGCGCTACCCGCGGCTGCTGACCGCCGTACGGACGCTGTCCCAGCGCCTCGGCGTCGCCCTCGACGTCGGTGAACTCCTGTCCGGCCCCGAGCCGGACGGCGCGCCGTCCCTCACCGGGCTGTGCCGCGCCGCGCTCGCCGACGCGGCGCCCGCGCTCACGGCCGCGCCGGAGCGGACCCGGACCCAGGCCGTGGACTGGCTGCGGCGGGCCGTCGCCGCCCGGCTGGGCCTGCGCCCCTCGGTGATCGACACGACGGTGCCCTTCACCTCACTGGGCCTGGACTCCAAGCAGGCCGTGGCCCTCACCGCCCCGTTCGGCGACTGGCTCGGCACCCCCGTGACCCCGGCGACCCTCTACGACCACCCGACGGTCGAGTCCCTGGCGGCCCACGTCACCGGACCAGAGGCGGACGGCACCCCGCACCCGCACCCGCGGCGTCCCGCCCCCGAGCCCGCCCGCGGGCGCGCCGACGAGCCCGTCGCCGTGATCGGCATCGGCTGCCGGTTCCCCGGCGCACCCGACCCCGACAGCTACTGGCGGCTGCTGCGCGACGGCCGCGACGCCGTGGGCGAGGCACCCGCCGACCGCCACGGCGACACCGGCGGCCGGCCGGGCGGCTTCCTGGAGCACGTGTACGACTTCGACGCCCGCTTCTTCGGCGTCTCCGCCCGCGAGACCGAACGCATGGACCCCCAGCAGCGGCTGCTCCTGGAGGTCGCCTGGCAGACCTTCGAGGACGCGGGCATCGCGCCCTCCTCCCTGGCCGGCACGGACACCGGTGTCTTCGTCGGCATCAGCGGGCACGACTACGCCGATCTCCAGATGCCGCACCCCGACGTCGTCGACATGTACTCCGCCACCGGCAACGCCCAGTCCGTGGCGGCCGGCCGGCTCTCGTACTTCTTCGACCTGACCGGGCCCAGCCTCGCCCTCGACACCGCCTGCTCCTCCTCGCTCGCCGCCGTCCACACGGCGATGCGCAGCCTGCGGGACGGCGAGTGCGGCGTCGCCCTCGCGGGCGGCGTCAACCTGATGCTGACGCCCGGGCTGTCGGAGGCCCTCGCCCGGGGCGGCATGCTCGGCCCCGGCGGACGCTGCCGCACCTTCGACGACGGCGCCGACGGCTACGTCCGCGGCGAGGGCGCGGGCCTGGTGTGCCTCAAGCCGCTGTCCGCCGCGCTGGCCGACGGGGACCGCGTGCACGCCGTGCTCACCGGCTCCGCGCTCGGTCACGGCGGCCGGGCCAACGGCCTGACCGCCCCCCGCAGCACCGCCCAGCGTGCCGTGATGACCGGGGCGCTGGAGCGGGCCGGTGTGCAGCCCGGACAGATCGACTACGTCGAGGCACACGGCACCGGCACCGCTCTCGGCGACCCCATCGAGTGGGAGGCCCTGACCGGCGTCTACGGCCGCGGCCGCCCCGCCGACGCGCCCTGCCCGGTCGGCTCGGTGAAGACCGCCATCGGCCACCTGGAGGCGGCCGCCGGCATTGCCGGGCTGATCAAGGCCGTGCTCGTGGTGCGGGAGCGGGAGGTACCGCCGCTGCTGCACCTGACCACCCCCAACCGGCACCTGGACTGGACGGGTTCGGGACTGACCGTGCCCACCACCCGCCGGGCCCTGCCCGCCGGGGGCACCCTGCGCGCGGGCGTCAGCTCGTTCGGCTTCGGCGGCACCAACGCCCATGTGATCGTCGAGTCCGCGCCCGCACCCCCGGCGCCCGCCGGCGAGTCCGGCGCCCCCGACGGCACGGTGCACGCCCTGTCCCTGTCCGCGCACACCGAGTCCGCCCTGGCCACCCTGGCCGGCCGCTACCGCACCCACCTCGCGGCCCACCCCGGCGTGCCGCTCGCCGCCCTGTGCCACTCCGCCCGCACCGGCCGTTCCCGGCTGCCGCACCGGGCGGTCCTCACCGCAGCGACCCGGGACGAACTGGACACCGCACTGGAGGCGCTGATCCGCCGGGAGCCCGCCGTGGACGTGGCCCGCGGCGGACCCGCGGACGGCACCGCGCCCACCGTCGCCTTCCTCTTCGGCGGCCAGGGCACCCAGTACCCGGGCATGGGCCGCGACCTCTACGACGCCCACCCCGTCCTCGCCCGCACCCTGCGGCGCGCCGACGCGGTGCTGCGCGGCCTGGGCGAGATCCCGCTGCTCGACCTGCTCTTCGACCCGGACCGCGCCGAGGACCTGGCCCGCACCCGGTACTGCCAGCCCGCCCTGGTCGCCCTCGAAGTCGCCCTCGCCGACCTGTGGACGAGCTGCGGGGTACGCCCGGCGGCCGTGCTCGGGCACAGCGTCGGCGCCCTCGCCGCCGCCTGCGTCGCCGGTGTCCTCTCCCTGGAGGACGCCCTCACGCTGGCGGTCGTCCGCGGGCGTGCCATGGACGAACAGCCCGGCGAGGGCGCGATGATCGCCTGCGTCGGCGATCCGGAGACGGTGCGCGAGATCGCCGCCGGCCACGACCGGGTGGCCCTCGCCGCCGTCAACGCACCCCGCAACCTGGTGTTCTCCGGCGCGGCCGACCGGATCGCGGCGCTCCGCGGCGACCTGGAACGCAAGGGGGTCACCGTCCGGCCGCTCGCCGTCTCGCACGCCTTCCACTCACCGCTGATGGCGGGCGCCGCCGAGCCGCTGCTGGAGGCCGCGCGCGCCGTCGAGTTCCACCCCCCGGCCATCCCGTGGATCTCCGACGCCACCGGCGAACCCGTGACCCGGGTCGACGCCGAGTACTGGGTCCGCCACCTGCTCGGCACCGTGCGCTTCGCCGACGGCTTCGCCCGCCTGCGCGACCGAGGCGCCGAAGGCGGGCCGGGCTGCGACGCGTTCGTCGAGATCGGCCCGCACCCCACCCTGCTGAACCTCGGCCGGTCCGCCGTCGCCGACGGCCCCGAGCCCGACGGACGCCCCACGCTGTGGCTGCCCTCGCTGCGCCGCGGCGCCCCCGGCCGCCGCACCCTGCTGCGGTCGCTGGGCGGCTACCAGTGCGCGGGCGGAGACGTCGACTGGTCCGCCCTGGACGACGAACACCCGCCCGCCCGGGTCCCGTTGCCGCACACGCCCTTCGAACGCCGGACCTACCGGTTCCAGGCCCCCACTCCCGATCAGGAAGGCGATCCCATGCCGTCCCAGCCCACGGTGCCGGGCACCGCCCCGACGGGCCCCGCGGGCGAGGTCTCCCGCACCGTGCTCGACACCGTCGCCCGCGTCTGCGGATTCCCCGTGGCCGACCTGCCGGTGCACGCCAGGCTCGGCCTCGAGCTGGGATTCGACTCCCTGATGCGGACCGACCTCCAGCGCCGTCTCACCGACCGCTTCCCCCAACGGATGCACACGCTTCAGGACCTGCCGGAGGACCCCACGGTGCAGGACATCATCGGCCGGCTCGCCGCCGGCGACGACCGCGACGGCGACCCCGCCGGCGGCGCCCACACCGCCCGCCCCGCCCTCGCCGGCACCGGCCCGGCCGCGCCGCCGGCCCACCCCGCGGCCGTACCGGCGGCGCCGCCCGTCCCGGCCCCGCAGTACGCCCCGTACGGAGCCTTCCCGGCCCCGCCCCACGGCTACGCCGTCGCCGCCCCGGTCCCGCAGCCCGGAGTGCCGTACCCGTACCCGTACGGCTACCCGCCGCACGGTGCTCCCGGGTACGCCTACTACGTCCCCCAGCCCTACCCCCCGCAGGCCTTCCCGCCCCCGGCACCCCCCTCCCCGCTGCAGGCGGCCCCCGCCCCCGTACCCGCCGCAGCCCCCGCCCCCGTTCCCGACCCGGTTCCGGCGCCCGCCGCCCCCGTACGTCAGGAGCGCGCCTTCGAGGACTGGGCGGAGTACGCGGAACTCCAGGGCAGACTCCGCCAGACCCGGACCAGCGGGTCCAATCCCTACGGCCGTACGCACGAGGGCTTCAACTCCGCGCTCGCCACGGTCGACGGCACCAAGGTCGTCAACTTCGCGGCCTTCAACTACCTGGCGCTCTCCCACCACCCCCGCGTGCGCCAGGCGGCCAAGGACGCCGTGGACCGCTACGGCACCTCCGCCTCCGCCACCCCGCTGCTGTTCGGCGAGACCCCGCTGCACCACGAACTCGAAGCCGAGATAGCACGGTTCATCGGTACCGAGGCGGCCATCGTGTTCGCCGGCGGCCACGCCACCAACGTCGCCACCGTCGGCCACCTGTTCGGCCCGGAGGACCTGGTGGTGCACGACGCCTGGATCCACGACAGCACCGTGCGCGGCTGCATCCTCTCGGGCGCCCGGCGACGGTCCTTCCCGCACAACGACTGGGCCGCCCTCGACCGCATCCTGACCGGAGCACGGGCCTCGCACCGCAGGGCGCTCGTCGTCATCGAGGGCGCCTACAGCCAGGACGGCGACATCCCCGACCTGCCGCGCTTCATCGAGGTCAAGAAGCGCCACGGCGCCATGCTGATGATCGACGAGGCGCACTCCATCGGCGTCCTGGGCCGCACCGGCCGCGGCGTGGGCGAGCACTACGGCACCGACCCGGCCGACGTCGACCTGTGGATGGGCACCCTCAGCAAGGCGCTGGGCAGCCTCGGCGGGTACATCGCCGCCCGCCGCCCGATCATCGAGTACCTCAAGTTCACCGCGCCGCTGCACATCTTCTCCACCGGCATCTCCCCGGCGAACGCCGCCGCCGCCCTGGAGGCGCTGCGGGTCGTCCAGGACGAGCCCGAGCGGGTCGCCCGGGTGCAGGAGCTGGCCGAGTTCTTCCGCGCAGGCGCCCGCGCCCGCGGCCTCGACGTCGGCGTCTCCCGCCTCTCCGCGGTGATCCCGGTGATCACCGGTGACTGGGAGAAGACGATGGCGCTCTCCAACTCGCTGCTGGAGCGCGGCGTCAACGTCATGCCGATCGGCTACCCCGCCGTCCCGCGCGACCAGTGCCGGCTCCGCTTCTTCATCAACGCGGACCACAGCGAAGCAGACCTCGAACACTCCCTCGACCTCCTGGTGTGATCCATGTCCTCACTCAGCCAAGACAGCCCGTCCGCCGCCGCCCCCGACATCCTGGTCACCGGCGCCAGCGGCTTCATCGGCGGTCACCTGGTGCACCGCCTGGCCGAGCGCGGGCACCGCGTCCGCGTCCTGGCGCGCTCCACGAGCGACCGCGCGGCCTTCGCCGGGGCCGCCGCCCAGGTCACCGTCGGCGACCTCGGTGACACCGACAGCCTGCGCCGGGCCACCACCGGAATCCGCCACGTCTACAACTGCGCCGGACTCTCGGCCGACTGGGGTCCCTGGGACCGGTTCCGCGCGGTCAACGTGGACGGCGCCAGGAACCTCGTCGAGGCGGCCCACGAGGCCGGGACGGTCGAGCGCCTGGTCCACCTCAGCACCACCGACGTCTACGGCTACCCCGAGCGGCCCTGCGACGAGAGAACCGCCCCGCGCGACATCGGCCTGCCCTACAACCGCAGCAAGATGCTCGGCGAGGCCGCCGTGTGGGCCGCCGCCGAACGCACCGGCCAGCCGGTCACGGTGGTCCGCCCCGTCTCCGTCTACGGCCCCGGCAGCAAGGACTTCGTGATCGAGATCGCGAACCTGCTGCTGGGCAAGCAGATGGTGTACATCCGCGGCGGCCGGGTGCCCGCCGGGCTGCTCTACGTCTCCAACGCCGTGGACGGCATCATCGCCGCCGCGACCGGCGAGCACACCGCGGGCCGGGCCTACAACCTGCGCGACCCGCACGACACCACCTGGCGCGAGTACGTCGAGGCACTCGCCGAGGGTCTGGGCGTCAAGGCCCCCTGGCTGAGCCTGCCCACGCCCGTCGCCACCGCCGTCGCCACCGTCTCCGAGAAGCTGTGGGGCGCCCTGCGCATCGACTCCCGGCCCGTGCTGACCCGGCACGCCGTCCACCTCTTCGACCGCGACCAGTCCTACCCGATCGGGCGCGCCCAGGAGGAGCTGGGCTTCAAGGGCGAGGTCGACTTCCAGGAGGGCATGCGGCGCACCGTCGCCTGGCTCGACTCGCCCGAGGGACGCGCCCATGTCGCCCGCTGACCTGCTCTCCCAGCGTTCCGCCTGGTTCCCCCGCCCCGTCGCGGCACCGGCCGCCGAGCCGCCCGACCCGGCGGCCGCCCCGCTGCGCCTGGTCTGCTTCCCCTACGCCGGGGGGACGGTCTCCGCGTTCCGCGGCTGGCAGGAGCGGCTGGGCGACGAGGTCGCCGTCGTACCCGTACAGCTGCCCGGCCGCGGACTGCGCCTGCGCGAGCGGCCGTACGACACCATGGAACCCCTCGCCGAAGCGGTCGCGGACGCGCTGGAGGAGCACCGGCTCACCCACGACTACGCCCTGTTCGGGCACAGCATGGGCGCCCTGCTCGCCTACGAGGTGGCCTGCGTGCTGCGCCGGCGCGGGGCACCGCGGCCCCGGCACCTGTTCGTCTCCGGCAGCCGGGCCCCGCACCTGTACGGCGACCGCGCCGACCACACCCTGTCCGACACCGCCCTGCGCGAGGTCATCCGGGACCTGGGCGGCCTCGACGACGCGGACACCCTGGGCGCCGCCTACTTCGACCGCAGACTCCCGGTGCTCCGCGCCGACCTGCGCGCCTGCGAGCGCTACGACTGGCACCCCCGGCCACCGCTGGACTGCCCGACGACCGCGTTCTCCGCCGCCGCCGACCCCATCGCCACCCCGGAGATGGTCGAGGCCTGGCGGCCCTACACCACCGGCTCGTTCCTGCGGCGCCACCTGCCGGGCAACCACTTCTTCCTGAACGGCGGCCCGTCCCGCGACCGGCTCCTCGCCCACCTGGGCACCGAACTCGACGCCCTCGGCACCACCCCGCACAGGAAGGCAACTAGGGAAGCAACATGGACATTCTGAGCCTGGCCAAGAGCGTCGGCAGCCGCGTCGAGGCGCCGCTGACCGACCTGCGCACCGTGACCAAGGTGCTCGGCAATCCGCACATGCCGCTGCTCCTGGCCCTGTCCAAGGGCTTCGTCGAGCCGGTGTACCGGGCCGCCTTCCTGGCCTCGGCGGCGAGTTCCGGCGTGCTCGCCGCCCTCGCCGTACGCCCCTGCGACCTGGAGTCGCTGGCGGAACGGCTCGACATCGACGACGAGGACCTGCCGCGCCTCAAGGAGTGGCTGGACATGGGCATCCGCCTCGGCGACCTGGGCAAGCGCGAGGGCTGCTACAAGCTGCGCAGCCTGCCCGCCAAGGCGCTCGCCCAGCCCGGCAACGACGCGATCGCCGCCGCGCTGGAGGAGGTCCTGCGCTTCCACGTGCCCGCACTGCTGAACGGCCCCCGCATGCTGCGCGAGGGCCGCCGCTTCTCCCTCGACGACCAGGACGGCCTGGTCATCGCCCGCTCCACCCGGGTGATCCAGCCGCTGGTCGAGGAGGCCATCGCCCGCACCCTGGACCGGAACGCGCCCGTACGGCTCCTGGAGGTCGGCTGCGGCAGCGGCACCTACGTCCGCTACGCCGCCGAGCTCAACCCCCGCCTGTCGGCGCTCGCCGTCGACCTCCAGCAGGACGTGGCCGACAGCGCCGCGGCGAACATGGCCGAGTGGGGGCTGACCGACCGGGTCGAGACCCGGCAGGCCGACCTGCGCACCCTCGACGCGCAGCCCCAGTTCGACCTGGTCACCCTGCACAACAACATCTACTACTTCCCCGAGGCCGAGCGGGTCGAGGCCCTGCGCCGGGCCCACGACCTGCTGGCACCGGGGGGCAGGCTGCTGCTCACCACCTCCTGCAAGGGCGGGAACGTCGGTCTGGAAGCGCTCAACCTCTGGTTCACCTACGCCGACTTCGGCGGCCCGCTGCCGCAGGCCGACGCACTGGCCGACCAGCTCCGCCAGGCCGGGTTCGACGACGTCGAGGCCACCCGGATCGTCCCGGGCGAGCAGTTCCACGCCTTCACGGGCACCAGCAAGCGCGTCGCGCACGCCTGACCGCCGAGGAGACACACCCGCCATGGACACGCACGTCAGCGACACGACGACCCCCGCCGGAGCAGGCGAAGGCCCCGCCGGCCC
The DNA here is from genome assembly GCF_033406955.1 of Streptomyces violaceoruber. Classification (NCBI taxonomy): domain Bacteria; kingdom Bacillati; phylum Actinomycetota; class Actinomycetes; order Kitasatosporales; family Streptomycetaceae; genus Streptomyces; species Streptomyces violaceoruber. The sequence continues at coordinate 2,115,329 of NZ_CP137734.1, read as the reverse complement.
GGTCACCGACCCGGCCGGGCACGCCGCCTGCGTCGTCACCCTGGGCGCGGGCGGCCCGGCCGGAGGCCACCGGGGGGAACTGGGCGGCAAGGGCACCCGCCTCGCGGAGCTGTCCGCCGCGGGTCTGCCCGTCCCGCCCGCCTTCTGCCTGACCACCGCCCTCTTCGACGCCTACCTGCGGGAGACCGGGATCGCCGCCGAGGCGGCGGGCGCCGACCCCCGCACCCTGCGCGAGCGCATCCTGGGCACCCGGATGCCCGCCGCGATCGCGGACGCCGTCCTCGACGCCTACGGCAGCATGGGCCGCCCCCGCGTGGCGGTGCGCTCCTCCGGACTGCGGGAGGACTCCGCCGCACAGTCCTTCGCCGGCCAGCACGACACGGTCCTCGACGTCTGCGGCGACGAGGACGTACTGGACGCGGTCCTGCGGTGCTGGGCCTCGCTGTGGTCCGACCGCGCCACGGTGTACCGGGACAGGGACGCCCCCGACGCCCTCGCCGTGGTCGTCCAGGAGATGATCCACACCGACGTCAGCGGCGTGATGTTCACCGTCGACCCGGTCAACCCCCGCCCGCACCGCCTCGTGGTGGAGGCCTGCCAGGGCCTGGGCGAAGGGCTGGTCTCCGGGCAGGTCTCCAGCGACTTCTTCGTCGTCGACGACGAGAAGCTGGAGGTCGTCGAGGAACGGGTCCGCTACAAGGTCACCAAGTGCGCGCCCCTGGAGCCCGGCCGCATCGGCATGACGAAGGTCGACGCGGCGGCCCGCAGCGTCCCCTGCCTCACCCACGACCAACTGCGCGAACTCGGCGCCCTGGCCGTCCGCATCCGCGACCTGTACGGCAGCGAGCAGGACATCGAGTGGGGCGTGCGCGACGGCGTCTTCCACCTGTTCCAGACCCGCCCGATCACCACCCGGCCCGCCGCCCCCGCGGCCCCGTCCGGCGCGCTCAGCCCGTACGTCGCCCCGCAGCCGGAGCCGGTCCTCAACGGCACCCTGTGGTCGCGCATGGACATCGGGGAGATCTTCGTCGGCCTGATGACCCCGCTCGGCCTGAGCTTCGCCCGCTACTACCAGCGCAACGTGCACACCGACTGCGCGGGCGCCCTCGGCGTGCGCGACACCGGCGAGGCCGACCTGCACATGGGCTTCTACCAGGGCCACGTCTACCTCAACATCTCCTACAGCTCCTACCTGCTGGCCCAGTGCCTGCCCACCCGCGACCAGCGCCACTTCACCAGCCGCTTCGTCAGCGAGGAGGTCGACCTCGCCGACTACGAGAACCCGTTCGGCACCTTCCCCGGCGGCATGGAGGACCTGCTCTCCACCGTCCACTGGCTCCAGCACACGGCCCGTGAGATGACGCAGATGAAGTCCCGCTCCCAGCAGATGGTCGACGCCCGGCTCTACGAGTTCGACCGGGCCCGCGGCCTCGACCTGACCCGGATGAGCAGGCGCGAACTGCACGGCGAACTCCACCGCGACCTCGCCTGGTTCCACGACATGCACATCGGCTACATGCCGTACTACATCAACGCGTTCGCCTTCTACGGCCTGCTCACCGAGCTGTGCGCCCGCTGGCTCGGCAGCGACGGCGTGGGCCTGCAGAACCGCGTCAAGACCGACATGTCCAGCCTGCGCACCGTCGAGTCGGCCAAGGAGGTCTGGTCGGTCGCCCAGGCCGCCAAGAACGACCCGGCCGTCCTGCGGATCATCAAGGACGAACCGCTGGAGGACATCGCCCGGCTGCTGCGCGAGGACCCCGCCGGACAGCGCTTCTGGGACCGGCACATGGAGCCGTTCCTGCGCGCCAACGGCACCCGCGGCCACCAGGAGATGGAGATCACCCACCCGAGGTGGATCGACGACCCCTCCTACATCTTCCAGATGATCCGGCGCTACGTCGCCGACGGCTTCTCCATCGACGACATCCTCCGCCGCAGCAGCGGCTGGTCCGACGACTCCCGCGAGGTGCTGGGCCGGCTGCCGATGCCCAAGCGCCAGGTCCTGGACACCGTCATCTCCCTCTACGCCCTGTGCAGCGAGCTGCGGGAGACCACCCGGATGTCCATGATCACGTCCATCTGGCTGGTGCGGAACGTGGTCTACGAGGTCGGCCGGCGCCTGGTCGCCGACGGTGTCCTGCACTCCCCGGACGAGATCGCCCACCTGGACTTCGAGGACGTGCGCCGCTACCTCGCCGGCGACGAGGACGCCGTACGCGTCTTCGACCGGGCCCGCATCGACGCGGCCCGCCGGCTGCACGAACACAACAAGCGGCTCCCGGAACCGCCGTTGACCTTCGTCGGCGTCCACGACATCACCGCCTCGGTCCGGCCCGCCGCCGACGGCGCCCGGCTCGAAGGCCTCGCCGCCAGCCCCGGACGGATCGTGGGCCGCGCCCGCATCGTCGAGGACCTGGTGTGGCAGGCCGACGAGTTCGAGGCCGGGGAGATCCTCGTGACCGGGTACACCGACGCCTCCTGGACGCCGCTGTTCGCCATCGCGGGCGGGGTCGTCACCGACATCGGGTCGATGCTCTCGCACAGTTCCATCGTGGCCCGCGAGTTCCACGTCCCGTCGGTGGTGAACACCAAGGACGCCACCCAGCGCATCAACACCGGCGACCTGATCGTGGTGGACGGCGACGCGGGCACGGTCGAGGTCGTCGAGAGCGCGGACACCGACCCGCAGGGCCCGCCCGGGGCCGCCGGGACCCCGGCCGGAGCCACCACCGACTGAAGCCGGCCACCGCCGCAACACCGGACCACGACCGCCCCCCCGAGGGGCGGACCACACCCCAGACGGGAGACGACCCGATGATCCCCAACCAGTGGTATCCCATCGTCGAGGCGCAGGAGGTGGGCAACGACAAACCGCTCGGTGTGCGCCGCATGGGCCAGGACCTCGTGCTCTGGCGCGACATCGACGGCAACCTCGTCTGCCAGGGCGCCCGCTGCCCGCACAAGGGCGCCAACCTCGGCGACGGCCGCATGAAGGGCAACACCATCGAATGCCCGTACCACGGCTTCCGCTACGGAGCCGACGGTGCCTGCCGGGTGATCCCGGCGATGGGCTCCGAGGCCCGCATCCCCGGCTCGCTGCGGGTACCCACCTACCCGGTCCGGGAGCAGTTCGGCCTGGTGTGGATGTGGTGGGGCGACGAGCGCCCGACGGCCGACCTGCCGCCGGTGGCGGCCCCGGCCGAGGTGACGGACAACCGGAAGCTGTACGCCACCAAGCGCTGGACCCGCCCGGTGCACTACACCCGTTACATCGAGAGCCTGCTCGAGTTCTACCACGTGACCTACGTGCACCGGGACCACTGGTTCAACTACATCGACTACCTGCTCCTGTACGGAACCCCGAGCAAGTTCGGCCTCGACGGCCGCGAGCGGTACCTGGCCGCCACCCGGATCACCAACCACCGGGTGGAGACGGAGGCGGAGGGGCAGACCATCCGCTACTCCTTCGACCACTGCCAGGAGGACGACCCCACCAACACCACCCACTACGTCATCACGTTCACCTTCCCGTGCATGGTGCACGTGCAGACCGAGCAGTTCGAGACCACCTCCTGGCTGGTGCCCATCGACGACCAGAACACCGAGCACATCCTGCGCTGGTACGAGTACGAACAGGTCAAGCCCGTCCTGAGGTTCGAACCGCTGCGCCGTCTGCTGCCCTGGGCGTCCCTCTACATGGAGAAGTGGGTGCAGGACCCCCAGGACGTCCGCATCATGGAACACCAGGAACCCAAGATCAGCGCCGGCGGCGTGAACAAGTTCATCCCCGTCGACGAGATGAACGCCAAGTACATCTCGATGCGCGCCAAGCTGATCGCGGACGCCTCGGCCGCGCCCTCGTCACCGGCGCGGGCGGCGGAGCCCGAGCCGGAAGCGGCGGGGCGGGGCGGATCAGCGGCCCGTGCCACGGGCAACGGCAGGGGAGCGGCCGGCGGACGACGCGGCACCAAGCCCAAGGAGGACGCCGCCGCGCGCCCGTAGACCCGAAGACGGGGGACGGACAAGAGAGAGCGAGAGTGAGAGATGTACGGCGGATACGACGCGTCGACCGGCCCCAAGGCCCTGGTGACGGCCTTCAACACCGTCGCCGTGGCCGGCGCCGTGTGGTTCCTGTTCGGCGGCGCGGACACCGTGGCCGACTGGTTCGGCACCGACTTCGACGAGGCGGTGACCCTGCGCCGGGTCCTGCTGGCGACCCTGTCGGTGCTCTACCTGCTGCGCTTCATCGCCACGAACTTCGTGATGCTCCAGCGCAAGATGGAGTGGTCGGAGTCGGCCACCATCGGGATCTGGGTCCTGGTGATCCACGGCACGATGGCGTACTTCGGCGGCACCAACGACGCCGGCGTGAGCGCGTTCACCTGGCTGGGCGTCGTGCTGTACCTCCTCGGGTCCTACCTGAACACGGGGTCGGAGTACCAGCGCAAACTCTGGAAGAAGCGCCCGGAGAACAAGGGCAAGCTCTACACCGAAGGCCTGTTCAAGCACTCGATGCACATCAACTACTTCGGTGACGCCGTGCTCTTCTCCGGGTTCGCGCTGGTCACGGGCACCCCGTGGGCCTTCGCCATCCCCCTGATCATGGTCTGCATGTTCGTCTTCCTGAACATCCCCATGCTCGACAAGTACCTCGCCGAGCGATACGGCGAGGCCTTCGACGAGTACGCGTCCCGGACGGCGAAGTTCGTCCCCTACGTGTACTGACCCCGCCCGTCACGCGCGTACGGCGGCCTCCCCGGGCGAGGGGGGCCGCCGTACCGGGTGGCAACCACAGATCCCACAGATCCCCACAGATCCCCACAGAGCCCCTCCACAGACCCCCTCCAGAGATCCACAGATCCCCTCCACAGATCCGAGACGAGGCACGTATGACCGGAGACATTCCCTTCGGAGAGGCCGAGGCGTCCCTGACCGCCGAGGTGCTGCGCGAGGTCCTGGCCGGCGGCGCCGAGGCGTTCGCCCGGCTGACCTCCGACGAGGGCGCCGTCGACGACTTCGGCTTCGACCCGGAGCTGACCGACGACTACCTGCTCCCCGCCCTGCGCCTGCTGTACGAGAAGTACTTCCGGGTCGACCTGGAGGGACTGGAGAACGTGCCGGCCGAGGGGGGCGCACTCCTGGTCGCCAACCACTCCGGCACCCTGCCGCTCGACGCCCTGATGCTCCAGGTGGCGCTGCACGACCATCACAGCACGCACCGCAGGCTCCGGCTGCTCGCCGCCGACCTTGCCTTCGACCTCCCCGTCGTCCGTGACCTCGCCCGCAAGGCCGGCCACGTACGCGCCTGCCCCGAGAACGCGCTGCGGTTGCTCGGCTCCGGCGAACTGGTCGGCGTGATGCCGGAGGGCTACAAGGGGCTCGGCAAGCCCTTCGAGGAGCGCTACCGGCTGCAGCGCTTCGGCCGGGGAGGCTTCGCGGCGGTGGCACTGCGGTCGCGGCGCCCCATGGTGCCGTGCTCGATCGTCGGCGCCGAGGAGATCTACCCGATGATCGGCTCGGCCCCCACCCTGGCCCGGATGCTGAAGCTGCCGTACTTCCCGATCACCCCGACCTTCCCGCTGCTGGGCGCGCTGGGCCTGATCCCGATGCCGACCAAGTGGACCATCCGCTTCGGTGCCCCGATCCACACGGACGGCTTCCCCGAGGACGCCGCGGAGGACCCGCTGGTGGTCGAGAAGCTCGCCGGCGAGGTGAAGGACACCATCCAGCACACGCTCAACGAGATGCTGGAGGGCCGCGGCTCCCCGTTCGTCTGAGGGCCGCGGCTCCCGGTTCGCCCGAGGGCGGCGGCTCCCGGTTCGCCCGAGGACCGTCCCTCTCGTCCGGGGCCCCGCCTCAGCCCCCCGCCGACGACCCCCGGCGGCAGATGCTGCGAACGCTGGCGAAGGCCAGAACGGCGAGGCCGACGAGCGTGACGCCGCCGCCGACCAGCTCCGCGGACAGATGCATGGGATCTCCCTCAGGGGGACGACGGACGGTGATGGTCATATAGCCATGCGAACCCCGCCGTCCGCCCGATCCGCAGCCGCACCGCCCCGCGAATTCACCCGTAGAGCAGACCGGTGCGGCCGAGGAGGGGTGGCGATTGGGTGGTCGCGCGTTCGAACGCTTACGATCCTCTGTTGTGTCCAAACTGACCGACGTGCCCAAGCGGATCCTCATCGGGCGCGCACTGCGCAGCGACCGGCTGGGTGAAACGCTCCTGCCGAAGCGCATCGCGCTTCCCGTGTTCGCGTCCGACCCGCTGTCCTCCGTGGCGTACGCGCCCGGCGAGGTGCTGCTCGTCCTGTCCATCGCGGGCGTGTCGGCCTACCACTTCAGCCCGTGGATCGCGGTCGCGGTCGTGGTCCTGATGTTCACCGTGGTCGCCTCCTACCGGCAGAACGTGCACGCCTACCCGAGCGGCGGCGGCGACTACGAGGTGGCCACCACCAACCTCGGGCCCAAGGCCGGTCTGACCGTCGCCAGCGCCCTGCTGGTCGACTACGTCCTGACCGTCGCGGTCTCCATCTCCTCCGGCATCGAGAACCTGGGCTCCGCGATCCCCTTCGTCGTCGAGCACAAGGTCCTGTGCGCGGTCGCCGTGATCCTGCTGCTCACGCTGATGAACCTGCGCGGGGTCAGGGAGTCGGGCACCCTGTTCGCGATTCCGACGTACGTCTTCGTCGCGGGCGTCTTCATCATGATCGTGTGGGGGGCGTTCCGCGGACTGGTCCTGGACGACACCATGCGTGCCCCGACCGCGGACTACGAGATCAAGCCGGAGCACGGCGGCCTGGCCGGCTTCGCCCTGATCTTCCTCCTCCTGCGCGCCTTCTCCTCCGGCTGTGCCGCGCTCACCGGTGTCGAGGCGATCTCCAACGGCGTCCCGGCCTTCCGCAAGCCCAAGTCCAAGAACGCGGGGAACACCCTCGCGATGATGGGTCTGCTGGCCGTCACCATGTTCTGCGGCATCATCGCGCTGGCCGCCGCGACCGACGTGCGGATGTCGGAGAACCCGGCCACCGACCTCTTCCACAACGGCGTCGCGGTCGGCGCGGACTACGTCCAGCACCCGGTGATCTCGCAGGTCGCCGAGGCGGTCTTCGGCGAGGGCAGCTTCCTGTTCATCGTGCTGGCCGCAGCCACCGCGCTGGTCCTCTTCCTCGCCGCCAACACCGCGTACAACGGCTTCCCGCTGCTCGGCTCGATCCTCGCCCAGGACCGCTACCTGCCGCGCCAGCTGCACACCCGCGGCGACCGCCTGGCCTTCTCCAACGGCATCGTGCTCCTCGCCGGAGCCGCCATGCTCCTGGTCGTCGTCTACGGCGCCGACTCGACCCGGCTGATCCAGCTCTACATCGTCGGCGTCTTCGTGTCCTTCACGCTCAGCCAGATCGGCATGGTCCGCCACTGGAACCGCAACCTGGCCGGCGAGCGGGACCAGTCCAAGCGACGCCACATGATGCGCTCCCGCGCGATCAACGCCTTCGGCGCCTTCTTCACCGGCCTCGTCCTGGTGGTGGTGCTGGCGACCAAGTTCACGCACGGCGCCTGGGTCGCGCTGCTCGGCATGTGCATCTTCTTCGCGACCATGACGGCGATCCGCAAGCACTACGACCGGGTCGCCGAGGAGATCGCGGCCCCGGAGGACCCCGAGGAGGCACAGAGCGACGACATGGTGCGCCCCTCACGCGTTCACTCGGTGGTCCTGATCTCCAAGATCCACCGCCCCACGCTCCGCGCCCTCGCCTACGCCAAGCTGATGCGCTCCGACAGCCTGGAGGCGCTCAGCGTCAACGTCGACCCGGCCGAGACGAAGGCGCTGCGCGAGGAGTGGGAGCGCCGCGGCATCGCCGTACCGCTGAAGGTCCTGGACTCGCCGTACCGCGAGATCACCCGGCCGGTCATCGAGTACGTCAAGAGCCTGCGCAAGGAGTCCCCGCGCGACGCGGTCTCGGTGATCATCCCCGAGTACGTGGTCGGCCACTGGTACGAGCACCTGCTGCACAACCAGAGCGCCCTGCGCCTCAAGGGCCGGCTGCTGTTCACGCCGGGCGTCATGGTCACGTCGGTCCCGTACCAGCTGGAGTCCTCCGAGGCCGCCAGGCGCCGGGCGCGCAAGCGCCAGGACTGGAGCGCGCCGGGTGCGGTGCGGCGCGGACCGGCCCACCACCACCAGGACCGTGACCGTACGAAGGACTCCTCCTCGTCCACGTAGACTGGACGGCTGTTGTCCCTGTCATCCCCCCGTTCTCTGGAGTCACCCCGCCATGCAGGCAGAACCGAAGAAGTCGCAGGCGGAACAGCGAGCGGTCGCGGAGCCGGTCTCGGAGCCGGTCTCGCTGGTGGGCGAGGAGTACGAGGTCGAGGTCGGCCCCGTCGCCCACGGCGGCCACTGCATCGCCCGCACGTCCGAGGGCCAGGTGCTGTTCGTCCGGCACACGCTGCCCGGCGAGCGGGTCGTGGCCCGGGTGACGGAGGGCGAGGAGGGTGCCCGCTTCCTGCGGGCGGACGCGGTCGAGATCCTGGACCCCTCCAAGGACCGCATCGAAGCCCCCTGCCCCTTCGCCGGCCCCGGCCGCTGCGGCGGCTGCGACTGGCAGCACGCCAAGCCGGGCGCCCAGCGACGCCTGAAGGGCGAGGTGGTCGCCGAGCAGTTGCAGCGCCTGGCGGGTCTCACCCCGGAGGAGGCCGGCTGGGACGGCACGGTGATGCCGGCCGAGGGCGACAAGCTGCCGGCCGGCCAGGTCCCGTCGTGGCGCACGCGCGTGCAGTTCGCGGTGGACGCCGACGGTCGCGCCGGTCTGCGCCGCCACCGCTCCCACGAGATCGAGCCGATCGACCACTGCATGATCGCGGCGGAGGGCGTCAGCGAACTGGGCATCGAGCGCCGTGACTGGCCCGGCATGGCGACGGTCGAGGCGATCGCGGCGACGGGCTCCCAGGACCGCCAGGTCATCCTGACCCCGCGCCCCGGCGCCCGCCTCCCCATCGTCGAACTGGACCGCCCGGTCTCGGTCATGCGCGTCGGGGAGAAGGACGGCGGCGTCCACCGCGTCCACGGCCGCCCCTTCGTCCGCGAGCGCGCCGACGACCGCACCTACCGCGTCGGCTCCGGCGGCTTCTGGCAGGTCCACCCGAAGGCCGCCGACACCCTGGTCACCGCGGTCATGCAGGGCCTGCTGCCCCGCAAGGGCGACATGGCCCTGGACCTCTACTGCGGCGTCGGCCTCTTCGCCGGCGCCCTGGCCGACCGCGTCGGGGACCAGGGAGCGGTCCTCGGCATCGAGTCCGGCAAGCGCGCCGTCGAGGACGCCCGCCACAACCTCGCCGCCTTCGACCGCGTCCGCATCGAGCAGGGCAAGGTCGAGTCCGTCCTGCCCCGCACCGGCATCGACGAGGTCGACCTCATCGTCCTCGACCCGCCCCGCGCCGGCGCCGGCCGCAAGACGGTCCAGCACCTCTCGACCCTGGGCGCCCGCAGGATCGCCTACGTGGCCTGCGACCCGGCCGCGCTGGCCCGGGACCTGGGGTACTTCCAGGACGGGGGGTACCGGGTGCGGACGCTGCGGGTGTTCGATCTGTTTCCGATGACGTCGCACGTGGAGTGCGTGGCGATTCTTGAGCCTGCCCAGAAGGGGCTCTGACCTGCGGTTTTATCGGGTTCTTCAGGTGTGCTCGACGGTGCTCGACCTGTTTTCCGAAGTGGAACGGTTTCAGTGACGGATCGATTTTTGTAGATCGCTGACCTGCGAGTTCGTGAGTGAGGTCTCTGCATGGGCGACGCCCTCAGAAGGGCTTTCGGAAATTCTTGACGCTCGGATGACGCTCGAAGCGGAAGTCTCTGCTGTGCCTCCGCAGGCGCTGCGAGCCGCTATCTTTGGCCCACGCTTTTGGAGCACGGGACTCGACCGCGCCACGTGATACCGGTCATAGGGGCGTCGATGTCCGCTCGGAGCCGCGCGCGACCTTTGCTGTCGGCTGTTCTGCACGCATGGCCAGCAGAAGCAAGCCGGCCGCGCAGAACACCGCACCCGTCGTGATGTACAGGGCCAGTGGTGTCCAGCCCGCGTCCAGCAGCCAGCCAGCCGTGGTGGGTGCGATGATGGCACCCACGCGGCCGACACTGATCGCCGCTCCCACACCTGTCGCCCGCAGCGGCGCCGGATAGACGCTCGGCGTCAGGGCGTAGAGGCCGGCGATGCAGCCGTTGACCGCGACTCCGATGACCGCTCCGATGCAGAAGGCCAGGACGAGTGTGTCGGTGGAGGCCGCGAAGGCCACGGCGAGTGCTGCGGACACGAAGAGGTAGGTACGCAGGACGCTGCCGAGCGCGTACCGCGCGGCCAGTGCGCCCAGGAGTGCGGTGCCGAAGACACCGCCCAGGTTGAGCAGCGTTCCGCCGGTCAGGCTCTGTGTCGCGGACATCCCGGCCTCCACGAGGAGAGTCGGCGTCCAGCTTGTGACGAAGTAGAAGGCGGCCATGACGAGGAAGAAGGCACCCCACAGCACCAGGGTGGGGCGGCGGAGATCCGGCGCCAGAAGGCGGCGGAACCCGCCTGCGGAGGTGAGCGTCGTCGGTTCCTTGTCCGGGAGCGTGGACAGGTGTGGCTGCCCCATGCGGCGGGCCAGCTCGTTGACACGGCTCAGGGCATTGGCGGGTCTCCTGCTGAGGAGGAAGTCGAGCGATTCCGGCAGGAGACGGAAGGCAAGGGGAATGACGGCCAGGGTGGCGAGTCCGCCGGCCAGGAACACCGAGCGCCAGCCGTAGCGGTCGATGAGGGCGACCGAAGAGACGCCGCCGATTGTCGCTCCCACGGCGTACCCGGTGGAGTTGAGGCTGACGGCCAGACCGCGCCAGCGGCGGGAGGCGAACTCACCGGCGATGACGTTGCTGCAGGCGAGAACGGCGCCGATGCCGACGCCTGTGAGCAGGCGCAGCGCCCCCAACTGCTGCCAGTTCTGACTGACCGAGGACAGCAGCATGCCCGCGGCTGCGAGGGCCAGGCCGGCCAGGATGACGGGGCGCCGGCCGATCCGGTCGGCCTGGGGAGCGATGAGCAGGGCGCCCAACGCCATGCCCGCCAGCCCGCTGCTCAGCAGCAGCCCGAGGGTACCGGCATCGAGGTGCCACTCGCCGGAGATCGTCTTCCCGGTGAAGGACATGACCAGCACGTCGAAGCCGTCAAGGGTGTTGAGCAGCACGCAGATGGCGATCGCACCCCACTGGAAGCGGCTCATGGGCCCGTCGTCCAGGGCCTGCGTGAGGCGGGCGGTCACCGGACGGCCTGCGGGGCGGTGGGGCGGTGGGGGCACTTCTCCATGGCAGCACTCCGTTGTCGACTGCGGGATGGCCGAACCGGCTCGTCGGCGCGCCGTGGGCGGCAGCCTCGGGTTCGGCAGTGGGAGCAGTCATGGTGCGAGCGGCGCTCTCGCGCGGCCAGGTGGTTTCCCGGATGCCGGGAAACAAGTGTGGCGGGCCGATGTCCTTCAGAGGTCGGGTGTGTCAAGAGCTCGCGAAATGGCGCGGCCGCATGAGCGGACCAGATCGGCGAGCGCTCCGACGGACGTGGACCCGTGCCGGACCACCGCGGAGACGGCTGCGGTCACCTCGCCGTCGTCGGTGGTGACGGGCGCGGCGACGGAGAGGGTGTCGGTGGACAGTTGCCGGTCGCTGACCGCGTAGCCGCACGTGCGTGCCTGGGCGAGGACCGCCCTGAGCCGGCCGCTGTCGGTGAGCGTGAACGGGGTGTGCCGGGGTATCGTCCGCGCGAGAGCTTCCTCCTGAACGGCTGCCGGTGCGTGAGCGAGCAGCACCAGTCCAGCCGCTGTCGTGGTGATGCCCAGCCGTCCTCCCACTCGTGTCAGCGTGGGCACGGCACAGCTCGGCGCGATGCGTTCGATGAAGACCACCTCGCTTGCGTCACGGACGGCGAGCTGGACGTTCTCACGGACGAGGGAGGAGAGGTCTTCCAGGTAGGGCAGTGCGCGCTCGCGCAGCCCTTGACTGCGCGGAGCCAAGGATGCGACCTCCCACAGCCGCAGCCCGATGCGGTAGCGGCCTTGCGCGTCGCGTTCCAGAGCGCCCCACACGAGCAGGTCACCCAGCATGCGGTGCACGGTGGACACGGGCAGACCTGATCGCCGGGCCAGCTCGCTCAGGGACAGGTGAGGACGTTGTGCGCTGAAGGCACCGAGGATGCGCAGAGCCCGGCCGATGACGGGCCCTGTTGCGGTGGCGGGCGGGGAACCGGATTCCTGCGGGGAAGGGGAGGAAGGCGCGCTGCGCAGGGTGTGACGGGTCAAGGCGTGAGTCCTTCCTCGCTACCTGGACGTCCCGCGCTTCACCGAGCTCACTGGCCGTCGCTGAGTGCCTCGGCGTCCAGCGACGCGATCTTGCGAAGGACGTCGACGGCCAGCTTGCGTTCGTCACCGGGAAGCGCCTCGAGCAGTTGCTCGTTGACGGCCTCGGCCGGACCGATCAGGGAGTCGAGCAGTTCGGCTCCCTGATCGGTGAGACTCAGCAAGGTCCGCCGACGGTCCTCCTCGTCGCGTACCTGACTGACGTAGTGCTGCTCGGTAAGCCGGCGGACGATGTGGTTGACCGTCGAACGGTCCAGTGAGGTGAAGCGCGCCAGGGTGCGTTGGTCGATGCCGGGGTCACGGCTGAGGGCGTTGAGGACGGCGAACTGCTGGGAGGTGATCTCCCTGGACACGTGCCGGTACCACAGGGCGGTGTGCACCTGTTCCGCGCGTCGGATCAGGTGTCCGACGTAGTTGTGCAGTTCCAGTGCGTGCGCCACAGTCTTCCGTCCGTCTGTCGCCGGGGTGGTGCCGGCCGGGTGCCGGCCGGTGGGGGGAGTCTACGAGTGCCGGCACCACCTGGCGGCGAGCGGCGGTCAGCGGCCGCGGTGGCCGGGGCGCTGGTCGTAGGGGGTGGCACGGGAGCCGTCGACACCGACCTCCAGGCGACCGACCTTCTCGATGTCCAGGACCACGCGGTCTCCGTGGCTGAGCGGTCCCACTCCGGCCGGGGTGCCGGTCGCGATCACGTCGCCCGGGTGCAGGGTCATGACGGAGGAGGTGTAGGCGATCAGTTCGCGGACGCCGAAGATGAGGTCCGTCGTGTTGGTGCGCTGCCGGGTGGTGCCGCCGACGTCGCAGCGCAGGTCGAGGGCGTCCGGGTCCGGGATCTCGTCGGCGGTCACGATCCAGGGGCCGAGCGGGGTGAACGTGTCGAAAGACTTGCGGGTGGAGCGGTCCTCGCCGGAGCGGACGGTGATGTCCAGGACGCAGGTGTAGCCGAAGACGTGGTCCAGGGCTTCGTCCGTGCTCACGTGCGAGGCAGTGCGGCCGATGACGACGCCCAGTTCGCCTTCCTGGTCGGTGCGCTTGTCGGAGTAGGGGAGGAGGATGTCCTGGCCCGGGCCGATGACGGAGGAGTTCGCCTTGAGGAACACACCGAGGTCGGCCACCGAGGTGGTGTACTCCATCTCGGCCTTGTGGTCGAGGTAGTTGACCGGCGCGCCGATGATCTTCCCGGGGCGGGGGAGCGGGGCCTCCAGGACCGCTTCGGCCAGGGGGATGCGGGGCCGGCCGGCTGCTTCGAAACGGGCCGTCTCCCCGTCGGCGACCGCCTCGACGTACCGCTGGAGCGCACCGACGGGGCCGGCGGTGTCGGCTCCGGCGACCTGGTCGGTCACGTCGACGAGGTCGTCACCGACGACGAGTCCGAGGCGTCCCTTGTTGAACAGTGCCAGACGCATGCTGGCCTCCTTGTGGGTGTCGGGTGGGAGGGTCAGGCGCCGGGGTCGGCGTCTTCGGTGCGGTAGAGGCCGAGGGAGCGCATGACCGGCTCGTCGCTGTAGGAGAAGAGGACGGCGTCCGCGGAGGCCGAGGTGTTGACGTGCCGGTAGGAGGCCCAGCCGGGGACGGCGAAGGTGTCGTGCTCGGACCACTCCAGCCGCTCGCCGTCGACGATCGTGGCACCCTCGCCGCGGACGACGTTGAAGATGGTCGAGGCCGTGTGGCGGCGGCCGGCTCCCTCGAAGCCGGGGCGCAGCCGCTGGACGCGGCAGCCGATGGTGGGCATGACCGGTCCCCCGGTCCAGGGGTTGGTGTACTCCAGGACGACACCGTCGACGTCGCTGCCGTCGGCCGTGTCGGCGACGGCGTCCAGAGCGCGCTCCGTCTCCTGCCAGGTGTACCGGGTGACGGGGGAGTTGGGGCCCTCCTGGGTGAGCCAGGCGGGCGTGAGCCGGCCGTGCAGGAACTGGCGGCTGCCGGCGTCGTCGGGCTTGGTCACGGCCTGGAGCCGCTGCGGGTACTGCTCGTAGAAGCCGGCTTCCAGGGCGTTGACCAGGGGGTAGTCGAGGGCGTCGAGCCAGATCATCGGCGCGTCACCTCGGTGGGTGTGGTCGTGCCAGTGCCAGCCGGGAGTGAGCAGGAGGTCGCCGGGGGCCATGAAGACCCGCTCGCCGTTGACGGTGGTCCAGGCACCGTCGCCTTCCAGGATGAAGCGGAAGGCATTGGAGGTGTGCCGGTGTGCCTGTGCGGTCTCGCCGGGCAGGATGATCTGGAGGCCCGCGTAGAGGGTGTTGACCGTGGCCGGGGGGTCGGTCAGGCCGGGGTTGACGAGCATGAGGACCCGTCGTTCGGCCTCCTCCAGAGACAGAGTCTTGGAGAAGTGCAGCAGATGCGGGCGGAGTTCACGCCAGTCCCAGCGGTAGGGGACGGCGCGGCTCTTGGGCTGGGCGGGGAACAGGTTGCCGTAGAAGCGCCACAGCGGGGCGGCTCCCAGGCCCTCCAGGGCCTTGTAGGCGAGTTCGTCGGTTGTCATAGTGTCCTCCTACGCGAGCCGGATCACAGGGCGGGAGCAGGTGCGGGGGTGGGGGTCCACACCCAGGAGATGTCGTCGAACGCCTCGGGGCCGCGCGACGAGAGGAGCATGTTGCGCAGGGTGGCTCCCATGCCTTCGAGGTGGCAGATCTCGCCGAAGCGGCGGGCGTTGATCTGGATGAGAGTCGCCCGTTCCCGACGCCGGTCCGCGTATGCGGCGAAGGCTTCGGCGGGGTCCGCGCTCCGGCCGAGAGCCTGGCCGAGCGCCACGGCGTCCTCCAGTGCCTGGCAGGCGCCCTGCGCGAGGTACTGGAGCATGGGGTGGGCGGCGTCTCCGAGCAGCGCGATCCGCCCGTGCACCCAGGTGCTGATCGGGGCACGGTCGTACAGCGGCCAGCGCCGGTCGCGGGAGACGAGCGGCAGCGCGTCGCGCACGGCCCGGCAGGCGCCGGCGAAGCGCTCCTCCAGCTCGGCCTCGGTGCCCCAGTCGTCGGAATCCGGCGTGTAGTGGTCGCTCTCGAACACGGCGACCTGGTTGTACAGCTCGCCGCGACGTACGGGGTACTGCACCAGGTGCATGCGCGGCCCGGTCCACACCATCACCGCTTCCGAGGCGGCGTGCTGGGACATCCGGCCGGTCATCTTCCCGGTGGGCAGGGCGCCGCGGAAGGCGACGTAGCGCGAGCAGACCGGTTCCCCGTCACCGACCAGTACCTGGCGCAGCCGGGAGTGCAGTCCGTCCGCGGCGACGACCGCGTCGGCCGTCAGCGGGGCGTGGCCCTCCGCGAAGTGCAGGTGTACCCCGGATCCGTCCTGGTCTGCCTCGGCGACGGTGTGTCCCGTGCGCAGCGTGACGGCCGGGTGCTCCTGACAGGCGGTCAGCAGTGCGGCGTGCAGGTCGGTGCGGTGGGTGACCAGGTACGGGTGCGCGAAACGGTCGGTGTAGGCCGAGCTGCGCAGATCGAGGGAGGTGACCTCGTCACCGGTCAGGGCATCCATCATGACCAGCCGGGGCGGGGCTACCGCGGATGCCCGGACGGCCGGCAGTACGCCGAGTTCGTCGAGGGCTAGGGAGGCGTTCGGGGCGAGCTGCAGGCCGGCCCCGATCTCGCCGAAGCGGGCGGCCCGCTCCACGAGCGTCACGCGATGGCCGGCGCGGGCAGTCGCCAGCGCGGCGGCCAGTCCGCCGATGCCGCCTCCGACTACGGCGATGTGGAGTGGAGAGGTGAGGACGGGCATCTGGCCTCCAAAAGTCAGCTCGGGAGGACATCGGGAGCGGAGGCGGTCAGACCCGGCCTCCGATGGTCCGTACACCAATCATTGGTGTACGGAATATATTCCGAGAGTGTTTCCCCCGTGTCAATGGATCGTGGAGAAACTCTTCCGACCGCCGGTCAGCACGCGGCGGAGACACTGTCCACCTTCAGGGCGGTGCCGGTGCGGGCGGTGATGTCCTCGACGGTGACGCCGGGTGCGGTTTCGACCAGGGCGAGGCCCTGGGGGGTGACATCGAGAACGCCGAGGTCGGTGATGATCCGGTGGACGCACTGCTCGCCGGTGAGGGGGAGGGCGCACTCGTCGACGATCTTGGGGGTGCCGTCCTTGGCGGTGTGTTCCATGAGGACGATGACGCGGCGTGCGCCGTGGACGAGGTCCATGGCACCGCCCATGCCCTTGACCATCTTGCCGGGGATCATCCAGTTGGCGAGGCCGCCGCGGGCGGAGACCTGCATGGCGCCGAGGACGGCGGTGTCGATGTGACCGCCGCGGATCATGCCGAAGGAGAGCGCGGAGTCGAAGAAGGAGGCGCCCGGCAGGACGGTGACCGTTTCCTTGCCGGCGTTGATCAGGTCGGGGTCGACTTCGTCCTCGGTGGGGTAGGGGCCGGTGCCGAGGATGCCGTTCTCGGAGTGCAGGACGACGTGGACGCCGCGTGGGAGGTGTCCGGGGATCAGGGTGGGCAGGCCGATGCCCAGGTTGACGTAGGAGCCGTCGGTGAGTTCGGCGGCGGCGCGGGCGGCCATCTGCTCGCGGGTCCAGCTCATGGACGTACGGTCCTCTTCTCTATGGGCTTGTCGGCGGCCTGGCCCGCGGTGAGCGCCACGACCCGCTGAACGTAGATCCCGGGCACGTGGACCTCATCGGGTCGGAGCGCGCCCGGTTCGACGAGTTCCTCGACCTCGGCGACGGTGACGCGGCCGGCCATGGCGGCGAGGGGGTTGAAGTTGGCGGCGGCCCGGCGGAAGACGAGATTGCCGTGGTGGTCGCCGCGCCAGGCCCGGACGAGGGCGAAGTCGGTGGTGATGCCGTGTTCCAGGACGTACGGGCGGCCGGCGAAGTCGCGTGTCTCCTTGGGCGGGGAGGCGACGGCCACGGTGCCGTCGGGCGCGTAGCGCCACGGCAGCCCGCCGTTCGCGACCTGGGTGCCGACGCCGGCCGGGGTGTAGAAGGCGGGGATGCCCGCGCCGCCGGCGCGCAGCCGCTCGGCGAGGGTGCCCTGCGGGGTCAGTTCCACTTCCAGTTCGCCGCCGAGGTACTGGCGGGCGAACTCCTTGTTCTCACCGACGTAGGAGCCGGTCACTCGGGCGATACGGCCCGCGGAGAGCAGGATGCCGAGTCCCCGGCCGTCGACGCCGCAGTTGTTCGAGACGACTTTCAGGCCGTTCGTGCCCCGTTCGTACAGGGCGCGGACCAGGACTTCGGGGACGCCGCTGAGGCCGAAGCCGCCGACGGCGAGCGAAGCGCCGTCGGGGATGTCGGCGACCGCTTCGGCGGCGTCGGCGCGGACCTTGTTCACGTGCGGACTGCCTTTCGGTTCGGGGCGCCGGGCAGGACGGTGGACCAGCCGCCGTCCACGACCAGGTTGGCGCCGGTGATGTAGGCGGCCTCGTCGGAGGCCAGGAAGACGGCCGCGTTGACGACGTCGTCGGGGTGGCCCAGCCGCCCGAGGGGGATGTGGCCGGAGATGTCGCTCATCGGGTGGTCGTCGGCGAGCAGGTTGTCGCGCGAGCCCTCGGTGTCGATCATCCCGGGGCTCACGCAGTTCACCCGGACGCCGTGCGGTGCTCCCTCGGCGGCGAGTTGGCGGGTGAGCGCGATGACGGCGCCCTTCGACGCCGAATGGGCCGTCCGGTGGTTGGTGAGGGAACCGGTGAGTCCCGCGGTCGAGCCGACGGTCAGGACGCAGCCGCGGCTGCGCACCAGGTGCGGCCAGGCCGCCCGCACGGTCAGCCACACCGAGTCCAGCTCGGCCCGCATGGTGAACGCGAAGTCCTTGTACGGCTGGCTGTCGATCGGGCCGAACCGCACGGCGCCCGCGTTGGCATACACGATGTCGACGCCGCCGAACGCGTCCACCGCCTCGTCCACCCAGGCACGGACGGACTGCTCGTCGGTGACGTCGAGCGGGCCGGGGGTGAGGGCGGTGCCGCCCTCGCGGGCGATGAGGCGCTGGGTCTCGACGGCTTCCTCGTGCAGCAGGTCACTGCCGACCACGAGGGCGCCCTCGGCGGCGAACCGCAGCGCGGCGGCCCGGCCCTGGCCGCGCGCGGTCCCGGAGATCAGCGCCACCTTGCCTTCCAGCCGCTTCACCGCGCTCCCTCCCGCAGGGCGTCGGAGACGGACTTGACGCCGCCGTGCGCGGTCATGCCGCCGTCCACCGGGATCTCCGCGCCGCTGATGAACGACGCGTCGTCGGACAGCAGGAACACGACCAGCGGCGCCACCTCGCCGACGGAGCCGGTGCGGCCCAGCGGAGTCTCCTTGATGTTGGCCTCGCGGAAGGCGGGCGCGGCGGAGGCGGTCATCTCCGTCTCGATGTAGCCGGGGTGGATCGTGTTGACGCGGATGCCGCGCGGGCCCAGCTCCAGGGCGGCGGTCTTCGACAGGCCGCGCAGCGCCCACTTGCTGGTCGTGTAGGCGACCGGGTAGTGCGCGGTGAGGGCCGCCGAGGAGCCGACGTTGACGACCGAGGAACCGGGCGGCATGAGCGGGGCAAGGTGCTGGATGCCGAGCAGCGGGCCGGTGACGTTGACCGCGTGGACGCGGGTCATGTCCTCGGGGCGTACGTCGCCGACGCGGGCTCGCCAGGTGATGCCGGCGTTGTTGACGAGGCCGTGCACCTGCCCGTACGCCTCGCGCAGCTCGGCGGCGAGTGCGGCCCAGTCCTGCTCGCGGGTGACGTCCAGGCGCCGGCAGCCCGGCGCTTCGACGGCGTCGGTGGCGATGACCCGGGCCCCCTCGCGGGTGAGGGCCTCGGCCTCGGCGGCGCCCTGTCCGCGTGCGGCGCCGGTGACGACGACGACCTTGCCGAGCAGCCTCTTGGGGTGCAGGTCGCTCACGGCCGCTCCCGGGAGCGGCGCCGGCCGACGGGCAGCGGGACGGGCTCGACGCCGGGGACGACGGTGTTGGTGAGGGTGCCGATGCCCTCGACGGTGAGGGTGACGGTGTCGCCGGGCTTCAGCGGGGGTGGGGTCTGCTCGCCGCGCAGGCCCCAGAGTTCGGCGAGGCAGCCGCCGTTGCCGCAGGTGCCCGAGCCGAGGACGTCACCGGGGACGACGCGGGTGCCGCGGGAGGCGTAGGCGGTCATCTCCTCGAACGTCCAGCTCATGTTGGACAGCAGGTCCTCGCCGAGCTTCTCGCCGTTGACCTCGGCGGTCAGGGCCAGGCGCAGGAATCCTTCGCGGTCCCGGTACGGCTCCAGCTCGTCCGCGGTGACCAGGTACGGGCCGAGGGTGGTGGCGGTGTCCTTGCCCTTGCACGGGCCGAGGCCCACCCTCATCTCCGCGCCCTGGAGGTCCCGCGCGGACCAGTCGTTGAAGACGGTGTAGCCGACGATGTGGTCGCGGGCCTGTTCGGCGGTGAGGTCGCGGCCCTCCCGACCGACCACGGCGCCCACTTCGAGTTCGAAGTCGAGCACGGCCGAACCGGGGGGTACGGGGATGCCGTCCCCGGGGCCGTAGATCGCGTGCGGATTGGTGAAGTAGAAGGTCGGGGCCGCGTACCACTGCTCGGGGACGCCGCCGGTGCCCTCCACGGACCGGCGCACCCCTTCCACGTGCTCCTCGAAGGTCACGAAGTCCCGTACGGACGCGGGCTGCAGCGGAGGCAGCAACCGGACCTGGGAGACATGCGGGCCCGGGGGGACGTCCAGGGCCGCGGCGCCGGCGGCGAGCAACCCGGGGAGCCCGTCGGTCCGCTGGATCAGTGCGGTGAGCGAGGTGACGCCCGGCAGGGGGAAGAGGGTGCCGTCCTCTTCCACGACGGCCACCCGGTGGTGGTGTCGGTGTTCGTATGCGGCGAAACGCATGGTGCGGCTCCAGCGGAGTGTGATCAGGAGAGTGGGATGCGCATGAGGTGGTGGCCCACGGTGAGGCGGCCCCGGTAGTCGGCCGCGCCGCCGGCCCGCGACGGGACAGCGGGGTCGAGTGAGGGGCCATCGGGGCGGTTCCTTCGATCGTCGTTGATGCGGGAGCCGTGGGGGGTGAGGAAGGGGGACAGCGGGGCCGGGGACGTGGCGGCGGGAATC
Organism: Streptomyces violaceoruber; assembly: GCF_033406955.1. Taxonomy (NCBI): domain Bacteria; kingdom Bacillati; phylum Actinomycetota; class Actinomycetes; order Kitasatosporales; family Streptomycetaceae; genus Streptomyces; species Streptomyces violaceoruber. Next base: position 2,094,958 of record NZ_CP137734.1, on the reverse strand, counting down.
AGGGCGTGGACACCGCCGCCGCGTCCCCGGTGCGCGGGGAGCGGATCAGACCGGCGGGGCGACGAACACGCCGCGGTCGGGGTCGTTGAACGATTCCTTGGCGACGAGTTCGTTCATGGGGTTGGCGGTGCCCCACTGGTCGGTGACCTCGGGCTGGGAGAAGTCGTAGACGTGGGGGTGCCAGGTGTCCTCGTCCAGGTTCTCCAACTCGGTGGTGTACTCGACGGTGTTGCCGTGCGGGTCGAGGAAGTACGTGAAGGTGTTGTCGCCCGCCATGTGCCGGCCGGGCCCCCAGATCTTCTTGAAGCCGGCCCGGATGACACGGCCGGAGCCGCGCATGTATTCGTCGATGCCGCGCATCTCGAAGGAGATGTGGTGCAGGGCGGTGTGCGGGCCCTTCGCCAGGGCCATGGAGTGGTGCTGGCTGCTGATCCGCATGAAGTGCATGACCTCGCCCATGTGCGGCGAGCTGAGCGTGTCCGACAGGGCGAAGCCGAGGTGGCGCTCGTACCACTCGCGGGTGCGGTTCAGGTCGGGGGAGTTGAGGACGACGTGGGAGAGCTTGACCGGGATCGCCTCCTTCTCCTCGATCCTGCGGTGCTGCCTGACCTCGACGTCGGCGGACACCTCGATGGTGCGGCCGTCGACGTCGAAGAAGCGGAAGCCGTAGCCGCCGCCGGGGGTGTCGACCTTGCCCGGCCGGGAGATCAACTGCACGCCGCCCGCGAGCAGTCGCTCGGCGAGGGTGTCGACGTCCGCGGGGGACGCGGCGCCGTAGGAGACGAGGTCGAGGCGCTTCTCCTCGGCCCGGCGCAGCCGCACGACGTACTGCTCCGGGGAGCCCTCGGCGGCCAGGAAGGAGATGCCGGAGTCCTCGGCGACCTTGGTCAGGCCCCAGACGCCGGCGTAGAAGTCGAGCTGCTTGTCGTAGTCGGGCACGGCGAGGTCGACGTGCCGCAGGTGGGTGAGCAGACGCATGGCGGTCAGTCCTTCCGGAGGAGGGCGGCGGCGTTGCCGCCCCGGACGGCTCGGAAGTCGGCGTCGGACAGGCGCGCGGCGCGCAGGGCGCCGACCGGGTCCTCGGTGCCCATGTCGAAGGGGAAGTCGGAGCCGAGCAGCACCCGGTCGGCGCCGGCCACCCGGATCAGCTCGCGCAGCACGTGCGGGTCGTGGACCAGCGAGTCGAAGTACAGCCGCTTCAGGTAGCTGCTGGGCAGCTGCGCGCAGCCGGCGCCCGCGTCGGAGCGTGCCGACCAGGCGTGGTCGGAGCGGCCGATGTGGGTGGGCAGGTAGCCGCCGCCGTGCGCCGCGATCAGCGTCAGCTCCGGGTGGCGGTCGAGCACTCCCGAGAAGATCAGGTGGGACAGCGCGACGGCGTTCTCGGTGGGCTGTCCGACCGTGTTGGACAGGTACCACCGGTCCAGTCGCTCGTCCAGAGTGCAGCCGAAGGGGTGCAGGAAGACGAGCGCGCCGGTCTCTTCGGCCCGGGTCCAGAAGGGCTCGTAGGCCGGGTCGGACAGCTCGCGTCCTGGGGCGTGGCTGGAGATCTCCACCCCGGCCAGGCCCTGCTCCAGGGCGTGGTCCAGGGCCCGGACCGCCTGCTCCGGGTGCTGGAGCGGGGCCAGGCCGAGTCCGCGCAGTCGGTCGGGGGCGGCTGCACAGTGTGCGGCCGTGGCCTCGTTGGCGAGCCGGTACAGCTTCTCGGCGGTGTCCTTGTCGGCCCAGTAGTGGTAGTGCGAGGGCGAGGGGCAGACCAGTTGGACGTCGACGCCCTGGGCGTCCATCGCGGCCAGGCGCACGGCGGGGTCGGTCAGGCGGGGGATGCGCTCGCGCACCATGGGGCCGCTGACGGCGAGGGCGGCGGGGCCGTTGCGCCGGGCGTCCAGTTCCTTGGCCTCGGCGTGGCCGGGCAGGCCGGCGACGAGCGCCTCGACCTCGGGCAGCAGGACGTGGGCGTGCACGTCCACGGTGGGCGTGTTCACGGCGGTGGCGTTCACGAGAGCCGTGTTCTCGGCGGTCACGGCAACTCCCGGAGCATGGTCATGGTGCGGCCCATCAGGCCGGGCACATCCGCGTCGCGCACCCCGTCGAGCTGCCACTGCCCGATCTGTACGGACGCCTCCACGACCGGGCGGACGCGGGTGATCCGCCGCTCGTAGTACGCCTGGAACAGCGCGTCGTCCCAGTCGTCGGTCCCGGTCAGCATCTGCGCGAGCACCCAGGCGTCCTCCAGGGACAGTGCGGCGCCCTGGGCGAGGGTGGGCGGGCAGCAGTGTGCGGCGTCGCCGACGAGGACGACCCGGCCGCGGTGCCAGGAGCCCTCGACCAACAGCCGGTCGAACCAGGTGTAGTTGACCTTCGCCGGGTCGGTGATGTGCTCGGTGATCTCCGGCCAGTGGCCGCCGTAGGAGGAGGCCAGGCGCCGCATCTCGTCGGCGTACGACTCCGGCGGGATCGACGCGCGGTCACGGTTGGCCTCGACGACGTACGCGTACAGGGTGGTCTCGCTGGTGGGGCAGTAGCCGGCGATGTAGGCCGGGCCGCCGTAGGCGAGGTCGGTACGGGTGACGCCGGCCGGGCGCGGGGCGGCGATGCGCCAGATGGCCATGCCGGTCGGTTCCGGCTTGTCCGTGATGCCGATCGCGGCGCGGGTGCGGGAGCCGAGGCCGTCGGCGGCGACCACGAGGTCGTAGCGGTGCTCGGTGCCGTCGGAGAGGCGCACGGAGACGCCGTCGGCGTCCTGGTCCAGGATCTCGGCGGTGGTGCCGACGCGGACGGTGGCGCCGCCGGCGCGCACGGCGTCGATGAGGATCTGCTGGAGCCGGGGGCGCTGCATGCCGACGGTGGCGGGCAGGTCGTCGCCGCCGGTGCGCAGGTCGTCGTGGGCGTGCAGGACGGTGCCGTCGGGGGCGGTGATGCCGACGGAGCCGAAGCCGAAGCCGGACGCCTCCACCTGCTCCCAGACGCCGAGTTCACGCAGGACGCGCAGGGCGTTGCCCTGGAGGGTGATGCCGGAGCCGGCGGTGGCGTTCCAGTCGTCCTTGGCCTCGACCAGGTCCACGGTGATGCCGGCGCGGCGGAGCAGGATCGTGACGGCATTGCCGGCCGCGCCCCCGCCGATCACCAGGACTTTACGGGCTTTGCTCATGGGGAACTCCCTTGTTCCGCTGGTTACTTGACGGCGATCGGGTTGACGGGTGAGCCGACGGCCCCGGTGATGGGCAGGGGTGCGGCGGTGAGCCAGAAGGCGTACTCCCCGTCGGTCGCGCAGTCCTCGGCCAGGGCGTCCAAGTCCCACATCTCGCCGATCAGCAGGCCGATGTGGGGGATGGCGACCTGGTGCAGCGGCTGGAAGGCGTGCTCGAACTCATTCGGGCGGACCTCGAAGCCCCAGGTGTCGGTGGCGATCGCGGCGATCTCGCTGCCGTGCAGCCAGCCCGCCGTGGTGAACGACAGCCCGGGCGCGGGCCCGCCGGCGTAGTCACCCCATCCGTCGCGGCGCACCCGGGCGAGCTGGCCGGTGCGGACGAGGACGATGTCGCCGCGCCCCACCCGCACACCGTGCGCCTCGGCGGTCGCGGCCAGGTGCTCCTCGGTGATCGCGAAGCCGTCCGGCAGCTCACCGTCCTCACCGACGACCCGGCCGACGTCCAGGAGCACTCCGCGTCCGGCGACGTGCGGGGCCATGTGCTCGATGCCGGTGACCTGGTCGCCGTCGGAGGTGACGACCTGCTCGGCCGGGCGCCCGTTCCACGCCTTGCCGTGGTCGAAGATGTGGCCGAGCCCGTCCCACTGGGTGGAGCACTGCAGCGGCATCGCTATGACGTCGTCGGCGCCGCCGATGCCGTGCGGCAGGCCCTGGTTGCCGAGGGCCGCGTCCGTGCCGGTGTCCAGCATGGTGTGCACCGGATTGGTGCGCTTGCGCCAGCCCTTCTGCGGGCCGTCGATGTCGAAGCGCTGGGACAGGGAGAAACTAGTACCCCGCCGTATCAGGGCGGCGCCCTCGCGGCGCTTGGCCTCGTCGAGGAAGTTGAGCGTGCCGAGCACGTCGTCCTCGCCCCAGCGGTTCCAGTTGGAGCACGCCTTCGCGGTCCGGGCGATCGAGCCCTCGGGGTCGGTGCGGTCCAGCGTCATCGGGCCGCCTCCGCCACGCATCGCGTGCGCTGGGCACCGAGCCCGGTGATGGAACCGTCCATGACGTCACCGTCGCGCAGCAGCCGGCCCCAGTGCATGCCGTTGCCCGCCGGGGAGCCGGTGAGTACCAGGTCACCGGGCAGGAGGTGGGCGGTCTGCGAGGCGTAGGAGACCATCCGCGCCACGTCGAAGATCATGTCCTTGGTCGACTCGTCCTGCATGGTCTCGCCGTTGAGCTTCAGGGTGAGGCGCAGGTCGCCCGTGTCCGCGATCGACGCGGTGGGCACGATCCAGGGGCCCAGCGGGGTGAACCCGGGGGCGTTCTTGCTGCGCAGCCAGTCGGTCCCGATCTGCGGCATGTCCCGGCGGAAGACGGTGGCCCGGTCGGTCAGGTCGTTGGCGATCGTGTAGCCCGCGACGTGGCCCAGGGCCTCCTCGACGGACACCTGGTAGGCCGGGCGGCCGATCACCGCGGCCAGTTCCAGCTCCCAGTCGGGCTTCTTCGCCCAGGACGGCAGCACGACGTCGTCGTAGGGACCGGTGATCGCGCTCGGCAGCCCGATGAACACGTACGGCAGATCCTCGGCGGCCCGCCGGTCCATGATCTCGGCTGCCTCCGCGCGCCGCTCCGCCTCCGGCCGGTCGTCACCGGGCGCGCGGTGCGCGACGTGCAGGTCGATGACGTGCTGCCGGTAGTTGGCGCCGGACTGGAACACCTGGCGCGGCTCGACCGGTGCGTGCACCCGGAAGTCCGCCAGGGGCGCGCGTCGTGGCGCGCTGTCGCCAGCCAGGGCCGTCAACCGGGGCAGCACCGCCTCCCAGTCGTCCAGGAGGTCCCGCACGCTCAGGTCGGCGTCGTCCAGGGCGTCCCGCAGGTCGATCACCTGGGCGTCGAAGGTGACGAGAGCGGGGAAGGCGGCCCCGTCGAGGGCCGAAAGGGTGGCGAGGGCGAAGGGTCCGGCGAAGAGGGCGGACGCGGCTTCAGGTTTCACGGACATGTCCTCCTGATTGCGATGGCACTAATCTGGACTCGCCACCCGCGATCAGGGAAATAGATTCCGTGGATGACAGTCATCCATGAGTCAAATTTCCGCAGGTCACCGCCGAACAACGAGAAAAGCCGCCGTGAATCTCAGTCGCCTGGACCTCAACCTCGTCGTCGCCCTGCGCGCTCTCCTCGAAGAGCGCAACGTCACCCGCGCCGGACAGCGCGTCGGCCTCAGCCAGCCGGCGATGAGCGCGGCGCTCTCCCGCCTGCGCAGGCACTTCGACGACGACCTGCTGGCCCGGGTCGGCGGCCACTACGAACTCACCGCCCTCGGGCAGGTCCTCCTCGACCGCGCGTCCACCGCCTACGACCTGCTGGAACGGCTCTTCGCCAGCCAGGCGGACTTCGACCCGGCCAAGGAGAGCCGTGAGTTCAAGCTCGTGGCGTCCGACTACGCGGTCGCCGTCTTCGGCGCCGAACTCGCCCGGGTCGTGCATCAGGAGGCCCCCGGCATCCGCCTGCGGTTCGCCCAGACGCCGACCACCGTGGTGGACGCCACGGACACCCTGCTGAGCACCACCGACGGCCTGCTCATGCCGCACGGCGTCATCAGCGACTTCCCCGCCACCGACCTCTACCAGGACCGTTGGGTCTTCCTCGTCGCCGAGGATCACCCGAGCGTCGACGACCGGCTGACCCGGGAAGACCTGGCCCGGCTGCCCTGGGTCACCTACCAGCGCACCTACGACGCCCCGGCCGTCCGACAGCTCGGCATGCTGGGCATCGAGCCCCGTGTCGAGGTCTCCGTCGACAGCTTCCAGATCATGCCGCTGCTGGTCAGCGGAACCCGGCGTATCGCCCTGATCCAGGCCCGCCTCGCCCGGCTCCTCGCGCCGCTCGCCGCCGTGCGTGTGGTGGAGCCGCCCTACGAGGCGGTGCCGCTGCGGGAGGCGTTGTGGTGGCACCCCGTGCACACCCACGACGCGGCCCACATCTGGCTGCGGGAGACCGCCGCCCGGGTCGGCAGGCGGATGGCCGACGAGCCCGGGGGGTGAGCGAGGCCCCGCACGTGAACGGAGGACCTCATCCACGTCACGGATGGAATCCATCCGTAACGTGAATGACGGTGGGGGTGGGCAGGGCCGCCCGGCAGGACGCATGCTCGGACGGGGCCTGTCGGTGCGCTCTCGCTCGACGTCTCTCTCCGACAGCCGGAGATGATCATCGTCTCGGCGGTCGACCCTCCCGTACCGTCGGCCGGAGTTTCGCCGTGCTCGTTTTCCATGCCGTACCCGTGATCGGTTCCGTACACGTTTCCCACGGTCCCGAGTCGACCTGGTCAGCGCGCGGGAGCCGCCAGCGTCGACCGGCGTACGACCAGTTCCGGTTGCAGCACGAGGTGGCGGTGCGTGTGCCTGACTCCGTGGGCCGTGTCCTCGATGAGCAGTCGGCCGGCCTGCCGTCCCATAGCGGATGCCGGTCGTCGCACCGAGGTGAGCGGTACCACGGCGGACGCGGCGAATTCGATGTCGTCGTATCCCACCACAGCGATGTCGTCCGGCACCCTGAGGCCGGCCTCGTACAGGGCCTGCAGGACACCGAGGGCGAGCAGGTCGTTGGCGCAGAAGACGGCGGTGGGTCGCTCGGGCAGGCCGAGGATGCGGTGCCCGGCGTCCTTGCCAGCCGTCACGGTGAGGGTGTCGCAGGACAGTTCTCTCAGCGCGGTGGACGGCAGGCCGGACTCGCTGATCGCGGTGAGGGCGCCGCGGCGGCGGTCCCTCACCTGCTGGAGGCGGTCGGGGCCGCTGACGTAGGCGAGGGAGCGGTGGCCCCGTTCGAGCAGGTGCCGTACCGCGGCCCGTCCGCCCGCCACGTCGTCGATGCCGACGGAGCATGCCGCGGGCTGGGGCGCGTACTGGTCGGCCACGACGAAGGGCACGGCGTTGCGGCGGAAGGCCGCGACGGTGCGCCCGACTCCTTCGCCGGAGGCCAGCACGGCACCGCGGACCTGGTGCGAAGTGATCAGCGACAGGTGACGTGCCGCCTCTGCCGGATCGTGGGCGCCCGTGCAGACCATGACGCCGAGGTCCGCCTCACGGGCGGCCTGTTCCACGCCGGAGGCGAGCGCGGTGAAGAACGGGTTCGCCATGTCGAGCACCATGACGGCGATCACCCGGGAGGCCCAGCCGCGCAACTGCCGGGCGCCCTCGGCCCGGACGTAGCCGAGGGAGTCGATCACTTCCAGGACGCGCGAGCGCGTTCCCTCGGACACGATCTCGGGCCGGTTGAGGACGTTGGAGACCGTACCGAGCGAGACGCCTGCCTCCCGCGCCACGTCCTTGATGCCGACCCGGGGACGTGGGCGGCCGACAGGTTCGGCCACCGCCGTCGCTCCGTCGGAGTCACGTGCGCGGTGAGCTGTGGGGGCGACAGGCGGCCGCCGGTCCACGGCCTAGCGTTCCTGCGGAGCGCCGGTGGTGGAGCGCACCACCAGACGGGGGGTCATCGTGGTCTGCATGGCTCTGTCCCTTCGGTTTTCGACGCGCTCGACGAGCATCCGGGCGGCGGCGGAGCCCATGGTGTGTCCCGCCTGGTCCACGCTGGTCAGTTGGACGGGGGCCAGGGCGGCGAGCGCGGTGTTGTTGTAGCCGACGAGCGACAGGTCCCGGGGGATGCGCAGCCCGAGTTCGTGCGCCGCGCGGTATACGCCCAGTGCGGCGACGTCCGCACCGGTCATCACGGCGGTCGGCGGACGGTCGGCCGTCAGCAGTGTCATGCCCGCCTTGAAGCCGCCGTCGTCGGAGTAGGCGGTGTGGTGGACCCGCGCGAACCGGTCGAGTCCGTGCCGTTGCATCGCGTGCAGATAGCCCTCGCTCAGCACGGCCTCCGGTGTGCGCTTCCACTTGTTGGCCCGGGTGCCCGGGGCCGAGACCAGGGCGATGTCACGGTGGCCGAGCGAGACCAGGTGATCCACCACCAGACCGGCGCCGAGGTCGTCGGCGTCGACGACCGAGTCGTAGGTGTCGGAGGCGTCGTGGTGCCCGATGACCACGGTCGGCGTCGAAGCGGCCGTGTCCAGCACCTCCGCGCGCGGTGTCCCCGGGGCGATGAGGATCAGTCCGTCCATCTGCCGGTCCACCAGGGAACGGATGGTCCTGGCCTGTTCCTCGGGGTCGAAGCCGGCCGCGCCGATCAGCACCGTGTAGTCGGTGTGGCGGAGTTCGTCCCGGATGCCGTCGAGGATGTCGGCGAAGAACGCGTTGCGGACGTTGTCCAGCAGTACACCGATGGTGTACGTCCGGCCGCGCATCCCTCGTGCCGCCGCGTGCGGACGGTAGCCCAGGTCGGCGATGGCCGCCTGGACCTTCTCCCGCATCGCCTCGCTCACGCCGTAGGCATTGCGCATCACCTTGGAGACGGCGGCCGTGGACACCCCGGCGTGCCGGGCGACATCGGTGATGGTCACGCGCTTGTTCGGCTTGGCTGCGGAAGCCCCGTCCATGGTCCACGTCCCGAAGTGAGTAGTCGTAGGTGTAACGGTCTACACGCTACTCCCCGCTGTCCGTCAAGCCCTTCGTTGATCACCACGGTGTTACCTGCTTGTGTCTTGACGGTGGCGGAGGAGCGGTGCAGGGTGTTGCCCACTCGCTGTGGAGAACGTTTTACACGGTCTCTGTCGGGTTGCTGCCCGCGTGCTGCCGGGCCTCGTACTTCGCCCCTGGCGCTGTTTCCCGCACTCACCCCGCTCGTCATGATCCTTGGGAGTCCTCCGTGCCCCTTCGTACCTCCCGCGCCCGTCGTGCGCGACTGAGCCTGCTCACCGCCGGCACCGCCTCGCTCGCGCTGCTCGCCACCGCGTGCGGCGGCAGCGGGGCCGGCGGCTCCTCCTCCGCCCCCGAGAACTTCGACTACCTGAGCGTCACCGAGAACACCACCGTGAAGACGGCGCTGACCGCCATGTCCAAGGGCGAGTGCAAGGCCGCGAACGACGCCCTGCCGCTGAAGGTGGAGACCGTTCCGCAGGCGAGCCTGGACCAGAAGCTCCAGTTGCTGGCCGGCCAGGACGCGCTGCCGGTGCAGTTCGCGGCGGGCAACGCCCCGGCGCTCACCCAGCAGTTGGTCAAGTCCGGCAAGGTCGCCGACCTGGAGGCGAAGCTCAAGGAGCTGGGCGTTCTCGACCAGCTGGAGCCGGCCGCCGTCTCCACCATCAAGGCCCTGTACGGCGGGGAACTCCAGGTCCTGCCGTACGAGTACAACATCGAGGGCATCTTCTACAACAAGAAGGTCTTCGCGGACCACGGGATCAAGGTGCCGGGCACCTGGGAGGAGCTGGTGTCGGCCGCGGCGAAGCTGGAGGCGAAGGGCGTCCAGCCGTTCTCCGCATCCGGTCAGCAGGGCTGGCCGCTCACCCGTCTCATCAGCGGCTACCTCTACCGCAGCCTCGGCCCCGACGCCCTGCAGAAGGTGGCGGACGGCAAGGCGAAGCTGACCGACCCGGAGTACGTGAAGGCCGCCGAGGAGGTCGCGGCCCTCGGCAAGAAGGGCTACTTCGGCAAGGGTGTCGGCTCCATCGACTACGACACGGCGATGAACCAGTTCCTCACCGGCAAGGCCGCCATGTTCTACATGGGCAGCTGGGCACTGGCGAACATCTCCGACGACAAGCAGAACAAGATCGGGGCGGAGGACACCGGCTTCATGCCCTTCCCGGCCGTCACCGGCGGCAAGGGCTCCGTCGACCAGTACCCGTCCAACGTCGGCCTGGGCATCACGTTCGCCTCGAAGTCCTTCGACAAGAAGACCGGCGCCTGGGTGTCCTGCATCGCGAAGAACTACGGCTCCACCGCGCTGAAGGACCACGGCTCCATCTCCGGCTTCAAGGTGAACACCGAGGTCAAGGACGCCAACGAGGTCACCACCCAGGTGCGGGACACCATCAGCGCCTCGAAGCAGAACGTGCTGTGGTTCGAGGCCCTGTTCAGCACCAAGGCGACCACCGTCAGTCAGCAGAACGCGGCAGGTCTGGTCAGCGGCAGCACGAGCCCCGAGCAGTTCATGCAGACCGTTCAGGACGCGCTGGCCGCCCAGTGACCGGCCGGGGACGGCCCGCTCGCTCCTGCCCGCCCCGCCGCGCGCGGGCCGTCCCCGTCCCTCCGAAGAAAGTGGACACCCACCCATGCACCGCGTACTCGGTGACCGCAGGGCCATCGCGCTCCTGCTCGGTCCCGCCCTCCTCGTCTATTCCCTGATCATGCTGGTCCCGATGGTGTGGTCGCTCGGGTACTCCTTCACCAAGGGCAACACGATCAACGGCTTCACCGGAAACGGCGTCGCCAACTTCTCGCGCCTTCTGGACGACCCGGCCGTCCACGACGCCCTGTGGTTCACCCTGAAGTACGCCGTCGTCGTCACCGCCGGGCAGGTGGTCGCCGGGTATCTCCTGGCGCTGCTCTACGTCTTCTTCCTCAAGCGCGCCTCGGCGCTCGTCCGCACCCTGGTGTTCTTCCCGGTCGTGCTGCCCACCGTCGCGGTCGGCCTGCTCTTCCAGAAGTTCTTCCAGGTCGCCCCGCAGACCGGCCCGGTCAACTCCCTTCTCAACGCCGTCGGCATCGACTCGATCGACTTCTTCGGCAGCGCCGGCAGCGCTTTCTGGGTCCTGATCGCCATGGACATCTGGCGCTCCATGGGCTTCTACGCCGTACTCCTCTTCGCCGGCCTCGTCGACATCCCCGACGAGGTCCTGGAATCGGCCCGCCTCGACGGAGCCACGGGGCTCAGGCTGGTCCGCCACATCGTGCTGCCGCTGTCCCTGCCGGTCCTGATGTCCTCGCTGATCTTCAGCATCAACGGCACGCTGAAGGTCTTCGACTCGATCGTCGCGTTGACCAACGGCGGCCCCGGCACGGGCACGACGCCGTTGACCCTGTACATGTTCCAGACGTCGTTCACCTACAGCGACTACGGCTACGGCAGCACGATCGCCCTGCTGCTGACCGTCGTGTGCTTGCTGGTGAGCCTGGTCGTCTACCGCGTCTCGCGGCGCGACCTCACGGAGGGCTGAGAGACATGGCCACCATCGACACACCCGTGAAGACCTCCGCAGGCGGCTCCGGGCAGGCGCCCGTGCGTGCCCCGCGGGCCCGGCGCGGCCGTCCGGGAAGCCGCCTCTGGGTCAAGGTCGTCGTCGCTCTCCTGCTGGTCGTCGAGGTCTACCCGATGATCTGGATGTTCCTCACCTCCCTGAAGTCCAACGACGACTACCTGAACAACTCCACCTGGAGCCTGCCCACCACCTGGGAGTGGGGCAACTACACCGAGGCGTGGACGACCGGCAACATCGGCCTCTACGTACAGAACAGCCTGCTCGCCGTCGTCCCCGCGCTCGCGCTGATGCTGCTGCTGGGCACCGCCGCCGGCTTCGCCCTGCAGGTCATGGTGTGGAAGGGCCGCAGCCTCACTCTGCTGGTCTTCCTCGCGGGCATGATGGTCCCGCCGCAGATGATCCTGTTGCCCCTGTTCACGGTGTACTTCCAGACCGGCCTGTCCGGCACCCTGTGGCCGCTGATCCTCACCTACACCGGCACGGGCCTGCCCCTGACCGTCTTCATGATGGCCACCTACTACCGCAGCGTGCCCCGCGAGCTGTTCGAGGCCGCCACGATCGACGGCGCCGGCATCCTGCGGGCCTTCTGGACCATCAGCCTCCCCCTGGTGCGCAACGCCCTGCTCACCGTCGGCCTGGTGCAGTTCTTCTTCATCTGGAACGACCTGCTCATCGCGCTGACCTTCACCAACAACCAGGACCTGCGCACCATCCAGGTCGGCCTGCTCAACTTCACCGGCGACTTCGGCGCCACCCAGTACGGCCCCCTCTTCGCGGCCATCTGCATCAACGTCTTCGGCACCCTCGTGATCTACCTCTTCCTCAATCAGAAGGTCATGAAGGGCCTCACCTCGGGAGCGTTGAAGGGCTGACCCGGTCCTCGCCCCGGCCTGCCGTCTCCCCGGCCCCCGGCTCCGGGGAGTTCGCCGCGCCCACCCGTCACGCTCCCGACTGTGACCACACGTGAAAGAAGGGTCGCCCCTTGCTCCCCCCTCAGCCCTCCCCGGTCAGCTTCGAACACCTGCCGGACGGACTCGGCATCGGAGTCGCCTCCCCCCGGTTGACCTGGACCTTGCCCGCAGGCACCGGCCGCCAGGTGTCGTACGAGCTGGAACTCGAACGCCGTGGCGGCATCCGCCGCACCGGGCGCGTCGACAGCGCCGAGCAGGTCCTCGTGCCGTGGCCCGGCGACCCCCTGACATCCCGGGAACGCGTCACCGTCCGCGTCCGCGTCTGGACCTCCGACGCCGCAGGCCCCTCGGAGTGGAGCACACCGAGAGACGTCGAGGCGGGGCTCCTCGACGCCGCCGACTGGCAGGCCGTACCCGTGGGCGCCGACTGGGACGAGGACCCCGAGGGCGAGCGCCGCCCCGCCCGCGTGCGCAAGGACTTCCGTCTCGACCGGCCCGTCGCCCGCGCACGCCTCTATGTCACCGCTCACGGCCTGTACGAGGTGGAGATCAACGGACGCCGCGTCGGCGACGAAGCGCTCGCACCGGGCTGGACCGTCTATCCGCACCGGCTGCGGTACCGCACGCACGACGTCACCGCCCACCTCACCGAGGGCGCCAACACCGTCGGTGCCTGGCTCGGCGACGGCTGGTACCGCGGCAAGTACGGCTTCGACGGCGGCACCCGCAACATCTACGGCACCGACCAGTCCCTCATCGCCCAGTTGGAGGTGGAGTACGACGACGGCACCACGCATGTCGTCGCCACCGACCGGACCTGGGAAGCGGCGCCCGGCCCGATCCTCACCAGCGGCCTGTACGAAGGGGAGACCTTCGACGCCCGCCTGCACGATCCCACGTGGGCCACACCGCCCGCGGCCGGCACGGGGGACTGGACGCCGGTCCGCACGGGCGCACGAGATGCCGGCACCCTCGTCGCTCCTCTCGGACCGCCCGTGCGCTGCACCGAGGAGGTCACCCCGGTCACCGTCACCCGCACCGGCGACGGGCGTCACCTGCTCGACTTCGGGCAGAACCTCGTCGGTCGTCTCCGGGTCACCGTCGACGGACCGGCCGGCACCACACTCACCCTGCGGCACGCCGAGGTCTTGGAGGACGGCGAACTGGCCACGCGCCCGCTGCGCGAGGCGTACTCCGTCGACACCCTCATCCTTTCCGGCGGCGGACCTCTCACCTGGGAACCCCGCTTCACCCTGCACGGCTTCCGCTACGCCGAGATCAGCGGCTGGCCCGCCGAGCTGACGGCCGGCCAGGTGACCGCCCGCGTGTACCACACCGACATGCGCCGCACCGGATGGTTCGAGTGCAGCGATCCGCTCGTCAACCGCCTGCACGAGAACGTCGTGTGGAGCATGCGCGGCAACTTCGTCGACCTGCCCACCGACTGCCCCCAGCGCGACGAACGCCTCGGCTGGACGGGCGACATTCAGGTCTTCGCCCCGACGGCGAGTTTCCTCTACGACTGCGCCGGCCTGCTCGACTCCTGGCTCACCGACGTCGGCATCGAACAGCTCCCGGACGGCACGATCCCCTGGTACGTCCCCGTCATCCCGGGCGAACCGATGTGGACGCCGATCCACCCCGGCGCCGCATGGGGAGACGTCGCCACCCTCACGCCCTGGACGCTCTTCCAGCGCTACGGCGACCTGGAACTCCTGCGCCGCCACTACCCCATGGCCAAAGCGTGGGTCGAGCTGGTCGAACGCCTCGCCGGTCCCACCCGCCTGTGGGACACCGGCGTCCAGCTGGGGGACTGGCTCGACCCGGCCGCCCCACCGGACGACCCGGCCGCAGGCCGTACCGACCGCTACCTGGTCGCCACCGCCTACTTCGCCCACTCCGCGCGACATCTCGCCCTGGCCGCAGCGGAGTTGAGGTTTGACGCGGACAGCGAACGGTACGCGGCACTCGCCGCCGAGGTAGCCGACGCCTTCCGGCGACGGTACGTCCTGCCCTCGGCCCGCCTCACGAGCGACAGCGCCACCGCGTACGCGATCGCCCTGGCCTTCGACTTGCTCACGCCGGAACAGCGCGGACCGGCTGCCGACCGCCTCGCCGAGATCGTGCTCGCCGACGGCGCGCGCATCTCCACCGGCTTCGTCGGCACCCCGCTCATCTGCGACGCCCTCACCGACAACGGTCACCTCGACGTCGCCTACCGCCTGTTGCTGCAGACCGAGTGCCCCTCCTGGCTCTACACCGTCACCATGGGCGCCACCACGATCTGGGAGCGCTGGGACAGTCTGCGGCCCGACGGCACCCTCAACCCGGGCGGCATGACCAGCTTCAACCACTACGCGCTCGGAGCCGTTGCCGACTGGCTGCACCGGGTGGTCGGCGGTATCAGCGCCACCGCTCCGGGCCACCGCCGGCTTTCCTTCCGCCCCCGTCCGGGCGGCGGCATCAGCTGGGCCCGTGTACGCCATGACACTCCCTACGGGACGGCCGCACTGTCCTGGGAGCTCACCGCCACCGGCATGACGGCCGACATCACGGTGCCGGAAGGCTGCACGGCCACAGTGGAACTCCCCGGCTGCGCACCCCTCGCCCTCGGGCCGGGCGACCATGCCCTGGACACCGCGGAACTCGGAGCGGCGGCCTGACCGTCTCCCGTACGCGAAGAGGGACAGCCCGACGCATCACGCGATGAGTCGGGCTGCTATGTGTCTGCTATTTGTCTTGTGAATTCAGATCATCCAGGGCGTCGATGGCAGAGAATTCCATCGGTCCGTTCAATTGAAATTTCAGGACCCTATTAAAATTCCAAGGCGGTAACCTGCTGGTCAGGGTCTATTTTAAAGAGGAGGTCCCGGAGGGTTGACCTTGCCTCGGAGGAGGCCATAGTTTCCAGCCTGCTGGGAAGAACTTCGTGGCCGAATACGGCCGTGGCGCCGAGAGCTCACCGTGGGACGCGGCGAGTACTCTGCCGCCGAGAAGTGAAAAAAGGGAAATGCGATCCCTCGGGGCTCCGCGACCACGCGGCTGCTCCCAGAGCCCCATCGAGCCGGGGCCGGCCGTGACCTGACCCCTCGGCCGGCCTCACCTCCCCCCAACCCGCGGCGGCGCGTCGTACTGCCGCCATCTCAGTCCGGAGAGCCGCTGTGAACCGACGAACGTTCCTCTCTGCCGCAGCCTTCACGGCCCTGGCCGCAAGCATGGCTCCCGCGGTCACCAACCGAGCGGTCGCCGCGCCACGGACCGTGGCGCAGGACCGGGCCGCCGAACTGCTCGCCCGTATGACGGCCGGCGAGAAAGAGGCCCTCGTACGCTGCGACTTCGCCGCCGTGGCCCACCTCGGCATCCCCGCCCTCACCATGGTCGACGCCTCTGCAGGGCTGCGCGGCGAGACGGGCGTCACCGCCTTCCCCGTACCCGTGGCCCAGGCGGCCACCTTCGACGAGGCGCTCGCCGGCCGGATCGGGAAGGCCATCGGCATCGAGGGCCGGGCCAAGGGGTACAACAACGCCCTCGGCCCCACCATCGACCTGACCCGCACCTGGCACTTCGGCCGTCAGGCCGAAGCCATGGGCGAGGACCCGGTGCTCGCCGGACGGCTGGGCGCCGCCCTCACCGTGGCCATCCAGTCCCAGTACATGGCGGCCACCCTCAAGCACTTCGCCGCCTACACCCAGGAAGTCAACCGCTTCTTCATCGACACCAAAGTGTCCGACCGAGCGCTCCACGAGTACTACCAGGCGCCCTTCCGCCGCGTGATCGCCGCCGCCCCCGCCACCTCCGTAATGATGGCGTACCCGAAGATCAACGGAACGTTCGCAACACGGCACACCGGTCTGTTCGACGACCTGAAGAAGGGCATGGGCCTCCAGGGCTACACCGTGCCCGACTTCTGGGCCGGGGACGACCAGGTCGCCGCCGCCCGGGCCGGCATGGACCTCGCCGGACTCGGCCCCGGCGGTGTCCAGATCCCGGCGGGTTCCCTCACCGGCGGCGCGATACCGGCCGCCCGGCTCGACGACGCGGCCCGGCGCATCCTCGTCACCATGTTCGCGAACGGCCTCTTCGACCACCCCGTCCCCGCCCCCGCGGACAACGTCAGCACCCAGGCGCACAAGGACCTCGCGCACGAGGCGGCCGTCGCCTCCACGGTGCTCCTCGCCAACCGCTCCGCGGCCCTGCCGCTCACCAGCGCGGTGAAGTCGCTCGCCGTCGTCGGCCCGGCCGGGTCCGACACCTTCACCGGCGTGTCCGGCTCCACATACGTGGACCCCGGGACCTGGACCACCCCGCTCGACGCGATCCGCGCCCGCGCCGGAAGCTCCGTCAAGGTCACACACGCCCAGGGAACCAAGGGTGACCTCCCCCTCACCACGGTCCCCTCCACCGTCCTGCGCACCCCCACCGGGGCGGCCGGCCTGACGGCGAGCTACTACACCAGTGCCGACGGCACCGGCACACCGGTCACGACCCGCACCGACACCACCGTCGACTTCACCGCCGCCCCCGTCGAGGGCCTGCCGCAGGTGTGGTCGGCCAAGTGGACCGGCACGCTGACGCCGACCTCCACCGGCCTGCACCGCTTCTCCCTGCTGCCGTCCGGGACGACCACGCTGAAGATCGACGGCAGGACGGTCGTCTCCGGCACCCGCCAGATGGCCCGCTTCTTCCTCGGCCCCTACGACTACCCGCTCCAGGGAACCGCCGAACTGACCGCCGGACGCGCCGTCACCGTGGAGATCACCTACAACAACGCCACCGCGGAACCCGGAACGTGCGGCCTGACCTTCGGCTGGCAGCCCGAGTCCCTCATCCCCGCCGCCGTGACGGCGGCCCGCGCGGCCGACGCCGCCGTCGTCTTCGTGAACCGGGTCGCCGGCGAGGGCATGGACCACGACGGATACGCACTGCCCGGCGACCAGGACCAGCTCATCACCGCCGTCGCCGCCGCAAACCCCCGCACGATCGTCGTCCTCAACACCGACGGCCCCGTCGCCACCCCCTGGCTCAATGACGTGGAGGCCGTCGTGCAGACGTGGTACGCGGGCCGCGGTGCCGGCACCGCCATCGCCGCCGTCCTCTTCGGCGACAGCGACCCGGCCGGCCGCCTCCCGGTGACCTTCCCCACCGACGCCACCCAGGGCCCCGGCACCACCCCCGCCACCTACCCGGGCACGAGCGGCACCGTCTCCTACGACGAGGGCATCGCCGTCGGCTACCGCTTCTACGACGCCAGGAAGCAGGAACCCCGCTTCCCCTTCGGCCACGGCCTGTCCTACACGACCTTCGCGCACGGCTCCCTGGAAGCCACCTACGACAAGGCCGCCCAGCAGGTCATCGTCGAGGTCACCGTGACCAACACCGGACGGCGCGAGGGCACAGAGGTCCTCCAGGTCTACGCCACGCTTCCCGCCTCGGCGGCGGCAGAGCCTCGCCGCCTGGTCGCGTTCCAGAAGGTCACCCTTCCAGCGGCCGGCTCCAAGCGACTGAGCCTGACGATCCCGGTCCAGGACCTCAGCGTCTGGTCGTCGGGCGCAATGACGCTCACCCCGGGTGTCTACACCTTCGCGACGGCGCGTTCCTCCCGCGCCGTCACCGCACAGCGTGCCCTCACACTCGGCTGACCACCGTCGGCCCCTGGGGCGCGGGCGGCTCGTGTGACCGCTGCACGGTCGAGTGAACGTCACACGAGCCGCCGCCGGCCGATCCGGCCCTGACACCCCACGCCTCGCGCCAGCCAACCTCATTCCTCCTTCCCGCCCGGAGTCCGTCCGTGACACGCACCTCACACCTGCTCGGCCTCGCCATCAGCCTGGCGCTCGCGGCCACCACGACCACCGGATGCGGCCCGTTCGGGACCGAACAGGACGGGCCGGTCGAGTTGTCGGTCAGGGCAAGCGTCACCGATAGGTCCGCGATGGACGCCGTTGTCGCCGAGTTCCACCGCCTCAACCCCGACACACACGTCACGGTCGACTACTCCGACACCGGCGACCTCCAGCAGAAACTGCCAGGCCGGCTCCGCGCGGGTGACGGCCCCGACGTGTTCACCGTCTGGCCCGGCAACGGCAATCCCGCCTCCGTCACCGCGCTGGAACACGACGACCTGCTGGAGAACCTGAGCCTTCGCCGCTTCAACCGCACGATGCCCATAGGCGTCAAACCGGTCACTGACGTGAACGGCAGCACGTTCGCGGTACCTGTGACCTTCAGCGGCATCGGAACGGTCTTCTCCACGGAAGCACTGGAGGCCATCGGAGGAGCACCCCCTCGGACCTGGACAGAACTCCTCACCCTCTGCGACAAGGCCCGCGACCACGGCAAGGTCCTCCTCGCCCTGGGCAACGCCACCCCCTGGGTCACCCAACTCATCACCTACGCCCTGGTCGCGACAACCGTCTACGCCGACGAACCGGACTTCGACACCGACATGGAACTCGGCAAGGAAACCTTCGCCAACTCCGGCTGGCGAACCGCCCTGCGCAAATACATGGAGATGGACGGGCGCGGCTGCTTCAACGCCGACCCACTGGACACCACGTACGAGGAAACGCTCGACCAGGTGGCTACGGGCCGGGCCGTGGGAGTCGTCCAGGTCGCGAGCGTACTGTCCGAGCTACGCGCCGCCGCCCCTGGCCTGACACTGCGTATGACCGCACTGCCGGCCACAGATGACCCCGACGACACACGGATGCCCGGTGCCGTATCGGCCGCCTATGGCCTCAACCCCGACACAAGACACCGCAAGGAAGCCTTCGCTTTCATCGACTTCCTGGGCTCCGCTCGCGGACAGAACCTGTACAACCGCTCCGGCGCCACCCTCCCCGCCATCCCGAACCCCTCCTTCACCGTCGACTCCGCGATCAGGGAAGTCGCGGAGCGGCAGAAGGCCGGAACTACCGTTCCCTTCATGGATCAGCGCTGGCCGAACTCCGCCGTTCAGCAAACACATTTCGCCCAGGTCAAAGCTCTCTTCTCCGGGATCACGGACATTGGAGGGGCCTTGTCCGCTCTAGACAAGGCTTATCGAGAGCGACCTTGACGCAGGCATGAGAAGTGCACCCATGATGACCGACGTGGCGAGTGCCGTCGGAGCGGGGGAGACCGTGGTGAGGGGGCCGGGCAGTCTTCGGCTGGAAGACGTTGCTCATCAGACTGGACCGTCACCGACCAGTTCGACCCCCGTGTACGCGGTGGCTGACGCGAGGTCAGGACGGCGGTGAGGCCGGCAGCACGCTCCAGACCAGGAGCCCCGCGGTGATCTCGCCCGCTGTCCGTAGCCCGTCCTGACAGCCGGAGGTGGCGGCCCGTCTGGTCACGACGGCCATGTCCGGCCCGGGCAGCATGGTCAGCACAGCCAGGACACCGACGGCGCATTCCTCCAGTCTCACCTCCGAGGCCGATGCTGTTGTTCACGGGCTTGCTGCTGTCTGCGGAGGTAGCGGACCACCGATTCCACCTGAGTCCGGGCATCTGCCGTAGCTCCGCGTCCCACGCGGATGGTCTGTCGACCGTGACGCTCGTTTGACGCTCACGGCACCCATTCGATGCAGGGCGAGTCGAGAAACCCGCTCTGACCTGGTCTTTCTCTCAGCGGCCGCGGACCGACATCTTTCCGATGACGTCGCACGTGGAGTGCGTGGCGATTCTTGAGCCTGCCCAGAAGGGGCTCTGACCTGCGGTTTTATCGGGTTCTTCAGGTGTGCTCGACGGTGCTCGACCTGTTTTCCGAAGTTCACCGCGTGGAGCCTGCTGTAGGTAGTCGCCGCGTGGTTCACCTGCGGTTTCACAACGGGAGCGTGAGTCCAGAACGCTCTGCTCAACTCCGTCAGGGACGGGTTCAAGGCATGTCTTGACGCTCGTTCGACGCTGTTCCTGACGGAGTGTGAGGTTGAGGTGCTAGGACCGGATGGCGCGGGCCAATCGACTTTTCGGGCTCAGCCCGTCGAGTAGCGCGTTAGGTCTGCTCTATGGACTTGAGCTATACAGCGACAGGTCTCGGATAGACGTGTGCTGATTGCGCTGGCCTCGTTACCCTGTGTCGCAGGGAGTGTCGAGGTACGTGGGGGCGCAGATGAGCACGGGGGATGCGGTGCGTCGAACGGCTGCGGTGGAGCAGGCAATTGCGTCCGCCGATGCGCTCTTCTCCATGGAGGGCATCCCAAAAGGAGCCGTCGTACCGGAGCCGGAGGGTGAGGCGGCGACTGAGGCGGCGGTCGAGCGACTCGGCAGCCGGTTCGCGCGACTGGACGGCCAAGTACGGCACGCGTTGAGACGTACCCGAGATCACGCGGGGAATTTGTCGAGCGACCGTCTCCAGGGGCTCTCGGAGATCGTGCAGAACGCCGAGGACCTCGGCGCCACGGACGTACGCATTCTGATGTGGGGATGTGAACTCCTCGTCGCCCACAACGGCAGTCCCGTACGGTTGCCGGACGTTTTGGCCCTGGCGATGCCCTGGCTGACGAGCAAGGCAGAGCAGGCGGAATCCACCGGTAGGTTCGGGATCGGCCTGATGACCCTCCAGTCCCTCTCCCCGCATCTGGAGGTTCACTGCGGGCATTACCGGTTCCGGGTCGGCGATCCTGACATCGCCGTGGCCAGGCCGTTCCCGTTGCCTGACTGGTTCGCGGGCGACACCTGGACGGTTCTCCGGGTTCCACTAGAGCCGGGCGTGCTCGGCGCGGACGAGGTGGACGCGTGGCTTGCCGCGTGGGGAGACAGCGCGCTGCTCTTCCTCGGCAGTGTCGGCAGCGTCACGCACCTGGACGAGCAAGGTCGTGTCCGGCACCGGCTGGCGCTCGACCGTGAGACCGGCGAGCCGTTCGAGGCCGTGGTGGGCGGGCAGAGCGCCGAGGTGGAGACCGGCGAGGCACGCGCCGGTGACGGGTCCCGGTGGTTGATCTGCCGTACGACCGTTCCCAGCCCCTTCGGGATCACCCGGTCTCACAAGGCGGTGGGGTCCACCACCGCAATCGCTGTGGCTCTTCCTCTCGGCCCCGATGACGCTGGGCGGATCTACGCCGGTCTTCCGGTCGCGGACACCGCTCTGTCCCTCTGTATCAGCGCCCAGTTCGATCCGATCGCCAGCCGTCAGGCGCTCGACGACACCCCGTGGAACCGCGCACTGCATGAACTGGTGGGTGACCTGTGGACGGCCGCCGCCCTGTGGCAGTTTCGGCGGGATCCGGCACGGGCCTGGCGCGCCGTGCCGCTCCCCGACGACGTGCGCGACTCCCGCGACCCGGTCGCCGCGCTGGAGCGACTACTCCTCGACCGTGCCAGGGCGGGCGTGTCCCACGGTCTCGTTCTGGACGTCCCGGGGTACGGGCCGCTTGGCCTGGATGATCTCGCGGTGGAGGACGAGACGCTGGTGGGCGTGGTCACCGAAGAAGAGATCTCCCGCGTCGCCGAGCGGACCGCCGTGCTGCCCAAGGTGGCGCGGGACGAGGACGGTCGATGGCGGGAGGTGCTGGCGGACTGGGAGCACCACGACAGTGCGGTTCCCGTGACGGTGGACCTTTACGACGCGTTGCGCCTCCTCGACGACGAGACCCGGTCGCCGCAGGCGAACATCCGCCTCGCCGCGGTGGGACTTGCCTCGAATATCTACTCTTCCTTGCTGTCGAGCCGCTGGCTCGTGGACAGCTCAGGGGGCCGTCACCGTGTGCCCCGGCCGGCGGAGCCAGCGGTGTTCACCGACGCCCCGCGGGGCCTCGGCGCCAGTCTCGGATTCTCCCGGGAAGTCCATCCGGCATTCCTCGCCGACACCGACGAGGCGCGGTCGGTGAGGACATGGCTCCGTAAGCGGGAGGCGCTACTGACCGACGCGGACGCGGTGGCCGTGATCCGGCGCCTCGCGGCCATCGGCGCGGCGGGGAGCGGCGGCCCGAATGCACTGCGGCTGACAGATGACCAGCTCATCGAACTGCGCGACGGGTTCGCACGTGTGCCGGACCACGAGCGTGAGACCTTGGGGCGGGACGTGGGCCATGCAATCCGGCTGCAGGGGCATCGCTACGACCGGGCCGGAAAGCGTGAAGACATCGACGTTGCTCCCGCCCGGGCGTACCTACCCGCCCGACTGGACAGTTCGGAACGCGAGGAGAGCTTCGCCTTTGCCGCCGGTCGCACGGCCGGGTTGGTGTGGCTGCGGCCTCGGTATGCCGAGGTCCTGCAGCGCGGCGGCGCTGGGATGGGCGCCCGTAAGTTCCTGAGGCTCCTGGGCGCGGAGACCGCGCCCAGGTTGCGCAGGCACCCGGGGGCGCGGGAACGCTTCACGCAGAGCCCGAAGGGGGTGCCGGCGGAAGTTATCTCGGGACCTCGAGCACGCACTGATGCCCTGCGCGTTCTGGAAGCGACCTTCACGCTCGACGACTACGAAAGCCCCGACCTACGTGCCGTCGCCTCTGGCATAGCGGCGGAGCAGGACCCGCAGCTCCGCAGGCGCAGGGCGGCAGCGCTGTTTCATGTCCTCGGGCGGGCATGGAGCCGCTTTTCCGACCACGACGAGGTGGATGCTGTCTACGACTACTACGCATGGCAGAACCGGGGCAGGACCGCAGCTTTCTGGCTCTGGCAGTTGCGCGACACACCATGGCTGGACGCCGGTAACGGCGCAACTTCCGCCCCGACTCGACTCCGCATGCGGACCACCGGCACGGTCGCGGTGTACGGGGCGGACGACGAGCGATTCCTCCATCCCGAGATCCAGCAACTGGTCGGCAGACGCAGTGATGTGCTGCGCGCCCTGGGCATTTCTGCGGAGGCCCGCACCGAGGACCTCGTGGAATGTCTGCAGCGCCTGCGCCGACGGGAGGAAGAGGGCGGCGACAGGGATGTGCCCGCGGCGCTGATCCTCTACCAAGCCCTGGCCGAGCGCGCCTTCGGCCGTGGCGCGGGAGCCTCGGGGGAGATGTCCCTGGGCTCGGTCCTTCGGGCATTCGGCGAGGGGAGCGGCCTCGTCCTCACGGACTCCGGCTGGTGCCGGCCGAGCCAGTGCCTGCGCGGAGCGCCGCTCTTCGGTCCGCTCCGTGCGTTCGCTCCCACGTTTCCAGGCAGCGAGGAGTTCTGGCAGCGGCTCGCAGTGCGCCTGCCGACTGTGGACGACGCCACGGCCGTGATCAAGGAGCTGGCCCAGCGGGACCGGAAGCAGGGTCGGGACGAGCCGGACGGGACGACCCAGTCCATCGTCCTGGAGACCCTGAAGATGCTCGCCGCTCTGGGCCGTACTCATCCCGGCGCGTTGACGGCCAAGCGCCTGGGACGCCTCCCTCTTTGGACGACCCAGGGCTGGCGAAGCAAGCGGCCCGTGTACGCCGTCGAAGACCCGGTGGTAGCCGAGGCGCTGGGCCGGGAACGTGCGGTGTGGTGCCCGGGAGCCGAATTGGAGCAGTTCCGACCGTTGATCGGAGCCCTGCGCGTGAGCGAGCTCGCCGCAGAGCATGTCTCCGTGTACAGCCCTGGCCCGGCCCCGGCGGACCCGGACGCCACAGCGCTGGTCCGGTCAGCCGTCACCCATCTCCGCGAGGACCTGCAGCGCAACGCCGCGAGCGTTGCGCAGTCCCTGGACTGCTCGTGGGACCAGCTGGCTGACCTGACTGTATGCATCGCCCCTCACCTGGCCTGCTGCCTCGATCTTCCGGACGTGGGCGAGACGGTGCACGTGCCCGTGGACGCCGGGATCGACTGGTCCTCGGGCACGTTGTACGTACGTGACACTGCCGCTCTGAAACGTACATCCGGGGTGGGCCGGTCGATCGCCGCCCGGTTTCCGGGCAGCCGCCGCGAGGTGGCCCTCGCCTGGGGAGCGGCGTGTGACCAGGCCGAGAAGGGCCGTACGGCCGTACAACTGAGCCTTGCCGACGACCAGGTGCGGCGCGACCGGGAAGCGGCGGAGGCCGAACGCGAACGACGGCTCCGGGAACTCGGAAGCGAGGTGGACCAACGCCGTGCCGCGTTCAAAGCGGAGGCCAGCACAATGCCCGGTACCCCACCGACGGCAGTGATCCTGCTGCCTGCTCCCAGCACACCACCGCCCGCCGGGCCGGCAGCCCCGCCTGTGCCCCCCGCCGCTCCACCGAGGAGGCTCGTCGACCCCGGCAGGCTCCGACTCGTCGATCCGAGCGGCATCATCACGCCGCCGAAGCCCTCGGCTGCGGGCGCGCCCAGCGCACGGCCGAGCGGGTACACCTCGGGTACGTCCGGCCTGCCGCAGCCCCGCGCCGGATCGGCGATCCCTCAACAGCACACGCCACCGCGCCCCTACACGGGTACGGAGCAGGAAAAGGTGGCGCTGGACGTGGTACGCAAGGCACTCGCCACCGACGACGACTGGCTGCGCGACCTGCGGGCCCAACGCGGCCTCGGCGCCGACGCGGTGGACGCACTGTCGCGATTCTACGAACTCAAGGCATATAAGGACGCCGAGCCGGACACGGTGCTGCTGACGCCCGCGGAGTTCCAGCGAGCAGCGGAGAGCGACGATTTCTTCCTCGTCATCGTCTCGGGGCTGGAGGCCGGAACCGGTCCCGTCTCCGTACGCATCATCCCGCAGCCGCTCCATCAGCTGACTTGCCGTCCGAGCAGCAGCGTGACGGTCACGGGTATCAGAGGGGCGCACAGCCGGGTGTACCAACTCGAGGAGGATAGATAGGCCAGCCAGCCGTGGCGATCCGAGACGTGGCGCCCGAGGCGATGACATCCGCCAAGAGCCGTGTGTGCAGCCCGGCGACGGCTCGCGATTTGGCATGTCGGCGCCCAGCCCTTGAATCGGAGGTGGTGCCGTTGAGCAGGCTTTGACGGGCGATGGTTGCGAGCCCGGCGGACAGCCTGTCCCAGCCGCCCTCGCCCTTCGGACTGCCCAGCTCTCTGACGCCGTGGGCATTCAGTTTCCGTACTCTCGTAGCACGCCCCTAAGCCCACCACTCCGTAGGCATCTCCCGCACGAGGTAGCTCCACGGATCGTTCCGAAGAGCCGGTGGTGGGTCTTCCTCGTACAGCAGGCGAGAGACCTCCTGGCAGACGAACTGCGTGAGGCCACGGAGGGTCACCCGCAGGTGCTCCCAGCCGTGCGTATCCTCGATGACTTTTACGAACTGTTCTGGACGACGCGCATCGTCCGTGATGTGTGACAGGGCGTTCCGGCGCGCCCCGAAGCGGCTGAAGTGGTTGTTGAGCTGGGAGAAGACTGGCTGTGAGAGCAAGGGCCGCGATTCCGCTAGCAGTTCCAGGAGCGCTCGGCCGCCATCCCCGGCCCCCGGTTTCAGTGCCTCTGCGATCCCGTAACCGCGCCAGTAAGTGGACGTCTGCATCATCTCGGGCCACGGCTCGGCCATGCCCTCCAGCGCGAGGACGTGGTTGACGAGCCCGAGGTACGCCGCGACGAGGTTATCGTCGTCAGGCATGCTCGCCGGAGCGACGGGGTCGACTGGTACGTCAGTCGAACTCAGACTGACGACTTTGCCGAGAGTCCACCCGTATATGACCGGGTTGAGGACCGATGGCAGAGGCATTCTTAGATCGGGGACCTCGCTGACCGCACGCCTATGGACGTTCGCCCTGAGCGCCGAACTCAGCGTGTTGTCGTCGCCTGTGTTGCGAAGGCCGGCCAGCACCCAGGTAGCCAGGAGGGCATGCTCGACACTCTCGACCGAGATGTTCTCGACGCCTTCCGCACCGGCCAGTTCCAGCTGCATCGCCCAGTACTCGTCGTAGGCGTCGGCAGCGGTACTCAGCCACGCGGGGGCGTACCCGATCTCGCTCAGCCGCTCTTCGAGGTCGTCGTACCGCTGCTTGTCCGCGGCAAGCAACCGGTACAGCTCGGCGTAGACGAGCGGCGAAAGCGTGCAGCTCATACCGTCCACAAGACCTGCTCCAATTGATCCGCCAACCCCACGTCCGGCTCGACGTCTCCTTCGAACTCGAGGGCTTCTGCTGGGATCGGGAATCTCTCGATGTCCGTCCTCCGCAGGGACGGAACCGTCACGCCCCGCAAGAACATGCGCCTCCTGGTCTGCCCCTCGCGCCCGTTTAGGAAGTGCGCGAGCGCAGGTCCTTGTGACTGGTCATGCAGCCGGAGGACGAAGATGCCCGGATCCGCGACGGCCGGGCGTTGCGCGATGGTGGCGTACGAGTACTCGCCCACGCGGGCGATCAGGAGGTCGCCCGGGGCGATGAGGGTGACGGTGGTGGACTGCGGCGCGGCCCATCGCCGGGTCGGACGGCCCCCCAGGACACTCACGTCCACGACCGGAAGCGTGCCCGGCAGTTCCGTCGGCACCTCGAAGCCGCGGGTTGAGCGGGACGGCTTCATCTCCCGTACGAAGGAACCGAGCGGTTCGCCGTCCTCCAGGAGCTCGGGACGAGGAGTGGCGAGCATGATCCCCCAGTCGTCCCGGAGCCGAAGGTCAGCCGTGACCCACCACGTCGACTCCGACGGCTCCTCCTCGCGATGCGTTCCCGCCTCGATCGAAGCCAGCACTCTGTCGAGCCGCTGGACCTCCACAAGGGGCGGCAGGGGCACGCCCATCTCCAGCAGATCCGGCGTCTTCACGGACGCCATAGTGGTACCTGTGGCGAGCGACGCCCGACGAGCCTGTCCCGCCCGCGAGTTCAACACGGCCCAGATCCACCGGGAAAACACCGGATCGAGAGGCCGGAGGGCCGTGAACCGGGATGAGAGGAGCGCACCGTTCAGCCGGTCGTCGACAAGAATGGCCGGCCCGGACGGCGAGGGCGGCACCAGGACATCACCACGCCGAAGGCCGCGCGTTCCGACGGTGAATGCCTTGCCTTGGTACTTGGTGCTCCGCCGCCGAATCGCCCCGGTCCGCGCCACCAGGCCGGCGGGCGTGATGACTGGGGAACCAGCGGTCGCGACACTCCCCGCCCGGACACTGGTAACGAGTTCACGCAATGGGACCACCGACGCCGCTGTCGGCCAAGCGAAGGTGGAACCAACCAGGCGTCCTGGATCCCAGTCGGCCTCGCCCCGCAGATCAACTGTCAAGAAGCTGCTCATGACCGTCCTGCGGTACGTGGCCGGTCGTCTTCTGCGTCGACGAACTCCAGGACGGCATTCAGCCCGGGACCTTCCGGGCCGAGTTGCGTCTCCCAGTCCTCACCGAGATGGGCGACCAGCGTCTCCGCGGGCTCAGTGCGGTCGATGACGACGAGAACGGAACGGACACCGGTGCCCGTGATCGCTCCTGCCGGAAGCCCGATAAGAGCGGCTACGTGGAAGTTCTCGGCCAGGAACATCCTGTATGCCGCGTACCGGTCCGCGAAGGTGAACGAGTGAGCGATATGCAGGACAGCGCGTCCTCCGGGCTTCAGCGCCCGCACACACTTGTCCAGCGCTGCGACATTGCCGTCGGACGTGGTCGATCCGTCCAGGAGAAGGTGGCGGTCGGCCAGGGAGAGACCGACAGGCGGCGCCGTGACTACGACGTCGGCATCCGCGAGGTCCCTCTGGAAGGAGTCGCCCTTCTCGATCACCACGTGCCTCGGCGCGTCCCGACCGATCCCTGCCGCGAGTTCGGCGAGCTGTGCGTCGAACTCGTAGCCGATGAACTTCGCCGCGACGCCTTGCTCCGCAGCACGGTCCAAGGCCGTCCAGAGGAACGATCCGGTTCCGCAGAACGGATCCAAGACGGTGCCAGCTAGATGCTTCTCAACCAGCGCCGAAACGGCGGAGGCAACCACTCGGGGTGAGCTGAACTCTCGGTGTCTGCCACGAGAGGCGAACTCGGTCAACGCGTCCCGCTTCGCGCGCCAGAGTACGTCTGCCCGAACCGGCACGAACCCACCGTCGGGCAGTTCGATACCCGGCCTCCCATTTCGGGAAGACGTCAGGACGTCCCCGGAAGGAAAGTACCGGTCGGCTGAGACCCCGGAGTTGCGGAGACGGTCCGCCTCGAACCACAGACGTTGCACCAGGAGGGAGGTAGCCAGCGACCGGTCGGTGACCAAGCCTTGCGAGCCGTGCTCGGGCGGAGTCGGGCCGTCGACCGGCTGCAAGGAACGGACACCACGGTCGGCCTTGAACCACTGCCCATTGATCACCGCGTAGTGCTCGAGCGTACCCAGCAGGTCCCGGCTGCCCGCCAGGGAGGGAAGGACGAGCTCGGGCTGCCGGAGCTTCTTGTTCTTGTACTCGACAACCGCCCACGGCACGAGTTCCCCGTCGGCATTCGACGCCCACGCCAGTACATCCGGCCGAAGGTTCGACAAGTTTTCAAGCCGCGGTTCGACCTGCAGAATCGTGTAGCCGACGGCACGCATCGCGGCACGAACCTCGGCGATGTCGGACCTGTGATTCGGCATGGGGCTCCCCTCCCTTCTGCCGCCTTCCGCAACAAGGCAGCCCGGCAGGCTATCGCGCCTGATCATGCCCTGCCAACAGAGGCGCGACGGGTACGGAGGCCGGTCCGCGCCTTCGACTCGGGCACCGGTGTCGAGGCTGGGGCGCGATTGGCCCGTGCGGCCCCGGAGACACGAAGTGACACTGGCGTTCGACCTGTACCCTTCCGTCCGGTACATGATTCACGCGGTGGAACTCGTCTGGACGGTCCGGTCAGGGTGGTGTGCTCAGTAGGTCGACCGTCCGCTTCAGTCGCTGGCAGAAGAGGGCGTCGATCGCCAAGCCGGTTCGGACCTTGTCAAGCGTCAAACGAGAGCAGGCGGCGGCCGTGCCCGCTTGCTGTCGAAGCGGCCTCAGGCAGCGGAGGGGTGGTGCGCGATCAGTGCCCGCGCGAGATGTTCGGCGACTTCCTCGGCTCCGTCCTGCAGGGCCGCCAGGGTGACGGACTCGTCGGGCTCGGTACGCAGGGCGAATGACCTGCCGAAGCCAGCCAGACTGGCTGTGCGCCGTGACTGACGTGGGTCGAAGGTATCGATGCTGGTCATAGCGGGCTCCGACACGCCAGCAGCCACCACGATGCGGTCCTGCCTGATGATGTTCAACGAGCCGGTGAACTTGAGCAGTTCGGCGATTTGCTTGGGCAGGGCATTGGGATCGAGGATCGGCCCCATACTGTCCTGGGGGAGCAGGGCCCGGGTGGAGAGCTGGCCCGTCTTGTACAGGCGGACCTCTACGAGCTGGCCCGGACGGGGCGTGTCCCACGAACGGGGGCGGCTGGCCGGGACGGAGACGGCCATATGGTCCTGCGATCGGGAAGAGCTGAGGGGGACATCGTCCTCGACCATACCGGTGAGGCGCACACGGCCCGGCAGCGAGTGGCCGAGCGCCTCCAGTTCCCTAGCCGAGTAGCCAGCAGAGTCCAGTGGTAGGACGTGCAGTTCCAGAAGGGTGGTCACGCCGGCGGTCTGCAGGCCGCCTGTACCCTCCTCGAGGGTCCAGTGCAGGGCGGGTGGCTGGGCCAGCTTGGCGAAGGCCAGGGGGGACGGGCCCGACTCCAGCTCCCGGATCTTCCCGGCGACCTTAGGGAGCAGGTCCGCGGCCGTGCGGAAGCTGTCGCGGAATACGCCGGTGGCGTACGCCTCCACTACGCGTACGAACTCGTGCTGACTGGGCTCGAAGGTCACGTCCAGCTTGCGATAGACGAGGCGGGGCATACCTGCTTGCTGGGCTGCTACCCACTCGTCATGGGTTGCTGACTGCCCTGTCTCGGGGAACACGTGGCCGTAGTTCGGGCCTAGGAGAAAGAGGCACGCGTCGGCGGTCGACAGAGCTTTCAGGCAGGTTTCCCGGCTCGGCGTGGTCTGAGCTGAGAAGTCCTCGAACCGGACCGGGGTGTGACCGAGAGCGCGGACCAGCCCGTCAAGGGCGTCACGCTCCTCCTCCAGGCCCTTGCGGGCACTGCTGATGAAGATCCTCACGCTACGGTGTCTCCACTGCTGAGGGTTCTGCTGTGAGGCGAACCGGGTGGCTGGTGCCGGCATTCAACTGGGGGTTTGATGGCCGAGACGTCGGAAGAGGCGATACGCGCCTATTGGAAGGAGCACCGGGAGCAACTGCGGCAGTGTGAGACCCAGCGCTCCACATTGACGAACCTCCTGCTCATCGTCACGGCAGCCCTGAGCGGTCTGATCGTCCAGCAGAAGTTCACGCTGAACGTCATGCCTTTGTGCCTCTTCGTCGCGACGACTGGAGTCTACGGGGCTGTGGCGGTGGCCAAGTACTACGAGCGGGCCTCCTACCACCTCACCCAGGCACGGGCGTTGACCCGAGACCTGGCGGACCGGGGCGTGCTGGGGTCCGATGAAGGGCTCGCCCGAGCACGCGCGGCGCACTACCGCAAGTTTCCCCGGCTGCACCGCATTCGGCTTCACCGCCTGTGGGTAGGGCTGCACCTCGCTATAGCCCTGTACGGGCTCTCCCTCCTTCTCGTCTGTGTGATTGTCGCCTGACGACTCAGGGAGGAGGAGCCGCCTGAGCAGAGGCTGTCGCCCTGCCTGCGTGGATCCTGTGGTCCGCTCCGCTCCTTCGCGGCACCGCCAGGTTGTCTGCACAGCACTCCCCTGCTCTGAATCAGGGACCGCTCGCTAGTACGGCCATCAGCCGCCGCCCCTCCGCGGCGCTTAGACTCTCACCGTGGTAGGAGAGGACGCCCACTTAAAGGGAATCTCGGGAGCGAAGAGAGCCAAGCTCTACCTCGAGGGCACGATGCGGATCTGCGGGGCCTTCGCGAACACGGACTCGGACGCCTGGGCGAGGAAACTGACACTCGCCTGGCCGGAGGGCGGACAGACCTTCTCCTTCGACCTGGGCGGGTCGATGCGGGGCGCCCCGTACCATGGCGACCAGTTCTGCGCGGAGGTCAAGCACTATCAGGGGCCGGCGGACCAGGGCACTCACTTCGTCGAGTTCCTCGCCAAGTGCTACGTCGCGCACCAGGAGAAGTACCTCTTCGGCGATCACTACATGTGGATCACCTGGGCCCCGTTCAACGTGAACAATTGGTCGCAACTGCACGATCCGCAAAGGATCGAGTCCGCTGTCGTCCGGCACCGGCAACGCATCTTCGGTGACGTCTCCGAGGACGAGGCCAGGAAGAAGATCGACGCGATCGCGGTGCAGAGCGTGTCCGAGCGCGTGTGGCGCATCGTCCTGTCAGAAAAGCAAGAGGGCCTGCTACCCCTCACCGAGTGGCGGGCCATCCTGGCGCACGAGCTGACCCTAAAGGGGGAGTGGTGAACGCCGTCGCATCGTCGATCGCTGAGGCACTCGAGGCGGACGACCCGTACCGCTCGTTCGCCGAGATCAAACGACTCCTCGAACAGCACCTCCGGCAGATCAATCCGCAGATCCGGACCAGGCGCACCGGATACTACAACCACACCCACATGCCGGACCTGGTCATGCGATGGCCACACGACGACGACCTCAGCGACCGATACGTCTACCTGCGCAGCACGACGGACGCGGACGAGCTCGTATTCGACATCAGGCGCCTTGCTCGCCAGGACCGGCCCATTGTTCTGGCGCTCGGCGCCCTCCGCCCGTCCTTCGACGCCCGCGCCCTGGATTCGCTCGCGATCGACCACCACACCCTGGTGTTGGACCTGGCGGCTTTCGCGGAGCTGACCTCTGGCGAGTCGGCCGACGCCGCGTTGAGGCGTCTGATCGCGAACACCGTCATTGAAGGTGGCCAGGGTCTCCTTGACGAGCGCTCCGTGTCCCGGCTGGCCCGTGCCATGACGACCGGCGCGCAGGCAGCCCGCCGCGGTGAGCGTGGGGGGACTGAGGACGCGCTTGCCTTTGCCTCGGACACGCTGTCCCCACCGATCGCGCGCCGCCTGACGGCCTTCTTGGGTACCTTGTGGCGCGCTAGTGGTGCACCGGTAGCCGAGCTCGAACGCGCTCCCAGGTATCCGCAGCAACTGGACGAGTCGTCGCTCGATTACCTCCTCGAAGGCCAGGAGATCCCTGATGGGAACTTCTGGAGCCGTATCGCCCGTGAGATCACTCTGACCGATCTGCTGCGGCACGGCAGGATCACCGCCACCGACAATCTCCAGCACCTCATGCGCGCCGCGCTGAGCACATGGAACGCCCGGGTTTGCGGCGTAGCCCCCTCCTCCGTCGCCGCTCGCCGTGGCGCAGCCCCCCTGCACTGGACTAAGGGCGAGGGAGCCCTCAGCTTCGACGCGCCCGGCTTCGTTCTCACGCTCGCCCAGAAGGTCGACCACCTGACATCGTCGGCGGCACGGGCGGCGTACGAACTGCCGGCCCTCGACGAGGTCGGCAATCGTCTGCCGCTCCTAGAGCTGAGCCTCAAGGCCATCACGCTGGTCAACGGTGGCGGGAAGGTGGCGTACGAAGGAGAGGTGGGCGCTTTGCATGGGGACCGGCTCCGCCACCTCAGCGAATCCCTCGGACCGGGAACCCTGGTCAAGAATCTCGAAGCCCTACCGCCAAGTGGCGTACCGGTGAGGTACAACTTCTCCACCCGGACCGCCTCGGTAAAACCGCCCCGCGGCAGTGTCCCACTACTGGAGCTCGTGAACACGTCCATCCGACTCTTCACGGATCTATCCCGCGAGGAGGAGGAACGCCTCGTCGAGGTGATCCCGTCGGGCGGCCGCACCCTGCATGCCGGAATCGAGCACGACATGCCGGGGGCAGAGTCACCCGCCGACTGACCCGCGGTGGGTCCACTCCGCAGTGGGCATACCGATGCGCCCGGCCCTGGCCCACCGTCCGCCTGGAGGACCGACGCTCGGCTTTCGGTGAAGTGCTGTGCGGTCCACCCGCGCTGCTGGGTCGTGCCCATCTCCTGACCGGAGCCCGCACCCACTGCACCTAAGCGGCTTGCCTGAAGTTCTGCGCGTAACGCTTCGGTAGCCAGGGCGAGGCCCAGGGTGCGGCGGTGGTCAGCATCTGGGTGGGTGAGCGCTGCCGGAAGAAGGCGTGGACCTGACGCTGGCGGCCCGGCCAGGTGACGGCGGTGTTGGCGAGGCGGGCCTTCAGTGCGGCCCAGATACGCTCGACCGGGTTGTCGTGCGGGCTGTAGCGGGCGCCGAACAGCAGGCGCAGGCGGGGGTGGTCGGCCAGGTAGGTGGTCACCGCCTTCGCGTGGTGGATGCTGTCGTTGTCGCAGAGCACCGCGACGGCCGGGGCGTCGGGGTAGGCGGTCAGCAGCAGCTGGAGGAAGGCGATGAACGCGGCGGTATTGCGGCGGGAGAGGGTGTAGAGCCAGGCGCCGGTGGCCACTTCCAGGGCGCCGAAGACGGTGGTCTGCCGGTTCTTTCCCGGGGAGGCCACCTGCTGCCGCGTCCCGCGCGGGATCCAGCTCGCCCGGATGTGCGGCAGCAGGTGCAGGTGGGTCTCGTCCTCGGCCAGGGCCACCGACCCGGGCGGCAGGGCCCGCAGTTGGCGGCGCACGGCGGCCAGGACGCGCCGCCGGTCGGGGTCGCCCCTGGCCGTCAGGCGGGGCCGGCGCCAGGCGGCCTGCTCGCGAGTGCGCCGGTGGACGGTGCGCGAGCTGATCTTCGGCCGGCCCAGGCGGTGGTGAATCCGGCGGATCGTCCACGGGCCGGGGTGGGTCAGCAGCCGTCTGATGCGCTCGCCCAGTCTCGGCCCGCCGAGCCGGGGTCGTCCCGGCCGGGGGTGGTCGGCCAGGCCCGGGGCGCCGTCGGTGTTGTAGCGGTGGATCCAGCGGCGCACCGTGGCCGGGTGGCAGCCGAGCAGCTCGCCGATCTCGTCCGCGGTCAGGCCGGCCCCGGACAGCAGCACCATCACGACGCGGGCGGCCTCCCGCCAGCGGTGATGCAGCAGGTGGTACAGGTGCTGGTACGCCGGACCGGAAGGGTTGGCGAACACGGATGCCGGACGCATACCGACCTTGACCTCGCCGGGTTTGCCACGTTTTGGTCAACGTCGATGCAACACCCGGCGAGGTTTTCGTGCCATCGGGGCCGTCGCGCCCGGCCGACGCCGCCGCCGCCGATTCCACGCAGAACTTCAGGTCATCCGCTTAGACGTGGCCCCCGGGCCGCCCGCAGGTGCAGCGGCCGATGACGAGCAGCCGGAGGCTGCCCTACCCGTCCTTACGCCGGCTACCGGCCCACAAGGCCATAGCCATTAGAGCGCTCCGCAAGAGAGTCGGCTTCTCGGCTTCCTGCCACTTCGCGAGCTGTTGCCACACCTCCGCCGAGTAGCCGGGGAGAGAGGCGGATGCCGCAGGGACCGAAAGCCGTTGGAAGTCATCTGCGGTGAGGGGCCTTGGAGAGCTGCTGCGCAGGATAGTGAGCTGTGACTCAGCCCTGGTTGGGCTCAACAGCAGGCGCGTCTCCCAGGCGCATCCTACTCGTCCGAGCCCCGATTGCCTGCCAAGTAGAGCCAGGCCGGTGAGCAGCCAGCGCACCGTTGCTGTGCACCATACGTGGTCGCCGATGCGGTAGGCGCTTACATCGCTGACGAGGTCCACCTGGGCGTAGGGCGTCGTAATCCAGGGGCCGGCACCGCCCATAAGGGGGCGTTCGCTGTCGTCCGAGTCGGGCCAGAGTGTTCCCAGGAAGGTGGGTGCGTCGAACGCGTGCATGCTCTCCACGTCGACACCCCACTTGGCACCCGCCTCCCGGGCGATGATCGATGCCACCTCGGGAGTACCCACCTGCTCCTGCACCAAGGCATCGTCCACCTCGGTGGGCTGAGTGAACTCGGCGACGACGGGGTCGAGGGATGCATAGTGCTTGAAACGATCCCCCAACTCCTGGATGTCCCGCCACAGTCTCGCCCGTCCCTTGTACGAGGAGCCGTCACCGAAGTCGTTCGTGTTCTTGCTGACGAAGTACACCGTCTCGTCTGGGTGCTCGCGCGCGTACTCGACGGCGGTCAGCCATATCGCGGCATCACGCGAGCCGGTCTTCACCGGCTTGTTCACCCCCTTCATCTCCAGCTGCTTGCATGGCGGGATGACATTTGCCTCCCGGTAGGCAGCCTCTTGCAGTACCGACGCGCTCGGAGGCAGCACCTCCAGGATGGCGGCGAAAGCATCCCGCCAGTACCGCCGCACCTTCTCGGTTTCGAGAGGCTGCATGACGGCGTTGGTCTCCCAGGGCGTGATCAAGCGCAACGCCTTGTGCGCGTGGAACGCGGCGTCGTACTTCTCCTGGTACTTCAGCGCCCGTTGCGCGGCCAGCTCCTCCATGACCGTCCACGGGACGGCGACGCCTTGCACCCCCGTCGCCCGGATGGTCTTGAGCAGGTCGACACTCGCGTTGTCAGGAGAGACACCCCACAGCATGTTCGTGTCCAGGATGATCAAAGTAGGTGGCTCCGTCCCCGGGCGGCGTGCAGCAGGCGGGACAAGCCTCCCAGGCCCGGAGCGGCCTCGTCAGCGAATTTCGATCACACTGCCCCTTCAACGGCGAGCCTCTCGTACGCACTGGGCGCACCGACGTGACGCCACCGACGTGAGGCTCCGTACCGGGGGAGGCGCTGCGTAGGTAGGCATGACGCGCCAGATTGTCGGCGCCGAATCGATGTAGGGCCGTGACGCTCATTTGACGCTCCGGGCGCCCGGCGGCCCTCATTCGGGACCCACATGCATCTCTGACCTGCGGCTTTCCTGCCTGTGTCCAAGCCGACATCTTTCCGATGACTGCGCACGTTGAGTGCGTGGCGATTTTGGAGCCCGCCGCAAAGGGGCTGTGACCTGCATTTTTCTTGGTTGGATCAGGAGCGGCCTGTTGCGCTCGACCTGTTCTCCAAAGCGCACGACGTAGAGCTTGCGGACCGCTCGTGAAAGCCGCCTGACCTGGCGTTGCACGAGCGGTGCCGCGATGTCGGCGTGGTCGGCCCTTCTCCTGGCGCGAAGGGAAACCGAAGGTCTTGACGCTCGGGTGACGCTACTTCTGAAGGGTCGTCACCGACTGGGGAGGCAGGGCCCTGCCTCTCGCGCCCGATGAAGCAGGTTCTCTCTGCTCCAGGTAATCGTCGAGGGTGCCCTGACGGATCAGGTAGACGGTCAGGGACCGCAGGGTGCAGGGCGTCGACGCCCAGGTCGAGGATCATCAGGGCGCTGTCATTGGTGATGGCGAAGGCGCCGATCACACCGTCGACGGAACAGGTTGCGTTCAGGAGTCTGTGCGGGCGCCGCACCGGCACGGTCTGGAAGCTCGGCTCCGACCGCAGCTCGCCACCAGTCCGAGAGGAGCCGATACTGTCCGGTGCCGGGTGACCCTTCGTGCAAGCGTTGCTGCCCCCGCTCGGCAGACCGGGGCAGCAACGCTTGCACGATCGGCCGGTACTCGACGGGATCGTGTGGAGTTTCGGACCGGAACGGCTTGGCAGGACGTGCCCGAGCGGTACGGCTCCTGGGCCACATTGCACACCCGCTTCCGTCGATGGGTGAAAGGCGGCACCTTTCAGTGAAAGGGGGTTCCGCTCCCCGGGACCTTGCGCCCACCGTCGCCGACCGGCTGATGAACCGGCTCCGCGCTCCCGCCACCAACCTGACCCGACGTGAGACCGAAGTCCTCTCACCGGTCGCCGACGGACTGTCCGACCAGGCCATCGGCGCACGCCTCCACTTGACCGAAGGCACCGTCGATATCACCTGGCCTGCATCTATGCCAACATCGGAACCGACTCGCGCACCGCCGCTGTGGCCACTGTCACCGCCATCGACGACCTCGGGCTCATCCGCCGCTGAACAGTATGTGGTGGGCGGTGTTTCCGTTCTCCACGACTTCAGCGGCGTCCGGAGTTGTGGTGCTGGCTGGGCTTGGTGCCCGCTCCTCTGAACCCATGTGAACGCCCACGGCCAGTTCGAGCCGGACACGCCCCCCGGACCTGGCCTCCGCCGCGGCCAGAATGCCCGGCCCCTGCACCTGGTCTGCCTACCTGTACAGGCGAGGGCGGTCCCTCGGAGCCACTGCCTGTAACTCCGAGGGGCCGCCCTTGGCCGACTCGGCGGTCACCGCGGATGCGGTGCGGTCAGGAGGCACCGTCTGCGTCATCAGGCGCGGCTCGGCCGAGCGAGTTATTCCGGCACCCGTGGGACCAGAAATGTCAGCCCTGCGTGACCGCTTCGAAGACCGTGACGCGGTTGTCGTCGGAGAGCGAGTGGGTGGGGTCGGCGTGCGCGGCGCGGAATGCCTCCGACGAGGTGTAGGCGGTGAATGCGGCGTCGTCCTCGAAGTTGAGGACGGCCAGGTAGCCGTGTGCGCCCTTGCGGGGACGCAGCAGCCGTGCGTTGCGCAGCCCCGGCACGTTGGAAAGGGTGGCGCGCATGCTGGCGGTGCAGTTGTTCTCGAACGCGCCCTGGGCGGGCGCGGCGACGGTGAACTCGGTGACGGCGGTGCTCATTTCTGTCTTCTCTCGGTTGTTGGTGTGATGTCGGTGGCTGTCCCGCCCGGCCGGGGCCCGCACGGCGATGGCGATGATGTGCACCGCGTGTCCGATCGAGTTCCGTTGCGGGGTGCGGTTACAGGGCTGGAGTTGGGCTCGGGTCCGCGGTCGGCTGAGGGAGCCTGCCTGTGCGGCGGGCCCAGATTTCGAACGCGATAGTCATGAACGGGGGTACGGCGGCCAGCAGGGCGAAGATCGTTGTCCGGCCCAGCCGCCACTTCAGCCGGATCGCGACCAGGACGGTCAGGGACACGTAGACGATGAAGGCGGCGCCGTGGAGGGTGCCGAAGATCCGTACGCCGAGTTCGGTGGTTTCGGGGATGTACTTGAGGTACATCCCGGCCAGCAGACCTGCCCACGTGCACGCTTCGATGATCGCGATCCAGGTGAACGCGCGCAGCAGACGGCTGGTGCCGGTTTCGGCAGCCCGTGCGGCCGGCGCGTCGGCGGAAGGCGGTTCGGAGGTGGGCGTGGAGGGTGTCTGCGGGGTGCCTGGGCGTGCGGGCCACAGGGCGCGGTTGCCGAGCAGGCGGACGATGGCGGGGACCAGAAGCGGGCGGATGAGGAAGGTGTCCAGCAGGATGCCGCAGGCCATGGCGAAGCCGAACTGGAACAGTTCGCGGATCGGCTGGGTCATCAGGACGGCGAAGGTCGCCGCGAGGATGAGGCCCGCGGAGGAGATGACGCCGCCGGTGCGTGTCAGTGCGGCGGTGATCGCCTTCGCTGGGGGCTGGGTGCGCAGTTCCTGCTTGAACCGGCTCATGATGAAGATGTTGTAGTCGACGCCGAGCGCGACGAGGAAGACGAAGATGTACGCGGTGACGCGGTTGCCGATGCCGTCGTCACCGAGGACGGTCACGGTGAAGAAGGTGGTGGCGCCCAGGGTGGCCAGGAACGACAGGAGCAGGGTCGCGACCAGGTAGAGCGGGGCAAGGAGCGAGCGGAGCAGCAGGACGAGGACCACGGTGACGATGGCTAGGACCAGCAGCACGATGAGGGTCGTGTCGCGGTCGAGGGCGGAGCGGATGTCGGCGTTCTGCGCGGTCTCGCCGCCGATGAGCACCGTGGCGTCCTGGACGCCGGCGGCCTGGGCTGCGGATTGTGTGGCCTGCTTGAGGGGACCGATCGCGTCGAGTGCCTTGGAGCTGTAGGGGTCGAGGTCGAGGATGACGTCGTAGAAGACGGTCTTGCCGTCCTTGCCCATGCGGGGGTCTGCGACACGGCTGACGTGATCGGCGTCGGTGAGCGCGGTGGCGATGTCGGCGGGTGCGGGGCTGGAGCGCAGGTTGTCCTGGGAATGGACGACGACGGTACTGGGGGCGATCTCGCCGGGCCCGAATTCCTCCCGAATGAGGTGCTGTCCGTGCTCCGACTCGGTGGCGGCGCGGAAGCCGCTGAGGGTGTTGAAGCTCTCCTGGTAGCCGAGCAGTCCCGCGCTCAGTACCACCAGGAGTGCGATCACGGCCGAGGCCACCTTGACGGGGGCCCGTGCGACCAGGGCGGCGATGCGGTGCCAGATGCCTGCGCCGCGACTGCGTTCGGCGGCCTTGTCCACGCCCCCGGGCCAGAAGACGCTCCTGCCCAGCAGGAGGACCAGGGCGGGGATGAAGGTGAACGCCACCAGCGCCATGACGGCCACGCCCAGAGCGAGGTACGGTCCGAAGCCGTGAAGTGCCGGGGAGACGGCCACGAGCAGGGCAAACATGGCGAGCACGATGGTCGAGGCGCTGGCGAGGACGGACTCGGCGGTGCGGCGCACGGCGGCCTGCATCGCGCGGGCGCGGTCTGGCTCGTCGAGCAGGGTCTCGCGGTAGCGGGCGGTGATGATCAGCGCGTAGTCCGTGCCCACCCCGAACAGCAGCACGGTCATGATCGAGGCGGTCTGGGAGCTGACCGTGATGACTCCGGCGTCCGCGAGAATCGCGCCGAGAGTCTCCGCCACGCGCATAGCCACGCCCACGGCAAGAAGCGGCACGAGCGCCATCAGGGGCGAGCGGTAGATCGCCAGCAGGATGATCAGGACGAGCACGACGGTGGCCAGCAGCAGGACTTTGTCACCGCCGCTGAAGACCTTCACGGTGTCGGTGGCGATCCCGGCGGGGCCGGTCACCGCGACGTCGGCGGGCCCGGCCCGGTCGGACGCGAGGGCACGCACCTCGTCGACCGCATTCTGGAAGGACTCGTCCGAGGGGCTGCCCTCCATGGGCACGATGACCAGCTGAGCACCGCGGTCCTGCGAGACCAACTCGGCCGCAGCGTCGGGAGCGGTCACCGTGGAGACCACGCTCACGACATGGTCGGGTCGGCTGGTTCCGGAAAGGGCCGAGGTGATGGCGGCGACCGATTGCGTGGCGCTCTTCGCGGCGTCGGTGCCCTTGCCGCGGACCACGATGATCGCCGGCGTCGCGTCCTGGCCCGGAAGCTGGGCGCGGACGAGATCACGGGCCTTCATGGAGTCCGAGGCGGCGGGCGGCAGGTTGGCGGAGGCGTTGTCCTCGACGGATTCCAGGGCCGGGGCGACCCCGGCGAGGAGGCCCGCGATCAGGACCCAGAAGGCCACCACCACGGCGGCGCGCTTCTTCGATCCCAGGAGACATCGCAGCAGAGCGGGGGAGTTCATCGGTTGCATCGGGCAGCCTTCGGCAGGAAGTACGGACAGAACTTAGCGACAGGGTGTCTCTAAGTTGCGTCAAGCTAACACGCCCCCTCGGCCTCTCGGGCGTGGGGGTAGGTTGGCGGGAGACGGCACAGCGTCCGAGGTGAAGCGGAGAAAATGCCCAAGATTGAAGCCGGCAGCGTCCGGGAGCACCGGGCGCAGCGGCTCGCGCAGCTGATTGACGCGGCCGAGGAGCTCCTGGAAGAGGGCGGTGCCGAAGCCCTCACAGCCGGAGCGGTTGCCGCGCGAGCCGGGATCGCCCGCAACAGCATCTACCGCTACTTCAACTCCATCGACGACCTGCTCGAACTCGTCGTCACCCGCGAATTCCCCGCCTGGATCGACGCAGTGGAGCAGGCCATCGCGGCCGAGACCACACCCGCCGCCCAGGCTGCCGCCTACGTCAGGGCCAACCTCGAACAGGCAGCTCGCGGCACCCACGGCTGGCGGGCCGCGCTCTCGCGCGACTCGCTCTCCCCGTCGGCGCGGGAGCGGGTGAGGAATCTGCACATCTCGCTACACGAGGCGCTCGCCCGGGTCGTGCGCGAACTGGGGCAGCCACAGCCCGAGCTGACCGTGGCGGTGGTCCAAGCAGTCGTCGATGCGTGCATCCGCAGAATCGACCAAGGCGACGATCTGACAACCGTGTCCGACTTCGCGGCCGGAGCGACGCGTCGACTGCTCGCGGATGACGACTTGCCACATCACCCGTGACGCACCCCGTCCAGGCGGCTCGCAGGCCCGTCGACAGCGAAGCCCCGGCAGAACGAGCCGGATCTTGAGCCGCACCGGAGCGTGACGCAGACCGCTGGTGGCTCATGCCTCGTCTCATCCGATCTTGCCACCGGGCGGCCGACCGGTCAGTGCCCGACGCCCATCGATTACGACGTCCACGACCCGAACCAGCGCGTTCAGTGCGTTGACGTTCGTGGTGCGCTCATTGGTCACCCGGCCTCTGGGGGTCACCAGCGCTTTTAGGGCACGAGACTCGACGGTGGCGCGTGATACCAGGCAGGCATCATGACCTTATGGCGATGACACTCCGGCTTCCCGACGACCTGGACACGAAGCTTACGGAGCGGGCTCGTGGGGAGGGTTGCAGCAAGCAGGAACTTGCCATCGGGGCCATTCGTGATGCCCGGGACCGGGCCGAGCTGAAGGTCGATGACGTTCTGGCCGGTCTGATGGACAGCGATGCGGAGATTCTGGACTACCTGAAGTGAGCGGCGTGCGCTACCTCCAGATCGACGAGATCCTGGCCATCGTGCGCACGGTCAACGGTGCCGAGCACAGCGTGCGTGACATGGGCCTCCTTGTGTCGGCGATCGAACGGCCCCGGACGAACGTCTTCGGAGCCGAGCTGTATCCCACCCTGCACGAGAAGCCGCGGCACTACTGCACTCCGTCGCCCGCAATCACGCGCTGATCGACGGCAACAAGCGCACCGCCTGGTTCGCCATGCGCGTCTTCCTGCGGTTCAACGGCGCCAGCGCCAGTACCGTCCCGCCGCACGGGCGCCGGCCCGACGGACCCGAGGCCCGTCACGCGCTGCTCACCAGCAGCCCTCTCCTCAGCAGCGCACTGGGACCGGCGCTGCTGATCGCCCTGTCCGCCCTGGGGGTTCTCGCCCTGGACACGGCGTTGTGGGTCTCGGTGGTCAGTGAGGTGGCGGCGCCGGCCCGGTGGGGCTTCGTGGGCGGGCTGCGTGTCGGCGCCGGGCGTCTGGGAGCCCTGATCGCCGGCGTACTCAACGCCGTGATCGGTCTTGGCGTGGTCGCTGTCAAACTCATCGCCGGGCACTGAGAGGGCCTGTGGTGGTGTTCGCGGAGCGCATACGGTGGCAGACCGGTCGGAATCCTCGGCGCCGCGGCCGGAGCGGTCCCGGCACCCCGGCGAACAGCCGCACGTCCCCGTCCGGTCGGGTCAGGTCCGAGCCGTCAGATCCAGGTCAGTCGCCACAGGCGCAGAAGCCCGGTGCCGTCCACCGCGTACTGGCCGCCGCCCACGTCCTCCCCGGACACCACGAAGTCCTTGGCCTGCCACAGCGGGACGACGGGCACGTCGCGGGCGACGATCCGCTGAAGGGCTTCGAGGTCGGCTTCGGCGTCGCTCCGGTCGGCGAAGCGCTGACTGCTCGTGATCAGCCGGTCGGCGGCCTTGCTGCCGTACCCCGTCGCCATGGTGCCGTCCGTGCCGACGAGAGGACCGCCGAAGGTGTCGGGATCGGGGTAGTCGGCGACCCAGCCGACGGCGTAGGCGTCGAGCTCTCCCTCGGCCCAGCTCTTCTGGAATTCGTCCCATTCATATCCTCTGAGGGTCACCTTGAACAGCCCGTCGGCCTCTAGTTGCTTTTTCACCTCCGCAGCCTCCTCGTGGGCTGATCCGCGTCCCGCCGCGTAACCGTAGGTGAAAGACAGCGGGATTTCCTCACCGGCCTCGACGAGGAGGCGGCGTGCCTTTTCGGCGTCCTTGTGAGGGTAGTTGTCGAAGAAGGAGGTGGTGTGGCCCGTGATGCTCGTCGGGATGAGGGAGTAGAGCGGGTCCACGGTTCCGTCGTAGACGTCGTAGGAAATCCGGTCCCTGTCTATCAGCCAGGCCGCCGCCTGCCGTGCGCGTCTGTCGTGAAACGGCTTGCCGCGGCGGTTGTTGAGGTACAGGTTTCGAGTCTCCGCGCTCTGCGC
Organism: Streptomyces violaceoruber; assembly: GCF_033406955.1. Lineage (NCBI taxonomy): Bacteria > Bacillati > Actinomycetota > Actinomycetes > Kitasatosporales > Streptomycetaceae > Streptomyces > Streptomyces violaceoruber. The sequence goes on along the minus strand of NZ_CP137734.1, from coordinate 2,052,149 downwards.
CTCCGTCACGCGAAGCCCCGGATCGCTCGGGTTCAGATCGGCGAGCATTTCGGGGGGAAGCTGTCTGAGGGCGACATCGATGCGGTGGGATATCCAGGCCCGGGCGAGTGAGTCGGGGGTGTCGTAGAAGTGGAGTTCGATCGGCCGGCCGGTGTTCTCGGCGGCGCCCTTGTACCGAGGGTTGGGCGAGAGGGAGATCTTCTCGCCCTTCGCGTAGGAGACGACGCCGTACGGTCCGGTCCCGTCGATCCGGCCGTCCGAGCGCAGGGAGTCCGCCGGGTACGTGGTCGAGTCGACGATCGAGCCCGCCCCGGTCGTCAGCTTGAAGGGGAACGTGGCGTCCGGTGCGGTCAGTCGGAAAGTGACGGTCCGGTCGCGGGCGTCCATCGACTCGATGGTGTTCAGGAGGGACGACGGCCCCACGTCGGAATCTATCTTCTTGACCCGTTCGAACGAGAACCGGACGTCCTTGGCTGTCATTCTGCGTCCGCTGGAGAAGGTGATGTCATCCCGCAGCCGGCATCGATAGGTGCGTAGGCCGGAATCGGTGAAGGAGCAGCTTTCGGCTGCGTCGGGAACGGGCTCCGCCACTCCGGGCTCCAGGGTCAGCAGTGTCTGGAAGACATTGCTGTACAGAGTGGTCGAGCCGGAGTCGTAGCCGCCGGCCGGGTCGAGTGACGTCGGCGGTTCCGTCGTCCCGACCTTGATGGTGGTGCCCTCCTGGTCGTCCGTCGGGTAAAGCAGCAGACCGGCTGCCAGTGCCGTGGCGATCACCGTGGGTGTGATGACGGACGCACGGATGTGCGCACGAATAGGTCTCATGAGGCTCGTCCTCGCAAGATCGAGACGAACAGGAATTTTCGTACCCCTGGGTGGAGAGTGCGTCGGCCAAGTATGCGCAGGCGTCGCTTCCTTCGGAGCCCGACGGCACTTCCGGAACGAAGTCTTATGACTGACACGGTGGAACTGCTATGCCCCGTTCGGCGAGAGGGCCGCCAGGGGTCGGCACCCCCTCTCAGCAGCCGTTCCGCCTCGTCTCCGGTGGTCCTGCGGACCCGCTTGCGCGGGTCCCGCCCACGGTCTCACTCCTCGATGCCATTCCCTGTGCAATGTCACCTGTGCCATGTTCCGTGTTGCAGGGCGTGGCCATGCCAAGTCGGGAGGTCGTTCGTCTTCCGTCAGGTGGCAGTGCGGTACTCCGTTTCCCACGTCCTCTCCCCCTTCAGTCGGCCGTGCTCCGCACGGCCGGATCCCTCATGGGAGGCGCTGTGAGAAAGTCACTGGTACGGCGAGGTCTGGGGGCGGCGCTGCCGCTGGCCCTGACCGTCGCCATGAGCGTGGGCCTGCTGTCGCAGCCGGCCGGCGCAGCCGGGAACACCGGGTCCGTCGTGCACGTCGCGGCGGACGACCCGGAGCACGCGGGACCCCCGCCCGTCGCGCAGTCCCCCACCGCCGAGACGGAGCACGTCGCGCAGGGACGCACGAAGGCGTCCGAGCTTCCGCCCGTGGCCGCGAGTAAGGACGCGCTCAAGGAGGTGTACGGCAAGACCGCGAAGGCGCCGGTCCGTCCCTCGAAGTCGACGGACAAGGCGGTCGCCGGCAAGACCGGCAACTCCCGTGCGCGTGCCGCCGCGTGCAACGTCTCCGACTTCACCAGCCGGAGCGGCGGCGCGCTGGTCCAGCAGATCAAGGCGTCCACGACCGACTGCGTCAACACCCTGTTCAACCTGACCGGGAACGACGCCTACTACGCCTTCCGTGAGTCGCAGATGACCTCGGTCGCCTACGCCCTGCGCGACGGCTCGACGTCCTACCCGGGCAACGCCTCCACCGGTATGCCGCAGCTCGTGCTCTACCTGCGCGCCGGCTACTACGTGCACTACTACAACGCCGGCACGGTGGGCACCTACGGCAGCAGCCTGCAGACCGCGATACGCGCCGGGCTCGACGCCTTCTTCGCCAGCCCGCACTCCCGCGACGTCAACGACGCCAACGGCGAGACGCTCGCCGAGGCCGTCACGCTCATCGACAGCGCCGAGGAGAACGCCCGCTACATCCACGTCGTCAAGCGACTGCTGGCGGACTACGACTCCACCTGGAACTCGTCGTGGTGGATGCTCAACGCGGTCAACAACGTGTACACGGTGACCTTCCGCGGTCACCAGGTGCCCGCGTTCGTGAGTGCCGTGCAGTCTGACCCCGGCCTGATCGACGCGCTCTACAACTTCGCGAGCGGCCACCTCGCGCTGCTGGGAACGGACCAGTCCTACCTCACGTCGAACGCGGGACGTGAACTCGGCCGGTTCCTGCAGCATTCCGCACTGCGCTCCAAGGTCAGCCCTCTGGCCGGCGGCCTGCTCAACTCCAGCTCCATCAAGGGCCGGACGGCCCCGCTGTGGGTCGGTGTCGCCGAGATGACCGACTACTACGACAAGGCCAACTGCTCCTACTACGGCACCTGCGACCTCCAGGCACAACTGGCCCGCTCCGTCCTGACGGTGACCTACCCATGCAGCTCCAGCATCACCATCAAGGCGCAGCAGATGACCTCGGGCGAGCTGTCCTCCAGCTGCAGCAGCCTGCGCAACCAGGACGCCTACTTCCACAACGTGGTCCGTGACAACGGCCCCGTCGCGAACGACAACAACAGCACCATCGAGGTCGTGGTCTTCGACTCCAGCACCGACTACCAGACCTACGCCGGCGCGATGTACGGGATCGACACCAACAACGGCGGCATGTACCTGGAGGGGAATCCGTCGGCGGCCGGCAACCAGCCGCGCTTCATCGCCTACGAGGCCGAGTGGCTGCGTCCGGACTTCCAGATCTGGAACCTCAACCACGAGTACACCCACTACCTCGACGGCCGCTTCGACATGTACGGCGACTTCAACGCCAACATCACCACCCCGACCATCTGGTGGGTCGAAGGCTTCGCCGAGTACGTCTCCTACTCCTACCGCGGCGTCCCCTACACCGAGGCCACGACCGAGGCGGGGCGTCGCACGTACGCGCTGAGCACCCTGTTCGACACCACGTACAGCCACGACACCACGCGCATCTACCGCTGGGGCTACCTCGCCGTGCGGTACATGCTCGAGAACCACCGCGCCGACATGGACACCGTCCTCAGCTACTACCGCGCGGGAAACTGGAACGCCGCCCGCAGCTACCTGACCGGCACCATCGGCACCCGCTACGACAACGACTGGTACACCTGGCTGGCGGCCTGCGCGGCCGGCAACTGCGGTGGCGGGGGCACCAACCCGCCCGGGAACCAGGCGCCCACCGCCGCGTTCACCACCGCCGTCCAGGGCCTGAACGTCACCTTCACCGACCAGTCCACCGACGCCGACGGCACCATCGCCTCCCGCTCCTGGAGCTTCGGCGACGGCTCCACCTCCACGGCCACCAACCCCGTCAAGACGTACGGGTCGGCCGGGTCCTACACGGTCAAGCTGACCGTCACCGACGACAAGGGAGCCACCGCCACCGCCACGAGGACGGTCACCGTCGGCAGCGGCGGAGGCGGCGGCACCGAATGCACCGGGACCGACACTCGGGAACTGGGCCAGAACTGCCAACGCGGCAACCAGTCCGCCACCACCGGCAACTACGCCTACCTGTACCTCTACGTCCCGGCCGGCACCACCCAGCTGAAGATCACCACCTCCGGCGGGACGGGCGACGCGGACCTGTACTACAGCACCAGCGGCTGGCCCGGCACCACGAGCTACACGCAGCGGGCCACGGGAGCCGGCAACAACCACACCCTGACCATCACCAACCCGCCGGCCGGCGCCAACTACATCAGCCTGCACGCCGTCAGCAGCTTCAGCGGCGTCACCGTGAGTTCCGCCTACTGACCCACGGCTCCGCACCAAGGCACGACCCTCACGACGGCCCGGGGCGGCTCTCCCCGCCCCGGGCGGCGTCCGGGGCGGCGGCAGGGGGGAGACCTCCGTCGCCCCGGACCGAGAACACATCGCCCGCCCGCACACGGGCATCCCTACCTCCCAGGAGGCAGAGCGTGAAGTCATTACCCGCACGCAGGCGACGCCGCGCCATGTGGTCCCTCATCATGTCCGTCGGTCTCACCTGCGCACTCGCCACACCCGCCGTCGGCAGCGGTGACCAGGGCACGTCACGGCTCAGCGCCTCGCAACAGGCCGCGGCCGGCCAACTCGCAGCGGACCAGCACATCTCCACCCAGGAGGCACAGCGGCGCGTACTGCGGCAGGAGCGGCTCACCGGCGTCGCAACAGCGCTGCGTGAGCGCCTGGGTTCCCGCTTCGCAGGAGCCTGGATCGACCAGAAGCACGGCGGCAGGCTGACCGTCGCCGTCACCCGGTCGACGGCCACGGCCCTCGTCGAGGCCCGGTCCGCGCAGGCTCAGGCACCCGACACGACCACCGTCGTCGTCGACCGCAGCCTGCGGCAACTCGACCGCATGTCCGCAGGACTGGCCCACCGTATCGCCGCAGCGAACAAGGGCGCCGCCCACGGCCTGCAGTCCGCGGTGGTGGTGCAGGACAACAAGGTTCGTCTGGACCTGCCACGGGGCAAGACCCTCACCCCCGCCCAGCACGCAGTCGTGGAGTGGGCGAAGCGGACCCTCGGCGATGGCCTCGAGGTCAGCACCTACGCGCATGCCTCCGAACCCTTCTACTGCGGCGGCCAGTACTCGTGCGACCCCCCGCTGCGCTCGGGCCTGGCCATCTACGGCACGAACGTCCGCTGCTCCAGCGCCTTCATGGCGTACAGCGGCAGCAGCTACTACATGATGACCGCCGGCCACTGTGCGGAGGACAGCTCGTACTGGGAGGTCCCCACCTACAGCTACGGCTACCAGGGGGTCGGTCACGTCGCCGACTACACCTTCGGCTACTACGGCGACTCCGCGATCGTCAGGGTCGACGACCCCGGCTTCTGGCAGCCGCGCGGCTGGGTCTACCCCTCGACCCGCATCACCAACTGGGACTACGACTACGTCGGCCAGTACGTGTGCAAGCAGGGCTCCACGACCGGCTACACCTGCGGGCAGATCACCGAGACCAACGCAACGGTGTCCTACCCAGGCCGCACCCTGACCGGCATGACCTGGTCCACCGCATGCGACGCTCCCGGTGACAGCGGCAGCGGCGTCTACGACGGCTCAACGGCCCACGGCATCCTCAGCGGGGGCCGAACAGCGGATGCGGCATGATCCACGAACCGATCAGCCGAGCACTGGCGGACCGCGGAGTCACGCTGCTGGCCGGCTAGGCAACCCCGGGCGGACCGCGAGCGTACCGCCCCGGTGCACATCAGGAGGACGCCGACCGCCGCACGCGCGGTCGGCGTCCTTCCCCACACGTCGGCCGATCAGACCGTCCCGGGGATCGCCTTTCCGGCTCCGTTCGCGGGACGGGCGGGTGCGTATGCGCGCGTCACCCATTTCTGGAAGTGCGGAGCCTGCGACAGCAGTTGCCAGTGGGCGCGTACGGCATGATGGTGCACCACCTCGACGGCCGACGCCTCGACCGAATCCCGCCGCCAGACGAGCAGATGCCGCTGCCACAGCGGATCCCCCGCGAGGGGTTTAACCAGTACTCCGCCCACCGGGCGCATGGTGGGCTGGACGGCGGCCACCCCCAGACCCTTGGCGATCATCGACTGCAGTTGGTCGAGCATGTGGAACTCGTGGGTGACGGCGGGCCTGAATCCCGCGGCCCCACAAGCGTCGTAGAAGGCGCCGGGCCAGCCCACCCCGTCGTCCGCGGAGACGAACCACGCGTCCTCCGACAGGTCGGCCAAGGACACCTCCAGCCGGTGCGCCAGTGGGTGATCGGCAGGGGTGGCCACGAACACCGGGACGGTTCTGATAGCTCGGTGGTCCAGCTTCGGAGAGTGTCGAAGAGGCAGCCCTGGGTAGTCGCAACCCAGGGCGACGTCGAGCTCGCCGGCCTCTAGGAGATCGATGAGTTCTCCGGTCGCGTACACACTGCTGACCGAGACGGTCAGATCGGGGCAGGCTTCACGGAGGACGTCGAGCAAGGTGGGTACCACCGGTGTGTTGATGGCCCCGAGGCGAAGCCGACGTGTCGCCCCGGACGAGCGGGGAGGCCGCAGCCGTGCGAGATTGTCGGAGAGCGCCAGGATCTCCCGGGCCCGGCCGACGACCTGGGCGCCGTAGGCGGTGAGCTCCACGCCCGCGCTGCTGCGCAGGAAGACCCCCTCGCCGAGCAGTCCCTCGATGCGGCGCAGTTGGGTACTCATCGCCGGCTGGGTGTATCCGAGCGCCGCAGCAGCCCGGCCGACGCCCCCCGCGTCGGCTATCGCACACAGCACGCGCAAGTGGCGCAGCTCAAGTTCCACGGGGGCACCTCGCTCCGGGCGAACAGAGTTCCATTATGCGCCAGGAGGAAGGCGGTGGGGAATCCGGGACGGCCTGACGCCTTCGGTCGACCAGTAGCCCGAGGGTTATGGATGAGCCGGAGCCTCTGGTATGGCCTGGCCGGTTGTTCCCGGGTGACCGCCGTGGAAATCTCGGACCTGCGTGTTGGTCCGCAGAGGCGACTGCGGAAGCCTGAAGCGCACCGCCATCGAGGAGCGACATCATGCCTCACACCTGCATCAGCTTCACCGTCGAAGCGACCGGGGCCGCGGTTCACCGCGCCCGCCACCGCGTCTCCACCGCGCTGAGCTGGTGGGGAGGGCCGGTCGAGGAAGAGCTCCGCTTCAGCGCGGAACTCGTGACCTCCGAGCTCCTCACCAACGGGCTGCGGCACGCGGGCGGGCCCATGACCGTCGAGTTGACGCTGGTGCACGACATGGTCGTCGTCGCGGTCCTCGATGACAGCCGGGAGCTGCCGCGGCCTCGGCAGACGGAGGCGGACGACGAGTGCGGGCGGGGACTCGCCCTGATCGAGGACCTCAGTCTGATACGGGGAGTCGAGACCACTTCCCGCGGGAAGCGCTGCTGGGCGGTTCTGCCGCTGCGGACGCCACAGGAGCGGGCTATCGAGTCGGCTCCGGCTGAGGAGGCGGACCACGGCTTCGAGGCAGACCGGGAACGCTGGTCACTGGCTCCCCAAGGAAGCGGACTACTGGCGAGTCTGTTTCCGGCGATGTGAGTTCGTCCTCCTCGGGCGGCCCAGTAGCCGACCCAGGGCAGGCGGGCGTGCCTGAGGGCGTGATGACGCTCGTCTGACGCTCTGGCCGCTTTCAAGCTGCACAGCGAGCCGAGAAACGCCTCTGACCTGGCCTTTTCTGCGGCTGCCTCAGGCCGACATCTTTCCGATGACGCACCACGTGGAGTACGTGGCGATTCTGGAGCCTGCTGGCAAGGGGTTCTGACCTGCGCTTTTGTTCTCCTGCGGCGGGCGCGGCAAGCTCGTGCGGGGCAGTTGGGTTTCCCGAAGGCCGGTGCTCGTGTGTCCGGCCGGCGGGTGGGCTGCCTTCGTTTCAGTGGGTGCGAGAGGGCACTCGGACGCCTGAGCCGAGATGCGGTTCGTTCGGCACCATGGGGTCCGCAGAATGACCCGGTCAGCGACCGCTGGCGCCTGTGGAAGGACCTTTGCGACAAGGCCCTGTCCGAGGTTCGCTCCCACAGCGCCTGCTGGGCCACAGCGAACACGCCCCGCCCGGCCGGCGTCCACGAGCAGACCACCCGCGAACGCTGGCATCAGCTCCACGACCTCCTCGGCAAGGGCGTCGGCCTGCTCGAATGCGCCCGCCGCCTGAACCTGTCCCTCAACACCGTCAAGCGCTACCCGCGCACCCGCGATCCTGAAGCCCTGCGCCCCCGTGAAGCAGCTGTTTCGCGAGGTCCAGGAGCAGGGCTGCACCGGCAGCTGCAACCTGCTCTACCGCAGCACCCAGGGCCGGGCAGAAGGCGACCGGCCCGTCGGAGGGTCGCGGCTTGACGCTCACCGTATCCATCACTGGAACGGCGACGTCTGATCCCGTCTGCCCGGGGCTTGGGTCCCGGCTGCGGCCCGTAGGCCCGGCTCACCCCAGCACCCATCACTGTTCGAGAGTGATTACCTCTCCGCCGGACACATGGAAATCTGCATCGGCTGGAGTAGACATTGGGCAGCAGTGTGGTTATGTTTCTCCTGTAACCCAGAAGGACCGCAGGGCCCGGCAGAGACGAACTGCCGGGCAGCAGTACCCGCAGTTGCAGGACGGTGCGGTGGTGGAGTGTCGAAGCCAGGATGGTGCAGGACGGCGACGGGACTGACGACCGGACCGGGCGGCCCGCAGTGGTCAGGGGCCGCCACCGCAGTGCAGTACCCAGCAGCGAAGTCAGTGAGCGGTACCTCGGTGAAGGCGTCGGCTGCGGACGCGCGCGCCGGGAGGTTCGGCAGTGGTGGTTCCAAGCCAGAGCAGACGCAGGACGGGCAACGGGGCCGACTGTCGGACAGTGGCGCTGTCACAGGTCACTGAGAGGTTCGTGTCACCAGCAGTAGAGCAGTACCAGAGGAAAGAACGGAGGAACCAAGCGCCATCAGGATCGCCCGGGCGCAGTTTTGGGCCCGGGTACCGCAGGACATCGATAGTGAGGTGGTCTCCGGTCAAGAAACCGCGATCCCCGCGCCCCCGGCAGCAGGCAGGTCGGGTCCGCGGACACAGAAGGCCGGTGCAGTATCAGGGCCGGCAGATGGTGTAGGAGTTCCTTCGGGGCCCTGGTGCCGCATGGCACCAGGGCCCCTCCATGCGTTCCGCAGAGAGGTGCAGATGACAGCAGACGATTCGTACGGCCGTCTCGACGACGACGATTACCCCGCCTACACCATGGGGCGGGCGGCCGAGATGCTCGGTACGACCCCCGCTTTCCTGCGGGCCGTCGGAGAAGCCCGGCTGATCACGCCGCTCCGCTCGGAGGGCGGCCACCGCCGCTACTCCCGCTACCAGTTGCGCATCGCGGCCCGCGCCCGCGAACTCGTCGACCAGGGCACTCCCGTCGAGGCGGCCTGCCGCATCGTCATCCTGGAAGACCAGCTCCAAGAAGCGCGGCGTATCAACGAGGAACTGCAGAGGCGCCCGGCCGGCCTGGTGGACAAGGCCGAGGGCTGAGGCCGCATCTGCCGGCCGGTCCTGTGAGGGCTCGCCTGCCAAGACGGGAAGCCCTTGCCGCAACGAGAAGAGGCAACTGTCCGCACCGATGTGCTGGGCCCGGTCCTGGCTAGGACTCCCGTCTTCTTGCCGGAGCGATGCGGCTGTGGACGCGGAACCGGACGGCAGTGTCGTCGGGCGCGGAGCGCGGGGCGCACGTCGATGGCGACAGGACCGGCGAAGGTGTATTCGTGTTCGGCGGTGTGACGGCGCACCTGGCCGGCGAGGGCGGCGGCGCAGGTGTCACAGGGACATCGGTTCCGACTTCCACCACCCGTCCGGGTTCCACCAGCGTGTCATCCACCTGATCCAGGCTGCCGCGGTAGGTGCTCGACGTCGGGGGTGTACGGGGGCAGTTGTACCGTTCCGCCGCGAGGAGTGACCCGATTGACCACCGGCCTGTGGCGCTCAGGAACGGGCTGGACTGTCGCAGTCCGGGCCAACTCAAGCCCGACCATGAGGCCGACCACGGCGCCGCGCGACCCCGACCACAGCTACACGCGTGGCATGACCAAGGCGGCACATGCTTCGAACGAGCCATCTCATGTGTGCCGGTATGAACGTGATCGACGTCCCCGGCACTCTGGTGCGGACGCAAGCCGTCTGGGGCGCCACCCACGACTGGCTCGCCGCCCCGCCCCCGCGGCGCCACCGTCCGTCCCGCCCTGCGTCGTCGCCCGTGTGGCGTCATGACGGCGACAGACTTCCTCGCGTATGGGCCGACCATACGGCCAACGCCAGAGGTAAAGCGCTGTCCATGGTGAGTTCCCTGAACAGAAGGGCTGGCGGGACCTCCTTTCCAAGACCGTGCTGCAGGAGTCCGTCAGAGCGCAGGTAATCCCGTGCTGTCCGCGACCCAGGGCTGTCCTCCGTCTGGCCGAGGGTCCTCGTCTTCTGGGCGACATCCCTTTAGCGTGGGCGGTAGCCGCCGAAGGGAGGCGCCATGTCGGACGAATTGACGGGCCCGTTGGGAACGGCAATGCGGGAGGTCACGTTTCCGGACCGGTCTCGCGGGATCATCTTGGTGCGGGCTGGAACACCGCAGGCCGAGGCCGAGGCAATGGCCGCCCGTATGTGGGCCGAGATGCCGGAAGGCTGACGTGCCCGAACGCAGACAACCCGTACCGTCCTCACACGCATTTTCCTGAGCCGTGGGCCATGGAACGGAACCAGCCGTACGAACCCCGGAGGCGCCGTTGCGGTCTCTGCGGCGAGGCCGGGGCCACGCAGGGCGAAGAGGCCGCGCCGCGTTCTGCCGCCTGGCGCGGCTGCCGGCTGTTCACGAGAACACCGAGGGAGGAGTCGCCCGCCTCTTGCCCGGCGCGTTGCCGGGTGAAGAGCAGGTGGCGAAGGACTGGCTCGCTGAAGGCGGCCGAGGCGACCTCGTCGGCCGGCCTGAACGGCTTTCACTGTCCCAGCGGCGGCAGGCCGCCGACACAGGCAGTGCTTTGCCATCTCCCTCGCTGTCTACTGACCCCAGCAGCAGGATTCAGTACGGCGTCGCGGCGCTGCCGCCTCACTTGCGCATCGATCGGGGAATGCGGCATGTGGTGAGGGCCCGGCCGGCGTGCCGGTCGGGCCCTCACACTGTTCTGGTGTCGGCGCGTTTGTCGTGTCGGTCAGACGGACAGGTGGGGGGCGCCGAGCATGGCGGAAGCCCGCTGCAACGGACTGTCGCTGCGCGCGGGGGCGGCCTCGGGAAGGGTGCGGCAGGTGAAGCCCAGCTGGGCCATGGCCCTTAGGATTTCGCCGGTGCTGAAGTCGCGGCGGTCCTGGCGGGTGATGACCTGGCCGACCTGCTTGGCGGGGTAGTGGCGTCGTCCGATGATCACGGACTCGCCGGTGACCGGTTCGGGTTTGACGCCCTTCATCGATTCCAGCACGCCGCTCTTGGTCAGGTCGAACGGGAAGCGGGCAATGACACAGCGCATGATGCCTCACAGGCAGGAGAGTTACGGGGCCGGCCGCCGTCTGGCGGTTCAGCGGGAGAGAGCGAGGACGCCCAGGGCACTGCCGTGTTCGTCGACCACGGGCACCAGCCCGAGCCGTCCGAAGGGCACCGCGTCCTCGGCTTCCTCCCTCGTGGCCGACGGTGAGACGAAGGGCTCGCTGTCGTCGGTGATGTCACCGAGGCGGAGCCGGTCGGTGTAGCGGGAGCTGTCCCGGACGGCGGTGAGCCGGGCCTGGGTGACCAGGCCGACGCACCGGGCATCCTCGTCGCAGACGACCAGATGCTCGGCACGGGCGGCGGCCATCACGGACAGCGCCACCTCGACGGTCATGTCGTACCAGACCTGTGGCCCGGCGGCGTCCATGACGTCGGCCACCGTGCCGCGCAACGGGAGAGCGCCTACGGAGCGATCCTGCAACTGTCCTGGCGTCAAGGGGTGCCTCCTGCGCAGACGGGCGGGGTTCCTGATCAGGACGGTCCTAGGCGGCCGCGCCAGCCGTGGACTTGAGTGCGGGGGTACGCCGGGTCGCCGAGGCGGGGCGGCGTCGGCCGCGTGAGGTGGCGCCGCGCTTCTTGGGGCGTTCGGTCGCCGGGGCGGTGATGACGACCGGGATGCCGGTCGGGGCCTGGGCTCCGGTGATCCGGCTGAGGGCCTCGTCGCCCGGGCTGACCTGGGTGGTCTGCGGCCGGATCCCGGCTTCCGACATGAGACGGACCATGCCGCGGCGCTGGTTCGGGGTGACGAGCGTGACGACGCTGCCGGACTCGCCGGCGCGGGCCGTGCGGCCGCCCCGGTGGAGGTAGTCCTTGTGGTCGGTCGGCGGGTCGACGTTGACGACGAGGTCGAGGTTGTCGACGTGGATTCCGCGTGCCGCGACGTTGGTCGCCACCAGGACGGTGACGTGTCCGGTCTTGAACTGCGCCAAGGTGCGGGTGCGCTGCGGCTGGGACTTGCCGCCGTGCAGGGCGGCGGCCCGTACCCCGCTGTTGAGCAGGTCCCGGGTCAGTCTGTCGACGGCGTGCTTGGTGTCGAGGAACATGATCACGCGGCCGTCGCGTGCGGCGATCTCGGTGGTGGCCGCGTGCTTGTCGGCGCCGTGGACATGGAGTACGTGGTGCTCCATCGTGGTGACGGCGCCGGCCGAGGGGTCGACGGAGTGCACGACGGGGTCGCTGAGGTAGCGGCGTACGAGCAGGTCGACGTTGCGGTCGAGGGTGGCGGAGAACAGCATGCGCTGACCTTCGGGGCGGACCTGGTCGAGCAGGGCGGTGACCTGCGGCATGAAGCCCATGTCGGCCATCTGGTCGGCCTCGTCGAGGACGGTGATGGAGACCTGGTTCAACCGGCAGTCGCCGCGGTCGATGAGGTCCTTGAGACGTCCCGGAGTGGCGACGACGACCTCGGCGCCACCACGCAGCGCCGACGCCTGCCTGCCGATCGACATCCCGCCCACCACCGTGGCCAGCCGCAGCTTCACAGAGCGGGCGTACGGGGTGAGCGCGTCGGTGACCTGCTGCGCCAGCTCACGTGTCGGTACGAGGACCAGCCCCAGCGGCTGCCGAGGCTCGGCCCGCCGGCCGGCCGTACGGGCCAGCAGAGCCAGGCCGAAGGCGAGGGTCTTTCCGGAACCGGTGCGCCCGCGGCCCATGATGTCGCGGCCGGCGAGGGAGTTCGGCAGGGTCGCGGCCTGGATCGGGAACGGCACGGTCACCCCTTGTTGGCCGAGCGCGGCCAGCAGTTCCCCGGGCATGTCGAGATCGGCGAAGCCCTCCGCAGCGGGAAGCGCGGGGGTGATCGTCCGGGGGAGGGCGAACTCCCCCTGAACGGCGCCGGGCCGGCGGCCGTAACCGCCGGAGCGGCTGGGTCCGGCCGGCCGGCGCGGCGCCGGCGAACCGAAGCGGCTGCCGCCCTTTCCGGAGTCGGCACCGCCATGACGGGTGCGAGCGAAACGGTCGTTCGTGCGTGTGCGGTTCATACGGAACCTTCCTCGATGCGGCACATATCAAGGAATTTCCGAAGCAATGAACAGCACGGAGAATCGCAAGAATGGACCGGTGGGCCTTGCCAGCGGATCTGGCCGACAGAAAATCTGTGCGGCACGTGCGCTGGAATGATTGGGGGTGCTGTGGGCTCGATATTCGAAGCGTCCACTGCACTGTAGGTATGAAGGATGCGGCTGCATCTTCGAAGGACGATCCGTGTGCCGTAAGCACACGCTGTCCGGAGCGTCGTCCGCAGGTGAAATCACTGCGGGAAACGCATGTAGCTGGGGCCCGCACCCCGAAGGATGCGGGCCCCAGCTACAAGTACGTGACAGTCGGCGTCAGGCGGGAACGATGTTCTCGGCCGTCGGGCCCTTCTGGCCCTGCGCGATGTCGAAGTTCACCTTCTGGCCTTCGAGCAGCTCGCGGAAGCCCTGGGCGGCGATGTTCGAGTAGTGGGCGAACACATCAGCGCCGCCACCGTCCTGCTCGATGAAGCCGAAGCCCTTTTCCGCGTTGAACCACTTCACGGTACCAGCAGCCATGTCATTTCTCCTTCGGGGCAGTCGTACGGGATCCGCACCGCGCGGACCTCGTGTCGCCGCAATGATCACCCCGCCCGGAAAAAGACCGGAGATGTAAAAGTGCTTCCAGGGGTACTGAGCCCGACCGGAGCACTTGAAATTTCGGGAACCACAACTGCAACTGACATCGACAGTAGCACGCCACAGCAGCCACTGTGCGGTGAAGAACGCCACCTTGCTTATTGCGGCAGAGAATCTATCCGCATGCTCCGATGAAAACTCAAACCGCGCGCACAGATATTGACCTTCGCGCGACGCCATATATCGCATGCCGCGCTCGCGTGATCCGGTCCCCCACCACGCTCTCCGCTACTGCACGGGTCGCACCGCCGCGGGGGCAGACAGGTCCGGCCATGACGCCGGCCATGCTCGGGGCGTAGCGGACGCCTGCCGGTCGGGTGTACGTCTCGCGCGCGGCGAGCACTGCGGGGGAGGGGCCGGTTGCCAGACGTCTTGCCTGGCAACCGGCTGTCGGCTCGGGCTGGTTGGTCAGCCGTGGCAGGTGATGTGGTTCTGCGCGCCCGCTTCCGTGAACGCGCCGCAGCCCCGGCTGCCTTCTACCAGGCCGACCCTCAGGAGGCGTGACCCGGGGAAGCCGAGGATCAGCGGTAGTCGTCAGGGGAGGCTTCCTTGCCGCCGTAGGTGACGTCCTCGAAGTATGCCCAGGCATCCGGCCGGCTGCCGTCCACGTCCGTCACCCCGTATGCCCTGGCCAGTTCCCCGCTGGAGGTGGACTTGCCGTTCCACCGCTTCGCGCGGTCTGGGTCGGCGGCCAGCGCAGCGACCGTACGGGCCAGGTAGTGCGGGGACTCCGCGATCGCGAACGTCGGCTCTTGGGCGATCGCGTCACGCCAGTTCTCCTCACTCACACCGAAGTGGGAGAGCATCTGCTCCGAACGCAGGAAGCCCGGGGACACCGCGACCGCCGTGCCCTCGTACTCCGCCAGCTCCTGAGCCAGCCCGAACGCGAGGCGGATCGGGGCGTTCTTCGCCAGGTCGTAGTAGATGTTCTCGCGGTAGCGGCGGTTGGAGTGCGCGGTACCGTCGGTGACTTCCACATGCAGCGGCGCGTCGGAGCGGATCAGCAGCGGAAGCAGCAGCGCCGCCGTGATCACGTGCGAGCGCGCGCCAAGCTCCAGGATCCGCAGGCCGTCGGCGAGCGGTGTCTCCCAGCTCTTCTTCCCGAACACCGAGGTGGCCAGAAGGTGCTCGCCGCCCCACAGGTCGTTGACGAGAATGTCGAGCCGCTCGTACTCCCGGTCGATCCGCTCGACGAGGGCGCGGACCTGGGCTTCGTCGAGATGGTCGGTGGGAACTGCGATTCCGGTGCCGCCCGCTGCGGTGACGAGTTCGGCGGTCTCCTCGATGGTCTCGGTCGTCCGGCCGACCTCGCTGGCCCGGGCCCGGGTGGTTCGGCCGGTCACATACACGGTCGCGCCGGCCCGCCCCAGTTCCACAGCCTGAGCTCGTCCCGCCCCGCGGGTAGCGCCCGCCACGAGGGCGATCCGTCCTGCCAGCGGACCCTTCGGACCGGCCTGCTCGGTGTTCTCAGTGGTCTGCCTGGTGATGTCCTCGTTGCTCATGTCATCCATCGTTCACGCTAAAGCCGACAGAACACGTCACCTTTTATGTGGGGGGCACCGCGCATCATCCCGGCCATAGCGCCAAGTACGTCCTCACACTGAGCGTTTTCAGGGTGGCCACCGATCGGGTGACGCCGGTCAGGTCGGGGTAGGGGCCGCAACGCACAAGGCTCGCGTGCACGACATGGACACCGCGCGCCTGATCTCCCAGCGGGAGCCCAGCCGTCCCCGGCAGCCCCACCCGCTCAGACCAGCTCACCTGGGACACCCGGTCCGACACCGCACACGATCAAGTAGTCGACCTCCTGACACGTTCAGCAGCCCACATCCCAGGAGCCGTCTACCGTCCCAGGGACCCCTGCTCCGGGACCATCGGGCTCGGCACCGGGAGTGCACAGTTGATCAGTAACTGGCAACGAGCTCGTGCACGGTAAGCGGTGAGGCGTCGAGGTCCAGATGGGCGGCGGCGGTGGTGCCCCCAGCGGTCGGCCGGCCGGCATGCCGAGCGGGCAGCCCACCGGTGTGCCGAGCGGCGGACCCGGCGGCGGCACGGGCATGGGCGGCACCCCCACCCCGCAGCACCTGAAGTCGGTCAGGACCGGCCGCGTGACGGGCTTCGGGTCAGACCTGTGCGGGGAACAGCAGGCAGTCGTCCGGGCGGATGATCAGGTTGATCTCGCCGTCCGTGTGCCGGACGGGGCTCTCGGCATGGACGCGCACGTCGCCGATGCTGAGCTCGTACTCGAATCGCGCTCCGGTGTACGAGCACTGCTCGATCCTCGCCCGGAGCACGTTGACGGCACCGTCGTGCGGGGCGTCGGCGCGGTCGGTGAGCGTGATGCGTTCCGAGCGCAGGCCCACGGTGGCGGACGACCCCGCGGAGCAGGCGCCGGCCACCCTCAAGTGCTGACCGGTCTCACCCAGTTCGACCTGTACGGCTCCGCCCTCGGTGGCGCCGACGCGCCCCTCCAGGAGGTTGCAGCGGCCGATGAAGCCGGCGACCTCGGGAGTGGCGGGAGTCTCGTAGATCTCGGTCGGTGTGCCCACCTGCTGGAGGCGTCCGTGCATGAACACGGCGATGCGGTCGGACAGGGACATGGCCTCGACCTGGTCGTGGGTGACGTACACGGTGGTGATGCCGACCTCCCGCTGGAGGTCCTTGAGCCAGACGCGGGCCTGGTCGCGCATCTTCGCGTCCAGGTTGGAGAGCGGTTCGTCCAGGAGCAGCACGCCGGGGGAGTAGACGATGCCTCGGGCGAGGGCGACGCGCTGCTGCTGTCCGCCGGAGAGCTGGTGGGGGTAGCGGTCGCGCAGGTGAGCCATGTCGACCTTGGTGAGGGCGTCGTCGATGAGGCGCCGTTGCTCGCCCTTGGTGACCTTGCGGAGCTTCAGCGGCAGTGCGAGGTTGTCGGCGACGGTCATGTGTGGCCAGAGCGCGTACGACTGGAAGACCAGGCCGAGATTGCGGCCTTCGGGGGGCACCGTGCTGCGCCGGGTGCCGTCGAAGAAGACCTGGTCGCCGACACGGATGGTGCCCGAGTCGGGGGTCTCCAGACCCGCGACGCACGACAAGGTGGTGGACTTGCCGCAGCCCGACGGGCCGAGCAGAGTGAAGAACTCCCCGTCCGCGACGGTGAAGTTGACGTCCTCCAGGACCGCGGTCCCGTGGAAGGACTTCTTGATGTTCTCGACGACCAGCTCAGGCATGCTTCTTCCCCTTCAGGAGGAGACCGGCGAGGCCGGCGACGACGGCGGTGACGGCGATCTGGAGGGTGGCGAGGGCGGCCACGGAGCCGGTCTCACCCTGGGTCCACAGATCGATGGCGGTGGTGCCGATGACCTGTGACTCGGCTCCGGCGAGGAACATGGCGGGGGCGTACTCGCGGATCATCTGGGTCCAGATGAGCAGGAACGAGGCGAGCATCGCGGGCACGAGGAGACGGAGCATGATCCGGGACACCGTGCGCCACCAGTCGGCGCCGGCGACGCGTGCGGCGTTGTCGAGTTCGGCTCCGAGCTGCATGGTCGCCGGGGAGATCGCGCCGTACGCCGACGGGAGTGCCCGGATGCCGAAGGCGATGATCAGCGCGAAGAGCGTGCCGCGCACCGCGTCGCCGCCGGGTATCCAGGTGAAGGCCCAGAACAGGCCGATGCCGACGATCAGGCCCGGGACCGCGTGCGGTGACTGCGCTGTCGTCTCCAGGAGACGGGCGAAGCGGAAGTCGGAGCGGCGTGCCACGAGGACGACCACCGTGCCGAACAGGGTCACGGCCACCGCCCCCACGAAGGCCACGGTGATGCTGTTGACGATCGACTCGGTGTAGGGGGCGTAGTCGAAGATCAGACGGAAGTTGTCCAGGGTGAGCAGGTCGAACGGGTTCACCAGCGGAGTGAGCAGCGAGGTGAACGCGCGCAGGATGAGCGCGAGCATCGGCAGCAGTGCGCCGAAGACGACGTACAGACCGACGAAGGCGAAGCCCAGCCACTTCCAGGCGCCGATGTCGAGCAGGTCGGAGCGGGTCGCCTTGCCGCGCACCGACACGAACCGCTGGGCGTGCCCCAGCAGCCGCGTCTGGAACACGACCAGGGCGATGGTGGTGAGCAGCATGAAGGTGGACGCCGCGCCCAGCAGGCCGTAGTCCGGATTGATCGAGTCGATGCCCTGCTCGTACAGGAAGTTGGAGAAGAGGGTGATGCCGGCGGGCTCGCCCAGGATGAGCGGGATGGACAGGGTCTCGATCGCCGTGCCGAAGATCAGCAAACCCGCGTAGAGCATCGGCGGGCGCAGCATCGGCACCACGACCGAGCGCAGGACGCGCAGAGGCCCCGCGCCGACGCTGCGGGCCGCGTTCTCCAGAGAGGTGTCGGAGGCGGCCAGCGCGTTGGCGCAGAACAGGTAGGCGATGGGGACCTGGGCGACGGCCTCGACGAACGCCATACCGGGCAGTGAGTACAGGTTCCAGGGCACCCAGCCGAAGCCCTCGCGCACCGCGCTGGTCAGGAAGCCGGCCGGGCCGTAGACGACGATCCACCCGAAGGCCAGGACGAGCGGGGAGATGTAGATGGGCCAGCGCAGCACCTGCCCGAACAGGCGGGCGGCGGGGAAACGGGTGCGCTCCAGCAGAATCGCCATCGGCACCGCGATGGCGAGCGCGAACACGGTCGTCAGGACGGCGAAGAGGAGGGTGTCGAGGACGATCGAACCGAAGCCCGCCGACGTGAACAGGTGGGTGTAGTTCGAGAGGGTGAAGGCGCCGCCGGCCGCGTACAGGGGCTGGTTGCGGACCGACTGGTAGAGGATCGGTACGACGGGGGCGAGGACGAGCACGGCGGTGACGAGGAACGTCAGCCAGTGGATGGTGACCTCACGTCCGGCGCCGAACAGGCGCCGGTACTGGGGCGTGCCCAGCTCGCCCGCGCGCGGGATGCGGGACGGCGCGGGTGGCGCCGGGGGTGTCTGGATGGCCATGACGACTCCGTACGAACGGGGT
This sequence comes from Streptomyces violaceoruber, assembly GCF_033406955.1. Lineage (NCBI taxonomy): Bacteria > Bacillati > Actinomycetota > Actinomycetes > Kitasatosporales > Streptomycetaceae > Streptomyces > Streptomyces violaceoruber. The sequence continues at coordinate 2,033,458 of NZ_CP137734.1, read as the reverse complement.
GGGGACAGGGGCGTTGGGCGGGCGGGGGCGGCTCAGCCGGCCGCCTTCTCCCAGCGCGCGACGTACGCCTCCCGCACGCGCTCCGGCACCCGCACGGGCCGGTACAGATGGACGCGGTCCGCGCCGAGCCTGCGCCGCATGTCCTGCAGACTGTCCATGGCGTCCTGGCGCACGTCCGGCCGGTACGGCACCAGGCCGCCCTCGGCGACCGCCGCCTGCCCTTCGGCGGAGAGCAGGAAGTCCAGGAAGAGACGGGCCGCGTTCGGGTGCGGGGCGGTCTTCACGACGGACAGCGCGCGCGGCATGACGACGGTGCCCTCCGCGTAGTAGCTCCACCCCAGCAGTCCCCCGCTGTGCTCGGCGGCCGGTATCGCGACGCCGCCGCTGAGGTTGATGGAGAAGTCGTACTCGCCGGAGACGACCTTCTCCACGAGCGTGCCGGAGGAGTGGTCGGCGTGGGCGAACGGCAGCAGCCGCCGGAACGTGTCCCAGCCGCCCGCGACCTTCGAGGTGTAGCCCTGGTTGCTGGCGTAGCCGTAGGCGTTGGTCGGGTCGTAGACGCCGATCTTCCCGCGGAAGCGGGACGGCCGCGCCTCCACGATCGCCGCCAGTGACCGGAGACCGTCGGGGAACTGGTCCGGGTCGAGGGTCTTGCGGTTGTAGATGAGAGCGACCGGGTCCGTCGACATGGTCCATACGCCGGGCAGCAGTTCGGCCCAGTCGGGCAGGTGGTCCTTCTCCGGCGAGCGGTAGTCGGCGGCGGCGTTCCGGGTCGCGTAGTCGCCCCACAGGGGTCCCGCGTTGTTGGCCAGGACGTCGGCGGGGGAGGTCCCGGCGCCGGACTCGCTGTAGTAGCGCTCGTAGACGGCGGAGCCGCCGAGGTTGGTGGCGCGGATGTCCGACAGCCATGGGTAGCGCCGGACGAACGCGTCGAAGACCGGCTGCCAGTTGGTCTGCGAGGTGTTCGAGTAGATGAGGAGCTTCCGCTCCCGCCGTGAGGCGTCCACGATCCTGTCGTAGGCGGCGGGGTAGTACGCGGGGGCCTGTGGGGCGGCGGCGTTCGCCTCGTCGGCCGTGCAGGCGGAGAGTGTGCCGCCCAGGGCGGTGAGACTTCCGACGGCCGCGGCGCCCCGTAGGAGGTGACGGCGGGAGGGGCCGGCGCCGGACGACGCTTTTGGCGCGGGCGTGCGGGGGACGGTGGACATGGCGGCTCTTCTCGTAGGGGGCGCGACGGCGCTGTCAGCTGCTTCGAGAGACCGGCGGGGTCGGGTGACGCCGGTGGGCGTGGGGGTGGCGAAAGGCGGGCGCGGTGCCGTCCGGTTACGACGCCGCGACGGCGCGGCGCATCACGTATGGCAGGATCCCGCCGTGCCGCAGGTAGGCCAGTTCCTGGCGCGAGTGGAGGCGCAGCCTGAGACGGACCGTGGCGCGGGGTGCGTCGGGCCGGACGAGGGACAGGATGACGGGGTTCGTGCCGACGCACAGGTCGGCGAGGCCGTCGAAGGTGAATTCCTCCTCTCCGGTGAAGGCGTGGGCCGATGCGGTGTCGCCCTCCTCGAACTCCAGGGGCAGCACACCCATGCCGATCAGGTTGTTGCGGTGGATGCGCTCGAAGGACTCGGCTATCACCGCCCGCACTCCCAGCAGCGCCTGTGCTTTGGCGGCCCAGTCGCGGCTGGAGCCGGCGCCGTAGTTGCGGCCCGCAACCACGACCAGATCGTGGCCCGCGGCACGGTAGGTCGCCGCGGCTTCGTGGACGGGCAGGACGGCGGAGCGGTCGGCGGTGTGGGCGTGACCGCCGGTGAGGTCGCATTCCGCGGGGAGAAGCCGGTTGCGTACGGCGGCGTTGGTGAAGGCACCGCGCAGCATGACCTCGTGATTGCTGCGGCGGGTCGAGTACTGGTTGAGGTCGCGGCGGGCGACGCCGCGGTCCGCCAGCCAGCGCCCGGCGGCACTGCGCGCCGGAATGGCGCCGGCCGGTGAGATGTGGTCCGTGGTGACGTCGTCGCCCAGCACCATCAGCACCTTGGCCCGCTCGACGCGCAGTCGGTCGGGCGGCGAGGTGGACAGGCCCGTGAGGTGCGGGGGGCGGCGGATGTAGGTGGAGTCCGGACTCCAGGAGAAGCGGACGCCGTCGGGCGCCTCGATCTCGTGCCACGCCTGGGTGCCGTCCCGCAGCCGGGTGGCGTTGGTCCGGAACATCTCGGGCCGTACGGAGGCGGCGACGCGCGCGGCGACCTCGTCGTCGGTGGGCCACAGGTCCTTCAGGAACACGGACGTGCCGTCCGGGCCGGTACCGAGCGGGTCGCGCTCGAAGTCGTGCAGGATCGAGCCGGCCAGCGCGTACGCCACGACCAGCGGTGGCGAGGCGAGGTAGGACTGGGCGACGCGCGGGTTGACGCGGCCGGCGAAGTTGCGGTTGCCGGAGAGGACGGCCACCGGATCGATGTGGGCGTCGGTGGTGAGCCGCTCCAGCTCGGGGTGGAGCGGGCCCGAGTTGCCGATGCAGGTCATGCAGCCGAAGCCGACGATGTGGAAGCCGGTCTCCGCCAAGGGCGCCAGGAGCCCGGCCTCGCGCAGGTAGTCCTCGACGACCCGTGAGCCGGGGGAAAGGGACGTTTTCACCCATGGCTTCGCCGTGAGCCCGGCCCGCCGCGCCCGTTCGGCGAGGAGCGCCGCCTGGACGACCAGCGTCGGATTGGCGGTATGGGTGCAACTGGTGATCGCCGCGATGGCGACCGGCCCCTCGGGGAGCCGTTCCCCGAACTCCGTCGTGTTCGCGGGCCGGCCGGCGGTGGTGGACCGGAAGGACTCGGGCACCCGGGACAGCGGAAGCCGCTGATGAGGCAGTCCGGGGCCGGCCACGCTCGGCTCCACCGTCGCCAGATCGAGGTCGATGACGTCGTCGTAGCGTGGCTCGGGCCGGTCGGCCGTGCGCTTGAGGCCCTGCGCGGTCAGGTAGGCATCGACCAGTCGTACGTGTGCCTCGTCGCGACCGGTCAGCCGCAGGTAGGCGGCGGTCTCGTCGTCGTACGGGAAGTAGACGCAGGTCGCCCCGTACTCGGGTGCCATGTTGGAGACCGCGGCACGCTCCGCCCACCCGAGCGTGGCGGCACCGGGGCCGCAGAACTCCACGAACCGGTCCACCACGCCCTTGGCGCGCAGCAGTTCGGTGAGGGTGAGCGCCAGGTCGGTGGCGCCGACGCCGGGCCGCAGACGTCCGGTCAGACGCACGCCCACCACGCGTGGGTACGGGATGGTCACCGCCTCGCCCAGCATGGCGGCCTGCCCCTCCAGTCCGCCCACGCCCCAGCCGACCACGCCCAAGGCGTTGATCATCGGGGTGTGGCTGTCAGTGGCGACCAGCACGTCCGGGTGCAGCCAGGGCGGGCCGCCCTCGGGCGAGTCCTCGTCGCGCCAGACCACGCGGGCCAGGACCTCCATGTTGACCTGGTGGATGATGCCGGTACCGGGCGGCACGACCCGGAAGCCGCGCAGGCTGCGCTCGGCCCACTTCACGAATGCGTAGCGCTCGCCGTTGCGGCGGAAGTCGATGAGCAGGTTGCGTTCGACGGCGTCGGGGTGCCCGTACTCCTCGACGATGACCGAGTGGTCGACGGTCAGGTCGACGGGGACGGCCGGTTGCAGCCGCCCCGGGTCACCGCCGAGTTCGGCGACGCTGTCGCGCAGGGCGGCGAAGTCGGCGAGGGCGGGCAGACACGTGGTGTCGTGCAGCATGATCCGGTTCGGGTGCACCGGGAGCTCGCAGTCACCGTGGCCCGAGCGGGCACGGGCGAGTACGTCGCCGAGCGCCGCGGGGGAACGGCGGGCGACGTTCTCCAGCAGCACCCGGACCGCGTACGGCAGTTCGGCGAGCCGCTCCGCGGGCAGCAGTCCGGCCAGCGGCTGGTACCGGTACGAGTGCCCTTCGACGGTCAGGACGGCGGTGACGGTGGGGTCCGTGCTGGGGTCTGTGCTCATGGTCCCTGCTGTCGTTCCGGGAAGAGGAGCCCACGGGCGCATGGCGCCGGGCGCGGCCCATATTGTCTCAAGCCGCTGATTGATACAACCGTTGGACGCTGGATTCTTGGCAAGGCCCGATGGTGGGGAAGCGTGCTCGGGGAGTGAGGTGCTCAGCCCTGCGTCTTGATGACGCGAACCTTGTCCAGGTGGCGGCGCAGGAAGGCGGCCGCCTCCTCGAGCTTCCCGTCCTCGACCAGGTCGAGCATGTGCAGGTGCTCGCGGGCCTGGCCGGCCAGGCGGGAGCGGTCGACCTGGTGGCGGTACTCGATGAGGCGGCGCAGCCGGTGTTGCCGGCGGGCGGCGTCCAGGAGGAACTGGTTGCCCGAGAAGCTCACGAGCATCTCGTGGAACGAGGCGTTGACGTGGAACAACTCGGCCCGGGGCAGCAGCAGGATGTCTCCGCGCAGCAGGGCCTCCTGCTGCCTGCGGTGCAGGGCCGCGGCCTCGGGGTCGATGCTGAAGCCGGGCTCCAGCAGGGCGTTCGGCTCGATGATCATGCGGAAGCGGTAGCTCTGGTCGTGCGCCTCGACGGTCGAGAACACCTGCTGGAACTCCCAGCCGCGCCCACCGGCCTTGCGGCGCACCAGGTCCTCGGACTCCATGCGGGCCAGTACCCGGTCGGCCTGGCGTGCCGACAGGCCGTAGCCGCGGCTGATGTCCGCAGCGGTGAACGGGCCGGCGAACCGTCCCCCGATGTAGTCGTCGGCGATCCGGAAGTACGCCTCCTCCTCCATGTCGGCGCCCTCCGTGAGATCCGTCCCGGTCAGGGTGGCGGCGTCACGGTCCAGGAAGAAGCCCCGATTCGGTTCCCGCCTCAGGATGCCGACCTCGGCCAGGAAGAGCATCGCCTTCCGGGCCGGGGTGCGGGAGACGTCCAGCTCGTCCGCCGCCCACTGCTCGGTGACGTGCGCACCCTCCTCGAGGCCGCTGCGGCGCAGGAGATCGACCAGGCGGGTGGCGATGGAGGTGGTCAGGTTGGGCCGCGACATCAGTCTGCGCTCTTCGGAAGGGGACGTGGGACGTCCCATCCTATGAGTCGGGGTACGGCGGGTGCGGCCGCCGGACTCTCCCTCGCCGAGGGATTGTATCTAGCGGCATGGTGATGCAAAGTGTGGCCGGGGTGCTGATCGGCGCCCCTGTGAAGCCAGGAGCAATGAGAGGCAGCGCCTACGACGATGCAGTCGATTCCCGTCCCCACCGCCGATCTGGCCGACCAGTACGATCACCGACTGCGTGTCTGCGGCGTGCAGTTCACCACCTACGGTGGAGTACGCTCCTTCGCCGGCCCGGTGCGGACCGTCTCCTGCCGCGAGGACAACGCCTTGCTGCACGAACTGCTCCGTACGCCCGGTGACGGAGCCGTCGTGGTGGTCGATGGAGGCGGATCCCTCGACACCACGCTTTTCGGGGACCGAATGGCCACCAGGGCCCGCGACAACGGATGGGCGGGGGTCATCGTGTACGGCGCCGTCCGCGACAGCGTCGCACTGGCCGGCATAGGGATCGGCGTGCAGGCGCTGGGCACCAGTCCGCGCAGGGCGGGGAAGACGGGGCGGGGAGCGGTGGACGTGCCTGTTTCCTTCGGCGGGATCACGTTCGCCGCCGGTGATGTCCTGCATGCCGATGAGGACGGGGTGGTGCTGCTCCCGGCCGGTGAGGCCCCCCAGGAGCCTGTCTCGGTGTGAGCGGCCGCAGCGGGCCGGGCCGATGGAGAGCCGTCCCCGGCGTGACGACCGCCTCTCGTCGACCGGCGAGGCCACCAGCACGCACGGGACTTGGAAGACACACCGCGGCGGCCGTGTCGGCACGTCCGTGTGCCGATACCGTTCGACGGCCTCGCCCGGTCGTGGCCTCACGCCATCCGCAGTTGCGTGCCCCGGCGGCCGACCTGCGCATGGACGATGCGGCCGGGTCCCTTCGAGGGCCTGGCCGCCGGGTCGTTCCTGACCCGAGGCGCCGATCAGGACGACGCCGTGCAACGGACGCGAGGACAGCGTCAGCTTCGTCCGCGGCAACAGCGACGACCCCGGTGACTTCCGATGACGCGCACGCCCCCGCCGCCCGAACCCGAGCTGACCGTCGACCGCGCCGCCTGCTCTGGGTCACCCTCCCGCTCCGCCTGCGAGATCAGATCGCCGACGCGCCGCCGGGCACCGTCGTCCACGTCGTCGCCACCGACCCCCGCGGCACCGCTCGACCTGCCCACCTGGTGCCACATAACAGGTCACACCTGTCTCGGCCCGTCCCCGGCGAACGGCCGGTGTACGCCCCGAAGCTCACCGCCGACGCGCGCGCCACCCGCCCGGACGCACCCTGGCACCCGCTCCGGCGGCGGCAGGAGCAGCTCCGGAACCGGTGACGCATCTCGTCGGCCGGCCGTTTCGAGTGGACCGCGGACGCGGAACGTCACGGCGTCCGGAAACCCCGGAAGGTGACCGGCCTGCGTGTCTTGAAGCCGAGCCGTTCGTACAAGGCGATCGCGCCGGTGTTCGCCTCGGCCACGTGCAGGAAGGGACGATCACCGCGCGCCGAGATGCGCTCGGTGAGAGCGCGGACGAGGCGGGCGGCATAACCCTGCCCGCGCGCCTCGGGAGCGGTGCAGACGGCGCTGATCTCGGTCCAGCCCGGAGGACGCAGGCGTTCCCCGGCCATCGCCACCAGGGTGCCGTCGACCCGGACACCCAGGTAGGTGCCGAGTTCATGGGTACGGGGCCAGAACGGCCCCGGCTCGGTCCGCGCGGCGAGATCCAGCATCTCAGGCACGCTGTCCGCGCCCAGCTCGACCACGTCGGTGTCGGACGCGGAGCGAGTTCGGCCGGGGCGGCCGTCGCCGGGCCAGGTCATCTGACGGCCCTCAAGACTGAAAACCGGCTCCCAACCCGGCGGCGGAACGGCCGGGGAGCTGAACATGTCGGCGAAGGCGCCGGGACCGAGTAGGCCGGCCAGGTCGGCCCAGTCCTCCGCGTCCGGGTCGACGGACACGGAGGAGAAGGTCGCCACGTCGGTGAGATAGGTGGCTGCTCGACCGAACCGTCGGGTGAGATGCGCGTGCCGACCACTGAGCGACTGACCTACCGGGTCGTCGAGTGCGGGGTCGTCGTCGTTCATCGTCGTGCCGTTTCTATCCTGGTGAGCGCGGTGGTCGAAAAGTCGGCGGCGGGGCTCGTGGCCCGATAGTCGTAGCCCTTGTCACCGTGCAGTTTGCCGGGTTGCCTGAGGACTTCCGGCTGGAGGCCAATGCCAAAGCGCTCTCGTGCCGGTGGAGGCACGCCTTCTGACGTGCCTCCACCGGCACCACTCAGTTCAGGCAGATTGAGCTTGAGCGATGCAGCGCCGCCGGAAGTCGAGCGCCTCAATGCATCGAGCGGCGACTTCCTCGTTCTGGGTGAGAGCAGTCCTGCCTTGTCGAGTGATGCGGCGTTCGGACCGTCACCCCGGCGAAGGCCAGGACCTGTCCCACGGAGGGGCTCATCCACCTGCCCTTCCGTCGGGCCACAGCTTCAGGCCCGACGTAGGGGGAGGGGCGACTCGGAACCCGGCGTCCCGCTCGCGAAGGTCGGTCAGACCTGTTCGAAGTGGAACGCCTTGATGAAGCAGTCCCGGGGTTGGGCGACGGCGAAGAGGATGCACTCCACGAGGGACTGCGCGGTGAGGGCGTCCTCGGCTTCGCGTGAAGTGGTCGCCCACTCCTCGGAGAGCGGGTCGGCGTTGTCGAAGTCGGGCGGGTAGAGCGAGATCACCCGGACTCCTTGGGCGCGCAGGCGCTTGGAGAGGATTTCGGTGAACCCTGCCTGGGCGCTCTTGGCCGCGTAGAAGGCGTCGTGTGCGTCCGAGCGGTGGTGGCCCGGTGTTCCGCAGGCGGAGACCATCGTCACGACGTCGGGTGTGTCCGAGTTGAGCAGGAGGGGGAGGAAACTCCTCGTGGTCAGGACCGTGCCGGTGGCTCCGGAGGCGATGGTGTCCACGACGTCGGCGTCGGTTGCCGACAGCAGGTCCGGCCCGGTGAGGTAGCGGGAGCCGTTGTTGACGAGTACGTCGACGCGGTCGGTGTGTTCCGCGACGCCGGAGGCGAAGTCGCGGATCGAGGCGGGATCCGTCAGGTCGCAGGCGAAGGCGTGCACCCGCTGGTGACCGCGGTCGCGGATCTCGTCGCGGACCCGTTGGGCGGCGGCGAGCCGGCGTGCCGAGAGGAAGACCTCGGCACCGAGGTCCGCGAGGCGGATGGCCAGGGTTCGTCCGAAGTCCCGGCCGGCGGCCGTGATGACGACGCGGTGGTTGTCCCATCTCATGGTGTCGTTCCCCAGTCGCCGTTTCGTGGATCGGGTGGTGCCGTGCACCGCGTCTCTACGCTATCGGTCATGGTCGCTCACGAACGGTCGTTCACGGTCAATGATGATGTTGAGGTACCCAACCCCGGTGCGGACGAGGTCTGGACCGTCGGCGCGGTCATCCTCAATCGGGAAGGTCGTGCCTTTGCCCAGAAGCGGAGCCGGGACCGTCGCCTGTTCCCCGGGGCCTGGGACATCGTGGGCGGTCATGTCGAGGAGGGCGAGACGCTTCTGGAGGCACTCGCGCGTGAAGTCGAGGAGGAGACCGGCTGGCGCCTGACCCGTGTGCGGCGGTTCCTCGGCACCACGACCTGGACGGGGGACGACGGCGGCGGCCTGCGTCACGAGGCCGACTACCTGGTCGAGGTGGACGGCGACCTGGACCGCCCGAGGCTGGAATGGTCCAAGCACTCCGCCTACGACTGGTTCGGCCCCGGCGATCTCACCCGCCTCAAGGAGAACCGCGGACCAGGGGAGTACCTGATCCACGACCTCATAGCCGGTGCCGTTGCCGACTCGCTTTTCGACTTGCTCCGGGCGGACGCCCTCACCAGCCCGGACCGACTGCGCGAGCTCTACCCGCAGCCGAACCCGAACTCGCTGCGCAAGGAGACCGACCGCCTGACCGAGGAGACCCGGGCGCTGATCGGCTGTTCCTCACTGGTGTTCATCGGCAGCGCGGACCGCGAGGGCCGGGCGGACGTGACGCCACGTGGCGGCCCGGCCGGGTTCGTCTCGGTGCTGGACGAGCAGACCCTGGTGATCCCCGACGCGACCGGCAACAAACGGCTCGACACCCTGCACAACGTGCTGGAGACCGGACGCCTGGGGCTGCTCTTCCTCGTCCCCGGCCGCCCGACCACGCTGCGGATCAACGGACGCGCCTGTGTTTCGGCCCGCCCGGAGCTGCTCGCCCGCCTCACTCCCGTCGGAAAGCCGCCGGTCACCGCGCTGGTGGTGCAGGTCGAGCAGGTGTATCCGCACTGCCCGAAGTCACTGATGCGCGCCGACGCCTGGCGACCCGAGCAGTGGCTGCCCGCCGACGCCCAGCCGAGCAGCGCCGAGGTGACCCTTGCGCAGCTGAACCTGCCCGGCCTGACCCTGGACCGGATCGAGGACGCCGAACGGGAGTCGCTGCGCCTGCGGTACGAATGACGGCGACGAGTCGATGAGCGCCGATTAGCCGATGAGCCGATGAGCCGATGAGACCGACGAGACCCGACGGGATCCGATGAGACCCGACGGGACCCGACGGGTCGGCGTCCGCGGCGAGCAGACCGGTCGCGAGGGTCACCGCCCGCACGGCGGCGACCCTCGCGAGCGTCAGTACTGTCCGGTCAGGTGCGGGTCCAGCGTTGGTTGCTGCCGTTGGAGCAGGTGTACAGCTGGATCAGGGTGCCGTTGGCCGTGCCGTTCCCGACGGCGTCGAGGCAGAGGCCGGACTGGACGCCGACGACGGACCCGTCGGAGTTGAGGCGCCACTTCTGGTTGTCGCCGCCCCAGCAGCTGTAGATCTGGACCTTGGAGCCGTTGCTGGTGCCTGCGGCGTCCAGGCACTTGTCGCCGTACACCCTGAGCTCGCCCGCGTCAGTGGCGGCCCACTGCTGGTTGGTGCCGCTGTGGCAGTCCCACAGCTGGAGCTGGGTGCCGTCGGAGGTGCTGGCGTCGGGCACGTCGAGGCAGCGGCCCGAACCGACGCCCTTGATCTGTCCCCCGTCCGCGGGGGGCTCCGAGGAGTCGCCGCCGTTGAGTGCGTCGAGGACGGCGGTGTACGCGGCCTTCTTGCTGCCGTCGTTGTTGAACAGCAACGGCGTCTGCTCCGACCGCCAGGAGTCGCTGTCGCGCACACCCCAGACGGTGATGCCGAGGCAGCGCGAGACGGCCAGGCAGTCGTTGGTCACGTTGGCGTAGGTCGAGGCCGGGGCGCCCTGGATGTCCAGCTCGGTGATGGCCACGTCGACGCCGAGGGCGGCGAAGTTCTGCAGTGTGGTGCGGAAGTTGCTGTTGTAGGGGCTGCCGCTGTTGAAGTGCGACTGGAAGCCGACGCAGTCGATCGGCACGCCGCGCTGCTTGAAGTCCCGCACCATGTTGTACATGGCCTGGGTCTTGGCCCAGGTCCAGTTCTCGACGTTGTAGTCGTTGTAGCAGAGCTTGGCGGACGGGTCGGCGGCGCGCGCGGTGCGGAAGGCGACCTCGATCCAGTCGTTGCCGCTGCGTTGCAGGTTGGAGTCCCGCCGCGCTCCCGAACTGCCGTCGGCGAAGGCCTCGTTCACGACGTCCCACTGGACGATCTTGCCCTTGTAGTGGGCCATCACGCCGTTGATGTGGTCGATCATCGCCTGGCGCAGCGCGCTGCCGCTGAGGCTCTGCATCCAGCCGGGCTGCTGGGAGTGCCAGGCCAGGGTGTGGCCGCGCACCTGCTTGTTGTTCTGCACCGCCCAGTTGTAGACGCGGTCGGCGGAGCTGAAGTTGAACTGGCCCCGCTGCGGTTCGGTGGCGTCGATCTTCATCTCGTTCTCGGCCGTCACCATGTTGAACTCACGGCCCGCGATCGACGTGTACGTCGAGTCGCTCAGCCTGCCCGAGGCGATGGCGGTGCCGAAGTAGCGGCCGCTCTGCGCCGCCGCGGCGCCGAGCGTGCTCTCGGCGGCGTGTGCCCCCGGCGGCGCGATCAGTGCGGTGGCCGTGCCGAGTACGCCGACGACCAGCGCCAGCAGCAGGACGCGAATGCTCCTGCGGACACCTGATCTGGGAAGGGCGTAGGAGCCCATGACTGTGCCTCCAAAGTAGTGGTCACGGAAGGACTGGAGCGCAGGGAAGTCAGACAGGAATGATTGAGGTGTTGACGATGCTCGGTCAATACTTGGCGCCGGAAAAGTTTCAGTTATTGTGCGAAAGTTTCGAAATCGAGTGCGTCGGGCCTGATCTGCGAGGTCGTGAGCCGTCACGGGACGGCCTGCCGTGTGACGTGCGGCATCGAGTAGATCGCCTCTCCTGAATGTTTCGCGGTGGCGGCGATACATGCGAGAGGTATTGACGGCGTTCGCCGGTTCTCTATGATGCGGAGCGCTCGACTCTTCGACCGCTGTTCGATATTGCGAACATGTCGTGTCGCTCTCCATCCCGGCAAGGAACCACCCACCCAAGTCGAGGGAGTTCCCATGCACAGAGGAAGTCTCAGCCGCGGGCACACGTCCGCGGTACTCGCCGCCGTGGTCGCGGCCCTGGCCGCGCTGGCGGCGCTGCTCGTCGCCACCGCCCCCGCTCAGGCGGCCGGCAGCGGCGCCCTGCGCGGTGCCGGTTCGAACCGGTGTCTCGACGTGCTGGGCGGCAGCCAGGACGACGGCGCGCTCCTGCAGCTGTACGACTGCTGGGGCGGCACCAACCAGCAGTGGACGTCGACGGACACCGGCCGGCTCACCGTGTACGGCGACAAGTGCCTGGATGTTCCGGGGCACGCCACCGCGCCCGGTACCCGGGTGCAGATCTGGTCCTGCTCCGGCGGAGCGAACCAGCAGTGGCGGGTGAACTCCGACGGCACGGTCGTCGGTGTGGAGTCCGGGCTGTGCCTGGAGGCCGCGGGCGCCGGCACGGCCAACGGCACGGCGGTGCAGCTCTGGACGTGCAACGGCGGCGGCAACCAGAAGTGGACCGGTCTGACCGGTACGCCGCCGACGGACGGCACGTGTGCGCTTCCGTCGACGTACCGGTGGTCCTCGACGGGGGTTCTGGCACAGCCGAAGAGCGGATGGGTCGCGCTGAAGGACTTCACCACGGTGACGCACAACGGCAGGCACCTGGTCTACGGGTCGACCTCGTCGGGGTCGTCGTACGGCTCGATGGTGTTCAGCCCCTTCACCAACTGGTCGGACATGGCGTCGGCCGGACAGAACGCGATGAACCAGGCCGCGGTGGCGCCCACGCTGTTCTACTTCGCGCCCAAGAACATCTGGGTGCTGGCGTACCAGTGGGGCTCGTGGCCGTTCATCTACCGCACGTCGAGCGACCCCACCGACCCCAACGGCTGGTCCGCTCCGCAGCCGCTGTTCACCGGGAGCATCTCCGGCTCCGACACCGGCCCGATCGATCAGACCCTGATCGCCGACGGCCAGAACATGTACCTGTTCTTCGCCGGTGACAACGGCAAGATCTACCGGGCGAGCATGCCGATCGGGAACTTCCCGGGCAACTTCGGTTCCTCGTACACGACGATCATGAGCGACACGAAGGCCAACCTGTTCGAGGGCGTACAGGTCTACAAGGTCCAGGGCCAGAACCAGTACCTGATGATCGTCGAGGCGATGGGCGCGAACGGGCGCTACTTCCGCTCCTTCACGGCCTCCAGTCTGAGCGGCTCGTGGACCCCGCAGGCCGCCAGTGAGGGCAACCCCTTCGCGGGCAAGGCCAACAGCGGGGCCACCTGGACCAACGACATCAGCCACGGCGACCTGGTCCGCGACAACCCCGACCAGACCATGACCGTCGACCCCTGCAACCTGCAGTTCCTCTACCAGGGCAAGTCCCCGAACGCGGGCGGGGACTACAACTCGCTGCCGTGGCGGCCGGGAGTCCTCACCCTGCGGCGCTGACCTCTCCGACGGACGGTGACCGCATGCGGTGCGGCGAGCGGCGTACGGTGAGTACCGCCAAGTCGTCCTGCTGCGGTCCCTCCGTGAAGGCGTGGACGTCGTCGACGAGTGCGTGGGTGAGCCGGCCCGCGGTGATGTCGACGTGCCCGGCGAGGCGGGTCTCCAGCGGGTAGAAGGCGCCGGCGGGGGAGCGGGCCTCGGTGAGACCGTCGGTGCACAGCAGCAGCGTCGCCCCGGCGGGGAAGGGGAACCAGGACACCGTGCGCGGCTCGTCGACGAGGTCTGCCAGGCCGAGCGGCGCATGCTCCGTCCCGGCGCCCACGGCGGTGACGGTCCCGTCGTGCAGCAGGTAGGGCGGGATGTGGCCGCACGTGACCAGCTGGGTCTCGGCGCCGGTGTCCACCCCCAGGACGACGGCGGTGACGAACCGTTCCGGCTCACCGCGCTGTTCCGCGTAGCCGTTGTGCCGGACCACCGCCGCCTCGAGCGAGTCCACGAGCGCGGTGACCGTCGGCTCGCGGTGGGCGGCCTCACGGAAGGCACCGACCACGTCGATGGCCATGCCGATGGCGGGGAGTCCCTTGCCCTGGACGTCGCCGATCAGTACCCGGGTGCCCCAGGGGGTGGCCGCCACGTCGTAGATGTCGCCCCCGACGAGCTTGTCCTGCTGCACCGGCTCGTACACGCCGTCCACGAGCACGTCGTCGGTGAGCAGCGGCAGCGGGCGCAGGATCTGCCGCTGCATGGCGGCGGCGGTCGACCGCAGACGCACCAGCGTTCCCTCGCGCGTGATGCGCAGCCAGGATCCGTAGACGGCCAGCGCACCGAAGCCGAGGGCGAACAGGGCCAGGGTCACCCGGTCGGCGAGCTGCTCCGTGGACAGGGCCACGGGCACGATGACGACGATGCTCACCCAGGCGGAGACGAGCGTGGTCTGGCGCGGGGTGCACAGCGCGGAGGCGAACGCGGGCAGGAAGACGAGCAGCCCGATCAGGAGCACGGCGGTCCCGGTCACCGCACCGAGGACGACCGTCACCACCGTCGCCGCGACCGTCACCAGTGCGACAACGCGCGTGGGGGGCGTGCGGATCGAGATGCCGTCGCCCTGGTCCGCACCGTCCTCCGCAGGGGCCGGCGCCGCACGCGACGGACGGGACATGCGGGCAACCTCCAGTGGCGGCGTGATCGGGCGGTGCGGGTGCCGCATGCGGCGGCAGACGGGCGCCCCCGATCATCCAATCCGGTCGAAATGCCGGAGGGAGGCTGGCCGTACCCGTGCCGAAGTGAGTCCACCCGGGTGATTCCGGCGGGAACCTTCGGCCGGCTGCCGGACATGGACAGGGTATGGAACTGAACGACGCCGGTCCTGCCGTACCGGTCGGCGGGGTGTCCGACCGGGAGCTGTGGGCGAGGGCCGCCGACGGCGATCGCGAGGCCTTCGGCCGGATCTTCGACCGTCACGGGAAGGCCGTCTACAACCACCTCTTCCGGCGGACGGCCGACTGGTCCGAGGCCGAGGACCTCACGTCCACGGTGTTCCTGCACGCCTGGCGGCGGCGGGCGGACACGGTGCTCGACCGCGACTCGGCGCTGCCGTGGCTGCTGGGCATCGCCAACGGCCAGTTGTCGAACACCAGGCGGCGGCTGAGACGGGCCGAGGCGCTGCTGCACCGGCTCGTCTCGCACGAGGAGTCGGTGGGCGACCACGCGGACCGCGTCGCCGGGCGGATCGACGACGAGCGCCGTATGTCGGAGATCCACCGGGCGCTGGCCCGGCTGCCGCGGCACGAACGCGAGGTCGTCGAGCTCTGTGTCTGGTCGGGCCTCGACCAGCAGGCGGCCGCGGCGGTGCTCAAGGTGGCGGTGGGAACCGTGAAGTCCCGACTGCACCGGGCGCGGCGCAGGCTGGGGGCCGACCTCGGCGGAGCCGCGGCCCCGCCGCCGTTCAGTTCCAGGAATCCCGTCAACGAGAAGGAGGTCGCACGATGAACGACCCGCAGGGCGTTCCCGCGGCTCCTTCCGATCGTGATCTGCCGAACCACCGGCGGACCCGAGAGGAACTACTGATGAAGATCGGTCCAGAGAACAACGGGACCCCGTCGCGGCGCAGATGGGCGATCAGGTGGGGCGTGCCGCTCGGTGTCGCCACCGGTGTGACGGCGATGAGCGTCGCGGCCGTGGTCGTGCTCGGCGGATCGGGGAGCGCCGGACCGGGTGCCGCCGACCCCGCACACGGCGGCGCAGACCCGGCCAACTCCACTCCGGCACCGAGTCCGAGCGCGTCGTCCTCGCCCGGCGGGACCTCGCCCGAGGCCGACTTCACCGTCACCGACGCGACCACGACCCCGATCGACGCCGGTACCGCCACCCGGATCCTCTCCTCCTGCCTCGGGGCGGACGCGTCGCGGTACCACGCCGTCGTCGCGGTCCGTACGCCCCTCGCCACCGAGGACTGGGACGGCGTGGTCGTCGCCGTCGACTCCGCGGGCCAGTACGTGCAGTGCCAGTCGAAGGGCGACAAGGGCACCAGCCAGGACTCGCCGCCCACCTTCATCAACGACCGCCTGTGGGGCACCGGCCGGATCGTCGAGTACTTCGACTCCATGCTCATGCCCGCCGGGGAGGGGAAGTACCTCAGCCTGGGCGCCGGACACTACTCGTCCGACGTCGCCAAGATCACCGTCAGCTACGGGGAGGACCCGAAGCAGTACCCGGCCCGCATGGCCGACGGCGCGTTCGTCTACGGGGCCGCGCTCTCGCCGGACACGCCCCCCGGCCCGCGCTACACGGGCCCGAGCCCCTACGTCCATGCCTACGACGCGTCGGGCCGGGAGATCTACAACCAGGCCGAGGACCCGAAGTTCACCGACGAGCAGTAGGGCTGCCGTCCTGGCCCCGCGGGGAGATCCGGCGGAAGAACTCCGGTGTCCAGGCGTGCTGTTCCTCGGTGTCCGGCACCCTCGCGCGCCGAGCGCGCCGCACGGCGGCCCAGGCGGGCTCGGGTGCCGAGCCCTCCAGCATCATCAGGCAGACCGCGATCAGGGAGGACCTGCCGATGCCGCGGCGGCAGTGCGCGACGACATGGGCTCCCGTCCGCAACCCTCGGTCAGCTCCCGCAGCGGCGGGAGTACCGCGGGCACGGACGGGACCGTGAAGTCGGGGACGGGCAGGGCGACGAACCGCAGCCCGGCGGCCTCGGCGAGGCGGGGCTCGTCGGTGAGTCCCAGGTCGGCGCGCTCCGCCTCGGGGAGGGCGCAGACGACCACGTCGACGCCGGCGTCGCGCAGGGCCGCCATGTCGCCGGCCAGGTGCGCGCCGCCGCGAGGCCGTGCCATGGTGCGCAGTCGGCCCGGCCGGTGCGGACGGTCGACGGTGTGGAGGACGGGGCCGGACGGCTCGGGCGTCACGCGGACACTCCCGGCGCGAGCCAGCGGTAGCGACCACCGCACTCGTCGGTGAGCCAGCCGTTCAGGCTGCTCAGGCCGCGCTCGTTGACCTGGCCGTCGTGGATGCCGAAGGCCCGTTCCGGGTCGGCGGCGCGGACGAAGTCGATGGCCTCGTCCGTCTTCATCCACGACCCCTGAAGGGGGACCAGCAGGGTCTCCACCGGCCGGTCGGGCAGGTGGAGGGAGTCCCCGGGGTGGTAGAGGCGGTCGTCCACGAGGTAGCCCAGGTTCGCGCAGTCCGGGCGATCGCCGTAGATGCGCGCGTGCCGTCCGCCCCGGGGGGTCACCCGGAATCCGGCCGCGGTGAATTCCTCGCCGGCGACGACACCGTTGAAGTCCAGTCCCGGGAGCCGTGCCGACTTGGGGGCGTAGACGGGCACGTCCAGGCCCTTCAGCCGCAACAGGTCGACATGGTCGTTGTGTTCATGCGTGACCAGGACCGCGTCCGCGCCGGCGAGCGCCTCGGGCTCGCTCCACACACCGGGATCGATAACCAGCGTGCCGCCCTCGTGCTCCAGGCGGACGCAGGAATGGACGTACTTGGTAATCCGCACCCAGGTGAGCATAGCCCGAGGGATGCGCGGGGCACCTTCGGGCAGTGGCCGAAAACGTCCTCCGCGGTGGCCCTGAAGGGCCCGACCCCTTGACCGGAACCACCGGCCGCGGCGGCTTCTGCGACGGCACCGTCTTCCACCGCCGAGTGCCCGGGTTCGTCGTCCGGGGCGGCGACCGGCTGGGGACCGGGCACGGCAGCGCCGGATACCGGATATCCGACGAGATCCGCCCCGACCAGGGCTTCGAGCAGCCCTTCCCGCTCGCCATGGCGAACCTCGGCCGGGACAGCACCGGCCCGCAGTTCTTCATCACGCTCGCACCGGCGCCCCGGCTGAACGGGCAGTACACGATCTTCGGGCAGGTGGCGGACGAGCGGTCCCAGGACGTGGTCCGCGCCATCGCCGCGGCACCGACGGCGGTCCGGCTGGACCGGGTGACGATCGCGGCCGACCAGCGCTCTCGACGACGCCGGGCATTGTGGCCGGGCGGTGGGACGGCTATGGTCACTCTTATCTGAGAGAGTCACCTCATTTAAGATGTGCATCATGAGAGGGGAGTGTCATCGTGTTCATTGCTGCGGCGACGGACGGCGTGTCCGTCGCTCCGAGCTGGGACCGCGCTGCCGCGGCCGACACGCGCCGTCTGGGGGAGGTGCCGGCCGCCCACGTCGGCGACGCGCTGGAGCGGATGACCGTCATGGACGGCGGCATCCGGCTGCTCACCGAACGCGCCGCCCTCCTGGGCAACGCCCTCACGGTGGACGTGCGCTCGGGCGACAACCTCGCCGTCCACCGGGCGCTCGACGAGGCCAGGCCGGGCGACGTCCTGGTCGTCAACGGCCACGGGGACACGACCCGCGCGCTGGTCGGCGACCTCATCGGCGAGATCATGGTGAACACCGGGGTCACCGGCGCCGTGGTCGACGGCGCGGTCCGCGACGTACGGGCCCTGTCCGAGATGGGCCTGACCGTGTACGCGCGGGCGATCACCCCCGCCGGGCCCTTCAAGGACGGGCCCGGAGCCGTCGGACGCCCGGTGGCCGTCGGCGGCATGGTGGTGGAGGCCGGCGACGTGCTCGTCGGTGACGCCGACGGCGTGGTCGTCGTACCGCGGCGACGCGTGCGCGAGGCCGTGGAAGCGGTCGGCGGAGTCGCCGAGAAGGAGGACGCGCTCCGCGGGCGCATCCTCGCCGCGCGCCCCGACCGCGCGGTGGTGGCCCGATGATCGCCACCCCGCCGGCCTCCCGGATCGCGGAACTGCGCCGCCGTTCGCGCCGCCCGGCCCTCGCTCCGGCCCCGCCGGGGGCCGTCTCCCTGGCCATGGGCGAGCCGGACTTCCCGACCCCGCCGACGGTGGTCCAGGCGGCGGTGTCGGCCCTGCGCGAGGGGCACACCCACTACGCCGACCAGCGGGGCCTGCGGGAGCTGCGCGCCGCGCTCGCGGCGAGGCTGCCGGAGCGTCCCGGCGGGGCGTGGGACGCGGACGACGTGCTGGTCACCCACGGTGCCACCGCCGCGCTGGCGGCGGTCGTACTCGCGACGGTCGGCCCCGGCGACCGGGTGGTCGTCCCGGAGCCCGCCTACTCGCTCTACGCCGACCTGGTCGTCCTCGCCGGCGGCACCGTGGACTTCGTCCCGCTCGCCCCGGACCTGCACTGGGACCTCGACGCGCTGGCCGCCGCGCTCCCCGGCGCCGCGATGATGATCTTCTCGAACCCGTCGAACCCGACCGGCATCGTGCACCGCAGGGAGGAACTCGAGGCCCTCGGCAAGCTCCTCGACGGCACCGACGTCCTGGTCGTCAGCGACGAGGCGTACCACCGGCTGGCCTACCCGGGCCACGAACCGGTCTCGGCGCTGGAGATCGAGTCGCTGCGCGGGCGGACGGTGTACGTGCAGACGTTCTCCAAGACGTACGCGATGACCGGCTGGCGGGTGGGGTACCTGACGGGGCCGCGTGAGGTGCTGGACGCGGCGGCACAGGTGCACCGGACCTGGAACGGCTCGCTGAACACGGCGGTCCAGCACGCGGCCCTGGCCGCCCTGGACCTGCCGGACGGCGTGGTCGGGGCCATGGCCGACCGGTACCGGCAGCGTCGCGATCTCGTCGTCGGGCGGCTGTCCGGCGTGCCCGGACTGCACCTGGTGCCGCCGGAGGGCGCGTTCTACGGGTTCCTGCGCTACGACGCGGACCGGCCCTCGGAAATGGTCGCGCGCGAACTCGCCGCGTGTCAGGTGCTCGTCCGGGCCGGTGCCGAGTACGGGCCCTCGGGCGAGGGCCACCTCCGGATCTCGTTCGCGGCCTCCGAGGACGACCTGTGGGTCGGGCTGGAGCGGATCGTCCGCTACTTCGCGGAGGCGCGCTCCTGAGGGCCGCGCGCGGCACCTCGGCCGGGGCCGGTACCCCAAAGCGATACCCTTTGCCTGCACTTCTGTGAGGCGGAGGACGCCCGTGACCGATCAGCAGGCCGCCCCGCGCGGGCGGCGCAAGCCGCGCAGCGACACCCGGCGCAACCACCGCCGCCTCCTCCAGGCCGTCGGTGAACTGGCCCGGGAGGCGCCCGACCGGCTCACCATGCAGGCGGTCGCGTCCCGCGCGGAGATCGGTCCGGCCACCGCGTACCGCTACTACTCCTCGGTCGACGACGTGCTGGCGGCCTACGTGCTCAGCGTCGTCGAGCAGCTCCGCGACTTCAGCCTCGCCTCGTCCGCGCAGGGGCGGCCGCTGTTCGACGCCCTCGTGGACAAGTGGGTCGACCTGCTCGCCGAGCACGGCCCGGCGCTGGTGCAGCTGCGGTCCCGCCGGGGCTACCTGGAGCGGCTGCACGACGGCAACGAGATCATCGTCGCGCTGCGGGACGCCTGGAGCGAGCCCGTGCGCGGACTGCTCGACGACGTCGGCCTGCCGGACGGGATGCTCGAACACGCCCTGTTCCTCAGCAACATGATCTTCGACCCCCGGGAGATCCAGGACCTGCTGCGGGAGACGGGTCTGTCCCGCCGTGAGGTCATCGCCCGGCTGACCGAGGCGTACTGCGGCGCGCTGCGCGGGTGGGTGCGGGCGGGCTGACCGCCCCACCCCCTACCCCGGTATCACTCCGCTTTGGCTCCCGGGTATGACGCCCGGCGGGTAGCCGTCCGCCCACTCTGCATCTCGTCGTAAGGCACCGCCGCACCCGCGTCGGGGCCTTCCTTCAGGCGGCCCATGAAGTGATAGAAGAATCTCAAATAAGATCTATATCTCTCCAATGGAGGTCAGTGATGACCAAGCACCGGCAAGAGACCGTACGAGCGGGCGAACTCGACGTCGGGTTCCTCGACAGCGGCGACGGTGTGCCGCTCCTGCTCGTCCACGGCGGGGAGAGCGACCGCACGCAGTTCGCCACCCTCCGCGCGGGACTGGGCGCGGGGATCAGGGCGATCTCGTACGACCAGCGCGACTCCGGGATCACCGTGAACCCGCCGGTTCCCTACACGCCCGAGGTCCTCGCCGACGACCTCGTCGACCTGCTGGACGCGCTGGGGCTCGCACGGACGCACCTGCTGGGCACCTCCTTCGGCGGCGCCGTCGCCCAGCACGCCGCACGCCGGCACCCCGAACGGGTGGCGTCCCTCGTGCTGGTCGCCACCACGCCGAGCTACGCGATGGGCAGCGCGGCGATCGACGAACTCCTGGAGATGTCCCACGAGGACCGGCAGCAGGCGGCCGCGGACTTCTTCTTCACGCCGGAGGGCCAGGCCGGGCAGCGTGCCCGCCCGGCCGGGACGCTCACCCGCCGCACCCCCGAGCAGAGCGTCCGCCGCCACGACGCCGCCCGCCGGCACGAGATACGGGACGGCCTCGGGGACATCACCGCACCCACCCTGATCGTGCACGGCACGCAGGACCGGCTGGCGCCCTACGAGGGCGCCCTCCTGATGGAACGGCGCATCCCGAACGCAGAGCTGTGCCCGATCGAGGGCGGACGCCACGGGATCGCGGTGGAGTTCGCGGACACCGTCGCCCACCGGGTGCGCGAGTTCCTCGGGGTCGAGGGTCATGGCTGACGCCGCCCGCGACGTCGCGGACCGGATGGCCGAGGCCGCCCGGGCGTGGCTGGACTCCCTGGACGCCGGCCGGCGCGGGGCAGCGGCCGGACCGGCACCGGACCCGGGCACTCCGGGCGAGGCCGAGGGCGAACGCACCCGCTGGTACTACACGCCCACGGACCACGGCGGCCTGACCCTCCACCAGCAGCGCCCGGCCCAGCAGCGCCTGGCCATGCGCCTGGTCGCGAGCGGGCTGTCCGACGCGGGATACGTCACCGTCGCCACCGTGCTCGGCCTGGAGAACGTGCTCGACCACGTCGAGGGCTTCTCGGTGAACTGGGGCCGGGAGCGGACCCGCGACCCCGGCATGTACTACCTGCGCGTCTTCGGCGAGCCCGGCGGGCCGCGGCCGTGGGGCTGGCGGTTCGGCGGCCACCACGTCTCGCTCAACAACCTCGTCGTGGACGGGCGCGTCGTCGCCACCACCCCCTGCTTCCTGGGCGCCGACCCCGCCGCCTCGCCCCTCCTGGGCGGCTCGGCGCTGCGCCCGCTGGGGACGGCCGAGGACCTGGCGCGCGAACTGGTCCGCTCCCTGCGCCCCGAGGCCGCCGCCCGCGCGACACTGCTGCCCCGCGCCCCGAACGACATCGTGGCGGGCAACAGCGCCCGCGTCGGCGACCGCGTGATCAGGCGCGGCGAACTCTGGCGTCCCGGCACCCACATCCCGGACCGCGCCGAGCAGCCGTCCACCGGACTCGACGGTGACGAACGGCGGGCGCTGGCCCTCACCCCGGCGCCCAAGGGCGTATCCGGCGCCGAACTCGACTCCCTCCAGAGGGAGTTGCTGCGCGCACTGCTCGGTGCCTACCTCGGCCGCGTCCCGGACGGGGTGTCCCCCCTGCCCCGCTACGACGACCCCGCGGCACTGGACGCCGTACACCTCGCCTGGGCCGGTCCGACCGCGCCGGGCGAGCCGCACTACTACCGGCTCCAGGGCCCCCGGCTGCTCATCGAGTGGACCAACGTCCACCGCGGCGCCAACCACGCCCACGCCGTGTGGCGGGACCCGGAAACCGACTTCGGCGGCGACGTCCTGGCCACCCACCACGCCGCCCACCACGCGGCCCGCCACGCCGCCCACCACCCGAACGGAATGTGACTGACATGGCCGGTCGACCACCGTCACCGCCCGACGCCCCTGCGCACACCACCCGCCCCACCCTCCGCGGCTCCTTCGGCATGTGCGCGTCGACGCACTGGCTGGCGACCGCGACCGCCCAGTCCGTACTGGAGCGGGGCGGCAACGCCTTCGACGCCGCCGTGGCCGGTGCCTTCGTGCTGCACGTCGCCGAACCCCACCTCAACGGCCCCGGCGGTGACCTCGTCGCCGTGCTCGCGACCGCCGCGGACCCGTCGCCGCGGGTGCTGGCGGGCCAGGGACCCGCCCCGCGCGGAGCCACGATCGAGCACTTCCGGGCCGAGGGACTCGACCACGTCCCGGGCGCCGGAGCGCTCGCCGCCGCCGTCCCGGGCGCCGTCGACTCCTGGCTCTGGCTGCTCGCCGAGTTCGGCACCTGGGAACTCGCCGACGTCCTGGCCTACGCCATCGCCTACGCGGAGCGCGGGGTACCGGTCGTACCGCAGTTGGCGCGCGTCCTGGCCACGGTCGAGGAACTCTTCCGCACGCACTGGCCGACGTCGTACGCGCTGTGGATGCCCGAGGGCCGCGTCCCCGCGCCGTACGCCACTCTCGTCAACCCCGCCTACGCCCGTACCCTGCGCCGGCTGGGCACGGCGCCCTCCGGCGGGACGCGGACCGCCCGGATCGAGGCCGCGCGGCGTGCCTGGCGCACCGGGTTCGTGGCGCAGGCCGTCGCCGAGTTCGCGGCCGTGCCGCACCGGCACTCCTCGGGCGGCGACCACGCCGGAGTCATCACCGCCGCCGACTTCACCGACTTCCACCCGTCCCTGGAACCCGCGGTCACCGCACGCTTCCGGGGGACCACGGTGGCCAAGGCGGGCCCGTGGTCCCAGGGACCCGTGCTGTTGCAGGCCCTCACCATCCTGGACCACTTCGACGACGCGCGGCTCGACCCGTCGACCGCCGAGGGCGTCCACACCCTCACCGAGGCCCTGAAACTCGCCCTGGCCGACCGGGAGGCGTACTACGGACACCTCGACCCGGCGGCGGCGGACGCCCTGCTGCGCCGGCTGCTCTCCCCCCGGTACGGCAAGGAGCGCGCGCGTCTGATCCGGCCCCTCGCCTCCACCGCCTTCCGGCCCGGCCACATCGGCGTCACGCCGTACACCCCGCCGCTCGTCACCCGGGGGTCCGCCCAGCAGGCCGACGGCGTGGGCGAACCCACCGTGCAGCAGACCGGGGAGACCCGCGGCGACACCTGCCACCTCGACGTCGTCGACCGCTGGGGGAACATCGTCTCCGCCACACCGTCGGGAGGGTGGCTCCAGTCCTCGCCCGCCGTGCCGGAACTGGGCTTCGCGCTCGGCACCCGGCTCCAGATGACCTGGCTGGACCCGGCCGCCCCCTCCCGCCTGGCACCGGGCCGACGGCCGCGTACGACCCTGACGCCGACCCTGCTGCTCCGCGACGGCAACCCCGTGGCCGCCCTCGGCACACCCGGTGGCGACCAGCAGGACCAGTGGCAACTGATCTACCTGGTACGCACGCTGGCGCTGGGCATGGACCCGCAGGAGGCGATCGACGCACCCGCGTTCCACACCACCGCCGTACCGAGTTCGTTCTGGCCGCGGACCTGGACGCCCGGGGGACTGGTGATCGAGGAGCGCGCGGGCGGGGCGGTCGTCGAGGAACTGCGCGCACGCGGCCACGCGGTGACCGTCTCCGGACCCTGGAGCCAGGGCCGTCTGTCCGTCGTCACCCGTGATCCGGACAGCGGCGTCCTCCGGGCGGCCGCGAACCCGCGCGGTGCCCAGGGCTACGCGGCCGGACGGTGAACGTGCGGCGGCGGGTGACGCAACCCGGTCTGATGCTCGCCCTCACCTTCGCGACCGGCGTCGTCGACGCCGTCGGCTACCTGCGCCTCGACCAGGTGTTCGCCGGCAACATGACGGGCAACGTGGTCATCCTCGGCATGGCGGCCACCGGCGGCGGCACGGGGTTGCCGGTGCTCGGGCCGGTCGTGGCGCTCGCGTCCTTCCTCGCCGGCGCGGCGACGGCCGGGCGGGTCCTGCGCACCGCCGCCCCGGGCTGGAGCAGCCGGTGCGGGGCGCTGCTGGGCGGCGTCGGACTGGTCCTGACCGCGACGGCGCTCGGCCCGGCCCTCGTCGGCGCCGACACCTCCGGCGCCCGCGCGGGCATGGCGTCGTCACTCGCCCTGGCCATGGGCGCGCAGGCGGCCACCGCCCGTCACCTGGCCGTCAGGGACGTCACCACGGTCGTCGTGACCTCCACGCTGACCGGCCTCGCGGCCGACTCCCGACTGGGCGCGGCCCGCGGCCGGGGCGCCCTGCGCCGGACCGCCGCCGTCGCCCTCATCGTCGCCGGAGCGGCGGCCGGCGCGCTGCTGTGCCAGGTGCACGAGGGCCTCGCGGTGGCGGCGGCGGCCTGCGTCGTCCTGGCCGTGACGGCCCTCGGCAGCCGGGCGGCGCCGGCCACGACCGGAGCCCCCTCCACCGCACCTCCGACCGCTCCCGCAACGGCTTCCTCCACCGCTCCCGCAATGGCTTCCTCCACCGCTCCATCAACGGCTTCCTCCACCGCTCCATCAACGGCTTCCTCCACCGCTCCATCAACGGTCCTCCCGCGACCATGACGGAAAGGACGCTCATGACCACAACCCTGGCACCCCCGGTCCCCATCGGGAAGGCCGCCGTCGGCGCCCTCGGCATACTGGCACTGTCCACCGGTGCCCTGGAGTCGGTGGTGTCACCGACGATCCCGCTCCTGGAACGCGAACTGGACATGAGCCAGTCCGAGGGAGCACTGCTCAGCATCGTCCTCCTCATCACCGGCGCGCTCATCACCCCGCTGGCGGGCAAGTTCGGCGACCGCTACGGCGGCAAGAAGGTCCTGATCCGCCTGATGGCGGTGGTCTCGCTCGGCGGCACGGTGTCCGCCCTGGCGCCGAACCTGCCCGTGCTGCTGGTCGGACAGGTGTTGCAGGGCGCGATGATCGGCGCGCTGCCCCTGGCGTTCATCGTGGTCCGCAAACACCTCCCCGCCGGCGAGTCCAAGGTGGCCATCGGCGTGGTCAGCGGACTCTTCGTCGGCGGTTCGATGGTCGGCATGCTGTCGGCCGGACCGGTGGCGGAACAGCTCTCCCGGCACTGGATGTTCGCGCTGCCGACGATCGCGGTCGTCGGGTCCACCCTGCTCGTGAACCGGCTGATGCCGGCCGATCCGCCGGGCCGGCCGGACGACGTGGGGATCGACTGGCCCGGCCTGCTGCTCCTGAGCGGCATGCTGACCACCCTCATGCTCGTCCTCGCGCTGGCACCCGAAGCCGGCTCGGCGCCCCTCGTGCTCGTCGCCCTCGTCGTACTGCTGGCCGTCTTCGTCACCGGATGGGTGCGGGTCGAACGGCGAGCGGCCGCGCCGATGATCGACCTGAACATGCTGGCACGGCCCGCGATCTGGAAGGCGTGCGCGCTGACCTTCGTGATCTGCCTCGGCACCACGATGGCGGTCTACCTCGTCCCGCAACTGCTCGACGAGCGCGGCGACGGCTACGGATTCCGGGCCAGCGCCACCGAGATCGGCTTGTACCTGCTGCCCGGCGCCGTCGCCGCGACGCTGGCCGGGCCGCTCGGCGGGCTCGGGGACCGGCGCTTCGGCTCGCGCGCCGTCGTCAACACCGGCGTGGTCATGATGGCCGTCGGCCTGCTCGCCGTGGCGGCCGTGCACACCGAGATCTGGCACCTCGTCGTCGGCAAGGTACTGATCGCGCTGGCCAACGGCCTGTGCGTCACGGCGATGATGACCAGCACCGCCACCGCCGTCGACCCGAACGACACCGGCATCGCCACCAGCCTGATCCTGGTGAGCCGCGTGCTCGGCTCCGCGGTCGGCGGCCAGCTCGGCGGCGCTCTCCTCACCGCCGGAACACCCTCCGGGTCGGAGGTCGCGGCCGAATCGGCCTACGTCACCGGCTTCGTCATCGCCGGCATCGTCGTGCTGTCGGCCCTGTTCGTCACCCGCACCATGAGCAAAGGAGTCAAAGCATGACCCGCACCGCACCGAGGCGCAGCGTCCTGATCTCCGGGGCCAGCATCGCCGGTCCCGCCCTGGCCTTCTGGCTCAACCGCCACGGATACGAGGTCACCGTGGTGGAGAAGGCCGGGACCCTCCGCAGCGGCGGCTACCCCATCGACGTACGCGGCACCGCACTCGACGTCGTGGAGCGGATGGGAATCCTGCCGCAACTGCGCGACGCGCACATCGACCTGCGCCGGATCACCTTCCTCGACGCGGGCGGCGACGAGGTGACCTCGCTCCACCCGCACGCCGTCACCGGCGGGGTGACCGGACGGGACCTGGAGATACGGCGCGGGGACCTGACCGACGCGCTGTACATGGCGGTCCGGGACGACGTGGAGTTCCTCTTCAACGACTCCATCGACACCCTGGACCAGTCCGGCCCCGGAGTCGACGTCACCTTCCACGGCGGCGGCAGCCGCCGGTTCGACATGGTCTTCGGCGCGGACGGCATGCACTCGCGCACCCGCGAGACGCTGTTCGGCCCCGAGGAGCGGTTCCACCGCCATCTCGGCTACTGCTTCGCCGTGTTCACCATGCCCAACACCCTCGGCCTCTCCCACGAGACGGTCATGTGGAACACCCCGGGCAGGGCCGCGGCCGTCTACGCCGTGGGCGACGACGAGGAAGTGCACGCCTTCCTCAACTTCGCCCAGCCCGAGCCGCCCTACGACGCCTTCGGCGACCCGAAGGCCCAACGGGCCCTGCTCGCCGACGTCTTCGCCGACGCCGGCTGGGAGGTCCCCGGCATCCTGGGCGCCCTCCACGACGCGGACGACGTGTTCTTCGACGCCGTCGGCCAGATCCGGATGCCGCGCTGGACCGAGGGCAGGGTCGCGCTGCTGGGCGACGCCGCGTACGCCCCCTCGTTCCTCACCGGCCAGGGCACCAGCCTCGCCCTCGTCGGCGCCTACATGCTCGCCGGGTCCCTCGCCGGCCGGGACCACGCCGAGGGCTTCGCCGCCTACGAGCACGCCACCCGTGACTTCGTGACCCTGAACCAGGACCTGGTCGGCGAGGGCGGCGCCACCCTCTTCCCGACCACCGCCCAGGCCCTGGAACAGCGCAACGCCCGACTGCGCGCCCTCAGCGCCATGCCCGCCCCCGAACCCCGGCCGGCCCACTCGGCCCTGACGCTGCCGTCCTTCGGCGTCCGCTGACTCCGCTCGGTTCCACCAGCGCCGTTGCCCGAGCGGAAGGGCCCCGGTCACCCCACCAGGGTGGCCGGGGCCGCGCCGACGGACCCGGCCCGCGGTGATGCCGTCGAAAACCGCTGGAACAGCGCCGCCGTGTGTCACTACCGTGCCGCCGGAACAAGTCGCCCAGGCAAGGACGTGCCGTTGTACACCCTGTGAGACCTCCCGAGTGCTGATCTGTCGCGCGTCGCACATGTGCCACGCGCTCCTTTCCGCTGCGGTCTTCTCACTGGAACCGGTGTACCTCTGTGCTCAACCACTGGGTCGTTGTGCCCACCTGCCTGCCCCTTGTCCTCCGCCGTTGCCACACGTGTGCGTCCAGACACTTCCGGGCGAGCGGCAGGTTCCGCGTCAACGCGAACCACAAGCTCCTCGACGCCTGGCTCCTCGTGCTCTGCACCGCTTGCGGGGACACGGCGAAGCTCACGGTCCTGGAGCGGATGAACGTGCGCTCCGTACGGCCCGGGCTGCTGGACCGCCTGCACGCGAACGATCCCGGCCTGGCGGCCGAGTTGCTGCAGGATCCGGTCGTGCAGCGCCGCAATCGCATCGCCCTCGACTGGGCCGACGCCTGGCGCCTCGACACCGGCGGACCGGATCACCCGGACCGCGAGGTGAGCGACGTATCGGTCCGCTTCGCGGCGCGGATTCCGGTCCGGCCGGTGCGACTGATCGCTGAAGGGTGCGGTCTTGCGCGGGCCGAGACCGAGAGGCTGATCGCCGAGGGAAGACTCGTTTCGGCCGTCCGGCTGAGCGACAGGCTGTGCGGCGACTTCACCTTCACGCTCAAGCGCTGAGCCCTCCTCGGCACCAGGGCCTGTCCGGCGGGGGCGGCCGGACAGGCCCTGACGCTTCGCCCGTGACCTCCCCGCCCGACGACTCCCGCCGCAAGCCGGCCGGCGCGCCCCGCGAGGCGTCACCCGGACGGCCGGGCGGTGCGGCCGCGCAGGAAGAGCGCGGCGGCGGCTACGCCGAGGAGGACCAGGGCCGCGTTGACGGCGATGGCCGTCGTGACGCCCCGGTGGACGGCGGATGCGGTGGCCGCGCCCGCGGTGCCGGCGGTGACGACGGCGGACATGACCGGCGTGCCCATGGTGATGCCGACCTGCTGGGACATCGAGGCCAGCCCGGTGGCCAGGCCCTGTTCGGCGTCCGGCAGTCCGCTGGTGGCCGTGACCATGAAACCGACGATGACCAGCATGTTGCCGACGCCGCCGAGGAAGGTGGCGGGCAGCAGCAGGGCGAGGGACGCCCCGGTCGTCGTACCGAGGAAGAGCAGGGCCGCGGTGGAGACCGCCTGGACGATGCCACCGCCGACGAGCACGGCCGGCGTGGACGTCCTGGCGAGCAGCCTGGGGGCGACGAGACCGCCGACGACGGTGCCCGCGCCGAGGACGCCGAAGGAGACACCGGCCGCGAGGGCGGAGAAGCCCAGGGTCTTCTGGAGGTACAGGGTGAGCAGGTAGACCAGCGAGGTCTCGGTGGCGAAGGCGAGCAGGCCCAGCACGTTGCCCCAGGCCACGTTGCGGCGCCGCAGCGTCCCGAGCGGTACCAGCGGCGCCGCCACCGTGCGCTCGATCAGGACGAACGCGGCGAGCAGGAGGGCGCCCCCGGCCAGCCCGGCCAGCGCGTGCGGGTGGGTCCAGCCGTACGCGCCGGCCTGGGTCATGCCGTAGACGAGACCGAGCAGGCCGAGGGTGACGGTCAGCGCGCCGGGCAGGTCGAGGCCGGCCCGGGCGGCGGGCCTGGACTCCTTGATGACGGCCGGGGCGACGAGTACGACCGCGAGCGCCACGGGCACGTTGACGAAGAAGGTCCAGCGCCAGGAGAGCAGGTCGGTCAGGACACCGCCGAGGATCGCTCCGGTGGTGAACCCGGCCGACATCAGCGCGCCGTTGATGCCGAGCGCCTTCTGCCGCAGGGGGCCCTCGGCGAACGACGTCGTCAGCAGGGACAGACCCGCCGGGGTGGCGGCGGCGGTGGCCAGGCCCTGGGCGACCCGGGCGGCGAGCAGCACCTCGGGGCTGGTGGTGAGGCCCCCGAGCAGAGAGGCGAGGCCCAGGAGGCCGATGCCGCCTATGAAGATCCTCTTGCGTCCGACCAGGTCGCCGACACGGCCGAGGAAGAGGGTGAAGCCCGCGGCCGACAGGGCGAACGAGGTGGCGATCCACTGGAGGTCGGAGAGGGCGAAACCGAGTCCGTCGCCGATCGCGGGCAGCGCGACGTTCAGGATCGAGAAGTCGACGGCCAGCATGAACTGGGCGACCAGCAGGACCGCGAGGACCAGTTTCGACCGGCCGGTGAGCCGCTGCGGATCGGCCCCTGCCCGGGCGGTGACCCCGGCCGTGGCCGTGGCGGTGGTGGACATGGCGTTCCCTTCGAAAGACGTTAATGGGTCTGAGGTCCCATTACGGCTTGGAAGGTAGCACGGAGGGAAACGGTAAAGGAACTGTGGTTCCGATAAGGTGGGGGTCTGGCGTCGTGAGTGCGCCGTGAGAGAGACGAGGGAGTCGTGATGCCTGACCCAGCCGCCCCAGGGACCCTCCGCCCCGGAGGCCGCACCGCACGTATCCGCGAGGCCGTCCTCCTGGCGGCGGGCGACGCGCTCGCCGCCGACGGCTTCGACGCGCTCGACCTCGGGGAGATCGCCCGCCGTGCGGGCGTCGGCAAGACGACGGTCTACCGCCGCTGGGGGACCCCGGGCGGGCTCGCCGCCGACCTTCTGGCCGACATGGCGGAGCAGTCGCTGCCCCGTGCCGACACGGGCGCCCTGGAGGAGGACCTCCGGGCGAACGCGCGCCTCGTCGTCAGGACGCTCGACGACCCCCGCCAAGGGCGGCTCTTCAGGGCGCTGATCGCGGCCTCCCTCTGCAACGAGCAGGCGGCCGAGGCCCTGCACCGCTTCTACGCCGTACGCGTCGACGAATGGGCCGGCTGTGTGCGGGACGCCGTCGCGCGGGGCGAGGTCCCGGACGGCACCGACCCGCACGGAGTCGTTGCGGCCGTCTCCGCTCCGCTCTACTACGCGCTGCTCAACACCGGCCGGTCCCTCACCGAGGCCGACGCCGACCGTGCGGCCCGCGCGGCGAGCACCGCCGCGCGGGCGGGTGTGTGGGTGACGGGCTGAACGCGCCGATCTCGCCGATCTCGCCGAACCAGCCGAACCAGCCGAACTCGCCGTACGGAGCAAGGTGGCGGCGGCCCGGCAGAGCCGGGGGCCCGGTCCGCGTCAAGTGCTCGGACGCGAGGCGGCGTTGGCGCAGCACGTCGAGTCCGCTGTGATCAGGCCGGAATCCCGTGTTCGACTTCGCCCGACCGCTCCGGGGCGATATCTTCTCCCCGTCCGGACATTCGAGGGGGGGGCGGGTGAGGAAGCTGTCTGTGCTGCCTGGTGTCCGACCGCGCTGGGAGGTCAGAGTCGTCCGCCGGGCGGTACTCCGCCTGTTGCTGGCCTCGGTCACCGGCGGGATCGCCGGTCTGGTCCTCTACAGCCTCACCCGGGTGACCAGCCGCAGCCTGTTCGCCGTCACGGGGGCGCTCGCGGCCGTGGTGGCGCTGCTGGCCAGTGAGTGGTACCGGAAGGCGGCGCGCCTGACCGAGGTGAAGGTCACCATCCCGCAACTGAGCGAACTGACCTTCGCGGTCAACAACGACTCGCGTCAGGTCGCCTGGCACATGTTCGTCGAAACGGTGACGCGGGTGTCCACCCAGCCCCTCGCCGACGACGAGGGTGTCGTCCGGGAGGCCCTCACGTCGATGTACGGGCTGTTCGCCACGACTCGGGAGACGCTGAAGGTGACCCGTCCCTCTCCCGTCGTCCCCAGTGGCCAGACGGTGGAGTACCTGGCGATCACCATGCTCAACCGTGAGTTGAGGCCGTTCCTGTCCAAGTGGCACCCGCGGCTGCGCGAGTTCGAGATGGCCCATCCGGACGACTCGGAATCCACCTGGCCGGACAACGCGGCCTGCCGGGCCGAACTCCAGCGTGTGCAGCAGCACATCCACGGCTACGCGGCCGGCTTCGCGCGCCTGGCCGGCGTCCGCGAGGCCGACGCGCTGATCGGGCAGGTGCCCGGGCCCCGCGACGAGGCCGACGACCTGCGGCGCGACGCCGGGCGGACGGCCCGCCCGTAGGGATGGGCGGCGGCGACGGCAGGCGGATCGACGCCTTCGTGTCGTACAGCCGGGCAGCCGACTCCCGGCTCGCCCCGTCGATCCAGCGCGGACTCACCCGCCTCGCCAAGAAGTGGTACCGCACCCGGGCACTGAACGTCTTCCGGGACCAGACGGACCTGTCCGCCTCCCACGCCCTCGGCGCCTCGATCGAGCGGGCGCTCGCCGACGCGCGATTCTTCGTGCTGCTCGCCTCACCGGCCGCCGCGGAGTCGAAGTGGGTGGCCAAGGAGATCGAGTTCTGGCAGCGCAACAGGACGAGCGACACCTTCCTCGTCGCGCTCACCGACGGGACCATCAGGTGGGACGACGAGGCGGGGGACTTCGACTGGTCGGTGACCGATGCCCTGCCGCGAAGTCTGTCGGGGTACTTCGAGGCGGAACCGCTGTGGCAGGACCTCACCTGGTCCCGTGACGCGGACCGACTCTCCCTGTGGCACGCGGGATTCCGCGACGCGGTGGCGACACTGGCGGCTCCGATCCACGGATCCTCGAAACGCGCACTGGACAACGCCGAGGTCAAGGAGCACCGGGCACTGCTGCTCGTGGGTGCGCTGGCCACGGCACTGATCCTCACCCTGGCCGTTTCCTTCGGGATCCAGTACTGGTTCGCGACGGCCGAAAGGGACCGGGCGAACGCGAACGCCCGTGACGCCACGGTGATGAGCGCGATCCATCGGGCGCAGGTCGAGTTGGCCGATGCCGAGACGGGCTACGACGTCAGTGCCTATCGACGGCTGATGGCGGCACGGTCCCTCGCCGGGAGACCGTCGGTGGAGGGGGCCGCCTACGACGCCGCGCTCGACGCCGCCTACTCCCGCCCCAACCTGCTGCGGGTCACCGAAGTCGACAGCGGTCCCGACAGCCGTGCCGCCATGACGGTCGACGGCGGGCGGGTCGCCTTCGGGGGGAAGGAGCAGCCGACGCTCTGGAGTCCCGGCACCGGCCGTCCTTCCGGGCCCGCCCTGGAAGCAGCGGAAACCACGGACTCCAAGGCGCTCGCCCTCGCGTTCTCGCGCGACGGGAAACGTCTTGCCGCGGCCTACGAAGCGGCCGTCGTGCTCTGGGACGTGGCGTCCGGGAAGAAGATCAACGAATTCGCCACGGACCGCCGCACCACCACTTCCCTGGCGCTCAGCCCCGACGGGACGACCGTCGCCGTGGCCGGGGGAGGCCTGCGGATCTGGGACGCCGGCAGCGGAAGGCGCATCGGAGAGCCCCTGGGCGTGACGGGCGACCGGGTCGTCTTCAGTCCCGACGGCCGAAAGCTCGCCTTCGACGCGCTCAACGACGGGGGCTCCGAGGTCCATGTCCGAGGCGTCGGCGCGGAGGGTGCCGGTGAGGTCGTCATTCCGTACCCGCACGACGTGATCAGCGGCATCGCCTTCACGCCGGACACAGACGCCCTCGCCGTCGGTACCGAAGACGGCGGACTGCGCCTTTGGGACCCGGACTCCGGTGCGGCGGAGGGCCGGGCCATGTCCGGTCACCAGGGCGCGATCCGGGCCATCGCCTTCGCCGCCGGCGGCTCCCGCATCGCCACGGCGGGGGCCGACCGGACGATCCGCCAGTGGAACGCGGAGACCGGGTCCCCGATCGGCTTTCCGCTCACCGGCCACGCGGGTCCCGTCGACTTCATCGCCTTCTCGCGCGGCGGAAGTGAGCTGGTCTCGCTCGGGGAGGACGCGACACTGCGCCGCTGGGACGCGGGGAACGCCCTCCTGCGAACCGGGCCCGACGACGCGAGCGCCCCGGACGCCCTCGCCGTCGCCCCCCGCGGGGCGAAGGTGGCGGTCGGCGGCAGAGAAGGGGTGCGCGTCTTCAACCAGGAGACCGGCGTCCAAGTGGCGGCACTGGACCTCCCGCAGGGTGTCCTGAGCCTGTCCTACTCGCCCGACGGCACCTCCCTGCTGATCGTGAGCCCCGACGCTCTGCGGCTGTGGGAGGAGGGGGCCGAGGCGCGCACGGTCACCCTCGACTCCTCCGTCGGTCCGGTCGCCGGCGCGGCCTTCATGCCCCACGGCCGGCAGATCGTGGTCGGCTCGTACGCGGGAAAGCTCCTCTTCGAAGACCTCGACGACGAGGCCACCGGTACGCCCGGCGCCTCGATCGACATCACGTGCGCGGCGCGGCATCTCGCCGTCAGCCAGGACGGGATGCAGGTCGCGTACGCCTGCGACGACACGGGAGGTGTCGCCGACGCCGAGGCCGGAAGGGTGCGGACCTTCGAGGCCGAGGACCGGGTCAGCGCCCTGGTGATCAGCCCGGACGGGCGCACTCTGGTCCTCGGAACCCTGGACGGCACGCTCTGGCGGCTGGAGCACGGTGCCGAAGCCTTGGTCGGAGTCGGGGTGCACCGGGGCGCGGTGCGTTCGGTCGCCTACGGTCCCGACGGCCGCTGGTTCGCCTCGGCGGGCGAAGACGGCTCCGTCGTCGTCCATCCGCACGGAGCCAGGGAGATCTCCGCCCGCATCCCCGCCCACACCGGCCCCGTCGAGGCCGTCGCCTTCAGCCGGGACGGCAGTCGCCTCATCTCCCTGGGGGCCGACAAGGCGGCCCGGGTCTGGCACGTGTTCCGGGATCCGCCGGGTGACCTGTGCGAGCGGATCACCTACAACATGTCCGAGTCCGACTGGAAGAAGTGGATCTCGGACAGCTTCGGCTACCGGGACCAGTGCGCGGGCAAGCCCCGAGCGCACGGTTGACGCATTGGTCCAGACCTTCTACGTTGTGGGCGCTCGACTCCCTCACGCGCGCACGGTTCACCTCACCCCTGTACCACCCCACCACCACAGGGAGAGCCATGTTCCACAGGCGCAGACCACCGAACAGGATCGGAGCGCGGATCGCCGCACTGGTGACCGCGTTGCTGCTGCCGCTCGCGGCGCTCACCGCGCTCGCGGCGCCCGCCCGGGCGGCCGGAACGCTGACGGCGACCTTCACCTCCCAGAGCAACGGGTCCGGGTGGACGGGCAAGTACGTCGTCCGCAACGACGGCACGGCCGCCTCCGACGGCTGGACCCTGGAGTTCGACCTGCCGCCGGGCGTGTCCGTGAGCGGGCACCTCTACGGCGAAGCCACGGTCTCCGGCAGGCATGTCACCGTCGAGAACGCCTACTACAACGGCAGGGTCCCGGCAGGCGGCACCACCGAGCCGTACAGCTACCAGTTCTCGGCGACCGGCCCGGTCGGCACCCCGACCGGCTGCACCGTCAACGGCGACAAGTGCGACGGCACCCCGGACGTGCCGCCGGCCGCCCCCGGCGCGCCGGAGGCGACCGCGGTCACCGCGCACACGGTCGCGCTGACCTGGGCCGCGGCCCGGCCCGGTGACCACCCCGTCACCTCCTACGAGGTCCTCAAGGGCACGGAGACCGTCGCCACCACGAGCGGCACCTCCGCCACCGTCACCGGCCTGACCCCGGCGACGAGTTACACCTTCACCGTCCGGGCCACCGACAAGCGCGGCAACGTCGGACCGGCCAGTGAACCGCTCACCGTCGAGACGGTGGACCCGGCGACCGACCCGACGCCGCCGACCGCGCCGGGCAACCCGCGCGCCACCGGCAGGACGGCCACCACCGTCGGCCTGGCCTGGGACAGGTCCACCGACAACGTGGCCGTGGCCGGCTACGACGTCTACCGCGGCGACACCCTGGCGAAGACCGTCGGGGCGGACACCACCACCGCCACGGTGGACGGACTCTCCCCGGCCACCGCCTACACCTTCACCGTCAGGGCCCGGGACACCGCCGACAACTCCTCGGCACCCTCCGCGGCCGTGCGCGCGACCACCGACGACGTGGCCGGCGAGGGCAAGCAGCTCAAGGTCGGGTACTTCGTGCAGTGGGGCATCTACGGCCGCCAGTACTTCGTGAAGAACCTCGACGCCTCCGGCGCGGCGAAGCAGCTGGACGTCGTCAACTACGCCTTCGAGAACCTCGACCCGACCAGCCTCACCTGCCAGGCCGGCGTCACCAAGGGCACCTCCGGCAACCCGCAGGACCCGGACGAGGGCACCGGCGCCGGTGACGCGGACGCCGACTACGCGCGGCCCATGTCCGCCGCCCAGTCCGTCGACGGGGTCGCCGACGACGGCTGGGGCAAGCTGCGCGGCAACCTCAACCAGCTGAAGAAGCTCAAGGCCAAGTACCCGCACCTCAAGGTCGTCGTGTCGCTCGGCGGCTGGACGTACTCGAAGTTCTTCTCGGACGCCGCCGCGACGCCGGAGTCCCGGAAGAAGTTCGTCGAGTCCTGCATCGACGTGTGGATCAAGGGCAACCTGCCCGTCTACAACGGCGCGGGCGGTCCCGGCACCGCGGCCGGCATCTTCGACGGCATCGACATCGACTGGGAGTGGCCGGGCTCCGAGGGCCACCCGGGCAACCACTACGGCGCCCGGGACAAGGACAACCTGACCGCCCTGCTCGCCGAGTTCCGCACCCGGCTCGACGCGCTGGGCGGCGAGCACAGGCTGCTCACCGCGTTCACCCCGGCCGACCCGGCGAAGATCGAGGCAGGCTGGGACCTGACCAGGATCTTCGACTCCCTCGACTACGCCAACGTGCAGGGGTACGACTTCCACGGCTCGGGCAGCGACAACTCCTGGGAGCCCGACCGCACCGGGCACGCCTCCAACCTCCACACCGACGCGGAGGACCCCTACCCCTTCCACTTCAGCGTCGAGAACGCGATCCAGACCTATCTCGACGCCGGGGTCAACCCGCGGAAACTGACGGTCGGGTTCCCGTTCTACGGGCGCGGCTGGCAGGGCGTCGGCGAGGGCGGCGCCGCCGGTGAGTGGCAGGACGCGGGCGGCGCGGCACCCGGCCAGTTCCCCGCGGAGGCCGGGGTCCGCGGCTACAGCAACCTGATCGGCAGCTACCCGTCCATGACCGTCCACCACGACGAGGAGTCGGTGTCCACCTTCGGCTACACCGGTCCGGGCGGCCAGTGGTGGTCCTTCGACGACACCTGGTCGATCGGGAAGAAGACCGACTGGGTCAAGTCCAAGGGCCTGCTGGGCGGCTTCGTCTGGGAGATGTCCGGCGACACGGCCGACGGCCGGCTCATGACCGCGCTGGACGACGGACTGGAGTGACGCGAACCGGAGCGGCGTGACGCGCCGCCGGCCCTGCCGTCCCTCGCCGGGGGCGGCAGGGCCCCTTCACACCGCCAGGACGGTGCAGCCCAGGGCGAGCAGGGCGAGGACCTTCACGATCTCCAGGGCGACGTAGTGGAGGTGCGCGCCGGAGCGGTTCTCGGCCGGGTCCTCGCCCGCGAGCACCGCGTCGGAGCGGCGGTTCAGGCGGGGGCGTACGACAGCAAGCTGCACGGCCAGCACCGCCACCGCGACGGCGGTGAGCGTCACGACCGCCGCGGACGGGCCGCCGGTGGCGACCGCGACGACCACGGCGGCGGCGAGCACGGCCTCGGCGAGGTTCAGGGCGCGGAAGACCATGCGGCCGATGCCTAGCCCGATCGGGATCGTCACCCCTGGGGCCCGGAACTTCAGCGGCGCCTCCAGGAAGGAGATCGCCAGCACCATGCCGAGCCAGAGGAAGGTGACGGCACCTGCCACGGCCGCCCACGTCGTGTCCATCGCCGAGACCTCGTCCTTCTCGTCGTCCTTCTCGATGTCCTGCCGGGTGCGCCCCCCGTGCCAGAATGTACGACCACGTCCACGCCGCCCGCCCCGCGCCCCCCGCATCGTCCCGCCCCGAGGTTCCCGTGACCAAGCCCGTCGCCCGTGAGCCGCAGCGCCGCAACGCGCGGTCGAACCGGGCGCGCATCCTGGCCACCGCCCGCCGGGAGCTGGGGCGGAACCCGGACACCACGCTGGAGGAGCTGGCCCGCGCCGCCGGTGTCGTACGGCGTACCCTCTTCGGCCACTTCCCGGGGCGTGCGGCGCTGCTCGAGGCCCTCGCCGAGGAGGCGTCCGAGGTGCTGCGCGGCGCGATGGCCGAGGCGGCGGGACCGGACGAACCGGCCGACCGGGCGCTGGCGCACTTCACGCTGCTGATGTGGTCCGTGGGCGACCGCTACCGCATGCTGCTGGCCCTGGCCCGGCACGACCTGGGCGTGGAGCGTGTGGCCGAGATCCTGGCCCCGGCCCGCGCCGAGGTGACCGCCATCCTGGAGCGCGGCCGGCTGGACGGGGTCTTCCCGGCCCACCTGCCCCCCGCCGTGCTGAGCGCGGGACTCGAGGCGATGGTCGTCGCACTCCTGGAGCAGGTCAACACCGGTGCCCTCGAGGACGACGGCACCCGGACCGCCGTCGCCATGCTCATCGCGGCCGGTGTGCCGGAGCGGCGGGCGCGGGCCGTCGTCGAGGCCGTGGGCCCGGCGGTGCGCGCGAAGTCCGTCCCGGCCGAGTAGGCACTCCCGTCCAGGCCGAGCAGGCCACCCCCCTTCAGTAGGCGCCCCGGTTGACGGGCGCCCTATTTGCACGTCCATGTGCAACAAACTACGCTGCTCTTGTCTGCTCACTCATGGGCAATTAACTCGCCCTCGTTTGTCTCCGGGAGCCCTCCATGCCCCTGCTCGCCACCACCCCCGTCGAGAAGATGCCCGGGCCCTACGCCCGGCGCTGGTGGGCTCTCCTGGTGCTCTGCCTGAGCCTGCTGATCGTCGTCATGGCCAACACGTCCCTGATCGTGGCGGCCCCGGACATGACGACCGACCTGGGCCTGAGCAGCAGCGACCTGCAATGGGTCATCGACGGCTACACCGTTCCGTACGCCGCGCTGATGCTGGTGCTCGGCGCGATCGGCGACAAGTACAGCCGCCGCGGCGCCCTGGTCACCGGTCTGGTGATCTTCGCGGGCGGTTCGGTGATGGGCAGCCTGGTGCACGAGACGGGGCTGGTCATCGCGGCCCGGGCGGTCATGGGCGTCGGTGCCGCCGTCGTCATGCCGGCCACGCTGTCCCTGCTGGTCGCGGTCTTCCCGAAGGGGGAGCGGGCCCGCGCCATCACGGCCTGGACCGCCACCTCGGGACTGGCCATCGCGGTCGGGCCGCTGGTCGCCGGGTGGCTCCTGGAGGACCACGCCTGGGGCTCGACCTTCCTGGTCAACGTCCCCGTCGCGGTCCTCGCCGTCGTCGGCGCGCTGGTCCTCGTACCGCCGTCCAGGGCGGCCGGCATGGGCCGCATCGACTACGTCGGCGGCCTGCTCTCCATCGTCTCCGTGGGCAGCCTGGTCTACGCGACCATCGAGGGCCCGCACTTCGGCTGGGGCGCCGGCCCCGTCACCGCGGCCGTCGTCGCCGCCGTCGGCCTGATCGGCTTCGTGACCTGGGAGCTGCGCCACCCGCACCCCATGCTGGACGTGCGGCGCTTCCTGCTGCGGCCCTTCAGCGGCTCCATGCTGGCGGTGCTGTTCTTCTTCTTCGGCACCTACGGCGCCATCTACTACGCCACGCAGTTCCTGCAGTTCGTGCTCGGCTTCGGCGCGCTGGAGACCGGCGTACGGCTGCTGCCGCTGGCCGGGGCCGTGTTCGTCGGCGCCGCGGTGACCGGGCGGCTGACCCCGAGGCTCGGCGTGCGGGCCATGGTCGGCTCCGGCATGGCGATCGGCACCGTCGGCGTCTTCCTGCTCGTCCTGATCGACCAGGGCTCCACCTACGCCGACTTCCTCGCCCCGATGCTGCTGCTCGGCCTCGCCATCGGCCTCAGCGTCTCCCCGGCCACCGACACCATCATGGGGTCCTTCCCGGAGAGCGAACTGGGCGTCGGCGGCGGCGCCAACGACACCGCGCTGGAACTCGGCGGCTCGCTGGGCATCGCCGTCCTGGGCTCCCTGCTCGGCACCGCCTACCGGGACGAACTGGCCGGCCTGGTGGGCGACCGGCTGCCGGCCGCCGCGCTGGACACCGCCCAGGACTCGGTGGGCGGCGGACTGGCCGTCGCCGGGCGGCTCGCCACCGACCCGGCCGCCGGGCCCGAGCAGGCGCAGGCCCTCGCCGACGCCGTGAACAAGGCCTTCGCCCACGGCGTCTCCACGACCAGCCTCGTCGGCGGCGTCATCATGGCGGCCGGCACCCTGATCGTCCTCGCCGTCCTGCCCGGCCGCCGCGCCCGCGCCCAACAGGCGGAGGACGCCCGGGAACCGGAGTACAGCGGCGCGGCGAGCTGACCCCGGGCAGCGCTCGTCACTCCGCCAGCGCCGCCAGCTCCTCCGCCGTACGCGGGCCCGTCGCCGAGTCCGCCAACAGCCCCCGCGCCCGCAGCAGTCCGGTCGCCGCGACGCCCCAGGGAAGCCGCAGCCCGGCCCGCCGCAGCAGGTCGGTGCGGGCCAGCGTCGCGGCGGTCGGGCCGGTGCGCACCCCCTCCGGGGTGAGCAGGGCGGCGTCGTCGGACCAGCGCAGGGCCAGGTCGACGTCGTGGGTGGCCATCACCACGGTGGTGCCGCCCGCGCGCAGCCCGTCCAGGGTGGCGAGCAGCCGCTCCTGCCCGTCCGGGTCGAGCCCCGCGGTCGGCTCGTCGAGGATCAGCACCCGGGGCCGCATCGCGACCGCCCCCGCGATCGCGGTCCGCTTGCGCTGCCCGTACGACAGCAGGTGCGTGGGCCGCTCGGCCAGTCCCGCGATGTCCAGCGCGGCCAGCGCCTCCCCGACCCGGGACCTGACCTCCGCGTCGGACAGGCCGAGGTTCAGCGGACCGAAGGACACGTCCTGGCCGACCGAGGCCGCGAAGAGCTGGTCGTCCGGGTCCTGCACCACCAGTTGCACCGTGGTCCGCAGCCGGGTCAGCCCCTTGCGGTCGTAGGCCACCGGCTCCCCGCCGAGCGTCAACGTCCCCGTACGCGGCCTCAGTCCGCCGCTGAGCAGCCGCATCAGCGTGGTCTTGCCACTGCCGTTGCGGCCGAGCAGCGCCAGCGCCCGCCCCTCGCGCACCGCGAAGTCCAGGCCCGTCAGCACGTCCGGACCCTCCTCGTACGCGAACGCCGCGCCCCGCAGGGCGACCAGGGCCGGGGCCGGTTCAGAGGTCTGGGCCGGTTCGCTCACGACAGGGGTCCTTCCAGTACGAGGGTGAGGACGGCCAGCGCCGCGAGCAGCGCGACGCTCGCCGCCGTGAACGGCACCGACACGCGCGCCTCGGGCACCAGCACGCGCAGGGTGCCGTCGTAACCGCGCCCGGCGAGCCCCGACTGGAGCCGCGCCGCCCGGTCGAAGGCCCGCACGAACGCGGTGGCGCCGAGCCCGCCGAGCGAACGCCAGGTCGCCGCCCGCGTGGTGTGTCCGAGCCGCGCGGCCTGCGCCTGCCGGATCCGGCGCACCGAGTCCAGCAGCAGGAAACTCATCCGGTACGTCACCAGCGCCACGTCCACGACCGGGGCGGGCACCCCGGCCCGCACCAGCCTCGGCAGCAGGTCCGACATCGGCGTGGTGAACGCGAACAGCAGCACCCCCAGCGAGGCCGCCGAGGTGCGCAGCAGCAGCCCACCCGCGCGCACCGCACCGCCGTCGGCCGCCGTCAGGAACCCGTCCGGGCCCCCGACCTGCACCAGCAGCGGCAACGCACCCGTCACGCAGAACCCCAGCGGCACCCGGTAGGCCCGCCACAGCCGGCGTCCGGGCACGCCCGCCGGGCCGAGCAGCACCGTCAGCGCCGCCACCAGCACCAGCGCCGCGCCCGGCCAGGGCGGCAGCGAGATCGCGAGCACGGTCAGGCCGAGACCGAGCACGGCCTTGTCCACGGGATGGCGGCGGCGCCAGCGACTGCCGTGCGCCGCCGCGTCGATCGGCAGCACTCAGTCCCCTTCGGGGGCGTCCCCCGGTGCCGCCGCGGCCCCGGAAGCCGCCGACGCCCGCTCCTCGCCCTGCCGTCGGCCCCGGCGCAGGCCGAAGTAGTACGCCAGCACGCCCGCGCCGAGCGCGGCCTGCAGGGCGAACAGCGCCGACTCGACCTCCCCGGACGGCGGTTCGTACAGCGGGGAGAACCACGGTTCGTAGTCCGGTTCGATCTCGGTGATCGCCGTCTCCGCCTCCGCGTCGGCCCCGGCGAACGGCTCCTCCTTGTGGTCGCCGAGCCCCAGCACCAGCGGCAGCACCGCCAGCGCGGCCACCGCGAGCAGCAGCAGGGCGTTGATCCTCGTGTTCCGGCTCATCGCGCCACCGCCTTCTGCTTCCGCTCGCCGGTCCGGGTCAGCAGCACGCCCAGCCGGGTCAGTTCGCCCTTGCTGGACTGCACGAGCAGCCGCATCACGATCACCGTGAGCAGGCCCTCGCTCACCGCGAGCGGAATCTGCGTCACCGCGAAGATGGACCCGAACTTGCCGAGCGCGCCCAGGAACCCGCTGCTCGGATCCGGGAAGGCCAGCGCCAGCTGCACGCTGGTGACGCAGTACGTGGACAGGTCGGCGACGAACGCGCCGAAGAACACGGTGACCATCAACGGCACGTCCCAGCGGCGCAGCAGCCGGTAGACGCCGTATCCGGCCCAGGGGCCGACGATCGCCATCGAGAAGACGTTGGCGCCGAGCGTGGTGAGCCCGCCGTGGGCGAGCAGCAGCGCCTGGAAGAGCAGCGTGATGGTGCCAAGGACCGCCATGATCGGCGGCCGGAACAGGATCGCGCCCAGACCGGTGCCGGTCGGGTGGGAGCAACTCCCGGTGACCGACGGCAGCTTCAGGGCCGACAGGACGAACGTGAAGGCTCCGGAGGCACCGAGGAGCAGTGTGCTCTCCGGGTGCTCCCTGACCTCACGGGTGAGTGACCGGACTCCGTGGACGACGAACGGCGCGGACGCGACACCCCAGGCGATCGCGTGCGCCGGTGGCAGAAAGCCCTCGGCTATGTGCATGACTCGGCAGACCCTCTCCAGCACCTCGTGGATGGACGACGCGCCTTGGCCGGTCTCCTGGCTTACGGGTACCACCGCCCGTGCTCCGCCTTCCCGGACCGCAAGCGATCCAGTGGCTGCCCGTCAGGGCCGGAGCCGGACTTCCCGATTCACAGTGGCGAGGGCCGCACCGGCATCACA
Source organism: Streptomyces violaceoruber (assembly GCF_033406955.1). Lineage (NCBI taxonomy): Bacteria > Bacillati > Actinomycetota > Actinomycetes > Kitasatosporales > Streptomycetaceae > Streptomyces > Streptomyces violaceoruber. Next base: position 1,990,900 of record NZ_CP137734.1, on the reverse strand, counting down.
CCGGATTTCCCGTTCACCAAGGCGTGGCGACAGTAGTGCTCCCACCGGGGTGGGCACAAGCAGGCCTCGGGGCCCGCGCACCGGCCGCCGGGCCGCCGAACATGCCTCAGGGCTGCGCCAACGCCCGGCGCCGCCGGTCCGTCAGCCGACGCCGGTCGTCCTCGCCCATCGTGGCGAAGATCTCCGCACGCCTGTGGTGCAGGGCACGCAACTCCTCCTCGCCGAGCGACTCGGCCCAGCGGCGGCGCGCCTCGCCGAGACCGGCGACCTGCTCCGGGGTCAGGGGACGTGTTACGGCGGTCATCTCCTCGATCACGTCCAGCAGGGCCTCGGTCGAGCCGTCCGCGGCGGCGTCCAGCGCGCCCAGCACACCCAGCAGCCGGATCCGCAGCTCGGCCGTCTGCCGCAGCCGCTCCTCGACGACGCCGAGCTGCCGCCGGATCAGCTCCGCCGGATCGTGGTCCGGCTCGGCGTCGAGCACCGCGCGGATCCGGGCCAGCGGAAGCCCGAAACTGCGCAGCGCCAGGACGCGGTGCAGACGCCGGACGTCGCCGGCGTCGTAGCAGCGGTGGCCGCCCTCGGTGCGGGCGGACGGGGTGAGCAGGCCGAGCCGGTCGTAGTAGCGCAGGGTGCGGATGCTCAGCCCGGTCTCCCGAGCGAGTGCGCCGATGCGCCGGCTTCCGTCGGTCGCGTGCGTCATGGGTTCCTCCTGGGTCTGCGACCGAGGCTAGAAGGTGACGCGGCGGCACCTTCAAGGCCCGCCTCAGCGCGAGCGGCCCCGCTGGGGCCCCCGGACCACCCGGTCGCGCATCCGGGTGGTCAGGGCGGTGGCGGCGGCCGTGAGGAAGACGAAGCTGTACGTGATCTGCAGCACGGTCACGACCCGCGCGGCCTGGCCCCTCGGGGTGATGTCCCCGTACCCGACGGTGGCGAGCGTCACCACGGTGAAGTACAGCGCGTCGATCCGGGTGTGCAGTCCGTTGAACTCGCCCGGCGACTTGGCCAGGGCGTAGTACGCCGCCGAGAAGACGTGCACGGACAGGACGATCAGCAGCGAGATGACCACGCCGGGGCGGCTGTCCGGACGGTCGAGGAGGACGTGCCGGATCTGCCGCAGCAGCAGCACGGCCACCACGGTCAGCAGCAGGGCGAACAGCACCCAGCTCAGCACCGGCCGCTGCGGCCCCAGGTGGTCCAGGGGGAGCAGGAAGTACGCCACGACCACTGCGGCCGCGATCCCCGCCCGTACGACCCAGGGCCCGACGGCGTCCCAGCCGGTACGGCGGCGCGGGGGAGTACGAGGGCGAGGACGCGGGTGTGCGGTCCGGCGGTCCGGCGGTCCTTCACCGTGCCGCTCCCGCCGACGGCGCCCCGCCCGGCGACCCGCCCGCCTCCGGCGGGGTCCGGCGCACCAGTTGCGCCACGACGAACGCGACGACCGAGGCCATGACGATCAGCGGCATCTGGTCGTGGGAGTCCCGGCCCATCAGCAGCACCGCGAGGACCGAGCTGGCCAGCGGCAGCCCCGTCACCGCGGCCGCCGCGGCGGCGATGCCGAGGGCGAGCGCCGGGGTCGCGCCGAAGCCGGGCAGCCCGGAGCAGGCCAGGGCCGTCGCCGCGCCCAGCAGGACGGCCGGGAAGATCGGGCCGCCGCGCAGCGCGCCCAGCGCGATGCCCCAGGCCAGCCCCTTGCAGGCGACCAGCGCGACGAGCGCCCCCACGGACCAGGCGTGCGGATGCGCGGCGAGCTGGGCGAGGGTGGCCTGGCCGGACAGCGCCGCCTCGGCCGGGGAGCGGCCGGTGATCAGCGCGTACGCCGCGACACAGACGCCGACCGCGGTGGCGCAGGCGACGGTGCGGGCGGCCGTGCGGTGCCGGGTCCAGGAGACGGTGCGGCGGCCCAGCGCCCGGGCCAGCGTCACCAGTACGGCGATCAGGGCCGCGGTGGGCAGGCCCCACAGGAAGTCACCCGCGTCCGGATTGGCCTGCGGCGGCAGGTCGGGCAGGCTCAGCGCGCCGATCTCCAGCCCCGTCCACTGCCCGAAGCCGGTGAAGACCAGGGCACCGGTCGCGCTGGCCAGCAGGCAGGGCAGCAGCAGGGCGACCAGGCGGGTGCCGGCCAGCCCCGCCCCCTCGATGAGCAGCACCGCCGCCGCGATCGGGCCGCCGAGGATGGTGGAGATCGCGGCGGTGGAGCCGGCCGTGGCGAGAATCGCGCTCGCCTGCTGGTCTCCGCCCGCGCCCGCCCGCCGCACCGCCAGCAGGGCGAGCCCGCTGCCGACGGCCATGAGCGGGGCCTCGGGGCCCAGCACCACGCCGAGCGGCAGCGTGGCCAGCGCCGCCAGCACCGCGCCGGGCAGCGCGCGGGGGCCGACCGGCGCCCCGCCCAGGCCGTTGACGGGGAGATGGCCGCCGCCGCCCGGCATCCGGGTCACGATCGGCGCCAGGATCAGCCCGGCGAGCACCAGCGCGGGCAGCGGCCACCACCACGGTGGGGTGTCGTATCCGGCCGCCTCGGGCAGCGAGGTCCACACCCAGTGCTGCAACTCGTGCTGAAGTCCGACGAAGAAGAAGCAGGCCAGCGCGATGGGCACCCCCAGCAGCACGCACAGCAGCAACAGCCGCCGGTAGCCGGGACTGAGCAGGGTCTGCCGCAGGGACCGCTCCGCCCGGTCCGGGACCGCGTTCGCCGGCGCGGTCACGGAACCCGCCCGCGCGGGCCCCGACGGGGCAGCGGCCGACTCGTCACACGCCCTCCTTCGTCGCCCCTTGGTCCCTCGGCCCGTCGGTCACCGGGACCCGCGGGTGCCGCTCAGTTAACGCGAGGCCGGGGGCGTCCGCACGCGCACGCACGCCGCGCGATTCACCCGTCCGGCGGACCCGCCTGGCCGGGGAGCGCGGCCACCCGCAGGCTCTGAATGACCTGTCGGGGCCGTCGGGCGCCGGCGGGCAGCTGCCCCGTACGGGGGACACAGAAAGGACTCCGCTCATGAGCCAGCACGCCGAACCCTCTCCCGGCCGGCCGTCCCACGGCGGCGACGCCTCCTGGGCCCAGCGCTCGGGCGACCGCACCAGCGGCTGGGTGACCGGAGGTGTCGTCTTCGCGGGCGTACTGCTGCTGCTGAACGGCGCGCTCGCCGTCCTCCAGGGCATCGCGGCCATCGCCGAGGACGACGTGTACGCCCGTATCGGCACCTACGTCTACGAGATGAGCCTGACCGGCTGGGGGATCGTCCACGTCATCCTGGGCGCCCTCGTGTTCGTCACCGGGTTCGGTCTGCTCAAGGACATGGCCTGGGCCCGGGTGGCGGGTATCGTCCTCGCCTCGCTGAGCCTGATCGCCCAGTTCCTGTTCCTGCCGTACGCGCCCGTCTGGTCCGTGATCATGATGGCGATCGACGTGTTCGTCATCTGGGCCCTGGCGAGCCGTCAGGACAGCGCGTCGTCCCGGGCCTGAGACTCCACGGCCACACGGACTCCGGCCTGAGGCTCCACGCCCCGACACGGACTCCACGCCCGGACGCGACGGACGGACGGTCACCCCGCACCCTCGGTGGTGACCGTCCGTCGTGTCCGGGCTCAGTGGCGGCGCAGGCTCCGGGCCAGCGCCGTCGCCGCCGCGGCGGCGCCCACGGCGGCCGCCGCCGTGCCGGCCAGGGCCAGGGCCCGTGCGCGGGGGCCGGGAGCGGCCGGACGGGCGCCCGGCGCGGTGCCGTACGCGCTGCCCGGGGCCCCCGGTTCGGTCGCGGGGCCGGGCGGCAGGGCCGAGGCCAGCAGCTCCGCCAGGTGCACGCCCTCGTGGCCGCCGCTGTCGAACTCGTGGATCTGGGTGCGGCAGCTGAACCCGTCGGCGAGGACGACGGTCGACTCGTCCTCCTCCCGCAGCCGGGGCAGCAGCACCCGCTCCGCGCACGCCTCGCTCACGTCCAGGTGACCGCGCTCGAAGCCGAAGTTGCCGGCCAGCCCGCAGCAGCCGGAGTCCAGCCGTTCCGCGTCCACGCCGGCCCGGCGCAGCAGTTCCCGGTCGGCCTCCCAGCCCAGTACCGCGTGCTGGTGGCAGTGCACCTGGGCGACCGCACGCGCGGAGCGTTCCGGGACCCGCGGCGGCTCGTAGCCGGGGGAGTGCTCGGTGAGCAGCTCCGACAGGGTCACCGTCTGCTCGGCCAGCCGCAGCACGTCCTGGTCGCCGGGGAACAGCTCCTTCGCGTCCGCCCGGAACACGGCCGTGCAGCTCGGCTCCAGTGCCACCACCAGGCCGCCCGACCTGACGTGCCCGGCCAGGGCGCGCACGGTACGGGTGAGGACCCTCTCCGCCGTGCCGAGCTGCCCGGTGGAGACCCAGGTCAGCCCGCAGCACAGCGGCTCGTGCGGCAACTCCACCCGCCAGCCGGCCTGTTCGAGGACCCGTACCGCCGCCCGGCCGATGTGCGGGTGGAAGTGGTTGGTGAAGGTGTCCGGCCACAGCAGCACGGACCCGCGGCGCCCGTCGCCCTCCGGCTCGTGCTCCGCGAACCACCGCTCGAAGGTCTCGTCGGCGAACAGCGGCACCTCCCGGTCCGCCACCCCCGCCACCAGCACCGCCGCCTTCGACAGCAGTGGCGCGTGGGTGAGCGCGTTGACGACCGGCGCGAGCCGGGTGCGGCCCACCACCTGCGCGAGCGCCGGCAGCCAGCCCATCGACCAGTCCGAGCGCGGCCGGCGCCACGGCCGGCCCTCGTAGTGGTGCGACAGGAACTCCGCCTTGTACGTGGCCATGTCCACGTCCGCCGGACAGTCCTTCTTGCAGCCCTTGCAGGCCAGGCAGAGGTCGAGGGCGTCCTTGACCTCCTGCGAACGCCAGCCGTCCCGGATCGCGCCGTCCCCGTGCCCGTCGAGCATCTCGAACAGCAGCCGGGCCCGGCCCCGCGTCGAGTGCTCCTCCTCCCGGGTCACCTGGTACGACGGGCACATCACCGTGCCGTCGCTGGTGTGCTGCCGGCACTTGCCGACGCCGACGCAGCGGTTGGCCGCCTGGGAGAACGAACCTCCGTCGTGCGGGAAGCGGAAGTGCAGGTCGCGGGGCTCGAACGGGGCCCAGTCACCGCCGAGCCGCAGGTTGTCGTCCAGTCCGTACGGCGCGACGACCTTCCCCGGGTTCATCCGGTCCAGCGGGTCGAACACGGCCTTCAGCCGCCCGAACGCCTCCACGAGCCGGTCCCCGTACATCCGCCCCAGCAACTCGCCCCGGCTCTGCCCGTCCCCGTGCTCGCCGGACAGCGAGCCGCCGAACTCGACGACGAGATCGGCGGCCCGCTCCATGAACCTCCGGTACGTCGCCACCCCGTCCGCGGTGTACAGGTCGAACGGGATCCGGGTGTGCACGCAGCCCTGCCCGAAGTGGCCGTACAGGCTCGGACCCGTGTCGCTCAGGTACCCGAACTCCTCGAACAGGCCGCGCAGCCGCCGCAGGTAGTCGCCCAGCTTCTCGGGGGAGACCGCCGAGTCCTCCCAGCCCTCGAAGGTGTCGGGCTTGCCCGGGATGTGCGCGGTGGCGCCGAGCCCGGCCTCGCGGACCTGCCACAGGTCCTCCTCGTGCGAGGGGTCGTCCAGGAACGCGCAGTCGGCGTCGTGCTCGGAGCGGTGCACGGCCTCCAGCATCCGGTGCGCCCGCGCGTCGGCCTCCTCGACGGTGTCCCCGCCGAACTGCACCATCAGGTAGGCGTTGCCCTCGGGCATCTCGGCCAGCGCCTCGGGGTTCAGGTGCTTGATCCGCTCGTCGCGCACCAGCCGGGCGTCGACGCCCTCCAGGGCGATCGGCTCGTGCGGCAGGATGTCGGGCACCGCGTCGGCGGCCTTGTCGATGCTGTCGAACCCGAGGACCAGCAGGGAGCGTTCCCTCACCACCGGAACCAGCTCCAGCTCCGCCCGCACCACCGTGACCAGCGTCGACTCGCTGCCCACCAGCAGCCCTGCCACGTCGAAGCCGAACTCCGGCAGCAGGGAGTCCAGGTTGTAGCCGGAGACCCGGCGCGGGACGTCCGGGAACCGACGGCGGATCTCGTCCCCGTAGGTGTCGCGCAGTGCCCGCAACCGCCGGTAGACGGTCGCCCGCAGGTCGCCCTGCCGCTCGATCTCGGCGTACTCCTCGTCGTCCGTCTCCCCGCACCAGAAGCGGGTGCCGTCGTACAGCAGCACCTCCAGGCGGGCGATGTTGTCCACGACCTTGCCGTGCGCCTGCGCGGTGGCACCGCACGAGTTGTTGCCGATCATGCCGCCGATGGTGCAGTTGGGGTGGGTGGCGGGCTCGGGGCCGTAGCGCAGGCCGTGCGGCGCGAGTTGCCGGTTGAGGTCGTCGAGCACGATCCCGGGCTGGACGACGCAGGTGCGGGCGCCGGGGTCCACGGACTCCACCCGGGTGCAGTACTTCGACCAGTCGAGGACCACGCCCGCGTTGGTGCACTGCCCGGCCAGGCTGGTCCCGCCACCGCGCGAGAGCACCGGCGCGCCGAACTCCCGGGCCACGGCCACCGCCTCCACCCCGGCCTCCGGGGTACGCGGGACGACCACGCCGAGCGGGGTCTGCCGGAAGTTCGACGCGTCCGTGGAGTAGGCGGCCCGGCTCCCGGCGTCGAAGCGGACCTCACCGTCCACCCGCTCGCGCAGGGCGTTCCGGAGGGCGGCGGTGTCGACCTTCGGCGGTGCCCCCTCGCGCGTGACGGGCTCGGGCAGGTCCAGCGCACCCATGGGCACTCCTTCGTGTGACGGCGTACGTCCGTCGGCGCGGCGGCGGTTCCCGCTGTCGGGCACCCGCACGGGCGCGGCGGCTGTCGCTGAGTACCCGGCCCGGCACCGGACAATCACCGGACACGGAGCGTCGCCAACCGTGTCGCTGTTGGGCCGAACGGGTGACTTGGCGTAAGAATTGGCTGGTGCAGGCAATGAAGGCGAGTGAAATCGGGGGAGCCGGTGAACAGCCACGACGTCACCGATGAACAGTGGGAAGGGCTCGCCCAGGTAGTTCCGCTGCGTGGGCGCGACGCCTGGCCGTCCGCGGTCGGTCACCGGGCGATGCCCGAGGCGGAGACGGAGCGGCGCCGCCGTTTCGTCGTCCTGAGGATCAACGTGTTCGCGGACGCCCGCGAGGTCGCCGAGACCCTGATGGCGGGGATCCCGGTGCTCCTGGACCTGACCAGCGCCGAGGGCGAGGTGGCCAAGCGGGTCCTGGACTTCAGTACGGGCGTCGTCTTCGGCCTGGCCAGCGGTATGCACCGGGTGGACCGCAACGTCTTCCTGCTGACCCCGGCAGGCACCGAGGTGAACGGGCTGATGGAGAGTGCGGCGGGGGTGCCGGGAGTGTGACGGTCCGCTCCGGCCCTGACCGTCCGGTCCCCCGATCGTAGGAAAGCCGTCCGGGCAAAACGGTTCGCCGTCCGGCGGAGACCTACGGTCCGCATATGGCAGCGTCATCTGCGTCCTCCGCCTTACCGGCGTCCGTCGCCCCGGTCCCCGACCGTCCCCGCATCACCCAGCTGCGGCTGTCCGCCTTCGCCGGGCACCGGCGCGCCGTGCTGCGGCTCGGGCCGCTCACCGTGCTCGCCGGGCCCAGCGGCAGCGGCAAGACCAGTGCGCTGCGGGCGTACGACGCCCTGGCCCGGCTCGGCGGCGGCGCGGAACTCGGCGCGGTGTTCCCGGACCCGGGCGCCTGCGTGCCCGAGCGGGCCCGGCCCGACGCGCAGCACCGCCGGGGCTTCCGCATCGGCTGCACGGCCGACGGCGCGGAAGGGCCGGTTCACCTGGACGTCGCCGTGCAGGCCGAGCCCGAACTGCGCATCGTGGGGGAGCGGCTGACCGCGGACGGCGTGGTGCTGCTGGAGACGGCCCTGCGCGACCCGGGCCGCCGTGCCGTGCAGGCGGCCTGGCACACGGCCGGGTCGGCGCCCGTGACCCGTGCCCCGCTGCCCGACGACCGGCTCGGCACCCCGCTGCTGCCGCTGCGGGTGGCCGGCAAGACGGACGGGCAGCGCAGGGTGCTCGCGGCGGCCGAGCAGATGGTGGTCGCGCTGCGCTCCGTCTTCGCCTGCGATCCGCGGCCGGGCCGGATGCGGGAGCCCGTACCCACCGGCTCGGGGCGCCTGCTCGGCGGCTGCGACAACCTCGCCGACGTGCTGTGGCGCACCCGCGCCGAGTGCGGCCGGCGGCACGCGCAGTTCGTCGCGGCGGTACGTGCCGGATGCGCCGGCCCCGTCGAGGACGTCCTGGCCGAACCGGCCCTCGGCGGTGTGGTCGGCGCGCTCCTCGACCGGGGCGACGGCGTCCGCACCGGCCTCGGCCGCCTCGGCTACGGCGAGCTGCGCTTCCTCGCCCTCGCCCTGGTGCTGTTCACCGGCCCCGGCGTGCTGGAGGTCGACCCGGCCGGCGAGGTGCCCGCCGCGCTGCAGACGCTCACCGTCCTCGCCGACGGCTTCGACCGCGGCCTCGACGTGCGCCAGCGCGCCGAACTGCTCCGGCTGGCGGCGCGGATGTGCGACCGCGGACACATCCGCCTCGTCGCAGCGGTCGCCGACGCGTCGTGGGCGGTCGAGGCGGTCGAAGCGGTGGGGGAGGCGGGGCAGGCAGGGGCGGCCGCGGCGGGCGGCGTCACGGTGGTACACCTGAGCCCGTGACCGATCACCCCCGTGACCTCGCCGCACTGCGCCGCAGGCTGGCCGAGTTCGCCGCCGCGCGCGACTGGCAGCCCTACCACACCCCCAAGAACCTGGCCGCCGCGCTGAGCGTGGAGGCCTCCGAACTCCTCGAGATCTTCCAGTGGCTGACGCCCGAGCAGTCGGCCCGCGTCATGACCGACCCGGACACCGCCCACCGGGTCCGGGACGAGGTCGCCGACGTCCTTGCGTATCTCCTCCAGTTCTGCGAGGTCCTCGGAGTCGACCCGCTGGCCGCGCTGGAAGAGAAGATCGAGCGCAACGAGTCCCGGTTCCCGGTGGCGGGCGAGGTGGGTCGACCGGAGGGCTGAGCTCGGGGAGCCAACCACTCCGCTATCACTCTCCGCAGTCAGATTCCGGCCAGAAATCGCGATGGTGTCCGAAGATTTCCGCCTTCCTCTAGCTTTTCGCCCCACACGCCTTCACTCTGGGTAGTGGACAACGGAGTTCGGGCGGACGCGCCGCGGCGCGTCGGACAGACGGGGGCAGCGCATGGACGCTGTGCGGCTCATCGTGACGAGTGGGCGTGCCCTGGCCGCCGGCGGCGAGGTGCCGGAGGTCCTGACGGAGGTGTGGCAGGTGCAGGCCCTGGCCCAGGCGATCGGCAGCCGGCTGGCGGTCCACGGACCACCCGAACTGCGCGGCGAGGCCATCGGATTGACCGAGCTGGCGGGCCGCGGCTGCGGAGTGCTGCACACCCCGGAGCTGGCCCCGGGCGAGCTGCGCGCCGCCCAGCTCACCGAACTGGGCGACGCCCGGCAGGCCCTGATGCGCCTGGGCACCCTGCTCGGCGAGACCGGCATCGCCCTCGTGGGCGTCGCCTGCGCCGCCGACGACGAGGCGACGTACTGGCAGTGCATGGAGGCCATCGACGCGGCGGACGAGTCGCGCGACCGGGTCCTCGAGATGCTGCGCAAACTGGCGGACCGCGACGCGCACTTACCCGAGCGGGAGGCGGGCTAGGGGGTGTGGTTTGGATCTTGCCGGGGTCGCGGGGTCTGGCACGCGCATCTGCGGCGTTGTCGTCGGTTGCCAACTCCCCGACGCTCGACTGCGCTCGCGTGGGGGGACCCCATCGCGTTGCCGCCCTCCTCCCCTTGCAGCTGCACGCACCAGACCCCGCTCGGGTCGGCCACAAGGCACCGCCGGCCGCGGCCTGCTCGATCCAGACGACACCCCCTGGGCCCCGCGGCCCGCGCGCCGCGGCGTGGAGCCTGTGCCGTACCCCCGCGCCGAGCAGGCAGGATGGAAGACATGGATCTCCGTATCTTCACCGAGCCCCAGCAGGGGGCCACCTACGACACCTTGCTCACCGTGGCCAAGGCCACCGAGGACCTCGGCTTCGACGCCTTCTTCCGCAGCGACCACTACCTCCGCATGGGCGCCGCGGACGGACTCCCCGGCCCCACCGACGCCTGGATCACCCTCGCCGGACTCGCCCGGGAGACGAAGCGCATCCGCCTCGGCACCCTCATGACCGCCGGCACCTTCCGCCTGCCCGGCGTCCTCGCCATCCAGGTCGCCCAGGTCGACCAGATGTCGGGCGGCCGCGTCGAGCTGGGCCTGGGCGCCGGCTGGTTCGAGGAGGAGCACAAGGCGTACGGCATCCCCTTCCCGAAGGAGAAGATCGGCCGCCTGGAGGAGCAGCTGGCCATCGTCACCGGTCTGTGGGCCACCGAGACCGGCAAGACCTTCGACTTCCACGGGAAGTTCTACGACCTCACCGACTCGCCCGCGCTGCCCAAGCCCGCGCAGGCCAAGGTGCCCGTGCTCATCGGCGGGCACGGCGCCACCCGCACCCCGCGGCTGGCCGGTCAGTACGCCGACGAGTTCAACATGCCGTTCGCCTCGATCGAGGACACCGAGCGCCAGTTCGGCCGGGTGCGGGCCGCCGCCGAGGCGGCCGGCCGCGCCGCGGACGCGCTCACCTACTCCAACGCCCTGGTCGCCTGCGTCGGCAAGGACGACGCCGAGGTCGCCCGGCGCGCCGCCGTCATCGGCCGCGAGGTGGAGGAGCTGAAGGCCAACGGCCTCGCGGGCTCCCCGGCCGAGGTCGTCGAGAAGATCGGCCGCTACGCCGAGGCCGGCGCCCAGCGGATCTACCTCCAGATCCTCGACCTCGACGACCTGGACCACCTGGAGCTGATCTCCTCCCAGGTCCAGGCGCAGCTGTCCTGAGACCCACCCGCCGGACAGCCGGACGGCAGGCCGCGGAATAACCGTAGGCGCCGGTCACCCGCCCTGTGCGATCGTGTGACCGTCGTCCTGCCGGAGCCCTCGGGGTACCGCCCCGGGGGCTCTCGCGCGTACGGCGTCCCGTCCCGTCCACCAGCCGGAGAGGCCCTCCGCATGTTCCTGACCCTCACCACCACAGGCACCCCCGAGCACCCCGCGACCGACCTCGGTTTCCTGCTGCACAAGCATCCCGAGAAGGCGCAGGCGTTCTCCACCTCCTTCGGCACGGCCCACGTGCTCTACCCCGAGGCGGAGGACCAGCGCTGCACGGCGGCGCTGTTGCTGGAGGTCGATGCGGTGGCGCTGGTCAGGCGCGGCAAGGGCAAGGGCCGCGGCGGCGCCCCCGACGCGGCCCTCGCCCAGTACGTCAACGACCGCCCGTACGCGGCCTCGTCCCTCCTCGCCGTCGCGCTGAGCAGCGTCTTCTCCAGCGCGATGCGCGGCGTGTGCAAGTCCCGCCCCGAGCGCGCCGCCGAGCCGCTGCCGCTGCGCGTCGAGATCCCGGCCCTGCCCGCCCGCGGCGGCCCCGACCTGGTACGGCGCCTGTTCGAGCCGCTCGGCTGGACGGTCGACGTGGAGGCCGTCCCGCTGGACACCGCGTTCCCCGAGTGGGGCGACTCGCGCTACGTCCGCCTCGTGCTGGAGTCCGAGACCCTCACCCTCTCGAACGCCCTGCGCCACCTGTACGTCCTCCTCCCGGTGCTCGACGACGCCAAGCACTACTGGGTCGCCCCGGACGAGGTCGACAAGCTGCTGCGGGCCGGGGCGGGCTGGCTGCCCGGCCACCCCGAGCACAAGCTCATCACCAGCCGCTACCTGTCCCGCCGCTGGTCCCTGACCCGCGAGGCGATGGACCGGCTGGAGCTGATCCGGCTGGCCGAGACCGACGACAGCGAGGTCGAGGAGATCGACAACGCGGTCGAGGCGGAGGCCGAGCGGGAGCCGAAGCCGACCCCGCTCGCCGTGCACCGCCGCGAGGCGATCCTCACCGCGCTGCGCGACCACGCCGCCGCCCGCGTCCTCGACCTGGGCTGCGGCGAGGGGCACCTGGTGCGCGAGCTGCTCAGGGAGCCGCGCTTCACCGAGATCGTCGGCGTGGACGTGTCGGTGCGCGCCCTCACCATCGCCTCCCGGCGGCTCAAGCTGGACCGCATGGGCGAGCGGCAGGCCGCGCGCGTCCGCCTCTTCCAGGGCTCCCTCGCCTACACCGACAAGCGCCTCAAGGGGTACGACGCCGCCGTACTCAGCGAGGTGATCGAGCACCTCGACCTGCCGAGGCTGCCCGCCCTGGAGTACGCCGTCTTCGGCTCGGCCCGCCCGCGCACCGTCGTCGTCACCACCCCCAACGTCGAGTACAACGTGCGCTGGGAGACCCTGCCCGCCGGTCACGTCCGCCACCGCGACCACCGCTTCGAGTGGACCCGCGGGGAGTTCCGCGCCTGGGCCGGAGCGGTCGCCGAACGCCACGGCTACGACGTGGAGTTCCGCCCGGTCGGACCCGACGACCCCGAGGTGGGCCCGCCCACCCAGCTGGCCCTGTTCACCCTGAGGACCATCACCGAGACCCCGGCCACCACCGCGACCGCGACCGAGAAGGAGGCGAAGGCCGCATGAGCACCGCAGACACCACGGGCGCCGCCGCAGGCACCACCGGCGCCGCCGCAGACACCTCCGTGCGGGCCCGCGCCCTGCCCGTCACCGACCTCTCCCTCGTCGTGCTGATCGGCGCCTCCGGCTCCGGCAAGTCCACCTTCGCGCGGCGCCACTTCACGCCGACCGAGGTCATCTCCTCCGACTTCTGCCGGGGCCTGGTCGCCGACGACGAGAACGACCAGAGCGCCAGCCGCGACGCCTTCGACGTCCTGCACTACATCGCGGGCAAGCGGCTCGCCGCCGGCCGCCGCACCGTCGTCGACGCCACCAACGTGCAGCAGGACGCCCGGCGTCAGCTGATCGAGCTGGCCAGGAAGCACGACGTGCTGCCCATCGCCATCGTCCTCGACGTGCCCGAGCAGGTCTGCGCCGAGCGCAACGCCACCCGCAGCGACCGCGCCGACATGCCCCGCCGGGTCATCCAGCGCCACACCCGCGAACTGCGCCGCTCCCTGCGCCACCTGGAGCGCGAGGGCTTCCGCAAGGTGCACGTGCTGCGCGGAACCGCGGAGGCCGAGCACGCCACCGTCGTCACCGAGAAGCGCTTCAACGACCTGACCCACCTCACCGGCCCCTTCGACATCGTCGGCGACATCCACGGCTGCGCCGCCGAGCTGGAGACGCTGCTCGGCAAGCTGGGCTACACCGACGGCGTCCACCCCGACGGCCGCACCGCCGTCTTCGTCGGCGACCTCGTCGACCGCGGCCCGGACAGCCCCGGTGTGCTGCGCCGCGTGATGTCCATGGTCAAGTCGGGCAACGCCCTGTGCGTCCCCGGCAACCACGAGAACAAGTACGGCCGCTTCCTCAAGGGCCGCAAGGTCCAGCACACCCACGGACTCGCCGAGACCGTCGAGCAGATGGACGGCGAGAGCGAGGAGTTCCGCGCCGAGGTACGGGAGTTCATCGACGGCCTGGTCAGCCACTACGTCCTCGACGGCGGCCGGCTCGTGGTCTGCCACGCGGGCCTGCCCGAGAAGTACCACGGCCGCACCTCCGGCCGGGTCCGCAGCCACGCCCTGTACGGCGACACCACCGGCGAGACCGACGAGTTCGGCCTGCCCGTGCGCTACCCGTGGGCCGAGGACTACCGGGGCCGGGCGGCCGTCGTCTACGGCCACACCCCGGTCCCGGAGGCCACCTGGCTGAACAACACCATCTGCCTGGACACCGGCGCCGTCTTCGGCGGCAGGCTCACCGCGCTGCGCTGGCCCGAGCGGGAGATCGTCGACGTACCCGCCGAGCGGGTCTGGTACGAGCCGGCCAAGCCGCTGCGCACCGAGGCACCCGGCGGCCACGACGGCCGCCCGCTGGACCTGGCCGACGTCCAGGGCCGCCGCGTGGTGGAGACCCGGCACGCCGGGCGGATCACCGTGCGCGAGGAGAACGGCGCGGCCGCGCTGGAGGTCATGAGCCGCTTCGCCACCGACCCCCGGCTGCTGCCGTACCTCCCGCCGACCATGGCACCGACGGCCACCTCCGGGGTGGACGGCTACCTGGAGCACCCGAAGGAGGCCTTCGCGCAGTACGCGGCGGACGGCGTCGCGCGGGTGGTGTGCGAGGAGAAGCACATGGGCTCGCGGGCGGTGGCCCTGGTCTGCCGCGACGCGGACGCGGCCCGCACCCGCTTCGGCGTGGACGGCCCCACGGGCTCGCTCTACACCCGCACCGGCCGCCCCTTCCTCGACGACGCGTCCGTCACCGAGGAGATCCTGGACCGGCTGCGCACCGCGATCGGCGAGGCCGGCCTGTGGGACGAGCTGGCCACCGACTGGCTGCTGCTCGACACCGAGCTGATGCCCTGGTCGCTCAAGGCCTCCGGCCTGCTGCGCTCCCAGTACGCCGCCGTGGGCGCCGCCTCCGGCGCGGTCTTCCCGGGCGCGCTGGCCGCACTCGAGGGCGCCGCGGCGCGCGGCGTCGCAGTGAAGGACCTCCTCGACCGCCAGCGCGCCCGGTCCGCCGACGCGGCCGCCTTCACCGACGCCTACCGCCGCTACTGCTGGCCCACCGAGGGCCTGGACGGCGTCCGCCTGGCCCCGTTCCAGATCCTGGCCGTCCAGGGCCGCAGCCTGGCCGCGCTGCCGCACGACGAGCAGCTCGCCCTCCTCGACCGGCTCGTCGAGCACGACGGCAGCGGCCTGTTGCAGACCACCCGGCGCCTGTACGTCGACACCGGCGACCCCGAGTCGGTGTCGGCGGGCATCGACTGGTGGCTGGAGATGACCGGCCGCGGCGGCGAGGGCATGGTCGTCAAGCCCGTCGGCGCCCTGGTACGCGACGACAAGGGCCGCCTGGTGCAGCCCGGCATCAAGTGCCGCGGCCGCGAGTACCTGCGGATCATCTACGGCCCCGAGTACACCCGCCCCGACAACCTCGCCCGGCTCAGGCACCGCTTCCTGAACCACAAGCGGTCGCTGGCGATCCGCGAGTACGCCCTCGGCCTGGAGGCCCTGGACCGGCTCGCGGACGGCGAGCCGCTGTGGCGGGTGCACGAGGCGGTGTTCGGAGTGCTGGCCCTGGAGTCGGAGCCGGTGGACCCGCGGCTGTGACCTCGTGATCCGGTGATCGGGCCGCGGCGGTGGGCGTGCGCCGACCGGTGTCACCCGGCGTACGGCTTCACCGCCGCGGACCGGGCCGACTCCGGACGGCGCTCGCGCGTGGCGAGCCGCGCGTTCAGCAGCAGGAGCGGCTGGGTCAGGAGCGTCGTGGCGAGGGCCATGAAGACGAGGACCGTGTAGAGCGGGGCGCTCAGCAGGCCCGCGTCCAGGCCCGCGTTGAGGGCGATCAGCTCGGTCAGCCCCCGGGTGTTGAGCAGGATGCCGACCGTCCAGGCGTCGTGCCGGTCCAGGCCGCCCAGACCGGCCGCCGCCGCCCCACTGCCGATCTTCGTCACGACCGCGAGCAGCGTCACCACCGCCAGGGCGGCCCAGCCCGTGCCCGTCATGCTGTTCAGCGCAACGGACTGGCCCGACAGCACGAAGAAGAACGGCAGCAGCAGCGAGGCCACGGACAGCAGCGGCCGCAGCAGGTCGGGGTCGAGCGTGCCGCCCGCCTCCCGCGGGACGACCACCCCGGCGAGCAGCGCACCGAAGATCACATGCAGTCCCAGCGCGTGCGTGACCCACGCCGAGCCGAGCGCGAAGCCGATGAGCAGCGCCATCCGGAGCGAGGGCTCCAGGCGGGTCCGCCACAGCAGCAGGCGCAGCAGCGGACGGGCCGCGCACGCCATCAGGGCGACGTAGCCGACCGTGAGCAGCACCCGCCACGGCCAGCCGAGACCCCCTCCGGCTCCGTCCCCGCCCCCCGCTTCCAGCAGCGCGCCCGCCAGCACCGTCCAGCAGATCGCGTCCAGCACCCCGGCGGCGGAGACGGCCACCACTCCGGGCACGGTGCGGGACAACCCGTTCTCGCGCACGATGGCCGTCAGCACCGGTACCGCCGTCGTCGCCAGGGCGACCCCCGCGAAGACCACCATGCCGGGGGAGAGGTCCCCGGGCATGCCCAGGTCGTGCAGGGCGTCCCCGAACAGCAGGGCGCAGCCGCTGCCCACGGCCATCGGCACGGCGAACGAGGCCAGCGCCACGTTCACCGAGCTGCGCGCCCGGACCCCGAGCACCTTCAGGTCCAGCTCGTAGCCCACCGCGAACAGGAACACCACCAGCGAGAACTGCGCGAGCCCGGTCAGCGCCGGACCGATCGCCGCCGGGAACAGGGCCGCGTACGCGTCCGGGGCCATGCTGCCGAGCAGCGAGGGCCCGAGGGCGATCCCCGTCGCCAACTGGCCCACGATGTACGGCTGCCCCAGCCGCCGGGCCAGCCACCCCCCGCTGTGGGCGGCCACCAGGATCAGCGCCGAGGCACCCACGAAGTGGGTGATCAGGGCATCGGGACTCAAGGCACCGGAACCCAAAGTGTCAGTACTCAGCGTGTCGGAACTCAGCGTGTCGGCACTCAACGGGCCTCCCCCTGACGTGCGGCCGGGCACTCCGGCCGTCGCCACGCTTTACGCGGCGGCGCGGCGGGCCCCGCCGTCGCACGGGGGCACCCGGAGGGCGCACTGTGGTCACGGGCACGCGAAAGCAGGGGGTGAACGGGCGCCGGAGTGGTCAGGATGGAGACATGGGATTCCAAGTCGACTCCGAAGCCGGGCGGCTCACCCGCGTCATCCTGCACCGGCCGGATCTCGAGCTCAAAAGGCTCACCCCCAGCAACAAGGACGCCCTTCTCTTCGACGACGTGCTGTGGGTGCGCCGGGCGCGCGCCGAGCACGACGGGTTCGCCGACGTGCTCCGCGACCGCGGGGTGGCGGTGCACCTCTTCGGCGACCTGCTCACCGAGACCCTGGACGTCCCGGCCGCGCGGCGGCTCGTCCTGGACCGGGTCTTCGACGAGAAGGAGTACGGAGTACTGGCCACGGACCACCTCCGGGCCGCCTTCGAAACCCTGCCCGCCCACGAGCTGGCCGAGTGGCTGGTCGGCGGCATGACCAAGCGGGAGTTCCTGGACGCGCACCCGGAGCCGACCTCCGTGCGCTTCCACGCCATGGAGCTGGACGACTTCCTGCTCGGCCCGCTGCCCAACCACCTCTTCACCCGGGACACCTCGGCCTGGATCTACGACGGCGTCTCCATCAACGCCATGCGCTGGCCCGCCCGGCAGCGCGAGACGGTCCACTTCGAGGCGATCTACCGGCACCACCCGCTGTTCCGCGACGAGAGCTTCCACCTCTGGTCCGAGGGGCAGGCCGACTACCCCTCCACCATCGAGGGCGGCGACGTCCTCGTCATCGGCAACGGCGCCGTGCTCATCGGCATGAGCGAGCGCACCACGCCCCAGGCCGTCGAGATGCTCGCGCACAAGCTGTTCGCCGCCGGGTCCGCCCGGACCATCGTGGCCCTCGACATGCCCAAGCGGCGCGCCTTCATGCACCTGGACACGGTGATGACGATGGTCGACGGGGACACCTTCACCCAGTACGCCGGGCTCGGCATGCTCCGCTCCTACACCATCGAGCCGGGCGCCGGGGAGAAGGACCTGAAGGTCACCGACCACCCGCCGGAGCACATGCACCGCGCCATGGCCGCCGCTCTCGGCCTCGGCGAGATCCGGGTCCTCACCGCCACCCAGGACGTGCACGCGGCCGAGCGCGAGCAGTGGGACGACGGCTGCAACGTCCTGGCCGTCGAGCCGGGCGTCGTCGTCGCCTACGAACGCAACGCCACCACCAACACCCACCTGCGCAAACAGGGCATCGAGGTGATCGAGATCCCGGGCAGCGAACTGGGCCGGGGCCGGGGCGGACCGCGCTGCATGAGCTGCCCCGTGGAGCGAGGGCCCGTATAAGGACCCGGCCGAGGACTCGGCGCTGTATAGAAATTCAGAAGTTCGTATAGACTTCCAGAAGTCAGTCCCCGACCTGCACCTCTGGAGCGCCCCCATGGCGACAGTCCCGACCGCCCTCGCCGGCCGCCACTTCCTCAAGGAGCTGGACTTCACCGAGGAGGAGTTCCGCGGCCTGATCGAGCTGGCCGCGGAGCTGAAGGCCGCGAAGCGGGCCGGGACGGAGACGCGGTACCTCCAGGGCAGGAACATCGCGCTGATCTTCGAGAAGACCTCGACGCGCACCCGCTGCGCGTTCGAGGTCGCCGCCGCCGACCAGGGCGCCTCCACGACGTACCTCGACCCGGCCGGGTCGCAGATCGGCCACAAGGAGTCCGTGAAGGACACCGCCCGCGTCCTCGGCCGCATGTTCGACGGTATCGAGTACCGCGGCGACAGCCAGACCAAGGTCGAGGAACTGGCGGCCTTCGCGGGCGTCCCCGTCTACAACGGCCTGACCGACGACTGGCACCCCACCCAGATGCTCGCCGACGTGCTCACGATGACCGAGCACAGCGACCGCCCCCTGCGGGAGACCACCTTCGCCTACCTCGGCGACGCCCGCTTCAACATGGGCAACTCCTACCTGGTCACCGGCGCCCTGCTCGGCATGGACGTGCGCATCGTCGCCCCGAAGTCCTACTGGCCCGCCCAGGAGGTCGTCGACCGGGCGCACCGGCTCGCCGCGGCCAGCGGGGCGCGCATCACCCTCACCGAGGACGTGGCCGAAGGGGTGCGGGGCGCCGGGTTCGTCGTCACGGACGTCTGGGTCTCCATGGGCGAGCCCAAGGAGGTCTGGGCGGAGCGGATCAAGGCACTCGCGCCCTATGCCGTGACCATGGACGTGCTGCGCGCCACCGGCAACCCGGACGTCAGGTTCCTGCACTGCCTGCCCGCCTTCCACGACCTGGGCACCAAGGTGGGCCAGGAGATCTTCGAGGCCCACGGGCTCGACTCCCTGGAGGTCACCGACGAGGTCTTCGAGTCGGCGCACTCGGTCGTCTTCGACGAGGCGGAGAACCGCCTGCACACCATCAAGGCCGTCCTCGTCGCCACCCTCGCCTGACTCTTCCCCCCGCCGCCTCCCCCCACCAGGCCCTATGCTGTCCGGCGGCTCCGGAGCCACCCCTTCCGGTGCCGTCGGCCGCGACCACCGTCGCGCCCCCCGCACCACCAGAAACGAGCACCACCCGCAATGCCCGCTTCCCGCGTCAAGTCCCCCCACCTCCTCGTCGCCGAATCCGGCGCGGACCGCGAAGGCCACGGCCTGAAGCGCACGATGGGGCTGTTCCAGCTCGTCTGCTTCGGCGTCGGCGCGATCGTCGGCACCGGCATCTTCGTCGGCCTGTCCGACTCCGTCGCCGAGGCCGGCCCCGCCGTCGTCGTCTCCTTCGTCCTGGCCGCGATCACCTGCGTGTTCACCGCGTTCGCCTTCGCCGAGCTGGGCGGCGCGATCCCGGTCTCCGGCTCCTCGTACTCCTTCGCCTACGCCGGGCTCGGCGAGCGGACCGCCTTCCTCGTCGGCTGGTGCCTGCTCCTGGAGTACGGGGTGTCGGTCTCGGCGGTCGCGGTCGGCTGGAGCCAGTACGTCAACGAGCTGCTCGACACCGTCCTCGGCGTCCAGCTCCCGCACGCCCTCTCCGCGGGCCCCGGCGACGGCGGCGCGGTCAACCTGCCCGCGGTGGTCGTCATCGCCCTGGCCTCGGTCCTGCTGATGCGCGGCGTACGGGAGAGCGCCCGCGCCACGGCCGCCATGGCCGTCCTCAAGCTGGCCGTACTGCTCGCCTTCTGCGCCATCGGCTTCTACGCCTTCCAGGACGGCAACCTCACCCCCTTCTCGCCGGCCGGCCTCGGCGGCATCGGCGCCGGCACCACCGCCGCCTTCTTCTCCTACATCGGCTTCGACGCGATCACCACGGCCGGCGAGGAGGCCAAGAACCCGCGCCGGGACATCCCGGTCGCCATCCTGGTCTGCATCGGCCTGGTCACCCTCCTCTACTGCGCGGTCGCCGTCGCCGCGATCGGCGCGGTGGGCGGCGACCAGGTCGGGAACCGGCCCGCCGCGCTCTCCTACGTCGTCGACCGGGTCACCGGCTCGGCGATCGGCGGCGGCGTGGTCGCCTTCGGCGCGGTCGTCGCCATCGCCTCCGTGGTGCTCGCCGTGATGTACGGCCAGACCCGCATCCTGATGTCGATGTCCCGGGACGGACTGATCCCCCGGGTCTTCGAGAAGGTCTCCCCGCGCACCGCGACCCCCGTCGCCGGCACCCTGATCGTCGGCGTGGTCTTCGCCCTCCCCGCGGCCTTCGCCCCGCTCGACGCGGTGGTCAACCTGTGCACCATCGGCACCCTCGCCACGATGGCCGCCGTCAACGTCTCGGTGATCACCCTGCGGCGCCGCGAACCGGGCCTCGCCCGCACCTTCCGCGTGCCGCTCTACCCGGCGACACCGCTGCTCGGGGTCGGCTTCTGCCTGTACCTGATGTACGAGACGGGCGGTGCCACCTGGCTCCGGTTCGCGGTGTTCCTCGCGGTGGGACTGCTGGTCTACGGCGCCTACGGGCGCCGGCACTCCCGCCTGGCCCGGACCGCCGTCAGTGCGGACGACGCTGAGCGGGTACCGCAGGAAGCCTGAACCAGACCGCCTTGCCCGACCGGGTGGGCCGGTGCCCGCAGGACGAGCTGAGGGCGCGGATCAGCAGCAGACCTCGCCCGTCCTCGCGCCACGGGTCGGGCGGCTCCACGTCCGGCCGGGTGAGGTCGGCCGGCGGCGACGGGTCGGGGTCGTGGACCTCCACCTGGCAGCCGGTCGGCATCAGCTCCACCACCAGCTCGATCGCGGTCGGGCCGGCCGGGGTGTGCTCCACCGCGTTGGCGACCAGCTCCGCCGTGAGCAGCTCCGCGGTGTCCCCGTCGGCCGTGTGCTCCAGCTCGGCCAGGGCGTTGCGCACCAGGGCACGCGCCACCGGCACCGCCGCGGCGGAGTGCGGCAGTGCGATGCGCCAGGAGGCGGGTGCGGGGAAGTGATCGTGCACGGCAGGTCCGTTTCGTGGAGCAGGGGAGTCCTGTCCTGCTTTCAACCTTATGAATGGTACGGCGCCGCCCGGCAGAGCCGTTCGACGGGCACCCTCCGGGACCTTCGGCCCTCGACACGGACGGCATATCGCGCACCCGTGACGACAGTCACAGAAGGGTGATAACTTCGAGTGTCATGAGTCCTTTCACCGGCTCCGCCGCCCCCACCCCCGACTGGCGGCACCTGCGCGTCGAGATCACCGACGGCGTCGCCACCGTCACCCTCGCCCGCCCCGACAAGCTCAACGCCCTCACCTTCGAGGCCTACGCCGACCTGCGCGACCTGCTCGCCGAGCTGTCCCGCCGGCGGGCGGTGCGGGCGCTGGTGCTGGCCGGAGAGGGCCGCGGGTTCTGCTCCGGCGGCGACGTGGACGAGATCATCGGCGCGACCCTGTCCATGGACACCGCCCGGCTGCTGGACTTCAACCGGATGACCGGCCAGGTGGTGCGGGCGGTACGGGAGTGCCCGTTCCCGGTGATCGCCGCCCTGCACGGGGTCGCCGCCGGAGCGGGCGCGGTCCTCGCCCTGGCCGCCGACTTCCGCGTCGCCGACCCGTCCACCCGCTTCGCCTTCCTCTTCACCCGCGTCGGCCTCTCCGGCGGCGACATGGGTGCCGCCTACCTGCTGCCCCGCGTGGTCGGCCTCGGCCACGCCACCCGGCTGCTGATGCTCGGCGACACGGTCCGCGCACCCGAGGCCGAGCGGATCGGCCTGATCAGCGAGCTGACCGAAGAGGGCCGCGCCGACGAGGCCGCCCGCACCCTGGCCCGCCGTCTCGCCGACGGCCCGGCCCTGGCCCACGCCCAGACCAAGGCCCTCCTCACGGCCGAGCTGGACATGCCGCTGGCGGCCGCGGTGGAACTGGACGCGTCGACCCAGGCCCTGCTGATGACGGGCGAGGACTACGCGGAATTCCACGCCGCCTTCACGGAAAAACGCCCCCCGAAGTGGCAAGGGAGGTAGACGGATGCGCTCGTCCCAGGGCAGTGGAGCCGACCCGGGGGCGCGGGGCCGTGTCGATCAGCGGCTCCGCCGCGGGGCGCAACCAGCCCCCACGAACCCGCACTCGCCCGCGAAGACGAACCACCCCCTGCGAGCGGCGATCATCGGCGGTGGCCCCGGCGGCCTCTACACCGCCGCCCTCCTCAAACGCCTCGCCCCCGGCCGCGAGGTCACCGTCTACGAACGCAACGCCCCCGACGACACCTTCGGCTTCGGCGTGGTCCTCTCCGACGAAACGCTCGGCGGCATCGAACACGCCGACCCCACCGTCTACGAGGCACTCAAGGCGCACTTCGTCCGCTGGGACGACATCGACATCGTCCACCGGCACACCCGCCACACCTCCGGAGGGCACCGCTTCGCCGCCCTCGGCCGCCGCCGCCTCCTCGAAATCCTGCACGACCGCTGCCGCGACCTCGGCGTGGAACTCCGCTTCCGCACCGAGGCACCGCCCCCGGACCGCCTCGCGCGCACCCACGACCTCGTCGTCGCCGCCGACGGAGTGCACAGCGCCACCCGCGAGGCCTACCGCGACGTCTTCCGGCCGCGGCTCACCCCCCACCGCTGCCGCTACATCTGGCTCGCCGCCGACTTCGCCTTCGACGCGTTCCGCTTCGAGATCGCGGAGACCGAGCACGGCGTGATGCAACTGCACGGCTATCCCTTCGCGCCGGACGCCTCCACCGTCATCGTCGAGATGCGCGAGGAGGTCTGGCGGGCGGCCGGCTTCGACGAACTGGACGAGACCGAATCCACCGCCCGCTGCGCCAAGATCTTCGCCGACGCGCTCGGCGGCCGCCCGCTGCGGTCCAACAAGTCGGCGTGGACCACCTTCCGCACGGTGGTCAACGAACGCTGGTCGCACGGCAACATCGTCCTGCTCGGCGACGCCGCGCACACCGCCCACTTCTCCATCGGCTCCGGCACCAAGCTCGCCGTGGAGGACGCCCTCGCGCTCGCCGCCTGCCTGGCGGAGCGGCCCACCCTCCAGGAGGCGCTGACCGCGTACGAGGAGGAGCGGCGCCCCGTCGTCGCCTCCACCCAGCGGGCGGCCAAGGCCAGCCTGGAGTGGTTCGAGGACCTGGACCGGTACCTCGCCCAGCCGCCGCGCCAGTTCGCCTTCAACCTGCTCACCCGCAGCCGCCGGGTCACCCACGAGAACCTGCGGCTGCGCGACGCCGGCTTCACGGAATCCGTCGAGCGCGAGTTCGGCTGCCCGCCGGACACGCCCCCGATGTTCACCCCGTTCCGGCTGCGCGGGCTGACCCTGCGCAACCGCGTCGTCGTCTCCCCGATGGACATGTACTCCGCCACCGACGGCGTCCCCGGCGACTTCCACCTGGTCCACCTCGGCGCCCGGGCCCTGGGCGGTGCCGCCCTGGTGATGACCGAGATGGTGTGCGTCAGCGCCGAGGGCCGCATCACCCCCGGCTGCGCGGGCCTCTACACCGGCCGGCAGGGCGAGGCGTGGCGGCGGATCACCGACTTCGTGCACGACGGCGCGCCCGGCACCGCGATCGGCGTACAGCTCGGCCACAGCGGCCGCAAGGGCTCGACCAGGCTGATGTGGGAGGGCATGGACGAGCCGCTGCCCGACGGCAACTGGCCCCTCGTGGCGCCCTCCCCGCTGCCGTACCGGCCCGGCGGTCAAGTCCCGCGCGAGCTGTCCCGGGCGCAACTGGCGGACGTGCGGGAGCAGTTCAGAGCCGCCGCCGAACGGGCCGCCGGGGCCGGATTCGACCTGCTCGAACTGCACTGCGCCCACGGCTACCTGCTCTCCGGCTTCCTCTCCCCGCTCACCAACCACCGCACCGACGCCTACGGCGGCTCACCGGAGAACCGGCTGCGCTTCCCGCTGGAGGTCTTCGACGCGGTACGCGAGGTGTGGCCGGACGAGCGGCCCATGACCGTACGGATCTCCGCCACCGACTGGGCCGAGGGCGGCACGAGCGCCGAGGAGGCGGTGGAGATCGCCCGTGCCTTCGCCGCGCACGGGGCCGACGCCATCGACGTGTCCACCGGGCAGGTGGTGTCCGGTGAACGCCCCGAGTTCGGGCGGTCGTACCAGACGCCGTACGCCGACCGCATCCGGCACGAGGCGGGCGTCCCGGTCATCGCCGTCGGCGCGATCTCCTCCTGGGACGACGTCAACTCGCTGGTCCTGGCCGGACGCACCGACCTGTGCGCGCTGGCCCGCCCCCACCTCTACGACCCGCACTGGACGCTGCACGCCGCCGCCGAACAGGGCTACGACGGACCGGGCGCCCGCTGGCCCGCGCCGTACCGGGCGGGCAGCCGGCCACCGCGCACCGGACGCACCGACGCCCCCAGGCCGAGGCTCACGCTGCACGGCCCGGGTCAGGACGGGTAGCCCCAGGCCGCGCACATCGGGCGCAGCCGCTCGGGGACCTCGTCCTTGCCGGGCAGCTCGCGCCCCGGCTGCACCGTGCCGGTGCGGATGTTCTCGCGCCAGTCGCCCAGGCCCCTGACCAGCTCGGCGTTGCCCTTCTTGCCGTAGTTCAGCATCCGGGGCGTGTAGTCGACGCCGAGGTACGCGCACAAGCGGCGCATCTCGCGCTCGGGATCGCCGGTGATGTCCTCGTAGCGCACGGTGAAGCCGTCGGCGTCCGCCGACCGGGCCTCCTGCACGGCCGTCATGTAGCGCAGCACGTCGGTGACGGCCGTGTCGTGCGGGCGCTTGACGGGATCGCTCTCGTGCCAGGAGCGGGCGATCGACTCGGGGTGGCGCAGCAGGAAGACGAAGCGGGCATCGGGCCAGCAGTCCTTGAGACGCTGGTACATGTAGGCGTTGGCCGGTGTCTTCTCGACCACGAAGTCCTTGCCGGACCTGATGAGTTCACGGTGCAGGACCCGGTCCCACAACAGGTGCTCCAGGTCGCCGCGGAGCAGGCCGAGTTCGCCCATCGCGCGCTCGGAGTGCCAGGTGGTGCAGGCGACCTCCACCTTGCCGACGTGCAGTTCGTGCGGGGCGTGCAGCCGCGGATGGGCGCCCATCATCATGCGCAGCAGGGTGGAGCCGGAACGGATGGACGAGATGATGAAGACGGGCCGTCGCAGCAACCGGTCGGTGGGCAGTTCCCCGGCCGACGGACATCGGTACGGGGCCGCTCGGCGCGCCGCGGGCTGCGCGGCGGCGGACTTCCCTCCCTGCCTTCCCCTCGGACTCCCGTTCGCCGCCCGGGGCGCTCTCCGTACCTGGAGGCCGGTGGTGACGGTGAGGGCCCGGTTCAAGTTACGTGCGAGACTCATGCGTCCGCACGGTAGGTGAGAAACCTGAGAAGAGGGTCTGAGGAGGCTGAGGGTTCGCTGATCCCCTCAGAAGGTGAGGTGACTCACTGCCCGGGAGGCGGAGTCGGTCCCATGGCCGCGTACTGGGCGCCCGCGTCGCGCAGCCGCTCGTGCAGCGCCCGGAAGACGGCCGCCGAGCGCGTGCCGGGCCAGCCCTCGGGCAGCAGCCGGGCGGGCAGCCCGGGGTCCGTGTAGGGCAGGTGGCGCCAGGAGTCCAGGGCGAGGAGGTAGTCGCGGTAGGCCTCCTCGGGCGGCGTGTCCGCCCGGCGCTCCCAGTCGTGCAGGACGCGCTCGTGGCGGTCGAGGAAGGCCTCGTGCTCCTTGGCGATCGCGGCCAGGTCCCACCAGCGGGCCACCGCCTCGGCGGTGGCCGTGAAGCCCAGGTGCTCACCGCGGAAGAAGTCCACGTAGGAGTCCAGACCGAGGCGGCCCAGGGTGTGCCGGGTCTCCGCGTACAGCCGGGCCGGGGCGATCCACACACCGGGCGCCGCGGTGCCGAAGCCGAGACCGGCCAGGCGCGAACGCAGGACGTGCCGCTTCTGCCGCTCCGACTCGGGCACGGAGAACACGGCGAGCACCCAGCCCTCGTCCCCGTGGGGCGCGGTGGCGTAGACGCGCCGGTCCCCGTCGTCGAGCAACTGGCGGGCCTCGGCGGAGAGTTCGTACCCCGCCGCGCCGGCGGCCGTACGGGCGGGCAGCAGCAGCCCGCGCCGTTTCAGCCGGGACACCGACGAACGCACGGAGGGCGCGTCCACCCCGACCGCGGCCAGCAGCCGGATCAGTTCGGCGACGGGCACCGGGCCCGGCGCGCAGCGGCCGTACGCGCCGTAGAGCGTGACGATGAGGGACCTCGGAGCGGGCTGTAGGTGCAGGTCGGACACGTTGATCATCTTATGTCGTCGGCGTCGCGCCCGGCCGCCCAGGGGATTCGGACGAGCCCCGGGGAAGGGGGGGAGGGGCCCGGACCGGCCGGGTCGAGGAGGCGGTAGCGCTGGAGCTTGCCGGTCGCCGTGCGCGGCAGCGCGTCCGGGAAGAGGATCTCCCGCGGACACTTGTACGGCGCCAGCTCCGCGCGCAGGAACGCGCGCAGCGCGTCCGCGTCCCGCGCGGCCCCGTCCCGCAGCACCGCGTGCGCGACCACGACCTGCCCCCGGTGCCGGTCGGGACGGCCCACCACCGCCGCCTCCACCACGTCCGGGTGGCGCAGCAACGCGTCCTCCACCTCGGGCCCGGCGATGTTGTACCCGGCGGAGATGATCATGTCGTCGGCGCGTGCCACGTACCGGAAGTACCCGTCGGGCTCGCGGACGTAGGTGTCCCCGGTGACGTTCCAGCCGTCTTGCACGTACTCCCGCTGGCGCGGGTCGGCGAGGTACCGGCAGCCCACCGGCCCGCGCACCGCCAGCAGTCCGGGCTCCCCGTCGGGCACGGGTGCGCCGTGCGCGTCCTGCACGCGCGCGTGCCACCCCGGCACCGGAACGCCCGTCGTCCCGGGCCTGATGTCGTCGTCCGCGGCGGACACGAAGATGTGCAGCAGCTCGGTGGCGCCGATGCCGTTGATGACGCGCAGCCCGGTGCGCTCGTGCCAGGCCCGCCAGGTGGCCGCGGGCAGGTTCTCGCCCGCCGAGACGCAGCGCCTGAGGCTGCTCACGTCGTACCCGTCCAGCTCGTCGAGCATCGTGCGGTACGCCGTCGGCGCGGTGAACAGCACCGACACCCGGTGCTCCGCGACCGCCGGCAACAGCTGCTTGGGACCCGCCTGTTCGAGCAGCAGGGCGCTCGCCCCGGCCCGCATCGGGAAGACGACGAGACCGCCGAGCCCGAAGGTGAAACCGAGCGGCGGGCTGCCCGCGAAGAGGTCGTCGGAGCGCGGCTTGAGCACCTGTGCGGAGAAGGTGTCCGCGATCGCCAGCACATCGCGGTGGAAGTGCATGCACCCCTTGGGCCGCCCGGTGGTGCCGGACGTGAACGCGATCAGCGCCACGTCGTCGGCGGCGGTGTCGACGGCCCGGTACGGCGTCGGGGGCACCGTGTCCGACGCCGTGCGGCTGTGCAGGTCGTCCGGCGCGTCCCCGCCGTACGTCGTGATCCGCAGGCCGGCGATCTCCGCCTTGGCGAGGTCGTCGACGGCCCGGACGTCGCACAGTGCGTGCCGCACCCGGGCGATCTCGCAGATCGCGCGCAGCTCGTGCGGGCGCTGCTGGGCCAGCACGGTGACCGCCACCGCGCCCGCCTTCAGCACCGCCAGCCAGCACGCGGCCAGCCACGGGCCGGTGGGGCCGCGCAGCAGCACCCGGTTGCCCGGGACGACACCGAGGTCGCCGGTGAGCACGTGGGCGATCCGGTCGACGCGGTCCCGCAGCCCTTGGTAGGTCCAGGTCTCCCCGGAGGCGGTGCGG
This sequence comes from Streptomyces violaceoruber, assembly GCF_033406955.1. Classification (NCBI taxonomy): domain Bacteria; kingdom Bacillati; phylum Actinomycetota; class Actinomycetes; order Kitasatosporales; family Streptomycetaceae; genus Streptomyces; species Streptomyces violaceoruber. The sequence goes on along the minus strand of NZ_CP137734.1, from coordinate 1,963,166 downwards.
AAGACCGGACGGTCGCCGGGCGGGCCGGTGAGCAGCTCGGCGGCGCAGTTCAGCCGCTCCGGGTAGCGCAGCTCCGGCAGGTCGAAGAGCAGCTCGGGCCACTGCTCGGGGGGCGGCAGGTGGTCGCGCGCGAAGGTGTCGACGTGGGCGGAGCGGTGCGGGTCCGCGCGGCGAGGATCGGCCATGGCGGTTCGCCCCCTTTGTCGTGGTGGGCTCGCGCAACGAGCGTATCGTGTTGGTGACGACAGTCAACGGGGCGCGATAACCTCGATCGGGGCCCGGGCGGATCGTGGCCCGGGCAGGGGAAGGGACCGCGATGACCGCATTCTCGCTCGAACCGGCGCAACTCACCTGGTGCGACGAGCTGCGCGCCCTCGCCGCCGCACGGCTGCGCCCGCTCGCCGAGCAGGGCGAGCCGGGCCGCGTCAACCGCCCCCTGCTCGCCGAGCTGGGCTCCGCCGGCCTGCTGCCCCGCCTGTTCACCTCGGGCGCGCTCGACCTGTGCCTGATGCGCGAGTCCCTCGCCCACGCCTGCACGGAGGCCGAGACCGCCCTCGCCCTCCAGGGCCTCGGCGCCCACCCCGTGCACGCGCACGGCACCGAGTCCCAGCGCGCCCGCTGGCTCCCCCGCGTGAGCGACGGCACCGCGGTCGCCGCCTTCGCCCTCAGCGAGCCCGACGCGGGCTCCGACGCGGCGGCCCTGTCGCTGCGGGCGGAACCGGAGGCCGGGCCCGGCGCGGGAGCCTCCGCCTGGCGGCTCACCGGGGAGAAGTGCTGGATCTCCAACGCCCCCGAGGCCGACTTCTACACGGTGTTCGCCCGCACCACCCCCGGCGCCGGTGCCCGCGGCGTCACCGCCTTCCTCGTGCCCGCCGACCGCCCCGGCCTCACCGGCACCCCGCTCGACATGCTCTCCCCGCACCCCATCGGCGCCCTCACCTTCGACGGCGTGCCCGTCGACGCGGACGACGTGCTCGGCGAACCCGACCGCGGCTTCCGGGTGGCCATGGACACCCTCAACCTGTTCCGCCCCAGCGTCGGCGCCTTCGCCGTCGGCATGGCGCAGGCCGCCCTGGACGCGACCCTCGCCCACACCACCGCCCGCGAGGCCTTCGGCGGCAGGCTGCGCGACCTCCAGACCGTCGCCCACCAGGTCGCCGAGATGGCGCTGCGCACCGAGGCGGCCCGCCTGATGGTGTACGCGGCGGCCACGGCGTACGACGCCGGCGACCCGGACGTCCCGAGGCGGGCCGCGATGGCGAAACTCCTCGCCACCGAGACCGCCCAGTACGTCGTCGACCACGCCGTCCAGCTGCACGGCGCCCGCGCCCTGCGCCGCGGCCACCTCCTCGAACACCTCTACCGCGAGGTGCGCGCCCCGCGCGTCTACGAGGGCGCCAGCGAGGTCCAGCGCGGCATCGTCGCCAAGGAGCTGTACCGGACGTACCAGCCGTCCCGGACCGACGCCACGAGCAAGGAGGCCGGAGCATGACCGCCGAACGGGTGAACCCGCCCCAACTGTCGCCGCCCACCGGCTTCTCCCACGCCGTCGTCGCAACCGGCACCCGTGTCGTCTTCCTGGCCGGCCAGACCGCCCTCGACACCGACGGCCAGGTCACCGGCGACACCCTCCCCGCCCAGTTCGAGCAGGCCCTCACCAACCTCCTCACCGCCCTGCGCGCCGCCGGGGGCACCCCCGCCGACCTCGCCCGTGTCACCGTCTACGCCACCGACGTCGCCGCGTACCGCACCCACGCCGCCGAACTCGGCCGCACCTGGCGCGAGCTGGCCGGCCGCGACTACCCGGCGATGGCGGTCGTGGAGGTCGTACGGCTCTGGGACGAACGGGCGTTGGTGGAACTGGACGGGTTCGCGGTACTGCCCTGACCCGCCCGCGACACCTAGCATTCGGGCATGCCGGACATCGAACTGAGCGCGGGGACCATCGAGTACGAGGACACCGGCGGCGACGGCCCCGTCGTCGTCCTCCTCCACGGCCTCGTCCACGACCGGACCGTCTGGCGCAAGGTCCTCGCCGACCTGCGCACCGACCACCGGGTGATCGCGCCGACCCTGCCCTACGGCGCACACCGCCGACCGATGCGCAGGCCACCCACACCCGACCTGGTCAACGAGCTGATCGCCGAGTTCCTCGACCGCCTCGACCTCACCGACGTCACCCTCGTCGAGAACGACTGCGGGCGCGCCCAGACGGTGGCCGCCCGGCACCCGGAGCGGCTCGCGCGGCTGGCGCTCGTCGCCTGCGAGGCGTTCGACAACTACCCGCCGGGCCTGCCCGGGAAGCTGATCGGCATCGCCTGCCGGGCCCCCGGCGGCGTGTCCCTGCTGGTGCGCACCCTCGGCCTGGGGCCGCTGCGGCGCCTCCCGGTCGGCATCGGCGCCCTCACCAAGCGGCCCGTGCCGGACGAGGTCGTCGACGGCTGGCTGCGCCCGCTGCGCACCGACCCGGCGATCCGGCGCGACTTCCGGCACTACGGCACGCACGTGCGCCGCGAAGAACTGCTCGAAGCCGCCCAGGGCCTGCGGAGGTTCGACCGGCCCGCACTCGTCGTCTGGGCGACCGAGGACCTGATGATGCCCCGTGCCCACGGCCGGCGCCTGGCCGAACTCCTCCCGCGGGGACGGCTCGTGGAGGTCGAGGACACCCGGACGCTGATCCCCGAGGACCAGCCGGAGCTGCTCGCCTCCCTGCTGCGGGAGTTCGTCGCCGAGAAGGACTGAGCCGTACCGGACGGATTCAGGCGGCCATCGCCAGGCGCCCGGCGGGCACCCGGCTCGGGGCGACCACACGGCCGTCGGGGAGCAGCTCGCCGGTGTCGTCGAAGACGACCGTGCCGTCGCACAGCAGGTTCCACCCCTGCTCCGGGTGGGCGGCGACGACGTGCGCGGTGACGACGCGCGCCTCGGGGGAGTCGGAAGCGGGGCAGGAAGGCCGGTGGACACACATGGCGCACCTCCACGTCGGGAGACCGTCCCGTCGTCGGGACCGTCGCATGGACAGACCGTGCGCCCGCCCGGATGCCATCGCCAAGACCCGGGCGGCAAGCGTGACAACACCCGGACAAGCCGGCGACAGTTCCACGACGGCCGGCGCGGACTCGCCACCGAAGGGGTGACGGTCACTGCCGCCGGCCCCTCCGCCGGGTACCAGTGGAACCCCTCATTCCGACCGACCGGGAGGTTCCCCCATGCCCGTACGCTCCGCCGCCCTCGCCGCGGCCGCCGGCGCCGCCCTGCTCCTGCCCGCCGCTCCCGCCGCCACGGCCGCACCCCACGACGCCCGCCTCGTCGCGGAGTCGGTGACCGTCGACCCGACCGGCCGCATCGCCGCCGACGGCAGCGTCACCCTCTCCGGCACCTACCGCTGCACCGGCGGCAGCGGCCCGGTCTTCGTCAGCTCCACCGTGAGCCAGAGCGACCCGTCCGCCCGCTTCGGCGTCGGCGGCACCCGCGCGGTCTGCGACGGCCTGGAGCACCGCTGGGTCAACACCGGCACGCCCGACACGGTCGTCCTCGAGCCCGGCGCGGCCCACGTCGAGGCCACCCTGATGGAGCTGCGCCCCATGGGCATCGTGCCGCTCCCGAGCTTCCACGCCCGGCAGGGACAGGACGTGATCCTCACGGCGGGCTGACCCGCGCGGTGCCCTCCCCGACCCGTCCGGGCGCGATCCGCGACGCATTCCGCATTTCCTTTTCTTCACATTCCCCGAAGAAGACGGAAGACCGTTGCGACCGCCTTGTTCGGCCCGGTCAGGTTCGTTTTCCGGGCCCCGCTCCGGGCCGCGGCGGACGCACGGCATTCTGCCGCTGCTGCGGAAGGGACACCGGATCGGCCGCCGCGCTGCCCGACGGGTCGTCACCCGGAGTGACCGCGGCGCGTTGCCGGTGGCGCGGCACCGCCCGCCGGGGCGGACGGGTGAGCGTGATCTGCCGGACGACCTGCTGGAAGCAGACCAGCGAGGCCAGTCCGGGCAGGGCGGCCGCCGCGCCGTCGCTGATCGTCCTGGGCGCCTCCGCGATGCAGAGCAGCATCGCGATGGCCGAGAACAGCAGGACGACGGCCCAGGAGTGGACCGCGCGGCGCTGGTGCAGCGCGGCCCGCAGCACCGCCAGCGAGGCCACCAGCCAGGGCCCGTAGACCAGCAGCGGCCACCAGGACACGACGCTGCCGCGGGTGCGGGTCACGGCGGCCAGCCGCAACGGTTCGTAGGCCACCATGCCGCCGAACAGGCTCACGGAGGCGGCGATGACCGCGGCGAGCGCGGCGACGAACAGGCTCGCGGCGCGCAGCCGGCTCACCTTTCTCCCTCTGCGGACCCTGCGGTGACTCGTCGGGGACTCCCTCAACGGGGGCAGCTCCGCCGTGATCTCCTGCAGATTGCTCAGCGGTGTGCCCGGGGCGGGTGCGAGCGCCGAGGTGTCCGTCGCGGAGGGTGCTCCGGGCTGCTGCTCCATCGCGTCCTGGAGCAGGAACGCGAGTTCCTCGGCCGGGTCCCAACCGGGTTCGGGCGGGACCAGGGTCTCCTGGAAGGCCGCCTCGGGTGCGCGGTGCCGGCCGGTGCCCGTGGTGCGGAACGGCCCTTCGCCGTACGGCATGCGGGGGTGGGTGTGTTCTCCGTAGTGTTCTTCGTACACGAGGTGCCGGTCACTCCGCGCAGGTGTACGTCAAGGAGCCCTGCGTCCGGCCCCACCGCTCGGCGAGGCCGGTCTCCAACTCGGTCATGACGTCCAGGAACCGCTGCAGCACGGGCTCGGTGACCCGGAGAGGGACGGGGTGCCCGCCTCTGGTCAGAGTTCCGTCACTCGGTGACGGACAGTGATTTCTGCCGGGCTTGTAGGTGTACGGGCCAAGCGCCGTGAATTCCCCGCGTTCCTCGGTCATATCCGAAGTAACGTCTGCCTACTCCGTCGGATGCGCGGCAGTCGAGTGAACGATTTCTGCGATACTTACCCAATCTCGAATTCACACCGGTTCGATCGCCGGCCGGTACGAAAAGCGTCGCAGAGTGCGCGAACGGGGGAAGAAGCGCGGTCCGACGGTGCGTCCGGGCCCGGTACGGTTCCCGGCAGCGCGTGACCTAGGGTGGCCGTGACCACGGACAGCGCAGGAGCGGCGATGAAGCGAGCGGCACCCGGGCGGGCACCCGCCCACGTCCGCGGTGTGCTGGCCCTGCTCGTGGCCGTGGTGGGGCTGCTGTGCGTCTTCGCGCACGCGGAGAGCGGAGCGCGGGGCACGCCCGCGCCCACCGCGGAGCGGGTACACACCGCAGCCGCAGCCCCGGCCGCAGCGGAACCCTCCGACGGTGCCGCGGCACCGTGCGGCAAGAAGGCGATCGGCGACTCCAGTGTCCAGCGGGCCGAGAACCCGCCGCCGTCCGCCGCCTTCCCGCGCGCGACGTCGCCGCACACCGATCCCGCGCCCCTCGTGCCGCAGCACGTCGGCGTGTTCGCCGGCGGTCCCGATCCGCCCTCACCGACCCTCCACTCCGTTCTGCGGATGTAGACCGGCCCGTTCGGCCGTGTCCCCGCATCCTGCGAAACGGAGTTCTTCGGCATGTCCTCCTCCCCGCGCTCCTGGCGGCGGGCGGGTACGGCACTGCGTGGTTGGCGGTCCCGGCAGTGGACCGTGGCGGGCGCGGGTGCGCTGGCCACGGCGGTCCTGGTCGGCGCGCCCACCGACGTGGTGCCCAACCCGCTCTTCGGCCGGTCGGTCCCCGTGCAGTGGTGGAACTACCCGGCTCTGGCCGTCACGGCCGTACTGGCCGGCATCGTCCTGACCACCTACGTGCGCCGGCCCTCGTCCGACCCGGAGCCGCACGCCGCCGACGGCGGCCGGCTCGGGGCGATCGGCGGGGTGCTCTCCTTCTTCGCCGTCGGCTGCCCGGTCTGCAACAAGCTCGTCCTGGTGCTCCTCGGGGCATCCGGTGCCCTGAGCTACTGGGCTCCGCTGCAACCGCTGCTGGCCGCGCTGTCGGCGGGCCTGCTGGCGGAAGCCGCGCTGCGCCGCCTGTCCTCCGAGACCGCGTGCCCGGTCACGCCCTCAGCCTGACCCGCGGCCCGGTTGCGCACCCTTCACTCTTCCTCTTCCCTCCCTCCTCACCGTCTGAGGTACCCCATGACCGGATCCACCCCGTCCTCGTCCGCGTCCCCGTCGTCGTCCCGTCCTCCGTCCGCGTCCCGCCGCAGCCGCAGGCGGACCGTCGCTGCCGTGGCGGTGCTCGCCGCCGCCGCGGTGACCGCGGCCTTCGCCCTCACCCTCGACGACGCGGACAACCGGGAGGAGAAGGCCGGCGATCCCGCGGCCGTCACCGCCTCCGCCGCCCCCGCGCCCGCCGACGAGGGCCTGCTCGCCCTCGCCCGCCGCGACGCGTCCGATCCCCTGGCGATCGGGCGTGCGGACGCTCCGGTGGTGCTGATCGAGTACTCCGACTTCCAGTGCCCGTTCTGCGGCCGGTTCGCCCGCGAGACCAAGCCCGAACTGCTGCGCTCCTACGTGGACAAGGGAACCCTGCGCATCGAGTGGCGCAACTTCCCCATCTTCGGCGAGGAGTCCGAACAGGCGGCGCTGGCCGGCTGGGCGGCCGGGCGGCAGAACAAGTTCTGGGAGTTCCACGACGTCGCCTACGGCAAGCCGCGCGAACGCAACACCGGCGCCTTCGACGCCGAGAACCTCGTCGCCATGGCCCGCGAGGCGGGAATCGCCGACATCGAGCGCCTCCAGGCCGACATGGCCTCCGACGAGGCCCGCGGCGCCGTGCGCGCGGACCAGGAGGAGGGCTACACCCTCGGCGTGACCAGCACCCCGGCGTTCCTCGTCAACGGCAGGCCGATCCTGGGCGCCCAGCCCACGGACACCTTCGAGGAAGCCGTCGAGACCGCTGCGAAGGCGGCGAAGACGGCGAACACGACGAAGGGGGCCGGACGATGAGCGAGGCCGGCCTGGCGATGGCCTTCCTCGGCGGACTGCTGGCCCTGCTCAGTCCGTGCAGCGCCCTGCTGCTGCCCGCCTTCTTCGCCTACTCCTTCACCAGCCGCACCCGGCTGATGGCGCGCACCGGCCTGTTCTACGTCGGACTGTGCACGACGCTCGTACCGCTCGGCGTGGCGGGCTCGTTCGCCAGCCGCCTCTTCTACGGCCACCGGGACGCCCTGGTGACGGCGGGCGGATGGACGGTCATCGCCCTGGGCGTGGCTCAGATCGCCGGGCTGGGCTTCGGCTCCCGCCGGATGGCGCGGGCCGCGGGCGGACGCCGTTCGGGCTCGGCCCTGTCGGTGTTCGCCCTCGGCGCGGTGTACGGACTGGCGGGATTCTGCGCGGGACCGATCCTCGGCTCCGTCCTCACCGTGGCGGCCGTGGACGGCGACCCGCTGCACGGCGGGGTGCTGCTCGCCGTCTACGCGCTGGGAATGGCGGTCCCGATGTTCGTACTGGCGGTGCTCTGGGACCGGTTCGACCTGGGCCGCAGGCGCTGGCTGCGCGGCCGGACCTTCCGGGCGGGCCCGTTGACCCTGCACAGCACCACCCTCCTCGGCGGCCTGTTCTTCATCGCGCTCGGAGTGGCCTTCCTGGCCTTCGACGGCACCTCCGCGCTGCCGTCGGTGCTGAGCACCGGCACCGAGTTCGCCCTGGAGGAACGACTGTCCGACATCGGCGCGGCGGTGTCCGACCGGGTCGTCCTCCTGGTCCTGGCCGGGGCGGCGGCGCTGACCGCCCTGCTCGTGCTGCTCCGGCCGGGCGGGCGGCGGGAAGCGCAGGAACCGCCGGAACCGGCGGACTCCGGGCCGGGGGAGGGGATTCAGCCACGCGGTCACGCATGAGGACGTAGTCCACTACTGTGTGTTGCCGCTGGGCAGGGATCGTGACCCTGCCGGCCGTGGCCTTGTCTCGCCTCGAAGCAGAGGAAACGACATGTCTCCCAGTTCATCGTCGCCGTGGTTACGTCGACAGTTGTCCCGGCGCGGCTCGGCCGCGGTTCGGTCCGCCCTGCTGATGTCGGCGCTGGCGGCGGTGTTCGTCGCCGGATGCACCGATGGGGGCGGGACGACCCGGAGCGGAGCGGCCGAGGGCAAGCCGACCGCGTCGGCCCCCTCGGACGCCTCGGCCCCCTCGTTTCCGCCGAGCCCGCCGGCCGCCGCCGGATGTGCCGGGGAGATGCTCGACCACCGGGACATCCGGCATCCGGACCTGGGGCCGGTCCGGGTGTTCCTGGTCCGGCGGTCCGGGTCCGACGGGCCGGCCGGATGCGTCGCGGCCGTCACCGGAAGCGGGCGCGCGCTGGCCCCCGTCGAGGTGGACGTCAACTGGAGCATGGAAGACCCGCTGCGATTCGCCGCTCCGGCGACCGACTCGACCAAGAACCTCTTCGTGGTCTACAACCCCGGGCGCTACGACGGGGTGCTGGTGCTCGTACCCACCGCGGACGGATTCGCCGACATCGGCTGGCGCAGCCCGGACGAGCACTACAGCGGCGGCAGATTCGCCTTCTACTACGCGAGGCCGGTCGGCCCCGGAAAGGACGGCGAATACGCGATCGTCCATTACATCAAGGGGTGCGACCCCTCCTGTGCCGAAGGCGCCACCGCCAAGGTGACCTTGCGGTGGGACGGTCACGACTACCTGCCGACCGGTTGATGCGGACGCGCTGGTTGCCACGCGGGCGGGGGCTCGGTTCGGCGTCCGCCCGGCTGCGGTCCGCCGTGGCCGGGCGCGGAACGGTCAGGGCCGAGCTGGGGTACGGCGCCTTCCTGTCCTACAGCGGCGAGCGCGACCGGCGATGGCTGCCTCAGCTGCGGCATGCGATCGAGAAGCAGTCCCGCCCCTGGTACAAGCCGCCGCACATCAGGGTCTTCCTGGACAAGACGGGGGTGTCGATCGGGCCGGAGCTGTGGGGCAAGATCGAGGCCGGTCTCGCCCGCTCCGACTGGCTCGTGGTCCTGGCGTCACCGGAGGCGAGGGCCTCGGTGTGGGTCGACCGGGAGATCGCCTGGTGGCTGGAGCACAAGTCGGTGCACACCATCCTGCTCGTCGTCACAGCCGGGCAACTGGTGTGGGACGAGGAGCGGGGCGACTGGGATCCCGAACGGTCGACGGCGCTGCCGGCCCGGCTGGCGGGCAAGTTCGAGCGGCAACCCGTCTGGAAGTCCGTCGACCCGCGCCCCGACGGCGACGCGGTCTTCTCGACCGACGACGCGGGGTTCTCGCCCGACGTCGACGGTGTCGCCTTCGGTGTCGCGTCCGTCGTGCGCGGCCTCTCCGAGGACGAACTCCGCTCGGAAGGGCTCCGCGACACCCGGCGCAACCTGCGGACGGCCAGGATCGTCGCCACCGCGCTGGGCTGTCTGCTGCTGGTCGCGAGCACCCTGTCGGTGGTCGCGGTCCTCTCCCGTGCCGAGGCCACCCGGCAGCGCGACCAGGCCGTCGTCCAGCAACTCATCACCCAGAGCTCCCTGCTCGCCGAACGCGACCCGTTCGCCGCCCGGTTGAAGGCGCTGGCTGCCTGGCGCATCGACCCTTCTCCGGAGACCCGTTTCGCCGTGCTCGACGCAGCGGTCAATCCGGCGTCCGGAGTGCTCTCCCACTCGGTGCCCGTGGACTCGGTGGCCTTCAGTCCCGACGGCCGGACCGTAGCCTCCGGCGGCAGTGACGGGGTGGTGAGAATCTGGCGGACCGGGACTCAGCGGACGGCGGGGCGTCCACTCATCGGGCACCACCAGGGCATCACCTCGATCGCCTTCGCGCCGGACGGCAGGACACTGGCCAGTTCGGGCTTCGACGGCACCGTCAGACTCTGGGACCTCGCCGACCGCACGCAGATCGGAGCCCCCTTCAACGCGGGCGCCGGGTCGGTTCGTTCAGTCGCCTTCGGTCGCGACGGCAGGACGCTCGTCACGGTCGACGAGGCCGACTCGGGGACCGTACGGGTGTGGGACGTGGCGACCCACCGACAGACCGGGCACCCGCTCGACGGTCCGGGACCGGTGCTCGGCACGAACGCGGACGGCAGCCGGGTGGGCTCCAGTACGTCCCAGGGCGGGATACGGCTCTGGGACACCGCCTCCGGCGCACCGGCCGGGGGAGCGCTGAAGGGCGGCGACGGTGTCGTCACGGCACTCTCCTTCAGCCCCGACGGCAAGACCTTCGCCACCGCCGACCTCGTCGGCAACCTCCGGTTGTGGGACATCGAGGCGAGGGCCCCGGTCGGTGAGCCGATCGCCTCCCCCGCCACGTCCACGGGAGTCAGGGCGATCACCTTCAGCCCCGACGGCGCGATGCTCGCCGCCGCGTACGAGGGCGGCGGCGTGCGGCTGTGGGACCTCCGCCGGCGCGCCCAGGTGGGCGGCCCGCTCCTCGCCCACACCAGTACGGTCGAGTCCGTCGCCTTCAGCCCGGACGGATCGGTCCTGGCCAGTGCGAGCGCGGACACCACCGTCCGCCTCTGGGACGTCCGCACGCTGCGTCAGGCCGGAGCACCGATCGACACGGGAGGGAAAGGGGCGGCGGCGCTCAGCCCGGACGGGCGGTCCCTCGCGGTCGTCGACTCCGAGCAGGCCGTGCGCCTCTGGGACGTCGTCGCACGGCGCCGGGTCGGCGAGCCGCTGGTGCGCGGTGTCTACAGCTTCAGCCCCAGCCTCGCGTTCCGCGCCGACGGTGCCGTGCTCGCGATCGGGGCCGACGGCCTGCGACTCCGGGAGGTGGCGACGCGTCGGCCCGTCGGCGAACCGCTGCTCGGCACGGGCGACGTCGGCGCGCTGTCCTTCGGTCCCGACGGCAGGACCCTCGTCAGCGGCGGTCCGGACTCCGTCCACGTGTGGGACCTGACGGCACGGCCCCCCACCGGCACGGCACTCTGCCCCCGGAGTGTCGGCGTCGCGTTGAGCCCGGACGGCCGCTCCCTCGCCACCACCACGCAGGACGACACCGTGGTGTTCTGGGACATGGCCACGCGCCGCCGCATCGGCGAGACACCGGGCGATCACACCGCCCAGATAACGGCGGTGGCCTGGAGCCCGGACGGCACGACGCTCGCCACCGCGGGCCGCGACGACACCGTCCGCCTCTGGGACGCGGCCACCCGCGAACGGATCGGCGCCCCACTGAGGGGCCACCACGGCGGCGTCACGTCCGTCGTGTTCAGCCCCGACGGGGCAACCCTGGCCACCGGTGGCAACGACCACACGGTCCGGCTCTGGGACGTCGCCACGGAGCGCCCGATCGGCGCTCCGCTGGAGGGCCACGGCGCGGGTGTCACCGGCGTGGCCTTCACCCCCGGCGGAGACACGCTGGTCAGCTGGGCCCAGGACGGCACGGCGCGGCTGTGGAACGTCGAGGCGACAGCGGACCCGGTCCGTTCCCTGTGCGCATGGGCGGACGGCGCCTTCACCACCGACCGCTGGCACGAGGACGTCCCCCCGGGGCCGGCGTCCCGAACGCTGTGCCCGGAGTGAGCGGGCCGCTCATCGGCCTTCCAGGTGACCCCGGTGGGTGACTGCGCTGTCTCATCGAGTGAGATGCCCGTCTCCGCAGAGTGTCGACCGGTGACCGCCGGGTGACCGGCTCTGTGAGGGCGCGCACAGGGCGCACGTCACACAGGGGCGGGGTTAGTAGACGCCCGACGGCTCCCCGCCCCCGTGGTCGGCGGCCGTGCCCGCGAGCCACGCGGCCCGTCTGCGAAGCGGCGTAGTAGGTCACACACTTGTCGCGACGCCGGGGCGTTCCGCAAGGTGTTCGGCGTACCGGGGAGCCGAGCGCCGGGACCGGACGGGAAGAGCCCGTCCGTGATCCAGACACCGGCCCTGATGACGCGAAGCCGCGTCCAACGCGGACACCGCGTCGCCGACCCCCCGTCGGCCTCCCCATCACGTTCCCGAATGGAGAGGTACACCCGTGCACGCCATCCTGCGCCGCCCCGCCATCCGCAAGTCCGCCGTGGCCTCCCTCGCCGCTGCGGGCGCCGCCGCCGTCACCCTCACCCTCGCCCCGAGCCCGGCACACGCCGCCGAGCCGGCCAAGGCCTCCACCGCGCAGACCCAGGCCCAGACCGACAAGATCGAGGCCCTCGTCAAGGCCGGTAAGAAGAAGCACGGCAACGACCTCGAAGGCTGGATCCGCACCGCCCTGGACGTCATGGACGCCAAGAACATCCCGGGCACCTACGAGGGCCTGCACCGCAACATCATGCGCGAGTCGTCCGGCAACCCGTACGCGCAGAACAACTGGGACGTCAACGCCCAGAACGGCATCCCCTCCAAGGGCCTGCTCCAGACGATCCAGCCCACCTTCGACGCCTACCACGTCAAGGGCACGAAGGACTCCATCACCGACCCGGTCGCCAACATCGTCGCCGCCTGCAACTACGCGGCCGACAAGTACGGCTCCATGGACAACGTCGACTCCGCCTACTGACCGGCGGACCCACCGACCGCCTGAGCCCCCGGGACAACCGGTCCCGCGCGGAGGCCGGCGGGGCCCAGGCAGCACGGCGGGGCCGGAGGAACGACAGGTTCCTCCGGCCCCGCCTGCGTACCGCCCGCAGTCCCGGTTCAGCGGAAGTGGGCGCTGCGGGACCTGGTGAGCACGCTGGCACCGCTGGATCCGCAGACGGCCGAGCGTGTCGCCCGGAGCCTCTCCGACGAGGACGAGCGGACGTCGGCCCTGTCGCAGGTCTTCCGGTGCGTACTGAAGACTGATCTGAACGCCGCCGAACGGCTCGCCCGCGCCATGGCCGACGAGGAGGAGCGGGCGGACGCCCTGCACGCCGTGGCCGCCGAGCTGCGCGACACGGACCCGGAACGGGCCCTGGCCGTCGCACGGCGCATCCCCGAGGACTGCCGGACCCTGACCCTCGCGGACATCGCCCAGAGCCTGGCCCCCGAGCACCCAGGGCGGGCGGAGCGGCTGTACCAGGAAGCCGAACGGCTGGCGGCCGAAGTCCAGGACGAGGAACACGGCCTCGCGGCCACGCTGTGGATCGCCGCGGCCGGGGGCTCGGCGGACCCGGAGCGCAGACGGCACGGGCTCCTGGAGTTTCCGAGGGCCGAGTACGTGTCGGGCCTGGTTCTGCTGTCCTCCGGGCTGGTGCGCGCGGCCTGCGCAGGCGCTGGAGCTGCTGGAGGAGTGCGTACGGATGGCCTGCGACCTGCCCGAGGACGACCGGATGTCGGTGCTGGAGGACCTCGTCCTGGTCGGCGCGGAGCTCGATCCGGACTGGGCGGCCCGGGTGGCCCAGGAAGCCTTCGGCCCTGAAGGCCGAGTACCGTCACTACGCTCTGCAGCAGCTGGCCGGCACGCTGGTCGACATCGCCCCCGAGGCGGTCCACGCCATCCGCAAGGAGTACGGCGGCAGTAGCGAAATCGTCGGCGACGCGTTGGTCACCCTGCTTGCCGGACGGCCGGGGGCCTGAGGAGGCCTCACTTTCAGGGAAGCGGCGCCGACGAGGCGACCCACGATTCGTCGAGGAACGGGCTGGGCTTTCCGTGCCAGAAGACGTCCACACTGTCCCGGGCCCGCGTCGCCGCCACGAAGAGCAGGGACCGGGCACGCTGGATCTCGTGCCGGTGACGGACGGGGTCCCTGTCGCGCAGGCTGTTGACGGCCTCGCGGGGCACGAGTCCGTCCGTCACGCCCGCGATGACCATGCGCTGGTATTCCAGCCCTTTGAATCGGAACATCGTGCCGATATGCACCCCGGTGGAGCCGTTCGGGCCGTCGGAGCGGATCTCCACCGAGTCGATACCGTGCACCTTTAGCGTGTAGGCCATCTCGGCCGCCATCTGATTCGTCGGCACGCAGATCGCGATCTGCTCGTGTGGGATGGCCATGTCCGAGTCGGCGTCCCACTCCTCGATGAGCGCGGCCACACCTTCCCGCTCGGAAGCCCAGTCCGGGAAGGCGTGCCCCGCCGGAAGCCCTCCACTGAGCACCGACCGGTAGCCGGCCAGCGTTTCCTCGCTGCCGTCGAGGTCGTCGTACGTGGTCTCGCCCAGCACACCGAGGGCGGAACGCAGGATCTGCCGCGTCGTGCGGTAACTGAGGCTCAGCTTCGAGGACCGTCCGCGGATGTTGACACCGAGGCTGCCCAGCGTCACCTGGTTCTTGTAGATGCGCTGGTGGGTGTCGCCGACCAGGAACAGGTCGTCGGCGCCGCGAGGGGCCATCGCACGCAGCATCTTCCAGTGGGCGGGGCGCAGATCCTGCGCTTCGTCCACCACGATGTGCCGGTACCGGTGGCGCAGCCAGCCCCCTGAGCCGTCCTGGAGGTGGATGTTGTCGAGGCCGCCCGCCTCCTCCCGCTGCCGGGCGATGTTCTGGATGCGCTGTTCGCGGCCGATCTCCAACCGTGCGGCCCGCTCTGCCACCTGGTCCCAGGTCTGCCGTCCGAGCCGGTCCAGCCGCTGGGTGAAACGCTCGGCGAGCTGCCAGATCTCGGCCCGCTCGGCGCGGCCGATGTTCCTGCCGCGTCCGGCGCGCCGGGCCCTGAAGTAGTCGGTGCGGGTGCCGACGGCCTGGCCGAGGATGACCTGCGTCCATTCGTCGTGCAGGAATTCCGCGTCCCAGCCGTCCTCTCCCAACTCGTCCAGCAGCCCGCGCCATTCGCGCACCGCACGGCTGTCGTCGATTGCCTGCTTGCCGTTGCCCGGTTCCGCCTCGCGGACGACGCGCAGGGCCAGCTGGTCGACGTGGCTCACCTCGACCCGGCTCAGCAGTTCCTCGCCGCCCAGCTCCAGAAGCCGAGCGCGCAGGTCGGCGGCGAGGTTCTTGTTGTACGTGGTGAGGAGGACGGGCTTGTCCCGGCCGGGGGGAAGCTGCCGTACGAGATGCCGTACGCGGTGCAGCGCGACGATGGTCTTGCCGGTGCCGGGGCCGCCGCCCACCCGGGCGGGGCCGTTGTAGCGCCGTTCGACCAGTCGGGCCTGGGTGGGGTGTAGGAAGACCTTCCAACGGCCGAAGTCGCCGCTCTCCAGCGCCTCCTTCAAGGCATCGTCGGTGGTGGTGACGACCGTCGCCGGCCGTTGTGCCGCTGCCTCGAAGTCGTCCGGGTCGACCGGTTCGGTGGCGGCCACCGGCCGGGTCACCTGGTCGAGGACGTCGTCGTACGACGCACCGTCGAACAGGGCGAGGAGCACTTCCCCGGTGAGCTGCGGCGCGTACTCAACGAGGCCCAGCAGCTGGTCCTCGGTGGCGAGGGTGCGGATGACGGGCAGCAGGGATTCGGCGACACCGAGGTCCGACAGCTGCTCGTCGGACCAGTCGGCGAACAGGGGCCGTGCCGGCTCGGGCTGCGCCGGCGTGGACGGTTCGGCGCTCGCCGGGGCTTGTGCGGGCGGGGCGGGGAGGCGGCGCAGGACGCTGTCCTCGACCACCTCCAGGTCCACGTACTCGATGCCGCCGGTGACCTGGTTGACGCCGTACGAGAGTCGGCTGTAGACGTCCTTGCGGTGCTTGACGGAGACGATCAGCCAGTCGTCGTCGGCGAGCCGCAGCAGCAGCGCCCGGTACTCGTCGTTGACGCGCGCCGACCAGAGCCTGCTGTCTCCCTTGAGCTGCTGAAGTTTCAGTCCGGTGGTGTGGGGGTTGCTCCGGAACTTGTGCTGGAAGTCGAAGAACGCGCCTTTGACCGTGCGGGGGAGTTTGAGGATCTCCTTGTCCGCCTTGTCGAGCAGGCGCAGTGTGACGCCGGAGGTGTTCATCGCTTCGGCTCCCCGTCCCTGATGGTGTCGCTGTCGTGCCGTCGTTCCGTGAGCCGGGCGATCATCGCCGCCCGATCCCATTCGGCGGCGGTGCGGACCGTCCAGCCTGCCGCCGAGAATGCCTTGTCCCGGTCCTGGGCCTCGTAGTCCGGCTCGTTGCCGTCCGCGCGAGGACCGAGGACCACTCCGATCCTGGCAGCGGGCCACGCCAGCTCGGCCTGCCAGCCGTGACCGTCCAGCTCGTAGCCGTCCTGAGGCGAGGGCACCGCGGCGTCGGCCAGTGCGTGGGCCAGCTCCGTGAGTCCCGGCTCCTCCGGGTCGAGGTACTCGATGACCCGGTCCCAGCCGGGGTCCCGCCCCGGTGTGTCGCCGCCGCGTGCCTCGTCCGCGGAGAATTTCGGCGCGACTGTCTCACCACTGCCCACAGCAGGCACCGCGGGCACCGGGGCGACCCCGACGGGCGCGAGTTCGTCGGTGGGCGAGAGCACCGGCGTACGCGTCGACGTCAGCCAGCCCTCCCCGCCGGTCAGGGCGAGAACCTCGGGAGTGAAGCCGTCGAGCATGCTCGTGGTCAGCTGGGCGCTGTCGCCGCCGCCGCGCTCGAGGAACTGCAGCACGTTGCTCCAGTACAGCCAGGCACGCCAGCGTCGCTTGTGGGCCGGCTCGTCGGCGAGGGCCGTGTCACCGTCGTCCAGGACGGTGAGCCCCGTCCACACGGGAGGGGTGCGTCTGCCGTCGGCGGCCAGCACCAGACGGCAACCCGACGCGTCGGGACCGCAGAGCAGGCGTACGGGTCCGGCGCCCCCGGCCGGCCTGCCGCCACGCAGCGCCGCCCTGAGCCCCTCGCCGGCCTCTTCGCCGGTGAGCGCGGCGGCTCGGACCCCGTCCGCTCCGCTGAGCCCAGCGGCGGCCGCCTCAGCTCGCCGCCTCCAGCGCTCCGGGTCGGGAGAGCGCAAATAGGCCAGCAGAAGCCGGGCCGGGTTGACCCACACCGTCTCGGAGAGCTCACCGGGCAGGCCCCGGCCCACGCGGTCGTAGTAGTCGCGGGCCCGTTGCTGTCCGGCCGCGCCGTACGGCTCCCACACGGGGTCTGCGGTGCCCGCTCCCGCGTACCCCGTGTCCTTGATCCGCTGCCGCCACTCCTTCACGTCGTGGTAGGTCAGCTGGAACACGCGAAGGCCCTCCGCCCGGAGCCTGGTGCGCTTCATCGCGTCGTCCGCCAGCCGGTTGTGCTCACGGGTGGCGTGGTACGCGTAGCCGTCGAGGTACAGGGCGACGCGCGGGCCGGGGGTGTCCAGCCGTTCGAGGAGTATGTCGGGCCGGGTGCCGTCCAGGGCCCGCTGCTGGGAGACGCGCCAGCTGACGGTGGTCCCGTCGGGCGCTGTGAGCCGCAGGTCGAGGGCGTACGTACCGGCGGAGGTCGTGTACGTGTCCGCCGCGGCCCTCGACTCGGCCAGTTTCGCCCAGTCCTGGAGAGTGTCGATGAAGAGGATCTCCAGGTCGCTCTCGGCCTGCCGTTGCAACGGGATGTGACGGGTCGTCGCCACCGGCGAGGTGCGCCACCCTGCACCGTCGGCGCCCAGCAGCTCGTCCAGCATCTGGCGGACCTCGCTCCGGCTGACCTTGTCGTAGTCGGCGGCCGGCACGCGCCGCAGCAGGCACTGGTGGCAGCCGTCGAGCCCCTTCTCGCGGCAGGCACAGCGCTCGATGACGTCCCGTGCCTTGAGCAGTACGTCCCGGAAGCCGTCGGCGGAGGACAGCCGGTGCAGGTAGCCCGTGCCGCCCGGCAGCCGGTCGTAGACGACGAGGAAGCGCCTCGGCCAGTCCGCGTCCAGGTCGTCCCCGTGGTCGGGCATGGTCGCCTCGGCGATGTCGATGTGGTCGGGATCGCCGCCGTAGCGAGCCGCGATCCCCACGAACAGGGCGGCGGTGAACGACGCGAGCCGCTCCTTGACGCGTGCCACCGAAGCGGGCAACAGAATGCGCACGGCCTCGGTGGTCAGTTCGTGGGCGAGCAGCAGCGGCACGTCCTGGCCCCTGCCCTGCTGTTCGCCCGCACCGGTGACGGGCCTGCGGACACGGCGGCGCGCGCACCACAACTGATGGTGCTGCGCGGCCGGAGTGCTCGACGCCAGCGACTCGGTGAGGGCGTGCTGCGGCGTGTCCACCACCGGCCGGCCGTCCGCCGTGGCGCCGCCGCACTCGGTGCAGACGTAGAACGGGTTGAGCCGTACGTCCTGGCCGGCCAGCGACACCGTGCTGCTGCCGTCCTCGCGGTCCAGCCCGAGGTTCAGTGTCCGGATCGTGGCGTGGCGGGTGAAGTCCACGCCGAACACGGCGCTGTCGTGCCGCCAGGAACCGGGCGCCAGACGGTCGGGGTCGATGTCGACGGTGGTGAGGACCGCGTAGCGCCTGTGGTCCCGCTCGTCGCGGTCGTCGCGGACCCGGGCGTCGTCGCGCTTGTCGCGGGACAGGACCCGCCTGGGCCGCAGGACGCGCTGGACGCACCCGGCGTCGGCGATCTCCCGGCCGTGACAGCGCGGGCACGGATCGGTGTTCTGCTCCGCGTTCTGCTCCTCGGTGCGGACATATCCGCAGGCGGGGCAGAGCCGCCACACCGACCAGGCGCGGCGCTCGGGACTGCCGATGTCCAGGGCGCGCACCACGTGACGGTAGCCGTTGACGTAGAAGCTGTTGCCCGGGGCGAGTTCGGTCAGGGCCGGCTTGCGGGACCGTTCGTAGTCCCGCGTCTCACTGCGGTACACCTTGCGGACGGTGCCCTGCTCGGCGGCTTGGGCCCCGGCGGTGTCGTCCTCCTCGCCCGGGGTCTCCGTCCAGTACAGCGTCGCTTCCAGCCGGGTGGTGGTGTCCGTCAGGCTGTAGTTGGGCAGCAGCCCGAGGTCCACCAAGGTGGCGTGGGCGCTCGACTGGCTCAGCTCCCGCAGCAGGTCGCCGGCACCCCGCCGCTCGGCGAGCAGTTCGCGCCGCTCCCGGGCCTGCGACTCGTCGGACTGGGCCAGTTGCTCCGCGGCTTCGTCGATCGCCGCGATCCTGCGGCGCAGCTCCTCACGCCGCCCCGTCCAGTCCTCCTCGGCTTCCTGCAACGCCCGCGCGATCCCGCTGGTCGCGTACGCCCGGAGTTCCTCCGCCGCGTACGCGGAGACGCCCGCACCGTCAGGACCGCCGGAGTCCCGCACGTCGCTGCCGTCGGGGAACAGGGCCAGGAAATCCTCCACCAGTGCCGCCCCGTGCGTTCGCGCGGCGTCGGCGAGGTCCTCGCACCACCCGCTGGTGCCGAACAGGGCGGAGGACAGCCGGGGGAGCGGAGCCAGCACCTCGCCGTCGGAGGTCCGCAGCTCGCCGCGGGCCGCCAGGTCCAGCAGCCGCGCCGTGTACTGGCGGCGCAGGATCTCCACCGCAGACAGGTAGCAGCCCGGCGGAAGGATGGTCCCCGCGATCATCTCGCGCGGTTCGTCCAGGTAGTACAGGTCGCGTGCCTTGCGTCCGCCGAACGTGACGACCAGCGCGTTGCCCGTGCGGCGTCCGGCGCGTCCGGCCCGCTGGACGTAGTTGGCGGGGCCGGCGGGCAGGGAGCCGAGGAGGATGGCGGACAGGTCGCCGATGTCGATGCCGAGTTCCAGCGTCGGGGTGCACGACAGCACGTTGGGGTCGGTGTAGTGCGTACCCGCCTTGAACGCCCTTTCCACGCGCTCCCGTTCGGGGCGGCTGAGCATGCCCGTGTGCTCGGCGGTCACCACGCGGAACGTGCCGCCCGTCAAGTAGAGGCGGCGGTAGTAGTCGCGGGTGTAGTCCCGCTCAGGTACGAGGGGGCCCGATCCGAACCGGGACACCTCGGCCTCGGCCGCGGACCGGTCGGTGTGGGGTGCGGTCAGCCGGCCCTTGCACCGGTAGCGGGGGCACGGATGCCCGTACCAGCGGGTCCGGCGCTCGGGCGCCACGACCTGCTGCCAGCGGCAGTCCTCGCAGGCGACGAAGGCCTTGTTGACGACGGCGTCGTCGAGCAGCCGCACCTCGATGTGGCCCGGCTGCAGCCCGTAGACCCGGGTCTGCCGGTCCCGGGCGGTCCGCACCGAGAGGACGCCCGCGTCGGCGAGAGCGGGCAGCAGTCTGCGCAGGTACTCGGTGGCCCCGGCCGCGTCCAGGTCGAGGCATCTGCGGGTCCAGTCCTGGTACCACCCCAGGCGTCCGGTGAGGGAGTCGAACTCGGTCCTGTCCTTCTGCCCGTCCAGCAGGAACCTCGGCGGGGCTACCCCTTCGGGGAAGGCGGGCATGCCGTCCGGCCTGCGCCCGGAGATGAGGTAGCGGTCGGCGCCGGCTTCCTTGATCCACGTGTCGAGCCACCGGTGCCGCACCGCGCCACGCAGCCGCAACCGCTCCAGCAGCCCCCGGACGTACGCGAGATACCGCTCGGGCGTGGGCAGTCCGCCGACCGCCAGCAACTGGCCGGGCAGCGACAGGTGCAGGTCCCGCGCCAGGTCCGTGACCCGCTCCGGGTCCGTCACGGCGACCTCGGCGGCGGCGGTCCGGGTCAGCTCCAGGGTCCGGCCCATGCGGCTGCGCAGCCCGAACTCCATCACCGTCGCGAACGCGAGCCGTTCTCCGATCAGCCGCCAGGTCCGCGCGTCGCCGGTGCCGCGGCCGGACAGCAGCCGGTCGACGCCCGGCTCGTCATGCAGGTCGGGGGGAACGACGGCGGCCAGCGCCTCCGGGTCGTCCACCGAGTCCAGGACGTGGCCGATCAGGTCGTTCAGCGCGGTCGGCGCGCCGGACTCGTCCAGGTTGTGGGCGAGCAGTGAGCGCAGCGAGAACTTGTACGAGGCGTTGGCGACGTATCCCGCCCGGTGTGCCGCGTCCTGCGTGGAGTCGTTGAACAGCAGCGTCTTGCGCTCCTCCGGGACGAGCGCGATGTCACCGCCGGTGAACAGCTGGGTGACCGTCGCGGAGGCGAGGGCCGCCCGGGCCGTGCCGAGGAAACGGATGCTGTTGTCGGTGTGGCAGGCCGGGCAGCGGTCGTCCTTGGCGGCCCGGTCGGCGGCCTTCTTGTCGAGCACCGCCAGCGCGAACCAGGCGTCGACGAGATCTCCGTCGTCGTCCCCGGCGGCCGGCAGTCGGTAGGTGCCCTGCCCGCCGTCCAGCACCACCACCGACAACGGGTCGACGCCACCGTCCGAGGGCCGTGCACCGGTCAGCGCGTCGAGGGCCTGCCGTCGCTCGCGGGCGGTGGCGGAGATGAAGTAGCGCAGGCGCCGCTTGTCCCGGCCCACCCCGGCCCGCCAGATCCGGTCCTGGGCCATCACCAGCTGCTGCGGGTCGGCTTCCGGGGACAGGGCGGCCCACCCCGATCGCCCGCAGTTGCGGCAGTACACGGCGGGCAGGTGCACCTGGGCCGGGCGCGGTGCGGTGTCGGCGCCCGGCAGCGGCGTGCCACTCGCCGACGACGGATAGCCGCCGGACGAGGCGTCCGGGTCCTCGTCACCGGGCGGCGCGGCGTTGAGAGCGGCCCGGCGGGCGGCCGTGCGGTCGTCCTCGTACCAGCGGAACTCGGGGGTGCGGCCCACCCCGCGCAGCACCCGGGTCACGGGCCGCACCCACAGGTGCGCCTCGATGTGCAGCAGGGGCCGGGGCCGGCGCTCGTCGGAGTCCGGGTCGCGGGCGGCCGACAGCAGCGCCACGAACCGGGACAGCGCCTGGAGTACCAGTCTCGGGTTCTCCCGCGCCGTGCGGCCCCAGGAGTAGCCGAACCGGGCGAGCCGGTCCCGCAGCGACCACTCGTCCACCGGATCACCGCTGAGCAGCGATAGCGCACCGTGGGTGAAGTCGTGCCGTTTCAGCAGCCGCCCGACGCGGAACGCGTTCAGGCCGGAGCGGCCCAGCATCCGGGTGGCGAGCGCGTCCAGGTCCAGCAGGTCGGGGCGGGCCTCCACGTCCGGTCCGCCGGACACCGCCACGACCTCCTGGGGGCTCGGCGGTTCCGGCAGTTCGTAGTCGACGGCGCCGGTGAACTCGTCGGCGGTCATCCGCTCCTCGCCGATGACGGCGTCCGCGGGGAACGGCATGCCGAACACCCGAGCCGCGACGTCGAGGATGCCCCCGCTCTCCTCGGCCTCCTCGCCCGGCGCACCCTCACCCAGCGTCGCCGAGGTCGCCACCGGGCAGATCGACCCCAGAGGCCTGCCGGGCCGGGACGCGCCGGTGGCGGCGGCCAGCCGGCGCAGCAGCATCGCCACGTCGGTGCCCTGGGCGCCGTCGTACGTGTGGAACTCGTCCAGGACGACGTACGCGGGCTCGGCGCCGTCCCACAGGCTGCGGTCCTCGCCCCGCTGCAACAGCAGGTCGAGCATCTTGTAGTTGGTGATCAGCACGTCGGGCGGCGAGACGCGCATCTCCTCGCGTCGCGTCATCACCCGCCGGAAGTCGGTGTCGGGTCGGTCGCCGATGTACAGGCCCGCCGTGACCTGGGCGAGCTCCGGCCGTGCCAGGTACTCCCCGATACGCCCGGCCTGGTCGGTGGCGAGCGCGTTCATCGGGTACAACAGCACGGCCTTGATCCCGGCCCGCCCCTCGGCCTTCTGCCGCCGGCAGTGGTCCAGTACGGGGATCAGGAAGGACTCGGTCTTGCCGGACCCGGTGCCGGTGGTCACCAGCGTCGGCTGGGCGGGCCCGTGCAGCGTGGAGAGCCGCGCCCACGCCTTGGCCTGGTGCCGCCACGGGGCGAACCCCGGAAAACCGGCCGACCACTCCAGCTCCCGCTGCCAGCCGTCGTCGGCGAGGTGGAACGGCGTCCTGATCCGCAGGTAGGGCCCCCGGAAGATACCGGTCTCGGGATGCCCGAGGAAGCGTTCGAGCGCGCCGCGGGTGTCTTCGTCGGCGAGGGCGTACGTCGTCGTGAGGTACTGCGTCAAACTGCCGCGGAGCTGCGCGGCGGCCATGGTGGGCTTCACGACGGTCCCCCTTGCATGCCGGTGCCCTGATGATCGGGACCACCGTAATACGAGCTACACAGATGCACAGGCCATCGGTCCTGCGGCTACCAGCCGGCCAGCTCGGTGATGAATTCCTCGTACGAACGGTTCTTCCCATCGGGTTGCATGAGCTTGCCGTCTTTGCCGAAGGCCTTCTCCATGATGCGTGGCGCGTCCGACTCCAGATATGGCGGTGTCCAGGCGTGCTCCTTCAGGCGTTCTTTGGGTTTGTGAATCTTCGTGAGATCACATCCCTTCTGATACTTGGCCTTTAGGATCCAGCCGTTGTTGACCTTGGCAAATGCGGCGGGGAACTGCATGAGCCACGCCTCCATCTCAAAGGCCGCCAGGGCCACAGCGGACGGACACGCAAAGTTCTTCCGCAGCTCGGCGCTGATTCGTCTGCGAACCTTTTCGTATTCCTCGGCGTTCACGAGGTCGAGATCGACGTGCACCACGATTCCTGCCAGCTCTGACCTGACGGAGGCCGCCTGGGCGAGCTTGCGTAGTCTGTCGATGCGCGGTGTGAGTTCCTTGTCCGCCTCCCTGAGCGAGGTCTTGTCCTTGATATTGACGATCTTCGTATCCGGGCGGAAAGCTCGAATGAGGTGCCAAAGCACCTTTCTGTCGAAGTCACCCTCCCCCGCCACGACTATGACGGAGTCCTTCCTCCTGGAACTATTACCCTTTCCCTTCACAGCCCACCCCCCAGGGTGTTGGCGAACCACAACTCCCCGATGGGCATGCCTTCGGATGCGTCGATGACTTCTTGGACCTCATCCGGCGTGAGCGCTGGGATATGCGATGCCCCGTCCGTGCCCCGCTCACAGACCACGAATTCGTCCGGGGTCAGTTCGCTGACGAAAACGGGAGAGTGCGTGGTGACCAGGAACTGCGCCCGGTGGCTGGCCTCTCGCAGCCGTCCCGCGAGGAGTTCCAGGGCGTGCGGATGGATGCCGTGGTCGATCTCCTCGATACAGGTGAGAGCCGGAGGCTCGGGGTCGTGGAAGATCGACAGGAGGCAGAGGACTCGCACGGTTCCGAAGGAGGCGTCTTCCAGCCGGGTGCGTCCCCGAAGTCCCTCCTCCTCCAGTTCGATCGAGAGATGGTCATACGTCCCAGGAGTGTCCACGATATGAACGTCACGGATGTGAGGGATAACCGCTCTGACGTCGTTCAACAGCGCCTCCCAGACGTACCTGCGGCCTTCCTTGTCCCTTATCGACCGGAGGGTTTTGAGGAAGTCCGCGAGGTTGGAGGCGTTGTCTTCCAGGTGGCGCCCCGAACTGGTGATCGGTGAAGGTTTCCGCGCAGCCCGCACATCCGGGTCGAAGACCCTGATCGCAGAAAGGTGCTGCCTGATCTCCGCTACGGCGTGAGCGGTCGAGCTGTCCGCGGTCCAAGGCAGTGGCTCGTGCAGGGCGGACGTCATCCGGCCGATACCGTCGGTGCCCTCCAGGCCGTCGGTTGCCAAGGGGCTGTTGACCTCAACAGTCGCGCTTTTGAGCTCGACGGAGGTCGAGATGTCCTGCCTCGGGTGCTGCGTGAAGCGCTCCTGCCGGTACAGCACAGGGTCGAGCAACGACTTGCGACGCCGGTTGACACTCAGCTCGTAGCTGTCCGGGTGCTCCTTCGACGCAAATTCGGACCAGATGCCCTCGACGCCGATCGTGATCCGGGACACCGGTTTCGGACCGCCTCGAAAGGCCACGGTCTCGAAGCCACCCCGCTCCTCCAGCGCCGTCACAATCCCATCGCGGGACACGCTGCGCAGAAACTCCAGAGCGTGGAACACGTTCGACTTGCCCGCCGCGTTGGGGCCGACCATGACGGTCAGAGGCCCGAGCGGCAGCTTCGTGTCGGTCAGGGTGCGGAAGTTGCGCACCGTGAGACCGAGTATGCGGTGGTTCAAGCCTCGCGCCCATCGTGGAACGGCCGGGCGACGACGACCCGGCATCGAACTGGTCGGCGCACGGCGGACGGTCCCTGAGACAGGCCTGAATACCGCTCAGTTTCCCTCGTGAGTCGTCCACTTGGTACGTCCGACCACCGAGCATCACGAAGCGTACAACTTGCGTCACACCGTCACCAGGTACTTGCGCACTTCAGCCATCCGGACCGAAAGGGCTCTCTTTCCCACGGCGTGAGGTTCGCGGACCCTGACGGGAAGGGAAAGCGCGCGGGCAGTGCCGAGGGGGAGCCGCGATGTCCGAACCGCTCTACGTTCCCGTTCTGCCGGTCCGCCAGCATGCCCGGATGGCTTACGAGCGCCTCCGGCCCGACATACAGGCGTCGGTCGCACCGCTCTGGAACCTCCCGCCCTCTCCGGGGACGACTCCGGCGCAGCTCGAGAAGGCCCGCTGGCAGAAGGAACTGCGCCGGGTGAGGGGCGTGCACCGGCGCCATCCGGGCTGGATCGACGCCCCGTTCGCCGAGGCCGCGCAGGCATCCGCACTCGCCGAGATCCTGGCAGAGTGCAGCGCGCTCAACCACCTGCTCCGCCCGGTGACCGGTCCGGAGCGGGGCGAGGCCCAGCAGACGGCCGCGCTGGAGACCGCCCGCCGCTGCGGCTGCGGGGTCGGTGTCCGGGTTCGCATGCCGGGGGAGTGGGACGGAGCCGTCGCCGAGGCCGTCGGGGCCCTGATGGGCCGGGTCGACCGGAAGGTGCCCGTCGATCTGCTGCTGGACCTCGGCGCCGTCCTGCCCGGTCGCCCCGACGCGGGAAAGGAGGCGCTGCGCGCTCTGGACGCCCTCGTGGCACTGGCCGGCGACTGGCGGACCGTCGCCGTACTCGGCGGGGCGTTCCCGCACGTCACCGACGACATGATGCGGTTCGGCGAGCCGCACGAGGAGCCCCGCGCCGACTGGGACGCGTGGCACGAGATACGGGCCGCCCGCCGGGATCGCCTCTCGCGGCTGAGATATGGCGACTACGGAGTGCAGCCTCCCGCAGCGCTGGCCACGGAGCCGGGTAGCGGAGGCCCGCCCTGGGGCGTCCTCCGCTACACCACCGACCGCTCGTTCGTGCTGTGCAAGGTGCCGAACGGAGGGCCGGACCGTACGGCGGGCATCCGAACGGCCGCCCGCCGGATCCGTGACTTGCCGGACTTCCGCCCAGCGGTCGCGAGTGCCGGGGAGACGTGGTTCCGCGACTGCGCCGACGGGCCTATGACGGACAGCGAGGGCACCGGCACGCACACCCAATGGCTCTGGGCAGGCAACGTCCAGCACATGGCACACGTCGTCCGGTCCCTGCCCGGCACCTGACCGACCCCTGTGCAAGGGCCGCTCCTGCTCAGTCGAACACCGGCGCCAGGAGTTCCTCGCCCGCCAGGACGCGCCACGCGGGGATCCGAATCACGCGGCCCACCGGGCACGTCTTCGCCCCGTGGCCCCCGGACGGAAGCCCGGTCAGGAGGTCGCCCCGCGCGTGGGTCAGCCGCAGGTGCCGTGCCGGGTCGGTACCGGGCGACGGGCCGAGGTCGATCAGGACCGCCGTGTTCTGCCCGGCCTCGGTGAACAGCAGGTCCACCGGGTGGCCGCCGACCACTGCCGCCCGCTCCAAGGCGGTGATCCCGCGCTCGGCGAGGTAGTGCTGGAGCCGGTCGGCGAGTTCCTCGCGGAACCCGGTCGCCGGCGTGGCCGCCACCACCGGCCCCTCGGCCTCGTCGGTGTCCGCCCCCAGAAGCGCCGAACGGTCGGCGAGCAGGGTCGGCAGTCCGCTCTGCCCCTGCCAGAACCCGTGCGCGCCCACGGTGATCAGCTGGGACTTCGCCCGGGTCACCGCCACGTTCCACAGGTTGACCTGGCTCGCGACCCAATGGGTCGTCCTCGGCGGGGTGTTGTGCGTGGCCACGGGGCTCAGGACCATCACGTCGCGCTGCCCGCCCTGGAACGCGTGCACGGTGCCGACCCGGACGCGGTCGTCGTCGCGCCACACGCGCGCCAACGCCTCCTTCTGCGCCCGGAAGGGCGTGACCACACCCACTGTGGCGTCCTGCGGCAGCCGCTCCAGCAGTTCGTCCACCACCCGTCGTACCGCCTCCGCCTCCGCCCGGTTGCGCCAGGACCGCCCGTTGCCACCCAGCGCCGACTCGCCGCGCGGCACGTCGACCCAGCCCAGCGAGGGCGCCGGATCGGCCGCCCCCGCCGGGTCGACGGCCGGGACCTGTCGCCGTACGTCCGTGAGCACCCGCAACTGGCCCGCGTAGCAGTAGCCGTTGACGATGTCGGCGATCCGCGGGTGGCACCGGTAGTGCTCGTCGAGGAGCAGCGCGGAGTCACCGTGCTGCTCGGCCGCGTGGTACGAGGAGTAGACGTGGTAGGTGAGCCGGTGGTGTTCCAGCTGCGCCGCGCTCAGCCCGGCCCGGACCCGCGCCCGCTGTTCCTGCTGGGGTGACACGCCGGGGATGTGCCCCAGCTGCATCGGATCGCCGATGATCAGCGCCCTTCGGGCCCGGAACAGCAGCGGAAGCACCGACGGGATGGAGCACTGGCTCGCCTCGTCGATGACGACGAGGTCGAACAGCTTCGGGGTCAGCTCCAGCTGCCGCACCGAGTGCGTGCTGACGGCCCACCCCTTGATGTGCGCCATGAGGTTCTTCTGGCTGCGCTGGAAACCCGAGCGGCTCCGCAGCGCCTGGAGCCGCTGCTGCAGGAGCGCCCGCCCTCGCGTCAGCGCCTCGGCGGACAGTGCCCGCGACAGCTCCGCCGACAGTTCGGAGAGCGTGCCCGCCGCCTCCAGCCGTGACCGTCGCAGCCCGTCCTCGTCCCATCCCGTCTGCCGGGGGACGAGCGCCCGCACCTCCCGTTCCACCGCCACGGTGTCCGCCAGCGACTCCAGCAACTCAGCCGGCACCGGCCGCCCGGTCGCCCACTCCGGCCACGACGGCGGGTCCGCCCGGCCCGGCATGTCCGGCCGGTCCTCTTCCGCGCCGGCGGTCGCCGCCGCGACGAGCGCGGCCAGCGCCCGTGCCCGACGCCACGGGCCGAACAGCCACCAAGGGGCACCGGCCACCTTCCGCGCCCGGTCCTCCCAGCGACCCAGGGCGGCCGAACCGTCCTCGCCCGCCGCCGCCCACACCCGTTCGAGGAGCGGCAGCGGCAGTGTCAGCGCTTCCGCCCGTTCTGCCCGGTCCCGGAGCAGCTCCAGCAGGCGCCCCTCCTCGCCGACGTGTCGCGCGGCCTGTGCCCGGAGCCCCTCGGCGGTCTTGCGCGCACTGCGCAACTGCCCGCTCACGGTGACCGAACCGCGTCGCGGCGCCTGGACGGGTTCGCCCACCAGCCCTTCCAGCTTGGCCGCCTCCCGCACCAGCGCCTCGGCGTTGCCCGTGCGCATCAGCAGCCCGGGAGCGATGTCGTCGCAGCGTTCGGCGACGACATCGACGGCCTTATTGTTCGTCGAGGCCACCAGCACGGACTGCCCGGCCGCGACACAGGTGGTGACGACGGCGGTGACGACCTCGCTCTTGCCCGTGCCGGGCGGCCCGGTCGCCACCGTCAGGGGCCGCGTCATCGCCGAGGAGATGACCGACTCCTGGCTCTCGTTGCACGGCCCCGGAGCCACCACGGGCACGGATGTGCCCCGCGCACCGCCCTCGCCGCCGCCCAGTAGCGCGTCCAGGGCGGTGCCGGGGATCTGCCCGGTCCGGGCCGACATCTGCAGCAGGTTGTCCACCAGAGCCTCGGTGGCCTTGGCCTCCACACCCGAGGGCACCAGCAGGACGGCCGCGTTGTGCGCGCCGGGCCGCAGTGCCTGCATCACCGTCCGCTCGCTGAGCGCGGACGGGTCGAGCGGCTCCAGCTCCGGCAGCCCCAGCGTCTCCAGCAACTCCCGTACGGCGCGAAGCATCTGCGCGTCGTTGCCCTCCTGCCAGGACGGCTGCCAGTGTGCGATGAGGTCGGCCGCGTCGCCCGCGTCCAGCAGTTCCGAGACGACGCCCGTGTGCAGGGAGGGAACGCCACTGGGCCGGAGCACGTCCCGGCCCTCCTCGTCCGGGGCCAGTTCCATCTGCTGGATGAGCAGCGGCGCCAGCTCCACCGTCGTACGGCGTCCCCGGGCCCCGCCGTCGCGTACCGGCAGGGTGATCGCGGGATAGCCGTACCAGTACTCCGGCTGCGCTTCCGTGTCCCCGTTGCTCGCACCGGCCGACCTGCCCTGCGGCTTGGGCAAGGCCCCGGGAGCGGGAAAGACGGCACCCCGCCCGGACTGGATGGTCTCCTCGCCCTGGCCCAGCAGGAAGTACTTCGAGCCGCGTCCGCTGTCCCGGTCGGGCCGCATGCCGGCCGCCGAGGTAGCGGTGAGGCACTGCGCATAGTACCGCAGCAGCCGCTCCCAGTCGACGCCGTCCCGCGCGTCCAGCGCGGCCAGTTCCCGGGCCTTCAGCAGGGCGGGGGACCTCCGGGCCGCCTCGGCCGCGTCGCGCGGCAGCGTCGGGAGGTGCACCGGGCGGGCCACCGACCGGGCGAAGGGCAGCTGGTTCGTGGCCCTGATCGTGGACTTGGTGGGGCGCTGCTCCTCCGGCACGCCGTCGCGCCTCATCTGCGCGGTCAGGTACTCGAAGAGGTCGTCCGGCGTGATCCAGCCGCCCTCCTTGATCCGCCCGTTGCGCAGCCCCTCCACGATCTCCCCGGTGAACCGGGACGTACCGAGGCTTGATCCCTCCGGCGCCATCGCGGACGCGGACTGGAGGGCGTCGGACGCGGTGATGAAGTAGACGCCCGTCGGCCGCAGCAGCGTGCTCGGCGCGGGCCGCGCGGGCTCCTCCGCCGGCCCTTTAGCGGTCCATCCCTGGACGACGGAGCCGCTGGAGCAGCAGTCCAGCAGCACCAGCTTCGAAGCGGCCCGGCACGACTGGAGCATCCGCTCCAGGAACTCCGCCGGGACCGCCGTACCCGGCAGGTCGGCCGGGTCGGTGTCCCGGGTCAGGAAGTACAGCTGGTTGTCGTCCTCGCAGAACTCGCCGTGCCCGCTGAAGTACAGCAGGGCCGTCTCGCTGGGCTGCCGCGCGTTGAGGAACGTCTCGACGGCGTGCAGCATCTCCGCGCGGGTCGGCTCGGCGACCATCGCGCAGTCGTTGTACATGCCGATCTCGGTGTTCTCCAGCACGGCCCGCATGTAGTGCAGATCGGCGCGCACGGGCGGCAGGTCCGGGTACGCGTCACTGTCGTACGCGGACACCCCCACGAGCATGGCGAACCGGTCGTTGTCGGTCATCCGCGCTCAGCCCGCCGCAGGGCTGTCGCCGGGCCCGTCGAGCTCCACGCGGCGGGGTGCCTCACCGCCGCCCGCGAGGAACCGTTCGATCCGCTCGTCGTCCTCACGGGCCTCCTTCCCGGTGATGTGCAGCGTCGCCCCGTCCGGCCGCTTCACGACGATCGTCCGCTGCGGTACCCGGGCCAGCCAGATCTGCACCCCGGCGGCGACCAGCGACCCGGCGCTGATCAGCACGCCGATGGAGTCGGCCGTGAGCCCGCCCTTCAGTGACACGTCGGCCGGCGCGCCCGTGTCCCGCCGGGGAACGTCCAGCGCCGCCTCGGGGTCGGCGTCGGCAACCTGGGCGAGCAGCTCCCGTGCTTCCCTGCGCGCCCGCAACGGGTCCTCGTCGACGATGGAGATCCGGAACCCGGTCCGTTCCTCGGGCGTGGTGGTCACAGCGCGTCCCCTCGATCTGCGGTGTGCCTGGTGGAGGCGTGAGCGGACGACGATAGTCGGCGGGTCTGACAGCGGGCGCCAGGGTTTCCGAAAACCCGTCAGGCGTTGGCGGGAAAGTGACTGATGGGAGACGGTGCGGGGGCCTCTCCGGGCAGCCACAGCTCCGCCCACACGGTCTTGCCGGGGCCGTCGACGCGTGGGGTGACCGCCCAACGAGTCGCCAGCTGGGCGACGATGAGAAGGCCACGCCCCGACTCTTCGTCGCCGGGCGGCTCCTCGGTGCTGAGCAGCGGTACGCGTTCGGAGCGGGTGTCGGTGACGTCGACGCGCAGGGTGTGCGGGCCGCCGACGGTCTCGGAGAGACGTAGGTGGAAGTCCCGCCCGGCGACATGCCCGTGCCGTACGGCGTTGGTGGTCAGCTCCGACGTGATCAGCGACAGCGTCTCGTTGGCATTCCCGGTGTACGGGTGGCCCCAGGAGTCCAGCCGGTGGGAGACGAGACGGCGGGCGAGGCGTGCGCCGCGGGTGGACGACGTGAACCGCATTGCGAACTCGCGGCTGACGGGGCAGGGCGCCGCCCCCGGTGCGGGGGAAGTTTCGTTGTTCATGTGGTCCACGCTGACGTGCCGGTTTTACCTTGACGAGATACGACGTGCACACGGGCGGTAGCTGTAGGTGATGCGTCGGTGCGTGTAGGCGGGGTGGAGCGTGACGGTCGGCGCGGGGGCGCGTTGGCCGGGGAGGCGGTGCGGAGCATGAGCGAGGTGGCTGGGTTGGCCGAGGAGGAGTCCGGGGCGGAGGGGGAGGAGCGGGAGTCGGGGGCGGGCTCCGGGATTCTGCGCGTCTTCGGGCGTCAGTTGAAGAGGTTCCGGGTACGGGCGGGGCTGGAGCGGACCGAGTTCGGCTCGACGACCGGTTACTCCGTGTCCACCATCGCCGCGTATGAGCAGGGGCGCCGGGTGCCGCCGCCGAAGTTCATCGACCAGGCGGATGAGGTGCTGGACGCGGGTGGGGTCCTCCAGGAGATGAAGGAGGAGGTTGCTCGGGCGCAGTTTCCGGCGTTCTTTCGGGATGCGGCGCGGTTGGAGGGGGAAGCGGTTGAGCTGCATGTGTACGCGAACCAGGCGGTGCCGGGCCTGTTGCAGACTGAGGAGTACGCGCGGGCTGTATTCGGGATGATGCGTCCGCCGCTGGACGAGGACTCCGTCGAAGAGCGGGTTGTGGCTCGCCTCGCCCGTCAGGAGGTCTTTGCCAAGCGCCCTGAGCCGCTGATGAGCTTCGTCATCGACGAGTCCGTGTTGCGAAGGCCGATCGGCGGTCGAGGTGTGTTGCGCGGCCAGTTGGAGCAGATCCTGCTGGCTGGACAGAAGCGAACGGTTGAGATTCAGGTCATGCCTCTGGGCAGCGAGGAGCACGCTGGACTTGCTGGCCCATTCACCTTGATCGAGACGAGCGAAGGACGCAGGATCGCTTACGTTGAGGTTCAGAACGTTAGCCACGTACACACTGAGCGACGGCCCGTGAAGGGCCTTGAGGTCAAGTACGGGATCCTGCGAGCGCAGGCACTCACGCCTCAGGCGTCGCTCACCTACGTTGAGAAACTGCTGGGAGAGCTATGAGAGCCAAGGTACGGGAGCACGCATCTGGGCTTGTTTGGGTCAGGAGCAGTTACAGCAGCGAGGAAGGCGGCGAGTGCGTCGAGGTTGCCGTCAGCCCTCATGTCGTCCACGTGCGCGACTCCAAGGACATAGCCCGCCGCGGCTTTGCGGTCGATGAGGCGGCCTGGACCGCGTTCGTCGGCTTCGCCGTCCGGTAGGGCGTTGGGTCTGCCCCTGGCAAGGCGTCAGGGGCAGACCTTTGTCCGGCGGAGCTCGCCGACTACGCCTGTAGGGCTTCGCGGTCGGGCGGTGTCCAGCGCCCGGCGGCGATCTCCGCGTCCAGCCGGGCCTGGAAGTGCGCGTGTGCGGCTCTCATCTCGGCCTCTCGGTCGGCCTTGTAGAAGGGGGCCTGGTAGCCCTCCGGGGGAGGGGTGCGCTCCGGGTCTTCCAGATGGGCGAGGAGATCGAGGTAGTCCTGCTTGGTCTGGCCGTGGCCGTACGTGTTGAAGTCGGCGGCGATCTTGCGGCCGTTGGCGTCGAAGTAGGTCGCCGACTCGTAGTCGTACAACTGTGGGTAGCGGGACTTGAAGATCGCGGCGAGCTGGTCGGCGGTGATGCCGAGCCAGACGGCGACGAGGGCGTCGAGTTCGACGAGGGCGGCTCGGCGTTCGTGTTCGGTGCGGAGGGGGGTGCTGTGCTCCCAGGTCTTCTTAAGGCCAGCAGCGAGAGGCTCGAGATAGGGCCAGTTGGGGTTGGCCCAGTCCTCGTAGCCTGCCCAGCGAGGATCGAACAGATCTACCCAGAGGGGGGTGTAATGGGCGGTGAGGGCATTCAGGCGAAGGGCACGGAGGAGTAGGGCGGAGGCGAGGGGATGCCTTGGGTCGGGGGCCGGCATTTGTCGGGCCTCCGCGACGCGGAGGTGAGAGCGTCCGGTAATGCGGAGCAGATAGTCAAGCGGGAGGGAGGCCCAGAAGCCCGCGTTGAGCGCGGTGAGACGGCCATCGTCGGGAGCCATGGAGTTCACGGCGTCGATGTGCGCGGGGCCCGGCGGGATGAGGGCCGCATGCAGACTACGGCTGGTATTGAAGGGAACCATGACGCGCCAGGCCAGACGGAAGTACGAGGTGGACGGCTTCCCGTGCCAGGAATTCTGGGCTGCGAGGTAGGCCGCTGTATCGGTGGCCCGCACGTAGTTAGTTACTGGGACGTACGCCTCGGGTAGGCTAGTAGGCGCGAGCGCGTTCCAGTGTCTCTGATTCCGGCAGGGAATCATCGGCTCATTAGAGAAGGGGAGCGCGCACGAGAAATGCGGCCCTTGAAGAATGACGTCCGAGAGCTCTGCGACGGCCTGATTTCCCCATCGGATCAGGCCGCCCTTTTTGTCATTGGCTTCGTCGTATCCCCTTGTGATCATCGGCTGGTAGTCAGCCAAGCTGGTGGCGTAGGCGGCCAGAGCCTCGATTGCCCCCTGCTCGCTGACTAGAACGGGATATAGCAGAGGCGTTTGCTCAGCTCCCCCCGCTGATCCCGTCAAAGAATGCCAACTGGTAAGCCGAGTCGCGTCCACTTGCACCACACGTTCAAGGTGCGGGCGAATGTCCCACGATCCGTTGTGCTTGATGCCAGGAGCCGATCCCCGCCCGTCGTGGGTCAGTGAGTCGGGTAGCGCATCGGCGTCTCGGAGCTGGCTCACGTGTACAAAGTTGGGCTCCTGTGATGTGCCGTAGATGTGCATCGCGAACTCTTGGGAGCGCGAAAGATCTTCAAACGCCCAGTTCGCTGAGTTAACAAAGTGCGCGTGGACCCGGAGATGCCGGTACGCAGCAGCTCGGATGACACCCTCACGCACGCCGCCGAAATGCGTGTCTGGGTGAATCATGCCCGCGCTGCCGTACGCCGCCGTGTGCTGCCAGACCCGAGCCATGAAGGCCCTATAGAGGTCCCCTTGGGTGCCCACTAGGAGTGGATAGGTGGTCTGGCTGCCCAGTGTAGCGACGGATCCTGCATGGACAGACAGCTCCATGAGTAGGAAATCCTGACCGTTCGCACGAGTGGCCAGCGCCTCTCCTTTACGCAGACGCCATTCCGCTGTGCTGGGCTTTTCCTCCAGCACAAACCACGGCTCCAACTCCGCCAGAACTACGTCCTCCTGCCACCGCGGTCGAACCCAAGGCGGATTCCCCACCTGCAAATCAAACCCACCCCGCGCAAACACCTGCGCGAACTCCAACTCCCAGTGGAAGAACCCCTGAGCCTTCGCCACATCCCTCGCCGTGGCCGCCCACAGGAACCGGTTCTCCAGCCCCTGGAACCGCTCCATGCCCATCCACTCGGGCAGCTCGTCCTCATAAACGGACAGGTCGTCCAGCGTCTCGAACGCCGACACCAGCGACTCGCTCGGCACGTCCTGCGTCCCCAGCAACGCCTCGGCGAACTCGATCCAGTCGTCCAGCCCCGCCAGCGGAATGACTTCCCGGCGCTGCCCCTTGACCTGCTCCTCGCGACGCCCCTTACGGCGGCGCGACACCGAATCCCGCGTCAGCGTCATCTGCTGAGGCTCAGCAGCGAACCCGGGGAGCGCGTCCGCCTCCCAGGCCATCAGAACCCCGGAGTCTTCCTCACCGGCCGCAGCCGATACCCCGGCCGCCTCGAACTCCGCCGCCCGCTCCGCCAACGCCTCGGCCCGCGCATACCGCTCATCCGTACCGTCCAGCAGCGCAGCGCCCTGCACCGGCCAGAACCACAGCGCACACCACGCGTCCATGAGCGTCTTGAGCCGCCAGTACGGCGTGTCCTCGGCCTGAAGGTCGGCCAGCACCTCGTCCCGCTGCACCGCGACCTCGGGCCGCCGCAGCCAGTCGGCCTCCGCGCCCCACACCCCGATGCGCCGCGAGATGTCCCGCTCCGACAGCTCCAGCCGCCGCACGACGAGCCCCCACAGGTACTCGGCCCGCCGGGCCAGCCCCTGAAGCTTGGCCGTCTGCCGCGCCGTCGGCGACTTGGTGATCGCCTTCCGCCACGCACCCAGCGCCTTGGCCGCCTCCGGAGCGAGCGCCTTCGCCTCCTTCTCGGCGGCTACCGCGCCCCACTCCTTGGCTGGAAGCAGGAAGTGGTGCACCGAACCCTCCGGCAGCGCCGCACCCCCCACCGCGTCCGCCAACGCGAACCGTTCCGGAGTCGTCCCCAGCCAGCCGCCCTTCTTCAGGCGGTCAGCGGCGTACAGCTCCCGCCGTCCGCCGATCAGCGAGTTGCCGCGCCGCAGGTGCAGGCCGAACCAGGGCGCTTCCATACCGGGGTGCATCGTGTTGAGCCACAGCGACACCTCGGCCAGCTCCACGGCCGTCTCGTTGAGGTCGACGCCGAAGGAGTTGTGCAGGGCGATGTACGCCTTGGCCTTCTGGAGCTCGACGGCGTATTGCTCGGTGTCGATCGACCGGCCCAGCTCGCTCTGCCTGCGCCGCAGGTACTCGGCGGCGACCTGGTTGATCGCCTCGTTGAGGAACGCGCCCGAGCCGAGCGCCGGCTCGCAGATCCGCCAGTTGAGCAGCTCCTTCGCCTCGGTCTCGTCGGTGAGCAGCTGCTGGAGCGCCAGCTGCACCGTCACCTTCGTCAGCGACTCCGGCGTGTAGTACGAGGCGGAGGTCTGGCGGTCGCGGCCGGAGAGGCGGTACACGAACGAGCCCGGGGCGTGCCGCACCCGGAGGTCTTCGCCCGTGTGCATGTCCCGGCGACGTACGAACACCGAGTCGTCGTACTCGCCGATCTTCGACTTGGGGACCAGCCAGGAGCCGTCCTTGGGGTCGCCGCCCTTGGCGACCTCGTACAGCTCCTCGCCCGCGATGAAGCCGCTGTACGACATCAGGCCCTCGTACACCGCGCCGAGCTGGTTGATGCCGAGCTGGGCGTACGAGATGAAGCCGCCGCGTTCGCCCCGCTTTCCCCGGGTGATCATCAGGCTGTGCAGTACCTGGTGGAGGGTGGCGTTGCGCAGCCGGGTGTCGAGGTAGCGCACGGACTCGCCCCGGGCCAGGGCCTCGTCGGAGTCGAAGCGCGGGTCGGGGAGGCTGTCGTCGCCGATCAGCCGGATGGCGTCCCGCTCGAACAGCTTGCTGTGCAGCGGTTCGAAGCGCAGGCCGATGTCCTCGCTGGCCTTGGCGTCGATGCCGTCGACCGTCGGCTCCACGCCGTGGGTGCGGCGCGGGCGGTAGCCGTCCTGGACCTTGCCGAAGAGCAGGTCCAGGGACTCGTAGAGGTAGAAGCCGTTGCGGGCGGTGTCGCTGATCGGCTCCCGGTCGGCGATCAGTTCGGCGAGCCGGCCGAGGCCGTACCCCTGCTGGTATTCGGGGTAGTCGGCCGGCAGGATGCCCAGCTCGGGGCGGGCTTCCGCGTAGAGGAGGAACAGGATCCGGTAGAGGTAGCGCAGCGACTCCCGGGTCAGCTGGCTTCCCAGTTCCGAGAGTTCGCCCACATCCTCGGGGCGCAGGCCCTGCTCGCGCAGTCGTTCCAGTACTTCGTTCGCGATAAGTTCGACGCTCTTGCGCAGGCCGTCGCGCAGTTCGCTGGAGACGCCCACCGCGTGCTTCGCGGACTTGCCGACGAGTTCCGCGAGCGGGTTCTCGCCGCCCTCCTCCGGTGTACGCAGCGAGTCCGCGCCGAACAGTGCGGCCACCGTGTCGAGTTCGCCGCCCACCCTGGTGTCGTTGCGCTGGAGTGCGGTGTCGAGGGAGACGCCGAGGGAGCGGCCCTCGCCCCACACCATCCGGTCGGCGAGGACGATCACTCCGCCGCAGAGCAGCAGCACGTACCGGGGAGGCTCCTCGCAGGCGAACAGGAACCTCGCCAGCTTGTCGCCGGTCTCCAGCGAAGGAAGACCGTCGAGGGGCACAGGCTCCAGCAGCCGGCCCCGGCCGTTCTTGTCCAGAGCGGCATCCGGTTCGGCGGCCCAGCCGCAGTCCACCGCGACCAGGCCTTTCTCGGCATGGGCAACCGGGATCTCATGGGTCTGCCCGGCGCGCACCACCGTGAGCGTGCGCGGTTTGGCGTCGTAGCCGAGAGCACGCAGCACCTCGGCGTTGAGCGCCCGCACCCGCTCCCGCCACGTCGAGTCGCCGTAGGTCACCTCTTCCTCGTCGCGTTCCCGAACCACGCGGATGCCGTCCTCGTCCTCGGGGAGGGCGAAGAAGGACCGAGCCCGGAAGTAGTCGCGGCGCAGCGCCCGCAACCCGGCGCGGGGGGTGACCGGCAGCTCGTCGGCGCCGGGCGCCGAAGCGACGAGCGCGTCGGTCTGCGTGGCAGCGGCATCTCCGGCGGGCGGCTTCGCCGCCTCCTCGCGGTCCTTCCACGCCTGCAACAGGCCCGACTTGAGGTCCTTCGGGAGTACCTCGGCCAGATAGTGGGCCGAGAAGTAGTCGCCGCGGTTGACGAGGGAGTCGTACGTCATGGCAGGGCTTCTCTCAGAACCGGGACGGGGACGCGGCCGGGGCGGTGAGGGAGACGAGCGGCGGGCCTTCGTCGCCGTCCCCGCGGTCCGGGTCCGGCACGAGCACCGCGAGGACCCGCAGCAGCGGCCGGCCCGTCGTCAGCAGGGAGTCGGCGAGATCGGCGAGGCGCTCCTTCGTGCGCTCCCCGGCGAGGATGGGCTGCCGCCAGGTGCCGAGCCGCCGCTTGTACTGCTCGATGGGCTCGCGCAGCGGTTCGTCCCAAGCGTCTCGGTGCGTGTTGAGGAACGCCTCGGCCGTGTCCAGGACGTCGGGGAGGGCCTCCCGCAGGGGCGCGGGATCGCGGTAGCGGCGCTTGTTCGCCATGGTCGGGCCGACACCGCAGCGGCGCAGCAGCGACACCATGTCGTCGTCGACCAGGCCCTCCCGGCTCGCCTTCCGCCAGGTGACGCCCATCCACTTCACGACCGTGGGCCTGCCCAGCTTGTTCGAGTACAGGCCCTGGACGAGATAGATGGGCTCCGCCACGTTCGCCGTGATCATCGGCGCCTCCTGGCGGCCCATCCCGACGAGGACCTTGTCGGTGAGCCACTCGACGACCGGGTGCAGGTCCGTGAGGAGGGAGATCTCCGGCCAGCTCGACGTGGACGACTCCCGGGCGCGCTGGAGGGAGTGTTCGGCGAGGCGGCGGTTGAACGTCACGAGCATGCGCTCGCGCAGCCGCTGCTCGCGCAGGTAGTCGCTCGGGAGCGCCTTCAGGCGGTGGACGAGTTCCGTCGGCGGGCGGAACGAGAGCAGTCCCGATTGCTGGTCGCGGTCCAGCTCCAGACGCTCCCGGGCGTCCGGGTACACCTCGCGCAGCGCGTCGTCCAGGAAGTGCGCGGTCGAGTCGAAGAGACGGGGGAGTACGGGGCTCGCGGCGTCCCGGCCGCCCGACGAGTCCGTATCGGAAAGGGGAGTGGAGCCGGTACGTTCCGTGGGATCCGCCGGTGGCGCTTCCTCGCCGACGGGGCCGAAGAAGTCCGCGAGGAAGTCGTCCAGGCCCGCGTCCTCGCCGTCCGCGCCGGGGCGGCGGGCGTCCAGGGACTCGTCCACGGTCCGGCCGCGCAGCAGGTCCTGGATGAGGGACTTCTCCTCCGCCTCCGCCCGGTACAGACCGGTCACCGCCTCCGCCGTTCCCAGCGAACGATGGGCCTGGTCCTCACGTTCCAGCAGCCGCTCGGCGACCACCGTGTCGTCCTTGGCCCCCTCGACCTCGCTGGTCAGGATCAGCGCGCGGAACTCCGGGGGCCTGGCCTGCCCGTAGCGGTCGATACGGCCGTTGCGCTGCTCGATCCGGATCAGCGACCACGGCACGTCGTAGTGCACCAACTGGTGGCACTGACGGTGCAGGTTGACGCCCTCGGAGGCCACGTCACCGGTGACCAGGACGCGTACGGGCGTGTCGGCCAGGCCGAACTCCTCGACGCAGGCCATCTGCTGCTCGTCGGAGAGACCACCGTGCATGATCCGGACGCAGTCCCGGGCGGCCCGGCCCTTGAAGCCCAGTGCTGCGGGAAGTACGTCGGCCAGCCACTCCAGGGTCTGCACGCGCTCGGAGAACACCACGACCCGTTCGTCGGAACCGGGCCCTACTCCGATCTCCTCGCGGAGCTGACCCACGAGCGCGGCGAACTTCGCCGAGTCCGCCTCGGTCAGGCCGGCGGCCAGTTCCGACAGCCGGTGGAGAGCCGCCAGTTCGGCGGCGGTGCCCTGCGGGTCGTCCTTCTTCTCCAGGGTTTTGATGCGCGCGGAGACCGTGGCCCGCAGCGCCGCGTGGGAGGACAGGAATGACTTCAGCAGCGTGTACGGGAAGAGGGGCACCGAACTCACCGAGGTGCCGCCCTCACCGGGCAGCCAGACGGCCGCCAGCTCCTCGAAGATCTTCTCCTCGGCGGGGGTGGCCGGGCAGTGCACGCAGTGGGACGGGCCGCGCTCCGCCCACTGGCCCTTCATCTGCTCCCGCACCTCGGGGCTGATCTTCGTCCGGCGGATGAAGAGGTGCTCGATGTCGGTCGCGCGGTAGCTCTCCGGGTCCCGGATCGCCACCGGGTCCAGCAGGCCGATCAGCTCCGCGAACGACTTCGCGTCGCCGTTGTGCGGGGTCGCCGAGGCGAGGATCAGGGCGTCGGTGCGGGGGGCGAGGGTGCGTGCGAGCTGGTTGCGCAGGGAACCGCGGTTGATCAGGTTGTGCGACTCGTCGATGACGACCGCGTCCCAGCGGATCTGCTCCAGATGGTGCTGGTACTGGTCGGTGTTCTTCAGGGTGTCGATGGAGACGATGACCCGCTTGAACGAGGTGAAGGGGTTGCGGCCGGCCGGGATCTCCCGCTGGATCCGCTCGATGCCGACCGAGTCCAGCCGCACCAGCGGGATCGCGAACCGCGTCCACAGCTCGTGCTGGAACTGCTCCAGCACATGCTGCGGGGTGACGACCAGGATGCGCTCGCCCCGGCCGCGCCGGATCAGCTCGGCCAGCGTCAGACCGATCTCCAGGGTCTTGCCGAGGCCCACCACGTCCGCGATCAGCAGGCGCGGGCGGAGGTTGGCGCCGGACAGGGCCAGCTCGGCGGGGCGCCGCTGGTACGGCAGCGGGTCCATCAGGAATGAGTCGGCCAGCGCCAGCCGACGCTCCGACTGGGGCAGCGCGGTCCGACGCAGGACCGCCTCCAGGAACAGCCGGGAGCGCCGGTAGTTCGGCGAGTCGTCCATGACGAGAGCCGTCTCCCGAGGGTCGAGCAGCTCGATGCGGTCCAGGCCGGAGAAGAACACGGCCTCCTGGTCACGGACGAACTCCGACACCCCGACGACCTCGATCCGGGTCCCGTCGTCCTCCGTCGGCATCGAGCTCCTGACCAGCCACTCCTCGTCCCGCACGAGCACCTGGGCACCGGCCGGGTACTGATCCTGGCCGGTCGTGACGCCGCTCTGCTCCGCACTTGTCTGGACGGCGGTCACCCGTGGCCTCCTGAGGCGGTTCGGTCGTACATGGTCAGGCCCCCTTCAGGGCCCGCCCATTATCGCGGGTCGCAGGGGCGTACGGGTCAGAAGGGGGTACTGGCCGCGTATGCCTCACGCAACCGCTGCGCGGTGATCCGGGCCTGGGCGGAATGCCGCAGGGAACGCCGTCGGACGCTGCTGTCATCGCCGCCCAGGGTGCCCCGGCCCGCCGGGCGAAGCGAGGGCCGCGCGCTGACCCGCTCCGCCGTTGTGTCCGCCGGCGGCTGCACTGCCGCCGGGGAGGCAGGCGCGTCGTCGGCCGGTGGGGGCGCGGGGGTGTCGACGCGGGCGAAGAGCAGTCGCGGATCCGTGGGCGGCAGCACCTGGGCCGACGGCTTCGGCGGCGTGGGCCGGAGCACCTCGGGATCCCGGCGGCCGGGCCGGGACCCGCTCGGCTCCTGCCGGGCCGGCGACCCCTCCGTAGCCGGGCGGCTCACGGCGAGCAGGTCGTCGAGGACGTGGGCCGGAGCGGCCGTGTAGTTCGTGAGCCTGCGCCGCGCCTGGGCGATCTTGAGCCCCTGCGCCTCGATCAGGGCCCGGCACCGCCGTACGACGTCGTCGAGCGCGGGCCGGTCCTCGGGGCGGTGGGCCAGCATCGCCGTCAGCAGCGGCGCGAGTTCCTCGGGTGCGCCCGAGAGGTCCGGCGCGATCGCGGGATCGACGACCTGGTGGAACAGGAGGTGGATGTTGTCGGCGCGGTAGGGAGCATGGCCCGAGCAAGCGAACAGAAGCACGGCAGCAAGCGCGTAGACGTCGACCGCGGGAGTCAGCGGCTTCTCACCGTTCGCCTGCTCGGGCGGCATGCAGGAGGGCGTGCCGACGACCGTGTTGGCCGCGGTCAGGGACACGCTGGACTCCGCGAACACCGCGAGGCCGAAGTCGATCACCTTGGGTCCGTTGGGGCCGAGAAGCACGTTGGCGGGCTTGAGATCGCGGTGCAGCAGCCCCTGCTTGTGCACCGTCGCCAGCGCTTCCGCGAGCGTCGCGCCCAGCGAGGCGGTGAGCAGGGCGTCCAGCGGTCCGTGACTGGCCACGTGCCTGCTGAGGTCCAGCCCCTCGACGTACTCGGTCGCCAGCCACGGCGGGTCCGCCTCCGGGTCGGCGTCCAGGAGGGCGGCGATCCGGGCGCCCCACACCGTCTTGAGGATCTCCACCTCCTGCGCAAACCTCAGCCGCGTCTCGGAGTCCACGACGGACGGCTTGATCACCTTCACGGCTGCCGGTTCCCCGCCCGGCGACTCCCCCAGATACACCTGGCCCATGCCGCCCTGCCCGATCCGCCCGAGCAGCTCGTATCCGCCCAGCTCGGCAGGGTCGTCGGGGCTGAGGGGCGCGATGTGCACGTGGATCCTCACAATCGGGACTGGCTGCCGGGGCAGGTGCTCACCGGCACGTTAGACCACTCCGTGCAGGCAACAACGGTCGGCGCCGTGCGGCGGTTGGCACCTCTTCCCGTCGGGGTCCAACCGCGGTCGAGTCACGGTCACTGCTCGCGTCTCCGTCCGCACTCACGGGAGGTACTCCGATGAAGTCGAGATGCTCCATATCGTCCATCCGAATATAGATCGCAACCCGCAGTTCCGGGCTGCCTTCGAGATCACCGGAGCTGTGTGAGTCCCACTTCTAGCTCAGGTCCCGTCGGCTCTCC
This sequence comes from Streptomyces violaceoruber, assembly GCF_033406955.1. Lineage (NCBI taxonomy): Bacteria > Bacillati > Actinomycetota > Actinomycetes > Kitasatosporales > Streptomycetaceae > Streptomyces > Streptomyces violaceoruber. Next base: position 1,921,097 of record NZ_CP137734.1, on the reverse strand, counting down.
GCCAGGCACGTCTGCCACAACGCGTGCGAGCGCTGTGCCTCGAGAAGCGACTCCGCGGCGAACCGACTGTCGGCGAAACCTTCCGCGGCGACCTGCTCCACCACGGTCACCAGGTGCGAGGCCACTCGAACGATTCGCTTCGCGTGTGCGAGTTCCAACTGGGGCCTCAGTTGCTCCTCGCGGCCGGCCACCGCGAGGAGGTCCGTGTAGTCGTCGGCTTCGGCATAGGCGGACGGGAGCCTGGGGAGGTCGTCTGCGGTGAGGCGGACGACAACCGCGGGCGTGAACGCGTCCCGCTCCTCCTTTCCCAGCACACGGTTCAGAAGCCGACGGGTCTCATCAGTGCCCCGGACCCGGGCCGCTACCCTCTCCAGCTCCTCGAGCTCCGCGCGGACATCCGCCACGGACTCTGCGGAGAGGTGAACACGCAGCCTGTCCGCGATCTTCCCTCCGGCTACCGAGGCCTTGTCGATCACGTCGTCGCACGCGTCGAGTTCGGCGAAGGCCCGCTTGGCCGTCCGCACCGATGCCCGAACCATCTCAACCGGGTCACCCTCGAAGCCGCCCACGGCCTGCACGAGTTCTGACACCGACATCCCCAGCGCGGTCGGCAGGGACTCCGCCTGTCGCTTCCCCGTCGCCGCTGTCGTTCCGCTGCGCACTGTTCCCCCTCATGGCCCACCCTGGTCCGAACAGATCATGAGCGCTGCACGCCATGAAGGGCAATCCGGGCACCGTTCCCTGGCCGGATCGCTTCACGAGGGTGGCCAGGTTCGTGGCACGCGTAGATTTCTGCCATCGGCCTGACTGAGTGGGGAAGACGATGACCGACGAGTACCCGGAGTTCTTGCTGCGCCTGCCCCGCAACGGGCCGCTGGCGCGGGGGCGATTGCTCACGGAAAAGGGAACCAACGGCAGCCAGAAGATGGTGGTCCTGGCAGGTTCGCCGGCCCGCCCCGAGGTCGTCCCCTCCTTCCCCCTTCGGATGCCGTCCTCCCATCGGCTGCGGGAAGAACTGAGAGAACGGGGAACGATCAAGGAGACGACCACCTGGCCCGGGTGGCTGGAGGTCGTCAGTGACGTCGAGTGCAACTCCCCGTCGGCCGCTGCGGAGATCCTTCTCGGGCGCAGTGCCAACGGCTGGCTGGAGTGGAAGACGGCCGACGGCAGACCACTCGCGGACTTCCTGGAGCAGGCTTCGGCCGGCCCCAGCCGTGCATGGCTCGTCCGCGATCCGAACATCACAAGTACCGGTCCGGTCGATCAGATGTGGCTTTCCCAGGCTTGTGTGACGCTCGCCGCGGACCGGCTGAGGCCTGGAGTGGCCCCGGGCATCAGCAAGGAACAGTTGCGCGTCATCGTGGACGAGGACTACGAATCGGCGGCCGCGTACAGCCAGAAGCCGCGCTTCGTGGAAGAGTTTCACGCGTTCCTCTCCCGAATGCGTCCGGGGGACACCGTGTGCGTGTTCCCTGACGGTGAGCTTTACGTGGGGGAGATCACGGGCGAGGCCGAGCAGGCCACCTCGGGAGACGGCCGGAGTGTTCTGCGCCGGCCGGTGGAGTGGGCGAGCGAGGGCTACCCGTACGACAAGCTCCCGGAGGAGGTTCAGCAGAAGCTGAACACCGGACACGACCTGGTCGATCTCACGGCGGTCAAGGGCATCCTCGACGGCCTCTGGTCCTCCGACGACGAACTCAAGAAGGCGGTTGAGGAGTCAACGGACACGTCCGGCGTCGCGGTTCAGGCCGTCGTCGCCCGCCGCGACCTGGCCTTCCCTCAGCCCGACGAGGCGTTGCGCAAGAGGCTGAACGTCCACGACCTCGCGTGGCTGAACGAGGTCCGCGACCTGCTCTGGGACGAACGTCAGCTGATCTTCTACGGTCCTCCCGGCACGGGCAAGACCTATCTGGCGCAGGAGCTCGCAGAATTCCTCGGTGGTGGTCCCGAGCACGTCAAGCTGATCCAGTTCCATCCCAGTTACGCGTACGAGGACTTCTTCGAGGGGTTCCGGCCCCGGGAGGACCCGGACACTCATGAGGTCGCCTTCCGGTTGACACCGGGCCCGCTACGAGAACTGGCCGATCAAGCCCGAATGGAGGGAAACCGGCACATTCCGCACTTTCTGATCATCGACGAAATCAACCGCGCCAACCTCGCCAAGGTCTTCGGTGAGCTGTATTTCCTGCTGGAGTACCGAAAAAAGTCGGTCCGACTTACCTACTCGGGTGAGGAGTTCGCACTGCCTCGGAACCTGTTCGTGATCGGCACGATGAACACCGCAGACCGGTCCATCGCACTCGTGGACGCCGCGATGCGGCGGCGGTTCGCCTTCGTCGAGCTCTCACCGAGGGTCGAGCCGACCAGACGACTGCTGTGGCGCTGGCTGGAAAGCGAGGGGATAGACACCGAGCCTGCCGATCTGCTTGACGCTCTCAACGCCCGGGTCGATGACGCCGACTTCCGGATCGGGCCTTCATATTTGATGAAACCAGGCGCCTACCGTGAGGGCGGACTCGAACGCATCTGGCGGACAAAGATCCTCCCACTGTTGGAAGAACACCACTACGGGGACGGAGTTGACATCGAGAAGCGTTACGGGTTGGCGGCGCTGCGGGCGACCGTTGCTGCGCGCAGAGCGCCGGTAGCGGGCGACATCGAGGAAAGTCCTGGCGCCCGGTGACCGAAGTTCACCTCGTCGAGCATGGACCGGCACGCATCGTCTCCCTTCCGTACGCGGCGGGGCGGGCCCTGGCGGAGTTGAAGGTCGTGGATGCCGCGCCTGACCCCCACGAGCCGGAGCTGTGGCGACTGAAGGCGGGAAGCAAGGTCGGGGCAGTGGCACTCGACGTCCCAGGAGGCGAGACCGTGAGTTTGCGGATCACCCCGAAACTGCCCGTTCGACGTCTGTTCTTCCTCGTGGGTTACAGCCGCGACCCCGGCGGCTGGCGAGACGGAGACGTGGACGTCGGCGGACACGACGAACTGCTGCCCGCCATCGCCCACACCGTCGAACGACAGACGGACCGGGCGCTGCGGCAAGGGCTTCTGCAGGGCTACCGGTACACCGAAGCCACGGAGTTCGTCGTACGTGGTCGGATTCGCGAGGCCGACCAGATCCGGCGCCGGTTCGGTGCGCCGTTCCCCGCCGAGATCGCGTACGACGAGTTCAGCACGGACATCGCCGAGAATCGCATTCTGCGCTCCGCGGTGGAACGCCTCCTACGCGTGCACGGCGTGCCCGGAGCCGTACGGACACGCCTTGTGCACCAGCGCGCCAGGCTCGCGGAGGTCACTCCACTGGCGAAGGGGCAGTCGCTCCCCGGCTGGCAGCCGAGTCGTTTGAACGCCCGGTATCACCGCGCTCTCCGCCTGGCGAAACTTGTACTGGACAACGCATCTGTCGAACATCTGCCGGGCGGGGTGCGGATGAACGGCTTCCTTTTCGATATGAACACGATCTTCGAGGACTTCGTCTGCGTCGGGCTCCGGGAGGCCCTGAGTGCGTACGGTGGGCACGCTGCGCTGCAGGCCAGGAATGTGTACCTGGATGAAGCCCAGCTCATCCGGATGCGACCGGACCTCATCTGGTACGACGATTCTGGAGCCTCACTGGTCGTTGCCGACGCCAAATACAAGCTGGGCAAGCCGCACGGCTATCCCGACGCCGACCTGTACCAAATATTGGCCTATTCCACTTCCCTGGGCCTCAAGGACGGCCACCTGGTGTATGCCAAGGGCAACGCACCGCATGCGGGCCATTTGGTGAGGCACTCGGGGATCACGCTGCATCAACATGCACTTGATCTTGATCGGCCCTCGTCGACGCTCCTAAGAGACATCCGTGCACTGGCCGCACGCATGGTGCGACCTCGATCGGGTTGAACCATCGGTGGGTCGCGTCAGCGGTGCGGTTCAGCCGGTGTCGGTGCTTCCGGCCGGCGAGGCGCTCGGAGCCTCAGCTTACGAAGCAGGTCGGCGAACGCCGTCCGCTCGCGCAGGTCCCGCCACGGTGAGGCTGGGGCTCGGTGAGGCCGCTGCGCCGTTGAAGGCCAGGCGCTGCTCGGCGTCCCAGAGAAGGCGGTACGCGTCGACAGAACTAGCCCGCAGCGCAGCGCGCTGCCGGTAATGTCGCACCATGTCGTCAGCGGCGGCCCGAGTGCGGCCGAAGTGTAAGAGGGGGCGCTGAGCCATGGGGAAATCAGCACGGGTGTTGGGCAAAGAGTTTGGCCGAACGGCTCGAGATATGAATGCGCTTCTCAAGGAGTACGGCTATCTGGACGGAAGCCCCGGCGCTTATGGGCTCACCGAGAAGGGCCAGCAGTACGCGAAGGAGCAATACCATTCACGCGGTACGGGCGGCTACGCCCAGTACAACCCGAGCTGGGAAACTCGTACCTGGAGCGAGGAGACGGTAGCGGCGCTTAGGGCCGATATGGAAGCGAATCCCGGTGGCTGCGACGATGCAGGGCCTCCCGCTGAAGAAGACGCCCTTTTCGAGCCCGAGCCGATCGTGGACCACAGCGGTAGCGGTGGCGACGATGACCCTCAGCTCAGTTGGAAAGAGTTGGCCATCGGCGGGGCCGTAGTAGTCGCAATTCTCGTCGCTCCTCATGCCAAGCCTTTCTGGAACAGCAAGGTCAAACCTGTTGCGAAGAAGATGCGGGACAAATTGACGAAACAGGAGTCCACCGAGGCCACAGAGTCCTGACGCTCATTCGTGCTTGGCTGCCGAGAGTGGCGACGACCCATGTCGCACGCCGTAGCCGTGCGCGGTTTGCTTCAGGGGTAGCTCGCGTAGGTCGGTGGAGCAGGCGTGCCACTGGTTACGGGGTTGACGCTAGTCCCTGAATCGGCCGAGAGGCCCTCAACGGCAGGTACTTGGCTCGTGTGACCAGTCCCTATTGGAGGACAGTGTGGAAGCGAAATCGATGACCCTGCGCGATCTGTTCGGGCCGGACCGGCGACTCGTCGTGCCGGTCTTTCAGAGGCCGTACGTCTGGACGGAGGACCGGAACTGGCGCCCGCTGTGGGAGGACGTCACTGCTCTGGTCCACCAAAGATTGGCGGATGAGGAAGTTCATCCACACTTTCTTGGTGCGGTCGTGCTGGATCAGTTGCTGACACTCACGGGGTCGATGCCTGCCAGACAGGTCATCGACGGACAGCAGAGGCTGACAACAGTTCAGGTTCTGCTTGCCGCGGTGCGCGATGTCGCACGGGAGCTCGATGTCCAGGACAGGTACGTACGTGCGCTCGTCAAACTGACCGCCAACGACGACGACATGACCGACGACCCGCATGCTGCCTACAAGGTGTGGCCTACCAACATTGACCGTGATTCGTTCCGCATGGTCATGGACGGTCGGCTCCGGCGGCCGGTCGACGTCACATTCCTCGCCGATCCAGGCGCCTCGGCGATCGTCCAGGCGTACTGGTTCTTTCGCAACCGCACGGTCGAGTGGGCACAAGAGCTGAACTACGAAAGCAAGCTGGACGAGGGCTTTGATGCCTTGGTGCGCGTGCTTCGTGACAAGTTCGAGTTGGTCGTTATCGATCTCAAGCCCGAGGACAACGCCCAGGTCATCTTCGAGGCTCTCAACGACCGAGGCACCCCGTTGCAGGCCTCCGACCTGGTCAAGAACCTAGTCTTCCAGCAGGCGGAGGAGCAAGGGCTCCCGGTGGAGGAGCTGTACAGGGACCTGTGGGCGCAGCTGGAGACGCCTGACTGGCGCAAGGAGGTGCGGCAGGGAAGGTTGAAGAGGCCTCGCCTGGACGTCTTCCTCATGCAGTACCTGACGGGTGAACTAGCCGAGGAGGTGATGGCTCCCGAGCTCTTCCTGACCTTTCGCAGGTACGTCAAGGCCGCTGATATGGGCCTGGTCGATACGATGAGGCGCTTGGTGGACCGGGCAGGTGCCTACCGAAGGCTGACGGCCGAGGAACAGCCGCTGACTCCGGAAGGCCGATTCCTGCGCACTGTTGGTGTTCTGGACGCCAACACCGTGATGCCCGTGCTCCTGTGGCTGGTGAGCCGTTTCGACGAGGACGACCGGGCCGGCGCGGTGGCCACCCTGGACTCCTACCTGGTGCGACGCACCGTCTGCCGCCTGACGACGAAGAACTACAACCGGCTCTTCTTGGAACTGCTCAAGGAGCTGAAGGCGAAAGACGACCCGTCGGTCGTGGCGGACTTCCTGCTCCGACAGGAAACAGACTCCGGGTTCTGGCCCCGCGATCGCGATATCCGGGATGTCTTTCGGTCCCAGCCGTTGTACAAGCAACTCACGCGGACCCGGATGCGGCTGTTGCTGGCCGAGTTGGAGGACTCGCTGTATTCGAGCAAGACCGAGCGGCAAGTTCACAACGGGGAGTTGACGATCGAGCACCTACTGCCTCAGGCCTGGGAGGAACACTGGCCGCTTCCCGAGGGTGGAGGTCGCGGAAGCGCCGAGGCTCATGAGCGCAGACAGTCCCTCCTCCACACCGTGGGAAATCTGACTCTGCTCACCGGCAGACTGAACACATCGGTTTCCAATGGTCCCTGGGAGCGCAAGAGGAACGACATCCTCGTGCACAGTGCTCTTTCGTTGAACCGTTCCCTGCCTGCTCAGTGGGACGAGGAGAGCATCCTGGCCCGGGCTGACCATCTGTCCGAGGCGTTCTCCCGGCGCTGGCAACGCCCGGATGGGGGCGCGCCCATCTCCTCGGGCGCAGGCTTCCCGGCACCCCGGATGGGGGCGCGGGAGGCTACCCCCATCGGTAGGCCGGCGACGGTTCAGATGCCCCGGTCCCGGCGCGATGTCGCACGCCACATGCGAGAGGCCTTCTCCGGGCTGCCGATCGGAAGCGTTCTGACGGTGTCGCAGATAACGGCGGTCCCCACGAGCCAGTACGAGGGCGGGGAGATCAGTCCCGGCGCTGTGGCCGCCAGACTTCGCGCCGACAACGTTCCTGGTATCCGGGCCGTACCTGGTTCCAGCCCACTTTCCGCCCGCAAGATCAGCTGACCGTCCCGCACTCGTGCGGGGGTGCGCTGCCTCGGGACAGAATCCGTCACGAACTGGTGGAACCAAAGGAGAGGGTTCGAATGGGGTGGCGAGAGGGCGCCGGGGAACTGGACGCGCGGATGCTCAAGCGTCCGCTTCCTTCGGGTGCAGTGGGAAAGCTGGGAGCCTGGCTGGCTGAAGACGGGGCGCCGTACGCGGACGGGACCGGCGCGCACGCAGTTCGCTACATCCCGGGGCCCTGGGCCGGCATCCGGCCGTGGCCCTCGGGGTTGGCTGAGCAGGTCGGACGTAAGCCAACTTTGCTGAGCCGGGCGCAGGTGTTGGCGGTGGCCCGGAAGGGGGTAGCAACGGCTAGCTGGACCGAGACACTCATCGCCAGCTACGTCTGGGGACAAGGTGACAACGGGTACGGGGCCTACCGGCTGGATGAGATCCTGCGCCCAGGCCCAGTCGAGGCGGTGCTGGCTCAGGCCATTGCGCTGCTAACCACCGATGGCGCCGTAGTGGATGTGCCGGGGCCGCGCCCGCTCATCCTCGACCAACGCATAGCTCGTGTCCTGCGCGCGTACACGACACGGCTGGGGGAGGAGATCGGGCTTGAGGAACCCGCGAAGCTCGCTGCCTGGCTGTGGAGTGACGGCGGATGGACCCCGCACCGCTACGACGTGTACCTGACATGGATGCGCGGCGTTACCGACCAGCTGGCCGGGTCCACGCACTGGCCGCTCGCTCCCGACCTACTTGAATTGGCACTGTTCAGCGGCGCATGGACCCCGTAGAAGGCCCCCGGGCCGTCCTCCGTTTCGGCGGGGCCGCGTCCGCCATCCTTTGGGCCCGGCCCCATGACCAATATTCTCGATCGCCCTCACGAGGCGCCTGCCTCCAGGTGGGGCGTGCAAATCTGGCGCTCGAGACGCTTCCGCCGAGTACCGCCCACTGAACGCGCCGCGTGCGCCGGACCACGACGAGACGTCGGTTGGGGGCGCAGGCTCAGGTCAGTGAAGGGTCGTGAAGGTAAGCAGTCGCAGGTCAGATAGCACGCTGCGGTGTTGTGCCCCCTGGGCTCAAGGGGGCACGACACCGCACCCGTCAGATGTCCCGGAAGATCTCGATCTGCGCCCCGATCGTGTTCAGCCGCTCCGCGAGGTCCTCGTAACCGCGGTTGATGACGTAGACGTTGCGCAGTACCGACGTGCCCTCGGCGGCCATCATCGCCAGGAGGACGACGACCGCGGGGCGCAGGGCCGGCGGGCACATCATCTCGGCGGCGCGCCAGCGGGTCGGGCCCTCGACCAGGACGCGGTGCGGGTCCAGGAGCTGGAGGCGGCCGCCGAGGCGGTTCAGGTCGGTGAGGTAGATGGCGCGGTTGTCGTAGACCCAGTCGTGGATGAGGGTCTGGCCCTGCGCCGAGGCGGCGATGGCCGCGAAGAAGGGGACGTTGTCGATGTTCAGGCCCGGGAAGGGCATCGGGTGGATCTTGTCGATCGGCGCTTCGAGCTTGGAGGGGCGCACGGTCAGGTCCACCAGGCGGGTGCGGCCGTTGTCGGCGAAGTACTCCGGGGTGCGGTCGTGGTCGAGGCCCATCTCCTCCAGGACCGCCAGCTCGATCTCCAGGAACTCGATCGGGACCCGGCGCACCGTCAGCTCCGACTCCGTGACCACGGCGGCGGCCAGCAGGCTCATCGCCTCGACCGGGTCCTCGGAGGGGGAGTAGTCCACGTCGGCGTCGATGACCGGCATGCCGTGGACGGTGAGGGTGGTGGTGCCGATGCCTTCGACGCGGACGCCCAGGGCCTCCAGGAAGAAGCAGAGGTCCTGGACCATGTAGTTGGAGGAGGCGTTGCGGATGACGGTGACGCCGTCGTGGCGGGCGGCGGCCAGGAGGGCGTTCTCCGTCACCGTGTCGCCGCGCTCGGTCAGGACGATGGGGCGGTCCGGGCGCACCTGGCGGTCGACCACCGCGTGGTAGTGGCCCTCGGTCGCGGCGACGTCCAGGCCGAACCGGCGCAGCGCGATCATGTGCGGCTCGATGGTGCGGGTGCCGAGGTCGCAGCCGCCGGCGTAGGGCAGGCGGAAGCGCTCCATGCGGTGCAGCAGCGGGCCGAGGAACATGATGATGGAGCGGGTGCGGACGGCGGCCTCGGCGTCGATGGCCTCCATGTCCAGCTCGGCCGGCGGCACGATCTCCAGGTCGGTGCCGTCGTTGATCCAGCGGGTGCGCACGCCGATGGAGTTGAGCACCTCCAGGAGGCGGTAGACCTCCTCGATGCGGGCGACCCGGCGCAGTACCGTGCGCCCCTTGTTGAGCAGCGAGGCGCACAGCAGGGCCACGCAGGCGTTCTTGCTGGTCTTGACGTCGATGGCGCCGGACAGGCGACGGCCGCCGACCACGCGCAGGTGCATCGGACCCGCGTAGCCCAGGGAGACGATTTCGCTGTCCAGCGCTTCGCCGATCCGGGCGATCATCTCAAGGCTGATGTTCTGGTTGCCGCGCTCGATGCGGTTGACGGCGCTCTGACTGGTGTTGAGCGCCTCCGCGAGCTGTGACTGCGTCCAGCCGCGGTGCTGCCGGGCGTCACGGATGAGCCTGCCGATGCGTACGAGGTAGTCGTCTGCCATGAGGTTGAGGCTATCTCAGATATGAGATGGCGCCTCTCGGGGGGTCCGTTCGGGTGACGTGACGTCAAGTAACCCCAGGTCGCGCCTCAGTGGCGCCTGCCCGTCGTCGTGCGACGCCACCCGAAAGGTCCCGGCAAATCCATCGATGTCGTACGACGTCCGGTGCTGCTGCGGGTGTGGCGCGGGCCGCTGCGGCCTCCGGTCGTGATGGACCACGAGCGTTTGTTGATGTTCAGCCGCACTCCGGGGAGGATCCGGAAACTCTTGCGGAACGTGAGCGGCATCGTGCCCCCTTCCGTGTCGCGCCGGGTCGGTCCGGCATGCATCGGATACCCCCGTTCGGCGTAGTGATGGCCGCACGGGTCACTCGGAGTGGGGTGCACGCCACACAGCGCCCGGACATGACCGGACCGCCCCCATGTACTAGAGTTATCTCGACATCGAGATATCTGCCGAGGCGTGCCGCAGTCGCGCGCCGCTGTCGGTCTGGCGGTAAGGGTTACCTAACTTAGCCTTACCTTAGCGGATCGGCCAACAGGGCGTGGCGGCAGGATGCGGTGGTACGCGCACATAAATGAAGGAGACTGTCGTGTCGGCGAACAGCTTCGACGCCCGCAGCACACTGCAGGTGGGCGACGAGTCGTACGAGATCTTCCGGCTGGACAAGGTCGAGGGCTCCGCGCGCCTTCCCTACAGCCTGAAGGTGCTGCTGGAGAACCTGCTCCGCACCGAGGACGGCGCGAACATCACCGCCGACCACATCCGCGCCCTCGGCGGGTGGGACTCGCAGGCCCAGCCGTCGCAGGAGATCCAGTTCACGCCGGCCCGCGTGATCATGCAGGACTTCACCGGCGTGCCCTGTGTCGTCGACCTCGCCACCATGCGCGAGGCCGTCAAGGAGCTGGGCGGCGACCCGAACAAGATCAACCCGCTGTCCCCGGCCGAGATGGTCATCGACCACTCCGTCATCGCGGACAAGTTCGGCACCAACGACGCCTTCCAGCAGAACGTCGACCTGGAGTACGGCCGCAACAAGGAGCGCTACCAGTTCCTGCGCTGGGGCCAGACCGCCTTCGACGACTTCAAGGTCGTCCCCCCGGGCACCGGCATCGTCCACCAGGTGAACATCGAGCACCTGGCCCGCGTCGTCATGACCCGTGACGGCAAGGCCTACCCCGACACCCTGGTCGGCACCGACTCGCACACCACCATGGTCAACGGCCTCGGCGTCCTCGGCTGGGGCGTCGGCGGCATCGAGGCCGAGGCCGCGATGCTCGGCCAGCCGGTCTCCATGCTGATCCCGCGCGTCGTCGGCTTCAAGCTCACCGGCGAGCTGACCCCCGGCACCACCGCCACCGACCTGGTGCTCACGATCACCGAGATGCTGCGCAAGCACGGCGTCGTCGGCAAGTTCGTCGAGTTCTACGGCGAGGGCGTGGCCGCCACGTCGCTGGCCAACCGCGCCACCATCGGCAACATGTCGCCGGAGTTCGGCTCCACCGCCGCGATCTTCCCGGTCGACGACGAGACGCTGAACTACATGCGCCTGACCGGCCGCTCCGCGCAGCAGGTCGCGCTCGTCGAGGCGTACGCCAAGGAGCAGGGCCTCTGGCTGGACCCGAAGGCCGAGCCGGACTTCTCCGAGAAGCTGGAGCTGGACCTCTCCACGGTCGTCCCCTCCATCGCCGGCCCGAAGCGCCCGCAGGACCGCATCGTCCTCGCCAACGCCGCCGAGCAGTTCAAGCAGGACGTGCGCAACTACGTCGACAGCGTGGACGAGGCGGGCCAGGAGTCCTTCCCGGCCTCCGACGCCCCCGCCGTCACCAACGGCGTACCGTCCAACCCGGTCCCGGTCACCGCCCCCGACGGCACCACCTACGAGCTGGACCACGGCGCGGTGACGGTCGCGGCCATCACCTCCTGCACCAACACCTCCAACCCGTACGTCATGGTCGCCGCCGCCCTGGTGGCCAAGAAGGCGGTCGAGAAGGGCCTGACCCGCAAGCCGTGGGTCAAGACCACCCTCGCCCCGGGCTCCAAGGTCGTCACCGACTACTTCGAGAAGGCGGGCCTGACCCCCTACCTCGACAAGGTCGGCTTCAACCTGGTCGGCTACGGCTGCACCACCTGCATCGGCAACTCCGGCCCGCTGCCGGACGAGGTCTCCAAGGCCGTCAACGACCACGACCTCGCCGTCACCTCGGTGCTCTCCGGCAACCGCAACTTCGAGGGCCGGATCAACCCCGACGTCAAGATGAACTACCTGGCGTCCCCGCCGCTGGTCGTCGCGTACGCGCTCGCGGGCTCCATGAAGGTGGACGTCACCAGGGACGCCCTGGGCGTCGACCAGGACGGCAACCCGGTCTTCCTCAAGGACATCTGGCCCTCCGAGGCCGAGGTCAACGACGTCGTCGCCAACGCCATCGGCGAGGACATGTTCTCCAAGTCCTACAGCGACGTCTTCGCGGGCGACGCCCAGTGGCAGGCGCTGTCCATTCCGACCGGCGACACCTTCGAGTGGGACGGCGAGTCCACCTACGTGCGCAAGCCCCCGTACTTCGAGGGCATGGGCATGGAGCCGGCCCCGGTCGAGGACATCTCCGGCGCCCGGGTGCTCGCCAAGCTCGGCGACTCGGTGACCACGGACCACATCTCGCCCGCCGGCGCCATCAAGGCCGACACCCCGGCCGGCAAGTACCTGACGGAGCACGGCGTCGAGCGTCGCGACTTCAACAGCTACGGCTCGCGCCGCGGCAACCACGAGATCATGATCCGCGGCACCTTCGCCAACATCCGCCTGCGCAACCAGATCGCGCCGGGCACCGAGGGCGGTTACACCCGCGACTTCACCCAGGACGGCGGTCCGGTGTCGTTCATCTACGACGCCTCCCGCAACTACATCGAGCAGGGCACCCCGCTCGTCGTCCTGGCCGGCAAGGAGTACGGCTCCGGCTCGTCCCGCGACTGGGCCGCCAAGGGCACCGCGCTCCTCGGCGTCAAGGCGGTCGTCGCCGAGTCCTACGAGCGCATCCACCGCTCGAACCTCATCGGCATGGGCGTCCTGCCGCTCCAGTTCCCGGAGGGCCACACCGCCGAGTCCCTCGGCCTGACCGGTGAGGAGACCTTCTCCGTCTCCGGCGTGACCGAGCTGAACGAGGGCACCACCCCGCGCACGGTGAAGGTCACCACCGACACCGGCGTCGAGTTCGACGCGGTCGTGCGCATCGACACCCCCGGCGAGGCGGACTACTACCGCAACGGCGGCATCCTGCAGTACGTGCTGCGCAGCCTGATCCGCAAGTAGACGGCTGTTGCACGGGCCGTGTCCACCGTCCTCCGGAGGGCACGGCCCGTGCCGCACCACCCGGCTGGTTCCCGTATGGCCACCGCCGAACGGCGTCACCTAAACTGGTCGTTCGATGACTTTCAGTGATGGATTCGCTGACGACGGAATGCCGCAGGGACTTGCCGGGAGGGGATTCGGGCAGTCGCCTGCGACAGTGCACACTCGTCCACTAACATGATGGGGCGCTATCCAGGCATGTGGGGGAAGCAGGGGGCTGGGGCAGTGCATGAGGGGAGACCCTTGTGGCGCAGGAGCAGTGTGTGTGGCAACGAGAGCGAGTGCGTGGAGGTCGCCGTGTGCGAGGGCCGGGTGCTGGCGCGCGACTCCAAAACACTCGGGCGAACGCCACTGGGCTTCAGCGCCTCCGTCTGGACTGACTTCCTGCATGCCGTGGCACAAGGAGAGTTGGACGGTCTGTGACGTTCTTATCCAGCCATCGGCAGGCGGTAGGGGGCCATATGAATGCCGAGGCATCCGAAGTGCGGCGGTCGGCCGGCAGGCGGAGCGCCGTCGTCGTGGGCGGCGTCCTCACCTTCACCGTGAGCGTGGGAGCGGTGGCGACGCTGGCGGCCGCGGTCGCGTCCATGCTCGTCGACAGCGTACTCGCCAAACGGCTCCTCTGGGTGAGCGTGGTGGCCGCGGTGGCGGTCGGCGCGGGAGTGTGGCGCGCGGGGAACGGGGCTATCCCGTCCCTACTTGGTTCTGATCACCCTCGTTACGACTCTCGGGCGGGTTCTGCGGAGTAGCCGAGCCGCGCGCCGCCAGCTTGCGCCTGACCCACCAGCTCAACCCGGCGAGGGCGGAGCCCATCACCAGCGTGCCCAGCGCGGTTCCGACGTCGGACCAGGGGAGTTCGAGGGCACGGGCCTTCTTCACGATGAAGGGCGCCGCCTTCACCATGACGATGGCGAGGGCCAGCAGCCCCAGCACGCCGAGCAGCGCGGTCTGCTTCCTCTTGTCGCGTGCCCGGGACGTCTCGATGGCTATGAGACGCTTCGTCTGCTCAGGGTCCTGGATGGCCTGAGCCTTCAGCTCCTCGTCGTTCATGCCGGAGCCGAAGGCTATTCGCAGCACGTCCAGAAGAGCATCGATTGTCGACCTGGAGACCACGCCGGTCCTCCCCCTGCCTCTGTCAGCCCGGTACCGCGGGTCTAGCGGGCCTCGAGGCTCTGCTTGACGCGATCGATCAAGTCGAGGGACGCGTTCTCGTCCAACGCCCGCTCCAGGAGCGTCTGGAAGCACTCCTGGTAGCGGGCCAGCAGCTCCAGGTCCTCGCCGCCGGTCATACTGCCGGCGGCGTGTTCCAGGTACAGGAGGTCGTCGTCGTCCGGGAAGCGCAGCAGGACGAAGCTGCCCAGGGTGCTGTAGTGCGCTCCCGAGTCGAACGGCAGCACGCGGACGGTCACCTCGTCGCGTCCGGCGAAGGCGATGACCTGTGCCAACTGCTCGGCGAACACGCTCCGTCCGCCGACCTGCCGCCGCACCGCTGCCTCGTCCAGGACGAACGTGGCCGCCGGACGGCCCGATCCGTCGAACATGCGCCGCTGGCGCTCCATTCTCAGGTCGACGATGCGCCGCACCCGCTCCTCGGCCAGCCCGCGCTCGGCGAGCAGGGCGTCCGCGTACGCGCGGGTCTGCAGGTGTCCCGGAATCACGATGGGATGGTAGGTGTCCACGGCACGCGCGGCGCCCTCGTAACCGAGGTACTGGGCGAACTGCGGCGAGACGACGTCGTGGTAACTCGACCACCAACTGGCCCCCTTGCTGCCCCGGGCCGCCTCCACCAACTCCTCCACCGTGCCGGGCTCGGTGATGTCGTACAGCGCCAGGAGGGCGCGCAGGTCGCTGACGGACACACTCACCGTCCCGGTCTCCACACGGATGAGCTTCGACTGCGACCACTCCACCTGCTCGGCGGCCTCACGCTGGCTGAGCCCCGCACGCTCCCGCGCCTTGCGCAGGGCGAGCCGAAGCTTGCGCCGGTTGAGACTGGGGTCCACAAGGGGTGTCATCGCCGCTCCTTCGACCGTGCACGTACCCTGAACCAGAACGGCCATGCACAGACAGTTCCTAGCTATTCGCTCGAACCATTATGCCCCTGGCTTTCTGCACAGAGCCAAAACCCGGCAGGCGCAGGGCCCGGACACGCGCAAGGCCCGCCCAGAAGCTGGGCGGGCCCTGATCAACAATGGTGCTAGGCGAGCAGCTCGATCTCCGACAGCGCCGAGGCGCCGGTGAAGACCAGTCGGTACTGGGCGTACGAGCCCGGCGACTTCACCGAGAACGCGCGCGTCTGCCGGTCCCAGGCGAAGGACTCGCCGGAGCGCTCGTCCAGCGTCCGCCAGGTCGTGCCGTCGGCCGAGCCCTGGAGCTTCCAGCCGGCCGGGGCCTTGGTGCGGTCCGCCGACGAGGTGAGCGTGTACTGGACCGCCTTGGCGCCCTCGCCGGACACGGGCAGGTCCACCGAGGTCACGCTCGCGTCGGTCGCCGAGGTGTTGTCGAACAGCGGGCCCTGGCCCGTGATCGCGTCGGTGCGCGGGGCCGGCACCTCGTCGTCCTGGGTGATCGACGGCGGCGCCGCGTTGTCACCCGTGCTCCACGAGGAGGGCTTCGCGCCCATGTCGAACTCCAGGACGCCGCCCTTCGCGATCAGCGAGTGGGGGAGCGAGGTGGAGTTCCAGCGCTTGCCGTTGACCTTCAGGCCCTGCACGTAGACGTTCTTCGTGCTGTTCTTCGGCGCCTTGACGACCAGGTCGCGGCCGTTCTCCAGGTGCACCGTCGCCTTCTTGAACAGCGGGGACCCGACGGCGTACTCGCCGCTGCCCATCACCAGGGGGTAGAAGCCGAGCGAGGAGAAGAGGAACCAGGCCGACTGCTCGCCGTTGTCCTCGTCGCCGTGGTAGCCCTGCCCGATGTCGCTGCCCGTGTACAGCCGCTGGAGCACCTCGCGGATGTTCTTCTGCGTCTTGTACGGCTGCCCGGCCGCGTCGTACATGTACAGGGCGTGGTGGGCGACCTGGTTGGAGTGCCCGTACATGCCCATGCGGACGTCGCGCGCCTCGACCATCTCGTGGATGACCCCGCCGTAGGAGCCCTTCAGGTCCGGGGAGGCCGTCTCCGGGGTCGAGAGGTACTCGTCGAGCTTGTCGCCGAGGCCGTCCCGGCCGCCGTACAGGTTGGCCAGGCCGCGGCTGTCCTGCGGGGCGGTGAAGGCGTAGCCCCAGCCGTTGGTCTCCGTGTAGTCGTAGCCCCACACCCGCGGGTCGTACTTCTCGGAGTCCACGCGCCAGTTGCCCTTGACGTCCTTGCCCTGGAAGAAGCCGGCCTTCGCGTCGAAGAGGTTGACGTAGTCCTGGGCGCGGTTGAGGAAGTACGCGGACTCGTCCTTGTACCGCTTCTCTCCGGTCTCCTTGTAGAGCTTCTCGCCCATCTTGGCGATGCCGTAGTCGTTGAGGTAGCCCTCCAGCGACCACGACAGGCCCTCGTGCGTCTCGGTACCGGCGTAGCCGAGGAACGGCGAGGTCTCCATGCCCTTGCGGCCCACACCGGAGGACGGCGGCACCACGGTGGCGTTCTTGACCGCCGCGTCGTACGCCGCCTTCGCGTCGAAGTCGACGCCCTTGACGTAGGCGTCGGCGAAGGCCACGTCGGAGGAGGTGCCGGTCATCAGGTCCGCGTAGCCGGGGGAGGACCAGCGCGAGGTCCAGCCGCCGTCCTTGTACTGCTGCACGAAGCCGTCGACCAGCTCACCGGCCTGGGACGGGGTGAGGAAGGAGTACGCGGGCCAGGCGGTCCGGTACGTGTCCCAGAAGCCGTTGTTGACGTAGACCTTGCCGTCCACGATCTTGGCGCCGGTCTCGGTCGGCGTGTTCTCCTTGACCGCCTTGGAGAACGGGGAGGCGTACTTGTACGTCCCGTCGACCTTCTCGTGGCCCGCGTTCGGGTACAGGTACAGCCGGTAGAGGCCGGAGTACAGCGTGGTCAGCTGGTCCTGCGTGGCGCCCTCGACCTCGACCTTGCCGAGGATCCTGTCCCACTGCTTCTGGGCGTCGCGCTTGACCTTGTCGAAGGAGGCCCGCTTCGGGATCTCCTGGCGCAGGTTGTCCTTCGCCTGGTCGACGCTGATCAGCGAGGTGGCGATGCGCATCGTCACGGAGTGGTCCCGGCCCGCGTCGAAGCGCAGGTGGCCCTTGACACCGCTGGAGTCGCCGCCGGTGACCCTGCTGTCGAACTCGCCGTAGACGAAGAGGCGGGTGGCACCGGCGGAGCCGCCGGACCTGACGTCCGAGTAGCCGGTGAAGGTGCCGTTCTCCTTGTCCAGGGTCAGGCCGGCCTGGTCGTTGACGTTGTCGAAGATGACGCTGGCGTCGTCACCGGGGTAGGTGAAGCGCATCATCGCCGCGTGGTCGGTCGGCGTCATCTCGGCCTTGACGCCGTTCTCGAACCGCACCCCGTAGTAGTACGGCCTGGCCGTCTCGTTCTCGTGCCGGAAGGCCAGCTCGCGGGCGTCCGGGCCGGTGTCCGGGGTGCCGGAGGCGGCCGACGGCATCACCTGGAAGGTCTGCCGGTCGCCCATCCAGGGGCTCGGCTCGTGGCTCGCGGAGAACGCCTGCACGGTGGGCAGGTTGTCGTCGTTGTTGCCGCTGGCGTACTCGTAGATCCAGCTGAGCGACCCGGCGTTGGTCACCGGCGTCCAGAAGTTGAAACCGTGCGGCACGGCGGTCGCCGGGAAGTTGTTGCCGCGCGAGAAGCTGCCGCTGGAGTTGGTGCCGCGGGTGGTGAGCGCGTAGTCCGACAGGTGGGCCTTGGGACGCTCGGGCGCGGCCCGCTCGATCGCCACGTCGTCCAGCCAGCCGCGGAACTTCGCCGGGCCCTTGGGGGAGTCGTACGCCAGCAGGATCCGGTCGACGGTCTTGCCGGCCGCGACCGAACCGATCCCGGACTTCACACTGTTCCACTGGTTCACGTAGAGGATCTTGGCGTCGCCCTGACCGCGCGGCGTCAGCGGGAATCCGTGCTGGTCGGTGGCCCTGAGGTCGCTCAGATAGGTGCCGTCGGTGAAGGCGAGGTCGACGGAGACGTTCGTGGCGTCGTAGTCGAGGTCGCCGTCGGCCATCGACGGGAAGATCTTGTACGACAGCTCGGAGCGCCGGTCGACCTTGACGTTCACGTCGAAGACCTTGTTGTACGAGTACGCCCGGCCGTCCGCGGTGTGCCGGCCCGCGTAGCGCAGCGCGTGCTTGCCGGTGAACCCGGCGTTCGCCTTCGCGGTCGGCGAGCCCACCGGACCCTCGTCGACGAAGGAGAGCATGTCCTCGGGCGTGGGGACCTCGGTGTCACTGGTGGCCAGCTGCACGTCGGCGAGCTGGAGCGCGTCGCCGGCCCCGTTGTTCTTGGTGATCTCCAGCCGGAAGTGCTGGAACTCGGCGGTCTCGGCGAGTTCGTAGGTCCTGGTCTGGAACCGCCCGTCGAAGTGCTCCCCGGAGCGGGTGTCCAGCGTCTGCCAGGTCTCGCCGTCCGCCGAGCCCTTCAGCGTCCAGTCCAGGGGGTCGCGCTCGTCGTGGTCGTTGGCCGAGGTGAGCGCGTACTTGGCGATCTTCGTCGGTGCGTCGAGGTCGAACTCGACCCAGCCGGTCGGCGCGAAGGTGAGCCACTTGGTGGCCGGCTCGTTGTCGACGAGGTTCTCCTTCACCTCCCGGCCGCCCGTGTTCTCGGCGCTGGCGCGCACGCCGGTGACGTTCTCCGTGACGTTGCCGGGTATGCCGGTGCTGTACCCGCCGTCCACACCGGAAGCCCGCTTGCCGCCGTCCCGGTCGGTGTCCACGGTGTCGGTCCAGTCCGGAACCGGGTCGTCCGCCTCGAAGGACGACGCGAACTCCCGGTCGGCCTTGGCGGGGGCGCCCGGCAGCGCGACCGCCGCTCCCTGTGAACCCACCGCCAAGGCGAAGGCGGTCGTCATGACGACCGCCGGACCCCATCTGTGCCGAACTCTGTACTGCATGTCCTGGCCACCCTCCCAGCGCGTGGGACAACGTTGTCAAATCAACTGCGCAAGGACCAGTAGGGGTCAAGTGGCATGTGATGTCAAGGGTGTTGGATGTGGCGTTCGGGGCTTATGGCAGGGATTCCTCCGGCATGCGGTGCACAGGCCATTCATATTTCCGGGAGGTCTCAACTCGGAAAAGACGTACCGCGAACCTTGCATTCGATCTTGCTCCGCCAAGCGAAAGTGGACTATACCTGTCGGCACTCCGGGGCATCTTCACCGCACCCGACCTTGTACGGCCGCATTTCCTGCACGACCCAGCTTGACCCGAACGCGGTGCCGGGGAGGATCCGGTTCACCGCCTGAGTCCTGGAGAAGGCGAGGACTTGAGCATGGGATCCACCACCGGCGTGGGCCATCACGATCTGATCAGGCGGAGCGCGACCGTCGCTCCGGCCCCGGCGACTGTTGTGCCGGCATCGCTCAGCTGATCATCGGCGCCGCACCGCGGCTCCGAGACGACGGCGACAACGCCGCACACCCGGACAGAACCAATCGATCAGTGAGGATGCAAAGATGACCATTCGTGCCGGCTCTCTTGACAGGCGGACGCTCCTGCGCGGGGCCATCGCCACCGCGGCGATGGGCTCGTTCGCGGTCGCGTGCAGCTCTCCCTCCAGCGAGGACAAGGAGAGCGACAGCGGTCCGAAGGGCGAGAAGAGCGCCCAGAACCCGTTCGGTGCCGCCGCCAACTCCACGGTCGAAGCGGCCATCTTCGACGGCGGCTACGGCACCGACTACGTCGACTACGCCAACCAGGTGCTCGGCAGCCAGGTCAAGGGACTCAAGGTCCAGGTCAAGCCGGTCGTCGACATCGCCCCCCAGCTCCAGCCCCGCTTCGTCGGCGGCAACCCGCCGGACCTCATCGACAACTCCGGTGAGGACCAGATCGGCTTCCTCGGCATCCTCGACCAGCTGGAGGAGCTCGACGACCTCTTCGAGGCCAGCACCTACGAGGGCAAGAAGATCGCCGACATCGTCTACCCCGGCGTCAAGGATCCCGGCACGTTCAAGGACAAGTTCGTCGCGCTCAACTACGTGATGACGGTGTACGGCGTCTGGTACTCGAAGACGCTCTTCGAGGAGAACGGCTGGACCCCGCCGAAGACCTGGGACGAGGCGCTCGACCTCGGCCAGGAGGCGAAGAAGAAGGGCAAGTACCTCTTCGTCCACGGCAAGGAGGCGGCGACCTACTACCGCACGCTCCTGATCGACTCGGCGATCAAGGAGGGCGGCGACGAGGTCCGGCTCGCCCTGGAGAACCTGGAGAAGGGCTGCTGGTCGCACCCGGCCGTCCAAGGCGTCATCAAGGTCATGGAGACCATGGTCAAGCAGAAGATGTTCGTCCCCGGTGGCTCCGGCACCCAGTTCCAGAAGGCGCAGGCGATCTGGAGCAACGACCAGAAGGCGCTGCTCTACCCGTCCGGTGGCTGGATCGAGAACGAGATGAAGAAGGCCACCAAGGCGGACTTCCAGATGACCGGAATCCCGTCGATGACGCTCACCGACAAGCCGGCGCTGCCCTACGAGGCACTCCGCGCGGCCGCCGGTGAGCCGTTCATCGTGCCCAAGCAGGGCAAGAACCCGGCCGGCGGCAAGGAAGTGCTGCGGGCGATGCTGTCGGAGAAGGCGGCCGCCAACTTCTCCAAGACGAAGCTGGCCCCGACGATCGTCAAGGGCACCGTGCCCGCCGACGGCTACGGATCGACGGCGCTCGTCTCGCAGACGAAGATGCTGGAGGCCGCGGGCACCAACATCTTCAACTACATGTTCGTCGAGACCTACGGGCTGAACACCGACCAGCTGGTGCCGTGGAACTCGTTCCTCGCCGGTGACCTCGACGGCAAGGGGCTGACCTCGGCCCTGCAGAAGATCTCCGACAAGGTCCGGGAAGACGACTCCGTCGACAAGGTCAAGGTCAGCTAGCACCGCGATGAAAGACACGATCCCCACTGCCGAAACCGCGAGCCGCCGGCCCGAGCCGGCCGCTCGCGGCGGGCGGCCGCGGCGCCGCAAGCTCACGTTCGACCGGGTGACGTTCTTCCTCGCGTTCCTCGGTGTCCCGCTGGCCATCTTCGTGATCTTCGTTCTGATCCCGTTCGGCCAGGCGATCTTCTGGGGGATGACCGACTGGCGCGGCTTCAGCCCGGACTACAACTTCGTCGGCTTCGACAACTTCACGAAGATGTTCCAGGACGACATCTTCCTGAAGGCGTTGCGCAACGTCGCACTCCTCGCGGCCTTCGTGCCCCTGGTGACGCTGACCCTGGCCCTCGGGGTCGCCGTGGCCATCACCCTGGGCGGGCCCAGCAAGGGCCCCGTCCGAGGGATCCGGGGAGCGTCGTTCTACCGGATCATCTCGTTCTTCCCCTACGTGGTGCCGGCGATCATCGTCGGTCTGATCTGGGCGCAGATGTACGACCCGAACGCCGGCCTGCTCAACGGCGTCCTCACCGGCCTCGGCCTCGACCAGTTCGACACGTTCGCGTGGCTGGGCGAGAAGGCGGCCGCGATGCCGGCCGTGATGTTCGTCATCATCTGGGGGCTCGTCGGGTTCTACGCGGTGCTCTTCATCGCCGCGATCAAGGGCGTTCCCGGCGAGCTGTACGAGGCGGCGAAGATCGACGGGGCCGGCCGGTTCCGCACCACGATCTCGATCACCCTGCCGGCGATCCGGGACAGCGTGCAGACGGCGTACATCTACCTGGGCATCGCCGCCCTCGACGCGTTCGTCTACGTCCAGGCGATGGTGCCGAACGGCGGCCCGGACAACTCGACCCTGACGATCAGCCAGCGTCTGTTCAACGTCGCTTTCGCCAAGCAGCAGTTCGGCTACGCCACCGCGATGGGCGTCGTCCTCGCCGCGGTCACCCTGGTGTTCGCGGCGCTGGTGTTCCTCGTCAACCGCCTCACGGGCGGCGGCGAGGGCGAGAGCAAGAGGAAAGCACCTGGGTCCAGGGCTCGGCGTGCCGCAGCCAAGGGAGGTGCCCGGTGAGCGTCATCGCCGCCGACCGGAAGCCGGCCAGTGACCGGAAACCGGTGAGCGACCGCAGGCTGGCGAGGGCCGCCGCGAGCAGCGACCGCAGATTCGCGGCGATCTCGCACGCCCTGCTGATCCTGTGGTCCGTGATCGTGATCGTGCCCATGCTGTGGGTGCTGATGTCGTCGTTCAAATCGACCGGCGAGATCCTTTCGTCGCCGTTCTCGCTGCCGGACCACTGGCGCTTCGAGAACTACGCGAACGCGTGGACCGACGCGAACATCGGGAAGTACTTCCTGAATTCCGTGATCGTCGTGGTCTCGGCACTGATCCTGGTGATGCTGCTCGGCGCGATGTGTGCCTACGTTCTCGCCCGGTTCGAGTTCCCCGGACGCCGGCTCATCTACTACGTGATGCTCGCCGGCCTGACTTTCCCGGTTTTCCTGGCGATCGTTCCGCTCTTCTTCCAGTTGCAGAACTTCGGGCTGCTGAACACACGTCCCGGACTCATCCTCACCTATGTCGCGTTCGCGCTGCCGTTCACGATGTTCTTCCTCTATTCGTTCTTCCGGTCGCTGCCGCACGACGTGTACGAGGCCGCGCTGATCGACGGTGCCGGGGACTGGCGGGCGTTCTTCCAGGTGATGCTGCCGATGGCCCGGCCGGGCATGGCGGCGGTGGCGATCTTCAACTTCCTGGGTCTGTGGAATCAGTTCCTGCTGCCGGTGGCGCTCAACACCGACCAGGACAAGTGGGTCCTCACTCAGGGCATGGCCGCCTACGCGTCCTCGCAGGTCTACGACATCGACTACGGCGCGCTGTTCGCGGCGATCGTGGTCACGGTGGTGCCCGTGCTCCTCGTGTACTGCGTCTTCCAGCGGCGGATCGCCGGTTCGGTGTCGCAGGGCACCTTCCGCTGACGCCCACGGCCGGCGTCACCCGTCGTACGCAGGGGCCCGTCCCCGGAGAGCTGTCTCTCCGGGGACGGGCCCCTGCGGCGTACCACCGGCAGCCGGCCGCGGACACGGCCTGGAACCGATTTCTATCAAGGGCTTGACGCCACTGGGCGAATCAGCGGAGTTTGGGGTTCATAACTTGTACAAGGTCCGCATCGCACCGGGTGACGCGGACCCAGGGGATGAGGGTGAGAGTCAATGGAGACTCCCGGGTCGCAGTCGTCGCTGCACCGCGCCAACCTGGAACGGGTCGTACGGGCGGTACGGCTCGCCGGTTCGCTCACGCAGGCGGAGATCGCGAGGACGACGGGCCTGTCCGCGGCGACGGTCTCGAACATCGTCCGGGAACTGAAGGACGGCGGGACGGTCGAGGTCACGCCCACCTCGGCGGGCGGCCGCCGGGCCCGCAGCGTCTCGCTGAGCGGGGACGCCGGCATCGTCATCGGCGTGGACTTCGGCCACACCCACCTGCGCGTCGCGGTCGGCAACCTCGCCCACCAGGTGCTCGCCGAGGAGTCCGAGCCGCTGGACGTGGACGCCTCCTCGGACCAGGGCTTCGACCGGGCGGAACAGCTGGTCAGCCGCCTGATCGAGGCCACCGGCGTGGACCGCGCCAAGATCGCCGGGGTGGGCCTGGGCGTGCCGGGCCCGATCGACGTGGAGTCCGGGACGCTGGGCTCGACCGCCATCCTGCCCGGCTGGGGCGGCATCCGGCCCGCCGAGGAGCTGCGGGGGCGGCTCGGCGTGCCGGTGCACGTGGACAACGACGCCAACCTCGGCGCCCTGGGCGAGCTGGTCTGGGGCGGCGGCCGGGGGGTGCGGGACCTGGCGTACATCAAGGTCGCCAGCGGTGTCGGCGCCGGGCTGGTGATCAACGGGAAGATCTATCGCGGCCCCGGCGGCACGGCGGGCGAAATCGGGCACATCACCCTGGACGAGGCCGGTCCCGTCTGCCGGTGCGGAAACCGGGGTTGCCTGGAGACCTTCGCCGCAGCACGCTATGTGCTTCCGCTCCTCCAGCCCAGCCACGGCACCGATCTGACGATGGAGGGCGTCGTGCGGCTGGCCCGGGACGGTGACCCCGGTTGCCGTCGGGTGATCGCCGACGTCGGCCGCCACATCGGCAGTGGAGTCGCCAACCTCTGCAACCTGCTCAACCCGAGCCGCGTCGTCCTCGGCGGCGATCTCGCCGAGGCCGGCGAGCTGGTGCTCGGGCCGATAAGAGAGTCCGTCGGGCGCTACGCCATCCCCAGCGCGGCGCGGCAGCTCTCCGTGCTTCCCGGGGCCCTCGGCGGCCGTGCGGAGGTGCTGGGAGCCCTCGCTCTCGCCCTCAGCGAGATGGGCGATTCGACGCTCTTGGACGGGTCTGCGACCGGCGCTCTGCCGGCGGCCACGCCTGCCTTCACTTAGAGCACGGATGGCACCGTTGTCATCTCGTTAAGGATTTACTTCTTGACGTCGCACGTGTGGCCGAGTTGACTTCCAGCCACCTCGGCCGCAACGACGCGGCCTCGTCAGGGAGGTTTGTGAAGTGAACACGCGTATGCGTCGTGCCGCCGTTGCCGTTGCCACCACCGCGATGGCCGTCTCGCTCGCCGCCTGTGGCAGCGCCAAGGAGTCCGACGGCGGCAGCGACTCGTCCGACTCGGCGGCGAAGAAGGGCGACGACATCAAGGTCGGTCTGCTCCTTCCCGAGAACCAGACCGCGCGGTACGAGAAGTTCGACAAGCCCATGATCGAGAAGAAGGTCAAGGAGCTCACGAACAACAAGGGCGAGGTCGTCTACGCCAACGCCAAGCAGGACGCCAGCCTGCAGAACCAGCAGGTCGACACGATGGTCACCAACAAGGTCGACGTGATGATCATCGACGCGGTGGACTACAAGGCCATCGCGGGCTCGGTGAAGAAGGCCCACGACGCCGGTATCAAGGTCGTCGCCTTCGACCGCCTGGCCGAGGGCCCGATCGACGCCTACACCTCGTTCGACAACGTCACCGTCGGCAAGACGCAGGGCGAGGCGCTCCTGAAGGCGCTGGGCGACAAGGCCAAGGACAGCCAGATCGTCATGATGAACGGGTCCTCCACCGACCCGAACGCCGCCCAGTTCAAGGAGGGCGCCCACTCCGTCCTCGACGGCAAGGTGAAGATCGGCCGCGAGTACGACACCAAGGAGTGGAAGCCGGAGAACGCCAACGCCAACATGGAAGCGGCGATCTCCGCGCTCGGCAAGGACAAGATCGACGGCGTCTACTCCGCCAACGACGGCATGGCGGGCGGTTCCATCACCGCCCTGAAGCGGGCCGGCATCGCGGACATCCCGGTCACCGGCCAGGACGCCGAACTCGCGGGCGTGCAGCGCATCGTCACCGGTGAGCAGTACATGAGCGTCTTCAAGTCCTACCCGAAGGAGGCCGAGACCGCGGCCGAGATGGCCGTCGCGCTGGCGAAGGGCGAGTCGCTCGACTCCATCGCCAACGACAAGGTCGACAGCGCCACCACCAAGGGCGTCCCCGCGGTCATCGTCCCGGTCGTCTCGCTGACCAAGGACAACATCAAGGAGACCGTCATCAAGGACGGCTTCTACACGATCGACGAGATCTGCACGGACAAGTACAAGGCCGCCTGCGACAAGATCGGCCTCAAGTAAGCGGATCCGCGACCCGGGCCGGCTGAGCCGCCCGGGACCGCCCGCCCCAGCTCCTCCGGCGCCCCGCACTCATCAGCCCCGCAAGCTACGCGGGGCGCCGGACGGAACAACCCCCCCATTACTTCTGCACAACCTCCCGCCGGGTCAGGCGGCGAAGGAGATGGTTCACGTGTCCGCTACGCCCGTGCTGGCGTTGCGCGGGGTCTCCAAGCGATTCGGTGCCGTCCAGGCGCTCACCGACGTAGAGCTTGAGGTCCACGCCGGTGAGGTGGTCGCCCTGGTGGGCGACAACGGCGCCGGAAAGTCCACGCTGGTCAAGACGATCGCCGGCGTGCACCCCATCGATGAGGGCGCCATCGAGTGGGACGGCAGGTCCGTCTCGATCAACAGGCCGCACGACGCCCAGAGTCTCGGCATCGCGACCGTCTACCAGGACCTCGCGCTGTGCGACAACATCGACGTCGTCGGCAACCTCTACCTGGGCCGGGAGATCCGCCGTCGCGGCGTCCTGGACGAGGTGGAGATGGAGCGCCGCTCCCGCGAGCTCCTCGACACGCTGTCCATCCGCATCCCGAGCGTCCGCATCCCGATCGCCTCGCTCTCCGGCGGCCAGCGCCAGGTGGTGGCGATCGCCCGGTCCATGCTCGGCGAGCCCAAGCTGGTCATCCTCGACGAGCCCACCGCCGCCCTCGGCGTCGAGCAGACCGCGCAGGTCCTCGACCTCGTGGAGCGGCTGCGCGAGCGCGGCCACGCCGTCATCCTCATCAGCCACAACATGGCTGACGTCAAGGCGGTCGCCGACAAGGTCGCCGTCCTGCGCCTCGGGCGCAACAACGGCGTCTTCGAGGTCAAGTCGACCTCGCAGGAAGAGATCATCTCCGCCATCACGGGCGCCACGGAGAACGCCGTGACCCGTCGTGCGGCGCGCACCAATGGGGAGATCAAGAAGTGAGCATCGACAAGACCTCCACCCCGGCCGAGGACCACGCGGTGGAGAACCCCGCCGCGGCCGCCGGCGCCGCCGCCGCGGTCGACCCGCGGCTGCTGGTGCGCGAGCAGGGCTTCGCGGGCTATCTGAGCGAGTTCAAGCGGAAGATGAAGGCCGGTGACCTCGGGTCCATCCCGGTCGTCGTCGGTCTGCTGATCATCTGGGCCATCTTCACCAGCCTGAACTCCAACTTCCTCACCGCCGGCAACTTCTCCGACATGTCGGTCGCCATGGTCGGCACCGGCATGATCGCCGTCGGTATCGTCTTCGTCCTGCTGCTCGGCGAGATCGACCTGTCGGTCGGCTCGGTCAGCGGTGTCGCGGGCGCCACCTTCGCGGTGCTGAGCGTCACGCACGGGATGAACGAGTGGCTCGCCCTGCTGCTGTCCGTCCTCACCGGCACCGTGGCCGGTGCCATCCACGGCTTCGTCTTCGCCCGCATCGGCGTGCCGGCCTTCGCCGTGACGCTGGCCGGACTGCTGTTCTGGCAGGGCTTCATGCTGCAGATCCTGGGCAGCAACGGCACGATCAACCTCGACTCCGAGGGCATCGTCGTCAAGATGACCAGCTACTACTTCAGCGACGTGGCCGCCGCCTACGGCCTGGCGGTCGTCGTGACCGCGGGGTACTTCCTCAGCGCGTTCTTCGACAGCCGGCGCCGCGAGGCCGCCGGGGTGCCCTCGCGGCCGCTGAACGAGATCATCGTGCGCACGGTGCTGCTGGCGATCCTGGCGTTCGTCGTGGCGATCGTCTTCAACCAGTACAAGGGCCTGCCGCTGGCCGTGGTGATCTTCCTGGCGTTCCTGCTGCTCACGGACTTCGTCCTGCGCCGCACCGCCTACGGTCGCAAGATCTTCGCCCTCGGTGGCAGCGTCGAGGCGTCCCGCCGCGCCGGCATCAACGTGGAGCTGATCCGGATCTCGGTCTTCGCGATCGCCGGCGGCTTCGCCGCGATAGGCGGCCTCTTCGTGGCCTCGAAGATCGCCGCCGCCAACCAGGGCGCGGGCACCGGTGAGTTCCTGATGAACGTCATCGCCGCGGCCGTGATCGGCGGCACGTCCCTCTTCGGCGGCCGCGGCCGCACCTGGGACGCGCTGCTCGGTGTCATGGTCATCGTCTCGATCCAGTACGGCCTCGCCCTGGAGGGCATCGCCTCGCCGGTCCAGTACATGATCACCGGTGGCGTGCTGCTGGCGACCGTCGTCATCGACGCGATCACCCGCAAGACGCAGAAGACGGCCGGCCGCGCGTAGCAAGCCGCCGCACGGCCGACGCCGGTCCGCCCGCCCGCCCAGCTGAGCCCTGGGCCGGCGGGCGGACCGCTTTCCGCGCCCGTCGGGGTGCGCCGTGCCGTTCTCAGCAGGCGCCGAGGTCCTGCCAGACGCCCCACTGGCCGGTGGTCCCGGGCTCCTCGCCGGTCGTCCACCACTTGGCCTTCCAGGTGTGCCCCTCGTGGGAGACCTGCTGCCCGCCGGTGTAGATCGCGCCCGAGTTCCACGGGGCGGCCGTGCACTGGTTGCCGTTGCCGCCGGTGACGGTCAGCGCGTAGCTGGTGCTGTGGCTGCCGGACGGGCCGGTGCCCGTGACGGTGATGGAGTACGTCCCCGAGACCGCCTGGCCGGTGGTGGCGAGGGTGAGCGTCGACTGCCCGCCCGCCGTGACCGAGGCGGGGCTGAACGACGCGGTGACGCCCGCCGGGACCCCGCTCGCCCCGAGCTGCACCGTCTGAGCCGTACCCGACTTCACCGCGGTCTTCACCGTGGTGGTGGCCGAGGCGCCCGCGGTCACCGTGCCGGAGGCCGGGGTGGCGGAGAGGGAGAAGTCGTTCTCCGGGGCGGTGCTGCCACTGGTGAACGGCGCGAAGACGTGCGAGAAGTCCCAGGTGTTCTGCTGGATGCCGGAGCAGTTGTCGGCCGCGCCGCCGCCCGCGCAGCTCCCGTTGTCCCGCTGGAGCGCCCAGAAGGAGAGCGTGTTGATGCCCTGGTCCAGGGCCCAGTCGTAGACCGTGCGGGCGTTGTCCAGGGTGAAGGTCTCCGCCGGTCCGAAGTCGTCGACGCCGATCATCTCGATGACGCCGATCATGTGCCAGAGGTCGGCCGAGGACTTGCCCGGGTGGAGCCGGGCCAGCACGTCGTGCAGGCCCTGGGTCGCGGTTTGCGTGTCCCGGGCCATGTCGTGCTGCTGGTTGTCGTAGTAGTCGAACGTCATCAGGTTGACGACGTCGACCTTCGTGCCGTTCTTGACGGCGTTCTCGAGCAGCGCGACGCCGTTGCTCGCCAGGCCGCGGGTGGTGGTGGGCAGGGTGTAGGAGATCTCGAGGTCGCGGCCGTTGGCTGCGGCCCAGTCCTGGACCAGCTTGATGGCCTTGTTGCGGCGGTCGATGCCCGCGGTGTTGTCCAGCGCGTCGATCTCGATGTCCATGTCGAGCCGGGAGACGTCGTAGGTCGTGATGACCTTCTCGTAGGCCGCGGCGATCTGCTGGACGTCGGTGCAGCTGTCGGCGATCTCGGTGCCGGTGGTGTCGGCCGTGTAGCCGCCGAACGAGGGGATGACATCGCCGCCGTTCGCCTGGATGGTGTCGAAGTCGGCGCCGAAGGTGGACTGCGCGATCGGCATCGACGTGTCGCCGTTCCAGTACGGCGTGCAGGAACCCGGGGTCGCCGTCTGGAGGAAGGCCATGGTGAGGTGCTTGGCGCCCGACTGGGCGGCCAGCGCGGCCGGGCTCTCGCCGGTCCAGGCCTCGAAGTACGGCGCGAAGACCCGGTCCGGCAGCGGGGTCGCCGCCTGGGCCGGGACGGTGCCGGACAGGGCGAGGCCCACCGCGGCCACGGTGGTGGCGGCCGCGGTGAGGGCCGCCCGGATGGAACGCATGCGTCTCATGTCAGTCCCGGTGTGTGTGGGGAGGAACGTCGATTCCCGTGCTGTGCTGGGGTGTTGCCGGGTACGGGGATATCGCCGGAGCACCGGGGGACGCAATGGTCTGGACCAGAATGGGACTAGACCAATCGGCCGGGCCGGGAGCCACCCGGCCTGGACACCGCGCGCCCGGTGGACTGGACCACCCGGGTAAAGGTGTCCCCAAGCCGGACGGCGACGTGCCGGAGGACGCGGACCGGGAAGACGTAGAACGGCCTGCCCCTGGGTAGGGCCGAACGCGTGACGTACGACGCACCGCCCGGACACGTTCCGCCGGAGCGGAACATTAGACTCGACGAGCCCGGCAACAGCTCTACTGCAAGGAGGCACGGGTGCCGCTGCTGACCCGCATCACGGGACCGCGCGATCTGGACCGGCTCAGCCTGGAAGAGCTGACTCAGCTGGCCGAGGAGATCCGTACCTTCCTCGTCGACGCCGTGTCCAAGACCGGCGGCCACCTCGGCCCCAACCTCGGCGTGGTGGAACTCACCCTCGCCCTGCACCGGGTCTTCGAATCGCCGAAGGACAAGGTGCTCTGGGACACGGGCCACCAGTCCTACGTGCACAAGCTGCTCACCGGCCGCCAGGACTTCTCGAAACTGAAGATGAAGGGCGGCCTGTCCGGCTACCCCTCGCAGGGAGAGTCCGAGCACGACGTCATCGAGAACAGCCACGCCTCCACGGTGCTCGGCTGGGCCGACGGCATCGCCAAGGCCAACCAGGTCATGGAGCGCGACGACCACGTCGTCGCCGTCATCGGCGACGGCGCCCTGACCGGCGGCATGGCCTGGGAGGCGCTGAACAACATCGCCGCCGCCAAGGACCGCCCCCTGGTCATCGTCGTCAACGACAACGAGCGCTCCTACGCTCCCACCATCGGCGGCCTCGCCAACCACCTGGCGACCCTGCGCACCACCGACGGCTACGAGCGCTTCCTGGCCCGCACCAAGGAGGTCCTGGAGCGCACCCCGGTCGTCGGGCGGCCCCTCTACGACACCCTGCACGGCGCCAAGAAGGGCCTGAAGGACTTCATCGCCCCGCAGGGCATGTTCGAGGACCTCGGCCTCAAGTACGTCGGCCCCATCGACGGCCACGACCTGGAGGCCCTGGAGTCCGCCCTCACCCGGGCCAAGCGCTTCGGCGGCCCGGTCATCGTGCACTGCCTCACCGAGAAGGGCCGCGGCTACCAGCCCGCCCTCCAGGACGAGGCGGACCGCTTCCACGCCGTCGGCAAGATCCACCCCGACACCGGCCTGCCCATCTCCACCTCCGGCGCCGACTGGACGTCCGTCTTCGGCGACGAGATGCTCAAGCTCGGCAAGGAGCGCGAGGACGTGGTCGCCATCACGGCCGCCATGCTCCAGCCGGTCGGCCTCGACAAGTTCGCCAAGGCCTTCCCCGACCGCGTCTACGACGTCGGCATCGCCGAGCAGCACGGCGCGGTCTCCGCGGCCGGCCTCGCGCACGGCGGCGTCCACCCGGTCTTCGCCGTGTACGCCACCTTCCTCAACCGCGCCTTCGACCAGGTCCTGATGGACGTGGCCCTGCACAAGTGCGGCGTCACCTTCGTGCTGGACCGCGCCGGCGTCACCGGCACCGACGGCGCCTCCCACAACGGCATGTGGGACATGTCGATCCTCCAGGTCGTCCCCGGCCTCAGGCTCGCCGCCCCGCGCGACGCCGACCAGGTCCGCGCCCAGCTGCGCGAGGCCGTCGCGGTGGACGACGCGCCGACCGTGGTCCGCTTCTCCAAGGGCGCCGTCGGCCCCGCCGTCCCCGCCGTCGGCCGCGTCGGCGGGATGGACGTCCTGCGCGCCCCCGGCACCGGGACCCCCGACGTCCTCCTGGTCTCGGTCGGCGCCCTCGCGCCGATGTGCCTGGAGGTGGCCGACCTGCTGAACAAGCAGGGCATCTCCACCACCGTGGTCGACCCGCGCTGGGTCAAGCCCGTCGACGAGGCCATGGCCCCGCTCGCCGAGCGCCACCGCGTGGTCGTCACCGTCGAGGACAACTCCCGCGTCGGCGGCGTCGGCTCCGCCGTCGCCCAGGCCCTGCGCGACGCCGGCGTCGACGTACCGCTGCGCGACTTCGGCATCCCGCCGCGCTTCCTCGACCACGCCTCCCGCGCGGAGGTGCTGGCCGAGATCGGGCTCACCGCGCCCGACATCGCGCGCCAGGTCACCGGACTGGTCGCCAGGCTGGACGGCCGGTACGACCGGGCCGGCGCCGAGGTGGACCAGGTGGAGGCCGCGCGCGACTGACACCGCGCACCGCGGGACGCGCGACTGACACCGCGCACCGCGGGACCCGGCACTGAGCCGGATGGGCCGGTCCGACCACTCGTTGCGGTGGTGGAACCGGCCCATCCGCGTGAAATCGCCCACGCCGGGGCATACGCAGTACGCCCCCTCTCGATCATGTCGAGGACGACAAGCGTGGGAGGTCCCCGTGAGCAACACCCTGTTCAGGACGAAGAAGATCGAGCAGTCCATCCGTGACACGGAGGAACCGGAGCACGCGCTCAAGAAATCCCTGTCGGCGCTGGACCTGACCGTCTTCGGTATCGGCGTCGTCATCGGCACCGGCATCTTCGTACTGACCGGCACCGTCGCCAAGGACAACGCCGGGCCCGCCACGGCCCTGGCGTTCGTGGTCGCCGGCGTCGTCTGCGCGCTCGCCGCGCTGTGCTACGCCGAGTTCGCCTCCAGCGTCCCGGTGGCCGGCTCCGCGTACACCTTCTCCTACGCCTCCCTGGGCGAACTGCCCGCCTGGATCATCGGCTGGGACCTGGTCCTGGAGTTCGCGCTGGGCACGGCGGTGGTGGCCGTCGGCTGGTCGGGCTACATCCGCTCGCTGATGGACAACGCGGGCTGGCACATGCCCGCGGAGCTGGGCGGCCGGGACGGCGCGGAGGGCTTCGGCTTCGACATCCTCGCCGCCGCCCTGGTGCTGGTGCTCACCGCCGTCCTCGTGCTCGGCATGAAACTGTCGGCGCGGATCACCTCGCTCGTCGTCGCCATCAAGGTGGCCGTCGTCCTCATCGTGATCATCGCGGGCGCCTTCTTCGTCAAGAGCGCCAACTACGACCCCTTCATCCCCAAGTCGCAGCCCGTCGAGGCGGGCGGGGGACTGCACTCACCACTGATCCAGCTGATGTTCGGCTGGGCCCCGTCCAACTTCGGCGTGATGGGCATCTTCACGGCCGCCTCGGTCGTCTTCTTCGCCTTCATCGGCTTCGACATCGTCGCCACCGCCGCCGAGGAGACCAGGAACCCGCAGCGCGACATGCCCCGCGGCATCCTCGGCTCCCTGATCATCTGCACCCTCCTGTACGTCGGCGTCTCGATCGTCGTCACCGGCATGCAGCACTACACCAAGCTCTCCGTGGACGCCCCGCTCGCCGACGCCTTCAAAGCCACGGGGCATCCCTTCTTCTCCGGGGTGATCAGCTTCGGCGCGGCCGTCGGCCTGACCACGGTCTGCATGATCCTGCTGCTGGGCCAGAGCCGGGTGTTCTTCGCGATGAGCCGCGACGGCCTGCTGCCGCGCTTCTTCTCCCACGTCCACCCGAAGTTCCGCACCCCTTACCGGCCGACCATCCTGCTCGGCGTGATCATCGCGATCGTCGCCGGGTTCACCAGCCTCAGCGAGCTGGCCGAGCTGGTGAACATCGGCACGCTCTTCGCCTTCGTCGTCGTCGCGATCAGCGTGATCATCCTGCGCAGGACCCGGCCCGACCTGCCCCGCGCCTTCCGCACCCCGCTGGTCCCGCTGCTGCCCATCGTGTCCGTGGCGGCCTCGCTGTGGCTGATGCTGAACCTGCCCGCCGAGACCTGGGTCCGGTTCGCGATCTGGATGGCGATCGGCTTCGTCGTGTACTTCCTCTACGGCCGCACCCACAGCCGCCTGGCCCGCGGCGAGGAGGCACCGGCCGACCCGGCCGAGCCGTCCG
The DNA here is from genome assembly GCF_033406955.1 of Streptomyces violaceoruber. Lineage (NCBI taxonomy): Bacteria > Bacillati > Actinomycetota > Actinomycetes > Kitasatosporales > Streptomycetaceae > Streptomyces > Streptomyces violaceoruber. Next base: position 1,887,637 of record NZ_CP137734.1, on the reverse strand, counting down.
GCACGTAGCCACACCGGCACACAGCCCCACCGGCCCCACCGGGTGTCACACGGGCCGCACCGTCCGGGGCCCCGCCACCTCCGCGCCCAGCCCGGTCACCCGGCGGCGCAGTTCGCGGTCGGCCGTCACGACCAGCACGGGGCGGTCGTCCGCCGCCCGCGCGACCAGGCCGACCATGTGGTCGTCCCCGCTGCCGGGCGCCGACTCGACCCGTACGCCGGGCACGGACTCCACCCCGCGGGCCGCGCCCTCGACGACGAGCACGATGTCCACCGGCCCGGCCCGCCCCGGCACCCCGTCCGCCGCCAGCCGGTCCCGCAGCCGCTCGGCGGCCCCGCGCCGGTCCCGCCACCAGCCGTCGGGCACCGAGCCGACGACGTTCGCGGCGTCGACGACCACGAGCAGGGGCGTGTTGTCTTCCATGCCGCCAGGGTCGCACGCCCCTCCCCGTCCTCCCCCCCCGTCCTCCTCCCGCCCCGCGCTGCCTCGCCTGGCGGTCGACGGCCGTACCCGCTCGCCACGGAACCGGTGCTCCCGCTTAGAGTGAACCGGTGAACGGCGACTGGCTTCTCCTCGGCCGCGACGGCCGCCTCAGCGTGTACTTCCAGACGGACGACGCCGCCCTGTGGCGTGCCGAGAGCACACCCGGCGGAGGCTGGGAGCCCCCGCGCCGGGCCGGCGGCGACCAGGAACTGCGTCCGGGCGCCCTCGCGGTCGGGCAGGGCGCGGACGGTTACGCCCACCTGGCCGCCTGGCAGCCCATCGGTGCCGACCGCGCCGGCCTCGTGCACACCACGCACTACCGGCCGCTGCTCGCGCCCCTGGACTGGCAGCCGGCCGGCCACCCCAACAAGCAGGGCGCCCGCACCGGGCCTCCCACCGTCGCGGTCGACGCGCAGGGACGCGCCCACGTCTTCGTCCGCAACGGCGGCGGCGGCATGAGCATGGTGGCCCAGCGGGAGAAGGGCGGCTGGGCGCCGTGGCGGGACCTGAAGGGCAGCCGCGTCCAGGAGTCGCCCGTGGCGGTGACGACCCGGACCGGCCTGGTCGAGCTGTACGCGCCCGTGGAGAGCGGGATCCTGCACTGGAGGCAGGAGGCGGCGGGCACCCGCATGGAGCTGGGGGAGCGCCTCCAGGCCGCGGTCCGCCCAGGCAGCCTGCGCGCCCTGGCGACCTCCGCGGAGCGCACCACGGTCTTCTTCACCGACGACGACACCGGTGAGCTGTGCGCCTGGCGCCCCGGCGGGAAGCCGGCCCCCCTGGTGCCCGCAGCCGGCCCCGGCCCCGTGTCCGCCGTCGGCACCGTCATAGACGGCTACGACTGCACGCTGCTCGCCCAGCGTGCGGCGGGCAGCGGCCGCGTCGCCTTCGCCGCGTACCCCTCGGAGGCGGAGGAGGCCGGTGCGGCCTGGACCGAGTCGGGCCCCGCGCTGCCGGCCGACGCGACCGTGGCCCTGGCCCTGGACGCCGACGGCCGGCTGGTGGCGGCGACCCTGTCCCCGTCGACCGGACAGCTGCTGCTGACCCGGCGGAAGGACGAGGCGGGGCTGGCGCTGGGGGCGTGGCAGGCGGTCTGACCCGAGCCCCCGGCCGCCTCCCGGGAGCAGCCGCGCGGGCGGGCGGAGTCGCGCACGAGGTCGTCACATCATGTTCGTCGAACGTTCGATCTATGATGGTGCGCGCTCAGCCTCCGCGCAGGACGGATCCTCGGGAGGAGGGCAGGTCAGCCGCGTTCGGCGGCGGGAGGGGCAGGTCACGTCATGCGGACCGGATCCGGGCGCGGCGCCGCCCGAGGCAGAGCGGCCGGCCAGGTCGTCGAAGCGGGGAGAGAGCAGCAGGTCGCCGAGGGCTGTCTCGACGGCCGGTGGCTCGTCCTGGGCAAGGACGGCAGGCTGACCGCCTACGCCCGCTCCCGTGCCGGCCTGCTGCGCTGGACGGAGACCAGGCCCGGCGGCCCGCACTGGTCGGAGCCGGATCTCATCCCGGTGCCGGACCTGACGGACCTTTCGGTGACGCAGGGCGCGGACACCTACGTCCACTTCCTGGGCCGGCGTGCCCGCGGGGGTGACGGGGCGCCGCCCACCGTCGACGTCGTCCACGCCATTCAGTACCAGACCGCCCGCCCGGTCACCGAGTGGCGGTCGTTGGGAAATCCGCACCCGCAGCAGGAGAAGGCCGCCCGCCTCGGCGCTCCGGTGGCCGCGGTGAGCTCGACTGGGCGAGTCCATGTCATCGTGCGCAATGCCGGGGGCGGGCTGATGCTCCGTCGGGAGGGGCCCAGCGGCCGATGGGACCGCTGGCTGGACCTCAAGGGCAGCGGGGTGCGGGACGGGTTCGCCACGACGGTCCACTCCTCCGGGCGGATCGAGGTGCTCGCGGACAGCTCGCAACACGCGATGCGGTGGTGGCAGTCCGAGGCCGACGGGGACTTCGGGCGGGAGCCGAACATCCCCCTGCGCATCACGCCCGGCACGGCCTCGTTGCTGGAGACCGCGCCGGACCGGTCGACCTTCTACTGGGCCGACGGGGACACCGGGCAGATCGTCGCCCACCGCCTCGGCGGCTGGGTGATCCCCCTCGGCGGGGCGTCCACCGGGGACCGGATCGCGGTGCTGCGAGCGGTGCTGGACGGCTACGACTGCACGGTGCTCGCCCACCGCGGGCTCGACGGCGAGGTCATGGTGGCCGCGTGCGGTACGGAGAACGAAGGCGCGGGCGTGTGGTGGTCGCCGGCCGGCGGGCCGAGTGCGGGGGCGCCCGCGCTGGCCCTGGACGGACACGGCCGGATCGTCCTCGCGCTGATCGGCCCCGACGGCGCGCTGCGCGTCGCGCGGCAGGGCGCCGGCCCGGGGCTGGCGCTCGATCCACCGGTACGTGTCTGAGGCGCGTGCCGCCGTCTGCGGCCCGGCAGGGTGACGTATCGTTTCGTCACCCTGCCGGAGCGCACCGGACAGCGCACCGGACACCTTGCCCACGGGTCAGGCGGAGCCGCCGCCCGTGGCGGGAGACTTCTTGGCCGACTCCGGGATGTCCGCGTCCTTGCGGAGCGCCTCCCACAACTGCTCCGCCTGCGGCTGGGCCGCCACCACCCGGTTGCGGTCCTGGGTGTCGTAGGCGACCGGCAGCATGATGGTCTCCATCGCGGCCGGATCGACGCCGTTGAGGCTGCGGCCGAACTCGGCGAGCTTGGTCAGGGAGGCCAGGTCCGAGTCGGTGGTCAGGGCCGCCGTGAGCTGGTCGGCGATCTTGAAGGTCTTGGTGGGGCTGCCGAGGAGGTCCTGGCGCTTGATCTCGCTCAGCAGAGCCAGCATGAACTGCTGCTGAAGGCCGATGCGGCCGAGGTCGCTGCCGTCACCGACGCCGTGCCGGGTACGCACGAAGGCGAGGGAGTCGGTGCCGTTCAGCTTGTGCGTGCCCGCGGTCAGGTCGAGGCCGCTGGACGGGTCGTGGATGTCCTGGTCGACGGTGACCGTGACGCCCCCGATGGCGTCGACCAGGTCCTTGAAGCCGGCGAAGTCGATCTCCACGTAGTGGTCCATGCGGATGCCCGACATCTGCTCCACCGTCTTGACCACGCAGGCCGGACCGACCTGCGAGTAGATGGAGTTGAACATCACGCGCTTCGCGGCGGCGGCCTCGGTGCCGTCCTGCTTCCTGCACTCGGGACGGGTGACCAGAGTGTCCCGCGGGATGCTCACGGCCACGGCCTCGGTGCGGCCCTCGGGTATGTGCATCACCATCGCGGTGTCCGAGCGCGCCCCGGCGACCTTGCCGGTGCCGAGTCCGGCGTTGTCCCCGGAGCGTGAGTCGGACCCGAGCACCAGGATGTTCTGGCCCGAGGTGGGCAGCTTCTCCGGGCGGTCGTCGCCTATCGCCTCGTTGATGTCGACGCCCTTGATGTTGCCGTTGAGGTCGCTGTACAGCCAGTACCCGACACCCCCCACGACCAGGAGCAACAGGACGAGGCTCAGGCCGACCCAGCGCCAGACCCGGCGCCGTCCCGGTGGCCGGGCGGGCCGGCGGCGGCTGGGCGCGCGCCTGGACCGGCGGGGGCTCGTCTCCGTCGGGGCGTGCGTCATCGACCTCGGTCCTCTCTTGTCACCGGCTCGCTGGTCCGGACGTGCGTGCAGGCCACGAGTGGGGGGAGAGGCCGGGCCCCGCCGCGGCGACGGTCGCCGAAGCGTTTCCGAACTATAGACCGACTGTCGGACGGGCCGGTTGGCGGCACTGGACATCTGCCCGATGTCCGATGTTCAAGGGCATGTCAGAGAGCAGTGTATTTTCCGTCATAAGTGACTGCTGTTGACAGCAATCGGGACCTTGGTGAAGATGTGTCGGTCCTGTGAACGTTAAAGTTTCGGTGTGGACGGCACTGACCGGTCGGTCGGTGCCTGGCGTGGTCGTGATTCGAGCCGGGGGGCACGAGGGCTCACGGTCACTGGTACTCACTCCGGCGTGTCCCGAGTGAGGAGAGGGAGGGTGGCTGTGCCGCTGCGTGCGTCGTCCTATGGGGTTCAGTGGCATGACGACCGTTTCTGACTTCACCGCGCATCAGACCGCCACGGCCGTTGTGGCCCGGAAGGGCACCGCGGGCCCACGGCCCTCCGCCGTGGACGCGCCGGCGACGCTCACGGACGAGCACGGCGACGTCTACGTCGAGCCGGGGCTGACTCCGCTGGCCGCGCGCGAGGCCAACCGCTCGGCACTCGTCGGCCTGCTCGACGCGGCCGGCGTCGGCCACTTCGCCGTACGCGGCACGGTCGACCACGGCACGGTCGTGGGCGTCGCCGAAGAGGACCGTGAGCGTGCGCTCCAGGCGGTGTTCCGCGGGCTCGGCCAGTACCCGGGACACCTGAGCGTCGTGGACCCGGACGCGCCCCGGCCCGCCAAGCCGGTCTCCTCGCGTGACCCCCGCGCCTGGCGCGAGGTCGTCGGCGCGCGGATCCTGCAGGTCAGCTGGTACCGCACCGACCCGGGCCGGCACCTGCTGCTCGGCCACGAGTACGGCTGCGCCCTGGAGTTCTGGCGGCGGCAGGGCACCTGCCTCGTCGCGCCGCGGGCCAACCGCGCCACCTGGGCGGTGGCCGTCGGCGGTCCGAACGTCATGGGCGCGGCCCGGTTGTTCAGCCGCTTCGTGTCGGACTGGACACCGGGGCACCTCGCACCGGCGCTGCCGACCCGGCCCGAGTTCCTGGTGAACTGCGCCGACGACATCGCGTTCCCCGTCGACGCCGTCTACACGTGGGTCGACGGCAACGACCCGGCCTGGAAGCAGCGCAAGGCGCAGGCCAAGGGCGAGGTCTACCACGCCGAGTCGGCGAGCGACGCCAGGTTCATCAGCCGGGACGAACTGCGTTACTCGATACGCTCCCTCCACCTGTTCGCACCGTGGATCCGGAACATCTACGTCGTCACCGACGACCAGGTTCCCGCCTGGATGCGCGAGGACCTGCCCGGGGCCCGCATCGCCACCCACCGGGAGATCTTCCGCAACCCGGAGGACCTCCCCACGTTCAACTCGCACTCGATCGAGAGCCAGCTCCATCACATCGAGGGGCTGGCCGAGCACTTCCTCTACTTCAACGATGACATGTTCATGGGGCGGCCGGTCGCCCCGCACTCCTTCTTCACCCCGAACGGGACGGCGCGCTACTTCCCCTCGCGCAATCGCATCCCGCAGGGAGCGGTCGCCGAGACCGACAGTCCGGTGGACGCGGCGTGCAAGAACAACAGAGCGCTACTGCACGAACGTTTCGGCAAGGTCATCACCCAGCCCATGGAGCACATCCCCTACGCCTTGCGGCGTTCGGCGATGGCGGAGGCCGAACTGGAGTTCCCCGAGGCGTGGGCGCGCACCTCGGCCAGCAGGTTCCGGGCCATGACGGACCTGTCGCCCACCTCGTCGTTCGCGCTGTACTACGCGGCGCTGACCGGCCGGGCGCAGCCGGGATCGATGCCCTTCACCTACATCCAGCTGGCCGTGCCCGACCTGGCGGACCGACTCCAACGGCTGCTCGACGGCCGGGACCAGGACTCGTTCTGTCTCAACGACGCCTTCTCCACCCCCGAGGACACGGAGGCCCAGCAGGAACTGCTGGACGACTTCTTCACCTCGTACTTCCCCACCCCAAGTCCCTACGAACGATGAGACGGAGTTCATGACGTGGCCAATCCGACGTCGATGAGTTCCGCGGTGCACGTCTACCGAAGGTTCGTCCCCCAGCCCGTCCGCTCCGCCGCCGCGACCACCGTGCCCGCGGGCGTGCGGCGCAAGGTGAAGGGCGGCCTCGCGCGGACCCTGAGCCGCCGTGAGGCGCGCCTGCACCGCAGGGCCCTGCGACGCGTCCGACGCGCCGGCCTCGGACAGTCCGAGCGCCGTACGACCGCACCGGACGGCAGGATCGCGCACGTGCACACCGGGCTCACCGTCGACCTCGCCCGCCGGCTCGACCACGACCTGGTCACCCACGCGCTGGACGCCGCCGAGGTGCCCTGGTTCGCGGTGCCCGCCCTCGACGACCGCCGGCTGTGCCTCGCCGTGGAGGTGCGGGACAAGGGCACCGTGCGCCGGGTGCTGCGCGCCCTGCTGGAGGAGCACACCGGCTACGTCGTCTCCGTGTCCCCGTCCGCCGCCGACACCCGCGAGACACCCGGCAGCCACATCAAGGCGTGGAAGCACTACGGCCGGGCCCGGGTGATCCGCCTCACCTGGCTCCGCACCGATCCCACGGAAGGCCTGTGGGTGGGCGAGGACCAGGGCATCGAGATCGAGTTCTGGACCGCCAACACCGACCTGCCCCACGAACGGCTCATCGGCCCCCGCCCCAACCGGGTGCAGCGCGCCGTGCCCGCCGAAGCACTCGGCATCGAGATCGGTCTCGACCGGCTGTCCGGCTACTGCGACATCGACGGCGACCTGGGGCCGACGGTCACCCTGGAGAACTTCGACGTCGTACGGCTCGAGGAGATCTCCTTCCCCGTGGACGCGGTGCTGCTGTGGCAGCACCCCACGCCGTGGGGGGAGGAACTGCTGCGCGCGGCCCTGCGCTCGGTGCACCAGTACGCGCCGTGGATCGACGTCGTGCACGTCGTCGCCCAGGCGGAGCCGCCGGCCTGGCTGGAGGCGGACGAACGGATCAGCGTCGTCCGCGCCGTGCCCGGGGCCGAGTGGCGACTCGACCAGCTGCCCGACCTCGCCGAACACTTCCTGCTCATGCGGCCCGGTGCCCTGCTCGGCCGACCGGTGCGTCCCTTCGACTACTTCACGCCCGGCGGCGGAACCCGCCCCCGGCGCGGCCCCTGGAACGCGTCGGAGTCCTTCGCGGAGTGGGTCCGCGCCGCCTACTCCGTCACGGGCCGGGCCACCGGACACGGCTACGCGGCCGGGCCCCAGCCGTACCGGGCCGACACCCTCACCCGGCTCGGGGAGGCGGGGGCGCGGTCCCTGCCCGTACCGGACGAGCAGGTGCTGTCCGGCGTGCCCGGCACCCACCCCATGGACGGGATGGCCCACCACTTCGGATACGTCGCCGGGCACGCCGATCCCTCGGGGGAGGCGTCGGTGGCGCTGCACGCGGCACTGCCCGGGATCGGCACCCACCTGCAACGGCTGCTCGTCCGGCGTGACGTGCAACAGCTCCAGTTCTTCGGTCTCGGCACCGGGGAGGCGGGTTCCGGCGGAGGGACCAACGCCGTCGTGCGCTTCCTGCACCAGTACTACCCCGTCCCCAGCGTCTTCGAGTGCGACCGCCCGCAGACCGACACAGAGCCGGACAGACATTCGTGAGCACAGGCAATCCCGAGGCCTCCGCCGCGGTCGGCGCATACCGCAGCCTGGTCCCGGCGGGCCTCAGACGCCGTGTCGCACGCCGTGTCCCGGCAGGTCTGCGTACGGTGCTCAAGCACCTGCTCCGCCGGCTGCACGTCCTCTCCCTCGCCTCCCGGCTGTTCCGCGGCTTCCGGGCCCGCCGCCGCTGGCCGCACCTCTTCCGCGAGGGGGAGCGGCTCGCCGCACTCGCCGGACACGGCGACCGGATCGCCCTGGTCCGGCCCACCGTCTCGCCGCTCGGCCTGCGCGAGGCCAACCTCGAACTGGTCGTGACCGCGTTGGAGGAGGCGGGCGTCGACTACTTCGCCGTCCGCGGGACCTCCGACTTCCGCTCCGTCCTCGCCGTCGCGGAGTCCGACCGTGAGCAGGTGGGCAGAGCGCTCGAACGCTGTGCCGGTCACGGCCCCGTCTATCTGCGCGCATGCCGGGGCGAGACGCCACAGGCCCGTCCGGCACTGGCGGGCTCCCGGGCCGGCAGGCAGCAGGCCCGCCATGCCGCGGTCCTTCGGACCGGCATGGTCTGGAGCGATCCCACCGGCTCCCTGGTGCTCGGTCTCGAGCACAGCTGCGACATCGAGTTCTGGAAGCCCGAGGCCGGACGCCTCGTGGCGCCCCGCCCCAACCGCGTCACGCAGGACGTGTCACCGCGCGAGCCCCGGGTCACCGTGCCGGTCAGCCGGCTCACCGGCTTCGCCGCGCTGCACACCCGGCGCACCCGCTCGGTGCGCACCGTAGCGGCATGCGCCGACGCGCTGCCCGAGGACGTGCGCTTCCCGATCGACGTCGTCTACACGTGGGTCGACGGCAACGACCCCGCCTGGCGGCGACGCCGCAGTGCCTACGACGGCGGATACCACGCCGAGTCGGCGAACGCGGCCCGCTACATCAGCCGCGACGAGCTGCGCTACTCCCTGCGGGCCCTGGAGCAGAACGCCCCCTGGGTCAGACACGTCCACCTGGTGACGGACGGGCAGCGTCCGGCATGGCTCAACGACAGCCACCCGCGCCTGACCGTCGTCGACCACTCCGAGATCTTCGCCGATCCGGCCGCCCTGCCCACCTTCAACTCGCACGCCATCGAGAGCCGGCTGCACCACATCAAGGGGCTGTCCGAGCACTTCCTCTACCTCAACGACGACATGTTCCTGGGCCGCCCCGTCACTCCGCAGGACTTCTTCCTGTCCAACGGCATGACCCGGACCTTCTTCTCGCCGTCCCAGGTGCCCCGCCCGGACCCCAGCCCCGCGGACCGTCCGGTCGACGCGGCCGGCAAGAACAACCGGCGGCTTCTCCTGGAGAACTTCGGCTCGGTCATCGTCCAGAAACTCCGGCACGCGCCCTACGCCCTGCGGCGGAGTGTGCTGGAGGAGATAGAACGCGAGTACCCCGAAGCGCACTGGGAGACCTCCCACAGCCGGTTCCGCAGCCCGACCGACATCTCCATCCCGTCGTCGCTGTACCACTACTACGCCTACTTCACCGGCCGTGCCGTGCCGTCCGACATCCGGTTCGCCTACCTGGACCTGGCCCGGCCCGAGGTCGCACGGAGGCTGGGCATCCTGCTCGCCCGCCGCGACCGGCAGGCGTTCTGCATCAACGACACGCTCTCCGACGGCCACGACGTCGATCGCCAGACGGAGATGCTCGCCACCTTCCTCAGCGCCTACTACCCGGTGCCCAGTCCCTTCGAGCGCAAGGAGCGCGCGGCCCGGTGAAGATCTCCTTCCTGATCAACAACATCTACGGCATCGGCGGCACCAACAGGACCGTCATCAACCTCGCCGAGGCCCTCTCCGTCCAGCACGACGTGGAGATCGTCTCGGTCTTCCGGCGTGCCAACGCGACCAAGTTCGAGATCTCCCCGCGCATCACCGTCCGGGCCCTCGTCGACCTGCGTCCCGGCTCGTCCGACCGGGGTGCCGCCGGCAGCGACGAGCCGAGCGCAGTGGTGCCGCGGCAGGAGGAGTTCTTCGCGCAGTACAGCCGGTTCACCGACGAGCGCATCATCCGGGACCTGCGCCGGACCGACGCCGACGTGGTGGTCGGCACCCGGCCCAGTCTCAACCTCTTCGTCGCCGCCCACACCAGGGAGGGCGCGCTGCGCGTCGCCCAGGAGCACATGACGCATCTCGCCATCCCGCCGGCGGTGCGTGCCGAGATGGCCCGGGTGTACCCGCGGCTGGACGCGATCACGACGGTCACCGAGGCCGATGCCGGGTCCTTCATGGAGAACACGCCGATCCCCGGCATCACCGTGGTCGGCATCCCCAACAGCGTGCCCCGGCCGTCCGTGCAGCCCTCCGACTGCACCCGCAAGATCGTGGTGAGCGCGGGCCGCATGCACCACGTCAAGCGCTACGACCTGTTGATCCGCGCCTTCGGCAGCCTCGCCGACGAGTTCCCCGACTGGCAGCTGCGCATTTACGGCGACGGCGGGGAGGCCGGAAAGCTGCGCACGCTCGTCACCGAACTCGGCCTGTCCGGCCGGGCGTTGCTCATGGGCGGGTTCTCGCCGATCGACTCCGAGTGGGCGAAGGGGTCCATCGCGGCCGTCACCTCCAGCGCGGAGTCCTTCGGCATGACCCTGGTGGAGGCGATGCGCTGCGGACTGCCCGTGGTCTCCACCGACTGCCCGGTCGGGCCCCGGGAGATCCTCAGCGACGGCGAGGACGGCTTCCTGGTGCCCAACGGGCAGGTGTCGGGCATCGCCTGGGGGCTGCGGCGCCTGATGGCCGACGAGGTCCTGCGACGCGACATGGGCGAGGCGGCCCTGCGCAACGCCGCCCGCTACGATCCGGCCGCCGTCGCGGACCGCTACGTGCGGCTCTTCGAGGACGCCGCCCGCCGCCGTGCCGCCGCCGTCCGCGGATACCGCGCACCGGCCGGGTCCCGGCGGACGGGGGCCCCGGCCACCGTCCCCCCGGTGGGCATCGGCGCGGCGACCGTGGACGTCGTCGCGGACGGCGCGGGGTGGCTGCGCTTCAGCACCGAGGGCCCCGGTGACGGCCGTCACCGCTGGCAGTTCGTCCTGCGCCACCAGCCGTCCGACGGCAACCGGCGCCCCGATGTACCCGTACGCACCTCGCGGACGAACCTCGACAACGGAGGCACCCGGTACACGGCGGCGCTGGGCCCCTCGGCCCTGGACGAACTCGGCGACGGCCGCTGGCAGGTGACGATGCGTTCGGCCAGGTCGAAGACCGTGCACATGAAGGCGGGCATCCGGGACACGCGGGCACTGATCGACGCCCGGGCCGATCTGGTGGGCCGTCCGCCGACCGGTCCGGTCACCTGGAACCTGCCCTACGCCCAGCCCAACGGCCGGCTCATGCTGCGCACGGTGCTGCGCGAGGAACACGTCGAGTGCGCGACCGTCGAGCTGGGGGACGGCGCCATCACGCTGCGGGGCGTCCTGTGCGGCGGCCGCCGGATCGAACCGGGCGCGTTGTTCGTCGTGAGCCGCCGCGGTCCGCACGGAAAGAACTTCACCGTTCCCGTGGAGGTCCTGGGCCGCCACGCGTTCCGGGCGCACGTGCCGGTGCGACGCGTCGTCGACCACCGCCTGGAACGCTGGGAGGACTGGGACTGGTGGCTGCAGCCCGACCCGCACGACCGGCGCAAGGTGCGGGTGTGCCACCTGCTGGAGGACTTCCCGGACGTCAAGGGCGCCTACGCCTACCCGTCCCTCCCGCTGACCGGGGACGGGATCTCGGACCTTGCGGTGATCCACCCGGCCCGGCCGGTCTGGGTGCGTCCCTACTGCTCGGCCTCCGGGGCCATGGCCATGAACGTGGTGGACCGATGATCCGACGACGACCGACCACTTTGGAGGACCGGTGACCGCGACGGCCCGTTCCGTCCTGCACATCATCGCGCACCAGGACGACGACCTCTACTTCATGAACCCCGACCTGATCCGTTCCCTGCGGGACGGCGATCAGGTCACCACGGTGGTCGTGACCGCGGGGGAGGGCGACGGCGTCAACGCCGACACCGGCGACCCGGGCCGCGCCGGGGAGACGCCGGACTACGCCGGGTACAGCACCGAACGCGGCTGCGGACTACGGTCCGCGTACGCCCGGATGGTGACCGGTGACCGCGACCACCCCTGGCGACGGGAGGCCGTGGACCTCGTCCCCGGCTTCGCCGCCGAGCGATTCGTGCTCACCGGCCACGACGACGTGTGCCTGTACTTCCTCCAGCTGCACATGGGCGCACCCGGGCCGCGGGGCGTGCGCACCCGGCTGCACCAGCTGTGGGGCGGCACGATCCACACCCAGGCCACGCTGCCGGTGCACGGCTGCACGGTCGGCGAGGTCCAGCACGTCACCCGCGAACAGGTCATCACGGGGCTCGCGGCGCTGCTGGCCCACATCCGTCCGACATCCGTGCGGACGATGGACCCCGACCCCGAACACGACGGCGGAAAGACGGACTTCGTCTGCTCCGACCACGTCGACCACACGGTCACCGCCGAGTTCGCGCTCGCGGCCCTCGCCCGGTACCGCGAGGCGGGGCACAACCCGGTCGTCGAGTGCTACCGCGCCTACGCCAACCGCTTCTGGGGCTACAACCTCGACTCGTCGGCCGTCACGGAGAAGGCCGAGTACCTCGCGACGTACGCCGGCCTCGACGCGCCCGCGACCTGCGCGCACGGAACCTGCCGCACCTGCGGCGACCGGCAACTGGGTTCCAACCCGTACCGCAGCACACACATGCTGAGCTGCGCCTACCGCTACTCGCCCACCACGGACTGGCTGCGGCTGGGGCCGGGCGGGCGGCTGAACGCCTTCGGTGTGCTGGCCGGCCGGCTCGCCTTCTGGACCGAGACCGCCCCGGCGAGCGGTGAGTGGAAGGGCCCGTACGTCCTGGGCGACGGCTGGCTCGCCTCCACGCTCGCGGTGGCCGGACTGCCCGGCGGTCCCGCGGAACTGGTGGGCCTGCGCCGCCAGGTGGTCGCGGGCGGCACGGTCACCGCCGATGTCGTGCACACCGTGCAGGATGCCGACGGCAACGGGTTCAGCGGCTGGCACTCCCTGGAGAACCCCGACTGGTCCCAGGCCGACGGGCGCCGGCAGCGGGAAGTCGGCGTACCGTCGGCGGCCGTCGACGGGGCCGGCCGGCTGCACGTCTTCGTCCGCGACTTCGACCAGGGCATCTCCCACCGCGGCCGGGACACCGACGGCAACTGGACTCCCTGGACCGGCATCGGCGGCAACCTCCTCCAGGACGCGGGCACCACGCTGACCACCTCGCGGGGCACCGTGGAGCTGTACGTGCCGGGGAAGAACTCGGTATGGCGCTGGCACCAGGCCGAGCTCGGCGGTTCCTTCCTGCTCGACGACACCCTGCGGACGGGCCGGCCCGCGACGGGCGGAATCACCGCCGTGGACTCGGGCGACGAGCGCACCTGCCTGTACTTCCGGGAGGCGGGCACCCAGCAGGTCATGGCCTACCGGCAGCACGCCGACGGCCGCTGGCCCGGTTCCGGCGCCGGGGTCGGCGGCCACGGCGGCACCGGCGCCGTCGCGGCGCTGTGGGCTCCGGAACGGGGCGCCCGTGAGGCGTTCCTCGCACACCGCGGCAGCAGTGGACGGCTCGTGGTCTCCCTGCCCGACCGGGACAAGGACCACTCCGGCGCGCACTGGCACGAGTCGGGCGAGGCGTTCGCGTACGCCCCGGCCATGGCGTACGACGCGCAGGGCGCGCTGGTGGTGGCGGTCGTCGGCGTGGACGGCCGGCTGCACGTCCGCCGCCAGCTCTCTCCCTCCGTGAGCAGTCCGCTCGGCCCCTGGCTCTGCTGAGCGCGGCCCCGAACACCGAAGCGGGCCCCGCCGCCGGCGGGGCCCGCTTCACCTGCTCCGGGAGGTCACGCCGGTACCGACGCCACCCCCGCCTCCAGGAACCGCTTCCCGTTCACCCGCTCCGAGACGCCCTCGCGGTCCAGGTACGGCGTGATGCCGCCCAGGTGGAAGGGCCAGCCGGCGCCGGTGATCAGGCAGAGGTCGACGTCCTGGGCCTCGGCGACGACGCCCTCGTCCAGCATCAGGCCGATCTCCTGGGCCACCGCGTCCAGGACGCGGTCGCGGACCTGCTCCTCGGTCAGGACGGAGTCGCCCTGCTTGAGGAGCGCGGCGACCTCCGGGTCCAGCTCCGGCTTGCCGCTGTCGTAGACGTAGAAGCCGCGTTTGCCCGCCTCCACGACCGCCTTGAGGTTCGGGGAGACCGTGAAGCGCTCCGGGAAGGCCCGGTTGAGAGTCTCCGAGACGTGCAGGCCGATGGCCGGGCCCACCAGCTCCAGGAGGACCAGCGGGGACATCGGCAGGCCGAGGGGCTCCACCGCCTTCTCCGCCACCGCGACCGGCGTGCCCTCGTCGATGACGTTCTGGATCTCGCCCATGAAGCGGGTCAGGATGCGGTTGACCACGAACGCCGGGGCGTCCTTGACCAGGACCGCGGTCTTCTTCAGCTTCTTGGCGACGCCGAACGCCGTGGCCAGCGCGGCCTCGTCGGTCTGCTCGCCGCGGACGATCTCCAGGAGCGGCAGGATCGCGACCGGGTTGAAGAAGTGGAAGCCGACGACCCGCTCGGGGTGCTTCAGCTTCGACGCCATCTCCGAGACCGAGAGGGAGGAGGTGTTCGTGGCCAGGATCGCGTGCGCGGGGGCCACCGCCTCGACCTCGGCGAAGACCTTCTGCTTGACGCCCATCTCCTCGAAGACGGCCTCGATGACGAAGTCCGCGTCCGCGAAGCCCTCGGCCTTGTCCAGCACACCGGTCACCAGGGCCTTGAGGCGGTTCGCCTTGTCCTGGTTGACACGGCCCTTGCCGAGCAGCTTGTCGATCTCGGCGTGGACGTAGCCCACACCCTTGTCGACGCGCTCCTGGTCGATGTCGGTGAGGACGACCGGGACCTCCAGGCGGCGCAGGAAGAGCAGCGCCAGCTGCGAGGCCATCAGACCGGCGCCGACCACGCCCACCTTGGTGACCGGGCGGGCCAGCGACTTGTCCGGCGCACCCGCCGGGCGCTTGCCGCGCTTCTGGACCAGGTTGAAGGCGTAGATGCCGGAGCGCAGCTCGCCGCCCATGATCAGGTCGGCGAGGGCCTGGTCCTCGGCGTCGTAGCCCTGCTGGAGGTCGCCGTTCTTGGCGGTGGCGATGATGTCCAGGGCGCGGTAGGCGGCCGGGGCGGCGCCGTGCACCTTGCCGTCGGCGATGAAGCGGCCCTTGGCGACGGCCTGGTCCCAGGCCTCGCCGCGGTCGATCAGCGGACGCTCGACGGTGATCTCGCCCTTGAGGACGGACGCCGTCCACAGCAGCGACTGCTCCAGGAAGTCCGCGCCCTCGAAGATCGCGTCCGCGATGCCGAGCTCGAGGACCTGCTTGCCCTTGAGCTGCCTGTTCTGGTTGAGGCTGTTCTCGATGATCACCGAGACGGCCTTGTCGGCGCCGATCAGGTTCGGCAGCAGCGTGCAGCCGCCCCAGCCGGGGACCAGGCCGAGGAAGACCTCGGGCAGGGAGAAGGCCGGGAGGGCCGCCGACACCGTGCGGTAGGTGCAGTGCAGGCCGATCTCCACGCCGCCGCCCATGGCCGCGCCGTTGTAGTACGCGAACGACGGCACCGCGAGGTTCGCCAGGCGCTTGAGGACGTCGTGGCCGCCCTTGCCGATGGCCAGCGCGTCCTCGTGCCGCTTGAGCAGCTCGACGCCCTTGAGGTCGGCGCCGACCGCGAAGATGAACGGCTTGCCGGTGACGCCGACGCCGACGATGTCGCCGTCCGCGGCCTCCTTCTCGACCTGGTCGAGCGCGGCGTCGATGTTCGCCAGCGACTGCGGGCCGAGCGTGGTCGGCTTGGTGTGGTCGTGGCCGTTGTCCAGGGTGACGAGGGCGAAGCGGCCCGCTCCCAGGGGCAGGTCGAAGTGGCGCACGTGGGCGCTGGTGACGACCTCGCCGGGGAACAGCTCGGCCGCACCCTTCAGCAGCTCTGCGGTGGTGCTCACTTGTCCCCCTCGAAGTGCGGGTTCTCCCAGATGACCGTCGCGCCCATGCCGAAGCCGACGCACATGGTGGTCAGGCCGTAGCGGACGTGCGGCTGCTCCTCGAACTGACGGGCCAGCTGCGTCATCAGCCGGACGCCGGAGGAGGCCAGCGGGTGGCCGAAGGCGATGGCGCCGCCGTACTGGTTGACGCGCGCGTCGTCGTCGGCGATGCCGTAGTGCTCCAGGAACGCGAGGACCTGGACGGCGAAGGCCTCGTTGATCTCGAACAGGCCGATGTCCGAGATGGACAGACCCGCCTGCGCGAGGGCCTTCTCGGTGGCCGGGATCGGGCCGTAGCCCATGACCTCCGGCTCGACGCCCGCGAAGGAGTACGCGACCAGGCGCATCTTCACGGGGAGGTTGTGCTCGCGGGCGAAGTCCTCGCTCGCGATGAGGGAGGCGGTCGCGCCGTCGTTCAGACCGGCCGCGTTGCCCGCGGTGACCCGGCCGTGCACGCGGAACGGCGTCTTCAGGCCCGCCAGGTTCTCCAGGGTGGTGCCCGGACGCATCGGCTCGTCGGCCGTGACCAGGCCCCAGCCCGTCTCGCCCGCCTCCTCGTTGGTGCGGCGCACCGAGACCGGCACCAGGTCGGCCTGGATCTGGCCGTTGGCGTAGGCCTTGGCGGCCTTCTCCTGCGAGCGCACCGCGTACTCGTCGGCGCGCTGCTTGGTGATCGACGGGTAGCGGTCGTGCAGGTTCTCCGCGGTCATGCCCATGAACAGGGCGGACTCGTCGACCAGCTTCTCGCTGACGAACCGCGGGTTCGGGTCGACGCCCTCGCCCATCGGGTGGCGGCCCATGTGCTCGACACCGCCCGCGATCGCGACGTCGTACGCGCCGAAGGCGACCGAGCCGGCCACCGAGGTGACGGCGGTCAGGGCGCCCGCGCACATGCGGTCGATGGAGTAGCCCGGGACCGAGGTGGGCAGGCCCGCCAGAATGCCGGCGGTGCGGCCGATGGTCAGGCCCTGGTCGCCGATCTGCGTGGTCGCGGCGACGGCGACCTCGTCGATCTTCTTGGGGTCGAGACCGGGGTTGCGGCGCAGCAGCTCCCGGATCGCCTTCACGACCAGGTCGTCGGCGCGGGTCTCGTGGTAGACGCCCTTCGGGCCCGCCTTGCCGAACGGGGTGCGGACGCCGTCGACGAAGACGACGTCCCTGACGGTACGAGGCACGATGGCTCTCCTCCAGGGTGCGGGATGGCACTGCTGCGGCACGCATGCACTGAGCGCGCGCTCAGGACCCATGCTACTTATGAGTAACGTAGCTGCCCAGTCCCCCCGGCGGGAGCGGCGAAGGTCACACCGTCCGTCACACCACCGGAGCAAGTGCCGCACCCGCGACCTTGGCCGGAATCCGCCGCTCCTGCTACGCCGCCTCCCGGCTCAGCGCCGCCACCAGTACCGGTGTCACCTGCTCCACCTGCCAGGGCCGGGCTCCGTGTCCGGCGAGGGCCGCGCCCACGGACTCGGCGTCGACCGTCGCGGGCGGCTCCCAGCAGACCCGGCGCACCGTGTCGGGCGTGATCAGGTTCTCCTGGGGCATGCTCAGCCGCTCGGCCAGCGCCGTCACCGCCGCGCGTGCCGCGGTCAGCCGGGCCGCGGCGGCCGGGTCCTTGTCGGCCCAGGCCCGCGGCGGCGGGGGGCCGGTCACCGGCTGGCCGGGCTGTGGCAGCTGCGACTCGGACAGCGCCCTGGCCCGGTCGACCGACAGCTGCCACTGCTCCAGCTGCCGGCGGTTCACCCTGCCGAACCCGTTCAGCGCGGCCAGCGCGTGCGCATCGGGCGGCAGCGCGAGGGCGGCCTCGACGATGGCCGCGTCCCCGAGCACCTTGCCGGGGGAGACGTCCCGGCGCTGCGCGATCCGGTCCCGGGCCTGCCACAGCTCCCGCACCACGGCGAGCTGGCGGCGCCTGCGCACCTTGTGCATGCCGGACGTGCGGCGCCACGGGTCCTTGCGCGGCTCGGCCGGCGGGGCAGAGGCGATCGCGTCGAACTCCTGCCGGGCCCACTCCAGCTTGCCCTGGCGGTCCAGCTCCTTCTCCAGGGCGTCCCGCAGGTCGACCAGCAGCTCGACGTCGAGCGCGGCGTAGCGCAGCCAGGGCTCGGGCAGCGGGCGCGTCGACCAGTCGACGGCGGAGTGGCCCTTCTCCAGGACGAACCCCAGAACGTTCTCCACCATCGCGCCGAGCCCGACGCGCGGGAAGCCGGCGAGCCGCCCGGCCAGCTCGGTGTCGAAGATGCGGGTGGGCACCATCCCTATTTCCCGCAGGCACGGCAGGTCCTGGGTGGCCGCGTGCAGCACCCACTCCGCGTCGGCGATCGCCGCACCGAGGCCGGAGAGGTCGGGACAGGCCACCGGATCGATCAGCGCGGACCCCGCACCCGCACGGCGCAGCTGCACCAGGTACGCGCGCTGGCCGTAGCGGTAGCCGGAGGCGCGCTCGGCGTCGACGGCGACGGGGCCGCTCCCGGCGGCGAAGGCGGCGGTCACCTCGGCGAGGGCGTCCGCGTCGGCGATCACCGGCGGAATGCCCTCGCGTGGTTCCAGCAAGGGGATCGGCGCCTGACTCGCAGAAGATCCGGCGTCGTCCGGAGGGGCGCCTCCGGTGGTTCGCAGTGGACGGTCTGCTGCGGTTTCGTGGGCGTCGGTCACCTGTCAAGGGTATCGGTGGATCGACGGAGCCCGCCGACGGAACGTTCCGTCGGCGGGCTCCGGGGGGTCGTAAACCAGTCAGGTCAGTGAAAGACCGGCTTCACGAGGGCGTTGTCGGGGGAGCGGGAGTGGGGGAGCGGGGAGCGGGGAGCGGAGATCGGGGAATCGGGGATCGGAGCGGTCAGTGGATGATGCCCGTGCGCAGGGCCACCGCGACCATCCCGGCGCGGTCGCCCGTGCCGAGCTTGCGGGCGATGCGGGCCAGGTGGCTCTTGACGGTCAGGGCGGACAGGCCCATCGAGACGCCGATCGCCTTGTTCGACTGGCCCTCCGCGACCAGCCGCAGCACCTCGACCTCGCGGCCGGAGAGCTCGCGGTAGCCGCCCGGGTGGCTCGGGGCGCCCGGGGGGCGGCGGTGCAGACGGGCGGCGGCCGCGCCGATGGGGGCGGCGCCCGGCCGGGTGGGGAGCCCGACGTTGGTACGGGTGCCGGTGACGACGTAGCCCTTGACGCCGCCGGCGAGGGCGTTGCGCACGGCGCCGATGTCGTCGGCGGCGGACAGGGCGAGCCCGTTGGGCCAGCCCGCGGCGCGGGTCTCCGAGAGGAGGGTCAGGCCGGAGCCGTCGGGAAGGTGGACGTCCGCGACGCAGATGTCGCGGGGGTTGCCGATGCGGGGACGAGCCTCCGCGACGGACGAGGCCTCGATCACGTCGCGCACACCGAGCGCCCACAGGTGGCGGGTGACGGTGGAACGGACGCGCGGGTCGGCCACGACCACCATGGCGGTCGGCTTGTTCGGGCGGTAGGCGACCAGGCTTGCAGGCTGCTCGAGGAGAACGGACACCAGGCCTCCTGGGGTGCGGGGACGGGGCCGGCTCATGGGGTTTAAGCCGGGACGAACCGTGCTTTCAAGGTCACAGTCGTCTTCGGCACCGAACGCGTCCGCCTTTAGAGAATGATCACGATCTGGTGAGTAACAATCCGAGCAATTCGGACACACTGTCGATCATTCGAAGATCGAACGGTTCCGCACTTTGTCGATACGAGGCCGAAAGTGGCCGTGTCGACAAAGTGACGGAACCTCCTCCGGACGTGCGGACCCCCTGCCCGGAACGATGAACGACGGCTGGTGAAGGGTCAGCGCGACTGGGGGTCGCGCCGCTGCGGCAGCGTCACGACCGAGGCGTCACCCGGCGCCGCCGGCGGCAGACCCGCGACCTGGGCCAGCAGATCGCACCACGAGGAGAGGTGCGCCGCGGTGTCCGGGACGCCGCCGAGACCCTCGCGCGGCGTCCAGGACGCCCGGATCTCGATCTGCGAGGCGGACGGGCGCGCCGAGAGCCCTCCGAAATAGTGGGAACTCGCACGCGTGACCGTGCCGCTGGGCTCCCCGTACGCCAGCCCGCGGGCCTGGAGCGCGCCGGTCAGCCAGGACCAGCACACGTCCGGCAGCAGCGGATCCGCCGCCATCTCCGGTTCCAGCTCCGCCCGCACCAGCGTCACCAGCCGGAAGGTCCCGTGCCAGGCGTCGTGCCCGGCCGGGTCGTGCAGCAGCACAAGCCGCCCGTCCGCCAGGTCCTCGTCCCCGTCCACGACCGCGGCCTCGAGGGCGTAGGCGTGCGGGGCGAGCCGTTTCGGGGCGGGGGTCGCCTCCACCTCGATCTGCGGCCGCAGCCGCACGGCCCGCAGCGCCTCCACGGCGGCCGCGAAGGCCGGCGGCACGGTACTCCCGTTGCCCCCGCCGCTTGCGTTGCTTGCGTTGTGACTCCCCTTGTGCCGGGCCTCTTCCTCGGTCCCCTTCGCCTCGTCCATTCCGCCAGCGCCGTCCGACAGTCGTCCCTGAGCCGCAGCCATGCGGGGAACATTAAGCGGAACGGCGGCCCGGCGCAGGGAGGGACACCCGCGTGCGGACGCGATGTCCGGATCACGCGCCCTCGCCGGGGCGCGCGGGAGCCGCCCCACCCGTGGTCCGGTGCCGTTCCGGGGGCATGCGAGACTTGCCGGTGTGAGTGCCAACCAGAGCCCCGCGGGCCAGCCGCCGACCGCCACGTACGACTCCGCGTTCCTCAAGGCGTGCAGGCGTGAGCCGGTGCCGCACACCCCGGTGTGGTTCATGCGGCAGGCCGGGCGCTCACTGCCGGAGTACCTGAAGGTGCGCGAGGGCATCCCGATGCTCGAGTCCTGCATGCGGCCGGAGCTGGTCGCCGAGATCACCCTCCAGCCGGTGCGCCGGCACGGGGTGGACGCGGCGGTCTACTTCAGCGACATCGTGGTCCCGCTCAAGGCCATCGGCATCGACCTCGACATCAAGCCGGGCGTCGGCCCCGTCATCGCCGAGCCGATCCGCACCCGCGCGGACCTGGCGCGGCTGCGCGACCTCACCCCCGAGGACGTCGCCTACGTCACGGAGGCCTTCGGCCTGCTCACCCGCGAGCTGGGCGCCACCCCGCTGATCGGCTTCGCGGGCGCGCCGTTCACCCTCGCCAGCTACCTCGTGGAGGGCGGCCCGTCCCGCAACCACGAGCACACCAAGGCCCTCATGTACGGCGACCCGCAGCTGTGGGCCGACCTCCTGGACCGGCTCGCCGGCATCACGGCCGCCTTCCTGAAGGTGCAGATCGAGGCGGGCGCGAGCGCCGTCCAGCTCTTCGACTCCTGGGTCGGCGCGCTCTCCCCCGCGGACTACCGCCGTTCGGTGCTGCCCGCCTCCCGCAAGGTCTTCGAGGCCGTCTCCGGGTACGGCGTGCCGCGCATCCACTTCGGCGTCGGCACCGGCGAGCTGCTGGGCCTGCTCGGCGAGGCCGGTGCGGACGTCGTGGGCGTCGACTGGCGCGTCCCGCTGGACGAGGCGGCCCGCCGCGTCGGCCCGGGCAAGGCGCTCCAGGGCAACCTGGACCCGGCCGTCCTGTTCGCCGGGCGGGAGGCGGTCGAGAGCAAGACCCGCGAGGTCCTGGACGCGGCGGCGGGCCTGGAGGGCCACGTCTTCAACCTCGGCCACGGCGTCCTGCCGACCACCGACCCGGACGCGCTGACCCGCCTCGTGGAGTACGTCCACACGCAGACCAGCCGCTGAGGGCGCCCGCCCCAGGACGGGCGCCGGCTCAGAGCGCCGGCGCCTGAGTCAGGGCCTCCGCCGCGGCGACACCCGAGGCCGCGCTCGCGCCGTGGGTGAAGATCTGGGCGGCCGCGGCGGCGCCGGCGCCCGGCAGGCCCATCTCCACCACGATCGCGTCCGGGCGGGCGGCGGTCAGACCGGTCACGGCGCGGCTCATCCACGCGTGCCGGGCCGCGTCGCGGGCGACGATCACCAGGGGGCGTCCCGCGGCCGGTTCGAGGGCGCAGCTCTCCAGCGCCACCGTCCCCTCCTCCAGCTCCTGCCCGCGCACCCGCACGGAGGTCGTACCCGGCAGGCGCTCCCGCAGCGGTTCGGCCACGCCCCACGGGGTCTCCTTGCCGATGGCCATGTTGGTCACCGGGGCCAGCTCGACCACGTGCGGCGCGGCGGTCAGCGGCAGGGCGGCCCGCGCGGCGCCGGTGAGCCGCACGGCCCGGCGGGCGGCGACGTGGCCGATGCCGTCCCCGGCGGCCTCCCCGGCGGCGCCGGACGCCCGCAGCCCGGCCGACCAGCGGGCGAACTCCCGTACCCGGCCCGCCGCCCCGGCCAGCCGCTCCTCAGGCAGCTCCCCGCCCGTCACCGCGGCGGTCAGCGCCTTGACCAGGAGCGCGACGGTGGCCTCCTCGGCGCTCTCGCCGCCCACGCAGATGGCGTCCACCCCGGCGCCGACGGCCTTGACCGTGGCGCCGTCGATGCCGTAGCGGCGGGTGACGGCGCCCATCTCGATGGCGTCGCTGACGACCAGGCCGTCGAAGCCCAGCTCCTCGCGGAGCAGGTCGTGCAGGATCCGCCGGCTCAGCGTGGCCGGCAGCTCGGGGTCGTGGGCGGGGACCAGCAGGTGGCCGCTCATGACCGCGCGCACGCCGGCCGCGACCGCGGCGCGGAACGGGGGCAGTGCCTGGGCGGCGATCTCGTCCCGGCCGGCCGTGTAGGCGGGCAGGTCGTGGTGGGAGTCGACGGCGACGTCCCCGTGGCCGGGGAAGTGCTTGGCGCAGGCGGCGACGCCGGACGACTGGAGCCCGCGGATCCACGCGGTGGTGTGGCGCGCGACCACCTCGGGGTCCGAGCCGAAGGAGCGCACGCCGATGATCGGGTTGTCCGGGTTGGAGTTGACGTCCGCGCTCGGCGCGTAGTCGAGGCTCACCCCGGCGGCGCGCAGCTGCCGGCCGAGGTCGGCGGCGACCGCCTCGGTCAGCGCCGGGTCGTCGACGGTGCCGAGGGCGAAGTTGCCCGGCCGGGACGACCCGGTGGCGGACTCGATCCGGGTGACGTCGCCCGCCTCCTCGTCGATCGCGACGATCAGGTCGGGGTTCTCGGCGCGCAGTTGGGCGGTCAGCCGGGCGACCTGCTCGGTGGAGACGATGTTGCGGGAGAAGAGCACGACGGAGGCCAGTCCGTCGCCGATGTCGCGCAGGACCCAGTCGGGGGCCTCGGTGCCCACGAAACCCGGCTGGAGAACGGAGAGCGCGAGCCGACGCAACTCGCTGCTGTGCTTGCTGGAGGACATCGGCCGCGCCTTTCGGGTGGATTCTTGGTATAGACCAAGGAGGGTGCGCGTTCAGGTTAACCAGACGTGTCAAGAGTGCCCCTCGCTGAACTCGGAAGTAACAACTCGACTGGTCGGGAGGGGTGTTGACACCCCGCCTTGGTCTAGTCCATTGTGAGGCGCAAGTTCGGCGAGGGACGGATGCGACGTCAGTTTCCGCGCCGGGCGCCTGCCGCGGCCGGACTGCGAAGTCCGCCGTCGCGGCGACGACTTCCGTACGACGACTTCCGTGACGACCACCCCGGACCTCGCCCCGCTCCGCCCCGTGCCGCGAGCGGGCCCGCTGCCACCACCGACCTCATGTGCGACGGCCCGACCACCGTCGCGCACACCGCCGTTGCCCGCACGGGGCGACGGCGAGGATCTGGAGCACCACATGGCGACGCCCGATTCCTACCTCCACCGAGCCCCGTCGGACCTGCCCTACTTCAGCGCGGACGCCGACACCTACCTGGCCCGCACCCAGCTGCGCGACCTCGACAAGACCCGTCCGCTGCGGGTGCTGTCCGAGGAGGACTTCGCCCACTGGCAGACGTACGGCTACGTCGTCGTGAAGGAGGCGATACCCGCCGACTCCGCACGCCGACTGCTCGACTTCGCCTGGGAGTTCCAGGGGCTCGACCCCGAACGCCCCGACACCTGGTACCAGGACCGCGAGTACCGCTCCGACCTCGACCGGGAGCTGCACATCTACGGCTTCGTCGAGGCCTACCACCACCAGCTCATCTGGGACAGCCGCCAGACGCAGCGCGTCTACGACGCCTTCGTCGACGTGTGGGACTGCGAGGAGCTGTGGGTCACCCTGGACCGGCTCAACCTCAACCCGCCCAACACGGGCAACCGCGACCGCGCCCTGATCAACAAGCCGGACCGCGGCTTCGACATCGACCTGCACTGGGACGTGGACACCACGCTCGGCGTCCTGCCCCAGCGCGTCCAGGGCATCATCGCGCTCAACGACACCAAGCCCGACCACGGCGGCTTCCAGTGCTGCCCCGAGCTGTTCCGCCGCTTCGACCGCTGGAAGGCCCTCCAGCCCGACGGCCGCGACCCGATCAGGCCCGCGATCGACCGCGAGGACATGCCCGTCGTACGGCCCGACCTGGAGGCCGGCGACCTGCTCATCTGGAACGGCCTGCTGGCCCACGGCGTCGCCCCGAACGTCTCCGGCGAGGGCGTGCGCGCCGTGCAGTACCTGTCGATGATGCCCGCACTGGAGTCCCACCGCACCCTGCGCGACTCCCGCGTCGACTCCTGGCGCACCCTCGCCACCCCCGACTGGAACGCCACCCTCCTCGGCGACGCCCACCGGCACGAGTCCGAGCGCTACGGCCCCGCCGAACTGACCGACCTCGGCGCCAAGCTGCTCGGCCTGAAGTCCTGGCACGCCGACGCCGACGCCGGGAGCGGCGACCAGAACAGCGACCGGAACGAGGCCACCGGGGACGGCGCATGCGCGGCATCTGCCTGACCCTGCCCACCAACCGGCACTGCCCGGACACCGTCGCGGCCCTGGGCGAGGAAGCCGCCTACGCCGCCGACCACTTCGACATCGATGTCCACCTGCTCGTCCTCGACTCCTGCCCGCCCGAGGAACGCGCCGCCCACGCCGCCGCGTTACGGCGCCTGCCGGCCCACCCCCGGATCACGGCGCACCACCTCGACGAGGCGGCCCAGCGCGACTTCCTGACCCGGGTGGCGGCACGCTCCGGGAGCGCCAAGCCCGAACTGCTCCTCGACCTGATGCTCCCCGACGGGCTGTCCTACGGCGCCTGCACCAACCGCGCCTTCCTGATCGCGGCCGCGCTCGGCTGCGAGTCCGTCCACCGCCGGGACTCCGACAGCCGCTACCAGAGCGTGGACGGCCGTACCGTCTTCCCCGTCCACCACGAACTGCTGTCGCTGGGCGAACGCGCCGCCGACGCCGCGGCGGGCGTCACCGAGCCGGTCGCCCTCCCGGACGACCTCCGTGAGCGGAGGGTCGCGATGGTCGGCAGCTCCTTCGTGGGTGAACTCTCCGTCGACATCGCGCAGATACGGGACACCGACCCCGCCGTCTACCACGACGTCGTCTCCCTGTGGGCCCCCGAGGACTGGTCAGCCGAGCAGAAGCGCGCCCTGGTCGAGGAGTCCTTCACCGGCGCGGGCACCGAACCCTTCACGACGGACCACTCGCTGCTGACGGTGGTCGACCCGATGCGCGTGGACATGTGCAACATCGCCTTCCACGGCCCGACGGTCAGCGAACGCGTGCCGCTGCCGCCCGCGCGGGACACCATCGGCAGCGACTACTTCCTCATCCACCTCGTGCACGACGCACGGCTGCCGGGCGTGCTGCACAACCGGAACATCGTCAACTACTACACCGGCGAACGCCGGACGGGACCCGGCTTCCTCGCCTACCAGACCCGCTTCGCCAAGTTCCTGCTGTCGATGCTCTACTTCCACCACGTCTACGACCGCATGGCCGGGGCGGGCGACGCCCTGCTGGACGAGCACGGCCGGGTCCGCCCCGACACCGTCGCCGCCCTGGCCCGCGAGAGCACCGGCCTCGACACCGCGGAGAACGTCCGCCGGCTCGACGCCCTGGACGCCGCCTACCGAAGGCTCGGCGGCAGATACGCCGACTTCGCCGACCTGCTGGCCGGCCGCCGCGCCCGCCTCCTGGACGAGGCACGCGGCGACATGGCCGACTTCGCACTGCTGACGGAGGCGTGGGAGTCCATGGTGGCCGCGGCCAGGACCACCCCGGTCCGCCCGTCCGAGGGGCGGCCGCGGTGAGCCCCCTGACGGCCGCGGACCTCGGCGCACCCCTGGCCGCCGCGCTCGCCGCCGCCACCGAGGACCGGCTCGTGTACGACCTGGCCGGCATCGAGCGGCGCCACGACACGCTGCGGGACGAACTGCCGGGCGTGCACGTGCGGTTCGCGATGAAGGCCTGCCCGGTCGACGAGGTACTCGCCGCCCTGGCAGGCCGGGGCGCCGGTGCCGACGCGGCGAGCCCCGGCGAGGTCGAGCAGGCGCTGCGGGCCGGGGTGCCGGCCGGCCGCGTGCACTACGGCAACACCGTCAAGTCCGACCGGAACATCGCCGAGGCCCACCGGCTCGGCGTGCGCACCTTCGCCACCGACAGCCTCCAGGACGTCGCCGCCCTCGCCGTCCACGCCCCCGGCGCCCGGGTGTTCTGCCGGGTGGCGACCGGCGGGGCGGGCGCGCTGTGGGGGCTGAGCAACAAGTTCGGCTGCCCGCCCGGCGACGCCGTCCGGGTGCTGGTGGCGGCCCGGGACGCCGGTCTGGTGCCGGCCGGCCTGTCCGTGCACGTCGGGTCCCAGCAGATGACGAGCGAGGCCTGGCACGGCGCCGTCGACGATTTGGGCGACGTACTGCGCGCACTCGGCCGGCACGGCATCCGCGTCGACCACGTCAACCTCGGCGGCGGCCTGCCCGCGCTCGGCTACCGCGACCGGCACGGCGCCCCCCTCGACCCACCGCTGGACAAGATCTTCGCCGTGATCCGGGAGGGCATGGACGAGCTGCGCCGGATCCACGGCGGCCACCTGGACTTCGTCGTCGAACCCGGGCGGCACCTCGTCGCCGACCACGGCGCGATCCGCGCCCACGTCGTCCGCCTCACCGAGCGCCGGGCGGCCGACGGCGAGCGGCAGCACTGGCTCTACCTGAGCTGCGGCAAGTTCAACGGCCTGTACGAGATGGACGCCCTGCAGTACCGGCTGGTCTTCCCGGGCCACCCCGACGGCCCCTGCGTCCCGGCCGTGGTCGCCGGACCCACCTGCGACAGCGACGACGCCTACTCCCACGAGGAGGGGCTGGTCCCGGTGCCCGCGGCACTGGCCTCGGGCGACCCGGTCTGGGTGCTGTCCTGCGGCGCCTACGCGACCAGCTACACGACCCGGGGCTTCAACGGCTTCGCCCCGCTCCCGTACGCCTTCGCGGGCCGCCCGGAGAGGACCGGCGCCGATGACTGAGACCGTGCGCGTACGCCCCCTCGCCGACGGGGACTGGGACGCGGTCGTGACGCTGGAGCGGGACGCCTACACCGGCCTCGGCCTGTCGGAGGGCCGGGCCGCGCTCCAGTCCCGGGCGGCGGCGTCGCCGGACACCTGCTTCGTGGTGGACCTCGGCGCCCGTACGGCGGGCTACGTGCTCGCGCTGCCCTACCCGCCGCACCGCTACCCGGACCTGACGCGGACGGAGGCGGACCGGGACGCTTCCGAGCCCGGGAACCTCCACCTCCACGACATCGTCGTCGCCCCCGGGCTGCGCCGCAGGGGGCTCGGCCGGCACCTCCTGCACCACCTCACCGCCACCGCCCGGGCGCGCGGGGACGAGCGGATCTCCCTGGTCGCCGTGGGCGGCACCGAACGGTTCTGGTCGGCGCGCGGCTTCGTGGCCGAGCCGGGCGTGGTGCCGGCCGGCGAGTACGGCGGCGACGCCGTCTACATGTCCAAGCCGGTGGCGGCCGCCCGGCGGACCCGGGACCGCCCCTCCCTCTCCCCGCCCGCCCCCACCCTGCGCGAAGTGAGCTGATTGCGCGTGACCCGTCTCCACGACCCCTTCCGGCGCGGCCAACTGGCGATCGCCGCGCTGTTCCTGTCCCTCGGCTTCCAGTACGCCACGTGGGCCGCGCGGATCCCCGCCATCAAGGCCGACCTCGACCTGAGCGCGGCCGAGGTGGGGGTGCTCCTGATGGCCGCGGGGGTCGGCGCGGCGGTGTCCTTCCCGGCGGTGGCCTGGCTGATGCGCCGGATGGGCTCGCGGCGCCTCGCCCTGCTGTCCCAGCTGGGCCTGGCCCTGCTGCTGCTCGCCCTGGCGGCGGCGCCCAACTACCCGGTGGCCCTGCTGGTGATGTGCGCCGACGGCGTCCTCGTCGGCTGCCTGAACGTGGCCATGAACGCGCAGGGCGCCGCCCTGGAGACACGGCACGAACGCAACACGATGGCGCGGCTGCACGCCGTCTTCAGCGCCGGCTCCCTGCTCGCGGCCCTGCTCGCCTCCGGCATGACCGCCGCCACCGGATCGGTCGCGGCGCACTTCGGTGTCGCCGTCGTCCTGCTCGCCGCACTGGGCGTGACGGCGCGCACCGGACTGCTCGACGAGGACGCCACGGCCGACGACGGGGCCGCGGCCGACGCCCCGGCCGACGCCGGCCCGAAGCCGGGCCGCCGCCGCTGGACCGTCCCCTCGCGCCTGACCCTGTGGATGTGCTGCGCCATGGTCTTCGGCACGGTCGCCGAGGGCGCCATGAACGACTGGTCCGCCCTCTACCTGAAGGACATCGCCGAGGCCTCGGCGGAACTCGCCCCGCTCGGCATCGCCGTGGTGTCCGGGATGATGGTCGTCGCCCGCCTCTTCGCCGACGGCTGGCGCGGCCGCTGGGGCGACGGCCGGGTCGTCCTGCTGGGCAGCGCCGTGGCCGCCGCCGGTCTCGCCGTCGCCCTGGTCAGCGGCGGCGTCGCCCCGGCGCTCGCGGGCTTCGCCTGCATGGGCCTGGGCATCGCGGCCGTGACCCCCTGCGTCTACGCCGCCGCCGCCCGGCAGGGCTCGGACGCGCTGACCCTGGTTGCCGCCATGGGCACCACGGGGCTGCTGGCCGGCCCGCCGCTCATCGGCTTCATCGCCGGCGCGAGCAACCTGGCGTGGGGCATGGGCGCCGTGGCCGCCTCGGCGGGCGCCGTCGCCCTGTGCAGCACCCGGATCAGCTGGACCGAACCGGCCCCCGCCGCGCAGAGCGAGGCGACCCCCGCCTGAGCACACCCGGCCCGCCGGTCACCACCCCGGCCGCGCCCGCCGCCCGAACAGCAGCCCGGGCGGCTGCGGCGGGCGCGGGGTGCCCCGGCGCAGCGGCCAGGCGATCAGCATGCCGGCGACGAAGCCGACGACGTGCGCCACGTACGCCACCGTGCCCGCGTCGGACACGGCGCCGCCGGAGGAGTAGACCGCCTGGAGCCCGAACCAGAAGCCCAGCACCAGCCAGGCCGGCAGCCGCAGCGGCAGGAAGACCAGGAAGGGCACCAGCACCCAGACGCGAGCCCTCGGATACAGCACCAGATAGGCGCCGAGCACCCCGGCGATCGCACCCGACGCACCGATCAGCGGGGCACCCGAGTCGGCGTCGAGAAGCGCGAAGCCGTAGGTCGCCGCGTAGCCGCAGACGCCGTAGAAGAGCAGGAAGGGGACGTGGCCCATCCGGTCCTCGACGTTGTTGCCGAAGATCCACAGGAAGAGCATGTTGCCCAGCAGGTGCAGCCAGCCGCCGTGCAGGAACATCGCCGTCAGGACGCTCAGCTCCGGCGACTTGTCGTAGCCGGGCGGCGCGACCACGCAGCCGGGCCCCTGCGGGCCGACCCCCACGGCGCCGGTGGGCACCAGGCGGGGCATCCGGTGCTGGAGCAGCTCCTGCGGCACCGCCGCCCAGTGGTCCAGGAAGGCCTGGAGGTCACACATCTGCGCGAGACTGCCGTCGCCCGACGCGGATCCGGCCATGCCGGGGGTGAACAGGAACACCAGGACGTTCGCGAGGATCAGGGCGTACGTCACCCACGGGGTGCGGCGCGCCGGGTTCACGTCATGGACGGGGATGACCACGAGACAGTACTGCCCGCCCGGCCGGCGGTGAACCGGTCCGCCCCGTTGAACGCCCCCGTCCGTGTGTACGTATGTCCTCTCAACCGCCCGCGGCCCGGGGAAGGCGGGACGCGGGGACGACGTGAGGAACAGGCGATGAACGAACGGGTCACACCGGCTCCGGCGATGCACGCCCTGCCCGACGGCGAGGCCGAGGTCGCCCTCGTCCTCCGCCTCCCCTGGGAGGACGTCGCCCGCCTCGGTCAGGAGGCGGGGCGGCTGGCGGCGCAGATGCAGCGGCCGGTGACGCTGGACGAGGCGGTGAGCCACCGGCTGCGCTCCGCGCGCGGGGCGTCCCACGCCAAGCCGGCCGGTGAACAGCCGCCCGCGGTACGCACCCCGGTGCCGGCGACCGCCCCGGCGCCGATGGGCGCCCCGGCGTCCGTGTCCTCCCTGCCGGCGCGGCCCCCGGCCGAGCAGGCACGGCAGGCCATCGACCGGATCAACGGCACGGCCTGACCGGCGGGCGCCCCTCAGCGCTGCTGCTCGACCTCCCTCGCCGCCTTGCGGGCGGCCACCAGCACCGGGTCCCACACCGGTGAGAAGGGCGGCGCGTAACCGAGGTCCAGGGCGGTCATCTGCTCGACCGTCATCCCGGCCGTGAGGGCCACCGCGGCGATGTCGACCCGCTTGCCCGCGCCCTCACGGCCGACGATCTGCACGCCGAGCAGCCGCCCGGTGCGCCGCTCGGCCAGCATCTTCACCGTCATGGGGGACGCGTTCGGGTAGTAGCCCGCCCGGCTGGTGGACTCGACGGTCGACGTCACGAAACGCAGCCCCGCCCGCAGCGCGTCCTTCTCCCTCAGGCCGGTCCGCGCGATCTCCAGGTCGCAGACCTTGCTGACCGCCGTGCCGACCACGCCCGGGAAGGTCGCGTAGCCGCCGCCGACGTTGGTGCCGACGACCTGCCCGTGCTTGTTGGCGTGCGTACCCAGCGGAATGTGCCGCTCCTGGCCGGAGACCAGGTCGAGCACCTCCACGCAGTCGCCGCCCGCCCAGATGTTCTCGTGCCCGCGCACCCGCATCGCGAGGTCGGTCAGCAGCCCGCCGTGCGCGCCGAGCGGCAGCCCCGCCGCCGCGGCGAGCCCCGTCTCGGGGCGCACACCGATGCCGAGCACCACCACGTCCGCCGGGAACTCGGCGTCCTCGGTCGCCACCGCCCGGACCCGGCCGTCGTCCCCGGTCAGCACCCCGGTGACCTCGGCGTCGTTGACCATGGTGATGCCGAGACCCTCCATCGCCCCGTGCACCATGCGGCCCATGTCCGGGTCCAGCGTCGACATCGGCTCCCGGCCGCGGTTGACGACCGTCACCTCGTAACCGCGGTTGATCAGCGCCTCGGCCATCTCCACGCCGATGTACCCGGCGCCGACGACCACCGCGCGACGGCCGCGCGTGCGTGTCAGCGTGTCGAGCAGCGCCTGCCCGTCGTCCAGCGTCTGCACCCCGTGCACGCCGGGCGCGTCGATGCCCGGCAGCTCCGGCCGGACCGGCCGCGCCCCGGTCCCGATCACGAGCTTGTCGTACGACACCCAGGACCGAGCCCCGGAATCGACGTCACGCGCGCGTACCCGACCGCCGGCCACGTCGATCTCCGTGACCTCGGTGCGCATCCTGAGGTCGATGTCCCGGGCGCGGTGCTCCTCGGGCGTGCGCGCGATCAGCGCGTCCCGACCGGTCACGTCGCCGCCGACCCAGTACGGGATGCCGCACGCCGAGAACGAGCTGAAGTGACCGCGCTCGAACGCCACGATCTCCAGCTCGTCCGGGCCCTTCAGCCGGCGCGCCTGCGACGCCGCGGACATGCCCGCGGCGTCGCCGCCGATCACGACCAGCCGCTCGCTCTTCCCGTCCCCAGCGCTCATGTTCATGCGAACACGCTACGCGGGCGGGATCTTTCAGTCCCGCGCCCCGGGCTCCGCACCGCGCGGCCCCTTCGGACGGCGCGGCAGCCGGGGGCGTGCGACCCGCAGCCACAGCAGCGCGAGCAGCGCGGCCATCGCGGCGAACGGCGCCACCGCGCCGAGCACCACCGCCACCCAGCGCAGCATCGCCACGAAGGCGTCCCAGCCGCCGGCCAGCGCGTCCGTGAACCCCGGGTCCTCGTCCTCCTTCTTCTCCTCGTGCTTCACCGGCGTCTCCGACAGGGAGAGGGTGATGGTGGCCAGGCTCGTGCGGTCCTTCAGGGCCGCCTGCCGGGCGAGCAGCGCCTCCAGCTCCGCCTGACGGGTGCTCAGCTCGCCCTCCAGGCTCACCACGTCGCTCAGCCGCGTCGCCCGGTCCATCAGCTCGCGGACCCGGGCCACACTCGCCCGCTGCGACTTGACGCGGCTGTCCACGTCCACCACCTGGTCGGTGACGTCCTCCGCCTTCGCGTCGCGCCGCAGCAGCTTCCCGGCGCCCTCCAGATCGTCGAGCACGTCCTCGTAGCGCTCCACGGGCACGCGCAGCGTCACCTCGGTCCGCTCGTGGCCCTCCGCGTCACGGGTGGTGGACTCGTCGCCGACGTAGCCGCCGGCGTTCTCGGTCGCGGTGCGGGCCGCGTCGAGCGCCCTGGGCGTGTCCTTGACCTGAACGCTCAGGGAGACGGTGCGGATGATGTGGGCCGGAGCGAGCTTCGGCGGCGCGCTCGCACCGGCGCCGTCGGATCCGCCCTCACCCGCCGCGCCCGTCGTGCCGTCGGCCTGCGAGCCCGCCGCCTGCGAGCCCTGCTGCGGCGCGGCGGCCTTGGCGTTGCCGCCCGCGTCGGAGCCGGCGTCCGAGGCACTGCATCCGGTGAGGGCGAGCGCCGTGACCAGCAACAGGCCGGCCAGGGCGCGGGCGGGTGGCACGGACCTCGGGGCCGCGGTTCTTCCTGTCGCCTGCCGTCGTGCCTGCATCATGGATCCCCCCAGGTTGGTGGCAACTGATGTCTCTACGACGCGCGGAGGGGCGCGCACGACGGCGCGGAACGGTTCCGAAGAGATCACGGTCCGGACTCGCGGCCGGACGGGGCGGCGGACGGGGCGCCGGACGGGCGCCGGGCGGACGCGCGGGTGCACGGGTCGTACGCGTACGGGCCGTACGCGTACGGGTCGCGCGGGACCTGCGGGTCGGGGCCGGGGCCGTCCGGCCCCGGGGCGGTGTCGGTGGCGTCTGAGACGCTGGGGCCATGAGCGCAAGTGAGACCCCGGCGGGCGAGTTCCCACCGGAACAGGAACCCGGACACGTAGTCGTCGTCGGAGCCGGCATCGCCGGACTGGCCGCCGCCCACCGCCTCCTGGAGGCCGGCGCCCGGGTGACCGTCCTGGAGGCGTCCGGCCGGGTCGGCGGCAAGCTGCTGCCCGGCGAGATCGCCGGCGTACGCGTCGACCTCGGTGCCGAGTCGATGCTGGCCCGCCGCCCCGAGGCCGTCGGCCTGGCCCGCGCGGCCGGACTCGCCGACCGCCTCCAGCCGCCGTCCACCGCGACCGCCTCCCTGTGGACCCGCGGCGCCCTGCGCCCCATGCCCAAGGGCCACGTCATGGGCGTCCCCGGCACCGCCGCCGCCCTGTCCGGCGTGCTCTCCGAGGAGGGCCTCGCCCGCATCGAGCGCGACGCCGAGCTGCCCCGCACCGAGGTCGGCGACGACGTGGCCGTGGGGGAGTACGTCGCCGCGCGCCTCGGCCGCGAGGTCGTCGACCGCCTCGTCGAGCCGCTCCTGGGCGGCGTCTACGCGGGCGACGCCTACCGCATCTCGCTCCGCTCGGCCGTGCCGCAGCTCTTCGAGGCCGCCCGCACCCACACCTCGCTCACCGAGGCGGTCCGCGCCCTCCAGGGCCGCACGGCCACCTCACCGCCGAGCGGCCCGGTCTTCATGGGCATCGAGGGCGGCATCGGCACCCTCCCGCCCGCCGTCGCCGACTCGGTCCGCGCGCGCGGCGGCGAGATCGTCACCCAGGCGCCCGTCACCGAGCTGCGCCGCACCGCGTCCGACGGCTGGCGGATCGTCGCCGGCGACCGGGTGCTGCACGCCGGCGCGGTCGTCGTCGCCGTCCCGGCCGGGCCCGCCGCCGAGCTGCTGCGCGCCGAGGCGCCCGCCGCCGCGGCCGAGCTGTCCGCGGTGGAGTACGCCTCGATGGCCCTGGTCACCCTCGCCTACCGCCGCTCGGAGGCCGCCGCGCTCCCCGAGGGCAGCGGCTTCCTCGTACCGCCGGTCGACGGGCACACCATCAAGGCGTCCACCTTCGCCTCCCGCAAGTGGGGCTGGATCGCCGACGAGGACCCGGACCTGGTCGTCCTGCGCACCTCGGTGGGCCGGTACGGCGACACGGAGATCCTCGGCCGCGACGACGCGGGACTCGTCGCCGTCTCCCGGCACGACCTGGCCGAGGCCACCGGCCTGACCGCCGCGCCCGTCGCCACCCGCGTCACCCGTTGGCAGGACGGCCTGCCGCAGTACCCCGTCGGCCACCACGCGCGCGTGGCCCGCGTCCGCGAGCACGTCGCGAAGCTCCCCGGCCTCGCGGTGTGCGGCGCGGCGTACGACGGCGTCGGCATCCCGGCCAGCATCGCGAGCGCGTACGCGGCCGCCGACCAGATCCGGGGCGACCTCGGCGGTGTGGAGGAGCTCACGGCCCACCCGGTGCAGAGCCTGCACGGCGGAGCGGGAGAATAGGGCCATGAGTGACGACGCCTCCACCCCCGCGGCCGAGCGCATCCCGAACAAGGGCAAGCTGGCCAAGGACCTCAACGAGGTCATCCGCTACACCCTCTGGTCCGTCTTCAAGCTCAAGGACACCCTCCCCGAGGACCGCGCCGGGTACGCCGACGAGGTCCAGGAGCTGTTCGACCAGCTCGCCGCGAAGGACGTGACGATCCGCGGCACCTAC
The DNA here is from genome assembly GCF_033406955.1 of Streptomyces violaceoruber. Taxonomy (NCBI): domain Bacteria; kingdom Bacillati; phylum Actinomycetota; class Actinomycetes; order Kitasatosporales; family Streptomycetaceae; genus Streptomyces; species Streptomyces violaceoruber. The sequence continues at coordinate 1,852,960 of NZ_CP137734.1, read as the reverse complement.
GACCTGTCCGGGCTGCGCGCGGACGCCGACCTGATGATCTGGTGGCACGCCGAGACCGCCGACCAGCTCCAGGAGGCGTACAACCTCTTCCGCCGCACGAAGCTCGGGCGGGCGCTGGAGCCGGTCTGGTCGAACATGGCGCTGCACCGCCCCGCCGAGTTCAACCGCTCGCACATCCCGGCCTTCCTGGCCGACGAGACGCCGCGGAACTACATCAGCGTCTACCCGTTCGTGCGCTCGTACGACTGGTACCTGCTGCCCGACGAGGACCGCCGCCGCATGCTCGCCGACCACGGCAAGATGGCCCGCGGCTACCCGGACGTGCGCGCCAACACGGTCGCCTCCTTCTCGCTGGGCGACTACGAGTGGATCCTCGCCTTCGAGGCCGACGAGCTGCACCGCATCGTCGACCTCATGCGCCACCTGCGCGGCTCCGAGGCGCGTCGCCACGTCCGCGAGGAGATCCCGTTCTACACCGGGCGCCGCAAGGACATCGGCGAGCTGGTCGCCGGGCTCGCCTAGTCAGGCCTTCGGTGCCGCGGTCTGCCGTGGCTCCGGTTCCGGGCGCGGGGCGCACGACGTGTCCCGCGCCGGGAGGCGGCCGTCCAGCAGATACGCCTCCAGGTGGCCGTTGACGCAGTCGTTCGGCCCGCCCGCGATGCCGTGCGTCCCGGCGTCCCGCTCGGTCACCAGCACCGAGCCCGCCAGCCGCCGCCGCAGTTCCAGCGCACCCTCGTACGGTGTCGCCGCGTCCCGTTCCGCGGCCAGGACCAGCGTCGGCGGCAGCTCGCCCGGCGCGGTGCGCACGTCGAGCGGTCGCTGCCGGGGCCCCTGCCAGTAGGCGCACGGCAGGTTGGTCCACACGTTGTCCCAGGTCTCGAACGGCGCCCGGCGGGCCAGCCGGGTGTTGTCCCGGTCCCAGACCTCGAAGTCGGCCGGCCAGGGCGCGTCGTTGCACTCGACGGCCGTGTACACGGCGTTGGAGTTCTCCGACCGCACCGCGCCCTCCGCGGTCCGGGTGCCCGCCTGGTCGACCAGCGGCTGCGGATCGCCCTTCAGGTACGCCGACAGCGCCTCGGCGCGGTGCGGCCAGTAGTCGTCGTAGTACCCGGCCGTCAGGAACGCCCCCTGGAGCTGCGCGGGCCCCACCGTGCCGCCCGCCGGCTCCGCCGCCAGCCGCTCGCTCGCCTCCTCGTAGCTGTCCTGCACCCGCCTCGCCGTGTCCCCGAGCCCGTACACGGCGTCGTGCTCGGCGACCCACTCCTTGAAGTCGTCCCAGCGGTCCTCGAAGGCCTCCGACTGGTCGAGGTTGTTGCGGTACCAGACCTGCTCGGGGTCCGGATTCACCACCGCGTCGAACACCATCCGCCGCACGTGCGAGGGGAACAGCTCGGCGTACAGCGCGCCGAGATAGGTGCCGTAGGACGCGCCCATGAACGTGAGCCGCCGCTCGCCCAGCGCGGCGCGGACGACCTCCAGGTCCCGGGCGTTGTTGAGCGAGTGGTAGTGCCGCAGCGCCTCCCCGCCCCGTTTCGCGCAGTCGCGCGCGTACGCCTCGGCCTCCGCGGCGCGCTCCTCCTTGTACGCGTCCGAGGGCCGCGTCGGCGCCGGCCGCGGCCCCTTGAAGAAGTCCCCGGGGTCCTGGCAGGACAGCGGCGCGGAGGGCGCGACCCCGCGCGGGGCGTACCCGACGAGGTCGTAGGCGGCGGCGATGCGCTTCCACTCGGGCACCATGCCCACCAGCGGGAAGTACAGCCCGGAGGCGCCGGGGCCGCCCGGGTTGTAGAGGAGGGCGCCCTGGCCGGGGACCTCGCGCCCGCCGCCGTCCGGGTCCCGGTGGGTGGCCCGCACCCGGCTGACGGTGAGCCGGACCTGCTTGCCGTCCGGGTGGGCGTAGTCCAGCGGCACGGTCACGGTGCCGCAGCGGATGCCGTCCGGCAGCTCCTCCGCCTGCGGGCACCTGCCGAAGTCCACCCCGGCCGCCGCCGCGCGCCGGGCCGCCACGGCGGTGCCGAGCGCCTCGGCCGGTCCGGGTCCGGCCGGCGGCGCCGCCCGGACGGGGGCGGCGGTGAGGGTGGCCAGCAGCAAGGACCCGGCGGCCGAGTAGAGGGCGGCAGCTCGCATCGCGTATCCCTTCGGTGCACGGTGTGACACAAGGGATGTTTGGTGCGGCGGCCGGACGGGGCAAGCACCGCCCGCGGGTGTCGGCGCCGAGTGCCTCCGTACGCCCCCCGAGCGTCAGGCCCGGCGCTCCCAGTGGTCCTCGGCGTACTTCTCGCGGTGGGCGAAGGCGGCACGCAGGTCCGGTTCGCCGATCGCGTGCACGCCGCGCACGGCGACCGAGGTGAGGAAGGTCCGGTCGTCCGCCGTGCCGTCGGCCCGCTGCACGAGGGCGCCGACCAGCCGTTGCCCGGCGGGGGAGGCCCAGCGCGAGGACGGGTGGATCTCCATCCGCGTGATGGCCAGGCAGCCCAGGGTGAGGGCGAGCGGCAGCGCGAACCAGAGGGCGATCAGGAGGCGCGGTTCGGTGGCGGGCAGCGGCAGCGCCAGGGCGACCAGGCCGAGCGCGCACACCGTCACCGCGGCGACCCGCACCCGGCGCACCCCGGCCGCGATCCCCCGGGCACCGCCGTCGGGCACGGCGAGGCCCGCGCCGACCAGCCGGTCGGCCAGGCTCCGTACCGCGTCGGCGGCGGCCGCGGCGGCCCGGACCGGCGCTATCCGGGACTGTCCGCCCGGGCCTATCGCCCCTATCACCGACCGCTCCATGTCGTCCCGCCCGCGCGGGTCCACGACGGTCGCCCATCCGGTGTGCGCGAGCAGCAGCCGGCGCTGGCGCGCCATCGAGACCAGCGTCAGGTCGGCCACCCGCCGCGGGCCGCCGGACAGGAACGCCGCCTCGTACAGCGTCAGCGTGTGCTCACGGACGACGGCGCCCGGTTCCACGGCCGCCGCGCGTACGGCGGCCAGGCACAGCCGCAGGCACGCGAGGCCGGCGACGGCCCAGGCCGACAGGAGGAAAAGGACCCAGAACATGCCGTACTTCTATGCCAAAGGCTTTCGCCGGCGCCATGCCCTTTTCACATTCCGGGACGCAGTGTTGTGGGTATGTGACGTTCCGCTCGGCGATGTCCCCCGACGCCCCCGGTTCAGCGGCGCAGCAGAACACGCCTGGTCGCACGGGCCAGCCGGGCCCCGGGGCGCGCCGACCGCGGCACCGGTCCCGACCGCTCCAGCCACCACTCCCGCAACTCCCGCCGCACACCCGGGCCCTCGTCCCCGGGCGCCGTCCGCAGCAGGTGTGCGACGAAGTCGAGGGCGTCCCGCCGGTAGCCGCCGGTCATCGGACGGTCCTGCGCGTAGGCGAGGAAGGCAGGCCGGTACCGCGCGCCCAGGATCACCGGCAGCTCGGGCGCGACCTTGCCGACCACGTCGGCCCGCTTGCCGGCCAGCGCCCGCGCCTGCACCCCCAGCCGCACCCGGTCGAACCCCTCGGGCACCGGCGTCCCCGCGACCAGCGCGGACAGCAGCGCGGCCTGCGCCAGCCCGAGCCGCTGCCGTACGGCGTCGTCGGCGCCGGAGCCCGCGTCGGTACCGGTGCGCGAGGTGGGGGCGGCCGCTCCGGTCCCGGTGGCCGCCGCCCGCCCCTTCTCCACGGCGACGCGGATCGCCTCCACCTCACCCCGCAGCTCGTCGCCGGAGGGGAAGTTCTCGTCGCGCTCCAGCAGCACGCCCGGCGGCGCGACGCGCGAGGCGAGGTCGGTCAGGATGTCCAGCACCGGCCGCGCGACGGGGTGGGCGTGGCTGTCGTGCCAGACGCCGTCCCGCTCGAAGCCGCCCGCGACATGGACGTAGGCGATGGCCTCCAGGGGCAGCCCGGCGAGCGCCTCGGCCGGGTCCTCACCCCGGTTGACGTGGTTGGTGTGCAGGTTCGCCACGTCGATCAGCAGCCGCACGCCGGTCCGGTCGGCCAGCTCGTACAGGAACTGCCCCTCCGTCAGCTCCTCGTCCGGCCACGAGACGAGCGCGGCGATGTTCTCCACGGCGAGCGGCACGGGCAGCGCGGCCTGCGCGACGCGCACGTTCTCGCACAGCACGTCGAGGGCGTCGCGCGTGCGCGGCACGGGCAGCAGGTGCCCCGCCTCCAGCGACGGCGACGCGGTCAGCGCCCCGCCCGCGCGCACGAACGCGATGTGCTCGGTGACCAGCGGCGACCCGAGCACCTCGGCCCGCTCGGCCAGCGCCGCCAGCCGTCCCGCGTCCGGTCGGTCCGCGCCGCCGAGCCCCAGCGAGACCCCGTGCGGTACGACGGTCACGCCGCGCTCGCGCAGCCGCAGCAGCGAGTCGGGCAGATGCCCGGGACACAGGTTCTCGGACACGGCCTCGACCCACTCGATGCCGGGCATCTCCTCGACGGCGTCCGCGATCTCCGGCCGCCATCCGATGCCGGTGCCCAGTCGTCGCATGGCCGATCCCTCCCTCCGCGTCGTCATGACCGGGGTATCGCCCGCGCGAGGGGGCCCGAACCCCGCGGAGGGCGCCTTCAGAGGAACATTTGAGGTTCGAGGTCCGCGGGCCGCCGCGGGCCCCGGCCGGTTCGCCTCCGCGCCTACGGGCGCGCCCGCCGCAGCGCCGGATGGTCCGCCACCACGGTGCACGAACCCGGCGCGATCTCCGTGAACCCGGCGTCCCGCACCACCGGCAGGCCGCCGGTGGTGAGGCCGGTCCAGCGGGCCGGGTCCGCGGTGCGCACCGACAGCGGGAAGCCCGCGTCGCGCCAGGCCGTCCGCTCGGCGTCGGACAGCTCCCACCAGGCGAGCTGCGCACCGTGGCCCGCCTGGGCCATCGCCTTGCCCGCCGACATGTCCAGGTCGGGGTTGAGCCAGAGCACCGGCGCGGTGGGGTCGGCGTCGACCGGCGGCTCGGGGTCGTCGAGGTCGGTGCCGGAGACCTGGAGGCGGGCCAGGTCCTTGGGCCAGCCGTCCAACGGGACCGGCGGGAAGACGCGTACCTCGGCGTTCTTGCCGGTGACCGTGATGCCCGGCAGCGCCTCGGCCCGCCGCCACTCCGCGCCGCGGGCCCGCCGCACGACCTTGCGGATGCGGGCGTCCTGCCAGTCCCGCACCGCCCGCGCCCACGCGCCGTCACCGGTGGATCGCTCGTCGCCGAGCATCACCAGCACCGCCCGGGCCGCGGTCTCCAGCGCGTCGGTGCGGGACGGCGGTGCCGCCCGCTCGATGCGCACCACGAGCGGCAGCACGAACTGCGGTGCGAGGTCGCGGTCGCCGGGCTCGGGTCGGAAGGGGCTGTCGGGGGCGGGAACGGGCGCGGGGACGGGTGTCGTCGGGTCGTTGCTCACGCCCTACAGTCTGCCAACCCGCGGGCCTGGGAGAGTATGGCCCCATGCGACGCGAGCTACGGCTGGACGGTGTGGGCCGCCGCTACGGTCTGCGCGGTCCGTGGGTGCTGCGCGGGGTCGAGCTGGGCGTGCCGCCCGGCGCCCTCGTCCGCGTCGAGGGCGCCAACGGCACCGGCAAGTCGACCCTGCTGCGCCTGCTCGCCGGGATCGACGCCCCCACCGAGGGCCGGGTCACCGGCCGCCCGCGCACCGCCTACGTCCCCGAACGCTTCCCGCCCGCCCTGCCCTTCACCGCCGCCCAGTACCTCACCCACCTCGGTACCGTCCACGGCCTGTCCCGCCGGGCGGCGGCCCGTGCCGCCGGGCACTGGCTGGAGCGGCTGGGGGCCGCCGGGTACGCCGACACGCGGCTCTCCCGGCTGTCCAAGGGCAGCAGTCAGAAGGTGGCGGTGGCGCAGGCCCTGCTCGCCGAGCCGGAGCTGCTCGTGCTCGACGAGGCCTGGACCGGGCTGGACGCGGACGCGCGGGGCGAGTTGGAGCGGGCGGTCGCCGAACGGACCGCGGTCGGCGGCGCCGTGGTCTTCGTCGATCACGATCCGCGCCGCCTGGCAGGCGTGCCCGACGCCGTGTACGCCGTGCGCGACGGCAGCCTGCACCGCCGTACCGGACCGGCCCCGGTGTCCGCGGGGCCGCGGGTCGTCGTGCGGGTGCAGGGGCCGGCCGGTGCCGTCCTCCCCGCCGACGTGCACCGCACGGCCGCCTCGGCCGAGGAGACCGGCCCCGGATCCCACACGCTCACCGTTCCCGCCTCGCACTCCGACGTCCTGCTGCGCACGCTCCTGACCGCCCGGCCGCCCTGGCACGTGGTGAGCGTGCACGCCCCCGAGGAGCGCCGATGACCGCCCTGCTGCGCTACCAGACCGCGCTCCTGCTGCGCTCTCAGCGCTGGCTGCCGCCCGTCGTCCTGTACGCCGCCGCGCTCGGCATCGGCGTGCAGGGCGGGCAGCCGGTGCTCGACTCGCTGGGCTGGGCGGCGGCCGTGCTGCTGCCGGTCGCGGCCTGGCTGGTGCGGATCTGCGTCACGGGCGAGCCGCCCGCCGCGCGGGAGTGCGTGTCGGCGGCACGGGGTCCCGCGCGGTCCCACCTCGCCGCCGTACTGGTGGGGCTGGCCGCCGCCGTCGTCCTGGGCGCCGTCGCGACCGTCGTCGTGACGCTGATCAGCGACCCCGTCAGCACCGGTCACGGAACGCGCGTGTCCCCGCTTCCGGCGGCCGGTGCGGGGCTGCTCGCCGCGCTGGTGTGCGCCCTGCTCGGCACCGCCGTCGGCGCGCTCACCGCCTGGCCGGTGCTGCGCTCGCCCGGCCGCGCGGTCCCCGCCCTGCTGCTGGCGGCCCTGCTGGCGCTCGTGGCGTCGGGGTCCCCGGCGCGGGCGGCGGTCAGCGGCCTGGTCACCGGGTCCAGGTCGGGCGCGGTCCCGCTGCCGCTGCTGCCGCTGGCCGGGGCGGCGGTCATCGCCGCGGGCGCGATCGCCGTGGCCTGTGCGCTCGGCTCGCGCGGACCGTCAGCCTGAGCAGGCGGTGCGCTGGGCCTCCTGCCACTCGCAGACCGGGCAGAGCGTGATGCCCTTGTACGATTCCGGGTACTCCGTCGGCTCCCGGCACTGCACGCACTCCGCGAACGGCGGACCGTCGGCCTTCGGCGGCCGGGGCGCGTCGATCAGGCAGTAGCCGCCGGGCTCGCAGCCGGCGCCGTCCGGCTCCGGCTCCGGTTCGCGGTCGTGGTCGTGGTCGCTGTCCATGTCTCCAGCCTAGGGCGTCAGGCGTGCCCGTTCGCGGCGCCGACCAGCTCCGAGACCTTCACGAAGCGGTACCCCCGGCGGCGCAGCTCCGGCACCACCGACCGCACCACCTCCTCGGTCACCGGGGCGGCGCTGCGCGTGCAGTGCATGACGACGACCGAACCCGGCCGCACCCCGTCGAGCACCTGCCGGGTCACCGCGTCGGCGTCCGTCGCGAAGGCGTCCCCGCTCACCACGTCCCACTGCACGGCGGTGACCCCGGTGGCCGACAACTCCTCGAGGGCCGCCTTGTCGTAGCAGCCGCCGGGGAAGCGGAAGTACGGCATCGGGTTCGGCACCCCGGCCTTCTCGAACGCCGTGTACGCCCGCTCCAGGTCCGGGCGCATGCGCTCCTTGGGCACGGTGGGCAGGCCGTAGCAGTCGTCGGTGTACGCGTAGTGGCTGTAGGAGTGGTTGGCGATCTCGAACCGCGGGTCCCGGCCGATGGAGCGGGCCTCGTCGGGGTACTCCTCCGCCCAGCGGCCGGTCATGAACACCGTGGCCGGCACCTTCAGCTCCCGCAGCGCCGTGATCAGGCCCGGGTTGTCGAACCGCTCGCCGGACGCCGCCCGCGGCCCCTGGTCGGCGGTCATGTCGGCGTCGAAGGTGAGGGCGACCGGCTTGCCGTCCTTGGTGCCGCCGGTGCGCGGGCCGTGTTCGAAGACGGGCGTCAGGCCCGCGGGGCCGGGGGCGAGGGTGGGCGTCCGGGCGGACGAGGAGGGGGAGGGGGACGGGTCGGGGGCCGAGGGCGCCGGACGGGGGGCCTGCTCGGCCCCGGTGGTTCCGCAGGCGGCGAGGGCGGCGCCCAGGACACAGAGCGCGGTGGCACGTCGTACGAGAGTGATCACCGTACGAACGTAGGAGTGGGATGGTCGTTTCGTATGACCGTGAGTGGTGACGTGCCGCCCCGGTCACCCGCCCGGCTCAGGCCCCGGGCGTCAGATCTCCCGCCGCTCCAGCGGCTTGGTCGCCGGGCCCTCCAGCACCCTGCCGTCCGTGCCGAAGCGGGAGCCGTGGCAGGGGCACTCCCAGGCGCGTTCGGCCGCGTTGAAGTCGACCAGGCAGCCCAGGTGGGTGCAGCGCGGCGAGACGGCGTGCAGGGCGCCCTCCTCGTCCCGGTAGACCGCGAGCCGGTCGCCGCCCGCCCGGACCACCGCGCCCTCGCCCGGCGGCAGCGCCTCCACCGGCGGGGTGGGCCGCAGCCGGTCGCCGACGAAGTGCCGGGCCACCTCGGCCTGCGTCTTGAGCAGCGCGGGCGCCTCCCGCACCGCCGTGCGCAGCCGGCGCGGGTCGTACAGCCCGCTCCACGCGCACTCCTCGCCGGTGATCTGCGCGGTGAGCAGCCGGCCCGCCATCATGCCGCCGCTCAGCCCCCAGCCGCCGAAGCCGGTGGCGACGTACGTGTGGTGCGCGCCCGGGTGCAGCGGGCCCACCATCGGCACGGTGTCGGTGGGGTCGATGTCCTGGGTGGCCCAGGCGTGGGTGCGCTCGACGCCTGGGAAGTGCTCGTCCGCCCAGGCGGCGAGGGTCTCGAAGCGCTCGCGGGTGTCGCCCGTGCCGGGGGTGAAGTGCTCGCCGGTGACGACGAGCAGGCGGCGGCCCGCGTCGGCCAGGGGGGCCGTGCGCACCGAGCGGGTGTTCTCCTCCGGCGTGATGTACATGCCGTCGACGTCGCGGTCCGCCTCGACGGTCCCGGCGACGACCAGTTCGCGGCGCGGGGAGAGGCGGGCGAAGAGCAGGGCCCGGTCGAAGATCGGGTAGTGGGTGGCCACCACGACGTCCCGGGCAGTGACCGTCGCCCCCGCCTCCGTCCGCACCCGGCACGGCTCGCCCTCGTCCAGACCCTGGACGGTGGTGCCCTCGAAGATCCGCCCGCCGCGCGCCTCCAGGTCCGCGGCGAGGGCCAGCAGGTACTTGACGGGGTGGAACTGGGCCTGTCCGGTCACCTTCACGGCGCCCGCCACCGGGAACGGCAGCCCGGTCTCCGTCACGAACGACGCGGGCAGCCCCGCCTCCTCGGCCGCGGCCGCCTCGGCGCGCAGCTCATCCACGCGGCCCGGGTCGCGGACGTACGTGTAGGCGTCCCGGGTCTCCCAGTCGCAGTCGATGCCCAGCTCGGCGACGATCCCGGCGGCGTGCTCGATCGCCTCGGACTGCGAGCGGGCGTACAGCCGGGCGCCCTCGGGGCCGCGGGTGCGGCGCAGCCTGTCGTAGACCAGGGTGTGCAGGACGGTCAGCTTGGCGCTGGTGTACCCGGTGACCCCGGCGGCGACCCGCCCGGCCTCCAGCACCGCCACGCTCCGCCCGGCCCGGGTCAGCTCCCAGGCCGCGCTGAGCCCGGCGACACCGGCGCCGATCACGGCGACGTCGACGTCGAGATCCTCCGCGAGCGCGGGACGGGGCGCGCCGCCCGGTGCCGTCTGAAGCCAGTACGAGTCGCTGACCTGCACGTTCTGAGTCATGCGGCCCGGGTACCCCATGGCTGCGGCTTCAGTGACCGCACGGCGCGCCCCGCCTGTGTCCCCGGGCCGCTACCTGCGCCAGGGCCCGGTCACCGCGAAGGTGGTGCCCGGCGTGTAGCAGTTGACGTACATCGTGTCGCCGTCGGGGGAGAAGGTGACGCCGGCGAACTCACCCCACTCCGGCTCCTCCTCCGTACCGATGTTCTGGGCGCCGCGGGCCATCGCGTACACCTCGCCGCGCCGGGTCACGCCGAAGACGTGCTGGGCGCCGTTGCCGTCCTCGCAGACCATCAGCCCGCCGCTGGGAGCCAGGCAGATGTTGTCGGGGGACTCGCCCGGCAGCTGGACGTCGGTGTCCGGGCCGAAGACGATCACCAGGGTGAGGCGGCGCCGCTCGGGGTCGTAGCGCCAGATCTGGCCGTAGTGGTCGGCCGCCGAGCCCTCTTCGCTGTGGGCGAAGGACGACACGAAGTACACGCTCCGCCCGCCCCAGTAGCAGCCCTCCAGCTTCTGGGCGTGGGTGATGCCGCCCCGGCCGAAGTCCTGGAAGCGGATGGGCGTCCCGTCCGCCAGCGGGTCGGGCACGTCCACCCATTCGACGCGGTCGAAGGTCGCGCCCGTCTCCTGGATCGAGGACAGGTCGGGCACGCCGGGCACGCGCATCGCCTGGAGCCTGCCGCCCGCCCGCAGCGAGCCCCGGCCGCCCAGCGGCTTCTCGGGCAGGAACCGGTAGAACAGGCCGAACGGCCGCTCGAAGGCGTCCTCCGTCTCGTACACGACACCGCGCCGCGGGTCCACGGCGATCGCCTCGTGCTGGAAGCGGCCCATCGCGGTCAGCGGCACCGCCCCGGTGCGGTGCGGGTCGACCGGGTCGACCTCGAAGATGAAGCCGTGGTCCTTGGTGTAGCCGTTGGTCCCGGCCCTGTCCTCGGTCTCCTCGCAGGTCAGCCAGGTGTGCCAGGGGGTGGGACCGCCCGCGCAGTTGACGGCCGTACCGGCGATCGCGACCCGCTCGGACAGGACGTGGTTGCGCGAGTCCAGCGTCAGCGCCGTACAGCCGCCCTTGCCCTGCGGGTCGTAGGTGAGGCCCTCGACCGTCGGGACGGGGACGCGGCCGTCCTCGCGGTTCTCGTGGTTGCGGACGAGGTGGGTGGTGCGGCCGTGTCTGCCGGAGGAGCGCCCCGGGAAGGCGGACATGCCGTCGTGGTTGGAGGGCACCGGGCCCTCCCCGGAGCGCAGCCGGTCGCCCTCGCGGGACAGCACCCGGTAGCGGAAGCCCTTGGGCAGGTCCAGCAGTCCGTCGGGGTCGGGGACCAGGGGGCCGTAGCCGGTGTGGCCGAGGGGCTGGGCGGCGGCGGTGCCGGCGAAAAGCTCGGAGAGGGCGCCGGTGAAGGCGATGCCTGCGCCCAGGGCTCCGGTACGCGCGAGCACCTGGCGGCGGGTCGCCGCGTTGCGGGACGTGGACATGGGGAAACCTTCCTGCTGGCGGACAGGACTGTGACCCCGCTGTGTCTATCACCTGCCAGGAGTCCCGGGAACCACGCGCGTGGCTCGTGTCACCGCTCGACCCGGTGCTCGACCGGGTGCTCCTGCGCCTTCTCCAGGAACCGCAGCAGCTCCACGGGGAAGGGCAGCACCAGGGTGGAGTTCTTCTCGGCGGCCACCGCCACGACCGTCTGGAGCAACCGCAGTTGCAGCGCCGCGGGCGTCTCGGACATCTCCCGGGCCGCCTCCGCGAGCACCTTCGAGGCCTGCAACTCGGCGTCCGCGTTGATCACCCGGGCGCGTCGCTCCCGGTCCGCCTCGGCCTGGCGGGCCATCGAGCGCTTCATGGTGTCCGGCAGGGACACGTCCTTGATCTCGACCCGGTCGATCTGCACGCCCCAGCCGACCGCGGGACTGTCGATCATCAGCTCCAGCCCCTGGTTCAGCTTCTCCCGGTCGGACAGCAGATCGTCCAGGTCGCTCTTGCCGATGATGGAGCGCAGCGAGGTCTGGGCCATCTGCGAGACGGCGAACCGGTAGTCCTCGACCCGGACCAGCGCGTTGGCCGCATCGACCACCTTGAAGTACACGACCGCGTCCACCCGCACGGTGACGTTGTCACGGGTGATGCCCTCCTGGGCGGGCACGGGCAGCGTGATGATCTGCATGTTCACCTTGTGCAGCCGGTCCACGAACGGCACGATCATGGTGAACCCGGGACCGCGCACCTGCCCCGCGAGCCGTCCGAGCCGGAAGACCACCCCGCGTTCGTACTGCTTGACGACCCGTGCTGCCGAGGCGACGTACAGGACGCCCGCGCTGCCGACGGCGGCGGCCGCGGTCAGAAGCTCCTGGACCATGACGACCTCCTCGCTCGGAGGACGGTTTTCACCCTTACTGTCACGATAGGCCCGCCGCCGGGCCGGGTGCCATGCCCCGGCCCCGGCGGCGGACTCCCCGCTACACCCCCGCCCTCTCCGGCTCCGTGACCTTCACCGGATCCGTGCCGGCGGCGCTGTGCCGTTCGGCCCAGTTCTCCAGGGCCGTGCGGCAGGCGTGGTCCAGGTGGTGCAGCCCGGACAGGTCCAGCTCGACCGGGCGGTCCTGCGGCAGCGCCTCCAGGCCCTCCAGGATCTTCGGCAGCCGCAGGAAGGTGGCGTTGCCGGTGAGATGGGCCTGGACGGGGCCCGCACCCTTGTCGACGATCTCCAGCTTGAGGTGCGAGGCCTCCCAGGCGGTCTTGACCACGGACAGGGCCAGACCGATCAGCACGCCCTCGAACATGTTGACCGCGACGATCGAGACGGCCGTGACCACCAGGATCAGCGCCTCGCCCCGGTGGTCGCGCCACAGCGGCAGGATGCTGCGGAACGGAATCAGCTTCCAGCCCGCGTGCACCAGGATGCCCGCCAGCGCGGGCAGCGGGATCAGGCCCAGCACGGACGGCAGCAGCGCCGCGAACAGCAGCAGCCACACACCGTGCAGCACCCGGGACGCCTTGGTGCGGGCGCCCGCGGCGACGTTGGCGGAGCTGCGCACGATGACCGCGGTCATCGGCAGCGCGCCGAGGACGCCGCACACGGTGTTGCCCGCGCCCTGCGCCATCAGCTCCTTGTCGTACTCGGTGCGCGGCCCGTCGTGCAGCCGGTCCACCGCCGCGGCGCTGAACAGGCTCTCCGCCGAGGCGATCAGCGTGAACGCGACGATCGTGCCGAGCAGGCCCACGTTCGCCAGCTCGCCGAAGGCGTCGGCGCCGGTCGGCTGGATCACGTCCAGCAGGCCGCTCACCTCGACGGTCGCGACCGACAGTCCGAACGCCGCCGTGACGGCGGTGGCCAGAGCGACCGCGGCCAGCGCCCCCGGCACGGTCCGTGCCCGCTTCGGCAGCCGCTTCCACAGCACCATCACCGCGACGGTGCCCGCGCCCAGGGCGAGCGAGGTCAGGGCTCCGGTGCTGCCCAGCGCGTCGGCGGCGGCCCCCGGCAGCCCGGTGAGCTTGTCGATGCCGGAGGCGGGCGCCTGGAGACCGGCGGCCGAGTAGAGCTGGCCCGCGATGAGCACCAGGCCGATGCCGGCCAGCATGCCCTCGACGACCGACAGGGAGATCGCCCGGAACCAGCGCCCCAGCTTCAGAGCGCCCATCGCGAGCTGGACGATCCCGGTGGCGAGCACGATCACGCCGAGCGCCGGCAGGCCGTACTGGTCGACCGCGCCGAAGACCAGCACGGTCAGCCCGGCGGCCGGGCCGGAGACCTGGAGGCTGCTGCCCGGCAGGAACCCGGTGACCAGACCGCCCACGATGCCGGTGACCAGGCCGAGTTCGGCCGGAACACCGGAGGCGACGGCCACGCCCACGCACAGCGGGAGCGCGACCAGGAACACGACGAGGGACGCGGTGAGGTCCTGCCGCCAGTGCGGGAACCTCCGGTTCCGGTCGGCTATGGGGGACATGCCGGCGCTCACAGGGTCTCGAACGCGTCGGTGTCCGCGCGGTGCGCGCGCACGAGGCCGGTGTGGACCTCGTAGTACCAGCCGTGCAGCCGCAGCCGGCCGTCCGCCAGCCGCCGCTCGACGCAGGGGTAGGAGCGCAGGCGCAGCAGTTGCGCCAGTACGTGGTGCTGCACGGCCCCGGCGACCGTCGGATCGGCGGGGTCGCAGGGCTTCGGCTCGTCGGCCGCGTGCGCCAGCCAGTCGCGCACGGCGGGCACGGCGGTCAGGTCGTCGCCGCGCACCAGCGCGCCGACGGCGCCGCAGTGCGAGTGGCCGCAGACCACGATGTCGGCGACGCCGAGGACCTGGACGGCGTACTCGACGGTGGCCGCTTCGCCGGAAGGGTGCCCGGTTCCGTGGGGCGGGACGATGTTGCCCGCGGTGCGCAGTTCGAAGAGCTGGCCGGGCCGGGCGCCCGTGATCAGGGCGGGCACGACCCGGGAGTCGGAGCAGGTGATGAACAGGACTTCGGGCGACTGGCCTTCGGCGTGCCCGGTGAACTCCTCAGGGCGCTGTCCGAACATGCGGGCGTTGTCGATGAGGGGTTGCATGATGCGGTTTTCCTCCTGGCGCGCCGTGGGGGCGCGTCGGACGGGTGGGACAGAGGTGGGGGATGTGCCGGTGGTCCGTCAGCAGCGGAAGACCTGGAGTACCGCGGGGGCGTGGTCCGCCGCGGCTCTGGGCGGGTGCTCGGTGGCACGGCCGGAGGCGACGGAGCCGGGCGCCTGCGGGGCGGACTGGCGCGCCGGCGGGTGCCGAGGGGTGCCGGACTGCGGCGCGGCAGTGGTGCGGTGGCGGTCGCGGACGCCCGGCGCGGTGGTCGGCTCCCCCGGGCGGCCGCCCTCGCGGCAGGTGACCGTCTCGTCGTGCGGCGCCGTGCCGGTGGGGATGGTTCCGGGACGGGCGTGGGCCACGGCGTCACCGTTTGTGTACGCGGATGCGAAGGAGCCGGAGGGAGCGAAGAACTGGAGTGCGAACAGGACGGGGGCGAGGACCGCGACCACGGTGCGGGCCGCCGTACGTCGGTACACGTGGCCCCCTCCCAGGCAGTTCCTGCCGCTGGCACATGCCGAAGGGCAGGTCAATGCCCGGCAAAAGCATGGTCAACGCACGGTCAAGAAACACGTTAACCCTGCAAAGGGCTTTGCAGGGTTAACGGGGCGTTACGTGCCGGAGAGAGCCTCAAAATGGCGGCTGGGTTGGCGGGAACCGACCGTTCCTCAGGCCGTGTCCACCAGCCGCGCCGCGTCCCGGGCCAGCGCGGTGAGCCGGGAGATCGCCCGGAAGTACTTCTTGCGGTAGCCGCCCTTCAGCATCTCCTCGCCGAACAGCCGGTCGAAGGGCAGCCCGGAGGCCAGGACGGGCACCTCGCGGTCGTAGAGCCGGTCCGCGAGCACCACGAGCCGCAGCGCCGTCGACTGGTCCGGCACCGGGTGCACGCCGGTGAGGCACACCGCCGTCAGGCCGTCGGTCAGGGCGCCGTAGCGGCTGGGGTGAACGCGGGCGAGGTGGTCGAGGAGGGCGGCGAAGTCGTCCAGGGAGGCACCCTCGGTGGCCCGCGCCGCGCGGGTCACCTGCTCGTCGGAGTACGGCGCCGGGGCCTCGGGCAGACCGCGGTGGCGGTAGTCCTCGCCGTCGATGCGCAGGGCGCGGAAGTGGGCGGACAGGCCCTGGATCTCGCGCAGGAAGTCGGCCGCCGCGAACCGGCCCTCGCCGAGCTTGCCCGGCAGCGTGTTGGAGGTGGCGGCGAGCGCCACGCCGGCCTCCACGAGCCGGGCGAGCAGGCTGGAGACGAGGACGGTGTCGCCCGGGTCGTCCAGCTCGAACTCGTCGATGCACAGCAGACGGTGCCCGGACAGCGTCTGCACGGTCTGCTGGAAACCGAGGGCGCCGACGAGGTTGGTCAGCTCGACGAAGGTGCCGAAGGCCTTGCGGGAGGGCTCGGCGGGGGTGGCGTGCCACAGGGAGGCCAGCAGGTGGGTCTTGCCGACGCCGTAACCGCCGTCGAGGTAGACGCCGCGGGGGCCGGCCGGGGTCTTCGGCGCCCTGCCGCGGCCCATCCCGAAGAAGCCGCGCCT
The DNA here is from genome assembly GCF_033406955.1 of Streptomyces violaceoruber. Taxonomy (NCBI): domain Bacteria; kingdom Bacillati; phylum Actinomycetota; class Actinomycetes; order Kitasatosporales; family Streptomycetaceae; genus Streptomyces; species Streptomyces violaceoruber. Next base: position 1,837,249 of record NZ_CP137734.1, on the reverse strand, counting down.
GCCGCCTCCCGTGCCGGGCGCCTCGCCCAGTCCGCCCGCGAAGTCCTCGAGGACCCGGACGGCCTCGCTCTGGCTGGGCTGGTTCGGGTCCGGGACGTACGTGCCGAAGCGGACGGAGTCGAAACGGGGCGGGGGCACCATCTCGGCGACCAGGCGGTCCGCGGGGACACGGGGCTCACGGGCGCACAGGGACACCGTGGCCGGAGCCGTCCCGGTTATCGGAGCGGGGACGGAGGCGGGAGAGGAGGACGACACGGTACTCAATGGTAGGGCCTGCGCGGAGGGCCCCGTCGTCGGCCGGGCGGCGGCGGGGCCTGCGCGGAGGGTCCCGTCGTCGGCCGGGCGGCGGCGCGAGCGGGGCGCGGCCACCCCGGCGGCGCGAGGGGGGCGGGTGCGAGGCGGGGCGGGGCGGGTGCGAGGCGGGGCGAGGCGAGGCGGGGCGAGGCGAGGCGGGGCGAGGCGAGGCGGGTGCGAGGCGGGGCGAGGCGGGTGCGAGGCGGGGCGCGGCGAGGCGGGTGCGGGGCGAGGCGCGGCGAGGCGGGTGCGGGGCGAGGCGGGTGCGGGGCGAGGCGGGTGCGGTGCGGGGCGAGGCGGGTGCGGGGCCGGGTGCCCGTGCGGCGGGGTGCTGCGGTCGTGCGCGGCCCGGGGACGGAAACCCGGGTGCCCGCGCGTGGCCGGCGCGGGCCCGGCGTCGTGGCCGCGGTGCGTGGGGGCGGGCCCTCCGGCCTGCGCGGTTGGGGTGGCGGGTGCGTGGAACACTGCACCCCATGCGACGCCTGTTCCCCGTGTCCCCCGCGACCGATCCGACCGCCGGCCCGGGCGGCGGCCCCGAGACCGACCGGGAGTGGAGCCTGGCGGAGCTGGCCGCCGCCTACGCGTACCCCGAGCCCGACGGGCACCGGCGGACGTGGCTGCGGGCCAACATGGTCTCCACCCTCGACGGCGCCGCCCAGCACGACGGCCGCTCCCAGCCCATCTCCAGCGCGGCCGACATGCGGGTCTTCGGCACCCTGCGGGCGCTGGCGGACGTGGTGATCGCCGGCGCCGAGACCGTACGGCAGGAGGGGTACCGCCCGGGGCGCGCGCGGGCGGATTTCGCCGAGGCGCGGCGGGCGGCCGGGCAGGCGCCCGTGCCGGTGATCGCGGTGGTCAGCGCGAGCCTGGAGCTGGACTTCTCCCTGCCGCTGTTCACCTCCCCGGCCGTGCCCACGCTGGTCCTGACCGGCGCCGCCGCGGCTCCCGACCGGATCGCCGCCGCGGAGCGGGCCGGGGCCCGGGTGGTGATCGCGGGAGACGGCGTCGGGGTGGACCCGGCCCGTGCGCTCGGGGCGCTCGGGGCGCTGGGGCACACCCGGCTGCTGACCGAGGGCGGCCCGCGGCTGCTGGGGCAGTTCGTCGCGGCCGGTGTGCTCGACGAGCTGTGCCTGACCGTCTCCCCGATGCTGACCGCGGGGGACGCGCAGCGGATCGCGGGCGGACCGGCCGTCGGGGTGCCGCGGCGATTCGCACTGGCGTCCCTCCTGGAGGAGGAAGGTTTCCTCTTCAGCCGGTACCGGCGCGACTAGACACCTCCCGGCCCGGGCGGGGGCCGACGGCCGGACAGAGGTTCGGTCGTTACCGCACATCCGGGAATCAGCGGAATCTCCCGTTCCGTTTAGCCCGCGCCGGGCACACTGATTCCGGCAGTACCCGTGCGATCACGGGGCAGGATGGTTTCCGCAGGGTCTGGTACGGCCTACGGAGGGTGGGCCCACGGGCCCTCGAAGGAGAAGGGGCGCCTGGTGTTCACAAGCGTTTTGATGATCGAGAAGGCCCTTACGTCCGCCGACGTGGAGTTCGTCACCACCTTGCACGGGGACGAGCAGGTCGGCTTCCACGTGCTGCTCCAGCCGCGCGGCGATCAGGCGGACCGCCTGCTGCGCGCCATCGACGACGTCGCGCTCGGCGAGCTGGACGACGCCGTACGCGAGGGGGAGACCCCGGAGGGGCGGGAGGCGCAGAGCGTCGGGGAACGGGCCCTGGAGGTGTCCCTGACCGCCCTGCGCGCCTCCGGTGCGCAGGCCGACGGGAGACTGATCGAGGACCACCCGCTGGACGAGCTGAAGTCCGTGGTCATGGAGACCGGCGCGGACGAGGTGATCGTCCTGACCGACCCCCACTACGTGGAGGAGTTCTTCCACCGGGACTGGGCCTCCCGGGCCCGGCACAAGGTCGGCGTGCCGGTCCTGAAACTCTTCTCCCACAGCAAGGCATAGGCTGGTGCCGCGCCCCCGCCGAGGGGGCGCGGCCTCAACGGATCACCAACGGACCACCCTGGGAGAACAGCGCATGGCACCCGGCCTTCCCACCGCCATGGACCGACCGCACTTCATCGGCATCGGCGGCGCCGGAATGTCGGGCATCGCCAAGATCCTCGCCCAGCGCGGCGCCGAGGTGGCGGGCAGCGACGCCAAGGAGTCCGCGACCGCCGACGCGCTGCGCGCCCTGGGCGCCACCGTGCACATCGGGCACGCGGCGGAGCACCTCGCCGCCGACGCGAGCTGCGTGGTCGTGTCCTCGGCCATCCGCGAGGACAATCCGGAGCTGGTCCGCGCCGCCGAGCTGGGCATCCCGGTCGTGCACCGCTCCGACGCCCTCGCCGCCCTGATGAACGGCCTGCGCCCCATCGCGGTCGCCGGCACCCACGGCAAGACCACCACCACCTCGATGCTGGCGGTCTCCCTGTCCGAGCTGGACCTGGGCCCGTCGTACGCGATCGGCGGCGACCTGGACGCCCCCGGCTCCAACGCCCTGCACGGCGAAGGCGAGATCTTCGTCGCCGAGGCGGACGAAAGCGACCGCAGCTTCCACAAGTACGCCCCCGAGGTCGCCATCGTCCTCAACGTCGAGCTGGACCACCACGCCAACTACGCCTCGATGGACGAGATCTACGAGTCCTTCGAGACCTTCGCCGGCAAGATCGTCCCCGGCGGCACCCTGGTGATCGCGGCCGACCACGAGGGCGCCCGGGAGCTGACCCGACGGCTGGCAGGCCGGGTGCGGACGGTGACGTACGGAGAGTCCGAGGACGCCGACGTGCGCATCCTGTCCGTCGTCCCGCAGGGCCTCAAGAGCGAGGTCACCGTCGTCCTGGACGGCGCCGAGCTGACCTTCGCCGTCTCCGTCCCCGGCCGCCACTACGCCCACAACGCCGTCGCCGCCCTCGCCGCGGGCGCCGCCCTCGGCGTCCCCGCCGCCGAGCTGGCCCCCGCGCTGGCCGCCTACACGGGCGTCAAGCGGCGCCTCCAGCTCAAGGGCGAGGCGGCCGGCGTCCAGGTCGTCGACTCCTACGCGCACCACCCCACCGAGATGACCGCCGACCTGGAGGCCATGCGCGCCGCGGTCGGCGACGCCCGCATCCTGGTCCTCTTCCAGCCGCACCTCTTCTCCCGCACCCAGGAGCTGGGCAAGGAGATGGGCCAGGCCCTGGCCCTCGCGGACGCCTCGGTCGTCCTCGACATCTACCCGGCCCGCGAGGACCCGATCCCGGGCGTCACCAGCGAGCTGATCGTCGAGGCGGCCCGCGCCGCCGGCGCCGACGTCACACCGGTCCACGACAAGGACGCCTCGCCCGCGCTGGTCGCGGGAATGGCGAAGGCCGGTGATCTCGTTCTCACCATGGGCGCGGGCGACGTCACCGACCTCGGACCGCGCATCCTGGACGAGCTGTCGAAGTAAGGGGCTGAGACTCATGTCGTACGACGTCGAGAAGCCGGACGAGCAGTGGCGGGCCGAGCTGGCCCCGGCCGAGTACGCCGTGCTGCGCGAGGCCGCCACCGAGCCGGCCTTCACCGGTGAGTACACCGACACCAAGACCGAGGGCGTCTACTCCTGCCGCGCCTGCGGTGCGGAGCTGTTCACCTCCACGACCAAGTTCGAGTCGCACTGCGGCTGGCCGTCCTTCTACGACCCGAGGGACACCGACGCGGTCGAGCTGATCGAGGACCGCTCCCACGGGATGGTCCGCACCGAGGTGCGCTGCGCCCGCTGCGGTTCCCACCTCGGTCACGTCTTCAAGGGCGAGGGCTACCCGACCCCGACCGACCAGCGGTACTGCATCAACAGCATCTCGCTGCGGCTGGAGCCGAAGGCGGGCTGAACCGGCCGGTGAACGGCGGCCGGGAGCGGCACGGTGGACACCGTCGCTCGCTCCCGGCCGCCTTCGGTCGGTCGGTCGGGTTTCCGGTGTGAACGCCCGAGTGTGAACGCCCGAGCAGCGGGAAGGAGTCGCCCCGGAGCAACGGGGGCCCCGCGGACCAGCCGTCTACACTCGACCGGCGACGGCCCCACCGACCGCGGCCGGAGCGGGCAGCTTCTGCCAGACCCGAAGGGTATTCGGCGTTTTGATACGGATGGACTCAGTCACCAAGCGGTACCCGGACGGCACCGTGGCGGTGGACCGGCTGTCGCTGGAGATACCCGACCGCGCGATCACGGTGCTCGTCGGCCCCTCGGGCTGCGGCAAGACGACGACCCTGCGGATGATCAACAGAATGGTCGAACCCACCGAGGGAACGATCCTGCTCGACGGCGAGGACCTCCAGCAGCAGCCCGTCACCACACTGCGCCGGTCCATGGGATACGTCATCCAGAACGCCGGGCTCTTCCAGCACCGCACGATCCTCGACAACATCGCCACCGTGCCCCGCATGATCGGCTGGGGCAAGCAGAAGTCCCGCGAGCGCGCCGCGGAGCTGATGGAACGGGTGGGGCTCGACGCCTCCCTCGCCAAGCGGTACCCGTACCAGCTCTCCGGCGGTCAGCAGCAGCGCGTCGGCGTGGCCCGGGCGCTCGCCGCCGATCCGCCCGTGCTGCTCATGGACGAGCCGTTCTCGGCCGTCGACCCCGTGGTCCGCAAGGGATTGCAGGACGAACTCGTGCGCATCCAGGACGAACTGGGCAAGACCATCGTCTTCGTCACCCACGACATCGACGAGGCCATCAAACTGGGCACCATGGTCGCGGTGATGCGCACCGGCGGCCGGCTCGCCCAGTTCGCACCGCCCGCCGAGCTGCTGTCCGACCCCGCGGACGACTTCGTCGAGGACTTCCTCGGCGCCGACCGCGGCATCCGGCGGCTCTCCTTCTTCCCGTCCGCCGGCCTGGAGCTGACCACCGGCCCGGTCGTGCGCGCCGACGCCACCGCCGAACAGCTCGCCGCCGCCGGCGGCGCCCCCCACCTGCTGGTGACCGACGCGGACGACCGGCCGCTGGGCTGGGCCGAGCCGGGCGATCTGACGGCCGGGGACCTCGCGGCCGGGCGACTGCTGTCCTTCGGGCGGCCGTTCGTGCCCGGCACCGACTCGCTGCGGGCCGCCCTCGACTGCGCCGTGCTCTCGCCCACCGGCTGGGCGGTCGCCGTGGACGCCGACGGACGGGTGACCGGCGTCGTCTCCCAGCAGACCGTCGGCGCGGCGATCCGCTCCGCCCACGGCGCGGGGGACCCCGGCGCGGTCACCCCCGGCGACGCGCGGGCCGAGGAGCCCGGCGACGTCACGAAGGTCGCCCCGTGAACGGCTTCTTCGACATACCGAGCGACCTCGACAACACCTACTTCGGCCTGATCGGCCTGCATCTGCGCGAGGCGCTGCTGCCGGTCCTGGCCGGACTGCTCGCCGCGCTGCCCCTCGCCCAGCTCTGTGTGCGCTTCCGCTGGCTGTACCCGCCGGTGCTCGGCGTGACCACCGTCTTCTACGCCATCCCGTCGCTGGCCGTCTTCGTGGTCCTCATCGACTACACCGGGCAGACCGAACTGACCGTGATGATCCCGCTGGCCGTGTACAGCCTCGTGGTGCTCGTCCCGGCGATCGTCGACGGCGTGCGGTCGGTGCCCGAGGAGACGCTGGCCGCGTCCACCGCCATGGGCTTCGGGCCCGTACGGCGCTACCTCCAGGTGCAGTTGCCGATCGCCGTGCCCGCGATCCTCGCCGGGCTGCGGGTCGCCGTGTCGGCGAGCATCTCCCTGGTCAGCGTCGGCGCCCTGATCGGCAACCAGGGCGCGCTCGGCAACCTGCTCGCGGACGCCCAGAAGTACGGCCGGCCCGAACTGGCGGTCAACTCGGTCCTGACCACCGCCGTACTGGCCGTCCTGTGCGACGCGCTGCTCGTCCTGGCCCGCAACCTGCTGACCCCGTGGATGCCGCGCGGCAAGGGGCGGCGCGCCAGGGCCCACGCCGCCGTGCGGCAGGAGCGGCCCGAACCGCAGGAGGCGGCGACCCGGTGAACGTCCTCGACTTCGTCAACGCCTTCTTCAGCGACAGCGCCCACTGGCACGGCTACGACGGCATCCCCACGCGCCTGCTGGAACACGTCCAGTACACCCTGATGGCCCTCGGACTCGCCGCCGCCATCGGGCTGCCCGTCGGGCTGCTGACCGGGCACACCGGACGCGGCGGCAACGCCGTCGCCTTCGTCGCCACCGCCGCCCGCGCCCTGCCCAGCTTCGGTCTGCTGGTGCTGATCGCCGTCGTCGTCGGCATCGGCCTGCTGCCCGTGATGGTCCCGCTCGTCGTGCTCGCGGTCCCGCCCATCCTCGTGACCACCTACGAGGCGGTCCGCTCCGTCGACCCCTCGCCGGTGGACGCCGCCCGGGGCATGGGCATGCACGAGTCGGGCATCCTCTTCCGGGTCGAACTCCCGGTCGCCCTCCCGCTGGTCCTCAGCGGGCTGCGCTCGGCCGCCATCCAGGTCGTGTCGACGGCGACCATCGCCGCCTACGTCAGCCTCGGCGGCATCGGCCGCTACATCATCGACGGGCTCTACCAGCGCGACTACGAGAAGGTCGTCGGCGGCGCCACGCTGGTGGCCGTCCTGGCCCTGGTCACCCTCGCGCTCTTCTGGGCGGCGGGACGGTTCGCGGTCTCGCCGGGGGTGCGCAGGCGCTGAGCGCCCGGGCCGCGGAGAAACCGTAACCAGGCCGTACTTGACTCACCGGCAAGCGGATCGTTTGGATCGACGGATGAATTTCACCGCGAAGAGCAGCAGGTCCAGGACCAGGCACACCGGCGCGGCGGCCGTCGCGCTCACCGCCGCGGCGGCGCTGCTCGCGGGCTGTTCCTCCGACTCCGACGGCACCTCCGACAACCCGCTCGCGGGTGACAAGGCGGAGGCCGGCACCGTCGTCGTCGGCTCGAACAACTTCGCCGAGAGCACCCTGCTCGCCGACATCTACGGGGAGGCGCTCAAGGCCAAGGGCCTCAAGGTCACCTACAAGCACAACATAGGCAGCCGGGAGACGACCTACGGCATGATGAAGAACGGCTCCGTCACGGTGCTGCCGGAGTACAACGGCTCGCTGCTCGCCTACCTCGACCCGAAGGCCCGGCAGAAGTCCGTGGAGGCGGTGAACGAGGCGGCGAAGGCCAAGCTCGACAAGAAGCTGACGCTGCTGGAGTCGTCACCGGCCGAGAACAAGGACTCGGTGAGCGTCAACGCCGAGACCGCGAAGAAGCACGGCCTCACCGCCGAATCGACCCTCGCCGACCTCAAGGACGTCGCACCGGACCTGGTGATCGGCGGCTCGCCCGAGTTCCAGACGCGGCAGCAGGGGCTCAAGGGCCTGGAGTCGGTGTACGGACTGAAGTTCAAGTCCTTCAAGGCGCTCGACGCGGGCGGCCCGCTGACCCAGTCGGCGCTGACCAAGAACGACGTGCAGGCGGCGGACGTCTTCACCACCGACCCGACCATCATCAAGGAGAAGTTCGTCGTCCTGAAGGACCCGGAGAACCTCTTCGGCCACGCGAACGTGACCCCGCTGGTCACCAAGGACGGGCTGAACGAGGAGGGCGTGGCCACGCTCAACGCGGTCTCCGCCAAGCTCGACACCGAGACGCTCCTGGACCTGGACGCCCAGGTCCAGCTGGACAAGAAGGACCCGCTGGACGTGGCCAAGGAGTGGCTGAAGTCCGCGGGTCTCGTCTGACGGAAGCCCTGAGACGCCTCGCCACGACCCGCTAGGACGCCGCGGCCCCGGCCGCGGCGTCGATCAGCTGGTCGATCAGGGCGATGAGGACGTCCCGGCTGGAGGTCCGCTCCCGCGCGTCGCACAGCAGCACCTGCACGTGCTCCGGCAGCGCGAGGGCCTCGCGGATCTCCGCCGCCGGGTACGGGTGCCGGCCGTGGAAGCCGTTCACGGCGACGACGAACGGAATGCCCCGCCGCTCGAAGAAGTCGATCGCGGCGAAGCTCGACTCGGGCCTGCGGACGTCGACCAGGACCACCGCGCCGAGCGCCCCGATCGCCAGGTCGTTCCACATGAACCAGAACCGCTGCTGGCCGGGCGTACCGAAGAGGTACAGCACCACGTCCCGGCCGATGGTGATCCGGCCGAAGTCCAGCGCCACCGTCGTGGCCCGCTTCTCCTCGATGCCGGCGAGGTCGTCGACGTCCAGGCCCGCCGCGGTCAGCGGTTCCTCGGTGCGCAGCGGGGCGATCTCGCTGACCGACCCCACCATGGTGGTCTTGCCGACGCCGAAACCGCCCGCGATCAGGATCTTCACCGCCTCGGGCGCGGTGGAGCGTGCGGATGCCGTGGGCGTCTCGGCGACGCGCTCAGAGCCGGCCAAGGCCGTCCCTCACTTTCTGCAGCAGGTCCAGGTCGTCGGTGGCGCGGGAGACCGGGTGCGGCGGCCGGGCGGTGATGCGGCCGGCTTCCAGCAGGTCCGAGAGCAGGATGACGACCACGCTCACCGGCAGGTCGAGACGGGCCGCCAGCTCCGCCACGGCCATCGGCTCGGCGCACAGCCGCAGGATCCGCAGGTGCTCGGGCTGCGGCCGCGCCGCCCGGGAGGGCTGCGGGTCGATCGCGGTCACCGTCGTGATGAGGGTGAAGTCGGCGCGGCTGGGCCTGGTCCGGCCGCCGGTCAGGGTGAACGGCCGCACGAGCCGGCCCGCAGCGTCGCCTCCGGTCACGTCACTCGCCGGGGCCGGCGGTGGCCCGCGGTGCCGCGCTCAGGTGCTCGCCGATCTTCTTCACCAGCATGTTCATCTGGTACGCCACCACGCCGACGTCGGCGTTCGGCCCGGTGAGCACGACCAGGTGCGCGCCGGGGCCCGCGGAGGTGAGTATCAGGTAGCTGTTGGCCATCTCGATGAGCGCCTGGCGCACCGGGCCGCCCCGGAAGTCCATGCTGACGCCCTTGCTGAGGCTCATCAGACCCGACGCGGTAGCCGCCAGCCGCTCGGCGTCGTCCCGCAGGAACCCGGTGGACTTGCTGACGACCAGGCCGTCCTCGGAGAGCACCACGGCCTGGTTCACGTCGGCGACCCGCTCCACGAGTCCGGTGAGCAACTGGTCCAGCTCGGTGTGCGTGGCGGGGGAGGGTCGGGTCATCGCGTGTCCTTCGTGGGCGGTCGGCGGTCGGCGGTCGGGGTCGAGTGGGCGGCGGAGGAGAGCGCGTGCCCGTCGGTGGCGCGGTCGTCCGCGCCACCGACGCCTTCGGCCGCCTCGTCTGCTTCGTGTGCTGCGCGCGGGTCGGCTGCTTCGTCCGCGTCGTCATCGGTGTGGGCCCGCAGCGTGCCGCGCTGGAAACCGGCGAGGGACGACGCGGCGCGCTCGGCCGTGAAGTCGGCGTAGGCGTCGGCGGCCGCGTGGTCCGAGCCGTCCCGGCGGCCGCCCGGATCCTCGTCGCGCAGTTCGGCGGCGAGGCTGGTCTGCGGTACCCGGCGGGGCAGCGGCGCCAGTCCGCCGCGCCCGTCGGAGGCGTCGTGCGCGGAGGCGCCGGAGTGGCCGCGGGGGGAACCCGCCCCGGCTGCGGCCGGGCCCGCGGGCGCCGGCCGGGACGACCGTACGGGGCGCACCGGCCGGGGGTCGCCGGACGGGTCCCCCGCCACCGAGGCCGTGGCGGACCGCCCGGCCGCGGCGCCCGGGGCTGCCTGGCCGGTCTCGGTGCCGGTGACGCTGCCGGTGCCGATGGCCGGGCCCGCCGGGTCGGCCGAGTCGCGCGCGGTGGGCGCGGCGACCCAGGGGGCCCGCGCGCCGTTCGCCGCGGCACCCGTGCCGTCCGCCCCACCGGCCGGCTCCCGCACCACGATGTCGTGCGGGATCAGCACGATCGCCGTGGTCCCGCCGTACGGCGAGGGCCGCAGCGTGACGGTGATGCCGTGCCGGTGCGCGAGGCGGGCCACGACGAACATGCCGAGCCGCAGGTCGTCGGCGAGCGCCACCACGTCGAACTGCGGGGCCACCGCCAGCTGGGCGTTGAACGACGCGTAGTCCTCCTCCGACAGGCCGAGCCCGCGGTCCTCGATCTCCACGGCCAGGCCCTTGGCCACCAGCGCCGCCCGCACGCCGACCGGGTTGGGCGCGGGGGAGTACGCGGTCGCGTTGTCGATCAGCTCGGCCAGGAGGTGGATCACGTCGGCCACCGCGGGCGGGGCGAGGGCCACCTCCTCGTCGGCGTGCAGCTCCACCCGCTGGTACTCGGCGACCTCGCCGACGGCACTGCGCAGGATGTCGACCAGCGACACGGGCTCGCGCCAGGTGCGCCGGGGCTGCTCGCCGCTGATGATGACGAGGTTCTCCTCGTAGCGCCGCAGCTGACTGGCCGTGGAGTCCAGCTCGTACAGGCCCTTGAGGATCTCGGGGTCCGTGTGCTCCCGCTCCAGGGCGTCCAGTTTGCCGAGCTGCATGTTGACGAGGTTCTGGCTCTGCCGCGCGATGCCCAGGATGACCTTCTGGAAGCCGCGCCGGGTGTCGGCGAGTTCGACGGCGGTGTGCACGGCGGTGCGCTGCGCCGTGTTGAACGCCTGCGCGACCTGGCCGAGTTCGTCGCGCCCGTAGTCCAGCGGCGGGGTCGCCGACTCCACGTCGACCGTCTCGCCCCGTTCGAGGCGGGCCACCACGTCGGGCAGCCGCTCCTCGGCCAGGCTCAGGGTGGCCAGCCGCAGCCCGCGCAGCCGCCGGGACAGCGAGCGGGTGATGCGCCAGGACATCACGATGCAGAGCAGCAGGGCGATCAGGCCGCCCGCGCTGAGGACACCGGCCTTGATCAGCAGGCCCCGGGCCTCCTCGGCGCTGCGGTCGAGGAGCCCGTCCGTCTGCTGCCGGATGAGCTGCCCGTACTGGGTGGAGATCTTCTCGAAGGCGGTGATCCAGCGCTGCCGTGCGTCCGGCAGGTCGATCCGGTCGCCCCGGCCCGCCGAACGGGCCTCGAGCACCTGGTCCTCGACGTCCTGCAGGGACTTCCACTCGGAGCTGGCGAGGATCCGCTCGGTCTGGGTCTTCGCACTGCCGGTCAGAGAGGGGACGATCTGGTCCTGCACCAGCCAGCGGCGGGTGTGCACCAGCTGGGCGAACCGGGACCACTGCTCCTCGTCCATCCGGCCGGACGGCCAGGCCAGGGTGAGCCGGGCGTCCTCCTGGGAGACCAGCTCGGCGGCGTGCTCCAGGGCGACCAGCGGGCCCGCCTGGGAGGTGAGGTCGCCGTCGTCGACCTGGGAGAGCTCCTGGAAGGCGTGGATCTGCTCGTCGACGATCGAGGTGTACTGGTCGAGCGCCTGCTCGGCGGTGATGTCGCTGGGGTCGTCGACCTGGTTGCGGTAGTACTCCAGGCTGCCCACCGAGCCGAGCACCGAGTACAGCCGGTCCGAGACCCGGGTGGGCGCGCTCTCGATCGCGTCGGACTGGCCGACCAACTGCGCGACCGCCGCGTCCGTCTTCTTCCGCTGCGCGTCCAGTTCGCTCCGGTCGCCGTCCGGTGCGGCCAGCCAGGCGGCCGACAGGCTGCGCTCCTTCTGCAGGGCCAGGGTGGCCTCGGTGCCCATGGCGCCGGTGTCGCGGCTCAGCTGCGTCTGCGCGCGCAGCCGCAGGCCCTCCGAGAACATCTGGATCGTCGTGACGCCCCACACGGCCGCGAGGGTGACGCCGGGGACCAGGGCCAGGAGGATCAGGGAGAGACGTATGGAGCCGAGGCGGCGCCGGGCACCCTTCTTCCGTGACTTCCGTGCAGGCATCGTCGTCCTAGGCGATCAGTGGGGCGGGGTGGCGGGGGTGCGGAGGTGTCGGCGGCCGCGGGGCCCGGTCACCGGGTGCCGCCCGCGGCGAACTCGGCGACCGAGTCGGCGTTGGTCCGGGTCACGAACGCGGGGCCGGTCAGCACGGGGGCCACGCCGCCGCCGCTGACGTTGCCGTTGGTGCGGTAGAGCCAGAGCGCGTCCACCGCGAGATAGCCCTGCAGATACGGCTGCTGGTCCACGGCGAACTGGACGTCCCCGCGTTTGACGGCGGCCACCAGGTCGTTGTCGAGGTCGAAGGTGGCGACGTGGGCGTCGCTGCCCGCCTCGTCGACCGCCTCGACCGCGGTGAGGGCGAACGCCGCGCCGTTCATGACGACTTCGTCGATGCTGGGGTCCTGCCGCAGCCGGGCCGTGACGGCCGCGCCGACCGCCTTCATGTCGGTGCCCTCGACGTAGAGCATCTCGGTCTCGCCGCCGAAGGTCTTCTTCACACCGGCGCAGCGCGCCTCCAGGGCGACGTTGCCGCGCTCGTGGATGACGCACAGGGCGTGCTTCGCCCGGAGGTCGTCCAGCTTGTCGCCGACGGCGCGGCCCGCGACGCTCTCGTCCTGCCCGAAGTACTCCAGGAGCCCGGTGGACCGCCAGGCGTCGATGCCGGAGTTGAGGCCGACCACCGGGATCCCGGCCGCCTTCGCCTCGGCGACCGGTGCCTTCATCGCCTGCGGTTTGGCCAGGGTCACGGCGATGCCGTCGGCCTTGTCACGGATGGCGTCCCGCACGAGGTCGGCCTGGTCGGCGGTGTCGGCGTCCCCGGCGTAGGTCAGGTCGACGCCGTCCTTGGCGGCCGCCGCCTCCGCGCCCTTGCGCACCCGGTCCCAGAAGGCGTCGCCCTCACCGCCGTGGGTGACCATGACGATCTTCATCCGGTCGCCGCCGGACCCGCCCGCGGCGTCCGCCGCCGAGCCGTCCTCGTCCCCGCCGAGGGCGGAGCAGCCGGCCACCAGCAGGCAGACGGCCGCGGTGAGGGCCGCGGCGCGCGCGGGTCCGGGGGAGTGGGTGGGCGGGGGAGCTGTACTCATGGGGGCGGGGGCACCTCGCTGTGCGGCCGAGCAGGAGGAACGGGACGGGCCGGCCCGGAGCCGCGGGTCAGTGCGCCAACCGGGTGAAACTCGCCTGGCCGGAGCAAACCGTGTGTGACCGCTGGTAGTCAAGTGACCAGCGAACTGCTCTGAGTTGTCGGTGCCGCATCGTGATGAACGGGGGTGGCGAAAGCGGGCCGAAGCGGAATGCCGGGCGGTATGCCCGGCGGCGTCCGTGGGCGCCCGGGGCGCCGGGAAGCTGATCTGACGGACAGTTAGCCGGTGGGTTATCGTGTGCCGGGGGTAAAGGCAGGCGGCACGGTCTGTTGAGTTCCAGCCCGGGAGAATCCAGCCGATGGCGAGGCAGCTACGCGCCGAGCAGACCCGCGCGACGATCATCGGTGCGGCGGCCGACCTGTTCGACCGCCGCGGCTACGAGTCGACGACCCTGAGCGAGATAGTCGCCCACGCCGGGGTCACCAAGGGCGCCCTGTACTTCCACTTCGCGGCGAAGGAAGACCTCGCGCACGCCATCCTGGAGATACAGTCCCGCACCTCCCGCCGGCTGGCGAAGGACCTGGACGGGCGCGGCTACTCCTCGCTGGAGGCGCTGATGCGCCTCACCTTCGGCATGGCCCGGCTCTGCGTACAGGGACCGGTGCTGCGGGCCGGGCTGCGGCTCGCCACCGCGGGCGTACCGGTACGGCCGCCCCTGCCGCACCCCTTCACCGAGTGGCGGGAGATCGCCACGTCCCGGCTGCTGGACGCGGTGCGGCAGTCCGACGTGCACCAGGACATCGACGTCGACTCCGTCGCCCACACCCTCGTCTGCTCCGTCGTCGGCACCCGCGTCGTGGGCGGCACCCTCGAACCGGCCGGGCGCGAGCCCCGCCGCCTCGCGGAGATGTGGTACATCCTGATCCGGGGCATGGTCCCGGTGACCCGGCGCGCCCGCTACGTCACCCTCGCGGCCCGCCTGGAACAGGAGACGGGCACGGCCTGACCGTCCGGCGCGGGGTCGCGCCCGGGCCGACCGCCCGGAATGGGGTCGCGCTCGGCCCGATCACCTGGCGCGGGGTCGTGCCCGGGCTGATCGTCCGGCGCGGGTCGCGCTTGGGCTGACCGTCCGGCGCGGGGGTCGCGTCCCGCCCGATTGCCCGGCGCGGGGTCGTGCTCGGCCCGATTGCCCGGTGCCGGGCGTGTGCTCGGCCCGATCGCCCGGAACCGGGGACGCGCTCGGCCCCACCGCCCGGAACCGGGGACGCGTGCGGTCCGACCGGTACGGTGACGCGCATGGCCGACACCCCGTCCGTGACCGCCCCCGTCATCCTCGGCGACGAGCCCGGCTCCTTCCCGCACGGCGTGCTCGCCGAGCGGCACCCCGCCATCGTGCGGCAGGTGCGGGACGCCTTCCCCTTCGGCCCCGAACGGCTGCGCGCGCTCGACGCGTTGCTCGCGAGCTGCGCCGACGGCGTGGTCGAGCCGCTGCCCGCCGACGCCGACCCCACCGGCCGCGACCGGGACCGCTGGGCGCGGTGGGGCATGGACGCGTACGCGGGACGCTCCTGGTACGACGTGCCCTGGCTGTGGGCCGAGAGCCACTTCTACCGCCGGCTCCTCGACGCCGTCGGCTACTTCGGTCCCGGCGCCTGGCAGGGCGTCGACCCCTTCCGGCCCGCCAAACTGGCCGAACTCGACGCGCCGGAGACGGACGCGGAGCTCGCCGCGCTCGACGGTCTCGACGAGTTGCCCACCGAGGAGCGGACCCGGGCGCTGCTGCACGGCTCGCTGTGGGGCAACCGCGCCGACCTGGGCTTCCGCCTCTCCGACCGGGGCGCCGGCACCGAGGGCGCGGTGGAGGCACTCGTCGCCGACGACAGCGACGCCCTCTGGTCCCTGTTCCCGGCCCCCGGCACGGGCCCCGCGGAGCGGGGTCCGGCCACGCTGTGCCTCGTCGCCGACAACGCGGGCCGCGAACTCGTCCCCGACCTGCTCCTCGTCTCGCACCTCCTCGCCGAGGGCCGCGTCGACCGGGCCGTCCTGCACGTCAAGCCGTACCCGTACTACGTCTCCGACGCCACGCCCACCGACGTGCTCGACGCCCTGCGGCGGCTGGTCGCGGCGGGCGGCGCGGCCGCGGCCCACGGCGAGCGGCTCTGGACCGCGCTGACCGACGGCCGCGTCACCGTCCGCGCCCACCCCTTCTCCTGCGCCCCGCTGCCCTACGCGGACATGCCCGACGACCTGCGCGAGGACTTCGCCGCGGCCACCGTCACCGTCCTCAAGGGCGACCTGAACTACCGGCGCCTGGTGGGCGACCGGTGGTGGCCGCCGACCACCTCCTTCGCGCGGGTCACCGCGTACTTCCCCGGCCCGGTCGCGGCGCTGCGCACCCTGAAGTCCGACGTGGTCACCGGGCTCGACGCGAAGACCGAGGCCGCGTTGGACGCGAGCGGCGAGCGGCGCTGGCGGACGAGCGGCACGCACGCCCTGATCCAGGTCAGGAGCTGAGAAGGAGCCGAGAAGGAGCGGCGGGCAGCCGAGGGAGAACGGCGGGAGAAGTTCCCGCATTCCGGGCTGATTCACGCGATGGTGTGATCATGTGCGGCCCGGCGGATGCGGTCGAAGGGCCCTGGGTAGGGCCGGGCCATGACGCAACAGCCCTTCCAACTCCCGCACTTCTACCTGCCGCACCCCGCACGGCTCAACCCGCATCTCGACGAGGCCCGCGCCCACTCGACGACGTGGGCGCGCGAGATGGGCATGCTGGAGGGCTCCGGGGTCTGGGAGCAGTCCGACCTCGAAGCCCACGACTACGGCCTGCTCTGCGCCTACACCCACCCCGACTGCGACGGGCCGGCGCTCTCCCTCATCACCGACTGGTACGTGTGGGTCTTCTTCTTCGACGACCACTTCCTGGAGAAGTACAAACGCAGCCAGGACCGCCTCGCCGGCAAGGCCCACCTGGACCGGCTCCCGCTGTTCATGCCGCTCGACGACGCCGCCGGGATGCCCGAGCCGCGGAATCCGGTGGAGGCCGGACTCGCCGACCTGTGGACCCGCACGGTGCCCGCGATGTCGGCGGACTGGCGCCGCCGCTTCGCCGTCGCCACCGAGCACCTCCTCAACGAGTCCATGTGGGAGCTGTCCAACATCAACGAGGGGCGGGTCGCCAACCCGGTCGAGTACATCGAGATGCGCCGCAAGGTCGGCGGCGCCCCGTGGTCGGCCGGGCTCGTGGAGTACGCGACCGCCGAGGTGCCCGCCGCCGTCGCCGGGACCAGGCCGCTCAGGGTGCTGATGGAGACGTTCTCCGACGCCGTGCACCTGCGCAACGACCTCTTCTCCTACCAGCGCGAGGTCGAGGACGAGGGCGAGTTGAGCAACGGGGTGCTGGTGCTGGAGACCTTCTTCGGCTGCACCACCCAGGAGGCCGCCGAACTGGTCAACGACGTCCTCACCTCGCGGCTGCACCAGTTCGAGCACACCGCGTTCACCGAGGTGCCCGCCGTCGCCCTGGAGAACGGCCTGACCCCGCCGGAGGTCGCCGCCGTCGGCGCGTACACGAAGGGCCTCCAGGACTGGCAGTCCGGCGGCCACGAGTGGCACATGCGTTCCAGCCGCTACATGAACAAGGGGGAGCGGCCCCTGGCCGGCTGGCAGGCGCTGACCGGGCCCGGCACCTCCGCGGCGGACGTGGGAGCACTGCTCGCCGACGCGGTCGCCCAACGGGCCCGCTCCTACACGTACGTGCCCTTCCAGAAGGTCGGCCCGTCCGTCATCCCCGACATCCGCATGCCCTTCCCGCTGGAGCTGAGCCCCGCCCTGGACGGTGCCCGGCGGCACCTGTCCGAGTGGTGCCGGGAGATGGGCATCCTCAGCGAGGGCGTCTGGGACGAGGACAAGCTGGAGAGCTGCGACCTTCCGCTGTGCGCCGCCGGACTCGACCCGGACGCCACCCAGGACCAGCTCGACCTCGCCTCCGGCTGGCTGGCCTTCGGCACGTACGGCGACGACTACTACCCGCTGGTCTACGGCCACCGCCGGGACCTCGCCGCCGCCCGGCTGACCACCACCCGCCTGTCGGACTGCATGCCGCTCGACGGCGAGCCCGTCCCACCGCCCGGCAACGCGATGGAACGCTCCCTGATCGACCTGTGGGTGCGCACGACGGCCGGTATGACGCCCGAGGAGCGGCGCCCGCTGAAGAAGGCCGTCGACGACATGACCGAGGCCTGGCTGTGGGAGCTGTCCAACCAGATCCAGAACCGTGTCCCCGATCCCGTGGACTACCTGGAGATGCGGCGCGCCACCTTCGGATCCGACCTCACCCTGGGCCTGTGCCGCGCCGGACACGGCCCGGCGGTGCCGCCCGAGGTCTACCGCAGCGGCCCCGTCCGCTCCCTGGAGAACGCGGCGATCGACTACGCGTGCCTGCTCAACGACGTCTTCTCCTACCAGAAGGAGATCGAGTACGAGGGCGAGATCCACAACGCGGTCCTCGTCGTGCAGAACTTCTTCGGCGTCGACTATCCGGCCGCCCTGGGCGTCGTGCAGGACCTGATGAACCAGCGCATGCGCCAGTTCGAGCACGTCGTCGCGCACGAACTCCCCGTCGTCTACGACGACTTCCAGCTCTCCGAGGAGGCGCGGACCGTCATGCGCGGCTACGTCACCGACCTGCAGAACTGGATGGCCGGCATCCTCAACTGGCACCGGAACGTCCCCCGTTACAAGGCCGAGTACCTGGCGGGACGCACCCACGGCTTCCTGCCGGACCGGATCCCGGCCCCGCCCGTGCCGAGGAGCAGTCCCGCACTGACGCACTGACGCGCTGACGGACGTTCAGTCTCACTCTTTCGTGGCTCGTCACGGGCCGGTGCGCCGGGTAGAGCACCTGCCGGAGGCGATCCATGGAACAGACAGCGTTGCGTCCCAAGCCGATGCCCGGCCGGGATCCGGGGCCCGGCACCGAACCCGACGGTGCCCGGCACCCCCACACCGGCCGTCGGCGCCGCCGGCGGCTCACCACCCTGCTGCTCGGCGTGCTCGCCGCGGCCGTACTGCTCCTCACGGGCGTGGGACTCGGCACGGTGGGCGCCACGGTGATCGGCATGAGCAAGCTCGCCGAACTGCAGCAGCGGGCCGCGGCGCAGGGCCCGGGCGGGGCCGGAGGGGCCGGAGGAGCGGGAGAGCAGGGGGCCACCGGGACGGCGACGGGCACCCGGGGCGCCCCGGCGCACCCGTCGGCCGGTCCGTCCGCCGGCCGGTCCCCCTCCCCGGCACCGGCCGGCGCGACCCTCGGGGTCGAAGCCGTGGACGACGAGAAGCCCGGGGCCCGGGTCGTCGGCGTCCACGTGCCGGGCCCCGGGTACGCGGCGGGCCTGGTGCGGGGCGACGTACTGCTCGCCGTCGGCACGACCCGCGTCGACTCGGCGACCGACCTGGCGCACGCCGTGGCCAGCGCCGGGCCGGGCAAGGAGGTCAAGCTCACCGTGCGCCACCGCAGCGGCGGCTACCAGCAGCTGACGGCCGTACCGGGCGTCGTCACGTGACCGTGCGGAAGTGGCTCGTGAGCCGTCCGGCGTCGTCCAGCACGTGGAAGGCGAGCCCGACCGGCGCGTCCCGGTCCGCGACCTGCTCGCCCTCCCAGGGCAGCCGCAGCGTCCACGTCACCCCGGGTCCCACCACCAGCGGCCGCCCGGCGAACACGGTGGCCGCGGGCGAGTGCGCGTGCCCCGTGATCAGCCCGGCGATCCCGGGCCTGCGCTCCAGCAGCGCGGCCAGGCGCTCGGGGTGGCGCAGCCGGTAGGAGTCGGGCAGGGGATGGTGCACGGGCGTGGGCGGGTGGTGGAAGGCGAGCAGGGCCGGAAGGCCGTCGTCGAGACCGTCGAGCGAGGCCTCGATCCAGTCGTACGTCTCCCCGTCCAGCTCCCCCTCGTCGCTGCCCGGGATGCTGGAGTCGCACATCAGGACGGCGCCGCCGTCGAAGACGTGCACCTCGTTGGCGGGGCCGTCGGCGGCGGGGCGGCCGAGCAGGGCCTTGCGGTAGGGGGCGCGGCTGTCGTGGTTGCCCGGGCAGGTCAGTACGGGGAACGGCGCGGAGCCGTCCCGCAGGCCCAGGACGCGGGCGGCCTCCTCGTACTCCGCCTCCGTGCCGTGGTCCGCGATGTCCCCGGTGACCAGCAGCGCGTCCACCCGCCCCGGCAGCCGCCACAGCCTCTCGCGCACCCGCTCGGCGCGCTCCGTCGCCCGCGGGCTTCCGTCCAGGTGCAGATCGCTGATGTGCGCGAGTACGAGCACGGTGTCGGCCTCCTCCGGGCGCCCGGACCGCGACACCCCCGATGTTAATGCTTGAGTGACATACAACCATTAGTCGTCAGGGTCGATCAATCCCAATCGGCTCGCGTCGCCCCCGTCCTGCGGGCAGGATGCTGCCCGTGGTCCCTTCCCTCCTCCGCCCACTCTTCCGCCCCGGGAGGCCCGGATGACCGGCAGCAGCCCCGCCGCTTCCTTCACCGCCGACGACTACCGGGCCCGTATGGAGCGCGCCGCCCGGGCGGCCGCCGACGCCGGCCTCGCCGGGCTGCTGGTGGCCCCGGGCCCGGACCTGGTGTGGCTCACCGGCTACGCGCCCACGGCGGACACCGAACGGCTTACCCTGCTCGTCCTCGCCCCGGACCGCGACCCCGTGCTCGTCGTCCCGACGCTCGAGGCCCCCGACGCGGCGAAGGCGGCCGGCGCCCCCGCCCTGACCCTGCGCGACTGGACCGACGGCAAGGACCCCTACGCGGCCACCGCCGCCCTCCTCGACGGATCCGGACGCTTCGGCATCAGCGACAACGCCTGGGCCATGCACCTGCTGGCGCTCCAGCGCACCCTGCCCGACACCTCGTACGCCTCCCTCACCGAGGCGCTGCCGATGCTCCGCGCCGTCAAGGACGCGGCGGAGCTGGAGCTGCTGGCGGCGGCGGGCGCGGCCGCGGACGCCGCCTTCGAGGAGATCCGGCGGGTCCGCTTCGGCGGGCGCCGGGAGTCCGAGGTCGCCGCCGACCTCGCCGACCTGCTGCGCCGGTTCGGGCACTCCCAGGTCGACTTCACCATCGTCGCCTCCGGACCCAACGGCGCCAACCCGCACCACGAGGTCGGCGACCGCGTCATCGAGGACGGCGACATGATCGTCCTCGACTTCGGCGGCCTCAAGGACGGCTACGGCTCGGACACCTCCCGCACCGTCCACGTGGGCGCACCCACCGACGAGGAGCGCCGGGTGCACGACCTGGTCCGCGAGGCGCAGGAGGCCGGCTTTTGCGCGGTGCGCCCCGGCGCCGCCTGCCAGGACGTCGACCGGGCCGCCCGCGCGGTCATCGCCGGCGCCGGGTACGGCGAGTACTTCATCCACCGCACCGGGCACGGCATCGGCGTCACCACGCACGAACCGCCGTACATGATCGAGGGCGAGGAGCGGCCCCTGGTGCCCGGCATGTGCTTCTCCGTCGAGCCCGGCGTCTATCTGCCCGGCCGGTTCGGGGTACGCATCGAGGACATCGTCACCGTCACCGAGGACGGCGGCAGGCGGCTCAACGACACCACCCGGGAGATGGTCGTCGTCGAGTGACCGGTGACGGACCGACCCCGAACGCCCCGGCAGACCCTTCAGGACGACGGCGCGACATGACCCAGGCACCGACACCCACCGCGGACACCGTCCGCCGACTGGTCCGCTCCCTGCTGGGCGGGAGCACGGAACCCGACGTCCGGCCGGTCGCCGAAGGCGTCGCACCCGACACCTGGTGGGTCGGCACCCGGCACGTACTGCGGCTGGCCCCCGACCGGGAGACCGCGGTGCGCGGCCGCCGCGAACTGCGCCTGCGCGAACTGGTCCGGCCGTACCTGCCGGTCGCGCTGCCGGCCAGCGTGGCGCACGGGGAGTGGGCGCCGGGACTCGCGTACACCCTGGACGCCAAGGTGGCCGGCGGGTCGGGCGAGGACCACGACGTGTCCGCCCTGGGCGAGGCGGACCTCGCGGCGCTGCTCACCGGCCTGCGCGAGGTGCCGGTCCGGCAGGCCGAGACGCTCGGCGTACCGCGGGCGGCCCCGCGCTCCCTGGAGGCTCTGCGCCAGTCCGCCGAGCGTGCCGCCCGCCGCCTCGCCGCGGCCGACGAGTTCGACACCGCGCGGCCGGAACGGCTCACCCGGGAGGCGGCGGCCCAGCTCGGCGTCCAGCCGGGCGCGGCGGTCCTGGTCCACCACGGGCTGACCGGGGGGCACCTCGTGGTCAGCGCCGACGGCCGGGTGCGCGGCGTCCTCGGCTGGAGCGACGCGGTCCTCGGCGACCCGGCCGAGGACATCGCCGGGCTGGCCCTCTCCGTGGGTTCACCCGCCGCCGTCCGCGCGGCCACCCTCGCCGGCTACGGCGCCCGGCCCTGCCTGCGCGGCCTGTGGCTGGCCCGCTGCGACGCGGTAATCCACCTCGCGGAGGCACTCGACGGCCACGGCGGCGGGCCGCTGCCCGCGACCGTGCCGCTGCTCAGGACCCGGCTGCGACGCGCCTGGGAACCGATCCTCCTGGAACGCGTGACCGAGCTGCGCGACGACGGCCGGGACGACACCGCCTGAGCGCCCCTGCTCACTCCTGGACCAGCACCACGCTCGACTCGCCCGGCACCCGCAGTATTCCGTTCGCGCCCGGCCCCTCCACCGGTTCCCACGCCGCGAGCACGCGCGCGGGCCGGTTGCCCAGAGGGATCGCCGCCGGCTCGGTGCCCAGGTTGACGGCCACCCGGATGTCGCCGCGCCGGAAGGCGAGCCAGCGCCCCGTGCCGTCGTAGGCCACCCTGGTGTCGGCCAGGTCCGGGTCGGTCAGGTCCGGCTGCTCGGCGCGCAGGGCGATCAGCCGCCGGTACCAGTCCAGTACGCGCGCGTGCGGCTCGCGCTCCTGCTCCGACCAGTCGAGGCAGGAGCGCTCACGCGTCGCCGGGTCCTGCGGGTCGGGCACGTCCTCCTCCCGCCAGCCGTGCGCGGCGAACTCCCGCCGTCTGCCCTGCCGTACCGCCTGGGCGAGCTGGGGGTCGGTGTGGTCGGTGAAGAACTGCCACGGGGTGCCCGCCGCCCACTCCTCGCCCATGAACAGCATCGGCGTGAACGGCGCGGTCAGGGTCAGGGTGGCCGCGCAGGCGGCGAGGCCCGGGGAGACCAGGGAGGCCAGACGGTCGCCCTGGGCGCGGTTGCCGACCTGGTCGTGGGTCTGGCTGTAGCCGGTCAGCCGGTGCGCGGCGACCCGGCCCCGGTCCAGCGCACGGCCGTGCGAACGGCCCCGGAAACTGGAGTAGGTGCCGTCGTGGAAGTAGCCCCGGATCAGGGTCTTGGCGAGCGCCGCCAGCGGATCGCGCGCGAAGTCGGCGTAGTAGCCCTGCGACTCCCCGGTCAGGGCGGCGTGCAGCGCGTGGTGGAAGTCGTCGTTCCACTGCGCGTGCACGCCCAGGCCGCCCTCCGCGCGCGGGGTGATGATCCGCGGGTCGTTCAGGTCGGACTCGGCGATCAGGAAGAGCGGCCGCTCCAGGTCGGCCGCCAGGCCGTCCACGGCAGTCGACAACTGCTCCAGGAAGTGGCACGCGCGCGTGTCGGCCAGCGCGTGCACCGCGTCCAGGCGCAGCCCGTCGAGCCGGTAGTCCCGCAGCCACGCCAGCGCGCTGTCCACCAGGTACGCCCGCACCTCGTCCGAGCCGGGCGCGTCCAGGTTCACGGCGACGCCCCAGGGCGTGTGGTGGGTGTCGGTGAAGTACGGGCCGAAGGCGGGCAGGTGGTTGCCGGACGGGCCCAGGTGGTTGTGCACCACGTCCAGGACCACGCCGAGCCCGAGGTCGTGCGCCCGGTCGACGAACCGTTTCAGCGCCTCGGGCCCGCCGTACGGCTCGTGCACCGCCCACAGCGAGACCCCCTCGTAGCCCCAGCCGTGCCGCCCGGGGAAGGGGCACAGCGGCATCAACTCGACGTGCGTGACGCCAAGCCCCGCCAGGTGCCCGAGGCGCTCCGCGGCGGCGTCCAGCGTCCCCTCGGGGGTGTACGTCCCCACGTGCAGCTCGTACAGCACGCCGCCGGGCAGCGGGCGTCCGGCCCACGGAGTGCGCCACGCGTACCGCCCGTGGTCGACCACCGCGCTGAGCCCGTCGGGACCGTCCGGCTGGCGGCGCGAGCGCGGGTCCGGCAGCACCGGACCGTCGTCCACCGCGAAGCCGTAGCGCGAACCGTCCCGCGCCGGAGCCTCACCGCACCACCACCCCGGCCGCTCCGGATCGCGCTCCAGCGCGCGCGTGGCGCCGTCGCACCGCAACGTCACTCGGCCGGCCTGTGGTGCCCACACCTCGAACTGCACGGACGGTTCCCCTTCGTCTGCTCACCGTGATGTAGCGCGTCCATGTTCCAGCACGAGGGGATCATTCCGCTGGGGATTGCCCTCGCGCGCGGCGGGTGTCGTGACGCTCGCGCGGGGGGCGCTCGCCCTTTTCCCGTTTTCTGGACACTCCGGCTCCGCTGACCGACAATCAGCTGCGTGACGTCGTCCTTCGAGTTCCCCACGTATCCCGCGCGGCTGTCCGACGCGGAGCGCGACAAGGCGCTGAGCGTGCTCCGGGACGGCGTCGCCATGGGGCGCCTGTCGCACGACACGTTCATCCGCCGGATGGAGCTGGCGCTCGCCGCCCGCCGTCTGGAGGAGCTGGCCGTGCTCACCGCCGACCTGCCCGCCGAGAACCGGCTGTCCCGGCTGGTGTTCGGCACCGTCGAGGCGGTGTCCGGATTCGGCGTACGGCTCGGCCGGGCGTGGCGGGCCGAGCGGCTGCCCAAGCTGCTGCTGCCCCACCCCGGCGCCGGACATCCGCTGCGCATAGGGCGCGATCCCGCCAGCGGACTGCGGCTGAGCCACGAGACGGTCTCCCGGGTGCACGCGGAACTCAGCCGGCAGGGCGGCATGTGGGTACTGCGCGACCTGGGTTCCACCAACGGCACCACGGTCAACGGGCGGCGGGTCATCGGCGCGGCCGTCGTCCGCGAGGGCGATCAGATCGGCTTCGGCGGGATGTCCTTCCGCCTGGCGGCGAACTGACGCGACCCGGCGACCCGGCGACCCGGTGGGAGCCCTCCGGGTGGATCCATGGCCCGCGCTTCACTAGGAGTCGTGACCGTCTCCGTGGCTGAAACCGCTTTGCTTTTCGTGGTGTTGACGTACCCCGCAAGTCGTGACTGACTGTGCGTACACCGCACACACCAGGTGAATCGACGGCCCGCTTCGTGGAGGTGTGCCCTGCCGCCCCTCCTGCGCTACCCGACCGTGGACGAGCTGGGCGCCCGGGCCGCCGCACTCGTCGCCCGGTACCCCAGACACGCCCGGCTGCGGCGTGTCGGCACGTCCCGCGCGGGCAGCCCGCTGCTGCTGCTCTCCGTCGGCCACGGCAGCCGCCAGGTCCTCGTCGTCGGCGGCCCGCACGCGAACGAGCCCGTGGGCGGCGCCACCGCCCTGCGGCTGGCCGAGCGGGCCGTGGCCGACCCCCGGCTCACCGAGGGCGCCGACGCCACCTGGAACCTGCTGCTCTGCGTCGACCCCGACGGCCTGCGCCGCAACGAGGGCTGGCTCACCGGCCCCTACACCCTCGGCCGCTACGCCCGTAACTTCTTCCGGCCCGGCTTCCTGGAGCAGCCCGAGTGGCTGCCCGACGGCCCGGACCGCGCCACGCTGCCCGAGACCCGCACCCTGCTCGCGCTCCAGGACGAACTGCGGCCCTTCCTTCAGTGCTCCCTGCACGGCGTGGACGTCGGCGGCGGATTCGTCGAGCTGACCCACGAGCTGCCGGGCCTGGCCCAGCGCATCTCCCACACCGCGGCGCGGCTCGGCATACCCCGCGAACTCGGCGCCTACGACACCCTGTACTGGCCCGACCTCGGACCCGCCGTCTACCGCATCCCGCCGCCCCGCCGCGGCGACCTGACCGCCGCCATCACCGAGGCCGCCGTCGACTCGACCTGGTGCCACCCGCGGCGCCACGGCACCGTCACCGCGGTCGTCGAGGCTCCCATGTGGGGCGTTGCGGCCGTGGCGGACGACTCGCCCCCCGTCGACCGCGACGGCGTCCTGCGCACCGTGAGCCGCACCCTGCGCCACGACACCCGCCGGCTGCGCCGCGTCCTCGCCCGGCTCAGGCCCCACCTCGCCGCCGTGCCGGAGGCGGCGCACCTGCTCGCACCGGTCGACGACTACCTGCTGGTCTGCCCCCGGCTCGCCGACGAGTGGGACCCCGACACCGACGACCGGACCGACCGCTCACTGCCGCCGATGAACACCTCCCACCTCGTGGCACTGCGGCTGGCCGGGCGCCGCCTGTCGCTGCGTACCGCGGGGCTGCTGCACCAGCTGGTCACCCGTACCGGGGGCGATCCGGCGGGCGTCCTGGCCGAGCTGGACCGGCTCGTCGACGAGGGCTGCGCCGACTACCGCGACGGCTGCGGGGCGCACTGGATACCGGTCGGGCGCCAGGTGGAGTACCAGACCCGGGTCGTGCTCGCCGCCTTCGAACTGGCCGGACGGCGTGCCGCCGCGGGCGCCCGCTCGGGCGAGCCGGGCCGGGGTTCCGAGGCCGCGGTGCCGATGCACCGCGACTGACCCGCGATCAGCCGCCGTCCCCCCGTGTTCCCGCCTCCTCCACCCGCTCCAGGAGCGCCACCGGCGTGTCCGCGAAAAGGTCCGCCACGCGCGCGTCGCCCGCGAACTCCCGCCCGGGCGCCAGCGCGTCGGCCCATCTGCCGGGCGGCAGCGGCAGCGTCGTGCCGCGCCAGCCGCCCGCCTCGGCCAGCCGCAGCGACAGCCGGGTCACGGCGGTCACGGTCCGCCCCGACCTGGCGAACGCCACGCAGTGTGCCGCCGCCGGGCCCTCGGCGGGCAGCGGCTCGTACGTCCCCGTGTCGCCGAAGACGCCGGGCCGCCGGGCCCGCAGTGCCAGCGCCGCCCGCGTCACCGCCGCCTTCGCCCCGGGGCCCCCGGCCCAGCCCTCGTCCCCGGCCGCGGGGAAGTCCACCGCGCGGCGGTTGTCCGGGTCCACCAGGGCCAGGTACTCGTGCTCGGTGCCCTGGTAGAGGTCCGGTACGCCCGGCATCGTCAGGTGGACCAGGGCCGTGCCGAGGACGTTGGCCCGGATGTGCGGCGCCAGCGCCTCGCGCAGGGCGGTCACCCGCGCGCCCGGCGCGCCGCCCGGCCCCGCCGCCACGAACCGGGCCACCGCCTCCTCGTACGAGGGGTCCTGCTCCGTCCAGGTGGTGTGCGTCCCCGCCTCGCGCACGTGCTTGAGCAGCGCCTCCCGCACCCGTTCCCGGTCCGCCGGGCCCAGACCGAACACCGTCTGCCAGGCCGCCCACGCCAGCTGCCCGTCCGGCGGACCCTCGTCCGTGCCGGTGGCCCCGGCGGCCTCGGTCAGGACGTCCGCCCACCGCGCGGGGCACTGGGTCAGCACCGCCAGCGCGGCGCGGACGTCGACGCTGCGCTTGGTGTCATGGGTCGACACGACCGTGCCCGTGGCGGGCCAGTCGCGCTGCACGCGCGCGCAGTAGGCGTGGAACTCCTGCGGCGACACGGCCGGACGGCCCGGATCCCCGCCCACCTCGGTGGCCGACAGCAACGGTACGTAGCGGTAGAAGGCCGTGTCCTCGACGGACTTGGCGCGCAGCGCCGACGCGGTCTGCGCGAACCGCGTCCGGAACTCCACGTGATCCGGTCCGTCCCCGTACCGCCCCAGCACCAGGCCCCGTACGACGTCCACCGCGCCGGCCTCCTCGGGCACCGTGAAGGCGTGCCGCGCCCCGGCCGCCGCCTCCTCGGTGACGACCGCCGCCGCGTCCACCGAGGTGTACGGCCGGTACACCTCCAGCCGCACCAGCAGCTCCACCAGCGCCGTGCGCAACGCCCAGGGCGCCCGGTCGCGCAGCGCCGGGTCCGGCGCGGCGGCGCACAGGCGGTGCGCCACCCGGGTCAGCCGGTCCAGCTCGGTGGCCAGCTCGTGCGTGAGCACCTCGTACGCCGCGCGCCGCACCGTCGCCGCCCAGTCCCCGCCCAGGTCCGCCTGCGGGGCGGCGAACCGTCGGTACCGGTCGAGCAGTTGTCCGTAGCCGGCGGGGTCCGTGAACAGCCCGTCGACGTGCCGCAGGGCGTCGTAGCCGGTCGTGCCCGCGACGGGCCAGGCGGCGGGCAGCCGCTCCCCGTCCGCGAGGATCTTCTCCACCACCGTCCACCGTCCGCCGCTCGCCCGGTGCAGCCGTTCCAGGTACGCGTCGGGGTCGGCGAGGCCGTCGGGATGGTCGACGCGCAGTCCGTCGATCACGCCCTCGTGCAGCAGCCGCAGGACGGTGCCGTGCGTCGCCTCGAACACCTCCGGGTCCTCCACGCGCACGCCGATCAGCTCCGAGATGCTGAAGAAGCGCCGGTAGTTCAGCTCGGTGCGGGCCAGCCGCCACCACGCCGGGCGGTACCACTGCGCGTCCAGCAGCCGTGGCAGCGGCAGGTCCGCGGTGCCGTCCCGCAGCGGGAAGGCGTGCTCGTGGTAGCGCAGCACGTCGCCGTCGACCCGGAGGTCGTCCAGCACCTCGCCGAGCGGGGCGCCCAGCACCGGCAGCAGCAGCCGGCCGTCCTGCGCCTGCCAGTCGATGTCGAACCACCGCGCGTAGGGCGATGAGGGCCCCTCGCGCAGCACCTCCCACAGGGCGTGGTTGTGACGCGGCGACATCGCCATGTGGTTGGGCACGATGTCCACCACCAGGCCCAGGCCGTGCTCCCGCGCGGTGCGCGACAGCGCCCGCAGACCCTCCTCACCGCCCAGTTCGGCGCGCACGCGCGCGTGGTCGACGACGTCGTAGCCGTGGAGCGAGCCCGGGACCGCCTCGAGGACGGGCGACAGGTGCAGGTGCGACACGCCGAGCGAGGCCAGATACGGCACGGCCGCCGCCGCGGCCTTGAACGGGAAGGACGGCTGCAACTGGAGCCGGTAGGTCGCCGAGGGGACGGAGGCGGGGGAGACGGGGCTGGGTCGCTCAGGTGTCATGGAACCCTACGTACCCGCCCCGCCGCCATTCCTGTCACCGTCCCCCGCACGGGTGCGGCGCGAGACCCCCTACACCGGCCGCTGCAACACCGTCAGGCTCCGGTCCAGGAGGGTCAGCCGGTCCCCGGCCTGCACCTTCGGGCCCGTGCCCGCGGGCACCCCGGCCGTCAGAGCGGTGTCGACGACCACCTCCCACTGCCGGCCGTGATCGACCGGCACCACGAAGTCCAGCGGCCTCGGCGCGGCGTTGAACATCAGCAGGAACGAATCGTCGGCGATGCGTTCCCCGCGGGTGCCGGGCTCGGAGATCGCGTTGCCGTTCAGGAAGACCGTGAGCGCGGAGGCCCGTGCCGAGTTCCAGTCCCGCTGGGCCATCTCCGCGCCCTCCGGCGTGAACCAGGCGATGTCCGACAGCTCGTCGTGGGTGCCCTGCACCGGGCGCCCGTGGAAGAAGCGGCGCCTGCGCAGGACCGGGTGGTCCTTGCGCAGCCAGACCATCGCGCGGGTGAACTCCAGGAGGTCGTGGCCGTCCTCGGGCCACGCCACCCACGCCAGCTCGTTGTCCTGGCAGTAGGCGTTGTTGTTGCCCCGCTGGGTGCGGGCGAACTCGTCGCCGTGGCTGAGCATCGGGACGCCCTGGGAGAGCAGCAGCGTGGCGATGAAGTTGCGCATCTGCCGCGCCCGCAGCTCCAGCACCGCCGGATCGTCGGTGTCGCCCTCGACACCGCAGTTCCAGGAACGGTTGTGGCTCTCGCCGTCCCGGTTGTCCTCGCCGTTGGCGTGGTTGTGCTTGTCGTTGTAGGCCACCATGTCGTGCAGCGTGAAGCCGTCGTGGCAGGTCACGAAGTTGATCGAGGCCAGCGGGCGGCGCCCGTCGTCCTGGTAGAGGTCGGAGGAACCGGTCAGCCGGGACGCGAACTCCGCCAGCGTGCGCGGCTCGCCGCGCCACAGGTCCCGCACCGTGTCCCGGTACTTGCCGTTCCACTCGGTCCACAGCGGCGGGAAGTTGCCCACCTGGTAGCCGCCCTCGCCCACGTCCCACGGCTCGGCGATCAGCTTCACCTGCGAGACCACGGGGTCCTGCTGCACCAGGTCGAAGAACGACGACAGCCGGTCCACCTCGTGGAACTGCCGGGCCAGCGTGGCCGCGAGGTCGAAACGGAACCCGTCCACGTGCATCTCGGTGACCCAGTACCGCAGCGAGTCCATGATCATCTGGAGTACGTGCGGGGACCGCATGAGCAGCGAGTTCCCGGTCCCCGTGGTGTCCATGTAGTAGCGGGGGTCGTCGGCCAGCCGGTAGTACGAGGGATTGTCCAGCCCCTTGAAGGACAGCGTCGGGCCCAGGTGGTTGCCCTCCGCGGTGTGGTTGTAGACCACGTCGAGGATCACCTCGATCCCGGCCTCGTGCAGCGCCTTGACCGCGGACTTGAACTCCAGCACCTGCTGGCCGCGGTCCCCCCAGGAGGCGTAGGCGTTGTGCGGGGCGAAGAACCCGACCGTGTTGTAGCCCCAGTAGTTGTTGAGGCCCATGTCCACCAGCCGGTGGTCGTTGACGAACTGATGGACCGGCATCAGCTCCAGCGCGGTCACCCCGAGCCCCGTGAGGTGCTCGATGAGCGCCGGGTGCGCGAGGGCCGCGTAGGTGCCCCGCAGCTCCTCGGGCAGGCCCGGGTGGCGCATGGTCAGGCCCTTCACGTGGGCTTCGTAGATCACCGTGTGGTGGTACTCCGTACGGGGGCGCCGGTCGTCGCCCCAGTCGAAGTACGGGTTGACCACGACCGACGTCATCGTGTGCGGGGCCGAGTCGAGGTCGTTGCGCCGTTCGGGTGCGCCGAAGTGGTAGCCGTACACCTCCTCGCCCCACTGGACCTCCCCGCTGATCGCACGCGCGTACGGATCGAGGAGCAGCTTGGCGCTGTTGCAGCGCAGTCCGCGCTCCGGGGCGTACGGGCCGTGCACGCGGTAGCCGTACCGCTGCCCCGGCATCACGCCCGGCACGTACGCGTGCCGCACGAAGGCATCGCTCTCCCGCAGCTCGACCGCCGTCTCCGAACCGTCGTCGTGCAGCAGACACAGCTCTACTCGGTCGGCGGCCTCCGTGAAGACCGCGAAGTTGGTGCCGGCGCCGTCGTACGTGGCACCCAGTGGATACGCCTCTCCAGGCCAGACCTGCATGAACACGACTCTTTCAGGTGTGGGGCGCCGGTGCGGACGCCTTGGCTCCGAGTCCCCCGGAAGTCTCCCCGAAAGTGAGGCGACCACCCTAGGGCCTGTCCGGCGGATCCTGCCGCAGACGCGGGGTCCGGCACGCCCGTCTGCGGCGTTGTCGTCGGTTGCCAGGGCTCCGCCCTGTCGCCCTCCTCCGCCTTGCAGCTGGACGCACCGGCCCCCGCTCGCCTGCGCCGGTCGTGAACCGTCGCTCTCCTGGGGCCTGATCCGCCGGACAGGCCCTAGCACGTACGTCCTCCTACCCACCCAGGAGGCGTTCCCTCCGCACGGGCCCCCGCGAGGGGCGCGGAACCACCGTCGCGCCACCCGGCCACGTCACCGCTATGAATCCGCTCACTCCCCGGTGTGAGCGCGAGCGGAACGCGCCCGCGGATCAAGGAGGTTGGCAAAACCGGCCCGTCCATCGGGCTGCACCGCGGACCGCTACCGGAGTACCCTTCCTTGATCGTTGGGACGGGGTGTCCCCGGCAGTGTGTCCGGGGGAGCGGAAGGCGGTACTCGGGTGGGCTCGGGAGGGCTGGAGCTGCCTCCTGGTGACGACGGTCACCAGGGGAACTCCACGGACGTCCCGCCCGGCGCGGTGTCCCTGGCGCGGCCGATGAACGCGGGCGCGATCGGTCCGGAACTGGACTGGGACGCGGCGGCCTGGCACGAGGTGCGCACGCGTGCGCAGCGGGCGGGCCGGGCCTACATCTGGCTCAATCTGGTCGAGCAGCGGCTGCGCGCGGTCGTGGCCGCCGTCCTGCGGCCGGTCTACGAACCGGTCCACGGCGACGACTGGGTGGTCGCCGCCGCCGGACCCGCCGGCCAGGAGTGGGTGCAGCGCGCCGTCGCGGTCCGCGAGGTCAGCCGCCGCAAGGGCTACCTGCTCGACCCGGCCGACGACAACGTCCTCTCCTTCCTCACCCTGCCCCAGCTGCGCGAGCTGATGGTGCAGCACTGGCCCTGCTTCGAGCCCTACGTGGACGAGCGCCGCGACGTCGAACTCGCCCTGGACGAGCTGGAGGTCACCCGCAACGTCGTCTCCCGCAACCGGGCCCTGTCCGAGGCGGTCCTGAACCAGGCCGAGCGGGCCTCGGCGCGACTCCTCGAGGTGCTCGGCGCGGGCAGCGACGTGCCGTCCGCGCGCCGGCTCCCGGTGGACGCCGTGGAGGACCTGGTCGGGGACCGCTACGCCGACGTGGTCGCCGTGCACTCGGACCGGGTGCGGCTGCTGCGCCAGTTCCCGGCCGAGGACCTGTTCGGCAGCGCCCGCCGCGTGGACGCCCTCGGTATCGGCCTCAACCTGCTCGTGCAGAACTTCTCCGGCCGCCGCCTGCTGCGGATGGCCGAGGGCGGCGGCCGGGTACGGCTGCTCTTCCTGAACCCGGCCTCCAGCGCGATCAAGCGCCGCGAGCGCGAACTGGGCATCAAGCGGGGCGAGCTGAGCCGCGCCGTGGAGATGAACATCCTGCACATGCGCCGGGTACGGGCCCGGCTGCGGGACCCGGGCGCCTTCGAGATCCAGGTCTTCGACGAGACGCCCCGCTTCACGGCCTACCTCGTCGACGGCGACGGCGCCGACGGCATCGCTGTGGTGCAGTCCTACCTGCGCCGCACCCGGGGCATGGAAGCGCCGGTCCTGGTCCTGCGCAACGGGCGGAACGGCGGAAAGGTCGTGAAGTCGGACCGCGTCGACGAGGCGGGACTTTTCCCCACCTACCGTGAGGAATTCGAGCTGATGTGGGCGGATTCGAGGCCGGTGTCGTGAAGGCGGGCCCGGGGTCGGTGCGGCGGTAAGCGGAATGCGATCCTCTGATTGTCAGTGGCCCGTGCGAGGGTGGAGACCACTGGGGGAACGCACCACCAAGAAGGGGGACCGCCCATGGGCTGGCACCGGGAGCTGCTGATCGGCTTCGACCTGGAGACGACGGGCACCGATCCGCGCGAGGCGCGCATCGTCACGGGAGCCGTGATCGAGGTCAGGGGCTCGGAGCCGCTCGGCCGGCGGGAGTGGCTGGCCGACCCCGGAGTGGAGATCCCGGCGGACGCGGTCGCGGTGCACGGCATCAGCAACGAACGCGCGGCCCGCGAGGGCCGGCCCGCCGACCAGGTCGCGGACGCCATCGCCACGGTCCTCGTGGACCACTGGAAGGCGGGCGTCCCGGTCGTCGCCTACAACGCGGCCTTCGACCTCACCCTGCTCGCCGCCGAACTGCGGCGCCACGCGCTGCCGTCCCTGCGCGAGCGGCTGGGCGGACTGGACCCCGCCCCGGTCATCGACCCGTACACGATCGACCGCTCCGTCGACCGCTACCGCAGGGGCAAGCGCAACCTGGAAGCGGTCTGCCGGGAGTACGGAGTCCGGCTCGACGCCGCCCACGACGCCACGGCCGACGCCCTCGCGGCGGCCCGGCTCGCCTGCGCGATAGCCGGCCGCCACCCCAAGGTCGCGGCCCTCGGTCCGGCGGAGCTGCACCGCCGCCAGATCGAGTGGTACGCCGAGTGGGCGGCGGACTTCCAGAGCTTCCTGCGCCGCAAGGGCGACGCCACGGCCGTCGTCGACGGGACCTGGCCGCTGCGCGAGTCGGCCGGGGAGCCGGCCGACGAGCGGGTCTGACCCGGCGCCGTCACCGCCCGGCCCGGCGCACCCCCGGGTCGGACGGGGCACCAGCGCGTCAGAAGGGGTACCAGCGCACCTCGGGGTCCTCGTCCCGCAGCGACGCCACCCTGCGCTCGAACTCGGCCAGTGCCTTGGGGTTGCTCGGGGCGTGCTGGGCCACCCACGCGCAGCTCGCGGTCTCCCGGGCGCCGCGCAGCACCGCGCACCCGTCCCACTCGCGCACGTCCCAGCCGTAGGTCGCGGTGAAGGCGTCGTACGCCTCGGCAGGCAGCCCGTAGCGGTCCCGGCTCAGCGCCATCACCACGAGGTCGTGCTCGCGCAGGTCGGCGGAGAAGGTCTCCAGGTCGATCAGGACCGGCCCGTCGGGACCGACGTGCACATTGCGGGGCAGCGCGTCCCCGTGGATCGGACCCGGCGTCAGGTGCGGGGTGAGCGCGGCGGCCGCCGACGCGAAGCCGTCCCGGCGCTCACGCAGATACGCGGCGTCCGCGGGGTCGATCACGTCGCCCGCCAGGCGCAGCCAGCGTTCCACACCGCCGAGCAGCTCGCGGGGCGGCAGCTCGAAGGAGGAGGGGAGGGCCAGCTCGTGGACGAGCCGGAGCAGCGCGGCCACGTCCCGCGGCTCGGTGGGCCGCACCGGTTCGGGCAGCCGCCGCCACACCGTCACGGGGTGCCCGTCGACGAACAGGGCCGTCGCCTCCGCCGCCCGCACCGCCGGGACGCCCGCCTCCTCCAGCCAGAGTGCGACGGCCAGTTCCCGGCGTGCCCGCCCGAGGAGTTCCGCGTCGCGGCCCACCTTGACCGCCAGGTCACCCGCGGCGAACACCGCGTTCTCGCCGAGGGCCAGCAGCCGCGCCTCCGACGCCGGGCCGGGCAGTACCCCCGCCGCGGCCAGCACCTCCCGCGCCCGTGCCTCGTCCATCGTCTCGTGCCTCCGTGTTCATGCTGTTCATGCCGGTTCCCGCCGTCCGCCGGTCAGTGTCCCATTCGCACAGGTGGGAGCATGTCGGGGGCTCTTGACGGGACGCGGTCACTTCACGACCATGACCAGGCCCGTCCGAGCCGCGCAAAGGGGTTGATTACGTGACATTGGTGACCGAGTCGAGAAGGCCGGCGCACCGTGCGCCCGGCCCGGACGCCCCTCGGGGCGCGCCGGACCACGGCGCCTGGTTCCTGGTGCTGCCCGCGCTGATCCCGATCCTGATCCTCAGCGTCGGGCCGCTGCTGTACGGCGTCCTGCTGGCGTTCACCGACGCCCAGTCGGGCCGCACGGAGCCCACCGAGTGGATCGGCGCCCTGAACTTCCGGGACCTGCTGCACGACACGCTCTTCTGGGAGTCGTTCCGGATCGGCCTGGTGTGGGCCGTCGCGGTGACCGTGCCGCAGTTCCTGCTCGCCCTCGGTCTCGCCCTGCTGCTCAACCAGAACCTCCGGCTGCGCTGGCTGACCCGGGCCCTGGCGATCATCCCCTGGGCGATGCCCGAGGTCGTCGTCGGCATCATGTGGCGGCTGGTCTACAACGCGGACGCGGGCATCCTCAACGAGACCCTGCGCGACCTCGGCCTCGGAAACGGCCACGACTGGCTCAGCGGCCTCGGCACCGCCCTGCCCGCCGTCGTCGTCGTCGGCGTCTGGGCCGGTATGCCGCAGACGACGGTCGCCCTGCTCGCCGGGCTCCAGAACACCCCGCGCGAGCTGCACGAGGCGGCCGCGGTGGACGGCGCGGGAGCCTGGCGCCGCTTTTGCACGGTCACCTGGCCCGCCCTCAGGCCCGTCGCGCTCGCCATCACCGCGCTCAACCTCATCTGGAACCTCAACTCCTTCGCCCTGGTCTACGTGCTGACCAACGGCGGCCCCGGCGGCCGCACCCGGCTGCCCATGCTCTTCGCCTACGAAGAGGCCTTTCGCTACGGCCAGTTCGGCTATGCGGCGGCCATGGGCTGCGTGATGGTCGCCGTGATCTCGATTCTGCTGGCCGTCTTCCTCGCCGGACGGCTCCGGGGCGGGGCCAAGGGGGGTGACGAGGCGTGAGGACCTCGACCGCGGCCCGCACCGGCCAGTACGCGGCGCTGCTCGCCTACCTGGTCTTCCTGGCCTTCCCGTTCCTGTGGCTGATCTCCATCGCCTTCAAGCCGCCGCGCGAGCTGGCCAGTCTGCACCCCACCTGGATCCCCAAGAACCCCACCCTCGACAACTTCCGGCAGGCCTTCGACGAGCAGCCGCTGCTGCACGCCGGGCTCAACTCCCTGCTCGCCGCGCTCGGCGCCGCCGTGATCGCGGTGCTGATCGCGACCCCGATGGCGTACGTCATGGCCCGCCGCCGCGGCCGGCTCGCCAAGGCGGCCACCGGGTGGGTCGTGGTCGGCCAGGCCTTCCCCTTCGTCCTGCTGATCATCCCGCTGTTCCTGGTCCTGAAGAACCTCGGCCTGATCAACTCCGTCCCCGGCCTGGTCATGGTGTACGTCGTCTGGTCGCTGCCGTTCGCGCTGTGGATGCTGGCCGGATACGTCCGCGCCGTGCCGCGCGAACTGGAGGAGGCGGCCGCGGTCGACGGCGCCGGACGGCTGCGGACCCTGGTCTCGGTGACCGCGCCGCTGCTCGCGCCCGGCATCGTGGCCACGGCCCTGTTCGCCTTCATCACCGCGTGGAACGAGTTCTTCTTCGCCCTGGTGCTGCTGAAGACCCCGGAGAAACAGACCCTGCCCGTGATCCTCACCCACTTCATCGGCGCCGAGGGCGTCGCCGACCTCGGACCGCTCGCCGCGGCCGCCTTCCTCGCCACCCTGCCCTCGCTGGTGGTCTTCGCCCTCATCCAGCGGCGGATCACGGGCGGCATGCTCGCCGGGGCGGTGAAGAGCTGATGACGCGGACGCGTACGAGGATCCTCACCCTGTTCGCCTGTGCCGTCCTGCTGCTCGCGGGCTGCTCGGACGGCGGCGACGGGGCGGACGACGGCCGGATCACCCTCCGCTTCCAGTCCCTGGCCTGGCAGGACGAGTCGGTGAAGGCCAACAAGGAACTGGTGCGGAAGTGGAACGCCACCCACCCGGACGTGCGCGTCGAGTACGTCCAGGGCAGCTGGGACAGCGTCCACGACCAACTGCTCACCTCCTTCGAGGGCGGCGAGGCGCCCGACATCATCCACGACGCCTCCGACGACCTCGCCGACTTCGCCTACGGCGGCTACCTCGCCGACCTCACCGGACTGCTGCCCGCGCGGCTGAAGTCGGACATACCGCAACGCAGCTGGGAGACGGTCACCTTCGGCGACGGTGTCTACGGAGTGCCGTTCCTCCAGGAACCGCGGGTGCTGATCGCCAACGCCACCCTGCTCAAGAAGTCCGGCGTCCGGATCCCGACGCCGGAACACCCTTGGAGCTGGGCGGAGTTCCGGCAGGTGACGAAGGAGCTGAGCGGCGACGGCAGGTACGGGGTGGCCTGGCCGCTCAAGGAGCCCGTCTCCGCCACGCTCAACCTCTCCCTGTCCACCGGCGGCAAGCTCTTCCACCGGGGCGCCGACGGAAAGGTGACCGTCCGCTTCGAGGAGGGCGACCAGGTGGTGCCCCGCACCGTCCACGACCAGGTCAACACCGACCGCAGCGCCTCGCCGACCACTCTGGGCAGCGGCGGCTCCGACACCCTGCCCGGCTTCTTCGCGGGCAAGTACGCGATGGTGCCGCTCGGCTTCTCCTACCGCCAGCAGATCGAGCAGCAGGCACCCGAGGGCTTCGACTGGCAGGTGCTGCCCGCCCCGGCCGGCGCCGACGGGCTCGCCCAGGGGGTGAGCCCGCAGACCCTGTCCGTCGCCGAGGACAGCCCGCACAAGAAGGAGGCCGCCGCGTTCGTCGACTTCCTCCTCCAGCCGGACAACATGGTGCGCCTCGCGCTCGGCGACTGGATGCTGCCCACCGGGGAGCAGGCCCTGAAGGACCCCGCCCTGCACACGGCCGAGCGGGGCTGGGCCACCGGCACGGCGCTCGCCGCCCACCTGCGCCCGGCGCCCGCGCAGTCCGTGCGGGGCTACGCCGAGTGGAAGGACAAGGTGGCGACCCCGGCGCTCCAGGAGTACTACAGCGGGGCGATCGGCATGGACGAACTGCGGCACAGGCTGGAGGAGGACGGCAACCTCGTACTCGCCCGCTACCAGCGCTGACGGCCGCCCGCGCGAAAACCCGTTGCCCGGCGGCCACGCGCCCGCCTAACGTCCCCTCCGTGGCAGCTTTCAACGCGATCTTCAACTCCGGTCTCGGCCGGGGCTGCACGTACTCCATCAGGATGCGTCGTGGCCCCGGTGCCCTGACCGGCCCGGGGTCCCCCCGCCGCTGACGCACTCGACGCGTCCGGCACGTCCGACGCGCGCGCGGCGGGGCTGAGCCTCCGCATTCCCTTTTGCCTTCGTCTTCCGGTCAGGGCCTTCGGCTGCCCTTCTCCCCTCCTGTCACGGAAGACAAGGACCGCAGGCCATGGCCCGCCCCACCCAGCGTGCCCGCACGCTCTCGCAGAACTTCCTCGCCGACCGCGCCACCGCCGAACGTGTGGCGCGCCTCGCCGTCCCCGACCGGGGGCGCCCGCCCCTCCTGCTCGAAGTGGGCGCGGGCAACGGCGCCCTCACCGAGCCGCTCGCCCGCCGCAGCCGCGAGCTGCACGCCTACGAGATCGACCCCCGGCTCGTCCCCGGGCTCCGCGCCCGTTTC
This sequence comes from Streptomyces violaceoruber, assembly GCF_033406955.1. NCBI lineage: Bacteria > Bacillati > Actinomycetota > Actinomycetes > Kitasatosporales > Streptomycetaceae > Streptomyces > Streptomyces violaceoruber. The sequence goes on along the minus strand of NZ_CP137734.1, from coordinate 1,799,568 downwards.
GCGCGCAGCCCCCACGTCCACGTCGTCGCCGGTGACTTCCTCACCGCCCGGCCCCCGCGCACCCCGTTCGCCGTCGCCGGGAACGTGCCCTTCTCGCGCACCGCCGACATCGTCGACTGGTGCCTGACCGCGCCCGGCCTCACCGACGCCACCCTCCTCACCCAGCTCGAGTACGCCCGCAAACGCACCGGCGACTACGGCCGCTGGACCCTGCTCACGGTCCTGACCTGGCCGCGCCACGAGTGGCGGCTGGTGGGCCGGGTGGGCCGCAGCCGCTTCTGCCCGGCGCCGCGCGTCGACGCCGGCATCCTCCGGATCGAACGCCGCCCCACTGCGCTGCTCACCGGCGCCGCCGCCCGCCGCGACTGGGCGGACCTGGTCGAGCTGGGCTTCTCCGGCGTCGGCGGCTCGCTGCACGCGTCCCTGCGCCGCGCCCACTCCCGGCGCCGGGTGGACGCGGCGTTCCGCGCCGCGCGACTCGATCCCGGTGTCCTCGTCGGCGAGGTCGCCCCCGACCGGTGGCTGCGGCTGCACGAGGAGTTGACGGCATGAAGCGAAAAGAGTTGCACGAGACGTCTCGTCTCGCATACGGTCATCGCATGACCACTCGCCCCGCGCACATCGCCATGTTCTCCATCGCCCTGCACGGCCACGTGAACCCCAGCCTGGAGGTCATCCGCGAGCTCGTCGCGCGGGGGCACCGGGTGACGTACGCGATCCCGCCGCTCCTCGCGGACAAGGTCGCCGAGGCGGGCGCCGAACCCAAGCTTTGGAACAGCACACTGCCCGGCCCCGACGCCGACCCGGAGGCCTGGGGGAGCACCCTCCTGGACAACGTGGAGCCCTTCCTCGCCGACGCGATCCAGTCGCTCCCGCAGCTCGCCCAGGCGTACGAGGGGGACGAGCCGGACCTGGTCCTGCACGACATCGCCTCCTACACCGCCCGCGTCCTGGGCCGCCGCTGGGACGTGCCCGTGATCTCCCTGTCGCCCTGCATGGTCGCCTGGGAGGGGTACGAGCAGGAGGTCGGCGAGCCGATGTGGGAGGAGCCGCTGAAGACCGAACGCGGGCAGGCGTACTACGCCCGCTTCCACACCTGGCTGGAGGAGAACGGGATCACCGACCACCCCGACCCGTTCATCGGCCGCCCCGACCGCTCCCTGGTGCTGATCCCCAAGGCGCTCCAGCCCCACGCCGACCGGGTGGACGAGACGACGTACACCTTCGTCGGCGCCTGCCAGGGGGACCGCACCGCCGAGGGCGACTGGGCCCGTCCCGAGGGCGCGGAGAAGGTCGTCCTGGTCTCGCTCGGTTCGGCCTTCACCAAGCAGCCCGCGTTCTACCGGGAGTGCGTCCGGGCCTTCGGTGAGCTGCCCGGCTGGCACACCGTGCTCCAGGTCGGCCGGCACGTAGACCCGGCCGAGCTGGGCGACGTACCGGACAACGTGGAAGTCCGCACGTGGGTACCGCAGTTGGCGATCCTCCAGCAGGCCGACCTGTTCGTCACCCACGCGGGCGCGGGCGGCAGCCAGGAGGGTCTGGCCACCGCCACGCCGATGATCGCCGTACCGCAGGCCGCGGACCAGTTCGGCAACGCCGACATGCTCCAGGGCCTCGGCGTCGCCCGCACCCTCCCGACCGAGGAGGCCACCGCGAAGGCGCTGCGCACCGCCGCCCTCGCCCTGGTCGACGACCCGGAGGTGGCGGCGCGCCTGAAGGAGATCCAGGCGCGGATGGCCCAGGAGGGCGGCACCCGCCGGGCCGCCGACCTCATCGAGGCCGAACTGGCCGCCGCGCGCGGCTGACCCGGCACCGCACGCCGCAGGGCCCGTCGGTTCCCCCGGAACCGACGGGCCCTGCGGCCGTCGTGCGACGGCGTGCCGGTCAGACCCCGACCCGTTCGCCCCGCTCCCCGCGCTCGCCCTCGCCGCCCCGCTCCGGCGACGCGATCGCCTCGGGCGACTCGTCGTGGGTCAGGTCCGGCAGCCGGTGCAGCCACTTCGGCAGGTACCAGTTGCGCTCGCCGAGCAGCGACATCACGGCCGGCAGCAGGACGCCCCGGATGATCGTCGCGTCGATCAGCACCGCCGCCGCCAGGCCGACGCCCATCTGCTTCATCGACTGCATGGACAGCGTGCCGAAGATGGCGAACACCGCGACCATGATGACGGCGGCGCTGGTGACGACCCCCGCCGTGGTGACCACGCCGTGCTGGATCGCGTCCCGGGTGGAGCGCCCGCGCAGCCGGGCCTCGCGGATCCGGGAGACCACGAACACGTGGTAGTCCATCGACAGGCCGAACAGGATCACGAAGAGGAACAGCGGCAGCCACGTGATGATGGCGCCCACGCCCTCCGCGCCCACCAGCGAGGCGCCCCAGCCGTGCTGGAAGACGGCAACCAGGATGCCGTACGCCGCGCCCACCGACAGCAGGTTGAGCACGATCGAGGTGAGCGCGACCGTCAGCGAGCGGAAGGACAGCAGCATCAGCAGGAAGGCGAAGACCACGACGAAGGCGAAGACCGGCAGGACCGAACCGACGAGCTGGTCGTTGAAGTCCTTGTTGCCGGCCACCTGACCGGTGATCGGCGCCTCGACGCCGGCGACCTTGCCCAGCGTGGCGGGCCGTACGTCGTCGCGCAGCTTGTCCAGGCTCTCGCCCGCCTTGTCCTGGTCGGAGCCGCCGACCAGCGGGACGTACACCAGCGCGACGTTCTGCTGGTCGTGCACCGTGATGTCCACCGGACCGCGCGAGGCCCCCGAACCGATCGCCCGCTCCCGGAAGTCGGCGAGCGCGGCCCGCACCTCGGGCGCGTTGATGTCGTCGGCCTTCACGACCACCTCGGCCGGGTCGGACCCGCCGGGGAACGCCTCGTTGACCCGGTTGTACGTCTGCACGATGGGCAGCGCGTCGCCGAACTCCTGGTCCAGCGTGAGGTTCTGCGTCTTCATCCCCAGGGCGGGCGCGGCCACGGCCAGCAGCGCGCCGACGGCCACCGCCGCCGCCAGCAGCGGCTTGGCCAGGACCCGCTTCAGCACGGCGGTCCAGAACCGGCTGCCCTCCCCGGCGGAGCCACTCGGCCGGCGCCGGCGCCGGCGCAGGAACGGCAGGCGGCCCTTCTCCACCCGCTCACCCAGCAGGGACAACAGCGCCGGCAGCACCGTCACCGACCCGACCATGGCCACCGCGACCACCATCAGCGAGGCCAGGCCCATCGCCTCGAACTCGGCGATGCCGGTGAACAGCATGCCCGCCATCGCCACGCACACCGTGACACCGGAGACGACGATCGCCCGGCCACTGGTGGCGGCGGCGATCCTGAGCGCCGTCTGCGCGTCCCGCCCGGCGGCCCGCTCCTCGCGCTCGCGGCGCAGGTAGAACAGGCAGTAGTCGACGCCGACGGCCAGACCCACGAGCAGCATCACGGAGTTGGCGGTCTCGCTCATCGGCTGGAGGTGGCTGACCAGGCCCATCAGACCCATCGTCGCGATGATCGCGGTGATCGCCAGCGCCACCGGGACCAGCGCCGCCACCAGTGCGCCGAAGGCGACGAGCAGGATGCCCAGGGCCACCGGCACCGCCGAGTACTCGGCCTTCTTGAAGTCGTCGCCGAACGCGTCGTCGAACGTCTTCATCATGCTGGCGCCGCCGATCTCCTCGATCCGCAGCGACTCGTGCTCCTTCTGGACCCCCTCGACCGCCTTCAGCACCGGCTCGACCCGCTCGCCCGCCGTGTCCGCCTCGCCACGCATGTCGAACTGCACCAGCGCGCTGCGGCCGTCCTGTGAGATCGTCTTCGCGTCGTAGGGCGAGGTGACCCCCGTGACCTCCCCGGTCCCCTCCACCGCCGTGACGACCGCGTCGACCGCGGCCCGGAACTCGGCGTCCGTGGCCTTCACGGCACCGGACTTCGCCTGGATCAGGACCGTCTCACCGGCCGGCTCGTCGATCCCGGCGTCCTCGACGATCCGGGCGGCGGTGTGCGTCTCGCCGCCCATCTGGTCGCTGTCCTTGACGTCGACCCGGCCGGCCGCCGAACCGAGCCCCGTCGCCAGGACGACGAACAACACCCAGATCCCGACGGCGGCCCATCGGTGCCGGGCACTCCAGCCGCCCGCCCGGGCGGCTATGCCCCGCACCCGTGTCTCTCGGTTCCGCATGACCGGCCTGCCCCCTCATGAGCGGTGCCGGCCCCCTGCCGCCACCTTGCGTTTCGAAGGTATGGGCCGCGTAAGACCGTCGCGTCGTGCTCTTCGGTGACGTCCGGCGGCGCCGTCTCATCCCTCCGTACCGCCGCCCTCACCGCTGAGGAGGATCCCGGCCCCTTACATCTACCGGGGCGCCGGGCGGCGAGGACATTGCGCAGGGTTGTTGATTAAGTCACAGGTGGGTGTAGCTGTTGAACCCCGCACACCGCATCGGCGAGAGTGGCGCGCACGTCCGCCCGGCGCGGACCAGGCCGTCGTGCCCACCCCCACGGGGCACGACGGCCGTTCTATGGTGTGCGGATGACGACGAAGTACGCGGCGCTGCTGCGCGGGATCAACGTGGGCGGCAGCCGGAAGGTCCCGATGGCCGACCTGCGCGCGCTGCTGACCTCCCTCGGCCACGACGCCGTACGCACCCATCTGCAGAGCGGACAGGCCGTCTTCGCCGCCGCGCACGGCGACGAGGACTCCCTGGCCGCGGAGCTGGCGGAAGCGATCGGGGAGCGGTTCGGCTTCCCGGTGGACGTGATCGTGCGCGACCACGCCTACCTGAGGTCGGTCGTCGAGGCGTGCCCCTTCCCGGCCGCCGAACTGGAGGCCAGGCAACTGCACGTCACCTACTTCTCCGCGCCCGTCGAGGCGGACCGCTTCGCGGCGATCGACGCCCCGGCCTTCCGTCCCGAGGAGTTCCGCCTCGGCGACCGCGCCCTGTACCTCTACGCACCGGACGGTCTGGGCCGCTCCAAGCTCGCCGAGGCCCTCGCCAGACCGCGCGTCAACAAGGGCCTGGTCGCCACCAGCCGCAACTGGAACACGGTCACCAAGCTCGTGGAGCTGACCGGCCCCTGACGCGTCGTCGACCTCAGGCCCCGACCGCCAGCGCCACCGGCATCCGCGCCGCGTCGTACCGCTCCAGCAGGACCCGCGCCACCTCCGGTGCGGGACCCAGCACGTCCGCCAGCACGTCGGCCCCCGCCGCGCCCCGCGCGATGCGGTCCGGCAGGAAGCCCGGCGCCAGGACGTACGGGGCGACGGCGACGCGCGCACAGCCCAGCTCGCGCAACTGCCGTACCGCGTCCTCGGTGCGCGGAAGGGATGCGGAGGCGAACGCAGGCCGCACGGCGCACCAACCGGTGTGCCGCCACTCCCGCGCGATTTCAGCGATCACTGCGATCGCCTCCGGGTCGGAGGACCCCGCCGAGGCCAGCACGACCCCGGTCGAGGACTTGTCGGCGGGCGTGAGGCCCGCCTCGTACAGGCGCCGCTCCAGCGCCGACAGCAGCAGCGGCGAGGGACCGAGCACCTCGGCCTGCCGGATCCTCAGGCGCGGCGGCGCCGCCGCCAGGACCGCGGGGATGTCCGCCTTGGCGTGGAAGGCGCGGGTCAGCAGCAGCGGCAGGGCCACCACGTCCCGCACCCCCTCCGTCTCCAGGGACTCCAGGACGCCCGGCACGGAGGGGACGTTGAAGTCCAGGAAGCCGGTCTCCACCCGCACGTCCGGACGCAGCGCCCGCACCCGGCGGACCAGGGCGTGCACGGTCGCGGCGTGCCGCGGGTCGCGGCTGCCGTGGGCGACGACGAGGAGGACGGGGCGGCCCGGTGCGGACATGGTGTGCCTCAGCCCCTCACCAGCAGACCGCGGCTGCGCAGCACCCAGCGCTCCAGCGGGCTGAAGATCAGCAGGTCGATGGCGATGCCGACGACCAGGATGAGCAGGATGGCCTCGAAGACCATGGCCATGTCGCTGGCGTTGCGGCCGTTCTCCAGCAACTGCCCGAGGCCGACGCCCAGGTCGGGGAAGGAGGCGATGATCTCGGCGGCCATCAGCGAGCGCCAGGAGAAGGCCCAGCCCTGCTTGAGACCGGCGACGTAACCGGGGAGCGCGGCCGGCAGCACGATGTGCCAGGTGCCCCTCAGCCCCGTCGCGCCCAGCGTGCGCCCCGCCCGCAGGAAGATCGGGGAGACCTGGTCGACGCCGGACACCAGGCCGTTGGCGATGGAGGGCACCGCGCCGAGCAGGATGACGGCGTACATCATCGAGTTGTTCAGGCCCAGCCAGATCACGGCCGGCGGCACCCAGGCCACCGACGGCAGCGACTGGAGGCCGGACAGGATCGGGCCGATCGCCGCCCGCACGAACTTCACCCGCGCCACCAGCAGCCCCAGCGGGGTGCCGATGACCAGCGCGAAGCAGAAGCCGAGCAGACCGCGCGAGACGCTGGTCCAGATGTAGCCGAGCAGTTCGCCCTGGAGCCAGGCCTGGTGCAGCACCTCCCACACGTCCGACGGTGCGGGCAGCTTGGTGGGGTCGTCGACGATCTCGAAGGAGACCAGGGCCTGCCACACCGCGAGCACGAGGAGTACGGCGACGGCCGGAGGCAGGATCTTCTCCATGAAGGTCTGCCGGAAGGGCTTGCGCCCCTGCTGCACCGACTCCAGTGCGTCCAGGCCCGCCTCCAGACCGGCGAGGTCGCCGCCGTCCTTGGCGCCTGCGCCCCCGGCGGGACGCGTCGTGTCAGTGCTGGCCATGTCGGCGGATCTCCCCACGCAGTTCTTCGGTGATCTCGACGGACAGCTCCGCCACGGCGGTGTCCTCGATACGGCGCGGCTGCGGGATGCCGACCGTCCACTGGCGCGCCACGCGCCCGGGACGGGAGGACAGCAGCACCACGCGCTCGGCCAGCCGCACGGCCTCGCGGACGTTGTGCGTCACGAACAGCACGGACAGCTTCGTCTCGCGCCAGATGCGGGTCAGCTCGTCGTGCAGCACGTCCCGCGTGATGGCGTCCAGCGCCGCGAACGGCTCGTCCATCAGCAGCAGCTTGCTCTCCTGGGCCAGCGCCCGGGCCATCGCGACCCGCTGGCGCATACCGCCCGACAGCTCGTGCACCCGCTTGCCGTACGCACCCTTCAGACGGACGAGTTCGAGCAGCTCCTCCGCCTTGTCGCGGCGCTCGGACTTGGGCACGCCCCGCAGCCTGAGGGCGAGTTCGATGTTCTTGCCCGCGGTCAGCCACGGGAACAGGGCGTGCTCCTGGAACATCAGGGCCGGCCGCCCGTCCGTGCTGATGCCGCCCGCGCTGGGCCGGTCCAGGCCCGCCACCAGGTTCAGCAGCGTGGACTTGCCGCAGCCGGAGGCCCCCAGGAGGGTGACGAACTCGCCGGGCGCGACATCGAGGGTGATGTCGTCCAGGACGAGCTGCTGCCCGGCGGGGCCCGCGAAGGACTTCGAGACGTGCTCGATCCGGGCGGCGTACGCGGCCGGCTCGGTGCCGTCGGCGGCCTTGGCGAGGGTCGTGGTCGTGGCCATGGTCGTCACCTCCTGGGTGGTCGGATCGGGCTCTACTCGACGCCGAGCCCGGCGTCGTCGACCGCGGGCTTGCCCTTGGCCTTGAGGACCTTGTTCAGCAGCGTCAGGTCGTAGATGCCGTTCAGGTCGGGCTGGTCCAGCAGACCGGCCTTGACGGCGTGCTCCGCCTGGGCGTCGAGGGTGGCGGCCAGCGGGTCGTCGGTGAGCCTGATCGACTCCCAGGCCGGGTCCAGCACGTCCGCGGGCAGCGCCTTGCCGGAGTCCTTCTCCAGCTGGGCGTTGGCCGCGGTCTTCGCCTCGTCCGGGTTGGCCGTGATCCACTCGTTGGTGTCGACCGACGCCTTCAGGACGGCTTCGACCGCCTTCGGGTGCTCCTCGAGGAACTTCTGCGACACGATGATGTTCGTGATCACGAACTTCTCGTCGGGCCACAGCGTCGACTCGTCCAGGAGCACCTTGCCGCCCTCGGCGACCAGCTTGGACGCGGTGGGCTCGGGCACCCAGGCGCCGTCCAGGGAGCCGGACCTGTAGGCGTCCGGGGTGACCTTGTTGTCGCTGCGGACGACCGTCACGTCGCCCTTGCCGCTCTGGGCGTCGACCTTCCAGCCCTGCTCGGCGATCCAGTTGAGGAACGCCACGTCCTGCGTGTTGCCCAGCTGCGGAGTGGCGATGCGCTTGCCCTTGACGTCCTTCAGGGACGTGATCCTGTCCGGGTTCACCACGAGCTTCACACCGCCCGAGGCCGAACCGCCGATGATGCGCAGGTTCTTGCCGCCGGACTTGGCGTAGCCGTTGACCGCCGGGGACGGGCCGATCCAGCCGATGTCGACGGAGCCGGAGTTCAGCGCCTCGATCTCGGACGGCCCCGCGTTGAAGACCGCGTACTTGGCCTCGGTCGCGCCCAGTGCCTTCTGGAAGAAGCCCTTCTGGTTGGCGACCAGCGGGGTGGCGTGCGTGATGTTGCCGAAGTACCCGATCCGGACGGAGTCGAGACCGTCGATCTTCTCGGCGCCCGCGGCGATCTTCGCGGTGTCGTCGTCCTTCGCCTGCGAGCCGTAGCCGCAGGCGGCCAGCGTCAGGAGGGGAAGGGCGGCTATGACCGCCAGCGTGCGGCGCAGGGCGGAGGTGGCAGGCACGGGAGGGGTTCCTCTCGTTGGTCCGGCACGCACGCCTGTCGGTTGGTCCGAGGTCTCAGGTCGTGGCCGGGAGGTCGGCAGGTCTTCGGCTGCGGGGGGTGAGGGCGCGCGAGCGGTGCGCGTACGTCAGCGCACACATCGCGCCACTCCGCCCTGCCCTCCCCCAAACTCCGTTCGGGGGCACCCCCAGCCCAGGGCGCCGCTGCCGACGCGGCCGCCCTCCTTGGCGAACGTGGAGTAGAAGTCCGGGGAGCCCATGCTCAGAAGTCCCACCCGTCGGCGTCGGCCGCGTCCTTGACCGGCTCCGGCGCGGCGAAGGACTCGCCCACCATGCCGGCGGTGAGCGTGGTGCCGTCGCTGGGGTCGATCAGGATGAACGAGCCGGTGCGCCGCGAGTCGGCGTAGGAGTCGGCGGGCAGCGGCTCGGCGGTGCGGACCTTCACGCGGCCGATGTCGTTGGCGACCAGCTGCCCGGGGTGCGGGTGCAGCGACAGGTCGTCCAGCGTGAGCCGGGCCGGGATGTCCTTGACGATCGCCTTGACGGTGCGGGTGCCGTGCTTGAGGAGCACCCGGTGGCCCACGGTGAGCGGCGCGTCGGCGACGTGGCAGACGGTGGCCTCGACGTCCTGGCTGGTGGCCGGCGCGTCCTCGCTGGGCACGATCAGGTCGCCGCGCGAGACGTCGATGTCGTCCTCCAGGAGCAGCGTCACCGACTGCGGCGTCCAGGCGGCGTCGACCGGCTCGCCGAGCACGTCGATGGCGGACACCTTCGAGGTGCGGCCCGAGGGCAGCACGGTGACCTCGTCGCCCACCCGGAAGGTGCCGGCGGCGATCTGTCCCGCGTAGCCGCGGTAGTCGGGGTGCTCGGCGGTCTGCGGCCGGATCACGTACTGCACCGGCAGCCGGGCGTGGCAGTGCGCCAGGTCGTGGCTGACCGGGACGGTCTCCAGGTGTTCCAGCACCGTCGGGCCGCCGTACCAGTCCATGACCGCCGACGCCTCCACCACGTTGTCGCCCTCCAGGGCCGAGATGGGGATCGCGGTGACCTCCGGGACGCCCAGCTCGGTGGCGTACGCCGTGAACTCCTCGGCGATCGCCGCGAACACGGACTCCTGGTAGTCGACCAGGTCCATCTTGTTGACGGCGAGGACGACGTGCGGGACGCGCAGCAGGGCGGCGATCGCGGCGTGCCGGCGGGTCTGCTCGACGACGCCGTTGCGGGCGTCGACGAGGATCACCGTCAGCTCGGCCGTGGAGGCACCCGTGACCATGTTCCGCGTGTACTGCACGTGCCCCGGGGTGTCGGCCAGGATGAACCGGCGGCGCGGGGTGGCGAAGTAGCGGTAGGCCACGTCGATGGTGATGCCCTGCTCGCGCTCGGCCCTGAGGCCGTCGGTGAGCAGCGCGAGGTCCGGGACGTCCTGGCCGCGGCTCGCGGAGGCCCGTTCGACGGCCTCCAGCTGGTCGGTGAGGACCGACTTGGAGTCGTGCAGCAGGCGGCCGACCAGCGTGGACTTGCCGTCGTCGACCGAGCCCGCGGTGGCGAACCGCAGCAGGGTCGTCTCCGACAGCTGCCAGACCGACAGCGGCTCGACGGGTTCAGTGGTGCTGGTCATGTCTAGAAGTACCCCTCGCGCTTGCGGTCTTCCATCGCGGCCTCGGACATCTTGTCGTCGGCGCGGGTGGCGCCGCGTTCGGTGAGCCGGGTGACGGCGATCTCGGCGATGACCTTCTCGATGCTGTCGGCGTCCGAGTCGACGGCGCCGGTGCAGGACATGTCGCCGACGGTGCGGTAGCGGACCCGCCGCTTCTCGATGGTCTCGCCGTCCTTCGGGCCGCCCCACTCACCGGCCGTCAGCCACATGCCGGAGCGGGCGAAGACCTCGCGCTCGTGGGCGTAGTAGATCTGCGGCAGCTCGATGCCCTCGCGGGCGATGTACTGCCACACGTCCAGCTCGGTCCAGTTGGAGAGCGGGAAGACGCGGACGTGCTCGCCGGGCGCGTGCCGGCCGTTGTAGAGGTTCCACAGCTCGGGGCGCTGGCGGCGCGGGTCCCACTGGGAGAACTCGTCGCGCAGCGAGAACACCCGCTCCTTGGCGCGGGCCTTCTCCTCGTCGCGGCGCCCGCCGCCGAAGACCGCGTCGAACTTCTCCGCCTGGATCTTCTCGGTCAGCGGCAGCGTCTGGAGGGGGTTGCGGGTGCCGTCCGGGCGCTCCTTGAGCACCCCGCGGTCGATGTAGTCCTGCACGGAGGCCACGTGCAGCCGCAGCCCGTGCCGCTCGACCGTGCGGTCGCGGTAGTCGAGGACCTCGGGGAAGTTGTGTCCGGTGTCCACGTGCAGCAGGGAGAACGGCACGGCCGCCGGGGCGAACGCCTTCAGCGCCAGGTGGAGCATCAGGATCGAGTCCTTGCCGCCGGAGAAGAGGATCACCGGCCGCTCGAACTCGCCCGCGACCTCGCGGAAGATGTGCACGGCTTCCGATTCGAGGGCGTCGAGGTGGGAGAGGGCGTACGGGCCCGCCGTACCCTCGCGCGCCGCTTCGGCGGTCGTCGTCATGCCAGTCCCCTTTCGGTGAGCAGCGCGTGGACCGCCGCGGCGGACTCCTGCACGGTCTGGTCCTGCGACTCGATGCGCAGGTCGGGTGCGACGGGCTCCTCGTACGGGTCGTCCACCCCGGTGAGCCCCGTCAGCTCACCCGCGGCCTGCTTGGCGTACAGGCCCTTCACGTCGCGCACCGAGCACACCTCGACGGGCGTGGCCACGTGCACCTCGACGTACGCCGTGCCGTTCGCCCCGTGACGCTCGCGCACCGCGTCGCGGCTGTCCGCGTACGGCGCGATCACCGGGACCAGGGCCGTGACGCCGTTGCGGGCGAGCAGTTCGGCGACGAAGCCGATGCGCTGCACGTTGGTGTGCCGGTCCGCGCGGTCGAAGCCGAGGCCCGCGGAGAGGAACTCGCGGATCTCGTCGCCGTCGAGCAGTTCGACGGGCCGGCCCTCCTCACGGAGGCGGTCGGCCAGCTCGCGGGCGATGGTGGTCTTGCCGGCGCTGGGCAGCCCCGTGAGCCAGACGGTGGCTCCGGTCGTCACGTGGTTCTCCCTGGATCTCGGTGGTCCGGTGGTGGCCGGTCCCGTGGTGATGGCCGGTCCCGTGGTGGTCGTCGGTCCCGTGGTGGTCGGTCCGGTGGTCGTCGTCATGTCAGCCGTGCAGTCCGCACTCGGTCTTCGAGCGGCCCGCCCAGCGTCCGGCGCGGGCGTCCTCGCCCTCCAGCACACGACGGGTGCAGGGCGCGCAGCCCACGGAGGCATAGCCGTCCGTCAGCAGCGGGTTCGTGAGGACGCCGTGCTCGGTGACGTACGTTTGCACATCTTCCTGTGACCACTTGGCGATGGGCGAGATCTTCACCTTGCCCCGCTTCTCGTCCCAGCCCACGACCGGCGTGTTCGCCCGGGTCTCGGACTCGTCGCGGCGCAGCCCGGTCGCCCAGGCCCGGTAGCCGGCCAGCCCCTCCTCCAGCGGCTTCACCTTGCGCAGCGCGCAGCACAGGTCGGGGTCGCGGTCGTGCAGCTTCGGGCCGTACTCGGCGTCCTGCTCGGCGACCGTCTGGCGCGGGGTGAGCGTGATGACGTTCACGTCCATCACGGCCTCGACCGCGTCGCGGGTGCCGATGGTCTCCGGGAAGTGGTAGCCGGTGTCGAGGAACACCACGTCCACGCCGGGCAGGGCGCGGGAGGCGAGATGGGCGACGACCGCGTCCTCCATGGAGGAGGTCACGCAGAACCGGTCGCCGAAGGTCTCGGCCGCCCACCGGAGGATTTCCAGCGCCGTGGCGTCCTCCAGCTCGCGGCCCGCCCGCTCGGCCAGCGCCTTGAGTTCCTCGGTCGTACGCTCTTCCTGAACCGCCGTCATATCGGTTCCCCTCCAGTGGAGTTGGGCTGAAGACCCCGGGCGAGGAGCCCGAGGAACTTCAACTGGAATGCGCGGTTGCACGCCCCGCATTCCCAGGCGCCGTGACCCTGCTCGCCGGGACGCAGGTCCTCGTCGCCGCAGTAGGGGCAGTAGAAGGGCGCGGCGCGCTCGCTCACGACAGGGCCTCCTCGGAGGCCCGGGCCGCCCAGGCGGCGAAGCGCTCGCCGTCCTCGCGTTCGGCCTGGAAGCGCTTGAGGACGCGCTCCACGTAGTCCGGCAGTTCCTGGGCGGTGACCTTCAGGCCGCGCACCTTGCGCCCGAAGCCGGCCTCCAGGCCGAGGGCGCCGCCCAGGTGCACCTGGTAGCCCTCGACCTGCTCGCCGTGCTCGTCGAGCATGAGCTGGCCCTTGAGACCGATGTCCGCGGTCTGGATGCGGGCGCAGGCGTTCGGGCAGCCGTTGAGATTGATGGTGAGGGGCTCGTCGAAGTCGGGGAGGCGGCGCTCCAGCTCGTCGATGAGCGAGGCGCCGCGCGCCTTGGTCTCGACGATGGCGAGCTTGCAGAACTCGATGCCCGTGCAGGCCATGGTGCCGCGCCGGAAGGTGGAGGGCCTGGCGCTGAGGTCCAGCGCCTCCAGTGACTCCACCAGCGAGTCGACGCGCCCCTCCTCGACGTCGAGGACGATCATCTTCTGCTCGACCGTGGTGCGCACCCGGCCCGAGCCGTGCGCCTCCGCCAGGTCGGCGACCTTGGTCAGGATGGTGCCGTCGACGCGGCCCACGCGCGGGGCGAAGCCGACGTAGTAGCGGCCGTCCTTCTGGCGGTGCACACCGATGTGGTCGCGCCAGCGGCTGCTGGGCTCGGCGGGTGCCGGCCCGTCGGTCAGCTTCCGCTTCAGGTACTCGTCCTCCAGCACCTGACGGAACTTCTCCGCGCCCCAGTCGGCGACCAGGAACTTCAGGCGGGCGCGGTTGCGCAGCCGCCGGTAGCCGTAGTCGCGGAAGATGGAGATGACGCCCTCGTAGACGTCGGGCACGTCGTCGATCGGCACCCAGGCGTTCAGCCGCACGCCCAGCTTGGGGTTGGTGGACAGCCCGCCGCCCACCCACAGGTCGAAGCCCGGACCGTGCTCGGGGTGCTCGACCCCGACGAAGGCCACGTCGTTGATCTCGTGCACGACGTCCTGCACCGGCGACCCGGAGATCGCGGTCTTGAACTTGCGGGGGAGGTTCGAGTACGCCGGGTTGTTCAGGACCCGGCGCTTCATCTCCTCCAGCGCCGGTGTGCCGTCGATGATCTCGTCCTCGGCGATGCCCGCCACGGGGGAGGCGATCATCACGCGGGGCGTGTCACCGCAGGCGGTCACCGTGGACAGGCCGACGCCCTCCAGGCGGTTCCAGATCTCCGGCACGTCCTCGATCCGGATCCAGTGGTACTGGACGTTCTGCCGGTCGGTGATGTCGGCCGTGCCGCGCGCGAACTCCTGCGAGATCTCGCCGACGACACGCAGCTGAGCCGTGGTCAGGGCGCCGCCGTCGATGCGGACGCGGAGCATGAAGTAGCGGTCGTCCAGCTCCTCCGGCTCGAGGATCGCCGTCTTGCCGCCGTCGATGCCCTGGCGACGCTGGGTGTACAGCCCCCACCAGCGCATACGGCCGCGCAGGTCGCCGGGGTCGATCGAGTCGAAGCCGCGCTTGGAGTAGATCGTCTCAATACGTGTCCGAACGTTGAGACCGTCGTCGTCCTTCTTGGTCTGCTCGTTGCCGTTGAGCGGGGTGAAGTGCCCGGCCGCCCACTGGCCCTCGCCGCGGTGACGGCTCACCTTGCGGCGCGGGGTCGCGGCAGCGGGCTTCGGCGGAGTGGCGGCCATGGTGTGACACGTCCTTTGGAGACAGGTGGAAACGGCTCTGACCTGCGCGCATGGCGCATGGCACTACGTGGGCATACGTGAGACACGCGTGCGCGTCATTGCGCGGGAGCGAGGTGAATGCGGGGAATCCGGAGGTGCTGGAGGGTGCTCTCAGCGGCCCGGACAGATGGCGCTGGACATGCGGCCGAGGTCGACGTGCCGCCGACTCACCAAGGCAATTCCAGTTCCAGGCATGACGGAAGCGTGGCACGGCGATCTGTAGCTGGTCCAGCTTAATCCAAAATGTGGACACCCTTGTCTCGTGGAGCGAGACAAGGGTGTCGTGGGTCACACGTGCGGTGAGCGCTCGGCCGGACGGCCGAAAACAGACGTGTCGGCGCAGGTCAGGAGGGGAAAGCCCCGGGCCACGGCCCCGGAGTGGCCACGTCCGCCTCCTCCTCCACCTTGGTGTCGAACAGCCGGAAGCCGCGGCGCTGGTAGTTGTCCATGGCGTACGCGCCGTCCTTGCTGCACGTGTGCAGCCACACCCGCTTGGTGGTCGCCAGCCCCGGCCAGCGCTCCGCCAGGTCCCAGGCGCGGGCGGCGCCGTACGAGAGGAGGTGGCCGCCGATGAGCCGGCCGCGGAAGGCCGGGATCAGGCCGAAGTACTCGATCTCCACGACCCCGTCGTCGCCGGGCGTCAGCTCCACGTACCCGGCGGGCGTGCCGCGGTCGTACGCGACCCAGGTCTCCACGCCCGGCCGCTCCAGGTGCTCCCGCCACCGCGCGTGGCTCCAGCCGAGCCGGTCCGTCCAGCGGATGTCGCCGCCGACCGAGGCGTACAGGAAACGGCTGAACTCGGGGGAGGGCACCTCGGCGCGGACGATCCGGACGTCCCCCTCCGGTGCGGCGGCCGGCAGCAGATCGGTGGGCGCCGTCTGCTCCAGGGACCAGGTGGTCACGGCGATGTTGGTCATGCCGGTCAGGGAATCATCCGCTCCGCGGATCTGTCGATCCCCGCTCCGTGCGACCGGGTGGCGCCGCGACGGCGCCTCAGTCGAGCGCGTCCTCGATCGACGTCAGCGGCAGCGCGAACAGCATGCGGCCCGACTGGGACCAGACCTCACCGGTCCGCTCCCAGTACGACATCGAGCCCGCCGGTCCGCTCCAGCACTGCTGCGAGCGGTCCGCGCCGCACTCCGCGGCCCGGGCGCCCTCCGTGTCCTGGCGCCACAGCGTCCCGCGCCCCTCCTGCCCGCCGGCCGCGCGTCCCAGGTACCAGTCGGACCGGGTCGCGCCGGGCGGCCGGTGCGACAGCACGCCCCCGACCTCGGCCGCCCCCGTCTCGTACGCCTCGACGGCGTCCACCCGGCCGGAGGGGTCCGTGGCGGGCAGTCCGGTGCGGTCGGGATCCGTGGCCGTGCGCAGCGCGTAGCGCCACAGCCGGGTGGGCCGGTCGCCGTCCGCGGCCACGTGCTCCGTGGCCACCAGGCTGTCGGGACTGGTGCCGCGGTCCAGGGAGATCGCGGCGGGCCGCGCCGCGCCGTCCGTGTCGGGCAGCCGGTAGGAGGCGATGGCCGGCAGTACGTACCGGTGGCCGCCCGCCGCCCAGCCGCCGGGCACCCGCCCGACGGCGTCCGCCGCGGTGGTGGCCCGCTGGACCCGCTCCACGTCGTACACGTACAGCGCGTCGCGGTCCCCGGCGGCCGTGGTGACCAGCAGCTTGTCCTGGTACCAGACCATGCCGGTGACGGGCGAGGCGAGCCCCCGGTAGTCGTGGCCGCCGTCGACCGGGACGGCGAGGAGCGCCGAGGCGTAGCCGAGCCGGCCGGGGTCGTCGGCATCGACGAAGGAGACCCGGGCGAGGCCGCCCTGGGGTGTGCCGTCGTCGCGGGACCAGGCGGAGAGGATGACGCGGTGGGCGCCCCAGCGGCCGTCCTCGTCGGCGTCCCCGGAGGTGGTGACCGCGCCGGGGCGCCAGCCGTCGGTGTCGGCCTCGTCCCAGCAGTAGGCGCGGGTGGCGGCGGGGGAGACCGGCAGCGCCTCGCGCTCCCCGGCCGTGCAGTCGGCGGCGTCGCGCAGGGTGTGGTCGGCGGACTCCAGGACGGTGTCGACGCCCACCGGGTCGCCCATCGCGGCGGAGAGCCGGTCGAGCCAGGCCGTCGGCACCCGGTGCTCGGTCAGGCGCAGCGCGTCGGTCTCGGCGGCGGAGGTGAGGGGCTTGAGGGCGCCGGGGTCGTCGGCGACCGTGGCCTGCGAGGCGCTGATCAGCGTGGCGGCGCCGGTCAGCGCGAGGGCGGCGCCGGTCAGGGCCGCGCGCAGCGCCCTGCCCCGTCTGCGCCGACGGTGTCTGCCGCGCTGCTTCATCGAACCTCCACGGACGCCGGACCAACTGCGCTCGACGGTGGTCGCGTTGCCCGAGGAGCGGATGGGACGGTCCATCAAGGATGCTACGACAGACGGACGGCCCGGCGGACGCAGACGATGCAAATATGCGGAATCAACCCGCCTTTACGGCCATCCGGGGCGCCCCGGGCGCCTGCCACGGAACCCCCGGCACCCGTCACGGAACCCTCGGCACCTGTCACGGCACCCCCGGCACCCGTCACGGCACCTCGGCGCCCGTCACGGCACCCCCGGCGACACCCGCCGCCGCGCCACCGCCGGAGCCGTGGAGTGGGGGAGCAGGTCCTGGAGGTCGGCCGGGAGCAGGATCTCCACCTCCGCGTCCTCGCAGAAACGATACGGCCGGTGTTCCAGATAGGTCCCGAGGTACCTGCGCACCCGTGACATCTCGGCCCGCACCGTCACCGTGCGGGCCGGGTCGCCGAACATGTCCTCGGCCAGCCCGGCGGCGCTGCGGCCACCCCGGTGCACCGCCAGCAGGTACAGCAACTCCGCGTGCCGCGGACTCAGTTCCCGCGCCCAGTCCTCCGCGCCGCCCAGCACCCGTACCGACCAGCGGCGCGGCTGCGCGAGGTCCAGCACGATCCGGGTCGCGTCCGGCCCCGCCGGCCCGGCCGCGGCCCGCACCAGCCAGCCCCCGGCCAGCGGCTCCACCGTGCACGCCCCGAACGCCGGCAGCCACCGGATGCCCGCCACCGGCGACTTGGGCAGCACCACCCGGTCCAGGTAGGGCATCCCCGTCACGGCCGCCGTCCAGCCGTCCCGGTCCGTGACCAGCGCCCGCCCCTCCAGCCGGGCCAGCGCCGGAGCCGCCACCGCCCGCAACCGGTCCAGCGAGCGCGTGTGCAGCTCCCTCAGCCGGGCCTCGGCCAGCTTGGCCACCGAGTCGACCCAGGCCAGTGTCGCCGGGTGCATCGTCTCCAGCGGGCCGCTCACGTCGACCACGCCGAGCAGCCGCCCGCTGCGCGGGTCGGTGATCGGCGCCCCGGCGCAGGTCCAGGTCGCCTGCGACCGCACGAAGTGTTCGGAGGCGAAGACCTGTACGGGCCGCCGGGTCACCGCCGGCGTCCCCACGCCGTTGGTGCCGACCACCTCCTCGCGCCAGTCCGCCCCGAGTTCGAACCCGAGCCCGTCGGCCCGGCGCAGCACCCTCGCGCTGCCCTCGCGCCACAGCACCCGGCCGTCCTCGTCCGCCACCACCATGATGTGGTGGGCCACGTCCGCGACCGACAGCAGCGCCTCCCGCAGCACCGGCAGGACGTGCCGCAGCTCGGAGCACTCGCGCCGCCGCAGCACCTCCTCCGGCGTCAGCAGGCCGGAACGGAAGTCGTGCTCCGGATCGACGCCGCTGCGCAGCATCCGGTCCCAGGACTGCTCGATCACCGGACGCGGCGCCACCGGAGCCCGCCCGCCCGAGAGTCTCGCGGTGCGGACCTCGTTGAGCATCCGGGCCGCCCGCGCCGTGTCGGCGGCGGCGAACCGTGTCACGTCCATGGGCGAGAGCGCCACGGGACCTCGTCCTTCCGAAAGCCGAATGTTCGTCTCGTACTGACCGGTTGCCCACGCCCCGCGGGCACAGTCCGCACACAGCCGACCGCAAGTTGCAACCCCCTGCAACCCTGGTGGACGGCTTCGCGGGTGTCCAAACTTGAACCACGCCGTCCCGAGCGGCGTACGCGGCCTGAACGGGCCCGTGTGGCGGGGGTGGTGCCGTGTCGGCGCAGCACCACCCCCGCGCCACGCGGCCGGAATCAGACCACGGGCCGCGCCCGCTCCACCACCGCCGCCAGGTCCAGGGTCGGCGGCAGCGTGCCGAACGCCGCGCCCCCGTCGCCGCCCAGCCGCGAGGCGCAGAACGCGTCGGCGACCTCCGGCGGCGCGTACCGCACCAGCAGCGCGCCCTGCAGCACCAGCGCCAGCCGCTCCGCCAGCAGCCGGGCCCGCCCCTCGGCGGCCGCCAGGTCGGCCAGCTCCGTCAGCAGCCCGCGGATCGCCGCGTCCAGCCGGTGATCGGCCCCGCGCGCCGCGCCCACCTCCGTCAGGTACGCGTCCAGCGCCGCCGGTTCCCGGCCCAGCGCCCGCAGCACGTCCAGCGCCTGCACGTTCCCGGCGCCCTCCCAGACCGAGTTCAGCGGCGACTCGCGCACCAGCCGGGGCAGGCCCGACTCCTCGACGTATCCGTTGCCGCCCAGGCACTCGGCCGCCTCCACCACCACCGGCGCGCACCGCTTGGTCACCCAGTACTTGGCCGCCGGCACCGCGAGCCGCAGCAGCGCCCGCTCCCGCTCGTCGCCGCCGGCGGCGGCGTCGCAGGCCGCCGCGAGCCGCAGCCCGAGCGTCGTGGCCGCCTCCGACTCGACCGCCAGGTCCGCGAGGACGTTGCGCATCAGCGGCTGGTCGGCCAGCTTCGCGCCGAACGCCTCCCGGTACGCGCAGTGGTGCACCGCCTGCGCCACCGCCTGGCGCATCAGGCCCGCCGAGCCCAGCACGCAGTCCAGCCGGGTCGCCGCCACCATGTCGATGATCGTGGGCACCCCGCGCCCCTCGGCGCCCACCCGGCGCGCCCACGTCCCGGCGAACTCGACCTCGGCGGAGGCGTTGGACCGGTTGCCCAGCTTGTCCTTGAGCCGCTGGATCAGGAACACGTTGCGGGTGCCGTCCGCCAGCACGCGCGGCACCAGGAAGCAGGTCAGCCCTCCCCCGTTGCCTTCGGCACGGACGGTACCCCCAGGGGCCCGCGCCAGCACCAGGAAGCCGTCCGACATCGGCGCCGAGCAGAACCACTTGTGCCCGGTCAGCTCGTACGTCCCGTCCTCGGCCAGCGGCCGCGCCGCCGTGCTGTTCGCCCGTACGTCGCTGCCGCCCTGCTTCTCCGTCATGCCCATCCCGAACAGCACCCCGGCCTTCAGATGGGCGGGGCGCAGCTCCCGGTCGTAGACCCGGGAGGTCAGCCGGGGCTCCCACTCGGCGGCCAGTTCCGGGTCGGCGCGCAGGGCCGGGACCGCCGCGTGGGTCATCGACAGCGGACAGCAGTTGCCCGCCTCCACCTGGGTCCACATCAGGAACGCCGCCGCGCGCCGCACGTGCCCGCCCGGCCGCGACCAGGCGTCGGTCAGGCCCGCCGAGACGCCCTTGCCGAGCAGCCGGTGCCAGGCCGGGTGGAAGTCGACCTCGTCGACGCGGTGGCCGTACCGGTCGTGGGTGCGCAGCACCGGCGGGTGCGCGTTGGCCTGCGCTCCCCACTCCTGGGTCTGCCACGACCCGCAGCTCCGGCCGAGCCCCGACAACTCGGCGAGCGCCTCCTCGCGCGCCTCCCCCGCCGGCTGCCGCCCGACCGCCTCCACCAGGGCGCGGTCGGAGGTGAAGACGTCGTAGCCGGTCAGCGGCGGCGCCTGATTCGTCACGGTGTGGGTGCTGCCTGCCATGGACGTGAACCTACCGTGCCGGGGGACCGTGACGGGGCGGTACCCGATCACCGGGCGTCCGCGGGCGAGTACCGCCCTCCGCGCCGGATACCTTTAGGGCGTGCAGCCAGCAAGTGACTCTCCCGAACGGCCCTCGGGCCGGCTCCACCGTGCCCGGGTCCTGTACCGGAACGTCTCCAAACGCAGGACCGCCTGGCTGCTGCTGAAGGACACGGTCAACTCGTGCATGGAGTACCGCATCCTCGGCCTGGCCGCCGAGGCCGCCTTCTTCACCCTGCTCTCGGTGCCGCCCCTGCTGCTGAGCCTCCTCGGTCTGCTCGGCTACGTCGACTCCTGGATCGGCGCCGACACCACCGAGAGCCTGCGCGACAACATCCTGGACGCCTCCCGCGCCGTGCTCTCCGAGAAGGGCGTCCGGCAGATCACCGAGCCGATCCTGGACGACGTGATGAAGGGCGGCCGGCCCGACGTCATCTCCATCGGCTTCCTCTTCGCCCTGTGGTCCGGATCCCGCGCGGTGAACGTCTTCATCGACACCATCACCGTGATGTACGGCCTCGACGGCGTCCGGGGCATCGTCAGGACCCGCCTGATGGCCTTCCTCCTCTTCATCGTGGCCCTGCTGATCGGGTCGATCGCGCTGCCGCTGATGGTGGCCGGGCCGGACGCCGTGGTGCGGGTCGTGCCCTGGTCGACGACGGTCGTACAGGTGCTGTACTGGCCGGTCGTCATCATCCTCTCCGTGGCCTTCCTGACCACGCTGTACCACGTGTCGGTGCCCGTGCGCTCGCCGTGGATCGAGGACGTCCCCGGCGCGCTGGTCGCCCTCGCCATGTGGGTGCTGGGCAGCTTCCTGCTGCGCATCTACCTCACCAGCACCGTCGAGGGCCCCACCATCTACGGCTCCCTCGCCGCGCCCGTCGCCGTGCTGCTGTGGATCGGGGTGTCCGCGTTCGCGGTGCTCGTCGGCGCCGCGGTCAACGCGGCCATCGACCGGGTGTGGCCGGCCGCCGCGACCGCCGCCGCCCGCGAGGCCAACGAGCGGCTGCGCCAGGCCCAGGTCGCCGAGTACGTGGCCCGTACGACCGCGAACGGCGAGGGCGACCCCGACATGCCCTCCGAGTTCCCCGAGCGCTGGTCCCGCTTCCTGCCCCCCGAGGACGTCACGGCCCGGCTGCGCACCCAACCGAAGAGCGCGCCTCCCGCGAACCACACCCACCATCAAAAGCACGACCACAACCACCGCGACGACGCCTCCTGAGAGCACGGAAAAGGGAAATACGCGCCGCCTTATTGGCGGGCAATTTCTCGATGGCGGAAGAATGCGGCTCCCGGAAATCCGGCGAGCAAGATCACACTCTATGTGGCAGTGATCCACTCCTTGGGCGTTGTGTCCGCTTCCAGTGGTAGTGCTGCACTTCATTCACATACCACGCAGGTTTTCCGTGAAGAAATCCCGGACTGCCGGTGACTTTGCTGTGTAGCAGTTCGGGGTGGTCTGTGTACGATGCGTCACGTGTCAGGTATTTCCATTGCCCATTCGGAAGGCCCTTTCGTGGCCACACTGATTCCGAAGAAGGGAAGTACGTTGCTCAACAAAGGAATCCGCACGCGGCGGGCTCGCGGGGCACTGGCCGGCGGCACGGTCCTGACGGCCGCCGCCGCCCTGCTCACCGCGGTGCCGGCCGCGCAGGCGATTTCCGGCGAGCCCGCGGCCGCGACCGACCACGCCTTCACCGCCCGGCTGCACATCGGCGAGGGCGACACCCTCCGCGGCTGTTCCGCCGCTCTGGTGCACCAGCAGTGGCTGCTGACCGCCACGAGCTGTTTCGCCGCCACCCCGGGTGGCGAGGTCAAGTCGGGCAAGCCCGCGCTGAAGTCGACGGCGACCCTGGGCGGCAAGACCCTCGGCATAGTCGAGGTCGTTCCGCGCGACGACCGGGACGTGGCCATGGTCCGGCTCGCCGAACCCGTCACCACGGTCGAGCCCGTGCGGCTGGCCGCGGACGCCCCCGTGGCGGCCGAGACCCTGCTCGGTGCAGGGTTCGGGCGGACCCGGACGGAGTGGGTCCCGGACCAGTTGCACACCGGCGAGTTCCGGGTGGACTCCGTCACCGGCACCACCGTGGAGCTGACCGGTCAGGACGGGGTGTCCGTGTGCAAGGGCGACACCGGCGGCCCGGCCCTGCGCGGCACGGGTGGTGAGGTCGAGCTGGCCGCCGTGCACAGCCGGTCCTGGCAGGGCGGGTGCTTCGGCGAGACGGAGACCCGGACCGGCGCGGTGGACGCCAGGGCCGACGGCCTGGCGGACTGGGTGACGGACGTCCGCAACCGCGACCGGACGCAGTCGGCCGACGTCGACGGCGACGGCAGGGCCGACCTCGTCGTCCTGCGCTCGAACGGCGACGTCGTCTTCCACCGCAACCTGGGCGACAGCTTCGCCGCCGGCCGGGTCATGTCCGGCGGCTGGGGCCTCTTCGTGACCTGGAAGGACCTGGGCCGGCTCTATTTCGCCGACGTCGACGGCGACCGCAAGGCCGACATGATCGTCCACACCAGCGACGGCAACATCGAGGTCCGCTTCAACCACGGCACCTACTGGGACCAGGGCACGCACTGGTCCGGCGGCTGGGGCCGCTTCATCGACGGCAGCGACCTGGGCCGGCTCTACTTCGCCGATGTGGACGGCGACGGCAGGGCGGACATGATCGTCCACACCGGCGACGGCAACGTCGAGGTGCGCTTCAACCACGGCACGTACTGGGACCAGGGGACGCACTGGTCGGGCGGCTGGGGCCGCTTCGTGACCTGGAAGGACCTGGGCCGGCTCTATTTCGCCGACGTCGACGGCGACCGCAAGGCCGACATGATCGTCCACACCAGCGACGGCAACATCGAGGTCCGCTTCAACCACGGCACCTACTGGGACCAGGGCACGCACTGGTCCGGCGGCTGGGGCCGCTTCGTCGACGGCAGCGACCTGGGGTCCCTCGAGTTCGGCGACGCCACCGGTGACGGCAAGGCCGACCTGCTCGTCCGCACCAAGGACGGGAAGGTCGCCCTCCGTACCAACCACGGCACCTACTGGGACCAGGGCAAGTTCATGATCACGCTCTGACCTTCCTTCCCGCTCACTCCTGAATGAGGACTCCCATGTTTGCCATGCCGCGCTCCGCCCGGCTCACCGCCCTGTCCGCCGCCCTGCTGGCCGGCGCCCTGGCGTCCAGCTCCACCCCGGCTCTCGCCACCGCCGGCGCCCCGGCCACCGAAGCGAAACTGGACTTCGCCGTCCGTCTGACCATAGGCACCGACTACCGCGCGTGCTCGGGCGCCCTGGTGGACGCGCAGTGGGTGCTCACCGCGGCGAGCTGCTTCGCGGACGACCCCGCCCAGTCGGTCGCCGTCCCGGCCGGAAAGCCCGAGCGGCTCACCCGGGCCACCGTGGGCCGGGCCGACTCCGGCGTCGCCAACGGCTATGTGCGCGAGGTCGTCGAACTCGTCCCGCACCCGAACCGGGACATGGTTCTCGCACGGCTCGACAAGGCCGTCCCCGACATCGCCCCGGTGCCCCTCGCGGCCGGCGCACCGGACCCCGGCGCACCGCTCACAGCCGTCGGCTTCGGACGGACGAAGGACGAATGGGTGCCCGTCCAGCGTCACCAGGCCGCCTTCACGGTCACCTCGGTCACCGCCGACGCGGTCAACGTCACCGGTCAGGACGGCGCCGTGTGCGCCGGTGACGCCGGCGGCCCGCTGCTCCAGAGCAAGGACGGTGCCCCGCAGCTGGTGGGCGTCAACAGCCGCTCGACGCAGGGCGGCTGCTTCGGATCGGATGCGACCAGTACGGCCGCCGTCGCCGCGGCGAGCGACGCCGACTTCGTGCGGCAGACCGTCAACCGCGATCTCGGCACCGGCAACCTGAGCGACCTGGTGGCCTCCGCGGACTTCAACGCCGACGGCCGCACCGACATCGCCGCCGTCCTGGACGACGGATCCCTGCACGCCTTCTACACCAAGCCCGACGGGACGCTGGAGTACGGGCGCGAACTGTGGAACGACAACACCTGGGGCCCGATGGTGCAGATCATCGGCGGCGACTTCGACGACGACGGCAACGGCGACATCGCCGCGGTGCGAAGCGACGGCACCCTCAACCTGTACACGGGCACCCCCACCGGCATGCTCAACAAGAGCAAGCCGATGTGGCACGACACGTCCTGGAAGACGATCGAGCAGGTCTCCCGGTTCACCTTCGGCGGCCGTGACGGTCTGATCGCCCAGTGGGGCAACGGCAACCTCTACGGCTACTACACCGGCGCCGACGGCGTGCTGACCGGCGAGAAGGTCAAGATGTGGCCGGACGCCACCTGGAGCACGACCCGCCTCACCGGCACCACCGACGTCAACGCCGACGGCCGCGACGACCTGGTCGCGGTGCGGGACGACGGCAGCCTGAACTGGTACGCGGGCAATTCCGCGGGGGGCCTCGACCTCGCCCGCAAGCTGTGGCCGGACAACACCTGGACCCCCATGAAGCGCGTCGTCGGCGGCGACTTCAACGGTGACGGCAAGGGCGACGTCGCCGCCGTCGGCGGTCAGGGCACGCTGCTCCTGTACACCGGGACCGGCACCGGCACGCTGAACAAGGGCGTGGCCATGCGCCCCGCACAGTAGGCGTTCCGCCCGGCCCGCCGGAGCTTCGGCGGGCCGGGCGTGCACAGCGGCCCAGGGCTCAGCGGGCGGTCAGCTCGTGACGTGCCCGGGCCGCCGCGCCCAGCGGCACCGCGTCGGGTCCCAGGGCCGCCCGCAGCAGCTTGACGGGGTGGCCGCTGATCGGCGGTTCGGCGGCGAGCGGCTCCCGGATCAGCGGTTCCAGCAGCGTCCAGGCGCCGCTGACCCCTCCTCCGATCACGACCGTGCCGATGTCGACGAGGCCGGCGGTCATCACGATCGCGCGAGCGATACCGGCGCCCGCCGCGGCGAACACGCCGTGGGCGTCGGCGTCCCCGTCCCGGGCGGCCTCGGCCACCTCGCGGGCCGTCAGCTCCCGCCCGGTGCGTTCGCCGTAGCGGGCCCGCAGCGAACGGGCCGAGGCCAGCGTCTCCAGGTGGCCGCGGCCGCCGCAGGTGCACGGCAGGTCGCCGAAGCCGGGGATGTGGCCGATCTCGCCGGCCGCGCCGTGCGCTCCGGTGCGCAGCTCGCCCCCCGTCCACAACGCCCCGCCGACGCCGGTGCCCAGGGTCATGCCGAGGACGTCCTCCTCGTCCGCCGCCGCGCCGCACGCGATCTCGCCGCGCAGGAACGCGTTGACGTCGTTGTCGAGGAAGGCGGGCACGCCCAGCGCGGTGCGCAGGGCGGCGGTCACCGGGAAACCGGCCCAGTCCGTGAACGAGTCGCTGGCCACCAGGATGTGACCGGAGGCCGCGTCGACCACTCCGGCCGCGCCCACCCCCACGGCGGCCAGCCGGCCGGGGGTGCGCGCCCGCACGACGGCGAGCGCGTCGAGCGTCGCGGCGATCATCGCCCGGCCGCCGGAACGGGCCGGAGTGGCCGTGTCCGCGCGGTCGAGCACCTTCAGTTCCTCGTCGCAGAGCACCACCTGGGTGGTGGTGCCGCCGATGTCGACCCCGGCGAACACCGGGGCGCCGGGACCGCTCACCCCTGCTCCTCCGTCCGCCCGGCGGCGAGAGTCGCCAGCCGCTCGGCCCGGCGGCCGCGCTGCACGACGGGGTCGGGCACGGGCACCGCCGCCAGCAGCCGGCGGGTGTAGTCGGTCTCCGGGTGCAGCAGGGTGGCCGACGTCAGGCCCTGCTCCTCGGCCCGCCCCGCCCGCATCACGACCACCCGGCGGGCGAACTGCTGCACGACGGCCAGGTCGTGGGAGACGAAGAGGCAGGCGAAGC
This sequence comes from Streptomyces violaceoruber, assembly GCF_033406955.1. NCBI lineage: Bacteria > Bacillati > Actinomycetota > Actinomycetes > Kitasatosporales > Streptomycetaceae > Streptomyces > Streptomyces violaceoruber. Next base: position 1,773,420 of record NZ_CP137734.1, on the reverse strand, counting down.
CCAGCTCCTCCTGCAGTTCGCCGATCACTTCGAGGACCGCCTGCTGCACGCTCACGTCCAGGGCGCTGGTGGGTTCGTCCGCCACCAGCAGGCGGGGTTCGAGGACCAGGGCGCGCGCGAGGCTCACGCGCTGGCGCTGGCCGCCGGACAGCTCGCGCGGTGCGCGCCGGGCCACCTCGCGCGGCAGCCGGACCCGGTCCAGCACGTCGGCGACCAGGGACTCCCGCTCCCTGCCGGACAGCTTCCGGCGGTGGATCCGCAGCGGTTCCGCGACACACTCGCCGACCGTCATGCGGGCGTCGAGCGAGGCGACCGGGTCCTGGAGGACGACGCCGATGCCGGCCCGCAGCGCACGCCGGGCCCGCGCGCGGGTGGCGGCCAGGTCGGCGCCGAAGAGGGTGACGGACCCGGCCGTGGGCGTGATCAGGCCGAGCGCCACCCGGGAGGCGGTGGACTTTCCGGAGCCCGACTCTCCCACCAGGCCGAGGGTCTCCCCGGGGTGGACGGCGAAGGAGACGCCCTTGAGGGCGTGCACCGCCTGCTTCCCGCGGCCGAAGACCACCGAGACGTCCTTGAGTTCCACCGCCGGCTCTGCACCGGGCGCGGCGCCGGGCTCGTCCGCCCGCCGCTCACTGGCCGCACCCGACGCACCGGGCTCACCGGACGGACCGGGCCCACCGGACTCGGCGACGGTCAGGCGCGGTACGGCGGACAGCAGGCGCTTGGTGTAGTCGTGCGCCGGACGCAGCAGCACGTCCTCGACGGGCCCGGTCTCCACGAGGGCGCCCTGGTACATCACCGCGACCCGGTCGGCGAAGTCCGCGACGACGCCCATGTTGTGGGTGACCAGCAGGACACCCGTGCCGGTCTCCGCGGCGAGCCGCCGCAGCAGGTCGAGGATCTCGGCCTGCACGGTCACGTCGAGCGCGGTGGTGGGCTCGTCGGCGATCAGCAGCGCCGGTTCGTTGGCGATGGCCATGGCGATGACGACGCGCTGGCGCTGTCCGCCGGAGAGCTGGAAGGGGTAGGAGCGGGCCCGCTGCTCGGGCTCGGGGATGCCGACGCGGCGCAGCAGTTCGACGGCGCGCGCGGCGGCGTCCGCGGCGGAGATCCGCCGGTGGTTGCGGATCACCTCGGCGATCTGCTTGCCGACCCGGGTGAGCGGGTCGAGCGCGGTGGCCGGTTCCTGGAACACCATGGAGACGGTCGATCCGCGCAGCGCGGACAGCTGCTCCTCGTCGGCGCCGACGATGTCGGTGCCGTCGACGACGGCCGTTCCGGTGGCCCGGGCGTTGCCGGCGAGCAGGCCCATGGCGGCCAGCGCGACGGTGGACTTGCCCGAGCCCGACTCGCCGACCAGGGCGAGCGTCTCGCCCGGTGCGACGTGCAGGGACACACCGCGCACGGCCTGCACCGTGCCGGTCTCCGTGGTGAAGACGACGCCCAGGTCGTCGAGGTCGAGGATGTGCCCGCCGGTGGCGGGAGCGGCCGGTGGTCGAACGGCGCTCATGCCCGCCCCCTCACGTCGAATGCGTCCCGGAGTCCGTCTCCGATCGCGTTGAACGCCCACACCACCAGGATGATGGCGAGGCCGGGTGGCACGATCAGCCACCAGTAGCCCGAGTAGGCCGCGGTCATGCCGGACGAGAGCATGCCGCCCCAGTCCGTGGCCGGGGGCTGGACGCCCAGACCGAGGTAGGAGACGTAGGCCACCAGCAGGATCGCGTCGGCGATCTGGAAGGTGGCCGCCACGATGACGGTCGACACCGAGTTCGGCAGGATGTGCCGGATGATGGCGCGCGCGTGGGTGCCGCCGATGGCGCGCAGGGTGAGGACGAAGTCCCGGTTCTTCAGTGTCAGCGTCTCCGCCCGCACCAGGCGCGAGGGCACGAGCCAGGAGATGAGACCGAGGATGAGGACCAGGCCGGTCAGGTCGGGGGTGGTGATCGCGGAGACCACCAGCAGGATGAACAGGGCGGGGATGGCGATGCCCGCGTCCACCACACGCATCATGACCGCGTCGATCCAGCCGCCCGCGTAACCGGCCGCGGCCCCCCACAGGGTGCCGATGACCGTGGCCAGGACACCGGCCGACAGACCGACGATCAGGGACACCTTGCCGCCGTACATCAGCCGGCCCAGTTCGTCGTGGCCGACCGCGTCGGTGCCGAGCCAGTGGGCGCCGCTGGGCGACTGGTTGACCTGCTGGAGCAGCGTGTGCGTCTGGTCGGTGGTGTAGAGCAGCGGACCCACGAAGCAGAACAGCACGAAGGAGACCACGACCCCGAGCCCGACCACGGCGAGGCGGTTGCGCAGGAAGCGGCGGACCGCGAGCCGGGTGCCGGAGGCGGCGCGCTCGGGCTTCGCGGCGAGCCCGTCCAGGGAGGTGAGGGAGCTCATGACCGACCTGCCTTCACTCGGGGGTCGATGACGCGCTGCAGGACGTCGGCCAGGAGGGTGCCGGTCACGGTGGCGACCGAGATGACCAGGACGCAGCCCAGCAGCACGGGATAGTCGGAGGACTGGGCGGCGGTCCAGAACAGCAGGCCCATGCCGGGGTAGTTGAAGAGTTGCTCCACCACCAGCGCACCGCCGAAGAGGACCGGTATGTAGTAGCCGAGCATGGCCACCACGGGGGTCAGCGAGTTGCGGAAGACGTGCCGCGTCAGGATGGCCCGCGGGCGGGTGCCGCCGGCCCGCGCCGTGCGCACGTAGTCCTCGGTGAGGTTCTCCAGCGTGGCCGAGCGCATGTAGCGGCTGAAGACGGCGACCATCGTGGCCGCTCCGGCCACCACCGGCAGCACCAGCCCCTGGGGCTGCGAGAGGACGTCGGCGACGCTGTTGCCCTGGGGTGCCTGGGCCGGGAACCAGGGCAGGACCTGGCTGAAGACGAGGACCAGGATCAGCCCGAGGAAGTACACGGGGGTGGAGTAGGCGATGAAGCTGAGCGTGGTGATGACGTAGTCGACCGGCTTGTTGCGGCGGACGGCCTGCCACACGCCGAGCGGCACCGCGACCAGCAGGCCGACGACCGCCGAGAGCACGGTCAGCAGCAGGGTCTTCGGCAGCCTCTCGGTGATCAGCTGGGAGACGGGTTCGTTGAGGGTGTAGGACATCCCGAGATCGCCGTGGATCAGCTGGTTCAGGTAGTACACGTACTGAACCGGCAGCGGCTTGTCGAGCCCCTGCTCGTGGTTGAAGGCGGCGATCTGGGAGGCGGTGGCCTGGGGGCCGAGGATGCCGCGGGCGGGCCCCCCGGGCAGGGCGTGCAGCAGGCAGAACACCACGACGGTCACGAGGAGGACCACCGCCAGGGCCTGCAGGACACGCCTGATCAGGAAGGAGTATGTGCTCATGGGTTTCCGGGTGACTGGGTGGGGACGGGGCGGCTGCGGGGGAGGGGGGCGGGGTGAGCGCTCACTCGGTCCACGCCCACATGGCGGGATGGAAGTTGGCGAGGGAGTCCTGGGCGAATCCGCCGAGACCGTCCCTGATCACGGAGACCTGGTAGTCGGGCTCGGGAAGCCAGATCACGGGCAGGTCCTCGGCCAGCGCCTTGCTGTAGTCGGGCATGGCGTCCAGGGACGAGGAGGTGGTGGTGCGGTCGATCAGCCGGTCCACCTCGGGGTTGGAGTAGTTGCCGAAGTTGGAGCCGCCGCCGCTCGCGAAGAGCGCGTCACCGCTGGGGTAGGCGGGGAAGTACCAGCTGCCCGCGCTGCCGAAGAAGGAGAGCTGCCACTTGCAGGCGGGGTCGTCCTTCTCGCACTGTCCGGTCTGCGAGAGGACCGAGTTGACCGGTGCGGTCTTGATGTCGAAGTCGATACCGGTCTCCTCGAAGGAGGACTGGAGGGCGCTCATCATGTTGTCCGTCTCCGTCGAGCCGGACTGGGAGAGCACCCGCATCTTGAACTCGGTGCCCTTCTCGACGCCCTCGCCGCACTGCCCCTCGCCCGCGCCCGGTGAGGTGCACACCATCGTGCCGTCCCGCATGGTCCAGCCGTGGTCCGTCAGCAGCTTGCGCGCCGCGGAGTTGGAGAACGGGTACGGCTCCGCCTTCTGCTCGTCCGAGAGGAAGGCGGACGGCTGCCCCTGCGGGACGGGACCGTAGGTGGGTACGGCGGTGCCGTTGAAGAGCACCTTGGACAGCGTCTTCTGGTCCACGGACATCTGGATGGCCTGCCGTGCGTACAGCTGCCGGAAGACCGCGCCCATCTCGGGGTTGTTGAAGTTGTACGGCATGTAGGTGACGGCCCAGCCCGACCACCGCTCGACGTGGTAGCCGAGGTCCGTGAAGGACTTCTTGATCCCGAGGTCGGAGGCCCTGATGTAGCCGTAGTCGACCGTGCCCGCCCGCAGCGCGTTCTCCTCGGCGGCCACGGTGGTGAAGGACAGCAGGTTGATCTGCTTGACGTGGGCCGCGCCCCCGCCGTCGTACTTCTCGTTCTCGACGAGCTCGACCCGGCCGGAGGTGGAGAAGGACTTGATCCGGTACGGTCCGCTGACCGTCTTCCACAGCGGGTCGCTCGCGTAGCGGGAGATCTTCTTGCCGGCGTCGATCAGATACGCCCACACCTTCTCGGCGCCGGCCGGGGTGCGGTCGAGGTCGGAGACGGCTGCGGAGTCGCTGGTCTTGTCCCACACGTGCTGCGGCATCACGCGGATCATGCTCAGCTCGTTGGCGAGCATCCACTGCTGGTTGTAGGCGCGGTCGAAGTCGAGCGTGAAGTGCCGGTCGTCGATGGTTTCGAACGACGACCAGACGTCCGGGGCCTTGCCCGGGCTGTAGCTGGCCCACGACTTCTTGTTCTCCCTGACCAGGTTGAACCAGAACTCGACGTCCCGTGCGGTGATCGGCTCACCGTCGCTCCAGTGCCGGTCGCCGAGGGTGATGGTGACGCTCTTGTCGTCCGCGGCGAACTTCGCGTCCGTCGCCAGCGAGTTGTCCTTGTTCCAGCCGATTTCGCCGCTGGAGCCGTCGTAGGCGATCAGGGGCTCCCACAGCACCTGGGATATGGAGGCGTTGTTCGTGTTGAGGTGCCCCGGTGTCCCGATCGGCACGATCCAGTTCGGGGTGAAGTTCGCCGGGAGGGCGTAGTTGATCTCGTTCTTGGAGCCGGAGGGGGCGGACACGCCGCCCGTGCAACCGCTGAGCAGCACGCCCACGGCCGCGCATGCGCCGACGACGAGCGCCCGGCGTCGGCGTGGCGCTGTGCGAGCAGTGGACATGTATCTCCTCCAGGTGAGTGGCCTGGAGGTAGCTAACGCCTGACTCGGTGCATGCACAAACAAAGTTGAGTAACAACTAAGTATCTCCGTTTCTGAAAAAAGTCCGGACCCGGGCGCAGCCGGGAATTACTGCACTGATCGCCATTCACGGGACGGTGTTTCAGGCGTACTGTCTGCATCGGACCGACGATGGGGAAGTAAGCACGTACATGAATGAAATAAGTACGCCCGGCCGGAGGGCGGCAGGCACCTCGGCACTGGCGGCGCGAGCCCTCGAACTCATCGCCTCCGGCCGGGCGACCTCCCGGGCCCAGCTCGCCGAACTGCTCGGCGCCGCCGCCTCCAGCGTCTCGGTGGCCGTGGCCCAGCTGGTCGAGCACGGCCTCGTCGCCGAGGAGGGGACCCAGTCCTCCACCGGCGGACGCCCGCGCAAGGTGCTCAGACTCGGCGGCCAGGACGAGTTCGCCGTCGCCGCCGACCTGGGCGGCAGCCACGCCCGGGTCGGCGTGGTGCTGCCCGGGGGCGAGCTGCGCGACGTCTCCACCGTGCCGCTGGTGATCGCCGAGGGCCCGCAGGCGGCCCTGTCCCGGCTCGCCGCCACCCTGGAAGAGCTGGTCGAGCAGCACGGCCGGGGACGGCTGCGCGGTGTCGGTCTCTCCCTGCCGGGGCCGGTGGACACCGCGACGGGCAGCGTCGTACAGCCCTCCCGGATGCCGGGGTGGAACCGCTTCCCCGTCGAGTCCTGGCTCCGGGAGCGCTTCGCGGTACCCGCCGTCGCCGACAACGACGCCAACTGCATGGCCGTCGGGGAGCACATCGCCCGCAAGGGGCGCCACCAGCAGGTGATCATGGTGAAGACGGGCACCGCGATCGGCGCCGCCGCCCTCGTCGACGGCCGGCTCTACCGCGGCGGCACGGGCGCGGCCGGGGAGATCACCCACATCCGCATCGCCCGCGGCGACCACGTGCCCTGCTCCTGCGGCAACACCGACTGCCTGGAGACGGTCGCCTCGGGCGCCGCCCTGGTACGGGTGCTGCGGGACGAGGGCGTGGACGTCACCAGCGCCGAGGACGTGGTGCGGCTGGCCACCGACGCGCACCCGGAGGCCAACCGGGCGGTGCGCAGGGCCGGGGACTACCTCGGCCAGGTGCTCGCCGCGAACGTCAACTTCTTCAACCCGGACGCCGTCTACCTGGGCGGCATCCTCTCCACCGTCGAACCGTTCGTCGCCGCCGTCCGCAGCCAGCTCTACGAGAGCTGCCACCCGCTGGTCACCGAACACCTCGCCATCGAACGAGCCGTCCTCGGCCGCGACGCCGGTCTGGTCGGCGCCGGGCTGTTCGCCCTCCAGCGGGCGCTGGGGCAGGCCCTGCGCCAGGTCGGCGGAGCGCAGCTGGACCCGGACCGGTTCCAGAGCCCCACCACTTCCTGAAACACCCCGAAGCAACGCCCACCCGCGCCACCCGCACGAACGAGGAGCCATGTCCCACCCCAGCACCCCCACCTCGACCCCCGCCGCCTCCCGCCGCCCGGTCGTCGCCATCGCCGGCCTGGGCATCGAGTCGTCCACCTTCTCGCCCGCCCGCACCCAGGCGCCCGCCTTCCACCCCTCCCGCGGCCAGGAGGTACTGGACCGCTACCCCTTCCTCGCCGTCGGCGAGGAACTGCGCGAGGCGGCCGACTGGCACGGCGCGCTGGTCGGCAAGTCGCTGCCCGGCGGCACCGTCACCGCCGCGGCCTGGGAGGAACTCACCGGGGAACTCCTCACCCGGCTCGCCGCCCTGCCCCCGCTGGACGGCCTCTGGTTCGACATCCACGGGGCCATGACCGTCGAGGGCGTCGACGACGCCGAGGCCCTGCTGCTGGAGCGGGTGCGCTCCGTCGTCGGCGACGACGTGACCGTCTCCACCTCCATGGACCTGCACGGCAACGTCTCCCGCGCCCTCGTCCACCGCAGCGACCTGATCACCTGCTACCGGATGGCCCCGCACGAGGACCACATGGAGACCAAGGAACGCGCCGTCCGCAACCTGCTGGCCCACCTCGCCTCGGGCGCCCCCCGCCCGCTGAAGGCGTGGGTGCCGGTGCCCGTCCTGCTGGCCGGTGAGCAGACCTCCACCCGGATCGAGCCCGCGAAGAGCGTGTACGGGGCCGTTCCCGAGGTCGAGGCCCGGCAGGGCGTGATCGACGCGGCGATCTGGGTCGGCTACGCCTGGGCCGACGAACCCCGCAACCGGGCCGCGGTCGTCGTCACCGGCCACGACGAGCAGGCGGTCTCCGAGGGCGCCGAGAAGCTGGCCCGCGGCTTCTGGGAGGCCCGCCACGACTTCGACTTCGTCGCCCCCACCGGCACCTTCGACGACATCCTGGACGAGGCCCTGGCCGGCGAGCGGCGCCCGTACTACGTCAGCGACACCGGCGACAACCCGACCGCGGGCGGCGCCGGCGACGTCACCTGGGGCCTGGCCCGCCTGCTCGACCGCCCCGAGTTCCAGAAGGAGGACGGGCCGACCGTCCTGTACGCCTCGGTGCCCGGCCCCGAGGCCGTCCGGCACGCCGCCGCGGCGGGCGTCGGCGCCACGGTGACGGTGACGGCGGGTGCCGAGGTCGACGACCGGCACGCCGGACCCGTCACCCTCACCGGAGTCGTGCACGCCGTCCGGCTCGGCGACCGCGACGCCCGCACCGAGGTGGTGATACGCGTCGGCAGCGCCTACGTGATCCTCACCGAGCTGCGCAAGCCCTACCACCACGAGCACGACTTCACCGACCTGGACCTCGACCCGCGCGGCGCCGACATCGTCGTCGTGAAGATCGGCTACCTGGAACCCGAGCTGTTCGCGATGGCCGCCGACTGGAAGATGGCGCTCACCCCGGGCGGCGTCGACCAGGACCTGGTGCGCCTCGGCCACCGCCGCATCCGCCGGCCCATGTTCCCCTTCGACCCCGCCATGGCCGACCCGGACCTGTCCGCCCGCCTGATCCCGGCCGCCGACCAGCCGCTGACCGGGGCCGACGAATGAGCGCCGGTCCCGCACCGAAGGCCGCCGCACCGGCGGCCGCCTCCCTGGAGATCGCGGTCGTCTCCCCGGCCGGCGCCCGCACCGCCCGCGAGAACGGGGCGGACCGCGTCGAACTGTGCACCGGACTCGAACTGGGCGGCCTGATCCCCTCGACCGCGGCCGTCGCGGCGGCCGTCGAGTCCGGGCCGCCCGTGCACGTCCTCGTCCGCTGCCGCCCCGGCGACTTCGTGTACGACGCCGAGGAGGTCGCCCTGATGGCCGCCGAGGTGCGCACCGCCCTGCGCGCCGGGGCCCGCGGCGTCGTCGTCGGAGCACTGACCCCGGACGGCGCCCTCGACACGGACGCCCTCGCCGCGCTCGCCGGCGCCGCGCGGGACACCGACCCCGCCGCACAGGTCACGCTCCACCGGGCGGTGGACCAGGCGAGCGACCCGGTGGCCGCCCTCGCGGCGCTGCCGGGGCTCGGCATCACCCGGGTCCTGACCTCCGGCGGCGCGCCCACCGCGATCGAGGGGAGCGCCGTGCTGGCCGCGATGGCCGCGGCGAACCCCGGGCTCGACGTGGCCGCCGGGGGCGGTGTGCGGCCCGGCGACATCGCCGGTCTGCTGGCGGCGGGCGCCCGCTCGGTGCACCTGTCCGCCAAGTCCCGGGCGACCCCCCGGCGCGCGGCCGGCTGGGTGCCCCTCGGCGCGGGCGGCACCTCCGCCGACGACGACACCCACTTCGTCACCGACGGCACGGTCGTCGCGGCGGCCAGGAGAGCGCTCGACGCGGCCGTCGCGACGGAGTGAGGAGGTCCGGGTCCGGGGCACCCCTCGGTGACGCCCCGCGGGCCGAACCGGGACACTGGCACCGTGGACGCACTCGCCGGACTGCTGGAGGGCCCCCGGGCCCGCGGGGCCTTCATGATCCGCGCCTGTTTCGACCCGCCGTGGGCCGTGCGCGTCGAGGACCGGGCGCCGCTGACCGTGATGCTCATGGTCCGCGGCGGCGCCTGGATCGTGCCGGACACGGGGGAGCGGCTGCGGCTGCGGGCCGGGGACCTGGCCATCGCGCGCGGCCCCGACCCGTACGTCTGCGCCGACGACCCCGGCACCGCCCCGCAGGCGGTGATCCTGCCGGGCGGCGCGTGCAGCTACCCCGACGGACGCCCCCTGAACGGCTCGATGGACCTCGGCGTACGCACCTGGGGCGACCGCGCCGACGGCGAGGCGGTCCTCCTCATCGGCACCTACCTGGTCCGGGGCGAGATCGGCGGCCGCCTCCTCGACGCGCTGCCCCCGCTGCTGTCCCTCACCTCCCAGGCGTGGGACAACCCCCTCACCCCGCTGCTGATGACGGAGGTCACGCGGGACGAGCCGGGCCAGGAGGTGGTCCTGGACCGGCTCCTGGACCTGCTGGTCATCGCCGCGCTGCGGGCCTGGTTCGCCCGGCCCTCGGCCGAGGCACCCGCCTGGTACCGGGCGCTGGGCGACCCGGTCGTCGGCCGGGCGCTGCGGCTGCTCCAGGACGACCCGGCGCACCCCTGGACCGTCGCGTCCCTCGCCGCCGAGGCCGGGGTCTCCCGTGCCGCGCTCGCCCGGCGGTTCACCGACCTGGTCGGCGAACCGCCCATGGGATACCTCACCGGCTGGCGCCTCGCCCTGGCCGCCGACCGGCTGCGCGACAGCGAGGACACCCTCGGCGCCATCGCCCGCCAGGTCGGCTACGGCAGCGCGTTCGCCCTGTCCACCGCCTTCAAACGGGCCTACGGCATCAGCCCGCAGGAGTACCGGGTCCCGGCCCCGGCCCCGGCGTAACCTGGCAGGCGTGTACGCGGAGCGGGCGTCCCGGCTGAGCGGGGCGGTGGTGTGGACCAACACGCCGTCCGGGCCAGGCCCCGGACGGGTCCTTCCCGACGGCTGCATGGATCTGCTCTGGTACGACGGCCGGCTCCTGGTCGCGGGCCCCGACACCCGGGCCCACGTCACCGAGGGCGGCGCGGGCGCCTGGGCAGGCGTCCGCTTCTGTCCCGGCACCGCGCCCGCCCTCCTCGGCGTCCCCGCCGACGCCCTGCGCGACCGGCGGGTCGAGCTGACCGACCTCTGGCCGACCGCTCGCGCGAGGCGGCTGGCCGCTCGGGTGAACGCCGCCGCCGACCCGGCGACCGGCCTGGACGAGGCCGCGCTGGCCCGTGCCGCCGAGGCCGGGCCCCCGGACCCGCTGCTTGCCCGGGTCGTCGCCGCCCTGGACGCGGGCCGCCCGGTCGCCGCGACCGCCGACGCGCTCGGCATCGGAGCCCGGCGCCTGCACCGCCGCTCCCTGGCGGCCTTCGGCTACGGCCCCAAGACGCTGGCCCGCGTCCTGCGGCTGCAACGCGCCCTCGCCCTGGCCCGGAACGGCATGCCCCTCGCCGAGACGGCCGCCCGCACCGGCTACGCGGACCAGGCACATCTGACCCGGGAGGTACGGGAGTTGGCGGGAGCCGCTCCCGGCGAGCTACTGCGCGGCGGCTAGCGGCGCGAACAGGTCGACGCCGTGACCGTCCGGGTCGTTGACGACGGCGTACCGCTGCCCCCAGAACGCGTCCCAGGGCGCCCGCTCGCCGTGGCACCCGGCGCCGGTCAGCTCCGCGTAGAGGGCGTCCACCTCCGCGGGCGTGTCGCACAGCAGGGCGAGCGAGTGCCGCCCGCCCCCGGCCGGCGGCTCCCAGCCGGGCGTGAAGGAGCGGACGGACTCCTCGGTGTCGAGCAACAGGCGGATCCCGCCCGGCAGTTCGGCCTCGGCGTGCGGCGCCTGCCCGGCGCCCTCGGGAAAGGCGAAACCGAGCCGGCGGTAGAAGGTCACGGACGCGGCCATGTCGGAGACGACGAGGCCGATGGCGTTGAATCGTGCGGTCATGGGGCCACCGTAGGCAGGGTGCGCGCACCCGGTCTTGAAGGAAACGGACACCCGGGCGCGGCACGGCCCGCCTCAGAAGCTCCTCAAGTCCGTTGAACGCGACCGGGTGCACGGCCGATCATGGCCGTATGTTCGGACGACTCGCCCCACCGGAACTCAACGTCCTCGTCCTGCGCGACACGGACGTCGTCGCTCACGGCATCCGCCAGGCCCTCGCCGAGGCGACGCCCGAAGAACGGCCCGGACTGGAGCGCGCCGCGGCCCTGGTCGCGCAGGCCGCCGCGGCCCCCGACGCGGAGCTCCACGCCCGCTGGGTCCGCGAACGCCTCGCCGCGGCCGGTCACGAGGGCCCCGTCGACTCCGTCCGCGCCGTCAAGGCGCTGCGCGAGGCGGCCCCCGGTCTCAGCCTGCGCCAGGCCGTGAAGCTGACGAAGGACGCCGCCGCCCACCAGCCTTAGCCGGCCTGCGCGACCCCTCGACTGGAGATGAACCTCAGTCGAGGACTTCGGCGCGGTGCACGCGCACCTCTGTGCGACCGACACCCCCCGCAACCCCAAGCCCTGCCTGGGGGCGGCCGGCCACAGAGTGCTCCGTGGCCGGCCGCCGCCGTGCGGGCTTGTCCGGCCGTACAGCCGTATGGCCGGGAGTGGGGTGTCAGGTGAAGGGCAGAGGGTCCGGCAGGAGCCAGGTGGCCGCCGCCGCTCCACTCACCAGGGCCGTCGCCCAGCCCACCCAGGGGCGCCCGGACAGGGCCCGGGCCGCGTGCGCGGCCTCGGAGGTGACGACCACACCGCAGACCAGCGCCAGGAACAGGTCGTCCCAGGCCGCCTCCGGCCGGCCGACGACGAGCCAGCCCGCCGCGCATCCCGTGAGGCCCACGGCCATGTACGGCCACGGCGCGTACTTCCCCGGGTCCGGCACGGCGCGTACACGGTGCGTCAGGATCAGGACGATGTCCGCGACGATCGCCGCTGTCGCAATCACTGGTCCTCCATCATCAGAACCTGCATGCCTTCTTCAGGGCCGGGATGCCCAGCAGGGCCGCGACCGCCTTGCGATGCGCCGACGTCAACTTGCGGCGCTTGGCGTAGGTCTGGATCGGCTTCGCGGTCTTGGCGAAGACGGTGTCTGTCTCGGTGCGCATCTGCAGGACCTCGACCCGGTGGTCTTGCATCCGCGCGGCGGTCTGTGCCGCGTCGACGCTCTCGGCTCCGGCGATCGGGTGTGTCCTGAGCCGGGCGACCGCCTCCGGCAGACCGGAGACGGCGCGCTCCGCCTCGGTGTCCCCGGGACTGGTCCCACCGGCCGCGACGGCGACGTTGGGCGTGGCCAGGAGCACGGCGGTGGCGGCCAGCATGGCTATGCCCGTGGCATGCCAGGTGGTTCTCATGTGCGTACTTTCATGGTCTCGGCACATGACCCGCCGATGTCGTTCCCCCCCCGGCGGGTCAGGCCGCAAATGATCTTTGAGCGGCGTAATGGAAACACATGTCCTACAAAAATAGCCACTTCGCCCTCTGAACCGGACATCCGCGGCGTACTGCATCGAAGGGCCACGATCCCCAGCGGGCTGTGCCGCGCCTCGACTTGCGGCCTGCCCCGCCCTCTGCTGCAGGGCCCCTGGTGGGAGTTCCGCTGCTCGGACCGGGGGAGATCCGCGGCCTACGGTCGAGTGCCGTCGATGCGCTCGAGCAGCGTTCGGGCTTCGACGGTGCGGCGGTGGTCCGGGCCGAAGGAGGCCAGGCAGGCATCGTGAGCGACTGCGGCCTGGCGATGGGCCTCGGGAACGCGTCGCAACCCGAACAGGGCAGTGGCGAGGGCCAGTTCGACGGCGCCCGCTTCTGGAAGGCGCTGGTGGTCGGGAAGCGAGCGGTGCAGCTTTTCGGCGCCCCGTGCCTCGGTGAGGGCGTCTTCGTGGCGGGCCTGGCCGTTGAGGCTGCGAGCCAGACCGAGTCGCAGGACCAAGGACATCGGGTCACGCTCGCGATGGGCGGCCAGGGCCTCGCGGGCGAGCGCCTCCGCCTCCTGGTGTCGCCCCTGCGCATTGAGGGCGAAGACCAGTCCGTTTCGGGCGGCCGCTGCCAGGCGGGCCATCTCCGGCCCGGTTCCGCGCACCGCGGCCCGGACGACGGCAGTGCATTCCGCCTCGCACTCGGCGTGCCGGCCCAGCGAGGTCATCTGCTGGGCGCGGTCCGAGCGCAACTTCAAGGTCAGCCAGTGATCGGCTCCGAATATCCTGCCGAAGACCGGCAGCGCTTCGTCATAGGTGGCGAGAGCCTCGGTGTGGCGGCCTTGGGCACCCGTCGCGATCGCGGCGATGTTCAGCGCCACGGCTCCGTACGCGTCGTCGCGTGGCCGCGATCGGCTCACAGCCCGGGCTTCGGCTTCCGCCTCGGCGTAACGCCCGGCCTCATAAAGGGCCTTGGCCTCAGCCACAGGTGTTCCCGTCATTCGTTCGGCGTCGCTTCGGCCGCGCGACCGGAAGAGTCTCATGCCCGGGAGCATACGGATGCCGCACAGGCTGCTCGGCGCGCGGCCGGGTGTGGACAGACGGCGTGAGCGGCCCCCCGGAGGGAACGCCCGTACGGCAGGATGACCGCATGATTCGTCACGCGCGTGTCCTGCCGGTGCTGGTGCTGGCCCCGCTGCTGCTCACTGCCTGCGGCTCCGAGAAGGCGGGCGACGCCGGTCCGTCCGGCCCCGCCTCCGCCCCGGCCGCGGCCCCCGGCACCGGCGAACTCGCCTCCCGCGCCCAGGCGATGGGTGTGGCCCCCGAACTGGTCTACGTCACCGAGGCCCCCGGTTTCACCCTAGCCCAGCAGTCCGTAGGCGTCCTCGGCGACGAGGGCTTCTCCGCCACCTGGGTCGACGGCGGGACCAACGCGCTGCTGCGGCTCGCCGTCGACCGGGGCACGATCACGGTCGGCACCTGCCCCGAGCAGCCCGTCGGCGACATACCCGGCGAGCACACCACCTGCGAGCGCGACGGCAAGGCCTGGTACCGCACCGGTGCCGGACGCCACGAGTACGCGCTGCCCGAGGAGGGGCACGTCGTACGCGTCTCCGCCGAGCAGGACGCCGTACCGCGCGACGTCCTGCGCGCGGCCGCCCTCGCCGCGCACCGCCCCGACGCCGCCGAGACCGACCGCCTCCTGCCCTCCGCCGAACCCGCCCCCGCCACGCCGGTCGAGCGCGGCGACCTGCCCCCGTTCGGCGACGGGGCACCCGACAACCACGTGGACGTGGGCGGCTGACCCGGCGCCCCGGCGCCCCGGTTACGCCGTGAAGGCGGCCACCGTGTCCAGACCGGCCTGCCGCAGCGTCCGGTGGACGGCCGGGCGGGCACCGCGGATGGTGAGGGCGACCGGCTCCGGTGCGCGGGTCACCGTCCGCAGCAGCGCGTAGGCGCAGGCCAGGTCGATGTGGTCCAGGCCGCTCATCTCCAGGGTCCAGGCCCTCGGCTCCCGCAGCCGCGGGTCGAGGAGCAGTTCCTCCAGCACGACCAGCGCGGGCGCGTCCAGGTCCCCGGAGAAGGCCAGCACCGCGTGCTGCCCGTCGGCCTCGGCGATCCTCACGGGTGCGTCCGTCACGGCAGCCTCCTCGGTCGCGCATCGCGTGTGTCGTCTCCATTGTCCCCCAGTCGTGGCGACGGGGGCCTCCCGGAATAGATCCCCGGTCGCGCGGCGCTATGCGTTGAGCGGTACGAGAGTGCGGCGAAGGGCTGGTGGGCGCATGCGGTCAGGCCAGACGAACCCCGTGGTCAGGACGGTTCACGGCGCGGTGGGCGGCAGGTACGAGCACGATGTCGCCGTCTTTCGCGGCATCCCCTACGCGGCGCCCCCCTTCGGACCGGGCCGCTTCCGCCCGCCCCTGCCCCCCGAGCCCTGGGACGGCGTCCGCGACGCGGGCTCCTTCGGCCCCACGGCCCCCAAACCGCCGTACTCCGAGGCCTTCGCCCGGTACCTGTCCGACCCGGCGATCCCCGGCGACGACTGCCTCAACCTCAACGTCTGGACCCCCGAGCCCGGCCCCGGCGCCCGCCTGCCGGTCCTGGTCTGGCTGCACGGCGGTGCGCTGACCAGGGGCTCCTCCGCCGTACCGGTCTACGACGGCAGCACCTTCGCCCGGGACGGCGTGGTCTGCGTGTCGGTCAACTACCGACTGGGTGTGGAGGGCTACGGACTGTTCCCGGACGCCCCCGCCAACGCCGGCCTGCGCGACCAGATCGCCGCCCTCCAGTGGGTGCGGGCCAACATCGCGGCCTTCGGCGGCGACCCCGACCGGGTCACCGTCGCCGGCCAGTCCGCGGGCGCCATCAGCACCGGCGCGCTCCTCGCCGCCCCGCGGGCCCGGGGGCTCTTCCGGCAGGCCGTGCTCCAGAGCGGCGCACCCGAGGCCGCCGACCGCGACAAGGTGCGGCGCATGGTCCGCCGCATGGCCTCCCGCCTGAAGATCCCCGCCACCGCCGAGGCCTTCGCCGCCGCCGACCGCGACCAGCTGCTGCGCGCCCAGGCCGAGGTGGGGCGCTTCAGCAGCCCCGTACTCGGCGGCCCCGGGTTCGGCCTGGTCGTCGACGGCGACGTGCTGCCCCGCGACCCGCTGGAGGCGCTCGTCGACGGCGACGCGGCACCGGGCGTCGACCTCATGATGGGCTGGACCCGCGACGAGTACCGGCTCTGGCTGGTCCCCGGCGGCCTGGTCGAACGCGTCGACCGCCTCGGCGCGGTGGCCCTCGCGGGTGCCCGCGCCCGCTGCCACTGCGGCAACGAGGTCGTCCGCGGCTACCGCGCGGCACGTCCCGGCGCGGGGACCGCCGAAATCGTCGGCCAACTGGTCACCGACCACCTGCTGCGCATCCCGATGCACCGCGTCGCCGACGCGCGGCCCGGCTCTTCGCACGTCTACGAGTTCGCCTGGCCGTCCAACCTGCCCGACCTCGGCGCCTGCCACGCCCTGGAGCTGGGCTTCGTCTTCGACTCCGGCGACGGCCCCGACGCACGCAGGCTCGCCGGCGAGGGGGCGCCGCAGGAGCTGGCCGACGCGATGCACGGGGCGTGGGTGCGGTTCGCGGAGACCGGCGACCCCGGGTGGCAGGCGTGGGACGCCGCACATCCCGTCCGGGTCTTCGGAGACGGCGCCCCGCACACGGCCTACGGCCCGCTCGACCCCGAGTACGACCTGTGGAAGGCCGACGTCACCGTGCCCCGAGGAACGCGGCCCAGGCGTCTGGTCCGACGGTGACGTGTCCCTGCGGGGCTTTGGAGTCGCGGATGTGGACGGCGGTGGGCTCTTGGGCGACCTCGACGCAGTTGCCGCCTTCGTCGCCGCTGTAGCTCGACTTGAACCACTCGTATGCGACTTCGATGCAGTTGCCGCCCTCGCTGCCGCTGTAGCTCGACTTGAACCACCGAAGTGCGGTGCTGCTCATTGCTCTCCTAGGAGACGGTCCAGCAGATCCCTCGTGTCCTCGGGGGTGAGGGCCTGAGACCGCAGCATCGCACATTTCTGCGTAAGGATCGCCACCTCATCGGCGTCGGCGATGAGTTGACTGCCGCGCTGATTCTCCGTGTAGGCGAGCCGTTGGTGCTCGGGTGTCTCCAGCAGCACGAACGGCCCGTTCAGCCCTGCGTGACTCGTCCGGTCCTGAGGCAGGACCTGCAACATGAGCCCCGGCAGCTCTGAGCATGCGCGCAGACGCTGTAGCTGCTCGCGCCACACGGTCCGCCCACCGATCGGTGCCCGAACGACCGGCTCCCACACGACGAAGCACGTGATCGGCGGCTCCTTGCCCTGAAGGATTCCCTGCCGCTCGATGCGTGCCGCCGCCAGTCGGGCGATCGTGTCCTCGTCGTAGAAGGGCACGCGGCTGCGGAACACCGCCCACGCGTACGCCTCCGTCTGGAGCAGACCCGGCAGCACCTGGTTCTCGTAGGAGGAGATGGCGATGGCCTCCCGCTCCCGGTCCAGGAACTCCTCCGCCCACAGCGGGACCAGATCCACCTCCGGCATCTTGCTCAGCGCGGTCGACAACGCCCCCTTGGTCCCGAGGAGTTCGTCGAGCTGCTCGGCGAGATCCCGCTTCAGCGGGCGGCGGCCCTGTTCGATCGAGGCGATCTGCTGCTCGCCGATGACGAAGCGCTCGCCCAGGGACCGCTGGGTGTGCCCCGCCGCCTGCCGGTAGAGGGCGAGCAGCGCGCCCACCATCTTCATCGCGGAGGCGTTCCTCCGTGTCGTCGTGCCCATGAGGTCGAACTCCCCACCCGCGCGCGTACGTTCACCAACGCGCACCCGTACGGACCGGATGTACGGCCATGCGCACTGTCCCATCATGACCACGGAGCGTGACCCTCGTCACGTGAACAACGAAACTCCACCCCCGTCCCCACGTGAGCGCCTCTACCGTCGTGAGCGCCGGTCCGTACCCGCCGCGCGGGCGTTCGCGAGGGAGGCGCTCGCCGACTGGGGTGTGCGCGGGCGCGCCGACGACGTGGTGCTGTGCGTCAGCGAACTGGCGACCAACGCCCTGCTGCACGGCGTACCGCCCGGCCGGGGCTTCCTGCTGCGGCTGTGGCTGCTGCCCTGCGGGGACGGCGTACGCGTCGAGGTCCACGACAGCGGGGACGGTGTGCCGGCGGTGCCTCTGGAATCCGGTGGGTCGGACGAGGGCGGGCGCGGGCTGCTGCTGGTGTCGGAGCTGGCGGACAAGTGGGGTGTGGCGGAGCGGGAGCCCGGCAAGGTCGTGTGGTTCGAGTGCGGTGTCCCGGCGGACTGACGGGGCACGCCCGCCTGCCCCAGGGGGCCTTCACCGGATCTCCACGCTCCGTCACGTGCGGCGCGTCAGGCCCAGCAGCCGTTCACGGTCGCGGCGAGGCCGTCCATCGCGTCCTTGATGTCGTTCGGGTCGGCCGTCGAGTTGTTCTCGATGAAGGAGAAGATCCGCCAGTCGCCGTCGTCGGTCCGCGTGACCCCGCTGAGGGCGATGGCACCGGTGAGCGTGCCGGTCTTGGCGTGCACCTTGCCGACGGCGCACTCGGAGTTGGGGTCGTCGAAGCGTCCCCACTCCGGACCCAGGCTGGCCCCGGCCTCGCCGGAGACCGGCAGTCCCTCCAGGATCGAGCCCAGGGCGGGGGACTCCGTGATCGCGTCGAGGAGCTGCGCGAGGGTGGCGGCCGGGATGCGGTCGGCGCGGGAGAGGCCGCTGCCGTCGTGCATCTCGAAGTTGTCGAGGGAGATGCCGTACGAGCTGAGCACCTGGCGGACCAGCGCGGTGCCGGCCTCGAAGGTGCCCGGCTTGCCCAGCTCCACGGCCGTCATGCGGAGCAGGGTCTCGGCGATGTTGTTGTCGCTGGTCTTGAGCATCTTCTTGACGATGTCCGACAGCGGCGCCGACTTGTGCTGGGCCACCGGTACGTCGGACTGCTTCGCCGTCTGGCGGCCCACCTCGCCGGTGACGGTGATGCCCTGTGCGGCGAGCTTCTTCGCGAAGACCTTGCCCGCGTCGATCGAGGTGTCCTGGACGGCGGCGCCGTCGACGACGAGGGAACGGACCGGCGCGACCTCGGTGGGGTAGTAGCCCTCGTTCCAGCCCTCGGCGAGGCTCGGGTCGGCGAACAGGCTGTCGTCCACCCGGACCTGGACGTCGGTGCGGCCCGCCGCCCTGAGCCCGTCGGCGGCGGTCCTGGCCAGCTCGGCCACGTCCTCGCCCGTGAGGGTGCGGTCACCGCCGCCGACGAGGGTGAGGGTGCCCTCGCCGTACACGACCTTGGTGGTGAACTCGTGGTTCGCGCCCAGCAGCGTCAGGGCCGTGGTGGCCGTGGCGAGCTTGGCGTTGGAGGCCGGCATGAGGGCGGTGGAGCCGTTGTGGTCCCACAGGGCGGTGTCCGAGTCGGCGTCGAGCACGACGCCGCTGACGTCGGTGCCCAGACGCTCGTCGGCGAGGCGCTCGTCGAGGTTCTTGACCAGCTGCGCGTCGTCGGCGGCGAGGTCGTCGACCGAGATGCCCTGCGGCCGTGGGGAGCTGTCGTCGGCGGCGAAGGCCGAGGTTCCGGCCAGCGTGGCGGAGGCCACGGGCACGGCCATCGCGAGCACGAGGGCCCGGCGGGCGCCGATGCGGCTCACTCTCGCCCTGCGATGCCTGCGACGTCCGCCCGGGGCGAAGGCGTTCGTGGGGGTTTCCTCTGGCGTACCAGTCATGAAATGAAATCCAAAGATCGATTACTTCGTTCTGTGGGGGTGAAGCGTTGGGCACGCTACCAGCCGTCATATGAAGGGCTGGGACGGAAATTGACGGGTTGTGAATATCCTGCGACCGAATTGACGGACAGTCGTCCGAACGCTTTCGTGAAGGGGATTCCCCCGACGCCGAACGGGAAATTCCGTTGCCCTTCAGTTCCCCGGGGCGCGGGACTTCGGGGCATCGTTTTGCCGGCGGGCCCGCAGTACCGCGCCGCCGGCCACCGCCAGGCCGGCCACCGCCGCGGCGGCGATCAGCCGCCCCAGTCCGGAGCCCGTCCCGGACACCGGAACCGCCGCCGCGGCCGCCACCACACCCGCACCGGCGCAGGCCGCGGCCGCCTCGCCCCACACCCGGGCACGCCCGCGGCCCCACCGCCACGGCCACGTCTCACTGGTCACCAGGTAGGCCACCAACAGCGCGACCACACAAGCGCCCTCCCACCAGGCCGGTTCTCTGAAGGCCGCGATCACCACGACGCCCGACGCCAGCAGCGTCGTCCGGTGGCGCAGCAGCCGGTAGGACCACCAGACGGCCTCCACCGACGGCCGCCGGTCCAGCGAGGGCGCCGCCCACAGCGCGAAGGCGACCGCGCAGACGAAGGGCACGGCCGCCCCGGCCGTGTCCACCGTCGCCCACGGCCGCCAGGCCGTCACGACCGCCGCCGCTCCCAGCACCCGCACCGGCACGGTGCCGATCCAGTAGCCGAGGTACTCACGGAGGCCGACCCGCGCGTCCAGCGCCGTCATCGCGCGCGCCCCCTTCCGCCGACCCGCCCCGCCAGCAGCGGCGCCAGCGCCAGATCCAGTGACTCGCCCTCGGTGTGCCGCAGGACCGGCACCCCGCTGTCCCGCAGCGCGAACCGCATCGCGTCGCGCTCCGCGCGCCACAGCCGCAGCCCCAACCCGCCCGCCTCGTCGCCCGGCTCCACCACCGGGTCCCCGCTCGGTATCTCCACGACGACCGGGCGGCGCCCGCGCGCCTGGAGGTCCCGCAGCACCTGGAGGATCCGGGCGTCGCTGAGCGGGGTGAACACGTACACCAGGGCCCCCTCCGGGAGCGCGGGCGACGGGACCCGCTCCAGCCCGTCGCCGCCGAAGCCGCGGTCCTTGCGGACGTCCAGGACGCTCTCCACGATGCGGTAGAACGCCGCGTCCCCGGTGCCCGGCGCCAGCCAGCGGGTGGTGCCGCCGGTGGAGACGACCCCGACCCGGTCGTGGGTGCGCAGATAGGCCCGGGCCAGCCCGGCGGCGGCCCGCACCGTCTCGTCCAGGGACGACAGTCCGGTCACCGGGTCGACGACGTCCCCGAACGCGTCGACGAGCATCACGGTGTCGGCGGCCCGCTCGGCCGCGAACCGGTGCAACTGCACCGCCCCGCGCCGGGTCGTCGACGGCCAGTGGATGCGCCGCTGCCGCTCCCCGGGGGCCCAGGGGCCCACCCCGATGACCTCGACGCCCTCCCCGGACTGCGGCGAGGCGTGCTCGCCGAGCCGCTGCGGCAGCCGCACCGGGATCGGCGTGAACCGGGCCTGGGTGGCGCGCGGGAAGACCGACACCTCGGCCGCCTCGACGCGCACGGTGCGGCGGACGGTGCCGCCGGGGTCGTACACGTCGACGTCCACCGGGCCGAGCGACCAGCGGCCCCAGTGCAGCGCCGTGTGGCGCAGCGTCACCGTGGACGGGCCGACGACGACCTCGTCGAGGCGCAGACCGGGACCGAGCGTGACCCCGGGGTCCAGGCGTACGGCCTCGCCGTCGTGGGCCAGCGCGATGCGTACGGTGACCGTGTCGCCCTCGAAGCAGCGCCCCGGCTCGACGGTCGTCGACGTCTCTGTACGGCGGGCGTGGGCGCGGGGCAGTGCCAGCGCGAGCAGGACCAGCGGTGCCGCCGCGAGCGCCAGCAGCCACGCCCGGCCGGTGAGCAGCGCGGCGGCCAGTGCCACGACCGCGACGGTCAGCAGCCGCAGGGTGCGCTCGCTCGGCCGCGGGCCGCCGGGCGGCGGTGCCGGTGGCTGCGTCGGGGCGGTGCGCCCCTCCAGGGCGCGGACCACCGCCGGGCTGGGCCGGGGCCCGGGGTCCGGCGCGACAGCCGGTGCCGGTGCCGGGCGCGGTGCGGGCGCGGTCACGAGGAGGCCGCGGCCGTACGCCGCGTCGTCGGCGTACCCACGCTGTCGACTATCTCGCGCAGCACGTCGTCCGTGGACATCTCGCGCACCCACAACTCCGGCCGCAGCGACACCCGGTGGGCCAGCGCGGGCACCGCGAGGCCCTTGACGTCCTCCGGGACGACGTAGTCGCGGCCGTCCAGCACGGCGCGGGCGCGGGCGAGCTGGACCAGGGCGAGTCCGCCGCGCGGCGAAGCCCCGATGCTGATCTGCGGGTGGTCGCGGGTCGCGCCGACGAGCGCGACGGCGTACTCCAGCAGGTCGTCGTCGATCTCCACCCGCTCCACGACGGCCCGCCACGCCACGACGTCGTCCGGCCCGGCGAGCCTTTCCAGTACGGCCTCGGGCGCGGCCCGGTCGATCCGGGCCCGCAGCATCGCCAGCTCCTCCCGCGCGGCCAGATAGCCCATGCGCACCCGCAGCTGGAACCGGTCGAGCTGCGCCTCGGGCAGCGAGTACGTGCCCTCGTACTCCACCGGGTTGGCGGTCGCGATCACCAGGAAGGGGTCGGCGAGCGGCCGGGTCTCGCCGTCCACGGTCACCTGCGACTCGGCCATCGCCTCCAGCAGCGCGGCCTGGGTTTTCGGGGGCGTCCGGTTGATCTCGTCGGCGAGCAGCAGGTGCGTGAAGACCGGGCCGGGGTGGAACACCATCTCGCCGGAGCGCTGGTCGTACAGCGGCGTTCCGGTGACGTCGGAGGGCAACAGGTCGGGCGTGAACTGGATCCGGCGGAAGTCCAGGCCGAGGGTGGTGGCGAAGGACCGGGCGAGGAGCGTCTTGCCGAGTCCCGGCAGGTCCTCGACGAGGACGTGACCGCCCGCCAGCACGGCCAGCATCACGTGTTCCAGGGCGTCCGGTTTGCCGACGACGGCACGGCCGATCTCGCGGAGTACGGCACCGGCCTGCTCGCCGACCTGCTCGGCGGTGCGGAGCCGGTTCGTGGAGGTAGTCGTCACGTCGCTTGGTCCTTACCGGTACGGGGGGTGCGGGTGCTGGGGGTGCGGGCGCCGGGAGAGCGGGGTGAGCCGAGTGCTTCGAGGCGGTCGACGAGGCGGCGCAGCACGTCGAGGGGCACCTCGCCGTCGGGTCCGGTGCCCGGTGGCACGGGGCCCAGCCACGGCCACAGCTCGGGGCCGACCAGCTCGGCGGCCCGCTCGGGCTGGTGCTCCAGGGACACGTGGTGGTGCTCGGCGAGCGCGGCCGCGTACAGGCGGCGCAGCTCGGTCCGGAGCACCGCACGGTAGTAGTGGGCGCCGTCGGGGCCGGTGGACGTGCCCACGTTCCGCCGCCACTCGCCCATGCCCGGGGCCCGGGTCCGCAGCAGCCGCACCTCGTCGCGGTACGCGGAGTCCAGGGCGCCCGCCCCGGCGACGTACCGGGCGGCGAGCACGGCCACGGCGACGAGGAGGGCCACCAGGGCGCCGGCGGCCACGGGGCCGTCGAAGAGCAGGACGAGCAGGACGCCCGAGCCGGCGACCGCGCCGCCGAGCAGCCCGAGCCGGGGCAGGCTGAGCATGTCGTCCTCCGAGGTCCTGGCCACTGATGTCTGCGCCACCGAGGTCTGCGTCAGCGAGGCCTCCTCCGCGGGCCGGTTCACCGCCCGGCCTCCCGGACCGCGTCCGCGTCACGGTCCCGCAGCAGGGAGGCGATCTCCTCCAGCGCGTCGGCCGCGGCCTTCCGGTGCGAGCCGTCCATCGGGTGCGAGGAGTAACGGGCCTCGCGGAACAGCGCGGTCAGACGCGGCGCGGCCGGGCCCGGGGCGAAACCCGTGCCGGCGGCGCGGGTGAGCAGGTCGGCGGGGCTGTCGGAGGCGTGCCGCGGCACACCGGACGCCGCGAGGGCGTCCTCCATCGCGGCGTAACAGGCGATGACGGCCGCCCGGGCGTCGTCATCCGTGCCGGCCAGGGCGCGGCGGCCCGAGTCCACGGCGGACAGCAGCAGCCGCGCGTCGTCGTCCTGCGCGACGGTGCCCGGAGGGCCGGGACGCTGCGGCACCCGCAGGCCGAACCGTCGCAGCCGCCGCACGACGGCCACCACGACGACCACGACGGCGACCGCGGCCAGCAACGCGAGCACGAGGTACAGCGGCAGGGAGGAGTGGTCCGTCGAACCGTGCCGCTGCTGGGGCGGGGGAGTGAGGAAGGTCGGCGTGGGGGCCGGCTCCCGCGCCAGGGGCGGGGGCGGGCCGGTCGTGTTGCCGCCGGTGGAGAACCGGTGCAGGACCAGGGCCAGGACGCCGATGACGCCCGTCGCGGCGAGCAGCAGGGGCGCGGCGGCTTCCCGCAGGCGCTCCTCACCCGGCGGCAGCGAAAGGCGGTCGGCGCCGAAACGGGGGCGAAGACGCTGTACGACCGTCCAGGTCCCGAAGGTCCAGGCGACGGACGCCCCGATCGCCACGAAACCCCAGTGACCGAGCGGACCCCGGCCGGAGTGGAGCAACTCCTGCGCGGGCCGCAGCGCGAGCGCGGCGACGGCCAGCGTCCCGACCACCGCGGCGGCGACCAGCACCCCCGGTGCCACCCCGTGTCCCGTCCGCCCCCCGCGTCCCATGCCGTGCCCCCCGCCGAACCCGTCGCCGCCCCCGAACGCCTGTTCACGGCAATCTTGGCACACGCCGCACCGGTCACTCCCGGGGCAGGGCCCGCGCGATCGACGTGATCGTCTCCGGGCCCACCCGGCAGCAGCCGCCGACGAGCCGGGCCCCGCGCTCCCGCCAGTCCCGCACCCGCTCGGCGGTGTACGACGAACGCCCGCGCCAGCCCTGGGACTTCGCGTCCCACGTCTCTCCGCTGTTGGGATAGGCGACGACGGGTTTGCCGGTGACGCGGGCGGCGGTCTCGACCGCGCCGGACACGTCCTCGGGGGCGCAGCAGTTGACGCCCACCGCGATCACCTCGTCCGCGTCGGCGGCCAGCGCGAAGGCCTCGTCCAGCGGCTGCCCGGCGCGGGTGCGGTCCCCGGCCACCGTGTACGACAGCCAGGCGGGCACGTCCAGTCCGCGCACCGCCCTCAGCAGCGCCGCCGCCTCGTCGGTGTCCGGGACCGTCTCCAGCGCGAGGACGTCGGGCCGTGCGGCGGCCAGCACCTCCAGGCGGGGGCGGTGGAAGCGCTCCAGTGCGCCCCTGCCGAGGCCGTACCGTCCCCGGTACTCGGAGCCGTCCGCGAGCATCGCTCCGTACGGGCCCGCCGACGCCGCCACCCACAGTGCGCGCTCCGGGCGGGCCGTCCGCGCCCGGCGGGCGGCCTCGCGGGCCGACGCCACGCTGAGCGCGAGCAGTTCGGCGGCCCGCTCCCGCCCGATCCCGCGCCGGGCGAAGCCCTCGAAGGTGGCCTGGTAGCTGGAGGTGATCACCACCTCGGCGCCCGCCTCGAAGTAGGCGAGGTGGGCCCGGGTGATCGCCTCGGGGTCCTCGGCGAGCAGCCGGGCCGACCACAGCGCGTCGCCCAGGTCGTGCCCGGCCGCCTCCAGCTGGTTGGACAGCCCGCCGTCCAGCACGAGCGGGCCGGAGGCGAGGGCGTCGGCGAAGTCGCTGGTCATGGCACGAGGCTACGACCTGTCCGGCGGGGCCACGGGCCCTTGTCCCCCGAGCGAGCTACAGACAGGTGTCCACCGTGAGGTGACGATCTCCGGCCGCCGGATCCGTAGCGTCCGGTGCAGCCCGCGGCACTCGAGCCACGGGCCCGACGAAGGAGTTCCCGTGAGGTTCGTGTGGCAGTTCCTGGCCGTGCTGGTGGCCTACGCCATCGGCGGCATCGCCGTCCAGGCGGTGAAGGACAACGACTGGCTCACGCTGGTGGTCGGTCTCACGTCGGTGGCGCTGGTGGTGTTCGTGTACGCCTGGGTGGTGCGGCGGACCGAGCGCCGGGAGGCCCTGGACGTGGCCCTGGACGGCGCCGCGGCCAAGGCGGGCTGGGGGACGCTGATCGGCTTCGGACTGTTCGGGGCCGTCATCACGAACCTCTTCGCCTCCGGGTACTACGAGGTCGACGGACTCGGCTCGGTCCAGGGTGCGATCGGGCTGGTCGGGTTCATGGCCGCCGCCGCCGCGACGGAGGAGGTCGTGTTCCGCGGGGTCCTGTTCCGGATCATCGAGGAGCACATCGGCACCTACCTCGCGCTGGGCCTGACCGGCCTCGTGTTCGGCCTCATGCACCTGCTCAACGAGGACGCCACCCTGTGGGGCGCCCTCGCCATCGCCATCGAGGCCGGCTTCATGCTCGCCGCCGCGTACGCGGCCACCCGCAACCTGTGGCTGACGATCGGCGTGCACTTCGGCTGGAACTTCGCCGCGGGCGGCGTCTTCAGCACCGTCGTCTCCGGCAACGGCGACAGCGAGGGCCTGCTGGACGCCACCATGTCGGGTCCGAAGCTGCTCACCGGCGGCGACTTCGGCCCGGAGGGCAGCGTGTACTCGGTGGGCTTCGGGGTCCTGCTGACCCTGGTG
The DNA here is from genome assembly GCF_033406955.1 of Streptomyces violaceoruber. Classification (NCBI taxonomy): domain Bacteria; kingdom Bacillati; phylum Actinomycetota; class Actinomycetes; order Kitasatosporales; family Streptomycetaceae; genus Streptomyces; species Streptomyces violaceoruber. The sequence continues at coordinate 1,747,445 of NZ_CP137734.1, read as the reverse complement.
TTCCTGTGGCTGGCGCACCGGCGCGGGAACATCGTGGCCTTCGGCTCGCGGCGCCGTGCCGCGGGCGCCAACTCCGCCGCTACACTTCCCCGGTGATCGATCGACGACGGGTCCTGGAGCTGTGGCGTCGACTCGACGTCACGGTCCGGGACCTCCCGCTCGGGGTGCTGCTGCTCGTCGCGTCGCTGCTGCCGTCGCTCCGCGGTCAGGGCACGGAGATCGGCGGCCTGCCGACCCGCCCCGCCGACGCGCTGGCCGGGGTGGCGGCCGTCCTCCAGTCCATCCCCCTGGCCGTGCGCCGGCGGTGGACGCTCCTCTGCCTCACCCTGGTCTCGCTCGGCTTCGCCCTCGACCAACTGCGCGCCTACCACCTGTTCGCGGGCGCCGCGCTCCCGATCGTGCTGATCAACGCGGGCTCCCACCAGGAGAAGTACCGGCGTGCCACGCAGGTCACCGCCACCCTCGGGTACGTGGCCATGGCCGTCGGGCTGAACGCGCGCGGCGGCGACGAGACGCTGGTCGAGTACGTGACGTTCTATCTGGTCCTCGCCCTGGCCTGGGGCATCGGCGCGTGGATGCGCTCCGCGCGGGCCGCGGAGGCCGAACGCCGCAGCCGGGTCGCCGAGGACGCCCGCAACGCCGAACGGACCCGCATCGCCCGCGAGTTGCACGACGTCGTGACCCACCACGTGACGGCGATGGTCGTGCAGTCCGAGGCGGCCCGGTACCTGACCGCCGCGCCCGAGCGCCTCGACGAGAGTCTGGCCGCGGTCAGCGACACCGGCCGGCGGGCCATCACCGACCTGCGGCACCTGCTCGACCTCCTCAACCCCGACCACGGCACCGCCGAGCCCAGGACACCACCCGTCGGCCGGGTGCTCACGCTGGTCGAGCAGACCCGCCGGGCCGGGCAGCCGGTGGAGTTCACCGAGGAGGGCACCCCGGCGGCGGCCACCGGCAGCTCCGACCTCGTGGCCTACCGTGTCGTCCAGGAGGCCCTGACCAACGCCCTCAAGTACGACCACGGCGGCAGGACCTCGGTCCTGGTGCGGCACGGGGAACGGGAGATCACGGTGGAGGTCGGCACGGACGGCTCCGGCTCGGGGGCCGCGTCCCCCGGCGGCAGCGGGCGGGGGCTGGCGGGCCTGCGGGAGCGGGTCGACGTACTGGGCGGCGAGTTCAGCACCGACCGCCCGGCGGACGGCGGCTTCGTGGTCCGGGCCCGGATACCCGGCGGGAGCGGGGGAAGCACGGCATGAGCGCGCCGATCCGGGTCGTGATCTGCGACGACCAGGCACTCATCCGCACCGGGCTCGCGACGATCGTCGACGCCCAGCCCGACCTCGAGGTGGTCGGCGAGTGCGGGGACGGGCAGACCGGGGTCGACCTGGCCCGCGAACTGCGGCCGGACGTCGTGGTGATGGACATCCGCATGCCGGTGCTCGACGGCCTGGAGGCCACCCGCCTGCTCGCCGGTGCCGGAGTGGCGCACCCCGTCAAGGTGCTCGTGGTGACGACGTTCAACCTGGACGAGTACGTCTACGAGGCGTTGCGCGCGGGCGCCAGCGGCTTCCTGCTCAAGGACGCGCCCCCGGACCGGCTGCTGCACGGCATCCGCACCGTGGCCATGGGCGCGGCGCTGCTCGACCCCGATGTGACGCGCCGCCTCGTGGGCCGGTACGCGGCCCGGATCCGCCCCGCCGAGGGCACCGCGCGGGACATTCCGCTGACCCCCCGGGAGACGGAGGTCCTGCGCCTGATCGCGGACGGGCTGTCCAACAGCGAGATCGCCGCGGCCCTCGTGATCAGCCCCGAGACCGTCAAGACCTTCGTCTCCCGCATCCTCACCAAACTCGACCTGCGCGACCGCGTCCAGGCGGTCGTCTTCGCCTACCGCCACGGGCTGGTGACCTGACGCCCGGCCGCCGGCCGCTCAGCCCCGCAACCGGCCGCGCATGTGCGACAGACGCCGGTCGATGCGCAGGTTGTACCAGGCCAGCCAGCCCAGGAACACGACCCCGAGGCCGAGCATCAGGCTTCCGGCACCGACCGAGCCGGAGAGGTACCACAGGGCCGAGGTGCCGAAGAAGATGACGGCCAGCATCGGGAACGCCCACCAGCGGTTGCGCCGCAGCCGCTCCTGGCGCGAGTCGACGAACGCCGCCATCGCCCGCCGCCGCTCCGGGTCCCGGGGCGCGGGCCCGCCCTTGAGGATCTGCCGCTCCATGGCGGGCACGTCGTCCGGTTCCGCACCGACCGCCCTGGCGTCGCGCACGCGCCGGCGGCGCACCCACCACACGATCCAGACGGCGGCCGGCACCGCGCCCAGCAGAGCCGACAGCCACGCCGACGTGCCGTTCAGGACCAACCGGACCACGACGCCGGCCAGCAGGGCCATCACTCCGATGCCCCACAGGCTGTCCCGCCTGCGCAGCCGCGGACGGTCGTCGCTTCTCTCTGTGCTCGCCATGTCACCTCTCATGGGGAAGACGTGGACGTACGGTGCAGACCGGATACCCGCGTTCGCCCGGAACACGTCGCCGGGACACTTCGGCCGGCGCCGAAGCAACCGGCCCATAGCGTGCGGGACATGAACGACACGCGAACCCCCACGAGCACCGTCACCAGCACCCGCACGCCCGCCGACGCCGTCACCGGCATGGTCGACCACGTCCTGCACCTGGCCGCCGGCTGGACCCGCTGGGACGGGACTCCCGCCCACGTCGACGGCCGCGTCTACACCCCGCACAAGGCGATCCGGCGGGTCGCCGACCACCTGGTCGACCACCTCGCGGAGCTGGAGGCCCGGCTGGCGGGGGAGGAGACGCAGCCCGACCACTGGCACGCCTCCCTGGTCACCACGGAAGCGGACCGCGCCGCCTTCACCGCCGAGGATCTCGACGAGGCCCGCAGCCGCCTCACCCGGCTCGCCCGGATCTGGGCCAACCGCCTCGACGCGCTCACCGACGAGCAGCTCGACCACTCGCCGGGCGAGGGCTGGAGCTTTCGCGAACTGGCCGCGCACCTCGCGGAGTCCGGGTACTACGCCGACGCGGTGGGCGACCTGTCGTGACAGCGACCGCCTTCGCCGCGCTGCACCGCGCCGGTGAGCCCCTGCTGCTGCCGTGCGCCTGGGACCACGCCTCCGCCTTCGCCCTCGCCGGGCAGGGCTTCCGCGCCGTCGGCACGACCAGCCTCGGTGTCGCGGCGGCGGCCGGACTGCCCGACGGGGCGTCCGCGACCCGGGACGAGACGCTGCGGCTGGCCCTCGTCCTCGGCTCGGCCCCCTTCCCGCTCTCCGTCGACGCGGAGGACGGGTTCAGCGACGACCCCGACGAGGTGGGGGAGTTCGCGCGGCAGCTGGCGGCCGTCGGCGCCGTCGGGATCAACCTGGAGGACGGTCTCGGGCCCGTCGGCCGGCACGCCGCGAAGATCGCCGCGGTCCGCTCGGCCGCCCCCGGCCTGTTCGTCAACGCCCGCACGGACACCTACTGGTCGGGCGACGGCGACGTCACGGAGACGCTGCGGCGCCTGGAGGCCTACCGCGAGGCCGGTGCCGACGGCGTCTTCGTCCCCGGGCTCACCGACCCCGCCCGCATCGGGTCCCTCGCCGCCCGCTTCGACGTGCCCCTCAACGTCCTGTACACGCCCGCCGGACCCGGCCTCGCGCACCTCGCCGACCTCGGCGTACGCCGCGTCAGCCTCGGCTCGCTGCTCTACCGGCGGGCGCTGGGCGCCGCGCTGCGGGCGGCCGCCGACGTCCGGGCGGGCCGGGACCCGGGCGGTCCGACGCCCACGTACGACGAGGTGCGGGCGCCGGGCTGACCTCAGGCGCGCGGCCAGTTCTCCAGCGCCACGTGCAGCGCGTCGACCGCCTTGTCCCAGGACGCCCGCACGTCCCGCGGAGCGCCGAAGGCGCCGGAGGACTCCAGCGCGCAGTACCCGTGGAAGGTGCTGCGCAGCAGGCGCACGGCGTCGGTGAGGTCGGGCTCGGTGAGGCCGTAGGACCGCAGCATGCCGTAGGTGATCTCGGCGGTGCGGCGCAGCGCGGCGGAGTCGGCGACCAGGGACTGGTCGACGCGGATCTGCGTGGCGGCGTAGCGGCCGGGGTGGCGCAGGGCGTACGCCCGGTAGGCGCCCGCGAAGGCGGCCAGCGCCTCCTTCCCGGCCCGGCCGGCCACCGCCCCGGCGATCTCCTCGATCAGCTCGCCGCCGGCCAGCAGCGCGACCCTGACGCGCAGGTCCTGGAGGTTGCGCACGTGCGTGTACAGGCTGGCGTCCTTCACCCCGAAGTGGCGGGCGAGCGCGGAGACGGTGACCGACTCGAAGCCCGTCTCGTCGGCCAGGTCGGCGGCCGCGGCGACGACGCGGTCCGTGGTGAGACCCACTCGGGGCATGGGCCGCCTTCCCGCAACCTGGAGTTCCTAGGTTTCATGCTAGGGCAGGACGGGCGGCAGCCGCGGATCACCCGCGAGTCGTTCAACGTTCACCTTCCCCGCCGATTCTCCTCGAAGCCGCGCACGGCGGCGGTCTTCAGGAGGAACACGCATGGGGCACGGACACGGACACCCGCACGGTCACCACCACCACGGACATACGCACGACCACGAGCACGCCACCGAACAGGTCCTGCCCGCCGCCTTCGACACCAGCGTCCCCGACGAGGCCCTGAGCCCCGCGCAGCAGTCGCGCCGGGGCCTGCTGCGCCGCGCCGGCCTGCTCGGCGCCGGACTGGCCGCCGGTACCGTCCTCGCCCCGGCCGCCACCGCCACCGCCGCCCCCGCGCGGGCCGCGAGCAACGGCCGCCGCGGGAAGGGCTTCCTCTGGCTGGCCGGCGACCACCACATCCACACCCAGTACAGCAGCGACGGCAAGTACCGCGTCGTCGACCAGGTCCGCCAGGGCGCCCGGCACGGCATGGACTGGCTGGTCATCACCGACCACGGCAGCAACACCCACGCCAAGATCGGTGTGGAGAAGGTCAACCCCGACATCCGCGAGGCCCGCGCCGCCCACGAGGACACCCTCGTCTTCCAGGGCCTGGAGTGGAACATCCCGGCCGCCGAGCACGGCACCGTCTTCGTCCACCCCGGCAAGCACGAGGTCTCCGTCCTCAAGCAGTTCGAGACCGACTACGACGGCAGCGTCAAGGGCGCGGGCGACTCCACCCCCGCCAACGAGGCCCTCGCCATCGCCGGACTCTCCTTCCTCGCCGACCAGGTCAAGCGGCGCAAGGTCAAGGACGCCCTGATGCTCGCCAACCACCCGGCGCGCAAGGGCATCGACTCCCCGCACGAGATCCGCGCCTGGCGTGACGCCACCTCCCGCGGCCACCAGATCGCCGTCGGCTTCGAGGGCGCCCCGGGCCACCAGGCGGGCGGCCTGCCCGAGCCCCTCGGCCCGGGCGGCGCCCGCGGCATCTACGACGGCAGCCCGAGCGCCAACTCCTTCGCCGGCTACCCCCTGGAGAGCTACCGCACCTGGGGCGGCTTCGACTGGATGACCGCCACGGTCGGCGGCCTGTGGGACAGCCTCATCGCCGAGGGCCGCCCCTGGTGGATCACCGCCAACTCCGACTCCCACCAGGTCTACGCCGACACCGGCGCCCGCGGCGGCGGCGACTTCAACGCCAACGGCCGCTACGACGACCCGGTCTACGCGGGGCAGATCGACATCACCCAGAACGACTTCTGGCCCGGCCAGTACAGCCGCACCCACGTCGGCTCCGACGGCTTCTCCTACGCCGCCGTCATGGACGGCATCCGGGCCGGCCGCGTCTGGGTCGACCACGGGCAGCTCGTCAGCGGCCTCGACGTCCGCGTCTCCGGCGGCGGCCGCTGGGCCACGCTCGGCGGCGCCCTGCACGTCCGCAGGGGCACCCGGGTCACCCTCTCCATCGACGTCGCCCTGGCCGGCGGCCCCAACTGGGCCGGATTCGTGCCGAAGCTGGCCCGCGTCGACGTCATCCAGGGCGACGTGACCGGACCGGCCGCCGACAAGGACACCTTCACCGCGCCGACCGCCCGGGTCGTCAAGTCCTACGAGGTCGACAAGGAAACCGGCACCGTCCGCCTCACCTACGACCTCGGCCGCGTCGACCGCCCCGTCTACCTCCGCACCCGCGGCACCGACGGCAACCGGTCCGCCGTCGGCTCGCTGGGCGCCAAGGTCGACCCGGCCGGCCCCGCCATCGACGTCGTCGGCGACGCCGACCCGTGGCGCGACCTGTGGTTCTACTCCAACCCGGTCTGGGTCCTGCCCTCGTGACCCCGCCCGCCGCGCCGTACGTCCTCGGCATCGACACCGACGCGACGACCCTGCGCGAGGCCGATCACCTGCTCCAGGCGCTGGCGGCCGAACTCGACCTCCCCGAGGGCGTCTTCGGCTGCACCCACCTGGTGCGGGACGGCCGCCCGCGGGTCGCCCTGTCCCTCGCCGCCGAGGCGGAGCCGGTCCTGCGCACCGCCCGGGACCGGCTCACGGCCCGGGGCCACGAGGTCCGCGACGGCACCTGGGACGAGACCGGCCGCGCGGTCCTCTTCCCCGGTGCGGCCGCCCTCACCGGCACCCTGACCCTCGCCGAGCTGCTCGCCCGCTCCGCCGTCGACCGGGTGACCGTCCTCGGCACACCGGACGAGCCGAGCCCGGACACCCGGCTGGTCACCCGGAACCACGTCCGCCCGCACTGGCAGGACGGCCGCCTCGTGCTGGCCGCCATGCCCGCGGTCGGCGGCACCCTCGTACCGTTCGAGGACCCCGACCCGACACCCTGCTGCGCCGACCACTGACCCGGCCCGGCGCCGAGGGGCGCGGGGTGCTCAGCCCGCGAGCACCCCGCGCACGAACGCGTTGGTGAACTTCCCCGCCGGGTCCAGCGCCCCGGCCAGCGCCCCGAAGTCGGCCAGCCGCGGGTACAGCGCACGCAGCTCGCCCGCCGGGACGGTGAACACCTTCCCCCAGTGCGGGCGGGCTGCGAAGGGGACGAGCGCCTCCTCCAGCCGCCGCACCACCGGCAGGACCGCCGCCGTGTCCTCGACCCAGGTGAAGTGCGCGGCCACGGTGTCCCGCCCGTACGCCGGGCTCAGCCACTGCGCGTCCGCGGCGACCGTGCGGATCTCGCAGGTCTGGAGCACCGGCGCGAGCGTCTCCCGTATCGCGTCCATCGCGTGCAGGGCGGCCAGGGCGTGCTCCCGGGGCATCAGGTACTCCGACTGCAACTCGGCACCGCTGCTGGGCGTGAACTCCGCGCGGAAGTGCGGCAGCCGCTCGTGCCAGGGCCCCGGCACCCCGAACTGCTCCGTGCAGTTCACCGCGGGCATGCCCGGCACCGGATGCATCTTCTCGGCGGCCGGGGCCGCGTACGGGAAACCCTCCAGCGGCCGGTCGGTGCGCCGCTTCAGCCACACCTGCCGGAAACCGGGCGCCCGCCAGTCGGTGAACAGACTCACGCTGTACGCCGCCGCCATCACCGTCTCGAACGTCGCCGGGTCCAGCCCGGCCAGCGGCAGCTCGGTGAAGACGTGCTGTTCCATCTCGTACGCCGGCTCCAGGTCGAGTGTGAGCGACGTCACCACGCCCAGCGCGCCGAGCGAGGTCACCGCCCCGCCGAACCGCTCGTCGCCCCGCGCGATCACCACGGTCGAACCGTCCGCGGTGACCAGCTCCACCTCGCGCACCACCGAGGCCAGCGAACCGTTGCCCACCCCCGAACCGTGGGTGCCGGTGGCCACCGACCCGGCGACCGAGATGTGCGGCAGCGAGGCCATGTTCGGCAGCGCCAGGCCCCGCGCGTGCACCACCCGGGCCAGCTCCGCGTACCGCACACCGCCGCCGACCCGCACCGTACGGGCCGCCGTGTCCACGTCCACCACGGACGGCAGGCCCGCCAGCGACAGCAGGACACCCCCGTCGCCCGGCTCGGCGATCTCGTTGAAGGAGTGCCCGCTGCCCAGCACCCGCACCCTGGCGCTGTCCGCCACCAGGGCCCGCAGCGCGTCCAGGGAGTGCGGCCGCAGCAGTTCCTTCGCCGTGTACGTGATGTTGCCGGCCCAGTTGGTGACCGTGATGTCGCTCATAGCGCGGAAACCTACCCGGCGCGTCTGGAGGGCCCCCGCGCGGGAAGCCTCTCCCGCGGGGGCATACCGTGAGAAGTCGAACGCCGGACCCGGGAGGAGACACGGGATGGACAGCCGTACCGCGCTGGTCGAGGATCTGATGGAGCGGTTCCCGCACGTACCGCGCGAGGCCGTCTTCAAGGAGGACCTGCTGCGCGGCGGTGTCGCCTTCGACCCCTCCGCACTCAGTGATACCACCAACGAGGCAGCCGGCGAGGTCAAGCCGAAGTCGTACTTCATCTTCTCCTTCGACCACGGCACCCTGCCCGAGCTGGGCGAGGCCGCCCTGCGCCGCCCGCCCGAGGAGATCATCCTCACCGGCGGCCCCTACGACCTGCGCCGCACCGTCGTCTCGGTGCGCGTGAACCCGGCCTCGCCCTACCGGGTCGCCGCGAACGAGGACGGCGTCCTCGGCCTCTACCTCGACGGCAAGCGGATCGCCGACGTCGGCGTGCCGCCCATGCCCGAGTACTACCGGCACAAGCTCTCCAACGGGAAGTCGGTCATGGAGGTGGCCCCGACCATCCAGTGGGGCTACCTGATCTACCTGACCGCGTTCCGCGTCTGCCAGTACTTCGGCGCCAAGGAGGAGTGCCAGTACTGCGACATCAACCACAACTGGCGCCAGCACAAGGCGGCCGGGCGGCCGTACACCGGTGTGAAGGACGTCGACGAGGTCCTCGAAGCGCTGGAGATCATCGACAAGTACGACACCGCCAAGATCTCCACCGCGTACACGCTCACCGGCGGCGCGATCACGTCGAAGGTCCAGGGTCTGGACGAGGCCGACTTCTACGGCCGGTACGCCAAGGCCATCGAGGAGCACTTCCCCGGCCGCTGGATCGGCAAGGTCGTCGCCCAGGCCCTGCCCAAGCCGGACGTCCAGCGCTTCAAGGACTACGGCGTGCAGATCTACCACCCCAACTTCGAGGTGTGGGACGAGTACCTGTTCAAGATGTACTGCCCCGGCAAGGAGCGCTACGTCGGCCGCGACGAGTGGCACAAGCGCATCCTGGACTCCACCGAGGTCTTCGGCGCCCGCAACGTCATCCCCAACTTCGTCGCGGGCGTCGAGATGGCCGAGCCCTTCGGCTTCAAGACCGTCGACGAGGCCATCGAGTCCACCACCGAGGGCCTGCGCTTCTTCATGTCGCACGGCATCACGCCCCGCTTCACCACCTGGTGCCCCGAGCCCACCACCCCGCTCGGCAAGACCAACCCCGACGGCGCCCCGCTGGAGTACCACATCCGCCTGCTCCAGGCCTACCGCCAGACCATGGAGGACTACGGCCTCTCCTCGCCCCCCGGCTACGGCCCGCCCGGCGCAGGCAACGCGGTCTTCTCGGTCAGCTCCTTCATGGACAGCCTGCCGGAGGACGCGCCCGTGGAGGTGTGAGCGGACGGTTCCGGGGTTATTCGGTGGCGCGGCCTTCGGGCGCGCGACTAGGGTGACCGATGTCCGAGCGGCGGCCCAAGCGGCCGCCGACAGGGGTCTTTTCCGAGGAGGTGTCGACCAATGGCTGTCACTGTGACGGGCGCTGCCCGCATCCAGGAGTCCATCGAGTCCACCTCCGCGGCCACCGGCTGATCTCAGCCGCTCCCTGAGTTCTCGCACCGGGGCCGCACCCCGAAGGGTCACCCCTTGACTTCCACGTCTTCCCACTCCAACCACTCCGCCCTGTCCTCCTACGGCTGGGACGACTCCTGGGCCGACGCGTTCGCGCCGTACGCCGCTGAAGGGCTGCTGCCCGGCCGGGTCGTGCGGGTCGACCGCGGACAGTGCGACGTCGTCACCGCGGACGGCGTCCTGCGCGCCGACACCGCGTTCGTCACGCCGCACGACCCGCTGCGCGTCGTCTGCACCGGCGACTGGGTCGCCGTCGAACCGGGCGGCAACCCGCGCTACGTACGCACGTATCTGCCCCGCCGTACCGCCTTCGTGCGCTCCACCTCGTCCAAGCGGTCCGAGGGGCAGATCCTCGCGGCCAACGTCGACCACGCCGTCGTCGCCGTGTCCCTCGCGGTCGAGCTGGACCTCGCCCGGATCGAACGGTTCCTCGCCCTCGCCTGGGAATCCGGGGCACAGCCCCTGGTCGTCCTCACCAAGGCCGACCTCGTGCCCGACCCGGTGACCCTGGCGTACCTCGTCCAGGACGTGGAGACCGCCGCGCCCGGCGTGCCGGTGCTGCCGGTCAGCGCCGAGCAGGGCGAGGGGCTCGACGTGCTCGCCGCCGTCGTCTCCGGCGGTACCGCCGTGCTGCTCGGGCAGTCCGGCGCCGGCAAGTCCACCCTCGCCAACGCCCTGCTCGGCGAGGACGCCATGGACGTCCAGGCCATCCGCGACGTCGACGGCAAGGGCCGGCACACCACCACCACCCGCAACCTCCTCGCCCTGCCCGGCGGGGGCGTGCTGATCGACACCCCCGGACTGCGGGGCGTCGGGCTCTTCGACGCGGGCAACGGGGTGGACCAGGTGTTCGCCGAGATCGCGGAGCTGGCCGAGGAGTGCCGGTTCCACGACTGCGCCCACGAGAGCGAGCCGGGCTGTGCCGTTCTCGCCGCCATCGACAGCGGTGCACTGCCCGAGCGGCGGCTGGAGAGCTACCGCAAGCTGATGCGGGAGAACCAGCGCATCGTCGCCAAGACCGACGCCCGGGCGCGGGCCGAGATCCGCAAGGAGTACAAGCGCCGGGGCGCCATCGGCAAGGCGGCGATGGAGGCCAAGCGGGGTGGCCTGAGGTAGCCCGCCGGCCGCTCCAACGCGATGTCCGATTTCCGCCAGCCCGGTCCGCCGGTCTGGCGGAGACTGGACAGCGTGACACCACAGACAGTGCAGCCGGCAGAGCACGCGGACGCGCGCGAGGACGTCCGGTACGAGGCAGTGCGGAGCCGGGACGCCCGGTTCGACGGCGCGTTCTTCTTCGCCGTCGAGACGACCGGCATCTACTGCCGGCCCAGCTGCCCCGCCGTCACACCGAAGCGGCGCAACGTGCGGTTCTTCGCGACGGCCGCCGCCGCGCAGGGCTCGGGCTTCCGGGCCTGCCGGCGGTGCCGCCCCGACGCCGTGCCGGGCTCCGCCGACTGGAACGTCCGCGCCGACGTCGTCGGCCGGGCCATGCGGCTGATCGGCGACGGCGTGGTGGACCGCGAGGGCGTCGCCGGACTCGCCGGACGGCTCGGCTACAGCGCCCGCCAGGTGCAGCGCCAGCTCACCGCCGAGGTGGGCGCCGGACCCGTGGCCCTCGCCCGCGCCCAGCGGGCGCACACCGCGCGGGTCCTGCTGCAGACCACCGTCCTGCCGGTCACCGAGATCGCCTTCGCGTCCGGGTTCGCCAGCGTGCGGCAGTTCAACGACACGATCCGGGCCGTGTACGCGGCCACCCCGAGCGAGCTGCGCGCCGCCGCCCCGGCCCGCGACCGGGCCGCCCGGCGCACGGCCACCCCCTCCGCCGGCGTCCCGCTGCGCCTGGCCCACCGCGGCCCCTACCAGGCCGGCCCCGTCTTCGACCTGCTCCAGCGGGAGGCCGTCACCGGCGTCGAGGAGGTGAGCGGCGAGACCGGCCGCCGCCTCTACCGGCGCACCCTGCGCCTGCCGTACGGCACCGGGATCGTCGCCGTCCAGGAACGGCCGGGCCGGGCGGGCACCGGCAGCGGGGGCTGGCTGGAGGCCCGCCTCCACCTCACCGACCTGCGCGACCTGACCACCTCCGTACAGCGGCTGCGGCGACTGTTCGACCTCGACGCCGACCCGTACGCCGTCGACGAGCGGCTCGGCGCCGACCCCCGGCTCGCCCCCCTGGTCGCCGCCCGCCCCGGGCTGCGCTCACCGGGCACCGCCGACCCCGCGGAACTGGCGGTGCGCGCCCTGGTGGGGCGCACCGAGGCCGAGCGGCTCGTCCAGCGGTACGGCAAGGCGCTCGACGCGCCCTGCGGCACCCTCACCCACCTCTTCCCCGAACCGGACGTCCTCGCCGGGGCCGCGCCGCACGGCACCCCGGGCGCGCTCGCCGCCGCCCTCGCCGACGGCGCCGTACGCCTGGACCCCGGCGCCGACCGGGACGACGCCGAGCGCGCGCTGCTCGCCGTGCCCGGCCTGGACGCCCGTACCGTCGCCGTCGTGCGCACCCGCGCCCTCGGCGACCCGGACGTCGCCCCGCCCGGCGCCGCCGTCCCCGACACCTGGCGCCCCTGGCGCTCGTACGCACTGAACCACCTGCGCGCAGCAGGAGAGTGGGAGAACGACCGATGACCACGACCACGCCGACGACCACGCCCACGCCTACGCCCACGAGCATCCCCGCCGAGACGTACTGGCACGAGGTCGACAGCCCCGTCGGGCCGCTGCTCCTCACCGCCGGCTCCGACGGCGCGCTCACCTCCCTGTCCGTGCCCGGGCAGAAGGGCGGCCGGAGCGTCCGGGACGGGTGGCGGCACGACGCCGGGCCCTTCCGGGCGGCCGAGGAACAGCTCGGCGCCTACTTCGCCGGGGAGCTGACGGAGTTCTCGCTGCCGCTGCGCGCGCAGGGCACCGCCTTCCGGGAGCGCGTGTGGGCGGCACTGGACGACGTGCCCTACGGCGCGACCACGACGTACGGCGAGATCGCCGCGCGCATCGGGGCGTCGCGGCCCGCGGTACGCGCCGTCGGGGGTGCGATCGGCGCGAATCCGCTGCTGATCCTGCGCCCCTGCCACCGGGTGATCGGCGCCGACGGCTCCCTGACCGGGTACGCGGGCGGGCTGGAACGCAAGACGCGGCTGCTGTCGCTGGAGGGCGCCCCGCTCAGCCGGCCAGTACCGCTCCCAGCCACGCCCCGGTGATCAGCAGGCAGGCGAACAGCTCGGTCAGCAGGTCGGCGCCGCCCTGGCGCATCGCCGTCCGCAGCGACGCCATCGCCTCGCCGTGCCGCCCCAGCCGCAGCCGCTCGGCGAGGTAGATGCCGCCCATGAAGCCGGGGATCGCGCCGAGCACGGGGACCAGGACGAAGCCGAGGACGGCGCCCGCGCCCGCGTACGCCGTCAGCCGGCGCATGGCCTCGTCCCGGCGTTTCCTGCGGGTCGGCAGCGCCCAGCGCACCGCCCGGGACAGCAGCAGCACGACGGTGGAACCGACCAGGACCGCCCACGCGAGCGGCCGCGGGTCCTTCAGCGCCCACCACAGCACCCCGGCCCACACCAGCCACGATCCCGGCACGCCGGGCAGCAGGACGCCGCACAGCCCGAGCAGAATGACCAGGCCGGCCAGCAGGAGGTCCCACGCTCCCATCTGTCCAGGGTGCAGGAGTCCGGCCAGGTCCGCAGAAGTCCGGCCCGGCGGGCGGGGCCCCTCAGTCCTTCCTGGCCACCCAGTCCCGCTCGTAGGCGTGCCAGCCCAGCTGGAGCCGGGTGGTGACCCCGGTCAGCTCCATCAGGCGTTTCACCCGTCGCTGCACGGTCCTGAGGCCCAGGTCGAGCTGCTTGGCCACGCTCGCGTCGGTCAGCCCGGCGAGCAGCAGGGAGAGGATCTCCAGATCGGTGCCGTCGGGGCCGTCCGGGGCCTGCTCGGTCACGCCGGAGGCACCCAGACGCAGCGGGAGGGCGTCCCGCCACACGGCCTCGAACAGGCCACACAGCAGTTCGAGCAGACCGCTGGCGTGCACCACCAGCGCGGCGGGTTCCGAGGAGCGCGCGGTGAGCGGGACGAGGGCGAGGGAGCGGTCGGCCACGATCAGCTTGGTCGGCACCCGGTCCACGACCCGGACCTGCTCGTCGCGGCCCAGCGCGGCGGTCAGCTCGGTGATGCCGGTCGGCAGGTCGAGGACCGACCGCTTGACGACCACCCGGTAGCGGACACCGCGCCCGGTGGCCTGCTCCTCCGCGTCGTTCTCCATGCCGGTCACGGCCACCGGCTTGTCGGTGACCAGCGCGCACACCTCCTCGCTCGCGCCGAGCTGGAGCTGGAGGAAGCGCTGGGCGACGGCCCCGGCGCCGGTCACCACCTCCACCAGGTCGTGCACCGCGGGCTCGGCCGCCGCCGCCCGGTACTCCTCCGCCAGCAGCGCCGCCGCCAGCTCCGCCCGCTCCAGCTCGTGCCGCTGCTGGGTGAGCAGGGCGCCCAGCGCGACGCCCGGCGGGGCCGCGACCCAGCGTCCCGGGCGGGCCGAGGACTGGGCGGCGAGCCCGTTCTGCTCCAGCCGGCGCAGCGCGCGCTCGGTGTCCCGTTCGCCGAGCGCCAGCCGCCTGGCCAGATCCGGTACGTCGGCCGCGCCCACCGACACCAGCGCCCGGTACGCCGCCTCGTGCGTGTCCTCCAGCCCCAGCACTCCCAGCATCAGGTGTCGCCCCTCCCCAGAACCATGCCCACCTCCACCTGCGCGGACGTCCGTGGCGGGAAACGGCCACGGCGCAAACCCGCCTCGGGACATCATCGCCGTACCGCCGGTCACTCTGCCAAGGTGGCGTCGCCGGGTGGTCCTCCCGTGGGGGGTGGGGCCGCCCGGCCACCCCACCTCGGAGAACTGTTCGACGCGTCCCCCGACACGCCGCCCGGCGCAGGCCGGTCCGCCCCGAATTTGCCGATGCCCCGTTTCCATCCGGCCCCATCGGTGGACAATCAGGAGCATGAGTCAGCAGGGGGGAAGGCCCACCGGTCCCGCCGGTCCCACCGGACCTGAGGACGACTGGTGGGGGCAGCTGTACGACGACTCCACCGACGACACCGGCCCCACGGCCGCACCCGATTCCCTGGACGACCGCTTCGCCTCGGCGTCGGACACACTGGCCCGCGGACCGGCGGCCCCCGGCCCCGGCGAGCCCACGCCCCCGGGGCCGCCACCGTCCCCCACCGCGCCCGAACCGGGACGGCCCTGGTGGCCCAGGACCCCGCCCGCCGCCGTCCCCGGCCCCCGCACCGGGGACGACGCCCCACCGCTCCACGCGGACCTGCCGGGACCGGACGACGGCGACCCGAGGCACGACGCCCCACCGCCGCCCGCCGGGGGGACCGGCTCGGGGGGACGCGGGCCGTACCGGTCTCCGGGCTCCCCGGAGGCGGGTGACGGCGGGCCCGGCGAGGGTGGGCCCCCGCGGGCTGCCGGGCCGTCCCGGCCCACGGCTCCCTGGGAGCCTCCGCCCGCGACCCCCGCCGGCCCGAGGAGCTTTCCGGCCGTGAGCGCCGACCCCGGCGACACGGGCGCGTCGGACGCGCCGCGGCCCGCGCCCGCCGGAACTCCGCCGCCGGGTGAAGCGTCAGGTCCCGTGTCGTCGCCGGCGTCCGGTGCCGGGCGGCCTGCCGCGCCGAGGCGGCCGGATCCGCGTGGGCCGACCACGTCCGGGTCCGGGGCCGCCGACCTCAGAGAGCCGCCCGAGGCGGTCCCTCCGCCCCGGACCCTGCCCGACCTGCCGCCGCTTCCGCCGCGCTTCCTCCCCTCGACGGAGGCCGACCGCGACTACGTCGGCAGCGGGCCGCCCACCTACGACGCCGAGCCCACCGCGCTGCCGCCCGCCGATCCCGACGGCCTCGACGGCCTGGTGCCGGACACCGTCCTGGAGGGCGCCCGGTACGGGACGTGCACGCTGCGGGCCGTCTCCGTGCGCGGGGACTCCGCGCGCTACCGGGGCGAGCCGCGTCGCGACGCGCTGCTCGTCGCCCGGTTCGGCGCCGGTGAGCAGGCGCTGGTCCTGGTGGCGATGGCGACCGGCGCCCGTGCCACCGCCGGGGCGCACCGGGCGGCGGCCGAGGTGTGCCGGTGGATCGGACGGGCCGTGGGCCGCAGCCACGCCCGGCTCGCCGAGGATCTGCGGGCCGCCCGGCGCGGCGACCTGAAGTCCGGCCTGCACCGCCTCACCGACCGCAGCCTCGGCCGGCTCCGGGCCGGTGCCGCCGAACAGGGCCTGGCCCCCGACGAGTACGCGGCCACCCTGCGCTGCCTGCTGCTGCCCGCCGACCCCGGGTGCCGCACGCGGGTGTTCTTCGGCGTCGGCGCGGGCGGACTGCTCAGACTGCGCGACGGCGCCTGGCAGGACATGGAGCCGGACGCCGGTGACGTCACCGGAGAGCCCGTCCTCGGCTTCGGCTCCGCACCCCGCGACGCACCGAGCGAGACGCCCGAGGACGACCGGCTGACCATGGACCTCGGCATCACCACATCCCCGGGCCCGTACGAGGGGCCGCCCGCCGGGCCGCCCCGCGAGCCCTTCCGGTTCCGGGCCTCCGTAGCCCGCCCGGGTGATGTGCTCCTGATGTGCACCGCGGGCCTCGCCGAGCCACTGCTGAGCGAGCCCGGACTGGGCGAACTCCTCGCCCGGCGATGGGCCGCCCGCCCGGCGCCCGGACCGGGGGAGTTCCTCGCCGACAGCGGCGTGCGGGTCAAGGGATACGCGGACGACCGTACCGCCGCCGCCGTTTGGGAGGCGTGAGACCGCGCGCTGTGGCATAGCTGGACCCATGGCCAAACAGAACGTCGCGGAACAGTTCGTCGACATCCTCACCCGCGTCGGGGTCGAGCGCCTCTACGGAGTCGTCGGGGACAGCCTCAACCCCGTCGTGGACGCCGTGCGCCGCCACTCCGGCATCGAATGGGTGCACGTACGGCACGAGGAGACCGCCGCCTTCGCCGCCGGGGCGGAGGCGCAGATCACCGGGAAGCTCACCGCGTGCGCCGGCTCCTGCGGCCCCGGCAACCTCCACCTCATCAACGGGCTCTACGACGCCCACCGCTCGATGGCCCCCGTCCTCGCCCTGGCCTCCCAGATCCCGTCCAGCGAGATCGGGCTCGGCTTCTTCCAGGAGACCCACCCCGACCAGCTGTTCCGCGAGTGCAGCCACTACAGCGAGCTGATCTCCAGCCCGAAGCAGATGCCCCGGCTGCTCCAGACCGCCATCCAGCACGCCGTCGGCCAGGGCGGCGTCAGCGTCGTCTCGCTGCCCGGCGACATCGCGGACGAGCCCGCCCCGCAGGGGGCCGCCGAGACGGCCCTCGTCACCTCCCGGCCCACCGTCCGGCCCGGCGACGAGGAGATCGACCGGCTGGTCCGGATGATCGACGACGCCGACAAGGTCACCCTGTTCTGCGGCAGCGGCACCGCGGGCGCGCACGCCGAGGTCATGGAGTTCGCCGGGAAGCTCAAGGCACCGGTCGGGCACGCCCTGCGGGGCAAGGAGTTCATCCAGTACGACAACCCGTACGACGTCGGCATGAGCGGACTGCTCGGCTACGGCGCCGCCTACGAGGCCACCCACGAGTGCGACCTGCTGCTCCTGATCGGCACCGACTTCCCGTACAACGCCTTCCTCCCGGACGACGTGA
This sequence comes from Streptomyces violaceoruber, assembly GCF_033406955.1. Taxonomy (NCBI): domain Bacteria; kingdom Bacillati; phylum Actinomycetota; class Actinomycetes; order Kitasatosporales; family Streptomycetaceae; genus Streptomyces; species Streptomyces violaceoruber. The sequence continues at coordinate 1,730,047 of NZ_CP137734.1, read as the reverse complement.
AGATCGCCCAGATCGACGTGCGGCCCGAGCACCTGGGACGGCGCTCCAAGCTGGACCTCGCGGTGTGGGGCGACGCGCGGGAGACGCTGCGCTGCCTGATCCCCCGGGTCAAGGAGAAGAAGAACCGCCGCTTCCTGGACCGGATGCTGAAGAAGCACGCCGACGCCCTGGAAGGCGTCGTCAAGGCGTACACCCGCAAGGTCGACAAGCACGTCCCGATCCACCCCGAGTACGTGGCCGCCCTGCTGGACGAGATGGCCGACGACGACGCGGTGTTCACCGTCGACACCGGGATGTGCAACGTCTGGGCGGCTCGTTACATCTCGCCCAACGGCCGCCGCCGCATCATCGGTTCCTTCTCCCACGGTTCGATGGCGAACGCGCTGCCGATGGCGATCGGCGCCCAGTTCACCGACCGGCGCCGACAGGTCGTGTCGATGTCCGGCGACGGCGGGTTCACCATGCTGATGGGCGACTTCCTCACCCTCGTCCAGCACGACCTGCCGGTGAAGATTGTGCTCTTCAACAACTCCTCGCTCGGCATGGTCGAGTTGGAGATGCTCGTCGCGGGCCTGCCCTCGCACGGGGTGGCCAACAAGAACCCGGACTTCGCCGCCGTCGCCGAGGCCTGCGGCGCCTTCGGCGTCCGGGTGGAGAAGCCCAAGGACCTGGCCGGGGCGCTGAAGGCGGCGTTCAAGCACAAGGGTCCCGCCCTCGTCGACGTGGTCACCGACCCCAACGCCCTGTCCATCCCGCCGAAGATCAGCGCCGACATGGTCACCGGCTTCGCCCTGTCCGCCTCGAAGATCGTCCTGGACGGCGGGGTCGGACGCATGCTCCAGATGGCCCGGTCGAACCTGCGCAACGTCCCCCGCCCGTGACCGTACGGACAGCCGGTCCGAAACCGGATGACTGGCGAGGGCTCGAACGGGCAAGGCTTTCCCCGTGAAGTTGTTCGACCGGAGCGGGACGGACGGGGGGAGACGACATCAGCGCGCCGACGGGGGACATGAAGGAGCAGGCGGTGCCACAGCTCAGGCGGCGGCTCGGCCGGGCGGACCTGCGGGCGGTGCCCGAGGCCCGGCGGGCGCTGCGTGAGCTGCTGCGGCACTGGGGCGGGCCCGGCCAGTCGGAGGTCGCGGAGCTGCTCGCCAGCGAACTGGTCACCAACGCGCTCGTGCACACCGACGAGGGCGCGGTCCTGACCGCGACGGTCGGCCCGCGCGCCCTGCGGGTCGAGGTACGGGACTTCGTGGGCCGGGGCCGGCAGCCCCGGCCGCGCGCACCGCAGCGGGAGGAGAGCACCAACGGCAGAGGGCTGGTCCTGGTCGAGTCGCTCGCCGACGACTGGGGCGTACAGCCCTGCGAGGTGGGCAAGTCGGTCTGGTTCGAACTGGGCGCGGGAGCGGAAGCGGAAGCGGCCTGAGGCGCCGGGAAGACCGGCGCCTCAGGCCATCGGTATCGGATACGGGGCGCGTCCGGCTCAGCCGAACTGCTGCTCCAGGTCCTTGAGCTTGCGCTCCAGGGAGTCCAGGCGGGGCAGGGCCTGGGTGTCGTCCTCCGCGGTGAGGTCGACGGTCCCCACGGACATCTGCTCAGACCCGCTCCGCACGGGCTGCAGGGAGGGCCGCCGGCTCGCCGCGGGCAGTTGCTCCGGGGTCGATATGGCAGGCTCCGCGGCGGCGCGTTCCGAGCCTCGCTCGACCTGCTGCACCTCGACCTCGACCTGACGGCCGCCGCGCCCGGGGAAGCCGCGGTGGCCGTGGCCCCGGCTGATCGCCTTGAGCTGCGCCCGCTCCAGCCGCTCCTGCTCGCGCCGCCGGAGCTTCTTCTCCTCCTTCTGGCGCCGGTCGTCGCGCACCTCCTCGACCGCCTCGTCCAGGCTGCGCACGCCCTCCAGGAGCATCAGCGACCAGGCGCGGTACGTCTCGCGGGGCGCGCGCAGCCAGCGGACCATGCGGATCTGCGGCAGCGGACGCGGCACCAGACCCTGCTCGCGCAGGGCGGCCCGGCGGGTCTGCTTCAGGGCCCGGTCGAACAGCACCGCCGCCGACAGGGACATGCCCGCGAAGAAGTGCGGGGCACCCGCGTGCCCCAGGCCGCGCGGCGCGTGCACCCAGTTGAACCAGGCCGCGGCGAAGGCGAAGGCCCACACGAGTATCCGCGAGCCGAGCGCCGCGTCACCGTGGCTGGCCTCGCGCACCGCGAGGACGGAGCAGAACATCGCCGCCCCGTCGAGCCCGAACGGGACCAGGTACTGCCAGCCGTCGCTCAGGCCGAGGTTCTGCTCGCCGAAGCCGACCAGACCGTGGAAGGAGAGCGCCGCGGCGACCGCGGCACAGCAGAAGAGCAGGACGTAGGAGAAGGTGCCGTAGAGGGCCTCCTTGCGCCGGCGGCGCTCCTCCATGCGCTCCCACGAGTCGTCCGCGCCCGCGTCCTTCCCCGAGGAACGCTTGCCGCGCGCGAGCACCGCCACCGCCGCCAGCATGCCCAGGAGCAGCACGGCGCCCGGAAGCAGCCAGTTCAGCGATATGTCGGTCAATCTCATCTGGGGTCCCTTGCAGTGGGATAGGGCGTAACGCCCGCCATGGTGGCCCAAACCCAGCGGCCCTCAGGGGGTTTCGGGGCAAGAGGCCGCCAAGGGAGTGCAGAGGGGGTGCCCAGGGCGGCGTTCTGCTCGAACTGCCGCGTGAGGGGCGGGAGTTGAGTTCGATTAAGACTACCCGTACGGGTGGTTCCACGGAAAGTTCCCGCGACGTGTGGGGGAGTTGTGGAACAACGCGGACGATCTTAGCCGACGGTCCGTCAGCCCGCCGCGGCGAGCAGCTTGTCCACGCGGTCGGCGTCGCAGGTCCGTGGGCAGGTGGCGCAGGTGTCCTCGGGGCGCAGGGTGTAGAACATGCAGCAGCTCGCCCGGTCCCGGGTGTGCAGCGGGGCGCCGTCCGGCCCCTTCAGTTCACGGAAGGCCGCCTTCCCGACGTACGGCCTGGTGGCGCCCGGCAGCAGCAGCTCCAGCTCGTGCCGCGCCCGCTCCTGCTCGCCGAGCAGGTGGGCGACGTACCACAGGCCCTCGACGACCTCGTCGGTCGCCATCCCCCACAGGGCACGTCCGCGCCGCCGCATCCGGGGGCCGAATCCGGCCAGCACCGGCTCCAGGTGCTCGGCGACCGCGGCCCGCACCTCGGCGCGCAGCGCCTCCTCGTCGGCGACCACCCGGGCGCCGGGCAGCGCGGCGGCGGGGTCGCCGGGGAGGCAGGCGAAGGACGCGGCACGCACCGCCATCCGGCCGAGGGGGAGCCCGGCGGCCGTGCGGTCGTAGGACACGTGGGCCGCGGGGTGGCGGGGCACCCGGCGGTGCAGGAACCACGGCACGGTGATCAGCAGGCAGGCGGGCCACGCGTACCGGTGCAGGCCGAAGCTCGCGATCACGTCCGGCCGGGCCCGCTGTCCGTAGTCCCGCAGCACCTGGGCCTCGTCCCAGGCGAGGAAGGCCGCCAGCTCCGTCCCGCCCGCGGCGAGGGAGGCGGCCGTGACCCAGCCGCCGCCGCTCGGGGCCTCGTCGGCCGCGGCCAGTTCGGTCACGCCCAGCCCGGGGAGGACCTCGGACAGGCGCGTGTAGGCGTCCGTGAGGGCCGTACGGGCGACAGGCATGCGGGACCACCGATCCACGTCGGAACAACGGGCTGCTTAAAGGTAAGCCTTACCTTACCCAATATGTTCGGGATTTGAACTGACGGCCCCTGCGCTTATGGTGCTTGACGGACAGGTGACAACCCGCCGTAATGACCCCAAGTACCGACACGTCCCACAGGAGGACCCGTGAAGCACAGCGCGCAGGGCGCCGCAAGAACGGGTGTGGGTACGGGTACGGGGGCGGCGGCCGAAGCGGTGCGGATCCCGGTGCAGCCGGGAGCGGCGGACAGGGCACGGGGCCGGGCCCCCGGCGGTGCGGAGCCGGACGGCCCGGCACGCGGCGAGCACACCCACGGCGAACCGCCGGTGCCCCGCCCGCGGGCCCTGGTCCAGCGTTCCTCCGTGCGCGGACAGATCCTCGACGCCCTGCGCTCCGCGCTGGTCACCGGTGAACTGCGGCCCGGCGAGGTCTACTCGGCACCGGTGCTCGGCGAGCGGTTCGGCGTCTCGGCCACCCCCGTGCGGGAGGCCATGCAGCAGCTCGCCCTGGAGGGCGCCGTCGAGGTCGTCCCCAACCGGGGCTTCCGCGTCCTCGAACGCGGTGACCGCGAGCTGGCCGAACTGGCCGAGGTCCGGGCCCTGATCGAGGTCCCGGTGTGGCTCCGGCTGGCCCGCACGGTGCCCGCGGAGCACTGGGCGGAGCTGCGCCCGCTCGCCGAGGGCACCGTCCGGGCCGCGTCCTCCGGCTGCCCGGCCACCTACGCCGAGGCCGACCGCGCCTTCCACCGCGCCGCGCTCGCGCTGGCCGGCAACGAACAGCTCGTCCGGATCGCCGGTGACGTGCACCGCCGCGCCCAGTGGCCGCCGGCCGGCTCGCCCTCCGTGCGCGGCCGGGCCGACCTGGTCGCCGACGCGCACCAGCACACCGCGCTGCTGGACGCGCTGATCGCCGGCGACTTGGACGTGGTGCGGGCCCTGGTCGGGGACCACTTCACAGTCACGTCGTGAGCCGGAGGCCCGGCAGGGCGCCCTTCACCCGGGCGCCCGGACGGGGCCCCCGGACCGGACGTGCCCCGGGTGGGACGTGCCCCGGGCCGGTCGTCCGCCGGGCTTCGCCCGGGTCGGTGTCCCCGGGCCGGGCTCCCGGGGCGGCGTTCCCGCGCCGGGCGCTCGGACCGGATGTGCCCTGGGCGGGGCGTGCCTCGGGCCGGTCGGCCGCCGGGCTTCGCCCGGGCCGGGCGCTCGGACGGGGCGGGCCACGGACCGCGCGCCCTGGGCCCGGGCGCCCTTGAGCGAAGGGGCCCGGACCTTCCTGCCCGCCCCTGCTAGCGGACCTCCTGCCGTTCCGTGCGGCTCGTGGGGACCTGCTTCCCCGGCTTCCCGGACTTCCCCGTGGCGCGGGTCCGGCCGCCCCTGCGGCGCCCGGGGCGGGAACCGGTGTCGCGGTTGTGCAGCTCGATGGCCAGGGGAGAGGCGGTGAAGACCGACGAGTACGTGCCGACCCCCACGCCGATCAGCAGCGCGAGCGCGAAGTCGGTGAGCGAGTCGTCGGCCAGGATCGCCAGCGAGGCCAGGATGAGCACCGCGCCCATGCCGGTGTTGACCGTGCGCGGCAGGGTCTGCAGGATCGCGTCGTTGGTGAGCCGGTCGAACGGTGCCTTCCGCTCCTTGCCCAGCAGTTCCCGGATGCGGTCGAAGAGCACCACCGAGTCGTTCACCGAGTAGCCGATCACGGTCAGCAGCGCCGCCAGGAACACCCCGTCGATCGGCTTGCCCAGCCAGGCGAACACACCGACCAGAATGACCACGTCGTGGGCGAGCGCGCCGACCGCCGCCGTGCCGAACAGCAGGCGGAACCGGACCGCCAGGTACGCCAGCTGCGCGGCCAGCGCCAGGCCGAGGGCGATCAGGGCGTCCCGGCGCAGCTCCTCGCCGAGGCTCGGGCCGATCAGCTCGTCGCGGACCTTCTCCGTCTCGCCGCCCAGTTCGGCGACGGCCTTCGTGACGGTCGCCGCCTCGGTGTCGGTCAGCTCCTCCGTGCGCACCGTGAGGTCGCCGTCGCCGGAGGACTGGACGACGGCGCGCGGGAAGCCCGCGTCGGCCAGGGCGTCCCGCGCCCGGTCGGGATCGACCTGGGTGGCGGTGGAGTACTCGATGAGCCGCCCGCCGGTGAACTCGATGCCGAAGTTCAGGCCCCGCACCAGGATGCCGGAGCCCGCCACCACAAGGACGATCAGCGAGGCCGCCAGCCAGCGGCGCGGCCGGCGCATCAGGAACGGGTCGCGGCGCAGCAGGGCGTCACGGACCGGGCCGGTCGAGGAGATGCCGGTGATACGGGGGCGGCGGAAGACCGCCGGGCGGCTCGCGGCGAACTCGGCGAGCACCCGGGTGATCACCAGGGCGCTGACCATCGAGGCCAGCACACCGATGCCGAGGGTGACGCCGAAGCCCTTGACCGGGCCGGAGGCCAGGAAGAACAGCAGGGCGGCGGCGATCAGCGTGGTGATGTTGGAGTCGGCGATCGCGCTGAAGGCGCTGCGGAAACCGGCGGTCAGCGCGGAGCGCGTACTGGGACGGGTCCGGGCCGCCTGTTCCTCGCGGGCCCGCTCGAAGACCAGGACGTTGGCGTCCACCGCCATGCCGATCGCCAGCACGAAGCCCGCCAGGCCCGGCAGGGTCAGGGTCGCGCCGACCGCGGCCAGGGCGGCGTAGGAGATCAGGCCGTAGCAGAGCAGGGCCACGGTCGCGAGGGCGCCCATCAGCCGGTAGACGACGATGATGAACAGCGCGGTCAGCGCGGTGCCGATGACGGCGGCCCAGGCGCCGGCGTCGATGGCCTCGTCGCCCAGGGTGGCGCCGATGGTGCGCTGCTCGATGGTCTCGACCGGCACCGGCAGGGCGCCGCCCTTGATGAGCAGGGCCAGTTCGCGCGCCTCGGCGTCGTCGAAGGAGCCGGTGATCTGCGTGGAGCCGCCGGTGATGCCCGCCCCGCAGGACACGGAGGGGTCGACCTGCGGCGAGGAGATGATCTTGTCGTCGAGCACGATGGCGACCCGGCGCGTGGGGTCACCGGCCGGGTTGCAGGCCGCCTCGCCGGTCACCTGCGCCCAGCGGTCGCTGCCGGAGTCCTTGAAGTCGACGGTGACGGTCCAGCCGGCGCCGTTCTGCTGGTCGAAGCGGGCGTCGGCGCCCTTGACGTCCTGACCGGTCAGCGTGGCGGCCTTCAGCCGCAGGGACTGCCCGGACTCGTCCGGCAGCACCCGCTCGCCGTCCTCGGCGGTCTCGGTCCTGCCCTCGGTCGCGTCGGCGGGCTTCTCCGCCGCGCCGAGCACCGAGTGGACGGTGAGCTGCGCGGTGCGGCCGAGCACGTCGGCGGCCTTCTTCGGGTCCTGTACGCCCGGCAGCTCGACGACGACCCGGTTCTCGCCGGAGCGGACGATGGTCGGCTCGGCGACGCCGAGGGCGTCGATGCGGCCGCGCAGCACCTCCACGGTGCGGTCGGTGGCCTCCCGGTCGGCCTTGGTGGTCTCGGTCGACTTGGTCTCCAGGACGATCTGGGTGCCGCCGCGCAGGTCGAGCCCCAGACGGACCGGCATGGTCAGGGCGATGGCCACGGCCCCGGCCATCACGGCCAGCGCGACGAGGGCGCGGACGTTCAGGGAACGGGACCGCGTACGGGAACGGGAGCGGGAGCGGGAAGGGGGACGGGAGCGTTTCAAGACGGGCCTCCGGCGGGCACGCCGCGGCGGCGGCCGAGCGCGGCCGCGGCGGAAGAAGATGCAGGGAAGGAGTGGTGTCTCAGGTGCCGGAGGAGACCGGTGGCGCCCGGCCGCTGTCGTGGCTCGCGCGGCCGGGGGAGACCGGCACCGGGCCGGGCGCGAACGACGTCCGTGCGTGGCCGCAGGGGGCGGCGCCGCCCCCGAGGTGGGCGGTGGTCGCCGGGTGCTGGTCCGGTGCCGTCGGACGCCCGGCCGGCTGGTCGTGCCGGGCTCGGGGCTGGGCGGCGCAGACCGGCGTGCAGCCGTCGTCGGCGTGGAGGTCGAGGGCCGGGTGCGGCACGGCCGTGGCGGCGGCCGCCGCGAGGGGACCGCTCGGACCGACGTGCGCGCCGGCCGCGGGCCAGGCCGGGACCAGGGGCAGCAGGACGGTCAGCAGGACGGTGAGCACGCTCGCGAGCCGTCGTCGCATGCACCGTCCCCTTTCCTGGTGGATGAGCGGGCCTGGCGGGTGGGGGAGCCCGGGGCTCCGGCCGGGGAGTGGGCGGCCAGAGCCACGGGCGGTTCGGGGGGCCGTCAGGGCTCGATGAGCCCGGCGCGGATGGCGTACCGGGTCAGCTCCAGGCGGTCGCGCAGGCCGAGCTTCTGCAGCAGGTTCGCCCGGTGCCGCTGGACGGTCTTGATGCTGATGAAGAGGATCTCGGCGATCTCCTTCGAGGAGTGGCCCTCGGCGACGAGCTTGAGGACCTCCTCCTCGCGCGGGGTGAGGATGTGGTCGGAGGTCTCCTCGCCGTGCCGCACCCGGTCGAGGTAGTTGCGGATGAGCGCGGTCACCGCGCCCGGGTACAGGAACGGCTCGTCGCGCATCGCGGCGCGGCAGGCGGCGACGAGGTCCCGGTCGGCGACCGACTTGAGCACGTATCCGCAGGCCCCCGACTTCAGCGCCTGGAACAGGTACTGCTCGTTGTCGTGCATCGTCAGCATCAGGATGCGCAGCCCCGGCTTCAGCGCGGCCAGTTCGCGGGCCGCCTGGAGGCCGGTGAGGCGCGGCATCGCGATGTCCAGGACGGCGAGGTCGGCCTCGTGGGCCCGCGCCATGTCGATGGCCTCCGCGCCGTCCCCGGCCTCGGCCACCACCTCCAGGTCCGGCTCCCGGTCGAGGATGAGGCGCACACCGCGGCGCACCAGCGCGTGGTCGTCGGCGAGCAGGATGCGGATCTTCGAGGGGGCGGACGCCGGGGGCGCGCCGTACGCGGACGTCGTGGACGCGGGCGTGGGCGTCGTGGGCGTCGTGGACGCGCCGGCGTGGCGGCCGCGCGCGGACGGCTCGGACGGCTCGGGCAGGGACGGGTCGGACATGGTCGGTGCTACTTCCTGGGAAGGGGTGCGGTGAGCCGGATGCGGGTGCCGGCGCCGGGCGCCGACGTGATGTCGAGGGCGGCCCCGATGAGCAGGGCCCGTTCCCGCATGCCGCGGATGCCGGCGCCCTCGTGCGCCGCCTCGATGCCGCGCCCGTCGTCGGCGACGGTGAGCGTCACCGCGGCGTCGGCGTGGGCCAGGCCCACCTCCAGGCGCTCGGCGTCCGCGTGGCGGGCGGCGTTGGTCAGGCTCTCCTGAGCCACCCGGTAGAGGACCAGTTCGGTCTCGTGGTCCAGGACCGGCAGATCGGCGTCGAAACGGCGCACCACCCGCAGACCGGTGTGGGTGGCGAAGTCGTGCGTGAGCGAGGACAGCGCGCTGATCAGACCGAGGTCGTCCAGGACACCGGGCCGCAGCCGGCGCACCAGGCGGCGGACCTCGTCCAGGCTCTCCCGGGTGATCTCCTGCGCCTGGTGCAGCTCGTCGCGCAGCGGCTCCTCGGCGTCGTCCGCGGCACGCCCCAGGACCAGCAGGATCGCGGTCATGCTCTGCCCGACCTCGTCGTGCAGCTCCTGGGCGATGCGGCGCCGTTCCGCCTCCTGGGCCAGCAGGACGCGGGCGCTGCTGGTGGCCCGCTCGTTCTCCAGGCGGTCCAGCATGGCGTTGAAGGTGCGGATCAGCTCCGGGACCTCGCCGCCGCCGGAGATCGGCAGCCGCTGGCCGGGGCGCAGCAGGTCGACGGTGGTCATCAGCCTGGTGAGCCGCTCCAGCGGCGCCAGGCCCCAGCGCAGCAGGGCACCGTTGGCCACCAGCATGACGCCCATGCCGACCACGAGGACGACGGCCTCGGTCAGCAGGATCGGCACGGAGACGGTCACCGGAGCCCACAGCAGCAGCGCCGTGGCGAAGCCCAGCACCACCGCGTTGAGCCCGAAGATCCGCCAGAACAGGGACACCGGGGGTACGCCTCCTTCGGCGACGTGTTGATTTGGTACGCCTCTACTGTCGGTCATCGCGCACCCTCGGTGGGAGCTGCGGCCCAGGTAGCGACCGAGCAAGCGACCAGAGTGCTCCTCGAGGACCGGTCCGGTCGATGGGGCCCGACCCCCATTTCCGGCCCGCGGCATACCCATATGGCCGCCCCGGCGCACCGCCGAGTGGATCCCGCACCCCCGGGCAAATGGGTCCTGCGCCCGATGGGTTTCCCCGGGCGGCCCGGCCATGGTTGAGGACGACCGGGTCCGATCGGCCCGGCACTCGGCATACCCGCAGCACCTTCCGAGAAAAGGACCACTCATCGTGTCGCTCGACGCCTCCCGCATCGAACCCCGCCCCGAGCGGTTGACCGCTCACGAGGCGCGCCAGCGCCTCGAACACGCCCGCAACACCCGCGTCACCCAGCTTCAGGCCCTCGCCGAGAGCGGCCAGGCGGACGACCAGCTGATGTCCGCGCAGAAGGCCGCGATCGAGCGGGTGCTCAAGGAGATCGACGAGGCCTTCGCCCGGGTCGAGGAGGGCACCTACGGCGCCTGCCTCGGCTGCGGCAAGCCCGTCCCCGGGGAGCGCCTGGAGATCCTCCCCTACACGCGGTACTGCGTCGCCTGCCAGCGCCGCGCGGCCGCCTGACGCCCCGTCCCACCGTCCCCGTCCAGTACCGTCCCTCCCGCCCTGCCCAAGGGGTGAAGTGGTGAACAACCAGATCATCGGCGACCGCGACACGCGCCTGTCGCCCGAGGACCTCGCCGCGCTCCGGGACAACCTCCGGGAGCAACGGCTGTTCCGCGAGGAGCAACTGCGGCAGATCGCGGCGTACCCGTCCCGCACCGACGAGTCGATCCAGCGGCGGTCCGCCGCGCAGACCGAGGTCCGGGTCAAGCTGGCGGCCTCCGCACGCATGGTCCTCGCCGACGTCGAAGCGGCGCTCGACCGCATCGCCGAGGGCCGCTACGGCAACTGCCATCTGTGCCGGCGCGCCATCGACCGCGAGCGCCTGGTGATCGTGCCGCAGGCCCGCTACTGCGCCCGCTGCCAGCAGGTGCGGGAGGCCGGACGATGACCGTGCTCCGGCGGCCCCGGACCGCCCTGTCCCGGCACCGGCCGTGGCCGCTGTGCCGGCAGTGCAGCGGCGTCGCCCTCGACATGGGCAGCGCCCGTACCCGTGCCTGGGTCGCCGGGCGCGGCATGATCCTCGACGTGCCGACGGTGACCTTCCCCGGCGCGGGCGCGGTGTACCCCATCCAGCGCGGCTCCATCGTCGACACCCAGGGCACGGCCCGGATGCTCGACCGGCTGCTGGGCCACCGGCTGCCCCGCTTCGCCCGTCCGGTGGTCGTGGTGACCGCGCCGGTCCTCGACGGGCTGGCCTACCGGACCGAGGCCCGTACGGCCGTGGAGGTGCTGCGCCCGCGCACCGTGCTGACCGTGCCCAGCGCGCGGGCCGTGGCCCTCGCGGCCGGCGCCGACCTGACCCGGCCGCTGCTCGTGATGGACATCGGCGCCCATCTCACGGAGGTGGTGCTGCTGGTGGACGGCGCCGTCTTCGACGCCCGCCGCACGGCGCTCGGCACGGGGGACATCGACGACGCGACCCCGTCCGCGTGGATCGGCGAGGCGCTGGCCGACATGACGACCTCGATGCTGCGCCAGGACGGCACGTCTCTCACGGTCGACGCGCTCGGCCGGGGACCGCTGCTGGCGGGCGGGGGTGCGCTGCGCCCCGAGATCACCTGCCGGCTGGCCGACCGGCTGCACGTGCCGCTGCGCGCGGTGCCCGCACCGCACACGGCGGCCGTCCGCGGCGCCGCGAAGCTCCTGGAGGCCGCGCACACCCACCCCTCGACCACCGGCACGGACCCCCCGGACACCCACCCGCACTGATCCGGTACCGGGCCGGCGCCCGGGTCGCCGGTTCGTCCTCCGGCACGCCGGGGGCGGGCTGGACGCCGAGCGTGCCGAGGGTGCCGGGCGTTCGTCCGTGGGACGGGGGTGGCTCCGCCGGTGGGGTCGCTCGCTCGGCCGCGGTGCCGGGTCGGTCTCCTGGTGCGCCGAGGTGCTGGGTGCCGAGGGTGCCGGTCGTTCGTCCGTGGGACGGGGGTGGCCCCGCCGGAGGGCTCACTCGCACCGCTGCGGTGCCGGGCAGGCCGTGTCCGGCGGCGCCCGGGCCCGGCACGTCGGTGCCCGGCCACCCACCCCGGGAGACAGGCGCCGCCAGTACCGGCCGCCGTACGGAAACCGGTTGCCGGAACCGGTTCCGGGACCACGGCACCAGCACCGGCGTGGGACGCCGGCCGTCGGGACCGGCCCGGAGGCTCCGGCGTCCACCACCCGTCGGGCGGGCCCGGCACCAGCCGTCCGGCGGGCCGGGCACCGCTCGCCCCGGCCCACCGGACCGGACCGGAAGCACCGCACCTGCTTCTCCCGGCAACCGTCCCCGTCCCCCGTCTCCGTCGCCCGAGCATCGTCCCCGTCCCGTCCTCGTCCTTGTCCCCCTCCCGTCCCCGTCCCCCGCCCCCGTCCCGTTCCTGATCCGCCCCCCGCCCCCGCCCCGTTCCTGGTCCGTCCCCCTCCTCCTCCCCGTCCGTACGGTCGGCGTCCGCCCCGGCGTCGGCCGTACCCCGTGTCCCACGTGGTGACCCGACCCGACCCGATCCGATCCGATCCGATCCGATCCGACCCGACAACCGCCCCGTCCCAGGAAGGAGGCACCCCGTGGCCGGAGAGATCCCTCAGGCCCAGCCACCACCAGCCGTTCCCGATCCCGACCGTGAGCGGTACCCGTATCTGCTGCTGTGGCGCTGGCGGCGCAACCCGTTGCGGCGGCCGAGCGACCGGCTGCGGGCGTGGGTCTCGCTCGGGCTCGTGCTCGCCGTGCTGGGGGCGGCCCCGGCCGCGATGTTCGGGGTCGGCGACAGCGCGTACCGGCACTACCGGAGCACCGCCGAGCACGAGGCGCGTACCCGGGACCACCGCCCCGCGGTCCTGACCCACGACGCCCCGCGCCATCCCGAGCCGGGGTCGGACGAGGCGAAGAAGACCCGCTACCCGGTCCCGGTCCGCTTCACCGGCCCCGACGGGGCGAGCAGGACCGGGCGGACCGAGGTCGAACCGGGACTGCCGGCGGACAGCACGGTCCTGGTCTGGGTCGACGACCAGGGCCGGATCACCGAGCCGCCGCTGACCGCGGAGCAGATCCGCAGCCGCACCATGGGCTGGGCGATCCTCGCCTTCCTCGGCGTCGTCGTCACCGGCCTCGCGGCGCACGCCGCCACCGGCCTCGTGCTGCACCGGCGCAACCTCGCCCAGTGGGACGCGGCCTGGGCCAACACGGCCCCGCGCTGGAGCAGACACCCGTGACGTCAGTCCGGGCGCGGGTCTCTCACGCCGTCGCCGCCCCCGCCGCCGGCGGCGCCAACTGCCGCGCCAGCCACGTCGGTACGCCGCCCAGCAGCCGGAACAGCCGCCGCGCCTCCTCCCGCAGCCGGGACGCCTCCGGCTCCGACTCGGCGTCCGCGAGCGAGGCCAGCGCCGGGGCCGTGCCGACGAGGTACCCCAGTTCCTCGCGGATCCGCAGCGACTCCGCGAAACCGTGCCGCGCCTCGGCCAGTTCCCCCTCCCGCAGGGCGAGTCCGGCCAGATGCCGCCAGGTGAAGGACTGGAGCAGCGGGTCGGCGTGCGCGGTGGCACCCGCATGGGCCCGCCGGTACGCCGCGCGGGCGGCCTGCGGCGAACGGGTCAGGTTCTCCGCGAGCAGCCCCCGCCGGAAGTCCAGCAGCGCCCGCCCCCCGGCCCCCGGCGCGATCAGTGCCGCCGCCCGCCCCAGTGCGGCCCGCGCCTCGTCGGCCCGGTCGCGCACCCCGTGCACCGTGGCGGCGTAGGCGAGCTGCCCCCGTTCGCACGCGGCGGCCCCGCGCTCGTCGTCGGTGTGCGCCAGGGCCTCCGCGGTGCGCAGCGCGTCCTCGGCCTCGGCCCAGCCCTGCTCCGTGTACAGGCACCGTTCCACCAGCAGCGCGGTCCGCTGCAAGGCGGTGTCCGCGGTGACCGGCTCCAGCAGGGCGGCCGCGTCGGCCCAGCAGCCGCGCGAACGCAACCGCCATACCGCGGTCTGGAGCGGATCGTCACCTTCGGTCGTTCCCCAGCCAGAACCAGCCATGGCGGAATGCGCCACGTCGCCCTCCCCTTAGCACGCCATCGAGCTCTCGAGTGGTGGCCGCATCTCAGCACGGATCCGGCGGCCCGGCCAAGGGGATGGGTGAAAGTTTTCACAAAGTCGTGGTCTTCGGGCCGCCGAGGTTTGGGAACGCGCCGGGCTCTCCGGCGCCCTCCGCGGGCCCCGGCCTCAGCTCATCCGCAGGGCCAGGAAGAAGTCCAGCTTGTCCTCCAGGCGCGACAGGTCACGCCCGGTCAACTGCTCGATCCGCCCGACGCGGTAGCGCAGCGTGTTGACGTGCAGGTGCAGCCGGTTCGCGCAGCGCGTCCAGGATCCGTCGCTGTCGAGGAACGCCTCCAGCGTCGGGATCAGCTCGGCGCGGTGGCGGCGGTCGTAGTCCCGCAGCGGGTCCAGCAGCCGGGCGGTGAAGGCGCGCCGGACGTCGTCGGGGACGAAGGGGAGCAGCAGCACGTGCGAGGCCAGCTCCTGGTGGCCGGCCGCGCAGACCCGGCCGGGGCGGGCCGCGGCGACCCGGCGCGCGTGCCGGGCCTCCTCCAGCGCCCCGCGCAGCCCCTCCGCCGAGTGCACGGCCGCGCTGACGCCGAGCGTGACGCGCCCGTCGCCGTCCAGGCCCGCCGTCAGCGGCTCCCGTACGGAGGCGAGCAGCGCTTCCGCGAGGACCCCCGCCTCGGAGCCGTCGTGCTCGCTGGAGACCGACGGCAGCGGTACCAGGGCGACCGCCTCCTCACCGGTGTGCGCCACGGCGATACGGTCCGACTGCTCGGGCCCGGTGGCGTGCGGGTCGACGAGTATCTCCTCCAGCAGGGTCTGCGCGACCCGGCCGGTCTGCTCGTCGCCGTCCTCCCACTCCACCCGGGCCACCACGACCTGCCAGTGCGGCGCGGCGCCGAGGCCGGGCAGCAGCACCGGCGCCGCCACCCGGAGCCGGGCCGCGATCTCGGCCGGCGCGGCGCCCGTCTGCACCAGCTCCAGGACCTCCTGGGCCAGCCGCCGCCGCACCGTGCGCGCCGCGTCCCGCCGGTCCCGCTCGACCGCGATCAGCTGGGTGACGCCGTACAGCAGGTCGAGGCGCTCCTCGGCCCAGTCCCCGGCGTCCGCCTCCACCACCAGCAGCCAGTCGGACAGCACCGTCTCGCGCACGTCCCGCCCCGCACCGGCGCCCTGCGGGGAGCGCGCCCCCGGCGGCGTGACCGGGGGCTGCCCCCGGCCGCGCACCGGGAAGAGGCTGTACGTCGTCGCGCCCACGGTCACCCGGTGCGGCGCGCGCCGGCCCGTGCGGGTGGCCGCGAGGTGCTCGGCCGCCAGCTCGGCGCACACCTGCGCGGAGAGCGCGGGCTCCGCGTCCTTCGGCCCGGCGACCTGCCGCCCGGTGGGGGAGAGCACCCACGCCCGCAGGTCGAGGTCGGAGCCGAGCAGGTCCAGGACCACGTCGGGGCCGCCGCCCGCCGGTCCCGAGGTCATCATCCGGCGGTGCCGGTCCACCACGGCCGCCAGGTCCCCGGCCCGCTCGCCGGACACCTGGCGCACGACGTGCTCGGTGATCGTCGCGAAGGCCACCGACTCGTGCACCGCGAAGAGCGGCAGCCGGTGCCGCGCGCACGCCGCCACCAGGTCCTCCGGCACGTCCCCCAGCTCCGCCTCACCGGCGGCCAGCGCCGCCACCTGGGCCTGCACCAGGAGGCGGACGAACGGTTCGGAGTCGGCGGCGCCGCGGCGCCAGGCCAGACCGGTGAGCACCAGTTCGCCGCCCGACAGGTAGCGGCTGGGGTCGCGCAGGTCGGTGGTCATCACGCCCCGGACCGTGCGGTCCAGCTCGTCCTCGCCGCCGAGCAGCTTGAGGCCCAGCGCGTCGGTGTCCAGCAGTGCGCGCAGCCGCATTCTCGTCGCCGCCGTTCTTTGTCTCGAAGTGTTCCAGGTCACGCGGCTGTGTCGCCCGATTCCAGAGGAGAACAAGGAGGCAATTGAGCACCTCCGTTCATACGAATCTACAAGATGCCCGCCCTGGCCAGCCAACTCCTTCATGGTTTCTGCGACTGACCCTGGTGGAGTACACGACGGTGTACTGAGGCCATTCCACGTGAACAGCACATGAACGAGCCGGGCCTCCCGTACCCGCAGGTGGCTCAATCCGTACGCCCCGGTCCGCGACGCCCCGAGCCATGCGCACCCGATCAGACGAGGAAGAGAGCCGGTCATGGACTTCCTTCGCCCCGCCAGCTGGGAGGAGGCGCTCGCCGCGAAGGCCGAGCACCCCACCGCGGTGCCGATCGCGGGCGGTACCGACGTGATGGTCGAGATCAACTTCGATCACCGCAGGCCCGAGTACCTCATGGACCTGGGCCGCATCGGCGACCTGACCGAGTGGGAGGTCGGCGAGACCTCCGTACGGCTCGGTGCCTCGGTGCCGTACACCCGGATCATGGAGGACCTGGGCACCGAGCTGCCGGGTCTCGCCCTCGCCTCGCACACGGTCGCCTCCCCGCAGATCCGCAACCGCGGGGGCGTGGGCGGGAACCTCGGCACCGCGTCCCCGGCCGGCGACGCCCACCCGGCGCTGCTCGCCGCCGGCGCCGAGGTCGAGGCCGAGTCGGTGCGCGGCACCCGCCGCATCCCCATCGACGCGTTCTACACCGGCGTGAAGCGCAACGCGCTGGAGCCCGACGAGCTGATCCGCGCCGTGCACGTCGCGAAGGCCGACGGACCGCAGCAGTTCTCCAAGGTCGGCACCCGCAACGCCATGGTCATCGCCGTGTGCGCCTTCGGCCTCGCCCTGCACCCCGCCACCCGTACCGTCCGCACCGGCATCGGCTCGGCCGCGCCCACCCCGATCCGCGCGACGGCCGCCGAGGAGTTCCTGAACGCCGCGCTCGACGAGGGCGGCTTCTGGGAGAACGGGAAGATCGTCACCCCGTCGGCGGTCAAACGGTTCGCGGACCTGTGCGCCGCCGCCTGCAACCCCATCGACGACGTCCGGGGCACCGCGGACTACCGCCGCCACGCGGTCGGCGTCATGGCCCGCCGGACGCTCACCTGGACCTGGGAGTCGTACCGCGGCGCCCGCCGCACCACGGAAGGAGCCGCGTGATGCGCGTCAACCTCACCGTCAACGGACGTCCGCAGGAGGCCGACGACGTCTGGGAGGGCGAGTCCCTGCTGTACGTGCTGCGCGAGCGGATGGGCCTGCCCGGTTCCAAGAACGCCTGCGAGCAGGGCGAGTGCGGCTCCTGCACGGTCCGCCTGGACGGCGTGCCGGTGTGCTCCTGCCTGGTCGCGGCCGGCCAGGCCGAGGGCCGCGAGGTCGTCACCGTCGAGGGCCTCGCCGAGTACGCCCGCCGGCGCGCCGAGGGCAGCACCACGACGGGTACGCGCGCCGGGGAGAGCGCCTCGCTCGACGCGGCACGGCGCTGGCAGGCCGGCGGGACCGACTCACAGACCGGCGAGAACATCGAACTGGCCCCCGTGCAACAGGCGTTCATCGACGCCGGCGCCGTCCAGTGCGGCTTCTGCACCCCCGGACTGCTGGTCGCCGCCGACGAGATGCTGGAGCGCCACCCGAACCCGAGCGACGAGGACATCCGCGAGGCGCTGTCGGGCAACCTGTGCCGGTGCACCGGCTACGAGAAGATCATGGACGCGGTCCGCCTGGCCGCCGCCCGCCGGTCCGAGGAGGCCTGAGCATGGCTGCCAACGGCGCACCCGCCGGCCTCACCCAGGGCTCCGGGACCAAGGGCGGCATCGGCGAGTCCACGCTCCGCCCGGACGGCGTCCTCAAGGTCACCGGCGAGTTCGCGTACGCGTCCGACATGTGGCACGAGGACATGCTCTGGGGCCAGATCCTGCGCTCCACCGTCGCACACGCCGAGATCGTCTCCGTCGACACCGGCGAGGCGCTCGCCACCCCCGGCGTGTACGCCGTCATGACCTACGACGACCTGCCTACCGACGTGCGCCACTACGGGCTGGAGATCCGGGACACCCCGGTCCTCGCCCACGGCAAGGTCCGCCACCACGGCGAGCCGGTCGCGATCGTCGCCGCCGACCACCCGGAGACCGCGCGCCGCGCCGCCGCCAAGGTCAAGGTGGAGTACCGGGAGCTGCCGCTCGTCACCGACGAGGCCTCCGCCACCGCCCCCGGCGCGGTCCTCGTCCACGAGCACCGCACCGACCACCACAGCGGCCACGTCCCGCACCCCAACATCGTGCACCGCCAGCCGATCGTGCGCGGCGACGCCGCCGCGGCCGCCGCGCGCGCCGACGTGATCGTCGTGGGCGACTACCACTTCGGCATGCAGGACCAGGCCTTCCTCGGCCCCGAGTCGGGTCTCGCCGTGCCCGGCGAGGACGGCGGCGTCGACCTCTACATCGCCACCCAGTGGCTCCACTCCGACCTGCGCCAGATCGCCCCCGTGCTCGGCCTGCCCGAGGACAAGGTGCGGATGACCCTGTCCGGCGTCGGCGGCGCCTTCGGCGGACGCGAGGACCTGTCGATGCAGATCCACGCCTGCCTGCTGGCCCTGCGCACCGGCAAACCCGTCAAGATGGTCTACAACCGCTTCGAGTCCTTCTTCGGCCACGTCCACCGCCACCCGGCCAGGCTCCACTACGAGCACGGCGCCACCCGCCACGGCCGGCTCACCCACGTGAGGTGCCGCATCGTCCTGGACGGCGGCGCCTACGCCTCCGCCTCCCCGGCCGTCGTCGGCAACGCCGCCTCGCTCTCGGTGGGACCGTACGTGGTCGACGACGTGGACATCGAGGCCCTCGCCCTCTACTCCAACAACCCGCCCTGCGGCGCCATGCGCGGCTTCGGCGCGGTCCAGGCGTGCTTCGCCTACGAGGCGCAGATGGACAAGGTGGCGGCCGGACTCGGCCTGGACCCGGTGGAGTTCCGCCGGATCAACGCCATGGAGCAGGGCACGCTCATGCCCACCGGACAGCCCGTCGACTCCCCGGCGCCGGTCGCCGAACTCCTGCGCCGCGTCAAGGCGATGCCGATGCCGCCGGAGCGCCAGTGGGAGTCCAGCGAGGGCGCCGACGTACGGCAGCTGCCCGGCGGCCTGTCCAACACCACGCACGGCGAGGGCGTCGTGCGCGGCGTCGGCTACGCCGTCGGCATCAAGAACGTCGGCTTCTCCGAGGGCTTCGACGACTACTCCACCGCCCGGGTCCGCCTGGAGGCCGTCGGCGGCCGCCCCGTCGTCACCGTGCACACGGCGATGGCGGAGGTCGGACAGGGCGGTGTGACCGTCCACGCGCAGATCGCCCGCACCGAGCTGGGCGTCACCCAGGTCACCATCCGGCCCGCCGACACGCGGGTGGGCTCGGCCGGCTCCACCTCCGCCTCCCGGCAGACCTACGTCACCGGCGGCGCCATCAAGCACGCCTGCGAGCTGGTGCGGGAACGGGTCCTGGAGCTCGGGCGCCGCAGGTTCGGCTCGTACCACCCCGCCTGGGCCACCGCCGGACTGCTCCTGGAGGGCGGCAAGGTCGTCACCGACGGCGGCGAGGTCCTCGCCGACCTCGTGGACGTCCTGGAGGACGAGGCGGTCGAGGTCGAGGAGGAGTGGCGGCACCGGCCGACCCAACCCTTCGACCCGCGCACCGGCCAGGGCGACGGACACGTCCAGTACTCCTTCGCCGCGCACCGCGCCGTCGTCGAGGTCGACACGGAACTCGGCCTGGTCAAGGTGATCGAGCTGGCCTGTGCCCAGGACGTCGGCAAGGCGCTGAACCCCCTCTCCGTGGTCGGCCAGATCCAGGGCGGCACCGTCCAGGGCCTGGGCATCGCGGTGATGGAGGAGATCGTCGTGGACCCGGTGACCGCCAAGGTCCAGAACCCGTCCTTCACGGACTATCTCCTCCCCACGATCCTCGACACGCCGGCCCTACCGGTCGACGTGCTCGAACTCGCCGACGACCACGCGCCCTACGGGCTGCGCGGCGTCGGGGAGGCGCCCACCCTGTCGTCCACCCCGGCGGTCCTCGCGGCCATCAGGGACGCGACCGGGCTGGCGCTCGACCGCACGCCCGTACGACCGGAACACCTCACCGGCACGGCGGGCTCCGATCGGCACCCCCAGGACCCTCCGGGCGGCGCACGGAACGTCACACCCTCCGCGCCGCCCGGAGCACCGGCCAAGTCCCGCTCCGCTCGCGGCACTTGAAGTACCACCAGTGTCACCCGTACCAGTACCAGTACCAGCACCAGCACCACCACACATGCGTTCGTCTCGGGCCGTCCCCCGGGTCGTGCATATCCCAAATCCCGCGGCCGCCCCAGCGGTCGGCCGGGTGCACCTATGAACCTTGGGAGACGGCCCCATGACCCAGCAGTCAGTGGAGCCCGAGATCACCGCCGAAGACGCGGGCGCGGGCTCCCGCGTCCCGGGCGGACGGTCTTGGCTCGACCGGTACTTTCACATATCCCACCGGGGATCCACGGTCGCGCGTGAGGTGCGCGGCGGCATCACCACCTTCATGGCGATGGCCTACATCGTCCTGCTCAACCCCGTGATCCTCTCCGGCAAGGACGCCGCCGGGGACACCCTGGGCCAGAAGGCCCTGATCACCGCGACGGCCTTCGCCGCGGCGCTCACCACGCTCCTGATGGGCTTCGTCGGCAAGGTGCCGCTCGCCCTGGCCGCCGGGCTCTCGGTGTCCGGCGTGATCGCCGGCCAGGTCGTCCCCCAGATGACCTGGCCGCAGGCCATGGGCATGTGTGTGATGTACGGCGTGGTGATCATGCTGCTCGTGGTCACCGGGCTCCGCGAGATGATCATGAACGCGATCCCGCTCGCCCTCAAGCACGGCATCACCATGGGCATCGGCCTGTTCATCGCCATCATCGGCCTGGTCAAGGGCGGCTTCGTCCACGCGGGCGAGGCGACCCCGCTCACCCTCGGCCCGGCCGGGGAGCTGGCCGGCTGGCCGGTCCTGCTCTTCGCGGGCACCCTGCTGCTGATCTTCATGCTCCAGGCGCGCAACATGCCCGGCGCCATCCTGATCGGCATCGTCACCGGCACGATCGTCGCGGCGATCCTCAACGCCACCGGGGTCATCGACCCCGAGCAGTGGGCCAACGGTGCCCCCGAACTGCACGGCAGCGCGGTCTCCATGCCGGACTTCTCGCTCTTCGGCGACCTGGAGTTCGGCGGCTGGGGCGAGGTCGGCGCGATGACGGTCGGAATGATCGTCTTCACGCTGGTGCTCGCCGGGTTCTTCGACGCGATGGCCACCATCATCGGCGTCGGTACCGAGGCGAAGCTCGCCGACGACAAGGGCCGCATGCCGGGCCTGTCGAAGGCGCTGTTCATCGACGGCGCCGGCGGTGCCATCGGCGGCGTGGCGGGCGGCTCCGGCCAGACCGTCTTCGTCGAGTCCGCGACCGGCGTCGGCGAGGGGGCGCGCACCGGGCTCGCCTCGGTCGTCACCGGCCTGTTCTTCGCGGCCTGCCTCTTCTTCACCCCGATCACCGCGATCGTCCCGCAGGAGGTCGCCTCCGCCGCGCTGGTCGTCATCGGGGCGATGATGATGATGAACGCCCGGCACGTGGACTGGGCCGACCGGGCCACCGCGATCCCGGTCTTCCTGACCGTCGTCCTGATGCCGTTCACGTACTCGATCACGGCCGGTGTCGCCGCCGGAGTCATCTCCTACGTCGCCATCAAGGTCGCGCAGGGCAGGGCGCGGGAGATCGGGGCGTTCATGTGGGCCCTGACGGTGATCTTCGTCGTCTACTTCGCCCTCAACCCGATCGAGAGCTGGCTGGGCGTGCACTAGCCGCCACGACGGGAACCCTGCACGTACCCGTCGGCCGAGGAGGACCGGAACATGCTGGACATCGCCGAAGAGCTGCACCGGTGGGTCGAGCAGGGGCGCGACTTCGCCGTGGCCACCGTGGTGGCCGTGGGCGGCAGCGCCCCCCGGCCGACCGGCGCCGCGCTCGCGGTGGACGCCGGGGGCACGGTGGTCGGCTCGGTCTCCGGCGGCTGCGTGGAGGGAGCCGTGTACGAGCTGTGCCGGCAGGCCCTCCAGGACGGCGAAACCGTCCTGGAGCGCTTCGGCTACAGCGACGAGGACGCCTTCGCCGTGGGGCTGACCTGCGGCGGGGTCATCGACGTCCTCGTCACCCCGGTACGGGCGGCCGACCCGGTCCGCCCGGCCCTGGCCGCGGCCCTCGCCGCCGCCGCACGCGGTGAGACGGCGGCCGTGGCACGCGTCGTGAGCGGCCCGGCGCAGCTGCTGGGCCGCGCGCTGGTCGTCCGGGCGGACGGCTCCCGCACCGGCGGCTTCGGCGGCCACCCCGAGCTGGACCGCACGGCGGCCGCCGAGGCCGGCGCCTTCCTGGACGCGGGGCGCACCGGCACCCTGGAGACCGGTGAGCGGGGCTCGCGCTGCGGAGCACCGCTCACCCTGCTGATCGAGTCCTCCGTCCCGGCACCCCGCATGATCGTCTTCGGCGCGATCGACTTCGCCTCGGCGCTGGCGCGGGCCGGCAAGTTCCTCGGCCACCACGTGACCGTGTGCGACGCCCGCCCCGTCTTCGCCACCCCGGCCCGCTTCCCGGACGCGGACGAGGTCGTCGTCGAGTGGCCGCACGAGTACCTGGCGCGCACCGCCGTGGACGCGCGCACGGTGCTGTGCGTCCTCACCCACGACGCCAAGTTCGACATCCCGCTGCTCCGGCTGGCGCTGCGCCTCCCGGTGGCGTACGTCGGCGCGATGGGCTCCCGCCGCACCCACCTGGACCGTGCGGCGCGCCTGCGCGAGGCCGGGGTGAGCGACCTGGAGCTGTCCCGCCTCAGGTCGCCGATCGGCCTCGACCTCGGCGCCCGCACCCCCGAGGAGACGGCCCTGTCCATCGCCGCCGAGATCGTCGCGGTCCGCCGCGGCGGCACGGGCACCTCCCTGACCGGCGCCCACACCCCCATCCACCACGACGGCCCGCCGGCAGGGTGGTCCTGGGTCCACCCCCGTGGGGGTGCTGGACCGCTGGTGGGCCGAACGGGCCCTTCATAGCGTTGTGTTCATGACGGATGACACGAACGAAGAACGAGAAGGCGCCACCCGGCGGACGGCGCTGCGCGGGCTGGGACTCGCGGTGGGAGGCATGGCGCTGGCCGCCGGGCCCGGAACCTCGCCGGCCGCGGCGGCCCCGCGCCGCCGACTCGTCACCTACGTGCTGGTGCACGGTACGCACAGCGCCGGCGCGTTCTGGACGCCGATCGCGCGGGAACTGGGGCTGCGCGGCCACCGCGTCGTCATGGTGGACCAGCCGCGGCACGGAGCGGAGGCCTTCGTGGCCGAGTCGTACCAGCGGCAGGACCTCGCGGCGATGGCGGTCGAGCCCTCCCCGCTGAAGGGCCTCGGGCTGGACGACTACGAGGCGCGCGTCACGGGCATCGTGCGGCGGGCCGCACGGAACGGCCCGGTGGTGCTGGTCGGGCACAGCCTGGGCGGCGTCTCGGTCAGCCGTGTCGGCGAAGCCGTCCCGCACCTGCTTCACCACATCTGCTACATGGCGGCCTTCTGCCCCAGCCGCGTCCTGCCCACGGCGGACGCCTGTACGGCGGCCCCCGAGAACGCGAACGCCGTCAGCCCGGTGGAGCTGACGGTGGGCGACCCCGACCGGCTCGGAGTACTGCGGCTGAACTTCCGTACGGGCGTCAGCGGTGAGCTGGCCCTCCTGAAGGAGATGATCTGCGCGGACTACCCCGACGCCGACTTCCGCCGGATCCTGGCCGGCATGCAGACCGACGAGCCCGTCGCCGCCTATGCCGGCCGAGCGGTCGGCCGGGCCGGCCGGTGGGGACGCGTCCCGCGCACGTACCTGCGTTTCGGCAGGGACCGTACGATCGCCACCGCGCTCCAGGACCGGATGATCGCGGAAGCCGACGCGGCCACACCCGGCAACGGCTTCCGCGTGCACGATTTCCCCGAGGCGTCACACGTCGGCCCGCTGGACCCCACCCCGGTCGCGGACGTCCTGGACAGGCTCGCGGGGTAAGGCCGGTCTCAGTCCCGGCCGGGGGTCCTCCTGGGCAGGGACACGTCCGCGACCACCGGGCGGTGGTCCGAGGCCGCGGGCTCCTCCGGCACCGCGGTGCGCCGGATCCGCACGTCCTTGCCGGCGGTCACGTAGTCGATGCGCTTCACGGGGGCCTGGGCCGGATACGTGGCGGGGGTCCCCGCCCCCGCGTCGCTCAGCTCCTTCCACAGCGGCGCCAGTTCGGGTGCCGCGGGCTCGGCGTTGAAGTCGCCCAGCAGGAACTGGTGCGCGCCCGGCAGCTCGGCCCGCTCCCGGGCCATGATCCGCCGGGTGTCGGCGACCTGGGCCCGGCGCACCGCCGGGTCCGCCCGGTAGTCGAGGTGGGTCACGAAGACCTGCACCGGAACCCCGCGCACCTTGAGCGTCACCTCGCCGAATCCGGGCGCGGGCGCCGGCAGCGGGTTCTCGTCCTGCGTGGACAGGCGCGTGATCTCGTGGTTCGTCGCGGAACGGACCGGGAAGCGGGAGAGCACCGCCACGCCGTACTCGCGCCGGGGTTCCCCCGCCGTCACGGGGTCGAGGCTGTAGATCGGCGCGAAGGACACCCGCATGCCGAGCCGCCGGGCCAGCTCCCCGGCCAGGTCGAGCCCCTGACTGCGGGCTCCCCAGTGCACGTCGACCTCCTGGAGGCCGATCACGTCCGCGTCGAGGGCGCGCAGCGCGGCGGCCTGCCGGTCGAGGTCGAAGACGCCGTCCGAGCCCGCCCCGGCGTGGATGTTGTAGGTGGCGATGCGCAGCGGGACCGAGTGGCCCCGGTCGGCGGCCAAAGCGGGCTGGGCGGTCACGGCCAGGGTCAACAATGCACCCGCGAGGGACAGTTGGGTGAAGGTGCGCGCTCTGAGAGACATGCCGGCACGGTACGCGGGAATCGGCCTCCGCGAGGCGTGCGGCGCGGTTGTGACCGCGCCCCGTCCCCGGCCCGCAACCTCCGGTTCACGGGTGCCGCAGCAGGTGGGTGACCGTGCGGCCGAAGACGTGGCGGCCCGAGCGGGCGAGGAGGCCGTCGAGGAAGGACGGGAGGAGCCGGACGTCCAGTTCCTCGCGCCACACCACGCGCGCCCGGCCGCCGGGCCCGGCCCCGACCTCGATCTCCGCCCAGCCCCCGACCACCCGGCCGCGCTTCTCCAGCCGGCACCGGCCGGGGGCGTCCTCGCGCGGCGGCCGCCAGACCGTCACCTCCATGGTGTCGTCGAAGGCGAGCGGCCCGGCCCCGGTGCGGGCCACGACCAGCGTGCCCGGGCGGGTGGGGCCGGGCGGGCGGGCGGTGACCCGGGTCAGCGGCACGGTGTCGCCGTGCCGCTCCCACCGGGTGAGGCGGCGCCAGGCCTCGTCCGGGGCGAGCGGAACGGTGCGTTCGAGCGAGAAGACGGCCACCGGACGATCGTAGGCACAACTCAGCGGTAGACCTTGCCCGGCTCGGCCTTCCCCGGGGCCAGCAGCTGCGGAACCGTCACGAAGACGTAGCCCCGCTTCTTGAGCGCGTCGATGATCCCGGGCACGGCGGGCACCGTGCCGTCGTAGATGTCGTGCAGCAGGATGATGCCGTCCCGCGACGACTGGTCCAGGACCCGCTCGGTGATCAGGTCGGAGTCGTTCGTCTTGTAGTCCTTGGCGGTCACGGTCCACAGCACCTCCGCCAGCCCCAGCTCGCGGGAGATGTCGTGCACCGTGTCGTCCGTGCGGCCCTGCGGCGGGCGCATCAGGGTCGGCCGCTCGCCCGTCAGGCGCTCTATCTCCTTGTTCGGGCGCTCCAGCTCCTCGCGTATCTCGTCCGGCTCGGCGTCCGTGAGGATCTTGTGCGTCCAGGTGTGGCTCGCCACCTCGTGACCCTCGTCGGCCATGCGCCTGACAAGCTCGGGGTACGTGTCGATGTGCCGCTTGCCGAGCAGGAAGAAGGTCGCCGGGACCTGCTTCTCCTTGAGTATGTCGAGCAGCCGGGCGGAGTTCTCGCTCGGTCCGGCGTCGAAGGTCAGCGCGATGCACTTGGTGTGCGCGCAGTCCACGGTGCCGAGCCCGCCCGCGCGGGCCTGGGTGCCGGACGCGTCGGCCTTGCCGTCGGCCGCCTGGGCGTCGGCGGCGTTGCGGACGGAGCTGGGGGAGTGCGTCTCCAGCTTCGTGCAGCCGCTCAGCGCGAGGGTCAGCGAGGCGGCGGCCGCGAAGGTCGCGAGCACACGCAACCTGGTCCCCGTTTTCGTCGTCTTCCTGGTCAGCGAAGGCATGCGAGGACTATACGCTGCGTGTATATACGCGGTTCATAGTGCCCCCTCGAATAACAGTTCGAGATAGATGAGGGGCGGCCGGGCTACTCAAACCGACACATAAGTGACGGTGAGCGTGAGGAGAAGCCCGTGACCGAGAGTCCCGGGGCCACCGGCCCCCGAAGCGGACGCACGTGGCGCCGGGCCCTGGTGACCGGCGGAGCCGGATTCGTGGGATCCCACCTGTGCGGCCGGCTGCTCGACGCCGGTACCGAGGTCGTCTGCCTCGACAACCTGGCCACCGGCTCCCGCGCCAACGTGGCCGACCTGGAGCGCCGGCGCGGCTTCCGGTTCGTCCGGGGCGATGCCACCGACCCGGCGGCCCTGCGCGGCCTGCCCGGCCGGTTCGACCTGGTCCTGCACTTCGCCTGCCCCGCCTCGCCCGCCGACTACCTCCGGCTGCCCCTGGAGACCCTCGACGTCGGCAGCACCGGCACCCGCAACGCCCTGGAACGGGCCCACGCCGACGGCGCCCGCTTCCTGCTCGCCTCCACCTCCGAGGTCTACGGCGACCCGCTGGAGCACCCGCAGCGCGAGACGTACTGGGGCAACGTCAACCCGATCGGCCCGCGCAGCGTCTACGACGAGTCCAAGCGCTTCGCCGAGGCACTGGTCACCGCCCACCGCCAGGTGCACGGCACCGACACCGCCATCGTCCGGATCTTCAACACCTACGGCCCCCGCATGCGCACCGGCGACGGCCGGGCCGTCCCGACCTTCATCGCACAGGCGCTGGACGGCATGCCGCTCACCGTCGCCGGCGACGGCGGCCAGACCCGCTCCCTGTGCTACGTCGACGACACCGTGGCGGGCGTCCTGGCCCTGGCCGCGTCCGGAGAGAGCGGCCCGATGAACATCGGGGGCGACGACGAGATCACCATGCTGGAACTGGCCCGCCGGGTCGTCGGCCTCACCGGCTCCGGCTCCCGCATCCGCTTCGTCGAACGCCCCGTCGACGACCCCTGCCGACGCAGGCCCGACACCACCCTGGCCCGGGAACGGCTGGGCTGGCGGCCGGGCGTGAGCTGGAACGAGGGGCTGGAGCGGACCATCGGCTGGTTCGCGCACGCCGTCGCCGCCTGACACGGGTCCAAGAAGGCTACTTACGGTGATACATCCGCCTTTCTCCGGAAGCGACCTGTCTCCAAGTGTTTGAGGCAACCGCCCCGCGGCACCCGCGACGCCGAGAGAGGAGCCCGCCCCATGCGCATCCTTGGTATCAACGCCCTGTTCCACGACCCGGCCGCCGCGCTCGTCGTCGACGGCCGGACCGTTGCGGCCGCCGAGGAAGAGCGGTTCAGCCGACGCAAGCACGGCAAGCGCCCGGTGCCCTTCTCCGCGTGGGAGGTCCCGGAGCTGTCCGCGCGGTGGTGCCTGGAGCACGCCGGGGTGCGGCCGGGAGAACTGGACGCCGTCGCCTACTCCTTCGACCCCAAACTCGCCCGGCCCGCCCGCGACATGGGCCTGGACGACCCCTGGGACCCGCTGCGGCTCGAGTACGCCCGCCGGGCCCCCGAGTTCCTCGCCGACGCGCTGCCCGGGCTCGACCCCGACCGGGTCGTCTTCGTCCCGCACCACGTGGCGCACGCCGCCTCCGCGGGACCGGCCTCACCGCACCCGGACAACGACGTCCTCGTCCTCGACGGCCGCGGCGAGTCCGCCTCCCACCTGGCCGGCCGCTACCGCGACGGCAAGCTCGACGTCCTCGCCACCCAGGCGCTGCCGCACTCGCTCGGCCTCGTCTACGAGGAACTGACCGAGCACCTCGGCTTCCTGCGCAGCAGCGACGAGTACAAGGTGATGGCCCTCGCCTCCTACGGCACCCCCCGCCACCTCGACCGGCTCCGTGAGCACATCCACGCCACCGGCGACGGCGGCTTTAACGCCCACGGCGTCGGCTGGGCCGCCCTCGCCCCGCCGCGCGCCAAGGACGAGGACTGGACGAAGGACCACGCCGACCTGGCCGCGAGCACCCAGGCCGTGCTGGAGGAACTGCTCCTCGAACTCGTCCACTGGCTGCACGGGGAGGCCGGGGGCGAGGCCCTGACCATGGCCGGCGGCGTCGCGCTGAACTGCGTGGCCAACTCGAAGATCGCCGCCCGCGGTCCCTACCGGCACGTGTGGGTGCAGCCCGCCGCCGGTGACGCGGGCACGGCCCTCGGCGGCGCCCTGCACGTGGCCGCCGCCCAGGAGGGTGCCGCGCCCGAGCCGATGCCCGGCGCCGACCTCGGCCGCGGCTGGCGCGACGACGAGATCCGCGCCTGGCTGGAGACGGCCGCGATCCCCTACGAGGAGCCGGACGACATCGCCGAGACCGTCGCCGAGGAACTCGCCCGGGACGGCATCGTCGCCTGGTTCCAGGGCCGCAGCGAGTTCGGGCCGCGCGCCCTCGGACACCGCTCCCTGATGGCCCACCCAGGCCGGTCGGAGAACCTGGAGCGCCTCAACCATGTGAAGGGCCGCGAGGAGTTCCGCCCCGTCGCCCCCATGGTGCTCGCCGACCGGGCCGCCGACATCTTCACCGGGCCGGTCCCCAGCCCGTACATGCTCTTCGTGCACGACGTCGCCCCCGCCTGGCGCGACCGCGTCCCGGCCGTCGTCCACGTCGACGGCACCGCCCGCATCCAGACCGTCGAGGAACGCCGCGAGCCGCTCGTCGCGCGGATGCTGGCCGCCTTCGAACGGCGCACCGGGCTGCCCGTCGTCGTCAACACCAGCCTCAACACCGCCGGGCGACCCATGGTCGACGACCCGCGCGACGCCCTGGAGTGCTTCGGGTCGGCACCCGTCGACCTGCTGGCCATCGGCCCCTTCGCGGTGCGCCGGGGACGGGCGTTCGCATGAGCACCGCCCCCGGAACCGGCGGCCCGCGCACCGGCTACGCCGTCGTCGTCCCCACCCTCGTGCGCGACACGCTGGCCGACTGCCTGGCCGCGCTGGTCGCCGCGCACGGACCCGACCCCGACGAGATCGTCCTGGTCGACGACCGGCCCGCCCCCGACGCCGACCCGGACGCGCTGGAACACGCCCTGACCGTCCTCGGCGACCTGCGCGAACGCACGGTGGTGCTGCGCAGCGGGGGCCGCGGGCCCGCCGCCGCCCGCAACACCGGGGCGCGCGCGGTCACCTCCCCCTGGACCGCCTTCCTCGACGACGACGTCCAGGTCGGCCCGCACTGGTGCGACCAGCTGCTCCAGGACCTCGCCGAGGCGGCACCCGACACCGGCGCGGTGCAGGGCGTGATCGCCGTACCGCTGCCGGGCGAGCGCCGCCCCACCGACTGGGAGCGCGGCACCGCCGGCCTCGCGCAGGCCCGGTGGATCACCGCCGACATGGCCTACCGCACCGACGTGCTCAAACAAGTCGGCGGCTTCGACGAACGCTTCACCCGCGCCTTCCGCGAGGACGCCGACCTCGCGCTGCGCGTCCTCGACGCGGGCTGGCGCATCCGGCGCGGCCGCCGCACCACCCGCCACCCCGTGCGCCCCGCCGCGCGCTGGGTCTCCCTGAAGCAGCAGCGCGGCAACGCCGACGACGCCCTGATGCGGCGGCTGCACGGCCCCGACTGGTGGGCCAAGGCGGTCGCACCCCGGGGCCGGATCCGGCGGCACGCGGCGATCACCGCCGCCGGAACCGCGGCGCTCGCCCTCGCGGTGGCCGGCCGCCCCCGGGCCGCCGCCGTCGCCGGGGCCGGCTGGGCCGCGGGCACCGCCGAGTTCGCCTGGGCCCGCATCGGGCCCGGACCGCGCACCCGGCACGAGATCACGACCATGCTGATCACCAGCGTGCTCATCCCGCCCGCCGCTACCTGGCACCGGCTCAGCGGACTCTGGCGCCACCGCGACGCCCCCGCGTGGCGGGAGGTGACCGCATGAACCCCGCCGACAGCCCGGTCAAGGCCGTCCTCTTCGACCGCGACGGCACCCTCGTCCACGACGTCCCCTACAACGGCGACCCGGAGCGGGTCCGTCCGGTCGAGGGCGCACGCGAGGCGGTGGCGCTGCTGCGCGCCCACGGCATCCGCGTCGGCGTCGTCACCAACCAGTCCGGCGTGGCCCGCGGCCTGATCAGCGACGGCGACGTCCGGCGGGTCAACCGCCGCATCGACGACCTGATCGGCCCCTTCGACGTCTGGGCCGTCTGCCCGCACGGCCCGGACGACGGCTGCCACTGCCGCAAGCCGCGGCCCGGCCTGATCCTGTGGGCGGCGGGCCGCGTCTGCGCCGCCCCCGCCGACTGCGTCGTCATCGGCGACATCGGCGCCGACACGGAGGCCGCCGAACGCGCCGGCGCCCACGGCATCCTCGTCCCCAACGACCGCACCCGCCCGGCCGAGACGGCCGCCGCGGCCCACGTCGCCCCCGACCTCCTCACCGCCGTACGGGCCCTCGTCACCGGCCCGCCCAGGGGCCGGGTGCCGGCCGACGAGCGGCCCGTCGAGGCGGCGTACGGGACGGACCCGGCGAGCACCGGTCCGCGGACCGCCGCCGCCCAGGACGACGACCTTCCCGGCCCCGCGGGGACCCCGTTCGCCACGGCTCCCGGACCAGGCGCCTTCCGCCCCGGTGACGCCGCCCACCGGCCGCCCCCCGAGCCCCGCCCGGGCGGGGCCGGCACCCCGGCCGGGAACGGGGCGGACACCGCCGAGCCGGCCCGTACGCGTGCCGTGCCGGATGCCGGGGCGGTACGCGGGCCGGGCGTCGGTCACAGACGCGGGAGGTCGTCGTGAAGGCGCTCGTCACCCGGCTCGACAGCTTCGGCGACGTGCTGCTCGCCGGGCCCGCCGTGCGGGCCGTCGCCGCGCGGGCCGACCACGTGACCATGGTGTGCGGATCCCGCGGCGCGCCCGCCGCCCGGCTGCTGCCCGGCATCGACGAGGTGCTGGTGTGGGAGGCACCCTGGGGCGGGTTCGAGCCGCCCGACGTCAGCCGCCCGGACATCGACGCGCTCGTGGAACGCATCGACGCCGACACCGCGCTGATCCTCACCTCCTTCCACCAGTCCCCGCTGCCCACCGCCCTGGTGCTGCGCCTCGCCGGCGTCCGGTACATCGCCGCCGACAGCGAGGACTACCCGGGCTCCCTCCTCGACCTGCGCCACCACCGCGCCCCGCACGCCCACGAGGCCGAGGCCGCGCTCGACCTCGCCGAGGCGGCCGGGTTCCCCGCGCCCGACGACGGCCGGCTGCGCGTACGCACCCCGCCGCGCGCCGACGCCCTCACCGGGCCCGGCCCCTACGTCGTCCTGCACCCCGGCGCCAGCGTCCCGGCCCGCGCCTGGAGTCCCGGGCGCGCCGCCGAGGCCGTACGCGAACTCGCCGCCGCCGGACACCGCGTGCTGGTCACCGGCGGCCCCGACGAGCGCGGCCTCACCGCGCACGTCGCCGGCGCCCACGGCACCGACCTCGGGGGCCGCACCGACGCCCCCACCCTGGCCGGCGTCCTCGCGGGCGCCGCCGCCGTCGTCACCGGCAACACCGCGCCCGCGCACCTCGCCGCGGCCGTCGGCACCCCCGTCGTCTCCCTGTTCGCCCCCGTCGTACCCGCCGAGCGCTGGCGACCGTACGGCGTCCCCCACGTCCTGCTGGGCGACCAGGACGCGCCCTGCGCCGACAGCAGGGCCCGGGACTGCCCCGTCCCCGGGCATCCCTGCCTGGACACCGTCACGGCCACCGACGTGGCCGCCGCCGTCGAGAAGCTGATCGCCGTCACGCAACCGATGGGGGAGACATGAGGATCCTCATGTGGCACGTGCACGGGTCGTGGACCACGGCCTTCGTGCAGGGCCCGCACACCTACCTGGTCCCCGTCACCCCCGACCGCGGTCCCGACGGCCTCGGCCGCGCGCGCACCTGGGACTGGCCCGAATCCGTCGTCGAAGTACCGCCGGAGCGGCTGCGGGACGAGGACATCGACCTGGTGATCCTCCAGCGCCCGCACGAACTCGACCTGGTCGACCGCTGGCTGGGCCGGCGCCCGCCGCTGGTCTACCTGGAGCACAACGCCCCCGACGGCGACGTGCCCCGCACCCGCCACCCGGCCGCGGACGTCCCGGGCGTCACGCTCGTCCACGTCACCCACTTCAACCGGCTGATGTGGGACGCCGGTCCGACGCACAGCACCGTCGTCGAGCACGGCATCGTCGACCCCGGCCACCGCTGGACCGGCGAGCTGGAACGCGCCGCCGTCGTCGTCAACGAGCCGATCAGGCGCGGCCGCACGACCGGGACCGACCTGCTCCCCGTCTTCTCCCGGGCCGCGCCGCTCGACGTGTTCGGCATGCGCACCGAAGGCCTCGCCGAACACCTCGGCGTCGACCCCGGCCGCTGCCGCACCCGGGACGTCCCGCAGAGCGAGCTGCACACCGAACTGGCCCGCCGCCGCGTCTACGTCCACCCCGTCCGCTGGACCTCCCTCGGCCTGTCCCTGCTGGAGGCCATGCACCTGGGCATGCCCGTGGTCGCCCTCGCCACCACCGAGGTCACCGAGGCCGTGCCGCCCGGCGCCGGGGTGGTCTCCAACCGTATCGACGTACTGACCGACGCCGTACGCGACTTCCTCGCCGACCCGCCGCACGCGCGGGCGGTCGGTGAGGCGGCCCGTGCGGCGGCCCTGGCCCACTACGGGCTGCCCCGCTTCCTGGACGACTGGGAGCGGCTGCTCAAGGAGGTGACCCGATGAGGATCGCCATGGTGTCCGAGCACGCGAGCCCGCTCGCCGCGCTCGGCGGCGTCGACGCCGGTGGACAGAACGTCTACGTGGCCCGTCTCGCCGAGGAGCTGGCGGGACGCGGCCACGACGTCACGGTCTACACCCGCCGGGACGCCACCGACCTGCCCGCCCGGGTGCCGCTGCCCGGCGGCGCGGTCGTGGAACACGTGCCGGCCGGGCCGCCCGTGGCCGTCCCCAAGGACGAACTCTTCCCCCACATGCCCGCCTTCGGCGCCCACCTGGCCCGCGCCTGGGCCCGGGAACGGCCCGACGTGGTGCACGCCCACTTCTGGATGTCCGGCATGGCCTCGCAGATCGGCGCGGCCCCGCACGGCATCCCCCTCGTCCAGACCTTCCACGCCCTCGGCACCGTCAAGCGCCGCCACCAGGGCATGCGCGACACCAGCCCCTACGAGCGCATCGGCATCGAACGGCAGCTCGGCCGGACCTGCGAACGGGTCCTGGCCACCTGCACCGACGAGGTCGTCGAACTCGGCGACATGGGCGTCCCGGCCCGGCAGGTCTCCGTCGTGCCCTGCGGCGTGGACGCCGAGCACTTCCACCCCGCCGCCGACACCGGCCGCACCCCCGAACGACGCCTGCGGCACCGGCTGCTCGCCTGCGGACGACTCGTCCCCCGCAAGGGCTACGACCAGGCCGTCCGCGCCCTGGCCCACATCCCCGACGCCGAACTCCTCATCGCCGGAGGCCCGCCGGCCGGTGCCCTGGAGACCGAGCCCGAGGCCCGGCGCCTGACCGGCATCGCCCGCCGCGCCGGCGTCGCCGACCGGGTCCGGCTGCTCGGAGCGGTCGACCCCGACGACATGCCCGCCCTGCTCCGCAGCTCCGACCTGGTGCTGTGCACCCCGGTGTACGAGCCGTTCGGCATCGTGCCGCTGGAGGCCATGGCGTGCGGTGTACCCGTCCTCGCCACCGACGTCGGCGGCCACCGCGACTCCGTCGCCGACGGCGTCACCGGCCGCCTGGTCGCCCCGCAGGACCCCGGGGCCGTCGCGGCGGCCGCCCGCGAACTCCTCGCCGACGAACGGCTGCGCCGCCAGTACGGCAGGAACGGCCGCGAACGCGTCCTGCGGCACTACACCTGGGCGCGCGTCGCCGACGGCGCGGAACAGGTCTACCGGCTGACCCGCTCCGAGCACGCGCTGTCGACGGAGGTGGCGTCATGACCGTGCACCCGCCCGTCGTCGGGCACTGCGACGAACTCCAGGTGGCGCTCGGGGCGTTCCGCGCCTCCGCGCACGTCACCCAGCGGTGGGGCGACCGGCTCGCGGCGGTACTCGGCGGCGGCGGCCGGCTGCTCGCCGCGGGCAACGGCGGCAGCGCCGCCCAGGCCCAGCACCTGACCGCCGAACTCGTCGGCCGCTACCGCGACGACCGCCCGCCGTTCTCCGCGATCGCTCTGCACGCCGACACCTCCTCCACCACCGCCATCGCCAACGACTACGGCGTCGACGAGGTGTTCGCCCGCCAGGTCCGCGCCCACGGCCGCAAGGGCGACGTCCTGATGCTGCTGTCCACGTCCGGCGCCAGCGCCAACCTGCTCTCCGCGGCGGACGCGGCCCGCGCGGCCGGAGTACGGGTCTGGGCGCTCACCGGCCGCGCCCCCAACCCGCTCATGGCGGGCAGCGACGAGTCCCTGTGCGTCGAGGCGCCGTCCACGGCCACCGTGCAGGAGATCCACCTGGTCGCCGTCCACATGATCTGCGCGGCCTTCGACGCGGCCCTGGAGCGGGGGGAGCACGGCGCACGGGCCGCGGGGAGCGCGGCGAGCACGGGACGTGCGGCGCGCAGGGAGCGTGCGGCGAGCACGGGACGCGCGGCGGGCGCGGGGCGCGCGGCGCAGCGGAAGCGGAGGTGACCGGACCCATGGCCGTCAGGACGGACAGGACCCCCCTGGTCGTGGTCGGCGACGCGCTGCTCGACCGCGACCTGACCGGCACCGCCGACCGGCTCGCACCGGACGCGCCCGTCCCGGTTGTCCAGGAGTGCGCCGAGCGGATCCGCCCGGGCGGCGCCGCCCTCGCCGCGTACCTCGCCGCCCGCGACGGCCGCGAGGTCACGCTGATCGCGGGCGTGGGCGAGGACCCGGCCGGTCTCGCCCTGCGCGAACTGCTCGCCCCCTGGCTGAAGCTGATCCCGTTGCCGCTGACCGGCACGGTGCCGGAGAAGACCCGGGTCCTCGCCCAGGACCGCCCCGTGGTCCGCCTCGACCGCGGCGGCGGCCGGGTCCGCGAGGCGACGGACGAGGCCCGCGACGCGCTGGGTTGCGCCCGTGCCGTCCTGGTCTCCGACTACGGCCGCGGCGCGGCGGACGCCCTGCGCGACGTGCTCGCCGCGCGCCCGCCGCTGGTCTGGGACCCGCACCCGCGCGGTGGACCGCCGGTTCCCGGCACCCGCCTGGTGACGCCCGCCGAGAAGGAGGCGCACGGCTTCGCGCCGTCCGAGGGCCGCCCGGGGGGCGGGCTGCGGGCCGCCGCGCTCAACGCCGCCGCCCTGGTACGCGACTGGCGGGTGGCCGCCGTGACGGTCACCCTCGGCTCGCGCGGCGCGCTCCTGTCCTACGGCGAACACCCCCTCCTCGTCCCCGCGCCCGCCGCCCACCACGGCGACTCCTGCGGCGCGGGGGACCGGTTCGCGGCCACCGCGGCCGGGCTGCTCGCCGACGGCGCGCTGGTGGGCGAGGCCGTCGAGGGCGCGGTGGGCGCCGCCACGGCCTTCGTCGCCGCGGGCGGCGCGGCCGCCGTGCCGCCGGCCGGCTCCGAACGGGCGCTCGCCGCACTCCCCGACACCGACGACCCCGGCGCCCTGGCCGCCCGGATCCGCGCCGAACACGGCACGGTCGTCGCCGCCGGCGGCTGCTTCGACCTGCTGCACGCCGGACACGTCGGCCTCCTCCAGGCCGCCCGGCGGCTCGGCGACTGCCTGGTCGTCTGCGTCAACTCCGACGCCTCGGTCCGGCGCGGCAAGGGCGGCGGCCGCCCCGTCAACCCCCTCGCCGACCGCGTCCGCGTCCTGCGCGCCCTCGCCTGCGTCGACGCGGTCGCCGTCTTCGACGAGGACACCCCCGAACGCCTCCTCGGCGAACTGCGCCCCGACGTCTGGGTCAAGGGCGGCGACTACGCCGGCGCCGACCTCCCCGAGGCCGGGCTCCTGAAGGAGTGGGGCGGACAGGCGGTCCTCCTGCCCTACCTCGACGGCCGCTCCTCCACCGCCCTGCTGGCCCGCGCCGCCGAGGGAGCCCGATGAGGCCCGCCGCCCCGGCCCGCCCCCCGGCCGGCGCCGCGCCGGTCCGTCCTCTCGTCGGCGCCGCGGCGGTCCGTCCCCTCGCCGCCGGCACCGAGCCGGGCACCCAACCGCCCGCGGTCGTCGTGAGCCACCCGACCGACCCGCCCCCGCCGACGCACGCGCTCCGCGCGCCGGGACCGGGACCGCAGCCCTCACGGCACGGCGCACGGCCCACGTCGGCCACGGCGTACGACCGTCCACCGGCCGGCCCGGGAGGGCCCGCCCGGGCGACGAGGATGACGGGCCCGGCGTCCGGCGTCCGGCCGTCCGCCGTCCTGAGAGGGCACACGAACGGCGCGGGGACGGTGGCGTCGCCGGCCGGGCCGGTCCACAAAGCGCCGGTCCGGGCGGCACGCGGCGGGATCGTCGGTGCCGGGCGGCGCGGCGGGGACCGGGCCGTCGTCGGCCAGGGGCAGGGGGCCCGTGCCGTGCGTGCCGCCCGTGGCGCGACCCCGGCCCGGCCGGCGGACGCCCGTGACGTGTCCGCGGGCGGCCGGGTGGCCGGTTCGGGTGCGGCGACGCCGCTGTCCCAGCCCGGGGAGGGCCGCTCCGGGTTCCCCGGGTCGGCCGGCGGGCCGGTGACTGGTGACCCGGTGCATCCGCCGGTCGCCGCCACTGTGCGCCGGGGTGGTGCCGGGACGGTGCGGGAAGGACCGGACCCGGTCGGCAGCGGCGAGGGCGGAGGCGTCCCCCGCGTGCTCGTGCTGCGGGCCCTCGGGCTCGGGGACCTGCTGGCCGCAGTGCCCGCCCTGCGGGCGTTGCGGCGGGCTTATCCCGGGCACGAGCTGGTGCTGGCCGCCCCCGCCGAACTGGCCCCCGTGGCCGCGGCCACCGGCGCCGTGGACCGGGTACTGCCCGCCGCCGCACCCGGGCGGGCCGTCCCGCACGCCCTCGACTGGACCGGGCCGCCCCCCGACGTCGCCGTCGACCTGCACGGCAACGGGCCGCCCAGTCACCGCCTGCTGAGCCGGCTCGGCCCGCGGCGGCTGCTGGCGTTCGCGCACCCCGGGACCCCCGAGGTGGACGGCCCGCCCTGGTACGCCGAGGAACACGAGCGCGAGCGGTGGTGCCGGCTGCTGCGCGGGTACGGCATCGACGCCGACGCCCGCGACCTGCGGCTGCCGCGCCCCGACGCACCGTCCCCCGCCCCCGGCGCCGTCGTCCTGCACCCCGGGGCGGGCGCCCCCGCCCGCTGCTGGCCCGTGGAGCGGTACGCGGTCGTCGCCGAGGCGCTGCGCGCCCGCGGGCGCCGGGTCGTCGTCACCGGGGGAGCGGACGAGGCGGACCTGGTGGCCCGGCTGGCCAAGCGGGCCGGCCTGCCCGACACGGACGTGTTCGGCGGCGGCCTGCCCTACGGCCGGCTCTCCGCCCTGGTCGCGGACGCCCGCGCCGTCGTCAGCGGCGACACCGGCATCGCCCACCTCGCCGTCGCCCACGCCACGCCCTCCGTGACCCTCTTCGGCCCGGTCCCGCCCAGCCGTTGGGGCCCGCCGCCCGACCCCCGCCACCGCGCCCTGTGGCATCCGGGCCCGGACGGCGACCCGCACGGCCGACGCACCGACCCCGCGCTGCTGCGGATCACCCCCGACGCCGTACTCGACGCATGTGACGCGCTCGACGCGCTCGACACCCCGGACGCCCCGGAAGAGGGACCATGAACCACCCCGCGCACCACGGCCCGACGGTCACCCCAAAACGGCGCCACCCCGACTCCACCGGAGCGGCCCCCGTCGGCATCGTCATCGCCACCCGGAACCGCCGCGCGAGCCTCGCCGTCACCGTCCGGAACCTGCTCGCCCTGCCCGAACGGCCCGACGTCCTCGTCGTCGACAACGCCTCCACCGACGACACCCGCGCCATGCTGGCCCGCGACTTCCCCCAGGTCCGCGTCCTCCCCCTGCCGTACAACCGCGGCGCCCTCGCCCGCACCCACGGTGTGCGCGCCCTCGACACCCCGTACGTCGCGTTCAGCGACGACGACTCCTGGTGGGCGCCGGGCGCCCTCGGCGCCGCCGCCCGGCACTTCGACGACCACCCCCGGCTCGGCCTGCTCTCCGCCCGCACCCTCGTCGGCCCCGGCGACGCCGCCGACCCCCTCAACGACCTGCTCGCCGACTCCCCCCTCGGCACGGCCACCGACCTCCCCGGCACCCAGGTGCTCGGCTTCCTCGGCTGCGCCGCCGTCGCCCGCCGCACCGCCTACCTGGACGCGGGCGGCTACCACCCGCTGCTCTTCTTCGGCGGTGAGGAGACCCTCCTCGCCTACGACTTGGCGGCCCGCGGCTGGGGCGTCACGCACTGCCCCGACGTCATCGCCCACCACCACCCGCACCCCCGCCCGCGCACCGGCCGTCCGGCCGTCGTACGGCGCAACGCACTCCTCACCGCCTGGCTGCGCCGCCCGCTGCCGCACGCACTGGCCCGCACCCGGGCCCTCGCCGCCGACGCCCGCCGCGACCCGCACGCCCGGCACGCCCTGCGCGAGACCCTCACCCGCCTGCCCGCCGCGCTGCGCGCCCGCAGGCCCCTGCCCCCGCACGTGGAACGGGCCGCACGCCTCCTCGACGGAGCCGACGGACCCGACGGACCCGGCGGGGCGGTCTCATGACGGACGCCCGGACCACCGTCGTCGTCATCACCCACAACCGGTGCGCGGAACTCCTGCGCACCCTGGACCGGCTCGCCGAACTCCCCGAGCGGCCGGCGGTGATCGTCACGGACAACGGTTCCACCGACGGCACGGCCGCCGCCGTCGCCCGCCACCACCCCGGCGTACGGCTCCTGCGCTCCGGCCGCAACCTGGGCGCCGTCGGCCGCAACCTGGCGGTCCGCCAGGTCACGACCCCCTACGTCGCCTTCTGCGACGACGACTCCTGGTGGGCGCCCGGTTCCCTGTCCGGGGCCGCGGACCTGCTCGACCGGTACCCGGCGGTCGGCTCGGTCACCGCCCGCATCCTGGTCGAACCGGAGGGCACCGAGGACCCGATCGTCGAGGAACTGCGCGACTCGCCCGTGCCCCGCCCCGACTGGCTCCCGGGACCGGCGCTCGGCTCCTTCCTGGCCGCCGCGACCGTCCTGCGCACCGACGCCTTCCGGGCCGCGGGCGGCTTCCACCCCCGGCTGTGGCTGGGCGGCGAGGAGGAGCTGCTCGCCGCCGACCTCGCCGCGAACGGCTGGTGGCTGACGTACGCCGGACAACTGACGATCCATCACCATCCGTCCGGGATACGGGACTCGACCGTGCGCCGGTCCCACGGCATCCGCAACACCCTGTGGTTCACCTGGCTGCGCCGCCCGGTCGGCCCCGCCCTGCGCCGCACCCTGCACCTGGCCCGTACCGTGCCCCGCGACACCGCGTCCCTGCGCGCCTTCGCGGAGGCGACGGCCGCCCTGCCGTGGGTGCTGCGCGAACGCCGGGTGCTGCCGCCGGAGGTGGAGGCCCGGCTGCGCGCCCTGGAACCCGCCCAGCGCGACTCGACGGCCCGCAGCTACACCGGCTGACCGGGCCCGTCGCCGTGCCGGGACCCGGCCAACCGCCCGGCGGCGCCGTCATCGCCACCGCACCGCGTCCGACGTGTCCCGCAAGGCCGCCACCAGGCCGTCCGCCGCGTCCGGCACCGGGTCCGCCGCCCGGAACTCCGCGGCGATCCGCGCCGCCGCCGCCCGCCCGTCGGCCAGGCACCAGTCCCACCAGGGCCCCAGCACCCCCTCCGCGGGTGCCCCCGCCAGCCGTTCGGCGGCCACCAGCGCCGGCCAGGCGCAGGCACGGGCCTGCGCCGTCACCTTAGCGCCGCCCTCGACCGGATCCACCGCCAGCACCGGCACACCGGCCCGCAGCGCGAGCACCAGACCGTGCAGCCGGTCGGTGACCACCAGGTCCAGGCGGGCCAGCACGGCCTCCAGCTGGGCCGGTGTGCCGCACAGCCGCCAGTCGTGCGCGTCCAGCCGGGTCTCCAGCTCCAGCCGGGCACAGTCCCGCCCGGCCAGCCAGCCGGTCAGCGCGGCGGCGACCTCCTCGTGCCGTCGCCGCCCCGCGTACTCGTGCTGCCCGTGGGTGAGCACCACCCCGACGACGGGCACCTCGGGGAGCGCCGGAGCGCGGGCCGCGAGGTCCACGCCCGGACCGGTGCCGGCGGCGTCCCGGGCCAGCACCCGGTGGAAGCCGGTGACGGCGGGGGAGCGGGGATCGACCACGGAGACCCCGACGGCGATCCGCACGCAGTGCGCGAACCGCCGGTGCAACTCCTCGACCTGCGGCCCGTGCACCGGCCCGCACACGAACACCAGCCGGGAGTACGCCGCCGGGTCCACGTCGTCGAAGTGCGTGCCTTCGGCGCGGAACCCGGGGCTCCACACGACGTCGTACGCCAGCCCCGCGTCCCGCAGCACCCGCTCCACCCGCGCCAGCGCCAGCACGTCCCCGGCCGTCGCCTCCCCGTGCAGGAAGCTGAACCAGCCGGTCACCAGGATTGCGTCCCGTCCGTGCACAGTGCCACCGGGTGCCCAGCCGACGGCCCGGCAACCAACGGCACGGCGACCGCGTGCGCCGGGGCAGCGGGTCCCCGGGGCCGGGGAGACGGCGCCGGGACCCGGAGCGGAGGGGAGCGGCTCGTGAACCCGTCGCGCAACGCGGTCAACCGCACCCTGCTGACCGGGGCCGCCCTGCCGGCCGGCGGCGGACGGCTGGCGCTCACCTCGGACCCGGTCGCCGGGCGACTGCCCGGATGCCTGTCCCCCTGGCAGCGGGGACGGTGCCGCTGGACCGGGGCGGCCCCGCCGGCCTGCGCGACCGCGCCCGGCCCGGCTCCGGGAGCGCGCCGTGCCCCCGTCCGGCCGCGGACCCCGGCGCTCGCCGGGGAAAGAGGACAGGGTCCGTCCTCGATCCCGGCTACCGTGCAGGGCATGACGACCAAGGCAGGAACGACCGCCCCCGTCCTCGGTATCCGCGCCCTCAACCGCGCCACCCTGGCCCGCCAGTTGCTGCTGCGCCGCGCGTCGATGTCCGCCGAGGCCGCGGTCGCCCACCTCGTCGGGCTCCAGGCCCAGAGTGTGAAGCCCCCGTACTACGCGCTCGCCGCCCGCCTCGACGGCTTCACGCCCGAGGACCTGTCCGCGCCGATGGCCGACCGCCGCGTCGCCCGGCTCGTCACCCTGCGCTCGACCATCCACACCCACACCGCCGACGACTGCCTCACCCTGCGGCCCCTGGTGCAGGCCGCCCGCGAACGGGAGTTGAGAACGTTCCGCGAGGGACTGACCGGCGTCGACCTGGACCGGCTCGCCCGCCTCGCCCGGGAACTGGTCGAGGCCGAGCCGCGCACTCCCGGGCAGTTGCGTCAGGCCCTCGGCGCCGAGTGGCCCGACGCCGACCCGCAGGCCCTGTCCGTCGCCGCCCGCTGCCGGCTCCCGCTCGTCCAGGTGACGCCGCGCGGCCTGTGGGGCCGCAGCGGTCAGGTCACGCTCACCACCGCCGAGCACTGGCTGGGCCGCCCCGCGCGTCCGGAGCCCGCACCGGACGACACCGTGCTGCGCTACCTGGCCGCGTTCGGACCCGCGTCGGTGAAGGACATGCAGACCTGGGCCGGCCTGACCCGGCTCCGGGACGCCTTCGAGCGGCTGCGCCCCCGTCTCGTCACCTTCCGGGACCCCGGCGGCACCGAACTCTTCGACCTCCCCGACGCGCCGCGCCCCGACCCGGACACCCCGGCCCCGCCGCGCTTCCTGCCCGAGTTCGACAACCTGCTCCTCTCCCACGCCGACCGCGCCCGCGTCGTCCCGCCCGCGCACAAGGGCCGCACCTGGAAGAAGAACCAGGCCTACCGCGTCCTGCTCGCCGACGGCTTCGTGGCCGGACTGTGGAAGCTCGAGGACGACGCCCTGGTCGTCGAGGCCTTCGACCGCCCCCCGAAGCGGCAGCGGGACGAGATCGCGGCCGAGGGCGAGCGGATGCTCGCGACCATGCACCCCGGCACCGCGTACGACGTCCGCTTCGGGACCGTACGGGACTGACATGGAGAGGGGGCGCTGCGGGCCGCTCGTGGAGGCCCGCAACGCCCCCCGGTCTTGCACCTGAGGGATGCTCAGGGTGTCAAACGGTGGCGGTCGGTCTGGAGCGGGTGAGCCCGGACATGAGTCTCCTCAAGGGGTAGCCGGTGGGGGGTCGCACGGGCGTGGGGGGTTTGACGGGGGTCTCGGGACAGACCCCCGTTTGCCCGGGCGAGCGGCACAGGCTCACGCTAGAACCGGCGGTCCGGACCGCCCAATGAGGGAACCCCCTAAGGGCGTCGGGCAGGGAAAACCCTCGGTTTACCGCCGGTAAACCCGGCCGTTCTCAGTCGGGGCGCCGGCCCGCCGCCAGGCGGACGATGTCGACCCGGGACCGGATCCCCAGCTTGCGGTAGACGCGTGTGAGCGTCGCCTCCACGGTCTTGACGCTGACGAACAGCCGGGCGGCGATCTCCCGGTTGGTCGCGCCCTCCATCACGAGCGCGGCCACCTGACGCTCCATCGAGGCCAGCCCCGCCAGACCGTCCGGCTCGGCGGCCGGCACCGGGGCCGGTCCGGACGCCCGCACCGCGACGGCGGCCTCCACCCGCCGCAGCCAGGGCAGCGCCCGGCACCGCCGGAACAGCCGCGCCGCCTCGTCGTACGACGCCGGCTCCGGGGCCCGCCCCGGCCGTTCGGCGTGCAACTCGGCCAGCGCGAAAACCGCCCGGGCCTCCTCCAGACCGAAGCCCAGCCCGGCCAGCCGCTCCCGTGCCGACGTCAACCGGGCGACGGCCGCCCGGTGTTCGCCCCGCGCCGCCCGCACCAGCGCCTCGGACCGGTCGAGGGCGGCGAGCACGCTCTGGCGCCCGAGCCGCAGCGCGTGCGCCCGGGCGACCTCGATGACGTCCATGGCCTCGGCCGGCTCCCCGGTGCGCACCAGCGCCTCCGCGAGATCGCCCTGCCACCGGCCGCGCGCCGGGTCGGTGATGCCCGCCCCCGCCTCCAGCTCCCGCACCCGGCGCAGCGCCCGTACGGCCGCCGTCGCGTCGCCCGCCACCAGGTGCGCGTGACCGAGCGCGGCCAGCGCCCGGGACAGGTACACGGCGTCCCCGTCGCCCTCCGACCGCCGTACCGCCTCCCGGGCCAGCTCCAGGGCCCGGTCGGGGTCGCCGCCCGCGGCCTCGGCGAGCGCGGCCTGCATCGCGCCCGCGCCCTCCCCGATGCCCGCGTCGCGCGCCAGGGTGAGGCTCTCCCGGGACAGTTCGAGGGCCCGGCCGCAGTGGCCGGAGTGCAGCTCGGTCTCCGCGAGGAAACGCAGGTAGTGGACCTCGCTCTCGGCCATGCCGCGGCGGCGCACCTCGCGCAGCAGCGCGGTGACGGTGGTCCGCGCCTCGGCCAGCCGGTCGCTCATCACCAGCCACCGGAAGCGGGAGGAGCCGGCCCCGTTGTGATGGCACGCCACCCGCGGGTCCTGCGGCTCCTGGAGCGCCCGCTGGATGGTCG
Organism: Streptomyces violaceoruber; assembly: GCF_033406955.1. Classification (NCBI taxonomy): domain Bacteria; kingdom Bacillati; phylum Actinomycetota; class Actinomycetes; order Kitasatosporales; family Streptomycetaceae; genus Streptomyces; species Streptomyces violaceoruber. The sequence continues at coordinate 1,686,359 of NZ_CP137734.1, read as the reverse complement.
CCGGAGCACCCGGATGACCCATCAGCGTCTCCGCCTGCGCCTGGAACGCGAGCGCGAGCAGCTCGGTACTCCGCTCCCCGGCCCGCGCCGCCAGCCGGGCCGCGTGCGCGGCCTCCTCCCGGCCCTGGGCGAAGTCGCCCTGCACCACCAGGGAGCGCCAGGCCAGCTGGTAGTGGACCAGGGCGAGCAGCCGGGGATCGTCGCCCGCGTCGGCCAGCGCCTGCGGGAAGACGGCGTCGACCTCGCCGATGGCCTGCCCGGCCGCCTCGATCACCGCCATCCAGGCCCGCACCCGCTCGCCGGGCGCGGTGGCCCGGGTCAGCACCTCCCGGGCGACGTCCCGCGCGAGGTCCTGCTCGCCCGCGGTGATCGCGTCCTCGGCGGCCGTCAGCCGGCGCTCGTCCGGGCCCGGCGTGCCGTCCGCCGGGGTGTGGCGGGCGGCGAGCAGCCCCAGCGAGGCGGCCACCGACGGCGCCCCGCGGTCCCGGGCCAGCGCGGCGGCCTCCGCCAGCCGGGCCGCCACCTCGGGGTCGGTGCCGGTGGTGGCCAGCGCCAGGTGCCGGGCGCGCTCGATCGGGTCGGAGGCGGCCGTGGACAGCGCGGCGTGCGCGGCCCGCCGTTCCGGCGCCGGAGCCTCGGCGTACAGCGCGGCCGAGATCAGCGGGTGCGCGAACCGCAGGGTCGGGCCCTCCGGGTCGGGCGCCAGCAGCCCGAGCGCCGCCGCCTGCGCGGTCTCCGCCTCGGCGTTCTCCCGGCCGGCCGCGCGCAGCAGCGCCGGGGTGGGGCGGGCGCCGGCGCTGGCCACCAGGAGGGTGCGGCGGGCCTCGCCCGAGAGCATCTCCAGGCGGGACAGGACCAGGGCGCGCAGCGAGGTCGGCACCGGCAGCGGCTCGCCCGGGCGCGGTGCGGCGGGGCTCTCGGCCAGCGCCCGGCCCAGCTCCAGGGCGAACAGCGGGTTGCCGCCGCTGGTGCGGTGGATGTCCCGGACGGTGGAACGGTGCAGGCCCGAGTAGCCGCGTTCGTCGAGCAGCGCCGACACCTGGGCGCGGGTCAGCGGCCCGAGGCGGACCGCGCGGGTGTCCGGCGGCGAGGCCCGCAGATGGCGGTCGTACTCGGCGTCGTCCGTCTCGGTCCCCTCGGTCCGCACCGCGCACAGCAGCCGTACCGGGGTCTCGCCCAGGCGGCGGGCGGCGAAGCCGAGGAGCTCCGCGCTGGCCGGATCGAGCCACTGGAGGTCGTCGGCGACGACGAGGACGGGCCCCTCGGCGGCGAGGGCGCGCAGCGCGGACAGCACGGCCAGGCGCAGCGCCAGCCCGTCGCGCCGCAGGGTGGACTCGCCGCGGCCGGTGAGCGCCGACTCCAGCGCGGTGCGCTGCGCGGCGGGCAGCGCACCGGAGACCTCGTCGAGGACCTGCCCCAGGAGGTCGGCGAGGGCGAGGAAGGGGAGATGGGACTCGGACTCGGTGGCCGAGCAGCGCAGTACGGTGTGCGCCGTGCGGGCGTACTCCGCCGCCAGGGTGCGCAGGACCGTCGACTTTCCGATTCCGGCGGGGCCGTGCAGCAGCACACTGCCGCCCCGGGCGAGCTGCTCACGCGCCGCGCCGAACGACCCCTCCCGCCCGATGACCAGGTCGGAGCGGTATCCGGCAGCCTCCGCGAAGTCCCGTGGCACGGTGACCGCTCCCCTCCGTGTGGCGTGTCCGGGCCAATATTAGGCAACGGCGCATCGCGTTACGGAGGGTCGGCGAGGTGACCCGAACAACAAACGGGCCACCGGAGAGAATCGAGCACGGCCGGAAAGGCCCGCGCCCGCCGCGTCCCGGCCCGCCCCCTACGGCAGCCACCCCGTCCGGCGGGCGGCCGCGACGGCCTCCGTGCGGGTGCGGGCGCCCAGCTTGCGCATCGCCGAGCGCAGATAGCTCTTGACGGTCTCCGGACCCACCCCGAGCCGCTCCGCCGCCGCCCCGTTCGTCGCGCCCGCCGCCACGCAGGCCAGTACGTCCACCTCGCGCGGCGCCAGCCGGGGCCCCGGCACGGGGCCGCTCCCCGCCACCAGCAGACCGCACGCGCGCAAAAGCTCGTCCCGCAGCGCCGGGTCCGTGATCCTCGGGACCAGCGCCCGCAGCGCCGCGTGCGCCTCCCGCACCTGTTCCCAGCCCGCGCCGCCCGCCGCACCCGGCGCGGGCGCACCCGGCGCGGCCGCCGCCAGCAGGTCGTCCGCCTCGTCCCGCAGCACCAGCGCCTGCTCCGCGTCCCGCGCCGCCGCCACGGCCGCGCTCAGCGTGCGGTCGCCCAGCGGCTGGGCCGTGCGCAGGGCGCCGTACAGGACGCCGCGCACCCGGCGCCGTACGACCACCGGCACCGCGAGGACCGAGCGCAGGCCCTCGGCGGCGACGGGCAGGTCGTACTCGTGGCTGATCTGCCGGGAGACGGAGTAGTCCGTCACCGCGCAGGGCCGCGACAGCGCCACCGCCCGGCCACCGAGCCCGTTGCCCGCCGTCACCGCCAGCGCGCTGAGCGCCGTCGTGGCGGTGCCGCTCAGCTCGCTGATGCGCACCTGGCGCCGTCCGGACTCGACGAGACCGCCGAAGGCGACGGGCAGCCCGGTCGTGCGCCGCAGCCGCACCAGCGCGCTGCGGATCTGAGCCGCGTCCACCGCGTCCACCGCCACCCGTTCCGCCCTCCCTCGTGATCGTTCCGGGACGCACACCCCCGTTCGGGGGTAGTGAGACCCACATCACGGATTACACGATGGCACAGAGCCGCCCGGCAAGGTCCGGCACCGAGGAGGACAGATGACGACGGCCACGGAGCTGTTCCGCACCGCACGGGACTTCCTGCTGGAACACCGCGAGGACTACACCGCCGCCTACGAGGGGTTCCGGTGGCCCCGCCCCGCGAACTTCAACTGGGCGCTGGACTGGTTCGACGTCGTCGCCGAGGGCAACGGGCGCACCGCCCTGCACATCGTCGAGGAGGACGGCCGCGAGGTCCGGGTCTCCTTCGCCGAGATGTCCGCCCGCTCCAACCGGGTCGCGAACCGCCTGCGCGAATGGGGCGTCGGCCCGGAGGACCGCATCCTCGTGATGCTCGGCAACCAGGCCGAGCTGTGGGAGACCGCGCTGGCCGCGATGAAACTGCGCGCGGTCGTCATCCCGGCCACCACCCTGCTCGGCCCCGCCGACCTGCGCGACCGCGTCGACCGCGGCCGGGTCGGGCACGTGATCGCGCGCGCCGAGGACACCGGCAAGTTCGACGACGTGCCCGGCCACTACACGCGCGTCGCCGTGGGCGGCGCAACGCCGGCCGCCGGCTGGCGGGCCTACGAGGACGTGTACGGCGCCTCCGACACCTTCACCCCGGACGGCCCGACCGCCGCCGACGACCCGCTGATGCTGTACTTCACCTCCGGCACCACCGCCCGCCCCAAACTGGTCGAGCACACCCACGTGTCGTACCCCGTCGGCCACCTGGCGACCATGTACTGGATCGGGCTCAAGCCCGGCGACGTGCACCTCAACATCTCCTCGCCCGGCTGGGCCAAGCACGCCTGGTCGAACCTGTTCGCGCCGTGGAACGCCGAGGCCACCGTCTTCCTGTACAACTACACGCGGTTCGACGCGACCCGCCTGATGGCCGAGATGGACCGGGCCGGGGTGACCACCTTCTGCGCCCCGCCCACCGTGTGGCGCATGCTCATCCAGGCCGACCTCACCCGGCTCGCCACCCCGCCGCGCGAGGTCGTCGCCGCCGGTGAGCCGCTCAACCCCGAGGTGATCGAACAGGTCCGCCGCCTGTGGGGGAGGACCATCCGGGACGGCTTCGGCCAGACCGAGACCGCCGTCCAGGTCTCCAACAGCCCCGGCCAGGTGCTGAAGACCGGCTCGATGGGCCGCCCCAGCCCCGGCTACCGCGTCGAGCTGCTCGATCCGGTGACCGGCGCGCCCGGCGCCGCCGAGGGCGAGATCGCCCTGGACCTGTCCGACCACCCCGTGGGCCTGATGACCGGCTACCACGGCGACCCCGACCGCACCGCCGAGGCGATGGCCGGCGGCTACTACCGCACCGGCGACATCGGCGCCCGCGACGAGGACGGCTACCTCACCTACGTGGGCCGGGCCGACGACGTGTTCAAGGCCTCCGACTACAAGATCAGCCCCTTCGAGCTGGAGAGCGCGCTGCTGGAGCACGAGGCGGTCGCCGAGGCCGCGGTCGTGCCCGCCCCGGACGCACTGCGCCTCGCGGTGCCGAAGGCGTACATCGTGCTCGCGGCGGGCTGGGAGCCCGGACCGGACACCGCGAAGGTGCTCTTCGAGCACTCCCGCGACACGCTCGCCCCCTACAAGCGGGTGCGCCGCCTGGAGTTCGGCGAGCTGCCCAAGACCGTCTCGGGCAAGATCCGCCGCATCGAACTGCGGGAGGCCACGGCGGCCGGTTCCGTGAACGAGTACCGCGAGGAGGACTTCCGGTGACCGCACCCGCGCCCCAGCCGTCGTACGCGCACGGCACCAGCACCACCCCGCTGCTCGGCGACACCGTCGGCGCCAACCTCGGCCGCGCGATCGCCGCCCACCCGGACCGCGAGGCCCTCGTCGATGTCCCGTCCGGACGGCGCTGGACCTACGCCGAGTTCGGCGCCGCCGTCGACGAGCTGGCCCGGGGGCTGCTCGCGAAGGGCGTCACCAGGGGCGACCGGGTCGGCATCTGGGCGGTCAACTGCCCCGAGTGGGTCCTCGTCCAGTACGCCACCGCCCGCATCGGCGTCATCATGGTGAACGTCAACCCGGCGTACCGGGCTCACGAGTTGGAGTACGTCCTCCAGCAGTCCGGCATCAGCCTGCTGGTCGCCTCCCTCGCCCACAAGAGCAGCGACTACCGGGCGATCGTGGAGCAGGTCCGCGGCCGCTGCCCCGCGCTGCGCGAGACCGTCTACATCGGCGACCCGTCCTGGGACGCGCTCACCGCGGGCGCCGCCGCGGTGGAGCAGGACCGGGTCGACGCCCTGGCCGCCGAACTGAGCTGCGACGACCCGGTCAACATCCAGTACACCTCCGGCACCACCGGCTTCCCCAAGGGCGCCACCCTCTCCCACCACAACATCCTCAACAACGGCTACTGGGTGGGCCGCACGGTCGGCTACACGGAGCAGGACCGGGTCTGTCTGCCGGTGCCCTTTTATCACTGCTTTGGCATGGTGATGGGGAATCTGGGTGCCACCTCCCACGGCGCCTGCATCGTCATCCCCGCCCCGTCCTCCGAGCCGGCGGCCACGCTGGAGGCGGTGCAGCGGGAGCGGTGCACGTCCCTGTACGGCGTCCCGACCATGTTCATCGCGGAGCTGAACCTGCCGGACTTCGCCTCCTACGACCTCACCTCCCTGCGCACCGGCATCATGGCGGGCTCGCCCTGCCCGGTGGAGGTGATGAAGCGGGTGGTCGCCGAGATGCACATGGAGCAGGTCTCCATCTGCTACGGCATGACCGAGACCTCCCCGGTCTCCCTGCAGACCCGCATGGACGACGACCTCGAACACCGCACCGGCACCGTCGGCCGCGTCCTGCCGCACATCGAGGTCAAGGTCGTCGACCCGGTCACCGGCGTGACCCTGCCGCGCGGCGAGGCGGGCGAACTGCGCACCCGCGGCTACAGCGTGATGCTCGGCTACTGGGAGGAGCCCGGGAAGACCGCCGAGGCCATCGACCCGGGCCGCTGGATGCACACCGGGGACCTCGCGGTGATGCGCGAGGACGGATACGTCGAGATCGTCGGCCGCATCAAGGACATGATCATCCGGGGCGGCGAGAACATCTACCCGCGCGAGGTCGAGGAGTTCCTGTACGCCCACCCGAAGATCGCGGACGTCCAGGTCGTCGGCGTCCCGCACGAACGCTACGGCGAGGAGGTCCTGGCCTGCGTCGTCGTGCGCGACGCCGCCGACCCGCTCACCCTGGAGGAACTGCGCGCCTACTGCGCCGGGCAGCTCGCCCACTACAAGGTGCCCAGCCGCCTCCAGCTCCTCGACTCCTTCCCGATGACCGTCTCGGGGAAGGTGCGCAAGGTGGAGTTGCGGGAGCGGTACGGAACGCGCCCCTGACGGAAAAGGCCACCGACTGTTTCGGAATCAGCTTGATCCATCGCTTTCGGCACCGGTATCGGCCGCGGCGAAGAGGACCCTGAATTCCCATCCGGGGTCGGAATAAGGGGTTGCCCGCAACACGCCGGCCGGTGCGGCGAGGCGCACCGGCCGGGGGAGGGGCCGACGATGCTGATTGCAGGTCTCTACTTGGACGTCCTGATCTCGAGCAGCGCGAAATCGCGTCCCTCTTCGTCCGCGGTTTGCCCGACAGCCGTCCAGAGGTTCTTCTCGACGTCGAAGCTCTTCTCTTCGCCCTCGGTGGTCATGTCGACCTGAGTGTTGAAGTCGTTGCCCCGGATGCCGAAAACGGAGGGGATTTCCAGTGTCAGCCACCCGGATTTTCCGGAGACGTTGAAGCAGATCGCTTCGACCGACTCGTAGGACCAGACTTCGAGCTGATTGGTTCCGCTCTTGCAGTCGGCCAGCACGATGTGGCCGTCGCCCCGCTTGAGCCGGATACCCTTCTCCGCGAAGATCTGGTCGGCCTGCGGGTAATTGAAGTCCTCGACCGCGTAACCCGGGGCCTCGTCGGCGGCCGGCACGGCGGTTCGAGCCGCCGCGTCCGGCGAGCTACCCGAGCCGAAGACCACGATTGAGGCAACTCCGGCCGCCACGCAGACGGGCAGGGCTCGCCGCAAGAGCACTCTCCGCTTCGAACGCGACCCGTTCACACTGGTTGTGCTCATCACCACTCCCCCAGCAGCCCATTTAGCTGGCTATCCATACGAAGATCCATTGGCGGGCCCATTGAAGCCCACCATTTGAGCTTTGTCCACCGCAGCCGGTAGTCAAAATTCAGCCACGGGCTCGACGGGCGGGGGTGGGAGTCACTTGGTGTGATGTCGCCCCTTTTGTTCGCTGACGCGTTGTTGATCCCCGTCGTGGATAAAGCCTCATATGCCCTCACAGAACGTACGTGGTCAAGCTCCCGTATGTGTCGTCGACCGGACGCGCCGGGGCTGAAACGCGTCGTTCGAAGCCGGTTCCTGCAAAACGAGATATGCGAAGGAATGATTCCGGTTTGCATTGTTGAATGCAAACTCGGCCAGCTGTTCAATCGTGATCCTTGTCACGGATCGAACCCGATCAACTTCTGGTCAACTACACGCCTGCTCTTCTACGTTTCTTCCGGATGTCATTCATACGTGCGCGTCGCTTCCTTTCTGAGCGCACCGGTCCGGACAGAAACATGCCCAGTCGGCACGCCCAGCGGTCGCCCGCCGCCCCGCGTCGTGGACCGGGCTCCAAATCGAGGGGATTTCATGGACACCACTTACTGGAGCAGACGTCGCGTCCTCACCGTGCTCGGCGCCGCCACCGCGGCGACCTCGATCCCTCTCGCCGCCCCGTCCCGCGCTCTCGCCGCCGTCGGCGCCTCGTCCGTGGGTGACCTGCCGAAGCTTCCCGAACTGCCCGACACCGCTCGCGCCAAGGCCGTCACCGCCTGGAAGGTCGGCGGCCCCACGGTCAAGTTGACGGGAGCCCGGGCCCTCGCCGGTTCCGCGACGGACATCGACGGCTTCCTGGCCGAGGGTCTGGCGAAGGCGACCGCCGAGGACAATCGCCGGACCGTTCTCGGCGCCATGGCCCTCTCCGGCCGGGGCATGGCCACGGCCTCCGCGGCGGCACTGGAGGCCGGCGAGGAGGCCGTCGCCGCCTTTCTGGACGGCGGGTTCAAGACCGCCGAGCTCCAGGACCTGCGCTTCAACACGCTGAGTATCCAGAACAGCGCCGGAAGAGGGCTCAAGAACGCCGCTCAGACGGCGCTCAGCGACGGAACCAGCGACGCCCTCTCGGTCTTTCTGCTCGACACGCAGTTCACCGCGCGGAACACCGACGAGCGGGTCGAGGTGTTCACCATCCTCGCCAACGCCTCCCCGGAGGTGGCGAAGTACGCCCAGCGCGCCCTGGACGAGGGCACCCCCTCGGCGATCCACTGGTTCCTTGCCATCGGCCAGTACATCGCGCGGGCCCGGGACGAGGAGACCGCCACCGTCGACCAACTGGTGGCGATCGTCGAACGCGAGGGCAAGCGGGCGCAGATCACGTCCGACCGCGCGGTCGCCGCCTCGGACAAGGCCAAGGAGGCGGCGGCCAAGGCGAAGGAAGCGGCGCTGACAGCCGCCGCCGAGGCGGAAGCGGCCCGTGAGGACGTCGCCAAGTCGGCCGCCGCGGCGCGCAAGGCCGCCAACGCGGCCAAGGGCGCGGCCTCCGCCGCTCGCACCGCCGTTCAGGCCTCCTCGGCGGCGCACAACGCCGCTCGTCGGTCCGCGTTCGCCGCCACCGCAGCCGCCCAGGCGGCGGCCACGGCCGGACGGGCCGCCTCCCTCGCCTACTCGGCAGCCGTCGCCGCGGCGCGGGACGCCTCCAAGACGAAGGCCGCCCGGCTGGCCGCCGAAGGAGCGCGCAACGCGGCCGCCAAGGCCCGTAAGGCGGCGCAGGCCCTGGCCGCCGCGCAGACCGCCACTCAGGCGGCGGCTGCGGCCGGCATCTCGGCTGCCGCCACGGCACGGGACTCCGCGGCGGCGGCCCAGCAGGCCGCGGTGGCGGCCCAGGCCTCGGGCGCGGCCCAGTCGGAAGCCGCCGTGGCCAGGGCGGCCGCCGCCGAGGCCGACGCCCAGGCGGCGCGTGCCACCAAGGCCGCGAACCGGGCCCAGTCGTTGGCGAACACGGCGGCGAGCGCGGCGGCCGCCGCCCGGAAGGCGGCCGACTCGGCCGCCGCCCACGCCGAGAAGGCGGCCGATGCGGCGGACGCGGCCGCGGATGCCGCCGGCGAGGCGGACGACTACGCCAACAAGGCGAAGGCCTGGGCCGCTGATTCGGTCGCGGCCGCCGAGTTGGCGGCGAAGGCGGTCGACGACGCCAGGGCCGTCGAGGCGGCCGCGCGCGAGGCGGAGGCCGAGAAGCTGGCGCACGACACGGAGCAGTCCCTGGCCGAGGCCCGGGAGATGGCGGCCGCCGAGGCCGAGGACCGGGAAGCGGCCCGCAACGCAGCGACGGAGGCCGACCGGCTGGACGCCCAGACCAAGGACTTCATCAGCCGGGCCGAGGCGGCGTACGCCTCCGGGGACACCGCTTCGGCCCTGGCCAACGGCCGCAAGGCCGCGGTGAACCTGATCTCCACCACCATCGGCACCTGGTCCCGGGCCGCCGCCGAGTACGCCCTGGCGGGAGAGGACGAGGACGTCCTCACCTGGGTCTCCACCGACCGGCAGATCGCTCAGCGCCAGGACGACAGCGAAACGGCCCTCGCCGTGGCAAACGTCTCCACCGAGGCCGTCGCCAACGCCGCCGCGGACGCGATCGAGAACAGCGACCCGCAGTCCGTACGGAACTTCCTGACCACCGGGATCCACGAAGCCGCCGCCCTGGACAGGCGGGTCGACATCCTCCGGATCCTGGGCGACAACCCCGGCAAGGCCGTCAAGGACGCGGCGCAGGCAGCCCTGGACGACGGCTCCCCCTCGGCACTGCACGCGTTCTTCAGGGCCCTCCCCGACAAGGCCGCCCTGGACGACCGGGCCACCATCCTCACCATCCTCAACACCGCGGGTCCCTACACCGCCGCGGCAGCCCAGGTGGCCCTCGAGGGAACCTCGTGGATGCGCCGCGACTTCATCACCACGGTGCAGCACAGCGCCGCCCAGCTCGACTACGACAACGCCGCGCACATCGCGGCCATCCGCTCGACCATCGCCCGGGCCGCGAAGATCGCCCAGGACGCGCAGAAGGACGCCTACGAGGCATCCAAGGCCGCGGCCGAGGCGCGCAACGCCGCCGACGACGCAGAAATGTGGGCGAACAAGGCGAAGGCTTCGGCCGACAAGGCCAACACCTACGCCACCGAGGCCGACACGCACGCGGACGACGCCGAACAGTCCGCGCGAGACGCGCAGGCGTCGGCCAACAAGGCGAAGAACGCGGCCGTTTCCGCACGCCGCATGGCACGGCAGGCGAACTATTCCGCGAACCAGGCGACGGCCTCCGCCTCCGCCGCGGCACAGTACTCCGCCCAGGCTCAGGCGTCGGCCAACGCCGCCGCCCAGTCCGCCCTCGAGGCCGAGCAGGACAAGCAGGCTGCCGCCAAGGCGGCCTCCGAGGCCCGCCAGATCTACACGGAGAAGAAGAGGCAGGAGGACGCCGCCGCCGCACGCGCCGCCGCCGAGCGCGCGAAGGCGCGCAAGGAGAGCGGCGTCGACCCGGCCGACAACGCCGACAACGACGTCGTCAACTCGGCCCGCGGTGACGGTTCGGACGACGGCGCTTCGGGCTGGCAGAAGACCGCCCAGGTCCTCAACGTCATCAGCGGTGTCTCCGGAACCGTGGCCGCGTTCTCCCTCCTCATTCCGCCGCCCGCCGGTGAGGCGATCGCCGGCGTGGCCGGAACCATCTCCTGGGTCACGGGCATCGGCTCGGCGGTCATCACCGGATTCACCGACGGCCCGGAGGCGTTCCTCCAGTCGGTCGGCGGACTCGCCGTCGGCGCCATGTGCGGCGGCCTCAAGTTCGCCAAGCAGATCCCGTACCTGAGGAAGATCGACATCAAGGGAGTGTCCCAGATCCTCGAGGACGCGTCCCAGGGCCTCAAGAGCGGGGCCGTGACCGCCTCGCGGATCGGCCACGAACTCGTGGGATCGGCGATCACCTTCGGCACGACGTCGTGGGACACGGTCGGCGACGTGGCAGGGGACATCGGGGGCGCGATCTCCGACGGCTGGAACTCCATCTTCTAGGCAGCCGGAACACTCTTCTCCATGAAACCCGCGTAATCGCCGAGACCTCATGAGCGCCCACGCTCATGAGGTCTCGGCTCGAAACGGGACGCCGGTCGTCGTTCACACCTTGTACATGTCCGGTGGTCCCCTCTTGAGAGGCTGTTCGTGCACCGCACAAGACCCGGGGGCCACCCCCGATCCATACGCTTCGCCACACTCGCGATCTCCCTGACCGCGGGCTCCGCGCTCATGACGGCGTCACCGGCCGTCGCCGTCACCGGCCCCGCCGCCGCCGACTCCGACACCACGCACGCCTACACCGCGCAGCTGGTGATCGGCGACCACGACCGCGGCTGCTCCGGCGTCCTGGTCGACACCGAGTGGCTGCTGACCGCCGCCAGTTGCTTCGCCGACAACCCCGCCGAGAGCCTCGCCGTGCCCCCGGGCAAGCCCGCCCTGGCCACCACCGCGACCATCGGCCGGGCCGACCTCACCGGTTCGGGGGGCGCCGTCCGCAAGGTCGTGGAGCTGGTGCCGCGCACCGACCGTGACGTGGTCCTGGCCCGGCTGAACCGCCCGGTCACCAATGTCACCCCGCTCGCCCTGGCCACCGCCGCCCCCACCGCCGCCGAGGAGCTGACGCTCGCCGGGTACGGCCGCAGCGCGTCCGAGTGGGCGCCGCTGAACCTGCACACCGGCGTCTTCTCGGTGGACGCGCCGGACGCCACCACCGCGACGGTGACCGGCAAGGACGGCGCGGCCGCGTGCATGGGCGACACCGGCGGCCCGCTGGTGCGCACTGTGAACGGCACCCAGCAGCTCGCCGCCCTGAGCAGCCGCTCCTACCAGGGCGGTTGCTACGGCATCGACGCCGCCGAGACGCGCACCGGCGGCATCGTCGCCCGCGTCGACGACCTCGGCTCCTGGGTGGCGTCCAAGACCGGCGCCAACCGGATCACCGACTTCAACTGCGACGGCGTCGAGGACGTCGCCGTCGCCGACCCGATGGCCGACGTCGACACACACGCCAAGGCGGGCCTGGTCAGGGTCGTCTACGGCGGGGGCAAGGGCACCGCCGAGATCACCCAGGACCTCGACTGGGTCCCGGGCGGCTCCGAGGGCAACGACCAGTTCGGCACGACGCTGGCCGTCGTCGACTACGACGAGGACGGGTGCAGCGACCTCGCGGTCGGCACCCCGCGCGAGAACCTCGGCGAGGCCGTCGACGCGGGCATGGTCGACGTCCTGCACGGTGGCCGGGGCGGTCTCGGCACCTCGGCGACCAAGGCCACCCACTTCGAGCAGGGGGCCGGAAACGGGACCATCGGCGCCTCCGCGTCGGAGACCGGCGACCTGATGGGGCAGGCCCTCGCGGCCGGTACCACCGCCGCCGGTGAGCCGTTCCTCGCCATCGGCGTGCCGGGCGAGAGTCTCGGTTCCGTCGCCAAGGCGGGCCAGGTCTACTACGTCCGGGGCGGCACCAACGCGGGCATCCACCAGGACCGGCTGGACGTGCCCGGCGCCGTCGAGGCGAACGACGGTTTCGGCGCGGTGCTCGCCGCCGACGCCAACCACCTCGTCATCGGGGCACCCGACGAGGCCATCGGCGCCGACGCCGCCGCCGGCAACCTCGCGGTCTTCTCGCACACGCTGAACAGCGAGAAGCGGCCCACCCCGCTGTTCGGTCTCGACCAGGACCTGGACACCGTCTCCGGCGGTGCCGAGGCCGGCGACCGCTTCGGCGCGGCCCTGGCCCTCGCCCCGTACCGTCCGTCCGGTGCGGCGCGCGCCGACGAGTCGATCCTCGCGGTCGGTTCACCGGGCGAGATGCTGAGCATCAACGGTGCGAACAAGGCGGAGACGGGCAGCGTCTACACCTTCAGGATCGCCGCCGACGGCACCTACAAGCAGCTCAACGGCTTCTACTCCGGCACCAACGAGGACGACATCTCCGGCGCCTCGGAGGCGGGCGACCACTTCGGGTCCACCCTCACCGCCGTCAACACCGCGCCGCGTGCGGTGAGCACCACGGCGACGATGAAGCTGGCCGTCGGCATCCCGGACGAGGCACTCGGCTCGACGGCCAGTGCCGGGGCGGTGCACGTCTTCTCGCTGCTCGGTTCGCCCGGCGCCAACGACAAGTGGATCGAGTCCGGCGACGGCGACGGCATCCCCGGGACCCCGGGAGCCAACCAGCGCCTCGGCTCCAGCATCCACTTCACCGGCACCCACCTGTACGTGGGCATGCCCTACGGTCCGACCAGCACCGGCGCGCTGTACGCCCTGCCGATGTCCAACGTGACCCTCGGCGAGACCAACACCGCGGTCACCGCCTACCAGCCGGGACAGGGCGGTCTCCCCGCCTCCGGCACCACCTTCGGGTTCGCGGCGCGGTAGTCGCCGCGTCAGTCCCAGCCGGCCGTGGCGTCCAGCGCCACGGCCGGCGCGTTCGCCGGGCGCGGCACGCCCGACGGGTCGAGCACGAACAGCGCGACGTCCAGCAGGTCGCCGCGGACCCGGGCGTCCTCGGCGTAACCGGCGAGCGAGAAGTACACCCCCCGCGCCGACTCCGCCATGGCCGTCAGCCACAGGCACTCCACGTCCCGCACCGAGGCCGGGCCCACCGTCGGATCCACCTGGACGACGAGGCCGGGCGCGGCCAGCCCGATGCCGGGCAGCGGGCGCTGGTCCGCGCGGCGCACGTCCCGGTGCCCGAGGCCGCGCAGATACAGCACGGCGGCCGTGACCGCGTCGCGGGCGGTGCGGATCGGCACGGCCCGGTGCGCCGGGACCCGTGACCCCGGAGTGCGCCCGGACCGGCCCGCGGCCGCGGGGTCCACCGGCACGCACAGCACCGTCCCGCAGGGGCAGCCCAGCTCCGGGCGCGGCCACCGGCTCTCGGCCCCGCAGGCCGCACAGCGCACCCCGGTCCACTCCTCGTCCCAGGCCCGGTGGGTGACCGCGGTCGCGGCCCCTCGCGGGTCCAGCTCCGGGGCGACGGGCGCCCCGCACACGCAGGGGTACGACGGTGCCGTGTAGCGGTGCCGGCGCCCGCAGGCGGTGCAGCACACCGAGATGGTCTCGGACATGACCCCCATCGTCCTCTCTTGACGGCCCCCGGCTGCCCACTTACATTACTTCCAGATCGTAGAAAACAAATTTCGCTATACGGAAGTTGCTACGGAAGAAGCTCACCGCGGGGCGCGACGGGAGTGCGAATCCGACAGCCGGATCAGGAGTACTCGATGGCTCGTATGACCGCTGCCCGAGCGGCAGTTGAGATCCTCAAGCGCGAGGGCGTCACCGACGCGTTCGGTGTGCCCGGTGCGGCGATCAACCCCTTCTACGCGGCGCTCAAGGCGTCCGGCGGTGTGCAGCACACCCTCGCCCGTCACGTCGAGGGCGCCTCGCACATGGCCGAGGGCTACACCCGCACCCACCCCGGCAACATCGGCGTCTGCATCGGCACCTCGGGCCCGGCCGGCACCGACATGATCACCGGTCTCTACTCGGCGATCGGCGACTCGATCCCGATCCTGTGCATCACCGGCCAGGCACCGACCGCCGTGATCCACAAGGAGGACTTCCAGGCCGTCGACATCGCCTCCATCGCCAAGCCGGTGACGAAGATGGCGGTCACCGTCCTGGAGGCCGCGCAGGTCCCCGGGGTCTTCCAGCAGGCGTTCCACCTGATGCGCTCCGGCCGGCCCGGACCGGTCCTGATCGACCTGCCGATCGACGTCCAGACGACCGAGATCGAGTTCGACCCGGAGACCTACGAGCCGCTTCCGGTCTACCGGCCCGCCGCCACCCGCGCCCAGATCGAGAAGGCGATCGGCCTGCTCAACGCCGCCGAGCGGCCGCTGATCGTGGCCGGCGGCGGTGTCATCAACGCCGACGCGGCCGACCTGCTCGTGGAGTTCGCCGAGCTGACCGGCACCCCGGTCGTGCCGACCCTGATGGGCTGGGGCCTGCTGCCCGACGACCACGAGCTGAACGCCGGCATGGTCGGCCTGCAGACCTCGCACCGCTACGGCAACGCGACCTTCCTGGAGTCCGACTTCGTCCTCGGCATCGGCAACCGCTGGGCCAACCGCCACACCGGCAAGCTGGACGTCTACACCGCCGGGCGGAAGTTCGTCCACGTCGACGTCGAGCCGACCCAGATCGGCAAGATCTTCGCCCCGGACTACGGCATCGCCTCCGACGCCAAGGCGGCCCTGAAGCTGTTCGTCGAGGTCGCGCGCGAGCTGAAGGCGGCCGGCAGGCTGCCCGACCGCTCCGCGTGGGCCGCCTCCGCGCAGGAGCGCAAGGCCACCCTCCAGCGCCGTACGCACTTCGACGACATCCCGATCAAGCCGCAGCGCGTCTACGAGGAGATGAACAAGGCCTTCGGACCGGAGACCCGGTACGTCTCCACCATCGGCCTCTCCCAGATCGCCGGCGCCCAGATGCTGCACGTCTACCGGCCGCGGCACTGGATCAACTGCGGCCAGGCCGGCCCGCTCGGCTGGACCGTCCCGGCCGCCCTCGGCGTCGCCAAGGCCGACCCGGACGCCCAGGTCGTGGCGCTCTCCGGCGACTACGACTTCCAGTTCATGCTGGAGGAGCTGGCCGTCGGCGCGCAGCACCGGATCCCGTACGTGCACGTCCTGGTGAACAACTCCTACCTGGGCCTGATCCGCCAGGCGCAGCGGGCGTTCGACATCGACTTCCAGGTCAACCTGGAGTTCGAGAACATCAACTCGCCCGAGCTGGGCGTCTACGGCGTCGACCACGTCAAGGTCGCCGAGGGCCTGGGCTGCAAGGCGATCCGGGTGACCGACCCGAACGAGCTGGGCGCGGCCCTGGAGCAGGCCAAGAAGCTGGCCGCCGAGCACCGGGTGCCGGTCGTCGTCGAGGCGATCCTGGAGCGCGTCACCAACATCTCCATGTCGGGCACCAACGACATCTCCAACGTGGTGGAGTTCGAGGAGCTGGCCACGGAGCCGGGGCACGCCCCGACCGCGGTCAGGACGCTGAAGGTCTGACGGACCCGGCGTCAAGGGCCGAGAGCGGCCCGTCCCTCTCCTCGGGGGGACGGGCCGCTCTCACCTGTGTACGCGCCTCACTTGGAGGGACCCCACGTGTACGGACCCCACGTGTGCGAGCCCCACATGTGTGCGGACCCCATGTGCGTTCGCTCAGTCCGAGCCGCCGCCGCCCCCCGAACCGCAGCCGCCCGAGTGGTCCCCGTGGCCCGTGCCGCCCCAGTCGCCCGAGACCGAGTCCTCGTACTCGTCGCGCCACCTCAGGAACCTGCCCCGGCCCAGCGAGAAGCGCACCCCGTCGGCCGGTGCGCCCGGATGCATCAGTCCGGTCCGCAGCGCGAAGCGGGGCAGGAGCAGGCGCAGGGCGGCATCACCGTGCAGGGCGACCGCGAGCAGCGTGTCCTCGTCCGTCAGCCCGTGCCTGACCGCCGGCAGCGGATGCCGCTCCCGCCAGAACGCCACGCGCCGGCGGGCGCCCCGGGTGGGCCTGAGCCAGGGGTGGGTCAGCAGTCCGTCCTCGGCGAGCGGGATGCGCGTCAGGGCCAGGGCCAGGCGCACGTCGGCGTGCCGGACCAGCTCGCGGGCGGTGAGCGGCTCGCGCAGACAGTCCAGGACGGTTCCCTCGAACGGCCCCAGTCCCTCCGGCTCCGGGCCCGTCGCGCACAGCGTCCTGCCCGGGCCGGTCTCCACGGCACCCAGCAGGTGCAGGGCGACCAACGCCACCGTGACGGCGGCCCGCGGTCCGCCGCCCAGCAGCGCGACCTCGTGCGGCTCCCACCCGATCTCCGTGCCACCGTCCACGACACCACCCCCGTGCGCCCCGTGTTGTGCCGGGGTTGTGCCCGCTGCGGGTGGCTCCTACGCGCCTTCACTCACCGCGGTGCTCGTGGTGCTCGTGGTGCTCGTGCAGCCCCGGCCAGTCCTCCGGGCCGCCGCCCTGCCACTCGACCAGGTCGCTCGATTCGACGTCGGTCACGTACAGGTCGGCCAGCCGCAGCAGCTCGGCCACGTCGTCGACGTGCGAGGCGATGCCCAGGGTCTCCTCGCCCGAGGTGACCCGGCGGGAGCCGTCGAGGGCGGGGGAGTGGACGACGATGTGCGGATGCTCGGGCGGGTGCGCGGTTGCCATGCCTCCAGGCTGCTGCGCGGGAGGAGAATCCGCACCCGGTAGAACGCCGGGCAGCGCCGGATGCGGGACCGTCCGCATCCGGCGCTGCCCGGCCGGTGAAGGTTCTCGGTGCGAGGCGTCTTCACGTGGTGCCCGTCCGGCGGCGCGAGGCTGGGCGCGACAGGTCGTTCGCGCCGCCGGACGGAGTGTGTGGGGCCTCTGGATCAGGAGAGGCGGGTGGCTGGGACCGCGGCGGTGCGACGGGCCGGAACGGTTCCTCCCCTCAGGTCGTAGGAGGAACGTCCTTGCCCTTCACCACCGCACTGGCTCGCTGGCCGCCGCGGTCCTCGCCCTGCCCGCGCCGGCACCTGGCGGTCACCCCTCATCCGGGTCGCTTCGGTGCCTGCGCGGGCCGCGCACACGGTCCCGGCCTCCCCGCCGGGTGCCGTGCGCGAGCCGGTGGTCAGTCCTCGCGCAGGGCGCGGACCGCCTCCTCCACGCGCTTGCCGTACTCGGGGTCGGCCGCGTGGAAGTGTGCGAGGTTCTTCTCGACGACGTCGTTGCGCGAGACCTGGGACAGACCGCCGGCCAGGTTCGCGACCAGGCGCTGCTTCTCGTCCTCGCTCATCAGCCGGTACAGCGCACCGGCCTGCACGAAGTGGTCGTCCTTGGTGTGCAGCGGCGCCTCGTGGGTGCCGGTGTGGCCGGACACCGCGAGCGGAGCCGCCAGCGGCGTGCCGGTCTCGGCCGGGCCGTCGTAGGAGTTCGGCTCGTAGTTCTTGGCGTACCGGCCCTGCGGGTTGGCCGCCATCAGGCCGTCGCGGCCGTAGTTGGCGGCGCCGCCGGGCACGGCCTTCGGGGCGTTCACCGCGAGCTGGGTGTGGTTGACGCCCAGGCGGTAGCGGTGCGCGTCCGCGTAGGCGAACAGGCGGCCCTGGAGCATCTTGTCGGGGGAGGGACCGATGCCGGGGACGAAGTTGTTCGGGGAGAACGCGGCCTGCTCGACCTCCGCGAAGACGTTGTCCGGGTTGCGGTCGAGCACCAGCCGGCCGACCCGCTTGAGCGGGTAGTCGGCGTGCGGCCACACCTTGGTCACGTCGAACGGGTTGAAGCGGTAGTTCGCCGCCTCGGCCACCGGCATCAGCTGCACGTGCAGCGTCCAGGACGGGTACACGCCCCGCTCGATCGCCTGCACCAGGTCCGTCTGGTGCGAGGTCGGGTCCTCGCCCGCGAGCTTCGCGGCCTCGTCGGCGGTCAGGCAGCGGATGCCCTGGTCCGTCTTGAAGTGGTACTTGACGAAGAAGGACTCGCCCCTGGCGTTCGTCCACTGGTAGGTGTGCGAGCCGAAGCCGTCCATGTGGCGGTACGAGGCCGGGATACCGCGGTCGCCCATCAGCCAGGTGATCTGGTGCGTCGCCTCGGGGGAGTGCGCCCAGAAGTCGAAGACGTTGTCCGGCTCCTGACGGCCCGTGAACGGGTCGCGCTTCTGCGAGTGGATGAAGTCCGGGAACTTGATGGGGTCCTTGATGAAGAACACCGGGGTGTTGTTGCCGACGAGGTCGTAGTTGCCCTCCTCGGTGTAGAACTTCAGCGCGAAGCCCCGCGGGTCGCGGACCGCGTCCGCGCCGCCGAGCGAGTCGGCCACCGTGGAGAAGCGCAGGAAGACCTCGGTGCGCTTGCCGACCGTGTTCAGGAAGTCGGCGTGGGTGAAGCCGCTGACGTCGTCGGTGACCTCGAAGTGGCCGTAGGCGCCGGAGCCGCGGGCGTGCACCACGCGCTCCGGGATGCGCTCGCGGTTGAACCGGGCGAGCTTCTCGATGAGGTGCTGGTCCTGGATCAGGAGGGGGCCGCCGATGCCGGCGGAAGCGGAGTTCTGGTTGTCGGCGACCGGGGCGCCGGACTCGGTGGTGAGCACGCGCTGCGACATCGTGGACCTTCCGTGGCCTTGCAGACGAGGGTTCAGCGGAAACATTTAGTGGAAACTTGTTTCCGCTTCGTGGAGCCTAGATTTGGGACGGTGGCACGTCAACAGTTTGTTGAAGTGGGTTCCGGGCGGCGCCGCCGCTCGGGCGCGACATGACAGGTGTCAGCGACCGCGCCGCCCGGAGGTCTCAGGGGGCCGGTGCGGCGGTCAGACCTGGTCGCCGGAGAGGCGCTCCACGGCGCGCAGCAGCGCCGAGTGGTCCAGGCCGCCGTCGCCCTGGGCGCGCAGCGAGGCGACCAGCTGGGCCACCACGGCGCCCACCGGCAGCGCGGCGCCCACGTTGCGGGCGGCGTCGGTGACGATGCCCATGTCCTTGTGGTGCAGGTCGATGCGGAAGCCCGGCTTGAAGTCGCGGCCGAGGAAGTTGTCCTTCTTCCGCGTCAGCACGGTCGAGCCGGCCAGGCCGCCGTTGAGGACGTCCAGGGCGGCCTTCAGGTCCACGCCGGACTTCTCCAGGAAGACCACGGCCTCGGCGCACGCCTGGATGTTGACGGCGACGATCAGCTGGTTGGCGGCCTTCACGGTCTGGCCCGAGCCGTGCGGACCGCACAGCACGATGGTCTTGCCGAGCGCCTCCAGGAGCGGCTTGGCCTCGTCGAAGTCGGCCTGCTCGCCGCCGACCATGATGGACAGCACGGCCTCGATCGCACCGGCCTCGCCACCGGAGACGGGGGCGTCCAGGACGCGGATGCCCTTGTCCTTCGCGGCCTTCGCGAGGTCCACCGAGGTCTGCGGGGTGATCGAGGACATGTCGACCAGCAGTGCGCCGGACTTCGCGTTCTCCAGGATGCCGTCGGGGCCGTAGGCGATGGCCTCGACCTGCGGCGACGCGGGCACCATGGTCACGACGACGTCGGCGTCGCGGACGGCCTCGGCGATCGAACCGGCCACGCCGCCGCCGGCGGCGGCGAGGCGGTCCAGCTTCTCCTGCTCCAGGGTGAAGCCGGTGACCTGGTAACCCGCCTTGATCAGGTTCTCGGACATGGGCGAGCCCATGATGCCGAGACCGATCCAGGCGACCTTGGGGAGCGTGCTCATGATGGGTACCTCTCTGGAAAATCTCTGAAGAGTTCTGCGGGTGGCGCTCAGCGGGCCGCGCGGGCCCCGGCCGGCAGCCAGGAGAAGGACTGGGCGCTGGGGTCGTCGCCGGGCTTGTACTCCAGGCCGACCCAGCCGTCGTACCCGGCCTTCGCGAGGCGGTCGAGCAGGTCCTCCAGCGGGAGGGAGCCCGTACCGGGGGCGCCGCGGCCCGGGTTGTCGGCGATCTGCACATGGCCGGTCTTCGCGGCGTACGCGTCGATCACCTGCGGCAGGTCCTCGCCGTTCATGGACAGGTGGTAGAGGTCCATGAGGAACTTGGCGTTGCCGAGCCCGGTGGCCTCGTTGACCCGGTCCACGACCGCGATCGCGGCCGGCGCCGACACCAGCGGGTACCGCGGCGACTCGGGCTTGTTGAGCGCCTCGACCAGCAGGACCGCGCCGATCCGGTCGGCCGCGCGGGCCGCGAGGACCAGGTTCTCCAGCGCAAGCCTGTCCTGCTCGGCCGGGTCCACGCCCTCGACGCGGTTGCCGTACAGGGCGTTGAGCGCCGTGCAGCCCAGTGACCTGGCGAAGTCGGCGGCCACGTCGATGTTGGCGCGGAAGCGCTCCGACTCCTCGCCGGGGATGGACAGGGCGCCCCGGTCGGGTCCGGGCAGCTGCCCGGCGTAGAAGTTGAGCCCGGTGAGCTGGACGCCCGCGTCCTCGATGGCCGACTTCAGAGCGTCCAGCTCGGACTGCTCGGGGGTGGGCGAGTCGATCCAGGGCCACCACAGCTCGACCGCGGTGAAGCCGGCCGCGGCGGCGGCCGCGGGGCGCTCCAGGAGCGGGAGTTCCGTGAAGAGGATCGACAGGTTGACGTTGAAGCGCTGGTCTGCGAATCCCATAGGGTGCCGCGCTCCCTTCCGCTTGAGGGTGTATTTCCGTATTACGGAAGTTCGTTTCTGCTTGATGGAAGGTTGCCCGGGGAGTGCGGCTGTTGTCAAGAGGGGGCGGCGCAAAGCGGTCACCCCGCGTTAGGTTGACCGCGTGCGATTGAGAGTGGAGTTCACGACCGAGCCCTTCGACCTCGACGAGGCGCCCGCCCATGCGGTGGTGGCCCGGGAGGTCGTCGAGGCGGCCGAGCTGGACGCGGTCGACGTCGGCCCCTTCGGCAACACCGCCGAAGGCGGCGCCGACCGGGTGCTCACCGCCGTGGACGCGCTGCTGCGCCGTTCCCTGGAGGCAGGTGCGACCCGGATCTCGCTCCAGGTCAACGTGGTCGGAGCGGCCGTCGAGGGAGAGGGTGAGCGGTGACCGGCCCCGCCGAGGAGCCGTTCATCGCGGCCGTCAAGCCCCTGGTCGACGCCATGGGCGGCGAGATGCTGCCGCCGGACGAGGCGGGTCTCGAGGACGTCGTGCTCTCCTGGGAGGGTGCCGACGTCGTCGCCGTACGCCTGCCCCAGCTCGCCGACTCCCTCGACCACATCCTGGCCGCCATGGAGCGCCGGCAGGGCAGACCCCTGGCCGACCTGGACCGCCGCACCAAGCAGGAGGTGGTCCGGGCCCTGGAGGCGCGCGGCGCCTTCGCCGTACGGCACGGCGTGGAGACCGTCGCGAGCGCCCTCGGCGTCAGCCGCTTCACCGTGTACAACTACCTCAACCGCGAGAAGGGCACCTGACCTGCACGGTTCCTTCGCGTCGCCAGCCGCCGTCCGGTCACCGGGCGGCGGCTTTTCTGACCCCGAATTTTCAACAAAGTGTTGACGGCTTGTTTCCGAGGGCGTTAGCTATCGGCACGCCCGCTCAGCACAAGGCCACGGAGGCTCCCGTGACGTCCACTTCCGCGTCGGGCCTGGCCCGCTTCAACACCCTCGAGGAGACCGCGGCACTCGCGGAACTCCACGAGGCGTGCGCCGCCACGGCGTGGGCCCGGCACCTGCTCGCCGCCCGCCCCTTCGCCACCGCCGAGGACCTGTACGCCGCCAGCGACGCCGCCATGGCCGAGCTGAGTGCCGAGGACCTCGCCGAGGCGATGGCCGGACACCCGCCGATCGGCCGCCCCAAGCCGGGCGATGCGACCTCGTCCCGCGAACAGGCGGGCATGGCCGGCGCCGCCGAGGAACTCAAGGCGGAGATGCTCGAACTGAACCTGGCCTACCAGGACAAGTTCGGCCACGTCTTCCTCATCTGCGCCACCGGCCGGACCGGTGAGCAGATGCGCGACGCGGCTCTGGAGCGGATCGGGAACTCGCCCGAGCAGGAACGGGAGATCGTCCGCACCGAACTGGGGAAGATCAACCGCATCCGCCTGACCCGACTCGTCGAACAGGACGCCCGACCATGAGCACCAGCACCACCGCCTCCGTGTCCACGCACATCCTGGACACCAGCGTCGGCCGCCCCGCCGGGGACGTCGCCGTCCGCCTCGCCGCCCGTGCGGGCCGCGAAGCGGACTGGCAGGCACTCGGCGGCTCCGCGACCGACGCCGACGGCCGGTGCAAGGACCTCCCGGCCCTGCCGGAGGGCACCACCCACGTACGGCTCGACTTCGACACCGAGACGTACTTCGCCAAGAAACAAGCCGCGGCCCAGCAGGACGCCCCCGCGCTCCGGGACAGCGAGAACGGCCGGCCCGTGTTCTTCCCCGAGGTCACCATCACCTTCGCGGTGGTGCCCGGCGAGCACTACCACGTTCCGCTGCTGCTCAACCCGTTCGGCTACTCCGTTTACCGAGGGAGCTGACCGAATCATGACCCGTTTCGTCCTGGGACAGAACCAGTACGGCAAGGCAGAGAACCGCGTCGTCAAGATCACGCGTGACGGCGACACGCACCACATCAAGGACCTGAACGTCTCCGTCGCCCTGTCCGGCGACATGGAGGAGGTCCACCGCAGCGGTTCCAACGCCAACGTCCTGCCGACCGACACCACCAAGAACACGGTGTTCGCCTTCGCCAAGGAGCACGGCATCGAGAGCGCCGAGGACCTCGGCGTCAAGCTCGCCCGTCACTTCGTGGACAACAACGAGCCGATCCACCGGGCCCGCATCCGCATCGAGGAGTTCGGCTGGGAGCGGATCGAGACGTCGAAGGGCGGCGCCCGCTTCGTCGGCGCGGAGGAGATCGCCCACTCCTTCGTCCGCACCGGCCAGGAGACCCGCGTCGCCGAGATCACCTACGACGGCCACGGCATCCAGGTGCTCTCCGGCTTCAAGGACCTGACCGTCCTGAACTCGACCAACTCCGAGTTCTTCGGCTACCTGAAGGACAAGTACACGACCCTCAAGGAGGACTACGACCGGATCCTCGCCACCACCGTCTCCACCTGGTGGCGGCACAACTGGGACGGTGTCGACTCGCACGCCCCGGACTGGGACCGCTCGTACCACGGAGTGCGCAAGCACGCGCTCCAGGCGTTCGCCGAGACCTACTCGTACTCGCTCCAGCAGACCCTCTTCGAGATGGGCGTGCGGGTGCTCAACTCCCGCGACGAGGTCGACGAGATCCGCTTCTCGATGCCCAACAAGCACCACTTCCGCTCGGACCTGTCGCCCTTCGGGATCGACAACGAGGCCAAGGACGGCGCCGTGTACTACGCCGCCGACCGCCCGTACGGCCTGATCGAGGCCACCATCCTGCGCGACGGCGCCGAGCAACTCATCCCGGTCGACATGACCAACCTCTGACGCGGGACGCGCGCCACCGGCCCGGCCGCTCGGGCCGGTGGCGCGTCACACCGGAGGGAACACCATGGCACAGCCTGCAACGGAGCCGGCGAAAGGCTCAAGTTCCACCCCGTCACCGGAGCACACCGAGGACGCCGTCACGTCCGTGCACCCGGTGGACGAGAAGCTCCACCCCTCGCGGCTCGTCCCCGCCGCACTCCAGCACATCGCCGCCATGTACGCGGGCGTTGTCACTCCTCCGCTCATCATCGGGCAGGCCTGCGGACTCGACATCGAGGGCCGCACCCGGCTGATCGCGGCCTCGCTGCTCATCGCGGGCGTCGCCACCCTGCTCCAGACCCTCGGCGTCAAGGGCTTCGTCGGCAACCGCCTGCCGTTCGTCAACGCCGCCCTCGGCCGGCATCGCGCCCATCCTCGCCATCGTCGAGACCAACGCGAAGGGCAGCCAACTCCCCGCCGTCTACGGCGCGGTGATGGTCGCCGGCGTCTTCTGCCTCGCCGTCGGCCCGTTCTTCGGCCGACTGCTGCGCTTCTTCCCGCCGCTGGTCACGGGCGTCGTCATCACCCTCATCGGCGTCACGCTGATGCCGGTCCCGGTCGGCTGGGCCCAGGGCGGCGACAAGACCGCCGCCGACTTCGGCTCGATGCGCAACCTCGCGCTCGCCGCCTTCACCCTCGCGGTCATCCTCGTCATCCAGCGCTTCGGCAAGGGCTTCGTCAAGCAAGTGGCCCTGCTCTTCGGCCTGTTGATCGGCACGCTGGCCGCCATCCCCTTCGGCATGGCCGACTTCGGCGCCCTGAGGTCCGCGCCGGTCGCCGCGCTGCCCACGCCCTTCGCCTTCGGCGCCCCCGAGTTCCAGCCCGCGGCCATCCTGTCGCTGTGCATCGTCATGCTGGTCCTGATGACGGAATCGTCCGCCGGCATGCTCGCCCTCGGTGAGATCTGCGACCGCCGCGCCGACGCCAGGGTCATCACCCGCGGCCTGCGCACCGACGGCCTCGCCACCCTGGTCGGCCCCGTCTTCGGCGGCTTCCCCACCTCCGCCTTCGCGCAGAACGTCGGCGTCGTCTCCCTCACCCGGGTGCGCAGCCGCTACGTCGTCGCCGTCGCCGGCGCCACCCTGCTGGTCCTCGGCGCCTTCCCGGTCCTCGGCGCGGTCGTCTCGCTGGTGCCGATGCCGGTGCTCGGCGGCGCGGGCATCGTCCTCTTCGGCTCCATCGCGGTCAGCGGCATCCGTACGCTGTCCGAGGCCGGACTCGACGACAGCTCCAACATCATCCTGGTCGCCGTGGCGCTCGGCGCGGGCATCATCCCGCTCGCCGCGCCGACCTTCTACGCCGAGTTCCCCGCCTGGGCCCAGACCGTGCTGGGCTCCGGCATCAGCGCCGGAGCGATCGTCGCGGTCGCCCTCAACCTGTTCTTCCACCATCTCGGCACCCGGAGCCGCGGCACGGTTCCGGCACTCAAATCCTCCTAGGGTCCTGCCGTGCCCTCCCCGTGGGTACTCGACTCCCCGCCCCGCGGGCCCCACCGAAAGGCAAGGAAGCAGCATGGCAGCCATGGCAGCAGCATCGGCAACCGAACGCACCGTCATCGAGAACTGTGCGATCGCCACCGTGGACGCGGGCGGCACCGAGTACGCCTCCGGTCACATCGTGCTCGCCGGCAACCGCATCGAGTCCGTCGGCGCGGGCGGGGCGCCCGAGGACCTGGCGAACGTCGTACGCCGGATCGACGCGACCGGCCATCTGGCCACCCCCGGACTGGTCAACACCCACCACCACTTCTACCAGTGGCTCACCCGCGGCCTGGCCACCGACCACAACCTGTTCGACTGGCTGGTCGCGCTGTACCCGACCTGGGCGCGCATCGACGAGCCGATGGCCCACGCGGCCGCCCAGGGCTCGCTGGCCATGATGGCCCGCGGCGGCGTCACCACCGCCGCCGACCACCACTACATCCACCCGCGCGGCGCCGGCGACCTGTCCGGCGCGATCGTCCGCGCCGCCCGCGACCTGGGCGTCCGCTTCACCCTCGCCCGCGGCTCCATGGACCGCGGCGAGTCCGACGGCGGGCTGCCGCCCGACTTCGCGGTGGAGAGCCTGGACGACGCGCTCGCCGCCACCGAGGCCACCGTCCGGGAGCACCACGACCCCTCCTTCGACGCGATGACCCGGGTCGCCGTCGCACCCTGCTCGCCCTTCTCCGTCTCCACCGAACTGATGCGCCAGGGCGCCGAGCTGGCCCGCCGGCTCGGCGTGCGGCTGCACACCCACGGCTCGGAGACCGTCGAGGAGGAGAAGTTCTGCCACGAGCTGTTCGGCATGGGCCCGACCGACTACTTCGAGTCCACCGGCTGGCTCGGCGAGGACGTGTGGATGGCGCACTGCGTCCACATGAACGACTCCGACATCGCCGCCTTCGCCCGCACCGGCACCGGCGTCGCCCACTGCCCGTCCTCCAACGCCCGCCTGGCCGCGGGCATCGCCCGCGTCCCCGACCTGCTCGCCGCCGGCGTCCCGGTCGGCCTCGGCGTCGACGGCACCGCCTCCAACGAGTCCGGCGAACTCCACACCGAACTGCGCAACGCCCTGCTGATCAACCGCCTCGGCGCGCACCGCGAGGCCGCGCTGAACGCCCGCGGGGCGCTGCGCCTGGGCACGTACGGCGGCGCACAGGTCCTCGGCCGGGCCGCCGAGACCGGCTCCCTGGAGCCGGGCAAGCTCGCCGACCTGGTGCTGTGGCGGATGGACACCCTCGCCCACTCCTCGATCGCCGACCCGGTGGCCGCCCTGGTCCTCGGCGCTCCCGCCCCGGTCACGGCGTCGTTCGTGGACGGACGGCAGATCGTCGAGGACGGCAGGCTGCTCACGGTCGACGAGGACGCCGTCGCCCGCTCCACTCGGGACGAGGCACGGCGCCTGGCGCGGACCGCCGCGCGGGGCTGAGCCGGACGCCGCCGAACACCGCACAACACAACACCACTTGATCTCCGGCCGGGAGGGACGGCTCCCGGCCGGTAACCGTGGACCCGAGCGGGGTCCACGGTGGCCTACTCCGGGGTGTGCGCCCCTGCGCGCACGCCCCGGAGCGGTCGCCCGTTCCCCCGAACGGTCCGTCCCGGTCCCGCACGACCACCACTAGCTCCACCTCCCTGACACCCACGTCAGAGCCGACGTGTAAACGACCGGAGGAACGCCGCCGTGGCCGACCACCCTGTTGACGAGAAACTCCCGCCACTGAAGATGGCGACGACCGGCCTGCAACACGTGGCCGCCATGTACGCCGGGGTCGTCGCCCCGCCCCTGATCGTCGGCGCGGCCATCGGCCTGAGCGCCACCGAGCTGACCTTCCTCACCGGCGCTTGCCTGTTCACCGCGGGCCTGGCCACCTTCCTCCAGACGCTGGGCATCTGGAAGATCGGCGCCCGGCTGCCCTTCGTCAACGGCGTCACCTTCGCCGGTGTCGCCCCCATGACCGCGGTCGTCGCCTCCACCGACGACAAGTCCGACGCGCTGCCGATCATCTTCGGCGCCGTCATCGTCGCCGGACTCCTCGGCTTCGTCGCCGCCCCCTTCTTCAGCAAGGCGATCCGCTTCTTCCCGCCGGTCGTCACCGGCACCGTCATCACCCTGATAGGGATATCCCTGCTGCCGGTCGCCTTCGGCTGGGCACAGGGACCCAGCCCCACCGCGGACGACTTCGGCTCGGCGACCAACCTCGGCCTGGCCGGGATCACCCTCGCCATCGTCCTCTTCCTGCGCCGCTTCACCCGGGGCTTCGTCAAGCAGATCGCGGTGCTGCTCGGCCTGGTCGCGGGCACGCTCGTCGCCATCCCGTTCGGGGTCACGGACTTCGGCCCGGTCGCGGACGCGGACGTCGTCGGCTTCCCGACACCGTTCCACTTCGGCGCCCCGCAGTTCCAGATCGCCGCGATCATCTCCATGTGCGTGGTGATGGTGGTCTCGATGACCGAGTCCACCGCCGACATGCTCGCCCTCGGCGAGATCGTGGACCGCCCGGCCGACGAGAAGACCATCGCCGCCGGGCTGCGCGCCGACACCCTCGGCTCCGCCCTGAGCCCGGTCTTCAACGGCTTCATGTGCAGCGCGTTCGCCCAGAA
This sequence comes from Streptomyces violaceoruber, assembly GCF_033406955.1. Taxonomy (NCBI): domain Bacteria; kingdom Bacillati; phylum Actinomycetota; class Actinomycetes; order Kitasatosporales; family Streptomycetaceae; genus Streptomyces; species Streptomyces violaceoruber. Next base: position 1,658,557 of record NZ_CP137734.1, on the reverse strand, counting down.
CATCGGCCTGGTCGCGATGACGAAGATCCGCAGCCGCTACGTCGTCGCGGTCGGCGGCGGCTTCCTGGTCCTGATGGGCCTGTGCCCGATGGCGGCGTCGCTCATCGCCGTGGTCCCGCGCCCGGTCCTGGGCGGCGCCGGCGTGGTCCTCTTCGGCTCGGTCGCGGCCAGCGGCATCCAGACCCTGGTCCGGGCGAGCCTGGACAAGGACAACAACGTCCTGATCGTGGCGGTCTCCCTGGCCGTCGGCATCATCCCGATCGCGGCGCCGGAGTTCTACCACTCGTTCCCGGAGAACGCGCGCATCATCCTCGACTCGGGCATCTCGACCGGCTGTGTGGCCGCCGTCCTGCTCAACCTGGTCTTCAACCACATCGGCGGCCGGGGACGGGACGCGGAGGACGTCACCCACCCGATGGAGGCGGGCGACGAGATCACGGAGTCGTCCCGGGAGGCGGCGATGAAGTGACGCCGGCGTCCCGTGCGGTCTGACCGCCGGACGCGTCCCGGGCGGCACGCCGTGTGCGGGCATGCCGCCCGGGACGAAGCGTGTGCGCGTGCCGCCCGGGACGAAGCGTGTGCGCGTGCCGCCCGGGACGAAGCGTGTGCGCGTGCCGCCCGGGACGAAGCGTGTGCGCGTGCCGCCCGGGACGAAGCGTGCGGGCGTGCCGCCCGGGACGAGATGTCCCGCCCCGGTCGACCGCGGGCCCCCGCGCGACGCCGCAGCACGACCGCCGCCAGGCCCAGGGCGCCCGTCGCGACCACGGCCGCCACCCGGAACGCCAGTTGGCAGCCCTCGGCCGTGGCCGTCACGGCCGCCACCCCCTCGTCGAGCAGTCCGCCGGTGCGGGCCGCCGCCCGCGCCGACAACGCTGACGCCCGTGGCCCGGGAACTGCACGCGTCGCTGTAGCAGCTGACGGACTGGGCCGAGCGCAACCGGCTGTACGTCGCCGGGGCCCGCGCGGCCTACGACATCGAGCACGACCCGGAGCTGACGGACGCCTGACGCGGCCCCGCCCCGCCTACAGTCCGAACAGGCCCGGCTCCGCCGCCAGTTCCTTGAAACGCTGCCGCGGGTCCGGCACCAGCCTGCGCTCGCCCAGGTCCATCAGCCCGCCGACGGCCTCGATCTCGGCGGCGACCGTGCCGTCCGCCTTGGTGACGAGCTGCCGGATCCGGAAGGTCTTGCCCGTACCCCACTCGAAGGCACAGGTCACCGTGACCTCGTCACCGGCGAGCAGTTCCCGCTGGAACCGGATGGTCGTCTCCAGGGCCACCGGACCGACCCCGCGGGCGACCAGGTCCGCCTGCCGGATCCCGGCCGCCTGGAGCAGCGACCAGCGGGCGTGCTCGGCGTAGTTCAGGTACACCGACTGGTTCAGGTGGCCCTGGGTGTCGGTCTCGTACCCGCGGACGGTCACCGGTACGGAAAACGGCTCGCTCACCGCTGCTGCCTCTCTTCGCACATCTACGGACGGGTCCCGATCCTGACATGCGGGCCTCACACCTTCCGCGGGGAGGCCAGCAGATAGCGGGCCCGGGTGCGCGCCTCGGTGTGCTCCCCGACCTGCCAGCCGGCCCGCTCCAGCGTCGCCGCACAGGCCCGCAGCGCGCCGCCGTCCGGCTCGTACACGGCGACGGCCTCCGGCTGCGGCGTCGCCCGCACCCGGTACCCGTCGCCGCCGCCCGGCCCGGCCGGACGGTGCCCGGCCGCCTCCAGGGCCAGCGCGGCGGCCCGCACGAGATGCGACCGCTCCCACGCGCACGGCCGGTCCGTGCTCCCGTCGGGATGCGTCATCCGGCGCAGCTCCAGGAGCCCCTGCCAGGCGCCGCGCACCTCCCGCAGCCGAGCGGGTCCCGGGTCGCCCGGGGCGGCCTCCTCCCCGCCGACCCGCGCGGCGAACACACCCCCGGTGTCCGGTGCGGCGGGCGCCTCGGACGGCACCGCCACCGCCTCCGGACCGTCCGCCGCCTCCCGTATCCGGTGCCCGGCCGGGGTCAGGAAGTGGTCGTGCGGCGGGCGCGGATGCCGGAAGGCGAGCCCCCGCTTCACCAGCGCCGCAAGCTGCGCCGGCGTACCCCGCAACCGCCCGGTGACGGGATCGGCGGCGTCGATGATCCGCCGCTGCGCGGCGGTGGGGGACAGGGCCACGGCGCGGCCCCCCTTCTCTCGTCTTCTCTCGTCGGCTCACCGGTGACGCCTTCGAAGACTACGACGGGGGTCTGACATTCCAGGCGGCGATCACCGGCCGCCCATGCTCCGTGCCCAGCCGGCACAGCGTGCCCGTGCCCAGCTGGAACAGCGCCCCGTGCGAGGGCGGAAGGCCCAGGTGCCGGGCGGTCAGCACGCGCAGGAAGTGCCCGTGCGCCACCAGCACCACGCACCCCTCGGTGTTGGCGAACGCGGCATCCACCGTGGCCAGCACCCGGTCGGCCCGCTCACCCACCTGCTCGGGCGTCTCCCCGGGGTGGTCCGGCGGTCCGGGCGTCACCCCGTCCGTGAACAGGAACCAGTCCGGCCGGCTCCGGTGGATCTCGACGGTGGTGATCCCCTCGTAGCCGCCGTAGTCCCACTCGTGCAGGTCCGGTTCGATGCGCACATCGTGCAGCCCGATCAGCTCGGCCGTCTCCCGCGCCCGCTGGAAGGGGCTGACGAACGCCGCCCCGATCCGGTGGGACCGGATCAACGGCACCAGACTCCGCGCCTGTTCCCGCCCCTTCTCGGTCAGCGGGACGTCCGTCAGCCCGGTGTGCCGGCCCGAACGCGACCACTCGGTCTCACCGTGCCGGACCAGAAACAGATCACCCATGGACCTCCGCCTTTCCACCGTACTCATCAGCACGGTGTCACATGGGAGAGCGTTCCCCGTACATCAGGCGGCGTCATTTTGTCCCCATGGCATATGTGTTGGGCATCTGTGTGATCACGAACACGCTTGTCGTGGGCGACGCGCCGCTATTTACTGACGCGGACATTGTGAAGATTGCATGAGAAATCCATGGGGGATGCGCGAGTGCGCTGGTACAACCTGGCCGGGGGCACCCGGCACAGACGGGCTGTCAGTCCGATCCGACTGACGGCCGGAATCACCTCGGCGGCCCTGGTGGCCTCCCTGTCGGCGTTCACCGTGCCCGCCGTCGCGGCCCCCGCGGACCGGGCGGTGACGACCTCGGCCTCCTCGGACGCCGTGATCGACCACGCCACGGCCGCCCGGCGCGCCGCGGCCAGTGGGGAGCAGGTGGAGGTCACCGGTGAGCGCACCGAGTACACCACCACCACGGCCAACCCGGACGGCACCTTCACCCTGGTGCAGTCCGCGGTACCGCAGCGGGCCGAGGGCGACGACGGCACCTGGCATGCCGTGGACGCCACGCTGGAGCGCAGGCCGGACGGCACCGTAGGCCCCCGGGCCGCCGTGGTCGACCTGTCCTTCTCCGGCGGCGGAGACGGCTCGGGCCTGATCCGCCTGGCCAACGACGAGGGCAGCCTGCACCTCGACTGGCCCGGCCGGCTGCCGGAGCCCCGGCTGGAGGGCGCCAAGGCCGTCTACCCCGAGGTGCTCGACGGCGTCGACCTGGAGCTGACCGCCACCGCCGAGGGATACCGCGAGGTCCTCGTCGTCAAGACCGCCCAGGCCGCCGCCGATCCGGCCCTGGAGCAGATCGAGCTGACCGCCTCCACCACCGACCTGCGGCTGATGCCGGGCGCGGGCGGTGGTGTGCGCGCCGTCGACACCGACGGCAACACCGTCTTCAAGGGCCCGGCCGGCCAGATGTGGGACTCCGCCGGCCAGGACGGCCGTCCCGCCGCCGACGGCGTGCGCACCCAGCTCGCCACCGCCGCCGGCACGGGCGGCGAGGTCCCCGACCCGGTCGAGGAGGGCACCCAGCCCGGCGCCGGGGACGCCAGCGCCGTCATGCCCGTCCAGGTCGACGGCGACAGCGTCACCGTCGCGCCGGACCTCGGCCTGCTGCGCGGCAAGGACACCGTCTACCCCGTCTACATCGACCCCTCGGTCGGCCTCGGCGTGTCCGAGCGCACCGTGCTGTCGTCCGACGGCGACAAGTTCTGGCAGTTCAACGGCGACTACGGTGTCGGCCGGTGCAGCGTGTCGGGCCCGTACTACTGCGGCAGCAACTACACGAACCGCATGTACTTCGAGTTCTCGCCGTCCAAGCTCGCCGGCAAGTACGTCCTCGACGCCACCTTCCGCGCCTACGAGACGTGGTCGTTCAGCTGCTCCGCCAAGTGGGTGGACCTGGAGCGCACCAACAACATCTCGGAGGGCACCCGGTGGCCCGGCCCGACCCAGCTGGACCAGATGGGCGACCGGTACGTCTCCGCCGGACGCGGCAGCCAGTGCAGCCCGGACCAGCCCGACCAGTGGATCGAGTTCAACGACAACCCGGACGAGACCGACGAGAACCTCGCCTCCACGGTGCGCAAGTTCGCCGACGGCAAGATCAGCCGGCTCACGCTGATGCTGCGCGCCAAGGACGAGTCCGACCCCGAGGCGTGGAAGCGGTTCGACGACAACGCCGAACTGAAGGTGACCTACGCCTTCAAGCCCGGCGTGCCCACCAGCGTCGGCGTCATCCCGGGCGACGGCACCACCGCCTACTGCCGTACCTCCTCCTCCGACCCGCTGATCGTCACCCGGATCGACCCCATGGTGCAGTCCCGGGTGCAGACCCAGGTCGAGCACCACCTGGGTGACGAGGAGGGCTCCCTCCAGGCCGAGTTCGTCGTCGAGCGCGGCGACGACGCGGCCTGGCACCAGGTGTGGTCCGGCTACCGGCCCTCCTCCGGCTGGGACCCGGACGAGACACTGGAGAAGATGCGCACCTCCAACCGGGCCGACGGCGGTCTGTACCGGCTGCGCTCACGCACCCAGTCCCACTGGTCGTACAGCGGCAAGTCCGGCGACCTGTTCTCCTCGTACTCCTCGTGGTGCTACTTCAAGATCGACTCGACGGCCCCCAAGGCCCCGGTCATCACCTCGCTCTCGCCCTACACCCAGTGCACCGCCGACCTGTGCGAGGGCAAGGGCGGTCCGGGGACGGCCGGTTCCTTCACCTTCCAGCCCAACGCCGCCGACACCGACATCACCGGCTACCGCTGGCGGCTGCTGACCACCTCGGCCAAGGAGGCCAAGGCGGTCACCGGCAAGTCGGTCACCGTCTCCGACGTGACACCGTCGCTGTCGGGTACGCAGGTGCTGTCCGTGGAGGCCAAGGACGTCCGCAGCCGCTGGGGCGCCCCGGCGGAGTTCAGCTTCAAGGTCGCCCCCGCGGCCGGCGCCACGGGCACCTGGCACTTCGACGACGCCCTGCCCGGATCGGGTGTGACGATCGCCAAGGACACCGCCGCCGAGGGCACCCGGCACGACGCCACCCTCTACACCGCGGGCGCCGGCTGGTCCACGCTGGCCCGGCGCGGCGACGCCGACAACTCGCTGTGGCTCAACGACGGTTCGGACACGACGCAGCGGGCCGGCTACGCCGCGACATCGGCCCCGGCCGTGAACACGAGGGACTCCTTCACCGTCTCGGCGTGGGCCTATCTGACCGACACCTCCCAGACCCGGGTGGTGATGGCGGCCCCCGGCACCTATGGTTCGGCGTTCACGCTGTACTACTCGGCCTCGTACAAGAAGTGGGTCTTCAACCGGACCGCCGGCGACGTCAAGGACAAGCCGGTCTACCTCCGGTCGCTCGGTGACGCCACCGCCCCGCCGTTGAAGGTGTGGACCCACCTGGCCGCGGTGTTCGACACGAAGAAGGACACGAACAAGGCGAACGACACCATCCAGCTGTTCGTCAACGGGCGCCCGCAGGGTGAACCCGTCGTACTCGACGGCGTGTCGACCGCCTATCAGCCGTGGGTCTCCTCCGGCGGGCTGCAGATCGGCCGCTCCCTGGTCGGCGGTACCTGGGGCGAGCACTTCCGCGGCCGCCTCGACGAGGTGAACGTGTGGCAGCGCGTGCTGACTCCGGACGAGATCACCCAGCAGGCGCAACTCCTCGAGGAGGGCGTGCCGGCCAACGAGCTCGTCGCGCAGTGGGACGCCGCCTCGTCCACCGGCACCACGGTCAAGGAGCTCTCCTCCTACCCCGCCCCGAGCCTGACGCTGTCGGCCGCCGGGGCGGTGCTGGACGAGGAGAACAACGCCCTCGTCCTGGACGGATCGGCGGGCTACGCCTCCGCGACCGGCCCGGTCGTCGACGAGACGGGTTCCTTCACGGTCTCCGCCCGCGTCCAGTTGGACTCGGCCAAGCTCGCCTCGAAGCCGGTCGGTTATGAGGCACTGGTGGCCGGGCAGCAGGCAAGCGCCGGTGAGTCCTCCTGGGCACTGTGGGCGGTGAAGCCCGCCGACGGCGTCTACCAGTGGAAGTTCACCCGCACCGACGTCGGCGCCGACGGCAAGGTGACCCAGTCCGCCGAGGCGCCGGGCGGCGACATCGCCGAGACCGACACCTGGGTGCAGGTCACCGGCGTCTTCGACGCCCAGGAGCCCTGGGAGTGGACGGACCCGGCCGACTCGGCGAAGACGGAGACCCGCTACGGCAGACTCCACCTCTACGTCGGCGAGTTCGACCAGCCGTCGGAGACCGCGTCCGGGTTCACCACCCCCCAGTACGGCGCCGGTGCCCTGGCCGTGGGCCGCGGCAGCCGGGGCGGCACCACCGGGCACCACCTGCCCGGCGCCCTGGAGGAACTGCGGGTGTGGACCGGCGCGATGAGCGCCGACCAGGTCCGGTCGCAGGTCCTCGGCGGCGTCTGAACGACGCCCTCCCCCCCTCTGAACCGGTCCGGGGCGCGGTCACCCGTGCCCCGGACCGGCCCGCTGCGTCCGTCGTGGACCGGCGTCCGCCTTGGCGCCGCGTCCCTTCGACGTGCCTTCTCGGACAAGGAATCCCATGAGACACCACCCCCTGGGGGTCCCCGGCGCGGGGACCGGACCAGGCCCCCACCGGCGCCGGGCGGTACGCCCCTGGATGCGCCGTGTGAGCGCGGTCGTCGGCATCGCCCTGCTGCCCGGCCTGCTCGCCCCCGCCGCCACCGCCGACGACGTGGACCCGCTCGGCCGGCCCGAGCTGTCCACGCCGCGCGCCCAGCACGTGGCGCCGTTCAAGGCGAGGCCGGACGCCCGGACCGCGGCCGTCGTACGCGACTCCGCCCGCGCCGACCAGTCGGCGGCCGGCCGTGCCGTCAAGGACCGGTCCCGCGGCACCAGTTGGCCCACCGCCGGCTCGGCCCGGCTGACCGCGTCCGGGGGCGCGGCCGACGAGGCCGCCCCCGGTCGGCTGCCCGTCACCCTTGCCCCGCCGGCGGCGAAGAAGGCCAAGCGCGCCGACCGCGTCAAGGTCGATGTCCTCGACCAGAAGGCCGCCCGCCGCCTCGGCGTCAAGGGCGTCGTCCTGAAGGTCACCGGCCCCGCCGACGGCGGCGCGGCCCGCCTCGGCATCGACTACTCGGCGTTCGCCGCCGCCTACGGCGGCGACTGGGCCGGCCGCCTCCAGGTGCTGCGCCTGCCCGACTGCACCACCGCCTGCCCGCCCGCGACGCCGGTGAAGTTCACCAACGAGCGGGGCGACGAGCGGCTCACCGCCGATCTCGCCTTCGCCCCGAAGGCGGCTTCCGGGCAGACCATGACTCTCGCCCTGGCGGCCGGCACCGCCTCCGCCGACGGCGACTACAAGGCGACACCGCTCGCGCCGTCCTCGACCTGGGAAGCCGGCGGCAGCTCCGGCTCGTTCACCTGGTCCTACCCGCTGAAGGCGCCCGAGCCGGCCGCCGGCGAGGCCCCGAAGCTGGAGATCTCCTACGACTCCGGCAGCGTCGACGGCCGCACCTCCACCAGCAACAACCAGGGCACCGAGGTCGGCGAGGGCTTCGACATCACCTCGTCCTTCATCGAGCGCAAGTACGGCTCGTGCACCGACGACGGGCACGCGGACCGGCACGACCTGTGCTGGAAGTACGACAACGCCTCCCTGGTCCTCAACGGCAAGGCCACCGAGCTGGTCAAGGACGACACCACCGGGCAGTGGCGGCTGAAGAACGACGACGCCTCCAAGGTCACCCACTCCACCGGCGCGGACAACGGCGACGACAACGGCGAGTACTGGACCGTCACCACGGGCGACGGCACCCGCTTCGTGTTCGGACAGAACAAGCTCGACGGCGCCGCCGCCGACGTCCGCACCAAGTCGGTGTGGACCGTGCCGGTCTTCGGCGACGACGAGGGCGAGCCCGGTTACGCCGACGGAACCGGCTTCACCTCGCGCGACGAGAAGCAGGCGTGGCGGTGGAACCTCGACTACGCCGAGGACACCCACGGCAACGCCACGACCTACTGGTACGAGGACGAGACCAACAACTACGACAAGCTCGGTGACGACGACACCGGCACGTCGTACGTCCGCGGCGGCTACCTCAAGGAGATCCGCTACGGACAGCGGGCCGGCGCCCTCTTCTCCGGCACACCCCAGGCCTCGCACAGAATCGTCCTCGGCCACGACGAGCGCTGCCTGGCCTCCGGCACCGGCTGCGACGCGCTCACCGAGGACACCCGGGACAACTGGCCCGACGTGCCCTTCGACCGGATCTGCAAGGACGGCGACAAGTGCCCGTACCTGGACAGCCCGTCGTTCTTCACCCGCAAGATGCTGACCTCGGTCAGCACCTACGCGTGGGACGCCGCGGCGGCCACCCCCGCCTTCTCGCCGGTCGACACCTGGACCCTCGAGCACCTCTACCTCGACCCGGGCGACACCGGTGACTCCACCGACCAGTCGCTGTGGCTGGACGAGATCAAGCACACCGGCAAGCGGGGGACCGACCTCTCCCTGGACGCGGTGAAGTTCTCCCACGTCTTCATGCCGAACCGGGTGGACGGCCCCAGCGACGACATCCTCTCCTTCGAGCGGCCCCGCCTGCGGACCGTCGTCTCCGAGACCGGGGCGCAGACGATCGTCGACTACCTGCCCGCGGACTGCGTGGCGGGGCAGACCATGCCCAAGGCGGACGAGAACACCAAGCGCTGCTTCCCGGTGTACTGGTCGCCCTACGGCCAGGAGGAGCCGATCCTCGACTGGTTCCAGAAGTACCCCGTCAGCTCCGTGCGCACCACCGACCCGCTGGGCGGCTCCGAGGCCGTGCAGCACACCTACGAGTACTCCGGCGGCGGAGCCTGGCACTACAACGACGACCCGCTGACCCCCGCCAAGGAACGCACCTGGTCCCAGTGGCGCGGCTACGGCAAGGTCACCCACTACACCGGGCCGTCCGGCGGCACCCGGGCCAAGACCGTCACCGTGTACCTGCGCGGCATGGACGGTGACCGGGTCCTCGGCGGCGACGGCAAGACGCCCGACCCGGACCGGCGCCGGAAGGCGGAGGTCTCCGGCGTCACCGCCGCGGCCGTCACCGACTCCGACCAGCTGGCCGGCTTCCAGCGCGAGAGCGTCGCGTACGACGGCGACAAGGAGGTGTCCGGCACCGTCAACGACCCCTGGTCCAAGCGGACGGCGACCCAGCACAAGTCGTACGCCGACACCGAGGCGTACTACGTGCGTGTGGGCGCCTCGCACGCCCGCACCCGCATCACCAGCCGGCTCAACCCCTACGACCGGGTGCGCACCACCAGGACGGGCTACGACGACTACGGCATGCCCGTGTCGGTGGAGGACCTCGGCGACGACTCCGTCACGGGTGACGAGAAGTGCACCCGCACCTGGTACGCGCGCAACGACGCCGCGGGGCTGACCGCGCTGGTCTCCCGGACCCGCATCGTCGGCCGGGCCTGCTCGGTCACCGACTCCGCCCTCGACCTGCCGGCGGACGCCGCACGCCCCGGCGACGTCGTCTCCGACAAGGCCACCGCCTACGACACGACCACCTGGTCGGCGACGCAGAAGCCCACCAAGGGCGACGCCCGCTGGTCCGGCCGCGCCAAGGGCTACGGCGGCGACGACCGCCCGCTGTGGCAGACGACGGCCGTCACCGACTACGACACGCTGGGCCGCCCGGTCCAGGTGAGGAACACCGACGACGTCATCACCTCCAAGACCGAGTACCAGCCGCCCGCGGCCGGTCCGCTGACCTCGACCACGGTCGTCAACGCCAAGGGGCACCGGACCACCACGGTCAAGGACTTCGCGCTGGGCGCGGACCTGAAGGTCACCGACGCCAACGGGAAGGTGACCGAGTCCGCCTACGACAGCCTGGGCCGCGTCACCTCCGTGTGGCTGCCGAACCGCTCCCGCGCGCTCGGCAAGACCGCCAACTACGTCTACGGCTACAGCGTCAAGTCCACGTCCCTGCCGTGGGTCTCCAGCGCCACCCTGAACGGCGACGGCTCCGGCTACCGCACCACCTACGAGATCTACGACTCGCTGCTGCGCACCCGACAGGTGCAGGCGCCCTCGGCGCAGGGCGGCCGGGTCATCGCACAGACCCTCTACGACGGTCGTGGCCTGCCGGTCACCGCACAGGCGGACATCTGGGACGACACCGCGGCCCCGGCCGGCAAGATCGTGCAGATCGACGGCGGCCAGGCGCCCCGGCAGACCGACAGCGTCTACGACGGCATGGGCCGCGTCACCAAGGCGGTCACCAAGAGCTACGGCGTGACCGAGTGGGCCGTCGACACCGCCTACCGGGGCGACCTGGTCCTCACCGGCGCCCCGGAGGGCGGCTCGGCCAACGCGGTGGTCACCGACGCGTTCGGACGGACCGTCGAGCGCCGTGACTACGCGGGCACCCAGCCGGCCGGCACGGACTACATGACCACCCGGTACGCCTTCGACGCCGCCGACCGGCAGAAGTCGATCACCGCGCACGACCGGTCCGCGTGGACCTACACGTACGACCTCTTCGGCCGCCAGGTGTCCGTCACCGACCCCGACAAGGGCACGACGGTCACCGAGTACGACGCGCTCGACCGGGCGGTGAAGTCCACCGACGGCCGCGGCGAGGTGCTGCTGTTCGAGTACGACGTGCTCGGCCGCAAGACGGGCATGTGGCAGTCGGCCAAGACCGGCGCGAACAAGCTGGCGGCCTGGTCCTTCGACACCCTCGCCAAGGGCCAGCAGGACACGGCCGTGCGCTACGAGGGCGGCGAGACCGGCAGGGCCTACACCCAGAAGGTCACCCGCTACGACCCCCTGTACAAGGTCACCAACAACGAACTCACCCTCCCCGCGAACGACCCCCTGGTCGCGGCCGGCGTGCCCGCCAGGCTGGCCTTCTCCACGGGCTACAACCTCGACGGCACCGTCAAGCAGGCGGCCGCGCCCGCGGTGGCCGGCCTGTCCGCCGAGACCGTGTCCTACACCTACGACGGGCTCGGCCAGGTCCTGACCGCCAAGGGCACCACCGGCTACCTCCAGCAGGCGGCCTACTCGCCGCTGGGCGACCTGCGCCAGATGACGCTCGCCACCGACCCGACCGGGGCGAAGAAGGTCTACCTCAACAACGACTACGAGGCCGGCACCCGCCGCCTCACCCGGTCGTACGTCACCGACGACGTCCACGGCTTCATGCTCCAGGAGCTGAAGTACCAGCAGGACGACGCCGGCAACATCACCTCCGTCTCCGACGCCACCACGCTGGGCGGCACCGGCAAGGCGGACCACCAGTGCTTCACCTACGACGGCCACCGCCGGCTGAGCGAGGCCTGGACGCCCGAGACCGCCGACTGCTCCACGTCCGGCCGCACCGTCGCGGGCCTCGGCGGGGCGGCGCCGTACTGGACCAGCTACCAGTACGACGACTCCGGGCTGCGCTCGAAGCAGACCGAGCACCGCATGTCGGGCGACGACGTCACCACCGAGTACGAGTACGGCACGGCTGAGGGTCAGCCGCACGCCCTGTCCGCCACGGTGACCGGCGCCGAGAACGCGTCGTACACCTATGACGAGACCGGCAACACCGAGACCCGGCCCGGGGTCCGGGCCACCCAGACCTTGGACTGGAACGCCGAGGGCAGACTCGCCGGCGTGAGCGAGCCCGCCGCGGGCGGCAAGCCGGCCACCGGCACCGCCTACGTCTACGACGCCGGTGGCGACCTGCTCATCCGCCGCCCCACCACCACGGACGGCGAGACCGTGCTGTACCTGGGCACCACCGAGGTCCACCTCAAGGTGAGCGGCAACGGCGCGGCCAAGGCGCTGTCCGGCGCCCGCACCTACAAGGCGGGCTCGGCCGTCATCGCCGTCCGCACCTCCACCGCGGGCGTCTCCGGCACGAAGCTCACCTTCCTTGCCGGCGACCACCACGGCACCTCGGGGCTGGCGATCAACGCCGACACGCTGGCCTTCGCCAAGCGCTGGTCGACGCCGTTCGGCGCTCCGCGCGGCACGGCCTCCGGCGCCTGGCCCGACGACAAGGGCTTCCTGGGCAAGCCGGCCGACGCCGCGACCGGCCTCACCCAGCTCGGCGCCCGCCAGTACGACCCGGACACCGGGCGGTTCCTGAGCGTCGACCCGCTGCTCGAACCGGACAAGCCGAACACTCTCAACGGCTACGCCTACGCCAGCAACAGCCCGGTCACCAACTCCGACCCGAGCGGCACCAGTGACGGTCTCGGCGGTCTCCTCGGTGCCATCGGGGCGATCATCGGCGGTGTCGTGGGCGCGGTGATCGGCGCGGTCGGTGCCGCGATCATGGCCGTCGGCTCGCTCGGCGGTGGTGGCGGCGGTGGCTGGGGCGGCACGGCGCCCACCTCGTCCGGCGGCTGGACACAGCCGCTGACCAAGCAGTGGACGCCGGGGGCGACCTACAACTTCATCACCAAGTCGTGGGACCTGCCCTTCAACCCGCCCTCCCAGAGCCTGGAGGAGATGCTGGCGTCGATGCCCGACTGGGGCATAGTCAGCGACCCCAAGGCCGCCAACCGCTGGGAGACCTCGCGCTCCCTGTTCTTCGGCTGGCTGTGGGGCGGTGGCTACCCGCTGCGCGAGCACCAGGACTTCCGCGGAGGCGACGCCTTCACGTCCATCCTGGCGCAGGACGAGACCATCTCCGGCCTGCGGTCGAAGATGGTCGGCCAAGCCCGCAAGGGCACGAAGGGCGCCTTCGCCAAGGAGGTCGGCTTCCAGTACGTGGACGAGGGTCCCGAGCCCGGCAGCCCCTGGTACAAGTTCAACTCGCTGCGCGGTGCGGCGAAGGACATCGCCGGTGTGCTGACGAACGGCGCCGTGGGCACCGGCAACCAGGCCGACGCCTTCCTGGGCACGTACAGCGGCAAGGCCAGGATCAGCTCGATCAACAAGAAGGAGGGTTCGGTCACGCTCAAGTTCAGCGCCTGGAACGGCTCCGACTGGCGGTCCGCGACCCACGTCGTTCCCCGTTCGTGGAACCCCGCGTTCGAGGACACCTTCGGGGCGGCGGTCCGGGAGGACTTCTCGTGGGAGGAGAAGTGGCCCATCAACGAGTGCGTGAACTACTCGGAGTGGCTGGAGTAGCACTACCGCGTCCGTGACAGACGCCCGGTGGTCCGGGGCGGCCCGCCGCCCCGGACCACCGCCGTATCCTGCACCCTTCTAGGATTCCTCCGTGCTCAAGACACCCTTCGCACCCGCCGTCCGCTGGACGGCCGCCGTGCTGATCACCCTGTTGGCGGCCACGGCGTGCGACGACACCGGCGCTCGGGCCGCGACGGTCCCCGCCGACCGCGTCACCGGCGCCTGGCAGGCCGGCGGCGGCACGGCCCTCACCCTGTCCGCCGACCGCACCTTCACCGCGTCCGGGCTCGACTCGGGCAAGCTTGCCGGCACCGGCTGCCCCGGTGGGGACACCGGCGGCGACTGGGCCTTCTTCGCCGACGACGGCGACGGCCTGTACATGACCTCGCCGCGGGCCCGGTCGGGATCGGAGATCGGCCTGTCCTTCGCCGAGCAGTCCGACCAGCCCTGCCGGCTCACGCTGACGGTCGTCGACGACGGAGACACCCTGTGCGCCACGTCGGACCCGGAGACCCCCTGCGACCTGGGCGTCCGCTTCACCCGGAAGGACTGAGGTCCGGCCGCTACTGCCGGTAGCCGCTCAGGAAGCGCCCGATGCGCCCGATCGCGGCCTCCAGGTCCTCCGCGTGCGGCAGGGTCAGGATGCGGAAGTGGTCGGGGGAGGGCCAGTTGAAGCCCGTCCCCTGCACCACCTGGATCTTCTCCCGCAGCAGCAGGTCCAGGACGAAGCGCTCGTCGTCGTGGATCTTGTGGACGGCCGGGTCGATGCGCGGGAAGGCGTACAGCGCGCCCTTGGGCTTGACGCAGGAGATGCCGGGGATCTCGTTGAGCTTCTCCCAGGCGACGTCCCGCTGCTCGTGCAGCCGTCCGCCGGGGGCCGTCAGCTCGCGGATGGACTGGCGGCCGCCGAGCGCGGCCTGGATGGCGTACTGGGCGGGCGCGTTGGCGCACAGGCGCATGGAGGCCAGCATGGTCAGGCCCTCCAGGTAGTCCTTCGCGTGCTGCTTCGGCCCCGTCACCACCAGCCAGCCGGAGCGGAAACCCGCCACCCGGTACGTCTTGGACAGGCCGCAGAAGGTCAGCACCACCAGGTCGGGGGCGAGGGACGCGGCCGAGTGGTGCACGGCGTCGTCGTACAGGATCTGGTCGTAGATCTCGTCGGCGAGGACCATCAGGCCGTGCCGGCGGGCGAGGTCGAGGATGCCCTCGACGATCTCCTTGGGGTAGACGGCGCCGGTGGGGTTGTTGGGGTTGATGATGACGACCGCCTTGGTGCGGTCGGTGATCTTCGCCTCCATGTCGGCCAGGTCGGGGTACCACTCGGCCTGCTCGTCGCAGAGGTAGTGCACCGCCTTGCCGCCCGCGAGGGTGGTCACCGCCGTCCAGAGGGGGAAGTCGGGGGCGGGGATCAGGACCTCGTCGCCGTCCTCAAGGAGGGCCTGCACGGCCATGGAGATCAGCTCCGAGACGCCGTTGCCCAGGAAGACGTCGTCCACGTCCACCTCCAGGCCGAGCGCCTGGTAGCGCTGGGCGACGGCCCGGCGGGCGGAGAGGATGCCGCGCGAGTCCGTGTAGCCGTGCGCCCGCGGCAGCATGCGGATCATGTCCTGGACGATCTCCTCGGGCGCCTCGAACCCGAAGAGCGCGGGGTTGCCGGTGTTCAGGCGCAGCACGCTGTGCCCCGCCTCCTCCAGCGCGTTGGCGTGCTCGATGACCGGGCCGCGGATCTCGTAACAGACCTCGCTGAGCTTGTTCGACTGCCGGAACTCCATGCGCGGCTTCCCCTCCGGAATCTGGTGTTGCTTGGTTTTACCAAGTAGTCGCTTGGAAAGTCCAACAACTTGTCTACACTGCGTCGCATGTCACCTCGCCGTAGCTACGACCAGTACTGTTCCGCCGCCCGCGCGCTCGACGCCGTCGGCGACCGCTGGACCCTGCTGATCGTCCGGGAGCTGCTCGCCGGGCCGCGGCGCTACACCGACCTGCACGCCGACCTGCCCGGCGTCAGCACGGACGTACTCGCCTCGCGGCTCAGGGACATGGAGCGCGAGGGGCTGACGACCAGGCGCCGGCTGCCCCCGCCGGGTGCGGCGTACGTCTACGAACTCACCGCACGGGGACGCGGCCTGCTGCCCGTCCTGGAGGCGCTCGGCGCATGGGGGGCGGGCGACTTGGGGGAGCGGCGGCCGACCGACGCCGTACGCGCGCACTGGTTCGCCCTGCCCCTGCTGCGGGCCCTGCGGGAGGCCGGGGCGGGGGAGGGGCTGGTCGAAGTCCGGCTGGAGGAGGGGGACTTCCATCTGTACGCCGACGCCCGCGCCGAGGGGGAGGACGGTCCCGTGTACGGCGAGGGGCCCGCACCGGGCGAGCCCGACGCCCGGCTCGTGCTGGACGCCGTGACGTGCGCGGCCCTCGGCCGCGGTGAGACGGGTCTGCGGGAGGCGGTGCGGGACGGCCGGGTCCAGGTGACCGGCGACGGCACGGTGGCCAAGGCGCTGCGGGAGGGGTGAACAGGAGGGGACAACGACAGGAGGCCCGCCGGAGCGGGCCTCCTGAGGACGCGTCAGGCGCCCGGCGGCACCCGGGTCGGACGTCCCGAACCACGGGTCAGCGCGTAACCGCCGATGCCGGCGAGGGCGGCCAGGACGGCCCCGATCCCGCTCCACACCCAGCGGTCCGACCACCAGCCCGACGACCAGCCGTCCTCCGGCTCGATCGCGGACAGCACGGCGCCGCGGTCGTCCTCGTCGTCCTCGGAAGCGCTGCCGGTGCCCGACGTCACCGCGATGCCCGGCACCAGCGGCTCGGCCAGCGAACCGTCCACCGCCGCGGCCCCGCCGATGTCCTTGGAGTCCGCCCGCACCTCGGCGGAGACCGGTACACCGAGGTCGGAGGTGGGCACGTTCACCGCCGTGAGCCGGACGTAATAGGTGCCCGGGAGAGGGTCGTTGGCCCACGGCTCGGTCCAGGCGCGCACGGTGCGCAGGACGCAGGCCAGCTCGACGGAGGAGGTGCCCGCGTCCGCGGTGCGGGCCTGCGCGCCCCACTGGCAGGCCTGGCGGCGGCGCAGGCCGTCGTACACGTCGACCCGCCAGGTCTGGGCGGCGTGCGTCTCGGGCAGCTTCACCGTGGCCTTGACGGTGGGCCGCTGCCCGGCGTCGGCCGGGAACGACCAGTACAGGTAGTCGCCCGCGGCCCCGCTCGCCGTGGCCGCCTGCCCCTGCTCGAACTCGGTCGCCGTACGGAAGGACGTGCCCGCCGTGGTCGGCGCGTCACCGTCCCCCGAAGGGCTCGCGGAGGGCGAGGAGTCGGCCGCCGCGGGAGCCGCGGCCAGGCCGAGCAGCACTACGGCCGCGCTCAACGCTCGGGTGAATCGCATCAGTTGGTCCTCCAGATCGCGAACCGCCAGCGCGAGAGCCAGCCCCACAGCAGACCGGCGACGAAGCCGACCAGCACCAGCAGGCCGAGCAGCCACCAGCCGCGCCCGAGGCCGAAGGCGGCCACGTCGTCGGAGTCGCCCGGGCCGTCCACGACGTCGACGGTCAGCTCCAGCGGCAGACCCGGCGTGGTCTTCACGCCGTTGGCCACGGAGAAGGAGTTGGTCACCTGGAGGCACACGGCCTCGGCCGGGGCGTCGTCCTCGTCGCTCTTTGCCTTCGGGTAGCGCAGCCCCGTCGAGAGCACGTCGGTGCGGCCGTTGCCCGCCGCCTCACCGCGCACGATCTCCCGGCCGTGCACGGTCACCGCGCGCAGCAGCACCCCGTAGGACGGGTTCACGGCGCGGTCGGCGCCCACGCTCACGGAGGCGCGCAGTTCCTGGCCGGGCTCCACGTCCACCCGGTACCAGCGCTGCTGCCCGAACTCCTCGCGGTCGGTGTACAGCCCCGACTTCAGCGTCGGCGCCTTCGCGCACGCGTCCGCGCCCTCGGTGGCCACCGGCGTCACCACCGGGTCGGCCGCCCGGTCCACCAACTGGTTCACCTTGTCGGTCAGTTCGTCGGTGTGCTCGACCGAGGTGTACGTGCCGCCGGTCGCCTCGGCGATGCAGCTGAGCTGCTGCCGCATCTTGGTGTTCGGGACCAGTCCCAGCGTGTCGATGGTCAGCCCGATGCCCTTGGCGGCGATCTCGCGGGCCACCTCGCACGGGTCCAGCGGGGCGCAGGTGTCCTCGCCGTCGCTGATCAGCACGATCCGCTTGGAGCCGTCGCCGCCGTCGAGGTCGTCGGCCGCCTTCAGCAGCGCGGGCCCGATCGGCGTCCAGCCGGTCGGCGACAGGGTCGCCACCGCCGTCTTCGCCTCGGTGCGGTCCAGCGGGCCGACCGGGTAGAGCTGCGCGGTGTCCTTGCAGCCGGTCTTGCGGTCGTCGCCCGGATAGTCCGCACCGAGCGTCCGGATGCCCAGCCGCACCTCTTCCGGCGTCGCGTCGAGCACCTCGTTGAACGCCTGCTTCGCCGCCGCCATGCGCGTACCGCCGTCGATGTCCCGCGTCCGCATCGAACCGCTGACGTCGAGCACGAGGTCGACCTTCGGCGCGTCCTCACCCGTGGGTTCACCGGCGCTCGCCCCGGCCGGGAACGCCATCCCGGCCGCCAGCGCGGCGAGCAGGGCACAGGCACCCGCCGCCAGCCGTGTTCTTGTGATCATCGGCGGATCCTATTGATCAGTGGTGCCGCGCTCCAAAACGAGACCGCGCCGAGGCCCCGGCTTCACCTCCACCGCAGTGGATTGGGCAGCTCCGTCCACAGATCGCCCGCGATCCCCGGCGAAGTCCGCATCACCGTCAGCGCCTTGACCGGCAGCGGCTCCTCGCACAGGGCCACGACGTCCTCGGTGCGGGGCAGTTCGGGCACCGCCGCTGCCAGGGCCGCCCGCAGGGCCGGACCCGAACCGGCCGTGGCCGCCAGCGCGCCTCCCACCAGCGAGCCGAACAACTTCCGGCGCAGTGCGAGCGGTTCGTCGGTCCGTACCCGGGCGGGCAGGCCGTGGGCCGCGATGCCGTGCCGGGCCAGGCGGGCCGGGGAGACGCGGATGTCGGCCAGGTCGCGGTAGACCAGGCGCAGCGGGTCGCCCGCCGCGGACAGCACGACCAGGAGGTTCTGGCCGTGCGCCTCCAGGGCCACGCCCAGCTCCAGCGCGCGCAGCCCGACGGTGAGCGCCAGACGGGCGAAGGCGGCGAGCCACGCGGCGGAACGCGGCAGTCCGGTGGTCGCCAGCGCGGCCACCGGAACGACGTGCTCGCCGCCCGAGGCGTACACCTCGGGCGCTTCGCGCAGTACGGCGGCCAGGTCGGGGGAGTGGGCGGTGGCCGCGCCCAGCGTGCGGGTCACGTGGAGCAGGCCGTCCAGACGCGCCGCCAACCGCTCCCCGAACGACGACAGATCGGCCGACGCGGCGATCGAGGCGACCGAGATGTCCCGCACCGAGGACGTCAGCCGGGCACTCAGCGCGGTCTTGACGTGCACCGAGCCGGGCACGGCGAGGGTCCGCAGGGACATCAGCGGATGCGCGGCGGGCCCGGTCGCGTACGACTGCTTGAGCACGTGCGCGGCCTGCCACGGATGCACCGGGACCAGCACCCGCGCCCCGTCCCGCAGCTCCCCGGGCCACACCCCCGTCACCAGGCACTCCGCCGCCGGGACCGGCACGAGCCCCAGCTCCACCACCGGCCCGTGCTCGGGCCCGTAGGCGAGCTGCTCCGCCACCGAGAAGCCGGGCCGCGCACGGCAACCGGGGTGGTACGGGTGCCCGTCGACCACCCGCCGCTCCCAGCCCCAGCCGCTGTCCGGCCACTCGTCCGGGTGATTCCCGGGCGCCCCCTCCCGGGCCGCCCGGGGCTGTGCCGCACGCGACAGCGCCAAGGACGCCGCACTGTGCCCGAGTTCGGCGGCGAAGGAGGCCGAGTGCGGTACGGCCAGGTCGGTCAGCAGCCGCTCCGGGTCGTCGTACGCGACCTCGTCCAGCCGTACCACCGGGACATACGCGTCCGTGCGGTACGGGTCGGCGCTCGGACCGCTCAGCCGGCGGCCGTCCCGCAGGCGCAGGACGAGCCCGTCGCCGGACCGCTCCCGGCCCTCGATCCACGGCAGCGGTTCGAAGGCGAGGGCACGCCACAGTCGTGACAGCACGGCCGCGCGGGCCCCTGGCCGCTCGGCCGCGAACCGGGCGGCCAGAGCGGGACGGACGGCCGCCAGCTCCTCGGCGACCTCGGCCGCCGCACTGGGGGGACGATGCACGGGCAGGCTCCTCGGGTACGGGTCGGAGTACGGGTACGAGTACGAGTACGACGTCACGGCGGAGGACCGACGACTGTCATGACGAGAGACATACTGATCGTCTCCGTCCTCTCCGCCATGGACCGACCGTAGGGAACGAGTGGAACGCGTGGATCTCCTGCCCCCGCCCACCGGCGCCGACGCCCCCCTCCCGGACGGCGCCGCCGCCCAGGACGACGTGGCGCGCCGCGCCGACGCCCACGCGGCCGTACCGCTGCTGAACTGCCTGCTGCGCGAGGTGGCCGAACCGCTGCCGGGCCCCGGCGCCCGCCCCGTGTACCGGCTGCCCGGCGGCAGACTGCTGCGGGTGCGCCCGGGACGGCGGCCCGCCGAACCGGAGGTCCGCACGCAGGGCGGGTGGCACCGGGTCGACCACGCCGAACTGGTGAAGCTCGTCGCCGAGGCCCTGCGCCGGCACACCGGTGTGCCCAACCACGAACTGCCCACCGAGATGACCGACAGCCGCGACGCGATGGCCGCCCTGCTGACGGCACGCGCGCGTGCCACCCCGCCCGCCGACCCGTACCTCCGCTCCGAGCAGGCCCTGCTCACCGGCCACACCCACCATCCCGCCCCCAAGGCACGCGGCGGCGGCCCGCACGCCGGGTGGCTGCCGTACGCGCCCGAGGCACACGCCCGCTTCCCGCTGGCGCTGCTCGCCGTGCGCGAGGACACCGTCGTCGACGAGGGCGACACCGCCGCCCTGGACGCCCTCGGCAAGGCCCCGCCCGGCTACCGGCTGCTGCCCGCCCACCCCTGGCAGCTGGAGCTGACGGCACCGGCCCTCGCCCCCGCCTTCGCCGACGGCCGGCTCGTCCGGGTGGGCACGACCGGCTTCTTCGCCTGGCCGACGGCCGCGATCCGCACGGTGTACGCGCCCGAGTACCTGCCCGGACGGGACCTCTTCCTGAAGTTCAGCCTCGACGTGCGCGTCACCAACGACATCCGCCGCCTGTGGCGCCACGACCTGATGCGACTGCGCCGCACCGACACCGCGGTCACCGAGGCCTTCGCCTCCGTCGGACCCCCCGCCGCCTGGCTCGCCGACCGCGGCCACCGCACCGCGGACTTCGCCTTCGAGGAACTGGCCGTCGTCGTCCGCGACGGCCTGCGCGACCACCTCCTGCCCGGCGCGACCCCGCTCCTGGCCGCCGCCCTCGTGGAGGGCTTCCCCGGCAGCCCGCTGACCGCCACCGCGGACCCGGCGGCCTGGTGGGAGGCGTATCTCGCCGCCGTCGTGCCGCCCGTCCTGACCGCCTTCGCCGACGACGGCGTCGTCCTGGAGGGGCACCTGCAGAACACCCTGGTCGCCGTGGACGCGACCGGCATGCCGGTGCAGGCCCTGTTCCGGGACGCGGAGGGCGTCAAACTGCTGCCGGACACCCCCCGGGCGGCCGGCTGGGAGCGCCTGGTCTACTGCCTGGTCGTCAACCACCTGTACGAGATCGCCGCCGCCCTCGCCGAACACCACCCCGGCCTCGACCCCTGGCCCGCCGTCCGCCGTGAACTGGCCCGCCACGACCTCCCCGAGATCCCCGCGCTGCTCACCGCCCCCGCCCTCCCCGCCAAGACCAACCTGCTGCTGCGCTGGACCGGCGCGGACGGCGCCGACGCCCGCTACCGCCCCCTGGCCAACCCGCTGCGCGGGGTCTGAGCGGCGACCCTCCACGCGCCCGATAATCCCGTGCCGTACCGCTCCCCGGTGGTGCACACTCACCGCATGGCGGACATGGACGCGTTCCGGGACGAGATCGCCCGCTGGGCGGCGGGCGGCGCCGGGGACACGGCGGCGGAGCTGGCGGCAGGCCTCGGACTGCGGACGGCGGTGCTGCTGGAGGGCCCCAGCGACCTCGCCGCCGTCCAGGCCCTGGCCGCCCGCGAGGACCGCGACCTGACCGCCGAGGGCGTGGCCGTGGTGTCCATGGGCGGCGCGATGAGCGTCGGCCGCTACGCCGGCCTGCTCGGCCCGCCCGGCCTCGGACTGCGCCTGACCGGCCTCTGCGACGCCCGGGAGGAGCCCTTCTACGTCCGCGGCTGGCAGCGGGCGGGCGCCGCGCGCGACTTCCACGTCTGCGTCGCCGACCTGGAGGACGAGATGATCCGGGCGCTGGGCCCGGCGCGAGTCGAGGAGGTCATACGGTCCGAGGACGAACTCCGCCCCTGGCAGACCTTCCTGGCCCAGCCCGCCCAGCACGGCCGCCCCCGGGAACAGCAGCTGCGCCGCTTCCTCAGCACGAAGAAGGGCCGCAAGATCCGCTACGGCAGCCTCCTGGTGGAAGCCCTCGACGGCGGACGGCCACCGGCCCCGCTGGCGGATCTCCTCGCGGGGCTGTGACCGTCGGCTACTTCGTGGCCCCCTGGGCGAAGCCGTTGTAGATGTAGCGCTGGAGGAACAGGAAGATCACCAGCGTCGGCACGATGACGAGGACGGCCCCGGCGGAGATGTTCTCCCAGTGCGCCCCGAAGGGCCCCTTGAACCGGAAGAGGGCGGTCGACATGGTCCCGAGATCCTCGTCCGGCATGTAGAGGAACGGGATGTAGAAGTCGTTGTACGTCGTGATGCCCTTGATGATGACCACGGTCGCGACGGCCGGCTTCAGCAGCGGAAAGATGATCTTCCGGTAGATGGTGAAGGAGTTCGCGCCGTCGAGTCGCGCCGCCTCGTCGAGGGACCGGGGTATGCCGCGGATGAATTGCAGGAAGATGTAGATGGCCACGATGTCGGTGCCCATGTACAGCAGGATCGGCGCCCAGCGGGTGTTGAACAGCCCGAAGCCGTTGACGACCTGGAAGGTGGCGACCTGGGTCGTCACCGCCGGCACCAGCGTGGCGATCAGGAACAGCGCCATGACGAGCTTCTTGAGGCGGAAGTCGAAGCGGTCGATGGCGTACGCGGTCATCGAGCCGATGATCACGGTGCCGGTGATGGAGAACAGCAGGATGAAAGCGGTGTTGCCGAAGGCTTGCAGAAGGTGGCCGTCGCTGAAGGCGGTGGCGTAGTTGGAGAAGTTGAGCCAGTCGTCGGGCGGGGCCAGGGCGCCCTGGCCGTCGGAGACCTCCCCGTAGGACTTCAGCGAGGTCAGGAAGACCACGAGAAGCGGCAGCAGCACCACGGCGGACGCGACGACCAGCGACAGGTACGTCAGGGCGGTGCTGATGCGCGGACGGCCGCGCGGACGGCTGCGCGGCCGTTCCTGCGGGCGGACGGGGGCCGTGAGGGTCATACGAGGTCCACCTTCTCGTCGGGCACGAGGCGGCGCTGGATCCAGGTGATCAGCAGGATGATCGCCAGCAGCACCACCGCACAGGCCGAGGCCAGGCCGGTCTTGTTGAACTGGAAGGCGTACTTCACCGTCTGGATGACGAACGTCGAGGTCTCCGTCGCGCCGCCGGTCATGATGTACGGGATCTCGAAGACGGAGAGCGAGCCGGAGATCGCCAGGATGACGCTCAGGCTCAGCACCGGCCGGATGCTCGGCGCGATGATGTGCCGGAACTGCTTCCACCGGCCGGCGCCGTCCAGTTGGGCGGCCTCGTACAGCTCGCCGGGGATCGACTGGATCGCGCCGAGGAACAGCACGAAGTTCAGGCCGGTGAACCGCCACACGGACACCCCGGCCATGGAGGTGTTGGCCGACTCGGGACTGCCCAGCCAGGCGTGGTCGGTGCCGGCGCCGAACCAGGAAAGGACCGAGTCGAGGGTGCCGCCGTCCTGGAAGAAGTACAGGAAGACGAAGCCGATCGCGACGCCGTTGATCAGGTACGGGAAGAACAGGATGCCCTTGAACAGGTTCCTGAAGCGCAGGTCGAAGCTGAGGACGGCGGCGAAGTACAGGGCGATGACGATCTGCACGACGGACGCCGCCAGGTAGTAGAAGCTCACCGCGAACACCCGGAGCAGCTCGGGGCGGGTGAAGATCTCGGTGTAGTTCTCCGCGCCGACGTAGTCGCGGTCGGGGCTGACACCGTCCCAGTCGGTGAAGCTGTAGTAGATCATGTTGCCCACCGGCACGTACGTGAACGTGATCAGCAGGGCCAGCGGTGCCAGCAGGAACAGCCACGGGGTGAGCTTGCGCAGCGGCCGGCCGCGCCACGGGGAGCCGGCCCGTGCGCGATGCCGGGAGGGTCGTTTCCCGGTCCGCCCCGGCCCGGCGGCCGGGGCGGGTGGCGAAGCGGTGGAAGCGGTTCGGGTCATTGCGGAGCCAGGGCCTTTCGTCGTCCGCCGAGGGCGCCGGGGTCAGGAACCGACCGTCTGCCTGGCCGCTGACCAGCGCTTGTTCAGGTCGTCGAAGTAGCCCTCCAGGGACCCGTCCGTGACGCCGCGGGCGATGTCGATGAGCTTCTTGCGGTAGTCCGGCTTGTTGAGCCCGATCTCGGAGGCGTTGTCGATGGCGTTGACGTCGGCCGTCTTCGCCTCGGAACGCTCAATCATCTTGACATCGTTGTCAACGTAGTCCTGGAGTGTCTCCGGCATCCCCTCGGACTTCAGGGCGGAGACGGCGCCCTCCTCGGCCGCGTACCCGGACTTCTCGGTGAACCAGTCGATCCACGCCCGGGCGGCCTCCTTGTGGTCGGAGTGGATGTTGACCGCCTGCTGGTAGTCGGAGACCAGGGTGGCGCAGAACGTGCCGTTCTTCTGGGACGGCACCGGCATGAAGCCGATGTCGTCCGGGTTCTGCCCGGCCGCCTCGGCCGCGTCCCGCATCTGGTCGACCGCCCAGGAGCCGAGCATCATGCTCCCCACCCGGCCCTTGGCCAGGAGGGTCTTGGAACTCTCCCAGTTGGTGGTGGCCGGGTCCTTCTCCGAGAGCTTCTCGTGGACGATGTCGTAGAGCAGCGTGTCGAGGGTGTTGAGGTCGTTGCCCTCGGTCCAGGGTTCGTCCATGGCGGCCAGCTTGTCGGAGGCCTGGCTGTCGCAGCTGATCGAGCCGACGCCGTTGGTCCAGGGACTCTCCAGCGGCCAGCCGTCCTTGAAGTTGGTGTAGTACGGGGTCGCCCCGGTCTTCTCCTTGACGGCCTCGAGGTCGTCGAGGAACTGGCCGGTCGTCGTCGGCCAGTCGGTGATCCCGGCCTTCTTCCACAGTGCCTTGTTGTAGACGAGGCCGTTGGCGGTTCCGAAGGTGGCGATGCCGTAGGTCCTGCCGCCGACGTCCGTCTTGTCGGTGAAGCGGTACTTCGGCTCCATCGACGAGGTCTCGCCGAGCGGGGCGAAGAACTTCGGGTAGTCGCCCTTGGCGACCGCCGACGGGATCAGCAGGACGTCGCCGTAGTCCTCCGTGTTCATCCGGATCTTCACCTCCCCCTCGTAGTCGGTGAGGCCCTCGAACTCGACCTTCACGTCGGGGTAGGTCTTGTTGAACTCGGCGGCGTACTTCTTCATCGTCCCGTCCTCGACCAGGTCGGTGCGATTGGTCAGCACGGTGATGTCCCCCGAGACGCCGTCCGGGTTGACCGGCGCGGCGGCGGTCTCGCCGGCGTCCGCGCCGCCTCCTGCGCCGCACCCCGCGACGGTCAGCATCGTGGTGGCGAGCAGTGCGACGCTCAGCGTCCTCTTCCCCATGTGCCCAGCTCCTTTCCAAGGATCACGGCTCGGGCTCCGGTGTGGTGACGGCGACTATGTCAGCCGCTCGTTAACCGGTAAAGCTCGTGCATCTCTCGCGATATCCAATCGTTACCTCTGGTGGTGCAGGGGACTTGGCCGAACCGTGTTTCGGAGGGGTGGGTATCGGTGCTCTCGTCAGGTAGTCAGGACTAGACCGGTTCACTTCCCTGGCGTTAGGTTGAGGCGCGTTGCCCACGACACCGAGTCCGTCCCGCCGAAGGAGCCGTACATGAAGGAAGTCGTCCCGCTCGCCGAGGGCTGGAGCCTCCGCCACAGTGATGACCTGCTGCCCGCCCAGGTCCCCGGCTGCGTCCACACCGATCTGCTCACGGCCGGCCTGATCCCGGACCCCTTCCTCGGCGTCAACGAGTCCGACGTGGCCTGGGTCGGACAGCGGGCCTGGACCTACGTCCGCGACCTGCCGGCCACCTGCACCGATACCGCCACCGCCGCGCCCGAGCACGAGCGGACGGACCTGGTCTTCGACGGCCTGGACACCGCCGCGACCATCACCCTGGACGGACGGGAACTGGGCCGCACCCGGAACATGCACCGGCGCCACCGCTTCGACGTCACCGGGCGCCACGGGCTGCTGGAGGTGGACTTCGCCTCCGCGTACGACGAGGCGGCCTCGGTGCGGGCACTGACCGGGGAGCGTCCCAACGTCTACCCGGAGCCCTTCCAGTACATCCGCAAGATGGCGTGCGGCTTCGGCTGGGACTGGGGCCCGACCCTGGTGACCGCCGGCATCTGGCGTCCGGTCCGGCTGGAGCGGTGGTCGACGGCCCGGCTGGCCGGCGTACGCCCGCTGGTGACGGTCCACGGCGGCACCGGCCGCGTCGAGCTGCGGGTGGAGGTCGAGCGGACGGCGCAGGGGACGACCCGCCCGCTCGCCGTGCGCGCCACCGTCGGAAACGGCCTCGCCGAGGCGCGCGGCGCGGTGGAGGGGACGCACGCGGTGCTGACCCTTCAGGTGCCCGACGCCGACCTGTGGTGGCCCCGCGGCTACGGCGACCAGCCCCTGTACGACCTGGAACTCGCGCTCGTCGAAGAAGCCGCCGGTCCCGGTGGCGAAGAGCGCTCCCTCGACACCTGGCACCGGCGGATCGGCTTCCGGACCGTGGAAGTGGACCGCTCGGCGGACTCGCACGGCACCGGATTCACCCTCGTCGTCAACGGCGAACGCGTCTTCGCACGCGGCGTGAACTGGATCCCCGACGACGTCTTCCCGTCCAGGATCACCCCGGAGCGCTACCGCACCCGGCTGCGTCAGACGGCCGACGCGGGCGTGGACCTGGTACGGATTTGGGGCGGCGGCATCTACGAGGACGACGCCTTCTACGACGCCTGCGACGAACTGGGCCTCATGGTCTGGCAGGACTTCCTCTTCGCCTGCGCCGCCTACCCGGAGGAGCAGCCGCTGCGCGGTGAGGTCGAGGCCGAGGCCCGCGACAACGTTGTCCGGCTCATGCCGCACCCTTCACTCGTCCTGTGGAACGGCAACAACGAGAACCTCTGGGGCTTCCGCGACTGGGACTGGGAGCCCGAGCTGCGCGGCGACTCCTGGGGCGGCGGCTACTACCTGGACCTGCTCCCGCGGATCGTCGCCGAACTCGACCCCACCCGCCCCTACACCGCGGGCAGCCCCTGGTCCGGCTCCTGGGACCACCACCCCAACGACCCGGCCCACGGCACGTACCACTCCTGGGAGGTCTGGAACCGCCGCGACTACGCCGAGTACCGCGACTCGGTGCCCCGGTTCGTGTCGGAGTTCGGCTGGCAGGCGCCGCCCGCGATGGCGACCCTGCGGCGCGCGCTGCCCGGCGAACGGCTGGCGCCCGACTCGCCCGGCATGCTGCACCACCAGAAGGCCGAGGACGGCAACGGCAAGCTCAACCGCGGTGTGGAACGCCACTTCGCACTGCCCGAGGGCGACTTCGACCGCTGGCACTACCTCACCCAGGTCGTGCAGGCCCGCGCGATCGCCACCGGGATCGAGCACTGGCGCTCACACTGGCCGGTCTGCGCGGGCACCGTCGTCTGGCAGATCAACGACTGCTGGCCGGTCAGCTCCTGGTCGGCCATCGACGGCGACGGCCGGCTCAAGCCGCTCTACCACGAGCTGCGCCGGGTCTACGCGGACCGGCTCCTCACGGTGCAGCCGGGTGACGGCCACGGGGGCCCGCCCGTGCTCGCCGTCGTCAACCAGTCCGCCGAACCCTGGCAGGCCCGCGTGACCCTGCGCCGCCTGCGCGCGGACGGCACCGAGGCGGCCGGGCGCGCGATCGACGTGACCGTGCCCGCCCGTTCGGTGCACCGGCGGACCGTGCCGCAGGAACTGGCCCCCGCCCCTCGGTCGGCCAAGGAGTTCCTCGTCGCCGACAGCGAGGATCTGCGCAGCGTGCACTTCTGCGTGACGGACCGGGACTTCGCCTACCCGGTACCGCACTACGACGTGGCCGTGGAGTCCCCGGTGGGATCCGGTACCGGTAATGTCGAGGTCGTGGTAACCGCACACACCCTCGTACGCGACCTCCTCCTCCAGGCCGACCGACTCGGGCCGGACGCGGTCTGCGACACCGGACTGCGCACCCTGCTCCCCGGCGAGCGGCTGCGCCTGCGGGTCACGGGCGCGGCCGAGACCGGGGCCAACGCCGTACGGGCGGCTCTGTTCTGCGTGGAACCGGCGTGAGTACACCGTCCGTCCGCGTGACCATCAAGGACGTCGCCGCGGCCGCCGGTGTGTCCAAGGGCGCCGTGTCCCTGGCCTTCAACGACAAGCCGGGCGTCTCCGACGCCACCCGCGAACGGATCTTCGCGGTGGCCCGGCAGCTGGGCTGGGCCCCGAACTCCTCGGCCCGCAGCCTGTCGCGCCAGTCCGTCGACACCGTGGGGCTGGCGATCTGCCGCCCCGCGCGGCTGCTGGGCCTCGAGCCGTTCTACATGGAGTTCGTCTCGGGCATCGAGAGCGTGCTGGCCGAACGCGACTGCTCGCTGCTGCTGCGCCTGGTCGGCTCCCTGGAAGAGGAGATCGGGCTCCAGGAACGCTGGTGGCGGGAGCGGCAGGTGGGGGGCTCGATCCTGGTCGACTTCCACCAGGAGGATCCCCGGATCGGCCCGCTCGGGCGGATCGGCCTGCCCGCCGTGGCGGTCGGCCACCCGTCCCTCACCGGCGGGTTCCCGTCGGTGTGGACGGACGACGCCGCCGCCGTCGCGGAGGCGGTGCGCTACCTGGCGGTGCTGGGACACCGGCGCATCGCGCACGTGGGCGGTCCCCGGGGGCTCGGGCACAGCGCGATCCGGACGACGGCGTTCGAACGGACCCTGAGCGAACTCGGGCTCGACCGCGGGCCGCACGTCGAGACGGGCTTCTCGGGCGAGGACGGCGCGCGCGCCACCCGCTCCCTGCTGCTGTCCGCCGAGCGGCCCACGGCGATCCTCTACGACAACGACATCATGGCCGTCGCCGGACTCGGCGTCGCCGCCGAGATGGGCGTCTCCGTGCCGGACGACCTGTCGCTGCTCGCCTGGGACGACTCCCAGTTGTGCCGGCTGACCCATCCGACGCTGTCGGCGATGAGTCACGACGTGCACGGCTTCGGCGCGCAGGTGACGCGGGTGCTGTTCGACGTGCTGGCGGGCAAGGACGTGACGTCCCGGCCGGTGGCGACTCCGTCACTGGTGCCGCGGGCGTCGACGGCGTCGCCGCGTTCGTAGCGGCGGAACGGCCACCGGGAGGGGCGCGGCATCATGTCGCGCCCCTTCTTTTTGCTAAACCGCTAAACGCGCTGACCAGAGTGTGAAGCCCGCGTATCCAGGTCGTTCACCTGCGTCAACTGCCCCTGCATGACGGATTGACAGGCTTGCCAGGTGTCCCTACGGTCCCTATCGGTTAACCGGTAAATGTCCGCCCCGGGGTGCGGGACAACGTTGTCAGGTGCATGCTCGCCCGCCATCGAAGGAGACACATGCGTAAGCCAAGAAGCACGCTGATCACGACCGCGGGGATGGCGTTCGCCGCCGTTCTGGGCCTGCTGTTCGCACTCGCCGGTCCTTCCGCCGGAAGGGCGGAGGCCGCGGCCGGTGGCATCCACGTCAGCAACGGACGTGTCGTCGAGGGCAACGGCAGCGTGTTCGTCATGCGCGGGGTCAACCACGCCTACACCTGGTATCCCGACCGCACCGGCTCCATCGCCGACATCGCGGCCAAGGGAGCCAACACCGTCCGCGTCGTGCTCAGCAGTGGCGGCCGCTGGACGAAGACGAGCGCGTCCGAGGTCTCGGCGCTCATCGGCCAGTGCAAGGCCAACAAGGTCATCTGCGTCCTTGAGGTGCACGACACCACCGGCTACGGCGAGGACGGCGCCGCGACCAGCCTGGACCAGGCGGCCGACTACTGGGTCAGTGTGAAGAGCGCGCTGGAGGGCCAGGAGGACTACGTCGTCGTCAACATCGGCAACGAACCCTTCGGCAACACCAACTACACCGCGTGGACCGACGCGACCAAGTCGGCCATCGGCAAGCTCCGCGGCGCCGGCCTCGACCACGCCCTGATGGTCGACGCGCCCAACTGGGGCCAGGACTGGTCCGGCACGATGCGGTCCAACGCGGCCTCGGTCTTCGCCTCCGACCCCGACCGCAACACCGTCTTCTCCGTCCACATGTACGGGGTCTACGACACCGCCGCCGAGGTGCGGGACTACCTGAACGCCTTCGTCGGCAGCGGACTGCCCATCGTCGTCGGTGAGTTCGGCGACCAGCACAGTGACGGCAACCCCGACGAGGACGCCATCATGGCGACGGCCCAGTCCCTCGGCGTCGGCTACCTCGGCTGGTCCTGGAGCGGCAACGGCGGCGGCGTCGAGTACCTCGACATGGTCAACGGCTTCGACCCGAACTCGCTGACGAGCTGGGGCAACCGCATCTTCTACGGCAGCAACGGCATCGCCGCGACGTCCAGGACGGCCACCGTGTACGGCGGTGGCGGCGGCAGCACGGGCGGCACCGCGCCCAACGGTTACCCGTACTGCGTGAACGGCGGTGCGTCCGACCCGGACGGTGACGGGTGGGGCTGGGAGAACAGCCGGTCCTGCGTCGTCCGGGGCAGCGCGGCGGACCACTGACCCGACCGACGGCGACGCCCCACCCTGGGGTTCCGGGGCGGGGCGTTTCCAGTGGGCGGCCGGTCAGCGGTCGGTCGTGTACGTGAGGAAGCGGGTCCACGCCGTGGGGGAGACGGTGAGCTGGTCCCCGTCCCGGACCTTGGAATCACGGACGTGCACGGTGTCAGGGCAGGAGGCCACCTCGACGCAGTCGCCGTCACTCCCGCTGCTGTAGCTGGACTTGTGCCACGTCATCGCCACTTCGACGCAGTCGTCGCCTTGGGAGCCGCTGTAACTGCTCTTGAACCAGGCCAGGTCGGACGTGTTCATAGCGCTCCTCGCATTCGCCTCAACAGGCCCACGGAGTCCTCGGGGGTCAGGGCCTGTGAACGCATCTTGGCATAGCGCTGGTGAAGTCGGCTGATCTCCTTGCGATCAGTGATCAACCGCCCGTTCTCCTGTCCCTCTGAGTAACCGAACCACTGGTTGTCCGGCGTCTCCGCCAACCGCATCGGGCCGTCCAGCCCTGCATGCACCGGCTGCCGCAGCGGCATCAGTTGCAGCTCCACGTTCCAGTGGCGCTCGATCACGCCCAGCAGGTGGTCGTACAGCTCGCGCGTCACCTCCTCGCCACCGGTGCCGCGCTCCAGGACCGCCTGCTCCACAATGAAGCTGAACGCCGTCGGAGGGGTCCGGCTCGTCGCGAGGAGTTCGTGCCGGGCCATGCGCGCCGTGATCCGGTCGTTCATCTCCTGCTCGGCGGGCAGCGGCGGCACGCTGAACGACACCGCCCGCGCGTACCCCTCCGTCTGCAACAACCCCGGCACCACCCGGCATTCATAGGTATACAGACTCACCGCCTCCGCCTCGAACCGCGTCCACTGCCGGAACCAGCTGGCCAGCCCTGGTTGCCGCGACAGGTGCCGTGCCGCACCTCGCAGCGCGCCGAACGCGTCGAGGGCTGCCTCCGCGCGCTCCACGAAGTCCACCGGAGGGAACCGTCGCCCCTGCTCGATGGAGGCCACCGTCGGCACCGAGTACCGCACTTGTGGCGCGAACTCCTCCTGGGTCAGTCCCGCCCGTTTGCGGAAGGCCTTGACGACCTCGCCGAACGCCTTGAGGCTGTCCGACGCCTCCGGTTCACCCGCGCCGCCCGTACCGTCCGTCATCCGGGACACCTCCCACCCGTCACGCCCACTCAACGGGCCCATGGTCACGGACGGTTACTCCTACTGTCCACCGTCCGCACCCGTACGCTCACCGTGCGTACCGGTCGCGGATCTGGTGGGACGGCGTCATCCCAGGTGGGATGGGTGGCATGAGACCAGCCTCCACTCCCCGACTCCCGGTCACCGCGCGTGTGTTCGTCCAGCGGTTCAGCTCCACCCCGCGCGGCGCCCGCCTGGCCCGGCATCTCGTCGTGCACCGACTGGACGCGTGGGGCGTCCCGTACGGCTCGGCTCTGTCCGACACGGCGGCGCTGCTCGTCGCGGAGCTGGCGGCGAACGCCGTGACGCACGGGCGGGTGCCGGGGCGGGACATCGAGGTGCTGCTGCGGCTGGACGCGTACACGCTGCGGATCGACGTCTCCGACAGCCGGGGTGAGCGCCGCCCGACGGTCACGATGGTCACGGCGGCCCCGGAGGCCGAGCACGGGCGGGGGCTGCTGCTCGTGGAGGCGCTGGCGGACCGGTGGGGCGTGCTGGACCGCGTACCCGTCGGCAAGACGGTCCGCGCGGAACTGGATCTGCTGCCCCGCGACCAGAGATCCCGCACGGCCGATGACTTCGCGCGGGAATGAGAGTCTCCTTCACGACCCCGGTCCGTGAGATGACGACAGGAGACCTTCCCGCATGACTGATCCGGAGCTGACCGCGGAACGTGGCCAAGGGACGGGCGTCTGGCCCTTGATCCGTACGGAGCGGGCGGCGCTGGCCGCCGATCTCGCGGAGCTGACCGGCGAGCAGTGGGCGACGCCGTCGCTGTGCGCCGGCCTGACGGTGCGCGAGGTGCTGGCGCATCTCACGGCGGGCGCGAGCCTCAACACCGTGCGCTGGTTCGCGGGCGTGATCCGCTGCCGGTTCGACTTCGACAAGCAGGTGGCCGTGCGGCTGGCCGAGCAGCTGGGCGCGGATCCGGCCGAGACGCTCGCCCGGTTCCGGCGCGTCGTGCCGAGCACCACCAAGCCGCCCCTGCCCGCCATCGCCATGCTGGGCGAGACGCTGGTGCACGGTGAGGACATCCGGCGTCCGCTGGGCATCCGCCACGACTACCCGGTCGACGTCGTCACGCGCGTGGCCGAGTATTACCGGGGCTCGGACCTCGTGGTCGTCGCCAAGAAGCGCGTCGGGGGGCTGAGACTGGCCGCGGACGACGGGCCCTTCACGACCGGCTCCGGGCCTGTCGTGTCCGGCCCCACCATGGCCCTGGTGATGGCCATGACCGGACGCGAGTCGTACTGCGACGACCTCGAAGGGGACGGTGTGGAACTCCTCCGCGACCGCTGCCGGACGGCGTGAACGCGTCCCCGCTCGGCTGGGAGCTGCTTTGGCGACCATGTGCGGAGCCGGATGGGTAAAGGCCGCAGCGGTTGCGTTTCTTGTACCGCTCTTCGTCGAAGCCGGGTGGACGTCCGCCGTGACACCGTTTGGCTGCGTGCGCGGCCTGCCCCGGCCGGACTTCGCAACGCGGATCTTCTCCAGCACCGGCCTGCCTGGCTTGGGTAGGTCGTCAGTCTGAGACGATCAGCAGTCGAGTGGCCAGTTCGTCAGCTTCATTGGATTCAGCATGAGCCACACGTTCGTGACGCATTCACCACTGACGTCAAATGTGACCATTCCGTATCGGCGCTCTTCGTCTCGAAGAATGTATCCGAGACCGTCAGCTGTTTCGCGTCGTTCAAGGCGGAGGCCGGGCTGTTTGCGCATGACTCCCTGGAACCACCGGGCTACGTGATTCGACCCGTGGATGACCTGAGGTGCGGCATTGACGAAGCCACCGCCGTCTACTCGTAGTTCGACGTCTGGAGCCAACACGCGGAGCAGGTCCTCGATGTCCCCTCCGACAGTTGCGTCACGGAAAGCCCGAACGACCTCATCGTGCTGGTGGGGAGAAACCCGTGCGCGTCTTCCTCGTCGAACGTGGCGGCGTGCGGACGTCGCCAATTGTCTTGTTGCTGCCGCTGAACGACCTACGACGCCAGCGATCTCGCCGAACGGGACGCCGAACACGTCATGCAGCACGAACGTCACTCGCTCCGCTGGGGTCATGGCCTCGAGAACCGTCAGCAGTGCCATGCTGACGGCATCATCGAGGGTGACGCGATCGAGTGGATCAGCAGCAGAACTACCGGAGTTCAGTGGCACCTTCGCTGTGTCGGCAAAAAGGTCGGCCGGAACGGGCTCCGGTAGCCATTGCCCGACGTACATCTCCCGTCGTGCCCGCGCGGAACCCAGCAAGTCGAGTGAGATGCGGCTGGCGACTCGCATCAGCCATGCTGCGGGCACGGCAATGCTGTCGCGTTCCTCGGGCTCAAGGCGGTACCACCTGACATATGTCTCTTGTACGACATCCTCGGCATCGGCCAGGGTGCCCATCATGCGAAAGGCCAGCGACAGCAGGCGATGTCGCTCTGCCATGACTGAATCGAGAGCTGTTGATTCATCACCCTCGGCTCCTCCGAACTCGGCGGATTCCGCAGGAGTGTCTTCCGGCATGGGGGCACCCTTTCCCATTGGAGTGCAGCGCGCCCAGCCCATTGCCTGGCGCTCAGGCGTCCCTCCTCCATTCACTATCGCATTCAGGCGGTGGGGATCCCTGTAATCGGGTACCGCACAGTGCCTGTCCGGTACGCGCCGCGCGGAACCATGACGTCGGGTGCCCCTTCCGCGTCCACGGTCACCACCTCACGATCGTCTCCGCGGTCAGCCAGAGTGGCACGGAAGAGGTCGTCGTGGTAAAAGCGGTCGGGTCCGGCGATCTCGACCTCGCTTCCCGGTTCCAGCGTCGTGGCGGCCTCGGCGAGCAGCTCGATGACTTCGTCCAGCTCGACGGGCTGGACGAATGACCTTGGAGCAATAACCTTGCCGTCCACGGTGTGCTGGTCGATGAGGACAGGAATGTAGCTCTGGAACTGGGTGGCCCGAATGATGGTGGCGGGGATCGAAGCGGATCGCACGGCCTTTTCCTGCGCCACCTTGCCGAGGTAGTACCCGACCTCAGACGCGTCCCCTTGCCCAACGCCGACGATGGAGAGCACGATGTGATGACGCACGCCTGCCCGCTCTCCCTCCGCAGTCAGGTTGTTGATCGCTCCCTCGAAGAACGAGATTGCCCCCTCCGCATCAAAGCGGGGGGTGTTGAGGACATTGACGATGGTGTCGACTCCGGCGAGAGCCTCGGTCAGCCCCTTGCCCGAGATGACGTCGATCCCGTCCTCAAGCCCTCCCGAGACCACCTCGATGCCCTTGGC
Organism: Streptomyces violaceoruber; assembly: GCF_033406955.1. NCBI lineage: Bacteria > Bacillati > Actinomycetota > Actinomycetes > Kitasatosporales > Streptomycetaceae > Streptomyces > Streptomyces violaceoruber. Next base: position 1,623,636 of record NZ_CP137734.1, on the reverse strand, counting down.
CTCCAGGTTGTCAGCAAGGAGGGACCCCACGCGGCCGCGCCCACCAGCGATGAAAACCTTCATTTTCCGTACTCCGTTCCGGGGCACCAGTCGCTGCCCTCAGCAACATGACGACGCAGGCCGGAAGAATGTGAGGTTGCGACGGCAGAGTCTCCTCGCCCGCCTGATGGAGGTGTGCAGACGACCGGGCGACCGACTGGCTCGAGCCCGCCAGAGCAGTAGCCGCTCGCTCCGGCAAGCGCGGCTACGGCTTCCTCCGGATCGCGACCGCCGAAGCCCCGTCATCTGGCTCCGTGCATGATCGGCCGGGCACGTCATCGTTACCGAAACGGTCATGAGGTCTGCGGCTGCCGTCCGCGGAGCTGTTCGGTCAGCCGCTCGACCGGCCCGGGCGAGGACACGGTCCGCGAGCGCTACCTCGCGGCCTTCGCGCGCGTCCTGCCCGGCCTTTCCCCGGGGGAGCTGCGGTTCCGGATGCGGGGGATCCTCGCCGTGACGGCCGTCGACCGCCTCGAGGTCCACCAGCAGCCCTCCCCGGGCTGCGCGTCCCCGGCAGCGGACGAGGCGGCCCAGCGATGGGCGATCACGTTCCTGACGGCAGCGATGAGTGCGCCACCGACCCGGACCTGACGACCCAGGACAGACGCCGGCGGCGGGGGAGCGAGTGGGCCCGGGACGGCGCGTGCGCGTTCCGCGCCCGGGCGCGCGCGTCCATATGCTCGTCCCATGCTCACCGAAGTCACCGCCACCCGCTACATCGAGCCCCTGCACTCCGGCGGCTCCGTGCCCGCCGTGGTCGAGGCCGACGATCTCGGCACCTACGTCCTGAAGTTCACCGGCTCCGCGCAGGGCCGCAAGGCGCTGGTCGCCGAGGTGGTCGTCGGGGAGCTGGCGCGGGAGCTGGGGCTGCGGGTGCCGGAGCTGGTGCTCGCGCACTTCGACCCGGCGATCGCGGAGGCCGAGCCGCACCAGGAGGTGCGGGAGCTGCTGCACGCCAGCGCGGGGCTCAACCTCGGCATGGACTACCTGTCGGGCGGCGCCGACTTCACGCCCGAGCTGGCCGAGGTGTTTCCGGTGGACGCGCGGGAGGCCGGGCGGGTCGTCTGGCTGGACGCCCTCACCGTGAACGTCGACCGGACGGTGCACAGCTCCAACCTGATGGTCTGGCCCACCCGCGGCACCGTGCCCCCGCGCCTGTGGCTGATCGACCACGGCGCGGCCCTCGTCTTCCACCACCGCTGGGGCGCCTCCCCGCCCGAGAAGGCGTACGACTTCCGGCACCACGCCCTCGGCCACTACGCGCCCGACCTCCCGGCCGCCGACGCCGAGCTGGCGCCGAAGGTGACGCGGGAGCTGCTGCGCGAGGTGGTGGGGCGGGTGCCCGAGTCCTGGCTGACCTGCGAAGGTGACCTCGACACGCCGGAGAAGGTGCGCGCCGCCTACGTGGACTACCTGCACGCGCGCGTACAGGCCTCCCGGCAGTGGCTGCCCACCGGATTCCCGAGCCGCGAGGAACTCGCCGCCGAGAACGCCGCCCGCGCGGCGCGCACCCAGCGGGGGCGGCCCGACTGGCTGAAGCGCGTCCCCGACCTGCACGGCAAGCCGCCCGCCGAGCAGGACTGGTCGGTCCACCTCGGCTGACACACGCCCGCGCCCCCGGTGCCGTGCTGCGGCACCGGGGGCGCGGACCAGGGAGCGTGTGCGGCGTCAGCCCTTGAGCTGCTCGTACGCCGGCAGCGTCAGGAAGTCGGCGTAGTCCTCGTCGAGCGACACCGTGAGCAGCAGGTCGTGGGCCTGCTGCCAGTTGCCGGCCGCGAAGGCCTCGTCGCCGATCTCGGCGCGGATGCCCGCCAGCTCCTCGGCGGCGACCTTGCGGGCCAGGTCGGCGGTGACCTGCTCGCCGTTGTCCAGGACGACCTCCGCGTTGATCCACTGCCAGATCTGCGAGCGGGAGATCTCGGCGGTGGCCGCGTCCTCCATCAGGTTGAAGATGGCGACCGCGCCGAGGCCGCGCAGCCACGCCTCGATGTAACGGATGCCGACCTGGACGGCGTTGACCAGACCGGCGTACGTCGGCTTGGCCTCCAGGGAGTCGACGGCGATCAGGTCGGCCGCCTTGACGTCGACGTCCTCGCGCAGCCGGTCCTTCTGGTTGGGCTTGTCGCCGAGCACCTTGTCGAAGGACTCCATGGCGATCGGGACCAGGTCCGGGTGGGCGACCCAGGAGCCGTCGAAGCCGTCACCGGCCTCGCGGTCCTTGTCGGCGCGGACCTTCTCGAAGGCGACCTTGTTGACCTCGGCGTCCCGGCGGGACGGGATGAACGCCGCCATGCCGCCGATCGCGTGCGCGCCCCGCTTGTGGCAGGTGCGGACGAGAAGTTCGGTGTACGCCCGCATGAACGGGGCGGTCATCGTCACCGCGTTGCGGTCCGGCAGGACGAACTTCGCGCCGCCGTCACGGAAGTTCTTGACGATGGAGAACAGGTAGTCCCAGCGCCCCGCGTTCAGCCCGGAGGCGTGGTCGCGCAGCTCGTAGAGGATCTCCTCCATCTCGTACGCGGCCGTGATCGTCTCGATCAGGACGGTGGCGCGGACGGTGCCCTGCGGGATGCCGACGTAGTCCTGCGCGAAGACGAACACCTCGTTCCAGAGGCGGGCCTCCAGGTGCGACTCCGTCTTCGGAAGGTAGAAGTACGGGCCCTTGCCGAGGTCCAGCAGACGCTGCGCGTTGTGGAAGAAGTACAGGCCGAAGTCGACCAGGGCGCCGGGGACCGGGCGGCCGTCGACCTGGAGGTGGCGCTCGTCGAGGTGCCAGCCGCGCGGGCGCATGACGACCGTCGCCAGTTCGGCGTCCGGGCGCAGGGCGTAGGACTTGCCGGTGCGCTCGTCGGTGAAGTCGATGCTGCGGGTGTAGGCGGAGGCCAGGTTGAGCTGGCCGAGGACCACGTTCTCCCAGGTCGGCGCGGAGGCGTCCTCGAAGTCCGCGAGCCACACCTTCGCGCCCGAGTTGAGCGCGTTGATGGTCATCTTGCGGTCGGTGGGGCCGGTGATCTCGACCCGGCGGTCGTTCAGCGCGGCCGGGGCGGGGGCCACCTTCCAGGAGTCGTCCGCGCGGATCGCGGCGGTCTCCGGGAGGAAGTCGAGCGTGGAGGTGCGGGCGATCTCGGCGCGGCGCTCCGCTCGGCGGGCGAGGAGCTCGTCACGCCGGGGCGTGAACCGCCGGTGCAGCTCGGCCACGAAGGCGAGCGCCGCATCGGTGAGGACCTCCTCCTGCCGGGGCAGGGGCTCGGCGTCGACGATGGCCAGCGTGGACGGCGCTGGTGCGGACATGAGCTGTCACTTCCTTCAGCGGTGGCACCGGGTGCCAGAGGGTGCGTATGGGGCATTACGCACTCGCCGTGCAGCGGAGTGCTTCTGGTCAGTGGATAGTAGTTTCCTCATCGTGGAACTTCAATGGTTTGTTGATGTCGAGATTCTCCGGGTCGAGGCAAGGTGGCGCTCGGTGCCACCTCGCTCACTCAAGGTGGACCAGGTCCGCCTCGGTGTCGATGTCGTACGGCCGTGCCACGTCCCCGCACTCGACGAGGGCGATCTCCGCCTCGTGTTCCCTCAGATAGGCGCGGGCACCCCGGTCCCCGGAGGCGGTCGCCGCGACGCCCGCCCAGTGCGCGGCGCCGAGCAGTACGGGATGCCCGCGCACGCCCGCGTACGCCGCCGAGGCCAACGACGTCTCGTCCCGGAACCGGGCGCGCACCCGGGCCGTCGCCGCCGCCCCGATGCCGGGCTGGTCCACCAGGCAGACCAGCGCGGCCCGCGCCCCGGTCGCCGCCAGTGAGCCGAGCCCGGCGCGCAGCGACGACCCCATGCCCTGCTCCCAGTCGGGGTTGTCCACGAGGGTGCAGCCGTCGAGCGCGGCCCGCGCGCGCACGTCCGCGGCGCGCGCCCCCAGAACGACGTGCACGCGGGCGCAGCCGGCCGTGCGGAGCACTTCGACCGCGTGTTCGACGAGTGGGTGTCCGCGATGTTCGAGCAGTGCCTTGGGGCGGCCGCCGAGCCGCCTGCCGCCTCCGGCGGCCAGCAGCAGCCCCGCCACCCGGTCGCCCACCTGGTCTTCTGCCGGGGTCTCGTTGTCGGTCATGGCTCCTGCATACCTGACCGACCGCCAAACGCTCCCGCGTGCAGGGGATTTCCGGAGACTTTCCGGAGGCTGAATTTCGGTCCGCGCGGTGGCGCGTGCGGTGCGCGGTGGCGTTTACTGACCCGCGCACAACGGAGTGCTAGGGGGAGGGCTGTGTTGCGGAGCTTGGGGCAGAGGCACGTGACCGTCGGCGACGAGGACGTGAGGGTGGTGGCGTTGCGGACCGCGGTGTCGCGGTTGCGCCGCCGGCTCGCGCTGCTGCCCGCCGACTTCCCGGACCGCCAGATCGCGGAGGACGAGCTGGCCGACCTCGCGGCGATGGTGGGTCACGGCGTCCCCGAGGTGCCGCGACTGCGCCGCTCCCTGCTGCTGATAGCGGGCGCGATCGGCTCCGTCAGCGCCCTCGCACCGGGACTGACGGAGGTCCGTCGCGCCGTGGAACTCTTCGGGGACCCGCCGCGCCGCTGAGCCCCGTGACGGGAGGGCCGCCTCAGGCGGCCGGGTTGCCGTTCGAGCCGTTCGAGGTGAGCAGGGCCTCGGACAGCTCCGCCGCCACCTGCTGGAGCAGGGGTACGATCCGGTCGGTCGCGGCCTCGGTGACGCGGCCCGCGGGGCCGGAGATCGAGATGGCCGCGGCGGTGGGGGAGTCCGGCACCGGGACGGCCAGGCACCGGACGCCGATCTCCTGCTCGTTGTCGTCGATCGCGTAGCCCTGGCGCCGCACGTCCTCGAGCGCCGCGATGAAGCCGTCCGGCGTGGTGATGGTCTTGTCGGTCGCGGCCGGCATGCCGGTACGGCCCAGCAGGGCCCGCACCTCGTCTGCCGGGAAGCTCGCGAGCAGCGCCTTGCCGACACCCGTGGAGTGCGGCAGGACGCGCCGCCCGACCTCGGTGAACATGCGCATGGAGTGCTTGGACGGCACCTGGGCGACGTACACGATCTCGTCCCCGTCGAGCAGGGCCATGTTCGCCGTCTCGCCGGTCTCCTCGACCAGGCGGGCCAGGTGCGGGCGGGCCCAGGTGCCCAGCAGCCGGGAGGCGGACTCGCCCAGGCGGATCAGGCGGGGGCCGAGCGCATAGCGGCGGTTGGGCTGCTGGCGTACGTATCCGCAGGCCACGAGCGTGCGCATCAGGCGGTGGATGGTCGGCAGCGGCAGCCCGCTGCTGGCGGAGAGCTCGCTCAGCCCGACCTCGCCCCCCGCGTCCGCCATCCGTTCGAGCAGGTCGAAGGCGCGCTCCAGGGACTGGACGCCACCGGTGGCGGACCTGGCGGAGTCGGTGGTGCTGGCGCTGGACGTCGGCACGGCACGTTCCTTTCGGGGCTGGCGGGAGGAAAGAAGCGTACCCGGCACCCGGTTGACTACCGGCTTGTACGTAGCTACGTTCTGCTTGCTGGAATTCTAATTCCGCTTTGTGGAAACGTCCAGAGCGGGGTCATTGGGCATGCCGTCACAAAGGGTGCCTCTTGACGGCCTCGGAGTGGGAGTGAAGACTCCTTCAACAGAACGTTGAAATTCGACGGCAGAGGCAGACACGTACAGGCAGAGAAGGGGATCCGGGTGTCCGAAGCTGAACTGGTGCTGCGCTCGACGCGCGTCATCACTCCCGAGGGGACCCGCGCCGCGTCCGTCGCGGTCACCGGGGAGAAGATCACGGCCGTGCTGCCGTACGACGCCCCCGTCCCGGCGGGCGCCCGGCTCGAGGACGTGGGCGACCACGTCGTCCTGCCCGGCCTGGTCGACACCCATGTGCACGTGAACGACCCCGGGCGCACCGAGTGGGAGGGCTTCTGGACCGCCACCCGTGCCGCGGCCGCCGGCGGCATCACCACCCTCGTCGACATGCCGCTCAACTCCATTCCGCCGACCACCACGGTCGACAACCTGCGCACCAAGCGCGAGGTGGCCGCCGACAAGGCCCACATCGACGTCGGCTTCTGGGGCGGCGCCCTGCCGGACAACGTCAAGGACCTGCGCCCGCTGCACGAGGCCGGGGTCTTCGGCTTCAAGGCCTTCCTGTCGCCGTCCGGCGTGGACGAGTTCCCGCACCTCGACCAGGAGCAGCTCGCCCGGTCGCTGGCGGAGATCGCCGCCTTCGACGGCCTGCTGATCGTGCACGCCGAGGACCCGCACCACCTGGCCGCCGCCCCGCAGCAGGGCGGCCCCAAGTACACCCACTTCCTCGCCAGCCGCCCGCGCGACGCCGAGGACACCGCGATCGCGACCCTGCTCGCGCAGGCCAAGCGGTTCAACGCGCGGGTGCACGTGCTGCACCTGTCCTCCAGCGACGCCCTGCCGCTGATCGCCGAGGCCCGCGCCGACGGCGTGCGGGTGACGGTCGAGACCTGCCCGCACTACCTCACGCTCACCGCCGAGGAAGTGCCGGACGGCGCCAGCGAGTTCAAGTGCTGCCCGCCGATCCGCGAGGCCGCCAACCAGGACCTGCTCTGGCAGGCGCTGGCGGACGGCACGATCGACTGCGTCGTCACCGACCACTCCCCGTCCACCGCCGACCTCAAGACCGACGACTTCGCCACCGCCTGGGGCGGCATCGCCGGACTCCAGCTCAGCCTGCCGGCCATGTGGACCGCGGCGCGCGGGCGGGGCCTCGGCCTGGAGGACGTCGTGCGCTGGATGTCGGAGCGCACGGCCGCCCTGGTGGGGCTGGACGCGCGCAAGGGCGCCATCGCCCCGGGCCACGACGCGGACTTCGCCGTGCTGGCCCCGGACGAGACCTTCACCGTCGACCCGGCCGCCCTCCAGCACCGCAACCGCGTCACCGCGTACGCGGGCAAGACCCTGTACGGCGTCGTGAAGTCCACCTGGCTGCGCGGCGAGCGCATCGTGGCGGACGGCGCGTTCACCGACCCGAAGGGACAGCTCCTCGACCGGGCCTGACGCGCCCGGACACTCCCTGAACCCAGTACCCCCCGAACAGCCCCGAAAGGAACACCTGATCACCGTGACGGCCCAGCAGAACACCTCGTTGGCCAGCTTCACCGGCGACGCCCAGCCCTACGGAGGCGGCGACCCGTACGCGGACTACCGCACCGCCGACCTCCCCTTCACCCAGTACGCCAACCTTGCCGACCGGCAGCTCGGCGCGGGTGTCGTCGCCGCCAACGACGAGTTCTTCGCCCAGCGCGAGAACCTGCTGGTGCCCGAGCCCGCCGAGTTCGACCCCGAGCACTTCGGGCACAAGGGCAAGGTCATGGACGGCTGGGAGACCCGCCGGCGCCGCGGCGTCTCGGCCGAGCAGCCCTGGCCCACCGAGGAGGACCACGACTGGGCGCTGATCCGCCTCGGCGCCCCCGGCGTGATCCGCGGCATCGTCGTCGACACCGCCCACTTCCGCGGCAACTACCCGCAGGCCGTCTCCGTCGAGGGCGCCTCGGTCGCGGGCTCCCCCTCCCCGGAGGAACTGCTCGCGGACGACGTGAAGTGGACGACCCTCGTCCCGCGCACCCCGGTCGGCGGCCACGCGGCCAACGGCTTCGCCGTCTCGGCCGAGCAGCGCTTCACCCACCTGCGCCTCAAGCAGCACCCCGACGGCGGCATCGCCCGCCTGCGGGTGTACGGCGAGGTCGTCGCGGACCCCGCCTGGCTCGCCGCCCTCGGTACCTTCGACGTGGTGGCCCTGGAGAACGGCGGCCAGGTCGAGGACGCCTCCAACCTCTTCTACTCCCCGGCCACCAACACCATCCAGCCGGGCCGCTCCCGCAAGATGGACGACGGCTGGGAGACCCGCCGCCGCCGCGACAAGGGCAACGACTGGATCCAGTACCGCCTGGTGGACCGCTCGCAGATCCGCGCGATCGAGATCGACACGGCGTACCTGAAGGGCAACAGCGCCGGCTGGGCCTCCGTCTCCGTCAAGGACGGCGAGGCGGGCGAGTGGCGCGAGGTGCTCCCGCGCACCCGGATGCAGCCCGACACCAACCACCGCTTCGTCCTGCCGGAGGCGGCCGTCGGCACCCACGCGCGCGTGGACATCTTCCCCGACGGCGGCATCTCCCGGCTGCGCCTGTTCGGCTCCCTGACCGAGGACGGCGCGGCCCGCCTCGCCGCCCGCCACCAGGAACTGGGCGGCTGACCCGCCGCACACCGACCCGCGGGGCGCACCGGCAGGACAGCACCGGTGCGCCCCGCGTACGCGCGGGACGGCTACGCCGCGTGGCCGCCGTCGACCGCGAACTCCGCGCCCGTGACGTACGTGGCGGTCGCCAGGTACGCCACCGTCGACGCCACCTCGTCGGCCGTGCCGAAGCGGCCCAGCGCGGTCAGGGCCGCCTGTCCGTCCGCGTAGGGGCCGTCCGCCGGGTTCATGTCGGTGTCGATCGGCCCCGGGTGCACGATGTTCGCCGTGATCCCGCGCGGGCCCAGTTCCCGGGCCAGCGCCTTGGTCAGCCCGATCAGCGCCGACTTGCTCGTCGCGTACAGCGTCCCGCCGGGCCCCGGCACCCGCTGGGTCATACAGGTGCCGACGGTGATGATCCGCCCGCCCTCGGTCATGCGGGCCGCGGCCGCCTGCGAGGCCAGGAAGACGCCGCGGACGTTCACCGCCAGCAGCCGGTCGACGTCGGCGGGGGAGAGGCTCTCCAGCGGGCCGAGCAGGCCCAGGCCCACGTTGTTGACCAGCACGTCCAGGCCGCCGCCGAGCGCCGTGGCGGCCCGCTCGACCGCCCCCGCCGCCTCGCCCGCGTCGGCGGAGTCGGCCCGCAGGGCGACCGCCCGGCGCCCCAGCGCCCCGACGGCCCGTACGACGTCCTCGGCCGCGTCCTTGCCGTTCACGTAGGTGAGGGCCACGTCCGCGCCCTCCCGGGCCAGCCGCAGGACGGTCGCCGCGCCGATGCCCCGGCTGCCACCGGTCACGAGGGCGGTACGGCCGGCCAGGGGAGCGGTGGTGGGGGCGAGTGGGTTGGGGTGCGTGTTCGTGTTCATGGGTCCATCCCAGCCCGGCCGCCGTACCCGTGCTGGCGGTGAACGGACGTCGACCTGAGCGGTGCGCCGCCGGATCGTCTGCCAGACGGCCGCGACGGCCGGCCCGTCGCCGAGGCCCTCGTCGGTGGCTACCGCCGTGGTCTCCCTGGCGCTCTCGCCCAGGCTGAACCTCCGCTTCGGCTCCCGCAACGTCCTGCTCGCCGGGCTGCTGCTGATCGCGGGCGCTCTGGTGCTGGCGGGCCGCGCACCCGTCGAGGCCGAGTACTGGATCGACGTCCTGCCCATGATGGTGCTGCTCGGCGGCGGCGCCGGTCTGTCGATGCCCGCGGTGATGACCCTGGCCATGTCGGGGGCCACGCCCCAGGACGCGGGCCTGGTCTCCGCGCTGGCCGGCACCACCGGCATGGTCGGCGGCTCACTGGGCCTCGCCGTCTGGACGGCGCTCGCCGCCGGCCGCACAACGGACCTGCTGGCCGACGGCCGGGCCCCGCTCGAAGCGCTCAACGGCGGCTTCCACTACGTCTTCTACCTGTCGGCGGGCGTGGTCGTGGTCTCCGCGGTCGTCGCCTTCCTGATGCTGCGCACCCCCGTCGCCCCCGCCGGGCCGCCGCCCGCGCCCGCCACCACCGACGAACCGGCCGCCAGCGCGGGCTGATCCACCGCACCGAGCTGCTACCCCCCTCTTCTTCTCCTTCACGCCTCCCGCCAACCGTGGGTCAGGCATGTCCTCGAAAGGTACGACCATGACCGAAGTCGCCATCGTCATCGGTTCCACCCGCCCCGGGCGCGTCGGCGAAGCCGTCGCGCGCTGGGTCCACGAACTCGCCGCCAAGCGGGGCGACGCCGAGTTCGAGCTGGTCGACCTCAAGGACTACGACCTGCCGCACCTCGACGAGATGATGCCGGCCGCCATGGGGCAGTACAGCCAGCCGCACACGCGGGCCTGGGCGGAGAAGGTCGCGGGCTTCGACGCCTTCGTCTTCGTCACCCCCGAGTACAACCACTCCACCACCGGCGCCCTGAAGAACGCCATCGACTTCCTGCACGCCGAGTGGCACAACAAGGCCGCCGGCTTCGTCAGTTACGGCAGCAACGGCGGCGTGCGCGCCGTGGAGCACCTGCGCCTCGTCCTCGGCGAGCTCCAGGTGGCGGACGTCCAGGCCCAGGTCGCGCTCTCCGTGTTCACCGACTTCGAGCACTTCACCGCCTTCAAGCCCGGTGAGCACCACGAGGCCACCCTGAACACGATGCTCGCCCAGGTCGTCGCCTGGGGCGAGGCGCTCGCTCCGCTCCGCACGTAGTCAGGCTCTCCCCGTCCCTCCCCGCCGACGAGTCCAGGACATGCGGGCGGCATGCGCGCGAGGCCGGCGGCGCGGTCCGGGCCGCCGACGAGAGCGAGGCGTACACGAAGCGGGCGGCCTGAGCGGCAAAGCCGTCGTCGAGGAGACAGCGTGGTCAACGCGACCCGCTACCAGGCGTTCTTCCGGCTCGACGAGGCCGTCGAGGGCATCGGTCGCACAGGGGAGTGAGAACCGGCCGCAGCGCTTCGCCCCGAGCGAGCCGCACGTCGCCCGCGCGGAGTCCGCCTGCCGCCGGACTCACCCGGAATCGCGGCTCTCGGCGGCGGCGAACAGCGCACCGCCGAGAGCCAGCAGCGCGACGCTCGCGTAGACCTCGTAGCCGTCCAGGAAACCGATCCGCCGCACCAGTCCCAGGTTCCAGTCGGTGAATTCGTGCACCAGGCCCATCACGCCCTGGAGTACGGCGAGCAGACCCAGGAACTCCAGCAATTGCTTCATGATCCCGACTCTCGCCCTGCGGTGCCCGCACCCGCATCGGCCGCGGGGCGAGGCCTGCCCGACCGAAGGCTTCTTCGCGCGCCGGCCGCGCGCCGAAAGTCGCCGCCCGTGCGACTTTGGTCGACGGTCCCGCGCGACCGGCCGTTCCCGGCGTCAGCCCTGCGTAGATTTGTCGACTGTGAACAGTAGTGACGAGCGGACCACGGTGCCCCCGGCCTTCGCGAAACGGCGCTGGGTACTGCCGGCGGCGCTGGTCGAGGACCTGTACCCGCAACCCCGGCGGCCCGGCGGCCGGCCCCGGCGCACCGCACGCGACTGGGCCGTCGACTTCGCCTGCTTCCTGCTCGCGGTCACCATCGGCCTGCTGGCCGCCGACGCGCTGGACCAGGAGCCGGGCCTCTCACCCGCCATGGCCGTCGCGGACCAGCTGATCGGCGCCCTGGCCTGTGCCGCCGTCTGGCTCCGGCGGCGGTGGCCGGTCGGGCTGGCCGTGGCCATGGTGCCCGTCTCCCTGGTCTCGGCCACCGCGGGCGGCGCCGTCCTCGCCGCCCTGTTCACGCTCGCCGTGCACCGGCCCTTCCGGTACACGGCCTGGATCGGCGGCGCGAGTCTCGCCGTGACGCCGCTCTACTACTGGATGCGCCCGGAGCCCGGCCTGCCCTTCCTGGCGTCCCTCGTCATCGCCGTCCTGCTCGCGGTCACCGTGCTCGGCTGGGGCCTGCTCGTCCGCTCCAAGCGCCAGCTCCTGCTCAGCCTGCGCGACCGGGCCCGGCACGCCGAGGCCGAGGCGCGGCTGCGGGCCGAGCAGGCGCAGCGGCTGGCCCGCGAGGCCATCGCCCGCGAGATGCACGACGTACTCGCCCACCGGCTGACGCTGCTCAGCGTGCACGCGGGCGCCCTGGAGTTCCGGCCCGACGCACCCCGGGCGGAGGTCGCGCGGGCGGCGGGCGTCATCCGGGAGAGCGCGCACGAGGCCCTCCAGGACCTGCGGCAGATCATCGGCGTGCTGCGGGCGGCGGACTCCGACGACGCGGGCCGTCCCCAGCCCACGCTCGCGGCGCTCGACGCGCTGGTCGCCGAGTCCCGCGAGGCCGGCATGAAGGTCACCCTCGCGGAGCGCGTGCCCGACCCCGACGCCGTCCCCGCCGCCGTCGGCCGCACCGCGTACCGCATCGCCCAGGAGGCGCTGACCAACGCGCGCAAGCACGCGCCCGGCACCGAGGTCACCGTCCGGGTCACCGGGGCACCGGGCGACGGACTCGCCGTGTCGGTGCGCAACGCCCCGCCCCGGGGCGAGGTGCCCCCCGTGCCCGGTTCGGGTCAGGGGCTGATCGGGCTGACCGAGCGGGCGACGCTCGCGGGCGGCACCCTGGAGCACGGGCCGACTCCCGGGGGCGGCTTCGAAGTACGGGCGAGGCTGCCGTGGGGCTGAGCCACCCCCAAGCGGCCGGTGGCGACCGTGATTACGTAGGACGCATGACTGCGATCAGACTGCTCCTCGTCGACGACGACCCGCTGGTGCGGGCCGGGCTGTCCCTCATGCTGGGCGGTGCCGAGGACGTGGAGATCGTCGGCGAGGCCGCCGACGGTGACGAGGTCGTGGCGCTCGTCGACCGCACCCGCCCGGACGTCGTCCTCATGGACATCCGGATGCCGGGGACGGACGGACTCACGGCGACCGAACGGCTGCGGAGCCGCCCGGACGCGCCCCAGGTCGTCGTGCTCACCACCTTCCACGCCGACGAACAGGTGCTGCGGGCCCTGCGCGCCGGAGCCGCCGGGTTCGTCCTCAAGGACACGCCGCCCGCGGAGATCCTCCGCGCGGTGCGCAGGGTCGCGGCCGGCGACCCCGTCCTGTCGCCCGCCGTGACCCGACGGCTGATGGAACAGGCGGCCGGTACCGCCCCCGACGCACGTCACGCGCGCCGCACGCGCGCGCGTGCCCGCGTGGACACCCTCAGCGACCGCGAGCGCGAGGTCGCCGTCGCGGTCGGCCGCGGCATGGCCAACGCCGACATCGCGTCCCACCTCTTCATGAGCGTCGCCACGGTCAAGGCCCACGTCTCCCGCATCCTGGCCGGGCTCGACCTCGACAACCGGGTCCAGATCGCCCTGCTGGCGTACGACGCGGGGCTCCTCGACGGCTACCACGACGACACGCCTTAAGGCCGACGGGTACCGGGACGGCAACCCCTGAAGGCCGACGGGTACCAGGACGGCACGCCTCAAGACGTGAGCGTCTCGGGCACCTCCGCCAGCCGTACGGGTCTGCGCTCGCGGCGCGAGACGTCGCAGGCCTCCGCGATCCGCAGGGCCTGCAACGCCTCGCGCCCGTCGCACGGGTTGGCCCGCTCGCCGCGCACCACCTGCACGAAGGTGGTCAGCTCGGCCTCGTAGGCGGGTCCGAAGCGCTCTACGAAGCCGGTCCACGGCTTGTCCGCGGCCGGGGGCCCGGTCGGCTCGGTGGACGCGATCGGCGTACGGTCGTCCAGGCCCACGACGATCTGGTCCAGCTCCCCGGCCAGCTCCATGCGCACGTCGTACCCCGCCCCGTTCAGCCGCGCCGCGGTCGCCGTCGCCAGCGTCCCGTCGTCCAGCGTGAGCAGCACCGCGCCGGTGTCCACGTCGTCCGCCGCGCGGAACATCGGCGGACCGGCGTCGGACCCGGCGGCGTACACGTCGACGACCTCCCGCCCGGTCACCCAGCGCAGGACGTCGAAGTCGTGGATGAGCGTGTCCCGGTAGAGCCCGCCGGACTGCGGGAGGTAATCGGCCGGCGGCGGGGTCTGGTCGCTCGTCACCGCCCGGACGGTGTGCAGCCGGCCCAGCCGCCCGGACCGCACCGCCTCCCGGGCCCCGGTGTAGCCGGTGTCGAAGCGGCGCTGGAAGCCCATCTGGAGGACCGTCCCGGCGGCCTCCACCTCGGCGATCGCCTGTAACGTGCCCGGCAGGTCCAGGGCGATGGGCTTCTCGCAGAACACCGGGAGCCCCGAGCGGGCCGCCCGGCCGATCAGTTCGGCATGGGCCGGCGTCGCCGTGGTGATCACCACCGCGTCCACGCCCCACTGGAAGATCTCGTCCACCCCTGGTGCCGCCGTCTCGCCCAGCCGGTGGGCCAGCTCCTGCGCCCGCGCGATGTCGGCGTCCGTGAGGATCAGGGATCCGACGTCGCGGTGGCGGCTGAGCGTGTTGGCGTGAACGGTGCCGATGCGGCCCGTTCCGATGACCCCGATGCGCATGGAATCAAAGTGGGCTCACAGCCGCTTTCTGTCAATGCGTATGTCCGGACAATCGAACTGCGCAGCTTCCCGTCACCTCGGCACGGAGCTACGCTCGGCCCGTGCCGAAACCAGAAGTGGACCCGACCGTGTCGCTGGACCTCAGCGTGGATCGCAGCAGCCCGGTGCCGCTGTACTTCCAGCTGTCGCAGCAGCTGGAGGCGGCGATCGAGCACGGCGCGCTGACCCCCGGCAGCCTGCTGGGCAACGAGATCGAGCTGGCCGCGCGGCTCGGCCTGTCCCGGCCCACCGTCCGCCAGGCCATCCAGTCGCTCGTCGACAAGGGCCTGCTCGTGCGCCGCCGCGGCGTCGGCACCCAGGTCGTGCACAGCAAGGTCCGGCGCCCCCTGGAACTCAGCAGCCTCTACGACGACCTGGAGGCGGCGGGCCAGCGCCCCGCCACGAAGGTCCTGGTCAACACCGTCGTCCCGGCCACCGCGGAGATCGCCGCGGCGCTCGGCGTGGCCGAGGACAGCGAGGTGCACCGCATCGAGCGGCTGCGGCTGACGCACGGGGAACCGATGGCGTACCTGTGCAACTACCTGCCGCCCGGCCTCGTCGACCTGGACACCGGACAGCTGGAGGCCACCGGTCTCTACCGGCTGATGCGCGCCGCCGGGATCACCCTGCACAGCGCCCGGCAGTCCATCGGCGCCCGCGCCGCGACCTCCGGCGAGGCCGAGCGGCTCGGCGAGGACGCGGGCGCCCCGCTGCTCACCATGGAGCGCACCACCTTCGACGACACGGGACGCGCGGTCGAGTTCGGCACCCACACCTACCGGCCGTCCCGCTACTCCTTCGAGTTCCAGCTGCTCGTGCGGCCCTGAGCCCCGCGTCCGGCGACCGCGTCCGGCGGTCGCTCCCCGGCCGCTCCCACCGGCGGCCCCACCGTGCGGGTTCGTCGCAATGTCCGGACAATGTGACCGTCGGCCGATCCCCGGAGGCAAGCGCTCCGCTTGTGTGTCGGACAATGGGGCGTTTGGGGTTTCCAGACCCGGCCGGGGCCGGGCAGGCCCCGCACGCACAGCACGGCACAGCAAGAAGGGCACGGCCTCGTGGCACGGTTTCGGACATGGGTGGGCATCGCGCTGGCAGGGGCACTGTCGGTGTCCCTGGCCGGCTGCAGCAGTACCGGCGGCAAACGCGCCGAGGACGCCCGCAAGGCCGCGTCGGCCGAGGGCAGGGCGGCGGTGGACACCCCCCGCTGGACCTTCGCGATGATCACCCACTCGGGCGACGGCGACACCTTCTGGGACATCGTCCAGAGCGGCGCAGAGCAGGCCGCGGTCAAGGACAACATCAACTTCCTGTACTCCCACGACGCCGAGGCGCAGCAGCAGGCCCAGCTGGTGAACGCGGCCATCGACAAGAAGGTCGACGGCATCATCGTCACGCTCGCCAAGCCCGACGCGATGAAGTCCGCCCTCGCCCGAGCGCACAAGGCGGGCATCCCGGTGATCACGGTGAACTCCGGCTCCGAGGAGTCCAGGGAGTTCGGCGCCCTCACCCACGTCGGCCAGGACGAGACCATCGCGGGCGAGGCCGTGGGCGAGGAGCTGAACGAGCGGGGCCGCGAGCAGGCGGTCTGCGTGCTCCACGAGCAGGGCAACGTCGGCCACGAGCAGCGCTGCGACGGAGTGGAGAAGACCTTCGACGGCAAGGTCCAGCGGCTCTACGTCAACGGCACCAGCATGCCGGACGTGCAGTCCGCCATCGAGGCCAAGCTCCAGACCGACAAGTCCGTCGACGCCGTCGTCACGCTCGGCGCCCCCTACGCCGACACCGCGGTCAAGGCCAAGCAGGGCGCGGGAAGCAAGGCCGAGATCGACACGTTCGACCTCAACGCCAAGGTGGCCGCCGGACTGGCGGACGGCACCCTCGGCTTCGCCGTCGACCAGCAGCCCTACCTCCAGGGCTACGAGGCCGTCGACCTGCTCTGGCTGTACAAGTACAACGCCGACGTCCTCGGCGGCGGCCGTCCGGTGCTCACCGGGCCGCAGATCATCACCAAGGACGACGCCGCCGCGCTGGCCGACTACACGAAGCGGGGCACGCGATGAACGCCACGCAGGTGAAGGCGGTTGACGAAAGGATTCTGCAGACCTCTCGGCTGCGGAAACTCCTCGGCCGCCCCGAGCTGGGCTCCGTCGTCGGCGCGATCGCCGTCTTCGTCTTCTTCGCGTTCTTCGCCGACAGCTTCCTGCACGCCGCCAGCCTCAGCACGGTGCTCTACGCCGCCTCCACGATCGGCATCATGGCCGTCCCGGTGGCGCTGCTGATGATCGGCGGGGAGTTCGACCTGTCCGCGGGCGTCATGGTCACCTCCTCGGCGCTGGTGTCGTCGATGTTCAGCTACCAGATGACCGCCAACGTCTGGGTCGGCGTCGTCGTGTCGCTGCTGGTCACCCTGGCGATCGGCGCCTTCAACGGCTTCATGCTCACCCGCACCAAACTGCCCAGCTTCATCATCACGCTCGGCACGTTCCTCATGCTGACCGGCCTGAACCTGGGCTTCACCAAGCTCGTCGACGGCACCGTCTCCACCAAGTCGATCGCGGACATGGAGGGCTTCCCCTCCGCCCAGGACGTCTTCGCCTCCACGATCACGATCGGCGGCGTCGGCTTCAAGGTGACCATCCTGTGGTGGCTCGCCCTGGTCGCCGTCGCCAGCTGGATCCTGCTGCGCACCCGCGCGGGCAACTGGATCTTCGCGGTCGGCGGCAACAAGGACGCCGCCCGCGCGGTGGGCGTCCCGGTCGCCAAGACCAAGATCGGCCTCTACATGGGCGTCGGTTTCGGCGCCTGGATCTCCGGCCAGCACCTGCTCTTCTCCTACGACGTCGTCCAGTCCGGCGAGGGCGTCGGCAACGAGCTGATCTACATCATCGCGGCCGTCATCGGCGGCTGCCTGATCACCGGCGGCTACGGCAGCGCCGTCGGCTCGGCGGTCGGCGCGTTCATCTTCGGCATGACCAGCAAGGGCATCGTCTTCGCCGAGTGGAACCCGGACTGGTTCAAGTTCTTCCTCGGAGCGATGCTGCTCCTCGCGACCCTGCTCAACGCCTGGGTCCGCAAGCGCGCGGAGGCCACCAAGTGACGCGGAACGAAGACCGTACGGCGCTCGTCGAGCTGTCCGGCGTCAGCAAGAACTACGGCAACGTACGCGCGCTCGAAGGCGTGTCCCTGGAGGTCCACGCCGGCGAGATCACCTGCGTGCTCGGCGACAACGGCGCGGGCAAGTCCACCCTCATCAAGATCATCGCCGGGCTGCACCAGCACGACGGCGGCACGCTGAGCCTGGACGGCGAGGAGACCCGGCTCTCCTCCCCGCGCGAGGCCCTGGACCGCGGCATCGCCACCGTCTACCAGGACCTCGCCGTCGTCCCCCTCATGCCGGTCTGGCGCAACTTCTTCCTCGGCTCCGAGCCGCGCAAGGGCGTCGCCCCGTTCAAGCGCATGGACGTCGACCACATGCGCCGCACCACCCACGCGGAACTCCTGCGCATGGGCATCGACCTCCGTGACGTCGACCAGCCCATCGGCACCCTCTCCGGCGGCGAGCGCCAGTGCGTGGCGATCGCCCGCGCGGTGTACTTCGGCGCGAAGGTGCTCGTCCTGGACGAGCCGACGGCGGCATTGGGCGTGAAGCAGTCGGGTGTGGTCCTGAAATACGTGGCGGCGGCACGTGACCAGGGACTCGGTGTTGTGCTGATCACCCACAACCCACACCACGCGTACCTGGTGGGCGACCGCTTCGTCCTCCTGAAGAGGGGCACGATGGTCGCCAATCAGACGCGTGACGAGGTGACGCTGGACGAGCTGACCCAGCAGATGGCCGGTGGAACGGAGCTGGACGATCTACGTCATGAGCTGGAACGCGGGTAAGGGGCGCGGGGGACCGCACGACCAGCAACGACGTACTGGCACCCGGCAACGAACCGCTCCGCCCGCCCCCTGTCCATTCGGCACCCGGCACACCCGTGCGGCACAATCGCACCCGATGAGCACCTACCGCGACTTCACCGCCCCCATCGGCTCCCGCCGCGCCCCGGTCCTGCGCACCGTGGGCACGAGGGAACGCCGCTCGCACCTCACGGCACCCCGCGTGCCCACGGTCGGCATCGACATCGGCGGCACGAAGGTCATGGCGGGTGTCGTCGACGCCGACGGCAACATCCTGGAGAAGCTCCGCACGGAGACCCCGGACAAGTCCAAGAGCCCGAAGGTCGTCGAGGACACGATCGTCGAACTGGTCCTGGACCTCTCCGACCGGCACGACGTGCACGCCGTCGGGATCGGCGCGGCCGGCTGGGTCGACGCCGACCGCAACCGCGTCCTGTTCGCCCCCCACCTGTCCTGGCGCAACGAACCGCTGCGCGACCGCATCGCCGGCCGCCTCGCCGTGCCCGTCCTGGTGGACAACGACGCCAACACCGCCGCCTGGGCCGAGTGGCGCTTCGGCGCGGGCCGCGGCGAGGACCACCTCGTCATGATCACGCTCGGCACCGGCATCGGCGGCGCGATCCTCGAGGACGGCCAGGTCAAGCGGGGCAAGTACGGCGTCGCCGGCGAGTTCGGGCACATGCAGGTCGTCCCCGGCGGCCATCGCTGCCCGTGCGGCAACCGCGGCTGCTGGGAGCAGTACAGCTCCGGGAACGCCCTGGTCAGGGAGGCCCGGGAGCTGGCCGCCGCCGACTCCCCGGTGGCGTACGGGATCATCGAGCACGTCAAGGGCAGCATCGGCGACATCACCGGCCCGATGATCACCGAGCTGGCCCGCGAGGGCGACGCCATGTGCGTCGAGCTGCTCCAGGACATCGGACAGTGGCTCGGCGTCGGCATCGCGAACCTCGCCGCGGCCCTCGACCCGTCCTGCTTCGTGATCGGCGGCGGGGTCAGCGCCGCCGACGACCTGCTGATCGGCCCCGCGCGCGACGCCTTCAAGCGCCAGCTCACCGGCCGCGGCTACCGCCCCGAGGCCCGCATCGTCCGCGCCCAGCTCGGCCCCGAGGCCGGCATGGTGGGCGCCGCCGACCTGTCCCGGCTGGTCGCCCGCCGCTTCCGCCGGGCCAAGCGGCGCCGGGTGGAGCGGTACGAGCGCTACGAGCGGTACGCCGAGGCCCGCCGTGAGTCCCGGGAGTCGCTGTGACGGAGTCCCTGCCCCACCAGCCCGGCCCCCCGGAGCCGGCCGGCGCCGCTGCCGAGGGCCGCCGGCACATGATCCGCCGCCGGACGCTCACCCTGCTCATCATCGTGCTGCTCATCGGCGTCCCGGCCGGTTACCTGGTGATCTCCGCCAACCAGAGCCGCGACAGCGGCCGGGACAAGGAGGCGAAGTACGCGGCGACCGGTATGACCAGCGGCTGGCCCTCCAAGCTGCAACGCCGCATCTACGAGGTGCCCGTCCCGGTCCCGGCCGAAGAGGTCGCGTACTACGAGACGAACAACTGGAAGACCAGCCGGCTCTACGTCCAGTTCGAGACCACCGGTGCCGGTCTCGACGTCTTCCTGGCGGGGCTGGGCGTCGACCGGGACGCGCTGAGGAAGGGCAAGATCGCGATCAGTGACCGCGCCCAGCGGGTCACCGGCTGGCAGTTCGGCGGGTCCGGCTCCTGGTGGGGTGTCGTCAACGAGCAGAAGAATCCGGCGCCGACCCAGGACGTCGTCGTGAACATGGACAATCCCGACTACCCGATGGTGTACGTGGTCTCGCACACCGTTCCGTAGGGCCGTGCCCCCCGCCTTTGCCTTTGCCTTTGCCTTCGCCCGCCCCGCCCCGCCCCGTCCCAGGGACTGGTGGCAGGCCGTCGGAGCCGATTGTCAGACCCCGCCCGTAGAGTCGAAGACATCTGATCGGGTGGACGGGCGGGAGGTGACAGAACGTATGGGCGACATGGCCGTGACGGAGGCAGGGCGGGCCGGGGCGACGACGGCGTGCGTCCCCGTCGGGCTCGCGGCCGTCTTCCTGCCCGCACCACTCCCGCGCGAGGGACGGATCGCCTTCTGGAATCCCGACGGCGGGCCGGTAGACGCAGCAGAGGACTTCGGGGGAGCGGCCGCCGGGGACGGGCACGGGCACGGGGACGGCGAGCGGTCCGGCGGGCCGACGGAGCTGACCGTCGTGCGGCGGCACGGCGCCGGCGTGCGGCGCGGGACCGCGCCCGCGCTGTCGCTGCCGCTCGCCGAGGCGCTGCCCCACCTGGTGCGCGCCCGGCACGACCGGGCCGCCCACCCGGCCACCGCCTGCTGGGGCGCGGCGGCCCTGCACGCCCTGCGGCTCACCGCGCGCGGCCGCCTGCTGCCCGGCCTGACGCCGACCGGTCACGACGCCTGGCGGGCCGGGCCACTCGACCCCGACGACATCGCGCACCTGCGGGCCGTGGCCGCCGCCCTGCCGCCCGAGGGCCACGCGGTCCCCCTCGACGGCCCCGGACCGATCCGGCTGCCGGAGCCGGAAGCGCTGGTCCGCGCCTTCCTGGACGCGGTCGCCGACACCCTGCCCCGCACCCCGGCCGCGCCCCACGCCTCAGGACGGCCGTTCGCCGCGAGCGAGGCCCGGCGCCTGCCGGACGCCCACGACTGGGCCGCGGAGGTCGCCGCCGGCATGGACGCGGGCGTGCGCATCTCGCTCCGCCTGGACCTGTCGGCGTACGACCTGTTCGACCGGGAGGGGGAGGGAGCCCCCGGGAGCGGGAGCGGAGGCGTCGGCGCGCGCAACGCCGGCGCGGCCGTCGTCCAGGTGCACAGCCTCGCCGACCCCACCCTCGTCGCCGACGCGGCGGACCTGTGGTCGGGGACGGCGGACGCGGCGTTCGGTGCCCGCACGCGCGTGGACACCGCCCTGGCGGTGCGCCGCGCGGCGCGGGTCTGGCCGCCGCTGGACCGGCTCACCGACCAGGACGTGCCCGACGTACTCGCCCTGTCCGAGGAGGAGGTCACCGACTTGTTGGGAGTGGCGGCCGGCCGGCTGGCCGCCGCCGGGGTCGCCGTGCACTGGCCCCGCGACCTGGCCCAGGACCTCACCGCGACCGCGGTGATCAGGACCGCGCCCGGTTCGGCGACCGACGGCACGGGCTTCTTCGAGAGCGAGGACCTGCTCCAGTTCCGCTGGCAGCTCGCGATCGGCGGCGATCCGCTCACCGAGGCCGAGATGGACACCCTCGCGGAGGCCCACCGCCCGGTCGTCCGGCTCCGCGACCGCTGGGTGCTGGTCGACCCGGCGCTCGTCCGCCGGGCCCGCAAGCGCGACCTGGGCCTGCTCGACCCGGTCGACGCCCTCTCCGTCGCCCTCACCGGCAGCGCCGAGACCGACGGCGAGACGGTCGAGGTGGTGCCCGTCGGCGCGCTGGCCGCCCTGCGCGACCGGCTCACCGCGGGGGTGCGCCCCGCCGAAGCACCGCCCGGCCTGCACGCCACCCTGCGCGACTACCAGTTGCGCGGCCTGGCCTGGCTGGACCTCATGACCTCGCTCGGCCTCGGTGGCTGCCTCGCCGACGACATGGGCCTCGGCAAGACCGTCACCGTCATCGCCCTGCACCTCAGGCGCGCCCGCACCGAACCGACCCTGGTGGTCTGCCCCGCCTCCCTCCTGGGCAACTGGCAGCGGGAGATCAACCGGTTCGCGCCCGGAGTCCCGGTCCGGCGTTTCCACGGCCCCGACCGCACCCTCGACGACCTGACGGGCGGCTTCGTCCTCACCACCTACGGCACCATGCGGTCCGCCGCCACGACCCTGGCCGAGCAGCCCTGGGGCATGGTCGTCGCGGACGAGGCCCAGCACGTGAAGAACCCGTACTCGGCCACGGCGAAGGCCCTGCGCACCATCCCGTCCCCGGCGCGGGTGGCCCTGACCGGCACCCCGGTGGAGAACAACCTCTCCGAGCTGTGGGCGCTGCTCGACTGGACCACGCCCGGGCTGCTCGGCCCCCTGAAGTCCTTCCGAGCCCGGCACGCGCGCGCGGTGGAGAACGGCGAGGACGACCAGGCGGTGGAGCGCCTCGCCCGCCTCATCCGCCCCTTCCTCCTGCGCCGCAGGAAGTCCGACCCGGGCATCGTCCCCGAGCTGCCGCCGAAGACCGAGACGGACCACCCCGTCCCGCTCACCCGCGAGCAGGCCGCGCTGTACGAGGCGGTGGTGCGCGAGTCGATGCTCGCCATCGAGGAGGCCGAGGGCATCGGCCGCCGCGGCCTCGTCCTCAAGCTGCTGACCTCGCTCAAGCAGATCTGCGACCACCCCGCGCTGTTCCTGAAGGAGGAGCACCCGCCGGGCGGGACCGACCGGATGACCGCCCGCTCGGGCAAGCTCGCCCTGCTGGACGAGCTGCTGGACACGGTGCTCGCGGAGGACGGCTCGGTGCTGGTCTTCACGCAGTACGTCGGCATGGCCCGCCTCATCACTTCCCACCTGGCCGCCCGCGCGGTCCCGGTCGACCTCCTGCACGGCGGTACGCCGGTGCCGGAGCGCGAGCGGATGGTGGACCGTTTCCAGAGCGGGGCGACTCCGGTGCTCGTCCTGTCCCTGAAGGCCGCGGGCACCGGCCTGAACCTCACCCGCGCCGGCCACGTCGTGCACTTCGACCGCTGGTGGAACCCGGCCGTGGAGGAGCAGGCCACCGACCGCGCCTACCGCATCGGCCAGACCCAGCCGGTCCAGGTCCACCGGCTCATCACCGAGGGCACGGTCGAGGACCGCATCGCCGAGATGCTCCAGTCCAAGCGGGCCCTGGCCGACGCGATCCTCGGCTCCGGAGAGTCGGCCCTCACCGAACTGACGGCGCGTGAACTGTCCGACCTGGTGTCCCTGCGGAGGCCCTCGTGACCCCCCGGCCCGCGGACGAGGCCCGCCGCGCCCTGCGGGAGGCACGCGAGCGCGGCGAGGGTACGGGCGCGGACGCGCACCGTGGGCCGACGCCGACGCCGACGCCGACGCCGACGCCGACGTCTCCGCCACCGCCACCGCCACCGTCTCCGGCACCGTCGGAGACGGAGTCGGCACGGGGCCAGGACGGGCGCCAGGAAGATGACCAGGACGGGAAGCCGCCGGAGCACGACCGTCCGCGCCCCGGAGACGTCGCCCGGGCCGCGCTGCGCAGTGCGCTGACCGCGCGGCGGACGGGGGCGCACAGTCCCGCGGACCTTCCCGACGCACCTGACGCCCCGGGCGCCGCTGACACCTTGGAGACTGGTCCGGGTGACTCCCGGAAGCCGGGAGGGCGTGGAGAGGCGGCGGATTCGGGCGAGACGGCGTTCCGGCCCGACGCCATGACCGACCCGACCGCCTCCACCGACCCGACCGCCTCCACCGACCCGACCGCCTCCACCGACCCGACCGCCTCCACCGACCCGACCGCCTCCACGGACCCGGCCGTCCCCACCGGCCCGGCCGCCCCGGTTGACCCGACCGGTCCCACGGCCGCCCCCGCTGACCCGACCGGTCCCACAGACCCGACCGGCTCGCCCGTCCCGCTCGGTCCGCCCGTCGCGGCCGTTCCCGAGGAGGAGTCCCTCCCCGGCTCCGGTGACGCGGGCGGCGGCCGACCGGCGGATGTGGCGCGTGAGGCGTTGCGGGCGGCTCGTCGGCAGGCGAAGGCGGAGGCGGCGGCCGAGGGCGTCTCGGCCCAGGGCGCCGCGCCCGCGCGGTGGTCGTCCCGCCCGGCCGCTCGTCAGCGACCGGCGGGCGGTCCGGGCACCGCCGACGCGCGCGCCCGCGCCGTGCGGGACTTCGCCGCCGGCGCCTTCCGGCTGCCCCCGGAGGCGGACCAGGCCGAGGAGCCCCTGCCCGCCGGGGAGCAGGCCGGTACGTCCTCCGCCGAGGGCGGGGCGACGGCACACGCGGAGCCCGCCCCGTCGCCCGGCACGGCACACGCGGAGCCCGCCTCGTCGCCCGGCGCGGACACGGGGCAGTCCGTCTCGGCGGTGCGTGGCCGGGCCGTCTCCTCCGCACCGCCCGCGAAGGCCCGCGCGCCCCGCTCGATGGCCGCCCCGGACCGTGACGGCGACCTCCGGCGCACCTTTCCCGCGCTGCCGCCCCGGGAGGCCGCGGCGGAGGGCTTCGCCGCCACCTGGTGGGGGAACGCGTGGGTGACCGCGCTGGAGGAAGGCGCCCTGGACGCCGCCCGGCTGGAACGCGGGCGCGGATACGCCGAGCACGGGCACGTCGACGCCATCACCGTGACGCCCGGGCTGGTCCTCGCCTACGTGCGGGGCAGCCGCTCCCGGCCGTACCGCGTGCAGGTGCGGCTGCGCACGCTCGGCGACTCCGACTGGGACCGGTTCCTCGACGCCGCCGTCGAACGCCCCGGGCACATCGCGGCGCTGCTCGACGGGGAACTTCCCCACTCCCTGGCCGACCTGGCCGACCGCGGCGTCCCGCTGCTGCCCGGACCCGGCGACCTGGCCCCGCGGTGCAGCTGCCCCGACTCCGGGCACCCCTGCAAGCACGCCGCCGCCCTCTGCTACCAGACGGCACGTCTGCTCGACGCCGACCCCTTCGTCCTGCTGCTGCTCCGCGGCCGGGGCGAACGCGCGCTGCTCGACGCCCTGTCCCGGCGGAACGCGGCCCGCGAGGCACGCGCGGCCCAGGACCGCGGCCCCGGACCGCTGCCCGGCGTCCGGGCCGGCGCGGCGCTGACCCCGCGCGCCCTGCCGCGCCTCCCGGCGCCGTTGCCCGCGCCGCCGCACCCCGAACAGCCGCCGGCCTACCCGGCCGCCCCGGGCGGCCCCGACCCCTTCGCGCTGGACCAGCTGGCCACCGACGCGGCCGCCCGCGCCCACGCCCTCCTCACCACCGGACGCGACCCGGTCGGCGGACTGACGCTGTGGCAGGACGCCGTCCGGCTCGCCGCCGCGCGCCCCGGTTCCGGCCTCACCGCGGGTACCCGCGCGCTCTACGCGTCGCTCGCCTCGGCCGCCGGACGCGACACGGCGGAGCTGGCGCGGGCCGTCGCCGCCTGGCGGCAGGGCGGGTTGGCGGGTCTCGACGTCCTGGAGGAGCCCTGGGACCCGCCGGCCGGCCGTTTCGACCGCGCCCGCCCCCTGCTGCTCGCCGCCGACCTCCCCGCCTTCCGCCCCTGGCGCAACCGCCTCACCCACCCGCGCGGCCACGTCCAGCTCAGACTCGGCCGGACCGGGCTCTGGTACGCGTACGAGTCGGAGCCGGGCCGCGAGGACTGGTGGCCGCGTGGCACGCCCGACCTCGATCCGGTCGGTGCCCTGACCGGCCTGGGCGGTCCCGGCGACCCCTGACCCCTGACCGGCGCCGGTTCCCCGTGCGCGCCGCCCGATCTGGCCCCAGCCGTCCAACCGGGCCACTCCGGCCCCGTCTGACGCGGTCACAGGTAGGCTGTGACCGTCGATTCGAACGGCCGAGCGGCCGCCATGGGTCGCTCACGCACGGCGGGGGCTGATATGCGTGCACATGGGACGAGGTATGGAAGACCGCTGGAGGGCAAGACCGCCCTGGTGACCGGGGGAAGCCGGGGCATCGGACGCGGTATCGCCCTGCGGCTGGCCGCGGACGGGGCGCTCGTGGCAGTCCACTACGGCAGCAGCGAGGCGGCGGCGCGAGAGACCGTCGAGACCATCCGGAGCAGCGGCGGACAGGCGTTGGCCATCCGGGCCGAACTCGGCGTCGTGGGTGACGCGGCCGCGCTCTACGCGGCGTTCGACGCCGGGATGGGCGAATTCGGAGTGCCGCCCGAGTTCGACATCCTGGTGAACAACGCGGGCGTCAGCGGCTCGGGACGGATCACGGAAGTCACCGAGGAGGTCTTCGACCGACTGGTCGCCGTCAACGTCCGGGCACCGCTGTTCCTGGTCCAGCACGGACTGAAACGACTGCGCGACGGCGGGCGGATCATCAACATCTCGTCTGCCGCGACCCGGCGCGCGTTCCCCGAGTCCATCGGATACGCGATGACCAAGGGTGCGGTGGACACGCTCACGCTCGCCCTGGCCAGGCAACTGGGGGAACGGGGGATCACGGTCAACGCGGTGGCGCCGGGTTTCGTGGAGACGGACATGAACGCACGGCGGCGGCAGACCCCCGAGGCGGCCGCGGCACTGGCCGCCTACTCCGTGTTCAACCGCATCGGCAGACCCGACGACATCGCCGACGTGGTGGCCTTTCTGGCCTCCGACGACTCACGGTGGATCACCGGCCAGTACGTCGATGCCACAGGCGGAACGATTCTCTGACCCGCCACGCTTCGGTACGCAGGGCAGACCTACGGGCCCGCCGCCGGGCCCGTAGGCGGCCCCGGTCGGCCGCTCGGGCACGGCGGGTCGGTATCCGGTGCGGGCGCTTCGGCGGTCAGTCCTTCCCGGTCGGTGCCAGTTCGGCCGCGAGGCGTGCTCCGCGCTCCTCGGAGAGATCGAGCGCGGCCAGCACGGAGGGAACCGCGATGGCGGGCAGGATGTGCTTCTGCAGCAGCGCGTAGCGGTGTTCGAGGTCCTGGTAGTCGCTGACCGTCTGGGACACGACCTGTATCCCGGCGAACGTGCCCACGTAGAGATCGGCCGAGTCGGTGGTGACCACATGGGGCAGCAACTCACCGTTCTCCTTGGCCTGGTTCAGCAGCTTCAGGAGTGTCTCGTGCCAGCGACGGAAGGGTCCTCGGCGATCGAGACCGTGCGCCTGCTGGTCCATGGAGAGGCGCACGCCGGCCCGGGCCACGACGTTCGTGCGCAAGCGGTGACAGAACAACATGCCCATGTCGATGAGTTCTTGCAGCCGGAGGGGTTGCTCCGGAACGGCCTGTGGTGGTTCCTGGGCGTCGAAGACGCCCAGCGCCAGTTCTTCCTTGGACTGGAAGTGGAAGTAGAGGGCTCCCTTGGTCACCCCGGCCACCTTGAGGATCTCCGTGATCGTGGCAGCTTGGTAGCCCTGCTTCTCGAAGACCTGCGCCGCGGCGTCCAGGATCGTCTGCCGCGTGCGGATCGCCCGGTCCTGCTTGGCCATGCCTGCCTCCTTGTTCATGTCTCCCCCGGGAAGGATAGAAAAAAAACCGCTCAGTCTGTATCTTAACGTTCGCGCATACAGAACAGCTCGGCATCACATGATTCCTGGGGGGGACCCATGCCCGAAGCAGTAGTTTTGATCAATTCTGCGTCCGATGCCAACTCGATCGAACAAACCGCATTGCCGGTTCCGATGGCGCTTGTCCACCGGACCAGGGTGCAGGACGCGTTCCCGGTCAGCTGGATACCGAAGGGCGGTGACCGGTTCTCGGTCACCGCCGTCCTGCCCCACGACCACCCGTTCTTCGCACCGGTCCACGGGGACCGACACGATCCGCTGCTGATCGCCGAGACCCTGCGTCAGGCGGCGATGCTCGTCTTCCACGCCGGCTACGGCGTGCCGGTGGGCTACCACTTCCTGATGGCCACGCTGGACTACACCTGCCACCTCGACCACCTCGGCGTGTCGGGCGAGGTCGCGGAGCTGGAGGTGGAAGTGGCCTGTTCCCAGCTGAAGTTCCGCGGCGGGCAGCCCGTACAGGGACAGGTGGACTGGGCCGTGCGCCGCGCCGGACGGCTCGCTGCCACGGGGACTGCCACGACGCGCTTCACCAGTCCTCAAGTCTACCGGCGGATGCGCGGCGACTTCGCGACTCCCACCGCATCGGTGCCCGGGACCGCGCCCGTGCCCGCGGCGCGCGCCGGTCGCACCCGCGACGAGGACGTGGTCCTGTCGGCGAGTTCGCAGCAGGACACGTGGCGACTGCGGGTGGACACCAGTCACCCGACCCTCTTCCAGCGCCCCAACGACCACGTACCGGGCATGCTGCTGCTCGAGGCGGCACGGCAGGCGGCGTGCCTCGTGACCGGTCCGGCGCCCTTCGTGCCGTCGATCGGCGGCACCCGGTTCGTCCGGTACGCGGAGTTCGACAGCCCGTGCTGGATCCAGGCGACGGTCCGGCCGGGTCCGGCGGCGGGGCTGACCACCGTGCGGGTCACCGGGCATCAGGACGGCAGCCTCGTCTTCCTCACCACGCTGTCCGGCCCCGCGTTCTCCGGCTGAGCACCGGCCCCGGGGCGCGAACATCGCCGGTTCGCGCCCCGGGGCCAGATCCTGCCCTTCCCCTCATATGTATGTTCGGAGGCGCCCCTGCCTCGCTGCCCGAGAGGAGCCCCGAGTGATTCTTGTGACCGGCGTGACCGGTGTGGTCGGCCGTCAGGTCGCCCACCTGCTGGCCCGGACCGGTCCCGTCAGAGTCCTCGCCCGGCGGCCGGAACGGGTGACCGTCACCGGCCCGAACGTCGAGGTCTGCGCGGGCGAGTACGCCGACCGCCCGGGCCTGGACCGGGCCCTCAACGGGGTGCGGGCGGCGTTCCTCGTCACGAACAGTGCCACCGAGCCGGACGACGAGCGTTTCGCGGCGGCGGCGCGCGAGGCCGGCGTCCGGCACCTGGTGAAGCTGTCCATGCTCGCGGTGGGGGAACCGGGCGCGGACGACTTCATCACGCGGCGGCAGCGCGAGAACGAGCGGGCCGTACGCGAGTCCGGGCTCGACTGGACCTTCCTGCGGGCCAGGACCTTCATGTCCAACACGCTGTCCTGGGCGCCCGCCATCCGGTCCGACGGCGTGGTCCGCGCGCTGTACGGCACGTCCCCGGTTGCCTGCGTCGATCCGCGCGACATCGCGGAAGTGGCGGTCAGGGCACTGACCCGGCCCGGTCACGAGGGACGGGCGTACGCGCTGTCCGGGCCCGAGGCGATCACCGCCAGGCAGCAGACGGCGCGGCTCTCCGAGGTGCTGGGGCGCTCACTGCGTTTCGAGGAGCTGGGGCTGGAGGCGGCGCGCGAGCAGCTGCTCCGGAAGTATCCGAGGCCCGTCGCCGACGCGTTCCTGGAGAGCGCCGAGCGGCAGCGGGCGGGGGCCAAGGCGCAGGTCGTGCCGACCGTGCGGGAAGTGACGGGCCGGCCCGCCAGGCCGTTCCGCATCTGGGCGGCGGACCACGCGGAAGCCTTCGGCCGAAGCCAGGGGTGATCCGTCCGCGGACGTGGCCCTCCCATGGCGTCACGTCCGCGGTGCGGTGCTCACTTCCGGGGGCGCAGTGGGAGATGGACGTCGATGTGCGTGCCGCCGGCGGGGCCGCTCACTATCAGGAGCCGCCCGCCGACGTCCTCGATGCGGTCGGTCATCGAGCGCAGACCCGGTGCCCGGTGGCCGGGAACGAGTACCGCGTCGGCGTCGAACCCGACGCCGTCGTCGACGATGCCGGCGTGTGCCCAGCGGCGGGTGAAGCGCAGGGTCACGGTCACCCGATCGGCGTGTGCGTGGTGGAAGGCGTTGTGCAGGGCCTCGCGTACGGCGAGGAACAGTTCACGGCGGCAGACGTCCGACAGGAGCCGTTCGTCTCCGGTGGTCCTGATGCGGACCTCGGTCCCCGGGGGACGGGTGGTGGCGGCGAACTCCCCCACCGCCTGGGCCAGCGGCGGCAGTACGGTCTGCGCCTGGAGCTCGCCGGTCAGCCTGCGGGCGACGGCCATCGCCTCACGCAGTGAGTGCCGGGCGGCGTCGAGACGGGGGGTCCCGCCGGTCTCGGCGGCGTGCAGCTCGATGTGGTGGGCGGCCGTGGACAGAGCCGTGCCCAGATCGTCGTGGACCTCGCGCGCCAGTCTGCGGCGCTCGGCCCAGACGTGGTCGTCCCGGCCGTCGCGGTCCGTCCGGACGGGGCCGGCCGCTGGGTCACGACCGTCTGCGGGGAGCCCTGGATGTGCCGTGCCGGTGGTCTGCCGGGCGCGGCCGAAGCGGGAGCGGCTGAGCCCGTCCTGCAACGTCTCCGTGAAGCCGTCCCCCACGATGGCTCCCAGCCAGGTCATGCCGTGCTGGGGTGCGGGGGCAGAAGTGGCGCTCAACTGTCCTCCTCGATCTCGAAACAGGTCGGTCCAGGGAACATGGGATTAACAAACCTCCTCGCCGGTTTTCAATGGGAGAAGGTGTCCCCACCGTTGAACAACGTGGCGAGGTCGCCCTTGCCGTCTGTTTCGACGGCGGTGTCGAGCTGTTCGGACATGAGGGTGTCGTAGACGGGGCGTTCGACGCAGCGCAGGACGCCGATGGGGGTGTGGTGCAGGGTGTCGGGGTCGGCGAGGCGGGAGAGTGCGAAGGCCGTGGTGGGGGAGGTGGCGTGGGCGTCGTGGACGAGGATGTCTGCTTCGTTGTCCGCGGTGACGGTGACGATGTCCAGGTCTCCGGTGTGCGGGTTGCGTAGGACGCCCTTGGTGTTGTCGGTGCCGAAGCGGATCGGCTGCCCGTGTTCCAGGCGGATCACTGCTTCTTCGGCCTGCTGTTTGTCCTTGAGGGCGTCGAAGGCGCCGTCGTTGAAGATGTTGCAGTTCTGGTAGATCTCGATCAGGGCGGTGCCGGGGTGTTCGGCGGCCTGGCGCAGGACGTCGGTGAGGTGTTTGCGGTCGGAGTCGACGGTCCGGGCGACGAAGGAGGCCTCCGCGCCGAGGGCGAGGGAGATGGGGTTGAAGGGCGCGTCCAGCGAGCCCATCGGTGTCGACTTGGTGATCTTCCCGACCTCGGAGGTGGGGGAGTACTGGCCTTTGGTGAGGCCGTAGATCCGGTTGTTGAACAGCAGGATCTTGAGGTTGACGTTGCGGCGCAGGGCGTGGATGAGGTGGTTGCCGCCGATGGAGAGGGCGTCGCCGTCCCCGGTGACGACCCAGACCGACAGGTCGCGGCGGGAGGTGGCGAGGCCGGTGGCGATGGCGGGGGCGCGGCCGTGGATGGAGTGCATCCCGTAGGTGTTCATGTAGTACGGGAAGCGGGAGGAGCAGCCGATGCCGGAGACGAAGACGATGTTCTCGCGGGCGAGGCCGAGCTGGGGCATGAAGCCCTGCACGGCGGCGAGGATGGCGTAGTCGCCGCAGCCGGGGCACCAGCGCACTTCCTGGTCGGACTTGAAGTCCTTCATGGACTGCTTGCCCTCGGCCTTGGGGACGAGGGGGAGCAGTGCGCCCGCGTCAGGCATCGATGGCCTCCTTCAGGACCGTGGCGAGCTGTTCCGCCTTGAACGGCATGCCGTTGACCTGGTTGTACGACTGGGTGTCGACCAGGTATTTCGCCCGGATCAGGGTGGCGAGCTGACCGAGGTTCATCTCCGGGACCACCACGTTGTCGTACCGTTCGAGGACCGCGCCGAGGTTGGCCGGGAAGGGGTTGAGGTGGCGCAGGTGGGCCTGGGCGATCTGGCCGCCCTCCTTGCGGATCCGGCGCACGGCGGCGGTGATCGGCCCGTAGGTGGAGCCCCAGCCCAGCACGAGGGTCCGTGCGCCGTCCGGGTCGTCGACGGCCAGGTCGGGGACGGTGATGCCGTCGATCTTGGCCTGGCGGGTGCGGACCATGAAGTCGTGGTTGGCCGGGTCGTAGGAGATGTTCCCGGTGCCGTCCTGTTTCTCGATGCCGCCGATCCGGTGCTCGAGCCCGGGGGTGCCCGGTACCGCCCAGGGGCGGGCCAGGGTGTGCGGGTCGCGCTTGTAGGGCCAGAACACCTCACTGCCGTCGTCCAGGGTGTGGTTGGGGCCCTGCGCGAACTGCACCGTCAGATCCGGCAGTTCGTCCGGCTCGGGGATCCGCCACGGTTCGGAGCCGTTGGCGAGATAGCCGTCGGAGAGCAGGAAGACCGGAGTCCGGTAGGCCAGCGCGATCCGCGCCGCCTCCAGGGCGGCGTCGAAGCAGTCGGCCGCAGTCTGCGGGGCGAGGACCGCAACCGGTGCCTCGCCGTTGCGCCCGAACATCGCCTGCAGCAGGTCGGCCTGCTCCGTCTTGGTCGGCAGACCCGTCGACGGGCCGCCGCGCTGGATGTCCACCACCAGCAGCGGCAACTCCAGACTCACCGCGAGCCCGACCGTCTCGCTCTTGAGCGCCACCCCCGGACCGGAGGTGGTGGTCACCGCCAGCGCACCGCCGAACGCCGCCCCCAGCGCCGCCCCGATCCCCGCGATCTCGTCCTCCGCCTGGAAGGTACGCACCCCGAAGTTCTTGTGCTTCGACAGCTCGTGCAGGATGTCGGACGCCGGAGTGATGGGATACGAGCCCAAAAACAGCGGCAGATCCGCGCGCCGGGACGCGGCGATCAGACCGTAGGCCAGGGCCAGGTTCCCGGAGATGTTGCGGTAGGTGCCGGGCGGGAACGCCGTCGCCGCCGGCGCCACCTCGTAGGAGACCGCGAAATCCTCCGTGGTCTCACCGAAGTTCCAGCCCGCACGGTAGGCCGCGATGTTCGCCGCCGCGATCTCCGGCTTCTTCGCGAACTTCGACCTCAGGAACTTCTCCGTGCCCTCGGTGGGCCGGTGATACATCCACGACAGCAACCCGAGCGCGAACATGTTCTTGCTGCGCTCGGCCTCCTTGCGGCTGAGGTCGAACTCGCCCAGCGCCTGGACGGTCAGCGTGGTCAGCGGCACCGGATGCAGGTGGTAGCCGTCCAGGGAGCCGTCCTCCAGCGGAGAGGTGTCGTAGCCGACCTTCTGCATCGCCCGCCTGGTGAACTCGTCCGTGTTGACGATGATCTCCGCGCCGCGCGGCAGGTCGCCCACGTTCGCCTTCAACGCGGCCGGGTTCATCGCCACCAGCACGTTGGGCGCGTCGCCCGGCGTGAGGATGTCGTGGTCGGCGAAGTGCAGCTGGAACGACGAGACGCCCGGCAGGGTGCCCGCGGGTGCCCGGATCTCGGCCGGGAAGTTCGGCAGCGTCGACAGATCATTGCCGAACGACGCCGTTTCCGAGGTGAAACGGTCACCGGTGAGCTGCATCCCGTCGCCGGAGTCCCCCGCGAACCTGATGATCACCCGGTCCAGCCGGCGGACATCCTTCACGGTCTCGTCGCCGACGGGCATCGTGTCTGCGGTCGTCATCGTTCAGTCCTTGATCTCGCAGATGGCGGCGCCGGAGGTGAGGGAGGCGCCGACCTCGGCGGTGAGGCCCTTGATGGTGCCGGACCTGTGGGCGTTGAGGGGCTGTTCCATCTTCATCGCCTCGAGTACGACGATGAGGTCGCCTTCCTGGACTTCCTGGCCCTCCTCGACGGCGATCTTGACGATCGTGCCCTGCATCGGGGAGGCGAGGGTGTCGCCCGAGGCGGCGGGGCCGGACTTCTTGGCCGCGCGGCGCTTGGGGCGGGCCCCGGCGGCCAGGCCGGTGCGGGCCAGGGACATGCCCAGGCTGGAGGGGAGGGAGACTTCCAGGCGCTTGCCGCCGACCTCGACGACGACCGTCTCCCGGCCCGACTCCTCGTCCGTCTCGGTGTCGGCGGGCGTGGTGAAGGGCTTGATCTCGTTGACGAACTCCGTCTCGATCCACCGGGTGTGGACGGTGAAGGGGTCCGTGGAGCCGGTGAGTTCGGGGGCGAAGGCCGGGTCGCGGACGACCGTGCGGTGGAAGGGGATGGCGGTGGCCATGCCCTCGACGGTGAACTCGTCCAGGGCGCGGGCCGCGCGCTGGAGTGCCTCGGCGCGGGTGCGGCCGGTGACGATCAGTTTGGCGAGGAGGGAGTCCCAGGCGGGGCCGATGACGGAGCCGGACTCGACGCCGGCGTCCAGGCGGACGCCGGGGCCGGTGGGCGCGTCGAAGAGGGTGACGGTGCCGGGGGCGGGCAGGAAGCCGCGGCCGGGGTCCTCGCCGTTGATGCGGAACTCGAAGGAGTGGCCGCGCAGGGCGGGGTCGTCGTAGCCGAGTTCCTCGCCGTCGGCGATGCGGAACATCTCGCGGACCAGGTCGATGCCGGCGACTTCCTCGGTGACCGGGTGCTCGACCTGGAGGCGGGTGTTGACCTCCAGGAAGGAGATCGTGCCGTCCATGCCGACGAGGAACTCCACGGTGCCGGCGCCGACGTAGCCGGCTTCCTTCAGGATGGCCTTGGAGGACGAGTACAGCTGCTCCGTCTGGGCGTCGGAGAGGAAGGGCGCGGGGGCCTCCTCGACGAGCTTTTGGTGGCGGCGCTGGAGGGAGCAGTCGCGGGTGGAGACGACGACCACGTTGCCGTGGGTGTCGGCCAGGCACTGGGTCTCCACGTGGCGGGGCTTGTCGAGGTAGCGCTCGACGAAGCACTCCCCGCGGCCGAAGGCGGCCACGGCCTCGCGGACGGCGGAGTCGTACAGCTCCGGCACCTCTTCGAGGGTGCGGGCGACCTTGAGGCCGCGCCCGCCGCCGCCGAAGGCGGCCTTGATGGCGATGGGCAGGCCGTGCTCCTTGGCGAAGGCGACGACCTCGTCCGCGCCGGAGACGGGGTCGGGGGTGCCGGCGACCAGGGGGGCGCCGGCCCGCTGGGCGATGTGGCGGGCGGCGACCTTGTCGCCCAGGTCGCGGATGGCGTGCGGGGTCGGGCCGATCCAGATCAGCCCGGCGTCCAGGACCGCCTGCGCGAACTCGGCGTTCTCCGAGAGGAATCCGTAGCCGGGGTGGATGGCGTCCGCGCCCGACTCGCGCGCGGCTTTGAGGACCTTGGCGATGTCCAGATAGCTGGTCGCGGGGGTGTCACCACCCAGGGCGAACGCCTCATCAGCGGCACGGACGTGCAACGCGTCCCGGTCCGGATCCGCGTAGACGGCCACGCTCGCGATCCCGGCGTCCCGGCAGGCCCGGGCCACGCGGACAGCGATTTCGCCACGATTGGCGATGAGCACCTTGCGCACGAAGATTCTCCTCACTCACTCGACTACTGATCGGGGCTCGCCGACGGCCAACGGTTGGAATTCACGCCGCCCTGTTCGGAACAGTCATGCGCAGAACGTATCGGCCGGTATTCAGCCGCCCGTCCATCCCGCGGTAATCACCCGCCCCCCGGGCGGAGCAGGACCAGTGCCGGAAGGGGCCGTCCGGTTCGCGGTTGCCCCGGGGTTACCGGCTCGTGAGACATGGCTGGAATGGTCCGGCGTGCGTTGTCGGAACTGGGCACTTCCGCCCACATTTCCTTCTCTCTTGTTCTCACGGAGGTTCGGTCATGACCGAGGTGTCCCGCCGGAAACTCATGAAAGGCGCCGCGGTGTCCGGCGGCGCGCTGGCGCTGCCCGCGCTCGGCGCACCGCCGGCGACGGCCGCGCCCGCCGCAGGCCCCGAGGACCTCCCCGGCCCCGCAGCGGCCGCGGCAGGGCGCCGGCCGGCCCCGGTCCATGTCACGCGCTCCGACCCGCGCTATCAGGGGCTGATATCGGGCTCCAACCAGCGATGGGTCGGCAACCCCGACTACATCCGCGTCGTCAGCTCCGCCGGCCAGGTGGTCCGGGCCGTCCAGGAGGCCGTCGACAAGGGCCTGAAGATCGCGGTCCGCAGCGGCGGTCACTGCGACGAGGACTTCGTCGGCAACCGCGACGTCCGGGTCGTCATCGACATGGCCGGTATGGACTCGGTCACCTACGACCGCGAACGGCGGGCCTTCGCGGTCGGACCGGGCGCTCGGCTGGGCACGGTGTACCGGACCCTGTACACGCGCTGGGGTGTCGTGCTGCCCGGCGGCACCTGTCCGACCGTCGGTGCCGGAGGCCACATCACGGGCGGTGGTTACGGGGCGCTGTCCAGGTCGCGCGGACTGACCGTCGACCATCTGTACGCCGTCGAGGTCGTCCACGTCGACGCGAGGGGCCGGGCGCGCAAGGTGGTCGCCACCCGCGAGGAGGACGACCCCAACCGCGAGCTGTGGTGGGCCCACACCGGCGCCGGGGGCGGCAACTTCGGCGTCATCACCCGCTACTGGCTGCGTTCCCCGGACGCCGTCGGCGACGACCCCTCGACGCTGCTGCCGGCGGCGCCGTCCGAGGTGCTGCTGTCGGACGTCAGCTGGTCCTGGGACGACCTGGACGAGGCGAGCTTCACCCGTCTGCTGCGCAACTTCACCGAGTGGCACGCGCGCAACTCCGCGCCGGACTCGCCCGGCCGCTTCCTGTTCAGCCAGCTCAAGACCATGCACAAGGCGGCCGGTTACTTCCGCATGAGCACGCAGGTCGACGCCGCGGCTCCGGACGCCGACCGGCTGCTCGACGACTACCTGGCCGCCATCAGCGAGGGCACGGGCGTCACCTACCACGTCGGCGACCGTTACCGGGCCCCATGGCTGTACGCGGTCACCGAGTGGTCCGGCTTCGTCGAGGCCTCCGTCCCGCGCTGGAAGTCCAAGTCGGCGTACGTCCGCGAGGTCATGCCCGAGGAGCAGCTGCGGGCGGTGTACCGGCAGCTGACGCGGGACGACTACCCCGGACCGTACGGAATGATCGCCATCGTCGGCTTCGGCGGGAAGATCAACGAGGTGGCTCCGGGCGACACCGCCACCGCACAACGCGACTCGATCGCGAAGATGCTCTACTGCAGCCTGTGGTCCGACCCGGCCGACGACGCGCTGCACCAGCGGTGGATCCGCGAGGCGTACGAGGACGTCTACGCCTCCACCGGCGGCGTGCCCCGTCCGGGCGGCGTCAACGACGGCTGCTACATCAACTACGCCGATGCCGACCTCGCCGACCCGGCCCTCAACCGGTCGGGCATCCCCTGGCACGAGCTGTACTTCAAGGGCAACTACCCCCGGTTGCAGCGGGTCAAGGCGACGTGGGACCCGAGGAACGTCTTCAGCCACCGTCTCGGCATCCGCAAGCCGTAGCCGTAGCCGTAGCCGTAGCCACAGCCACAGCCACAGCCGTGGAAAGAAGCCCCCGCCGGCCTCGGGCCGGCGGGGGCTTTCGCGTGCGGTGGGTCACCCGGCCGCCGGGAAGTGTCCCTCCTCGACGAAGAAGGCCACATACTTCTCGAACAGCTCCCGCGTCAGCACCGGAATCCCGATACCGGTTCCCTCCAGCGCCGCCACCGTCTCAGCGGTGTCGATCGGCGGGTAGAAGCCGTCGGTGTCCGACGTCATCATCTCGAAGGCGTCGAGCAGCGGCAGCAGCGCGTTGTCACCGGACGTCACCACCTGAGTCCAGGTGTCCCAGTCGACCTCGTCCAGCTCGTATCCGAGCGAGCGCAGGAGCTCCACGCACTGGCTGAGCGCCAGCGAGCTCTGGTTGAAGAGGTGGAAGGTACGGCCGACCGTACCGGGCTGCCGGGAGATACCGGTGATCGCGGCGCTCACGTAGTCCACCGGCAGCAGGTGGAAGCGGCCCTCGGTG
Organism: Streptomyces violaceoruber; assembly: GCF_033406955.1. Classification (NCBI taxonomy): domain Bacteria; kingdom Bacillati; phylum Actinomycetota; class Actinomycetes; order Kitasatosporales; family Streptomycetaceae; genus Streptomyces; species Streptomyces violaceoruber. The sequence continues at coordinate 1,586,378 of NZ_CP137734.1, read as the reverse complement.
CCCTTGGGCACACTGCGGGCCTGGATGAGCCCCTTCAGCGTCAGCCAGACGAAGTCACGGGTCTGGCAGGCACCGTTCACCCGGTCGCCGGAGATGACGTCCACCCGGTAGACCGACACGGGCAGACCCCGGTCCCGGGCCACCTCGATGACCTGCTCCGCCACCCACTTGGAGCGCAGATATCCGCTCGGCAGGGACTCGGCGGGCCCGGTCGGATCGGTGACCCTCAGCGGCACGCCGGGCTCCCGCACCCCGTCGAACACGCCGACGGTGGAAACGTAGTGCACCGGAACCGTGCGGTGCCGGGCGGCCAGCCGCAGCACCTCCTCCGTACCCGTGACGTTGGAGGCCTTGAGGGTCTCGTACGGCAGCAGCCAGTGCACCCGCGCGCCGTTGTGGTAGACCACGTCGACGGTACGGGCGAGCGCGTCGAAGCTCTCCTCGTCCAGGCCCAGCCGCGGCTCGGCGAGATCGCCGAGGACGACCGAGACCCGCTCCGGGTCGATGTCGTCCCACACCCGGTACCACTCGGCGTTCGCCTTCAGCCGCTCCATGGCCGCCGTCTCGTCCGCCCCGCGGACCAGGCAGTGCACCCGGGCGGTGGTGGTCCGCATCAGGTCGCGCAGCAGGAACGCGCCGAGGAACCCGCTCGCACCGGTCAACAGGATCTCCTTCGGGTCCGCGGCCGTGGTGATCACCTCGTCGGCCGGCCGGACGTCGTCGGCGAGCCGGACCTCGGCGGCGAAGTCCACGCCCGGCCGGCTCGCGGAACCGTCCGCCGACAGTTCCGCCCGCACCTCGCCGTGCAGGTACTCGGCGAGCGCGACGGGCGTCGGATGGTCGAAGACGAGCGTGGGCGGCAGCCTGAGTCCCGTGCTCGTGCCCAGCTGGTTGCGCAGTTCCACCGAGGTCAGCGAGTCGAAACCGAGCGCGGTGAACGACCGCTGCCGGTCGATGCCGGTGGCGTCGGAGTGCCCGAGGACCACGGCGGCCTGCCCCAGCACGATGCCGAGGACGGCCTCGCGCTGCTCCGCGTCGCCCAGCCCCGCCAGCCGCTCGGCCAGCGACTCGCTGCTCACCTCGGCGTTCTGCGCGGTACGGCGGACCGGGGTGCGGGCCAGCTTGCTGAGCAGCACCGGCACCTGCACCTGCTCGCGCAGCGCGGTCAGGTCCATGGGTGTGGCGACCAGGCCCGCCCGTCCGACGGTCAGCGCGATGTCCAGCAGCGCGGGACCCTGCTCCGACTCGACCGGGCGGAAACCACTGCGTGCGATGCGTTTGAGGTCCGCCTCGTCGAGATGACCGGTCATCCCGCTGGTCTGCGACCACAGTCCCCAGGCCAGCGACGTGGCCGCCAGCCCGCGCGAGCGGCGGTGCTGCGCCAGCGCGTCGAGGAAGTGGTTCGCGGCCGAGTACGTGGACTGGCCGGGCCCGCCGACGACCGCGGCGATCGACGAGAAGAGCACGAACGCCGACAGGTCCATGTCCCGCGTCAACTCGTGCAGGTTCCACGTCGCGTCGACCTTGGGACGCAGCACCGCCGACAGACGCTGCGGGGTCTGCGAGCCGATCAGCCCGTCGTCCAGGACACCGGCGGTGTGCAGGACGCCGGTGAGCGGATACTCCGCCGGGATGTCCGCGAGCACCGCCGCCAGCGCGGCCCGGTCGGCCGCGTCGCAGGCGGCGATCTCGACGCGGGCGCCGAGCGCCGTGAGCTCGGCCTCCAGCTCTGCCGCGCCCTCGGCGTCCCGGCCCCGCCGACTGGTCAGCAGCAGGTTCCGGACGCCGTGCTCCACCACCAGGTGGCGGGCGAACAGGCCGCCCAGGCTGCCGGTGCCGCCCGTGATCAGCACGGTGCCCCGCCGATCCCAGGCACCGGTGGCGGCGCCCGCCGGCGCCTCGGGAACCCGCCCGAGCCGCGGCACGAACACCTGCCCGTCCCGCACCGCCGACTGGGGCTCACCGGACGCCACCACCGCGGGCAGGATCCGAGCCGAAGCCTCCTCGTCGTCGACGTCCACCAGGACGATCCGCCCCGGGTTCTCCGACTGCGCCGAGCGCAGCAGACCCCAGACCGCCGCCGCTCCGAGATCGGTCACGTCCTCGTCGCCCGCCGTGGTGACTCCGCCACGGGTGCGCACGACCAGCCGGGTGCCGGCGAGCCGCTCCTCCGCCAGCCAGTCCTGCACCAGGGCGAGCGCCTCGCGGGTCACGTCGTGTACGTCGGCGACGCGGTCACCCGTGTCACCGGTCTCGGTACCGACCAGGGCGACATCCACGGACTCGCCCGCGGCCACCGCCCGGGCGAGCGACGCCACATCCGGGTAACGCCGCGCCCCGGGCTCGTCGGCGCCGAGCGAGACCCACCGCTCCGTGCCGGCCGAGGGGGCCACCGGGAACGGCGCCCAGTCCACGTGGAACAGCGAGTCCCGGTTGCGGGCCAGCGCGTTGGACACCTCACCGACCGCGATCGCACGGCAGGCGACCGAGGAGACGGAGGCCACGGGGCGCCCGGCCCGGTCGGCCAGCTGGACGTTCAGCGCGCCGTCCGCGTCGGGAGCCAGCCGGACCCGCAGCCGGTCGGCGCCCGTCGCATGCAGGCGTACGTCCTTCCAGTCCGTGGAGATCCAGACCGCGCCCTCCGGGCTGCTGCCGTACCCGGCGAGGCAGGATGCGGCCAGCGCCGTCTCCAGCAGGGCCGGATGCAAGCCGAAACCGCCGATGCCGGTGCGGGAGCCCTCCGGCAGCCTGACGTCGGCGTACACCTCGTCACCCAGCCGCCAGACGTGCTCCAGCCCCCGGTAGACGGGACCGTAGACGTAGCCCTGGACGGCGAGCTTGTCGTACGCCTCGTCGAGCGGCACCTCCTCCGCGCCCGCCGGTGGCCACTGGGCGAGCGAGAACGGGGCGTCAGGGCCGCGGAAGCTCAGCCGCCCCCGGGCGTTGAGCGTCCACGGCACGTCCGCGTTGTCGGGGCGCGAGTAGATCGACAGCTCCCGCAGACCCGACGCGTCCGGCGAGCCCACGCTCACCTGGACGTGCACCCCGCCCTTGCCCGGGAGCACGAGCGGCCCGAGCACGGACAGATCGTTCAGGACCGTGCTGCCCAGCTCGTCACCGGCGCGGATCGCCATCTCCACCAGCGCGGTGGCCGGCACCAGCGTCTGGTCGAGCACGATGTGGTCGGCCAGCCAGGGGTGCGTCCGCAGCGACAGCCGGCTGGTGAACAGCACCTGATCGGCGCCCGCGACGGTGACCGCCGCGCCCAGCATCGGGTGCCCGGCGGACTCGAGACCGAGATCGGAGGCGTCGGCGGCGACCCCGGACGTCTCGACCCAGAAGCGTTCGTGTTGGAAGGCGTAGGTGGGTAGGGGGGTGTGTTTGGCGGGGGTGGTGGTGAAGAGGTTTTTCCAGTTGATGGGGATGCCGCGGTTGTGGAGGCGGCTGATGGCGGTGAGGAGGGTGTGTGTTTCGGGTTGGTTGTGGCGTAGGAGGGGGATGGCGGTGGTGGTGTCGAGGGTTTGCTGGGTGAGGGGGGTGAGGGTGGCGTCGGGGCCGATTTCGGTGTAGGTGGTGACGCCGGCGGTGTGGAGGGTGTGGATGGCTTGGGTGTAGCGGACGGTGTTGCGGAGTTGGTCGGTCCAGTAGGTGGGGGTGCGGAGGTCGTTGTGGGTGGCGAGGTTTCCGGTGAGGGTGGAGACGATGGGGATGGTGGGTTCGTGGTAGGTGAGTTGGGTGGCGGTGTGGTGGAAGTCGTGGAGCATGCCGTCCATGTGGGGGGAGTGGAAGGCGTGGGAGACGGTGAGGGTTTTGGTTTTGCGTCCTTGGGCCTGGAGTTGGGTGGCTATGTGTTGGGCGGCGGTTTGGTTGCCGGAGATGACGAGGCTGGTGGGGCTGTTGATGGCGGCGATGGTGAGGTGGTGTTCGTGTCCGGTGAGGTGGGGGAGTATTTCTTGTTCGGTGGCTTGGAGGGCGATCATGGTGCCGTGGGTGGGGAGGTTTTGCATGAGGCGGGCGCGTGCGGTGACGAGGGTGCAGGCGTCTTGGAGGGTGAGGATGCCGGAGATGTGGGCGGCGGTGAGTTCGCCGATGGAGTGTCCGGCGAGGTAGTCGGGGGTGATGCCCCAGGTTTCGAGGAGTCGGTAGAGGGCGACTTCGGTGGCGAAGAGGGCGGGTTGGGTGTTGCCGGTGTGGTGGAGGTGGTGGCCGGTGGTGATGGTGTGGTGGAGGGGTTGGTCGAGGTGGGGGTCGAGTTGGGCGGTGATGGTGTCGAAGGCGTGGGCGTAGGCGGGGAAGGTGCGGTAGAGGTCCATGCCCATGCCGGTGCGTTGGGCGCCCTGGCCGGTGAAGAGGAACGCGGTCTTCCCGGTTTGCCTGGTGTCCTGGACGACGCCGGTGGGGGTGGTCCGGCCCTCGGCGAGGGCTCGTAGTCCGGTGAGCAGTTCCTCCCGGTCCGACCCCACCACCACCGCACGGTGCTCCAGCGCGGAGCGCTCGGCGGCAAGCGAGTACGCCACGTCCAGCGGATCCTCCGCGGGCCGTTCCTCGACGTGCGACAGCAGCCGCCGCGCCTGGTCACGGAGGGCCGGCGCGGTCCTGGCCGACAGCGCCCACGGCAGTACCGGGAGCGCCGTGACGGCCGTGTCGGCCGCCTCCTCGGGCTCCTCGGCCGGGGGCTCCTCGAGGATCACATGGGCGTTGGTACCGCTGACCCCGAAGGCCGACACACCGGCCCGGCGCGGCGCACCGGTCTCCGGCCAGGGCCGGGCCTCGGTCAGCAACTCGACCGCACCCGCCTCCCAGTCGACCATCGGGGTCGGCTCGTCCACGTTCAGTGTTTTCGGCAGGATCCCGTGGCGCATCGCCATGATCATCTTGATCACGCCGCCGGCCCCGGCCGCCGCCACGGTGTGCCCGATGTTGGACTTCAGCGACCCCAGGTACAGCGGCCGGTCCGCCGGACGCTGCCGGCCGTACGACGCCAGCAGCGCCTGGGCCTCGATCGGGTCGCCGAGCCGGGTGCCGGTGCCGTGCGCCTCCACCACGTCCACGTCGGAGGCGTTGAGCCGGGCGCCTGCCAGCGCCTGGTGGATCACCCGTTCCTGGGAGGGGCCGTTGGGTGCGGTGAGGCCGTTGGAGGCGCCGTCCTGGTTGACCGCCGAGCCGCGGACGACCGCCAGCACCCGGTGGCCGTTGCGGCGGGCGTCGGACAGCTTCTCGACCAGCAGCAGGCCGACACCCTCGGACCACGCGGTGCCGTCGGCGGCAGCGGCGAAGGACTTGATCCTGCCGTCCTCGGCGAGCCCGTTCTGCCGGGAGAAGTCGACGAAGCCGCTCGGGTTGCCGGACACGGTGGAACCGCCCGCCAGCGCCATCGTCGACTCGCCCTTGCGCACCGACTGCACCGCCAGATGCAGCGCGACCAGGGACGAGGAGCACGCCGTGTCCACGGACACGGCCGGACCCTCGAAACCGAAGGTGTACGCGATCCGGCCGGACGCGACACTGCTCAGCTTGCTGGTCATCAGATAGCCCTCGAGCTCCTCCGGGCCCTCCAGGCCGAGGTAGCTCTGCTCCACCACACCGGCGAAGACACCGACCTGGCTGCCCCGCAGCGTGGCCGGATCGATCCCGGCCTGCTCGAAGGTCTCCCAGGCGGTCTCCAGCAGCACCCGCTGCTGCGGGTCCATGGCGAGGGCCTCACGCGGCGAGATCCCGAAGAACCCGGGATCGAACTGCGCGGCGCCGTCGAGGAACCCGCCCTTCCTCGTGTACGACTTCCCGGGCTTGCCGCGTTCCGGATCGTAGATCGCGTCGATGTCCCAGCCGCGGTCGGTGGGCCAGTCGGTGATTCCGTCGGCCTCGTCCATGACCAGTCGCCACAGGTCGTCGGGGGAGGCCACACCGCCCGGGAAGCGGCAGGCCATACCGACGATCGCGACCGGCTCGTCGTTACCGGCCTCCAGCTCCGCGAGCCGCTGCCGTGCCTTCTGCAGGTCGGTCGTCACCCACTTGAGGTATTCGACCATCTTCTGTTCGTTGGACATGCGTAATCAACTTCTCCTGAGAGCCGGGTGGGGGCGGAATTCGGGGTCGGGGGCCATCAGTTCGCCGATCGTCCGAGCTGGTTGTCGATGAAGTCGAAGAGGTCGTCGGCCGACGCGGAATCGAGGCTGCTCACCACATCCGAACTCTCGTCCGGTCCGGCGGCCTCGTTCAGCCGGGACAGGATCGTCTGGAGCCGGACGGAGACCGCGGACCGGGCGCGGCCGTCGCCGGCGAGTGCCGAGAGCGACGCCTCCAGCCGGTCCAGTTCGGACAGCAGCGGCTGCGCGGGGTCGCCGGCCGCCTCGGGTGCCACCTCGCCGAGAAGGTGCTCGGCGAGGGCCTCCGGAGTCGGGTGGTCGAAGACCACCGCGGCGGCGAGCCGTGCCCCGCTCGCGGCGATGAGCCGGTTGCGCAGCTCGACCGCGGTCATCGAGTCGAAGCCCATCTCCTGGAAGGCACGCTCGGCCGGCACGGCGTCCGGCCCCGAGTGCCCCAGCGCGGCGGCGACTTCGGCCCGCACCAGGTCCAGGGCCGCCTGCCGCCGCTCCGGTACGGACAGACCGGCAAGCCGCTGCGCGAACGACTCCGCCGCGACCGTCCCGGACTGGGCGGTGCGCCGGTTCGCCACCCTCACCAGAGCGCCGAAGACCGCCGGGACGCGGCCGTGCGCCCGCATCGCGGACAGGTCGGCCGGCAGGGCCACCACCGTCGCCGCGGAACCGTCCAGCGCGGCGTCGAACAGTGCTGTACCCGCCTCGGGCGAGACCTGACGGAACCCCTCCCGGGTGAACCGCTTGAGGTCGTTGGCGTCCAGGCCCGCGTTGATCCCGTGGCCGAGGTCCCACAATCCCCAGGCGAGCGACTTCGCGGGAAGACCAAGCCGGGTCCGGTGCTCGGCGAGCGCGTCGAGGAAGGCGTTGGCCGCCGCGTAGTTGGACTGGCCGGGCCCGCCGACGACGCCCACGCTCGACGAGAACAGCACGAACGCCGACAGGTCCACGTCCTTCGTCAGCTCGTGCAGATGCCAGGCCGCGTCCGCCTTGGGCCGCAGCACGGCGGCCAGGCTCTCCGGCGTCTGCGCGGAAACCAGGCCGTTGTCCAGGATGCCCGCCGCGTGCACCACGCCGGTGAGCGGGTGGCCGTCCGGCACCGTGGCCAGGGCGGCGGCGAGCGCCTCCCGGTCGGCGACGTCCACGGCCCGTACGGTGACTCGGGCCCCGAGCGCGGCGAGGTCGGCCATCAGCTCGCCGGCCCCCGGCGCGTCCTCGCCCCGCCGGCTGAGCAGCAGCAGGTGGCGTACGCCGTGCCGGGCGACCAGATGCCGGGCGAACAGACTGCCGAGTGCGCCCGTACCGCCGGTGACGACCACGGTGCCCTCCGGGTCCCAGACCGGTTCGGCCGGGGAGCCGTCGGACGCCCTTGCCGGCAGCCGACGCAGTCTCGGCAGCAGGGTCTCGCCGCCACGCAGCGCCGCCTGGGGTTCGCCCGACGCGACGAGCGCGGACAGCGGGGCAGACGACACCGACGGCTCCGTGCCCTCGTCGGCGTGGTCCAGGTCGACGAGCACGATCCGGTCGGGGGCCTCCGCCTGCGCCGAGCGCAGCAGCCCCCAGACGGTCGCCGCACCGACGTCCGGCGCGTCTTGCTCCCCACCGGCGTGCACCGCCCCTCGTGTCGCCACCACGAGCCGGGTGGTGGCGAGCCGGTCGTCGGCCAGCCAGTCCTGTACGAGGTTCAGCGCACCGCGCGCAGCCGCGTGCGCGGCCGTCGGCGCACCGCCGGTCCCCTCGGGCGTGATCCGTGCCAGCACCGCGTCCACCGGGGCATCGGTCCCGGCTGCCTCCGCCGCCTTGCCGACGGCCGCCACGTCCTCGAACGCCATGATGCCGTCGGCCGGTCCGTCGAACCGGACGCCGTCACCAAGGACGCCCCAGCGCACCGGGGAAGCGGGCTCCGGAAGCGCGGTCCGGTCCCAGTCGACCCGGAACAGCGGCCGGCTGCCCTCGGAGTCCACCGCGAACTCGGCGTCCGGAACATTCCGGAAGGTCAGCCTCTCGACCGTGGCGACCGGCTGCCCTTCGGCATCGGACAGCAGCACGCTGACGCCGTGCTCGTCCGGGGCGCCGACCCGGACCTGTACGGCGGTGGCACCCGACGCGTGCAGCCGCACGCCCCGCCAGTGGGCCGGTACCGGCGTGGTGCCGGCCTCCCCGGTCCCCGCGGCCGCCATGACCGCCGCCTCCAGCAGGGCCGGATGCAGCTCGTAGCGGGCGGCGTCCGGCAGCAGTTCCTCGGCCAGCCGCACGTCGGTCGCATCCGCGTCCGACGACGGACCGGGAAGCGGCGCACCGCCGTCCGCGGACTCGAAGGCACCATGGGCGTGCACCTTCCAAGGAGCGTCCGCGTCGTCCACCCTGCTGTGCACGGTGAACGGCCGCCGTCCGGCCTCGTCCGCCGGCCCCACGCCCAACTGGAGCTGCATGAAGCCCTGTTCGGGCAGAACGACTGGCGTGCGCAGGTCCAGCTCCGCGAGCCCGCCCGGGACCCCCAGCTCGTCGCCCGCCCGGAGGGCCAGCTCCACCAGGGCGGACACGGGCAGTACGGGCGCGTCGAACACCGCCTGCTCGGCCAGCCACGGATGACCGTGCGCCGACAGCCGGCTGGTGAACAGCACCTGATCGGCGCCGGCCACGGTGACCGCGGCGCCCAGCAGCGGATGGCCCGTCGGGCTGAGCGCGTGGCCCGCGTCGCCGGACCGCGCCGAGCCCTTCAGCCAGAAGCGTTCGTGTTGGAAGGCGTAGGTGGGTAGGGGGGTGTGTTTGGCGGGGGTGGTGGTGAAGAGGTTTTTCCAGTTGATGGGGATGCCGCGGTTGTGGAGGCGGCTGATGGCGGTGAGGAGGGTGTGTGTTTCGGGTTGGTTGTGGCGTAGGAGGGGGATGGCGGTGGTGGTGTCGAGGGTTTGCTGGGTGAGGGGGGTGAGGGTGGCGTCGGGGCCGATTTCGGTGTAGGTGGTGACGCCGGCGGTGTGGAGGGTGTGGATGGCTTGGGTGTAGCGGACGGTGTTGCGGAGTTGGTCGGTCCAGTAGGTGGGGGTGCGGAGGTCGTTGTGGGTGGCGAGGTTTCCGGTGAGGGTGGAGACGATGGGGATGGTGGGTTCGTGGTAGGTGAGTTGGGTGGCGGTGTGGTGGAAGTCGTGGAGCATGCCGTCCATGTGGGGGGAGTGGAAGGCGTGGGAGACGGTGAGGGTTTTGGTTTTGCGTCCTTGGGCCTGGAGTTGGGTGGCTATGTGTTGGGCGGCGGTTTGGTTGCCGGAGATGACGAGGCTGGTGGGGCTGTTGATGGCGGCGATGGTGAGGTGGTGTTCGTGTCCGGTGAGGTGGGGGAGTATTTCTTGTTCGGTGGCTTGGAGGGCGATCATGGTGCCGTGGGTGGGGAGGTTTTGCATGAGGCGGGCGCGTGCGGTGACGAGGGTGCAGGCGTCTTGGAGGGTGAGGATGCCGGAGATGTGGGCGGCGGTGAGTTCGCCGATGGAGTGTCCGGCGAGGTAGTCGGGGGTGATGCCCCAGGTTTCGAGGAGTCGGTAGAGGGCGACTTCGGTGGCGAAGAGGGCGGGTTGGGTGTTGCCGGTGTGGTGGAGGTGGTGGCCGGTGGTGATGGTGTGGTGGAGGGGTTGGTCGAGGTGGGGGTCGAGTTGGGCGGTGATGGTGTCGAAGGCGTGGGCGTAGGCGGGGAAGGTGTGGTAGAGGTCCATGCCCATGCCGGTGCGTTGGGCGCCCTGGCCGGTGAAGAGGAACGCGGTCTTCCCCGTTTGCCTGGTGTCCCGCACCGCTGTCTGCTTCGTAGCACCGGAAGCCAGCGTCCGCAGCCCGGCCAGCAGTTCCTCGCGGTCCGCGCCGACGACCGTCGCCCGGTGGTCGAACTGCGACCGGCTGACCGCCAGCGAGAGCCCGATGTCCGCCGGAGCCGCCTCGGGGCGTGACTCGACGAACGACAGCAGCCGCTGCGCCTGTCCGGTCACGGCCTCCGGGGTCCGGCCCGACAGCACCCACGGGACGGCCGGCAGCGGGGCGGCGGACACCGGCTCCGGCTGCTCGGGCCGACCGGTCGGCTCCGTCGGCTCCGGCTGCTCGGCTTGCTCGATCACCACGTGGGCGTTGGTGCCGCTGATGCCGAAGGACGAGACGGCGGCGCGGCGCGGACGGCCGTACGTCTCCCACTCCCGGGCCTCGGTGAGCAGTTCGACCGCGCCCGTCTCCCAGTCGACGTGCGGGGACGGCGCGTCGACGTGCAGGGTCCTGGGCAGCACCTCGTGGCGCATCGCCTCGATCATCTTGATGACGCTGCCGACTCCGGCGGCGGCCTGGCTGTGTCCGATGTTGGACTTGAGTGAGCCGAGGTACAGGGGGCGTCCGTCGGGCCGTTCCCGGCCGTACGTCGCCAGCAGTGCCTGGGCCTCGATGGGGTCGCCGAGGGTGGTGCCGGTGCCGTGTGCCTCGACGGCGTCGACGTCGGCGGGGGTCAGGTCCGCGTTGGCCAGGGCCTGGCGGATGACCCGTTCCTGGGAGGGGCCGTTGGGTGCGGTGAGGCCGTTGGAGGCGCCGTCCTGGTTGACGGCGGAACCGCGGACGACGGCCAGTACCTGGTGGCCGTTGCGGCGGGCGTCGGAGAGCCGCTCGACGAGCAGCAGGCCGACGCCCTCGCTCCAGCCGGTGCCGTCCGCGGCGGCCGCGAATGGCTTGCAGCGGCCGTCCGGCGACAGGCCCCGCTGCCGCGAGAACTCCACGTAGGAGGTCGGGCTCGACATGACGGTGACCCCGCCCGCGAGCGCGAGGTCGCACTCACCGGAACGCAGCGCGTTCGCCGCCATGTGCAGGGCGACCAGCGACGAGGAGCACGCCGTGTCGACGGTGACCGCCGGTCCCTCCAGGCCCAGGTTGTACGAGACCCGGCCCGAAGCCACACTGCCGGCGTTGCCGCTGGCGAGATAGCCCTCCAGGTCCTCGGGGACCGTGTCCAGCTGGGAGCCGTAGTCGTGGTACATCACGCCGGTGAACACACCGGTGCGGCTGCCGCGCAGCGACGCGGGGACGATGCCCGCGTTCTCGACCGTCTCCCAGGCGGTCTCCAGCAGCAGCCGCTGCTGCGGATCGGTGGCGAGCGCCTCGCGCGGCGACATGCCGAAGAACTCCGGGTCGAACAGGTCGGCGTCGTGCAGGAAACCGCCGCCCCGGGCATACGTCGTCCCCACGTGCTCAGGGTCAGGGTGGTACAGGTTCTCCAGGTCCCAGCCCCGGTTGACGGGGAACTCGGTGACGGCGTCCACACCGTCCGCCACCAGCCGCCACAGCTCCTCCGGCGAGGACACCCCGCCCGGGTAGCGGCAGGCCATGCCGACGATCGCGACCGGCTCCAGGGACGCCGAGCCGGCGGCCACCACGGCCGGCCCGCTCGACTCCTGCTCGCCGAACAGCTCCGCCGAGAGGTGGGCGGCGAGAGCGGCGGGGGAGGGGTGGTCGAAGACGAGGGTGGTGGGCAGGCGCAGTCCGCTCGCGGTGCTCAGCTGGTTGCGGAGTTCGACGGCTGTCAGTGAGTCGAAGCCCAGCTCCTGGAAGGCCCGGCCGGACTCGATCGCGCCGGGGTCAGAGTGCCCGAGCACCGCCGCGACCTGGACGCGCACGAGATCCGTGAGTGCCCGCTCGCGCTCGGCCGCGGACAGCGGAGCCAGCCGCTGCTCCAGCGACGAACCGCCGTCGGCCTGCGCGGCGGCCGCCCGGCGCGGGGCGGCCGGGAGGAGGCCGCGGAAGAGGACGTGCGGGCCGTCGCTCTGCTTGCGCAGTGTTCCGAGGTCCAGCCGGGTGGCCGCGAGGACCGCTTCGCCGGTGGCCGGGGCCGCGTCGAACAGGTCCATCGCGTCGGCGGACGACAGCGGCAGCAGCCCGGTGCGCTCCATGCGCTTCAGGTCGGTCTGGTCGAGTTGTCCGCTGATGGTGCTGGCCTGGGCCCACAGGCCCCAGGCGAGGGAGACGGCGGGCAGTCCGAGTGCCCTGCGGTGCTGGGCGAGGGCGTCCAGGAAGGTGTTTCCGGCGGCGTAGTTGGCCTGGCCGGCGTTGCCGATGAGGCCGGCGACGGAGGAGTAGAGGACGAATGCCTCCAGGTCGTGGTCCTTGGTCAGTTCGTGCAGGTTCCACGCCGCGTCGACCTTCGGACGCAGCACATCGGCGAGCCGCTCCTCGGTGAGCGAGGAGAGCAGACCGTCGTCGAGGACGCCGGCGGTGTGGACGACGGCGGTGAGGGGGTGTTCGGCGGGGATGTCGTCGAGTACGGAGGTGAGGGCGTGGCGGTCGGCGGCGTCGCAGGCGGTGATGGTGACGGTGGCGCCGAGGGCGGTGAGTTCTTGCTGGAGTTCTTGTGCGCCGGGGGCGTTGGTGCCGCGTCGGCTGAGGAGGAGAAGGTGGCGGGTGCCGTGCTGGGTGACGAGGTGGCGGGCGAGGACGGTGCCGAGGGCGCCGGTGGCGCCGGTGATGAGGACGGTGCCGCGGTCCCAGCGGGGCCGGTCGGTGGGCTGGTCGGTGGGCTGGTCGGTGGTGCGGGCCAGGCGAGGGACGAGGAAGGTGTTGTCGCGCAGGGCTAGTTGGGGCTCACGGCTGGTGACCGCGGTGGCGGTGGTGGGGATGGTGTCGGTGTCGGTGTCGAGGAGGGCGATGCGGCCGGGGTTCTCGGTCTGGGCGACGCGGAGCAGGCCCCAGAGGCCGGCTTGTACGGGATCGGTGTGCTGTCCTTCGCGGGTGGCGAGGGCGCCCCGGGTGACGACGACGAGGGTGGTGTCGGTGGTGCGGTCGTCGGCCAGCCAGGACTGCGTGGTGCTGAGGGCGTCGCGCAGTGCGGCATGGGCCGCTTCCGGCACGTCACCGTCCGGGACCGGGGGAGCGTACAGGACGGTGTCCGGGACGGAATCGGCGTTCGCCACGGCGCCGAGGTCGGCGTGCCTGCTCGCTCCGTCGACCGTCAGGTCGCCGACGACGGCCCAGCCGGTGGTGTCGGTGGTGTCGGTGGGGGTGTCGGTGGTGGGCAGTGTGTTCCAGGCGATGCGGAAGAGTCCGTCGCGGGCGGTGGAGGCGGCTTGGCGCAGTGCGTCCTTGGACAGGGGGCGCAGCAGCAGGGATTCGACGGAGGCGACCGGGGCGCCGGTTGCGTCCGCCACCGTCAAGGCCGCGACGTCGGCCCCGGTGAGTGTCAGCCGCACGCGCAGTACGGAGGCGCCCGTGGCGTGGATGGTGACGCCGGACCAGGCGAAGGGCAGCAGTGCCGCGCGGTCCTGGTCGGCGACGCCGGGCAGCAGGGGGTGCAGCGCGGCGTCGAGCAGGGCCGGGTGCAGGACGTAGCGTCCCGCGTCGGCGCGCTGCTCCTCGGGCAGGGCGACCTCGGCGTAGATCTCGCCGTCGCCGCGCCATACCCGCCGCAGACCCTGGAAAGCCGGACCGTACGCGTACTCCTGGGCCGCCAGTCGGTCGTAGACGCCGTCGAGCGGCACCTCACTCGCACCCGTCGGAGGCCAGACCGGCAGACCGTCCGCCGCCGTGCCGGTTCCGGTGGCGGGCGCCAGCACGCCCTTGGCGAGCGCGGTCCACGGGCGGGCCTTGGCAACGGCGCCGGGTGTCTCGTCGCCGCCGTCGGGACGCGCGTACACGTAGACCACCCGGCGGCCCGCGCCGTCGGCCTCGCCGACCGCGAGCTGTATCCGCACGCCGTCCCGCTCCGGCAGGACCAGCGGAGCCGAGAGCGTCAACTCCTCGACCCGCGGGCAGCCCAACCGCTCACCGGCCAGCGCGGCCAGTTCCACGAAGCCCGTACCCGGCAGCAAAGTGGTGCCGGCCACGGTGTGGTCGGCCAGCCAGGGATGTGTGCGGAGGGACAGCCGACTGGTGAAGAGGGTCTGCTCGCCGTCGGCCAGATCGAGCGTGGCACCGAGGATCGGGTGGTCCGTCGGGGTCAGCCCGAGGCCGGCGGCGTCGGCGGCGGCCTCCGTGACGTCTAGCCAGTACCGGTCGCGCTGGAAGGCGTACGTCGGCAGGTCCACGGACACGGACTGGCCGGGCCGGCCGCCGAAGAACGCTTCCCAGTCGACGCGTCGGCCGCGTGCGTGCAACTCGCCGACCGCCGCGAGGACCTGCTGCGGCTCGGGGCGGCCGGCGCGCAGGGTGGCGATGGCCGCCACGCCGTCGGAGTCCTCGACCGTGCTCGCGGTGAGGGGGGTGAGGGTGGCGTCGGGGCCGATTTCGGTGTAGGTGGTGACGCCGGCGGTGTGGAGGGTGTGGATGGCTTGGGTGTAGCGGACGGTGTTGCGGAGTTGGTCGGTCCAGTAGGTGGGGGTGCGGAGGTCGTTGTGGGTGGCGAGGTTTCCGGTGAGGGTGGAGACGATGGGGATGGTGGGTTCGTGGTAGGTGAGTTGGGTGGCGGTGTGGTGGAAGTCGTGGAGCATGCCGTCCATGTGGGGGGAGTGGAAGGCGTGGGAGACGGTGAGGGTTTTGGTTTTGCGTCCTTGGGCCTGGAGTTGGGTGGCTATGTGTTGGGCGGCGGTTTGGTTGCCGGAGATGACGAGGCTGGTGGGGCTGTTGATGGCGGCGATGGTGAGGTGGTGTTCGTGTCCGGTGAGGTGGGGGAGTATTTCTTGTTCGGTGGCTTGGAGGGCGATCATGGTGCCGTGGGTGGGGAGGTTTTGCATGAGGCGGGCGCGTGCGGTGACGAGGGTGCAGGCGTCTTGGAGGGTGAGGATGCCGGAGATGTGGGCGGCGGTGAGTTCGCCGATGGAGTGTCCGGCGAGGTAGTCGGGGGTGATGCCCCAGGTTTCGAGGAGTCGGTAGAGGGCGACTTCGGTGGCGAAGAGGGCGGGTTGGGTGTTGCCGGTGTGGTGGAGGTGGTGGCCGGTGGTGATGGTGTGGTGGAGGGGTTGGTCGAGGTGGGGGTCGAGTTGGGCGGTGATGGTGTCGAAGGCGTGGGCGTAGGCGGGGAAGGTGTGGTAGAGGTCCATGCCCATGCCGGTGCGTTGGGCGCCCTGGCCGGTGAAGAGGAACGCGGTTTTGCCGGTTTGTCTGGTGTCCTGGACGACGCCGGTGGGGGTGGTCCGGCCCTCGGCGAGGGCTCGTAGTCCGGTGAGCAGTTCCTCCCGGTCCGACCCCACCACCACCGCACGGTGGTCGAACACCGACCGGTCGCGGACCAGTGACCGGGCGACATGGGCGGGCTCGACGTCTTCGTGCTCCGTCGCGTACGACAGCAGCCTGCGCGCCTGACCGGCCACGGCCTCCCGGGTGCGCCCGGACAGCACCCACGGCAGCACCGGCGGCGCCGAGACGTCCGCCTGCGCCGGAGCCTCGGACGTGGGCTCGTCCCTGTCCCGCGCATCCTCGTCCGTCGGCTCCACGGCCTGCTCGATGACCACGTGCGCGTTGGTGCCGCCGAAGCCGAACGACGACACTCCGGCCCGGCGCGGCGCGCCGGTCTCCGGCCAGGGCCGGGCCTCGGTCAGCAATTCGACCGCGCCCGCCTCCCAGTCGACCCGGCTCGAACGCTCCTCGGAGTGCAGGGTCGCGGGCAGCACACCGTGCTGGATCGCCTGCACCATCTTGATGATCCCGCCGACTCCGGCGGCGGCCTGGCTGTGTCCGATGTTGGACTTGAGTGAGCCGAGGTACAGGGGCCGGCCCTCCGCCCGGTCCTGGCCGTACGTCGCCAGCAGTGCCTGGGCCTCGATGGGGTCGCCGAGGGTGGTGCCGGTGCCGTGTGCCTCGACGGCGTCGACGTCGGCGGGGGTCAGGTCCGCGTTGGCCAGGGCCTGGCGGATGACCCGTTCCTGGGAGGGGCCGTTGGGTGCGGTGAGGCCGTTGGAGGCGCCGTCCTGGTTGACGGCGGAGCCGCGGACGACAGCCAGTACCCGGTGGCCGTTGCGGCGGGCGTCGGACAGCCGCTCGACGAGCAGCAGCCCGACCCCCTCCGCCCAGCCGGTGCCGTCCGCGTGCTCGGAGAAGGACTTGCAGCGACCGTCCGGAGCCAGTCCGCGCAGCCTGGAGAACTCGACGAAGGCGGTCGGCGTGGACATCACGGCCGCGCCGCCCGCGAGCGCGAGGTCGCACTCACCGGAACGCAGCGCACCCGCCGCCATGTGCAGCGCCACCAGCGACGACGAGCACGCCGTGTCCACCGTCACCGTCGGGCCCTCCAGCCCGAAGGTGTACGCCAGCCGGCCCGAGGCGATGCTGCCCGCGCTGCCGCTGAACAGATAGCCCTCGTTCCCCTCGGCGGGGAGGTTCGGGCGGGAGCCGTAGTCGTTGTACATCAAGCCCGTGAAGACGCCGGTGCGGCTGCCGCGCAACGACTCCGGATCGAGGCCCGCCCGCTCGAACGCCTCCCAGGTGGTCTCCAGCAGCAGCCGCTGCTGCGGGTCCACGGCGAGTGCCTCGCGCGGCGACATCCCGAAGAACTCCGGGTCGAACTCGTCGGCCTGGTGGAGGAAGCCGCCCTCGGTCGTGTACGAGGTGCCCGCGGCGTCCGGGTCCGGGTCGTACAGCCGCTCCAGGTCCCACCCGCGGTTGACGGGGAAGCCGCCGACCGCGTCCACGCCGTCGTCGACCAGCCGCCACAGGTCCTCCGGCGTGGCGACGCCCCCGGGGTAGCGGCAGGCCATGCCGACGATCGCAATGGGCTCGTGGGCCTTGTCCTCGGCTTCTCGCAGGCGCTTGCGCGCGTCGCGCGCATCGGCGATCGCCCGCTTGAGGTACTCGCGGAGTTCTTGCTCGTTGGCCACGTGATTTCAGCTCCCCGACGTGATGTGGCTCGTGGGTGATGGTTGGTTGGCGGTGCGGCCGGCGGGGCGGGGGCGCGGCGCGTGCCGCGTCCCCGTGCTGCCCGCCGGCCGGCGGAACCGCGTGTCGCTGTCCGGTGCCCGGTCAGCCGAGGTCGTCGAGGAGGGCGAACAGCTCCTCGTCGCTGGCTGTGTCCAGGTCCCGGTCGGTGTCGTCGTCCCCGGCCGCGCTGCCGTTCGCCGTGTCGGCGACGTCCAGCAACTCGCGCAGCCGACCGGTGATCCGGTCGAACGCGTCCCGGTCCACCGAAGCGGACCGGATGGCCGACTTCAGACGGTCCAGATCCGCGAGGACCGGAGTGGCGGCCGCCCCCTCCTCGACCGTGATCCGCTGCCGCAGATGGGCGGCGAGGGCGGCGGGGGAGGGGTGGTCGAAGACGAGGGTGGTGGGCAGGCGCAGTCCGCTCGCGGTGCTCAGCTGGTTGCGGAGTTCGACGGCTGTCAGTGAGTCGAAGCCCAGCTCCTGGAAGGCCCGGCCGGGGTCGACGGAGCCGGGATCGGAGTGGCCGAGCACCGCGGCCACCTGGACGCGCACGAGGTCCGTCAGAGCCTCGACGCGCTGCTCCTCGTCCGGCAGGGCACCGAGCCGCTCCGCCAGCGAGGGTCCGCCCTCGGTACCGCCGGTGTCCGCCGCCGCACGGCGCGGCGCGGCCGGCACGAGGTCCCGCAGCAGCGGGAGCAGATGCGCGCCCTGCTTGCGCAGTGTTCCGAGGTCCAGCCGGGTGGCCGCGAGGACCGCTTCGCCGGTGGCCGGGGCCGCGTCGAACAGGTCCATCGCGTCGGCGGACGACAGCGGCAGCAGGCCCAGCCGGGCGAGCCGGCGCAGGTCGGTCTGGTCGAGTTGTCCGCTGATGGTGCTGGCCTGGGCCCACAGGCCCCAGGCGAGGGAGACGGCGGGCAGTCCGAGTGCCCTGCGGTGCTGGGCGAGGGCGTCCAGGAAGGTGTTTCCGGCGGCGTAGTTGGCCTGGCCGGCGTTGCCGATGAGGCCGGCGACGGAGGAGTAGAGGACGAATGCCTCCAGGTCGTGGTCCTTGGTCAGTTCGTGCAGGTTCCACGCCGCGTCGACCTTCGGACGCAGTACCTTCTCCAGCCGCTCGGCCGTCAGATCCGCCAGGACGGTGTCGTCGAGGACGCCGGCGGTGTGGACGACGGCGGTGAGGGGGTGTTCGGCGGGGATGTCGTCGAGTACGGAGGTGAGGGCGTGGCGGTCGGCGGCGTCGCAGGCGGTGATGGTGACGGTGGCGCCGAGGGCGGTGAGTTCATGCTGGAGTTCTTGTGCGCCGGGGGCGTTGGTGCCGCGTCGGCTGAGGAGGAGAAGGTGGCGGGTGCCGTGCTGGGTGACGAGGTGGCGGGCGAGGACGGTGCCGAGGGCGCCGGTGGCGCCGGTGATGAGGACGGTGCCGCGGTCCCAGCGGGGCCGGTCGGTGGGCTGGTCGGTGGTGCGGGCCAGGCGAGGGGTGTGGAAAGTGTTGTCGCGGAGGGCGAGTTGGGGTTCGTCGGTGGTCAGGGCGGTGGTGGGGATGGTGTCGGTGTCGGTGTCGAGGAGGGCGATGCGGCCGGGGTTCTCGGTCTGGGCGACGCGGAGCAGGCCCCAGAGGCCGGCCTGTACGGGATCGGTGTGCTGTGTGTGGTGGGTGGCGAGGGCGCCCCGGGTGACGACGACGAGGGTGGTGTCGGTGGTGCGGTCGTCGGCCAGCCAGGACTGCGTGGTGCTGAGGGCGTCGCGCAGTGCGGTGTGGGCCGCTTGCGGCACGTCACCGTCCGGGACGGGCGGGGCGTACAGAACCGTTCGGGGGATGTTGTCTTCGGCCCTCACGGCGTCCAGGTTTGTGTGTCGGGTCGCTCCGTCGACCGTCAGGTCGCCGACGACGGCCCAGCCGGTGGTGTCGGTGGTGTCGGTGGGGGTGTCGGTGGTGGGCAGTGTGTTCCAGGCGATGCGGAAGAGTCCGTCGCGGGCGGTGGAGGCGGCTTGGCGCAGCGCGTCCTTGGACAGGGGGCGCAGCAGCAAGGACTCGACCGAGGCCACCGGGGCGCCGGTTGCGTCCGCCACCGTCAAGGCCGCGACGTCGGCCCCGGTGAGTGTCAGCCGCACGCGCAGTACGGAGGCGCCTGTGGCGTGGATGGTGACGCCGGACCAGGTGAAGGGCAGCAGTGCCGCGCGGTCCTGGTCGGCGACGCCGGGCAGCAGGGGGTGCAGCGCGGCGTCGAGCAGGGCCGGGTGCAGGACGTAGCGTCCCGCGTCGGCGCGCTGCTCCTCGGGCAGGGCGACCTCGGCGTAGATCTCGCCGTCGCCGCGCCAGACCCGCCGCAGACCCTGGAAAGCCGGACCGTACGCGTATCCCACATCGGTCAGCCGGTCATAGACCCCGTCGAGCGGCACCTCGCCGGCGCCGGCGGGCGGCCACGGCAGCGGCGGCTCACCGAGGACGCCGGCGGCCGGGGCCAGGGCACCGCTCGCGTGCAGCGTCCACGGACGGTCCGCGGTGACGTCGCCGTCGTCGAGCCGTGAGAAGACCTCGACCGTGCGCCGCCCGGCACCGTCGGCCTCGCCGACCACCAGCTGCACCTGGACACCGCCCTGCTCGGGCAGGACCAGCGGCGCCGACAGCATCAGCTCCTCGACCCGCTCCGCGCCCAACTGCCCGCCGACCCGCACCGCCAGCTCCAGCAGCCCCGTCGCCGGCACCAGCACCGTGCCGTGCACCGCGTGCTCGGTCAGCCAGGGCTGGGAGTGGCGCGACAGGCGGCCGGTGAACAGGTACTCGTCGCGGTGCGCCATGCGCACGGCGGCCCCGAGAAGGGGGTGACCGGCGGCGGACAGGCCGAGCCCGGCCGCGTCGGTGGATGTCTCGGGTGCGTCCAGCCAGTACCGCTCGTGCTGGAAGGCGTACGTCGGCAGGGCGACCCGGCGGGCGCCGGGGAAGACCGTGTCCCAGGCGGGGGCCGCGCCGCGCAGCCGCAGTGCGGCGATCGCCGCGGCGACGGTCTCGGCCTCGGGCCGGTCCCGGCGCAGCGCCGCGACCAGGACACCGGCTTCCTCTTCCAGACTGCCCCGGGTGAGCGCCGTGAGCACCGCGTCCGGGCCGAGTTCCAGGAAGTCGGTGACGCCCTGGGCCTCCAGGTAGCGCACTCCGTCCAGGAAGCGCACCGCCTCCCGGATGTGGGTGGCCCAGTAGTCAGGCGAGGTCAGCTGCGCGTCGGTGGCGAGGGTGCCGGTCACGTTGGAGACGACCGGGATGCGCGGCGGCCGGAAGGACAGCCCGGAGGCGACCTCGCGGAACTCGTCGAGGACCTCGTCCATGTGCGAGGAGTGGAAGGCGTGCGACACCGGCAGCCGCTTCGTGCGGACCCCGTTGGCCCGCCAGGCCGCGGTGACCTCCTCCACGACGTCCTCGTCCCCGGAGATCACCAACGACTCGGGGCCGTTGACCCCGGCGATGCCCACCGCGTCGCCGTACGGCGCGATCGAGGCGTACACCTCCTCCTCGGAGGCCTGCACGGCGGCCATCGCGCCTCCCTCGCGGGCGGCCTGCATCAGCCGGCCGCGCTCGGCGACCAGACAGCAGGCGTCGTCCAGGTCGAGCACCCCGGAGAGATACGCGGCGGTGACCTCGCCGATGGAGTGGCCGAGAAGATAGTCGGGAGTGAATCCGTGATGCTCGAAGAGCCGGTACAGCGCGACCTCGACGCAGAACAGCGCGGCCTGCGTGAACGCGGTCTGGTCGATCAGGGCGGCGGTCGCGGAGTCCTCCTGGGCGAACAGCACGTCCTTGACGGGACGGGCGAGTTCGGCCCGGAAACGGGAGCACACCTCGTCCAGCGCCTTCGCGAACACGGGACTGCTCTCGTAGAGTTCGCGTCCCATGCCGAGCCGCTGGCTGCCCTGCCCGGTGAACAGGAACGCGGTCTTCCCCGGCCGTGCCGAACGGGCCCGGACGACCCCGGCCGACTCACCGCGCTCGATCGCCGCGAGCCCCCGCAGCAGCGACTCGCGGTCGGCGCCGACGACGGCCGCACCCTGGTCCAGGACCGCGCGGGTGGTCGCGAGGGAGTGGCCGATGTCGGCGGGTGACAGGTCCGGGTGGTCCAGCACGTACTGGTGCAGCCTCCGTGCCTGGGCCCGCAGCGCGGCCTCGTCCTTCCCGGACACGATCCACGGCACCACGCCGCCCGAGGACTCCGGGCCGGCGGCCGGGCGGCGGTCCACCGGTGCCGCGGGAGCCTCCTCCACGATCACGTGGGCGTTGGTGCCGCTGATGCCGAAGGAGGACACGCCCGCCCGGCGGGGGCGGCCGGCGGCCGGCCAGGGGGTCTCCTCCGTGAGCAGCGCCAGGGTGCCCGTCTCCCAGTCGACGTGCGGGGACGGCGCGTCGACGTGCAGGGTCCTGGGCAGCACCTCGTGGCGCATCGCCTGCACCATCTTGATGATCCCGCCGACTCCGGCGGCGGCCTGGCTGTGTCCGATGTTGGACTTCAGCGAGCCGAGGTACAGGGGGCGGCCCTCCGCCCGGTCCTGGCCGTACGTCGCCAGCAGTGCCTGGGCCTCGATGGGGTCGCCGAGGGTGGTGCCGGTGCCGTGTGCCTCGACGGCGTCGATGTCGGCGGGGGTCAGGTCCGCGTTGGCCAGGGCCTGGCGGATGACCCGTTCCTGGGAGGGGCCGTTGGGTGCGGTGAGGCCGTTGGAGGCGCCGTCCTGGTTGACGGCGGAGCCGCGGACGACGGCCAGCACCTGGTGGCCGTTGCGGCGGGCGTCGGAGAGCCGCTCGACGAGCAGCAGGCCGACGCCCTCGCTCCAGCCGGTGCCGTCCGCGCCCGCGGCGAAGGACTTGCAGCGGCCGTCCGGCGACAGACCCCGCTGCCGTGAGAACTCCACGAACGTGCTGGGACCGTTCATCACCGTCACCCCGCCCGCCAGGGCGAGGTCGCACTCACCGGAACGCAGCGCACCCGCCGCCATGTGCAGCGCCACCAGCGACGAGGAGCACGCCGTGTCCACGGTGACCGCCGGACCCTCCAGGCCGTACGTGTACGACAGCCGGCCCGAGACGACGCTGGACAGGTTCCCGGCGAGCAGGAAACCCTCGAACTCCTCCGGAGCGGACGCCAGCCGCGACGCGTAGTCGTCGTACATCGCGCCGGTGAAGACACCGGTGTTGGAGCCCCGCAGCAGGGCGGGGTCGAGGCCGGCGTTCTCGAAGGTCTCCCAGGCGGTCTCCAGCAGCAGCCGCTGCTGCGGATCGGTGGCCGTCGCCTCGCGCGGCGAGATGCCGAAGAACTCCCGGTCGAACAGGTCGGCATCGTGCAGGAAGCCGCCCTCGCGGACGTACGAGGTACCGGTCTGCTCCGGGTCCGGGTCGTACAGGTTCTCCAGGTCCCAGCCCCGGTTGACGGGGAACTCGGTGACGGCGTCCACACCGTCCGCCACCAGCCGCCACAGCTCCTCCGGCGAGGACACCCCGCCCGGGTAGCGGCAGGCCATGCCGACGATCGCGATCGGCTCGTCGGCCGGACCGCGCCGCCGGGCCGCCGTCGGTGCGTCGGCCGGCCGCGAGCTCTCGGAGACCCGGGAGAGCAGATGGGCCGCCACGGCCCCCGGCGTCGGATGGTCGAAGACCACCGTCGCGGGCAGCCGCAGACCCGTGGCGGCACCGAGGCGGTTGCGCAGGTCAACACCGGCCATCGAGTCGAAGCCGATGTCGTTGAAAGCGCGTTCGGGGTCGACGGAGGTGCCGCCCGCGTGGCCGAGGATCGCGGCGACGGTGTCCCGGACCAGGCCCAGGACCGCGTCGCGGCGCTTGTCCTCGGGCAGTGCCGCGATCCGGCGCGCCCAGTCCGATCCGGCACCCCCGGTGCCCGCACCGGCCTGCACGGCGCGGCGGGCACGGGTGCGCACCAGCCCGCGCAGGAGCGCGGGCAGCGGCTCGGCGCCGGTACGGAAGCGGGCCAGGTCCAGCGCCACCGGTACCAGCAGCGGCTCGGTGCCCGTCAGCGCGGTGTCGAACAGGGTCAGGCCCTGCTCCGGGGTGAGCGGGGTCATTCCGGCGCGGGCCCAGCGGGCGAGGTCGGCCTCGCCGAGGGTGCCGCCCATGCCGTGCGAGGCGTCCCACAGCCCCCAGGCGAGCGAGGTCGCGGGCAGCCCGGAGGCGCGGCGGTGCGCGGCCAGGGCGTCCAGATAGGTGTTGGCCGCGGCGTAGTTGGCCTGGCCCGCGGTGCCGGTGATGCCGGAGACCGAGGAGAACAGTACGAAGGCCGCCAGGTCGAGGTCCTTCGTCAGCTCGTGCAGATGCCGGGCCGCGTCGACCTTGGGGCGCAGCACCGTGGCGAGTTGCTCCGGTGTGAGCGACTGCGCGGTCGCGTCGTCGAGGACGCCCGCGGTGTGCACCACCGCCGACAGCGGGTGCCGGGCGTCGACGGCGGCGAGCAGCCCGGCGACGGCGTTCCGGTCGGCGGCGTCGGCGGCGACCACGGTCACCTCGGCGCCCAGCGCGGTCAGTTCCGACCGCAGCGCGTCGGCGCCCGGCGTGCCGGGGCCGCGGCGGCTGCTGAGCAGCAGGTGGCGCACGCCGTGCTCGGTGACGAGGTGCCGGGCGACGAGCGCGCCGAGCCCGCCGGTGCCGCCGGTGACGAGGACGGTGCCGTCCAGGGCCGGGGTCGGTGCGTTCCGTCCGGGCGCGGGGTCGCGGCGGGCCAGCCGTGGGGCGTACAGCTTGCCGCCGCGGACGGCGAGCTGGGGTTCCCCGGCCGCGAGCGCGGCGGGCAGCAGACGGTCGTCGTCACCGTCGAGGTCCACCAGCACGACACGGTCGGGGTGCTCGGACTGCACCGAGCGGATCAGGCCCCACACCGGCGCCGCGGCGAGGCCGGTGACGTCGTCGCCGGGAAGTGCCGCGACGGCGCCGCGGGTGACGAACGCCAGCCGCCCCTCGGCGAACCGTTCGTCGGCCAGCCACCGCTGGACCACTTCCAGCGCGTCGCGCACGGGCTGGTGCGCGCCCTCGGCGGTGTCTGGCGCGCCGGGCGGCCGTACGACCACGATGGCGGAGCCCGTGGCGGCGTCGAGGCCGTCGGCCGCCTCGGCCCAGTCCGGACCGGCGCCGGCCGGGAGGGGGACGGGGGCCCACTCCACCGTGTGGAGCGCGGCGGCCGGGGCGGCGTCGGCGTCGGCCGCGAGCCGGCGGGCGTCGACCGGGCGCAGGGTCAGCGACTCGACGCCGGCGACCGGCGCGCCCGTGTCGTCGGCCATGGAGATGCGGTAGGTGTCGGGGCCGCCGGGGGAGATCCGGATCCGCAGGCCGGTGGCGCCGGTGGCGTGCAGGACGACCCCGGACCAGGCGAAGGGCAGCCGGATCCGGCCGGAGTCGCCGTCGGCTCCCGCGTCCAGCACCAGGGGGTGCAGGACGGCGTCGAACAGTGCGGGGTGCACACCGAAGCCCGCGGCGGCCTCCCGGTGTTCCTCCGGCAGCCGCACCTCCGCGTACAGGTCCTCGCCGTGCCGCCACAGGGCCCGCAGCCCCTGGAAGGCCGGTCCGTAGTGGTAGCCGAGCGCGGCCAGCCGGTCGTACACGCCGTCCAGCGGCTCGGCCGCGGCGCCCTCCGGTGGCCAGACGCCGAAGACGGGGTCGGGCTCGGGGACGGCGGCCTCGGCCTCGGCCTCGGTGGCGAGGGCACCGCTCACGTGCCGGGTCCAGGGGCGGTCGGTGCCGTCGTCGCCGGTGTCGGGACGGGCGTGGACGGAGAACGGCCGCAGCCCCGAGGCGTCCGGGGCGCCGACGGCGACCTGGACCCGCACGGCGTCCCGGCCGGTCAGCGGCAGCGGTGCCTCCAGCGTGAGGTCCGCGACCCGGCCGGCGCCGAGGTGGTCCCCGGCCGCCATGGCGAGTTCGACGAAGGCGGTGGCGGGTACCAGCACGGCCGAGCCGATGGTGTGGTCCGCCAGCCACGGATGGCCGCTCAGCGACAGCCGACCGGTGAACAGCGTGTCCTCCCGGCCGGCGAGTTCCACGGAGGTGGACAGCAGCGGGTGCTTCGAGGCGTCCAGGCCGAGGCTGCGGGCGTCGGTGGGCGACGCGGGCGCCAGCCAGTAATGGGTGCGCCGGAAGGCGTACGTCGGCAGGCCGTCGGCGGTGGCCGCGCCGGGGAAGAACGTCGCCGCGTCCAGGGCGGCCCCCGCGGCGTGGGCGCCCCCGAGGCCCAGGGTCAGCGTCTCGGCCTCCGGTCGGCCCGCGCGCATCAGCGGCACGGCCGTGGCTCCGGTGTCCTCCAGCGCGGCCCGGGTGAGCGCGGTCAGCACGGCGTCCGGTCCGGCCTCGACGAACACGGTGGCGCCCTGGGCGGCGAGTTCGCGGGCCGCGTCGAGGAAGCGGACGGCCGCGCGGATCTGGTTCGCCCAGTACTGGGGTGAGGTGAGTTCGGCCTCGGTGGCGAGCCGGCCCGTCACGGTGGAGACGATCGGCACGGTGGGCGCCGAGAAGGCGACCGTGGACGCGACCTCGCGGAACGCGTCGAGGACGCCGTCCATGTGCGGGGAGTGGAAGGCGTGCGAGACCGTGAGCCGCTTGGTCCTGCGGCCCGACGCCCGCAGCAGTTCCGCGACCTCGAGGGCCGGCTCTTCGTCGCCGGAGATCACCACGGACGCGGGTCCGTTGACGGCCGCGACGGAGAGCCCGGCCGCCCTGCCCTCCAGATACGGAAGAACCTCCTCCTCGGCGGCCTCGACGGCGATCATGGCGCCGCCGGAGCGGGCGGCCTGCATCAGCCGGCCGCGCGCGGCGACCAGTTTCGCGGCGTCGTCCAGGGTCAGCACCCCGGCCGCGTGGGCGGCGGACAGCTCACCGACCGAGTGCCCGGCCAGCAGACCGGGGGTGACCCCGTGGTGCTCCAGGAGCCGGAACAGTGCCACTTCGAGGGCGAACAGCGCGGGCTGCGTGTACGTCGTCTCGTCGAGCAGGGCGGCCTCGCGGCTGCCCTCCGCGGCGAAGACCACCTCGCGCAGCGGCAGGTCCAGATGGGCGTCGAGCGCGCCGAACGCGGCGTCCAGTGCCTCGGCGAACACCGGATGGCGCGCGTACAGCTCCCGGCCCATGCCGGCCCGCTGGGCGCCCTGACCGGTGAAGAGGAACGCGGTGCGGCCCGCGCTCCGGGCGCTGCCGGTGACGACGCCGGGCGCGTCGGCGCCCCGGATCAGCGCGTCCAGACCGGCCAGGTAGCCGGCCCGGTCCTCGGCGAGGACGACGGCGCGCTGCTCGAAGGCGGTACGAGTGGTGGCGAGCGCCCGGCCGATCGCCGCCGGTTCCGGCGCCCGGTCACCGTCCGCGTACGCCCGCAGCCGCTCGGCCTGGGCCCGCAACGTGTCGGGGTCACGGGCCGACAGCAGCCAGGGCGCGGGCACGGCGGGAGCCTGGGTGGCCGGCGGCGCGGCGGACGGCGGCGGCGCGTCCGGGGCCTGCTCGAGCACGACGTGCGCGTTGGTGCCGCTGATGCCGAAGGAGGACACGGCGGCCCGCCGGGGCCGGCCGGTGTCGGGCCAGGCCCGTTCCCCGGTGAGCAGCTCCAGCGCGCCCGCGTTCCAGTCCACGCGCGGTGACGGCTCGTCGACGTGCAGCGTCCGGGGCAGCACCCCGTGCCGGATCGCCTCGACCATCTTGATGACACCGCCGACACCGGCGGCCGCCTGGGCGTGGCCGATGTTGGACTTCAACGAGCCCAGGTACACCGGTGGGAGCCCGTCCCGGCCGGTTCCGTAGGTGGCCATGAGGGCCTCGGCCTCGATGGGGTCGCCGAGCCGGGTGCCGGTGCCGTGCGCCTCGACCGCGTCGACCTCGGTGGCGGCCAGACCGGAGTCGGCCAGGGCCTGGCGGACGACGCGCTGCTGCGACAGGCCGTTGGGTGCGGTGAGGCCGTTGGAGGCGCCGTCCTGGTTGACGGCGGAACCGCGGACGACGGCCAGTACCTGGTGGCCGTTGCGGCGGGCGTCGGAGAGCCGCTCGACGAGCAGCAGGCCGACGCCCTCGCTCCAGCCGGTGCCGTCCGCGCCCGCGGCGAAGGACTTGCAGCGCCCGTCCGGCGCCAGACCCCGCTGCCGCGAGAACTCCACGAACATGCCGGGCGACGACATCACGGTCGCACCGCCGGCCAGCGCCAGGCTGGTCTCGCCCGAGCGCAGGGAGCGGATCGCCAGGTGCAGCGCGACCAGCGAGGAAGAGCAGGCGGTGTCGGTGGTGACCGCCGGTCCGAGCAGCCCGAGCTGGTAGGCGATCCGGCCGGACATGACGCTCGTCGTGCTGCCGGTCAGGACACTGCCCTGGACGGACTCCGGTGCCTCGTGCATCCGCGGGCCGTACTCCAGCGCGGTGGCGCCGACGAAGACGCCCGTACGGGAGCCGCGCAGCGTGTCCGGGTCGATCCCGGCCCGCTCCACGGCCTCCCACGCCGACTCCAGGAGCAGCCGCTGCTGCGGGTCCATGGCCATCGCCTCGCGCGGCGAGATGCCGAAGAAGTCGGCGTCGAACTCGCCCGCGTCGTGCAGGAATCCGCCGTGCCGCACCGCGCTGCGGCCGGGGCGGTCGGGGTCGGCGTCGTAGAGGTCGTCGGGCCAGCCGCGGTTCACGGGGAACTCGGTGATCGCGTCACCGCCCTCCGACACGAGCTTCCACAACTGCGCCGGGGAGGTGATCCCGCCGGGGAAGCGGCAGGCCATGCCCACGATCGCGATCGGTTCGCCGGCGTCGGCGGGCCGGATGAACTCCTCCCCGGCCTCCGGCTCGTCCGTCGTGTCCGCCAGCCGCGTGGCGAGGAACGCGGTCAGCTCCCGCGGGGTGGGGTGGTCGAAGAGCAGGCTGCCGGGCAGGGCCAGTCCGGTGGCCTCGGCGAGGGCGGCGCGCAGTTCCGTGGTCATCAGCGAGGTGAACCCGAGCTTCTGGAACGGGACGCGCGGATCGAGCCGTTCGCCGTCCCCGTACTCCAGGACGGCGGTGACATGGCTCGTCACCAGGTCCTCGGCGTACCGCAGGCGCTCGGCCCGGCCGGCCGGCACGGACGGGACGCCGGACGCCGCGGCCGGTGACCGCACCTCATCGGCCGCCGGGGCGATCGCCCGCGTCTCCTTGCGGGCCGCGGCGTCGAACCAGTGCCTACGGCGCTGGAACGCGTACGTGGGCAGCGGCACGGAGCGGCCGCCGGCGTCCGCGTGGACCGCGCGCCAGTCGACGTCGGCGCCGCGGACGAACGCGGTGGCGACCGCGGTGAGCAGCGTCCGGGTCTCGGGGCGCCCGGCGCGCAGCGTGGGGGTGGCGTCGGCGAGCGAGCTGAGGACCGCGTCCGGGCCGACCTCCAGGAGGACCGTCGCGCCGAGCTCGCCCAGGGTGCGTACGGCGTCGGCGAAGCGCACGGCGTGCCGGACCTGGTCCGTCCAGTAGCAGGGGGTGCGCAGGTCGTCGCCCGAGGCGAGAGCGCCGGTGAGGGTGGAGACGACGGGTATCCGCGGGGCGTGGTAGGTGAGTTCCTTGGCGACCTTGTGGAACTCCTTGAGCATGCCGTCCATGAGGGGCGAGTGGAAGGCGTGCGAGACGGTGAGGCGCTTGGTCCGGCGCCCGGCTTCGGCAAGCCGTGCCGCCACGTCCTCCGCCGCGTCCGCCTCGCCCGAGATCACCACCGAGGCGGGCCCGTTGACCGCCGCGAGGGACAGGCGTGCCTCCAGTCCCTCCAGGTGGGGGAGGACCTCCTCCTCGGTGGCCTCGACGGCGATCATGGCGCCGCCGGCGGGCAGCGCCTGCATCAGCCGGGCCCGGGCCGCGACCAGCCTCGCCGCGTCGTCGAGGGACAGCACGCCGGCGACGTGGGCGGCGGCCAGCTCGCCGATCGAGTGTCCGGCGAGGAAGCCGGGCCGCACGCCCCAGGACTCCAGCAGCCTGAAGAGCGCCACCTCGATCGCGAACAGCGCCGGCTGGGTGCGACCGGTCTCGTCCAGGCCCTCTCCGGAGGCGATGACCTCCCACAGGGGCTGCTTCAGCATCGGGTCGAGCCGCTCGGCCACGGCGTCGAAGGCGTCCGCGAACACGGGGTGCGCGGCGTAGAGTTCCTGGCCCATGCCCGGTCGCTGCGCCCCCTGCCCGGTGAACAGCAGGGCGGTGGCACCGGCCTCGCCGCGGCCCCGTACGACCCCGGCGCCCGGCCGGCCCTCGGCCAGCGCCCGCACACCGTCCAGCAGGGCCGCGCCGTCGGCGCCGACCACGACCGCGCGGTGTTCGAAGACCGTACGGTCCGTCGCCAGCGAGTACCCGGTGTCGCGCGGGTCGGGCGCGTTCTCGGCGCCGGCGAACTCGGCGAGCCGCGCGGCCTGTCCGCGCAGCGCCTCCTCGGAGTTGGCGGTGACCACCCAGGAGAGCGAGGAGGGGGCCGCGGAGCCGGTGAGGGTGTCCGGCTCCGCGGCCGGGAGGGGAGGCTCGCCAACGACGACGTGCGCGTTGGTGCCGCCCATGCCGAACGAGCTGACGCCGGCCACCAGCGGACGGTCCGGACGCGGCCAGGCGGAGAGCTCGCGCTGAACCTCCAGACCCAGTTCGGCCAGCGGGATCGCCGGGTTGGCGGTCCGGAAGTTCAGGCTGGCGGGAAGTTCCCGGTGGGTGATGGCGAGCAGCGTCTTGATCAGGCCCGCCATGCCGGCGGCGCCCTCCAGGTGCCCGATGTTGGTCTTGACCGAGCCGACCCGCAGCGGGCCGTCCGCGTCGCCGCGCTCCGCGCCGAGGGCGGCGCCGAGCGCGGCGGCCTCGACCGGGTCGCCGACCGGGGTGCCGGTGCCGTGCAGTTCGACGTACTGGACCCGCTCGCCCGGGCCGAGGGCGGAGCGCCGGTGCGCCTCGCGGATCAACTGCTCCTGCGCGGTGCCGCTGGGCACGGTGAGCCCGTCGGCGGCGCCGTCGTTGTTGACCGCCGTGCCGCGGATCACGCCATGGATCCGGTTGCCGTCCGCGAGGGCGGCCGACAGCGGCTTGAGCACCACCACGCCGCCGCCCTCGCCGGGCACGAAGCCGTTGGCACGGGCGTCGAAGGTGTACGAGACACCGTCGGGGGACAGTGCGCCGAAACGTTCCTCCGTAGTGGCGTTCTCGGCCAGCAGATTGAGGTTCACACCGGCCACCACAGCCGTCGTCGACTCCCCGCTGCGCAGGCTCTCGCACGCCAGGTGCACGGCGACCAGCGACGACGACTGGGCCGAGTCCACCGTGAGACTCGGACCGCGCAGCCCCAGGTGGTACGAGACCCGCCCCGCGATGACGCCTCGGTTCACCCCGGCCATCGTGTGCTGGGTGACCGCCTCGTCCCCGTACTGGTACAGCAGGTTGGTGTAGTCGTCGCGCAGGGTGCCCACGAACACCGCGGTCCTGCTGCCGCGCAGCGACGCCGGTACGATCGCGGCGTCCTCCAGCGCCTCCCACGTCAGTTCGAGCACGAGCCGCTGCTGCGGGTCCATCGCGGCGGCCTCACGCGGCGAGATGCCGAAGAATCCGGCGTCGAACCGGTCGACACCGTCCAGGAACGCCCCGCGCCGGCCCCCGGAGCCCGAGCCGGGCGCCGCGTCCGCGGGCACGTCCCAGCGGCCCGGCGGCACCTCGGTCACGGCGTCGGAACCGCTGTGCAGCAGCTCCCAGAACGCCGCGGGGTCCGCGGCCCCGGGGAGCCGGCAGGACAGTCCCACGACAGCGATCCGCTCCACCTGCCCGGTGTGCGCCCCGGCTGCTACGGAATTGTTCTCACTGGTGACCACGCTCGGCTGCCCTTTCCTGGCTGTGTCGTCCGGACATCTGCCCGCGAAAACGCACGCGGCCGCGACCCGAATCCTCTTCCAGACCTTGCAAGCAATGTGACGAAAGACTAGAAACACCGGGTAGGTGATCAGTCACGGCGTGGTAACTGCCGCCGCTGGAATGCCTGATGACCGGCCCGTTGCCGCGCAGTGAGCGAGCGGTGGAACGCCTGCGGATACCGTCTGGGCGGACTCACGCGATTCCGCGCGGCCAGGTCGTCCCACTGATTTCTGATTGCCGCGACTTTGTTGTTCCCACTCCGCTTGTCGAAGGAGAGTAAATCGCTATGAGCAGAAAGCGCGAAGGCCGCGCGATAGTGCTCGGCGGGAGCATGGCGGGCCTTTTCTCCGCCCGTGCTCTCTCCGAGACCTTCGCGAACGTCACGGTCGTGGACCGCGACGAGCTGACCGGTCCGAACGAACTGCGCCGCGGCCTGCCGCAGGGGCACCACCTGCACGGCCTGCTCGCCCGCGGCCAGCAGATCACCGAGGAGTACTTCCCGGGCATCACCGAGCAGATGAGGGCGGCCGGCGCCCAGACCGGTGACGTCGCCGACGACGTGCGCTGGATCATCAACGGCAAGCGCCTCGCCAAGGTCGACTCCGGGCTGATCGCCCTCACCTCCAGCCGCCCGTTCCTCGAGCGCCACGTGCGCGACCGGGTGCTCGCGCTGCCCGAGGTCTCGTTCCTGGAGCGGGCCACCGTCCAGAGCCTGGTGACCACGGCGGACCGGCGCGAGGTCAACGGCGTCGTCGTGCGCCGCGCGGACGGCACCGAGGAGACCCTGCACGCCGACCTCGTCGTGGACGCCACCGGACGCGGTTCGCGCACCTCCGTCTGGTTGCAGGAGTTCGGCTACGAGGCCGTCCAGGAGGAGAAGCACAAGATCGGCCTCGGCTACACCACCCGCTACTACCGCGTCCCTGACGAGGCGTTCGAGGGCAACATCTCCATCAACACGGTCGCCTCCGCCGGCGTGCCGCGCGGCGCGATCTGCCAGAAGATCGACGGCGACCGCGCCATCGTCACCGCCTACGGCATCCTCGGCGACCACCCGCCCACCGACCCCGAGGGCTTCATCGGCTTCATCAAGTCCCTCGCCGCACCCGACATCCACGAGGTGCTCACGGTCTCGGAACCGATCGACGACCCGGTCGCCTACAAGTTCCCGACCAACCTGCGCCGCCACTACCAGCGGATGACCGACTTCCCGGCCGGCCTGCTGGTCATCGGCGACGCCGTGTGCAGCTTCAACCCCAGCTACGCACAGGGCATGACGGTCTCCGCGCTCGGCTCCCTGGTGCTGCGCCGCCACCTCGCCGACACCCACCGCCCGGACCCGCTCCGGTACTTCGAGGACCTCGCCCGGGACGCCGTCGACGGCTGCTGGGAGATGGCCGTCGGCGCCGACCTCAGCTTCCCCGAGGTCGAGGGCGAGCGCACGCCCGAGGTGCAGGAGGCGCACGCCTTCATCGCCCAGGTGCAGGAGGCCGCCACCCGCGACGCCGCGGTGGCCCGCGCCTACTCCCGGGTCATCGGCCTCGTGGACTCCCCGGCGGTCCTCCACGACTCGCCGATCGAGGCCGCGATCGCCGGAGCCCAGCGGTGACGGCGACCCGGATCGGCCTCGACGGCCTGGTCTTCGACGTCGATGTCGCCGGTCCCGAGGACGGCGAGCCGGTACTCCTGCTGCACGGGTTCCCGCACAACAAGGAGTCGTGGACCGAGACGGCGCCGCTGCTGCACGCGGCCGGCCTGCGCACCGTCGCCCCCGACCAGCGGGGCTACTCGCCGGACGCCCGCCCCGCCGCCGTGGCGGACTACCGGCTGCCGCACCTCGCCGCCGACGCGCTCGGCGTCCTCGACGCCCTGGGCGTGTCCTCGGCCCACGTGGTCGGTCACGACTGGGGCGCCGCGGTGGCCTGGTACCTGGCGGCCCGGCACCCCGGCCGGGTGCGCACCCTGACCGCGCTGGCCATCCCGCACCTCGACGCCTACCAGCACGCCTACCGGGTCGACGAGGAGCAGCAGCACAGCTCACAGTACGTCGAGTTCCTCGTCTCGGACGGCGCCGCCGACCACTTCCTGGCCGACGGCGCCGCCCAGTTGCACGCCTGGTTCACCCAGGCCGGAGAGGGCGTCCTCACCGATGCCCAGATCGCCCGGTACGTGGCCACGCACACCGCCGCCGGCACGCTCGACGCCGCCCTGAACTGGTACCGCGCCAACAACCTCCTCGGTGACCCGCTGGACTTCGGTCCGGTCACCGTCCCCACCACCTTCGTCTACAGCCGCACCGACACGGCGGTCAGCGAACTGGCGGTCGCGAAGACCGAGGAGTACGTCACCGGGCCGTACCGGCTCCTGACGCTCGAGAAGACCTCGCACTGGCAGCCCCAGCAGGATCCGGACACCGTCGCCGCCGAGATCCTCGCCCGCGTCCGCGCGTACCGGCAGACCCACTGACCGACCGACACCCACAGGCACAGAGAACGAAAGAGGGAACCCATGTCTTCGAACACCGCTCCCGCGGTGGAGCTGCGGGCCGGGCCGCGCGAGTGGTTCGGACTGCTGGCGCTGCTGCTTCCGGTGACGCTGATGACCGCCGACCTCGGCGTGCTGTGGCTGGCCACGCCCTACCTGACGGCCGACCTTCAGCCGACGAGCTCCCAGCTGCTGTGGACCACCGACCTCTACGGCTTCATGACCTGCGGCTTCCTGGTGGTCATGGGCACGCTCGGGGACCGCATCGGCCGCCGCAGGCTGCTGATCCTCGGCTCGCTCGGGGTGATCGCGGCCTCGGTGCTGGCGGCGTACTCCACCAGCCCCGAGATGCTGATCGTGGCTCGCGCCCTGCTCGGCGTGGCCGGCGCCGCGGTGCTGCCCTCGACGCTGTCGCTGATCATCCACATGTTCAAGGACGACCGGCAGCGGGCGACCGCCATCGCGACCTGGGTCACCGCCCTGTCGGTGGGCATCGCGATCGGACCGGTCATCGGCGGTGTGCTGCTGGAGCACTGGTGGTGGGGTTCCGTCTTCCTGATGGGCGTCCCGGTCATGCTGGTGCCGGTGCTGCTTGCCCCGGTGTTGCTGCCCGAGTACAAGGACCCGGGCGCGGGGCGGCTCGACCTGGCGAGCGTGGTGCTGTTCCTGGCGGCGATCCTGCCGGTCGTCTACGGCATCAAGAAGTTCGCCGAGCACGGGTGGAGCCTCGCCAACCTGGCGGCGATCGTCATCGGTGCCGCCTTCACGGTGGTCTTCGTGCGCCGTCAGAACAGCCTGGAGACCCCGCTGCTGGACATGCGGCTGTTCAGGACCCGCGCCTTCACCGGTGCCCTGCTGACGCTGCTGTTCGGCATGATGGCCCTGAACGGCGTCGAGTACCTCGTCCCGCAGTACCTGCTGGTCGCGGGCGAGCTCACCCCGCTCGCCGCGGGTCTGTGGCTGCTGCCCGGGGCCGCCGGGCTGATCATCGGCTCCCAGCTGACCCCGGTGCTCGCCAAGCGCTTCCGTCCGGCCTACGTGATCACCGCGGGCCTGGTCGTCACCCTGATCGGCTTCTGGCTCACCGCCGTGGCCGGGCCGGACGACTCGGGCATCGTGCCGGCCGCGGCGGGCCTCGCCGTGATCATGTTCGGGGTGGCCCCGATCAGCGTGCTCGGCACCGCCCTCGCCTCCGGCGCGGCCCCGCCCGAGAAGGCCGGTGCCGCGTCCGCGACCGGGCAGACCGCCTACGACCTGGGACTGGCGTTCGGCATCGCGGTCACCGGCAGCGTCGCCGTCGCCGTCTACCGCTCCGGGATCGCCGACACCGCTCCGGCGGGTATCCCGGCCGCGGCGGAGGAGGCCGCCCGGGACACCGTCGGCGGGGCCGCCAAGGCCGCGGAGTCGCTGCCGCAGGACGTCGGCGAGCAGCTCCTCACCGCCGCCCGCGAGGCGTTCACGTCCGGTTTCCACGCCACCGCCTGGGTGAGCGCGGGCATGGCCGTACTGACCGCCGTCGTCGCCCTCGTACTGCTCCGCCACATCCCGGCCATCGGCGCCGGGGCCGCCCCCGACGCCGCACCCGAGAGCGGCGAGCCCACGGCCGGTCCGGCATCCGCCGCGTCCGCCGCGGCCCGCGAAGAACCCGTCACCAGCGCCTGAAGGGACCGACATGACCGACCAGCCGACCACACGGGACGGCTTCGCCGAGCCGTTTCTGCTGGAGGTGCTCGCCTCCGGCGGCCTGGACGCCGCCTACGTGCGCGCGGAGGGCAACACCCTGTACCGGCGCGGTGAGGACGGCGAGGAGATCGCCGTACTCGACTTCGTCGGCGGCTACGGCTCGCTGATGCTCGGGCACAACAACCCGGAGATCAACGACCGGGCCAGAGAACTGCTGGACCGGCAGACGCCCGTCCACGCGCAGTTCTCCCGCCATCCGTACGCCGACGAACTGGCGGCGGAGCTGAACCGGATCGTCCAGCGCGAACGCGGCGACGACGAGTCGTACTACGCCATCTTCGCCAACAGCGGCGCGGAGGCCGTCGAGGCGGCGATGAAGCACGCCGAACTCGACCGCGGACTGCGGCTGTCGGCACTCACCGAGGAGATCGACGCCCACCTGGAGGAGGTCCGGGCCCGGGTCGCCGACGGCACCGCCACGGTCCCGCCACGGGTCGCCGGGTCCGCCGACGAGCTGATCGCGGACGTCCGGCGCAGGAACGAGGAACAGCTGGCCCGCGGCCCGCTGTTCCTCACCCCGGAAGGCGCCTTCCACGGCAAGCTCGCCGGCAGCGTCCAGCTCACCCACAACCCGGGCTACCGGCTGCCGTTCAAGTCCCTCGCCGCGCAAGCCAGGTTCGTGCCCCGGGACCAGCCGGGGGCGCTGCGCAAGATCGTCGACGAGGAGCGGCCGCACCTGCTCGACCTGGTCGTGGAGGGCGGCCGGGTACAGGTCGTCGAGCGGGACCACCCGCTGTTCACGGCCTTCGTCCTGGAGCCCGTCCAGGGTGAGGGCGGCATCCACGAGCTGTCCGCCGAGTTCGTGGCGGAGGTCCAGGAGGTCTGTGCCGAGGCCCGGATCCCGGTCGTCGTCGACGAGATCCAGAGCGGCATGGGACGCACCGGCAGCTTCCTGGCGGCCACCCGGCTGGGGCTGAAGGGCGACTACTACACGCTGGCCAAGAGCCTGGGCGGCGGTATCGCCAAGTCCGCGGTGCTGCTCGTCCGCAAGCCGCTCTACCACGGGCAGTTCGAACTGGCCCACAGCTCCACCTTCGCCAAGGACGCCTTCTCCTGCCTCATCGGGCTCAAGGTGCTCGAGATCATGGAGGCCGACGGCGGTGCGGTCTACCGCCGGGCGGCGGAGCGCGGTGAGCGCCTGCTCGGAATGCTCCGGTCGGTCCGGGCGGACTTCCCCGAGACGGTGCGGGACGTGCGCGGGCGCGGCCTGATGCTGGGGCTCGAGTTCCGGGACCAGTCGGACGCCACGGCCGACCCGCTGCGGCAGGTCGCCCGGAGCGGGTTCTTCGGCTACTTCGTCGCGGGCCACATCCTGCGGGAGCACCGCGTCCGTGTCTTCCCGACGTCGAGCGCGGTGAACACTCTGCGGTTCGAGCCGTCGGTGTACGTCACGGACGAGGAGATCGACCGGCTGGAGGCCGCGCTGCGCGACGTGTGCGCGATCATCCGGGACACCGACGGAGCGCGGCTGGCTCCGATCGGCTGACCGTCCCGGCGGTCGCCGGACGGGCCAAAACAGACTGTGTTAGCTGTTTCAGTCTCGAAAACCGCTACACTGAGCACGTGAAACACCCTCATGTCGGCCCACCTCAGGGTCACCGACGCTCCGGAGGGCCTGGGCAATCCCCCGTCCCAGGCCCTCCGGTCTCTTGTTTTACCAGGTGAGCGGCGGGTTCCTGCGAAGCGTGCTGTATGTGTTCACATTCGAACGGTCTCTGCTTTGACAAACCGGTGTGCTGGTTTGTAAAGTCGTGGCCAGGAGAATACGACAGCGTGCAGGACTGGGGGAGTTATGCGCTTTCGGATGCTCGGTCCACTCGAGGTGTTGTCCGGCGAGCAGTCCTTGCCGCTGGGGGGCGTCAAACAGCGGGCGACCCTCGGGTACCTGCTGTTGCAGGCCAACCAGGTGGTGCCCACCAGCCAGTTGCTGTCCGCGCTGTGGAGTACCGACAACGCGCCCGCCACCGCGCGGAAGATCCTGCAGAACGCGGTCTGGGGACTGCGCGGGATGCTCAGTGAGCACGGACCCGCGGCCGGCGCGGCGGGCGAACTCGTCACCCGCGCTCCCGGCTACATGATCCGGGTCGACCCCGACCGGGTGGATCTGCACCTGTTCCGCCGCCGGGTGTCCGAAGGGCGGGCCCGGCTTTCCGCCGGAGCCCAGCACGAGGCGGTCCGCCTTCTCGGAGAGGCCCTCGACCTGTGGCGCGGACCCGTCCTCGCCGACCTCGTCGAGACCGGCACGATGTGGCCGGAACTCACCGCCGTGCAGAACAGCCGCCTCGATGTCCTGGAGGACTACCTGGAGGCGAAGCTGCGGTGCGGCGAGCACTACGCGGTCCTCGGCGAACTGGAGACCACGGTCGAGGCGGAGCCACTGCGGGAACGCAGCTCGGGTCTGCTCATGCTCGCTCTCTACCGGTGTGGCCGCCAGGTGGACGCGCTGTCCGTCTACAACCGCATCAGGGCCACCCTCGTCGAGGACCTCGGCCTCGAGCCCGGCCACGAACTGCGCCGACTGCAACAGGCCATACTGGCCCAGGACCAGACCCTCGACCTGGCGTCGGCGCCCCTCGGCACGGCGGCCCCGGTCCCGGTCCCGGCCGCGCCCGCCGCCCAGCCGCCGCCCGCCGCCGCTCTGCCCGGGTACCGGGACGCGGCCGCGCAGTTCAGCGGTCACGAGGACCGCCGGCCGCTCCTCGCCGCCGTCGCCTCGCCGGCGCACCGGACGCGGAGCGACGAACGGCAGGTCGCGGTCGCAAAGTGGCCGGCGCAGCCGCGCGGCGCCCCCGTCCACAGCCGGACAGCCGTCCGCACCGCACCGGTGGCAGAACGCCCGCACCTCAGTGTGCTCCTCGTCCAGAACCGGCTCACGCCCGGACACAACGGCTTCCGGCCGGAGTCCATGGACGAGGACTTCGAGCACCTCAACGCGGTCACGCGGAAGCAGATCGAGCGCCTCGGCGGGGAACCCGTGGCCACCATCGGCGCGGTGACACTGGGTCTGTTCCGCCCGTGCTCCACGGCCGCGGACGACGGGACACGCCGCGCGCAGGAGCCCGGCGCGGCGCTACGGGCGGTACGAGCCGCGGCGGCCGTCCGCGACCGCCTCGCCGTCCCGGTCCCGCAGCCCGCCCGGCCCGCCCCGCCCGGGCTGACCTTCCACGCCTCCGTGGCCACCGGCCGGGCACTGGTCCGCTTCCAGCCCGGCGACGGCACCGCGCCCACCGTCAACGGCGCCCTGCTCGATCTGTGCCAGGCTCTGCTGACCGTCACCGCGCCCGGCGAGATCCGGGTGTGCGCCGCCACCCGCGCCGCCACCGTCTCCGTCGTCGCCTACGGGCTGGCCGACGGCTCCCCGTCCGCCTGGCGGGCGCTGGACCTGCCGGCCGAGGACTCACCCGCCGGAGGCGGGGCGATCTGACCCCCGCTGCTCCGAGCCCGCCCGCGGCCCACCGTCTCCGCCGTCCCCTGCGCCTCCACAAGCGGAATTGGTGTGCGATTACTTGGCGATGGAATTCGGCCAATAGTGTGCGTCCTGATTGGGACTGGCTGTCATGAATTCCTCCCCGCCCCCCGGGCCGGAGAGGGCTGTGATGTCGAGTTCCGTACCACTGCGGTTCGAAACCACCCCCACAGCGCGACCGCAATTCCTGGTCAGTCAGTTCCTCATGGAGGTGCACAGTCATGTCCGCCATTTCTCGCCGACGTTTCATCAGACACGGTGCCGTCGCCGGCGGCGCCGCGGTGGCGCTGCCCGCCCTCGGCGGCTGGGCAGGCGAGGCGTTCGCCGCACAGCCCTCACCCGCCGCGGCGATCGCCGGGGGCGAACTCGTCAAGGTCACCCCCGGCGACCCGCGCTACGCGACGCTCGTGGCCGGCGCCAACGGCCGATGGAAGGGCACCCCGGACTACGTCCTGGTCGCGAGCGACGCCGACCAGGTGGTCCAGGCCGTCCGGGAGACGCTGGCCAAGGGACTGCGCTTCGCCGTCAAGAGCGGCGGGCACTGCTACGAGGACTTCACCACCAACAGCGGCGTCCGCGTCCTCATCGACATCTCGGCCATGGCGGCGATCGAGTTCGACGCGTCCCGCCGCGCCTTCGCGATCGGCCCCGGCGCCCAGCTGGGCAGCGTCTACCAGAAGCTGTACGACGGCTGGGGCGTCACCCTGCCCGGCGGCACCTGCCCGTCCGTGGCCGTCGGCGGCCACATACCCGGCGGCGGCTACGGCCCGCTCGCCCGCTCCCACGGCATCACGGTCGACTACCTGTACGCCATCGAGATCGTCGTCGTCGACCGGGCCGGCACGGTCCGCAAGATCGTCGCCACCCGGGAGCACGACGACCCCAACCGTGAGCTGTGGTGGGCCCACACCGGTGCGGGCGGCGGCAACTACGGCATCGTGACCCGCTATTGGTTCCGCAACGACGCCGGCGGCCTCGACCCGGCCGCGCTGCTGCCCCGGGCGCCCAGGGAACTGATCATCTCCGAGGTCACCTTCCCCTGGGACAACACCATGACCGAAGCGGCCTTCTCCAGGCTGCTGCGGAACTTCTCGGCCTGGCACGTGGCCAACGCCTCCGCCGACCACCCCTACGCCCGGCTCTTCAGCGCCCTCAAGCCGCGCCACCGCTCCGCGGGCGAGTTCCTGATGTCGACGCAGATCGACGCGGCCGTGCCCGGCGCGGACGCACTGCTCGACGCCTACCTCGCCGAGATCGTCGCCGGCACGGGCCTGACGTACACGGTCGTCACCCGCAAGCGGGTCGACTGGCTCTACAACGTCCTCAACTGGCCCGGCCTCGGCGGGGACGGCTTCGAGGGCAAGGGACGCTTCAAGGCGAAGTCCGCCTACCTGCGCAAGACCCTGCCCGACGCCCAGATCAAGGCGTTCTACAAGCACCTCACCCGCACCGACTACGACAACCCGGCGGCTCTGGTCGAGATCGCCGGCTACGGCGCCGCGGCCAACCTGCCCGCCTCCTGGGCCACCGCCACCGCGCAGCGCGACTCGGTCATCAAGATGCTCTTCGTCAATCTCTGGGCCACGGAGGCCGAGGACCGCCGGAACCTCGCGTGGGTCCGCGAGTTCTACCGCGACGTGTTCGCCGCGACCGGGGGAGTCCCGCGGCCGAGCGGAGTCAATGACGGAGCCTTCATCAACTACGCCGACGCGGACCTCGCCGACCCCGCACTGAACACCTCGGGGATCGGTTGGAACACCCTGTACTTCAAGGACGGCTACTGCCGGCTTCAGGCCGCGAAGACGCAGTGGGACCCGCGGAACGTCTTCACCCACGCCCTGGGTATCGAGCCGGCCTGACCCTCCCCGCACCCCGCCGAGCGGCCTCCGCAAGCCCGGGGGCCGCTCGGGCGTGCGGTGTCCGTCTCTCCGGTGGAACCCGGTGGACACGGATGCCGACACGGATGCCGGACACGACAAAGAACGCCGCCCTCGTCCTCTGTGTGCGGCAGGGAGAAGGGCGGCGTTCTTCCGGGCGGGCGGCGAGCCCCCCGGCGGAGCTCAGAGGCCGAGGCCGGAACCGCCGCTGGCGTCGATGTTCTGGCCCGTGACCCAGCGGGCGTCGTCGGAGGCCAGGAAGGCGACCACGTCGGCGACGTCGTCGGGCTGGCCGACGCGGTTGAAGACCGAGAAGCCGGCCGCGTGGGCCTTGGCGGCGGGGTCGGCCATCCACGGGTGGATGTCGGTCTCGATGGTGCCGGGGGAGACGGCGTTGACGGTGATGCCGCGCGAGCCCAGGGTCTGGGCCAGGGTGAGGGTCAGGACCTCGACCGCGCCCTTGGCGGCGGCGTAGGAGGTCATGCCCGGGAAGGCGACCTTGGTGACACCGGAGGAGATGTTGACGATACGGCCGCCGTCGCGCAGACGCTCCAGGCCCTTCTGGATGATGAAGAAGGGGGCCTTGGCGTTCACCGCGAACACCTTGTCGTACTCGGCCTCCTCGACCTCGTGGATGAGGCCCGGGCCGGCGATGCCCGCGTTGTTCACCAGGATGTCCAGGCCGGAGCCACCGTCCGCGTACTGACCGATCTGCGCGTCGAAGGCCTGCCACAGCGCCTCGGCGTCACCCGGCACGCCCAGCTGCGAGCGGAAGGCGAAGGCACGGCCGCCCGCCGCCTCGATCGAGTGGACCGTCTCCTTGGCGGCGGCCTCGTCACTGGAGTAGGTCAGGGCGACCAGCGCGCCCTCCTTGCCCAGCCGCTGGGCGATGGCACGCCCGATGCCCCGGCTGCCACCGGTGACCAGCGCCGTCTTGTTCGTGAGGGCAGTCATGCGGAAACTCCTCAATCTCTCAGTCATTCGCGACCGCAGAAGCCAGGGCCGCAAATGTGATGCTGCCGCTCCCCTCCCACTCGCCGTCCACCGCCGGTTAATTCCCCGGTCGGGACGGACAATTCTGCAATTACCCTCGGCGGTATGACGACAAAACCCGTACTTGTTATCGGCGGCACCGGAAAGACCGGGCGCCGCGTCGTGCGCCTGCTGAGGGAACGGGGCGTGCCCGCGCGGCCGGCCTCCCGCTCCGGCGAGGTGCGCTTCGACTGGCTGGACGAGTCCACCTGGGGACCCGCGCTCGACGGCGCCTCGGGCGTCTACATCGTCCAGAACGACGGCGATCCGCGGACCCGCGCCCTGGTGCGGACGGCGGTGGCGAGCGGGGTGCAGCGGCTGGCCCTGCTCTCCGCCCGGGGCGTCGACACACCCGGCTACTACGGCGAGGACCCCGCCACGAGCGAGGCCTTCCTGGAGGGGGAGGCGGCCGTCCGTGAGTCGGGCGTCGACTGGACCGTGCTGCGGCCGGGATGGTTCGCGCAGAACTTCGACGAGGGGTTCTTCAACGAAGGAGTGCTTGCCGGCGAGTTGCGGCTGCCGGCCGGTGACGGCGCGGCGAGCTGGATCGACGTGGAGGACATCGCGGCGGTGGCGGTGGCCGCGCTGACCGAGGACGGCCACGCCGGCCGCACCTACGAACTCTCCGGACCCGCACCGCTGCCGCTCGCCGAGGTCCTGTCCGTCATCGAGGCGGCGGCCGGCCGCAAGGTGCGGTACACCCCGCTCACCACCGAGGAGTTCATCGCCGAACTCGGTGCCCAGGGAATCCCGGCCGAGGAGGCCGGGTTGTGGGCCGCCGCGCTGTACCCCGTCGAGCGCGGCTTCGAGAGCAAGGTCTCCGACGGCGTGCGGCAGGCCCTGGGCCGAGCCCCGCGGACCTTCGCCGAGTACGCAGAGGCGGCCGTGGCGGAGGGCGCCTGGCGCGACTGAGCAGTCGTAGCGGCCTGGTCGGGTGCCGCCCCGCCGGTCCCGCCCCGGTGGGACGGCACCGGCGGCAACCCCCGCCGCCCGCATCTCCCCAGCCACTCTCCAGGGCGCCTTGAGAGGTTAAGGCCATGATGTGTCGGTCTGTTGGACTCGCCTGGAAAGGACTCGTATGAGCACCGTCGAGGAACGACCGGCGGGCGGTTCCCTGCCCGTGACCATGGACGCGCGTGTGGCGGAGCTGGCCGAGCTGCGCGAGCGCGTTCTGGCCGGTCCCAGCCAACGTGCGACCGAGGCGCAGAAGGGAAAGGGCAAGCTGACCGTACGCGAGCGGCTTGAACTCCTCTTCGACAAGGGGACGTTCGCCGAGACCGAGGCCTTCC
The DNA here is from genome assembly GCF_033406955.1 of Streptomyces violaceoruber. Lineage (NCBI taxonomy): Bacteria > Bacillati > Actinomycetota > Actinomycetes > Kitasatosporales > Streptomycetaceae > Streptomyces > Streptomyces violaceoruber. Next base: position 1,543,779 of record NZ_CP137734.1, on the reverse strand, counting down.
GCCGGCACCGCGCGACCGGCTTCGGGCTGGAGGACAGGAAGCCGCACAGCGACGGTGTCGTCACCGGGTGGGGACAGATCGACGGCCGGACGGTCTTCGCCTACGCCCACGACTTCCGCATTTTCGGCGGCGCGCTCGGCGAGGCGCACGCGCAGAAGATCCACAAACTGATGGACCTCGCCGAGACCGCCGGGGCACCGGTCGTCGGACTCTGCGACGGCGCCGGCGCCCGCATCCAGGAGGGCGTCACCGCGCTCGCCGGCTACGGCGGGATCTTCCAGCGCAACGTCCGCAACTCCGGCGTCATCCCGCAGATCAGCGTGATCATGGGCCCCTGTGCCGGCGGCGCGGCCTACTCGCCCGCCCTGACCGACTTCGTCTTCATGGTGCGCGGCACCTCCCAGATGTTCATCACCGGACCGGACGTCGTCCAGGCGGTCACCGGCGAGCAGATCACCCAGGAGGGGCTGGGCGGCGCGGACGTGCACGCCGGCACGTCCGGCGTGGCGCACTTCGCCTACGACGACGAGGAGCAGTGCCTGGAGGACGTCCGGCACCTGCTGTCGTACCTGCCCGCCAACAACCGCGAACTCCCGCCCGCCGAAGTGCCGGACGACCCGGCCGACCGGCGCACGGAGGCGCTGCTGACGCTGGTGCCCGCCGACCCCAACCGCGCGTACGACATGCGACGGGTCATCGAGGAGATCGCCGACCACGGCGAGTACTTCGAGGTGCACGAGCGCTGGGCGCCCAACATCATCTGCGCCCTGACCCGGCTGGGCGGACAGGTCGTCGGCATCGTCGCCAACCAACCGCAGTCCATGGCCGGTGTGCTGGACATCGAGTCCTCGGAGAAGGCCGCGCGGTTCGTCCAGACGTGCGACTCGTTCAACATCCCGCTGGTGAGCCTGGTCGACGTACCCGGCTTCCTGCCCGGTGTCGACCAGGAGCACAACGGCGTCATCCGGCACGGCGCGAAGCTGCTGTACGCGTACTGCAACGCGACGGTCCCGAGGATCTCCCTGGTGCTGCGCAAGGCCTACGGCGGCGCGTACATCGTGATGGACTCCCGCTCGATCGGCGCGGACATCGCCCTGGCCTGGCCGACGAACGAGATCGCGGTCATGGGCGCGGAGGGCGCGGCCAACGTGGTCTTCCGCCGGGAGATCGCGGCGTCCGACGACCCCGAGGCGGTGCGCAAGGCCCGCATCGACGAGTACCGCGACGAGCTCATGCACCCGTACTACGCGGCGGAGCGCGGTCTCGTCGACGACGTCGTCGACCCGGCGGAGACCCGGTCGGTACTGATCGGCGCGCTGCGCATGCTGCGCGACAAGCACGCGCCGCTGCCCACCCGCAAGCACGGCAACCAGCCCCAGTAGCCCGAGGAGGACACATGGCGAACCCCATGTCCGAGATCCTGTCGGCCCAGTCGTGGCGCATCACCAGCGGCTCGCCCAGCGCCGAGGAGGTCGCCGCGGTCGCGGTGGTCCTGTCCGCGGCCATGGCCGCGGAAGCGGCCCGCGCTGCCGAGGACGAGCGCGAGCGCTCCGGCGAACGGCGCCGTGCGGGCGCCCGCTGGCTCCCTTCCGCGGCCCGGCGACGCGCCGCGACCTCGTGGGCGTCCCCGGCGTCGCCGAGCTGGCGGAACGCGGCGTAGCAACGTGCGGTGGCCCGGACCCCGGAGCGGGGTTCCGGGTCACGAGCAGGCGCGGAGGGCCGGGTACGCACGTCCGGTACGGCCCCGCGGACGTCGGCCGGCCCGGTATCCGGACGGCCGGCCGCGGCGCGGCGCGGCCGGGCCGCGACGCGGGGTCCGGTTCAGTGCGGCGCGTCCTGCCGCTCCGGCCACCAGCGCGGACCCGGCACAACGCCGCCCGGGGCACTGGTGCCTTCCGGAGCGACCGGTCCCGTGCCGTTGTCCGCCGAGATCCGCGGCAGCAGCAGCCGCCACAGCCGGGTGAACATCTCCCGCGTCGACCACTGCGGATCCGTCCGTCCCATGGCCTCGAACCCCAGCGTCGTCGCTGCGATCACCGCCAGCGCGTCGCCCGTGGCGACGTCGTCAGCCAGGGCGCCGTCCAGGGCGACCACGGTCAGGCCGCTGCTCACCCAGTCCACCCAGTGGCGGCGCAGATCGGCCCGTTCCTTCCAGGTCGTGTCCCCGCTCAGCCCGAAACCGGCCCGCAGCACGACATCGTCCTGGAGTCGCTGGGCCAGCGTGTGCGAGGTGTCGACGAGGGACTGGAGCGAGGGCGTGGTCCCCTCCGGCCACGCGTGGGCGATCTGCCGGAGCACCGACAACGCCTCGCCCTGCACCGCCTCGGCCACCGCGTTCTTGTTCGCGAAGTGGAAGTGCAGTGCCCCGTTGCTCACCCCGGCCCGGGAGCTGATCATCGTGAGCGACGCGGGCGCGAACCCCTCCTGGTCGAACACCTCGGCGGCGGAGAGAATCAGAGCTCGACGCGTACGTGCCGCCCGCTCCTGCTTGGTCATGTCGTGCTCCGTGGTCGCGATCGTCGAGCCCCAAGGCGGGATAAGTGGCACCCCAGTGTCACGTGCCGCCCCCACCGGGCAGTAATCGCGCGACCACCACGCGCTCCCTCTGGCGGATCTCATGCTGTCCACCAGCGGCAGGGTCCACCCTGGTCCCGTCCGCTCCGGTCCTGGCCCGCACCGCGTCGGGTTCGCCGCGGGCGGGCCGCACTCGTCGAACGGTAAGGGGAAAAGGCGATGGGAAGTGACTGGTTCAGGCGGTTCGGTCCCGCACCCGACAGCGACGTCCGGCTGATCTGCCTCCCGCACGCGGGCGGCGCCGCGGGAGCGTTCCTCGCGCTGGCGCGGGAGCTGACGCCCGAGTTCGACGTCCTGTCCGTGCAGTACCCGGGCCGTCAGGACCGCAGGCGGGAACCGCCGCTCGCGGACATCGGCCTGCTGGTGGACGCGCTCGCCGGGGAGATGGCCCCGCTCGCCGACCGCCCCCACGCGTTCTTCGGGCACAGCATGGGCGCGCTGCTCGCCTACGAACTCGCCCGCGAACTGCGGCGGCGCGCCCTGCCCGGACCGTGCCACCTGTTCCTGTCCGGCCGGTTCGCGCCCACGCCGCAGGGCAGTGACAGCGACCGGCTGGACACCGACGAGAAGGTCATCGCCATGATCCGCCGGCTCGGCGGCACGGTGGGGAAGGTCTTCGACGACCCGGACGTGATGGAGATGGTGATGCCGCCGCTGCGCGCCGACTACCGCGCGGTCGGGGCCTACACCTGGCAGCCGGGTCCGCCGCTCGCCGTCCCGGTCACCGTCCTGGTCGGGGACCAGGACCCCGTCGTTCCCGTGGCGGCGGCCGCCGCGTGGCGCGAGCACACCACCGCCGGATCCGACCTGAGGGTGTTGCCGGGCGGTCACTTCTATCTCGACCAGAGCGTGCCGGAGGTCGCCGGTATCGTCCGGTCCGCACTGCGCGCCACGGCCGTACCCGGCCCCGGGTGGCGGGCGTTGCTTCATGGTGAGTCCCCAGTGGGTACTCCTGGCCCACAATGAAACGGACCGCTCGGTCTCTTCTCTCGACTCCGCGGTCCCGCCACCCGGCGGCCGGTGAGTCCCGCGTTCCGCGGCGGCCGGATCTCCGTGTACGTACGACATCCGCGGCACGGCAAACCGTGTGCCGGGACAGGAGTGTGAGGCAGTGCGGTTCAATCTCATGGGCCCGTTCGAGATCGTCGGCGACGACGGCAGGGTGCACCTGCCCACCACGCCCAAGGTCTGCCAGACACTCGCCCTGCTGCTGACCCGGCCGAACGAGATCGTCGCGGCGGACTCGGTCATCCAGGAGCTGTGGGGCGACGACCCGCCGCGCAGCGCCCACGCCACCGTCCAGACCTACATTCACCAGGCGCGCCGGATGTTCCGCGACCGGCGGCTCACCGACGACGAACGCCGGCCGCTGGCCACCCACGCCCCCGGCTATCTCATCCGGGTCGCCGACGAGGAGGTCGACAGCACCGTCTTCCAGCGGCTCGTGGACCGGTCGAGGACGGAACTGGACCAGGGCCGACCGCAGTCCGCCGCCGACAGCGCACGCACCGCGCTCGCCCTGTGGCGTGGCCCCGTGCTGTCCAACGTCCCGGTGGGCCGGGCGCTCACGGCGCGCGTCGTGCACCTGGAGGAGGTCCGCATACGAGCACTGGAACTGGCACTGGAGGCGGACCGCCGGCTCGGCCGGGAACGCGGATCGATACCCGAACTGCGTTCGCTGGTACACGACTTCCCGCTCAACGAGTGGTTCCACGGGCGACTGATCCGCGCGCTGCACCGGGCCGGCCGGCGTGCGGAGGCGCTGGAGGCGTACCAGTGTCTCTACCGGATCCTGGACACCGAGCTCGGTCTCGAACCCTCGCCGGAGATCCAGCGCCTCCAGTCCGAGGTGCTCGACCCGCCGCCGGGCATCGGTCCGTCGCTGCTCGGTTCCGACGACCTCCTCGCCCCGTACGACGGCCACCGCGACCGGGTCGGCGCTCCGCTCCGGGCGTGACGCGCCCGATCTCGACCCGGCCGGTGCCCTGACCGGCCCGGGCGCCCGGGTCGATTGCTCACCCGCTCCGAGCGCCGGCGGTGAAGTGGGCGTTGTCTTCCGCCTGCCGGATGTATAGCCTCACTCATGGCATGTGACATTGCACAGTGAGGTGCGTGCACGGAGGAGGAGCCGTTGACCCTGAAGGTCGTCGTCGTGGGCGCGGGAGTCGTGGGCGCCGCCTGCGCCTTCCACGCCGTCTCGGCGGGCATGGACGTCACGGTCACCGACCGCGGTCCCGTAGGCGCCGGGACGACCAGCCGCGGAGAGGGCAACGTCCTCCTCTCCGACAAGGCACCCGGCCCCGAGCTCGCCCTGGCACACCTGAGCCGCACGCTGTGGGACGAGGCCGGCCGGGAGCTGGGACCCGACTCCCTCGAACTGGAGGCCAAGGGCGGCCTGGTGGTCGCGAGCGGCGTCGAGAACCTCGCGGCGCTCCAGGAGTTCGCCGCCCGGCAGGAGGCGGCCGGGGTCCGCGTCGAGCAGGTCGACCAGGTGCGGGACCTGGAACCCCACCTCGCGCCCGGGATCCCCGGCGGCGTCCACTACCCGCAGGACGCGCAGGTGCAGCCGGTGCTGGCGGCGGCCGTGCTGCTGCGGGCCGCCGTACGGCGCGGTGCGCGCTTCCACCCGGGCGAGGTGGCCGGGGCGGTGACCGGCCGGGACGGCCGCGTCACCGGTGTGCGGACGGCCGCCGGTGACGTGCTGCCCGCCGACGCCGTCGTCAACGCCGCCGGGACCTGGGGCGGTGAGGTCGGGCGGCGGCTCGGCGCCCCCGTCGAGGTGCTGCCGCGCCGCGGCTTCGTCCTGGTGACCGAACCGCTGCCGCCGATGGTCCGGCACAAGGTCTACTCCGCCGACTACGTGGCCAACGTCGCCTCCTCCGACGCGGGCCTGGAGACCTCGTGCGTCGTGGAGGGCACGCGCGGCGGCACGATCCTCATCGGCGCCAGCCGGGAACGCGTCGGTTTCGACACCACGATGAACACCGCCGTGGTAGCCCGGCTCGCGGCCCAGGCGTGCCGCCTCTTCCCCTTCCTGCGCGGAGTCCATCTGATGCGCGCCTACCGCGGCTTCCGGCCGTACTGCCCGGACCACCTGCCGGTGGTGGGCCCCGACCCGCGGGTGCCGGGCGTCGTCCACGCGTGCGGCCACGAGGGGGCCGGCATCGGCCTCGCCCCCGCCACCGGCGCGCTCGTCACGGCCCACCTGCTCGGCCGGCCCTGGCGGGGCGCCGATCCGGCCGCCCACACCGCCCTGCTTCCCGACCGCTTCCTCACCACCCCCGGAGGTGCGCCCCAGTGAACGAGATCGTCGTCGACGGCGAGCCCCTGCCGTACACCGAGGGCCAGACCGTCGCCGCGGCCCTCGTCGCGGCGGGCCGTGTCGCCTGGCGCACCACCCGCGTCGGACACCGCCCGCGTGGCGTCTTCTGCGGCATCGGCGTCTGCTTCGACTGCCTCGTCACCGTCGACGGAGCCCGCGGGCAGCGCGCCTGCCTGGTGCCGGCCCGGCCCGGCATGACCGTCACGACCCTGGAGGGTGACGATGACTGAGCCCGCGGACCTCGTCGTCGTCGGCGCGGGCCCGGCAGGCATGGCCGCCGCGGCCACGGCGCTGGCCGGTGGACTGCGCGTCGCCCTGCTGGACTCCGGAACCGCCCTCGGCGGTCAGTACTGGCGCCACCCGCCCGAGCACGCGCGAGCGGCCGTACCGACCGACGACCTGCACCACGGACTGGACCGGTACCGCGCCCTGTGCCGGGCGCTGGCGGCGCACCGGACGGCGGGCCGGCTCGACCTGCGCCTGGAACACCACGCGTGGTCCGCGGTCCGCGAGGGCGACGGATTCGCGGTCCATGCGGCCGACCGCCGCGAGGCGCCGCGGGAGACCGCCGTCGTCCTGCGGGCGCCGAGACTCCTGGTGGCCACCGGCGCCTACGACCGTCAACTGCCCTTCCCGGGATGGGACCTGCCCGGCGTGCTGACCGCGGGCGGGATGCAGGCCCTGCTCAAGGGCGGCTCGGTGGCCGCCGGCAGCCGGGTCGCGCTGGGCGGCACCGGCCCGTTCCTGCTGCCGGTCGCCGCCGGACTCGCGGCCCGCGGCGTCGAGGTGGTCGCGGTGTGCGAGGCGGCCCACCCGCGGGCCTGGCTGCGGCACCCCGGCCCGCTGCTGAGCAACCCCGACAAGTGGGCCGAGGGCGCCGGGTACGCCGCCACGCTCGTGCGCCACCGCGTCCCGGTCCGCCCGCGCACGGCCATCGTCGCCGCGGAGGGCGGCGAACGCGTGACGTCGGTACGGATCGCCTCGCTGGCCCCGGACGGCAGCCCGCGCCCGGGTACGGAACGACGCGTGGAGGTGGACGCCGTCGGCGTCGGCTGGGGCTTCGCACCCCAGCTCGACCTGCTCGTTCCCCTCGGGGCTTCGCTCACGGACTCGGCGGACGGCAACGCGGTGGTCGCGGTCGACAGGGGCCAGCGCACCACCGTCCCCGGCCTCTACGCGGCGGGGGAGACGTGCGGGGTGGGCGGGGCGGCACTCGCCGTGAACGAGGGCCGGCTGGCCGCGGCGTCGGTCCTCGCCGACGCCCGCGCCACCACCGTGCCGATGAACAGGCGCCTGGCGGCGCTGCGTTCGGCGGTGGACCGGCAACGCGCCTTCGCCCGGGCGATGGCGCTGGCCCATCCGGTTCCTCCGGCCTGGTCCTCGTGGCTGACCGACGAGACCGTCGTGTGCCGCTGCGAGGAAGTGACCGCCGGCGCGATCCGGACCGCCCGCGCCGACGGCGCACCCGACCACCGGCAGATCAAGCAACTGACCCGGGCCGGCATGGGCTGGTGCCAGGGGCGGATGTGCGGACCCGCCGTGCACTGCCTCACGACGCGGCACCGGGCCTACGAGCCCGCGGAACGGCTCGTCGCGACGCCCGTCACCCTCGGGGCCCTCGCCGACCTCGACGAAGACCCGCCGGTGTCGACGGCATCGCCCGTATCGGCGGCATCGCCTGTACCGGCGACTTCGACGGAACCGACGGACAGCAGTGAAACCGACAAGGAGTGTCCATGAGCGAGACCCGCAAGCCCTGGCACGGCGTCATCGTCGCCACCAGCCTGCCGTTCGACGACGATCTCTCGGTCGACTTCGGCGCGTACGGCGAGAGCGTCGCCCACCTCGCCGCGCAGGGGATGCACGGCGTCGCGCCGAACGGATCGCTGGGCGAGTACCAGACCCTCACGTACGAGGAGCGCGACCGCGTCGTCGAGACCGCCGTCGCCAACGCCCCCGAGGGCTTCACCGTCATGCCGGGCGTCGGCGCCTACGGCGGTCGCGAGGCCGAGCGGCACGCCCGGTTCGCCAAGGACGCGGGCTGCCAGGCCGTCATGTGCCTGCCGCCCAACGCCTACCGCGCCGACGACCGCGCGGTGCTCCAGCACTTCGAGCGGGTGGCCTCGGTGGGCCTGCCCGTCACCGCGTACAACAACCCCATCGACACCAAGGTGGACCTGCGCCCCGACCTGCTGGCCAAGCTGCACGCCGAGGGGTACATCGTCGGGGTCAAGGAGTTCTCCGGCGACGTCCGGCGCTGCTACGAGATCTCCGAGCTGGCCCCCGGCCTCGACCTCATGATCGGCACCGACGACACCGTCCTTGAGGTCGCCCTCGCCGGGGCCAAGGGCTGGGTCGCCGGCTATCCGCAGGTCTTCCCCCGGGCCTGTCTCGCGCTGTACGAGGCGTCCGTCCGGGGCGACCTGGAGGCGGCGCTGCCGCTCTACCGGCAACTGCACCCGGTGCTGCGGTGGGACAGCAAGACGGAGTTCGTCCAGGCCATCAAGCTCGGCCAGGAGCTGACCGGCCGCCGTGGTGGCCCCTGCCGCCCGCCGCGACAGCCGCTCGCCCCGGAGACCGAGGCGGTCGTGCGCGCCGCCACCCAGGCCCTCGTCGACGCCGGGGTGAACTGACGATGCGTTCGACGGTCTGCTACCACGCCGTCGACTCGCACACCGAGGGGATGCCCACCCGCGTGATCACGGGCGGGGTGGGCGTCCTCCCCGGCGCCACGATGTTCGAGCGGCGGCAGCGGTTCGTCGCGGAACGCGACCACCTGCGCACCCTGCTCATGTGCGAACCGCGCGGACACGCGTCGATGTCCGGGGCCATCCTGCAACCCCCCACCCGACCGGACGCCGACTACGGCGTGCTCTTCATCGAGGTCTCCGGCTGCCTGCCGATGTGCGGGCACGGGACCATCGGTGTCGCGACGGTCCTGGTCGAGACCGGCATGGTCGAGGTCACCGAGCCGGAGACGACGGTCCGGCTCGACACCCCGGCCGGACTGGTCACGGCCCGGGTAAGGGTGCGCGACGGCCACGCCGAGTCGGTGACCCTGGAGAACGTCGCGTCGTACTCCCATGCCCTCGACCAGGTCGTCGACGTCCCCGGACACGGGGAGGTGCGCTACGACATCGCCTACGGCGGCAACTTCTACGCCTTCGTCCGGACCGACGACCTCGGCATCCCCTTCGAGCGGGCGCACAAGCAGCCGCTGCTGGACGCCGGACTGGCCGTCATGGACGCGATCAACAAGCAGAACCCGGTGTCCCACCCCGAGAATCCGGACATCGACGTGTGCCACCACGTCTACCTCGAAGCGCCCGGATCGACCGCGGAGCACTCGCGGCACGCCATGGCGATCCATCCGGGATGGTTCGACCGCTCGCCCTGCGGCACGGGCACCAGCGCCCGCATGGCGCAACTGCACGCCCGTGGCCTGCTGCCGGCCGGCCGGGACTTCGTCAACGAGTCGTTCATCGGCTCCCGCTTCGTCGGGCGCGTCCTCGGGGAGACGACGGTCGGGGGCCGCCCGGCCGTCCTGCCCTCCGTCACCGGCCGGGCCTGGATCACCGGCACCGCGCAGTACCTGCTCGACCCCTCGGACCCCTACCCGGCGGGTTTCACCCTCTGAGCACGGGACCACCCCCGCGGCCCGGGGCGGCCTCGCGCCACCCCGGGCCTCGGCGCGTCGATCGCTCCCGCGCCGGGTCCGCGCCGGGTCAGTAGCCGGTTGCGACGGTCACCCGTCGAAGCCGTCCACCGCGTCAGGCTGACGCAGTGGGTGCCGGCGTCGGACGGGATCACGGCCCAACGGCTCCCGCCGTCATCAAGTGGCCTGCATCGAAGGGGACTTGAGGGCGAGGGTGCTCTTCGGCTCAGTCCTCGGCGTTCGTCCTGCCGTCCGCCCACAGTGTGCGGACGTGCGCGAGATGGCGGCGCATGCACTCCTCGGCCTCGCCGCCGCGGCCGGCCGCCATCAGGTCCAGGAGGTCGACGTGCTCCTGGGCGGAAGCGACCAGCCGCCCCGTCTCGTTCAGGCTGCCCAGCCCGAACAGGCGCGAACGCTTGCGCAGATCGGCCACCACCTCCACGAGATGGTGGTTGCCCGCCAGGGCCAGCAGCTCCAGGTGGAACCGGTGATCGGCTTCGAGGTACTTGAGGACGTCGTGCTTCCGGGCCGCGGTGACGATCTGCTGTGCCAGCGGGCGCAGCGCCTCCAGTTGCTCCGCGGTCGCCGTCGCGGCGACGCGGCCCACGGTGGGAACCTCGATCAGGGCTCGGATCTCGGTGAACTCGTCGAGGTCCCGCTCGGTCATCTCGGTGACCCGGAAGCCCTTGTTGCGCACCGCTTCGACCAGGCCCTCCCTGGCCAGGTCCAGCATGGCCTCGCGCACCGGAGTCGCGGAGACGCCCAGCTCGGCGGCGAGGGTGGGGGCGGAGTAGACGACCCCCGGACGCAGGTCACCGGCGATGAGGGCGGCGCGGAGCGCGTCGCCGACCTGGTCGCGCAGATGGGTCTGGACGGAGATCGCCTGGGACTTGAGATGCGGCATCCGTGCTCCTGCGTCCTGCGCCCGACCAGCCAATGACCTCCCACTATACAATGTCACGTTGCGTCGAAAGCCGGTGCGGGCCCACGCGTCGAGTCCCGCGGCGACGGCGCGCATCGCGGCCTCGTGGAAGGCCCGGACACCCCGGAACGGGCGGCGGCGCCGTGCGGTGTCCGGTTATCGACGGTCCGCGTTAAATGCCTGGACTGTGGACCCCGTCCGACGGGAGACTTCCGGCTTCCGAACCTCCGGGAGTGTGACGGTGACGACAGACACGCGAGGACCGGCCCCGGGCAGGAGCGCGGTCGTCCTGGCGCTGCGCCACTACGGCCGGGAACTGCTGCGCCTGCGGCGGCTGGCCCTGCCCGCGCTGCTGCTGCCGGCCGTGGGCAACATCGGCATCCGCTACATCGCGCCCCTGCTGATCGCCAAACTGGCCGGGCAGGCCGCCGACGACGGCGGTCTCACCCTGGGCCGGGCGCTGCCGTACGTGCTGGGCTTCGGCCTGACACTGCTCCTCGCCGAGGCCGTCTGGCGGGTCGGGCAGCACTGCCTGAACCGCGTGGACGCCCTCGGCATGGAGCACCTGTACGTGAGCGGCATGGACGAACTCCTCGCCAAGGACGCCGCGTTCTTCCACGACAACTTCGCCGGCTCCCTGACCAAACGGGTGCTCAGCTTCGGCAAGCGCTTCGAGGACTTCGTCGACACGGTGACGTACCGGATCGTGGGCAGCCTCGTCCCCCTGGTGTTCGGGGCCGTGGTCCTGTGGAGCTACGAACCGATGCTCGTCGTCGGCCTGTTCCTGATGATCGGGCTGACGGTGGTGGCCGCGACACCGCTGATCCGGCGCAGGCAACGGCTCGTCAACGACCGGGAGGCCGCGATCGCCCGGGTCTCCGGCCATGTCGCCGACAGCCTCATGAACATGGAGACCGTCCGGGCGTTCGCGGCCGAGCGGCGGGAGGCGGCCGAACACCGCGGCAGGGTCGCGGACTCCCGGCGCCTGACGCTGAGATCGTGGGACTACGGCAACCTGCGCGTCGACACCCTGATCGCGCCCATGTCCGTACTGACCAACGTCCTGGGCCTGTTGGTCGCCATCGCCTTCGGCGGCCCGGGCCAGGGGGTGGAGGAGGTCGTCGTCGCCTTCACCTACTACTCCAACGCCACCCAGATCATGTTCGAGTTCAACCAGATCTACCGGCGGCTGGAGAGCTCGACGACCGAGGCCGCCCAGTTCACCGAGTTGCTGCTTGATCCGCCCACCGTGGTCGACGCCGACGCGCCCGCACCCCTCGCGCCGCGGGACTCCGGCATCCGCTTCGAGGCGGTGACCTTCGCGCACGCGGGCGCGAAGCCGATCTTCCGGGGGCTCGACCTGGACGTGCCCGCGGGCGCCCGGATCGGCCTGGTCGGCAGGTCGGGCGGCGGCAAGACCACGCTCACCCGCCTCCTGCTGCGGATGTCGGACATCGAGCGCGGACGCATCCTGATCGGCGGTCAGGACATCAGCCTGCTGCGCCAGAGCGACCTGCGCTCTCTGATCGCCTACGTCCCGCAGGAACCCGCCATGTTCCACCGCAGTCTGCGGGACAACATCGCCTTCGCCCGGCCCGGCGCCACCGACGAGGAGATCCACGCGGCCGCCGCGGCCGCACACGTCACCGAGTTCGCCGACCAGCTCCCGGACGGCTTCGGCACGCTGGTGGGGGAGCGCGGGGTGAAGCTGTCCGGCGGTCAGCGCCAGCGCGTCGCCCTCGCCCGGGCCATCCTGCGCGACGCCCCGGTCCTGCTGCTCGACGAGGCGACCAGCGCGCTGGACTCGGAGAGCGAACTCCTGGTCCAGGACGCCCTGTGGCGGCTGATGGACGGACGTACGGCCCTCGTGGTCGCCCACCGCCTGAGCACCGTCGCCGGCATGGACCGCCTCGTCGTCCTCGACCGCGGACGTGTCGTCGAGCAGGGCCCCCACGAGAAGCTGCTCGCGGCGGACGGCGCCTACGCCAGGCTGTGGCGGCACCAGTCGGGCGGCTTCCTCGGCGAGAGCACCGGCCCGTCGGTCGACGGGGACGGCCGCGACGACGGGGACGGTCGTGACGACGGGGACGGTCGTGACGACGGGGACCGCCGCGACGCCGGGGACCGCCGCGGCGGCGGTCCCCCGCACGTCAGGCCACGGCGGGGATCGAGCGGCCCGCCCAGTGAGGAGGCGGCTCGGTCAGCTCCGTGAAGCGGCGCCGGACCGACTCGGGGAACTCGGTGGCCCGCCCCGCCTGCTGGTCGACGTGGACCGCGAGCAGCTCGGTCGTCGCGACCGCGGCCGCGTCGGGCGCCGGCTCCGCCTCCGGCCCGGGCACCACGTACATCTCGTGCGTGAAACGCGCCTTGCGGGCCGCCGCGCCCAGCACACGGGTGCGGACGGCCAGATGTGCCCCCTCGGACACGTCGCGGAGGAAGCGGATGTGGGACTCGACCGTGTAGAGGGAACAGCGGGTGGACTCGCGGTAGCCGGAGTCCAGGCCCGTCCCGGTCATCAGCGCGTCCGTGGCGTGACCGAAGACGAGGACGTAGAAGGCCTCGCTCAGGTGGCCGTTGTAGTCGATCCACTCCGGTCGGACCGTGCTGTGGAGCAGCGGGAGCCCGGTCATCGGGAGTCCTCCTCGGGGCCCAGGCGGCCGGTGGCGCGCAGTACCTCGACGACGCCCCGGTCGCGTTCGGCCACCAGGTCGGCGATGGAGCGGCCGTCCGCCGCCTCGTCGCAGCCGGCCACCACCGCGTCGTACAACTCCTTGTCCAGTTCCGGCGCCGCCAGGCGCGTCCACGGCGACTTCAGGGACGGGCCGAAGTGGTCCAGCATGTGCGCCATGCCGCCCTCGCCGCCCGCGAGCGCGAACGTCAGCATCGGCCCCATCACCGCCCAGCGCAGCCCGGGTCCCTCGGTGATCGACAGGTCGATGTCCCGGACCGTCGCCTCGCCGCTCGCGACCATGTGCAGCGCCTCCCGCCACAGCGCCTCCTGGAGGCGGTTCGCGATGAAGCCCGGCACCTCGTTGTCCATCGTGATGACGGACTTGCCCGCGACCTCGTAGAAGCGGGAGGCCCAGGCCACCGCCGCCGCGTCGGTGCGCTCGCCGCCGACGACCTCGACGAGCGGGATGAGGTAGGGCGGGTTGAACGGGTGACCGACGACCAGGCGCGAGGGGTCCGCGGCCGTCGTCTGCATGTCGGTCATCGGATAGCCGGAGGTGGACGAGGCGATGACCACGCCGGGTGGTGTCGCCGCGTCCAGGCGGGCCAGCAGATCGCGCTTGAGGGCGAGCTTCTCGGGCGCGCTCTCCTGGACGAACTCGGCGTCCGCGACGGCTTGTTCCAGGGTGCCGGTGACGGTGAGCCGGTCCGTCGACGTGCCCTCGGCGAGGCCGAGCCGGGTGAGCGTCGGCCACGCCGCCTCGACCAGGCGGCGCAGCCTCGGTTCGGCGTCGGGCGCCGGGTCCCAGGCGGTCACTTCGTAGCCGCGCGCCAGGAAGTGGGCCACCCAGCCGCCGCCGATGACTCCGGCGCCGACACAGGCGACGCGGCGGACGTTCTCGGGCGAGGTCATCGGATGCGCTCCTTCGTCGGCGCGGCGGACCGGTCGCGGGGCCGGAGACCGAGGGTGGCGCGGGCCTCGTCCGGCGTCGCGACGCGGGCGCCCATCGACTCGGTGAGGGTCACGGCCCGTTCCACGAGCTGGGCGTTGGTCGCCTTGTTGCCCCGGCCGAGGTACAGGTTGTCCTCCAGGCCCACGCGGACGTGGCCGCCGAGCAGGATGGACTGCGCGACCCACGGCATCTGCATCCGGCCGAGCGCGAAGCTCGCCCAACGCGCGCCGTCCGGCAGCATGCCGACCATCGACTGGAGGACCCCGGGGTCCGCGGGCGCGCCCCACGGGATGCCCATGCACAGCTGGAAGACGGTCGGGTCGTCGAGCAGGCCCTCGGCGAGCAACTGCTTGGCGAACCAGAGCTGACCGGTGTCGAATATCTCCAACTCGGGCCGCACACCCAGCTCCTGGATGCGCCGTGCGCCCGCGCGCAGCATGTCGGGAGTGGAGACGTAGAGGTTCGAGCCGTCGCCGAAGTTGAGCGAGCCGCAGTCCAGCGTACAGATGTCGGGAAGCAGGTCCTCGACGTGCGGAAGGCGCTCCAGGCCGCCGACGAGGTCGGTGCCGGGCAGGTGGGTGAGTGGATCGTCCGGGTCGATGACCAGATCGCCGCCCATGCCGGCGGTGAGGTTGATGACGACGTCGGTGCCCGTCTCCTTGACGCGCTCGACGACCTCCCGGTACAGCTTCGGGTCGCGGGAGGGGTCGCCGGTCTCCGGGTCGCGTACATGGATGTGGACGACGGCCGCTCCGGCGGCGGCCGCCTCGACGGCGTTCCTGGCTATCTGTTCCGGGGTGACGGGGACGTGGGGGCTCTTGCGGACGGTGTCGCCGGCGCCCGTGAGCGCGCAGGTGATGATGACGTTCTCGGTCATGGGCATGCGGGGGCCTCCCGAGGTCTTCCCACTCCGGCGGTGCCGGGGCAGGGTGCGGGCAGGGGCAGGGGCAGGGGCAGGGGCAGGGGCAGGGGCTTCCGCGGCTCGGGCGCTACGGAGCCAGGATGGTGTCGTTGACGTGGGTGGTCAGCGCCGTGTGCATCGCGTCCGCGGCACCGGCGGACGCCGTTCCGTCCACCGACAGGACGTGCGTCGCCAGGCCGTCGATCAGAGCGGTCAGCGTCAGTGCCGCCGCCTGCGGGTCGAGCCCGGCGCGGAAGACGCCCTGTCCGACACCGCGGCGTACGACGTCGGCGACGGTCTCGCGCCACTGCCGGTAGTACTCGGAATGCAGACGGCCCACCGTCGTGGAGCGAGCGGCCTCGGCCCACAGGTCGAGCCACACCGCCCACTGGCGGCGCTGCTGCGCGGTGCGCGGCGTCTGCAACGCGATGAGCTGGGACAGCTCCGCCGCCGCGTCGTCCGCCTCGGCGAGACGGGCGGCACGGCGCGCGGTGTCCTCGTCCATGCACCAGCGCACGGCCGCCTCCAGGAGCTCGGCGCGCCCCGGGAAGTGGTAGTGGATCGCGGCACTGCTGGTGGCGCAGGCGCGGGCGATGTCGGCGACCCGCACCGCGTGGAATCCGTGCTCCGCGATCAGCCGGACCGTCTCGCGGACGATCTGCAGCGGTCGCCCGCCCTCGACATGGGTCGCCGGTGGCGTGGCCTTCTCGCGGGACCGGGTGCCGAGCAGCCGGCCCGCGTCGATCCGCCCCTCGTCGGCGATCCGTGCCAGCTCCGCGACCGTGAAGCGGCGGGTGCCGCTCAGCGAACGCGACAGCTTGGACGGATCCATGACGACGCGGCGCGCGAACTCGCGCTGACTGACACCCGCGGCCGCGATGACCTCGCGGACGCGGGCGGCGGTGTCGGCGTTCGGTGCGCCGCCGGGGACGTCGTCGGTTTCCACGGGCCACGACCTTAGACATGTGTTGCGGAAAACTCAACATGTCCGAAGGGGAAACCGCTGAACCAGTAGCCCGTTGAGACCCTGACTGTCGCATCAGTCAGGGGACGGGCAACGGCCGTCAGCGCCCCCAGTGGCCGTCGTACGACAGCCCGTGCCCGGCGCGGAAGAGGACCTCGGCCGGGTCGTCGGCCCGCTGGACGGGCACGGGCAGCTTGCCGCGCGGCTCGACCCGGCCGGCGATCACCCGGGCCGCGGCGCGCAGTTCGACCTCGGTCCAGCAGTAGGAGGCCAGCGAGGCCCGGACGTCGCCGAGGTGGGCGATGTCGTAGGGGTTGCGGACCGCGAGGTGGACGACCGGCACTCCCGTCGCGAGCAACCGGGACACCAGGGTGCGCTGGGCGCTGGTGGCGTTGACGTTGTCGGTGGTGACCACCACCGCGTCCCGTCCCCGCGCCGCGGCCACCGCCTCGTCGATCTTCGCCGCGTCGGGCGCCCGGCCGGTGGCGAGATGGGAGGTGCGGTAGCCCAGTTCGTCGAAGGCCGCGGCCAGCTCGGGCACCGTGGTGCGGGTGTCGTCGGTCGGGAAGGCCGGGCTGGCGCCGACCACGAGCAGCCTCCGCTGCCGACGGCGCAGCGGGAGCGCCTCGTCCTCGTTGACCAGCAGGGTGGTGGTGCGTTCGGCGATCCGCGCGGCGGCGAGCCGGTGCCCGCGGGCGCCGACGACCCGGTCGACCTCCTTGCGGGAGGCGTAGGGGCTCCCGTCGAACAGGCCGGCCTTGTCCTTGACGCGCAGGATGCGCAGGACCGACTCGTCGAGCCGCTCCTCGGTGATCTCGCCGGCGCGGACGGCGGTCAGGACCCCGTGGTAGGCGACGTCGATGTCCGGCGGGAACAGCAGTTGGTCCGCACCGGCCTTGAGGGCGAGGACGGGCACGCGGTCGTCGCCGTACTTCGTACGGACGCCTTGCATGTTGAGGGCGTCGGTGACGATCACGCCGTCGAATCCGAGTTCGTCGCGCAGCACGCCCTGGAGGATCGCGGGCGACAGGGTGGCCGGGTCGTTGCTGGGGTCGAGCGCGGGGACCTGGAGGTGCGCGGTCATGATCGAGTCGACACCGGCTGCGATCGCGGCCCTGAAGGGCGGGGCGTCGACGCGCTCCCACTCCTCGCGGGTGTGGGTGATCACCGGCAGACCGGTGTGGCTGTCCTGACCGGTGTCCCCGTGGCCCGGGAAGTGCTTGGCGCAGGCCACGACGCCGACCTGCTGGTACCCCGTCACCTGGGCCGCCACCATGCGGCCGACCTCGCGGGCGTCGGCGCCGAAGGAGCGGACGTTGATGATGGGGTTGGCCGGATTGACGTTGACGTCGGCGACCGGGGCGAAATTCTGATGGATGCCCATGGCCGCGAGTTCGGTGCCCGATATCCGCCCGGCGGTGCGCGCGTCGGAGAGCGAGCGGCCCGCGCCGAGCGCCATCGCGCCCGGCAGCTGGGTGGCGCCGCTGCCGATGCGGACGTTGACCCCGTGCTCCTGGTCGATGGAGATCAGGGACGGAATGGGCGTGGGCAGGGCGAGCGAGGCCCGCTGCACACCGTTCGACAGGTCCGCGATCTGGTGGGGGTCCTGGATGTTGTTCGCCCAGCCGTGGAAGTAGATGACTCCGCCGATGTGGTACTTGGCGATGAGCTCGGCCACGGTGCGGACGCCGAGTTCCCCGAGGTTGCGGTCCTGGTCGAACTGGCTGGGGGAGGTCGCGGACGTTCCGTAGAAGTACGGGACGAACAGCTGGCCGATCTTCGCCTCGATGCTCATCCGGGAGATGATCTTCTTGAGGCGCCGGTCGCGCCGGTCGCGCCCGTGCGCGGCCGCGGGGGTGGCCACGGCACCTACGACGCCCGTCGCGCTCGCGGCGACGACGGTCGCGGAGGCGATGACGGTTCGTCTGGACAGACTCCGGTCCTGCATGCGGACATGCTCCTTCCAGCCTTGCCCATCAGGGGAATTGAAGGAAACGTGGAGAACTCCGAACAGCGGGAAACGTAGCCCGCCGATCTGGGCAGGACAAGAGGTCTAGACAAAATAGGTCTAGACAAAAGGCCGAGGCGGATCCGACTCCAGGCGTACGAAGGGGAACGCCCGCCCGGCCCGGCGCAAGGCCGAGGCGCTGCCGTCGGAGGGCAGGCCCATGAACCCGCACAGCCGGCGTGCCGTGTGGGGGCGGCGCGCCGAGATCAACCTGGGGAGCGGCGGGTCCGGCGGACCGGTGGAGCAGGGCCCCCTGGCCCGAACCCTGTCCGTGGCCCTCGACGGCAAGGACCCGGGCGGCTACTACGAGATCACCGTGTGGAGCACGTCCGGCGCCCTTCCGGAGGACAGGGTCCTCCTCGGCATCGCGGAGAAGGTACTCCCCACGCTTCCCGAACGGACCGTGTGACGGAGGGCGCGGGCGGCAAGTGCGGGTGCCGGAGACGGACTCCACCCCGCCCGTGTGCGGTCAGGCGCTCACGGCCGCTCCCGGCTGCGCCGTCGGCCGGCCGGCAGCGGTACGGGGTCCGGGCCGGGAACGACGGTGTTCGTCAGGGTGCCGATGCCCTGCACGGTCAGGGCGACGGTGTCGCCCGCCCGCAGCGGCGGCGGGTCCTGCTTTCCGCGCCGGCCCCACAGTTCGGCCAGACAGCCGCCGTTGCCGCAGGTGCCCGAGCCGAGGACGTCGCCGGGGACGACGCGGGTGCCGCGGGAGGCGTAGGCGGTCATCTCCTCGAAGGTCCAGCTCATGTTGGACAGCAGGTCCTCGCCGACCCTCTCACCGTTGACCTCGGCGGTCAGGGCCAGGCGCAGGAACCCGTCGGCGTCCCGGTACGGCTCCAGCTCGTCGGCGGTGACGAGGTACGGGCCGAGGGTGGTGGCGCCGTCCTTGCCCTTGCAGGGACCGAGGCCCACCGTCATCTCCGCGCCCTGGAGGTCGCGTGCGGACCAGTCGTTGAACACGGTGTAGCCGACGATGTGGTCGCGGGCCTGCTCGGGGGTGAGGTCGCGGCCCTCCCGCCCGATCACCGCGCCGACCTCCAACTCGAAGTCCAGCACGGCCGAACCGGGCGGTACCGGGATGTCGTCCCGGTGGCCGTGGATCGCGTGCGGGTTGGTGAAGTAGAAGGTCGGCGCCGCGTACCACTGCTCGGGGACCCCGGCGACGCCGTCGACCGAGCGGCGTACGCCCTCGACGTGCTCCTCGAACGTGACGAAGTCCCGTACCGACGCGGGCCGCAGCGGGGCCAGCAGCCGCACCTGGGACACGTGGGGGCCGCGCGGGACGCCGAGGGCGGCCCGGCCGGCGGCGAGCAGGCCGGGCAGTCCGTCGGCCCGCGCGAGCAGGTCGGTGAGTGAGGTGACGCCGGGCAGCGGGCGGAGGGAGCCGTCCTCCTCCACGACGGCCACGCGGTGACGGTGGCGGTGTTCGTAGGCGGCGAAACGCATGGTCCGGCTCCTGTTGTGCGGGGGTGGTCGGTCGAGGTGGACGCGGATCAGACCGGCGGGGCGACGAACACACCGCGGTCGGGGTCGTTGAACGACTCCTTGGCGACCAGTTCGTTCATGGGGTTGGCGGTGCCCCACTGGTCGGTGACCTCGGGCCGGGAGAAGTCGTAGACGTGCGGGTGCCAGGTGTCCTCGTCCAGGTTCTCCAGCTCGGTGGTGTACTCGACGGTGTTGCCGTGCGGGTCGAGGAAGTACGTGAACGTGTTGTCCCCGGCCAGGTGCCGGCCAGGACCCCAGATCTTCCTGAAGCCCGCCCGCATGACCCGGCCCGAGCCGCGCATGTACTCGTCGAGGCCGCGCATCTCGAAGGAGATGTGGTGCAGGGCGGTGTGCGGGCCCTTCGCGAGGGCCATCGAGTGGTGCTGGTTGCTGATCCGCATGAAGTGCATGACCTCGCCCATGTGCGGCGAGCTGAGCGTGTCGGACAGGGCGAAGCCGAGGTGGCGCTCGTACCACTCGCGGGTGCGGTTGAGGTCGGGGGAGTTGAGGACGACGTGGGAGAGCTTGACCGGGATGGACTCCTTCTCCTCGATCCTGCGGTGCTGCCGCACCTCGACGTCGGCGGAGACCTCGATGGTGCGGCCGTCGACGTCGAAGAAGCGGAAGCCGTAGCCGCCGCCGGGCGTGTCCACCGTGCCCGGCCGGGAGATCAACTGGACGCCGCCCGCGAGCAGCCGCTCGGCGAGGGTGTCGACGTCCGCCGCGCTCGCGGCGCCGTAGGAGACGAGGTCGAGGCGCTTCTCCTCGGCCTTGCGCAGCCGTACGACGTACTGCTCGGGGGAGCCCTCGGCGGCCAGGAAGGAGATGCCGGAGTCCTCGGCGACCTTGGTCAGGCCCCAGACGCCGGAGTAGAAGTCGAGCTGCTTGTCGTAGTCCGGCACGGCGAGGTCGACGTGCCGCAGGTGGGTGAGCAGGCGCATGGCGGTCAGTCCTTCCGGAGGAGGGCGGCGGCGTTTCCGCCTCGTACGGCGTGGAAGTCGGAGTCGGTGAGGCGGGCTGCGCGCAGGGCGCCGACCGGGTCCTCGGTGCCCATGTCGAAGGGGAAGTCGGAGCCGAGGAGCACCCGGTCCGCACCGGCCGCCCGGATCAGCTCCCGCAGCACGTGCCGGTCGTGGACCAGGGAGTCGAAGTACAGGCGCTTCAGGTAGCTGCTGGGCGGGTGCGCGCAGCCGGCGCCCGCGTCGGAGCGGGCCGACCATGCGTGGTCGGAGCGGCCGATGTGGGTGGGCAGGTAGCCGCCGCCGTGCGCCGCGATCAGCCGCAGGCGCGGGTGGCGGTCGAGGACACCGGAGAAGATCAGGTGGGAGAGGGCGACGGCGTTCTCGGTGGGCTGGCCGACGGTGTTGGACAGGTACCACTGGTCCAGCCGCTCGTCGAGGGTGCATCCGAAGGGGTGCAGGAAGATGATCGCGCCGGTTTCCCCGGCCCGGGTCCAGAAGGACGCGTAGGCGGGGTCGGACAGCTCCCGGTCGGGGGCGTGGCTGGAGATCTCCACCCCGGCCAGGCCCTGCTCCAGGGCGTGGTCCAGGGCCCGGACCGCCTGCTCGGGGTGCTGGAGGGGGACCAGGCCGAGACCGCGCAGCCGCTCGGGGGCGGCCGAACAGTGCGCGGCCACGGCCTCGTTGGCGAGCCGGTACAGCTTCTCGGCGGTGTCCTCGTCGGTCCAGTAGTGGTAGTGCGAGGGGGAGGGGCTGACCAGCTGCACGTCCACGCCCTGGGCGTCCATCGAGGCCAGGCGCAGGGCGACATCGGTCATCCGGGGGACGCGGTCGCGCACCATGGGTCCGTTGACCGCGAGTGCGGCGGGACCGTTGCGCCGGGCGTCCAGCTCCCGGGCCCCGGCGTGGCCGGGCAGACCGGCCACGAGCGCTTCGACCTCGGGCAGCAGGACGTGGGCGTGCACGTCCACGGTGGGCGTGTGCACGGCTGGAGCGTTTGCGGCTGGAGTGGGCACGGCTGGAGTGGGCACGGCGGTCACGGCAGCTCCCGGAGCATGGTCATGGTGCGGCCCATCAGGCCGGGCAGGTCGGCGTCGCGGACGCCGTCGAGCTGCCACTGCCCGATCTGCACCGACGCCGCCACGACCGGCCGGACCCGGGCGATCCGCCGCTCGTAGTACGCCTGGAACAGGGCGTCGTCCCACACGTCGGACCCGGTCAGCATCTGGACGAGAACCCAGGCGTCCTCCAGGGACAGCGCGGCGCCCTGGGCGAGGGTGGGCGGGCAGCAGTGGGCGGCGTCACCGACGAGCACCACTCGGCCGCGGTGCCAGGAGCCCTCGACCAGCAGCCGGTCGAACCAGGTGTAGTTGACCTTCGCCGGGTCGGTGATGTGCTCGGTGATGTCCGGCCAGAAGCCGCCGTAGTGCCGGGTCAGGCCGCGCATCTCGTCCGCGTACGACGCGGGCGGTATCCCGGCGCGGTCCCGGTTGGCCTCGACGACGTACGCGTACAGGGTGGTCTCGCCGGTCGGGCAGTAGCCGGCGATGTGGGCCGGGCCGCCGTAGGCGAGGTCGGTGCGGGTCAGGCCGGCGGGACGCGGTGCGGCGATGCGCCAGATGGCCATGCCGGTCGGTTCGGGCTTGTCGGTGATGCCGATCGCGGCCCGGGTGGCGGAACCGAGGCCGTCGGCGGCGACCACCAGGTCGTAACGGTGCTCGGAGCCGTCGGAGAGCCGGACGTGCACACCGTCGGAGTCCTGGTCCAGGATCTCGGCCGTGGTGCCCAGCCGGACCGACGCCCCGCTCGCCCGCACCGCCTCGATGAGGATCTGCTGGAGCCGCGGCCGCTGCATGCCGACGGTGGCGGGCAGGTCGTCGCCGCCGGTGCGCAGGTCGTCCTGGACGTGCAGGACGGTGCCGTCGGGGGTGGTGATGCCGACCGAGCCGAAACCGAATCCGGACGCCTCCACCTGCTCCCAGACGCCGAGTTCGCGCAGCACGCGCAGGGCGTTGCCCTGGAGGGTGATGCCGGAGCCGGCGGTGGCGTTCCAGTCGTCCTTGGCCTCGACCAGGTCCACGGTGAGACCGGCGCGGCGCAGCAGGATCGTCACGGCGTTGCCGGCCGCGCCGCCACCGACGACGAGGACCGTGCGGGGCTGGATCATGAAGAACTCCCTTGTTCCTCGGTCTACTTGACCGCGATCGGGTTGACGGGTGAGCCGACCGCGCCGGTGATGGGCAGGGGCGCGGCGGTGAGCCAGAAGCCGTACTCGCCGTCCTCCGCGCAGTCCACGGCGAGGGCGTCCAGGTCCCACATCTCGCCGATCAGCAGGCCGATGTGGGGGATGGCGACCTGGTGCAGCGGCTGGAAGGCGTGCTCGAACTCGTTGGGGCGGACCTCGAAGCCCCAGGTGTCGGTGGCGATCGCGGCGACCTCGGTGCCGTGCAGCCAGCCGGCCGTGGTGAACGACAGGCCGGGGGCGGGCCCGCCCGCGTAGTCGCCCCAGCCCTCGCGGCGCGCCCGGGCGAGCCGGCCGGTGCGGACGAGGACGATGTCGCCGCGGCCCACCCGGACACCGTGCGCCCCGGCGGTCGCGGCCAGGTGCTCCTCGGTGATCGCGAACCCGTCCGGCAGCTCACCGTCCTCGCCGACGACCCGGCCGACGTCCAGGAGCACCCCCCGTCCGGCCACGTGCGGGGCCATGTGCTCGATGCCGGTGACCAGATCGCCGTCGGAGGTGACGACCTGCTCGGCGGGGCGGCCGTTCCACGCCTTGCCGTGGTCGAAGATGTGGCCGAGCCCGTCCCACTGCGTGGAGCACTGCAACGGCATCGCTATGACGTCGTCGGCACCGCCGATGCCGTGCGGGAAGCCCTGGTTTCCGAGGGCGGCGTCGGTGCCGGTGTCCAGCATGGTGTGCACCGGGTTGGTGCGGCGGCGCCAGCCCTTCTGCGGGCCGTTCATGTCGAAGCGCTGGGAGAGGGAGAAGCTGACGCCCCGCCGGACCAGTGCGGCACCCTCGCTGCGTTTGGCCCCGTCGAGGAAGTTCAGCGTGCCGAGCACGTCGTCCTCGCCCCAGCGGCCCCAGTTGGAGTACGCCTTCGCGGCGCGCGCTATGGCCCCCTCGGGGTCGGTGCGGTCCAGTGTCATCGGGCCGCCTCCGCCACACAGCGGGTGCGCTGGGCACCGAGCCCGGTGATCGAGGCGTCCATGACGTCGCCGTCGCGCAGCAGCCGGCCCCAGTGCATGCCGTTGCCGGCCGGGCTGCCGGTGAGCACCAGGTCGCCGGGGAGCAGCCGGGCGGTCTGCGAGGCGTAGGAGACCATCCGCGCCACGTTGAAGATCATGTCCTTGGTCGACTCGTCCTGCATGGTCTCGCCGTTGAGCTTCAGCGTCAGACGCAGGTCGCCCGGGTCCCCGACCGAGGCGGTGGGCACGATCCAGGGGCCGAGCGGCGTGAATCCGGGGGCGTTCTTGCTGCGCAGCCAGTCGGTGCCGATCTGCGGCATGTCCCGGCGGAAGACCGTGGCACGGTCGGTCAGGTCGTTGGCGATCGTGTAGCCCGCGACGTGGTCCAGGGCTTCCTCGACGGACACCCGGTGGGTCGGGCGGCCGATCACCGCCGCCAGCTCCAGCTCCCAGTCGGGCTTCTCGGCCCAGGCCGGGAGTACGACGTCGTCGTAGGGGCCGGTCACCGCGCTCGGCAGGCCGATGAACACGTACGGCAGGTCCTCGGCGGCCCGCCGGTCCATGATCTCGGCGGCCTCCGCGCGCCGCTCCTCCTCCGGCCGGTCGTCGTCCGGGGC
The DNA here is from genome assembly GCF_033406955.1 of Streptomyces violaceoruber. Classification (NCBI taxonomy): domain Bacteria; kingdom Bacillati; phylum Actinomycetota; class Actinomycetes; order Kitasatosporales; family Streptomycetaceae; genus Streptomyces; species Streptomyces violaceoruber. The sequence continues at coordinate 1,519,554 of NZ_CP137734.1, read as the reverse complement.
CCGGTGCGCGACGTGCAGGTCGATGACGTGCTGCCGGTAGTTGGCTCCCGACTGGAACACCTGGCGCGGCTCCACCGGCGCGTGCACGCGGAACTCCGCCAGTGGCCTGCGCGCGGCGGCGTCGTCGACGGCCAGTGCGGCCAGCCGCGGCGCCACCGCGTCCCAGTCGTCGAGGAGCCCGCGCATGCTGAGGCCGGTGTCCTCGAAGGCGGACCGCAGGTCGGTCACCCGGGCGTCGGGAGTGACGAGAGCGGGGAAGGCAGCACCCTCGGGAGCGGAAAGGGTGGCCAGGGCGAAGGGTCCGGCGAAGAGGGCGGACGCGGCTTCAGGTTTCACGGACATGTCCTCCTGATTGCGGTGGCACTAATCTGGACCCGCCACTCGCGATCAGGGAAATCGATTCTATGGATGGCAGCCATCCATACGACGAATTCTCGCAGGTCGTCGCCGGACAGCAAGGAAGATCGCCGTGAATCTCGGTCGCCTGGACCTCAACCTCGTCGTCCCCCTGCGCGCCCTGCTGGAGGAGCGCAACGTGACCCGTGCCGGGCAGCGCGTCGGCCTCAGCCAGCCGGCGATGAGCGCGGCGCTCGCCCGCCTGCGCCGGCACTTCGACGACGACCTCCTGGCCCGGGTGGGCGGCCACTACGAACTCACCGCCCTCGGACAGGTCCTCCTCGACCGCGCGTCCACCGCCTACGACCTGCTGGAACGGCTGTTCGCCAGCCAGGCGGACTTCGACCCGGCCAGGGAGAGCCGTGAGTTCAAACTCGTGGCGTCCGACTACGCGGTCGCCGTCTTCGGCGCCGAACTCGCCCGGGTCGTGCACCAGGAGGCTCCGGGCATCCGGCTGCGCTTCGCCCAGACGCCGACCAGCGTGGTGGACGCCACGGACGCCCTGCTGAGCACCACCGACGGCCTGTTCATGCCGCACGGCGTCATCAGCGGTTTCCCCGCCACCGACCTCTACCAGGACCGTTGGGTCTTCCTCGTCGCCGACGACCACCCGAGTGTCGGCGACCGGCTGACCCGGGAAGACCTGGCCCGGCTGCCCTGGGTCACCTACCAGCGCACCTACGACGCCCCGGCCGTCCGCCAGCTCGGCATGCTGGGCATCGAGCCCCGCGTCGAGGTCTCCGTCGACAGCTTCCAGATCATGCCGCTGCTGGTCGACGGCACCCGGCGCATCGCCCTGATCCAGGCCCGCCTCGCCCGGCTCCTCGCCCCGCTCGCCGCCGTACGCGCGGTGGAGCCGCCCTACGAGGCGGTGCCGCTGAGCGAGGCGTTGTGGTGGCACCCGGTCCACACCCACGACGCGGCCCACATCTGGCTGCGCGAGACCGCCGCCCGGGTCGGCAGGCGGATGACCGAGGAGCGCCCCCGCCACCACCGCCGTCCTCCCGCTGCTGGCCCCAACAGCCATGAGACCCCTGAGAGTTGAGACTACGGTTTGGTCCCCGTTAGTCAACTGCGCCCTGTGCGACTACGCCTGTGGCTGTTGGACCCGCGCCAGAATGAGGAACGACGACATGGATGTCCATTCCGCGCCCGTGCCACCTCCGGGGCGCCCTGCTCACGACTCCGGTGCCAGGTGCCGCTGTACGGCCCGGACTTCGCGGCCGATCCGCAGGCGTACTACGACCACCGGACGGAGGGCCACTACACGGGCAACCGGGCCTCGCTCGCCTGGAACGCCGGCCCGCACGCCTGCCGGTCGCAGCGGCCGGCGACGGGTATCAGGGAAGTGGTACCAGTTCCCGGCCCGGCTGAGGAAGTGACCACACACCCCATGTGCTCTGCACGGTCGGCCGCACGACGTAACCTGCCTTCGAAGCAACGTCGTTGCCCCGTATCCCACCCCCGGTCCTCCGGGACCGCGCCCCAGGAGCAAGAACAGCACTCATGGACGCCACCACCCCCGCGGTGCCCCCGCCCGGATGCCCCGCCCACGCCGACGCGCGGATACCGCTGTACGGGCCGGACTTCGCGGCCGACCCGCACGCCTACTACGACTACGCACGGTCATACGGCCCCTCCGCACCCGTCGAACTCGCCCCGGGTGTCGACGCCTCCCTCGTCACCGACTACGCGACAGCACTGCGCCTGCTCCAGGACAACGGCACCTTCCGAAAGGACGCGCGCCGCTGGAAGGCCTTCAACGAGGGCCTGATCCCGGCGGACAGCCCCGTCGTCCCGCTGCTCGCCTACCGCCCCAACGCCATGTTCAGCGACGGCGCCGAACACCTGCGGCTGCGCCAGGCGATCACCGACGCCATGGCCCGCATCGACACCGCCCGGCTGGCTCGCAGCACCGAACAGATCTCGGACTACCTGATCTCCCAGTTCGGTTCCCGCGGCTCCGCCGACCTGATGGCCGACTACGCCAAGCAGCTCCCGCTGTTCGTCTTCAACGAACTCTTCGGCTGCCCCGCCGACATCGGCGACCGCATCCTGTTCGGCATTTCCGGCATGTTCGACGGCGTCAACGCGGAACGGGCCGCCGAGGTCCTCTTCGGTGCGGTCGGTGAGCTGGTGGCTCTCAAGCGCAGCCGCCCCGGCGAGGACGTGACCTCGTGGCTGATGCAGCACGAGACCAGGATGACCGACGAGGAGATGGTCTATCAGCTCTCACTGATCCTGGGCGCGGGTGCCGATCCGCTGCGCAACCTGATCGGCAACACCCTGCACCGCATCCTCATCCACGACGAGTACGCCCGCCAGGGCGGACTGATCGACGAGGCGATGGAGGACACCCTGTGGGAGAACCCTCCGGTGCCCAATCTCGCGCCCCACTATCCCGCCGCTGACGTGGAGTTCGCCGGGCAGAAGTTCGAGGCGGGCGAGCTGATCATGGTGAGTTTCGCCGCCGCGAACAACAGCCCGAGCCTGGCCGCCGCCCGGCAGTCCGGCAGCAACCGTTCCCACCTGGCCTGGAGCGCGGGCCCGCACGCCTGCCCCTCGAAGGACCCCGCCCGCCAGATCACCATGGCCGCCGTCGAGAACCTCCTCAACCGGATCCCCGACATCGCGGCCGCCGTGCCCGAGGACAGCCTGACGTGGCGCCCCGGGCCCTTCACCCGCGGCCTCACCGCGCTCCCGGCCCGCTTCACCCCGCTCCCGGCCCCCGACCGGACGCCTGCCCCGGCTCAGGCACCCGCGGGCGAGCGTGCCGAACAGTCCGGTACCGCGCGCAAGGCCGCGGGCACCGGCCGTTGGAGCCAGTTCCTCAACTGGCTCACGAGGTGACGCGCGCGACGAATTGCCGCGCCCCGCTGCCCGCCTAGCGGACCGAACCCGCCTGCGCGGCCGCGGGAAGGGGCTGCGCACCGTGCTGGGCAGCCCCGGGACAACCCAACGTCACTACCCGCGGGAAGCGGCCCGCCCTCAACAGGCGGGCGGCTTCCCGCATCACTCGGAGGTACCTCATGATCCGCCAGGAAACCGCCTGGGTCCTGTTCGCTGCCGGCGTGATCTTCCTGGCAGCACTGTTCCTCGGGGTGTGGAAATGGCAGCAGTCGATGTCGTCCCCGGACGGAACGGCACACCGATACGTCAACGTCGCCCACAACTCCGCACTGCTGTACAGCTTCGCGACATCGGCCGTCGTGGCACCGCTCGTCCAGTTCTCCGGCTGGCCGTCCGCGGTGAACATCATCGCCGCGGCAGCAGTCGTCGGCATGTTCGTCGTGACGATCGCGAACTATGTGCGGCTCGGAATCGAGGGCCGGACCGACAACCAGATGCGCGACCGGAAAACCAGCCTGCGTGGTGTACGCGAAACCCTGATCATCGGTGAGATCGGCGGCACCGCCGTCCTGCTGACCGGCTTCGCCTCGGCCCAGCTGTAGACGAGCGGAGCACCCGGACCGGCCGAGGCGGCCCGGAGGACCACACCGTCAGGTCGTGCCCGTCTCCTGTTCCAGGCGGGCCGCGAGGGTGACGTAGCGGGCGCGCCGGGTCACCGGGACCATGCCCCGGATCAGGATGTACCACATCTCGGCCAGGCGGCGGGGCTGACGTCCCGCCGGTTCGAGGGTGCCGCCCACGACGCAAGTGCCGACGACGGACGAGACGAGGGTGTGGGCGACGGAGTCGACGTCGATGTCCTGGTGCACGTCGGACTGCCGCACCGCGTCCAGCAGCCGGGAGGTGGCGATCTCCCGCCAGTCGGTGAAGGGGTGCGGCAGGGGCGGCCGTACCGGTACGCCCGCGGTGGCCAGCCGCGTTCCGGCCCGCAGAACCGGCCCTTCCTCGTAGACCCGGGCCATGCCGAACGTGAGGCGCATCAGCGCCTCCAGCGAGGAGTAGCCCCGCCCGTCCAGGTCGTTCGCCAGCCGGCGAAAGGTGCGGGACTGCATCTCCATGATGGCGTGCGCGAGGTCTTCCTTCGCCGCGAAGTGGAAGTACAGGGCGCCCTTGGTGACCCCGGCGTGGGCGACGATCTCGCTCAGACTGGTCGACTCGTAGCCGTGGCGGTCGAACAGGTCGGCCGCCGCACGGACAATCGTCGCGCGGGTCCGTTCGGCGCGTAGCTGCCTCGCCATCGGCTGGACTCTCCCGGGCTGAGAACCAACAGACCGTGTGCCTGTTTTTACCCCCCGTACATGATATCTCACCGACAAACTGCCCATCGGATCCCCTGCATGGAACCGACCGGCGGAGTTCGGCTTCTCAGCCTGGTGGATCGGCTCTGAACGCGATCAGCGCGATGTCGTCGCGGTTGTCGGAGAGGCCGCGCTGCAGGGAACCGAGAAGATCGGACAGGCGACTGCCGCGTCGGCGCGCCGACGCGGTCAGCAGTCTGTGCCGGCCCTCGTCGATGTCGGCGTGCTGCGGGTGGAATTGCCTTTGCCTGTGCACGGACGGGACGCCAACCAGGGCGGTGAGCCCGTGAAGGTACTCAGGATCACTCTGTGGGACGGCGGCCACAGCGCGCCGCGCCAGGGCGAGGGCGTTCTCCAGGTTGAACAGCGTCACCCGGCCGGGGCGGCGTCACGCCACCGATCCGGTCTGAGCCTCGATGCCATGAACGACCCGGCGGCTGGGCCCTCGTGTGGACCCAGCCGCATCGTCTCCTCACCGGTCGGCCACCAGAGCTGGGCGCCGCAATGGCGCTTATGAGGTGAGAACCGCTTCGGTCTCGTTCGCTTTGCTCTCACCCTCTGCCGCCGCCAGTGCGCGGTTGCGGCGCACCGAGGAGAAGAAGGACCAGCCGATCAGGGCGACGCCGACGAGGCCGGTGATGATCTCGTGGATCTCGTACTGGATGGTGACCAGCAGGATCACGGCGAGGGCGACGATGGCGTAGTGGGCGCCGTGCTCCAGGTAGACGTAGTCGTCGAGGGTGCCCTGGCGGACCAGGTAGACCGTGAGCGACCGGACGTACATGGCGCCGATGCCCAGGCCGAGGGCCATCAGGACGATGTCGTTGGTGATGGCGAAGGCGCCGATGACGCCGTCGAAGGAGAAGGAGGCGTCCAGGACCTCCAGGTAGAGGAACATGAAGAACGCGGCCTTGCCCGCCAGCCTGACGGCCGACTTGGGCTTGCCGGTGCGCGCGGCTTCCTCTTCCTCCTCGTGCTCCCGTTCCTCCTCCTCTTCGAGTTTGTCCTCGAAGTAGCCGGAGAGACCACCGACGATCATGTAGGTGATCAGGCCCGCGATGCCCGCGAGCAGGACCGTCTCCGCCTTGTCGGCATGGGCGCCGCCGTGCTGGTGGGCGTGGGCGCCGAAGGTGATCGCGGAGACGAGCAGCACGACCAGGGCGATGCAGACCGACAGCATGTCGACCTTGCCGAGCTTGGCCAGCGGACGCTCCAGCCAGGCCAGCCACTTGATGTCCCGGTCCTCGAAGATGAAGTCGAGGAAGATCATCAGAAGGAACATGCCACCGAAGGCGGCGATCGACGGGTGGGCGTCCGTCCTCGACCAAGTCGAACGAGTCGATGAAAGCCGGAACGTTCTCCGACAACGCGGTACAGGCGTACGAGGGCCTGAGCGGGGACGGGCTCAGTGCCGCCCAGAAGAAGAAACTCCTCGCCGTGGTCGAGGTGTTCGTCAGCCGTGCCAAGGCCGACGTTGCCAGGACCAAGATGGCGGAGGTCTCCCGGCACCTCGCCGACACGTATGTCACCTGGGCCGGCGGTATCGCCGACGATTCGGCCTTCTACGTCCGTGTGCACAGCCCCGTCGTCTGGGTCGAGGTCGACTGCCAGGGACCCGGCCCGCTCACCGGCGCCTATGGTGCGACCCAGGGCGGCGACCCCACCCAGCTCCACGTCCATTCGGTCATCCGCACTCCCAACGGCAACGACTACGGCAGGGAACTGCTGCGACAGCACTACCTGACTTCGCCTCACCACAACCGGTCTTGATGCGCTCCGACAACCGACGGGGCCACCCGCGGCGATGACTGTCCCGACGCGGAATCCGGCACCGCGTCGCGCGCAAAGGCATCGAGACCTCACAGCCACGCGGCCGCCACCGCTGGACCATCGGACGCACCATGTCCTGGCTCGCCGGCGGCCGACGACTCCACCACCGCTACGAACGCAAGGCCGACCACTTCCTGGCCTTCACCAGCATCGCCTGCTCCCTCATCTGCCACCGCCGACTCGCCGGCGGATTCAGGGCGTACCCTGTCGCCGGATCGAACACAGGCGAGAGGCAGTTCGCCGGGGGAAGGCACCGTGCCGCGCCTCCGGCCGGGCTGTCCTGGGGGGAAACCATGAACGACGACGACCGTACGGCGCTGCCGCGGCGTGCGACCTGGTGGTGCCGGGTGACAGGGACGGCGGCGCTGGCGGCGGGGGCACTCACGACCCTCTGCCTGCTCTTCCCGACGCCCGAATCGGGTGTCGGGAGCGACCCGGTGGTCAGGTACGCGGCGCTGACCGCACTCCTCGCCACCTTCAGCCCGTCCAGGTTGGGTTGGGCGCTGGTTCGGCCGAAGTCATCCGGCTGTGGTCGGAGCAGGCTGGTGCTCCGGGGCGATGGGACGGTTGTGCAGTGCCATCCCGTTCGGGGTCTGACTCTCGAGATCTTTGACCGAAGTGTCCCGTCACGGGCGTTGCCGACGATCAGGGGCCGTCACAGTTCAGGCCAAGTCCCCAGATTCAACCTCAAGCGGCCTCCCCGCATGGGCTGTTCACGAGTACGTCTGACCAGACGGGACAGAGGCGGTTGAAGATCGCTTCCCAGTCAGCCGGAGATCGTTTCCCGCCGATGAGCCGGCCACTCGATATGGAGTGGAGTCGGGGCGGCCACGCAAGAGAGAGTGGGACGGTGAGTGAACTGTGGGCACGTACCCTGACGTGGGCGGAAGTGGATCCGGCTCAGCATCCGTTCGAGATGGACGCCGATGCGGCGGAGAAGGTGGCGAGCCTTGTCGCGCCCTTACTGCCCAACGCCGACGTCGCTCGCGAGGATCGCCGGCGTTCGCTGGATCCCGTCACCGAGTTCCTGGCGGGCCGGTACGGCCGATGGGCCTGCGGATGGAACTGGTCGGTCGGCGAGGGTGACGTCGACGGAGGCGTCGTCGAGGTGTGGTGCTGTTCATCCGACTCCGTGACAACCCCGGGTGCGACTGCCCCGCTGGTCATCGAGGCTCTTCAGGAATGGCGTGGCTGGCTTGAGGACCTGACGGAGCGGTTCGCGGTCCTGGCTCCACCGGACAGCACGCCGGTGTCTTCGGCGGACCTCTGGCACTGGGAGCGGGCGTGCACGCGCCTGGTCACCGTGGTGGCTGATCGCACCCAGGCCGAGAGCGGCTGGTACGGGCATTGCATGCAAGTCCTCCGATGGTTTCTCGCCTACAACGGCATCGATGAGGGTCAGACCGAGGAGATCGTCAAGAACGCGGTCGGCGGCCGGTTCGGCAGTTGGATCGCACCTGACGTTTCGGTGGTCGACGCCGTGAGTTCGCGGTTCGCCATAGGCGTGGGTGGCATCAGATGAGTTCCGGGCCCGGCCAACCGAACGACAGCCTTGCCGACTGGCTGCTCATCCGGCCGGAGATCTCCTGGCCGCCCTGGCGCGGCGCACGCCTCGTCTCGAAAGCGCCGGCCCGCGACTGCTTCCGGAATTTCTTCATGGCAACGCGAGGCGGACGTGACAGTGAGGGAACCGCGCGGGTCCTGACCGCCCTTGAAGTGGCCTTCGCCGACGCTGAGCAGGGCAGGCCGCTGACCTTCGCCCTCATGGCGAAGTGGCAGCGGGCTGTGCTGGGCCACGACCTCGTCGGTTTCCGCACGATGCCGGCCTTCGCGAAGGGCCGACGGGAGCGCTACGGTCTTGCACCGGATACGCAGGCGCTGTTCGAGCGCTGTCTGTCCGATCGCTCTCAACCTGATCTGCCCCTCCCGTCACGCGCTGCCCGGACCTACCTCGACATCCTCTTCTTCCATCCGTTCGAGGACGGCAACGCCCGCGCGGCCATGCTGGCGTTGGCCTACGTCCTGGCACGCGAAGGCGTCCTGCTCGACCAGGTCCCCCCACTGCAGACCACCCGCTGGGCCGACGACGCAGAAGGCGCGGCCGATCTGGCGGTGCTGCTCGGAATCCTGAACACCGCTGCGGTGCGGCGTCTATCCCACAAGAGGCAGTCGTGAAAGAGCGCGATGTCCTGCTCAACGAGCTCGCGCAGGGGCTGCGCCCGATGTCAGAGGGCATCGAATGGTTCGACGGCCTCGGCCAGGAAGAACAGTCCGAGGTGCTGCTGTTCCTGCGCCATCACTGCGTCCAGGCGCGCGCAGTCACGGAGGACGCACCAGAGAGCATCCGTCGTGCCGGGCTGCGCCTGACTCATACACCCGCAGTGCTGATCTCACGAGGCCGTATAGACGAGCAATTGGGAAAGGTCGCCGGTCTCGCGCCTCTCGACGAGCGCCGCAAGGCGTTCCGGCTGCTGATCGCGGTGCTCGCGATCGCCGATGGACGGCGTCGCGAGCGCTTCTGCTCCGGCGGCTGCAGTCACCGGTGGCACAGACTGTCCGTCGCCTGACAATCCAGCACCGCACTCTCAAGGCCACTTCCCAGGCGAACGTCTTCCGGACAGCGGATCAGTCCCACCAGAAGTCCCGTGGTGGACACCAGTGATCCGCTCGGCGTATGCGGCCAGTGTGTACGGCCTGTTGCCCTGCCACATGTTGTCCGGGCAGAAGGCGAAGTGCTCGGCTGCGACAAGGAGAGCCTCGTGCTCATCCGCTGGAGGCGAGGCGACGCCGAGGTGCAGCGTGGAGAAGCCGACCGCTACGCCACGAGCACCGAACCGGTGCTCCCAACCTCGGACGACTGCTGAGAACTTCGCGGTGTCGTTGATGCCGCGTTGCGGCGTCGGTCACTCGGCCCCACCGGTGGCTCGACAGTTCCGGGTGCCGTGTTGACTCGCTCCAGGTCTGTGACGGGCCTCCGCTTTGTGGCGGGTCTGCTGTGACGGTCCGGCTGGTGCAACTTGGGGCCGAATGTTCCGGTGACCGGCCCCTTCGGGCTCCTCAAGGCTCTCGGTGGTGTACGAGTACGTGCCGTCGCGCGGTCAGGGCCGTGGTGCGCTGCCCATCTCCGTGGCGAAGAGGACGGGGTCACTGTCGAAGCCTCGGACCGCCTCTCGGAACTCCCAGGCGCCGGAGGCGTTGCGGGTGAACTCCGCCACCGTGGCGGCGGTGGCCCCGGCGACCCGCTCGAAGTCGTCCGTCAGAAGTTCCCTGTACCCCTCGGCGACGACCACCCCGGTGTTCGAGACGTCGTCGAAGGTCTTGTGTCCGTTGTCCTGGTGGATCGCCACTCCCACGATCACGCGGGCGAAGGAGGGCGACAGACGGTCGAGTTCGAACGTCATCTCCTCGACGAAGCCGAAACCCTGACCGGTCCGGCTGTGCCGACTCATGTTGATGGTCCCGTCCGGCGATCGCTTGTCGAACTGGACGACGTAGACGGGGCGGCCGTGCGGTGCGTCCGCGGCGTAGGTCGTGGCAATGATGTCGAGATGGTGAGGCGGCCGGTCCCAGGGACTCGGATCCCACTTGAGCCGTACATCGACCTTCTTCAGCCCCTTGGTGTCGCTGCTCACCGGCTTGCCACCCTCTCGTTCCAGGCCACGGCGGGACACTCCCGCAGCGTCAAGTATGGTCTGCCCGGCTTCCGCTGGACCGCTCGCGGCGGTGCGAATGTACGCAAGCGTGGGTGCACCTGCCGGGGGCGCGGGCCATGGTCCTGGGCCGGGACTGCCGACGTCACCACGCAAACGCGCCGGATCCCGGGAAACTGGCCAGGAACCAGATCACCAGCGGCATGAGTACGAGGAGTACGAACGCGGCCAGTACCTTCGCCCATGTTGCTGACCTTCCAGGGCACTCGGCAGACATATCGGCTCCGGTGCGACGCGCGGGGGCGGCGGGCGCCGGGCCCGTTGGGCTGGGCTTACGGTCGGCTAAGGTCGACGTATTGGTCTGAACCATGAGGGGGTGTGGTCTGTGCGGCGGTGGGGGTCCGGTCAGGGGCGCACCGTCCGGAGCCGGATGGGGCGAACGTGGCTCGCCTGCGTGGTGGCCGGCGGTGTGCTGCTGAGTTGTGGAAGCGCGTACGGCCACTGGCGGCACAGCAAGGCCGTGCGAGCCCTTGCCCGTTGCCTGCGGTCCCCCGACGCGGCGTCGCTTGCCGGGGACGGCGTGCGGGGTGCGGCGGCGGTGCCGGAGGTCGGTCCCGGCACGTTCGTCACCGCGGCCGCCGAAGGCCGGGTGGTCGGCACGGGAGCGCGGCTGCGGCGCTACCAGGTGCAGGTCGAGGACGGCAGCGGCGTCGTGGCGGACGCTGCGGCGCGGGAGATCGCCGGGATCCTGGGGGATCCGCGCGGCTGGGGCAGCGACGGCGTGGACTCGTTCCGGCTCGTGGCCTCGGGGCCGCGCGACTTCGTCGTCAAGATCGCCACGCCCCACACGGTGGACTGTCTGTGCGGGTCGGCCGGCCTGGACACGCACGGTGAGGTCAATTGCAGTGTCGGCCGCACCGTGGTGGTGAATCTGCGGCGCTGGCTGCTCGGTTCGCCGGAGTTCGACGGACCGGTCGAGGAGTACCGGGCGCTCATCATCAACCGCGAGGTCGGGCACCGCATCGGGCACGGTCACGAGACCTGTCCCGGTACGGGTCGGCCCGCACCGGCGATGATGCAGCAGATCAAGGGGCTGAAGGGGTGCGTGGCGAACGCCTGGCCGTTCGACGCCGACGGACGCTACCTTGGCGGCCCGCACGTCTCGTGACCGGTGACGGGCGAACACCGAAGGGATACTTTGCGCGGATCGGCGAGCTGAGTCTTCTGTCACCGAGGAGACGCGGCCGTCGGGGTGTCCTGGGCGGGTGCAGTGATCTCAGGGCGCTTTGTTGGCGAGCAGAAGGCGGTGCAACCCTTTGAAGACCCCGGCCTTCTGCCAGCGGTCCAGGCGCCGCCAGCACCTCTGTCCGGAGCCGAACCCCAGCTCCAGGGGCAGAAGTTGCCAGGCGATGTCCTGATGCAGGACGTACAAGATGCCCTGCAGACACAGTCGGTCCGGCACAGCGGGCCTGCAAGATAATGGACGCAAACGGCCTTCGCAGGGTCCGTCTGTACGATGCTCGGGCGTCTTGCCTCACGTACCTGGCCAACAAGGGGTGCCGGACCACCTGCTCGTCAGGTGGGCGGGCACACCAACGTGAAGACGACGAAGAAGTGGTACGTGAAGCCGGACGTGGCGGACCTGCTGCCCGCGGCGGAGGTGCCTCGGCCAGGCGGGCGGCTACTACTACGAGCGCCGAGCCAGCCACTACCGCAACCTCGGCTTCCCTCTCGATCGGGTCGTCAAAGCGTCCTCCACCGCAACAAGGCCGGCGGCGTCGACCGGATCGCCCGGACCCCCCAATTCACCACCAAGATCCGTCAAGCCGCCGTGTCCCAGAGCCGCTACCACATCGAAGGCTGAGCGCCGGCCAGGAAAGCTGCCGGGCTTGCCCACGGCCGATGATGAGTTCGGCTGGTGGGGCCCTGCCCGGTGTCTAGTCATAAGGCGTCACCGAGGGCAGAGGCTGGCGTCCGGCGGCGAGTGAGCCAGCCTCCACTCGTGCAAGAACGTCACAGTCCCCGACGAACCCTCTGAGGGTCAGGTACCACCAGTCGGTCAGGCGGTCGTCGAGGGCGGTCGTGCCCTCGAGTGCCTCGGTGAGGGTGCACAGGCCGAAGAAGGCGGGCACCAGGGTGCGGGCCGCGCGGGCGGGGCGTATACCCCCGTTGACGTGCCCTGCCAGCCGGGCCTGCGCGAGCAGGCGCGTGGTGGCGGCGGTCCAGAGCGCGAACGGGTCGGGGATGGGGGCTTTGATGACGGTACGCTCGGTCCACAGACGGGCACCGGCGCGCGCTACGGGGTCCTGGGTGAGGGCGTGGGCGATGTCGTAGCTGAGGGCGACGAGTCGTTCGAGCGGCGTTACGGTCTCGTCTCCATAGCGTGCTGCGAGCTCGGGCCAGGTGGCGAACCGGTCCTCAACGACGGCGACGGCGATTCCTTCTTTGCTGGTGTAGTGGAAGTAGACCGCGCCGCTGGTCCGGCCCGACCTCGCGCTTATGTCGTTGACGCTGGTGGCCGCGTATCCGTGTTCGGCGAACAGTTGGGCTGCCGCTTCCAGCAGTGATCTGCGGGTTGCCTTCGCCCGTTCCTGCAACGTTCCGTCCGCCCTCGTCTGTTCTGATGTCAGGTATCGAGCCACGAATTTAGTGCGCCAGCGTACGCCCGGAGCCCAAACGGGCACTTTCGGACGGCAATTACGCAGTTCTTTCGAATGCGAACGCGTGCGAGTGGTAATGGGGCACGACGCTCCCGGCCTTGCACGGTCAAGCGTGCGTGCCAACCGCCGGGCAGACACGTGGCGTTGACGTCCTCCACGGCTGCGCCAGGCGGGTCGCCGCACAGGTACCCGTCTGTTTCCGGCACCCATCGAGTCACTGAAAAGGGCTATTGCCCGATTTGCCTGGGCGGAAATAACGTAGCGGAAACTATCTTTCCGTTTCCTGCGGAGACGGGAACGCCACATACATGCGAAAGCATGGGAGGCCCAAGTGACCACCTCGGTCCACGATCTGCTCGACTGGTCGCCCGAAGCCGTTGTCTTCGACTGCGACGGCACCCTGATGGACAGCGAACGCCACTGGCAGGAGGCTCGCGGCCGGGCCTTCCGGGAGCACGGCCTTCAGCCACCGCCCGGGTTCGCGGAGCAGGCCCTTGGCCTGCACTACGAGGACTGCGGCCGGCTCATGGCGCGGTCCGTGCACAAACCCGAACTGGCCGAGAACCTGACAGCCGCGCTACTCGACCACTTCCTGGCACTGGTCACCGACGAGCCGGTGACGATGCCGGGTGCGGTCCGGCTCGTACGGCTGCTCTCCGGCCGCCTGCCGCTGGCGGTGGCCAGCAACTGCCCGAGGGTGGTGGTCGAGGGCAGCTTGGAGCGGGCCGGGCTGCTCGGGCACTTCCAGTACCTCGTCGTCCCCGACGCCGGGGACCGGGTGCGCCCCAAGCCGCATCCCGACGTGTACGCCGTGGCGGCCCGGCTCTGCGGTGTCCCCCCGCACCGGGCGCTGGCGGTGGAGGACTCCCTGACCGGTGTGGAAGCGGCCCGCCGGGCAAGCCTGCGGGTCCTGGGCGTCGGTCCCCGGCCGCAGGGCGACGGCGCCACCCGGGCTGACGGGTGGTTACCGTCACTGGACGCTCCCGAACTGCTGGCCTGGGCCCACGCGCTCGGCAGCTCGCGGGGGCCACAAGCGCCTTGAGGGCCGATCGCGGTCCGGCGACGCCAAGCGCCCCCCGGCGGGTGCAGAAGCCCGGCAGCAGAACCGTGCGGAACGCGTGCTGTACCTGAGGACTAGGCGTGAGCCACGGTCAGCCCCGTCGTCGTGAGTGCCGGCTCGACCGTCGGCGCACGGTGAAGACGCAGGCGAGGACGCCAAGCGCCCAGGCGATCAGGAGGGCACCCCACAGGGGCATCGTGACCATGGGAATGAGGAGGCGGATCTCGACGCTCGACCGGTTCTCGAAGATGAAGACCAGAGCGATCGCAGTGATCAGGGCGAACGGTACGAGGCGGCGGACGGCAGGGCGGGAAAGAAGCGACCTGTGCGTCTTTTCCGTGCTTGGCTGAGTCATGAGGTGCTCCTCATCTCGCTCCCCCTACGATCGGTGTTGCTTCGGTGTACGGACGGCCCTACTGAAGGTGCGGCGCCCGCCGCGGGAGTTTTCGCATCTGTCCCTTCGTCGAGGCCCGGTTGCTTCGGGCGCGGGAGCGGTCGTCCCAGTGCCAGCCGGGTCACGCGAGGCCAGTCGGTCGCTGTCCTGCGGGGCTTCGGCTTAACAGGGCGGTGGCGTGGCACGCGGACCCGTAGGGCTCCGGGCGCGCTGCGGCACACCACAGGACAGGGCAGAAGGACGTGTTCACCGTCGAGACCGACCGGCGTCGTGGCGGTGTCGGTCTCGATGGTGACCTCGCCGGCGCTGAGCCGGACGAGGCCGCCGGAGCGCGGCCGGCTCGCCAGGCGTGCGGCTTCGGCGGTGCTGCCGACCCGGATGCACACCACTCCCAGGAGCCCCGCGTCCAGCCTCTCCCTGCGCCCCGGGCGGGCTGCGTCAATGGCGCGCCCGTAGGAGTTGTTGCCGACTAGCACGGCCTTGAGGCCGGTGACGCGTCGACCGCCGGCTGTCATCCGCAAGGCGAGCGCGGCCTCGCCGGTGAGCAGTCTGGGGAGCTTCTGCAGGATCGTACGGGCCTTCGCGTCCCGGTAGGCGGGGTCGTCGACGACGGCCGCGTACGTGCCGAACGAGGTGTTGTTGACGAAGACGCGGTCAGCGGCGTACCCCAGGTCGACGCGTAGTTCCACACCTCCCGTCAGGGCTTCCAACGCCGCCACCGGATCGTCGCGGTCGAGGCCGAGGTCAAGGGCGAAGTGGTTGCGGGTTCCGGCCGGGATCACTGCGAACGGCACGTCATGGCGGGCAGCGACATCGGCGACCAGAGCCTGGGCGCCGTCGTCACCCGTCACCCCCAGCAGGTCCGCTCCGTCGGCGACGGCCTGCCGGGCCAGCGCGGTGACGTCCTGGCCGGGGTCGAGCACGTGCACACGGCACCCTGCGGCCCGTGCCTTGTCCGCCAGGCGGACCCGCTCGGCCTTGCCGCCGCCGGACCGGCGGTTCACGAGCACCCAGGGGTGGCGGGGCGTTCCGGCGGCCTCTTCGCAGGGGGAGGAGGCGGGGGCCAGGGCACGGCGTGCGGCGGCGACGGCCAGTGCCAGAAGGGCGGACGACAGCAGGGCGGGACCCAGCAGGCCGGCCGCGGCGTGGAGCGCGAGAACGCTGAACGGCGCGGCCACCGACAGTGCTGTTCCGATGATGCGGGCGACACCGGTATGAGCCAGGGCCCACCACACGCCGACGGCCGCGAGCGCGAGTCCCGCGATGCCTGTCAAAGCCCACAGCACGCTGCGCAGCCCGGCGGTAACGAGCGGCACCAGGATGCAGGCCGACAGAGCCAGCAGGGCGATGCGGGCGAGAGCGGTGCCGCCCTCGCTCCCGGGCGGTACGCCCCTTACGCGCCGCCTGCTCGTGTCCGCGCCTCGTGCATCCACGTGTTGCTCTTTCGCTCTGTCACACGTCTAGTCAGGGCTGCGTTCCCCGGACAGGTCGTAGAGGTTGCCGCCGGGCTTGATCACGCTCAGGGCCCAGATGATGAAGCCCGACATGGTGATCATCACGACGGACCACAGCGGGTAGTACGGCATGGAGAGGAAGTTGGCGAGGATCACGAGTGCGGCGATGACCACGCCGGACACGCGCGCCCACGTCGCGATCCTGAGCAGCCCGGCGCCGATGATCACGGCGAGTATGCCCAGGACGAGGTGGATCCAGCCCCAGCTGGTGAGGTCGAACTGGAAGATGTAGTCGGGTGTGGTGACGAAGACGTCGTCCTCGGCAATGGCCATGATGCCCCGGAGGGTGTCGAGAAGGCCGACGAGCAGGAGCATGACGGCGGCGAAGACGGTCAGGCCGGTCGCCCACGCCTGCCTCGACGAGTGCGTCGGCCGGGTGTGTGTGGCGGTCATCGTGCGCCTCGATTCGTGGCGTGCGGATGGTCAGCGGGCGGAAGGGCTGGATGTGGTGGGAGCCCGGCCCGCGTGTTCCGCCGGGCCGTGGCCGCTCAGGACCAGCTCCTTCGCCCTGCGGAACTCCTCGTCCGTGATGGCACCCTGATCGCGGATCTCGGAGAGCCGGGCCAGTTCGTCGACGCTGGAGCGCCGTCCGCCGCTCGCGGTCTTCCTGATGTAGGCGTTGAACTCCTCCTGGCGGGCGCCGGCGTGTTCCGTCTCCCGGCGGCCCATGTTCTTCCCGCGTGCGATGACGTAGACGAATACGCCGAGGAAAGGCAGGAGGAGGCAGAACACCAGCCAGCCGGTCTTGGCCCAGCCGCTCAGCCGGTCGTCGCGGAAGATGTCACCGATGACCCGGAAGAGCAGGACGAACCACATGATCCACAGGAAGACCAGAAGCATCGTCCAGAACATGTTGAGCAAGGGGTAGTCGTACGCCAGGTAGGTCTGCGCGTTCATGTCCGTCCTCCGTCCCGGGCGGGCCGTCGTTGCGTACCGACCTCAGGGTGGTCATGGGACTCAGCGCCCGGCATCACCCGGCACGGGTGAGCTGGCCGCAGGTCCCGCGGCTGCCGCCAGGACCGCCATGGCGATCAGGGCGGCTGAGGTGATCCCGAGGACGAGCGCCACCGTGGTAACCGCGGGGTCGTTCCTGAACAACAACGTCAACGCTCCACGACGGCGCCGGTGGCCCACGTCCGGTGCTTCGCCAGCAGACGTCCCGTGGATCCGGTGTCCGGTCGGTGAGCCGGTCGGTCGAGGCGTCCTGCACGGCCGGTGCGGACGCCAGCGGCGTCACGGTCGCCACGTACCGGTCGGTGTCGGAGACGGTGTCATGCACTCAAGCCGCGACCACGGCCAAGGGGGCGAGCAACAGAGTCAGCAGGAGAAGGACCGAGGAGCCGGCGACGCGGGCCCGCCGGTGCCGTACCGACGCCTGCCGGCGCAGAAGCTCGTACTCCGCCCGCTCACCGGCCGACAGGGCGGGGGAGCGGGCGCCAGGCCCGCCGGAGTCGGGCGATCCGGCCGGGGTGGTCGGGGCCATCGATGTTCCTTCCACCGGCCCGTGGTCAGGTCATGGCTGCGGGCGTTCCTGCCTTCGGCGGGCGTGCCCCGCGCAGCGCGGACCGCCACCCCAGGGCGGCCACCGCCTCGGCCAGCCCCAGCAGGACCAGCCACAGGCCGAGAAGCCGGATCAGGGCACGGGCTGACTCCGCGGGCAGCGCGAGGACGACGATCCCGGCGACGACCGCCAGTACCGCCATCCCCGTGACCAGGCCGCGGTGCGGCAGGTTCTGGGTGACCAGGGCGGCGTAGAGGGTGAGGACGCCGGACACCAGCCAGACCATGCCGACGATCAGTGACAGCGCGGCGATGGTCTGCAGCGGGTTGCGCAGACACAGCACCCCGGCCAGCAGGTACAGCACGGTCAGCAGGAGCCCGGGCAGCCGCTCGTGTCCCTCCCGCGCGAAGACGGCTACGAACCGGAACACACCGGTCAGCAGCAGGTACAGGCCGACGAGGACGGCCAGGAAATGCGGGGTCGCCTCCGGCCAGACCAGGACCAGGACGCCGGGGACCAGTGTGGCGACGGCCGATCCCATGAGCCAGGTCCAGGACCGGCCGAGCCGGGTGAGACGTGCGCAGGGTCGTCCATGGCTCCGGAAACCGCCCCGTCGGACCGCCTCCCCGGCCCGGGGGTCCCGCCGCATCTCGGGGCACGGTCATGGCGCCTCCTCGCGGACCGGGCCGGTCGCCGCCGGACCGCCCGGTGGGGACAGCCCGTGAGCACCGAAGGACTGGTAGGCGTCCGTTTCAGGGTCGGGGCCGGCACCGAGGGCCGGGATCACCCGTCAGGGGTGATCCCGGCCTGACGGCGGGGCAGTGAGGTGGGATTCGGGAACACCTGTCCACCGGGCCCGGACGAGACGAAGAGACGTGAGATGAGCGATACCACCTCAGGAGACAGCAAGGGCCGCACCTCGTCAGGACCGCCCCCACGTGGCGGGCTCCGTTCCCGCCGAGCCGCCGGGGCGATCACGGTCGTGCGCGCTGTGTGCGTCACCGTCGGGCTCGTCACCGCCTACTACCTGCTGCCCCTGGACGAGCGGCTCACGGCCGGTACAGCGGTGCTGCTGGTGTGCGGCCTGCTCGCGGTCCTCCTGGTGTTCTGCTGGGAAGTGCGGGCCATCGCACGTTCCCCTCATCCACGTCTGCGAGCCATCGAGGGCCTGGCCGCGACGCTGGTGCTCTTCCTGGTCCTCTTCGCCGGCTCCTACTACCTGCTGGAGCGCTCCGCGCCCGGCTCGTTCAGCGAGCCGCTGAACAGGACGGACGCGCTGTACTTCACCCTGACCACCTTCGCCACCGTCGGCTTCGGCGACATCACGGCACGCTCCCAGACCGGGCGGGTGCTCACGATGGCCCAGATGACGGGAGGGCTGCTGCTGGTCGGTGTCGCCGCCCGGATCCTGGCGAGCGCGGTGCAGGCAGGACTGAACCGCCGGCGCCGAGGGGCGACGGCTCCGCCGCGTTCCGCAGCCGGGTCCGTGGAAGAACCGGAGGCCGGACCATGACGATACCGAGCGCCTTCACTGCCTCCCTGCCACCGGCCGAGCGAGCCGCGTACGGCAGGAAGGCCCGTAAGCGGGCCTCGCGTTCGTGCCACGGCTGGTACGAGACGGGACAACGACGAGGCGATCCGGTCGACCTGCTGGAGCGCCAGTCCGGCGAGCGCGTCCCGGCCCTGGTGCCAATCCGCTACGGCCGCATGCTGGAGTCGCCGTTCCGTTTCTACCGGGGTGCGGCAGCGATCATGGCGGCGGACCTGGCGCCCCTTCCCAGCAGCGGACTCCAGGTGCAACTGTGCGGGGACGCGCACCCGTTGAACTTCCGGCTTCTGGCCTCACCGGAGCGCCGCCTGGTCTTCGACATCAACGACTTCGACGAGACGCTGCCCGGCCCCTTCGAATGGGATGTCAAACGTCTTGCGGCCGGGTTCGTGATCGCGGCCCGGTCGAACGGCTTCTCGCACAAGGAACAGGACCGCACCGTACGGGCCTGTGTGCGGGCCTACCGGCAGCGCATGCGGAAGTTCGCCGGCATGCCGACCCTGGACATCTGGTACGCCCAGGACGACGCCGACCACATACGGCAACTGCTGGCGACGGAGGCCGCGGGGGAAGCGGAGCCCCGGCTCAGGAACGCAGCCGTGAAGGCCCGCACACGCACCCACACGCGAGCGTTCGCGAAACTCACCCGCGTCACGGCCGAAGGCCGGCGCATCACCCCCGACCCGCCGCTGATCACCCCACTCGCCGATCTGCTCACCGACCCGGCCGAAGCCGGACGGGAGGAGGAACTGCGGTCCGTCCTGAAGGGCTACGCACGGTCACTGCCGCCCGAGCGCCGGCACCTGCTGCGCCACTACCGGCTCGTGGACATGGCCCGCAAAGTGGTCGGCGTCGGCAGCGTCGGCACCCGCTGCTGGGTACTGCTCCTGCTCGGCAGGGACGACGACGACCCCCTGCTGCTCCAGGCCAAGGAAGCCTCGGAATCGGTGCTGGCGGCCCACACGGGCGGCGAACGCCACGCAAACCAGGGCCGCCGGGTCGTGACCGGCCAGCGCCTGATCCAGACCACCAGCGACATCTTCCTCGGCTGGACGCACGTCACCGGCCTCGACGGGAAGGGCCGGGACTTCTACGTACGCCAACTGTGGGACTGGAAGGGCATTGCGCGACCGGAGACCATGGGACCCGAACTGCTCTCCCGCTTCGCCCGGCTGTGTGGAGCCTGCCTGGCCAGAGCCCACGCCCGCTCCGGCGACCCCATCGCGCTCGCGGCGTACCTGGGTGGCAGCGACCGCTTCGACCGCGCGCTCACCGAGTTCGCCCACGCCTACGCCGACCAGAACGAACGCGACCACGAAGCCCTGAGGGCGGCCTGCCGCTCCGGCCGGATCACGGTCGCCCGGGTGTGAGGCCGCCGTGGAACGGCGAGTGGGCCCACGCACGCCGTCCGTGGCGTCATTCCGGGAGTTGCCGCATCTCCATGACGCGCAGTCCCAGTGACTGGCAGCGGGTGAGCAGCCCGTACAGGTGGGCCTCGTCGATCACCGTGCCGAACAGGACGGTCTGGCCGGACATGACGACGTGCTCCAGTTCCGGGAACGCGTTGGCCAGTGTCTCCGACAGGTGTCCCTCGATGCGGATCTCGTAGCGCACGAGCGGTCCCTCCACCGGACGGGGCTCGGGACACCGTCCGGGGCTCCGGGGCGGACGGTGTTCTGTGCGACGATCCTGCGCCTTCTCGCCCTCCGGCGCCCTCACCCGGTACAGGTGACTCCGGCGCAGGACCCGTGCCCTTCAGTGCGTCACTGCGATCTTGACGACGACGATCGCCAGACCGAGCAGTACGTTGACCGTCGCGGTGATGGCCATCAGCCGCAGTGGGGCGCCCGCGCGGTGTGCCGCGGCGACGGACCAGCCCACCTGTCCGGTGATGGCGACGGACAGCGCCAGCCACAGGGTGCCCTGGACGTCCAGCCCCAGCACGGGGCTGACGGCGATCGCCCCGGCCGGAGGCACGGCGGCCTTCACGATGGGCCACTCCTCGCGGCACACCCGCAGGATCACCCGCCGGTCCGGAGTGCGCCGCGCCAGACGCGCACCGAACAGCTTGGCGTGTACGTGGGCGATCCAGAACACCAGGCTGGTGAGCAACAGCAGCAGAACCAGTTCGGCGCGGGGGAACGAGCCCAGGGTGCCGGCGCCGATCACGACGGAGGCCGCGAGCATGGAGCCGTAGACACCGCCGGTGTAGTCCGCGTGGGCCCGGAGCGCGGCGCGCCGCTCCCGCCGGTCCGTGGACCGCCCTGTCCCGGTCTCGCCCGCGGTCACCTGTGTCTCCTCGCGCTCAGCCTGTCGGCCCCGGAAGGCCCGGAAGGCCCGGCTGTCCGGCTCCCGGCACCGGGTTCGGGTTCGGGTTCGGACGGGCGGCCTGCCCGGGCGGTCGGAAGACGTGAGGTGACCAGGAAGCTCGCGAGCGCGACGCCGCCCGTGGCCAGGATCGCCGCCTTCAGCCCATCCAACTGGGCGGAGGCGTAGGAGTCCGTCACGGCGTCGACCTCGGACGGCGGCAGCCCGGCTTCCTCGGCCGCGGAACGCACCTGCTCGGTCGGGACGAAGGTGATGCCGGCTTCCAGACGGACCCCGACCTCGTCCCGGGCGGCCGGGGACAGCCGGGGGTCGTCCGCGACCTGGGTGGTGAAGGCGCCTGCCAGCGCGCCGACCAGTATCGAGCCGATGAGCGCGGTGCCGAGCGACGAGCCCAGATTCTGGGCCGTGAACTGCAGCCCTCCGGCCTCGCTGCGTTCCTCCTCACCGACACCGGACTGCACGACGTTGCCGAGTTGCGAGGCGAGCAGACCGACGCCCGCCCCGAGCACGGCCATCGCCCCGGCGAACTGGGCGTCGTCGATGACCGGGTCGATCGTGGCGAGCAGCCATACCACGGCCGCCGCCAGAATCGCCAGGGCCAGCCGCACCACCCGGCGCGGTCCCATCCTGTGCCCCAGCGCGGACCCGCACAGGGAGGTCACCAGCATGGTGGCCGACACAGGCAGCAGGCGCAGCCCGGTCTGGAAGGCGTTGAAGCCCTGCACCACCTGGAGGTAGAGCGGGATGGCGAAGAACAGGCCGAGGAGGATGAGGTTCTGGCTGAGCAGGGTTGTCAGGCCGGCCCGCAGTACGGGTCTGCCCAGCAGGGACAGGTGTACCAGAGGGTCGGTGCCCCGGGCCTCTCGTCGCCCTTCCCAGACCCGGAACTGGGCCAGCACGGCGATTCCGGCACCGATGACGAACAGGGTGGGGGAGAAGCCCAGGACGGTGAAGGGAGGGTTGCGGGGCTCGATCCAGCCCCAGGTGCTGCTCTGCAGCACCCCGAGGACGCCCAGCCCCAACCCGGCCGCGGAGAGGGCCGCGCCGACCCCGTCCAGTCGGGGGCGCTTCGCGGCCGGGATGGGCGTCGCGATCACCCGCCGGCACAGCAGCACGACCACGACGACGAGTACCTCACCGGCGAAGACCAGCCGCCAGGTGAGGTAGGTCGTCATCCAGCCGCCCAGCAGTGGGCCGACCGCGATCCCGGCGCCGGCGAGCCCTCCGACGACCGCGTAGGCGATGGCGCGGTCCCGTCCGCGGTACGACTCCGCGACCAGGGCGGCCATGGCCGGCAGCACCATCGCCGCCCCGAGCCCCTCGATGACGGACCAGCCCAGCGTGAGCACCCACAGGCTGGGTGCCACGGCGGTCACGGCCGACCCGACCCCGTAGACGGCCAGTCCAGTCAGGAACATGCGCCGCCGTCCCAGGATGTCCCCGAAGCGGCCTCCGATGAGCATGAAAGCGGCCATTACCAGCGCGTACAGGGTGATGACGGCTTGGATGGCGGTGACCTCCGTGTCGAAGTCCTCGACCAACTGGCTGATCGACACGTTCATCACGGAGGTGTCCAGAACCATCAGGAACTGGGCCGTACCGAGGACTGCCAGGGCCCGCCAGTGCTTCACGTCGTCTCACCTCGCCGGGTCGGCCGGTGCGCTGCGGCACGTTCCTCCCATCGCACCTCTGCGGCGGCGCCGCGTGCCTCACCCCTCGCGGGGGAGGTCACAGGAGGCCGAGGTCGCGCGCCCGGCGTACCGCGTCGCCGCGCCGGTTCACCGCCAGCTTCCGATAGGCGCTCTTGAGATGGGTCTTCACCGTGTTGACCGACACGTACAGGTCGGCGGCGATCTCCTCCGCGGACATCATGCGGGCCAACCGGCGCAGCACATCACGTTCGCGTCCGCTCAGCTCCACCGGTACCAGGAGCGCGAGGTCGGGCCCGGACCGCACTGGTTCGCCGTGTGCTCGTGGCCTGCCGGGCCGGAGCCAGCCCTCGGCGAGTTCGTGCAGCGGGGCTGTGGCCAGCAGCGGCTCGATCCAGTCTCCTGCCTGGAGGAAAGGGCGCCGCAGTCGCTCGCGCCGTGCGTCGAGAAGCGCACGTGCGACGAGCCGGCGGGCGGTGGCCGTGTCACCCGACTCCTGCGCCACCCGGGCCCGCACCAGCGCAGCCCCCACACTCACCGCGGGGCCGGTGCGTCCCTCGGCGCGAACGGCGCCGAGCAGTTCGGCCGCCGCGCGGGGACGCCCCGCGGCGACCTGGATCCTCGCCGCTTCCACGGCGCACACAGGTTGGTCACCACCGACGCCGTGGAGAAGGCGCACGGCTTCGTCCGGCCGTCCGTCGGCGAGGCAGGCGGCTGAGCGGACGACCGCCGCGTGACTCTCCGCCCATGGAGACGTCACCGCCGCGGACACGGCCGGATCCGCCGCCTCGGCGGCGGCGTCCGCTTCACCGCTGTCGAGGAGAAGGCGTGAGAGGACAAGGGCCCGACCCGCCGTGGGGACCGGATCGTGCTCCCGGGCCGGGAGCCGGGCCGTCTCGTCGAGCAGTACTCGGGCCGGGCCCAGTTCCTGTCGGTCCACGGCCACCGCGGCCAGGACCAGCCGGCCCAGGCCCGGGCCGGGAGGCCGGGGCAGACCCGCCCGCTCGGCCTCGGCCACCGCGGCCAGAGCCCTGCGCTCCGCCCGGCCGGGCCAGCCGCCCAGGTAGTCGAGCAGGGCCAGGTGCCCCATCGACTCCGTCCGGGGCAGGACGGTGGCGGATCCGCCCGGGGCACTGGCCACACGGGTGAGTACGGCACGTGCGTCGTCGAAGCGTCCTTCCCACAGGCGGGCCGAACTCACGTGTGTCATCAGCAGGGCGGTCAGTTCCGGGTGCTTGTCCAGCAGGTGGTCAGGCAGGTCCTGGCGCAGTTCCTCGGCCGTCGCGGCGGCCTGCTCGGCCCGTGGAGGGCATCCGGTGAGCCGGGCGGCGAGCGCCTCCAGCAGCGCGCAGCTCAGCCGGGCCGCCGCCAGGCCGGGAGACTCCTCGGTCTCGGAGAGCTGTTCCTGGGCCCGTCGCAGCCGGCCCAGCCCTTGATCGAGGTCGCGTCGGTCCAATGCCACGGCCGCCCGCACGAGGTCGCTCGCCGGGCTCCTTGCTTCGGGCCCCATGCCGCTGAAGAGCTGGGCCAGAGCGTCCGAGCGCAGGCCCGTGAAGAGCTGCCCGATCGCGAGGTCGTCGACGAGCGCGCCGGCGGCCAGGTCGAAGTCGCCGCCGGCGGCTC
Source organism: Streptomyces violaceoruber (assembly GCF_033406955.1). Lineage (NCBI taxonomy): Bacteria > Bacillati > Actinomycetota > Actinomycetes > Kitasatosporales > Streptomycetaceae > Streptomyces > Streptomyces violaceoruber. The sequence continues at coordinate 1,495,192 of NZ_CP137734.1, read as the reverse complement.
CATGGGCGAGCGTCTCCGGGAGGAAGCCGGAACGGCGTAGCCATCGCGCGGCTCGCAGGTGCAGCTCCGCTTCCGCACTGGGCAGGCGTTCGCGCAGGTGGGCTCGGAGTATCTCCCGGAAGAGAGGGTGCAGCCGGTACCAGGAGTGTCCCAGCCGCTCGATGAACGCGTTCTCCCGGTGCAGGTTTGCGAGGAGCCGTTCGGAGTCGGTCCGCAGTGTGAGGGCGTCGGCCAGGTCCGGGCAGAATCGGTCCAGGACGCTGACCCGCAGCAGCAGGTCCTGCGTCTCCTCCGTCCTCCCCTTAAGGACCTCCGCCAGCAGGAAGTCCGCGACGGTGCTGTGGTCCGCCTCGAACTCCTTCAGATACCGCTCGGGGTCGGTGCTCTCCCGGGCCGCCAGGGCGGACAGCCGCAGCCCGGCGGCCCAGCCCCGGGTGCGGTCCACCAGGGCGGACGTGGCAGGCCCGGGAAGGTGCACCCCGTGCAGTCGCAGCAGTGCTCCGGCTTCCTCCGGCGTGAAGGACAACTCGGCGCCGCGGATCTCGGTCAGTTGGTCGGCCGCCCGGTAGCGGTGCAGCGGGAGCAGGGGCTCGGTGCGGGTGACGAGCACGAGGTGCAGTCCCGGCCCGGAGTGGTGAAGGACGAACTCCAGCTGCCGGGCGACCTCGGGGTTGGTCATCCGGTCGTACTCGTCGAGCACGAGGACCACGGGATGGTCGAAGCCGTTCAGTTCGGCGGCGAGCGACGCCAGCAGCCGTTGCCCCACGCCGCTCGCGTCAGCGGGTGCCCCCGCGGCGTCGGCCGCCCGTGCCCCGCACAGGCGCAGGGACTCGAAGACGTAGGCCCAGAAGACACCGGGCCGGTGATCGCCGGCCTCTACGGTCAGCCAGGCCACCGGCAACCGCAGACCCGCTGCCCAGTCGGCTGTCAGAAGTGTCTTCCCTGCGCCGGCCGACCCGTTGACCAGCGTCAGCGGTGTGCGTAGGGCCTGATTCAGGTGAACGAGGAGCCGCTGCCGCCGCAAGAAGGTGGCGGGCCGAGAGGGAAGCGCGAACCGTGTACGCAGGTACGGATCCCCCAGCGGGTCGGTGCCCGACTCGGCCGGTGACCGCCCAGTGCCGTCGGAGGGGCCCACGTCCCTCACGCCCACGGCCCCGGGCAGAGCCAACGCGAGAACGGCACGTTGAGAGGGGGCGCCGGACGGACGCCCATCTTCGCGCTGAGCGGGATGAGGATGACGGGTGCGCCCGAGCAGGCGCTCCGACAGCGCATCGTGACGCCCCCTTCCGGCGGCGACCGCGCCGCCGCGGTGGCCGGCCGTGGGATCTTCCGAGTCCCAGGGAAGCGTGGCAGGTGCCGCCCTGCGGCTGGTACCAGTATCGCTTCCGGCACCCGTCTGGGCATGTGGAAGGCTTGACCGGCCCCTGGGCAGGCAAGGAAGGCGATCTGGGCGGCCCGCTCCTGGCAACGCTTACTGGACAAACCGAACAGGCGCAGCGCAGGGGCGGTTGAACTGCGAGGCACGGGAGGGTTCGGTTCGAGATCACCGTCGGCAGGGTCCTCGCGATCGCCGTCGGCCGTGCCTCGTGGGCTGCTGTGGGCGACTCCATCCTCGTACGGGTCCGTGGGAGCAGGCAGCGGAGCGTTCCAGGCTGCCCACGCGTGCAGCGCTGCGATGTGTGCGCCGTGCGTGGGACGCCCACCCGAACGAACCGGACGCTTGTCACCCCGATGGGTGATCCGTCCACGCCCAGCACCAGAGGCCCTGTCGGTGCCGTGGTCCCCCGTACGGCGACCACGGGGCACTCGAAGTGTGCGGCGAGTGTGCAGTGCCGTCCCGGACGGGAGCCTGACTCGTGAGACTTTCAACCGAAGTGTCCAGTCACGGGCCTGTCGGCTGCCGTTTCGGGATGCTGCCTGCCACCGAGCCACAGGGCGTGTCCCCATAGGGACCTTGCCGACGATCAGGCGCCATCACAGTTCAGACCGCCCGAGCAGCCGGTGTCATCCACTCAGCACGTCACCACGTGGGAGGCGAACCATCATGACGACCCGACAGAGCAGTACCTCCTCAAGCACGGATCCGCCGGTTCGGCGCGAGGTCGTCCTGGGAGTGGACACGCACGGCGAGGTGCATGTCGCCGCCGTGATCTCCCCGCTCGGGAAGGTCCCGGGAACCGAGTCCTTTGCGGCGACGGCGGCCGGTTACAGACAGTTGCTCGTCTGGGTACGCAAGCGGGGGGCGGTGCGCCGGGCGGGCGTGGAGGGTACGGGCACTTTCGGACGGGCCTCTCCCGCTACCTGCTGGCCCAGCAGATCGAGGTGTTCGAGGTGAACCGGCCCGACCGGTCGGCCCGCCGTCTGCTCGGCAAAGTCGGACCCGCTCGATGCGCGGGCCGCAGCGCGAGCCGTGCTCAGCGGTCGTGCCCGGGCTCGGGCCAAGTCCGGCGATGGTCCGGTGCACAGCGCCCGGATCTTCAAGCTCGCCAAGGGCTCCGCGGCCAAGGCCCGCACCCAGGCGATCAACCAGCTCAAGGCCGTCCTGGTCATCGCCGACCCCGCCCTGTGGGAACGCATGTCGAGCCTCGGTAACGCCGAGCCGTTCCGCACCTGCGCGCACCTCGGCCCACCCGGCGGTGGGGGAGACGAGGACGCGGTGACCCAGGCCACCCGCATGACCCTGCGCATGCTCGCCGAGCGCATCGAGCAGCTCACCGCTCAGATCAACGAGCTGAACCAGCACCTGAACAGGCTCGTCGAACTCCATGCCCCGCAGCTGCTCGAACCGGTGGGCATCGGCCCGGACAGCGCAGTCACTCTCCTGATCACCAGGGGAGACAACCCCGAGCGGCTGAACACCGAGGCGTCCTTTGCTGCCCTTTGCGGAGTCAGCCCCCATCGAGTACTCCTCCGGCCGGCGAAGAACCCGGCGGCTCAACTACGGCGGCGACCGCCGGGCCAACGCCGCCCTGCACCGCATCGTCTTCACCCGGCTACGCGTCGATCCCCGCACCCAGGCGTACTTCGAACGCCGCACCCAGGAGGGCAAGACCCGCCGTGAGATCATCCGATGTCTCAAGCGTTACGCAGCTCGCGAGGTCTTCAACCTGGTCAGACAGGTTCCCTGCACCCCCGCGTTATAGGGGCGTCTGTGAGACGTGAGAGGGTCGGAGCCGTGAGTGAGACACCGCCGAACACCCTGCAATACCGCTTTGACGGGCCAGAAGAGGCCCCGGTCCTGATTCTCGGTCCCTCACTGGGTACCACATGGCACAGGTTGTAGAGACCGTCCAGGGGCGTCTACGCCAGTCCAGTGCGGGCATAAAATAGCAGGTCAGGACCTGCTGGTCTGGGAGGGTCCGCCCAGTTGGTGATCCCGGTGTGACAGACGAGTGATACGGCATGGCCCCGCCTGGGGGCTGTGCGTGGAGCCGTGAGACGACGAAGCCGCACCGGAGAGCTCCGGCGCGGCTTCGTCGTGAGATCGGCTGCGCTGTCGGGCACGATGCGTTGGGCGTCTCATGCGGCCCGTGTCCCTGTAACGTTTTCGGGGCGCGCCTACACTTTGCGATTGCACTCACATATGAGTCTGAAGAGGCGTTTCCTTCAGTGAGCGCTCCACCTCCTCGATCATCACGGATCTGCCCAATCGGGGTGAGGTCGACCTGGGTGTGGACACGCACGGCGAGGTTCACGTCGCCGCTCCAGTCTCCCAGCTTGGGAAGGTCATGGGCACCGAATCCTCTCCGGCAAGGGCCGCCGGCTGCCGACAGCAGACGTGTGCAACCGCCAGACTGGATGCGGTTGCGCCGTGCCGGGGTCTGCGGCGGGGCGTCGTCGCGCAAATATTCCGTTGAGTTGCGGGCGTCAGGCACTCAGGCCGGGCGGGTATCAGTCCGAGAAGCCGAGGCTCTCCTGACCAGGCCCGGGGGCGCGTCGAGACTTCCGCGGCGGTTTCGGTTCCTTGGTTGCGTAGGCAGGTACGGGCAGGATGCCCTCGCGCCGTAGGTCGTCGGTGCTGATGAGCGGACCGCTGCTCACTGCGTCCAGCAGCCGTGCCTGTCGGGGTTCGAGGGCTACGAGGAGCCCGAGCGCGTTGATGAGGTCAAGCAGGTCGACAGTCCACCGGGCAGGCCAGGTCGGGGGCAGGATGTCGTTCAACGGGGTCTGCCGTTCCACGTCTGGCTTGCGCTTGCGGAAGCTGAACCACTTGCGGATCACCTGCACCCCGCCGATCCGATAGTCCCAGACTTCCGGCGCCACCGGACGTATGCAGCCCGTGCCCACCGTGAGGGTTCGCGTGGACGCGTCGTAAGAGATGTCCGCAGGTAACCCGTCGTCCTCTCCGATCACGACGACGCATTCCGGTTGTTCCTCCGGGGGAAGCCTTGGGGACGAGCCAGGTGAACTGTCGTGGTGGGAGGCGAAGCGCTGGCCGTACGTGTGGATCCACACCGTGCGCCTGCCCACTTCCACGAGCTCCGCCCATAGAGCCGGGTCGCGTGTTATGGGGATACGGACACCGCGCTCGGCGAGGTTCGCGGCGAAGCGGCGGGTGTAGCCGCTGTGGCTGGCTGTTCCCGCGATGTACGCGAAGAGGTCCTCGGCGGTGACCGTTACGCCGTGCGTCTTGGTGAGAAGACGCAGCAGGCCAGGGGTGACGTTTGGTTCAGCCTGGTGGGGGTGGCGGTAGAGAGGGGCGACGCGGCCGCCTTCGGTGCCTTTGAAGTGGTGCATGTCGGGCAACAGGGCAGTGAAACTCACCGCCGGCCCCGGACGGCCTGATTCCGTGTGGAGTTCGGACAGGTAGATCTGACGCTGGTCGTTGTGGGCGAACCACAAGGCCGGCCGCGGAAAGTCGATCACTCGTCTGTCCGCGATGATGTACTGCCTGTCGAAGGTCATCCGGCCGTAGGGAACAGTGACCGGCAACGGCTCCTTCTCCGCGGTAAGGCTTTCCCTTTCCTGCTGGCCGGGCAGTGGTGGTTCCGGCTTATCCGGACGGCGGTCTCTGGTGGTTTTCAGCAGTGCGGCCTTGTCCTCCGCTGGGGCTTGGACGAGTCTGCGCCACCGGCTCTCCAGGACGTCGCGGCTGGGTGAGACGGGCCAGCTGCGGTTGTTCTTGTTGCCGGAGCTCGTCCAGGGCAGTAGGGCGTCCACCGTTGGCATTGCCGACCACTCGGAGTCGGACAGGACGTGAAAAGGCGCGGTCCACTGTGTGGGGCATAGTTGCCAGGAGGTCCCGTCGCGATGACCGTCGAGGCCAAGCCCTTCCAGCCAGTTGAACTTCTCCTCGCGTGTGCCCGCGGGGACGTCGAGTCGCCAGACCCGCGCCGGTGTACCCGCATCCGGGGCGCCACGGCGGACGAATACGGCGATGCAGATCTCCCGCTTGACATCCTGGAAGACACGGGTGCGCGTGTCGGAGTAGGCGCCCTCGGGGGAGAGACCGATGATCCAGCCCTCGTCGGCTGCCTCGCGCAGGTAGTGGCGCATGCCGGCCGAGCCCTCGCTGTCCAGGTATCCGGAGTTGGTGATGAGGGCAACGATCCCGCTGGGGGCCTTCGGCGCTCCCGAGGCGGCCAACTGGTCGAAGACCTTCCAGGTGGACCACGCCCAGAAGTAGACGTAAAGGTTGTCGAGGGCGTATCCGACGCGTCCGTTGTCCTCTGGGTGGAAGCGGGCGAGGATCGGGCCCTGGCCGTTCGGGTTGCCCTCGGTGACCCAGCGTCCGATGCCCGACTGTCTCGCACCCCGCAGGTAGGGCGGATTACCGATGACCACCATGACCTTCTCGTCCGCCTTGATCTTGTTCGCCATTCGGCGGTGGCGGGCGATCGCCTCGTACATGAAGCCCAGGTGGTGCTCGACGGCTGGGTCGTCGAGTGTGTCGGCCACCAGAAGCCTCGGCGGGCGGCGCGTGATGTCGGCGTCGTGGGACCGGAAGGCGTGGTGCACACGGAGTTCGGCGACGGCGTACGGCCCGGTCTGTTTCTCCAGCCCGACCAGTCGGCCTGAGAGTTCTCGGAGAAGACCGGACTTGAGCGTCCTGCCGTACTTCAGTGACAGGGACTTGGCGACGTGGTCGATGATGTTGATGAGGAAGGTCCCGGTGCCCATGGCCGGATCGACGACGGTGACGTCCTCGCTTCCGTACCCGTCCTCCTGGCCGAGCCGGTCTCGCAGCACCTCGTCGGTGAAGCCGACCATGAAGCGGACGACCTCGCCGGCCGTGTAGTACGTACCCGTCCGCCGTCGCAGTTCCGGGTCGTAGGCGCTCAGAAAGCCCTCGTACAGGTGGAGGTAGGCGTCTCCGGTCTCGTCCTTGAACATCTCGGGGTCGACGGCCGACAAGACGTCGATCAGCGGGTCGATGATGCCCCGCAGATCGTCGAGGGCGTCGTCCGTCAGCACCGCGAGCGCCTTGCCCATCAAGGAATGCCGCTTGCCCAGTCGGATCGCGACCTCGGGAAGCGTGAGCCTGCCCAGATCAATGTGCTCAAGACGAGCCAGCAGCATGGCAAACGTCAGCGTCTGACTGTATTGGTCCGCGAACTCCTCCGGGCGAGCGTCGGGGAAGAGCAGGTCCTTCCAGTTGTCGGCCAGGATCGAGAACGCAGCGTCAGCCTCTCCGTGCTCCTCGCGGGTGAGACGTTCGGTGACCTCGTCACGCAGTAGGGCGCAGATTCCCGCGATGCGCTTGACCAGTTCGTTGACGCTGTCGTGGACGATGGGCGCCGGCAGGAAGAAGTGCGTGAGGGCACGCTCGAACCCGGTGTCCGCGACGACGAGTTGCCGGCTACCGGAATCAAGGTCTCCGACCAGGATTCCGGTCGGGCCGACCTGTACGCCGAAACGGTAGACCGCCCACTGGTATCCGTCGGTGTACAGCACATTGTGGAGTGCCTTGATCTTCTCCCACTGCTTGCGGTCGTGGCTCTTCACCGACCACTTCTCCGGATCGGCCCCCGAGCCCGGCTGCTTCAGCTCGACGTGCCCTATGGTCCTGCTGCCGCAGGCGATGGCGAAGTCGGGCCGTATCCCGAGTTCCTTGATACGACTCTGACCGTGGACGATGAGCTTGAGGCGTTGCCGCCAGGCCATGCCGCGCAGCAGATGCTCCACCGGCGCGGTCAGGGTGTCCTCCTTACTGCTGACTGCCCCTGCGGGACCTTGCAGCTTGGCCCTGACCTCCTCGCCGAACTGGGTGACGAGGTCCGCGACCGATCCGGTCGTGCCCTTTCCCGCCCAGACGTCCCCTCTTGCCATCGGCCCCCCCCAAGGTTGCACCCACGCCGACGATCAGACCCATACAGAATGCCCATGACATCTCAAGCAGCAAACACCAGTGGATGTAGGTTGATTGGTGACAAGCCGCCAAAGCTGCGCGTACGAAGGTGGGTTGGAGCGTGAGCCCGGAGTGCGTCCCGGGCGTGCGTCAACGTGCGGAGCGCAATCGGTGGACGGTACGGCGATCTTGCAGACACGTTGGGGCGATCGCGGGGGCAGCGTGCGTGCGTCAAACGAAGCCACCATGGCTGCGGGGCTCCTGGTATGTCCCCGCTGCTGCTCTCGGAGATCGACCACGTCGCCACGCGCGAGCTCGGCCGTGAAGCGGCGCTCAGCGCGGTCGACGCTGTCCGACATTGGGTGCGACGAGGCCGCGCCGTTCTGTCCGAGATCACCGATGATCATCTGAGTGCCACCCAGTCGGTGCGCGCCCGCTATCGCGGCTCAGGGGCCGTAGGGGCTCCAGCGCCCGAGGAAGGGTTTCAGGTCGTCGGCGCGTGGTTCGGGGATGTCGGGCAGTCGGGGCGGTGTGTGCAATGGGTCGAGGCGCTCGACGGTGGATGCTGCCCAGCTGATCCATGCTTCGGCTTCGATTCTGGTCTGCCCCGGTGGCATGGCCTCGACGCGTGTGCGTACCGCGCTCACGTACTCGATCAGTCGGGTGGCGTGGCGCCATGCCGCTTCCTGGGATTCCAGGTGCCTGACGCGGTACGCCTCGGCGTACCGGATGCGGGCTTGTTCCATTGCGGCTTCCCAGCGGATCCGCTTCTGGCGTGCCGCTTCGGCTTCGTCCCGGCGTCTGCGTTCGGCGGCTTCGCCGCGCAGCGTGACTTCCTGTGCGATCTCGGCGAGCTGCTCTTCAAGGGGACGGCCGGGGGTGTCGGCCCATTCGCTCGCTCGGTGTGGCTGGCCGCCGCTGATGATGAAGCGGAGGCGTTCGGACGGGGTGTAGTCGAAGCGGGGGATCCTGACCCAGGAGTGCTTCTTGGCGTCGGCGAGTTCCTTCTCGGTGGCGACGTGTTCGGCCGGGTCCTGCTCCTGGGGGACGAGAAACCCCACGGTCTGATCCTGGGCGGTGATGGTGAAGTGAGGATTTGCCCTGCGGCGACGGTGAGATGGGGGTGCGAAGCCAGTTTGACCGGCCGAGCAGGTGTGTCCTTCGTCCTCGGTAGCGGTGATCAGTGCCTGGATGAGCCGGAGAGCGCGTCCTTGGACGGGCTTGGTCAGGCCGAGCGGCTGGCGTTCGTTCTGCATGGCCCGGACCACGGTGTGCGGCCGAGTGAGCCGCGAGGGCACCGGGACGGGTGCGAGGACGGCAAGGCGCCAGGCGGGGATGTCGATGAGCTTGATCTCGTACCCGCCGCGGCACCAGTTTTCGTACAGCTCCTTCGCCTCCGGAATCCGTCCGGATCTGCGTGCGGCGGCGACGCGGGACGGCCACTTCTCGAAGTCGGGACCGCTACCGCTCTTGACGATTCGGCCGCCGGCCTTCGCGAGCTCCTGTAATAGCTGCTCCGTGAGCGTCACACGAGGCTGTGAGGGAGGGCTTGGCTTCCGCAGGGCGGCCTGAGTTGCCTGCGCTCGGGTGGACTGGGGTCGTGGAGCGGCGGCCTGCGTCTTCCGCGGGCTTGACCCGCGGGGAGGGTACGTGCCGTGTGCCAGGTAGTGCTGGCCGGCGCCTGTCAGGGAGACGCTCCACTGCCCGCTTTTCCGGGAGACCGTTACCAGGCCCCGGTTGTGCAGTGCCTGACAGGTGGTCTTGTAGGAGTTGGTCTCCCATACGCCAGCAGGGCACCCGGCTTCCACCCACTGCAACACCGAGAGCTGTCGCTCATTGACCTGCCGTTCCAATGGTCCGCCTTCGACTTGCATTGACGTACCACGGCGGCATGGTGTCAGTTCCGTTGGCAGGCGACCGGTGCTTCGACTCGACTCGTCCGAACGAGCGAGCTGACTGGGTGCAAGCCCGCTAGACATCACGTGGCTACGCGCACCCACGCCACCCTGCAGACGCACCTCGCAACCAGCAGCTGTTCCAACGGCATGAACCCGGAACCCTCGACGGATCTGCCGCCCTCCTCCCACGGGCATGGCCACCCGGTCGAGACTGTCCGGCGGGGACCGGGCGGTCAGTCATTGCCGGTCATGACTGGGTGGGGAGTCAACTCGTTGTCAGCCTGCTCCGGCCAGGTTGGGCATTGGTTCGGGCGAAGCCATCCGGCTGTGGTCGGGGACGTGCCGGTGCGCCGGGATCGATGGGACGGTTGCTATGCCGTCCCGGACGAGGGTCTGACTCATGAGATCTTTGACCGAAGTGTCCAGTCACAGGCTTGTCGACTGTCGTTGCGGGATGGTTTCTGCTGTCACCGAGCCCCATCACGGTTCAGACCGCCCGAGCGGGCCGGTGCCATCCACCCAGCACGCCACCACGCGGGAGTCGAACCACCATGACGACCCGACAGAGCAGCACATCCCCGAGCACGGATCCGCCGGTTCGGCGCGAGGTCGTCCTGGGCGTGGACACGCATGGCGAGGTGCATGTCGCTGCCGTGATCTCGCCGCTGGGGAAGGTTCTGGGAACAGAGTCCTTTCCCGCGACGGCAGCCGGTTACCGACAGCTGCTCGTCTGGGCCCGCAAGCGGGGGACGGTGCGCCAGGCCGGCGTGGAGGGCACCGGCACCTTCGGCGCCGGCTTGTCTCGCTACCTGCTGGCCCAGCGGATCCAGGTGTTCGAAGTGAACCGGCCCGACCGGTCGGCCCGTCGGCTGTTCGGCAAGTCGGACCCGCTCGACGCGCAGACTGCAGCACGAGCTGTGCTCAGCGGTCGTGCCCGGGCGCGGGCCAAGTCCGGCGACGGCCCGGTGCACAGCGCCCGGATGTACAAACTCGCCAAGGACTCCGCAGTCAAGGCCCGTACCAAGGCGATCAACCAGCTCAAGGCTGTTCTGGCCCTCGCCGACCCCGCCCTGCGGGAGCGCATGTCGAGCCTGGGCAATGCCGAGCTGTTCCGCACCTGCGCGCCTCGGCCCACCCGACGGTGGGGGAGACGAGGACGCCGGGGCCCAGGCCACCCTCATGACGTTACGCATGCTCGCCGAGCGCATCGAGGAGCTCACCGCTCAGATTAATGAGCTCAACCAACGCCTGACCCGGCTCGTCGAACGCTACGCTCCGCAGCTGCTCGAACCGGTGGGCATCGGCTCGGACAGCGCCGTCACTCTCCTGATCGCCTTGGGAGACAATCCCGAGCGACTGAACACCGAGGCGTCCTTTGCCGCCCTTTGCGGAGTCAGCCCCATCGAGTACTCCTCCGGCCGGCGGAGCACGCGGCGGCTCAACTACGGCGGAGACCGCCAGGCCAACGCTGCCCTGCACCGCATCGTGTTCACCCGGCTACGCCATGACCCGCGCACCCGGGCGTACTACGAACGCCGCACCCCAGGAAGGCAAGACCCGACGCGAGATCATCCGATGCCTCAAGCGGTATGCCGCCCGCGAGGTCTTCAACCTGGTCAGACCGGTCTCCCTTGCCCCGCGTTATAAGGGCGTCCGACACTGAGGGCGTGGACAGTGCGTTCGTGTTCTTGTTCGCCCTGCCTGGCTACCCGCATCGCCCGGACGGCGACCCCAGGGACGACTTGGACCGGGCCGGCCTGGGCATCGTCAAACTCCTCGAAGGGTGCCGGGGGCAGACCTACCCCGACATGGAATGGGAACTCAAGGCCGCTTTCACGGCAGTGGCGGCAGCGGTATCGGAGGTGACAGGCCCCGCGCACGGTGACCACTGCTCGGTATTCGCCGAACTCGCCGCAGACCTCGCACCGGTCTACCGCCGCTGTGTCCCGTGGGCCAACGGTGTGTTGTACCTGCGCGGGTTACTGATGCCAGGCGTTTCGGGCAACTGCTGGTCGATCGCGGAGGCAGTCGGCCTGGATCGGCGGTATCGCCTGCACCACCTGCTCGAACGCGCCCGCTGGGAGGAGGACACCGCGAGAGACGTGGCGCGTTCCTGACCCGGCACCTTGGTGCCACGGGGGGCGGCGGATCTTCAAGCTCGCCAAGGACTCCGCGGTCAAGGCCCGCACTTAGGCGATCAATCAGCTCAAGGCCGTCCTGGTCATCGCCGACTCAGCCCTGCGGGGACGGCTGTCGGACCTCGGCGACGCCGAGCTGTTCCGCACCTGCGCGCGTCGGCCCACCCAATGGTGGGGGAGACGAGAGCGCGGTGGCCCAGGCCATCCGCATGACGCTGGGCATGCTCGCCGAGCGTATAGAACAGTCCGCGACACCGGCACAGGTAGCAGAGCTCACGGAGTGACTCGACTGAGGTTGGGCTCCCGTAGGGCCGCCGCTGCGCAGAAAGCGTCGGCGGATCAGGACCTTGATCCGCGCGAGCGTTCACCGAACGGTTCCCGGCCATACCTCTCGCATGGAGACACGTAACGCAGTTCACACCTACAGGCTGGCGACATGCACGATCACTTCGTACGGGACATCGAGTATGGAAGGGAACAGAACAAGCGAAACCCTCCGCTGTAGGCGCGCGAGTAAGGATCACCACGCGAATCACGAAGGGTTACGCTGTGCCACCATCCAACCGACCAGCCCACTTCGCTGCGCAGACTTCAGGACGCAAACGGACTATTAATGGGATAGTCCATCGCAATGAAGGCGAAGTTTGATCTGGCGATTGTGCTCGGTATGGCTAACGACCGATGCCGAGAGAACACTGCCCCTCGTCGGCCATTTCTCAGGAAGGGCGACGTCACCGTGCCAGAGGATGGAGGTAGTGTCGGCGACCGCTACGACGTCAGGATGCTCCGCGATACGGCAGATCACCCCGAACGATCTAACATCCACGACTTCCCCAGTTACGAGCATGCCTACGGGCAGCGCCCTCTTGGCTTCACTCCAAATCCCATCACTCGTCACTGGTGCCACCACCTTGGGTAGTCGTTTAGCAGATCTAGGTCATAGTTCGGGATGGCCGCTTCTTGGGCCGGACCACCTTCATACTTGAAGACGTTGTGCTTGAAGTACATGAGGTAGTCATTCAAAGGAATCTGAATCTCGATGATCCCCTCTCCATATGCCTTCGCGTACTGCTCGGCGATGTCCCGCCCCTCGTCTCCGACACCGAAGTACGCACGACCATCGGGGTAAGCGTTCAGCTTATCTGGGTCACCGGGGAAGTCCTGTTCCCGGTAGCCATTGACGTGCTGGTGCTGGCCAAGCCCACGGTTTGGCGCCTTGAAGAAGCTGATGGTCTCACTGGCTTGGGATGCGCCGCCGTTGAAGGCAGGGTCCCCGGCGTGGGCTGCCCCTGGGCCGAAGCGCATTGGGAGCACCACCGGCTTCTTGCCGAGTAGACCCTTCGCCCAATTGATCCCGGGCCCGATGAAGTTGCCTAGCCCACCTGTGATGGCTCCGACGAGGAGGTCGGTGGGGGTGGTGGGCTGGCACAGGGCGGTGTTGATGGCCCAGGTGAGTCCTGCACCTATGGCTGCGTCGGTGACGACGGCGACGCCGAGGGCTCGTCCGCCTTGGAGGCCGAGCTGGCTGGCGAGGGCGGTGCCTGCGGGGGCGAGGAAGCCGCCGACAGCTCCGACTACGGCGCCTTGGGTGGTGGCGACGGCGAAGTCGCCCCAGTCGAAGTCGTCCTGGTGGGTGAAGGCGTAGACGCTGCCGCTGACGACGGAGCCGATGATGGCGCCGATGCACATCGGGCACTGGCCGGTGGGGTCGGCGAGGTTGGCAGGGTTGTTGTCGGCGTAGTTGTACGGGGACTGGTTGGGGTTGTCCGCGGCTGCCGGGATGGGGTCCTGGGTGGTGAAGCGGCGCTGGTCGGTGTCGTAGGAGCGGGCGCGGAGCTGGAGGCGGTCGGGGAGGTAGGGGTCTTTGTACTGGCCGGTGTAGCCGTAGGGGCTGGTCTGGCCGCCGGTGATGGTGGCCTTGCCGGTGGGCTTGCCCCAGGGGTTGTAGGTGTAGCGGTAGTTGTCGGTGCCTGCTGCGTCGTAGACCGTGCTGACGGAGTTCTGACGGTCCTGGGTGAAGTAGTAGGCGCCGGCGGCGCGGTCCATGGAGCGGGCCGTGCCGGCGGGGTCGTACTGGTAGTCCGCGACGGTGGCGCCGGTGGCGTTGGTGTCGGTGGCTATCTGCGGGAGGGCGTTGTTGATGTCCCACAGGGAGGTGCCGGCGAGTGTGTTGTTCTTCTTGACGGCGGTGCGGTTGCCGTCGGCGTCGTGGGTGAACGCGTAGTTGCTGGTGCCGATGGTGGCGGCTTTGAGGCGGCCGGCGGGGTCGTAGGTGTAGGTGCCGTCGTCGTCTTTGGTCTGGTTGCCGTCGGCGTCGTAGGCGTAGCTGGTGGTGGCCGAGCCGGTGGTCGTCGACAGCAGCTGGTCGCCGGCGTCGTACGTGTACGCGGTGGAGGTGCCGGCTTCGGTGGCGGTCTTGAGGTTGCCGACCTTGTCGTACGTGTAGGTGCTGCCGACGGTGCCGCTCAGGCAGGAGGTGGCCGTGGTGTCGGTGCAGACGCGGGTCATGCGGCCCGCGTCGTCGTAGCCGTAGCGGGTCGGCTTGCCGGCGGCGGGTGTTTCGGCGATCAGCCGGTTGTTCGCGTCGTAGGTGAAGGTGTTGTCGAGGGTCGGCGTGGTCAGCGAGGCGAGGCGGCCGGCCGCGTCGTAGGTGCGGGTCTCGGTGCGGGCCGTGGTGGTGGGCAGGGTGACGGTGGTGAGGTTGCCGGCCTTGTCGTAGGCGTAGGAGACGGCCTTGCTGTTGGTCGTCCGGCTCGTGATCCGGCCGGTCTCGTCGTAGGTGTAGCTGGCGGAGCGGCCGTCGGGGTAGGTGCGTGACTTGAGGGTGTCGTCGGTGTTCCAGCGGTAGGTGAACGGCTTGCTCGCGCCCGGCGCTGTGATCGTCTCGATCTTGTTGTCGTCGTCGTAGGTCAGGGTGCGGATGCCGGTGGCGTCCGTGACCTTGGTGATGCGGCTGGCGTCGTCGTAGACGTAGGTCTGGGCGGGGGTGCCGTCGGAGTAACTGATCTTTGACGGCAGGTTGCGGGCGTCGACGGTGGTGGTGATCGTCTGCGCGCGGGCGTTGGTGTACTTGGTGCGGTTGCCGTCGAGGTCGTACTCATAGGAGACGGTCTTACCGGCCGGGTTTTTGACCGATGTCAGCTGTCCTTCGGCGTTGTAGCCGTAGGTGCTGGTGTGGGTGTTGGCGTCGGTGCTGGTCGCGAGGAATCCGGCGGTGTTGTAGGTGAGGGTGGTGGCGCCGGTGTCCGGTGCGGTGACCTTCGTCGGGCGGTTCAGAGCGTCGTACTCGTAGCCGGTCTTCTTGCCGCGGGCGTCAGTGACCGTGGTGATGTTGCCGACGGCGTCGTAGCCGGTGGTGCGTCGGTGGCCGAGCGGGTCGGTGACGGAGGTCGGGTAGCCGGCCGGGTCGTAGCCGAAGGACCAGGTGTACTTCGCCGGGTCGGCGCCGGTGGCGTTGCCGCGCGGGTCGACGAGCGTGGCGAGTTGTCCGTCGTCGTTGTACGTGTAGGTGGTGCGCTCGGCTTCTGGGGTGACTTCGGCGGACAGTTGTCCGTCGTCGTTGTACTCGTATCGTGTCGCGTCTGCCCTCCAGGGCTTGGAGGTGGCGAGGCGTCCCGCGTCGTCGTAGGTCAGCGTCATGCCGTGGCCGAGGCTGTCCCGGGTGGTCTCGACGTGGCCGTTGTCGTCGTAGGTGACGGTACGGGTGTGGTTGAGTGGATCGGTGACCGACAGCGGGCGGTTGTCGGCGTCCCAGGTAAAGGCCGTGGTCTTGCCCAGCGGGTCGGTGACGGTCTTGCGGTTGCCGACCTTGTCGTAGCCGAACGTCCACGTGTACTGCTTCGCATCCGCTCCGGCGGCGTTGCCCCGGGCGGTCACCACCTGGATCTGGTTGCCGGCCTTGTCGTACGCGTAGGTGACTGTCGCGCCGCGCCGGTTGGTCTCCTTGACCAGGCGGCCGACCGGATCGTATCCGAGCACGGTCGTCTTCTGCGCCGGGTCGGTCACGCCGGTCAGACGGCCCGCGTCGTTGTAGCCGTATGCGGTCGTACGCTTCGCCGCGTCGGTGACCGTGCGGAGATTGCCGACCTCGTCGTAGGCGAACGAGGTGGTGTGGCCGAGGGTGTCGGTGACGGTTTTGACGCGGTCGGCGGCGTCGTAGGTGTAGGCGGTCGTGTACTTCGCCGGATCCGCACCGTCAACGTTGCCGCGCGGATCGACGACCGTCTTCACCTGTCCGGACGGAAAGTAGGTGTAGGTGGTCCTGTTGCCCTTCGGCGTGGTTACCGAGGTCAGGTTGCCGTCGGTGTCGTAGCCGTAGGAGGTGGTCTTGCCGCTGGGAGTGGTGACGGTCTTCAGCAGGCCGGTGGCGTCGTCGTAGCCGTATGCAGTGACCTTGCCCAGAGGGTCCTCAACCGTGGCGACCTGGTTGGCAGTGTTGTACCCGAACGTGTACTCGTTGTACTCGCCGTCCTCGTACGTCTCCACGTTGCCGTTGGCGTCGTAACTCCACTCCTCGTCCGACGCGGAGCTGGACCGGCGCTTCAGGCGCCCGGAGGTGTCGTAGTCGTACTCGGTCTCGCGGACTTCCGCGTCAATGGTGCTGGTTCGGTTGAAGAACTCGTCGTAGCGGTAGTAGCTCTTGTTGTTCAGCGGGTCGATCTGGGTGAACAGAACGTTCTGGTAGTAGACGTCCGTCCACACCCCGCCGTCCGGGGCGGTGACGTCGACCTGGTCGAAGGCTCCGTTCTCGCTGTAGGAGAACGTCGTCTCGTGTCCCAGGGCGTCTGTCTGGCTGGTCACTCGGCCCTGGGTGTCGTAGCTATTGAAGGTGACCTGCTTGTCGCGAGCGTCGGTGACCCTGTTCAATCGGCCCGCGGTGTCGTACCCGTAGGACTCCACCTCGCCGTCCAACCCCGTCACGCTGGTCAGGCGGGAACCGGTGTAGCCGTAGTCGACCGCACGGCCATCCGCGAGTGTCACCTTGTCCAGCAGGTCGCCCGTGTAGGCGAGGACCGCCTTGCGGCCGACCGCGTCCGTGATCGCCGTCGGCTTGCCGCCGGTGTACGTCAAGGTGAGGCCCCGGCCGGTACGGTCCTTGACCGCCGTCAACTGCCCGGAGCCGTTGAAGCTGTAGGTCGCGTGGTCGGCGGTGGTCAACTTGAAGCCGGTGCCGTCAACGGCCAGCGTGGAACGCGCCTGAGCAGGAGTGTCGAACTTACCGCCCGACGCCTTGGTATAGGTGTGCCGCGTTCCGCCCTCGCCGACCAGGACCGCGTCACCGTCGGCCTCGAGTAGCAGCAGCGTTTCCCACGGGAGGTTCCAACCCTTGCCCAAGGCGCCCGTGAGCGTGTTGTCGGACGAGTAGACCCGCCCCACCGACAGTGGCACCCCCGGTGCGGGAACCTGGGCGTCAGTGAACGCTTCGGTGAAGGCACCCGTTGCCGTGTTCACCGGGTCGGCGCGCATGACCGTCGTGCCCGCCGCACCGCTAGCGTCCCCGCACACCGCAGCACATGCAGCACCGTCCGGCAGAGAAGGAACGATGTAGAACATGTTGTACGCGCCGCAGCCCCCCGTGTCGGTGGGGTCGTCCGCCACCTGCGTGCAGATGTGGATGGTGTAGGCCGGGACCGGGTACCTGCATTGTGTCGTCGGCACCGTGAACGTCGCGTTGACCACCGGGAACACCCGGTCGGAGTTGAGAGTCGGCGCCTGCACCGTCTGACCGAAGTCGAACGACTCGTTGTCCTCTTGGCTTAGCCGGCAACCGTAGTAGTCGACCTTCCAGGTCACCTTGACGGGATGTACCTCGTCGTCTTCACCCCCGGTCTGCCAGATCGCCGCCGACACCTGCAGCGGCTCCCCCGGCACTGCCGCACCAATGTGGTTGCCCAGCGTCATCAGGAACCCGCCCTGCTGGGCGGCCGTGTTCCCGAACGGGTCTTGCGACACCACGTACAGAGCACCAGCGGAGTACGACGCAGCCGTCGCTGCCTCACTACGAGTAGTGAAAGATGCCCGGCTGACGGGGTAGCCGGAAGGAGCGTGCACAGCAGGCGACTTCGGCCCGGGGGAGGGCAGTTGCTTCTGATCTCCCTTCAGCAGCTTGATCTGTGCCGCCGTCACCGGCTTGCTCTGCGTCGTGGGAAGCGCATGGGGCTTGACCGGCTTCGCCATGCCTCGCGTCTGCTCACGCCGCTGCTCTGGCGTCACCGGCTCCTGATGAGCCGCCGGCTGCGGGCCCCGGTAGGTGTACGCCTCGTCGACCCCGTCGGCGTCACTACCCGAGACCTTGACCAGCCAGCCGCCGCCCGCAACCACGGACAGCACCACCAGCACGATCAACGCCCGCACCCGCCCCGACACAGACGCCAGCACTCCCCCACCCCTTTCACTACATGAACACAAGGCAACGCACCTTTGCACAAGGTCAAGATCCTGAGGATTCTCGGATCCGCGATCAAGGGGTGTGCCATAGATTGGCTGATTGTCATGCACTCGCCCGCCACCGTCCCCGTCCGTAACTCGGTGATCGGCAGGCACAGTTCAGGACCGACCGCACGCCAAACGCCTGCAGGTAGCCCACACCGCATGGCTGGTATTCGCTGTCTAAGACAGGCGTCCGGCCGCGACGGCAGCCGCAATCGCCCGAGAGGAAAACGGACCGGACCCGAGGCTGTCTTGGCCGCGAAGTTCCGGGCGCTGCTGTCGCTCCTGAACGCGCGTCAGCGTCGGCTGTCCGTGGCGTCGGAAGCGCTGGCGCTGGGGTGCGGAGGAATTAGGGGGTGTCCGGCGGATCAGGGGCGGACCGGGACTCGGCGGGCCGGGGGCGTGTCGTCGGTGGGCACGTCAAGGCTGGTGAGGAGGGCCTCTCCTGTGTCGGCGAACTCCCAGCGGGTTGTAATTGCTCCGGCCGCGGCGGGCCACTCGGCACGAACGACAGGGCGGCTCAACAGGCTCTCGAACCAGTCGGCGCACCGTAGGGCGAGTTCGTCGGCCGTGCCGGAGGCCCGGAAGAAGCCGTGCTTGTGTGACTGATGAAGGTTGAAGAGCTGGTCGGCGACTTTCCCTGCCTGCACGTGAGTGCCGTAGAAGTGCACGGCCCACTCGCCGAGTATCAGTGGGTGTTCCTCATCGACGAGGGCGACCCAGACGAGGAGCGACGAGTCGTCCTCGGGCCGTGAGACGTTGTTGGAAGCCCAAGACACCCGCCAGGCGGCGGCCCGAGTGCGCAGCGCTGCAAGGAAGGCGAGTTCGGCCTCGTCGAAGTCCCAGGGGTCCTCGTCGTACTCCTCCGGGTCCTCAACCTCGAACCAGGTGTGCTCGCTGACCAGGAGGCGCAGCCCGTGCCCGGCCTCCGCTGCCCGTTCGCCGAGCGCGCGCCTGGAGTTGAGTTCGTCCCGGGTCGGCCGACGCCCGGTGGAGGCGGCCTCCGTCAGGATCTGCTCGTAGCCGACCAGATACTCGTCGGTCATCTCCCTGCCCCTCCCACTGCCCCTGAGGCAGTCGGTGCTCGCGGTGTACTTCCCGTCCGCGCCGTGTCCCGCCGGAGCTTAGCGAACAGGGTGGGCCGAACCGGCGCTGCGTGCGAGTCCTGTGGCCGCTCTACGCCGCGTCCGCCGACGGCAAGGACGGGGGAGCGGGGCTCGGTGACTCGACAACAGCACTGGACGTCCGGGGCGGCGAGGTGCTCTCGGGGCCTGCGGGCAAGCCCGGTGGCTCCTCGGGAAGGCAGGAGAAGAGTCCCAGCAGAACGGCGAGCGCGGCCGCGCCTGCCAGGATGCGCCCGAGGCGGCGTATTCGCCCGCGAGTGTCAAGGTGGCGCCATGGGGGCTCGGCCGGTGCGTCTTCGCAGTACCAGGCGTCGCCCACAGGGACGTTCCTCTGCGGATGCCCTGTCCGTTCCCGGGCGGATGGCTCTCGCGGTGCGGATCGGGCGATGGCTTCCTCGCTGTCCGTGAGGAATCGTCTCCACACCGAGTCAGGGGTGGGATTCGGCACTGTCGCTCATCTCGTTGCTGTCGGTGCGTCTTGACCTGGGCGGCGCGGCGCGTTCGGTGGGCAGGTGTCTGTTTCGAGGCGGACGAAGGAAATCGTGCGCCCGGCCTCGCACAGGGCCGACTCGGTGCCGTCGGCCGGCAGTCCCAGGTAGGCGCACAGGCGGCGGGCGGTGCGGGGGTGGCGTCGGCCGTAGTGCGCCATGATGTCGGCGCCTTCGTCCGGAGTGAGGAAGTGGGCGGTGACGGCGTGGTGGCGGTTGCCGAATTGCACGACCGTCTTCGGCTGGGCACGTAGGTTGCGGTACCAGTCGGAGCGCGGACCGAAGCCGGAGGCGACCGTCCAGGAGCGATACGGCGCTTCGTAGGCCACGACTTCGAGAACCACCCGGCGGTCGTGTCCACTGATCCGCCCCACGTGGTGCAGCAGCAGCACCCGTCTGCCGAGCAGCGGTCCCAGGCCGGCTCGGAACAGGAAGATGGGCGCGCGAGCGGCCCGCCTGCGCCAGCCGGTCGGAACGCGCGGTCTGGCGGGGTCCGCTTCATCAGGTGTCATGCTCGCCTCCAGAGGGTGGGGTGTCCAACCTCGCCTCGACGGGGCTGGAGACCCGAGGATTTTCACTTTGGCAGGCAAAATTTTGCACAGTCTAAATGATGGATCCCGGGTAGAAAGGGGTCCATGGTTGAGCGCGAGTCCCGCGAGGGGGCCATGGAGGACGTCGATGCCGTCACGCGGGAGGTGCTGACCGCGTCCCGGCTGCTGGTGGCGGTCTCCGCCAGGTCCCTGTCCGCCGTCGAGGAGCGGGTCACGCTGCCGCAGTTTCGAATGCTGGTCGTCCTCTCCGCCCGGGGCGCCACCAAACTCGTCGCTCTCGCCGACCTTCTCCACGTCGCCCCCTCGACGGCCATGCGCATGGTGGACCGGCTCATCGCCGCCGGGCTGGCGGACCGGCAGGTCAATCCCGACAACCGGCGGGAGACCCTGCTGCGGCTCACGGCGGAGGGACGCCGCACGGTCGAGGAGGTCACCGCCCGGCGGCGCACGGAGATCGCCGTCATCGTCGAACGTCTGAGCCCAGAGAAGCGGCGGGTGCTGATCGACGCCCTGGCCGCCTTCAACGAGGCGGGCGCGGAGCCCTCCGCCCCGGCTGCCGACACCGAGCCGTCCCCTCTCGGCTGGGAATGACGACACCGTACCCTGTTTTGCACAATGCAAGGAATTGGCGGAACGGGCCTGTGCCCGCTGCGGGTGCGAGGGAGCCTACGTATGAGCAGACGGCGCCGGGGCCCGTCCGCGCACGGCTCTCACGCGGCGGCTCATGTGCGCGCCATGGTCTGGGGGCCGGCGGACTTCACGGGCCTGCCGCCTCGGTGGTTGATCGGTGAGGGTCTCTTCGCCGGAGTCCTTGGAACAGGGCTGATCGTGGGCGCCGGGGTCTTCGGCGTCTGGTCCGGTGAGTCCGCATTCGCCGCGGGCGAAGTGGGCTTGGTGTGCGCGCTGGGCCTTGTTCTCTACCTGCTCCTGGTCCGCGCCGGCCGGGCCCTGGTGGGGATCGTCGCCGTCCTTGCCCTGGGGCTCGCACTGCACACGCCTCAGACCGCCGCCGGCGTGGTCCTCACGGCCCGGGGGCGGGAAGGGTCCGTGGTCGTGACATCCGTCCAGGCGAGTGAGAAGGCGTCCGGGGCTCGGGGCCGACATTTCTGCTCGGTGGAAGGTCGGGACGGTGTGCCCTCCACGGCTCGGATCTGGCGGGGGTGCACCCAGGCCACCCGCCCGGGGGACGCGCTGGCGCTCGTCTACGACCCGAAAGGGCTGGTGCCTCCGCGCGGGGTCGAGGGCGCGACGGGCATCCTGGAAGAGCTGAGGGGTCTGGTCGGCTGGGCTGTTGGGCTGGTCATAGCCTGCGTCATCGCGGTGGTGCGGTCCTTCCGCCTGCTCGACCGCCCGGCCGCCTCCGGCTCCGCTCGTCCTGGTGGCCGGAGTCCGACTCGTGCACAAGGTTCGGGAACGAGTGGCGGCGGCGGGCGGCAACTTCGTCGAGACGGCTCTGAGGGACCCGCTCGGACATGAGGCGTCCGGGTTACACGACTGGCCGAGCGTTTCTGTGCTGACCGGCCCGCTATGGGGTACCTGTCCACCTGATCATGGACGACCTCGACGAGCGGAGGTGAACGGATGGAGCGGCACGTGCAGCCGGCGGACTGGATCGAGGTCGTGGGCTGGTTCAGTCTCGCCGTGGCCTTCGCCAGTGCCCTCGTCATTCTGGCCGACATCGTTCTCGGCGGCCACCGCCAGAAGATGTGGATCATGAATGTGGTGTATCCGGTCACCGCCCTGTACTGGGGGCCGGTCGCCCTGTGGTTCTACTTCACGCGCGGTCGGCGCACCTCGAAGCCGCTGGTCGAAGAGCAGGGCATGCCCGACTCCGACAAGCTACCGCAGTGGGACGTGCAGTCGAAGGCCATCAGCCACTGCGGGGCCGGGTGCACCCTGGGAGACATCGGTGCCGAGTGGCTCGTCTACGCGGCCTCACTCACGCTCGCAGGCAAGGCCCTCTACGCCGACTTCGCCCTGGACTTCGCCTTCGCCTGGATCCTGGGCATCCTCTTCCAGTACTTCACCATCGTCCCCATGCGCAACATCGGTCGGCTCAAGGGCGTCTGGGCAGCCGTGAAGGCCGACACCTTGTCCATCATCGCGTTTCAGGTCGGCCTCTTCCTCGGCATGTGGCTCTACCAGGAGGTCATCTTCTCGCCCGGCCTGCCGAAGACGAGTGCCGCCTACTGGATGCTGATGCAGGTGTCCATGGTCCTCGGCTTCTTCACCGCCTGGCCGGTCAACGCATGGCTGGTGCGGACCGGCTGGAAGGAGAAGATGTAAACCCCGGTCACGGGCTCCCCTGCGATGGTCAGCGGTGACAGTCACGGTACGGACAAACTGCTGCTGGTTCGTTGCCGGGCTCCGGCAACGAACAACGCTTGACCCTGCTGTGCTTCGCCCATGGACGTCTGGTGAAGGAGTCCGGGAGTATCGGATGGTCGGGTGTCGGGGGACCAGGCAGGAGCGCTCCCAGCCCGACCGCTAACAGCACTGACAGGGGAAGGCCACGGGATGCTCGGACACAGGTGGGTCAAGGGCCGGTTCGTGACACGTGACCGCACGCCGCGCGCCACGGGTGAGTCCGGCACAGGGAGTGACCTCTGGGCATGCCCGGAGCCTCCAGGGACGAAACATGGAAGGGGTGCTCCCATCGTCGTTCACACGCCCACCGTTCCGGACGATGGCCGTGCCATGTCCCTGCAGGGCAGGGCGGTTGGTGTGGCACACGGCGCCCAAGACGTCATCCTGCTGATGCGTCGGCACGGTGTGGAGCTTGATCGCGAAGACCTGGACCGCAGTCCGCTCGTCGAGTGGCGGGGAGGCGGCCCCGAGGCTTGGGGGCTGTCGCAAAGCGTTTCGTCCTGAGGTCTCCTCCGCTGTGCCAGGTCTGCTATGGCGATCCGGCTCGTCGCGCGGTCAGAGCGGCGGTGCGCTGCCCATTTCTGCGGTGAAGAGGACGGGGTCACTGTCGAATCCTCGCACCGCTTCCCGGAACTCCCAGGCCCCCGAGGCGTTCCGGGTGAACTCCGCCACCGTGGCGGCAGTGGCCCCGGCGACCCGCTGGAAGTCGTCCGTCAGAAGTTCCTCGTATCCCTCCGCGACGACCACCCCAGTGCTCGAGACATCGCCGAAGGTTTTGTGTCCGTCGTCCTGATGAATCGCAACTCCAACGACCACGCGTGCGAAGGAGGGTGACAGACGGTCGAGTTCGAACGTCATCTCCTCGACGAAGCCGAAGCCCTGACCGGTCCGGCTGTGCCGGCTCATGTTGATGGTCCCGTCCGGTGATCGCTTGTCGAACTGGACGACGTACACCGGCCGCCCGTGCGGTGCGTCCGTCGCGTAGGTCGTGGCGATGATGTCGAGGTGGTGAGGCGGCCGGTCCCAGGGGCTCGGGTCCCACTTGAGCCGCACATCGACCTTCTTCAGCCCCTTGGCGTTGCTGCTCACCGGCTTGCCACCCTCTCGTTCCAGTCCCTGCGGGGCGCTCCCGCACAGTCAAGTATGAGCCGCCGGGCCCTCGATGGACCGCTCGCAGCGTTGCGCTTGCCCGGAACCGTGGCGCCGCGTTTCCCTGGAGCGGTGTCCGAGGAGCCGTGGGATCGGTGAGCCTCCCGCTCGCCGATCCCGGCGCTTTCGAGGACCTGCTCCCACCTGGGTCGCAAGGGCCGTGGTCATGGGCCGGGGCCGCCGCCGTCACCAGGGGAACGCGCCCGATCCAGGAAAACTGGCCAGGAACCAGATCACCAGCGGCATGAGTACGAGGAGCACGAACGCGGCCAGCGCCTTTACCCACGTTGCTGACCTTCCAGGACGCTTGCCAGACATATCGGCTCCGGTGCGACGGCGCAGCGTCGGCGGACGCCGGCCCCGCTGTGAGAACAACTGCTGTGTGTACTGAGCATGAACCTGCCTGCGGCAGGGGGAGTTGCCCGCTCTGAACGGTCAGCGGTACCGCGGGCGGCGCCGTAGACGAAGCCCTGGCCCCGGATGAGGCAGCCGAGGGGCTCGTTGGGCAGGACCTGCGGGTCGACTAAGCTCGACGTCTTGGTCTGAACCATGAGGAGTGTGGTCTGTGCGGCGGCGGGGGTCGGGTCAGGGGCGCGCCGTCCGGAGCCGGATGGGGCGAACGTGGCTCGCCTGTCTGGTGGCCGGGGGCGTGCTGCTGAGCTGTGGGAGCGCGTACGGGTACTGGCGGCACAGCAAGACTGTGCGAGCCGTTGCCCGTTGCTTGGGGACCCCCGCCGCAGCATCGCACGCCGAGCACGGAGACCGGAGGGCGGTCTCCGTGCCGGTAATCGGTCCCGGCACGTTCGCCACCGCGGCCGCTGAAGGCCGGGTGGTCGGTACGGGAGCGCGGCTGCGGCGGTACCAGGTGCAGGTCGAGGACGGCAGCGGCGTCGTGGCGGATGCTGCGGCGCGGGAGATCGCCGGGATCCTGGGGGATCCGCGCGGCTGGGGCAGCGACGGCGTGGACTCGTTCCGGCTCGTGGCCTCGGGGCCGCGCGACTTCGTCGTCAAAATCGCCACGCCGCACACGGTGGACTGTCTGTGCGGCGCGGCCGGCCTGGACACGCATGGTGAGGTCAATTGCAGTGTCGGCCGTACCGTGGTGGTGAATCTGCGGCGCTGGCTGCTCGGGTCGCCGGAGTTCGACGGGCCGATCGAGGAGTACCGGGCGCTCATCATCAACCACGAGGTCGGGCACCGCATCGGGCACGGCCACGAGACCTGCCCCGGTGCTGGCCGGCCCGCACCGGTGATGATGCAGCAGATCAAGGGGCTGAAGGGATGCGCCGCGAACGCCTGGCCGTTCGACGCCGACGGGCGCTACCTCGGCGGCCCGCACGTCTCGTGACCGGTGACGGGCGAACACCGAAGGGATACTGCGAGCCTGAGCCCTCTGTCACCGAGGAGACGTGGCCGGCGGGATGTCCTGCGGCGGGTGCAGTGATCTCAAGGCGCCTTGGTGGCTCAACCAGCCGACCGGTTCGTCCTTTTCGGCGTCCAGGACCGGGAGTCCCGTGCCGGAGGCGGACAGCAATGGACGCAGGGCGAGCGCGAGTTGCTGGTCGGCGGTTACGCGCGGTGGCGTCTGCACGAGGTCGCCCGTCACCGACGGTGCGCCGTCGGGTTGTTCCGCCAGGGCTTCGGTCACTGCGCGCGCGGTGACGATGCCCATGTACGCGCCCTCGGGATCGCGGACCGGCAGCGCTCCGTGTTCGGAACGGCTCAGGAGACGAGCCGCTTCCGCCAGCTTCAAGGAGTCCGCCACTGGGGCCGGCAGCGGTTCCATGACGCTGGCGACCGCCTCGCCGCCGATGGCCGCGCCTGCCGCCGGGCCTTCCAAGTCGATGCCGCGGCGGCGCAGTTTGAGGGTGTAGACGGAGTCCCTGGTCAGCACCCGGCTGGTGACGGTGGCCAGGACGATCGCCAGCATCAACGGCAGAATGATCGAGTATTCACCGGTGAGCTCGAAGAGGATCACCACCGCAGTGATCGGGGCGCGGGCGGCGCCCGCGAAGACGGCCCCCATGCCGACCAGCGCGTACGTGCCGACCGCGCCCGCGGCCCCGGGCAGCAGGGCGTGGGCTCCGGCACCGAATGCCGCGCCCAGCGTCGCCCCGATGAACAGGCTGGGCGCGAACACTCCGCCCGACCCGCCGATGCCGATGGTCAGACTGGTGGCGATCATCCTTTCCAGGAGCAGGACCAGGAGGAATCCGATCGCGTACTTGCCCTCGGTGGCGCCTTCCAGTACCGGGTAGCCCACGCCGTACATCTCCGGCAGGGCGAGCAGGACGAGGCCGAGGGCCAGGCCGCCCGCCGCGGGTCGCAGCCATTCCGGTCCGCGCCAGGCCCAGTCGCAGGCGTCCTCGATCGCGTACAGGACGCGCGTGAAGGCGACCCCGACCCCGCCCGCGAGGACTCCCAGGAGGGCGAAGAAGGTGTACTGGATCAGGTGCTGGACATGGAAGGCGGGCAGGGTGAGGAAGGCCACGTCTCCGAAGGCGGCGCGGCCGATGATGCTGGCCACGACGCTGGCGAGGACGGTGGCACCGAACGCCAGCCCATGGTGGCGGTGACCCGATTGTTCCCGAAGCACGCCCCTACCCGAAGGACCCGAACGGTGACGAAGGAGGCATGAGACCGACGGCCTGATCTACTGCAAGCTGGACAAACTCCAGCGGAAGAAGGGTCAGGGCCGCTGGCGTGCCGCCCTGACGCGAGGTCCGCGCCCGGTCGACGAGCACGCCATCTCGAGCTCCGGACGATTTCTCGCCAAATCGAGCAGTCCGGGGTTGTCCTTCGTCCTCTCAGCCAGGAGCCCCTTTCCCAGGGTCAATGCGAGCCCGTCGCATTTCGGCCCCGATTTCCGCAGCACGTTAGTTCGAGCGTTCCCCTGATCATGCATCACCGCGACCTCTCTTCACTCCTGACTCACAGGTGATGCACTGTGCGCACACAAGCGCGAAGACTCGTCACGGCCGTGCTGGCCCTGGCTCTCCTGACCACAGCGGGGGGCACTCCATCCTGGGCCTCGCCCCGGGACCGGCCCCACACCCCGGCCACCGGGGCTATCGATCACCAGCCAGCCCGGACAGCCGACGACCTGCCCGAGCCCCCCAAGGCCATGACGCTGGCCGAACGTCGCAAGCAGGTCGCCGAGGACCGGCACGAACGATCGCCGATGCGTGACTACATGAACGCCCCGGAGCGGAAGCCCAAGGGCGAACGCCACAGTCGGCCGGACACCAACCACGTCGACCGTGGACCGGCCGCCCAGTCGAGCGTGTCGCTGCAGCCCCTCGCCGCAGCGGCCGAAAACCCCACGTGGGTGTCGTCCTGGGCCACCGCGTATCCGGGGATGCTGTCGATCGGCGGACAGGTCAAACTGCCCAAGCAGGGATCGTCGTACACCGGAATGTGGTTGTACGTCATGGACGAGAGCGGATACCCCGTCGTCCAGCAGGAGATCAAGAAGTCCACGGACGATCCCAGCGGTGACACTCCGGACACGGGTGCCTGGTGCTACGACTGGTGGTCGAGCAACTCCTACCCCGCGGACCAGTGTTTCTGGTGGGCAGGCAGCGCGCTGGGCGGCATCCTCGAGGACGGCAAGGAGTACTACGCCTGGGTCTTCCTCAACAGCGCCGACGGGACGTCGAGCCCGGGTGGTACCACCTCGCCGTTGGTGGAGGCGTTCTACACGCCGGTCATCCCCGGGGCCCAGGCGGGAATCTGCACCTGCTACGCGCAGGCGCACCGCGCCGACCCGGTCAACACGGCCACCGGCATGTTCTTCGAGCAACTCACCGACGCCTCCCTCGTGAGCCCCGGCGTGCCCCTGGCCTTGGAACGCACCTACCGCTCCGACTCAAGCGCCGTCGGCCTGCTGGGACGCGGCTGGGCCACCCCGTTCGACGCCAAGCTGACCCTCGCCACGGGAAAGGTGACCTACCGGACGGACGACGGCGCGTCGTTCGTGTTCACGCAGAACGGTGACGGCTCGTACACCGGCCCGGCGGGCTCGGCGGCCAAGCTCGTCAAGGGTACGAACACGTACACGATCACCGCCCCGGACCACACCGGACGGACCTTCGACAGCAGCGGCCGGCTCACCTCCGTGACCGACAAGGCCGGCCAGGGCCTGGCCCTGACCTACGCGTCCGGGAAACTCGTCTCCGTCAAGGACGCCGCCGGACGCACCACCACCTTCACACCCGGCACCGACGGACTGCTCTCGAAAGTGGGCCTGCCCGACGGCACATCGGTGTCGTACGGGTACACCGGCGGTCTGCTCACCTCGGTGACCGACCCGGCAGGCAGGACGTCGTCGTACGCCTACAACGCGAACAAGCGCCTGTCCACCTATACCGACCCTGCGGGCGGCAAGGTCACCAACGTCTACGACACGTCGGGCCGCATCACGTCCCAGACCGACCAGAACGGCAAGACCACCACCTTCACCTGGGACGGCAAGAGCGAGTCCCACACCACGGCGCCGGACGGCGGCGTGTGGACGGACGTGCACGCAGGCAACGTCCTGATGGAGACGATCGACCCGTACGGCAAGAGCATCACCTACGACTACGACCGCCGTCTGCGTCCCGTCGCCATCACCGACCAGCGCGGCAACACCACGGAGATGAGCTACGACAGCGCCGGGCGGATGCTCACCCGCAGCGCCCCCTCTGCTCTCGGCTACGCGGAGAGCTGGACCTACGACGGCGCGGGCAACATCACCAGTCACACCGACGGCCGCGGCAACAAGACCACCTACACCTACAACACGTCCAACCAGCTGACGTCGACCACGGATCCCCTGGGCGGCAAGACCGGGTACACATACACCGGGCTCGGCTCACTGGAGACCGTGACAACCCCGCGCGGCAAGGTCACCACCTACGGCTACGACACGGCAGGCAACCGTACGTCGGTCACCACCCCGCTCGGCGAGAAGACCACCTTCACCTATGACGATGCCGGTCGCATCCTGTCCAAGACGGACCCGCGCGGCAACGCCGCGGGAGCCGATCCGGACGCCTACACCACGACGTACGCCTATGACGGCCGCGGGCTGCTCACCTCGGCCACGGACGCCCTGGGCCGCACGACGTCCTACGAGTACAACGGCGCCGAGCAGGTGGTGGCGGCCACCAACCCTGCGGGCGAGACCACGACGTTCGCCTACGACGACGCCGGCCACCTGACCCGGACCACCGACCCGGCCGGCAACTCCGTCACCCGCACCTACGACGCGAGCGGACGCCTGTCCTCCGAGACCGACGCGACCGGCGGCACCACCACCTACACGTACGACAAAGTGGGCCGCCTGCTGAGCAGCGTCTCACCACGCGGCAACGCCGACGGCGCCGACCCGGCCGGCCACACCACCAGCTACGCCTACGACGCGGCCGGCAACAACACCGAGGTGACCGGTCCGACTGGCGCGGCCTCCACCACGACCTACGACGCGATCAACCGTCCCCTAGTGGTCACCGACCCGCTGGGTCACACCACCGGCTACACCTACGACGCCAACGACAACGTCACCAAGGTCACCGATGCCGCGGGCGAGACGGTCACATCCGTCTACGACAAGAACAACCGGCTCACCAGCACCACCAACCAGCTCGGCAAGACCACCTCCTACGCCTACGACGCCGACGGCAACCTGCTCAGCCATACCTCCCCGCTCGGCCACAAGGCGAGCTGGACCTACGACGCCGACGGCCGCCAGGTCACCGTGGTCGACCCGCGAGGCAACGCCACCGGCGCCGACCCGGCCAAGTACACGACCGTCTACGGGTACGACCCGGCGGGCAACCCCACCACGGTCACCGACCCGCTCGGCGGCCTGACCACCACCACCTACGACGCGGTGAACAACGTCGTCGAGCAGACGGACGCGGACGAGCGTGCCACCGTCTACGGCTACGACGACCTGGACCGGCTGACCGAGGTCACCGCTCCCGGTGGGGCAGTAACCGCGTACGAGCACGACACGGCCGGCAACGTCACCGGCCGCACCGACGCGAACGGCCACGTCACCACGTACGGCTACGACGCGGCCCATCGCCTGGCCTCGGTCACCGACCCGCTGGAGCGGGTGACCAGCTACGGCTACGACGCCGACGGCAACCTCACCCGCAAGACCACACCCCGCGGATCCACCGACTACACCCACGACCCGCGCGGCCTGCTCACCGAGATCGACTACTCGGACGCCACACCGGACGTGACCTTCGGTTACGACGACGCCGGCCGCATGACCGCCCGCGCCAACTCGAAGATCTCCGAGGACTTCGCCTACGACTCCGTCGGCAACCTCACCAAGACCCGCCACTTCGCCTACACCTACGACGCCGCCGGACAGATACTCACCCGCACCCACAGCGGCGGCTCCGTCGCGTACACCTACGACGACGACGGCCGCACGTCCACGATGACGGCCGACGGCGAGACCACCACCTACACCTGGGACCCGGCCGCGCACCTCACCCGGTCCGCGCTGCCCAACACGGAGACGGAGGAACGCGGCTACGACCGCGCGGGCCGCCTCACCGCTGTCACCTCCGCCAAACAGGGCGCCACGGTCACCAAGACCGCGCTCACCCTCTCCGCGGCCGGTCTGCCCACCCACGTGAACATCACCAGGGCCGGTGTCGGCACCGGCGGCTACGACCTGACCTACGACACTTCCGGCCGCCTCACCACCGGGTGCTTCCCACAACCCGGAACCGCCGGATGCGCCTCTGGCCGCGCCACGTCCTACACCTACGACAAGGTCGGCAACCGCCTCACCGCCACGCTGGACGACACGTCGACCAGCTACACCTACGACGCCGCCGACCAGCTCACCTCCACCACCACCGGCCCCACGACCACCGCATACGGCTACGACACCGAGGGCAACCAGACCAAGAAGGGCCCCGACGCCTACACCTACGACCTGGCCGGGCAGATCTCCGCCGCCACGATCGCCGGAGCGAACTACACCTACGACCACGATGCCAGCGGCAACCAGGTCACCGTCGCCAAGAACGGCACGACGACCAACCGCTACCAGTGGGACCCCAACGCCCCCCTGCCCCTGCTGGCCTCGGAGTCCACCGGCCTGGGCATCGCGCAGACCTACCGCTACGACCCGCTGGGGCAACCGGAATCGACCGAGACCGGCGCCGGCTCCGTCTACTACTACCACCACGACACCCAGGGCTCCCCGGTCGACGTCACCGACAGCACCGGCACCCTCCACCAGCGGTGGGCCTACGACCCGTACGGCACCCGCACACTGGACACCGTCACCGACGGGGCTCCCGCGAGCACGCCTTCCTACACCGGCGCCCGCTACGAGACCACCACCGGCAACCTCGACCTGCACGCCCGCCAGTACGACACCACCACCGGCCGCTTCACCCGGCCCGACCCGGCAACTCGCCCCATGTCGACACCGTATGTGTCACCGTACGCATACGCGGACGACGTTCCTACCCTCCTGACGGATCCCAGCGGTCTGTCTCCCGACGACCCGAACAACGACCGCGTCGACAGCCTCGGTGAAGCGGCGAGCATCTTCGGCGACGGCTTCGTCGAGGGCCTGAAGTCCCCCTTCGTCTTCCTCGGAGACGCCTACAACGCCCTCACCGGCCGGAACGGCGGTGCCGGCGCGTTCGTCGACAAGTACCTGCCCGTCCGCCCCGCCTACCGTCTGTACCGCGCCGATTACATGCTTCGCCAGCAGGGCTGCGACGCTCTCGCGGACCTGTACACCGAAGCGGCCGAAGAACTCACCAAACAAATCCTCCTCGTGGGAATCGGCGGGCTGACCGGATGGCGCCGGACGGCCGTCGCCCCCGAGACCGCGACAGTCCTCAACGTGGGGAACCTGCGGTTCGGGCCCGGAGGTGGCGGCGTCACCAGAGGCTACGGAGGCATCCCCTACAAGACCCCGATCACAGAGCAGCTCAGAGCACTGGTCAACCCGCAACGCGGCGAAACCAACTGTCGCGCCTGCGCGGTGGCAGTCGACCGCCTGCTGGCCGACGGCACTCCGTCCTCAGCGCCCGGAGGTCTCAGGGAAGGCTCCACAGCACCCATCGAAGCACTGTACGGCGGACGGCAATTCAAGTCGTCCACCGTCTCCGGCATCGTCAATGAGATCAAGAACGCCGGAAACGGCGCCCGAGGTATCGTGATGGGGCAGAAGGGACGGCGAGCCCACGTGTTCAACGTGGTCAACATCAAGGGAGACGTCGTCTTCCTGGACGGCCAATCGGGCCACGCCAATCTCTCAACATGGCGCAACTTCTCCCTCCTGAGGACAGACTGATGCTCGACATGGAAGAGGCAACCAGGCTGGCCAGGCAGTTCCTGGACCAGGCGGTCAGTCATGAAGGCATGGCCTTCGCGCTCGTCGAGGGAGAGCGCGTCCAGGTGGGCACCGCCTTCTACTTCGACTGCCAGTCGGTCGCCTACCTCCGCACCGGGGACCTCCGGGACATGGCCATCGGCACGGGCTACATTCGCGTCGACGGGGAAACCGGGGAGTGCCGCATGCTGGGAGCGACCGAATCCGCCCAGCTCGACCTCTTCTGACCAACTGTGGCCGCACCTCCGGTGTGACGCATGAGGGCCGGGCCGGTGGACGGGGCAACGCCTCGCGCATCCACCGGCTCGGCAATGCCACATGCCTACGGAGAGCCGACCCGAACCGAGGGTCGTACACATGAGGGCGGCCCATTGCTGCAGCGCGTCCCAGGGGCTGTCCGATGGGTTGTGTGAGCTCCTTGCCTGCGACGCCGGTCGAGGAATTGGGAGCAGCGGCTCAGGCGGATGCGGTGGTACTCCGGCATGAATGGAGACGCCGAGGTCATCGTCCTCGCTTGCTGGTCGGACGAGGTGATGGATCCACTGACCCGGGACGACCCGGAGCGCACGTGGCAAGGTCGCTTCGTCCCGATAGCGGGACACTGGGGCTATGCGTTCGGGTGGTGGGCCCTGGAGTTGGAGAAGATGCGCGCCCGCAAGGGCCTGCTCAGGGCATCTGAAGTCGCTGCCGGGGGCCGCATCCGCATACAGCCCAAGTTCTACTTCGCGACCAGGACGACGACTGCTTCGGGCTGTGGATGCTCCAAGAGGGCCGGCTGGTGGAAGTCACCCTTCCGCGCACCGGGCGTTTCCACCAGCCGGCACCGTCTCGTGCGCCTTCGCGCCGAGGAGACCATCGCTAGTTCGTCGAGAGGAGAACTACTGAAGCAGTTGCAGAGTCAACAGACCATGAGTGCGGTTTGGGACGTCCTTCGCGGGCAGGCGGGAGCGCCCACCGTTCGCCAGATCGCACAGGCCACAGGGGAAGCACGCGGCTCAGTGGCCTCCGCCCTCAATGGTGACCTGCAGGGCCATCGCGCCATCGAGTCGGTGTACGGCTACCTCGTGGCCGGCCGTGATGAACTCGCTCATGGGACCCAGAAGCCGCAGACGCTTAGGGCTTGCCGGGAATCAACACGTTGGTTTGTTCTTGCCTTGGTCAAGGTCGAGGAACCGGGCGACCTCGTCTGGTGTCCGGAAACGGGCTGTTGAGGCAGGGAGGCAGACACCGTTGACCCCCCAGGAGTGGACGGACGTCTTTCGCTGCACGGGTGGCAGGACTTCTCGCATTGGCTGCACGAGGCTGGGCTTGAGACGTACTGCTCAATGTGGTCCTGAGCTGGGTTTTCCCTCGGACTGGGCGGGGCTTTCGAGGCCCCGCGCTAGTCACGGCAGGAACCGAGGTAAGCACCGCCCGCGCCCCCAGCGGTAGCGGTCGGCCCCGCCCCTCCCATGCCGGTGAGGACCGGCATGAGCGGAGTTCACGTAACGCGGCGACCGTTGGACAACGGGCTCCCCCAAAGCCATTGCTTCGGTTTACCTGGTCAGGGCCATGGGTAATTTCGGCGCCGGCCGCGCCGCCTGTTCCGGTCGCCACTCACAGCAGGAGGTCGAAGACGGCTCGGGCCTCGTCCCAGTGCTGAGTCTGGGGGTTCTTCAGGTCAGGGTGCAGGATCTTGAAGCTCCGGCCAAGGGCGAGGCTGAGTCCGCCCACGATGTCCGGGTAGGCCGCCTCGGTCTCCTCATCGGGCGTACGGTCCAGCGCGGGATGGCTGGCGAGCTGCTCCAGGATCGGCTTGATCTCTACTTCCTGGTCGATCTTCCGGAACTGGTGGATGCTCTCCTGCAAGCCCTTCGTGATCGGCAGGTCACAGGTCCGGATGACGTCGCGTCCGTTGGCCTTGGCAGTGGCCTGGGCGACGGTCAGCAGGTCGTAGAGCTTGGCGTCGACGAAGTCGCTGTAGCGCTTGAGATCGTTCTTGTCGACGTTCAGTCCTGCGGCCGCGCGGAAGAACCTCTCGAATCTGGCGATGGACATCACTGTCATGACGGCAACCTCCGGCTGCGGGAGCCGGGTGATTCCCGGTCCCTGGGCTTCCCCGCCAGCCTGGACGACTCGAGCGCGCGAGCGCATGCGCATGCCGGGCCCAATCAGGCTCCTTGTCTCGCCCTGTCAGGCCCATGCGCCCGATGGCCCCGGGGTGTCGGACGGGCGTGCTGACCTACGGGGCGGGGCCGGAGAGCGCTCGGGAGAGCGGGGTGAGCGGCATCTGGGGCCGGCTGACGCGGATCATCCCGCCCACCAGGCGTTATGACATCGGGCGGAGCGTAGCGATGCCGCCTGCACCTGCCGGCGCGCTACGGCCGGGAGGTGCAGGCGGCATCGGCGTTACCTCGGAGGCGTCTGCGGGCACTTGGGGTCGCGGGGCGGCCGGCGAGGAGGTTCCTGTCATGCGGGTGTCGTCTCAAGGCGTTTCGGTCGTGGCTCTCCTGGCGGATCCCTACACGCCGACGGAGATCGCGCGGCGCATGGCCTGGACACTTTCCGCTCGGCTCACCGACAGGTCGGGCCGGGGCCGGCGGTTCGACGTCGAGGTGGTCAGCGAGCCGTTCACCTCGGGGACGGAGGACCCGCCCACCTTGATGCGCCGGATCATGGACCGCAGGAGTACCGAGAACTGGGACATCGTCGTGGCCCTCACCGACCTTCCGCTGCACTCCCACGGACGCAGGCTCGCTGTGGGGCTGAATCACGAGCAGGGCTTGGCGCTGCTTTCTCTTCCTTCGCTGGGGGGCCTGCGGCTGCAGACGAGGGCCCGGCGGGCCGTCGAAGAAGCCGTGCTCGGCCTCGCGGGTCCACAGGCCATGGCAGCCGACGGACCTCCGCGAGGTCAGTCGGCTCTGAGACCTCCCGACAACCGTCTCGTACCTGATCATCCGGGCCCGACCGGTGGGCAAGAGGCCGACGATCTTCGGTACGTCGTCAGCGGACCGCGCGGGTACCTGCGGGTACTCGTCGGTATGGTCCGCGCCAACCGGCCGTGGCGGTTGGTGACGGGCCTGTCGAAAGCACTGGCGGCCGCCCTCGCCACCGGGGCCATCGCCACCCTCGACTCCACCACCTGGAGCCTCGCCGAGGCCCTGAGCGCACCACGCCTCGTGATCGCCATGGTCGGGTCCGTCGGGCTGATGATCGGCTGGCTGATCGTGGACGGAGAACTGTGGCATCGATCAACAGAGGGCTCACCGGAGGCGAGGCAGCGGGCCAGGCTCTACAACGCCTCGACGGTCGTGACTGTGGGTATCGGTGCGCTCGTCTGTTACGCGGGTTTGATGGTCATCAACTTGCTGTGGGCGCTGTTCATCCTCAACGACCAGGTGTTCGCTTCCATGACGCGATCCCCGTTGCACGCCACGGAGTACCTGACGCTGTCCTGGTTCGTCGCCTCGGTCGCCACGGTGGGGGGCGCGCTGGGATCAGGGTTCGAGAGCGACGAGGCGATCCGGGCAGCCGCGTACTCCAAGCGCGAGCAGGAACGGCGCGACAGACTCCAGGGCGCCCACGATGACTAGCCGGGGTCCGAGTCGGAAGTACGTGGCCGACCGGTGGACGTTCGCGGGCCCTGCGGGAGTCGTCCCCGCCCGACTGCCGCACCTCGGCCGAGCCGTCATGCCCCGGCAGGGCGTTCCGGCCGGGCTCGCACCGTGAGGTGGCTTCGGGCCTTGGGGGAGGTCGTGCGGTCCGGGCTCTCGATCGAGGAGACGCGGCTGGAGCCTCTGCTCGCCCTGCGCACGGCTGCTGGGGTCGGACTGGTCATCGGGGCCGCGCTGTGGCTGGCCTCGCCTCCATTCGCCGCATCCGCCGCCCTCGGTGCCTTCTCCGCGGGTGCGGCCACCTTCCAGCGCACCTGGCGTCCGCGCAAGGTGATCGCGCTCGGCGCGGGCGCGGGCTTGGCGCTGAGTACCTTCGTGGGCTATCTGGCGGCGGGGCGACTCGTGACGTTGCTCCCGCTGCTGGCGGTATGGGCCTTTGCCGCGGGGATGGCGTGGGCTCTCGGATCGACCGCTGGGATCGTCGCGGCGACGACGGTCGGCAGCATGCTGGTGACCGTCACCCTGCCCACGAGCCTCGGGGTGGCCCTTGAGCACGCCGGGGTGATCGCGCTCGGAGGCGTGGCGCAGGCCGCACTGATCCTGCTGTTCCCGGTCCGACGATGGGGGGCTCATCGCGACGCGCTCGCCGACGCGCTGGCCGCCGTGGCCGACTACGCCCGTCGGCTGCAACACGACCCGGCTGCCACGTTCGACCCGGAACCCCTCATGACGGCCCGGGACGCGGCCGCCGTGACGCCGGCGCAGGCACGCACCCGTCCCCCCGCCCTCCACGGCCCCCGGGGCCTCGCCGAGCGCATGGTGCCGGTCGTCGCCGCGCTCGCCGACCCGGACGTCGGCGCCCCGGCGGCGGGGCCCGGGCGGGACCGCGCGCGAGAGCTGCTCAATGCGGCCGCCGACGTGCTGGACGCGGCCGCGCGTTCGATCCGCCGCGGCACTCCCACCGAGGTTCCGCCCCGGAGCACGGATGTCCTGCGCGTCGACGGCCAGGGCGAGGTGCTGGAGGGGCCTGCCCGGCACACCGCAGAAGAGCTCGTGAGGCTGCTCGCCGAGGCGTTGGAGGTCGCCGAGGGCGTTGGCGCGTACGACAGGGCGTCTACATCGTCCGGCCCCGCGAGCGCCCGGTTCCTGGTGCGCCCGACCATGTTCCGGCTGCTCCCGGTTGTCGTCCGCGCGGTCCGCCGCGAGCTGCGCCGCGACTCGCCCGTGCTCCGGCACGCCGTCCGCCTGGCGGCGGTGGCCCCGCTCGGCTATCTCATCGCGTCCCCGCTGCCCGTGGGCCACGGTTATTGGGCGCCCATCGCCTCGGTGATGGTGATGCGGCCGGACTTCCACCGGACGTACGCCCGTGCGGTGGGCCGCCTCGCCGGCACCCTGGTGGGGGTGGCCCTCGCCACCGGGATGGTGCGGGCCATAGGCCCCGACGCTCATCTGTTCGGCGCGCTCGCGGTGGTCTCGGCGGCCCTGTCGTACACGCTGCTCCGTACCGGCTACGCGTACTCCCAGTGCTTCACTGCCGCGTATGTCGTCTTCCTGCTCGGCATGGGCGGCCACGCGTGGGAGCAGACGGTCCCGGAGCGGGTGGTGCTCACCCTCCTCGGAGGGGCATTGGCGATGCTGGCGTACGTCGTGTTCCCCGCATGGGAGACCCCCCGGCTCCCGGGTCGGCTCGCGGACTGGCTCGCCGCCAACGGCCGCTACGCGGCCGCAGTGCTCCGCGGTTACGCCGAACCGACTCAGAAGCATCGGGCCGACCTGCGCAGGGCCCTGCTGGCGAGCCGGGAGGCACGTGCCGCCTGGCAGGAAGCCTACGACCGTGCGAGGCAAGAACCCGTCCGCCCCAGGGGCCTGACATCTCGCGAGGCGGAGGATGCGCAGGAGGCGCTCTGGGGATTCGACCGAGCGACGATGCTCATGGAAAGCCACCTCCCGGCGGCCGGTAGTCGTCCCACCCCCGAGGCCGAGAGGTTCGCCGAGGCCCTGGAGGCGGACACCGCCCAGGCGGCAGACGACATGCGTGAACACAGAAACCCGGACTGGGGGCGCGTGGCGGAGGCGCTCCACGCATGGGAGGGCGCCGCCGGGGACCGCAGCCCGGTACTGCGACGCGGTGCGGAACTGCAGAAGAAGGCCCTGGACAATCTTGCGACGGCCGTGAGTCGCACACCCCTGGAACGGGACGTCGGCTCTGCTCGCGAGGAGCAACGGGTGCGGGCGGCACTGGCCGCGGAGGGTGACGGATCGGGACCCGCCCGCGGAGGCGGGTGAGGCTTTCGGCGTCGAGGAGGGCAGCGTCTCCCGAGTCAGCCGGATCCGCCCAGCACGATCTTCCACACGCGGGTCGCCACCTGGAGGTTGAGCCGGTCCTCGACGTTCGCGAGGTCGTTGCCGCTGATGTCGCGGATTCGCTGGAGCCGGTAGCGCAGCGTGCTTCGGTGGATCGCGAGGGACGCGGCGGTCTCGTCGTAGTTGCCGCCGCAGTCGAAGTACCGGGTCAGGGTGTCCACCATGGTCGCGTGGTGCCGGGAGTCGTAGTCGATGAGCTGCCCGATCCACTCGTGGACGAACGCCTCCAACTGCCGGTAGTCGTTGCCGGGGCCGAGGATGCGGTAGAGGCCGAGCTCGTCGAAGAACGTCGTGCCGTAACCATCGCGGGAGTGGCGGCGCACCTCCAGGGCACGCTGCGCCTCCTGATAGCGCCGAGGAATGTCCTTGGGGGAGTCGCACGGGGCACTCACCCCGATGGCCCCGGACCGTGTCCCCGTCTCCAGGGCGAGCGCCTCGTACAGCGCGCGGGCGCGCGGCCTGGCGTCGGTGACCAGGACCACGTGATCGGAGCGCCGGGTCAGCAGCGAGCGCATGCCCAGGGCGGTGGCCGCCCGGCCCACGGTCTCGGCGAAGGAGTCATCCGCGGTGCGGTTCGACCACTGCACCACGACGATGTAGTGGCTGCGACGCAGGTCGTGGCCGATCGCCTCGGATCGGACGTAGGCGCTCGCCGTGTCCGTCCCTGCCAGGAGGTCGTCGGCCAGTTCGCGGTGCAGTCTCAGCTCGACTTCGGCAAGCTCGCGCAGGTGCGCCAGCTCCGGGGCGAGCGACGTGGCGGCGTGTTCCAGCGCGTGCACGGTGTGCTCGTCTGCCTTGCCCCCCGCATCGATCAGGGCGAGCACACCCAGGACCTCACCGTGCGGGCGGACCAGAGTGATCAGCCGGTCCTTTATCCGCACCGGCCCGGCCTCCCGTGCGACGGCGTGCAGCATCTCGTCCTGACGCACGGGGTCCGGTTCCGGATAGGGGTCGGGCCGACCGGGGCCACTCCAGGACCTCAGTCGACCGAAGCGGTCCTCGACCAGCGCGGGGAGTCCGGTGAGGCCGTGGAGTGCACGCGTGACCACTTCCTCGCCGCCGCCCGTGGCGGCGACGTCGGTGATGAGCGTGTGAACGGCTCGCTGGTACCCCTGCTCGGCCACGACCGAGATGAGCTGTCGCTGAAGGACGGTGCGTTCCTCCCTCACTCGGTGGAGCTCCACCGCGTACTCACGCTGGTGGCGGTGTGCGACGGCGAGCGACAGAGCGGCGGCGGTGTGCCGGACGAGCGTGGCGAGCAGGAATCGTTCCGCCTCCGTGGGCTCGGAGTCCGACGTCACCACGAGGTAGCCGTGGAGTCTCTGCAGTCCGCGCAGCCCGAAGGCGCGGCCCCAGGACCTGCCGGGTACGGATACCGGGCCGTCCTGACCGGTCAGCTCCCGCACCCTCCGCTCCATGGCCGCGGCGTGAATCCGTCCGTTCGCGGGAGCCGGGACCATGTCACCGTCCATTTCGACGAATCCGGCTTCGGCGCTGTACGGCCCCGCGGCCTCTACATGGGCCATGGCCAGTCGCAGGATCTCGGCTGCGTCCAGGGTGCCGAGCAGGGTGTGGGAGAGCCTCGTCAGGTCGTTGAGGTCACCGGCGGCCTGGCCGGTCGAGGAGCGGCGCGGCCCCGCCGGGGCGCCCGCAGGAGCGCGCTCAGCACTGCCCCGTGGGAGATCGTTCTCCCGGTCGGGGCCACGGGGGTACGGGTCGTGCGCGCCGCTGCCGGCCATGGGATGGCTCCGTTCGCCCGAGCCCTGGATGGGCGACCTGTCGGGTACCCGTTCACAAGCCGACTCATTCGAGATGCCCGACTTGCACCGTCTGGTGCCCGCGGGGCGAACGGACGCGGGCAATCTCGACTCGCCAGGCGCAGGCGTGCTCCCTCTCGTCCCACCACCCTGGGGCGTGTCCGAGAACCTCCGTGCACACCGGCAGGAAGAGCTGGGCGATGACCGAGGAGCACCGCAGGCCGATTGCCTCCTACGAGACGTACCGGGAAGCGGAACGCGCCGTTGACCATCTCTCCGACCAGGGGTTTCCTGTCGACAGAGTGGCGATCATCGGGCAGGACATCCGCCTGGTCGAGCAGGTGACGGGCCGGTTGGGCTTCGGCGGATCCGCCCTTCAAGGAGCGGCGAGCGGTGCGCTTCCCGGCGCTCTGATCGGCTGGCTGTTCGGCCTCGTGAACTGGCTCGACCCCGTGGTCTCCGCACTGCTCCTCGCCCTGTACGGGTTGATCTTCGGAGCAGTCGTCGGCGCCCTGTTCGGCCTGCTGATGCACTCCCTGCAGGCCGGTCGCCGGGATTTCGCCTCTTTCCGCTCGATGCAGCCGAGCCGGTACGAGGTGGTCGTGGACGAGGCGGTCGCCGACGAGGCCGAACGGCTGGTCGCCGCACTGGGGAGCACGCCAGGAGGTTCCGGTCGTAACTGAACGAGCGCGATCCGGAGAGTCGGCGCAGGCCGCCGCAGCAGGAGGAGATCCTCATGGCCAAGGCAGTGGGCATCGATCTGGGCACCACCAACTCGGTGATCGCCGTGTGGGAGGGCGGCGAACCGTCCGTCGTGCCCAACAACGAGGGCAACCGCACCACACCATCCGTGGTGGCCTTCACCGACACCGGTGAGCGCCTGGTGGGTCAGCTGGCCCGTCGCCAGGCGATCCTCAACCCCAAAGGCACCATCTACTCGGCCAAGAGGTTCATCGGCCGGCACTTCGACGAGATCTCCGACGAGGCCAGAGCGGTGGCGTACGACGTCGTCGAGGGCGACGGCGGGGCGGCCCGCTTCAAGGTGGGCGACAAGCTGTACGCGCCCGAGGAGATCAGCGCGCAGGTGCTGCGCAAACTCGCCGACGACGCTTCCAAGCAGCTGGGCGAGCGGGTGACCGAGGCGGTCATCACGGTGCCCGCCTACTTCAACGACGCGCAGCGCACCGCCACCAAGGACGCCGGACGGATCGCGGGACTGGAGGTGCTGCGGATCATCAACGAACCGACGGCGGCCGCCCTCGCGTACGGCATGGACAAGAAGCAGCACGAGACGGTGCTGGTCTTCGACCTGGGCGGCGGCACCTTCGACGTGAG
The DNA here is from genome assembly GCF_033406955.1 of Streptomyces violaceoruber. NCBI lineage: Bacteria > Bacillati > Actinomycetota > Actinomycetes > Kitasatosporales > Streptomycetaceae > Streptomyces > Streptomyces violaceoruber. Next base: position 1,454,346 of record NZ_CP137734.1, on the reverse strand, counting down.
CATCCTCGACGTCGGCGACGGCGTGGTGGAGGTACGGTCCACCGCCGGCGACAGCCACCTGGGCGGTGACGACTTCGACCGTCGTCTGGTGGATCACCTCGCGGACGACTTCCAGAAGGAGAACGGCGTCGACCTGCGCAACGACCCGCAGGCGCTGCAGCGGCTGTTCGAAGCGGCGGAGAAGGCCAAGACCGAGCTGAGTTCGGTGACGCAGACGCAGGTCAGCCTGCCGTTCATCACCGCCGACGCCTCAGGCCCCAAGCACCTCACCGACTCGGTGATGCGCTCCACGTTCGAGCAGATCACCAGCGACCTGGTGGAGCGGTGCCTGGGGCCCGTCCAGCAGGCCATGGCTGACGCCAAGGTCGGCGAGAGCGACATCGACGAGGTCATCCTCGTCGGCGGCTCCACCCGTATCCCCGCCGTCCAGTCGCTGGTGCGCCGGCTGACCGGCGGCAAGGACCCCAACATGAGCGTGAACCCCGACGAGGTCGTGGCCCTGGGCGCCGCGATCCAGGCCGGGGTGCTCAAGGGCGAGGTCAAGGACGTCCTGCTGCTCGACGTCACGCCCCTGTCGCTCGGGGTGGAGACGCGTGGCGGCGTGATGACGAAGATCATCGAACGGAACACCACCATCCCGGTACGCCGCAGCGAAACCTTCTCCACCGCCGAGGACAACCAGCCGGCCGTCGACGTGGTGGTCCTCCAGGGCGAGCGAGAGCGGGCCGCCGACAACCGCGTGCTGGGCCGGTTCCAGCTCACCGACATCCGGCAGGCACCGCGGGGCGAACCGCAGATCGAGGTCACCTTCGACATCGACGCCAACGGCATCCTCGAGGTCAAGGCCCGCGACCGGGACACCGGCAAGGAACAGGGCATCACCATCAGTGAGAGTTCCAACCTGGACCGCGGTGAGGTCGAACGGATGGTCCAGGAGGCCGAGCGCAACCAGGGCGAGGACCAGGCACTCCGCGAGGCGGTCGACGCCCGCAACGAGCTCGACGCCGCCGCCTACCAGGTCGAGAAGCGCCTCGCCGAGCTGGGCGACGCCGCCCCGGCGCACGAGAAGGCACGCGCCGAGATGCTCGTGTCCGACGCCCGGGCGGCGGTCAAGGAAGAGGCGGGCGTGGAGCGCGTACGGCCGCTGACCTCCGAGCTCCAGCAGGTGCTGGCCGGGCTGGCGGCTGCACAGCAGAGCGCCACCGCCGCAGGCGGGTCCGGCCAGGACACCGCGGACGGTGGCGCTGCCGGTGGCGGTGACGACGACGTCATCGACGCCGAGTTCGACAAGGACTGAGGCACGCCATGCCCACCCACCCGAAGGAACCCGACCACGCCGCGTCGGACCCGGCCGAGCCGGTGCCGGAAGCCGAACGTTCGCCTCAGGGGACTGTGCCGCGACCGGACCCGCCACCGTCTGGACCGGAAGCGGCCCACGACGAACCGGAACCCGACGCCGTCCGCCCCGAGCCCGCCGACGACGAATACGCGACCGCGGTCCAGGAACTCGAAGACCGCTGGCGGCGCGCGCTCGCCGACCTCGACAACCTCCGCAAGCGTCACGCCAGGGAGCTGGAACGGGAACGGGCCGCGGAACGGTCCCGCACCGCAGCGGCTTTCCTCCCCGTCATCGACAATCTGGAACTCGCCCTGAACCACGCCGACGCCGCCCCCGGCGCGATCGTGGAGGGCATCCGGGCGGTCAGGGACCAGGCGGTGAACGTCCTCGAACTGCTGGGCTACCCGCGACACGCGGAGACCGGCGTCGCGTTCGACCCGGCCCGGCACGAGGTGGTCGGGGTCGTCCAGGACCCCGACGCCCCGCCGGGCACCGTCGTCGAGGTACTGCGCCCGGGCTACGGGGACGGTGAACGGCAGCTCAGGGCCGCCGCCGTGACTGTCGCGAAGCGGGAGTGACCGGCCATGGCACGGGACTTCTACGAGGTGCTGGGCGTGTCGCGGACCGCGAGCCAGGACGAGATCCAGCAGGCGTACCGCAAGCTCGCCCGCCGGTACCACCCCGATGTCAACAAGGATCCGGGGGCGGAGGAACGCTTCAAGGACCTCAACGAGGCGTACAGCGTTCTCTCGGATCCGAAGACCCGGGCCCGATACGACCGCTTCGGCGAGGATTTCCGCAAGATCCCCGAGGACTTCGACGAAAGGGTCGCGGCCGGAGCGGGTGGCGGGTTCCGCACAGGGAGGACCGCGGGCACGGGTGGCCCCCGCGTCCGGTACGCCTCCGGCTTCGGCGACGACTTCGCGGGAGAGGGCGTCGACATCGAGGACCTGCTGGGCTCGCTCTTCGGAGCGGGCGCGGCCCCCGGCGGTGTACCGGGCGCCGACCAGGAGGCCGAGCTGCCGCTCACCGTCGAGGAGGCGTACAAGGGCGGCCGCCGCACCGTCACGCTCGCCGGCCCCGCAGGACAACCGCGGCGGTACGACGTCGACGTGCCGCCGGGCGTCACCGACGGGCAGCGCATCCGGCTGGCGGGCGAGGGCGGCCGAGGCAGTGGCGACGCCCCTGGTGGTGACCTGTACCTGAGGGTGCGTGTCCAGCCCCATCCCCGGTTCCGGCTGGAAGGCCGCGACGTGTACGTGCAACTCCCGGTCACTCCCTGGGAGGCGGCCCTGGGCGCGACCGTGCCGGTGCCCACCCCCGGTGGCGGCACGGCCAAGGTCACGGTGCCCGCGGGCTCGTCCAGCGGCCGACGGCTGCGACTGCGCGGTGAGGGCATGCCCAATCCGCGCGGCGCCAGTGGCGACCTGTACGCCGAACTCCGTGTCATGGTGCCGCCCACCCTCGGCGACCGGGAGCGGGAACTGTTCGAGGAGCTCGCCGCCACCTCTTCCTTCGACCCCAGGAGGACACGATGAAAGATCGACCCGAGAGAGCGGCAGGCCCCGTCCGTACCGGGCTGGGCGACCGCCCGGTACGGACGCACGCCGACGTGACCGCCTCCACGGCCGTCCGGTTCGCGCTCGTGCCCACACCGAGGCTCTCCCTGGACACCGTGGCCCGCCGCTCGGGCCTCCACCCCGACCTCGTCCGCCGGTTCGTCGCCCTGGGGCTGGTCGACGCCGAACGCGACGCCGCGGGGCACCTGGTGTTCGACCCCACGGCCCCGGCGGTACTCGCCCGCATCCAGCGGCTTCGCGCCGGGCTCTGCCTCAACTACGCGGCCATCGGCCTGGTGCTCGACCTGCTCGACCGCATCAGTCTGCTCGAGTCCGCCCTGCGCCTCCGCGGCATGAGGAGTGACACACCCCCATGGACATGAACCGTCTCACCCAGAAATCCCAGGAAGCGCTCCAGGAAGCCCAGACCGCGGCCGCCCGCATGGGACAGACCGAGGTCGACGGGGAACACCTGCTGCTCGCGCTTCTCGACCAGGAGGACGGACTGATCCCGCGGTTGCTGCAGCAGGCGGGCGCCGAGCCGAAGGAACTGCGCGCGTCCGTGCGTGAGGAGCTCTCCCGCCGCCCGCGGGTCACCGGTCCCGGCGCGGCACCCGGCCAGGTCTTCGTCACTCAGCGCCTCGCCGGCCTGCTCGACACCGCCGAACAGGAGGCCAAGCGCCTCAAGGACGAGTACGTGTCCGTGGAGCACCTCCTGCTCGCCCTGGCCGGGGAGGGCTCCTCGACCGCCGCCGGACGACTGCTCGGCCGGGCCGGCGTCACGACGGACTCGTTCCTGGGCGCGCTCACCCAGGTGCGTGGCAACCAGCGCGTCACCTCCGCCAACCCGGAGGTGGCCTACGAAGCCCTGGAGAAGTACGGCCGCGATCTCGTGGCCGAGGCCAGGGACGGCAGGCTCGACCCGGTCATCGGCCGCGACTCCGAGATCCGCCGCGTCACCCAGATACTCAGCCGCAAGTCCAAGAACAATCCCGTCCTGATCGGCGACCCCGGCGTCGGCAAGACCGCCATCGTCGAAGGGCTCGCCCAGCGCATCGTGCGCGGTGACGTGCCCGAAGGGCTCCGCGACAAGATCGTGTTCGCCCTCGACATGGGTTCCCTGGTCGCCGGCGCCAAGTACCGCGGCGAGTTCGAGGAACGCCTCAAGGCGGTGCTCAGCGAGGTCAAGGCCGCCCAGGGAGGCATCCTCCTCTTCGTCGACGAACTGCACACCGTCGTCGGCGCGGGCGCCGCCGACGGGGCCATGGACGCGGGCAACATGCTCAAGCCGATGCTCGCCCGCGGCGAACTGCACATGATCGGCGCGACCACTCTCGACGAGTACCGCCAGCACATCGAGAAGGACGCCGCCCTCGAACGCCGCTTCCAGCAGGTGCTGGTGGACGAACCCAGCGTCGAGGACACCATCTCCATCCTGCGCGGACTGCGGGAACGCCTGGAGGTGTTCCACGGCGTCAAGATCCAGGACACCGCGCTGGTCTCCGCGGCCACCCTGAGCCACCGCTACATCACCGACCGGTTCCTGCCCGACAAGGCCATCGACCTCGTCGACGAGGCGTGCGCCCGGCTGCGCACCGAGATCGACTCGATGCCCGCCGAACTCGACGAGATCACCCGCCGCGTCACCCGCCTGGAGATCGAGGAGGCCGCCCTCTCGAAGGAGACCGACCCCGCCAGCGAAGCCCGCCTGGAGGAACTGCGCAGGGAGCTGGCCGACCTGCGGGGCGAGGCCGACGCCAAGCACGCCCAGTGGGAGGCCGAACGGCAGGCGATCCGCCGTGTGCAGGAACTGCGCCAGGAACTGGAGCAGGTCCGCCACGAGGCGGAGGAGGCCGAGCGCGCCTACGACCTCAACCGCGCCGCCGAGCTCCGCTACGGCCGCCTTCAGGACCTGGAGCGCCGACTCGCCGCCGAAGAGGAGCAGCTGGCTTCCAAGCAGGGCCAGAACCGGCTCCTGCGGGAGGTCGTCACCGAGGAGGAGATCGCCGAGATCGTCGCCGCTTGGACCGGCATCCCCGTCACCCGCCTCCAGGAGGGGGAGCGGGAGAAACTGCTGCGTCTCGACGAGATCCTGCGCGAGCGCGTCATCGGCCAGGACGAAGCCGTCAAGCTCGTCGCCGACGCCATCATCCGCGCCCGTTCCGGCATCCGCGACCCGCGCCGCCCCATCGGATCGTTCGTCTTTCTCGGCCCCACCGGCGTGGGGAAGACCGAGCTGGCCAAGACCCTCGCCCGGGCCCTCTTCGACTCCGAGGAGAACATGGTCCGCCTCGACATGAGCGAGTACCAGGAACGGCACACCGTCAGCCGGCTCATGGGCGCACCGCCCGGATACGTCGGCTACGAGGAGGGCGGCCAGCTCACCGAGGCCGTACGCCGCAAGCCGTACTCCGTTGTGCTGTTCGACGAGATCGAGAAGGCGCACACCGATGTCTTCAACACGCTGCTGCAGGTCCTCGACGACGGCCGCATCACCGATGCCCAGGGCCGTACCGTCGACTTCCGCAACACCGTGATCATCATGACGTCCAACATCGGCTCCGAGCACCTCCTCGACGGCGTCACCGCCGACGGGGAGATCAAGCCGGACGCCCGCGCCCTGGTCATGGGTGAACTACGCGGGCACTTCCGCCCGGAGTTCCTCAACCGCGTCGACGACATCGTGCTGTTCAAGCCGCTCGGCGAGCGCCAGATCGAGCGGATCGTGGAGCTGCAGTTCGACGAGCTGCGGCAGCGGCTCGCCGAACGCCGCATCGACGTCGAACTCACCGATCGCGCGCGCGAGGCGATCGCCCATCAGGGCTACGACCCGGTGTACGGGGCGCGCCCACTACGGCGGTACATCTCCCACGAGGTGGAGACACTGGTCGGGCGCGCCCTTCTGCGCGGCGACGTCCAGGACGGCGCGACGGTCCGCGTGGACAGCGAAAACGGAGAGCTGGTGGTCACCTACGACCAGCGGGAGGCCGCCGCCCGGGAAGCGAGGGCCGCGTGAACACCAGCCGGACGACGACGGTGACCTGCCCGCACTGCGAGCGCGGGAACCGGGTTCCCGTGACCGCCGAGGGACGCCCCAGGTGCGGCCACTGCAAGCAGTACCTGCCCTGGATCGTCGACGCGGGCGACGGCGACTTCCGCGAGGTCGTCGAGCAGGCCACGGTGCCCGTCGTCGTCGATCTCTGGGCAACCTGGTGCGGTCCCTGCCGCATGGTCAGCCCGGCCCTTGAACAAGTAGCTCGCGACCTTGCCGGACGGATCAAGCTCGCCAAGGTCGACGTCGACAAGAACCCACTTCTCAGCCAACGGTTCGAGGTGCAGGCGGTGCCCACACTGCTTGTCCTGGACCGGGGTGAGACGGTCGCCCGGCAGGCCGGCGCGGCACCCGCGCACGTCCTGCGGGATTGGGTCGAACAGGCCATGGCGGGCCGACCGGACCGACGAGAAAGCGGAGGTGATCGATGATGAACATGCCCGTACGCAGCCACCGCGGTGGCGCGGCAGCGGAGCGGCCTCTCGGATGGGCCCGCAATCCCCTGACGGAATTCGACGAGCTGCTCAACCAGATGAGCGGACTGCTCGAATCGACGGTGGGCGGGGCCGCCGCGCCCGCAGCCGCCTGGACCCCCCTCGCGGACGTCACCGAGACCGATGACGCCTTCGAGGTCGAGATCGAACTTCCTGGCGTCAAGAGCAAGGACATCCACGTCGAGGCCAACGGACAGGAACTGGTGGTCACCGGAGAGATCAAGGAAAAGGAGCGCACAGGCGTCCTGCGCCGCCGCGCCCGCCGAACCGGTGCCTACGAGTACCGGCTGCGGCTGCCGGGCGAGGTGAACACCGAAAAGGTCACAGCGGAGATGTCGGCCGGTGTGCTCACGGTCACCGTCCCCAAGGCGGAGGTCGCCAAGCCCCGTCACATCCAAATCACCGAGAGCGGCGAAAGCGCCGATCGTTGACCCGGGAGCCCGGCGGTGCGGGACCGCGGTCCGGCCCCGCCGGACCGCCGGGAGCGAAAGGAGCACGGTCATGACCGAAACAGGATTCTCCTCTTTCGACACCATGGTGGACAAGGCGAACCGGCTCCTCAGGGAGATCGAGGAAGCCAACGGCTGGCCCAAAGAACGCCGTAAGCAGTCGTACGCCGCACTGCGCGCCGTCCTGCACCGGCTACGGGACCGTCTCTCCGTCGACGGGGCCGCGCACTTCGGGGCACAGCTGCCCACTTTGATCCGAGGCGTCTACTACGACGGCTGGAAGCCGGCCGAGACACCGGTGAAACTCAGCGGCGAGGATTTCCTCCAGCGCGTCCGGGACGACTTTCCCTACGCGGTCGACGGTGGCGTCGAACGAGTCGTGCACACCGTCCTGGAGGTTCTGGAACGCCACGTGAGCGAAGGCGAGTGGAACCACCTCAAATCCGGACTGCCGAAGTCACTGGCCTCCGTACTGCCGTAGACGTTCGGCGCACGGGCACGCCGCCGCGCACACCAGCTGGACAGCCTCTGTTCAATAAGGAGCACGCCATCATGGCTACGATCCCCGACCCGCACCTGGCGATGGTGCGTCCCGTGAGTCCGCGCACCCCGGAGGGATGCGAGGAGTGCCTCAGGTCCCACTCCCCGTGGGTGCACCTCCGGCTCTGCCTCACCTGCGGGCACGTCGGCTGCTGCGACTCCTCGCCCCTCAAGCACGCCAGCCGCCACGCGGCCGGCGTCGGTCACCCCGTGGTGCAGTCCTTCGAGCCGGGGGAGAACTGGCGCTGGTGCTACGTACACGAGGCCATGGTCTGATGAGCAGCGCCGAGTACGGGCATGATGGGCCCCGAGAGACACCGGACCAGTACGGGGCGTTCCCGCGCCTCTCGCCCGAGCAACTCCGGACTCTGGCCGCGCACGGTGAACGCCGCAGAACCACCGCGAACGAGGTGCTGTACCGCGAGGGAGAGCCGTTCCGGGAGTTCCTCGCGATCCTCGGCGGGACCGTCGAGATCCTCCATGACCTCGGCGGCCCCGAGGAGCGGACGGTGGCGGTACACGGACCCGGCAGATTCCTGGGCGAACTCGGGTTGCTGGAGGGCCAGGCGGCCTTCGACACCGCCGTGGTGCGTGAACCGGGCGAGATCCTGGCCGTACCGGTGGACCAGCAACGTGACTTGGTCAGCCGCGACCCCGTCCTCGGTGACCTGATCCTCCGCGCATACCTGAATCGCAGATACCTGCTCATCGGCCTCGGCGCGGGCTTCCGGATCCTGGGATCGTGCTATTCACCGGACACGTTGCGGCTGCGTGAGTTCGCCGCCCGCAACAGGCTGCCGCACCGCTGGATGGATCTGGAGAAGGACAAGGAGGCGGAGGCCCTGCTGCGCCGGTTCGGGGTCCGTCCGGAGGAGACTCCGGTGGTCCTCTGGAAGGGCGACCATGTGCTGCGAAACCCGAGTAACGCCGAACTCGCCCGGATCATCGGGCTGCCCGCCCCCTCGCCGGAGGCCGGGCGGTACGACGTGATGGTGGTCGGTGCGGGTCCCGCGGGACTCGCCGCCGCCGTGTACGGCGCCTCCGACGGCCTCACCACGGCGGTCATCGACGCTGTGGCCACCGGCGGTCAGGCGGGCACCTCGTCCCGCATCGAGAACTACCTCGGCTTCCCGTCGGGCGTCTCCGGGGGCGAGCTCATCGAACGCGCTGTGCTCCAGGCCCGCAAGTTCGACGCCCGCCTCATGGTGCCCGCCAAGGTCACCGGGCTTACTCCTCAGGACGACGAGTACGTCGTCAGCTTCGCCGACGGGTCGCGGGCCCGGACTGGCGCCGTGGTCCTCGCTTCGGGCGTGCGGTACCGCAGGCTCGAAGTGCCCGGCATCGACCGTCTGGAGGGCATCAGCGTCTACTACGCGGCGACCGTCCACGAAGCCAGCCTCTGCCAGGCTGATCCGGTCGCCGTGGTCGGTGGCGGGAACTCCGCCGGACAAGCGGCACTGTTCCTCGCGAACCACGCGTCCACGGTCCAGCTCCTCGTCCGGGGCGGTGACCTCAACGCGGACATGTCGCGCTACCTGGTCGACCAAGTCGAACGGCACCCGAAGATCGAGGTACTGCTGCACACCGAAGTCCGGCGCGTCTTCGGGGCGGAAAAGCTGGAAGTGCTGCTGGTGGAGGACAACACGAGTGGCCGGCGCAGCGAGTTGCGTGCCGCAGCGCTCTTCGTGTTCATCGGGGCTCGGCCCCACACGGAATGGCTCAGGGACGTTCTGGCCCTCGACGAGAAGGGCTTCGTCCTCACCGGTGCCGAAGCCCAGCCGTTGGCCGACCCGGCTCGGTGGGCCCCGCTCGGCCGTGGTCCGCTGCTGTTGGAGACCACCCTTCCCGGCGTCTTCGCCGCCGGTGATGTCAGAAGCGGTTCAGTCAAGCGGGTGGCCGCGGCGACCGGTGAGGGGGCCATGGCGATCCACCTCGTGCACGAGCATCGGGAGCAGGCAGGCAACCTGGTCCGTGCCGCGGGCCCGGAAGGCCACCGGCCGGTGAGGAGTTCGGTACCCGCGGCCGACTGACGTCTGCGCTGGTCTGCTGACGGGTGTGCGCCCGCGCCCTGCAAGACGTGTGCTGTCTACCGTGCGGTCCGGCGCGCCAGACCCCGGCGTCGTCACCTGATGCCGGGACCGGTCTCCGACCCCGACCGCTCGCCACGCGTCGGTCGGGCCGGTCCGGGGGTGGACATCGGATTGCGGTCCTCGGGGTCCCTACCGCTTGTGGCCGTTGCTGTGGCCGTCGGGAGCGGTGTGCTCATCGAGCCTCGTGATCACGGGCTGGGGCGTTCACGTGGCGGGTTCACCACCAAGCTGCACCTGGCCATCGAGCGGGGCCAGAAGCCCTTGTCGATCGTGGTGACGGCAGGAACGTGGAGACGCACCGCAATTCGAACCCGTACTCGCGAAGGTTCGCGTTCCCCGCACTGGGCCGGGCCGACCGCGGGTTCGCCCTGATCGTGTCCGCGCGGACAAGGCGTACGCCTCCCGCCCCAACCGGGCCTACCTGCGCCGCCACGGTATCCGGTGCACGATCCCGGACAGAGTCGATCAGGCGCACAGCCGCCGGAACCTCGGCTCTCGGGGCGGTCGGCCACCAGATTTCGACCCATCGGACTACCGCCAGCATCATGCGGTCGAGTGCGGGATCAACCGCCTCAAGAGACAGCGCGCAGTCGGCCACCCGCTACGAGGCGACCGTCCTCGTCGCTGCCGTCAACGAGTGGTTGTGACCCGCGGCCGTCAGGCAAGGAAGCAGATTGCTGCCGCGCTTGTCGGTGGCTCCTGGCACCATGCGCGCATGAACACAGAGAGCAAGGAGAAGAAGACGCTGTCGGCGTTCCTCGCGGCGCAGCGAGCCAGCGTCCTGGCCATTGTCGACGGGCTTGACACAGAGGCATTGACAACGTCGGTCCTGCCCTCCGGCTGGACGCCCCTCGGGCTCATAGAACATCTGGGTCACGCGGAGAGGCACTGGTTCCAGGAGATCGTCGCCGGAGCGGCCGAGCCATTGCCGTGGCCGGATGACCATGCCCCGCTGACAACACCGCGAACGCCGGAGGTGGTGTTCGCCTTCTACAACGACCAGTGCCGCCGTTCCGACGCCGTGATCGCGCTCACCCCGCTGTCTGCACTCCCGCGGGGTCGTCACCCCGAGCCCCTGGGGGACGAACTCGCCGACCTGCGCGGGATCATCCTGCATGTTGTCGAAGAGACCGCACGACACGCCGGCCATCTGGACATCGTCCGCGAACTCCTCGATGGCGGAACGGGACTCGGACCTCGCTGAGCATCGGCCCGTAGCGCATGCCGGCACCCAACTCCCACTTTCGATACACGCCCTAGGCCGTGTATCGAAAGTGGATCTTGGACTGTGAATGATCACGTCCCATGGATCGGGGGGATCTCACGGACGAGCAGTGGGCAGTGCTGGAGCCGCTATTGCCGCAGGGTGTCAAGGCGGGGCGGCCACCCATCTGGCCTCGGCGGCGGCTGATTGACGGCATACGGTTCCGGGTCCGCACGGGTGTTCCGTGGCGGGACGTCCCTGTCGAGTACGGACCGTGGAGCCGGGTCTACGATCTGTTTCGCCGATGGCAGCGGAACGGCACCTGGCACCAGATCCTCACCCGGCTTCAGTCCCTGGCTGATGCGAAGGGCGCGGTCACGTGGGACCTGAACGTCGACTCCACGGTGTGCCGTGCCCATCAGCATGCGGCCGGAGCTCGTCGGCAGGGTGAACTACAGAAAGAACCGCCGGGCGGCATGTTCACCGAGCCTGGTGATCACGGGCTGGGACGCTCGCGGGGCGGGTTCACCACCAAGCTGCACCTGGCGGTCGAGCAGGGCCAAAAGCCCATGTCCATCGTGATCACGGCAGGGCAGCGCGGCGACTCGCCGCAGTTCGAGCCCGTGCTGAAGAAGGTCCGCGTGCCCCGCCTCGGGCCGGGTCGGCCGCGTGTCCGCCCCAACCGGGTCCGTGCGGACAAGGCGTACGCCTCCCGCAAGAACCGCGGCTACCTGCGCCGTCGCGGCATCCGCTGCACCATTCCGGACAAGGCCGACCAGGCACGCAACCGCAAGAAGCTCGGTTCCCTCGGTGGCCGGCCGCCCGGGTTCAACGCCGAGGACTACAAGGCTCGGCATGCCGTCGAGTGCGGCATCAACCGCCTCAAAAGGAACCGGGCTGTGGCCACGAGATACGACAAGCTCGCGGGCCGCTACGAGGCCAATGTCCTCGTAGCGGCCATCAATGAATGGCTGTGACCAGCTCAATCAGGGGCGACGGACGGATGTCCGTGGAGTCGTGGAGGTTCAAGTGTTGATGGCGTGTTCGACGAACTGGCCGCAGGCGCGGAACCCCAGGCGGCGGTACACAGGCTCGCCGTGGGCAGACGCCTGCAGGACCGCGATGTGGTGGTCTCGCTCGCGGGCAGCGTGAAGGGCCGCGAGCGTGATGGCTCCGCCGTAGCCGCGCCGGCGCTGGGCGGCCAGGGTGGAGATGTTGTAGATGCCGGCGACTCCCGCGTGGTGGAACACCTCGGCGGAGCAGACCGGACGGTTCTCCACGTAGCCCACCAGGTACCGGGCCGGGCAGGTCGCGGCCAGCGCCTGGGAGGCAGCCCGGGCGAAGAAGTCACGGACGGTTTCGGCGGGTGGATTCCAGTTCGCGGCGAGGACCGTGGCGTAGTCGGCGAGCTGCTCGGGCGTGGTCACCGTTCGGATGTCCAGACCCGGGACAGAGGGAATCGGCGGGGTGTCGTCCAGCTCGGCCCACATCGCCGTCTCACGCTCGGACACCGGCAGACCGGCCGCGGTCAGACGGGTGGTGACGTCTGTCGGTGTCGAGGCAGGTCCCACCCACCAGGAGAAGCCGCGGCCGGTGCCGGCCAGCGACCCGACGGTCTCGGAGATACGGGCCGCTGCGTCGCCAGCGGTGAAGCGGGCCGCTGCGACGATGTTGAACGTGTCGTCGTCCAGGCCACTGTCGGCGACCAGGAGGTCATCGGTCTCCGTGACGGTCGCACCGGACATGCTCCGGTGCAGATGGCAGGCGTGTTCCGCCAGATTCCGCTCCATCCTGTCCGTCAAGTCGGCTTCATCGAGAAAATAATCATTCATAGGGATTGATCCCAGCACGACCGGACGAAGAACGCATGCCATTTTAGGCGGTGCCACGCCGATGACCAGCACTTTCGATACACGCCCTAGGTGCAGTGACTGCGGGCTGGCCGATGGTGTGCCCCGCCGAGCCATGAGATGAGGTACATCCGTTTCGGGCTGTGCCGCTCACCGGGCCGGAAGCGGTGCCTTCGGTCCGGTGAGCCGGGGGTCAGGAGCGGGACATTTCGTCACGGACGGTGCGGGCGGCTGCCACCAGGTGTTCGAGCGAGGCCCGGGTCTCGGGCCAGGCGCGGGTCTTCAGACCGCAGTCGGGGTTGACCCAGAGCCGTTCGGCGGGGATGGCCCTGAGGCCGGTGCGCAGGAGTTCCGCGGCCTCGTCGGTGCTCGGGACGCGCGGGGAGTGGATGTCGTACACGCCGGGTCCGGCCTCGCGGGGGTAGCCGTGGGCAGCGAGTTCGCGGGCGACCTGCATGTGGGAGCGGGCGGCCTCCAGACTGATGACGTCGGCGTCGAGGTCGTCGATGGCCTGGACGATGTCGCCGAACTCGGCGTAGCACATGTGGGTGTGGATCTGGGTCTGCGGGCGGACGCCGGACGTGGTGAGCCGGAAGGCTTCGGTGGCCCAGTCCAGGTACCCGGCCCGGTCGGCGCCGCGCAGCGGCAGCGTCTCGCGCAGGGCGGGTTCGTCCACCTGGATGACGGACGTGCCCGCGGCCTCCAGGTCGTTCACCTCGTCGCGCAGGGCGAGGGCGACCTGGCGGGCGGTGTCGGCGAGGGGCTGGTCGTCACGGACGAAGGACCAGGCGAGCATGGTGACCGGTCCGGTGAGCATGCCCTTGACGGGGCGGGAGGTGAGGGACTGGGCGTACGTGGTCCAGCGCACTGTCATGGGCTCGGGGCGGGAGATGTCGCCGGCCAGGATCGGCGGGCGGACGTAGCGGGTGCCGTAGGACTGGACCCAGCCGTGCCGGGTGGCGAGGTAGCCGGTGAGTTGTTCGGCGAAGTACTGGACCATGTCGTTGCGTTCGGGTTCGCCGTGCACGAGGACGTCGATGCCGGTCTTCTCCTGGAAGGAGATGACCTCCTGGATCTCCGCCCTGATCCGCTCCTCGTAGCCGGCCGTGTCGATCCGCCCGGCGCGCAGGTCGGCGCGGGCGGCGCGCAGTTGGCCGGTCTGCGGGAAGGAGCCGACGGTCGTGGTCGGCAGCAGCGGCAGCCGGAGGTGGGCGCGCTGGGCGGCGGCACGTTCCGAGTAGGACTGGGAACGGCGCCCGTCGGCCCCGGTGACCGCGGAGGCGCGGGCGCGGACGGCCTGATCGCGGGTGATGGGGGAGTGGGCACGAGAGGCGAGGTCGGCACGGTTCGCCGCCAGGTCGGCGGCGATGGCGTCGGTGCCCCGGGCGAGCCCCCTGGCGAGGGTGACGACCTCGGCGGTCTTCTGCTCGGCGAAGGCGAGCCAGCGTAGGATCTGCGGTTCGATGTCCCGCTCTGCGGCGGTGTCCAGGGGGACGTGCAGCAGGGAGCAGGAGGCGGACACGTCGACGCGGTCGGCCAGGCCCAGCAGCGTGCCGAGCGTGGACAGGGAGGCGGCGAGGTCGTTGACCCAGACGTTGCGGCCGTTGACGACACCGGCGACCAGCCGTTTGCCGGGCAGCCCGCCGACGGAGGCCAGCGTGTCCAGGTTGGCGGCCGCCGCTCCGGTGAAGTCCAGGGCGAGACCGTCGACCGGGGCCTTGGCCAGCATCGGCAGCGCATCGCCGAGCCGGTCGAAGTACGAGGCGACCAGGAGCTTCGGACGGTCGGCAAGACCGCCGAGGTCACGGTAGGCGCGCTCGGCGGCGTTCAGCTCGGCCGGGGTGCGGTCCTGGACGAGGGCGGGCTCGTCCAGCTGGACCCACTCCGCTCCCGCCGCCCGCAGGTCGGCCAGGACCTCGGCGTAAACGGGCAGCAGCCGGTCCAGCAGGGTGAGCGGGTCGAAGTCCGCCGGCACGCCCGGGGCGGGCTTGGCGAGCAGAAGGTAGGTGACCGGACCCACGAGGACGGGCCGGGCGGTCAGGCCGAGCGCGAGGGCCTCCTTCAGCTCACCGACCTGCTTGGCGGAGTCGGCGGTGAACGCGGTGTCGGGGCCCAGTTCCGGGACGAGGTAGTGGTAGTTGGTGTCGAACCACTTGGTCATCTCCAGCGGTGCCACCTCCTGGGTACCGCGCGCCATGGCGAAGTAGCCGTCCAGCGCGTCGCGGGTCACGGCGGAGCGGTGGCGCTCGGGGATCGCCCCGACCATGACCGTGGTGTCCAGGACGTGGTCGTAGTACGAGAAGTCGCCGGTCGGTACCTCGTCGATGCCCGCGTCGGCCAACCGCAGCCAGTTCGTACGGCGCAGTTCGGCGGCCGTGGCGCGGAGGGCGTCGGCGGTTACGCGGCCCTTCCAGTAGCCCTCGACGGCCTTCTTCAGTTCACGGTTTCGTCCCTGGCGGGGGTAGCCGTACACGGTGGCCCGTGCTGCCGCGGCTGCGGACTTCGTGGTCACGGAGATCTCCTTCGCGAGATGAATCCCTGAGATCCCGGGGCCGGGACGAGAACGCGAAGGGGTGACACACCGGGCGTGGCCGACGCTGCGCGACAAGGCAGGTCCGTCCGCCTGGTATGTACGCCGACCCGCCCTCGAGGTCACCGGGATGTCCGCGCACGAACGGTTCGAGCGCGGGCAGTTGGCAGGTCTTCGGACTCGCGGGCACGTCCTCACCGTTCGAGGACCCCTACTGGCCGTCGCTTCCCGGGACCGGTACCTCGAACCCAGTGCGTATGACGGCGGTCGTTCCCGCTCACCGCTGCGGGGCAGTCCCGGATTCCCACCGGGTTCCCTCTTGCGACGCCCCCTCTGGCTGACGGGGCGAACCAGCTGCTGCGGGCAGCCTACGGGCAGTCGGCCCGTCGGGAACGCGGACGTCCGCGATCCGGGCGGTGACCCACATCACGCGTCTGGAACGGCGCTGAGATCGTGGTCCCCGGTCAGGCGACGGTGAGCACCATCGACATGTCCCCGCTCACCAGCGATGTGACCGTCCCAGCCACGACACGCTGGGAGGCCGGAGACCTCGTGCCCTTCACCCTTCACTTCGAGCACAGCGGACGGGCGGAAGCCCGGCCGTGGTCGTCCAGCGGGGAACGGGATACAAGGGCACGCGATGAGGGGACCACGAGGTCTGCCAAGCGCCTGAGCATGCGGGCCACCGGCTGCCCCGAGCCGCGTCGGCTCGGAGGCGGAGCACCGGGAGCTAAACCAGAGGTGGCGGGCGGACTACGCAGGATCCGCCGGGAGGACCCGCACCTGCACAGCATATCGATGGGGTACCCACTCTCATGGGGTACTGACGCCCGGTCCTGGTTGATGACGAGCGGAACATAGACCATGATCGCCGGTTGGCCAAACCGGCGATCACGGCAATCCTTGAAGCAGCTCGTCAGCCCTCGGTCTTGGCTTTCGACATGCGCACAGAAGGCTGTGCAGAAGGGCTCCCACACTCCAAGGAAAGCGAGTAGCCCTGTCTTATCCGATCAAGAAGCTCGCCCCGAACGCCAAGGGGAAGGTTCGGTACCGGTTCGTGGTCGACGCAGGCCCCGACCCGGTCACGGGGAAGCGTAAGCAGCTGACGCGTACCTTCGGGACGCTGAGGGAGGCGAAGGCGGAGTACGCGAGCATCGTGCATCGCCGCTACGAGGCGGCGCGTGCGCCGCTCAGTCAGGTCACGGTGGACGAGTGGCTGGATCAGTGGCTGTCCATGAAGGCCGAGGACCTGGAAGAGAGCACTGCCTACAGCTACACCATGACCTTGGCCCGCGTCCGCGGAAGGCTCGGGCGCATCCGGCTCCAGGACCTCACCGAGGACCATGTCGGGACATGGATGCAATGGGCGCTCCGGGAGGGGCGTGGGCGGGGAGGGAAGCCGGGCACCGGCCTGGGGGCGACCTCGGTCCAGATGTCGCTGGCCCGGCTGAAGGAGGCGCTTGACCGGGCAGTGACACAAGGCTTGCTCCAGGTGAACGTCGCTCGTGAGGTGACCGTTCCCCGTAGGGCACGGAAGGCAGAGCGCAGGGCCAGGGAGGCTGTGCCGCCGTGGAGCGTCGCGGAGGTACGCGCCTTTGTCCGCGCGATCGCAGGTGACCGCCTGCAGGCACCGTTCCTCCTGGCTCTGATGGGTCTTCGGCCGGCGGAAATCTGTGGCATGCGCTGGGCGGACGTCGATCTGGGCGAAGCCACGGTGTCCATCACCAACACCCGGACGGTCATGGGGAACGACATCGTGGTGGAGAAGGACGCCAAGTCGCTCGCCGGTGAGCGGCAGCTTCCGCTACCGGCTCCTGCTGCGGCTGCTTTGACCGCATTCCGGGCTGCTCAGGCAGCCGAAAAGACGGCGGCGGGGCAGGGGTACGAAGACAGCGGCTACGTTCTCGTGGACGCTCGGGGAAGAGCGCTCAACGGGCGGCAACTGCGTGAGCGAGCCTACAAGGTCATGGATCGCAGCGGGCTGCGTCGGGTTCGTCTGTACGACGCACGTGCGAGCTGCCTGACGTACCTGGCGAACCACGGGGTCCCGGACCATCTCCTCGCCCGGTGGGCCGGTCACGCCGACGTCCGGACCACGAAGCGCTGGTACGTGAAGCCGGATGTGGAGGATCTGCGGCCGGCGGCGGACACGTGGGGAGGTCTGGCGAGTGGCTCCGCCCCCGTTCACGAAGAGAAGGTGAGATGTGGGAGCGTGAACGGGTGAGTGAGAAGAACGTCGACAGCATGCAATACCGCTTTGACGGGCCGGAACAGGCCCCGGTCCTCGTCATGGGGCCGTCCCTCGGTGCTACATGGCACATGTGGGACCGCCAGGTGCCCGAACTGGCCCAGCAGTGGCGGGTCTTCCGTTTCGACCTGCCCGGACACGGTGGCGCCCCGGCCCACCCGGCGGGGTCCGTCGCCGAACTCACCACGCGCCTGCTGGCCACCCTCGACGGACTCGGCGTGCAGCGCTTCGGGTACGCAGGCTGTGCGTTCGGCGGCGCCGTCGGCATCGAACTCGCCCTGCGCCACCCCGAGCGCCTCGCCTCCCTCGCGCTGATCGCCGCCTCGCCCCGCTTCGGCACCGCCGACGAGTTCCGCCAGCGCGGCGTGATCGTGCGCACCAACGGGCTCGACCCCATCGCGCGCAGTTCCCCGGAGCGCTGGTTCACCGGCGGGTACGCGGCAGCCCAGCCCGCGATCACCGAGTGGGCCGTGCAGATGGTGCGGACCACCGACCCCGGCTGCTACATCTCCGCCTGCGAGGCCCTCGCCGCGTTCGACGTGCGCGGTGAACTCGGCCGGGTCGGCGTGCCCACCCTGGTCCTCGTCGGCTCCGACGACCAGGTCACCGGCCCCGCCGAGGCCCGAACCCTGGTCGCCGGCATTCCCGACGCCCGTCTCGCGGTCGTCCCCGGCGCCTCCCACCTGGTCCCGGTCGAGCAGCCCGCGGCCGTCACCGACCTGCTGGTACGGCACTTCACCACCGCCTGGCAGGCCGCCCACGACGCCACCTCCACCGGGCAGGTCCCCGTTCCGGTCCACCCCACGGCACACCAGGTCCCGGTCCCGGCCGCCGGGACCCCGGCCGCGCCCGTCCAGCCGGTGCCGGCCGCGCCGTCGCAGGCCGCGCCCATCGCCGAGATCGGCCCGGCACCCGTCGTGCCGCCGCAGACGCAGGGGCGGCCCGACCCGTACGACGCGGGGCTCAAGGTGCGCCGCGAGGTCCTCGGGGACGGGCACGTGGACCAGGCGCTCGCGCAGGCGGACGAGTTCTCCGGGGACTTCCAGGAGTTCCTGACCCGCTACGCGTGGGGGGAGATCTGGGACCGGCCGGGCCTCGACCGGCGCTCGCGCAGCTGTGTCACCCTCACCGCCCTCGTCGCCGGCGGCCACCTGGACGAGCTGGCGCCGCACCTCAGGGCCGCCCTGCGCAACGGCCTCACCCCGGGCGAGATCAAGGAAGTGCTGCTCCAGGCGGCCGTCTACTGCGGGGTGCCGGCCGCGAACGGCGCCTTCCGGGTGGCCCAGCAGGTCATCCGAGAGGAGACGACACCACCGGAGTGAGCCCTGCGGGCCGGAGGCGGGCGGGCGGCGGCAGGATGGGGGCATGAAGCTCACCAAGAAGTCGCACGCCTGTGTCCGCCTCGAGAAGGACGGGCAGACGCTCGTCCTGGACCCCGGCGGGTTCAGCGAGGAGGACGCGGCCCTCGGCGCGGACGCGATCCTCGTCACCCACGAGCACCCGGACCACTTCGACGAGCTGCGGCTGCGCGCCGCCATGGAGGACAACCCGGCCGCGGCGATCTGGACGCTGAGGTCGGTGGCGGAGAAGATCTCGGCGGCCTTCCCGGGCCGCGTCCACACCGTCGGGCACGGCGACACCTTCACCGCCGCCGGTTTCGACGTACAGGTCCACGGCGAGCTGCACGCCGTGATCCACCCGGACATCCCGCGCGTCACCAATGTCGGCTTCCTCATGGACGGCGGCAAGGTCTTCCACCCCGGCGACGCCCTCACCGTCCCCGACCACCCGGTCGAGACGCTGATGCTGCCGGTCATGGCCCCGTGGAACAAGATCGCCGAGGTGATCGAGTACGTGCGGGAGGTCCGGCCGCGGCGGGCCTACGACGTCCATGACGCGCTCCTCACCGACCTCGCCCGCCCCATCTACGACCGGCAGATCGGCGAGCTGGGCGGCTCCGAGCACCTGCGGCTGACCCCCGGCGACTCGGCGCGGCTCTGAGGCTCTGCCCGGGGCGGGACCGCGTTGTCAGTGCCGCCCGGTAGGTTGTGGGACATGCGCATCGCGACCTGGAACGTGAACTCGATCACCGCCCGCCTGCCGAGGCTGCTCGCCTGGCTGGAGAGCAGCGGCACCGACGTGCTGTGCCTCCAGGAGGCCAAGGTCGCCGAGGCGCAGTTCCCCTTCGACGCGCTGCGCGAGGCGGGCTACGAGGCGGCGGTCCACGCCACCGGCCGGTGGAACGGGGTGGCGGTGCTCTCCCGCGTGGGCCTGGAGGACGTGGTCAAGGGCCTGCCGGGCGACCCGGGCTACGAGGGGGTCCAGGAGCCCCGCGCGATCTCCGCCACCTGCGGTCCGGTCCGCGTCTGGTCGGTGTACGTGCCCAACGGCCGCGAGGTGGACCACCCGCACTACGCCTACAAGCTCCAGTGGTTCGAGGCGCTGCGCGCCGCCGTCGAGGGCGACGCCGCCGGCGGCCGCCCCTTCGCCGTGCTGGGTGACTACAACGTCGCGCCGACCGACGACGACGTCTACGACCGCGCCGCCTTCGAGGGCGCCACCCACGTCACCCCGGCCGAGCGCGCCGCCCTCGCCTCCCTGCGCGGCGCCGGTCTGTCCGACGTGGTCCCGCGCCCGCTGAAGTACGACCACCCCTTCACGTACTGGGACTACCGCCAGCTCTGCTTCCCCAAGAACCGCGGCATGCGCATCGACCTGGTGTACGGCAACGAGCCCTTCGCCAAGGCGGTCACCGACTCCTACGTCGACCGCGAGGAGCGCAAGGGCAAGGGCGCCTCGGACCATGCGCCGGTCGTGGTGGACCTGGACCTGTAGCCGCACGCACCGCACACCCACCGCACACATGCCTTCCGCGTGCCCTGTGGTGCACATGGCGGTACGAATGACAGTGTGGAGGTATGAACTTCCCCTTCCTGGGCAAGCGGCGCGAAGATCACCGGGCGCACGACGCGGAGGGCATCGGCGAGCTGCTCGCCGACTGCGATCTGCTGCGCTCGCAGGCGCTGCGGGAGGGGGTCAGGCTCGACGACTCCGCGCTCTCCCTGGAGCAACTGGACCAGGTGCTCCCGCGCTGGCGCAGCGACGAGGAGATCCAGACCTGGCTCGGCAACGACGCCGGTCTGTACCTCGGCACCGTGATCGTGCGCACCGTGCCCGGCGCCGCCTGGAGTATCCGGTCCGACGGGCAGCCGGTCGTCCGGCTCGCCTCCGGCCGGGAGTTCGACGTGGTGGCGAACGGCCATGCGTGGGCGGAGGACGGCGTGCCCGAACTCTCCCAGCTGTACGGAGAGGTCGCCGAAGCGTGAAGTCTTGGCCCTGCTTCCGGTGTAAATAGGGGTTATGACCGAAAGGTGCGTGTCGGCGGCATTGGTGATGTTCGTCTCGATACGTTGCAGTGGTCGGAGGGACATGAACGCACGCGGGACCTACGTGGGGTGCAGCCGGAGATCACTGCTCGCGGACGAGTAGAAGGTCAGCTGCACACCGGCGAGCGACCTCGTCGAGGCGACGCTCGACGACGTGGCGCTCGCCGGTCCGCTCGGGCTCAGTGGGAGGTGCCGGACGGTGCCGAAGGCAGGTACCGGGGCGCCCGCCAGGCGTCCAGGCGGTGCTCCACCGCCGCACCCAGGGACAGCAGTTCGACGTCCTGGCGGTTACCGGCCATGAGGAGCAGCCCGACCGGCAGTTCACCGACGAACCCGGCGGGCACCGACAGTGAGGGGTATCCGGCCACCGCCGCGGGGGTGGAGGACGGGATCACGTCGTTGTCGCCCCGCGCGCAGTCGGTGGTCCACGCGGGCGGGTTCGCCGGGGAGGCGATGGCGTCCAGGTCGTGCGCGGCCATGACCTCGTCGATGGACCGGCGGGACAGGTCCGTCAACTCCGCGCGCATCGCCCGGTACTCCGAGTCGGTGGTGGACGGTGCGGCCAGCGCCTGTTCGAACAGTTCCTGACCGGCGAAGCAGCTCCGCTCCCGCGGGTGGGTGCGGTTGAACTCGATCAGCTCGGCCAGGTCCCGCGGCCCGCTCCGGGTGGCGAGGTAGGCGTCGATGTCCCGGTGGAACTCGCTCAGCAGCGCCGGGAACTCGAGTTCGGCCAGCCGCTCCTGGTACGGCAGGCTCACCTCGACGACCTCGGCCCCGGCGGCGGTCAGCCGCTCGGCCGTACGGGTCATGAGGGCGTCCACCTCGGCGCCGAGCGACGGCAGCCGCCACAGGCCGATCCGCTTGCCGCGCAGGGTGCCGGAACGGCCGACCGCGTCCGTGAAACTCGGAGCGTCACCGGCGCGTACGGTGTCACGGCCGCTCAGCACGGAGAGCGTGAGCGCGGTGTCGATCACGTTGCGGGCCATGGGGCCGGCCGTGTCCTGCTCGGCGGAGATCGGTACGACGCCCGACTGGCTGACCACTCCGAGGCTGGGCTTGAGGCCGACCACGCCGTTCATGCCGGCGGGGCACACGATGGAGCCGTCCGTCTCGGTCCCGATCGCCACCTGCGCCAGCGACGCGGCGAGCGCCGCGGCCGAACCCGAGGACGATCCGCAGGGGTTGCGGTCCAGGACGTACGGGTTGTTGGTCTGCCCGCCCACCGCCGACCAGCCCGAGGTCGGCTTGGCCGCGCGGAAGTTGGCCCACTCGGAGAGGTTGGCCTTGCCGAGGATCACCGCGCCGGCCGCCCGCAGCTTCCCGACCAGGACCGCGTCGGTGTCCGGTGGGCTCCCGGCGAGGGCCAGCGACCCGGCGGTCGTCGGCATGTCACGGGTGTTCACATTGTCCTTGAGCAGGACGGGGATGCCGTCCAGCGGGCCACGGGTCCTGCCGAGGCGGTGTCTGAGGTCGCTGGCGGCCGCCTGGCGCAGGGCCGTCGGGCTGGTGCGCAGCACCGCGTTGATCCTGGGGTCGACGGCCTTGATCCGCCGCAGGTAGGCGAGGGTCAGCCTGAGCGAGGACAACGAGCCCCGGTTCATGCGCGCCTGCAGCTCCGGGATCGTCACCGTGTCCAGGTTCACTCCCTTGACCAGCGTCGACTCGGCGGATCGCGCCGAATCGCCGGGCCGGGAATCGGCGGCCTCGGCCCGTTGACCCGGGGCCGCCGCGACGAGAGCGGCCACGACCAGGAGTGCGGTCAGGGCCGCCGTGCTTCTCTTCTTCATGGCCGACAGCCCACTACACGGGGCCGTCCGGCACAAGAGGCCCCACGGCCACGGCAGTTGTCGCGCACGGCGGGGCCGGGGATGGTGTGCGGCCCCTTGACGCCCCCCACTCCTTCGCTAAGGTCTAGACCTGCACACGTAGGTCTAGACCTGCGGTGCGGGGTTGCCTCATCGGCACCGTCGTAAGCCGGGGCAGGCTGATCCGACGTGGACCGAAGGGAAATGTGATGTCATGCGCATGAAAAGACGAGTGGCCGCTGCCGTGGGAGCGCTGGTCGCTCCCGTGGTGGCCCTGAGTCTGCCGGCGCCCACCGCGAGCGCCCACGGCTGGGTGGTCTCGCCGGGGAGCCGACAGGACCAGTGCGCCAACCGCGTGGTGCAGTGCGGTCAGATCAAGTGGGAACCGGCGAGCGTCGAGGGCCCGAAGGGGCTGCGCAACTGCAGTGGCGGAGACGCCCGGTGGGCCGACCTGGACGACGACGGCAAGGGCTGGCGGGTCACACCGATCGGCACTACGCACACCTTCACCTGGACCATCGAGGCCCGGCACGCCACCAGCAACTGGCAGTACTTCATCGGCGACCAGAAGATCGCCCAGTTCGACGGGCACGGCGCCCTGCCGCCCGCGTCGGTGAGCCACCAGCTGGACTTCGGCGGGTTCAGCGGGCGGCAGAAGGTGCTCGCGGTCTGGAACATCGCCGACACCGCCAACGCCTTCTACGCCTGCATCGACGTCAACATCGGCGGCGGTGACGACGGCGGCGGTGACGACGGCGGCGGTGACGACGGCGGTGGCGGCGATGGCGATGGCGATGGCGGTGGCGACGGCGGCGGCGACCAGCCCGGCGACTGCGTCGCGGGAGCCTGGAGCGCCGGGAGTGTCTACAACGGCGGCGAGACCGTCTCCCACGACGGCCACACCTGGCGTGCCAAGTGGTGGGTGACCGGCGAGGAGCCCGGCACCACCGGCGAATGGGGGGTCTGGGAGGACCTCGGCGCCTGCTGACCGCCGTACCGCTCCAGCTCGGCCCCGGGCCTCGGCCCGGGCCGGCCGGCGTACGCACCGCAAGGTGCGTACGCCGGCCCGCGCCCGTCGTGGGCGGGTCCGGGCGGGCGGCACCTGCTCGGCATGACCCGGCGGGTGGCGGCCGCTCCGCGGCAGCACGGCGTCGGCCCGGGCCGTGGCCCGGCCCTGTTGCACGGCGTCGGCCCGGAGGCCTTCGCCGCCGTCATCGCCGCGTACACGGTCGGAGCCCGCGTCGTCGGCGTACGGCCCGGCACGACGGACCACCAGCGTGCGGCCCTCCCGCGTGACGCCGAGGTCACGGTCACGGTCACGGACGGTCCGGCGCACCGGACGGAACGGACCCCCGGCCGCCGGGGCCCCGAACGGGATGCGGGTGGGATCGATGATGAGATCGATATCAGGGACAAGGAACCGCCGTCGCCGATGTTCACCGTCGAGTGATCGCTCGGCGATTGGCATCGATAACATCATCTGTCATAGTCACAGCTACCGATGGCCGGCCCGGTTTCCGGTCCTCCGCGCCACCCCCTGCCAAGGAGGAGCTATGAAGCGGTCCACCCTGTCGTACACCGACGGCACCCTCCTGCGGAACGGGCGCCCGCACCGTCTGCTGGCGGGCTCGCTGCACTACTTCCGGGTGCACCCCGGGCACTGGGCCGACCGGCTCCGGCGGCTGGCCGCCCTCGGCCTGAACGCGGTCGACACCTACGTCCCCTGGAACTTCCACGAGCGCACCGCGGGCGACATCCGCTTCGACGGCCCGCGCGACCTGGCCCGGTTCATCCGGCTCGCCCAGGAGGAGGGGCTGGACGTCGTCGTGCGGCCGGGCCCCTACATCTGCGCCGAGTGGGACAACGGCGGTCTGCCCGCCTGGCTGACCGGCACTCCCGGCATGCGGCTGCGCACCTCCCACGGCCCCTACCTCGAAGCGGTCGACCGCTGGTTCGACGCGCTCGTCCCGCGGATCGCGGAACTCCAGGCCGGCCGGGGCGGACCGGTCGTGGCCGTGCAGATCGAGAACGAGTACGGCAGCTACGGCGACGACCGGGCGTACGTCCGCCACATCCGGGACGCCCTCGTCGCCCGGGGCATCACCGAACTGCTCTACACCGCGGACGGGCCGACCCCGCTGATGCAGGACGGCGGCGCCCTGCCCGGCGAACTGGCCGCGGCGACCTTCGGCTCACGCCCCGACCGGGCCGCGGCGCTGCTGCGCTCCCGCCGGCTCGCAGAGCCCTTCTTCTGCGCCGAGTTCTGGAACGGCTGGTTCGACCACTGGGGCGACAAGCACCACGTCCGGCCGGCCCCGAGCGCGGCCGAGGACCTCGGCGGCATCCTCGACGAGGGCGGCTCCGTGAGCCTCTACATGGCGCACGGCGGCACCAACTTCGGACTGTGGGCGGGCGCCAACCACGAGGGCGGTACCATCCGTCCGACCGTCACCAGCTACGACTCGGACGCCCCCATCGCCGAGAACGGCGCCCTGACCCCGAAGTTCTTCGCCCTGCGGGACAGGCTGACCGCGCTCGGCACCGCCGCGACCCGGCGCCCGCTGCCCGCCGACCCACCGCTGCTGGCACCCCGCGACCTGCCGGTCCTCCGGCAGGCGGCCCTGCTCGACGCCCTGCGGGCGACGGCCGAACCCGTGACCGCACCGCTGCCGCTGAGCTTCGAGGAACTGTCCCTGGCCTCGGGCCTGGTCCTCTACGAGGCCGAGCCGCTGCTGCCGCCGGGGGAGCACGAGGTGACCGTCACGGGTCTGCACGACCGCGCCCAGGTCTTCGCCGACGACACACCCGTCGCCGTACTGGACCGCGAGAGCGCCTCGTTCACCGTCACCGGCACCGGAGCACGGGTCCGGCTGGCGCTGCTGGTGGAGAACCAGGGACGGATCAACTACGGTCCGCTGCTCGGCCAGGGCAAGGGCATCCTCGGCGGGGTGCGGGTGGAGCGCCGGCTGGTGCACGGCTGGACGATGCGTCCGCTGCCGCTCGACGCGTGGACGGGGCGGGACACGGCACGCGCCGCGGCGGCGGCCCCCTCGGACGGCCGGGCCGGATTCGCCACCGCCGTCCTGCCGGTGGCCGAGCCCGCGGACGCCTTCGTCGCGCTGCCCGGGTTCGGCAAGGGCTTCCTCTGGGTCAACGACACCCTGCTGGGCCGCTACTGGGAGATCGGCCCCCAGAGCACGCTCTACCTGCCCGGTCCGCTCCTGCGCCCCGGCGACAACACCCTGACCGTGCTGGAACTCGAACGCCTCGGCGACCGCGTCGCCCTGCGCGAGGGCCCCGACCTCGGACCGTCGGAGGAGTACGTCGAGACCTTCGACTGACGCCCCGGGCCAACGGCGGCCGGGTGCGGCCCGCCCCCGAGGAGGGCGAGCCGCACCCGGCCATGTCTCAGCGGGCGTCGGCGGGGCGTTCGCCCGGCGGGTATCCCGTGGGCAGGTCCACGGGCACGCCGTACACGCGCATCTCCGCGGCGGCCGCGTAGGGCTGCCCGTTGAGCGCGTCGAGGGCGGTGAAGCGCACGTAGGAGGCGCGGACCCGGTCGAAGGAGACGCGCTGGGTCTGCGGGACGTCCTTCAGGGTGCCGGTGGCCACCGTCGTCCACGCCTCGCCGTCGTCCGACACGGCGACCTCGTAGTCGGCGACGCGTCCGTTCGGGCCCCCGCTCTGCCGGCCCAGGTACCCGAACCCGTCGACGTCGGCGGCGCCGCCGAGCTTCAGCGTCACCCAGTGCGGATACGGCGCCTGGGAGGTGGTGTAGTCGGTGTGCCAGATGGTGCCGGCGTCACCGTCGAGGACGTTGGACACCGGCCCTTCGGCGGCGCCCGACGAGGTGTTCTCCGAGTCGGCGGTCGCGGTCGTCGAAGCCGGGGCCAGTACCGGTTCGTCGGTCACCGCGGCGCGGGCCCCGGAGGAGACCGTCCTGGTGGCTCCCTCGTGTGCGTAGGCGGCCGTCACCTGCCACGTGGCGGAGGTGCCGGCCGTGCCGGCGGGCGGGGTGAGGAGCCAGGTGGTGCGCACGGTCGCGCCCGGCTGCACGCGCTCGAAGAGATTGCCGTCCTTCTCCTTCACCTCGGCCTTCCAGCCTTCGGGCAGACCCTGGAGGGCGATGCCCACGTTCTCGGCGCCGGCGGACTCGTGGTTGGTGAACGCCGTGACGTACTCACCGGGGACCCCGGGGCTCAGTTCGGCGCCGGACGGGGCCGTGACAGCGGCGCAGGCGGCCCCGGTGTCCGCCTCGCCGAGGTCGGTCACCGTGAAGTCGTCGAGGACGAGATCGGTGCCCCGGGCGCTGCCGAGTCTGCGCAGCCCGACCCAGGTGTCCCCGCAGCCGGCGACGAACTCGCGGGAGTAGGCCGCCGTGTCCAGGGCGGGTGCCAGGACGTCACGGGCGATGTCGCGCGAGGTCGTCGTCCCGTCGGCGACCCGGTCCGCGCCGGTGACCCAGGCCCACTGGCCCTCGACGTTGGTCTGGTACGAGAAGGAGACCCGGTACCGGTGGCCCTCCTCGAACGGCACGGTGGCAGGGGTCGTGCGGTGGACCAGCCCGGTGTTCTCGGCGTGGGACTTCAGCGAGTGCCGGCCCGCGAGCACGTCGTCGACGGCCCTGCCCTTCAGCGCGCCGGTGTCGTAGGGCGAGTAGGTGTTCTTCCACTCCTTCTGGCTGTAGGGCGCGTGCAGGTCGCTGATGCTGGTGCGGGGGTCGGTGACGCCGCCGGCGTCGCCCTTGACGAACGGTCCCCAGCCGGGCCGGTTGCCCTCGAAGTCGTCGTGGGCGACGACCGTGCCGTCCTGGGAGCGGGGGAGCGGAGCGGTGGTGTCCACCATGACCCGTACGTCGTCCAGGACCACCGGGGCGCCACCGGCGACCGCCCCGAGCTCCACGGTGACCGTGCCGTCGCGCGGCGCGGTGAAGGAGACCGAGGCCCGCTGGGAGTACGTGTCCCGTTTCTCGTCGGACGCCATCCTGTTCCGCGCCGGCGTGATGTCGAAGGTCCTGGCCTCGCTGTCCTTGCCGCCGCGTACCCGCAGCGTCGTCTCCCGGCGCTCGCCGGGGCCGATCCCGACGTCCGCGCCGAGCGTGTACCGCTCGCCCGGGGTCAGGCCGCGGACCCGCTGCGCGATGCCCGAGGCGTCCTCGCCCAGGCGGACCACGTTGTCCCCGTTGCCGGCCCGGACGATCTCCGCGTCGCCGCGCGCGTTCCAGGCGTCGAGGTCCCCGCCGTTGAAGCCGGGGTCGGACAGCCCGGTGAACTCGCCGTAGTGGGCGTCGCGGTGCGGTGCCCTGCCGCCGTTCGGCACGAGGACGTAGGGCTGCCCCTTCTCGGCGGTGAGGGTCACCCGCCCCTCGTGGGCCGTCACCCGGGCCTTCTCCGCCCGGCCCTGGTCGGTGAGTTCGTAGAGGGTGAAGTCCTCGGTGCCCGCGAACTGTCCGGTCAGTTCGAAGGTGTGCTCGCCGCCGGAGGCGCTGTAGAAGTACATCTTGTCGGCGTCGCGGGGCGACGAGGTGCCGTCGCCCTTCCCGGCGTTCTGCCAGGGCAGCAGGTAGGTGTCGCCCTTGAGGACCTCGGTGCCGTCCATGGAGATCCGCCGCTCGCCGTCGACGGACTTCACGTCCACCCCGCCGGTGAGCCTCGCGGACCTGCCGCGGTCCCAGTCCAGCACCTGGAAGTGCTGGAGGAACTTGGTCGGCAGGTTGTCGGTCCAGATGTTGCGGTAGAAGGCGTTCCAGTCGTCCTGGCCGGTCCAGCCCTCGAACTCGACGACGCTCGCGCCGCCGAGCAGCGGGTCCACGTTCCACACGTCGCGGTCGGCGTTGGCGATGAACCGGACGATGTCCGAGTTGATGCCCTTGTTCGTGGCGCCGCCGTAGTTCTTGTCGGCCGCCCAGTGCGACCACACCGAGGTGCCCTCGAACTTGTACGCCCACTCGGTGGCGACCTCGAAGCCCATCTCACGCAGCCCGGCGGCGAGACCGTCGGCCAGCCAGCCGCTGGAGTAGTAGGCGTCGATGTAGACGGTTCTGATGCCCGGTGCCTCCTTGCGGAGCTGCTTGAAGCGGTCGAGGACGGCGCCGGTGCCCAGGTCCTTGCGCTGGTCGATGTGGTAGGCCTGGTTGAGCCAGTCCCAGCCGTCGGCCTGGCCCGCGACCATGTCCTCGGTGAAGGTCCTGGCCTGGGCGTAGGCCTCCGTGGCGTTGACGTGGACGGCGAAGTCCGCGTTGTAGCCGGCTCCCGTCCGGGTGAGGCGGTTCAGGTCCTTCCAGCCGCCCGCGCGGACGTTCTCGTTGCCGCCGTAGTCGGGGTGGGCGGAGTCGTGGCCCTCGCTCGCGTACCCCTTCTCCAGCACCCACTGCCCGAGGTCGTCGGTGGCCATGGAGATGCGCTTGGTGTTGTCCAGCGTCTTCAGGAACGGGTTGGTGGCCTGGCTCGCGAAGTTGAACGGGATGCGCTGGACCACGCGTTCGGGCACCCGGTCGGCGCCGAGCGGGCGGCGCATGTGCTCCCGGTGGGCGATGGCGCCGTCCTGCCAGTCGACCGTGCCGTCCCGGTTGGCGTCTGCGGCGAGGACCACCGTCGCCCGGGGCAGCTCGTAGGTGTCGACCCGTGGATCGGTGGCGCCCTCGGGGTGGTAGGTGTACGTGCCGGCCGACAGCTCCGCCCGGCGCCGTCCTTCGCCCTCGTCGACGATGCGGGACTGCAGGCGGGTGTTCCAGTCGGTGTTGTCGTCCTGCGGCGAGTCCTCGGTCGCGTTGGTGATGATGCCCGCCGACAACTGCGCGTTGCCGACGAACGCGTACGGGGTGCCGACGGGCCCCTTGTCCGGGGCGGTGTCGCCGGTGACGGGGACGAAGCGGTCGGCGGTCGTCGTCGAGTCGGTGGAGATCTTCGTCCGGGCGAGGTTGGCGCCCGGCTCGGCGGAGTCGACGGAGACGAGGGACTGGCCGGGGATCGCGAGGGTGCGCACGCCCGGCGCGGCCTCGCCCGAGATCTTCTCGACGGCGAAGACGACCGTCGTCTCCTTGGTGACCGTGATGCTGGAGGTGATCGTGAGACCGGGCAGGTCCTCGAACGTGGAGGTGTAGACCGCCCTGCTGCCCTTCGCCTTCACGGTGGTGGTGGCGCGGTGGCTCTCGCCGTTGACGGTGAAGCCGTCCAGCGCCGTTGCCCGCCCGTCGAGTCCGCGCCGGCCCAGCCGGTAGGAGATCACCTGGGGGAACTCCTTCGCCACGGTGACGGTCAGCCCGCCCCGGCTCAGTTCCACCGGCGTCGGTGCCCCCGCGGGCGCCGCAGCGGCAGCGGGGCGGGGCGGGGCCGCGCCCGCGGGCAGGGCGGCGGCCGACAGCAGGCCCGCGGTGAGGCCCAGCGCCGCGACGACGGCGCCGTGCCGCCGGACCCGTGCGCGTCCGGTTGGGGGAGATGATGAGCCTGTCGAGGTGTCCACTCTGACCGATCGCTTCGGTGTGATCGCTGCCATCTCGTTGCCGCTCGCCTTTCTCCGCGCCGACAGAGGCGTCTTCAGAGAAACTTGATCCACGCGAGGTCCGCGTTGGCGGGAACTATGGCAGAGGATGTTATCGATGCCAATGGGTCGTGCCTGGCTAGACTCCGAGGTGGGTCCATTACCTGCGACGGCGGCCGGAGCCGCCGTTCTTGTGGAGAGGCGAGCGATGTCATCGGAAACGCCGGCCGCCGACGGGGCGCCCGTGAGCAGGCGGACGGCCGACGACGGTGCCGCCCGGCAGCCCGGCATGGCCGACGTGGCGCGGCTCGCCGGGGTCTCCGCCCAGACGGTCTCCCGTACGCTGGCCGGCCATCCCAACGTCCAGCACACCACCCGGGCCAAGGTGCTCGCCGCGGTCGAGGAGCTGGGCTACCGCAAGAACAACGCGGCGCGGATGCTGTCCTCGGGGCGCAGCCGCACGATCGGCGTCGTGACGCTGCGGACCACCTTCTACTCCCGCGCGAACCTCCTCTTCGGCATCGAGGCCGCGGCGCGCGAGGCCGGGTACGCGGTCAGCACCGCCGCCACGGCGTCCCTGGACACCGCGGCGATCGAGAGCGCGCTGTCCCGGCTGGCGGAGCAGGACGTCGAGGGGGTGGTCCTCTCGGTGCCGCTGGTGCACGTGAGCCCAAGGATCGAGCGGCTCACCCGCTCGGTGCCGACCGTCACCGTCGACGGGTCGAGGACACCGGCCACCGAGATCGTCGCCGTCGACCAGACCCTGGCGGCAAGGCTCGCGACCCGGCACCTGATCGAGCTGGGCCACAAGGCCGTCTGGCACGTGTCGGGGCCCCAGGAGTGGCTCGACGCGGCCAGTCGCTGCGCCGGCTGGCGCGACACCCTCGAAGAGGCGGGACTGTCCGTGCCACCGGTGCTGGAGGGGGACTGGACACCCGCCTCCGGCTACCGCAACGGCCTGGTCCTGGGCAAGATCCCCGACGTCACCGCGGTGTTCGTGGCCAGCGACGAGATGGCCTTCGGAGTGATCCGGGCCCTGCACGAACTCGGCCGCAGGGTGCCCGAGGACATCTCCGTCGTCGGGGTCGACGACATCGCGCTCGCCGAGTACTGCTCGCCCTCACTGACCACGGTGGCCCAGCCGTTCGCCGAGATGGGAGCCCTCGCGGTCGCCCACCTGCTGCGGCACATCGCGGACCCGGACGCGGCCCCCGAGCCCGCCTCCGTCGAACCCGTGCTGGTCGTGCGCGCCAGTACGGCGGCGGTCGACGGCCCGGCGGCACGCCGGTCCTGACCGGCACGGGCGCGCCGCCCGGGTGACGTCGCTCAGGACTCGCCGTGGGCGTCGCGGGCCTGAGTCCCGGTGACGAGAACGAGTGCGGCGAGGAAGTCCTCGAAGGCCCGGTCGGCTCTCGCCACGTCACCCGTGGTCTCGATGTCCATGATGAGGCCGCGGACGACCGCCAGTACGAGCGTGGCGAGTTCGGGACGGCCGATGCTGCGCATGCCCTCCTCGAACGGCCGCAGCCAGTCCGTGGTGGACTCGCGGCGGAAGTCCGGCCACAACCGCTGCTCGGCATCCTCGCGGAGTCTGCCGAACATGGTGAGGTACGGCCGGCCGGCCGGGCCGGTCATGACCCGCCAGGCTCGCCGCAGCGTGCTCGGGTAGGGCTCGTCGGGCCGGGGGGCGACCAGTTCGCCGAAGAAGTCGCGCTGACGTCGCCGCGCCCGCCGCAGGGTCTCCCGCAGCAACGCGTCCCGGGTGCCGAAGTGGTAGATGAGCATCCGGGCCGACGTGCCGGAGGCGGCCGCGAACGGCTCGAGGCGGCCGGGAAGCCCGTGCGCGAGCGCGTGGTCGACGCAGGCGTCGAGGATGCGGTCGCGGATCTCGGGCTGCTTGTGTCGACCCATCGCCGCACTTTTTCACGTAACCGCGGCTACGTCTACCGTTGACCGGAGGGCTTGGCGCCCGGGATTCAAGGAGGAAGAGATGCGCGTGGTGTTCGTGCACGGGGCCTGTGTGCGTGACGGGTCGTGGTGGTGGCACCTGGCGGCCTCGGCCCTGCGCGGGCACGGTGTCGGCAGCACCGCCCCGGCGCTGCCGAGCTGCGGCGAGGGCGACCGGCCGGCCGGTCCGCAGGGCCCCGGGCTGGCCGAGGACGTCGCCGCGGTGCGCGCGGTGCTCACCGAGTCGGACCAGCCGATCGTGGTGGTGGCCCACAGCTACGGCGGAATCGTCGCCGCCGAGGCGGCCGCGGGCGTGGCAGCGGTGCGCCACCTGGTGCTGGTGTCGAGCTACCTGCCCGAGCCCGGCGAGTCGCTGTCGACGTTCGGGGCCGACGTACCGCCGCCGTTCCTGGACTTCGACCCCGACGGCGGCACGTTCGGCGCCCGGCCGGAGCTGTTCGCCGAGACGTTCGCCCAGGACTGCCCGCCGGACCTCGCCCGCGACGCGGCGGCCCGTCTGGTCCGGCAGACGCTGGCCGTGACGCGGCAGCCCGTTCGGGCGGCGGCGTGGCACGACGTGTCCACGACGTACGTGGTGTGTACCGAGGACCGCGGCACCCCCGTGGCCGCGCAGCGCGAGTTCTCCCGCCGTGCGGACAGGGCCGTCGAGGTGGAAGCGGGCCACCACCCGTTCCTGTCGCGGCCACAGGCCGTGGCCGACCTCGTCCGACACCTGCCGTGACCGCGACCGAGGGCATGCGCGGCACTGCGGGCGACCGACCCGGAGCGGTGTTCAGGCCCGGTGGGAGTTGCGGGAGGCGGGTGCCGGGGTCGGGAGGGGGCTGGTCGCCGCCCGGGTGACGTCGCCGACCAGCTCGACCACGTCCGGGCCGTACGCCTGTGAGTTGACGACCTTGAGCAGCAGCACGAAGGAGTTGTTGCCGTGCTTGCGGGCCAGCTTCTCGTGGTGCCGGGCGAGGTAGCGGGTGGCGGCCTGGTTGGTGATCGCGCGCTGGCCGCAGAACAGGAAGGCGGGCCGGGCCTCGCGCCGGTCCCCGGCGGTGAGGCGGGCCAGCAGCACGTACTCCGTGACACCCGCCTCCAGCCGGTAGCGCTCACTGCCGATCTGGAAGGCGCCCCGGTCAAGACCGGGCTCCGGGTCGACGTTCACCCGCACCCCGGGCAGCATCGCCGCCATGTGGGCGACCATGCGCCGGTTCGAACCGGGCCCGCCCACACAGAACTCCGTACGTTCGCCGAAGCCCTGGCCGACCATGTCCTGGGTGACCACCTGGACGTGCGCGCCGCAGTCCTTGACCAGCGCGGCGAGTTCCAGCAGCGCGAAGACGTCGAAGCGGTGGACCGCCGGTTCGGAGGCGGCCGGGTCCCGGTTGACGACGAGCAGCGACTCGGAACCGTCCGGCAGCCCGAGGAACGCCTGCTTCCGCCGGAGCTTGCGCTTCCACAGGTAGGTGCGGGCGAGCCAGCCCAGCGTGGCGCTGATGCCCGCCGCGAGCACACCCAGGACGATGTTGCGTACGTCGTCAGTCATGGGCGCGCATGCTAGCGGGCGTCGACGTACCTGTGTTCGACGGGGCGCGGGGGCTCCGGGCGCATCCGGGTGCATCCGGGTGCGTCGTGTGCTCCTGACGCGACCATGACGATCAACTAAGCTGCCCGAACGGCCTTTCCCTGGAGGTGCGGATGCGTCGCCCTGTCGCACGGAATCTGACGGTCCTGGCGGTCTCGGCCGCCGTGGTGGTGTCGGTGGGAGCGGCCGCGCCGCCCACGGCCCGGCACCACCGGCCCGCTCCGAAGACCCCGGTCGCCGTCGGGTACGGGGGCGCGGTCTCCAGCGTCGACCGGGACGCGTCCGCCGCCGGTGTCGAGGTGCTCCGCAAGGGCGGCAACGCCGTCGACGCGGCCGTGGCCACCGCCGCGGCGCTGGGCGTCACCGAGCCCTACTCCGCCGGGGTCGGGGGCGGCGGCTACTTCGTCTACTACGACGCCGAGTCCCGCACCGTGCGCACCATCGACGGCCGCGAGACCGCGCCGCTGACCGCCGACGAGAAGCTCTTCACGGAGGACGGCAAGCCGCTCGCCTTCGCCGACGCCGTCACCAGCGGCCTGTCCGTGGGCACGCCGGGCACCCCGGCCACCTGGCAGACCGCCCTGGACCGGTGGGGCAGCCGCAAGCTCGCCTCGGTCCTGAAGCCCGCCGAGCGGCTGGCCCGGCACGGCTTCACCGTCGACGAGACCTTCCGCTCCCAGACCGCCGCCAACGAGCAGCGGTTCCGCTACTTCCCGGACACCGCCGAGCTGTTCCTGCCCGGCGGTGAACTCCCGGCCGTCGGCTCCACGTTCAAGAACCCGGACCTGGCCCGCACGTACCAGGAGCTGGGCCGCGAGGGCGTCGGCGCGATCTACCGCGGCGCGCTCGGCGAGGACATCGTCGACACCGTCAACAAGCCGCCCGTCGACCCGGACTCGGGCTGGAACGCGCGCCCCGGCGACCTGTCCGCCAAGGACCTCGCGGCCTACGAGGCCAAGCTCCAGGCGCCGACGAGGACCTCGTACCGCGGCCTGAACGTGTACTCCATCGCCCCCTCCTCCTCCGGCGGCACCACGGTCGGCGAGGCCCTCAACATCCTGGAGCGCACCGACCTGTCCACCGCGGACAAGGCCGGTTACCTGCACCGCTACATCGAGGCCAGCCGCATCGCGTTCGCGGACCGCGGGCGCTGGGTCGGCGACCCCGCCTTCGAGGACGTACCGGCGAAGGAGCTGCTGTCCCAGCGGTACGCCGACTCCCGTGCGTGCCTGATCAAGGACGACGCGGTGCTCACCAGCCCCCTCGCCCCCGGCGACCCGCGGCACCCGGCCCCCTGCGCGGGCGGCGGGACGGCGGCGCCGACGACGTACGAGGGCGAGAACACCACGCACCTCACGGTGGCCGACAAGTGGGGCAACGTCGTCGCCTACACGCTCACCATCGAGCAGACCGGCGGCAGCGGCATCACCGTGCCGGGGCGCGGCTTCCTGCTCAACAACGAGCTGACGGACTTCTCCTTCGCCCCGGCCAACCCGGCCGTGCACGACCCGAACCTGCCCGGACCCGGCAAGCGCCCCCGTTCCTCGATCGCCCCGACGATCGTGCTGGACCGGCACCACGAGCCGGTGGTGGCACTCGGCTCGCCCGGCGGCGCCACCATCATCACCACCGTGCTCCAGACCCTCACCGGCTTCCTCGACCGCGGACTCCCGCTCGTCGACGCCATCGCCGCGCCGCGCGCCAGCCAGCGCAACGCCGCGCAGACCGAACTCGAACCCGGCCTCTACGACAGCGGCGTACGGGCCGAACTGGAGGCCCTCGGGCACTCCTTCAAGCTCAACCCCGAGATCGGCGCCGCGACCGCCGTGCAGCGGCTGCCGCACGGCAAGTGGCTGGCCGCCGCGGAGAAGGTGCGGCGCGGCGGCGGCTCGGCGATGGTGGTCGAACCGGTGCGGCGGAGGTAGTCACGGTTCGGGGACGGGCCGCTCCGGCGTGCGGAACGCCAGCCGCCCGTCCTCGACGTCGACCGTCACCCGGCCGCCCTCCGCCACCCGGCCGTCGAGCAGCAGCCGGGACAGCTCGTTGTCCACCTCGCGCTGGATGGTGCGGCGCAGCGGCCGGGCACCGTACTCGGGCTGGTAGCCGCGCTCGGCGAGCCAGTCCACGGCCGCGTCGGTGAAGTCGACGGTGACGCCCTGCGCGTGCACCATGCGACGGGTCTGCTCCAGGAGCAGGCTGGTGATCTGCCGCAGCTGCTCGCCGCTGAGCTGGCGGAAGACCACGATCTCGTCGACGCGGTTGAGGAACTCGGGCCGGAAGTGCTCCCGCAGCGGGCGCAGCACCTGCTCGCGCCGGGCTTCCTCGTCCGCCTCCGCACCGCCCGCGCCGAAGCCGATGCCGGCACCGCGCCGGGTGATCACGTCGGAGCCCAGGTTGCTGGTCATCACGACGACCGTGTTGGAGAAGTCCACCGTCCGGCCCTGCGAGTCGGTCAGCCGCCCGTCGTCCAGGACCTGGAGCAGGATGTTGAAGACGTCGGGGTGCGCCTTCTCCACCTCGTCCAGCAGGAGCAGCGAGTACGGGTGCCGGCGCACCACCTCGGTGAGCTGACCGGCCTCCTCGTGCCCGACGTAGCCGGGCGGGGCGCCGACCAGGCGGCTGACGGTGTGGCGCTCCTGGTACTCGCTCATGTCGAGGCGCACCATCCGGTCCTCGCTGCCGAAGAGCGCCTCGGCCAGTGCCCGGGCCAGCTCGGTCTTGCCGACGCCGGTCGGGCCGAGGAAGAGGAAGCTGCCGATGGGCCGGTCCGCACTGGACAGCCCGGCGCGGGAGCGCAGCACGGCGTCGGAGACGACCCGTACCGCCTCGTCCTGGCCGACGACCCGCTCGTGCAGGTGGGACTCCAGGCCCAGCAGGCGGTCCTTCTCCTCCTGGGTGAGGCTGCTGACCGGGATGCCGGTCTGCCGGGAGACCACCTCGGCGATGGACTCGGTGTCCACGACCAGGTCGAGGCCCTCGTCGGCCTGGCCGTCGCCGGTGGCCTCGGTGATGCGCTGCTTCAGCCCGACGATCCGGTCCCGCAGCTGGGTCGCCTGCTCGTACTGCTCGTCCGCGACCGCCTGGTCCTTGTCCCTCACCAGCTGGTCGACCTCGCGCTCCAGGGCCCGTACGTCGGTGCCCTTGGTGCGCGCCCGCAGCCGCACGCGGGCGCCCGCCTGGTCGATCAGGTCGATGGCCTTGTCGGGCAGGCGCCGGTCGGTGAGGTAGCGGTCGGACATCTCCACGGCCGCGACCAGCGCCTCGTCGGTGTAGCGGACCTGGTGGTGGGCCTCGTAGCGGTCGCGCAGGCCGCGCAGGATCTCGA
Organism: Streptomyces violaceoruber; assembly: GCF_033406955.1. Lineage (NCBI taxonomy): Bacteria > Bacillati > Actinomycetota > Actinomycetes > Kitasatosporales > Streptomycetaceae > Streptomyces > Streptomyces violaceoruber. The sequence goes on along the minus strand of NZ_CP137734.1, from coordinate 1,417,458 downwards.
TCGCGTCGGCGGTGGTGGGCTCCGGCACCAGGATCGGCTGGAAGCGGCGGGCGAGGGCCGCGTCCTTCTCGATCCTGCGGTACTCCTCCAGCGTGGTGGCGCCCACGATGTGCAGCTCGCCGCGGGCCAGGGCCGGCTTGAGGATGTTCCCGGCGTCCATCGACCCGCTCTCGCCGCCGCCACCGGCGCCGACGACGGTGTGCAGCTCGTCGATGAAGATGATCAGCTCGTCGGAGTGGGCGCGGATCTCGCCCACGATGTTGTTCATCCGCTCCTCGAAGTCGCCCCGGTAGCGGGTGCCCGCGACGACGCCCGTCAGGTCGAGCGCGACCACCCGGCGCCCGATCAGCACGTCCGGCACGTCGCCGTCGGTGATGCGCTGGGCGAGCCCCTCCACGATCGCGGTCTTGCCGACGCCGGCGTCCCCGATCAGGACGGGGTTGTTCTTGCCGCGCCGGGAGAGCACCTCGACGGTCTGCTCGATCTCCTCCTCACGCCCGATCACCGGGTCGATCCGGCCCTGCTGCGCCAGATCGGTGAGGTCGCGGCCGTACTTGTCGAGGGTCGGCGTGTTCGTGGTCCGGGCGCTCTCGGTACGGCCCTTCGCGGCCTCCGGCGTCTCCGTGGGCAGGTTCGAGGGCGCGAAGCGGGCCGCGTTCAGGATGTGCCCGGCGGCCGAGTCGGGGTTGGCGGCCAGGGCGCTGAGCACGTGTTCCGGGCCGATGTACCCGGTGCCGGTGGAGCGGGCCAGCTCGTGCGCGTCCAGCAGGGCACGCTTGACGGCCGGGGTGAGCGAGAGCGACGTGGGCGGCGGGACCTCGCCCGGCGGGTGCTGCACCGGTCCGGTCCGCTCGTCGATCTGCGAGGCCAGCGAGTCGGGGTCGGCACCGGCCCGGCTGAGCAGCCCCCGGGTCGGCTCGGTGGCGAGCGCGGCCCGCAGCAGGTGCTCGGTGTCCAGGTCCCGGCTGCCGTGCTCGGCGGCGTACTGGGCGGCGCCGCGCACCAGCTCCCGGGCGGGCTGGCTGAGCAGCCGGCCGATGTCGATCTGCCGGGGCCTGGGCCCGCCGAAGAAGCGTGCCAGGAACTCCGCGAACGGGTCGCCCTCCGGGCCCATGTAGCCGCTGGTCATGGTGTACGGACCTCCGCTGCATCGCTGATCGACGTGCCGGGGCCGGGTAACCCGGCAGGCATGCGGTCATGCCCAACATGACACGTTCTGTTCCGGCGGGCATGCCGGGAACCCGGCCGGGGCGCAGGGCCCCGCCCCGGCCGCGACGTCCCTCAGAGACCGTCCCTCGACGTCAGGACGCGCGGGCCGCCGTCCGTGATCGCCACCGTGTGCTCCACGTGCGCCGCCCGGGACCCGTCGTTCGTGCGCAGGGTCCAGCCGTCGGGGGCCGCGTGGTAGTCGTCCCGGCCGCCGGCGGTCAGCATGGGCTCGATGGCGAGGACCATGCCGTGCCGCAGCGGGAGCCCGCGTCCCGGGCGGCCCTCGTTGGGCACCCCCGGGTCCTCGTGCATGTGCCGGCCGATGCCGTGGCCGCCGAAGTCCTCCATGATCCCGTAACCGGCCGACCGGCACACCGTGCCGATGGCGTGCGCGATGTCGCCGATGCGGTTGCCGACCACGGCCGCCGCGATGCCCGCCTCCAGGGCCCGCTCGGCGGTCTCGATCAGCGTGACGTCGGCCGGGCGCGGGGTGCCCACCACGAAGCTGAGCGCCGAGTCGCCCGCCCAGCCGTCCAGGAGGGCCCCGCAGTCGATGGAGACGAGGTCTCCGTCCCGCAGGCGGTAGCCGTCGGGGATCCCGTGCACGATCGCGTCGTTCACCGAGGCGCAGATGACGCCCGGGAAGGGCGTCGGCGCGAAGGAGGGCCGGTACCCGAGGAACGGCGAGCCCGCGCCCGCCTCCCGCAGCACCTCGTGTGCCACCGCGTCCAGCTCCAGCAGGGACACTCCCACGTCCGCGGCCTGCCGTACGGCGGTCAGGGCGCGCGCGACGACCTGTCCGGCCGCGTGCATGGCGTCGATCGATGTGTCCGTCTTCAGTTCCACCATGCCAATTACTATACCGGTATTTGAATTGGGTCCGCGACTCGGCGCGCATGTGCGGCACGCCAGGGGCCGGTACGGGAAACCGGTATTAGAATGACGGCATGGTACGCACCCCTCTGACCCCCGAAGAGCGCGAGCGCGGTGAGCAGCTCGGCCGCCTGCTGCGCGCGGCCCGCGGCGAGCGGAGCATGACGGCGGTGGCCGCCCAGGCCGGACTCTCCGCCGAGACCCTCCGCAAGATCGAGACCGGCCGGGCACCCACCCCGGCGTTCTTCACGGTGGCCGCGCTGGCCGCCGCGCTGGGGCTGTCCATGGACGAGCTGGTGGGCAGGTGCGCGCCCGTGCCGGCCTGAGGCGCCCGACGCCCGTGCCGGCCCGAGGCACCCGCACTCACCCACAGGAGTGCGAAACGTGATCGACACCGCGCCTTGACGACGATGGTCTTGGCAAGCCCGTCCGGCCAGGCTTACGTTCGTCCCTCTACGGCCTGCTCTACGGGCGTAGAGGCTCTGACGTCGTGTCGAAGGAGCAGCTCATGGCCAATGTCGTACGTGCCGCTCTCGTCCAGGCCACCTGGACCGGCGACACCGAGTCCATGGTGGCGAAACACGAGGAGCACGCCCGCGAGGCCGCCAGGCGGGGCGCGCGGGTCATCGGGTTCCAGGAGGTGTTCAACGCCCCCTACTTCTGCCAGGTCCAGGACCCCGAGCACTACCGCTGGGCCGAGCCCGTGCCCGACGGCCCCACCGTCCGCCGCATGCAGGCACTGGCCCGCGAGACCGGCATGGTGATCGTCGTCCCCGTCTTCGAGGTCGAGCAGTCCGGCTTCTACTACAACACCGCGGCCGTGATCGACGCCGACGGCACCGTCCTCGGCACCTACCGCAAGCACCACATCCCGCAGGTCAAGGGCTTCTGGGAGAAGTTCTACTTCCGCCCCGGCAATGCCGGCTGGCCCGTCTTCGACACCGCCGTCGGCAAGGTCGGCGTCTACATCTGCTACGACCGGCACTTCCCGGAGGGCTGGCGCCAACTCGGCCTCGGCGGTGCCCAGCTCGTCTACAACCCCTCGGCCACCCACCGCGGCCTCTCCGCCCACCTGTGGCGGCTGGAACAGCCCGCCGCGGCCGTCGCCAACGAGTACTTCGTCGCCGCCATCAACCGCGTCGGCGTCGAGGAGTACGGGGACAACGACTTCTACGGCACGTCCTACTTCGTGGACCCGCGCGGGCAGTTCGTCGGCGACGTCGCCAGCGACAGCAAGGAGGAACTCGTCGTCCGCGACCTGGACTTCGACCTCATCGACGAGGTCCGGCAGCAGTGGGCCTTCTACCGCGACCGCCGGCCCGACGCCTACGAGGGGCTGGTGCGGCCGTGACCCGTGACCTCTTCGCCCGCCACCGCGCCGTCCTGCCCGACTGGCTCGCCCTCTACTACGAGGACCCGCTGGAGATCACCCACGGCGAGGGCAGGTACGTCTGGGACGCCGCAGGCAACAAGTACCTCGACTTCTTCGGCGGCATCCTCACCACGATGACCGCGCACGCCCTGCCCGAGGTCACCAAGGCCGTCGCCGAGCAGGCCGGTCGGATCGTCCACTCCTCGACCCTCTACCTCAACCGGCCGATGGTCGAACTCGCCGAACGCGTCGCCCAGCTGTCCGGCATCCCCGACGCCCGCGTCTTCTTCACCACCTCGGGCACCGAGGCCAACGACACGGCCCTGCTGCTCGCCACCGCATACCGGCGCAGCAACGCGATCCTGGCGATGCGCAACAGCTACCACGGCCGCTCCTTCAGCACCGTCGGCATCACCGGCAACCGCGGCTGGTCCCCGACCTCCCTGTCCCCGCTCCAGACCCTGTACGTGCACGGCGGCGTCCGCACCCGCGGGCCCTACGCGGACCTGGACGACCGGGACTTCATCGACGCCTGCGTCACCGACCTCAAGGACCTGCTCGGCCACAGCCGCGCCCCCGCCGCCCTGATCGCCGAACCCGTCCAGGGCGTCGGCGGCTTCACCTCCCCGCCGGACGGCCTGTACGCCGCCTTCCGCGAGGTGCTGCACGAGCGGGGCATCCTGTGGATCTCCGACGAGGTGCAGACCGGCTGGGGCCGCACCGGCGAGCACTTCTGGGGCTGGCAGGCGCACGCAAGGAGCGGCCCGCCCGACATCGTCACCTTCGCCAAGGGCATCGGCAACGGCATGTCGATCGGCGGGGTCGTCGCCCGCGCCGAGATCATGAACTGCCTGGACGCCAACAGCATCTCCACCTTCGGCGGCACCCAGGTCACCATGGCCGCGGGCCTCGCCAACCTCAACCACCTCCTGGAGCACGACCTCCAGGGCAACGCCCGGCGCGTCGGCGGACTGCTCATCGAACGCCTGCGCGCCGTCGCCGCCCAGGTGCCGCACGTGCGCGAGGTACGCGGGCGCGGACTGATGATCGGCGTGGAGCTGACCCGGCCCGGCACCGACGAGGCCGCCCCCGAGGCGGCGTCCACCGTACTGGAGGAGGCCCGCGCCGGCGGGCTGCTCGTCGGCAAGGGCGGCGGCCACAGCACCAGCGTCCTGCGCATCGCCCCGCCGATGTCCCTCACCGTCGCGGAGGCCGAGGAGGGCGCCGCGATCCTCGAACGCGCCCTGCGGAGCATCTGACCGCCTGATCGCCGCGTGACGAGCCCAGGAGAGGCCGCCATGACCACGACCACCCCGCGGACCTTGGCCCAACAGCCCTGGGAACCGGCCCTGTCGGTCCGACAGGTCCTCGGCCTCGAACGGGTGCGGGCCGGACAGCCCGAGGTGGTGGCCGGAGCGCACCGCCTCGACCGGCCGGTGCGCTGGGTGCACGTCGCCGAGGCCGCCGACGTCGGGGTGATGCTCAGCGGTGGCGAGATGGTCCTCACCACCGGCGTGCTGCTCGCCGGTGACGAGGAGGGGCAGGGGGAGTACATCCGGTCACTGGACCGCGCCGAGGCCGCCGCCGTCGTGCTCGGCCTCGGCCGCGCCTTCCCCGCCCCGCCCGAGGTGATGCGCAGCGCGGCCGAGCGCTGCGGGCTGCCCATGGTCGTGCTGCACCGGCCCTTCCCCTTCGCCGAACTGACCGAGGAGGTGCAGTCCCGGCTGCTGCGCCGCAAGTTCGCCGCCGTCAGCCTCTCCGAGGCCGTACGCACCGAGCTGACCGGTCTGATCACCGCGGGCGCCCCGGTGCAGCGCCTGCTCGACGAGGTGGCCCGGCACGCCGGCTGCCCGGTCGTCGTCACCAACCTCGCCCACCGCGCCCTCGCCACGGCGGGGGAGCGGGCCGCCGTCGACGACGTACTGCGGGACTGGGAGCGCATCGCCCGCCAGGCAGGCGCCGGCTCGGCCGACGGCTGGATCCGCGCCGAACTGACCTGCCGGGGCGAGGGCTGGGGGCGCCTGGTGCTGTGCGGCTACCGGGGCGAGCGGGCCGCCGGACGCCTGCTCGCCGACCGCGCGGCCGAGGCGCTCGTCCTGCACCGCATGCTCGCCGGTGACGGCACCCACCCGGGCGTTCCCGCGGGCTCCCGGGAGCCCTGGGACTCCTGGGAGGAGCAGTCCGCGCGGAGCCTGCTCACCGACCTGGTCAGCGGGGCGGTACCGGCGCGGCAACTGCTGCCCCGGGCCCGCGCCGCCGGGCTGCCGGTCAACCGGCGCGTCTTCGTCCCCCTCGTCGTCCGCGAGCGGGAGCCCGCCCGGCCGGCCCGGGTACTGCGGCGCCTCGGGCTGCCCGGCCTCGCCGCCCGCCTCGCCGACGACCACGTCGCCGTCCTGCTCAGCCTCGCCCCCGACCAGGACGCCAGGGCGCTCACCGCCCACTTCGCGACCCGGCTGCGTGCGGAACCGGACAACTCCCACGCCGTGGTCGCCGCCGCCGACGCCCGGGCCGACTGGACCGGCGTGCCCGCCGGGCTGCGCGAGGCCCAGCACGTCGCCGACGCGGTCGCCGACTCCCCGGCCGCCGCCCTGGACCTGCCGCCGGTCGTGCGGCTGCGCGACATCCACCTGCGCGGTCTGGTGCGGCTGCTGCGCGACGACCCGCACGTGCAGTCCTTCGCCGAACGCGAGCTGGACGGACTCCTGCGCGGCCCCGACCGGGACCTGCTGCCCGTGCTGCGCACCTACCTCGCCACCGGCCGCAACAAGTCCCGCACCGCCCAGCTCCACCACGTCTCCCGGCCCGCCCTCTACCGGCGCCTCGAAGCCATACAGGGCAGCCTCGGTGTCGACCTCGACGACTTCGAGCAGGCCGCCTCCGTGCACATCGCGCTCCTCGCCCACGACGCACAGCAGGGGTGACACCGTGCAATGCCCGACCCCCGCAGACGTGACACCGTGCCACTCATTCCGGCCACCGCCTGTCCCTAGTCTCGCCGTACACCGAGCGCCACACCGAGCGCCACAGCGAGCGATCCGAGCGAGTGGAGGCCGAAGATGAGCCGAGTGATCCGTGCCGCGCTCTTCCAGACCGCCTGGACGGGCGACAAGGAATCGATGATCCAGGTCCACGAGCAGGCGGTGCGTGACGCCGCCGCCCAGGGCGCACAGGTCATGTGCTTCCAGGAGCTGTTCTACGGACCGTACTTCTGCCAGGTCCAGGACCCCGAGTTCTACGCCTACGCCGAGCGCGTCCCGGACGGGCCGATCGTCGAGCGCTTCCAGCGGCTCGCCCGCGAGCACGGCGTCGTCCTGGTGCTCCCCATGTACGAGGAGGAGCAGCCCGGCGTCCTCTACAACACCGCCGCCGTCATCGACGCCGACGGCTCCTACCTCGGCAAGTACCGCAAGACGCACATCCCGCAGGTGCGCGGCTTCTGGGAGAAGTTCTACTTCCGCCCCGGGAACTCCGGCTGGCCGGTCTTCGACACCGCCGTCGGCAAGGTCGGCGTGTACATCTGCTACGACCGGCACTTCCCGGAGGGCTGGCGGGCGCTGGGCCTGGAAGGCGCCGAGATCGTCTTCAACCCGTCGGCCACCTCGCGCGGCCTGTCCGGCTACCTGTGGCAGCTGGAGCAGCCGGCGGCCGCCGTCGCCAACGAGTACTTCGTCGGCGCCATCAACCGCGTCGGCGTCGAGGAGCTGGGCGACAACGACTTCTACGGCACCTCGTACTTCGTCGACCCCGAGGCCCGGTTCGTCGGCGAGGTGGCGAGCGACAAGGAGACCGAACTCGTCGTCCGCGACCTCGACATGGCCAGGCTGCGCGAGGTCCGCGACCGCTGGCAGTTCTACCGCGACCGCGCGCCGGGCGCCTACTCCCCGCTGACCGCGCCCTGACCCCACCGGGGCCCCTGACAGGAGGGAACAGCAGCATGAGCAGCCGTACCGTCATCCGCGGCGGCCTCGTCATCACCGCGTCCGACGAGATCCACGCCGACGTCCTGATCGAGGACGGCCGCGTCGCCGCCCTCGCCGCGACCGGCACCCCGGCGGCCGAGGCGTTCACCGCCGAGAACGTCATCGACGCGAGCGGCAAGTACGTCATTCCGGGCGGCGTCGACGGGCACACCCACATGGAGATGCCCTTCGGCGGCACCTACGCCGCCGACACCTTCGAGACCGGCACCCGCGCCGCCGCCTGGGGCGGCACGACCACCGTCGTCGACTTCGCCATCCAGAGCGTCGGGCACTCCCTGCGCGAGGGCCTGGACGCCTGGCACGCCAAGGCCGAGGGCAACTGCGCCATCGACTACGGCTTCCACATGATCGTCTCCGACGTGAACCAGGAGACGCTCAAGGAGATGGACCTGCTGGTGGAGGAGGGGGTGACCTCCTTCAAGCAGTTCATGGCGTACCCCGGCGTCTTCTACTCCGACGACGGACAGATCCTGCGCGCCATGCAGCGCGCCGCCGAGAACGGCGGCCTGATCATGATGCACGCCGAGAACGGCATCGCGATCGACGTCCTCGTCGAGCAGGCCCTCGCCCGCGGCGAGACCGACCCCCGCTTCCACGGCGAGGTCCGCAAGGCCCTCCTGGAGGCGGAGGCGACCCACCGCGCCATCCGGCTCGCCCAGGTCGCCGGGGCGCCGCTGTACGTCGTGCACGTCTCGGCGACGGAGGCGGTCGCCGAGCTGACCCGGGCCCGCGACGAGGGCCTGCCCGTCTTCGGGGAGACCTGCCCGCAGTACCTGTTCCTGTCCACCGACAACCTCGCCGAGCCGGACTTCGAGGGCGCCAAGTACGTGTGCAGCACCCCGCTCAGGCCCAAGGAGCACCAGGCGGCGCTGTGGCGGGGCCTGCGCACCAACGACCTCCAGGTGGTCTCCACCGACCACTGCCCCTTCTGCTTCAGCGGCCAGAAGGAGCTGGGCCGGGGCGACTTCTCCAGGATCCCCAACGGGATGCCGGGCGTCGAGAACCGCATGGACCTGCTCCACCAGGCCGTCGTCGACGGGCACATCGGCCGCCGCCGCTGGATCGAGATCGCCTGCGCCACCCCGGCCCGGATGTTCGGCCTGTACCCGAAGAAGGGCACCATCGCGCCCGGCGCGGACGCCGACATCGTCGTCTACGACCCGCACACCGAGCAGGTCATCTCCGCCGAGACCCACCACATGAACGTCGACTACTCGGCGTACGAGGGCAGGCGGATCACCGGCCGGGTGGAGACGGTGCTCTCGCGCGGCGAACCGGTCGTCACCGAGCGGGAGTACACCGGGCGCAAGGGCCACGGCGCCTACACCCCCCGCGCCACCTGTCAGTACCTCACCTAGGAGCGGTGCCCATGGACTTCGGACTCGTCCTGCAGACCGACCCGCCTGCCTCCCGCGTCGTGGAGCTGATGCAGCGGGCCGAGCGCAACGGCTTCAGCCACGGCTGGACCTTCGACTCCGCCGTGCTGTGGCAGGAGCCGTTCGTGATCTACAGCCAGGTCCTGGCCAACACCAGCACACTGAAGATCGGCCCGATGGTCACCAACCCGGGCACCCGCACCTGGGAGGTGACCGCCTCCACCTTCGCCACCCTCAACGACATGTTCGGCAACCGCACCGTCTGCGGCATCGGCCGCGGCGACTCCGCGATGCGGGTGGCCGGCCGCAAGCCCAACACCCTCGCCCGCATAAGCGATGCGATCAGGGTCATCCGCGCGCTGGGCAGGGGAGAGGAGGCCGACCTCGGCGGCGGCACCGTCGTCCGGTTCCCCTGGACCAAGCCCGGCGCCGAAGTCCCCGTGTGGATGGCCGCGTACGGTCCCAAGGCCCTGAAGATGACCGGCGAGGAGGCCGACGGCTTCATCCTCCAGCTCGCCGACCTCTACCTCACCGAGTACATGGTCAAGGCCGTCCGGGACGCCGCCGAGGCCGCCGGACGCGACCCGTCCGAGGTGACGGTCTGCGTCGCCGCCCCCGCCTACGTCACCGCCGACGACTCGCCCGAGGCCCTCGCCCACGCGCGCGAGCAGTGCCGCTGGTTCGGCGGCATGGTCGGCAACCACGTCGCCGACCTGGTCGCCAAGTACGGCGCCCACACCGGTGCCGTGCCCGACGAACTCACCGACTACATCAAGGCCCGCGAGGGCTACGACTACGCCCACCACGGGCGCAGCGGCAACCCGGACACGCAGTTCGTGCCGGACGAGATCGTCGACCGGTTCTGCCTGATCGGGCCGGTCGAGAAGCACATCGAGAAGCTGACCGCCCTGCGCGCCCTCGGCGTCGACCAGTTCGCGCTGTACGACATGCACGACGCGCGGGAAGCCGTGATCGACACCTACGGCACCCAGGTCATCCCGGCCGTCAACGCCTGAACCACCCCGGCCCGCCCCGCACCCGGGGGCGGGCCCCGGGGCGCACCCGCGCACCCCCCTCGGCACCGCCCGCACGGCCTCTCCCGTCCCACCGCATGATTGGCCTGCCCATGACCGACACCGCGCCCACGGCCATACCGCCGTCCGCCCAAGTCACCCTCCCCGACGGGCGCGTGGAGCTCGCCCCGGGCTCCCCGCCGCCGAGTGGTCCCTACGCCAACGAGGACCTGCTGCCCGTCCCCGTCGAGGGGCGCACCTGGACCACGTACAACTTCTCCGCCCTGTGGGTCGGCATGGCCCACAACACGGCCTCCTGGACCCTCGCCTCCGGTCTCATCGCGGTCGGCATGGACTGGAAGCAGGCGGTGTTCACCATCGCCCTGGCCAACCTGATCGTGCTCGCGCCCATGCTGCTCACCGGGCACGCCGGACCCAAGTACGGCATCCCCTTCCCGGTCTTCGCCCGCGCCTCCTTCGGCATCCGGGGCGCCAACCTGCCCGCCGTGGTGAGGGCGTTGGTGGCCTGCGGCTGGTTCGGCATCCAGACCTGGATCGGCGGCGAGGCGATCTACTTCCTGGCCGGCAAGCTGATCGGCGACGGCTGGACGAACGCGGGGACCTTCGGCGGCCACGCCTGGACCATGTGGCTGTCCTTCGCGATCTTCTGGGCGCTCCAGGTCGCCATCATCTACCGCGGCATGGAGACCATCCGCCGCTTCGAGAACTGGGCGGCGCCCTTCGTCCTCGTCGGCGCCTTCGTGATGCTGTGGTGGATGGCCGACAAGGCGGGCGGCTTCGGTCCGCTCTTCGACCAGCCCTCCAGGCTCGGCTGGGGCGGCGACTTCTGGAAGCTGTTCTGGCCCTCCCTGATGGGCATGATCGGCTTCTGGTCCACCCTGTCCCTCAACATCCCCGACTTCACCCGCTACGGAAAGAGCCAGCGGGCCCAGACCCGCGGCCAGGCCCTCGGCCTGCCCACGACGATGACCCTGTTCGCCTTCCTCTCCGTGATGGTCACCTCCGGCAGCCAGGCCGTGTACGGCGAACCGATCTGGGACCCGGTACAGCTCGCGGCGAAGACGGACAACGTGGTGGGCCTGCTCTTCGCCCTCGTCACCGTCCTGGTGGCCACCCTGTCCGTGAACATCGCCGCCAACCTGGTCTCCCCGGCCTTCGACTTCTCCAACGTCGCACCGCGCAGGGTCAGTTTCCGGGCGGGCGCCCTCATCACGTCCGTCCTGGCCGTGCTGATCTTCCCGTGGAAGCTGTACTCCGACCCGCAGGGCTACATCTTCACCTGGCTCGGCCTGGTCGGCGGGCTGCTCGGCACCGTGGCCGGCATCCTCATCGCCGACTACTGGATCCTGCGCCGCGCCCGGCTGCACCTCGTCGACCTGTACCGCAGGGGCGGACGCTACTGGTACGAGGGAGGCTGGAACTGGCGTGCGGTGCTGGCCTTCGTCGTCGGCGGCGTCCTGGCCGTCGGCGGCGCCGACTTCCACCCCCTGGTCGACGGCCGCCCCGTCCCCTTCCTCGAACCGCTGGCCGACTACGGCTGGGCGGTAGGCCTGGCCACGTCCCTGGTGCTCTACCTGATCCTGATGCTGCTGCCCGCGACCCGGCCCGGCACCGACGCGGCCGGAAGCCGCAACCGTTCCGCCTGATCACCGCCGGGAGCCCGGGCACCTCCGTGCTCAGCCGGGACAGGGGCGGGCCGGGACGGGCCGCCGGGTCAGCCGAGGTTGTCGGCCGACACGGTCCCGGTGCCACGGTCGAGAACCGCCGCCGCCCCCCAGCCGCGCAGATCGTTGCCCGCGACCCAGGCACCCCGGCAGCCGGCCATCACCGCGATGCCCGCCTCGGCGCCGGCACCCTCGCCGGGGCGGGACACGTTGCCCCGGCACGACACGTTCACGGCGTTCCCGCCGACGCGGACGGCGTAGGTGCCCGCCGTCCCGCCCGAACCCGCACCGGTGATCCGGTTGTCGCGCAGCGCGATGTCGGAGGAGGCGGCCGAGATGCCGTTGCGGGCCGGGTCCAGCACGGTGTTCTGGGCGATCAGCGCTCCGGTGGAACCGCTGTCGACGCCGATGCCGTCACCGTCGACGTCCGACAGGTGGTTGCCGGTGACCAGGGCGTCCGGGCAGCCCTGGAGCTGGATGCCCTGGGCGTTCCCGCCGGACGGGTGGCGGGTCGTGGCCACGGTGTTGCCGGTGACCGTCGCCCCGTCGGTCTGCCCGACGTAGATCCCCGTCTCGCCGTCCACCCCGCGGACGAGGTTGTCGCTGACGACCACCGAACTGTTGCGCCCCGTACCGGTGTTGGACACCACGATCGCGCCCCCGGTGCCGGTCCCGCGCACGGTGTTGCCGGTCACCGCGATGTCCTGGAGCGGATTGCCGGAACCGGAGCTGACGTAGATGCCGGTGACCGCCGCCGCGTCGATCGTGTTGCCGGCGATCACCGACTGCTGCCAGTCGGTGGCGCGGACGCCGTACGCGCCGCTGCTCTCGACCCTGTTGCCGAGAACGCGGATGTTGCGGTGCAGGGGGCGGGGCGAGTCGGCGGACGCGACGTAGTGGTCGCCGCACAGCGCGTCGAAAGGAGCGTTGCCGGACGAGGAGTTGCGCATCGTGCAGCCGGAGATCAGCACGTCCTCACAGGGGGTGCCGTCGTAGTCGGGCGCCGGCAGGTTGTAGACGTTGGTCGCGCCGGTGATCTGCACGGCCTCGTGCCGGTTGGGCACGGCCGGCACACCGGGCGCCACGTACACCCCGTCGAAGAGGCAGTCGGTGATCCTGACCCGCCGTACCGCGTTGAGTTCGACCGCGTGTGCCTCGGGCACGTCGAGCACGGTGACGTCGCGGACGGTGAAACCGTCGGCATGGGTGAAGACGAACGCGGGGCAGGTCGAGGTGAACCGGCTGCCGCGCATGTCCCAGGTGCCGCCGTGGACGGATATGTTGCCGACCCCGCCGTAGCCGCCGACCGCGGGCATGCCGGCGGTGTAGTTCTTCACCAGGGCCGAGGTGTTGCCGGTGCGGAAGAGCAGCGCCCCGTGCGCGCGGACGGTCATGCCCTGACCGAGCAGCAGGGACTCCCCCAGCGGGTAACTGCCCGCCGGTACCAGCAGCGTCGCTCCACCGCCCGGGACCTCCCGCGCCGCGGCCAGCGCCCGGCGGAAGGCCGCGGTGTCGTCGGTGACGCCGTCGCCGGCCGCCCCGTAGGCCCGCACGTCGAAGACGGGGCCGGTCGCGGCGTCCGTCCCGGCGGCGACGGCCGACGGAGCCGCCGTCAGCTGGGCGGCACCGGCGGCGCCGAGGAGTCCGCCGGTCGCGAGCATGAGGGCGCGTCTGTCCATGGGGTGTCTTCCTCCGGGGGAGTGGCGTGGCGCGGGGTGCGGCCACGGCGCTCGAGCCGGGTCGGACGCGTCGGCCGCTTGGCCATCCTGCCACCGGAGTTGATCAGGGCGCACCGCTACGGCATGGGTCCGGTCGGGAAGGGCTCAGCCGTCCCGCAGGGCGGCCACCGCCTCCTTGGCCGCCTTGATGGCACCCTTGTTGATCTCGGTCGTACCGGGGGCCTTCTTCGACTCGAAGTCGCTGCCGTTGTAGGTGATCATCACCAGGGCGTTGGCGGCGCGGACCAGCACCGTGCCCTCGCGGGTCTGCTGCTTGTCCTCGGTGGTGAGGTTGACGACGGAGTAGGCGCCGTCGCCGAGACCCGGGACGTCGCCGCCGCCGCTGCGGTCGGCGACGCGCTCCTTGTACGACTTCTGGGCCGCCTCGTCCGTCGCCATCACCTCGAAGGAGACGTCGAGCCAGCGGTAGTCGTATCCCTTGAGCGCGTTCCAGGAACAGGTGCGGCGCACCTTGGTGTCCGTGGACGGGATCTCCTTGCCGGCCGCCTTGGCCCCGGGCACCAGCGAGGTGACCGTCTTGTCGGCCAGGCTCTCGCACGGCGCCGGTGCGGTGGCGTACGTCTTGGTCGCCGCCTCCGTCGCCGGTGCGGACGCCGATCTGTTCGTGGTGTCGGGCGGCGTCCTCTCCTTCGCCGCGGGTGACGTGTCGGGCCCGGACGACAGCGCCCAGCCGGCCGTGGCGAGCACGGCGACCGGCGCCAGACGGGCGGTCAGGGCGAGCGGCAGAGGAAGAGAACGCACGGCGCACTTCTCGTGGGGGACGGTGCGGAGGGTGCCCGCACTGCGGACGGGACGCCAGTGTCACACGTGTCCCCGTGGGGCGGAAGGGCGAACTCGGTGCGTGGCCGGGCGGTGACGCAGACGGACGGGCGGCGCCGCCTCCCGCCCGGTGAGCCGTCCGGCGGGCAGGGGACGGCCCGGGTAGCGCGACAGCAGGAGGTCCGCGGTGTCCCGGACCGCGGCGGGACCGGGTTGGCGGCGGGAACCGGTGACGACGGTCATGAGGTCTCCCGAGGGGCGGGGCGAGCGGTCGGGGCGGTCAGGGCCGTCTCGATGCGGTCCACGGCGGTGAACGCGCCGTACGCGACGAGGTGCACCAGGCAGTGGTCGGTGTGCTCGGGCCGGCGCCACGCCGCCACGTCCGCGTCCGTGATCCGGTACGGCGCGAGCGCCACCAGCAGCGCCAGCCGTGCGCCGGGCCGCTCCCTCCGGTCGGGAAACGGGTCCGGCGTGCGGGGCGGGTGCGAGCCGTCCCAGTCGCGCAGCGTGGCGCGCACCAGGTCCTGGTCGTCGGCGTCGAGGAGACCGGCGCCCATCGGGGCGGCGGAGCTCAGCGCCGCGTACGCCGGGCCGACCGGTGTCCCCGCCGCCCACGCCGGTCCCCGGCCCGGGTCGTCCAGCAGGGGAAGGGAGGCGCCGGGCACGGCGGTTCGCCGTACGGTGCGGGACAGCGAGCGGCCCGCCAGGCTCCGGACCGGGCGCAGGCGTTGCGCGCCGGCCGGCAGCAGTGTCTCGGTCACCAGGGACGACACGACGCGGTTGATGAAGTGGAAGGCCAGCACGGTGCCGAGGTAGCCGGGAGCCTCCTCGGGCGGGAACGGGTGGGGCTCGCGCGCCGCACCCGGAACGCGGGTGCGCCGCGCCCAGTCGAGTACGCGCGCGTGCCGCTCGTCCGCCGGCTCCCGCCCCCCGGCCAGGCGTTCGGCCAGGGCGTGGTCGCCGGTGGCGTGCAGCAGCATGGTGTGCGCGTCCACGCAGAACCGGCACTTGTTGGCCTGCGACACCCCGAAGGCGGCGACCTCCTTGCCGGTGCGGTCGCCGGGACCGGCGAGCAGGGACTCGCGCATCAGCGCCCAGGCCGGGGCGACGAGCGCGGGCGCGGAGGAGAGGGCCACGAACGGGGCGGGTTCGGGAATGCCGAAGTCCCGCGCGGCCTGTGCGTAGACCTCGGCGACTCGGCCGGTGGCCGCCTTCGGGGGCAGCGGTTCGGTGTGACGGAAGGGTGTGGGCATGGACAGCAGAGTGCGCCGCCGGGGTGCCCGGCGTCGTCGTACGGGCGGATGCGGTCGGCACTGCGCCGCCGGGGCCCGGCCGGGCGGTGGACTACTTCGCCGGGAGTAGTCCGCAAGCCGTCCACAGGGCCGACGCGAGGGCCGGCCGGGACGCATAGGGTGCGGGCATGAGTGGGCGTCAGGTCGATCGCGGACGGCTCGCCGACGTGGTCCTCGCGGCCGTCGTCGGCGCCCTCGGCACGGCGGTCGCCGCCTTCGACGACGACACCACGGCACTCGACCTCGTGCTCGTCGTCCTCGCCTCGGCGGCGCTCGCCTTCCACCGCGCCGCCCCGCGCGCGGTGCTGGCCGCCGCCACCGTCCTCGGCACGGCGTACGTCGTGCACGCGCACCCCGGCCCGCTGTCCGCGCTGCCCGTCCTGGGCGCCGTGCACACCGCGGCCCGGGTCGGCCACCGGGGCGTCGCGGCGGCCGGCGGCGCCGTGTTCCTGGCCGGGTACGTGGCCACCGGCCCCGGCACGCAGCACGCGGCCGAACGGGCCGGACTGCTCGCCGGCTGGTTCCTGTGCGCGGTGGTGACCGGTCTCGCCGACCGGAACTGGCAGGCGTACCTGCGCCAGACCGAACAGCGGGCCCTGGAGGCGGAGCGCACCAGGGAGGAGGCGGCCCTGCGCCGCGCCGGGGAGGAACGGCTGCGGATCGCCCGCGAGTTGCACGACTCGCTGACGCACAGCATCTCCATCGTCAAGCTCCAGGCGGGCGTCGCCGTCCACCTGGCGCGCAAACGCGGGGACGAGGTGCCGCCCGCGCTGCTCGCCATCCAGGAGGCGAGTGGGGAGGCGATGCGCGAGCTGCGCTCCGCCCTCCAGGTGCTGCGGGCCGACGAACCGGCCGGCACCCCGGCCCTGCTCGTCGAGCGGGCCCGTGCGGCAGGGCTCGCCGTCGAGCTCACGGTCACCGGGGACGAGCGCCCGCTGCCCCGGGCCGTCGACCGGGCCGCCTACCGCATCGTGCAGGAGGCCCTCACCAACGCGGCGCGGCACGCCGGACCGGCGAAGGTGCGGGTCCGCATCGACTACGGCACACGGAACACGACGGACCACACGACGGATCACACGGGGGACCGCATGGGGGAGCTGACGATAGGCGTGGACGACGACGGGGCCGCCGATCCGGACCGCCCGCCGGTGCCCGGCACCGGCCTGACCGGTATGCACGAGCGCGTCAGCGCCCTCGGCGGCACCCTGCGCGCCGCCCCCCGCGCGGAGGGCGGCTTCTCGGTGCGCGCACGGCTCCCGCTGGGGGACACGGTATGAGCGGCGTCCTCCGGGTCGCGCTGGTCGACGACCAGGCACTGATGCGGGCCGGTTTCCGGGCGCTGCTCGACGCCGAGGAGGGCGTCGAGGTGGTCGGCGAGGCGGCCGACGGGGAACAGGGGGTGGCGCTGGTGCGGGCCCAGGTGCCCGACGTGGCCCTGGTCGACGTGCAGATGCCGGTGATGTCGGGCATCGAGGCGACCCGCCGCATCGCCGCCGACCCGGCCCTCGCCGCCGTACGCGTCGTCATCCTCACCAACTACGGCCTCGACGAGTACGTCTTCGAGGCGCTGCGGGCGGGAGCCAGCGGCTTCCTCCTCAAGGACACCGAGCCCGCCGACCTGCTCCAGGCCATCGACGTGGTGGCGCACGGCGAGGCCCTGCTCTCCCCGTCGGTCACCCGCACCCTGATCGGCGAGTTCGTCGCCCGGCCCCCGGACCGGTCCACCGCGCCCGGCCTGGACGCCCTCACCCGCCGGGAACGCGAGGTCACCGCGCTCGCGGCGCGCGGCCTGAGCAACGAGGAGATCGCCGCCCACATGGTGATCAGCCCGCTGACCGCCAAGACGCACATCAGCCGTGCGATGACCAAGCTGGGCGCCCGGGACCGGGCCCAACTCGTCGTGTTCGCCTACGAGTCGGGCCTGGTCGCGGTGCGCGGCAGGGCCTAGGAGCCGCAGGGGGGACCCTCAGGGCACCCGGGCGGTCCACTCGGCGGAGGAGAACTTGGTGCGGGCCAGTTCCCGGGCCCGTTCCAGCTCCTCGTCCGTCACCTTGCCCCGGCTCAGCCCGTACCGCCCGCCGAAGGAGGAGATCATCCGCTCGATCACGGCCTCGCGCGCCAGACCGGTCTGCCGGCGCAGCGGGTCCACCCGCTTCTTCGCGGACTTCATGCCCTTGTCGGACATCTTCTCCCGCCCGATCCGCAGCACCTGGAGCATCTTGTCCGCGTCGATGTCGTACGACATGGTCACGTGGTGCAGTACGGCGCCGGGCCCGCCCCCGGGCCCCACGACGCGCTTCTGCGCGGCACCGGCGATCTTGCCCTGGTCGGTGGCGATGTCGTTGAGCGGCTGGTACCAGGCGCGGATGCCCATCTCGCCGAGCGCGCCCAGCACCCAGTCGTCGAGGTAGGCGTAGCTGTCCTGGAAGGAGAGGCCCTGCACCAGTGCCTCCGGCACGGACAGGGAGTAGGTGATCGTGTTGCCGGGCTCCACGAACATCGCGCCGCCGCCGGAGATCCGGCGGACCACCTCGATGCCGTGCCGGGCGGCGCCCTCGGCGTCCACCTCGTTGCGCAGCGACTGGAAGCTGCCGATGATCACCGCGGGGGCGCCCCACTCCCACACCCTGAGCGTCGGCGGACGCCGGCCCGCGGCGACCTCGGCGGTCAGCACCTCGTCGAGGGCCATGTGCAGCGCGGGGGACTCGGGTCCCTCGTGGATCAGTTGCCAGTCGTAGTCCGTCCAGTCCGTGGCGTGCGCCAGCGCGCGGCGCACGGCGATGCCGACGCCCTCCGAGGTCAGCCCGTACATGACGGTGCCCTCGGGCAGGGCCGCGTCGATCCGCGCGGCGAGTCCCGCCGCGTCCGTGTCCGCCGGGGCCCCCTCCAGCGCGCGGTTCACCGCGTCCAGCGCCTCGTCCGGCTCCAGGAAGAAGTCGCCCGCCACCCGCACGTGCCGCAGCACGCCGTCCTCGGCCGCCACGTCCACGACGACCAGCTTGCCGCCGGGGATCTTGTATTCACCGTGCACCGTTCCGCCTCCGTTCCGCATCCGGCGACAACAGCGCGCCCGACCGGTGTGTTCCCGCCCTTGCGGGCCCCGCTCCGCCCTTCCCCCCCCGTCCGGGCGGTCACGCGACCCGGTCGGGCACCCGGTCGCCGACGGGCACGGTCAGCCGCACCTCGGTGCCGCCCCCGCGCGCCGGGCCGACGACCAGGTCGGCGCCGATCAGCAGGGCGCGCTCCCGCATACCCCGGATCCCGGCGCCCTCGACGGCCCCGCCCGAGTCGTCGAAGCCCCGGCCGTCGTCCCGCACCCGCAGCCGGACGGCGTCACCGGCCCGCTCCAGGGACAGCACCACCAGGCGGGCCCCGGAGTGCCGGGCCGCGTTGGTGAGGCCCTCCTGGGCGACCCGGTAGAGCACCAGGTCGGCGTTGTCGCCGAGACCGGGCAGGCCGGTGGCGATGTCGTGGCGCACGGTCAGCGAAGGCCCGGTGAACTCGTCCGAGAGCGACCTCAGGGCGCTGCTCAGGCCCAGCTCCTCCAGGACCCCCGGGAGCAGCCGGCGGGCGATGCGGCGGATCTCGTCCAGGCTGGCCCGGGTCGTCTCCTGCACCTGCGAGAGCTGCTCACGCACCTCCTCGGGCGCCTGGTCCGCGACCCGCTTGAGATCCAGCAGCACGGCGGCGAGGGTCTGCCCCACCTCGTCGTACAGCTCCTGGGCGACCCGGTGGCGTTCCGACTCCTGCGCGCTCAGCGTGCGGGCGGCGCTCAGGGCGCGTTCGGCCTCCAGCCGGTCGAGCATGGTGTTGAAGGTGGTGATCAGCTCGGCGATCTCGCCGTCGCCGTCGACCTTGGGGCGGACCCGCGGCCGCAGCAGATCGGTCGTGGTCATGGCCCGCGCGAGCTGGCGCAGTGGTCCGAGGCCGATCCGCAGCAGCAGGATGTTGGCGATCAGTATGACCACCAGGCCGGCCGTGAGGATCGCGGCCTCGGTGAGCAGGACGGGGGTCGACACGGTGACCGGTCCCAGCAGCAACGCGGTCGCCGCGATCAGCACCACCGAGTTGAACAGCGAGATTCTCCAGAACAGGGGCACCGCAGCAGCGTCCGGGACGCGCGCCACGGGCGTCCATCGGTTCGCACACCCATTTCCGGCCCGTACCGCCGTGTACCGGCCGGACGGGACCGGCGGCTCCCGCCGGTTAGCCTGGCCCGCATGCGTGTCACCAGGGAACTGCCGGCGCTCGCCGCCGGCGAGGTGGACGTCTCGTTCGTGATCAAGGCGTACGCGGAGGTCGTCGCCGCCGACACGACCTGGACCGAGCACTCCCACCCCTGGCACGAACTGCTCTGGAACGCCCACGGCGCGTCCACCGCCGTGACCGGGTCCCAGGTCTGGTGCGTCACACCGACGCTCGGCCTGTGGATGCCCGCGGGGCAGTTGCACTCGGCCTCCGCCGTCGCCGGAACCTCCTACCGCGCCCACTTCTTCCGGCACGGCACGGTCTCGGCGCTGCCCGACGAGCCGGTGGCCGTGGACATCACGCCCCTGCTCAGGCTGCTCCTGGACCGGCTGGGAGAGCCGGACCTGCCGCCGCGGTCCCGGGACGTCACCGAGGCCATGGTGCTGGACGTGCTGCGGCCCTCGCCGAGGGCACTGCTGGTGCACCTGCCCACGTCCGCGCTGCTGCGGCCGATCGTGGACGCGGTCCGGGCCGACCCCTCCGACCAGCGCACCCTGACCGGCTGGGCCACCGTCCTCGGATGCAGCGAGCGCACCCTGACCCGCGCCTTCCGTACCGAGACGGGCACGAGCTTCGCCCGCTGGGTCGCCTCGGTCCGGGCGCAGCACGCCGTGCGGCTGCTGGCGCGCGGGTTCGAGGTCGAGGTGGTGGCCGACGCGGTGGGCTACCGCTCGGCGAGCGCCTTCGGAGCGGCGTTCCGGCGGACGACGGGGACCACTCCGGGCCGGTTCCGGGCGCCCTGAGAGCGGGCGCGCCGGCCGCACCGGCGCCGTCGCGCACCGGCCGCGCCGTGTCCCGATCGCTACAACCGCTGTCGAGAAGGCTCGATTGCTACGGGTGCGCGGGCTGCCTAGTCTGAGCAGGTCGAGTTCAGGTAAGCCTTACCTAACTATGTCAGTCCGGCTTTCCGCGCCCTCCTCCCTGAAAGTGAACACCGGGTCGATGAGAACAGTGCCGCGCTCCATGTCCCGGCCGCTCGCCCCCAGTACCGGGCGCGTCGTCCCGGACGGCAAGGACGTACACCGCACCCCGGTCAGGGAACCCGCCCGCACCCTGGGCCTGTCGCCCCGGTCGCCGGTCATCCCCGGGGGCATCACCGTCCTCGACCGGACCCGCGGCACCACCATCGTCATGGTCCTGCACGACCTCAACCTCGCCGCGCGCTACGCGGACCGGCTCATCGCCCTCGCGTCCGGCGGGCCGCACGCGGCCGGATCCACCCGGGACGTCATGACCGAGGACACGGTGCGCTCCGTGTACGGCACGGAGAGCCGCGTCATCGAGGACCCGGTCTCCGGCAAGCCCCCCGTCCTGCCGATCGGCCGCCACCACACGACCGCCACCACGACCGCCACCACGCCCGCCACCGCGGTCACCGACGGGGACGGCGGAGCCAAGTCATGACCTCGAAGCTCACCGCCCTGCTGCCCGACCTCGCGCCCTGGCGCTCCTCCCGCGACTTCCGGCTCCTGTGGGTGCAGGGGCTGGTCACCTACCTCGGAAGCGTGATGGCGCTGATCGCGCTGCCGCTCCAGATCAAGGAACTGACCGGCTCCCCGCTGGCCGTCGGCGTCATGGGCGCCGTCGAACTGGTACCCCTGGTGGTCTTCGGCCTCTACGGCGGGGCGCTCGCCGACGCCGTGGACCGGCGCAGGGTCATCGTGCTCACCGAGGCGGGCCTCGGACTCCTCGCGGCCGTCCTGCTCGTGAACGCGCTGCTGCCGCACCCCTTGCTCTGGCCGCTGTACGTGGTCGCGGGCGGGGTGGCGGCGCTGGCCGGTCTCCAACGCCCCGCCCTGGACTCGCTGCTGGCCCGGATCGTGCCGCACGACCAGCTGGCCGCCGCCGCGGCCCTGAACGCCCTGCGCTGGCAGGCCGGCGCCATCGCCGGACCCGCGCTGGCGGGCCTCGTGGTCGCCTACGCGGGCAACGTGCCCGCCTACGCCACCACGGTGGTCTGCTTCTGCGCCTCGGTCCTGATGTGCCGCGGCCTCTCGCCCGTGCCGCCCGCCGAGCACGCGGCCCGGCCGTCCCTGCGCGGGATCGCCGAGGGCGCCCGGTACGCCTGGTCCAGGCCGGTGCTGCTGGGCACGTACGCGATCGACCTGGCCGCGATGCTGTTCGCGTTCCCCAACACCATCTTCCCGTTCCTCGCCGACGAGCTGGACGCCGACTGGGCGCTGGGCCTGATGTACTCGGCGGGCGCCGTCGGCTCCCTGCTGGTCAGCCTCACCAGCGGCTGGGTGTCCCGGACCCGGCGGCACGGACTGCTGGTGGTGTTCGGCGCCACCGGCTGGGGACTGGCGGTCGCGGCGGCCGGCTGGACCTCGCAGATCTGGCTCGTGCTGGCCTGCCTCGCGCTGGCGGGCGCCGGGGACATGCTCAGCGGCCTGGGTCGCACCACCATCTGGAACCAGACCATCCCCGACCGGCTGCGCGGCCGCCTCGCCGGCATCGAGGTGCTCTCCTACAGCATCGGGCCGCAGCTCGGTCAGGTCCGCGCGGGCGCCATGGCCGGCTGGACCGGCGCCCGCCCGGCCATCTGGACCGGCGGGGTGGCCTGTGTCGCCGCCGTGGGACTGCTCACCGCCGCCCTGCCCCGGCTGGTCGGCTACGACGCCCGCACCGACGAGGACGCCCTGCGCCGCGCCCGGGAGGGCGACGGACCGCGCGCCGAGGAGCCGACCCCGACGTGAGAACGGCGGACCGCCCCGCCACGGACGTGCCGTGACGGGGCGGTGCACCGAGGTCGGGCCGCGGTGGGAACGCGGTCAACCAGCCGTCAGTTCACGGTCTGTTCCCACTCGCGGGCCGGCGACCAGAGACCGCCGCCGACATCGCCCCCGCCGGCACTGCCACCGGCTGTGCCGCCACCGCCGGTGTCCCGGAGCGCGCCCGGCCGGTGCGGATGCTGCTCCACCGGCCGGAACCCGACCGTGTAGGTGCGGGTGAACTCACCGTCGGCCGAGGTCACCGTGAGGGTGCGGGTACTGAACCCGCGCTGGGAGGAGGAGACCGTGGAACTGCCGGACGTCACCTTCACCCGCGCGCCCGACGCGGCCGTCACGGCACCGACGGCCGGGATCCGCCCGCCGTTCCTCGGCCAGTCCACGACGTAGGTGCTCACGTCCGGGTCGAACCCGTCCAGCGCCACGCCCCCCACGGTGATCGCGACGGCCTCGGCCGCACTCGCCGCGGTCGCGTCCGGGAAGTTGGTCACCGTGACCGACCCGTCGGCGTTCACGACCACGTCCGCCGCCATCGCCGCCGCCAGGTTGATCCGCTGCCAGCCCGGCCCGCCGGAGCCGGTGAGGTCGAGCGGGTACCCCGAGTCCGTCGCGGTCTGCTCCAGGACCTGGGCGCGCTGTTCCGCGGTGAGGTCCGGGAAGGCCGTGATCAGCAGCGCCGCCGCGTCGGACGGCGCGTCGAGGGCCTGCCCGGCCTCGCCGGTACGGGAGAACCCGTAGGTGAGCCGCTGGGTGTACCGGTCGACCTGCTGCGCCGTGCTCAGCCCGGCGTACGGGTCGCCCGCGCAGGCCGTGAGGGTGTCGCCGTAGCCCTCCTCCTCGCACCGCGCGAGCAGCACGTTCTCGATCTCGGTGTGGGCCTGGCCCAGCAGCTTCGCGAACTCCGGGTCCGCCCAGCGGTGCGCCACCGTGGCCTGGGCCGTGATGCGGCCGCCCATGACGTCGAGCGGGTAGTGGAACCCGAGGACGATCCGGTTGTCCCCGTACTCCGAGGTGCGCGCGAGGATCGACGGCGCCAGGTCGGGCAGCAGCGTGGCGAGGATCGTCCCGGCCTCGTAGCCGCCGTAGGTGTGACCGCTCGGGTACGAGCCCTGGCCGGCCAGGCCGCTGTACGAGCTGTCCTGCGACTCGTAGACGGCGCCGCCGTCCCCGGCGAAGCCGAGCCGCACGTACGGCCGCAGGTACTGGTAGTGGTTCTTCGCCGCGTCGTGGGTGTCGAGGTTCTCGTTGACGCGGGAGAACAGCGCGCTGGTCTTGGGCAGGCGGCCCTCCTTCAGGGCTTCGCCGTACAGCGGGCCGAGCCGGGAGCCGAGGCCGTCGGCCATCGTGACGGTGGCGCTGTTCGACGCGTCCACCTCGGCCCGGTCGACCTGCTGCTGCGTCGCCGCGTTGTTGACGCGCACGGTGATCCTGTCGTTCTCGGCGCCGAGCGGGGTGCCCGCGGGCACCTCCGAGTTGGCGCCGAGCGTGGCGGGGCCGAGGTCGTCGAAACCGGAGAGCAGGTGGGTGAACCAGTCGGACCCGTCCCCGGTCTCGGGCCACGTGTCCGAGGCGTAGGTGGCGTCGAGCGTGTCGCCCGGGAAGGGGGACGGCTCGTACTCCGCCGGGTCGCCGGTCGAGGTGGCCGAGGTGGCCGAGGTGGTGGACGTGGCCGGGGCGGTGGAGACCGTCGCCCCGGAGCCGTCCGAGCTGCCCGCCCGGGTCACCGCGGTCACGGTGGCGGTGTGGGCCTTCGCCCCGCCGGCCGCCGTGAGCACCGCGGTGGAGGTGGTGCCGGGCACGTGCGCGGTGGTCCCGTCGTCCAGGGCCACGGTGTAACCGACGACCGGGAAGCCGCCGTCACCGGCCGGCCGCCAGTTCACCCGGACCCGTTCGCCGTCGGTGACCACGCCCGTGACGGTCGGGGCCTGCGGCCTGTTGTCGCCCGTGACGGCAGGCTGCGTCCGTGCGCTCCAGGGGGAGTCGCCGAGGGCGTTCACCGCGCGGACCCGCGCCGTGTACGACGTGCCGTCCTTCAGCCGGGTGAACACCGTGCTCCGGCTGTCCGGATCGGCGATCTCGACCTGCCGGCCGCCGCTGAGCGTGATCTCGTAGCCGGTGACCGGCGAACCGCCGTCGTCCTCGGGCGCGGACCAGGTGACCTGCACACTGGTGCCGGAGGGAGCGGCGGACACCGCGCCGGGCGCGGCCGGCACCGTCCTGCGCTTCGTGGTGAGCGAGGACCTCGCGCGGTCGAGGGCCGCGTATCTTTCGGTGAGGGTGCGGTCCGTCGCCGTCTCGTCCGCCACGGCCGTCTTCGCCGCGGTGAGCGCCGTGGTGAACGCCTTCCACGAAGCGTCCGTGTAGCGCTCGTCGGCGAGGGCGGACGCCGTGGCGACCAGGCTCTCCAGCCGCAGCCTCGGCAGCGGCACCAGCTGGTTCGCGGCCAGGGTCAGGCTCCGGGTCCGCAGGTCGGCCTCGAGCTGGGTCGCGTCCTCGGTGCCGAGGAGGTCGCGGGCGGCGGTGAGTTCGCGCCGGAACACGCCGAAGTCGATCGTGCCGTACCGGTCCGCGTCCTCGGACAGGCCCTCGTACTGCTCGATCGCCTTGCGCAGGGCGGACAGATCCGTCTGCGCGGGGGCCTCGACGCGGTCGAAGGTGACCTGGCCGAGGTTGGCGACGTAGGGGTGCGAGGAGTCCGCGTTCGTGGTCAGCCGCAGGTGCACGGCGTGCGTGCCGTTGATCGCCTCCGGCAGGGTCAGGCTGGTCGTCCCGCCCGACGACCACGAACTGCCGGTGACCGGCAGCGGGACGGTCGCGTACGGCGTGCCGGGGGCGTCCGGGTCGAAGGAGTCCAGGTAGAGCTGGACGGCGGAACCGGTGCCGCAGCGGGCGGAGTTGTTGACGTAGGTGAGCGTGACGGTGTTCTTGGGGGAGTCGCCGAAGTCGACGTCCCCGTAGTCGAGCCAGGCTCCGTCGTAGGTGCCGCCGAGGCTGGTGGCGGAACCCGCGCCGCTCCAGGTGGCCGGTTCGCTCTTGAGTCCGCCGCCGCTGCTGCCCTCGAAGGCCGTGGCGTCGAACACCACCGGGGCGTCCGCCTGCCGCGTCAGGGTGAGCGAGTGGACGTTGGCGACGTAGGGCTGTGCGTCGGTCTGGGTGCTGGAGACGAAGACGGCGTAGACGTCCTGCGTGCCCTCGAAGACGTCCGGGTCGAGCCGCACGCTCGTGGATGCCACGGTGCCCCAGCCCGAGCCGGTGTAGTCGAGCGGGACGGTGACGGCCGTCGGGCCGTCCTTCGCACCCGGGCGCAGTTCGATGTGCGAGTCCGACGCCGCCCGGGAACGGGGCTTGTCGTAGCTGACGGTGACGGTGTCGGCGCCGTCACCGAGGTCGGTGTCCCGCCACTCGGCCCACGCGCCGTTCGTCACGTTCTCGAAGACGCCGCCCGAGACCTTCAGCGGGAGTGAACCGTCGCCGGTCGAGGTGGTGTTGGCCGTGGTGAGGGTGGCGAGTGTGGTGATCGGGGAGGACGAGGGGGCCGCCTCGGGCGAGAACTGGTACCAGTCGAAGTTCGACACCCACTGCCGCCCCGAGGGGGCGTGGAACACGAAGGTCGTGCTGGACGCCTTCAGCAGGGCCTGCGGGTCCGAGACCGCCGCCCGCACGGTCGTGTAGTACTGCCAGCCGCCGGTCCCGGGCAGGGAGACGGTGGCGACGACGGGGCCGTCGGCGTCCCCGGCGTGGATGTCCACGCTGCTCGGTTCCGCCGCCGCGGCCTGCGAGTTGGCGTAGCGCACGGAGACGCTGCGCGGGGCGACCCCGCCGAAGTCGAGGTCCGTGTACTGCTCCCAGGCGCCCTCGGTGACGCCGCCGAGGTCGCCGTCGGAGTAGTACGCCTCCTTCACGAGGCTGGGACCCTCCATCCGGTCGGGGTCCTCGGCCTGGAGGACGGCGTAGCCGCCCTCGTCCAGGGTGAGTGCGTCGACGGCCGAGCGCAGCGCGTCGTGCGCCGCCATGAGCGTGCCGGTGGGGGAGGCGGAGTCCGCGAGGACGGTCCGCGCGCGTTCCAGGGCCGTGCGGAAGATGCCGTAGGAGCCGTCGGAGTAGTTGCCCTCGCGCACCAGGGACGCCTCGTCGACGAGGGCGGCGAGGCTGCCGCGGTGCACGGCCGCGGCCGAGACGATCAGCGGGTCGGTCACGGACACGCCGGTGCCGGTCACCGTGGAGGCCGGTATGCCGTGCGGGAAGGCCCGGTCGCGGAAGGTGATGCCGAACCGCGCGTCGGTCCTGGTGGTGCCGGTGAGCCTCAGCGACGCGGTGCGTTTGCCGGTGACCCGGAGGTCGGCCGTGACCCCGTCCGGGAGGCCGGTCACGCTCGCCGCGCCGGTCCGGGTGAGGCTGGTGCCCTTCCGCGCGGCGAACGACGCCCTGCCGGACAGGCGGAGTTCGACGCTCGCCTCGACGGTGCCGTCCGCGGCGGTGCGGACGGTCTCGGGGCGGGCGGAGACGACGGTCGTGCCCCTGCCGGGCGCGTGCTCGTCGTCACCGTCGCCCGAGTCGGTGTTCAGCGAGTACGCGGGCTCGGTGCGGGCACCCCAGGACGACGGCTCGGAGCCCATGTCGAACTTCAGGGTGCCGCCGGCCACGATCTGCGCGTAGTCGAGCCACGTGTTGGAGAACCGCTTGCCGTTCAGTGCCGCGCGCTGCACGTAGTAGTTCTTCGGCGAGACCCCGTCGGCCTCGACGGTGAACTCGGCACCGTTGGGGTAGGTGATCGTCGTGGAGTCGAAGAACGGGCTGCCGATCTGGAACTGGCTGGAGCCCGCGGTCACCGGGAACAGCCCGAGGGCGGCGGCGACGAACATGGTCGACATGGTGCCGGCGTCGTTGTCCATGGTCGGCAGGAAGCCGTCCGGGGCGAGTTCGTAGGCCTTGGTCTTCACCGGCGGCCTGAACTCGCCGCCGGAGCTGGGCGCTTCGTTCGTGGAGCCCGTCGCGATGTACCGGTTCCAGGTCTCACCGGTGTAGATGGCGCGCACCCACTTCTGCGTCAGGCTCGGCTCGCCGACGTAGTTGAAGAGGTAGGGGGCCTGGAGGTCGATCTCGTTGGCGTTGGAGTGCAGCATGGTCGAGCCGTCGTCGGCGTCGGAGTCCTCGCCGAACATGTGCCGGATCGCGGCCCGGCCGGCCTGCTCGCCGCCCATGGCCTCGATGAGGCCGCCCATGTCGTACGCGTCGTACCAGTGGTACTGCCAGAGCGTGCCCTGGTAGAGCCTGGCCTCCTCGAACTTCTCGTAGTCGGCCTTCTGCCAGTCGCCCTCGCCGTCGCGCGGGGTGAGCAGACCCACCTCGCTGCCGTCGGGCGCGGTCCAGGCGCCGGGCTTGACCAGGTTGTCGGTCGCCATCGTCGCCTGCTCGCGCAGCTTCTTCGCCTCCGCGTCCTCGCCGAGCGCGTCGGCGACGACGGACAGCGCCCACTGGTCGTAGCCGCGCTGGACCGTCGTGCCGGGGTCGCCGGCGATGTAGCCCTGCCGCAGCTGCGTCCCGGTGTAGTAGCCGGTGTACGACTTCAGCGCCGGGTACGCCTCGTCGAGCCGGTCGAAGTCCTTGAACCCCTTCGACAGGGCGTCGGCGATCACCACGGCCGAGCGCTCCCAGCGCACCGTCGGCACCGAGTGGGTGAGGCTGCCGAGGCTCTTGCCCGCGGCGTGCGCGTCGGCGAAGAGGATGACCGCGGACTGCACCATGTCCCGGTAGGTCGCCGGGTCGATGTAGGCCGCGACCGAGTACTTGCGGAAGTCGTCCCAGGTGGACCAGCCGTCGTAGTACGTGAAGCCGTTCGCCTTGTGCACCGCGCCGTCGACGCCCCGGTACGTGCCGCTGGTGCTGGTGGCGTTCACCGGCAGCGCGTACATGCGGTACAGGTGCGTGTAGAACTGCTTGGTGAGCGTCGAGTCCGGGTCGGCCTTCTTCGAGGCCTTGACCGCGACGGCGCCGAGGGTGCGGTTCCAGTCCGCCTTCGTCTGCGCGCGCACCTCCTCGAAGGTGCGGCCCGCGACCTCCTCGTGCTGGTCGGTTGCGGCCTGTTCGGCGCTGATCGGCGACAGCGTGACGCGCAGTTCGACGTCGTCGCCGTCGGCCGGGTCGAACCCGAGGACGGCGCCGGTGTCGGTGCCGTCCCGCGCCGTCGCGTCGCCCAGCGCGCCGTCGTCGCCCCAGGTGCGCAGCGAGGTCACGGGGACGTTCGTGGTGGCGTAGTAGTACAGGCGGTACGAGGCGCCGTTGAACGATCCGGCGACCAGGCCGCTGATCGCGGTCGTCCCGTCCTTCAGCCGTGTCGCGTCCAGGGTCGCGCGGGTGCGGCTCGTGAAGTTGTTGGCGAGGTCGAGGACGATCTGCGGCCGCGCTTTCGCGGGGAAGGCGTACCGTTCGAGCGCCGTGCGGGTCGTCGCCGTCATCTCGGCGTCGATCGTCCCCGAGGGGGACCCGAGCCCCACCCGGTAGGAGCCGGGCGTCGCGCTCTCGTCGTCGTGGCTGTAGGGGTGTGCGTAGGTGCTCGTGGCCGGGCGCTTGTCGTACTGCTGCGAGGTGGGGACGACCAGCAGGTCGCCGCCGCCGCCCGAACCGCCCACGCCGTCCAGGTTCGTGGCGGTGAACCCGGCGATGTGGTCCTCGTTGTAGTCGTACCCGGAGTGGTTGCGGCCCGGGGTCGTCATCGGGTTGACCTTGGCCAGGCTGTGCGGCGCCTGGGCGCCGGGAAGGTCGTTGCCGTCGTCGCCCGCGGTGGACACGAACGGATCGACGAGCTTCGTGTAGTCCGTTCCGCCAGACCTCTCACCGGCCGGGGGCGAGGCCTTCGTGACGGGCACGGCGACGGCGGTGCCGCCGCCCGTCAGCGCGGCCAGGCCGAGTGCCCCGGCGAGCACCGCCGCGACCGTGGCCCGCAGGGCGGCCCGTGGACTGGACGACCGTATCGGCGGTCTCTTGGATCTGTCGGGCATGACGAGCACGGACCCTTCCCTGGTGGACAACGTTGTCAAGCGGAAGCGTGCGCTCCGGGTGAACGCTCCGCCATCACATAGGGAGAAGTCATACAACGGGGAAACGGAGTTCGTACAGAGGTTCACCCGGCCGCGAGCGCCGTGGACGCGGACCGCCGCCACCCGGTGTCCACGTAGTGGTATTTGCCGATTGCGTGCGACCCGTCGGCAAGATGTCCGCGGACCCGTGCGTGCGACGCGGGATTTCTTCGTCCCGGGCTCCGTGCCGGAGAGGCATCTTCCGGCGCGTCGAACCGGTGCCGGCGAGGTGGCGATAGTGTTCCGCTCCAGCGGCTGGGGGGACGCGGAAACCCCCTGTGCGAAATGCGAAAGCGGCATCAGGACATGCGGGGGGGCATGGAGAACAATCTCGGTTCATCGCGTCGTTCGTTCGACATCTGGAGTGAACTCGCCCCGTCCTTCCGTGAAAGCGCCCTGGCCCGTTCGGTCACCGGCGCGCGGAGCGTCCACGACGGAATCAGCGGTTCCATGGGAACGTGGCGCCCGGTGCGCCCGAGCTTCGTCGACCGGAGCCACTACGACGAACTGGGCCGCGTTTCCGCACGTCTGATGCGGTTGATCCTCGACGCCTGCCGCCGCAGGGCCACCACCGTCGGCGAACTCCAGGACGTGCTGGGGGTGGACGAGGCCGACACGCCGCTGCTGTCGCGCACGGAGCTTCTCGGCGACCACCTGCTCGTCGCCGCGCGCCCCGACATCGTCTATCGGTCCGGCGTCCCCCGGTTCGTCGAATTCAATATCGACGGTGCGCTCGGCGGCACACTCCAGGCCGATCTCCTCGCCGCGCGATTCCGTGATCTCTATCGTCCGCTTCCCGGCGGGGACCGTATCGACGCCCCGCCGTCCGCCGTGGATTCCCGTTTCGCCGAAATCCGTACGTCACTGGGGCTTTCGGAAGGGGCGCGGGTCGCCATTCCCGTGTTCAGCAAGGGCGCGGCACCCGGACTGGAGGACCCCGACGCGTTCCTCGCCTGGCTGGCCCCGATGTGCGAGAGCGGCCGACGGCACGGCATGGACACCGTCGCCTGCCCGATGGACCGGCTGGAGACCGGCGAGGACGACGTCCTGCTGCTCGACGGGCGGCGGGTGGACGCCGTGTTCCGGCTCTTCCTCAGCTTCGACCAGCCGCCGAGCCCCGGCCTGGACGCCCTGGTCCGCTCCGTGCGCGCCGGCCGGGTGCGGATGCACACCTCCGAGGCGACCTGGCTGCTCAGCGACAAGACCACGATGGCCTGGCTCTGGGCGGACAAGGACGCGCTGCCCGGGGACGACCAGCGGCTGATCGAGCGTCACCTGCCCTGGACGGCCCTGTTCCCCGCACCCGGCCCCGACGGCGACGCGCTGCTGCGGCACGCCCTGGCCCACCGCACGGAACTGGTCCTCAAGCCCGTCGGCGGCTACGGCGGCGGCGGCGTGGTCCTCGGCCCCGAGGTCCGGGACGAGGAGTGGCGCCGGGCGCTGGAGGACGCCCGATGGGCCGGACGCCACATCCTGCAGACCCATGTGACGCCGGACCGGCTCGCGCTGGACTTCCAGGACCAGGAGACCGGCGCCCTGGAACACGCCGAAGTGCCCTTCGTCGTCGGCCCGTTCATGTTCGGCGGCGCCCCCTCGGGCGTGCTGGTACGGCACGGCGTCCCCGGTGGCGGGCCCGTCCTCAACGCCCACCACGGTGCCCTGATGAGCTCCGTGGTGCTGGTGGACCGATGTTGAGTGCCACCCGGAGGGGGCGGGAAACCCCGGGCAAGGAGCGGCTCGGCCCGCCGTTCCGGCTCTTCCAGTCCGCCGTGGTCTCCTCGGACCTGGCGGACGGCATCTACAAGATCGCGGTCCCGCTGCTGGCCCTCGGGATCAGCCGCTCCGCGGTCGCGGTCGGTGCGGTCGGTCTCGCCGTCCGGCTGCCCTGGCTCATCGCCACCCTGCCCGCCGGGGTGCTGGCCGACCGGTACCCGCCCCGCAGCGTCATGCGCTGGGCGTCGGCGGTCCGGCTGCCGCTGGTGGCCGCCATGTGCGCCCTGGCCGCCACCGACCGGCTGCCCCTGTGGGCGCTGGTCGTCACCGCCTTCCTCATCGGCTGCGCGGGCATCTTCGTCGACGTGGCCGCCCAGTCCCAGCTGCCCCGGCTGGTCCCGGTGGGGCAGCTCCCCAAGGCCAACGCCTCCCTGCAGTCCACCCAGATGTTCCTCGCGCAGCTGATCGGTCCGGCACTCGGCGGCTACGTGGTGGCGCTGGGCTCCGGCGGCGGACTGGCGGTGGTGGTCGCCCTGTACGTGGTCACCGTCTGGGCGCTGGGACTGCTGCCCGCGGCCGTCGAGCAGGCGGCGGCCGGCCACGCCCGGCCGGCAACCGAACCGGCTCGCGCCGGCGCCGGCCGGCGGTCGTCATTCGGATCCCTGGTCGCCGAACTCGGCGAGGGGCTGCGCTACTTCCGCGGTCGGGGGGACCTCGCCCGGCTCGCGACCGCCGCCGCCGTCAACAACCTGTCCTACTCGATGTGCCTGACCATGCTGCCGCTGTGGGCGGTGCGCCCCGGACGGCTCGGCCTCTCCGAGACCGGGTACGGGCTGCTGCTCACCTTCCTCGCGGTCGGCAGCATCCTCGCCGGGCTGGTGACCGGACGCATCCTCGATGCGGTCGGCGACGGGCCGGTCATGCGGTTCGGTGCGCCGCTGCTCGGCCTCTGCTTCCTCGCCCTGGCCGTGCCCGCGGTGCCCGTGATCGCCCTGGGGCTGTTCGTCTACGGGCTGGTGTCCATGGTCTGGAACGTGACGGTGACCTCCTACCGTCAGGCGACCATCCCGCTGCCCCTGTTCGGCCGGGTCAACGCCGCCTACCGCTGGCTGACCTGGGGCGTCATCCCGTTCGGCTCGCTGTTCGGCGGCACCCTCGCCGCCACGGCCGGCACCACCTGGGTCTTCCTGACCGCGGGCGCCCTGCCCCTGGTCGCGGCGGCCCTGCTGCCCCCGCCCCGGCCGCGGACGGTCCCCGAAGCGCCGGTGTCCGACGCGCCGGTGTCCGAAGCGCCCGTGCCTGACGCGCCGGTCCAGGAGACGCCGGTGCCCGGCGCGTCGGTGCCTGACGCGCCGGTCCAGGAACCGCCGGCGCCCGAGGCCCGTGCCGGCGAAGCGCCGGTCCCTGACGTGCCGGCCCTCGAAGGGGCGGTGGCTGACGCGTCGGCCGCCGGAACGCCGGTGCCTGACCTGCCGGCCCACAAGCCGCCGGTCCTCGAAGCCCGGGACCACCGAGATCCGCCGGTCCTCGACGTGCCGGCCCACAAGCCGCCGGTGTCCGGCGTGCCGGTCCTCGACGTGCCGGCCCACAAGCCGCCGGTGTCCGACGTGCCGGCCCTCGAAGCGCCGGCCGCCGAAGCGCCGGCCCTCGAAGTGCCGTATCCCGACACGCCGGCGCGGACCGGTGCGGGCGTCGACGGCCCCGCCGGCACCGCGGCGGACGGCCCGGCCGAGGCAGCCGCCGGGCAACCCGACCACGCTCCGGGAGCCGCGCGTACCGGCCGCCCGCACCCGGACCGGCGGAAACCGGCGCTCACCGGCGTCCCGGACGCGGCAGCCGCCGCCCGGCCCGCCGACCCGACCTCCTCCGGGGTGGACGCGACCCGCGCCGCGCGGGACTGACGGGTCCACCGGACCTCCCCGCGCCCACCCCTCGTACCGCCTTCCCTACCGCAGTCCGCACCGACCACACGGAAATGGTGTCCACGCATGTCGTTCCTGCATGACCTGCTCACGGCGCAGGCCGCCTCGGCCCCCACCCGCACGGCAGCCCTCCTCTCGGACTCGTCGGCCACCTACGGCCAGGTGGAGACGGATGCGGACCGGGTCGCCGCGGCCCTCGTCGCCCGCGGCGTCCGGCCCGGCAGCCGGGTCGGACTGCACATGTCGCGCTCCCTCGCGCTGCTCCCCGCACTCTTCGGCATCCTGCGCGCGGGCGGAGTCTGCGTCCCGGTCGACCCGGAGGATCCCGACGAGCGCCGCGCCACCATCCTGGAGTACTCGGGCGCCACGCTCGTCGTCACCGAGCGCGCCCTCCTCGACGGGCCCGCGCCCGACGGCACCCGGCAGCTCGCCGTCGAGGACCTGCTCGACGAGGTCGCCGAACCGCTCACCGAGCCGGTCGAACTCGCCCCGGACGCCCTGGCGTTCATCTTCTACACCTCCGGATCCACCGGCACCCCCAAGGGCGTGATGCTCACGCACCGGGCCCTGCTCAGCGGACAGCGCTGGCTCCAGCGCACCTTCCCGCTCGAACCCGGCGACCGCCAGCTGCTGCGCACCACCCTCAGCATCACCAACCTGGTCCGCGAGGTGTTCTGGCCGGTGCTCTCCGGCGGCACCGTGGTCATCGTCCCGCCGGGCGACCACAAGGACCCCGACCGGCTGGTCGAGCTGATCAACAGCGGTTCCGTGACGACGCTGATGGTCGTCCCGGCGCTGCTCTCCGGCATCCTGGAGAACCCCGGCTTCGCCGCCAACACCTCGCTGAAGTACGTCTTCTGCAGCAGCGACGTGATGCCCGGCGCGCTGCCGGAGAAGTACTTCGCCACCGGCCTGTCCGCCCGGCTGTTCAACGTCTACGGACTCACCGAGGCCCTCTACAGCACCTACTGGGAGTGCCTGCCCGGCGCCGTGTACGACGGCTTCGTGCCGGTCGGCCACCCCGCCGAGCTGACCCCCCGGATCCTCGACGCCGGCCTCGCCCCGGTCCCGCCGGGCGAGACGGGCGAGCTGTGCCTGGCCGGCGTGGGCATGGCCGAGGGCTACGACCGGCTGCCCCGGCTCACCGCCGAGAAGTTCGCCGACACCGAGGGCGGCCGGGTGTTCCGCACCGGCGACCTGGCCCGGCAGTCCGAGGACGGCCGGCTCGAACTCCTCGGCAGGATGGACGACCAGGTCAAGATCGCCGGTTACCGGGTGGAGCTGGGCGAGGTGGAGGCCCGGCTGCTCGAAGTCCCCGGCGTCACCGGCGCCGTCGCCTCCGGGCTGCGCGGCGCGGGCGGTCACCAGCGGCTGGTCGCCCACCTGACCTGCGACGGGGAGCCGCCCACCGCCGCCGCGATCCGCGCCCACCTGGGCGACCGGCTGCCGTACTACATGGTCCCGGCCGCCTTCACCGTCATCGACGCGATCCCGCTCACCCACAACGGCAAGGTCGACCGCCGCTCCCTGCACGAACTGCCGGGCGCCCACCTGGAACTGGCCGAGGACTACACGGCCGCGCGCAACGAACTCGAGAGCTACCTGTGCGCGCTGTGGGCCGAGACCCTGGACCTGCCGGCCGTCGGCATCCACGACAACTTCTTCGCGCTGGGCGGCGACTCCATCCAGGGCTTCCTGATCAGCGCCAAGGCCAACCGCGACGGCATCGGCCTGAGCGCCACCCAGGTCTTCGCCACCCCCACCGTCGCCGAGACCGCCGCCTTCATGGCGGCACAGGGCGGCACCGGCCCCGCCCCGTCCGGCTCCCCCGACCCGCAGGGCTTCACCCTCGCCGAGGAGGACCTGGCCGCGGTGCGCGCGGTCGCCGCCGACCCCGACGGCATCGAGACGGTCTACCCGCTCACCGAGATGCAGAAGGGCATGCTGTTCCACTCGCTGCTCGACCCGGACTCCGGCGTCTACTTCGAGCAGTTCCTGTACGCGGTCGACGGCGAGGTCGACCTCGACGCGTACCACCGGGCCTGGCAGCAGGTCGTCGACCGGCACGAGATCCTGCGGGTCTGGATCGCCACCAAGGGCCTGTCCGAACCGCTCCAGGCGGTGCAGCGCACCGCCGAGCTGGGCTGGACCGTCCTGGACTGGTCCGAGCGCACCGAGGCGGAGCAGAAGGAGCTGCTGGAGCGCTACCTCGACGAGGACCGGCGCCGCGGCTTCCCCTACGAGCGGGCGCCCCTGTTCCGGCTGACCATGGTCCGGCTCGGCGCCACCACGTACAAGCTGGTGATGAGCTACCACCACCTGATCCTCGACGCGTGGTCGCTCTTCGTCCTGCTGCGCGACTCCCTGGAGATCTACCACTCCGGTCTCGAAGGACGGCTGCCCGAACTGCGCCCCACGCGTTCCTTCGGCGACTACGTGTCCTTCCTGGAGCACGAGGACATCGAGGGCGCCCGGGACTACTGGCTGGAGCGGCTGGCCGGCTTCCGCCGCCCGACCGTCATCGGCCGCTCCGCGCAGCTCGGCCTCTCCGCCAGCTCGCAGGAGATGCACGCCGAGGCCCGCCTCGACCTCGGCGAGGAGCTGACCGAACGGCTGCTCGCGTACGGCCGCGCCAACCAGCTGACCCTGAACTCCCTGGTACAGGGCGCCTGGGCCGTGGTCGTGGGCGGGTGCAGCGGCCAGGACGACGTCTGCTTCGGCATCACCATCACCCACCGCCCGGTCGGGCTGGCCGGGGTCGAGGACATCGTCGGCATCTTCATCAACAGCCTCCCGATGCGGGTGAACCTGGAGCCCGAGCAGCCCGTCGGCCGCTGGCTCCAGCAGATCCAGCGCACCCAGGTCGCCGCCCGCTCCCACGACCACTACCCGCTGCCGCTGATCCAGCAGCGCACCGACCTGCCCAGCGGCCAGCCCCTGTTCGAGTCGCTGCTGATCTTCGAGAACTTCCCCCGGGGCACCGGCTGGACCGGCCGGGGCGGCCTCGACGTGCGCCAGGAGCGCTACGTCGGCTGGACCAACTACCCGTTCGCCATCGAGGCGATGCCCGAGGAGCAGCTCTTCTTCCAGGTCAAGTACGACCTGGCGTTCTTCGACGCGGAGTCGGTGGAGCGCATCCTGGGCGCCTTCCGCGGCGTCCTGGAGGCCATCGCCGACGGCGGCACCACCCCCGTGGGCAAACTCGCCGAGCACATCGCGGCGAACCGGCCCGGCCCGGCGGCCGAGCCCCGGCCCGCGGACACCGGTGCGCGGGCGCTGTTCCCGGCCCGCGGCACCGCCGCGACCGCCGGGGTCACCACGGCCCCCACCACCGAGGACGAGATCGCGCTGGCCGCGATCTGGGCGGAGGTGCTCCAGGTCGGACAGGTCGACGTCCACACGCCGTTCCTGGCGCTGGGCGGGTCCTCGCTGGCGGCCATGCGGCTGGTGGCGCTCGCCCAGGCGGAGGGCTTCGACTTCGAACTGAGCGAGCTGTTCGCCGAGGACGGCACCGTCCACCGGCTCGCCGCGGACGCGGACGGCGGCGCGGACGGCGGCGGCGACGACGGCACCGGACGGTAACGGCGCCCGGACGGAGGCGGTGGCCCCGTCGCGGGCGGGGCCACCACAGGGGCGGCGACGGACACAGGTCGGAGGGGTACGGCGAGGTGGAAGAGACACAACGGGGTGCGGGGGAGCGGGACCCGCTCGCGCTCCTTCGCGAACTGGCCGAGCGGGGCGTCACGGTGCGCGCCCGCCGCGGCAGACTGTCCGTCGACGCCCCGCCGGACGCCCCCCGGGAGCTCCTCGACGGCCTCACGGCCGCGAAGGAGCCGGTCCTCGCGGCGATCACCGCCCATTCCGGCCTGCCCGGACCCCGGGTCGCCGCCGCGGACCCGGAGCCCCGACCGTCCGGGCACCCCTTCCCGGTGACCGACCTCCAGAGCGCCTACCAGGTCGGCGAGTCGGACTTCCCCGAACTGGCCACCCCGGCGTACATCGCGCACGGCTTCGAGGTCCCGGGCCTCGACACCGGACGCTGGCACGGCGCGCTGCGCACGGTCCTCGCCCGGCACGAGATGCTCCGCGCCGCGGTCGGCCCGGACGGCCGCCAACGGGTCGTCCCGCTCGACGACGGCTGGGGCCCCGCCCTGGTCGACTGGAGCCACCTCGACGCCGCCGAGGCCCGCGCGGCCTTCCACCGGGAACGGGAGACGGCGGCCGCGCTGCTGCCCGGCCTGACGGACGGCCCCCAACTGGGCTGCGCGGTCTACTCCGCCCGCGACACCGCCTTCGTCCTGCTCTGCCTGCGGCTGTTCGTCCTGGACGCCCGCTCCATCGGGCTGCTCTGCCGCGACCTGGCCGACGCCTACGAGGGGCGGCCGTTCGCCGAACCGCCCGTGGCGCCCGGATACTTCGCCCGGTACACCGAGGCCCTCGCCGCCCACCGGGACAGCCAGGCCCACCGCAACGCGGTCGCGCACTGGCAGCGCCGGACACCCGCGCTGCCCGGCCCGCCGACCCCGCCGGCCCTGTCCCGCCCGGCCCGGGCCCGCTTCGCCCGGGTCCGCCACCGGCTGCCCGCACCCGTGTGGGCGGCACTGCGCGAACGGGCCCGCGGCGCCGGCCTGTCGGCCAACTCCGTGCTGTGCGCGGCCTACGCCGAGGTGCTGCGCCGCTGGTCGGGCCGGCCCTCCTTCACCCTCACCGTCCTCGTCGCCACCCGCGCCATGCTGGCGGCCGGCCCGAACGGCACCGACCCGGCACCGGCCGCGTGCGTGGGGAACTTCGGCAGCACGCTGCTGCTGGAGTGCGACGGCACCGGCGCCACCTTCGCCGAGCGCGCCGAAGCCCTGCAACGACGGCTGATGGCGGACCTGCCGCACACCTGGCTGTCCGGGGTGGAGGTGGCCCGCCGGGCCCGCCGGGAGAGCCCCGGGGCCGCGGTGGGCAGCCCGTTCGTCTTCGCGTCGGGACTCGACGAAGCGGCGTCCGACGTGCTGCCCCCGCACCTGCGCGCCGAGGGGTGGGAGCTGGTCTTCAAGTCCATGCACACCCCGCAGGTCCTCCTCGACCACCAGGTCTCCGAGGAGGACGGGGAACTCGTCTGCACCTTCGACCACGTGGCCGAGGCCTTTCCCGAAGGCATGGTCGACGAGTTGGCGGCGGCCCACGCCGACCTGCTGCGCCGCCTGGCCGGGGCCGACGCCCCCTGGACCGCCCCGCACCCGCCGCCGCTGCCCGGGGCCCTGCTGGCCGCGCGCACCGCCGCCAACCGCACCGCGCGCGACCTCCCCGGCGGCGGGGTCCTGGACGGGCTGCGCGAGGGCGCCGCGCGCACCCCCGACCGCGTCGCCCTGCACGGCGCGGACGGGAGGACCACCTACCGCGAGGCCGCCGACCGGGTGGGGCGCACGGCCGCCGCGCTGACCGCGTCCGGGACGGCACCCGGCGAACTCGTCGGCGTGCTGGCGCGCAAGAGCCCCGGCCAGTACCTCGCCGCGCTCTCGGTCGTCGCGGCCGGCGGCGCCTACGTACCGCTCGGCGTGGACTGGCCGCCCGCCCGGCTCGACGCGCTGCTCGCCCGGCACGGCATCGGCAGGGTGCTGGCCGACGCCGAGGGGGCACGGCTCCTCGCGGAGCTGGAACGGCCCGTCCACGTGCTCCCCCTCGACGCCCCGGGGCACCCCGGCGAGCCCCTGCCGCTGCCGGTGCCCGCCCCCGACGACCTCGCGTACGTCATCTTCACCTCGGGCTCCACCGGAACCCCCAAGGGCGTCGCGATCCCGCACGGCGGGCTGCTCAACACCGTCCAGGACATGGTGGAGCGCTTCGGCGTCGGCCCGGACGACCGGCTGCTGTCGCTGTCCGAACTGCACTTCGACCTCTCGGCCTTCGACCTGTTCGGCGCGCTGTGCGCCGGCGCCACCGTCGTCGTGCCGCCCTGCGCCGCCCGCCCCGACCCCGACCTGTGGGCACACTGGGTGCGGCACAGCGGCGCCACCGTCTGGAACACCGTCCCGGCACTCCTCGACATGCTCCTCGACCACCTCGGCGACGAACGCGCCGCCGACGTCCTGGGCGGACTGCGGCTGGTCCTGCTCAGCGGCGACTGGATCCCGCTCGGCCTGCCCGACCGCGTCCGGCGGGCCGCGCCCAAGGCCGAGGTGGTCGCCCTGGGCGGCGCCACCGAGGCGTCCATCTGGTCCAACTACCACGTCGTGGACCGGATCGACCCGTCCTGGAAGTCCGTGCCGTACGGGCTGCCCCTCGCCAACCAGCGCTACCACGTCCTCGACCCGGACGCGGGCTTCGCGGACGTGCCCCACTGGGTGCCCGGCGAACTCTTCATCGCCGGTGACGGCCTGGCCGCGGCGTACTACGGGCAGCCCGCACTGACCGCGGCCCGCTTCCCTACCCACCCCCGCACCGGCGAGCGGCTGTACCGCACCGGCGACCACGCCCGCTACCGGCCCGACGGCACCCTGGAGTTCCTCGGCCGCCTCGACAGCCAGGCCAAGGTGCGCGGCTACCGGGTGGACCTCCTGGAGGTCGAGCAGCAGCTGGCGGCGCAGCCCGGCGTCCGGGCCGCGGCCTGCGTCGTCACCGGTACCGGTGCCGCCGCCCGCCTGATCGCCTTCCTCGTCGCGGAGGAGGGCGGCGGTCCGGGCACCGACGGCGAGCCGGTCCCGGGTCCCGCGGCGCTGCGCGCCCGGCTGGGCACCACCCTGCCCTCGTACGCGGTGCCCAGCGCCTTCCACACCGTCGCCGCCCTCCCGCTGACCGCCAACGGCAAGCGCGACGCCCGCGCCCTCCTCGCCCTGGCCGAGGAGCACGCGGCGGGGGCCGGGGGCGGGGACGCCGACCGGGCCGCCGCGTCCGGCCGCGCACCGCGCACCGAACGGGAGTCGGCGCTGGCCCGGCTGTGGCAGGAGGTGTGCGGCACGGCCGTCCGGTCGGTCGACGACGACTTCTTCGCCAGCGGCGGCAGCTCGGTCTCGGCGGTGCGGCTGGTCCGGCGGATCGAGGAGGAGTTCGGCGTCCGGCTCCCGCTGTCCAGCCTCTTCGAGGCCAGCACCGTCGCGCGGCAGGACGCGCTGCTCGACCGGCACGTCGACACCCTGCTCGTGCCGGTCCGACCCGGCGACGGGGCGGTACTGGTCCTGGTCCACCCGGTGGGCGGACACCTCCTCGGCTACCGCGCCCTGATCGACGCGCTGCCCGCCCCGTACGCGGTGTACGGCCTGCAGGCCCCGCCCAGCGGCCGGCTCCCCGCGACCCTGCCCGAACTGGCGGCGCGGTACGCGCGGGAGGTCGCGGCCCTGGGACGGCCCGTCCACCTCCTCGGCTGGTCGATGGGCGGCGTCCTCGCGGCGGAGACCGCCCGCCGCACCGACCTCGTCCAACCCCTCTCGCTGACCCTGGTCGACAGCTTCGTGGCCGCCACCGACGGCGCGGACCTTGACGAACGGGCCGCCGCGGCCGGGTTCTTCACCGACTACCTCGGCCAGCGGGACGACGTCGCGGAGATCGCCGTACCGGCCGGCCACCCGGACCCCTTCGGACACCTCGCCGCCACCCACCTGCCCCGGGAGCCGGCCGACGCCCTGCGCGGCCTCTACGACCAGTACCGCGCCCTGTACCGGCTGCTGCTCGACCACCGCCCGCGGCCCCTGCCGCAGGACTGCCCGCTCCTGGTCGTACCGGCCGAGCGGGAACGACCGGACGCCTTCGGGGGCCTGACACCGCTGCACCGGCACCCGGCCGGTCTCGTCCCGCCCGGCGCGCGGGTCGCCCCCCTGCCCGAGACGCACTACTCCGTGGTCCGCGGCGGTGCCGCCCGGCGGCTCGCGGAACTCTTTCACACCCGTACAGCGAAGGGATCGGCATGACGAGCAGAACGATCAAGGACATCGTGGTCCTCGGCGAGTCCGAGCCGGAGAACGTGCGCCAGGTGCGCAAGGGCCCGGACCGCTGGATCTCCGGCGAGCTGGCCATCACCAACACCCTGCACTTCACCAGCCCCGACGGGGCCTTCACCTCGGGCATCTGGGAGAGCACCCCGGGCAAGTTCCGCGCGGTGTACGAGGAGGACGAGTTCTACCACATGCTCCACGGCCGGGTGGTCATCGCCGACGACGACGGCAACGCCCGCACCTTCGTCCCCGGCGACACCATCGTCGTCCCCGCCGGATTCACCGGCACCTGGGAGGTCCTGGAGCCCACCAAGAAGTTCTACGCCCACTACCGGCCGCTGGACGACGACCGCACCGGCCCCGCCGTCCAGGCCGGCTGACCCGGCGGAGAGGAACACCATGACCACTGCCCCGCGCGGGGGACACCCGCACCACCGGCTGCTCGGCGTCGGCTACGGGCCCTCGCACCTGTCCATGAGCGCGCTGCACGCCTCGGCCGGACCGGCCGCCGCCGGGACGTCCCTGCACTTCCTGGAATCCAGGGACGCCTTCTCCTGGCATCCCGGCATGCTGCTGCCCGGCGCCCGCATGCAGGTCGCCTTCCTGAAGGACCTGGTGACCCCCAGGGACCCGACCAGCCCCTACAGCTTCGCCAACTACCTGGTGTCCAAGGGCCGGCTGGAACCCTTCCTCAACCTGGGCACGCTCAACCCGACCCGGCGCGAGTACGTCGACTACTTCCGCTGGGCGGCCGACCGGCTCGCCGGCTACGTCACCTACGGCAACACCGCCGAGGCGATCCGCCCGGTGACCGGTCCCGACGGACGGGTCACCCGCCTGGAGGTGGACCACCGCGGCCCGGACGGCACCCGGCACACCGTCTCCGCCGACCACGTGTCCCTGGCGCCCGGCGGCACCCCGATCGTCCCGCCCGGCGTCGAGCCCGGCACCCTTCGGGACGGCACCGTCCTGCACAGCAGCTCCTTCCTGGGCGGCATCCGGCCCTTCCACGACCGCGGCCGCGAACTTCCCTACCGCTTCCTGGTAGTGGGCGCCGGACAGAGCGCAGCGGAGATCTTCCAGTACCTGGCCGGCGAGTTCCCGGCGGCGGACGTCACCCTGGCGCACCGCGGGTTCGCGCTGATGCCCGCCAACAGCAGCGCCCTGGCCAACGCCATCTTCGACCCCGCCTCCGTCGACCTGTTCCACGGCGCCGGACCCGAGCGCCGCCGCGGCATCCTCGCGGAGCTGAAGGCGACCAACTACGCCGCCGTCGACGACGAGGACATCACCGCCGTCGCCGGACTCCTCTACGACCAGCAGGTGCACGGCGGGCAGCGGCTGCACCTGAGCCGGTTCACCGAACTGACCGGTGCCCGCACCGAGGACGGCCTGGTCACCGCCACCCTGCGCGACCTGCTCACCGGCGAGGAACGCGGCGAGCGCCACGACGCGGTCGTGCTGGCCACCGGCTACGACTTCCGCGAGGCGCGCGGCCTGCTGACCGGCGTCGACCCGTACCTGCTCAGGGACGGGGACGGCGAACTGCTCGTCGACCGCGACTACTCGGTACGCACCGACGAGAGCTTCGCGCCGCGGATCTTCCTGCACGGCGCCGCCGAACACACCCACGGCCTGACCAGCACCCTGCTGTCGCTGCTCGCCCACCGCGCCGGAGACATCCTCGACGCCGTCCTCGGCACCCCGGCCGCCGGCCACCAAGACCTCGCCACCCCCCTGTTCGAAGGAGTCCACGCATGAGCGGCATCCGGATCCAGCGGCGGGCCGACGCCCTCGTCAAGGAGGAGTACGGCTGCGCGTTCCGCCGCATCCTGCCCTGGGAGTCCAGCGGACCCTCGGACACCGGCATGGGGGTGTGCACCGTCGCGCCCGGCACGGCCACCACCCCGCACTCCCACGAGGACCACGAGCACTTCTACGTGGTGCGCGGCAGCGGCCACGCCGAGGTCGACGGGGAGCGGACGCGGATCGCCGCGGGCGACGCCCTGGTGGTCGGCGCCCACCAGCGCCACCACTTCGAGAACGCCTCGGACACCGAGGAACTGGAGATGGTGTCGGTCTGGTCCCTCGGCCCCTTCGGCGCCGCCCCGGCCGCCGGGCAGCCCCACGGGGAGGACCGATGACACCGGCCCCGCGCCGCTTCCTGGTCACCGCCACACCCCCCACCACCAACGGCGACCTGCACGTCGGCCACCTCTCCGGGCCCTACCTGGGCGCCGACGTCTTCAGCCGCGCCCAGCGGATGCTGGGGCACACCGTCCTGTACGCGTCCGGCGGCGACGACCACCAGACGTACGTGGTCACCACGGCCGAGCGGCTGGGCCTGGACCCGGTGGAGCTGGCGGCCCGCTGCAACCGCGAGATCGTCGGCACACTGGAACTCGCCGGCATCGACATCGACGCGTTCACCAGCCCCGACGACGCCTACCGCGCCGAGGTGCGGGAGTTCTTCACCGGCCTGCACCGGGCGGGCCGGCTCAAGACCCGCACCTGGACCTTCCCGTACTGCGGGCGGACCGGCCGCTACCTCCTGGAGGCCTTCGCCACCGGGTACTGCCCCGAGTGCCTGGTCGGCACCTGCGGGGCGATCTGCGAGAACTGCGGCCACCCCAACGACGTCGACTCCCTGCTCTTCCCCGCGAGCACCGGCGCCGGGCCCGCCGCCACCACCCAGCCGCGCGAGACGGAGATCCTGGTCCTGCCGCTGGAGGAGTACCGGCAGCAGTTCACCGAGTTCTACCGCGCCCGGCGGGCCACGATGCGCCCGCACGTGCTGCGCTTCGTCGACGAGATGCTCTCCCGGCCGCTGCCCGACTTCCCGGTCAGCTACCCGGCCGACTGGGGCATCCCGGTCGGCATCGACGGCTTCGACGGCCAGGTCTTCAACGTCTGGGCCGAGATGCTGCCGGGCCTCAGGCACATGGCGGAGGCCGCGCGGGCCCGCCGCGCCCCCGCGACCCCGCCCGGCGTGTGGGCTGCGGACTCGGGCTTCGAACTCGTGCAGT
Organism: Streptomyces violaceoruber; assembly: GCF_033406955.1. Lineage (NCBI taxonomy): Bacteria > Bacillati > Actinomycetota > Actinomycetes > Kitasatosporales > Streptomycetaceae > Streptomyces > Streptomyces violaceoruber. The sequence goes on along the minus strand of NZ_CP137734.1, from coordinate 1,373,530 downwards.
TCCTCGGCTACGACAACACGTTCTACTTCGCCTTCGCCCACCTCGGGCTCACCTTCGCGCACGGCGGACTGACCGAGTCGGCCGCGATCGTGACCAACGAGTTCTACCACCTGGACGGGGCCAAGTTCTCCACCAGCCGCCGCCACCTCGTGTGGGCCCGCGACCTGGTGGGCAAGTACGGCGCGGACAACGTGCGTTTCCACCTCGCGCTCGACAACCCGGAGCACCAGCCCGCCAACTTCACCGAGGCGGACTTCCTGGACACCGTACGCACCCGGCTGCACCAGCCGCTCCAGAGCATCGCGGCGGCCCTGGCCCCGCACACCGGGCGGCCCGTGACGGCCGGGCCGCGGACCGAGGTGCTCCTGGACCGCTACCGCGACCGGATGCGGCGGGCCTACACGCTGGAGACCTTCTCGATGCGGCAGGCCGCCGAGACCACCGCGAACCTGTTGGCGCTGCTCGCCGCCAGGGCGCCGGAGGATCCCGGGCTCGCCGCCGCCGGTCTGCGGGCCGCCGCCGAGCACGCCGCGCCCCTGGTGCCCGGCCTCGCCGCCGCCGTCGAGGCCCGGTACACGGCCGCGGCGCCGGGCACCGTGCCGGACCTGGCCGGCCTCCTGCCCGTCACCCTCTGACCGCACCGCACCGCACCGCACCGCACCACCCCACCCCACCCCTCCCTCGTCCAGCGACCCCTAGGCAGAACCCATGCACATCGCGTTCGTCGACTCCAACCCCGCCGCGCTCGAAGCCATCCGGCTCGCCAAGGAGGCCGGTCACCGGGTGACCTACCTCCAGTCCGCCGACCCCTTCTACCCGCCCACCGAGAAGAACCTGCGGATCGTCGGCTCGGTGGACCACCTGGTCGACAACCTCGTCACCACCGACGCCGAGACCGTCACCCGGGTCCTCGCCGCCCGCCACGCGGCCGACCCCATCGACGTGGTCACCGCCCAGCTGGAGCTGAGCGCCGAGGCGGTGGCCGTCGCCTGCCGCGAACTGGGCCTGCGCGGCACGGCGACCGACGGTGTCCTCACCGCCCGCCGCAAGGACCGGTGCCGGGCCGCCCTGGACGAGGCCGGGCTCGCCTCCGCGCGCCACGCGCTGGCCGAGACCGAGGAGGCGGCGCTCGCCGCGGCCGAGGAGATCGGCTACCCGGTGATCCTCAAGCCGCCGTCGGGCGCGGACAGCCTGCTCTCCTACGTGGCCACCAATCCAGAGGAGGCCGCCGCCGGCTGCCGCGGGGTGCTGACCGGACTGGACGCGGTGCCCGTGCAGTGGCACGAGCAGTTCACCCGCGGCATCCTCGTCGAGGAGTACCTGGTCGGCACCCTGGTCTCGGTCGAACTGGGCGCCAAGGACGGGGAGTTCTTCCCCTTCGCGGTGTCCGGACGGTTCCGCTGGGCCGAGGACGAGGTGGTGGAGCTGGGCTCCTACATCCCCGCGGCGCTCTCCGAGGAACAGACCGGGGCCTGCGTCGCCTACGCCGCCGACGTGTGCCGGGCGATCGGGCTGGACCTGGGCGTCTTCCACCTGGAGATCATGGTCACCGAGCGCGGGCCGGTCCTGGTCGAGGTCAACCCCCGGGTGATGGGCGGCGCCCTGCCCACCATCTACCGGCACGCCACCGGCACCGACATCTTCTCCGGACTGCTGGCGATCCTGGAACCCGGCGCGGAGGTGGCGCTGCCCGGCACGCTCGACGGCTGCGTCGGCGGACGCAAGGTCATGGCCCGCGACGGCGGAACCCTCGCGCCCGGCGCCTCGCTGGACCGGATCGCCGACCTGCCCGGCGTCCTGGAGGTCGTCGGCTTCGACAGCTACGGCACCGGACCCGGCCGGACGGTGAACGCCGGACAGATCGTGGCCCGCTTCATGCTGCGCGGGCCGGACCATCCGTCCGTGGTTCGGACGGCCGAGCAGATCCTGCGCCGTTTGGAAGAAGATCTCGGTATTGCCCTGATGATCGGCGAGAAGGACTGACCATGACCTCCCCATCCGCCCCTTCCTCCGCAGAGCGGCCCCGCCTGCCCGGCGCCCTGGACGGCCCCCGGCTGGCGGCCGCGGCAGCCGAGCACGGCACCCCGCTGTGGCTGTACGACGCCGCGACGATCCGCGCCCAGATCGACCGGCTGCGCCGCTTCGACGTCATCCGCTACGCACAGAAGGCCTGCTCCAACCTGCACATCCTGCGCCTGATGCGCGAGGAGGGCGTCCACGTCGACGCCGTGTCGGAGGGCGAGATCGAGCGGGCGCTCGCGGCCGGCTACCGGGTCGGCGGGGACGACGAGCCGATCGTCTTCACCGCCGACCTGCTGAACCGCTCCACGCTGCGCCGGGTGGTCGAGCTGGGCATCCCCGTCAACGCGGGCTCCCCGCAGATGCTGGACCAGGTGGGCCGGGCCGCCCCCGGTCACCCGGTGTGGATCCGGATCAACCCGGGCTTCGGGCACGGCCACAGCCGCAAGACCAACACCGGCGGCGAGCACAGCAAGCACGGCATCTGGCACGAGCACCTCGAAGAGAGCCTCGCGCTGGTCGACCGGCACGGGCTCGACCTGGTCGGCCTGCACATGCACATCGGCTCCGGGGTGGACTACGGTCACCTGGAGTCGGTCTGCGAGACCATGGTCAAGCAGGTCAGGATGGCCGGGCGGGACATCCGCGCCATCTCCGCCGGCGGCGGCCTCTCCGTCCCGTACACGCCGGGCGACCCGGAGATCGACACCGACCGCTACTTCGAACTCTGGGACGCCGCACGCCGGGAGTTGGTCTCCGAACTCGGCCACCCGGTGCGGCTGGAGATCGAACCGGGACGCTTCCTGGTGGCCGGCGCCGGAGTCCTGGCCGCCGAGGTGCGGGCCCAGAAGCCCGTGGGCAGCAACTACTTCGTCCTGGTCGACGCCGGGTTCAACGACCTGATGCGGCCCGCGATGTACGGCAGCAACCACCGCGTCTCGGTGCTCGACGCCGACGGCGCCCCCCGCGCCTCGGACGCCCGCGACACCGTCCTGGCCGGGCCGCTGTGCGAGTCGGGGGACGTCTTCACCCAGGTCGAGGGCGGGGACGTGGAACCGGTGCCGCTGCCCCGCACCGACGTCGGCGACCTGGTCGTCTTCCACGACACCGGCGCCTACGGCGCGAGCATGTCGTCCACCTACAACTCCCGGCCGCTCATCCCCGAGGTCCTGGTCGACGGCGCCGAGACCCGCCTGATCCGCCGCCGCCAGACGGTCGCCGAACTCCTGGCCCCGGAGCTGGAACCCGGCCCGGCGCTCAGTCCTCGACCCAGCCGTGACCCTCGCTGAACTTCACCAGCGCGCCGCGGATGGTGAGGATCTGTTCCGCGGTCAACTGCGGACTCGCGGTCAGCAGGAGTTCCGTCACATCACGCCGGTACTCCTCGGGACTCAGCACATCGCACATCGGATGCCCGTTCTCGTCGGACATCGCGGTACGCGGCGCGGCCTCCTGGTGGCGCCGCGCGACCGGCTGCCGCTCTCCCTCGGGAAGCCGGATGCCCGACGCCTTGAGCCCGCGCTCACCGGTCTCCACCTCGAATTCCACGACCAGTCCGGAACGCACCGACTCCTCGGGAATGAGCAGGTCGTTCACGTGCAGGAAGACGTCCTCGCCCCCGTCCTCCGGCGCGATGAACCCGTAGCCCCGCGTACCGTCGAAACGCACCACACGACCCGCGACCATGCGGACCCCCAACCTCTGGAAACCACCCTCGTCCGGGGCCCATCCCCGGAACGGAACCATGCGTGGATGCTAGACGGAACGGCGCCCCCGCGCACGCGCGGGCGGCCCGGCGCGGACGGCGCGTTGCGCCGGGCGCGGGCACCTCGTGACCGCGATCCACGTGGCACCGCGCGCGCCCTGCCCGGACGTGACGCCCGGGGGGAAGGATGTGCGCACCGCATGTGAGCCGGACGAATCCCTACATCCGCTCTCGGGGCAGGTGGGTGTGCGGGGGAAGGACTCAACCTTGTTGCTGCTCATCTCTCCGGACGGTGTCGACGAGGCCCTCGACTGCGCGAAGGCGGCCGAGCACCTGGACATCGTCGACGTCAAGAAGCCCGACGAGGGCTCGCTCGGTGCCAACTACCCCTGGGTCATCAGAGAGATCCGCGCGGCCGTCCCGGCGGACAAGCCGGTCTCCGCCACCGTGGGGGACGTGCCGTACAAGCCCGGCACGGTGGCCCAGGCGGCGCTCGGCGCGGCCGTGTCCGGGGCCACCTACATCAAGGTCGGCCTCTACGGGTGCGCGACACCCGAACAGGCCGTCGAGGTCATGCGCGGGGTGGTCCGGGCGGTGAAGGACCACAGGGCGGACGCGTTCGTCGTCGCGTCGGGCTACGCCGACGCCCACCGCATCGGCTGCGTCAACCCGCTCTCGCTGCCCGACATCGCGCGCCGTTCGGGTTCCGACGCCGCCATGCTCGACACCGCGATCAAGGACGGGACACGGCTGTTCGACCATGTTCCGCCCGACGTGTGCGCCGAGTTCGTACGGCGCGCCCACGACTGCGGTCTCCTCGCCGCGCTGGCGGGCAGTGTCAGGTCCGGCGACCTCGGCGAACTGGCCCGTATCCAGACGGACATCGTCGGGGTGCGCGGAGCGGTCTGCGAGGGAGGGGACCGCACAACGGGCCGGATCCGGCCGCACCTGGTGGCGGCCTTCCGGGCGGAGATGGACCGGCACGTCCGGGAACACGCGGCCGCTGCCGCGCAGAGCTGACCATGGCTCCGGCGACCGGACGTCCCCCGCACACCACTGACCGCGGCGGGTACTTCGCCGTCGTCGATCCGTCGACCGGCGAGGCCTTCGACGAGGCTCCCGACCGGCGGCCGGAGGAACTGGACCCGGTCGTCGACCGGGCCCGAGCGGCCTGGCCCGGCTGGCGGGCCGACCCGGCCGCACGCAGGACGGCACTGCTCGCCGCGGCGGATGCCGTCGAGGCGGCCGCCACCGCTCTCGCCCCGCTCCTCACCCGTGAACAGGGCAAGCCGCTGACCGAGTCGCATGCCGAGGTGGCCCGTACGGCCGCCCGGCTGCGCTACTTCGCCGAGTTGGACATCGGGGCGCAGCCGATCACGGACGACCGCCCCGTGCACAGCCGGCTGAGGTGGCGGTCGATCGGGGCCGTCGCCGCGATCGTGCCGTGGAACTTCCCCCTGCAACTGGCATCGGCGAAGTTCGCGCCGGCGCTGGCCGCGGGCAACACGATGGTGCTCAAGCCCTCACCGTCCACGCCCCTCGCCACCCGGATGCTGGGGGCCGTCCTCGCCGGTTCCCTGCCCGAGGGCGTACTGACGGTCGTCACCGGAAGGGAGCCGCTCGGCGCCCGTCTCGCCTCGCACCCCGGGATCCGCCATGTGACCTTCACCGGGTCGGCGGCCACGGGCCGGGCCGTCGCCGCGGGCGCGGCGGCCTCCCTCGCGCGAGTCACCCTGGAACTGGGAGGCAACGACGCCGCCATCCTGCTCGACGACGTCGACGTGGAGGAGATCGCGGACCGGCTGTTCTGGGCGGCGTTCCGCAACTGCGGCCAGGTCTGCATGGCGGTCAAGCGGGTCTACGCCCCCGCCCGGCTCCACGACCGGGTGGTGGAGGCCCTCGCCCACCGGGCGAGTACGACCGTGGTCGGACCGGGGCTCGATCCGGCGTCCCGCATCGGGCCCGTCAGCAACGCCCCGCAACTCGCCCACGTCGAGCGGCGCACGGCCCGGGCCCTGGCGGACGGCGGCCGGGCCGCGGCCGGTGGACACCGCCTGGACCGGCCGGGGTACTTCTTCGCCCCGACGATCCTGGCCGACGTGCCGGCCGACAGCCCGGTGGTGACCGAGGAACAGTTCGGCCCGGTCCTGCCGGTCCTGCCGTACGACAGCCTCGACGAAGCCGTCCGGGCGGCCAACGACACCGGCTTCGGACTGGGCGGCTCGGTGTGGAGCACCGACCTCGACCGGGCCGCGGCCGTCGCCGACCGCCTGGAGTGCGGAACGGCCTGGATCAACCACCATGCCGAACTCTCCCTCGCCCAGCCCTTCGCGGGTGCCAAGGACAGCGGTGTCGGCGTCGCGGGCGGGCCGTGGGGGCTGTACGGAAACCTCAGACCGTTCGTCGTGCACCGCCCGGAGGAGGCCTGAATGAAGTTCGGCGCGGCGGTACTGCGCGCGTACGAGAACCCGTTCACCGTCGAGGAGGTGGTGCTGGCGGAGGGGCCGGCCGAGGGGGAGATCCTGGTCCGGATCGCCGGGTGCGGAATGTGCCGGACCGACCTCGCGGTGCGGCGGTCGGGCGGCCGCTCCCCCCTGCCGGCGGTCCTCGGCCACGAGGGCTCCGGAGTCGTCGTGGAGACGGGCGGCACGGGCACCGGCCTGAACGCGGGCGACCACGTGGTGCTGAGCTTCGACTCCTGCGGGCACTGCCGGAACTGCATGGGCGCGGCCCCCGCCCACTGCGACTCCTTCGCCGCACTGAACCTGTTCGGCGGGCGCCGGGAGCATGCCGCACGCTTCACCGACACGACCGGGACCGCCCTGGCGCCCCGCTGGTTCGGTCAGTCCTCGTTCGCCGAGTACGCGCTGGTCCCGGCCCGCAACGCCGTCCGGGTCGATCCCGCACTGCCCCTGGAACTGCTCGGACCGCTCGGCTGCGGCTTCCTCACCGGCGCCGGTGCGGTCCTCAACTCCTTCGGCGTCGGCCCGGGCGACACCCTCGCCGTCTTCGGCGCGGGCGCGGTGGGCCTGGCCGCCGTGATGGCGGCACACGCCGCCGGCGCGGCGACCGTGGCAGTGGACCGGCATCCCGGGCGGCTGGCCCTGGCCGAGCGGCTCCACGCCGTGGCGGTCCCCGCCACGCCGACCGGCCTGTCCGACCGCATTCTGCGGCTGACCGGCGGGGGAACGACGTACGCGCTGGACACCACGGGGTCCGCCGGGCTGATCAACGAGGCGCTCCGGTCGCTGCGTCCGACCGGCCGTCTCGGCCTCGTGGCACGGCTCCACGGCACCCTGCCGATCGAGGCGGGGACGCTGGACCGCGGGCGCGCGATCTTCCACATCTGTGAGGGCGACGCCGTCCCCGGACTGCTGATCCCGCGCCTCACCGCGCTCTGGCAGGCCGGGCGGTTTCCCTTCGACCAGCTGATCCGCACCTATCCGCTCGCCGACATCAACGAGGCCGAACACGACTGCGAGACCGGCCGCGTCGTCAAACCCGTCCTGATCCCGGACGGCCGCCGGCCCTGAACACGCCGCCCGCCGCGGCCCGCCCCGGCCGCCGGCTCCGGCGAACGCCGGTCCCACACCGACCCACCAGGGGAGAAAGCATGGCCGACACGGCACCGCTCGGCACTCGTACGGACGGCGTGGAGGGAGGAGTGGGGCTGACCGCCCTCCTGGTCGCCGCGGCGCGGGCGATCGAGACCCACCGCCCCGACGCCCTCGCCCAGGACATCTACGCGGAGCACTTCGTGCTGGGCGCTCGGGCGTCGGCCCACTGGCCGGTCCGCCTGGACCGGGCCCCGGGCGGGGACACGAGCCCGCTCTGGGGACGCTTCGCCCGCTACTTCGGTCTGCGTACCCGGGTTCTCGACGACTTCCTGCTCCGCTCGGTCCGGTCCGCCGGCATCCGCCAGGTGGTGCTGCTGGGAGCCGGGCTGGACGCGCGGGCCTTCCGCCTCGACTGGCCCTCCGACTGCGTGATCTTCGAGATCGACAGGGACGGAGTCCTCGCGTTCAAGCACCGGGTCCTCGACACCCTGTCGGCCGAACCCGGGGCGCGGCGGGTGCCGATCGGGACCGACCTGCGCGCCGACTGGGCCGGTGCGCTGACGGCGACGGGCTTCGACGCCACGGCCCCCACCGCGTGGCTGGTCGAGGGACTGCTGTTCTACCTGCCCCACGCGGCCGAGACCGCGCTCATCGACACGGTCGACCGGCTGAGTGCCCCGGGCAGCGCCCTGGCGTACGAGGTCAAGCTCGAGAAGGACCTGATGGCGTACCGCGACAGCCCGCTGTACGTGTCGACGCGCCGGCAGCTCGGCATCGACCTGCTCGACCTGTTCAGCCGGGAGCCGCGGCCCGACTCCGCGGCTCGTCTGAGGGACCGGGGCTGGACCGCGTCGGTCCACACGCCCTTCGACTTCACCCGCCGGCACGGACGGGGCCCGCTGCCCGAGGAGAACGACGCCCTGGCGGGCAACCGCTGGGTGTTCGCGGACAGGGCGCGGCCGGCGTGAGCGGCCTGTGAAGTTCCGGCGGGTCCTGCTGAAGTGCCCGAGCCCTCTTCCGGGCCTTCGGGCCGGGCAGGGAGGATGGCAGGCATCCACGCCGCGTACGGCACCGGCCGACCGGGAGCACAGGCCCGTCGACGTGCCCGAACACCGAGGTCAGGTATGCAATTCACGACTCGCCCCACTCTGAGTGGCACCTTCGGCATGGTGTCCTCGACCCACTGGCTGGCCTCCCAGTCGGCCATGGCGGTGCTGGAGGACGGGGGCAACGCCTACGACGCGGCCGTCGCCGGGGCCTTCGTGCTGCACGTCGTCGAACCACACCTCAACGGGCCCGCCGGGGAGGTGCCGATCCTGCTCGCGCCGGCGGGGGGCGGGGTGCGGGTGCTGTGCGGGCAGGGTGTGGCCCCGGCGGGGGCCACCGTGGCGCACTACAAGGGGCTCGGACTCGACCTCGTCCCCGGCACCGGACCGCTCGCCGCCGCCGTGCCCGGGGCCTTCGACGCCTGGCTGCTCCTGCTGCGCGACCACGGCACCAAGTCGCTGGCCGACGTGCTGAAGTACGCCGTCGGCTACGCCGAGCACGGGCACGCTCCCGTGGAGCGCGTCGCCGAGACCGTCGAGACCGTCCGGGAGCTGTTCGAGACGGAGTGGACCTCCTCCGCCGAGGTCTACCTGCCGGACGGCCGTCCGCCCCGCCCCGGCGAGCTGCTGCGCAACCCGGCCCTGGCCGCCACCTGGAAGCGGCTGCTCGCGGAGGCCACCGGCGCGGCGGACCGGAACGGAGTCCGCAAGGGGAACAGGGAGGCGGAGATCGACGCCGCGCGGGAGATCTGGCGCTCGGGGTTCGTCGCCGAGGCCCTCGTACGGCAGGCCGGGCGGCCCACCCTGGACACCAGCGGCGAACGCCACACGGGCACCCTCACCGCCGCCGACCTCGCCGGGTGGTCGGCGCACTACGAGGCCCCGGCGACGTACGACTGGAACGGCTGGACCCTGTGCAAGGCCGGACCGTGGAGCCAGGGACCAGTCCTGCTCCAGCAGTTGGCGCTGCTCCCGCCCGAACTGCCCGCCTACGCCTCCGCCGACTACGTCCACCTGCTGGTCGAGGGCTGCAAGCTCGCCATGGCCGACCGGGAGGCCTGGTACGGAGACGCCGACGGCGCGGACCGCGTACCGCTCGAGGAGCTGCTGTCGCCGGAGTACAACGCGGAGCGGCGGCGGCTCGTCGGCGACAAGGCCTCCTTCGAACTGCGCCCCGGCGCCCCGGGCGGGCGCGTCCCGCGGCTCGCCGCCCACGCGCTCGTCGCCGCCGTGGAGGGGGAGGGCCTCGACGCCCTCGGGGTCGGTGAACCGACGGTCGCCAAGGGCCCGGCGTCCCCGGTGCCGGGGGAGCCGGACGTCGCGGCCGACGGGGGCACCCGCGGCGACACCTGCCACCTCGACATCGTGGACCGCTGGGGCAACATGGTCTCGGCCACGCCCAGCGGCGGCTGGCTCCAGTCCAACCCCGTCGTGCCCGAACTGGGCTTCCCGCTCGGCACCCGGCTCCAGATGACCTGGCTGGAGGAGGGCCTGCCCAACTCGCTCACACCGGGCCGTCGCCCGCGCACCACGCTCACGCCCTCCATCGCCCTGCGCGACGGAGTGCCGGTCATGGCCTTCGGCACCCCCGGCGGCGACCAGCAGGACCAGTGGCAGGCACACTTCTTCCTGGCGGTCGCGCTGCGCGCGCGGGTGCGGGGCGGACTCGACCTCCAGGGCGCGATCGACGCCCCGAACTGGCACAACGACAGCTTCCCCGGTTCCTTCTTCCCGCGCGGCATGCGGGCGGGCTCGGTCACCGTGGAGTCCCGCATGCCGCCGGAGGTCGTCGAGGAGCTGCGGCGCCGCGGGCACGACGTGACGGTGGGGGAGGCGTGGTCGGAGGGCCGGCTGTGCGCCGTCGCCCGGGACCCGGAGACGGGCGTGCTGTCGGCGGCGGCGAACCCGCGCGGCATGCAGGGGTACGCGGTGGGCCGCTGACCGGCAGGCACGCGCGTACACCTGATGTTCGTACCGATTCCACCCGGAGTACACCACCCGGGCGGGGATTGTCAGTGGCGCGTGCTCTCATGGAGTCATGATCGAGGACAACGAAACCATCGACGAGTTTCTCGCCCGGCACACCGGTGACGTGGAGGAGGCCGTCCGCAAGGCGGCCGCGCAGGAGATCATGCCGCGCTGGCGCCGGCTCGCGGCACACGAGGTCGACCAGAAGGCGGGCCCGCACGACCTGGTGACGGACGCCGACCGCAAGGCGGAGCTGTATCTCACGGAGGTCCTGCCCCACCTGCTGCCCGGCTCGGTGGTGGTCGGCGAGGAGGCGGTGCACGCGAACCCGGCTTCGTACGGGGCGATACGCGGCGAGGCCCCGGTGTGGATCGTCGACCCGGTCGACGGGACCCGGCAGTTCGTGCGCGGCGAGGAGGGCTTCTGCACGCTGGTGGCGCTCGCCCACCGCGGCGTCGTGCACGCCTCCTGGACCTACGCCCCGGCCGGTGACCGGCTCGCCACGGCCGCACGCGGAGGGGGCGCCTTCCTGGACGGCGAGCGGCTGTACGCGGGGCCGCCCGAGCCCGGCCGGGACCTGCGGGTGGCCACCTCCCACCCGGACTACACGACGGACGAGCAGAAGCGCGACCTGCTCGCCCTGCGCACCCCGGGCGTGGCCCCCCGCCCCTGCGGCTCGGCAGGCCTGGAGTACCTGGCCGTCGCCCGCGGCGAGTCCGACGCCACCGCCTTCTCCTGGGAAGCGGCGTGGGACCACGCGGCCGGTCTTCTCCTGGTCGAGGAGGCGGGCGGCACCCACCTGACCCGCACGGGCGAGCCCTTCCGCATCACGGGGGGCAACGAACTGCCGTTCACCGCCGCCCGCGACGCGGCCACGGCCCGGCAGGTGGTGGCCCTGCTGTCGGGCGAGGCCTGAGCCCCAGGGGGCGTCGGCCGCCGCCCGGGAAATCCGGTGCCCCGGCGGCCCTTCGCATGGTCGACTGTCGGTCGGAGCAGCCGTCGCCGACCGACCGGAGTCACCTTGTCCCTGCACGTCACCGCTCTCACCGATCCCGCCCGCACCCCGTCCGCCCAGCGCCTGGCCTGGCTGGCCTGCGGGGACGGCGGCGGTCCGCTCGGGTACGCGTTCCTTCGGGTGTTCACCCGGGAAGGGCAGGACCACCTGGCGGAGCTGACGCTGAACGTGCACGCGGCGGAGCGGCGCAGAGGCGTCGGGTCGCGGCTCCTCGACGCGGCGGTCGCCGCCGCACGGGAGGCCGGCCGACGGTCGGTCGTCGCGCAGGCCGACGCGGACACGCCCGGCGACCACTTCCTCGCCGCGAGCGGCTTCCGCAAGGTGCTGGCCCTGACGTACGCCCGGCTCGACCTGGGCGGCACGGGCGGCGGCCGGGCCGGGGAGACCGACGCGATCGTCGAGCGGCCGCACCCCGGCTACCGGTTGGTGTCCTGGCGCGGCACCGTCCCGGACGACCTGGCCGGGACCTTCGCCGACTCGCGCCGCGCGATGGACGACATGCCGATGGACGACACCGACTACGGCGTCGTGGTCTGGGACGTCGAGCGGGTCCTGGCGGCCGCCCGGGCCGTCGCCGACCGCGGGGAGCAGCTCACCACGGTGGCCGTCGTCGACGAGTCGGACGGCTCGGTCGCCGGCTTCTCGGAGTTCGTCGTGCCCGGCGACGGCAAGGGCGACGGGCTGCACTACGGCACCGGTGTGCTGCCCGAGCACCGCGGCCACGGTCTCGGCCGCTGGATGAAGGCCGAGTCGATCCGCCTCGCCCGCGCCCAGCACCCCGATCTCGCCGGTCTGGTCACCGACACGGCCGACAGCAACACGCACATGCGCCGCATCAACGACGCGCTCGGCTACGCCCCCACGCACCGGGCCCTGGAGTACCAGCTCGACCTGTGACGCCCGCGCCGCCCGCGCCGGTCGCGCCCGTCGCGCCGCGCGGTTCTCCCGCCGTCAGGCCGCCACCCCCTCCGCGGCGAGGAACTTCTCCACCGCCTCCCGCGCACGACGGTCGAAGTCGGCGTACTGCGCCTCCCGTTCGGCGCCCGCGACCGCGTCGCCGACCAGCAGACCGCCCTCGGCGTCGACGCGCTGCGGGCGCTCCTCGGCGTCGGTGAGCAGACCGACGGCCGAGTGGGAGAAGCCGCAGTAGGAGGCGATGCCCTCGCTGAGGCTGGTCTCCAGGAGGGCGTGCATCGCCTCGGTGATCGGATCGTCGGCGGTGGCACCGGCCAGGCCCAGCCAGAGCATGCGCTTGCCCGCCAGGCGCGGCTTGCTGCGGCCGTAGGCGAAGCCGTAGTTCCACACGCGGTCGATCCATCCCTTGAGGAGAGCGGGCACGCTCTGCCAGTACACCGGGAAGACGGCGACGACCACGTCGGCGTCGAGCACCCGCCGCATGTGCGCCCGCGCCTCGTCCGAGTACGCCTTCTCCCGGTCCCCCCAGTCCGGCTGGTCCGCCGTGGTCATCCGCGGGTCGAAACCCTCGGCGTGCAGGTCGAGCAGGTCGACGCGGTATCCGGCGGCCTCGAGCCGGTCGGCGGTACGGCGGGCGGTGTGCGCGGTGAGGGAGTCGGCGCGGTGGTGCGCGACGACCACGAGGGCGGTCCTGTCGTTGCTGCTGCTGCGGTGCGTCACGGGGTCTCCCGGCTGGTCTCGGTCAGTGCGACGCGTCCAGTACAGTCGCGGCCGCATGGATGATCCATGGGAGAAACCCTCCGAGACATAGGAGATCGTCTACGATGACCGGCGTGGATCCCCTGAGTTCACTGCTGAGCGGCATCCGGGCCGAGGGCTCGGTCGTCAGCCACGCCGTCCTGACGGCGCCCTGGACCATCCGCTTCACCGACGGGGCGCCGCTCACCATGGTCAGCGTGCTGCGCGGCGGCGGCACCCTGCTGCTGCCCGACGGCACCCCACGGGCGGTCGGCGTGGGCGACACCGCCCTCGTGCGCGGTCCCGCGCCGTTCCTCCTCGCCGACCTGCCCGCCACGGTCGACCGCCCGCACACCGAGTACGAGATCGCGTGCTTCACCGCGGACCCCGAGTGCACCGCGCAGGACCTCGGCGGCATCCGCTGGGGCACCGATCCGGACGGGGCGACGGCGCTGATCGTGGGCGCCTACCGCGCCTCGGGCCACCGCCACGAACGCCTCCTGCGCACCCTGCCGTCCGTCCTGGTGGTCAACGAGGACGTCGAGGTCTGTGCCTGGCTGGAGACGGCCGCGGCCGACGCCGCCCGGCTCTCGGCCGGTTCCCAGGCTCTGATGGACCGGCTCCTCGACTGGGCCCTGGTCTGCACGCTGCGCAACTGGTTCGACCAGGCCGGCGCCGACGCGCCCAGCTGGTACCGCGGCCTGGCCGATCCGGTCCTCGGCCCCGCCCTGCACGCCTTCCACGGCCGGCCCGCCCAGCCCTGGACGGTGGCCTCGCTCGCGGGACGGGCAGGCGTCTCCCGGGCGCTGTTCGCCAAACGCTTCACCGAGCTGATGGGCCGCCCGCCGCTCGCCTACCTCACCGAATGCCGGATGGCCGACGCCGAGGCACTGCTGATCGACACCGACCTGAGCATCGCCCGGATCGCCAGGGCCGTCGGCTATGCCGACGCCTTCGGCTTCAGCGCCGCCTTCAAACGCCACCGGGGCCAGAGCCCCAGCACGTTCCGCGCCGCGGCGGCGGCCTGAACCCCGGCGCGCGGTCCCGCCCACCCGAGACCGTGCGCCGTCGGACCCCGGGCATATCCTGATCCCCAGTGGCCATCGGCTGACGAAGGGGTCCGAAGGTGCCGTCGATGCTCGATGCGGTCGTAGTGGGTGCGGGACCGAACGGACTGACCGCCGCCGTGGAGCTGGCCCGCCGCGGCTTCTCGGTCGCCGTGTTCGAGGCGCAGGGCACCGTGGGCGGCGGAGCGCGCACGGAGGAGCTGACCCTGCCCGGCTTCCGGCACGACCCGTGCTCGGCCGCGCACCCGCTCGGTATCAACTCGCCCGCCTTCCGAGGCCTCCCCCTGGAGCGGTACGGCCTGGAGTGGCTGCATCCCGGGCTGCCCATGGCGCACCCGTTCCCCGACGGCTCGGCCGCCGTGCTGTCCCGCTCGGTCGGCGAGACCGCCGCCTCCTTCGGAGCGCGCGACGCCGGCCCGTACCGCAGGCTGGTCGAGCGCTTCCTGCCCAGGTGGGACACGCTGGCCCGGGACTTCATGTCCCTGCCGCTGACGGCGCTGCCCCGCGACCCGGTCACGCTGGCCCGGTTCGGTCTTGTCGGTCTGCCCCCGTCGACCTGGCTGATGCGCCGCTTCCGCGACGAGAAGGCCAAGACCCTCTTCGCCGGGCTCGTCGCGCACGTCATGGCCCCGCTCGGCGGCTTCGCCACCGGCGCCATAGGCCTGGTCTTCGCCCTGGCCGCGCACGCCCGCGGCTGGCCCGTGGCCCGCGGCGGCTCCCAGTCCATCTCCGACGCCCTCACCGCGTACCTCAAGGACCTCGGCGGCGCCGTCCACACCGACTACGAGGTCAAACGCCTCGACGACCTGCCGCCCGCGCGCGCGTACGTCTTCGACACCTCGCCCACCGCCCTGGCCCGCATCGCCGGCCTCGGCAGCCACTACGCGAACTACCGCTACGGCCCCAGCGTCTTCAAGATCGACTACGCGCTGGACGGGCCCGTCCCGTGGACGGCCGAGGAGCCGCGCAGCGCGGGCACCGTGCAGATCGGCGCCGACAGCACGGAGATCGGCGCGGCCCTGCACGCCGCCTCCGGCACGGACCGCGCACCCGAGCGGCCGTTCCTGATCACCGTGCAGCCCAGCGTCGCCGACCCCACCCGCGCCCCGGCCGGCAAGCACGTCTTCTGGGCCTACGGCCACGTCCCCAACGGCTGGAACGGCGACCTCACCGACGCCATGGAACGCCAACTGGAGCGCTTCGCCCCCGGCTTCCGCGACCGCGTCCTCGCCCGCGCCACCGCCGGACCGGCCGAACTCGCCGCCCGCAACGCCAACTACGTCGGCGGCGACATCTCCTCCGGCGCGGTCTCCGGCCTCCAACTGCTGCTGCGCCCCAAGATCTCCCTGTTCCCGTACTCGACCCCGCACCCGGCCGTGTTCATCTGCTCGTCGGCCACCCCGCCCGGCCCCGGCGTCCACGGCATGTCGGGCCACAACGCGGCGAAGGCCGTCTGGCGCAGGCTGAGGCAGACATGACCGGCATCACCCTCGTCCAGGGCGACATCACCCGCCAGAGCGCCGACGCGATCGTCAACGCCGCCAACTCCTCGCTCCTCGGCGGAGGCGGTGTCGACGGCGCCATCCACCGGCGCGGCGGCCCCGCGATCCTGGCGGAGTGCCGCAGGCTCCGCGCGGGTCACCTCGGCAAGGGCCTGCCCACCGGCCGTGCGGTTGCCACCACCGCGGGCGACCTGGACGCGCGCTGGGTGATCCACACGGTCGGCCCGGTCTGGTCGGCCACCGAGGACCGCTCCGGCCTCCTCGCCTCCTGCTACCGCGAATCCCTGCGCACCGCCGACGAGTTGGGCGCCCGCACGGTTGCCTTCCCCGCCATCTCCACCGGCGTCTACCGCTGGCCGATGGACGACGCGGCCCGCATCGCCGTCGAGACGGTGGCGACCAGCGGGACCTCGGTGACCGAGGTCCGCTTCGTCCTCTTCGACGCCCGGGCGTACGAGGCGTTCGCGGCGCGGCTGGGCTGAGCACCGCAGGCGCCCCGTCCGGTAACGGCCGACCCGCTGCGCCGGCACCCTCCCCACCTGGCTTGACGCTTTATTGCGAGTGATGTGCAATAGCTGCGCATCGACAACAAGCGTGGGGGAGACATGACAGCCCGTCGGACCCGTTGGACCCGTCGGACCGACCGGAGCCTTCCGATACGGAGTGCCGCCGCCGCGGTGGCGTTCGCCGCCGGTGCGACCGCCTGCTCCGCGCCCACGGGCGGCGGAGGGGACGGCGGCACCGAGGCGGCCGAATCCGTCGTCATCGGCGTGGCCTCGGAACCGGACACCCTCAGCCCGCTGCTCGGCTACGGCAAGGACGGAAACTCCAAGATCTTCGACGGGCTGCTCGCCCGCGACACCGACCTGGAGCTGAAGCCCGCCCTCGCCGCCGCGCTGCCGAAGGTCACCGACGACGGCCGCACGTACACGTTCACCCTGCGCGAGGGCGTGAAGTTCAGCGACGGCGAACCGCTGACGGCGGGGGACGTCGTCTACACGTACCGCACCGTCCTCGACGAGAAGACCAACAACACCGCCCGCAGCGAACTCGACGCCGTCGAGAACGTCCGCGCGAGCGGGGACGGCACCGTCGTCTTCACCCTCAAGTACCCTTACGCGCCCTTCGCCGCCCGCACCGTCCTGCCCATCGTCCCCGAGCACGTCGCCGGGAAGCAGGACCCCAACACCGGCGACTTCAACACCGAGCCGGTCGGCACCGGACCGTACGTGCTCACCGACTGGAGCAAGGGCGAGAAGCTCGGCTTCAGGGCCAACCCGCACTACTGGGGCGACAAGCCCGCGGTGAAGTCGTTCACCATGGCCGTCATCGCCGACGACAACGTACGCGCCACCCGGTTGCGCTCCGGCGACCTCGACGGCGCCGTCCTGCCGCCCAACCTCGCCGCCACCTTCGAGAAGGACGACGGCAGGCGCACCTACCGGGCCAGGTCCTACGACTTCCGTGCGGTCACCCTGCCCAGCGCAGGCCAGGTCACCGGCGACCGCGCGATCCGCAGGGCCCTGGACGCCGCCGTGGACCGGCAGGCCATGGTCGACAAGATCCTCGACGGCGCGGGCCGGCCGGCGTACGGGCCGCTGCCCGTCGACGACCCCTGGTACGAGCGCGGCATCGAGCGCCCGCGCGACCTCGCCGCGGCCGGGCGCATCCTGGACGAGGCCGGGTGGAAGCCCGGCTCCGGCGGCATCCGCGCCAGGGACGGACAGCGCGCCTCCTTCACCCTCTACTACCCCTCCGGCGACAAGGTCCGCCAGGACCACGTGCTCGCCTACGCCTCCGACGCCAAGAAGGCCGGCATCGAGGTGAAGGTCGAGGGCGCCACCTGGGAGGTCATCGAGCCGCGGATGAAGACCGACGCCGTCCTCGCGGGCCTGGGCAGCGTCGGCGACCCCGACTTCGGCCTCTACACCCTGCTGCACTCCACCCTCGCCGGTGACGGCTTCAACAACATGGCCCACTACGCCAACCCGGCCGTGGACGAGGCGCTCGACGCCGGGCGCCGCAGCCAGGACCCGAAGGTGCGTGCCGCCGCCTACCGGGAGATCCAGAAGGCGCTCGTGGCGGACCCGGGATACACCTTCCTCACCCACATCGACCACCTCTACGTCCTCGCCGACCGCTGGGACGGGCTGACCACCCAACTGGAGCCGCACGAGCACGGCTTCGCCAGCGGGCCCTGGTGGAACATCGAGGACTGGCGGCCGAAGAAGTGAGCCGATCGGCCCGACGGCCGCCCTGGGGCGCGATGGCACGGCTGGCGGGCCGGCGGGCGCTGTTCGCCGTGCCCGTGGTCCTCGTCGTCACCTTCGGCGCGTTCGCGCTCGCCGCCGCCTCACCCTTCGACCCCGTCAGGGCGTACGCCGGCACCGCCGCGCTCGGCGCCGACCAGGAGACCCTGGACCGGCTGCGCGACAACCTCGGGGTGGACGAGTCCTTCGTCGCCCGCTGGTGGCACTGGCTGACCTCCGCACTCACCGGCGACCTCGGCCACTCCAGCGTGCTGCGGCAGCCGGTGACGCAGGTCATCGGTGAACGGCTCGTCTGGTCCGCGCTGTTGTGCGCCGTCGCCTTCGCCGTCGCCGTCGGCCTCGGCGTGCTCCTCGGCGTGCTGGCCGCCCGCCGGCCGGGCTCGGTGCTCGACCGGGCGGTCACCTCCCTCGCGTACACCCTGGAGGCGGCGCCGGTCTTCTGGATCGCGCTGCTCGCCGTCTGGCTGTTCGCCCTCCAGTGGGACGTGCTGCCCGCCGGCGGTCTGACCGACACCGCCAGCCAACAGGTCACCCCGGGACAGGTCGCGGGCCACATCGTGCTGCCCGCCGGTGTGCTCGCCGTCTCCCAACTGCCCTGGTTCACCCTCTACGTGCGCCAGGGCGTCGGCGACGCACTGGCGGAGGACCCGGTGCGCGGCGCCCGGGCCCGCGGACTGGGGGAGGGCACCGTCCTGGTCGGACACGCGCTGCGCTCGGGGCTGCTGCCCGTACTCACCCTGATCGGCTCCCGCGTTCCCGAACTCATCACCGGCGCCCTGCTGGTGGAGAGCGTCTTCAGCTGGCCGGGCATCGCCGCGGCCACCGTCGAGGCCGCCACCGCCGTCGACTTCCCGCTACTCGCCGCCCTGACCGTTCTCGCCACCGTCGCCGTACTCGCCGGCAACCTGCTGGCCGACCTGCTCTACGGACTCTTCGACCCGAGGGTGAAGCTCAGTGAGATGTGATGTCCCGTCGGGTGCGGCGTGCGTGCGGGGTGGTGTCCGTGGCTGAGATCACGGCCGGGAAGCCGCGGGGCGCCGCCCCCGCCTGGCGCTCCCGCGGTGACGACCGCCGCTCCCACCGCGCCCTGCGCCTGCGCACCTCCGCCGTGCTGCTGACCGTGACCGTGCTCGCGGTGCTGCTCGTGCCGCCGCTGGTGCGGCTCGACCAGCAGGCGGTGGACCTGGCCGCCAAGCTCCAGGCTCCCGGCTGGGCGCACCCCTTCGGCACCGACGACGTCGGCCGCGACCTGCTGCTGCGCTGCGTGTACGGCCTGCGCGTCTCCCTGCTCGTCGGGGTGGCCGCCGCGCTGACCGCAACGGTCGTCGGCACCGCCGTGGGCGCCACCGCCGGTGCGCTGGGCGGCTGGGTCGACCGGGGCGTCATGCGGGTCGTGGACGCCCTGTCCTCCGTGCCCCACCTGCTGATGGGCATCTTCATCGTCGCGATGTTCCGGCCGGGCGTCTGGCCGGTGGTGGCCTCCGTCGCGCTCACCCACTGGCTGTCCACCGCGCGCATCGTCCGCGCCGAGGTGCTGTCCCTGCGTGCCCGTCCCCACATCGACGCGGCCGTCTCCGGCGGCGCCTCCCGGTGGCGGGTGGCCGTACGCCACCTGCTGCCGGGCGTGCTGCCCCAGGCCGCGCTGGCCGCCGTACTGATGGTGCCGCACGCCATGTGGCACGAGTCGGCACTGTCCTTCCTGGGCCTCGGACTGCCCACCCACACCGCGAGCCTCGGCAACCTGATCCAGGAGGCGCGGGGTTCCCTGCTGGCCGGGCAGTGGTGGCCCACCCTCTTCCCCGGCCTGTTCATCATCGTGCCCACCCTCGCCGTCGCCGGGCTCGCGGGCGCCTGGCGGGAGCGGATCAACCCGCGCCGCCGATCGGAGCTGATGCTGTGACCGGGCGAGCCCCCGTGCTGTCGGTGCGCGGACTGTCGGTGCGGTTCCTGATGCCGGGCGGGCGCCGGGTCGCCGCCGTCACCGACGCCCACTTCGACGTGGCGCCCGGCGAGTGCCTGGCCCTGATCGGCGAGAGCGGCTGCGGCAAGTCCGTCCTCGCCTCCGCCCTGCTCGGCCTGCTGCCCGGCAACGCCCAGACAGCGGGCCGCGCGCTCCTCGGCGACCTGGACCTGCTCGCCGCCGACGAGCGGACCCTCGCCCGCACGGTGCGGGGACGGCTGATCGGCCTGGTCCCGCAGAGCCCCGCCGCCCACCTCACCCCGGTCCGCACCGTCCGCTCGCAGCTGGAGGAGACGGTCGCGGAACTCACCGGCGTCCGCGGCGGACGCAAGGTCCTGCGCGAGGCCGCGGAGGCCGCCGCCGAGCGCGCCGCGTTCCCCGCGGACCACCTCGACCACCACCCGCACGAACTCTCCGGCGGCCTCGCCCAGCGCGCCGCCACCGCCCTCGCCCTGGTCGGTGACGCCCCGCTGCTGCTCGCCGACGAACCGACCACCGGCCTCGACCGGGACCTGGTGGACCGCACCGTCGACGAACTGCGGCGACATGTCGACAACGCCGAGGGCAAGGGCGCCCGGGGCGACGCCGGGAGTCGCGCCCTGCTGATGATCACCCACGACCTGGCCGCCGCCGCACGCATCGCCGACCGCATCGCCGTGATGTACGCCGGGCGGATCGTCGAACTCGCCGACGCCGACGCCTTCTTCGGCGCTCCCGGCCCACGCCACCCCTACAGCCGCGGCCTGCTCGACGCGCTGCCCGACCGTGCCTTCACCCCCGTCCCCGGCCTGCCGCCCGAACTCGGCGCCCTGCCGGGCGGCTGCGCCTTCGCCGCCCGCTGCGACCGGGCCACCGACGCCTGTGCCGACCTGCCCCCGCTGCGCCACGCGGTGGCCTGCCACCACCCGCACGCCGCGCTCACGGAGGCCGCCGACCGTGCTTGAACTGCGCACCGTCACCGCCGGATACGCCAGGAACGCTCCGGTGTTCCGGGACGTCTCCCTGTCCGTCGCGCCGGGGGAGGCGGTCGGCCTGCTCGGCCCCAGCGGCTGCGGCAAGTCCACCCTCGCCCGCGTCGCGGCCCTGCTGCACCAGCCCGACGCCGGAGCGCTGCACCTCGACGGCACCCCCGTACGGCACTGGCGGCACCGCGCACCACGGGAACAGCGCACCGCCTTCGGCGTCGTCTTCCAGCAGGCCCGGCTCTCCGCGGACCCCCGGCTGCGGCTGGCCGACCTGATCGCCGAGCCGCTGCGCGCCACCGGCCGCCGGGAGGGCGCCGCCGACCGTGTCGCGGAACTGTCCGCGACCGTGGGCCTGACCGCCGACCTGCTGACCCGGCGCCCGCACGAGGTCAGCGACGGCCAGTTGCAGCGCGCCTGCCTGGCCCGCGCCCTGGTGCTGCGCCCCCGCTGGCTGGTGTGCGACGAGATGACGGCGATGCTCGACGCCTCGACCACGGCCGCCCTGGTGCGGGTCGTGGAGGACTACCGGGCCGCCACCGGCGCGGGCCTGCTGGCCGTCGGCCACGACCGGGTCCTCCTGGACCGCTGGTGCGACCGCACCGTCGAGTGGGCGTCCCTGGTCTCCGCGGCGGAGCGCTGACCCGCCGCCCTCCCCGGGTCCGTCAGCGCGTGCTCCACTTCTGGTTGTCGCGGCCGCTGCACTCCCAGAGCTGGAGCCTGGCGCCGTTGCCCGTCTTCTCGTCGACGACGTCCACGCACTTGTTGGCCTGCACGTTGACCAGGTCTCGGGGGCCGGCCAGGATGAACTGCTGTGCCGGGTTGCCGCTGCACACCGCCACCTGGACCACCGTGCCGTTGGCCGTGCCGCCCCAGGTCGCGTCCATGCACAGGCCCAGCGAGCGGATCGTGCCGTCGGGCCGGAAGTCCCACTTCTGCCAGTTCTTTCCAGTGCAGTCCGCGATCTGCAGCGGCGCACCGTCCCGCCACTTGTGGCCCGCCACCTCGATGCAGCGGTTCGAGGCGTGGCCGTAGATGGTCGTGCCCGGGGCGACGGGCTCCGGCGCCTCGACGTCCGGCTTCTCGTCGCCGCCGCCCCCGCCCGACGTCTCCTTCTCGGGCTGCTCGCGCTTCTCGGGAGCCGGCGCCGCTTCGCCACCGGCTCCGCCCTCGTCCTCCGGCTCCCGGGTGGGCGGCTGCTGCGCCTGCGGCTGCTCGGCGGGCGCGGACCCGGCGGTGCTGGGCAGCAGCTCCGGGGTCGCGCTGGGACTGGGCGCGAGCGCGGCGCCCGCCTGCTCGGTCTGCTCGGTGGCACTGGTGCGGACCTGCGGCTTGTAGGCGATCCAGATCATCACGAAGGCGATGGCCAGCGCCAGCGCGATGCCCAGGAACGTCGCCAGCCAGCGGGGCAGGAACCCGCGCTGCACATAGGTCCCCTCGACATCGGTCGGTTCCACCCCCGACCGGCGCACCGCCAGCGTGTACGGCCGCTCCTGCTTCGCCCCGAACCAGATGACCTGCCGCGGCTTGAGGGTCGTCTCGACGAACGCCGCACGCCCGGGCTCGATCTGCACGTTCGAGGGCCGGATCTCGTACGAGAGGTGGTCGCCGGTGTCGCTGCCCGTGAGCGACGCCGTCACCTTCGTGTTGCCGAGGTTGTCGACCGCCAGCCGCGGCCGGCCCCGGAACCTCCCCTTCACCGTGACCGGCACCAACTCGGCGCGCACCTCGGAGAACGCCGTGATCGTCAGGTTCCCCTCCGGAACCGTGACCGCGTCGGGGTGCTCCGTCGGCGTGATCCGCACCGCGTACGGATGGGGGCCCGCCACCGCGTCCGGCGTCCGCGGCGGGGCGAAGGTCAGCTCCACCGTGCCGGTCGTGCCCGGATACAGGCGCAGCATCTGCGGCTCGACCGTCGTCCAGGGCGCCATGTCCCCGACCGGTTCGAACCGGTACTCGTCCACCACGTCACCGGTGTTGCGCACCCGCAGTCGTACGCGCGTACTGCTGCCGGGGTCCACGGTCGCGGACGCGGGCTCCAGGGAAGTCCACAGGCTCACGGGATGACGTTACGCGGTGTTCCGGTCACCGTCAGGAGCCCCAGGGGCAGACCTGGGTGCCCCAACGGCCCGGACCATGTGACCGATCGTCCCGAAGGTCTCCGTGTTCACCAGGAACAAACAAACTCCGACGGGGTAATTGATTCGGTTGTGTTCGGGTTCTAGGGTGACCCGTGACTCAGTAGTCGCCGCGTCACCGGCAGTTGCGTTCCACCCCTACGGCAACTGCTCTCACAGCACCGTGCGTTGAGCCGCCCCCGAAGCCCACGGAAGGCCACGGTCATGCCGCACTCGCCCGTGTCACCCGCCGAATCCCCGGCCCCTCAGCCCGGCCGGCCCCGCCCGGTCGTCAGCCGCCGCCGCCTCCTGGAGGGCGGTGCCGCCGTCCTCGGCGCCCTCGCGCTGTCCGCGTCGCCCCTCACGGCACAGGCGGCCGTACGGCGGGCGGCGGCCGACGAGCCGCCGGAGTGGAACGACTTCGGCGTCTTCCGGCTCGGCACCCAGCCGCCGCACGCCACGCTCACGCCGTACGCGGACGTCGAGCAGGCGCTCGCCGGCGACCGCGCCCGCTCGCCCTACCGGCTCAGCCTGGACGGCACCTGGAAGTTCGCCTACGCCGACCGTCCCGAGGACCGGGACGCCGACTTCCACCGCACCGACGTGGACGACGGGGACTGGGGGACCATCCCCGTCCCGTCCGTGTGGCAGCTGCACGGCCACGACTTCCCCATCTACCTGAACATCACCTACCCGTACTGGGGTCCCAACGGCCAGGGCGAGGAGCCGCAGCCGCCCGCCGCGCCGACCCGCTACAACCCGGTCGGCCAGTACCGGCGCACCTTCACCGTCCCCCGGGACTGGACGGGCCGTCGCACCTTCCTCCACTTCGAGGGCGTCAAGTCCGCGCACTACGTCTGGATCAACGGCGAACTGGCCGGCTACGACGAGGACTCCTACACGCCCTCCGAGTACGACGTCACCGACCTCCTCAAGCCGGGCACCAACCAGATCGCCGTCGAGGTCTACCGCTACTCCGACGGCGACTGGATGGAGGACCAGGACATGATCCGGCTGAGCGGCATCTTCCGCTCGGTCCACCTCTACTCCACCCCGGCCGTGCACCTGCGCGACTTCAAGCTGGACACCCCGCTCGACGACACCTACACCGGCGCCGAACTGGCCGTCACCGCGAGCGTGCGGGCGTACGGCGAGGGCGGCACGGGCCGCTACACCGTCGAGACCCAGCTGTACGACGCGCGCGGCCACGCCGTCTGGTCCCGGCCGCTGCAACAGCCCGTCGACGTCGGCGGGGCCCGCGCGGGCGAGGACGTCACGGTACGGGCCGCGAAGGCGGTGCCGAAGCCCCGGCTCTGGTCCGCCGAACACCCCGACCTCTACACGGCCGTCCTGCGCTTGCGCGATCCCGCCGGGAAGGTGACCGAGACCCTGTCGCACCGGGTCGGCTTCCGCGAGTTCGCGCTCAAGGACGGGCTGATGCGGATCAACGGCGAGCCGGTGTCCATCCGCGGCACCAACCGCCACGAGATGCACCCCGCCCGCGGCACCGCGCTCACCCGCGAGGACATGGTCGAGGACATCAAAATCATCAAGCGGATGAACATGAACAGCGTCCGCACCTCGCACTACCCCAACAACCCCTACTGGCTCGAACTGGCCGACGAGTACGGCCTCTACCTCGTCGACGAGACCAACCTGGAGACCCACGGCATCCGCGGCGAGTACCCCGGCGACCACCCGGACTGGACCGCCGCCTGCGTGGCCCGCGCCCAGAACATGGTGCACCGCGACAAGAACCACGCCTCGGTCGTCATCTGGTCGCTGGGCAACGAGGCGGGCGGCGGCTCCACCTTCAGCGCCATGCACGACTGGATCCGCTCCTACGACGACACCCGCGTCATCCAGTACGAGGGCGACGACCGCCCCGGCGTCAGCGACATCCGCTCGGAGATGTACGACAGCCCGCAGCGCGTCGAGCAGCGCGCGAAGGACACCTCCGACACCCGGCCGTACGTCATGATCGAGTACGCCCACTCGATGGGGAACTCCACCGGCAACTTCAAGAAGTACTGGGACGTCGTCCGCCGCTACGACGTCCTCCAGGGCGGCTGGATCTGGGACTTCGTCGACCAGTCCCTCTACACGCCCGTCCCCGCCCGCACCCTGCTCACCGAGGCCGGGCCCGCCGGGCTGCGCGGGGAGATCCTCGCCACCCGCGGCACCCTCGACCGCGACGAGGGACTGTCCGGCATCACCGTCTTCGAGCGCCACGACAGCCTCGACCTCACGGGCTCACTGACCCTGGAGGCCTGGGTCACCCCGCACGTGACGGGCTACCACCAGCCGATCATCGCCAAGGGCGACACCCAGTACGCGCTGAAGCAGAACGGCCGGACCCTGGAGTTCTTCATCCACTCCGAAGGCCAGTGGATCACCGCGAACTGGACCGTGCCGGAGGACTGGACCGGCCGCGAGCACCACCTCGCGGGCGTCTTCGACGCGGACGCCGGGACCCTGACCCTCTACGTCGACGGCGTCGAACGGGCCACCCGCACCACCGACCGGCGCCCCAGCAGCAACACCGCGCCCCTCGCGCTCGCCTCCGACGCCGACAACCAGGTGCGGGAGTTCAGTGGCACCGTCCGCCGCGCCCGCGTCTACGCCCGCGCCCTCGGCGCCGCCGAACTGGCCTCCGAGAGCCGCGGACCCGGCGACGACGGTGTGCGGTTCTGGTTCGACGCCGCCACGGTGAAGACCTCGACGCGGCGCCCCCGGGACAAGACGTTCCTCGCCTACGGCGGCGACTGGGGCGACAACCCCAACGACGGCGCCTTCGTCGCGGACGGCATCGTCACCGCCGACCGCGGCCACACCGGCAAGGCCGCCGAGGTCAAGCGCGTCTACCAGGCGATCGACGCCGCCCGCACCCCGGGCGGCGGCCCCGGCGCCGTCACCCTCACCAACGAGTACCTCTTCACCCACCTCCGCGAGTTCGACGGGCACTGGGAACTCGTCGCCGACGGCGAGGTCGTACGGCGCGGGAGGCTGACCCGGGACCAACTGGACGTGGCACCGCGCTCCAGCAAGGACATCACCGTCCCCGTCCGGCTGCCGGGGCGACCCGGCCCGGGTACCGAGTACTTCCTCCAGCTCTCCTTCACCACCAAGGAGTCCACCCCGTGGGCGAAGGCGGGCTTCGAGGTGGCCCGCCGACAGCTCCCCGTCGAGGCCGACGTCCCGGCGGTGACGCCGGTCCGCGCGGCGAGCGTGCCGGCCCTGCGCCACGAGGACCGCGACCAGGAGGTCGAGGTCACCGGCAGGGGCTTCTCGGTCACCGTCGACAAGCGCACCGGCACCATCAGCTCCTACGAGGCCAAGGGCACCCGGCTGATCACCTCGGGACCGGTGCCCAACTTCTGGCGCGCGCCCACCGACAACGACAAGGGCAACGGCCAGCACACCCGCAACCAGACCTGGCGCGACGCGGGCGCCCGCCGGAAGGTCACCGGCGTCACCGTGCGCGCGCTCGGCGACCGGGCCGTCGAGATCAAGGTCACCGGCACGCTGCCCACCTCGGTGGAGTCCACGTACGGCACCACCTACACGGTGTTCGGCAACGGCGAGATCAAGGTCGACAACACCCTGCACCCGGGCGCCGCGAACCTGCCCTACATTCCCGAGGTCGGCACGATGCTGCTCCTGCCGCGCGGCCTGGACCGCGTGCACTGGTACGGCCGCGGCCCCGAGGAGAACCACTGGGACCGCAACGACGGCACGGACGTCGGCCGCTACTCCGGGACCGTCGCCGAGCAGTGGACGCCGTACATCCGCCCGCAGGAGAACGGCAACAAGACCGACGTCCGCTGGATCGCCCTCACCGACCGCCACGGCGTGGGCCTGCTCGCCTCCGGCGAACCCCTCCTGGAGGCCAACGCGTCGTACTTCACGCCGGAGGACCTGTCGGCCGGGGTGCGGCACGACTACCAGCTCACCCCGAGGGACGAGGTCGTCCTGCGCCTGAACCACCGGCAGATGGGCGTCGGCGGCGACAACAGCTGGGGTGCGCACACCCACGACGAGTTCAAGCTCTTCGCCGACCGGGACTACGCGTACACCTACCGGCTGCGCCCGCTCACCGACGTGCGCGACGCGACGCGCGCCTCGCGGCGGCCGACGGCGACGGAATAGGCCCGGATCACGACGGGAGCCCGGGGTAACCGGGCTCCCATGGGTGACATTCTGGTCGGCGCCTGTTCGTGGACGGACCGGCAGCTCCTGGCGAGCGGCTGGTATCCGCGCGGGCGCCGGGACGCGGAGGGGCGGCTGCGGCACTACGCCTCGCGGCTGCCCGTCGTCGAAGTGGACGCCGGATACTACGCGTTGCCGAGCCGGCGCAACAGCGAGCTGTGGGTGGAGCGCACGCCGGACGGCTTCCGCTTCGACGTCAAGGCGTTCTCCCTGCTGACCGGCCACCCCACGCGCGCGGAGTCCCTGCCCGCGGACCTGCGCGGAACCGACCCCGGCCCGCTGAGGCGCGGGCGGGCGGGTGAGGGCCTGCTGGACGAGGTGTGGGGGCGCTTCGCCGAGGGGATCGAGCCGCTGCGCAAGGCCGGACGGCTCGGCACCGTGCTGTTCCAGTTCCCGCCGTGGTTCGCGCCGGGCGACCCGGCCGAGGCGACGCTCGAAGCGTGCGCCCTGCGTACGCAGGGATGGCCGCTCGCCGTGGAGTTCCGCCATCCGGGGTGGTGGGAGCCGGAGCGGGCGGAGGCCACCCGCGCGTCGCTGTCCGCCCTCGGCGCGTCGGCCGTCGGCACCGACATGGCCCAGCGGCTGCCCGGGTCCCTGCCGCCCATCGCGCCGGTCACCCGGCCCTCCCTCGCCGTCGTACGGTTCCACGGCCGCAGCGCCGCCTGGGGGAGGGGAAGCAAGGAGGACCGCTTCCGGTACGACTACGACGTGACCGAACTCGCCGCCTGGGTGCCCCGGTTGCGGCGCGCCGCCCGGCAGGCGGACGAGCTGCACGTGCTCTTCAACAACTGCTGCGCGGACGCCGCCGTTGGAGCCGCCGAGAGCATGCGGCGGCTGCTCACTCGGCCGTGTCGCTGATCCCCAGCCGCAGGTGCTCCACGTGGTACACGGCCTGGTCGAGCAGCCCGGCCACATGGTCGTCGTGCAG
Source organism: Streptomyces violaceoruber (assembly GCF_033406955.1). Taxonomy (NCBI): domain Bacteria; kingdom Bacillati; phylum Actinomycetota; class Actinomycetes; order Kitasatosporales; family Streptomycetaceae; genus Streptomyces; species Streptomyces violaceoruber. The sequence continues at coordinate 1,345,552 of NZ_CP137734.1, read as the reverse complement.
CGCGTACACCACCGAACGGCCACGTCGCTCACCCACGACGAGGCCCAGGTTGCGCAGCAGCCGCAGCTGGTGGGAGCAGGCGGACTGCTCCATGCCGACCTCCGCCGCCAACTCGGTCGCGGGCAGCGGGCCCTCGCGCAGCCGGGCCAGGATCAGCAGCCGGGAGGGGGTGGACAGGGCCTGGAGCGTGGTGGCGACCTTGGCGACGTTGTCCGCGTCCAGCCGCACGCGTGCGGCGGCGTCCTGCGCGGTGGTGGCGGCTCCGTGACCCATGCGGTTCATCCTACTCACCACACATGAACACATGAATGAGTCTTCATCCGTTCCTGTAAGGTGTGCCGCGTGTCCACCACGCTTGCCCCCACCCCGGTCCCCGCGCCCGTCCGCCGGGCGCCCCGCCGCCGCACCCGCGTCCTCGCCCTGCCCGAGGCCCGCTGGGCGCTGGTGTCCCTCGTCGCCTTCCTCCTCGCCCTGCCCCTCGACCTCGGCGGTGCCACCGCCTGGACGTACGGCCCGCTGTACGCCGTCGCCTACGCGTCCGGCGGCTGGGAACCCGCGCTGGAAGGGCTGCGGGCGCTGCGCGAGAAGACCCTGGACGTCGACCTGCTGATGATCGTCGCGGCGCTCGGCGCGGCCGCGATCGGGCAGGTCCTCGACGGCGGTCTGCTGATCGTCATCTTCGCCACCTCCGGCGCCCTGGAGGCCCTGGCCACCGCCCGCACCGCCGACTCCGTGCGCGGCCTGCTCGACCTCGCGCCCACCACCGCGACCCGGCTGCGGGAAGGCGGCGAGGAGACCGTCCCGACCGCCGACCTCGCCGTCGGCGACCTGGTCCTGGTCCGGCCGGGGGAGCGGATCGGCGCCGACGGCACCGTCGCCGAGGGCGCCGGAGAGGTCGACCAGGCCACCATCACCGGCGAGTCCCTGCCCGTCCTCAAGCGCCCCGGCGACGACGTCTTCGCCGGCACCCTCAACGGCACCGGCGCGCTGCGCGTCCGCGTCGGGCGCGACCCGGCCGACTCGGTCATCGCCCGGATCGTCACCCTGGTCGAGGAGGCGTCCCGCACCAAGGCGCCGACCCAGCTGTTCATCGAGAAGATCGAGCAGCGCTACTCGGTCGGGGTGGTCGTCGCCACCCTCGCGGTCTTCGGCATCCCGCTCGCCTTCGGCGCCGACCTCACCGACGCCCTGCTGCGCGCCATGACCTTCATGATCGTCGCCTCGCCGTGCGCGGTCGTCCTGGCGACCATGCCGCCGCTGCTCTCGGCCATCGCCAACGCCGGCCGGCACGGCGTCCTGGTCAAGTCGGCGGTCGCCATGGAACGCCTCGGCGAGATCGACACCGCCGCCCTCGACAAGACCGGCACCCTCACCGAGGGCACCCCCGAGGTGACCGCCGTAACCCCCGCGGCCGGCGCCGGGGTCGACGAGGACGCCCTCCTCGCCCTCGCCGCCGCGGCCGAGCACCCCAGCGAGCACCCGCTGGCCCGCGCGATCGTGGCCGCCGCCCGCGCCCGGGGACTGCACATCGCGCCCGCCGACGACTTCACGGCGGCCCCCGGCCGCGGCGTGACGGCCGTGATCGACGGCCGCACGGTGCACGTCGGCCGCGCCGAGCCCACCGAGGGCGCTGCGGGCGCTGCGGGCGCCGAAACCACCGTCCGCGTCACCCGCGACGGCACCCACCTCGGCACCCTCGCCCTCACCGACCGCCTCCGCGACGACGCCGCCCGGGCCACCACCCGGCTCACCGCCCTCACCGGCACCGCCCCCACCCTGCTCACCGGCGACCACGCGGCCGCCGCCGCCCGCGTGGCCGACGCGACCGGCATCACCGACGTCCGCGCCGGACTGCTGCCGGAGGACAAGGTCGGGGCCGTACGGGAACGGGAGCGGGCCGGCCGCAAGGTGCTCTTCGTCGGCGACGGCGTCAACGACGCCCCCGCGCTGGCCGCCGCGCACGCCGGTGTCGCCATGGGCCGGGCCGGCTCCGACCTCGCCCTGGAGACCGCCGACGCGGTCGTCGTGCGCGACGAGCTGACGGCCGTACCCGCCGTCGTGGACCTCTCCCGGCGGGCCCGCAGACTGGTCGTCCAGAACCTGGCCGTCGCCGGGGTCTTCATCACCGTCCTCGTCCTGTGGGACCTCATCGGCCACCTCCCGCTGCCGCTCGGCGTCGCGGGCCACGAGGGCTCGACCGTGCTGGTCGGCCTGAACGGCCTGCGGCTGCTGCGCGAGTCGGCCTGGCGCCCGGAGTGATCCGCAGGGCCCCAGCACGCGGCACCTCCATGTCGGAATCCCGCCAGCCCCGGCCCGGCCGGTGCTCCATCCTGGACGCATGCAGACGGGAATGCACACCGACACCGAGCGCTGCGTGCGCGCCGTGCAGTCGAAGGACGCGCGGTTCGACGGCTGGTTCTTCACGGCCGTCCTGACCACCGGCATCTACTGCCGGCCGAGCTGTCCGGTGGTGCCGCCCAAGCCCGGGAACATGACCTTCTACCCGAGCGCGGCGGCCTGCCAGCAGGCCGGGTTCCGGGCGTGCAAGCGCTGCCGCCCGGACACCAGCCCGGGCTCGCCCGAGTGGAACCGGCGCGCCGACCTCACGGCCCGCGCCATGCGCCTGATCGCCGACGGCGTCGTGGACCGCGAGGGCGTGCCCGGTCTCGCCTCCCGCCTCGGCTACAGCACCCGCCAGGTCGAACGCCAGCTCCTGGCCGAGCTGGGCGCGGGCCCCCTCGCCCTCGCCCGCGCACAGCGCGCCCAGACCGCACGGCTGCTGATCGAGACCACCCCGCTGCCCATGGCGGACATCGCCTTCGCGGCCGGCTTCTCCTCCATCCGCACCTTCAACGACACGGTCCGCGAGGTCTACGCCCTCTCCCCGAGCGAACTGCGCACCCGCGCCCCCAGGAACCGCCGCGCCGCCACCGCCCCCGGCGCCCTGTCCCTCCGCCTCCCCTTCCGCGCCCCCCTCAACCCCGACAACCTCTTCGGCCACCTCGCCGCCACCGCCGTACCCGGCGTGGAGGAGTGGCGGGACGGCGCGTACCGACGCACCCTGCGCCTCCCGTACGGTCACGGCATCGTGGCCCTCACCCCGAACCCCGACCACATCGCCTGCCGCCTCACCCTCAGCGACCTGCGCGACCTGACCGTCGCCATCAGCCGCTGCCGGCGCCTGCTCGACCTGGACGCCGACCCGACGGCGATCGACGACCAGCTGCGCGCCGACCCGCTGCTCGCGCCGCTCGTCGACAAGGCCCCCGGGCGGCGCGTGCCGCGCACCGTGGACGAGGCGGAGTTCGCCGTACGGGCCGTGCTCGGCCAGCAGGTCTCCACCGCCGCCGCCCGCACCCACGCCGCCCGCCTGGTCACCGCGCACGGCGATCCGGTGGACGACCCCGAGGGCGGCCTGACCCACCTCTTCCCGTCGACCGAGGCGCTGGCGGCGGTGGACCCGGAGACCCTGGCGATGCCCAGGACTCGCCGCACCACCTTCACCACCCTGGTCGCCCACCTGGCCGACGGCTCGGTCAACCCGGGCGTCGAGTCCGACTGGGCCGAGACCCGCGCCCGGCTCCTGGCCCTGCCCGGCTTCGGCCCCTGGACCGCCGACGTCATCGCCATGCGCGCCCTCGGCGACCCCGACGCCTTCCTCCCCACCGACCTCGGCATCCGCCGCGCCGCCGCCGAACTGGGCCTGCCCTCCACCCCGGCCGCGCTCACCGCCCGCGCGGCGGCCTGGCGGCCCTGGCGGGCGTACGCCGTCCAGTACCTGTGGGCGACCGACGACCACCCGATCAACTTCCTGCCCGTATAAGACCGTTCGCGTACGACCGTTCGCGTACGACCGTTCGCGCACGACCGTTCGAGCCCGTTCGAGGAGCCGGAGCGAAACCCGTGAAACAGCACACCGTGATCGACAGCCCCTACGGCGCACTCACCCTCGTCGCCGAGGACGGCGCCCTGTGCGGCCTCTACATGACCGACCAGCGCCACCGCCCGGACGAGGAGACCTTCGGCGCCCGCGACGAACGTCCCTTCGCCGAGACCGAGGAGCAGCTGGAGGCCTACTTCTCCGGCGAACTGAAGGACTTCACCCTCGGCCTGCGGCTGAACGGCACCCCGTTCCAGCGCATGGTCTGGACACAGCTCCGGAAGATCCCGTACGGCGAGACCCGCAGCTACGGCGAGCTGGCCGCCGCCCTCGGCAACCCGGCCGCCTCCCGCGCCGTGGGCCTCGCCAACGGCCGCAACCCGATCGGCATCATCGTGCCCTGCCACCGCGTCATCGGCGCGAGCGGCGGCCTCACCGGCTACGGCGGCGGCCTGGAGCGCAAGCAGCGGCTGCTGGACTTCGAACGCGGGACGGCGGTACCGGAGGCCCTGTTCTAGCCGCGCGGGCCCCGGGTTCCAGCCGCGCGGGCTCCGGACGGAAACGCGTTGCCCGCGCGCCGCCGGGCCCGTTACGCTCACCGGACTTCGAAGACCACGCTCTCCCGAAGGATGCCGCAGATGGGGAGCAGGCCCGCGCACCGCAGCCCGGGACCACGGAGGGGCGGCGCCACTTTTCGGCATGCCCTCCGGAGGACCGCACCCATGCATTCCACGCACCGCCCGCACATCGGCCTCGGCCTGCCCGTCGACGACCCCGCCCTGCTGCCGGCCTGGGCCCGGCGCGCCGACGCGCTCCCCTTCAGCACGCTCGGCCTGCTCGACCGGCTCGTCTACGACAACCCCGAACCCCTGATCACCCTCGCGACCCTCGCGGGCGCCACCTCCCGCATCCGCCTGCAGACCGAGGTGCTGATCGCCCCCGTCCACAACACCGCACTGCTCGCCAAGCAGACCGCCACCCTCGACCGCCTGTCGGACGGCCGCTTCACGCTCGGCATCGGAGTCGGCGGGCGCGCCGACGACTGCCTCGCCGCCGGCATCGACCTGCACCGCCGGGGCCGCCGCCTCGACGAGCAGATGACCCTCCTGCGCCGCACCTGGGACGGCGAGCCCTACGGCCGGGACGTCGGCCCCATCGGCCCCCGCCCCGCCACGCCCGGCGGACCGCGGGTGCTGTTCGGCGGCTTCGCCCCGGCCGCCCTGGAACGGGTCGGCCGGTTCGGCGACGGCTTCCTCGGCGCCGCGCTGCCCGCCGCGCACATGAGCGGCCTGTTCCGCCAGGTCGAGGCGGTCTGGCGGAAGTACGACCGCCCGGGCCGGCCGCGCCTGGTCGCCCAGGCGAGCGTGGCCCTCGGCCCCGACGACACGGTGCAGCGGGCCCGGCGCAACCTCCGCGACTACTACGCCTTCACCGGACGCGCCGAGTACATGGCCGAGGGCCTGCTCACCACCGCACGGGAGATCCGGGCCGCCGTCGACGCCTTCCGGGACATCGGCGCCGACGAGGTCGTGCTCTACTGCTGGACATCGGACCCCGACCAGGTCGACCGCCTCGCCGACGCCGTGTTCTGACGGGCCTGCGGCTTTCGGTTCCAGCCGCGGCTCAGCCCAGCCCGCGCAGCAGCGCGGGCAGGGCTGAGCCGATCGGCTCCCGGATCACTTCGTCGGCCAGCTCGTCGTACGGCGTCGGCTCCGCGTTGACGACGACCAGCCGGGCCCCGTGCTCGACGGCGACCCGGGCCAGTCCGGCGGCGGGCTCCACCTGGAGACTGGTGCCGACCGCGACGAACACCTGGCACGCCTTGCTGATGGCGGCCGCCTCGCCCAGCACCACCGGGTCGAGGCGTTCGCCGAACATCACGGTCGCCGTCTTCAGGACGCCGCCGCAGTCCAGGCACGGCGGATCGTCCTCACCGGCCTCGATCCGGGCCAGCACGTCCGCCATCGGGCCCCGGGCCCCGCAGCCGGTGCACACGCAGTCGCGCGCGGTGCCGTGCAGTTCGAGGACCTTGCGGGCGGAGACCCCGGCGAGCTGGTGCAGACCGTCCACGTTCTGCGTGAGCACGCGGACCGGTACCCCGCGCCGCTCCAGGTCGGCCACCGCGCGGTGCGCCGCGTTCGGCTCGGCGTGCAGCGCGGCGCTGTCCCGCCGCATCAGCCAGGAGCGCCGCCTGATCTCCGGATCGCCCATGTAGTACTCGTACGTGACGAGCTTCTCGGCCTCCGGGTCGCGCCGCCACAGTCCGTTCGGACCGCGGTAGTCGGGAATGCCGGAGTCGGTGGAGACGCCGGCACCGCTGAGGATGGCGACGAGAGGCTTGCCGGTCATGCGGTCGAGGGTAGGGGCGCCGGGGTGCGGCCGGCGAACGGTTATCGGTCGACCCGCACGCCGTCCTCCAGCTCGGCCGTGCCGGAGCCGTCCGCCAGGACGTCCAGCGCGGCCAGCACCCGGCCGTGCAGGGAACCGAGCAGGTGGGCGCCGAGTTCCGCGCGCGGCACCAGCCGCCAGGACAGCAGCTCCTCCTCCTGCAACCGGATCGCCTTGAGATCGTCCTCCGACAGCACCCCGCCGTCGTACAGGTACGCCACGATCGGCGGCCTGCCCGCCCCGTTCGACCAGTCCACCGCGAGCAGCCGGCCGATCCGCACGTCGAGTCCGATCTCCTCCAGGGTCTCCCGCCACGCGCCCCGCCGCGGGCTCTCCCCGTCCCCGGACTCGATCGTCCCGCCGGGCAGCGCCCACCCCTCGCGGTAGTTCGGCTCGACGAGCAGCACGCGCCCCGCGGCGTCCCGGAAGACCGCGGCGGCACCGGCGAGGACGCGGGGCAGACCGGCGATGTAGGTGGCGTAGTCAGCAGTGGTCATCCCGGAAGCCTAACGAGCCCGGCCCCCGGCCCGGCGCCCTCCCGGAGCGGGTGCACGGCGGGTTCCACGCTGTGGGCAGGGCATGACGGCGCGGGCGTCCTCCGGTTAGGGTCGCAGCGGCGCGACTGCCTTGACGTGCGCAAGGCTCGGAGAGCAAGGGGAGAGCAAGGTGGCTGACGCTGCTGTGGACGGGACCCGCCGGGTACTCGTCGCCGCGGACAAGTTCAAGGGCTCGCTGACGGCCGTCGAGGTCGCCGAGCGCGTCACGGCCGGACTGCGCCGCGTCGTGCCGGACGTCCTGGTCGAGGCGCTGCCCGTCGCCGACGGCGGCGACGGCACGGTGGCCGCCGCGGTCGCGGCCGGATTCGAACGCCGGGAGGCACCGGTCGCCGGTCCCCTCGGCGAGGAGGTGACGGCGGCGTACGCGCTGCGCGGCGACACCGCCGTCGTGGAGATGGCCGAGGCCAGCGGCCTCCAGCGGCTCCCGGAAGGCGTTCTCGCGCCGCTGACGTCGTCCACGTACGGCTCGGGCGAGCTGCTGCGGGCCGCACTGGACGCGGGGGCGCGGACGATCGTGTTCGGGGTCGGCGGCAGCGCCACCACGGACGGCGGCGCCGGGATGCTGGCCGCGCTCGGGGCGCGGTTCCCGGACGGGAACGGCGAGCCGGTCGCGCCGGGCGGGGGCGGTCTCGCGGGGCTGGTCTCGGCCGACCTGTCGGGCCTCGACTCCCGCCTGTCCGACGTGGAGCTGGTGCTCGCCAGCGACGTCGACAATCCGCTGACCGGGCCGAAGGGCGCCCCGGCCGTCTACGGGCCGCAGAAGGGTGCCTCGCCGGACGACGTGACGGCCCTGGACGCGGCCCTCGCGCACTTCGCGAAGGTGCTGGAGCGGACGGAGGGCGTGGGCGCGCGGGCCGCCGAGTACGCCGCGTCGCCGGGCGCGGGTGCGGCGGGCGGCATCGGGTTCGGCGCGATGCTGCTGGGCGCGCGGTTCCGGCCCGGCATCGAGGTGATGCTGGACGTGCTGGGCTTCGCGCCGGCGCTGGAGCGGGCGGACCTGGTGATCACCGGGGAGGGCTCGCTGGACGAGCAGACCCTGCACGGGAAGGCACCGGCGGGTGTCGCGGCGGCGGCACGGGCCGCGGGCAAGGAGGTCGTCGCGGTGTGCGGGCGCCTGGCGCTGCCGGCGGAGGTGCTGGGGCGGGCCGGGATCCGGCGGGCGTATCCGCTGACGGACGTCGAGCCGGACGTCGCGAAGTGCATCGCGGACGCGGGGCCGATCCTGGAGCGGGTGGCCGAGTCCATCGCGCGGGACTTCCTGGCCTAGGGGGTCTCGCCCCCGCCGCCCCTTCCCGTTCCCGACCCCGGGGGCTCCGCCCCCGGACCCCCTTCGGCCCTGAACGGGCCTCGTCCTCAAACGCCGGACGGGCTGAAGGGCGCGGCACCCTTCCAGCCCACCGAGTCGGGCGGTGGGTGGGCACAGGCCCGGGGGTCTGGGGGCGGAGCCCCCAGGGACGCCGACATCGGCGCCGGGCGCGCGCAAACAGAAGGGCCCCGAACCCGACCCGGGTCCGGGGCCCCACCCAGCGGAGCGCTACGGCAACTGCGCCGCCCGCGCCTCCCGTCGGTTGTCACGGAAATTGTTCACCCTGCGAGCGGTGGCGAACAGCGGGATCACCGCCCCCATCACCAGCTGCAGCGCACACCCCGTCTGCAGCAGCAGCTGCCCGCTCGGCGCGTCGAACGCCCAGCCGGCCAGCAGCCCCATCGACAGGACGATCCAGGACAGCATCGCCACCGCGAGCCGCCCCCGCGGCTTCGGGTACTCGACCCGGCTCACCATCAGCCAGGCCGTGCCCAGGATCGCCAGCAGCGTCGCCACGAACGGCAGCTCGAGCAGCACGATCGACACCACCGTCAGCGCCCCGAACGGCGACGGCATGCCCTGGAAGGTGCCGTCCTTGACGGTGACGCAGGAGAACCGCGCGAGCCGCAGCACCACCGCCAGCAGCACCACGATCGCCCCCACCGCCGCCACCCGCTGGTAGGCGTCGTCCGCGACCATGCCGTAGACGAGGACGAAGTACGCCGGCGCGAGGCCGAAGCTGATCAGGTCGGAGAGGTTGTCCAGCTCCGCGCCCATCGGCGAGGACCGCAGCTTGCGGGCGACCAGACCGTCGAACAGGTCGAAGATCGCCGCGCACAGCATCAGGATGACCGCGGTGGCCGCGCTGTGCCGGGCCATGCCCGACTCGTCGCTGCCCATGAGGTGCGGGATCAGGATGCCGGTGGTGGTGAAGTACACCGCCATGAAGCCGCACGTGGCGTTGCCGAGCGTGAGCGTGTCCGCTATCGACAGGCGGAGCGAGAGCGGCATCTCCTCCTCGTCGTCCACCTCGTCGGCCTCCGGCACCCATCCGGCCTGGGTCTGTGGATCAATCACGGTCAATTCGAGTCACCCCAGCCACCGTCTTCTGACCCACCTCTACATCCACCTCGACACCCTCCGGCAGGTACAGGTCGACGCGGGAGCCGAAGCGGATCAGACCGACCCGCTCGCCCTGCTCGACCTTGGTGCCCTGGGGCACGTACGGGACGATGCGGCGGGCCACCGCGCCGGCGATCTGGATCATCTCGATGTCGCCGAGCTCGGTGTCGAAGTGCCACACGACGCGCTCGTTGTTCTCGCTCTCCTTGTTGAAAGCGGGAACGAAGCCGCCCGGCACGTGCTCGACCGACGTCACCGTGCCCGCCAGCGGGGCGCGGTTGACGTGGACGTTGAGCGGGCTCATGAAGATCGCGACGCGGGTGCGACCGTCCTTCCACGGCATGATGCTCTGCACCACACCGTCGGCGGGCGAGACGACCCGGCCCTGGGTGATCTCGCGCTCGGGGTCGCGGAAGAACCACAGCATCCCCGCCGCGAGCGCGGTGGCGGGGACGGCGACGGCCTTGGCGGTGCCGGAACGGCGGGCCCGCAGGAGGCTGACGGCTGCGGTGGCGACGGTCGGCAGAAGCCACGGCGAGGCTCCGCGCGCGAGGCGTACGCCGGCGAGGCTGTCGCGAGGTGCAGAGGTTTGGCTGTGGGGCATGGATGACCTTCGTAGCGGATGATGCCGCGCTATGACGGGGGACGGCGGCTTTCCGGCGATCGTAGCGGCTCCGCGCCGCAACTGGGTAAGCCAGGAAGCTGAGTCGGCGGCCGAACACTGCCTACGGGGTGTGACCTTCTTCTCCAAGAAAACACCCCGTATCCGGACATCTAACCCTGGAATCGATACTCTTCGAGCAGTCGGCGGCCGATGATCATTTTCTGGATCTCGGCGGTGCCTTCACCGATGAGCAGCATCGGCGCCTCGCGGTAGAGGCGCTCGATCTCGTACTCCTTGGAGAAGCCGTACCCGCCGTGGATCCGGAAGGCGTCCTCCACGACCTCCTTGCAGTACTCGGAGGCGAGGTACTTGGCCATCCCCGCTTCCAGGTCGTTTCGTTCGCCCGAGTCCTTTTTGCGCGCAGCGTTCACCATCATCGCATGCGCCGCCTCCACCTTGGTAGCCATCTCCGCGAGCTTGAACTGGATGGCCTGGTGCTGGGCGATCTGCTTGCCGAAAGTGTGACGCTGCTGGGCGTACCGGACGCCGAGTTCGAAGGCACGCTGAGCGACGCCGCAGCCACGGGCCGCCACGTTGACGCGGCCGACCTCGACGCCGTCCATCATTTGGTAAAAACCTCGGCCGGTGACGCCGCCGAGCACCCGATTGGCCGGAATGCGCAGGCCGTCCATGATGAGCTCGGTGGTGTCGACACCCTTGTAGCCCATCTTGTCGATCTTCCCGGGGATGGTCAGGCCCGGCCGGACCTCGCCGAAACCGGGTTCCTTCTCCACCAGGAAGGTCGTCATGGACTTGTGCGGGGCCGTGCCCTCCGGGTGACCCTCGTCACTTTTCACCAGTACGGCCACCAGCGACGACGTACCGCCGTTCGTCAGCCACATCTTCTGGCCGTTCAGGACGTACTCCTCGCCGTCCCGCACCGCCTTCGAGGAGATCGCCGACACGTCGGAGCCCAGCGCCGGCTCGGACATCGAGAAGGCGCCCCGGATGTCCCCGGCGGCCATGCGGGGCAGGAAGTGGTCCTTCTGCTCCTGCGTGCCGTGCTGCTTGAGCATGTACGCCACGATGAAGTGCGTGTTGATGATGCCGGACACCGACATCCAGCCGCGGGCGATCTCCTCCACGCACAGGGCGTAGGTCAGGAGCGACTCGCCCAGGCCCCCGTACTCCTCGGGAATCATCAGGCCGAACAGGCCGAGTTCCTTCAGCCCGTCCACGATGTCCTGCGGGTACTCGTCCCGGTGCTCCAGCTCGGTGGCGACCGGGATGATCTCCTTGTCCACGAAGTCCCGGACGGTGGAGAGGATCTCCCGCTGGACGTCCGTGAGGCCGTGGGTCTGGGCGAGGCGGCTCATCTCTACTTCCCCTGTTCCTTCGGCTCGGGCCGGCCGGGCTGCTCGCCGCCGCGCTCCTTGGTGTACGTCTCGGTCGGCACCATCACCTTGCGGCGGAAGACGCAGACCAGGGTGCCGTCCTGCTTGTAGCCCTTGGTCTCGACGTGGACGATGCCGCGGTCGTTCTTCGACTTGGAGGGCCACTTGTCGAGCACGGTCGTCTGGCCGTAGACCGTGTCCCCGTGGAAGGTCGGCGCCACGTGCTTGAGCGACTCGATCTCCAGGTTGGCGATCGCCTTGCCGGACACGTCCGGGACGGACATGCCGAGCAGGAGCGAGTAGATGTAGTTGCCGACCACCACGTTCTTGCCGAAGTCCGTCGTCTTCTCGGCGTAGTTGGCGTCCATGTGGAGCGGGTGGTGGTTCATGGTGAGCAGACAGAACAGGTGGTCGTCGTACTCCGTGACCGTCTTCCCCGGCCAGTGCTTGTACGTCGCCCCGACCTCGAACTCCTCGTAGGTGCGTCCGAACTGCATCGCCCTCAGCCCTCCGGGATCTCGAACTTCGACGTACGCCGCATGCCCGCGGCACGTCCCTTGCCGGAGACGACCAGCGCCATCTTGCGGCTGGCCTCGTCGATCATCTCGTCGCCGAGCATCGCCGAGCCCTTCTTGCCGCCCGCCTCGGACGTGTAGTAGTCGTACGCGTCCAGGATCAGCTCGGCGTGGTCGTAGTCCTCCTGGGAGGGCGAGAAGATCTCGTTGGACGCCTCGACCTGGCCCGGGTGCAGCACCCACTTGCCGTCGAAACCGAGGGCGGCGGCGCGCTGGGCGACCTCGCGGTAGCCGTCCACGTTGCGGATCTGGAGGTAGGGGCCGTCGATCGCCTGGAGGTTGTTGGCGCGGGCGGCCATCAGGATCTTCATCAGGATGAAGTGGTAGGCGTCGGCCGGGTAGCCGGGCGGCTGCTCGCCCACGACCAGGGACTTCATGTTGATGGACGCCATGAAGTCGGCCGGGCCGAAGATGATGGTCTCCACGCGCGGGCTCGCCTGGGCGATCTCGTTGACGTTGTTGAGACCCTGCGCGTTCTCGATCTGCGCCTCGATGCCGATCCGGCCGACCTCGAAGCCCATCGTCTTCTCGATCTGGGTCAGGAGGAGGTCGAGGGCGACGACCTGCTGGGCGTCCTGGACCTTGGGGAGCATGATGCAGTCCAGGTTCGGGCCGGCGCCCTCCACCACCGTCACGACGTCCCGGTACGTCCACTCGGTCGTCCAGTCGTTGACGCGCACGACGCGGGTCTTGCCGGTCCAGTCGCCCTCGTTGAGGAACTTGACGATGGTGTGCCGCGCCTCCGGCTTGGCGAGCGGCGCGCAGGCGTCCTCCAGGTCGAGGAAGACCTGGTCGGCGGGGAGGCCCTGGGCCTTCTCCAGGAAGCGGGGGTTGCTTCCCGGGACCGCCAGGCAGGAACGCCGGGGGCGAAGGCGAGAGGTGCCGTCCCGCAGGGACGCCGTCTGAGGGTGGTGGTGGGAGACGGGCGGGCGGTTGACCGTGGTCATGCGGGGACCTCCAGGGGGTCGAGCTTGTTCGCGTACCGGATCTCGTCGACGATCCGGCCGATGATGCCGGTGATGTCGAAGTCCTTCGGGGTGAAGACCGCGGCCACTCCCGCGGCCCGCAGGTCCTCGGCGTCACCGTTCGGGATGATGCCACCGGCGATCACCGGGATGTCTGTGGCACCGGCCACACGGAGCCGTTCGAGTACGTCCGGCACCAGTTGGGCGTGCGAGCCGGACAGGATGGACAGGCCCACCGCGTGCACGTCCTCCGCGAGGGCGGCGTCCACGATCTGCTCCGGGGTGAGCCGGATGCCCTGGTAGACCACCTCGAAGCCGGCGTCGCGGGCGCGCACGGCGATCTGCTCGGCGCCGTTGGAGTGGCCGTCCAGGCCGGGCTTGCCGACCAGGAAGCGGAGCTTGCCGACCTCCATCTCCTTGGCCGTCAGCTCCACCTTGCGGCGCACCTGAGACAGGGCCGAACCCTCCTCCGCGGTGACCGCGACCGGCGCCGAGGACACGCCGGTCGGCGCCCGGAACTCGCCGAAGACCTCGCGCAGCGCCCCGGCCCACTCGCCGGTCGTGGCACCGGCGCGGGCGCACTCCAGGGTGGCCTCCATGAGGTTGCCGGTGCCGCGTGCCGCCTCCTTCAGCTTCTCCAGCGCCTTGCAGGGGCGCGGGTGGTTGAAGGGCGGTTGGTACCGCGTGTCCCGCCAGTTGTGCAGCGAGGCGATGACACGGGCCTCCACCGCCGGGTCGACCGTCTGGATCGCGGTGTCCAGGTCGGCGGTCAGCGGGTTGGGCTCGGTGCCCTCGAAGGCGTTGACACCGATGATCTTCTCCTCGCCGGACTCGATCCGGGCCCGGCGCTCGGCGTGCGAGGCCACCAGCTGGGACTTGAGGTAGCCGGACTCGACGGCGGCCATCGCGCCGCCCATCTCCTGGATGCGTTCGATCTCCGCGAAGGCCGCCTCGACCAGCTCGTCGACCTTCGCCTCGACCACCTTCGAGCCCTCGAAGAGGTCCTCGTACTCCAGCAGGTCGCTCTCGTGCGCCAGCACCTGCTGGATGCGCAGCGACCACTGCTGGTCCCAGGGCCGGGGCAGGCCCAGCGCCTCGTTCCAGGCCGGCAGCTGCACGGCACGCGCGCGTGCGTCCTTGGAGAGGGTGACCGCCAGCATCTCCAGCACGATCCGCTGCACGTTGTTCTCCGGCTGCGCCTCGGTCAGGCCCAGGGAGTTGACCTGGACGCCGTAGCGGAAGCGGCGGTGCTTGGGGTTCTCGATGCCGTAGCGCTCGCGGGTGACGCGGTCCCAGATGCGGCCGAAGGCGCGCATCTTGCACATCTCCTCGACGAAGCGGACGCCCGCGTTCACGAAGAAGGAGATGCGGCCGACCACGTCGCCCATGCGCTCCTGCGGCACCTGGCCGCTGTCCCGCACCGCGTCGAGCACGGCGATCGCGGTGGACATCGCGTACGCGATCTCCTGCACCGGCGTGGCGCCCGCCTCTTGCAGGTGGTAGCTGCAGATGTTGATCGGGTTCCACTTGGGCAGGTGGGACACCGTGTACGCGATCATGTCCGTCGTCAGGCGGAGCGACGGTCCCGGCGGGAAGACGTGCGTCCCCCGGGACAGGTACTCCTTGACGATGTCGTTCTGGGTCGTGCCCTGGAGCTTGGTGAGGTCCGCGCCCTGCTCCTCCGCGACGACCTGGTAGAGCGCCAGCAGCCACATGGCCGTGGCGTTGATGGTCATCGAGGTGTTCATCTGCTCCAGCGGGATGTCCTGGAACAGCCGGCGCATGTCACCGAGGTGCGCGACCGGCACGCCGACCCGGCCGACCTCGCCGCGGGCGAGGACGTGGTCGGAGTCGTAGCCGGTCTGGGTCGGCAGGTCGAAGGCGACCGACAGACCCGTCTGGCCCTTGGCGAGGTTGCGCCGGTACAGCTCGTTGGACGCCTCGGCCGTGGAGTGACCGGCGTAGGTGCGCATGAGCCACGGCCGGTCCTTGTGACGCTCAGTCATGTGTGGCCTCCGCCGTCCTCAGATGTTCCGGAAGCGGTTGATGGCGTCGAGGTGCTGCGCGCGCTTCTCCCGGTCGCGCACGCCCGCGCCCTCCTCGGGCGCCAGGCACAGCACGCCGACCTTGCCCTGGTGGAGGTTGCGGTGGACGTCGTAGGCGGCCTGGCCGGTGTCCTCGAGGGAGTACACCTTGGAGAGCGTGGGGTGGATCCTGCCCTTGGCGATGAGGCGGTTGGCCTCCCAGGCCTCGCGGTAGTTGGCGAAGTGCGAGCCGATGATGCGCTTCAGGGACATCCACAGGTAGCGGTTGTCGTACTCGTGCATGTAGCCCGAGGTCGAGGCGCAGGTGGTGATGGTGCCGCCCTTGCGGGTGACGAAGACGGAGGCGCCGAAGGTCTCGCGGCCGGGGTGCTCGAAGACGATGTCGATGTCCTCGCCGCCGGTCAGTTCGCGGATGCGCTTGCCGAAGCGCTTCCACTCCTTCGGGTCCTGGGTGTTCTCGTCCTTCCAGAACCGGTAGCCCTCGGCGTTGCGGTCGATGATCGCCTCGGCGCCCATCGCGCGGCAGATCTCCGCCTTCTGCGGCGAGGAGACGACGCAGATCGGGTTGGCGCCGCCGGCGAGGGCGAACTGGGTGGCGTACGAGCCGAGTCCGCCGCTCGCGCCCCAGATGAGCACGTTGTCGCCCTGCTTCATGCCGGCGCCGTTGCGGGAGACGAGCTGGCGGTACGCGGTGGAGTTGACCAGGCCGGGAGCGGCGGCCTCCTCCCAGCTCAGGTGGTCCGGCTTCGGCATCAGCTGGTTGGACTTGACCAGCGCGATCTCCGCGAGGCCGCCGAAGTTGGTCTCGAAGCCCCAGATGCGCTGCTCGGGGTCGAGCATCGTGTCGTTGTGGCCGTCGGAGGACTCCAGCTCGACGGAGAGGCAGTGCGCGACGACCTCGTCGCCCGCCTGCCAGGCGTTGACGCCCGGACCGGTGCGCAGGACGACACCGGCGAGGTCGGAGCCGATGACGTGGTACGGCAGGTCGTGCCGCTTGGCGAGGTCGCTGACCCGGCCGTAGCGCTCCAGGAACCCGAAGGTGGACAGCGGCTCGAAGATCGAGGTCCACACCGAGTTGTAGTTGACCGAGGAGGCCATGACGGCCACCAGGGCCTCGCCGGGGCCCAGCTCGGGCACCGGCACGTCGTCCAGGTGGATCGACTTGCGGGGGTCCTTGTCGCGGGTCTCGAGGCCCGCGAACATCTCGGTCTCGTCCTTGTGCACGGTGATCGCGCGGTACGACTCGGGGAGCGGCAGTGCGGCGATGTCGGCCGGCGTGGAGTCGGGCGACTGGATCGCGTCCAGGATGTCCTTCACGGTCACGGTGTTGCCTCCGGCGGTGAGCGCCCTGAGGGAGGGGCGCTGAGGGTTACGTCGGTGCTGCTGAGGTGAGGGTGTGTGCCTGTGACGCAGGCGTTCGGACGCGCAGGGGATGAGGTGCGGGGACAGCCCGAACACCTTCAACGTATGAC
Organism: Streptomyces violaceoruber; assembly: GCF_033406955.1. Taxonomy (NCBI): domain Bacteria; kingdom Bacillati; phylum Actinomycetota; class Actinomycetes; order Kitasatosporales; family Streptomycetaceae; genus Streptomyces; species Streptomyces violaceoruber. The sequence goes on along the minus strand of NZ_CP137734.1, from coordinate 1,329,244 downwards.
ACCGCGTGTCACCCCGCAAGGCACTGAGTGCCAGAAACTCTTCTCAGATGAAATCTTTACGTGACAGATGAGCGATGATCGATCGAATCATCTCCCGCCGAAGGGGAAAAACGGACGCCGACATGCAAAAACGGCCACCCGGTGGGTGGCCGTCGTCACAGAGTCGAACGGTGCGGTGGGGGACGGTCAGCGCTCCTTGAGCGCCTGTTCGATGGTGCGCATGACCTCGTGCAGCGGCGCGTCGGTGCGCGCCACCGTCACGAGCACCTCGCCCTGCACGGAGGCCGAGGAGGAGACGGCGGGGCGGGCGGTGGAGGCCGTGCTGCGGCCCGCCCCGATGCCCGTGCCGAAGGTCCTGCGCACGATCGCGAAGGCGTGGTCCAGCTCGGCCTCGACGTCGCCCTGTCCGTCGGCCCGCAGCCAGCGCCGCAGCACGTGGTTGTGCGCGGTGACCACGGCGGACGCCGCGACCTCCGCGAGCAGCGGGTCGTCGTTGGCGTCGTCGTCGTGCGCGTGCTCGTCGAAGTGGCCGAGCAGATAGCGGGTGAACAGCCGCTCGTATCGGGCCACCGACGCGATCTCCGCCTCGCGCAGGGTGGGCACCTCGCGCGTCAGCTTGTAGCGGGCCACCGAGATCTCCGGCCGGGCCGCGTACATCTTCATGACTTCCTTGATGCCGCGGCACACCGTGTCGAGCGGATGCTCGTGCGCGGGCGCCGCGTTGAGCACCGCCTCGGCCCGCACCAGGGTGTCGTCGTGGTCCGGGAAGATCGCCTCTTCCTTGGAGCGGAAGTGGCGGAAGAAGGTGCGGCGGGCCACCCCGGCCTGGGCCGCGATCTCGTCGACGGTGGTCGCCTCGTACCCCTTGGTCGCGAACAGCTCCATCGCCGCCGCCGCCAGCTCCCGGCGCATTTTGAGCCGCTGGGCGGCGGCTCGGCTGCCGGCCGCGCTCTCCGGCGCGTCGGGCGTGGCTGAGGTACGTGAGGACTTGGCGGGCTGGGACATGACCCGAACGTACTGCATGCGGGCGCAATCATGCGCGTGACCGGGGATCCCCCCGCCCGCGTGGGGCGGGGGAGACCCGGCCGGATCGAGCAGTCCGCCCCAGTCCTCCTCGGACCGCGGCCAGTCGCCCGACGGCTCAGCGGCGGGCATGCTCGCGGAAACCGCGGCCCGTCTTGCGGCCGAGGCAGCCCGCGGCCACCAGGTGCTCGAGCAGCGGCGCCGGCGCGAGGCCCGGGTCGCGGAACTCCCGGTGCAGCACCTTCTCGATGGCGAGCGACACGTCGAGTCCGACCACGTCGAGCAGCTCGAACGGGCCCATCGGGTAACCGCCGCCCAGCTTCATCGCCGCGTCGATGTCGTCGAGGGTCGCGTAGTGCTCCTGCACCATCTTGACCGCGTTGTTGAGGTACGGGAACAGCAGCGCGTTCACGATGAACCCGGCCCGGTCGCCGCAGTCCACGGCGTGCTTGCGCACCTTGGCGCAGACCTCGTGCACCGTGGCGTGCACGTCGTCGGCGGTCAGCACCGTGCGGACCACCTCGACCAGCTTCATCGCCGGGGCCGGGTTGAAGAAGTGCATCCCGATCACGTCCTGCGGGCGCGAGGTGGCGCGGGCGCAGGCGACGACCGGCAGCGAGGACGTGGTGGTGGCCAGCACCGCGCCGGGCTTGCAGACCTTGTCCAGCGTGCCGAACAGCTGCCGCTTCACCTCCAGGTCCTCGGCGACGGCCTCCACGGCCAGGTCGACGTCGGCGAAGTCGTCGTACGTGCCCGTCGGCGTGATCAGCTCCAGCGTCCGCGCGGCCGCCTCCGCGGTCATGCGTCCCTTGTCCACCGACCGGGACAGGGACTTCCCGATCCGGGCCTTGGCCGTCTGCGCCTTCTCCGCGCTGCGGGCGGCCAGCACCACCGCGTACCCGGCCTTGGCGAACACCTCCGCGATGCCGGACGCCATGGTGCCCGAACCGGCCACGCCCACCGCGCGCACCGGCCGTCCGGCGACCGCGTTGCCGCCCCTGGCCGGGGTCAGCGCGTCCGGCACCACGACCGCGCTGCCGGGCGCCTCGTAGGTGTAGAAGCCGCGCCCCGCCTTGCGCCCCGTCAGGCCCGCCTCGCTGAGCTGCCTGAGGATCGGCGCGGGGGCGTGCAGCCGGTCGCGGGAGGCGGCGTACATGGCCTCCAGGACCGTGCGCGCGGTGTCCACGCCCACCAGGTCGAGCAGGGCCAGCGGTCCCATCGGCAGGCCGCAGCCGAGCCGCATCGCGGCGTCGATGTCCTCGCGGGAGGCGTAGTTCGCCTCGTACATCGCGGCGGCCTGGTTGAGGTAGCCGAACAGCAGCCCGTCCGCGACGAACCCGGGCCGGTCCCCGACCGCGACCGGCTCCTTGCCGAGGTCCAGGGCGAGGTCGGTGACGGCCGTGACGGCGGCGGGCGCGGTCAGCACCGAGGAGACGACCTCGACCAGCTTCATGGCCGGTGCCGGGTTGAAGAAGTGCAGGCCGAGCACCCGCTCCGGGCGGGCCGAGTCGGCGGCCAGCCGCGTGACGGACAGCGCGTTGGTGCCGGTCGCCAGGATCGCCTCCGGACGCACGATCCCGTCCAGCTCCCTCAAGACCCGCTGCTTGATCTCGTACGACTCCGGGACCACCTCGATCACCAGGTCGGCGCCGGCGGCCGCCCGCAGGTCGGTGGAGGTGCGGACGCGGCCCAGGGCGGCGGCGCGCTCCTCCTCGGTCAGCCGGCCGCGCTCGACGGCACGGGCGGTGGAGGACTCCAGCGCGGCGACCGCCTTGACGGCCTGCGCCTCGCTGACGTCGATGCCGACGACCTCGCGGCCGGCCCCGGCCAGGATCTCGGCGATGCCGGTGCCCATGGTGCCGAGGCCGACGACGGCGACGGTGCGGAGCGGGGACAGAGGGGTGTCGGACAGGGGAGTGGCCATCGCGGGACTCCAGGAATGAGGGGTGACGACGGGAACGCGCCCCGGGTACGCCGTGGGCGCACCGGGTGCGTGAGAAGGAGAAGGAAGGGAGTGCGGGTGTTGCCGGGCCGACTCGCGCACACGCCCGGTGCCGTCCTGGGGGCGTGCACACGCCCGCCCGGCGGCCTGTGACCGGCCCTGTCCCGAGGCCGGGTCCTGATGCGGTACCCGAGGTACCGGACCGACTGTCCTCCCGGTGGTTGCGTCACCAGACCACCGTGAGGAGTTGCTGCGGGTGGGTGACCCGCTCGTCTGAGGTTAACCCGCGGGTAACGAGCGCGCCAGCCCTCGACGTTCGTGATGTACGTCCCAGACGGGGTGTGACGCCCCTAACCTCGGTGTCATGGACGAAGAGTTGCGAGCGCTCACGGAGCGTTTACGGGCCGAGTCGGCGGCGTCGGGTGTTCCGGAGGCCGCGGCGGTGTACGACCGGCTCGTGGCGACCGGGGACCAGGACGAGCTGGCCGCCGTGCTCACCGAGCCCGGACACCCGCTGTGGGCCAGGGAACTGGCCGCGTTCCGGCTGGGGGTGGCGGGGGACCGGCGGGCCTTCGAGTCGCTCGTACTCCTGCTGAACCACCGCGACCCGCCCCGCTGCGCCTCGGCCGCGCACGCCCTGGCGCGCCTGGGCGACCCGCGGACCGCCCGCGCGGCCGCGGCCCTCGCCACCAACGAACTGCGGGTCGCCTACGCCCTGCACCCGGTACGGCTGCTGGTCGAGCTGCGGGCCCCCGAGGCGGTACCCGCGCTGATCACCACCCTGGAGCGGCGGCTGCGCCCGCACGATCCCTACCGGCGCGTCGCGCTCGCCTGCGTCGAGGGACTCGGTGCCCTCGGCGACGACCGCGCCGGTCCCGTCCTGAACGACGCGCTCGCCCACCCGGCGCTGGCGCAGGCGGCGGTGCGGGCCCTGGCACGCATCCCGGGGCAGCGGTGAGGCACCGGCCGGTGCCGGTCCCCGTGGTGACGCCCGGTCAGCCCTGCAACGGCCGGGCGTACCGCACCTCGGGCACCGCGACGCCGTCGACCTCGAAGGGCTCCTCGGCTCCGTCGGGGCGAAACCCCGCCCGATCGTAGAAGCGCCGGGCGCGGACGTTGCCCTTGAGCACCCACAGGAGCATGCGCGCGTGCCCGGCGGCCCGGCACCGGCGTACCGACTCCCCGGCCAGGGCGCGGCCGATGCCCGCGCCGAACCGTGCGGCGTCGACGTAGAGGGCGTACAGCTCGGCGTCCGCGGTGCGTGCCTCGCCGTCCCGGTAGGGACCGTGACAGGCCCAGCCGACGACCTCGCCGCCCTCGTCCTCGGCGACCAGGTTCACCAAGCCCTCCGGGGGCCGGGCGAACAGGGAGCGGCGGCGCTCGGCGTCGGCGGCGGGGTCCATCGCGTCGAGGTACGGCTGCGGCATCAGGCCCCGATAGGCGCTCTGCCAGCCCCGGACCCGGATCAGGGAGACCCGGTCGCAGTCCGCGAGGGTCATCTCCCGCACCCGCACGCGCGCCTGCGGACCGCTCACGGCGCCACGACCGCGAACGCCTCGATCTCCATGAGGAACTCCGGCCGGACCAGCGCGGCCACCTGCACCGCGGAGGCGGCCGGCAGCCGGTCGTCGGGTATGTGCTCGGCGCGGGCGGCGCGGATCGCGCCCATGTGGGCCATGTCCGTGACGAAGAAGGTCAGCTTCACCACGTCGTCGAAGGCCGCTCCGGCCGAGTCCAGGCACCGGCGCAGGTTCTCGAAGACCTGGCGGGCCTGGGCCGCGGGGTCGCCCTCGCCGACCACCTTGCCGTCCTCGTCCAGGGCGAGCTGCCCCGAGACGGCCACGAAGCGCCCGGTGCCGAGGACGACATGGGTGTACTGAGCGGCGGGCGCGACGCCCTCGGGGGCCGGGATCCTGGTCAGTTCACTCATGCGTCCATCGTGGACCACGCCACCGACAACGCCGCCGACGGGGTGCGGCGTGCGGCAACGGGACGGCTAGCGGCGGAAGCCGAGCAGTCCGTGCAGGGTCGAACCCCGCGAGGACGTGGAAGCCGCCTTGGACTCCAGCGGCTTCGGGTCCGGCAGCGCCTGGCACACCGCGTCCGCCTCGCCACCGCCGCCGCGCGGCACCGTTCCGTCGGTCAGGTAGGCGGCCAGGTGCTCGTCCAGGCAGTCGTTCCCGCTCAGCGTGATGCCGTGGTTCCCGCCGCCCTCCTCGACGACGAGAGCGGAGTCGCGCAGCAGCCGGTGCGCGGCGACGCCGCCCTCGTACGGCGTGGCCGCGTCGCCGGTCGCCTGGAACAGCAGGACCGGGGGCAGCTCGCCGTTGGCGACGTCCACCGGCTGCCCGGACCCCGTGGGCCAGAACGCGCACGGCGCGTTGTACCAGGCGTTGTTCCACACCATGAAGGGTGCCTTCTCGTACAGGTCCCAGCTGTCGTCCCGCCACTCGTCCCAGTCCCGCGGCCAGGCGGCGTCGCGGCACTGCACCGCGGTGTAGACGCTGTAGCCGTTGTCCCCGGAGGCGTCCAGGGCGCCGAAGTTCTCGTACGCCTCGACCAGCGGGCCGGTGTCCTCGTCCTTGGCGTAGGCGGCGAACGCCTCGGCCAGGTAGGGCCAGTAGCCGTTGTAGTACCCGCCCGGCATGTAGGTGTCCTCCAGCTCGGAGGCGCCGACCTTCCCGCCGGCCGGCCGCTTGGCCAGGGCCGTCCGCATGGCGTACCAGGCGGCCTCGACCCGCTCGGGGTCGCTGCCCAGACCGTAGGCCGCGTCGTGCTCGGCGATCCAGGCCAGGAACGCCCGGTGGCGGTCGTTGAAGGCGAGGTCCTGGTTGAGGTTGGCGTCGTACCAGACGTCGTCCGGCCCGACGACGGAGTCCAGGACCAGCCGTCGCACCCGGTCGGGATGGAGCTTGGCGTACACGGCGCCCAGATAGGTGCCGTACGAGTAGCCGAAGTAGTTGAGCTTCTCCGCGCCGAGCGCCGCGCGGATCGCGTCGACGTCCCGCGCCGCGTCGACCGTGTCGATGTACGGCAGCACGTCCGCGTACTTCTCGCCGCAGGCGTCGGCGAAGGACTTCGCACGGGCGAGGTTGGCCTGCTCGACGTCCGGCGTGTCCGGCAGCGAGTCGGGGCGCACCGGGTCGAAGTGGCCCGGCAGGCAGTCCAGCGCGGGAGTGCTCCTGCCCACGCCGCGCGGGTCGAAGCCGATGACGTCGTACTGGGCGGCCACCTTCGCGGGCAGCGACGACGCCACGAACCCGGCGAGCGTCAGCCCGCTGCCTCCGGGCCCGCCGGGGTTCACCAGCAAGGGGCCTTGGTATGTCCCGGCGGTGTGCGGGACGCGGGACAGCGCCAGCGTGATCTGCCGGCCGCGCGGACGCGCGTGGTCGAGCGGCACCTCCAGGGACGCGCACTGGAGCGTCGGGTAGTCCTCCGTGGCGCACTTCTCCCAGTGCAGGCCCGCCGCGGGCGCCACGGGCGCGGGGTGCGCGGGCCGTGGCGCGCTCGCGTCGGCGGGTACGGCGGTGACGGTCCCGGCGGCGATGACGGCGGCGCCGCACAGCACGGCTGCGCGTTGTCTCATGGCGGTCTCCCAGGACTCCCAGGACGGCGGGGCAGGGGTCCGCGTGGGTCGCGGTCCTCGCCGGATCGTCCCGGGGAGCGCCCTCGGAAGAACGAGACCTGTCGATACTTGACCCGATTGGGTCGGAAGATGCCCTCCAATGCTCTTACCCGGCCGCTCCGGGCGGGCTCACGGTGCCGTCAGAGCCCGAGCCCGCCCGCGACCGACATCTCCTGCTTGGTGAACTCCCCTGTCAGCATGGGCATGGCCCGCCCGATCGCGTCCTTCGCCGCGGGCAGTTCCAGCGAGGCGTCGTGATCTTCCCTGGTCCGCCACACCTCGGTCACCCAGATCGTCGTCTCGTCGTTTTCGGACAGGCCCACGAGATACAGCTCGCAGCCGGCGTCCCGCAGGCCGTCGGCGGCGCTCAGGAGAAGGGAGACCACCTCCTCGCGGAAGCCGGGCCGGGTCTTCATCGAGGCGATGCAGCCGTAGGTCATGGAGGATCCCTTTCGCTTCGGGGCGGGGTCGGCTTCGTCGACCGGAGCGCGCACTCCAAGGCTGTCGGACGAGTCAGATGAGGGAAAGCTGCACCGGCTCCGGGGGCGCGGGTTCGGCCGGGCGCGAGTGCTCCGGCTCCGCGACCCTTCGCGGCATGCCCGCGCGCGCGGGACCGATGCCGTACTCGCGGGCCAGGTCGTGCACCTGACGCGTGATCCTGCGCTGGTACCACTTCGGGGCGTAGGCGCCGTCCGCGTACAGCCGTTCGTACCGGCGGACCAGGTGCGGGTGATGCCGGCCGAGCCAGGCCATGAACCACTCGCGGGCCCCCGGACGCAGGTGCAGCACCAGGGGTGTGACCGAGGTGGCACCGGCGGCGGCGATGGCCCGCACGGTGGCCCTGAGCTGGGCCGGTTCGTCGCCGAGGAAGGGGATGACCGGTGCCATCAGCACTCCGCAGCCGATGCCGCGCTCGCCGAGGGCCCGGACGACCTCGAGCCGGCGCTCCGGGGCCGGGGTGCCCGGCTCCACGGTGCGCCACAGCTCCGCGTCGGTGAAGCCGACCGAGACCGAGATGCCCACCTCCGTCACCCGCGCCGCCCGCGTCAGCAGGTCCAGGTCGCGCAGGATCAGCGTGCCCTTGGTGAGGATGGAGAACGGGTTCGCCCGCTCGGTGAGGGCCTCGATGATGCCCGGCATCAACCGGTAGCGGCCCTCCGCGCGCTGGTAGCAGTCGACGTTGGTGCCCATCGCGACGTGTTCGCCCTGCCAGCGGCGCGAGGCCAGCTGGCGGCGCAGCACCTCGGGCGCGTTCACCTTGACGACGATCTGGGAGTCGAAGCCGAGCCCCGTGTCGAGGTCCAGGTAGCTGTGGGTCTTGCGCGCGAAGCAGTACACGCACGCGTGGGTGCAGCCCCGGTACGGGTTCACCGTCCACTCGAACGGCATGCGCGAGGCCCCCGGCACCCGGTTCAGGATCGAGCGGGCCCGCACCTCGTGGAAGGTGATGCCTCTGAACTCGGGCGTGTCGAACGTGCGGGTGACGACGGCGTCCGCGCCGAACAGCGCGGTGTCCGCCGCCCGGGCGTGGTCGGAGTCCGTGAGGTTCTCCCAGCGCATTTGAGGCCTCCTCGGTAGCACTGCCGACACAATAGAACACTTGTTCCCTTGATCGTGCGGACGAGACGTGCGGACGAGACGTGCGGGGAAGTCGTGCGGATGGGCCGTGCCGGCGAGCCGTGCGGACGAAGCCGCGGACGAGTCGCGCGGGGCCGCTTCGCGCCCCCCGATTTGGTGGCCGGGCGGCGGGGTGGTTGGCTTGCCCCGACCCCGAGAACCAGGCCCTGGAGGAACCCGATGGCGCAGGTCGAGGCGACGACGGAGCGGATCGTCGCAGCGGACGCGGAGACGGTGTTCGACACCCTCGCCGACTACAGCGGCACCCGCGAGAAGCTGCTGCCCGAGCACTTCAGCGAGTACGAGGTCCGGGAGGGCGGCGACGGCGAGGGCACCCTCGTGCACTGGAAGCTCCAGGCCACCAGCAAGCGCGTCCGCGACTGCCTGCTGGAGGTCACCGAGCCGACCGACGGCGAACTGGTCGAGAAGGACCGCAACTCCTCCATGGTCACCACCTGGCGGGTCACCCCGGCGGGCGAGGGCAAGTCCCGGGTCGTCGTGCTCACCACCTGGCAGGGCGCGGGCGGCGTCGGCGGCTTCTTCGAGAAGACCTTCGCCCCCAAGGGTCTCGCCCGGATCTACGACGCCCTGCTCGCCAAGCTCGCCGCCGAGGTCGAGAAGTAGCCAAAGGGCAGACACGGGGCGGCTGTTGGCCGCCTCACCGGTTCGAGTGATCTCCGCGCGAACCCGCCGTACGTCCGTAACTCGTCGCACTTGTTCGCAGTTGTCGCCTCAGGCGGCAAATGTGAGCAGGTGTGATGAGGGGAGCGGTACGTGGGCGGGATCACTCTGGTGCAGGACCCGGTAAGGGATCCCGTACAGGACGAACCGGTCGTCGCGGCCCAGGCACCTCCTGGGCCTCCCGTTCCCGGGCCGGACGGGGAGCGGGACGCGGGGCTGAGCCCGCGCCGGGTGCGGCTGGTCTTCGTCGGGCTGATGCTGGCGCTGCTGCTCGCGGCCCTGGAGCAGATGATCGTCGCCACGGCGCTGCCCAAGATCGTCGGTGAGCTGCACGGTCTGGACAAGATGTCCTGGGCGATCACCGCGTACCTGCTCACCTCGACGGTCGGACTGCCCATCTACGGCAAGCTCGGCGACCTCTTCGGCCGCAAGGGCGTCTTCCAGTTCGCCATCCTGGTCTTCGTCGTCGGCTCCGCGCTCGCCGGACGCGCGCAGACCATGGACCAGCTGATCGCCTTCCGCGCGGTGCAGGGCGTCGGCGCGGGCGGCCTGATGATCGGCGTCCAGGCGATCATCGCGGACATCGTGCCGCCCCGCGAACGCGCCCGGTACATGGGCCTGATCGGCGCCTCCTTCGGACTCGCCTCGGTCGCCGGGCCGCTCCTGGGCGGCTACTTCACCGACCACCTCTCCTGGCGCTGGTGCTTCTACATCAACGTGCCCTTCGGCCTGGTCACTATGGCCGTCGTCGCCGTCGTCCTCAAGTTGCCCAGGCCGCGGGTCAAGCCGCGCCTCGACATCCTCGGCGCCCTGCTGCTCGCCGCCGCCTCCACCTGCCTGGTGCTGCTCACCAGCTGGGGCGGCACCGAGTACGCATGGGGCTCGCGGGTCATCCTCGGCCTCGCCGCCGGAGCGGTCGCGGCCACCCTGCTCTTCCTGGTCGCCGAGCACTTCGCGCCCGAACCCCTGATCCCGCTGCGCCTGTTCCGGGACTCCATCTTCAACGTCACCGCCCTGGTCGGCCTCGTCGTCGGCGTCGCCCTGTTCGGCGCCGCCAGCTACCTGCCGACCTTCCTCCAGATGGTCGACGGCGCCAGCGCCACCGAGTCCGGCCTGCTGATGCTGCCGATGATGGGCGGCGTCGTCGGTGCCTCGATCATCTCCGGACAGCTCATCAGCCGTACCGGTCACTACCGGATCCACCCGATCCTCGGCAGCGCGCTGTCCGTCGTCGGCATGTGGCTGCTCTCCCGACTCGACGCCGACACGTCCCGGCTGCACTACAGCATCTGGATGGCCGTCCTCGGCGCCGGGATCGGCCTGGTGATGCCCGTCCTGGTCCTCGCCGTCCAGAACTCGGTGCGCCCCACCGACCTCGGCACCGCCACCAGCGCCAACAACTACTTCCGGCAGATCGGCGGCAGCGTCGGCGCGGCCGTCTTCGGCACCCTCTTCGCGGGCCGGCTCACCGACGCCCTGGCCGACCGGATCCCCGCCGAAGCCGGAGTCGGCCTCCCGGACGCCGAGGCCATCACCCCCCAGCTCGTCCACTCCCTGCCCCCGGCGCTGCGCGACGCCTACATCGGGGCGTACGCCGACGCCATGCCGCGGATCTTCCTCTACCTGGTGCCGGTCCTCGTCCTCGGGCTCCTCATCGCCCTCTTCCTCAAGGAGAAACCCCTGGTGTCCCACAACGCCCCCGTCACCGACCCGGAGACCGCCCCGCACGCCCCGCAGCCACAGCCGGCCGCCCAGGTCCCGCCTGCCCGTTCGCCCTACGCCGGCGGCATCCCCGTCTGCGGCACGGTGCAGCACCCCGACGGCACCGTCGTGCCCCGCGCGGCGCTCACCCTCATCGACGTCGGCGGACAGCAGATCGGCCGGGGTGCCAGCGGCGACGACGGACGGTACGCGCTGGCCACGCCCGGCTCCGGGGCGTACGTCCTGATCGCCGCGGCCGGCGGCCACCAGCCGCAGGCGGTCTCCGTGACGGTCGGCGAACGCCCGGTGGAACTCGACGTGGTCCTCGGCGGCGCCGGCCGCCTCGCGGGCAGCGTCGTGACCGCCGACGGAAGCCCCGTACGCGACGCGACCGTCACCCTCACCAACGTCCACGGCGAGGTCGTCGCCACCACCCGCAGCGGCCGCGAGGGCGGCTACGTCATCACGGAACTGGTGGCCGGCGAGTACACGCTCGCCGCCAGTGCCCCCGCCTTCCGCCCGGCCGCGCTGCCGGTCAGCGTCCAGGCCGCCCGGGAGACCCGCCAGGACGTCGAGCTGGCCGGCGGCGCCGTGCTGCGCGGCACCGTGCGGGCCAGTGGCGGGCGGGCCGTGGAGGACGCGCGCGTGACGCTGCTCGACGCCGCGGGCAACGTGGTGGACACCCTCACCACCGGCCCGGACGGCACGTTCCGGTTCGTGGACCTGTCGTCCGGCGAGTACACCGTCATCGCCGCCGGCTACCCGCCGGTCGCGACCGTGCTCCAGGTGGCCGGCGGCGGCCGGACGGAGCGCGACCTGCAGCTCGGCCACGAGGACTGAGAGCGGCGACACCGGCGCGCGGGCGCGCGCCGGTGTGTTCGCGTGCCACCAATTCCCCCGTTGCCGCACATGGTCACCGGCCACCCCCGTACGGTGGTGACGGCGACACAGATCTTGCGGAGCCGTGGGCAGAGAGGGCCTGACGCCATGGACCATGGCACCGAGCGGGACGCACCTCCCGGCCACCGTGCCGGACCCGACACCGTGCCGGCCGACCCCGTGACGGGCCGTGTCCCGCTGGCCGTCGTCGTGGTGGACCGCGACGGACTGGTCTCCCACTGGAGCCGTGGCGCGCGGCGGCTGTTCGCCCTGTCCAAGGAAGAGGCGATCGGACGGCCCGCCCCCGATCTGCTGCCCGTCTCGGGCGTGCTCCCCGAGGACGCGGAACCGGACGGCGCCGGGCACAACGACTCCTACCGTTCGTACACGGCCCACGACGGCCCGGGGCCCGGTCTGGAGTCCTCCCTCGACGGGCGGCTGTCCTATCCCGCCGCGGGCCGTGCCCGGCTGACCGTGCGGGCCGACGACCGCGTCGACGTGCTGTGGTGGGCCTACCCCCTGGTGGGCCCCGGTCCGGAGCGGCTGCTCGTGCTGGCCGCCGACGCGGACGGACTGCGGCGGGACTACGCCGACGGGACCGACGACAGCGCCGGGCCGGCCGTCGTCGAGCGGATCGCCCCCGCGTTCGCCCTGCACACCGACTTCCCCGGCGCCGACGAACTCGCCCGCCGGCTCCCCGAGATCCTGCCCAGCATGAGCGTCGGGGAGAGTGCCCGCATCGTCGCGCAGGTCCTCGAACTGGGCTACCCCGTCCTGGAGTTCAGCCGGCACGACCGGGTGCCCGTCACCCCCGACTGGGGCGTGCCCCGGCGGGCCGAGCGCCGGGCACGCCGCGAACGGGCCGCGCGGGCACTGGCGGCCGGCGAACCGGTGCCGGACGAGCTGCGGGACGAGGCCGAGGACCTGGAGTACGCCGCGGTCCGCGAACGCCTGGAGTTCCTCAACGAGGTCAGCGGCGCGATCGGCACCTCGCTGGACCTCTCCCGGACCATCGTCGAGGTGAGCCGGGCGGTCGTCCCGCGCTTCACCGACGTCGCCGGCACCTATCTGCGGGAACAGGTCGTCGCCGGGGAGGGCTTCCCCGACGGCGTGCCCGACACGACGACGATGTGGCACCGGGTCGCCCTGGAACACACCGACGAACCCGGCCGCTGGGACGACGTCGTACCGGTCGGCGAGGCCATGCCCTTCCCGGCGCACACCCCCTTCTTCCAGTGCATGACCACCGGCGAGCCCGTCCTGGTGCCCCGCATCACCGAGGAGATGGGCCACGCCATCGCCTCCCAGTTCGAGAAGCGGGACATCCGGCCGCTCATCACGGGCCGCTCGATGCTGCTGGTGCCGCTGAAGGCACGCACCGTCGTCCTCGGCTTCATGATCCTGCTCCGGCACCCGGAGCGGCCCGTCTTCAACGACATGGACCGCGTCACCGGCGCCGAACTCGCCGCCCGCGCGGGCCTCGTACTCGACAACGCGCGCATGTACACCCACCAGGAGAACGTCGCCGAGACGCTCCAGGACAGCATGCTCCCGCACATCCCCGCGCGCCTGGCCGGCTGCGACATCGCCACCCGCTACCTGCCGGGCACGCTGCTCGGCCGGGTCGGCGGCGACTGGTTCGACGCGGTGAAGCTGCCCGGCGCCCGCACCGCCCTCGTCGTCGGCGACGTCATGGGGCACGGCCTCAACTCGGCCGCGATGATGGGCCAGTTGCGCACCGCCGTCCAGACCATGGCCGGCCTCGACCTGCCCCCGGCCCAGCTCCTGCGCAACCTCGACGACCTCGCCCAGCGGCTCGGCGACACCCACCTCGCGACCTGCCTGTACGCCGTGTACGACCCCATCGCCGGGGAACTGCACCTCGCCAACGCCGGCCACATCCCGCCCGTCCTGGTCCGCGCCGAGGACGGCGCCAGCGAGCTGATCGACCTGCCGACGGGTGCGCCGATCGGCGTCGGAGGGGTGCCCTTCGAGTCGGTGCGGGTCCCGGTGGCGCCCGGTGACCGGCTGGTGATGTGCACCGACGGCCTGGTGGAGGTGCGCGGCGAGGACATCGGTGTCGGCCTCGCCACCCTCTGCGAGTCCGCCGCCCACCCGGCCGCGTCCATGGACGACGCCTGCGACACCATCATCCGGGCCCTGGGTGCCGGCGGCGGCCGCAAGGACGACGTCGCCCTGCTGATGGCCCGGTTGACCGGCATCGAGCCCGACGCCGTCGCCGAGTGGCGCCTCGCCCGCGACCCGGCGGAGGTGGGCCGCGCCCGCGCGGCGGTCCGCGAGCAGCTCCACGACTGGGGGCTGCCGAAACTGGTGGCCCCCGCCGAGCTGATGGTCAGCGAACTCGTCACCAACGCCGTACGGCACTCCCACGCCCGCCCCGTCGCGCTGCGCCTGGTGCGCGCCGACACGCTGCTGTGCGAGGTGGACGACGACGACCACGAACTGCCCGCGCTCAAGAGCGCGGGCCCCGGCGACGAGACCGGGCGCGGTCTGCGCGTCGTCAGCACCCTCGCCCGCGAATGGGGCGCCAGTCGTACCGGCGCGGGCAAGACGGTGTGGTTCGAACTGACACTGCCCGCCCGGCACCGCTAGCGACGGTGCCGGGGCGGGGCCACCGAGCGCGCCGGGTGGGCGGTTCGCGCTGCCCGCGTCGGCTCCGCTCGGTCCGGGGCCCGAATCCGCCCGGCGCGAACTACCGGTGAAGGAATGCGCCCGGCGCTTGTGGCCGTGCGCCCGGCGCGATACACCGTACGGACCCGTCGTCGGCGGGGCGTACGTCGTCGCACCTGGGGAGACGGGCATGAGCGTGACGAGTCGGTACCGGGACGCCTGGGAGGGCTTCTGGAACGAGGCCTCCGGGGACCGGGGGGCGGTGTTCTGGGACGCGGAGCCGACGCTGACCGCCGGTCGCCACCTCGCCCACTTCGAACCGCACCTGACCGACGCCGCCCTGCCGCTGATCGACCTGGGCTGCGGCAACGGCACCCAGACCCGCTACTTCGCCGAACGCTTCCCGCACGTGGTCGGCGCCGACCTCTCCGCCGCCGCCCTCGCCCACGCCCGCCACGCCGACCCGGGCGGACTGGCCGCGTACCGGCAACTGGACGCGGCCGACAAGGCCGAGGCCCAGGCGCTGCACGCGGAGCTGGGCGACGCCAACGTCTACGTCCGGGGCGTCCTGCACCAGTGCGAGCCCGACGACCGGCAGCCCCTGGCCGACGCCCTCGCCGCGCTCCTCGGCGAACGCGGCCGCGCCTTCCTGGTCGAGCCCTCCCAGGCGGCCAAGACCGTCCTGATGGGCCTGGCCCGGGGGCCCGCCGGGCCGCCCGCCAAACTCGCCCCCGTCCTGCGCCACGGGCTGACCCCCGGCGCCGTCCCCGACGAGGCGGTGCCCGAGTACCTCCGCGCGGCGGGCCTCACCGTCCTGGCGAGCGGTGAACTCCCGCTGGTCACCACGGAGTACACGGCGGACGGCACCCGCATCGAACTGCCGTCGACGTGGGTGGTGGCGGGCACCGCGTAGCGCGCGGCTGCTGCGAGAGATCCGGCTGGGGACCGGGGGCGGCGCGGGGAGCGGGGACTTCCGAGAAAGCGCTGATCGTAGGCCGTACGGGGCCCTTCAGTGGTCCAGACCACCGATGGTTATCCACAGCCCTGGCAGAGGTGGCCGGGCAGCGCGTACGGTTCGGGCCATGAAGATCCTCATCAGTGCCGACATGGAGGGCGCCACCGGCGTCACCTGGCCGGCCGACGTGCTGCCGGGGACGCCGCAGTGGGAGCGGTGCCGGTCGATGTTCACCTCGGACGTGAACGCGGCCGTGCTCGGCTTCTTCGACGGCGGCGCCGACGAGGTGCTGGTCAACGAGGCGCACTGGAGCATGCGCAACCTCCTCCTGGAGCGGCTCGACGAGCGCACGGAGATGCTCACCGGACGGCACAAGGCGCTGTCCATGGTGGAGGGCGTCCAGCACGGAGACGTGGACGGCATCGCGTTCATCGGGTACCACGCGGGCGCCGGCATGGAGGGCGTCCTCGCCCACACCTACCTCGCCAACCAGCTCACCGGCGTCTGGCTGAACGACGTGCGGGCCAGCGAGGGCCTGCTCAACGCCCACGTGGTCGCCGAGTACGGAGTGCCCGTGGTGCTGGTCACCGGCGACGACGTGGCCTGCGAGGACGCGCTCGGGTACGCGCCCGAGGCGCGCAAGGTCGCGGTCAAGGACCATGTGTCGCGGTACGCGGCCGTGTGCCGTACGCCCGCCAGGACCGCCGCCGACATCCGGGCCGCGGCCAAGGAGGCAGCCGCGCTCGCGGTGCGGCACGAGCCGGTGGGCGGCGGGCCGTTCACCCTCGCCCTGGAGTTCGACGCCGAGCACCTGGCGGCGGCCGCGACCGTGGTGCCCGGGGTGGCGCAGGTCGGGGAGCGGAAGGTGGCGTACACCCACGAGACGATGTTCGAGGCGATCCGGACGTTCAGGGCGGTCACGACGATCGTCTCGGCGGCGGTGGAGGAGCAGTATGGCTGAGCACACGGGGACCGGACCGGACACCGGCGAGCAGGCGCTGGACGAGGTCGTCCGGTTCACCTCCGAGCTGATCCGGATCGACACCACCAACCGCGGCGGCGGCGACTGCCAGGAGCGGCCGGCCGCCGAGTACGCCGCCGCACGGCTCGCCGAGGCCGGGATCGAGCCCACACTCCTGGAGCGGACCGCGGGCCGCACCAACGTCGTGGCCCGCATCGAGGGCACCGACCCGTCGGCCGACGCGCTGCTGGTCCACGGTCACCTGGACGTGGTGCCCGCCGAGGCCGCCGACTGGAGCGTGCACCCCTTCTCCGGGGAGATCCGCGACGGCGTCGTCTGGGGACGCGGCGCGGTCGACATGAAGAACATGGACGCGATGATCCTCGCCGTCGTCCGCGACTGGGCCCGGCGCGGCGTGCGGCCCCGGCGCGACGTGGTGATCGCCTTCACCGCGGACGAGGAGGCCAGCGCCGAGGACGGCTCCGGCTTCCTCGCCGACCGGCACGCCGCGCTCTTCGAGGGCTGCACCGAGGGCGTCAGCGAGTCCGGGGCGTTCACCTTCCACGACGGGGCCGGGCGGCAGTTCTACCCCATCGCCGCCGGTGAGCGGGGTACCGGCTGGCTCAAGCTCACCGCGCGCGGGCGCGCCGGACACGGCTCGAAGGTGAACCGGGAGAACGCGATCACCCGGCTCGCCGCCGCGCTCACCCGCATCGGCGACCACGCGTGGCCGCTGCGCCTGACCCCGACCGTGCGCGCGGCCCTGACCGAGATCGCCGCCGTCTACGGCATCGAGACCGACCTGAGCGACGTCGACGCCCTGCTGGACAAGCTCGGCCAGGCCGGGAAGCTGGTCGAGTCCACGGTGCGCAACAGCACCAACCCGACCATGCTGGACGCCGGGTACAAGGTCAACGTCATCCCGGGAGAGGCCGTCGCCCACGTCGACGGGCGGTTCCTGTACGGCGCCGAGGACGAGTTCCGCAGCACCCTCGACCGTCTCACCGGGCCGGACGTCGACTGGGAGTTCGTCCACCGCGAGGTGGCCCTCCAGGCGCCGGTGGACTCGCCGACGTACGCCCGGATGCGTGCGGCCGTGGAGGAGTTCGCGCCCGAGGGGCACGTCGTGCCGTACTGCATGTCCGGGGGCACCGACGCCAAGCAGTTCTCCCGGCTCGGCATCACCGGATACGGATTCGCGCCGCTGAAGCTGCCCGAGGGCTTCGACTACCAGGCGCTGTTCCACGGTGTGGACGAACGGGTCCCGGTCGAGGCGCTGCACTTCGGCGTCCATGTCCTCGACCGTTTCCTGCGCACGGCGTAAAGACCCCGGCACCGCCCGGACGAGCAAGCAGCTGGAGGAGAAGTGGGGGAGTCAGTGCGGACTCTGTCATACGGATCGTGGCCCTCGCCCGTCGACGCGGCCCTCGCCGCCGCGCACGACGGACGGCCCGACGACGTCGGCTTCGTCGGTGACGAGGTGTGGTGGACGGCGCCCCGGCCCACCGAGGGCGGACGGCGCACCCTGGTGCGGCGGCACGCCGACGGCACCGAGGAGCCGGTGCTGCCCGCGCCGTGGAACGTGCGCAGCCGCGTCATCGAGTACGGCGGCCGGCCCTGGGGCGCGGCCACGACCGACTCCGGCCCGCTGGTGGTCTTCGTGAACTTCGCCGACCAGCGGCTGTACGCCTTCACCCCGGGCGGCGGCGAGCCGCGTCCGCTGACGCCGCTGTCCGCGGTGGGCGGCGGGCTGCGCTGGATCGAGCCGGACCCGCGCCCCGAGCGCGGCGAGGTGTGGTGCGTCCTGGAGGAGTTCACCGGCGAGGGGCCCACCGACGTGCGCCGCGTGCCGGTGGCGGTGCCGTTGGACGGCTCCGCGGCCGACGACCGGGGCGCGGTCCGTGAACTGGCCCCGGAGCGGCACCGCTTCGTCACCGGACCCCGCCTCTCGCCCGACGGGCGCCGTGCCGCCTGGCTCGCCTGGGACCACCCCCGCATGCCCTGGGACGGCACCGAGCTGATCGTCGCCGAGGTCGGTCCCGAGGGCACCTTCCAGGCGGCCCGGACCGTCGCCGGCGGGCCCGAGGAGTCGATCGCCCAGGCGGACTGGGCCCCGGACGGCACGCTGCTGTACGCCTCCGACCGCACCGGCTGGTGGAACCTCTACCGTGACGGGCGGCCGCTGTGCCCCCGCGAGGAGGAGTTCGGCGGGCCGCTGTGGAAGCTCGGGCAGCGCTGGTTCGCGCCCCTGGACAGCGGCCTGATCGCGGTTCTGCACGGCCGGGGCGCCGCCGTCCTCGGCATACTCGACCCCGAGACCGGCGAGGTCGTCGACGCGGCGGGCCCCTGGACGGAGTTCGCGCCCGCCCTCGCCGCGCACGGTGAGCGCGTCGCCGCCGTCGGCGCGAGCCCCCGCAGCGGTTACGAGGTCGTCGAGCTGGACGCCCGCACCGGCCGCGCCCGGGTGATCGGCGCCCCGCACGAGGACGCCACGGACCCGGAGTTCTACCCGCGGCCGCGGATCCGTACCTTCACGGGACCGGGCGGACGCGAGATCCACGCCCACGTCTACCCGCCGCACCACCCCGGCTGCCGGGCCCCGGACGGCGAACTGCCGCCGTACGTCATCTGGGCGCACGGCGGACCCACCAGCCGTTCCCCGCTCGTCCTCGACCTGGAGATCGCCTACTTCACCTCCCGCGGCATCGGTGTCGCCGAGGTCAACTACGGGGGCTCCAGCGGCCACGGCAGGGAGTACCGCAACCGGCTGCGCGAGCAGTGGGGCGTGGTCGACGTCGAGGACTGCGCCGCCGTCGCCCTCGCCCTCGCCGACGAGGGCACCGCCGACCGGGCGCGGCTCGCCGTGCGCGGCGGCAGCGCGGGCGGCTGGACGTCCGCCGCCTCGCTGGCCACCACCGACGTCTACGCCTGCGGCACGATCAGCTACCCGATCCTCGACCTGACCGGCTGGGGGACCGGCGAGACCCACGACTTCGAGTCGCAGTACCTGGAGAGTCTGATCGGCCCGTATGCCGAGGTCCCGGACCGCTACACCGACCGGTCGCCCGCCGAGCACGCCGAGCGCGTCACCGCCCCGTTCCTGCTGCTCCAGGGACTGGACGACGTGATCTGCCCGCCCGTGCAGTGCGAGCGGTTCCTCGACCGGATGGCGGGCCGCGGCGTGCCGCACGCCTACCTCGCCTTCGAGGGCGAGGGACACGGATTCCGCCGCGCGGAGACCATGGTGCGCGCGCTGGAGGCGGAGCTGTCCCTCTACGCCCAGGTCTTCGGGCTGACCCCGCCCGGCGTCCCGGTCCTGGAGCTGACCCGGTGAGCCGGGTGCGGGAGCTGGTCCGGCCGGCCCGGCTCGCCCCCGGCGCCCGGGTGGCCGTCGTCGCGCCCAGCGGGCCCGTCCCCGAGGAGCGGCTCCAGGCGGGCCTGGACGTGCTGCGCGGCTGGGACCTCGACCCGGTCGTGGTGCCGCACGTCCTGGACCGGCACGACACCTTCGACTACCTCGCGGGCACCGACGCCGACCGGGCCGCCGACCTCCAGGCCGCCTGGTGCGACCCGGCCGTGGACGCCGTGCTGTGCGCCCGCGGCGGGTACGGCGTCCAGCGCATGGCCGACCTGCTCGACTGGGAGGCGATGCGCGCGGCCGGTCCCAAGGTGTTCGTCGGCTTCAGCGACATCACCGCGCTGCACGAGGCGTTCGCCACCCGCCTCGGCCTGGTCACCCTGCACGGACCGATGGCGGCCGGGATCGACTTCATCAAGAACGCCCGGGCCCAGGAGCACCTGCGGGCCACCCTGTTCGCCCCGGCGACGGTCCGCGTGATCACCTCCGGCGGCACACCGCTGGTGCCCGGCCGGGCCCGGGGCGTCACCCTGGGCGGCTGCCTCGCCCTGCTCGCCGCCGACCTGGGCACCCCGCACGCCCGGCCCGGTGCGCGCGGCGGCCTGCTGTGCCTGGAGGACGTGGGGGAGGAGACGTACCGCATCGACCGGTACCTCACGCAGTTGCTGCGCTCCGGCTGGCTCGACGGGGTCGGCGGTGTGCTGCTCGGCTCGTGGGCGCAGTGCGAGCCCTACGAACGGCTGCGGCCCCTGCTGGCCGACCGGCTCGGCGGCCTCGGCGTGCCGGTCGTCGAGGACTTCGGGTTCGGGCACTGCGAGGGGGCGCTGACCGTCCCGTTCGGCGTACCGGCGGAACTCGACGCGGACGCGGGCACCTTGACGCTGGACCGGCCGGCGCTGTGCTCCCCGGCGTAGGCTGGCCCCATGCCGCACACCCCGCCCCGCCACCTCGCCGAGGGCCCGCGCGTGGGCATCCGGCACTTCAGCCACGCGGACGCCGCCGAGTTCACCGCCCGGGCCCGCCAGAGCAAGGACCTGCACCACCCCTGGCTCTTCCCGCCGGAGAGCGTCCAGGCGTACGAGGCCTACGCGGCCCGGCTCATCGAGGACCGCACCAAGGCCGGGTTCCTGGTGTGCGAGAAGGACACCGAGGCGACGGACGGGGCGGGCGGGCCGGCGGGCCCGGTGCCGGACGGCGGTTCCATCGCCGGATTCGTCAACATCAACAACATCGTCGAGGGCGGCTTCCTCAGCGGCGCGCTCGGCTACGGCGCCTTCGCGCACGCGGCCGGCCGCGGGCTGATGCGTGAGGGGCTGGACCTCGTGGTGCGGTACGCGTTCGGGCCGATGCGGCTGCACCGGCTGGAGATCAACGTCCAGCCGGGCAACGCCGCCTCGATCGCCCTGGCCCGCGCCTGCGGTTTCCACCTGGAGGGCTTCTCGCCGAGGATGCTCTACATCGACGGCGCCTGGCGCGACCACCAGCGCTGGGCGATCACCGCCGAGACCGTGACTTCCGGTTGATCTTCATCGTGTCCAGGTCCGTCACCGTGGACTTGAGGTCGCCGAACCCGTAGCCGAGCCCGCGCAGCGCGCCCTCCGCCCGGTCCTCGGCGATCGCGCCCGCCATCTCCTCGCCGTCCGCCGCGTCCGACACCACCACGTAGCGCATCGAGAAGTGCTTCAGCGGTGCGGGTTCGTAGGACAGCGACCCCTCCTCGGTGAACCGCATGCTCGCCATCCCGTGCTCGCCCGCCTCGGCGAGCAACCGGGCACGGGCGTCCTCGGTCAGCCCCTCCCAGGTGCCCCGGACGATCACCCGGTAGGTGTGCCGCTCGTTCCCGTGCCGCTCGTTCCCGTGCTGCTCATTCCCATGCCGCTCGTTCACGTGCCGCTCTCCTTCTTACGCGCGCCGACCGCCCGACCCTAAGCCCACTCCGGCACGGCGTCCCAGCGGATTAAACGTGAGCCACGTCGCCCCGGCCCGGCCGGCGGAACCCCTGTTCACCGCGCCGGGGAGCGGCTTCCATGGGGAAGCGTGACGACGATCCGACGCGAGGTACTGACCCTGCCCGCCGCGCCGCTGGGGCCGGACAACCCCCTGCCGCCGCTGCGCCCCCTGGACGAGGCCCACCGCATCGACGACCGGGACCGTGCGGGCCTGCCGCGCGACATGGCCCGCCAGATCGACTACGAGCCCCTGCGCAGCCTGCTGCCCGCCCAGGTCCGGGACGGCTACGGCCGCGGGCGCGAACCGCGCGCGCTGGACGCCCTCGTCATCGAGAACGACCGGCTGCGGGCCACCGTCCTGCCTGCCCTCGGCGGCCGCATCGCCTCCCTCCACCACAAGCCGACCGACCGCGAACTGCTCTACGTCAACCCGGTCCTCCAGCCCGCCAACTTCGCCCTCAACGGCGCCTGGTTCTCCGGCGGCATCGAATGGAACATCGGCGCCACCGGCCACACCACCCTGTCCTGCTCACCCGTGCACGCCGCCTGCGTCCCCGCCCCCGACGGCGGCCGGATGCTGCGCCTGTGGGAGTGGGAGAGACTGCGCGACCTGCCCTTCCAGGTCGACCTGTGGCTCCCGGAAGGCTCGGACTTCCTCTACGTCGGCGCCCGCATCCGCAACCCGCACGAACGCCCGGCGCCCACCTACTGGTGGTCCAACATCGCCGTCCCCGAAAACCGCCGCGTCCTCGCCCCCGCAGACGAGGCCTGGCTCCCCCACAGCCCTAAAGGCGTGGGAGGTGCCCCCATCGGCTACGAGCGCAGGCTGCGCCGGGTCCCGGTGCCGGAATACGGCGGCGTCGACCGGACGTACCCCCTGAACAGCACCTACGCCGCCGACTACTTCTACGAGGTGCCGGACGACCGGCGCCGCTGGATCGCCGCGCTCGACGAGGGCGGCCACGGACTGGTGCAGACCTCGACCGACCTGCTGCGCGGCCGCAAGCTGTTCGTGTGGGGGACGGGACCCGGCGGACGCCGCTGGCAGGAGTGGCTCACCGAACCCGGCACCGGCGGCTACTGCGAGATCCAGGCGGGGCTCGTCCGCACCCAGCTCGAACACGTCAAGCTGGAGGCGGAGAGCGAGGTGTCCTGGCTGGAGGCGTACGGGCCGCTCACTGCCTCGCCGGAGGGCGACTGGCACACCGTGCTGCGCCGGGCCGAGGACCGGCTGGAGGCCGCCCTGCCGCGGGCCGACGTCGACGCCGCGTACGACGCCTGGCGGGCGTGTGCCGACACCGAGCCGGGCGAGCGCCTGGCCACGGGGTCGGGCTGGGGCGCGCTGGAGGTGCTGCGGACCGGCTGGAAGCTGCCCGGCACGCCCTTCGCGGAGGACACCCTCGGCGAGGAACAGCGGCCCTGGCTGCACCTGCTGCGCGCCGGGTCCCTGCCCGAACCGGAGCACCACGCGCCGCCCGGCGGCACGCTGGTCGCCCGGCCCTGGCGGGACATGCTGGAGACCGCGGCCGCCACGCCGTCGGCCGAGTACCACCTCGGCGTCGCCCAGTGGCACGGCGGCGACCGGGCGCAGGCGGTGCGCAGTTGGGAGCGCGGCCTCAAGTCCGCCACGGACCGCTGGCCGTTGCTGCGCTGCCTCGCCGTCGCCGACCAGGAGGACGGCCACGGGGAGCGTGCCGCCGACCGGTACGCGGAGGCCTTCGACGACCTGTGCGCACGCCGGACCGACGGGGCGGAGAAAGGGGACGGGAGGTGGGTGGCCGTCACCGCCGCGCTGGGCCGGGAGGCGATCGGGGCGCTGCTCGCGGCCGGGCGCGGCACGGACGCCCGGACCGTGTGGGACCGGCTGGATCCCGCGACGCGGGCCCGCGGCCGGTACCGGCTGATCGAGGCCGAGCTGCTGGCCGCCGAGGGCCGGAGCGAGGACGCGCGTGCCGTGTTCGACGAGGGCTTCGAGGTCGCCGATCTGAGGGAGGGCGCCGACGGCATCGGCCTGCTGTGGGCGCGGCTGGACGACGCACCGCTCCCGGCCCGCTACGACTTCCGGATGTGGCCGGACGGGGAGTGAGCCCCGCCCGGCCCCTCGGGTGACGTGCCGGCTACTGCTGCCGGTCCACGTACTCGTAGATCGCCCCGTCCGGGTGCCGGGCGATCAGGTTGCGGCCCCCGGGCGTGGCGACCGGGCCGGCGATGATGTCGGCGCCCAGTGAGCCGAGTACGTGACGGGTCTCCTCGACGTCCGACACGGCGATCGTCGCGGCCACCTTGCGCAGCACCTCGAGTTGGGACTCGGGCCCGCTCATCAGCAGGAAGCAGCCGATGGCGGCGGCCTGGACGCCGCCGCGTTCGAAGCGGAGGGCCTCGCCGCCGGCCAGACCCTCGTAGAAGGGGATCGCCTTGTCCAGGTCGTCGACGTAGATGCGCAGTGTGGCTCCCAGAATGTCCATACGGACGAGCCTAGTTGGGCCGACCCGGTGCCCACCCCCGGTCCGGCCATGGAAGCCCGGCCGGCGGGTACCCGCAACCCATGGACCGCATGGATCACTTGGAACACCTGGACAGGCAACTGGTCGACGAACTGGCGCAGGTGGCACGCGAGACCGTGCGCGACGAACTGCGAGAACAGACCCGCAGGCAGCGCCGCAAGGCCACGCTGTACGCCGCGTCCGGCACCGCCGCCCTCTATGCGGGCGCCGCCGTCGCGCTCGCCGTGGGACTGGCGCTCGCCCTCGCGCTCCCGGGCTGGGCCGCCGCGCTGATCACGGCCGCCCTTCTGGCCGTCGTGGCGTATCTGCTGCGGGGTGCGGCCCGGCCGCACCCGTCGCGCCCGGGTCCGGCACCCGGCACCGCCGGGCACGACCACGTCGCCGGAGGCGGCGCGCCCGCCGCGGCCCCGGGCGGACTCGGCGTGCCGTACCCGCCGATGCCGCCCGTCGCTCCCGGCGGTGTGGGCGGCGCGACCGGCGCCCCGGGCGCGGGCACACCCGCACCGGGCGGCACCGGTCCCGCGGCACCGCGCCAGGACGACCTCGACCCCGAGAACAAGCGCCGTCGCGGCTGACCGGCCGCGCACAGAGGTACGACCGCACAGGGGTACGCCCGCACGGACGGCATCCGTGCGGGCGTACCCCTGCCCTTCGCCCGCGTCAGGCGCTCTGCTGGAGCTGCGGCAGCACCTTGGTGCGGTAGAGGTCGAAGAAGCCGCGCAGGTCCGGGCCGATCTGGTTGACGTAGACCCGGTCGAAACCGGCGTCGGCGAACTGCTTCAGCTCCGCCACGTGCTCGTCGACGTCGTCGCCGCACACCCGGCTGTCGCGGACCATGTCCTCGGTGACCAGGGTCTGCGCCTGCTCGAAGTGCTTCGGCGAGGGCAGTACCTGGCCCAGCTCTCCGGGCAACTGCTCGTTGGCCCACAGCCGGTGCACGGTGCGCACGGCCGCG
This sequence comes from Streptomyces violaceoruber, assembly GCF_033406955.1. Classification (NCBI taxonomy): domain Bacteria; kingdom Bacillati; phylum Actinomycetota; class Actinomycetes; order Kitasatosporales; family Streptomycetaceae; genus Streptomyces; species Streptomyces violaceoruber. Next base: position 1,304,463 of record NZ_CP137734.1, on the reverse strand, counting down.
TCCTTGTCGGTGTCGTAGCAGACCTTGGTGCCGCCGCTGACCAGCTTCCCGCCGCCCCCGCCCTTGCGGTACTGCTCCACCATCGAGGCGTCCGGCATCATCGTGATGTAGCCGTCGCCGACCCGGGCCGCCAGCTTCGTCGCCGCCGGGCCGAAGCCCGAGATGTCGATGGGGACCGGCTCGTCGGGCACCGTGTACAGGCGGGCGTTCTCCACCGTGTAGTGCGTGCCGTGGTGGTTGACCTCCTCGCCGGTGAGCAGCCGGCGCATGATCAGGATGGCCTCCTCCAGCATCTCCAGGCGGACGTGCGCGGCCGGCCAGGCGTCGCCGAAGATGTGCTCGTTCAGTGCCTCGCCGGTGCCGACGCCCAGCCGGAACCGGCCGTCGGTCATCACCGCGCTGGTCGCCGCGGCCTGCGCCACCACCGCCGGGTGGATGCGCACGGTCGGGCAGGTCACCGCCGTCTCGATCGGCAGCGACACGGCGTCGGACAGGGCGCCGATCACCGACCACACGAACGGGCTCTGGCCCTGTTCGCCGTTCCAGGGATGGTAGTGGTCGGAGATCCACAGCGCCTGGAATCCGGCCTGCTCGGCCATCCGGGCCTGCTCGATCAGCTCGGCGGGACCGTACTGCTCGCACGAGAGGAAATAGCCGTACTCGGGCATGAGGGGGTGCCTCCGGACAGGGAGCGGGGGTGGGTCCGGGGCACCGGGTACCCGGGCGCGGTGCCGGAAACCGGCGGCCCGGCGGCTTCCCCGCGGACGTGCCGCGACTTCCCCGCGCACGTTTGGGCGCCCCGGCCCAGGGGACGCGGAAGGCTCACGAGGTACGCGACAGCCCGGAGGCGAACCGTGAGCCGACCCCGCATCGTGATCGTCGGTGCCGGCTTCGCCGGGTACCGGACGGCCCGCACCCTGTCCCGGCTCACCCGGCACCAGGCCGACATCACCCTGCTCAACCCGACCGACTACTTCCTCTACCTGCCCCTGCTGCCCCAGGTCGCCGCCGGAATCCTGGAACCGCGCCGGGTCAGCGTCTCCTTGTCGGGCACGCTGCCGCACGTCCGGCTGGTGCTCGGCGAGGCCGACGGCATCGACCTCGACGGGCGCACCGTGCACTACACCGGCCCGGAGGGCGGGGAGGGCACCCTGGCCTACGACCGGCTGGTGCTCGCCGCGGGCAGCGTCAACAAACTGCTGCCCATCCCCGGCGTCGCCGAGCACGCGCACGGCTTCCGCGGGCTGCCGGAGGCGCTCTACCTGCGCGACCACGTGACCCGGCAGGTGGAGCTGGCCGCCGCGGCCGACGACCGGGCGGAGTGCGCCGCGCGATGCACGTTCGTCGTGGTCGGCGCGGGATATACCGGCACCGAGGTCGCCGCGCACGGCGCGATGTACACCGACGCGCAGGTCCGCAGGCACCCGATGCGGACCGGCATGCGGCCGCGCTGGATGCTGCTCGACGTGGCGCCGCGCGTCATGCCCGAGATGGACGAACGGCTCTCCCGCACGGCCGAGCGGGTCCTGCGGCAGCGGGGCGTCGACGTGCGGATGGGGACCTCCGTGAAGGAGGCCACGCATGACGGGGTCGTCCTGACCGACGGGTCCACCGTCGACACCCGCACCCTGGTGTGGTGCGTGGGCGTGCGGCCCGACCCGCTGGTGGAGTCCCTGGGGCTGCCGATGGAACGCGGCCGGCTGCTCGTCGACCCCCACCTCCAGGTGCCGGGCCGGCCCGAGCTGTTCGCCTGCGGTGACGTGGCGGCGGTGCCCGACCTGAACCAGCCGGGCCAGTACACGCCGATGACCGCACAGCACGCCTGGCGGCACGGCAAGGTCTGCGCCCACAACGTCGTCGCCTCGCTCGGCCGCGGGCAGCGGCGGGCCTACCGCCACCGTGACATGGGGTTCGTCGTGGACCTCGGCGGCGCCAAGGCCGCGGCCAACCCGCTTGGCCTGCCGATGTCCGGCCCGGCGGCGGGCGCGGTCACCCGCGGCTACCACCTCGCGGCGATGCCGGGAAACCGCGTGCGGGTCGCCGCCGACTGGCTGCTCGACGCGGTGCTGCCCCGCCAGGCCGTTCAGCTGGGCCTCGTACGGTCCTGGTCGGTGCCGCTGGAGTCGTCGTCGCCGGAGGTCGCGCGGGTGCCGGGGCGTCCTGAGCAGAGCGGGAAGGACGCCGGGACTGCCGGGACCGCCGGGACTGCCGGGACCGCCGGGAAGCATGCCGACGGCGACGAGGGGAAGAAGCAGCCCGGCGGCGAGCCCGCGAAGGGGCAGCCGGGTGGTGAGCCCGGAAGGAACCAGCCGGGCGGTGAGCCCGGAAAGAACCAGCCGGGCGGTGAACCCGCGAAGAACCAGCCAGGCGGGGAACCGGCCGAGAGAGGACCCGACGCCTCCGCCGGGAGCCGCTCGCACGGTGAGCGGGCGAAGCGGAGCCAGTCCGGCTCGCCCCGTGCGTCCGGCAAGCCCCGCCGCGCCGTCGAGGCCGCCGGACCGCGCTCCGCCCGAGGCGGCTCGGGCAAGCCGGGCAAGTCCTCCCGCGCCTCCGGAACGGGCTCCGCCGGGAAACGGCCCACCGCCCCGTCCGGACCGAGCCGGTCCGCGGGTCAGCCGGCCGACCCCGGTCCCGAGCCGCCGGCGCACCAGCCGCCCCCCGGACCCGACATCGCCCCCGGCCCCGTCAGGCGCACCGACGGACGTGCCGTGGAAGGAGACTCATGAACACCGGTGAACTCGTCGACCTCGGACAGCAGCTGCGCGTCGACAGCGTACGGGCGGCCGCCGCCGCGGGCTCCGGGCACCCGACGTCGTCGATGTCCGCCGCGGACCTGATGGCCGTACTGCTGGCCAACCACCTCCGCTACGACTTCGAACGCCCCGCCCACCCCGGCAACGACCGCTTCGTGCTCTCCAAGGGACACGCCTCGCCCCTGCTGTACTCCGCCTTCAAGGCGGCCGGTGCCATCGACGACGAGGAGCTGCTCACCTTCCGCAAGCAGGGCAGCCGCCTGGAGGGGCACCCCACACCGCAGCGGCTGCCGTGGGTCGAGACGGCCACCGGGTCGCTCGGCCAGGGGCTGCCCGTGGGCGTCGGCATCGCGCTGTCCGGCAAGCGGCTCGACCACACCGACTACCGCGTGTGGGTGCTGTGCGGTGACAGCGAGCTGGCCGAGGGGTCGATCTGGGAGGCCGCCGAGCACGCCGGGCACGAGCACCTCGACAACCTCACCGTGATCGTCGACGTCAACCGGCTCGGCCAGCGCGGCCCCACCCGGCACGGCCACGACCTCGACGCCTACGCACGCCGGTTCAGGGCCTTCGAGTGGCACACGATCGAGGTCGACGGCCACGACGTCGACGCCGTCGACCGCGCCTACGGCGAAGCGCTGTCCACCAAGGGCCAGCCCACCGCGATCATCGCCCGCACCCTCAAGGGCAAGGGCGTACGGGCGGTGGAGGATCGCGAGGGCCAGCACGGCAAGCCGCTGCCGGAGGCCGAGGAGGCCGTCGCCGAACTCGGCGGTCCCCGTGACATCAGGGTGCGGGTACACGCGCCCGAGGACGCCCGGTCGCTGCGCTCGACGGGCACCGGGCAGACCGAGCTGCCCCGCTACGGCCTGGGCGACGAGGTCGCCACCCGCAACGCCTTCGGGGAGGCGCTCGCCGCGGTCGGCACGGCGCGCGGCGACGTCGTCGCCCTCGACGGCGAGGTCGGCGACTCCACCCGGGCCGAGTTCTTCGCCAAGGAACACCCCGAGCGCTACTTCGAGTGCTACATCGCCGAGCAGCAGATGGTCGCCGCGGCGGTGGGGATGGCGGCCCGCGGCTGGGTGCCGTTCGCCACCACCTTCGCCGCCTTCCTGACCCGCGCGTACGACTTCGTGCGCATGGCCTCGATCAGCGGAGCCGGCATCAACCTCGTCGGCTCCCACGCGGGTGTCGCCATCGGCCAGGACGGGCCCAGCCAGATGGGCCTGGAGGATCTCGCCATGATGCGGGCCATCCACGGCTCGACCGTGCTGTACCCGTGCGACGCCAACCAGGCCGCGCGCCTCGTCGCCGAGATGGCCGGCCTGGAGGGCATCCGGTATCTGCGCACCTCGCGCGGCGAGAGCAAGGTGATCTACGGCCCCGACGAGGAGTTCCCCGTCGGCGGCAGCAAGGTACTGCGCTCCTCCGACGCCGACCGGCTCACCGTCGTCGCGGCCGGCGTCACCCTGCACGAGGCGCTCGCCGCGGCCGACGCGCTCGGAGCGGACGGCATCCCGGTCCGGGTGATCGACCTGTACTCGGTCAAGCCCGTCGACCGGGCCACTCTGCGCGCCGCCGCCGAGGAGACCGGCTGTCTGGTGACCGTGGAGGACCACCGGCGGGAGGGCGGCATCGGCGACGCCGTCCTGGACGCCTTCTCGGACGGGCGGCCCGTGCCCCGGCTGGTGCGGCTCGCGGTCACGACGATGCCGGGGTCCGCGACCCCGGCGGAGGAACTGCACGCCGCGGGGATCGACGCCGAGTCCATCGAGGCGGCCGCACGGATGCTCGTGGAGCAGGCGATCGTTCCGTGAGCGGGAGCGGCGGCACGGAGGGCGGCGGCAGGGGTGGCGGCGCCCGGACCGTGCGGGCCGGACGGCACACGGTGGAGGTCCACCGGCCGGACAAGGTGCTGTTCCCGGCCGGTGAGGGCGGTACGGAGGAGTACACCAAGGGCGATCTCGTCGACTACCACCGTGCCGCGGCCCCGTTCATGCTGCCGCATCTGCGGGGCCGCCCGCTGATGCTGGAACGGCATCCGGACGGCGTCGACGGTCCGCGGTTCATGCAGAAGAACACCCCGGAGCACTACCCGGAGTGGATCGACCGCGTCGAGGTCGGCAAGGAGGGCGGCACCGTCTGCCACACCGTGTGCGACGACTCCGCCACCCTCGTGTACCTCGCCGACCAGGCCGCGCTCACCCTGCACCGCTGGCTGTCCCGGACCGGGCGGCTCGACCGGCCCGACCGCATGGTCTTCGACCTCGACCCGGCCCAGGACGACTTCGAGGCGGTGCGCGCGGCGGCCCGGCTGCTGGCCGGACTGCTCGACGAGCTGAAGCTGCCCTCCGCGCCGATGACCACCGGTTCCCGGGGGCTGCACGTGGTCGTGCCGCTGGACGGCCGCCAGGACTTCGACGACGTACGGGAGTTCGCGCGGGCCGTCGCCGACGTCCTGGCCGCCGCCCACCCCGACCGGCTCACCACCGCCGCCCGCAAGAAGGACCGCGGGGACCGGCTCTACCTCGACATCCAGCGCAACGCCTACGCGCAGACCGCCGTCGCCCCCCTCACCGTCCGCGCCCGCCCCGGCGCCCCCGTGGCCACGCCCATCTCCTGGGACCAGCTGGACGACCCGGCCCTGCACGCCCGCCGCTGGACCGTCGCCGACGCGGTGGAGCAGGCCCGCACCCGGCCCTGGGCAGGAATCATGAACCGCCCCCGTGCCCTGGGCCCCGCCCGGCGGCGCCTGAACGCCTTGCACGGCTGAGCGGACTGCGCAACCCGACGAGGTTTGGCGAACACACATGCGGCCACACGGAGGGGGAGGTGGCCATGTCGAACACGAAAAACACATCCGACTCGCAAGAATCACAACAGAGTTCACGAAAGCCACAGAGGTCTCAGGCAACTCAGACATCTCAGGCGTCTCAGAAGTCACAGTCGTCACAGGAGCCGCGCCGTCCCAAGCCGATGGAGGTTCTGCGCGAGGCGCGCGCCCAGCTCGCGGAGCTCACCGGCATGACCGCCGAGTCCGTGTCGTCCTTCGAGCAGACGGAGGAGGGCTGGGTCCTCGAGGTCGAGGTCCTGGAACTGGAGCGGGTGCCCGACACCATGAGCCTGATGGCGAGCTATCAGGTGGAACTGGACGCCGAGGGACAGCTCACGGGCTACCGGCGCGCCCGGCGCTACGAGCGCGGACGGGCCGACTCCCGCGGCGGCCGCTAGGCCGGCGCACGACGCCGGCCCGTACCCGCGAACACCACCCACACCACCGACAAGATGGAGGAACAGCAGGCATGACTGTCGTACCGGCACAACAGACCGGCGGCGGAGGCGGCAGCAGCGGCCTCTACGACGTGCTGGAGCTTGTTCTGGACAGGGGGCTCGTCATCGACGCATTCGTGCGCGTCTCCCTGGTCGGCATCGAGATCCTGAAGATCGACGTCCGTGTCGTCGTCGCCAGCGTGGACACCTATCTGCGCTTCGCCGAGGCGTGCAACCGGCTCGACCTGGAGGCCGGGCCGCGCAAGGACCCGGGGCTGCCCGACCTGGTCGGCGAGATGACCGAGTCCGGCGCCCGCGGCAAGTCCAAGGGGGCGCTGTCCGGCGCCGCCGAGACCATCTCCGACGCGTTCAAGCAGGCCCGTGACGACGGCGGCTCCGAGCGTGAGACGTCGTCGCGTCCGCGGGCCCGCAAGGCCGCGCCCTCGCGCCGGAAGGAGGAGCAGGAGTGAGTACGTACGTCTACGGCATCACCGCCGCCACGCATCCGTCGCTCCCCGAGGGCACGGGCGGGGTCGGCGACCCACCGCGCGAGGTGCGGATCCTCAAGGAGGGCGAGCTGGCGGCCGTCGTCAGTGACGCCCCCGAGGGGCTGCGCCCCAAGCGCAGGGAGCTGCTCGCCCACCAGAACGTGCTGAGCGAGATCGGCGCGGACGGCTGTGTGCTGCCCATGCGCTTCGGCAGCGTCGCCCCCGACGACAAGGCGGTCACCTCAGTCCTCGCCGAGCGCGCCGAGCACTACGCGGAACGCCTGGGGGCGCTGGACGGCCGTGTCGAGTACAACATCAAGGCCAACCACGTCGAAGAGGCCGTACTGCATCACGTGATGGCCGAGAACCCCGAGATCCGCGCCCTCGCCGAGTCCAACAGGCAGGCGGGTGGCGGGACGTACGAGACGAAGATCCAGCTCGGTGAGATGGTCGCGGCCGCGGTCAAGGACCAGGAGGCCGGGGACGCCAAGGCGCTGGAGCGCGCCCTGGAGGCCGCCGCCGACGCCGTGAGCGTGGGCCCCGAGTCCACCGGCTGGCTGGCCAACGTCTCGTTCCTGGTGAAGCGGGAGGCGGCCGACGAGTTCCTGGCCGCCGTCGAGCGGGCCCGCGGCCGGATGCCGCACCTGGAGGTCCGCGTGAACGGCCCGCTGCCGCCGTACAGCTTCGTCGAGCCCGGGCCGGCCGAGCCCGCGGGCACGGCGGCCGGCGGGGCGGACGCCGGAGCGGGGTGACGGCATGGGTCTGATCTCTGAGGTCCTGCTGCTGCCGTTCGCACCGGTGCGCGGCGGCGGATGGGCCATCAGACAGGTGCTGGAGGAGGCCGAGCGGATCTACTACGACCCGGCCACGGTACGGGCCGAACTTGCCCGCCTGGAAGAGCAGTTGGAGGCCGGTGAGATCACGGAGGAGGAGTTCGACCGACAGGAGGACGAGCTCTTGGACCGGCTGGAGATCGCTACGCGCACAAGCGCGGGATTGGGCAACGGGACGGCACCATGAATCGAGTGGGACTGGGCCTCGCCATAGGGGCCGGATACCTGCTGGGACGCACGAAGAAGCTGAAAATGGCGGTAGCCGTGGGCACCATGGTGGCCGGCAAGAAGCTGAACCTGACCCCGAAGGGCATCGCCGAACTGGTCTCCGGCCAACTGCAGAACAACCCGCAGTTCAAGGAGATCGGGGACCAGTTGCGCACCGACCTGCGGGGCGTGGGCAAGGCGGCCTCGGGCGCCATGGTCGAGCGGCAGATCGACGCCCTCGCCGACCGGTTGCACGGGCGCACCGCCGAGGTGCGCGACCAGCTCTCCGGCGTGGCCTCCCGGGCACCCGGCACCGGATCCGACGACTCCCGCGACTCCCGCGACTCCGAGGCCTCGGAGGACTCGGAGTACGAGGAGGCCAGGGAGCGAGAGGAGCCCGAGGAGCACCAGGACGCCGAGGAGCCCCAGCAGGCCGAGGAGTCCGAGGAGTCCGAGGAGCGGCGGGCGCCGCGGCGCGCGCGGCCCGCGAAGAAGGCATCGCCCGAGACGCGCGGCACGGCCGGAAAGGCGCCCGCGAAGAAGGCCGCCGCCAAGGCCCCCGCGAAGAAGGCGGCGGCCAAGCGTGCCCAGCCCGCCAAGAAGGCGGCCGGAAAGAAGACGGCAGGGGCCAGGAACGCCGCCCGCGGCGCCGGTGCCCGGCGGTCGAAGGACGGTGGTGAGCGATGAGCGACTCCCTGGGGTCCGCGGCCTCCACGGCGGGAAAGGCGGCGAAGAAGAACCCGCTGGCCGACGTGGCGCAGAGCGAGGCGGCCGACCGGCTCAAGGCCGAGGTGCAGGACTACCTCGCCGCACAGGCGACCCGGCTGCTGACCGGGGTCGGCACCAAGCTCGGCGAGACCACCGGCAAACTCAACGACATCGCCGAGGGCAACAGCCCCGGATTCGCCAAGCTCGCCCTCGACGGCGGACGCAAGCTGGCCGAGGGCAAGAGCCCGATGCGGGCCGCCTTCGAGGTCGGCGCCGGCAAGGTGAAGGACAACGTGGTCGGCGCCTTCAAGAACCTCACCGGCGGCAAGGGCCGCAAGAAGGGCGGTGGGGGCCAGAAGCCGACCGTCATCATCGAGTACGTCGACGTGGGCGTGCCGCTGCGCACGGCCTACGACCAGTGGACCCAGTACCAGGACTTCAGCACCTTCGCGAAGGGCGTCAAGAGCGCGAACCGCGCCGACGACACGTCCTCCGACTGGCAGCTGAAGGTCCTGTGGTCCAACCGCAGCTGGAAGGCGACGACCACCGAGCAGGTGCCCGACGACCGGATCTCCTGGACGTCGGAGGGCGCCAAGGGCTCCACCAAGGGCGTCGTCAGCTTCCACGAACTCGCCGCCAACCTGACCCGGGTCGTCCTGGTCATCGAGTACTACCCGAAGGGCCTGTTCGAGAAGACCGGCAACATCTGGCGCGCCCAGGGCCGCCGGGCCCGGCTCGACCTCAAGAACTACGTCCGCCACATCACGTTCAAGGGCGAGGCCGACGACGGCTGGCGCGGCGAGATCCGCGACGGCGAGGTCGTCCGCAGCCACGAGGACGCCGTCGCCGAGGAGGAAGAGGAGCGGCAGGCGGAGCAGGAGCCGGAGCAGGAGCCGGAGCAGGAGCCCGAGGGCGAGTACGACGAGGAGGCGGAGGGCGAGCCCGAAGAGGAGTACGACGAGGAGGCGGAAAGCGAGTACGCGGAGCCCGAGGAGGACGAGGCGCCCGAGGAGGACAAGGAAGCCGGGGAGGACGAGTACGCGTCCGGTGACGAGGACGAGGACGAGTACGAGTACGAGGACGCCGAGGGCGGGAGCCGTCGATGACCACCCCCAGCCGGCTGCCCGATCCCTACGGTCAGGGACAGAGCGCCAACCTCGCCGACATCCTGGAACGGGTGCTCGACAAGGGAGTCGTGATCGCGGGCGACATCAAGATCAACCTGCTCGACATCGAGTTGCTGACCATCAAGCTGCGACTCGTCGTCGCCTCCGTCGACAAGGCCAAGGAGATGGGCATCGACTGGTGGGAGAGCGACCCCGCACTGTCCTCGCGCGCCCGGCACGACGAACTCACCCGGGAGAACGCGGCACTCCGCGAACGCCTGCGTGAGCTGGACCCGGGCCGGGTGCCGAGGGAGGAGGCACCGTGACCGGACTGCGCTACGTCTATGCCGTCTGCCGCCCCTTCGACGCGGCCCTCCAGTCCCAGCTCGCGGGCGTGGCGGACGACCCGCCCAGGCTGCTGGCGCACGGAGACCTGGTCGCCGTCGTCAGCCATGTGCCCGAGGCCGACTTCGGCGAGGAGGCGCTGCGCGCCCGCCTGGAGGACCTGGACTGGCTGACCGCCACCGCCCGCGCCCACCAGCAGGTGGTCGACGCGCTCACCGCCGTCACCACCCCGCTGCCGCTCCGGCTGGCCACCGTCTTCCGCGACGACAGCGGCGTACGGGTGATGCTGGAGGAGCGCGAGGCGGCCTTCCGGCGCACGCTCGACCGGCTGGACGGCCGGGTGGAGTGGGGCGTGAAGGTGTACGTCGAGGGGGAACCGGCCGAGCGGCCGGAGGCGTCGGCACCGCCCGCGCCCAAGCCGGCCACGGGCCGGGACTACCTGCGGCAGCGGCGCCGGCAGTCCCGGGCGAACGACGACCTGTGGAGCAGGGCCGAACAGTTCGCCACCGGTCTGCACGCGGCGCTGTCCGAACGGGCCGACGGCGCCCGGCTGCACGCGCCGCAGAACCCCCGCCTTTCCGGTGCCGCCGGGCGGAACGTTCTCAATGCCGCCTATCTGGTGGCCCGCGACGCATCCGAGGAATTCGTCGAAATGGTGGACCGTACGAAGGACGACGCCCCCGGAATTCGCGTGGAACTCACCGGTCCGTGGGCGGCCTATTCCTTCGCCGGAGAGACAGAGGAGGAGGGATCGTGACCGTCGTGGAGCGCCGCGAGATCGCGTTGGTCGACCTGCTCGACCGGCTGCTGGCGGGCGGAGTCGTCATCACCGGTGACGTCACGCTGCGCATCGCGGACGTCGACCTGGTCCGCATCGATCTGAACGCGCTGATCAGCTCGGTCAACCGCAACGTTCCCTCACCGTTCGGGGACTGACGTGAGTGAACCCGCCGAGCCCCGCAAGCGCCGCCTCGACCTCGAGCCCGACACGGTCGAGCGCGACCTGATCAAGCTGGTCCTGACGGTCGTCGAACTGCTGCGCCAGCTCATGGAACGCCAGGCGCTGCGCCGTGTCGACGAGGGCGACCTGAGCGAGGACCAGGAAGAGCGGATCGGGCTCACCCTGATGCTCCTCGACGACCGTATGACCGAACTGCGTGACCGCTACGGACTGCGGCCCGAGGACCTGAACCTGGACCTCGGGCCGCTGGGACCGCTGCTGCCCCGGGAGTGAGCACTCCCGGGGCAGCAGCCTCGTCACCTGTTGTACGTCACTTGTCGTACGTCACCCGCTGTACGTCATCCGTCGTGCGTCACCGGTCGTTCACCACCGGTACCAGCGGCCCCTGCCGCCGCCGGCCGTCGTCCCGCGGGCCAGGAAACCGATCAGCCACAGGACCAGAACCGCCAGAGCGATCCACCAGAGCACCTTCACCGCGAATCCGATACCGAAAAGGACGATCGCGAGAAGCAGTACGAGCAGAAGCGGAACCATAATGTTGAACCTCCTGTCGTACTGGTTTCCCGATTTTCACCGAACAGGCGTCGGTCACGCTTCCTTCCGGCACAGGATTTCGCCGTGCAGAACGCTGAACCAGCTTTCCGGGTGCTTTCCCCAGTCCCGCCAGGCCGCCGACACGGCGCGCAGTCGCTCCGGCGTCGCATGGCCGCCCTCGGTGGCGCGCTCCGCGTACGCGGACGCCAGGGTGCGGTCCGCCCACAGGCCGCTCCACCACTCCCGCTCCTCGGGCGTGGTGAAGGTCCAGGTGGCCGACGTCGCCGTGATGTCGGTGAACCCCGCCTCGAGCGCCCAGGCCTTCAGCCGGCGTCCGGCGTCCGGCTCGCCGCCGTTGGCGCGGGCCACCCGGTGGTACAGGTCCAGCCAGTCGTCCATGCCCGAAGACGCGGGGTACCAGGTCATGGCCCCGTAGTCGGAGTCGCGGACGGCGATGAACCCGCCCGGCCGCGCGACCCGCCTCATCTCGCGCAGCGCCCGCACCGGGTCACCCACGTGCTGGAGCACCTGGTGGGCGTGGACCACGCAGAAGGTGTCGTCCGGGTAGTCCAGCGCGTGCACGTCCGCGACCGCGAAGCCGGTGTTCTCCAGCCCCCGCGCGGCGGCCGTGGCCCTGGCCCGCTCCACGATCTCCGGCGACCGGTCCACGCCGGTGACGTGGCCCTCCGGTACCCGTTCCGCCAGATCGGCGGTGATGGTGCCCGGCCCGCAGCCGATGTCCAGGATCCGCATGTGGGGCCGCAGGGAACCGAGCAGGTAGGCGGCGGAGTTCTCGGCGGTGCGCCAGGTGTGCGAGCGCAGCACGGACTCGTGGTGGCCGTGCGTGTAGACGGCGGTCTCATGCGGCTTCGGCATGGTCGATCCCCTCTCCCGACAGTGTGATCACGGTACGCCCGTCAGCCGCATGGTGAGATTACTGTTTTGCCATGTGGACTGACGGGGTGTCAGGGAGAGAGGGAGTGGTGTCAGGAGAACAGGCCGCCGCCGGGCAGCGGCCGGTACACCGTGAGCGCCTCGGGCAGCTTCTCCAGCGTCAGGTCGCCCTCGGTCTCGGTCAGCTCGCCGTCGTACGCCATCAGCGTGCCCGGCGCGACCCCCGACAGGCGCAGCCGGGGTACCTGCACCGCCGCGTGGGCGGGGGAGCGGGTCAGCGGTCCGGCGAGGGCCGCGGACAGCAGCCGCAGGGCCGGCCGGCGGCCCCCGTGCACCACCCGCACGTCCAGCTGTCCGTCGGCCAGGTCGAGCCGGCGACCCGAGGCGAGCCCGCGGCGGTGGTACGTGCCGTTGCCCGCGAACAGCATCCACAGCGGGCGCCGGCGGCCCCGCACCTCGGCCTCCAGCGGGTGCCGGTCGGCGCGCAGCACCCGCACGGCGGCGAGCACCCCGGCCGGCCAGCCGCCGATCCGGGGCGACCAGCGCTCCCGCTCGTTGACCAGCTCCGGGTACACGCCGAGGCTGAAGGTGTTCAGGAAGACACCCCGCCGCCCGCCGGAGGCGAACCGGCCCACGTCCACCCGCACCCCCTCGCCCCGCTCCAGCGCCCCGCACAGATCCCGTACGTCCTCCACGCCCAGGTCGTAGGCGAAGTGGTTGAGCGTGCCGCCGGGCAGCACCGCGAGCGGCAGGCCGTGGCGGAGCGCGATCTCGGCCGCCGCGTTCACGGTGCCGTCGCCGCCGCACACGCCGAGCGCCCGGGCGTGGCCGGCCGCCTTCTCGAGTTCGGCCCGGACGTCCCCGGGCTCGCACTCCACGACCTCCGCGTCGGGCAGCGCGTCGCACAGGGCCCGCACCCGGTCCGAGGTGCCCGAGCCGACGTTGGCGACCATCACCAGCCCCTCGCCCCCCGGCAGTGCGGGCACCTCGGCCCGCGGCCGGGCCGGCGGCGTGTGCTGGGACCGGGTCGGCACCAGGCCCCGTACGGCGAACGCGGCCCCCGCACCGAGGGCCGCACCGGCCAGGACGTCGCTCGGGAAGTGGACGCCGGTGTAGACCCGGGACAGGGCCACCGCGGCGGCCACCGGGGCCACCGCCGCACCCCAGGCCGGGGACTCCAGCGCGACCCCGGTCGCGAACGCGGCGGCCGACGCGGCGTGCCCCGAGGGGAAGGACGTCGTGATCGGCTGCCGCTTCAGCTGCCGGACCAGCGGCACCGGGTCCAGTACCGGACGGGGGCGCCGCACCGAGCGCTTGCCCAGCGTGTTGATCGTCAGCGAGGCCAGGCCCAGCGAGGCGAGCCCCCGGGCGGCCGCGCGCCGGGCCCTCGGGGTGCGCGACGCGGCCAGAGCAGCGCCCACCGCGAACCACAGCACTCCGTGATTGGCGCCGCGGCTCAACCGGGGCAGCAGCGGGTCCGCGCCCGGCCAGGTGCGGGAGGCGACGGCCTCGAACGCCCGCTGGTCCAGCCGCAGGAAGCCGTTGCGGAGGGGGTGCGGGCCGGGCAGGGCGGCGGTGAGGTCTACGTCGGGACTCATGGATCCCGCCTACCCTGCGGACGGCGTTTCCTGCCGGTGGTCCGCGCCACATGCCCGGGGCTCGGACGCCGCGGCGGAAATGGGTTTGCCCGGGGAGCGGCCGGAGCCGCAGAATCCCGTCCCATGGGTCACCTCGAAGCCGCGCACCTGGAGTACTACCTCCCCGACGGGAGGGCGCTCCTCGGCGACGTCTCCTTCCGGGTGGGGGAGGGGGCCGTCGTGGCCCTCGTCGGACCCAACGGCGCGGGCAAGACCACCCTGCTGCGCCTGCTGGCCGGGGAGCTGAGACCGCACGGCGGGACCGTGGCCGTCGGTGGCGGCCTCGGCGTGATGCGCCAGTTCGTGGGCTCCGTCCGCGACGAGACCACCGTGCGCGACCTGCTGGTGTCCGTCGCGCCGCCCCGGATCCGGGAGGCCGCGCGCGCCGTCGACACCGCCGAGCACGCGATCATGACGGTGGACGACGAGGCCGCCCAGCTGACCTACGCGCAGGCGCTCTCCGACTGGGCCGAGGCGCGGGGGTACGAGGCGGAGACCCTGTGGGACATGTGCACCACGGCCGCGCTGGGGATGCCGTACGACAAGGCCCAGTGGCGGCAGGTGCGCACCCTGTCCGGGGGTGAACAAAAACGCCTCGTCCTGGAGGCGCTGCTGCGCGGCACCGACGAGGTGCTGCTGCTCGACGAGCCGGACAACTACCTCGACGTGCCCGGCAAGCGCTGGCTGGAGGAGCGGCTCGCCGAGACCCGCAAGACCGTGCTGTTCGTCTCCCACGACCGGGAACTGCTGGCCCGCGCCGCCGAGAAGATCGTCTCGGTCGAGCCCGGACCCGCGGGCGCCGACGCCTGGGTGCACGGCGGTGGCTTCACCACCTTCCACGAGGCCCGCCGCGAACGCTTCGCCCGCTTCGAGGAACTGCGCCGCCGCTGGGACGAGAAGCACGCCCAGTTGAAGAAGCTGGTGCTGACGCTGCGCCAGGCCGCGGAGAACAGTCACGACATGGCGTCCCGCTACCGCGCCGCCCAGACCCGGCTGCGCAAGTTCGAGGAGGCCGGGCCGCCGCCCGAGCCGCCGCGCGAGCAGGACATCAGGATGCGCCTGAAGGGCGGCCGCACCGGCGTCCGCGCCGTCACCTGCGGGCAACTGGAACTCACCGGCCTGATGAAACCCTTCGACCTGGAGGTCTTCTACGGCGAACGGGTCGCCGTCCTCGGCTCCAACGGCTCCGGCAAGTCGCATTTCCTGCGGCTGCTGGCCGGCGACGACGTGGCGCACACCGGGGACTGGAAGCTCGGGGCGCGTGTGGTGCCCGGCCACTTCGCGCAGACCCACGCCCACCCCGAGCTGCTGGGCCGCACCCTCCTGGACATCCTGTGGACCGAGCACGCCCAGGACCGGGGCGCCGCCATGTCCCGGCTGCGCCGCTACGAACTGACCCAGCAGGCCGAGCAGGCCTTCGACCGGCTCTCCGGCGGCCAGCAGGCCCGCTTCCAGATCCTGCTGCTGGAACTCCAGGGCGTCACCGCCCTGCTCCTCGACGAGCCCACCGACAACCTCGACCTGGAATCGGCCGAAGCCCTCCAGGAGGGCCTGGAGGGCTTCGAGGGCACGGTCCTCTCGGTCACCCACGACCGCTGGTTCGCCCGCTCCTTCGACCGGTACCTGGTCTTCGGCAGCGACGGCCGGGTGCGCGAGACGACGGAGCCGGTCTGGGACGAACGGCGGGTGGAGCGGGCCCGCTGACGTCCGGACCCCGGCGGGACACCGGGAGGTCACTTCCAGCGCAGCAGCGCCCCCAGGCCGCCCACCGGCGCCTTCTGGGAGGTCTCCGGCGGCAGCACCGGCGTCACCGAGATCGCGGGCGCGCCGGTCATCACCGCCGACCGCAGCAGGGCGTCGTCCGCCCGCGCCGACCAGGAGTTCTGCTCGCCGAGCGTCTTCAGCTCCGTACGGCGCACCGCCACCTGGTCGGCGTCCTCGCCGATCCACACCTCGCGGTGCGTGTCGGGGGCGTCCGGGATGACCAGCAGCTCGTCGATGCGGTGCTCCCGGGCGGCCTCGACCAGCGCGGGCACGCCCTCCGCCGCGCCGGCCCGGCCCTCGTCGTCCGGCGACCGGGCGGCCAGGAACCGGTCCAGGTCCTCCCGGGCACGGGCCCGGACGTGGTCGTCGCGCAGCCCCTCCACCTCGTCGTCCAGCAGCCTGCTGCCGGCGCCCCGGGAGGCCTCGGCGACGCGCTCCTGCAGACGCGAGGGCAGCCGCTCGTGCACCGAGCGCCGCTCCCGGTCGTCACCGACCAGGATCAGCAGGTCGGCGCCGGTCTCCTCCTGGCACACGGCGAGCGCGTCCGCGATCTCCGCGGCGTTGTGCTCCCAGGTGTTCTCCACCCGGAGCTGGAAGTGGCGCTCCGACCAGTCCGCGCTGCTCGTGCGGTGCACCGGCCACTGCCTGCCGGTCACGCCGCCCGCGTCGGAGCTGCCCAGCGCGCTGCGCAGCTCGAAGTCGGCACCCTTGCGGTCGATGTACGCCACCACGCACACCGGGTCCTCGCCGGCCAGGTCGAGCAGCGGCGTGACGTGCGGCAGCGGGGCCCAGTCGGCGGTGGTCCCGCCGTACGGGGGCCGGGCCAGCGCCGGATCGAGGACCACCTGTCCCGCACACGCGAACAGCGCCCGCCCGTGCGGATCGGTGGCGTGCCGCAGCTCGTCCACCGCCTCCCGCACCGCCCGGCACGTGGCGTCGTCCGCGCCCTGCTCCGCCAGCTCCCGGGCCACCGCGGCGGCCGTCAGCTCACGCTCGTGGGGGGTGTCCTCCGTGTGCCGGGAGAGGTCGACGTAGACGGAGGCCCAGGGGCCCTGGTGTTCGTAGAGGGGGTGCAGAAACGCGAGATCCATGTGGCTGCCCTCCCGGGTGCCGCTCGGGGGTGGTAGTGCTGCGGGGCGGGTACCCGGGACGCATGAACGAACACGACACGCGGGACGACACCATGACCGGAGTGGACCCGGGCCGCCTGGACGACCAGCAGCTGATGAAAGAGCTGGAGACCATCCACCGCACGCGCCACGACACCCTGCTGTACGGGTCGAACGACGCGCTGCGGGCCCACAACGACCGCATGGCCCGGCTGGAGGGCGAGTGGCTGCGCCGCAACCCCCGGCGCCCGGTGGCCCCCGGCCGCACCCGCGAGGGCGCCCGGGAACGCGGCTGCGGCCGGGCCGCCGCGCCCGGTGGCTGAGCGCGACGGCGGGCCACCGGCGATCCCTCGCCGGTGGCCCGTCCGCCCGTCGCTCGGTCGTCCGCGCTGTTCCTGTCCGTCTCAGCCGGCCGCCTTGGCGAACTGCGCGAGGTAGGTCTCGCAGAACGCCTCGAGGTCGTCCGGCTTGCGGCTGGTGACCAGGACGTTGTCGCCCGCGTCGCAGACCTGGACCTGTTCGTCGACCCAGGTGGCGCCCGCGTTGCGCAGGTCCGTTCGCAGACTGGGCCACGAGGTCATGGTGCGGCCGCGCACCACGTCCGCCTCCACGAGCGTCCACGGCGCGTGACAGATGGCGGCCACCGGCCGGCCCTGCGTGAAGAAGTCCTTGACGAAGGCCACGGCCTTCTCGTCCATTCGCAGGAAGTCCGGATTGGCCACCCCGCCGGGCAGGACGAGACCGCCGAACGCGTCGGCGGAGGTCTCGCCCACCACCTCGTCGACGGGGAACGTGTCCGCCTTGTCGAGGTGGTCGAAGCCCTGGATCTCGCCGGACTGCGTGGAGACGAGCACCGGATCGTGCCCCGCCTCCTTCGCCGCCCGCCACGGCTCGGTCAGTTCCACCTGCTCCACGCCCTCGGGCGCGGTCAGAAATGCGATGCGCATGGAGTTTCGGTATCCCTTCCGGCGCCTACGCGCCCTGCGAACCGGACCGGCCGCTCTCGGTGAGGGCCACCGCCAGCTCCTGGACGTTGTCGTAGCGCGCCTTGTGCGGCAGTCGGTCCAGCCCCTCGACGAGGGCGTCCGGCGCGTTGCCGCGGCGCAGTGTGCGGGTCAGTTCCCGCGGACCCGCGGGGAAGCTGCCCCGGGTCAGGTTCCGGGCCAGCTCGAGCCGCAGGGCCTCCAGATACGTCGGTCCGCGGCCCGGTGTCACCGGTCCGTACATGACGTCCGGATCGTCCTCGGCGGCCGGTTCCGGGTCGTTCCACTCCTCGCTGCGGGTGGGGTGCCCGGACCTGAGCAGACCCTGCAGTTCATGCTTCATCTCGTCGTCGCGGTGGACGCTCATCCGGTCGCTGCCTCGCTGCATGTCTCCCTCCAGATCCTTAAGGGGTGCCGACCGCGTACCCGGACACCGCGGACCGACACGGATTCATCCGGACGGGTCCGCTCCGATTTCCGCGGCCCGAGAGCGGATCAGTAATCGAGAAGCGCGGGCCGCCGGGCGCCCTCTAGCGTGTGACCACCGAGGCACTGAGGGCGTCACCTTCACCGAGCCCCCGACAGATGGAGACACGATGAGCAGCGCCAAGAGGCCGGGCACGCCGGGACCCGGGTCGCACGTCGCCGACAGCCACGACCTGATCCGTGTGCACGGCGCCCGCGAGAACAACCTCAAGGACGTCAGCGTCGACATCCCCAAGCGCCGGCTGACCGTGTTCACCGGCGTCTCCGGCTCGGGCAAGAGCTCGCTGGTGTTCAACACCATCGCCGCCGAGTCGCAGCGGCTGATCAACGAGACCTACAGCGCGTTCGTCCAGGGCTTCATGCCCACACTCGCCCGCCCCGAGGTGGACGTCCTGGACGGCCTCACCACCGCCATCATCGTGGACCAGCAGCGGATGGGCGCCGACCCCCGCTCCACCGTCGGCACCGCCACCGACGTCAACGCGATGCTGCGCATCCTCTTCAGCCGCCTCGGCGAGCCCCGCATCGGCCCGCCCAGCGCGTACTCCTTCAACACCGCCTCGGTCCGGGCCAGCGGCGCGATCACCGTCGAACGGGGCAACAAGAAGGCGGTCAGGGCGACGTTCGAGCGCACCGGCGGCATGTGCACCCACTGCGAGGGCCGCGGCACCGTCTCCGACATCGACCTCACCCAGCTCTACGACGACTCCAAGTCGCTCGCCGAGGGCGCCTTCACCATCCCCGGCTGGAAGTCGGACAGCCAGTGGACCGTGCAGGTGTACGCCCAGTCCGGCTTCGTCGACCCGGACAAGCCGATCCGCGAGTACACCGAGAAGGAGCTGCGGGACTTCCTGTACGGCGAGCCGGTCAAGGTGAAGGTCAACGGCGTCAACCTCACCTACGAAGGCCTGATCCCCAAGATCCAGAAGTCCTTCCTGTCCAAGGACAAGGAAGCCATGCAGCCGCACATCAGGGCTTTCGTGGAACGGGCCGTCACCTTCACCACCTGTCCCGAGTGCGAGGGCACCCGGCTCAGCGAGGGCGCCCGCTCGTCGAAGATCAAGAAGATCTCCATCGCGGACGCCTGCGCGATGGAGATCCGGGACCTCGCCGAGTGGGTCCGGGACCTGACCGAGCCCTCGGTGGCGCCGCTGCTCACCGCGCTGCGCGACACCCTCGACTCCTTCGTGGAGATCGGCCTCGGCTACCTCTCGCTCGACCGGCCGGCGGGCACCCTGTCCGGCGGCGAGGCACAGCGCGTCAAGATGATCCGCCACCTCGGCTCCTCGCTCACCGACACCACGTACGTCTTCGACGAGCCCACCGTCGGACTGCACCCGCACGACATCCAGCGGATGAACGACCTGCTGCTGCGCCTGCGGGACAAGGGCAACACGGTCCTCGTCGTCGAGCACAAGCCGGAGGCGATCGCGATCGCCGACCACGTGGTCGACCTCGGCCCCGGTGCCGGCACCGCGGGCGGCACCGTCTGCTTCGAGGGCACCGTCGAGGAGCTGCGGGCCGCCGACACCGTCACCGGCCGCCACCTCGACGACCGGGCCGTCCTCAAGGAGTCGGTCCGCAAGCCCGCCGGCGCCCTGGGGATCCGCGACGCGCGGACGCACAACCTCCAGGGCGTCGACGTCGACGTCCCGCTCGGCGTGCTCTGTGTGGTCACCGGCGTGGCGGGCTCCGGCAAGAGCTCGCTGATCCACGGCTCGGTCCCGGCCGGCGCCGACGTCGTCTCGGTCGACCAGAGCCCCATCAAGGGCTCGCGGCGCAGCAACCCCGCGACGTACACCGGGCTGCTCGACCCGATCCGCAAGGCCTTCGCCAAGGCCAACGGCGTGAAGCCGGCCCTCTTCAGCGCCAACTCCGAGGGCGCCTGCCCCACCTGCAACGGCGCCGGAGTAATCTACACCGACCTGGCCATGATGGCCGGCGTCGCCACCCCCTGCGAGGACTGCGAGGGCAAGCGGTTCCAGCCCGCCGTCCTGGAGTACCGTTTCGGCGGCCGGGACATCAGCGAGGTGCTCGCGATGTCGGTGGACCAGGCCGAGGAGTTCTTCGGCGCCGGCGAGGCACGCACCCCGGCCGCCCACAAGATCCTCCAGCGGCTCTCCGACGTCGGCCTCGGCTACCTCACCCTCGGCCAGCCGCTGACCACCCTGTCCGGCGGCGAGCGGCAGCGGCTCAAGCTGGCCACCCACATGGGCGAGAAGGGCGGCGTCTACGTCCTCGACGAACCCACCACGGGACTGCACCTAGCCGACGTCGAGCAGCTGCTCGGCCTGCTCGACCGCCTCGTCGACGCCGGGAAGTCGGTCATCGTCATCGAGCACCACCAGGCCGTCATGGCCCACGCCGACTGGATCATCGACCTCGGCCCCGGCGCCGGGCACGACGGCGGCCGGGTCGTCTTCGAGGGCACCCCCGCCGACCTCGTCGCCGACCGCTCCACCCTCACCGGCGAGCACCTCGCCGCCTACGTCGGCGTCTGAGCGCGCCCCCTGCCCACGGCGCCGGAACCGCTACCGGGGGTGTCCGGCGCTGTGGGATCGTGGTCGGGTGACGACGCTGGAGGATCTGGCCCGGCTGCGCCGGGCCCGCGACCTGATGGACCGCGAGTACGCCGAGCCGCTCGACGTGCCGGCGCTGGCGCGCGTCGCCCTCATGTCGGCGGGCCACTTCTCCCGCAGCTTCCGCGCCGCCTACGGGGAGACGCCGTACAGCTACCTGATGACGCGCCGCATCGAGCGGGCCATGGCGCTGCTGCGGCGCGGCGACATGAGCGTCACCGAGGTCTGCTTCGCGGTCGGCTGTACCTCGCTGGGGTCGTTCAGCTCGCGGTTCACCGAACTGGTCGGCGAGAGCCCGAGCGCCTACCGGGAGCGCGATCACGCAGACGGGGCCGCCCTGCCGGCCTGCGTCGCCAAGGTCTACACCCGGCCGGTCAGGAACGGCGAGCCGGGCAGGAGCGGGACGCCGGCCGGCAAGAGCGAGTCGGTCAGGAACGGAGAAGCGGCGCCCGCGCCACCGACCGTAGCGTGACGCGCATGGACATCAGCCTCTCGCAGTGCTTCATAGCCGTCGACGACCACGACCGGGCGCTCGCCTTCTACCGGGACGTGCTCGGCCTGGAGGTCCGCAACGACGTCGGGTACGAGGGAATGCGCTGGGTGACCCTCGGCTCCCCGGCGCAGCCCGACGTGGACATCGTTCTCGAACCCCCGCTCGCGGACCCCAACGCCTCGGCCGCCGACAAGCAGGCGATGGCCGACCTGCTGGCCAAGGGCCACCTGCGCGGCGTCATCCTCGCCACCGACGACGTCGACGCCACCTTCGAACACGTCCGCGCCGCGGGCGCCGAGGTCCTCCAGGAACCGGTCGACCAGCCCTACGGCGTCCGCGACTGCGCCTTCCGCGACCCGGCCGGCAACATGGTGCGCCTCCACCGTCCGCGCAAGGGCTGAGAAACCGGGGGTTTGCCGCGGGGGACACGGGGCATGGGCAAGTTCAGTGCTTCGGACAGGAGGCACGTCCGTGGGAGCGGCGCGACGCCGCCACGGATGCGTCCGTCCGGGGGCCGGACGCCTTCCCACGGTGACCGCCCGACCAAGGGCCCCGTCGTCGGCACAGTGCCGCCGCCCGCGAGCCGCAGGTTCCGCAACCTCCGGCCGCGATCCGCGGAACGCACCGACCAGGCTGCCGCCCGGTGCGACGACGGGACCCCGCGCTCCGAGGGAGTTGCGACGCACCATGCCGATCCACGCCAGCGTGAAGCACCCGCACGACGACGCCCCCGACACCGCCGACGCCTTCCGTCGGCTCGCCACCCTTCCCGACGGTCCCGAGCACGACGAGCTGCGCGACCGGATCGTCGAGGCCTGGCTGCCCATGGCCGAACGGCTGGCGGGACGATTCCGCAGCCGCGGCGAGAGCTTCGAGGACCTGCGCCAGGTCGCGGCCCTCGGCCTGGTCAAGGCCGTCGACCGGTACGACCCCGAGCGCGGCAACGCCTTCGAGAGCTACGCCGTACCGACCATCACCGGGGAGATCAAGCGCCACTTCCGCGACCACATGTGGACCCTGCACGTGCCGCGCCGGGTCCAGGAACTGCGCAACCGCGTGCGCTTCGCCGGCCAGGACCTGTCCCAGACCATTCCGGGCCGCAGGCCCACCGTCGCCGAGATCGCCGAGCGCGCCGAACTGAGCGAGGAGGACGTCCGGGTCGGGCTCGAGGCGCTGGAGAGCTTCACCGCCCTGTCCCTGGACGCCGAACTCCCCGGCAGCGAGGACGGCTACTCGCTGGGCGACGCGCTCGGCGCCCCCGACCCGGCCCTCGACACGGTCGTCGACCGCGAGGCGGTCAAGGACCGGCTGGCCGCCCTGCCTCCGCGCGAGCGCGCCATCCTGTACATGCGCTTCTTCGACGACATGACCCAGAGCCGTATCGCGGAGCAGCTCGGCATCTCCCAGATGCACGTCTCCCGCCTGATCACCCGCTGCTGCGACCGGGTGCGGGAGCAGGTCCTGCGGGATCCGGGTCCGCAGGCGTGAAACCCGGGACTCACCCGCCCGGACGCCGCGTTCGCGCGAACGGAGCACGGTGACGGGCGCGGCCGTGCCGGGCGGGCTGTGATGGCCGAGGGGCGCGAGTGCAGTGCCCCGCAAGCCGTCGCTCGAAGGAGCCCGTCCCATGCGCCGCACCGCCCGCGCCCTGTCCGTCGCCGTGCTGGCCAGTGCCGCCCTCGGTCTCTCCGCGGGGGTGGGCGCGGCCGACCCGGGCGTCCCGCCGCCTCCCTCCGGCGCGGGAGAACCCGTCGTCCCTCCGCCCGCCGACGACTCGGCGGCCGTGCCCCCGCCGTCCGCCGAGGAGGCCCCGCCGCCGTCCGCCGGGCAGGCCGCGGCGCGGGTCAGCCCGTCGGACGCCGGCCCCGGGGACACCGTCACGGTCTCGGTCTCGTGCGGTCCGACCGGCGGGTCCGCGCCCGCGAGCCTCGATGCCACCTCGGCGGCCTTCGAGGAGGGCACCGTCGCACTGCGCAAGGTGGCGGACGACGCGGGAACGGCGTCCGGGCCGGCCTACCGCGGCACCGCGCGCATAGCCGCCGCAGAGGACTTCGCGGCCGAGCGGCCCGCAGCGGACACCACGGACCCGGGGGGCGCCACGGACCCGGAGGGCGCGGCGAACCCGGAGGGCGCCACGGCCCCGGGGAGCGCCACGGACCCGGGAGGCGTCGCCACGGACGGCGAGCCCTCGGCGGGGACCGAGGGCTGGGCCGAGACCGGCGACTCCGCTGAGGCCGGCGACGACTGGACCGTCGACGGCGCCTGCCCGGACGCCTCGGGCGGCGAGGGCGGCGACCCCTGGAGCGCGACCATGAGCGTGCCGGAGGAGAGCGGTGCCGGTGCCGGTGCCGGTGCCGGTGCCGGTGCGGGTGCGGGTGCCGCTCAGCCCGCGTGCCGGGAATCCGCCGCCCCGCGCACGGGGACCTCCGCGCACGGCACGCCCTGCGGCGGTGCGACGGCGGAGCACGGGGTGCGGGCCGGTGCCGGCGGGACCTTCGGCGACTCGGTGCCCGCCCTGGTCGCGGGCGGCGTCCTGATCGCGGGCGCGTGCGGGGCGGCCGCACACCGGCTGCGGCTGCGCCTGCGCGGGGAGGACGGGGAACGCTGACTCCCGCGCGGCCGCCGGCCAGGCTGTGACGCGCGCAACCGGAGCCGGAGCCTTGGCAGGGTGCCACGGTGGGTACTGGGATCAACGAGCGGCGAGCGAAGCACAGGACCGACGGGAACGGGAACGGGACCGATGGGCCCGACGGGAACGGGCCCGACGGGACCAGGGCACGGCACGGACAGGCGGCACGGACCGCGCGGAGGTACGGCATGCGGCGCACGGACCCCGAGGGCCTGGCCACGAAACCCGCGGGCCACGATCCCGCAGGCCGCCACGGCGCCGGACCCGGTGCCGTGGGACACGGCCCCGTGCGATACGGCCCGCACTTCCCCGACGACGGCCTGCCGGTGCTGCCCGAACTGTCCGCCGTGCTCGCCGCCGCCGCGGGCCGCGCACGCGGTGAACCGGCGGGCGGCGCCCCCGCCCTCCTCGAGGCGGCGAGCGGCTACTGGGACCGGCGCGGCCTGACCACCGACCCCGGTCACCTCGCCGCCGCCCCCGGCGCGGGCGCCCTGCTCCTGGCGCTGACCGCCGCGCTGGGCGGCGACGTCCTGGTGCCCCGCCCCTGCGCCGCCTGGTGGGCACCGTACGCACGACTGCTGGGCCGGCCCGTCTTCCACGTACCGACGCCCGCCGAGTCCGGCGGCGTACCGGACCCGTACGCCCTCCTGGAGACGGTCCGCCGGGTCCGCGCGGAGGGCGGCGACCCCCGCCTGCTGGTGCTGTCCGTCGCCGACGACCCCACCGGTACCGTCGCGCCGCCCGAGCTGCTGCACGAGACCGTCGAGGCCGCCACCGGCGAGGGACTGCACCTGGTCAGCGACGAAACCTGGCGCGACACCCTGCACGACCCGCACGCCACCGTGCTCCTCAGCCCCGCCGAGATGCTGCCCGAGCGGGTCACCGTCGTCACCGACCTGGCCGGTGCGCTGCTCCCGCCGGCCTGGCCGGCCGCCGTGGCCCGCTTCCCCGCCTCCGCCGCCGGGAACGGACTGCACGCGCGCGTGCTGGACGTACTCACCGCGCTGGGCGCCCGGGTCGCCGTACCCGTCGCCGCCGCGGCCGGGTACGCGCTCGGCGAGCCCGAGCCGGTCACCGCACGGCGGGCGGCCGCCGTACGCCTGCACGCGCGCGTGGCCGCCGCCGCGCACGCGGCCGTCGTCGCCTCGGGCGCCACCGCCCGGCCCCCGCAGGCGGGGCGCCACCTCTACGCCGACCTCGGCCCGCTGCGGGAGGCGCTCGGTGCCGAGGGCGTCGGCGACGCGCAGGAACTGGAGGACTTCCTCACCGCCCGGCTCGGCCTGCCCGCCCCCGGCGGACACCGCTTCGGCGACGACCTGCCCGCCCTGCGGGTCCGGCTCGCCACCGGCCCCCTGCTCGACGCGGGCACCGACGAGCGGCGGGCGGAATGCCTCCTGTCTCCGGACCCGTTGGAACTGCCACACGTGCAACGCGCGTTGACCGGTCTGAAGTCGGTCTTCGACGGTCTCCGCGACGCTCAGCGATGGGAGCCCCCTCGATGACGCAGCAGCCCCGGTCGACCGCGCGCACCCCCGCCTCCGCCGAGGACCCCGCCGCGGCCGCCGCCCACCCGCCGCTCGCCGCCCCCCGGCCGCCGGCCGAGCACCGGGTGTGGCCGCGGACCTTCCACGACCGGCTGACCGCACCGCTGCCCGGTCTGAAGGCCTTCGCCAGATTCGCCCGCGAGGGGGCGGTCAGACCCGGCCCGGCCGGACTCGCCGACGTCCCCCGGCTGCCGTGCGCACCCGGCCCGCTGCCCCGGGTGGACGCGCGCACCGTCGCCGTCACCTGGGCCGGACACGCCAGCTGGGTGGTGCGGATCGGTGGCCTCACCGTGCTCACCGACCCGGTCTGGTCCCGCCGGATCCTCGGCACCCCGCCCCGGGTCACGCCCGTCGGCGTCCCCTGGAGCGCCCTGCCCCGCGTCGACGCCGTCGTCATCAGCCACAACCACTACGACCACCTGGACGCGCCCACCCTGCGCCGGCTCCCGCGCGACACCCCCGTACTCGTCCCGGCCGGTCTGGGCCGCTGGTTCCACCGCCGCCGCTTCACCCACGTCACCGAGCTGGACTGGTGGGAGGCGACCGAGCTGAACGGGGTCCGGTTCGACTTCGTCCCGGCCCACCACTGGTCCAAGCGCTCCCTGACCGACACCTGCCGCACCCTGTGGGGCGGCTGGGTGCTCACCGACCCCGACGGCCGCCGCGTCTACTTCGCCGGTGACACCGGGTACGGCCACTGGTTCACCCGGATCGGCCGCCGCTACCCCGGCATCGACCTCGCGCTGCTCCCCATCGGCGCCTACGACCCGCGCTGGTGGCTCAGCGACGTGCACTGCGATCCGGAGGAGGCGGTGCGGGCCGCCCAGGACGTCGGCGCGCGCCGCATGGCGCCGATGCACTGGGGCACGTTCGTGCTCTCCGCGGAGCCGGTACTGGAACCCCTCGCCCGCGTACGCGCCGCCTGGCAGCAGGCGGGCCTGCCCCGCGAACGCCTGTGGGACCTGCCGATCGGCGCCTCCCGCGTGCTGGAGTGACGCTCCCCGTTCCCGTACCCGTCGGCCCGGACCGCCGGACGCCTACGCCTTCGCCGGGCCCCGGAGCCGCCGCCACACCCCCGGCGCCACGCTGACCAGCACGGTCAGTGCGATCGCCGCGGCCACGCCCTCCCACGGCTTGCTGAACAGGGCGCCGCTGAGGACCCCGATCAGCTGGTACGTCACCGCCCAGGCCAGACAGGCCGGCAGGTTGCCCCGGGCGAAGCGGCGCAGCGGCCACTCGGCCAGCAGACAGGCCAGCATCACCGGTATCCGGCCCGCCGGCACCAGCCGGGAGAGCACCAGCACCGCGACGTCGTGCTCGGCGAGCTTGTCCTGAGCCTGCTCCAGCCGGTCCTCCGGCGCCCGGGACCGGATCGCCTCCAGCCAGCGCGAGCCGTTCTTCGAGCCCACCCCGCGCCGGCCCAGCCAGTACAGAGCCATGTCCCCGCAGAACGCCGCCAGCGACGCCGTCGCGAACACCATCAGCATGGCGAACGGAAGCGTCTGGTGCATCGCCACCACCGCCGCCGAACTCACCAGCGCCCCCGTCGGGACCACCGGCACCAGCGCCCCGATCAGGACCAGCAGGAACAGCGACGGGTAGCCGAGCGCCTGCTGCGTCGGCTCCGTCGGTATGTCCAGCGTCGCGGCCGCCAGCCAGCTCACCGCGCGACCTCCACCCGCACACTCTCGCCGTGCCCCAGCCGGTGCACCGCCACGCCCGGCGCCCGCAGCGCCGACAGGCGCACGAACTCCTCGCCCGGCGTGTGGAACTCGTGGGGGCGCACGGCGTCCATCCCGATCGGCCAGTACGTGCCGTAGTGCACCGGCACCGCCGTGCGCGGCGCCAGCCGGGCCAGTGCCTCGGCCGCCCGCCCCGCGTCCAGGTGCTCCGCACCCAGGTAGGGGCCCCAGCCGCCCACCGGCAGCAGCGCCGCGTCGACCGGCCCGACCTCCTGCTCCATGCCGTCGAACAGACCGGTGTCCCCGGCGAAGTACGTCCGCGCCTCGCCCTCGACGACGTAGCCGAGCGCGGGGGCGCGGTGCCGTCCGACCGGCAGCCGCCGCCCGTCGTGCCGCGCCGGGACCGCCCGTATGCGCAGGTCACCGACGGTCGTCTCGTCACCCGACACCACCTCGGTCAGCTCCAGGTGACCGAGCCGCCGCAGCCCCGGCACCGCCCGGCGTGCGCCCCGGGGCACGAGCAGGCGCGTGCCCGGCGCGAGCCGCGCGAGCGACGGCACGTGCAGGTGGTCGGCGTGCAGATGGGAGACCAGCGCCACGTCCGCACGCCATGCCTCGGGCGGCGGCACCGCGCCCCGCCTGCGACGCAGATGGGCCAGCCGGCGGACGAACAGGGGATCGGTGAGCACGCGGATGCCCGAATCCTCGACCGTGCAGGTGGCGTGACCCCACCACGTGAGCTCCACCGGCACTCCTTTGCCTCCTTCGCGCGACTCCCCGAAGCCTACGTCCAGGAGTAGGGTCGGCGGCGAAAACGGGAGGTGACGGGAGGTGAGGGGGGACACCATGGGGCCGGTGCGGGTCACGGCGATCGCGAGTCTGACGCCATTGGAACAGCTGGACGACGACCCCTTCCTCGTCGACTCCCGCAGCCAGCACGCCATGTGCGCCCGCTGGGCCGCGGAGCACGGCTACGTCGTCGCCAGACAGCTGCTGGTGCGCGGTCTGCGGCCGGACCACGACGCCCTGTGGGACGGGGTGCGCCCCGGGCACGACCTGTTCGTGGCGCCCAGCCGCCGGGTGCTGGAGAGCGCGCTGTCCTCCGTCGACGCCTTCAGCGCGGAGTGCGCGCGGCGCGGCGTCCGCGTCGAGACGGTCGGCCAGGCCGAACCGTCCTACGACGCCCGGATGAAGGCGTGCGTGCACCGCAGACTGTCGATGCCGACGGCCGGGTACGACGGCCGCTGACCGCCGCCGCGGGGGGTGAACCGGACCCGGGGGGACAAACGGGCACTCCGGAGCGTTGTGGCAGGGTGGGGAAGGCCCGCACGGACGACGGGCCGGGGACGTGAGGTGTGCGGAGCGTGGGTGCAGGGCGTTGGCGCCGGGTCGCCAGTCAGGTCGGGCGGAGCGTCACGGTGTGGGCCGTGTCCACGCTCACCATGCTCGTGCTCGCCGGGATCCTGCCGGACTTCCGGCTCCAGTCGCCCGACGGGGACAGCGCCACCGACATCGCCATGACCGCCGCGGTCGGCGCCGGTGCCTTCGGCCTGCTGTCCGCGCTGGTCTGGCCGCTCATGGTCCGCCTGCTGCTCCTGGTGCCGGCCCTCGTCCTCGGCCTGCTGGTCTTCTTCCTCAACGGCGGACTGCTGCTCCTCGCGATCGACGTCAACCCGGCCGGGCGCGGCGGCGTCGCCCCCGAGACGGCGGTCGTGGTGGCCGCCGTCATGTCCGCCGTCGCCTCCGCCACCGGCGGCGCCCTGGCCGTGCGCGACGACGACGCCTACCGGCGCCGCCTCTACCGCCTCGCCGACCGCCGCCGCAGATCGGGGCCGCCCTGCCCGGCCGACCCCGGCACCGTCTTCCTGCAACTGGACGGCGTCGGCCACGACGTCCTGCTCGACGCCGTCGACCGCGGCGCCATGCCCACCGTCGCCCGCTGGCTCGGCCGCGACGGCGCCTCGGCGACCCACCGGCTCGCCCAGTGGCGCACCGACTGGTCCAGCCAGACCGGCGCCAGCCAGCTGGGCATCCTGCACGGCAGCAACCACGACGTCCCCGCCTTCCGCTGGTACGAGAAGGACAGCGGCGAGGTCATGGTCTGCAACCGCCCGACCAGCGCCGCCGAACTCCAGTACCGAGCCGTGCGGCGCACCGGCGACGGCGGACTGCTCAGCCTCGACGGCGCCAGCCGCGGCAACCTGTTCGGCGGCGGCGCCGACGAACAGGCCCTCGTGCTGTCCATAGCCACCCGCCGCCGCAGCCCGGAGACCCGCTCCAGATCCGGCTACTTCGCCTACTTCTCCGACCCCGCCAACGCCGTGCGCACCGCGATGTCCTTCGTCGCCGAGGTGTGCCGGGAGATCGGCCAGTCCACCCGCGCCCGCGTCCACAAGGTCCGCCCGCGCGTCTCCCGCGGCGGCCTCTACCCCTTCGTGCGCGCCTTCGCGACCGTCGTCGAACGCGACGTCGTCGTCGCCGCGGTCATGGGCGACATGCTGGCCGGCCGTACCGCCGTCTACGCCGACCTGGTGGCCTACGACGAGGTCGCCCACCACTCCGGGCCGGGCGGCAGGGACGCCGCCAAGGTCCTCGGGCGGCTCGACCGGGCCCTCGCCCTGATCGAGAACGTTGCCGAGCACGCCCCGCGCCCGTACCGGATCGTGGTCCTGTCCGACCACGGCCAGAGCCCCGGCGAGACCTTCCGCGCCCGCTACGGCCTGACCCTCGCCGACCTGGTGCGGGCCGGCTGCGGACTGCCCGTGCCGCGCAGCGCCCGGCGCACCCGCAGCGGCGCCGAGGCGCGCAACACCGTACGGGCCGCCCTGCACCGCCCCGTGGAGGAGGGCGCCGAGCAGCAGCGGCCCGCCGACACCCCCACCGGACGCCGCTCCGAGCCGATCGTGCTGGCCTCCGGCAACCTGGGCCTGGTCTCCTTCCCGGACGTGCCGCACCGGATGACCCGCGAGGAGATCGACGCCCGCCACCCCGCCCTGCTGGCCACCCTCGCCAACCACCCGGGCATCGGCTTCCTGCTGGTGCGCAGCGAGGAACACGGCGGTGTGGTGCTCGGCGCGCGCGGCGCCGAGGTGCCCCTGGACCGGCTCGACCAGGACCCCGGGCCGCTCGCCCCCTTCGGCTCCGGCGCCGCCGACGCCGTCCGCCGCACGCACACCTTCCCGCACACCGCCGACATCATGGTCAACTCCTTCCACGACCCGGTCGACGGCGAGGTCCTCGCCTTCGAGGAGCAGATCGGCTCGCACGGCGGACTCGGCGGCGCCCAGTCGCGCGCCTTCCTGCTGTCGCCGGTCGTGCTGTCCACGCCCGTCGACGAGGGCGCGGAGATCGTCGGCGCCGAACACGTCCACCGGGTGCTGCGCCGCTGGCTGCGCGAGTCGAACGGTCCGCAGGTGCCCGTGGACCCGGTGGACGATTCGCGGTCGAACGCCGCGGAGGGCGCACCTTTTCCCGTCGTGGACGGGTACGTACAGGACAAAAGCGCTTGATTTGGAGCGGTGCCCGACCGTGCCCGACCATGGGCGCGTCCGGCGATCCCGGGCCCCGTTCCATGAGAGGCGCACCACCCCATGCACGTCACCGGGACCGTCCCCCCACCGGCTCCGGAACCGCGGGAGACCCCCGCGGCCCCCGACCACACCACTCCCGCCGACCCCGCCCCCGGCAACGGCAGGCACGCCCGCCGCTTCGGGCTGCCCGTCGCCACCGCCCTGGTCATGGGCAACATCATCGGCGGCGGCATCTTCCTGCTCCCGGCCTCCGTCGCTCCCTTCGGCACCATCAGCCTGCTCGCCTTCGGCGTCCTGACCGTCGGCGCGATCGCTCTGGCCCTCGTCTTCGGCCGCCTCGCCGCCCGCGACCCGCGCACCGGCGGCCCCTACGTCTACGCCCGCGGCGCCTTCGGCGACTTCGCCGGGTTCCTCGCCGCCTGGGCGTACTGGATCACCACCTGGGTGTCCAACGCGGCCCTCGCCGTCGCCGCCGTCGGCTACCTCGACGTCCTGATCCCGGTGAACGACCACCGCTGGACCGCGTGCCTGGCCGCCCTCGTCGTCCAGTGGCTGCCCGCGCTCGCCAACTTCGCCGGTACCCGCTGGGTCGGCGCGGTCCAACTGGTCTCCACCGTGCTCAAGTTCGCGCCGCTGCTGCTCGTCGCCGTCGGCGGGCTGTTCTTCTTCGACGCCGACAACCTCGGCCCGTTCAACGCGAGCGGCTCCGGCGGCATCGGCGCGGTCTCCGCCGCCGCAGCGATCCTGCTCTTCTCCTACCTCGGCGTGGAGTCCGCCGCCGTCAGCGCCGGCGAGGTCGAGGACCCCCGCCGCACGGTCGGCCGCGCCACCGTCATCGGCACCGCGGGCGCCGCCCTCGTCTACCTGCTCGGCACCCTCTCGGTCTTCGGCACCGTCGCCCACGACCGCCTGGTCACCTCGGACGCTCCCTTCTCGGACGCCGTGAACGCCATGTTCGGCGGCGCCTGGGGCGGCTGGGCCGTCGCGCTGGCCGCCCTGGTCTCGATGACCGGCTGCCTCAACGGCTGGACCCTGCTCAGTGCCCAGACCCCGTACGCGGCGGCCAGGGACGGCCTCTTCCCGGCCGCCTTCGCGCGCAAGCGGCGCGGTGTCCCGACGACCGGCGTCGGCGTCACCGTCGTCCTCGCCTCCCTGCTCACCGTCTACAACTACACGTCCGGCTCGGCGAAGGTCTTCGAGGTCCTGGTCCTGGTCACCACCTTCACCGCCACCGTGCCGTACCTGCTGGCCACGGCCGCCCAGATCTTCCACCTGGTCTCCGGGCAGGGCGAGAAGGTCGACCGGGCGCGACTGGTGCGGGACGGCATCGCCGCGTCCGTCGCGGCGGCCTTCTCCCTGTGGCTGGTCGCGGGCGCCGGGTACGCGGCGGTCTACCAGGGCGTGCTGTTCCTGTTCGCGGGTGTGCTCGTGTACGCGGTGATGGCGGCCCGCAGGCGGCGCGCGGAGACGTCCAACGCCCCGTAATTCGGCTGCGCGGCACCCCGGCGGGCACGCACACTGGGCCGGTCACCTCCCGACCCCCTCTCCCGCCGAGGAGCCCCTGCGTGCAGGCAGCCGTCACCGTCACTCCCGCCCGCCTCCCGGAACTGCTGCTCGGCCTCGCCACCGTGCGGCCGGTGTTCCTGTGGGGCGCACCCGGCATCGGCAAGTCCTCCCTGGTGAGGAACTTCGCCGACTCGCTGGGCCTGGAGTGCGTGAGCCTGCTCGGCACCCAGCTGGCGCCGGAGGATCTGATCGGCGTCCCGCAGATCCGGGACGGCCGGTCGGTGTTCTGCCCGCCCGAGTCCATCGCCCGCGACGAGCCGTACTGCCTCTTCCTGGACGAGCTGAACGCGGCCACCCCGGACGTGCAGAAGGCGTTCTACTCGCTGATCCTCGACCGCCGCATCGGGAACTACGAACTCCCCAAGGGCTCCCTCGTCATCGGCGCCGGAAACCGCGCCACCGACAACGCGCTCGCCCGCCCCATCGCCTCCGCGCTGGTCAACCGACTCACCCACGTCCACCTGGACGCCTCCGCCAAGGACTGGCTGGTGTGGGCCGGCGAGAACGGCATCCACCCGTGGATCACCGACCACCTCACCGACCGCCCCGACCACCTGTGGTCCAAGCCGCCCAAGACCGAGGAGCCGTTCTCCACCCCGCGCTCCTGGCACATGCTCTCCGACGCCCTGCACTCCTTCGGGCAGGACCTCGACGAGGAGACCCTGAAGGTCCTCGCGCACGGCACGCTCACCCCGGCCCACGCGACCGCCTTCTGCGGCTACGTCAAGATCGTCCGCAGCCGCTTCGGCATCGAGGCGATCCTCAAGGGCGAGGCCCGCTGGCCCAGCCGCCTCGAGGACCGCGATCTCCTCTACTACCTCGCCGAGTCCTTCCGGGGCCGCCTGGTCAAGGAACTGCCCACGAGCAAGGAGCACATGTCGGCGAACGGCCGCCAGACCGCCTACCGCGCCAAGTCGCTGCTCGTGCAGCTCGCCGAGATCTCCGTCGAGGTCGCCCAGAGCGTCATCGCCTCCGACGCCGACGGCAACCCGCTGCTGCCCGCCTGGTTCCTCGTCGAGGCCGCCCGCGACATGCCCCGGCTGGTGGAGGCCCGCCGGTGAGCCCTACCCGCAGGCAGAAGCAGCAGCAGAAGCAGCAGAAGAAGAAGGACCCGGCCGCCGAGGACTGCGCCAAGGGCGTGCAGCTGGTGTGGGCCAACCCGGCGCTCGCGGCCATGGAGGTCAAGCTGTGCCGGGACGAGGAGTGCGAGGTCGCGCCCCGCCACGGACTCGCCCGCGTCAGCTCCAACGGCCGGGTCCACCTGAACCCCACCCGCCACGCCGAGCCCGCCGACTGGGCCTGGGCCATCGCCCACGCCCTGATCCACCTCGGCTTCGGCCACGTACCCGCCGCCACCGGCGAGCGCGTCCAGCCCGACCGCTACGACCTGGCCGCCCGCTGCACCGTCGTCAACCGCTTCCTCCTGACCTTCCCGGTCGGCCGCACCCCGGACCACCTGCCGCCGACGTACCCCGACGGCGACGAGGAGCGCATCGCCGCCGCCTGGCGCCGCGAGGGCGGCATCCCCGCCGCCTACGAGCACTGCGGCACCGCGGGCGGCGAGCCCGACCAGCTGCTCTCCCCCTGGGACGGCTGGAACCTCCAGGTCCCCGACTGGCAACTGGCCTTCGCCCACGCCCTCACCCGCACCATGTCCACCGCCCTCGACCTCGCGGGCGGCCGCCGCGACGCCATGCTCGGCGGCCCCACCCGGCTCCAGCCCTGGCAGCAGGCCCTGAGCTGGTTCGTCTCCTCCTACCCGCTGCTCGGCGGCATCGCCTCGGGCATCACCCTCGTCGCCGACGCCGAACTGGCCCGCGCCCACGGCATCTCCGTCGCCGCCGTCAACGCCGAGGCGGGGGAGATCTACGTCAACCCGCTGCGCCGGTACGACGACGAGGAGTGGCGGTTCATCCTCGCCCACGAGATGCTGCACGCCGCCCTGCGCCACGGCGACCGCTGCGGCACCCGCGACCCGTACCTCTTCAACGTGGCCTGCGACTACGTCATCAACGGCTGGCTCGTCGAGATGCAGGTCGGCACCATGCCCGAGGGTCTGCTGCACGACCCGGAGCTGGCCGGGCTGTCCGCCGAGGAGGTCTACGACCGCATCGCCGGCGACCTGCGCCGCATCCGCCGCCTGTCCACCCCGCGCGGCAAGGGCGTCGGCGACGTCCTCGGCGGTCCGCTCCGCCCGCCCCGCGACCACGTCGACCTCGACGGCTTCTACCGCCGGGGACTCACCCAGGGCCTCGATCTGCACCAGCAGCAGGAACGCGGCTTCCTGCCCGCCGGCCTGGTCGAGGAGATCCGCGTCCTCAGCCACCCGCCGCTGCCCTGGGACGCGCGACTCGCCCGCTGGTTCGACGAGTACGTGCCCCGCCCCGAGCCCGTACGGTCCTACGCCCGTCCCTCGCGGCGCCAGGCCGCCACCCCCGGCATCCCGCGCGCCGGACGGTACTTCCCCCCGGAGGAGATCGCCCGCTGCACCTTCGGCGTCGTCCTGGACACCTCCGGCTCCATGGACCGCACCCTGCTCGGCAAGGCGCTCGGCGCCATCGCCTCCTACGCCGAGGCCCGCGACGTGCCCGCCGCCCGCGTCGTGTTCTGCGACGCCGCGCCGCACGACGCCGGGTACCTCCCGGTGACGGACATCGCCGGGAGGGTGCGGGTGCACGGCCGGGGCGGCACCGTCCTCCAGCCCGGCGTCGACCTGCTGCTGCGCGCCGAGGACTTCCCGCCCACCGCGCCGGTCCTCGTCGTCACCGACGGCTGGTGCGACGTCCTGCGGGTACGGCGCGAGCACGCCTACCTGATCCCCCAGGGCGCGCGGCTGCCGTTCACCGCCCGGGGGCCGGTCTTCCGGGTGAGCTGAGCCGGAGTGTGATCGGATGGGGGTGGGAACCCCGGACACGGGCTCCCACCACCCCGGTACAGCAAGAGAATTCGAGAGGACCCGCCGTGGCAACCACGCGCTCCGCACACACCGTCTGGGAAGGCAACCTGCTCGAGGGCAACGGTGTCGTCACCTTCGACTCGTCCGGCATCGGCGAGCAGCCGGTGTCGTGGCCGTCGCGCGCCGAGCAGGCGAACGGCAAGACCAGCCCGGAAGAGCTGATCGCCGCCGCCCACTCCAGCTGCTTTTCCATGGCGCTGTCGCACGGCCTGGCCGGCGCCGGCACCCCGCCCACCAAGCTCAC
Source organism: Streptomyces violaceoruber (assembly GCF_033406955.1). NCBI lineage: Bacteria > Bacillati > Actinomycetota > Actinomycetes > Kitasatosporales > Streptomycetaceae > Streptomyces > Streptomyces violaceoruber. Next base: position 1,269,162 of record NZ_CP137734.1, on the reverse strand, counting down.
CACCTCCGCCGACGTCACCTTCCAGCCCGGCGAGGGCATCAAGGGCATCCACCTCACCGTGGAGGGCACCGTCCCCGGCCTCGACAACGACGCCTTCGTCGCCGCCGCCGAGGACGCCAAGAAGAACTGCCCGGTCAGCCAGGCCCTGACCGGCACGACCATCACCCTGTCGGCCAAGCTGGCCTAGTCGGACAGTCGGACAGTCGGACAGTCGGACAGTCGGACAGGGAGCTAGGAGCCCGCGCGCTCCCAGCCCCGTCGGTCCGGGCGCGGCCCCAGCTGTCTGGGGTCGCGCGACCGGTAGACCACGTACGGGCGGGTCAGGTACTGCAGGGGCGCGCTGAACATGTGCACCAGGCGGGTGTAGGGCACCAGGGCGATCAGCACCATCCCGACCACCGCGTGCACGTGGTACAGCACCGGTACGCCCGCCATCAGTTCCGTCTTCGGGTTCAGCGTGAACAGGCTGCGCGACCAGGGGGCGATGGTGCTCCGGTAGTCGTAGCCGTTGCCGGAGGTGTCGGACAGCTTGGCGATCATGCCGAGGAGCAGGGCGCCGAGCAGGAAGACGTACATGAGCTTGTCGTTGGCCGTGGTGGCCCGGAAGACCGGCGCGTTGGTGCGGCGCCGGTAGACCAGCATGCCGATCCCGGCGACCGCGAGGACCCCGGAGACCGTGCCCCCGTAGAGCGAGAACAGGTGGTACGCGTGCTCGCTGATGCCGATCGACTGCGTCCAGGACGCCGGGATGAACAGGCCGATCAGATGGCCGGCGAGCACGAACAGGATGCCGTAGTGGAAGACCGGCGAGGCGATGTTCAGCAGCTTGGACTCGTAGATCTGCGAGGAGCGGGTCGTCCAGCCGAAGCGGTCGTAGCGGTGCCGCCAGACCAGGCCCGCGATCAGCAGCGCGAAGGCGGCGTAGGGCAGCACGCCCCACAGGAAGACGTTCATCGGCGGGCTCCGGTGGGTGCGGGCGGCAGGGTGGCGCACACGGCGTCCAGGACGCACGCGTAGGGCGTGCCGAAGGCGGTGAGCCGGGCGCGCAGCTGGTCCAGGGCGTCGCGGTGCTCGGTGAGCATCCCCATGTCCCCGGTGCGGGAGACGAACTCCAGCACCGCGGGCAGGAAGTCCGGCAGCTCCTCGCCGGTGAACTCCAGGCCGTGCGCGCGGTACAGCTCCTTGAAGCGGACCAGGGACATCCCGCGGTTGCGGGTGTCGCCGTCGGTCCACCAGCTCAGGTACAGGCTGTGCCGGTTCCTGAAGTCGAAGACCTCCACGTAGTGCGCCTGGAGTTCGCCCTGCCCGGTCGCCGCCGCGTGGTCGGTGAAACCGCGCAGCTGCGGTGCCGCCTCGCGCAGCAGCGGCAGCCGGGCGCGGAAGTCGTCGTCGGGATACGTCAGACAGAGCGCCGCCGCCTGGTGGAGCACCTCGAAGCCGGGCATCGGGTCAGACCTCCCTCTCGTCGTCCGCGGTCTGCCGCCTGCGCAGGATGTGGAAGTTCTCCACCGGCACCAGCGGCAGCCGTTTGCGTCCCGAGTCCTGGCCGAACGGCCCGTCGCCGCCCATGCCCGGACCGCCGTCGGTGTCCAGGCTGCACGTGTCCGGCAGTGCGGACGCCTCCAGCCGGTGCGCGTCCCCGACGGCCGCCGTCGGGATCACGTACCGCTCCTCGTACTTGGCGATCGCCAGCAGCCGGTACATCTCCTGGATCTCCTCGGGCCGCATGCCGACGCCCGCGCAGACGGCCGGGTCCGGGTCCTCGCCGAGGTTGACCGACCGCATGTGGGCCCGCATCGCGGCGAGTTTCTCCAGCGACGCCCGCACCGGCCCGGTGTCACCGGCGGTGAACAGCTCGGCCAGGTACTCCAGCGGGATGCGCAGCGTGTCGATCGCGCCGAACAGGTTGTCCGCGTCCTCGCCGTCGTGCCCGGTCTCCGTCAGCGCGTCCACGACCGGCGACAGCGGCGGGATGTACCAGACCATCGGCATCGTGCGGTACTCGGGATGCAGGGGCAGCGCGACCCTGTACTTGCTCACCAGCGCGTGCACGGGGGAGCGCCGGGCCGCCTCGATCCAGTCGAACGGGATCCCCGCCTCCTCGGCGGCCCGCCGCACCCCGGGGTCCTCGGGGTCGAGGAAGACACCCAACTGCGCCTCGTACAGGTCGTGCTCGTTCGGTGTCTCGGCGGCCGCGGTCACCTTGTCGGCGTCGTAGAGGACGACCCCCAGGTATCTGAGCCGCCCCACGCAGGTCTCCGAGCAGACGGTGGGCTGGCCCACCTCGATGCGCGGATAGCAGAAGGTGCACTTCTCCGCCTTGCCGGTGCGGTGGTTGAAGTACACCTTCTTGTACGGGCAGCCGGTCACGCACATCCGCCAGCCCCGGCAGCGGTCCTGGTCGACCAGGACGATGCCGTCCTCCGAGCGCTTGTACATCGCCCCGGACGGGCACGACGCCACGCACGACGGGTTCAGGCAGTGCTCGCAGATGCGCGGCAGGTAGAACATGAACGTTTCTTCGTACGCGAACCGCACCTTCTCCGAGGCCTGTTGCCGGGTGCGCTCCACCATGGGATCGAGGTCGCCGTAGGCGGGGGCGCCGCCCAGGCTGTCGTCCCAGTTGGAGGACCAGCCGATCTTCATCGGCTTGCCGTCGAGCTGGGAGACGGGCCGGGCGACCGGGTAGTCGGTGCCGAGCGGGGCGTCGGTGAGGTTCTTGTAGTCGTACGTCCAGGGCTCGTAGTAGTCCTTGATCTCCGGGAGCCGGGGGTTGGAGAAGATCCCGGCGAGCTTCTTGAACCGGCCGCCCGCCTTCAGTTTCAGCGCGCCGCGCCGGTTCAGCTCCCAGCCGCCCCGCCACTTGTCCTGGTCCTCGTAGCGGCGCGGGTAGCCCTGTCCGGGGCGGGTCTCCACGTTGTTGAACCAGACGTACTCCATACCCCGCCGGTTGGTCCATGCCTGCTTGCAGGTGACCGAACAGGTGTGGCAGCCGATGCACTTGTCGAGGTTCATGACCATCGCTACCTGGGCCATCGGGCGCATCAGTACTCGACCTCCTGGGAACGGCGCCGGATCACGGTCACCTCGTCGCGCTGGTTGCCCGTCGGGCCCAGGTAGTTGAACGCCCAGGACAACTGGGCGTAGCCGCCGATGAGATGGGTCGGTTTGAGGAGCAGCCGGGTGAGCGAGTTGTGGACGCCGCCGCGTTTGCCGGTCGTCTCGGTGAGCGGCACGTTGACCGTGCGTTCCTGCGCGTGGTGCATGAAGACCGTGCCCGGTGGCATGCGGTGCGAGACGATCGCGCGGGCCACGACGACGCCGTTGCGGTTGACCGCCTCGATCCAGTCGTCGTCCGCGACGCCGATCGCCGCCGCGTCCTCGGCGGACATCCAGATGGTCTGCCCGCCCCGGGACAGCGCCAGCATGAACAGGTTGTCCTGGTACTCGGAGTGGATGGACCACTTGTTGTGCGGGGTGAGGTAGCGGACCGTCACCTCGCGGTGCCCGTCGGGACCCAGTCGCGGTTCGCCGAACAGCCGGTGCATGTCCAGCGGCGGCCGGTACACGGGCAGCGCCTCGCCCAGCTCGTGCATCCAGTCGTGGTCGACGAAGAAGTGCTGCCGGCCGGTGAGGGTGTGCCACGGCTTGAGGTGCTCGGTGTTGAGCGTGAACGCCGTGTAGCGCCGCCCGCCCGCCTCGCTGCCCGACCACTCCGGCGAGGTGATCACCGGCACGGGCGCCGCCTGGGTGTCGGCGTAGGTGATCCGCTTGCCCTCGTGCTCGGCGGCCAGGTGGGCCATCTCCTGCCCGGTCTTCGCCTCCAGGGTGTGGAAGCCCTGGGTCGCCAGACGGCCGTTGGTGGTGCCGGACAGGGCCAGGATGGTGTTGGCCGCCTTCACCGCCGTGTCCAGCGCCGGACGCCCGTCGGCCGGGCCGCCGCGCACCGCGCCGTTGAGCTCACGCAGCCGGGCCACCTCCTCGTCCGGCTTCAGGGTGATGCCCTTGGCGGGCAGCCCCTTGGTCTCCACCAGCGGGCCCAGCGCCGCGAACTTGGCGCCGATCGCCGTGTAGTCGCGCTCCACGACGACGAGGTTCGGCATCGTCCTCCCGGGCTCGGGCTCGCACTCCCCGCGCCGCCAGTCCCGTACGACACCGCCCGGCTGGGCAATCTCGCCCGGGGTGTCGTGCTGGAGGGGCGCCGCCACCAGGTCCTTGCGCACCCCGAGATGGTCCTCGGCCAGTTCGCTCAGCTTCTCCGCGAGGACCTTGAAGGTGTCGAAGTCGGTGCGCGCCTGCCACGGCGGGTTCACCGCCGGGGAGAAGGCGTGGACGTAGGGGTGCATGTCCGTGCTGGACAGGTCGTGCTTCTCGTACCAGGTCGCGGCGGGCAGTACCACGTCGGACAGGAGCGTGGACGAGGTGTGCCGGAAGTCCAGCGAGAGGAGCAGGTCGGCCTTCCCCTCGGGCGCCTCCTCGTGCCAGACCACGTCCCGGGGCCGCTCGCCGGGCGCGGCCTCCTCGGCGCGCAGCGAGGACTGGGTGCCCAGCAGGTGCTTGGTGAAGTACTCGGCGCCCTTGCCCGACGAACCGAGCAGGTTGGCCCGCCACAGGGTCACGATCCGCGGCCAGTTCTCCGGGGCGTCCGGGTCCTCGCCCGCGAACCTGAGCGTCCCCGCCCGCAGTTCGGCCACCGCGTTCGCCACCGGGTCGCCGAAGGTCTCGCCCAGTTCCAGCGGGTTGCGGTCGAAGGTCGGGTACGAGGGCATCCAGCCGGTGCGCGCCGACAGGGCGAGGCAGTCCGCGCCCGCCATCCCGGCCAGCCGCCCCTCGCCCAGCGGCGAGGCCAGCACGTCGGCGCGGAACCGGTCGTAGCGCCACTGGTCGGTGTGCAGGTACCAGTACCCGGTGCCGATCGCCTGGCGCGGCGGGCGCGACCAGTCCGACGCGGCGGCCAGCGACGCCCAGCCGGTCACCGGACGGCACTTCTCCTGGCCCACGTAGTGCGCCCAGCCGCCGCCGTTGCGGCCCTGGCAGCCGGTGAGCTGGAGCAGGGCCAAAAAGCCCCGGTAGATCGTCTCGGAGTGGAACCAGTGGTTGGTGCCCGCGCCCATCAGGATCATGCACCGGCCCTTGGACCGCTCCGCCGTCCGCGCGAACTCCCGGGCGATGCGCACGCAGGCCGCCGCCGGGACCGAGGTGTGCGTCTCCTGCCAGGCCGGGGTGGCGGGCGCGTCGGCGTCCTCGTACGACGCCGGCCAGTCGCCCGGCAGGTCCGGCCGGGTCACGCCGTACTGGGCCAGCATCAGGTCGAAGACCGTCGTCACCAGCGGCCCGGTCGCCCCGCCGAGGCGCGTCGCCGGCACCCCGCGGCGCAGGACGTCGCCGCGCCCCTGCCCGTGTGTGCCGCCCTCGGTGTCGAAGCGGGGGAGGAGCACTTCCACGCCCGAGGCCATCTCGTGGCCGTGCAGGCTCAGCCGGGGGCGTACGTCGCCCAGGTCCAGGTTCCACTTCCCCTGGTCGGCCTCGTTCCAGCGAAAGCCCAGCGAGCCGTTCGGGACCACCGCGCGGCCCGTCGCCTCGTCCAGCACGACCGTCTTCCAGTAGGCGTCGTCGCCGCCCTGCCCCAGGTCGGCGGCGCGCAGGAACTTGTCCGGCACGTACGCGCCGTCCCGCTCGGTCAGCGTCACCAGGAACGGCAGGTCGGTGAAGCGCCGTACGTAGTCGTCGAAGAACGGGGTGACGCGGTCGACGAAGAACTCCTTGAGCACCACGTGCCCCATCGCCATCGCCAGCGCGGCGTCCGTCCCGGGGTGCGGGTGCAGCCACTGGTCGGCGAACTTGGTGTTGTCGGCGTAGTCGGGCGAGACCACGACCACCTTCTGCCCCCGGTAGCGGGCCTCCGCCATCCAGTGCGCGTCCGGGGTGCGGGTCACCGGCACGTTCGTACCCCACATGATCAGGTACGCCGCGTCCCACCAGTCGCCCGACTCCGGCACATCCGTCTGGTCGCCGAATACCTGCGGGGACGCCACGGGCAGGTCGGCGTACCAGTCGTAGAACGACAGCATCGGGGCGCCGATCAGCGAGTGGAAGCGGGCCCCCGCCGCGTGCGACACCATCGACATCGCGGGGATGGGCGAGAACCCCGCGATGCGGTCGGGCCCGTGGGTGCGGATCGTGTGCACGTGCGCGGCGGCGACCATCTCGACCGCCTCGTCCCAGCTCGCCCGGACCAGGCCGCCCTTGCCGCGCGCCCGCTGGTAGCGCTGCCGGCGCTGCGGGTCGCCCTGGATGTCGGCCCACGCGAGCACCGGGTCCGTCAGCCGGGCCTTCGCCTCCCGGTACATCTCCAGGAGCACCCCGCGCACGTACGGGTAGCGCACCCGGGTGGGGGAGTAGGTGTACCAGGAGAACGCCGCGCCCCGGGGGCAGCCGCGCGGCTCGTACTCGGGGCGGTCGGGGCCGACCGACGGATAGTCCGTGGCCTGGGTCTCCCAGGTGATGATGCCGTCCTTGACGAACACGTTCCACCGGCACGAACCCGTGCAGTTCACGCCGTGCGTCGACGTCACGACCTTGTCGTGGCTCCAGCGGTCCCGGTAGAAGGCGTCCGACTCCCGCCCGCCGACGAGTCCGACGCTGTGCAGGTCGGGTGCGGCGGTGCCCGGCCGGAAGAACCGTCCCGCGCGCAGCAGCGCCGCGCCCGGCTCGGTGGGCGGTGTCCGCGTGTCGGTCACGTGCGCTCCCTTGCTCACCCGGTCCCGGGTGCTCGCCAGGCCCTGGTTCACGAACCTAGGGCCGGACGCGGAAGCGCACCTGTTCGCGGCGCCCGTACGGGTCAGGGGGCGGGTCGCCGGACGTACGGGGGCCGGTGCGCGGAGCGGGTCAGGGCTTGCGGGCCACCCCCGCGTACACCGGCACGATGCCCTCCGTCTGGGCCGCCACGTCCTCGGGGTCCGGCCGCCAGCCGGTGACCGGGATGATGCCGGGGCCCAGCAGCTCCAGACCGTCGAAGAAGCGCGCGAACTCGGTGAGGGAGCGCGGGTGGAACGGCGTGCCGCCGCGGGCGAACAGCTCCGCGGCCTTCCCCACCGCCGCCGGGTTCAGATCGGGCGTGACCTGCGAGAGGACCAGGTGGCTGCCCGGTGCGAGCACGTCCTTGTACCGCTTGAGCAGCCCGTGCACGTCGTCGCCGTCGGCGGCGTCGCCGAGGTAGTGGGTCAGGGCCACCAGCGACAGGGCGACGGGCCGGTCGAAGTCCAGGGACTCGCCCGCCAGCCGCAGGATCCGGTCCGGGTCCCGGACGTCCGCGTGGACGTACTCGGTGGCACCCTCCGCCGAGCCGTGCAGCAGTGCCTCGGCGTGCCGGAGGACGATCGGGTCGTTGTCGGCGTAGACGACCCGCGACTCGGGGGCCACCGCCTGCGCCACCTGGTGCAGGTTCGGCTCGGTGGGGATGCCGGTGCCGATGTCCAGGAACTGCCGGATCCCGGCCTCGGCGAGGGTACGCACCGCCCGGTGCATGAACCGCCGGTTCGCGCGGGCCCCGCGCACCGCCGTGCTGTCCGCCGCGAGGATCCTGCGGGCCAGCTCCTCGTCCACCGGGTAGTTGTCCTTGCCGCCCAGCCACCAGTCGTAGACCCGGGCCGGGTGCGGCCTGCTGGTGTCGAGAGGCGCGGAGGCGGGCTCGGGTCCGGTCATGCGGTGTCGTCTCCTCAGGGGCCGGGTGCGGGTGCCGGGTCGTCGCCGGTCAGAAGTTCTCGCGGTACTCGCGCAGGACCTTCTCGGTGCGCTGGGTCGAGGCGGCGCGCGCCGTCATGTGGTCCAGGACCTCCAGGTGCGCCGAGACCTCGGTACGGGAGTCCAGGTACAGGGCGCCCGTCAGGTACTCGGTGAAGACCATGTCGGGCAGCTCCGGCTCCGCGAAGCGGAACAGGGTGAACGGCGCGTACGTGCCGGGGTGCGGCCCGTCCTCGAACTCGGCGACCTGGAGCGTCACCCGGTCCCGGGCGGCGAACTCCAGCAGCTTGTCGAGCTGCTCGCGCATCACCCGGCCGTGAATGCTCACCGGCCGCCGCAGCACCGTCTCGTCCATCACCACCCACAGGTGGGGCGGGTCCGGACGGTCGAGGAGCCGCTGCCGCTCCATGCGCAGGGACACGTGCCGCTCCACCGCGTCCGCGCCCGCGTTGCCGATCGTCCCGGCCTCCAGGACCGAGCGCGCGTAGTCCTCGGTCTGCAGCAGCCCGGGGACGAAGTGCGGCTCGTAGGACCGGACGATCCGGGCGGCGCCCTCCAGGCTCACATACAGGCTGAACCAGTCCGGCAGCACGTCGTGGTACCGCTGCCACCAGCCCGGCTGGTTCGCCTCCTCGGCGAGCGCGACGAACGCCGCGACCTCGTCGGAGGCGACTCCGTACGCCGTCAGCAGTATCTGGACATACGGTATTTTCAGCGAGACCTCGGCCATTTCCATGCGCCGCACGGTGGCCGGGGCCACGCGGAGCACCTTGGCGGCCTCCTCGCGCTTGAGTCCCGCCGTCTCCCGCAGTTCCTGCAGCCGTCTGCCGAGGACCACCTGGCCCACGGTGGGTGCGGCCCGTCGCTCGCTCACGCCACGCCTCCCCAACGCGCCCAAGTCTCGTCGCAGTCTGTCATGTTCCTCTGTCAGTCTCACAGGGGTGTTCGTGGATCATTCTCGGGCCGGACGCATGACCCGGCGGGTAATCGACCGTCCCCGTGCGCCGCGGGATCGTGGAGCCACCGGGTTCCGGTCCGGCGCACTCCGGCCCGGGACCCGGCCCGACCCCAGCGTCTCCGACCCGACGGAGGATGACTCGCCATGTCCACGCACCAGCTTGCCGCACTCGCCCGTACGGCCGAACCGCGGCTGATGCTCCGCCGCTTCCTGGCCCTCGACGCGGCGGTGACGGGCGCCAACGCGCTCGCCTACCTCGCACTGTCCGGCCCGCTCGGCCGCTGCCTCGGCGCCGGCTCCGGCCTGCTCCTCGCCCTCGGGGCCTTCCTCGCGGTGTACGCCGGGTGCGTGGGCCTGCTGGCCGCCCGCTCCCGGCCCCCGGCGCTCGCCGTCCGGGCCGTCGTCGAGGCCAACCTCGCCTGGGCGGCCGTCAGCTTCGCCGCCCTCGCCCTGTGGCTCACGCCCACCACGGCCGGGGCGGTGTGGACGGTGCTCCAGGCCCTCGTCGTCGCCGCGTTCGCGCTGCTCCAGCACGGAGCCCTGAGGCAGGATCAGGGCAGCAGCGCCTGAAGGTACTTGACCGTCGCCGGGTCGGCCGGGAGCAGCGTCTCGATGGCCAGCTCGGCGACCGTCACGTCCATCGGGGTGTTGAAGGTGGAGATGGACGAGATGAACGACAGGACGTGTCCCTCGTGCTCGATCTGCATCGGCAGCGCGAAGTACGGCACCGGTTCGTCCGGCTCCGCGCCCGGCACGCTCTCCGGCACCGGATAGGCGGCCACCTCGTCGTACAGCTCCCGCAGCGGCCGCGAGCGGTGCAGGGCGATCTGCCGCTCCATCTGCTCCAGCAGGTGTCCGCGCCACTCGCGCAGGTTGCGGATGCGCGGCGCCAGGCCGTCCGGGTGCAGCGTCAGCCGGATGGCGTTCAGCGGCGGCGTGAGCAGGTGCTCCGCGACGCCGTCCATCAGCATCGCGATCCCCCGGTTGGCCGCCAGCACCCGGTACGTCGCGTCGACGACCAGCGCCGGATACGGCTCGTAGCCCCGGATCAGCCGCTCCATGCCCTCTCGCAGGGCGCCGAGCGCGGGGTCGTCCAGCGGGGTCTCCGGGTAGTGCGGGGCGTAACCGGCCGCGAGCAGCAGTGCGTTGCGCTCGCGCACCGGGACGTCCAGGTGCTCGGCGAGGCGCAGCACCATCTCCTCGCTCGGCCGGGAACGGCCCGTCTCGACGAAGCTGATGTGCCGGGCGGAGGAGTCGGCGCGCAGCGCCAGCTCCAGCTGGCTGACCCGCCGCCGCTCCCGCCAGGCGCGCAGCATCGGGCCCACGCCCCGGTCGGTGGCGGGGGAGGTGCCGGACACGAGTGCGGTCATACCCGGAACGGTAGTCGACGCCGGGGCGCGCCGGAGCGGCCGCGCTGTGGCAGGCTGAGGCGAACCCGCCCAGGAGAGGAGCGCAGCCCATGCCCGCCGAACCGCTGTCGCCGCAGGAGGTGGAGGAGCGGCTGGCCACCCTGCCCGGCTGGTCCCTCGACGCCGGGCGTCTCACCCGCTCCTACCGGCTCGGCTCGCACTTCGCGGCGGCCGCGATGGTCGTCCACGTCGCCCAGGTGCAGGAGGAGCTCGACCACCACTCCGACCTGACCCTCGGCTACCACACGGTCGCCCTCGCGGTGCACACCCACAGCGCGGGCGGGGCCGTCACCGAGAAGGACGTCGAGCTCGCCCGCAGGGTGGAGGACCTGGCCGCCGGCCACGGGGCACACTGACGGTGTGCTCGACTACGACAAGGAAGCGGAACGCTACGACGACTCCCGCGGCGGCGAGCCCCGGGCCGCGGCGGCCGCGGAGGGCGTGCTGAGCCTGGTGCCGCGGCAGGCCCGCCGACTGCTCGACGTGGCCTGCGGCACCGGCATCGTCACCCGGCGGATCGTCGTCGGACGGGACGGCCTGCGGGTGGTGGGCGTCGACCTCGCCCCCGCCATGGCCCGCCGCGCCGCGGCCCGGCTGCCCGGCGCCGTCGTGCTCGCCGACAGCCGTCGACTGCCCTTCGCCGACGGGGAGTTCGACGCCGTCGCCAGCGTGTGGCTGCTGCACCTGGCCGGCGGTGCCGAGAACGTGCGGGCGATCGTCGCCGAGTGCGCCCGCGTGCTGCGGCCCGGCGGGACCTATGTGACCACCGTCGACAAGGGCGCCTCGCACAACGTGGGCAGCGACATCGACGCCGTGCTCGCCGCCCGGCCGGCCGGCGTCGCGCACGACGCCGCCCACCTGGTCGAGGCGTACGCCCGCGAGTACGGCCTGGAGCCCGTGGGCGGGGCCCGCTTCACCGGACACGGCCAGGGCCGCAGTCCCCGCCGGACCGTCGCCGACCTGCGGCGCGGCTGGTTCGTCACGCTGCCGCCGGGCGAGCCGCTCGCCGAGGAGTTCGCCGCGCGGCTGGCCGTCCTGCCGGACCAGGACCGGCCCCGGCCCGACCCGGTCTTCACCCTCGCGGCGTTCAGGAAGTCCCCGGCGTAGGGCGGCAACCCGGCCGCCCCGGGCGGCGACTGAGAGGCGGAAGCCATCCGCCCTCCAGGAGGTTCGTCCCGTGAGGCACCCCCACACTCGCCCCCACGCCCCCCACCCGCACCGCAGACGCCCACGCGCCCTGGCCGCGGCCCTCGCCGCCGCCGGGCTCCTCGGCGCGGGCCTGACGACGCTGGCCCCCGACACCGCCGAGGCCGCCACGGCACGCCAGGTCGAGGCCCTGGACCGGGGCGTCGTCAGCGTCCACACCGGCGACGGGAACCTGGTCAGCTGGCGCTGGCTGGGTACCGACCCGGACAACGTCGCGTTCAACGTCTACCGGGCCGGTACGAAGGTCAACTCCAGCCCCGTCACCGGCTCCACCACCTACTTCCACTCCGGCGCCCCCTCCCACGCCGACTACACCGTCCGCGCGGTCGTGAACGGCACGGAGCAGGGCGACTCCGTCCACGCGATCCAGTTCCGGGCCGGCTACAAGGACGTACCGATCAGCCCGCCCTCCGGCGGCACCACCCCCGACGGCGTCTCCTACACCTACGAGGCCAACGACGCCTCCGTCGGCGACCTCGACGGCGACGGTGCCCTCGACCTCGTCCTCAAGTGGCAGCCGACCAACGCCAAGGACAACTCCCAGTCCGGCTACACCGGCAACACGGTCGTCGACGGCATCAAGCTCGACGGCACCCGCCTGTGGCGCGTCGACCTGGGCCGCAACATCCGCTCCGGCGCCCACTACACCCAGTTCCAGGTGTACGACTACGACGGCGACGGCCGGGCCGAGGTCGCCATGAAGACCGCCGACGGCACCAAGGACGGCACCGGCGCGGTCATCGGCAACTCCTCGGCGGACCACCGCAACTCGAGCGGCTACGTCCTCTCCGGCCCCGAATACCTCACCATGTTCAACGGCCGGACCGGCAGCGCGATGGGGACCGTCGACTACGTCCCGGCCCGCGGCTCGGTCTCCTCCTGGGGCGACTCCTACGGCAACCGCGTCGACCGGTTCCTGGCGGGCACGGCGTACCTGGACGGCTCCCGCCCCTCCGTGATCATGGCGCGCGGGTACTACACGCGCACGGTGATCGCGGCCTGGGACTGGCGGGACGGCCGGTTCACCCGCCGCTGGACCTTCGACACCAACTCCTCCACCAACAGCGGCAAGGGCTACGACGGCCAGGGCAACCACCAGCTCTCCGTCGCGGACGTGGACGGTGACGGCCGGGACGAGATCGTCTACGGCGCGATGGCCGTCGACGACAACGGCTACGCCCTGTGGACCACCAGGAACGGCCACGGCGACGCCATGCACGTCGGCGACCTCGACCCGTCCCGGGCGGGCCTGGAGGAGTTCAAGGTCGACGAGGACGGCTCGAAGCCCTCGTCGTACCTGGCGGACGCCCGCACGGGCCAGATCCTCTGGTCCACCGGCGCGAGCGGCGACAACGGCCGCGGTGTCTCCGGGGACATCTGGTCGGGCAGCGCGGGCGCCGAGTCCTGGTCGTCCGCGGAGAGCGGCATCCGCAACCCCAAGGGCACCGTCGTCGGCAGCCGCAAGCCCTCCAGCGCCAACTTCCTTTCCTGGTGGGACGGCGACACCGTCCGTGAACTCCTCGACGGCACCCACGTCGACAAGTACGGCACCTCGGGCGACACCCGCCTGCTCACCGGCTCCGGCGTCGCCTCCAACAACGGCACCAAGGCCACCCCGGTCCTGGCCGGCGACATCCTCGGCGACTGGCGCGAGGAGGTCGTCTGGCGCACGTCGAACAACACGGCCCTGCGCATCTACTCCACCCCCTACGACACGGACACCCGCATCACGACCCTCCTCCACGACACCCAGTACCGCACCGCACTGGCCTGGCAGAACACCGCCTACAACCAGCCACCGCACCCGAGCTTCTTCCTCGGAAGCGGGATGCCGAGGGCCCCCCGGCCGTCGGTCCACACGCCCTGACCCTCATGCGGCCTCGTCCACCGGCGGGGGCTTCCCGCCGGTGACCACCGTCCTGACCCACCTCTGCGTCAGCCGCGTCCGGGAGGCGAGCACCCCGACCGGCACGCCCCGCCGGTACGCGGCGCGCAGAGCGGCGTTGCGCCAGTGTTCGAGTCTTCTCTTCGCGGCCCGGTCCGTGACCGTCCGGTGCAGCAGCACCGCGAGTCCGAGCAGCAGCCGCCCCGCCGGTCCCTCCCAGGTTCGTGCCATGCGGTTCCCCCAGTCCTCGCCACCACTCCCGCCCACTCAACGGTCGAAGAAGGACGGCAGCGCCACAAGGGCGTGAAACGGGCACACGGGGCACGGGCGCGTGAGGGGGCGCCGTCGGCACGCGCCCTCCCGGAGGGTCGCGTCGGCCCGCGACCTGACCGGTCGAAGGGGCCCGCCCGACGATCATGGACACGATTTCATCACGCGATCTCCACAAGATGGTGTCCCGGGAGATGATGCACCACGCAACAGCACCATCCCCCGGGGGGAACCATGAGCACCAACTTCACACCGCCGCCCATGCCGTCCTACGGGCCGTCACCGGTGCCCCCGCCCCCGCCACCGAGGAAGAACCGCACGCTGCTCGTCGCCGTGGCCGCCGCGGTGGTGGCCGCGGTCGTGTCGGCGGCCGTCACCGCGGGAGTCACCGGTGACGACGAGGCGGGACCCGCGCCCACGGTCACCGTCACCGAGACGGCGTCCGTGGGCGGGGGCGACACCCCCGCGGCCGAGGAGGAGTCCGCGGAGGAAGCCCCCGCGGCCTCCGAGGACACCGACGACGGTGTCCACGCGCTCGACGAGACGGTCACCTACGAGTCCGACGTCGAGGTCAGCCTGTCCGGCTTCGAGCGCACGGTGTCGAGCGAGTACGCCATGCCCGAGAAGACCCCTTACGCGCGGTTCACGGTCAAGGTCAGGAACAGCGGCACCAAGACCCTCGACACCACGCTGCTCACCGTCAACTGCTCCTACGGCAAGGACGGCCGGAGCAGCGAGTCCGTCTTCGACTCCGACACCGGTCTCGACGGCACTCCCCAGACCAAGCTCCTCGCCGGCCGGTCGATCAACGTGCCCTGGGGCTGCGAACTCCCCAAAGGCGAGAAGCTGATCCAGATCGAGGTCGCCCCCGACTTCGACTCGGAGACGGCGATCTTCACCGGCCCCGTCACGTAGCGGTCGGGCACGCGCGTCCGGCGACGGCGAACCCCTCCGGTTCCGCGTTGGTCCCCGACCGGCTCCCGGTGAACCCGAAGCCGACCGAGGCACCGGGGGCCACACCGGCGTTCCAGCCGACGTTCCTCGCCGTCACCGACGTACCGGCCTGGGTGTGCTCGGCGTTCCACATCCGGGTCACCTCCTGGCCGCCGGGGAAGGACCAGTCGAGGGACCAGCCGTTCCAGGCCGACGTGCCGGTGTTGGTGAGGCGGACGTCCGCCTGGAAGCCGCCCGGCCACTGGTTCGTGACCGTGTACGTCACCTCGCAGGCGCCGGTGGGGGTGGGGTCGGGTCCGGGACCCGGATCGGTGCCCCCGCCCGTGTCCGAGGTGTCGCCGTAGATCACGCCGCGGCCGTTGGTCGCCACGTACACCCGGCCGTAGACCCGCGGGTCGCCGGTGATGGCGGCGCCGGTCCAGCCCCACTGGTGGGCGTCGTCGTTGACCCGGGTCCAGGTCGCGCCCGCGTCGGTGGAGCGGAAGATGCCGCGCACCCCGCCGATCTCCGCGCTGGTGAAGAGGGTCTGGTACGACGCTCCCGGGGCCGCCTTGCCGAAGCCGACGGTGTCCGCCGCGTCGACACCGGGCAGCCTGGTGAAGGTCCCGCCGCCGTCCGTCGAGTGCCACAGGCCGTACGGGCCGTCCGCCGCCCCGCCTGCCAGCCAGACGTCGCCCTCCCCGCCCGGCAGCGCCTTGAAGCGGACGCCGTCACCTGCGGGCAGCCCGGTCGCGGCCGAGGCGGTGAACGTCGCGCCGCCGTCCGTACTGACGTAGAACCTCCCGGACTTGAAGCCGTAGAAGGTCGCGGGGTTCACCCGGTCCGACTCGACGATCGCGCCCGCCGGGAGGCCGGTCGACGCCTGCCAGGACGTACCGAAGCCGGTCGTGTACTGCACGCCGGCACCCTCCGGGCTCCACACGAAGCGGCTGCCGTCCGCGCCCGCCGCGACCGTGCCGCCGCCGCTCACCCCGGACGGGTCGGTGCCGCCGAACCAGTTGGCGCCGTTGTCCGTGGAGAACGCGATGTGCGGACCGGAGTCGAGATTGCCCGCCCGGACCACGACGTCCGGCTTCGTCTCCGCGAAGTCCAGGCTCGTCGTCGAGGTGAAGTTCGGCGAGGTGTACATCATCGACGGGACCTCGGTCAGGCTGGTGTGCCGGAAGCCGCCGACGTCACCCAGGGCGCTGAGCAGCGGGGCACCCGACGGGGGAGAGGCCAGGTCGTTGACGGCCGTCTCCTCCAGGCCCCGCACCATCGGCTCGACGGCGAATGTGCCGCCCTCGGCGTCCCAGTTCGTCAGGTTCTCCGTGCCGTAGACCGTGGCGCCCGTGCCGTACATCATCCGGTCCGAGTCGAACGGGTCGATCTCCAGAGCCTCCGTCATCCAGCCCAGCTTCGGGGTCTGCTCGGGCGGCGCCGGGTTCGCGCCCCAGGTGAGCCAGGGCGACGAGGAGACGTCCATCGTGTAGCGGTTCTCGCGGTCCGGGTACGAGGTGTAGCTCCACGCCTGGGACCATGTCGCGCCGCTGTCCGTCGAGCGGAAGATCTGCGTGTCCGGCCACCACGAGCTGTACGCGGTCGCCATCACCGTCCCCGGCCGCTGCCGGTCGACGGTCAGGCCGCTGAAGCCGTAGTAGGTGTCCGCCTCCGCGGCCGGGCTGATGTCCGTCCAGGTGCCGGTCGCCGTCGCGTACCGGTACAGCCGGCCCTTGCCGCCGTCGTACGGGCCGCCGGTGTCGCTGTAGGCGAGGTACAGGTAGCCGTTCTCCGCGTCCAGCACACCCTTGTGGGCCAGGTAACCCGTCGGCTGCCCGGCGAGCCGCTCCCAGGTCGCGCCCGCGTCGGTCGAGCGGTAGACGGCGTTCTCCTTGTCCGCGACCCCGACGTAGAGGGTCCGCGTGGCCGTGCCCGCGCCGCCGCCCGTCGACTCGTCGAAGGTGACCCAGGTGATGCCCTGGTTGTCGGAGGCGTAGCCGGACGTGTCGTTCGGGTCCTGCGCGTAGTTCCCGGGGTTCGGGAAGGCCGTCACCTCGGACCAGGTGACGCCCGCGTCGGTGGACCGCCACAGTCCGTGGCCGCTGGGGGCGCCCAGGTACAGCACGTCGTTGTCGTGCGGGTCGACGGCCAGGCGCTCACCCATGCCGCGGCCGGGCATGTTGCCGCCCAGTTTGAACGGCAGGTCCGTCTTCTCCCAGCTCGCGCCCCGGTCGGCGGAGCGCAGCACCGCGCCGTTGGTCGGGTCCCAGTCGTTGGTGTACGTGCCGACCGCCGCGTAGACCCGGTCCGGATCGACGGCGTCGGAGGCGAGAGCGACCACGCCCGTGTGCCCCCAGTCGTCCCAGCCGACGTGGTCGAGGAGCGGCGTCCAGGTGTGGGACTCCTCCTGCCAGCGGTAGGCGCCTCCGATGTCGGTGCGGGCGTAGGCCAGGTCCTTCTCGGTCCGGTTGAAGACGATGCCGGGGACGAAACCGCCGCCGTCGATACGGGCGTTCTTCCAGGTGTAGCTGTCGGCGGCGACGGCCGCCCGCGGCGCCGGCTCGGCGGCCGACGCCGCGGGCGGACTGCCCGCCAGCAGACCGGCCGCGAGGGCCAGCAGCACGGTGAGGATCCGGGTTCTTCGCACGGTGGGGAACCGTCCTTCCGTCAGGAACAGAACACATGCGAGGACCGGGCGGCCCCAGGCGTGGGCAGGGGCCGCCCGGTCGGTTGGTCCCGTCGTCCGGTGACGAGACCGAGCACGCGGAGCTGTCAGGCGCCCCGAAGGGGCGCGGGGCTGTACCGACTTGCGGCTACCGCCGCGTGAGCGCGACCAGCCGCCCACGCCCCGCAGCCGAAGCACCCACCCACCCCGCGGAGCGCCCCGCGGGGGCTATTCCAGTAGCTCCGCGTACGAACCCATGGCGAGGGCTATGTCCGCCTGGGCCCAGAACCGGTGGTACGTGAACGTGGGCGCGGCACCGCCTCGGAGATAGCTCTCGATCTTCGACCAGGCCGGGTCGTCCTGGTAGAAGGAGCGGATCGAGGCGAAGGTCGACGACGCGTCGACCGTGTCGCCGTTCGGCATGGTGCCGCTCCAGCCGCTCGGGACGTAGATCCCGTCGTCGAACCGGTTGTAGTCGGCGCGGGTCTCCGGGACGGCGATGCCGAGCGCGTCCTGGTTGTTCTCCCACATGCCGTCGAGCAGCGCCTTGGCGGTCGAGGCCGCCTCGGTGTCGCCCGAGCGGTCGGCGTAGTACGTCAGGGTCTTGGCGTACGCCGCCGCCACACCGACGTCGTTGGTGTAGTCCGCCACCTCGACGTGCAGGTCGCCGTTGGCACCCGGCGACGAGGCGTTCCAGGTGTCGGGCTGCCCCGACCACTGGAGCGTCGAGGGGATCCGGAACGTGCCGTCCGGGTTGACGGTCGTCTCCGACAGCGCCCAGTCGACCCACTTGTCCAGGACCGCCTTGGCACCGGCGTCACCGCTCTGCTGGTAGTACTCGGCGACCCGCTCCATCGACCACGCCTGGAAGCCGAACCACTGGTTGGACGGCGGGTCGTGGTACACCGGCTTCTCGTCGTAGTACATGCCGTAGAAGGTCGGCGTACCGGCCGGCGGCGTCGCGTACCGGCCCGCCCAGCTGTTGGTCGCGCCGCCCGCGATGGCACCCTCGTCGGACTGCAGCCAGCGGTAGAACTCCACCTGCCGGTCCAGCGACTTGGCCCAGTCGGACTGGCCCGTCGCCGACTTCGGCTTCAGGTCGGCGTCGGTGCTCAGCGCGTACGCGGCCAGCGGGTTCTGGTAGCCGCCGTGGGTGTGGCTGGAGCCGATGCGCCAGGCCCAGCCCGCCGAGGTGTCCACCGCGCCGCCCCAGGCGTAGTACCAGGACAGCAGGTAGTGCGAGGAGTCCTTGCCGGTCCCGGCCGGGCAGGCCGACGGCCCGACGCAGTTGCCGACCTTCTTGAAGTACTTGTCGAACATGGCGTAGCGCAGGTAGTCGCCCATCTTCGCGGCCTTGTCCAGGGTCGCGGAGATCTCGTCGCTCTTGCCCTGCTCCCCGGCCCAGATGTCCGCCCAGTACGCGGCCTGCACGGCGCGCGCGTCGGCGTCCGGGGCGTTGGTGAACTTCCACTGCTTGGCGTAGGAGGCGTCACCGGTGAACAGGTCCAGGTAGCCGTTCTTGCCGCCGTACTTGAAGGCGTCGCAGGTCGGCTGCGGCACCGTCTCCCACACCGACTCCTGCGCACCGCGCTGGAAGGTGTTGATGTAGGACGGACCGGTGTCGGAGGGGCCCGCCTCGCACTTGCCGGGCGAGTTGCCGTAGCCGTAGGTGTTGTCGACGTCCTGGAGCCAGTGCATGCCGTACACGTCGTCCGTGCCGTACGCCGACTTCAGCTCACCGGCGATCGGGTCGGAGCCCACCGACACGGTGCCGTCCAGCGGCGCCGGGTACTCGTTCGGCGTGTCCAGCTCGGGCGCGTAGGTGGCCGGCTTGGAGGCGTTGTAGGAGGAGTTGGTCGGCTGGTCGGCGTGGGTGGGGATCATGTACGTCTCCATGATCTCCCAGGCGTTGTTGAACTTCGACCAGTCGCCGGTCACCTTGCCGTACATGGCCTGGAGCCACAGCAGATAGCTGTACGCCTCCGACGTGGTCTCGTGGCCGTGGTCGGGCGCCTCGACGATGAGGGTCTCCACCGAGTGGTAGGGGATGCCCTCCGGTGAGAAGTAGCCGTTCGCCGGGTCGGTGATCTTGCCGTACAGCTCCAGGAAGCGGGCGTCGTAGTCCTTCGCCGCCGCCAGCTGGGTCACGGTGACCGCGGCCTTGCCGTGGCCCGGGGCCGTCGACTCGAAGACCGCCGAGCCGCTGCCGGAGGCGTCCGCCGAGACGGTCACCCGCTGGGCGGTGTCCCAGTTCGACGGGGTGAAGGTGAGGCTCGCGCCGCCGGTCAGGGTCAGGCCCGTGTTGCCGCTCGCGCGGGAGGTCGTGACGGTCACGTTCGCCGTCGGCTGCTCCGACAGCTTGACCTCGTACGTCCCCGACTCGCCCTGCTGGACACCCAGTTGACTTGGAGAAGCGACCACGGTCGGTCCCGCGGCCACCGTGACGCCGACCGGGGTCGAGTCCGCGGAGGCACCCATGCTGTCGTAGGCCTTCGCCACCAGAGAATGACTGCCCACGGTCAAACCGGAGGCGGAGTACGTGTAGGGCGAGCTGGTGTCGGTGCCCAGCAGGGTGGCGTCGTCGTAGAACTCCACCTTGCTGATCGTGGCGCCGTCGGCGGCGGCCGCCGTCGCCGCCAGCGGAACCGCCTCGCCCCGCGAGTACACGGCGCCCGCCTCGGGGCTGGTCAGCACGGTGATCGGCGGCTGGTGCGCGCCCACGCACGAGGTGCCGTTGACCGCGAAGTTCGCCGGCGCGGCGTTGCTGCCGCTGTAGGTGAACTGCCCGCCGGTGGAGACGGCGGCCCCGGCGGCGATCCGCGCGTTGTACGACGCGTTCTTCACGGTGACGTCCGGCCCGGACTGGGACCAGGTTCCGTTCCAGCCGTTCGTGAGCTTCTGGTTGCCCGCGTAGGAGTAGGTCAGCGTCCAGCCGTCGATGGCGTCGGTGCCGTGGTTGGTCAGCGTCAGCTCCGCGGTGAAGCCGGCGCCCCAGTCGTTGGTCTTGTAGTCGACGCTGCACTGAAGTGCGGCCGCCTGGGCCGGAGTTGAACCTGTGCCCAGCATCGTGAGGGGGAGTGCGAGCGCCGCCAGCGCGGCGGTCCACCAGCGCCGCGCGGTGCGGCGTCCGGGTCTGTGTCCTGAGTGCATGGTGCTGGTTCCTCCTTGCGGCTCGGGGAGGGGTGGGGGAGGAGCAACAAGCCTTGAACCAGTGGGAGCGCTCCCATAGTGGAGAGGGTGCCTGGTGCGGTCAAGATGTGTGAACAGTCGAAAAGATTCGACAGACGCGACGGGGAGAAAGTCGGTAACTCCTCTGTTCTTTGCCGTCACTTGGCGCTACCTTCGCTGCACCAGTGGGAGCGGTTCCATCAGTCGACGCGTCCGTCACGGCGCGCCCGAACTGCAAGGAGTCGCTCATGCGCCACCCCCCGTTCCACCCCCCGCGTTCAGGACTTTTAGCCGTTGCCGCAGCCGTGGCCGCTACGCGTCCGACGCCTCGCCGGCCCGTGTGCCGGATCGCTCACCCCTCGGGCCGTTCCACCGTGCCCGCGGGCCGTTCCTGACCTCCGATCACGACGGCACCCCCATGCCGATCGGCAGCGGGCCGCACCGGCACGGGCGCGGCCCGGGACGACAGCAGCACCCCCACGAAAGAAGGAACCCGCACTCATGACCCGTACCAGAACCGCGATGCTCGCCGCCCTCACCCTGGTCGCCGGCGCCTCGGGCACGGCACTGGCCGCCCACTCGGCGAGCGCCGGGGCCGCGGCCGCCGCCTGCACCGTCGACTACCAGGTGCAGAACGACTGGGGAAGCGGATTCACCGCTGCCGTGACCGTCACCAACAACGGTGCCGCCACGTCCAGCTGGTCGCTGGGATGGACCTACGCAGGCAGCCAGAAGGTCACCAACAGCTGGAACGCGAAGGTCACGCAGAGCGGTGCCGCCGTCACCGCGGCCAACGAGTCCTACAACGGCACCCTGTCCACGGGCGGTTCGGCGAGCTTCGGCTTCCAGGGCACCTACAGCGGCAGCAACGCGATCCCGGCCACCTTCACCCTCAACGGTGTGACCTGCAACGTCGACGGTGGGACCGACCCGACCGACCCGCCCACCGACCCGACCGACCCGCCGACCGACCCCACCGGCCCGGGCGACCGGGTGGACAACCCCTACGACGGCGCCCAGGTCTACGTGAACCCCGAGTGGTCCGCCAACGCCGCCGCCGAACCCGGCGGCGACCGCATCGCCGACGAGCCGACCGGTGTGTGGCTCGACCGGATCGCCGCCATCGAGGGCGCGAACGGCGGCATGGGTCTGCGCGACCACCTGGACGCGGCGCTGGAGCAGAAGGGCTCCGGCGAGATGGTGGTCCAGCTGGTCATCTACAACCTGCCGGGACGCGACTGCTCCGCCCTCGCTTCCAACGGCGAGCTGGGCCCGACCGAGATCGACCGCTACAAGACCGAGTACATCGACCCGATCGCCGAGATCCTCTCCGACTCGAAGTACGCGGACCTCCGGATCGTCACCACGGTCGAGATCGACTCGCTGCCCAACCTGGTCACCAACGTCTCCGGGCGGCCGACCGCCACGGAGAACTGCGACGTGATGAAGGCCAACGGCAACTACCAGAAGGGTGTCGGCTACGCCCTGAACAGGCTCGGCGCCGTCGGCAACGTCTACAACTACGTCGACGCGGGCCACCACGGCTGGCTCGGCTGGGACAGCAACTTCGGCCCCTCCGCCGAGATCTTCAAGACGGCCGCCACCACCGAGGGCGCGACCCTCGACGACGTGCACGGCTTCATCGTCAACACCGCCAACTACAGCGCCCTGAAGGAGGAGAACTTCAAGATCACGGACTCGGTGAACGGGACCTCCGTGCGCCAGTCCGACTGGGTGGACTGGAACCAGTACACCGACGAGCTGTCCTACGCCCAGGCCATGCGCGACAAGCTGGTCTCGCTCGGCTTCGACCAGAACCTCGGCATGCTGATCGACACCTCCCGCAACGGCTGGGGCGGCGCCGACCGGCCCACCGGACCGGGCGCGACGACCGACGTGAACACCTACGTGAACGGCGGGCGCTACGACCGCCGCATCCACCTCGGCAACTGGTGCAACCAGTCCGGAGCAGGTCTCGGCGAGCGTCCGCAGGCCAGCCCGGCCGCCGGGATCGACGCGTACGTGTGGATGAAGCCCCCGGGCGAGTCCGACGGCTCCAGCAAGCTGATCGACAACCCGGACGGCAAGGGCTTCGACCGGATGTGCGACCCCACCTACACGGGCAACGAGCGCAACGGCAACAGCATGTCGGGCGCCCTGCCCGACGCCCCGATCTCGGGGGCCTGGTTCTCCGCGCAGTTCCAGGAGCTGATGAAGAACGCCTACCCGCCCCTGTCGTGAGCGGGTTCCCGCGCATGCCGCGCGGGTGAGCCGCCGGGGTCCGGTCCTTGCGGGCCGGGCCCCGGCGGCCTCCTCTTTTTTGCGGGAGCGGCAACACCGGTTGCACCGGGCCGGTGCGTCGTCGCACGCTGGCGGCACCGCGAACGGGAGGCTACCGGCATGGCGCACGACCACCACCACGACACACACGGCCCCGCCCACCAGCAGGGGCACGGGCACGGACAGGGACACGGACACGGGCACGGGCACACGCACGACCACGCCGACATCGACTGGGCCGAGATGGCCCCGCACCTGGAGGCGCAGGCCGAGCTGTACACGCCGTTGTACCGGCAGGCCCTGACCTGGCTGGCCGGGGAAGTGACCGAGCCCGGCCTGGTCGTCGACGTCGGCAGCGGTCCCGGCGTCGTCTCCTGCCTGTTCGCCGACACCTTCCCCGGCGCCCGCGTCGTCGCCGCCGACGGCGCCGCACCGCTGCTCGAACGGGCCCGCGCCCGCGCCGAGCGGCTCGGGTTCGGCGACCGCTTCGGCACCCTCGCCGGGGACCTGCCCGGCGCACTGGCCGAGCTGGACTACCCCGCCGACCTGATGTGGGCCAGCCAGAGCCTGCACCACCTCCCCGACCAGCGCGCCGCCCTCGCCGCTCTCGGCGGGCACCTCGCGCCCGGCGGCACCCTGGCGATCCTGGAGGGCGGACTGCCCGCCCGGTTCCTGCCCCGCGACATCGGGACCGGGCGCCCCGGGCTCCAGGCCAGGATCCGCGCCGTGGAGGAGGACGCGTTCGCCGAGATGCGCGCGGACCTGCCGGACTCCGTGGCCGAGGCCGAGGACTGGCCCGCGATGCTGACGGCCGCCGGACTGAAGCACACCGGCACCCGCAGCTTCCTGCTCGACCTGCCCGCGCCCCTCTCCGACGCGGGCCGCGACTACGTCACCACGTCACTGTCCCGGCTGCGCGAGCGGATCGGCGAGCGCCTCGACGCCGAGGACCGCGCCACCCTGGACCGGCTGCTCGACCCCGCCGACGAGGCGGGCGTGCACCGCCGCCAGGACCTGTTCGTCCTGGTGGCGCACACCGTCTACACGGCGGTACGGCCGGTCTGAGGCCGGCCCTTGACTTCGAGAGCGCTCCAAGTGATGGACTCCCCGCTGTCCGTGAGAGAAGCAGGTACAGACACAGGGGGACTCATGACCGACGCACCGGTCACACTCATCACCGGCGGCGGCAGCGGCATCGGAGCCGCCGTCGCCCGGCGACTGCTGGACGCCGGGCAGCGGGTTGCCGTCACGGGACGCGGGGAGGAGAGGCTGCGGGCGTTCAGCGCGGAGCTGGGCGACCCGGCGGGTCTGCTGACGCTCCGGGGAAGCGCCGCCGAGCACACCCAGGTGGTCTCCGCGGTCGAGGCCACGCTCAAGGAGTTCGGCCGTATCGACACGGTCGTCGCCAACGCCGGTTTCGCCACCCACGACTCGGTCGCCGAGGGCGACCCCGCGGGCTGGACCGAGATGGTGCTGACCAACGTACTGGGCCCGGCCCTGCTGATCAGGGCCTCCATCGACGCGCTCAAGGCGACCCGCGGACGGATCGTGCTGGTGGGCAGCGTCGCGGGCTTCGTGAACACCCCGGGCAACATCTACGGCGCCACCAAGTGGGCGGTGACCGGGCTCGCCGAGAACACCCGGCGCGAGGTGACGCAGTGGGGCGTGGGCGTGACCCTGATCGCGCCCGGCCGGGTGGAGACCCCCTTCTGGGACGGCACCGGCGGACTGCCGCCCGGCGAGCTGCTCACCGCCGGCCAGATCGCCGACTCGGTCGTCTGGGCCATGACCCAGCCCGCCGGGGTCGACGTCAACACCGTGGTCGTACGGCCGCTGGGGCAGCCCAACTGAAGACGGACGGAGGGCCCGGCCACGCACGTGGCCGGGCCCTCCGTCCGTCCGCACCGCTCAGGAGTTGACGTCCGCCGGGTCCGAGCCCAGCCGACGGTCCTCGTTCAGCGCGCTGATCGCCGCGAGGTCCTCGGTGTCCAGGGAGAAGCCGAACACGTCGATGTTCTCCTTGATCCGGGACGGCGTCACGGACTTCGGGATCACCACGTTGCCCAGCTGGAGGTGCCAGCGCAGCACGACCTGGGCCGGGGTGCGCCCGTGCTTCTGGGCGATCGCGACGATCGCCGGGATGTCCAGGATGCCCTTGCCGGAGCCGAGCGGGGACCAGGCCTCGGTGGCGATGCCCTGCTCCGCGTGCACCTCGCGGGCGGCGTGCTGCTGGAGGTGCGGGTGCAGCTCGATCTGGTTGACTGCCGGGATCACCGAGGTCTCGGCGGTCAGCCGCTCCAGGTGCTCAGGCAGGAAGTTCGACACGCCGATGGCGCGGACCCGCCCGTCGGCCAGCAGCTTCTCGAACGCCTTGTAGGTGTCGACGTACCTCTCCTTGGCCGGCATGGGCCAGTGGATCAGGTAGAGGTCGAGGTACTCGAGGCCGAGCTTCGCCATCGAGGTGTCGAAGGCGCGGAGGGTGGAGTCGTACCCCTGGTCGCTGTTCCAGAGCTTGGTGGTGACGAAGAGGTCCTCGCGGGCCAGGCCGGAGGCGGCGATCGCCCTGCCGGTGCCCTCTTCATTGCCGTAGATCGCCGCTGTGTCGATGCTGCGGTACCCGGCCTCCAGGGCCAGGGCGACGGCGGTCTGCGCCTCGTCGTCCGGCACCTGCCAGACGCCGAAGCCCAGCTGGGGCATCTCGACGCCGTTGTTCAGGATGATCGGGGGGACCTTGCTGCTCACGAGCTCTTGATCCTTCGGTTGTGGTCAGGTGGTACTCATATCGTCAACGATCACGAGCCCGGACGCATTCCTGACCGTGGAACTCACGCTGTGTAAAGCGCCTCGACCTCGGTGCCGTAGGCGTTCTCGATGGCCTTGCGCTTCAGCTTCAGCGAGGGGGTCAGCAGCCCGTGCTCCTCGGTGAACGGCTGGGCGAGGATGCGGAAGGTGCGGATCGACTCGGCCTGGGACACCAGCGTGTTGGCCGCGACGACCGCGCGCCGCACCTCCGTCTCCAGGTCGGCGTCGTGCACCAGGTCGGCCGGGGACATCCGCGGCTTGTTGCGCATCGTCAGCCAGTGCTCGACCGCCTCCTGGTCGAGGGTGATGAGGGCGGCGACGTAGGGGCGGTCGTTGCCGACGACGATGCACTGGTTGACCAGCGGATGGTCGCGCACCCGCTCCTCGAGGAGTCCCGGGGAGACGCTCTTGCCGCCGGAGGTCACCAGGATCTCCTTCTTGCGGCCGGTGATGGTGAGGTAGCCGTCCTCGTCCAGGGCGCCGAGGTCGCCGGTGGCCAGCCAGCCGTCGTGCAGGGTCTCGTCGGTGGCCTTGGGGTTGTTCAGGTAGCCCTCGAAGACGTTGTCGCCGTTGAGCCAGATCTCGCCGTCGTCCGCGATGTGCACGGTCGTGCCCGGTATCGGCTGCCCGACGGTGCCGTAGCGGGTGCGCTCGGGCGGGTTGGCGGTGGCGGCCGCCGTGGACTCGGTCAGGCCGTAGCCCTCGTAGATCTGCACGCCCGCGCCCGCGAAGAACAGTCCCAGCCGCCGGTCCATCGCCGAGCCGCCCGACATGGCGTTGCGGATGCGCCCGCCCATCGCGGCCCGGACCTTGGAGTAGACGAGCTTGTCGAAGAACTGATGCTGCATGCGCAGGCCCGCCGACGGGCCGGGGCCGTCGCCCCAGGCCTTCGCCTCCACCGCCTCCGCGTACTTCACGGCCACGTCCACGGCCTTCTCGAAGGGCCCCGCCTTCCCCTCCTTCTCCGCCTTGCGCCGGGCCGCGTTGAACACCTTCTCGAAGATGTACGGCACCGCCAGGATGAAGGTCGGCCGGAAGGCGGCCAGGTCGGGCAGCAGGGCCGCGGCGTTCAGCTGCGGCTGGTGGCCGAAGCGGACCCGGCCGCGGATCGCCGCGACCTCCACCATCCGCCCGAAGACGTGCGCGAGCGGCAGGAAGAGCAGGGTCGCCGCCTCGTCGCCCCGCTTGGAGTGGAACACCGGCTCCCAGCGTTCGATGACGGTGTCCGCCTCGTACATGAAGCTGCCGTGGGTCAGGACGCAGCCCTTGGGGCGGCCGGTCGTGCCCGAGGTGTAGATGACGGTGGCGACCGACTCCGGTGTGACCGCCTTGCGGTGCCGGTGGACCACCTCGTCGTCGAGGTGCGCGCCCGCGTCGTACAGCTCCTGCACGGCTCCGGAGTCCAGCTGCCACAGACCGCGCAGGTGCGGCAGCCGGTCGATGACGGTGGCGATCGTCATGGCGTGGTCCTCGTGCTCCACGACCGCGGCCGTCACCTCGGCGTCGTAGAGCATCCACATGCACTGCTCGGCCGAGGAGGTCGGGTAGATCGGCACCACCTGGGCGCCGATCGTCCACAGGGCGAAGTCGAACAGGGTCCACTCGTAGCGGGTGCGGGACATGATGGCGACCCGGTCGCCGAAGCGGATGCCCTGGGCCAGCAGCCCCTTGGCGAGGGCCAGCACCTCGTCGCGGAAGGCACCGGCGGTGACGTCCCGCCACTGCCCGGCGTCGTCCTTGCGGCCGAGCGCGATGTGCCGCGGATCGTCCAGGGCATGCTCGAAGACGACGTCGGCCAGACCGCCCACCGGTGGTGCCAACGCCAACGGAGGACTGGTGAACTCGCGCAAACCCCGCTCCCCGCTTTTCGATCCCCGCTTTTCGATGACGCCCCCCGCACAGCGCGGTGAAAGCTACCCCACCGGGCGCGGGGACGGGAGGGGCGTCAAAATCGAACAGGGCTCAGGTTCGCGCTGGTCAGCGAGAGGAAATGCGCTCACATGGGGAGTGGTCGGACAGATTCCTGACGGTTGAGTAAGTTTCGGTGCCGTAATCTCCACCGAATCTGTACGACCCACTTACCGCCGGTACGGGGCTACCGGAGTGGCCTCTTCCTCTTCCAGCGCGGGCGGCGCGGAATCCGTCACACCGGCATTGCGGCCCCCGCGTCCGGCCCCGACCAGGACGAGTACCAGCACGCCGGCGACGGCCGCGACCGCGCCCGCGGCCACCGCGGCCGCGTTCAGCCCGGAGGCGAACGAGGCCCGCAGCGCGTGCTCGCCGAACACACCCCGCAGGGCGCCCGCCGCACCGCCCGCCAGGCCGTGCGCCGCATCGTGCGGAAGCCTGTCCTGCATCCGCGAGGTCAGCACCGTGCCGAACACGGCGATGCCGAGCGCGTACCCGAGCTGGCGGAAGGTGTTGACCGCACCCCCGGCCATGCCGGACCGCTCCGCCGGGACCGCGGCCAGCGCCGCGCCCGCGATGCCGGGCGACACCAGGCCCGTTCCCACACCCACCAGGAGCAGCCCCGGCACCAGGGCGGACGCCGTGGAGCCCGCGTCCAGGAACGCCATGCAGAACTGCCCCGCCGCGATCAGCAGCAGCCCGCCCCCGATGGTCAGCCGCGCCGGCACCCCGTGCAGCAGCCGCCCGCCCGCCGCGGCCACCACGAACGACGCCAGCGACAGCCACACGAACACCAGGCCGCCCCGCACCGGGCTCATCCCCAGCATCGTCTGGAGCCATATGGAGGTGTACGCCATCACACCGAACGCCGCCGCGTTGAAGGCCAGCCCGCCCAGCATCACGCCCGAGAACGCGGGCCGCAGGAACAGCCGCGGATCGAGCAGCGGATCGGCGACCCGGTGCTCCACCGCGACGAACGCGCCCAGCGCCACCACCGCGAGCGCGAAGGAGACGAGCGTGCCGCCCTCCGTCCACCCGTGCGACCCGGCCCGTACCGCCCCGTACGTCACCGCCCCGGCGAACGCCGCGAAGGTGGCCGTGCCCGCCCAGTCCACGCGGCGCCCGGCCGCCCCGCGGGACTCCGGCACCACGCGCAGCGTCAGCCAGACCGCCGCCACGCTCACCGGCAGGTTCACCCAGAAGATCCAGCGCCAGCCCGGACCGTCGGTGAGCAGCCCGCCCAGCACCGGGCCCACGGCCGCCGCCGCCCCGCTGACCGCGCCCCACACCCCGAGCGCCATCGACCGCCGGCGCCCCTGGTAGACCGAACCGAGCAGCGGCAGCGTGGTGGCGAACATCGCCGCCGCGCCCAGCCCCTGCAACCCGCGCGCGGCGACCAGCATGCCCGGCCCGGTGGCCAGCCCGCACAGCAGCGACGCCACCGCGAACAGCACCACGCCCGCCACGTGCACCCGGCGCCGTCCCAGGACGTCGGCCGCCGCCCCCAGTCCCAGCAGCAGCGCGGCCAGCGCCAGCGCGTAGCCGTCCATCACCCACTGCAGATCGCTCAGCGAGGCGTGCAGCCCCCGGGCCATGTCCGGCAGCGCGACCACCGCGATCGTCACGTCCAGCAGCAGCATGAACGTCCCCAGGCACACCGCCGTGAGCGGTCCCCATGTACGCATGTCGTCCTCTCTCCCGTGTCGTACGTCTTTGCGTGCCTCCGTACGATGGTTCGCTCCCGGCCGATCGCATGGGTTCATGGCGGTCATACGGCTGAACACGACAGGAAGGGCCGCCATGGAGATGGAATCCGACGCTTTCGACGAACTCGACCTGGGGCTGCTCGACGCGCTGGAAGTGAACGGCCGCGCGTCCTTCAGCCGCATCGGGGCGGTACTCGGCGTCTCCGACCAGACCGTCGCCCGCCGCTACCGCAGGCTCTGCGCCGAGGGCGGGCTGCGGGTGGTCGCCGTCCGGGACGCCGAGCGGCTCGGCCAGGACCAATGGACACTGCGGCTGCGCTGCGTGCCCGACAGTTCCGCGGCCATCGCGGACGCCCTCGCGAAGCGGCCGGACACCAACTGGATCGGGGTGGCCAGCGGCGGCACGGAGGTCATCCTCGGAACCCGACCGCGCAGCCCCGGCGCCCGCGACGACCTGCTCCTCGGCAAGTTGCCGCGCACACCGCGCGTGCTGGAGATCCACGCCCACCAGATGCTGCACCGCTTCTACGGGGGGCCGAGCGGCTGGCTCCGCAAGTTCGGCGTGCTCAGCGAGGAACAGGTGGCGGCCCTGCGCAACGAGCCGGATCCCGCCCGGCGGGGACCGGCCCGCATCGACCCCGAGGACGAGCCGTTGCTCGCCGTCCTGGAACGGAACGGTCGCGCCACCTACCCGGAACTCCAACGGGCCACCGGTCGCTCCGAGTCCGCCGTCAAGCGCCGCCTCGCCGCGCTGCTCGCCTCCGGTGCCGTCTACATCGACGTCGAGTACGACCCCGACATCCTCGGCTACCGCACCGACGCCGCCCTGTGGATCACCACCAGCCCCGCCGCCCTCCACCGGGTCGGTGAGGCCCTCGCCGCCCACGACGAGATCGCCCACGTCGCCGCCACGGCCGGGCCGTCCAACATCATCGCCACCGCCGTCGTCCGCAGCACCGCCGACCTCTACACCTACCTCAGCGGACCGCTCGGGCACCTGGAGGGCGTCCAGCACCTGGAGGCGTCCCCGCTCCTGCGCCGCGTCAAGCGGTTGACCTATCAGAGGCCCGTGCGCTGAGGCCGGTGCAGCCGGTCGCCGCCCGCCAGGATCGCCGCCGCCAGCGCGTCGGCCGCGCCCTGCGCCGAGGGGCGGCGGCCGCCGTGCACCAGTACGAAGTCGACGCCGCCCAGCTCGGGCAGCCCGGCCCGGTCCGGCACCCGTACCAGACCGGGCGGGACGAGGCCGCGCGAGTGCGCCATCACGCCCAGGCCCGCTCGGGCGGCGGCGATCAGGCCGTTGAGGCTGCCGCTGGTGCACGCGATGTGCCACGCGCGGCCCTGCCGTTGCAGGGCGTCCAGGGCGAGCGCGCGGGTGATGCCGGGCGGCGGGTAGACGATGAGCGGCACCGGGCGGTCCGGTTCCAGGCGCAGCCGCTCCGCGCCGATCCACACCAGCCGGTCGCTCCACACCGGCTCGCCCCGCGGGTCCTCGGGCCGCCGCTTGGCCAGCACCAGGTCCAGCTTCCCGGCCGCCAGCTGCTCGTGCAGCGTGCCCGACAGCTCCACCGTCAGCTCCAGGTCGACCTCGGGGTGGTCGTGCCGGAAGGCCTCCAGGATCTCCGGCAGCCGGGTCAGCACGAAGTCCTCGGACGCCCCGAACCGCAGCCGCCCGCGCAGCCGGGTGCCCGTGAAGAAGGCCGTCGCCTGCTCGTGCACCTCCAGGATCCGGCGCGCGAACCCGAGCATCGCCTCCCCGTCCTCCGTCAGCTCCACGGAGTGCGTGTCCCGGCTGAACAGCTGCCGCCCGGTGGCGTCCTCCAGCCGCCGTACGTGCTGGCTCACCGTCGACTGACGCAGCCCGAGCCGCCGGGCGGCCTGCGTGAAGCTCAGCGTCTGGGCCACCGACAGGAAGGTGCGCAGATGGGAGGGGTCGTACATGCCGCCAGCCTAGCGGCGCTCATCGGTGATCGTGATGACAGTCAGAGCGGTATGCCGGATTCCCGATCGCCGAATCGGGGAGCACGATGGAGCGGGGACCCGTGTCCCCGTCGAACCAGCAGTACGAGTGAGCAGCGAGCAAGTGGAGCACCGTGAAACGCCTGCGTTGGCCGCGTTGGATGCCGATCGACCCGTACATCCTGCTGCTGCTCGGCACCGTGGGCCTCGCGGCGCTGCTGCCGGCCCGCGGCACGGGCGCGGACGTCGCCTCCGGCGCCTCCACCGGCGCGATCGCGTTCCTCTTCTTCCTGTACGGCGCCCGGCTCTCTACCCGTGAGGCGATGGACGGCGTACGGCACTGGCGGCTCCACGTCACCGTGCTGGCCTGCACCTTCGTCGTCTTCCCGCTGCTCGGCCTCGCATCGCGCGGTCTGGTCCCGGTGTTCCTGACCGATCCCCTCTACCAGGGCCTGCTCTTCCTCACCCTGGTCCCGTCGACCATCCAGTCGTCGATCGCCTTCACCTCCATCGCCCGCGGCAACGTGCCCGCCGCCATCTGCGCCGGGTCCTTCTCCTCGCTGGTCGGCATCGTCGTCACACCGCTGCTGGCCGCCGCACTGCTGGGCGGCGGCGGGGGCGGGTTCTCCGCCGACTCGGTGGTGAAGATCGTGCTGCAACTGCTGGTGCCGTTCGTGGCCGGGCAACTGCTGCGCCGGTGGATCGGAGGCTTCGTCGCCCGGCACAAGAAGGTGCTCGGGCTCGTCGACCGCGGCTCCATCCTCCTGGTCGTCTACACCGCGTTCAGCGAGGGCATGGTCGAGGGCATCTGGCACCAGGTGAGCCCGGCACGGCTGGCCGGGCTGCTGGCCGTCCAGGCGGTGCTCCTGGCCGTGATGCTGGCCCTGACCTGGTACGGGGCGAAGGGGCTCGGCTTCGGGCGCGAGGACCGGATCGCGATCCAGTTCGCCGGGTCCAAGAAGTCCCTCGCGGCCGGACTGCCCATGGCGAGCGTCCTGTTCGGTGCCCAGGCCTCGCTGGCGGTGCTGCCGCTGATGCTCTTCCACCAGATGCAGCTGATGGTGTGCGCGGTGATCGCCAAACGCCGGTCGCGCGATCCGGAGGCGGTCGCGTCCGAGGAGTCGGCCGCCCGGGTGCGGACCGCCGTCGGCACCGGGAGCCGCTCCGGCTGAGGCCCCGCGTTCCGGCGCGGTGTCGGTCAGCCGCCCGTGTCCGTGCTGCCGCCCGTGTCCGCGGCCGCCTCGTCCACCCGGTCCAGGGGGAGGTGCAGGACGGTGCTCCGGCCGGCGGCGGGCGGGACACCGGCGGCGATCTCCGTGTCCGTCAGGGCGCTGTTCCATACCTGTACGTCGTCGACGGCGCCGGTGAAGCGGGCCCGGCCGTCCATCCGTTCGCCGATGTGCACCCCGAAGGGTGAGTTCCGGCTGACCGAGCCCGGCACGTCCGCCGCGTCGGCCGCCGCCGAACCGTCGACGAACAGCGTGAGCCGCCCCCCGCCGCGGCGCAGCGTCAGACGGTGCCATCGCCCGTCGTCGTACGCGCGGTCCGTGCGCACCCATGCCGAGCGCGGGGCCGTCGCGCCGTCGCGGGCGGTGATCAGCCCCTGCACCCGCCCGGCGTCCGGTTCGGCGCGCAGCCACACCTGGGGCTGGGTGGTGCCGATGCCGCCCATCCACAGCAGCGGCTGCTCCCCGTCGGCCGCCGAGTACCGGAACCACAGCGACGCCGTGAAGTCCCCCTCCCCGAGCGCCAGCCGCCCGTCGTAGGGCAGCCGTACGGCGTCGTCCGCGCCGTCGAACGCGAGCGCGCCGCCCACCGCGCCGTCCGTGGCCGGCGCGGCGCCGCCGAGCACGGCCGCGGGGGCGGCGTTGGCGGCGAGGTCGGGGGTGGTGGGGTCGGGGCCCCGGGGCGGAGCGAGCCGGTCCGCGGTGAGGCGGGCGAAGCGGATCTCGTCGCGGGCGTCGGTCTTCCCGCCCTCGTACAGCAGGCCCACGGTGTCGTCGTCGACCGTCACCAGGTCCGAGTAGCCGGCCCAGTCCCGGGTGACGACTGTGCCGCGGTCCGCGCTGTCCCAGGTCGCGCCGCCGTCCCGGGAGGAGCGGACCGTCATCGTCCGGCGGCGGTCGGGGTCGGCGGGCGCCGACAGCAGGATGCGGTTGCCGAGACGCAGCACCGCACCCTGCACCTGCGGGGCGTACAGGTCGGGCAGGGCCCGGAAGGGCGCCGCGAAACTGTCGCCGCCGTCCCGGCTGAGTGCCTGGGTGCGGTGGCCCGGGTCGGTGCCGTTCTCCTCCCGGCCGCTGACCAGGAGGGCGCCGTCGGCGCGTTCGGTGAGGGTCAGTTCGGAGGGCTTCTGCCGGAAGGTGCCGTCGGCGGCGACGGGCCAGGTGTCGGTGGCGCCGGTCCTCCAGTGCTCGCCGCCGTCGTCGCTGACGACGAGGGCCGCGTGGTTGGCGGTGACCCTCCCCCAGCCTCCGGCCGGTGGGACCCCCGTCTCGCTTCGCTCGCCGTCCCAGGTCTCGGCGTTGACGCCGACGACGAGCCGCCCCGGGTGGGCGCCGCCGGTGAGCTGCACGCCGTGCACGGGGCCGGTGGCGTACCAGGAGTTCCAGTCGGGCGGCAGGATCTCGGGGCTCAGGTCGCGGGGCGCGGACCAGGTGCGGCCGCCGTCGTCGCTGTGCTGGACGTGGGGCACGCGGGCGCAGGGGACCGCGCAGTCGGCGGAGTCCGTGCGGCCCGCGTTGTACGTCTCCAGCAGCAGGACGCGGCCGGTCGCGCGGTCGACGACCGGGGCCGGGTTGCCGTGGGTGTCGCCGCCGCCGTCGTTGACGACCCGCAGCGGGCCCCAGGTACGCCCACCGTCCGTCGAGCGTTTGAGGACGATGTCGATGTCACCGGCGTCCGCGCAGTCCAGGACGCGGCCCTCGGCGAAGGCGAGCAGCGTGCCGTCCGTCGTGCGCACGATCGCCGGGATGCGGAAGCAGGCGTATCCGCCGGGGTCGCGGGCAGCGTCGAAGAGCACCTGCTCCTCGAACGCGGGCGCGCGGTCGTCGGGTCGCGCGTGTGCCGGGAAGGGAGAGGACACGGCCAGCGCGCAGGACGTGGCGAGCGCGAGCCAGAAGGGACGGCGGGTTCGAGGGGGCATGGCGCGGTCTGCCCTTCGGGCGGCTGGTGGAGGGGGCCATTCGTCCGGACATGAGTACAAGAGGCGTCCGGTGTCCGCGGGGACCGCGCCGTCCCCCGCGTGTCGGACACCGACGGCCGAGGCGGGGCCCCCGGGGCGCAGGGGGCGCTCCCCGCCCGGCAGGAGCCCCGCCGCCGTGCAGCGGATGGGTGGGGTCAGCCCTGGCCGACCGCGGCCCGCAGGGCGACCCGGTCCTCACCCGCGTACACGTTCATGGAGCTGCCGCGCAGGAAGCCCACCAGGGTCAGTCCGGTCTCGGCGGCCAGGTCCACGGCCAGCGACGACGGCGCGGAGACCGCGGCCAGTACCGGGATGCCGGCCATCACGGCCTTCTGCGCCAGCTCGAAGGAGGCCCGGCCCGACACCAGCAGCACGGAACGGGACAGCGGCAGGTCCGCGTTCTGCAGGGCACGCCCGACCAGCTTGTCCACCGCGTTGTGCCGGCCCACGTCCTCCCGTACGTCCACCAGCTCGCCGTCCTCGGTGAACAGCGCCGCCGCGTGCAGCCCGCCCGTGCGGTCGAAGACCCGCTGGGAGGCGCGCAACCGGTCGGGGAGGTCCGCGAGAAGTTCCGGGGTGACGCGGACCGGGGGTGTGTCGGCGATGGGCCAGCGGGCCGTCGTACGCACCGCGTCCAGGCTCGCCTTGCCGCACAGGCCGCAGGAGGAGGTGGTGTAGACGTTCCGCTCCAGCGTGATGTCGGGGATCCGCACACCGGGGGCGGTCTTCACGTCGACCACGTTGTAGGTGTTGGATCCGTCGACCGTCGCGCCCGCGCAGTACACGATGTTCTGCAGGTCGCGCTGCTCGGCGAGCACCCCCTCGCTCACCAGGAAGCCCGCCGCCAGCGCGAAGTCGTCGCCGGGAGTGCGCATGGTGATGGCGAGGGGCTTGCCGTTCAGCCGGATCTCCAGCGGTTCCTCGGCGACGAGCGTGTCCGGGCGGGTGGAGACCGCTCCGTCCCTGATGCGGATGACCTTGCGTCGTTCCGTGACTCGTCCCATGTTCGTGCCCCTTGCGCCGGTCGGTGTGCCGGTCAGTCCCGGTTCTGTACGTGCTGGTAGCCGAAGCGGCCCTTGATGCACAGGTTGCCGTGGGTCACCGGATTGTCGTGCGGAGAGGTGACCTTCACGATCTCATTGTCCTGCACATGGAGCGTGAGGTTGCAGCCCACGCCGCAGTACGCGCACACCGTCGTCGTCTCGGTCTGCCGCTCCTGGTCCCAGGTGCCCGCTGCCCGCATGTCGAACTCGGACTTGAAGGACAGGGCGCCCGTGGGGCACACCTCGATGCAGTTGCCGCAGTACACGCACGCGGAATCGGTCAGCGGGCCGTCCTGCTCGACCGAGATCCGGGCGTCGAAGCCACGGCCGGCGACGGAGATGGCGAAGCTGTTCTGCCACTGGTCGCCGCAGGCGTCCACGCACTTGTAGCAGAGGATGCACTTGCCGTAGTCGCGTACGTAGAGGTCGTTGTCGACGCGCGGTTCCTCGTCGACGCGGGCCGCGTCCGGGCCGAAGCGGTCGGGCTTCGCCTCGTACTCCTTGATCCACTGGGCGACCGAGGGGGTCGTGGACAGGTCGACCGAGGAGGCGAGGAGTTCGAGGACGACCTTGCGGCTGTGCCGGGCGCGCTCGGTGTCCGTGCGCACCACCATGCCGGGCTCCGCCTTGCGCGAGCAGGCCGGCGCGAGGGTCCTGGCGCCCTCCACGTCCACCACGCAGACCCGGCAGGCGTTCTTCGGGGCCAGCGTGTCGCCCTCGCACAGGGTCGGGACGTCCTTCCCGGCGGCCCGGCAGGCGTCGAGGATCGTGGACCCTTCGGGGACCCGGGCCTCCTGCCCGTCGAGGGTGAACTCCACCAGGCGGCGCGGCACTCCGAGCGGTATCGCGGTCATTCGTACGCCCCCAGACGGTCGATGGCGGATTCCACGGCGTTCCACGCGGTCTGCCCCAGACCGCAGATCGAGGCGTCCCGCATCGCGCGGCCCACCTCGCGGAGCAGGGCGATGTCGTCGGCCGCCGCGGCGCCCGTGCGGTCGGCGATCCGGTGCAGCGCCTCCTCCTGGCGGACGGTCCCGACCCGGCACGGCACGCACTGGCCGCACGACTCGTCGCGGAAGAACTCGGCGATCCGCAGCAGCAGGCGGGGGAGCGGGACCGTGTCGTCGAAGGCCATGACGACGCCGGAGCCCAGGGTCGTGCCCGCCTCGCGGGTGCCTTCGAAGGTGAGCGGGATGTCCAGTTCGTCGGGGCGGACGAAACCGCCGGCGGCGCCGCCGAGCAGGACCGCGCGGAGGTTGTCGCGGACCCCGGCGAGTGCGAGCAGTTCGCCGAGCGTGGCGCCGAAGGGGAGTTCGTAGACGCCGGGGCGGGCCACCGTGCCGGACACGCAGAACAGCTTGGGGCCGGTGGACGTCGGAGTGCCGATCGCGGCGTACGCCTCCGCGCCCATCGTGAGGATGGGCAGGACGTTGACCAGCGTCTCGACGTTGTTCTCCACCGTGGGTTTGCCGAACAGGCCCTTCTCGACCGGGAACGGCGGCTTGGAGCGTGGCTCGCCGCGGCGGCCCTCGATGGAGTTGAACAGGGCCGTCTCCTCGCCGCAGATGTACGCGCCCGCGCCGCGCCGGATCTCGATGTCGAAGGCGTAGCCCTGGCCGAGGACGTCGTCACCGAGGAGGCCGCGGGTGCGGGCCTGCTCGATGGCGTGGGTGAGGCGGGCGAGGGCGCGGGGGTACTCGCCGCGGAGGTAGAGATAGCCCCGGTGGGCGCCGGTCGCGTAGGCCGCGATCGTCATGGCCTCGACCAGGGCGTACGGGTCGCCCTCCATCAGGACGCGGTCCTTGAAGGTGCCCGGTTCGGACTCGTCGGCGTTGCAGACGAGGTAGTGCGGGTGGTCGGGCTGGGCGGCCGTCGCCTGCCACTTGCGGCCGGTGGGGAAGGCGGCGCCGCCGCGGCCGACCAGACCGGCGTCGGTGACCTCGCGGATGACGGCGGCGGGGCCGAGGGCGAAGGCGCGGCGCAGGGCGGTGTAGCCGCCGTGGGCGCGGTAGTCGTCCAGGGAGGTGGGGTCGGTGGTGCCGATGCGGTGGAGGAGGGTGAGGGTGGGGTCGCCGGCCTGGGGGACGGCGGCTTCGGGGGCGGGCTCGGTGGGGGCGGATTCGGGGGCGGTGGCCGCCGCGATCGCCCTGTCGGGGGTTGCGGGGGCGCATATCGCCGTCGCGTGGAGGGTGTTTCGCCCCCGCCGCCCCTTCCCTCCCCCACTCTCGGCTTCGCTCGAGCGGGAGGTGCCCCCACCGTCCCCGGGTGCTGCGCCCCCGGACCCCCCTTCGGCCTGGACGGCCTCGTCCTCAAACGCCGGACGGGCTGGAGTGTCCTCCTGCGCCGGACGGGCTGATTCGCCCGCCCGGATCACCAAAGTCGCCGGGGCACGCTCGCACAGGCCCAGGCACGGGCTGCGCTCGACCTTCACCCCGCTCTCCGGGCCGAGGCGTGACTCCACGGCCGCGCACAGCCGGCTCGCCCCCGCCGCCGTGCAGGCCAGGTCGGTGCAGACGTGCAGGACGGTGGCCGGGCGGGGGCGGACGGAGAACATGGCGTAGAAGGTGGCCACGCCGTAGGCCTCCGCCGGGGGGACGGTCAGGCGGCGGCACACGTAGTCCAGGGCGCCCTCGCTGATCCAGCCGACGCGGTCGTTGAGCGCGTGCAGGGCCGGGAGGAGCTGGTCGCGGCGGTCCCGGGCCTCCCGGCCGCCGCGGGCCCATCTGAGGTCCGCGTCGGAGCGGTCCGCGCCCTCCCAGGAGGACTCGGGCGGGCCGAGCAGGGCGTCCACGGCCGCGCGTTCCTCGTCCGTGGGCTTGCTGTCACCGAAGCGCAGGTCCACTGGCGCTCACCTTCTCGATCCGGATCGCCGAGGCCTTGAACTCCGCCGTCCCGGCGATGGGACAGTTCGCCTCGATGGTCAGCTGGTTGGTGTCCACCTCGTCGGGAAAGTGGAAGCTCATGAAGGCCAGCCCGGGGCGCAGGGCCGTGTCCACCCAGACGGGTGCGAGCAGCGAACCGCGCCGGGAGGTGACCCGGACCTCCTCGCCGACCACGACCCCGTAGCGTTCGGCGTCCTCCGGGCAGAGTTCGACGGACTCGCCGCGGCGCAGCGGGGAGGCGTAACCGCCGCTCTGCACCCCCGTGTTGTAGGAGTCGAGGCGGCGTCCCGTGGTCAGCCGGATCGGGTACTGCTCGTCGGTGAGGTCCACCGGCGGGTCGTGCCGGACGATACCGAAGGGGGCGAGACGGCCACGGGAGGCCGGGTCCTGGGCCCACAACCTGCCGTGCAGATACGTCGGTTCCAGCTCCTGCGTGCTCGGGCACGGCCACTGGATGCCCTGGTGCTCCTCCAGGCGGGCGTAGGTCATGCCGTGGTGGTCGGGGGAGAGGGAACGCAGCTCGTTCCAGACCGCCTCGGCGTCGGCGTACTTCCAGTCGTGGCCCAGGCGGGCGGCGAGGTCGCAGAGGATGTCGATGTCCTCCCGGGCCTCGCCGGGCGGGGACACGGCCCTGCGGACGCGTTGCACGCGTCGCTCGCTGTTGGTGGTGGTGCCCTCCGTCTCCGCCCAGCCCGCGGTGGCCGGGAGAACCACGTCGGCCAGCTCGGCGGTCTTGGTGAGGAAGATGTCCTGGACCACCAGGAAGTCCAGGGCGCGCAGGCGGCGTACCGCCTGTTCGGCGTCC
Source organism: Streptomyces violaceoruber (assembly GCF_033406955.1). Taxonomy (NCBI): domain Bacteria; kingdom Bacillati; phylum Actinomycetota; class Actinomycetes; order Kitasatosporales; family Streptomycetaceae; genus Streptomyces; species Streptomyces violaceoruber. The sequence goes on along the minus strand of NZ_CP137734.1, from coordinate 1,230,359 downwards.
GCCTCCGACTGCGCCGGGTTCTCGCCGATGCAGTAGACGGCGCGGAGCGTGCCCTCGTCCATCGCCTCGAACATCTCCGTCAGCGTGAGGCCGTGGTGCGGCTCGACCGCCGTGTCCCACGCCGTCTCGAACTTCCGGCGGACCTCCGGGTCCAGGACGTCCTGGAAGCCGGGGAGGCGATTGGGGATGGCGCCCATGTCGCCGCCGCCCTGCACGTTGTTCTGGCCGCGCAGGGGTTGCAGACCGGAGCCGTAGCGGCCGACGTGGCCGGTGAGCAGGGAGAGGTTGATCAGGGCGCGGACGTTGTCGGTGCCGTTGTGGTGCTCGGTGATGCCGAGGGTCCAGCACAGCTGGGCGCGCTCGGCACGGGCGTAGGCGTGCGCCAGCTCGCGGATGGCGGCGGCCGGTACGCCGGTCACCTTCTCGGCGAGGGAGAGGGTCCAGGGTTCGACCAGGGCCTTGTAGTCGTCGTAGCCCGTCGTCGCGCGTTCGATGAACGCCTCGTTGGCCAGGCCCGCGTGGATGATCTCCCGGCCGACCGCGTGTGCCAGCGGGATGTCCGTGCCGACGTTCGGTCCGAGCCAGCTCTCCGCCCACTCGGCGGTCGAGGTGCGGCGCGGGTCCACCACGTACATGCGGGCGCCGCCCCGTATGCCCTTCAGCACGTGCTGGAAGAAGATCGGGTGCGCGAAACGGGCGTTGGAGCCCCACATCACGATGACGTCGGTGTGCTCGATCTCCTCGTAGGAGGAGGTGCCGCCGCCCGAGCCGAAGGCGGCCGACAGGCCCGCCACGCTCGGTGCGTGACAAGTGCGGTTGCAGGAGTCCACGTTGTGGGTGCCCATGACCACCCGGGCGAACTTCTGGGCCACGTAGTTCATCTCGTTGGTCGCCCGCGCGCAGGAGAACATCCCGAACGCGCCGCGCGCCGCCGTCAGGCCCCGGGCCGTGCGGTCCAGTGCCTCCTCCCAGGTCGCCCGGCGCAAGGGCGCCTCGCGCGAGTCCCGGACCAGGGGGTGGGTGAGGCGGGTGTAGGTCTTGGGGGTTCGGTCGCGTTTCCTCATGCGGCGCTCCTCAGCGCGAGCAGGTCGGACAGGGCGTGCACGGTGCGCAGGGTGGGCACCGGGACCCCGGTGATCTCCGCCAGTTCGACGACGGCCGCGAGCAGGACGTCGAGTTCGAGCGGCTTGCCGCGCTCCAGGTCTTGGAGCGTGGAGGTGCGGTGGTCGCCGACCCGCTCGGCGCCCGCGAGCCGGCGTTCGATGGAGACGCCGACCTCGCAGCCGAGGGCCGCGGCGACCGCCAGCGTCTCGGTCATCATGGTTTCGATGACCTCGCGGGTGCCGCCGTGCCGGCACATCTGCCGCATGGTGGCCCGGACCAGGGCGCTGATCGGGTTGAAGGAGATGTTGCCCAGCAGCTTCAGCCAGATGTCGTTGCGCAGGTCCGGCTCGACCGGGCACTTCAGGCCGCCCGACTGCATCGCCTCGCTGAGCGCCAGACATCGCGGCGAGACCTCCCGGCCGGGCTCGCCGATCGAGAACCGGGTGCCTTCCACATGGCGTACGACGCCCGGCTGTTCCAGTTCGGTGGCCGCGTACACGACGCAGCCGACGGCCCGTTCGGGCGCGAGCACCGCACTGACCGCGCCGGCCGGGTCGACGCTCTCGAGACGGCGCCCGTCGTACGGGCCGCCGTGCCGGTGGAAGTACCACCAGGGGATGCCGTTCTGGGCGGCCACGACCGCCGTGGTCCGGTGCAGCAGCGGCTCGATCAGCGGCCCGCACGCCGCGTACGAGTTGGCCTTCAGACCCAGGAACACATAGTCGACCGGGCCGACTTCGGCCGGGTCGTCGGTGGCGCGCGGGTGCGCGGTGAAGTCGCCGCGCGGGCTGCGCACCCGTACTCCGTACTGCCTCATGGCCGCCAGATGCGGTCCACGGGCGATGAGATGCACGTCGGCGCCCGCACGGTGGAGCGCGGCGCCGACGTAGGCGCCGATCGCCCCGGCGCCGAGGACTGCGACTTTCATGGCGGGGGAGCTCCGTTCGGTCGAGGGATACCGAGGAGGAACCGAGAAGTGTCTGTCGACGAAATATTGTCTACAGTATGGAGGTTGGGGCGGCAAGGCTTTGCGCAGCAGTGGTGGTGGTCTGTAGTCGCGTGATCGGCTTCTGTAGTTGTCCGCTCAACAGTCTTCTCAAGCGCTTTCCGGATGCCTACGGTTGGGGACCCATGAGTCCCCCCGTCGCACCCCCGGGCTGGAGCCGCTGGCTCGTTCCCCCGGCCGCTCTCTCGGTCCACCTCTCCATCGGCCAGGCCTACGCCTGGTCCGTGTTCAAACCGCCCCTGGAGTCCGCGCTCGACCTCAGCGGCACGCAGAGCGCGCTGCCCTTCCAGCTCGGCATCGTCATGCTCGGGCTCTCGGCCGCGTTCGGCGGCACGCTCGTGGAACGGCACGGGCCGCGCTGGGCGATGACCGTCGCCCTGATCTGCTTCTCGTCCGGCTTCCTGCTCTCCGCGCTCGGCGCGGCGGCCGGGCAGTACTGGCTGATCGTCCTCGGCTACGGCTTCGTCGGCGGCATCGGCCTGGGCATCGGCTACATCTCGCCCGTCTCGACGCTGATCAAGTGGTTCCCCGACCGGCCGGGCATGGCCACCGGCATCGCCATCATGGGCTTCGGCGGCGGCGCCCTCATCGCCTCGCCCTGGTCGGCGCAGATGCTCAAGTCCTTCGGCACCGACAACTCGGGGATCGCCCTCGCCTTCCTCGTCCACGGACTGACGTACGCCGTCTTCATGCTGCTCGGCGTGCTGCTGGTACGGGTGCCGCGGCCCAGGGGACGGGCGGACGGCCGCCCCGCCCCGCTCGAAGGCGTCCAGGTCTCGGCGCGCTCCGCCGTGCGCACCCCGCAGTTCTGGCTGCTGTGGATCGTGCTCTGCATGAACGTCACCGCCGGCATCGGCATCCTGGAGAAGGCCGCGCCGATGATCACGGACTTCTTCTCCGACACCTCCACGCCGGTGTCCGTGACCGCCGCGGCCGGCTTCGTGGCCCTGCTGTCGGCGGCCAACATGGCGGGCCGGTTCGGCTGGTCCTCCGCCTCCGACCTGATCGGGCGCAAGAACATCTACCGCGTGTACCTCGGTGTCGGCGCGCTGATGTACACCCTGATCGCACTGTTCGGCGACTCCTCCAAACCGCTGTTCGTGCTGTGCGCCCTGGTCGTCGTGTCCTTCTACGGCGGCGGCTTCGCCACGGCCCCCGCCTACCTCAAGGACCTCTTCGGCACCTACCAGGTCGGCGCGATCCACGGGCGGCTGCTCACCGCCTGGTCGCTGGCCGGTGTCCTCGGGCCGCTGATCGTGAACTGGATCGCCGATCACCAGGAGGAGGCCGGACGGCACGGCTCGGCCCTGTACGGCACGTCCTTCCTCATCATGATCGGGCTGCTGGTCGTCGGCTTCGTGGCCAACGAACTCGTCCGCCCCGTCCACGCCCGGCACCACCAACCCGCCACCCCGACGCAGCAGGAGGGCAACGATGTCACCCGACCGCAGCCAGAGTCCGCCTGACGCCACCGGGACGCCCGACCGGCGGCCGCTGATCGCCTTCACCTGGCTGTGGGTGGGCGCACCGCTCGCCTACGGTCTCTACGAACTCGTGCGGAAGGCGACCCAGCTCTTCACCGGGTGAGAGCGCGGGCCGGTGACCGGCGGACGGCCCGGGGCGGCTGAGGATGCTGACCGAAGCCGACAAGCCGGGCGCCGGTTTCCTGTCGTATCACCTGCCGTCGTACCCGTCGGTCACTGATCACACTGGTGGATCCCGTACCCGAGGCAGCGAGGACTCCACCCATGCACCAAGGCTCCCGCATCACCGCCGTCGGCCACTACCAGCCCGCCCGGATCCTCACCAACGAGGACCTGGCGGGCATGGTCGACACCAGCGACGAGTGGATCCGGAGCCGGGTGGGCATTCGTACGCGCCGGATCGCCGGACCGGACGAGCCGGTCGACGAGCTGGCCGGCCACGCCGCCGCGAAGGCGCTCGCGTCGGCCGGGCTGACCCCCGCCGACGTGGACCTGGTCGTGGTCGCCACCTCCACCGCGATCGACCGCTCCCCGAACACCGCCGCCCGCGTCGCCGCCCGGCTCGGCATCCCCGGCCCGGCCGCGCTGGACCTCAACGTGGTGTGCGCGGGCTTCACCCACGCCCTGGCCACCGCCGACCACGCCGTACGGGCCGGTTCCGCGAGCCGGGCGCTGGTCGTCGGCGCGGACAAGATGTCCGAGGTCGTCGACTGGACCGACCGCACCACCTGCGTGCTGGTCGGCGACGGGGCGGGGGCCGCCGTCGTCGAGGCCTGCGCTCCCGGCGAGGAGCCGGGGATCGGTCCCGTGCTGTGGGGGTCGGTGCCCGAGATGGGCAACGCGGTCCGCATCGAGGGGACGCCGCCGCGGTTCGCGCAGGAGGGGCAGAGCGTCTACCGCTGGGCCACCACCCGGCTGCCGGCCATCGCACGCCAGGCCTGCGAGCGGTCCGGTCTCGAGCCGGCCGACCTCGCCGCGGTCGTCCTGCACCAGGCCAACCTGCGCATCGTCGAACCCCTCGCCGCGAAGATCGGCGCCGTCAACGCCGTGGTCGCCCGCGACGTCGTCGAGTCCGGCAACACCTCCGCGGCGAGCATCCCGCTGGCGCTCTCCAAGTTGGTGGAGCGGGGCGAGATCACCACCGGCGACCCGGCACTGCTCTTCGGCTTCGGCGGCAACCTCTCCTACGCCGGACAGGTCGTCCGCTGCCCCTGAATGTCCCGGACCGTCCCTGGGTGTGACGTGGCCTACACCCACGGCGCCCTGGCCCGGGCGCGCCGTAGACTGTAGACGAAAGACAATCAATACTTCGCGTACTGATTGTGTTCCGGCCGTCGAGGGGGGACCGATGTTGTCCGCAGGACTGCCGCAGGGCGCGGTGCCCAGGCTCGAACGGCCCGGCCCGCTGCGGGACCGTGTCTACGAGGCGCTGCTCGAACTCATCACCACCCGGGCCCTCCAGCCCGGCCAGCACCTCGTCGAGAGCGAACTCGCCGGTCACCTCGGGGTGTCGAGGCAGCCCGTGCGCGAGGCGCTGCAACGGCTCAACACCGAGGGCTGGGTCGATCTGCGCCCCGCGCAGGGCGCCTTCGTGCACGAGCCGACGGAGGAGGAGGCGGACCAGCTCCTGACGGTGCGTACGCTCCTGGAGGCCGAGGCGGCCCGGCTCGCCGCGGCCAACGCCTCCAGTGCCGGCATCGCGGCCCTGGAGGCGCTGTGCGAGGAGGGGGAGCGGGCCGTCGCCGCGGAGGACGTGGACGCCGCCGTCGCCTGCAACGCCCGCTTCCACGGCAAGGTCATGGAGCTGGCGGGCAACGCGGTCCTCGCCGAACTCGCCGCGCAGGTCGACCGCCGGGTCCGCTGGTACTACACGCCGGTCGCCCGCCAGCGCGGCCGTCAGTCCTGGATCGAGCACCGCAGGCTGATCGCCGCCGTCACCGAACGCGACGAGCAGGCGGCGACCCGGCTGATGCGCGAGCACACCGAGCACACCCGCCGCTCGTACCACGCCCGCGGAGAATCGTAAGGTCACAGCCCGTTCGCAGCGGGTTCACAGGCCGTCCGGCGCATGGTCCGGGCGGCCTCGTCGTGTCCGGGGCCGTCCCGTGCCGCACCCTTCTTTGTCCACTCAGTGGAGAAAGTTCGCAGCAATTCGTGCGTGACTTCTTCCCACACCCGGCGCCCACTGCTACGTTCCCTCCGAAAGCAAGCCACGCCGACAAGTCACGGACGTGGCCGGAAACCGGCGGACCCAAGGCCGATCGAGGCGGGGAGGGGCTCGTGAGACGCATGACCGCACGACCCGCTAACACCCACCAGGCGCGACTGCTCCAGCTGTTGCGCGACGGAGGGCCCAACTCCCGTGCCCAGCTGGGCGACCAGGTCGACCTCTCCAGGTCCAAGCTGGCCGTCGAGGTGGACCGGCTGCTGGAGACCGGACTCGTGGTGGCCGACGGACTCGCCGCCTCGCGCGGCGGGCGCCGCAGCCACAACGTCCGCCTCAACCCCGAACTCCGCTTCCTCGGCGTCGACATCGGCGCGACCTCGGTCGACGTCGCCGTCACCAACGCCGAGCTGGAGATCCTCGGGCACATCAACCAGCCACTGGACGTGCGCGAGGGCCCGGTCGCGGTCTTCGAGCAGGTGCTCTCCATGGCCGCGAAGCTGCGCGCCTCCGGGCTCGCCGAGGGCTTCGACGGCGCCGGCATCGGCGTCCCGGGACCGGTCCGCTTCCCCGAGGGCGTGCCGGTGGCCCCGCCGATCATGCCGGGCTGGGACGGCTTCCCCGTACGGGAGGCGCTCAGCCAGGAGCTCGGCTGCCCGGTCATGGTCGACAACGACGTGAACCTGATGGCGCTGGGTGAGCAGCACGCGGGCGTCGCCCGCACCCAGCACGACTTCCTCGTCGTCAAGATCGGTACCGGCATCGGCTGCGGCATCGTCGTCGGCGGGGAGGTCTACCGCGGTACGACCGGCAGCGCGGGGGACATCGGGCACATCCAGGCAGTGCCCGACGGACGCCAGTGCGCCTGCGGCAACCGGGGCTGCCTGGAGGCCCACTTCAGCGGCGCGGCCCTGGCCCGCGACGCCACGGAGGCCGCCGAGCAGGGGCAGTCGGCCGAGCTGGCGAACCGGCTGGAGGCGAACGGAGGCCTCAGCGCCGCTGACGTCGCCGCCGCGGCGGCCGCGGGCGACGCCACCGCACTGGACCTGATCAGGGAGGGCGGCCGCAGCACCGGCCAGGTCATCGCCGGACTGGTCAGTTTCTTCAACCCGGGACTGGTGGTGATCGGCGGCGGGGTGACCGGCCTCGGCCACAACCTGCTCGCCGCGATCCGCACCCAGGTCTACCGCCAGTCGCTGCCCCTGGCGACCGGCAACCTGCCCATCGTACTGGGGGAGTTGGGCCCCACCGCCGGAGTCATCGGCGCGGCCCGGCTGATCAGCGACCACCTGTTCTCACCCGCGTAGCCACCACCTCCACTTTCCCGCGCTCCAGGCTCCACGGCTTCAGATCTCCACGGCTCCACGGCTCCACGGCTCCAGATCTCCAACGGCTCCACAGTTCCGTCCGGCACAGCGCTCTACCCCAACATGCCCTGTTCCGTCCATCCCAGCCCAGCCCAGCCCAGCCCTGCTCTGCCCTGACACCGGCCCGCACGCCCGCCGAGGGGACCTCACATGGCACCAGAACCACCGCTGCTCAGCATGTCCGGCATCACCAAGTCGTTCCCCGGAGTCCGGGCCCTCGACGGCGTCGACCTCGACGTCCAGGCCGGTGAGGTGCACTGCCTCCTCGGCCAGAACGGCGCCGGAAAGTCCACCCTCATCAAGGTGCTGGCCGGCGCCCACCAGCCCGACACCGGCACCATCCGCTGGCGCGGCGAGGAGGTCACCCTGCGCTCGCCCATCGCGGCCATGCGTCTGGGCATCGCCACCATCTACCAGGAACTCGACCTGGTCGAGCACCTGTCGGTCGCCGAGAACGTCCACCTCGGTCACGAGCCGACCGCCGCCGGCTTCGTCGTACGGGGCAGGGCGGCCAAGGCGTCCACGGCCGCGCTGCTCAAGCGGCTCGGGCACCCCGAGGTCGACCCGGGGCGGCTGGTCGGGGAGCTGTCGGCGGCGCAGCAGCAGATCGTGTCCATGGCACGGGCGCTGTCGCACGACGTACGGCTGATCGTGATGGACGAGCCGTCCGCCGCGCTCGACCCGGACGAGGTCGACAACCTCTTCCGCATCGTCGCCGACCTCACCGCCGACGGAGTCGCCGTCGTCTACATCTCGCACCGCCTGGAGGAGATCCGCCGCATCGGCGACCGGGTCACCGTCCTCAAGGACGGCCGCGCGGTGGCCGGCGGGCTGCCCGCCGAGTCGACGCCGACCAGCGAGGTGGTGGCGCTGATGACCGGCCGCAACGTCGAGTACGTCTTCCCGGAGAGGCCCGCCGCACCGCCCACGGGCGAACCCGTACTGAGCGTCAAGGGACTGTCCCGCGCCGGGGAGTTCGACCGGCTCGACCTGGAGGTGCGCCCCGGGGAGATCGTCGGCCTCGCGGGGCTGGTCGGCTCCGGCCGCTCCGAGATCCTGGAGACGGTCTACGGCGCCCGGAAGGCGAGCACCGGTCAGGTCCTCGTCGACGGGCGGCCGCTCAGGCCCGGCAGCGTGCGCGCCGCGGTCCGCGCCGGGCTGGGGCTCGCCCCCGAGGAACGCAAGGCCCAGGCCCTGCTGATGCTGGAGTCCGTCACCCGCAACGTGTCGGTCTCCGCCATGTCCCGCTTCTCGCGCGGCGGCTGGATCGACCGCGGCGCCGAACTCGGCGCGGCGCACAAGGCGACCCGCGAGCTGTCGCTGCGGCCCGACAACCCCGCCGTGCCCGTGCGCACCCTGTCCGGCGGCAACCAGCAGAAAGCGGTCCTCGCCCGCTGGCTGCTGCGCGGCTGCCGGGTCCTGCTGCTCGACGAACCCACCCGCGGCGTCGACGTCGGCGCCCGCGCCGAGCTGTACGCCGTCATCCGGCGCCTCGCCGACGAGGGCCTCGCCGTCCTGCTGGTCTCCAGCGAGGTGCCCGAGGTGCTGGGCCTCGCCGACCGCGTACTGGTGCTGCGCGAGGGCCGCGTCGTGCACGAGGCCCCCGCCCGCGAACTCGACGAACACCGCGTACTCGACCTCGTGATGGAAGGAAGCCCGGCGTCATGACGCAGCACGTGTCCCCGCCACGGGGCAGCACCGACAAGGCGGCACCCGTGGAGGGTCCGCCCGCCTGGCGGGTCCGGTTGGGCCGCGCCGACGTCCGCACCCTCACCCTGCTCGGCGTGCTCGCCGCACTGGTCCTCATCGGCGGCATCACCCAGCCCGACGCGTTCCTCGACACCCGCAACCTGCAACTGGTGCTCACCCAGGCGTCCGTGATCGGCATCGTCACCGTCGGCGTCACCTTCGTGATCATCTCCGGGGGCATCGACCTGTCGGTCGGCGCCATCGTCGCCCTCTCCTCGGTGTGGGCGACCACGGTGGCCACCCAGGAGTACGGCTTCGCCGGCATCCTCTTCACGGCGATCGTGGTCGGTGTCGGCTGCGGCCTGGTCAACGGCCTGCTCATCTCCTTCGGGGGGATGGTCCCCTTCATCGCCACCCTGGCCATGCTGGCCTCGGCGCGCGGACTCGCGCTCCAGATCACCGACGGCCGCACCCAGGTCGTCACCGTCCCGAGCGTCCTCGACCTCGCCGAGCGCGACTCGTACGTGCTCGGCATACCGCCGCTGGTGCTGGTCTTCGCGGCCGTCACCGTCGTCGGCTGGCTGGTCCTGAACCGGACCACCTTCGGCCGCCGCACCGTCGCCGTCGGCGGCAACGCCGAGGCCGCCCGGCTGGCCGGCATCGACGTCCGCCGCCAGCGGCTCTACCTCTACCTGCTGTCCGGGCTGTGCTGCGGCATCGCCGCCTTCCTGCTGGTGGCCCTCGCCGGCTCCGGCCAGAACACCAACGGCAACCTCTACGAACTCGACGCCATCGCCGCCGCGATCATCGGCGGAACGCTGCTGACCGGCGGCCGGGGCCACATCCTCGGTTCCGTGCTCGGCGTCCTGATCTTCACCACGATCACCAACATCTTCGCCCTGAACAACCTGCAGAGCGACGTCCAGCAGATCGCCAAGGGCGCGATCATCGTCGCCGCCGTGCTGGTCCAGCGCCGTACCGCAAGCACGCATTGAGGAAAGGGTTCACCGTCATGACGAAGCTCACGAGTCGCAGAGGGATGCTCTTCGGGGCCGCCGCCGTGTCCGCCGGTGCCGTCCTCGCCGGGTGCACCAGCAACGACCCCGACGGCGGCGACGACAAGGCCGCCGCGGACACCCAGCCGGCCGCCGACGACAAGCCCGGCAAGCCGGTCACCATCGGCTACGCCGGCCCGCAGGCCGACCACGGCTGGCTCAACGCCGTCAACGACCAGGCCAAGAAGCGCGCCGAGAAGTACTCCGAGATCACCATGGAGATCACCGAGGGCTCCAACGACACCGCGCAGCAGATCGGCCAGATCGAGACCCTCATCAACAAGAAGGTCGACGTCCTGGTCATCCTGCCGGCCGACGGCAAGGCCCTCACCCAGGTCGGCCTGAAGGCGATGCGGGCGGGCATCCCGGTCATCAACCTCGACCGGATCTTCAACAGCCCCCAGGCCTACCGCTGCTGGGTCGGCGGCGACAACTACGGCATGGGTCTCAACGCCGCCCACTACATCGGCGAGAAGCTCAAGGACAAGTCGGACGCCAAGGTCATCGAGCTGGCCGGCATCGACAACCTGGAACTCACCCAGCAGCGCACCCAGGGCTTCGACGACGGCCTGAAGAACTACCCGAACATCAAGAAGGTGGCCCGCCAGGCCGCCGAGTTCACCGTCGAGTCCGGCCAGGCCAAGATGGCCCAGCTGCTCCAGGCCCAGTCGGACTTCGACGCCATGTGGAACCACGACGACGACCAGGGCGTGGGCGCGCTGCGCGCCATCGAGCAGGCCGGACGCGACGACTTCCTGATGGTCGGCGGTGCGGGCGCGCTCTCCGCCTTCCAGGCCATCAAGGCCGACAGCGGCGTCCTGAAGGCGACGGTGCTCTACCCGCCGACCATGGCCGCCTCCGCGATCGACCTGGCCCGCGCCCTCGGCCAGGGCAAGGGCGTCAGCGGTCTCGCCGAGTTCGAGATCCCCTCGACCGTCACCTGCTACTCGGCCGTCGTCGACAAGGACAACGTCGACCAGTACATGTCCACGGGCTTCAAGTGAGGGCTGCCGCTCCGGCGGCGGCCTGACCAGCCGCCGCCGGGGCGGGGCCCACCCCACCGCGCCACCACGACGAGGAGGACATCCGCATGGGACAGCCGCAGCAGCCCGAGGGGGCCGGCGCCGAGGAGGCAGCCGCCGGGACCGACAGCGGGACCGATACCGGGACCGGTGCCGGGGCCGGAGCGGCGACGGGGGCGTCCGCGACCAGACCGCCCCTGCGGGTCGGCATGGTCGGCTACGCCTTCATGGGCGCCGCCCACTCCCAGGGCTGGCGCACCGCGGGCCGGGTCTTCGACCTGCCGCTGAACCCGGTACTGGCCGCGATCTGCGGGCGGGACGCCGACGCCGTCCGCCTGGCGGCCGACCGGCACGGCTGGGCGAGCACCGAGACCGACTGGCGGACCCTGGTCGAACGGGACGACATCGACCTCGTCGACATCTGCACCCCCGGCGACAGCCACTCCGAGATCGCGCTGGCCGCGCTCGCCGCCGGCAAGCACGTGCTGTGCGAGAAGCCGCTCGCCAACACAGTCGAGGAGGCGCAGGCGATGACCCGCGCCGCCGAGGAGGCCGCGGCCCGGGGCCAGCTGGCGATGGTCGGCTTCAACTACCGCCGGGTTCCCGCCACCGCGCTGGCCCGGCGGATGGTCGCCGAGGGCCGCGTCGGCCGGCTGCGGCACCTGCGGGTGACCTACCTCCAGGACTGGCTGGTCGACCCGAAGGCCCCGCTCACCTGGCGGCTGCGCAAGGAGCTGGCCGGGTCGGGGGCGCTCGGCGACCTGGGCGCCCACATCGTCGACCTCGCCCAGTACCTGTCGGGCGAGCGGATCGCGGGCGTGTCCGCCCTCACCGAGACCTTCGTACGGGAACGCCCGCTGCCCGCCGGCGCGCCCCGGGGCCTGTCCGCGGGCTCGGCGGACGGGGTGACGGGACAGGTGACCGTCGACGACGCCGCCGTGTTCACCGGCCGCCTCACCTCCGGGGCCCTGGTCTCCTTCGAGGCCACCCGCTACGCCACCGGCCGCAAGAACGCCCTGCGCATCGAACTCAACGGCGAGCGCGGCTCGCTCGCCTTCGACCTGGAACGGCTGAACGAGCTGTCGTACCACGACGGCACCGAGCCCGGGGAGCACGCCGGTTTCCGGCGGATCCTGGTCACCGAACCCGAACACCCCTACCTGGAGGCCTGGTGGCCGCCGGGCCACGGACTCGGCTACGAGCACACCTTCGTGCACCAGGCGCGCGACCTCGTGCACGCCGTCGCCGAAGGCCGGGGCCCCGAACCCTCCTTCGCGGACGGGCTGCAGGTGCAGCGCGTGCTCGCCGCCGTGGAGGAGAGCGCCGAGAAGAACTCCGTCTACACCCCGATCACCCCCTGAGGAGGCCGGCAGCACCATGCCACGCAACTTCACGCTCTTCACCGGACAGTGGGCGGACCTGCCGCTGGAGGAGGTCTGCCGGCTCGCCCGCGACTTCGGCTACGACGGCCTGGAACTCGCCTGCTGGGGCGACCACTTCGAGGTCGACAAGGCCCTCGCGGATCCTTCCTACGTGGACTCCCGGCACCAGCTGCTCGACAAGTACGGCCTCAAGTGCTGGGCCATCTCCAACCACCTGGTCGGCCAGGCCGTCTGCGACGCCATCATCGACGAGCGCCACGAGGCCATCCTGCCCGCCCGCATCTGGGGCGACGGCGACGCGGAGGGCGTACGGCAGCGCGCCGCCGCCGAGATCAAGGACACCGCACGCGCCGCCGCCCGGCTCGGCGTCGACACCGTCATCGGCTTCACCGGTTCGGCGATCTGGCACCTGGTCGCCATGTTCCCGCCCGCGCCCGAGTCCATGATCGAGCGCGGCTACCAGGACTTCGCGGACCGCTGGAACCCGATCCTGGACGTCTTCGACGCGGAGGGCGTGCGGTTCGCCCACGAGGTGCACCCCAGCGAGATCGCCTACGACTACTGGACCACGCACCGCGCCCTGGAGGCGGTCGGCCACCGGCCCGCCTTCGGCCTCAACTTCGACCCCTCCCACTTCGTGTGGCAGGACCTCGACCCCGTCGGCTTCCTGTGGGACTTCCGCGACCGCATCTACCACGTCGACTGCAAGGAGGCCCGCAAGCGCCTCGACGGCCGCAACGGGCGGCTCGGCTCCCACCTGCCGTGGGGCGACCCGCGGCGCGGCTGGGACTTCGTGTCGGCCGGGCACGGCGACGTCCCCTGGGAGGACGTCTTCCGCATGCTGCGCTCCATCGACTACCAGGGGCCCGTCTCCGTCGAGTGGGAGGACGCCGGGATGGACCGGTTGCAGGGCGCGCCCGAGGCCCTCACCCGGCTCAAGGCCTTCGACTTCGAGCCGCCCAGCGCGTCCTTCGACGCGGCCTTCAACAGCTGATCCGCGCCTCTCCCTCCGCTGATCGGCTCGCGCCCCGACCGCAGGCCGGGACGGGGACCGGACCACCCGCCGGTCCCCGGTCCGGCCTGCCCGAATCCCGCTTTGTCCTGAGTTGGGAAAAAGTTCAACCAGCTGCGGTCCAAGGGGTGTTCGCCCCGGAAGAACGCGGTTACCGTCCCTGAAGTGTTCAGGACACTCACGCCTCCGGGGTGACGGCGCACCCCGGCGCCCGCATCGCACGTCTTCGCACCCATCCCGTACGGCCCACCCGTTCCCGGAGGGACTTCGTGCACAGAACCAGACTCAAAAGCACCAGCACCGCGAGGCGCCCCAGGCTTCGCACCACCCTCGCCCTGTTCACCGGCCTGCTGCTGGCCGTGGGCACCCCGGCGACCGTCGCCGGAGCCCACCCGGGCCACCCGGAGCACGACGAGACGGCGGCCGCCGCCGAGGGGCAGTTCCAGCAGGTACCGCTCGCCAAGGGCGAGCCCGAGATGGGCGAGCCGATGTCGCTCGCGGTGCTCCCGGACCGCAGCGTCCTGCACACCGCCCGCGACGGCACACTGCGCCTGACCGACCAGGGCGGCGTCACCAAGGTCGCCGGCAAGATCCCCGTCTACAACCACGACGAGGAGGGCCTGCAGGGCGTCGGCATCGACCCGGACTTCGAGAACAACCGGGCGATCTACCTCTACTACGCCCCGCCGCTCGACACCCCCGCGGGCGACGCCCCGGAGAACGGCACCGCCGAGGACTTCAAGCCGTTCGACGGCGTCAACCGCCTCTCCCGCTTCGTCCTGAACGCCAACGGCACGCTGGACATGGCCAGCGAGAAGAAGGTTCTGGACGTCGCGGCCTCCCGCGGCACCTGCTGCCACGTCGGCGGCGACATCGCCTTCGACGCCGAGGGCAACCTCTACCTCTCCACCGGCGACGACACCAACCCGTTCGCCTCCGACGGCTACACGCCGATCGACGAGCGCGCCGACCGCAACCCGGCCTTCGACGCCCGCCGCAGCGCCGGCAACACCAACGACCTGCGCGGCAAGCTGCTGCGCATCAAGGTCGCCGAGGACGGCTCGTACACCGTCCCGGAGGGCAACCTCTTCGAGCCCGGCACCGAGAAGACCCGGCCCGAGATCTACGCGATGGGCTTCCGCAACCCGTTCCGGATCAGCGTCGACAAGAAGACCGGCACGGTCTACGTCGGCGACTACGGCCCCGACGCCGGCGCCGCCGACCCGAAGCGCGGTCCGGCCGGACAGGTCGAGTTCGCCAAGGTCACCAAGGCCGCCAACTTCGGCTGGCCCTTCTGCACCGGCGACAACGACCCGTACGTCGACTACGACTTCGCCACCAAGACCTCCGGCGAGACCTTCGACTGCGCGGCTCCGAAGAACACCTCGCCGCACAACACCGGTCTCACCGACCTGCCGCCCGCGCAGGCCGCCTGGATCCCGTACGACGACGACTCCGTGCCCGAGTTCGGCAGCGGCTCCGAGTCCCCGATGGGCGGCCCGGTCTACCGCTACGACCCCGACCTCGACTCCAGCGTGAAGTTCCCCGAGGAGTACGACGGGGACTTCTTCGCCGGTGAGTTCGGCCGCCGCTGGATCAAGCGGATCGAGCAGACCGAGGACGGCGCGGTCGCGAAGATCAACGACTTCCCGTGGACCGGCACCCAGATCATGGACATGGAGTTCGGCCCCGACGGCGCGCTGTACGTCCTGGACTACGGCCTGTCCTGGTTCCAGGGCGACAAGGACTCCGCCCTGTACCGGATCGAGAACGCCGCGGACGGCTTCTCGCCGATCGCCGAGGTGAGCGCGAACAAGACCTCCGGCGCGGCCGGACTGAAGGTCGCCTTCACCGCCACCGCCAAGGACGCCGACTCCCCGGACCTCACCTACGGCTGGGACTTCGGCGACGGCACCAAGGGCGAGGGCCTCACGCCCACCCACAAGTACAAGAAGGTCGGCACCTACACCGCGACCTTCACCGCCAAGGACCCCGAGGGCAACACCGGCAACGCCAGTGTCCGCATCGTGGTCGGCAACACCGAGCCCAAGGTGGTCATCGAGACCCCCGGCAACGGCACCCTGCTCCCCATGGGGCAGCCCATCCCCTTCAAGGTGAAGGTCACCGACCCCGAGGAGACGATCGACTGCTCCAAGGTCAAGGTCGCCTACAGCCTCGGCCACGACTCCCACGCCCACGAGCTGACCAGCGAGATGGGCTGTGAGGGCACCCTCAACCCGCCGCCGGGCGACGGCGGCCACGACCCCAACGCCAACATCTACGGCGTCGTCGGCGCCAGCTACACCGACGGCGGGGCGAACGGCCAGGAGGCCCTGACCGGCACCGCCCGCACCGTGATCCAGCCCCCGCACCGCCAGGCCGAGCACTTCACCGCCCAGCAGGGCGTGTCGCCGATCGACAAGACCGGCGCCAACGGCGGCAAGACCGTCGGCAACATCGACGACGGCGACTGGATCTCCTTCAGCCCCTACAAGTTCGACGGGCAGAAGAAGCTGACCGTACGGGCCTCCTCCGGCGGCGCCGGCGGCTACATCGAGGTGCGCACCGGCTCGCCCACCGGCCCGCTGCACGGCTCCGCGTACATCCCGCCGACCGGCAGCTGGGAGACCTTCCAGAACGTCGACGTGCCGCTGCGGGCCCTGCCCAAGAAGACGACGGACGTCTACCTGGTCTTCAAGGGCGGCGAGGGCGCGCTGTACGACATCGACGACTTCGAGTTCTCCAAGGAGCCGTTCAAGGCCGGCAAGAAGGTCCTGGTCTTCTCCAAGACCGCGGGCTTCCGCCACGACTCCATCCCGGCGGGCATCGCCGCCCTGAAGGAGCTGGGCACCCCGGCCGGCATCTCGGTCACCGCGACCGAGGAGGCCGGACAGTTCACCACCGCCAACCTCGCCAAGTACGACGCGGTCGCCTTCCTGTCCACCACCGGTGACGTCCTGGGCGCCGACCAGCAGAAGGCGTTCGAGAACTACGTCAAGAACGGCGGCGGCTACATGGGCATCCACGCCGCCGCCGACACCGAGTACGACTGGGAGTTCTACGGCGGCCTCGTCGGCGCCTACTTCGACTCCCACCCGGCCATCCAGAAGGCCACCGTCCGCGTCGAGGACCACGACCACCCGGCCACCGCGCACCTCGACGACACCTGGGAGCACACCGACGAGCTGTACAACTACCGCACCAACCCGCGCGAGCAGGCCAAGGTCCTCGCCACCCTCGACGAGACGACCTACGCGGGCGGGAACATGAAGGGCGACCACCCGATCGCCTGGTGCCAGAACTACGGCGGCGGCCGCTCCTTCTACACCGGCCTCGGCCACACCAAGGAGTCCTACGCGGACGAGACCTTCCGCGGCCACCTGCTCGGCGGCATGCAGTACGCCACCGGTCAGGTCAAGGCGAACTGCAAGCCCGGCAAGGGCTACCGGGACATCTTCAACGGCCAGACCCTGGACGGCTGGAAGCAGGCCGGCCCCGGCAAGTTCAACGTCAAGGACGGCGTCCTGGAGTCCGAGGGCGGCATGGGGCTGCTCTGGTACCAGGCCAAGGAACTGAAGTCGTACTCCCTCAAGCTCGACTGGAAGATGCGGGGCGACGACAACTCCGGCGTCTTCGTGGGCTTCCCGGCCTCCGACGACCCCTGGTCCGCCGTCGACAAGGGCTACGAGATCCAGATCGACGCCACGGACGCCGTGGACCGCACCACCGGTGCGATCTACACCTTCAAGGCGGCGAACATCAAGGCCCGTGACCAGGTTCTGCGGCCGCCCGGCCAGTGGAACTCCTACGAGATCAAGGTCCAGGGCGAACGCCTCCAGGTGTTCCTCAACGGAGTCAAGATCAACGACTTCACCAACAAGGACCCCGAGCGGAGCCTGACCGACGGCTACATCGGCCTGCAGAACCACGGCGCCGACGACCAGGTCTCCTTCCGCAACATCCAGCTCAAGGAACTGCCCTCCTAGGGCGAACCCGCCCCTGAGGGGTGACCTCCCGCGGGAGGCGCCCCCGAGGGGCGACCGGAACGGCGGCGGGCGGAGGACGCCGGACCTCCGCCCGCCGTCACCTCGAACGGAACCCCCCGGCCGTACCACCGCTCGTGTGTGCCCGACGCGCTCGACAAGGAGGCTGCCCATGTCCGCGTCCCCCTCTGCTTCCTCCCGTGGCTCCCGTACCGGTGTCTGGCTGATCGGAGCCCGCGGCTCCGTCGCCACCACGGTGGTGGCGGGCTGCGCCGCCGTGACCGCGGGACTGCACCCGCCGACCGGAATGGTCACCGAGACCCCCGACTTCGCCGGCGCGGGACTCCCCGCCCTGCCGGCCCTCGTCTTCGGCGGTCACGACACCGTGGACTGCCCCCTGCCCAAGCGGGCCGAGGCCCTGGCCGCCGGTGGCGTGCTGCCGCACGGACTGCCCTCGGCCGTGCACGCGGAACTGGCCGCGGCCGACCGCGAGATCCGCCCTGGCGGCCCCCTGCCCGGCGACACCCGCGACGAGGAGGAGCTGATCGCCGCGTTCGCCGCCGACATCACCGACTTCGCGCGCCGCTCGGGTGTGGACCGGACGGTGGTGGTGAACGTGGCCTCCACCGAACCCGCGCCCGCCGGGGGCGCGCTTCCCGCCAGCTCGCTGTACGCGGCCGCCGCCCTGCGGGCCGGCTGCCCGTACGTCAACTTCACCCCGTCGACCGGCCTGCACCACCCGGCGCTGTCCGCACCGGCGGAGGCGAGCGGCCTGCCCTACGCGGGCCGCGACGGCAAGACCGGGCAGACCCTGCTGCGCTCGGTGCTCGGCCCGATGTTCGCGCAGCGGGCGCTGGCGGTGCGTGCCTGGTCCGGCACCAACCTCCTGGGCGGGGGCGACGGAGCCGCCCTCGCCGACCCGGCGGCCGCCGCGGCGAAGAACGCCGGCAAGGAACGCGTGCTGGCCGACACCCTCGGAGCCCCCGTCGAGGGCGAGGTCCACATCGACGACGTGCCCGTGCTCGGCGACTGGAAGACCGCCTGGGACCACATCGCCTTCGACGGCTTCCTCGGCGCCCGCATGTTCCTCCAGACCACCTGGCAGGGCTGCGACTCGTCCCTCGCCGCGCCGCTCGTCCTGGACCTGGCCCGCCTGGTCGCCCGCGCCCACCAGCGGGGCCTGTCCGGCCCCCTGGGCGAACTGGGCTTCTTCTTCAAGGACCCGGTGGGGGACGGCCCGTCGGCCCTGGCCGAGCAGTACGGGGAGCTGAAACGCTTCGCCGGGCGGCTGCGCGAGGACGCGGACGGTGCCCCCGTCGACGGGGACGGCGGCGAGGGCGGGGCGGACGGTTCCGCCGGGCAGAGCGGTGACGCCGTTGCCGTCCGGCCCGGCGGCCGCGGTGTCGAAGACGGGGCCGGGCGATGAGCCGCGCCACCGCCGCGGCGCGGGACACGGCCGGGCCGTCGGGAGCCCCGGCCGCCTCGTCGCGGCCGCCGGCCGGAGCGGCGGGGGTGCCGGGAGCGGCCTCCGGGACCACCGGGCCGCCGCTCGCGACCGCCGAAGCGTCCTCGCGCTCCGCCCGCCTCGGCGCCTGGGCCGAACTGCTGCGGCTGCCCGCCCTGTTCACCGTCCCCGGCGACGCCCTGGCGGGCGCGGCCGCGGCCGGTGTACGCCCCGGGCCCCGCACCCTGCTCGCCATCGGCTCCTCCCTGTGCCTGTACGAGGCCGGCATGGCCCTCAACGACTGGGCCGACCGGGCGGAGGACGCCGCGGAACGCCCGCACCGCCCCCTCCCGTCCGGCCGTATCCGCCCCGCCGCGGCCCTCACCGCCGCCGGGGCGCTCACCGGCGCCGGCCTGGCACTGGCGGCCGGTGCGGGACGTCCCGCCCTCGCGGTCGCGGCGCCGCTGGCGGCCACCGTCTGGGCCTACGACCTCGCCCTGAAGCACACCCCGGCCGGTCCCGCGGCCATGGCGGCCGCCCGCGGACTGGACCTGCTCCTGGGCGCGGCCGCCACCGGCGGCGGCACCCGTGCCGCGCTGCCCTGCGCCGCCCTGCTCGGCAGCCACACCCTCGCGGTCACCGCCGTCTCCCGCCGGGAGACCACCGGCGGTTCCGTCCTGGCCCCGCTCGCCGCCCTCGCGACGACGGGGGCACTGACCGGCCTGGTCGCCCGGCGCCGCACCCGACTCCCGGCAGGCCGGCGGGCAGCAGCCGCCCCCGGCCTGTCGGGCTCCACCCCGGCACCCGCCGTCACCGACGCCCTCGCGGCCGCCCTGGGCGCCGCCTACGCCGCGACGGCCGCCCGCCCCTACTTCCACGCCGCGCTCAACCCCTCACCCCCGCTCACCCGGCGCGCCGTGGGCGGCGGCATCCGGGCCACGATCCCGCTCCAGGCCGCGCTCGCCGCCCGCTCCGGTGCGAGCGCCACGTCCCTCCTGGTGGCGGCCCTCGCGCCGGCCGGCCGGTGGTTCGCGAAGAGGTCCGCCATGAGGAAGGTGAGCATCACGTGAGCCGGCGCCCGAAACAGGGTCCGAACGGGGCCGGAGACGGTCCCGCCACCCACCCGCTCCGCTTCGGCTACGGCACCAACGGCCTCGCCGACCTCCGCCTCGACGACGCCCTGGCCCTCCTCGCCGACCTCGGCTACGACGGCGTCGGCCTGACCCTCGACCACATGCACCTCGACCCCCTCGCCGACGACCTCGCCGCCCGCACCCGCCGCCTCGCCCGGCGGCTGGACACGCTCGGTCTGGGCGTCACCGTGGAGACCGGCGCCCGCTACGTACTCGACCCGCGCCGCAAGCACGGACCCTCCCTGCTCGACCCCGACCCGCAGGACCGCGCCCGGCGCACCGGCCTCCTGCTGCGCGCCGTCGACGTCGCCGCCGAACTCGGGGCCCACGCCGTGCACTGCTTCAGCGGCGTCACCCCGGGCGGCACGGACGAGGACACGGCCTGGAAGCGGCTGGCCGAAGCCCTCGCGCCGGTCCTGGACGCCGCCGCCACCGCGGGCGTCCCCCTCGCCGTGGAACCCGAACCGGGGCACCTGCTCGCCACCGTCGCCGACTTCCACACCCTGCGCGGCGCCCTCGGCGATCCCGAACACCTCGGACTCACCCTGGACATCGGCCACTGCCAGTGCCTCGAACCGCTCCCTCCCGCCGACTGCGTGCGGGCCGCCGCGCCTTGGCTCCGCCACGTGCAGATCGAGGACATGCGCCGCGGCGTCCACGAACACCTCCCCTTCGGTGACGGCGAGATCGACTTCCCGCCCGTCCTCGAGGCCCTCGCCGCCACCGGCTACCAGGGCCTGACCGTCGTCGAACTGCCCCGCCACTCGCACGCGGGCCCCCACTACGCCGAACGCTCCCTCCCGTTCCTGCGCCGGGCCGCACCGGCACCACCACCCCGCACCAACCGCTCGGGCGAGCCCTCCGCCACCCACTGAAGGGAGCCACCCCATGACGCAGCCGCACACCGCCCACGTCACCCCCGACACCCAGGACGCGGACGTCACCCCCGACGGGCAGGACGCCCAGGGCACCACCCCCGCCCACGTCCCGCCCGCCGACCTGCGCGCCGCCCTCACCACCCGGCTCGGCGGAGCCGCCCGGGCCTGGCTGGACCAGGCCCTCGACGAGGCCGCCGCCCACCCCGGCACTCACGGCCCCATCTCGGTGTGGGAACTGCGCCTCGCCGAGGCAGGCCGCCGCTGCGGGCCCGCCCACGCCGACGCCGCCCGCGTCCTCGTCCTGCACGCCGCGCGTGCCGACACCGGCGCCCTGACCCGGGTGTACTCCCAGGGCACCGCCGACGAACGCCGCGCCGTCCTGCACGCCCTGCCCCACCTCGTGCCGGGACCGGACGCCCTCCCGCTCGTCGAGGACGCCCTGCGCACCAACGACACCCGGCTCGTCGCCGCCGCTCTCGGCCCGTACGCCGCCCGGCACCTCGACGCCCACCAGTGGCGGCACGCCGTGCTCAAGTGCCTGTTCACGGGCGTCGCGGTCGACAGCGTCGCGGACCTCGCCCGCCGGGCCCACGGGGACGACGAACTCGCCCGGATGCTGGCCGACTACGCCGCCGAACGCACCGCCGCGGACCGCACCGTCCCCGAAGACCTGCACCGCGTCCTGGCCCTGACCGAGTCCGGACGCCCCGCGCCCGGTACGGCCGACCCCCACGGCAAGGAGTCCTGATGCGCATCTTCGACCCCCACATCCACATGACCTCCCGGACCACCGACGACTACGAGGCCATGTACGCGGCCGGCGTCCGCGCCCTCGTCGAGCCGTCCTTTTGGCTGGGCCAGCCCCGCACCTCGCCCGACTCCTTCCGTGACTACTTCGACGCCCTGCTCGGCTGGGAACCCTTCCGCGCCGCCCAGTACGGCATCGCCCACCACTGCACCATCGCGCTGAACCCGAAGGAGGCGAACGACCCCCGGTGCCGGCCCGTCCTCGACGAGCTGCCCCGGTATCTCGTCAAGGACCGGGTGGTGGCGGTCGGTGAGATCGGCTACGACTCGATGACGCCCGCCGAGGACACCGCCCTGGCCACCCAGCTCCAGCTCGCCGCCGACCACGGACTGCCCGCCCTCGTGCACACCCCGCACCGCGACAAGCTCGCCGGCCTGCGCCGCACCCTGGACGCGGTCCGGGAGTCCGCGCTGCCGACCGAGCGGGTCCTGGTCGACCACCTCAACGAGACCACCGTGAAGGAAGCCAAGGACAGCGGCGCCTGGCTCGGCTTCTCGGTCTATCCGGACACCAAGATGGACGAGGCCCGGATGGTCGCCCTGCTGCGCGAGTACGGTCCGGAGCAGGTCCTGGTGAACTCCGCCGCCGACTGGGGCAGGAGCGACCCGCTCAAGACCCGCAAGGTCGGCGACCTGATGCTCGCCGAGGGCTTCACCGAGGACGACGTGGACCGGGTGCTGTGGCGCAACCCCGTCGCCTTCTACGGGCTCAGCGGACGCCTGGAACTCGACGTGGCCGCCGGGGACGCCACGCACGAGGGCAACTCCATCCTGCGCGGCGGGGAGTGAGCCATGCGCTTCCGGCACCCCGACGGCTCCACCGTCCACCTCGCCTACTGCACCAACGTGCACCCCGCCGAGACCCTGGACGGCGTCCTCGCCCAGCTCCGCGACCACTGCGAGCCGGTCCGCAAGCGCCTGGGCCGAGACCGCCTCGGCATCGGCCTGTGGCTCGCCCGCGACGCCGCCCACGCCCTGGTCACCGACCCCGCCGCCCTGCGCGGCCTGCGCACCGAACTCGACCGGCGCGGCCTGGAGGTCGTCACCCTCAACGGCTTCCCCTACGAGGGCTTCGGCGCCGAAGAGGTCAAGTACCGCGTCTACAAGCCGGACTGGGCCGACCCCGAACGCCTCGAACACACCACCTCCCTGGCCCGTCTCCTCGCCGGACTGCTGCCCGACGACGTCGCGGACGGCACCATCTCCACCCTGCCGCTGGCCTGGCGCACCGCCTACGACGACACCCGTGCCGACAAGGCGCGCGCCGCCCTCGTCACCCTCGCCGAACGCCTCGACGCGCTCCAGGAACTCACCGGCCGCTCCATCCGCGTCGGCCTGGAACCGGAACCCGGCTGCGTCGTCGAGACCACCCACGACGCCATCGCCCCGCTGACCGCGATCGCCCACGACCGCATCGGCGTCTGCGTCGACACCTGCCATCTCGCCACCTCCTTCGAAGATCCGCACACCGCCCTGGACGCGCTCACGGCCGCCCGCGTGCCCGTCGTCAAGTCCCAGCTGTCCGCCGCACTGCACGCCGAACACCCGGCCGACCCCGCGGTCCGCGAGGCGCTCGCCGCCTTCGCCGAGCCGCGCTTCCTGCACCAGACCCGCACCACCACCCCCTCCGGCGGCCTGCACGGCACCGACGACCTCGACGAGGCCCTCGCGGACGGCGGCCCACTGCCTGACACCGCCCCCTGGCGCGCCCACTTCCACGTCCCCCTGCACGCGGCCCCCGCCGCGCCCCTCACCTCCACCCTTCCGGTACTCAAGGCCGCGCTGACCCGGCTCGTCGGCGGCCCGCACCCCCTCACCCGCAACCTGGAGGTCGAGACCTACACCTGGCAGGCCCTCCCGCCCGAGCTGCGGCCCCGCGCCCGCGCCCAGCTCACCGACGGCATCGCCGCCGAGCTGACCCTCGCCCGCGACCTGTTGACGGACCTCGGCCTGAAGGAACTGCCATGACCCGACCCACCCCCTCCGACGGACCGACCCCCCTCCTCGTCCTGGACGTCGTCGGCCTCACCCCCCGCCTCCTCGACCACATGCCGCACCTCAAGCAGCTCGGCCAGTCCGGCTCCCGGGCGCCGCTCGGCACCGTGCTGCCTGCCGTCACCTGCGCCGCCCAGTCCACCTTCCTGACCGGCACCATGCCCTCCGAGCACGGCATCGTCGGCAACGGCTGGTACTTCCGCGAACTGGGCGACGTCCTGCTGTGGCGCCAGCACAACGGACTCGTGGCCGGCGACAGACTCTGGGACGCCGCCCGCCGCGCCCACCCCGGCTACACCGTCGCCAACATCTGCTGGTGGTACGCCATGGGCGCCGACACCGACTTCACCGTCACCCCCCGTCCCGTCTACTACGCCGACGGCCGCAAGGAACCCGACTGCTACACCAGGCCCCCGGCCCTGCACGACGAACTCACCGACAAACTGGGCACCTTCCCGCTCTTCCACTTCTGGGGGCCCGGCGCGGACCTGGTCTCCAGCCAGTGGATCATCGACGCCACCCGGCACATCATGGCCACCCGCCACCCCGACCTGACCCTCTGCTACCTCCCTCACCTCGACTACGACCTGCAGCGCTTCGGCCCCGACGACCCGCGCTCCCTGAAGGCCGCCGCCGACCTCGACGCGGCGCTGGCCCCGCTGCTCGACGACGCCCGCGCCGAGGGCCGCACCGTCGTCGCGCTGTCCGAGTACGGCATCACCCCCGTCAGCCGGCCCGTGGACATCAACCGCGCCCTGCGCCGCGCCGGACTGCTCGAGGTGCACACCCAGGACGGCATGGAGTACCTCGACCCGATGGCCTCCCGCGCCTTCGCGGTCGCCGACCACCAGGTGGCCCACGTGTACGTCCGCCGCCCCGAGGACCTCGACGCCACCCGTGCCGCCCTGGACGGACTGCCCGGCATCGAGCAACTCCTCGACGACGAGGGCAAGAAGGCCCAGCACCTCGACCATCCCCGCGCCGGCGAGCTGGTCGCCGTCGCGGAGCCGGACGCCTGGTTCACGTACTACTACTGGCTCGACGACGACCGCGCGCCCGACTTCGCGCAGCTCGTCGAGATCCACCGCAAACCCGGCTACGACCCGGTCGAACTGTTCATGGACCCGCTCGACCCCTACGTCAAGGTCAAGGCGGCCGGCGCGCTGGCCCGGAAGAAACTCGGCATGCGCTACCGCATGGCGGTCGTGCCCCTCGACGCGTCACCTATTCGAGGCAGCCACGGCCGCCTCCCCGCGAGCGACGACGACGGTCCGCTCCTCATCTGCTCCACCCCCCGCGCTGTCGGAGACCGCGTCGCGGCCACCGACGTGAAACAACTCCTGCTCCGGCTGGCCGGACTCGGCTGACGCACCACCCGGTACGCCCGCCGAAATCCGACTACTGAGAGTGAAACACACGGCACTGACAACGGCCCGCCCGAACCGCATCCGTGCAGGCCACGACCCAGAAGGCAGGCATCCGTGACCCCGTTCACCGACTCCTCCCGCACCGACGCCGGCACCGACCCGTCCGCCGACGGCCCGGGCGAGAGCCTGCGCCGCGCCCTCGGCGTGAACCGGCGCCGCTTCCTCAGCACCTGCACCGCGGTGGCGGCCGGAGCCGTCGCCGCCCCCGTCTTCGGCGCCTCCCCGGCGCTCGCTCACGACCGGGACAGAGACCACGACCACGGCCATGGACACGGCCACGGCCACGGCCACGGGCAGATCCTCGTCCCGGCGGACAAGCGCGGCATCATCCTCTACACCGTCCGCGACGCCACCGCCCGCGACCCCCTCGCCTCCGACCTGCCCTCCGGCTTCCGCGAGGTCTTCAAGCAGCTGTCCCGGCACGGCTACCGCCAGGTGGAGTTCGCCGGATACAACCAGCACGCCAACGCACCGGGCGGCGCCAGCCTGGAGTCCGTCAAGGGCGCCCGGCTGCTGCGCTCCTGGCTCGACGACTACGGGCTGCGCGCCCAGGGCAACCACGGCTTCATCCCGTCCTCCTGGCCGCTGACCCAGGCGGACAAGGACACCTTCAAGAAGCACCTGGAGATCGCCAACATCCTCGGCATGGACCACATGGGCACCGGCGGCGACCCCACCGGCAGCTCCTACCGCGCCGACTGGGACGTGGCCGCCGACAAGTGGAACGCCCTCGGCGCGATCGCCCACCGGGAGGGCATCAAGCTCTACACCCACAACCACGACAGCGCCTACGGTTTCCTGCTCGACGGCGGCCCGCTGGACGACCAGGGCCGGCCGACCCGCAGTTCGGGCATCCGGAAACTGGAGTACTTCCTCAAGGTCACCGACCCGCGGGTGGTCTGGCTGGAGATGGACATCTTCTGGGCGCACGTCGCCCAGTACAAGTTCCACGAGTACACCGCCCACGACGGCTCCACCCGGAAGAACGTCTTCGACCCGGCCGGCCTGGTCGTCCGCAACAACCGGCGCTACCCGCTCTTCCACGCCAAGGACGGCGTGGTCAGCACGACCAACGGCATGGGCTACGACATGGTGCCGTTCGGGACCGGCGTCATCGACTACACGACGTTCTTCTCCCGGGTCGGACAGCGCAACTACCACAACCCGATGATCGAGGACGACAACTCGCCGAGCGCCACCGATCCCTCGCAGTCCCTGCGGGAGGCCAAGATCAGCTACGACAACCTGGCCGCCCTGCGCAAGCGCCGCCACTGACCCGGAGCACGGACCGGGCGGCCCCTCCCGCGTGCTGGGGGAGGGGCCGCCCGGTCCGTGCGAAGAAGCCTTCGTCAGGTCATCCCTCGCCGAGGGGCTGGGGATTCGGAGTGACGCGCTTGCCCTTCGGGCGCCCCGGTGGCCTCAGTGACAGCGCCACGAACCCGGCGAAGATCGAGATACTGCCCGCCAGGCTGAAGGCGCCGTTGTAGCCCCAGACGCCGACGACCACGGAGCCCATGCCCGCACCGAGGCCGGAGACGAGCTTGGAGCTGTAGACCATCCCGTAGTTGGTGGCGTTGTTGTTCTCGCCGAAGTAGTCCGCCGTCAGCGCCGCGAACATCGGGAAGATGGCGCCGCCGCCGAAACCGGAGATGGCGGAGAAGACCAGGAACAGCGGCAGGTTCTTGATCTCGGCCGACCAGATGATGCCGAACTGGGCCAGACCCAGGATCGCGCACACATAGAGCAGGCACTGCTTGCGGCCGTAGAGGTCGGAGAGCCAGCCGATGACCCCGCGCCCGGTGCCGTTGACGATCGCCTTCAGCGACATCGCCGCGGCCACGACCCCGGCCGCGAAGCCCGCCTCCTCGCCGATGTCGACCTGGAAGGCGATGCCGAAGATGTTCACACCGGAGGTGCAGGCGAGACAGAACCACATCAGCGCCACCCGGCCGGTCTTCCAGGCCTCCATCGGGGAGTACTGCTTGACCGCCGGCGGGTTCTTCTCCAGCGAACGCCGGGCCCGCGGGTCGGCCGGCGGGTTCAGCGGGTCGACGGCGGCCGGCCACCAGTTCTTCGGCGGGTCCCGGAAGTAGAAACCGGCGATCGCCACCATCGCCGCGAGGAAGACACCCGCGGAAACCAGCACCCAGCGGAAGTTGGACGTGTCCATGTAGCCGTGGAAGATGAAGACGAACGGCACCGAGCCGTAGGCGAAACCGCCGTTGACGAAGCCGGTCTTCCCGCCCCGGCGCTCCGGGTACCACTTGCCGACCATGTTGACGCAGGTCGCGTACACCATGCCGGCACCCATGCCGCTGAACACGCCGAACCCGATGAAGGCGAGCGAGACGTGCGGCGCGAACGCCAGCGACAGATAGCCCAGCAGCGTGCCGGCCGACCCCAGCATCATCGCCCAGCGCGCCGGCAGCTTGCCGCTCTCGCGCAGCCGCCCCGCCGGGAACGCGACCGCGGCCTGGCAGAACACCCAGGCGGTCATCATCCAGTAGATGCTGCCGCTGGACCAGTGCTGGGCCTCGTGCAGCGTGTCCTCGGCGGACGCGAACGCGTACTCGGCGGAGGAGATGCCCATCATCCCGATCCAGGGCAGGATCACCATCCACTTGCGCTTGCGCCCCATGAGGTCGATGTCGGACTCGCCCACGCGGTAGACGCGCCCGTTCCTGTCGGTCACCTCCCGGTAGGCGGCGACCCGTGTGACATCGGTGGTTGTCATGTCGATTGCACCCCTAGCGTCGAAAGATCTGGCCAGCGCCCCCTGTCCCATGCCTTTCGTGCGCGCGCGGGTCCCCGGGGCCGGCCGACGCGCACCCGTCGGCCGGCCCCTCGCCGTCTCACGTCATGAACCGCCTCCCAACAAGCCCGCGGCCCGCGCCCACCGGTACTTCGCGCCCAGCACCGCCACCGGCTTCTCGGTCGTGTACGGATACGCCACGACGCCGCGCTCGAAGAGGTACTGGCACGCCTCCTCCACCTCCACGTCGCCCGCCAGGGAGGCCACCACGGGCTTCTCGACGCCGCGTTCGCGGAACTCCGCCACCACGCGCGCGGTGAGTTCGGCGAACACCATGGGAGGCGTGACGATGGTGTGCCAGTAGCCGAGGACGAGCGCGTGGATGCGCGGGTCCTCCAGACCGAGCCGGATCGTCGCCTCGTACGTCGACGGCGGCTCGCCCCCGGTGATGTCCACCGGGTTGCCGGCCGCGCCGAACGGCGGGATGAAGGCGCGGAACGCCCTGTCCAGGTCGGGCGGAATCTCCATCAGCGACAGCCCGTTGTCCGTCACCGCGTCGGAGAGCAGCACACCGCTGCCGCCGGCGCCGGTGATGATGACCACGTTGTCGCCCTCGGGGGCGGGCAGCACGGGCAACGCGCGCGCGTACTCCAGCATCTCGTTGAGCCCCGGCGCCCGGATGACGCCGGCCTGCCGCAGGATGTCGTCGTACACGGCGTCGTCCCCGGCCAGTGCCCCGGTGTGCGACCCGGCCGCCTTGGCGCCCGCCGCCGTACGGCCCGCCTTGAGCACCACGACCGGCTTCCTCGGCACGGTCGCCCGCGCGGCCTCGACGAAGGCGCGGCCGTCCTTGAGGTCCTCCAGGTGCATCGCGATGCACTCGGTGTGCGGGTCCTCACCGAACCAGGTCAGCAGGTCGTCCTCGTCCAGGTCCGACTTGTTGCCCAGCCCCACGATCGCCGACACGCCGGTCTTCGTGGTCCGCGCGAAGCCCAGGATGGCCATGCCGATGCCGCCCGACTGCGAGGTCAGCGCGACGCCGCCCTTGACGTCGTACGGCGTGCAGAACGTGGCGCACAGGTCCTGCCAGGTGGAGTAGTAGCCGTAGATGTTCGGGCCGAGCAGCCGGACGCCGTGCCGTTCGGCGACCGCCACGATCTCGTCCTGGAGCGCCTGTTCCCCGGTCTCGGCGAAGCCGGAGGGGATGAGGACGGCATTGGGTATCCGCTTGCGTCCCACCTCCTCCAGGGCCGCCGCCACGAACCGCGCGGGGATCGCGAAGACCGCCACATCCACCTCATCGGGAACGTCGGTGACACTCTTGTACGCCTTGCGGCCCAAGATGTCATCGGCCTTGGGGTTCACCGGGTGGATCTCGCCCGCGAAGCCGCCGTCGACGAGGTTGCGCATCACGGAGTTGCCGATCTTCCCCGGCTCGCCCGACGCGCCGATCACCGCGACCGACGCGGGCTGCATCAGGCGGCGCATCGAGGTGAGGATCTCCTCGCGCGTGTACCGGCGCCGCTCCTTCGGCGTGTCGGTCGCCAGGATCACCCTGATGTCGGCGGCGACCGCGCCCTCGGGCGTGGCGATCACGGGGTTCAGGTCCACCTCGGCGATCTCCGGGAAGTCGGCGACCAGCTCGGACACCCGGCGGATCTGCTCCGCCACCGCCCACCGGTCCACCCCGGCCTGCCCGCGCACCCCGCGCAGCACCTCGGCCGCCCTGATCGAGTCCAGCATGGACAGCGCCTCGTCGGCGTCCACGGGAGCCAGCCGGAAGGTGACGTCCTTCAGCACCTCGACCAGCACCCCGCCGAGTCCGAACGCCACCACCTTGCCGAACGTCGGGTCGGTGACCGCCCCGACGATGACCTCCTGCCCCTGCGGCAGCAGCTCCTGGATCTGGACCCCTTCGATCCGCGCGGAGGCGTCGTACGCGCGGGCGTTGTCGACGATCCGGCAGAACGCCGCCCGCACGTCCGCCGCGCCCTCGACCCCGACGACCACACCGCCGGCATCGGTCTTGTGCAGGATGTCCGGCGAGACGATCTTCATCACCACGGGTCCGCCGAACCGCGCCGCGCACGCCACCGCCTCGTCGACGTCCCGCGCCAGCTCCTCGCCCGGTACGGCGATCCCGTAGGCGTCGGCGAGCACCTTGCCCTCGGGGGCGGTCAGCGCCGTGCGCCCCTCGCCGCGTACGGCGTCCAGGAGCCCGCGCACCCGCGCTAGACGGTCCTCGGCCATCACGTCAGATCACCCCGCTCGACTTGAGCAGCCGCAGTTCCTCGTCGCCGAGGCCCAGCTCACCGACGTAGACCTCCTCGTTGTGCTCGCCCAGCAGCGGCGAACTGGTCACCTCCACCGGAGAGTCCGAGAGCTTGAGCGGGCTGCCCACGGTCACGAACTCGCCGCGCTCGGGATGGGGGACGGTGACGACCATCTCGTTGGCGACCAGGGAGTCGTCCTCGATGATCTCCTTCGTGGACAGGATCGGCCCGCACGGGATGTTGTGGGCGTTCAGCCGCTCCAGCACCTCCCACTTGGGCAGCGTGGACGACCACTCCTCGATCAGCTGGAACATCTTGTTCAGCTTCGGCAGCCGGGCCCGCGGCGTCGCCCACTCGGGGTCCTCGGCCAGCTCGGGCCTGCCGATCAGCTCACTGAGCGGCTGCCAGCCGACCGGCTGGACGATGACGTACACGTAGTCGTTGGGGCCGCCCGGCGCGCACTTGACCGCCCACCCCGGCTGCCCGCCGCCGGAGGCGTTGCCGGACCTGGGAACCTCGTCGCCGAAGTCCTCGTTGGGATATTCGGCGAGTGGACCATGGCTCAGGCGCTGCTGGTCGCGCAGCTTCACCCGGCAGAGGTTGAGCACCGCGTGCTGCATGGCCACGTTCACCCGCTGACCACGTCCGGTGTGCTCCCGCTGGTAGAGGGCGGCGAGGATGCCCGCCACGACGTGGACGCCCGTGCCCGAGTCCCCGATCTGGGCCCCCGTCGCCAGCGGCGGCCCGTCCTCGAAACCGGTGGTGGACATCGATCCGCCCATGGCCTGCGCGACGACCTCGTACGCCTTGAACGCGGTGTACGGGCCCTCGCCGAACCCCTTGATGGAGGCGTAGACGATCCGTGGATTGATCTCCTTGACGCGGTCCCAGGTGAAGCCCATCCGGTCCACCGCGCCCGGTCCGAAGTTCTCGACCATGACGTCCGAGCGCCGGATCAGCTCGGTGAGGATCTCCTTGCCGCGCTCGGACTTGGTGTTGAGGGTGATGCTGCGCTTGTTGCAGTTGAGCATCGTGAAGTAGAGGGAGTCGACGTCCGGCAGATCGCGCAGCTGCCCCCGCGTGATGTCGCCGTGCGGCGCCTCCAGCTTCACGACGTCCGCGCCGAGCCAGGCGAGCAGCTGGGTCGCCGAGGGCCCGGACTGCACATGCGTCATGTCCAGGACGCGGATGCCCTCAAGAGCCTTCGCTGTCATGAGTGTTCACCTCACTTGTACATCGTCTGGTTCATGGTTCCGGGGGCGTACGCGTCCGGGTCCACCCAGACGTTGATCAGGGACGGCTTGCCGGACTCGCGGGCCCGGCGCAGCGCGGGGCCGATGTCGGCGGGGTCGCGGACCTCCTCGCCGTGGCCGCCCAGCATCCGGGCGAACTCGTCGTAGGGCACGTCGCCGAGGGTGTTGCCGACCCGTTCGCGCTCCTTGCCGTACTTGACGGCCTGGCCGTAGCGGATCTGGTTCATCGAGGAGTTGTTGCCGACGATGCCGACGAAGGGGAGGTCGTAGCGGACGAGGGTCTCGAAGTCCCAGCCGGTGAGCGAGAAGGCGCCGTCGCCGAAGAGGGCGACGACCTCCTTGTCGGGCCGCGCCTGCTTGGCGGCCAGCACGAAGGGGACGCCGACGCCGAGCGTGCCCAGCGGTCCCGGGTCCATCCAGTGGCCGGGTGACTTGGGCTGCACGACCTGACCGGAGAAGGTGACGATGTCGCCGCCGTCGCCGATGTAGATCGAGTCCTCGGTGAGGAAGTCGTTGATCTCGCTGACCAGCCGGTACGGGTGGATGGGGGAGGCGTCCGACCTGAGCTGCGGCAGCCGCTTGTCCAGCGCCGTCCGCTCGGCCGCGCGCAGCTCGTCCAGCCACTCCTTGCGCTTCGCCGCGCCCCCGTTGATCCGCCCGGACGCCGCCTCGGTCACCGACTTCAGCACCAGCCCCGCGTCGCCGACGATGCCGAGGTCGATGTCGCGGTTCTTGCCGACGGTGCGGTAGTCGAGGTCGATCTGCACGACGGTCGCGTCCGGGGAGAGCCGCTTGCCGTAGCCCATCCGGAAGTCGAAGGGCGTGCCCACGATGACGATCACGTCGGCGTTGGAGAAGGCGTAGCGCCGGGAGAGCTGGAAGTGGTGCGGGTCGCCCGGCGGCAGGGTGCCGCGTCCGGCGCCGTTCATGTACGCCGGGACGTTCAGTGTGCGGACCAGCTCGACGGCGGCCTCGGTGGCGCGCGTCGTCCACACCTGGCTGCCGAGCAGGACGGCCGGCTTCTCGGCGTGCACCAGCAGGTCGGCGAGCCTCTCGACCGCCTCCGGGTCGCCGGCCGACCTGGTGGAGGCGCGGTAGCCCCCGGCCCGCGGCACCCGCGCCTTCTCCGCCGGCACCTTGGCGTCCAGCACGTCGCGCGGGATCTCCAGGAAGGACGGACCCGGCGCGCCGTGGTAGCACTCGCGGAACGCCATCGACACCATGTCGGCGGCGCGCGCGGTGTCCGGCACGGTCGCCGCGAACTTGGTGATCGGCGTCATCATGTCGACGTGCGGCAGGTCCTGGAGTGAGCCCATCTTGTGCTGGGTGTGGGCACCCTGACCGCCGATCAGCAGCATGGGTGACTCGGCGCGGAAGGCGTTGGCGACCCCGGTGACGGCGTCGGTGGTGCCCGGCCCGGCGGTGACCACCGCGCAGCCGGGCTTGCCGGTGATGCGGGCGTACCCGTCGGCGGCGTGCGCGGCGACCTGCTCGTGGCGTACGTCGACGACCTCGATGCCCTCGTCGACGCAGCCGTCGTAGATGTCGATGATGTGGCCGCCGCACAGCGTGTAGATGCGGTCGACCCCTTCTGCCTTGAGTGCCTTGGCAACGAGGTGGCCGCCGGAGATGACGTCCTGGGTGTCGTCGGGCATGGCGAAGTCCTGTCCCTTCACGAGGGGTTGGGGCGCTCTCGCGGTACATTGCATACAGTCGACGAATACTGTATGAAGCTTGTTATCCCGCATCCGGTGGGTGGTGTCCAGGGGGCGTGCGGCACTTTCAGTCAGGAGCCGAGATGGACCTGTACGAACACCAGGCAAGGGAACTCTTCAAGGAACACGGGATCGTGGTCCCGAGGGCCGAGGTCACCGACTCGCCCGAACGGGCCCGGGAGGTCGCCCGCGCACTCGGCGGACGCGCCGTCGTCAAGGCGCAGGTGAAGACCGGCGGGCGCGGCAAGGCGGGCGGAGTGCGGCTCGCCGCCGACCCGGCCGAGGCCGAGGAGGCGGCGCGGCGCATCCTCGGCATGGACATCAGGGGACACACGGTCGGCACCGTCATGCTGGCCGAACCCTGCGACATAGAGCGGGAGTTCTACGTCTCCTACGTCCTCGACCGGGCGTCCGGCGGCTTCCTCGCCATCGCCTCCGCGGAGGGCGGCACGGAGATCGAGGAGGTCGCCGCCCGGCGGCCCGAGGCGGTGGCGCGCATCCCCGTCGACCCCGCCACGGGCGTGCACACGGCCACCGCGGTACGCATCGCCGACGCCGCCGGCCTGCCCCCGCAGACCGTCGACACGCTGGTGCGGCTGTGGAAGGTACTGGTCCGCGAGGACGCCCTCCTGGTCGAGGTCAACCCGTTGGTCAGGACGGCCGAGGGCCGGATCGTGGCCCTCGACGGCAAGGTCACCCTCGACGACAACGCCCGCTTCCGGCAGTCCCGTTGGGGCGAGACGAGGCAGGAGGACGCCGACTCCCTGGAGGCGCGGGCCGGCGCCAAGGGCCTCAACTACGTCAAGCTGGACGGCGAGGTCGGCGTCATCGGCAACGGCGCCGGGCTGGTCATGTCGACACTCGACGTGGTCGCCGGCTGCGGTGCCCGCCCCGCCAACTTCCTCGACATCGGCGGGGGCGCCTCCGCCCGGGTCATGGCCGACGGACTGTCCGTCGTGCTCTCCGACCCCGACGTGAGGTCCGTCCTCGTCAACGTCTTCGGCGGCATCACCGCCTGCGACGCGGTCGCCGACGGCATCGTCCGCGCCCTGGACGAGGTCCGGCTCACCAAACCGCTCGTCGTACGCCTCGACGGGAACAACGCCGCGCGGGGCCGGGCCCTGCTCGACGCCCGCGCGCACCCCCTGGTCGAACAGGCCACCACCATGGACGGCGCCGCCCGCCGTGCCGCCCGGCTCGCCACCGCGGCGTCCACCGCCGGACAGGCCGGATAAGGAGACAGGACGACATGGCGATCTACCTCACCAAGGAGAGCAAGGTCCTCGTCCAGGGCATGACCGGTGCCGAGGGCATGAAGCACACCCGCCGCATGCTGGCCGCGGGCACCGACGTCGTCGGCGGCGTCAACCCGCGCAAGGCGGGCCGCACCGTGGACTTCGACAACCGCACCGTCCCGGTCTTCGGATCGGTCCGCGAGGGCATCGAACGCACGGGCGCCGACGTCACGGTCGTCTTCGTGCCACCGGCCTTCGCCGAGGCCGCGGTCGTCGAGGCCGCCGACGCCGGGATCGGCCTCGCGGTCGTCATCACCGAGGGCATCCCGGTCCACGACTCCGTCGCCCTCACCGCCCACGCAAGGGCCAAGGGCACCCGTGTCATCGGCCCCAACTGCCCCGGCCTGATCACCCCCGGCCAGTCCAACGCGGGCATCATCCCGCCCGACATCACCAAGCCCGGCCGCATCGGCCTGGTCTCCAAGTCGGGCACGCTCACCTACCAACTCATGTACGAACTGCGCGACATCGGCTTCTCCACCTGCGTCGGCATCGGCGGCGACCCGGTCGTCGGCACCAGCCACATCGACTGCCTCGCCGCCTTCGAGGACGATCCCGACACCGAGCTGATCGTCCTCATCGGCGAGATCGGCGGCGACGCGGAGGAACGCGCGGCGGCTCACATCCGCGCGCACGTCACCAAGCCGGTCGTCGCCTACATCGCCGGCTTCACCGCGCCCGAGGGCCGGACGATGGGCCACGCCGGTGCCATCGTCTCCGGCTCCTCGGGCACGGCGCGGGCGAAGAAGGAGGCGCTGGAGTCGGTCGGCGTACGGGTCGGGAGCACACCGACCGAGACGGCACGGCACGTACTCGAGGCACTCGACGCGCCCGCAGGTGCCGCACCGGACGGCGCGGCCCGCGACGGAGCCCGCGCATGACGGCGGCCGGAGCCCCGGACACCGGGCCCCTCACCCTGAAGTCCGGCACCTCCTGGACCGACGCCTGGCACCGCTGCCGCACCGTCGCCCCCGAGGCGTTCCGCGACGATCGCGTCCTCAACCTCTGGGACGCCGGCTGGCGGACGGACGGCCGGGTCCTGCCGGCAGCCAGCCCGGTCGACGGCACCCCGATCGCCGGCCCGCCCCGGATCGACGCCGAGACGGCCCACCGCGCCGTACGCGCCTCGCTCGACCAGCACCGGGCCTGGCGCCACGTCCCCCTGCCCGAGCGCCGCGCCCGCGTCGCGGCCACCCTCGACGCCCTCGCCCAGCACCGCGAACTGCTCGCGATGCTGCTGGTCTGGGAGATCGGCAAGCCCTGGCGGTCGGCGCGGGCCGACGTCGACCGGGCCGTCGACGGCGTGCGCTGGTACCTCGACGGCATCGAGGACATGCTCGACGGGCGCGCTCCGCTGGACGGCCCGGTGTCCAACATCGCCAGCTGGAACTACCCGATGAGCGTCCTCGTCCACGCCCTGCTGGTCCAGGCACTGGCGGGCAACGCGGTCATCGCCAAGACCCCGACCGACGGCGGAGTCGCCTGCCTGACACTGGCCTGCGCACTCGCCGCCCGCGATGGACTTCCCGTCACCCTCCTCAGCGGCAGCGGCCGGGAGCTGTCCCAGGCGCTGGTCCGGGCGCCCGAGATCGGCTGCGTCTCCTTCGTCGGCGGCCGGGACACGGGCGCGGACGTCGCCACCGCCCTCGCCGACCTCGGCAAGCGGCACATCCTCGAACAGGAAGGACTCAACACCTGGGGCATCTGGAACTTCACGGACTGGGACGCGCTCACCCGGACCGTCCCCAAGCTCTTCGACTACGCCAAGCAACGCTGCACCGCCTACCCGCGCTTCGTCGTCCAGCGGCAGCGGTTCGACGCCTTCCTCGCGGCCTACCTCCCGGCCGTCCGCACACTGCGCGTCGGCCACCCGCTCGCCGTGGCCGCACCGGACGACCCGTACCCGGCGCTCGACTTCGGCCCGGTGATCAACGCGGCGAAGGCCAAGGAGCTGCACGACCAGGTCGCCGAGGCCGTCGACCGGGGCGCCGTCCCGCTGCACCGCGGCAGTGCGGCCGATGCCCGCTTCCTGCCCGGCCAGGACACCTCGGCCTACGTCCAGCCGGTCACCCTGCTCAACCCGCCCCGCTCCTCACCCCTGCACCACGCGGAACCCTTCGGCCCGGTCGACACCATCGTCCTGGTCGACACCGAGGCCGAGCTGCTCGCCGCGATGAACGCCTCCAACGGCGCTCTGGTGGCCACGCTCTCCACGGACGACCCGGCGACGTACGACAGGCTGGCGCCGCAGATCCGCGCGTTCAAGGTCGGCCACGGGGTACCGCGCTCCCGCGGGGACCGCGACGAGCTGTTCGGCGGACACGGGGCGTCCTGGCACGGCGCCTTCGTGGGCGGTGAGCTGCTGGTGCGCGCCGTGACCCGCGGACCGGCGGGGGAGCGGCTGCCGGGGAACTTCCCGGACCACCACCTCATGCCGTAAGGGGTGTCGGCCTCACGCGGTAAGGGGTGTCGGTCTCATGTCGTCAGGGGTGTCGGTCTCACGCCGCGTCAGGGGTGCCGGCGGTCTCCGCCGGGCGCCCCGGGTCAGCCGATGCCCTGGCGGTCCGGCCGCAGGGCGAAGACCCGCTCCGCCGCGGTCGGCGCGGTCCGCTCGACGGCCTGCCGCAGCAGCTCGCGGTGACGCAGCAGCGGTGCGCGCCGCTCCGGCGGCACGAGCAGCAGCAGGTCGTCGAGACCGGCCATCAGGCGCCGGGTGACCTGCGGCGAACCGGTGGCGCAGGCGCGGACCTCGGCGAACCCGAGGTCCACCAGCTCCGCCCAGCCGGGTACGGGCTGCACCAGCCGGAGCGCGCCGCGGCGGTCCCGGTGCACAGCGGCGTCCAGCGGCCGCCGGGACAGCGTGGCCAGGATCTGCACGACCCGGTCCAGCGCCTGCACGGCGGTCGTCGGATCGTTGACCGCGGGCGACAGGGCACGCAGCCCGATGTCGGACAGCTGGCGCAGCCCGAACGCCAGGTCCTGGTGGAAGGTGCGCTCGACCCCGACGGAGAGGGCGTAGCGCAGCGCCCGGCGCGGCGGGGCCGCCCCGCCGTGCACCGCCAGGACCGGTGTGCCCGGCACCAGGAAGTCGCCGATCCGCGGGACCAGCCGCAGCACCACCCCGTGTCCCCGGGCCA
Organism: Streptomyces violaceoruber; assembly: GCF_033406955.1. Taxonomy (NCBI): domain Bacteria; kingdom Bacillati; phylum Actinomycetota; class Actinomycetes; order Kitasatosporales; family Streptomycetaceae; genus Streptomyces; species Streptomyces violaceoruber. The sequence goes on along the minus strand of NZ_CP137734.1, from coordinate 1,192,982 downwards.
CCCGCACCAGCCGGGCGATGTGCACGTCGCGCAGTACGCCGCCCTGCCCGTCGTGGGCGATCCACGCCGTCACGGGCCCGAGCCCGGGCGCCTCGCCGCCGTGCGCCGGCACCGGCATCAGCGCCGCCACCCGGAAGGACTCGGCGGCGATGCGGGCGATCACATGGCTGACCCGCATCAGGCGCAGGGTGGCGTTCACGTACATCACGAAGAGCAGCAGGCTCAACGCGACCATGACCAGGGTGAGCACCGACTGCACCAGCGGGACGGACGTGGCGGCGCGCGGGTCGGGATTGCTGTCGTAGCTGGTCAGCACCAGCAGCGTCAGGACGAAGGTGGCGAGGAAGACGGCGAAGGTCGCCTTGGTGATCCGGCTGCGGACGAAGAGCCGCACCACCCGCGGGGTGAACTGCCCGCTCGCCATCTGCACCGCGACCAGGGAGATGCTGAACACCACACCGATGAAGGTCATCATCGCCGAGCCGACCGCCGAGACCACCGTCTTCGCGTCGTCCGCGAAACGCAGCAGCTCGGCGAGCGTGTCGTAGTCGCCGTCGTCCTGGAGCGAACGGACGAGGGCCGCGTCGAGCTCCTGAGCCACCAGCCAGACCACGAGGACACCCGCCATCGCCGCGGTGGGCGCGAACCAGAACGTGTCCCGCAGATGCTCCCGGAGCGGCGACAACACCCGCGGCCGACGACGCGGGAGCGGGCCCTGCGTAACCATCCAGTCACTCATGGTGCGACCCTAGGCGCAGCGGAGCCGCCGGTCCCGGACCGCCGCTCAGAGGAAGCGCGGGGGAAGGAAACGCAGGTGAAAGGCACCGCGAAAGCTTGGTATGGTTGTCCATGTCGCCGCGGGGAGCACCCCCGCACCGCGACAGGCACCTGGTCCGGGTGGCGGAATGGCAGACGCGCTAGCTTGAGGTGCTAGTGCCCTTTATCGGGCGTGGGGGTTCAAGTCCCCCCTCGGACACACAAGATCGAACAGAGATGCCGGCCGGGCGATGTCCCGGCCGGCATCTTTCGTTTCGCCCCGTGGACCGCCGAATCGCCTCGTGGACGGGCGAAAATACGGTGCGGCCCGGATCCCGGCCTCCCTACACTCGCCGTGACACCCAGACCGAGCGAGGGGAGCAGGGCCGTGCGCAGCCGCACCACACCCGTCGTTCCCCCGTCCCGGCACGAGGTGATCCTGGTGTCTTCGGCCGCCCGGTGCCCGCTGCGCGGCCGGCACCGGATGCCCGTGACGCACATCTGACAGCCGACGTCCCCTGCCGGGAGCGTCCGGCACGTGCGTCGGGAGAAATCGCGCTGCCCTTCTCCGGTTCCTCCGAAAGGCTTCGGGCCATGCGCACCAACCCGCTCACCACCGTCCGCAACCTGGGCATCCTCGCCCATGTCGACGCCGGGAAGACCACCGTCACCGAGCGGATCCTCTACCTCACCGGTACCACCCACAAGCGCGGCGAGGTCCACGACGGCACCACCGTCACCGACTTCGACCCGCAGGAACGCGACCGCGGCATCACCATCTTCGCCGCGGCCGTCAGCTGCGCCTGGGCGGGCCACCGGATCAATCTCATCGACACCCCGGGGCACGTCGACTTCGCCGACGAGGTCGAACGCTCCCTGCGCGTGCTGGACGGCGCGGTCGCCGTGTTCGACGCGGTGGCGGGCGTGGAGCCGCAGAGCGAGTCCGTGTGGCGGCAGGCGGACCGGCACGGCGTGCCCAGGATCGCGTTCGTCAACAAGATGGACCGGGCGGGCGCCGACCTCGACGCCGCCGTCGCCTCGATCCGCGAGCGGCTGCACCCCGTACCCCTGGTCGTGCAGCTGCCCATCGGCACGGAGGACGGCTTCACCGGCGTCGTCGACCTGCCGCGCATGCGCGCCCTCGTATGGGCCGACGGCGCGGACGCGGCCGAGGAGGGTCCGGTGCCCGGGACGCTGCGCGAGGAGGCCGCCCGCAGGCGGCGGGTGCTGGAGGAGGCGGTCGCCGAACGCCACCCGGGCGCGCTGGAGGAGTTCTGCGACCGGGAGACGCTCACCGCGGCCACCCTCACCGGCGCCCTGCGCGACCTGACGCGCACCGGCGACGGCGTGGTCGTGCTGTGCGGCTCCGCCTACCGCAACCGCGGCGTCGAACCGCTGCTGGACGCCGTGGTGGCGTATCTGCCCTCGCCGCTGGACGTGCCCCCGGTGCGCGGCACCCACGACGGCGCCGAGCGGGAGCGGCCCGCCGACCCGGCGGCGCCGATGGCGGCACTGGCGTTCAAGGTGAACGCCACGCCGACGGGACGGCTGACGTACCTGAGGGTCTACTCGGGCACGATCGGGAAGGGAGACACCGTGTGGGACGCGGGCACGCGCCGCACCGAGCGCATCGGCCGCATCCTGCGGGTACGGGCCGACCGGCACGACCCGCTGGAGCGCGCGGTCGCCGGGGACATCGTCGCCGTGGTCGGGCTGAAGACGGCCCGCGCCGGCTCGACCCTGTGCGCACCGGGCGCCCCACTGCTCCTGGAACCCCCGGGCGTGGCCGAACCGGTGGTGCACGTGGCCGTGGAGGCCCGGCGTTCCACCGAGACCGACCGGCTGGCCGCCGCGCTCGCCCGGCTGACCGAGGAGGACCCCTCCCTGGCCGTCCGGACCGACCCGGAGACCGCGCAGACCGTGCTGTCCGGCATGGGCGAACTGCACCTGGAGGTCGCGGTGGAGCGCGTGCGGCGCGAGTACGGGCTGGAGGTCACGGTCGGGCGCCCCGGCGTGGCGTACCGCGAGACGGTCGGCGAGGGCGTCACCGGCTTCGTCCACCGGCACGTCAAACAGGACGGCGGCTCCGGGCAGTTCGCGCACATCGTGCTCGACGTCGAGCCCTGGGAGCAGGACGCGGACGGGGACGGTGCGGGCGGCGGTTTCGTGTTCCGTTCGACGGTCGTCGGCGGACGCGTGCCGCAGGAGTACGTCCGGGCCGTCGAAGCGGGCTGCCGGGACGCCCTCGCCGAGGGTCCGCTGGGCGGCCACCCGGTGACCGGCCTCCGGGTCACGCTGACCGACGGCCAGACGCACGTGAAGGACTCCTCGGACACGGCCTTCCGCACCGCCGGCCGGTTCGGTCTCCGCGACGCCCTGCGCGCCTCGGGGATGATCCTGCTCGAACCGGTCGTGGAGGTCACGGTCACCGTGCCCGAGGACGGTGTCGGCGGCGTGCTCGGTGACCTCGCCGCGCGCCGCGGCCGGGTCACCGGTTCCGACCCGCGGGGCGGTGCGGTGGTCGTCACGGCCACGGTCCCGCTGGCCGAGCTGTTCGGCTACGCGACCCGGCTGCGCAGCCGCACCCAGGGCCGGGGCACCTTCACCGCCCGGCCCACCGGTTACGCGCCGGCCCCCGCGGCGGTCGTGCGGTAGGCCTGCCGGGCGGCCCCGTCCACCCGGGACGCCGTCGGCGCGTCCGGGGTCCCGACCGCACGTCGGGACCCCGGACCCGCACCCGTACCCGCCACGGCGCAGCACCCGTACCCGCCACGGCGCAGCACCCGTACCCGCCACGGCGCAGCACCCGTACCCGCCACGGCGCAGCACCCGTACCCGCCACGGCGCAGCACTCGGCCCCGCCGGGCCGAAGCCCGGCGGGGCCGAGTGGAACCTGCCGCCGCATCGACCGGAGGCGTCACCGGGTGGTCCCCGGGGGCTCAGGTCCTGCGGAGGCAGCCGCTACCGCGCCGCGTACCCGAAGTAGTTGCCGTTGGCCGGGAGTCCGCCCTGGCCCGGCTGGTACGTGGTCGCGGGGCGGCTCGTACCGCCCGGCACGACGTTCGGGTAGGGCAGGACGTGCAGGGCCCCGGTGGCGGCGGGCCCGTAGGGCATACCGGCGTAGAGGTTGCGGGGGGTGAAGTGGATGCTGGTGCCCAGCTTCTCGCCCGCGCCCGGGGTCCCGGGGACGCCGTCCCCGTCGCCGGCCTCGATCCACAGGTCGTTGGCGCCTGCCGAGCCCATCAGCGAGAAGGTGTGGATGGCGCCGGCGTCGGCGGCACCCGCGAGGTCCTCACCCGGGGCGCCCACGGCGACCTTCAGGGTGTCGGCCGAACCGACCGCCCGCGGTGCGGTGTTGACCGCGCTGAGGGAGGCGCCCACGGAGTCGCCGGCCTCGATCGTGCCGGAGCGGTCGTCGGTGCTGGAGCCCTGGTTGAGCGCGTGCAGGTAGTCCCAGCTGCCGTCGGCCGCGAGGTGCACGAGCATGACGTTGCCCGCGCCCGCCTGCTGCTCGGCGCCGGTCTCGGCCGCCAGGGCCTCCCCGGGCGAGCCGATCGCGAGGATCGAGTCGGTGGCCGTGGCCGCACCGGACGGGCGGTAGGCGACCAGCGCGAGGGCCTGACCGAACTTGTCACCGGCCTCGGCGCTGCCGCTGATCTTCTCGTTGTCCTGGTCCATACCGGCGACCACGGTGGGCCGACCGTCGGCGTCCAGCTTGTGGCTGAACACGGCCAGGTTGCCGGCGTTCGCGTCGCCGCCGATGGCGTCACCGGGGGCGCCGATGGCGATGAAGTTGGAGTCGCCCGTGACGGACGTGCCGAAGGCGTCGTTCGCCTCGGCCGCACCGGGGACGTTCGAGGAGTCCTGGTTGATGCTGATGCTGGTGTCGCCGTGCACGTAGAAGGCGCCGCCCGCCTTGGTGAGCGAGCCGAGCGCCTCGCCCGGCGCGCCGACCAGGATCCACGGCTCGCCCGCGGCGGTGGTGCCCGCCGCGAGGGAGGCGCCCATCCGGTCGCCGGTCTCGGGCGCGGCGCTGCCGATGGAACCGTTGCCCGAGCCCTGCTCGAAGTGGCGGGAGGCCGGGCCGCTGCCGAGGCCGTTCTTGCCACCGAACAGGATGTCGAAGAAGCCGGCGTCGACCGCGCTGCCGACGTTCTCCTCGGACGCGGTGACGACGAGGTCGGTGTAGCCGTCCTCGTTGTAGTCGACGGTCGCGAGGTGGTTGCCGAAGTGGTCCCCGGCCTCGGCGCCGCCGGTCACCCAGTCGAGGTCCTGGGTGATCTCGGCGACGCCCTTGCCGCCGCCGTGGACGACACGGACGAGACCCGCGGTGGTGTCACCGCCGACCGTGGCCATCGGGTCGCCGATGGCGATGTCCTCGACGGCGTCGCCGTTGAAGTCGACGATGCGGGTGGCGCCGGCCTTCTCGTCGATCCAGGAGGCGAGGTCGTCGACGCGCGCGATGACGCCCGCGGTGGAGGTCTGGGTCTCGTCGACGCCGAGGCAGCCGCCCTGGAAGGACTGGCTGTTGAGGCCGACGAGCTTGCCGCCGGAGACGACCGGGCCGCCGGTGTCGCCCATGCAGGCGGCCGCGCCGTCCTTGCCGGTGACCCCCGCGGACGTGGCCGCCGTGGAGTCGACGGTGTAGGTGCCGGTGTGCAGCTGGAGCGGCGCCCAGACGGTGTCCGTACGGCCGTATCCGGCGAACGTCAGCTCCGCGCCGGCGGTGGGCGCGGTGGTGGCGAGCTGGGCCGGGGTCACGTTGGTGACGGGCCGGTTGAGGCGGGCCAGGACCACATCGCGGTCCGTACGCGGCACGATCTCCACGACGCGGCGCTCGGCGCCCTGCGTGCCGGAGAGGTCGGAGCGGCCGATGACGGCGGTGGTCGCCTTGGCGGGGACACCGGCCGGTACGGCGAGCGAGGCGGCCGGGTCCTCGGCGAAGCAGCTGGCCGCGGTGAGCAGCCATTCGGCGTCGACGAGCACCGCGGAGCAGCCGCGGTCGTGGGCGCCGACGGTGATCTGCGCGGTGTAGGCGTGGGTGGTGTCCGAGTCGGCGACCGGCGTGCCGCCGGTGACGGCGACGGCGGCCGCCGTGCTCAGTGCCAGCGACCCGGCGGTCAGGACCGCGCCGAGCACGGCCGACCGGGAACGTCTGATGGAAGACATACGAGTGGATTCCTCAATCACAGGGGAGGCCGGCTAGTTGGTGACGCGGATCTCGACCAGGACGTGCTCGCGGCCGTCGACGGACTCGCCGACGCCCTTCCAGGTGTCCGCGGGGATGTCGTACTCGACCTGGTCGTCCTCGGCGGTCATCTCCAGGTGGGTGTTGACGGAGTCGTCCGTCTTCACCCCGTGCACCGCGGGGAGTTCGAGGGTCAGGTAGCCCTCGTCGGCGGTGACCTCGAAGCAGACGTCCTCGTGGTCGCGGGCGAGGAACTGCAGGAGGTTGTCCCCGCCGGCGCAGTCGGCGAGCACGATGTGGCCGTCGCCGCGCTTGAGGACGATGTTCTGCTCGGCCAGGATCTTGTCGGCGTTCGGGTAGTTGTAGTCCTCGACGGCGTAGCCGGGCGCGGCATCGGCGACGGCCTCGGTGGCGGTCGTGGGGGCGGCGCCGGCGTTGCCCTGGGCGAGCACGGCCCACGCCAGGGCGCCGGCGGTGGCCGCGGCGCCCAGCACGCGCACGAATGAGCTGCGTTTCTTCATCACAGTCCTAGAGAGTCGACGGATTATGGGTTGAAGCGCCCTGTCGAAGGGCGCACTTGACGCGGTTGCCCTATTCCTGAAAGGAACAGGAATCGGGCAACCGCTGAGAATGCGAGGCCACTCAGCTCGTCTTGTTGAGCTTTTGTGTGACCGGTCCGTCCGGATCGGACTGGAAGTACAGGGTGTCCTGATCGTCTACATAGAGCTGGATCCCGCCGGTCTTTCCGAGACCGCCGTCCTCGACCCCCAAGTAGACGAAATCGCTCGAGGTGTCCGGATCCTGGTAGTCCCAGCTGCCGCTGAAATCAACCGGGCCCGCGCTCTCGTTCGTCGTCACCCGCTCGGCCGAGAACGTGCCGTCCGCCGAGAGCTCGATCTGCCCGCCCTCGTCGTTGCGGTACACACCGGGCAGCTTCTTCGGGTCGACCGACCCCGAGCATCCCGACACGAGCACCGCGGACGCGGCGAGCACGGCGAAGAACCACCGTCCACCTGCCCTCTTGCGCGTCACGGACCCAGCGTAACGTCGAACTCGATCACCTGGGTCTTCGGCGACAGCGGCCCCTCGTCGCCGACGACCTTGTCGACGAAGGCGCCCACGGTGTCGCTCCACCAGTCCGTGTACCCGATGACCGGAGGGTGCGTCGCCGACTCGATGTCCGACTCGTTGTACGCGGTGTAGCGCCAGGTGACCGATCCGTCCGCGTTCTCCCGGATGGGAGTCATACGGACCTGGTGCGAGCCCAGGAACGTGTACGCGAGGTTGCCGGTGAGTCCGCCCGTGGTGAGCGTCCCGTAGTCCGTCATGTACTTGCCGGCACCGTCGAAGCCGCTGAGCATGTAGTCGTTCATGTAGGTGTGACCCAGCTCGTACTTCCCGGTCCGCTGCCACTCATTGAGGAAGTAGGCGAGGACCCCCTGCGTGTGCGAGTGCTCACGGTAGAGGCGGGTGAACTCGTCGTCCGGGCCGAAGCACTGCGAGGTGGGGCCCGAGCCGGTGAGCCAGCTCCAGCCGAGCTCCCAGGGATTGGTGTTGTTGCGGTGCTCGATCGGGTCGCCGAACGGCGTCAGGCAGCTCTCGGCGCCGTCGGGCAGCCCGGTCTCGCCGTCGATCGGCACCTTCGAGTTGTCGAGCGCGTCCTGGATGGCCTGCCGGATCGCGGCCTGGATGACCAGGATCCGCGCCTCGGTGGCGGCGGCGGCCGCCTCGGCGAAGGACTTGCCCGCCGCGAGCTTCGCCTGGCGTGCGACGGTCGCGGAACGCTGGGCGTCCAGGGCGTAGGACGCGGCGGTCTCGGCGGAGCGCACCGCCCGGTTCGCCGCGTCCCGCGCCACACTGCTCGCCCTGCGGGCCGCGGCGGCCGCGTTCGCCGCCGTCTGCGCGGACCGGGCGGCGGCGGCAGCGGAGTTCTCCGCGTCCTCCGCGTTCTGGCGGGCCTCCTCGGCGGAGGCCTTGGCGTCGGCCGCCCAGCCCTCGGCCTTGCCGGCCCACTCGGTGGCCTCCGCGGCGGCCTGCCGGGCGACGGCCGCGGCCTCGGAGGCGCGTGCCGCGTCCTCGAGCGCGTCCTGCGCGGTCTTCGCCGCCCGTGCGATCGCCGCACGGATCGCGCTGATGTGCGTGGCGTGGTCGTGGTCGATGCGCGCGAACTCGTGCTGCGTCGTGCCGATGAACTGGCGCAGCATGTGCGTGTCGCCCTCGAGGGCGACCTTCGCCGCGGCCTGTACGTACGGGCCGCCGGAGACCAGGAGCGTGGTGGCCGCCACCTTGTCGTCCTCGTGGACGGCCGCGGCGCGCTTCACGTGCAGGAACGTGTGCAGCGCCTCGGCGGAGCCGTCCGTCAGGGCGGCCTCGGCGGCACGCCGTACGGCGGTACCGGTGGAGTCGTCCGCGAGGAGCGTGGTGACCTCGACCTCGTTGTCGTCCCTGGCCGCCTCGACCGCGCCCTTCTCCAGGAAGGTCCTGATGGCGGCGGGGTCCTCGGTCTGCAGCGCCGCCGCGGCGGCCTCGGCCACGTTCTGCGTGGAGATCGCGGCGGTGGCCGCGGTGTTCTCCGCGTTGTCCTGCTGCAGCGCGATGACCCGGTCGGCCTCGATCCAGCGCAGCACGTCCTCGTCGGAGCCGGCCAGCGCGAACTCGGCGGCCTCGCGGGTCCACGTGCCGGACCGGTCGAGGAGCAGGACGGCGGCCTGCCGGCCCTTGTCCACGGCCTCCCCGGTGCGGCCGTCGGCGAACGCCGCCTCCATCGCGGTGATCAGCGCGACGAGTTCCTCGGACAGCCGCGACTCCTGCGTGCGCTCCCGGTTGGCGCGCTCCAGCCGGTCGGTCTCCTCGCGCCGCTGCTGCTTGGCGACCTCGATCGCTTCCTCGGTCTCCTCGTTCAACCGGGCGATCTCGGCCTCCCGGGCCTCCTTCTCGACCTCCCGGGCCTCGGTGACCGCGTCGTACGCCTTGTTCGCGGCTTCCACGGCGGCGTTGGCGGCGGCGGTGGAGCGGTTGGCGTAGTCCACGGCCTTGCCGGCGTTGCGGGCCGCCTCCTCGGCGGCGTCGGCCGCCTTCTCCGCGTGGTCGGCCGCGCTGTCGGCGGCGGCGGACGCGGACCGGGCGGCGGCGGCCGACCTGCGGGACAGGGTGGAGGCCCGGCTCGCGGCGGCCGTGGCCCGGCCCGCGGCGGCCTCCGCGATGGCGGCCTGGCGCTGCGCCTCGGCGGCCTGGGACTGCGCGGCACCGGAGGCCGCGGCGGCGTCGGCGGAAGCGCGCGCGGCGGCGGCCGAGTCGACCGCGGCACCCGCGGCGGCGTTGCCCGCGGCCTCGGCCGCGTCGGAGGCGAGGGCCGCGAGCTTCGCCTTCGCGGCCACGGTGCGCACCCAGTCGACCATGACCCGCGCGGCCTTCGCCGCCTGGTTGGCGGCCTCCGCCATGTTCGCGTTCTTGGACGCGCTGATCGCGGCGCGGTAGGCACGCGAGGCGGCGCGACCAGCGGCCGCGGCGGCTGCCGCGGCGGCGTTCGCGGCGGTCACCGAACGCCGGGCCGCGGCCTGCGCGGTGCGCGAGGCGGACACCGCGGTCGACGCGGCGGCCGCGGCACCCTGGGCGGCCCGCGCCGCCTTGTTCGCGGCCCTGGCGGAGCGCTGCACGTCCTGCTCGGCGGCCTGCGCCTCGGCCTTCGCCTCCAGCGCGGCGGCCTTGGCCTTCGCGGCGGCCTGCACCGCCTGCTCGGACAGCTCGACCGCCTCGTCGGTCTTGAGCTCGGCGCGCCGGCCCTCCGACTCCACGATCTTGACGAGCTGCTGGATCTCCGCCGACTCCTCGTCCCGCGCCCGGGCGATGTACTGCCCGGTCGTCAGGAACCACCGGATCGCGCGCGGCGACCCGTCGTCGAGCGCCCGCTCCGCGTACTCCCGCACCTGCGGCGAGGCGGTCACGAGGATGGAGGTCACCTCGACGCGCTGGTCCTCGTCGTGCGCCTGGTACTGGCCGCTGCTGAGGAAGTCCCGCAGGGCGAAGTCCGTACCGGTCGCGAGCGCCTCGGAGGACTCGCGCTTCACGGCCTTGCCGCCGTGCGCGTTGACGGTGGTCACGGCCACCTGGAGGTCCTCGTGCACCGCCGACTCGAAGCCGCCCTGAAGATAGGCGGCGACGGCCGCGTCCCCGCCGGACAGCGCCTGCCCGATCCCGGCACGCGTCGCCTTGCCCGCGCTGACCAGGGCCTCGGTGAGGGTGAAACGATTGTCCTCGGCCGTGGCCGTCGGCAGCCGCTCGCCGAGGAACGTGGCCACGCTGTCCGCGTTGCCCACGAGCGCCGCCGCCGCGGCCGTGCGCACCGCGCGGCCGCCGGTCCGGTACGCCTGCACGACCTTGCCGCGGTCGGTGTCGGGCAGCCCCGTGCCCCCGTCGGTCTCCGCCGTGTCCGCCGCGTACGCGGGGCCGGACCCGAAGACCCCCAGAGGCACCGCGGTACCTGCCGCGATTCCGCCGAAAATGGCCAGTGACTGACGTCTGCTGAATACCCGTGATGATGGTGACATCAAGACTCCCCTCTCGGACACGAGGGGAAATCTCGCCGCTCCCCCTGCGGTTCAAGTGCTCTATAGAAGCGGGGGATTGATGACCCGTCCAATGCAGAAACCGGTCAGAATTCGGGTATTCCGCGAGCACACGTCGTGATGTGTGTCACGCCTCGAAAGGGTTGTAGTGATCTTGGTAACGAATTGATGGAGACCGAATCGGATTGCCGTTCCGTACGACGCATTCGGCCTTCAGGGCCACAGCCGGGCCCTGAGGCCGACGTCACGTCCGCCTCAGGGGTACTGCACCACCTTCGACGGCACCGTGTCCGTCCCCGACGTGGGTGAACCGGTGTCGTTGATGACGCACTCGTACTGCCCGTTGCCGCCGAGCGACACCACGAGCAGCCCGTGGAAGCGCACCCCGGAACGGTTCGGCGCGGCGAAGCCGTGGTGCTGCACGATGGACGGGTTCACGTTGTAGTAGCAGTAGCTGCCCAGGCCCCAGCCCTCGTGCTCGGTGACGTCGTCGCCGACCTTGTAGGCGGCATAGCCCTTGACCGAGCCGTTCTGGATCGCGGCCTGGTCCGGGGCGTCGTACGCCTTCTCGTTCTGGAAGAAGACGGTGCGGCCGCGCTCGCCGTTCCACTGCACGTCGTACTTGTTGAAGTGCTCGACGAACAGACCGGTGATCAGTACGTCGTCGCCGTTGACGACCACGCCGTAGTCGGCGCGGTTGGTCTCCCAGCCGACGCCGTCGCCGTGGTCGGCGCGCCACACCCAGGTGTGGTCGACGATGGTGTGCCGGCTGTTGACGACCAGGCTCGTGGTCGCCTTGCCGGGGCCCGCGCCGCCGATCCGGACGAACACGTCCTGCACGGTCGTCGGGTTGGCCGAGTGGTCCGCGGACGCCCCCTCGGGCCCGACCTCCAGCAGGGTCGCGGAGTTGACGGGACCGGCGTCCACGAGGAATCCGGCGAGACGTACGCCGTCCACGTCGGCCACCTTCAGGGCGGTCACGCCGTTGTCGGGGATGAGGGTGGCGTAGCCCAGGCCCAGGACGACCGTGCCCGCGCGCTGCACGTCCACGGTCCGGTCGAGGCGGTAGACACCCGGGGTCAGCAGCAGGTGCAGGCCCTCCTCCAGCGCCTGGTTGAGGGTGGCCGCCGAGTCGTCGGGCCGGGCCACGTAGAACCGGGACAGCGGGAGCGAGGTGCCGCGCGGGGTGCCGCTGCCCCAGGAGACGCCGCGGGCGTCGGTGCGCTTCTCCGGCAGGAACACGCGGTACTCGTCGCCGTCGAGGTACAGGAACGGCTTCTCCCGGGAGACGGGCGTCGTCTCCAGCGTGGTGTACGGCGGTTCGGGGAAGCTCTGCGCGGGCGCGCCCTCCACGCCGGAGAACACCATGTTCCACACGGCGTTGAGCCAGCCGCCGACCGAACTGTCCCGGGTGTACCACTGCTGCTGGGAGTACGGGCCGACCGTGCCGTCGATCCGGCTGTCGGCGATGTAGCCGCCGCTGGCCCAGCCGTAGCCGTCGGGGGCGAGGTTGAGGTCGCCGCGCACGTGCATGCGCCGGAAGGGCGCGGCCTGCGAGACCGCCCAGCGGTTGGTGCCGCTGACCGGGACCAGCGCGAGATTCTCCGCCGAACGCCAGAAGTTCTGCGTGGCGTTGCCGTCGAACCAGCCGGCGTCGACCGTGACGTCGCCGTTGATGGTGGTGTCGTCGGGGGAGAGGCCGAGGCCGGCGATCGAGGTGTAGAAGCCGAGCTGCGCGTTGAGCCCGTTGTAGGTGCCGGGTTTGAACAGCAGCGCGTAGCGCCCCGTGCCGAACTGGGCGGACTCCTGCTGCTTGAAGATCTCGTCCAGTCTGCCCTGGATGTTCGCCGTGGACGGGTCGAAGACGATGACGTTCGGCCCGAGGTCGCCACCGCCGGGCAGGGCACGAGGACCGCCGGGGGAGTCGGCGGCGGCGGTTCCCGCGCCGGCGAGTGAGGCCAGCACGGGTGCCGCGGCGGCTGCCGCGAGGAGGCTGCGGCGCCGCACCCCGGAGGGCTCGGGCGCACCGGACGGTGTGGGGGAGGGCGTGGGGGAAGACGGCATGCGGGCGGCTCTCCTTGTTCGGAAAGTGAACGAAGTGGGGGTGGGGGAGCGCTCTCTGGGTGTGCATGCTTCATCTGCGCGCACGGCACGTCAAGAGTTGCGACCGTTTCTCGTGGGCTGTGTTCAACAAGTGGGGGCGCAGGGGGCGTTGGTCCACCCGCTGCCGCTTCCGTTCAATCCCTTGACACCCTTCCCCCGTGCCCTCAACACTCCGATGTGGGAGAGCGCTCTCCGAGAATTTCCCCCGACCTTCTCAGGAGGTCTCCATGCCACGGAGATCGAAAGTTCTGTCCGGCACCCTCGTCGCGAGCGCGTTACTGCTGACCTCGATCGGCATCGGCACCGTCGCCGCCAACGCGGACACGCCCGCCGCGTCCGCCCCGGCCCGAGCCGCGCACACCGGGCACACCATGGCGGTCTCGACCGCCGCCTCGCCCGAGGACCCGGACGGCGACGGCTACATCCCCGCCAACCCGCCGGTCACCGGTGTCACCCCGTCCACGAAGGAGCCGCCGCACCGCTACTTCCACGAGTTCCAGGCCAACTGCGGGGTCAGCCACACGGCGCCCGACGACCCGATCGTCTACGCGCAGCAGCCGGGGAAGTCCCACGACCACACCTTCATGGGCAACACGGCGACCGACGCGTACAGCACCACCGCCTCGCTCGACGCCGGGTCCACCACCTGCCTGGCGCCCGGCGACCGCTCGGGCTACTGGATGCCGACCATGTACGACGGCGACCGTCCGGTGCTCCCGGTCGGCCCGCAGACCATCTACTACAAGGCCGGCGTCACCGACTACACCAGCGTGCGTCCCTTCCCGAAGGGCCTGCGCTACGTCGTCGCCAGCCCGATGCAGAGCGCGCAGGAGTTCCGCGACCACCCCGGGTTCGTCGAGGGCTGGGAGTGCGGCGACAGCTTCTTCAACGTCGACTTCCCCACCGACTGCCCCGAGCGCCAGGACGTCCAGGTCAACATCCGCTTCCAGGCGCCCAGCTGCTGGGACGGCAGGAACCTGGACACACCGGACCACAAGAGCCACATGGCGTATCCGGTGGTCAACCCCGGGACCAACAACAACATCTGCCCGGCCGACCACCCGGTCGCCCTGCCGATGATCGAGTTCAAGATGGCGTTCCCGGTCAACGGCGACCTCTCCCGGGTCCGGCTGGCCAGTGGCGCGAGCTACTCGTTCCACTACGACTTCTTCAACGCCTGGGACGAGGCGACCCTGGACGCCATGGTCGGCCACTGCATCGTCGGCGGGCTGCAGTGCGACGCGCGCGGCTACGACCAGACCCACCCGGAGGCCGGAGCGGCACTCAACGAGGACTACGAGCTGCCCTGACCGCCCCTCGGCCCACGAGACCGGCCCGGCCGTCCCCGCCCCCGCCACGGCCGGGCCGGCCCCCCATACCCCGCAGACCGGAGACACATCCCGATGAGCCGACCCCGCACCCCCACCAGCAGACTCACCCCCGCCCGCAGACTCACCGCCCCCCTGACGGCCGGCCTGCTCACGCTCGGCGCGCTCACCGCGCTGCCCGCCGCACAGGCGCACGCCGCCGGCAGCGTCGTGAAGGTCACCGGCGGCCAGGGCGACTGGCAGCTGACCGTGGACGGCAGCCCCTACACGGTCAAGGGCCTCACCTGGGGCCCGTCCCCCGCCGACGCCGACCGGTACCTGCCCGACCTGGCGTCCATGGGCGTCAACACCATCCGCACCTGGGGCACCGACGCGAGCAGCCGCCCCCTCCTCGACTCCGCCGCCGCCCACGGCGTCAAGGTCATCGCCGGCTTCTGGCTCCAGCCCGGCGGCGGCCCGGGCAGCGGCGGCTGTGTCAACTACCTCACCGACACCGCGTACAAGGACCAGATGCTCGCCGAGTTCCCGCGCTGGGTCCAGGAGTACAAGGACCACCCCGGCGTCCTGATGTGGAACGTCGGCAACGAGTCGGTGCTCGGCCTGCAGAACTGCTACGGCGGCGACGAGCTGGAGCGCCAGCGCGACGCCTACACCACGTTCGTCAACGACGTCGCCAAGAAGATCCACGCCGTCGACCCGAACCACCCGGTCACCTCCACCGACGCCTGGGTCGGCGCCTGGCCCTACTATCAGAAGAACGCCCCCGACCTGGACCTGTACGCCGTCAACTCCTACGACGCCGTGTGCGACGTGCGCTCCGCGTGGGAACAGGGCGGCTACACCAAGCCGTACATCGTCACCGAGTCCGGACCGGCCGGCGAGTGGGAGGTGCCGGACGACGCCAACGGCGTACCGGAGGAACCGACCGACCGGGCCAAGGCGCAGGGGTACACCGACGCGTGGAACTGCGTCACCGGGCACCGCGGCGTCGCCCTGGGCGCGACCCTGTTCCACTACGGCACCGAGTACGACTTCGGCGGCATCTGGTTCAACCTGCTGCCCGCGGGCCAGAAGCGGCTGTCGTACTACGCCGTGAAGCGGGCCTACGGCGGTGACACCTCGCACGACAACACCCCGCCGGTGGTGAGCGGCTTCGGCGTCGAGGGCGACGCGGGCAAGGTGCAGGCCGGCAAGGACCTGGTCCTCACGGTGCGCGCCACCGACCCGGACGGCGACCCGATCGCGTACGAGGTGCTGGCCAACAGCAACTACATCGACCAGAGCAAGCAGTTGACCCCCTTGCCCGTCACCGACCTGGGCGGTGGACGCCTCAAGGTCACCGCCCCCGAGCGGCCCGGCGTCTGGAAGCTGTACGTCAAGGCCACCGACGGCCGGGGCAACGTCGGCGTCGAGACCCTCTCGGCGCGGGTCGTGCCGCCCGCCGTCGACGGTACGAACGTCGCCCTCGGCAAACCGGTCACCGCGTCCTCCTTCCAGCCGAGTTACGGCGACTGCCCCTGCACCGCCGCCAACGCCGTGGACGGGAACCCGGTCACCCGGTGGGCCAGCGACTGGAGCGACCCGCAGTGGCTCCAGGTGGACCTCGGCACCCGCACCGGCTTCCGGCACGTCCAGCTGTACTGGGAGTCCTCCTACGCCAAGGCCTACACCGTCCAGACCTCGGACGACGGACAGAACTGGCGGACCGTGTCCGCGGTGACCGACGGCAACGGCGGCGTCGACACCCTCGACGTGTCCGGCACCGGCCGCTACGTACGCGTCAACGGCACCGCACGCGGCACGGGTTACGGCTACTCGCTGTACGAGTTCGGCGTCTACGCCTGACGCCGGGGACGAGGGGAAGGGGGAGACCCGGGTGGGGACGAGTGACGAAGAGATCGACCGGCTGCTCGGCAAGCTGACACCACGCGCCCGCGCACTGCTGCTGAACGGCGCCACGACCTGGCGCACGAGGGCGGAACCAGCGGTGGAGCTGCGGGAGTTGGTGATGTCGGACGGTCCGGCGGGCGTACGGGGCGAGGCCTGGGACGAGCGGAGCACCTCTCTCCTGCTGCCCTCCGCCTCGGCGCTCGCCGCCACCTGGGACGAGGCGCTGGTCGAAGACCTCGGTGGCCTGCTCGCCGCCGAGGCCCGGCGCAAGGGCGTGGACGTCCTCCTCGCCCCGACCCTCAACCTGCACCGCAGCCCGCTGGGCGGCCGGCACTTCGAGTGCCTCTCCGAGGACCCCGAGCTGACCGGCCGGATCGGCGCCGCGCTGGTCCGCGGGATCCAGGCGCACGGCGTGGCCGCCACCGCCAAGCACTACGTGGCCAACGACTCCGAGACCGACCGCCTCACCGTCGACGTGCGGGTGGGCGAACGGGCGCTGCGAGAGGTCTACCTCGCCCCCTTCGAGGCGGCGGTGGCCGCCGGGGTCCGGCTCGTCATGGCGGGGTACAACGCGGTCAACGGCACCACGATGACCGCGAACGCCCTGCTCACCGACCCGCTGAAGAGCGAGTGGGGCTTCGACGGCGTCGTCGTGTCCGACTGGGGCGCGGTGCGCGGCACGACCGGCACCGCCCGCGCCGGTCTCGACCTCGCCATGCCGGGTCCCGACGGCCCCTGGGGCGAGGCGCTGGCCCGCGCGGTGGCCGAGGGCGCGGTGCCCGAACCGGCCGTCGACGACAAGGCACGGCGCCTGCTGCGACTCGCGGCGTGGCTGGGCGCGCTGGGCGGGCGCGACGCGTCCCGGTCGCCGGTCCCGGGCAGGCCGGCCGACTCGCCGGGTGCGGAGGGTGCGGCGGGCGCTGGCCCGTCGTCCGGCGCGGAGGGCCTCCCGGGCCGGGGCCCGGCGCACGGTGCGAAGCCGTCCGGGCCCCGACCGCGGCGTGCCGGGGACGGGCGGGCGCTGGCCCGTCGTGCCGTCGCCGCCGGGGCCGTGCTGCTGGCCAACAAGGACGTCCTGCCACTCGACCCCGAGCACCTCGGGACGGTCGCCGTGATCGGCGCGCACGCCGCGCGGACCCGTACCCAGGGCGGCGGCAGCGCGGGCGTCTTCCCGCGGGACGAGGTGTCCGTCCTCGACGGCATCCGGGCCGAACTGTGCGGCCGGGCCCGCGTCGTGCACGTCCCGGGCCCCCGGCCGGACGGCCCCGCGCCCCCACTGGACCCGGACACCTGCACCGACCCGCGCTCGGGGCTGCCCGGCGTCCTGCTGCGGATGCTCGACGCGGACGGCCGCGAGCTGTACGCCGAACGGCGCCGCGGCGGGCGCCTGCTGGAGCCCCGCCTGGTGCCGGGCGCGCACACCGTCGAGATCCGCGCCCGGCTGTGTCCCCGCACCGGCGGCTCCTGGTCCCTGGGCGTGGCCGGGTTCGGCCGGATGAGCCTGACGACGGACGGACGCACCCTGCTGGAGGGGGACTTCCCGCCGTCCACCGACGATCCGGCGGTGATGCACGTCAACCCGCCCGCCCAGTACGCCACCGCCGACCTCACCGCCGGCCGGGACACCCTGCTGGTGGCCCGGCGCGAGCTGGCACCCGGCACCGGCCGGGCGACCGTCCTCGTCGCGGCCCCGCCCGCCCCGGACGTGACCGCGTCGCTCGCCGAGGCCGTCCGCGCGGCCGGTGCGGCGGACGCCGCGGTCGTGGTCGTCGGCACCACCGAGCACGGGGAGTCGGAGGGCTACGACCGTACGGACCTGGCGCTCGGCGCCACCCAGGACGCGCTGGTCCGCGCCGTCGCGGCCGCCAACCCGCGCACCGTCGCCGTCGTCAACAGCGGCGGCCCGGTGGAACTGCCGTGGCGGGAGCAGGCGGGCGCGGTGCTGCTGGCCTGGTTTCCCGGACAGGAGGGCGGCGGTGGACTGGCCGACGTGCTCTTCGGGCACGCCGAGCCGGGCGGACGACTGCCCACCACCTGGCCGACCGTCCTCGCCGACGCCCCGGTCACCCGCACCCGCCCCGACGGCGGCCGCCTCGACTACGACGAGGGACTGCACCTCGGTCACCGGGGCTGGCTGCGCCACCACCGCACGCCCGCCTACTGGTTCGGACACGGGCTCGGCTACACGACGTGGCGGTACGAGGAGCTGACCGTCCCGCCGGTGACCCGGGCGGGCGACGGCCTCACCGTGCGCGTGCGGGTGCGCAACACCGGTGCGCGAGCGGGCCGGGAGGTCGTCCAGGTGTACCTGGCCCGGCCCGCGTCGGCCCTCGACCGTCCCGCGCGTTGGCTCGCCGGGTACGCGGCGGTGCGGGCGCGCCCGGGGGAGACGGTGACGGCGACGGTGCGCGTACCGGCGCGGGCCCTGCGCCACTGGTCGGTGGCGGAGCACGCCTGGCGTACGGAGGCGGGGCCCTGCCGGGTGCTGGCCGGGCGGTCGGCGGGGGACGTGCCGCTGGCCGCGGAGGTGGAGGTGGTGCCTACGGCTTCCGCGTGAGGGTGGCGGACGGAGCGCGGCGGGCAGGGCGCGGAGAGCGCGGGGGCGCGGAGAGCGCTCTACCGTGCGCCGGACCCCGCCGGTTAGGGTGCGGGCATGAGCAGACAGGCCCCGACCCTGGAGGACGTGGCCCGGGAGGCTGGCGTCTCCCGGGCCACCGTCTCGCGGGTGGTCAACGGCGTCCGCAACGTGGACCCGGCCATCCAGGACCTGGTCCGCCGGGCCATCGAACGGACCGGGTACGCGCCCAATCAGGCCGCCAGGCAGCTGGTGACCCGGCGCACGACCACCGTCGCGCTGGTCGTCTCGGGCGCGGGCGACGCCACGGACACGGAGCAGAACGCCTTCGCCACGCGGGTCTTCGCCGACCCGTTCTTCGGCCGCGTCGTCGGCGGCGTGGTCGGGCACCTGCGGCCGCGCAGGATGCATCCGGTGCTGATGTTCGCCGAGACGCCCGAGGCCCGGCAGGAGGTCGTGGCCTACCTGAGGCAGGGCGGTGCGGACGGCGCGCTGGTGGTGTCCACGCACCCCGACGACCCGCTGCCCGCGCTGCTCGCCGGAGCCGGACTGCCGGCGGTGCTGTTCGCGCGTCCGGGCCGCCCCGTGCCGCTGAGCTACGTCGACCTGGCCCACCGCGAGGGCGGCCGGCTCGCCGCCGAGCACCTGCTGGAGCGGGGGTGCCGCCGGATAGCCACCGTCGCGGGCCCGCTGGCGGTCGCGGCCAGCCAGGAGCGCCTGGCCGGCTTCCGCGACACCCTGGCCCGGCACGGGCACCCGTACGTGCCGGTGGCCGAGGGCGGCTTCACGGTGGACAGCGGCATGGCCGCGATGACGTCCCTGCTCGCCGAACACCCGGACACCGACGGTGTGTTCACCGCCAACGACCTGATGGCCCAGGGCGCCGTCCAGGTGCTGCGCGACCACGGGCGCCGGGTGCCGCAGGACGTCGCGGTCGTCGGCTTCGACGACTCCAGCGTGGCCGTCACCTGCCGGCCCCGGCTGACCACCGTGCGGCAGCCCGTGGAGGAGATGGCGGCCACGATGGCCCGTCTCCTCGACGACCACATCAAGGGTGCGCGCGGCGAGCCCACGTCGGTCGTCTTCGACCCGGAGCTGGTGGTACGGGAGTCGGCGTAGCGCGGGCGGCCCGGATCAGGGGGCCGCGGCCTCGAGGTGCGCGAGGTGGGCGGCGAGGATCTCCTCGAAGGCGGCGCCGCGGTCCGCGCCCAGCGGGCGGATCTCCCGGGCGAAGTGGGACAGCGCGGGGAAGCGCTCGGGGTCGGCGCCCAGCACCGCGACCCGGAACTGCTCCATGCCCTGCTCGTGCTCCTGGGCACCGACGGCGCCGAATCCGCCCTCGGCGGTGATCAGTGAGGAGATCAGGATCACGAGCCGGTGGTAGCGCGCCGGGATCTCGTCGTCGGGCAGGCCCGAGGCGCGCAGGGCCTGCAGCACCTCTTCCATCATCAGCCGGGAGCCCGTGCCGCCCGACCCGTGCCGCCCCCAGACCGCGGCGAGCTGCGGCTGCTGCCCGAAGGACTCCCGCAGACGCAGGGCCACGGCGGTGAGGCGCTGCTTCCAGTCGCCCTCGGGCCGGTAGCCGTCCATGGCGGACAGCAGGATCCGGTCGGCGACCGCGCGCAGCAGTTCGGTCTTGTTGCGGAAGTGCCGGTAGAGGCTGGAGGAGTCGGTCCCCAGCGACGCGGCGAGCTTGCGCACGCTGAACGTCTCGGCGTCGCCCGCGAGCAGCAGCTCCGCCGCGGCGTCCAGGATCTGCTCGGTCGACCAGCGCCTTCGGCCTGCCATCTCGTCGTTCTCCCTGTCGCGATCAATCTCCACCGGGCCGCTCCCGGCCGCCCTTCCCGGCCGCCCTTCGCGGAAGCCCTTCCCGGACGTCCTTCCCCGGAAGCCCCTGCCGGCCGGCTCAGCCTAGTCCACGCACCTGCCGCTGCACGCGCCGTGCGCACGGCCTCATCCTCCGCCCCGCCGCGCCGCCAGCCTTCCTCCGAGAGCGGCCCGCCACGCCGGGGCCGGCGCGGGGGAGTCGACCGGCGGACGCCGGCCGCCGCGGGCGAAGAAAGCCGCCAGGGGCAGGATCGCGGCGCCCACCGTCACCGCGTCGGGCCCGAGGCGGCCCAGCGCGATGCCCACCCGCCCGGCGGGGTGCCGCAGGGCGTGGGCGAGTGTGTGGGCCCGGACGGACTCCAGGAAGGCCGGGCCCAGCTGGAGTCCGGCCCAGCCGCCCACCAGGACCCGCTCGGGCTGGAAGAGGTTGACCAGGTCGGCCAGCCCCGCGCCCAGGTACTCGGCGGTCTCCGCGAGGACCTCCGCCGCCACCGGATCCGGTTCGCCCCCGTCCCCGGGCCGGGCGGCGGACAGCAGGGCGGTGAGCGCGGCCTCCTCGTCGGCCCCGGACGGCGGCTGTCCACCCGCCTCCCGCCACCGCGCGAGCAGTGCCTCCGCCCCGGCGTACGCCTCCAGGCAGCCCCGTGCGCCGCACCGGCAGCGGCGCCCTCGCACCCGTACCGTCAGGTGCCCCCACTCCACCGCACGTCCCTGCTCGACCTCGTCGGTGACGACGCACGCGCCGACCCCGGAGCCGAAGAGCACGACCACGGCGTTGCGCGCGCCGCGACCGCCGCCGAACCACATCTCGGCCTGCCCCAGCGTCCTGGCGCCGTTCTCGACGAACAGCGGTACGTGCGCGGGCAGTCGGCCCGAGTCGCGCAGCAGCGCCTCCAGCGGGACCGCGTCCCAGCCGACGGTCTGGCCGTGCACCAGGGTGCCGTCGGCCGTGTACTCGACGATTCCGGGGACACCGATGCCGACCCCCAGCAGCTCACCGCGGCCCTGCACCCGGCCGTCGGCGCGGTCGGCGCCGAGCACCTCCGCGACCCCGTCGAGGATGTGCCCGGCGACCACGCCGACGTCGTAGGAGCGTGACCCGTGTCCGGGCAGCACGCGCTCCGTCCGGGCGAGTTCGGACATCGACAGGTCGAACAGCTCCACGCGCACCCGGGTCTCGCCGACGTCGACGCCGACGAGCCGCCCCCGGTCCGCCGCGACCCGGACGAGGGTGCGCGGCCGCCCGCCGTCCGCGCCGAGGGTGCCCGCCTCCTCCACGAGTCCGTCGGCCATCAGCTCGGCGACCACGTTGCTGACGGAACCCGAACTCAGGCCGGCCGCCGAGCCCAGTGCGAGCCGGCTCATCGGCCCGTCGAAATACAACCGTTGCAGAACGGTGCTGCGGCTCTCCCGCCGCAGGTCACGGACCGTGCGCCCGCCGTGCCTGGCCATCCGGCCCCTCCCTTTGCCGCCCCCGCGTGCCCCTCGAACGTGCGAGAGACCTTGACGAGTCTTTCTCTCGGGGTTTAACTCACGTCCTAAATTAAGCCATGAGGGGCTTCGGAAGGGAAACAGCCGAAGCCGCCGTCGGGACTTCCCGACCGACTCCCGGAAGGACCCAGGAGCCATGCGCAGCATCCGAGCCGCGGCCGTAGGCGCCGTCACCATGTCTCTCGCACTCGCCGCCACGGCCTGCGGAGGGGGCTCCTCCTCGGGCGGCGGATCCAACGACTCGCCGAAGGAACTCACCTACTGGGCCTCCAACCAGGGCGCCAGCGTCGAGGTCGACAAGAAGGTCCTCCAGCCCGAACTCGACAAGTTCGAGAAGGAGACCGGCATCAAGGTGAAGCTGGAGGTGGTGCCCTGGTCCGACCTGCTGAACCGGATCCTCACCGCCACCACCTCGGGACAGGGCCCCGACGTCCTGAACATCGGCAACACCTGGAGCGCCTCCCTCCAGGCCACCGGCGCCCTGCTGCCCTGGGACGCCAAGAACTTCGAGAAGATCGGCGGCAGGGACCGCTTCGTCGACTCCGCGCTCGGCTCCACCGGCGTCGAGGGCCAGGACCCGGCCGCGGTCCCGCTGTACTCGATGGCCTACGCGCTCTACTACAACAAGCAGATGTTCGCCGACGCCGGCATCACCAAGCCCCCGGCCACCTGGGACGAGCTGGTCGAGACCGGCAGGAAGATCTCCAGGGACGGCAAGTGGGGCCTGGGCGCGGAGGGCTCCAACCTGTCCAACAACATCCACCAGGTCTTCGTCCTCGCCAAGCAGCACGGCGCCGACTTCTTCACCGCCGACGGCAAGCCCGACTTCACCTCCGACGGAGCCGTCGCCGCCGTCAAGCAGTACGTCGACCTGATGGCCCAGGACAAGGTCGTCGCACCCGGCAACGCCGAGTACGCGCAGAACCAGTCCCTCAGCGACTTCGCCAAGGGCAAGACCGCGATGGTGCTGTGGCAGACCGCCTCCGCCACCTTCAAGACCATGGGCATGAAGGACGACGAGTGGGGAGTCGCCCCCGCGCCCGTCCCGTCCGGGGCCCCCGGCGCCGGCAAGGCCACCAACTCCATGGTCGCCGGTATCAACATGGCCGTCTTCAAGAACAGCGACAACCTCGACGGCGCCACCAAGTTCGTGAAGTTCATGACGAGCGACGCCGAGCAGAAGCTCCTCAACAAGGCCTACGGCTCCATCCCGCCGGTCAAGGCCGCCCAGTCCGACCCGGCGTTCAACACCCAGGCCACCGCCGTGCTCCGCGAGACCCTCGCCACCAGCGCCGCGGCCCTGCCCCAGGTGCCCGACGAGTCGCAGTTCGAGACCGCGGTCGGCACCGCCGTCAAGGAACTCTTCGCCGACGCCGCGAACGGACGCGAGGTGACCACCGAGTCCGTCAAGGAGAAGCTCGCCAAGGCACAGCAGCAGATGCCCAGCAAGTGAGCACCCCGACCCGCGACTTCGAACCGGCCCCACCGACTCCGACACGGACACGGACCTCGCCATGACCACCACGACCGCCTCGGCGCAGCCCGGCGAGCGGACGGTCGGCAAGAGCTCCCCCGGGACGGCGCGCGGACCCCGCCGCCGCCCCGGGCGGATCCGCCGCATCGGCCTGCCCTACCTGCTGCTCCTGCCGGCCCTGCTCCTCGAACTCCTCGTCCATCTGGTGCCGATGGTCATCGGCATCGTGATGAGCTTCAAGGAACTCACCCAGTTCTACATCCGCGACTGGACCACCGCCCCGTGGGCCGGGCTCGACAACTTCACCATGTCGGTGGACTTCGACGCCCCCGTCGGCGAGGCGCTGCTCCACTCCTTCCTCGTCACCTGCGCCTTCACGATCCTCTCCGTCGGCCTGTGCTGGCTGATCGGCACCGCCGCCGCGATCTGCATGCAGGACGCCTTCCGCGGCCGGGGCCTGCTCCGCGCGATCTTCCTGGTGCCGTACGCCCTGCCGGTCTACGCGGCCGTCATCACCTGGGCGTTCATGTTCCAGCACGACAACGGCCTGGTGAACCACGTCCTGCACGACCAGCTGGGCCTCACCGACAAGCCCTCCTTCTGGCTGATCGGCGACAACAGCTTCGTCGCGCTGCTCGTCGTGTCGGTGTGGAAGGGCTGGCCGTTCGCCTTCCTCATCGTCATGGCCGGCCTGCAGAACATCCCGAGGGAGCTGTACGAGGCCGCCGCCCTGGACGGCGCCGGCGTCTGGCAGCAGATCCGCCGCATCACCCTGCCGTCGCTGCGTCCGGTCAACCAGGTCCTGGTCCTGGTGCTGTTCCTGTGGACGTTCAACGACTTCAATACGCCGTTCGTCCTGTTCGGCAAGGCGGCGCCGGAGGCCGCCGACCTGATCTCCATCCACATCTACCAGTCGTCCTTCGTCACCTGGAACTTCGGCGCCGGCTCCGCGATGTCGGTCCTGCTGCTGCTCTTCCTGCTGCTGGTGACGGGCGTGTACCTGTTCGTGACCTCCAGGACCGCGCGGGCCCCCCGCAACTCCCGGGAGAGGAAGACGGCCGATGTCTAGGTCCCCGATGGCGGCGCCGCGCTCCTTCACCTGGACCCGCCGCGTCTTCCTCACCCTGCTGACCGGCTTCGTGCTGCTGCCGGTGTACGTCATGGTCTCCAGCTCGCTGAAGCCGCTCGAGGACGTCTCCAGCCAGTTCCACTGGCTGCCGAGCAACCTGACCATCCGTCCGTACATCGACATCTGGTCGACGGTCCCGCTGGCGAAGTACTTCGTGAACTCGCTGATCGTGGCGGGCGCGGCGACCGTCTGCTCGGTCGTGATCGCGGTCTTCGCCGCCTACGCCGTCAGCCGCTACGAGTTCCGCGGCAAGCGCGTCTTCTCGGTGACCGTCCTGTCCACGCAGATGTTCCCGGGCATCCTCTTCCTGCTGCCCCTGTTCCTGATCTACGTGAACATCGGCAACGCCACCGGAATCGCCCTGTTCGGCTCCCGCGGCGGCCTCATCCTCACCTACCTGACCTTCTCCCTGCCCTTCTCCATCTGGATGCTGATCGGGTACTTCGACTCGGTACCCCGCGACCTGGACGAGGCGGCCCTCGTCGACGGCTGCGGGCCGCTGCGCGCCCTGTTCAAGGTCGTCGTGCCCGCCGCGATCCCCGGCATCGTCGCGGTCGCCGTCTACGCCTTCATGACCGCCTGGGGCGAAGTCCTGTTCGCCTCCGTCATGACCAACGACGCCACCCGCACCCTCGCGGTCGGGCTCCAGGGCTACTCCACGCAGAACGACGTCTACTGGAACCAGATCATGGCCGCCTCGCTGGTCGTGAGCGTGCCCGTGGTCGCGGGCTTCCTGCTCCTCCAGCGCTACCTGGTGGCGGGCCTGACGGCCGGAGCCGTCAAGTGACCGGCACGCCCCAGCGCTCTCACCCCCAACCCGAAAGGACCTTCGTGACCATCGACTTCGCCGCACTCCCGGACGACTTCCTGTGGGGCACGGCCACATCGGCGTACCAGATCGAGGGAGCCGTGGCGGAGGACGGACGTTCGCCGTCGATCTGGGACACCTTCTCGCACACCCCCGGGAAGATCGACAACGGCGACCACGGCGACGTCGCCTGCGACCACTACCACCGCACGCACGAGGACATCGAGCTGATGCGGCGCCTCGGCACCAACGCCTACCGCCTCTCCGTCGCCTGGCCGCGCGTGGTGCCGGGCGGCGACGGCCCGGTCAACGCCAAGGGCCTGGCCTTCTACGACCGGCTCGTCGACGACCTGCTGGCCGCCGGCATCACCCCGTCCGTCACCCTCTACCACTGGGACCTGCCGCAGGTGCTCCAGGACCGGGGCGGCTGGCCGGAGCGGGATACCGCCGAACACTTCGCCGCGTACGCCGCCGTCGTCGCCGAACGCCTCGGGGACCGCGTCGCCCACTGGGCCACCCTCAACGAGCCGCTGTGCTCGGCCTGGATCGGGCACCTGGAGGGCAAGATGGCCCCCGGCCAGACCGATCTGACGGCGGCCGTCCGTGCCTCCTACCACCTGCTCCTGGGACACGGCCTGGCGATGCAGGCCATCCGCGCGGCGGCCCCGGACGCCCAGGTGGGCATCGTCAACAACCTCTCCACCATCCACGCCGCCACCGACCGCGAGGAGGATCTGGCCGCCGCCCGCCGCATGGACGGCCACACGAACCGCTGGTGGCTCGACCCGGTCCACGGCCGCGGCTTCCCGCAGGACATGCGCGAGGTCTACGGCGTCGAACTCCCCGAGCGGCCCGGCGACATGCGGCTCATCGGCGCCGAACTGGACTGGCTCGGCCTGAACTACTACTTCCCCCAGACCGTCGCCGCCGACCCCACCGGCCCCGCCCCGCAGGTGCGCACCGTCCGCCGCGCCGGCGTCCCGCGCACCGGCATGGACTGGGAGATCGACGCCGGCGGCATCGAGGACCTGCTGCTGCGCCTGACCGAGGAGTACGGACCGCGCAAGCTGTACGTCACCGAGAACGGCTCGTCCTTCCCCGACCTGGTCCGTCCCGACGGCAGCGTCGACGATCCCGAGCGTCAGGAGTACCTGACCGCCCACCTCGCGGCCTGTGCCTCCGCCGCCCGCAAGGGGGCCCCGCTGGCCGGGTACTTCGCGTGGTCGCTGCTGGACAACTTCGAGTGGGCGTACGGCTACGACAAGCGCTTCGGCCTGGTCCACGTCGACTACGCGACCCAGGTCCGCACGATCAAGGGCAGCGGGCACCACTACGCGGACATCATCGGCCGGGCGCGCGGGAGGGAGCGCAAGGCCGCCTGAGACCCCGTGGTGGGTGCGGATGCGGGAGTCCGCGCCCACCACGGTCCGTGTGCACGAGCTCTTCTGTCAGGTGTATGACATTGCCGGTGGCATGGCCCATGACGTCACCCGTGACGCGCCTGGGTCTTCGACCACGACCAGTACGTCGTCCTCAACCTCGCGCTCGGCGGCGCCTACCCGGCGGGCTGGAACCAGGTCACCAGTCCGTACTGGGGGCTGCCGCAGTCCAGCGTGGACCGGATCGCGGCCGGGGGAGTGCAGGCCGAGGTGGACTGGGTGCGGGTGGAGCAGAAGGGATAGCCGGCCGCCGCCGGGCGGGGCGGGGCCGCCGCCGTGCGTCAGGCGTCCTTGCGTGCCACTCCGCCGTAGATGCCGATCGGTGGGGCGTCGGGGCGCCGCGCCTCCTCGGGGCGCCAGTCGGTGACCCGGACCAGCCCCGGCTCCACGATCGTGAAATCACCGAAGAGGTCGAGGACCGCGGCGTGCGACCGCAGGTTGAGGGACGCGGTGGCCTTGTTGTAGACGGCCGCCGCGTCCTCGCGCCGGTCCTCGTGGACGTCGCCCGTCGCGTGCGACAGGACGAGGTAGGAGCCGGCGGGCAGCGCGTCGCGCAGGGTGGCGACGATGCCCGCCGGGTCCTGCGCGTCGGCCACGAAGTGCACGACGGCGACCAGCAGCAGCGCCACCGGCCGGTCGAAGTCGATGACCGCGCGCACCTCGGGATGTTCGAGGATCGAGCGCGGGTCGCGCAGGTCGGCCAGGACGACGGCGGTGTCCGGGTCGTCCGCCAGGGCCCTCGAGTGGGTGGCGACGATGGGGTCGTTGTCGACGTACGCGACCCGGGTCCCGGGGGCCACGGACCGCGCGATCTGGTGCACGTTGGGTTCGGTGGGCAGACCCGTGCCCACGTCGAGTATCTGGCGGACGCCGCCCTCGGCCACCACGTGCCGCACCGCCCGGTGCATGAAGTGCCGGTTGGCGAGCACTCCCTCACGCACCTCGGGCGCCGACTTCATGAACTGCTCGGCGGCCCTCTGGTCGACCTCGTAGTTGTCCTTCCCGCCGAGGAAGTAGTCGTACATCCGCGCGGGATGGGGCCTGCTCGTGTCGATCCGGTCGGGGTGGGCGGCGCTCTCACCACTGCTCAGGGAGGTCATGCGGCCTGACTCCGTCCTCAACTCGTGGGCCACCCACGGCTCCAGGATGCTGAACACCTGGGTGAGCGCCGGTCGGAACATCATCTTGGCACGAGAGCGGGCGTCGGCGGGCCCCGATCGCCCCGGAACCCCCCACGCGCCGCC
Source organism: Streptomyces violaceoruber (assembly GCF_033406955.1). Classification (NCBI taxonomy): domain Bacteria; kingdom Bacillati; phylum Actinomycetota; class Actinomycetes; order Kitasatosporales; family Streptomycetaceae; genus Streptomyces; species Streptomyces violaceoruber. The sequence continues at coordinate 1,165,165 of NZ_CP137734.1, read as the reverse complement.
CCGCCTGACCAGGGGCGGGTCCCGCTACGCTGACGACCCGACGATGGCGTCCCGCGTACGGAGGAGGTCCTGTGACCGCCGGTACACCCAGACCCGACATCGACACGAGCAAGCCGCACCCGGCCCGCGTCTACGACTGGCTGCTGGGCGGCAAGGACAACTACCCCGTCGACCAGCGGGTCGGCGAGACCCTCCCCGCGGAGGCACGCGGCAACGCGGCCCGGAACCGGGCGTTCATGCACCGCGCGGCGGCCTGGCTGGCGAAGAGCGGCGTCGACCAGTTCCTGGACATCGGCACCGGCATCCCCACCGAACCCAACCTGCACCAGATCGTGCAGGCGATCAGCCCGGCCGCCCGGATCGTCTACGCGGACAAGGACCCGATCGTCCTCAGGCACGCGGAGGCGCTGCTGACCGGCACCCCGGAGGGAGTCACGGACTTCCTCCACGCGGACGTCCGGCAGCCCGCGACGATCCTCGAACGCGCCCGGGAGGTACTGGACTTCGACCGCCCGATCGCCCTTTCCCTGATCGCGCTCCTGCACTTCCTGCCGGACGACGAGGACCCGTACCGGGTCGTGAGCACCCTCGTGGACACCCTTCCCCGCGGCAGCTACCTGCTCCTGTCGCACGGCACCGCCGACCAGCATCCGGAGCTGAAGCAGGAGACCGAGTCCGCCTACAAGAAGGGGGCCATCCCGCTTCGGATGCGCACCCGGAGCGAGGTCGAGCCCTTCTTCTGCGGCCTCGAACTCGTCGAGCCCGGCCTGGTGTTCGCGACCGAGTGGTACCAGGAGGAACCGGCACCGGTGCGCGAACGCAGCGGCTTCTACGCGGGCGTGGCGCGGATCCCCTGACCGGGGCCGCATGCGAACCGGACGAACTTCCGCCTTCCGAGGCGGCCTTGACGTGGACGGGGACCGGCCGATACTTGTGCGCAGCATGGGTCGGTCGGTGTCCGTGGTCGACGCGAGACGGGACGACAGATGAAGCTGAGGAAGAGGCGGCTGTGCGCCGCCACGGGTGTCGTTCTCGGCGCCCTCACCGCGCTGGCCGCGCTTCCACCGGCCGCGGTGGCGTCCCCGCACCCCGGCGGGCACCCGCCGACGGCCCGTCGCGCCCTTCCCCTGGGCCCCGCCGGCCTCCCCGAGCGCCGCACCACGACCACCCTCCAGCCGGGCGTCACCCTGACCCGCATCGTGCGCGGGAACGCCGAGGACCCGGCACTCCACTGGACCGTCGAGGTGTCCATCCCCGGAGGCGACACCTCCCCGGACCCCGACGCGCCGCCGACGGCGCTGAAGGACCGGGCGAGCGCCGACGAACTGGCCGCGGAACTGCGGCGGGACGGCTTCGAAGCGAGGGTGGAGGAGGTGACGACACCCGCGACGGCCGACTACCGCGGTGGCACCCTCGGCTGGCGGGTGCGCATCGGCACCTTCGACTCGCAGACCGCCGCGACGGCCGAACGCACCCGCCTGAGAGCGGCCGGGTACTCGGGCTCGGCCGTCTACACCGGCTGGGACGGCGCGGCGACGGACCGGGGCCCGTGGCACGTCGACGTACTCACCATCGACCCGCGTACATTCCGCGGCACCCTCGACGCGTCGTACGGGCCCGATCTGGAAAACCGGGAGACGACCAGCGCGCTGGCGGCGTCGGCCGCCGCAACGGCCGCGGTCAACGCCGGCTTCTTCGTCCTCGACCCCAGGGCGGGCGCACCGGGCGACCCCGCCGGAGTGGGCGTGTACGACGGCCGCCTGCTGAGCGAACCGGTGGCCGGACGCCCGGCCCTGGTCGTCCACGACGACGGCCGCCGCACCGAGATCGCCCGGCTCACCTGGCAGGGCCGCATCGCCACCCGAGCCGCCTCCCTCCCCCTGAACGGCGTCAACCGCGTACCTGGCCTGATCAGGAACTGCGGCGGCAGCGCGGGCGACACCCCGACGTCGCTCCCACTGCACGACGTCACCTGCACCAACCCCGACGAGCTGGTCGCCTTCACCCCGGACTACGGCGGCCGCACCCCCGGGGGCGAAGGCATGGAAGCCGTACTGGACGCCCACGAGCGGGTCGTGGAACTGCGCTCACCACGCGGTGGAACGATCCCCCGGGGCGGCAGCTCGGTCCAGGCGACCGGCGAACGCGTCGCCGACCTGACCGCGACGGCCCGCGTCGGCGAGCGCCTGCGCGTGAGCGCGACCCTGCTGGACGACCGAGGTCGCCGGATGTCCACCTCGCCCGGTACCGACATCGTGAACGCGGGTCCCGAGCTGGTCCGCGACGGCCGTGTCCACGTCACCCCCGCCACCGACGGCATGGTGCACCCCGGCGACCCGAGCTGGTACTACGGCTGGGTCCACAAGCGCAACCCGCGCACCGTGGCCGGGGTGGACGCCGCGGGCCGGACCGTCCTCGTCACCGCCGACGGACGCAGCACGGACTCCCTCGGACTCAGCATCGGCGAGAGCGCGGAGGTCGCGAGGTCACTCGGCCTGCGCGCCGCCGTCAACCTGGACGGCGGCGGCTCGACCACGATGGTGGCCGAGGGTGCCGTACTCAACTCCCCCTCGGACGCCGCGGGTGAACGCCCGGTCGGCGACGCGCTGTTGATCCTGCCGCACCGGCACCGCGCCCGACCCTGACCAGGTCCGCCACGACCGCCCGCCGGACGCACAACGCACAACGACCTACGCACCACGCACAACGCACAACGACCTACGCACCACGCACCACGCACAGCAACCCACCCAGGGAGCCGCCGTGTTCGCGAACGTGCCCACCGTCCTCACCCCGCTGCGAGCCAGACTCCTCCTGGTCCTCGCCGTCCTGCTGGCCGTTCTGACGCCGACCGCTCCAGAGGCCCTGGCCGCCGGGAAACCGGAGACGGGCGCCGCCCGCCCCGGAGCGGAGGTCGTCGCCGTCACCCGGGTCGCGGACCGGCAGGTCGACCTGTCGGTGCGGTCGACGGCCCTGGGCGGCCGCACGGTCGAAGTCCGGCTCCTCACCCCCGACGGCTGGAACCCGCACGACCGACGTCACCGGCAGCACTGGCCCACCCTCTGGCTCCTGCACGGCTGCTGCGGCGACTACACGTCGTGGACGAGCATGACGGACGTGGCGGAGACGGAGAGCCTGCGCGACGTCCTGGTCGTGATGCCCGAGGCAGGCTGGAACGGCTGGTACAGCGACTGGTGGAACCACGGCCAAGGTGGCGACCCGGCATGGGAGACGTTCCACACCAAGGAGCTGCGCCATCTCCTGGAACGCGACTGGGGTGCGAGCAGCAACCGCGTGGTCGCGGGCCTGTCCATGGGCGGTCAGGGCGCCCTGCTGTACGCCGCCCGGCACCCCGGGATGTTCCGGGCGACGGCCGCCTTCTCCGGCTCCGCCCATCCCCTCCTGAACGACGAGTCGGTCGACCGCATCATGGGCTTCTTCGCCGGCCAGGACAACGACCCGCTCCGCGTCTGGGGCGACCCGGTCGCCCAACGCGGCATCTGGCAGGCCCACGACCCCTTCCACCTCGCCAGGCGACTGAGGTCGATCCCGGTCTACCTCTCCAGCGGCGACGGCACCACCGGCCCCCTGGACGCACCGGGCGCGACGAGCGCCCTGGAGGCCGACTTCAACCGCCAGAACCACGCGCTCGCGGCCGAGCTGAAGCGTGTCGACGCGAGGCACGTGACGACCCACTTCTACGGCCCGGGGACCCACGGCTGGGCCTACTGGGAGCGCGAGCTGCACGCGTCCCTGCCGATGCTGCTGGGCGCGCTGGGGGTCGGCGACTGACGGCACGACATCCAGCAGCACCCGCATCCCGCCCGCCCCTTGTCAGAAGCGCTGACCGGCCCCTAACTTAAGCGAACACTTAACTGCACTTAATTGCGCAGTTACTTCAATCGGGTTGGGGAGAGCTTCGTGCACACAGGCCTGCGCAGGTCGGCGGCGGCAACCGTCCTCGCCCTCTCCGTCTCCCTGACCGCGGTCGACGGCGCGGGCGCCGCCGACGCACCGGCGGCCGCTGGCGCACCGTCGGTCGGCGCCGGCCCGTACGTCGACGTCGAGTACTTCCCGGAGCCGACCGGCGGGGGAGCGCGCACCAGCGTCCCGGCCGACAGCCCGCACACCCAGCCGGACGGGCCGACCGCGTCCGACTCCCGGAAACGCACCGCCGCCGCATCCGAGGACGGCGAGGTCGTCCCGCTCGCCGAGACCGGCCCGACCGCCGACCGCCTCGACGTCACGATCGTCGGCGACGGCTACACCGCCGCCGAGCAGGACGACTTCCTCGAGGACGCGCGCGTGAAGTGGGACGAGGTCACCGACATCGACCCGTACAAGAGCTACGAGGGCCTCTTCAACGTCTGGGCCGTGAAGGCCGTTTCGGAGGACTCCGGAGTCACCGGCGACCCGACCCGGGACGTCGTCAGGAACACCGCGCTCGGCTCGTACTTCTGGTGCGGCGACACGGAGCGCCTGATCTGCGTCGACCTCGACAGGACGAAGGCCTACGCGGACAGGGCACCGGCGACCGACCTGGTGATCGTGGTCTCCAACTCCGCCAAGTACGGCGGTGCCGGCTACTCCGGACTCGCGGCGGACTACGGCTACGACGGCGTCTCCACGCTCTCCTCCGACAACGACCGGTCCACCCTGATAGCCGCCCACGAGATGGCCCACTCCATAGGCCTCCTGGCGGACGAGTACCAGTACGAGGGCTACGGCGACTACCCCTACCCCGAGCCCGCCCACCCCAACGCCTCGACCCTGACGGCGGACGAGATGGCGCGGCAGCGCACCAAGTGGGCGTCATGGCTCGGAGAGACCGACCCGAGCGGCGGCGTCGTCGGTACCTTCGAGGGTGCCGACTACTACGAGTACGGGGTCTACCGTCCCACGGAGAACTCCATCATGCGCTCGCTGAACACCGACCGGTTCAACCTCCCCGGCCGGGAGGCGATGATCGCCGGCTTCTACCGCTCGGCCAACGCCCTCACCCCGCTGCGGAACACGGCGACCAGGGCCACCCGCTTCACCCGCCTCTCCGTCGAACTCGCCGACCTGGGCGCGGCCAAGGGCCTCTCCCGCCCGCAGCTGCGCTGGTACGTCGACGGACGCGAGGCCAGGCACGCCCGAGGCAGGACCTCCGTCCTCCCGGCCGCCCTGGGCGTCCCGGCCGACCGGCGCACCCACAAGGTGACCGCCACGGTGGTCGACACGACGACCGCCGTCCGCAGCCACGCCGTTCGGAACCTCACGTCCAACTCGGCGACCTGGACGATCGGCCGCTGACACACGGTGCCCGGTGGCTCAGAACGCCCATCGCGTATGGCTGTAGACCCCGTCGTCCCGGCCGAACCCGTACGCGGTGACCGGGGCCACCGCGAACAGCACCGCGTCGCCGCGCCGCATGGCGTCCCCGATGCCGTGGAAGGTGCCGTCGGCCGACGTGATGTGCGCCCCGTACTTCGCCTCGTACGCCGCGATCACCTCCTCCAGCACCGCCCGGTCACCGACCGGCTCCGCCTCGCCCTCGACGACGAGGTCGAACCCCTCGGTGAGCGAGTTCCCGCCCGTGATCAGCGCGCAGTGCGCGTCGTGCGCCAGGTTCCGGGCCTTCTGCTCACCCGGTCCGGTGGAGAAATACAGCACACCGTCGTGCCACGCCGCGATCACCGGTGTGACGTGCGGCCCGCCGCCGGGCCGCACCGTGGTCACCCAGAAGATCTCGGCGGCCTCCAGACGCCGCCGGGCCTCGGCCCACTCGGTGGCGGTGACGTCCGCGGCGCCGGGACGGGGATGGAGTGCGGAGCTGTAGCGGGCGTCGAGCTCGGTCGTGGGCTGCTCGGCGGCAGGTCGTTGCACGGACATGGCGGACTCCTTGCTCTCGTGTTCCTAACGACTGCCGGCCGGCCCGGAAGTCATCGGTGCTCCCGATGGAGTACCACCGGCGGCGAGGAACGGTTCGAGCAGGCGGAGCAGCCCTTCGGGGCGATGCAGCGGGATGATGTGCCCGCAGTCCTCGATCACGTGGCCGACCAGGTGATCGGCGACCGGCCGCAGCTGCCGTTCGAGGGCCCGGCCCACCGGACGGGCGCCGACGGCCATGGTGGGGACGGTCAACCGCCCGCCGGCGACGGCCTGCGCGATCTGCTCGCCGCTCGTGGGCAGCGCCCGGTAGTACGAGAAGGCGCAGCGCAGGGCCTCGGTCCCGGTGTACGCCCGCACGAAGGCGTCCCGGACGGCGGGATCGACGCCCTCGCCGAGGGAACCGGCGTCCAGGAACCAGTCGACGTACCGGGCCTCGTGCCCGGTCAGCACCGTCTCCGCGAGACCGGGCACCGCGTGGAAGCCGAACCACCAGGGCGCCCCGCGCGCGAGAAACTCCTCGGCCCCCGGCAGCCCGCCCAGCAGTGACTCCATGACGACGAGCCGCCTGACGAGGTCGGGCCGGCGCATGGCGAGAAGGAACGCGGGCGGGGTTCCGGCATCGATGCCGACGACGTCCGCCGAGCGGACTCCGAGGGCTTCCAGCAGCGCTTCGGCATCGCACGCGAGGGTGCCGGCGTCGTACCCGTCCGCCGCACGCGTGCTCGCCCCCGCGCCTCGCATGTCCGGTGCGACGACCCGGTGGTGTTCGGCGAGGGGGCCCATGACGCGGGTCCACAGCTGCCACGTGTGCGGGAAGCCGTGCAGCAGCAGCACGGCGGGGCCCTCGCCCTGGAGGGCCACGTCGAGTTCGACGCCGTTGACCGCGACGCGCCGGAGTTCGACGCCCGGATGGCGGGGATCGGAGGAGTGGGACGAGGCGACGGGCGTGAGCACGAGAATCCCCTGGGGTCGGCCGAAACAGTTGCCAAGAAGCGGTTACCAATGGTGACAACAGAACGATAGGAAACTAGGCTGGGCGATCCAAGACCGCACTTCTGCCACAGGTGGTGAGCTCCGGGTGACCTCCTCGACGCCACGTCCTGCGCACCTCCCTCGCGGAGACCTGTTCGACCCGCAGTGCCCGACCCGCCGCCTCCTCGACCGGATCGGCACCAAGTGGACGTCCATGGCCGTCAAGGTGCTGGCGGAGGCCTCCCCGGAGGAGGTGCGGTTCGCGGAACTGCAGCGCAGGATGACCGGCATCTCGCAGAAGATGCTGTCGGTGACCCTTCAGGGCCTCACCCGCGACGGCCTGGTCGGCCGCAGAGTGGAGCCGACGGTCCCGCCGCGCGTGTACTACCGGCTCACCCCGCTCGGCCTGACCCTGGAAGAGCCGTTGGCCGCACTCCGTGAGTGGGCCGAGGCACACATGACCGAGGTGGACCGGGCCCGTCGGCGAAGCGAGGAGGAAGGCGCCGCCGACTGAGGCTCCCTCCGCCGACATCACCATTGCCATCGTCGTGTTGGGCGGGTAGTGGTGTGAGGAAGCGAGGTGCGTGGCGCCGGGGCCCCGACTGTGACCGGTGGGTCACCAGGGGTGACGCCGGTACGGCAGACTGCTGTACGTGATGGCTGAACCGGTACGTGACAAGGGATCAGGCGGGCTTCGAGCGGCCCGGTCGACGCGCAAGTCATCGGCCGCCGGAGCCGGGACGCGACGTATTGCGGGGGGACGGGCATGACGACGACCGCTTCACCGGACGGCACTCCGGAGCCGCGCTCCGACGACGAGGGCGCCCCCGCCGAGCCCACGGGGCAGCACCCCGACGCGGACGGCGACACGCCACCACCGCCCGCCGACCCCGCGCCGTCCGCACCGCAGCCGTCCGCCAACGGGGGAGGCCGCCCCGACGAGAGCTTCGAGGCGCTCGTCTCCGACGTGCTCGGGGTGGACCCCGAGGCCTCCCGGCGCAAGAAGCTCCGCTGGCTGTTCGTGAAGTCGGCCGTCGGTCTCCTGGGCGTCCTGGGCGCGGTGCTGGTGGCATACCTCATGATCAAGCCGAGCACCATCAGGGAGAACGACACCAACACCGGTATCGACGCGGCCAAGACCCCGTTCACGGTGTCGGTGCGGCCGGAGGAGGGCGAGCCCCCCACGTGGGCGATGGTCCTCGACCGTGAGCTGACCGCCGACGAGACGCGGAAACTGACGACCGGCGACCCCGGCTCCGCCTTCTCCTACCTGAGGGAGCTGGGCGGCCGCCCGCTCGTGTACGCGTCCGTGATGGAACACGCCCCCGAACGGTACGAGCGGAACACCAGGGACGGCGGTCTGGAACTGACCGACGCGTTCAAGATGACCGTGCTGAGCACCCGGTCCTCCGCCGTGGTCATCGACGGCTGGAAGACCACCGGCATCACGTGCCACAAGAGCACCACGCAGACCGTCGTCGCCATGCCGCCCCAGGGCGGAGCCACCTATCAGGGCATCCGGCTCCACCTTCCGCCGCGCGCCGAGGAGCCCGTGCTCACCGACGACGCCGAGGGGCAGGGCGAGTCCTACTTCGGCACCCACTACATCGAGGTCGGAGGCGGCCAGCCCTCGGGAGGCCTCAGGGTCGAGGCGATCGCACCACGGGGACAGGCGTGCGAGTGGGGCATCAAGGTCCACTACAACGACTCCTACCAGAAGGGCGAGTGGCTCCAGCTGAAGGACGCCAAGGGCAAGCCGCTGCGCATCCACACGGAGTCCGTCCCGGCGGACCTCCGGCAGAAGTGGGTCTTCGCTTCCGTCGCCTGGACGCCGTGCCACAAGAACCCCGAGGGGCCGCTGTGCGATCTGGCCTGACCGTCAAGGCCGTGACCTCCCTCGCCCTGGCCGCCCTGTGCGTCCAGGGGTGCAGTGCGCAGCCGGCCAAGGAGAAACCGGCCTCCACGTCCTCGGCGTCCGCGGCGCCCTTCCTGGGCAACCGGGACTACGTCCTCCCTGACAGTCCTTTCACCCGCGACGACACGGTCGTCACGGCCACGTGCGGCATGGGCGCGCGCTACGCCGCGGTCACCGTCCGGGCCTGGGACCCCGAGACGTGGCAACCGCGCGCGGAACGGACGTTCCCCATCCCCGGCGACGCCGCGTTCACGAACTACGCGGGAGCGAAGACGGTCAACAGCCCCCTCGTGGACCTCTGCGGTATGAATCCGGACAACCCGTCACCCTACGAGGTCGCCACCCTGGATTACATGGCTCCCCGGGTCCGTGCACTCTTCGACCTGGCTTTCACGCGCATGGCCGTGGTCCTGCGCGATCCCGACAACAAGGCGGATTCCCACGTCGGTTACGTGGTGAGCGGCGCCGGCCTCGACGACGTCGTGCGGTTGGGCGGGGCGGCAGGTGCGGACGAACAGAACGCGGTGATGTCGCCGGACGGGAGCAGCGTGTGGTTCACGTACACGGCAGAGGGCGGCGGGAAGAGGATCGGCTCCCGGCCCGCCGAGGGCTCCCACCACCTGTCCGACGAGGGCCCGGCCGCCGGACACGGCCTGCCCCTGACAGTCCTGGGCAAGCCCCCACGGGCCGTCCAGGCGGACACGGTCCACCTGGCACCGGGCGGCCGGCGGCTCACCGCAAAGGCGCCGAAGGTCTTCGGGAACGTCTTCGACACCTGGACCTCCTCAGGACCGCTCACCTCTCGCTCGGCGCACCGGGCCACCCTGCTCAGCGGGTGTGTGGGTGTCGTCGGCTGGACCGGCGACGACCGGGTGCTGTGCCGCACCTCGACCGGCACCTTCCGGATCATGGACGCCCGTACCGGCCGGGCCTCGGGCGCCCCGGTCAGCGTGGTCGGCCCGCAGGACGGGACCGTCGCGGAGGGCATGCTGGTGTCGCCGGACGGGGAGCGGTTCCTCGTCGCCGTCCACGAGCCCAACGCCCGGCGGAGCGACGACGACTACTCGTACCGGAGGCCCGACTTCAGGGTGGTGCCGACCACCGGCAGTGGGGCGACGACCAGCGTGGTCAACGACCTCCTCGACACGTACACGATGTTCCTGAGCTGGTCGTAGCGGAAGTACGGCACTACGGCACAGCGGTCTTTCGCTCCGCATCGGTGAGGGGCGGCCCTTGCAGGTGCGGCCTCCTGGGGCCGATGAGCATGGGGATGAGCATGTCGGGCGAGAACAGCCGGGTCGCGGGTCGCTCCAGGCTCATGACATCCAGCAGGGCGGCCAGGGCGCGCGGATTGCGTGCGCCGGTCTCCACGGCCTTGTCGACGAAGCGCGCGAGGAGACGTTCGACGCCGTTGGGCCGGGTGTCGGTGGCTCCCGGATACAGGGCGTCCTGGCCGACGGCCAAGTCCCAGGCGGCGGCCACCGGTCGTGCGGCGGCGCGCTGAAGACGCCGTGCGAGGCCCGGTTGGCCCAGCCCCGTCGCGCCGAGCGTGTCACGGACGGCGAGGGCGCACTGGGCGGCGACGGTCAGACCGTGGCCGTAGACGGGGTTGTAGCCGGCGACGGCGTCGCCGAGGACGAGGAAGCCGTCCGGCCAGTGTTTGACCCGCTCGTAGTAGCGACGGCGGTTGGCCGTGGCCCGGGTGGTGACGATCTCCCCGAGTGGCTCGAGGCCCTTGACGAGTTCGCCGATGACGGGATCGTCGAGGTTGAGCGCGAAGTCGACGAAGGCACCGGGATCGTCGCTGGGTTCACCGCCGCGGGTGCCGGCCAGTGTGACGATCCAGCGGTTCCCCTCGATGGGCAGGACGATGCCTCCCCGCCCGGGCGCCTTGGCCGGGTTGGCCTGCACGTTCACGAGGGGGAAGTCGATGTTCCGGGCCGCCTCGGGGGCGCGGTAGAGACGGGTGGCGTAGGCGACGCCGGCGTTGACCTCGCGCTCCGTGATGCTTGGCCCGCCCAGCTCGGTGAGCCATCGCGGTGCGCGGGACCCACGGCCCGAGGCGTCGACGACCAGGTCTGCGCGCAGGGTGCGTTCCCCGGCGTCGGCGTCGTCGCCTGCGTAGGCGTCGGTGGCTGCTCCTGCGCGTATGCGGATGCCGGTGACCGCTGTGGCGTCGCCTTCGAGGCGGAGCGCGGTGGTCTCCTGGCGGAGTGTGATGCGTTCGTCGGCCAGGACGCGGCCGCGCAGGACGGAGTCGAGGAGGTCGCGGGAGCAGACCAGGTTGCGGTGATGGGTGGAGGTGAAGCGGCGGAACCACACTTCGTTGGGGGCCCGGGAGACCATGTCGCCCATGATGTGCGCCAGGCGGCCGCCGTGCGCGACGATTTCCCCGGTGAGACCGGGGAGCAGGTCGTCGAGGGCCTTGACTCCTCCGCTCCACACCAGGTGTGCGTGGCGGGCCTGGGGAACGCCCCTGCGCGGTTCGGGCCCGTCGGGGAGGCGGTCGCGCTCGACGACGGTGACGTCGGCGAAGTCCGCGAGGGCCGCCGCGGCGAGCAGACCGGTGGCACTGGCGCCGATGACCACTGCGGTGGGCCGGCGGGGGACGATTCCTTCAGCCATGGTGATGCGCGCTTTCTGTGCTGGTCATGCGTCGGCGGACGTCTTGGAGAATGCGGGGCCGGTGCAGGGCGAAAGCGATGCCTTCGATGTGGCCGCCCACGACCGCGCCACCCCGCGGCCCCTGGACGTGGGCGACGGAAGGTCCACCCTGCCAGTAGGTGCTGAGGGCGGCACTGATCGCGACGGCTCCGGCGACACCGTCCGCGTCGTCTTCCTGGACGTACCCGGCCCGTGCGGCCTCGCGGGCCCGCTGGTAGAGGACCGGGTCCACGTAGGGGCCGAGCGTGCGCAGCGCGTCGTGGATGCGCTGCCGGCGTTGCAACAGCTGCAGGTCGAGTGGGGTCCACGGTCCGAAACGCGATGCTTGCCCGCGGGCCTACGGGACCTACAGGGGCTGCACGCTGATGGACCACGGCCCGTTCGAGCGGGCGTAGATGAGGCACGGTCCGGTCAACGGTGCCTCGCCCCGCCAGGGGCCGACGTGGTTGGCCAGCTCGTCGAGGAAACCGTTCCCATCCGGTGCGTAGGTGTCGACGAGGAAGTAGCCGCCGTCCTCGGCCCGCGGGTCTCCCTCGTGGCAGAGCGAAGCGATCCCCGGGCCACCCTCGTAGCGCAGTACGTTCGAGGCGGGGCACCGTGCGGCGCCGTCCAAGGCCGCCGCGCTCGACACCGCGGTCGCTTCGATCGCCCACGGCCCGTCCGCCTGGACTCTGAGTGCCCGCACCGTCCTGTCGTCGGCGTTGACCAGCGCCCGGCAGGCGAAAGGCCCGTCCGTGTAGACGAGTTGGCTCTGGGAATGCAGACCGGCGTCCAGGGCGTCCACGACGAAGTGGCCTCGTCCCTGATGGGTGATGTCCAGGATGACCGGCTCCGCAGGCGTCGTCATCCGTGCGACCTGGTCACTGTGGCCGCCGATCCGTTGCAGCACCGGGCCGCCCGCGGCGAGCGGTGGAGGTGCCTGTCCGGGCGCGCTCTCACTCTTGACGACACCGGAGAGCGGCACCACACCGGCGGGCCGCTCCTCCCGATCCCGCTGGAACCACTTCATGGCCCGCCCCCCGTTCATGCTGCTTCTCCGCGCAGTATGCCACCCGGGACATCACTGCCCCGGCGTGGCGGCGGGATCGCGATCGCTGACGTCGCGGAACCCAAGTCGGCGGTTGAGGGCGCCCGTGACCCGCGTGACCGCGGTGCGAGGCAGCACCCTCGAAGCCCAGACCCCGACGCGCTGGGACGCACGCCCGGGGAAGGAGACGGCCCGGCCCCGGGCGAAGTCGTCGAGCGTCCTGGCGGCCACGTCGGCGGGAGCATCCGTGAACTTGGGGTTCATGGACGCGGTCGTCCGGTCGAAGAACCCGGTCGCGGTGGCTCCCGGGTGGGCCGCCATCACGCGTACGCCGGTGCCGCGGACCTCCTCGGCCACCGCCTCGGTGAACGAGAGCACGAACGCCTTGGTGGCGGCGTAGCTCGCCTGGTACGGCATGGGCTGGAAGGCGGCGGTGGAGGCGATGTTGACGATGCCGCCGCGGCCGCGTTCGACCATGCGGGCACCCAGGAGGTGGACCAGTCCGACCAGGGCGGTGACGTTCACGTCGACGGACTGGAGGTTGGGCGCGAGGGGCCGGACGAGGAAGGGACCCACGGCCCCCATCCCGGCGTTGTTGACCAGGAGATCCACGTCCAGGCCGAGTCCGTCGACGGCGTCGAGGACCCGCTGCGGCGACCGCCGGTCGGACAGGTCCGCGGCGATCACGTCGACGCGGACGGAATGGGTGGCCCGGATCTCGTCGGCGAGGGCGTGCAGCGCGTCGGCCGAGCGGGCGACGAGAACCAAGTGCGCGCCCCGGGAGGCGAGTTCGCGTGCATAGGCCTCGCCCAGCCCCTTGGACGCGCCGGTGACCAGGGCGGTGGTGTTCGTGTACTCGTGCATGGGTGAGTGCCTTCTGTGCGGCTGGATGCGGGCATGGAACGGCCCAAGGAGAGATGATTCGAGCCTCGAAGCAACTGACTCCAACATACATACACTTCGAGCCTCGAAGTAAATAGGCGTACGATGGGCCCATGACGCGAAGCACCCTCGAGGCGGCGGTGGCGGCGAACCACGAGCTCTTCATGCAGACCGGCGACCGGATCGAGGCGGTCCTGACGGAGCACGGCCTGACCCCCGCGACAGCTCAGGCCCTGTGGGCCATCGACCCGGACCAGGCACCGCCCTCGATGAAGACACTGGCCGGCCGCCTGTACTGCAACGCGCCCAACCTCAGCTTCGTCATGAACCAGCTCACCGACCGCGGCCTGGTCGAACGCTCCGCCGACCCCGCCGACCGCCGCTCGCGCGTGGTGGCCCTGACGGACGACGGGCGCCGCGTGAGGGCGGCGGTCATCGAGGCGACGCTGGCGCTGACGCCCTTCGCACGGCTGGGGGACGAGGAGCTGCGCCAGCTGGTGGATCTCCTGGGAAAGGCCCTGGAACCGGCTGCGGAGGGGGCCTGAGATCAGGCGGGCCGGCCGCCCGCGGCACCGTCTGAGGTGCATGAGGTGCGTGAGGTGTGTGAGGTGGGTCCGCGACGAGTTGTCTCGATTGCTTCACGGTGCTGTCGCGGTTGGGATCTGACGGTGTGAACGGCACGGGAGCCCGGCTAACGTCCTGGTCGCAGAGGCGCACGTCCGTATGTCCGGTACGGCGTGGGCTCCTGTTCGGGTTCCGGTACTGACGCATCACACCACGGGGGTACTGCACATGGTCAGGCGAGACAGCGGGTCGGACGTCAGAACACCTGGGGCCTTCGGTGCTCCTTCCCGGCGGCGTGTACTGCGCTTGGCCGGCGGCGGTCTCGCGCTGGCGGCGCTGACCGCCGGCACGGTCGGCTGCGACGAGGACTCCGTGGACGTAGAGGACCCGGGAAGCACCGGCGGTGACGAGCCGAAGGGCGGCGGCAAGGGCTCCGGCGACGGTGGCGACGTCGGCGAGAAGGGGCAGGCTCCGAAACCGCTGTGGACGAAGCCGACCTCGGCCGAGACCTACGGTGACAACGACGAGCTGGTGGCCGCGGGCGGCGTCGTGATCGCCAGCGGCAGTCCGCTGGCCGCCCTCGACGCGGCGACCGGCGGGCAGAAGTGGTCCCTGCCGGGCGGTGCCGTCCCCGGCGCGCCCCTGCTGCTCAGCGAGCACACCCTGTACCTGGCCAGCAGCGAGTACGACGGCTCCGTCATCGGATACTCCCCGGCCTCCGGCAAGGAGACCTGGCGCAGCCGACTGGGCAAGGAGTACCGGCAGCCGCGACCGATCGCGGTGGACGAGGAGCAGGTGTACGTCATCGCCGAGATCCTCGAGGAGGACGGGTCGTCCAAGACCAACGTCATCGCCGCCCTCGACAGCACCACCGGCAGGATCGCCTGGAAGGAACAGCGAGACGTCGGCACCGAGCAGAACGGCATCCACGCCGCCGTCCGGGGCCGCCACCTCGTCTACACCGACTTCAAGAAGAACCTCACCGTGCGCGACACCGCGAGCGGCGGGCAGGTGTGGACGCACAAGACGACCAAGACGAACTACGGCTTCTTCACCGTCCACCAGGACCTGGTCATCGTCCCCCAAGGGAACGTGCTCCAGGCATTCAACCTGGCCGACGGCAAGGAGAAGTGGTCCCTGGAAGCGTCGGACGGTGCCCTCTTCCGGGAACCGGCCGTACTGGAGGACGTGCTCTACGTCGCCGACAGCGCCAGAACCATGTGGGCCGTGGACCCGCGCACCGGCAGACAGCTCTGGAAGTCCGAAGCCCTCGCGGACGCGGGGCTCCAGGTGCCGCGGCAGTACGTCAAGGCGGGCGACACCCTCTACGGCGCCACGGACCTGGACAAGCAGGGCGGCATCATCGCCATCGACGCGAGGACCGGCGAGGTGCGCTGGACGTTCAACGACAAGACGGGCGACTACCACGCCTGGCTGGTGGCAACCGACGGCAAGCGCGTCTTCGCCCTGCACGGCAAGAAGCTGCACGCGCTGGCGGTGTAGCTACCCGTAGGGCGGACCACTGAGGTGGTCAGGGACACAAGTGCCGACCACCCGTCGCCGCGGGCAATCCGGGCAGCGCGAACACATCGCGGTCGCGCTGCCCGGGGATGCTGCCCGCCACGCATCACAAAGGCCTAAATCAGGGCCGGTCCAGAATTTCGGTGAACAACGAAGTCCGTCGCGCCTACGCCGACGCGGGAAGCGCAGGGAACACGACTACCGAACCGTTCTCCTCGCGAGCGATTTCGATCGCCACGTCTGTCGGGCGACTGTCGACCATGACGCCGTCACCCAACTGACGAACCCGATGTGCAGCGCGCATCAGACGATCGACTTCCGCGTTCGTGAAGACGGGTCGCAGTCCGTGCGGGCGGGCCAGCTCCAGCGTCGACAGGCGGACCAGTACGTCGGCAAGGCCCGATTCCAGGGCGTCGAGGCGTTGCTGGTCGCGCTTGAGGACACGGGTGAAGCTCTGGAACAGGTTGCTGGGGTCGCCCTGGGCGTGCTCGACGGCCTGCAGGACGACGACTCGCCGCTTCAACGCGATGGCGAGGGTGGCGAGTTCCAGGTGGGCGCGGAAGATGCCGCCCTGGTCGCCGATTCCGGGGAACGACTTGGTCAGCGTGCCGAGATCGACGGCCTGGCCCTCGGGCAGCTTGTCGAGTGCGCTCTGCCACTTGGCAAGGCGGCGATCGACGGCGCCCAGCGCGGAGTTGATGGCGTGCACCGCCGAGTCCAGACCCAGCGAGACCCCAGGCCTGCCCTGGTCGAGCAGGATGGCGGTGGCCTTGTCGATGGCGTCCCGGCAGCCGTCGAGTGTGCTGTGCTCCTGTTCGAGCTCCTGTTCCTGCAGTTGCTCCAGCATTTCCGTGATGTGCTCGATGGCCTGCTGACGCTTGCCGTCGGCATGCGCGCTCACGCCCACCGCCACGGCCATGAGCACGAGCGGCGCGGCCACGGTGAGCATCGCACTGCCGCCGACCGCCACGCCCGCCGTCGCACCGGCACCACCGACCGCGCCTGCCGTTGCCGCTTGACTGACCGGCACGAACGTCGCGGCACCGGCGATCTTCCCCGAAGAGTCCACGATCGCGCCACGGAGGGCATCGGACGTGCCCTTCGCCACCATCGGCCGAAGGCAGCCCTGACCGACCTGGGCCGCGAGCTTCGCTGGAATTACCATCCGGTACAGGCCTTCGCCGGAAGCTGTTGCCGTAGCCGACAAGGAACTCCGCGCTGATTTCGTGATGAGCTGTGACAGGTGCTGAGCCAAAGGGCTCGCGGCATCGAGCGGGATGCCCCGGCCGCGGTCCAGCTTGTCGGGCAGCGGATGTGCCTCGAGCGTGGCGATCGGCTCGTCGGCCAGAGCGGCCAGTGCCCCGCGCAGTTCATCCAGGCGCTCAGCCGTCATAGGCCCGTCCCCGGTCAATGCGGGCACCCGGGCATCACCGGTCGCCAGCGTCCACACCGGAACGATCCCCTTGCGGTCGTCAGTCATCGTCTCCCCTTATTCTCCAGCGACAGCCTACGGTCGGAGGCCGACCGGAAGGGCATGAACCTTGTGCGTACGTGCTAGGTGTGAGGTGCCGGCCGCCCCGCCATGGCCCTCACGTTTTCCATCAGCGCGTGCAGCAGCTTCGGTTCACCATTGGCGGTGCGTGCGGCCTCTGCGTACGTCGGCCCGTGCTTGTTGTCCACGTAACCCTCGCCTTGCGCGATCAGTTCCAGACGGCGAGCGTTCCAAGCGGGCCAGTGGACCTCGAGATAGGTGTCGAGGTCGTCCTCGAAGACGGTGTGGGTCTCCTCGCTCGCGGTCGCCGGGTTGGCTTCGGTGGGTGCCCCCAAATAACTGAGGATCTTCGCGGTCTTCACGATGCTGGCGCGAAGGGCCTCCGTCTTCTTCTCGGTGTCCGCGTCGGCCGTCTTCCTCGGTCCGCTGTCCGCGTCGAACACGAGGTGGCAGCGTACGCCGAACCCGGTGAGGATGGCGTGGCAGAGGATCAGGTTGTCCTTGCCCTCGGCGTTCACCACGCAGATGCCTTGGGCGCCCAGGCTGAAGCCCTGGCGCTCGGCGAAGGCCAGCAGGATGCTCTCGTCCGTGGCGCCCTCGACCAGGACGGCGGCGTCGGCGAACAGTGCTTCGGCGAGCTCCTTGACGTACCGAGTGGTTCCTCGCCTTGCGATGGACTTCTCCGACACGTGGTCCTCGAGGGACTGCCGAAGTTCCGTTTCGGTGAGGGCTCGCAGCCTCACCTCCGGATGCTCACCACCGCTGACCCGATAGAGTCTGCGGACCTGCTGATAGTCGCTAGGGTCGATGAGCACCGGGCTGTGCGTCGCATACATGACCTGTGTCTGGTCATCGGCGGACGCAACCAGGCTGCGCAGCACCTCCGCGAAGACCCTGGTCTGCGCAGGGTGCTGGAACAGTTCGGGCTCCTCGATCGCCAGGCACAGCGAGCGCGTGCCGTTCTCGGGGCGGCGGCACTCCGAGAGGTACCTGAGCGCCGCGATGATCAGCGCACGCTGGAATCCGTGCCCCTGACGACGAACCGGTGTCAGAGCCGCCCCGTCACGGATGTTGACCGCGAACGCGGTCTTGGCCCGCTTGGGTACCTGGGCCGTCGGGGTGACGACGACGTCCCGACCGGTGGTGAACCGGCCGACTTCCATGGACAGGGCGCCGGACAGCCTCGCGAGCACCGGCTCGTAGATCTCCCTGTGCACCTTTTCGCGGGCCGCCTGGGCGTCCTCGTCGATGGCCGTGAACTGGGCTTCCGCCTCCGAGCGGTCGACCGCGTGCTCGAGGATCCGCCCCACCACGGTCGTCTTGCTGTCGTCGGTCTCCTCGTACGCCCGCAGATCGGCCGAGATGAAGACGAAGTCGATGAGCTTGCCGAGCAGTCCCTGGCCGGCGAAGCCGAAGAAATGCGTGCCCTCCACCTCGGCCTCGGCGAGACGGTCGCGGTTCCTCGCCTCCCAGGACCGCATCTCCGTCTCGGCGGCGTCCCAGCCACGGACGGCGGGCAGGCCGAGTGCCGGGTCCTGGTCGCGTAACGCCTTGTACGCGGTCGTCTTCTCCCGGCTGCTGCCGCCCTCCCGGATCCGCTCGAAGGGCGGATAGGCCAGGGCCTTGCCCGTGATCCGGTCCTCTCCGTTCTCCCAGGTGCGCCAGATGCTCAGCGTGTCCAGCCCGTCGGGCGCGTAGTGGCCGAGCATGGAACGGTCGGAAGCGGTGAGTCCGTCGAACTCGACCTCCACACGGATCCGCTTCGTCTCCGCCGCGGAGTGCACGTCCTCCTCGCTGAGGATGCCGCCCTTCTCACCGTTGAAGAACCAGTCCAGCGCACGCAGCACGGTGGACTTGCCGACGCCCGTCGGTCCGATGAGCGAAGTGATGGAGTCGAAGGAGACATCGAGGCTGCGCAGACAGCAGAAGTTCTCGATGCGAACGCGCTTGATCTTCATGGTCATCCTGAAGTGTGACGATGCGGAGCAACCGAGGTGGCGAGGCGCCGACCGACCTCCGGGCATGCGGGTCAGGTGCCTCCGGCGATGTCCCCCCAGGCATCACCGGAAGCATGCATACTCAACCATGCCAGTGAAAGCAATGTCAATCAATTCACCATGGCCGTGCAGTGATTGCAGGCGGATGCTCCGAGGTTCGAAGGTTAGAGGGTGGTGATGCCGGCTTCGGTCAGGAAGGGGCTCGGCGCACCTGACCAGGAAACGGAAAGACTGTCCCGCGCACGCGTGCAGGCCACGAACAGCAGGCAGCGCTCGGACATCATGTCCGTCTCGTGCTGCTTGGGGTCCACGTCGGGCGGCGTGATCGCCTTCGCGAACGGCAGAGCTTCGTCGTTGACACCGATGACCGCGACGCAGCGGAACTCCAGTCCCTTGAACGAGTGCATGGTTCCGACCCGCACAGCCGCCCCCTCGCCCGTCGTGGAGTCGCCGGAAGCGCTACGCAAGGACACTGCGGGGACACCCGCGTCCTTCAGGTGCGCCACGGCCTTCGCGCACGTCTTGTTGAACCGGGTGCTCACCCCGATCTCTCCGGCACCCACCCCCGCGTCCATCCACGCCCGCACCTGGTCGACCAGGGCGTCCAGTTCAGCCTCTTCACTCGCCGCGCCCCGTACGGCGGGCCCGTCGCCGTGGAGAGCGGAGCGGTAGCCGAGCAAGGTCTCGTTGCGGCCCTCGTCCTCGAACTGGGCGATCGGCCGGCCGATCAGCAGGGCCGTGGACCAGCGCAGGATCTCCTGCGTACTGCGGTAGTTCTTCCGCAGTTTCACCGACCGCCCCGTCACCCTGATGCCGAGGGACTTGAGCGACACCTTCGAGTCGTAGATGCGCTGATGCGGGTCGCCCGCGATGAACAAGTCGTCGGGGCGGGCCGGAACGGCCGCGCGCAGCAGCCGCCACTGCGCCGGATGCAGGTCCTGCGCCTCGTCCACCACCACATGCCGGTACGGCGGCCCCTTCGCCTCCAACAGCCCCGCCGCCTCCACGCACGTCTGCAGCCAGGTCCGGCACCCGTCCGCCGCGAGACCGGCCGTGAACCGTTCCACGGTCTTCCACACCAGCGGCCGTTCGGCCGCCGTCAGCCTGCTGCCCCGGCCCCGCCGGTCAGCCGCCTCGTACTCGGCCAGGCTTCCGATGCCCTGGGCCAGGACGACATGCCGGTACTCCTGCGCCAGGAACTGCGCGCTGCCCGTGAAGCCCGTCGCCTTGGCGGCCCTGCCCCAGCGGCTGACCTCCTCGTTGCTCATCAGCGGCCGCAGCGTCACCGCGCCCGGAGCCTCCGCGACGACCCGGCCCGCGAAGCCGTCCACGGTCGAGATGTCGACCCGCTCGCGCAGCTCAGGATCCTCCACCAGGGACTCCAGACCCGAACGGAGGGCGTTGACGAGCGCGTTGGTGTACGTCGTGAGCAGGATGCGGTCGCCGTCCCGCAGATACCCGAGCAGATGCTTGACCCGGTGCAGCGCGACCACGGTCTTGCCCGTCCCCGGGCCGCCCGTGACCTGCGCGGGGCCGGAGTAGGACGCCCGGTAGGCCACCTTCCGCTGCGAAGGGTGCAAGAAGACCCGCCAAGCGGCGAAGGGCTTCTCCAGGATGTCCCGCAGCTCCTCGGGAGCCGTCACCAGAGCGATCCGTGCCCGGGTGTGCTGGATCGCGGTCTCGTAGTCCCGCGTGTCCACCGGCTTCGTGGACGCGTGCAGCGCCGGGGCCACGATGTCCTGCCAGACCTCCTCCACCGTGCAGCCCGAGGCGAGGTACTGCAGCACCTCCCGCTGGTCCTGCGGCAGCAGCGGCGCGAAGACGTCCAGCTGTTCCTGGTCGACGAGCGACCGCGCCTGCCGGAGCGTCTCGTCATCGATGCCCAGCGCCTTCAGGTCCCCGTCGGAGAACTTCGCGAACAGCCGAACCTTCGACGAGTGGTCCGCGACCCGTTCGTAGGCGGGCGTGATTTCGTCGAGGGTCGCCGCGTCCCGGATCTCGACGGCCCGCGTCACCTCGTTGATGCTGGACTTCTGCTTCATCGCCCAGGCGATGGCCTTGTCGTGCTGCATCACCCGCAGCAGGACGAACGTGTCCCCAGTGGGCGGCGCGAGCACCACACCGCGCCAGAACTGGTCGATGCGGATCGTCCGGATCTGCTTGTCCTTCGCCTTCACGAGGCTCTCCAGCTTCAGCCCCTGATCCTTGAAGAGCTGGTCGAGAGTGAGCCGGTTGAACTTCTCCCAGGCGTCGAGGACGCCCTTCCTGACCGGGGGCTGGAGCTTGGGAAGCTCGGCGAAGAAACCGATGTCGAAGGCGAGCTGCGGCATGCGGAGATCCTAGTGCCCCGGCCGACCTGCGGTACGGGCAAAGGCCAGGTCAGGCCGACGGACCGGTACCCTCGCCGTCGTCCTCGTCGAGATCGAGATGGATAACCGCCAGAGTCTCGGCCACCTCGGCGGTCAGCTCGTGGTTGGGGCCGAACACCACGCACAGATCCTGGTGCAGGGGCTCCAGGACGCCGAAGGCCTCGGCAGCACGCTGCTGCGCGAGGAGCAGCATGCCGATGTCGTGGCGAAGCTCCACCGCGTTCTCGCTGACGTCTCCGTCGATGGCGCGGACGGTCTCGAGGACGCCGTTCAGCCCGTCCAGCGCCTCGGTCACCTGGCCGAGTTTGCCGCGACAGCGCGCCGCCTGAGCCCGGCACCACAGTGCCTCTTCGCTGTTCGTCCCACTCACCCGTCCGTAGGCGTCGGCCAGCGCTTCGAACTCCGGCAACGCGGCCCGGTGGTCACCGGCCAACTGCCGGCTGACCGCCTGCCACGAACGCAGCCGCAGCACCGCCCTGCTCTCCGAGCCGAGGGACCGTGCGGCCGGCTCGATCAGCTCACCCACCACGTCGGCGGCCTGTGCGTACCGTTCCTCCTCCATCAGGGCCACGTAGTGCGCGTGGACCTCGCGGATCTGCTCCCGCAACGCCTCCCGCTCGGCCGCGGGCACGACGGGCGGGGCGTCCGGGCCGGCGACGGGGGCGGCGGCCTGCGCGCCGCCCGCGGCACCGGCGCGCGAGCGGGGCGCGTACGGCCGACGGAAGATTCCCGTCGGGTCGGGCGCCCCAGCGGGCCCTGCCTCCTCCGGCGCGGACTCATCGCCAGGCCCCGGCAGGAAGGGCCGCAACCGCTCGTACACCTCCTGCACGTCCGCCGGACGCGCCTCGGGTGCCTTGAGGAGCAGATGCAGAACGAGCTCCTCCAGGCCCGCCGGTACGTCGTCGCGCAGTTGCCGCAGCGGGGTCGGGGTCGCGTTGACGTGCTGGGTCATCAGCTGCCACTCGCTGTCCCCGCTGAACAACGTCCGTCCGCAGAGCAGTTCGTGCAGCACGCACCCCAGGGCGTACAGATCGGTGCGCGGCGTGACCCGCGCGCCACGCACCTGCTCCGGCGCCATGTACTGGTGCGTGCCGATCGGGCTGCCCGTCGCGGTCAGCTTGGTGACGTCCGTCTGGAGGATCGCCGCGATGCCGAAGTCCAGCACCTTCACCGTGCCGTCCCGGGCGACGAGGATGTTGCCCGGCTTCAGGTCACGGTGGACGACGGGTACGTCGTGCGCGTACGAGAGGACGGTCGCCACCTGCGCCGCCACGGCCACCGCCCAGCTGACGGGGAGCGGGTGGTCCGGGTGCACGTACGCGGTGAGTGGGACGCCGTCGACCAGCTCCATCACCAGGAACAGCTGCTCGTACGACTCGTCCAGC
This sequence comes from Streptomyces violaceoruber, assembly GCF_033406955.1. Classification (NCBI taxonomy): domain Bacteria; kingdom Bacillati; phylum Actinomycetota; class Actinomycetes; order Kitasatosporales; family Streptomycetaceae; genus Streptomyces; species Streptomyces violaceoruber. Next base: position 1,142,503 of record NZ_CP137734.1, on the reverse strand, counting down.
ACCGCGTCGTACACCTGCGGTACACCCGGGTGCTGGATCCGGGCGGTGACCCGTGCCTCGCGCCGGAACCGCTTCTCGAACTCCTCCGCCAGGTGCGGTGACGTCACGGCCTGCGGGCGGATCAGCTTCACGGCGACCGGCCGGTCCAGTACGGCGTCGTAACCGCGCCAGACGTCCCCCATGCCCCCGTTGTCGAACTGCTCCAGCAGTTCGTAACGCCCCGCGACCCGTCGTACGTCCGGCACCTGGTCCCCGCTCCCGCCCCGTCGAGTGTCCGAAGGGGTCAGTTTCGCGGGCGGGGGTTCCGTGCGTCCAGCCAGGTCGCCGGGGAGCTACACGATCAGGTCAGGCCGGGCGCGGCGCACTCCGCCCACACGGTCTTGCCGGGGCCGCCCTCGGCACGGGGCGAGCATCCCCAGCGGTCGGCGAGCGCCTCGACGAGCAGCAGTCCGCGCCCGCCGTCGCTGTCCTCCGGTACGTCGGCGGGGAGGCGGGGGAGACGCTCGCCCCGCGTGTCGGTCACCTCGATGCGTACGGTGCCGGTGGCCGGGTGGGCAGTGAGCGAGAGGTGGAAGTCCCGGCCGGCGACGTGCCCGTGCCGTACGGCGTTCGCGCACAGCTCCGACGCGATGAGCGTGACGACGTCGTGCACGTCGGTGCCGTACGGAATCCCCCAGGCGTCCAGACGGTGCGCGCACAGGCGCCGGGCCAGGCGGGCGCCCCGCGGGGTGGAGCTGAAGCACATCGCGAACCTGTGCACCGTCAGGGGTGGTTGTGTTGCGGTCATGCACTCACGGTGGCGCTTCGTGGCCTAGCGTGACCAGTGGTGACGCGCTGACGTCGGGTCGTCGTACGGAGCGGACGCGGGCGCTGTACGTGGTGGTACGCGGGGAGAGGACAGGAGGCGGGGCGGTGACCGTGAGGGACGAGGAGTCGGCGGCGCAGCGGCAGCAGCGGCCGGAGGAAGAGCCGGGGACGGGCGTGGTGACCGCGTTCGGACGGCAGCTGAAGCTGCTGCGCGTGCGGGCGGGACTGGAGCGGGCCGAGTTCGGCAAGAGGCTCGGCTACTCGGCGGACACGGTGGCGTCCATCGAGCAGGGGCGGCGTATTCCGCAGGCTCGGTTCATCGAGAAGGCGGATGAGGTGTTGGGGGCGGGGGGTGTGCTCACGGCGCTGAAGGAGGAGGTGGGGCGGGCTCAGTATCCGGCGTTCTTCCGGGACATGGCTCGGCTCGAGGCGAGAGCGACAGCGTTGAACGTGTACGCCCTGTACGCAGTGCCGGGTCTGTTGCAGACGGAGGACTACGCCCGAGCCGTATTCCACATGCAGCGGCCGCTGCTGGAGGACGACGTGATCGAACAGCGGCTCGAGGCGCGTATGGTGCGGCAGGAGATCTTCCGTCGGCGCCCTGCTCCGTTGATGAGCTTTGTGATCGAAGAAGCGGTGCTGCGCAGGCCGATCGGCGGTCGGAAGGTCATGCGTGAGGCGCTGGAGCAAGTCCTCCTCACGGGCCAGTCGAGGAACGTCGAGGTGCAAGTCATGCCGATCGACCGAGAGGACAACGCGGCATTGGGCGGCCCCTTCTCGCTGATCGACACCGACAACGGAAAGCGCCTTGCCTACGCGGAGGTACAGGACCACAGTCGCCTCTACACCGACGCTGCATACGTGCGCACGCTGGAAGCGCGCTATGGCATCCTCCGATCACAGGCGCTGACACCGAGCGAGTCAGTGTCGTTCATTGAGCAACTGATGGGAGACACATGAGCGTGCAGCACAGCAAGGCGGCTGTGCCCGAGGCCGCTTGGACCAAGAGCAGCTACAGCACGGGCAACGGTGGTGAATGCGTCGAGGTCGCCGCAGTCTCCGGAGCCATTCTCGTCAGGGACTCGAAGCGACCCGCAGTAGCCAGGATCGCCTTCGGCTCTGAGGCCTGGGACGGGTTCGTGCGGATGACCGCAGGGCGCTGAACTGATCGAAGACCGGCGGGGCGCGATGCGCGAGGTGCGCACCGCGCCCCGATCGCGTCAGATGTCGTCCAGCCCTTCCTCCCGACGGATCATCCGCCAGGCGGCACGACGCGCGCTGCGGTCGAGGTTGGACTTGAAGTCCCGGTCGGTACCGAAGTACCGCTTCCCGAGCGTGTCGATCGTGGAGACATGGTCCATCATGTTCTCCTCGAACTTCTTGTCGAAGACGATGCCGAAGTTCTCTTCGTCGTTGACGACGGCGGCGGCGCGGACCTTCGGGTCGTCCTTCGTCGCGTTGAAGGCCGGGAGGACGTCCTCCTCGGTGAACTCCGTGCCGAACTTGGCGTTGAACTTCTCGATCAGCGCCGACAGCAGTGACTTCTCGGCGTCCGTGGCACCACCGACCCCGTCACCGAAGCCCTTGAGCTCGGCGGCACCCTCGGGGTTGAGGGACACGTCGTGCTCGCCGGTCTTCTCGACGCGCAGATGGCTGAGGTCGACCTCACCTATGTCGACTCCGCCGTCGGCGAGGCGGGGAAGACGGTTGAGCAGGTAACGTCCGTAGAGGTACAGGCGCTCCAACTCGGCGTCGCGGTACGGCACGATCTGCGCGAGGAAGCCGTACTTGCGGACGTAGTCGTTGAGGTTGGCCCGGAACTCCTCTGCCGTCTCGACGTCGTCCTCCTCCTCGCTCTCCAGGAGGGCGGTGAAGCGAGTGACGGCGGGGGAGAGGAGCCGGTACAGCTCGGCGTGCAGCTTCTCCCACTTGGACTGGGAGCCGCCCGCCTTCTCCTGCGCCTCGAAGTACGCGGCGACGAACTCGTCCATGTCCTGCTCCGAGATGATCGGCGCGGACATGACGCGGCTCTGGGCCGTGTAGAGGAGGTTCGGGTCGGAGGGCAGGGTGTGCGCCTCCTCGAAATACGGGCGGAAGGCGTCCTGGATGTCCTCGGCCTCGTTGACGAAGTCCAGGACGGCCAGGTCGGCCTGGGTCTTGCGCTCGGCGGTGCGGTTGAGGCGGGAGAGGGTCTGCACCGCGGCGATGCCGGTCAGCGTCTTGTTGACGTACATCGTCGTGAGGAGCGGCTGGTCGAAGCCGGTCTGGTACTTCTCGGCGACGACCAGGATCCGATACTCCTGCTGTCCCTTGCCGCCGGCCTTCACGGCCTTGTCGTCGGCGCGCGTGTAGGCGAAGGCCTTGGGCAGTGCGCTCTCGGACAGACCGCCGTTCTCCTTCACCTCGGTGGTCTCTTCACCGTCGATGGTGAGGGAGCCGGAGATCGCGACCAGGACACCGAGGTCCGGGTACTTGGTGTCGTAGTCGCGGTCGGCGATGTAGCTCTTGATGGCACGGGCCATCTGCACGGCGGAGTGGCGGGAAGCCGTGACCACCATGGCCTTGGCCCGGCCGCCGAGCCGGCCGCGGGTGTGGGCGACGAAGTGCTCGACGATCACCTGGGCGTGCTGGGACACCGTGTGCTCGTGCATGAGCGCGAACCGGGCGAGCAGGCTGTTCGCCTTGGAGGGGTCGACCTCCTTCTCGTCGCGGTTGAGGTTCGCGAGCTTCCAGTACGTGTTGTACGTGACGTAGTTGCGCAGTGGGTCGAGGATGAAGCCTTCCTCGATGGCCTGGCGCATGGAGTAGGTGTGGAAGGGCCGGTAGACGGTCTTGCCGTTCTCCACACCTTCCGTGCCGAAGAGTTCGAGGGTCTTGGATTTGGGCGTGGCGGTGAAGGCGAAGTAGGAGAGGTTGGCGGCGTGCGAGCGCTCGACCGCCTTCGCCTTCAGCTTGTCGTCCACGGTGACCGTGGTCGCGCCCTCGTCGTCCGAGTCGGAGTCCAGGCCGAGGTCACGCAGGGCGGACTTCACGGCGGTGGCGGCGTCGCCGGACTGCGACGAGTGTGCCTCGTCGACGATGATCGCGAAACGGGTGCCCTTGATCTCGGTGGGATTGCGCTTGATGTAGTCCAGCAGGGCCGGGAACGAGTGCAGGGTAACGGTGACGATCTTCCCGGAGTCCCGGGAGAGGGCGCGGGCGAGCTGTTCGCTCTTCGCGCCGTGCTTCTCGTCGACCTTGACGACCAGGCCGTCGGTCTGGCTGAAGCTGCCGACGGTCTCCCGGAGCTGGGCGTCCAGGTTGCGTCGGTCCGTGATGACGATGACCTTGTCGAAGACGGGTTCGCCGGGCTTGATGCGACCCTCAGCCAGGGCGTCGGGTGGGAGAACAGCCGGGTCCATGCGTGCGTGCAGGTCGCTGAGGCGGTGGGCCAGCCAGCCGATGGTGTTCGACTTGCCGGAACCGGCGGAGGCCATGACCAGGTAGTTCTGGCCGGCGCCGTGGACGGAGGCGTGCGCGGTGAGCTTCCGGACCACGTCCCACTGGTGGAACCGGGGGAAGATCGTCTTCTTGGTGACACCGCCGCCGGGCGTCTTCTCCTTCTGCTGGTGCACGTAGCGCTGGAGGAGGTCGAGCCAGTTGTCCCGCTGCCAGACCTCTTCCCAGAGGTAGGAGGTGGCGTACTTGCCGTGCTCCATGGGCGCCGGGTTGCCGGCGCCGCCGGGCTGGCCGGGGCCGTTCGAGCCGGTGTTGAACGGCAGGAACTGGGTGCTTTTGCCGCGCAGCTGCGTGGTGACGAAGACCAGGTCCGGGTCGACGGCGAAGTTGGCGATGACACGCCGCGTGAAGATCAGCTCGGTCGGGTCCCGGTCCGTCCGGTACTGCTCCTTGGCTTGCTCGACGCCCTGCCCGGTGAGCGGGTTCTTCAACTCGGCGGTGGCGACGGGGATGCCGTTGAGGAACAGGGTCAGGTCGAGCCGATGACCCCAGTCGGCCTGCTTGGTGGCGTAGGGCAGTTCGCGGACGACGGTGAGGCGGTTGGCCCGGTAGCCGTTGAGTACGGAGTCGGCGGAGATGAGGTTGGGCTTGAAGTAGGCGACCCGGAGGCGGACTCCGCGGTCCTTCACGCCGTTCCGGAGGACGTGGAGCAGCCCGTCCTCGGCGATGGCCCGGTCGAGGCGTTGAGTGAAACCGCGCTGGGCCTCGTTGGTGTCGTTGCCATAGACGGCGAGCAGTTCGTACCACTCATCAGACTGTGTGGCCCCGATGAAGGTGAACAACTCGTTGGTGTCCAGGCCGAGGTCGGTTTGGTAGTCCTCCGGGTTTGCCTCCCGCCACCCCCGCTCGCAGAGGGCGGCAACGATGGCAGCCCCGAAGGACGACTCGTCGTGCACGGGGCTCATGCGGAGACTCCTTCGGTCACGTTGCGCCCGCTGGCGGCGGATACGTCGAACTGGCCCGTTACGGCGGCGGTGATTAGGGTTTGACGGCGTTCTGCGGCAAGCTCACAGGCTGTAGAGATCTTGGTGTCCAAGTCGTCGAAAGTCGCCTGGTTTTGGTTTATCCGCGAGGCGATTGCTTCCTGGATGTGAACCTGTGGGATCGGGACAGGTGTGTTCGCCAAGAGTGGGACGCTAATATTTGGCTGTGCACTTCCCCAGCTCACGAGCTTGAAATATTCTCGGCCGACCCTGGAATTGAGAAATTGGCAGAAGTATTCGGCCGAAAATCCCTCCTTTGGTGTCGTGATTAGCTGGGTGAAGGTTTGCGAGCGATCCATTTTTTGTGGAACCACTGCACTAATGCCTGCATTGCCCGTTCTTACGGTGAGGATGTCGCCAGCCCGCACATATTTCGACTTATTTCGTTCGGCGAACCAGGGTTCGATGTAAAGGAGGTCGTCCAACTCCAGGCGATTCGGTCGAATGTTCATCGACCGAATCAGCGGTGAGCCCGTTGTTGCGTAGGCGTGAGTTGCTGCTTCGGCAATGCCGACGTCAATCCGCGTCGCCGCGTGCTTGAGTCTGCCGATGTGGAAACTCGAGGGGAACGGGGCGCCGCCACTGGATGGCGGTACGCTCTCAGTTTCGTTGCCGTGCAACAGGAGAGACTCGGTGATGCTCTGGTGTTTCTCGCGTAGCTTGCATTGTAGTTTCGTGTATAGGCTCACATAATGGTCGATTTTCGCGGTCTCGATGTCGAGAAATTCAGCGATGCGGAGTTGCTCCGACAATTGCGGCAGTGGAACTGGCGCGTCTGCGAGTCGATCCCGGTTTAGCTCGATCTGATTGGTGGCCCCTACGACCAGCGCGGAATAGACGTACTCCTGGAAGGGCTTCGAAGTGAGCCAGTAGTAGGCGTATCGAGGATTCAATTGCTCGCGTCTAGTGCGGGCAAGTGTTACGTGACTGTCAGCCATACAGGGCAGACCATCCGGCGATCCTGTGAAGTATCCGACGCGACCAAGGGTGCCCGTTCCAGTCGAGTTGATAAGGAGGTCGTCTGGGTGCAGATGGCCCTTCAGGGTGGATGGGATTCCATGGAAGTCGTGAAAGCGTGTACGTTCCCAGTTGATTCCACCGGGTTGATTCGAGGCCTGGCTGACCGCCCGCACAGGTCCTGCATCGGCGTAGTTAGGTGCCGAGCCGCGGTTGAGTGCTGCGGTTACGTGCTTCAGGCGAGTGGCTGACCATTGCGGGGGAAGTGCAATGCCTAGGACAGTGCTCATTCTGTCACCCCTCCCAAAATTCCCTGAATCTCTTCCTGAAGAGCTTTCAACTCGGCATCGATCTCGGCCAACGGCCGTGGTGGTTCGTACACATAGAAGTGCCGCGTGAACGGAATCTCGTACCCGATCTTCGTCTTGCTGTGGTCAACCCACGCATCCGGCGCATACGGGTGGACCTCCCGCGCCAGGTACTCCTCGACATCCTCACCCAGCGGCACGTTCTCGTAGTCCCGCAGCTCCGAGTCCGGTTCGGGCTCGCCCTTGACGAGCTGTACCTCGCCCTCCAGGTCCCGTACCCCGACAACCTCACGCAGCGCCTTATTGAACGGTGCCCCCGTCGGCCACGTCCCGCCGGCCTGCACCACCGCGTCCTTCAGGGCGAGCCAAGCCTCCTGCTTCGTGTCCCAGCTTGTGTCCATCAGGGATTTGAAGGCGTCCGCGAGAGCCGCGGCCTGCGGCAGCTTCTGGATCGGTTTGGACGCCTCCAGTGCCGCCAGGGTCTCCTCCGTCACCTCGAAGCGCAGCTTCAGCGGGCGTTCCACCGTGATGCGCTGGTAGCCGAAGTCCTCGTTGCGGAAGACCTTCACCTTGTCGTGCAGCGGGTGCTCCGTGTTGTCCGCCGCGGCCAGCGCCTCGCCGTACAGTTTGACCACCGTCGCGATGTGGTCCGAGCCCAGCTGCTTGCGCTTGTCGCCGAGCGACTTCCGCATCTTCTGCCACTGGTCGCGCGCGTCCAGCAGTACGACCTTGCCCTTGTGGTCCGGGCTCTTCCTGTTCGTCAGGATCCAGAAGTACGTCGAGATGCCGGTGTTGTAGAAGAGCTGGTCCGGCAGGGCGACGATGCCCTCCAGCCAGTCGTTCTCCAGGATCCAGCGGCGGATCTCCGACTCACCCGAGCCGGCCGCACCCGTGAACAGCGGCGAGCCGTTGAAGACGATCGCCAGACGCGATCCGCCTCCGCCGTTCACATCCACCGGCTTCATCTTGGAGATCATGTGCTGGAGGAACAGCAGAGAGCCGTCGTTGATACGCGGGAGACCCGCACCGAAGCGGCCGGCCTCGCCCAGCGCCTTGTGCTCGTGCTCGACCTCGTCCTTGACCTTCTTCCACTCCACCCCGAACGGGGGGTTGGCCAGCATGTAGTCGAAGGTCTTGCGGGCGTGGCCGTCGTCGGAGAAGGAATTGCCGAAAGCGATGTTCTCCGGATCCTGGCCCTTGATCATGAGGTCGGACCGGCAGATCGCCCACGACTCGGGGTTCAGTTCCTGCCCGTACACCTCCACCGTGGCGTCCTTGTTGAACTCGGTGATCAGGTCGTCCATCGCCGAGAGCATGCCGCCCGTGCCACACGCCGGGTCGAGGACCGTACGCACCGCGCCCGGAAGCTGGAGCGCGTCGCCGTCCGGGGCGACCAGCAGCCGCACCATGAGTTGGATGACCTCGCGGGGCGTGAAGTGCTCACCGGCCGTCTCGTTGGACTGCTCGGCGAAGCGGCGGATCAGTTCCTCGAAGATGTAGCCCATGTTGTGGTTGGGCACGACCTCGGGACGCAGGTCCAGGTCCGTGAACTTGCCGATGACCTTGTAGAGGAGTCCGGCGCTGTCGAGCCGCTTGATCTGCTGGGCGAACTCGAAGCGCTCCAGCACGCCCTGCGCGTTGTCCGAGAAGGCCCCCACGTACACCTGGAGGTTCATCGCCGCGCTCTGCGGATCTTCCGCGATCTTCTTCAACGTCAGGCGGGACCTGTTGTAGAAGGAGTGGCCCGAGGCCCGTCGCAGGAAGCGGTCCGGGTCGATGCCGCTGTCCTTGTGCTGTTCCGCGATCTCCGCGACCTTCTCGCGGGTCGGCGCCAGCACGCACTCCAGTCGCCGCAGCACCGTGAACGGCAGGATGACCTTGCCGTAGTCGGACTGCTTGTAGTCCCCCCGCAGGAGGTCGGCGACGGACCACGCGTGGTTCGCCAACTCCGTGTGCTTGCTGCTGTTCAACTGGATCCCCGGATTCCTTCCGAAATTTCCCAACCCCACCGCCCGAGCCGAGCCGCGTTGAGCGGTCGCTGGAGCGGTCTGCCAATTGTGGTCTATGTGTGAAGGCCTGCGTGCCGAATGGGACGAATCGCCACCAGGCCGCGTACCTCCGGCCGCCTGACTCAGCCGTCTCCCGGCGTTGGCAGCAACTGTCCGCCCGTGAGTCCGCTTACCAGCAATCGTGCCGTCTCCTCCGCCAGCCGCGTCGCCCGCTGAGCCTCCGCACGGAGTCCGTGCACGTGCCGGAACGCCTCCCCGTACCGCCGCTGCTCCTCCAGTGGCAGCAGGGGCACGCGCAGTCGGCCCGGGTTGACGGTAAGGGTCGTGCTGCCCGTCGACGCGCCCGCGATGTTCTCCTCCGCCCCCAGGAACCCGGCGAGGAACCAGGCGTCCAAGCGTGCCGGGTCGGGGCGAAAGAGGTGGACGTGCGGGCCGGGCAGAGCGCCGGCGTCTCCCTCGCCCGCGACTCGGGCCATGGCGCCGTCCGCGCTCGCGACCGCCCGCACGAGGACGTCCCCCACGGCGATCACGGGCGACGTGTCGTCGTACAGCTCCGTCGGCTCTCCCGTGGGCCCCGACCCGGTCGCGATGTCCGAGCCGGTGAGTACCGCCCGCGCCCCCTGGGGCCCGCTCTCACCGCTTACGGCGTGTGCCCGTGTGCGTGCGCTGTCCGGTACCGGGCGAAGCAGAGTGAGTGCTCCACCCCGCGAGAGGTCAGAGGCCGTCGCCGTCCGCCACTCCCGGGCGTCGGCGCCCGCGGCGCTCCACCCTTCGCGACCGGCGGTCCGCGCGAGGGCCTTCGCGGCCTTCACCAGGTCCTGGCGCGTGGCATCCACCTCGGTCGACAGCTTCGCCGGATCGACCTCCGCCCGTGACGCCCGCACCAGCCGCGCGGGGGTCAGGTCCACCACGTCGTCCAACAGGTCCACCACGCCGACCGCGTGAGCGACACCCGGCTCGCCCTCGAAGGCGTCCGGGTCCGCCGTGAACGCCTCCCACGCCTCCAGCGCCCGCGCTGTTACCGCCGCCCAGTCCACGGACGTCGACCGGCCGGTACCCCGCGTCCGCGACAGCGCTGTCGCCGCACCGCGCCCGGTCGCCGTCGTCGGCGTCTCCGCCGCCGTGTCCACGAACAGCACGGACTTGCGCGCCGCGCCCCCCGGCTCGGGGCGCCGCAACACCCACACCTGAAGGCCCACGTGCAGCGGCACCGACGCGCCGACCGGCAACGCGATCACCGCGCGCAGGGCTCCGCTGCGTACGAGTTCCGCGCGTACGCGCCGCCCTGACGCTCGCCCGGCCGTGGCCGGGGGCAGCAGCAGGACCGCGTAGCCGCCCGGCACCAGGTGGGCGAGCGCGTGCTGTACCCAGGCCAGTTCCGACTCCGCGCGGGCCGGGACGCCGTACGCCCAGCGCGGGTCGTAGGCCAGTTCGTCGTGTCCCCAGTCCCGGATGCCGTAGGGCGGGTTGGACAGTACGGCGTCGGCGAGCAGGTCCGGGAAGGCGTCCGCGCGGAGGCTGTCCCCGGCTCGGACGGTGACCGTGGCATCCGGTGCGGTCAGCACTAGGCTGACGGCGCTGCGGCGGGCCTGAACGGGCAACACGTCCTGGCCGTACAACGCGCGAGCGCCGTGCCGGGAGGCCGCCGCGAGGAGGGAACCGCTGCCGCAGGTCGGGTCGAGGACGCTGGACGGAGTCCCGGGGAGCAGTTGGGCGATGAGGTCCGCGAGCGGCCCGGGCGTTCGGTAGGCGCCACTCGCCGCACTGTCCTCCAACTCCCACTCCGCGAGGACGCCCAGTGTGGCCTGGCCGCCTGACTCGCGTACACACGCGTACAGCGCGCGGAGAACCGGGGCGTCCTTGGCCGTGAAGCGGACGGCCCCGTCACCCGATCCCGGGACGGCCTCGGCGACGGCCGCTCTGTCGCGCTCGGCCTCGGAAGCGAGGTCCGCGTCGGACAGGCCGGCGGTCGCCGCCAGCTCGGCGGGGGAGCGGCGGGCTGCTGCGAGAACGAGGAGCAGTAGCTCGGCGGAGTCGCCCGTGGCGCCGCTGCCGGTACGTCCGTGCAGGCGGAGCATCGTCCGGAGTTCCTCCGCCGGACTCGCGGCGGAGGCGTGGCCGCGCGCGGCCAGCCACGCGCGCACCGCCTCCAGGTCGTACAGCGGGCTGCTCTCCGTACCTCCGGAGGGCTCGGGGAAGTCGTCGTGCCGGCGGCGCCAGTTGCTGACGGTGGCGCGCGTGACTCCGGCGATGCGGGAAATCTCGGCTGCCGTCACCTGCGCGGTGGGCTGCTGGGGCATGGCGGTTCCTGGACCTCTCGGTAGCTGACAGTCAACAACCTACAGCACGCGTCAAGCCCGCATGTGTGATTGACATCGCTTTCGCTGTACTGCTTATCTGGTCATGCTTCCGGCGCGGACGGTGTCGATACCGCCGCGCCTACCAGACCGCTCGACCGCTCCAGATGCCGTGCAGGCATCGCCTCAGGGGGAGACCCATGCGCCTGACCATGCCGACCGCCGTCGTCGAGGGCACCCAGCTCACCGTCATGCCGTTCCGCGACGACGCCGTCGTGGGGACGATGGCGGTGCCCGCACTCGTCCAGCTGGTGCCCTCGCCCCGCGCCGAGGAGGATCCGCGCAAGCTAAAGGCGGCGTCGGGCCTGGTGCGTCGGCACGCCGAGCTGCGCGCCACCGTGCAGCGCACGCTGAAGTCCTCGCAGAAGGGCAAGAACGTCCGTCCGTACGCCGAGTACATCGCCGCCGGTATCAAGGGCGAGCTCGGAGCCGCCTGGTCGACGCCGCCGATCACCCTGTGGCACGCTGGACCGCTCGCCGCGCTCAGCGAGGAACTCGTTTTCGGTACCGGTCTGCGTACCTTGACCGTCGCCCCGGGCACGATGGTCGTCGCCATCGACGGCGAGACCCAGACCACGGCCTGGCACGACCTCTACGACGACCCGGAGGCGTACGGACTGACGTATCCGCAGCTCTCGCGCGTGCGCATCCCCTTCGAGCTGTACGTCGACCTGGCCCCGGCGGACGCGCGGCAGATCTTCTACGACCGCAACGTGCAGGGTGTCGCCGTGGCGAAGAACCTCGCCATGTCCATGGACCAGCGGGACTTCGGTACCCGCCTCGCCCATCTGGTCGCCGACTCCGTACGGATCGACGTCGCGGGTCAGCGGGTGCCGTTCGCCCGGCTCGTGAACGTCAGCAAGCGGCAGCTGTCCACCGGTGACCGTGAGGTCGTCACCCTCTCCGCGTTGCGTGCACTCGTCGTCACCACCCTCTACGGGCGGGGCGGGCTCGCACGTTCCGCCGAGTCCGTGCACGAGGACGAGTTGCCGGCGGGCGCCCGCCCCGAGCAGGTGGAGGCCGCAGTCGTACCCATCCTCGGCGACTTGATCGTCCGTCACGCCCGCGAGTTCGCGGAGCGCGGCGCCATCACCGCGCCCGCAGTCCTCGCGGGGCTCGGCATCGCCGTGCACCCCACCATGCCCTGGAGCGAGTCGGGGGCCGTGTTCCGCATGGACGACCTGCTCCGGCTCCTCGACGGCATCCGCTGGGAGCGCGAGGCGAAGTACTGGGACGGCGTCGCCGCCAAGACCGGGACCTCCGGCCGCCTCAACTTCAGCGGCGGGGTCAAGGACTCCGGCGGTCGCGTCGCCGACGCGATCCTCTACCCGGCCACTGAGGCGGGGCGCCAGATCCGCGGTCTCTGAGCCGCATCGACGCCTCACCCCGGCCGCTGCCTGCGAGCGGAACCGACAGCACGAACCTCAGAGCGCCGGTGCGGCACGACGACCCGCCTGTGCGCAGAGGAAACGGAGCGAGACATGAATGACCACAAGCCCAACCCGGGCCTCGGGCCCGACAGCGGCCCCACGACTCAGCCGACCATCGGACCGTACGGCGGCGGACGGCCACACTTCCCGTCGATGCCACCGCACACCCCGGTCGTGCAGCCCAACTCCCGCAACCGGGCGTGGCTGAAGTACGGCGCCGTCGCCCTCGTCTCCCTGCTCGTCGGAGTCGGCATGGGCGCGAGCGGTGACACGGGCAGCGAGGCCGAGGCAGCCGCAGACACGAAGGCCGGCCCTCGCCCGACGACCACGGTCACGGAGACGGCACCGGCCGCCGAGGCCGAACCCGCGCCCACGGTGACCGAGACCGTGACGGAGACGGTGACCGCCAAGCCGAAGAAGACGAAGGAGCCGGGGCCGGCGACCACCTTCTCGGGAGACGGCGAGTATCTCGTCGGCGAGGACATCAAGGCCGGCACGTACAAGACGGCTGGGCCCGAGGACGAGTGGGGCTGCTACTGGGAGCGGGCTAAGGACGCCAGCGGCGAGTTCGGCTCGATCATCGCCAACAACAACCTTGAGGGCACCGGCCGGGTGACCCTCAACAAGGGCGAGTACTTCAAGACCAACCGGTGCCAGGAGTGGAAGCGGGTCGGCTAAGGCAGGCAGGGCCCGCCCTGGGTGACACGCGGCCTTGGCGGGCAGGCCACCTGCGGATATGGATTCCGGGGGAGGGGTAGGTGAAGTTTCTGTGCGCGGCTACTCTGTCGGCGTGTACGACATGACGGACCCGGTCGCCGCCCGCCGAGCGGCGATAGCCGCCGAGAAGGAGCGCCTGGCGAGAGCGCGGGAGCGCCGCGGCCGCGAGCCCGCCGGAGCGAACGGCTTCGCGCAACGGAAGTGGCGTTGGCTCGGTGTCAACGGCGGTGAGGCCGTCGAGGCCGTGCTGGCGATGCTGCGTGACATCGTCGAGGTGCCCGCACTGACGGACGATCAACGCGACACGTTGACCCGGGCTGTCGCCGGGACGCCCGACCGTGAGGCGCTGCTTCCTGCGGTCCGTGCGGGACTCACGGCTCTGAAGCCGGAAGACGTCCTCGGGCACCTGCGTGTTCTGTGGGCCGCCGAGGTGCGCTGGCTCAACGCGCCCGGATCGGAGCGGTGCCGGATCCTGTGCTCGACCGCGCCCGGCCTCGAGTTGGTCGGCACCAGGTCCCGTGCGGTGTCGGGCGGGCCCGCGTTCTCCCTGTTCGCCACCGCCGCCACCCGGGGCGCGATCCCCGTACCGAATGCGGTCCTGGCCCAAGTCCTTCCCTGGGCGCCGCTGTCGGTCCTCGACGATCTCGTGGACCACGGTGGTCTGATGGCCGAGGACGAACCCTGGCAGGCGCGTGACGGTAACGAAGCGCTCTATCTGCGCGCACGCCTGGCCCCCAAGTCGGTCGACCCGCACGAGGCCGAGCGGCTCGGATGGCACGGCATGCTGCGCCGACGGGCGTTCCTGGCGGACGAGACCATCGTGCGGCAGGAACCCGAGGACGTCTGGGACCTGTTGTACGACGTGGTCAGGGATCTTCAGCTGCCGTCCCTGGACGCCCTGGACGCGGCGCTGCCACGCGCCCAGCAGATCGAGTTGCGCGACCTCAGGTCCGGTGCGTTCGTCGGGCAGTGGGACGGCGACACCGTCCGCGACGAAGGACTGTGGAAGCTGATGGCCGCACTGTGGCGGCCGACCGCGCCCGTCGACCCGCGACGCAGCGACTTCTATGCGCTGGTCGCGCTCAACCGGGCGTACGACCTGCTGATGTCCGGCGATCTGGAAGAGGCCGGCCGCCAGGCCGACTCCTTCGTGAGGGAACGGACGAACGGCCCGTCACTGCCCACCGGCCTCATGGACGAGGCGTACACCGTAGCCGCGTACCTCGCCGCCGTCACCTCGACCGATGTCGAGAACGACAGGGTCGCGAGGGAACAGCTGGCCCTCGCGGAGACCTACGCGCAGAAGGCAGCGGTGAACGGCGATCCCGTCGCCGAACGCAACCTCGCGCACGTGCGCACCTGGAGGGGCACCACGAAGAACAAGCGGGGGGAGATGGCGAACCCCTTCATCGAACTCGGTCTCGACCATGGAGCGCAAGGCTGGGAACGGCACTGCCGAGACCTCTTCCGTCAGTACGAGCACGAGGGCGACCAGACGGCGCAGGCCCGACTCAACCGGGCGGAGGGCCGCATCCACGATGCCGAGCGGCACGAGGCCGGATACGACGTCTTCTTCCAGGTGCCTCTCGACCGCGCCCGCTACGAGTTGCCCAACGCGGTGCCCAGGCGACTCGTGCCGCCGCTGAAGCCGATGCCACGCCGCACCACCCTCACCAGTGGCGCGGACCTCGAGTCCATCCGGGCGCTCGCGGCCGTCGAACTGCTCGACGACTTCCGCAGCACCGCACCCCACCTCGACCGTCACGGTCCCACCCGTTGACGGCCCTTTCCGACAGAACGCACGACGGTGAGCGAGGCGCAACCAGTCCATGGCCGGGAACAGGAAGACCACGGAACGCCGTGGTGAGAAGAGAGTCAAGCTCCCCAAGAACGAGCGTGCTCATCGCCCCTGCCCGCACTGTGGGCAGATACAGCCGGGCAGCAACCACACGGATGCGCCGCACAAACCCAGCGGACTAATGCGCCGCAGGGCGAAGCGGCAACAGTTGTCCGAGCAGTCCGCTGCGGTGGATGTCCAGGAAAAGCCCGTGGAGCCGGAGCCGACCGACGCCGAGCGGTCCACCGACGTGAACGACCGGACAGCGCCCGCAGTGCTGGAGCCCGTCGACGCCAAGACGCTCATCCAGGGAGTGGTCGAACGGATCCCCGCTGCTCTGGCGGCCGCGACCGTCGGTGACGCCGTCCCGGCCACCGGGCTCAACGTGGCTGTGCGCAAAGCGGTCTTGGACGAGTTCCGGACGCGTACCCAGTTCGCCGGGCGGCTCGCGGAGATCGACGCACTGCTGTGGGCCCAGCCGGACCATGGCGGTGAGCTCGTCAACGGCTCCCTGGAAGACCATTTGCGACAATTGCGTCTTCGCAGGGTGACCGAGCCGGAGGAGGAGGGGCAGTTCGTCGTCACGGAGGGTGAGGGGGATCGCTTCGAAGTCCTGCGTCCGGCCTACGTGGACGAATTGACCGGCAAGGTTCTGCTGTCCGGGCACCTGCGGAGGGTTCCCGCGGGTGACAGCTTTGTGGGGGAAGAAGAGTGACGACCGGCATCGACTTCGGCACCACCAACTCGGTTGCCGCCCAGTGGAACGGCGAGTACGTCGAAATCCTTGAACTCGGTGGCCAGGGACTTGATGCGGACTGGGAGCGACCCGGCTTCGAGAAGCTCTACCCGTCGGTGGTGGGCACCAGTTCCCTCCGCACAGGGGCCTTGTTCGGCTGGGAAGCCAAACTGCGGTCAGAGGAGGCCGTCGAGGCGTGCAAGCGGCTGCTGCGCGACGAACCACTCGTGACGGTCGGCGGTCGGCGATTCGCCGCCACTACGGCTGCCGCCGGCGTGTTCCGTTCGATGGCCACCGCCGCCGAGGAAGAAGCCGCGACGGAGATCGGTGAGGCCGTGATCACCGTGCCGGCGAACGCCACGGGAGCGGCTCGCTTCCGTACTCGCGAGGCGGCGCGGGCGGCGGGCATCGCCGTCAAGACACTGCTCAACGAGCCCACGGCCGCCGCCATCGCCTACGCGCACACCATGGAGGAGGACGGAGAGTTCCTCGTCTTCGACTGGGGCGGCGGAACCATGGACGCCACCCTGCTGTTGCACGACGACGGATTCTTCGACGAGAAGGCCAGCCGTGGCGTCAACATGCTCGGCGGCCTGGAGATCGACGCGCGACTGCGCCGCATGGTGCTCGACCGGGCACCCGCGCGCAGGACCTGGTCGGAGTCCGAACAGCGGCAGTTCGCCCTCGACATCGAGCGCAACAAGATCCTCCTGTCGACCCAGGAGTCCGTGCGCATCACGACTCCGGACGGCATCGCCGTGGAGATCGGCCAAGACGAGTTCTCCGCCGCGATTCAGGACCTCATCAGCCGGGCTCTGGACCCGGTCGAGGAGTGCCTCGACCAGGCGCGTATCGATCCGAGCGAGCTCAAGGCCGTGCTGATGATCGGCGGAAGCAGCCAGATCCCCGCCGTGCGCGACGCTGTGGCGGAAGCGTTGGACTGCGAACTCGTCGGCGCGGACCTCTGCCACCCGATGACGGCGGTCGCCGAGGGCGCCGCGATCTGCGCGGCCGCCATGGACGGAGAGCTGAAGAGCATCATCCGCGTCGTCAACACACACGCTCTGGGCACCATCACCAAGGACCAGCACGGAAAGCGAGAGTTCAGCTCGCTGATCGATCGCAACCAGCGCCTCCCGCAGCAGCGGAAGAAGTCCTACCAGCCGTCCAGGGACGGCGTGTCCAAACTGACCGTCGAGGTGTGGGAAGGCGACCCCGACCGCCCCGTCGACCACCCAGACAACGTCAAACTTACCGAACTCGTCCTCACCTACCCGCCGCAGCACTCGCGGGCGGCCGAGGACGGCGCGTTCGACCTGGAGTACACCTACAGCAAGGAGGGTCTGCTGACGGTGAAGGCCACGCTCCAGAAGACGGGGCACCCCGTCCTCGACGGAGAGGTGAGGGTCTTCGGTGACAGTGCCGTCTCGCCGGAGATCAAGAACGAGTTGCAGAAGCTCTTCTCGCTGCGCACGACCGGGCGGGAGGCGCCCAGGCCGACGCATCCACAGCCGGTGGTGGCACACGGGGCCGAGGGGCGGGCCGGCAGTGCAGTGGCAAGCAGGCCGACGCCTGCTTCGCTGCCCAAGTCCGTCACGGCCGGCAGGAAACCTGCTGCGGCCCTGGTCGTGGACGGCTCGAATCTCGCGTGGAACGGCCGCCCGCCTCGTTCCGCAGGCGGGCGACCGAGCTTCCAGGCCCTGCAGGCCGCCATCAAGTCGCTTCGGTTCAAGAACTCCGAACGGGACATCCATGTCGTCGTCGATGCCACCCTCCGGCACGATGTCGTGCCGGAGGAACGACCGCTGGTGGAGGAGGCGATCGCCGCCGGCACCGTGGTGCAGCCCCCGGCGGGCACGGAAGGCCGTGGCGACGCCCTGGTGATCAGCATCGCGGACGAGATCGGCGGAGTGATCGTCTCCAACGACAATTTCGCACCCTTCCAGAAGGCCAACCCCTGGCTCCTGGACGACGGCCGGGTGCTGGGCGCCACACACTCCCAGGGACTCTGGGTCTTCAACAGACGCAGGCCCAATGCTGCCGTCCCTGCAGGACGTCGCCGCTGATACCAGTTTCTCCGGTGGTCGGAGGTGTCACCCTTCAGTCCGCCCGTACAACTCTGTAGCGGACGGGCCAGTCCTCCACCTTCATTAATAGGCCTTCGCTCGCGAGGTCCCGCAGGATCCTGCGGGTGTGCTTCGGATGGGCATCGTGTCCTGTGTCGCGTAGGGCACGGAGTCCGCGCTCGGTGTCCCAGAGCCCGCCGAACGTACGTACCGCCTTCTCGAGGTCGGCGCGCTGGCTGGTGCAGTCTTCCGTCACCGTGTCGCTCCTCCGGCCTGCTCGGCGGTGGCGGCGGTCGAGTGCGCCTTCTTCGTGTGGTTGGCGATGCTCGCCGGTGCGCCGACGTAGTCACAGGATCCGCATTTTCGCCACGCTCCCTCGGACACGGCTCGTGCGCTCACCGAGTGGCCGGGGCCGTACCCGTGGCCGTGCAGCAACTGAGCCACGGACGAGCCGTATTCGACCGCGAGGAGGGCCGCCTCGGCCACTTTGTCGTGGCCCGGTGCGAAGAAGGAACCGGGGCCGGTCTTCTTGGCGCAGCCGCACCAGCAGGTGCCGGTGGGAGTGAGGTGGGGAAGGGGATTCGTCGTCATGGCGTCACCGTAGATCAGTGAAGAAGATGTACCCGGTCCCTTGAGTTTTTTTAACCTCAGCTCCGGTGCGTTGCTTCCGGAACCGGGTCAAGGGCGAGGGCGCCGCTGCAAGCGCGACCACGGGGGGCGCGTTGTGCCACAGTCCCCCTACCTGACCAGCACCGAGTCGCTACTGCATATGATGTGCAAGTGCGCACCACCGACTACACCATCAGGACCGCCACCTCCGCCGACGTGCCCCCCGCCCGAGCCGTCATGCTCGACACCGTCTACCGGGATTTCCGCACCGGCTACGTCCCCCGCTGGCACGGCGACGTCATCGACCCGGCCGGGGCCTATCTGACCCCCGCCCGGCACACCCTCCTCGTCGCTGTCGCCGCCGACGGCGAGGTCGTGGGCACCGGGGCCCTCGACTCCCGGGGGCCCGTGCACCCCCCGAACCCCCCGCACGTCGCCGAGCGGTTCCCCTCGGGAGTGACCGCGCAGCTGCGGCGGATCTACGTTCGGCCCGAGCATCGTCGGCGCGGGCTGGCGCGGAGGCTCGTCGACGAGCTGCTGGCGTTCGCCGTCGCCGACGGGGGGTATCGGGCCGTCTATCTGCACACCGACCCCGCCGTCACCGGAGCTGAGCCCTTCTGGCGGTCGTTGGCCAAGGTGGTGCACGACGAGCGGGAGGATGCCGGGGGCGGGCAGGGGATCGTGCACTTCGAGGTGCCCATGGCGGGATGGCGCGGGGCCAGGTAGGCGTGAAAATCGTTTCCATGTAGGCTCCCCGTGCGCTGCCGCACACCCGCCCGACACCCGACGCCCGAAATCCAGGTGCCCGCACCTGACTTGATCGATCCGAGGACCATGCGCTCCCACCGCCGCCCCCGGCTGCTCGCCCCGTTCCTGCTCGTGCCGCTGATGGCCGGCTGCTTCGCCTCCGGAGGGGGCGACGACTCCGCGTCCGGTGACGGTGGCGACGGCGACGGCGCCCGTCTCCGCGTCGCCCTCGCCTTCCCGCCCGCCGAGAACCTGTCCCCGTACGGCGCCGACGCCACCCTGCTCAGCCGGCTCGGGGTCACCGAGGGGCTCACCTCGCTGGACGCCAACGGGTCCGCGGCGCCCGCGCTTGCCGAGTCCTGGCGGCGGGACGGGGACAGGACCTGGGAGTTCACCCTCCGCGACGCCACCTTCCAGGACGGTGGGGAAGTGACCCCCGCCGCCGTGGCCGCGTCCCTCACGCACGCCACCGACGCCGAGCCCGCGCCCGCCGCCCTCGCCGGTGTCACCCTCAGCGCCGAGGCGGGCGGTGACCGGGTCGTCCGCATCACCACGGCCGAGCCCGACCCCGTGCTGCCGCTGCGGCTCTCCAGCCCCAGCCTCGCGATCCTGTCCAAGGGTGCCTACGGGAAGGGCAGCCGTGTCGACCCCGTCGGTCACGCCACCGGGCCCTTCGAGCTGACCAAGGTCAACGGCGCCACCTCCGCCTCCCTCGACCGGTTCGACGACTACTGGGGCGGCCGCGCCCAGGCCTCCGGCATCGACGCGCGCTTCATCGCCGACGGCACCGCCCGTGCCAACGCCCTGCGGACCGGGGAGCTGGACATCGCCGAGGCGGTTCCCGTCGCCCAGGCCGCCTCGCTGGACGAGAAGACCCGGCGCGACACCGCCACCACCCGGACCACCAGCCTGCTCCTCAACGCCTCCTCCGGGACCTTCGAGGACGCCGGGCTGCGGGCCGCCGCGCGGGACGCGCTCGACGCCTCCGTGTTCGCCAAGGACGTGTACGAGGGGTACGGAGATCCCGGTGCCGGTGTCTACGGGCCCGCCGTGACCTGGGCGGAAGGGAAGCGGACCGCGCCCGTCGGGCGGGCGTCGGCCAAGAAGCCCGGGCACGTTGACACCGTCAACCTCGCCACCTACGACAACCGGCCCGAGCTGCCCGAGGTCGCCCAGGTGGTCAAGCAGCAGCTGGAGAAGGCCGGGTTCACCGTCAAGCTCACCGTGCGGGAGTACTCGCGGCTCGAAGGGGACGCGCTGGACGGGAAGTTCGACGCCTTCGTGCTTGCCCGCAACACGCTCCTCGACACCGGTGACCCCGTCGCCGTCCTCGCCAGCGACTACACCTGCGACGGCGGTTTCAACATCGCCCAGCTGTGCGACAAGGGCGTCGACCGTGCCGTCGCCGACGCGGAGAAGATCGCCGACACCGCGAAGCGCCAGGACGCCGCCATGGCCGCCGAGGCACGCATCCTCGGCAGTGACGCCGTTGTGCCGCTCGTGCACCAGCGCATCATCACCGGCGTCGCCGGCTCCGTACAGGGCGTCGTCCTCGATCCGTACGAGCGCGCGCTCGTCGGCACCGGCACCCGGCGCTGAACCATGTGGCAGCGGGTGGCCGGCGCCGGGTGGCGGATCCTCCTCGCGGTCGGGCTCGTGTGCGGGGTCGGGCTGCTGCCCTGGCTCACCCGCACCGACCCCGCGTACACCGTCCTCAAGGCGCGGTCCGCCGAGCGCGAGCCCACGCCCGAGGTGCTCGCCGACATCCGGCGGCAGCTCGGGATCGACGGCGGGCCCCTGGACGTCCTCACCGGCTGGCTGGGCGGGCTCGTGCGCGGGGACGCCGGGCGGTCGTGGATCTCCGGCGCGGACGTCCTGCCCGACGTCACGCGGGCGCTCGGTGTCTCGCTGCTGCTCATGGGTGTCGCGCTGCTCGTCGCCGTGCTCACCGCCGGGCTGATCTGCGCGCGCACCCTGCGGCTCGGCGCCCGGCGGCGGCTCGGCGGGCGGCGCGGGGGCGGGAGCCTGTCCGCCGTACTCGCCTCGCTGCCCGAGTTCCTCGTCGCCTCCGTGCTCGCCACCGTCGTCGGGGTGCAGCTGGGGTGGCTGCCCGCGCTGGGGTGGTACGGCCCCCAGTGGACGCTGCTGCCCGCGCTCGCCCTCGGGCTGCCCGCGGGCGCCGTGCTGGGGCGGCTGCTCGACGATCTGCTGCCCGGTGCCTTCGGGGAGCCGTGGGCGCTGGCCGCCGCGGCCCGTGGGCTGACCGGGCGGTCCATCGCCCGCCAGGCATTGCGGCGGTGCGTGCCCGCGCTGCTGCCCAACTTCGGGCTGTTCGTCGTCGGGCTGACGGGTGGGGCCGTCGCCGTCGAGCAGGTGTTCGACATTCCGGGGCTCGGGCGCACCACCCTTCAGGCCGCCCTCGCGCAGGACCTGCCCGTCCTCCAGTCCGGGACCCTCGCCCTCGTCCTGCTGGCCGGGCTCGCGACCGGCGCCACCCGCGTCGCCGCCCGGCTGCTCACCGGGCCCGCGCTGCGCGACGGCGCCCTGTCCTCGCTGCACCGGCCCGCCCCGCCCGCCGGGGGACTGCTGCCGCTTCTCTACGGTGCCCTGCTGCTCGCCGTCGTCGGGTTCGGGCTCACCCGTGATCCGCTCGCCCTCGACACGGGGCAGCGGCTGCGGGCCCCCTCCCTCGACCATCCCTTCGGCACCGACGCCCTCGGGCGCGACCTGCTCGCCCGGGTCGGCCACGGGGCCCTGGACACGCTGGCCCTTGCCGCCGCCATCAGTGCCGCCGCCCTGCTCGCCGGCGTACTGCTCGGGCTCGTGCCCCGGGTCTCCGCGCCCCTCGTCGACACCGTCAACTCCGTACCGCCGGTGCTCGTCGCGCTGCTCGTCACCGCCGTCGCCGGGAGCGGCGCGGCCACCCCCGCGCTCGCCGTGGGCGCCGTCGCCTGGGCGCCGCTCGCCGCGCACACCTCCTCCCTGCTGCGGCAGGAGCGCGCCACGCTGCACATCACCGCCACCAAGGGACTGGGCGCGGGGCCGGTCCATCTGCTGCGGCACGAGTTGCTGCCCGCCGTGGTGCCGCCGGTCCTCCGGCACGCCCTGCTGCGGCTGCCCGGTGTCGCCCTCGCCCTCGCCTCGCTCGGCTTCCTCGGCCTCGGCGCCCAGCCGCCGTCCCCCGAGTGGGGGCTGCTCCTCGCCGAGAACCAGCCCTACGCCGAGCGCGCCCCCTGGGCCGTCCTCGCCCCCGCCGCCGTACTCGCCCTGCTCGGCGCGCTGGCCGTCAGCGCCGCGGGCGGGCTGCGCCGACGGCCCACAAGATCGTCCCCTCGGCAGACCGACGCGGCCGGGCAGCGGCCGGTGGCGGAGGCGGAGCGGGAACCGGCCGGATTCGGAGCCCGGTGACATGACCTCCACACCCGCCCCCGCCGGCGGGCGGGCCGGCCAGGTGCCCGGCCGTCGTACCGCCCCGTTCGCCACGCTCTCCCCGCTGCTCCGGCTGCTCATCCTCACCCAGCTCGCCTTCAACATCGGCTTCTTCGCCGTACTGCCCTTCCTCGCCGAGCATCTGGGGCAGTCCGTCGGCATGGCGGGGTGGCTGGTCGGGTTCGTGCTCGGGCTGCGGACCTTCAGCCAGCAGGGGCTGTTCGTGGTCGGCGGGGCGCTCGCCGACCGGTACGGCATCCGGCCCGTCGTGCTCGCCGGGTGCGTGCTGCGGATCGGCGGTTTCGCGTGGCTCGGTTTCGCCGAGCGGACCTGGGCCGTCGTGAGTGCCGTACTGCTGATCGGGTTCGCCGCCGCGCTCTTCTCACCGGCCGTCGAGTCCGAGGTCGCCCGGCAGGCCGTCGGGTGGGAGGAGGAAGGGGGCGGGGACCGGACGCGGGTGCTGGCGCTGTTCACCGTCGCCGGGCAGGCCGGTGCCTTCGTCGGGCCGCTGCTTGGAGCGCTGCTGCTCGCCGTCGACTTCCGTACGGCCTGCCTCGCCGGGGCCGGGGTCTTCGTGCTGGTCCTCGCCGGGCACGCGTGGCTGCTGCCGCAGCGCGTTCCCGGGCGGGCCCAGGTCCGGATGAAGGGCGGCGCCCGGCTCGTGCTGCGCAACCGGCGCTTCCTCGCGCTGTGCTGCGCCTACGGCGCCTACCTCCTCGCCTACAACCAGCTCTACCTGGCCCTGCCCGCCGAGGTGGAACGGGCCGCCGGTTCGCAGGCGCCGCTGGCGTGGCTGTTCGCGCTGTCGTCGCTGCTGGTGGTGACCGCGCAGTTGCCGGTGACCCGGTGGGCGGGGGAGCGGCTGGCGCGGCGCCGGTCGATGGTGACGGGGCTGGTGCTGATCGCCGTCGGGTTCGCCGTCGTCGGCCTCGCACGGCCCGCGGGGTGGACGGGGACGGGTGGGCTGCTGCCCGCCGCCGGGTTCGTCGTCCTGCTCACCCTCGGGCAGATGCTCGTCGCGCCCGTCGCCCGCGCCTGGGTGCCGGACCTCGCCGAGGACGGGCGGCTCGGGCTGTACACCGGGGCGCTGTCCTCGGTCTCCGGGCTGATCGTGCTGGCCGGCAGCTCCGCGACCGGCCTCCTGCTGGACACCGGCCTGCCGGTCGCCGTGCCATGGCTGGTGCTGGCCGCCGTACCGCTGGTGGCGGCGGCGACGCTGCCCCGGTGGCCGCACCGGGGCGCCGGAGCCACCGCACCAACCCCCTCCACGGCCGGGTCGGGTCGGTCCTGAGCTCACTGCGCGACGAGTTCCCGCACCGCCGTGACCGGCGCCGCGGGAACCCGGGACCGCCGCCACAGCCACCGCACGTCCCGCCCGAACGACCACACCAGCAGGCCCAGTGCCACCGCCACCACCCCGGCGTTCCCCGGGCGCGGCAGCAGCTCCGCACCCGCGAGGAGCAGCAGGACGCCCTGGAGCGCGGCCACCGTCTTGCGGGCCGTGCTCGGCGGCAGCGGGGCCGTCAGCCACGGCCACGCCCGGGCCGCGGCCACGAACACGTACCGCATGCCGCCGATCAGCAGCACCCACGGGCCCAGATCCAGCGCGACGTACACGCTGAGCACCAGGATCAGGAACGCGTCGACCTCCATGTCGAAGCGCGCGCCCAGCGGTGTCGACGTGCCGGTGCGGCGGGCGACCCTGCCGTCCACGCCGTCCAGGATCAGGGCCACGGCCGTCAGGCCGACGAGGAGGGAGAGGGGCGGCGCGCTGCGGAAGGAGTCCGCGACCAGGGCGGTGACCCCGCCGACCAGGGTGGCCCGGCCGAGGGTGACCCGGTTGGCCGGGCCGAACGACGGCAGCCGGGAGCGGTGCAGGGCCCGGGAGAGCACCGCCCAGCTCGCGAACGCGAACGCCAGGCCGGTCAGCCAGCCCGCCGTGCCCATGCCGATCGCGGTGCCGAGCAGCGCCAGGAGCAGGATCTGCGCGCCCGCGCCGACCGCCGTCTCCTGCTGAACGGACCTCGCGGGACAGGCGTCGTACGCGTCGTACCCGTCGTCCGTGTGGTTCAGGTTGATCAGGGCCACCGAACATCCTCCGGCCGTGTGACAGAGTCGATCAAGGCCGCTACCTTGTGCGCGGCTTGTGCATCCCTCGGTACGTGAGTGGCTTCCCGATCGTTCAGGAGGACTTCCGATGGCACGCATGGCACGTGCGTTCTGGCTCGAAGCGCCGGGGCGGGGCGCGATCCGCGAGGTGGAGCTGCCGGTACCGGGCGCGGACGAGGTGCTCGTGCGCGCCCTCTTCAGCGGGGTCAGCCGTGGCACCGAGACCCTCGTCTTCGGCGGGCGGGTGCCGGAGAACCAGTACACGGCGATGCGCGCGCCGTTCCAGGAGGGCGACTTCCCCGGGCCGGTGAAGTACGGCTACCTCGGCGTCGGCGTGGTGGAGGAGGGGCCGGAGCGGCTCGTCGGGCGCACCGTGTTCTGTCTCCACCCGCACCAGACCCGGTACGTCGTCCCCGCCGCGGCCGTGACGCCGGTACCGCCCTCGGTGCCCGCCGGGCGGGCCGTACTCGCCGGCACCGTCGAGACCGCCGTCAACGCCCTGTGGGACGCGGCGCCGCTGATCGGCGACCGGGTCAGCGTGGTCGGCGGAGGCATGGTCGGCTGCTCGGTCGCCGCCCTGCTGGCCCGATTCCCGGGCGTGCGCGTGGAGTTGGTCGACGCCGACCCGGCCCGGGCGGAGGTCGCCGAGGCGCTCGGTGCCGGATTCGCGTCCCCGGACGACGCCGCGGGTGATCGAGACCTCGTCGTGCACGCCAGCGCGACGGAAGCCGGGCTCGCCCGGTCGCTGGAACTGCTGCGGCCCGAGGGCACCGTCGTCGAACTGAGCTGGTACGGCGACCGGCGCGTCGCCCTGCCGCTGGGCGAGGCCTTCCACTCCCGGCGCCTGACCCTGCGCGGCAGCCAGGTCGGCACCGTCTCCCCGGCCCGCGCCACCACCCGCACCTACGCCGACCGGCTCGCCCTCGCCCTCGAACTGCTCGCCGACCCGGCGCTCGACGCGCTCGTCACCGGTGAATCCGCCTTCGCCGAACTGCCGGAGCTGATGCCGCGGCTGGCCTCCGGCGCGCTCCCCGCCCTGTGCCACCGGATCCGCTACGACGAGGAGGACACCGGCACGGACGCCCGCAGCGGCGCCTGACCTTGCGGGAAGACGTACGGATCACTGAACAGGGGAAGGCATCCAGCCGTAATAGACGGCACCCGCGCAGCGATCGGCGGGGGATCAGACGCGCCACACCTGGAGGGTCGTCCGTTGTTCAGCATCACCGTCCGCGATCACATCATGATCGCCCACAGCTTCCGCGGCGACGTCTTCGGGCCCGCGCAACGCCTGCACGGAGCGACGTTCCTGGTGGACGCCACCTTCCGGCGCGAGCAGCTGGACGAGGACAACATCGTCGTCGACATCGGTCTGGCCACCCAGGAGCTGGGTGCCGTCGTGGGGGCACTGAACTACCGCAACCTCGACAACGAACCCGACTTCGCCGGCGTCAACACCTCCACGGAGTTCCTGGCCAAGGTCATCGCCGACCGGCTCGCCGAGCGCGTGCACAAGGGCGCGCTCGGCGAGGGCGCCAGGGGCCTGGCCGGGCTCACCGTCACCCTGCACGAGTCGCACGTCGCCTGGGCGAGTTACGAGCGTGCGCTGTGACCGGCACGACCGCCGCGGGGCGGACCCGGCTCGCCCACGTCCCCGCCCAGCTGCCGGGGACGGCCCAGGCCCAGGCCCAGGCCCCGGCCTCGATCCCGGTCCCGGTCCCTAGGAACGGGGGGATCGTCCCCATGTCCCTGCGAGCGGTGCACTTCGTCATGCCGGGCGGCGTCGACGACCCGGCCGCGCCCAGTGGCGGCAACGCCTACGACCGGCGGGTACGGCTCGACCTGCCCGGCTTCGGCTGGCGGGTGCGGGGGCTGCCCGTGCCAGGCGACTGGCCCCGGCCGGACGACGCGGCCCGCGCGGAACTCGCCCGCGTCCTGCGGCGGTTGCCGGACGGCGCGGTCGTCCTCCTCGACGGTCTGGTGGCCTGCGGGGTGCCGGAGGTCGTCGTCCCGGAGGCCGAACGGCTGCGCATGGCCGTCCTCGTCCATCTCCCGCTCGGCGACGAGACCGG
The DNA here is from genome assembly GCF_033406955.1 of Streptomyces violaceoruber. Lineage (NCBI taxonomy): Bacteria > Bacillati > Actinomycetota > Actinomycetes > Kitasatosporales > Streptomycetaceae > Streptomyces > Streptomyces violaceoruber. The sequence continues at coordinate 1,115,832 of NZ_CP137734.1, read as the reverse complement.
CCTCGACCCCGCCGTGGCGGCCGGACTGGACGCCCGCGAGCGCACGGTGCTGCGTGCCGTCCCGGCCGTCGTCGCCACCAGCGACTGGGCGGTGCGCCGCCTCGTCTCCCACCACGGCCTCGACCCGGGCCGGGTCCACGTCGCCGCTCCCGGCGCCGACATCGCGCCCCTCGCGCCCGGCACCGACGGCGTCTCGAAGCTGGTCTGCGTCGCCGCGGTCACCCCGCGCAAGGGCCAGCACCGGCTGGTGGAGGCGCTGGCGGCCGTGTCCGACCTGCCGTGGAGCTGCGTGTGCGTCGGCGGGCTCGCACAGGACCCGGAGTACGCCGACCGGCTGCGGTCGCTGATCGCGCGGCACGGTCTCCAGGAGCGGCTGGTGCTCGCCGGACCGCGGGCCGGCGCCGACCTGGACGCCACCTACGCCGCCGCCGACCTGATGGTCCTCACCTCGTACGCCGAGACGTACGGCATGGCGGTGACCGAGGCCCTCGCCCGCGGCATCCCCGTGCTGGCCACGGACGTCGGCGGCCTGCCGGAGGCGGTCGGACGCGCGCCCGACGGGGGCGTGCCCGGCATCCTCGTCCCGCCGGAGGACCCCGTCGCCCTCGCCGCGGAGCTGCGCGGCTGGTTCGGCGAGCCGGACGTACGACGGCGGCTCAAGGCCGCCGCCCGTGGTCGCCGCGCCGCCCTGAACGGCTGGGCGAGCACGGCCCAGAGCCTGGCCGGCGTACTGCACCGGCTGCCGGGCGAACCGAGGAGGGCCGCATGAACACGAGCAGGCCCGCCCCACCGACCGAACGCACCGTCCCGTCACCGGCCGAGAGCGCCGTCCCGGCATCGACGGAGAGCGCCGTGCTGGCACTGACCGAGAGCGCCGTCCTGGCACGGACCGAACGCGCCGCCCCGTCACGGACCGAACGCGCCGTCCCGTCACCGGCCGAGAGCGCCGTCCCGGCATCGACGGAGAGCGCCGTCCTGGCACCGACGGAGAGCGCCGTCCTGGCACCGACCGAACGCGCCGCCCCGTCACGGACCGATAGCGCCGTCCCGGCACCGACCGATAGCGCCGTCCCGGCACGGACCGGAGGCGCCGTCGCGGCACCGGCCGAAAGCGTCGGTCCGTCACCGGCCGGAGGCACCGGTCCGGTCCGGCTCGGCCCCCCGGACGCCACCGGTTCCCGGATCGCCGTCGTCCCCGTCTCGGGCCCGGCCCGCTCGGACGCCGGACGCCCTGTGGAGCGGCCCGCCTCCGGCCTCGGGGGCGGCCCGGGCGAGGGCTGGACGGTCCCGTCCGCCGACCGACTCGAGGGCGGAGCCGCCCGTCCCGCGACGCAGCGGCCGGGCGATGCCGACGAGCGGACGGAGGACCGCGCCGAGCAGCCCTCCGCCGGGCCGGTCGCCGAGGGGCAGGGGCCGTTCGGCGCCGGGCGGTCCTCTGCCGGGCTGGCCGCCGACGGTACAGGGCGGTCTGCCGCCGGGGGGTTCTCCGACGGGCCGGTCGCCGACGGGCAGGGGCGGTTCGGCGCCGGGCGGCCCTCCGCCGGGTCGGTCGCCGACGGCCTCGAGCAGTCCTCCGGCGAGCGTGCCACCGTCCGTCTGCGCGGAGCGCCGGTGCGCGAGCACCCCGCGGAGCCCCCGCGCTACGCCCCCGAGTGGCTGCGGCTGCGCGAGCCCGCCGATGCCGCCGCGCGGGCGCACGACCTGCTTGACCCGCTGCGGATCAGGCTCGCCGGCCTGCCGGGGCGGGCGGACGGACTGGTGGTGCACGACCTGGGCTGCGGCACCGGGTCGATGGGGCGCTGGCTGGCCCCGCTGCTCGACGGTGCCCAGCACTGGGTGCTGCACGACCGCGACCCCTACCTCCTGCACTTCGCGGCCGCCGGCGCCCCGCACACCGCCGCCGACGGCAGCCGGGTCACCGTCGAGACGCGGCGCGGGGATCTCGCCCACCTCACCCCGGACGCCCTGAACGGCGCCGGGTTGGTGACGGCGTCCGCGCTGCTCGACGTCCTCACCACCGAGGAGGTCGGCAAGCTCGCCGCTGCCTGTACGGCGGCCGGCTGCCCGGCGCTGCTGACCCTCTCCGTCGCCGGACGCGTCGACCTCACCCCGGGCCACCCCCTGGACACCGAGATCACCGAGGCGTTCAACGACCACCAGCGGCGCACCGGCATGCTCGGTCCGGACGCCGTCACCGTCGCCACCGAGGCCTTCGCCGGGCACGGCGCCACCGTACGGGCCCAGCCCAGTGACTGGCGGCTGGGACCCGGCGAGGCCGGACTCACCGCCCAGTGGCTGCGGGGCTGGGTCGGTGCGGCCGTCGAACAGCGTCCGGAACTGCGGGCGCGGGCGGACCGGTACCTGGAGGAGCGCCTCGCGGCCTGCGCGGCCGGGGAGTTGCGTGTCGTCGTCCACCACACCGACCTGCTGGCGCTGTGCCGGCCGACGGGCGGGGCCCCGTGAGCGCACCGACGCTGCCGACGGTGTCGACCGTACCGGCGGCGGTACTGCCGACGCCGGTGCGCCCGCACGCCCCGACCGGCGTCGCGGCTCCCCGCCGCCGCGCCCTGCGCGCCCACCTCGGCACGCTCGCCGGCACCGCCGTCCTCGCCGTGCTCCTGTGGCGGCTGGGGACCGGCGCCTTCCTGGACGGGCTGCGCCGGATCGACGGGCCCGCCGTGCTGGCGGCCCTCGGGATCGGACTGGTCACCACGGTGTTCAGTGCCTGGCGTTGGGCCCTGGTCGCCCGCGGGCTGCGCATCCGGCTGCCGCTCGCGGCGGCGGTCGCCGACTACTACCGCGCCCTGTTCCTCAACGCGGCCCTGCCCGGCGGCGTCCTCGGCGACGTGCACCGCGCGGTGCGGCACGGGCGGAGCACCGGGGACCTGCGGCGGGGTGTGCGGGCCGTCGTCCTCGAACGGGTCGCCGGGCAGCTCGCGTTGATCGGGGCCGGGGCGGGCGTACTGCTCACGATGCCGTCCCCGGTGCGCGCCGAGGTACGCCACCTGGCCCCCCTCGTGGCCCTGGCCCTGGCCGGCGCGCTCGCCGTCGTCCTCGCCCTGCGCTGGAACCGGGCCCCCGCACGCCGGGGCCGGGCCGTGCGGACGGCGCTGGGTGAGGCACGGCACGGGCTGCTGTCCCGGCGGAACCTGCCGGGCATCGCCCTCTCCTCCGCCATCGTGCTCGCCGGACACCTCACGATGTTCGTGCTCGCCGCCCGGGTCGCCGGCAGCGCGGCCTCCGTCGCCGTGCTGACGCCGTTGGCCGTGCTGGCGCTGCTCGCCATGGGGCTGCCGCTGAACGTCGGCGGCTGGGGTCCCCGGGAGGGCGTCACCGCGTGGGCGTTCGGCGCGGCGGGGCTCGGCGCGGGCACCGGGCTGGGCGTGGCGGTGGTGTACGGCGTGCTCAGCCTCGTGGCGAGCCTGCCCGGCGTCGTCGTCCTCGTCGGACGCCGGTACGCCGCGCGCTACCCGCGCTCGCCGTCGGAGCCGTCGGAGGCCTCGGAGTCGTCGGAGCCCTCGGACGTGGACGGCGTCCCCGCCGTCTCGGCCGTCAGCAGTGCGACATATTCCCCGAAGGAATCCGCCAGGCTTTCCAGCAGTTCCTTCCCCTTTTCCGCCGATCCCAGTGAAGGACGCCCGATGACACCGGAATCGGTGTAGGCGGACATACCGAGGGAGAGCAGATGACGCCGGTCGTCCGCGACGAAATCGGCGGCCTCGTAACCGGGCCTGACCAATTCGGGATGCTTGTGCAGAAGAATGGAGGTCTCGATTTCCCCCGCGTGCATGTCGGTGAGCAGCGAGGTGACCACCCCCGCCCGCCGACGCGCCGTCTCCCAGTCCTCCGCGGCCGGGAACAGCGCCATCCGCTCACCGCGTGCCGAGGACTCCTGAACGACGTTGCCCAGCACGTAGTTGCCGCCGTGCCCGTTGACCACGACCAGTGCCCCGACGCCCGAGCGGCGCAGGGAGTCCGCTATGTCGCGCACCACCGCGTGCAGGGTCACGGCGGAGATGCTGACGGTCCCCGGCCAGTCCGCGTGCTCGTGCGAGCAGCCGATCGTCACCGGCGGCAGCAGGTGCACCGGGTACGCGTCGGCCACCGCCCGGGCGACGGCACAGGCGACGAGGGTGTCGGTCGCCAGCGGCAGATACGGGCCGTGCTGCTCGAAACTCCCGACCGGCAGCACCGCGACCTGTCGCGGAAGTCCCGAGCCCCGTTCGCGCACATCGTCGCTCGTGTCCGCCGGCACCAGTGAAACATCCATTCCGGCACGGCCTTTCATCTCGGTTGAGCAAACTGTTGAGGAACGCGAGAATCATGACAGAAAAAATCGGTGTACTCGGCAAGAAGACGACCCAGCGCACGGACGTGGAGCGGATCGTGGTGACGCCGCTTCCCACCGTGTACGGGGAATTCCGGGCGTTCGGCTATTTCGACCACGAACGCGGCGACGAGCAAGTGGCCCTCGTGCACGGCGACCTCGGCGCCGAAGACGTGCTCACCCGGCTCCACTCGGAATGCCTGACCGGCGACGCCTTCGGCTCCCAGCACTGCGAGTGCGGCGCCCAACTCGCCAGCGCACTCCGGCAGGTGGCCGACGCGGGCAGCGGCGTCGTGGTCTACCTGCGCGGGCACGAGGGGCGCGGCATCGGCCTGCTCGCCAAACTGCGCGCGATGGCGTTGCAGGCGGAGGGCCTGGACACGGTGGAGGCGAACCTCGCCCTCGGCCTGCCGGTGGACGCCCGGGACTACGGCGTCGCCGCGCGAATCCTCGACGACCTCGGGGTGCGGTCGGTGCGGCTGATGTCCAACAACCCGCGCAAGCGCGAGGCGTTGGTGCGGTACGGCATCCGGGTCGCCGAGCAGGTGCCGCTGCTGATACCGCCGTGCGAGTCGAACATCACCTACCTGCGCACCAAGCGGGAGCGGCTCGACCACCACCTGCCGCACCTGGACGCCGCGATGGCGCACGTCTCGTCCTGACCGCGAGGAGTCGGACACCGCCGGGCCGGATCAGTCCGTGAGGGCCTCGTGCACGAGCCGCTTCAGGTCCGGGTAGACCGCGTGCGAGGACCTCGGCCGCACCTGGGTCATGAACTGCACCGTCAGATCACGGCCCGGGTCGACCCAGAAGGTGGTCGTCGCCACCCCGCTCCAGCCGTAGGTGCCGAGCCCGGAGGGCGAGCGCGTGCGGCTCGGGTCGGTCACCACGGAGACGCCGAGACCGAAGCCGACGCCGTCGTTGCCCGGTTCGTCGTGCGCCGGGCGGCTGCCGAAGGACCGCAGGTCGGCGTCGCCCGGAAGGTGGTTGCGGGTCATCAGGTCCACCGTCGCCGGGGCGAGCAGCCGGACCCCGTCGAGTTCGCCGCGGCGCCGCAGCAGTTCCGCGAACCGGTGCACGTCGTAGGCGGAAGAGGCGAGGCCGCCGCTGCCCGACAGGAACCGCGGCCGGCCCCGCAGCGGCAGCCCGGGCACCGGCGCGATGCCGCCGTCCTCCGTCTCGCCGTACAGCTCGGCCAGGCGGCCCGCCTGCGCGTCGGTGACGTGGAACCCGGTGTCCGTCATACCGAGCGGTCCGAAGATCCGCTCGGCGCAGAACACGTCGAGGGGCTGCCCGGACACCACTTCCACCAGCCGCCCCAGTACGTTGCTGGCCACGGAGTAGTTCCACTCGGTGCCCGGATCGAACTGCAGGGGCAGGCTCGCGTACAGGTCCACCGTCTCGGCCAGGTCGGCACCCGGCCGCACCGAGGACTCCACCCCGGCCGCCCGGTACAGCGCGTCCACGGGGTGGGTGCGGTAGAAGCCGAACGTCAGCCCCGCGGTGTGGGTCATCAGGTGCCGGACCCGCACCGGACCGGTGGCGGGGCGGGTGACGACGTTCTCGCCGGTCCCGCCGACGTACACCCGCGGCTCGGCGAAGGCCGGCAGGTACCGGTCGACGGGGTCGTCCAGCGCCAGCCGGCCCTCTTCCACCAGGGTCAGCACCGCCACGGACGTGACGGGCTTGGTCATGGAGTAGATCCGCCACAGCGTGTCGGCCGTCACCGGGAGTCCGGCCGCGACGTCCCGCAGTCCGTGCACGGTCAGATGGGCGACGCGGCCGCCGCGCGCGACGGCCACCAGGAACCCGGGCAGCCGGCCCTCGTCGACCTGCCGGGCGAAGTGCAGGTCGAGCCGGGCCAGCGCCCCGGGGTCCAGCCCGGCCGCGCCCGCCTCGACCTCCTGCCGCAGGGGTGGCATCGCCATCGCTCTCCTTGATCGTTCGTTCGGGACGCGTCCGGCATACCCCGTACCCGCCCGCTCCGAACTCCCGGCCCCTTTACGGAGATCCTCACTGGCGGCTGACGGTGCGGGTCAGGCCGGTGATCACCGTCGTGGCCAGGATCCAGCCGGTGATGACCAGGACGTAGGAGAGCGTCTGATAGCCGCCCTGGGGCGAGAACGCGCTCTCCTGACCGAAGGAGATCACCGGCAGCAGCAGGTCCAGCGTGTAGAAGACCGGGTTGAAGCCGGGGGCCTCCTGCGGCTTGAGCGGCGGCGGGTGGTGCAGCCCGTAGACGACCGAGCCGACCGCGAGCAGCGACAGCAGCCAGCCGCCCGCACGCAGCGGACGGAAGCCGTACCCGACCGCGATGTCCTGGAGGTGCCCCCACAGGCGGCCGTACCAGGGCAGGGTGCGCCGGCGCCGCCGCTGCTTGGCGAGCTGTACGAGGCGGGCCGCGTCGTCGTCACCGATGCGCCGGTAGGCGGCGGTCAGCTGCTCGTAGGTGAAGGGGAGGTAGCTGTCGCCCTTCTCCAGCATCGGCAGCCGACGCTCGGCGGGTTCGTGCGGGATGAGCGACGTGTACGTGAGGTCGTTGAGCTGGACCCAGGCAGGCACCACCTCAGGTTGGAGGAACAGCACGTCCACCTGGGCGCGGCGCAGGTTGAGCGCCCCCTGCACCGCCGGGCCCTCCCGCAGCCAGAGTTCGCCGATCACGCAACTGCTGGCACGCAGTGCGGTGTTCCCGGCGTTGGCCAGCCGGGCGTGCGACAGGTCCAGCCGGCCGGGTATCCGGGCACCGCGCAGCTCCAGCCGGCCCCGGACGTCCGCGCGCCGCAGCAGCACGTCGGCCTCGGTGGCGAGCGTCTCGGCGTGGACGGCGGTGCCGCCGGGCCGGTCCAGCACCGCGTCGTTGAGGTTGACCGTGCCGGCCACCCGGGCGCCGGTGAGCCGGACCTCGCCAGCCGTGCGCAGCCCCGGCGCCCACAGGTCGGCGCCGAGCACCGCCTGGTTCAGCTGGAGCACCGGCCCCTCGGTGTCCGGCGCCTCGATGCGGGTGCTCTCCAGGTACAGGCTGCCGGTGACCTCCGCCCCCGCGAGCCGCACCGTACCGCTGAACCGGGCCCGGGTCAGCCGCAGTACGCCCTCCACCCGGACCGCGTGCGAGATCAGCCCGGGCAGCACGGACTCGCTCAGGTTCAGCTCGCGCAGCCGGGCCCCGTAGAACCTCGGGGCCTCGTCGAAGTGGCAGTTCCGCAGCCGCACGGGGTGGTCGACCGTCGCGTACTGCACATCCAACCGCCCGGTGACACGGGCACCGGCCAGGCTGAGCGCCGCCACCCGGCCGTCCTCCCGTGGGCCGTCCAGGAGCAGGGACCGCAGCACGCTCGCGCGCACGGTCCGCTCGGGCCCCCAGGTATCGCCGCGAGCGGGGTCGTCGGAGTCCGCGCCGGAAGGGTCCGCGCCGCCGGAAGGGTCCGTGGCGGACGAGCCCGGGGCGGGAGGGTGCGTGGCACGGAAGTCCACGTCGGTGCCCGAGGCGAACGCCCGCCAAAGACGGGACTCGGCCGGTGTCAGGTCGTTGATCTCCATCAGGGAGGGACTCTGACCCGAACCGGCCGAGCACGTCAACGCGCTTTCCGGACCGCCCACTTCCCGGGCGGCTACTTCTTGGCCGACTCCACGGCGTGGCCACCGAACTGGTTGCGCAGCGCGGCGACCATCTTCATCTGCGGCGAGTCCTCCTGGCGGGACGCGAACCGCGCGAAGAGGGAGGCCGTGATCGCGGGCAGCGGCACGGCGTTGTCGATCGCCGCCTCCACGGTCCAGCGGCCCTCGCCCGAGTCGTCGGCGTAGCCGCGCAGCTTCTCCAGGTGGTGGTCGTCGTCGAGGGCGTTGACGGCCAGGTCCAGGAGCCAGGACCGGATGACGGTGCCCTCCTGCCAGGAGCGGAAGACCTCGCGGACGTTGTCCACGGAGTCGACCTTCTCCAGCAGCTCCCAGCCCTCGGCGTAGGCCTGCATCATGGCGTACTCGATGCCGTTGTGGACCATCTTGGAGAAGTGCCCGGCGCCGACCTTGCCCGCGTGGACGTAGCCGTAGGGGCCGTCGGGCTTGAGTGCGTCGAAGACCGGCTTCAGGTCGTCGACGGTCTCCTTGTCGCCGCCGACCATCAGGGCATAGCCGTTCTTCAGTCCCCACACGCCGCCCGAGACGCCCGCGTCGACGAAGTTGATGCCGCGCTTGCCCAGTTCCTCGGCGTGCTTCTCGTCGTCCGTCCAGCGGGAGTTGCCGCCGTCGATGACGGTGTCACCGGGCTTGAGCAGCGTCGCCAGCTGGTCGATGACGTGCTGGGTGGCGCCGCCGGCCGGGACCATCACCCAGACCGCGCGCGGCCGCTCCAGCCGGTCCACCAGCTCGACCAGGCTGTCGACGTCGGCCCGGTCGGGATTGGTGTCGTATCCGACGACGGTGTGGCCGGCGTTGCGCAGTCGCTCGCGCATGTTGCCGCCCATCTTGCCGAGACCCACAAGACCGATCTGCATGTCAGTGCACTTCCTTCAGTTCACGGTAGGCGGCCACCAGCGCGGCCGTGGACGGATCGAGGCCGGGCACGTCCGCGCCCTCGGTGAGGGCCGGTTCGACGCGCTTGGCGAGCACCTTGCCGAGTTCGACGCCCCACTGGTCGAAGGAGTCGATGTTCCAGATCGCGCCCTGGACGAAGACCTTGTGCTCGTACAGGGCGATGAGCTGGCCGAGGACGGAGGGGGTCAGTTCGGCGGCCAGGACGGTCGTGGTGGGGTGGTTGCCGCGGAAGGTCTTGTGCGGGACCAGTTCCTCGGGCACTCCCTCGGCGCGTACCTCGTCCGGGGTCTTGCCGAAGGCGAGGGCCTGGGTCTGGGCGAAGAAGTTGGCCATCAGCAGGTCGTGCTGGGCCTTCAGCTCCTCGCTCAGCTCGTCCACGGGCCGGGCGAAGCCGATGAAGTCCGCCGGGATCAGCTTCGTACCCTGGTGGATCAACTGGTAGTAGGCGTGCTGCCCGTTGGTGCCCGGCGTGCCCCACACCACCGGCCCGGTCTGCCACTGCACGGGCTTGCCCTCGCGGTCGACGGACTTGCCGTTGGACTCCATGTCCAGCTGCTGGAGGTACGCGGTGAACTTCGACAGGTAGTGCGAGTACGGCAGTACCGCGTGTGACTGCGCACCCAGGAAGTCGCCGTACCAGACGCCCAGCAGGCCGAGGAGCAGCGGCGCGTTGGCCGGGGCCTCGGCGTTGCGGAAGTGCTCGTCGACGATGCGGAAGCCGTCGAGCATCTCCCGGAAGCGGTCCGGGCCGATGGCGATCATCAGGGAGAGGCCGATGGCCGAGTCGAAGGAGTAGCGGCCGCCGACCCAGTCCCAGAACTCGAACATGTTGGCCGTGTCGATGCCGAAGTCCGCGACCTTCTCGGCGTTGGTCGACAGGGCCACGAAGTGCTTCGCGACCGCCTTCTCGTCACCCCCGAGGCCGGCCAGCAGCCACGAGCGGGCGGAGGTGGCGTTGGTGATCGTCTCGATGGTGGTGAAGGTCTTGGAGGCGATGATGAACAGCGTCTCGGCCGGGTCCAGGTCCCGGACCGCCTCGTGCAGGTCGGCGCCGTCCACGTTGGACACGAAGCGGAGGGTGAGGGAGCGGTCGGTGAAGGCCCGCAGGGCCTCGTAGGCCATCGCCGGACCGAGGTCGGAGCCGCCGATGCCGATGTTGACGACGTTCCTGATGCGCCTGCCGGTGTGGCCGGTCCACTCGCCGGAGCGGACCCGGTCGGCGAAGCCGGCCATCTTGTCCAGCACGGCGTGCACCTTGGGGACGACGTTCTCGCCGTCGACCTCGATCACCGCGTCCCGCGGCGCCCGCAGCGCGGTGTGCAGGACCGCCCGGTCCTCGGTGATGTTGATGCGCTCACCGCGGAACATCGCGTCGCGCAGCCCGGACACGCCGGTCGCGGCGGCCAGCTCCTGGAGCAGGGCCAGCGTCTCGTCGGTGACCAGGTGCTTCGAGTAGTCGATGCGCAGGTCTCCCACGCGCACGACGTAGCGCTCCGCCCGCCCGGGGTCCTGGGCGAACAGCTCGCGCAGGTCCGGGTGGGGCAGCGTGCCCTTGGCGTGGTCCGCGAGCGCGGTCCACTCGGGCCGCTGGTTGAGCTTCGGGGTGTCAGACATGGACAGGGGTCTCCTTGCCGGCCTTGCCGCGCAGGGCGACGGCGTACATCTCGTCGGCGTCGAGGCGCCTGAGCTCCTCGGCGATGAGTTCGGAGGTGGGGCGCACCTTCAGGGCGACGGAGCGCGAGGGCTGACCCGGCAGGGTCATCGTGGCGAGCGGGCCCTCCGGCCGGTCGACGACGATCTCGCCGTTCGCCGTGCCGAGGCGGACCGCCGTCACCACCGGGCCGTCGGTGACCACGCGGTCCACGCGGACACCGAGGCGGGCCTCCATCCAGCGGGCCAGCAGCTCGGCGGCCGGGTTGTCCGCCTCGGCCTCCACGACCGCGGAGGTCACCGGTACCCGGGCCTGGTCCAGGGCCGCGGCGAGCATCGAGCGCCACAGCGTCAGCCGGGTCCAGGCCAGGTCGGTGTCGCCGGGCGCGTAGGCGCGGACCCGGCGCTCCAGGACCTCCATCGGCCTCTCGACCGTGTAGAGGTCGGTGATCCGGCGCTGGGCCAGCGCGCCCAGCGGGTCCTTCGCGGGGTTGTCCGGCGCCTCGACCGGCCACCACACGACGACCGGCGCGTCCGGCAGCAGCAGCGGCAGCACCACCGAGTCGGCGTGCTCGGACACCTCGCCGTACGTGCGCAGGACGACCGTCTCGCCGGTCCCGGCCTCGGAGCCGACCCGGACCTCGGCGTCGAGGTGCGAGCGGGTGCGGTCGCGCAGATTGCGGGGGTGGCGCTTGATGACGACGAGGGTGCGCGAGGGGTGCTCGTGCGAGGCCTCCTCGGCGGCCTTGGTCGCGTCGTAGGCGTTCTCCTCGTCCGTGACGATGACCAGCGTGAGCACCATGCCCACGGCCGGGGTGCCGATGGCCCGGCGGCCCTGCACCAGCGCCTTGTTGATCTTGCTTGCCGTGGTGTCGGTCAGGTCGATCCTCATGGCCTGCGCCAGCTCCGTCCGTCTCGTGCGAGCATCTCGTCCGCTTCCCGCGGTCCCCAGCCGCCCGACGCGTACTGCGCGGGCTTGTCGTGCGAGGCCCAGTACTCCTCGATCGGGTCGAGGATCCGCCAGGACTCTTCCACCTCCTGGTGGCGCGGGAACAGGTTGGCGTCACCCAGAAGGACGTCCAGGATCAGCCGTTCGTACGCCTCCGGGCTGGACTCGGTGAAGGACTCGCCGTACGCGAAGTCCATCGACACGTCCCGGATCTCCATCGACGTGCCCGGCACCTTGGAGCCGAAGCGCACCGTCATGCCCTCGTCGGGCTGGACGCGGATGACGATGGCGTTCTCGCCCAGCTCCTCCGTCGCCGTGGAGTCGAAGGGGGAGTGCGGGGCCCGCTGGAAGACGACCGCGATCTCGGTGACCCGGCGGCCCAGGCGCTTGCCGGTGCGCAGGTAGAAGGGCACCCCGGCCCAGCGGCGGTTGTCGATGCCGAGCTTGATCGCCGCGTAGGTGTCGGTGGTGGAGGCCGGGTCGATGCCCTCCTCCTCCAGGTAGCCGGGCACCTGCGCGCCGCCCTGCCAGCCGCCCGCGTACTGCCCGCGCACGGTGTGCTCGCCCAGGTCGTCGGGCAGCCGCACCGCCCGCAGCACCTTCAGCTTCTCGGTGAGCAGCGACCGCGCGTCGAAGGCGGCCGGCTCCTCCATGGCGGTCAGCGCCATCAGCTGGAGCAGATGGTTCTGGATGACGTCGCGGGCGGCGCCGATGCCGTCGTAGTAGCCCGCCCGGCCGCCGATGCCGATGTCCTCGGCCATCGTGATCTGCACGTGGTCCACGTAGGACCGGTTCCAGATCGGCTCGTACATCTGGTTGGCGAAGCGCAGCGCCAGGATGTTCTGGACCGTCTCCTTGCCCAGGTAGTGGTCGATGCGGAAGACCTGCTCCGGGTCGAACACCTCGTGCACCAGCGCGTTCAGGTCGCGGGCGCTGTCCAGGTCGTGGCCGAACGGCTTCTCGATCACCGCACGGCGCCAGGAGCCCGCGGGCGCGTCGGTCAGCCCGTGCTTCTTGAGCTGCTGGACGACCTTCGGGAAGAACTTCGGCGGCACGGAGAGGTAGAAGGCGTAGTTGCCGCTGGTGCCGCGGGACGCGTCCAGCTCCTCGACGGCCTTGCGCAGCTGTTCGAACGCGTTGTCGTCGTCGAAGTCGCCGGGGATGAAGCGCATGCCCTCGGAGAGCTGCTGCCAGACCTCCTCGCGGAACGGCGTGCGCGCGTGCTCCCTGACCGCGTCGTGCACGACCTCGGCGAAGTCCTGGTCCTCCCAGTCCCGGCGGGCGAAGCCGACCAGCGAGAAGCCGGGCGGCAGCAGGCCGCGGTTGGCCAGGTCGTACACGGCGGGCATCAGCTTCTTGCGGGACAGGTCGCCGGTGACGCCGAAGATGACCAGCCCGGACGGGCCCGCGATGCGGGGGAGACGGCGGTCCTGGGGATCGCGCAGCGGGTTGCTCCAGTCGAGCGGTGCCACCGGCTCGACGCCCTCCCCGGCCGCGCCCTTGCCCTTCGCCTCCTTGGCGGCGCGGTTCGTCGCGGACTTCTTCGCGCCGCGGGGAGCCTTCGCCCGGCCGGACGCCTTCGCCGCCTCGGCGGCGCGGGCCTCCTCGGCCTCCTCCGCGTGCAGCGGCCCCGCCGCCTCCTGGGCCGTCCGGGTCTCCTTGGCTTCCTTCGTCGCCTTGGTCTCCTGGGGCGCCCCAGCGGGAAGCTCCTCGCTCATTCCCCGTCAACTCCCTTGCTGTCGAGGGACTTCGTCACGGCGGCGAGCAGCTCCTGCCAGGCCGCCTCGAACTTCGCCACGCCCTCCTGCTCCAACTGCTCCACCACCTCGTCGTACGACACGCCGAGCCGCTCCACGGCCGCGAGATCGGCGCGGGCCTGGGCGTACCCGCCGGTGACCGTGTCGCCCCGTACGTCGCCGTGATCGGCGGCGGCGTCCAGGGTGGCCTCCGGCATCGTGTTCACGGTGCCGGGGGCGACCAGCTCCTCCACGTACAGGGTGTCCCGGAATGCCGGGTCCTTCACACCGGTGGACGCCCACAGGGGGCGCTGGGCGTTCGCGCGGGCCCCCGCGAGGGCGGTGAAGCGGTCGCCCGCGAAGACGTTCTCGTACGCCTCGTAGGCCAGTCGTGCGTTGGCCAGTGCCGCCCGGCCGCGCAGGCCGAGCGCCTCTTCGGTGCCCAGCAGGGACAGGCGCTTGTCGATCTCGCTGTCGACGCGGGAGACGAAGAAGGACGCGACCGAGTGGATGCCGGCCAGGTCGATCCCGGCCGCCTGCGCCTTCTCCAGGCCGGCGAGGTAGGCGTCCATGACCTCGCGGTAGCGCTCCAGGGAGAAGATCAGCGTGACGTTCACACTGATGCCGGCGCCGATGACCTCGGTGATGGCCGGGAGACCGGCCTTCGTCGCCGGGATCTTGATCATCACGTTGGGACGGTCGACCAGCCAGGACAGCTGGCGGGCCTCGGCGACCGTCGCCGCCGTGTCGTGGGCCAGGCGCGGGTCGACCTCGATGGAGACGCGGCCGTCGCGCCCGCCGGAGGCGTCGTACACCCCGCGCAGCACGTCGGCGGCGGCGCGGACATCGGCGGTGGTCATCATGCGCACCGCCTCGTCGACGGTGACGCCCCGGGTCGCCAGGTCGGCGAGCTGCTCCTCGTAGCCCTCGCCGGAGCCTATGGCGGCCTGGAAGATCGACGGGTTGGTGGTGACTCCGACGACGTTCTTCGTCCTGATCAGCTCGGCGAGGTTGCCGGACTCGATCCGCCGCCGCGACAGGTCGTCGAGCCAGACGGACACGCCCTGGTCGGCCAGGCGCTGCAGTGCTCCCGCGGTGGCGGTTGCTTCGGTCACAGTGATCATCTTCTCTTTCTGCCCTCGGATCGAGGTCGAAACGGGTCCGGACCGGGATGGGATCCGGTGGGGTCAGCCGCGGGCGGCGGCCAGGGAGTCCCGGGCGGCGGCGGCCACGTGCCCGGCGGTGAAGCCGAACTCGCTGAACAGGGTCTTCGCGTCGGCGGAGGCGCCGAAGTGCTCCAGGGAGACGATGCGGCCCGCGTCCCCGACGAACCGGTGCCAGGTCAGGCCGATCCCGGCCTCCACGGCCACCCGGGCCCGCACGGACGGCGGCAGCACGCTCTCGCGGTACGCGCGGGGCTGCTCCTCGAACCACTCCACGGACGGCATCGACACCACGCGCGTGGCGGTGCCCTCGGCCTCGAGCGTCTCCCGCGCGGCCATCGCGAGCTGCACCTCGGAGCCGGTGGCGATCAGGACGACGTCCGGGGCGCCGGTGGACGCGTCGGCGAGGACGTACCCGCCGCGCGCCGCGTCCGGGTTCGGCGCGTAGGTCGGTACGCCCTGGCGGGTGAGGGCGAGGCCGTGCGGCGCCGGGTGGGTGGAGTGGCGGCGCAGGATCTCGGCCCACACGGTCGCGGTCTCGTTGGCGTCGGCGGGGCGGACGACGTTGAGGCCGGGGATCGCGCGCAGCGAGGCCAGGTGTTCGACCGGCTGGTGGGTGGGCCCGTCCTCACCGAGGCCGATGGAGTCGTGCGTCCACACGTACGTCACCGGCAGCTGCATCAGCGCGGACATGCGCACCGCGTTGCGCATGTAGTCGGAGAAGACCAGGAAGGTGCCGCCGTAGATCCGGGTGTTGCCGTGCAGGGCGATGCCGTTCATCTCCGCGGCCATGGAGAACTCGCGGATGCCGAAGTGCACGGTGCGGCCGTACGGGTCGGCGCCGGGGAGCGGGTTGCCCCCGGGCAGGAAGGACGACGTCTTGTCGATCGTCGTGTTGTTCGAGCCGGCCAGGTCTGCGGAGCCGCCCCACAGTTCGGGCAGCACCGGGCCGAGCGCCTGGAGGACCTTGCCGGACGCGGCCCGGGTGGCGACCGCCTTGCCGGTCTCGAACACCGGCAGGGCGTCCTCCCAGCCCTCGGGCAGCCGGCCCGCGACCACGCGGTCGAACAGCGCCGCGCGCTCGGGGGCGGCGTCGCGCCAGGCGGCGATCCGCTTGTCCCAGGCGGCGTGCGCCTCGGCGCCCCGGTCCAGGGCCCGGCGGGTGTGGGCGAGGACCTCGTCGGCGACCTCGAAGGACCGCTCCGGGTCGAAGCCGAGGACGCGCTTGGTGGCGGCGATCTCGTCCGCGCCGAGGGCGGAGCCGTGGGAGGCCTCGGTGTTCTGGGCGTTCGGGGCGGGCCAGGCGATGATCGTGCGCATGGCGATGATGGAGGGGCGGCCGGTCTCGGCCTTCGCCGCCGTCAGCGCCGCGTGCAGCGCGCGCACGTCCACGTCGCCGCTCTCGGCGGGCTCGACGCGCTGTGTGTGCCAGCCGTACGCCTCGTAGCGCTTCAGCACGTCCTCGGAGAACGCGGTCACGGTGTCGCCCTCGATCGAGATGTGGTTGTCGTCGTAGAGGAAGACCAGATTGCCGAGCTTTTGGTGACCGGCGAGCGACGACGCCTCCGCGGAGACGCCCTCCTGGAGGTCGCCGTCGCTGACGATCGCCCAGATGGTGTGGTCGAAGGGCGACTCGCCCTCGGGGGCCCCGGGGTCGAACAGGCCGCGCTCGTAGCGGGCCGCCATCGCCATGCCCACCGCGTTG
The DNA here is from genome assembly GCF_033406955.1 of Streptomyces violaceoruber. Taxonomy (NCBI): domain Bacteria; kingdom Bacillati; phylum Actinomycetota; class Actinomycetes; order Kitasatosporales; family Streptomycetaceae; genus Streptomyces; species Streptomyces violaceoruber. The sequence goes on along the minus strand of NZ_CP137734.1, from coordinate 1,099,772 downwards.
GCCACACCCTGGCCCAGCGGCCCCGTGGTGGTCTCCACGCCGGCCGTGTGCCCGTACTCGGGGTGGCCCGGCGTCCTGGAGCCGTGCGTGCGGAAGGCCTTGAGGTCGTCCAGCTCCACCTCGTACCCGGCGAGGAAGAGCTGGGTGTAGAGGGTCAGCGAGGTGTGGCCGGGGGAGAGGACGAAGCGGTCACGGCCGGTCCACTCGGGATCGGCGGGGTCGTGCCGCATCACCTTCTGAAAGATCGTGTAGGCGGCCGGGGCGAGGGCCATGGCCGTACCCGGGTGACCGTTGCCCACCTTCTGCACGGCGTCGGCCGCCAGGATCCGGGCGGTGTCCACGGCACGCCGGTCGAGTTCGGTCCATTCGAAGCGGTCCGCGCCGTCCACTGTCTGCTTGCTCGACTGCGTGCTCATCTTCAAGAAATCCTCGATCGGAGCGAAGTAGCTGGTCTGACGCGTTCAAACTTAAAAGTCTGACTTTTGAGAGTGAAGGTCGTGGTGTGTCAGCCTGTGGTGAAACTGGGACATGCCCCGGCCGCGGGGCACACGGGCGGGACGGTACGAGGCGGACATGGCGGACGAAAGAAGCCAAGACGGCGGCGACGGGATCAGAACGTTCCCCTTCCCGGTCGATCTCAGCCTCCTCGGAGTGGGCATGCAGGTCGGTCCCATGGGCGCCGGCCGCACCTGGCACGCGCAGGCGCCGCTGCACCGCGTGCACCGCATCGACTTCCACATCGTCATGCTCTTCACCGGCGGACCGGTCCGTCACATGATCGACTTCGCCGAGTACGAGGCGTCGGCCGGCGACCTGCTGTGGATCCGTCCCGGCCAGGTCCACCGCTTCGCGCCGGAGGGCGAGTACCGCGGAACGGTGCTCACCATGCAGCCCGGCTTCCTGCCCCGCGCCACCGTGGAGGCCACCGGCCTCTACCGCTACGACCTGCCGCCCCTGCTCCACCCCGACGAGGCGCGGCTCGCCGGACTGACGGCGGCGCTCGAGCAGTTGCGGCGCGAGTACGAGGACGCGACCACGCTCCCGCTGAGCCTGCACACGGCCGTACTGCGGCACACGCTCTCCGCGTTCCTGCTGCGCCTCGCCCACCTCGCGGCCGGTTCCGCGAGGGCGGCGCGTCAGGGGCGGGCGGAGGCGCCGGGGGACAGCACCTTCGTCCTCTTCCGGGACGCGGTCGAGCGGGGCTTCGCCACCAACCACAGCGTCAGCGCCTACGCCGACGCGCTCGGCTACTCCCGCCGCACCCTGGTGCGCGCGGTGCGCGCCGCCACCGGTGAGACGCCCAAGGGTTTCATCGACAAGCGCGTCGTCCTGGAGGCCAAGCGGCTGCTCGCCCACACCGAGATGCCGATCGGGCGGGTCGGCGCGGCGGTCGGTTTCCCGGACGCGGCGAACTTCTCCAAGTTCTTCCAGCAGCACACCGACCAGACGCCGGCCGCCTTCCGGGCGGAGCTGCGCTGAGCAACGCCGCACGGCGCGACGAAGGGGCCCCACGGTGCGTGGGGCCCCTTCGCCTCTCCTGCGGGGGGTCGGTCGCCGCTCAGTGGCCGAAGCCGAACCAGTTCACGTTGACGAAGTCGGCGCTCTGGCCGCTGGTGAAGGTCAGGTAGACGTCGTGGGTGCCGGTCACCGAAGCGATGTTCGCCGGGATCGTCCGCCACGACTGCCAGCCGCCCGTGTTGCCCACGGCGAAGCTGCCGACCGGCGTGCTGGTACGGCTGTCCAGGCGCACCTCGACCAGACCGCTGACGCCGGCTGCGGCACCGCTCGCCACCCGCGCCTTGAACTGGGTCGCCGCGCTCGAACCGAACTCGACGCCCTTGTGCTGCACCCAGTCGCCGTTCGCGAGGGCGCCGAGATTGCTGCCGCCGCCCGAGTCCGAGGTGCCCTCGGTCATCGTGCCGGACTGGGCGTCGTACGACTCCGCCTCGATGGCGCCGTACGCGTCGCGGTCACCCCCGGTCGGGGGCGGCGTGGTACCGCTCCCACCGGCCGACAGCACCTGGACGTAGTCCACGAGCATGGAGTGGCCGGGCTGGGTGCCGCCGTCCGGGCCGCCGCCGAAGGCGTCCGGGAAGCCGCCGCCCATGGCGACGTTCAGGATGATGAAGTAGCCGTGGTTGGTGGCGTTCGCCCAGGTCGTCGCGTCGACCTGGTTGGCGCGGACGGTGTGGAAGTTGTTGCCGTCGACGGAGAAGCGGATCTCCTCGACGCTCGTCGAGCGGTCCCACTCCACCCGGTAGGTGTGGAAGCCCGCCTGGCAGGTGGCGCCGGGACACGGGGTGTTGCCGCCGATGCCGCTGGTCTCGTTGCAGGGGCCGCCGGGCGAGGTGCCGCAGTGCAGCGTGGACCAGACCGTGTTGAGGCCCTGGGTGTTCTCCATGATGTCGATCTCGCCGACACCGGGCCAGTTCCAGTAGTTGCCGCGGTAGGGCGCGCCGAGCATCCAGAACGCCGGCCAGTAGCCCTTGGCGGCGGCCCCGGTGACGTTCGGGACCTGGATACGGGCCTCCACGCGCAGCTTGCCCCCGGCCGGGGGCTCGAAGTCGGCGCGCTTGGTCTCGATGCGGCCCGAGGTCCAGTTGCCGGCGCCGTCGCGCTGCGGGGTGATGCGCAGGTTGCCGCCGCCGTCCAGTGAGACGTTGCTCGGGGACGACGTCATCGTCTCGATCTCGCCGGTACCCCAGTTGGCCGGGCCGCCGGGGTACGAGGTGCCGGTGTCGTACTGCCAGTTCGCGGTGTTCACACCGGAGCCGGCCGCGCCGTCGAAGTCGTCGGCGAAGACCTGCGTCCAGCCGGACGGGGGCGGCGGAACGGCCGCGCCCGCCGACGGGCCCGTGACGGTCGCCGCCGCCGCGGCCAGGCCGAGCGTGCCGACGACGGCCACCAGCGCCCGGCGCAGCGGCCGGCGTCTGGGCGGGTTGCCGGATGTCTGACTCATGTGGGGGTCGCCTCTCGATGCGGGAGTGGGAAGCGCTACGCCCCGAGCGCGCTCCGCGGGGAGACTTCTGAGAGCGCTCTCAGAGTGCGGCCAATGTGCTCCGGGACGCCGCCGCCGTCAAGAGGTGAAGCCGAGAAAGTCCTTGCGGGGCCGGGGAGTTCAGCCCGTGAACGTCGTGAACGTCACGAAAGCGCCGGGTGGGACGGACGTGCCCCGACCGTGGTTCCTCCCCACCCCCGTCGGGGAGGAACCACGGACCGGCCGGGCCGCGCGCCCGGCGTTTCGGTGGCGCGCCCGGCGTCTCAGCGCGCCGCGGGCTGCGGCGGGGCCGGAGCGGGGCCGGGGGCCTCCTCGCGCACCCCGAACCTCTCGTGCGCCCGGCGCAGCGGCTTCGGAGCCCACCAGGCGTGACGGCCCAGCAGCGCCATCGTGGCCGGCACCAGCAGCATCCGGACGACGGTGGCGTCGATCAGCACCGCCAGGGTCAGGCCGAGCCCGATCTGCAGGATCGGCGAGAAGCCGCCCGTCATGAAGGCGCCGAACACCACCGCGAGGAGCAGCGCGGCGCAGGTCACCACCCGGCCGGACCGGCGCAGGCCGGTCACCACGGCCTCCCGGTCGTCGCCGGTCCGCTCCCGGGCCTCGCGCATCCGGGCCAGGATGAACAACTCGTAGTCCATGGCCAGTCCGAAGGCGATGGCGATGATCAGCGGTGGCGCCGTCAGGCTCAGCGCGCCCAGCCCCTCGGCGCCGATCGGCCCGGCCAGATGACCGTCCTGGAACACCCAGACCACCGCACCGAGCGCGGCCCCGAGGCTGAGCAGCGTCGTCGCGACGGTGCGCAGCGGCAGCAGCACCGACCCGGTGAACGCGAACAGCAGCACGAAGATCCCCGTCAGTACGGTCAGCGCCGCCCAGGGCGCCCGGTCGGCGAGCATCTGCCGGAAGTCGACCAGTTGGGCGGCGCTGCCGGTGACCTGGACGGGCGCGTCGCCGCGCAGTTCCCGTACCCGTTCGACCAGTTCGGTGGCCGCCGGACCGTCGGCCGCTCCGCCCGCCGGCAGTTCGAGCACGGTGGTGCCGCCGGGCAGGTCACGGACGGTGGTGCCCCCAGCGATCGCGCCGATCCGGTCGGCCGTCGCGGTGTCGGTGCCGGGCCGCAGGACCACCGTGACAGGTGAGACGCCGGTGCCCGGCGGGAAGTGCGCCTCGATCGCGTCGTACAACTGCCGTGCCTCGGTGCTCTTCGGCAGCTGCCGCGCGTCCCCGAGGTTGATGGACATGCCGGTGACGGGCAGCGCCACGACCAGCAGCGCCGGGACGGCCACTGCCAGGACGGCCACCCGCCGCCGGGCGGCGAAGCGGGCGAGGCGGGCGAAGAGCCGCCCCTCCTCCTCCGGCCGCGCCTTCGCCGGGGGGATCCGGCCGCCGAACCGGGTCAGCAGCGCGGGCAGCAGCGTCAGCGCCGCCAGCATGTCGACGACGACCACCGCGGCCACCGCGAGCCCCATGCTGCGCAGGAACGTGCTCGGGAAGACCAGCAGCCCGGCCAGGCTCACGGCCACCGTCAGTCCGGAGAACAGCACGGTCCGCCCGGCCGCCGCCACCGTGCGGTGCACGGCCTCCACCACGTCCGGGATGTGCCGCCGCTCCTCGCGGAAGCGGACCAGCATCAGCAGGGCGTAGTCCACGGCGAGGCCGAGCCCCAGCATCGTCGTGACCTGGATCGCGTACACGGAGATGTCGGTGACATGGCTGAAGCCGAACAGCGCCAGGAACGCGCCCGCGATCCCCGCGACCGCCACCAGCAGCGGCAGCCCGGCCGCACGCAGCCCCCCGAACACGACGAGCAGCAGGACCAGCACGACCGGCAGCGAGATCAACTCCGCGTTCTTCACGTCCTCCTGGGCACGCTCGCCGAGCTGCTGTCCCAGCAGCGGCCCGCCGCTGACGTGGACCCCGGACACCGCGCTCCCGTCGATCCCGTGCAGCCGGTCGGCCGCGTCGTCCACCGCCGCCTCCTCGGCGTCGTCGTCGAGACCGCCCTCCAGGGTGACGGAGACGACCAGGGCCCGTCCGTCCTCGGCGACCGTGCCGGGCGTGGCGTACGGGTCGGGGACCTCGGCGACGCCCGCGACCTCCCGCAGGTCGGCCACGGCCCGCCGCACCTCGGCCCGTACCGCGGGGTCCGTGACGGCGGCGGCCTCGACCACGCCGGTGATCGAGTCGCCCGCCGGATCGAGGCCGTCCAGGTGTTCGGCGGCGACCTGCGACTCGGTGCCCGGGACGTCGGGCACGTCGTCGGAGAGCCTCCCGAAGACGCCCGTGCCGAGGCCGAAGCCGAGCAGCAGGAACAGGCCCCACAGGAGCATCACGGTCAAAGGGCGGCGGGTCGCCGCCCGGGCGAGTGTGGACAGCACGGTCCCTCCCGGCGATCGGACTCGGTCTGATGTCGTCGCCACCAGAGTCGGGGCCGCCGGGGGTCCGCCGGATCGCCGGAGAGAGCGGTTTGCCGACTCGCCCGCACGGGGGAGAGCGGTCGCCGCCTCACCCGTCAGGGGGAGCGTCACGGGGAGCCGGGAGCCACCAGACCGGTCTCGTAGGCGCAGATCACCGCCTGGACCCGGTCACGGAGACCGAGCTTGCCCAGCACGTTGCTGACATGCGTCTTGACGGTGTGCTCGCTCACGAACAGGGTCGTGGCGATCTCGGAGTTGGACAGCCCCCGCGCCAGCAGCCGCAGCGTCTCCACCTCGCGCGCGGTCAGTGCCTCCAGGCGCTGAGGGGTGACGTCGGCCGCCGCCTCCTCGCGCCGGCGCCGCACGATGTCCGCGACCAGCCGGCGCGTCACCGCCGGGGCCAGCAGCGAGTCACCGGCCGCGACCACCCGCACCGCGTGCACCAGGTCGTCCCGGCGCACGTCCTTGAGCAGGAAGCCGCTGGCGCCCGCGTACAGCGCCTCGTACACGTACTCGTCCAGGTCGAAGGTGGTCAGCATGACGACCTTGCAGGCGGAGCGCGCACACACCCGCCGGGCCGCGTCCAGGCCGTCCATGACGGGCATGCGGATGTCCAGGAGCAGGACGTCCGGCGCGTACCGCTCGACCGCGGCGACCGCCTCCGCGCCGTCCCCGGCCTCCGCGACCACCTCGATGTCCGGCTGCGCCTCCAGGATCATGCTGAACCCGCTGCGCACCAGCTCCTGGTCGTCGGCGACCACCACCCGGACGCTCACCCGAGGGCCGTCCGCCGGACGGCCGCGACGGGCAGGCGTACGACGACCCGGAAACCGCCGTCCGGTCCGCCGCCGGTGACGGCCTCGCCCCCGCAGGCCGCGGCCCGCTCCCGGATGCCGATCAGCCCGTGCCCGCCACCGCCCGTCCCGTCACCCGGGGCCGGACCCCGCCCGTCGTCCGTCACCGTCAGGGTCACCCCGTCCTCCGCCCAGTCGAGCCCGACCACCGCGCAGGAAGCGTACGCGTGCTTGACCGTGTTGGTGAGGGCCTCCTGCACGATGCGGTAGCCGGCCACCTCGGTGTCCGGAGGAAGCGCGCCCGGTTCGCCCGTCGTCCTCAACTCCACCCGCAGTCCCGCCGATTCGCCGACCCGGCGGACCAGCCCCGGCAGCGCGGTCAGGCCCGGCTGGGGCAGCCGCCGCGGCCCCGGCTCGCGTTCCTCCTCCTTCAGTACCCCGAGAATGCGCCGCAGTTGGGTCATCGCGTCCCGTCCGGCCGTCGCGATCGCGTCGAACGCGGCCTCCGCACGCGCCGGATCACTGCGCACGACGACCGGTCCGGCCTCGGCCTGCACCACCATCAGGCTGACCGCGTGCGCCAGGATGTCGTGCATGTCGCGGGCGATGCGGGCGCGTTCCTGCGCCGTGGCCCGCGCGGTGTCGGCCGCCCGCTCGCGCTCCAGGTGCCGCGCCCGGTCCTCCAGTTCGGCGGTGTAGGCGCGCTGGGTGCGGGTGAGCGAGCCGAGCGCGTACGCGCACACGATGCTCAGCAGCTGGAAGGCGTACTCGAAGGGCTCGGCGTCCTCCTTGTGGCTGATGGTGGCGGCGACCCCGACCAGCCAGCCCGCCAGCATCACCCGCCGCTGCCAGGGCCGGGCCAGGGCGGCCAGCGTGTAGAGGACGACGAAGCCGCCGTACATCAGGTCGGGCGGCGGCGCGTGGTGCACCGCCTGGGCCGGGGTGGCCACGGACACGGCACAGGCGGTCGCGAACGGCGCCGCGCGCCGCCACACCAGCGGCACGGCGGTCCCGGCCCCGAGCAGCCAGCCCCGCCAGGACAGCGGATCGTCCCCCTCGTCGGGGAACAGCCACTGCAGCGAGACGGCGAACAGCACCAGCGCGGCGACGGCGGCGTCCACCGCGTACGGGCTGGCCGTACGCAGCCGGGCGAGGACGGGGGCGAGCGGGGAGGACAGCGGGGACCGGGCGGACATGGCGGCTCCTGGGGCACGGGCCGTCCCAGTATCAGGAGGAGTACGGGGGCCCGTCCTCACCGGTGCGAGGGATATTCGGGCGCCAGCCCAGGGCCCGGGAGATGCCGCGGGCCGCCAGCCGGACCGCCGGGACCAGCGCCGGCACCTGCGCGCCGGCGTGCGGCACGACGACCGACACGGCAGCGGTCACGGTGCCGTCCGGGCCGTGCACCGGGGCGGCCACCGAGAGGGCGTCGTCGGTGATCTGCCGGTCGCTCACCGCCGCTCCGGTGCGCCGCACCTCGGCCAGCACCCGGCGCAGGCGTACCGGGTCGGTGATCGTGTACGGGGTGAAGGAGGCGAGCGGACCGGTGCGGTACGCCTCCTGGAACTCCGGTTCGCCGTGCGCGAGCAGGGCGAGCCCGACCCCGGTGGCGTGCAGCGGCCAGCGGGCACCGACGCGGATGTGCACGCCGATGGACGACCGCGCCGCCAGCCACTCGATGTAGACGACCTCGCCGCCGTCCCGCACCGCCAGCTGCACGTTCTCGTGGGTCGCCTCGTACAGGTCCTCCAGATACGGCCACGCCACCTGCCGCAGCGCGAGACCGCGCGGGGCGAGCGCGGCGATCTCCCACAACCGCAGGCCCACGTGGTAGACGCCCGCACCGTCCCGCTCCAGCGCGCCCCACCGGGTCAGGGCGCCCACCAGCCGGTGTGCCGTGGTCAGGCTCAGCCCGGCCCGGCGGCTGATGTCCGTCAGGGACAGGGCCGGGTGCGCGTGGTCGAACGCGGCGAGCACGGCGAGCAGCCGGTCGGGGGCGGTGGGGGTGGCAGGGGCGGTCACCGGGCCGAGGGTAGGGGCCCGCCCGCCCCCTGGACAGAGGAAAGGGGAGGTGCACGCGCGGAGGCACCGGCCGTGCCATGATCGGCGCCGGACGGAAGTGCGGCCGGGCGACGGAAGGGTGCCAACGTGAGGCTGACGATGCTGGGCGGCGGCGGGTTCCGCGTACCGCTCGTGTACGGGGCGCTCCTCGGGGACCGCGGCGAGGGACGCGTGAGCGACGTCGTCCTGCACGACCTGGACCCGGCCCGGCTGACGGCGGTGACCCGGGTACTGGCCGAACAGGCGGCCGGGGTGCCCGACGCGCCGACGGTGACCGCGACGACCGACCTCGACGAGGCGCTGCGCGGCGCCGACTTCGTGTTCTCCGCGATCCGCGTCGGCGGCCTCCAGGGACGCGCCGACGACGAACGGGTGGCGCTCGCCGAGGGCGTCCTCGGCCAGGAGACGGTCGGCGCGGGCGGCATCGCCTACGGGCTGCGGACCGTCCCGGTCGCCGTCGACATCGCCCGCCGGGTGGCCCGGCTGGCACCGGACGCCTGGGTCATCAACTTCACCAACCCGGCGGGCCTGGTCACCGAGGCCATGTCCCGGCACCTCGGCGACCGGGTCATCGGCATCTGCGACTCGCCGGTCGGCCTCGGCCGCCGCGTCGCCCGCGTGCTGGGCGCCGACCCGGACCGCGCCTTCGTCGACTACGTCGGCCTCAACCACCTCGGCTGGCTGCGCGGCCTGCGCGTCGGTGGACGCGACGAGCTGCCGCGGCTGCTGGCCGACCCGGCGCTGCTCGGTTCCTTCGAGGAGGGCCGGCTCTTCGGCGCCGAGTGGCTGCGCTCCCTCGGCGCCGTCCCCAACGAGTACCTGCACTACTACTACTTCAACCGGGAGACCGTCCGCGCCTACCAGGAGGCCGGCCTCACCCGGGGCGCGTTCCTGCGCGACCAGCAGGCCCGCTTCTACGACGAGATGCGCCGCCCCGACGCCCCGGCCCTCGCCACCTGGGACCGCACCCGCGCCGAACGCGAGGCCACGTACATGGCCGAGAACCGCGAGACGGCGGGCGCGGGCGAACGCGAGGCCGAGGACCTGTCCGGCGGCTACGAGAAGGTGGCGCTGGCGCTGATGCGCGCCGTCGCCCGTGACGAACGCGCCACCCTGATCCTCAACGTCCGCAACCGCGGCACGCTCTCCGTCCTCGACGCCGACGCGGTGATCGAGGTCCCCTGCCTGGTCGACGCGAACGGCGCCCACCCGATGGCGGTCGATCCGCTGCCGGACCACGCCACCGGCCTGGTCCGCGCGGTCAAGGGCGTCGAGCGCGACGTCCTGGCCGCGGCCGGGTCCGGCTCCCGCGCGGCCGCGGTCCGTGCCTTCGCCCTGCACCCCCTCGTCGACTCGGTCGACGTCGCCCGCCGCCTCGTCGACGGCTACCGGGCGGTGCACCCGGGACTGGCCTACCTCAGGTGAGCCCCACGGGGGCGGACGACGCCGGTGCCGCCGCCCTCTCTGCCGGTGCCGGTGCCGCTGCCGCTGCCGGTGCGGGGGCCGGTGCCGGTGTCGTCGCGGCCGGGAGGTCCGCGCGCTGGTGCGGCAAGGTCACCGGGCGCAGCGGACGCGGTCCCGACACCACCGCGTAGTCCTGACCCAGGAACGGCGGCTCCAGCTCGCCCGGGTCGTCGCCGAGGGCCAGCCGGACCGCCGCCCACGGCACGTTGACCCCGCACAGCGCCAACTGGTGCAGTCCGCCCGCCGGGCGGGTGTTGACGTCCATCAGGACGGGCCGGTCGCCGTACATCCTGAACTGCACGTTGGACAGGTGGTGCAGCCCGAACGTCTCGGCGATCCGCCGTGCCGGTGTCAGCCACTGCTCGTGCAGGGTGAACCCGCGGCGGCGGCCGTTCTTGGTGCGGCCCACGGCGAGGCGGACCCGGTTGTCCGGCCCGGTGAGGCAGTCCACCGAGACCTCCGGCTGCTCCAGGCGCGGCATCACCAGCCAGTCCACGGGCTCCTCGGCCGCCCGCAGCGCCTCGACGACCAGGGGCAGCGGCACTGACGGGCTCGGGAAGCCGTTGAGGTGGGTCAGGGAGAAGGGGTCCCGGGTGACCATCCGGAAGCCCACGCCGCCCGCGCCGGAGGCCGGCTTGAAGCACGCCCGGTGGCCGCCCGCCTCCAGTTCCTCCACCGCGAGGACCAGTTCGTCGGCCGTGCGCACCCGCCACCACGGCGGCACCGGCACGCCGATCGCGCGGACCGCCTCGTAGGCGATCACCTTGTCCCGGAAGACGGCCACCGCCTCGGGCGGCGGCGCGAGCAGCGCCGTACCCAGCGCCTCGAACTCGGCGCGGTGGGCCACGATCGCGGACTGGTGCAGCCGGGGCACGAACACGTCGATGCCGCGCCGCGCGCACTGGGCCAGGGCGTACTCGACGTAACCGGCCGGGGAGAGCCCCTCGGGCTCCGGTTCCGCGGTGTCCGCGGCGGCCAGCACGGGGGAGTCCGGGTCACCGTGCGTGGCATGGATCTCGACGGCCCGGTCGGCGGGATTTCTCCGCAGCTGATCCATGAAGAAGACGTTCTCCGCGTACGTGCGGTTGAGCCAGACGCGTACGGGAGAAGCCATGCAAGCCGCCTTCCAGGGTTCGCGGGCAGGGCGAAGCGGGCCGTGCCCGGCCAGGGGTTTGGAGGGACACCGAGCCGCTCTGCGCGAAAGGAGAGTCGTGGCGGGGTGTTGGGGCGATCATAGGGGTACGCGCGGCCCCCAGCGCAACGAGCGTCACACGGATGCCCCGGCCCGGCCGTGCGGCGGCCCCCGGGACAGTCGCACGGTCGGGCCGGGTCGCCTTGTGACCCGCCCGGGGATGTGATCTCGTGGCGTCGAACGTGTGTCTGGAAGGGGTGGGGGATGACGACGAGGGCCGGGGCTCCGGGGAAGCTGTGGGCCATCAGCGATCTGCACGTCGGATACGAGGAGAACCGGGCCCTGGTCGAGCGGACGCGCCCCGAGTCCGACGACGACTGGCTGCTGGTGGCCGGCGACGTGGCGGAGACCGTCGCCGACATCCGCTGGGCCCTCGGCATCCTCGCGGACCGCTTCCGCCGGGTCGTCTGGGCCCCCGGCAACCACGAACTGTGGACACATCCCAAGGACGCGGTCGACCTGCGCGGCGTCGCCCGCTACGAGCACCTCGTCGAGATGTGCCGGGAACTGGGCGTGACCACCCCCGAGGACCCGTACCCGGTGTGGGAGGGCGCGGGCGGCCCCGCGGTCGTCGCGCCGCTCTTCCTGCTCTACGACTACTCGTTCCTGCCCGCGGGGTGTGCGACCAAGGCCGAGGGACTGGAGTACGCCCAGGGCACCGGCGTCGTGTGCAGTGACGAGTACCTGCTGCACCCCGACCCCTATCCCAGCCGCGAGGACTGGTGCCGGGCGCGGGTCGCCGAGACCGAGCGCCGGCTCGCCGCGATCCCCGCGGACCTGCCCATGATCCCGGTCAACCACTACCCGCTGCACCGGCACCCCACCGACGTCCTGTGGTACCCGGAGTTCGCCATGTGGTGCGGCACCTCGCTGACCGCCGACTGGCACCGCAGGTTCCGGGTGGAGACCATGGTCTACGGGCATCTGCACATCCCGCGCACCACCTGGCACGAGGGGGTCCGCTTCGAGGAGGTCTCGGTGGGCTATCCCCGCGAGTGGCGCAAGCGGCCCGGGCCGCCGGGGCAACTGCGCCGCATCCTGCCGTCGACGCGGGCGTCCGCGGCACCGTCGCACCAGGAGGTGACCCGTTGATCGAGGAACTGCTGCCCGGCACGGTCGTCGCCGTGGAGGCCTTCGGCCAGGACGACGCCGGTCACCTGCCCCTGTATCCGGAGGAGGAGGAACTCGTCGCGCGTGCGGTCGCCAAGCGGCGCCGTGAGTTCACCGTGGTGCGGTCCTGCGCCCGCCGGGCCATGGAGAAGCTCGGCGTGCCGGCGCAGCCCGTGCTGACCGGCGAGCGCGGGGCTCCGCGCTGGCCCGAGGGGATCGCCGGCAGCATGACCCACTGCGACGGCTACGGCGCCGCCGCCCTGGTCCGCCTGACCGACCTGGCCTCGCTGGGCATCGACGCCGAACCCGACGGGCCGCTCCCGGACGGCGTCCTGGAGAGCATCGCCCTGCCCGCCGAGGTGGCCCTGCTGCGGCGGCTGGGCGGCGCGCGGCCCGGCGTCCACTGGGACCGGTTGCTGTTCAGCGCCAAGGAGTCGGTCTACAAGGCGTGGTACCCCCTCACCGGGCAGTGGCTGGACTTCGCCGAGGCGGACATCGAGATCCGCGTGGACCCGGCCGACCCGCGCCGCGGCACCCTGCATGCCGCCCTCCTGGTGCCGGGACCGACCGTGGACGGCAGGCGCCTGAGCCGCTTCGACGGCCGCTGGAGCGCCCGGGACGGCCTGGTCACCACGGCGGTCACGGTCCCGCGCACCTGAACTGCGCCCGTCCGCCGGTCAGGTGGGCGGGCACCAGTCCCGCAGCAGCCGGAAGAACGCCTCCTCGTTCCCCGTCAGTCCCGCGGCCCGCAGCGCCTGCTCCGCCTCGGCCAGCACGGAGGGCGGGACGACGGGCGGGCGGGGAGAGTCGCCCGGGCCCGTCCCGGTGTCGAAACCCGCCCGCACGGTGTGCAGGAGCCGCAGATAGGCCTGGACGGCGGTGCGTTCGCGGTCGGTCAGTACGGCGGTGGTCATCGGTCGGCTCTCCCCACAACGACGTCAGCGGTCACGCGCCCCCGCACGGCGGCGGCACCCTCCCAGCTTGCCGTCCACCACTGACAATCCCGGCCTCACGACTCGGGCCGCTTGACGCTTTCCAGGAGCATGTCCAGCCACTCGGCGACCTTGTCGCGGTGCTGGTCGGTGGGCAGTTGCGCGGCCCGCCAGGCGATGCCGCGCACGCCGTGGTCCTGGAGCAGCCGCTCCAACGGGTCGTCGGCGGGGGCCGCCGCCTGCCGCTCCCGGTCGGCGAGCTGCTGGAGCAGCTCCTGCTCGGTGCGCTGGAGGGCGCCCGCGAGCGCCTCGGGGTCCTCGGCGGTGAGGAAGCCGGCGTGCACCCGGAAGAAGCGCTGGATGGCGTCGCAGTGCTCCATGGTGGGGCGCCGGTCGCCGTTGATGAGCGCACCGGCCTGCTGCCGCGACATCCCGGCGCCGTCGGCTATCTCCTGCTGGGTGTACTTGCGGCCGTTCGGCTTCAGCCGGGTGCGGCGCAGCAGGTCCAGGCGCTGCACGAACCTGGTCTGCACGTCGGCCCCGCCCGTCGGCCGGCCCCCGAGCAGGGCCCCGACGACGGACTCGGGGACGCCGGAGGCGGCGGACAGCCGGCCCACGTCGAAGACCTCGGCGTGCGGTACGTCGAGCCGGTCCGCGAGGGCGCCGACCCGGGCGACGACGGCGGCCAGCGTGGTGGTCGGCTTGGCGCCCGGACCTTCGAAGCCACCCGTCACCGACAGCTCTCCTACGTCTCTCACAGGCCTCACAGGCTTCTCACAAGCGGTTGCCGTGAACTTCCCGGAGAGTAGCCTGCCGCTCGAACTCACATCCAGGCATCGCCACAACTGTGGCCTATTTCAGCCGTCAACAGGCACGAAATGCCACGATAGTTGACACGCCTCGCGTCGGGGCGACAGGATGCGGACGCCGCGAGAAGGCCGCATAGGCAAGAGGGGTGACCTCCCGATGGCATTTCAGGCAGGTGGGCAGCGGCCGGCGCCGCGGCCCGCCCCCGCGACCCCCGAGGCCCAGGCCTATCTCCAGGACTACACCGCCCTCCTGGAGGCCGTCCCCTTCCCCTCTCTCGTCGTCGACCACCGCTGGGACGTGGTGCTGGCCAACGGCGCCTTCCGGACACTCTTCCAGGGCGCCGGACCGCACCCGACGGCCATGCCGGACGACAACTTCCTCCGGTTCGTCCTCTTCCACCCGGACGCCGCCACGGTCCTCGGCGAGCACGAGTCGAGCTGGTGCCTGCCCATGCTGGCGCACTTCGCCGCCACCCTGGAGCGGTACGGCCACGACCCCGGACTCCAGGCCGTCCGCCGGGACATCGCCCAGGACCCGATCATGGAGGCTGCCTACCGCCAGGGCCTGCCGCACTGGATCCGCGCCGTCGGAGCGCGGGCCGTCGAACACGACGGTGCCGTGCGGCCGCTGCACCACCCGGACCCGCGCCGCGGCACCACCGAGTGCCGGGTCGTGGTCGAAACGCCCGCGTCGCTCCAGGAGCTGGGCTACACGCGGTTGACGCTGGTCCTCAGGGAGCCGCGCCGCGCCGCCCACCGGGCGCCACGTGCCCGCCACACACCCGCCCACCTGAGAGTCGTCCCCGCCGCCGAGTGACGGGTGGTCAGTGCGGGGGGTGGGGCGGCGGACAGTACGATCACCCGTTCGCCCAGGTGGACGGCCTCGTCGATGTCATGGGTGACGAACAGGACCGTGATGCCCCGCTCCCGCCACAGCACCCGGACCAGGTCCCCGAGGCCGGCGCGGGTCTGCGCGTCGACCGCCGTGAAGGGTTCGGCCATCAGCAGCACCTCGGGTTCGTACGCCCGCGCCCGCGCGATGGCCACCCGCTGCTGCATGCCCCCGGACAACTGCCACGGGTGGGCCCCGGCGGCGTCCGCGAGCCCGACCGGCGCGAGCGCCTCCGCGACCAGCTCCCCGCACCGCTCCCTGCTCAACGCCGCGTGCTTCAGCAGAAGTTCGACGTGCCGGCAGGTCCGGGGCGCGGCCCTGGTCCACGCCCGTGCCGAGATGGGCCGTTGAGGTTTCAACCGAGCAGGTGCCGCCGTCGAGTCACAGGTCCAGCACGAGCCGTCGGCCCCGGCACCGTGACACGCAGATGAGCATGGTCTCCCCGGCGGCCCGCTCCTCCTCGGTGAGCACCGAGTCCCGGTGGTCCGGCTCGCCCTCGACGACCTCCGTCTCACAGGTCCCGCAGGTCCCCTCCGTGCAGGAGTAGAGCACCTCGACGCCCGTCTCGCGGACCGCGTCCAGGACCGATGTGCCGGGCGGGACGGCGACCGTACGGCCACTGCGCGCGAGGACGACCTCGAACTCCGGCCCCGCCGGGGCCTGCACGGCAGCCTCCTTCGGGCGGAACCGCTCCACACGCAGGCTCCCGGCCGGGCAGCGCGCCTCGACCGCGTCCAGCAGCCCGCCGGGCCCGCAGCAGTAGACAAGGGTGCCCGGGGCCACGTCGTCCAGCACGGACGCGAGGTCGAGCAGCCCCGACTCGTCCTCCGGGACGATCCTCACCCGGTCGCCGTACCGCTCCAGCTCCTTCGTGAACGCCATCCCGGCCCGGGTCCGCCCGCCGTACAGCAGGCTCCACTCGGCGCCCGCCTCCTCGGCGGCGGCCAGCATCGGCAGGACCGGGGTGATGCCGATACCGCCGGCGACGAAGCGGTAGCGGGGTGCCCGCTCCAGCCGGAAGTTGTTGCGCGGGCCGCGCACCCGGACCTTGTCCCCGGCCCGCAACTCTTCGTGGACGTAGGCCGAGCCGCCCCGCCCGGCCTTCTCGCGCAGTACCGCGACCCGCCACACCGCCCGGTCGCCCGGGTCGCCGCACAGCGAGTACTGACGCTCCAGACCGGGGCCGAGGACGACGTCGACGTGGGCGCCGGGCTCCCAGACCGGGAGCGGTTCGTCCCACGGATGGCGCAGGGTGAGCACCAGCACGCCGTCGGCCGCGGTCTCCCGGCGGCCGACGACGAGTTCGGCTTCGTAGCGGGTCATGAACCGTCCCCGGGCAGGTCGTGTCCTCGCGGGTGCGCGAGCATCCAGTCCCACATCGCGACCGGGTCCTCGGCGGTGTGCTCGGCGCCGCAGTGGCAGGTGCCGTGCAGCACGTCGGTGCCGGGGAACCAGGCGATGCGGTAGATCTCGCCGGTACGCCCGCTCACCGGGCCACCCGCGGCCCGGTCCCGGCGCCCTCGCCCTCCTCGACCAGGCGGGCCAGGATGCGGCGGGCGGCCAGGCCCCCGGTGTCGATGTTGATGCTCAGCTCCTGGTAGCCGGCGCGCTCGCCGCCGAGCGTGCGCTGGAGCAGGTTGAGCGCGTCGACGTCCTGCATGACGACCGTGCGGTTGCTCTTGTACAGGAACTCGGTGACCTCGGCGTCGTCCGTCGCCCAGTCCCGGGAGACCGCCCAGAAGTCGTACACCTTCCCGTCGCCGGACGGCGTGATGGCGTAGGTGATCTCGGTGTGGAAGCCCTCCGGATCACCGCCGTCGGGCGCGGGCAGGGTCCCGGTCGGCGCGACCCTGCTGTGCAGCACGTACAGGCAGGGCGCGTGGTACTCGATGTCCTGCCAGCGGTCGATGCGCCCGACGATGCCCGTCGACCTGGCGTAGAACGGCGGGCATTCGGCGTCGTCCATGTGCCGGCTCACCCGGACGATGCCCGCGCCCTCGTCGACCTCGGTGGTGATCGGCGTCTCGGCGACCTCGGGCGTGCCGATGTGACCGCCGTGCAGATAGGTCTCGTGGGAGAGGTCGAGCAGGTTGTCGACCAGCAGCCCGTAGTCCGCGTCGATCGGCTCCATGCCCCGGACCGTGACCCAGCCCGGCGCGTCCAGGTGCCGGGCCCGCGGCACCGCCTCGGGGTCGGCCAGCGCCGGGTCGCCGATCCACACCCACACCAGGGAGTCCCGCTCGGCCACCGGGTAGGAGGCGACGCGGGCGGTGCGCGGGACGCGCTTCTGGCCCGGCACGTACACGCAGGTGCCGGTCGTGTCGTAGGTGAACCCGTGGTACCCGCACACGATCCGGTCCCCGTCCAGCCGGGTGGGCGCCTCCGAGAGCGGATAGCGGCGGTGCACACAGCGGTCGTGCAGGACCACCGGGCCGCCGTCCTCCTCGGCGCGGTAGAGCACGAGCGGTTCGCCGAGGACCGTGCGCCCCAGCAACTCGCGCCCCACCTCGTGACTGTAGGCGGCGACGTACCACTGGTTCCTGGCGAAGGCGGTCATGTGCGGCATGCGCGGCTCCCGTCGTCCTCGACGTCGTGTGGTCACACCATCGCCACGCCGTCCCGCCCCGGCAACAGCCCTTCCGCCACGCGGAATTCTCCCGCTCCGGGAGTCCCGCCGCCGCGAAGTTACTTGTGCGTTCCGCACCTCGGAGTGGTGACAGCCGCAACTGTCCGAGGCGGTACGCCGCGTGACAGCGTCGTCTCCGTCAGCCACCGGTGGGAGGGAGCAGGCGTGAACAAGGGCTACGCCGTGTACTGCGACGCGGACCCGTACTTCTACGATGCCCCGCACCGCACCGCCGACCGTACCGGGGCCGCGCGTTCCCGGTACGCCGCCGCCTCCGCGCCGGTACCGGAGGGGTGGCAGCGCCACGAGAGCGGGGACTGGCTCGCGCTGCGTCCGGCCGACGCCGACCTGCCCGCCCAGGGGTGGAAGATCCATGTCTCCGCCTGCCTCGACAACGCGGAGTCCGTGCTCGACCGGGTGTGGCGGCACTGCGTCGACGGCGGTACGGCCTTCAAGTTCGTGCCCAGCCGCTATCTGCTGCACCAGCGCAACGCCAAGTACGCGGACCGGGCCGGCAGCGGCAAGTTCGTCACCGTGTACCCGGCGGACGAGGCGGAGTTCGAACGGCTCGTGGGAGAGCTGTCCGAACTGCTGGCCGGCGAGCCCGGACCGCACATCCTGAGCGACCTGCGGATCGGCGACGGGCCCGTGCACGTCCGCTACGGCGGCTTCACCCGGCGCGACTGCTACGACGCGGACGGGGAACTGCGGCCGGCCGTGTCAGGACCCGACGGTGTGCTGGTGCCCGACCTGCGCGGTCCGGTCTTCCGCATCCCGGAGTGGGTCGACCCGCCCGCCTTCCTGCGCCCGCACCTCGACGCCCGCTCCGCGGTGACCGTGACCGGCATGCCGTACACCGTCGAGTCGGCGCTGCACTTCTCCAACGGCGGCGGCGTCTACCTCGCCCGCGACACCCGCACCGGTGCGCGGGTCGTCCTCAAGGAGGCCCGTCCGCACGCCGGACTGGCGGCCGACGGCGCCGACGCCGTGACCCGGCTGCACCGTGAACGCCGGGCGCTGGAGCGGCTGTCGGGGCTCGCCTGCACGCCGGAGGTGCTCGACCACCGCACGGTCGGGGAGCACCACTTCCTCGTCCTGGAGCACATCGACGGCAAGCCGCTCAACACGTTCTTCGCCCGCCGGCACCCGCTCATCGAGGCCGACCCGGGCGAGCGGAGACTGGCCGAGTACACCGACTGGGCCCTCGACGTCCACGCGCGGGTGGAACGCGCCGTCGCGGAGGTCCACGCCCGGGGTGTGGTCTTCAACGACCTGCACCTGTTCAACATCATGGTCCGGGACGACGACAGCGTCGCCCTGCTGGACTTCGAGGCCGCCCACCACGTCGACGAGGCGGGACGGCAGATCGTGGCGAACCCGGGGTTCGTGGCGCCTCCCGACCGGCGCGGGGTGGCCGTGGACCGGTACGCGCTGGCGTGTCTGCGGATCGCGCTGTTCCTCCCGCTCACCAGTCTGCTGGCCGTCGACCGGCACAAGGCGGCACACCTCGCGGAGGTGGTGGCGGAGCAGTTCCCGGTGGACCGGGCGTTCCTGGACGCGGCGGTCGACGAGATCACGCGCGTCGACGGGAGCACCCGCGTCGACGGGAGCACGCGCGCCGACGAGACCACGCGCGCCGACGAGACCACGCGCCTCGACGTGACCACGCGCGTCCATGGGGCCCCGGACGCGGCGCGGCGGCCCGCCGGTCCGGTGGCGCCCGTCCGGCCGGACGACTGGCCGCGCAGCCGGGACTCCATGGCGGCGGCGATCCGCGCCTCCGCGACGCCCTCCCGCACGGACCGCCTCTTCCCCGGTGACATCGCGCAGTTCGCCACGGCGGGCGGCGGGCTGGCCTTCGCCCACGGTGCGGCGGGGGTGCTGTACGCCCTGGCCGAGAGCGGGGCCGGACGGGACGAGGACGGCGAGCAGTGGCTGCTGGAGCGGACCAAGCGACCGCCGTCGGGCATGCCGCTCGGTTTCCACGACGGGCTCGCCGGACTCGCCTGGACCCTGGAGCGCCTCGGCCACCGCGACCGCGCCCTCGACCTCGCCGAACTCCTCCTCGACCAGCCGCTCGACCACCTGGGCCCGGACCTGCACGGCGGCACCGCCGGTCTCGGCCTGGCCCTGGAGTCGCTGGCCGCCACCACCGGTCAGGCCGCGCTCCACTCGGCGGCGCTGCACTGCGCCGAACTGGCCGCCGACGGGTTGCCGGGCGGGAGCGTGCCGGCCGACCGCGTCAGCCGCGGCCGCGCCCGAGCCGGGCTGCTGTACGGCGGCGCGGGGCGGGCCCTGCTCTTCCTCCGGCTCTTCGAACGCACCCGGGACTCCGCCCTCCTCGACCTCGCCCGCGACGCGCTGCGCCAGGACCTCGCCCGCTGCGTCCGCGGCGCGGGCGGCGCGCTGCAGGTCGACGAGGGCTGGCGCACCATGCCCTACCTGGGTGCCGGCAGTGTGGGCATCGGCATGGTGCTGGACGACTACCTGGCGCACCGGGCGGACGAGGAGTTCGCACGGGCCGCGAACGAGATCGTGGCCGCGGCCCAGGCGATGTTCTACGCCCAGCCCGGGCTCTACCGGGGCGTGGCCGGAATGGTCCTGCACCTGGGCCGCACCACGGCCACGGCGCCCGGTACGGGACCGCGGGCCGTACGGCGCCAACTGGACGCCCTGTCCTGGCACGCCATGTCCTACCGCGACCGGCTCGCCTTCCCCGGCGAGCAGATGATGCGCCTGTCCATGGACCTCTCCACCGGAACGGCCGGATGCCTGCTCGCCGTCGCCTCCGTCCTCGGCGACGCGCCCGCCGGACTGCCGTTCCTGCCGCCGCCGCGCCGAAGCGGCGGCCCCCTGACTCGGCCCCACCAGGAGCCGTGAGAAAAGCACACCCCTTGCCGAACGAAAGGAATGCGTCATGAACCTGTTCGACCTGCAGTCGATGGAGACCCCCAAGGAAGAGGCCATGGGGGACGTCGAGACCGGCAGCCGCGCGAGCCTCCTGCTCTGCGGCGACAGCAGCCTGAGCATCACCACCTGTAACTGACACAGGGGTTGACGGCCACGGCGACGTGGTGAGTCATGTCGCCGGCCGCGGGCGCCCCGGGTTCCGGCCCGGGGCGCCGACGCCTGCCGGCGCTCGACGTACGGAGGTTCTCGCCGGTGCGAAAGAGCAGGCCCGTGCCGCCGCGGGCGCCGGGGCGCGCCCTGGAAGTCCTGGTCCTGCTGTGCTCGGTCGCGGCGGCCGTGGCGGCGGTGGCCCAGCCCCTGGCCCTCGGCCGCACCCTGGATCTGCTCCTGCGCGACGGCGACGCCGGATGGTGGCTCCCGCTGAGCGCCGCACTGCTCCTGGGTGAACTGCTGCTGGACAGCGCGACCTCGCTGTTCACCGGCCGCTGCAACGCCACCTGGACGGCGTCCGTCCGCACCCGCGCCCTGCGTGGACTGCTGCGCACCGCCCCCGAGCACGCGCGGCCGTACCCGCCGGGCGACATCGGGACCCGCCTGACCCTCAACGCCGCCGACGCGGGCGGCGCTCCGGCGGCCCGCGCGGCGCTGGCCGCCTCACTGATCACCCCGCTGGGCGCCCTGGTGGCGCTGGCGCTCGTCGACGTGTGGGTGGCGCTCTGCGTGCTGACCGGTCTGCCCGCCCTGGCGCTGCTGCTGCGCTCCTTCGCCCGCGACACCGGCGCCACGGTCGCCGCCTACCAGCGCACCCAGTCCCTGATCGCCTCCCGGCTGCTGGAAGCCCTGGAGGGCGCGGACACGATCGGTGCCGCGGGAACCGGCGAACGGGAGCGGGCCCGTGTCCTGGCACCGCTGGCGGAACTGGCCGCCCAGGGCCGGCACATGTGGGCGCTGCACGGACGGGCGCTCGGCCGGAGCGGTGTCCTGGTCCCGCTGCTGACGCTGGCCGCCACCGCCGTCGGCGGGCTGCGGCTGGCGGCCGGCGAACTGAGCGTGGGGGACCTGCTCGCCGTCGGCCGGTACGCGCAGCTCACGGCCGGCGTCGGCGCGGCGGCGTCCCTCCTCGGGGCGATCGTCCGGGCCCGCGAGGCACGGCGCCGGACCCGGGAGCTGGAACGGATGCCCGCGACGGCGTACGGCACGCGGCGGCTGCCTCCAAACGGTCCGGGAGAGCTGCGACTGTGCGGGGTGCGCGTGCTGCGCGGCGGCAGGGAGGTGCTGCGCGCCGACGGCGTGCGGGTACCGGGCGGCAGCACGGTCGCGGTGGTCGGCCGCAGTGGGGCGGGCAAGTCCGTCCTGGCGGCCGTCGCGGGACGGCTGATCGACCCCGACGAGGGGCACGTCCTGCTGGACGGCGTCCGGCTCGACCGCTTGACGCACGAGGCGCTGCGCACCGAGGTGGCATACGCCTTCGAACGGCCCGTACTGGGGGAGGGCACGATCGCGGAGGCGGTCGCCGACGGGGCACGGCGGTCGTCGCGTGAGCGGGTACGCCAAGCCGCCCGGGCGGCGGGCGCCGACGGCTTCGTACGCCGGTTGCCGCACGGCTACGACACCCCGCTGCCGCGGGCACCACTCTCGGGCGGGGAGCACCAGCGGCTCGGACTGGCGCGGGCCTTCGCGCACGCCGGGCGGCTGCTGGTGCTGGACGACGCCACGTCCAGTCTGGACACCGCCACGGAGCACGAGGTGGACCTGGCGCTGCGTCGCTCGGTGCGGCCGGGGACCAGGCTCGTGGTGGCGCACCGCCCGTCGGTCGCGGACCGGGCCGACCTGGTGCTCTGGCTGGAGGACGGGCAGGTGCGCGCCGTCGGAACCCATCGCGAGCTGTGGCACACGGCGGGGTACCGGGAGGTCTTCGGCGCAGGCGCAGGCGCAGGCGCAGGAGCGGGAGCAGGAGCCGGAGCGGATGCCGGTGCCGGTGCTGATGCCGGTCCCGGTCCCGGTCCCGGTTCCGCTCCCGGTCCCGGTTCCGGTGCCGCCACCGCCGTCGGCGGCAGTGGCCCGGGGCCCGTACGCCGTCCGGAGCCCGAAGAGGCGCGCCCGTGACGTCCACGGAGGCCGGGGCGCTGCGCCGCCTCGCACCGCCGGCCCGCCGCTTCCTCGCCCACCGCAAGGGGGTGCTGATACGGCTCGCGCTCTGGTCGCTGGCCGAGTCGGGGCAGGCCTTCCTGGTCGGCCACGCGGTCGCGCGCTCCGTCGACGAGGGGTTCCTCGCCGGTGATCCGCGCCGGGGACTGCTGTGGCTCGGGGTCGCGCTGGTCGCCGTACTGTCCGGCGCCCGGGTCGTCCGGGGCGTGTTCGCGCAGCTCGCCGGGGTGACGGAGCCGCTGCGCGACGGCCTGGTGCGGCATGCGGTCGACCGGTCCATGGCCCGGGCGGCACCGGGCGGCCCCGGCGGGACGGACCGCGCGGCCGTCTCGCGGCTGACGAACCAGGTGGAGATCGCCCGGGACAGCTTCGCCGGTCTCGTCCTCACCCTGCGGTCCTTCGTCTTCACCGCCGCCGGCGCACTGCTCGGCCTGCTGTCCCTGCACCCGGCCCTGCTCGTGGTGGTGCTGCCCCCGCTGGCGGCCGGGCTCGCGCTGTTCCTGGTCACGCTGCGGCCCATGGCGGCCGCCCAGCGCCGGGCCCTGGCGGCCGACGAGGCGTTGGGCGAGCACGCGGCGAGCGCGCGTGCGGCGTTGCGGGACCTCGCCGCCTGCGGGACCGGGCCCGGGGCGGAGCGGCACGGCGCGGACCTGGTCGCCGACGCCGCCGCGGCGGCCCGGACGCTGGCCGGATGGGCGGCGGTGCGCACGGCGGCGCTCGGCGTCGCGGGCCACCTGCCCGTGCTCGCGCTGCTGGTGGCGGTGGAGTGGCTGCGCGGGCGCGGGGTGAGCGTGGGGGCGCTGCTGGGCGCGTTCACCTACCTCGTCCAGTCCCTGCTGCCCGCCCTGCACACCCTGATGACCGCACTGGGCGCGGCCGGGTCCCGGCTGCTGGTCGTCCTCGACCGGATCCTCGGCCCGGAGCCGGAGCCGGAGCCGGAGCCGGAGCCGGAGTTGGGGTCGGGGCTGGAGCCAGAGTCAGAGCCAGAGCCAGAGTCGGGGCCGAGCACCGCGAGCGCACCGGCGGCGGCATTCGCGGTGCACACCGCCGCGGCCCCGGCGGTGGAGCTGCGGTCCGTCACCCTGTCCTACGGCGTCCGGGCCGAGCCCGTACTCGACGCGCTCGACCTGCGCGTCGCGCCGGGTGAACACCTCGCCGTCGTGGGACCGAGCGGCATCGGGAAGTCCACCCTCACCCGCCTCGTCGCGGGAACGCTCGCGCCGAGCCGTGGCGAGGTACGCGTGGCCGGCCGCGTGGTGACGGGGCGCCCCGCCGCCGAGCTCGCCGCACTCCGGGTGCTGGTCCCGCAGGACGCCTACGTGTTCTCCGGCACCGTCGGCGACAACCTCGCCTACCTGCGGACGGACCCGAGCCCGGCCGAACTCGACGCCGCGGTCGAGGCATTCGGTCTCGCACCTCTGGTCGAGCGGCTGGGCGGGCTGGACGCCACGGTGCGCCCCGCCGAGCTCTCGCCGGGGGAGCGGCAACTGGTCGCGCTGGTCCGCGCGTACCTGTCGCCCGCCCCCCTGCTGCTGCTCGACGAGGCCACCTGCCATCTCGATCCGGCCTCCGAGGCCCGCGCGGAGAAGGCCCTCGCCGGGCGGTCCGGGACCCTGGTCGTGGTGGCGCACCGGCTGTCCTCGGCCGTCCGTGCGGACCGGACCCTGGTGCTGGACGGCATACGGGCGCAGAGCGGAACGCACGCCGAACTGCTGGGCCGTTCGCCTCTCTACCGGGACCTGACGGGACACTGGAACTCGTGACGGGTCAGGTCCAGCCGGCGCTCTGCACGATGCGGATCGCGTCGACGCGGTTGCGGGCACCCACCTTCCGGACCGCCGTGGCCATGTAGTTGCGGACCGTCCCCCGGGACAGGTGCAGGCGCGCCGCGATCTCGGCGATCGGCGCCCCCTGGGAAGCCAGGGTCAGCACGCCCAGTTCCCTCGTGGTCAGCGGCATCTCCGCACCCTTCAGCAGGGCCACGGTGAGCGTCTCGTCCAGGAAGCGTTCGCCCCGGGCGACCGTGTGCACGGCGGTGATCAGCCGGTGGGCCGGGGCGTTCTTGTCGACCAGCCCGAGGGCGCCCCCGTCGAACGCCCGGCGCAGCACTCCCGGCCGCTTGGCGGTCGCCAGGACCACGAGCCGGTCCCCGTACCGGGCCCGCAGGCGTCCGGCTCCCGCGTCTTCCGGCCCCGTCAGGCACTCTCCGTCCACGACACAGACGTCGGCGGGCAATGCCGCACTCAGCTCCGGACCGTCGGCGTCGAGGCAGTGCGAGGACACGTCCAGCGTGTCGTCGGATCTGAGCAGTTGCACCAGTGCCGACCGCAGCAGCTTCTCGTCGTGCACCACGGCAATACGAACCATCTCCCCCACCCCTTGTCAGCGGCGGCCCCGTTCGGGCCACCGGGCTCCGCGCGCCCCCGCGCCCTCGGGCCATGTGCCCCCATCCGGGACGGCGGAACACGACACGTACGCACGTGCGAACCGCATCGGAGGCAATTCGCCGTCGTCAGGGCCTTGTCGGGGGACGGCCGAGACGGGTGCGGCAGCGAAGAAGGGCGAATAACACACCAATCCGCGGACGGCTTCGGCCCGTGCGTGAACCGACGGGAGTCCGCCGTCTTCGCGTCGCGGCCCCTGGCGTCCTGGCCAGGGCGGGTTCCGCTGCCCGGGGCCGGCCGCGCCCGCCGCCCGGGCCCGACCGGCCGACGGTCCGGGCGACACCGGGCCCGGCCGAAAAGCGCCGCTGTCCAATGTGGCGCGAAAGGCACCGCGCGATCGGCTCCCGTGGCTGTCGGTGGGTGCCCCTAGTCTTTGGCCAACGCCACAGCGGAGCGTGCCGATTCAGGGGCCCCGTGTGCTGTGCCGTGTGTTCCTAGTAGTGGGAGAGGCGAAGAGCTGATGGGTTGGCTGGCAGCGGGCGACACCTACGAAGTCGCCCTGGTGGAGGGCCGGGTGGTGGCGCGGTCCGCGTCCGCGAAGTCCCCGGCGGAGGGCAGGCGGGAACGAACGCTGCCCGCGGAGATACGGGAGCGCCCCGAGGTGGTCGAACTCCAGCGCTTCGCCGAGTGGCTGGACCGGCACGCCGCCGAATGCGTGGCGCAGGTCGACAACTGGATGGTGTCCTCGCTCCCGGTGCCCACCGCGCTGCTCGCGCAGGTCTGGCCCGACGAGGCGTGGCAGACGGCCCTGCGGGACATCGTCGTGGTCGGCGAGGGCCCCGACGAGGTCGGCTTCCTGCGCGACGCGGACGAGTCGCAGGGACTGCGGGTGGTGAACCTGGACGGGGAGACCGTCCGCCTGACCTCCCGCACGGTGACCATGCCGCACCCGGTCCTCCTCCCCGACCTGGAGGAACTGCGTACCTTCGCCGCCGAGTCGGGCGTGGTGCAGGGCGTGGAGCAGATCCACCGGGCCACCTGGCCGGCGCCCGGGGACTCCGACGGCGGCGACACCGACGTGGTCACCGAGTTCGCGGGTGCCGAGTACCGCTCGTGGTTCCACCTGTCCGCCCGCGCCACGTCCCTCGGTTACCGGATCTCCGGGAGCCGCGTCGTCGACCGCATCCGGGACGCCGGTCGCGTCTTCACCGCCTCCGTCGGCATGAGCGACCCCTATACGGAGGAGAAGGCCTGGACCGGCGGCCTGAGCTGGAGCCACGGGGACGGGTACCGGAGTCTTCCGCTGCACGAGGTCGGCCCCGTCGCCTATTCCGAGGGCATGCGCATGGCGGCGGCCCTGCACGCCGGCCGCACCGTGCCCACGGACGGCGCCGAGTGAACGCCACCGCGATACGCACACCCACGAAAGGCACGCGATCATGAGCGACGGCACGACACGGCACGGGGCGGCGGAAGAGGTGGCGGAGCTGCTGCGCTCCGGAGCCGTGTTGCCGCCCGGCACCACCGGGGGAGGCGACCGCGCCGTGCCCGTGTTCACCCGGGCCTACCGGCATCCGGGGCTGGACGACCGGATCGTCGTACGTCTGACGCCCGCCGACCCGTCCGGCACGGAACCCGCCGCGGGAGACCCGGCGGGCGGGGACGGTGGCGGATTCCTCGGGCTGCTGCCCGTGGGCGAGCCGGTCGAGGTCGGCGTCGGACAGCACCGGGCCATGGGCTTCCCCGAGTGGGTGCTGGTCCGCCACCCCACCGACGGCCACCTCGCGATGTCCCTGGTCGAGGAGATGAACAAGGTCGCCAGGACGGTGCGCTCCCGGGCGAAGAGGGCCCGCGCCACCTACGAGTCGATCGGCGCCCGCCTCGCGGGTTCCGTGCCGCACTTCCTGCCCACCTTCTACGAGGAGGCCGGCCGGGTGTTCCTGGCCGCCGGCGAGAAGGCCTACGCCTCGCAGATGTTCGTCAACGCGCGCAAGGCCGAGACGGCCCACGCCCTGCCGTTCGACGAGGCCCGCATGGACGCGGTGTTCCTGGAGTTCGCCCTCGCCGACGCCATGCCGACCAAGGTGCTCTCCAGTTACGCCAAGGGACTCTCGTCCCGGGTGCCGGCCGCCACCGCCTACCGGCACCTGCGCGGGCTCTTCGTCCGGCTCGCCGCGCACGGTGTGGCCCCGTCGAGCCCCGGCGCGGGTGACCTGCGAAAGCTGGCGAAGGCCGTCGCGGGCAGGAACGCTCTCGCCGAGGAGATGGCGTACCTGCGCGAGGTGCTGCCGCTGCCCGGCACCCGCAAGGCACCACCCGGCTGGTGGAAGGCCCACCGGGCCGCCCTGCTGGAACTGAGCCGGCGCGAACCCGCCGCCCGCGGCACCCTGCTCGGACTGCTCCCCTCGGAGTGGGAGCACGAGGAGCTGGGGCAGTGGCTCGACCTGCTGGACAAGACCGGCGCCACCGAGGGACTGTGCGACGCCACGCTGCCCGCCGAGGCCCGGTCACCCGACGGCACCGCCGGCTGGACCCGCAGGTTCCTCGCCCTGTGCCGCACCCACGAGCGGTACCTCGCGCCGTCCGAGCTGTACCCCCTCGTGGACCGCATGGCCGGTGCCCTGCGCGCCGAACTGAACGACGAGAACGCTACGTTGCGGCCCCCGGTCGGCGACGTCGACCTTCTCGACCAGCTCCTCGCCCTGGACGTCCCGGTCGGCGACCCCGAGGCCCGCCCGTGGCTCAACCTCCAGGACTGGGCGGCCCGCGACGGACGGCGCGACCTCCTCGCCCTGGCGGCCGACACCCGCTTCCGAGAAGTCTTCCGGAGCGGCTGCCCCACCTACGAGCGCGAGGGCATCGACAAGCGCACCGTGGCCCGGCTGGCCGAGTCGCCGGGCGGCCGCCCGATGCTCGCCGAGTGGGTGGCCGGGGTCAGCCGCGGCTACCTCATCTGCGGACTGGGCGACTTCACCCTCAACAGCGGCCCGTTCCAGACGCTGAACTGGCTGCCGGGCGAGATCCTGGCGACCGCCGAGCAGGAGGTGCGGGACGCGCTGGGCACCGGCATGGCGCCCGTGCTGGGCCGCGCCCTGCGGAACGGCCTGCTCGACGAACTGGGCTGGCCCGCCTGGGACGAGGCGATCGGCTCGTCCGCGTCCCCGGAGCAGGCCCGGGCGACACAGGTGGCGGAGGCCTGGCCGCACCTCGTCGTCCTTCAGGGCACGCACGCGCGGGTGCTCGGCGCGCAGGGCACGGTCCTCAGCCACCAGCTCCGCCTCCCGGACGAGCGGGGCCCGGGCAGCCCCGACGTCCGGTACGTGGACGGCGCACTGCTCGTCTCCTGGTACGTGTCCGCCACATCCACCTCGTACGGCTACTGGTACCACCCCGACACGGGCGTCTCGCCGACCACGGAACTCACCGGCGACGTCCGTTCCTGCTACGCCTGCCACGCGGACGGCAGCGGCGGGACGAACGGCATGCCGCCCGCCTCACTCCCGCTCCCCGGGGGCGGCAGGACCACCGGCCACGGCGTGCTGCGACCCGGGGACACCCACGTTCCGTGGCGGCGCCGGGTGATCGGCGACGGCACCTCGCACTGGGTCTGGATCGACGACTGGTCCCGCGAGAAGAACAGCACCTGGCACGCCTACGAGCCGGCCGACGACACGGCGGGGGAGCGCGACGGCCCGGACTGGTTCGCCGAAGGGCTGCGCGCCGCACCGGAGGGCAGCACTCTCGGCGCCTGCTGGCTGCTGCCCGCCCCGTCCGCCGAACCGGGCCCGGTGTGCGCCCCGGTGGACGGGCTGCTCGGCTGGCGGGTGATCATCGGGCCCGACGGCTCGCGGCACGGACAGGACCTGGCCGGCCACTCGGTCGTCGTACCGCGGCGCGTGGGCGGGAGCCCGGAGAACGCGCTGGTCTTCCCAGGCACCGACCGGGCCGTCACCGTGATGCGATGGTCGAGCGACCTCCAACTGCGGGACTCCGACCAGGCGGTGCTCGCCCACTTCAACCGTGATCAGACAGCCGGTCCCTTCTCCGCGGGCACCCCCCTGCTGCCGCCCCTGCGCTACTGGCACCTGCTCCGGCCCCGCGACCCGCAGGGCTCCGCGGCGCTCCGCCGGGTCGGCGACGACGTCGCGGCGGAGCTGCTGGCGGCGGCCGTCGCCGAGACGACCGGAGACGGGGCGGCGGACCGGGACGCGGTGCTCGGCCCCGTCCGCACGCTCTTCCCGGAGGTCGGCGACGAGGCGCTGCTCCGGGGCATCACCGGCGTGGCGCGCTACGCCGCCGAGCAGCAGCGCGTCCTGGACGGGCTGCTCGCCCGGCTGGACTCGGCGGTCCGGGGCGTCGTCCCGGAGGAACCGCGGCCCGCACTCGGCGACCGCCTGCTCGCCTCCGCGCTGAACGGCGTCGGCCTGACCGAACGCGACGCACGCTGGTACTACGACTTCCAGCACAGCCTCTTCGAGCTTCCGCAGCTCCTCGCCCGGTCGATGAAGGGCCTGGCCGAACCGGCTCCCGCGGGCATCTTTCACCTGTCGCTCGCCAAGCAGGAGCCGTTGGAGCACCTCAACGGGCTGGCCCTGCCCGAGTTGCCCGCCGTACTGGCGCTCCGGGCGGCCTCGGAAGCCACCGAGGAGGAACACCGGCAGGCCCTGGACACCTTCCTCGGCGAACTGGACGCGCACGGGCTGACGGAACTGGACCCCGGCCACTGGCGCCGGGTGCACCTGGCCTTCGACCCCGACACCTTCGACGGACCGGGCGACACACACGGCTACAGGAGAGGGACGGTGCTCAACCTGGAGGGCGGCGCGTTCCTCGTCTTCCCCGACGACTGGTACCAGTTCGTCCGCGAGTACGGACCCCACGAGGTCAAGGGCAAGCACTACGGGGCGGCCTACCACGACCCGTCCGGCCGCTTCGAGACGCCGGCCCCCTACACGCCGGTGTCCGAGGAGCCGTTCGTCCCGGAGCCGACCAGGGCGCCCGGCTGGGTCGCCGCCTTCCGTGCCGAACTGGCCGAGCGCGGCCCGGTGCCCTGGCGCCCCGAGGCCGCCGAGGAGTTCGCCCGGCTCACCGGCGTCACCCCGACCACGGCCCGGCTGGTGCTCGCCGGCATGCCGCAGACCGACGACAAGCGCGCGAACGTGCCCTCCGCGACCCTGAAGGTCATCGGGGTGAAGTCGGCCGACGCCCGTGTGTCCAAGGACGAACTGAGATCGCTCGACAGCGCCGCCCTGCGGGCCGTGGTGGCGGCACTGCTGCCCACCGAACCGTCCCGGCTCTGGACGCACGGCCCCGACACCGCCCGCGCGGCCGAGGTCTGGAACGAGCGGCTGGGCAGACGCACCCCGCTGCCCGAAGACGTGCTGCACGACGCCGTCCGCACCGTCGAACCCGTCGGCTGGGCACCCGCCGACGCCCTGCGGGGCTTCGTGCACCTGGCCACCGAGCCCCGCCTGACGACGGACCTGACCTGGAGCTTCGGCCGCTACTACCTGGAGACCGCCGAGCAGACCCCCCGCTTCGACAGCTCGGTCCTCAAGGGGTCGGTGGCCCTGGCCGCGTGGCTCGCACACCGGCTCCCGTCCGGCGACCCGCTGCGGGCCACCCTGCCGGGCGTACTGACCGCACTGCGCGAGCGACTGGCCCACCCCGGCCTGCTGCTCGCCCTCGACCGGCGCGGGATCGACTGGGAGGCGTTCCGGCGGGCCGCCTCGGACCCCGCGGAGACCGGCGACGACTTCGAACGCCACGGCGCGGTCGTCCTGGGCACCGAGCGGACGGAACCGCTCCCCGCCATCCGGCCGGCGCTGCTGGACGCCGCCGGTCACGACCCCCACCTCGCGGCGCTGTACACCGGTGAGCGGCCGAACGCCCAGGAAACGGCCCTGCGCCTGGTCCACGACCGGCCGTTCGCCGAACTGCTCGCCGACCCCGGCGACCCCCTGGCCGGCGAGCGCGACGCGGACGGGCTGTGGTGGCCCCAGGACCCCGCCCGCTCCGTGCCCGACCTGGTCGGCGAGGCCGCCAAGCGGTACGGCATCGGCGAGGACGCCGCCGTCCTCTACCTGATGCTGCTCGCCATGCCGGACCCCACCGATCGCAACACCGCACGCTGGACCGGCTGGGGCGGGCAGCGCGGCGGCACCGCCCGGCTGCGTGCCGCCCGGGCCGAACTCGCCGCCACCGACCTCGTGGTCGAGGGCAGCCGTTCCAAGGCAGGACGGTCCCTGTTCCTGCCCGGCGGCTGGACCCGGCCGGGCAACCCGCACCTGCCGCTGGAGCGGTGGAAGCTGCCGATGTACGACCTGCTGGAGGGGGAGGCGCCCGTCCTGGGAGTCGTCGTGCCCACCCGGCCCGTACCGGCGGTGTACCGGGAGGCCTGGCAGCGCGTCCAGGACGGGGACGCGCCGCGCCTGGAGGAACTGGAGGTGCCGCGGCCGGGCAGGCGCCGCCGCTGACGTCCGCCACTGGCGGGGACGGCCGTCGGGCGGCCGTCCCCCCGCCTCCCGCCCCCCCGCACACCCACGCACCTGGACCCATGACCGCACGCAAAGAGACCGCCACCGAGGTGGTGGTGCCTACGGCTCGCACGCGGCCGTACCTCATCGGCATACGTCACCACAGCCCCGCGCTGGCGATCGCCGTCCCCCGGTTGCTGGACGCCGCGGACGCCGAGGTCGTCTGCGTGGAACTGCCGTCCGACTTCCAGCCCTGGCTGCCGTACCTCGCCGATCCGCGGACCGTGGCGCCGGTGGCCCTGAGCGGTGCCCACGGGGACGGCCGGCTGGGGCTCTACCCGCTCGCCGACTTCTCGCCGGAGCTGGCGGCGATCCGCTGGGCGCGGGAACGGGGCGCGGAGGTGGTCTGCTGCGATCTGCCGCTGGCGGACCCGGCGTGGTTGTGCGGACCGCCGGACGGAATCACGGCCGACGCCGACGAGTTGTGGGACCGCACCGTCGAGGCACTGGCGCCGGGCAGCGCTCCCGAGGCCGTGCGCCGCGCCGCCCTCGCCTTCGGGCGGGCACTGCGCGACGACAGCGCCGCCCACGCCGGGATCGGTGCCGGTGACCTCGCCCGCGAGGCACACATGCGCCGGATCCTCGCCGCCCGGGGGCAGCGCCGGGTCGCGGCGGTGATCGGCGCCTTCCACGTGCCCGGACTGTCCGACGAGGACGCCCCGGGGACGGTGGCGGAGACCGCGCCGGACGCGGGGCAGAGTTCCCCGGTCGTCACGTCCCTCGTGCCGTACGCCTTCGCCCAGCTGGACCCCGGCTCCGGATACCCCGCCGGCATCCGCGCCCCGCGCTGGCGGCAGGCGGTGCTCGACGCCGGCGGCGACCCCGGACGCGTCCGTGCCGCCGCCGCCCGGTTCCTCACCGAAGTGTGCCGGGAGATCCGCGCGTCCGGCGACACGGCGGGCACCGGTGAGGCCGTCGAGGCCCTGCGGCTGGCCGGCGACCTCGGCACCCTGCGCGGTCTGCCCGCACCGGGCCGCCGGGAACTGGTGGAGGCGGTCACGTCCGTACTCGGCCGGGGCCAGGCCCTCGACCGGGAGCTGGGCGCCGTCCTGGTAGGCACGGAACGCGGCCGCCTCGCGCCCGGCACCCCCCGCTCCGGCCTCGGACCATGGGTGGAGGCCGAACTGGCCGCGCTGCGGCTGCCCGGCCCGGCCGACCCGGGCGGCCGGGACCTCCGGCTCACGCCGCTGTGCTCCACGCTCGACGCCCGGCGCGAGATCCTGCTCCAGCGCCTGAAGGAGTGCGGGGTGGGCTACGCGGAGCCCGTCGAGGTGACCGGGGCCGGGGAGGGCAGCGCGCTCACCACCCGGTGGCGGGCCGCGTGGACCCCGTCGGTCGCCGCCCGCCTCGACCTCGTCGGCGTGCGCGGGGTGACCGCCGCCCAGGCGGCCGACGGCACCCTCCGGGAGAACCACCGCAGGGCGGCCGAGGCAGGGCGGGTCACCTCCGCCCGGGTCGTCGCCCTCCTGGGGGCCGCGGCCCGGTGCGCCCTCACGGACCTGCTCCACGACGGCCTCACCGAGGCCGAGCGCGTCCTGCCGGGCGCCGCCGCACTGCCCGAACTCCTCGCTGCCCTGGACCTGTTGGATTCCGTCCGCCGACGGCACCTGCCCGGCACCACCGAAACCGTCCGGATCCGGGCGGCGCGGCTCGCCGGCCTCCTGCTGGACGCCGCCGTCCGCCTCCTGCCCGGGCTCGCGGGCAGCGACGAGACCCGGGACGCCGTCGCGGTCGTCACCCTCGCCGTCCGCAGCGCCGCGGACCGGCTCGGCCTGCGGCTGGACGGCGAGCTGTACGCGCTCTCCCGCCGTGGCTCCCCGCTCCTCCAGGGCGCCGCCCAGGCCGCCCGGGTACTGCTGGACCTCGACGGCTCGGACCTGCTCGGGACGAGGCTCGCCGGCTGGGTGGACACGGCGACCGGGCCCGACGGACGGCGACGGCTGGAGCGCCGGCTCACCGGGGTGCTGGTCGCGGCCGGATTCCTGATCGAGTCCGCGTCCACCGCCCTCGGCCCGCTGTTCGAGCGCGTGGAGACCATGAGCGACCGCGGCTTCCTCGACCGGCTGTACGCCCTGCGCGGCGGCTTCCGGGCGCTCACCCCGCAGGGACGGAGCCGTGTCCTCGCGGCCGTCTCCGACCGCCTGGGCGACCGGCCCGACCTGCGGCTCCCGGCGCCGGCCGAGCTGGTCGGCCGGTGGGCCGCCGCCGACGGGGAGGGCTTGGCCCTGCTCGCGGAGCTGGGCCTGGCGGACCTGACGAGTACCCCGGCGGCGAAGGACGCCGGGGCGACGTCGGCTCCCGCGCCGCGGACGGAACCCTCCGGCGCCGAGGCCCCGCACGGAGCCGGCGCCCCGCGGCTCGGGCCCGCGGACCGCTGGCGGCTGCTGCTCGGCCGCGACACCGCGGGACTCCCCGCGGCCCTGCGGCCGTACGCCCGGGCACTCGACGAACTCTTCGACCGGGAGGGCGAGGAGGCGGACGAGGAGAGCCGGGAGACGAACGAGGGCGGCGACGGCGGCGAGCCGGAACCCGGCGCGGGCGGGACCTCCGAAGGCAGCGACGACGACCTGACCGGCGGCGCAGCGCGGAGCTTTCCCAGCGTCCGGCACTGGGCCGAGGACCTCCGGACGCTGTTCGGCGCGGAGATCCGGCAGGAAGTCCTCGAACGTGCCGTCGCCGACGGCCGTACGGACGTCATCGCCCTGCTCGACCCGGCCTCCGTACGGCCCTCCGTGGAACTGCTGTCCGCCGTACTGACCCTGGCCAGGGGAATGCCCGAGCAGCGGGTGGCGAGCCTGCGGCCGCTCGTGAAGCGGCTGGTCGAGGAACTCACCAAGGAACTCGCCACCCGCCTGCGCCCCACCCTGACGGGCCTGACCACCCCGCGCCCCACCCGCCGCCCCGGCGGCCCCCTCGACCTGCCCCGCACGCTGCGGGCCAACCTCGCGCACATCCGCCGCCGGGAGGACGGGCGGGTCGAAGTCGTCCCCGAGCGGCCGGTGTTCAGGACCCGGACCGCACGGCGGAACGACTGGCGGCTGATCCTGGTCGTCGACGTCTCCGCCTCCATGGAGACCTCGGTGGTCTGGTCGGCGCTCACCGCCGCGATCCTGGGCGGAGCGCCCACGCTCTCCACCCACTTCCTCACCTTCAGCACCCAGGTCGCGGACCTCACCGGCCTGGTCGCCGACCCCCTCTCACTGCTGCTCGAGGTGAAGGTCGGCGGCGGGACGCACATCGCGGCCGGTCTCGCCCACGCCCGCTCCCTGGTGACGGTGCCCGACCGGACCCTGGTGGTGGTCGTCAGCGACTTCGAGGAGGGTGCCGCGGTCGAGGGACTGCTGGCCGAGGTCGGGGCCCTGGTATCCGCCGGCGTCCGGCTGCTGGGCTGCGCCGCGCCGGCCCACGGGGGAACATCCCGCTACTCCGTGCCCGTCACCCGCCGACTCGTGGCCGCCGGAATGCCGGTGGCCGCCCTCGGCCCGCTCTCGCTCGCCCGCTGGGTCGGCGCGCAGGTCCGTGGAGCCGCCCGATGACCCGTTCCCGCCCGGGCACCGCCCCCTCGCTCCCGCCGGTCGCGCCGGAGGTGTTCGCCGCCGCGGTCGAAGGCCTGTCCACCCGGTTGCGCCGCAGACTCGACGCGGCCGTCGAGTCGCTGGCCGCCACCTCCGCCGACGCCGCCGAGGACGGCACGTACGGCATCCGCTGCGGCGAGGACGCGCTGGTCACCCTGGCCCCCGGCCCGTCCGGCACGATCACCTCACCGGACCAGGCCCGCTGCACCTGCCTCCTGTCCCCGCGCTGCCTGCACCGCGCCGCCGCCCTGGGCGCCGCCCCGGTCGCGGACCCGGCCCCGCCGGCCGGGACGGCTTTGCCCACCGCACCGGTCGCCCTTCCCGCGCGAGGGCCCTCCGCCGGGCAGGTCCGCGCCGCCGAGGGGTTGTGGACGGCGGCCGCGGCCGTCCTGGCGGCCGGGATCACCGCGGCGGGCGCGGTCGCGCGGGCCGAGTTGCTCCGGGCCGCGCACACCGCACGCCTGGCCGGCCTGCACCGTGCGGAGGGCGCGGCCCTCGACGTCGTACGCCACCTGCGCGACGCGCGCGACCCGCAGGGTGCCCACCGGGTCCAGCGGCCCGCCGGGCCGGTCGCCGCCCTGCGGGAGCTCCTCCTCGTCACCCACCGCCTGAAGGCGGCCGACCCCGACCCCGGCCTGATCGGCGCCGCCCACCACCACCACCGCCCCGACGGGCCGCTGCGCCTCCACGGCGTCTGCCGGGAACCGGTCGTCGGACCCGGTGCCCTGGGCGGTGTCCTGACCCATCTCGTCGACGACGCCGGCCGCTGGTACACCCTCCGCGACGTCGCACCGGGGGGACCGGAGCGAGCCCGCCGCGCCGGCACCGCCCACGTCGCCCTCCGGTCCTTCCTGAGCGATCACGAACGGCTGTCCCGCGGCGGTCTGGTCGTCACCGGGGCCGTCGTCGCCCCGGACGGCCGCCTGCTCGCGGAGTCCGGCGTCCGGGCCACGTTCGCCGCCGGACGCCCCTGGGCCGGTTTCGCGCCCGCGGCCGCCGCCGACCGGACCGGGGACGCCCCGCCGCTGACCGGGTGCGACGTGGAGATCGTCGCCGCCGACGGCGAAGGGGTGCTGGCCCGGATCGACACCGGCGACGGTCCGGGGCCGGCCGTCCGGCTGGCCCCGGCCCACCGGCATCCCGCCCTCGCGCACACCGCGAACCTCCGGCGCCTGGGCGCGTGCCCGGGGCTGCGGGTACGGGTGCTCGGACGCGTCGACCCCGACCGGGTCACGACCCTGCGCCCACTGGCCGTCGGTCCGGTTCCCGGCGCCGGGGCGGCGACCCTGCGCCTCCCGGACGAGTGGCGGGACCGCGCCGACCTCGGCTACGACCGGCTGTGCGACGCCCACTTCCCGGCAGCGGCTCCCGGTCCGCCCCCGCGCGCCGCTGCCGACGCCAGTCCGGTCGACTCGCCGCTCCGGCGCGTGCGCGACCTGGTCGAACTGGCGGTCACCGGCGGACGGCGCGCCGCCGCGGAACCCGCGCGCGACGGCGACCGCGGCGCCCACGCCGCCGTGCTGCGCCGCGGCGGGTTCGCCACCGGCGCGGACCTGTACGCCGCGCTCGGCGCGGTGGCCGCCCGCCGTCCCCGGGACGCCTTCGGCCGCCCGGCCGGGGACGACCTGGACCGGTACGCGGCCCAGTGGCTGGCCACCGCCGTCTACCTCAACGGCACGGAGGCGGCCCTGCGGCGCGGCCTCTGGCACCGGTGAGCCGGAGCCCCGGCGGGAAGGCCCGGCGGGAGAGTCCGGCGCGAAGGTCCGGTGTCAGCGCCGCAGTTCCTTGTGCGCCGTCTCCGGCAGCCGCAGGTACACCAGCGAGGACAGCAGGCACAGCACGGCGACGTACCAGGGGAAGATCCCGGAGTGGCCCAGATCCTTGAAGAGCGTGCCCACGTACGGTGCCGTGCCGCCGAACAGCGCCACCGTGAGCGAGTAGGGGAAGCCGATCCCGGCCGCCCGCACCCGGGGCGGGAAGACCTCGGCGTTGACGGCGGCGCTGATGGAGGTGAAGCCGGTCAGCAGGACCATCCCGGCGCACTGCACGAGCAGCAGGACCGCGAAGGAGTCGCGCAGGGAGTGCAGCAGCGGCACGCTCAGCAGGGCGAAGCCCACGCCGAAGAAGAGCAGCAGCGGACGGCGCCCGAACCGGTCGGAGAGCAGTCCGCCGAGCGGCTGGAGCAGCCCGAAGAAGGCCAGCGAGATCGTCCCGGCGAGCAGCGCGTCCGACTTGGCCACGCCCGCGTTCAGTTCGGCGTACGTCGGCAGGTACGACGTCCAGGTGTAGTAGGCGATCGTGCCGCCCGCCGTGATGCCGCAGATCAGCAGGGACTCGCGCGGATGACGGCGCAGTGCCTCGAAGAGGGCCGGACGCGGCGCCCGTTGCTGCTCGGTGCTGCGGGTCTCCTGAGCGCCCTGCCGGATCCAGAAACCGACCAGGCTGAGGACGGCGCCGAACACGAAGGGGAGCCGCCACCCCCAGCCGTTCATCCGGTCCTCGCTCAGCGTGTCCACCAGCAGCGTCGCGATCCCGGACGCCACCAGCTGCCCCGCCGTGGTCGAGACGTACTGGAAGCTGGAGAACAGGCCGCGCCGCCCCGGCCCCGCCGACTCCACCAGGAAGGTCGTCGAGGCCGCGAACTCGCCGCCCACCGACAGTCCCTGGAGCAGCCGCGCCAGGACCAGGACCACCGGGGCCAGCACCCCGGCCGCCGCGTACGTCGGGGTCAGCCCGACCAGCAGACTGCTGCCGCCCATCAGCAGGATGGTGACCGTCAGCGCGGCCCGCCGCCCCCGCCGGTCCGCGATCGCGCCCATCAGCAGCCCGCCGACGGGCCGCATGAAGAAGCCCACCGCGAACACGGCGAACGTCGACAGCAGTGGCACCAGCGAGTTGTCCGCGCCCTTCGGGAAGACCTGGTCCGCGATGTAGGTCGCCAGGAAGGTGTAGGCGTACCAGTCGTACCACTCCACCGCGTTGCCCACCGAGGCGGCGAGGAGCTGGCGTACGGGCCGTCGGGTCGGGGGCGCCGGTGCTTCCGTGTCCATGCCTGTCATGATCGCGACCATCCCCGCGCGGGAGGCCCGGCACACCTCGCGTACCGGTGACTTTCACACCAGCGCCACCGGACCCTTCCCTGACGTTTGCTGCTCCTGGAACACTCCTTTCGCGCGCAATCCGTCATCACCCGGCACCGTCCGACCGGTTGAACCCCCCAAGACGAGAGGTCCCTCACCCCCATGGCCGAAGTGAACCGGCGCAGATTCCTCCAACTGGCGGGCGCCACCACGGCGTTCAGTGCCCTGTCCGCGAGCATCGACCGGGCCGCGGCACTCCCGGCGAACCACCGATCGGGGTCGATCGAGGACGTCGAGCACATCGTCGTCCTGATGCAGGAGAACCGTTCCTTCGACCACTACTTCGGCACACTGCGCGGGGTCCGCGGCTTCGGCGACCCGCATCCGGTGCGACTGGGCGACGGCAGGTCGGTGTGGCACCAGCGCAAGGGCGACGGCACCGAGGTACTGCCCTTCCACCCGGAGGCCGACGACCTCGGTATGCAGTTCCTCGAAGGGCTCCCGCACGGCTGGTCCGACGGCCAGGACGCCTACCACGACGCCAAGTACGACCGCTGGCTGCCCGC
The DNA here is from genome assembly GCF_033406955.1 of Streptomyces violaceoruber. Classification (NCBI taxonomy): domain Bacteria; kingdom Bacillati; phylum Actinomycetota; class Actinomycetes; order Kitasatosporales; family Streptomycetaceae; genus Streptomyces; species Streptomyces violaceoruber. Next base: position 1,061,275 of record NZ_CP137734.1, on the reverse strand, counting down.
CAAGGGCACCACCACCATGGCGTACCTGACCCGCGAGGACATCCCCTTCCACTACGCGCTCGCCGACACCTTCACCGTCTGCGACGCCTACCACTGCTCCTTCATCGGCTCCACCGACCCCAACCGCTACTACCTGTGGTCGGGGCACACGGGCAACGACGGCGCGGGCGGCGGCCCGGTCCTCGGCAACGACGAACTCGGCTACGACTGGACGACGTACCCCGAGCGCCTGGAGGCGGCCGGGGTCTCCTGGAAGATCTACCAGGACGTCGGCGACGGCCTCGACGCGGCCGGCCACTGGGGCTGGATCGACGACGCCTACCGGGGCAACTACGGCGACAACTCCCTGCTGTACTTCAACAAGTACCGGAACGCGAAGCCCGGCGACCCGCTGTACGACAAGGCCCGCACCGGCACCGACGCGAAGCGCGGCGAGGGCTACTTCGACCGGCTCCGTGCCGACGTCAAGGCGGGCAAGCTGCCGGAGATCTCCTGGATAGCCGCCCCGGAGGCATTCTCCGAGCACTCCAACTGGCCGTCGAACTACGGCGCCTGGTACATCTCCCAGGTCCTGGACGCGCTCACCTCCAACCCGAAGGTGTGGGCGAAGACCGCCCTGTTCATCACGTACGACGAGAACGACGGCTTCTTCGACCACGTGGTGCCGCCGCTGCCGCCGAAGTCCGCCGCGCAGGGCCGGTCCACCGTCGACGTCTCCCTGGACGTCTTCGAGGGCAGCGCCAAGCACCGCGAGGGCTTCTACGGGCTCGGCCCGCGCGTGCCCATGCTGGTCGTCTCGCCGTGGAGCAAGGGCGGCTTCGTCTGCTCCGAGACCTTCGACCACACCTCGGTCATCCGCTTCATGGAACGCCGCTTCGGCGTCCACGAGCCGAACATCTCACCCTGGCGGCGCGCCGTCTGCGGCGACCTGACCTCCGCCTTCGACTTCTCCCGCACGGACAGCCGCCCGGCCCGGCTGCCGGACACCGACGCCTACGAGCCGCCGGACCGCGAACGCCACCCCGACTACCGTCCGACGCCGCCCGCGGACCCCGGCATGCCCCGGCAGGAACGCGGGACACGCCCCACCCGGCCGCTGCGCTACGCCCCGCACGTCGACGGCGCCGTGGACACGGCGGCCGGGAAGTTCACGCTGGCCTTCGCCTCCGGGCCCCGGGCCGGTGCCGCCTTCCTCGTCACCTCCGGCAACCGCACCGACGGCCCCTGGACGTACACCACCGAGGCCGGCAAGGACATCGCGGACACCTGGAACTCGGCCTACTCCGGCGGCTCCTACGACCTGACCGTGCACGGCCCGGCCGGCTTCCTGCGGGTCTTCCGGGGTGCCAACGAGGTCGCCGGAGCCGCCGGGCCCGAGGTCACCGCACGGCACCGCGGCGACGACCTCCGGCTGACCCTCACCCACACCGGGACCGGCACCGTTCGGCTCCGGATCGCGAACGCCCACGACGGCCGCAGCCGGTCCGTCACCGTCCGCCCCGGCGCCACCGTGCACCACACCGTCGGCCTCGCGCGCAGCCGGCGCTGGTACGACGTGACGGTCACCTCCGAGACCGACCCGGCCTTCCTGCGCCGCTTCGCCGGGCACGTGGAGAACGGCCGGCCGGGGACCAGCGACCCGGCGATCGTCACGGACTGAGCCGGCGACCATCCACCCGTCAGCCGCGTGAACAACCCTGCGAGTCGATACACCTAGAGCCGCGTGAGGTGCCCCGGCCCCGGCTGCCGGGGCACCACTCCGGGCCCCGCCGGTGCCGGTCCCGTCGGGTCCGTCTCCGTACCCGCGAGCCCCGGACCCGCGAGCACCGGCGCGGCCGTCTCCGGCCGGTCGGGGGCCGCCCGGCTCAGCTGGAGCACTCCCCAGGCGGCCAGCGCCGCACCGGTCAGCGCGAGGAGCACGCCGCCAGCGCCGCCCCGGAGCCGTTCCCCGAGCAGGGAGAGCCCGATCACCGCGGCGGCCACCGGATTGGCCAGGGTCACCACCGCCAGCGGGGCGCCGAGACCCCCGCGGTACGCCGTCTGGGACAGCAGCAGTCCGCCGGTCGCGAAGGCGGCCACCAGCACGGCCACGCCGATCACCTGGACGCTCAGCAGCGGACCCGAGCGGTCGGTGACGGCGACCGTGACGGTCTGGGTGAGCGCCGAGGCCACGCCGGACGCGATCCCGGACGCCGTCGCGTGCCGCAGCCCCGGCCGGGCGCCGGGCCGCGACAGCACGCCGATCAGCGCCGCCGTCGCGCCGGACACCGTCAGCGCCTCCGGCACGCTCAGCACGTCGTCCGGGGCGGGCCCCGAGGCGGTGAGCAGCAGCGCGCCGAGGCCCAGCAGCGTCAGCCCGGTGCCCCGCCACTCGATCGCGCTCACCCGCCGGCCCGCCAGCCGCGCCCCCAGCGGCACCGCCGCGACCAGGGTGAGCGCACCGAGCGGCTGGACCACGGTGAGGGGGCCGTACTTGAGCGCCACCACGTGCAGCAGTGCCGCCGAGGCGTTGAGCGCGACCGCCCACCACCAGGCGCCGGAGGCCAGCATCCGCAGGACACCGGCGCCGGAGGCGCGTGAGGCCAGCCGCTCCTGGGCGACGGCCGCCGCGGCGTAGGCGCAGGCGGACACGAGCGACAGCAGTACGGCGACCAGGGCGGCGTTCACCGGCCCGCCCCGACCAGCTCGGGCCGCTCGGCCGACGACCGGCGCCGGACCTCGGTCCGCCGGTGGGGGAGGGCGCACCGCGGCCGTCCGGGCCGCTCGGGCAGCCGCAGCACGGCGAGCGCGAGGCCGAGCAGGGCCGTGGCCACGATCACGTCGAGCCAGTAGTGGTTCGCGGTGCCCACGATGACCAGCAGCGTGACCAGCGGATGCAGCAGCCACAGCCAGCGCCAGCGGGTCCGCGTCGCGACGATCAGACCGATCGCCAGCATCAGGGCCCAGCCGAAGTGCAGCGAGGGCATCGCCGCGAACTGGTTCGACAACGTGTCGGTGCGCGGCGGCCCGTACACCGAGGGCCCGAAGAGCCGGGCCGTGTCGATCAGGCCGGTGGCGGCCAGCATGCGCGGCGGGGCGAGCGGAAAGAGGAGGTGCAGCACCAGCGCGGCGCCGGTCACGGCGGCCAGCACCCGGCGGGCCCAGAGGTAGTGCGCGGGCCGTCGCAGGTAGAGCCAGACCAGGAAGGCCACGGTGGCCGGGAAGTGGACCGCGGCGTAGTACGTGTTCGCGACGTGTATCAGCGTGTCGCCGTGCAGCAGCAGGGACTGGACCGCGCCCTCGTCGGGCAGCCGGAGCACCCGCTCCCAGTCCCACACGTGGTGGGCGTTGCGGAACGCCTCGGCGGTTTCTCCCGTCGCCAGCCGGCGGCCGAACTTGTAGACGAGGAAGAGCCCGGCCACGAGCAGGAGCTCACGGACGAGTGGTGGGCGCGCGGGCGTGTCCGGCCCCGCTTGTGCAGGCTCGCTGCGGGCATTCATCCCCCGGCCCCTTCGCTGACGGTGGTGCGTGTGGCTGTTCGGGTACGGGGGCGTGTGACGGTTCTCATCGATACGGCCTCGTTCCGATACGCCAGTGTACCGATACGGTGGTGTACCGGTACACTGGCGTATCGATAGACAAACGACACACGGGAAACGGGAAGGAGCGGGGCCGATGACGTCGCAGGACGCGGACCGACCGGAAGTGGCCGGCACCTCGCGCCGCTCCAAGATCACGCCGGAGCGTGAGCAGGAGTTCTTCGACGCCGTGCTCGACCAGCTCCGCTCCTGCGGGTACGACGCCGTCACCATGGAGGGCATCGCCGCCAGCACCCGGTGCAGCAAGTCCACGCTCTACCGGCAGTGGAAGACCAAGCCCCAGTTCGTGGCCGCCGCGCTGCGCTCCAACCGCCGGGTGCGCTTCACCGACATCGACACCGGTTCGCTCGCCGAGGACCTGCGCCAGGTGGCCGCGGCCGCGGGCGAGGGGGCGGGCAAGGACACCGGGCTGCTCCAGGCGCTCGGTCACGCGGTCATGGAGGATCCGGAGCTCAAGTGCGCGCTGCGCGAGGCGCTCGTCGAGCCGGAGATCGCCGCGCTGCGGGCGATCCTCGCGCGCGGTGTGGCCCGCGGAGAGGTGCCGGCCGGCCATCCGGCGCTGGAGTACGTGCCGGCCCAGCTCTTCGGCATGCTGCGGATGCGGCCCGTCCTGGAGGGCGAGCAGGCGGACGCGGCCTACCTCGTCCGGTTCGTGGAGGCCGTCGTGCTGCCGGCGCTCGGCCTCCCCTGAGACTCAGGCCGCCGTCCACGGGATGACTGGACGGTGGCCTGCCCGCGCCGCACCGTGGGGACGGGGGCGGCGCGCACCCCCGGCCGGGCGGGGCACCCTTTGAGCGGAAGGGCGCCCCACCCGGCCGGCAGTCTTTCCGCGGTACCCCTGAAGGCGCCGCCGGGCCGGTCAGACGTCCTGGCCGTTGCCCCCGCCGCCGCCCGAGGTGTCCACCTCGATGCCCTTGGTGATCTCGTCGATGACCGTCTGCTTCTGGTCGGTGTCGACACCGAAGCGGACGACGACGATGCGCTTGGAGTCGGCGGGCGAGGGGAAGGCCAGCGACTCGACGAAGCCGTCGGAACCCTTGGCGGTGACCGCCTTCCAGCGGACCAGGTAGCCCTTCTGCCCGGCGACCGTGACCGCCTCGGAGGCCAGCTCCTCGTGCGAGGTGATCCCGCCGTAGGACTCGCCGCCGTAGGATTCCTCGGCGTTCGCCTCGATGTCGGCCTTCGCGACCTCCTCCGCGGTGTCGCCCTCGGTCTTCAGGAGCACGGCGGGGGCCGAGTAGGCGCCGCCCTTCGTGCACGACTTGGAGGTGTCGCCGGGGCACTTGTAGGCGTCCTCCGACGTCACCTGAGCACCGACCTGCAACTCCTGCCCCGACCAGCCGTCCGGGATGGGCAGGCTGATCCCGCTGAGCGCGTCCGTCACCGAGCCGCTGTCGATCGTCGGCGGCTCCGACCGGTCCGGGGAGTCCGGCGCGGGCGACCGGCCGTCCTCGCCGCCCCCGCCCCCGCCGCCGCCCGAGTCGCCGAAGGGGTCGTTCCGGTCGTCCGGACCGCGCCGGTCCTGCTGCGCGGCGCCCGCGTCGTCGCCGCCCGAGCCGTCGTCGGTCAGCGCGTACACGCCGACCCCGATGCCGGCCAGCACCGCCACGGCCGCCGCGACGGCTATGCCGGCGCGCAGCCGCCGCCGTCGCGCGGACGGGGGCTGGACGGGTATGCCCGGATAGCCCGGGTGCACGGGGTAGGGACCGGCCGCGGTGTCCTGCACCGGTGGCTGGACCGGCGGTTGCCCCGGCGGCTGCGCGGGGGGAGCCCATGCGGCGGCCCCGCCCGCGGGGCGCACCCGGTCGGTCCACGCCGTGCCGTCCCACCAGCGTTCGGTGGCGGGACCGTCATTCTTCTGTCCGGGGTCCGGGTACCACCCGGGAGGAGTCGCCTGCGTCATGTGCCCACCGTATGAGGCGTCGGTGAAAGCCGGATGAGAGGCCCGGCCGACATCCCGGCCGCACCCCGTCCTCGGGACGGCCCGGCGCCCCGCGCCGCGCGAGGTTGACGGGCTCCCGGCCGCACCGCCGCTGATGACGGGCCCGGTCCGTCGTTCACGCTTTACCGCATGTCACCCGTCACGGCAACTGGTCGGCGGAGCGCCCACCACTTGCGCGATCGGAGGGCTAGGCTCAGGCTCTGTACGTCATTCGGGCGACTCGGGGAGGTAGCGGGATGACGGAGGTACGGCGGGCGGGCGCCGTCCCGGCCTCCCTCTGGGAGCGCGACGAGGAAGTCGCCACCATCACGCGTGCGGTGGACACCCTGTGCGCGGACCGCTCGTCCCCCGGCACCCTGCTGGAGGCCCGCGGCGAGGCCGGGGTCGGCAAGACGGCGCTGCTCGCCGAGACCCGCCGGATCGCCGAGGCCCGGGGCTGCACCGTCTGGTCGGCACGCGGCGGCGAGACCCTCAGGTCCGTCCCCTTCAACGTGGTGCGCCAACTGCTCCAGCCCGCCCTGGTGTCCATGCTGCCCGAGGAGGCCCGCGAGTACCTCGGCGACTGGTACGACATCGCGGGTCCCGCCCTCGGCATAGCGGACCCCGGTGAGCGGCAGGCCGACCCGCGGGGCGTGTGCGACGGCCTGGTCGCCGCCGTACGCCGGCTCGCCCGCCGGGAATGGCCGCTGGTGCTGCTGATCGACGACGCCCACTGGGCCGACCAGGAGACCCTGCGCTGGCTCGCCGCGCTCGCCGAACGGCTCGACGAGACCTCCGTCCTGGTCGTCATCGCCCGCCGCCCCGGCGACGTCAGCGGGGACAGCGCCCGTCACCTGGAGGCGGCCACCGCCGTCGGCCGGCCCCTCGCCCCGCTCAACGCCCTCACCCCCGAGGCGACGGCCGGACTCACCCGCGCCACGCTGGGCGCCCACGCCGAGGCCGCGTTCTGCCGCGAGGTGTGGGCCGTCACCGGCGGCAACCCCTACGAGACCGTCGAACTCCTCGCGAAGGTCCAGGACAGCGAATTGCAGCCCGTCGAGGCGGAGGCCGCCGAACTGCGCGACCTGAACCGCTCCGCCCGCGGCGGCGGTCTCGTCGCCCGCCTGGAGCAACTCGGCGTCGACTCCACCCGGTTCGCCTGGGCCGCGGCCATCCTCGGCGGCGGCATCACCGTCGACATGGTGGCCAGGCTCGCCACCCTGGACCGCGCCGACGCCGCCCGCTGCGCCGAGCTGCTCCGGGGCGCCCGGATCCTGGCCGTGCCCGACGCCACCGCCGGACAACCGTCCGCGGGCGACCTGGAGTTCGTGCATCCGCTGATCGCCACCGCCGTCTACAACTCCATCCCCGACGCGCTGCGCACGGCGATGCACGGCATAGCGGCCCAGCTGGTCACCGACTCCGGGCTCGGTGCGGCGGCAGCCTCCCGCCATCTGCTGAAGGTGCACCCCGACGACGACCAGGAAGTCGTGGCCCAGCTGCGCGAGGCCGCCCGCGAGCACCTCGCCGTCGGAGCCCCCGACGCGGCCCGGCGCTGCCTCGAACGGGCACTGCGGGAACCGCCGTTGCCCGAGTCCCACGCACGCGTGCTGTTCGAACTGGGCTGCGCCACCCTCCTCACCGCGCCCGCCACCACCATCGGTCACCTGCGCACCGCGCTCGCCATGCCCGGACTGGAGGGCGAGCAGCGGGTGGACGCCGTCTTCCGGCTCTCCCAGGCACTGCTCCACAACGACCAGCTGGAGGAGGCCGTCCGCACCGTCGAGGCGGAGGCCGCCCGCAACCCCGACCCCTCCGCGCGCCTGCGGCTCCAGGCGGCCCAGTACATGTGGGAGGGCATCCACGCGGGCGAGACCTCCTCGCCGCACCGCTCCGCGCGCCTGGCCGAACTCGCCGCCACCTGCACCGGCCGCGACAACGCCGAGCGCGCCCTGCTCATCCTGCGCGGCTTCGACGCCATGACCCACGGCGAGAGCGCCGAGGAGGTCGTCGAACTGTGCGACCGCGCCCTCGTCAACGGCCGCCTGGCTCCCGGACTCGGCTGGACCGACACCGAGTGGGGCCTGGAACTGCCGATGATGCTGGCCAGCTCCTACGCCTACGCCGACCGGCTCGACCGCGCCGAGGCACTGTTCACCGAGGCCCTGCGCGCCTACGAGAGTGCCGGCTGGAGCGGCGGCCACCTCTCCCTCGCGCACGCCTACGTCGGCCTCGGCCACCGCAGGAGGGGCCGCCTGAGGGATGCCGAGCAGTCGCTGCGCGAGTCCCTGCGCATCGCCGAACGCGTCGGCCGCGGACTGCCGCTGTACTGGTCGGCGACCTGCAACCTGATCGACACCCTGCTCGCCCGCGGCCATGTCGAGGAGGCCCGGACCGTCGCCGAGCAGTACGGCTTCGCACCGCCGTACCCGTCGACGATCGTGCTGCCCGACCCCCGCCCGGTGCGTGCCCGGCTGCTGCTCGCCACCGGCCGCACCAAGGAGGGGATCAACGAACTGGAGGCCGCCGAGAAGGCCGCCGCCGCGCGCGGCCGGCACAACCCGGTGGTCGTCCCCTGGGCGACCGAACTGGCCCGGGCGCTGGCCGGCGAGGACCCCGGCCGCGCCGCCCGACTGGCCACCGACGCCCGCCGCCAGGCCGAGCGCTTCGGCACGGACACCGCGATAGGAGAGGCCCTGCGCTGTGCCGCCGCACTGGAGACCGGCCAGCGCGCGGTCCGGCTCGCCGCCCAGGCTGCCACCTACCTGGAGGCATCGCCCTGCCAGTACGAGCACGCCGCCGCCCGCGTGGAGTACGGCATCGCGGCCCGCTCGGCGGCCGAGCTGAACCGGGGACTGGCGCTGGCCGAGTCCTGCGGCGCCGACGGCCTCGCGGCCCGCGCCCGCGAGGCTCTGGCGGTGGTCGGCCGGGCGGGCTGAGGTCCCTCGGGGCGCGCCGAGGGGATTCACTCCGCGGTGCCGTCCGCCTCCTCGGCCAGCACCCGCTGGGCCGTCGCGAACGCCGAGTTCGCGGCCGGGACCCCGCAGTACACCGCGGTCTGGAGCAGTACCGCGCCGATCTCGTCCGGCGTCAGCCCGTTGCGGCGCGCCGCCCGCACATGCATGGCCAGCTCCTCGTAGTGGCCGTGCGCGACCAGCGCCGTCAGCGTGACCATGCTGCGCTCGCGGCGCGAGAGCGTCTCGTCGGTCCAGATCTCGCCCCACGCGTAGCGCGAGATGAAGTCCTGGAAACGGGCGGTGAACGGCGACTGCCGCGCCTGCGCCCGGTCCACGTGCGCGTCGCCCAGCACCTCGCGCCGCACCGCCATGCCCCGCCGGGCCGCGCCGTCGAAGTGCGCCCGCAGCGCCGTCAGCACCGCCTCGGGCCGCTCGGCCGGCGCCAGGTGCGAGGCACCCGGGATCTCGGTCAGCGTCGCACCCGGCACCGCGTCGGCGATCTCCCGCAGGTGCGAGGGAGGCGTGGCCGGGTCCTCGCGCCCCGCGACCAGCAGGGTCGGCGCGGAGATCTCACCGACCCGCTCCCGCAGGTCGAAGGCGGCCAGCGCGTCGCAACAGGCCGCGTACGCACCGGGATCGGCCTCCCGGTGGTCCCGGACCAGCCGCGGCACGGTGAACCCCGGCACGAACCACCGGGCGTCCGCGCTGTCCGCGAGCCGTGCCAGCCCCTCCGTGCGCACCTGCGCGGCCCGCTCCTCCCACGGCTTCGCGCCGTTGAAGTGCGCCGACGAGCAGACGACCGCCAGGGACGACACGCGCTCCGGGTGGTGCACGGCCAGATGCAGGCCCACCGCGCCGCCCAGGGACACCCCGGCGTGGGCGAACCGCTCCACCCCGAGCGAGTCGGCGAGGGCCAGCACCAGATCGGCCAGGTCCCCGACGGTGGCGCCGGGCCCGATCAGGTCGGCCCGCGAACCTCCGTGCCCCGGCAGGTCCCAGCGGATCACCCGGTGCCGGACGGACAGTTCGGGCGCCACCGCGTCCCACAGCGCGTACGAGGTGCCCAGCGAGGGGCCGAGCAGCAGCGGGGGAGCGGAAGCGGGGCCTTCGGACAGGTGGTTGAGCATGGTCGTCAACGTCGCTCCAGAGCACGGTCGGTGAGGGTGGCGGCGGCGCCCGTGTAGCGAGCGGGGTCGGTCGGGCCGGCCAGGTCGAGACCCCGCAACTCCGGCACCTCGGCCAGGAGTTCACCAAGGTTCCGGTCCTCGGCGTAGGCGCGCGCCGCCAGTTCGGTGAGCAGTTCCCGGGCACGGGCCCGGCCGAGCACCGGCGCCAGCTCGGCCGAGAGCCGCTCCGAGACGATCAGCCCGTGGGTGAGCCCGAGGTGCGCCCGCATCGCGTCCGGGCGCACCCGCAGCCCCTCGGCCAGCTCCGCGGCATCGCGGGCGGCACCCCCGGTCAGCCGCAGCAGGTCCCGCAGCGGCTCCCACTCCGCGTGCCAGGCCCCGGCCGGCCGCTCGTCCTCGGCGGCCAGCGAGCCGTACAGCGTGGCCGCGAGCTGCGGTGCGCGCCGGGCCGCCGCCGCGATCAGCGTGGACCGGACCGGGTTGGCCTTGTGCGGCATCGCCGAGGAACCGCCCCCGCCGCCCTCGGCGACCTCGCCGGTCTCGGTGCGCGACAGCGTCAGCACGTCCACGGCGATCTTCCCGAGCGCCCCGGCGGTGAAGGCGAGGGTCCCGGCCAGGTCGGCGATCGGAGTGCGCAGCGTGTGCCAGGGCAGTACGGGTGCCCGCAGCCCCAGTTCACCGGCGTAGGCGGCGGGCAGCGCGGTCGGGTCCGTCGCGCCGTACGCCTCGAAGGCGGCCAGGGTGCCCGCCGCGCCGCCGAGCTGGGCGGGCAGGGCGTCCCGCACCGCCGTGATCCGGTCCCGCGCGTCCAGCACCAGCGCGCGCCATCCGGCCGCCTTGAGCCCGAAGACGGTCGGCACGGCGTGCTGGGTCAGGGTCCGGCCCGGCATCGGCGTGTCCCGGTGCTCGGCGGCCAGCCGGGCCAGCGCCCGTTCCGTGCGGGCGAGATCGGGCAGCAGCAGGTCCAGGGTGCGGGCGGCGACCAGCATCGTCGCCGTGTCCAGGATGTCCTGGCTGGTCGCGCCCCGGTGCACGTACGGCCCGTACGGCTCGCCGACCGCCTTCGTCAGGTCGGCCACCAGGGGGATGACCGGGTTCCCGCCGTCCCGGGCGCGCTCGGCGAGCGAGCGCGCGTCGAAGGCGGCCGGGTCGGCGGCGACCGCGCCCACCGCGTCCGCCGCCTCGGCCGGGGCGAGCCCCAGCGCGGCCTGGGCGCGGGTCAGCGCCGCCTCCGCGTCGAGCAGGGCCCGCAGATACGCGCGGTCACCGGTCGCGGAGGCGGCCGGCGAGCCCGTCCACCCGGGGGCGAGCAGGCCCGTGTCGGCGTCGGGTTCGCTCCCGGCGGGGTCGGGGACGGCAGGTGATGTCACTGAAACTCCAGGAAGACCGTCTCGCCCTCGCCCTGAAGGCGGATGTTGAAACGGTACGTCCCGTGGCCCTCGTCCCCGGCGACCAGCGTGTCGCGGCGCTCGGCCGGCACCCGGGCCAGCAGCGGGTCGGCCGCCAGTACCGCCTCGTCGCCCGGCAGGTAGATCCGGGTGAACAGGTGCACCAGCAGCCCGCGCGCGAACACGCACACGCTGACGTACGGCGCACTCCGCCCCCGCGCGCCCGGCCGCAGCGTCCGCGCGTACCAGTGGCCGTTCGCGTCGGTCTGGATGCGTCCGAAGCCGGTGAACTCCACGCCGTTGCGGCCCAGGAAGCCGCCGGAGGCGGGATCGCGCCGCATCGAACCGTCGGCGGTGGGGACAGCGCCCCCGGGGTCCGGGCCCCACAGCTCCAGGAGGGCGTCGGGCAGCGGGTTGCCCTCGCCGTCGTACACGTACCCGTGCACGGTGACCGTGTCGGGGTGCCCGGCGGGCGCGATGTCCTCGCCGCCTCGGAAGGGCAGGGCGTACCCGTAGAAGGGGCCGACCGTGTGCGACGGGGTGGGCAGCACCTGCTCCGGGCTGCCGGTGTCGGTCTTCGTCATGGCGGGTCAGCGTCCTTCTTCGATCCAGGTGGCGTTCGGGCCGTCGAGCACGATGTCCCAGTGGTAGCCGAGCGAGAACTCCGGCACGGACAGGCTGTGGTCGTAGGTCGCGATCAGCCGCTGCCGCGCGGCGTCGTCCGTCACCGACTGCAGGATCGGGTCGTACGGGAACAGCGGGTCGTTCGGGAAGTACATCTGCGTGACCAGGCGCTGGGTGAACGCCGAGCCGAACACCGAGAAGTGGATGTGCGCCGGGCGCCAGGCGTTGACATGGTTGCGCCACGGGTAGGGGCCGGGCTGGACGGTGGTGAAGCGGTAGCGGCCTTCGTCGTCGGAGAGGGTGCGGCCCACGCCGGTGAAGTTCGGGTCCAGCGGCGCGTCGTGCTGCTCGCGCTGGTGGGCGTAGCGCCCGGCCGAGTTGGCCTGCCAGATCTCCACGAGCTGCCCGCGGACCGGTTTCCCGTCGCGGTCCAGGAGACGGCCCGAGACGGTGATGCGCTCGCCGACCGGCTCACCGGTGTGCTGCCGGGTCAGGTCGTTGTCGACGTCGGTGATGTCCCGCTCCCCGAAGGCGGGCGAGGCCAGCTCCACCAGCTCCGGGTCCTTGGTGACGTCGATGGTGATCGGCGGCTGCTTCGGGTGGCGCAGCACCGAGGAGCGGTACGGGGCGTAGTCGCGGCGCGGGTGGTGCTCGACGGGCGCGCCGTCGGCGACCCGCTTCCCGTAGGCGGCGTGCTCGGCCGCGATCTCCGCGTCGATGTCGTGCTGGGTGAGAGTCATGGGAGTTCCCGTGGGTGACTAGCGGTCGAGGACCAGGGCGAGGCCCTGGCCGACGCCGATGCAGAGGGTGGCGACGCCGGTGCCGGAGCCCTTGCGGGCGAGCTGGTGGGCGACGGTGCCGGCGAGGCGGGCGCCGGACGCGCCGAGCGGGTGGCCGAGGGCGATGGCGCCGCCCTGCGGGTTGAGGACGGCGGGGTCGAAATCGGGCCACTCGGCGACGCAGCCCAGCACCTGGGCGGCGAAGGCCTCGTTGAGTTCGAGCACGTCCAGGTCGGCGAAGTCCCGTCCGGCCCGGGCGAGCGCACGGTTCACGGCCTCCACGGGGGCGAGACCGAAGTACTGCGGGTCGGTCGCCGAGACCCCGGTGGCCGAGACCCGGGCGAGCGGCTCGCGTCCGGTGGCCTTCAGTCCCTCCTCGTCGACCAGGAGCAGCGCGGCGGCGCCGTCGTTGAGCGGCGAGGCGTTCCCCGCGGTCACGGTGCCGTCGGTCTTCCTGAAGGACGGCTTGAGCTTGGCCATCGCTTCCAGGGAGGCGTCCGGGCGGACGCACTCGTCGGCGGCGAAGTCGACCGGGCCGCCCTTGCGGCGCGGTACCGGCACGGGCGCCAGCTCGGCGTCGAACAGGCCGTCGGCCTGGGCGCGGGCGGCCTTGCGGTGGGAGGCGAGGGCGTACTCGTCCTGCTGCTCGCGGGTGATCCCGTGCTTGTCCGCGATCAGCTCCGCCGACTCGCCGAGCGGGATCGTCCACTGCGGGTCCATCGCCGGGTTGACCATGCGCCAGCCCAGGGTGGTCGAGTACATCTCGGTGTGCCCGGCGGGGAAGGGCCGGTCCGGCTTGGGCAGCACGTACGGGGCCCGGGTCATCGACTCCACGCCGCCCGCGAGTGCGACCGAGGCGTCGCCGACCGCGATGGCACGGGCGGCCTGGATCACCGCTTCGAGGCCGGAGGCGCACAGCCGGTTCACGGTGACGCCGGGGACGGTGGTGGGCAGGCCGGCCAGCAGGGCGGCCATGCGGGCGACGTTGCGGTTCTCCTCGCCGGCGCCGTTGGCGTTGCCGAAGTACACGTCGTCGATCCGGGACGGGTCCAGGCCGGGCGTACGGCCCAGGAGTTCACGGATCGCGTGCGCGGCCAGGTCGTCCGGGCGTACGCCCGACAGGCCTCCGTTGTACTTGCCGAACGGGGTGCGCACCGCGTCGACGAGGTAGACGTCCTTCACTTCAGCCCCTCCGCGCTCTTCGCGACGACGAGCTCGGCATCGGTCCTGGCGACGACCTCGTCGACGCTCACGCCCGGTGCGGTCTCCACCAGGACCAGGCCGTCGCCGGTGACGTCCAGGACGCCGAGGTCGGTGATGATCCGGTCCACGCACGCCTTGCCGGTCAGCGGCAGCCCGCACTCCTCGAGGATCTTCGGCGAGCCGTCCTTAGCGGTGTGGGTCATGACCACGATGACGGTGCGGGCGCCGTGGACCAGGTCCATCGCCCCGCCGATCCCGGTGATCATCTTGCCCGGGATCGCCCAGTTCGCGAGGTCGCCGGAGGCGGAGACCTGCATCGCGCCGAGCACCGCCACGTCGATGTGCCCGCCCCGGATCATGCCGAAGGACAGGGCCGAGTCGAAGAAGGCGGCGCCCGGCCGTACCGTGACCGTCTCCTTGCCCGCGTTGATCAGGTCGGGGTCCACCTCGGCGTCGGTGGGGTACCGGCCGGTGCCCAGGATGCCGTTCTCCGACTCCAGGGTGACCTCGACGCCGTCGGGGAGGTAGTTCGGGATCAGGGTGGGCAGGCCGATGCCGAGGTTGACGTACTGGCCGTCCTCCAGCTCCAGCGCCGCCCGCGCGGCCATCTGCTCACGCGTCCAGGACATCAGGAAGTCACCGTCCCTCGCGCCGGAGGCGCGGAAATCGTACGCCGCTCTATCTTCTTGTCGGTGGCCTGCTCGGGGGTGAGGGCCACCACCCGCTGGACGAAGATCCCCGGCAGGTGCACCGCGTCCGGGTCGATCGCGCCGGGCTCGACCAGCTCCTCCACCTCGGCGATCGTCACCCGGCCGGCCGTCGCGGCCAGCGGGTTGAAGTTCCGGGAGGACTTGGCGAAGACCAGGTTGCCGTGCCGGTCGCCCTTCGCCGCGCGGACCAGCGCGAAGTCCGTGCGGATGCCGCGCTCCAGCACGTACTGGGTCCCGTCGAACTCGCGGACCTCCTTGGGCGGCGAGGCCAGCGCGACCCCGCCCGACCCGTCGTACCGCCACGGCAGCCCGCCGTCGGCCACCTGGGTGCCGACCCCGGCGGGCGTGTAGAAGGCGGGGATGCCCGCGCCGCCGGCCCGCAGCCGCTCGGCCAGCGTGCCCTGGGGGATCATCTCCACCTCCAGTTCCCCGCCGAGGTACTGGCGCGCGAACTCCTTGTTCGCGCCGATGTAGGACCCGGTCACCCGGGCGATGCGCCCGGCGGCCAGCAGGACGGCCAGCCCGGACTCCATCGCCCCGCAGTTGTTGGAGACCACCGACAGGCCGCCGGTCCCGCGCTCGTACAGCGCCCGGATCAGCACGTTCGGCACACCGCTCAGCCCGAAGCCGCCCACCGCGAGCGACGCGCCGTCGGCCACGTCGGCCACCGCCGCACCGGCCGTGGCCACCACCTTGTCCATCCGAGGAGCCCCATCTCTGCCGCGTGCCCCGGAAGCAGATAGTCAGGGCACTGAGTATTTCAGCGAGGTTGCCCACACGCTGCCACCGGTCGGCCGGGGCGTCAAGACCCGCAAAAGTCCGAGGCAGATCGCGTGAGGCGTTCCCGGATGCCGGTGCTCGATGCCATGTATCGTCAGTGCACCTACGAAAGTGACCACCGGGAGTGCACATGGCAGCGGTCGATCTGGCCACCCACCCCGGCCATCTGGCCCGGCGGCTGCAGCAGGCGCACTACCTGCTGTGGAACACGATGGTCTCCGAGGAGACCACCTCGCCGCAGTACGCCGTCCTCAACGCCCTCGTCGCCGAGCCGGGGCTCGACCAGCGCACCGTGGGGGAGCGGGTGGGCCTGGACCGGTCCACCATCGCGGAGGTGGTCAGCCGGCTCGGCCGCCGCGGGCTGCTCGACAAGGTCCGCGACCCGCAGGACGGCCGCCGGTCCCTGCTCCGGCTCACCGACGAGGGCCTGCGCGTCCACCGCAGGCTGGGCGTGCGCATCGCCCGGATGAACCAGGTGTTCCTGGCCCCGCTCGCCGCCGACGAGCAGGCGGTGTTCTTCGACCTGATCCGCCGGGTCGCGGACGCCGCGGAGGGGCTCCGCAACCCGGCCGAGCCGGCGGTGGCACCGGGCTGACCGGGGGTTTCCCGGTCAGGAGCGCCCGGCGAAGACGACCCACACCTGGCCCTCGGCGAAGTTCAGCGGCTTGCCGTCCCCGGTGGTGTAGGTCGTGCCGTCCTCGGCCGCCCCGCGCTTCCAGGTCGCGTCGTACACGCGCCCGTCGCGCAGCACCTCCGCCTCCCCCGAGCCCACCGACTCGACGTAGGGCGAATTGCTGCCGCGGAAGTCGCGGAAGTCCGACTCGCGCACCCTCACGTGCTGCACCACGACCGTGGCCGGTGCCAGCCGCCCGCCGTCGGCCGTGCGGGCCGGGCTGCCGTCCATGGAGACCAGCCACCGGTCCCGGCTGTCGGACCAGGTGAAGGCGAAGCTCGCCGAGGGGTAGCGCACCGTGTGCGAGGATTCCGCCCGGCCGCCCGCGGGAGCCTTGCCGTAGGTGAACCCGGTGGTGAGGGCCGCGGCCCCCGACGGCTTCCCCAGCAGTTCGTCCGGTCGCAGGTAGAGGTTGTGCGGGGCCTGCCGGTCCCCGGCGCGGACGTAGGCGTCGGAATCCTCGCTCGCCGGCTCCGCGCGCAGCGGCGCCTTGTCGATGATCGGCAGCAGTTTGCTCTGCGCCCCGGAGAACGCCAGCACCGGCCGGTCGAACTGGCCGAGCAGCTCCAGGTCGGACTCGCGGGCGCTGCGTACCGGCCCCACCGACTCGGGCAGCTCGGTGGCGTAGATCGCCATCAGCCGGCTCAGTCCCGCCTCCACGGGCTCGGCGTAGACGACGTCCGCGTCCTCCAGGCCCGTCTGCGGGCGGGCCGCGCGCACGTTGTCCACCTTCACGGCGAGCACCGGTCCGGAAGCGGGAGCGGCGCTGTGCGACCGCTCCGGTACCGGCGCGGTCGACGCCCGCCCGTCGTCCTGCGCACCGGGCCCCGCCGTGCAGCCCGCCGCGCCCAGCGAGACCGCCACCGCCGCCGTCAGCAGTGCGGCGCACCGCCCCCTGCGTGTTCCTCTTCGCATCCCGGCCATCCGTCCACCCATCCCTTGTCATTGATTGTGCGCTTCTTGAAGGATTTAGTGCCATACCTGAATGAATCCGATACGGCACACGGAACGGGGCAGATAATCCGCTGTTCGGCCGAAAAGACCGCCGGGTTCGGCGACGGGAGCCCCGGGGTACCCGGCGTGAACGCAGAACCGACGCGCACGGCGACGGAGGGAGCGCGGGCGATGAAGGCAGTGACGTGGCAGGGCAAGCGGGACGTGCGGGTGGAGGAGGTGCCCGACCCGAAGATCCAGGAGCCGACGGACGCCGTCATCCGCGTCACGTCCTCCGGTCTGTGCGGCTCCGACCTGCACCTTTACGAGGTGCTCACGCCGTTCATGACACCGGGCGACATCCTCGGCCACGAGCCGATGGGCATCGTCGAGGAGGTCGGTCCGGAGGTGACCAACCTGAAGCCCGGCGACCGGGTGGTGGTGCCGTTCCAGATCGCGTGCGGCCACTGCTACATGTGCGACACCGGGCTGCCGACCCAGTGCGAGACCACCCAGGTCACCGGCGAGGGCATGGGCGCCCCGCTGTTCGGCTACACCCGTCTGTACGGCGCGATCCCCGGCGGCCAGGCCGAGTACCTGCGCGTGCCCCAGGCCCAGTTCGGCCCGATCAAGGTGCCCGAGGGCCCGGCCGACGACCGCTTCGTCTACCTCTCCGACGTGCTGCCCACCGCCTGGCAGGCGGTCGAGTACGCCGCCGTCCCGCAGGGCGGCAGCCTCGCCGTGCTGGGCCTCGGCCCGATCGGCGACATGGCGTGCCGGATCGCCCGCCTCAAGGGGATCGACAAGGTGTTCGGCGTGGATCTCGTGCCGGAGCGGCTGGAGCGGGCCCGCGAGCGGGGCGTGGAGACGTTCGACCTGCGGTCCTTCGACAACGAGAAGGAACTCGTCTCGGCGATCCAGGACCGGACGGGCGGTCGCGGCCCCGACGCCGTGATCGACGCGGTCGGCACCGAGGCGCACGGCGGCGCCGTGGCCAAGCTGGTGCAGCAGACCGCCGCGGTGCTGCCCCGGGCCATCGGCGGGCCCCTGGCGGAGCGGTTCAGCATCGACCGGCTCGCCGCCCTCTACACCGCGATCGACCTGGTGCGCCGCGGCGGCACCATCTCGCTGTCCGGCGTGTACGGCGGCATGGCCGACCCCATGCCGATGCTCACCATGTTCGACAAGCAGATCCAGCTGCGCATGGGCCAGGCCAACGTACGCCGCTGGAGCGACGAGATCGTCCCGTACCTGACCGACGACGACCCGCTCGGCGTGGACGGCTTCGCCACCCACCGGATGCCGCTGGCGGACGCGCCGCACGCGTACGAGATGTTCCAGAAGAAGCAGGACGGCGCGGTCAAGGTCCTGATGCAGCCGTAGGGTCCACCGCGCGCGTCAGGGCCCGCCGAGGATCTCCGCCAGGTCGTAGCGGACCGGCTCCTCCAGCTGCGCGTAGGTGCAGCTCTCGGGGGTCCGGTCCGGGCGCCAGCGGCGGAAGCGGGCCGTGTGCCTGAAGCGCGCCCCGTTCTCCATGTGGTCGTACGCCACCTCGACCACCCGCTCGGGACGCAGCGGCACCCAGGACAGGTCCTTCTTGCCCGACCAGCGGCTCGGCGCGCCGGGCAGCCGCGCCGACTCGTGCGCCGCCTCCTCGGCCCAGGCGGCCCACGGATGCCCCCGGGCGTCGTCCATGCGCAGCGGTTCCAGCTCCGCCACCAGCTCGGCCCGGCGCTTCATCGTGAAGGCGGCACTCACCCCCACGTGCTGGAGCAGCCCCCGGTCGTCGTACAGACCGAGCAGCAGCGAGCCGACCACGGGCCCGCTCTTGTGGAAGCGGTACCCGGCGACGACGACGTCCGCCGTCCGCTCGTGCTTGATCTTGTACATGGCCCGCTCGTCCTGCCGGTAGCGCAGATCGAGCGGCTTGGCGACGACGCCGTCGAGCCCCGCCCCCTCGTACTGCTCGAACCACCGCCGGGCCACCTCGATGTCGTCCGTCGCCGGCGCCACGTGCACCGGCGGCGTCACCCCCGACAGCGCCCGCACCAGCAGCGCCCGCCGGTCGGCCAGCCCCACGTCGAGCAGGGACGCGTCGTCCAGCGCCAGCAGGTCGAAGGCCACCAGCGAGGCCGGCGTGCGCTCCGCGAGGGTCCGCACCCGGGAGTCGGCCGGATGGATCCGCTCGGTGAGCGCGTCGAAGTCCAGGTGACCGTCCCGCGCGATGACGATCTCCCCGTCCACCACGCACCGCTCGGGCAGCCGCTCCCGCACCGCCACCACCAGCTCCGGGAAATACCTGGTCAGCGGCTTGCCCGTACGGCTCCCCAGCTCCACCTCGTCCCCGTCGCGGTACACGATCGCACGGAAGCCGTCCCACTTGGCCTCGTAGTGCATCCCCGGCGGGATCTTCGCCACGGACTTGGCGAGCATCGGCTTCACGGGCGGCATGACGGGGAGGTCCATGGTCCGATTCTGTACGCCGTCGCCCCGGGACGCCTGATGTGCGAGGCTCCCGCGCTGCGCCTACCGTGGCTCGCATGGCGGAAGCGGTGGAACTGGAGGCGGGCGGGCGGAGCGTGCGGCTGTCCAGCCCGGGGAAGGTGTTCTTTCCGGAGCACGGGTACACCAAGCTGGACGTGGCACGGTACTACCAGGCCGTCGCCCCCGGCGTCCTGCGTGCCCTGCGCGAGAGGCCCACCACCCTGCAGCGGTACCCGGACGGCATCACCGGCGAGTGGTTCTACCAGAAGCGCGCGCCCAAGGGGATGCCCGACTGGATCCCGACCGCGCACATCACCTTCCCCAGCGGGCGCAGCGCCGACGAGATGTGCCCCACCGAGGAGGCGGCCGTGCTGTGGGCCGCCCAGTACGGCACCCTCACCTTCCATCCCTGGCCGGTGCGCCGGGACGATGTCGACCACCCCGACGAACTGCGCATCGACCTCGATCCGCAGCCCGGGACGGATTACGACGACGCCGCCCGCGCCGCCCACGAACTGCGCGCGGTGCTGGAGGAGTTCGGCGGGCTGCGGGGCTGGCCCAAGACGTCCGGCGGGCGCGGCATCCACGTCTTCGTGCCGATCGAGCCGCGCTGGACCTTCACCCAGGTGCGGCGCGCCGCGATCGCCGTCGGCCGCGAGATGGAACGGCGGATGCCCGAGCGGGTCACCATCAAGTGGTGGAAGGAGGAGCGCGGCGAGCGCATCTTCATCGACTACAACCAGACCGCCCGCGACCGCACCATCGCCTCCGCCTACTCCGTGCGGCCGCGCCCGAACGCGCCCGTCTCCGCCCCGCTGACCTGGGACGAGGTGGGTGTCGCGCACCCGCGGGACTTCGACATCACGACCATGCCCGCGCGCTTCGCCGAACTCGGCGACGTGCACGCGGGCATGGACGACACGAGGTACTCCCTCGACGCGCTGCTGGAGCTGGCGACGAAGGACGAGCACGACCACGGGCTCGGTGATCTGCCCTACCCGCCCGAGTATCCGAAGATGCCGGGCGAGCCGAGCCGGGTCCAGCCCAGCCGGGCCAGGAAGAAGGCTCCCGGCCCGGACTGAGCCACGACGCGGACCCCTAGAGGTCCTTGATCCGGACGTCGCGGTACGAGATCACGTCCGACGTGCTGTGCACCTGCAGTCCGACGTAGCCGGAGGCGAACCGCCGCCCGTCCGTGCCCGGGTCGTCCGAGCGCTCGGGGTAGAAGGTCTGCCCGCCGAAGTTGTCGAACTCGTTGATCAGCACACCGTTGCGGTAGATCGAGTAGTGCTGGTCCACCACCCGGATCTCGTAGTCGTTCCAGGTGCCCTTCTCGGTGACGCCCGCGCCGGCCAGGCCGACCCGGTCGAAGCCGTAGACGGAACCGGACTTGTACATGTCGCCGGTCGGGCTGTCGAACGCCTGGATCTCGTGCCCGTACTTGATGGCGACCCACTCCGGACGCGACTCCTCCGGGTGGTCGTGCACCTGCGGGAAGCGCACGAAGACGCCGCCGTTGGTGTTCGCGGTGCCCGCCGCGTCGTCACGCCACTGGAGCTTCAGCGAGAAGTCGCCGTACTTGCGCTCGGGGAACCACAGCATGCCCATGCCGGGCGTGCTGGTGCTGGACGTGATCGACCCGTCCGGGTTCAGCCCGAACGAACCGCCGCCCACCTGCTCCCACTTGGCGAAGGACTCCTGGCTGCCGTCGAGGATCGTGCGGTAGCCCTCGGTCTGGCCGGGCTGACCGATCTTCGACTGCTTGGCGGCCTTGTTGATCGCCCGGTACTCCCGCTTGTCGACGACGCCCTCGTCCAGGAGACCGTCCATGACCTCACGGACGTGCTTGAGGAACAGCGCCTGGGACGTCCACTCCTTCTCGTCCTCGATCATCTCGTTGATCCGGCACCGGTTGTTGGTGACCCGGTTCGGCACCCCCGAGTCGACCGTGCCGACGATCACCGTCTGGCGCTCGTCGTACTCCGGGCAGGGCGGCGGCGGCACCTGGCCCGACACCACCGTGAAGTCCACGGTCAGCGGCTCGGAGGTGTTGCCCGCCTTGTCGCTCGCCCGGTACGCCACGGTGTGCCGGCCCACGCGGTCCACGATCACCGGGTCGGTGTACGCCAGGTAGGGCCCGGCGTCCAGCGAGTACTCCACACCGGCGACGCCGGAACCGCCCTCGTCCGCGGCGTTCACGGTCACCTTCGCGCTGCCGACGTAGGCGCCGTCGGAGTTCTTGGTGCCGTCCACGGTCGCGCCGGTCACCGGCGGGGTGGTGTCCTGCGGGGGAGCGGCGGCCACGGTGAAGGCGACGCTCTTCTCCGCGGCGACGTTGCCCGCCTTGTCGGTGGCCCGGTAGCGCACGGTGTGCTCGCCGACCTCGTGCACCATGACCGGCGCCGTGTACGCCGTCCAGGCGCCGTCGCCGACCGCGTACTCGATGGTGTTGACGCCGGAACCGGTGTCGGAGGCGGTGACGGTCACCGTCGCCATGTCGATGTAGGCGCCCTCGGCGTTCTTCTCACCGCTGACCGTCGCCGAGGTCTCCGGCGCGGTCGTGTCGTCGGTGTCGGGCGCGGCCACGGCGAACGTGACGCTCTTCTCCTCGGCGGCGTTGCCCGCCTTGTCGAACGCCCGGTAGCGCACCGTGTGCTCGCCGACCTGGTCGACGACGACCGGCGTGGTGTACGGCTGCCAGGCGCCGTCGGCACCGAGCGCGTACTCGATCCGCTCCACGCCCGAGCCGCCCTCGTCGGTGGCGGCGATGCTCACGGTCGCGGAACCGACGTACGCGCCGTCGGCGTTCTGCGTGCCGCCCACCTCGGCCGAGGTGGCGGGCGCCGTGGTGTCCTCGCCGCCACCGCCCTCGGTGACCACGAGCACGCCCGTCATCTGGCCGTGGCCCGGGATCGTGCAGTGGTACATGTACGTGCCCGGGGTGAGGGTGACCTCGGCGGTGTGCTTGCCGCCCTCGGCGTCGTTCGGGTTGGCCAGGATGTTCAGCTGGACGTCCTGGTTGTACGCGGGATCGCTGGTCATGAACGTCAGCGTGTGCGGCATGCCGGTGGTGTTGCCGGTGGCCTCACTGTTCTCGAAGACGATCGTGGCCGGACCGGCCACCGCCGTCTCCGGCGCCGACGCGTACTTGGTGATGTCGTCGCCGGCCGTCCAGGTGAGCACCTGGTCGGCGGCGGCCGCGGCGGGTGCCTTTGCGGGCTGCCCGGAGGCGGACGTCGCCTGCAGTCCGAGCACCATCAGCAGGCCGGCCAGCAGCGCGGCCCACATTCTTCGTTGGCGTATCACTCGGTCCCCCTCGCCAGCTGGTTGGCGGCCGGCGTCGGGCCGCCGCCCTCGTAGGTGACCCGCCACAGGGCCGACTTGGAGTCCGAGGTGAAGAAGCCGCGGCCGTAGTCCAGGACGTACAGCGCGCCGTCCGGGCCGAACTTCCAGCCCATCAGGTTCTTGATGCCGTCGTTGCCGACCGGCACGATCTTCTTCAGGGACTCCGAGTGCACCGGCAGACCGCCGTCGCCCTGCGTCTTCGGGTCCATCAGCACCGCGTTGCGCGGCTGGTCGGCGTCGTAGAAGTCACCGACGAACCACTTGCCGTCCCAGTACGCGGGCCACTTGGTGTCACTGGTGCTGTCGGCGTCGTAGCGGTACAGCGGGCCGTTCATCGCGGCCTGGCCGCCGCCCTTGAGCCAGGGCAGCCGGTAGGTGGCCTCGTCCTGCTTGTACGACGGGATGCCGTTCTCGTCGCGCGGGTAGTCGGGGCCGCCGCCCTGCGGCGAGTACCAGATGTTGTTGCCGGTCACCGGCGGCAGGTTGACCAGGCCGTCGTTGTTCGGCGACTCGTTCTTCGGGTGGTCGCAGTCGTACCAGCCCAGCGGCTTCGAGGGGTCCGGCAGGTTCCGGTCCCGGTACGGCTGCTTGTTGCCCATGCAGTACGGCCAGCCGCGGTTGCTCGCCTTGGTGATGGTGGCGAACGTGTCGTACTTGGCCGGACCCCACGTCGGCGACGGGGCGCCGGCGTCCGGGCCGACCCATCCCGCGTACAGGGTGTCGGTCTTCTTGTCGACGGAGATGCGCGCCGGGTTGCGGACGCCCATCACGTAGATCTCGCCCCGCGTCTTGCCGCCGCCCTCGGCGGTCTCCTTGCCGGTGAAGAGGTTGCCCTCCGGGAGCGTGTACGTCCCGTCCGGCTCCGGGTGGATGCGCAGGATCTTGCCGTTGAGGTTGTTGGTGTTGCCGGCCGTGCGGCGCGCGTCGGCGAAGGACACGCCCTTGAAGTTGGGCTGCGGGTTGTTTCCGGAGTAACCGTCGCTGAAACCACTGGAGTTGTTGTCACCGGTGGCGATGTACAGGTTCCCCTTGGAGTCCCAGGCCATCCCGCCGCCCGCGTGGCAGCAGCTGTGGATCTGCACCGGCCACTTCAGCAGCACCTTCTCGCTGCCCAGGTCCAGCTTGTTGGTCGCCCGGTCGAGGGTGAAGCGGGAGACCCGCCGCTCGGCCATGTGGGTGTCCCGGTTGATCTGGGAGTGCGGGGTGTAGTGCAGGTACACCCACCCGTTCTCCTCGAACCGAGGGTCCAGTTCGATGCCGAGCAGGCCCTCCTC
Organism: Streptomyces violaceoruber; assembly: GCF_033406955.1. NCBI lineage: Bacteria > Bacillati > Actinomycetota > Actinomycetes > Kitasatosporales > Streptomycetaceae > Streptomyces > Streptomyces violaceoruber. Next base: position 1,037,499 of record NZ_CP137734.1, on the reverse strand, counting down.
GACCTTGGTCAGCTCGTCGCCGCCGCCCTTGTTGCCGAAGACGGTCAGCGCACCGGCGAGGGTGACCTTGTCGGTCTTCGGGTCCCAGACGTGGATCTCACCCGTGCCCTTGCCGACGTTCGGGTCGTTCCAGTCGGTCACGACGGGGTGGGAGGAGTCCGTGCCACCGCGGCCGATGTAGAAGACGCGGCCGTCGGGGGCGGTGACCAGGCCGTGCGGTTCGCCGATCTGGTCGTTCTGGCCGGGCTGGTTGGGGTCGGTGAGCCGCTCGGCCTTGTAGTTGGCGTTGATGGTCGCCTTGCAGTCGGCCTGCGACAGCCGGGTCGTCCACATCAGGGCGCCGCGCAGATGGGTACGGAAGTCGGTCTCGTCGTACGACGACACCGTGCCGCCCATGCCGGTGTAGAACGACCGGCCGCCGTCGTAGTCCCGGCACCAGCTGACCGGGTGGTCGGCCCCGTTGGCACTCGTCCCGGGCGCGTACGTCGACTCGCGCACCCGGGCCACGGTGTGGACCTCACCCGACGGGTTCTTCTGCCAGTTCAGCCACTCGTCGGGGCGCTTCCACTCCAACGGCAGGTCCTTGGTGGCCGGATGCCGCCGGTCACCGACCTCGACGGTGGCCCGCTGGACCTTGGCCGGACTGCCAGCGGCCGGACGGGCGCCGACCAGACCGGTGAACCAGTCCGAGTACGGCTCCGCGCGGGCCGCGTCGTGGACGCCGACGAACCCGCCGCCGGCCTCCATGTACGCTTCCAGACCCGCCTCCTGAGCAGGAGTCAGGACGTCGCCGCCGCCGGTCAGGAACACGACCGCGTTGAAGCGGCCGAGCTTCTTGTCGTTGGTGAAGACGTTGGCGTTGTCCGTGGCCTCGACCTTGAACTGCTCCTTGGCAGGCCCGGAGAGACCGATCCGCTCGATGGCCGAGATGCCGGCGTTCACGACCGGTGACTCGTCCCCGGCCGCGGCGGAACCGTAGAAGATCAGCACCCGTACATTGGCGCCGCCGGGCGGCGACTTGATCGACATCGTTGTCAGGGATGGGTCCGGCGCCGGACGGGCACTGGCGGCAGGGCCGGCCAGCAGTCCCGCGGCGACGAAAGCGGCGGTGGCGCACGCCGCCCACCCTTTTCTTCTCGCGCTCAACCCTCTTAAGGGCATGGGCACCTCCTCGGTCACGGCAGCAGCGCCAAGGAAGCTAGACCTCTTTGCGCGGTACGCCAATAGGTATGACCGCAATCGAACGAACTTTGTCCTGAGTGTGGATAAACACGGCGGCAGCCGGTACGGTCCCACAGGCTCATCACAGCCAATCAGGTCCTGGGTCTGCGCACATTCCGTATCGGCGTGGGGAGTTCGGCATGGACAGGCGAGGCTTCAACCGACGGGTACTGCTGGGCGGCGCGGCCGCCGCGACATCGTTGTCCATCGCTCCGGAGGTCGCGGGCGCCGCCCCCGCGGCCAAGGGGATCACCGCGAGGACGGCACCGGCCGGGGGCGAGGTGAGACACCTCAAGATGTACGCCGAGAAGCTGGCGGACGGTCAGATGGGCTACGGCTTCGAGAAGGGCAAGGCGTCGGTCCCCGGCCCGCTGATCGAGGTCAACGAGGGCGACACGCTGCACATCGAGTTCACCAACACGATGGACGTGCGGGCCAGCCTGCACGTGCACGGCCTGGACTACGAGATCTCCAGCGACGGCACCGCGATGAACAAGAGCGACGTCGAGCCCGGCGGCACCCGCACCTACACCTGGCGCACCCACAAACCGGGCCGCCGCGACGACGGCACCTGGCGGCCGGGCAGCGCGGGCTACTGGCACTACCACGACCACGTCGTCGGCACCGAACACGGCACCGGAGGCATCCGCAACGGCCTGTACGGCCCGGTGATCGTGCGCCGCAAGGGGGACGTGCTGCCGGACGCCACGCACACGATCGTCTTCAACGACATGACCATCAACAACCGCAAGCCGCACACCGGCCCCGACTTCGAGGCCACCGTGGGCGACCGCGTGGAGATCGTCATGATCACGCACGGGGAGTACTACCACACCTTCCACATGCACGGTCACCGCTGGGCGGACAACCGGACCGGCATCCTCACCGGCCCCGACGACCCGTCCCGGGTCATCGACAACAAGATCACCGGCCCGGCCGACTCCTTCGGCTTCCAGATCATCGCGGGGGAGGGGGTGGGCGCCGGGGCGTGGATGTACCACTGCCACGTCCAGAGCCACTCCGACATGGGCATGGTGGGGCTGTTCCTGGTGAAGAAGCCGGACGGCACGATCCCCGGGTACGAACCGCACGAGCACGGCGGGGCGACCGCGAAGAGCGGCGAGAGCGGGGAGCCGACGGGCGGGGCGGCCGCACACGAACACGAGCACTGAGCCGGGGCCGGCCGGCGCCGCCACCGGCGCCGCCGGTCAGCTGTCGTGGACCGTTCTTCTGTACATACGCCCATGCTGACGACCGCACCCGCCCGCGCACAAGAACGTTTTCGGTCCCCGGAGCGCCCCCTCCCGCGCCGCGGCCTGCCGCTATCCTGAGCCGCAGTCGCCGAGGAGGAGCCGCACGTGACCGAGACCGGGCCGCGCCCCACGCTCGAGGCCGTGGCCGAGCGCGCCGGGGTCTCGCGGGCCACCGTGTCCCGTGTGGTCAACGGTGCCCACGGGGTGCGGGACGCGCTGGCCGAGCGGGTGCGGCGCGCGGTGGAGGAACTCGGATACGTGCCCAACCACGCCGCCCGCTCACTGGTGACCAGACGGCACCAGGCCGTCGCCGTCGTCGCCGCGGAACCGGAGACACGGGTCTTCGCCGACCCCTACTTCGCCCAGCAACTGCGCGGCATCAGCAAGGAACTGACGGCCCACGACAACCAGCTCGTGCTGCTGCTCACCGAGGGCCGCGAGGACCACGCCCGTGTCGGGCGCTACCTGGCCGGCGGGCACGTCGACGGTGCCCTCGTCTTCTCCCTGCACCTGCACGACCCGCTGCCCGGCCTGGTCCGCAGCGCCGGGGTGCCGACCGTCTTCGGCGGGCGCCCCGACTGGGACGACGGGCGGGACGACGTGGTCTACGTGGACAGCGACAACCGCGGCGGCGCGCGCTCGGCCGTCCACCACCTGGCCGGGCTCGGCCGCACCCGCATTGCGCACATCACCGGCCCGCTCGACCAGACCTCGGCCGCCGACCGGCTCGCGGGCTTCCGTGACGTCCGCCCCGGTGCCGGCCCGGGGCTGGTCGCGCGGGGGGACTTCACCTCGGGCGGCGGGGAGCGGGCGATGCGGGTACTGCTCGACCGGTGCCCCGGCCTGGACGCCGTGTTCGCGGCCAACGACCTCACCGCGGCGGGCGCCCTGCGGGTGCTGCGCGAACGCGGGCGGCGGGTGCCGGACGACGTGGCCGTGGTGGGCTTCGACGACATGCTGCCCGTCGCCGAACAGACCGACCCGCCGCTGACCACCGTCCGCCAGGACATCGAGGGCATGGGCCGGCTGATGGCCCGCCTGCTGCTGCGCGGCCTGGACCGCGGAGCCGCCGCCGACGCCACCGACTTCGACGCCGCGCGGACACCGACCGCCGCCCCGCCCGGCGTGGTCCTGCCGACGACCCTGGTCCACCGGTCCACGGCGTGAGCCGGTCCCACACCCCCTGAGGCCGGACACCGGTCTCGCCCCGGACTCGAGTGCGCCCGGGTGACGGGCCCGAGGTGACTGCGAGCGGCCGGACGCGCCCCGTGCCTACCCCTGGCGGGGCGCCGGCCTGAGTACCGCGAACCGGGCGCCGTACGGGTCGGCCAGGCGGGCTACGCGGCCGACGCCCTCGATGTCCGTCGCGGGCATCCGCACCGTGCCGCCCAGCTCCGTGGTCCGGGCGACCGCGGTGTCCGCGTCGTCCACCGCGAAGTACGGCAGCCATCCGGCGTCGGCGTCCGTGTCCGCCGGATCCTCGGCGAGCGGGACGAGACCGCCGAACATGGCGTCCTCGCCCTCCCCGGCCGGGTTGACGCAGGTGTAGGAGCCGCCGGGGAAGGAGACGCCGGAGGTTTCCAGGCCCAGCACCGCACGGTAGTAGGCGGCGGCTGCCGCGATGTCCGCGGTGTGCAGCTCGACCCAGCACAGCGCGCCGCTCTCGCCGGTCACGTCCAGGCCGGCGCGCTGCCCCGGCTGCCAGATGCCGAACGGCAGCCCGGCCCGGTCGGCGAGGATCGTCATGGTGCCCTGGTCCATGACGTCCATCGGCTGCACGAGGACACCGCCGTGCGCCTCCCCGGAGGCCTGGGCGGCGGCCCGGGCGTCCGGCGCCTGGAAGTACACGGTCCAGGACGGCGGGCCCTGCTCCTCGGTCGTGCCCATGCCGTCGGCCACGATCCGGCCGTCCAGCTCGAAGAAGCCGTAGCCGCCGGCCTCCGGCCCGGCCGACCGGAACCGCCAGCCGAAGAGGCCGCCGTAGAAGGAGGTGGCGCCGTCGAGATCGGACGTGCCGACGTCGAGCCAGTTCGGAGCGCCGGTGACGAAACGGGTCGTGAGCATGGTTCGCCCTCCTCGCAAGGGTCCCGTTGCCTGCACTGACGAGTCTTCCACCGACCCCCGCTCACCGCTTCCGCGCGCCGCCGTGCGCGGCGGAGGACCATCTGATCTGCTGGGGGTGCCCGGACGCGCGGCGTTGATGCCGCGTTGAGCGAACGTTTTTCGCTTCCCGGCAGGCTGCTGCGCATGCACACCGAGACGACAGCGGCGCCCGACCTCAGCTGGCAGGAGGAGGCGTTGTGCGCGCAGACCGGGGGCGACTTCTTCTTCCCCGAGCCCGGCAGCTCCGTACGGGACGCGAAGCGCATCTGCGCCCTGTGCCCGATCCGCTCGACCTGCCTGGAGTTCGCGCTGAGCAACGACGAGCGCTTCGGCGTCTGGGGCGGCCTGTCGGAGAAGGAACGGCTGGCGCTGCGGCGCACCATCCCCTGAGCGCGGCCCGGTAACGCGCTGTGCCGCACCCGTCGCGCCGGGCAGAACCCCGGCAGGTCTTCAGCCGCCGCACAGCACCGGACCGAGAGCCTGCCGCACGCCCTCGATCCGCTCCCGTCCGCCGCCCGCGCCACCGAGTGGATCGCGGGCCGGATCGCTGATCCCGACCCGTACGTGCGCGGCCACGCCCTGCGACCGGCTGCCGGCCGCCACCCTGTGCCCGGACGCCGACGGCCGCGCCCGGGCCGGGCCGCTGCTGGTCCGCAACGCCGCCCGCTCGGGCGACCCGGCCGCCGTCACCGCCGTACTGGCGGACATGGCACGGCTGCGCGACGAGCAGGACCCGGTGCGGCGCGGTGTGCCGCGCTGCGGGCGGCGTCGCGGCCGCGCTGCTCACCGAGGCGCCCGCCGAGCCTCTGGCCGTCACCGCAGCGCTCGGCGAGTGCGAGGACTGGCCCGCGCCGTGGCGGGAGCTGCCGCGCGCCCCGCGCCGCCACCCGGTCCCCGGCGTGCGCGGCGCGGCACCGGGGGAGATTACGGCCCACGAGTGACGCCGGCCGGGGCGCGGGGCCGGGGAGGCTGGGCCCGGGGGCGGTCAGCCCGCCGCGCGGGCCGCCATCCGGGCCTTGCGCGCCGCCAGCTTCTCGTCGAACTTGGCGGCCTCGGCGTCCAGGCCGCCCATGTACAGCCCCAGTTCCTCCTGGGCCGCCTGCCCCTCGGGACCGAGGCCGTCGATCTCCATGACCTTCAGGAAGCGCAGCACGGGCTGGATCACGTCGTCGTGGTGGATGCGCAGGTTGTAGACCTCGCCGATCGCCATCTGCGCGGCGGCCCGCTCGAAGCCGGGCATGCCGTGACCGGGCATCCGGAAGTCGACGACCACGTCCCGGACCGCCTGCATCGTCAGGTCGGGTGCCAGTTCGAAGGCCGCCTTGAGCAGGTTCCGGTAGAAGACCATGTGCAGGTTCTCGTCGGTCGCGATGCGGGCCAGCATGCGGTCGCAGACCGGGTCGCCGGACTGGTGGCCCGTGTTGCGGTGCGAGATGCGGGTGGCCAGCTCCTGGAAGGCCACGTACGCCACCGAGTGCAGCATCGAGTGCCGGTTGTCCGACTCGAAGCCCTCACTCATGTGGGCCATGCGGAACTGCTCCAGCTTGTCCGGGTCGACCGCGCGCGAGGCGAGGAGGTAGTCCCGCATCACGATGCCGTGGCGGCCCTCCTCGGCGGTCCAGCGGTGCACCCAGGTGCCCCAGGCGCCGTCGCGGCCGAAGAGGCTGGCGATCTCGTGGTGGTAGCTGGGGAGGTTGTCCTCCGTCAGCAGGTTCACCACCAGGGCGATCCGGCCGATCTCGGTGACCTTGGACTGCTCCTTCCCCCAGGCCTCGCCGTCCTCGAAGATCCCCGGGAAGTTCCGCGCCTCGGTCCACGGCACGTACTCGTGCGGCATCCAGTCCTTGGCGACCTTCAGATGCCGGTTGAGTTCCTGCTCGACCACTTCCTCCAGCGCGTACAGCAGCCGGGCGTCGGTCCATTCTGCGGAAGTGCCGAGGTGCGGGGAGACGATCGTCACGAATAACTCCATGGGGACGTACGACAGTGCGGTGCGACCGGCGAGCGGTGCCGGGAACCTACGGGATCGTAGGCTACGAAACCGTAGGTTACGAGACCGTAGGTTAAACGCACTGTAAAGGTCGCTGATCAGCCACCGTCCGGCGGTACCCGACACGGGCCCCGAGACCCGCAGGTCCGGGGCCGGGCGCACGCCCTGCGCACCGTGCTCAGTCGTACAGCTCGCGCAGCCTGACCGAGAGGCACGTCACACAGCCCTCCAGCTTCTCGAACTCCCCGATGTCGACGAGCACCGGCTCGTGACCGAGATCGGCGAGCAGCTCCGCCGTCTTGGGCGCGCTCGCCGCCATCAGCAGCCTGCTCCCGCCGAGCAGCACCACGTGCGCCCCCGACTCCTCCGGCACCGGCAGGAAACGGGGGAACAGCGAGGGCACGTCCGTCAGCGGGATGTGCCCGATCACCGTCCCGTCCGGCAGCGCGGTGACCGCCGACTTCAGATGCAGCACCTTGCTCACGGGCACGGCGACGACCCGGGCGCCCAGCGGCTCGAACGCCGCCCGCAGCTGCTGGACACCGGCCGCGTTGGTCCGGCCGCCGCGTCCCACGTAGATCGTGTCGCCGATCTTCAGGACGTCGCCGCCGTCCAGGGTGCCCGGCTCCCACACCCAGTTCACCGAGCAGCCGAGCCGGGCCACGGCCTCCTCGACGCCGGCCGTCTCCGCGCGCCGCGACTCGGCGCCGGGCCGCGTGATCAGCGCGACGTTGCGGAACACGACGACGGCGTCCTCGACGAAGACCGAGTCCGGACAGTCGTCGGCCGGGTCCACCTCCAGCGTCTCCCAGCCGTGTGCTCCGAGGGCCTCGACGTAGGCGTCCCACTGTTCGAGGGCCAGGCCGTGATCGACCTTCTCCCGCTCGACGTGTGTCACCAGTCCTTCGGCGAGCCTGGGGCTGGGGCGGCGGACGAGGGCCTTCTTGCTGGGCACGCGGGGCCTTTCGTGTCGGCGCGGATCGGCGGGTGTCGACGTCGGCTGTCCGGCGCCGTGACCCGGCGCCGGTTCGCGCCATCATGCAGCGGCGGCCCGCGCCTGCGGAACCCCCGTCAGCGCCTCGTAGCCCTCCTGAGATGCTCGGCGGTGCTGGAGCGGCGGGCCGCGAGCAGTTCGCGCGGGGTGCCCTCGAAGATCACCCGGCCTCCGTCCCGCCCGCCGTCCGGGCCGAGGTCGATCACCCGGTCGGCGTGCGCCACCACGTCCAGGTTGTGCTCGACGACCACGACCGTGTTGCCGGCGTCCACGAGGCGGTCAAGCAGGGCGAGCAGCCCCTCGACGTCCGACATGTGCAGACCGGTGGTCGGCTCGTCCAGGACGTAGACCGCGCCCGTGCGGTGCAGCCGGGTCGCCAGCTTGATCCGCTGCCGCTCGCCGCCGGAGAGCGTGGACAGCGGCTGCCCGAGGGTGAGGTAGGTGAGGCCGACGTCGCGCAGGGCACGCAGCCGACGGCGTACGCCGGGGTCGGAGAAGAAGCCGAGGGCCTGGCCGGCGGTCATCGCGAGCACGTCGGCGACCGACCGGCCGTCGACCGTCAGCCGCAGCACCTCCTCCCGGAAGCGGCGCCCCTCGCAGTCGTGGCAGGCGGTCGTGACCGGGTCCATGAAGGCGAGGTCGGTGTGGATGATCCCGCGCCCCTCGCAGGTGCCGCAGGCCCCCGCCGAGTTGAAGCTGAAGAAGCCCGGCTCGGCACCGGTCTGCCGCGCGAAGACCTTCCGCACCGTGTCCATGATCCCGAGATACGTCGCCGGGGTGGAGCGGGCGGAGATGCCGATGGCCGACTGGTCGACGACCACGGCGTCCGGATGGGCCCCGGTCAGCTCCGCGACCAGCGTGCTCTTGCCCGACCCGGCGACCCCGGTGACCGCGGTGAGCACCCCGGTGGGGAACGCCACCGTCACCTCCCGCAGGTTGTGCCGCTCGGCGCCCTTGACCCACAGCTCGCCGGTGGGCGCCCGCACCGTGTCCTTCACCGCCGTACGCCGCCCCAGGCACCGCCCGGTGAGCGTGTCCGACGCGGCCAGCCCGGCCGGCGTCCCCTCGAACACCACCCGGCCGCCGTCGGCACCGGCCCGCGGGCCCATGTCGACGACGTGGTCGGCCAGCGCGATGACGTCCGGGTCGTGCTCGACCACCAGCACGGTGTTGCCCTTGTCGCGCAGCCGCAGCAGCAGGTCGCCGAGGCGCCCGACGTCACGCGGGTGCAGTCCGACGCTTGGCTCGTCGAAGATGTACGTCATCCCGGTCAGGCTGGAACCGAGGTGCCGCACGGTCTTCAGCCGCTGCCCCTCGCCGCCGGACAGCGTGGCGGTCTCCCGGTCCAGGCTGAGATAGCCGAGCCCGATCGCCTCCACCCGCTCCAGCGCGGCCACCGCGGCGCCGGCGACGGGCAGGGCCACCGGGTCGTCGATCCCCCTCAGTACGGCGATCAGGTCGGTGATCTGCATCCGCGAGCAGTCGGCGATGGAGTGCCCGTCGATCCGGGAGGCGAGCGCGGCCGCGTTCAGCCGGGCCCCGCCGCAGTCGGGGCAGCGGGCCTCGACCAGGAAGCCGCGCACGAGATCCCGGGTCCGCTCGCTCATGCCGGACAGGTCCCGCTTGAGGTACAGCCGTTCGAACCGGTCGGCGAGCCCCTCGTACTCGGTGCTCCACGTCCCGCCCGAGCCGCTCACGGTGACCTTGCTGCCGGGCCGCCCGCGCATCAGGAAGGCGCGCTCGGCCGCCGTGAAGTCGCCGACCGGCTTGCCGGTGTCCAGCTCCTCGGTGTTGGTGTAGGTCTGCCCCTGCCAGGTCCCGGCCGCGAACGGCGGGAAACGGACCGCCCCGTCCGCCAGCGACCTGGCCGGGTCCAGGATCCGGTCCCAGTCGGGCTGCACCCGGCGGCCCAGGCCGTCGCAGCCGGGGCACATGCCCGACGGGTCGTTGAACGAGTACGCCGTCGCCCCTCCCGCGCCGGGGGTGCCGTGCCGGGAGAACAGCACCCGCAGCACCGAGTGGATGTCGGTCATCGTGCCGACCGTGGAGCGGGAGTGGCCGCCGACCGGCCGCTGGTCGACGACGATCGCGGGGGTCAGGCCCTCCAGGGCGTCCGCGTGCGGCCGCTCGTACTTGGGCAGCCGGTTGCGCACGAACCAGGTGAACGTCTCGTTCAGCTGGCGCCGCGACTCCACCGCGATGGTGTCGAACACGACCGACGACTTCCCCGACCCCGAGACGCCGGTGAAGACGGTCAGCCGGCCCTTCGGGATGCGGAGCGTGACGTCCTGGAGGTTGTTCTCCCTGGCCCCGGTGATGCTGATGAACTCGCTCATCCAGCGGACGCTAGGCGGAATACCCGACAGCTTCCGGCGTGATTTCCCGCAGTTCTCCCTCCTCCAGCAGCAGCCAGCGCGTGATGCCCAGCGACTCCAGGAACGGCAGGTCGTGGCTGGCCACGAGCAGCGCCCCCTCGTACGCCTCCAGCGCGCCGGTGAGCTGCCGCACGCTCGCCATGTCCAGGTTGTTGGTCGGCTCGTCCAGCATCAGCAGCTGCGGCGCGGGCTCGGCCAGCATCAGCGCCGCCAGCGCCGCCCGGAAGCGTTCGCCGCCGGACAGCGTGGCCGCCTGCTGGTCGGCGCGGGCGCCCCGGAACAGGAAGCGCGCCAGCAGGGCCCGGATCCGGTTGTTGGTGGCGCCGGGCGCGAACCGGGCCACGTTCTCCGCGACGGTCAGGCCGTCGTCCAGGACGTCCAGACGCTGTGGCAGGAACCGCAGCGGCACGTGCGCCGTCGCCTCGCCCGCCACCGGCGCCAGCTCCCCGGCGACGGTGCGCAGCAGCGTGGTCTTGCCCGCGCCGTTGCGCCCCAGCAGCGCGATCCGTTCCGGACCGTGCAGATCGAGACCGCCCGCCACCCGGGCGCCGTACGCCAGCTCCAGCGCCCGCAGGGTCAGCACGGTCCGGCCCGGCGGTACGGCCGTGTACGGCAGGTCGACGCGGATCTCGTCGTCGTCCCGCACGGCCTCCACCGCGTCGTCGAGCCGCTCCTTCGCCCCGGCGAGCTTCTCCTCGTGCATGATGCGGTACTTGCCGGCCGACTGCTGGGCCGTCCGGGCCCGCAGCTTCATCACCGCACGGGGCTCGCGCTTGGTGTCGTACATCTTCTGCCCGTAGCGCCTGCGCCGGGCCAGGACGACCTGGGCGTCGGCCAGTTCGCGCTTCTGCCTGCGCAGGTCCGACTCGGCGACCCGCACCATGCGCTCGGCCGCCTCCTGCTCCACGGCCAGCGCCTCCTCGTACGCCGTGAGGTTGCCGCCGTACCAGGTGACCGAGCCGGCCCGCAGGTCGGCGATCTGGTCGACCCGGTCCAGCAGCTCGCGGTCGTGGCTGACCACGACCATCACCCCAGGCCAGGACTCGACGGCCGCGTACAGCCGTCTGCGGGCGTACACGTCGAGGTTGTTGGTGGGCTCGTCCAGGAGCAGCACGTCGGGCCGGCGCAGCAGCAGCGCGGCCAGCCGCAGCAGCACCGACTCGCCGCCGGACACCTCGCCGACGGTGCGGTCGAGGCCGATGTGGCCCAGGCCCAGCTCGCCGAGCGTGGCCAGCGCGCGTTCCTCGACGTCCCAGTCGTCGCCGACGGTCTCGAAGTGCTCCTCGCGCACGTCACCCGCCTCGATGGCGTGCAGCGCGGCCCGCCGGCCGTCGATGCCGAGCGCCTCGTCGACCCGCAGCGCGGTGTCGAGCGTGACGTTCTGCGGCAGGTAGCCCACCTGGCCGGCCACCCGGACGGTGCCGTCGGCCGGGGTGAGCCGTCCGGCGATCAGCTTCAACAGGGTGGACTTCCCGGCGCCGTTGAGGCCGACGAGGCCGGTCCTGCCGGGGCCGAAGGCGACGTCGAGTCCGTCGAAGACCTCCGTGCCGTCGGGCCAGGCGAAGGACAGGGACGTACAGGTGAGAGAAGTGGGGGAAGTAGACATACGGGTCTCCGCGGTTGCTCGAAGCGGTCAGGGGCAAACGCGTATCGAGACACCGGAAGCGGGTGACCGCCGTCGGACGAGGGGAGAGCACGAAGGAAGCCCTGCTCCGTCAGAGGCTGGGACGGCTCGAACGCCGAGGTCGCACGCGATGTACCCACGTGGGATACGTGGGACGCGGTGTCTCAGGACCTCAGACGAGCAACGTCCTTCTCCAATCGGCGGCAACAGAAGCGATGTCGAACCTAGATACGACCCGGTTGGCCTGTCAACGCATTTACGCGGAACCCGAGGAGGCCCCCGTGCCCAACGGCTCGCTCTCACTGCCCGCCCGGCTCTGCCTGCTGGCCTGGGACCCCGAGCGGTCCTCTGCGGCCGAGACCGCCCGCGTCCACCACCTGGTGCGCGCCGGTGCGCTCACCGAACTGGCCCAGCGCGGGCTGCTCACCGACGACGAGGGCATCGCGACCCCCGCCGACCTGGACTCCCGCACCGGGGACGCGGTCCTCGACGGCCTCCTTGAACTCGTCCGCGAGTCGCTGCCGCACCGGTGGCGCACCTGGGTGCGGCTGCACGCCCGGGTCACCTTCGACGCCGTGCGGGAGCAACTGGTGGCCGAGGGGTACCTGCGGGCGGAGAAGAAGCGCGTGCTCGGCGTGTTCCCGTCCGTGGAGTACGTGCTCGCGCGGGGCGCCGCGGCGCGGGCGCTGCGCGAGGAGGCACGCCGTGTCCTCCGGGGCCCGCAGCCGGCCGGGGAGGTCTCCGAGCGGGACGCGGCCCTGGCCGCACTGGCGGCCGCCGCCGGACTGGGTGTCCCGGAAGGCACGGTGACCGGAGTGCGCGCACAGGACCGGATCACGGAACTGGCCCGGCGGTGCGCGAGCGCGGCACCCGGCATGCGGAAGGTCGTGAGCGAGGTGTGGGACGCGGTGAGCGACGAGGGCGCGCGGGCACCGGCGTCCGCGCGCGGCTGAGCGGCGTCCGTCACCGCGGGAGCCGGAAGCCGGGAGCGGGGGAGGCGGGAGCCGGTCAGCAGCTCCCGCGCATCAGCTCCGCCAGGTCGTGGTCCAGGTCCAGCTGGAGGTGCTCGAGACCCACCGGCACCAGCTCGCCGGCGGCCTGGAGGAACCGGCGCAGCTCGCCCGAGCGGACGTGGATCACCGCGGTGCCCTCGGGCGCGTGGAACTCCAGGACGGTGCGGTCGTACGCGTACGGGCGCACCCGGACGTCGCCGTGGCCGTTCGGCTCCTGCATCCCGGCGATGAGCAGCTCGCGGGAGAAGGTCCAGCAGACCTCCACGCCCTCGAGGGTGGCCGGGGCCGGGAAGGTCATGCGGACGGCGAACGGGTCGGCGCGGTCGTAGTGCAGGGTGGCGGGAATGCTCGGCATACGCGGCGCGGCGGCGACGAGACGCGCCTCGACGGACTGCTCGATGACGGTGGACAACGCCTTGCTCCCTCGTGACGACTGGACGGGCTTCGCGGGTGGTGCGGGCCGGGCACTGGAAGAGACGTCGGAATCAGCCCATCCGTGCACACGACGAGCGAGTGACCTCTGTCACCGCGTTCATGCCCGGGAGCTCCCAGGAGTGACACGCCTCTCCTCTCGTGCTCCGCAGGGCACTTGCGGCGCGCCCGCACCGCGAGCGCGAGCGGTCGCGGCCCTCTGGACGGCGCGCGGGCCGTGGGCTAGCTTCGCCCGCCATGAGGCGCTTGGGAAGCACGCGACGCATGGGACGGCCCGTTCGAGCCGGCGGCAGACGTACGGGGCGGGTGGCGCTCGCCGGGGCGGTCTGCGCGGCGGCGCTGGCCGCGCTGACCGCCGTACCCGCCCAGGCGCACCAGCGGCCGCAGTGGGACGTGCAGGACACCGGCGTCTTCGACGTCCGGTTCCGGGGGCTCGCCGCCGTCAGCCGGCACACCGCCTGGGTGGCCGGCACCGGGGGGACGGTCCTGCGCACCACCGACGGCGGCGACACCTGGCGCGACGTCTCCCCGCCGGGCGCAGGTGAGCTGGAGTTCCGGGACATCGAGGCCTTCGACGCCCGCCGGGCCGTGGTCCTGGCCATCGGCGAGGGCGAGGCGTCCCGGATCTACCGCACCGACGACGGCGGGGCGACCTGGACCGAGTCCTTCCGCAACACCGACGCCCGGGCCTTCTACGACTGCCTGACCTTCTTCGACCGCCGTCACGGCCTCGCCATGAGCGACCCGGTGGACGGGAAGTTCCGCATCCTGTCGACCGGCGACGGGGGCCGCTCCTGGAAGGTGCTGCCCGACGCGGGAATGCCGGCCGCGCAGCAGGGCGAGGCCGGGTTCGCGGCGAGCGGCCAGTGCCTGGTCTCCGCCGGGCCGAGCGATGTGTGGCTGGCCACCGGCGGGGCCGCACGCGCGCGCGTGCTGCACTCCGCCGACCGCGGGCGCACCTGGACGGCCACCGACGCCCCGGTCCCGGCCGGCGACCCGGCCCGCGGTGTCTTCGCCCTCGCCTTCCGCGACGCCGCCCACGGTCTCGCCGTGGGCGGCGACTACCGCCCCGGGCAGGCCTCCCCGCGGGCCGCCGCCCGGTCCTCCGACGCCGGCCGCAGCTGGCGGCCCGCCGACCGGCCTCCGCCCGCCTACCGCTCCGGCGTCGCCTGGCTCCCGCACAGCCGCTCCGCCGCCCTCGCCGTCGGTCCCACCGGCACCGACCTCACCACGGACGGCGGCCGCACCTGGCGGACGGTCGACACCGGCTCCTACGACACCGTGGACTGCACCCCGGACCTGGGCTGTTGGGCCGCGGGCGAGCAGGGCCGGGTCGCCCGGCTGGAGCGCTGACACCGGGCGGGCCGGGGTGATTGTCCGTAACGTGGGTAACCGTTCGCTGAACGTGAGAGGAAGTGAGCGGACATGCCGAGCGGTTCCAGCCCCAAGCGGGAGCGGCAGTACGAGCACATCAAGAAGAGCGCGAAGGACCGCGGCGAGAGCACCGGCCGCGCCGAGGAGATCGCGGCGCGGACGGTGAACAAGGAACGCGCGCAGTCCGGCGAGTCGAAGACCGCCAGCCGCACCTCGACACAGGACAAGTCGCCGAGCAAGCGCGGCGGCCAGCGGTCCGGGAACCGTCAGGGACCCCAGGGGCCCACCTACGACCAGCTGTACCAGGAGGCCAAGCGCCGTGACGTCCACGGTCGTTCGAACATGAACAAGGGCGAGCTGCGCCAGGCACTGGGCAAGTGAGCCGCGCCGCTACCCGAGCGTCTCCCGGTAGCGCTCCAGTCCGGGCGCCGTCTTCGTGGCGACGAACTCGGTGACGCGGTACGCGCACACACCGGCCCTGACGAACGGGTCGCCCGCGGTGATCTCCTCGATCCGCGCACGGTCCCCCGCGACGGCGAGGATCACCCCGCCCTCGCGGGGCTCCTTGCGCCCGGACGCCAGGAACACGCCCTGCTCGTACAGTCCGTCGAGCCAGGCCACGTGGTCGGGCAGCAGCGCGTCGACGGCTTCGAGCGGGGCGGTGTAGGACAGCTCCAGTACGAACATGATCGCGAGCCTACTCGGGCTCCCGTAGGCTTGCGGCCACCATGACGACCGTGAGCGTGCAGATCCCCGCCGGCTGGCCCGCGACCGAGGAACGGGCCCGGGCGGTCCAGGACGAACTGCGCGCCCGCGTGGTGCTCGACGAGCCCGGCCCGCCCCCCGGCACCGGCCGGGTGACCGGCGTGGACGTCGCCTACGACGACGAACGCGACGTCGTCGCGGCGGCGGCCGTCGTACTGGACGCCGGGACCCTCGCCGTGGTCGCCGAGGCCACGGCCGTCGGCCGGATCTCCTTCCCGTACGTGCCCGGCCTGCTCGCCTTCCGGGAGATCCCGACCGTGCTCGCCGCACTGGAAGCGCTGCCCTGCCCGCCCGGCCTGGTCGTGTGCGACGGGTACGGCCTGGCCCACCCGCGCCGCTTCGGCCTCGCCAGCCACCTGGGCGTCCTCACCGGCCTGCCCACGATCGGCGTGGCCAAGAACCCGTTCACCTTCACCCACGACGACCCCGACACCCCGCGCGGCAGCACGTCCCCGCTGCTCGCCGGTGCCGAGGAGGTCGGGCGGGCGGTGCGCACCCGCGACGGCGTGAAGCCGGTCTTCGTCTCGGTCGGGCACCGGGTGGGCCTCGGCAACGCCTGCGCCCACACCCTGGCCCTGACGCCCGCCTACCGGCTGCCGGAGACCACCCGCAGGGCCGACGCCCTGTGCCGCGCGGCCCTGCGGGACGCCGCCTACCGGGCCTGATCCTCGACGCTCCAGCGGCCCACCTCCCGGTACGCCGAGTCGTAGATCTCGGAACCGTCGCCGGGCCGCAGCGCGTAGTGCTTCAGGTTGCCGCCCCAGTACCGCAGGATCCGCTGCAACTCGCCCGCGGGGTCCTCGGCGAGCGCGCCCTCGTCCATGGTGACTTCGAGAAGGAACTTCATGCCTTCAAGGGTTTCATTGAACTCCTTTTTGGCACTTGGCCGCACATCACGCCCGGTGGCCCGGAGAGAGGCGCCGTGAAAGTCTCAAATCGGCGGATTCGAACACCCAGCGGGATCTGAGTATCCGTACGGATGTGCCATCCCCGCGGTCCCGGCAGGGTGGACGGCATGACGACACACCGTGCACCCAAGTACCCGGCCCGGTCCGGCCGCCCCGTCGAGCGGTCCGTGGTCGCGGGTCTCGTGCTGGCGGTGGGCGCGGGTCTGGCCTGGATCGGCGGGATGATCTACACGATCGCCGGGTGGTCCGGGTAGGTCCCGGACCCCGGAGCGGGTAGGTCCCGGACCCCGGAGCGCCGTACGGCGCCCCGGGCGGCCCGTCAGCGGGCCGCGGCCACCCGGAAGCCGATGCCCGCCGCCCGCAGCCGCTCGGTCAGCGCGTCGCCCATCGCCACGGCCGTGGTCACCTGCCCGGCCGTCGGCGGCAGGGCGTCCAGGGCGAGACAGAGCGCCGCCTCGGCGAACATCTTGGCCGTCTCGTCGTACCCGGGGTCGCCGCCCGCGACCTCGGTGAACACCTGGCGGCCGCCTCCCTCGCCCACGAAGCGGACCGAGAACCAGCTCTTCGCCCGCCGCTCGGCGCTCGGTCCCTCGCCCGGCGCAAGCCGACCGGACAGCCAGCGCCGCGCGGGCGGCACCTGGGCGGCCGCCACCAGCGCACCCACGGCGGCCACCCCGCCCACCGCGACGGGCAGCCGCCGTACGGCCGCGTAGTGGCGGTAGCGGAAGTCCGGGCCGTAGCGATCCAGGGCCTTCGCGGAGCGGCGCACGATCTGCGCGTCCACCGTCGGCAGCGGCAGCGCCCACGCCCCCACCTCCCCGGCGAACCGCGGCGCCCCGGTCGGGGTCACCACGCGGCGGCCCACCAGCCGGGGCTCGTGCCGCCGGCGTTCCAGCGCGGCAGCCCGCAGCGCGCGCCCGCGCGCGAACTGGCCCAGGGCGGAGGCGAACGTACCGCCCGAGAACGTGGCGCCGACCCGCACGAAGCCGTCCACCCTCAGCGGCACGCCCTCCGGCAGCTGCCGCACGGTGAAGTACACGCCGAGGTCGTGCGGGACGGAGTCGAAACCGCAGGCGTGCACCAGGCGGGCGCCGGTCTCCCGCGCGCGGGTGTCGTGGCGGACGTACGCCAGGTCGACGAACTCGGGCTCCCCGGTGAGGTCGAGGTAGTCCGTACCGGCGTCGGCGCAGGCGGCGACCAGCGCGTCGCCGTAACGGACGTACGGGCCGACAGTCGTGGCCACCACGCGCGCGTGCCCGGCGAGTTCGCGCAACGAGTCCGGATCGGACACGTCCGCGAGCAGCACGCCGACGTCCGCCGCGGTGTCCGCCGCGGCGGCCAGCCGGTCGCGCAGGCGGCGCAGCTTCTCCCCGTCGCGGCCGGCGACCGCCCAGCGCAGGCCGTCCGGCGCGTGTGCGGCGAGGTACTGCGCGGTCAGTTCGCCGACGAATCCCGTCGCCCCGAACAACACGATGTCGTACGGCCGGTCGGCCGTCTTCAGCCTGCTCATGACATCCCTCCGTCACCCGTCGGCAACCCCTGGGTCCGCAGCACGCGCCGTTGCCGGTGGCTGAGGCTAGCGTGAGGATCGCGCGGCCCGGCGAGGAGCCTGCACCATAATTGGCTAAGCGCTTGCTCGCCCGGGTCTTGTGCCCAGTGGAACACGTTCTTAGCATCACTGGTGTTACATCGGTTGTGTCACAGAGCTGGGGGCTGCATGCCGGAAGCGAAGACGCCGACGCGGACGCCGGGCACCGAGGGCCCGCTCGCCGGTGTGCGCGTGGTCGAGCTGGCCGGTATCGGTCCCGGACCCTTCGCCGCCATGCTCCTGGCGGACCTGGGCGCCGACGTCGTGCGCGTCGACCGTCCCGGCGGGCCGGGCCTCGGGATCGACCCCGCCCACGACGTCACCAACCGGAACAAGCGCTCCGTGGTCGTCGACCTCAAGGCACCGGACGGCCCGGCCCGGGTCCTCGACCTCGCCGAACGCGCCGACGTCCTGATCGAGGGCTACCGCCCCGGCGTCGCCGAACGGCTCGGCGTCGGTCCCCGGGACTGCCACGCCCGCAACCCGCGCCTCGTCTACGGCCGGATGACCGGCTGGGGCCAGGAAGGCCCGCTCGCCCGGCGCGCCGGGCACGACATCGGGTACATCGCGCTCACCGGCACCCTGGGCATGACCGGCGCCCCCGACGTGCCCCCGGCGGCCCCCGCCAACCTGCTCGGCGACTACGCGGGCGGCTCCCTCTACCTGGTCGTCGGCATCCTCGCCGCCCTGCACCACGCGCGCGAGGACGGCACCGGGCAGGTCGTGGACGCCGCCATCGTCGACGGCACCGCCCACCTCTCGGCGATGATCCACGGCATGCTGGCCGCCGGCGCCTGGCAGGACCGGCGCGGCGCCAACCTCCTCGACGGCGGCTGCCCCTTCTACGGCACCTACGAGACCGCCGACGGCCGGTACATGGCGGTCGGCGCGCTCGAACCGCAGTTCTACGCCGAGTTCATGCGGCTGCTCGGCATCCCCGACCTGGCACCGGCCCGCGACGACCCGGCCCGCTGGCCCGAGCTGCGCGCGGCCGTCGCCGCCCGTTTCAAGTCCCGTACCCGCGACGAGTGGACGGCCGTCTTCGCCGACTCCGACGCCTGTACGGCCCCGGTCCTGTCGCTGCGCGAGGCCCCGCATCACCCGCACCTCGCCGCCCGCTCCACCTTCACCGAGCACGACGGCATCACCCAGCCGGCCCCCGCACCCCGCTTCTCCGCGACCCCCACCACCGTCCGCACCGGCCCCGCCCTGCCCGGCGCCGACACCGAGGCCGTGGTCCGCGACTGGGGGCTGCCCCGCGCCTGGGGCGGCCCGGCCCCGGCCTCCCTCCCGAACCCGAACCCCGCAGTGCACAACCCTCAGTGAAAGGCCTGCCAGTGAGCACCGAAGCGTATGTGTACGACGCGATCCGCACCCCGCGCGGACGCGGCAAGGCGAACGGCGCCCTGCACGGCACGAAGCCCGTCGACCTGGTCGTCGGTCTCATCCAGGAGATCCGCGCCCGGTTCCCCGGCTTGGATCCGGCCGCCGTGGACGACATCGTGCTCGGTGTCGTCGGTCCGGTCGGCGACCAGGGCTCGGACATCGCCCGCATCGCGGCGATCGCGGCCGGGTTGCCGGACACGGTGGCCGGGGTGCAGGAGAACCGCTTCTGTGCCTCGGGCCTGGAGGCCGTCAACATGGCCGCCATGAAGGTGCGCTCCGGGTGGGAGGACCTGGTCCTCGCGGGCGGCGTCGAGTCCATGTCCCGCGTCCCGATGGCCTCGGACGGCGGCGCCTGGTTCAACGACCCGATGACCAACCTCGCCACCAACTTCGTCCCGCAGGGCATCGGCGCCGACCTGATCGCGACCATCGAGGGCTTCTCGCGCCGTGACGTGGACGAGTACGCGGCGCTGTCCCAGGAGCGCGCGGCGACCGCCTGGAAGGAGGGCCGCTTCGAGCGGTCCGTCGTGCCGGTGAAGGACCGCGCCGGTCTCACCGTCCTCGACCACGACGAGCACCCGCGCCCCGGCACCACCGCCGACTCCCTCGCGGGGCTGAAGCCGTCCTTCGCGGACATCGGTGAGCTGGGCGGGTTCGACGCGGTGGCGCTGCAGAAGTACCACTGGGTGGAGAGGATCGACCACGTTCACCACGCGGGCAACTCCTCCGGCATCGTCGACGGCGCCTCCCTGGTCGCCGTCGGCTCCGAGGAGGTCGGTGACCGCTACGGTCTGCGGCCGCGCGCCCGGATCGTCTCCGCCGCCGTCTCCGGTTCCGAGCCCACCATCATGCTCACCGGCCCCGCCCCGGCCACCCGCAAGGCGCTGGCCAGGGCCGGGCTGAGCATTGAAGACATCGACCTGGTCGAGATCAACGAGGCGTTCGCGGCGGTGGTCCTGCGCTTCGTGAAGGACATGGGCCTGTCGCTGGACAAGGTCAACGTCAACGGCGGGGCGATCGCGCTCGGTCACCCCCTCGGCGCCACCGGCGCGATGATCCTCGGCACCCTCGTCGACGAACTGGAGCGCCAGGACAAGCGCTACGGCCTCGCCACCCTGTGCGTGGGCGGCGGCATGGGCATCGCCACCATCGTCGAGCGCATCTGAACCCCTCCCGACGGATACGACGGCCACGACGGCCACGACGGCCACGACGGATCACCTGGAGCACACCCTCATGAGCACCGAGCCCACCACCATCCGCTGGGAGCAGGACGACACCGGTGTCGTCACCCTCGTCCTCGACGACCCCGACCAGTCCGCGAACACCATGAACCAGGCGTTCCGCGACTCCCTGGCGGCGGTCACCGACCGCCTGGAGGCCGAGAAGGACTCGATTCGCGGCGTCATCGTCACCTCCGCCAAGAAGACCTTCTTCGCGGGCGGCGACCTGCGCGACCTCATCCGCGTCACCCCGGAGACCGCGCAGGACCTCTTCGACGGCGGCATGGCCATCAAGCGGAACCTGCGCCGCATCGAGACCCTCGGCAAGCCCGTCGTCGCCGCCCTGAACGGCGCGGCCCTCGGCGGCGGCTACGAGATCGCGCTGGCCTGCCACCACCGCGTCGCCCTGGACGCCCCCGGCTCCAAGATCGGCTGCCCCGAGGTCACCCTCGGCCTGCTCCCCGGAGGCGGCGGAGTCGTCCGCACCGTCCGGATGCTCGGCATCACCGATGCCCTGCTGAAGGTCCTCCTCCAGGGCACCCAGTACAACCCGCGCCGCGCCCAGGAGAACGGCCTGGTCGACGAGGTCGCCGACAGCCGCGAGGACATGCTCGCCAAGGCCCGCGCCTTCATCGACGCCCACCCGGAGTCCGCCCAGCCCTGGGACCGGCCCGGCTACCGCATCCCCGGCGGCACCCCGTCCCACCCGAAGTTCGCGGCCAACCTGCCCGCCTTCCCCGCCAACCTGCGCAAGCAGACGAACGGCGCCCCCTACCCGGCGCCGCGCAACATCATGGCCGCCGCCGTCGAGGGCTCCCAGGTCGACTTCGAGACCGCCCAGGTCATCGAGGCCCGCTACTTCGTCGAACTGGCCGCCGGGCAGACCTCGAAGAACATGATCCAGGCGTTCTTCTTCGACCTGCAGGCGGTCAATTCCGGTGCCAACCGTCCGAAGGGTGTCGAGCCGGGGAAGGTCGCCAAGGTGGCCGTGCTGGGCGCGGGGATGATGGGTGCGGGTATCGCCTACTCGTGTGCGCGTGCGGGCATCGACGTGGTGCTGAAGGACGTCTCCCTGGAGTCGGCGCTCAAGGGCAAGGCGTATTCGGAGAAGCTGTGCGCCAAGGCCGTCGCGAAGGGCCGTACGAGTCAGGAGAAGGCGGACGCGCTGCTGGCGCGGATCACGCCGACGGCCGAGGCGGCCGATCTGGCGGGGTGTGACGCGGTGATCGAGGCGGTGTTCGAGGACACTTCGCTCAAGCACAAGGTGTTCCAGGAGATCGAGCACGTCGTCGCCCCCGACGCGCTGCTGTGCTCGAACACCTCCACGCTGCCGATCACGGCGCTGGCCGAGGGGGTGGAGCGGCAGGGCGACTTCATCGGGCTGCACTTCTTCTCACCCGTGGACAGGATGCCGCTGGTGGAGATCATCAAGGGCGAGCGGACCGGGGACGAGGCCCTGGCCCGGGCGTTCGACCTGGTCCGGCAGATCGGCAAGACGCCGATCGTGGTCAACGACTCGCGGGGCTTCTTCACCTCCCGGGTCATCGGCCACTTCATCAACGAGGGTGTGGCGATGGTGGGGGAGGGCATCGAGCCCGCCTCGGTGGAGCAGGCGGCGGCCCAGGCGGGTTACCCGGCCAAGGTGCTGTCCCTGATGGACGAGCTGACCCTCACCCTCCCCCGCAAGATCCGCGAGGAGACGAAGCGGGCGGTGGAGGAGGCGGGCGGCACCTGGGCGGCGCATCCCGCCGAGGCGCTCATCGACCGCATGGTCGACGAGTTCGGCCGCCCGGGACGCTCCGGAGGTGCCGGGTTCTACGAGTACGGCGAGGACGGCAGGCGGGCCGGGCTGTGGCCGGGGCTGCGCGAGCACTTCACGAAGCCGGGACACGAGATCCCGTTCGCCGACATGCAGGAGCGGATGCTGTTCTCGGAGGCGCTGGACACCGTCCGGCTCCTGGAGGAGGGGGTGCTGACCTCCGTCGCCGACGCCAACATCGGCTCGATCTTCGGCATCGGCTTCCCCGGCTGGACCGGCGGCGTCCTCCAGTACATCAACGGATACGACGGCGGCGTGCCGGGCTTCG
Organism: Streptomyces violaceoruber; assembly: GCF_033406955.1. Classification (NCBI taxonomy): domain Bacteria; kingdom Bacillati; phylum Actinomycetota; class Actinomycetes; order Kitasatosporales; family Streptomycetaceae; genus Streptomyces; species Streptomyces violaceoruber. The sequence goes on along the minus strand of NZ_CP137734.1, from coordinate 1,015,163 downwards.
TCGCCCGCGCCCGCGAGCTGGCCGACCGCTACGGCGAGCGCTTCACCCCGCCCGCCCTGCTGGTGGAGAAGGCGGACAACGGGGAGGTCTTCACGGACGGCCGCTGAGTCGCGGGATCATTCACCGGCCTCCTTGTCGAGCCACTCCCGCAGCTCCTCGCGCAGCGACCGCTGGAACGTGGTCAGCAGCGCCTGCACCACCAGCGGGTGCATGTGGGCGGAGAGCGACCGCACCTCCGGCGCCTCCCGTTCGGCGACCGCGTCGCGCAGCAGCCGCGACAGGTCGCGCGCGGCGGCGCGGGAGTGCTCCAGGAGGGCGGTGCGGGCCGCGAGCACCGTCTCGGGGGAGAAGGGCACGTCGAGCAGCTCGACGCCGAGTCGGAGCAGCCCGACGTCCACCCGGTAGGCGTCGCCGTCGGGCACCACGACGTCCATCGCCCCCAGCCGGTCCACCTCCTCGTCGGTGAGCGGCCGCCCCGCCCGCCTGCCCAGCTCCTCGCGGGTGACCCGCTCCACCGCCTCCGGCGCCCAGGAGGCCACCACCGCGCGGTGGAGCGCCAGGTCGTGGGGGCTCAGGTCGTCCGGCAGCCGCTTGAGATACCGCTCGATGGCGGCCAGCGTCATGCCCTGGTGCTGCAACTCCTCGATCAGCGCCAGTCGCGCCAGGTGCTCCCGGCCGTAGTGCCCCACCCGGCGGGGACCGAGCACCGGCGGCGGCAGCAGTCCTCTGGTGCCGTAGAAGCGGACCGTGCGCACCGTGACGCCGGCCCGCGCGGCCAGCTCGTCGATCGTCAGGGTCGGCTCCGCGGTGTCGGTCGTCGTCATATGCAGCAGTATCGCTGTCTCACCAACGCTGTGAAACCTCTCGCGCATCTCTCGCGCACCCGTCGCACGTCTCTTGACCGACCCGTGCGGACCATCGGCGGATCTTGTGAGAAGTCACGCTGTGTGACATGAACCACCGCATGCCCACGCAGCGTCGTGGGAAGGTGCCGTCTTGGTCTGTGCCGCGTCATTGGGTGGTGCGGGCCCGAGACACACGTACGGACGACTCGGGCGCACCCCGCCCGAGCGCACCAGAGAGTGGAACCACCCGTGAGCAAGGACGCCGTCGACACGGCACAGGTCGCCGCCCATCCCCAGGCGACCGGGACCATCCCCGCGGACGCGGGCGACGCCGGTTACAGCAAGGACCTCAAGGCCCGTCACGTCAACATGATCGCCATCGGCGGCGCGATCGGCACCGGCCTCTTCCTCGGCGCCGGCGGGCGGCTGCGCGACGCCGGACCGGCGCTCGCCATCGCCTACCTCGTCGCCGGCGTCTTCGCCTTCTTCGTCGTCAAGGCACTGGGCGAGCTGGTGCTGTACCGGCCCTCCTCCGGATCCTTCGTGTCGTACGCGCGCGAGTTCCTCGGTGAGAAGGGCGCCTACGTCGCCGGCTGGATGTACTTCCTGAACTGGTCCACGACCGGCATCGCCGACATCACCGCGATCGCGCTGTACACGCACTACTGGAGCATGTTCACGAGCATCCCCCAATGGGTGCTCGCCCTCGTCGCCCTCGCGGTGGTCCTGGCCGTGAACCTGATCTCGGTGAAGATCTTCGGCGAGATGGAGTTCTGGTTCGCGATCGTCAAGGTCGCCACCCTCGTCGGCTTCATGCTGATCGGAATCTTCCTGCTCGCCACCCAGCACGAGGTGAGCGGGCAGACCCCGGGCATGGGCATGATCACCGACCACGGCGGCATCCTCCCGCACGGTGTGATGCCCGTGGTCCTCGTCATGCAGGGCGTGATCTTCTCCTACGCGGCCCTCGAACTGGTCGGCGTCGCCGCCGGCGAGACCGCCGAGCCGCACAAGATCGTTCCTCGTGCGGTGAACTCGATCATGTGGCGGGTGGCCCTGTTCTACGTCGGCTCGGTCGTGCTCCTGGCCCTGCTGCTGCCGAGTTCGCTCTACTCGGGCGACGAGAGCCCCTTCGTCACGGTGCTGTCGGGGATCGGTGTGCCGGCCGCCGGTGACGTGATGAACCTCGTCGTCCTCACCGCCGCGATGTCGTCGCTGAACTCCGGCCTGTACTCCACCGGCCGCATCCTGCGTTCCATGGCGATGGCCGGCTCCGCGCCGAGGTTCACCGGCGTGATGAGCCGCAGTCAGGTCCCCTACGGCGGCATCCTGCTGACCTGCGCGGTCTGCGTCCTCGGTGTCGGACTGAACTACCTGGTGCCGAGCAAGGCCTTCGAGATCGTGCTGAACGTCGCCTCGCTGGGCATCATCAGCACGTGGGTGATCATCATGATCTGCCACCTGGTGTTCGTCCGCCGGGCGCGTGCGGGCCTGGTCGAACGGCCGGGCTTCCGGCTGCCCGGCAGCCCCGTCACGGAGATCGTCACCATCGCCTTCCTGCTGGCGGTCGTCGGCCTGATGTGGAACGACGAGGAGGTCGGCCGCAAGACCGTGCTGCTGGTGCCCGTGATCGCGGTGATGCTGGTGGCCGGCTGGTTCGGCGTCCGGCGCCGGGTCGCGCACCAGGCCGGGCAGGAACGGCCGGCGCCGAGGCAGTAGCGACCCGGGGCCACTGTCAGTGGTGGCCCGTACGGTGGCGTCATGTCGGAGATCAGCTATGTCCGGGGTGACGCCACCGCGCCGTCGGTCAAGGGCGTCAAGATGATCGCCCACGTGTGCAACGACCTCGGGGGCTGGGGCAAGGGCTTCGTCCTGGCCGTCTCCCGCCGCTGGCCGCAGCCGGAGGCGGCCTATCGCGCCTGGCACCGCGACCGCGCGGCCAACGACTTCGGTCTCGGCGCGGTCCAGTTCGTTCAGGTCGAGCCGTACGTGTGGGTGGCCAACATGATCGGCCAGCACGGCATGAGAACCGGCAGCAAGGGCGTCCCCGTGCGCTACGAGGCCATCGGCACCGCGCTCGGCCGCGTCGCTGACAGGGCGGCCGAGCTGGACGCGTCCGTGCACATGCCCCGCATAGGCTGCGGCCTGGCCGGCGGCACGTGGTCCCGCGTGGAGCCGCTCATATCCGACCGCCTCACCCGGCGCGGCATCCCCGTGACCGTCTACGACCACGGGGACACCGCCTAGGCCGTCCGCGGCTCAGTGCTCGTGCACGTCGTTCGTCGCGGCGATCTTCCGCCAGGAACGGGGCTGCACGGGCGGCGTCGCGGGGGCCTTCGCGAGGGACCGGGTGCCCGCCGCCGGGGCGTCCGGCTTCGACGGCTGGAACAGCCAGGTGTCGAACAGCGCGGCCAGCGGCTTGCCCGACACCTCCTCGGCGTACCGCTGGAAGTCGGCGACGGACGCGTTGCCGTGGGCGTACTTCGCGGGCCAGCCCTTCAGCACGGTGAAGAAGGCGTCGTCCCCGATCGCGTTGCGCAGCACCTGCACGGCCAGCGCGCCCCGGTCGTAGACGGCGCCGTCGAACTGGTTCTCCGGACCCGGGTCACCGGGCTTCACCGTCCAGAACGCGTCGTCGGCCGGGTGCGAGGCGTACGTGTAGTCGGCCAGTTCCTGCGCCGTGCCCTCGCCCTCGTGCTCGGACCACAGCCACTGGGCGTACCGCGCGAAGCCCTCGTTGATCCAGATGTCCTTCCAGCCGCGCACCGAGACCAGGTCGCCGTACCACTGGTGGGCCAGCTCGTGCACGACGACGGACACGTTCGACCCGTTCGCGAACTGCCGAGGGCTGTAGAACGGCCGGGTCTGCGTCTCCAGCGCGTACCCGGTGGTGGTGTTCGGCACGTAGCCGCCGAGCGCGTTGAACGGATACGGCCCGAAGTACTCGCTCAGCCAGTCCGCGACCTCCCCGGTCCGCTCCACGCTGGCCCGCGCCGCGCCGTCGTTCGCGCCCAGGTCCCTGCTGTAGGCGTTGACAACCGGGATGCCGCCCTCGGTGGTGCCGGTGCTGAGGTCGAACCTCCCCACCGCCAGCGTGGCGAGGTACGTGGCCTGCGGCTGGTCCGAGCGCCAGTTCCAGCGTGTCCAGCCGAGCCGTGAACTCGTCGACTGGAGGGTGCCGTTGGAGATCGCCTGGGTGCCGTCCGGCACCTGCACCGACACGTCGTAGGTGGCCTTGTCGAGCGGGTGGTCGTTGCTGGGGAACCACCAGGCCGCGGCCTCGGGCTCGTTCGCGGCGATCCCGCCGTCCGGGGTGCGGTGCCAACTGGTGAAGCCGAACGCCTGCTTCGAGGACGGCACACCGCTGTAGCGGACGACGACGGTGAGGGGCGACCCCTTGTCCAGCGGCTTCTTCGGAGTGATCTCCAGCTCCTGCTCGCCCGAGGTCGTGAACGATGCCTTGGCGCCGTTCACCCGCACCTCGCCGACGTCCAGCAGGAAGTCGAGGTTGAACCGCGACAGGTCGGCGGTGGTGCGGGCCAGGATCGTCGCCGTCCCCTCCAGCCGGTCCGTGGCCGGCTGGTACTTCAGGCGCAGGTCGTAGTGCGAGACGTCGTATCCGCCGTTGCCGTAGGCCGGGTAGTAGGGGTCGCCGATGCCCGGAGCGCCGGGGGAGTGGGCCGCCGCCGACGCCGGGATCGCCAGCATGAGAGAGGCGGCGCCCAGTGCGCCCGGCACGATGAATCTGCGGTGCACGAAAGCTCCAAGTCGTAGGGGCACGAGATCCGTTCGGAATCCGTTCGGAGCCTATTCAGCCCCTGGGCGCACCGTCATGTCCACGGCCACTCCTGTCACACGATCGCCATCCGGCCGTCATGGGCCGCCCTCGGCCCTCTTATGCGCGGGGGTGGACCGATGTACCGTCCGCGCATGCCGATACGCATGCGCCTCACCCTCCGGAGACCGCCCGCGACGGCGGCCCCGGCCCACCTGTCCGCCGTGCGCGTCGACCGGAGCCCCCTCGGCCCCTGCGCCGACACGCCGACACCCCCGCCGGCCCGATCGCGCACGCCGGCCCGCGTACCGTTCGTCGGCGGCACCGCCGCGACCAGGGCCACCGCCGGTACAGGGACCGCCGCTCCGGCACCCGCGCCGCACCCCACGCACCGCGTCCCGAAGGGAGGCCGATGAACCGCCTGCGCACCCTCACCGCGACCACCGCGTCCCTCGCCGCGTCCCTCCTGGTCCCGTCCCTCCTCACCGCACCCGCCCACGCCGACGGCTCCGCACCCCGTGCGCCCCGCACCGGGTTCGAGCGCACCCACGGCGCCCGCTGGACCACCCAGCCGGAGGAACAGGCACTCCTGTCCGCCGCCGACCGGGCGAGCGACCGCGTCGCCCTGGACCGCATCGGCACCACGAAGCAGAACCGCCCCCTCCAGCTCGTGACCATCGGCAGGCCCTCCGCCGCCAACAAGGTCCTCCTCGTGTGCAGCCAGCACGGCGACGAACCCTCCGGCCGCGAGGCCTGCCTGACCACCGTGCGGGACCTCGCGTACGCCACCGACCGCGCGACCCGGCGGTTCCTGGACCGCACCGCCGTGCTGGTGGTGCCCACCGCCAACCCCGACGGCCGGGCCGCCGACACCCGCGGCAACGGCGACGGCGTCGACGTCAACCGCGACCACCTCGCGCTGGCGACGGCCGAAGCCCGTGCCCTGGCCGCCGTCGTCCGCGACGAGCGCCCCGACGTCATCTACGACCTGCACGAGTACGGCGCCACACCCCCGTACTACGACAAGGACCTCTTCGACCTCTGGCCCCGCAACCTCAACACCCGCACGCCGGTCCACGACGAGGCCCGAACCCTGTCCGGCGCGTACGTCCGCCCCGCCGCCGAACACGCCGGGTACTCGACGGGCACGTACGGCATCTGGACCGATCCCGAGACCGGCGACCCCGTCAAGCAGACCGCCGGCGACGGCCAGGAACGCATCCTGCGCAACATGTCCGGCGTGAAACACGCGGTCGGCCTGCTCATCGAGAGCCGTGTCGACGCCCTCACCGACGCCGAGCGTGACGCCCCGGCCCTCAACCACCGGCGCCGGGTGGACTCCCAGCTCGCCGCCCTGGACGGCATGTTCCGCTTCGCGGACGAGCGGCGCGGACGCGTCGAGGCCGCCACGGGCGCCGCCCGCCGCGCGGGCCTGTCCGATACCGGACCCGTCTACCTGGGCGGTGCCGACAACGACCCGGCCGAGGGCTCCGAGGTGATCCAGGACCCGCCCTGCGGCTACCGGCTGACCGCTGCCCAGTACCGGGACGTCGGGGACGAACTCGCTCTGCACGGTGTACGAGTGCGCCCGACCGGGGAGAAGGGCGCCTACGTACCGCTGCGCCAGTCACAGCGTGCCCTGGTGCCACTGCTCCTGGACGAGCGCGCGACGTACCACGTGACCGCGGGTGAACCGGACACCCGCTGCTGAGGGGGTGACTTCCGCGTCTTACGTGGTAAGGGCGTAGCGGTGGAGTATTTTCGGCCTGATCGACTGGAAAGGTGCCACCTGTGACGCAGGACCGACCAAGCGACAAGGAAGAGCACGACAGAGGCACGCTTCCGGGTTCGGAAGCGGGCCTTCCGGGGCAGGAGCACCGGCCCCGGACCGACCGCGTCGTCTTCGGCGTCACGGCCGTCCTGACCCTGGCGTTCGTCATCTGGGGCGCCGCCGCCACCGACTCGCTGGAGGACGTCTCCAGCAGCATGCTCGGTGGCCTGCTGCACAACGGCGGCTGGGCGTTCACGCTGGCCGCCTCCGGCTTCGTGGTCTTCGCCCTCTGGCTGGCGGCCAGCCGCTACGGCCGCATCCACCTGGGGGCCGAGGGCGAGGAACCCGAGTTCCGGACCGTGTCCTGGGTCGCCATGATGTTCAGCGCGGGCATGGGCATCGGCCTGATGTTCTACGGCGTCAGCGAGCCACTGGCGCACTACACCACGCCCCCGCCCGGCACCAGCCCGGCCGACTCCGGCGACCGCATGGCCACGGCCATGGCCACCACCCTGTTCCACTGGACCCTCCACCCGTGGGCGATCTACGCGGTGGTCGGCCTCGGCATCGCCTACAGCACCTTCCGCAGGCGCCGCAGGCAGACCATAAGCGCGGTGTTCACCCCGCTCATCGGCGAGAAGCACGCCAACGGCGCCGGCGGCCGGGTCATCGACATCCTCGCCATCATCGCGACGATCTTCGGCTCCGCGGCCTCGCTCGGCCTCGGCGCGCTCCAGATCGGCTCCGGCATGGAGAAGCTCGACTGGATGGACAAGGTCAGCACCGGCCTCCTCGTCGGCATCATCGCGGTGCTCACGGTGGCGTTCGTGGCCTCCGCGATCTCCGGCGTCGAGAAGGGCATCCAGTGGCTGTCCAACACCAACATGGTGCTGGCCCTGGTGCTCGCCGTGTTCGTGTTCATCGCGGGCCCGACGATCCTCATCCTCGACCTGCTGCCGACCTCGGTCTTCGCCTACCTCGGCGACCTGCCCCAGATGGCCGGCCGCACCGAGATCAGCGGCGGCAAGGGGGTGGCGGACTGGCTGGGCAGCTGGACCGTCTTCTACTGGGCGTGGTGGATCTCCTGGACGCCCTTCGTCGGCATGTTCATCGCCCGCATCAGCCGCGGCCGGACGATCCGTCAGTTCATCGGCGGCGTCATCCTGGTGCCCAGCACGGTCAGCCTGATCTGGTTCGCCATCTTCGGCGGCTCGGCGATGCGGCTTCAGGAGCAGAACCGGCTGGGCGACGACTCGACCCCCGAGGGCCAGCTCTTCGGCGTGCTCCAGGAGTACCCCATCGCCACCGCCACCAGCCTGCTGGTGATGATCCTCGTCGGCATCTTCTTCGTCTCCGGGGCCGACGCGGCATCCATCGTGATGGGCACGCTCTCGCAGAAGGGCGCGCTCGAACCCAGCCGCTGGGTGGTGGTCGTCTGGGGCGTGGTGACCGGCGCGGTCGCGGCCATCATGCTGCTGATCGGCAGCGGTGAGGCGGACGCGCTCACCGGTCTGCAGAACCTCACGATCCTCGCGGCGGCGCCCTTCGTCATCGTGATGATCTTCATGTGCGTCGCCCTCATGCGCGACCTGCGCCGCGACCCGCTCATGGTGCGCGGCGAGATGGCCAACGAAGCCGTCGAACTGGCCGTCATCGAGGGCCACAAGCAGTACGAGGGCGACTTCGAGATCCGGATCGGCCCCGGCCCCGGCACAGACGTGGAGGGCGACCCGATCGGCAAGCACCACAAGGACTGACCCCCGCGGTCCGGCCGACCGGGACACCGGCGTCAGGAGGCGAGCCGGGCCGCCTCCTGAGCGCAGCCCCAGGCCACGGTGACGCCCGCGCCGCCGTGACCGTAGTTGTGCACCAGCCGACGCCCGTCCGGCAGCGTCCCGCGCTCCAGCCGGACCGCGTCCCGGGCCGGCCGCAGCCCCACCAGGTGCGCGAGCACCCGCGCCCCGGCGATCTCGGGACGCAGGGCCGCGCACCGTCGCACGATGGCCGCCGCGACCGCCGGGTCCGGCTCGGTCGACCAGGCGTCCTCCTCGGCCGTGCCGCCCAGCAGGAGCCGTCCCGGCTGCGGAAGGAAGTACGTCGTCTCCCCGGAGTCCGCGTCGGCCGCGACCAGCCAGTTGTGGATGCCTGGGTTCTCCACGACGACCAGCTGCCCGCGCACCGGCCGTACCGCCGGGTCCGGCACCAGCTCCCGGGCGCCCAGGCCGGTGCAGTTGACCACCACCGGCGCGTCCGCCTCGGCCAGATCGGTCACCGCGCGGTCCTCCACCGTGCCGCCCGCGGCCAGCAGCCGCTCCCGCAGCCACGGCAGATGGGTCGACATGTCGATGAGCGGCAGCCGCGCCCACAACCCCGTCCCGGCGTACTCGGCGGCGCTCGCCGCGCGCAGCCCCGGCAGCCGGGCCGCGGCCCACCCGTCCACCTCGTCCAGGCCGGTCTCGCCGAGCACCCCTTCGAGCATGCGTACGCCGGTCTGCCCGGGCCGTGCCGCCAGCTCCTCGTACACGTCCAGGGAACGCAGCGCCCAGGCCTGGGCCAGCGCGACCGGCTCGATCCGGTACGGCCACCACAGCCCGCCCGCTACCACCGAGGTGGTCCGCTCCGCGGGCTCCCGGGTCCACAGCCGCACCCGTCTGCCCCGCTCGGCGAGGACGACGGCCGTCGTCAGCCCGATCACCCCGCCGCCGACCACGACGACTTCGCCATCCCGCTCGTCATCCAGTTCGGTTTCCACACCAGGACGTTAACCGAACGCCCGACGGCGTGCTCCAAGAGGCCCGGCCGAGGGAATACTCACCGCATGGCTGCCGAGTACGCGACCTTCGGTCTGGCCCCGGCGACGCGCGCCGGCGGAGTCCACGCCGACGGCGACTTCCAGGTCCACCGCGACTTCATGGACTTCGTCGTCGACGGGCGCCCCCTCCTGTTCCGGCTCTCCGATCTGGACGCCGTCTCCCCGCTCGCCTCCGACGTACCGCCCGCCATCTTCACCGCGCAGGTCCGCGGCCTGCTCCTGGAGGCCGACGCGCCCCTGCCCGGCGGCCGGTACGTCATCTACGGCTGCCCCGAGTGCGCCGACCTGGCCTGCGGCGCGGTGACCGCCGTGATCCTGCGGGACGGCGACGACTTCGTCTGGCGGGACTTCGCCTGGCAGACCGCCGAACACGCCGACCTGGAGCTGAACGCCTACCCCGGCATCGGCCCCTACCGCTTCTCCGGCGCCGAGTACCGCGCGGCCCTCGCCGGCCTGCTCGACGGCTCCGCGCACCCCGCCCGCCGGGTCCTGCTCATCGGCGCCCGCGTCGCCCTGCTCGCCAGGCTCGCCGCGGCGCTGCGCACCATCGGCATCGGCGCCGACATCACCCAGGACGCCCGCGACGTCCCGGCGGACGAACTGCGGACCTACGACGCCGTCGCCTTCGGCCGCGCGGTCACCGGGGAACAGCGCGCCTCGGTGGGCCGCGCCTTCGCGGACGCCGGGGTGGACGTGGCCCACGTCGACGGCCTCGCCCCGATCGTCCCGGTGCTGGTCGCCCAGATCGAGCACGCCCTGGCCCGGGGCCCGGCCGAGGGCCGCCGCCTGACCCGCCTCACGGCGAGCGCAGCGGGCGCCGAGGTCGAGGTCACCTCGCCCTGCCGGGTGCGACTCACCGCGTACCGCCTCGACCGCCTCCACCGCACGCACGTCCGCGAGGTCTTCGACGGCGTACTCGAACCGGGCGCCCACCGCGTCGCCCTGGAGGCGGGTGCGGTGAAGGGGGAGGCCTTCGTGGTGGCGCGGACGCCGGGAAGCGTGCTGGTGACGGCGGTGACCCGGGGCGTGCCGGGCCGCGGCTAACATCTACGGTCTGATGACTGCCACCCTCGTCGCCAAGAACCTCGCCGCCGGCCACGGCGACCGCTCCCTGTTCACCGGGCTCGACCTCGTCGTCGCACCCGGCGACGTCATCGGTCTGGTCGGAGCCAACGGCGCGGGGAAGTCCACCCTCCTGCGGATGCTCGCCGGGCTGACCAACCCGGAGGAGGGGGAGCTGCGCCTGTCCCCGCCCACCGCCACCGTCGGCCACCTCCCGCAGGAGCCGGAGCGCCGCCCCGGCGAGAGCGTGCGGGAGTTCCTGGCCCGCCGCACCGGCGTCACCGACGCCCAGCGCGCCATGGACGAGGCCACCCAGGCCCTGGTCGACGGCGCCCCGGGAGCCGACGACGCCTACGCCACCGCCCTGGAGCGCTGGCTGGGCCTCGGCGGCGCCGACCTCGACGACCGAGCGGAGGAGACCGCCGACGCGCTGGGCCTGACCGTCGACCTGGACCAGCCGATGACGTCCCTGTCCGGCGGCCAGGCGGCCCGCGCCGGTCTCGCCTCCCTCCTCCTCTCCCGCTACGACGTCTTCCTGCTCGACGAGCCGACCAACGACCTCGACCTGGACGGCCTGGAGCGCCTCGAACGCTTCGTGACCGGCCTGCGCGTCGGCACCGTCGTCGTCAGCCACGACCGCGAGTTCCTCACCCGCACCGTCACCAAGGTCCTCGAACTCGACCTCGCCCAGCGGCAGATCAACCTCTACGGCGGCGGCTACGAGGCGTACCTGGAGGAACGCGAGGTGGCCCGCCGGCACGCCCGCGACGAGTACGAGGAGTACGCCGACAAGCGGGCCTCCCTCCAGGACCGGGCCCAGACGCAGCGCGCCTGGATGGACAAGGGCGTCAAGAACGCCCGGCGCAAGGCGGGCAACGACAACGACAAGATCGGCCGCAAGTTCCGCAGCGAGGCCAGCGAGAAGCAGGCCGCGAAGGCCCGCCAGACCCAGCGCATGATCGAGCGCCTGGACGTCGTCGAGGAACCGCGCAAGGAATGGGACCTGCGCATGGAGATCGCCTCGGCGCCCCGCTCGGGCGCGGTCGTGGCCACCCTGCGCGACGCCGAGGTGCGGCGCGGCGACTTCGTGCTCGGTCCGGTCTCCGTGCAGATCGACTGGGCGGACCGGGTGGCGGTGACGGGAGCCAACGGCGCGGGCAAGTCCACGCTCCTCGGCGCCCTCCTGGGCCGCGTCCCCCTCGACGCGGGGCACGCGGCGCTCGGCTCCGGCGTCCTGCTCGGCGAGGTCGACCAGGCCCGCAAGCTGTTCCACGGCTCCGAGATGCTGCTCGACGCCTTCCGTGCGGCTGTCCCGGACGTGGAACCGGCGGAGATCCGCACCCTCCTGGCCAAGTTCGCCCTGAAGGCCGACCACGTCGTCCGCCCGGCGTCGACCCTCTCACCCGGCGAACGCACCAGGGCCGCGCTCGCCCTCCTCCAGGGCAGAGGCGTCAACCTCCTGGTCCTGGACGAGCCGACCAACCACCTCGACCTCCCCGCCATCGAACAGCTCGAGTCGGCCCTGGACGCCTACGAAGGCACCCTCCTCCTGATCACCCACGACCGCCGCATGCTGAACGCGGTCAAGGTCACCCGCCGCCTGGAGGTGACGAACGGCAAGGTGGTGGAACGTACGTAGCCGCTCGCCCCCCGGCAACTGCGGGCGGTCGCGCCGCTGGGGTGGGCGGTGGGGGCACCTCCCGCTCCAGCGAAGCCGGGAGTGGGGGAGGCACCTCGCACCGCCGGGCTGCGCACCCACCCTCGCCCCGCCCCCGGCGCCGGGCGCCTACGCCAACCCGGCCCGCCGCAACGCGTCCGCCATCGCTCCGTTGGACGCGGCAGGCGCCGACGAAGGCCGCCCCTTACCGCCCCCGGAACCACCCTGCCGCTGCTGCCTCTGCCGGGGAGGCCTCGCCCCACGCTCCTTCTTCGGCTCCCCCTGCGGAGCGGCTTCGTCGTCCAACCGCAACGTCAACGAGATCCGCTTCCGCGGAATGTCGACGTCCATCACCTTCACCTTCACGATGTCCCCGGGCTTCACCACGTCCCGCGGATCCTTCACGAACGTCCTCGACATCGCGGACACGTGCACGAGCCCGTCCTGGTGCACACCGACGTCCACGAACGCCCCGAACGCGGCGACGTTCGTGACGACACCCTCCAGCACCATCCCGGACGACAGGTCGGAGATCTTCTCCACGCCCTCCTTGAAGGTGGCCGTCTTGAAGGCGGGCCGAGGGTCGCGCCCCGGCTTCTCCAGCTCCCGCAGAATGTCCGTGACCGTCGGCAGACCGAACGTCTCGTCCACGAACCGGTCCGGCTTCAGCGACCGCAGCACCGACGTGTTGCCGATCAGGCCGCTCACCTCCTGCCCGGCGGTCTTCACCATCCGCCGCACCACGGGGTACGCCTCCGGGTGCACGCTGGACGCGTCCAGCGGGTCGTCGCCGCCCCGGATCCGCAGGAAGCCCGCACACTGCTCGTACGCCTTGGGCCCGAGCCGGGACACCTTCTTCAGCGCGGTCCGCGAGGAGAACGGTCCGTTCGCGTCGCGGTGCGCCACGATGTTCTCCGCGAGCCCGGAGGTGATGCCGGAGACCCGGGCGAGCAACGGCGCGGAGGCCGTGTTGACGTCCACCCCCACGCCGTTCACACAGTCCTCGACCACCGCGTCCAGCGAGCGGGACAGCTTCACCTCGGAGAGGTCGTGCTGGTACTGGCCGACGCCGATCGACTTCGGGTCGATCTTCACCAGCTCGGCCAGCGGGTCCTGCAGCCGCCGGGCGATCGACACCGCGCCGCGCAGCGAGACGTCCATGTCCGGCAGCTCCTGGGAGGCGAAGGCGGAGGCCGAGTACACGGAGGCGCCCGCCTCGGACACCATCACCTTGGTCAGCTTCAACTCGGGGTGCTTGGTGATGAGCTCACCGGCGAGCTTGTCGGTCTCGCGGGAGGCCGTGCCGTTGCCGATGGCGATCAGGTCGACCGTGTGCTCCTTCGCCAGCCGCGCGAGCTTGGCGATCGCCTCGTCCCACCGGTTGGCCGGGACGTGCGGGTGGATCACGTCGGTGGCCACGACCTTGCCGGTCGCGTCGACCACGGCGACCTTCACACCGGTGCGGAAGCCGGGGTCGAGGCCGAGCGTCGCCCGGGTGCCCGCCGGTGCGGCCAGCAGCAGGTCGCGGAGGTTGGCGGCGAAGACGTTCACCGCCTCGTCCTCGGCGGCCGTGCGCAGCCGCAGCCGCAGGTCGATGCCCAGGTGCACCAGGATGCGGGTGCGCCAGGCCCAGCGGACGGTGTCGCGCAGCCACTTGTCCGCGGGCCGGCCGCGGTCCGCGATCCCGAAGCGGCTCGCGACGATCGCCTCGTACGACGACGGGCCCTCGGTGGCCTCCTCGGGCTCCAGGACGAGGTCGAGCACGTCCTCCTTCTCGCCGCGCAGCATCGCGAGCACGCGGTGCGAGGGCAGGTCGGTGAACGGCTCGGCGAAGTCGAAGTAGTCGGCGAACTTGGCGCCCGCCTCCTCCTTGCCGTCCTTGACCTTGGCCGCGAGCCGCCCGCGCGTCCACATCCGTTCGCGCAGCTCGCCGATCAGGTCGGCGTCCTCCGAGAACTTCTCCGTGAGGATCGAGCGCGCCCCGTCCAGGGCCGCCTGCGGGTCGGGCACGCCCTTGTCGGCGTCGACGAACGCGGCCGCCGCGGCCGACGGGACCGCCGACGCGTCGGCGAGCAGGCCCTCGGCCAGCGGCTCCAGACCCGCCTCGCGCGCGATCTGCGCCTTTGTCCGCCGCTTCGGCTTGAACGGCAGGTAGATGTCCTCCAGGCGCGCCTTGGTCTCCGCCGCGCGGATGCGCGCCGCCAGCTCCTCGGTGAGCTTGCCCTGCTCGCGGACCGAGTCGAGGATCGCCGCGCGCCGCTCCTCCAGCTCCCGCAGATAGCGCAGCCGCTCCTCGAGCGTGCGCAGCTGCGCGTCGTCGAGCATCTCGGTCGCTTCCTTGCGGTAGCGGGCGATGAAGGGCACCGTCGAGCCGCCGTCGAGCAGCTCGACCGCGGCCTTCACCTGCCGCTCCCGTACGCCGAGCTCGTCGGCGATCCTGCTTTCGATGGACCCTACGTCCGGTGTCGTCACGATCCCGTACCGCCTTCTCACTGAGGTTGCGCGGCAATTGTGGCAGGTGACACCGACAATCGGGGATCAGGGCGCCGTCCGGGCCGGTCGCGCGACCGACGCGAAGGGCCCGGGTCAGACCCTGCGGCTCCGGGTGGAGGACGAGGCCCCGCCGAAGAGCCGGGCCAGGGCCCGGAAGGGAAGCGTCACCACGGTGGCGATCGCTCCACCGATCTGGCGCAGAACGTCTGCGATGGCACGGAACACGTGAAGCCCCTTTCGTCTCCCGGCCGACCCGGCCGGGAGACTTACGGGTACCTCGGTCGCGGCCTCGCATGCCTGTCCGTACACTCCGTCCGAGCCCGGGCGTGTCGTCAGCGCCTGGCGAGCAGATCCGCCGGGAAGGCGCCCGCACCGAGCGCCGTTCGCGCGAAGCCCGACGCGAGTTCCGTCAGGCGCGCCACGTCCTCCGCGCCCAGGTGCGCGTACGGGGCCGTGTCCAGCCGGTCCGTCTCCCGCTCGATGCCCTCGCGCAGGGCCGTGCCCTCCTCGGTCAGCCCGCCGGCCGCGTCGACCAGCCCGCGCTCGCGCAGTCGGCCCGCGGCCGCGTCCCACTCCTCCTGGGTCCAGCCCCGGGTGGTGAAGATCCACTTCGGTGCCATGCCCTTGCCGGTCGCCGTGTGCGTCACCAGCGCTTCCAGGCCGTCCAGACCCGCGGTCATCAGCGTGGCGAGGTGACCGTCGCCGCGGTGCTCGCGCAGCAGCGTCGCCGCGTGCCAGAGCGCCAGGTGCGGCGCGTCGGGCGCCGGCAGGTCGGCGTGGGCCGAGTAGAGCGGGCGGCCACTGCGCGTGCAGCCCTCGGCGGCGCGCAGGGCCAGCTCGGCCGCCTCCGCCATCCCGGCCGACGCCACGGCCTCCTCGCCCAGCAGCCGGCGCAGCGTCGCGTCGACGGCGCGCAGCCGGGCCGCCAGGGCCTGCTCCGGCGTGACCTTCTCCCACACGGCGGGCACGTGCCGGGCGACGAGTTCGTGCTTGTAGTTGTAGAACGCCGCCGTCACGGCACCGGCGCCGACCGGACCCAGCGCGGCGGCGCGGGCCGCGAAGTTGACGGCCGGGGCCTCCGTGACCCCGAGGCCGCCCAGTTCCCGGCCCAGGTCGGGGGAGAAGTAGTGCGTCGAGTGCAGTGAGTTGAGCGCGTTGTGGCAGCGGCGGCCCGCGCGTGCGTCGATGGCGGCAGTTGTCATGCCACGCACGTTACCAACCGCTCAGTACGTTGCTTCCGGTCTGCGGGACGCATGGCAGGAAAGGAGGGGTTCTCGTCATTGCGGCCGTACGGCGGCCGGGCGAAGAATCGACGGCATGGCGCGACGAACCGGCCGAACGGGCCGAACCGTTCTGGTCCTCCTCTTCGACGGGGTCCAGAGCCTCGATGTCACCGGTCCCGTGGAGGTCTTCGCGGGCGCCGAGCAGCACACGCCGGGGACCTACCGCATCCGCACGGCGTCGCTGGACGGTGCTCCCGTGCGCACTTCCAGCGGTCTGCACCTCGTACCCGACCAGGCGCTCGGCACCGGGCCGCAGCCGGACACCCTGGTGGTCCCCGGCGGCCGGGGCACCCGCAACCCCGACCCGCGCCTGACCGAGTGGCTGCGCC
The DNA here is from genome assembly GCF_033406955.1 of Streptomyces violaceoruber. Classification (NCBI taxonomy): domain Bacteria; kingdom Bacillati; phylum Actinomycetota; class Actinomycetes; order Kitasatosporales; family Streptomycetaceae; genus Streptomyces; species Streptomyces violaceoruber. The sequence continues at coordinate 999,136 of NZ_CP137734.1, read as the reverse complement.
GGCACGGAACGGGCGCCCGGCGCCTGGTCTCCGTCTGCACCGGGGCGATCCTGCTGGCCCGGGCGGGACTGCTGGACGGCCGCCGCGTCACCACCCACTGGGCCTACAGCGACCGGCTCGCCCGGGACCACCCGGCCGTGGAGGTGGACCCTGATCCGATCTACATCCGGGACGGGAACGTGGCCACGTCGGCCGGTGTCACCTCCGGCATCGACCTCGCGCTCGCGCTGGTGGAGGAGGACCTGGGCCGGGACGTCGCGCTGACCGTCGCCCGGCACCTGGTGGTGTTCCTGCGCCGGCCCGGGAACCAGGCCCAGTTCAGCGCCCAGCTCGCCGCCCAGACCGCCCGACGCGAGCCGCTGCGGGAGCTGCAGCACTGGATCACCGAGCACCCCGGCGACGACCTGAGCGTCGAGTCCCTCGCCGCCCGCGCCAGCCTCTCCCCGCGCCACTTCGCCCGCGCCTTCCAGGCGGAGACCGGCACGACGCCGGGCCGCTACGTCGACCGGGTCCGTCTGGAGCACGCCCGCCGGCTCCTGGAGGACACCGGCGACGGAGTCGAGGAGGTCTCCCGCGCCAGCGGCTACGGCACGCCGGAGGCCATGCGCCGTGCCTTCGTCAAGGCGCTCGGCACCTCACCGGCGGAGTACCGCCGCCGGTTCCGGCCCGCGCCGGTCTCCTGACGCACCGGGACACCCACCCGCCGCACCACCGAACCGAAAGAGGCAGCACGTGCGCACAGCCATCGTTCTCTTCGACCGCTTCACCGCCCTCGACGCCGTGGGCCCGTACGAGACCATGAGCCGCATTCCGGGCGCCGAGACCGTGTTCGTCGCCGAGCGGACCGGGCCGGTCCGCAACGACACGGGGAGCCTGGCGCTCACCGCCGACCGGACCCTGGCGGACGTGCCGGACCCGGACGTGGTCGTCGTGCCGGGCGGCCCCGGGCAGGACGCGCAGATGGGCAACGAGACCCTGCTGGACTGGCTCCGCGCCGCCGACGCCGCCAGTACCTGGACCACCTCGGTCTGCTCCGGCTCGCTGCTGCTCGCCGCCGCGGGACTGCTGAGCGGCCGCCGCGCCACCTCGCACTGGCTGGCCCTGGACCTCCTGAAGCAGTACGGCGCCGAGCCGACCGGGGAGCGCGTCGTCACCGACGGCAAGTACGTCACCGCGGCCGGCGTCTCCTCGGGCATCGACATGGGCCTCACCCTGGTCGGCCGGATCGCCGGCGACGAGCACGCCCAGGCGGTCCAGTTGCTCACCGAGTACGACCCGCAGCCGCCCTACGACGCCGGGTCCCCGGACAAGGCGCCCGCGTACCTCGTCGAGGAGTTCCGCACGCGGAACCGGTTCATCCTGAACTAGGCCCGTTCCAGCCGAATCGCGGCTGCCTGCGCTCCAGGAAGGCGGCGACCCCCTCCGCGGTGTCGCCGCTGCCCCGCGCCTGGGCGGCCCAGTGGGCGTCCCGGTCCGTGCGTCCGGCGGCGAACTCCTTCGCCGCGGCCTGCGTCAGCAGGGAACGCGACACCAGCACCCGGGTGAACTCCGCCACCCGCTTGCCGAGCCCGCCCTCCGGCAGCACCTCGTCCACCAGGCCGGTGCGCAGTGCCCGCGCGGCGTCGATCAACTCGCCGCCGAACAGCAGGTACTTCGCGGTGGCGGGCCCGGTCAGGGCCACCAGCCGCCGGGTCGCGGAGGCCGGATACACGACCCCCAGCTTGGCCGGGGTCACGCCGAACAGCGCCGTCTCCTCGGCGAACCGCAGGTCGCACGCCGCCGCCAACTGCGCCCCGCCGCCCACGCAGTGTCCCCTGATCGCCGCGAGCGTCGGTCTGGGAAACGCGGCGAGGGCCTCCTCGGCCCGCACCGCCAGACCCTGCGCCTCCTCGGCCGACTCGCGCAGGGCCGAGATGTCGGCCCCGGCGCAGAACGTCGCGCCCTCGCCGGTGAGCACCAGCGCCCGCACCCCGGGATCGGCGGCCAGGCCGTCGAGGACGCGGGGCAGCGCCCGCCACATCGCGGTCGTCATGGCGTTGCGCTTGGCCGGGTGGTGGACGACGACGGTGGCGACCGAGTCGGCGACCCGGTGCAGCAGCTGCGGCTCCATGGACCGGATGCTATCCACCGGCCTCTCCGCTTCGAGCGGCCGGGCGGGCGGGACAGGAACGGTCGCGTCTCATGCGCCAACGGTCAGAAACCGCTCGATACATGCTGACTTGTGTTCAGTCCGTGGGGGCGGCGCGGCGCGTTACCAACACTCAGGGGTGTGGTGACAATCGAGCCCAGGGGTGGCGACCGGACGATGGACGAGACCGGGCCCGCCGGGCCGCTGCCGTACGAAGGCGTCTGGCGGTTCACCGCCCCCGCCGTGGACGCCTCGGTCCCGCAGGCCCGGCACGCCGTGCGCGACCTGCTGGTGCGCCAGGGCGTGCCGGTCTCCGACGACGTGACGCAGACCCTGCTGCTGATCGTCTCGGAACTGGTCACGAACGCGGTCCGGCACGCGGCGGTGCTCTCCCCGGTGCTCGCCGTGGAGGTCGCCGTCGGGCCCGAGTGGGTGCGGGTGGCCGTGGAGGACGACCACCCCTACCGCCCTACCGCCCTGGAGACCGACCACGGCCGCACCGGTGGGCGCGGCCTGCTCCTGGTCCGCGAGACGACCCGCGAGGCGGGCGGGGCCTGCGACGTGGCCCACACCGCGAGCGGCGGCAAGGTGATCTGGGCGGCCCTGCCGCTCAAGCACGCCCCGCGCTAGACGCGGCGGGTCCGGCAGCACCCCCGGGCCCGGCAGCAGGCGGCGGGCCCGGCGCCGGGACGTCCCTCACCAGCCCGCGGACGTGCCCGTCAGTTCGCGGACGGCCGGCCGGGCCGCGTCCAGCACCGTCATGAACCACGCCGAGAAGGTGTCCTGCGCGTGCCGCTCGGTCAGCTCGGCCGGGGACACGAAGGCAGTCCCCGCCACTTCCTCCGGGTCCGGGCGCAGCTCGGCCTGCACCAGACCGACGAAGAGGTGGTTGTACTCCTGCTCGACCAGCCCGGAGGCCGGGTCGGGATGGTTGTAGCGCACCGTGCCGGCCTCGGCGAGCAGGGAGGGCGACACCCCCAGCTCCTCGAACGTCCGCCGGGCCGCCGCCGCGAACGGCGCCTCGCCGGGGTAGGGGTGACCGCAGCAGGTGTTGGACCACACGCCGGGGGAGTGGTACTTGCCCAGCGCCCGCTGCTGGATCAGCAGCCGCCCCCGCTCGTCGAAGAGGAACACGGAGAAGGCGCGGTGCAGCCGCCCCGGCGGCTGGTGCGCGGAGAGCTTCTCCGCGGTGCCGATCGTCACGCCGTTCTCGTCGACCAGTTCCAGCAAAATGGCTTCTGCGGTGCCGTTCGACGAGCTGGGCGTCGCGGTGGCAGGAGTGATCGGCATACCCATCCTTCACATCGGTCCTCGCGCCCCAAGTGTGCCGTACGAATCCGGCACTCTCGGCACTTCCCGGCACACCCGCATGTCCCGCCTGCCCGTGCGGGCACCGGGGGCGGCCGGTCGGACACCGAGCAGGGGTCCGAGGGGGCACCGTTCCCGAGGGCGCGCCCCGGGAATCGTCCGGTCCGCGTCTCCTCCAGTGGTGCGGCGGCGGAACGGAGCGTTCAGCGGCGCGTTCCGGTGCGTGCGCGCCCCCGGGCCGTCCGCCGCGTCACGGGCTCAGCGGCACAGTCGCGCCTCGTGCTCCGCGTGACCGCTGGGCTCCAGCTGGAACGTGCAGTGCTCCACGTCGAAGTGGTCGCCCAGACAGCCCTGCAACTCGTGGAGCATCTTCTCGTGGCCGATCGCGCTCAGCGCTTCGCCGTCCACCACCACGTGCGCCGACAGCACGGGCATGCCGGAGGTGATGGTCCAGGCGTGCAGGTCGTGCACGTCCTCGACCCCGTCGAGGGCCAGTATGTGGGCGCGCACCTCCGCGATGTCCACGCCCTTGGGAGCCGCCTCGAGCAGCACGTCCAGGGTCTCGCGCAGCAACCGCAAGGTTCGCGGCACGATCATCAGACCGATCAGCAGCGACGCGATCGGGTCGGCGGGCTGCCAGCCGGTGGCCAGGATCACCAGCGCCGAGACGATCACCGCCAGGGAGCCCAGCGCGTCGGCCGCCACCTCCAGGAAGGCGCCCCGCACGTTCAGGCTCTCCTTCTGGCCGCGCATCAGCAGCGACAGCGACACCATGTTCGCCACCAGACCGATCGCGCCGAAGACGACGGTCGGGCCGGCCGCGGTGTCGGCCGGCGTGACGAACCGGTCGATCGCCTCGTACAGGACGTAACCGCCGACCCCGAGCAGCAGCAGGCAGTTGGCCAGGGCGGCGAGGATCTCGGCGCGGGCGTAGCCGAAGGTGCGCCGGTCGCTCGGCGGTCGGCTCGCGAAGTGCACGGCCAGCAGGGCCATGCCGAGGCCCAGGGCATCGGTCGCCATGTGCGCGGCGTCGGCGATCAGGGCGAGGGAGTCGGCGACCAGACCGCCGACGATCTCGACGACCATGACGGTGAGGGTGATCGACAGCGCCACGCGCAGCCTGCCCCGGTACGCGGCGGTCGCCGTCCCGCCGGCGTGCCCCCCGTGCGCGTGCCCGTGGTCGTGCCCAGCCCCCATGAGAAAGCCGCCTCCTCGTGTGTACCGGCGTCCGGCGACCCGGCGCCCGGATGCCAGTCAACTACGGGTAGGGGGTATCGGGCAACGCGGCACTGAACACCGTTGTCATGTGCCCTGACCTGCGGAAACGTTTCGCAGGTCAGAGTGTTGCGAGGATGCGGAGGGTGCGGCTTCCGCCGTCAGGGGGGACCGGTCCGACGGGGCTCGTCCTGACCCTGTGCGAACAACGGCGGACACTGTGCGATGTCCGCGATGCCCGGTCTGGGGGCGCGGTTTGTCGGGCGGGCCCCGAATCCACGATGATGATCGCGGCAAAGGCGGGAGCAAGTGGCGTCGACCGACCGTCAAACGGGCGGTGAACACGGCGTTCCCGGCATCCGATACCCTCTGCCGACATGCCGCCCGGGTGCCCCAGGCACGGGCGTCCCACCATGCACAGGCCCGGCGTCCAGGCGCCGGCACCAGGGAGTGAGTTCGGTTGCCGACCGCCATCCTCACCGGTCAGCCGGTCCCGGGTTCGTCGATCGAGAGCGAGCTGCGGTCCCTGGGCTTCGACGTGCACCTCGCGGCCGGGGCCGCGGAGACCGAGACCCTCCTCGCCCGGGTCCCCGGCGAGGAGCGGGTCGCCGTCGTCGACGCTCGTTTCGTGGGCCACCCGCACGCGCTGCGCCTCGGCCTCACCGACCCCCGCTTCCCGCTCGCCGCGATCCCGGGCGCGGTGACCGCCCAGCCGGCCGCCCGCCAGACGCTGACCCGCGCGATGGCCCGCGAGAATTCCACGGGCGGCGGCACCGCCGTGGACGTCGACAGCCTCGCCGACCGGATCACCGCCGCCCTCGACGCCGACGGCGCCGGGGTGCACCGGCCCGAACTCGGCAGCCTCGTGGCCGCCGTTCCCGCCGACCCGCAGGCCCGCAACGAGGCGCGGCAGGCCGTCGCCGCCGTCGACGACGAGGCCGTACGCCTGAAGTCGGCGGTCAAGGCCCGCGACGGCTTCGTCACCACCCACTTCATCAGCCCCTACTCCCGCTACATCGCCCGCTGGTGCGCGCGCCGCGGCCTGACCCCCAACCAGGTCACCACCGCCTCGCTGATCACCGCGCTCATAGCGGCCGGCTGCGCGGCCACCGGCACCCGCGGCGGCTTCGTCGCCGCCGGCGTCCTGCTCATCGCCTCCTTCGTCCTCGACTGCACCGACGGACAGCTCGCCCGGTACTCCCTCCAGTACTCCACGCTCGGTGCCTGGCTCGACGCCACCTTCGACCGGGCCAAGGAGTACGCCTACTACGCGGGCCTCGCCCTCGGAGCGGCCCGCGGCGGCGACGACGTGTGGGCCCTGGCCCTCGGCGCGATGGTGCTCCAGACCTGCCGGCACGTCGTCGACTTCTCCTTCAACGAGGCCAATCACGACGCCTCGGCCAACACCAGCCCCACCGCCGCCCTCTCCGACAAGCTCGACAGCGTCGGCTGGACGGTGTGGCTGCGCCGCATGATCGTGCTGCCCATCGGCGAACGCTGGGCCATGATCGCCGTCCTGACCGCGCTCACCACGCCCCGGATCACCTTCTACGCGCTGCTGATCGGCTGCGCGTTCGCCGCGACGTACACCACCGCGGGCCGTGTCCTGCGCTCGCTGACCCGCAAGGCCACCCGCACCGACCGGGCCGCGAAGGCGCTGGCCGACCTGGCCGACTCCGGTCCGCTCGCCGAGGCCGGCGCCAAGGGCCTGCGCACCGCCGCCCGCCGGCTGCCCGGCTTCGCCACCCCCGCCGTCGCCCTCCTCGGCGGTGCCGCCGTCGTCGCCACCGCCGCGCTCACCGACTTCGGCGGTCCCTGGCCGCTCGTCGCCGCGCTCGGGTACGTGCTGACCTCCGCGCTCGCCGTCGCCCGCCCCCTCAAGGGCGCCCTCGACTGGCTGGTCCCCCCGTTCTTCCGGGCCGCCGAGTACCTCACCGTCCTGTTCCTGGCCGCGAAGGCCGACGTGAACGGGGCCCTTCCGGCGGCTTTCGGGCTGGTGGCCGCGGTCGCCTACCATCACTACGACACGGTCTACCGCATCCGTGGCGACGCGGGCGCACCGCCGCAGTGGCTGGTGCGGACGGTCGGGGGGCACGAGGGCCGCACGCTGGTGATCACCCTGCTGGCCGTGCTCCTTACCGCCGCACAGTTCAAGGTCGCGCTCACGGTCCTCGCCGTGGTTGTGGCACTCGTGGTGCTCGTCGAGAGCATCCGCTTCTGGGTCGCCGCCCACCAGGTCGGCGCACCCGCCGTACACGACGAAGGAGAACCCGCATGATCGGCCTCGTGCTGGCGGCCGGCGCCGGACGCCGTCTGCGCCCCTACACCGACACCCTGCCCAAGGCACTGGTCCCGGTCGGCCCCGAGGGCGCGGAGGACAGCATCACGGTCCTCGACCTGACGCTGGCGAACTTCGCCGAGGTCGGTCTGACGGAGGTCGGGATCATCGTCGGCTACCGCAAGGAGGCCGTGTACGACCGTCAGGCGGAGCTGGAGCAGAAGTACGGCGTCAAGCTCACCCTCATCGACAACGACAAGGCCGAGGAGTGGAACAACGCCTACTCCCTGTGGTGCGGCCGTGACGCCCTCAAGGACGGCGTGATCCTCGCCAACGGCGACACCGTGCACCCGGTCTCCGTCGAGAAGACCCTGCTCGCCGCCCGTGGCGACGGCAAGAAGATCATCCTCGCCCTCGACACGGTGAAGAACCTCGCCGACGAGGAGATGAAGGTCGTCGTCGACCCCGACAAGGGCGTGCAGCGCATCACCAAGCTGATGGACCCGGCCGACGCGACCGGCGAGTACATCGGCGTCACCCTCATCGAGGGCGAGGCCGCCGCGGAGCTGGCCGACGCGCTGAAGACCACCTTCGAGCGCGACCCGCAGCTCTACTACGAGGACGGCTACCAGGAGCTGGTCAACCGCGGCTTCAAGGTCGACGTGGCGCCGATCGGCGACGTCAAGTGGGTCGAGATCGACAACCACGACGACCTCGCCAAGGGCAGGGAGATCGCGTGCCAGTACTGACGAGGCTCATCCCGTCGCCGGTCGTCGTGGACATCCGCGCGGGTGCCCTCGACGACCTGGGATGCGTACTCGCCGACGAGCGCATCTCCCACTCGGGCAAGCTCGCCGTCGCCGTCAGCGGCGGCTCCGGCGCCCGGCTGCGCGACCGCGTCGCCCCGTCCCTGCCCGGCGCCGACTGGTTCGAGGTCGGCGGCGGCACCCTGGACGACGCGATCAAGCTGGCCGGCGCCATGAAGGGCGGCCACTACGACGCGGTCGTCGGCCTCGGCGGCGGCAAGATCATCGACTGCGCCAAGTTCGCGGCCGCGCGCATCGGCCTTCCGCTGGTCGCCGTGCCCACCAACCTCGCGCACGACGGGCTGTGCTCCCCGGTCGCCACCCTCGACAACGACGCGGGCCGCGGCTCCTACGGTGTGCCGAACCCGATCGCCGTCGTCATCGACCTGGACGTCATCCGCGCGGCACCGGCCCGCTTCGTACGCGCCGGCATCGGCGACGCCGTCTCCAACGTCTCCGCGATCGCGGACTGGGAGCTGGCCAACCGGGTCAAGGGCGAGAAGATCGACGGCCTGGCCGCCGCGATGGCCCGCCAGGCCGGCGAGGCCGTCCTGCGCCACCCCGGCGGCATCGGCGACAACGACTTCCTCCAGGTGCTGGCCGAGGCGCTGGTGCTCAGCGGCATCGCCATGTCGGTCTCCGGCGACTCGCGGCCCTCCTCGGGCGCCTGCCACGAGATCAACCACGCCTTCGACCTCCTCTTCCCCGAGCGCGCGGCCGCCCACGGCGAGCAGTGCGGCCTGGGCGCGGCCTTCGCGATGTACCTGCGCGGGGCCCACGAGGAGTCCGCCAACATGGCCCGGGTCCTGCGGCGGCACGGGCTGCCGGTGCTGCCCGAGGAGATCGGGTTCACTCCCGAGGAGTTCTTCCGGGCCGTGGAGTTCGCACCCCAGACGCGGCCCGGCCGCTACACGATCCTCGAGCACCTCGACCTCACCACCGACCAGATCAAGGACCTGTACGCCGACTATGTCAAGGCCATCGGTAGCTGAACTACGCCCGGTCGTCCATCCCGCGGGAGTCAAGGACCGGCGCAGCGGTGAGCACTGGGCGGGACGCCTCTACATGCGCGAGGTCTCGCTGCGGATCGACCGCTATCTGGTGAACACCAGGATCACGCCCAACCAGCTCACGTACCTGATGACCGTCTGCGGCGTGCTGGCGGCCCCGGCGCTGCTCGTGCCGGGCATCTGGGGCGCCGTGCTCGGCGTGGTCGCGGTCCAGCTGTACCTGCTCCTCGACTGCGTGGACGGCGAGATCGCGCGCTGGCGCAAGCAGTACTCGCTCGGCGGGGTCTACCTGGACCGCGTCGGCGCCTACCTGACCGACGCCGCGGTCCTGGTCGGCCTCGGCCTGCGCGCCGCCGACATCTGGGGCACCGGCCGGATCGACTGGCTGTGGGCCTTCCTCGGCACCCTGGCCGCGCTCGGCGCGATCCTGATCAAGGCGGAGACGGACCTGGTGGGCGTCGCCCGGCACCAGAACGGGATGCCGCCGGTCAAGGAGGCCGCCTCCGAGATCCGCTCCTCCGGCATGGCGCTGGCCCGCCGGGCCGCCGGTGCGCTCAAGTTCCACCGGCTGATCCTCGGCATCGAGGCGACCCTGCTGATCCTGGTCCTCGCGATCGTCGACCAGGCGCGCGGCGACCTGTTCTTCACCCGCCTCGGCACCGCCGTGCTCGCCGGCATCGCGCTGCTGCAGACCCTGCTGCACCTGGTGTCCATCCTCGCCTCCAGCAGGCTGAAGTGAGCGCGCCCGTGAAGGTCGGCGCCGTCGTCATCACGATGGGCAACCGCCCCGAGGAGCTGCGCGCCCTGCTCGACTCGGTCGCGAAGCAGGACGGCGACCCGGTCCAGGTGGTCGTGGTCGGCAACGGCTCGCCCGTCCCGGAGGTGCCCGAAGGCGTGCGCACCGTCGAGCTGCCCGAGAACCTGGGCATCCCCGGCGGCCGCAACGTCGGCATCGAGGCCTTCGGCCCCGGCGGCAGCGACGTCGACATCCTGCTCTTCCTCGACGACGACGGACTGCTCGCCCGCACCGACACCGCCGAGCTGTGCCGCGAGGCGTTCGCGGCCGACGACGAGCTGGGCATCATCAGCTTCCGCATCGCCGACCCGGACACCGGCGAGACCCAGCGCCGGCACGTCCCGCGGCTGCGCGCCTCCGACCCGATGCGCTCCTCCCGGGTCACCACCTTCCTCGGCGGCGCCAACGCGGTGCGCACCCGCGTCCTCACCCAGGTCGGCGGGCTGCCGGACGCCTTCTTCTACGCCCACGAGGAGACCGACCTGGCCTGGCGGGCCCTCGACGCGGGCTGGATGATCGACTACCGGTCCGACATGGTGCTGAACCACCCCACGACCGCGCCGTCCCGGCACGCGGTCTACCACCGCATGGTCGCCCGCAACCGCGTCTGGCTCGCCCGCCGCAACCTCCCCGCGCTGCTGGTCCCGGTCTACCTCGGCGTCTGGATGGCCCTCACGCTGCTGCGCCGGCCGTCGCGACCCGCGCTGAAGGCGTGGTTCGGCGGCTTCCGCGAGGGCTGGGCCACCCCGTGCGGTCCCCGTCGGCCCATGCGGTGGCGTACGGTGTGGCGCCTGACCCGGCTGGGCCGGCCCCCGGTGATCTGACAAGCTCGTACCCGAGAGTGTTCCGGCCCCGAACGGGGCCACCAGGTCCATGCCAGGCCCGCGAGGCCGAGCATTTTCGAAGACGAAAGTTTCCACCAGTGAGTGAGACAACGCACGACGGCACGGTCGCCATGACCAAGCCCGTGTCGCCCGACGAGGGCCTCACACCGGCCCGGCTCGCCGCCAAGTACGGGCTGTCCGTGAGCGGCGCCCGACCGAGCCTCAAGGAGTACGTCCGCCAGCTCTGGGGGCGGCGGCACTTCATCCTCGCCTTCTCCCAGGCGAAGCTGACCGCCCAGTACAGCCAGGCCAAGCTCGGCCAGCTGTGGCAGGTGGCCACGCCGCTGCTGAACGCGCTCGTCTACTTCCTGATCTTCGGCCTGATCCTCGACGCGGGCCGGGGCATGGAGAAGGACGTCTACATCCCGTTCCTGGTGACCGGTGTGTTCGTCTTCACCTTCACCCAGTCCTCGGCGATGGCGGGCGTGCGCGCCATCGCCGGCAACCTCGGGCTGGTGCGGGCGCTGCACTTCCCGCGGGCCTCGCTGCCCGTCTCCTTCGCCCTCCAGCAGCTCCAGCAGCTGCTGGCCTCGATGATCGTGCTGTTCCTGGTGGTCGTCGGCTTCGGCAGCTACCCCTCGCTGTCCTGGCTGCTGGTCCTCCCGGTGCTGGTCCTGCAGTTCCTGTTCAACACGGGTCTCGCGCTGGTCGTCGCCCGGATGGGGGCCAAGACGCCGGACCTGGCCCAGCTGATGCCGTTCATCATGCGCACCTGGATGTACGCCTCGGGCGTGATGTTCTCCATCCCGATCATGCTGAAGGACAAGCCGGACTGGATCGCCGACGTGCTCCAGTGGAACCCGGCCGCCGTCTACATGGACCTGATGCGCTTCGCGCTGATCGACGGGTACGGCTCCGAGAACCTGCCGCCGCACGTGTGGGCGGTCGCACTCGGCTGGGCCGTGGTCCTCGCCGTGGGCGGCTTCGTGTACTTCTGGAAGGCGGAGGAGAGGTACGGCCGTGGCTGAACAGCAGCAGGACCAGCGGGTGCCGACGGTCATCGCGGACGAGGTGCACATCGTCTACCGCGTCAACGGCGCCAAGACCGGCAAGGGCAGCGCGACAGCCGCCCTGAGCCGCATACTCAAGAAGGGTTCCGACGACGCGAAGCGGGGCGTGCGCAAGGTGCACGCCGTGCGCGGCGTCTCCTTCACCGCCTACCGGGGCGAGGCCATCGGCCTGATCGGCTCCAACGGCTCCGGGAAGTCGACCCTGCTGCGCGCCATCGCCGGGCTGCTGCCCGCCGAGCGCGGCAAGGTCTACACGGACGGGCAGCCCTCCCTGCTCGGCGTGAACGCGGCCCTGATGAACGACCTGACCGGCGAGCGGAACGTCATCCTCGGCGGCCTGGCCATGGGCATGTCCCGCGAGCAGATCAAGGAGCGCTACCAGGAGATCGTCGACTTCTCCGGGATCAACGAGAAGGGCGACTTCATCACCCTGCCGATGCGCACGTACTCCTCCGGCATGGCCGCCCGGCTGCGGTTCTCCATCGCCGCCGCCAAGGACCACGACGTCCTGATGATCGACGAGGCGCTGGCCACCGGCGACCGCAAGTTCCAGACCCGCTCCGAGGAGCGCATCCGGGAGCTGAAGAAGCAGGCCGGCACCATCTTCCTGGTCAGCCACAACAACAAGTCCATCCGTGACACCTGCAACCGGGTCCTGTGGCTGGAGCGCGGCGAGCTGCGCATGGACGGCCCGACCGACGAGGTGCTCAAGGAGTACGAGAAGTTCACGGGCAAGTAGCCCGACACGCCAGGGCCTCGCCGGAACTGTTCCGGCGAGGCCCCGCGTCTGCAAAGGAAGCGTCAACTCCTGGCGTTCTCAGGAATCTTGAAGTCAATCGGTGTGTTGTTGTGATGCGCTGTGCACCCCGACGCACGCCCGTGAGTTGTACAACGTAAGCTGTACCGGTCCCGAAACGCGGCACATGGGGCGATAATGCCCGACACCCTGGAGCGGGCCTGCCGCGCGGGTGGCGGGGCGGCGTGTCCGAAATAGTGTGTATTGGGTCGGCAGTGTAGAACGGGAGATGTGACGGCAATGGCGACGGAAACTCCCCAGCTCCGCGAAGCGTGCGCCGTCCCCGCCCAGGGCAGCCCGCGATGACGGTCACCGACACGGCGCACGCCGTCGACCCGGAGCGCGGCACCCTCGCCAAGGCCGCCGACGAGAACTTCCCCGTCGCCCCCTTCTTCCTGCCCCGCGCCTGGCGCACCGACCTCATGGCCGTCTACGGCTTCGCCCGTCTCGTCGACGACATCGGCGACGGCGACCTCGCCCCGGGCGGAGCGGACGCCCGTCTGCTCGGCGTCCCCGAGGACCGCGCCGACGACCGACTGCTGATGCTGGACGCCTTCGAGGCGGACCTGCGTCGTGTCTTCGACGGCTCCGACGGCTCCGACGGCTCCGACGGTGCGCCCCGCCACCCGCTGCTGCGCCGTCTGGTGCCCACCGTGCGCCGCCGCGCGCTGACCCCCGAGCCCTTCCTCGGCCTGATCGCCGCCAACCGGCAGGACCAGATGGTCGCACGGTACGAGACCTACGACGACCTCCTCGCCTACTGCGAGCTGTCCGCCAACCCCGTCGGCCGTCTCGTCCTCGCCGTCACCGGCACCTCGACCCCCGAACGGATCCGCCGCTCCGACGAGATCTGCACCGCCCTGCAGATCGTCGAGCACCTCCAGGACGTCGCCGAGGACCTCGGACGGGACCGGATCTACCTGCCCGCCGAGGACATGAAGCGCTTCCACGTCCAGGCGGCGGACCTCGCCGCGCCCAGCGCGAACGCCTCCGTGCGCGCGCTGATCGCCTACGAGGCCGCCCGCGCCCGCGACCTGCTGAATGAAGGCGCCCCCCTGGTGGGTAGCGTCCACGGCAGGCTGCGACTGCTCCTGGCGGGCTTCGTGGCGGGTGGCAGGGCGGCGCTGAACGCGATCGCCGCGGCGGATCACGACGTACTTCCCGGCCCGCCCAAGTCAGGCAAGGTCCACTTGCTGCGCGAGGCGGGCGTGGTCCTGCGAGGAGAGGGGTGATCGGGTCCGTGGAGTCGTCAGCGAACATGCCGGCACCGGTGCTCGCCGCCTACAGCTACTGCGAGGCCGTCACCGGTCAGCAGGCACGCAACTTCGCCTACGGCATCCGGCTGCTGCCCACGCCCAAGCGGCGGGCGATGTCCGCGCTGTACGCGTTCTCGCGCCGGGTCGACGACATCGGCGACGGAGTGCTGGCGGACGACGTCAAGGTCACCCGGCTGGACGAGACCCGGGCCGTGCTCGCCCGGATCCAGGACGGCGCGGTCGAGGAGGACGACACCGACCCGGTCGCCGTCGCCCTCGCCGACGCGGCCCGGCGGTTTCCCATCCCGCTCGGCGGCCTCGACGAGCTGATCGACGGCGTCCAGATGGACCTGCGCGGCGAGACCTACGAGACCTGGGACGACCTGAAGGTCTACTGCCGCTGCGTGGCGGGCGCCATCGGACGCCTCTCGCTCGGCGTCTTCGGCACCGAACCGGGGGCGCGCGGCGCCGAGCGCGCGCCCGAGTACGCCGACACGCTCGGGCTCGCGCTGCAGCTCACCAACATCCTGCGCGACGTCCGGGAGGACGCCGAGGGCGGGCGCACCTACCTGCCCGCCGACGACCTCGCCAAGTTCGGCTGCGCGGCCGGATTCAACGGCCCGACACCACCCGAGGGCTCCGACTTCGCGGGCCTCGTGCACTTCGAAGTGCGTCGGGCCCGCGCCCTTTTCGCCGAGGGCTACCGGCTGCTGCCCATGCTCGACCGGCGCAGCGGCGCCTGCGTGGCCGCCATGGCCGGCATCTACCGCCGTCTCCTGGACCGCATCGAGCGCGACCCCGAGGCCGTACTGCGCGGCCGGGTCTCCCTGCCGGGACGCGAGAAGGCGTACGTCGCCGTGCGCGGCCTGTCCGGCCTCGACGCCCGGCACGTCACCCGGCGGACCGTCAGGAGGCGCGCCTGATGGACACACCGGGCACACTCGACACCCGGGACCCGTACGAAACCGGCGGCGGGCAGTGGCGGGCAACCCTGCGCTGGCGGTCGGCGTCCCTGACTGAGACGGTCAGCCGTACGCCGTTCAAACACCGCGGCGGCCGGACAGGGAAGGGCGCACCATGACGCAGGGCAAGGGCACGCGCGAGGGCGGAGTGCTCGCGGACGTCTCGGCCCTCGGCCCCGGCGGGCATGCCGTCGTGGTCGGCGGCGGACTCGCGGGGGTCACCACCGCGCTGGCACTGGCGGACGCCGGTGTGCGCGTCACCCTGCTCGAAGGACGCCCCCGGCTCGGCGGGCTCGCCTTCTCCTTCCAGCGCGGCGACCTCACCGTCGACAACGGCCAGCACGTGTACCTGCGCTGCTGCACCGCCTACCGGTGGTTCCTCGACCGGATCGGCGGAGCCGCGCTCGCACCGGTGCAGGAACGTCTCGACGTGCCCGTGGTCGACCTGGCGAGGACCGAGGGTAACCGGCTCGGCAGACTGCGGCGCGACGCGCTGCCCGTCCCCCTGCATCTGGGGCGCAGCCTCGCGACCTACCCGCACCTCTCCCTCGCCGAGCGCGCCTCGGTGGGACGCGCCGCGCTCGCGCTCAAGGGGCTCGACCTCGCCGATCCGAGCCTGGACACCCAGGACTTCGGCAGCTGGCTGACCGCGCACGGTCAGTCGGCGCGTGCCGTCGAGGCCCTGTGGGACCTGGTCGGGGTCGCCACCCTCAACGCGGTCGCGGGCGACGCCTCGCTGGGGCTCGCCGCGATGGTGTTCAAGACCGGTCTGCTGTCCGACCCGGGAGCGGCCGACATCGGGTGGGCCCGTGTCCCGCTGGGCGAACTGCACGACCGGCTGGCCCGCAAGGCGCTCGACTCCGCGGGCGTCCGTACCGAGGTCCGTACACGCGTCACCTCCGTCTCCGTAAACGAGAACGGCGGCTGGAGCGTTCAGGTTCCCGGCGAGACGCTCGAAGCGGACGCCGTCGTCCTCGCCGTACCCCAGCGCGAGGCCCACGACCTGCTGCCGGACGGTGCGCTGGACGCCCCGGAAAATCTTCTGCGGATCGGCACCGCGCCGATCCTCAACATCCACGTGATCTACGACCGCAAGGTGCTCGCCACGCCGTTCCTCACGGCCCTCGGCACCCCGGTCCAGTGGGTGTTCGACCGCACCGAGGCCTCCGGGCTGAAGGAGGGTCAGTACCTGGCGCTGTCCCAGTCGACCGCGCAGAACGACATCGACGAGCCCGTGGCCGTGCTGCGCGAGCGGTACCTGCCCGAACTGGAGCGGCTGCTGCCGCGCACCCGGGGTGCCGAGGTGAAGGACTTCTTCGTGACCAGGGAGCGCACCGCCACGTTCGCCCCCGCCCCCGGCGTCGGGCGCCTCAGGCCCGGCGCCCGCACCAAGGCACCCGGCCTCTACCTGGCCGGAGCGTGGACCGCCACCGGGTGGCCCGCGACCATGGAGAGTGCGGTTCGCAGCGGTGTCGGTGCGGCGGCCGCCGCGCTCGGCGCCCTGGGCCGGTCCCGCGGCCTCCTTCCCGATTTCTTCGAGGAGGCGGCGTGAAAGCCGATCCGCGCGGGACCGGCTCCCGCACTCCCGGCACCGCAACTGGAGGAAAGACTGTGCCCACTGTGCCCCCGGCCCCGACGGCCGATCGACGGACCACGGTGGACGTGACCGCGCTTCTGGAGCGCGGCCGGACCCTGGCCACGCCGGTCCTGCGGGCGGCGGTCGACCGCCTGGCCCCTCCCATGGACACCGTCGCCGCCTACCACTTCGGCTGGATCGACGCCCAGGGCAACCCCGCGGACGGCGACGGCGGCAAGGCCGTCCGCCCCGCGCTCGCCGTGCTCTCCGCCGAGGTCACCGGCGCCGCCCCCGAGGTCGGTGTGCCCGGCGCGGTGGCCGTGGAACTGGTGCACAACTTCTCCCTCCTGCACGACGACCTGATGGACGGCGACGAGCAGCGCCGCCACCGCGACACCGTCTGGAAGGTGCACGGCCCCGCCCAGGCCATCCTGGTCGGCGACGCCCTGTTCGCCCTCGCCAACGAGGTGCTGCTCGAACTGGGCACCGTCGAGGCCGGGCGGGCCACCCGCCGCCTGACCAAGGCCAGCCGCTCCCTGATCGACGGTCAGGCCCAGGACATCTCCTACGAGCACCGCGACCGCGTCAGCGTCGAGGAGTGCCTGGAGATGGAGGGCAACAAGACCGGTGCCCTGCTCGCCTGCGCCAGCTCCATCGGCGCGGTGCTCGGCGGCGCCGACGAACGCACCGCCGACACCCTGGAGAAGTACGGCTACCACCTCGGTCTCGCCTTCCAGGCCGTCGACGACCTGCTCGGCATCTGGGGCGACCCGGACGCCACCGGCAAGCAGACCTGGAGCGACCTGCGCCAGCGCAAGAAGTCGCTGCCGGTCGTCGCCGCCCTCGCGGCCGGCGGGGCCGCCTCCGAGCGGCTCGGCGAGATCCTCACGGCCGACGCCAAGGCCAGCGACTTCGCGAACTTCTCCGAGGAGGAGTTCGCGGCCCGCGCCGCCCTCATCGAGGAAGCGGGCGGGCGGGAGTGGACCGCCGACGAGGCGCGTCGCCAGCACACCATCGCCATCGAAGCCCTCGACGCCGTCGACATGCCCGACCGGGTGCGGGACCGGTTCACGGCCCTCGCGGACTTCGTCGTCGTACGAAAGAGATGATCATTATCGGTCGAATAGCCCTCGCGTAGTCGCCGGCCGGTGTCGTGGAGACACGAGCACCGGCCGACGGCGGACCCAGCAGACGCACCACATGCACACTGCACGAAGGGGAAGCCATGACAGCGACGACCGACGGAAGCACCGGAGCCTCCCTGCGGCCCCTGGCAGCCTCGGCCAGCGACACCGACATCACGATCCCCGCCGCGGCGGCCGGGGTACCCGAAGCCGCCGCCCGCGCCACCCGGCGTGCCACCGACTTCCTGCTCGCCAAGCAGGACGCCGAGGGCTGGTGGAAGGGCGACCTCGAGACGAACGTCACGATGGACGCCGAGGACCTGCTCCTGCGTCAGTTCCTGGGCATCCAGGACGAGGAGACCACCCTCGCCGCCGCGCTGTTCATCCGCGGCGAGCAGCGCGAGGACGGCACCTGGGCCACCTTCTACGGCGGCCCCGGCGAACTGTCCACGACCATCGAGGCCTACGTCGCCCTCCGCCTGGCCGGCGACTCACCCGAAGCGCCCCACATGGCGCGGGCCGCGGAGTGGATCAGGTCCCGCGGCGGCATCGCCTCCGCCCGGGTCTTCACCCGGATCTGGCTGGCCCTGTTCGGCTGGTGGAAGTGGGACGACCTGCCCGAACTCCCGCCGGAGCTGATCTACTTCCCCACCTGGGTCCCGCTCAACATCTACGACTTCGGCTGCTGGGCCCGGCAGACCATCGTGCCGCTCACCATCGTCTCCGCGAAGCGGCCGGTGCGTCCCGCGCCGTTCCCGCTGGACGAACTGCACACCGACCCGGCCCGCCCCAACCCGCCACGCCCCCTGGCACCCGTGGCCAGCTGGGACGGCGCCTTCCAGCGCATCGACAAGGCCCTGCACGCCTACCGCAAGGTCGCCCCGCGCCGGCTGCGCCGGGCCGCGATGAACAGCGCCGCCCGCTGGATCATCGAGCGGCAGGAGAACGACGGCTGCTGGGGCGGCATCCAGCCGCCTGCGGTCTACTCGGTCATCGCCCTCTACCTGCTCGGCTACGACCTCGAACACCCCGTGATGCGCGCGGGACTGGAGTCGCTGGACCGTTTCGCCGTCTGGCGCGAGGACGGCGCCCGGATGATCGAGGCCTGCCAGTCCCCGGTGTGGGACACCTGCCTGGCCACCATCGCGCTGGCCGACGCGGGCGTGCCCGAGGACCACCCGCAGCTGGTGAAGGCCTCGGACTGGATGCTCGGCGAACAGATCGTGCGCCCCGGCGACTGGTCGGTGAAGCGCCCCGGACTCCCGCCCGGCGGCTGGGCGTTCGAGTTCCACAACGACAACTACCCCGACATCGACGACACCGCCGAGGTGGTCCTCGCCCTGCGCCGGGTCAGGCACCACGACCCGGAACGGGTGGAGAAGGCGATCGGGCGCGGGGTGCGCTGGAACCTCGGCATGCAGTCGAAGAACGGCGCCTGGGGCGCCTTCGACGTCGACAACACCAGCGCCTTCCCCAACCGGCTGCCGTTCTGCGACTTCGGCGAGGTCATCGACCCGCCGTCCGCGGACGTCACCGCGCACGTCGTCGAGATGCTCGCCGTCGAGGGCCTCGCCCACGACCCGCGCACCCGCCGCGGCATCCAGTGGCTGCTCGACGCCCAGGAGACGGACGGTTCGTGGTTCGGCCGCTGGGGCGTCAACTACGTCTACGGCACCGGTTCCGTGATCCCCGCGCTGACCGCGGCCGGACTGCCCACCTCGCACCCGGCCATCCGCCGGGCGGTGCGCTGGCTGGAGTCCGTCCAGAACGAGGACGGCGGCTGGGGCGAGGACCTGCGCTCCTACCGCTACGTCCGGGAGTGGAGCGGCCGGGGCGCCTCGACCGCCTCGCAGACCGGCTGGGCGCTGATGGCCCTGCTGGCGGCAGGGGAGCGGGACTCCAAAGCCGTGGAGCGCGGCGTCGCATGGCTCGCGGCCACCCAGCGGGAGGACGGCTCCTGGGACGAGCCCTACTTCACGGGCACCGGCTTCCCGTGGGACTTCTCCATCAACTACAACCTCTACCGCCAGGTCTTCCCGCTCACCGCTCTCGGCCGGTACGTCCACGGGGAGCCCTTCGCCAAGAAGCCCCGCGCGGCCGACGCCCCCGCCGAAGCCGCCCCGGCCGAGGTGAAGGGCAGCTGATGACCCCGCAGACCGGCCCGTCCCCGCTGCTGATCGCCTGCGCGCTCGGCATCGAGCACCTCGCCCTGCGCACCGGCGACCGCGCCGGCGCCGGCGGGCCGGTCACCGTCCTGCGCACCGGCATGGGTCCCAGGGCGGCCGAACGCTCGGTCACCCGGGTCCTCGCCGACCCGGCGCTCGAGGGCGCCGCCGTGCTCGCCACGGGCTTCTGCGCCGGACTCTCGCCCGGCATGCACCCCGGTGACCTGGTCGTCGCCGAGGAGACCCGGGACCCGCGCTCCACCGTCCCCTGCGTCGCGACCGACCGGCTCGTCAAGGAACTCGCGCGAGCCGTCCCCGGGCGCACCGTCCACACCGGGCCGCTGACCGGCTCGGACCACGTCGTCCGCGGCCCCGAACGCGCCGACCTGCTCGCGACCGGCGCGATCGCCGTGGACATGGAGTCCGCGGCCACGCTCCTGAGCGCCGTCCGCACGGGCCCGCGCCCGGTTGCGGCCGTCCGAGTGGTCGTGGACGCTCCAGAACACGAACTCGTCCGGATCGGCACCGTGCGCGGTGGAATATCGGCCTTCCGTGTTCTTCGATCCGTTCTTCCCGCATTTTTCGAATGGCACCGTTCTTTGTTGCTTCCCCGGAGGTGAGCCCAGATGGCCATGCCGCTGCGCCAGTCCATCAAGGTCGCTACATACCTGGCCGAACAGAAGATTCGCCGACGGGACAAGTTCCCGCTCATCGTGGAGCTGGAACCGCTCTTCGCCTGCAACCTGGCGTGCGAGGGATGCGGCAAGATCCAGCACCCCGCCGGTGTGCTCAAGCAGCGCATGCCGGTCGCACAGGCCGTCGGGGCGGTGCTGGAATCGGGCGCGCCGATGGTCTCCATCGCCGGCGGCGAGCCCCTGATGCACCCGCAGATCGACGAGATCGTCCGGCAGTTGGTGGCCAAGCGGAAGTACGTCTTCCTCTGCACCAACGCCATGCTCATGCGCAAGAAGATGGACAAGTTCAAGCCCTCGCCGTACTTCGCCTTCGCGGTGCACATCGACGGACTGCGCGAGCGGCACGACGAGTCCGTGGCGAAGGAGGGCGTGTTCGACGAGGCCGTGGAGGCCATCAAGGAGGCCAAGCGGCGCGGCTTCCGGGTGACCACCAACTCGACCTTCTTCAACACCGACACCCCGCAGACCATCGTCGAGGTGCTCAACTTCCTCAACGACGACCTCAAGGTCGACGAGATGATGATCTCGCCCGCCTACGCCTACGAGAAGGCACCCGACCAGGAGCACTTCCTGGGCGTGGAGCAGACCCGCGAGCTGTTCAAGAAGGCCTTCTCGGGCGGCAACCGGGCCCGCTGGCGGCTCAACCACTCCCCGCTGTTCCTCGACTTCCTCGAGGGCAAGGTCGACTTCCCGTGCACCGCGTGGGCGATCCCGAACTACTCCCTCTTCGGCTGGCAGCGCCCCTGCTACCTGATGAGCGACGGCTACGTCCCGACGTACCGGGAGCTGATCGAGGAGACCGACTGGGACAAGTACGGCCGCGGCAAGGACCCGCGCTGCGACAACTGCATGGCGCACTGCGGCTACGAGCCCACCGCCGTCCTGGCCACCATGGGCTCGCTCAAGGAGTCCCTGCGCGCCATGCGGGAGACGGTCTCCGGGAACCGGGAGTGACGTCGTGACCGCCATCCCCTTGGGGCTCCCCGGGGTACCGGTCCGGCCGATCGCCGAGCGGCGCGTGTCGCGGCGGATCCAGGTCGGGCCGGTGGCGGTCGGGGGCGGGGCTCCGGTGTCGGTGCAGTCGATGACGACCACCCGTACGTCCGACATCGGGGCCACGCTCCAGCAGATCGCCGAGCTGACGGCGTCGGGCTGCCAGATCGTCCGGGTGGCCTGCCCCACCCAGGACGACGCCGACGCGCTGCCCGTCATCGCGAGGAAGTCGCAGATCCCGGTGATCGCGGACATCCACTTCCAGCCCAAGTACGTCTTCGCCGCGATCGAGGCC
Organism: Streptomyces violaceoruber; assembly: GCF_033406955.1. Taxonomy (NCBI): domain Bacteria; kingdom Bacillati; phylum Actinomycetota; class Actinomycetes; order Kitasatosporales; family Streptomycetaceae; genus Streptomyces; species Streptomyces violaceoruber. Next base: position 977,839 of record NZ_CP137734.1, on the reverse strand, counting down.
GGCTGCGCGGCGGTCCGGGTGAACCCGGGCAACATCAAGCAGTTCGACGACAAGGTCAAGGAGATCGCCAAGGCGGCGAAGGACCACGGCACGCCCATCCGCATCGGTGTGAACGCCGGCTCCCTCGACCGCCGCCTGCTCCAGAAGTACGGCAGGGCGACCCCCGAGGCCCTCGCCGAGTCCGCCCTCTGGGAGGCGTCGCTCTTCGAGGAGCACGACTTCCGCGACATCAAGATCTCGGTCAAGCACAACGACCCGGTCGTCATGGTCGAGGCCTACCGCCAGCTCGCCGCCCAGTGCGACTACCCGCTGCACCTGGGGGTGACGGAGGCCGGGCCCGCGTTCCAGGGCACCATCAAGTCCGCCGTCGCCTTCGGCGCGCTGCTCTCGCAGGGCATCGGCGACACCATCCGGGTGTCGCTCAGCGCCCCGCCGGTCGAGGAGATCAAGGTCGGCATCCAGATCCTCCAGTCGCTGGGGCTGAGGGAACGCCGGCTGGAGATCGTCTCCTGCCCGTCCTGCGGCCGCGCCCAGGTCGACGTCTACAAGCTGGCCGAGGAGGTCACCGCCGGGCTGGAGGGCATGGAGGTGCCGCTGCGCGTGGCCGTCATGGGCTGCGTCGTCAACGGCCCCGGTGAGGCCCGCGAGGCGGACCTCGGCGTCGCCTCCGGCAACGGCAAGGGGCAGATCTTCGTCAAGGGCGAGGTCGTCAAGACCGTGCCCGAGTCGAAGATCGTGGAGACCCTCATCGAGGAGGCGATGAGGATCGCGGAGCAGATGGAGAAGGACGGCGCCTCGGGGGCGCCGGCCGTCACCGTGAGCTGAAACGCGGACCGAAGGGGGCCCGAGCGTGACGATTCTGGAGAACATCCGGGGACCACGCGACCTGAAGGCGCTGTCCGAGGCGGAACTCGGTGAACTGTCCGACGAGATACGTGACTTCCTGGTGCACGCGGTCGCCCGCACCGGCGGTCACCTCGGACCCAACCTCGGCGTGGTGGAACTCACCGTCGCCCTGCACCGGGTCTTCGAGTCGCCGGACGACCGCATCCTGTGGGACACCGGCCATCAGAGCTATGTGCACAAACTCCTGACCGGACGTCAGGACTTCTCCAAGCTGCGGAGCAAGGGCGGCCTGTCCGGCTACCCCTCGCGCGAGGAGTCCGCGCACGACGTCATCGAGAACAGCCACGCCTCCACCGTCCTCGGCTGGGCCGACGGCCTCGCCAAGGCCCGCCAGGTGCAGGGGGAGCGCAGCCACGTCGTCGCCGTCATCGGTGACGGCGCGCTCACCGGCGGCATGGCCTGGGAGGCGCTGAACAACATCGCGGCGGCCAGGGACCGGCCACTGATCATCGTCGTCAACGACAACGAACGCTCGTACGCGCCGACCATCGGCGGCCTCGCCAACCACCTGGCGACCCTGCGCACCACCGACGGCTACGAGCGGGCCCTGGCCTGGGGCAAGGACGTGCTCCAGCGCACGCCCGTGGTGGGCCACACCGTCTACGAGGCCCTGCACGGCGCCAAGAAGGGCTTCAAGGACGCCTTCGCCCCGCAGGGGCTCTTCGAGGACCTGGGACTGAAGTACCTCGGTCCGATCGACGGGCACGACATCGGCGCCGTCGAGTCGGCGCTCCGCCGCGCGAAGCGCTTCCACGGCCCGGTGCTCGTGCACTGCCTCACCGAGAAGGGCCGCGGCTACGAGCCCGCCCTGCGCGACGAGGAGGACCACTTCCACACGGTCGGCGTGATGGACCCGCTCACCTGCGAGCCGCTCGGCCCGGCGGGCGGGCCGTCCTGGACCTCCGTGTTCGGTGAGGAGATCGTCCGGATCGGCGAGGAGCGCGCGGACGTGGTGGCGATCACCGCGGCCATGCTGCACCCGGTCGGTCTCGCCCCTTTCGCCGAACGGTTCCCCGACCGGGTCTGGGACGTCGGCATCGCCGAGCAGCACGCCGCCGTCTCCGCCGCCGGCCTCGCCACCGGCGGACTGCACCCGGTCGTCGCCGTCTACGCCACCTTCCTCAACCGCGCCTTCGACCAGCTCCTGATGGACGTGGCCCTGCACCGCTGCGGCGTCACCTTCGTCCTGGACCGGGCCGGCGTCACCGGCGTCGACGGCGCCTCGCACAACGGCATGTGGGACATGTCCGTCCTCCAGGTCGTCCCCGGACTGCGGATCGCCGCCCCGCGCGACGCCGACCAGCTGCGCGCCCAGCTGCGCGAGGCGGTCGCCGTGGACGACGCGCCGACGCTGCTGCGCTTCCCGAAGGAGTCCGTCGGCCCCGCCGTACCCGCCGTCGACCGGATCGGCGGCCTGGACGTCCTGCACGCCGCCAACCGGTCCGAGGTGCTGCTCGTGGCGGTGGGCGTGATGGCACCCGTCTGCCTCGGGGCCGCCGAACTCCTCGAGGCCCGCGGCATCGGCTGCACCGTCGTCGACCCGCGCTGGGTCAAGCCGGTCGACCCGGCGCTCGCACCGCTCGCGGCCCGGCACCGGCTGGTCGCCGTGGTCGAGGACAACAGCCGGGCCGCCGGGGTCGGTTCCGCGGTGGCGCTGGCGCTCGGCGACGCCGAGGTCGACGTCCCCGTGCGCCGCTTCGGCATCCCCGAGCAGTTCCTCGCGCACGCCAAGCGCGCCGAGGTGCTCGCGGACATCGGCCTCACCCCGGTCGACGTCGCCGGGCGGATCGCCGCGAGTCTGGCCCTCGCCGAGCCGGCCGGGGACCGGGCGGGTGGACCGGCAGTGGAACAGCCCGGCGACGGACGGATGTCCGGCGACGGACGGATCGTCATGCCAGCGCAAGGAGAGAACTGAATGACCAAGGAGTTCGACCTCGCCGCGCTCTTGGCCGAGCGCGGGGCCGAGCGGTACGAGCTGCACGCCAGGCACCTCAACCACCAGCTGCCGCGCATGCTGCACACCATCGGCTTCGACAAGGTCTACGAGCGGGCCGAGGGCGCGCACTTCTGGGACGCGGACGGCAACGACTACCTGGACATGCTCGCCGGGTTCGCGGTGATGGGCCTGGGCCGCCACCACCCGGTCGTCCGCAAGGCGCTGCACGACGTGCTCGACGCCTCGCTCGCCGACCTGACCCGCTTCGACTGCCCGCTGCTGCCGGGCCTGCTGGCCGAGAAGCTGCTCTCCTACAGCCCGCACCTGGACCGCGTCTTCTTCGGCAACAGCGGCACCGAGGCCGTCGAGACCGCGCTGAAGTTCGCCCGGTACGCGACCGGCAGACAGCGGATCCTGTACTGCCCGCACGCCTTCCACGGACTGACGGCCGGCTCCCTCTCCGTCAACGGAGAGGACGGCTTCCGCAAGGGCTTCGCACCGCTGCTGCCCGACACCGCCGTCCCGCTCGGCGACCTCGACGCCCTGGCGCGGGAGCTGAAGAAGGGCGACGTGGCCGCCCTGATCGTGGAGCCGGTCCAGGGCAAGGGCGTGCACGAGGCCCCGCCCGGCTACCTGCTCGCCGCGCAGGAGCTGCTGCACCGGCACAAGGCGCTGCTGATCGCCGACGAGGTGCAGACGGGCCTCGGCCGGACCGGCAAGTTCTACGCCTACCAGCACTCGGACGGGGTGGAGCCCGACCTGGTCTGCGTGGCCAAGGCGCTGTCCGGCGGATACGTCCCGGTGGGGGCCACCCTGGGCAAGGACTGGATCTTCCAGAAGGTGTACTCCTCGATGGACCGCGTGCAGGTCCACTCGGCGAGCTTCGGGTCCAACGCACAGGCCATGGCCGCCGGGCTCGCGGTGCTGTCGGTGATGGAGAACGAGGAGATCGTCGCGAACGCCGCGGCGGTGGGGGAGCGGCTGAAGTCCCGGCTTGCGGAGCTGGTGGACCGCTACGAGCTGCTCGCCGACGTCCGGGGCCGCGGACTGATGATCGGCATCGAGTTCGGCCGGCCCAGGTCCCTGAAGCTGCGCAGCCGCTGGACGATGCTACAGGCGGCGCGGAAGGGACTGTTCGCGCAGATGGTGGTCGTGCCGCTGCTGCAACGGCACCGGATCCTGACCCAGGTGTCCGGCGACCACCTGGAGGTGATCAAGCTGATCCCGCCGCTGATCGTCGACACCGACGACGCCGACCGGTTCGTCGACGCCTTCACGGAGGTGATGGAGGACGCGCACCATGGCGGTGGCCTGATGTGGGACTTCGGGAAGACCCTGGTCAAGCAGGCGGTGGCCAACCGCTGAGCGCACCCTCCGGGTCTTTTGCCTCTGAGGCAAGGAATTTGCCTGGCGGGCAAGATTCGGGCTGAATGGAGGCATGAGCTCCTCCGAGACCGGCCCCGCCGAGGGGGCGGTCGCCGCCGTCGCGCCCCAGCTGCGTGAGCTGCGGCGGCGGGCCGCCCTCACCCTGGAGGCCGCCGCCCGCGCCGCAGGGCTCTCGCCCGCCCACCTCTCCCGCCTGGAGACCGGGCAGCGCCAGCCCTCGCTGCCGATGCTGCTCTCCCTCGCCCGGGTCTACGGTACGACCGTCGCCGAGCTGCTGGGCGAGTCGGCCGCGGACCGGGACGCCGTCGTGCGCGCCGCCGACATGGAACCCACCGCCGCGGGCGGCTGGACGTACTGGCGGGCCGGAGCGCCGGGCTGCGGCATGCAGGCCCTGCGCGTCCAGGTTCCGTACGGCTCCCAGGGCGACGTCGTGCGGGTGCACCCCGGCGAGGAGTGGCTGCACGTCCTGCGGGGCCGGCTGCGACTGCGCCTCGGGGACACCGAGCACCGGCTCACCGCGGGGGACAGCGCCCACTTCGACTCGATGACCCCGCACCGGATCGCCGCGCAGGACCCCGACGGGGTCGAGCTGCTGTTCGTCCACACCCTGCTGCAGAGCCCGACGGCCGCCCTGTGCCTCGGCCCGACCCCTGGAGAGACGCCATGAGCACCATGCAGGAGAAGTTCCCGCGCGCCCTGTGGGTGCGGCTGATCGTCTACATCGCCCTGGGGCACGTCTTCGGCGGCTTCCTCTACCTGCTGTTCGAGGTGGGCGCCAAGTAGCGCCGGGCGCGGGCGGGTGGGTCAGTCCAGCATCCGCTCGCGCAGCCGCTCCCGGGTCGCGGGAGTGAGGCGCAGGCCCTGCTCCAGATAGGCGTCGACGCCGCCCCACGTCTCCTCGACGGTCTCGAAGGCCGCCGCCAGGTACTCGGCGCGCGCGTCGAACAGAGGGCTGAGCAGCTCCATGACCTCGGGGGAGTAGGCCGAGGCCGCGGAACCGCTGCGGCGCACCTTGTAGCGGCGGTGCGCGGCGTTCGACTTCAGGTAGTCCTCGACGACGGCCTCGCGCTCGACACCCAGGGCGAGCAGCGTGACGGCGATCGACAGGCCCGCGCGGTCCTTTCCGGCGGCGCAGTGCATCAGGGCCGGGACGCTGTCCTCGGCGAGCGCGTGCAGGATGCGGGAGTGCTCCGCGGTGCGCTCCGTGACGATCGCGCGGTAGGAGCCGATCATCCGGTCCGCGGCCTTGCCGTCGGCCAGGATCTCGCGCAGCTGGTCGAGGTCGCCGTCACGGACCATCTTCCAGAACTCGGCGCCGTCGGCCGGGTCGCTCAGCGGCAGGTTCACATTGCGCACGCCCGGCAGGTCGACGTCCGGGCCCTCGAGCTTCTGGTCGGCCGCGTTGCGGAAGTCGAAGATCGTGTGCAGGCCCAGCGAGGCCAGGAACGCGGCGTCCTCCCCGGTGGCGTGAGCCAGGTGACCGCTGCGGAACAGCACCCCCTGCCGCACCCGCCGCCCGTCCACGGTCGGCAGTCCGCCCACGTCCCGGAAGTTGCGCACGCCGGTCAGCTCGGGTTCGGTCGACGGGACCTGCTGCGTCACGGGGGCTCCTCCCACTCCGCCCCGCCGCCGCTGCTCGCCGGCGGGCTCCACCCGACGATACGGCATCACCCGGGCGCGAAATGGAGCCCCGAGGGATATTCCGGGCCGATTAGAGCCTTCTGTCCGAATTGGTGGCTTAATAACAACTGGCCCTGAAATGGCGGAGGGTGAAGGTGAGGCGCGTGAGCAGCGTCATATCCGTGACCGTGCGTTGCCCGTCATGTTCACGTAATTCAACTGTTTCTCAAGGGGCTTTAAGCAAAAGCGCGCGACGGAAATCGACGCAGGGTTACCGGATATTCCCGTAAAGGATCAATCGGAACACCTGCCGGGGGAACCCTTCGCTTGTCCCTGTGCGTCTTGGTCCCTTACGTTCACCACCGATCCGGACGGACGCCTAATCCTGCCGCCGACCGGAGCCCGCACTCATCGACCACCCGTACACGGCAGGAGCGGGGGACCCACAGGTAGAACTGCCTGTTCCGGTTCCCGGAACGGCTTGGGGTAAAGCCGCGCTCCGGCGCGGCCGGGCATCTCCAGCCCGCACCCGACAGCTCACCTCGCAGGCGCCGGAGAGGAATTCACCATGCCCGCGAAGGGTAAGCACCGCCGTACCAGGGCCATGCGCCTGACCCGCACCATCGCCGTCGCCGGGACCGGTGGCGCCGCGCTCGCGCTCCCGCTGATGGGTGCCGCCGCCGCCAACGCCGCTCCCGCGCACTCCGTTTCCGAGCAGGCCGTGCAGTCCGTTCCGGCGTCCGCCAAGAAGGCCGCCGCCGAGAAGAACTCCGACTCGCGCACCTACACCGTGAAGAGCGGCGACTACCTCTCGAAGATCGCCGACGAGCAGGACGTCGACGGCGGCTGGAAGAAGCTCTACGCGGACAACCGCGAGGCCGTCGGTTCCGACCCGTCGCTGATCCACCCCGGTCTCAAGCTCTCGATCGACGGCCAGGCCGCCAAGCCGTCGGCGCCGTCCTCCGCGCAGTCGCAGAAGCCCGCGCAGAAGTCCGCCGAGAAGCCTGCGGAGAAGACCGCCGCGAAGCCGGCCCAGAAGTCGACGGACGCCGAGAAGGCCTCCTCCTCGGACACCGGCAGCCAGTCCACGGGCACCACCAGCGGCTACACCTCCCCCGTCGCGGGCGGCACCGTCGGCACCCCGTACCACCAGTCCGGCAGCATGTGGTCCAGCGGCTACCACACCGGCACCGACTTCGTCGTCCCGACCGGCACCTCCCTCAAGGCCGTCGGCGCGGGCACCGTCGTCTCCGCCGGCTGGGGCGGCGCGTACGGCAACCAGGTCGTCATCCAGCTCGCCGACGGCCACTACGCCCAGTACGCCCACCTCTCCTCGCTCTCCGTCTCCACCGGTCAGTCGGTGACGGCGGGTCAGCAGGTCGGCCTCTCGGGTGCCACCGGCAACGTGACCGGCCCGCACCTGCACTTCGAGATCCGCACCACGCCGGACTACGGCTCGGACATCGACCCGCTGGCGTTCCTGCGCTCGCACGGCGTCTCCGTCTGACGACCGGTTCCGCGCGGCCCCCGCGCACCGAAGGCCGGACCCCGATCCCCGGGTCCGGCCTTCGGCGTGTCCGGACCCGGTGCGCGCGCCGTACAGGCCCCTCGCCGTATTCCGGAATTGACGAATACTTTAGGCGTGGCCTTTCTCACCGCCCGTCAATCCCTTCCTACGGTCGCGTAGGTCACATTCCAAGGTGAATCATGGGCCGATGTGGCAGACGATTCGAAGAGTGACAGCAGAGCAGTGATCGGGTCGTACGTGGCGGTGGGGGACAGCTTCACCGAGGGCGTCGGCGACCCCGGCCCCGACGGGGCGTTCGTCGGCTGGGCCGACCGGCTCGCCGTACTGCTCGCGGACCGGCGCCCCGAGGGCGACTTCACGTACACGAACCTCGCCGTGCGCGGCAGGCTCCTCGACCAGATCGTGGCGGAACAGGTCCCGCGGGTCGTCGGACTCGCGCCCGACCTCGTCTCGTTCGCGGCGGGCGGCAACGACATCATCCGGCCCGGCACCGATCCCGACGAGGTCGCCGAGCGGTTCGAGCTGGCGGTGGCCGCGCTGACCGCCGCGGCCGGAACCGTCCTGGTAACCACCGGGTTCGACACCCGGGGGGTACCCGTCCTCAAGCACCTGCGCGGCAAGATCGCCACGTACAACGGGCACGTCCGCGCCATCGCCGACCGCTACGGCTGCCCGGTCCTCGACCTGTGGTCGCTGCGGAGCGTCCAGGACCGCAGGGCGTGGGACGCCGACCGGCTGCACCTGTCGCCGGAGGGGCACACCCGGGTGGCGCTGCGCGCGGGGCAGGCCCTGGGCCTGCGCGTCCCGGCCGACCCTGACCAGCCCTGGCCGCCCCTGCCGCCGCGCGGCACGCTCGACGTCCGGCGCGACGACGTGCACTGGGCGCGCGAGTACCTGGTGCCGTGGATCGGGCGCCGGCTGCGGGGCGAGTCGTCGGGCGACCACGTGACGGCCAAGGGGACGCTGTCGCCGGACGCCATCAAGACGCGGATCGCCGCGGTGGCCTGACGCGGAGGCCGGTGCGGTCCCGGCGCACCGGCGGGCCGGCGTCCCGAGGGGCCGGTATCCCGAGGGGCCGGTGTCCGGGACGGGCCGGCGTCCGGACGGGCGCTAGCGCCGCGTCGGTGTCAACGCCGCCCGCTCCAGGCCCAGTTCCCGGGCCAGGGCGTCGTCCACCCACTCCTGCGCCCGGGCCCGCGACACCGTGCCCGTGTACGAGGTGAGCTGCACCGCCAGCCCGTCCAGCAACGCCGTCAGCCGCAGGGCCGCGGCGTCCGGCTCGGCGCAGGAGAACTCACCGGCGGCCACGCCCTCGGCGATGACCTCGGCGATCGCCGCCTTCCACTGGCGGTCCAGCTCGCGGGTGACCTCCCGCAGCGCGGGCTCGCGCGGCGCCGCCGCCCAGCCCTCGATCCACAGCCGCCAGCCCTTGGCCGGCCCGGTCGGCGCGTACCACCGCACGGCCGCCCGCAGCCGGCGCAGCGCCGACGTGCGACGGGCGAGCAGCCCCCGCAGCTGGGCGAGGTCGTCCTCGGCGGCACGCGTGAACGCGGCGGCGACCAGGCGCTCCTTCGTGGAGAAGTGGTAGAGCACCAGGGCGTTGCTGACGCCGAGCGCCGCGGCCACGTCGGCGATCCGCAACGCCGCCACGCCCCGCGCCGATATCTGCTCGATGGCGGCGCCCAGCAGCTCCTCGCGCCGCTCCGCCACGCTCAACCGCACTCTCCCCACGCACGTCACCCTATACAGGCGCCACGACGTGCGCCGACGCCCTGCCCGGTCGCTGCGGACCGGGGAACACGGATGTCACATCCGTCGTTCGAGGTGGCGTAGGACGAGACGACCATAATGAGAGCCTGAACCACTCCACCTGGAGGTACCGTGGCCGCTTTCCGTTCCCCGAGTCCCGGGTTCAGCGTGCCCCGGCCCGCGGCCTTCGGCGCCGACCCGAGCGGTGAGCGCATGGCGCGCATCCGCAGATCGCCGCACTTCCGCGACGGCGTCTTCCAGAACCCCGGAGGCACGGCACGGACCCGGCCCTCCGGATCGGCCGCCGAATTCGCCAAGATCTACTTCAACAAGGAGGCGCGGCTGCGCCGGTCCCCGCAGGGACCGGTCCCGGTACACGCCACCACCCTGGCCGACCTCGCCCGGCCGCCCGCCACCGGGCTCCGGCTGACCTGGATGGGCCACTCCAGCGTGCTCGCCGAGATCGACGGGCAGCGCGTGCTCTTCGACCCGGTGTGGGGCGAGCGCTGCTCCCCCTTCCCCTTCGCCGGCCCCAAGCGCCTGCATCCGGTCCCGCTGCCACTGGCCGCCCTGGGCCCGGTCGACGTGGTCGTCATCTCCCACGACCACTACGACCACCTGGACATGCCCACCATCAAGGCACTGGCCGGCACGGACACCGTGTTCGCCGTGCCGCTCGGCGTCGGCGGCCACCTCGAACACTGGGGTGTCTCCCCCGACCGGCTGCGCGAGCTGGACTGGCACGAGTCGACGCGCGTCGGCGGCCTCACCCTCACCGCCACCCCGGCCCGGCACTTCTGCGGGCGCGGGCTGCGCAACACCCAGCACACCCTCTGGGCGTCCTGGGTCGTCGCCGGTGCCGAGCACCGCGTGTACCACAGCGGTGACACCGGCTACTTCGACGGATTCCGCGACATCGGCGCCGCGCACGGCCCCTTCGACGCCACGATGATCCAGCTCGGGGCGTACGCCGAGTTCTGGCCGGACATCCACATGACGCCCGAGGAGGGCGTCCGTGCCCACCTCGACCTCCAGGGCGGCGGTCCGCACGGCGCCCTGCTGCCGATCCACTGGGGCACCTTCAACCTGGCGCCGCACGCGTGGGCGGAGCCGGGGGAGTGGACGAAGGACGCGGCCGAGGAGGCCGGTCAGCCGGTGGCGTTCCCGCGGCCGGGGGAGCCGTTCGAGCCGGCGGGGGAGCTGCCGGGGGAGGCGTGGTGGCGGGCGGTCTCCCAGCCGATCGCCCACCCGTGGCGGCGCCTCGAGACCGCTCGCAGTGCGGCCGGGAAGAGCAGGAGCGAGCTCGGGCTCGCGGGCGAGGGCTGACACCGGCCGGGGACGAGCCGGGGAGATGCTCCGGCGCTGGAGTGTCTCCCGGAGCGTGTTACGGAGAAGGACCAAGCTGCCGCCTACCGCCCCTCCGCGTCGCCGCCGGGTCGGGGCGGACCTGGTTGCCCGCCGGGTTCAGCCGCGCGGGAACGCGGCCCATTCGCTGATGGCGAAGCCGTCACCGTCCTGCCGGACTTCGGCGGCTCCGTGGCCGGGCCAGTGGGCCGGGACGACGAGTTCACGCAGCTCGGCAGCGCGGGAGAGGTAGGAGGTGCGGGTCTTGGCCGCGAGCTGGAGGTCGTCGCAGAAGCAACTGTTCCATCCGGGGTTGAGGACTTGGACGGGACTGTGCACCATGTCCCCGACGAAGACGGCGCGGTCCGTGCCCGATCGCAGCGTGACGACGGACGATCCCGGAGTGTGGCCCGGTGCGGCCTCCAGCCGCAGGTTGCCGTCGATGCGGTGGTCGTCCTCCCACAGCACCGCCTGTCCGGCCCGGTGGACGGGGGCGATGCTGTCGTTGTAGACGAGCTTGCTGCCCTCCCAGCGGACGCGTTCGTGCTCGTCGCGTGGTGCCCGGCCGCGGCGGGCGCCTTCCGGGTCGAAGTACAGGTCGTCGGGGCGGGGTATCAGGTAGACGGCGTTGGGGAAGGTGGGGACCCATGCGCCGTCGCGCAACTCGGTGTTCCAGCCGACGTGGTCGTAGTGGATGTGCGTGTTGACAACGACGTCGACGTCTTCGGGTGCGACGCCGACCGCGTTCAGGCGGGCGAGGAAGTCCGTCTTCAGCCCCGCGAACTGCGGAATCTGCGGGCGCTCCCGGTCGTTCCCGATGCCGGTGTCCACCAGAACGGTCTTGCCCTCGCTGCGCAGGACCCAGGTCTGGACGTGGCAGCGGTAGGCATCATCGGCCGGAGTCCAGAAGTCCGGCTCGAGCCACCCCCGGTTACGACGCCATGTCTCCTCGTCGCTGTCCGGAATGATGAAGCGGGCGGTGCGGATGGGGCCGGACCACTCGATGACGCGTGCGATCTCGACGTCGCCGAGGGTAATGGTGTCTGCGGTCATTGCAGGTCCTTGAGCGTGGGTGGGACGGGTCGGGCACGGAATCGGACACCGGTGCCACGGTCGCGCGGCGGGCTGGTCAGACGGACTGCCCAGGCCCGTCTGCCGCGGGTGCGTAGCGGGCCAGGAAGGTGAGTACCGCTTCCTCGATCACCACCTCCGGCGGTGCCTGACCGGCAACCTCCTCCTCGAAGGCCATGACCCTCGGCCAGACGAGGAACTCCTGGACGAGCCCCATGAACTGACGTGCTGCCAGATGAGTGTCCGGGCATCGAAGCAGGCCTCGGCGGACCAGGCTGTCGAGGCAGTCGGCGAACGTGACCACGACCGGCCCCTTCCCCAGCCGGTAGAACTCGTCCGCGATCCATGGCAGGCGTGCGGATTCGGTCACCACGAGCTGGGCGAAACGGATCTGGTCGGTCTCGGTGGCGAAGTGTTGGAGCGACTGGGCGAACCCTCGCAGGACCTCCTCGGCGCTCGCGTCGGGCCCGCACTCGGCGATGTCCCGGCCCGGGCCGGCGAACGCCGACCAATGGTGGCGGACCATCTCCCGGAAGACCGTCTCCTTCGAACCGAACCGGTTGTAGACGGTCTGCCGTGAGACTCCGGCGCGCGCGGCGATCCGCTCCAGGTTGACACCGTCGTAGCGGTCGGCCAGGAAGAGTTCCTTCGCCGCCGCGAGGATCTTCTGCTCGGAGGCCGAGCCACGTCCGGCGGGCTCCTTGCGCCGGGTCTTCGGCCGGTCCGCGTTCAGCTGCTCGGACATGCCATCTCATCCCTCGCTCGTATCCACATCGCCATGACCGGTCGGGGCGTCGCCGCGCCGCCGTCGTACGGCCCTCGGGGTGTCTTGAGGTAGGCGTCGTCCGATCCTCCCCGAGTCGGAATCTAGACTTTACAGTACAGTCTAATTAGATGGTCGGCAAGCCATGTCGCTGTCCATGTCCGACCGCATTCGCGAGACCTTCCCGTCTGCGCCGCGTCGGCGCACCCCGCCCGGCACGGGCCCCTGCCGCGGATCGGGCCGCGCCCGTCGAACCGCCCCCATGCCTGTGACGCGGCCCCGACGAACCCTCCGTCACGCCCATTGCTCACGCCTTCCCGCCTCGCTATGTTAATGAGAAATCACATCACTCGGCAGGACTCGAAGTGTGGTGGTCACTCAACTGACGTGCGAGAACGGCTCACTGAACCGTCTGACCCCCAGGGAAGCGGGTTAAGTCAATGGAGAATCTCAGCAGGCGAGGAGTCCTGTCGCTCGGTGTCGCGCTCGGGCTCGTGGGCGTGGCGGACGGCGCGAAGGCGTGGGCGTGGCCGTCGGCGGACTCGGTGGCCGGCGCCGGCACGGGCGCCGATCCGGAGTACGTGTGGGACAGCGCGACGGACCCCCTGATGGCCGCGCTGCTCGAGAACGGCAGCGTTCCGTCGATCAACACCGCGATGGCCGGGTGGGTGAACAACGCCGACCCGCTGCCCGGCGGATTCCCGGCGGAGCTCACCGCGCATCTGCGGCAGGTCAACCGGCTGCCGTCCTGGGCCGACCGGACCAAGCTGACCCGCGCGGCCGACTTCAACCGGCGCCGGGACACGTACCTGTTCATGCTGTACGGCCTCGGCGGCGGCATCATGAGCACCGTCATCCCGCGCGAGGCCAGGAGCGTCTACTGGTCGGCGGGCGGCGCCGACATGCAGGACCGCGCCGCCAAGACGTTCACCTTCGGCTACGACCTGTCCCAGCTGAAGGCGTTCGAGCCGACCGGGCAGTTCGTCGTCACCGCCAACAAGACCCGGCTGGTGCACGCCGCCGTCCGGCACCTGCTGCCGCGGTCGCCGCACTGGACGTCCGGCGCGGACCAGGACATCCCGATCAGTGCCGCCGACATCCTGGTCACCTTCCACAGCCTGGGAACCTACGTGCGCAGCAAGCTGATCGAGTGGAAGGTCCCGTTCCCGGCCGCGGACCAGGAGGCGTTCCTGCACTCCTGGCAGGTCGCCCTCCACCTGCTGGGGGTGCCGGACGAGTACATCCCCAAGACCTGGGCGGCCGCGGAGGCGCAGTCCGCGCAGGTGCTGACCCCGATCCTCGCCCCGACGACCGAGGGCATCAAGCTCGCCGAGGAGCTGCTCGGCCTGACCGCGCAGATCGACCTCGGCGTCACCCGCGGGTTCCTGAACGAGTTCGTGCGCTACGTCCTCAGCGACGAGGTCGGCGACTGGCTGGGGTTGCGGCGCGACCCGGTGGCGGCGGCCCTGGTCCGCACCGCGTGGCCCGCGTACATCAAGTTCCGGGAGGGACTGTCGCCGATCATGCCCGGCACCTTCTACCTGGTCGACCAGTTCGTGCGCGCCCTGGCCATGCTGTTCCTCAACAAGGGCTCCTCCGGGGCCACCACCCCGATCACCATCCCCACCGGCAACAGGCCGGGCTGACCCACCGGCCCGCCCGGCCGCCCGCTCACAGGCCCAGGGCCGCCACGACCAGCGCGGTCACGGCGCCACGGTGGTCGGGGCCGTCCCGCCAGCGCAGGCTGCGGCCGGCCTCGACCACCACCCCGAACCCCGCGTGCACCAGCACCCGGGCCTGACGCGGGTCGAGTTCCGGACGGGCCAGCCGCAACTGCTGCTCCCAGACGGCGATGTGCTCCCGCTGCGCGTGGATCAGGGGCCGCCGCAGATCCGCGGGCAACCCGGCCAACTCGGCCTCGGCGACGCTGTTGAGCGCGGTGTACTCGAAGCTGTAGGCCACGTAGGTGGCCGCCAGCGCGGCCACGGCCTCGTGCGGGCCGGTCACCTCGCGCAGGCTCCGCTCCACTCCCTGGGCCAGCAGACCCGCCGCCTGGAGGCACGCCGCCGCCAGGATGTCGACCTTGCCGGAGTAGTGGCGGTAGAGCGCCGACGGGGCCAGCCCCACCTCCCGCGCGATCTGGCCGTTGGTGACGTTGGCGAACCCGTCCCGCGCGAACAGCGGCACGGCGGCGGCGAGGATCTCCGCCCGCCGGGTGCGCGGCACCGGCTGGGCGGGCAGTTCTACCGGGCGGACGCCGTCGCCCGCCGCGGCCGGGCCGGCGGCGGCCACGCGCAGCGCCGACGCCGACAACAGGCTCTCCGCCCGGCGCGCGGCGATCGAGGTGCGGTGCATCGTGACGGAACCGATCGCCCCCAGGGCGGCCACGGCCCGCAGCCGCTCGTCGGCCGGCGGGTACTCCCGCCGCACCGCCTCGTCGACCCGCCCGACGATCCGCCCGAACTTCGCCCGCAGGCGCCTGCGGTCCTCACGGTTGAGGTAGCGGGCCTCCCACCGGTACACGCCCCCCGACGCCCGGTACGCGACCGTGACCCCGGCGACGGCGTCGAGCACATCCGTCAGGGGCGCCCCGGGCGGCACCTCGTCGAGCGCGGCCACCAGCCCCTGGGCCATGACGTCGGCACACTCGGCGAAGAGCGCGTACTTGTTCGGGAAGTGCCGGTACAGGGCCGCCGCGGTGATGCCGACGCCCGCGGCGATCTCCTCCATGGACGCCCGGTGGTAGCCGCGTTCGCTGAAGACCCGGCCCGCCGCCTCGACGATGAGCTGCCTGCGGTTGCGGGGCCGGGCGGCCGTGGTCGGATCGGTGGTCACGGCCGGACGGGCGGATGCGGATGCGGGGGCGGGACCATGCGCTTCAGTCAACCACACCTCTCCCGGGCCGCCCCGGCCTTCCCGGCACCTGGTCCGCAGGTCCGCCGCGGCCCCGGCGCCCGTCCCCCGGCGCCCGTCCCCCCGGTCGGCCGTGCCGCCCTCAGGAGAAGGTGAGGACCGGCTTCACCGCGCTTCCGTCGCGCATGGCGGCGACGGCGGCGCCGATCTCCTCGAAGGCGAAGGTGGTGACCAACCGGTCCACCGGAAAGAGCCCCCGCCGGTGCAGGGCGATCAGCTCCGGGACGAAGCGGGCGGGGTCGGAGTCGCCCTCCATCACCCCGTGCAGGCGGACCCCCTTGGTCATCAGGCGCGTCATGTCGAACGTCACCTCACCGCCGAGGCCGAGGAGGGCGAGCGCACCGCGTGGACGCAGCGCCGCGACGGCCCGGTCGAGCATCCCGGGCCGGCCCGTGGTGTCCACCACGTGGTGCGCCCCGCCGTCGGTGAGCTGCCGCACCGCCGCGACGAGAGCGTCGTCCGGCGGCAGGGCGGCCCTGGCCCCGAGTGCGCGGGCCAGGTCCCGCCGGGAGGCGACCGGATCGACGGCCAGCACCGGGTCGCAGCCCACGGCCACCGCGGCCATCAGCGCGCTCAGCCCCACCCCGCCGGCCCCGAGCACCACGAGCGAGGTGCCCGGCTCGGGGCGCAGCCGGTTGAGCACCGTCCCCGCCCCCGTCTGACCTCCGCACCCCAGGGGCGCCGCGAGCGTCGCGGGCAGGTCGGCGGGCACCCTGACCACGCCGCGCTCGTGGACCACGGCGTACGTGGCGAAGCTGGACTGTCCGAAGAAGCCGCCGTGCAGCGGGGCGCCGTCCAGGCGGAGCGGGGTGCTGCCGTCCCCGCGCCCGCCGGAGAGGTTGAGGTCCCGCGCCGCGTCGCAGTACGCGGGATGCCCCGCGGTGCACTGCCCGCACCCGCCGCAGCTGGCGAAGGTGAGGCAGACGGTGTCCCCCGGCACGAGACCGGTCACCTCCGCGCCCACCGCCTCGACCCGGCCGGCGCCCTCGTGGCCGAAGACCATGGGGGTCAGCCGCCGGGGCCAGCCGGCCTGGATGCCCAGATCCGTGTGGCACACCCCGGCCGCGGTCATCCTGACCAGCACCTCGCGCGGACGCGGGTCCTCCAGCTCCACCTCCAGGACGGTGAACGGGGCGCCCGGCTCCCGGACGACCGCGGCACGGGCACGCCTCACGCGCGCTCCAGGAAGAAGTAGTAGTAAGGACCCTCGGCGGGCACGCCCTTGGCGTTCATGATGCCCATGAGGGTGGTGTCGTCCACCCGCTTGAAGTGGTCGAGGACCGGCCGGCCGTCGTAGACCATCGTGGCCGTCGACTCGCCGCGGAACTCCACCGTCCACAGGCTGGCCTCGCCCTTGCCCAGTTCCACGTCGGAGTACAGCTCGCCCGCCGAGTCCCGGCACATCAGCGGCTTGGCGTCGTGCACCGAGGCGAAGGTCTTGCCGTACCAGCCCGCCTTCGCCAGCTCGCCGTTGAGCGGGTGGCCGGTGTCGAACTCGCCGCCCTTCCATTCGCCGAGGATCTCCTCGGGCCGGACGGTGTCCAGTACGGCCCACACCTCGTCCAGCGCGGCCGCCTCCACCCGGCCCTTCGTCTCGCGCAGCGTCTGGAAGCGGGTACGGGCCTGGAGCTGGTCCATGAGGGGCGTCCTCTCGTCGATGTCATCGGGAGCCGTACGGTGCCGGGGCCCGCGGCGCGGGGGCGGGCAGTTGGTGCCCCACGGTGCCCAGGCTCAGCAGGACGTGGCGTTCGGCGACCTGTTCCGCGGTGAGGGGCCCGTCGGGGCGGAACCAGTTGGCGACGCCCTGGCACATGATCAGGACCGCGCGCACGGCGTCGGCCGGGATGTCGGTGGTGAACACGCCCTCGGCGCGCCCGGCTTCGACCGTGTCGAGCAGCATGTGCTGGAGGTAGTCGCGCAGGGCCACGTAACGCGCCCGGTTGGCCGGCTCCAGGCTGCGTATCTCGGTGTCCAGGAACGCCAGCGACCTCCGGTGGGCCATGTAGAGCACGATCGACTCGACCATGCCGCAGAACCGCGCCAGCGGAGCGGGCCCCGCCTCCGCGGCCGCCGCCCGGCAACGGTCCAGGACGTCCTTGATGGACGTCTCCAGCAAGGTGGCCAGCAGGGCCTGCTTGTTCTCGTAGTGGTAGTACAGCGCGGGCACGGTGACGCCGACCCGGCCGGCGATGTTGCGGACCGAAGTGCCGTGGTAGCCGTGCTCGTTGAAGGCCTCCATGGCGTGAACCAGGATCGGGTGCAGATCCAGCGGTCCGTAGGAACGCCAGTGCCGCGCCGTGGCCGTGCTGTCCTGGCTCTGCTCGGTGCTCAACAACGTCTCCTCGGAATCAGTGCCTTCCCCGGGAGCTTAGCGATCGATAAGCGATCGCGGGAGAGGAGCGGCGGATCCACGGGGCAAGTGTGCGACTCCGCCCCCTTCGGCCGTCAAGTACCGGGCGAAGTCCTGTGGTTCAGGGCGTTGACCGATCGACGGGACGCTTCTACGTTCTTAGCGAACGCTCAGTAAGGTCCCGGTCGTGCGGTGGCGAGTCCCCCCGCGCCCCGAGAGAGGAACCCATGAGCCACCGCCCCCCTGATCCCCCCGCCCGGGCCTGCGCCGGTCCGCTGGACGGCGTGCGCGTTCTCGAGCTGGCCGGTATCGGACCCGGCCCGTTCGCCGCGATGCTGCTCGGCGACCTCGGCGCCGACGTGGTGCGCGTCGACCGCCCCGCCCCCGGCCCCCTCGCCGGCGACCCCGCCCACGACGTGACCAACCGCAACAAGCGCTCGGTCCTGGTCGACCTCAAGTCACCCGGCGGACCGGAGACCGTACGGGCCCTGGCCGCACGCGCCGACATCCTGGTGGAGGGATACCGCCCCGGGGTCGCGGAGCGGCTCGGGGTCGGCCCCGAGGAGTGCATGGCCGCCAACCCCGCCCTGGTGTACGGCCGGATGACCGGCTGGGGCCAGCGGGGGCCGCTCGCGCCCCGGGCCGGACACGACATCGGCTACATCGCCACGGCCGGCGCCCTCTCCATGCTCGGGGCACCGGACGGACCGCCCGCCGTCCCCGCCAACCTGCTCGGCGACTACGCGGGCGGCTCCCTCTACCTCACCACCGGCGTCCTGGCCGCGCTGCTCACCGCCCGCACCACCGGCCGCGGCCAGGTGGTGGACGCGGCCATCGTCGACGGCACGGCCCACCTCACCGCGCTCTTCTGGGGCATGCTCGCCGCGGGGACCTGGCGCGAGGACCGCGGGACCAACCTCCTCGACGGAGGCTGCCCGTACTACCGCGTGTACGAGACCGGCGACGGCGGCTGGATGGCGGTCGGCGCCCTGGAACCGCCCTTCTACACCACCTTCGTCACCCTGCTGGGCCTGTCCGGGGACGCCCTGCCGGACCGCTCCGACCCGCGCAACTGGCCCGAGCTCCAAGCCCTGTTCACCGCACGCTTCAAGACCGCCTCCCGGGAGGAGTGGACGGCCGTCTTCGAGGGCACCGACGCGTGCGTGGCCCCCGTCCTCTCCCTGCGAGAGGCGGCGGACCATCCGCACCTGACCGGCCGCGGCACCTACACCGAGGCGCACGGCGTCACCCAGCCCGCACCCGCGCCCCGCTTCTCCGCCACCCCCGGCACCCTGCGCCTGCCGCCCGCCGTACCCGGCGCGCACACCGCCGACGTGGCCCGGGACTGGGGCCTGCCCCACCTGATCGAACCCCCGAAGGACCGCAGCTGATGGAACTGTCCTCACCGCTGAAGTACACGGGCGACCCGCGGACGGCCGTGGACCGGGCGGCCGCCCTGGAGTCCGCCGGACTCGACGCCGTCTGGGTGGCCGAGGCGTACGGCTTCGACTCACCGACGATCATGGGATACCTGGCCGCCAGGACCGAGCGCATGCGCATCGGTTCGGCCGTCCTGAACGTCTACTCGCGCAGCCCCGCCCTGATCGCCCAGACCGCCGCCGGACTCGACGCCCTCACCGGCGGCCGGGCCCTCCTCGGCATCGGCGCCTCCGGGCCGCAGGTCGTCGAGGGCTGGCACGGCCGCCGCTACGACCGCCCGCTGGGCCGCACCCGCGAGGTCATCGAGCTGTCGCGGCGGATCTGGCGACGCGAGGTGATCGAGCACCGCGGCATCACCGATCTGCCCCTGCCACCCGAGAAGGGCGGCACGCTCGGCAAACCCCTCAAGCTGCTCACCCACCCGGTGCGCGACACCATCCCCGTGTACGTCGCCGCACTCGGCCCGGCCAACGTCCGGATGACCGCCGAACTGGCCGACGGCTGGCTGCCGTTCCTCTACGCGCCGGAACACGCCGCGCAGGTGTGGGGTCCGTCCCTGGCCGAGGGCGCCGCCAAGCGCGATCCCGCGCTCGGACCGCTGGCGGTCGTGGCGGGCGGCCTGCTCGCCGTCGACGACGACGCCGAAGCGGTCCACGACCTGATGCGCCCCACCGTCGCCCTGTACGTAGGCGGCATGGGCGCCCCGGGCCGCAACTTCTACCACGACCTGATCTGCTCCTACGGCTACGAGGCCGCCGCGGCCGCCATCCAGGAGCACTACCTCGCGGGCCGCAGGAAGGAGGCGGAGACCGCCGTCCCCGCCGAACTGCTGGCGCGGATCTGCCTGGCCGGCCCCGAGGGCCACGTCCGCGAACGCGTCGAGGCGTTCCGCGAGTCGGGCGTGACGATGCTCAACGTCACGCCCGTCGGAGCGGACCCCGCCCGGCTGATCGAGCGAGTGAGGGGATGGCTGTGACCTTCCGACGAGACCTGTACGGCCCCGATCACGAGGCCTTCCGCGACACCGTGCGCGCCTTCCTCGCCAAGGAGGTGGCGCCGCACCACCAACGCTGGGAACGCAACGGCGTCGTCGACCGCGAAGTCTGGTACTCGGCGGGCCGCCAGGGCCTGCTGGGTCCGGCCGTCGACCAGGAGTACGGCGGTGGTGGCAGCGACGACTTCCGCTACAGCGCCGTCCTCATCGAGGAGTTCGCCCGCGCCGGAGCCTCCGGACTGGCCCTGAGCCTGCACAACGACATCGTCGGCCCGTACCTCACCCGGCTCGCCACCGAGGAACAGAAGCGGCGCTGGCTGCCCGGCTTCGTCTCCGGCGACATCGTCACCGCCATCGCCATGACCGAACCCGGAGCCGGTTCCGACCTCCAGGGCATCCGCACCACGGCCACCGACCGCGGCGACCACTACCTGCTCAACGGCTCGAAGACCTTCATCTCCAACGGCATCCTCGCCGACCTCGTCGTGGTGGTCGCCCGCACCACGCCCGAGGGCGGCAGTGCCGGGCAGAGCCTGCTCGTCGTCGAACGCGGCGCGGACGGCTTCGAACGAGGCCGCAACCTCGCCAAGATCGGCCAGCAGGCCCAGGACACCGCCGAGCTGTTCTTCAACGACGTACGCGTCCCCAAGGAGAACCTGCTCGGCGAGGAGAACCGCGCCTTCACCTACCTGATGGGCAACCTCGCCCAGGAGCGTCTGGCCATCGCGGTCGGCGCCGCGGCGGCGACCGAGGAGATCCTCGACATCACCACGCGCTACGTGAAGGAGCGCGAGGCCTTCGGCCGGCCGCTGGCCAAACTCCAGCACGTCCGCTTCGAGATCGCCGAGATGGCCACCGAGGCGGCGGTCACCCGCACCTTCCTGGACCGCTGTGTCACCGAGCACGTCGCGGGCCGGCTCGATCCCGTGCACGCCTCGATGGCCAAGTGGTGGGCCACCGAACTCCAGAAGCGGGTCGCCGACCGCTGTCTGCAGCTGCACGGCGGCTACGGCTACATGAGCGAGTACCGGGTGGCGCGGGCGTTCCTCGACGGGCGCATCCAGACCATCTACGGCGGCACCACCGAGATCATGAAGGAGATCATCGGCCGCTCCCTCCTGGGTTGAGCCGCCGACCGTCCCCACCGTTGCCCGCGCCGCGACCGCGGGCCGCCACACACCCACTGGGAGGCCCCCGAGGTGAGCACCGAAGCGTACGTGTACGACGCGATCCGCACCCCGCGCGGACGCGGCAAGGCGAACGGCGCCCTGCACGGCACGAAGTCCGTCGACCTGGTCGTCGGTCTCATCCGGGAGATCCGCGCCCGGTTCCCGGGTCTGGACTCGGCGGCGGTGGACGACATCGTGCTCGGTGTCGTCGGCCCGGTCGGCGACCAGGGCTCGGACATCGCCCGCATCGCGGCGATCGCGGCCGGGTTGCCGGACACGGTGGCCGGTGTGCAGGAGAACCGCTTCTGTGCCTCGGGCCTGGAAGCCGTCAACATGGCGGCTGTGAAGGTGCGCTCCGGGTGGGAGGACCTGGTCCTCGCGGGCGGCGTCGAGTCCATGTCCCGCGTCCCGATGGGCAGCGACGGCGGGGCCTGGGCGCTGGACCCGCGCACCAACCACGACACCGGCTTCGTCCCGCAGGGGATCGGCGCCGACCTGATCGCGACCATCGAGGGCTTCTCGTGCCGCGATGTGGACGAGTACGCGGCGCTGTCCCAGGAGCGCGCGGCGACCGCGTGGAAGGACGGGCGCTTCGACCGGTCGGTCGTCCCCGTCGTGGACCGGAGCGGGCTGGTGGTCCTGGACCGGGACGAGCACATGCGGCCCGGCACCACCGCCGAGAGCCTGGCCGGGCTGAAGCCGTCCTTCGCGGACATCGGTGAGCTGGGCGGGTTCGACGCGGTGGCGCTGCAGAAGTACCACTGGGTGGAGAGGATCGACCACGTTCACCACGCGGGCAACTCCTCCGGCATCGCCGACGGCGCCTCCCTGGTCGCCGTCGGTTCCGAGGAGGTCGGTGACCGCTACGGTCTGCGGCCGCGCGCCCGGATCGTCTCCGCCGCCGTATCGGGTGCCGACCCGACCATCATGCTCACCGGCCCCGCCCCGGCCACCCGCAAGGCGCTGGCCAGGGCCGGGCTGAGCATCGAGGACATCGACCTGGTCGAGATCAACGAGGCGTTCGCGGCGGTGGTCCTGCGCTTCGTGAAGGACATGGGCCTGTCGCTGGACAAGGTCAACGTCAACGGCGGGGCGATCGCGCTCGGTCACCCCCTTGGCGCCACCGGCGCGATGATCCTCGGCACCCTCGTCGACGAACTGGAGCGCCAGGACAAGCGCTACGGCCTCGCCACCCTGTGCGTGGGCGGCGGCATGGGCATCGCCACCATCGTCGAGCGCGTCTGACCCGTGCTGCCGCCGCCCGAGACCTCACTGGAGACATCAGTCATGGACACCACCGCACGGCCCTCCACCATCCGCTGGGAGGAGTCCGAGGACGGCGTCGTCACCCTCGTCCTGGACGATCCGGGCCAGTCCGCCAACACCATGAACGCCGCGTTCATCGACTCGCTCGACGCCGTCGCGCAGCGGCTCGTGGAACGCCGTGACGACATCCGCGGCGTCGTCGTCACCTCGGCCAAGAGGAGCTTCTTCGCCGGCGGCGACCTGCGCGACCTGATCTCCGTCACCCCGGCGACCGCACAGCAGTCCTTCGAGGCGGGCATGCGCGTCAAGCGCTCGCTGCGCGCCCTGGAGACCCTGGGCAGGCCCGTCGTCGCCGCGATCAACGGCGCCGCCCTCGGCGGCGGTTACGAGATCGCGTTGGCCTGCCACCACCGCGTGGTCCTCGACACCCCGGCCGCCCGGGTGGGGCTCCCCGAAGTCACCCTGGGCCTGTTGCCGGGCGGCGGGGGAGTGACCCGCACCGTCCGGATGTTCGGCGTCGTGGACGCGCTGCGGACCGTCCTCCTGGAGGGCACCCAGTACGGGCCGGTCGACGCCCTGGAAGCCGGACTGGTCGACGAGGTCGCCGCCGACCCGGACGAACTCCTCGCCAAGGCACGGGCGTTCGTGGCCGCCCATCCGGAGTCCGCCCAGCCCTGGGACCGGCCCGGCCACCGCATCCCCGGCGGTACGCCCTCGCACCCGAAGCTCGCCGCCCAGCTCTCCGCCCTTCCCGCGCTGCTCAGGAAGCGGACCGGTGGCGCCCCGGGCCCGGCCCCGCGCAACATCCTCGCCGCGGCCGTGGAGACGGCCCAGGTCGACCTGGACACGGCCTTCGTCGTGGAGGCCCGGTACCTGACGGAACTCGTCACCGGTCAGACCACCAAGAACATGATCCAGGCGTTCTTCTTCGACCTGCAGGCGGTCAATTCCGGTGCCAACCGTCCGAAGGGTGTCGAGCCGGGGAAGGTCGCCAAGGTGGCCGTGCTGGGTGCGGGGATGATGGGTGCGGGTATCGCCTACTCGTGTGCGCGTGCGGGCATCGACGTGGTGCTGAAGGACGTCTCCCTGGAGTCGGCGCTCAAGGGCAAGGCGTATTCGGAGAAGCTGTGCGCCAAGGCCGTCGCGAAGGGCCGTACGAGTCAGGAGAAGGCGGACGCGCTGCTGGCGCGGATCACGCCGACGGCCGAGGCGGCCGATCTGGCGGGGTGTGACGCGGTGATCGAGGCGGTGTTCGAGGACACTTCGCTCAAGCACAAGGTGTTCCAGGAGATCGAGCACGTCGTCGCCCCCGACGCGCTGCTGTGCTCGAACACCTCCACGCTGCCGATCACGGCGCTGGCCGAGGGGGTGGAGCGGCAGGGCGACTTCATCGGGCTGCACTTCTTCTCACCCGTGGACAGGATGCCGCTGGTGGAGATCATCAAGGGCGAGCGGACCGGGGACGAGGCCCTGGCCCGGGCGTTCGACCTGGTCCGGCAGATCGGCAAGACGCCGATCGTGGTCAACGACTCGCGGGGCTTCTTCACCTCCCGGGTCATCGGCCACTTCATCAACGAGGGTGTGGCGATGGTGGGGGAGGGCATCGAGCCCGCCTCGGTGGAGCAGGCGGCGGCCCAGGCGGGTTACCCGGCCAAGGTGCTGTCCCTGATGGACGAGCTGACCCTCACCCTCCCCCGCAAGATCCGCGAGGAGACGAAGCGGGCCGTCCAGGAGGCCGGGAGGACTTGGGAGCCGCACCCCGTGGACCACATCGTCGACCGCATGATCGACGAGTTCGAGCGCCCCGGACGCAGTGGCGGCGCCGGGTTCTACGAGTACGGCGAGGACGGCAGGCGGGCCGGGCTGTGGCCGGGGCTGCGTGAGCACTTCACGAAGCCGGGGTACGAGATCCCGTTCGCCGACATGCGGGAGAGGATGCTGTTCTCGGAGGCGCTGGACACCGTCCGGCTCCTGGAGGAGGGGGTGCTGACCTCCGTCGCCGACGCCAACATCGGCTCGATCTTCGGCATCGGCTTCCCCGGCTGGACCGGCGGCGTCCTCCAGTACATCAACGGATACGACGGCGGCGCCGGGGCAGGTGCGGGCCTGCCCGGTTTCGTCGCCCGCGCCCGCGAGCTGGCCGACCGCTACGGCGAGCGCTTCACCCCGCCTCCGCTGCTGCTGCGCAAGGCGGAACGCGGTGAGACCTTCGCGGACTTCTGACTCCGGCGTTTCCCACCCACCCGCAAGGAGGCCCCGATGACTCCAGAGCCCCGTACTGCCGGCGAACCGCCCGACGCGTCGGCCCGGCGCACGCTCCCGCGGCTGCTGGCCCGCAACGCCCGTGACCACCCGCGACTGCCCGCTCTGTCCTGGCAGCCGCCGGAGGGAGACGGGAACGGCGACTGGACGACGCTCACCTGGGCGGAGATCCACGAGCACACCGAGCGCCTTGCCGCCGGTTACGCGGGACTCGGCGTCGGCCGCGGCGACCATGTGCTGATGATGATGGCCAACCGGCCCGAGCACTGGCTGTCCGACCTGGCGCTGGTCCGCCTCGGTGCGGTCCCGGTCAGCGTCTACGGCACCGCGGCCCCCGAGCAGATCACCCACATCGCCCGCAACTGCCGGGCTCGGGTCGCGGTGGTGGAGGGGGCGGACCAGGCCCAGCTGTGGGAGCCGCTCCTGACCGACGCCGATACGCCGCTGGAGCGGCTGGTGCTCGCCGAGCCCGGCGCCGAGGGCGGCCACGTCCAGTACGCCGCGCTCCTGCGGGAGCCGGCAGCGGAGCGGTTCGCCGAGGAACTGGACGCCGCCCGCCCCGAGGACCCGCTGACCGTCGTCTACACCTCCGGCACCACGGGCGAGCCCAAGGGCGTAGTTTTGACCCACCGCCAGGTGCTGGCCAACGCCCTCGCGCTGGACGCGGTGGTGGAGCTGCCGCCGCACGTGGAGCACATCTGCTACCTGCCGTTCGCCCACATCGCGGAGCGGATGCTCGGCATCTACCTGCCCTGTCACCGGGCCTCGCACGTCTACCTCTGCGCCGACCCCGCCGCCGTGGGCACGGTCGTGCGCAAGGTGCGTCCCGCGCAGTTCTTCGGCGTGCCGCGAATCTGGGAGAAGCTGTGCGCCGCCGTGCGGGCCGTCCTCTCCCTGATGCCGGCCGAGCAGCGGGAGGTCATCGACGCGGCGTCCGCGGTGGCCCGCGAGCACGTCGGGTACCGCGAGCGGGGCGAGTCGCCGCCCGCCGAGCTGGAGGAGCGCTACGCCCGTGCCCGCGAGGAGGTCCTGTTGCCGCTGCTGGCGGCGGGCGGGCTCGACCGGGTGACCTGGGCGGCCAGCGCCTCGGCGCCGATGCCCGTCGACGTGGTCCACTTCTGGGCCGGGTTCGGTGTCGTGATCATGGATGCCTGGGGGCTGACCGAGACCACCGGCGTGGCCACCACCAACAGCCCCCGCACCGGATTCCGCATCGGTTCGGTGGGACGCCCCGTGGAGTCCGTCGAGGTCCGGCTCGCCGCGGACGGCGAGATCGAGGTGCGGGGCGAGTCCGTCTTCTCCGGCTACCTCAGGCCGGACGGATCGGTGCGCTCGGCCCTGGACGCCGACGGCTGGCTGGCCACCGGCGACATCGGGCGGACGGACGACGACGGCTACCTCTGGCTCACCGACCGGAAGAAGGAGATGATCATCACCTCGACCGGCAAGAACGTCTCTCCGGCCCTGGTGGAGAACGCGCTCAAGGAACACCCGCTGATCGGTCAGGCCCTGGTCCACGGAGACCGGCGCTCCTACCTGGTCGCCCTGCTGGTGCTGGACGCGGAGGCCGCCCCGGCCTGGGCCGCGGCCCACGGCGTCGTGGCGGACGGCACGGTGGCCGGGCTGGTGGCGCACCCGGCCGTGCGGGCCGAGGTGGACCGGGCGGTGGCCGCCGCCAACTCCCGGCTCAGCCGTACCGAGCAGGTGAAGCGGTACGAGCTGCTGGCCGGGGAATGGGGCCCGGCGACCGGCGAGCTGACACCCTCGCTGAAGATGCGGCGCCGGGTGATCCGGGACAAGTACGCCGAGGCGCTGGCCGGGCTGTACGGGGACTGAGCACGGACTCGGCTGCCGGGACCGACGGCGCCGCCCGCCCCCCCACCGGGGCGGGCGGCGCCGCTCGTTCACCGGCCGGCTCAGAGGCCGTACGTCTTGCCGATCACGTCCCGCTGGATCTCGCTGGTTCCGCCGTAGACCGTGGAGACGACCGCGGCCCGCAGGTGGCGCTCCATGTCGAACTCGGTCGTGTAGCCGTAGCCGCCCATCATCTGCATGCCCTCCAGGGCCGCCCGCTTGGCGACCTCCGTGGCCTTCAGCTTGGCCATCGACGCCTCCCTCGGGAACAGGCGGTCGGGCTGGGCATCGCAGTCCAGGGCCACCTCGCGCACCAGCAGCCGGGTGCACTCGATCTCGGTGGCGAGGTCGGCCACCCGGTGCCGCAGCGCCTGGAAGGACCCGACGGGACGGCCGAACTGCTCGCGCTCGCGGACGTAGCCGAGCGCGTCGTCGAAGGCGCGGCGGGCCAGGCCCAGCATGTTCGAGGCGAGGAAGAGCCGCTCGTGGTTGAGCCCGGCCATCAGCTGCCGCCAGCCGTCGTCGACCTGTCCCACCACGGCGTCGGCGGGCAGCCGGACGCCGGTCAGGAACACGTCGTTGACCTCTCGGCCGCCCATGGTGTCGATGCCCCGCACCTCCACGCCCGGGGTGTCGGCGGGCAGGTGGAACATGGTCAGTCCGCCGTGCTTGTCCTCGCCGGTGCGGGCCACCAGCAGGATGCTCCGCGCGCAGTGGGCGTTGGATATCCAGGTCTTCTGCCCGTCGATCAGCCACGTCCCGTCGGCCGCCCGCCGGGCCCGGCAGCGCAGCGCGCCGACGTCCGAACCTGCCTCCGGCTCGGACATGGCGATGGACAGGACGTCGCCGCGCACGACGCCGGACAGCACCTCGTGCCGCTGCTTTTCGGTGCCGAACCGCTCGTAGGCCTTGGCGGCGATGACGGTGGTGATGAAACCGCCGGCCGGGACCATGCCGTAAGAGGTCTCCTCCAGGAAGAGGCAGGCGTCGGCCAGCCCGCCGCCGGCACCTCCGTACTCCTCGGGCAGGCACACTCCGAGCCAGCCCAGTTCGGCGAGCCTGCCGTACAGCCCGGGGTGGTGCGCCCCGCGGCCGTCGCCCGTCAGCGCGTCGCGCTGCTGCCGGGTGCCGCACTCGCGCTTGGCGAAGTCTGCGACGGCCGCGACGAACGCGGACTGCTCTTCGGTGAGACGACTTCCCATCAGGTCCTCCAGAATTCGTGTGACAAAGTGGTGGCAGTTGTTTCTCGATCGCCCGGGACGGAGGTGCCGCTTCGTGACCACGGCCGCGAAGACCGAGACGGAGGACCCGACGGCGCGACGCATCCTCGACGCGGCGCTGGAGCAGTTCACCGTCTTCGGCCTGCGCCGTTCCTCCATGGACGACGTCGCCAAACGGGCCGGTGTCTCCCGCGTCACCGTCTACCGGCGCTTCGGGACCAAGGACGCGCTGGTCGAGCAGACCCTGCTGCGCGAGAACAGCCGGTTCTTCCAGCGACTGGACCAAGCGGTGGCCGCGCTGCCGACCATGGAGGAACGGGTCGTCGAGGGGTTCGTGGTCGCCCTGCGCCACACCCGCGCCCACCCCCTCTTCGGAGGACTGCTGCGGCTGGAGCCCGAGGTGGTGCTGCCGTACCTGACCGTGCACGGCGGGTCCTCGCTCGCCGCCACCGTCGACTACCTGACGGGCCACCTGCGCCGGGCGCAGCAGGCCGAGGGCCGGCCCGGCGACGACCCGCGGCCCGTCGCCGAACTCATGGTGCGGGTGGCCGTCTCCTTCCTGCTCAACCCGGCCAGCTGCATCGAGATGGACGACGAGGACCAGGCCCGCGCCTTCGCCCGCCGTTACCTGGCCCCGCTCCTCAACGCCTGAACGGTCGTGCACCGGCCGGCGGTTCAGTGCCGCAGGTGCAGTGACCGGGCCAGCCGCACCGCACGCTCCCGGGCGGCGGCCGACACCTCGAAGGAGGTCAGTGCGATCGGCGGGGCGAAGCGCTGCACGGTCGTCGACTGCACCGCCGTGAACGCCCGCAGCCCCTCCGCACCGTGGATCCGCCCGAACCCGGAGTCCCGCGAGCCGCCGAACGGCAGCGCCGGCACGGCCGCGAAACCCAGCACCGAGTTCACCGACACCGCCCCCGCGTGCAGCCGGGCCGCGATCGCGGCCCCGGTGCGCCGGCTGCCGCAGAACACCGCGGCCCCCAGGGCGTACCGGGAGTCGTTGGCGCGGGCCACCGCCTCGTCCACGTCGGCCACCGCGTCGACGGCGACGACCGGGCCGAAGGTCTCCTCCGTCATCGCCGCCGAGTCCGCCGGCGCGCCGGTCAGCACGACGGGCGCGACGTAGGGCGCCCGGACCGACTCGGGGCCGCCCAGCAGGGCCCGCGCGCCCGACGACACCGCCTCGGTCACATGCCGTGCCACGGTCTCCAGCTGGCCCGGCAGGGTCATCGGACCGTAGTGCGCGTCCCCGCCGGAGCCGGGCCGCAGCGCGCCGGCGCGCCGCACCACCCGCTCGCACAGCGCCTCGTGGACCTCGCGCACGGCGTAGACGCGCTCCACTCCCGCGCAGGTCTGCCCGGCGTTGCCGAACGCGCCCCACACGATCGCGTCTGCGGCGGCGTCCAGGTCCGCGTCCGCGGTGACGATCACGGCGTCCTTGCCGCCGCACTCGGCGAGGAACGGGGTCAGCGTCTCGGCGCAGACCTCCATCACCTTGCGCGCCGTCCCGGGCGACCCGGTGAACGCCAGCTTGTCGACCCCGGAGCGGACCAGCGCCTCCCCGGTGGCCGCGGCACCGGTGACGACGGTGAACAGCCCGGCGTGCGCGGGCACCGCCTCGTCGAACAGTGCGGCGAGCAGGAGACCGGTGGCCGGGGTCAGTTCGGACGGCTTGAGGACCACCGCGTTGCCCGCCGCCAGGGCGTACCCGACGGAGCCCATCGGGGTGTAGCAGGGGTAGTTCCACGGGCCGATCACGCCGACCACCCCCAGCGGCCGGTGCACCAGCGAGGCCCGTTGGTGGACCGTGAACAGCCCGGTGCGCACCCGCCGCCGGCGCAGCACGCGGTCGGCGTTGCGCGCGGCCCACCCGAGGTGCTCCAGAGTGAGGACGACCTCCAGTCCGGCGTCACCGGCCGGCTTGCCGGTCTCCTCGGCGACGGTCCGGGCGACGGTGCCCAACTCGCGGGCGAGCAGCCGTTTCCAGCGCAGCAATCGCTCCCGGCGCCGGGCCGCGGGCAGCGCGGCCCAGCCCTCCTGCGCCCGCCGGGCCCGCGCCACGGCCCGGGCGACCTCCTCGGGGCCGTCGACCGGATGCTCGGCGAGAGGTTCGCCGGTCGCCGGGGAGCGGGTGGTGAACGTCGTGGCACGGGGTGCGGCGTCCGGGGTGGTGTCGGTCATCGGGCCCCCAGCGAGTCGAAGATATAAAATCCATATACTTGTTTCACGGGGGCGTGGGGGCGTCAATGGGTTCGTCGATACTCGCCGGGCCGCATCGCGGCCGACGAGAACCTGGGCATGGTGCACGTATGTGCGCCCCGCAGGTACAACTCCGTCTCCCGGGAGGAAGCCGCCGTGACGTCCACCGCCTGGTTCGCGCCCTGACAGAACGGCCCGGCGCCAGGCGCACCGGCGCGGCGGGTCGTCGTGAGCGTCGCCCAGTTCGCCCCCGACCGGCCCTGGGTGGCGGTCGGTGTCGGCCTGGCCGGGCTCGCCCTGCGCAGGAACTTGCGGCACGTCGAGGGGGCGTTCGGGCTCTGGCTGTGGACCACACCCGGCCTGCTGCGGCCCCGCTCAGGCTCCGTGCCCCTGTGGCGCCACGCGGACGACCCGGCACGCGGACCGCTTCGACCCGGAGGCCGCGCGGCGGGCCGCGCGGTCCCTGATCGCGCGACGGGGTACCTCCGGCTCCCCGTAGACCGTCACCGACGGTGACCGTTTCTGATCGAGTCCGACTGCTTCGCGGCCATGCCGGAACGGTTGCGTATCCGGCTTATCGGTCTGTCGTACGAGGCCTCATACCAGAGCGGGACGTTGTCCGAGGGACTTTGGCAACTGCCCACCGCACATGAGGGGCAGCCGACTACTGTCAGTGTCCGTCGGGCGACGTAGGGCCGACGGACCAGTACACGGACCAGTACGAGGACACCGATGTCTCACCTCCGCGCCCCGGCCGCGCGAGCAGACCGCCGCGAGGGCGGACGGCACGGCCGGCCGGCCCCGCGTACCACCACCGCGCTGCCCGAGACCCACATACGGCCCCAACTCCTGAGGCTCGCCGTCCTGCCACCGGTCGCGGTCGCCCTCAGCGCCTGCGCGGTCGTCCTCTTCACCGTCCGGTCCACCGGCATCCGGCCCGGCCCCGTCCTGTGGGCCGTACTCGCCGGGGCGCTCTCGGTGACCGTCGCGGCCGTCGTCATCGCGGCCGTCGCCGCCGACCGCGCCGCGCGGTCCGTGCACGACCGTGTCGGCGCACTGCGCCGCAACACCGCGCGCCAGGAGGGCGACCTGCGCGCCGTCGTGGAGGCGCTGCGCCGGGGCGAGTCCCCGGCCCCGCGCACCCCGCGCGGCGGACCGCCGGACGACGCCGACGACTTCGAACTGCTCGCCGCCGACCTCTCCCGCGCCCACGACGGCGCCGTCACCGCCGTCGTCCGCGCCGCCCAGCTCTCCAGCCAGGCGGGCAGCGAACAGAAGCTCGAGGTCTTCGTCAACCTCGCGCGGCGCCTGCAGTCCCTGGTGCACCGGGAGATCTCCATCCTGGACGAGCTGGAGAACGAGATCGAGGACCCCGACCTCCTCAAGGGCCTCTTCCACGTCGACCACCTCGCCACCCGCATCCGGCGCCACGCCGAGAACCTCGCGGTGCTCGGCGGTGCCGTCTCCCGCCGCCAGTGGAGCAACCCGGTCGACATGACCGAGGTGCTGCGCTCGGCCATCGCCGAGGTCGAGCAGTACTCCCGGGTCCGGCTGGTCCCGCCGATCGACGGCACCCTGCGCGGCCACGCGGTCGCCGACGTCATCCACCTGCTGGCCGAACTCGTCGAGAACGCCACCCTGTTCTCCGCGCCGCAGACCCAGGTGCTGATGCGCGCCAACCTCGTCACCTCGGGCCTCGCCGTCGAGGTCGAGGACCGCGGACTGGGCATGCCCGTCGGTGAGCAGGACCGCATGAACGCCCTGCTCGCCGACCCCGACCAGGTCAACGTCGCCCGCCTGCTCGCGGACGGGCGCATCGGACTGTTCGTCGTCTCCCAGCTCGCCAAGCGGCACGGGATCACCGTGCGGCTCCAGACCAACATCTACGGCGGCGTCCAGGCCGTCCTGGTCGTGCCGCAGGCGCTGCTGGGCACCGAGCCGGGTGCGCTGCCCGGGAGTGCCGCCCACCCGGCCACGGTCACCCCTGCCGGACCGGTGACCGCGGCGTCGCCCCGGCAGCAGCCGCGGGCCGTGCCGCCCGCGGTGCCGCAGGCTCCGGAGGTGTCCGCCACGGCGCACGTACCGTCGCTGGACGCACGGGACTTCGGCGCCCCGGCCTTCGACACGTCGGCTCCGGGAGCACCCGCTCCGGCAGTACCCGCTCCGGTTGTACCGGCTCCCGTTGTACCGGCTCCGGTTGTCCCGGCCCCCGTCCCGCCCGGGCCCGCCCCCGTCCCCGCATCCGAGGCGCCCGGCCCGGTCGAGGCCCGCAGGGGCGTCGGTGAACCCGTGCCGCTGCCCGTGCGCGGCACGCACCGGAACCGCGCCACCCCGGCCGCCGCCGTGCCCGGAGTACGGCCCGAGGACCGGGGCGTCCTCGCCGAACACGCGAACACCCCGCCCGTCCCGCGGCTCAGCGCGGTGCGCGGCACCATGGGGAAGCCCCAACTGCCGCGCCGCCGTGCCCAGGAGCACATCGTGCCCCAGTTGCGCGGCGGCCCCGCGCCCCGCCAGGACCCCGAGCCGTACACCGGGCACGACCCGGGCCTGATGGCGGCCTTCCAGCGCGGCGTCGGCCTCGCGGAGGCCCAGCAGCACAGCGAACCAGCGCCCCTGACACCGGCCCAGGGCGACCCGGGCGGGACGGCCGAATGACGACCCCCACCCCCACGACGACCCCCGCCTCCCCGCACGCCCCCGCCCTCACGACCACTACCCCCGCGACCACCCCCACCCCCCTGACCCGCGCTCCCGCAGACCTTCGTACCCCAAGGAGTCGATCCACCATGGCGAGCGATGCGCCGACCGGCCAAGTGTCCGACCTCGACTGGCTGATGAGCGGCCTCGTCCAGCGCGTGCCGCACACCAGCAGCGCGGTGCTCCTGTCCGCCGACGGACTGGTGAAGTCCGTCCACGGACTCGACGCCGACAGCGCCGACCACATGGCGGCCCTGGCCTCCGGCCTGTACTCCCTCGGCCGCAGCGCCGGCGTCCGCTTCGGCGACGGCGGGGACGTGCGGCAGGTCGTCGTCGAACTCGCCTCGACCCTGCTCTTCGTCACCACCGCGGGCTCCGGCACCTGCCTCGCCGTGCTGGCCGGCCGCGAGGCCGACGCGGCCGTCCTCGGCTACGAGATGGCGATGCTCGTCAAGAGCGTCCGCCCCTACCTGGTCACCGCGCCCCGGCAGCACACCGCCGAACCCCCGGCGATGAGGCCTTGACGGTGGCCGCGGCCGGCGACGGGCCCTGGCTCGACGACGCCGCCGGACGGCTGGTGCGCCCTTTCACCGTCAGCAACGGCCGTACCCGGCCCACCGTCGCGCTCGACCTGATGTCCCAGGTCATGGCCACCGGGGCGACCCCCCTCGGCTACCTCGGACCCGAGCACACACAGGCACTCGACCTGTGCCGGGCGCCCCTCCCGGTCGCCGAACTCGCCGCCCACCTGCGGCTTCCGGTGGCGGTCACCAAGGTGCTGCTCTCGGACCTCGTCGACTGCGGCGCGCTGACCACCAAACCCCCCGCCGCGTTCCACCACCACCCCACGGACCGGGCCCTTCTGGAGGCAGTGCTCGATGGACTACGACGACAGCTCTGACCACACGCACGGCGAAGGCGCCGACCCGTTCCCCACCGCCCTGAAGATCCTCGTGGCGGGCGGATTCGGCGTCGGCAAGACGACCTTCGTCGGCGCGGTCAGCGAGATCGCGCCGCTGAGCACGGAGGAACTGCTCACCACGGTCAGCGCCGCGACCGACAACCTCGACGGAATCGAGAACAAACTCGAAACGACCGTGGCCATGGACTTCGGCCGGCTCACCCTCGACCCCGAACACGTCCTGTACCTGTTCGGGACACCGGGCCAGGAACGCTTCTGGTTCATGTGGGACGAACTGTGCGAGGGCGCCCTCGGGGCGGTGATCATCGCGGACACCCGCCGTCTGGAGGAGTCCTTCGCCGCCGTCGACTTCTTCGAGGAACGCGGACTCGGCTTCGTCGTCGCGATCAACGAGTTCGACGGCTCCTACCGCTACGACCCCGAGGAGGTGCGCGCGGCCATGGACCTGCACCCCGAGATCCCGATCGTGCGCTGCGACGCCCGGATCTCCAGCTCCGGCGTACAGACGCTGCTCACCCTCGTACGCCACCTCATCGCCCACACCCCGGCCCCGACGTCCGGGTCCGGCGCCGGAGTCCGCCCATGAGCTACGACCCGCCGCGCCCGGCCGGACGTCTGCTGCTCACCCCCGAGGACCGGGAGGCCCCCACCCGGGTACGGCGGCTGCGCCGGCTCGGCCTGGCGGAACGAGCCGACCCGGCCCTCGACGCCTTCGCCGCCCACCTCGCGGCCCTCGCCGAGGCGCCGTACGCGATGGTCAACTTCCTGGTGGAGGGCGGGCAGTTCTTCGCCGGACTGCGGGTGCCGGAGGTCCCGCCGGTGACGCGGGGCGACGGGACCAGCCCCGAGTTCGGCCGGGTCCAGCCGCGCGACCACGGCTTCTGCCCCCACGTGGTGGTCCGGCGCAAGGCGCTGGTCCTGGAGGACGTGCGCGACTACCCGCGCTTCGCGGGCAACCCCGTCGTCGACGCGTTCGGCATCCGCTCCTACCTGGGCGCCCCGCTCATCGACAGCACCGGGACGGTGCTGGGCACCGTGTCCGCCGCGGACGTACAGCCCCGGACCTGGGGGACCGCGGGCCTGGCCACGATCAAGACGACGGCGGCCGACCTCGTACGGCGCATCGAACGCAGC
Source organism: Streptomyces violaceoruber (assembly GCF_033406955.1). NCBI lineage: Bacteria > Bacillati > Actinomycetota > Actinomycetes > Kitasatosporales > Streptomycetaceae > Streptomyces > Streptomyces violaceoruber. Next base: position 943,116 of record NZ_CP137734.1, on the reverse strand, counting down.
GCGGAGGACGGGCTCCCGCTGTGAGCGGCGGCAGGCTCCCCGCCGGGCGCACGCGGACCCTCGCCGGGTGCGTGAAGGAAAGCTGCGGCCGGGCTTAAGAAAGGCTCGATGGACCGGGGACGGTGCCGTACGGCAGATTGCTGTGCGATTACCCTCCCCTCCCCGGACGCGGGCCGCTTCGGCATGCCCACGGCCGGGACCTCACCCCCGTCAGGAGCCGTAGCGTTGAAGGCGCTGGTCAAGGAGAAGGCGGAGCCCGGGCTGTGGCTCGCGGACGTCCCGGAGCCCACCATCGGGTCCGGTGACGTCCTCATCAAGGTGCTGCGCACCGGCATCTGCGGCACCGACCTGCACATCCGGGCTTGGGACGGCTGGGCGCAGCAGGCCATCCGCACCCCGCTCGTCGTCGGCCACGAGTTCGTCGGCGAGGTCGTCGACACCGGGCGCGACGTCACCGACATCAAGGCCGGCGACCGGGTCAGCGGCGAGGGCCACCTGGTCTGCGGCAAGTGCCGCAACTGCCTGGCCGGCCGGCGCCACCTGTGCCGCGCCACCGTCGGCCTCGGCGTCGGCCGGGACGGGGCGTTCGCCGAGTACGTGGCCCTGCCCGCATCCAACGTCTGGGTGCACCGCGTCCCCGTCGACCTCGACGTCGCCGCGATCTTCGACCCGTTCGGCAACGCCGTGCACACCGCGCTGTCCTTCCCGCTGGTCGGCGAGGACGTCCTCATCACCGGCGCCGGACCGATCGGCCTGATGGCCGCCGCCGTGGCCCGGCACGCCGGCGCCCGCAACGTCGTCATCACGGACGTGAGCGAGGAGCGGCTGGAACTGGCCCGCAAGGTCGGCGTCAGCCTCGCCCTGAACGTCTCGGACGCCACCATCGCCGACGGACAGCGCGAACTGGGCCTGCGCGAGGGCTTCGACATCGGCCTGGAGATGTCCGGCCGTCCCGAGGCCATGCGCGACATGATCGCCAACATGACGCACGGCGGCCGGATCGCCATGCTCGGCCTGCCCGCCGAGGAGTTCCCGGTCGACTGGGCCCGCGTCGTCACCTCCATGATCACCGTCAAGGGCATCTACGGCCGCGAGATGTTCGAGACCTGGTACGCCATGTCCGTGCTGCTCGAAGGCGGCCTCGACCTCGCCCCCGTGATCACCGGCCGCTACTCCCACCGCGACTTCGAGGCCGCGTTCGCCGACGCGGCGAGCGGCCGCGGCGGCAAGGTCATCCTCGACTGGACCGCGTAAGCCACCCCCGCAACTCCCGTATCCCCAGGAGCCTTAGAGATGTTCGACTCCGTGCGCGACGACCTGCGCGCCACCCTCGACGAGATCCGCGCCGCCGGCCTGCACAAGCCCGAGCGCGTCATCGGCACCCCGCAGTCCGCGACCGTCAACGTCACCGCGGGCGGCCGCCCCGGCGAGGTCCTCAACTTCTGCGCCAACAACTACCTCGGTCTCGCCGACCACCCCGAGGTCGTCGCCGCCGCCCACGAGGCGCTGGACCGCTGGGGCTACGGCATGGCGTCCGTGCGCTTCATCTGCGGCACCCAGGAGGTGCACAAGGAACTGGAGGCCCGGCTCTCCGCGTTCCTCGGCCAGGAGGACACGATCCTCTACTCCTCCTGCTTCGACGCCAACGGCGGCGTCTTCGAGACCCTGCTGGGCCCCGAGGACGCGGTGATCTCCGACGCCCTCAACCACGCCTCCATCATCGACGGCATCCGGCTGTCCAAGGCCAAGCGGCTGCGCTACGCCAACCGCGACATGGCCGACCTGGAGGCGCAGCTCAAGGCCGCCGGCGAGGCCCGCCGCAAGCTGATCGTCACCGACGGCGTCTTCTCCATGGACGGCTACGTCGCCCCGCTCGACGAGATCTGCGACCTCGCCGACCGCTACGACGCCATGGTCATGGTCGACGACTCGCACGCCGTCGGCTTCGTCGGCCCCGGCGGCCGCGGCACCCCCGAGCTGCACGGCGTCATGGACCGCGTCGACATCATCACCGGCACCCTCGGCAAGGCGCTCGGCGGCGCGTCCGGCGGCTACGTCGCGGCCCGCGCCGAGATCGTCGCCCTGCTGCGCCAGCGCTCCAGGCCGTACCTCTTCTCCAACACCCTCGCCCCGGTGATCGCCGCCGCCTCCCTCAAGGTGCTCGACCTGCTGGAGTCGGCCGACGACCTGCGCGTCCGGCTCGCCGAGAACACCGCGCTGTTCCGCCGCCGGATGACGGACGAGGGCTTCGACATCCTCCCCGGCGACCACGCCATCGCGCCCGTCATGATCGGCGACGCGACGAAGGCGGGCCGCATGGCGGAGCTGCTCCTGGAGCGCGGCGTGTACGTGATCGGCTTCTCCTACCCGGTCGTCCCGCAGGACAAGGCCCGCATCCGCGTCCAGCTGTCCGCCGCCCACTCCACGGACGACGTCAACCGCGCGGTGGACGCCTTCGTGGCCGCCCGGGAGCAGCTCGCGGCCTGAAAAGCCCCGGTGACCTGAGAGAATCGATCCCATGATCGAGGCGCGGCGGCTGCACATCCTGCGAGCGGTGGCGGACCACCGCACCGTGACGGCGGCCGCCGCCGCGCTCTACCTCACCCCGTCCGCGGTCTCCCAGCAGCTGGCCGCCCTGGAGCAGGAGACCGGGCACCGCCTGGTCGAGCGCGGCGCCAAGGGCGTACGGCTGACCCCGGCCGGCGAGATCCTGCTCAGCCACACCAACGCCGTCCTCGCCCAGCTGGAGCGGGCCGAGGCCGAGCTGGCCGCCTACGGCTCGGGCGAGGCGGGTACGGTCACGGTCGCCTCCTTCGCGACCGGCATCGCCCTCGTCGTCGCGCCCGCCCTGGCCCGCCTCGCCGAGTCGGCCCCCGGCATCCGGGTCCGCGTCCAGGACGCCGAGGGCGACGCCAGCCTGCCGATGGTCCTCGACCGGCAGGTCGACGTCGCGGTCGCCGTCGAGTACCGCGGGGCGCCGCCCGCCGACGACCCGCGCCTGACCCACGTCTCGCTGTACGCCGAGCCCTTCGACGCGGTCGTCCCGGTCGCCCACCGTCTCGCCGACGCCGACGAGGTGCCGCTCGCGGAGCTGGCCAAGGACACCTGGATCGGCCCCTACCCGGGCAACCCTTGCCACGACGTGGTCGTGCTGGCCTGTGAGAGCGCCGGGTTCCAGCCCCGCCTCGAACACTCCTCGGACGACTTCCGCGCGGTGGTGTCCCTCGCCGCGGCCGACGCCGGGGTGGCGCTCGTCCCGCGCTCGGCGCTGCTCGGCACCGACCTGACCGGCGTGGTCGTCCGCCCGGTCGACGGGGTGGCGCCCACCCGCCGCGTCTTCGCGGCCGTACGGCGGGGAGCGGAGGACCACCCGCTGATCCGCCCGGTCCTCGACGCACTCGGCGACGCGGCCCGGGCGTGAGCCTTCCGTAACACGGGCGTCTCATCAACGGGATAGCGTCCCGGATATGAGAGAAGACGACGTCGTCGCGGACCCGGTGGACGCCCGGCTCGCCGCCCGGCTGGCCGAACTGCGGGCCGAACGCGGCTGGTCGCTGGGAGAGCTGGCGGAGCGCAGCGGGGTGAGCCGGTCCACGCTGTCCCGGGCCGAGCGGGCCGAGACCAGCCCCACCGCCGCCGTACTCAACCGCCTGTGCGCGGTCTACGGACGGACCATGTCCCGGCTGCTCAGCGAGGTCGAGGCGGAACCCGCGCTGCTGGTGCGGGCCGCCGAGCAACCCGTGTGGGAGGACCGTCCCGCCGGGTTCGTACGCCGCTCGGTGTCCCCGCCGCACCCGGGACTGCGCGGCGAACTCGTCGAGGGACGGCTCGCGGCGGGCGCCGACATCGCCTACGACCGGCCGCCGGTGCCCGGCCTGGAGCAGCACGTCTGGCTCCTGGAAGGGGCCCTGGAGATCACGGCGCAGGACGTGGAGCACCACCTCGCCGCCGGTGACTGCCTGCGGATGCGCGTGTGGGGGCCGACGCGGTTCCGGTGCCCCGGGCCCGGCGGTGCCCGCTACGCGCTGGCGGTGGTGCTGCAGTGAACGTGGACCGGGTCGACGAGCACGGGGTGACGGCGCTGCTGGACGGCCTGGCCGGTCTGCTGGCCGACACCGTCGCGGGCGGCGCCTCCGTAGGCTTCCTCGCCCCGCTCACTCACGCGGAGGCCGCGCACTGGTGGCGGGGGCGGGCCGCCGCCGTGGCCGCCGGGCAGCTCGCCGTCTGGGTGGCGCGGGAGGGGGAGCGGGTGACCGGGACGGTGAGCCTCGCCCTGCCGGACAAGCCCAACAGCCGCCACCGCGCGGAGCTGGTCAAGCTCATGGTGTCCCGCTCGGTCCGCGGCCGGGGAGTGGGCCGCCGGCTGCTGGCCACCGCCGAGGAGGCGGCCGCGGCGGCCGGGATCACCCTGCTCCACCTGGACACCGAGACCGGCAGCCCGGCCGAGCACCTGTACCGGTCCGCCGGGTGGACCCGAGCCGGCACGATCCCGGACTACGCGGCGGACCCGGGCGGGGAACTGCGGCCGACGACGCTCTACTTCAAGCAGGTCGGGGAGCGGGTGGGCGCCCACGCCGCCGCCGGGTGATTGTCGGTGGCGGCGGCTACCGTGCCTGTCATGCCGGACGCAGAAGACGTACGCCGTATCGCCCTGTCCCTGCCGGACACGACGGAGAAGACCGCCTGGAGCATGCCCACCTTCCGGGTCGCGGGGAAGATGTTCGCCACGCTGCCCGAGGACGAGACCTCGCTCGCGGTGCGCTGCCCGAAGGAGGAGCGCGACGAACTGGTGCTGGCCGAGCCGGACAAGTTCTGGATCGCCGCGCACGAGGCCCAGTTCGCCTGGGTGCGGGCCAGGCTCGCCGCCCTGGAGGTCGAGGACGAGCTGCGCGACATCCTCGCCGACTCCTGGCGCCAGGCGGCCCCAACCAGGCTGCTGGAGGCCCACCCCCGGCTGGGGCTGCCCGCCGGGGGCTGAAAACCCCTCGGGCGTTGTCAGTGCCCCGTGGCATGATCCGAAGACGTGCGTGACAGCCGGGACCGGAGGGGGGTTCCGGCTGCCGGACGCACGGTGCCACGGGAGGGCAGGCGGGCGCAGGGGTGGGGCGCAAGGGGAGGGGAGAGCACGGGATGGCCGGTACGTCATTGCGGCCGACGGCGGCGCGAGCCGTCTGGTCGCGGGACTTCGCGCTGTTCTTCGCCGCCCGGGCCGTGGCCCGCCTCGGCGACACCATGCTGCCCGTCGCGCTCGCCGCCGGACTGCTCCAGCACGGGTACGGGGCGGGCGCGGTCGGTCTCGCCATGGCCGCGACGGCCGCCGCCTTCGCCGGTCTGGTCGTCTTCGGCGGAGTCCTCGCCGACCGCTTCAGCACCCGCAAGCTCATGATCGGCGCCGACCTGGTACGGCTCGGCACCCAGGCCCTGGCCGCCGCGCTCTTCTTCTCCGGGCACGTCGTGCTCTGGCAGATCTGCGCCATCGGCTTCGCCAACGGCGTCGCGGGCGCCGTCTTCCAGCCCGGCGTCGCCAGCACCGTGCCCCGGCTCGCCTCCGACGTCCAGGGAGCCAACGGCGCGATACGCGTCGCCGAGTCCGCCGCCCAGCTCGCCGGACCCGCCGTGGCCGGCCTCCTGGTCGGCTTCGCCTCACCGGGCGGTGTCTTCGCCGCGCACGCCACCACCTACGCGGTCAGCGCCCTGTGCCTGCTGCTGCTCCGGCTGCCCCCGCCCGCGCCGGGGAGCCGGGCGGTCTCCGGCCGCGGGAGCAAGGCCTTCCGCGCCGACCTGGTCCAGGGGTGGCGGGAGTTCCTCGCGCGCCGGTGGCTGTGGAACGTCATAGCCGTCTGGTGCGTCTACATGATCGCCGTCTGGGGTCCGACCGTGCCGCTGGTCGCCACCGAGGTGGTGGGGGAGCACGGCCCCCGCGCCTACGGACTGGTCAACTCCGCCCTGGGCGCGGGAACCGTCGTGGGCGGCCTCCTCGCCCTGCGGCTGCGGCCGGTGCGCATGCTCCGGGCCGGCGCGATCGCCCTCGTCGGCTTCGCCGCCTTCCCCGCGAGCGTCGGCGCCGGGCTCGGCGTCCCCGCCATGGCGGCCGGCGCCGCCGTCGCCGGGGCCGGCATGTCCTTCTGGGGCGTGATGTGGGCGACCAGCGTGCAGACCCAGGTCCCGCCGGACGTCCTCAACCGCATCCACGCCTACGACGTGGCGGGCTCGCTGGCGATGATGCCGGTCGGCCAGGCGCTCGCGGGTCCGGCCGCCGCCGCCCTCGGCGCCGACCGGGTACTGCTCGTCGCGGGGGTCACCAGCTTCGCCGTGTGCGCCGCCCTGCTCCTGATACCGGCGGTGCGCGGACTGGTGCGGGTGGACGCGGCCGCCGCGGGCTCGAGCGGGACCGCGGCCGCCGCGGCCGAGCCGTCCCGCGCGCAGAAGTGCTGACGTCACCGGAGCGGGCGCCGGCGGACCGCGCCCCGGAAAAGCGGTGCGCGACCACCGGCCCGAGTGCGGTATGGTTTTCCTGCGCGTTCGGCCGGGGGAAACCCCAGGTCAGGCGGGTAACGGGACGTGGCGCAGCTTGGTAGCGCACTTGACTGGGGGTCAAGGGGTCGCAGGTTCAAATCCTGTCGTCCCGACTGGAGACAGTCGTTGATCGAGGGGCGGTTTCGGAGAGATCCGAAACCGCCCCTCGATTGTTCTCCCTGCGGCGTGCCTGGACGCTCAGGCGAGATGCCCGATATATCACTGTCGGGTGTCCGCGCTCATCCTCTGCCACTTCGCGCTCGCGCTGTTCGCCGCGCCGTTGGTGAGATGGTGCGGGACCCGAGCCTTCCTCGTGCTGGCCCTGCCGCCCGCCGCGGCGACCGCCTGGGCCGCCACCCGGTGGAGCACGACGGCCGCGGGCGGCGCCGACACCGCCGTGTGGCGCTGGCTGCCCACCTACCACGTGGACTGGGCGCTGCGGCTGGACGCCCTCGCCGAACTCATGGTGCTGCTCGCCGCGGGCGTGGGCACGCTCGTGCTGGTCTACTGCGCCTCCTACTTCGACGACCGCTCCCGACAGCTCGGCAGGTTCGCCGGAAACCTCCTCGCCTTCACCGGGGCCATGCTCGGGCTCGTCCTCGCCGACGACCTCGTCCTGCTCTACATCTTCTGGGAACTGACGACCGTCTTCTCCTACCTGCTGATCGGCCAGACCAGCGACCACAAGCGGAACCGGCGCAGCGCCCTGCAGGCCCTGACGGTCACCGCGCTCGGCGGACTGACCATGCTCGTCGGCTTCCTGCTCCTGGGGCACGAGGCGGGCACCTACCGCGTCTCGGCGATCCTGGCCGACCCGCCGGCCCCGTCGGCCGCGCTGTCCACGGCGGTCGTGCTGATCCTCGTCGGCGCCCTGTCCAAGTCCGCGATCTGGCCCTTCAGCCTCTGGCTGCCCAACGCCATGGCCGCACCCACCCCCGTCAGCGCCTACCTGCACGCCGCCGCGATGGTCAAGGCCGGCGTGTACCTCGTCGCCCGGCTCGCCCCCGCCTTCGCCGACGTCACGCCCTGGCGCCCGCTCCTGCTCGTCCTCGGTTCGGTCACGATGCTGCTCGGCGGCTGGCGGGCGCTGCGGCTGCACGACCTGAAACTCGTCCTCGCCTACGGCACCGTCAGCCAGCTCGGCCTCCTCACCGTCCTCACCGGCGCGGGCCGCCACGACACCGGCCTCGCCGCCACCGCCATGATCCTCGGCCACGCCCTGTTCAAGGCGCCGCTCTTCCTGGTCACCGGCATCGTGGACCACGCCACCGGCACCCGCGACCTGCGCAAGCTCTCCGGACTCGGCCGCCGGCTGCCCGCCGTGTGCGCCGTCGCCGTGCTCGCCGGAGCGTCCATGGCCGCCGTGCCGCCCCTGCTCGGCTTCAGTGCCAAGGAGGCCGCCTTCCAGGCGCTCCTGGACGGGAGCACCGGTGACCGCTGGGCCCTGGCCGCGGCCGTCGTGGGCTCGGCCCTGACCACCGCCTACACCCTGCGCTACCTGTGGGGCGCCTTCGCCCGCAAGCCCGGCCTCCCCGACACCACCGCGCACCCCGTCCCGGCGGCCTTCCTCGCGCCGCCCGCCGTGCTCGCCCTCGCCTGCCTCGTCCTCGGCCCCGGAGTGTCCTGGCTCCAGGGACTGCTGGGCACCTACGCCGGGCAGTTCCCCGCGCCCGCCCACCCGTACCACCTGGCGCTGTGGCACGGGGCGGGCCTCGCCCTCGGCCTGTCCGGCGCCGCCTGGGCGGGCGGCGTCCTGCTCTTCCTCGCCGCGAGCCCCGTCACCCGGGCCGGTCAGCGGCTCGCCTGGCGTTCCGCGGACCTCGTCTTCGGACGGATGCTGCTCGCCCTGGAGCGCACCGCCCTCCAGTGCACCGGATTCGTGCAGCGCGGCTCGCTGTCGGTGTACCTCGTCACGACCATGAGCGTCGTCCTCGCCGGACAGATCGCCGTGCTCGTCGCGGACGAACCCTGGACGGACGTGCCCGCCCCGCGCCTGTGGGACCACCCCGCCCAGGCCGCCGTCGCCCTGCTGACCTGCGCGGCGGCCCTGCTGTGCCTGGGCGTGCGGCGCCGGATGAAGGCCGTCGTCTTCGCCGGTCTCACCGGATACGGCACCGCGCTGCTCTTCGTCGCCCAGGGCGCGCCCGACCTCGCACTCACCCAGTTCTGCGTGGAGACCGTCTCGATGATCGTCTTCGTGCTGGTGCTGCGCCGGATGCCGGTGCGCTTCGAGGAGAACTTCAGCCGGTGGCGGCGCCTGCTGCGGATGCCGGTTGCCCTCGCGGGCGGCGCCGCCGTCGCCGTCGTCGTCTGGATCATGGCGGGGCACCGCCGGGCCGACAGCGCGGGAGCGGCGATGGTCGAGGAGACCGCGCACCACGGCCTGAAGGACGTCGTCGCGACGATCCTCGTCGACCTGCGGGCCTGGGACACCATGGGGGAGTCCGCGGTGCTCGCCGCCGCCGCGATCGGCGTCACCAGCCTCATCTACCTGCACCGCCGCGCCGACGGCGCCGAACAGCCCGTACTGCCGCTGCCCGGGGACCACCCGCACGCCGGACTGCGCACCGCCTGGCGGGCGAGCCGCTACGAGTCGGCAGGGCTGCCCACCGGCGACGAGGGCGGACCCGAGCGGACCTGGCTCGCCGCCAGCGCCACCCTCGCCCCCGAGCGCCGCTCCCTCGTCCTGGAGGTGGTCGCCCGCCTCATCTTCCACCCCGTCCTCGTCCTCTCCGTCTACCTGCTGCTGTGCGCGGAGAACCTGCCGGGCGGCGGCTTCGTCGCGGGCCTGACCGCGGGCGTCGCCTTCATCGCCCGCTACCTCGCCGGCGGCCGCCACGAACTCGCCGACGCCGTGCCCTTCAAACCCGGCGTGTTCACCGGTCTCGGCCTGTTCCTGTCCACCGGGGTCGCGCTCGGCGGCCTCGGCGAGGGCACCGTGCTGCACGGCTGGACCTGGCACGGCCACCTGCCCGTGTGGGGCGACGCCCACCTGTCCACCGCCGTCCTCTTCGACTGCGGGGTCTACCTGCTGGTGCTCGGCGTGGTCCTGGACATCGTGCGGGCCCTCGGCGCCCGCATCGACCGCCAGATCGAACGGGCCGCCCCGCGCCCGGAGGCGGGCCGCGCATGACCGTGAGCCTGTCCCTGCTGGTGGCCGCCGCCGTCCTCAACGCCGTCGGCGCCACCCTGCTGCTGACCCGGTCCCTGACCCGGATCCTGCTCGGCGCCGTTGTCCTCGGCAACGGCGTCAACCTGCTGGTCCTGGCCGCCACCGGCAGCGCGGGCGAGGCACCCCTGCTCTACCCGCACATCATCCGCAACCGCGTCACCGACCCGCTGCCCCAGGCCATCGCCCTGACCGCGATCGTCATCACCCTGGCCACCACCGCCTTCCTGCTCGCCATGGCCTACCGCAGCCACCAGGTCACCGGTTCCGACGAGATCAGCGACGACACCGAGGACCGGCTGGTCGCCCTGCGCGCCGAGTTCCTCGACCGGCGCGGCGAACTGCGCGACCGCTACCGCGAGGCCCGCGCCGGGGACGGCGGCGCCGACGCCGAGCAGCGCGCCCGCTACCGGGCCGCCCGCAGACGGCTGCGCCGACGGGTCCGCGAGGAACGCGCCTACCAGGCCCGCGCCAACGACGTCTCCGGGAATCTCTGGAACGACATCCTCGGCGCCGACCCCGAGGACTACCGGGAGGGCCGCGAGCTGGGCTCCACCGATGCCGCGGGCCGCCCCGCGCCGGCCCCCGCACGGGTCGCCGGACCCTCCAACGACCCCGAGGAGACCGGCCGCGAGCCCGACTCGCTCCCCGGCGAGGACTCCTGCCACCCGCCGCCCGACCAGCCCGACGACCCGGGCGGCGCCGGCACGGAAGGAACCGGATGAACGCGCTCGTTCCGCTCCCCGTTGTGCTCCCCCTGTGCGTCACCGGCCTGAAGCTGGCCATCGGGCCCCGGCTGCACCGGTTCCAGCGCTTCATCAGCATCGCCGTGCTCGGCGCGGTGCTGGTGCTCTCCGTGGTGCTCATGGTGTCCGCCGACCGCCACGGCCCGCTCAGCGTGCACCTCGGCGACTTCGCACCGCCGGTCGGCATCACCCTGGTCGCCGACCGCCTGGCGGGCCTGATGCTCACCGTCTCCAGCGCCGTCACCCTGCTCGTCCTCGTGTACTCGCTGGGCCAGGGCATGGCCGACCGCGACGACCAGGCGCCGGTCGGCGTGTTCCACCCCGCCTACCTCATCCTCGTGGCGGGCGTCTCCTGCACCTTCCTCGCCGGCGACCTCGTCAACCTCTACGTCGGCTTCGAGATCATGCTCGTCGCCAGCTTCGTCCTGCTCACCATCGGCGGCACCGCGACCCGCATCCGGGCCGGATCGACATACGTGATCATCTCGCTGTTCTCCTCCGTGCTCTTCCTGGTCGCCATCGCCATGACCTACGCGGTCGCGGGCACCGTGAACCTCGCCCAACTCGCCGAGCGGCTCCAGGAGGTGCCGCCCGGCGTGCGCACGCTGCTGGAGGCGATGCTGCTGACCGTCTTCGCGATCAAGGCGGCGGTGTTCCCGCTCGCCGCCTGGCTGCCCGACTCCTATCCCACCGCGCCCGCGCCCGTCACCGCGGTCTTCGCCGGACTGCTGACCAAGGTCGGCGTGTACTCGATGCTGCGCACCCAGACCCTGCTCTTCCCCGGCCACCGCCTGGGCGACCTGCTGATGCTCGCCGCGCTCGCCTCCATGGTCGTCGGCATCCTCGGCGCCGTCGCCCAGACCGACCTGAAGCGGGTGCTGTCCTTCACGCTCATCAGCCACATCGGCTACATGGTCTTCGGCATCGCCCTCGCGGGCGGCGGCGGGATCAGTGGCGCGATCGTGTACGTGGCCCACCACATCACCGTGCAGACCACCCTGTTCCTCGTCGCCGGACTCATCGAGCGGCGCGACGGCACCACGGAACTCACCCGCCTCGGCGGCCTGGCCAGGACGGCGCCGCTGCTCGCCGTGCTGTTCTTCGTGCCCGCCATGAACCTCGCGGGCATCCCGCCGCTGTCCGGATTCATCGGCAAGCTCGGCCTGATGCGCGCGGGCGTCGCCGACGGCGGCGGCTGGGCCTGGGCCCTCGTCGCCGGATCCGCCGCGACCAGCCTGCTCACCCTCTACGTCATGGCGAAGGTCTGGAACCTCGCGTTCTGGCGCGACGCACCGCCCGGGGCCGAGGAGGAGGGCGTCGTGCTGGAGTCGGCCGAGGACGACGACACGGACGACGAGACGGGTGACGACGAGGAGGGGAGGGCACCCGGCTCCGCAGAGACGCCCGGCTCCGGAGAGGCGTCCGGCTCCGGCAGGCCGGCCGAAGCCGGGAGCGGGCTGCCGGTGCCCGCGGGCGCCGTCGTCTCCGCGGGCTTCCTCGGGCAGTCCATCACCACCACCAAGCACCTGCCCTGGCCCATGCTGGTGGCCACCGGGGCCGCCGTCGCCCTCGGCCTGTCCTACACCGTCCTCGGCGGCCCCCTCACCACCTTCACCCAGGCCGCCGCCACCGAGCTCCTCGCCCGTACCCCCTACATCGAGGCGGTGCTCGGCCGGTGAGCAACCTCTTCCGCGACCGTTCCCCCTACAGCTGGTCCTTCCGGGTCGGCCGCGGCCGGCGCGTGCTCGACCTGCCGCTCGTCGGCTGGCTCACCGTCATCTGGCTCCTGCTGTGGGGCACCCCGTCCTGGGCCAACCTCGTCAACGGCGTCCTCGTCGCGGTCTGCCTGTGCCTGGCCTTCCCGCTGCCCGCCGTGGACATCGGCCTCCGGCTGCACCCCCTGGGCGTGCTGCGCCTCGCGGCCTACCTGCTGTTCGACATGTTCTCGTCCAGCGTCGAGGTCACCCGGCAGATCTTCGCCAAGGGCCCCTACCACGCCGCGGTCGTCGCCGTCCCGCTGCGAGTGCGCAGCGACCTCATGCTCACGGCCACCGCGGTCGCCGTCTCCAACGTCCCGGGCGGCTCCGTCATCGAGGTGCGCCGGTCGACGGCCACCCTGTTCCTGCACGTCCTGGACGCGGGCAACCCCGGCGAGATCGAGGGCGCCCAGCGGCAGGTGTGGCGCATGGAGGAACTCGTCGCCCGCGCCTTCGGCACCGCCGAGGACATCGCCGACGCCGCCCGCCCCGTACCGGAAGGTGACCTCCCGACGTGACCACCCTGCACACCGTCGAAGACGCCCTGCTCGTCGCCGCGCTCGCGATGATCCTCGTCGCCGGCGCACTGCTGCTGTACCGCATCTGGTACGGCCCCTCGATGCTGGACCGCGCCGTCGCCCTGGACGTGGCCGCGGCGCTCATCATCGCCGGCATCGGCGTCAAGGCCGCCCACGACCGCGACTCCTTCTACTTCCCCGTGATGCTGGTGCTCGCCTTCCTCGGCTTCACCGGCTCGGTGGGCATCGCCCGCTTCATCGCCGTGCGCGACCGGCCCGCCGTGCGCCCGGACGGCAGGCAGGACCACCGGTGAACGCCTGGGCCGAGGCCGCCGACCTGGCCGGGACCGTCCTGCTGCTCCTCGGCTGCCTGCAGTGCCTCCTCGGTGTGATCGGGATGGTCCGCTTCCCCGACGTGCTCTCCCGCAGCCACGCCGCCACCAAACCGCAGACCCTCGGGATGCTCCTCGTCCTCACCGGGGTGGCGCTGCGGCTGCGCCACGGCACCGACGTGGGCACCCTCGCGCTCATCGCCTTCTTCCAGTTCCTCACCAGTCCGGTCGCCTCCCACCTGGTGGCCCGCTCCGCCTACCGCACCGGGCAGACGGGGTCCCGGGGCCTGCTCAGGGACGATCTGGACCCGCAGTTGAGCGACGGGGACCGGCGCGAGGAGTAGCAGCGGGGAGCGCTCAGCCCACGCAGCCCACGTGCGCCAGCGCCTGCTTCAGCAGCACTCCGTGCCCGCCCGGCATCTCGCTGCGCACCGCCTCGGACAGCGCCTCGCGCGGATCGAACCAGACCAGGTCCAGCGCGTCCTGGCGCGGCCGGCAGTCACCCGTCACCGGCACGACGTAGGCGAGCGAGACCGCGTGCTGCCGGGGGTCGTGGTACGGCGTGACACCGTGCGTCGGGAAGTACTCGGCCACCGTGAACGGCTGGAGCGAGGGCGGCACCCGGGGCAGCGCCACCGGGCCGAGGTCCTTCTCCAGATGGCGCAGCAGCGCGTCCCGGACCCGCTCGTGGTGCAGCACCCGCCCGGAGACCAGCGTCCGGCTGACCGTCCCGTCGGGCCCGATGCGCAGGAGCAGGCCGACGCTGGTGACTTCGCCGCTGTCGTCCACCCGTACGGGCACGGCCTCGACGTACAGGATCGGCATGCGGGCGCGTGCCATTTCGAGTTCGTCGCTCGTCAGCCAGCCCGGCGTGGTTTCGGTCATGTCAGACATCGCTTGATCATACTTTCAGCCGTTCGTGCTTCCCGGGCGGCGCTCCGGGACTGTGACCCGTCCCACGCCGCTCAGCCGTCGTCCGCCGGGCCGCCGGGCAGCCGGTAGACCCGCCGGGCATTGTCCCGTCCGACCCAGCGGACCAGGCGCAACGCGTCCGGGAGGGACAGCTCGTCGGCGTCCAGCCGCTCCTGCAGCAGACCGGCCAGTCCCTGCCGGAAGGCCAGCGCACCCAGGTGGTGGAACTCGGCCAGTCCATAGGCGTCGGAGCTGTGGAGCAGCTTGCGGAACGGCGTGATCTCCAGTGCCTCCGCGAGGACCGCGCCCGCCCGCGCGGGCCCGACGTGGTGCAGGGTGAGCCCCACGTCGAGGTACACCCGCTCGAAGACCGCGCAGAGATAGGCGGCCTGACGCTGGTACGGCCAGCAGTGCAGCAGCAGGACCGGGATGGTGCCGGCGGTCAGGTGCAGCCAGTCCGTCAGCAGGGTGGGGTCCGCCCGGTGCAGGCGGATGTCGCTGTCGCCGAACCCGGCGTGGAGTTGCAGCGGCCGGCCGAGGTCCACGGCGGTCCACAGCAGGTGCCGCACGAGCACCGGGTCGTCGAGCCGGCCGCCGCCGCGCGCCAGCCAGCGTCGGGCGGCCTCGGTCACCTCGGCGGGCGAGGGACGGGCCGGGTCCAGGCCGAACCCGGTGCGGTAGGCCGCCACCGACTTGACGGCCACCACACCCGGCCGCCGTACCGCCTCCCACGCGGCCGTGCGGAACGCGCGCGCGTACGCGTCCGGTTCGACACCGCCGGCCGCCACGGCCTCCGCGACGCCCTCCAGCCGGACCACCTCGTAGGCCCTCGCGCCGGCGGCCTCGGCCAGCTCGGCCGGTGCGGTCACGCGGTGCGGGGCGTACCCCGTGTCCACGCAGAACGCGCCGGTGCGCGCGGCCCGCAGGAACCGCCGGTTGACCTCGGCGGCGCCCAGCTCGGACCGCCGGGCCAGGTACACACCGGCGGGGGAGTGGCGCGGCAGACCCAGCAGGGGCGCGCAGTGCCGGCGTACGGCGAGGCCGACGGGGCTGTCGAAGGGGGAGACGCCGGGCCACGCCTCGCCCTCCGTGAGCAGGGCCTCGAAACCCGCGCGGTCCAGGTCGTCGGTGACGGCGCCGTGGCAGTGGTGGTCCACCAGCTCCAGCGCGGCCAGCCGCTCGGCCACGGGTCCGGCGGCCATCTCAGTACTTCCAGCGGTACGCCGCCGCCACACCGTCGTCGTCCAGCCCCTCGACCGACCCCGCCTCGCCCAGCCGCACGGCGATCACCGCGTCGGCCAGCACCGGACCCAGCGCCTCGCGCAGTACGCCGTCGGTCCGGAAGGCGGCCACCGACTCCGTGAGCGTGACCGGCAGCCGCCGCACGCCCCGGGCGGCGGCCGCGGCGGGATCGAGCCGGGCCGGGTCGCCGGTGATCTCCTCGGGCAGCGGAGCGGACGAGGCCAGCCCGTCCAGTCCGGCCGCGATCACCGAGGCGAGGGCGAGGTACGGGTTGGCGGCGAGGTCGACCGGCTTCACCTCCAGGTTCGCCGCGCGGTCGCGGATCCCGGCGGTGCCGGTCACGATCCGCAGCGCGGCCTCGCGGGTCTCCCGGCCCCAGGCGGTGAACACCCCGGCCCACTGCGAGGGCCGCAGCCGCAGTCGGCTCGCCGGGCTCGGCGCGGTCAGCGCCGTGAGCGCCGGGAGGTGGCCGAGCACCCCGGCCACGAAGGACTCCGCCTCGGCGGTCATCCCGTAGCGGGCGGTCCCGCCCGCGTGCAGGTTCGTCCCGTCGCGCCAGGCGGAGAGGTGGAGATGCCCGCCGTTGCCGACACCCTGTCCGAGGACGGCAGGGGCGAAGGAGACGCGCAGCCCGTGCCGAGCCGAGACCGCCCGGATCGTCTGCCGCACGAGCACGCTGTGGTCGGCCGCCGCCACCGGGCCGAGCGCCCCCACCGAGACCTCGAACTGCCCCGCCGCGTACTCGGGATGGAACTGCTCCACGTCCACACCCTGCGCCGCCAGCGCCGCCAGCAGGTCGGCGGCGCAGTCGCTCAGCTCCACCTGCCGGGCCGCGCCGTACGCCGGTCCGGACACCGCCGGGACGAACGCGTCGCCGTCCGCGTCGCCCCGGCCCACGACCCACTCCACCTCGACGGCGGCCCTGAAGGTGATGCCGTGCCGCTCGGCCGCCCCGGCCACGATCCGGCGCAGCACGGTGCGCCCGCACGCCGGGTGCGGGGCGCCCTCCTGCGTGATCCGGTCCACCGGCGCCCACGCCCAGCCGGGCTGTGCCGCGAGCACGGTCAGCCGGTCGAGGTCGGGGTAGAGGCGCAGGTCGCCGTCGGGGGAGCCGAGGACGTCCGTGCCGACGATCGAGTCGTCGGCCAGGAAGGTGTCGAACACCGGGGACATGCCGACGCCCCAGGCCGTGGCCGCGGCGAGCTTCGCGGTGGGCACGGTCTTCACCCGGGCGATCCCGGCGGTGTCGACGTACGCCAGCACCACGCCGTGCACGCCCTGCCCGGTCAGCTCGCCGCTCAGCGCGGTGGCCCGCTCGACCTCGCCGGGGCGCCCGCCGGGCACGGGGTCGCTCTCGCTCACGTGTCGGCTCCTTCGCGCGTGCGCCGTCCGTCGCACACCATTGTGCCGTCCGGTGATCACCCTGTCCGGGTTTCGCCGGATGTGCGCACGACGCGGTGAAGGCCGCCCGGGGTCAGTCCATGGTGGTCGGCTGCGGCGAGGGGGTCCCGCCGTCCAGGACGGTCTTGAGGCGCTCGGTGCCCTGGCGCACCGCCTGTTCGACCGAGTCCGCCTGCCCGCCGTCGAGGCCCCCGCCCATGACGGTGACGGCGGAGGTGTCGACGCGCACCGCGGCGACGTCCAGGGTGAGCGTGGCGGGGCCGCCGTCGGCGTCCCCCTGGACGCTCACCCGCAGCCCCGCGCGGGCGTCGCCCACCTCGGGCACCGATGCCTCGGTCACCTGGACCGTGCGCTTGGCACCCCCGGCGCCGGTGGCGGTGAACTCGTCACAGGTGTCCGGAAGGGTCCGCAGCCACTTCATCCGGGCGTCCAGACCCCCGCGGTCGTACCCGGCGACCTGCTCCAGCAGGCGGGAGTCGCCCTGCTCGAAGCCGGTGAGCGCCGAGGGCCCCGACGGGTCGCCCAGCAGGCCGTCGCCGTAGAGGGCGTCCAGCAGCGCCTGGCAGTCGGTCGCGCTGGACTTCGCGGTGAGGAAGTCCGCCACGTCCACCTCGCCGACGAGCAGCCGGTCGCGCCACTTGTCCGCGTCCTGGACCTGGTTCCAGCCTCCCTCCAGGTCGGCCTCGGTGAGCAGGGCGGCCTTGGCGCCGGCCTCGGTGAGGGTGGCGGGGGAGGCGCTGGGGGAGCCGGTCGGGGTCCGCTTCGCGGCGTCGGGCCGGGCGACCCCGGCCTGTTCGGCGGCGGTGTCCGAGGCGCTCTGCGACCCGCCGCCGTCCGAACAGGCCGCGGTGGTGAGCAGCGCGCCCGCCGCCAGGGCGGAGGCCAGGAGACGGACGGGGTGGGACGGACGACGGCTCATCGCGGGATGCCTCCTGGGACGGGAAACGGTGTCCTCAGCGCATCACCGGGGCCGGGGCCGCACCAGCGCACGGGCCTGATCGGGTGACCGGCGCCGCCGGGCGCCGGGAGCGGGCGGGACCCTGCCGGGCGGGAGTGGGCGGGACCCTGCCGGGCGGAGCGGGCCGGACCCCGCCGGGTGCCGGGAGTGGGCCGGGTCCCGCCGGGTCCGGCGCACTCAGCCGACGCGGTCGAGGGTGTCCTCGGCCACCTCCTTGTCCACCGCCGCCCGCACCAGGGCGGCCGCCAGGACAGCGGGTTCCGTCTTCCCGGCCAGGGCGAGGAGCCGGTCCCGGTCCCCGGGCAGATCGAGTCGCTCCGCGCCCCGGAGGGCCTTGCGGTCCAGAAGGGGACCCGTCTCCGGCCAGACCAGCTGGGCCTCCCGCAGGAAGATGTCCGCGCCGGTCGGACCCACTCCGGGGAACTCCTGGAGCAGACGCCGCAGCTCGGAGACGTCGCCGTCCGCCTCGTCGCGGAGCCGGCGCAGGTCGCCGCCCCACCGCTCGGTCAGCAGTTCGGCGGCCTCGCCGAGCTGGGTGGCGGTGCGCTCGTCGTAGCGCCGGTAGCCGCCCCGCCCGAGCGCGTCCACCCGCTGCTGCCAGGTGGCCCCGGCCATGCGGCGCGGGTCGCGCAGTCCCGCCTCGCTCAGGGCGCGGGCGGCGGCGACCGCGATGGAGGCGCTGATCCGGGCGCTGAGCAGGTGCGCGAGGACCAGCAGCCGGTACAGCGGCTGCGGGGTGTCCTTCAACCGGATGCCGGCCTCTTCGGCGTACGTCTGCCCGTGCGCGTCGACGAGTTCGCGCACGGTCCGCCGTTGGTCGCGGCCCACGGCTACGGCTTCAGCGGGTCGTGACCGACCGTCATGAGCCGGTGCCGCAGGCGGGTGTCCTCGGCCGCGGGCTCGTTCTCCAGGTCGGTCTGCGAGGTCACGGTGTCCACGACCTTGCGCATGGCGCGCAGGTCGTCCCCGGTCAGGTCGGTGCGCCGCTTCTGCAGGATCGCGAGGACGTGCTGTCCCAGCGGCGGCCCGGCGTCGTCCGGCAGCGGCTCGGTCAGCTCGCCGGAGTCGCGCACCCGGAGCCAGTCCGCGAGTTCCGCGGAGGTCATGTTCACCACGCGGTGGAAGTCCTCCCACAGCGCGTCGAGTTCGAGGGCGTCGGCCATGAGGTGTCCCTCATTTCGTCGTGCGTACGTGCGTACTGCGTGGTCAGCCGGAGCAGCGCGACGCGCTCCGCCTCGTCGGTGCCGCCCCACACGCCCGACGTCTGCCCCGATTCCAGGGCGAAGGCCAGGCACTCGGGGGTCACCGGGCATCTGGCGCAGACGCGTTTGGCGGCCGCCGTGTCCCGCAGGGCGGGTCCGGCGGTGCCCACCGGGAAGAACAGATCGGGGTCCTCATCCACGCAGGCGGCGCGGCGCAACCACTCCATGCGGGCGCGGGTGCCCAAGCGGAGCGGGGGACAAACGCCCGGCGGACCCCGGCACCCGACACCGGGGGCCCGCCGCCTCAGCGGGCGAGCACGCCGTCCAGGAAGCGCGTGACGTCCGCGAAGACCTCCGCCCGGTTCGTCTCGTTGAAGACCTCGTGCCGGGCGCCCGGGTAGATCCGCACGGTCAGGTCGCCGCCGCTCAGCGGTTCCACGCCGACGCGGCTGCCGGGCAGCGGCACCAGCCGGTCGTCGTCCCCGTGCACCCACAGCAGCGGCAGCGGGCCGACGTCGCCGCCCTCGGCCACGGTCTCCAGCGTCCGCACGAACGCCCGGAGCGTCGGCCGCTTCATCGGCCCGTGCCAGACCAGCGGATCGGCCGCGTAGGCCGCTCCCACCGCCGGGTCGCGGGAGAGCGAGGCCGGGCTGATCGGGGTGTCGGGGATTTCCTCCAGGGCGAGCAGCCGGCGCGGCAGCTCCCAGTCGCCGATGACGGGTCCCGACAGCACCAGCGCCGTCAGCTCGCCCGGGTGGCGCTGGGCGTAGCGGGAGGCGATCAGGCCGCCCATGGAGTGGCCGACCATGACGACCGGCAGGCCGGGGTGGCCGGCGCGGGCGAGGTCCGCCACGGCGTGTACGTCGGTGACCACGTCCTCGAAGTCCTCGACGACCACCCGCTCGCCGTCCGAGCGTCCGTGCCCGGTGTGGTCCGGCGCGTAGACGGCCGCGCCGTGGCCGGTCAGGACGCCGGCCACCTCCTCGTAGCGCCCGGTGTGCTCGCCGTATCCGTGGACCAGCAGCGCCACGTAGCGGGGGCGCACGGCGGGCCACTCGCGGACGGCGATCCGCCCCCGGGTTCCGGTCAGCGTGTGCTCGCGGGCCTCGGCCATGGCTCCTCCGGCTGCGTCGGTGACGTTCGTCCGGAGGATCTTCCCAGGACACTGTCCGGCGGTCTATAGTCCAAAACTAGCAGTGCTAATTAAGGCTAGTGCTCATCAAGGTTCGTGGTGGTCGACGCGGCGGCGGTGCGCCGTCCGGTGACCGCGCGACGACGGTCAGGAGTCCCTCGTGCGTCCCGTCCACTTCGCGGCCGCCCGCCGCACCCCGATCGGCAAGCTGCGCGGCGCGCTGTCCACCGTGCGGCCGGACGACCTCGCCGCCGCCGTGCTCCGCGGCCTGGTCGCCGACGTGCCCGCGCTGGACCCGGCCCGGGTCGACGACGTGTACTGGGGCGCCGCCAACCAGGCGGGCGAGGACAACCGCAACGTCGCCCGCATGGCCGCGCTGCTCGCGGGCCTGCCCGAGACCGTGCCCGGCGCCACCGTCAACCGGCTGTGCGCCTCCGGCCTCGAAGCCGTCACCACCGCCGCACGCACCATCGCCGCGGGCGAGGCCGACATCGTCCTCGCGGGCGGCTCCGAGTCCATGAGCCGCGCCCCCTTCGTGCTGCCCCGCCCCGACGAGGCGCTGCCGCACCGCATCGAGACCGCCGACACCCGGCTCGGCTGGCGCCTGGTCAACCCGGCGATGAAGGACCTGCACGGCCTGCTCGCCATGGGGGAGACGGCCGAGGAGGTCGCCGAGCGGTACGGCGTCCCGCGCGAGCGTCAGGACGCGTTCGCCCTGCGCAGCCACCGCCTGGCCGCCGAGGCCCGGAAGAACGGCCGCTTCGACGACGAGATCCTCCCCGTCGAGCGCCCCGACGGCGTGGTCGTCGACACCGACGAGTGCGTCCGCGAGGACACCTCCCTGGAGAAGCTGGGCCGCCTCAAGCCCGTCTTCCGCCCCGGCGGCACGGTCACCGCGGGCAACGCCTCCCCGATGAACGACGGCGCCGCGGGCCTCCTCCTGGTCAGCGAGGAGGCGCTGAACGACCTCGGCCTGGAGTCGCTGGGCCGCTACGTCGCGGGCGGCTCGGCCGGCGTCCACCCCGACGTCATGGGCATCGGCCCGGTCCCCGCCACCCGCAAGGTGCTGGCCCGGGCGGGCTGGAGCATCGGCGACATCACCGAGGCCGAGTTCAACGAGGCGTTCGCCGCCCAGGCCCTCGCCTGCGTCGACCGACTCGGCATCGACCCCGACCTGGTCAACCCGACCGGCGGCGCCATCGCGCTGGGCCACCCGCTCGGCTGCTCGGGCGCCCGCATCCTCACCACCCTGCTCCACCGCATGCGCCGTACGGGGGCCGGCCGCGGGCTGGCCACGATGTGCGTCGGCGTGGGGCAGGGCAGCGCGGTCCTCGTCGAACGTCACTAGGTCCCACCTCGGCCACAGAGCCGCCACCCTCCTGCAGAGCCGCAGCAAGGAAACGGAGCAACACCCCATGGCAACCCTCTCCGTCGCCGCCGTCCTCGCCGAGAACGCCCGGCGCCGTCCCGACAAGGAGGCGCTGGTCGAGGGCGACCTGCGGCTGACCTTCGCCGAGGTGTGGCGGCGGGCCCTCGCCCGGGCCGGCGCCCTCGTCGGCCTGGACGTCCGGCCGGGGGACCGGGTGGCGCTGATGGCACCGAACACCGCCGACTTCCCCGTCGCCTACTACGCCGCCGCCGCGGCCGGCGCCGTGGTGGTGCCGGTGCACCTGCTGCTGTCCCCGGCCGAGGTCGAGCACGTCCTGCGCGACAGCGGTGCCACCCTGCTGCTGTGCCATCCGGCCCAGGCGGAGACCGGAGCAGCCGCCGCGCGGCAGGCGGGTGTACGGACGATCACGCTCGGCGAGGAGTTCGACCGGCTCGCCGCCGACGCCGAGCCCCTGCCCTCGTACGTCACCCGGGACGCCGACGACCCGGCCGTCGTCTTCTACACCAGCGGCACGACCGGAGTGCCCAAGGGCGCCGTGCTCAGCCACTTCAACCTGGTGATGAACGCGACGGTCAACGCCTTCGACGCCAACGACATCCGGCCCGACGACGTGGCGCTCGGCGCGCTGCCCCTCTTCCACGCCTTCGGCCAGACCGTCTCCCTCAACTCCACCTGGCGGGCGGGCGCGACCCTCGTCCTGCTGCCGCGCTTCGACGCGGCGCGCGCGATCGAGCTGATGGTGAAGGAGGGCGTCAACACCTTCCACGGGGTGCCGACCATGTTCGTCGCCCTCGCCGCCGCGGCGGCCGGGGCCGCGGCCCTGCCGGAGCTGCGGGTGTGCATCTCCGGCGGTGCCTCGCTGCCGGTGGCCGTCCTCGAACGGTTCGAGGAGGCCTTCGGGGCGAAGATCTACGAGGGGTACGGGCTGTCGGAGACCTCTCCGGCGGCGGCCGTGAACCAGCCGGTGTTCGGCGCCAGGCCGGGCACCATCGGCCACCCGCTGTGGGGCGTCGACGTGGAGATCGCCCGCGCCGAGGTCGAGAACGCCGTGGAACTGCTGCCGCCCGGGGAACTGGGCGAGGTCGTCGTCCGCGGCCACAACGTCTTCTCCGGCTACCTCGGCCGCCCCGAGGCCACCGCTCAGGCGCTCGTCGACGGCTGGTTCCGCACCGGCGACCTGGGAACCAAGGACGAGGACGGGTTCCTGAGGATCGTCGACCGGAAGAAGGACGTCATCATCCGGGGCGGCTACAACGTCTATCCGCGGGAGGTCGAGGAGGTGCTGATGCGCCACCCCGGCATCGCCCAGGTCGCCGTCATCGGGCTCCCGGACGAACTCCACGGCGAGGAGGTCTGCGCCGTGGTCGTGCGCGCCCCCGGCACGACGCCCGACGCGGTGCCGGACGCCGCCGGGGTCACCGAGTGGTCCAAGCAGCACCTCGGGCGGCACAAGTACCCGCGCCGGGTGGAGTTCACGGACGAGCTGCCGCTCGGGCCGAGCATGAAGGTGCTGAAGCGCGAGCTGAGGGCGGTGTACACCGACCACCGGGGACCACGCTAAGGATCAATGGGCGAGACGGTGCTTACGACGCAGGTGGGGTGCGCATAGCATCGGACCCCGCAATGGACACCATGACGCTCTGGCACCTCACCGGCTGGGAATTCGCCGCCCTCGCCTTCGCGGCCCTGCTCGTCGGCTTCTCCAAGACCGCGGTGAGCGGGGCCAACACGGTCAGCCTCGCGATCTTCGCGGCCGTCCTGCCCGCCCGCGCCTCCACCGGCATCCTGCTGCCGGTGCTGATCGCCGGGGACGTCCTGGCCGTCCTCACCTACCGGCGCCACGCGCACTGGCCCACCCTGTGGCGGCTGTTCCCGGCGGTCGGCGTGGGCGTGGTCGTCGGTACCCTGTTCCTGGTGTGGGCCGACGACGCGGTCGTACGCACGTCGATCGGCGTGATCCTGCTGTTCATGGCCGCAGTGACGGTGTGGCGTCGGCGGCGGGCCGACGCCGACGGGCAGCCGGACGAGGTCACCTCGCGCACCGGCCGCGTGAAGGCCCGTTCGTACGGCGTCCTGGGCGGGTTCACCACGATGGTCGCCAACGCGGGCGGCCCGGTGATGTCGATGTACCTGCTCTCCGCGGGCTTCCGCAAACTCGGCTTCCTGGGCACGTCGGCGTTCTTCTTCCTGATCGTCAACGTCTCCAAGCTGCCTTTCAGCGCGGGGCTCGGCCTGATCGACGGCCACTCGCTGTTGCTGGACGCCGCGCTGGTCGTGTTCGTGGTGCCCGGCGCGTTCCTCGGCAAGTGGGCCGTGGACCGGATCAACCAACGCCTGTTCGAGCGTCTGGTGATCGCGGCGACGATCGTGGGCGGTCTTCAGCTCCTGCTTGCCTGACGCGCTGCGGGAGACCGCTGCTGAGGTCCTCCACCAGCAGGCGCTTGGCGATGGCGTCGACGGCGGCGCGCAGCTCCGTGTCCGTGGGGCGCCCGATGTCCCGCTCCACCCGGTCCTCCAGCCAGGTCGCCCACGCCCGGCCGATCACCAGCGCCTCGCGGGCGCCCGCGTCGGTGTGGGAGAGCAGGGAGCCGTGCCGGGTCAGGAACCCTTCCTCCACCATCCGGTCGAAGACCGGCAGCAGCACCTCCGGCGGCAGCCGTCGGCGGGCGGCGATCAGGCCGAGGCTGGCGTGCCCGACCAGCCGCGTGAACAGGTCCACCTGCATCACCGCCCAGGCGCCGGCGACATCCAGCCGGGTGTCGCTGTCCGCGACGATCCGGCGCGCCGTGTCCAGCTCCGTACCGCCGATGATCTTTCCGACGGAGGCCTCCAGCGTCCGCCTGCTGCTGGCGTCGTGCGGCGAGGCGAAGCCCTCGCCCATGTCCGTGGAACCGGCGCGGGCGCTGTCGCGCAGCTGGACCTGCTTGAGGAACAGCGCGACCAGGAAGCCCAGGGCCGCGACCGGCACGGTCCACAGGAACACGGTCTGGATGGTGTCCGCGTACGCGCCGACGATCGGCGCCGACGCCGGGGGCGGCAGCCGGTGCACCCCCTCCGGACTGGTCGAGGCCCCGGCGATCACCGAGGGGTCGGCGGCCCCGGTGCGGGCGGCCGCCGCGACGCCGTCGCGCAGGTTGGGGCCGAGCGCGTTGGCGTAGATCGTGCCGAACACCGCGGTGCCGAAGGAACTGCCCAGCGTACGGAAGAAGGTGACGCCGGAGGTCGCGGTGCCCAGGTCGGAGTACTCGACCGTGTTCTGCACGGCGATGGTCAGCACCTGCATGGACAGCCCGATGCCCGTGCCCAGCACGAACATGTACAGCGACTCCAGTCCCGCGCCCGTGTCCGGACCCATCAGCGACATCAGGTACAGGCCGACGCCCATCACCAGCGTGCCCGCGATGGGGAACAGCCGGTAGCGCCCCGTCTTGCTGACCACGTTGCCGCTGAACACCGAGGCGATCAGCAGCCCCGCCACCATCGGCAGCGTCCGCACCCCGGAGACGGTGGCCGAATCCCCGTCGACGTACTGCAGATACGTCGGCAGATACGTCAGCGCGCCCAGCATGGCGAAGCCCACGATGAAGCTGAGGATCGAGCAGACGGTGAACACCGGGTTGGCGAACAGCCGCATCGGCAGCATCGGTTCGGCCGCCCGGGTCTCCACCCAGCAGAACAGGCCGAGTGCGATCAGCCCGCCCGCGAACAGGCCGATGATCACGGCCGAGCCCCACGCGTACTCGTTGCCGCCCCAGCTCGTCGCCAGGATCAGCGCGCTGGCGCCGACCGCGACCAGCGCGATGCCCAGGTAGTCGATGACGGGACGGGCGGCCGACTTCACCACCGGGATGGTGCGGGCGGCGGCGATCACCACGACGACCGCGATGGGCACGTTGACGTAGAAGGCCCAGCGCCAGGACAGGTGGTCGGTGAACAGCCCGCCGAGCAGCGGACCGATGACCGTCGCGACCCCGAACACCGCGCCGATCGCGCCCTGGTACTTACCCCGCTCCCGCAGCGGGATGACGTCCGCGATCAGCGCCATCGCCGTCACCATCAGGCCGCCCGCGCCGACGCCCTGCACCGCCCGCCAGAGGATCAGCAGCGGCATGTTGGTCGCGAGCCCGCACAGGAACGAGCCGGTGATGAACACGACCGCAGACACCTGGAAGACGACCTTGCGGCCGAACAGGTCGCCGAACTTGCCGACCAGCACCGTCGCCACGGTCTCCGCGAGCAGGTACGAGGTCACCACCCACGACATGTGCTCGGCGCCGCCCAGGTCCGACACGATGGTGGGCAGCGCGGTGCCCACGATCGTCTGGTCCAGGGCCGCGAGCAGCATGCCGAGCATGATCGTGACGAAGACGACGTTGCGGCGCCGCCGGTCCAGCACGGGCGGCTGGGTGGCGACGGTCCGTGGCGATTCCTCGGCGACTGTCACACGGTCACGATCACACCGGTGCACGGGCCACGCATGCGGGGACGGTCCGCCCGGGTGCGCCCGGGAGCACGGTCGGAAGGCGGCCCGGCCCGGGTCAGCGGTCGCCGGGATTGCGCCGCAGCAGGTAGGTGTCCATGATCCAGCCCTTGCGCTCCCGGGCCTCCGCGCGCAGCCGCTCGATGCGGGGCGCGGCCTCGGCGATCGGGCCGGAGTCGAGTATCTCGTCCGGGGTGCCCAGGTAGGCGCCCCAGTAGATGTCGATGTCCTGGTCCGCGTACCGCCGGAAGGCCTGGTGGGCGTCCAGCATCACGACGACGTCGTCCGCGTCCTCGGGAAACCCCTCGGCCAGTCGCCGCCCCGTGGTGATCTGCACCGGGCGCGCCACCCGGTTCAGCCCCGTCCGGTGCCGGGCGACCAGCGAGGAGACGCTGCTGATGCCGGGCACGACGTCGTACTCGAAGGCGACCGAGCCGCGCTCCAGGATCTCCTCCAGGATGCCCAGCGTGCTGTCGTACAGCGCGGGGTCGCCCCAGACCAGGAACGCGCCGGTCTCGTCCTCGCCCAGTTCCTCGGCGATCAGCCGCTCGTAGATACCGGCCCGGGCACTGCGCCAGTCCCCGACGGCGGGGGAGTACGCCGCGCCGCCCGCGCTCCGGTCCCGCTCGGGATCGCGCGCCTCGACGACCCGGTAGGTCCCCTCCGGTACGTGCGCCTCCAGCATGTCCCTGCGCAGCCGCACCAGGTCGGACTTCGCCTCGCCCTTGTCCAGGACGAAGAACACGTCCGTGCCGCGCAGCGCCCTGACGGCCTGGAGCGTCAGCTGCTCGGGGTCGCCCGCGCCGATACCGATCACATGAATTGTCCGCACGCCACGAGTCTGCCGTACGCCACCGACCGTGCCCCGGCCGGGCCGCCCCGGCCGGGTTCAGCCCCGGAGCCGGGGCGCCCGCGCCGCCGCGTCCACGGAACCGCCGCCCTCCACCTCGCCGGCCAGCTCCCGGGCCCACCCGGCGACCGCGCCCAGATCCATCCCGTACGGCCGCTCCCGCCCGGCCTCCGACGCCGCCCACGCCGTGACGGCACCCGCCCCGCGCCGCAGCAGCCTCGCTCCACCGGTGGCGTTGCCGCGCGCCGAGTGCGTGAGCCCGACGGCGAGCTGGGCCATGCCCCGCCACAGCTCCCGCTCCTCCTCGGGCCCCGCCTTCCAGGCGTCCTCGAAGACCTCGTGCGCGTGGAACGGCTTCCCGTCGTCCAGCAGCCGCTGCGCCTCGGCGACGGTCGCCTCCGGCGCCCGTACGACGCCCTCGGGCTGGCGCGGCACGCCGTTCGCGCCGTACGGCAGCGGGCGTCCGAGCCCGTCCCGCGGCCGGGCGTTGCGAGCCCGGCCCTCGTCGTCCCGGTCCCGCCCCTCCACCGGGCGGTCGGAGGCGGTGCTGTCCACGGGGTTGTCGGCAGGGCTGTCCATACGACCGATTGTCCCTCTCCTGTGCCCGCTTAGGCGTGGCCCGGTCCGTGGGGTAAAGTGCTGTTCGCGTGATCGCGCGGTACACCGCGCGTGACGGCACCGGGACGTGGCGCAGCTTGGTAGCGCACTTGACTGGGGGTCAAGGGGTCGCAGGTTCAAATCCTGTCGTCCCGACGGTGCGAAGGGCCTTCACGGACGCGAGTCCGTGAAGGCCCTTCTTCGTGTCGTCCCCTCCCGGGGGTCAGTCCCGCGGCCGTGCCCCCGCGGCGATGAGCAGGTCCGCCGTCTCCTGGTGCGGTCCGTTGGACGCCCAGTCCAGCGGCGCCCAGCCGGTGCCGTGGTCCTCGCGCAGGTTCGGGTCGGCTCCGTACTCGAGGAGCGCGCGGACGGTCTCGGTGTGTCCCCAGCAGGCCGCCCCGCACAGCGGTGTGCCCTCCGAGCCGATCCCGCTCTCCGTGTCCGGCCGGGCACCGGCCGCGAGCAGTACGCGGACGATGGCGGTGTCCCCGTTCACGGACGCCAGGTACAGCGGGGTGCTCCCGGCCGGGTCCGCCGTCTCGGCGGGCACTCCGGCCCGCAGCGCGGCCCGCACCCGCGCCGGCTCGCCGACGAGCGCGGCGTCGACTAGACGACGGGACAGTTTCTTGTGCTTTCGCCTGTTCACACGAGCCGAGGCTACTGAGTGCTCGGCTTGAAGCGCACTTCGAAATCAAGACCCGCGCCCCCGCCCGCGCGCCCGTCCGGACGCGGTCCACCGGGTCCGGCGCGGTGAACCGCTCAGTTCCTGACCAGCAGTTGGAAGTCGAACGCGTAGCGGGAGGCGCGGTAGACGTGCGTCCCGTACTCGACCGGCCGCCCGGTGTCGTCGTACGCGATGCGCCGCATGGTGAGCAGCGCGGCGCCCTCCCGCTCGCCGAGGCGCTCGGCCTCCTCGCGGGAGGCGATGCGGGCGCCGACGGTCTGGCGGGCGCTGTGCAGGGTGATGCCGCGGGCGCGCATCATCCGGTACAGGCCGGTCGACTCCAGCCGGGCGTCGTCGAGTTCCAGCAGGCCCGCCGGAAGGTGGTTGCACAGCATCGCCACCGGTTGTCCGTGGGTGAGGCGCAGCCGCTCCAGGACGGTCACCCCGGTGCCCTCCGTTACGCCGAGGGCCGCCGCGACCTCGGCGGTGGCCGGGACATCCTCGTTGCGCACCACCCGGGTCCCGGGATCCTGTCCGGCGGCCTCCAGGTCGTCGTAGAGGCTGCTCAGCTCCAGCGGGCGCCTGACCTGGCTGTGCACCACCTGGGTGCCGACCCCGCGCCGCCGTACCAGCAGCCCCTTGTCGACCAGCGACTGGATGGCCTGCCGGACCGTCGGCCGGGACAGACCGAGGCGGACGGAGAGGTCGACCTCGTTGCCCAGCAGGTTCCCCGGTGCGAGGACGCCGTGCTCGATCGCCGCCTCCAACTGCCGGGCCAGCTGGTAGTAGAGCGGCACCGGACTGCTCCGGTCCAGGGCGAAGTCCAGGGTGCCGATCGCGGGCGGGGTCACGGCACGTGCGGGGTCGCCGGTCTTCGCCATGGACGTACCTCCCTTGCGTAGGGGACTGACTGGGTGGCGGGGCGCCGGTGGGGTCAGAGGTGGCGGCGGCGGTCGGCGACCGCGCGCTCGTAGGCCGCACGCGCGTCCGTGGCCGCCTCGCGGGCCGACACCTCGGCCACCGGCACGTCCCACCAGGCCTGGGCGGGGAGTGCGGCCGACGGGGGCGCCGTCTCGACGTATACGCAGGTCGGGCGGGAGGCCGCGCGGGCGGTCGAGAGCGCCTCGCGCAACTCCCGCACCGTCTTGGCGCGCAGCACGTCCATGCCGAGGCTGGCCGCGTTGGCGGCGAGGTCGACGGGGAGCGGGGCGCCGGTGAAGGAGCCGTCGGCGACGCGGTGGCGGTAGTCGGTGCCGAAGCGCTCGGCGCCGACCGACTCGGACAGGCCGCCGATGGACGCGTAGCCGTGGTTCTGGACCAGGACCAGCTTCACCGGCAGGTTCTCCTGCACCGCCGTGACGATCTCGGTCGGGTTCATCAGGTACGTGCCGTCGCCCACCAGGGCCCACACGGGGGTGCCGGGCGCGGCCTGCTGGACGCCGAGCGCGGCCGGGATCTCGTAGCCCATGCAGGAGTAGCCGTACTCCAGGTGGTACTGGCGCGGGGAGCGGGCCCGCCAGAGCTTGTGCAGGTCGCCGGGGAGCGAGCCGGCCGCGTTGATCACCACGTCCTCGTCGCCGACCACCGCGTCGAGCGCGCCCAGCACCTGGGTCTGGGTCGGCACCGCGCCGTCGTCGTCGGCGCGGAACGCCGCCTCGACCGCCTCGGCCCAACGGGCCTTCCCGGTGCGGTACTCCGTCTCGTACGCCGCGTCCACCCGGTGTCCGGACAACGCCTCCGTCAGCGCGGTGAGCCCCGACCGCGCGTCGCACACCAGGGTGCCGCCGGCGAGCTTGTGGGCGTCGAAGGCGGTGATGTTGAGGTTCAGGAAGCGGACGTCCGGGTGCTGGAAGAGGGTGCCGGAGGCGGTGGTGAAGTCCGAGTAGCGGGTGCCGACGCCGATCACCAGGTCCGCGGTGCGGGCGAGGGCGTCGCTCACCGCGGTGCCGGTGTGGCCGATGCCGCCGAGATCCGCCGGGTGGTCGTGGCGCAGCGCGCCCTTGCCGGCCTGGGTGGAGGCGACCGGGATGCCGGTGGCGTCCACGAGTGCCCTGAGAGCCTCTTCCGCCTCGCTGTGGTGCACACCGCCGCCCGCGACGATCAGTGGGCGGGCGGCGGCCCGGACCGCCCGGACCGCCTCGATCAGCTCCGCCGGGTCGGGAGCCGGGCGGCGTACCCGCCACACGCGGTCGGCGAAGAACTCCTCGGGCCAGTCGTACGCCTGTGCCTGCACGTCCTGGGGCAGTGCGAGGGTGACCGCGCCGGTCTCCGCCGGGTCGCCCAGTACGCGCATCGCCTGGAGCGCGGAGGCGACGAGGGCCTCGGGGCGGGTGATCCGGTCGAAGTACCGGGACACCGGCCGCAGGGCGTCGTTGACGGACACGTCGGCCTCGACCGGGTGCTCCAGCTGCTGGAGGAGCGGGTCGGCGGCGTGCGAGGCGAAGTAGTCGCCGGGAAGGAGCAGGACCGGCAGGCGGTTGACCGTGGCGAGGGCGGCCCCGGTGACCAGGTTGGTGGCGCCGGGGCCGATGGAGGTCGTCACCGCCTGTGCGGACAGGCGGTTGAGCTGCCGGGCGTGGCCGACGGCCGCGTGCACCATGGCCTGTTCGCTACGGCCCTGGTGGTACGGCATCATCTCGCGGTACTCCACGAGCGCCTGGCCGATACCCGCCACGTTGCCGTGGCCGAAGATCCCCCAGGTGCCCGTGACCAGGCGGTGCCGCACGCCGTCGCGCTCGGTGTACTGCGCGGCCAGGAAGCGCACCAGGGCCTGGGCGGTGGTCAGTCGGCGGGTGGCGGCGGCGCTCATGCGGACCTCTCCGGTGCGGTGTAGAGGGGGAGTCGGGGGTCGACCGCCTGGCCGGGCCAGGTGTCCCGGATCCAGGCGTGGTCGGGGTGGTCGCAGATCAGCCAGGCGCGTTCGGCCTCCGGACCCGCCATGACGTTCAGGTAGTACATGTGGTGGCCGGGGACCGCCATCGACGGCCCGTGCCAGCCGTCGGGGATCAGCACGACGTCCCCGTCGCGCACTTCGGCGAGGACGTCGGTCCCCTGCCCCTGCCCGGACGGTGAGACGCGCTGGTAGCCGAGGCCTGGGGTGCCGTCGTGGGCCGCGAACTCGAAGTAGTAGATCTCCTCCAGCACCGACTCCTCGCCGGGGCGGTGCTCGTCGTGCTTGTGCGGCGGGAAGGACGACCAGTTGCCGCCCGGGGTGAGCACCTCGACCGCGATCAGTTTGTCGCACTCGAACACGCCCGCCGCACCGAAGTTGTTGACCTGCCGCGAGCAGTTCCCGCTGCCGCGCAGTTCCACCGGCACGGAGGACGCCGGGCCGTAGCGGGCGGGCAGCCGGCGGGTGCAGCGGGCGCCGGTCAGCGCGAACCGGCCGCCGCCGGTGGAGGTCAGGGTCGCGCGGGCGTCGCGCGGGACGTACGCGAAGTCCGTGACACCGCTGAACACGCTGTCCCGGCCGTCGAGTTCGAAGGTCTCCCGGCCGAAGTCGTCGGCGGTCGCGACCGTGCAGCCACCGCTCAGCGGCAGCACGATCCACTCGCTCCCGCCGCTGTCGAAGGTGTGGCTGCCGCCGGGCGGCAGGTGTACCACGCGCAGGCCGGAGTAGCCCCAGCCCGCGCTCTCGGGCGTCACGTCCACGGCGTACGGGCCGTCGGCCGCCGCCCTGCCCGCGGGAAGGTGATACGTCATCGTCCGCTCCTCCGCCTCTCCTCGGTCCCCACAGTCGGGCACGGCGGCCCCGGTCACAGCAGTCCCACGGCCGTGTCCACCGCCTCTTCCACGCTGCCCCCGGCCGGGTAGAGCAGCGAGCGGCCGACCACCATGCCCTGCACGGTGGGCAGCCGCAGCGCCTTGCGCCAGCGTTCGTAGGCCGCGGTCTGGTCCGCCGGGGAGCCCCCTATGTCGCCGCCGAGCAGGACCGCGGGCAGTGTGGAGGTCTCCAGGACCTCGGCCATGTCGTCCGGGTTCCGGGTGACGGGCAGTTTCAGCCAGGTGTAGGCGGAGGTGCCGCCGAGACCGGAGGCGATGGCGACGGAGCGGGTCACGGCCTCGGCCGACAGGTCGTTGCGGACCCGCCCGTCGATCCGGCGGGAGATGAACGGCTCGACGAACAACGGCAGTTCGCGTGCGGCCATGGCGTCCACCGCCCGAGCGCTGGCCTCCATCGTGGTCAGCGAGCCGGGGTCGTCGTAGTCGATGCGCAGCAGCAGCTTGCCCGCGTCGAAGCGCAGCCGGGCGATGTCCTCGGCGCGGTGGCCGGTGAAGCGGTCGTCCATCTCGAAGGCGGCGCCCGCGAGTCCGCCGCGGTTCATCGAGCCCATGACGACCTTGTTCTCCAGCACGCCGAGCAGCAGCAGGTCCTCCAGCACGTCCGCGGTGGCGAGCACCCCGTCGACGCCGGGCCGGGACAGCGCGGTGCACAGGCGTTCCAGCAGGTCGGCCCGGTTGGCCATGGCGAGCCGGCGGTCGCCGACGCCGAGCGCGCCGCGCGCCGGGTGGTCGGCGGCCACGATCATCAGGCGGCCGGAGTCGCCGATCAGCGGTCGGCGTACCCGGCGGGCCGCGGCCTCGGCGATCGCCTCCGGGTGCCGGGCGCGGACCGTGGTGAGGTCCGGGATGCTGGAGATGCTGAGGGACAAGGCGTTGCTCCGTTCAGGGAGTGGCTCGCGCGAGGAGGTCGTCGACCTCCGCCTCGGTGGGCATCGCGGAGGAACAGGCGAGACGGGAGGCGACGAGGGCGCCGGCCGCGTTGGCGTACCGCATGATCCGCTCCAGCTCCCAGCCGGAGAGCAGACCGTGGCACAGGGAGCCGCCGAACGCGTCGCCCGCGCCGAGGCCGTTGACCACCTCGACCGGGACCGGCGGCACCTCGGCCGACCGGCCGTCGCGGTGCACGGCGAGGACGCCCTTGGGGCCCTGCTTGACGACGGCCAGCTCCACGCCGGCCGCCAGCAACGCCTCCGCGCAGGCGCGGGGTTCGCGCACGCCCGTGGCGATCTCGCACTCGTCCAGGTTGCCGACCGCGACGGTCGCGTGCGCGAGCGCCTCGGCGTAGTACGGACGGGCCTGGTCGGGGTCGGCCCAGAACATGGGGCGCCAGTCCAGGTCGAAGACCGTGGTGCCGGACTTCGCGCGGTGGGCGAGGGCGGCCAGCGTCGCCGTGCGGCTCGGTTCCTCGCTCAGTCCGGTGCCGGTCATCCAGAAGATCGAGGCCGCGCGGATCGCGTCCAGGTCCAGCTCCTCCGGGTGGATCTCCAGGTCCGGGGCCTTGGGCCGGCGGTAGAAGTAGAGCGGGAAGTCGTCCGGCGGGAAGATCTCGCAGAACGTCACCGGCGTCGGGTACGCGGCGACCGGGGTGACCCAGCGGTCGTCGACGCCGAACTCCTTCAGCGCGTCGTGCAGATAGCCGCCGAAGGGGTCGTCGCCCGTGCGGGTGATGACCGCCGTGGCGCGGCCGAGCCGGGCGGCCGCGACCGCGACGTTGGAGGCCGAACCGCCGAGAAACTTGCCGAAGGTCTCAACCTCCGCCAGGGGTACGCCCGTCTGCAGAGGATAGAGATCGACCCCGATGCGACCCATCGTGATCAGATCGAAACGCGGGACTGACTCGGCCATGTGCGACGCTCCTTTGGCTGGGCGGGGGCCTGCCGCCTCCCAAGGTGTATGACTCCTGGACGACGCTGTCAATACTTTGTACTTACATTCGGACCTGCGAGTGAAATGATGTCTTGACAAAGTATTGACAGTGGGCGTCCCAAGGACTTGTATCCGGTCCCAGCGCAGCAACAGCCATTCTTCTCGGGTCTGGCACTCGGGTCTGGCACACGGCTCTCCCGTCGCACAGTCGCACAGTGAGGTGCAGGAAAAGATGGACCGCTCTTCGCACGCCCGCTCCCGCAGATTCGCCCCTGCCGTGGCCCTCGCCGCCGCCGCGGCCCTGACCCTCGCCGGCTGCTCCAGCAGCTCGGGCGGGAAGAAGGCCGACGAGGACAGCGACTCGGGCGCCTCCGCGGGCAAGGCGAACACCCCCCGCATGACGGTCGCCCTGGTGACCCACCAGGCCCCCGGCGACACCTTCTGGGACATCGTCCGCAAGGGCGCCCAGGCCGCCGCCGACAAGGACAACGTCAAGCTCGTCTACTCCGCCGACCCGAACGCGGGCAACCAGGCCAACCTGGTGCAGAACGCGATCGACCAGAAGGTCGACGGCATCGCCGTCACCCTCGCCAAGCCGGACGCCCTGCGGAGCGTCCTCGACAAGGCGGAGAAGGCCGGCATACCCGTGGTCGGGCTCAACTCCGGTCTGGCGGACTGGAAGAAGCTCGGCCTGATGGAGTTCTTCGGCCAGGACGAGAGCGTGGCCGGCGAGGCGCTCGGCAAGCGGCTCAACGAGGACGGGGCCAAGAAGGCCGTCTGCGTCATCCACGAGCAGGGCAACGTCGGCCTGACCCAGCGCTGCGACGGCGTGAAGAAGACCTTCGAGGGGTCCATCGAGAACCTCTACGTCAACGGCACCGACATGCCCTCGGTGAAGTCGACCGTCACCGCCAAGCTCAAGCAGGACGGCGGCATCGACCACCTGATCACGCTCGGCGCCCCCTTCGCCATGACCGCCGTGCAGTCGGTGGACGAGTCCGGCAGCAAGGCCAAGGTCGCCACCTTCGACCTCAACAAGGAACTGACCGGCGCCATCGAGAAGGGCGACATCGAGTTCGCCGTCGACCAGCAGCCCTACCTCCAGGGCTACCTCGCGGTCGACGGGCTGTGGCTCTACAAGAACAACGGCAACTACAGCGGCGGCGGTGAGCAGCCGGTGCTGACCGGACCGGCCTTCGTCGACAAGACCAACGTCAAGGCCGTCGCCGAGTTCGCCTCGAAGGGCACCCGGTGATGAGCATGGCCCAACAGGCTGAGCCGGCGGTGACCACACCGCCGGCCCCCGGCCCCAAGCAGACCGACGGGCGCACCCGTGAGCGCTCCATGGCGCTGCGGGTGCTCGCCCGGCCCGAGGTCGGGGTCTTCCTCGGCGCCGTCGCCGTGTTCGTCTTCTTCCTGATCGCCGCGCCCACCCTCCGCGACGGCGGCTCCATGGCGACGGTGCTGTACCAGTCGTCCACCATCGGCATCATGGCGCTGCCCGTCGCCCTGCTGATGATCGGCGGCGAGTTCGACCTGTCCGCCGGTGTCGCCGTGGTCACCTCGGCGCTCACCGCGGGCATGCTCAGCTACCAGCTGACCATGAACGTCTGGATGGGCGTGGTCGTCGCCCTCGTGGCCTCGCTCGCCGTCGGCGCCTTCAACGGCTGGGTGCTGGTGAAGACCGGCCTGCCGAGCTTCCTGGTGACGCTGGCCACCTTCCTGGTCCTCCAGGGCGTCAACCTCGCCGTCACCAAGCTCGTCACCGGCAACGTCGCCACCGACGACATCAGCGACATGGACGGCTTCGACCAGGCCAAGGCCCTGTTCGCCTCGTCCTTCGACGTCGGCGGCGTCGAGGTGAAGATCACGGTCGTGTGGTGGCTGGTCTTCGCCGCCCTGGCCACCTGGGTCCTGCTGCGCACCAAGTACGGCAACTGGATCTTCGCCGTCGGCGGCAGCCAGGAGTCCGCCCGCGCGGTCGGCGTACCGGTCACCTTCACCAAGATCACGCTGTTCATGCTGGTCGGCTTCGGCGCCTGGTTCGTCGGCATGCACCAGCTGTTCTCCTTCAACACCGTGCAGTCGGGTGAGGGCGTCGGCCAGGAGCTGATCTACATCGCCGCGGCCGTCATCGGCGGCTGCCTGCTCACCGGCGGCTACGGCTCCGCCATCGGCCCCGTCTTCGGCGCCTTCATGTTCGGCATGGTGAACCAGGGCATCGTCTTCGCGGGCTGGAACCCCGACTGGTTCAAGGCCTTCCTCGGCGTGATGCTCCTCGGCGCCGTCCTCATCAACCTGTACGTCCGCCGCGCCGCGACCCGGAGGTGATCGGAAATGACCAGCAAGACCCCCGCAGCCCCCGGCACCCACGGCGCCGTCCTGGCCGACCCCGCACCCGAGCAGGACCACCCGCTCGTCGAACTGCGCCGGGCCGGCAAGTCCTACGGCAACATCCGCGCCCTGCACGGCGTCGACCTCGCCGTACACCCCGGCCGGGTGACCTGCGTACTCGGTGACAACGGTGCCGGCAAGTCCACCCTCATCAAGATCATCTCCGGGCTGCACCAGCACACCGAGGGCGAGTTCCTCGTCGACGGCGACGCCGTGCGCTTCGGCACCCCGCGCGACGCGCTGGCCCGCGGCATCGCCACGGTCTACCAGGACCTCGCCACGATCCCGCTGATGCCGGTGTGGCGGAACTTCTTCCTCGGCTCCGAGA
Source organism: Streptomyces violaceoruber (assembly GCF_033406955.1). Lineage (NCBI taxonomy): Bacteria > Bacillati > Actinomycetota > Actinomycetes > Kitasatosporales > Streptomycetaceae > Streptomyces > Streptomyces violaceoruber. The sequence continues at coordinate 906,879 of NZ_CP137734.1, read as the reverse complement.
TGACCAAGGGCCCCTGGCCCGTGCGCCGCCTCGACATCGACCGCATGAAGCGGACCGCCGACGAGGAACTGCGCAACATGGGCATCGTCCTGGACGACCTCGAACAGCCCATCGGCACCCTCTCCGGCGGCCAGCGCCAGTGCGTCGCCATCGCCCGCGCCGTCTACTTCGGTGCCCGCGTCCTCATCCTCGACGAGCCCACCGCCGCGCTCGGTGTCAAGCAGTCCGGCGTGGTCCTCAAGTACATCGCCGCCGCCCGCGAGCGCGGACTCGGCGTCATCTTCATCACCCACAACCCCCACCACGCCTACATGGTCGGCGACCACTTCAGCGTGCTGCGCCTGGGCACCCTCGAACTGAGCGCGGCCCGCGCCGACATCACCCTCGAGGCGCTCACCAACCACATGGCGGGCGGCGCCGAACTGGCCGCTCTCAAGCACGAGCTGGCGCAGGTCGGCGGCGTCGACGTGCAGGCGCTCCCCGACGACGCGGGGACTGCGGCGAAGACCGCCGCACCCGATACTGCAGACAGGACCGACGCCGCATCCGACGCCGCCGCATCCGACGCGGCGGAGTCCGACGCCGCCGCGTCCGACAGCACCGCATCCGGCACCGCCGAAGGGAAGGCCTGAGCATGCCCTCTGCCCTCGACCGCATCCGCGTCGGCTCGGCCCCCGACTCCTGGGGCGTCTGGTTCCCCGACGACCCCCGGCAGGTGCCGTGGGAACGGTTCCTGGACGAGGTCACCGAGGCCGGCTACGACTGGATCGAGCTGGGCCCCTACGGCTACCTCCCCACCGATCCGGCCCGGCTCACCGAGGAGGTGACCCAGCGAGGCCTCAAGGTCTCGGCGGGCACCATCTTCTGCGGGCTGCACCGCGGTCCCGCCGAGTGGGACGCCACCTGGGAGCAGGTCGGCCGCGTCGCCGCCCTGACACAGGCCATGGACGCGAAGCACCTCGTCGTCATCCCGTCCTTCTGGCGCGACGACAAGACCGCCGAGATCCTCGAGCCGCCGGAGCTGACCGGCGAGCAGTGGGGCCACCTCACTCGCGGCATGGAACGCCTGGGCCGCGAGGTGCGGGACACCTACGGCCTGGACATCGTCGTCCACCCGCACGCCGACACCCACATCGACACCGAGGAGCACGTCGAGCGCTTCCTCGACGCCACCGACTCCGACCTGGTGAACCTCTGCCTGGACACCGGTCACTACGCCTACTGCGGCGGCGACAGCGTCAAGCTGATCGAGACCTACGGCGAGCGCATCGGCTACCTCCACCTCAAGCAGGTCGACCCGGACATCCTCGCCGGGGTGCGCGAGGGCGGGGTGCCGTTCGGCCCGGCCGTGCAGCGCGGCGTGATGTGCGAGCCGCCCGGCGGCGTGCCGGAGCTGGGCCCGGTACTCACGGCGGCCCAGGAACTCGGCGTGGACCTGTTCGCCATCGTCGAGCAGGACATGTACCCCTGCGAGCCGGACAAGCCGCTGCCCATCGCGGTTCGCACCCGGAAGTTCCTGCGCTCCTGCGGCGCCTGAGACCGGCCGCACCGGCGGGGGAGCGTCCCGCCGGTGCCCCGCTCGGCGGGCCGTTGTCAGTGGCGCGCGCTAGCGTGCCCAGCACTGACATTTCGTCCCGTTCCGGGAGGCACCCATGTCCTCGCGTCTCAACCCCTACCTCAGCTTCGACGGCGACGCCCGACAGGCGATGGAGTTCTACGGGCAGGTGTTCGGCGGCACACCGGCGCTGAACACCTTCGGCTCGGCCGGCATGCCGGACCCCGCGTACACCGACAAGATCATGCACGGCATGCTGGAGACGCCGAGCGGCTTCACCCTGATGGGCGCCGACACCCCGCCCGGGATGGAGTACACGCCGGGGAACACCTTCGCGGTGAGTCTCAGCGGCGACGACGCGACCGAGCTGCGCGGCTACTGGGAGAAGCTGTCCGCCGGCGGTTCCGTCGCCGTGCCCCTGGAGAAGCAGATGTGGGGCGACGTCTTCGGCATGTGCACGGACCGCTTCGGCGTCACCTGGATGGTGAACATCAGCGAGCCGGCGAGCTGACCGGGCAGCCCGCCGACCGTGAACCCGCCCCGCCCCGCTCAGCCGCGCCGCACCTCGGCGATCGTCACCGGCCGGTGCTCGTGCAGCGACAGCGTGCACGCCTCGGCGATCCAGCCCGCCTCCAGCGCGTCCTCGACCGTGCAGGGCGAGGGGCGGGCACCGGCGACGACCTCGGTGAACGCGGTCAGCTCCGCACGGTAGGCGGCCGTGAAGCGGTCCATGAAGAAGTCGTGCGGAGTACCGGCCGGGAACGTCACGCCCGGCTCGACCGAGCGCAGCGGCAGCCTGTCCTCCAGTCCGACGGCGATCGAGTCGTCGAAGCCGTGGATCTCCATGCGGACGTCGTACCCGCGGGCGTTGTGGCGGCTGTTGGAGACCACGGCGACGGTGCCGTCGTCCAGGGTGAGCACCGCGCCGGTGGTGTCCGCGTCGCCCGCCTCCCTGATGTAGTCGGCACCGCGGTTGCCGCCGACGGCGTAGACCTCGCTCACCTCCCGGCCCGTCACCCAGCGGATCGAGTCGAAGTCGTGCACCGAGCAGTCCCGGAAGATGCCCCCGGAGGCGGCGACGTACGCGGCGGGCGGTGGGGCCGGGTCCAGCGTCGTCGACCGTACGGTGTGCAGCGGTCCCAGCTCACCGCTCCGCACGGCGGCCCGCGCCGCGGCGAACCCGGTGTCGAAGCGGCGCTGATAGCCGATCTGGACCGGCACGTCACGGCCCGCGAGCGCCTTGAGCACCTCCACGCCCTCCGCCATGGTGCGGGCGACGGGCTTCTCGCAGAAGACGGGCACACCGGCCTCGACGGCGGCCAGGATCAGGTCCGGGTGGGCGACGGTCGCCGCCGCGATCACCACACCGTCCACACCGGCGGCGAGCACGGCCTCCGGCGAGTCCGCGACCTCGGCGCCGAACCGCTCGGCGGCGGCCTTCGCGGCGTCCGCGAACGGGTCGGCGACGACGAGCGAGCCGACGGAGTCGAGTCCGGCGAGGGTCTCGGCGTGGAAGGCGCCGATGCGGCCGAGGCCGAGGATTCCGATACGCATGTGCTGTGCTGCTCCTTGCTCGGGGTGTGGGGTGTCCGTGCCGGGGCCCGTGCCCCGTACGCCCCCGTTCACCGGCTCTCTCGTCGTGCCCGGCCCGCCCGCAGTTGTGCGCGGAGCGCCTGAGGCGTCCACTCCTCGCGCAGCGCCCGCCGTACGACGTCCGCCTGCGAGGGCGGGGCCAGGCCGTCGACCGGCGGGTCGCGGTCGAGGTTGGTGGGGAAGGGGTACCCCTCCGCGCTCGCGGCGACCACCTGCTCCAGCCATCGCTCGCCCACGCCCGCCGCCTTCCGCCGCAGCAGCACGGGGTAGACGGCGTTCACCACCGCCTCCCGGTCCACGGTCTCCATGGCCCGGCCGAACGCGGAGGAGACCTGCAGCAGGTTGGCCATGCGGCGGATGCCCGCGGAGCGGTTGGTGCCCGCCGCGTGGAACAGCGCGGGGCTGAAGAAGACCGCGTCGCCCTTGGCCAGCGGCAACTGCACGTGACGCGCCTCGAAGTAGGCCCGGAACTCCGGCAGCCGCCAGGCCAGGTAGCCGGGCTCGTACTTCTGGGAGTGCGGCAGGTACATCGTGGGCCCCGACTCCACGGGCATGTCGCAGTGCGCGACGGCGCCCTGGAGGGTGAGCACCGGGGACAGCCGGTGCACGTGCGCCGGGTAGGCGGCGGCGGCCCGGTCCGAGAGGAAGCCCAGGTGGTAGTCGCGGTGCACGGTCTGGGCGGCGCCGCCCGGGTTGACCACGTTGATCTGGGAGGTGACCTGGTAGCCGGGGCCGAGCCAGGCGCGGGCGACCAGGGCCAGGGCGTCGTTGGCGTAGTAGTCGGCGAACGCCTCCGCATCGCGCAGGGCCGCCTTCTCCAGGGCGTTCCACACCCGGTCGTTGGCCCCCGGCGCGGCGAAGTGGTCACCGGCGGCGGCCCCGGAGGCGCGCTGTTCGGCGATCAGCGCGTCGAACACCGCGGTGGCCCGGTCGACCACCGCCGGGTCCGGAAAGGCGCCCTTGAGGACGACCAGGCCGGGGCCGTCGGCGAGGGCGTGGACGAGTTCGGCCGCCGTACCCGCGTCGTCGCGCAGTTGCCCGGCGTCGTACACGGGCACGTGCTGCTCCACGGCGGCGGCCCGCGGGTAGGCGGCCGGGTCGGTCGGCTGCTCGACCAGCTCGCGGAAGGCGTCGAGGTCGCAGTCGGCTGCGGACAGCCGGGAGCGGTGGGCGGGGACGGGCGCTGCGGGCATCGTCGTCCTTTCGCTGACAGGGGCGACGCGGTGCTGCCATTCTTGTCCTGACAAACGCGTCGAACAACCAGCAGCGGGCCATCAAAAACCCGTCAGGCGCGCCGTGCGGACCAAGCCGAGGAGCCGGTCATGGGGCACCCCTTCCCGATCCGGGAGATCGCCCGGCAGGCGGGCCTGAGCGAGGCCACCGTCGACCGGGTGCTCAACGGCCGCGGCGGCGTGCGGGAGAGCACCGCGTACGAGGTCCGACGGGCCATCGCCGACCTGGACCGCCAGCGCACCCAGGTCCGGCTGGTCGGCCGCACGTTCATGTGCGACATCGTGATGCAGGCGCCGGAGCGCTTCACCACCGCCGTGCGGGCCGCGCTGGAGGCCGAACTGCCCGCCCTGCACCCGGCCGTGGTGCGCTGCCGGTTCCACTTCCGCGAGACGGGCCCGGCCGGGGAGCTGACCGCGACCCTGGACCGGATCGCCCGGCGCGGCTCCCAGGGGGTGATCCTGAAGGCCCCCGACGTCCCCGAGGTGACCGCCGCCGTCGGCCGGCTGACCGCCGCGGGCGTCCCCGTCGTCACCCTGGCGACGGACCTGCCCGCGAGCCCCCGGGTGGCCTACGTCGGCATCGACGACCGGGCCGCGGGCGCGACCGCCGCCTACCTCATGGGCGAGTGGCTGGGCGATCGCCCCGGCAACGTGCTCACCAGCCTCAGCAGCGGCTTCTTCCGCAACGAGGAGGAGCGCGAGATGGGCTTCCGCGGCGTCATGCGGGCCAGGCAACCCGGCCGTGCCCTCGTCGAGATCGCCGAGGGGCAGGGCCTGGACGCCACCCAGTACGACCTGGTGCGGGCCGCGCTAGAACGCGACCCGGACATCCGGGCGGTCTACTCGATGGGCGGCGGCAACATCGCCACCCTGCGCGCCTTCGAGGACCTCGGCCGCCCCTGCGACGTGTTCGTCGCCCACGACCTCGACCAGGACAACACCCGGCTGCTGCGCGAGCGGCGCCTGTCCGTCGTCCTCCACCACGACCTGCGCCAGGACCTGCGCGAGGCCTGCCGCCACGTGATGCGCGCCCACGGCGCACTGCCGCCCGCCGGTCCGGCGCGACCCTCGCCGATCCAGGTCGTCACCCCGCACAACATGCCGCCCGACGTGCCCTTCGACACCGCGACCGGGTGACGCGCGCCGCCGCCCCTACCGGGTGACGCGGCCGTCCACGTCGCCGCTCGTACACGCGGGCGCACGTGGAAACCGACTCCGGCCGGCGGTCCCGAGCGGGTGGTGGCGCCGGCCGACGGCGTCTTCGCGATCGCGATCACCCTGCTCGTCCTGGACTTCTCCGTGCCCAGCGGTCTGGACTCCTCGGCCTGCCACGCGGCTCTGCGGGATCTCGTGCCCAACCTGGGTGCGTACGTGCTCAGTCTGCTGGGGCTCGGGCCCTTCCGGCGCGAGCACCGCCGCATCCTCGGCCTCGTCGAGCGGGTCGACGGCCAGGTGATCACGCTGTCCCTGGCCGGCCCGGGCGTCGCGGCACTCGTTCCCTTCCCGGCCAAGCTCATCTCCGAGTACGGGACGAGCCGGTCTCCGTCGCGGTCCACGCGGCGGCGATCGCCGCCCCGGGCGCCTCCCACGTGGCCCTGCTCGCCGTGCTGGTCACCCGCCCCGGCGGTGCAGCGGCACGGCCCCCGAGGAAGGCTTCCTGCTCTTCGGCCCGGACACGGCGACGACGGTGGTCTTCGCACGGGGCGTCCCGCTCGCCCTGGCCGTCGGTCCCGCGGCGCTGTGGAGCCGGCTCGTCCTGGTCCCGGTCCAGGCCTTGCCGGGCCGGTGGGCGATGCGGGCCCGCCGCGGCGCCGTCACCCGGGCTGCCCGGGACTGACCCAGGTGCCGCGCTCCGCCGACCGCGACATGGCCTCCAGTACGGCCGCACTGTGCACGGCGTCCGACAGGGTGGCGCCGTACGGGGTGCCCTCCGCGATCGAGCGCAGGAAGCGGTGGGCCTCCACCACCTTCAGGTCGTCGTACCCCATGGCGTTCGCGGCCCCCGGCTGGAACGCGGCGAACTCGCCGTCCCCGGGGCCGACGTACACGGTGCTCACGGGCTGGTCCTGGTACTCCGTGCCGCGGCTGACGCGCAGCTCGTTCATGCGGCGGAAGTCCCAGAACACCGCGCCCGTGGTGCCGTGCACCTCGAAGCCGTAGTTGTTCTGCTCGCCGACGGAGACCCGGCAGGCCTCCAGGACACCGCGGGCGCCGGAGGCGAAACGCAGCAGGCAGCTGACGTAGTCCTCGTTCTCGACCGGGCCCGGCTCGCCGCCCGTGGCCCGGGCATGACCGGCGGTGGCGGCGGCGGGGCGGGCCCGCTCCGGCACGAAGACCGCCGTGTCGGCGGTCAGCGAGGCGATGTCGCCGAGCAGGAACCGAGCCAGGTCCGCGCCGTGCGAGGCCAGGTCGCCGAGCACCCCGCTGCCGCCGCGCTCCCGCTCGTAACGCCAGGTCAGCGCACCCTCCGGATGCGCCGCGTAGTCGCTGAAGAAGCGGAGGCGGGCATGGGTGACGGTGCCGATCTCCCCGGCCGCGATCAGGCGGTGGGCGGTCTCCACGGCCGGGGCGTTGCGGTAGTTGAAGCCGACCGCGCCCTGCACACCGGCCCCGGACACGGCGTCCGCCACCGCCCGCGCATCGTCGGACGACAGGCCGACCGGCTTCTCCACCCAGATGTGCTTGCCCGCCCCGGCCATCGCGACGGCGATCTCGCGGTGCAGGAAATTGGGGGCCGTGATGCTCACCGCGTGCACCCGCGGGTCCGCCGCCACCTCGCGCCAGTCCCGGGTCGTCGAGGCGAACCCGAACTGCGCGGCGGCCTCCTCGGCCCGCCCCGGCACCTCCTCGGCGACCGTCACCAGCTCCGGGCGCAGCGCCAGGTGCGGATAGTGGTGGCGGACCCGGGCGTACGCCTGGGTGTGCACCCGGCCCATCCAGCCGAAACCGACGACGGCGACACCGAGTGCCTCGACCATGAGCGCCCCTCTTCGGATCTGTCCGTGATCTGTCCTGCGTGATCTGTCCGAGGCCACCCTGGGCGGGCGTCGGCATCATGTCAACCTTTTGACAGGACAAAGACCGGGGACCCGGCTCACGGACGCCCGAGGTCGATCGCGTACGCCTTGCGCAGCGTCTCGTGCACCGTCCACGTCGTACGGTCGCCCTCGCGCAGCACGGCCAGGTCGCCCGGTCCGACCGTGAGGGTCGGACCGCCCGCCACCTCGATGGTGGCCGAGCCGCTGAGCACGACGAACATCTCGTCCGCCTCCGTGTCGGTGACCACGCCGGGGGTGATCTGCCAGACCCCGCGCACCCGGCGGCCGTCCGGCGACTCCCAGACCACCCTGCCGGTCACCTCGGGCGTGCCGGACACGATCTGGCCGGGGTCGAGCGGCTCGGGTTCGAGCTCGGCGTCGGGGACGTGTACAACGAAGCTGTGGGTCATGGCGCGACGGTAGCCGGGCCGCGCGGGGCGCCGGGGGAGACAGGGTGTGGGGTATCCGGCCCGGCCGGCCGACACTTCGTCGCGGCCGAAGGCGGCCGAAGAACGCGAACAGAATTCCCCAAGGGGGCGCGGGGCTCTGACATCGTGCGGCTCCGCCGCGCGGGTGCGACCAGCCACGACGCACCCGCGGCCGGCCACCGCCTCTGGCGAAACGGCGCTGCCCCGCTCAGCCGACCGCAGGTCACCGCCCCCGGCGCGACAGCCACGCGGCCACCACCGCGCCGGACACGTTGTGCCACACGGAGAAGACCGCCGCGGGCAGCGCCGCCAGGGGGCTGAAGTGGGCGGTGGCCAGCGACGCGGCGAGGCCGGAGTTCTGCATGCCGACCTCGAAGGCCATGGCACGGCTGCCGGGCTCGCCCAGCCGCCCGAGACGTCCCGCCCCGTAACCGAGGGCCAGGCCGAGCCCGTTGTGCAGCACGACGGCGACGAACACCAGCCCCGCGGCCGACTTGATGGCGTCCGCGCTGCCCGCCACGACGACCGCCACGATCACGGAGATCGTCAGCGCGGACAGCCAGGGCAGCGCGGGCAGCGCCCGCTGCACGTACCGCCCCGCGAGCAGCCGTACGACGACGCCCGCGAGGACCGGCAGCAGCACCGTCTTGAGGATGTCGGTGACCATGGACCCGGCGTCCACCGGCAGGTACTCGCCGGCCAGCAGCAGTGTCAGCGGCGGGGTGACAAGCGGCGCGACCAGCGTGGAGACGGTCGCGACGGAGACGGACAGCGCGACGTCGCCGCGGGCCAGGTAGGTCACCACGTTGGAGGCCGTACCGCTGGGCGCGCAGCCCACCAGGATGACGCCGGCGGCGAGCTGCGGCGGCAGGTCGAGCAGGTGGGCGATCGCCCAGCCGAGCCCCGGCATGATGACGTAGTGCGCGACGAGCCCGAGCGCCACCGCCCAGGGGCGCTTCACGACTCCGCGGAAGTCCTCCGGGGTCATCGTGATGCCCATGCAGAACATCACGACGCCCAGCAGGTACGGCACCGCCTCGCTCCACCCGGTGAAACTGCCGGGGAGCAGCAGGCCGAGGGCGCCGGCCAGGAGGACGAGGACCGGGAAGACGGTCACGGCACGCCGCGCGGAGCGGTCGCCGGTGGCGTCGGCACCGAGGTGTTCGTCGTGTTCGTTGTTCGCAGTACTTTCGGTTCGCACCGTGCGAGGTAACGCCTGGTGGGCGGCGTGACGCAAAGGTGTCTCGCGATGTGATCATCCCATCCGCACCGCCGCCGACAGATGCTCCACCGTCCGGCCCGTCTCGGTGAACGTCCGCGTCACGTGGCCCGAGGAGCACACCCACGGGAGGCGCAGCGGCGTGTCCGCCACGTCGCGGAACAGGTGGGGAACGCCCGCTGCCGGACAACGCCGGCGTCACCGCGGACGGCACGCCCACCACCGGCCCCTCGCTCGCCGTCCTGCCGCTCCCGCTCGGCGGTGCCAAGGGATCCGGCATGTCCCTGGCCCTCGAACTGCCGACCAGCGTCCTGGTCGGCGCCAGAACGCCCTGCCGATCGCCCGCGACCCGGCCGCCTTCGGGACTGAGCCCCGGTCCGGGGGCGGGGGCGGCGGGAGCACCGCGGACTTCACGGCCGCCGTCGACGAGACCCTCGGCACCCTGAAGGGCCCGCCGTTGGCGCACGGCGCCGACGGGGTGTACTACCCCGGCGAACGCAGCACCGCCCGCGACGTGGAACGCGTCGCCGACGGGGTACCGGTGGCACCGAAGGTGTGGCGCGACCTCACCGAGCGGGCGGCGCCGTCCGGGATCAGGCCGCCCGGGACCGGGTAGCGCGCCCCCTCCACGTCGCCGGCCGCCCCGGAGGGGAGGGGCCGGCCGGCGACTCCGCCCCGCCGCGCGCATGGGGTAGGCTTGACCAGCGCGATCACGGCGAACCCGGATCGCGCACCGGGACGTGGCGCAGCTTGGTAGCGCACTTGACTGGGGGTCAAGGGGTCGCAGGTTCAAATCCTGTCGTCCCGACGGTTGCGAAGGGTCTTCGCGGGCGAAAGCTCGCGGGGACCCCTTTCTCTTGGCCTCCCCGGCCTCTTCGCGGTGGGCGGACACCTACTTGACGCCTCTTCGGCGCCGCAACCGCCTCCCCTCTCACCCGGCCACGACGACTGTCCGGGCAACGCCGTCGCGCACCGCCTTCTCGGCCTGGACGAAATCTGTCCGGCGACCCTCCTGGCACCGCGCCCCGACTGCCCCGACGGCGGGTACTCCGCCCTGCGGCCGCCGTACGCCGGCCCCGCGGCGCTGCCCGGCGTGCCGGGCCTCCTGGAGCGGCGCCCGACCGCCCGCCCGGCCTTCGGCCGCCACCTCGCGGGCCGTCCCGCCCGACGGGACGAGCGATCCGGAAATCGCCGTGCCCGCCGCCCCCCAGCGGCGGACACGGCGTGTGCCGCGGCGCGCGTCGCCCTCCCCCGAAGGCGGCGCGCGCCGCGACCGGCCCCCGGCGCCGGTCTGTGGCCACGGCGCACGGGTGCTTGTGAGCCGCGCGGTCACCAGTACATGACCGCCGTCTCGCCCGCACCCCACGAGGAGTACAGGCGCACCCGGACGACATAGCGGCGGCCCTTGACGAAACGGGCCCTGATCGTGGCGTTGAGGGGGGTTCCCCCGTCGTCCTGTCCGGCGAAGTAGCGGGGCACACCGTCCCGCTCCTCGAAGACGACGACGACGGCGTCGCTGTCACCGAAGGTGCCCACGGTGTACTCGCGGGTCTCCGGCGGATCCACACGGAAGTCGGCCTGCTCACCGGGCCCGAGCCCCAGCGGCACCGAGCGGAACGGCACCAGCGGACCGGGCCGGCCGGTGGGCGGGTACCAGCGCAGGGCGAACTCCTTGTCGGCGGCGGAGAGCGTACCGGGCGGACGCAGGCCGGAACGGTAGTGCTCGGGCTCCAGTATCAGGCCCGAGGAGAACGGGTACTCCATGATCGACTGCGGGTCCCAGACCGGGCCGTTGGCCTCGTCGCCGTCGAGCTTGCGCAGGATGTTGTGGAAGGTCCGCTCCCGGCTCCAGTGGTTGGGCGGGCCCGCCAGCTCGGCGTAGACGGCCTCGTCGTCCCACAGGATGCCCGCGAACGGGCTCTGGTGCTCGTGCAGCATGCCGAGCGCGTGCCCGATCTGGTGCAGGGCCGTCGCGCGCTCGCCCGGCGCGGTCAGGTCCCAGCCGAAGTTCATCGTACGGTCGTTCAGACCGACCCCGAGCGCGTCCTTGCCCACCGCCGACCAGGACCCGTCGCCGGGCTGGAAGCCGATGCGCAGCTCCGCCTCCGACCGGTCGCGGACCTCTTCGAGGCCGAGCCCGATGCCCAGGTCGCGCCACTCCCGGAAGCAGTCGCGCACCACGTCCCGCTGCTCCTCGGTCCCCGCCCACGAACCCCGCCGCGGCCGTCCGGTGCCCGGCATCGGGACGACCGAGGCGTCGGTGTCCCCGCCGAGGAAGCAGTAGTGCAGCACGGTGGCGTTGGCCCACATCCGCTGCCCGCCGACGAGCGCGGCGACGCGCTCGGCGGCCAGCCCCGGCGGAAGCACCGGGGCAGGCTGCCGCGCGAGCGAGCAGTAGCGTGCGGTCATGGGCATCAGGGTGCCGTCCGGGCCGGTCCCGGCGCCTGAGTCGGGGGGTACTCAAGTCACCCTGTATCAGGGATGAGTATGCCGACTCATGTTGCCGTGACGACTTCTCTGCGGGACGCGAAGAGGCTGGAGACCCCCTGGCCGTTCACCGGGCGGGCGGACGAACTGGAGCTGGTGCGCGGGTCCGTGGCGGCCGGACGGGGCGGCCTCGTGGTGACGGGTCCGGCGGGCGCGGGCAAGACCAGGCTGGTGACGGAGGCCGTACGCGGCACCGACCGCGCCCGTGCCGCCGGGACGCCCGAGACCCGGGACGTCCCCTTCGCAGCCTTCGCCCACCTGCTGCCCGAGGGGATCACCCTGCACCGCGCGGTACACCTCCTGTCCGGCGTACGGCTGCTGCTGGTCGACGACGCGCACCTGCTCGACTCCGCGTCGGCCGCCCTCGTGCACCAGCTCGCCGTGCACGGCCGTACCCGCCTCCTGGTCGTCGCCACCGACGGCGCCTCCGTACCGGACGCCGTGTCCCGGCTGTGGTCCGGTGAGCTGCTGCCGCGCCTCGCCCTGGAACCGCTGCCCCGCGAGGAGACCGCCGAACTGCTCGCGGCCGGCGCGGACACTTCCCTGGAGCCGCTCACCGTCGACCGGTTGCACCGCCTGTGCCGGGGAGACCTGCGGCTGCTGCGCCACCTGCTGGCCGCCGTCCGCGAGAGCGGCCTGCTCGTGCCGGTGCCGGACACGGACCAGTGGGCGTGGCGCGGACCGGTGCCGATCACCCCGGCGGTCCGCGAGCGCACCGCTCAGGTACTCGACCGCCCCCGCACCGAGGAGCGGGAGACGCTCGAACGGCTCGCCTTCGCCGAGCCCCTGCCCCTGGACCTGGACCCGGACGCGCTCGACATACGGATCCTGGAGAACCTGGAGGCCGAAGGCCTGGTCACCGTCGACGACCACGGCGCCGGGCGCCTCGCGCACCCCCTGCACGGACCGGTGCTGCGCGCCGCCGCGGGCCGACTGCGGGCCCGGCGCCTGGCCGTCCGCACCGCGGACCGGACCGGTCCCGCCCTGGAGGCGGAGCGGGCCGCCCTCGCCCTGCGCGTCGAGCAGGCCGACGTACGGCCGGTCGAGGCGCCCGTGGGGGAGTGGCTGGCCGCCGAGGGTGTGCCGCTGCCGGCCGGGTACGCGGCGCTGCGGGCCCGGTTCGCCCGGTTGGGCGGGGGGCTGCGCGACGCCGCGGCCTGGGCCCGCGAGGGCCTGCGGACCCACCCCGACGACCCGGACTGCCGTACCGAACTCGCACTGGCCACCGCGCAGTCGGGCGACGGGGCGCGGGGTGGCCAGGAGGCCGCCGTCGCCTGGGCCGCCGCCGCGCGCGGCGACCTCGACGAGGCGGTCCGGACGGCCGGCCGGGGCGACCCGTACGACGCCGTCCGGCTCGGTGCGCCCGAGCGCGCGGTCGGCCGGCTGACCGGCGTCTTCGCCGCGCACGCCGACGCCCTCGCGCGCGCGGACGGACCCGCGCTCGACCGGGTCGCCGACGAGTTGGAGCGGCGCGGATTCCTGTTGTTCGCGGCCGAGGCGAGCGCCCAGGCGGTCCCCGTCCACCGCGATCCGCGGGCCGCCCGCACCGCGCGGACCCGGGCCGCCGCCCTCGCCCGACGCTGCCAGGGCGCCCGCACCCCCGCGCTGTCCGGACTGGTGCTCGGCGAACTCACCGCCCGGCAGCGGCAGATCGTCACGCTCGCCGCCGCGGGCCTGAGCAACCGGCAGATCGCGGAGCGGCTGACCCTCTCCGTCCGCACCGTCGGCAACCACCTCTACGGCGCCTACACCCGCCTCGGTGCGGGCGACCGCGGCGCCCTGCCGTGGCTCATGGAACTGCCCGAGCCCCAACCCGCCTGACCCGGCGGCCGGGCACCGGGCGGGCTCAGGCCGCCCCGAACGGCGGGCTCAGGCCGCCCCGAACGCCGTGAAGGCCCATCCCGTCGCCTGGTGCACCGCGTCGCCCGGCAGCGCGGCCCGCGCGTCGCGCAGCGCCTCCGCCAGGGACAGGCCGGCCTCCAGCCCCTTGTGCAACGCGAGCATCAGGGGAACCACCGCGGCGTCGTTGACCGGCGCGGTGCACGCCACCACCCCGGCCGTGCCCAACGGCAGCAGCGCGGTGACCAGGCCGAGCAACTCGTCGGCGCCGACCGACGCGAAGCGCGCGGTGTCGCAGCAGGGCAGGATGATCCGGTACGGGCTGCGGTCCAGCCGCTCGAAGTCGTGCACGATGAGCGGCCCGTCGGCCATCCGCAGCGACGAGAACAACGGACTGTCCGCGCGGAAGGTCCCGTGCGCCGCGATGTGCGCCAACGCGGCCCCGTCCAGTTCCCGCAACACGCCGGGCACCCGTGCGTCGTCGCCCTCCAGCACGACGGTTCGGCCCCGCTCGGCGGCGCCGGCCCCGGGGGCGCCGGGTCGCGCCTGCCGGGCGGCGCCGGCCACCCGGCCGACGACCTCCCCGTCGACGCCTGCGCCGACGCCGTCGACAACCAGCGAAGCCCGTCCCCCGCCGCCGTCCGCCGCGGTCGGCTCCCCCCGTCCCCCACGCTCCCACCCACCTCGCGGCGGCACCGCGAGCACCCCGGCGGGCCGCCCGTGTTCGCCGCGGTGGGGCCCGCCCTGCGACGGCACCCGGCGCGTTCCGGTCGACGGTGCGTGTTCGCCGCGGTCCGGCGCGGCCTGCGACGGCACCGAAGGCGCACCGGCCGCCCGTGGGTGCTCCCCGCGACCCGGTCCGTCCGACGCCGGTACTCGGTGCGGCCCGGCCGGTTCGCCGGGCCCACCGCGGTCCGGTGCGGCGGGTGATGGGCCTTGGCGCGGCCCGGCCGGTTCGCCGTTGTTCCCCGGGCGCCGCTCGCCCCGCGGCGGCACCGAAGGCGTGCCGGCAGGCTCCGCGTGTCCACCGCGCTCCCGTCCGCCCCCCGGTGGCGGCCGGTGCGCCCCGGCCGGGGGCCCGGGCGACGGGCTCCCCGCCCCGTTGCTCCCCGGCCGCGCCCCCGCGTACCGCTCGGAGAGTTCCGGCACCTCGGCGCCGCCGCTCGCCAGGCCGGGGCCGCGGACCAGTACCTGGCGGCCGCCGGGCGGGGGAGCGGTGTCCCTCGCGCGCAGCCAGCTGCTCGCCGACGGCGACACGCTGAGAACGCGGTCCCGCAGGACCGGCAGCAGCGCCCACGGCACCCGGTGCAGCCGGCCCGGCGGGACCACGACGACCGGGCCCGAGCCGAGGTGGGCCGCGGCGGGCCCCAGCAGCAACTGCTGGAGGCGCGCGCCCGCCGCCTCCACCAGCGGCAGCCGGGCCTCAGCACCCGGATGGGCCAGCCGCCGCAACCCGGCCTGCACGTGCTCCGCCTCCACCTCCGCCTCGGCCAGCAGCCCGGCCTCGAAGCGCCGTACCCGGCCCTGCCCGCACAGCAGCACGTGCACGCGCCCGTCGAGCACCGCCAGCTCCACCAGCCGCACCTCGTCGCCCAGCCGCCGCAGCAGCCGCCCCACGTCGAACCGGTCGCCGTCGCCGGGCGCCTCGCCCCGCATGTGCAGAGTGCGGGAGCGGATCTCCCGCTCCAGGCGCCGCTGTTCGCGCTCCAGCGCGGGTGCGGGCCGGCCGCCGTCCGTGCGGGCCTCCTCCGCGCGGGCCGCGAGTTCCCGGAACGCCGTCATGGCGGTCAGCAGCACCGGATCGGCCGGCGGCCGGGTCGGCGGCGCCGACAGCACCGTCGCCCGCCAGCGCTCGCTCCAGCCCAGCAGCCGCCGCGGCCCGCCCGAGACCAGCGACGCCCGCTGCGCCAGCGCCGCCAGCTCCGCGCCCTGCGCGGTGGCCCGGGCCCGCAGCTCCGAGGCGCCCAGCGTCATCCGGTGGTCGTCGAGGACGTCCAGACCGCGCCGGCAGGCCTCCAGGACGCCCCGCGCCGACCCCGCCGCCCGCGCCCGCAGCGCCTGCGCCGCCCAGCCCGTCATCCGCGCCAGCGGCGGCCCGCCGTGCCGGCTGCGCGCGGCCACCGCCAGATGCCGTTCCGCGTCCGCGGTCCAGCCGAGGTCCAGCGCGATCCGGCCCGCCAGCAGCGAGGCCTCCGGCGCGGCCGGGGCCCCGAAGGCCGCCAGCCGCTCCGCCACCGCCGCCGCGTCCGCGACCAGCCGGCCCGATCCGCGCCCCGTGGCGACCCGAGCCTCGATCAGCACCAGCCGGGCGTGCGTCTCGTACCAGGTGCGCCGCTGCCCGGCGAACAGCCGCACCGCGACGGCCGCGCGCGCCAGCGCGGTCTGCGGCTCGCCCGCCAGCCGGGCCGCCCGCGCGGCCACCAGCAGCAACTCCGCCTTGCGGGTGGACTGCCCGCCGATCCCGTCCAGCGCCGCCACGGCCCCGTCCGCCTCCGCCAGCGCCTCGGTGGCGAGCCCCGCCGCCATCAGCACCTCGCAGCGCCGGATGGTCAGCATGAACGTCGGCGTGCCCAGCTTCCCGTACCGCTCCTCCGCCTCGTCCAGGAGCCGCAGCGCCGCCGGAACGTCACCCGAACGGAAGGCCGCCAGACCCCGGCTCTCCACCGCGTCGGCCTTGTCGTGCTCCTGGCCCGTGGTGTCCCACAGCGCCTCCGCCGCGGTGAAGTCGGCGTCCGCCCGCTCCACCGATCCCAGTGCCAGGTGCACGGTCGCCCGCAGCGTCAGCGCCCGCGCCGTCCAGATCACGTCCTCCGCCTGCCGCAGCACCGGGATCGCCCGCCGTACGTCCTCCAGCGCCTCCCCGTGCCGGCCGAGGACCCACCACACGTACGCCCGCCGGAACAGCACCCGCGCGCGCGTGTGACCGCTCCCGCGCGCCACGCCCCGCTCGAACGCCTCCAGCCCCGCCCGCGTACGCCCGGCGTGCACCAGCGCGACCCCGAGCGTGGCCAGGACGTCCGCCTCCCGCTCGGCCGAGTCCGCGCGCGCGGCGAGGTCGCGGGCGCGCCGCAGATGGGCCAGGGCGCGCCGGGTGTCGCCGAAGTCCCGCTGCCAGATGCCGATCACCTGATGGGCGACCGAGGCGTGCAGCGGCGAGGGATCGGCGCCGAGCAACTCCTCCGCCCGCGTCAGCGCTTCGCCCGGGGCGGCGAACACCATCGGCAGCAGGTCGAGAACCGAGTCGTTTCGCGCTGTCACCCCACGGATGGTAGTGCTCCGGAACCACGCCACACAGGTTCGAGTCTGTATCAATCGGCCACCCCGGGACTCTGATTGACGACCGCTGCCACCACCGTGGTCACATCCGGGGGCACACCCGCGGTCACGCCCGGGCCCCGGCCGTCGTCACCGCCACCGCCACAGTGGAGGACAAGAATGGCACCACAGCGATTCCGCGAGCAGTTCGACCAGATCCAGCGCTCGATGCCGGACGTCCCGCTGGCGATGGGCCCGGACGACTCGGCCGAGTTCTTCTACGAGAAGGGCGTCGTCCTCGCCCGTGACGGCGAGGAGGCCCGGCTCGTCGAGGACACCGTGCGCGACCACTTCACCACGATGGCCGGGCTCGCACCGGACCACGTGCGCCGGGCGAGCCCCGAGTCCAACCGCACCGGCATCACCCGCATCCAGGTCGCCGACCCCGGGGAGGGTGCCCGCGACGGCGACCCCACCGTCGCCCACGCCCTGCGCTCCCTCAGGACGATGGAGGGCCGCGCGGGCCGCCGGCTGATCAGCCGCAACCACGTCGTCTCCATCGCCGTCAACGCCTGCCCCGGCGACGAGCCCGTGCCCGTCCCGCTGAGCGAGCCGCCCAACCCGGCCGCCGACGGGACGCCGTACGACGCCGGGACCGCCGTCGGCGTCCTCGTCATCGACACCGGCCTCATGCACGACTACCGGTCCTACCCGCTGCTGGCCCACACCGACGGCGACGCCCAGATCAGGGAGTGCGACGACGACGGAGTCCTGTGCCAGTACGTCGGGCACGGCACCTTCATCGCCGGGCTGGTCGCCGCCGTCGCGCCCAACACCGACGTGACCGTCAGCAACACCCTCAACGACGCGGGCGCGATCCTCGAGTCGGAGCTGGGCGAGAAGCTCTTCGAGGCCGTCGACAGCGGCGGCTGGCCCGAGGTCCTCAGCCTCTCCGCAGGCACCTCCAACGGCCGCACCGACGGCCTGCTCGGCGTCCACGCCTTCATGGAGGAACTCCGCGACCAGCGCACCCTGCTGGTCGCCGCCGCGGGCAACAACGCCAGCGCCACGCCCTTCTGGCCCGCCGCCTACGCCACCCTGCCCGGCTGGGAGGACTCGGTGCTCTCGATCGGGGCGCTGCGCTCCGACGGCGAGTTCGGCGCCTGCTTCAGCAACCACGGCGGCTGGGTGCGGGCCTACGCCCCCGGCGAGCGCCTCACCAGCGCCCTCACCGGCTTCGGGACACCCGTGCCGTACGTCTACCAGCACTCCACCTACGACGCCTGCCGGTTCGGCTTCACCTATGCCTGCACCTGCCAGTACCCCCGGCACAACGGGGTGCTGAGCGAGCCGGGCGAGGCGCCCGCCAAGCCGGACCAGGTGATGTTCGAGGGGCACGCGCAGTGGAGCGGCACCTCCTTCGCCACCCCCGTGGTCGCGGGGCTGGTCGCCTCCCGGATGACGGCGCACAAGGAGACCGACCCGCGCGCGGCCGGCCGGCAACTCCTCGCGGCCAACACCGAGTACGCGGAGGTGCGCGGGGCGCACGTGCCCGCGCTGCTGCCGCCCACCTGGCGCCCGGTCCCCGTCGACCCGTCGGAAGGCGGGTCGTGAACGGCCTGCTGGCGGTCGGAACCATCCACTCCACGGCGTACGATGTCAGGTCGTACACGAGGGGTGGGACCGTGGACCGTGCAGATGTCGGGGCGCTCGTCCAGTCGGCGGCCGACGGGGACGCGGCGGCCTGGAAGTCACTGGTGGACGGACTCGGCCCGCTGGTGTGGTCCGTGGCCAGGTCGCACGGGCTGTCCGACGCCGACGCGCACGAGGTGTACCAGACCGCCTGGTTCCGCTTCGCCCAGCACCTGGGGCGGATCCGGGAACCGGAGAAGACCGGCTCCTGGCTGGCGAGCACGGCACGGCACGAGTGCCTGAAGCTGCTCAAGGCCTCCAAGCGGTGGACGCCGACCGACGATCCACAGCTGCTCGACCGGCCGAGCGAGGAGCGTACGCCGGAGGAGTCGGTGCTCGACTCCGAGGAGGCCGCCGCGCAGACCGAGCGCGTACGGCTGCTGTGGCAGGAGTTCGAGGAACTGGGCGAGCGGTGCCGCCAGTTGCTGCGGGTGCTGATCTCCTCGCCGCCGCCCAGTTATCAGGAGGTGTCCGCCGCGCTGGGTATCGCGGTGGGCAGCATCGGCCCGATGCGCCAGCGCTGTCTGCGCCGGCTGCGGGCCCGGCTGGAGGCACGGGGGACGAAATGAGCGATCTCAACGACGACCGCGACGAGCATGACGACCGCGACGAGCGCGACGAGCGCGACGGAGAGCTGCACGACGGTCTGCTGGAGGAGGAGCTGCGGCAGGCCGCCGCGATCCTGGACCCGGTCCCGGCCGAGCTGCGGCGGACCGCCGTCGACGCCTTCGTCCTGCACGACCTGGACGCCCGCGTCGCCGAGCTGACCTTCGACTCGCTGGTGGACGGCATCCCCGTCAGGGGGGAGACGGACCCCCCGCGGATGCTGACCTTCCAGTCGGACGGTGTGACCGTCGACGTCGAGGTGACCGCCGAGGGCCTGATCGGCCAGCTGCTGCCGCCGGGCCCGGCCGGGATCGAGGTGCTGAGCGGCCCGCGGGAGCACGCCCGGCTGACGGCCGACGACATGGGCCGGTTCACCGGCGAGGCCCCGCCCGCCGGTCCGTTCGCGCTGCGGCTGCGGACCGGCCGGGAGGTGGTCGTGACGGAGTGGCTGCGAGCCTGACGCGTGCCGTCCGCCCGGCGCGGGGTGTGCGGGGCTACCAGGTGCAGGGCAGCGTGCGCGGACCCCTGATCATGGTCTTGCGGCGCCAGGCCACCTGCTCGGCCGGGACCGCGAGCCGCAGCCCCGGCAGCCGCTCCAGGAGCGTGTCGACCAGCAGCTCGGTCTGCATCCGGGCGAGCACGGCGCCGGTGCAGAAGTGGTGCCCGTTGCCGTACGCCAGGTGCGGGTTGGGGTCGCGGTCCAGGTCGATGCGGTCCGGGTCGGGGAAGACGTCCGGATCGCGGTTGGCGGCCAGGTACGAGACGTACACCGGCTCACCGGCGGCGATGCGCGTCCCGTGCACCTCGACGTCCTCCAGGGCGATGCGGGCGAGGCCCACCGACGTGCGGTGCGAGATCCAGCGCAGCAGCTCGTCCAGCGCCGTGCCGCGCGCCCCGGGCCGCTCGCGCATCCGGGCCATCAGCTCGCGGCGGGTGAGCAGCAGGTACAGCATCTGGCCGACGTTGTGCGTGACGGCCTCGCCGCCGATCTGCAGCGGCCCCGCCAGCCCGACGGCCTCCGTCTCGCCGACCTCGCCGCGGCCCACGGCGGCCCCGAGCATCGAGTACACGTCGCCGCCCTCGCTGCCGGCCCGGGCGCGCACGGTCTCGGTGATCCACCCGTACAGGCCCTGTTTGGCCCGCTCGGCGGCCTCGGCACCGCCGGAGGTCGAGATGATCTGCCGGGTCCAGGAGTGCACACGCTCCCGGTCGGCGGCCGGCACGCCCATCACCTCGCTGACGACGGCGATCGGGAAGGGCTCCAGGACCCGCTCGACCAGGTCGGCCGGTGGCCCCTCGGCGAGGATCCCGTCCACGAGACCGTCCAGGATCTCCTGCGCCCGGGGCCGCAGCCGCTTCGTGGCGCCGACCGTGAACGCGCCCGCGACCGCGCGCCGCAGCCGGTTGTGGTCGGGCTGGTCGGCGAAGGCGAGCGAGCCGGGCCGCGGCTTGAAGTGCGGGGCGAGACGCGTGATCTGACGTTGCGTCACCTCGGCCCGGCCGAAGCGCGGATCGTTGGTGATCGCCTTCACGTCGTCGTACCGCGTCGCCAGCCAGGCCCAGCCCTCGCCGTGCGGGAGCCGGACGCGGGTCAGCGGCCCCTCGCGCATCAGCTCGGCGAGGACCGGGTCGAACTCCGGGCCGTCCAGGTCGAGGGCGGGCCAGTCCCGCACCGGGGGTGGCGACTGGCCGGTGAGCGTGGTGGTCTCCTGCGTCATCCCCCCACCCTCGCCGCGCCCCCGCCCGGCTGTCGCGCGGGAGTGCTCCAGCCGGTGGGACCGGAGCGGCCGGTCGTCCTCAGCCGGACACGGCGTCGACGAGCGCCGCCAGCGACCCGGCGAGCCGGGACAGCCCCGGCCCGGCCGGACCGCCCGGCTCCGTCATGTAGGTGTCCCGGCGGATCTCCACCATCAGCGCACCGACCTCGCTCCGCGTGCCGTAGAAGTCCAGCGGTACGTACGTCCCGCTGAACGGGCTGTCCAGGCCGGTCTCCCCGCAGGGGGCGAACGCCTCCCGGGCCGCGGCGAGCAGCCCGGGCGGCGTGTGGAAGGCGTCGGTGCCCAGGCAGACGGGCGGGCGCGGGCCCCCGCCGTGCAGTTCGTAGGGGAGCGGCTGGGCCGGGTAGGAGTGCACGTCGACGATCACGGCCCGTCCGGTGGCCGCGAGCCGGTCGGCCACCGCCTCGGTCATGGCCCGCGCGTACGGCCGGAAGTACCGCTCGATCAGCGGCCCGGGGTCCGTGTCCGCACGGCGCAGCTCCTCGCGGTGCGACGTCCGCGTGTACACGGCGCCCATCCCGACGGCGGCCATCTCCTCCCGTTCGTCAGGGAACCGCTCCGGGTCGACCACCAGCCGCGACACCCGGTTCACGAACCGCCAGGGCGTGAGGCCGGCCAGCCCGGCGGCCCGCCCGGCGATCTCCGCGGTGTGCGAGTCGGTCATGTGGTCCAGCTCCCGCTCCAGCTCGGCGTCGGACAGGACGATGCCGCTGCGCACGCCGGCCGGGATCTCGCGGGAGGAGTGCGGGACGTGCAGGATCACCGGGGACGCGGCCGCGCCCGGGACGAGTGCGAACGAGGCGGGGGCGTCGGTCATGAGGAGTGCTCCGGAGGTCGGGGGACGGCAGACAGACGGACACCCCGCCTCCGCCGAACGGAAACGGGGTGCCCGTGGGGTGCGCGGGGCTCCCGAGGATCAGGCGAGGGACGCCAGCGCCTCGTTCCAGGTGGTCGACGGGCGCATGATCTTGGCGGCCTTGGCCGGGTCGGGCTGGTAGTAGCCGCCGATCTCGGCCGGCTTGCCCTGGACGGCGTTCAGCTCCTCGACGATCTTCTGCTCGCTCGCGGTGAGCGTCTCGGCGAGCGGGGCGAAGGCCTTGGCCAGGTCCGCGTCGTCGGTCTGCTTCGCCAGCTCCTGCGCCCAGTACAGGGACAGGTAGAAGTGGCTGCCGCGGTTGTCGATGCCGCCGACGCGGCGGGTCGGGGACTTGTCCTCGTTGAGGAACGTCGCCGTGGCGCGGTCGAGGGTGTCGGCGAGGACCTTGGCCTTGCCGTTGCCCGTGGCCTCGGCGTACTTCTCCAGGGACGGCACCAGGGCGAAGAACTCACCGAGCGAGTCCCAGCGCAGGTAGTCCTCCTTGACCAGCTGCTGCACGTGCTTCGGGGCCGAACCGCCGGCACCGGTCTCGAAGAGGCCGCCGCCCGCCATCAGCGGGACGACCGACAGCATCTTGGCGCTGGTGCCCAGCTCCAGGATCGGGAACAGGTCGGTCAGGTAGTCGCGCAGCACGTTGCCGGTGACCGAGATGGTGTTCTCGCCGCGGCGGATGCGCTCCACCGACAGCTTGGTCGCCTCGACCGGGTCGAGGATCCGGATGTCCAGGCCCTCGGTGTCGTGCTCCGTCAGGTACTGCTTGACCTTGGCGATCAGGTTGGCGTCGTGGGCGCGGCCCTCGTCCAGCCAGAAGACGGCCGGGTCGCCGGTGGCGCGGGCGCGGGTGACGGCCAGCTTCACCCAGTCGCGGATCGGCGCGTCCTTGGTCTGGCAGGCGCGGAAGATGTCACCGGCGGAGACCGTCTGCTCCAGCACCGCGTTGCCCGCGGCGTCGACCAGGCGGACGGTGCCCGTGGTGGGGATCTCGAAGGTCTTGTCGTGGCTGCCGTACTCCTCGGCCTTCTGCGCCATGAGGCCGACGTTCGGGACCGAACCCATGGTGGAGGGGTCGTAGGCGCCGTTGGCGCGGCAGTCCTCGATGACGGCCTGGTACACACCGGCGTACGAGGAGTCCGGGATCACGGCGAGGGCGTCGTGCTCGCCGCCGTCCGCGCCCCACATGTGACCGGAGGTGCGGATCATGGCCGGCAT
The DNA here is from genome assembly GCF_033406955.1 of Streptomyces violaceoruber. Taxonomy (NCBI): domain Bacteria; kingdom Bacillati; phylum Actinomycetota; class Actinomycetes; order Kitasatosporales; family Streptomycetaceae; genus Streptomyces; species Streptomyces violaceoruber. The sequence continues at coordinate 884,071 of NZ_CP137734.1, read as the reverse complement.
GGACGCGTCGATGATGACGTCCGAGGGCACGTGCAGGTTGGTGATGCCCTTGTCGGAGTCGACCATGGCCAGCTCCGGGCCCTCGGCCAGCTCGGCGTCGAAGGACGCCTTGATCTCGGCGCCCTCGGGCAGGGACTCCAGGCCCTTGTAGATGCCGCCCAGGCCGTCGTTCGGGGTGAGGCCGGCCTTGGCGAGCACGTCGCCGTACTGGGCGAAGGTCTTCGGGAAGAAGGCGCGGACCACGTGGCCGAAGATGATCGGGTCGGAGACCTTCATCATCGTGGCCTTCAGGTGCACCGAGTAGAGGATGCCCTCGGCCTTGGCGCGGGCGACCTGCGCGGTGAGGAACTCGCGCAGGGCGGCGACGCGCAGCACGGAGGCGTCGACGACCTCGTCCTTCTTCACCGGCACCGACTCGCGCAGCACGGTGGTGGTGCCGTCGTCGCCGACCAGCTCGATCCGCAGGGTGCCGTCCTCGGCGATCACCGCGGACTTCTCGGTGGAGCGGAAGTCGTTCTCGCCCATGGTCGCCACGTTGGTCTTGGACTCGCCGGTCCAGGCGCCCATGCGGTGCGGGTGGGTCTTGGCGTAGTTCTTCACCGACGCCGGGGCGCGCCGGTCGGAGTTGCCCTCGCGCAGGACCGGGTTGACCGCGGAGCCCTTGACCTTGTCGTAGCGGGCGCGGATGTCGCGCTCCTCGTCGGTCTTCGGGTCGTCCGGGTAGGCCGGCAGCGCGTAGCCCTGGCCCTGCAGCTCGGCGACGGCGGCCTTGAGCTGCGGGATGGACGCCGAGATGTTCGGCAGCTTGATGATGTTGGCGGCGGGCGTCTTGGCCAGCTCGCCCAGCTCCGCGAGGGCGTCCGGGATGCGCTGGTCCTCGGTGAGGTACTCCGGGAACAGGGCGATGATGCGGCCGGCCAGCGAGATGTCGCGGGTCTCGACCGCGACACCCGCCTGCGAGGCGTACGCCCGGACCACCGGCAGGAACGAATACGTCGCCAGGGCCGGGGCCTCGTCAGTGTGTGTATAGATGATGGTCGAGTCAGTCACCGGGTGCTCCGCTCCACGTCTGCAACATTGCTCGACATCAAGATATCTCGTGACCGTCCCCGGCTCGACAGGGGTCGCACCCAGATTCCGGCCACGCCGCGCTCAGGGGAGCGGGACGACGTCCTCGCCCGCCCGCTGCTGCGGCAGGACCACGGCCCCCTGCTGGAGCGCGACCGTCCGGGCGGGCGACGGGATCCGGATGCCCTCCGCGCGGTAGCGCCGGTGCAGCCGCTTGATGAACTCGTGCTTGATCCGGTACTGGTCGCTGAACTCGCCCACGCCGAGGATCACCGTGAAACCGATCCGCGAGTCGCCGAAGGTGTGGAAGCGGATCGCCGGCTCGTGGTCCGGCACCGCGCCGCTGACCTCCGCCATCACCTCGGCGATCACCTCGGTCGTCACCCGCTCCACGTGGTCCAGGTCACTGTCGTAGGAGACGCCGACCTGGACCAGCACGGTCAGCCGCTGTTCGGGCCTCATGAAGTTGGTCATGTTCGACTTCGCGAGCTGTCCGTTCGGGATCACCACCAGGTTGTTGGACAGCTCGCGCACGGTGGTCTGGCGCCAGTTGATGTCCTCGACGTAGCCCTCCTCGCCGCTGCTGAGCTGGATGTAGTCGCCCGGCTGCACGGTCTTGGAAGCGAGGATGTGGATGCCCGCGAAGAGGTTGGCCAGCGTGTCCTGGAGGGCCAGCGCCACCGCCAGACCGCCCACGCCCAGGGCGGTCAGCATCGGCGCGATGGAGACGCCCAGCGTCTGCAGCATCACCAGGAAGCCGATGGCCAGCACCAGGATCCGGGTGATGTTGACGAAGATCGTGGCCGACCCGGCGACCCCGGAGCGCGAGGTCGTCACCGTCCGCACCAGACCGGCGACCACCCGGGCCGCCGTCACCGTCGCCACGAAGATCAGCAGCACCGTCAGCACCTGGTTGACGCCGTGCTGCACCGCCCGGGTCAGCGGCAGCGCCGCCGCCGCACCGGCCACCCCGGCCGCGACCGCCGCCCACGGCGCCACCGTGCGCAGCGCGGCCACGATCACGTCGTCGCCGCCCCAGCGGGTGCGCCCGGCATGGCCCGCCAGCCAGCGCAGCAGCATCCGCAGCAGGAACGCCCCCAGCAGACCCGCCCCCAGCGCGATGCCGGCGGGCAGCAGATGGTCCATGGTCAGGTCCTCGGTCACCGGCCGCCTCCAACGGAATGCCTACGGAACGCCTACGGGATGTCGGGTACGTGCGATCAGACCGAACCGCAAGACAGTTCGACCGGCGCGAGGGCTCATCCTGCCGTATCCCGGGCGGTGTTCCGTACCGTGCCGAGGCGCGGAACGGGGCGTTTCAGACGATGCCCTCGGCGAGTTCCGCCTGCTCACGGTCGTCGCCGTAGGCGGCGGTCGTCGGCGTGCCGTACGAACGGCGGGCGACGAACCACCACACCGTGGCCAATACCAGTACGACGACCAGGGCCACGACGGCGTAGTTCATCGTGTCGGCCGTCACCGGGGACGACTGGGGGAGGCAGAACAGCACGGTGACCAACGCCACCCACACCACCGCGACCCACCCGACCGGCCTGCTCCACCGGCCCAGGTTCCAGGGCCCCGGCGTGAACCGGTCGCCGGCCCGCAGCCGCAGCAGCACCGGGATCGCGTACGCCGGGGTGATGCCGATGACGTTGATGGCGGTCACCGCGCCGTACGCCGTGGCGGAGTACAGGGACGGCAGCGCCAGCAGACAGGCCACCGCCACCGACAGCCACACCGCGGCGACCGGGGTCTGGGTGCGGGCGGACACCTTGCGCCACAGCGACGAGCCGGGCAGGGCGCCGTCCCGGCTGAACGCGAACACCATCCGGCTGGCGGCGGCCACCTCGGCGTTGCCGCAGAACAACTGCGCCACGATCACCACGAGGAGCAGCGCGCTCGCGCCGTCCGTGCCCAGCCCGTCGAGGAGGATCTGCGCGGGCGGCACCCCGGTCGCGGTGTCGCGCGTCGCGTCGTAGTCCTGGATGGCGAAGGTCAGTCCCGCCAGCAGCACGAAGCCCGCCAGCCACGACACCCAGATGGCCCGCACGATGCCGCGTGCCGCCGACACCGAGGCGTTCGAGGTCTCCTCGGACAGGTGGGCGGAGGCGTCGTAGCCGGAGAAGGTGTACTGCGCGAGCAGCAGGCCGATCGCGGCCACGTACAGCGGGTTCTCCCAGCCGGTGTCGTTGACGAACTCGGTGAAGACGAAGGACGGCGACTGGTGGTGGTCGGGGACGATCACCAGCGCGCCGACGATCAGCGCGACCCCGGCCAGGTGCCACCACACGCTGATGGAGTTGAGCACGCTGACCAGCCGCACGCCGAAGAGGTTGAGGGTGGCGTGCAGCAGCAGGATCACGACGAAGATCAGCATCGTCTTCTCCGGCGTCGGTTCGAAGCCCCACTGCAGGTTCAGGAACGCGCCCGTGAACAGTGCGGCCCCGTAGTCGATCCCGGCGATCGCGCCGAGCAGTCCCAGCAGGTTCAGCCAGCCGGTGTACCAGCCCCAGCGGCGGCCACCGAGCCGGTCGGCCATGTAGTACAGCGCGCCCGACGTCGGATACGCGCTGGTCACCTCCGCCAGCGCCATCCCGACGCACAGCACGAACAGGCCGACGCCCGCCCAGCCCCACAGCATCACGGCGGGGCCGCCGGTGCCCATGCCGAAGCCGTACAGGGTCATGCAGCCGGAGAGGATCGAGATCACCGAGAAGCTGATCGCGAAGTTGCCGAAGCCGCCCATGCGGCGGGCCAGCACCGGCCGGTAGCCGAGTTCGCGCAGGCGCTGTTCCTCGTCGGTGGCGGACGGTTCCAAGGGGCGGGACATGGCAAACCTCCGGGGACGCAAGGGTGGGGGGTCAGGGGCGCCGTCGGCCGTGGCCGCGGCCACGGGCGGCCGAACGGCTGCGCGTGCGGGCCTGGAGGAACACCTCCACCGCCCGCCCGGCCGAACCGTCGCCCGGGGCCCGGCAGGCCCAGGGCAGCGGCGTCCAGTAGGGGCCGAGCGCGTCGAACACCTGGTTCGCCTCCCGGAACCGGAGGGCGCCCCACAGGGCGTGGGCCAGGTGGTTCAGGTCCGGCAGGGAGCGCTCGTCCAGCGGGGAGAGCGTGAACCAGGAGTCGAAGGCCTGCCGGGCCTCGCGGGTGGCGTCCTCCGCCACCCAGTGCAGATCCAGTGCCGCCTCCCGCGCGCCCGAACGGCGGTAGCGCTCCACCCGCACGTACAGCGGCAGTACGTGCAGCGCCGAGCCCGGGGGCGCCGAGCCCGCCGCCCAGTGCGCGAACCCCGCCGCCCGGGCAAGGCGGTCGGAGCCGCCGCGCGGATGGAAGAACTGCAGCATGCGGTGGTGGGCCTCCCGGTTGTACGGGTCGCGCTTGCCGGCCTCGGCGAGCAGCCCCCACGGTCCCGGCGGCAGCATCGGCTCCGGCGGCGCCATCCGGTGCTCCTCCCAGCGCGGGCCCTCGTCCAGCCGGGCCAGCGCCAGCAGGCACACCCACGGCACCGGGTCGTGGGGCGCGGCCCGCGTCGCCGCGTCGCAGGCGTGCCAGGCCTGGAGCCACAGCTCGCGCGTGCGGGGGTGGGCCTCGCGGTGCGCCCGCAGCGCACGCTCCACGACCACCCGGGCGTGCATGACCGCGCCCGCCACACTGTGCGGCTCCTCGGCGAGCCAGGCCCGCACCACGTCCGTACCGGCCGCGGAGGCGGCCAGCACCTGGGTGCGCCGCGTCCACTGCGACCAGGTGCCGGTCTGCTCCAGCAGGATGCGCATCGACATCCAGCGCCCGGCCCGCACCTCCTGGAGGGCGGAGCGCAGCGCCGTGTCGTGGCCGGCGGGGTCGTAGGCGGGCTGTGCTCCGTCTCTGGCCATCACACGCCCGCTGCGACGAGCGGAACGGACCGTACGGCAGCATGGCGTGACAAACAGCCCTCCCCGGGGGCGGTGGTGCGGTGGTCGAGCGGTCGGCGCACACTATAGAGGCGGAGGTTCCGCCTCTGTTCGCTTTTGCCACAGCGGCGCAAAAACGTTGCCACCAGGGCTAACTGACTGACCGTCAGTCACTCTTGACGCGGTGTGTCCGTGCGGGCAGGCTGGCGCGCAGTGATCGCCGAGACCGTCGGCGCGGGAGCCGGGAGGTGTCGATGCCGGACGCGGTACTCGCCGTCGACCAGGGCACGTCCGGCACCAAGGCGCTGGTGATCTGCCCCGAACGGGGCGTCGTCGGCACCGGATTCGCCGAGGTCCGGCCCCGCTACCTGCCCGGCGGCCTGGTCGAGGTGGACCCGGAGGAGCTGTACGGCTCGGTGGTCGACGCCGGGCACCGGGCGCTCGCCGACGCCGGCGAGCCGGTCACCGCGCTGGGCCTGGCCAACCAGGGCGAGACGGTGCTCGCCTGGGACCCGGACACCGGCCGTCCGCTCACCGACGCACTGGTCTGGCAGGACCGCAGGGCGGCATCCCTCTGTGCCGAACTCGGCGACCACGCGGACGAACTGCGCCACCTCACCGGCCTGCCCCTGGACCCGTACTTCGCCGCACCGAAAATGGCCTGGATACGACGGCACCTCACCCGCGAGGGACAGGTCACCACCTCCGACAGCTGGCTGGTCCACCGCCTCACCGGCGCCCACGTCACGGACGCCGCGACCGCCTCCCGCACCCAGCTCCTCGACCTCGACCGCGTCGAGTGGTCGCCGCGCGCCCTGGAGCTGTACGGCCTGACCGGCGAACGGCTCCCGGCCGTCGTGGACAACGCCGCCCACGTCGGCACGGTGCGGGCCTTCGGGCCCGAACTCCCGCTCACCGGACTCGCCGTCGACCAGCAGGCCGCGCTGCTCGCCCAGCGCGTCACCGAACCCGGCACCGCCAAGTGCACCTACGGCACCGGCGCCTTCCTCCTCGCCCACACCGGCGGCACACCGCGCCGGGGCGCCTCGGGCCTGGCCGCCTGCGTCGCCTGGCGGCTCGGCGGCCGCGCCGACCACTGCCTGGACGGCCAGGTGTACACCGCCGCCTCCGCCGTACGCTGGCTCACCGGCCTCGGCGTCATCACCGGCGCCGCCGACCTCGACCCCGTGGGCGCCACGGTGCCCGACACCGGCGGCGTCACCTTCGTCCCGGCACTGGCCGGGCTGGCCGCCCCCTGGTGGCGCGGCGACCTGCGCGGCTCGCTCACCGGCCTCGGCCTGGACACCGCCCCCGGGCACCTGGTGCGCGCCCTGTGCGAGGGCCTCGCCGCCCAGGTCGCCGAACTCGCCGACGCCGCCGCGGCCGACCTCGGCACCCCGCTGACGGTCCTGCGCGTCGACGGCGGCCTCACCCGCTCCGCGCTCCTCATGCAGACCCAGGCCGACCTGCTGCAACGCCCCGTCGAGGTGTCCGCGCTGCCCGACGCCACCGCGCTCGGCGTCGGCACCCTCGCCCGGCTCGGCGCGGACCCCGCCCGCACCCTCGCCGAGGTGCTCCCCGGCGCCGGACCCACCACCGTGTACGAGCCCCGCATCACCACCGACGAGGCCACCGAGCGCCGCACCCGCTTCCGCGGGGCGGTCACCGCGCTGCTCGCCGGGGGCCCCGCGTGAGCGTCACCCGGTCGGGGGCGCCGCCCGTCGAGCCGTACGACGTGGCGATCGTCGGCGCCGGGGTCGTCGGGTGTGCGATCGCCCGGCGGCTCGCACACCACCCGGGGCTGCGCGTCGCCCTCGTCGAGGCGCAGGACGACGTGGGGCAGGGCACCTCCAAGGCGAACACCGCCATCCTGCACACCGGGTTCGACGCCGTGCCCGGCTCGCTGGAGGCCCGGCTCGTGCGCGAGGGCTCCCGCGAACTCGCCGCGTACGCGGCCGAGTCGGGCATCCCCGTCGAACGCGTCGGCGCCCTGCTCGTCGCCTGGGACGAGGAGCAGCTCGCGGCGCTGCCCCGCCTCGCCGAGAAGGCCCGCCGCAACGAGTACCACGACACCCGCGTCCTCGGCGCCGCCGACCTCTACGCCCGCGAGCCCCGCCTCGGCCCCGGCGCGCTCGGCGCCCTGCACGTACCCGGCGAGAGCATCATCTGCTCGTGGACGACGACCCTCGCATACGCCACCCAGGCGGTCCGTGCCGGAGTCGACCTGTACCTCGAAGCGCCCATCACGCACGCCGGTCACGCGGACGGCGTCCACCGGCTCGACACCCCGCGCGGCCCCCTGCACGCCCGGCGGCTCGTCAACGCGGCCGGACTGCACGCCGACACCCTCGACCGGAGCCTGGGCCACGACGACTTCACCGTCACCCCGCGCCGGGGACAGCTCGTCGTCCACGACACGTTCGCCCGCGCCCTGGTCCGCCACATCCTGCTGCCCGTCCCCACCGCCCTCGGCAAAGGCGTCCTGGTCGCCCCCACCGTCTACGGCAACGTCCTGCTCGGCCCCACCGCGGAGGACCTGGACGACAAGGGCGACACCGGCTCGACGGCCGAGGGGCTGCGGCGCCTGCGCGAACAGGGCCGCCGTATCCTCCCCGCCCTGCTGGAGGAGGAGGTCACCGCCGTCTACGCGGGCCTGCGCGCCGCCACCGGGCACGACGACTACCGGATCGCCGCCCACCCCGGCCAGGGCTACGTCACCGTCGGCGGCATCCGTTCCACCGGCCTCACCGCCTCCCTCGCCATCGCCGCGCACGTCACCGGCCTCCTCGCGGACACCGGCCTCGACCTCGGCGCCCGGCGCCCGCTCGAACCGGTCCGCATGCCGAACCTCGGCGAGGCCTTCCCCCGTCCCCACCAGCGCCCCGACCTGGTGGCCGCCGACCCGGAGTACGGCACCCTGGTCTGCCACTGCGAACGCGTCTCCCGCGGCGAGATCCGCGACGCCCTCGCCGGGCCGGTCCCACCCCGGTCCCTGGACGGACTGCGCCGCCGCACCCGGGCCCGGGCGGGCCGCTGCCAGGGCTTCTACTGCGGGGCGGCGGTACGGGCGTTGTTCGAGGAGGCGCAAGGGTGACCAGCCGACAGGCCGACGTCCTGGTGGTGGGAGCCGGGCCCGCCGGACTCACGGCCGCCGCCCGGCTCGCGCGGACCGGCGCACGCGTCGTGCTCCTGGAGCGCGAGCAGTCGCCCGGGGGAGTCCCCAGGCACTGCGCGCACCGCGGCTTCGGCGACCGGCCGCACGCCCTGACCGGCCCCGCCCACGCCCGCCTCCTCGCCGACGCGGCCGCCCGCGCCGGAGCCGACCTGCGCACCGGCGTCACCGCCCTGGACTGGGCGGGCCCGCGCGCCCTCACCACCGTGGGCCCCCGGGGCGCCGAAACCCTCGCCGCCCGCGCGGTGGTCCTGGCCACCGGCGCCCGCGAACGCCCCCGCGCCGCCCGCCTCGTCCCCGGCACCCGCCCCGCCGGCGTGTACACCACCGGCGAACTCCAGCAGGCGGTCCACCTGTACGGGCAGCACATCGGCACCCGCGCGGTGATCGTCGGCGCCGAGGGCGTCTCCCACGCCGCCGCCGACACCGTGCGGGCGGCCGGAGCGGACGTCCTCGCGCTGGTCACGGAGCTGCCCCGGGCCCCCGCCGCCCCCGCGTGGGCCCTGGCGGCCCGGCTGCGGCACCGCACCCCCGTCCTCACCGGCACCAAGGTCACCGAACTCCTCGGCCGCGGGCGCCTGTCGGGCGTGCGGGTACGTCACCGCGACGGCCGCTCCACCGTGCTGGCCTGCGACACCGTCGTGTTCACCGGCGACTTCGTCCCCGACCACGAACTCGCCCGGCGCGGCGCGCTGACCCTGGACCCCGGCACCCGCGGCCCCGCCGTGGACGGTGCCCTGCGCACCTCACGGCCCGGCGTCTTCGCGGTCGGCAGCGTGCTGCACGCCGTCGAGAGCGCGGCCACGGCGGCCCGCGAGGGCGCGCACGCCGCGACCGCCGTACGCCGGTGGCTCCAGGACGGCACGGACCCGGGGGACCCGTACTGGCCCGGCGGCGTCCCCCTCCTCGCCGGCCCGCCGCTGCTGCGCATCGCCCCCAACCGCGTCACCCCGGACGACCGCCTCCCCTACCTCCTGCGCACCGCGGTCCCGCTGCCCCACCCCGCCCTGTACGTCACCCAGGACGGCCGCCCCCTGCACCGCGAGCGGGTCCACCTCGGCACCGCCGTCCCGCACCGCCCGCTGAAGCTCACGGCACGCTGGACGCACCGGGTCGACCCGCGCGGCGGGCCGGTCCACGTCACGGTCGGCCGACCGCACCCGGGATGACCTCCCGGGCCGCCGCTCAGATCACCCGCATCCGCACCAGCGCCGCCAGGGTCAGTGCCCCCGGCAGCAGTGGCAGCCACACCGTCAGCAGCCGGAACGCGAGTACCACCGCCGTGGCCACGGCCGCCGGCCCGCCCGCCGCCACCAGCGCCACGACCAGCGCCGCCTCGACCGAACCGATGCCGCCCGGCGTGGGCACCAGCGCCACCGCGACCGTCGCCGCGAGGTACGCCACGGCCATGTGCCCGGCGGGCAGCGTCAGTCCCAGCGACCGGCCCACCAGCACCAGGGCCGAGGCCTGCAACGCGGGGAAGGCCAGTGCGCCGCCCCACAGCGCCAGCGCGCGAGCCGGCCGGGCGTGCACCGACCGCGCCTCGCCCAGTGCCGTCCGCAGGAAGGAGAGCAGCGCCGCGCGCAGCCGCGGCAGCAGCGCCAGTACCACCGCCGCCATGACCGGGACCGCGCCCGCGACCACCAGCAGCGGCCCGACGGCCCCCTCGGGCAGCAGGGTGCCCAGCCGCAGCGCGCCGGGGAACGCGATCAGCAGGGCGCCCAGTACGGCGAGGCGGCCGACGCTCTCCGCCAGCAGGTAGAGCGCGAGCGCCGCCGAGGAACGGGCCAGCGGCAGCCCGCACACCGTCATGAACCGCAGGTTCACCGCGCTCGCGCCCAGGCCCGTCGGCAGCAGGTGGTTGGCCGCGCCGGCCGCGAACTGGGTGGCCAGCAGCCGCCGCGCGGGCAGCCGCTCCACCACCGCGCCCTGCCGGGTGCAGGCGGCGGCGACCCAGGTCAGACAGGTCGCGCCGGCCGCGGCCAGCAGCCAGGGCCACCGGGCCGTGGCGAGCTGGCCGAAGCCGTCGGCCAGCACGGACCGGTGCCGTACCGCGACCACGCCCACCAGGAGCAGCGGGAGCACACACAGGACCCTCCGGACCGGGACACGGAGCAGAAGTGGCTTCTCGGAGGCGCGAACCGCAGTCGTCACAGCACAAGACATTCCCCCAGGAGCGCCAACTACGGGTGACCGGCGCGCGGAATCCGGCTTACGGACCGCGGACCGTGCCGCCCTGACGGAGCGTGCCGCCTTGACCTCAAGGTTGGTCGAGGTTCTACGGTCATCGGCATGAGTATGGAGACCACGGCGTGGACGCAGCTGTACAGCGTCATGAACGCCAAAGACGAGCGCCGCCCCTTCGCCCGTGCCACGCTGCGCCGCATCGGCGCGTTCGCCCGCCCGCACCGCCGCCGCATCGTCCGTTTCGTGCTGCTCGGGGTGGCGACCGCACTGCTCGCCGTCGCCACCCCCGTCCTGGCCGGAAAGGTCGTCGACGCGATCGTGTCGGACGGCGACGAGGGCACGGTCGTGCGCCTCGCCCTGCTCATCGCGCTCATCGCCGTCGCGGAGGCGGTGCTCGGCATCTTCTCCCGCAGGCTCTCGGCGACGCTCGGGGAGGGACTCATCCTCGATCTGCGGACGGCCGTGTTCGATCATGTGCAGCGCATGCCGGTCGCGTTCTTCACGCGTACTCGTACGGGAGCGCTCGTCTCCCGTCTCAACAACGACGTCATCGGCGCCCAGCGCGCCTTCAGCAACACCCTTTCCGGCGTGGTCAGCAACGTGGTCACCCTGCTGCTCACCCTCGCGGTGATGCTGACCCTGTCCTGGCAGATCACCCTGCTCGCCCTGGTGCTGCTCCCGGTGTTCGTGCTCCCCGCCCGGCGCATGGGCCGCCGCATGGCCCGCATGCAGCGCGAGGCCGCCGCCCTCAACGCCGCCATGGGCACCCGGATGACCGAGCGCTTCTCCGCACCCGGCGCCACCCTGATCAAGCTGTTCGGCCGCCCCGAGGAGGAGTCCGCCGAGTTCGCCGACCGGGCCCGCCGCGTCGCCGACATCGGCGTGCGCACCGCCACCGCCCAGGCCGCCTTCATCACCGCGCTCACCCTGGTCTCCGCGCTCGCCCTGGCCCTCGTCTACGGCCTCGGCGGTTTCTTCGCCCTGCGCGGCACCCTGGACGCGGGCGCCGTCGTGGCGCTGGCCCTGCTGCTGACCCGCCTGTACGCCCCGCTCACCGCGCTCGCCGGAGCCCGGGTGGAGGTCATGAGCGCCCTCGTCAGCTTCGAGCGGGTTTTCGAGGTGCTGGACCTGGCCCCGCTCATCGACGAGAAGCCCGACGCCCGCCCGGTCCCCGACGGCCCCGTGGCCGTCGAGTTCGACGACGTCCGCTTCGGCTACCCGTCCGCCGACAAGGTGTCCCTCGCCTCCCTCGAAGAGGTGGCCACCCTGGACACCCGCGGCGGCGAAGAGGTCCTGCACGGCCTCTCCTTCCGCGCGGAACCGGGCCAGACCATCGCGCTGGTCGGATCGTCCGGCGCCGGCAAGTCCACCATCGCCCAGCTGCTGCCGCGCCTGTACGACACCGACGGCGGCACCGTCCGCGTCGGCGGCGTCGACGTGCGCGAGCTGAGCGCGCGGTCGCTGCGCGACACCGTCGGCATGGTCACCCAGGACGGCCACCTCTTCCACGACACCGTCCGGGCCAACCTGCTCCTCGCCCGGCCGGACGCCACCGAGGACGACCTCTGGGAGGCGCTGCGCCGCGCCCGCCTGGCCGACCTCGTACGGTCCCTGCCGGACGGGCTCGACACCGTGGTCGGCGAGCGCGGCTACCGGCTCTCCGGCGGCGAACGCCAGCGCATGACCATCGCCCGGCTGCTGTTGGCCCGCCAGCGCGTCGTCATCCTCGACGAGGCCACCGCCCACCTCGACAACACGTCCGAGGCGGCCGTCCAGGAAGCCCTCACCGAAGCCCTCCAGGGCCGGACCGCCGTGGTGATCGCGCACCGGCTGTCCACGGTCCGGGCGGCCGACCGCATCCTGGTCGTCGAAGCCGGCCGCATCGTGGAGAGCGGCACCCACGAGGAACTCCTCGCGGTCGACGGCCGCTACGCCCAACTGCACCGCACCCAGTTCGAGCGCCCGGCCCTCGACAAGGCCGCGTAGGGGCGGCCGCAGGTACCCGACGGACGGGGTGCCGCTACGGGCCGGGTGTGCCGAGACGGGCCGGGTGCTACGAGGGGCCGGGCGCCCCGGCCCGCACCGGCAGGTCCTGCTCGGCCCAGACCACCTTCCCGTCGGGCGTGCGGCACGACCCCCAGCGCCGGCACATCATGTTGATCAGCTGGAGACCGCGCCCGCTCTCGTCGCTCACGTCCGCGTGCTGGATCTGCGGCAGGTCGGGTCCGGAGTCGGAGACCTCCACGGACAGCCGCTCGTGCCGCAGCAACCGCAGCTCCCCGGGGGCGTTCCCGTACCGCAGGGCGTTGCCGACCAGCTCGCTGACCACCAGCTCCGTGGTGTCGACCAGCTCCTGAAGGCCCCACCGCTCCAACTGCTCGCGCACCGCCGTGCGGGCCTGCCCGGCGGCCTTGCCGTCCGGCGGCAGCGCCCGCACGTACACGTCGCACTCCGGACCGAGCGGCCGGGCCAGGGCGGCCAGTACGATCGCGTCGTCCGACCGGTCGCCGCCGACCCGCTCGGCCACCGCCCGGCACTCGGTGCCGTCCTCGGGAACGCCGCCGCCCACCACCTCGCGCAGCCGCTCCAGCTGGGTGCCCAGATCCGCCGTGCGCGACCTGATCAGCCCGTCCGTGTACAGCGTCAGCCGGCTCAGCTCGGGCACCGGCCGCTCGACCGGGTCGTACGGGATCACCCCCGTCCCCAGCGGCGCCCCCGCGGGCACGTCCAGGAACGACACCGCGCCGTCCGGCCCGGTCAGCAGCGGCGGCGGGTGCCCGGCACTGGCGATGCGGAAGGTGTTGCCGTACGGGTCGTAGACCGCGCACAGACAGGTGGCGACCTGGTCCTCCTCCAGGTCGCGGGCGGCCAGGTCGAGCCGGGCCAGCAGCCGCTCGGGCGCGATGTCCAGCGCCATCAGGGTCCGGGCCACCGTGCGCAGCCGCCCCATGGTCGCCGCGGCGGCCAGCCCGCGCCCCATCACGTCGCCCACCATGAGCGCGGTGCGGCCGCTGGGCAGCGCGACCACGTCGAACCAGTCGCCGCCCACCGCGGCCGGATCGGCGGCCGGGTCGTAGCACGAGGTCACGGCCAGACCCGGAGTGCTCGGGCTGGACCGGGGGAGCAGCGCCCGTTGCAGGGTGACCACGTGGTCGCGCTCGCGCCCGTAGAGGCGGGCGTTGTCGATGCAGACGGCCGCCTTGGAGGCCAGCTCCATGGCCAGCGCCACGTCGGTCCGGTTGAACGGCGCCCGATGCCCGGCCCGGACGAAGTCGGCGAGCCCCAGCAGCACCCCGCGGGCGATCAGCGGCACCGCCAGGTAGGAGTGGACGCCCGCCCGGCGCATGATGTCCGACGACTCGCGCGAGGGGGCGATCACGGCGAAGTCGGCGCGCGTCATCCGGGACACCAGCACCGGCCGGCGGGTGGTGAGGCACCGCTGCCCCAGCCGGTCGGCGGTGTGCACCGACAGCTCGCCGACGGGATCGGGCGCCAGATTCAGGCCCTCGACCTCCGACACCGCCATGGCCCTGAGCCGCGGTGCCCCGCCGCCCGATACCCGGTCGCCCTCCTGGAACCGCAGCACCGAGTCCAGCAGGTCCACGGCGGCACCGTCGGCCAGCTCGGGCACGGTGAAGTCGGCCAGCTCCTCCGCCGTGCGCCGCACGTCCAGCGTGGTGCCGATGCTCAGGTCCGCGGCGTTCAGCCAGGCCAGGCGGCGGCGGGCGCCGAGCGCCTCCGACATCGACCGCAGCGCGCCCCGTGCCGCCCGGTGCCCGCTCACCAGGGGATTCGGGGGGCGGCGCAGCCCGCCCAGCCACGCTCGTTCCCGCACGCGTCGCCTCCTCCCACGGCCTCCTGTCCTGATTCTGCCCTGCCGCGGGACGACCGGCGACGGCGGACCCCCTTCGGCGTCGAGCCGGCAGGGGGTGCCGCCCGGTGACGGCTCAGGCGCGCAGCCACACCGCCGTGTCCGCCGGCAGCCGGCCCGCCTCGTCCAGCGGCCCGCTGACGAGCAGGACGGCGCTGTGCGCGGGCAGCTCGACCGGCGCCGCGGACAGGTTGACGACGCACACCGGACCGCCCGCGCGCCGGAACGCGAGGACACCGTCCGGCGCGGGCAGCCAGTCCAGGCCGCCGTCGCCGAACCCCGCCGTGGACCGTCGCAGGCCGAGGGCCCGGCGGTAGAGCGAGAGCATCGACTCCGGGTCCGCGCCCTGGCGGTCCGCCGCGTACGCCGCCCAGCCCTCCGGCTGCGGCAGCCAGGGCTCCGTCTCCGAGCCGAACCCGCAGTACGGCGCGTCGGCGGCCCATGGAAGCGGCACGCGGCAGCCGTCCCGGCCCGGATCGACGCCTCCGGAGCGGAAGTGCATCGGGTCCTGGATCCGGTCGCGCGGGATGTCCGCCTCGGGCAGGCCGAGTTCCTCCCCCTGGTAGAGGTAGACGGAGCCGGGCAGCGCCAGCGTCAGCAGCGCCGCGGCCCGCGCCCGCCGGGTGCCCAGGACCAGGTCGGTCGGGGTGCCGAAGGCCTTCTTCGCGAAGTCGAAGCCGGTGTCCGCACGGCCGTACCGGGTCACCGTGCGGGTCACGTCGTGGTTGCAGAGCACCCAGGTGGCCGGGGCGCCGACCGGGGCGTGCTCGGCCAGGGTGTCGTCGATGGTGCGACGCAGCCGGTCCGCCTCCCACGGGCAGGACAGGAAGTTGAAGTTGAAGGCCGTGTGCAGTTCGTCGGGCCGCAGATAGCGCGCGAAGCGCTCGGCGTCGGGCAGCCACACCTCACCGACGAAGACACCCCCGTACTCGTCCGCCACCTTGCGCCAGGAGCGGTAGATGTCGTGCAGCTCGTCCTGGTCGATGTACGGGTGCGGGTCGACGCCCTCCACGAAGTCCGCGAGCGCGGGGTCCTTCGCGAGCAGCGCGGCGGAGTCGATGCGTACGCCCGCCACCCCGCGCTCGAACCAGAAGCGCAGCACCTCCTCGTGCTCCCGGCGCACCTCGGGGTGGGCCCAGTTGAGGTCGGGCTGCTCCGGGGTGAACAGGTGCAGGTACCACTCGCCGTCCGGGACCCGGGTCCAGGTGCGGCCGGAGAACTGGGAGGGCCAGTCGTTGGGCGGCAGCTCGCCGTCGGCACCGCGGCCGGGGCGGAAGTGGAACCGCTCCCGCTCCGCGCTGCCCGGCCCGGCCTCCAGCGCGGCCCGGAACCAGGCGTGCCGGTCGGAGACGTGGTTGGGCACGATGTCGACGATGGTGCGGATGCCCAGCTCCCGCGCCTCGGCGATCAGCTTCTCGGCCTCGCCCAGGGTGCCGAAGGCGGGGTCGATGGTGCGGTAGTCGGCGACGTCGTAGCCGCCGTCCACGAGCGGGGAGACGTACCAGGGGGTGAACCAGACGGCGTCCACGCCGAGTTCGGCGAGGTAGGGCAGTCTCGCCCTCACGCCCGCGAGGTCACCGGTGCCGTCGCCGTCGCCGTCGGCGAAACTGCGGGGGTACACCTGGTAGATGACGGCGTCGCGCCACCAGTCTTCGGCGCGGTGCGAGTTGGGGGCTGCCACGTGACGGTCCTTTCGGGCAGGGTGGATCTTCGCCGCCGGCCCGGACAGAGCGGGGCGTCGGACAGGCCGGCGGCGAAGGTTGACGGGACGAGCCGGGAGGGAGGGGAGGAAGGGCGGGCGGCGGGCGCCCCGGCCCCGGAGCCCTCAGCCCTTGAGCCCTCCGGCGGTGAGTCCGCTCATGATGTTGCGCTGGAAGATCAGGAAGATGACGAGCGTCGGCAGCGAGGCCATGGTGAGCGCCGCGATCAGCACGTTCACGGGCACCCCGTTGGACAGGGAGTAGATACCGACGTTCAAGGTCTGCTTGGACGGGTCGGGCAGGGTCAGCATGGGCCAGAGGAAGTCCTTCCAGACGCCCACGATCGCGAAGATGGACACCACACCGAGGATCGGCCGCGAGATCGGCAGCACGATCGAACGGAGCGTGCGCATCGGTGAGGCACCGTCCATGGAAGCGGCGTCGAGGAGCTCCCGCGGGATCGAGTCGAAGAACCGCTTCAGCAGGAAGATGTTGAAGGCGTTGGTCACCGACGGCAGCCAGATCGCCCACGGCGTGTTCAGCAGGTTGCGCTCGAAGATCGGCACGTCGAGCACCGTCAGGTACTGCGGCACCACCAGCACGGTCGCCGGGATCATCAGCGTCGCCAGCATCAGACCCAGGATGGCCTTGCCGAAGACCGGCCGGAGCTTGGACAGCGAGTAGGCCGCCGCCACGTCGAACACCAGCTGGAAGGCGAGCGCGCCGAACGCGTAGAACAGGGTGTTCCCCAGCAGACTCGCCAGGTCCATGACGTTCCAGGCCTGCGAGTAGTTGTCGGGCTGGAAGGACTCGGGAACCAGGGTCGGCGGGGTCTGCACGACCTCCTGGGTGTCCTTGAACCCGCTGGAGACCATCCAGTACATCGGGCCGAGGAAGACCACGGTGAACAGGGCGACGACGAGGCCGAAGACCACCCAGTACAGCGCCTTGCCGCGCGGGCGGGCGAGCTGGGCCGGTGAGATGAGTGTGCGTGTGGACATCGGTGGTTTCCCCCGGCTCTACTCGTCCTCGGCGCGGCTGAGCTTCACGTACGCCGCCGAGAACCCGGCCAGCAGTACGAGGAGCAGCAGACCGAGGGCCGCCGCGGCACCGTAGTTGTTGAAGTTGAAGGCGTACTGGTAGATGAGGTAGACGACCGTGGTCGTCGAACCCTCGGGGCCGGCGCCGCCGGTGAGCAGGAAGGGCTCCACGAAGACCTGCATGGTGGCGATGATCTGCATCAGCAGCATCAGCGAGAGAATGAGCCGGGTCTGCGGGATCGTCACGTGCCAGATCTTGCGCAGCAGCCCGGCTCCGTCCAGCTCCGCCGCCTCGTACAGCTCGCCCGGGATGCCCTGGAGCGCGGCCAGGTAGATGAGGGCCGCGCCGCCCATGTTCATCCACGTCGACGCGATGACCACCGAGAGCATGGAGAGGTCGGGGTCCTGAAGCCACTGCTGCTCGGGCAGTCCGAAGAACCCGAACACCTCGTTGAGCATGCCGTAGCCGGGGTCGTACAAATACTTGAACAGCAGCACCGAGGCGACCGGGGGCAGCATCACCGGCAGGTAGACGAGCAGCCGGAGGTACCCCTTGCCGTGCCGCAGTTCGTTGATGACGATCGCGACGACGAACGGCACCGCGAAGCCGAGCACCAGGGCCAGCACGGTGAACAGCGCGGTGTTGCGCCACGCCTGCCAGAAGGCCGGGTCGTTGAAGACCGTCTCCAGGTTCTCCAGGCCGACCCAGGAGACCTCGCCCTGGTCCGTCTTCTGGAAGGCGAGGAAGAACTCCCGGACCATCGGGTACCAGGAGAAGAACGCGAAGCAGAGAACCGCTCCGATCAGGAAGCCGTGCGCGGTGAGGTTGCGCTTCAGGCTCCTGCCGAACGCCCCGCCGCGCTGGGGCGGGCCGTCCACCGGCGGCTGGGCGTGGCGGGCACTGGCCGCCTTGCTCGGGGTCAGGCTGGGGGCCGACATCGTCGCTCCTTGGGGCTGATCTCATGGGCCCCGGGGGGCGGTGCGGCCCGCCCCCCGAGGGAGCCGGTCACTGCGTGGCCAGAACCTGGTTGACCTGCTGCTCCGCGGTGGAGAGCAGCTTGTCGACGTCGGCGTCCTCGTTGGTGAGGAGGCCGGACATCACGTTGTCCAGGACCTTGTAGACCTCCTGGGCCTTCGGCGGCTCGGCCAGGCCCGGGACCGGGTTGTCCATGAACGACTTGAAGTTCTCGACCGGCATGGTGGCGTGCTCCAGGCGGGCCGCGTCGTCCTTCTTCTTCGACTCGTTCAGCCAGAAGTTGGGCTGCGGGAGGCCCACCGGCAGCTTGTCGGTCTTCTTGCGGGCCCAGTTGAACTGCCCCTCGCCGACGGTGAGGTTCTGGAAGTTCAGCCAGGCGACGCCGGCCTTGATCTTGTCGGGAGAGATCCCCTTCTTGATCATGTAGTTGTTGCCGCCGGCCAGGGTGTTCTTCGCGCCCGGGATCGGGCCCATGCCGAAGTTCTCGTAGTCGGCGCCGAGCTGCTGCACCATGTACGTGATGTCGTCGGGCGCGGCGAGGAACATGCCCAGCTTGTCGGTGGCGATCTGCTTCTGGAGGTCGCCCCACTTGAGCAGCTGGGTCTTGCCCATGCTCTCGTCCTCCCAGCGCATGGCGTGGAGGTTCTCGGCGACCTCCTTGCCCACCTCGTTGTTGAAGGTCGCCTTCTTGCCGCTCTCGTCCACGACGTCGGAGCCGCGGCTGTACATCTGGGCGGTGAAGTGCCAGCCGCCGGTGTTGCCCGCGCTGTACTCGCCGAAGCCGGCGATGCCGTCGCCCAGGCCGGCGATCTTCTTGGCGGCGGTGCGGACCTCGTCCCAGGTGCGCGGCGGGGAGTCCGGGTCGAGCCCGGCCTGCTCGAAGAGCTTTCGGTTGATCAGCAGGCCCATCGTGTAGTTGCTCGTGGGCAGGCCGTAGAGCTTGTTCTCGTGCTTGAGCGAGCCGAGGACGTTCGGGTCGATGTCCCCCAGCGCCGGGACGGTCTTGTCGTTGACGTAGGCCGTGATGTCCTCGGCACCGTCGTTGTCCAGCACCTGGGGCAGGTCGGTGAAGTACGTGTAGAAGACGTCGGGCTGGGACTTGGCCTTGAGCATCGCGGTGAAGCGCGGCGGCTCCAGACACTGGCCCGGGGTGGAGCGCCCCTCGATGGTGACGTTGGGGTAGGTCTTGTTGAACTCCTTGACGTCCTCCTGCCACTCCTTCAGCTCGGCCGCCTTCGCCTTCGGCGGCATGCAGTCGATGGTGATCGTCACCTTGGTCTTCGGGTCCAGCGGAGCGGCCGGGTCGGAGGACCCGCTGCCGCCTTCGGAACCGCCGCCGTCGTCACTGCTGCTCGTGCCGCAGGCGGCGAGAGCGGTCAGGGTGAGGGCGGAGACGAGCGTGATGGCGCCGGCACGGCGAGTACGGCGGAACCGAGCACTTCTCATGGGTGGTCCCCTTCGGGCATGAACGTGGAAGGCGCCCCACCGCCGATGCGTTGTGGGGCGCCGCTCACTCAACCACCGTGAACAAGTGGGCGCAATATCTCGCGCTGATTTCGTAAATGTTTGACAGGGCATGGAAGATGCCCGGTTCCCGCTACCGGGTGGAAACCTGGGCGGTGGAGCCGCGCACGACCAGTTCCGGCTCGAAGAGCAGCTCCCTGTGGGGGACTTCGGTGCCCTGGATTTGTGCGCAGAGGAGGTCGACGGCGGCGCGTCCCATGGCTTCGATGGGTTGGCGGACGGTGGTGAGGGGTGGTTCGGTGCAGGTCATGAAGGCGCTGTCGTCGTAGCCGACGACGGAGACGTCGTGGGGTACGCGGTGTCCGCGGCGGCGGGCGGCGCGGACGGCGCCGAGGGCGAGGGGGTCGCTGGCGCAGATGATGCCGGTGATGCCGCGGTCCAGGAGGCGGGTGGCGGCGGCCTGGCCGCCCTCCAGGGAGAACATGGCCCGTTCCACGTGGGCGTCGGGCAGGGTGCCGTTGGAGGCCTGTGCGGCCTCGCGGGCGGCCGTCAGCTTCCGCCGGGACGGGATGTGGTCGGAGGGGCCGAGGACGAGACCGATCCGCTCGTGGCCCAGTGACGTCAGGTGCCGCCAGGACTGCTCGACGGCGACGGCGTCGGCGCAGGCGATGCAGGGAAAGCCGAGGTCGGGTATGGAGGCGTTGACGAGCACCACGGGGATGTTGCGCTCGGCGAGCAGCCGGTAGTGGTCGTGCGGGGCGTCCGCCTGCGCGAACAGACCGCCGCCGGCGAAGACGACCCCGGAGACCTGTTGTTGGAGCAGCAGCTCGACGTAGTCGGCCTCGGAGACGCCGCCCTTGGTCTGGGTGCACAGCACCGGTGTGAGGCCCTGCTGGGCGAGGGCGCCGCCGATGACCTCGGCGAACGCGGGGAAGATCGGGTTCTGCAGCTCGGGCAGGACCAGGCCGACCAGGCGGGCGCGCTCGCCGCGCAGCTGGGTGGGCCGCTCGTAGCCCAGGACGTCCAGCGCGCTGAGCACGGACTGCCGGGTCGTCTCGGAGACCCCCGGTTTGCCGTTGAGCACCCGGCTGACCGTGGCCTCGCTGACCCCAACCTTCTTCGCCACCTGAGCAAGTCGTCGCGTCACAAACGCAAGACTAGCGCAAGTCTCGCAAGAGACTTGCGCCAGTCAGTGGCCTGTCCGACAACAGTCGTTGCCGATCCCCGTACGGGCCGGTCCTACGGATTGCGGATGATCTTGAACGTCGACGTGGTGTTGCGGATGTCGACGGCGTTGTCGCCGAGTGCCAGTCCGTTGAAGGTGACCTCACCGACCGCCGGTCCCTGCCCGCTCTCGGGCATCTCGTTGGCCCACAGGCCGAAGCCGGACTTGGCGTCGAACTCGTCACCGCTCTTGTGCGCGCCCGTGACGGAGACGTCGGTGAAGACCGTGTCCTTGATCGGGAACTGCGGCTGACCTCCCACGTAGTTCGTCTGGAACATGATGCCGCTGTAGGTCGGGTCGACGATGTCGACGTTGTTGACCCTGATGCCCTGGAACACCTTGGACGCCGAGAACACCCAGATGCCCGGGAAGGTCTGCCCGCCCCAGAAGTGCCCGCCGGCCCGGACGATCGAGACGTTCTCGAAGGTCGTCGGATCGGTGCCGAACCCGTTCATCGGGTAGCCGAAGTCCAGTGAGCTGATGGTGATGCCCGAGTAGACCAGGGTGTCCGCGATGTGGATGTTGCGGAAGGTGTTGTTGTAGCCGCCGTAGACGGCCAGGCCCGCCGCACGCCAGGTCAGCGTGGTCGTGAGGTTCTCGTACAGGTTGTTCTTCATGTCCGCGCCGCCCGCGTCGATCGCCGAGAAGAGCGCGAAGCTGTCGTCGCCGGTCGCCCGGGCGTCGTTGTTGGAGACGAGGTTGTCGGTCGAGCCGTTGGTCATGTTGATGCCGTCGGCGAACATGTTGCGGATCCGGGAGTTCCTGATCGTCATCCGGTCGGTGTTGGCGCCCCAGTACAGGCACACCATGTGCTCGTTCCAGATGTTGTCGATCACGATGTCCGAGGTGTTGGAGAAGTCGAACACCTTGCCCGGCCCGTCGATGCGGCTCGTGTAGTTGCCGAAGTAGGCGAAGTTCGCGAACGTCGAACCCTTCGCGCTCGCCTCGGCACGGAACCCGATGTCGGTGTTGTCCTGCGTCGTGGGCGCGTGGAACTTCGTGAACCAGGGACCGGCGCCGACCACCTTCACCGCCTTGCCGTACACCTGGAACTTGCTCGACGTCTGGTAGTCGCCGGGCGGCAGGTACACACCCACCAGCTTGCCCGAGGTGTCCATGCGGACCTTGTCCAGCGCGTTCTGCACGTCCTGGTGGGTGAACCCGGCCGGCACGGCGTACGCCGCCGGATCGGGGTTCGCCGTCGCCGAGACCTGCTCCAGGTTGACGAAGTCGATCGCGTAGTCGGAGGTGTTCGCCGCGTCCTTCTGCAGCCGGATCGTGCTGCCCGCCGGGACCGTCTCGCCCAGCATGATGTGCGCCTCGTCGTAGATGTGCCGCGGGGCGCCCGCACCGGGGGAGTTGCCCGGCGACGCCTCGGCGCCGTACAGCCAGGCGTACTTCGACGTCAGCGGCAGCGCCTTCTTCATGACGCCGTCGACGTACACGTCGAGCGTGGCGTCGATGCCGCCGCCGCCCGGCGCGTCCGGGATGGAGAAGCGGGTCACCAGGGTGTTCGTGTCCGCCTTGGTGGTGAACTCGACGTACTCGCCGGTCCTGTCGAGGTGGACGGCCTTGCGCCCGGACGCCTCGCCCGCGATGTCACCGATGGTCCGGTTGGGCCCCACCACCGTGGCACCGCCGCCGACCGTCCCGTCCTCCGCCTCGTACATGTCGTACGGCATGTTCGCGCCGCGTCCGACGAACAGCGGCTGCGTGGAGGTGTTGTTCTCCCGCTTGACCGGCAGCTCGTTCGCGTCGTCGGCGACCGTCACCTTCAGCGAGTACGAGCCGTTGGCCGCCTTCCAGGTGCCGAGGCTCACGGCCGGGGCCGTCGAGCCGGCGGCGATGACACCGGAGTGCGTGCCGGTGAGGGTCTTGACGGTGTCGCCCTTGGAGTCGACAAGTGCGAGCGTCACCGGGTGGCCGCCGCCCGCCGAGTCCTGGGTGCCCTGGTTCCTCAGCGCGACCCTGAACGTCACGTCGTCACCGGCGGCCGGACTGGACGGCGAGGTGGTGACGGCGGCGGCGACCAGGTCGGAGCTCTGGACCGGCTTGACGACCAGCGGATCGGGCCGGGTGTAGGTGTTGTTGGTCTCGTTCTGCTCGATGATCTCGTTCGCCTCGTCGGCGACCGCGCTCAGTTCGTACGAACCGGCCTCGCGGGCCCCGAGGGACGCGCTGACCGTGCGCTGCGCACCCGCCTCCAGGGCGGGGACGTCGGCGGTGGCGACCTTGGTGTCACCCAGCCGGACGGCGACCTTGCCGGCCGGAGCGTCGGCGGCACCGCTGTTGCGCACGGTGGCGGACACCGTGATCTCGTCCGACTCGACGGGGGAGCCGGGCGACGTGGTCAGCCCGGTCACCTCGAGATCCGGGTTGGGCGCCGGGGTGCCGATGACCTGGAACTCGGCGACCTGCCCGGCGGTCGCCCCGGTGTTGGAGGTGACCTTCAGCTGGACGTCCGCGGCCCGTTCGCCGACGGGTATCGTCACGCTGTTGCCGCCGCTCGCGGGATCGAAGACGTAGTCCCTGGCGGCCACCAGGGAGGTGAGGCCGGACGCGTCCTGGGCGCGGCCGAGCACCTCGATGTGCTGGGTGCGCCTGGACCAGCCGGCGTCGGGGTTGAGCTTGAGGACGACGCTGTCGACGTCCGCGTTCGCGCCCAGCTTCAGGGTCAGTGTGTTCGGGTAGCCGCCCGCCGCCCCCTCCCAGTAGGTCGAGGTGCTGTTGTCGTTGGCGTTCTCGGCGACGTAGGTGTGGATGTGGGACGAGGCGGTGATCGGCTTGCCGACGGCCAGGTTCGAGCCGTCCATGGTGCCGCCCCGGAACACGGAGTTGCTGTCGCCCGACTCGTTGCCCGCCGCGTCCTTCGCCCGCACGAAGTAGGTCACGTTCGCCGACGCGGGCTGGGTGTCGGTGTAGGTGGTGACGTTCCCCGCGACGCTCTTGCGGAGCTTGTTGTCGGCGTAGACGTCGTACCCGGTGACGCCCCTGTCGTCGGTTGAGGCGGTCCACGTCAGTTTGACCTGACCGGGGACCGGTTCGGTGAGGGCGAGGTTCGAGGGCGCGGTGGGTGCCTGCGTGTCGCCGGTGTCGGCGCGGCGGGTGACCGAGTTGCTGTCGCCCGACTGGTTGCCGGCCGCGTCCTTGGCGCGCACGTGGTAGGTGACCGTCGTGCCGGCCGGCCTGGTGTCCGTGTACGTGGTGACGTCACCCGCGACCGAGGTCAGCAGATCGCCGTTGGCGTAGACGTCGTACCCCGTGACGGCGGTGTCGTCCGAGGACTCGTTCCAGGTGAGCCTGATCTGCCCGGTGGCGGGCTCGGTGAACGCGAGGTTCGCCGGAGTCGTGGGCGCCTGCGTGTCACCCGTCTCCGGGCCGTAGACCTCCAGCTCGGAGATCTGGGCGGCGGGCTGGCCGGTGTTGGCCGTGACCAGGACCCGGACGTAGCGCGCGGTGGCCGCGTCGAAGGTGACCGTGGCCGACTGGCCGCCCGCCGCGTCGAACGTGTAGGCCTTCGCGGCGGTCAGGTCGGTGAAGTCCGATCCGTTGTCACTGGCCTGGATCTTCAGCGTCTGGCTGCGGGTCGGCCAGCCGTCCGGCAGCCGCAGGACGACGCGGTTCACCCGGCGTGCGGAGCCGAGGTCGGCCTGGAGCCACTGCGGCAGGGCGTTGTTGGCGCTCTCCCAGTAGGTGGCCTTGTTGCCGTCGTTGCCGTTGCCGGGGGTGTACGCGCCCGTGGAACTGCTCGCCGTCAGCCGCCGGCCGGCGGCCAGGTTCACGGACGACTCCCCGGCCGCGTGCACCTCCAGCTCGGACAGCTGGGCCGCCTGCCACCCGGTGTTCGCCGTGATGTCCACCCGCACGAACCGGGTCTGGGTGGCGGGGAAGGCGATGGTGACCGTGTTGCCCGACCCCGGGTCGAAGGCGTAGGTGGCGGACGTCTTGAGCGTGCTGAAGCCCGTACCGTCGGCGCTGCCCTGGACGGAGAGCGTCTGATCGCGGCTCTCCCAGCCGGCGGGCAGTCTCAGGACGACCTCGTCGATCCGCTCGGTGGCACCGAGGTCGGTCTGGACCCACTGGGGCAGGCTGCCGCCGCCGCTCTGCCAGTACGTGCCCTGGTTGCCGTCGGTGATGTTGGCGGCGCCGTACTCACCGTGCGAGCTGCTCGCCGCGGTGGCGTCTCCCACGGCGATGTTGGGGCCACCGGCTGCCGTGGCCGACAGCAGCGGTCCTCCCAACGCCAGAAGACTGGTCGCGACCACGGTGCACAGGGCCCGCGATCTCCAGTTCCGGTTTCTCATCTGTCCCCACATCAGGTAGACACTCAATGTTCTCTGACATTTACGCGGAGCGCTCGCAGAGTTGCAGAGAAATGTTGAGTCGTCTACAGGATGGGCAGCGTGAAGTGGCCGTGCGGCAGGGCCCGGTGGTGTCGGTGAGGGCCGGAGAGGCGTTCGAGCATCCTCGGATCAGCGGCTTTCACGCGCTACGTCGGGTAGCCGCAAACCACTGCCATTTCCCGCAAGGAACTTGCGGTCGAGAAGGGGAACGGGGAGCCGTCAGCGGGCGGCCGGCTGGGCCGTGGAGCCCCGGACCACGAGTTCCGGTTCGAAGAGCAGCTCGCCGTGGGGGACTTCGGTGCCCTGGATTTGTGCGCAGAGGAGGTCGACGGCGGCGCGTCCCATGGCTTCGATGGGTTGGCGGACGGTGGTGAGGGGTGGTTCGGTGCAGGTCATGAAGGCGCTGTCGTCGTAGCCGACGACGGAGACGTCGTGGGGTACGCGGTGTCCGCGGCGGCGGGCGGCGCGGACGGCGCCGAGGGCGAGGGGGTCGCTGGCGCAGATGATGCCGGTGATGCCGCGGTCCAGGAGGCGGGTGGCGGCGGCCTGGCCGCCCTCCAGGGAGAACATGGCCCGCTCGACGAACTCCTCGGGCAGCTCCGCGCCGGCGGCCCGGGCCGCCTCGCGGGCGGCGGCCAGCTTCCGGCGCGAGGGGATGTGGTCGGAGGGGCCGAGCACCAGGCCGATGCGCTCGTGGCCCAGCGACGCCAGGTGCCGCCAGGACTGCTCGACGGCGACGGCGTCGTCGCAGGCGATGCACGGGAAGTCGAGGTTCTCGATCGACGCGTTGATGAGCACCACGGGGATGTTGCGCTCGGCGAGCAGCCGGTAGTGGTCGTGCGGGGCGTCCGCCTGCGCGAACAGTCCGCCCGCGAACACCACTCCGGAAACCTGCTGTTGGAGCAGCAGCTCGACGTAGTCGGCCTCGGAGACGCCGCCCTTGGTCTGGGTGCACAGCACCGGGGTCAGCCCCTGCTGGGCGAGCGCGCCGCCGATGACCTCGGCGAACGCGGGGAAGATCGGGTTCTGCAACTCGGGCAGGACCAGGCCGACCAGGCGGGCGCGCTCGCCGCGCAGCTGGGTGGGCCGCTCGTAGCCCAGGACGTCCAGCGCGCTCAGTACGGACTGCCGGGTCGTCTCGGAGACCCCCGGTTTGCCGTTGAGCACCCGGCTGACCGTGGCCTCGCTGACCCCAACCTTCTTCGCCACCTGAGCAAGTCGTCGCGTCACAGACGAAAGGCTAACGCAAACACCGCAAGCGGCTTGCTTCAGTGCCAGGAGACCTGGGCGACGACGGGAAGGTGATCGCTGCCGGTGGCGGGCAGGGTGCGCAGGGCGCCGACGGTCCCGGCGCGGGCCATCACCTGGTCGATCCGGGCCAGCGGCAGACCGGCGGGAAAGCTGAAGGCGAGGCCCCGCCCGGCCACGTTCAGCGAGTCGGTCAGGGGACGCAGCGCCCGGTCGTCGACCGTGCCGTTGAGATCGCCCAGCAGAACCACCCGCCGCAGCTCCTCCGCATCGAGGGCGTCGCCCAGCAGACCGGCGCTCTCGTCCCGCCGGGACGACGCGAGACCGCCCGCCCCCACCCGGACCGACGGCAGGTGCGCGACATAGACGGCGACTTCGCCCCGCGGCGTGTGCGCCACGGTCCGCAGCCCGCGCTCCCACTCCTCCTCGATGCCCCGCGGCTTGATGTCCAGGGGGCGTGAACCGGAGAGCGGGTACTTCGACCAGAGCCCGACGGTGCCCCGGACCGTCCGGTACGGATAGTCGGGGGCGAGGGTCTTCGCGTAGACCTCCAGCGCCGGCGGCACCAGCTCCTCCAGGGCGACCAGGTCGGGCCCGGCACGGACCAGCGCACGCGCCGTGCCCTCGGGGTCGGTGTTCTCGTCGCTGACGTTGTGCTGCACCACCACCAGGTCGTCGGCGCCGGGCTCCGGCGCGGGCAGGAGCAGCCCGCCGAACAGGTACGTCCAGGCGGCCACCGGCAGCAGCAGCGCCACCAGCGCGAGCGCCGAGCGGCGCACCAGCGCCAGGACGAGCAGCACCACGACGACCACGCCGAGCCACGGCAGGAAGGACTCCAGCAGACTGCCCAAGCCGCCCACGCGGTTCGGCACCGAACGGTGGAACGAGAGCAGCAGAGCGGTGCACACCGCCACCCCGGCGAGCACCCGTCCGCGCCCGCGCGTCCAGCTCGCCCGACCCGGCCCATTCGTCCGCCGAGTCCAACCCGGCCGTCTCACCCACCGTCGCGTCGTCTTCACCACCGAAGCCGCACCACGGCCCACCCGCTCCACCATCGTTTCCCGTCCACTCGTCCTTGCCCCACAGGACGATCCACTGCACTGGTCAGGTTCCCTGGAAAGTCGATCATCGGGCCCGCACCCGGGCGCGTTCTCCTTCATGAGCAGTACGACAAGAGCGGGATGACGTGATCGGCCCGCTCTCCCCGGCTTTTCCTCCCACTGTCAGTGTCAGTCCGTACGCTCGGCAGCGCGGAGGGGAAAGACACGCGAGCGCGGGAGACCGGCGTGGCAGCGGCCGAGCGTGTACACCTGCCTCAGCGCGCACACCTTGAACTGCCGGGCCCGGCCCTGCACGAGATCGGCGAACAACGTTTCCTTGGGCCTGCATACGGCCCCCTCCGGTCCTCGATCGTCCGCCGCCGATTTCGTGCACCGAGTCGACACGTGTGCCGTGCATTGACGTCGAACGCGGTGGGGCCGCGTTGGGGTTCTGTCGGCGATGACATGGATACCACTGGCCCCGGAGCGGGCTCTGCCGGGGGATGGCCGTGACTGGGCGTCCTCCGAACAGCAGCTGGAACGGGGGGCAGCTTGTGAAGTGAATGTGCGGATTACATACTGATGTCGAAATGATCAGTGCGACGCTGCCCCCGACGGGTGCGGACAGTTTCCGGGGGAAGCAGTGAGTGGGCCGGACAGCAGACTCGTGCAGACCGCGGTGATCGGGAGCCCGAACTCGGGACGCGCCATAATTCTGCCGACCGATGCTGACGAACTGCTGCGGTGGCGCCGCGGTCACCGTGCCTCCACATACTGGTGCGGGACGCAGCTCGGCGGCTGTGGCAACGAGCTTTCCGACCGCCTGTACCGGGACAAGGTCTGCCACTTCGCGCACCGGCCCCACACCTCCTGCCACCGCACGGCCACGGGAGCCAGCAGTGCCGACCACCTCTTCATCAAGGACGACCTCGTCGCCTGGACCGGCAGACTCGGGATCAGAGGACGTGCCACCTCACGCGATCTCGGGTCCGGACCCGGCGACGCTGTCGACTTCCGTGCCGGGAAGGGCGGACAGCAGCACGTACGCTTCCAGTTCAGCAAGCTCTCCCACGCCGAGTGGACCAGCACACGTGATCGGCTGACGGGTGAGGCGACCACCCTCGACTGGGTCTTCGGGCCGAGCACCGTGCAACCGGAAACCGTGGAAGCACTGTGCGACGAGTACGGATATCTGTTTCGATTCCGCTTCGAGACACACGGCGCGGCGCGGCACATCCGCCTCCGGGCGGAGGACCCCCGCAACAGCACCGAATGGGTGCCACTCCGGGCCTGCGCCATGACTCCCGAGGGGCTGCGCGTGCCAGGAGCCGAGCTGCGACGCCGTACATCAGGCTCGCGACCTCTCGATGTGGCAGGTGTCGCGGCGGCGCCGAGGTCGCGCGACGACCAGGTCCGGGCGCTGAGGGGGGCGCTGATCAGCGCCGCACGCTTCCGCGCCCGGCCCACCTGGGAGGTGCTGTGCCGCACGGCTGGTGGTGACTTGCTGAAGGTTTCCTCGCAGGACCGGGTCGGCCTGCTCCTCGCCGTTGAACAAGCGGGTGAAGAGGGCGCACCGCTACTGTCGGCCCTTCTGAGAACCGGCGCGGGCGAACCGCCGCCCTATATCCGGGAAGTCGTCGCCGCTGCCGGAGGCGGGGCACCGGCCACGGCACAGGTGTTGAAGCGCTGGTGTCAGCGGGAGACCGACCGGGCTTTCGCCGTGTACGGAATGCCGTCCCGCACCGCTCCGGCGCGTCTGGCGCTCACCACCGACGGACGGATCGCCGCACAGACGGCCGAGCCGGCGACCCGGCGAACCATCGTCCATGTCGAGGCCCGCGCCTCGGCTCTGGAGGTCACACCGCTCTCTGAGGCTCTGCGCGGTGCACGGACGAGGCAGGACGGAAGGCTCGTGGTGGGTCTTCTCGAACAAGCGGAGGACTCGATAGTCACCCTGCCGAAACCCGAACGCACCAAGTTGCTGCGGGAGATGAGGACGGCACGCGACTGGCTGAACAGCGGGGTGACGAAGCGCAGGCGGAAGCGCCAGGCGCCGGCGAATCGGGCGGGGAAGGCGCGGGCGAAGAAGAAGGGCGGCACACTGAGGGACGCCCGTCCGCTGCCGGGCCTTGAGGAGAAGCCCAAGAAGAGGAAGTCGTAGTAGGAAGCCACGCGCTGCTGGGCAGCCGGCAGGAGACTGCGGCGCACCCACCGAGCCCGTCACCGGAACGCGGCGACGTCCTGAGCAACCGTGCAGCGCGACGTGCGGGGCCGACGGCGAACGCTGCCGGCCCCACGTCGGAGGCTTCCGGCGGCCTACTTCAGATACGGACCGTCCGCTCCGATCTTCCCCGGACCGTTCAGGACATACACCCGCAGGTTGCCCTTGCCGGGTGCGGCGACGGTGAGGCGGCCGTCGGTGACGGTGCGGGTGTCGCCGGTGACCGCGTCCCGGTAGGTGCCGTTGGGGATGCCGTCGTAGGCGGCGCCGCCCGAGACGGTGACGAGGGCGAAGCTGTCCGTGCCGCCGTCGGTGTAGCGCCGTTTGAAGGCCATGTCCCCGGTGACGCCGTCCGTGGAGTACTGGCCCATCTGGAGGGCGGGGACGGCCCGGCGGATCTGGTTGAGCCGCTGTACGTGCTTGACCAGGGGCTGTGCCAGTGTCGTGGCGACGGCGCCGGTGGCCGAGTCGACCCGGGAGAAGTCGGAGGCCGTCACGTCGCCGGCGAGGTGGTCGCCGTAGTAGGCGCGACCGGTCGTGGCGAGGGGGCAGGTGGGGCCGCAGTCGATCTTCCTGCCCTTCTGGAACTCGATCTCCGAGCCGTAGTAGAGGGTCGGGATGCCGCGGAAGGTCCACATCAGCGACATGTTCTCGGCCCAGGCGTCGGTGCCGCCGGAAAAGCGCTCGCTGCTCTTGTTCGGGCCGTAGTCGTGGCTGTCGACGTAGACGACGTTGTACGTGGCGTCGTTGTAGCTGTCGTCGGAGTCCTTGCCGTTGTGGAAGGCGTTGCTCGCGTCACCGAAGTTCATGTGCATGCGCATGTCGATGACGTTCATGCCGGAGAAGCGGCTGTGGTCCGGGACGTGGTAGCTGTTGCCCTCCAGGAAGGCGTTGGCCGACGTGGGCTGGTTGCCCGTGCCCTGCTGCTGCTCGTACTCGTACATCTCCAGGGCCGCCTTCGCGTCGTCGGCGCTGTACTCCTTGCGCTCCTTCCACGTGTAGAACTGCGCCGAGTGGTTGACCGAGCCGCGGTTCCACTTGTCGTTGACGAAGGCCGCCACCTCGCCGAAGACGAAGAAGTTCTTCGCGGCCTCGGCGCCGTGCTGCTGGGCGACGCGCTCCTGGATCGCCGGCAGGAAGCGTCGGTTCCAGGTGGTGCGCGGAATGTGCACGGCCGTGTCGACGCGGAAGCCGTCGACGCCCATGTCGATGTACTTGTCGTAGGCGCCGATGAGGTAGTTCTGCACCTGGGGGTTCTCGGTGTTGAAGTCGGCGAGGTCCTCGTGCAGCCAGCAGGAACGGGAGTCCTCGCCCTCCCAGTTGCCGATCCAGCAGTTGTGGTAGAGCGCCTTGGGGAACATGCCGGACGTCGGGCTGGGCCACTGGCAGTCGTAGAGGGTGTAGCCCTCGGGGCTCTTGGCGCCGGTGGGTCTGCCCCAGTTCACGCAGGTGTTGCCGGTCGGCTCGGCGGTGGACCACAGGTCGCCGTTGTAGTACGACTTGCCGCTCTTGGGCTCGACGGTCAGGCCGTCGTACTCGAAGCCGGGCTGCTTCTCGTCGTAGTACCAGCTCCACTGGGAGTCGCGCACCCCGTAGACGGTCGGGGTGAACAGGCCCCTGGCGCCCCACCGGGAGGAGTGGTTGTAGACGACGTCCTGGTAGATCTTCATGCCCTTGGCGTGGGCGGCGTCGATGAGGTCCTGGTAGGAGGCGCCGGCGGACTCCAGGCGCGGGTCGACCTTGTAGAAGTCGTAGCCGTGGTAGCCGTGGTAGTCGTAGTCCGAGCGGTTGAGGACCACGGGGGTGATCCACACGGCGGAGAAGCCGAGGCCCTTGATGTAGTCGAGCTTGTTCACCAGGCCCTTGAAGTCGCCCCGGAACATGGGGTCGTCGTTCGCCGCGTTGCCGGACTTCTCGTGCTGGCTGCCGCCCCGGTTGTTGGTGGCGTCGCCGTCGTTGAAGCGGGCGGTGAGGACGAAGTAGATCGGGTCCTTGCGGGGATCGGTGGCCAGGGGCCTGCCCGCCGCGGGCGCCGGCGGTCTCCTGCCGGTGGTGGCGATCGCGGCGGCCGAGGCCGCGGAGACGTTGCCCGCGGCGTCGGTCGCCCTGACGGTGTAGGTGTAGGTGGTCCTCTCCTCCAGGCCGGTGTCGGAGAAGACGGTGGAGCCGACGTCGCTCACGACTTCCCCGCCGGTGCCGCCGCTGCGGGTCACCTGGTACTTGGCGACGCCCGTGTCGTCGGTGGACGGCTCCCAGGTCAGCACGACGGACACGCCGTCGGCCCGCGCGCTCACCCCGGCGGGGACGGTCGGCGCCGCCGTGTCGGGCACCTCCTCGGCGCACGGGTCGTCGGCGTCGGCGGTGACCGTGTTGTCGGCGACGGTCGTGACGCCGGCCGGCAGGGTGTAGTCGGCGCCCTTGTTGTTGTCCCACACCCCGTTGCCGTTGTTGAAGGCGGCCGTCAACGAGGTGGCCGCGCCCAGGTCGACGTCCTTCTTCCACCAGCCCGCGCAGGCGGCCCGCATGCCGACGCCGGGGACGGCGGTCCAGGAGCCGCCGGCGGGCCGGTAGTGGATGTTGGCGGTGGTCCAGCCGAGGGTACGGGTGGAGTAGTAGACGGTGGCCCGGTTGCCGTCCCCCGGCGTCGGGCCGGGATCCTGCCCCCCGGCGCAGGGGTCGGAGTGCGCGACCACGCCGTCCTTGACCGTGAGGGCTCCGGTGCCGAGGGCGTAGTTCTCGCCCCCGTTGTTGTCCCAGGTGCCCGAGCCGTTGTTGAAGGTGGCCCGCAGCCCCTCGGCGCTGCCCAGGGGGACCGTCCTCTTCACCCAGTCCGTGCACGCGGCCTCCATCGCCACGCCGGGGACCTCGGTCCAGGAGCCGCCGTCGGATGCGTAGTGCAGGTTGTACCGGTCCCAGTTCTTCGTCTTCGTGTAGTAGAAGACGGTCGCCGTGTTCCCGGGCTCGGCTGCCGCCGCGGCGGGGTCCGCGGCGGGGGAGGCGGCGGGTGGGGCGGGCACCGCTGACAGGACGGCGGCGACGGCGACGGCGACAGTCAACGGCCGGCCGAGCCATCGCATACGGATGCGTTCGATGCGCCTCGTACGTCTTGTACGTCCCGTGTGTCTCATGTGTCTTGTGTGTCTCATGCGTTGTCTCCGGGGAGGGGGCGAAGCAGCGGGCGGACGATCGAACGCGAGGGGTTTGAAAGGGTGAACGGAAAGTTGCAGAAATCTCTTACGGCAGCCGGAAGGTACCCGTACGCGGCGGGGTCGTAAAGAGGTCGCGCTTCAACTTTCCGGTGTGCGGGAGGGGTTGACCGTGGTTGAAGGCCGCCCTTACGGTCACGA
Organism: Streptomyces violaceoruber; assembly: GCF_033406955.1. NCBI lineage: Bacteria > Bacillati > Actinomycetota > Actinomycetes > Kitasatosporales > Streptomycetaceae > Streptomyces > Streptomyces violaceoruber. The sequence continues at coordinate 851,276 of NZ_CP137734.1, read as the reverse complement.
CCGCAACCGCTTGCAGAATTCTTGCTGCAACGCACTGCAAGTACCTGCCGGCTCCCCAGAACCCGTCGGCACCGCACCCGGGACACCCGCACCCTCACACGGGAGACTCCATGCACGGGAACACCAGCCCAGCGCGAAGAATCACCGCCACCGCGCTCGCCCTCACCGCCGGCGTGGCCGGCAGCCTCCTCGCCACCGCGGCACCGGCCCAGGCGTCCCCACCCGGAGACAAGGACGTCACCGCGGTGATGTTCGAGTGGAAGTTCACCTCCGTCGCCCAGGCCTGCACCGACACCCTCGGCCCGGCCGGCTACGGCTACGTCCAGGTCTCACCGCCCCAGGAGCACATCCAGGGCGGACAGTGGTGGACCTCGTACCAGCCGGTGAGCTACCGGATCGCGGGCCGCCTCGGTGACCGCGCCCAGTTCAAGAGCATGGTCGACACCTGCCACGCCGCCGGGGTGAAGGTCGTGGCCGACTCGGTCGTCAACCACATGTCGGCCGGCAACGGCACGGGCACCGGCGGCTCGTCCTACACCAAGTACGACTATCCCGGCCTCTACTCGTCGAACGACCTCGACAACTGCACCTCGCAGATCAACAACTACGGCGACCGCTTCAACGTCCAGGAGTGCGAACTGGTCGGCCTCGCGGACCTGGACACCGGCGAGGACTACGTACGGGGGAAGATCGCCGGCTACCTCAACGACCTGCTCTCCCTCGGCGTCGACGGCTTCCGCATCGACGCGGCCAAGCACATGGCCGCCGCCGACCTGGCCGCCATCAAGTCCAGGCTCAGCAACCCGAACGTCTACTGGAAGCACGAGGCGATCTACGGCGCGGGCGAGGCCGTGTCCCCGACCGAGTACGTCGGCAGCGGCGACGTACAGGAGTTCCGCTACGCACGCGACCTCAAGCGCGTCTTCAACGGCGAGAACCTCGCGTACCTGAAGAACTTCGGCGAGGCCTGGGGCCACCTGCCCTCGGACGAGGCCGCCGTCTTCGTCACCAACCACGACACCGAGCGCAACGGCGAGACCCTCACCTACAAGGACGGCGCCACCTACACCCTGGCGCACGTCTTCATGCTGGCCTGGCCGTACGGCAGCCCCGACGTCCACTCCGGCTACGAGTTCACCGACCACGACGCCGGCCCGCCGAACGGCGGTCAGGTGAACGCCTGCTACAGCGACGGATGGAAGTGCCAGCACGCCTGGCGCGAGATCTCCTCCATGGTCGCTTTCCGCAACACCGCACGCGGCCAGGGGGTGACCGACTGGTGGGACAACGGCGGCGACCAGATCGCCTTCGGCCGCGGCTCCAAGGCGTACGTCGCCATCAACCACGAGGGCACCTCGCTGACCCGTACGTTCCAGACGTCGCTGCCCGCGGGGGACTACTGCGACGTCCAGACGGGCAAGGGTGTCACGGTCGACGGGGCAGGCCGGTTCACCGCCACCCTGGGCGCCGGCACGGCCGTGGCCCTGCACGTCGGCGCCCGCACCTGTGACGGCGGCGATCCCGGCGACCCCGACCCGGTGTCCTCCGGCGTGTCCTTCGCGGTCGACGCCACCACCAGCTGGGGCCAGAACATCTACGTGACCGGCAACCGGCCGGAACTGGGCAACTGGAACCCGGGCGGCGCCCTTCAACTCGACCCGGCCGCCTACCCGGTGTGGAAGCGGGACGTCGAACTCCCCGAGGGCACGACCTTCGAGTACAAGTACCTCCGCAAGGACGACGCGGGCAACGTGACCTGGGAGAGCGGTGCCAACCGCACCGCGACGGTGAACACCACGAAGACCACTCTCAACGACACCTGGCGCAACTGAGTACCGCACGGTGAACAGTTGCGTGTGAGCAAGCCGACACACGTGGGGAGACCGGGGTGGGCCGTTCGGGGGAAGGTAGTGTGTTCAAGGCCCGAACGGCCCACCGCGCGACCCGCGGTGGCGACCGCGGCGGCAGCCGTCCGTCCGGTCCGCCCGCACGCGACCTCTGAGAGTGGAGTTCATGAACGTGTCGACCGGCGGCAGACGGATATGGAGCCGGGGGGCCACAGCGGCCCTCGCCTGCGCGATCATCCTGTTGCCCGGCCCCGGTTACGCGGCCCCGGGCGACCCCGATCCGCACACCGACAAGTCGATCGAGGACATCCGCGACGAACTGGACGGCCTCTACCGCGAGGCGGAGGTGGCCACCGAGGCCTACAACGCCGCGAACGAGAAGGCGGCCAAGCAGGAGAAGCGGCTGACGACCCTCCGCAAGGACCTCACCCGTACCGAGAAGCGGGTGGAGGACCTGCGCGACCTCGCCGGCGCGGCCGCCCGGACCCAGTACCGCGGGGGCGACCTCGCCGCCACCGGCATCCAGCTGCTGCTCGGGGACCACCCGGAACAGGCCCTCGACGAGGCGTCCCAGGCCCGCCAGGCCATGCGCGGCCTGGTCAACGTCTCCGAAACCCAGAAGACCGCGCGCGAGGCCCTGAGCGAGCAGACCGAGGCCGCCTCGAAGGAGCTGCGGGAGCTGAAGAGCAGCCGAGCGGACAAGGCCGCGGCGAAGCAGAAGATCGAGAAGAAGATCGCCTCCGCCGAGCGGATCGAGGCCGGACTCGAGGAGGAACAGACCCGCAGGCTGGCCGCGTTGGAGAGGCAGCGCTCCCGGGAGGCCGAGGCCAGGTGGACGGAGTCCGGCGGCTCCTCCGCCGGCTCGGCCGGCGGCTCGGCCGGCAAGGGCAAGGGCAAGGGGCGCGCGCCGGGCGGCGGGACGCAGGTGAGCGGAGCGGCCGGGAAGGCCGTGGGCTTCGCGATGGCGCAGATCGGCAAACCGTACGTGTGGGGCGCGGTGGGCCCGTCCTCGTACGACTGCTCCGGACTCACCTCCGCGGCCTGGGCGGCGGCCGGCCACCCCATTCCCCGGACCTCCCAGGCACAGTGGGGCGGCCTGACCCGCGTCAGCCTGTCCTCGGCCCGTCCCGGAGACCTGATCATCTACTACAACGACGCCACCCACGTGGGCATGTACATCGGCGGCGGACAGATCGTCCACGCACCGCGGCCCGGCCGCGACATCACCACCGCGCCGGCCGCCTCCATGCCCGTCCTCGGCGTCGTACGACCCGGAGCCTGACCGGATGACCCACTCGCTGACCCCCCGTGACGAGGGGAACCTGCCCGCGCCGGCCGCCCCGCCGCTGATCCGCCTCGACGCCTACGTGGCCGAGGACGGGTCGACGGTGGTCAACGGCCACCTGCTGGAGATGGGCGGCATGCGACCGCCCAACGAGGCGGTCCTCGACGCCGTCGCCATGTTCGCCCGCACCCTGGGCGCCCCGGTCGCGGCCACGGTCATCGACCGCACCGTGCAACAGGTGGCGCGCCTGCGGGTCCACCCCGACGGCTCCAGCCGGACCATCGCAGACGAGGACGACCTGCCGCCCGGGCGGGAGCGCACCGCCGCCGAGGAGGAGGCGTTCCCGCCGCTCGCCCGCGTCGAACGCATCATCCAGCACGCGCAGCGCGAGGAGCTGCACGCCGCGTTCGTCCTCGCCAGCGCACTGCGGGAACACCTGACCCTGCGCCGCGGCGCCGAGGACGAACTCGCCCTGGAAGCACGGGCGATCGAGGCCTACCTCGCCTACCTGCGCGGCGATCACATGCTCTCCACCGTCCTCGCGCTGACCGTCGCCCGCATCCGCTGCCGCACCGACCTGAACCGGGCCGCCCCCGACGTGGCCCGGGCCACCGCGGCATGGCAACGGCTGTGGGACGAGGGCCAGGTGGCCACCCGGGGGCAGGAACTGCTGCACATGTGGGAGCGGCTGTCCGCGGCCGGCCTGCTCCAGGAAGCGTCCCACCACGCCATGGCCCAGGCCGTGCGGACCCGGCTGGAACAAGGTGGCCGTTCCGTACCGCCGCAGTCCGGGCCCGCGGCGGCGGCCCTGCCCGCGGGCAGCGGCCCGGACCCCACCGCCGTCGCTCCCGAGGACAAGCCCCTCAAGCCCGCCCGGCGCGGTCTGCGCCGCTTCACCCGACGGGCCGGCCGGGCGCCCGGACAGTCCTCCTGAGGACAGGGCCGCCCGCCTGGAGGCGAAACCATGTCCATCATGACAGCTCGGAGACGCATTTCGTAGGACGGACGGCACAACCCGCCCGCCTTCCACGGCACTTGGGCGGGGCCGACAATCGTCGTCATGCCCAAGCCCACAGAGGTCGATCAGGACAGCGTCGTGCGCGCGCGGAACATCCTCCTCGCGTCCGGACGACGCACGCCACGCGAGGAGGTCGACGCCTGCCGGGTGCTCGCGCGCGTCAGCCCCGCGGCGTATCTGCCGCGGCTGGCCCGCGCGCTGCGGCATCTCAGCTACGACCGCGTGTACCGGGACCGCCCCGAGGACCGACTCGCCCTGTGCGAGGAGGCGGTGGCCGCCGCACGCGCCCTCGATCCGGCCCACCCCAAGTACGCCGAGGTCGTGTACGACGCCTTCGACGGCTGTCAGCGCGCGCTGTACACCCTCGGCCGCCGGGACGAAGGCCTCGCCGTGCGGGCCGAGATGCTCGCGGTCGGGCGGACGCGGGCCGAGTCGTCCGGCGACGGGGAGGTGTGGGGACTGTCCCCGTGGGCCATCGGACTCCTGGAGGAGGGCCGTTACGCCGAGGCCGCGGACGTGCTGTCGGAGTCCGTGGCCCGCGGACGCCGGCGCGGCCCGCGGGAGGGCGAACTCGCCTGGACGTTCTTGCAGTGGACCGCCGCCCTCGACGGCGCGGGCCGGACCGACGAGGCGCTGACCGCCATGGCGGAACTGGCCACCATGGAGGCGGCCGAGGCCGAGAACGGCGGAGGGCCGCGGGCCTGCCGGCTCTACGTGCTGATCCGGTACGCGCAGATGCTCGACGACGCCCTCCGGCACGCCGACGCGACGGCGGTCCGTCAACAGGCGCTCGCCCTGTTCGAGGAACTGGCCGTCCACGGTCAGGAGGAGGCGAGAAGGTGGAGCGGATACCAGGCCTCGTTCTGGGCCGTCCTGTTCTTCATGTCCGTCGCCGGCAGCGAGCGACCGGCGGCCGGACAACTCCGCCCGCCCGTCGGCACCGGCGTCCACCACTGGTCGCCCGGCGTCAGGGAGCGGTACTTCGGGACCCGTGAGACTCTCCGGGCCGACGTGGACCGAATCGAGCACCGCGCGGCGGACGGCCCGGACGGCCCGGACGGCCCGGACGGCCCGGACCGTCTGGCGGAACAGATCCGGCTGCACCGGATGCTCACCGTGCGCTGGGCCCTCTCCTGGGAGTGCCGCACGGCGCGCGTGCGCGAACTGTTCGACGAGGGTGTGGCCCTGGCCCGGCGCCTGCGCCGACAGGACGCCGTGGCCGGGGACAGAGCCCTGGCCGTGGCCCTGACGAGCAGAGCCACCTTTCAGGTTGCTGCCAAGGAGTTCACCGCGGCCCTCGACGACTTCCGGCAGATTCCGGAACTCCACTGAGGGCCTCTTCAAGCAGCCGGTCGGGTGGGCCAGGATGCAGTCATGACAAAGGGATCACTTTCCGGGCTTCCACGAGAGAACATCGAACTGCCGGACGGCTCGGTACTGCGACGGCGCTCCCTGGTCTCCGACGACGCGTTCATCGACGCGGTCGCCGCCGACGTCGGGCATCTCGGTGAGTGGCTTCGCTGGGCCCGGCATCCGCCCACCCGCGAGGAGACCGAGAGGTTCCGTGCCGAGCAGGACGCGGACTGGGACGCCGGGCGGTCCTTCGTCTACGTGCTGACCCCGCCGGACCGTCACGACCAGGTGCTCGGCGGGGGCGCGATGTTCCCGAACGGCGAGGTGGGCGTCCTGGAGATCGGCTACTGGGTCTGCTCCCCGGCCACCGGCCGCGGACTCGCCACCCGGGCCGCGGCCGCGCTGACCGAGGAGGGCCTGGGGCTCCCCGGCGTCAAGGCCATGGAGATCCACTGCGACCGGGCCAATGCCCGAAGCGCCGCGATACCGCCCCGGATCGGGTACCGGTTGCTCCGCATCGAAGCGGACGAGCCGCAGACCGCCGCGGAGGCCGGACGGAGCATGGTCTGGCGCCACGACGGCGCCTGACCCCGGCGTCGGGGTCCTCGGCCAGATAGGCGGCGACCCGGTACACGGGCCGATGCGGCCTTCGCCCCGGGACTGGCCGAGATCACGGCCCTGCCGGCAGGCATGAGGCCCGGTCGGCCCTGTGTCAGTCGGCCAGGTCGGCGGCGCGCCGTCGCAGGGCGTTGACCAGTGCCGCGGCCGGAGCCGTGAGCCGGCCGGGCAGCGACACCAGGTCGATGCGCCGTACTTCCTCCGCGACGCCCGTGACGTCGACGAAGCGGACGCCGCGCGGGATCACGGGCAGCAGCGCCGGGGAGGCCGTGGTAACGCCCGCTCCGGCCGCGACCAGGTGGAGTTTGGTCAGCCAGTCGCGGGCGGTGTGCGCGACGCGGGGCCGGCCGGGCAGCCCCGGCCAGACGCCGAGCAGCGGCTCGTCCGTGCTGCCGGGACCCGCGATCCAGGGCTGCGCGGCGATGTCCTCGACGTCCGCGGTGCCGTGTTCGGCGAAGCGGCTGCCGGCCGCAACGGCCAGGGCCAGACGCGTTTCCAGCAGGGGTTCGACGTGCAGGGGAGGGTCGTCCGTGTCGGGCGAGCGGTGCGGGGGCCGGGAGGTCAGGAGCGCCAGGTCGAGGGTGCCGCTGCGCAGCGCGCGCACCAGCGCGGGAGTGCTCCCCTCCCGCGTCGTCACCCGCGGGCGGGAGCCTTCCCGGCGCAGTGCCGACAGGGCGTCGGCCACGAGCACCGCGCCGGCGGCGGGAAAGTACCCCAGCCGTACCCGGCCGGTGGCGTCCCGCACTCCGCGCAGTTCCCGGTCGGCCGCCTCCAGGGCGTCCAGCGCGGCGACGGCGTGGCGCAGCAGGGCGCGGCCCGCGCCGGTCGGCCGTACACCGCCGGGGAAGCGGTCGAACAGGCGGGCCCCCGTCGCCTGTTCCAGCGCGGCCATCTGACGGGAGACCGCCGACTGCGTGTAGCCGAGGCTGTGCGCGGCCGCGGTGAAGGTGCCGCGCTCGGCCACCTCACGCAGCACCCGCAGCCCGGCCAGCGTCACATCTCCCATGCCCATGAGCACACAGCATATCCGGCATGCCAAACATTCGCTGTCGGAATGCCCCCCGGACTCCTAGCGTCGGCGTCATGCCTCTGATCACCGTTTCCCTGCGGCAGGGAACCACGCCCCAGTACCGTCGCCTCGTCTCCGAGGCCCTGCACAAGTCCATGGTCGACGTGCTGAAGATTCCGCAGGACGACCAGTTCCACGTCTTCCACGAGGTCACGGACGACAACTTCGTCATGCAGCCGGTCGTGTTCGGCCTGCGGCGCACCTCGCGCACCCTGTTCATCCAGTTGTCGTTCAACCGGCGCGGCGTGGAGCAGAAGGCACGACTGTTCCGGGCGATCGTCGCCAACCTCAGGCTGTACGCGGACGTCCCCGAGGAGGACGTCATGCTGGTGGCCTTCGAGACGGCCAGGGAGAACTGGTGGGCCGCCGGCCGCGTCGTCGACCCCGCCACCGGCTACGACGAGCGCATGACCGACGTGCCCGCCCTGCCCGATGTGTCCGAGGAGCCCGGCCGGTAGGAGCCGTCCCGGCCCCTCGCCAGGCGTCCGCGCGGCTCCTCGTCATGGGTCCGTGCGGCTCCTCGCCAGGCGTCCGCGCGGCTCCTCGTCATGGGTCCGTGCGGCTCCTCGCCAGGCGTCCGTGCGGCTCCTCGTCACGGGTCCGCGCGGACCCTCGTCAGGCGTCCGCGCCGCCGGGCGCCGCCGCGGACCCGCCCGGCGGCGCCGTGCTCTGCCGTACGACGAGATGGGTCGCCAGCTCGATGCGCCGGCCGGCCCGGCCGGGCTCGTCCGGCCGGAAGAGCATGCGGGTGGCCTCCTCGGCCATGTGCCGCAGCGGCTGGTGGACGGTGGTCAGCGGCGGGCTCGACCACTGGGCCAGTGGCACGTCGTCGTAGCCGACGACCGAGAGGTCCTGAGGGACCCTCAGGCCCCTGACGCGGGCCGCCTCCAGTACCCCGAGCGCCTGGAGGTCGCTGCCCGCGAAGACCGCCGTCGGCCGGCCGGGACCCGCGAGCAGGTCCATGCCGTGCTCGAAGCCGCTCTCCACGCTGTAGTCGCCGTACCGCACCAGGGCAGGGTCGATCGGCAGGCCCGCCATCGTCATCGCCGAGCGGTAGCCGTCGAGCCGGGCCAGTGAGCACAGCATGTCCTCGAACCCCGTGATGATCGCGACGCGTTCGTGTCCGTGGTCGGTGAGGTGGCGGGTGGCCGCCAGGCCCCCGGCCCAGTTGGCCGAGCCGACCGACGGGACGTCGGGGTCCGGGTCACCGGCCGGGTCGACGATGACGAAGGGGATGTTCCAGGACCGCAGCCGCTGCTTGACCTCCGCGGGCAGCGAGGAGAACACCAGCACGACGCCCAGCGGCCTGCGTCGGAGCACGCCTTCGATCCAGTCCGGCGCGGGTGCGTGCCGGGTGCCGCTGCGGGTGAGTACGACCTCGGTCCGGTTGGCCTTGGCGACGTCCTCCACGCCCCGGACCAGCTCCATCGCCCAGACGCTGTCCAGCTCGTGGAAGACGAGTTCGACCAGCGGCGAGCGCGGCGGGCTCGCGTTGCGGCGACGGTAGCCGTGCACCTCGAGAAGCCGCTCCACCCTGGCCCTGGTGGTGCTGGAGACATCCGAACGACCGTTGAGGACCTTCGAAACTGTCGGGGCAGAGACCCCCGCCTCTTTCGCCACCTCGGCCAGGGTCACCCGGGCGCCCACCTCAACTTCATCGTGCATGCAGGAAGGATAGGCCATGCGATCGATAACGTTTTGAGTCGGCAGCCGCACGGCCATTGACCAGAAATCCGGTCTCACTTTACTGTCCGACCAGCATGGACTTTCGGTGATGGTGCCGAAACTTTCGAAAGGCGAACGATGAAGACACGTGCGCGCTTGCCCAGACTGGTCGCCACCGGTGCGACGCTCGCCCTGGCGCTGAGCCTGTCGGCCTGCGGTGACGGGGACGGCGGGGCGTCGTCGGACGACGGCAAGATCCATGTCCTGGTCTACGGGGACGCCAGCAACAAGATCGAACAGCAGATCGTCGACACCTTCAACAAGACCTCCGACGTCAAGGCGGTCCTCGACACCATCCCCGGTGCCGACTACCAGACGAAGCTCCAGACGATCATCAACACCCCGCAGGCCCCGGACATCTTCTACAACTGGGGCGGCGGCAGCATCAAGCCGTTCGTCAAGGCGGACCTGCTGCTGCCGCTCGACGACTTCATCAAGAAGGACCCGGGCCTCAAGGACAACTTCCTGCCGTCCGTCTTCAACAGCGCCGTCGTCGACGGAAAGCCGTACGGCATACCGATGCGCGGCACCCAGCCGGTCCTGCTCTTCCACAACAAGAAGGTCCTCGAGGACGCGGGCGTCCAGCCGCCCAAGACCTGGGACGAACTGCTCGCCGCGGTGGGCAAGCTCAAGGACGCGGGTGTCACGCCGATCGCGCTCGGCGGCGGCGACGTGTGGCCGACCCAGATGTGGTTCCAGTACCTCTACGACCGCATCGCCGGTCCGGAGCTGTTCGCGAAGGCCATCGGCGGCGACAAGAGCGCCTGGGAGAGCGCGGACAGCAAGAAGGCCCTGGACATGATCAGCGAGCTGGTCGACTCCGGCGCCTTCGGCAAGAACTACGACTCCGTCAAGTACACCAACGGCGGCTCGGTCCAGCTGGTGGCCTCGGGCAAGGCCGGCTTCGAGCTGATGGGCTCCTGGTACTACTCCCAGCAGCTCACGGACCACAAGGAGTTCGCCGAGAAGGACCTCGGCTACACCGCCTTCCCGACCGTCGAGGGCGGCAAGGGCGACCCGGGCAACGTCGCCGGCAACCCCAACAACTACTACTCGGTGATGAAGAAGACCAAGCACCCCGAGGCCGCCGCCGAGTTCCTGAAGCTCATGTACTCCGACGAGTTCGTCAAGGCCCACCTCGACATCGGCAACCTGCCGACCACGACCAACACCGACAAGTTCATCGACGACTCGGCCACCCCCGAGTACACGCGCTTCCAGTACGACCTCGTCTCCGACGCCCCGAACTTCCAGCTGTCCTGGGACCAGGCGTACCCGCAGAAGGCCAGCTCGGACATGCACAAGGCCATCCAGCAGTTCTTCAACGGACAGCTCGACACGGACGGCTTCATCAAGGCCATGCAGGCCCTCCCGACCGAGTGACGAACGGCTCATGACCACACACCTCACGAGCGCTCGGCCCGCCGCCGGATCCCGCAAGGAGTCCCGGCGGCGGCCGCCCGCCCCGTCCACGACGACGGTGGGCCGCCCCAGCTTTGCCTGGGCGGTGCCCGCCGCACTGTTCTTCGCCCTCTTCGCGATCGTCCCGCTGATCATGGTGGCGGTGCTGTCCTTCATGAGCTGGGACGGGATCAGCTCGCCCGAGTTCGTCGGCACGGACAACTGGTCGCGTCTCGCCGACGACCCGGTGATGCTCAAGAGCATCTGGCTGACCCTGCTGCTCACCGTGCTCGGCGTGGTCCTGCAGACCCCGCTGAGCATCCTGCTCGGCGTCTGGGCCGCCGGTCACCAGCGCAACCGGGCCGTCCTGTCGGTCATCTACTTCATCCCCCTGCTGCTGTCCGCGACGGCCGTGTCCGTGCTCTGGCGGGCACTGCTCGACCCGAACTTCGGCATCCCGGCGGAGGCGACCTGGCTCTTCGGTGACGGCAACCTGTTCGGTGAACAGACCACCGCCATCGGGGTGCTGGCGTTCGTCAGCACCTGGCAGTTCACGCCGTTCCACACGCTGATCTACCAGGGCGCCGCCCGCGCGGTCCCGCAGGTGCTGTACCAGGCCGCGGAGATCGACGGGGCGGGCCGCTACCGGCAGTTCTTCCACATCACCCTGCCGCAGCTGCGCACCTCCATGATCACCTCGATGATCCTGATGATCGTCGGCGGCCTGACCACGTTCGAGACCGTCCTCATCCTGACGCAGGGCGGTCCCGGCACCGACACCACCATCAGCGCCTACTACATGTACGACAAGGCCTTCAAGAGCTTCGACTACGGCATCGGCTCCGCGATCGCCCTGGCCCTGGTCGTCGCGGCCACGATCATCTCGCTGATCGTCGTCCGGGTCTCCGGCTACGACAAGATGCGCAGCTCCATGGAGGGTGTGTCATGAGGCGCCGACCCAACTACCTGGCCGGCGCCGGCTCGCTCGTCTGGCTCGTCCTGGTCGGCCTGCCGCTGTACGTGATGCTCGCCGCGACCCTGCGCACCCGCCAGGACTACGCCGAGAACGGCCCCGTCTCCCTCCCGGACAGCTTCACGCTGGACAACTTCACCGGCGCCTTCGACTCCGGCTTCGGCCAGTACTTCTTCAACACGCTCGTCGTCACCGCCTGCGTGATCGGCATCGTGCTGCTGCTGGTGCCGCCGCTCGCCTACGCCATCGTCCGCAGCCGCGGCAGGGCCACGTCGGCGATCTTCCGGCTGTTCCTGCTCGGCCTCGCCATCCCGGCCCAGGCCGTGATCGTGCCGATGTTCTACCTGATCAGCGAGGCCGGGCTGTACGACAACCTGCTCGGCGTCATCCTGCCCACGGCCGCGTTCTGCCTGCCGATGTCCGCGCTCATCCTCAGCGGCTCCATGCGCGACATCTCCCCGGAGCTGTACGAGGCCATGGCGATGGACGGCGCGAGCCCCCGGCGCATGTTCTTCCAGCTCGTCATGCCGCTGTCCCGCGGGGGACTGTCCACCATCGTGGTGTTCTCCGCGCTCCAGGCGTGGAACGGCTTCCTGTTCCCGCTGGTCCTGACCCAGTCCGACTCCACCAAGGTGGTCACCCTGGGTCTGTACAACTTCCAGACCGCGCACGGGATCGACATCCCCGGTCTGCTGGGAGCCGTGGTGCTGTCCATGGTGCCCATCCTGCTCGTCTACCTGTTCGCCCGTCGTGCCCTGGTCCAGGGGCTGATGGGTGTCGGAGGAAAGTGACTGCCGACGTGGCTGTAGAGACCACCCCCGAAATCCCCCTCTGGAACGACCCCAACCACCCCGTCGCCACCAGGGTCGACGCGCTCGTCGCCGCGATGACCCTGGAGGAGAAGATCGCCCAGCTGTACGGAGTGTGGGTGGGTGCCTCCGACCAGGGCGGCGAAGTCGCCCCCCATCAGCACGACATGGAGGAGGCCGTCGACCTCGACGCGCTCGTGCCCGCCGGGCTCGGTCAGCTCACCCGGCCCTTCGGCACCGTCCCGGTCGACCCCGCGCTCGGCGCGCTCTCGCTCATGCGCACGCAGGCCCGCATCACCTCGGCCGGCCGCTTCGGCATCCCCGCCGTCGCCCATGAGGAGTGCCTGGCCGGCTTCGCCGCCTGGGGCGCCACGGCCTACCCCGTCCCGCTGTCCTGGGGCGCCACCTTCGACCCGGACGCGGTGCGCCGGATGGCCGCCGCCATCGGCCGCGACATGCGGTCCGTCGGCATCCACCAGGGCCTCGCCCCCGTGCTCGACGTGGTCCGCGACGCCCGCTGGGGCAGGGTGGAGGAGACCATCGGCGAGGACCCCTACCTCGTCGGCACCATCGGTACCGCGTACGTGCAGGGCCTGGAGTCCGCCGGCATCGTCGCCACCCTCAAGCACTTCGTGGGCTACTCCGCCTCCCGCGCCGGCCGCAACCTCGCTCCCTCCTCCGTGGGCACCCGCGAGCGGGCCGACGTCCTGCTCCCGCCGTTCGAGATGGCCGTCCGCGAGGGCGGCTCCCGCTCCGTGATGTCCGCCTACACCGACATCGACGGCGTGCCCGCAGCGGCCGACGAGGCGCTGCTGACCGGGCTGCTGCGCGACACCTGGGGCTTCGAGGGAACGGTCGTCGCCGACTACTTCGGCATCGCCTTCCTCAAGACGCTGCACGGCATCACCGCCGACTGGGCCGACGCCGCCGGAGCCGCGCTGAAGGCGGGCCTCGACGTCGAGCTGCCCACCGTCAAGACCTTCGGGACCCCGCTCGTCGATGCGGTCACCGACGGCCGGGTGCCCGAGGCCCTCATCGACCGGGCGCTGCGCCGCGTCCTGGGACAGAAGGCGGAGCTCGGACTGCTCGACCCGGACTGGAGCCCGGTTCCGCCCGCGCTCGACGGAGTGGACCTCTCGGACCCGGAGGCGCTGCGCGGCCGGATCGACCTGGACCGGCCCGAGAACCGGGAACTGGCCCGCGAGATCGCCGAGAAGGCGGTCGTCCTGCTCACCAACGACGGCACCCTGCCGCTCGCCCGGCCCCGCCGCATCGCACTGATCGGCCCCAACGCCGCCGAGGCCACCGCCGTACTCGGCTGCTACTCCTTCCCGCGCCACGTCGGGGTGCAGCACCCGGAGGTCCCGGTCGGCCTCGACCTGCCCACCCTGTACGACACCCTGACCGCCGAGTTCCCCGACGCCGACATCACCCTCGCCCGCGGCACCGGCGTCGACGACGGCGAGGTGTCCGGCATCGGCGAGGCGGTGGACGCGGCCCGGGCCGCGGACGTCGTCGTCGCCGTACTGGGCGACCGCGCGGGCCTGTTCGGCCGGGGCACCAGCGGCGAGGGCTGCGACGCCGAGTCCCTCACCCTGCCCGGCGCCCAGCAGCGGCTCCTCGACGCGCTGCTCGACTCCGGCACCCCGGTGGTCACCGTGCTGCTCGCCGGACGGCCCTACGCACTCGGCCGCGCCATCGCCGAGTCCGCCGCGATCGTGCAGTCGTTCTTCCCCGGTGAGGAGGGCACCGCGGCGCTCGCCGGCGTGCTCAGCGGACGCACCAGCCCCACCGGCAGGCTGCCCGTCAGCGTGCCCGGCAGCGCGGGTGCCCAGCCGACCACCTACCTCGGGGCGCGGCTCGCCCAGGCCAGCGAGGTGTCCAACATCGACCCGACACCGGCCTTCGGCTTCGGGCACGGGCTCACGTACACCACGTTCGCCTGGAGCGACCTGGTGGCGCACACCAAGGAGGCGCCGACCGACGGTGCGTTCTCGCTGGAGCTGACCGTCCGCAACACCGGCGAACGGCACGGCACCGAGGTGGTGCAGCTCTACCTGCACGACCCGGTCGCCTCCGTCGTCCAGCCGGTGCAGCGCCTCATCGGCTACACGCGGGTGCCGCTGGCCCCCGGCGAGGCCCGCCGGGTGCGCGTCGAGGTCCCAGCCGACCTCGCCTCCTTCACCGGCCGCGACGGCCGCCGGATCGTCGAACCGGGCGACCTGGAGCTGCGGTTCGCCGCGTCCAGCACCGAGCCGCGGCTGACGGCGACGGTCGCGCTCACCGGACCGGAACGGCGGGTCGACCACACCCGGCGGCTGCACGCCGTCTTCGCGCAGGAGACCGTGGAAGGCGCGGTCGAGGGCGCCTGAGCGGCCCATGGACGGCGAGCGGTGGTCCCCGCGACCACCGCTCGCCGGGCGGTTCAGCGGACGACGTCGAAGACGTTCTTCTGGATGCCGTTGGCGTACACCTCGTGCTCGACGAGCCTCAGCTTCCGGGCGTCCTTGTCCGAGTCGCTGAACAGCCGCTTGCCCGCGCCGAGCAGCAGCGGGAAGACCAGCAGGTGGTAGCGGTCGATCAGACCGGCGTCCGACAGGCTCCGGTTCAGGGCGGCGCTGCCGTGGACGATGATCGGACCGCCCTCGCCCTCCTTCAGCGCGGCGACCTCGTCGAGCGAGCGCAGGATCGTCGTCTCGCCCCAGTTCGTGACCAGGTCGTCCTCGGCGAGGGTGGTGGAGACGACGTACTTCGGCATCGCCCGGTACCCGGGGAACTCCGCCATGTCCGGCCACACCGGGCTGAAGGCCTCGTAGCTGACCCGGCCGAGGAGCAGCGCCGAGGCCTCTTCCTGCTCCCGGCCCTTGATCTCGTACGCCTCGGGGAGGAAGTCCACCAGCTTGACGGTCCAGCCGGTGTTCCGGTAGCCGGGCTCGCCGCCCGGGGCCTCCACGACACCGTCGAGCGAGACGAAGGCGGTGCTGATCAGAGTACGCATGCGAGGTTCCCCAACGTGGTCGTGTGCGGTCGGTCCACCCTTACGACCGGTGGCCGGCGGAAAACTCATCGGTCGCGGTCGCCGGGGTGCGGGCGGGCCCGCAGCGCGTCGACGGCGTGCAGGGCCGCGTGGAGTTCGGTGCGCTGCTCGCCGGACTCCAGGTCGCGGCCGAGCAGCCGCTCGATGGTGCGCAGCCGCTGGTAGACGGTCTCCCGGGACAGACCCGCCGAGCGGGCGGCGACCGTCTTGTTGCCCGCCGCGTCCAGATAGCCCCGCAAGGTCGCCACGAGATCGGTGCCGTGCCGGGCGTCGTGGTCGAGGAGCGGGCCCAGCTGCCGCTCCGCGTAGTCCTGGACGCGGAGGTCGTCGCGCAGCGCGAACAGCAGGCCGCGCAGGCCGATGTCGGACCGCTCGTGGAAGGAGCGGCCGGAAGGGAGCGGCAGGCCGGGTGCGGTGGCCTCGGCCACCCGGGCCGCCTCGCGGAACGACCGGGCCACGTCGGCGAGGTCGCCGGCCGGTGAGCCGGCGCACACCGTCGCACCCGGGGCCGCGTCCAGGGCGGTGCGGCTCACCTGCTCCACGGCCTCGCGCCACGGCCGGGACGGGCGCAGCGCCAGCAGCACTCCGAGCCGGGTGGGGGAGAGCAGACCGACCAGGACCTGCGCCCCCGTGGCGGTCAGTTCCCCGCAGAGCCGTGTCTCGGCCGCCCCGGTGTCCTCCTGGGCGGGCAGGTCCGCCAGGACGGCGACGAAGCGGGCGTGTTCCGCGGGCAGCCCGAGGGCCGCGACCCGGGCCCGCGCGTCCCCGGGAGCGCGGTGACGCTGCTCCACCAGGTCGCGCAGGACGTTGCGGTGGGCGGTGCGTTCCCAGGGCGTGGGGCGGGTGAGACGGGCGATGGTGAGCGCCATCGCGGTCCGCTCCAGCACCGTGACGTCCTCGGGGCCGAAGGCGCGGCCGGACGGCACGGCGGGCAGCATGACCACCCGGCCCCACCGCTCGCCCTGGTACTCCACGGGGGCCGTGAGCCACTCCTCGGGGCCCGAGACTCCCGCGCGGTCGGTGACCGGCGTGGTGCGTGAGCGCCGTTCCCAGTCCGTGAGCGCGGCCCCGGCCGTGGACCCCGGGGCCTCGCAGACCAGCGCCCGGTGCACCAGGTCCTCCAGCACGACCGTGCGGCCGCTCATCCCGGCCGCGGCGCGCAGCACCTCCTCCGGGCCCGCGCCGCGCAGGGTGAGGGCGGTGAACGCCTCGTGGACGCCCTGCGTCCTGCGCATCGCCTCCGCCTGGTGGCCGAGGATCAGGGTGTGGACCACCTGGGTGACCTCCAGGAAGTTGACGTCCCTGGCCAGCGTGACGAGCGGCAGACCGCGCGCACGGCAGGCCCCCACCAGGGCGTCGGGCGGCCGGTGATAGCGGCGGACCAGCTCGATGACCAGGGCGGCGGCACCGACGGCGGCGAGTTCGTCGACGTAGCGGCGCACCCCGGCGGGGTCGTCGGGCAGGGGCATGCCGGTGGTGAGGACGAGTTCGCCGCCCTTGAGGAAGGAGGCGGGGTCCGTCAGTTCGGTGATGTGGACCCAGCGGACCGGACGGTCCACGTGCTCCTCGCCGGCGACCACCCGCGGCTCGCCCCCCGCCAGCACCGGCAGCGCCAGCACGTCGGCCACGGTGGGCGACCGGCCCGCCGGGCCCGGCTCCCGGTTCTCGCTCACGGTGCCTCCCTCGGTACTCACGTTACGCCGAACGCCTGACACATCGTCCGGACACGCTGCCCCGGCCGGACAGATCACGCGTTGCTGCGCCCGCCGGGGCGGGAAGGCTCGGGGGACCGCAGGAGACCGACGAGCAGGCCGGGAGACGAGCATGACCGCACTGTCGCCGCACCTTCGCCAGGCCACCCCCGTGGTGGCGGTCCGGGGCGAGGGGGTCCACATCGAGGGCGAGGACGGCCGCCGCTATCTGGACTTCACCGCCGGTATCGGCGTCACCAGCACCGGCCACTGCCACCCCCGGGTCGTGGCCGCCGCCCAGGAGCAGGTCGCCACCCTGGTCCACGGGCAGTACACCACCGTCATGCACCCGCCGCTGCGGCGCCTGGTCGACAAGCTCGGCGAGGTGCTGCCGCAGAGCCTGGACAGCCTCTTCTTCACCAACTCCGGCAGCGAGGCGGTCGAGGCCGCGCTGCGCCTGGCCCGCCAGGCCACCGGACGGCCCAACGTGCTGGTCTGCCACGGCGGCTTCCACGGCCGTACGGTGGCCGCCGCCTCCATGACCACCTCCGGCACCCGCTTCCGGTCCGGGTTCTCACCGCTGATGAGCGGCGTGGTCGTCACCCCCTTCCCGACGGCCTTCCGCTACGGCTGGGACGAGGAGACCGCCACCCGCTTCGCGCTCCAGGAGCTGGACTACACCCTCCAGACGATCTCCTCGCCCGCCGACACCGCCGCCGTCATCGTGGAACCGGTCCTGGGCGAGGGCGGGTACGTGCCCGCGAACCGCGCCTTCGTCGAGGGCCTGCGCGAGCGCGCCGACCGGCACGGCTTCCTGCTCATCCTGGACGAGGTGCAGACCGGCGTGGGCCGCACCGGCCGGTTCTGGGGCCACGAGCACTTCGGTGTCGCCCCCGACATCCTGGTCACCGCCAAGGGCCTCGCCAGCGGCTTCCCGCTCTCCGCCATCGCCGCCCCCGAGGAGCTGATGCGCAAGGCCTGGGCGGGCTCGCAGGGCGGGACGTACGGCGCCAACGCGGTCGCGTGCGCGGCGGCCTGCGCCACGCTGGACGTCGTGCGCGACGAGAAGCTCGTCGAGAACGCCGAGGCGATGGGCGCCCGGCTGCGCCACGGCCTGGAGGCGGTGGCGTCCCGGAACCCGGCCGTCGGCGACGTACGCGGCATGGGACTGATGCTGGCCAGCGAGTTCGTCACCGCCGACGGCGAGCCGGACCCGGAGACCGCCGCCCGGGTGCAGCGGGCCGCCGTCGACGAGGGACTGCTCCTGCTGCTGTGCGGGGCGTGGAACCAGGTGGTGCGCATGATCCCGGCCCTGGTGATCGACGAGACGGCCGTCGACGAGGGCCTGAGGGCGTGGGCCGCCGCCGTCGAGGCCGGTACGTCGGGAGCGGCGGGACGATGACGGCCGCCGCGCACCGCTCCACGACCCGCCCCGCGGGGACAACGCACCGGCGCTCAGGAGGAACCCCATGACCGACACCCCCACGCAGCTCTTCCTCGGCGGTGCCTGGGCGGACGCCGCGGACGGCGCCGTCATGCCCGTGGACGACCCGGCGACCGGCGAGATCCTGGCCCACGTCGCCGACGCGGGACCCAAGGACGCCCGGCTCGCCGAGGAGGCGGCGGTCCAGGCGCAGGAGGAGTGGGCCCGGGCGGCGCCGAGGGCGCGCAGCGAGATCCTGCGCCGCGCCTACGAGATCGTCCTGGAGCGCACGGACGCGCTGGCCCGCCTGATGACCTCCGAGATGGGCAAGCCGCTGGCCGAGGCCCGGGGCGAGGTGGCCTACGCGGCGGAGTTCTTCCGCTGGTTCTCCGAGGAGGCCGTCCGGATCGACGGCGGCCACGGCGTCCTGCCCGACGGACGCAACCGCATGCTGCTGTCCCGGCGCCCGGTGGGCCCCTGTCTGCTGATCACCCCGTGGAACTTCCCGCTCGCCATGGGCACCCGCAAGATCGGCCCCGCGGTCGCGGCCGGCTGCACGATGGTGCTCAAACCGGCCCCGCAGACCCCGCTCTCCAGCCTGGCCCTGGCCGCGATCCTCAAGGAGGCGGGTCTGCCCGACGGGGTGCTGAACGTCGTCACGACCTCGCGGGCGGGGGAGGTGTGCGAACCGCTGCTGCGCGGCGGGCGCATCCGCAAGCTGTCCTTCACCGGTTCGACGGCCGTGGGGCGGCTGCTCCTGGCACAGTGCGCGGACACCGTCGTGCGGACCTCGATGGAGCTGGGCGGCAACGCGCCGTTCGTGGTCTTCGACGACGCGGACCTCGACGCGGCCGTGGACGGCGCGATGGTCGCCAAGATGCGCAACATGGGCGAGGCGTGCACCGCCGCCAACCGCTTCTTCGTGCACCGCTCGGTGGCGGGGGAGTTCGCCGACCGGCTGGCCCGCCGGATGGGCGCGCTGGTGGTGGGCCCCGGCACCGGCGACGGCGTCGACGTGGGACCGCTCATCGACGCCGCCGGGCGGGCCAAGGTCGAGGAGCTGGTCGCCGACGCGGTGGAGCGCGGCGCGCGGGTACTCGTCGGCGGCACCACGCCCGAGGGCCCCGGCTGCTTCTACCCGCCCACGGTACTCACCGACGTCGCACCGGAGAGCCGCCTGATGGCGACGGAGATCTTCGGCCCGGTCGCCGCGATCCTCACCTTCGACGACGAGGACGAGGTGGTCCGCCGGGCCAACGACACCCCCTGGGGGCTCGTCGGCTACGTCTTCACCGAGGGCCTGGACCGCGCCCTGCGGGTCAGCGAGCGCCTGGACGTCGGCATGGTCGGACTCAACACCGGCCTGGTCTCCAATCCCGCCGCGCCCTTCGGAGGCGTCAAGCAGTCGGGGCTCGGCCGGGAGGGCGGCCGGGTCGGGATCGAGGAGTTCCTGGAGTACCAGTACGTGGCGCTGCCGACCGGGTGACGTGGCGACGCCGGAAGAGGCTTTGCATGGTCATGCGTAATGATGCATACTCTTCCTATGTCCAAGGTCCTCACCTCCCTCCCCACCGGCGAGCGCGTCGGTATCGCCTTCTCGGGCGGCCTCGACACCTCGGTCGCGGTCGCGTGGATGCGTGACAAGGGCGCCGTCCCCTGCACGTACACCGCCGACATCGGCCAGTACGACGAGCCCGACATCGCCTCGGTGCCCGACCGTGCCAAGACGTACGGCGCCGAGGTCGCGCGCCTGGTCGACTGCCGCGCGGCGCTGGTCGAGGAGGGGCTGGCCGCGCTCACCTGCGGGGCGTTCCACATCCGCTCGGGCGGGCGGGCGTACTTCAACACCACGCCGCTGGGCCGCGCCGTCACGGGCACCCTCCTCGTCCGGGCCATGCTCGAGGACGACGTCCAGATCTGGGGCGACGGCTCCACGTTCAAGGGCAACGACATCGAGCGGTTCTACCGGTACGGCCTGCTCGCCAACCCGCAGCTGAGGATCTACAAGCCCTGGCTGGACGCGGACTTCGTGACGGAGCTCGGCGGGCGCAAGGAGATGTCGGAGTGGCTGGTCGCCCACGACCTTCCCTACCGGGACTCCACGGAGAAGGCGTACTCCACCGACGCCAACATCTGGGGCGCCACTCACGAGGCCAAGACGCTGGAGCACCTCGACACCGGCGTGGAGACCGTGGAGCCCATCATGGGCGTGCGGTTCTGGGACCCGTCGGTCGAGATCGCGCCCGAGGACGTGACCATCGGCTTCGACCAGGGCCGCCCGGTGACGATCAACGGCAAGGAGTTCGCCTCCGCGGTCGACCTGGTCATGGAGGCCAACGCCGTCGGCGGCCGGCACGGCATGGGCATGTCCGACCAGATCGAGAACCGGATCATCGAGGCCAAGAGCCGCGGCATCTACGAGGCGCCCGGCATGGCCCTGCTGCACGCCGCCTACGAGCGCCTGGTCAACGCCATCCACAACGAGGACACCCTCGCCCAGTACCACACCGAGGGGCGGCGCCTGGGCCGGCTGATGTACGAGGGCCGCTGGCTGGACCCGCAGTCCCTGATGATCCGCGAGTCGCTGCAGCGCTGGGTCGGCTCCGCGGTCACCGGCGAGGTCACCCTCCGGCTGCGGCGCGGCGAGGACTACTCGATCCTCGACACCACCGGCCCGGCCTTCAGCTACCACCCGGACAAGCTCTCCATGGAGCGCACCGAGGACTCCGCGTTCGGCCCGGTGGACCGGATCGGCCAGCTGACCATGCGCAACCTGGACATCGCCGACTCCCGCGCCAAGCTGGAGCAGTACGCCGGTCTCGGTCTCATCGGCACCGCCAACCCCGCCATCGGCGCCGCCCAGGCCGCCGCGACCGGGCTGATCGGCGCCATGCCGGAGGGTGGCGCGCAGGCCATCGCCTCCCGCGGCGAGGTCTCCGCCGACGACGAGCTGCTGGACCGCGCCGCGATGGAGTCCGGCACGGACTGATCCATCCGCCCCCGCGACCGGGGGCCCCGCACCGGCAAGGGCCGGCTCGACACCCGAGGGTGTCGAGCCGGCCCTTCTGCGTGCCCCGTCCGTTGCTCCACCTCGTGCATGACTTGCGTGACTTGCCGACTTGGAACGGTCTGTTCACCGCCCGCGGTTCCGTTGTTGCCAGTTCACGTGCTGCGCAAGCCTGTCGCAAGCAACGCAAGTCGTTTACGTGCCAATTCCCGCCCCAACCGCGACCGTTGACAAACCGGTGACGCGCTAGAAACCTGATGACGCACTTTCCGCAAAGAATCGACTGTCCTGCTCAATTGGCGCGCAGATTCGGTGCTTCCCCCCAACTGCCGGGCCGTCGCGCACTCCCCGACTCCCCACGGAACAGAGGACCCCCATGAGACGGAGATCTCTCGGCCGGCGGACGCTCACGGGCGCCGCCGTCGCCGGGCTGATGACCCTCGGGCTGCTGCCACTGCCCCTCGCCGCCACCGCGCAGGCCGCGACGCCGCCGGTGACGGCCGCCGCCGACGTCAATCTGGCCCTCGGCCGCCCCGCCAAGGCAGGCGGCTCGCACGGCGCCTACCCGGCCGGCAACGCCACCGACGGGCAGCAGGCCACCTACTGGGAAGGGCCGGCCGGCACCTTCCCCGAGTGGCTCCAGGTCGATCTCGGCACCGCCCGCGACGTCGACCGGGTGGTCCTCAAACTGCCCGCCGGCTGGGAGAACCGGACCCAGACGCTCTCCCTGCGGGGCAGCACCGACGGCGCCACGTTCCACAGCCTCGACGCCTCCGACGGACGGGCGTTCGGCCCGGAGCGGGCGGGCACCGTGGCCATCGACCTCGACACGCCCGCCGAGGCCCGCTACGTCCGCGTCGACATCACCGGCAACACCGGCTGGACCGCGGCGCAACTGGCCGAGGTCGAGGTGTACGGGGACGACGTCGACACCGGCCCGCCGCCCACCGGCACCAACCTCGCCCGCAACAAGCCCGCCGAAGCCACCTCCACGACCCAGAACTACGTCGCCGCCAACGCCACCGACGACTCCACCGCCACGTACTGGGAGGCCGCCGGCAACCCGGCCGACCTCACCGTCAGGCTCGGCGCCGACGCCGACGTCAGCGGTGTCGTCGTCAAGCTCAATCCGGACCCGGTGTGGTCCGCCCGCACCCAGAGCATCCAGGTGTTCGGACGGGCCCAGGGCGAGGCCGACTTCACCTCGCTGCGCGACCGCGCCGACTACGCCTTCAGCCCGGGCCAGGACAACGCGGTGACCATCCCGGTCAGCGGCCGGGTCTCCGACGTACGGCTCCGGTTCTTCTCCAACACCGGCGCCCCCGGCGGCCAGGTCGCCGAGTTCCAGGTCCTCGGCAGCGCCGCACCCGCGCCCGACCTCACCGTCACCGGCCTCGACTGGTCGCCCGCCGCGCCCAGCGAGCGCGACGAGGTCACCGTGAACGCCACGGTCCGCAACGCCGGCACCGCGGCCTCGGCCGCGACCACCACCGAGGTCACCGTCGAGGGGCAGGCGGCCGGCAGCGCCGCGGTCCCCGCGCTCGACCCCGGCGAGTCCGCCGAGGTCGCCGTCTCCACCGGCACCCACGCGGCCGGCAGCTACGCGGTCGCCGCCGTGGCCGACCCGAAGGACACCGTCGCCGAACTGGACGACACCAACAACAGCCGCTCCGCCACCGACCGCCTCGTCGTCGACCGGGCGCCCGGCCCCGACCTCGAAGTGCGCTCCATCACCACCAACCCGGCCAACCCGGCGGTGGGCGCCGAGGTCTCCTTCACCGTCGCCGTGCACAACCGCGGCACCGGCGCCGTCGAGGCGGGCTCGGTGACCCGGGTCCAGGCCGGCTCCACCACCCTGGACGGCACCACCGGGCAGGTCGCGGCAGGCGCCACGGTGAACGTGCCGGTCAGCGGCACCTGGAAGGCGACGAGCGGCGGGGTCACCCTCACCGCCACCGCCGACGCCACCGCCCGCATCGCCGAGACCAACGAGAACAACAACGTGCTCGCCAAGTCCCTCGTCGTCGGACGCGGCGCCGCCGTGCCGTACACCGAGTACGAGGCGGAGGACGGCCGGTACGACGGCACCCTGCTCAGCACCGACGCCAAGCGGACCTTCGGGCACACCGACTTCGGCACCGAGTCCTCGGGCCGCAAGTCGGTACGACTCGACTCGACCGGCGAGTACGTCGAGTTCACCTCCACCACGCCCACCAACTCCATCGTGGTGCGCAACTCCGTCCCCGACGCCCCCGGCGGCGGCGGAGCCGAGGCCACCATCAGCCTCTACGCCGACGGCGAGTTCGTGCAGAAGCTCAACCTGTCGTCCAAGCACAGCTGGCTCTACGGCAGCACCGACGACCCGGAAGGCCTCACCAACCGGCCCGGCGGCGACGCCCGGCGCCTCTTCGACGAGTCCCACGCGCTCCTCGACCGGACCTTCCCGCTGGGCACCGAGTTCCGCCTCCAGCGCGACTCCGGCGACTCGGCCGCCTTCTACGTCATCGACCTGATCGACCTGGAGCAGGTCGCGCCCGCCAAGGCCAAGCCCGCCGAGTGCACCTCCATCACCGAGTACGGGGCCGTCCCGGGCGACGGGCTCGACGACACCGACGCCATCCAGCGCGCCGTCACCGACGACCAGAACGGCAGGATCGACTGCGTCTGGATCCCGGCCGGCCAGTGGCGCCAGGAGCAGAAGATCCTCACCGACGACCCGCTCGACCGAGGCCAGTACAACCAGGTCGGCATCAGCAACGTCACCGTCCGCGGCGCCGGCATGTGGCACTCCCAGCTCTACACCCTGACCCCGCCGCAGGAGGCCGGCGGCATCAACCACCCGCACGAGGGCAACTTCGGCTTCGACATCGACGGCAACACGCAGATCTCCGACCTCGCCATCTTTGGCTCCGGCACCATCCGCGGCGGCGACGGCAACGCGGAGGGCGGCGTCGGACTCAACGGCCGCTTCGGCAAGGACACCAAGATCAGCAACGTGTGGATCGAGCACGCCAACGTCGGTGTCTGGGTCGGCCGCGACTACTCGAACATCCCCGAACTGTGGGGCCCCGCCGACGGCCTGGAGTTCACCGGCATGCGCATCCGCGACACCTATGCGGACGGCATCAACTTCTCCAACGGCACCCGCAACTCCACCGTCTACAACTCCTCCTTCCGCACCACCGGCGACGACTCGCTCGCGGTCTGGGCCAACAAGTACGTGAAGGACCCGTCCGTGGACATCGGCCACGACAACCACTTCCGCAACAACACGATCCAGCTGCCGTGGCGGGCCAACGGCATCGCGGTGTACGGCGGTTACGGCAACACCATCGAGAACAACGTCGTCTCCGACACCATGAACTACCCCGGCATCATGCTCGCCACCGACCACGACCCGCTGCCCTTCTCCGGGCAGACCCTCATCGCGGGCAACGCCCTGCACCGCACCGGCGGCGCGTTCTGGGGCGAGGCGCAGGAGTTCGGCGCCATCACCCTCTTCGCACAGGGCCAGGACATCCCGGGCGTGACCATCCGGGACACCGAGATCCTCGACTCGACCTACGACGGCATCCAGTTCAAGACGGGCGGCGGCGCGATGCCGGACGTGAAGATCCAGAACGTCCGCATCGACAAGTCGAACAACGGCTCCGGCATCCTCGCGATGGGCGGCGCCCGCGGCAGCGCGACCCTGACCGACGTCACGATCACCAACTCGGCCAAGGAGGACGTACGGATCGAACCCGGCTCCCAGTTCAAGATCAACCAGTAGCCGGGCCGGCCGGGACCGGCCGACAGGAGCGGCCGGTCACCGGGAAACCGCCCGGCGGCGCGGAGCACCACCGCGCCGCCGGGCTTCCGCCGCGCCCGGGATCCGGCCGGGGGTGCGCTCGACCGGGACGCGGGGGCCGTCCTCGACGCGTTCGGCGTTGAGCTCGTTCACCGCGCCCAGCGCGTCGCCGATCGTCGCGTAGTCCACCGCGATGAAGTTGACCGGTCTGCCGCGCTGCCGTTCACAGTTGTGCGCCCGCTCCAGCACCCGCTGCCGCGAGTTGACGACCCCGGCGTCCAGCCGCAGCCCGCCGCCCGCCGTGACGAAGTGGTTCAGCAGGAACAGCCGCTTGTCCGAACCGCCCCGGTTGGGCAGGCACGACATCTCGTCCGGGCTGCGGAAGGCGAAGGGCGTCTCCATGCCGTACCGGTACAGGTTCCGGTACCAGGGCGCGGGTCCGTCCGCCTTCTCCGCGAAGACGACCAGCCGCCGGCCGCTGTCGATCATGTCCCCGAGCTTCGGCCACGGACGGTCCGGGTCCCGGTCCGGCTCGTACAGCAGGTCCGAGAGACCGGCCCGTTCGAAGGCGTCCTGCGTCGTCACCGCGTCCACGCCGTCCTGGAGGATCAGCGTGACGATCTCCGTCGGGTTGTCGCGCAGCCACTCGCCGATCTGCCGCAGCGTCGGCTCCAGTTCGATGGCCCCGGCGCCGCACACCGAGTGGCACAGCCACAGGCCCGGATGGGGTGGGTTCACCCGTTGCAGGATCGCGGTCAGCCGACGGCGCTCGGCGGGGGAGAAGTCCGAGGTGCTCAGCCGCTCCGCGACCTCCTCGGGCCGCTCCCAGCGGTGGGTGTCGAGCAGCAGGACCCGCGACCCGGCGCCCAGCTGACCGACGATGTCCGGGTCCTGGAGGGGACCGATGAACCGGTCCGCGGTCGTCGCCATCGCGTTGTGCGACGCGAGCTGGGCGATCTCGTCGTAGCGGGCGTCGCACAGCTCGGCACTGCCCTGGCAGATCCGCGGCGAGGAGCCGCTGATCGCCACCGGCGCCAGCATGGTCCCGACGAGGGCGACGGCGGTGACCGTGAAAGTCAGCGCCGGAACGTGCCGCGGATCGGTGAGGACCGGCACGCTGGGCCGGGTCTGCCAGACCCAGCCGACGGTGATCAGCAGCGCGCCCGCGGCGAGCAGGATCACCGCGACGACGACGGCGGTGGTCAGCAGCCGGTCGAGCGCGGCGGCCTGCACGTCGGCGAGCAGCCCCGTGGCCGCGGGCGGCCAGGACGGCGGAGTGCCGAACAGCGTGTCGCCCAGCGTGAGCCGCAGCACGAGCACGGTGAGCGCCATGAGTGAGGCGGCGGCAGCCGGCACCCAGCCCAGCGGAATCAGCCGGCGCTTGGCGGGCGACGGCCGCAGGAACCACAGCAGGGTGAGCGCGGCGGCGCACAGCACGGCCGCCGCCGGTTCCACCACCTCCTGGAAGAGCCGGGTGACCTTGCGCGCACGGTCCAGCGGAGCCAGCGCCTCGGTCCCGGGCTCGACGTCGACGCTCACCACCCACGTGCCCTGCTTCGCCTCCCGCAACATCTCCTCGGCGGCGTCCCGGACCTGGTCGGTCAGGGCCACCGGGGCGATCGCGGCCAGGGCGGAGGCCACGTCGCCCCGGTCCAGGGCCGTCAACACGGTCGATCTGACGCCGTCGCGCGCCGCGCCGTCCGGCACCAGCCGCATCAGCGCGTCCGTGGCCGCGTCCGCCTGGCTGTGGGAGAGCGGCAGCGTCGGCAGCTCGTCCAGCGGAGCCTCACCGGCCACCACCCGCGCCACCAGCTCGCTCAGGTGCTGCACGAAAGCCTGGAAGTCGGGTTCGGACCGCTTCTGCAGCGCCGCGACGGCATCACCGAAGTACGCCTGGCTGAGCCGTTCGACGTTCGCGACGACGGGCTCCAGGTCGACCGTGATCCGCAGCCGCTCGCGGTCGCCCTCCAGATAGTGGACCATTTCCGCGATCTGCCCCTGGCCCATGGTCCGCAGCGTCTCGGGCGGGACCACCACCTTGAGGTTCGAGGTGATGGTCGACTGCGGAACGGGCAGCCGCTCCAGCAGGTCGCTGGTGAACGGCGTACTGCGCGGGTCCACCAGCACCTCGTCGTAGAAGCGCTGGTAGGCGTGCTCGTCCTCCAGTACCTGGCCGTAGAACCCGGGGTCCAGCACCGTACTGCGGACGACGGCCGCCGCGGCCAGGACGGTGAGGCTCAGCACGGCCACGCACCAGACCAGCACCTCGACCCAGGGCGAGCGCCGAACCAGTGCTTTCATGGAACCATTCTCGTATCAGCCGGCCGTAGTGCCGCACGGCGCCCGGACGGGGCGTGCCCTCACACGCATGCCCCGGCCCGGGCTGGCCGATACCCGTCAGCCTGCGCCTCCGCTGCCGCCGGGAAGACGGTGGCGCAGGCGTCGTCCGCCTTCCAGCAGCGGGTGCGGAACGGGCAGCCGGACGGCGGGCGGGTGGCCGAGGGCACCGGGCCGTGCGGCACGATCCGCCCGGGGCGTTCCGGCAGGCTCAGCGTCGCGGAGAGCGGCGCCTCGGCGTACGGGTGCCGGGAGGCGCCGGAGACCTCGGCGGCCCCGCCCTCCTCGACCACGCGGCCCAGGTCGGCGCTCGCCGCCCCGGTGATCGCCGAGGGCCGTGTCGCTACGCCCGAGCAGGCCGCCCGGGCGCTCGCCGCGGGTGCGCACAGCGTCGTCGTCGGCTGAACCGGCGCGCACGAGGGGCGGTGGGAACCCGTGTCCCACCGCCCCTCGCGCGCTCGCGCCCCGCGTCGCCCCGACCGGACCGGATCAGACCGCCGGAGCCGGGTACGTGGGGTACTCCACCCCGGAGACGTGCTGCACGACGCGGACGACCTGGCAGGAATAGCCGAACTCGTTGTCGTACCAGAGGTAGAGGATCGCGTTGTCGCCCTCGACCTTCAGCGCGCCCGCGTCCACGATCGAGGCGTGGCGCGAGCCGATGAAGTCGCTGGAGACGGCGTCGGGCGCGCCGATGAAGTCGATCTGGCGCTTGAGCGGCGAGGTCAGCGACACCTCGCGCAGGTGGTCCACGACCTCCTCGCGGCTCGCCTCGCGGGCCAGCTGGAGGTTGAGGATGGCGATCGACACGTCCGGTACGGGCACCCGGATCGAGCTGCCGGTGATCCGCGCCTTCAGGTCGGGCAGTGCCTTGGCGACCGCGGAGGCGGCGCCGGTCTCCGTGATGACCATGTTCAGCGGCGCGCTGCGGCCACGACGGTCCGACTTGTGGTAATTGTCCAGCAGGTTCTGGTCGTTGGTGAAGGAGTGCACCGTCTCCACGTGACCGCGCAGCACGCCGTACTCGTCCTCCATCGCCTTCAGCGGCGGGACGATCGCGTTGGTGGTGCAGGACGCGCAGGACAGGATCCGCTCGTCCGGCTTGATGGTGTCGTGGTTGACGCCGTGGACGATGTTCGGGACGTCGCCCTTGCCCGGAGCGGTCAGCACGACCTTGTCGATGCCCGGACGCAGGTGCTTCGACAGGCCCTCGCGGTCGCGCCACTTGCCGGTGTTGTCGATGAGGATGGCGTCCTTGATGCCGTACGCCGTGTAGTCGACCTGGGCCGGGTCGTCCGCGTAGATCACCTTGATGGCGTTGCCGTTGGCGAGGATCGTGCTGTTGTCCTCGTCGACGGTGATCGTGCCCTGGAACTGGCCGTGCACGGAGTCGCGGCGCAGCAGCGAGGCACGCTTGACGAGATCCTGCTCCCCGCCGCCCCGGACGACGATGGCACGCAGCCGGAGCCCGTTGCCCGACCCGGCCTTCTCGATGAGCAGGCGGGCGACGAGCCGGCCGATGCGGCCGAAGCCGTACAGGACGACGTCGCGCCCCTCGCGCCGGTCGATCTTGTTGGCGCCGGTGGCCCCGGCGACGGCCTCGGCCGTGAACTCCTCGACCGACAGACCGCGGTCGTCGGTCCGGTAGGTCGCGGCGAGCATGCCGATGTCGATCTGCGAGGGACCGAGGTCCAGCGCGGTGAGCGCGCGCAGGAAGGGCATCGTCTCGGTGACCGACAGCTCCGCCCCGGCGATCTGGCGGGCGAAGCGGTGGGTCTTGAGGATGCTGACCACCGACTTGTTCACCAGGGAACGGCTGTGCAGCAGGATCGTGACGTCCTGCTCCCGGTGCAGCTTCCCGATCATCGGGATCATCGATTCCGCGGTCTCTTCGCGGTGCTTCCAGTTGGTGAACGAGTCGTCGTTGACAGTCACGTCTCTATCTTTCGAGCTAGGCGGCGCTCATATGCTAACCCCACCGCGTTACTGATCGATCAAGTGGGCCCCTTGCTGATCAGATGAGTACGGGATCGTGCGCGTGGCTCGAACAGGGTTGCGCCGTGGGTGACCGGGTACGCGAGGCTGGACCGCGTCCGCGCCGATCGTCCGTGCGGGCCGCAACGCCGCCGCTACCAGGGAAAATGCCATGGAGACACCTGCGAACGACCACCCCGTGACACCCGCGCAGCGGGCACTGGACACGCTCGCCGAGACCACCGAGACCGCCGACAACACGGCGGCGCTCGACACGCTCGCGAGCAGTGACGTCCTCGTGCCGGTGCCCGACGACGCGAACGACCAGGACGCCGCCGACCCCGGGATGCTGGCCCTGCCGGTCCTGGAGCAGCAGGGCGGGGGCCAGGTGGTGCCCGTGTTCACCTCGGAAGTGGAGATGGCCGACCTGCTGCCGTACGTCTCCCGCTACCGCATGGTGCCGCTGGGCGCCCTCGCCGCGCAGTGGCCGGCCGACGACCTGTCACTGTCCATCGACGCCGGCTCGGAGCACCGCCTCACCCTCACCTCGGACGGTGTGCGCACCCTGCTGGCCCGCACCTGAGGCCGAGGCCGGGGCGAAGGCCCGCGCCCCCGGTCAGGGGCGGGGGCCTTCGTCGTCGCCGAGCGTGCGGGCCAGCGCGGCCCGCTGCAGCGGCAGTATCTCCGCGTGCAGCTCCCGGCCCCTGGAGGTCGGCGTGACGTACACGCCGCGCCGGTCCTCCGCGCACATGGAGCGCCGGACCAGCCCGTCCTTCTCCAGCCGGGCGATGAGCCGGGACAGCGCGCTCTGACTGAGGTGGACCCGGCCGACCAGGTTCTGCACCCGGCACCGGTCGCCGTCGTCGGGCGCCCCCGTCACGAGGAGGTCGAGCACCTCGAAGTCGCTCGCGCCCAGCCCGTGCGGGTGCAGGGCCCGGTCGATCTCGCACATCGTGCGTGCGTGCACCGACAGGATGTCCCGCCACCGTTCCTCGAGCGGCGCACCGGCCGTCCTGGCTCCCATGACTGAACGGTAGCACCGGAACCGATATTGGTTGAATGTGCAAATGGCCCGGTTGCCGGACAACCGGGGTCCGGCCGCGGGAAGGTGGAGGGACACGGTACGGGCGGGCCCGCACGGAGGGAGGACGAGATGCTGAGGACCCCCGTGCACGGCACGCGTCTCGACATCCTGGAGTGGCTGAAGGACCCGGCCGCGCACTTCCCGCCGCAGCGTCACGCCGACCCCGCGGAGCACGGTGTCCACGCGGGCCCCGTCGCCGCCAGGCTGGGCGTCTCCCGCCGGGTCGCCGAGACCCACCTCGGGCTGCTCACCCGTCTCGGCCTGCTGCGCGCCACCCGGATCCGCCGCCGCACCTACTACCGGCGCGACGAGGTGCGGATCGCCGAGGTGGCCCGGATGTTCGAGAAGGGATGGTAGGCGCGGACGCCTCCCGCCGGGACCGGAGCGCCCTCCCGGAGTGACCCGGACGCCGCCCCGGCGTTACGCTGAGCATCAGCCGCGGCCCGCAGGGGCGCGGCGCGGCGGTGGGGCCCGCCGTACCCCAACCGCGGCTCGGACGCCGCCAACGGTCCCTACTTGACTAGCGCAGGAGGGCATCCCCCTGCCCGGCGAGTAGGAGACGTACGACCATGACAGTCCCGAGGACCGGGCGCCCCGGCGGCATCCGGGCCGCCGCCCCGAGCCGGTCCGGATGGCGCACCCAGGCACCCGTCGTCGCGGTCGTGGCCCTGGGCGGGGGCACCGGAGCCGCCGCCCGCTACGCGGCCTCCCTCTGGTGGCCGACACCGGCCGGGGGCTTCCCCTGGACGACCTTCGGGGTCAACGCCGTGGGCTGTGCCGTGATCGGCGTGTTCATGGTGGTCATCACCGAGGTCCGGCCCGCCCACCGTCTGGTCCGGCCCTTCTTCGGCACCGGTGTGCTCGGCGGCTTCACCACCTTCTCCACCTACGCCGTCGACAGCCGGTCCCTGTTCGCCGACGGCCGGCTCCCCACCGGCCTGGCCTACCTCGCCGCGACCCCGCTCGCGGCACTCACGGCGGTGTGGCTCGCCGCATGGGCGGCCCGCCGGGTCCTGAAGTGGAGGCAGTCATGACGAGGCTGACCGGCAGCGCCCTGCGCCTGACCGTGTACGTCGGCGAGAACGACACCTGGCACCACCGCCCCCTGTACTCGGAGATCGTCCACCGCGCCCACGCCGCGGGCCTCGCCGGTGCCAGCGTCTTCCGCGGCGTCGAGGGCTTCGGTGCCTCCTCGATCGTCCACACCACCCGGCTGCTGTCCCTGAGCGAGGACCTGCCGGTGGCCGTCGTCGTCGTCGACACCGAGGAGCGGGTACGGGGCTTCCTGCCGCTGCTCGACGAACTCGTCACCGAGGGCCTGGTCACCCTCAACCCGTGCGAGGTCGTCAGGTACGAGGGCCGGAGGCCGTCGTGAACTGGCTGCTGGTCGTCGCGGGCGGCATGATCGGCGCCCCGCTGCGCTACCTCACCGACCGCGCCGTGCAGTCCCGGCACGACTCCGTCTTCCCCTGGGGCACCTTCACGGTGAACGTGATCGGCAGCGTCGTCCTCGGCCTGCTGACCGGCGCCGCCCTGGCCGGAGCGGTCGGCTCCGACCTGCGGCTGCTGCTGGGCACCGGCCTGTGCGGCGCCCTCACCACCTACTCGACCTTCTCCTACGAGACGCTCCGGCTGACCGAGACCGGCGCGCGCCTGCACGCCGCGGTGAACGTGGGGGGAAGCGTGGCGGCCGGCCTCGCGGCGGCGTTCGCGGGGGTGACTCTGGCCGACGCGCTCTGGACCTGACGCCGGGCACACAGCTTGGTGTAGTAGGAACTGGATGCCATGAGCGCCATCAGCATCGGTCAGGCCGTCGTCCTCGGAGCCGTCGAGGGGGTGACCGAGTTCCTGCCCGTCTCCTCCACCGGACACCTCAAGATCGTCGAGGGGCTGATGGGCATCCCGGTCGACGACGACGCCGTCATCGGTTTCTCCGCGGTCATCCAGGTCGGCGCGATCGCCGCCGTGCTCGTCTACTTCTCCAAGGACATCATGCGGATCGTCTCCGCCTGGGGCCGCGGGCTGCGCGACCGCGAGGAGCGGTACCACCACGACTACAGGTTCGCCTGGTGGGTCATCTACGCCACCATCCCCATCGTCCTCGTCGGCCTGGCCGCCAAGCCCCTGATCAAGGGCCCGCTCGCCTCGCTGTGGGTGGTGGCGGGCTCGCTGATCGTCGGCAGTGGCGTGATGTGGTGGGCCGACCGCACCGGCCGGCACAAGCGGGGCGAGGACGACACGTCCTTCAAGGACGCCATGCTGGTCGGCGGCTCACAGATCCTCGCCCTGCTCTTCCCGGGCTTCTCCCGTTCCGGCGCCACCATGTCCACCGCGCTGATGCTCGACCTGGACCGGGTCGCCGCCACCCGGCTGTCCTTCTTCCTCGGCATCCCGGCCCTGACCGGAGCCGGGCTCTACGAGCTGAAGGACGCCCTGGGCACGGGAGCGGGTGCCGCGCCCCTGGCGGTCGGCACCCTCGTCTCCTTCGTGGTGGCCTACGCCTCCATCGCCTGGCTGCTGAAGTTCGTCGCCAAGCACACCTTCAACTCGTTCGTCGTCTACCGGATCGCGGTCGGCGTCCTGCTGTTCGGGCTGCTGGGCACCGGCGTGCTGCACAGCTGACCGCCGCGCAGCCGACCGCTGCTCAGCGAGCGGCGCGCAGCGGCTCCCCAACGCTCCTCATGTGCCGCAGGGCCTCGCGGTGCGAGGCCAGCAGCCCCGTCTGGTGGTAGGGCACGCCCAACTCGGCGCAGTACGCCTCGGTGATGGCCTGGGCCCGGCCGAGGGCGGGGGTCGGCATACTGGGGAACAGGTGGTGCTCGATCTGGTAGTTGAGGCCGCCCATGAAGGCGTCGACGAGCGCACCGCCCCGCACGTTGCGGGAGGTCAGGACCTGACGGCGCAGGAAGTCCAGCCGCATGCCCTCCTCGATCATCGGCATGCCCTTGTGGTTGGGGGCGAAGACCGAGCCCAGGTAGATCCCGAACAGTCCCTGGTGGACGGCGAGGAAGACGAGCGCCTTGCCCGGGGAGAGGACCGTGAACAGGCCGCCGAAGTACACGGCGAAGTGGGCGACGAGCAGCGTGCCCTCCAGGACCGGCCGTTTCACGGCCCGGCTGCCGAGCGCCTTGAAGCTGTTGAAGCTCAGGTTCAGGCCCTCCAGCGTCAGCAGCGGGAAGAACAGGGCCGCCTGGTGCCTGCCGACGAACCGCGGCAGCCCGGTCGCCCGGCTCGCCTGACCCCGCGACCACACCAGGATGTCGGGGGAGACGTCCGGGTCCTTCTCCTCGTGATTCGGGTTCGCGTGGTGGCGGGTGTGCTTGTTCATCCACCAGCCGTAGCTCATGCCGAGCAGCAGGTTGGCCGTCAGCAGACCGCCCGCCTCGCTGGGGCGCCGGCGCGTGAAGACCTGCCGGTGGGCGAGGTCGTGGGCGGCCAGTCCGAGCTGGCCGAAGACGACGGCGAGGGCGACCGCGACGAACAGCTGGCTCCAGCTGTCCCCCAGGGCGACGAACGCGGCGACACCGCCGGCGAGCGCGAGGGCGACGGCGCCGAAGCGGACCGTGTAGTACAGCGGGCGACGCCGGAGCAGCCCCGCGCCGGCTATTCGCCGGGAGAGTTCGGAAAAGTCGCTTCCCCTTTCGCGATCCTTCTCCTGTGCGGGCGTGGGCAGGCTCTCGATGAGCACCGTTGGGTTGGCCATGCGCCACAGTATGTGGGCTGGCCTTCGGCGGGGGGATGACGGCTACCCCCGAAGTGGGGGTGAGGCCAGCACCACCCCGGTGCGGGGGTCCACCCACCGCGGGCCTCCCGCCGCCCGGGCCGGCCCGGAGGGAGAATGGCGATCATGAGCACACCGACGACCTTCCGGCCGGTCCTGGAGCGCATCGCCGAGGAGATCGAGCGGACCCCGGGCAGCGGCCGGCCCGCCGACTACATCCCCGCCCTCGCCGCCCGCGACCCGCGCCGCTTCGGCATGGCCGTCGCTGAGCTGGACGGCACGGTCTACGGGGTGGGGGACTGGCGGGAGCCGTTCTCCGCGCAGTCCCTCACCAAGGTCTTCACCCTCGCCCTCGACCTGGCCAGGGAGGGCGACGCCCTGTGGGAGCACGTGGGCCGCGAGCCGTCCGGCAACCCGTTCAACTCCCTGGTGCAGCTGGAGTACGAGAACGGCATCCCGCGCAACCCGTTCATCAACGCGGGCGCCCTCGTCGTCACCGACCGGCTGCACACCCGCACCGGCGACGCGGCCGGCGAACTGCTCGCCTTCCTGCGCGCCGAGAGCGGCAACCCGGACCTCGGTCACGACGAGGAGGTCGCCGCCTCCGAGGCCGCGCACGGCGACCGGAATGCCGCGCTGGCGCACTTCATGGCGTCCTACGGCAACATCGACAACCCCGTCCCGGTGCTCCTGGACCAGTACTTCCGCCAGTGCTCCGTCGCCGCGTCCTGCGCCGACCTGGCCCTGGCCACCGGCTTCCTGGCCCGGCACGGCATCCGTGCGGACGGCACCCGGCTGCTCAGCCGCAGCCGGGCCAAGCAGATCAACGCGGTGATGCTGACCTGCGGGACCTACGACGCGGCCGGCGACTTCGCGCACCGGGTGGGTCTGCCGGGCAAGAGCGGGGTCGGCGGCGGCATCATCGCGGTGGTGCCGGGGCACTGCACGCTGTGCGTGTGGGGCCCCGGCCTGGACGAGCGGGGCAACTCGGTGGCCGGGGTGGCGGCCTTGGACCGCTTCACGACGCTCACGGGGCTGTCGGTGTTCTGAACGTGCGTGGCGCTCCCGTCGGCTGCCGTCGTCAACTGCCGTCGTCCCGGACGAGCTTGATCCGCAGGGCGAGCGCCATGACGCCCGCGCCGAGCCCCGCGACACCGAGGATCGCGCCCGTCTCCGGCCAACCCGGCACGTCCTCGGCCGGCTTCGCCGCGCTCACCGCCGCGGGTACGGCCTGCGGTCCCTGCCGGGGCCGGTGGTCCTCGGGGTCCAGTGAGCCCACCGGGTCGACCTCGCCGGCCGCCTCGAAGCCCCAGTCGAGCAGTGCCCGGGCCTCCTCGTAGACGGCGTGGCCGCCGCCCTCCTGCGGGTTCATCACCGTGACGACCAGGGTCCGTCCGTCGCGGCGGGCGGCGGCGATGAGCGTGTTGCCCGCGTTGCTGGTGTAGCCGTTCTTCACCCCGATCAGCCCCGGGTACGGCTGCACGCCGTCGGCCCCGGTGAGCAGCCGGTTGGTGTTCATGATCCCGTACGAGCTCCCGTCGCGGCCGGGGAACATCGCGTCGACCTTGGCGCAGTACCGCGCGAAGTCGGGACGCCGCAGCCCTTCCCGGCCGAAGACGGCCAGGTCGTACGCGGAGGAGACCTGGCCCGGGGCGTCGTACCCGTCGGGCGAGCGGACGTGGGTGTCGCGGGCGCCGAGGGCGCGGGCCTCGGCCTGCATCCGGGCCGCCGTGGCGCTCCACCCGCCGGTGAGCGAGGCGAGCACGTGCACGGCGTCGTTCCCGGAGTTGAGGAAGACGCCGTTCCACAGGTCGGAGACGCGGTACGTCTGGCCCTCGACGACACCGACCAGGCTGCTGCCCGGACCGATGCCGGACAGGTCCTCGGGGCCCACCTCGTGCCGGATGCCGCCCGGCAGCGCGGGCAGCACCGTGAGCGCGAACAGCGTCTTGAGGGTGCTGGCCGGGGGCAGCTCGCGGTGGGCGTCGTTCGCCGCCAGCACGTCGCCCGTACCGGCGTCGGCCACGACCCAGGACAGGGCGGAGACTTCGGGAACCCGGGGCGCCGCGGGGTGCGGCCGGACCTGCGTGCCGGAGCGGTACAGCGGCGACGACCGGGGCGCCGCCGCATCGCCGGGCGGACCGGGGTCCGGCCGCCCCGCGCGGGCGGCCGCGGTGGCGGGCACGAGCGTCAGCAGTCCTGCCGCGCAGAGCATGCAGGTGGCTCGAACCGCCCGGGATGAGAATCCGATAGTCATACCGCAAACGTAGGAACGGCCCCTCACGTCGCCACGCTGACCGGGCCGGGTCCGCCCCGCAAACACCCGGATGCCGTAGCGCGGGGCAGACGGAGGTGCCGGCCGGTGCCGTCGGCGAGAGGTGTCAGCCCGCGGGCAGCGTCGGCTGGACCTGTCGCAGGAACGTGGCGTTGTCCGGCGTCCGGCGCAGCCGCTCCAGCAGGGTCTCCAGGCCGGACTGCCCGTCCCGGGCCACCAGGGCCCGCCGCAGCCCGCGCAGGGCGGTCGTCTCGGCACCGGACAGCAGCAGCTCCTCGCGCCGGGTGCCCGAGCCGACCGGTTCGACGGCCGGGAAGACCCGGCGGGAGGCCGGCTCCCGGCTCAGCCGCAGTTCCATGTTGCCGGTGCTCTTCAGCTCCTCGAAGTAGAAGTCGTCGGCACGCGAGCCGGTCTCGACCAGGGCGGTGGCGAGGATGGTGAGGGAACCGCCCTCCTCCGCCTTGCGGGCCGCGCCGAAGAACCGCTTGGGACCCAGCAGCGCCCCGGCGTCGACGCCGCCGCTGAGCGTGCGGCCGCCGGAGGAGGCGGCGTTGTTGTGCGCCCTGCACAGCCGGGTGAGGGAGTCGAGGAGGATGACGACGTCCTCGCCGGCCTCGACGAGCCGCTTGGCCCGCTCGATCACCAGCTCGGCGAGCGCGATGTGCTGCCTGGCGCTCCGGTCGAAGGTCGAGGAGTAGACCTCGCCGCGTACCGAGCGCCGCATGTCGGTGACCTCCTCGGGGCGTTCGTCGAGCAGCACCACCATCAGGCGGGCCTCGGGGTGGTTGCCGGCCACCGCGGCGGCGAACTGCTGGAGGAGGACGGTCTTGCCGGTCTTCGGCGGGGCGACGATCAGTCCGCGCTGGCCCTTGCCGACCGGGGCGAGCAGATCGACGACGCGTCCGGCGAGACCGGCCGCCGGGTGTTCGAGCCGCAGCCGCTCGTGCGGGTGCAGCGGGGTCAGGTCGGCGAAGTGCGGCCGGCTCCGCCGGTCGGGCGTACGCCCGTTGACGCGGACGACGTCGGTCAGGGTGCGCCGGTCGCCGCACACCCCCTCGACGAGGTCGCCCCTGCGCAGCCCGTGCCGGCGGATCAGTGCGGGGGAGAGGGCCGGGTCGGCCGGCTCGGGCTGGAGGTTCCTGCCGCGCAGGCGCCCCTTGCCGCCCGTTTCGATGTCGAGGACACCGCTCGCGATGTCGGCCGGGGCGTGCTGTACAGGGGGGTGCTCGAGTGTGGTGGTCATGTGGTCGGTCCTTTCGAGGACACGGGCATGGGACATGCGCAAGGAAGGGAAGAGCCGCGCGAGGGGTCGGACGACACGCCTCCGGACGGCGGGGAACAGCACCTCGGACACGGCGGGAACGGGGCCCCGCTCACGAGGTTGTGCTGAGAAGCGGACGTGCCGGTCGCATCAGGACGAGCAGATCCGCGAACCGAAGGGAAACTGGCACCGGCGCCCGATCGAGGGGCGTACACGAGTGCTGAAAGCACTGTACCACGGTGCCCAGCCCCGGCACGTGCTGAAGGTGACGGGGGGCCTCGGGGGTCGTCACGGGACCTCGGAGCCGATCCGCCCGGTGATGCGCCGCCGGTGCTCCGGGCACTGGGTGACGTCGTCGTACTCGCGGTCCAGGCCGCCCTCGATCGGCTCCAAGGAGGCCTCGGCCGCCGCGATTCTCGACCGGAGCTCCTCGGCCTCGGCCCGGGAGCGGTGGCCGGAGGGCGAGTTCCGGAAGGCGGGAGCGGAGGAACTGCCCTTCGCCGAGGGAAGCGTGCGAGGCTACCGCGCGGAGACGGTCTTCCGCGTACTCCAGGAACCGGAACGCGCGGTGGCGGAGGCGCGACGGATCCTCTGTCCGGGCGGCCGGATCGTCCTGGCCGGTCGGGACCGGGACGCCATCATGATCGACTCGGGCGACCCGCAGCTCACCCGCGCGATCCTGCCCGCCCGCGCCGACCTCCTGAGCACGCCCGCGCCGGCATCCAGTACCCGGGCCTGCTCCTGGTCGGCGGCTTCGACGATGTCACGGTCGAGTTCGACGATGTCACGGTCGAGGTCCACACCCTCGTGTTCACCGACCCCGCGACGCCGTCGCTGCTCGCGAGGCTCGCCGAGCCGGCCTGCGCGGGCGGCGCCGTCGACCGCGACCGCGCGGACCGGTGGCTCGCGGAGCAGCGCCGACGCGGGCCGCTTCCTCGTCGCCATCCCGTTCTTCGTGGCCTCTGCTTCCGCCCGGGCGCCGTGCCTCCCCCGCCTCCCGTGCGGTGCGTCCAGTCGGCCACGACGACTGGGCCCCGCGGGTCCCGTGCGAGGCTCGGCCCGCCGGACCCCGCGGGTCCCGTTCCGGGTTCAGTCCGCCGAAGCCGCCCGGGCGTCCTGCCTCTCCTGTGCTTCCTCCGCGATCCGCTCGAACTGCGCGGCCATGGCCGCCTGAAGGGCCTGGGCTCCCGAGAGCGGGCGCACCATCACCGTCAGTTCGGCGATGCGGCCGGACGCGTCCAGGTGCAGGAAGTCGCAGCCGCTGATCTCGCGGTCGCCCACCCGCGCCGCGAAGAGCAGGGCGTGGTCGCGGCCGTCCGCCTCGCCGATGACCCGTTCGTAGCGGAAGTCCTCGAAGACGCGCTCGACCGCGCGCAGGATCGCCGCCGTGACCGCCTTGCCCCGGTAGGGCTTGAAGACGACGGGGCTGGAGAAGACCACGTCGTCGGCCAGCAGTGCTTCGACGGCGTCCATGTCGTGTGCCTCCACCGCCGCGCGGAATGCCCGCATCGCCACTCCTTCATACTCAACTCTTTGAATAGGTGTGGAGTAGAGTAGTCGGCCTGGACCCCGCTTGCTAGCGTGTCGACATGTCTCTCAAGTACGCCGTCCTGGCCGCCCTGCTCGAGGGCGAGGCCTCGGGCTACGAGCTGTCCAAGGTGTTCGACGTGTCGCTCGCCAACTTCTGGCCCGCCACGCCGCAGCAGCTCTACCGGGAGCTGGAGCGCCTCGCGGGCGACGGACTCATCGAGGCGCGGACCGTGCCGCAGGAGCGCAGGCCCACCAAGCGGCTGTTCTCGCTCACCGAGGCGGGCCGGGAGCAGCTCGGCGTCTTCGCCGCCGCGCCGACCCGGCGGCCCACCGCCATCCGCGACGAGTTCCTGATCAAGATGCAGGCCATGGACGGCGTCGACCCGGCGGCGGTCCGCGCGCTGGTCGAGGAGCGCAGGGCCTGGGCGCTGGGCAAACTCGCCCGCTACGAGCGGGTGCGGGAACGCCTCCTGGACGGCCGCACCGAGGAGGAACACCTGCGGGACGCCGACCGTGTCGGGCCCTACCTCACCCTGGCCGCCGGCATCACGTTCGAGCGGGAGAACGCCCGCTGGTGCGAGCGCGTACTCGCCGTGCTCGACGAGCGCCGCGCTCCCGCGGGGCCCGCCGGACAGCCCCTAGGCTGACCGGATGTTCAGCTCCGAAGGCCCCACCCTGCGCGAACTCGCCGTCCAGGCACTGTCCTCGGTCGAGCGGGGCTACGACCTGCTCGCCCCGAAGTTCGACCACACGCCGTACCGGACGCCCGACCGGGTGCTGGACGCCGTGGCCCGCGGGCTGGAGCCGCTGGGACCCTTCGCCGCCGGGCTCGACCTGTGCTGCGGCACCGGCGCGGGCGTCGAGGTGCTGGCCCGGGTGTGCCAACGGGACGTGACCGGGGTGGACTTCAGCGCGGGCATGCTGGAGGTCGCGCGCCGGCGCACCCTGCCCCCGGGCCCGGAGGTCTCCTGGGTGCGCGCGGACGCCCGCGCCCTGCCCTTCGGCCCCGCCTTCGACCTCGTGGTGAGCTTCGGGGCGTTCGGGCACTTCCTGCCCCGCGAACTGCCGGGCCTGTTCGGCCAGGTGCGCTCCGTGCTCCGGCCGGACGGCTGCTTCGCCTTCCCCGTCGCAGCCCCGCCCAGGCCCGGCTCCCCGGGGTACTGGACGCTGCTCGGCTTCGACGCCGCGATGCGGGTGCGCAACGCGCTGTGGCGGCCGCCGTTCGTCATGTACTACCGGACGTTCCGGCTCGGGGCCGTGGGCCGCGAGCTGTCGCGGGCCGGCTTCCGGACGGACCTGCACGCCCTGCCCGAGTTCGGACGCCGCCCCGACGGCAGCCCGCGGGCCCGGCTGGTCGTCGCCCGGCGGCTCCCGTAGGACGACGGGTCAGCCGGCCGCCGGCAGCGTGAACTCGTAGACCAGGGCGTCCTGCCGGGTGTCCACCAGGAGGTCGGTGATCTCCAGCGGTCGCGCGTACTGGTCGTGCACCCGCCGCACGACCCGGACCGACGCGGTGTCGGGCTGGAGCGTGATGGTGTCCCGGTGGTGCAGCGTCAGGCCCGCGCGGCGCATCCAGTCGTAGGCCCGCCGCAACTGCGCGCAGGCGATCCCGTCGGCCCGGTCGCGGTAGCGGGCCAGTTCCTCGACCTCGGCCAGCGCCACCGCGGAAAACGATGTCACCGCGGTCCGCCTGCCGTTGCCCGCGGCCGTCGCCGACGTGTAGTGGTGCATCAGGGTCGGCCGGCCCGGCACCAGCCCCAGCGCCGCGGCGTGCTCCGGCGGCGGCGTCCCCCAGACGACGGTGGCCCGGTCGCCGGTGCGCGGCTCCGCCGCCCGGGCGCCGACCGGGAAGACCAGGGGTGCCGCGCTTCCGGCCGGCGGCCCCGGCAGGGCGACGTGGCTGCCCCGCCGGTCGGTGGTGAGCAGACCGTCGCGGCGCAGCACGTCCAGGGCCTGCCGCACGGTCTCCCGGCTGACGCCGAAGTGCTCCGCCAGCCGGCGCTCGCCGGGCAGCCGTTCACCCGGGGGGACGGTCCCGTCGCGCAACTCGCCGAGCAGTTGGTCCGCCACCCGCCGGTACAGGGGCGGCGGGGCGTCGGCGGGTGCCGGATCGGCGGGGGACGGGTCGTGCGGGGTGGTGCGGGCCATGCCGCGCCTCCTGTTGATGACGTACGGTAGCCGCGCGGGCTCGGTGCGCCACCAGGATTACCATTGGTCTAAACCAGCTGGGAAGTCCGGTCCGCCGGTTCGGCCGAAACACCACCCACGGACCTCAGGCGTGGCGGCTCAGCCAGCGCAGCTTCGCGGCCTCCTGGTACGGCCCCCCGCCCTCGTGATCGTTGAAGTCGTACACC
Source organism: Streptomyces violaceoruber (assembly GCF_033406955.1). Lineage (NCBI taxonomy): Bacteria > Bacillati > Actinomycetota > Actinomycetes > Kitasatosporales > Streptomycetaceae > Streptomyces > Streptomyces violaceoruber. The sequence continues at coordinate 809,694 of NZ_CP137734.1, read as the reverse complement.
TCGATCGTCTTGTCCTCGTGCGTCCAGGCGTTGAACGCGGCGAAAACGGTCGACGGCGGGCAGGTCTGGTCCTCCAGGGCGGCCGAGAACAGGGCCGGGGCCCGCCCTCGCGCCGCGAAGTGCACGCCGTCGAAGTACGACAGCGTGCGCAGCGCGTCCCCGGACCGGCCGCGGTGGGTCTTCAGGTACAGGCCGACCTCGCGGTAGGGATGCCGGTCGGTGAGCGTGGTGGCGCGCGGGAAGTCGCACAGGAACGGCACGTCCGGCGCGACGGCGGCCAGGTCTCGCACCAGGCCGCCGACCGCTATCGTGATGCCGCCGCCCTGGCTCGCGCCCAGCGCGACCGTGCGGGAGGGGTCGGTCAGCGGGTGGGAGCGGGCCGCCTCGACGGCGCGCACGGCGTCGGTGAAGACCCGGCGGTAGTAGTAGTTCTCCGGAGCGTCCAGACCGCGGGTCATGAACCCCGGGTACGCGGGCGTACCGCCGACGGGGTCCGCGGTGCCGCCACCGCCGCCCCAGGCGCTGCCCTGGCCCCGGGTGTCCATCACGAAGTGGGCCCGGCCGGTGGACGCCCACAGCAGGTGCTCGTGCGGCAGCCCGCGCCCGCCGCCGTACCCGACGAACTCCACGACCAGCGGCAGCGGCTCGGCGGCCGCGGCCGGCAGGGTCAGCCAGGCCTTCACCGGGTGACCGCCGAAGCCGGCGAACGTCACGTCGTACACCCGCACCGTGGACAGTCCCGTGTCGACGGGTTCGAAGCGGGCGTCCAGATCGTGCTCGCGGGCCTCGGCGAGCGTCTTGCTCCAGAACGCGTCGAAGTCCTCGGGCTCGGCCGACGCGCTGCGGTAGGTGTGGAGTTCGTCGAGCGGGAGGTCGAACAGGGCCATCGAGAACCGCCTTTGCGGGGAGACGCGGCAGACCGTACGGATGATCACACGGTACGTGAGCGGCTCGCGGAAACGCCAGGTCCGGCCGCCCTCCGGTACCGCGCGGGCGGGGCGCCGTCAGGCCCGCCGGTGGGTCCACTGCGGCTCCGTGAGCGCCCAGTCGCGGTCCCACTCCGCCATGCGGTGACGCATGGCCACCGCGCGTACGGCGCGATGCGCGAGGAGCACCGTGAGCACCGTCCCGATGGTGGTGAACGAGCCGATGGTGGCGCTGTGCTGCCAGATCTCGGCACTGTCCGACGGCGGGGGCACGCTCTGGCCGCGGGAGTCCAGCCACACGTCGACGGTGTCACCGTGCCGGGTGTCGGCCGGCACCCGCGCCGTGGTGCTCTTCTCCGTGCCGTCCGGTGCCTTCCAGTGGACGGTCGCACGGTACGTGTGCTGTCCGCCGAGCTCTCCGGTCGACAGGGTGCCGGGGGTGCGGTCCACCACCGTGGCACGGACGTGGTGCCGCTCGGCCCGCTGCTCCGCCACGATCGCCTGCGCCTGCCCGTGGCCCCACCACGCGGTGGCGGCACCGAGCGCCGGCGCGGCCACGAACAGCAGGAGGGCGACGAGCACCTTGGTCCACGCCTCGACGACGTCCGACCGGCGCCGCAGCGGATTGCGCCGCCAGTGCCGGCCGCGTATCCGGGTTCGCATGTCGACCTCCCCGCGATCACCGCGACCGGAGGAACGGACGGACGGCCGTCGAGCGCGGGGGCCGCCGCGCCTTCGTGTCGCGCCACGTGTGCGAGTGCCCGCACTGGACTGGTACCCACTCCTGCGGGCCTCGCTCACGAACCGGGCGGGGATCAGCCGAAGCGTTCGATCCGGATCCGGTCCACCGGCTGGCCGGCCGCCACCAGCAGCCGCGACGCGTGCTCCGCGAACGCGTTCGACCCGCACACGTAGGCCTCCCATCCGCCGGCGGGCGGCTCGGCGAGGAGCGGCGCCACATGCGCGGACGCCAGCCGGCCCACGGGCGCCCCGGCCGGCGCCGTGCGGGTGAACACGGGCGTCGTCTCCGCGCCGAACTCATCGGCGTAGATCAGCTCCCCGGGGCCGCGCGCGGACACGAGGAGCCGCAGCGGCACGGTGAGCCCCCGCGCCCGGTGGTGCCGCACCATCGACATCAGCGGTACGACCCCGGACCCGGCGCCCAGCAGCAGGGCGGGCCGGTCGCCCGGCCAGGCGAAGAATCCGCTGAGCGGGCCGCGCACCTCGATCTCGTCGCCGGGCCGCGCCACCGTGTGGAACCAGCCGGACACCTCCCCGTCGGGCACCCGGTCCAGGGTCAGCTCGATGTGCCCGGAGTCGTCCGGTGCGGACGCCAGCGAGTAGTGGCGCTGCGCCCGGTAGCCGTCCTCGGCGGTGAGCCGCAGCATCAGGTGCTGGCCGGGCAGGTGGCCCGCCCAGCCGGGCACGGCGAAGCGGAAGGTCGACGCGCGGGGCGTCTCGCGGCGGATCCCGGTGAGCGTGGCCGTCTGCCACGTCCCGGCCACCCGGCCGTTCACCTCGATGCGCCCGGGCACGGCGAACCGTGCCGGGGGAGCGGGGGCTCCCGCCCCCGTCGTGTGCGTGGCCGTCTCAGTCACCGGAGTACCGCTGCTCCTCCCAGGGATTGCCGCGGGCGTGGTAGCCGTTCTGCTCCCAGAAGCCCGGCTCGTCGTGGTCGAGCAGCTCGAGCCCCGCGATCCACTTCACGCTCTTCCAGAAGTACAGGTGCGGGACCACCAGCCGCGCCGGACCGCCGTGCTCGGGGGCCAGCGGCTGCCCGTCGTACTCCCACACGATCCAGGCCCGCCCGCCGGTCAGGTCCGCGAGCGGCAGGTTCGCGGTGTAGCCGGTGTGCGCGTGGGCGACGGCGTGCGTGGCCGACGGCAGCGGACCCGCCGCGTCCAGGAAGGCGTCCAGCGACACGCCCCCGAACCGCACCCCGAACTTCGACCAGCCGGTGACGCAGTGGATGTCGCCCGCGTACCCGGAGGCCGGCAGCAGGCGTGCCCCGGCCAGGTCCCAGGTGCGGGGCTCGGCCACCAGACCGCCCACGCGGAAGGTCCAGTCGGCGGGCGCGATCTCGGGAGTGACCTCGGCGGACAGCACGGGCCAGTCGTCGCCCGCGTCGTACTGACCGGGCGGCAGTCCCGGCCGGGCGGCGCGCGGACGCCCGGTGAAGCCTCGGGTGGTGTTCATGGGGTGGGGCCTTTCGGGCCGTCGGGGCGGGCTGCCCGCGGCCGGCGTGATCAGTGCGTACTCGTCCAACCGTACGTGTCCGCAGCCCCTGCCCGGTCCCGCTCCGCGCCCGGGGCCGCGTCCGGCCACGCGTTGTACCGCTCCAGATACGCGGCGAAACGGAGCAGCTCCTCCTCGGGCCAGTCGGCGAGCCGCTCGCGGAAGGCCGCCCGCCGCCGCTCGGTGACCCGGTCCAGGACGTCCCGTCCGGACTCGGTCAGATGCAGGACCTGGACGCGGTGGTCGTCCGGGTCGACGCGCCGCTCGATCAGTCCGGCGCGCTCCAGCGCGGACACCTGGCGGCTGACGGTGGACTTGTCCAGGGCGTAGTGGGCGGCCAGGTCCGTGGCCCGGCGGCCGTCCCGCTCCTCCAGATGCCCGAGCAGCGTGTACGACACCAGGGACAACTCGGGGTGCATACGGCCCGCCGAGGCGCGGGCCCGGCGGGCGAAGACCGTCATCTCGCGCTGGATGGTCTCCACGGCCGCGTCCGCGGGGCATCCGCCGGGAACGACGGTCGTCTCGTCCGGTGTCTCGGCAGCCGTCACAGCTCCTCCTCCGCGTTGCTGGTTGCACAGTACAACTTTGACGAGGAGGTCCCGGGAGTCAACCACCTGCGGGACCCCTCGGGATCTGATCATTGGGGTAGTGTGTCCGTCGGCCGCGGACCGCCCCGGCCGTCGGACGACTGGGAGGTGAGACCGATTACCGCTGCGTCGGCCCGGGTGCTCTCACCTCACGGCAGTGCGGTCACCGGAGACGAGTGACCGCGAGAGCGCCCTTCGGTTCCCGAAAGGCTCTCGGCTTCCATGCCTCCCACTTTCCCCGCTTCGCCCACCCCGGCGTCCTCACCCGCCCCCTCCGCGCTCTTCTCGGCGTCCCTCCCGTCGCGTGACGCCGTCGTGGCCGCGCTGCGCGCCGCCGGCTGCGTCTTCGCCGAGGACGAGGCCGCGCTCATCCTGACCACCGCCCGCACCGCCGCCGACCTCACCGCACTGGTCGGCCGCCGCGTCGGCGGCCTGCCCCTGGAACTCGTCCTGGGCTGGGCCGAGTTCCGCGGCCTGCGCATCGCGGTCGCGCCCGGTGTCTTCGTGCCCCGCCGCCGGACCGAGTTCCTGGTCTCCGAGGCCCTGGCCCACGCACCGCACGCGAACGTCGTCGTGGACCTGTGCTGCGGGTCCGGGGCCGTCGGAGCGGCACTGGCGGCCGCCCTGGACCGGCCCGAGGTGCATGCCGCGGACGTCGATCCGGTTGCCGTGCGCTGCGCCCGCGGCAACCTGGCGGACGCGGGCGGCCGGGTGTACGCCGGTGACCTGTTCGACGCGCTGCCCGACGCCCTGCGCGGCCGGGTGGACATCCTCGCGGCCAACGTGCCGTACGTGCCCACCGGCGAGGTCGCCCTGCTGCCCGCCGAGGCCCGCGACCACGAACCGCTGGTCGCCCTCGACGGCGGCACCGACGGCCTCGACGTGCTGCGCAGGGTCGCGGCCGCGGCGCCCGGCTGGCTCGCCCCGGGCGGCTGCCTGCTGGTCGAGACGAGCGAACGCCAGGCACCCGACGCCGTCGGCGCCTTCACCCGGGCAGGTCTGGCCACCCGCCTCGCGGTCTGCGAGGAGCTGTACGCCCATGTGGTGATCGGCGTCAGGGACTGAGCGTCCCGCCGCCGCGCCGCGCCGGTGGTGTGGCCCGGGCGATCAGCAGGGCCACGTCGTCGGAGTTCTCCGGCTCGTGCAGGGTGCGCAGCAGCAGGTCGCAGACCTCCTCCAGCGGGCGGTCCGGGCCCTCCAGCAGGGCGAGGAGCGCGGCCAGCCGCTCGTCCAGCGGATGCCTGCGCGTCTCGACCAGGCCGTCGGTGTAGAACACCAGCCGGTCGCCCGGCTCCAGGCCGACCTCGGTGGTGGAGAAGGCGACGCCGCCCACCCCGAGCGGCACCCCGGTGGGCAGGTCGAGCAGCTCGGGCGGCCGGCCGGCCCGCAGCCGGACCGGGGGCAGATGCCCGGCGTTGGCGATCAGGCACCGCCGCCGGTGCGGGTCGTGGACGGCGTACAGGCAGGTGGCGATGGCCTGGTCCAGGCCCGCCGTGGTCCGCTCCAGGTGCCCGAGCAACTGTGCGGGGTCCAGCTCCAGGGCGGCCAGGGTGTTCGTCGCGGTGCGCAGCCGCCCCATGGAGGCCGCCGCCGCGATGCCGCTGCCCATCACGTCGCCCACCACGAGCGCGGTCCTGCCGCCCGCCAGCTCGATCACGTCGAACCAGTCGCCGCCGACCTCGCTGGTGCCCCCGGCCGGCTGGTACCGGGAGGCGACCTCGAGGCCGCCGGTCACCGGCGGATGGCTCGGCAGCAGGCTGCGCTGGAGGGTGAGGGCGGTGTCGCGGGCGTTCTGGTACCAGCGGGCGTTGTCGATCTGCAGCGCCGCCCGCGCGGCCAGCTCCCGGGCCAGCAGCAGGTCGTCCTCGTCGAACGGCAGGGGGTTGGAGATCCGCTTCAGGTCGAGGGCGCCGAGCACCTCGCCCCGCGCGATCAGCGGCACGGCCAGGTACGAGTGGACGCCCGCCCGGCGCAGCAGCTCGGCCGCCTCCGGCGAGCGGGCGATGCGTCCCAGGTCCTTGCGCGTCACCCGGGACACCAGCACCGGCCGGGCGGTGCGCACGCACTCGGTGACCAGGCGGTCCGGTGCGTACCGGGCGACGCCGCCGGGCGGGTCGGCGGCCCGCAGGGCGTCCCGGGCCCCGTCGTCCGCGCGAACGGCCAGCGCCCTGATCACCGCCGGTTCGGCCGGACCCAGGGTGCTGCGCCGGCCCTCCACCACGGCGTCCAGCAGATCCACGGCGGCGACGTCCGCGAGGCCGGGCACCGCCACGTCGGCCAGCTCGTACGCGGTGCGGTCCAGCCGCAGCGTGGTGCCGATCCGCGCCGAGGCGTCCGCCACGGCGGCGAGCCGGCGCCGCGCGCCCTCGGCCTCGGCGGCCGTCCGGTACTGCTCGGTCACGTCGACGATCGAGACGGCCACCCCCAGCACGGCGCCCAGGGCGTCCTCCAGCCGGTACAGCGACACCGACCAGGCGTGCTCCTCGTCCGGGTCGGCGGGCGTCCGCCCGGTCGCGGGCAGGTCGACCACCGGGCGCCCGGTCTCCAGCACCCCGCGCGCCGCCGCCTCCAACGGGTCGGCGTCCACCTGCGGCAGCAGTTCGCGGACCGTCCGGCCGAGGTGCTCCTCGGCGGGGATGCCGTTGAGCCGCTCCAGGGCCGGGTTGACCGAGACGTACCGCAGGTCGGTGTCCAGGACGGCCAGCCCTATCGGGGACTGCATGATCACCCTCGTGGACAGGGCCACGTCCCGCTCCAGCCGGCGGACCGTCGACTGGTCGGCCGCGAGCCCCAGGGCGTAGACGTCCCCGCGGTCGTCGACGAGCCGCATGTTGCGGAACTCGACCAGCCGGGTGCTGCCGTCCTTGTGCCGGACGGGGAAGGCGCCCGCCCAGCTCCGGCCGGTCTTCATGACGTCCCCGAACAGTCTCACGACCAGGTCGAGATGGCGTTCGTGGACCATGATGCGGGCGGCGTACTGACCCAGCGCCTCCGGTGCGGACCAGCCGAACAGTTCCTCGGCCTGCGGGCTCCACAGGACGATCCGGCCCTCGGTGTCCAGCACGATCGAGGCCACGTTCAGCAGGTCGAGCAGCCCACTGGGCCGCACGGGTCCGCGCGGCGACGGCTCGCCCTCGAACCCGGCAGACCCCGCTGCACCCATCCCACGCCCCGCCTTCACCGTCCGACGCGGCACGCCCGTCGCTGCCGGCCCCCTGTTCTACCGCGTTCCACCGCGTGAAGGGCCGGTACGGCCGGGGCTCCGCCGTCCCCTCCCAGCATCTCCCCGCAGGCCGGGGACCGCCGCACGAAGCGCCGGGGACCGCCGTACGAAGGCGTCCGGAGTTGGTCTGTACATGACTCTATGGACGGTCCAGACTGTGCGCCGAGTGTCTCCCGCCCGCCCGTGCCGCCCGGCCACCCCCACCGAGGAGCCCCCATGCCCCTGCGCGCCCGGCAACGTTGTCACACCGCCCTGACCGGACTCGCCGTCCTCGCCCTCTCCGTCGGCCTCGCGGGTCCGGCACGGGCGGACGCCCCGGCCCCCGCCGCCCGGACCGCCGACACCTGGACCGAGGTGGGCTCCGACCGTGCCGACCCGCTCACCGAGAGCCAGGGCCTGGCCTCGGTCGAGGTCCCGGCCGGCAGCCCGAACCGCTACACCGGGATCGGCACCATCCCGTTCGGCCTCAGCACCCGCGGCTGGAACCACGTCGGCGACCCGGACGCGTCCTACGACGGCCACTACGTCGAGCCGTACCAGCGCGACGACGGGAACACGAAGATGTTCCGCGTGCAGGCCCCGGACGGGAGCTGGGCGGAGTACGTGCACACGCTGAGTCCCGGGGAGGCGCTGAACAACTCGTGGTCCGCCGTCTCGCCCGACGGGCAGTGGATGCTGGCGGGGGAGTGGGGCACCATGAACCGGCTGCTGGTCTTCCCGAACCCGGGCGTCAACCCCGCCACCTCGCCCTCGGCCAACCTCCCGCAGGCGGCCACCGTCCACCTGGACCACGCCGTGCGCGACGTCCAGGGCTGCGACTTCCTGGACGCCACCACGCTGCTGTGCTCCTCCGACGACCCGGAGGGCGCGCTCTTCGGCATCACCAAGCCGCTCCTGCGGATCGACCTGTCGGCGGCGCCGGACGGCACCGCCGATGTCACCGGACACGTCACCGCGCTGCGGCAGCTGCCCCTGCGCAGCGCCTGCTCGGGCGGCTTCGAGGCGGAGGGCGTCGACTACGACCGGCGTACCGGCACCCTGCGCGTGATCGTCGTGTCGCCGGGCTTCTGCGTGCTGACGGACAGCAAGACGTACCGGTTCACCCGGGGCTGACCCGGCCCCTTCGCGCCGGGCCGCCGGTGGTGCTTTTCTGGTGGTATCGGCGAGAGCGGTTTCGGTCACGACCACGAGAGGGAGCGATCACGATGGACGGTGAGCGACTGCATCCGGAGTCCGTCTCGGTGGAGCTCAGCGGATGCAGCAAGGAGGACGCCCGGACCGTGTTCGACACCCTGTGCGCGTGCTACTCCTCCGACCGGCACGCGGGCGACGTGACCCGGGAGTACGACGAGGTGCGTCCGACCGTGTGGCTCGGCACCTTCGACGTGGCCGACGCCCGCGGGGGCGAGTGCGGCCCCGCCCGGCTCGGGGCGTCCGTGGAGGCCGACGCGCAGGGCGGCTACTGGGCGATCGAGAGGCTGCGCACCACCCTGGACTCCCTGTTCACCGTGCGCGACCTGAGCCAGGCCTCCGGGGACCAGGAGCGGGAACTGCACGTACGGCTCGAAAGCCGCTGACGGAGCCCTCCGGCGCCGGTGTGGCGTGCGCCGCGTCTTTGTGCAACTAGTTGCACAAAGACGCGGCGGTCCTCTACAACAGAGGCACCACACCCCGCACGGAGGGCCCGATGAGCCGTTACCCGCACCTGCTGAGCCCGCTCGACCTGGGCTTCACCACGCTCCCCAACCGGGTCCTGATGGGCTCCATGCACGTCGGCCTGGAAGAGGCCGAGCGCGGTTTCGAGCGCATGGCCGCCTTCTACGCCGCCCGGGCCCGCGGGGGAGTCGGTCTGATCGTCACCGGCGGCATCGCCCCCAACGACGAGGGCCGCCCGTACGAGGGCGGCGCCAGGCTCACCACCGGGGCGGAGGCGGAGCAGCACCGCGTCGTCACCGACGCCGTGCACCGCGAGGGCGGCCGCATCGCCCTCCAGATCCTGCACTTCGGCCGCTACGCCTACCACGCCGACCTGGTCGCCCCGAGTGCGCTCCAGGCCCCGATCAGCCCGCACGTCCCGCGCGAGCTGACCGACGCCGAGGTGGAGCGCACCATCGACGACTACGTCCGCACCGCCCGCCTCGCCCGCGAGGCCGGATACGACGGCGTCGAGATCATGGGCTCCGAGGGCTACCTGATCAACGAGTTCATCGCCGCCCGCACCAACCACCGCGGCGACCGCTGGGGCGGCTCGTACGAGAACCGGATGCGTTTCCCCGTCGAGATCGTCCGCCGGGTGCGCGAGGCGGTCGGCGCGGACTTCATCGTCGTCTACCGCCTGTCCATGCTCGACCTGGTGCCGGGCGGCTCCACCCTGGACGAGGTGATCACCCTCGCCAAGGCCGTCGAGGCCGCCGGAGCCACGATCATCAACACCGGCATCGGCTGGCACGAGGCCCGCATCCCCACCATCGCCACCTCCGTGCCCCGCGGCGCCTACACCTGGGTGACCAAACGCCTCATGGGCGAGGTCTCGGTCCCGCTCGTCACCACCAACCGCATCAACACCCCCGAGGTCGCCGAGGCGCTGCTCGCCGAGGGCACCGCCGACATGGTCTCGATGGCCCGCCCCATGCTCGCCGACCCGGACTTCGTCGCCAAGGCCGCGGCCGGCCGCGCCGAGGCCATCAACACCTGCATCGGCTGCAACCAGGCCTGCCTGGACCACACCTTCAGCGGGCAGATCACCTCCTGCCTGGTCAACCCGCGCGCCTGCCACGAGACCGAGCTGGTCCTGGCCCCGACCCGGCGGCGCAAGCGCGTCGCCGTCGTCGGCGCCGGACCGGCCGGACTGGCCTGCGCGGTGAGCGCCGCCGAACGCGGCCACGAGGTCACCCTGTTCGACGCGGCGAGCGAGATCGGCGGACAGCTCAACGTCGCCCGCAAGGTCCCCGGCAAGCAGGAGTTCGACGAGACGCTGCGCTACTTCCGCACGCAGCTCGCGGCGCACGGCGTCGACGTACGCCTGAACACCCGCGTCGGCGTCGCCGACCTCACCGGCCACGACGAGGTCGTCGTCGCCACCGGCGTCACCCCGCGCACGCCCGACATCCCCGGCGTCGACCACCCCTCCGTCGTCGGCTACCTCGACGTCCTGCGCGACGCCGCCCCCGTCGGCGAGCGCGTCGCGATCCTCGGCGCGGGCGGCATCGGCTTCGACGTCGCCGAGTACCTCACCGACGGCGGCGACAAGGCCCACGAGGACCCGGAGACGTACTTCCGCCTCTGGGGCGTCGACACCGACTACCGCGCCCCCGGCGGCCTCGCCGCGCCCGAGCGCCCCGCACCGCCGCGCACCGTCCACCTGCTCCAGCGCAAGACCAGCAAGGTCGGCGCCGGGCTCGGCAAGACCACCGGCTGGATCCACCGCACCGAGCTGAGGCACCGAGGCGTCACCATGGTCCCGGGCGTGCGCTACGACCGGATCGACGACGCCGGGCTGCACATCACCGTCGGCGACGAGTCCACCGTGCTGGAGGTCGACACCGTCGTCCTGTGCACCGGCCAGGAGCCCAGCCGCGGCCTGTACGACGACCTGGTCGCCGCCGGACACCGCGCGCACCTCATCGGCGGCGCCGACGTGGCCGCCGAACTGGACGCCAAACGCGCCGTCAAACAGGGCACCGAGCTGGCGGCGGCGCTGTAGGAGAGGTACCGACGGAGGGCGGGAGGAGCGCGGGCGGAGGACGGGCCGTCCCTAGGATGAGGCCATGTCACTCCCGCACGCGATCCTCACCGCCCTGGTCGAAAAGCCGTCGTCCGGGCTGGAGCTGACCCGCCGGTTCGACAGGTCGATCGGCTACTTCTGGTCGGCGACGCACCAGCAGATCTACCGCGAGCTGGGAAAACTGGAGGCGCAGGGACTGATCCGGGCGCTGCCCGACCAGCAGCCGGCCCGCGGCCAGAAGAAGTCCTACGAGGTCCTGCCCGCGGGCCGCGCCGAACTGTCCCGCTGGGCCGCAACCCCGCAGGACCCCAAGCCGCTGCGGGACACGATGCTGCTGCGGCTGCGCGCGGCCGCCGTGGTCGGCACCGCCGGCGTCGAGGCGGACCTGCGACGCCATCTGGAGCTGCACGAGCGGCAGTTGGCCGAATACGAGGAGATCGAGCGGCGCGACTTCCCGCCCGGCCGGGACAGCCCCGAGGACCGGCTGCGGCACCTGGTGCTGCGGGCCGGCATCGACCTGGAGACGTTCTGGACCCAGTGGCTCGTGCACGCGCTGGCCGAGTTCGCCGAACTGCCCGGCGACGAACCGGCCTGACGGCCTTCCCTGGTGCCCGCTCAGAACCGGTACGGCTTCGAGCGGCGGCGCAGGAACCAGGCTCCGGCGATGACGCCGGCCCCCACCAGCGCGCCGCCCGCCACCAGGGTGGCCGTGCCGTAGTCCTGGACCGCACCGCCGAGCCCGCCCATGACGCCGCCGGGCGAGGCGGACGGGGTGGGAGTGGCCGCGCGGCTGGGCGAGGGGGAGGGGGCCGAGGAGACGATGACCGTCTGGGTGCCCGCCGTGCTGTTGTTGGAGCACATGACGATCACCGTGTACGTGCCCGGCGAGATCCCCGACCAGGCCGCGGACTGGCCCGAAGCGCTGCCGGACAGCGCCACCTGACGCCCCTGGGCGAAGTCCCGCTGGCTGCTGGTGAGCAGGGAGGCGGTGCCCCAACTGCCGTTGAGCTGGGCGCAGGCCGTGGTGGTGACCGACACCGTGGTCCCGGTGGTGCTCACGGAGATCCCCGGTCCGGCCGGGGCCGGCGCGGCGGCCAGGGCGACGGGCAGCACGGTGGCGGCCGCCAGGGTGGCGCCGGAGCGGAGAAGCGGCGATGAGATGCGCATGTGGACTGCCCTCCGGCGGCACGGTCGGCGGTACATCCCTTGCGCCGCCGGGGTCGGGAACGCCCGTGCCCCCTCTGGCAGCCAACAGGGCGCCGACCGTGCCCGCATGCGGAGCGCGACCGCCCAGGTGACGGCCTCCCCGAGCGGGGCGTCCCCGAGCGGGACTTCCCCGAGCCGGGCCGCACGTCAGCCGTCGGCCCCCAATGTCACCTTCCGTTCCGCCGAGAGGCCGCCCCAGGTCCCGTCGGCCAGCCGCGCCCGGATCCGCACCCGGTGCACGACCCCGGCCTCGCGGCCGGCGTAGAAGCTGTACTCGGCGCGGTCGCGCGGTGCGTCGGCGCCGTAGACCAGCGAGGTCGCCGCACGGCCGTCCAGGTGGATCCGGTACTCGGTCACCGGTGTCTCGGTGCGCGGCGGGACCCAGGAGAGGTCCAGGTAGTAGGCCCCGTCGGCCCGGTGGGAGGCGGCGCGCAGGTCCGTGGGCGCGGTGGCGTGTCCGTCGTCGGTGCCCGGCGTGGTGAGCCGGACGGCGGCGCCCGCGGGGGAGACGTTGTCGGCGGCGTCCCTGGCCCGCACGGTGAACGCGTAGCGGGTGCCCGCCCGCAGTCCGGTCACCACGGCCGCCGTCTGGTTGCCGCCGACGCTGTGCACCTTGGCGTCGCCCTGGTAGACGTCGTAGGACACCACACCGCGGTCGTCCTTCGCCGCCGACCAGGTGAGCTGCACCGCCCGGCTGCCCGCCGCCCGGCCGCGGACGTCTCCCGGGCGGGTCGGTGCCAGGTCGTCGGCCACCGCCGCGGGAGTGGTCGCCCGCACCTCCCGGCTGGGCGGCCCGAGCCGGCCCTCGGCGTCCCGTGCCCGCACGGTGAAGACGTACGCCGTCGAGGGGCGCAACCGGGTGACGTCCACCATCCGCTCGGCCTTCGGCACCTCCTTCACCAGCGTGCCGCCGCGGTACACCTCGTAGGTCCGCACGTCGTCGACCGCGTTCCACATCACGTGCACGGTCGTCGCGCTGCCGGCCTCGGCCGTGACGCCCGTGGGCACCGCGGGCAGCCCGCCGCCTTCACCGTCCCCACCCGGGCCCCAGCCGCAGGAGGTGAGCAGGAGGAGCGTCCCGCAGAGCAGGGCGCACCGGCGCGGGAGAGAGGGAACGGGAACCTCGCGCACGGCTCAGCCTCCCCTGCGGCGCCGATTCGACGGCGGTGGACTGTAAAGGTCCGGACCAATATGACCCCCGTGACGCGATCACATCAAGAGGGCCGTGGGTGACGACCACTCGGAAGGGTTACGTATGCTGAGTCACCGCACGGCCGAACTCCCCGCCGCTTCGGGGAAGTTCGGGCCGGTGGCGCGTGGACCGCTGTCGTCGCCGTCCCGCGCCGGCGCGGGCGGACGGGCGGGCCGGAGCCGGAACAGGCCCGGCCCGCCCGCCCCCGGTCCCGCACCCCCGACGCACCGGGCACACGGCGGGCGTGCGCCGTCTGGCCCTGCGCAAGGTGGTCGCGCGGGCGTTTCGGGGACAGATGAGGCCGAGTGTCCGTCCATGCCCCCGAGGAGAGGCCACATCGTGCGTGTCCAGTCGCTGACACTGGTCGCGGCCAGCGCCGCCCTGCTCGCCCCCACGACGTTCCCCGGCGCTCCGCCCCCACCGCTTCCCGAGCCGCCGGCGCAGCTTCTGCTGCCCGGTGCGCCGGACCGGCCAGGGCCCCTGCGCGCGGACCGGTCCGGAGTCAGGATCGGCCCCGTACCGCACGTCCCGGCCGGGCAGCCCGCGCCCCACGTGCGGCAGCGGACGGACTCCGGCCCGGAGGCCGGGCCCCGTGCGCAGCGGGACGCGAGCGGGAGCCCCGTCCGCGCCGCCGACCTGCTGGCCCGGGTGCGGGACTGCGACCCCGTCTCGCGCGGGCGCTACCGCAGCGACGCCGGAGCACCGGCGGACATCCCGGTCTGCGGCACCAAGGAGGCCATGTACTGGAAGGCCGACCTGGACGTCGACTGCGACGGCCGGCCCGGCGACCGGTGCAACAGCGGCACCGACCCGCACTTCAGCCCCGCCACCGCGTACACCGGATCCGACGGCCGCCCGCTGGACGCCGAACGCCTGCCCTACGTCGTCGTGCCCGGGCCCAGCGACACCTGGGACCACCGCGAGGACGGCGTACGCGGCGGATCGCTCGCGGCCCTCGTCCACGGGGACCGGGTGCGGTACGCGGTCGTCGGCGACGTCGGCCCGAGCGACCTCATCGGCGAGGCCTCCTACGCCGCCGCACGCTCCCTCGGCATCCCGGCGGACCCCGAAGGCGGCGGCGTGGCCTCCGACGTGACCTACATCGTCTTCAAGGGCAGCCAGGTCGAACCCATCGACGACACGGCCGCGGCCGAGAAGGCGGGGGAGCGGCTGGCACGGCGGTTCGTGGACGGGGGCTGAGCAGGCGGCCGGGGCCTCCCGCCCAGACCCTCCCGGGCCTCGGGCCTCCCGGTGCCTTCAGACCTTCCGGTAGGAGTACGCCTCCGCGGCCGCCGCCTCCACGGCCGCGAGGTCGGCGCCCGTCGACGCCGTGACGACCGCCGCCACCGCGCCCTCGACGAAGGGCGCGTCCACCAGACGGGTGTTCTCGGGCAGTTCGTCACCCTCGGCGAGCAGCGCCTTGACGGTGAGCACCGCACTGCCCAGGTCGGTGAGGACGGCGACCCCGGCGCCCCGGTCCACCGACGCGGCGGCGGCCGCGACCAGTTCCGAACTGGTGCCGAACTCGCCGGACGCGGTGCCGCCCGCCGGTGCGACGGCCACCGCCCCGGCACCGCCCGACAGAGCCTTCGCCAGCTCCGCCACCGACGCGGCGACCGCGGCGCTGTGCGACACGAGCACGATCCCCACCAGCTTCCCGTCACTCACCGGCCGTCTCCTCCAGCGCCACGAAGAGCAGCGCGGACGAGGTCGCCCCCGGGTCCTGGTGCCCGATGCTGCGCTCGCCCAGATAGCTCGCCCTGCCCTTGCGGGCCTGCAACGGCGTGGTCGCCTCGGCCCCCTCGACGGCCGCCGTGCGGGCCGCCGCGAACGAGTCGCCCAGGGCCTCCACGGCGGGCACCAGGGCGTCGACCATCGTCTTGTCGCCCGGGGCCGCACCGCCGAGCGTGCGGACCGCGTCCACGCCCGCCCGCAGGGCCTCGGCCAGCTGATCCGCGCTCACCTCGGGGGAGTCCCCGAGCGCCTTGCCGGTACGGCGCAGCAGCGTCCCGTACAGCGGCCCCGAGGCACCGCCGACCGTGGAGATGAGCTGCCGCCCGGCGAGGATCAGGACGGCGCCGGGAGTGTCGGGCGCCTCCTTCTCCAGCGTGGCGGCCACCGCCGTGAAGCCGCGCTGGAGATTGCTGCCGTGGTCGGCATCGCCGATGGGCGAGTCGAGGGCGGTGAGGCGGTCCGCCTCGCGGTCGACCAGCACGGTGGCCGCCGTCATCCAACGGCGGAAGAAATCGGCGTCGAGCACAGGATCTCCTTGCCTGGTAGGTACGTCGCGATTCTTCCCCCGTCGGCCGTCACATGCCCCACCGCAGACCCGGGGTACTGACCGGCGCGTCCCACAGCCCGAGCAGCTCCTCGTCGATCTCGCACAGGGTGACCGAGGCGCCGGCCATGTCGAGGGAGGTGACGTAGTTGCCGACGAGGGTGCGGGCGACGGCCACGCCGCGCTCGCCGAGCACCCGCTGCACCTCGGCGTTGAAGCCGTACAGCTCGAGGAGCGGCGTCGCGCCCATGCCGTTGACCAGGACCAGGACGGGGTTGCGCGGGCCGAGGTCGGTCAGCACCGCGTCCACGGCGGCCTCGGCGATCTCGCCGGAGGTCATCATCGGCCGCCGCTCCCGGCCGGGCTCCCCGTGGATGCCGATGCCCAGCTCCAGCTCCCCGGACGGGAGGTCGAAGGTGGGGCTGCCCTTGGCCGGCGTCGTGACGGCGCTCAGCGCCACCCCGAAACTGCGCGAGCTCTCGTTGACCCGGCGGGCGATCGCCTCCACCTGCTCCAGGGGCCGCCCCTCCCGCGCCGCCGCCCCGGCGATCTTCTCGACGAACAGGGTCGCCCCCGTGCCGCGCCGCCCGGCCGTGTAGAGGCTGTCCGTCACCGCCACATCGTCGTTGACCAGCACCTTCGCGACCTGGATGCCCTCGTCCTCGGCCAGCTCGGCGGCCATGTCGAAGTTGAGCACGTCACCGGTGTAGTTCTTGACGACGAAGAGCACCCCGGCCCCGCTGTTCACGGCCGCCGCGGCCCGCACCATCTGGTCCGGCACCGGCGAGGTGAACACCTCGCCCGGACAGGCGGCCGTCAGCATCCCGGGGCCCACGAACCCGCCGTGCAGCGGCTCGTGCCCGGAGCCGCCCCCCGACACCAGGGCCACCTCCCCGGACACGGGGGCGTCCCGCCGCACGATCACCCGGTTCTCGACGTCCACGGTCAACTCGGGATGGGCGGCGGCCATACCGCGCAGCGCATCCGCGACGACGGTCTCGGGGACGTTGATGAGCATCCTCAAGGGTATCTCCTAGGCAGATTAGCAGTTGGGCTTCTGAGCTGTTTCTTCGCTGGTCAGAGTAGGAGTGGATGGTTCGTGATCTTGGCGGTCCGTGCCGGTCGTATGCGGGTTCTGGCAGTACTGATGCTGACTCAATGCTGACTTTGGTGACGTGTCGTCGGGTCTTCGCAGCAAGCCGACTACAGACCTGCGTGAGTCCTCCAGGGGCAGTATCGACCTTGCGAACGCGAAGGTCACGCGAGACGGCGACTGTAGAGGCCAGGGAGTACCGATCTGGCAGATAGGCCCAGCAGGCCAGCCGGCGGCAGCGCGGACAGGTGGGAGGCAGACCACCGGCCTTCGACCGCGAGGCATACAAGCAGCGCAACACCGTCGAGCGGTGCATCAACCGCCTGAAGCAGTGGCGCGGCATCGCCACCCGCTACGAGAAGACCGCGACCGTCCATCTCGCCGGACTCCACATCGTCGGCATCTTCTTCTGGTCCGCCCGCTGACCCAAACGAAACCGCCTAGGGCGGCGCGGGAGGGCAACTCGGACCTCATACCGGCCCCAGCGGCTGGCGGGCACCGTCATCGGCGTGGTGTGCGGCTACGGCCTCGCCGCCCTGGATTACGGAAACGGCCCCGTACTCCTGCTCCTGCTGTGCATGTTCGGGATCTTCCACACCCCGCCGCGTTCGCCGCCGCATACCTGCTGAGCCCCGAACTGGAGGCGGACATGCCGGGCTTCGACGTCAGCGACATCATCGCCGTCGAGGACCTACTGCTTGATCCGGTCGCCGGGTCTCCCCTGGGCTGAGAGTCACGCGCCTCGGTATCCGTAAGAGCGGTCCCTCCCCAGCGATGTCTAATCCTGGTCTCAGGTTGATCGGGGACAATGAGCGGCAAAAACATTGACCGGAAGGGGGCGGGCCGGCGTGCGAATCATGATCGCGGACGACGACGCGGCCATCCGTGCGTCACTGGAGCGGGTGCTCCAGGTCGAGGGTTACGACACCAGCACCGTCGCCAACGGTTTCGCCGTGCTCGACGAGGTCGGTGGGGCCGACGGTGACACTCTGGATCTGCTGCTTCTCGACGTGATGATGCCCCGCCTCGGCGGGTTGGAGACCTGCCGGCGATTGCGGGCCGCGGGCCGGGATCTGCCGGTGCTGATGCTGACCGCCCGTGACCAGGTCTCCGACCGGGTCACGGGGCTGGACGCAGGTGCCGACGACTACCTGCCCAAGCCGTTCGCCACCGAGGAGTTGCTGGCCCGGGTGCGGGCCCTGCTGCGCCGGCGCACGCCGGCCGACGAGGAGTCGCACATCCTGTCGTTCTCCGACGTCCGGCTCGACTCCGACAGGTTCGAGGCGTGGCGGGGCAGGCGGCCACTGCACCTGACCCGGACCGAGTTCTCCCTCCTGGAGGTCCTCTTGTGCAACGCGACCCGGGTCTTGACCCGCGACGCGCTGTTCGAGGCGATCTGGGGCTTCGGTGTGAGCTCCACCGCCAACAATCTTCAGGTTTACGTGAGCTATCTGCGCCGCAAGATGGAGGCGGAGGGTGAACCGCGATTGATCTACACCGTGCGTGGCCTGGGATACACGTTGCGGGAGACCCCTCCGTGAGCAGAACCGCCGGCCGGGGGCCGCGCCGGCTGATTCGATGGTGGCGTCGGCGGTCCCTGCGGGCGAGGCTGACGGTGATCGCGGCGACGGCCATCGCGGTCAGTGTGTTCGTGGCCTTCCAGGTGGCCAGCGAGCTGTTGGCCTGGCAGCTGCGGGACACAGTCGAGGAACAGCTGCGCGCCGATGCCCGCGTCCTGGCGGCGAACGCGGAGCGCGCCGGTCCGGCGCGGGTTGAGTTGCCGCCGTATCCCGGATCCGGCCGGCTGGTGCGGGTCATCCTGCCCGACGGCTCGATCCGGACGCCGGCCGGCCAACCCGTGCTGCCTCCGGTCAGCGAGAACGCCGGGCGCGTGGCGCGGGGCACGTCGGCCGACCTGTTGGAGTCGAACGGCGGCGACGAAGAAGGCTACGCCATCTACACACTGCGGGCGGGCGACGGCGCGGTCCAGGTGGCCCGCGCCGTGGACGACGGTCCGGTCAACCAGTTCGGGTTCGGCATGCTGCTGATCGGTCTGCTCTGCGTGGCCGGCGGCGCACTTGTCGGGCGGACTGTGGCGCGGACCGGGCTGGCACCGATCGACCGGCTGACCTCCGCCGCGGTACGTGTCGCGCACACCCGCGAGCTCGACGCCGACATCCCGGACGAGGGCGGTGGGGAGATCCGGCGGCTGATCCAGTCGATCAACGACATGCTCGCCGCGCTCCGAGACTCCCGGCAGGCCCAGCGGCTGCTCGCCGAGGACGCCGCCCACGAGCTCAAGACCCCGCTCACCAGCCTGCGCCTCAACGTCGAGCTGCTGATCCGGCTCGATCGGCGCGGCACCCTGGACAGCGCACTGCCGGCGGAGAGCCGCACCCGGCTGCTCAACGATCTCGGCGCCCAGGTGGCCGAGTTGAGCACCCTGGTCGCCGAGCTGACCGACCTGGCGCGCGGTGACGTCAGCGACGAGAGCACCGAGGTGCTCGACTTCGCCGATGTGGTGGCGGCCGCCGCGACCCGGGCGGAATCCCGCATGCCCGACATCGAGGTCGCGCTCGACGTCACCTCCGTGTGGGTGAACGGGCGCCCCGCTGCGCTCGAGCGAGCGGTGCTCAACCTCATCGACAACGCCGGCAAGTGGTCCCCCGCCGACCAGCCGGTCCAGGTCCGGCTTCGTACAGAGGGGGAGTCGGTGGTGCTCGAGGTCGACGACGGCGGGCCGGGTATCGACGCCGCCGACATACCGCGGCTGTTCGACCGGTTCTACCGTGCCGACAGCGCCCGGGGATTGCCAGGATCCGGTCTGGGGCTGTCGATCGTGCAGCGGGTCGTCGACGCCCACGCCGGCAGGGCCACCGTCGCCCGCTCCGCACGCGGTGGCGCGCTGCTTCGGGTCGTCCTGCCGGCCGCGGCCTCGCCCACCCCTATCGCGCGGCCCACCACAGGGGAGGACACCGCGACGTCCTGACCCGCCCCGGCGGCGCGGCGCGGGACAAGGGACGGTGGCCCTCGGCCATGCCCCCCTTGCCCTCCCCGCGGCACCTCACCGGTGCAGGACACCGCGATGCGCCGGCCTCAGCCCCGGCGCGTGGCGCAGACCAGAGGACGGCGACCGTCGGGCCCACGAAAAGGATCCGGGACGAGGCCTGGAGCCGCGTCCCGGATCTCGTCCGTGCCGGCGCGCTCACCGTTGCAGCGCGGACTCCTCCTTGCCGGCGAGCGGCTGTCGACCGTCCGGCAGCTCCGCCGCTGGACGGGACAACCGGCTCGGCCACCACATCCGCCGACCGATTAGCAAGGTGAGGGCGGGCACCAGGACCGACCGCACCAGCAGGGCATCGAGCAGCACGCCGAAGGCCACCAGGAAGCCGACCTCGACCAGCATCACCAGCGGAAGTGTGACGAGGACCCCGAATGTGGCCGCCAGGACCAGGCCTGCCGAGGTGATGACGCCACCGGTGGCCGAGAGGGCTTTGAGCATGCCCTCTCTGGCACCTAGGCGCATGGTCTCCTGCCGGGCTCTGCTGGCCAGGAAGATGTTGTAGTCGACGCCGAGCGCCACCAGGAACAGGAACGCCAGCAGCGGCACCGAATAGTCGACACCCTTGAACCCAAGGATCGTGTCGAAGACGAACACGCTGCCGCCGAAGGCCGCGGCGAATGAGACGACCACGGTGGCCATCAGGACCAGCGGGGCCAGGACCGCGCGCAGCAGCAGCCCGAGGATGATCAGGACGACGACGAGCACCAGCGGGATCACCAGCTTCTCGTCACGCCTGGTGGTCACCTCGGTGTCGAGGTTCTCCGCGCTCGGCCCGCCGACGATCGCCTCCGCCCCGCTCACCATGTGCACGGCGGTGCGCACCCGCTTGATCGTGTCGTACTCCGCGGCGGTGTCCGGCGCGTCCTTCGGGAACACGGAGATGTTGGCCCAGCCACCGACGGTCTCCTCCGGGACGGCCAAGGCCACGCCGCGGGTGTCCTCTACGACGTCGAGCACTTTCTCCTGCTGCGCCGGACGCGTGAAGACCGTCAGCGGCTGGCCGCCGAGCTCCGGGAAGTGCTCGCGCAGAACGGTGAAGCCGGTGACCGACTCCGGCACGGACAGGAACTGGTCCTGTTCCCGCAAGGCGGTAGTGTTGCCCGCCAGCCCCAGGGCGAGCACGCCGAGGACTCCGAACGAGCCGAGCGTCGCCACCCACCGGCGGCGGTTGATGGCGGTGCCGAGCCGTCCCCACAGCCCCGGCTTCTCCTCCACGGCCGTGCTGAACCGCGGGACGGCCGGCCAGAAGATCCGCCTGCCGAGCACCACGAGCACCGCCGGGAACAGCGTCAGCATGGCCACCAGCGCGCACAGGATGCCGGCCGCACCGATCGGACCCAACCCACTGGTGCTGTTCAGGTCCGCGACGAGCAGACACAGCAGACCCGAGACGACGGTGGCCGCGGACGCGACGATGGCCGGCGCCGCGCCACGCAGCGCGTGGACCATCGCGCCCCGGACGTTCTCATGGTGGTGCAGTGCCTCTCGATATCGGGCGATGAGCAACAGCGCGTAGTCCGTTCCCACGCCGAACACCAAAATCGTCAGCAGCGCCGAGTTCTGGTCGTTGACCACGATGCCGAAGCCCTTGACGAGCAGGTATACGGTCCCCATCGAGGTCAGTGCGGCCGCACCGACGGCCACCAGCGGGATGATCCACAACACCGGGCTGCGATAGGTAAGGATCAGCAGGAGCGTGACGACGGCGATGGTGGTGAGGAGGACCTGCTCGTCTATGCCGTCGAAAACGGCATCCATGTCACCGTCGATCGCGCCCGGTCCCGTCACCTCGAGTTCCAGCCCGGAGGGGCGGTCCTTCGCGGCGTCACGCAACGGGCCGACGAGCTCCTCCGGTGGGCCGTAGACCGAGCTCACATCGAGGGTGAAGGTCATCGCCTTGCGGTCGGTGGAAAGGCTCGTCGGTGAGCCTTCGTCGTCCTCGTCGCCCGCCTCCGTCGTCTTCGCCGGGTATCGCTTGGCAAGGGTGTCGTAGTGACGCTGAACCGCCGTGCGGTCGGCGGCCGTCAGCCCCTCGGCCCGGTGGTACACGAAGACGAACGTGCTGTCCTCACCACCGGGGAGACTGTCGTCCAGCGCCGCCACCTTGGTGGACTCGGCACCGGCCGGCAGCGTGTCCACGGCGCTGTCGGTGGTGACCGAACTCAACTTCCCGCTCAGCGGCACCATGCCCGCAGCCAGCACCAGCCACAGGCCTATCACCAACCATGGCACCCACCGGCCTGCCAAGCGACCGGCCGGCGCTTTCCCGGACGGCGCTGCATTGACTGCCATCACTAGCCTCCTACATGCGAATTGCATCCCTTTTGCGGATGCGCACTTCCTACTGAGCGAACCTGAGACGACCGTTAATGCGCTGCTCAGGCCGGTTGGCAGAACCATGTGCCCAGCGCACGCACCGTGTGATGGCGTGGGACTGCTACACGGACAGGTGATGCCAGACCTGGTTTGCTGCGAGGCGGCCCGGAGTGCCCAAGCGGGTAGCCGAAGAAGTTCCACCAAGAACGTCGTGCGGGTCACGCGCAGCCGCGAGCCGGCGTCTCGCCAGAACAGATCGCCGCCGCCTTCGGCGTCCACCGATCACGCTGTCCAGGTGGCTGCCGCGCGCCACGCAGAGGAGGGCGCCGGGTGCGGTATCCGTCGCAGGCGAACCTGTCGTCATGATGATGTACCCGCTCGTCCGCGAGATGGCCACCACCACAGCCCCTCACCGGGTGCCGGTGGCGGTGACGTGGTCCACGGGGCTCGGACCTGTGTGTTCGCCCCCCTTCTGGCCCTGACATGGGCGGTGTCGAGGACGGCGCGGGTGACGTCGATGAGGCCGGCGTCGTCGAGACGGTGCAGCACGGCTTCGTGGAGGCGGCCCCGGACGCCAGCTCTCGACCAGATCAGGAACCGGCGGTGGGCGGTCGACTTCGATGTGCCGAAACAGGGCGGCAAAGCGTGCCAGGCGCAGCCACTGACCAACACGTAGATGATGGCCGCGAAGAGCGTCTCGTCAGGCGTGTCCTGCGTCCCGCCGCCCCGCGGCCGCACCTTCGACGGAGGGATCAGCGGCTTCGCGGTCTCCCACAGGCCGTCCGGAACAATCCAACTTCACGTACCCCGCCCTATGCCGGGTTCAACGACGTCTCACCACGTAAAACACGGTCCAATACTGCAACGGTGTCTGTCGTGACTGTTGGCCAGGTCGGTCGTTGGTGTGGTTATGGGTGGGGACCTTGCTGATGTCGGATCGTGGGCGGGTGAACTGGCTTCTCTGCATGAGCGGTTCGTGCACCGCTTCAACAGGTCGGAGCCGCGCGAGTCAGCTCTTGCCTACATGCGGGGACTGATTGCTCCGCTGGAGCGCAAGAACGGCTGGACGCTGGCCGAGGAGGTCGGTCGTGGCGGCCCGGACCGGATCCAAGCGGATGCTGAACCGGATCGAGTGGGACGCGGACGAGGTCCTGGACGACGTCCGCGACTACGTCGTGGAACACCTAGGCGACCGAGACGCCGTGCTCATCGTCGACGACACCGGCTTCCTGAAGAAGGCCTGCGGTCGGCCGGGGTGCAAAGGCAGTACTCCGGAACCGCCGGCCAGACACCGTTGCAGTAATAACGAGTTGGTGCGTGACAGCGGGTGCGGCGTGTTCGGCCTTGCCGTGGCCGGTTGTCAGGCGTTGGCGGTGCGGTCGGAGACGGGGCCGGCGATGGCGCGGTAAGTGTCGGGCAGGCGGTCGCGGCGGTGGGTCCAGCGGGTCAGTTGCTTCCAGCGTTTGTGATCGGCAAGAGCGTGTTCGACGGTGATGCGGTCGGAGGAGTGCCCGTGGCGGTCCCGTTCCCACTGCTCGACCCTGCCGGGCAGTGCTCCCGGCCGCGGTTTTCTGGGCGGTGTGATGGCTTGGCCACGGTGGTCGCGGCTCAGGCCGAGATAGCCGTCGTCCAGGAGGACCTCGACGTCGGGGAAGTGCCGGAAGCAGACGGCGATGCCTTCGTTGCGTGCGGCCGTCGCGTCGTGCATACGCCCAGGTCGCAGGGCATCGGTCCATAACGTGCGGCCGCGCCGGTCGGCAACCACGGTGGCCTTCATCGTGTTCTGCTTCTTCTTGCCCGAGACGAAGGCACGGCGTCCGCCGAGGCCGGCCGGTGGCCGGCGGACCTGGATCTCGGTGGCGTCCAGACGCAGCTCGACGCCTTCAGCCTGGGCATAGGCAAACACATCCGTCAGCGTCCGCAGCCGCAGGCCGGGACGGTCGGGAACCGCGCACCCCCGCTCCGCCAGGAGCGCGCGCCCTTCTCCGATCGCCCGGGTGACCGTGGACCGGTCGACGCCGAACAGCAGGCCCAGCACTGAGCGCGGCAGGTCGTGCCTCAGATGGATCAGCGTGGCCACCAGCCTGTCGACGAACACCAACTGATGGCTGGCGCCGGCACCCGCGGCCCGCTTCCTGGCCCCGCCCCGCGTCACATGGCGACGACCTTCGACCCCGGCCTGCCAAGGCTCGGCCAACTCTTCGACCAGACAAGCAAGATGAGACCGAGAGCCCCGTGAACCGCCGATGCGCCAGCACTGCCCGATTGACCATGATCGCCACAGCGGGATCATGCCATCCGCCTGGCACGACACCTCACCCGCTATCACGCACCAACTCGTAGGCCACGCCCACCCCCGAGTCCGGGCGCTTCACTCACAGTTGGGTTCCGCGTGGGCCCGCGCTGTCAGTTCACAGGAACCGGCGCAGGGGCAGGACGGCCGTCTCCCGGAGGCGTCGCAGGGGGGCGCGGCGCTTCCAGTGGGTCGGCTCGATGGCGGTGCTGCGTTCCAGGTCGGCGTCGAAGTCCCGGTCCAGGCCGTTGGTGAACTCCTGGTCCAGGACGGCGAGCATGATCTCCTCGTCGTGGTCCATGGAGCGCCGGTTGAAGTTGGTGGACCCGATCAGGGCGGCCAGACCGTCCACGGTGATGATCTTGGCGTGCATCATGGTCGGCTGGTACTCGCGAATTGACACCCCGGCGTCCAGCAAACGGGTGTAGTGGTACTGGCCGGCCAGTTGGCAGGCCCGCTGGTCCGTATGCGGGCCGGGGAGCAGGATCTCCACCGTGACACCGCGCCGGGCGGTGGCGCAGAGCAGGTCGATGAAGTATGTATCCGGGGCGAAGTAGGCGGTCGCCAGGCGGAAGCGGTGCTCCGCGGAGGTGAGCATGACGCGGATGAGGGTCTGCATGTCCTGCCAACCGAAGCTGGCCGAACCGCGCACCACCTGGACGATGGATGTGCCGGGCTGGGTGTGATCGGAGAACCGGTCCCGGTCGTCGTACAACTCGTCGTGGCACTCGGCCCAGTTCTGGGCGAAGGCGGCGGCGACGCCGTCCACGGCCGGGCCGCGCACCTGGACGTGGGTGTCGCGCCACTCGCCGGGGCCGCGGGCGTCGCCGCACCACTCCTCGGCGATGCCGACGCCTCCGGTGAAGGCAGTGTGCTCGTCAATGACGAGGGCCTTGCGGTGGCAGCGGTGGTTCTGCTTGAACGGCGACAGCCACAGCGGTTTACGGAACCAGGCGATCTGTACTCCCGCGGCCTCCATAGCGTCCAGCAGGTCCTGTTCGATCTCCTTGGCGCCGAAGCCGTCCAGCAGCAGCCGGACCCGTACTCCCGACCGGGCCCGGTCGGCGAGAGCGGCGGCGAAGTCGCGGGCTATCTGCCCGCGCCAGTACACGAACGTCATCATGTCGATCGTGTGCTCGGCCGCCCGGATCGCCCCCAGCATGGCGGGGAAGATCTCGTCGCCGTTGCGCAGCGCGACGAGTTCGTTCCCCTCGGTGGCGGCGACACCGATCAGCCTTTCCAAACGGCGGCGCAGCCGTTGGATGCTGACCCGGTCGGCACCGGGAGTCGGTTCAACGACGGTCATGCCTGGTCCTTACGGGGAGAGCGGTTGCCCCGACGCGTCCTGCCGAGCACCGTCGGGCGCCGGGATTCTATCCCGGTACCCACCCGCACCGGCTGGCACCGACGGAGTCCCGTGCCGGTGATCACCTGACCTTGTTTCCTTCGCCCGTCGCTTCCAAGTCCGGACGGCGCTGCCGCGAGTGGCACGCTGATCGTCCAAGCAGGCACGGAAGCCGAGGAAGGCGCCCGTCAGCGTGACGCCGAGTTGCTGGTTCCATTGATCGAGTGTGGTGTCGTGGGCGGGGGGCGACGCGCACGGCGTAGGCATCGGAGACGAGAGCGGAGACGGGGCCGTAGGCGCTGCGAACGACGTCCACCGCGGCGGCCCAAGGCTCTTCGTCGCTCACGTCGGTCGGGTGGAAGATCGCCTCATTGCCGGCGTCCCGGATGGCGCGGGCCGTGCGCTCCCCGTACGTGTTGGGAAGGGATCCTGGAGAGAACTCGAACGGGTATGGCACGTCAGCGCCCAGGACATTGAGCACGGCCCGCTGGTAGACGCCGTACTCCTGGGGAGTCCGGCGAGGCGGGAGCGGAAGCGGCGGCCACACTGCGATGGGGGCGACCTTGGACGGCTTCGGGACGGGCAGCTCCGCATCCCGCTCGGCGACGCCCTCGCGGGCAAGCGTCGCGGCGTCATGGCCTCGAAGCCGGGCGCGGTGCGCACGTCGATGTTCAGATCGCACCGGTCGGGATAACGGAGAAGTCCTGCTTAGAGGTCGTTTTCTCCCGTTGTTTCATCCCGAAATCATCTGTTTGGTCTGCGGTGCCGGGTCGCGCCAGGAGATGGTGTTCTCGCCGGTGAGGCGGCGGGCCATGAGGTCGGTCATGGCGATGTGGATTTGCACACCTCCTCGCCCCGCTCGCCGCGTACGCGTGGTGGAGCCGCCCTACGAGGCGGTGCCGCTGAGCGAGGCGTTGTGATGGCACCCGGTCCACACCCACGACGCGGCCCACATCTGGCTGCGCGAGACCGCCGCCCGCTCGCGGAGGGCGTCATCCACGGGACGGATGGAAACCATACGTAACGTGAATGACGGTGGGGGTGGGCAGGGCCGCCCAGTAAGACGCATGCTCGGACGGGGTCCGTCGGTGCGTTCGCGCTCGACGTCTCTCTCCGACAGCCGGAGATGATCACCAGACTTCGACCGCGACATGGAACTAGGCAAGGAAACCTCCGCCAATTCCGGCTGGCGAACCGCCCTGCGTAAATACACGGAGATGGATGAGCGCGGCTGCTTCAACGCCGACCCACTGGACACCACGTACGAGGAAACGCTCGACCAGGTGGCAACGGGCCGAGCCGTGGGAGTCGTTCAGGTCGCGAGCGTACTGTCCGAACCACGTGCCGCTGCCCCCGAGCTGCCACGGCCGCTGAGAGAGCATCTGATCCAGGCAGTTGGTGTTCTGGGATGATGGTGTGACGGGTGACGTCAGCGGTCGTGGCACCGGGTGTGAATGCTCACCTCCACGGTCACGACCTGAAGGCAGCCTGCCCGCACCAGCCAGACGATCACTTGCCCGGCCAAGGATCCGAGCCATCGAGGGCGATGGGTAGGGCACGAGCTGAGTGCGGAGCCCCCGGCGCTCAGCTGTAGTAGGCGATCTTGTCGTCGAGGACCTCCATGGCCCGGCACAGTGCCGCCACCCGCTGTTCCAGGGCGGTACGGCGCTCGCGAAGGAAGGCGACCCGGTCCTGCGGAGAGTGCTCGCCGCGCAGGATGGCGACGAACCCCCGCAGGTCCGCGATGCCGAGGCCGGCCTCGCGGAAGCACGTGACCAGGCCGATCCAGAAGACGTCTTCCTCCGTGTACTCCCGGCGCCCGCCGGTGGAACGCCGGACAGGGCCGATGAGCCCTTCGCGCTCGTAGTAGCGCAGCGTGTCGATGGAGACGCCGGTGCGGTCGGCGGCCGCGGCCGGGGTGAGGGTGGTCATGGGACTCCTTTTGTGACCGCCGCTACCGCGCCTCGGCGAAGCGCGCCAGGTGCTCGTCGCCGAGCCGCACACGGCGTGCGGCGAGTGCCTCCTCGATCTGCTCCACCCGGCTCACGCCGACGATGGGGTCGATCCCCCGGCGCATCAGCCATGCGAGGACGACCTGGTTCCTCGTGGCCGCCAGCTCGCCGGCCACGTCGTCCAGGACCGAGAGCACCCGGGTGGTACCGGGATGATCATAAGTCTGCGGAAGCGGCTTGTCCGCGCGCACGTAGGAACCCCACATCAGCGAGCTGTACGACCACATGGTGAGCCCTTCCGATTGCGCGAGGTCCAGGTCCTCGTCAGCGAGCAGGCGATGGCCGCTCTCCGCCAGGGGGGTGAGCGGGCGTGGCTGAACGAGTGAGTGGCGCAGTTGCAGGGCGGTCCACGGTTCAACGCCCTGCTCCCGGGCGAGTGACCGGGCGCGCTCGACGCGCCAGGCAGCATGATTCGCAGCCCCGACCCGTAGAGCCACTCCCTTCGCGACCAGCTCGCCGAAGGCGCCGACCGTCTCCTCCAGCGGCACGGTGCGGTCCTCGGCGTGAGCCCAGAGGAGATCGACGTGATCGATTCCGAGACGGCCCAGGCTCTCCTCCACGCCGGCGTGGACGGCGCGGGCGGAAAGCCCTTCGGCACTTGCCGGCCAGGAATGCGGGACAAGCGGGTTCTGCCGGACCTTCGTCGCGATCCGCACCGCGTCGCGCGCGCTCGGTCGCGCCCGCAGCCACTCGCCGATGAGGCGCTCGCTGGCGCCGCCGACGCCACTTGGGTCGGTCCAGAAGGAGTAGCAGTTCGCGGTGTCGAGCCAGACGCCGCCGCCGGCGACGAAGGAGTCGAGGATCGCGAAGGCTTGGCCGGGGTCGACGCGGGTGCCGAAGTCCATCGTTCCAAGGACGATCTGGGGGTCTGTGATGTTCATGTCCCCATGCTCGGATCTGGAGCGCGCTCCAGGTCAAGTGTGGTTGTCGGGGAGGGTTCGAGCCCTGGCCTGCGGGGCCGAGCGCCGCGTGCAACGGGCTCGCGTGACGAGGCCCGCATGGACGGCCATCCCGGGCGAGCGGTCCGCCGCACAGGTCACGCACCGTCGCAGGGTGGCTCGTCACCGGCTTCATGTCGTCCAGTCCGTCGACACGACCTCCTCGCTCGCACCGTCCAGCAGCCGGTGCGAGCCGACCAATGCCTTCGCGCGTTCTCGTCGACCAAGAGGTCGGTTCACGGCAGACTGAATCGCGGCCCACGCGTCGGCGTCATTGCCGCTCATCACGACAGCCGATCCACGTCAGTGGTGGTCTGCCGGCATGACGCTTGTCTGCGAGCAAGGTTCAGTATCCCGAGTGTTCACCCTCGCGGCCCGGGCGGCCGCCCCCTTCGCGTCGATCTCGTGTCAACTGCCGAGGTTGGGTCGGACAAGGCCGCTCTGGTAGGCGATCACGACCAGTTGGGCACGGTCGCGGGCGTTGAGCTTCGTCATCGCACGGGAGACGTGGCTGCGCACGGTCAGGGGACTGACGACCAGGTGGTCGGCGATCTCCTGGTTCGACTTGCCCAGCGCGGCCAGCGCCATGACCTCCCGTTCCCGCTCGGTGAGCAGGGCGAGACGCTCCGGCGCGGCGAGGGGCACGTCGTCGGTCGGTGAGGCCAGGAAGCGGGTGATCAATGCCCGGGTGGCCGTAGGCGAGAGCAGGGAGTCTCCCGCCGCCACGGTACGGATGCCTGCCAGCAGGACATCGGGGCCGACGTCCTTGCCGAGGAACCCGCTGGCCCCGGACCGGAGTGCGAGGGCGACGTTCTCGTCGTCCTCGAACGTGGTGAGGATCAGGACCCGGGTGCCCGACAGGTCCGTGCGGGCGCAGATGCCGGCCGTGGCCGCCAGTCCGTCGGTGCCGGGCATGCGAATGTCCATGAGGACGACGTCAGGACGGTGCTCGAGAGTGAGTGCCACAGCTTCCTGCCCGTCGGCTGCCTCAGCCACGACGGTCATATGGGGGTCGGAGTCGATGAGGATGCGGAAGGTGGCGCGGAGCAGCGCCTGGTCGTCTGCGAGCAGAACGCGGATGGTCATGAGGTGCTTTCCTCGGAGCGGGGAAGGGGGAGGGAGCAGGCGACTTCGAATCCGCCTCCGGGCCGTGGGCCGGCGTGAAAGGTTCCGCCCGCTGACAGAGCCCGCTCGCGCATGCCGAGCAGCCCGAAGCCACGACCACGGCCGTGGATGTCCGCAGCGGATGTGGGACGTGAGCCGATGTCGTTGGTGACGGTGAGTGTGAGGTAGTGGGGGGTGTAGATCAGCCGTACCCGTGCGGAGGGTGTGGCAGCGTGCTTTGTCACGTTGGTAAGCGCCTCTTGGACGATCCGGTAGGCCGTGAGGTTCAGGCCGGGCGTGAGCGCGTGTGGTCGTCCCTCGGTGGTGATGGTGACGTCGAGACCCGCGGACGCGCATGTCTCGACCAGGCGTGGCAATTGTTCGAGGCCCGGCGCGGGAGCCAGTTCCTTGGCGTCGGTCTCCTGACGCAGCAGCCCGACGGTGGCCTTGAGCTCGCGAAGCGCAGAGGCGGTTACGTCCGGCAACTTCTCGATCATGACGATGGCCTGGTCGGGGTGGGTCCGGGCCAGATGTGCGGCGGTGCCGGCCTGGGCGTTGGCCAGCGCGAGATGATGGGCGACCACGTCGTGCAGCTCCCGGGCGATGCGCATGCGCTCGTGGATCACCCGTCGCCGCGCCTCCTCGTCCCGCTCCTGGGCAGCATGCTCCGCGCGGGCCATGGCGTACTCGCGGCGGACGCGCACGTAGCTCCCGAAGAGGGCGGCCATCAGGACCCAGGCCGCCGGATTGACCAAGCCGATGATCCACTCGTGCGCGTCCGTGACGACGAAGCCGGTGCAGGCGATCCCGGCCGCGGCCGCGAGAGCGCTGGACCAGGTGGTCCTGCGATCGGGACGCAGACTCACGGTGTACTGCGCGACCAGCATCGGCCCCATGAGCAGCGGCGTCAGGAGGTACCCCAGAAACCCCTCCGCGATGACGCAACCCGTGGTCACCAGGAGGACCAGAAGAGGGCGGCTGCGGCGGCGAAGCAGTGCCGCGCAGGCGAGGACGGACAGTGCGAGGCCGGGCCAGAATTCGACCGGCTCCTCGACGGCGACGGCCCGGGTGAGGATGACGCCGCCCAGGGTGAAGGCGAGCAGCAGACCCATGGTCAGGGTCTCGACCGTGTGGGGGCGGTCCGTGATGCGGTTCCGCCATCGTGCACTCATCGTCATACTCCGAGGTGAGACTGCCGGTTCAGGGTGACAGACGCGCCGCGGCACCGTCGAACGGAACCGCGGCGCGTATGACTGCACTCTGTGTCAGAGAGTGCGGGCCGGCTCCTGAGCGTGCTCTTCGACGTCGACCGAAGCGGAGGGACGCGTCTGTGAGGTGAGAGCCGTGCCTTCGACATCGACCCTGGGAAGCACCCTGTCGAGCCACCGGGGCAGCCACCAGGCCTTCTCGCCCAGGAGGGCGAGCACGGCGGGCACCAGGGCCATACGGACCACGAAGGCGTCGAAGAGGACGGCGACGGCGAGGCCGAACCCGATCGTCTTGATCATGGACTCGCCGGAACCGATGAAGCCGGAGAAGACCGCCATCATGATCACGGCCGCGGCGGCGACCACGCGGGCGCTGTGCCGGAAGCCGGTCACGACGGCTTGGCCGGGGCGCTCACCGTGGACGTACGCCTCGCGCATGCGGGCGACGAGGAAGACCTCGTAGTCCATCGCCAGGCCGAACACGATGCCCACCAGGAAGATCGGCATGAGACTCATGATCGGGCCGGTCTGCTCCACACCCAGCAGCTCGGCGCCCCAGCCCCACTGGAAGACCGCGACGACCGTACCGAGCGAGGCGAGTACCGACAGCAGGAACCCCAGGGCCGCCTTGACGGGGACAAGGATCGAGCGGAAGACGATCAGAAGCAGCAGCAGGGACAAGAGGACGATGACGGCCAGGTAGGGCACCAGGGCGTCCTGCAGTGCCTGTGCGACGTCGATGTTCATCGCGGTGCTGCCGGTGACCTCGAAGGTCGCGCCCGTGTCCGCCTCCAGACCGGGACGCTCCGCCCGGATGATCTGGACGATCTCCTTCGTGGCCTCCGTGTTGGGGCCGGTGGCCGGGACAGCGGAGAACAGTGCGGTGTCCCCGGCCTCGTTGAACTGCGGGGGCGTGACGGACACAACGCCGTCAGTGTCCTTGATCTGCTCGGCCATTGTTGCTGCGGCCGCCTGAGGGTCCGTGGCGTCCTTGACGTCGGCGACGACGGTCAGTGGTCCGTTGAAGCCCGCCCCGAAGCCGTCGGCCAGCGCGTCGTAGGCCCGCCGCTCCGTTGTCGACGTGGGCTTCGCCTCGTCACCGGGCATGCCCATCTCCAAGTGGGTGGCGGGCAGCGCCAGGACCCCCAGAACCGCCACACCCAGGACGAGAACCGCCACCGGCCGCCTCATCACAAAGCGGGCCCAACGTGTGCCGCCGTTGTCGGGGGTCTCGGAGTGGTGCTTGGCGTTGCCGTCCCGCTTGTCCGCCTCGCGGAACTTGCGGACCCTGCGGGAGAGGACGGCGTTCGGCCACATGCCGAGCAGCGCGGGGACCAGGGTCAGGGCGACCAGGACCGCGATGGCGACCGCTCCGGCGGCGCACAGGCCCATCTTGGTCAGCATCGGCACGCCGATCACCGTCAAGCCGACGAGCGCGATGATCACCGTCAGACCGGCGAAGACCACGGCGGAGCCGGCCGTGCCGACCGCCAGGCCCGCCGCTTCCCGCGGGGCGTGCCCGTTCGCGCGTTCCTCGCGGTAGCGGGAGACCACGAAGAGGGCGTAGTCGATGCCGACCGCGAGTCCGAGCATCGAGGCGAGAGTGCCGGTGGTCATGGTCAGCCCCAGGGTGCTGCCAAGAGCGAGGATCGCGCACATGCTGACACCGACGCCGATGACGGCGGTGAGCAGCGGCAGCCCGGCCGCGGCCAGGGACCCGAAGGTGATCAGCAGGACGACGGCGGCGAGGGCGATGCCGATGGCCTCGGCCGAGCCTCCCGCGGCGGGCTGTGAGGCGAGAGCGGTGCCGCCCACCTCTACCGTGAGCCCCGATCCGCGGGCCTGGTCGACGGCCTTCTCGAGGCCGTCCTTGCTGGCGTCGGTCAGGTCGTCGGCCTTGACCTTGTAGTTGACCGTGGCGTACGCGGTCGAGGCGTCCTTGCTGACCGCGTCGGCCTTGAAGGGGTCGACGGCGCTGTCCACCTGGGCGCCCTCGGCGACCGTGGACACCAGCTCGTCGACGGCCATGCGGTAGTCGCCGGCCGTCACCTTCTCCCCGTCGGGAGCGATGAAGACCACGCGTGCGTTCGCACCGTTGGCGTCCGAACCGGGGAATCGCTCACCGATCAGGTCGAACGCCTTTTGGGCCTCGATGCCGGGCATGAACGACGTGCCGTCGTCACCGGCGGCCGGCGCCTTGGCGGCGCCGAGACCGACACCACCGAGGACCACCACCCACAACAAGGTCACGAGCCAGCGCCGCCGGAAGGCGGTCCGGCCCAGTCGGTACAGGAAGGTAGCCACGAGAAAGGTCTCTCCAAGGTCTGTGCTCAGGTAGGTACCAAGGCTGCCGTTGTGCCGGCTGCTGGAGCATCGTGCCGGTGCTGTGACCTGGTCCTCATGGCTGGGCAGCAGGGAGGGGGCCGTTCTCGTGCGGAACGACGATGCTGTTCTCCTACCTGAGGATGATCCCGGGGCGGTGCAGTCTGCGAGCCCTGGATCCCACCGTCCACGTTCAAGGCATCGATCGCTCCGCGTGAGGACGAGCCCGGCCGGGCAGGTCTCGGTACCGACGATGACGCGGTCAGGGAAGAGGTCCTGGTCCAGGGCGCAGCGGGACTCGCCGTAATTCATACCGGCGACGTCGAGTGCCGCGAACGACTTCTCCGGGGATCTCGTTGCCAAGGCTGCAGAAGACGACGCTCGGATGGTCGAGGTCCTCGGCGGCCATCGCCTCGAGGTCGCGTTCCCACCACTCGGGGAAGTGGGCGGAGTAGTCGAAGTCGCTCCGCAGGTCCTTCCCGGTGGCGGCCAGGTCCTGGGGGCGGTGACGTGTTTCTGGCGAGCCTGCCAGTCACATCGGGTGGGCCTACGCGGTCTCTACCGATGAGCAACAAGTCTTCGGCACTCCGACGATGCCGATCAGATAGGTCCGAGAGGAAGCACAAGTGCTGTCAATCAACGGTGAGCGCAGCTTCGCGCTGCGTTCAGCAGTCGCCACGCTCGCAGCTCTCATGATCCTATTAGGGTTGAACGTCCCCAGAGCTGCAGCCGATACGCCCAACAGGCAGACAACATACATTGATTTCCACATCGACCCGGAAATCGACAACGTCCCTCACTACAGGTCTGTCGTACAGCAACTTCGCAGGGGCGCCGGCCACCTCATCCACGGCAACAACATCTACGAGACCATGGGGCAGGGCCAGAATGCCGGGCTCGTAGCTCTCAACCTCTACAACGCCGACTGGGTTCACCAGACGACCTTGTACTTCAACGCGTCGAATCTCTACCTTGTGGGCTTCAAGTCCCGGACCGGGCAGGCGTATCTCTTCTCGGATGCATCTGCCAATGCCAGAGAGGAAGTCGGACGAGAGGTTCGGGGAGCCCCTGTGACGACCCTGCCTTTCGCGGGGTCCTACACCAGCCTCGTGAACACCCTGCCCGGAGCGGAGACGGAACCGACCACGATCGGCATCTACGCCATCCAGACGAACATGGAAGCTCTGGCCAGGACCCCGAACCCCGCGGCGGCCACGGGCGCCTACCGAGGAAGCATTGCGCGGGCCATGCTCATCATGATCGGCGCATTCGCGGAGGCGGCACGGTTCCCCATGTTCCGTGATCATTTCGAAGCAGCTTTCCGCCGCTTCGCCAACCCGAGCGTCGTCGTGACTCCGACAATGCAGGCGTTGCGGACCGCTTGGGGTCAAATGTCCCGCTGGGTCCAGCAGTTGGTCAGCGGACCACCGCCAACCCCAGCCGTCTTCGGCAGCGGGGTCTACTTCTTCGTCCTGGCCAGCTGGGAAGACGTGGACAAATACCTCCGCGCAATCAACGGGCAAAGGTGAGGATGGGACCAACCAGCGGCGTGATCGTCACCGGTTCTCGCGCCTTCGTCCTCCTCGTGGGCGCATTGCCGTACGACAGCCATGTGTCGTACGGCACGGCGAGCACCTATTGTACAGACACCCGGATTCCCTTTGCTTCTTGAACAGCCGCTCCGTTTACCCGGCCGGCGGTTCGCCAGTGAAGGGGGGGCGGAAACGGTTGATTCCGTCCCCTCTTCGTCAATCCGATCAGCACCGGTTCCCGCCCTGCCGCCGAAGCCGCCGGGTCCGCCGAGCGCAAGGCCCATCTGTCCACGCCACCCGCAGCCCGGGCTTCGGTGAGCTTCCGCAGGCCGGCGGCCTTGTGGACGTCAAGCTTGTCCCGGATGAGCACGATCGGGCTGCTGGTGGGCGGCGATCCTCCCGCGCAGGGCCACACCTCCCTGCCCCGCCCTGCGACCGCCTCGTCGTCCCGCTCGATCGCGCATCGGGCCGGGGCCTGGGGCCGTCGGTGAGGGCGGTGCGGGCGGTGCGGGCGGGAGGGCACGGTACAGCTCTTTGTCACGGTGACCGAACCCGTCGACATCACTCTTCGATTCCAGGAACTGAGCCATGTCCTCTCTTCGGTGACACGCCCGCTGAGACGGACGGTCGATGCCCACCGCGCACGGCACCGCGACGCTCGGCGGATCAGGTCGACGCTCCGATAGAATGCGTGGACGAATGACATGGCGGAGCGGTACTTCCCGGCGAAGGCGGACATGGTGCCTGACATCGCGCCCTTGCGGGGACGACACGTCGAGTTGGCGGAACTGGAAGCGCTGGTGAGCCGTGCCCGAGGCGGCCGCGCCGGTGCACTGGTCGTCTCCGGTGAGGCCGGTGTCGGCAAGACGGCGCTCCTGGACCACCTCACGGCACGGGCCGCCGCACACGTCCGCACCGAGCGCGTCGTCGCCTCCCAGTCCGAGATGGAACTTGCCTACGCCGGCCTCCAGCAGCTCTGCAGACACATGATGGGTTCCGCCGCCCGGTTGCCGGCCCCGCAGCAGGAAGCGATCGAGGTGGCGTTCGGCCTGCGCAGCGCGGCCGCGCCGAGCCCGTTCCTCGTGGGACTGGCCCTGCTGGGGCTGCTGACCGAGGCCGCCGAGGAGCAGGCACTGCTGTGCGTCGTCGACGACGCACAGTGGCTCGACCAGGCGTCCGCGCGTGCCCTCGCCTTCGCGGCCCGGCGTCTGGACGCGGAGGGCATCGCCCTGGTGCTCGCCATGCGGCAGCCCGACCCGGTGTTCGCGGGCCTGCCCCACATGATCCTCGAAGGGCTCGGTCACGAGGACGCGTGTGAACTCCTGCGCCTGGCCGTACCCGGTGGTCTCGACCTGCGGGTCCGCGACCAGTTGATCGCGGAGGCCCGCGGCAATCCCCTCGCCCTGCGTGAACTGCCCCGGGCCCTGAGCCCGGCCCAGATCGCCGGCGGTTTCACCCTGACGGGTTCCCTGCCGCTGGAAAGTCGCATCGAGCAGAGCCTGGTCGTCCAGCTCGCCCCGCTGCCCGCACCGGCGCGCCTCCTGCTGCTGCTGGCGGCCGCCGAACCCACCGGCGACCCGGGGCTGCTGTGGCGTGCCAGCGCGGTGCTGGGACTGGGGCCGGAAGCCTTCGACGCGGCCAAGGACGCCGAGGCGTTCGTCGTCGGCACCCGTGTCGGCTTCCGCCATCCGCTGGTGCGGTCGGCCGTGTACCGGGCGGCGTCACCGGGGGACCGGCGTCGCGTCCACGCCGCTCTCGCGGACGTCACCAGCGCCGAGCACGACCCGGACCGCCGGGCCTGGCACCGGGCCAGCGCGACCCTGCAACCGGACGAGGAGGTCGCCGCCGACCTGGAGAAGTCCGCCGTGCGTGCGCGAACCCGCGGCGGAGCGGCGGCCGCCGGCGCGTTTCTGGAGCGGGCGGCGGAGCTCACGCCCTCGCCGTTCCACCGCGGGCAGCGACTCATCGCGGCCGCCGAGGCCAAGCACGACGCGGGCGCGTCGGACGCGGCCCTGCGCCTGCTCGGGTCCGCCCGCGTCCTTCCCCTCACCGCGCTGCAGGAGGCGCTCGTGGTGCGGCTGCGCGCGCGGGCCGGATACGCGCTACGGCGTGACCGCGGCGGGGCGCAGCACCTGCTCGACGCGGCACGGGGACTCGAAGGGCTCGACCCGGTCCTCGCCCGCGACACCTACATCGAGGCGCTCGCGGCGGCGACCTACGGCGGCAGGCTCGGTGACGCCGAGCAGGTGACCGCCGTCGCGCACGCGATCCTCGGCGCCACGTCCGCCGCCGACGAGACCGACCGGGCGCGGGACCTGATCCTGCGCGGGCAGGCGCTGCTCGCCACCGAAGGGCAGACGGCGGCGCTTCCCACCCTGCGACGGGCGCAGCGCGCCTTCCTCGAGCAGGCGCCGGACTCCCTCGAACTGCACTGGATGTGGTTCGCCTCCCGCGCCGCCCAGGACCTGTGGGACCCCGCCGGCCTGCGTGCGCTCGCCGACCGGCAGGTCGAACTCGCCCGTGCCGAAGGCGTCGTCACCGTACTGCCGATCGCCCTGAGCCTGCTGATGCTCGTGCGGATGACCGACGGCGACCTGGACGGGGCGGAAGCCTCCTGCGACGAGATCGACGCCATCAAGGAGGTCACCGGCAATCCGCTGCCGCCGTACGGACGGCTCCTCCTCGCCGCCTACCGGGGGCAGGCCGACCAGGCGGAGCGCCTGGCCGAGCGGGTCCGGGCCGACGGGCTCGCCCGCGGCGAGGGACACGCGCTGAGCGCGGCCAACTTCTCCGAGGCGGTCCTCTACAACGGCCTGGGCCGCTTCGCCGAGGCGGTGGCCAGCGGCCGGCGCGAACTGCCGTACACCCGCGAACTGAACCTCGCGATGCGCACACTGCTCGAACTGGTGGAAGCGGCCGCACACACCGGCGAGCGCACCCTCGCCGAGCAGGCACTGGAACAGCTGGCCGGCGTCACACGGCCGGTGGGCACCAGCTACGCGCTGGCCGTCCTGGCGATGGCCGAGGCGCAACTGCGGGCGGGGGACGACGCCGAGCGGCTCTTCCTCGACGCGATAAAGCGCTTCGAGCACGAGCGGATCCCGATCTGGGTGGGGCGTTGCCGCCTGCTGTACGGCGAGGCACTCAACCGCCAGGGACGGCCCGCCGAAGCGCGCGAACAGCTCCGCGCCGCCCACCGGGTGCTGTCGGCCCGCGGACTGAACGGATTCGCCCAGCGCGCCGCGGACGAACTGCGCGCGAGCGGCGAGACCCTGCGGGTCCACACCCGGGGGTCGGCGGCGCGGCTCACCGAACAGGAACTGAACGTGGCGCGCCTGGCCCGCGAGGGACTGACGAACCGGGAGATCGGCGCCCGCCTGTTCATCAGCGCGCACACCGTCGAGTACCACCTGCGCAAGGTCTTCGTGAAGCTCGGCATCAAGCGGCGCACCGAGCTGAAGCCCGCCCTCGCCGGACTCACCGCGACCGCGTCGAGCGCATGAACCCCCGAGGGCGGGCGCCGGACTCCGCTCCCGCTTCCGTACGCGGGCGACGGCCGGCGCCCCGCGCAGCCGACCGACGCCCGCCCGCTCACTGCCGGGCGGCCGGCGCTGCTACTTGCTGAGCCACAGATCGGGGCCGAACACCTCGTAGTGGATGGCCCTGGGGCTCAGCCCGTGGGCGAGCAGGTCGGTGCGGACGGCCTTCATGAAGGACAGCGGCCCGCACAGGAACGCGGTGGTGCCGGGGACCGGGGACAGGCCCGTGAGGTCGGCCCAGCCCTCGTTGACGTGGTCCGCCGAGGCGTCCGGGTGGTCCGCGGTGTCCTCGTACCACAGGTGCAGCGAGGCGTGGGGCAGCCGCTCGACGAGCGCGGTGAGTTCGAGCCGGTGCGCGTGGAGAGCGGGGGAGCGGTCGGCGTGGACGACGGTCACCGGACGGTCGGGCGCCGCGGTGGCCAGATGCTCCAGCATGGCGAGCATGGGGGTGACACCGATGCCCGCGGAGGCCAGCAGGAGCGGACCGTCGCCCTCGGGCAGCAGGAGGTCACCGAAGGGCAGGGACACCCGCAGGACGTCACCGGGGCGGGCGTGGGTGTGCAGCCACGTGGAGACCTCCCCGTCCGGCACCTGCCCGTCCAGGGAGCGCTCGCGCTTCACGGTGAAGCGCCAGGTCCCGCCGCCGGGAGCGCTGGAGAGGCTGTACTGCCGTATCTGGTGTGCTCCGTCCGGCAGTTCGGCCCGCACGCTGACGTACTGGCCGGGGACGAAGGGGCGGGTGGGTGAGCCGTCGGCGGGACGCAGGACGAAGGAGGCCGTGTCCGGGGTCTCCTCGTGGCGTTCGACGATCTCCATGCTCTGCCACACGGAGCCGTCCTCGACGTCGGACCGGGCGTACAGACGCGCCTCCATGGCGATGAGGGCGTTCGCCATGAGCCAGTACACCTCGTCCCAGGCGGCCGCCACCGCCGGGGTCACGGCGTCGCCGAGGACCTCCGCGACGGCCGCGAGGAGGTGGCGGCCGACGAGGGTGTACTGGTCGGACGTGATGCCCAGTGACGCGTGCTTGTTCGCGATGCGGCCGAGTACGGCGTCGGGGCGCTCGTCCGGGTGCTTCACGAGCGCGGTCGCGAAGGCGGCGACGGCACCGGCCAGTGCCTCGCGCTGGACGCCGCTGGCCTGGTTCGCGCGGTTGAACAGGTCGCGCAGGAGCTCGGGACGCTCCTCGAACATGCGGCGGTAGAACAGGTCGGTGATCGTGCCGAGCGAGGCTCCGACGGTGGGGAGCGTGTCGCGGACGATCTGGGCCGACTGACTGGAGAGCATGCCTACTCCGAACTGGGATCTCAGATGCTTGTTTTCCGACGTGCCACGGACCGTCTGTGCGGCCCGTCTTCTCAGTGAGACCGGACAGCGGCCGGACTTGTGACGCGATGTCAGGAACCGGCCGCTGACGGACGACGGGTAAGCCGGAGACCGGGCGCCGGAGCTATGGGTTCCGGGGTCCGCGGACGACTCCCTGGGCTTGGAGGAACGCGAGGACGCAGGCGTCGAACCGGGCGGGCTGTTCGAGGTGCGCGAGATGCCCGGCCTCCTCCAGGACCGTCAACTCGGCCTTGAACAGGCCCTCGTGCAGCAGCGCGGCCCATCGTGGCCCGCAGATGAAGTCGTGACGGCCCGCCAGGACCAGGGCCGGTGGGGTGAGGAGAGGCAGTTCGTCCCGTACGTCGAAGGGAGGTTCCTCCCCGAGGGAGGGGGACGCGTACATGCGCAGCGTCCGACGAGCGGGCGCGAACTCGGCTTCTCTGCCCCAGTAGTCGTGGAGATAGGCCGGCATCAGTGTGCGCAGGACGGCGGTGGCGCCGTCGTCGTCCAGCAGACCGAGACGCGTGGTGAGGGTGGCGGCGTAGTCCGCGACCTCCGGATGGTCCTGGACGTGGTCCTTCACGAACCGTTCCATGGCGGCGACTGCCGCCGACCAGAACTCCTCGTCCGCGACCGGTGAGGTGTCGTAGAGAACGAGGGCGGTGACCTGTGCGGGATGGTCGAGGGCGTACCGCTGGGCCACGAAACCACCGTGGGAGTGACCGAGCAGGGCGAACCGTGGCACGTTCAGGTGCTGGACCACGGCGTGCAGGAAGTGCGCGTACGTGGCCACGGTGTAGTCGCGCGGATCCGGGAGCCGACCGGAGTCGCCCGTGCCGACCGGTTCGACGTAGACCATGGTCAGGGAGTCCTCGAGACCGGGCATGCGCAGGTACTCCCAGCCGATGCCCGGTCCGCCCGAATGGGCGAGGCACACGGGGCCCGAGCCTGCGACGTGGTAGCGCAGTGCGACGCGGGCCGGACCGTGTGGAACGGTGATCGTGTGTGTGCCGGGAGACAGGGGGGCGGAGGGATCTTCGGGTGTGCGCGGGAGAGTCCCCGGCCGATGCGTGTGCTTCACGCCGTCCCATGATCCGTGAGAGGCGGAAACCCCGCAAGGAAGAACACAACGAGTAATCACACTGTTATGCACTGCGTCTAGGCCGAGTGGTGCCTCCCCGGCCCCTCTCTCGCGAGCGAGAGATACGATGGTGTGACACGATCTGCCGCACGCCCGGGCGCCACCACGGTGGCCTCCCGCGAGGCGGTGGCCGCGGCGTCGTGGGCATGAGGCGGCACACCGATGGCTGGAGCACACCATGGATGCGAAGGACGAGGCCGAGCGCGGCCTGACGGTCATTCAGGACTACCTGTACTGGGACTCCCACCGCCGGGCCGCTCACCACCGCGCGGCGGAGTTCGCCGCACACGTGCCCGGACTCAGCGAAGAACAGAAGACCGACCTGGAGTGGTGGTACGTCGAGGAGCAGATCAGGGTCTCCCGCGCCATCGCCCATCACCTCACCGAGCAGATCACGATGGTGGAGGCGCGGCACACCAGACGCTACGCCCGGCTGCGCCGGATGTCCCGCGTGGCGCTGGCCGTACTCGCGGCGACCGTGATGGTTCTGCTCGTCGCCCTCGTCCTGGTGGCGGCGGGCTGAGCGGCTCGGTCCCGCCGCGTCCGCCGGCTCACTCCGACGCCTCGAGGACGAGCAGCAGTTTGCGCAACGCGCCGACGACGACGACCCGCTCCCGCGCGTCGAGCACGGACAGCAGCTCACGCTCCACAGCCAGGTGGCCCTCCAGCCGGCGGTCGAACTCCTCCCGCC
Source organism: Streptomyces violaceoruber (assembly GCF_033406955.1). Lineage (NCBI taxonomy): Bacteria > Bacillati > Actinomycetota > Actinomycetes > Kitasatosporales > Streptomycetaceae > Streptomyces > Streptomyces violaceoruber. The sequence continues at coordinate 768,399 of NZ_CP137734.1, read as the reverse complement.
CCTGCACCGTCAGGCTGACCAGCGAGCGCCGCCGGTCGTCGGGCGACGCGGTCCGGACGATCCAGCCGTCACGCTCCAGCCGGTTGAGGCGGCCGCTGAGACCGGCCGAGGAGACCACGAGGTGCCGCATCAGTTGCCCCGGCGTCAGGGCGTGCCCGGGGGCCGCCCGGCGCAGGGTCTGCAGCAGGTCGAAGTCCCCGACGTTGGTGATGGTCCTGCCGGGCTGACGGCGCAGCCGCTCCTCGAACAGTTCCTCGGCCAGGCGGGCCGCGCGCAGCAGTCGCGCGAGTACCTCGCTGGAGGAGACGTCCACGCCCGGCCGGCGTTCCTCCCACTGACGCAGCATGGCATCCACACTGTCCCCACGATCCGGGCACGGTTGGACCGCGGGCCGCGGCGCGGACTCCTCCGCTGAGGGGGAGAGGTTCGGAGACACGCACGGGTCGTTCACGACTACCAGTATGAAGCGCCGGAAGCGCCTTCTCGTCCAGCCGGTGAGACACTCGCACGCACACTGTTATGGAGCACGAAGGAGACGGCTACGACGGTGTCTTCGGAGCGTGTGAAAGTGAGGTAGACTCTGCACAGTGTTCACGGCGTTGGGTTGGACACCCCACACACGGCGCCGGGAACGCCCCCTGCCACTTAGAGCCTGGCGGGGGTACTGTGCCCCGGGCGCCCACCGATCCCCCGCGAGTCGGCGTCCGGGGCCAGTCTCGTTTGGCCGCAGGGAACTGCCGGGATCATCCGGCGCGGTAGAGGCCTCGACCGCTGCGCCGGACCCGCGAGGTGCCGACGAGCCGGTCGAGCGTGCTGCGGACGGCGTTGATGCTGCCGCTGTCGGTGGCCCGCCCCAAGGCCACCGCCACGTCCCGGGCACGCACGTCGGCGTCGCCGACCTCCGCGAAGTACTCCAGGATCTGTTCGGTCAGCCTGCCGTACGTGCGCTCCGTGCCGGCTCTCGGCCGGGTCGCGGCCCGCGCGGGACCTGGGACGCGGCGCCGGGCAGCGCTGCCGGTGGTCTCGCGAGCGGTCTCGGGTCCGGCCTCGGAGGCCGGGGCCGCCGAGGGGGACGCCATGACGACCTCCAGCGCGCCCAGTGCCCGTTGAACGGTGTCGAGATGAGCGACGACGGCGGCCAGTTCCCTCTCCAGCGCCCGCCTCTGCAGCTCCAGACGGCTGAGATCGGCCTGGAGGCTCTCAGCCGTCACTTCGATGTCGCGTGTCGAGCGAGATGCCGGAACCATGTTTTCCTTCAAGGAGTGCTGGAACGTCGTCATCGGGTGGGTCCCATGGTCACCGTGATGAAGATGTGGTGGCGATGTGATGGAAGTCCACCTGACAATTGTTGCCACTGACACGTGGAAAGCGCAACGGGTGAGCGCACAGTGGGCACCGAGTCGCCGGCCGGTGGCGCCTTCCGGCGGCCTCCTCACACGTGCCCGACCGCTCCGTGTCCGTCGGCGGGCGGGTGGGGGCGATTCCACCCGCGCAGCTTGTCGGGGTTCAGCACGGCCCACACGTGTGTGACGCGCTGGTCGGTGATGTCGAAGCTGATCACGGCGGCGACCCGGTCGTGGTGGCGCACGACGATCGCGGTGCGACCGTTGGCCGCCTGGAGGTGGAGGACGGTGCGGGGGCGCGGGGCGAGGAGCGTGAGGAGGGTCCGGGCGACGTGCTGGTCGCCGTGCACCGGCCTGGTCAGAGCACGGATCTTGCCTCCGCCGTCGAAGAACGCGATGGCGTGCCGGGACAGCAGGGACACCAAGTGCCGGGCGTCGTTGAGCACGCAGGCCTGCCGGACGGCGCGGACGATCCTGTCGTGCTGGTCCGACGGGGTGGGACGCGCGCCGTCGGCACGCAGGCTGCGGCGGGCGCTCTCGGCCAGCTCGGCGCACTCGTGCGGGGTCCGCCCGACGATGTCGGCGACCGTCCGAGGGGGCATGGCGAAGACGTCGTTGAGCACGAAGACCGCCCGTTCGGAAGGGGAGAGGGCGTCCAGGGCGCTGAGCAGGACGTCGCTGACCTCCTTCGACAGTGCCCGGTCGGGCTCGGTGCCGATGCCGTCGCCCGCCCCGCCAGGGCCCGGCGGTCGGCGTGCGGGTGCGGACAGGCGCGCCAGACAGATGGTGCCCGTGTTCCTGGTCAGCCAGACACGCGGATCGCTGATGCCCGACCGCTCGGCGTCGGTCAGGCCGTACCACCGCCGGTAGGTCTCGGTGACGGCCTCTTCGGCCGTCGTCCCGGCGCCCAGCATCCAGCGAGCGACGTCGATCAGATGCTGTCGCTCGTCCAGCAGCTCCGCGAGCGGTGTCGTGTCACCGGTTCCACCCATGAGGTGTCCTTCCTCTACCGGCACCACAACGCCACCACCGCGGTCGGCTGGCCGTGCCCTCGGCAGAGCAGACCGCACAAGCGCGGATCATGTGACAACAGGAGACCGCGACAGAGGCGGAAACGGAGTCGGAAACGGAGGCGGAGGCGCGACGGAAACGGAGGCGGAGGCGTGGCATGGGCGGAGGTGGAGGGGCAGAGGCGGAGGTGGAGGGGGCGGTGAGACGAAAGGACGATACAACCGTGTGACACCATGAGATGTCGCCGACCGCACGCGACCTCGTCCCACCGACGAAAGGGTTCACCATGCCCGCGATCCTGATCCACGGCGTTCCCGACACCCACCATGTGTGGGACGGTGTGCGCCGTCATCTGACCAGATCCGACGTGGAAGCCTGGGACCTGCCCGGCTTCGGCGCCGAGCGCCCCGCCGGCTTCGGTTCCACCAAGGAGGAGTACGTCGACTGGCTCGTGCGGCGACTGGAGCGGGTCGGTGAGCCGGTGGACCTGGTCGGGCACGACTGGGGTTGCATCCTCACCCTCCGCGTCGCCTCCCTGCGCCCCGACCTCGTCCGCACCTGGGCCGGAGGCAACGGGCCGGTCAACGCCGGGTACGTATGGCATCCGCTGGCCAGGATCTGGCAGGACCGGATCCAGGGCGACCGGTACATGGCCGAACTGCGTGCCGAGCCCTTCGCCGAGGAGGTGGCGGCCGGCTTCGACGTACCCCTCCACCTGGCCAGGGAGATGGCGAGCCGTGTGGACGAGCCGATGAAGGACGCGGTGCTCAGGCTGTACAGGTCGGCGCTCACCATGGGAGCGGAGTGGGAGCCGGAGCTGTCCGCGGTGTCCGCGCCGTGCGTCGTCTTCTGGGGAGCCCGGGACCCCGCCTGCCAGATCGAGTTCGGGCGCCGGCTGGGTGACTCCCTGCATTCCAGTGAGGTGGTCGAGATGGACTGCAACCACTGGCCGGTGCTCCAGCGCCCGGCGGAGGTCGCGGAGATCCTCGAGAAGCACTGGAGCGCGCACGCCGACGTGTGACGGCCGGGCGCAGACGCCGGGACCGGTCCCGGCGCTGTCACACGGGGCGGTGCCGGCCGGTCTTGAAGGGTGAAACCAAGAGAAACAGAGGACACCGTGCGTGAGATCCTGATCGTGGGCGGCGGTTACGCGGGCTTCTACACCGCGTGGGGCCTGGAGAAGAAGTTGCGGCGGGACGAGGCCCGGGTCACCGTCGTCGACCCGCGCCCCTACATGACGTACCAGCCGTTCCTGCCCGAGGTGGTCGCCGGGTCGGTGGAGGCCCGTCATGCCGCGGTCTCGCTCCGGCGGCACCTGCACCGCACCCGCCTGATCGCGGGTTCGGTCACCGAGATCCGCGACAGCGCGCACACGGCGACGGTCCGGCCGCAGTCCGGGCCGGCGTTCGACCTCCACTACGACATACTGGTGATGACCGCGGGAGCCGTCACACGCACCTTCCCGATCCCGGGACTGAGCGACCAGGCGTACGGGCTCAAGCACGTCGAGGAGGCCGTGGCGATCCGCGACCGGCTGCTCACCTCCTTCGACCGCGCGGCGACCCTGCCCCACGGGCCCGAACGCCGTCGGCTGCTCACCGCCACCGTCGTCGGCGGCGGCTTCTCCGGGGTCGAGGGTTTCGGTGAACTGCTGAGCCTGGCCTCCGCGTTGCTCAAGCACTATCCTGAGATCGGGGCGGAGGAACTCGCCTTCCACCTGGTCGAGGCACGGGGGCGCATCCTGCCCGAGGTCACCGACGGGCCGGGCGAGTGGGTGGTGCGCTCGCTGGAGAAGCGGGGTGCGCGGGTGCATCTGAACACCCAGCTCGTCTCCGCGAAGGACGGTCGCGTGGTGCTGTCGGACGGATCGGAGTACGACTCGGAGCTGCTCGTGTGGACGGCGGGCAACGCCGCCAACCCGATCGTGCACAACCACACCGACCTCCCCGTCGACGCCCGAGGTCTGCTGATGGTGCGCGCGGATCTCCGCGTCGGGACGGAGAGCGAGGTCGTGGCGGACGTGTGGGCGGCCGGTGACGACGCCTCCGTGCCCGATCTCGCCGCCGGCCGGCCGGACGCCCGCACGGTGCCCAACGCCCAGCACGCCGTCCGTCAGGGCAAGCTGCTGGCGAGGAACATCCTGGCGTCACTGCGCGGTCGGCCCGCCAAGGACTACGTGCACCACAGTCTCGGCGTGGTGGCCACCCTCGGGCTGGGCCGTGGCATCTTCCAGTACCGGCGTCTGGTCATCAAGGGATTCCCGGCGTGGCTGATGCACCGTGGCTACCACGTGCTGGCCATACCGAGCTGGGAGCGCAAGGCACGGGTGTTCGCCGTCTGGGTGACCGCCGCTTTCTTCGGCCGCGACGTCATCTCCCTCGCCTCGGTCCAGCACCCGCGGGAGGCCTTCGTCTCCAGCGGTGACCCACGGCGAGGCGAGAAGTCCGCGGACGCGGACGCCGTCGCCGGATGACTCCCCACGGGCCCCGTGGACCCCGGGGACACCGCAGGGCGGCTCAGCGCTTGGCGGCGCGGTACAGACCGCGGCCCACCCGGCGGACACGGGACTGGCCGACCAGACGGTCGAGCGTGCTCCGGACCGCGTTGATGCTGCCGCTGTCGGTGTCGCGGCCCAGTGCGGACGCCACATCCCTGGCACGGACATCGGTGTTCCCGGCGTCCGCGAAGTAGGCCAGGATCTGTTCGGTCAGCTTGCCGTACGACTTCGAGCCGTCGGCGTCACCGGCGCCGGAGGCGTCCTCCGTGCGGTCCTCGTCACCGTCACCGGCACCGTCCTCCGCCTCGTCGGCGGACGGCACGGGGGCGGGTGCCACCGTCGCCGGCGCCTCCGCGACCACGTCCGCCGGACGGGCCGCGGGGGCCGGGGGAACGGACTCCGGCATGAGGGCCTGCAGGGCACTGAGGGCCCGCTGCACGGAGCCGAAGTGAGCGGTGACCGCGGCCAGTTCCCGCTCCAGTGCCTGCTTCTGGATCTCCAGCCGCGCCAGGTCCTCCTGGAGGCCCTCGGCGGTGATCTCGATGTTGCGAGCCTTGGGGGTCACGGAGACCATGCGTTCCTCTCGTTCTCACCCCTCGTTCCGGCGGGGCCGCCCGATGCGGGCTCCGTCACTCGGCCCGGCACCGGGGGCAGGATACCCGTACTGCCGGGAAACGGCCCACGTCGGGCGGCGAGCGCGGCGGAGCGGAGGCGCGACGACCACGGTGTCCGTCGCGACGCGCCACCGGGCCCGCTCGTCCCGCTGTGTCAGGCACGGCCCCGCTTCGAGCGGTCGGGCCCGGTGCCGCTCTTCCGCTCCTCGGGCGTCTCGCCGTCGGTGGGTCCGGTCGCCGGGCGCTGCAGTCGCCGCAGGGTCTCGGAGACCGCGTCGATGCGTGCGTCCACCGAGTCGATCGCCTCTCGGAGCAGGCTCAACCGCCCTTCGAGCAGGGCGGCCTCGGCCGCCAGCGACGCGGTGGCGGCGGCCGGATCGGTCTGCCGGTCAGTGCTTCGGGACATCCCTCGTCCTTCCTCGGCTCGTGCCGTCGGCTCGTGAACCGTCGACATCGCATTGACCGGACAGTGACGAGCGCTGTGACAGCCCGGTGCGAGGCCCGCGCGTCACCGCGGTGCGCAGCCGGACCCGGGGCGGCCGGCGGGTCGGACGACGCAGGATCCCGCGGCTGCGGCACGCGTCAGGTGGGGCCCGCCGAATCCTTCCCGGAAGCGGGTGTGCGAGGGGCCGTCACGGGTAGGAGGGTGGCAGGGCCCGCCCGTGCGACACGACACGCTGTACTGCCTCGGACGCAACGTCGGACAGAGTGTGACCGTGTGAAGGCGTGCGGTGTTGTGTGGGCCGGGAGATTTCCGCACGGCCCGGGGACATGGATGCGGCCGTTGCGGTGCCCCGGGTAACGTGGCGATGCGCGCGATGCGGGAACCGCATGCGGGAGACGAGTCGTCACAAGGACGGGTCGTTCAGGAGGAGGAGACGGTATGGAGCCGGTGGTTGACACCATGCCGATCGGGGAGCTGCTCGACGAGCGGCGGCACCTGCTGGACGTCGCGCACTGGATGCTGGGCAGCGGCATCGTCGCCGAGCACGTCATCGACGAGGCGTACCGGGAGTGGTACGCGCTCTCCGAGCACCAACGGGACCGCATAGGCGCCCCGCGGGCCTGGCTGACCCGCGTCGTGGGCAGCATCTCCCTGGCACGGCTGGCCCCGTCCTATCCGGGCCGGGACCCCCAGGGTCCCGAGGGGAGCAGTGGAGCGTCCGGTCCGGCTCTGGAGGACGATCTCGACGCGCTGTGGGCCGAGGCGTTGGACGCGCTCACCCCCGCCGAGCGAGCGGCCCTCCTACTCAACGAGGCCCTCGGCGGCGCGGCCGGAGCACCCGTGGGCACCGCGGGACCGGCACGCCGGGACCGGCCGGGACCGGTGGACACCGAACCGTTGGACCGAGCCCGGCACAGCCTCCGGGTCAGGGCCGCCCGCCCCACGCCACCGTGCGTCGAGGACGCACTGGTCGACGCCGTACGGCAGGCGTGCGCCGACGAGGACGCGGACCGGCTGGCCACGCTGCTGGACCCCGACGCCGTCGCGTTCTACGACGGCGGAGGCAAGGTCCGCACACTGACACGGCCCGTCGTCGGCGGCCCACGGGTCGCCCGGAGTCTCCTGACCCTGCTGGCCCGGCACCCGCGCACCACTGTGCACACCCGTCCCGTCAACGGGCGCACGGGTCTCGTCGCACGCTACGACGGCCAGGTCGCCGCCGTGATCTGCCTCGACCTGGCCGGCTCACGCGTCGTACAGGTGTGGGCCGTCCTCAATCCCGACAAGTTGCGCTCCTGGAACCGCCCTCGCGCCTGACCTGTCCCGTCCCGCGTCCGACACAGCGCGTCAGCGGCCCGCTCAGACGCAGAGGGCCGCCACGGACCGGTGACGGGTGCGGGACTGCAGGAAAGCGGCGATCTTGGCCGGGTTGAAGACCCACATCACCTGGTGAATGCCGCGGGACGTGGCCGCGACCGTCATGAAGGTGGCGGGCCGGCCGTCCCGGTGGATCAGGATTCCGCCGCGTCCGTTGGCCTCGACCGGTTCCGCCTCGACCGTGGGCCAGAACCGCGGGTGCGCGGTGGACAGGTTCGCCACGCGGGCACGGCCCAGGACGGGCACCCGAGCCGCTCCCCTGATGCCGTTGCCGTCGGACAGACTGACCGCGTTCGGGGTGAGCAGCGCCTCCAGTCCGGCGACGTCGCCCTGCCGGGCTGCGGCCACGAACGTCTGGAGCAGCGTCCGGTGCTCGGCCGCGTCGACGCTGTCCCGCTGGTCCTCGGTGAGGTGTTTGCGGGCCCGGCTCACGATCTTGCGGACGTTGACGGGGCTGAGGCCCAGGATGCGCGCGATGTCGGGGTAGGCGTAGTCGAAGGCCTCCCTCAGGACGTAGGCGGCGCGCTCGGTCGGCGAGAGCCTCTGCAGCACCAGGAGCAGGGCGAGTTCCAGTGCCTCCGCCCGCTCGGCACCGACCTCCGGGTCGTTGCTGGTGTCGACGGGCTCCGGCAGCCACGGACCGATGTAGGTCTCGCGGCGGACGCGGGCGGACTGGGCCACGTTGATGGCCAGCCGGGTGGTGGTGCTCGACAGGAACGCCACGGGGCTGATCACGAGGGTGCGGTCGGTGCGCTGCCAGCGCAGCCACACTTCCTGGACGACGTCCTCGGCCTCCACCGCACTGCCCAGCACGCGGTAGGCGATGCCGAAGAGGCGGGGCCGGAGTTCGACGAAGACGGAAACGGCCTCGCTCAGGTCGCCTGCCACGGGGGTCGCCTCTGGATGCATGATCCCGGGTCTCCGTTTCTCTGGTGCCGGTGTGTGCGGAGGCGGTCGGACGACTCTTCGTCGTGACCGCCGGAGCGCTGGCCCGGCGTACTGGGGGATCGGCAGGGCGCGGTGCTCACCTTCGCTCCGGACGACCGGCGGCGCCGGCGTTTCGTTACACCTTTGCGCGGACTTCTTCTACGTATCTTGCGGACCGGCGCACGGCCCTGCCCGGAGGCGGTCTCGCCGCGCCGGCACACGGCACGGCGGGATGTCACATTCGCACCGACCGTCCGGTCTTCCAGGGAAAGCGACGCTGCGCAATCCGAGTTATTCCCGCAATACCTTGTTCGACGAGCCACCCCCCGAACCGGTATCCGTTTCTCATACAGGAGACAATTCATGGACTGGCGTGTAAGGGGCCTCTGCCTGACCGAGGACCCGGATCTCTTCTTCCCGATCGGCGGTCTCAACAGTGGGCCGGCGGCGATACAGACGGACGAGGCGAAAGCGGTCTGCCGTCATTGCCCCGTCACCCGGCAGTGCCTGGCCTGGGCCGTCGATGTCGGGCCGGTCGAGGGGATCTGGGGAGGCACCACGGAAGGGGAGCGCCGCGCCCTGCGACGGCGCGCGGTGCGCGCGTCGCGCGCGACGGAGAGCGCCGCCTGAGCGGCCGGACGACGCGCGGACGCAGGCCGGAGACCGATGCGGTGCGTCGGCCGGAGACCGATGCGGGTGGGCGGGGATGCTCCACAGCCGGAGCCACCACCGCCCACCCGCATCGGTGTCCGTCAGGCCGCCGCCTCCTGCTCCGTCCGTATGGCCGAGATGTCCAGGGTCAGCGTCACCTTGTCGCTGATGAGCACACCCCCCGTGTCGAGCGGTGTGTTCCAGGCCAGCCCCCAGTCCGAACGCCGCAGGGTGGCGGAGCCCGCGAAGCCGACTCGGTGGTTGCCGAAGGCGTCGTCACCGGCCCCGCCGAAGACGACGTCGATGTCCAGGGGCAGTTCGATGTCCTTGATGCGCAGGCTGCCCGTGAGGCGGAACTCGTCGTCGCCGAGCGGGATGATGCCGGCGGAGTGGAAGGTCATCAGGGGAAACGTCGCGGAGTCGAAGAAGTCGGGCCCCGCGAGGTGGGCGTCGCGGTCCGCCGCGCCCGTGTCCATGCTGTCGGTCTGGACACTCACGTACGCCTTGGAACGGGTCGGGTCGGCGCCGTCCAGTACGAGCAGGCCTTCGAACCGGTCGAACCGGCCGCGCACATTGGTGATCATGGCGTGCCGGACGGAGAAGCCGATCGTGCTGTGGACCGGGTCGATGGTGTAGGCACCGGTCACGGCCGGGTGCGCCCCGAGGACCGGGGGAGTGGCGTTGTCGCGTTGGATCATGATGGTGGGTCGGCTTTCTGTGACGAGAGGGGCCTGCCGAGCCGCGGTGCGGACGACAGGCCCCCTGTGGTGGGTGCGGGCCCCGCTCAGGGACCCGCACCCGACGACTCAGCGCTGCTGCGCGAGCCAGTCGGCGAACCGGGTCTCGGCGATGTGCGCGTCCGGGCCGGGGAGCAGCGTGGTCTCCTGCAGCTCCGCGCCGAAGTACGGTGCGTGCACGTCGGTCACGACCTGGCGCGGGTCCTTCTTGGCGGCCAGCCCCTTGCGGATCAGCTCGTCGAGCTGGAACTCCTCGGGGCCGGCGACCTCCACCACCCCGCCCACCGGGGTGCCGACCGCGGTACGGCCGACGGCGGCGGCCACGTCGTCGGAGAAGACGGGCTGGATCTTGACCGGGGCCAGCCGGACGGTGTCACCGTCGGTCGCCGCCTCGGCGATGCCCTTCATGAACTCGAAGAACTGCGTGGCGTGCACGATCGAGTACGGGATGCCCGAGTCCTTGATCAGACCCTCCTGCGCCTGCTTGGCGCGGAAGTAGCCGCTGTCCTGGAGCCGCTCGGTGCCGACCACGGAGAGCGCCACGTGGTGGGTCACACCGGCGTTCGCCTCCGCCTTGAGGAGGTTGGTGGTGGCGGTGCGGAAGAACTCCATGACGGCGTCGTCCTCGAAGGAGGGCGAGTTGGAGACGTCGATCACGACGGAGGCGCCGGTCAGGACCTCGGCCAGGCCCTCGCCCGTGAGCGTGTTGACACCGGTGTTGGGAGCGGCCGGCACCGCCTCGTGACCGTGCTCGTTGAGCTTGGCGACCAGCTTGGAACCGATCAGTCCGGTACCGCCGATGACTACGATCTTCATGTGAATATCCTTTCGAGATGTGCGTTTTCGCCTGCACCAGACAAGACCGAATGCTCACCCGCTCTGTGACAAGGCGAACCGATTCATCGGTGTTCTGGCGTTTCTGGCGCTGCCGGAGTTCAGGTGTTCTGGCTTTCCGGTGATCGGAAGCCTGTTACTCGACGAGCTTTCCGTCGGTGGACACGTCCGACATGAGGGACGCGATCTCGTCCGGGACATCGGGAATGCGCTCGTGGGTGATTCCGGTCGTCGGCGACCAGACCAGGTTGACGCGGAAAGCGGGGTCCATGTCGGGGAAGTCGCTGCGGTTGTGGCAACCACGGGTCTCCCGGCGTTCCAGAGCCGCTTCGAGGGTGGCGCGGGCCGCCAGGGCGGCCGACTTGAGGTCGAAGGCGTGGGCGAGGTCCTGGAAGCCGGCGATGTCGGGATGGACGCCGACGTTCCGCATGCGCTTCTCGACGGTGTCCAGCTCCGCCAGGCCGGCGCGCAGGCCCTCTTCGTCCCGGACGACGCCGGCGTGCTCGGTCATGGTGTTGCGGATCGCGCGCTGGAGCGCCCGCACGTTCTCGGGGCCGTCCGCGGCCAGCAGCTCGTCGACCTCGGCGCGTGCCTCGGCCACGGCGGTCGCGGACCGGGGCTGCGCGGTGAGGGACTCCGAGTAGGCCGCCGCGGCCCGGCCGGTGATACGGCCGTAGACGAGGAGTTCGATCAGGCTGTTGCCGCCGAGGCGGTTGGCGCCGTGCAGACCGCTGGCGGCCTCGCCGATGGCGTACAGACCGCGGACGTCGGTGCTGTGGTCCTCGGGACGGACCCAGACGCCGCCCATCGAGTAGTGGGCCGTCGGGGCCACCTCGATGGGTTCACGGGTGATGTCGAGCATCTGCAGGTCGAGGAGCGTCTGGTAGACCCGGGGCAGCCGGTTCATGATCGTCTGGCGGGGCAGGTGGGAGACGTCGAGCCAGACCCCGCCGTTCGCGGTGCCCCGGCCCTCCTTGATCTCGGTGTACGAGGCGAGGGCCACCCGGTCGCGCGTGGACAGTTCCATGCGCTCGGGGTCGTAGCGGTTCATGTACCGCTCGCCGAGGGCGTTGCGCAGGATGCCGCCCTCACCGCGGGCGGCCTCGCTGACCAGGGTGCCCGCGGCGTTCTCCGGTTCGATGATGCCGGACGGGTGGAACTGCACCAGCTCGGGGTCGCGCAGGCGGGCGCCGGCCTCGACGGCCAGGCGGAAGGAGTCGCCGGTGTTCTCGTCCCGGCGTGACGAGGTGCGCCGCCAGATGCGCGTGTGCCCGCCGGCCGCGAGGATCACGGCGTCCGCGTGGACGAGGTGGCGGGTGCCGTTGGTCAGGTCGAAGCCGTAGGCCCCGAAGACGGCACCGTCGTGGACCAGCAGACGCGTGATGTAGACGCTGTCGAGTACCGGGATGTCCAGCTGGACCGCGCGCCGGATCAGGGTGCGCTGGATCTCCAGGCCGGTGTAGTCGCCGGCGAAGGCGGTACGGCGGAACTTGTGGGCGCCGAAGAAGCGCTGCGAGATCCGGCCGTCCCCTTCACGGGCGAAGGCCATGCCGTATCGCTCCAGGTCGTCGATGCCCAGGGCCGCGCCCTGGGTGACGATCTCCGCCGTACGGGGGTCGCCGAGCAGATAGCTCTCCTTGAGGGTGTCCGCGGCGTGCTGCTGCCAGGAGTCCTCGGGGTCCATCGTGGCCAGGGCCGCGTTGATGCCGCCGGCCGCCAGGGACGTGTGGGTGTCCTCCTTGGGACGCTTGCCGACGGCGATGACGTCGACGCCGGCCTCGGCCAGCTCGATCGCCGCCCGCAGGCCGGAACCGCCGGTACCGATCACCAGCACCGTGGTGGAAAGACGTTGTTCGGTGAGAGGCACGCTTGCTCCCGTCGCTCTGGGTGGTCACTGACTAGGACCGCGTCGGGCGGCGGTTTGTGACATCGGCGGCGCGCGCGTGTCACACCGTGCCGGGGTCCCCGGTCATCTGGACGAACCTGACGACCGTGCGGCAAGGCGCCGGGGATGTCCGACGGCCGAAGAGGAGAAGACGGATGACGTACGTCATCGCACAGCCCTGCGTCGACATCAAGGACCGGGCGTGTGTCACCGAATGCCCCGTGGACTGCATCTACGAGGGCGCGCGCACGCTCTACATCAACCCGGCGGAGTGCGTCGACTGCCATGCGTGCGAGCCCGTCTGCCCCGTCGAGGCGATCTTCCACGAGGACGATCTGCCGCGGCACTGGGCGCACTACCTCGACGTCAACGCGGAGTACTTCGACGAGGTGGCTTCCCCGTCGCGCGCACGGCGTGACGCGGTCGGCGACCACCCGGCGGTCGAGGCACTGCCCCCGCAGAGCGGGCCGCACAAGAAGGAGATCTCCTTCTTCACCGTCCGCAAGGAGGAAGCGGCCGACGCGGATCTGTGGTTCCCCTCCTGACCGGCCGCCGCCACCGAGCGTGCCCGGTCAGGAGGCGAGTGTGATGGTCGTGGGCGTCCCTCTCCACGCCATGCGCGCGTAGGGGCACAACGCGTCGGCCTTCCCGATCAGCTCGTCGGCCGTCGCGGGATCGACACCGGGCCACCGCACCACCAGATCGACGCGCAGCAGATAGCCGCCGTCCTCCGGGTCCCGGCCGAAGGCGACGGTCGCCACGACGGAGATCGCCGCGGGGTCCAGCGCCTCCTGGCGGGCCAGCAGGCTGAGCGCGCCGTGGAAGCAGGCGGCGAAACCGGCCGCGAAGAGCTGCTCGGGGTTGGTTCCCCGACCGTCACCGCCCAGCTCGGCCGGCATCCGCAGATCGAGGTCCAAGGCCCCGTCGGCCGAGCGTGCGTGGCCGGAGGCCCGCCCGTGCGAGGCCGCACCACCGTGGACGGTCACCGTGGTGGTGTAGATGGGCGAGAACTCCTCCCCGTCGAAATCCTTCTCGGTCGACAGGGTGGGCAACTTGATCCGCTCGGTCACGGCATGGCTCCGGTGTCGTCGTGGTACGCGGTCCCGGCAGACGTCCGGGACGACTGGATGACCGGCGAGCGACCGTTGTTGTGACGCCTGCCCGTCGGCGGCCGAGGCCCCCCGACCGCAGGTCAGTCCCGCAGGGAAGCCACGTAGGGCGCCAGTTTGGCCGGGTTCATCACCCACATGAGCCGGTCGATGCCGTCCGCCGAGATGTCGGCGGTCAGCAGGGCGACGGCCTCCTCGCCGGAGAGGACCAGGACGGCCGGCCGTCCGTTCGCCTCGACCCACCGGACCTGCGACTGCGGCCAGAAGCGCGGAGCGAAGGCCACGAGGTAGCGCGAGACGTGCGGCAGCCCGATGACCGGGATCCTGGACGCGCCGCGGATCCCGTTGCCGTCCGTGTAACTGACGACGTCGGCGGTGAGCACGTCCTCCAGGCCCGACAGGTCGCCCGTCCGCGCCGCGGAGAGGAAGACCTCCAGCAGCCGCCGATGGGCCGTCGGGGTAACGGCCTCCTTGCGTTCGGCGGCCAGGTGCTTGCGGCCCCGGCTCACCAGTTGGCGGGTGTTGGCCTCACTGGTCTCCAGGATCTCGGCGATCCGCCCGTAGGGGTAGTCGAACGCCTCCCGGAGCACGTAGGCGGTGCGCTCCACGGGGTTCAGCTTCTCCAGGAGCAGCAGGACCGCCATCTCCAAGGCCTCGGCCCGCTCGGCGCCCAGGTGCGGATCCTGCGTGGTGTCGACGGGCTCGGGAAGCCACGGTCCGACGTAGGACTCCCGGCGCACCCGCGCGGACTGGGCCACGTTGATCGCCAGCCTCGTGGCGACGGTGGTCAGGAAGGCGGTCGGTTCATGCACCTTCGAACGGTCGGTGCTCTGCCACCGCAGCCAGGTCTCCTGCACGATGTCCTCGGCCTCCGCCGCACTGCCCAGGACCCGGTACGCGATACCGAAGAGCTGCGGGCGCGCCGAGAGGAAGTCCTTCGTCGCCTGGTCAAGGGTGCCGGGTGGGGCGCCAGCGTGCATGGAACATCCCTTCTGGCTTCGTGCACCCCATGCTACAAGCGGGCGTGGAGGGGCGCGTCGGCGGAGGGGCGCACGCCCGCGCATGGATCCCACAGGTGGCACACGGTGGCAACGGGTCACCGTCGGACACGCACGGTCGTCGGCGCCCGGCCCTCGCGGCCGTGCCTGTCACGGATCGATCGCGCACCCGGTCAGGACAGCGAACCGCCAGGGACCGGAAGGGGCACACCGTGTCGGACAGGACGCCGGCTCTCGATGCCGTGCACGGCATGCTGACGCTGTTGTTCGCCGCAGTGGCCCTGCACATGCTGTGGCACGCTGTCCGGTCACCGGGTGCGGGCCGCCGTGACCGCGTGGACCTCGTCCTGCACTGCGCCATGGCGGCGGCCATGGCGGCGATGCCCTGGAGTCCCGGCCCGCCCCTGTCCGGCCGGGCCGCCACGGTGTTCTTCGCCGCCGCCGCGCTGTGGTTCCTGCTGACCGCCCGTACCGCGGCGGTGTTCACCGGCCGGCTGACGCCCGCCGTCGGCATGGCGGCGATGGCCTGGATGTCGCGGCCCCCGTCCGGCGCCGTCCCGGTCTCCGCCGCCGCCCGGGAGACCGTGGCCGCCGCGGGCGTCCCGGCCGCGCACCACACCGCGGCCCACGGCCATGCCGCCGACGCCTCGACGACGGCGACCCTGGTCACCGTCGTGCTGACGGTGTATCTCCTCGGCTGCGCCCTGCGGTCGTTGACGCGCCCCATGCCCGCCCTGCGGACCGCCGCGGACCACGCGCACCGCGCCGCCGCCGCGAACCCGTACGGGCACGTGCGCGACGGCGCGATGGCGCTGGGGACGGCCGTGATGCTGCTGCTGCCCCACTGACCGCCGTCACTCGATCCCGACCACGGCCTTGCCGCGCATCAGGAAGTCCGACAGATAGCCGTCGTGGGGCACTCCCGGAGCCATCCAGTACGTCGGGTGGTCACCGGCGTACACGTTGGCGATGGAGGGTTCCGCCACCAGCGTGTCGAGCAGCGCACGGTCACGGGAGAGGACCGAGAGCACGAGTGTCCCGCGCAGCGGGGCGATTCCGTCCGTGCGGCTCCAGGGCGCCACCCACACGCAGGGGAAGGGGAGTTCGGTCCCCAGCTGCGGGGCGCCTGCGTCGGCGACCTGGTGGACGGCCGGCCGCAGGACGGCGCTCCCGTCCCCGAGGTCGTCGACGACGCCGTCACCGCCGAGCCAGGGGCGGGTCCCCGCCGCCACCGACCTCAGATAGGAGTCGACGGCCAGGGCCCGGTCCAGCGGGCACACCGGGAGAACCGCCCGGGTGTCCTGGGGCGGCAGACCGGGCAGTCGGGACAGGCGCGCCGCGAGGGCCTCCGCGAGCGGTGCCGGGTCGCCCTCGACGAGGACGGCGGTGGCGTTGACGCACGCGGTGCCGGCCTCGTCGGCGACGGAGGCGACGATCGTGTCCAGGTGCTCCCGCCAGTCCGTGTCCGCCGTGACGAGGATCTTCGTCCGGCCGGGCCCCTGGGGCAGCACACGGGCGTCGTGGGCGTATTCGGCGACGACGTCGTCACCGCCGTACACCACCGCGCGGTCGGCGCCGCGGATCAGCGTCCGCGCGGTCCGGTGGTCCGTGGGCAGCAGCGCCAGCCGGTCCTGGCCGACGCCCGCCCGGTGCAGCGCGCCGACCAGGCGGTGCGGGGTGAACGGCTCGCGCCGCGACGGCCGCACGGCCACGCGGTAGCCGAGGGCCAGCGCCTCCAGCCACAGCCGGTGGACCCCCGGGTGATTGCCGGAGGCGTTGACGGCGAACACCTCGTCCCGGCGGGCCCACACCGCGTGCCCGGCCCCGAGAGAGGGGTCCGGGCGCTCCCGGACCGTGCCGCGCGGCCTGCCCTGCTCGGCGGAGGCCCGGGCGCGGGCGACGAACCTCGCCGTGCCGCGGGTCGCGTCGCGCACCACGGTCAGCGGGGTACCGGAGGTCCGGCTGACCAGGTACTCGTACTCGCGCACGCCCAGCCCGCCGACGGTGCCGGTGGCGAACTCCTCGGCGGCCGCTGCCAGCAGCGCGTCCAGGCCGTCCGCCGGGACCGGCCCGGCCTTGCGCAATGCGGCCAGCGCCCGGTCGACGTACACCGGCGGCACCAGGCTCAGCCGCGCCACCTCGGCACCGGACACATCCGTCACGGTGTCCGGGACACGGGTGCGGTAGGGACCGCGGGGGCCGAGGGCGTCCAGATACACCGGCTCGGCGACATCGGCGGGGGCCATCAGTACACGCCCTCGATCACGGTCTCGCCCTTCACCGTGGGCACCGGCGCCACGTCCGCCACGGCGTCGCCCGCGTGAGCGCCGGCGGGCCGGACGCGCACGGCCGTGTCGCGCTCGGCGTTGTGGGGGATGAGCATCGACTTGCTGACGTGGCTGACGATCACCTGGCCGCGCTCGCCGACCGCGACGGGTTCCCCGGTGGCGGGGTCGACGACCGACAGGAACACGTACGGCGACACCGGGTCGAAGACGCAGGGCTGCGAGGCGTCGAGACCGGCGCGTTCGAGCAGCGCGGTGAGCATCATGGTGTTGCCGTACATGCCGATCAGCGGCACCTCGGGGAAGACCTCGGTGGCCAGCAGATGACGGGTGTCGGGGTCCATGTGGGTGCCGCCCCAGACGATGGCCCGGACCGAACCGTTGATCCGTTCCAGGAGGTCCTCCTCGCGGGCGAAGCGCTCCAGCAGGGGGGTGGTGGCGGCCAGCACACCGATGTCCTGGGTCAGCAGGATCCGCCGGCACTGTTCGACGAGGTGGTCGGTGTAGGACTCGACCTCGTCGCCGCGGCCGGTGGCGATCAGCTTCCGCACCCACCGGGGGTCCATGTCGATGCTCAGTCCCGGGCCGCCGAGCGAGGCCGCCGCCCGTTGCAGCACGTCCCCCACCAGATGCGGACCGGTCGGCGCCACGGTCAGCCACTGGGCACCGACGGGCAGCCCGTGCTCCCGCAGCCGCCTGTCGACCTGTGCCGTGCTGTGCCGCATCCAGTCGTCGAGCTGGACGACCCGCTTGGGCGCCCCGGTCGTCCCGCCGCTGTCGAAGACGTTGAGCAGCCGGGCGCCGCCGCCGTAACCCCGGGGGATCAGGTCCGCCACCGGGACCTGCCGCAGTTCGTCGCTCAGGTCGGGGAAGAGCGCCAGATCGTCCACGCCCTTGACGTCCCGCCGCGGATCGAAGGCGAGCCGTTCGGCCCGGTCCAGCCAGTAGCGGGAGCCGGTCTCCGGGTCGAAGTGCCAGCGCACGGCGGCGCGCACGAACTCGTCCGGATCCACGCCGTCGGACGGTCCGGCGTCCAGGACGGCGGGGGAGTCGTACATCATGAGGGGTCCTTCCTCGACACGGGCACCGGCCCGTGCGGATGGGGGGAGTCGCGACGGCGGCGAGAGGCGTAGGGGGCCCGTGGGCGCCCGGTCATCGGCTGAACAGTTCGAAGGCGACGGCGGGAGCGCCGTCGAACCGTGCGCGGTGGACGCCGGTGCTCTCGCCCAGGAAGCGGCGCGCGTACGTCTCGGGGTCCTCCGCGGTCAGGGCTTCGAGGTAGGTCCGGTGCCGCAGCAGGGACCGGACGCCCTGTTCGAAGCCCGGCTCGGCGGACACGGCGTGGGACGGCGTCGGTGAGTTGGCGACGGCCACCCAGCGGACACCGTTCCAGGGCACCAGCCCCTGTTCGGCCAGTTCCGGGAAGATCCAGCGGTTGCCCGCGTCCGCCGCCGCGTCCAGCACGGCGCGCCCCACCGCCACGTGGTCCGGGGTGTTCCAGGCCCCGGCGGCCCAGGTGTCCCGGTGGTTCAGTGTGATCACCAGCTCGGGCCGGTGACGCCGTACGGCGGCGGCGATGTCGCGGCGCAGGGAGGCGCCGTACTCGATCACACCGTCCCGGTGGTCCAGGAACTCCACCGCGCGGACGCCGACCGCCGCGGCGGCGGCCCGCTGTTCCGCCTCCCGCAGGGGGCCGGCCCGTCCGGGATCCAGGGTGTCGATGCCGGCCTCACCGCGGGTGGCGAGCAGGTACGCGACGTCCTTGCCGTCGGCGACCCAGGAGGCCACGGCCGCCGAGCACCCGTACTCGAGGTCGTCGGGGTGGGCCACCACGGCCAGGGCCCGCCGCCAGTCGTCCGGCATCGAGCGCAGCGGCGCGGGAGCGCTGTCGGTCACGCCTGGTCTCCCGTCGGCCGCGCGTGCGGGGGAAGCAGGCTCTCCAGCGGGACCGAGGGGTCGGCCAGGGCGGCGTCGTCCGTCTCCGCGCCCGACTCGATCAGGGCGCGGATCGTCCCGATCACGTCCCACAGGTTGACGCTCATCCCCGCCAGCACCCGGTCGCCGGACATCCAGAACGCCAGGAACCGCCGCTCCTCGCGCGACCCGCGGAAGACGACGCGGTCGTAGCCGCCCGGTTCGGCGTACCCGGTGTACTCCATGCCGAGGTCGTACTGGTCGGTGTAGAAGTACGGCAGCCGGTCGTACACCGCGTCCTGGCCGAGCATGCTCAGCGCGGCGGTACGGGGCTGGTGCAGCGCGTTGGCCCAGTGCTCCACGCGCAGGTGCCGGCCGAGCCGGGGGTGGTAGGCGTTGGCGACGTCACCGGCGGCGTGGACCCCGGCGGCGGAGGTCCGCAGACGGGCGTCCGTCACGATGCCGTTGCGCACGTCGAGGCCCGCCTCCTCGGCCAGGCGGACGTTGGGCGTGATGCCCACCCCCACGACCACGGCGTCCGCGGGCAGGTGGGTGCCGTCGGCGAGCCGGACCCCGTCGACGCGGCCCCCGGTGCCGGTGACGGCCTCGATCCGGGCATGGGGACGCAGGTCCACACCGTGGTCCCGGTGCAGACCGGCGAAGACCTCGGCCGCCTCCCGGCCCAGGACCTTCAGCAGGGGCAGCTCACCGCGCTCCAGCACGGTCACCTCCGCGCCGGCCGCCCGGGCCGCCGCCGCCGTCTCCAGCCCGATCCAGCCGCCGCCGACCACCACGATCCGGGCGCCTTCGGTGAACGCCTCCTTGAGGCGCTCGCTGTCGCCCACGCGCCGCAGGTACAGCACGCCCTCCAGGTCCGCGCCCGGCACCGACAGGCGGCGCGGCGAGGAACCGGTGGCCAGCAGCAGACCGGCGTAGGGCACGCGACGGCCGTCGTCCAGCGTCACCGCCCGGCCACGCGCGTCGACGGACGTCACGCTCGTGCCGAGGAGCAGATCGACGTCGTGCTCCCGGTACCAGCTCTCGGGGTGCACGTGGATGGACTCGCGGTCCTCCTTGCCCAGCAGGTACCCCTTGGACAGCGGCGGCCGGATGTACGGTCGTTCCCGCTCGTCCCCGATCACGAGAAGCGGCCCGTCGTGGCCGTGCTCGCGCAGTTCCTCCGCGGCCTTGCCGGCGGCCAGGCCGCCCCCGACGATCACGAACGTCTTCGCACGCGGCATGAGATTCCCGTTCCAGTCTGTGAGGCGCACACGGACCGAGTGGTCCGGTCATCCTTCAGACCGGGCGACGACACGCGTTGTGACACCGTGGCACGGGCCTACCCGGCCCCGTGCTCCGGGAGTTCGCCGCCCGCCCCGCCCGCCGGTTCACCGGCGGGCCGGCCGCGTCACGGCCAGAACACGCGGATCGCCGTGCCCCGGCGTCGGGACGAAGCCGTGCCGTGCCAGGTCGTCGATGAGCCGCGTGCGCGAGGCGGGCCACATCCAGAAGGACTCCGTGTGCTCCCGCAGCACATGTCGTCCGCTGCGCACCCAGTAGTCGACACGGGTGCGGATGCGGTATCCCGCCGCGGACATCGTCATGCGTCCGCCGTACACGTGTGCGCCCACCCGCTGCTCCGGCAGGCGGCGCACGACGTCGCGCGGGGGCAGCAGCGCGGGCGGCGGTTCCAGGAGGAGCGTGCCCCCGGGGGCCAGGGCCGTGTGGATCGCGGGCCACAGCGCGTCCCGCGCGGCCGGGGGGAGACAGGCGACCGTGTTGTGGCACACGGCCACGTCCGCGGCCGCGTACAGCGCCGCCTCGTCCAGGGCGTACGGGTGCACGGTCACCCGCTCGCGCTGACGCGCGGGCAGGGTGGCGAGGCGGGTGAGCAGGGACGTGCGCATGGCGCGGGCCGGCTCCACCGCGTGCACGTCGGCCGCGGACTCGGCCAGGCTCATCAGCGTGACCCGGCCGGTCCCGGCACCGATGTCCAGCACACCGAGACGGGCCCGCGCGACATGCCGGCCGTAGAGGTCGCGGACGCGTGCCGCGTCCCGGTCGGCCTGAAGGATGTCGTAGAACTCGGCGGTCACGGCGTAGGAGTCCTGGTCCGGCCGGGACACCGGTGCTCCGGTGATGACGGGGTGCATGTCCAGCTAGACAACGTGTGAGCCGGGCCTGTGACAGCGACTGCCCCGCGAGGGGCAGGTCCCGAGCGGGTCCGAGGTGAGGCCCGTCACGGAGGCGGGCTGTCACAAGTGCGTGGCACACGCAGTCAGTTGTCTGGTTCCGACTCGCGGAACCCGGAGGGAAAGCAGAACACGCCGTCATGACCGTGAGAACCCCGCAGGTATGGCTGCCCGCCCAGTTCGCCGAACTCACCGACCTGCCGCCGGGACTGGAGTACGTCCGCTGGGACGGCCGTTCGGCCTTCCCGTCGGACCCGGCGGAGGTGGAGTTCTACGCCCCGCCGCTGACCAAGGACATCGATGTCATCGGCAGTCCCCTGCCCCGCATGACACGGCTGCGTGCGGTGCAGGCCCTGAGTTCCGGCACGGACGAACTGCGCGCGGAGCTGGACCGGCTGCCTCGCCCGGTGACCCTGTGCAACGCGGGCGCGGCCCCCGCACCGAGCACCGCCGAACTGGCCCTGACCCTGATCCTCGCCTCGCTGCGCGGCATACCGGAGTCGGTCCGCGCCCAGGACGGCGGCGCGTGGAGACCGGAGGTCTTCCCGTCCCTGTACGGGCGGTCCGTGCTCGTTGTCGGCTACGGCGCCGTCGGCTCCGCGCTGGAGGAGCTCCTGGTGCCCTTCGGATGCGCGGTGACCCGTGTCGCCGGCGCGGACCGGGACGCGCCCCGGGGCCCCGTCCGCTCCGCCGCACACCTGCCCCGGCTCGTGAGCGACGCCGATGTCGTCGTGCTGTCCACCCCGCTGACCCCGCAGACCCGTCAGCTCTTCGACGCGGGCATGCTGGCCCGCATGAAGGACGGCGCCCTGCTCGTCAACGTGGCACGCGGGGCCGTCGTCGACACCGACGCGCTGCTCAAGGAGACCCACGAGGGCCGGCTGCGGGCCGCGCTCGACGTGACCGACCCCGAGCCGCTCCCGCCGGGGCATCCGCTGCGGGAGACACCCGGCGTGCTGATCACGCCGCACGTCGGCGCGTTCACGTCGTCCCTCTGGCCCCGCCTCGAACAGCTCATCCGGCACCAGCTGAGCCGTTTCGCCGCAGGTGAGGAGCTGGAGAACATCGTGTCCCGCTGACGCCCGGGCCCGGTCGGGAGCCACGCCGGGGCCGTCCACCGCCGGCCTGCCCGGGGGCACCGCGCATGTCACACCCGCACCGGCTCGCCGGTCATGGTGACGACAGCGGTACACGAATCATGCCGAACAGCACAGCGTCGGACGAGTCGGATTCGTCGGCCATACGGGTGCCGACGGTCTTCCCGGCGGGCGATCCGCGGGGGCGTCCCCCCACCCCCCACCACGGCCGCGCGGCGGTCGGAGGTCCTCGCGCCGGGCCAGTGCCGCGGATCCACGGCGGAGCCCGCCACCGCGGCGCCGGTGAGCCGCGGGTGACGCAGAAACGAAGGGTGAAGAGATGGGCCACGACAGCCGGCCGGTGGAGCCGGAGCAGGAGCGCACGGGGGACAGGCTCGCCCGATGGGCGGACAGCCGGCTGGGCCGCCGCCCCGTCGCGCGCTCCGTCCGGCGCCTGGTCTTCCCCGACCACTGGTCGTTGATGCTCGGTGAGATCGCGCTCTACAGTTTCGTGATCCTGCTGATCACCGGTGTCTATCTGAGCCTCTACTTCCACCCTTCCTCCGAACTCGTGGTCTACCAGGGCGACTACGCCCCCTTGCGCGGGCAGTTGGTGTCCGAGGCCTTCGACTCGACCCTGCACATCTCCTTCGACGTACGCGGCGGCCTGCTCGTCCGCCAGGCCCACCACTGGGCGGCCCTGGTCTTCGTCGCCGCCCTCCTCGCCCACATGCTGCGGGTCTTCTTCACCGGCGCGTTCCGCAAGCCGCGGGAGCTGAACTGGGTGCTGGGGTTCGGACTGCTCGTCCTGGCGATGTTCGGGGGTCTGACCGGCTACGACCTGCCGGGCGACCTGCTGTCCGGCACCGGCCTCCAGGTCGTGAACGGCACGATCCTGTCGATCCCCGTCGTCGGGACCTATCTGTCGTTCTTCCTCTTCGGCGGTGAGTTCCCCGGCGACGACCTGATCGCCCGCTTCAACACCCTGCACGTCCTGGTCATCCCCGTGCTCATGGTCGTCCTCATCGCCGGCTACGCGGTCCTGGCCCTGCGCCACCGGCCCGCGCAGTACCCCGGACCCGGCCGTACCCGCGACAACGTCGTCGGTCTTCCGGCCAAGGTGTACGCCGTGAAGGCCGCGGGCTACTTCTTCTTCGTGGCCGGCGTGATCTTCTTCATGGCCGCCGTCGCCGAGATCAACCCCGTCTGGGACTACGGCCCCTTCCGTCCCGACCAGGTCTCCGCCGGGTCACAGCCCGACTGGTACATGGGCGTCGCCGACGGACTGCTGCGCGTCATGCCCGGCTGGGAGATGGACTTCTGGGGCCACACCCTGGCGCTGGACAACCTGCTGCCGCTGCTGGCCGGGACGCTGCTCTTCCTGGCCATGGGGGCCTATCCGTTCCTGGAAGCCTGGGTGACGGACGACGACAGCGAGCACCACCTGCTGGACCGTCCCCGCAACCGCCCGGTACGCACCGCCCTCGGCGTGGCCTGGCTCAGCGTCTACGCGGTGGCCCTGATCGGTGCCGCCAACGACATCATCGCCACCCGCCTGCACATGTCCGTCAACGACGTGACCTGGGCCGTCCGCGTCGGCCTCTTCGTCGTCCCGGTCCTGGCCTTCGTCGTCACCAAGCGCGTGGCGCTGGCACTGCAGCGCAAGGACCGCGACCTGGTGCTGCACGGCCGCGAGACCGGCGTCATCAAACGCCTGCCGCACGGCGAGTACGTCGAGGTCCACGAGCCCCTCGACCCGGCCCGACTGCACACGCTGACCTCGCACGAGCAGCACCGGCCCCTGGACGCCGTACCCCCGCGCGACGGGGACGGCGCCGTGGTCCGCGGCACACAGCGCCTGCGCACCGGGCTCAGCGGCTTCCTCTACGGCCCCGGCACGCAGATTCCCAAGCCCACGGCGACCGAGCACGAAGAGATCACCGGTCGGCACGGGTCCTGAACCGAGAGGCGACGCACACGGGCGGAGACCATTTTCACACCATGTCACGCATGTGGTGGGTCTCCGGTCTCAAAGGTGAAAACGCGACACAACGTGCCGCACACACCGATCACGATCCCGCCCGAAAGGCATGCGACATGAACCGCACCTCCCGCACAAGCCGGACCCACACGACGATGACCGTCCTGGCCGGCGCCGGTGTCGCCGCCGGCCTGCTCGCCACCACGATCGCCCCGGCCTCCGCCGACAAGGGCGGCCCCGCCGACCGCGGCGACAAACCCACCGTCGTCCTGGTCCACGGTGCGTTCGCCGACTCCACGAGCTGGAACGGCGTCATCGACAAGCTCCGGCACGACGGCTACCCGGTCGTCGCCGTCGCCAACCCGCTGCGCTCCCTGAGCGGCGACTCCGCCTACCTCAAGGACGTCCTGGCCGGAATCGACGGCCCCGTGGTGCTCGCCGGTCACTCCTACGGCGGTTCGGTCATCAGCAACGCCGCCACCGGCAACAAGAACGTCAAGGCGCTGGTGTACCTCGCCGCCTTCCTCCCGGCGAAGGGCGAGAGCGCGGTCGACCTGTCCGGGCGGTTCCCCGGCAGCACCCTCGGCGATGCGCTGCGCCCCGTGCCGGTGATGAACGCCGACGGCTCCGCCGGCACCGACCTCTACATCCAGAACGACAAGTTCCGCCAGCAGTTCGCGGCCGACGTGCCGCGCAACAAGACCGACCTCATGACCGTCACCCAACGACCGGTCACCGAGGCGGCCCTGGGCGAGGGAGCGGCCGAACCGGCCTGGAAGACCATTCCCTCCTGGGTCCTGGTCGCCACCCAGGACCGCAACATCCCGGCTGCGGCCCAGGAGTTCATGGCCCGGCGGGCCGGTGCCCACACCACGGAGGTGCGGTCGTCCCACGCGGTCAGCGTCTCGCAGCCGGGAAAGGTCACCGGCGTCATCGAGGACGCCGCCCGTTCGGTGCGCTGAGAGCGCACCGGTGATCGAAGGGCCGGTGGTTCGCCACCGGCCCTTTCCCGACCCCGCGCCGTGTGCGTGTCGCGCACCGGTTCCCGGCCGCCCAAGGACGGACTCATGCGCCGCGAACCGCGGATCATCCCGATAGGCCCCGGCCAGCTCACCCGCACCGTGGCGATGCACCGCCGCTGCTCGCCGCAGACCCTGTGGAGCCGCTACCACCGGGCGATGGCCGACCCCCGCACGTATGTGCCCACTCTGCTGTCCCGCCCCGGATCGGTACACCTGGCGGCCCTGGGCGCCACCGGCCGCATCGTCGCCGTGGGCCACCTGATGCCGGATCACACGGCCGCCGAGGCGGCGCTGCTGGTCGAGGACTCCTGGCAGGGCCGCGGACTCGGGACCCGCC
Source organism: Streptomyces violaceoruber (assembly GCF_033406955.1). Lineage (NCBI taxonomy): Bacteria > Bacillati > Actinomycetota > Actinomycetes > Kitasatosporales > Streptomycetaceae > Streptomyces > Streptomyces violaceoruber. Next base: position 743,164 of record NZ_CP137734.1, on the reverse strand, counting down.
TGCTCCAGCACCTGGGCGAGCACGCGCGGGCCGGCGGCTGGACGACGCTCTACGGCCTCTTCCTGGCCGGCGACGAGCGGATCGACGCCATGCTGCGCCACGCGCCCGTTCCGGTACAGCGCACGGAGGAGGGCGGCGCCGTCACCGCACGGGTCCTGGTCCACGACTTGACGGCCCACGCGTCCGTATCCCGTCAGTGACGCGTGCGGGCACCCTCACACACCGCGTCCGCGGCCTCCGCCGCCAAGGGAAAAGCCGGTGCGGGCATCGCCCGCACCGGCTTTCCTCGTTCACGCAGCGGCGTCGGGGTACAGGTCGTCCTCGAACGCCGCCGACTCCAGGAGCGCCTTGACCGCCGTCAGGTAGCGGGCCGCGTCCGCGCCGTCCACCAGCCGGTGGTCGTACGACAGCGACAGGTGCACCAGGTCCCGGACGCCGATGACCTCCTCTTCACCGACGCGCACGACCCCCGGCCTCCTGACCGTGGCGCCCACGCCGAGGATCGCGGCCTGGTTCGGCGGCACGATGACGGTGTCGAACAGGGCGCCGCGCGAACCGGTGTTGGAGATCGTGAAGGTCGCGCCCGACACGTCGTCCGGGGTCAGGTGACCACCGCGGGCCCGGTCGGCGAGGTCGTGGACGGCCCGGGCGAGCCCGGCGACGGTGAGGTCACCGGCCGCCTTGACGACCGGGGTCATCAGACCGGCCTCCGTGTCGACCGCGATCCCGATGTTCTCGCTGTCGAAGTAGGTGATGGTCCCCTCGTCCTCGTTGATCCGGGCGTTGACCACCGGATGCGCCTTCAGCGCCTGGGCGGCTGCCTTGACGAAGAAGGGCATGGGGGAGAGCTTGAGGCCCTCCCGGGCCAGGAACCCGTCCTTGGCCCGGTTCCGCAGGCGCATGAGCCGGGTGACGTCGGCCTCGACCGTCGAGGTGAGCTGCGCCTGCTCCAACAGCGCCTTCTTGAGGTTGTTGCCGATGGCCCGGCGGATACGGGTCATCGCGACCGTGCGGCCGCGGAGCGAGGAGGCGTCCTCCGCCGGGGCGGCGCGCACCGGCGCGGGCGCGGGCGCCGGTGCCTGCGGAGTCGTGGGTGCCGGCGCCGGCGCGGGGGGAGCCGGAACGGCGGACGCGGCAGGCGGCACGAAAGGCTCGGCCGGAGCCGGAGCCGGAGCCGGAGCCGGAGCCGGAGCCGGAGTGGGAGCCGGCGCCGATGCTGTGGGTGTGGGTGTGGGTGTGGGTGTGGGTGTGGGTGTGGGTGCGGGTGCGGGTGCCGGTGCGGCCGGGGCCGCTGGGGCCGCCGGGGCCGTGTCCGGTGCGCCGATGATGCCGAGGCCGGCACCGACCTCGACGGTCTCGTCCTCGGCGGCGAGGATCTCCAGCAGGACGCCCGCGGCAGGGGAGGGAATCTCGGTGTCCACCTTGTCGGTCGACACCTCCAGCAAGGGCTCGTCGGCCTCGACGCGGTCACCGACCTGCTTCAGCCAGCGGGTCACGGTGCCCTCGGTGACGGACTCGCCGAGAGCCGGCAGGGTCACGGAAACGGTCATGATGACGTTCAACTCCTCACGGAACGACGGGGCGCCTGGCCCGGCCGGACCTGTCGTGCACGGCCCGCGTCGGACGACACGGGCGGTAGGGGTCGCCTCCTACGGCGGTTCAGCGGCCGAGGCCGTACTGCGCGCGGGCCCGCGCGACGGTCTCCGGCGGGACCTGGCCCGCACGGGCCAGACGGTCCAGCGCGGTCACCACGATCGACTCGGCGTCCACCCGGAAGTAGCGGCGCACGTCCTCACGGGTGTCGGACAGCCCGAAACCGTCGGTTCCCAGGGAGTAGTAGTCCTGCTCGACCCACTGGCTGATCTGGTCGGGCACCTGCCGCATCCAGTCGCTGACGGCCAGCACCGGCCCCGGCGCCCCGGACAGGGCCCGAGTGACGAAGGGGGTGCGTTCCTCGCCCCGCGTCCGGGCGTCGTCGGCACGCATCGCGTCCCGGCGCAGCTCCGTCCAGGACGTCACCGACCACACGTCGGCGTGCACGCCCCAGTCGGAGGCGAGCAGCTCCTGTGCGCGCAGGACCCAGTGGATCGCCGTACCGGAGGCGAGCAGCTGGAGCCGGGGCCCGGCCGCGGGCGCCTCGGCGGGCCGGAACCGGTAGATGCCCCGGACGATGCCCTCCTCGATGCCGGGAACCGGCGGCATGGCGGGCTGGTGCTTGGGCTCGTTGTACACGGTCAGGTAGTAGAAGACGTTCTCGGGCCGCTCGCCGTACATGCGGCGCAGACCGTCCCGGACGATGACCGCGATCTCGTAGGCGAACGCCGGGTCGTAGCTGACGGCCGCCGGATTGGTGGCGGCGAGCAGGTGCGAGTGGCCGTCCCCGTGCTGGAGGCCCTCGCCGGTCATCGTCGTGCGCCCGGCGGTGCCGCCGACCACGAAGCCGCGGCCCATCTGGTCGCCGAGCGCCCAGAACTGGTCGCCGGTCCGCTGGAAACCGAACATGGCGTAGAAGATGTAGAAGGGGATCATGGGTTCGCCGTGCGTGGCGTACGACGTCGCGGCGGCGGCGAACTCGGCGACGGAACCGGCCTCGGTGATGCCCTCGATGAGCAGCTGCCCGGTCGTGCTCTCCAGGTAGTGGAGCAGTTGGTCCGCGTCGACCGGGTCGTAGGTCTGGCCCTGCGGCGAGTAGATGCCGGCGGTGGGGAACATCGACTCCATGCCGAAGGTGCGGGCCTCGTCGGGGACGATCGGCACCCAGCGGGCCCCGCTGCGCGGGTCGCGCATGAGGTCCTTGACCAGCCGGACCAGTGCCATCGTGGTGGCCATCTCCTGGTGGCCGGACCCCTTCTCCAGGTCCTCGAAGGGCTTGGCGGGCGGTTCCGGCAGCGGCTTGGCGACCACCCGGCGCACGGGCGCGGGCCCGCCCAGCGCGGCCCGGCGTTCGTGCAGGTAACGCACCTCGGGCGAGTCCTGCCCTGGGTGCCAGAACGGCACCTGGTCGCCGGCCAGCGCGCTGTCGGGGATGGGCAGCTCCAGCAGGTCGCGCATGGCACGGAACTGCTCCATCGTGAGCTTCTTCATCTGGTGGTTGGCGTTGCGCGACTCGAACGCCGGGCCCAGCGTGTGGCCCTTCACCGTCTGGGCGAGGACCACCGTCGGGGCGCCCCGGTGCTCGACGGCGGCCCGGTAGGCGGCGTACACCTTCAACGGCTCGTGTCCGCCCCGCGAGTTCTCGAACAGCTCGACCACCCGCGCGTCGCTCAGGGAGGCGGAGAGCGCCGACAGGGCGTCACCCGTGAAGAAGTGCTTGCGTATGTAGGCCGCGTCCCGCGCGGCGAGCGTCTGCATCTGGGCGTCGGGCACCTCGCCCAGGCGCCGTACCAGGTCGCCGGTGGTGTCCTGCGCCAGCAGCGGGTCCCAGGCCTCGCCCCAGAGCGTCTTGACCACGTTCCAGCCCGCGCCCCGGAACCGTGCCTCCAGTTCCTGCACGATCTTCGAGTTGGACCGTACCGGGCCGTCCAGGCGCTGGAGGTTGCAGTTGATGACGAAGGTGAGGTTGTCCAGGTTCTCGCGGGAGGCCAGGGTCAGGGCGGCCGTCGACTCCGGTTCGTCCATCTCCCCGTCGCCCAGGAACGCCCACACCCGTGAGGTGGAGGTGTCCTTGATGCCGCGGGCGTGCAGATAGCGGTTGAAGCGGGCCTGGTAGACGGCGCTGAGGGGGCCCAGTCCCATGGAGACCGTCGGGAACTCCCACAGCCACGGCAGCCGCCGGGGGTGCGGATAGGACGGCAGTCCATGACCGCCGGCCTCCCGGCGGAAGGAGTCCAGCTGGCTCTCGCTCAGCCGCCCCTCCAGGAAGACCCGGGCGTAGATGCCGGGGGAGGCGTGTCCCTGGACGAAGAGCTGGTCGCCGGAGCCGTCGGCGTCCTTGCCCCGGAAGAAGTGGTGGAAGCCGATCTCGTAGAGCCAGGCCGCCGACGCGTAGGTGGAGATGTGACCGCCCAGTCCGAGGCGCGCGCCGCGGGTGACCATCGCCGCCGCGTTCCACCGGTTGAGCGCGGTGATCCTGGACTCCATCTCCAGATCACCGTCGAACTCCGGCTGCGCGGCGGCGGGGACGGTGTTGATGTAGTCGGAGTGCAGCAGCCCCGGCAGGGACATGCCCGTACTCGCGGCGAACTCGTGCACCCGCCGCATCAGGTACACCGCCCGTTCCGGCCCCGCGTTGCGCACGACGGCGTCGAGGGAGGCCCGCCACTCGGCGGTCTCCTCGCGGTCGCGGTCGGGCAGTTGGTCCAGCTCACTGATCACAGGGTTCTCGGTCGGCCGGGAGGGATCACTCATGGCAGCCTTCTTTTCACGGCGTGGTGTCGGCGACACCGGCCGCGGACACGGTGGGTGTCGCGGCGCGACAGGTCTGAGGGGGAGATCCGGGCGACGGGCTGCGCCGCCCGGCGGGGTCAGCGGCTCTTGAGCCACTGGGTGAACGTGTGATGGCCCAGCCGGGCGTCCGGCCCGGGAAGCAGGTCCCGCTCCTCGAGCACCGCGCCGAAGAACGGGGCCAGCGAGTCGGTGATCACCGGGCCGGGCCGGCCGAGGAAGTTGAGCACTTCGGCCGTGAGGTCCTCCAGCCGGAGCTCCTCGGGCCCGGCTGTCTCGACCACGCCGAACTGGGGGAGCCCGACAGCGACATGGGCGACGGCCGCGGCGACGTCGTCCGCCGAGACGGGCCGCAGCGACAGCGGCGGCACGTGCACGCCGTCGGGCCGGGTGCCGGCCGCGGCGGCGGCCTCCACGGACTCGTGGAACGGTGTGGCGCGCACCACCGAGTACGGCACGGTGGTGTGGCGTGCCAAGTCCTCCTGCGCCGCCTTGGCCCGGAAGTAGCCCGACCCGATCCGGTCGGCGCCCACCACCGACAGCGCCACGTAGTGTTCGACGTCCGCGGCGGCGGCCGCCTTGAGGACGTTGCCCGTCGCGGTGGTGAAGAACGCGGTGCTGGTCTCCTGCCGCCGGGAGGGCGCGTCGGTGACGTCCACGACCACTTCGGCGCCGCGCAGCGCCCGGTCCAGGCCTTGGCCGGTGCTGACGTCGACTCCTTCCCCGCGCGAGACGGGGACGACCTCCACCCCGTGGTCCCGGAGCCGCGCGACGGTCCGGGAACCGATCAGTCCGGTGGCACCTGCAACGACGACTCTCATCTGCGTCTCCTCCGTCGGGGGCCGATGACCCCGCTGGGTGTTCCGGGCGGACGGTGGCGGATGCCGAAGTGCCAACGTGCCCGTCTCACCTAGACAGAACGCGAGTCCTTCGTGTGACACCGTGCGGCCGGGGCTCGGCCCCCGACCGGCGTGGCGCGGTGTCACAGACGCGCACGGTGTCCGGTCAGGAGGGCGAGCGGTCATCACGACCGGAGACGACCCCGTGACGGCGGACGATGTGCCGCCCGTCACGGCGAAACCACGGAAGGTGCGACTCGATGTCGGAGAATGCACAGCACGCCCACCACGGACACGGAACCGGCGACGCGGACGGTCCCAGCTGGACCCGCGCGGCGAAGATGATCCAGGACGCCTCGCCGGTCGTCGTCCCCGAGGGCGCCTCGGCGATGACCATCCACGTCGAGTGGGAGCCCGGTGACCCCGGCACCCCGCCGCACCGCCACTCCGGCCCGGCGTTCGGTTACGTCATCAAGGGCGCCGTCCGCTTCGAACTGGAGGGTGAGCCCGAGCGTGTGGTCGAGGCCGGCGGTACCTTCTGGGAGCCGGGCGGCGACGCCATCCACTACCAGGACGGCAACGCGCTCAGCGACGAGAAGACGGAGTTCGTCGTCACGATGATGTGCGCGCCCGGCAAGCCCATGCTCGAACTGGTCGACGAGGCGGAGCTGAAGGAGCGCGCCCACCTGCGCGCACCCCGGCCCACCGCCTGACCCTCGGTCGGGCACTCGCGACGGGGCCCCGCACCCGTGACACCGGCCAGGCCGGGAGGTCACGGATGCGGGGCCCCGTCGTTGTGCGGTTTCCATGGCTCCCGCTCCTGCCCCTGCTCCTACTCCACGAAGTACGAGTCGTGCCGGTCGAAGAACGCGGCACGCTCCTCCTCGGAAGCGTGCCCCAGCTGGGAGACCTGCTCGAAGTACTCCTCGCGCGGGGCGCCCGGGGTGAACAGCAGCAGCATGTCGGCCGGTGCGTCGGAGTCGTTGCGGAAGGCGTGCAGCCCGCCCTGGGGGACGTGCAGGAAGTCACCCTTGCGGGCGTCGACCCACCGCACACCGTCGAAGACGCGCACGGTCCCGTCCAGGATGAAGAAGGACTCCGAGATCCGCTTGTGGAAATGGGTCTTCGGGCCGCCCGCCCGGGGCCGCATCTCGACCCGGTACAGCCCGAACTCGCCCCGTGTGGTGGCCGTGGTGGCCAGATAGTGGGTGGCGTCCTTTCCGGTACCGCTCTCACCCAGGTTCGGCGGTGTGGTGGCCGGCCGGAAGACGGCGCTGACCTCGCCGTCCTCACCCCAGTACTTCTGCTCCGGGTACGACATGTCTGGTTCCTTTCGAACGGCCGGCGCTGTGCCGGGCGCCGGTTGTCATTTGACGGCTTGACGATGGGCGAAGCGGGACGCCAGCGGCGGTTCCGTCAGCCAGCCGTGGATGTGCCCGTGCGCCGGACGAGGGCCGGTGGCGGACCGCCGCAGCGTGCCGAAAGCGACCGACGCGCCGACGGCGAGCAGGACCGCGCACAGCGGCATGGCCCGGCCGAACGAGGCGTCGAAGGCCGCGTCCGACCGGTAGGCTTCCGGGCCCATCCCGACCAGCAGCGGGAGCGCCGCGACGGACACCAGTCCCGCCGCCCGGGCCGCGGCGTTGTTGATGCCGCTGGCCAGCCCGGCGTTCGAGGCGTCGACCGAGGCGAGCAGGGTCACGGTCAGGGGGGCGACCATGACGACCATGCCGGCGCCCATCACCAGGAGGGCCGGGAGGACGTCCTGGACGTAGGACGCGCCCGGACCGACCCGCAGCATCAGCAGCATCCCCGCTCCGCACACCAGCGGGCCGACGGTGAGCGGGGCCCGTGGCCCCAGGCGCTGGGCGAGCGTCCCGGCGTGGGACGAGAACAGCAGCATCAGCACGGTGTTCGGCAGCATCGCCGCCCCGGCGGCCAGCGCCGAGTACCCGACGACGATCTGCAGTTGCAGCGCGGTCAGGAAGAAGAACCCGCCCGTCCCCGCGTAGATGCACAGGGTGATCACGTTGACGGCGGTGAACTGCCGGGAGGAGAAGATCGCCAGCGGCATCATGGGATCGCCGCTGCGCCGTTCGACGCGGAGGAACACGGCCCCCGCGACGACACCGCCGACGGCCACGGCGACGGCCAGGGCCCCGCCGTCGCGCGCCTCCGTCAACGCGTAGGTGACCAGCGCCAGGGCCACAGCTCCGAGCACGGCGCCCGGAACGTCGAAGCCGACCCCGCGCCGGGCGGTCGCGCCGGCCGTGGCGCCTGCTTCCTTGCGTGGCGCGCCTACGGACTCCGGCACATGGCGCAGGGCGACGGGGACGCACAGCAGCGCCGGGACGGCGCTCAGCACGAAGGTCCAGCGCCAGCCGGGCCCGTCCACCAGCCACCCACCCACAAAGGGCCCCAGGGCGGCGCCGATACCGCCGAATCCGGACCACAGGCCGATCGCGCGCGGCCGGTCGTCCGGATGGAAGGAGGCCTCGATGATCGCCAGTGAACCGGGCGTGAGCAGCGCGCCGCCGACACCCTGCAGGGCCCGGGCGGCGATGAGCGTGGTGGTGTCCGGAGCCAGGGCGCACAGCAGCGAGGCGACCGCGAACCACACCAGGCCCAGGACGAAGATGCGACGCCGCCCGAACCGGTCACCCAGGGAACCGCCCAGCAGGATGAGTCCCGCCAGGGTCAGCATGTAGGCGTTCACCGTCCACTGGAGGACGCCGAGATCTGCGTCGAAGTCCTGTCCGATGCGTGGGAGCGCGATGTTGGTGACGGTCGAGCCGAGCAGTACGACGCCCGAGCCCAGGACGGTGGCCAGCAGGGTCCACCGCCCCCGGGCGCCGGCGATGCGGAGGGGAGCGGTGCTCTCGGGAGCGGGGGAGTGGGTCATGTCGAGTCCTGGGGTCGCGTTGCCCGAGCGGTCCGTCGCCTGCTCGGGGGTCGGGGTGAGCAGGCGACGGACGGTACGCGTCCGGCCGAGCTGCCGCCCGGCCGGAGCGGCTGCGTCAGCCGAACATGCCGGGCTTGTAACCACCCGCGGGCTGCTGGTTGATGACGTTGATCCGGTTGTAGGCGTTGATCACGGCGATCAGCGAGATCAGCGCGGCGAGCTGGTCCTCGTCGTAGTGCTTCGCGGCCTCGGCCCACACCTCGTCCGAGACACCGCCGGAGGCGTCCGCGATGCGGGTCCCCTCCTCGGTCACCGCCAGGGCCGCGCGCTCGGCGTCGGAGAAGACCGTGGCCTCGCGCCACACGGCGACCAGGTTCAGGCGCTGCTGGTCCTCGCCCGCAGCGGCGGCGTCCTTGGTGTGCATGTCCGTGCAGAAGCCGCAGCCGTTGATCTGACTGGCCCGGATCTTGACCAGTTCCTGAGTGGCGACCGGCAGAGCAGCCTGGACCGCCGCTCCGGCCGAGTTCAGGTGCTTCATGACCTTGCCCGCGAGGGCATTGCCGAAGTAGTTGATGCGCGCGTCCATGACGTATCTCCTCTAGGGGGAACGGTTACGGACCATTGACCGGGTGCCCGCGCGTTCTGTGACAACCGATTCCGCCCGCGCGCACGGCACCTTCCGTTCCCCGGCCTCGGAGTCCGCAAGGCATGACACATCCCTGGGCACACCGTGTGAAGAATGGCGCACCACAGCCCGCATACGGTGTGGTCACCGGGTGCGGGCGATAGCATCGAACGCGTGGACCGGGCCGTCGGCCCGAGTCGGCGCCGTCTTCCCGGGCACCGGGCACGGCGAGCGCACCATCAGCGAAACCCAAGGTGATCACCATGGCTACCGAGAGCGTCCTGCACCCGAGTCTCATCGTCCCGATCGGACACGTTGAGCCCGTACCCCGCCGTATCCGGGGGCTGGTCGGGGGGCGTGTCGCCTTCGACACCCGCCGAGCGCTGTACGTGTGGGAGTGGCAGGCGTACCCGCAGTTCAGCATCCCGGTCGAGGACCTGGTGGAGGGTGTGCTCGACGACGACAAGCACACCGAGCAACTCGGTGCCGGGCCCGCTCACCGCCACACGCTGAGGGTCGGCCCGGAGGTCCGTGCGGGGGCGGCCTGGGTCTGGGGGGAGGGCTCCCCCGAAGCCCTGCGTGACACGGTGCGTTTCGAATGGGAGGCGCTGGACGCCTGGTTCGAGGAGGACGAGCCGGTCTTCGTCCATCCGCGGAGCCCGTACTCGCGCGTGGACGCGCTGCGTTCGCGCAGCACCGTCCGAGTAGAGGTGGACGGCGTCGTGCTGGCTGAGGCCTCCGGATGCGTGAAGCTGTTCGAGACCGGTCTGCCGACCCGGTACTACCTCGACCCCATGAACATCGACTGGACCCGGCTGCGGCACTCCGACACGGTGACCCGGTGCCCCTACAAGGGAACGACGAGCGACTACTGGTCGTTCGACGGCGAAACCGGCGCCCACGAGGACATCGCCTGGACGTACGACTTCCCGACCATCCACGCCAACCGCATCGCCGGGCTGACCGCGTTCTACAACGAGCACGTCGATCTGTACGTCGACGGCTTCCTGCTGCCGAAGCCGGTGGATCCCACCCAGGTGGCCGCCGACTAGCGAAGCCGTCGTGGGGGCTCGACACGTCACACATCGGCTCCTCACGCGGTCTCATGAGGTGGAAAGCCATCCAAAAGCCTCATCACCGCAAGGAGCGACCATGAGCGACATCGTTCTCGAACCCGCCGCGCAGGACTTCGCCGACGCCACCGCCAAGCCGCCGTTGCTGTACGAACTCGGTGTCGAGGGAGCCCGCAAGCTGCTCGACGACGTCCAGTCCGGTCCGGTGGAGAAGCCGGACGTGGACGAGAAGTGGATCACCGTGCCCGTCGAGGTCGGCGACGTGCGGGTGCGCATCGTCAAGCCCGCCGGCACCACCGGCGTGCTGCCCGTCGTCCTCTACGTGCACGGCGGCGGCTGGATCCTCGGGAACGCCGGCACCCACGACCGTCTGGTGCGGGAGCTGGCCGTGGGCGCGGAGGCGGCCGTGGTCTTCGTCGAGTACGACCGCTCCCCGGAGGCGAAGTACCCCGTCGCCATCGAGCAGGCCTACGCCACCGCGCAGTGGGTCACCACCAAGGGCGCCGAGGAAGGCCTGGACGGCTCCCGCATGGTCGTCGCCGGTGACTCCGTCGGCGGCAACATGAGCGCCGCCCTCACCCACATGGCCAAGCGGCGCGGTGACGTGACCTTCCTGCACCAGTCCCTCTACTACCCCGTCACCGACGCCGGGCAGGACACCGAGAGCTACCGGCTCTTCGCGCACGGACCGCACCTGACCGCGAAGGCCATGGAGTGGTTCTGGAACGCCTACGCCCCCGATCCGGCGGAGCGGGACCAGATCACGGCCTCGCCGCTGCGCGCCACCCCGGAGGACCTCCAGGGGCTGCCGCCGGCGTTCGTCGTGGTCGACGAGAACGACGTGCTGCGCGACGAGGGCGAGGCCTACGCCCGCAAGCTGATCCAGGCCGGGGTGCCGACCACGAGCGTCCGCTACAACGCCAGCCTGCACGACTTCATGATGCTGAACCCGGTCCGCGGAACGCAGGCCTCCACCGCGGCGATCGAGCAGGCGATCCACGTTCTGCGCAGTGCCCTCGGCACCGACTGATCCGGAAGGGCCACTCTCATGAGCGCACAGAAACCGACCATCGTCCTCGTGCACGGCGCGTTCGCGGACTCGTCCAGCTGGAACGGCGTCGTCCGGAAACTCCGGTCGCACGACTACCCGGTGGTGGCCGCGAGCAATCCGCTGCGCGGGCTGACCGAGGACAGCGCGTACGTCAGACAGCTCCTGGAGTCCATCGACGGGCCCGTGGTCCTCGTCGGGCACTCCTACGGCGGCTCGGTCATCAGCAACGCCGCGACGGGACTCGGCCACGTCAAGGCTCTCGTGTTCGTCGCGGCGTTCCTGCCGGACGAGGGCGAGAGCGCGGTCGACCTGTCCGGCAAGTTCCCGGGCAGCACCCTCGGGGAGACGCTCCGCCCGGTGCCGGTCACGCTCCCCGGCGGCGGCCGGGCCGCGGACCTCTACATCGAGCAGAGCAGGTTCCACCAGCAGTTCGCCGCCGACGTCCCGGAGGAGACCACGGCGGTCATGGCGGCCACCCAGAGGCCCGTGGCCGACGCCGCGCTGGCGGAGGGCGCCTCGGCCCCGGCCTGGAAGGACATCCCGTCCTGGGTCCTCGTGGCCGCCGAGGACCGTAACATCCCGGCCCAGGTGCAGACGTACATGGCCGAGCGCGCGAAGGCCACGGTGGTGCACGTCACCGCTTCCCACGCGGTCAGCGTGTCGCGTCCGGGCGACGTCGCCCGGCTGATCAACGAGGCGGCGCAGGCGACCGGCTGAGCGGCGGTGGGCCGCCACCGCCCCCGGGGGGACCGGCGGCCCACCGGCACCGCGCCCACCGCGGCGCCGCGTCACGACCCGACCGGAGTGACACGGGAGTACCTCATGGACACGAGCAAGCAGGCCGCTCGCGGGCTGGCCGACATACAGGCGTTTCTGTACCGCGAGGCGCACCTCAGTGCCGCGCGTCGGCGGGTGTCCGCCTTCGCGGCGAGGGCCGACGGGCTGACCCACGGGCAGCGGATGGACCTGGAGCGGTGGTATCTGGAGGAACAGAAGTACGTCGCCCGCATGGTGACCGAGCACATCGAGGAGCGCATCGGCGCGGCCGAGGCGGCACACCGACTCCGGTTCGGCCGCTGGCTGCGAGGCACGATGATCGCCATGACCGCGATCGGTCTGACGATCTTCGTGTGCACGGCGGTCGTCGTGGGATCGATGACCTGATCGACCGACGCCGCACCGGACCACCGCGGGATCCGTAGCGGCGGCTTCCGGCCAGTGCGCCCCGGCCGGAACGCGATGCCGGGAAGACGCGCACGCGGCAGAAGGCGGAGAGGGCGCAGGCGGGGGCATCAGGACCCCGGTTGCCGAGCACCTGCGCGCGAGCCTCGGCAATCAGTTTCAGACAGGCCTACGGAAAGTGAAACGCCGGGGTATCGTGACAGCCGGGAGGCTGCCATGGTGAGGGACGGCGCAGGGACCGAGCTCATCGGGCGGCAGGACGAGTGCAAGGTCCTCGACGACCTCCTCGCGCAGGCCAGAGCGGGCCGCAGCGGAGTACTGGTGGTACGCGGTGAGGCGGGCATCGGCAAGACCGAGCTGCTGAACCACCTGCTCGATGGGGCCACCGGGTGCCGCGTGGTCAGAGCGGTCGGCGTGCAGTCCGAGATGGAGCTCTCCTACGCCGGGCTGCACCAGCTCTGCGCACCTCTGCTCTCCCACTTGGAGAGTCTCCCCGAGCCGCAGCGCAACGCCTTGCGCACGGCTTTCGGAATGCAGGTCGGGGACGCTCCCGACCGATTCCTGGTCGGCCTGGCCACGTTGAGCCTCCTCGCCGCCGCCGTCGGTGACGAGCCGTTGCTGTGCATGGTCGACGACGCGCAGTGGCTGGACCGCGTCTCCGCCCAGACGCTGGAGTTCGTCGCCCGACGGCTGCTCGCCGAACCTGTCCTGCTGGTCCTGGCCGTCCGCGAATCCGGCTCGCGCGAGGTGCTCGCAGACCTTCCGGAGCTGGCCGTGCGCGGACTCGGCGAGCGCGAGTCCCGCGAGCTCCTCGACTCGGTCGTCACCGGCCCGCTCGACCAGCGGGTACGGGACCGCATCGTCGCCGAGACGCGAGGCAACCCGCTGGCCCTGGTGGAGCTGCCGCGCGGCCTGACCCTCCTGGAGATGGCCGGGGGATTCGGCGTACCGGAGAGCCGCCCCCTGTCCGGCCGGATCGAGGCGGGTTTCCTCCGCCGCATCCGGTCCCTCTCCGCGCAGACGCAGCAGTTGCTCCTCATCGCCGCCACCGAACCGGTCGGTGACGTGTCCCTGCTGCGGAGCGCCGCCGAACGCCTCGGCATCGACGTGGACCGCGCCGCGACCGAAGCCGAGGCGTCGGGTCTGATGACCCTCGGCACCTGGGTCCGCTTCCGCCACCCACTGGTGCGCTCCGCGGCGTACCGCGCCGTCGGGCTCGAGGAACGCCGGCGCGTGCACGCGGCCCTGGCCGAGTCGATCGACGCCACGCTCTATCCCGAACGCCGTGTCTGGCACCTCGCCAGTGCGGCGACGGGCCCGGACGAGAACGTCGCCGCCGAACTGGAGGGCTCCGCCGGGCGAGCGCACGCGCGCGGTGGTGTCGCCGCGGCGGCGGCCTTCCTGGACCGAGCCACCGCGTTGACCCCCGATCCGGTGCGCCGCGGCGCCAGGGCACTGGCCGCGGCGCGGGCGAAGTACCAGGCGGGCGCTTACGACACCGCGAGGGAACTGGTCGACGCGGCGGAGCTGAGTCATCTCGACGAGGCCGGAGCCGGCCGCGCGACCCTGCTGCGCGGGCAGATCATGTCGGCGGCCAAGAGCGCCAGCGCCGGACTGCCGCTGCTGCTCGAAGCGGCGAAGCGGCTCCAGCCGTTCGACCCCGCACTCGCCGACCAGACGTACCGGGACGCGATCTACGCGGCCCTGACCGCGGGCCGGCTGGCCACGGGCGGGGTCCGTGACGTCGCCGACGCGGTGCTCAGCACGCCGGGCCACACCGGCACCGAGAGCCGGGAGACCCGCCTCCTGACCGGTCTCGCCCGGGTGGTGACCGAGGGCTACGCGGCGGGCGCGCCGGTCCTCCTGGACGCCGTGGCGGCGTTCCGGGAAGGGGAGTTCTCTGCGGAGGACGGCCTGGGCTGGCTGCCCTTCGCGTGCCGCATGGCGCACAACACCTGGGACTTCGCCGCCTGGTCCGAGCTGTCGGCGCGGCTGGTCGACCTCGCCCGCGAGAACGGAGCGCTCGCCGTGCTGCCCTCGGCCCTCCTGCTGCGCCTGTCGAACCGGGTGTTCGCCGGCGACCTGCGCGGGGCGGCCTCCCTGACCGTGGAGGCGAGCGCGATCGGCGAAGCCACGGGCAGCAGCTTCTTCGCCCACTACGGCGCACTCGTCCTGGAGCCCTTCCGAGGGCGGGAGCCGGCCACCCGGCAAGCGATCGAGACCCTCACCCAGGACCGCCTCCTGCGCGGGGAGGGCAAGGTGACGACGGCCACCCAATGGGCCGCCGCCGTCCTCTACAACGGTCTCGGCAGGTACGAGGAGGCCTACGCCGCGGCCGAGCGGGGCTGTGAGAACCCGCAGGAGATGGGCCTGTCCCTCCAGTCCCGGGTCGAACTCGTCGAAGCGGCCGTGCGCCTCGGGCGTACCGAGAGGGCCGCCGAGGCCGTACGCACGATTGAGGAGATGGCCCAGGTCAGCGGCACCCCCTGGGCGCTCGGCACCTCCGCCGCCGCGCGCGCCCTGGTGAGCGAGGGAGAGACGGCCGACGCCCTGCACCGGGAAGCGATCGAGCGGCTCGACACGGCCGGGGTCCGGATGGACAGCGCCCGGGCACGGCTTCGGCACGGTGAGTGGCTGCGCCTGGAACGGCGCCGGGCGCAGGCGCGTACCCGCCTGAGCGAGGCGCACGAGATGCTCGACGCCGCCGGGGCCGAGGCGTTCGCGGAACGCGCCCGACGTGAGTTGAAGGCCGTAGGCGTCAAGGTGCGCGGCCGGGCCACGGCGGAGACCGCGGTGCTCACCGCGAAGGAGGTCGAGATCGCCCGGCTCGTGCAGGGAGGCTTCACCAACCCGGAGATCGGCGCGCGGCTCTTCCTCAGCCCGCACACGGTCGAATGGCATCTGCGCAAGGTCTTCGTGAAACTCGGCGTCTCTTCCCGCAAGGAGATCGACTCGGTGCGGTTGGAGGCGATGGCGACCGCGCCCTGACCCGCCGGGCGAAGGCCGGCTCAGACGTGCGACGCCTCCGGTTCCGCCAGCAGCGCGGGCACCGTGACGATCTTCGCCTCCCGGGTCAGTAGGCGGTGGACGGGACAGCGCCCGGCCGCCGTCAGCAACTGCTCCCGCTGAGCCGGCTCCAGGTCGCCGGTCAGCCCGACGTTCTTGACGATCTCACCCTGCTTCCCGAACCGCACGGCCACGTCGATCCGCTCCAGTGGCCACTCGTGCCGGTCCGCCAGAGCCCGCACGGCCATGGAGGTGCAGGACCCCAGCGCGGCCAGCACCAGCTCGCCCGGGGTGGGGCCCTCGTCGGCGCCGATGGGCTCGGGCTCGTCGGCGGTCAGGTGGTGCGTGCCGATCGAGACGGAACGGGTGAGCCGGACGCCTTCGGCGACGGTCACGATGCGCGTGGTCATGGGTCTTCCTCTCGGCCGGGGTACGGGGACCGGGCGGAGCCCGACAGATCCCTCTTCCGCAATGACCGAGCGGTGCGGGCGCCTGTGACAGTTCGGCCGGTGAGGGGGGTGGGGTGTCACAGACGGGGCGCGTGTCCTGTCACCAGGATGTAGCGCACGAACCAAGTCGGCGGGAAGAGGCAGCACATGCGGGTGGCCGTGGCCGGAGGAACCGGTCTGGTGGGGAAATACGTGGTCGCCGAGTTGCGGGCCGCCGGGCACACACCGGTGGTCCTCGCCCGTTCGCACGGCGTGGACCTCACCACCGGCGCGGGTCTGGCCGGGAAACTGTCCGGCGCCGACGCGGTGATCGACGTGGCGAACATCGTCACCACGAGAAGGAAGACCGCCGTCGACTTCTTCTCCCGCACGACCGGCCACCTGATCGCCGCCGCGCGCGCCGGCGGGGTCGCGCATCTGGTCACCCTGTCGATCGTCGGCAGCGACGAGGTCGACTTCGGTTACTACTTCGGCAAGCGCGCCCAGGAGGAACTGGTCCGCGACGGAGCCGTGCCGTGGACGGTGGTGCGCGCCACCCAGTTCTTCGAGTTCCCGGAACCGCTGCTGAACAGCGTGTCACCGGTGGTCGTGGTGCCGAGAATGCTGACCCGGCCCGTCGCCGCCCAGGACGTCGCCCAGACGCTCGTCGAGCACGCCGTCGAGGGCCCGGCGGGCATGGCACCCGAGATCGCGGGACCCGACCAGCTGGACATGGTGGACATGGCGCGTCGCATCGCGCGTGCGCGGGGCCGCCGCCGCCTCGTCGTGCCGGTGACGCTCCCGGGCAAGGTCGGCAAGGCCATGACCACGGGCGGCCTGCTGCCGCGCGGGGAGTACCTGCGCGGCCGCCGGACGTTCGACGCCCACCTCGCGTCCCTGCGGGCGGCCTGACCGCCCCCGGTCAGGCGGTGCCACTCACAGGACCGTGCTCAGGAGGCGCCGGGAGGTGATGCCCAACTTGGCGTACACCTTCCGCAGATGCCATTCCACGGTGTGCGGGCTCAGGAACAACTGGGCGCCGATCTCGGAGTTGGTGAGCCCGTCCCGGGCCAGGCGGGCGATCTGGCTCTCCTGAGACGTGAGCGCCGCCACGGCGCCGGCGTCGCGACGGGTCACCGTCTCACCGGTGGCCCGCAGTTCGCGGACGGCGCGTTCGGCGAACGCCTGCGCGCCGAACCGGGTGAACAGGGCGTGGGCCATCCGCAGCTGCGTTCGGGCGTCGGCGCGGCGGCCCTCCCGCCGGAGCCACTCCCCGTACAGCAGACGCGCCCGGGCCGTCTCCATGGCGGCCTGGGTGCGGCCGAGTCGCTCGATAGCCTCCCGGTACAACTCGTCGGCCGCCGATCCGTCACCGAGCAGGGCACGGCAGCGCAGCTGGACGCCCAGTGCCCAGTCCGTGGCAGCGGCGCCGGTGTCCCGGGTCAGCCGGACCAGTGCCGCCTCGGCCACGTCGAGGTGGCCGCTGCGCGCCCCGGCCTCCACCACCTCCACCAGTCCCCAGCCGGCCGCGACCAGGTCCTGCGGGTGTGCGCTCGCCCGACGGGCGGCTTCGAGCGCCTCCTCGTACCGGCCCAGGCCGTTGAGGAGCAGGGCCTGCGCCCGGCTCGCGACGGCCACCCCGATGCCCTCACCGCGGCCGAGGGCCTCCTCCGTGCCGGCCTTGATCAACGGTGCGGCCTCGCTCGCGTGGCCCTGCCAGGCGGCGAGCGTCATCGTGCCGTACGGCGAGAAGCCGCCGCCGACCGCCTCCTGGACCCGGCCGGTCTCCGCGATGAGCAGCGCCGCCGCGTCCAGTTCACCGGCGGTCGTGTGGACGACCACCCGCGAATTGAGCGCCAGCGGCAACTCGGTCAGCGCGCCGACCGCACGGGCGGTGCGCACATGGCGGGTGACCAGTTCCGTCCAGGCCTCGTGGTCCCACATGTCGGCCGCCAGTGCCGAAGCCACCCACGACCAGCGCAGTACCTCGTCGGGCTCGGTCTCCCGGCGGAACGTGCGTACCGCCTCGCGCGAGAAGGTGACCGCGTCGCGATACCCGTCGAGGAAACGGGTGGTGAGCGCGTCCAGCAGCAGATCGGCGTTGCGCGGCGGTCCTGTGCGGGGCGGGGCCGTCCCGCGCGCGGCCGCCGCCACCTCGCGCACGAGCGCCTCCGACGTGAGACGTCCGGCGAACATGGCGGCCGACAGGGCGTCCAGGAACGTCTCGCGGGCCAGACCCGCATCGAGCGGGACCAGGCGCCGCGCGGTGGCCAACAGCCTGGGGAGCATGTCGTCCACGCGGCTGGAGGTGAAGGAGATCCGGGCCTCGACGAGATCCGCACGGGCCCGGCCGAGTTCGTCGAGCGGGCCGGCCCGTGCCAGCTCCAGCAGGTCGCGCGCCGCGGCGGGCGCACCGGCACGCAGCTTCGCCTGGGCCGCGGCGAGGGCGCGCGTCGCCTTGCGCCGCGGGTGCGGCGTCAGCACGGCCGCGTGGGCGAGGAACGCGGCCGCCGCGGCGGTGCCGCCCCGCGCCCGCGCCCGTCCGGCCGACGACTCCAGCTCCGCGGCGATGACCTCGTCCGGCCGGACCGTGGCCCGCGCGAGGTGCCAGGCACGGCGGTCGGGGTCGACGCCGGGGTCCGTCGCTTCGGCCAGCACGCGGTGCACCTCCCGCAGCTCCGCGAGCCCGGCCGACCGGTAGATCGCGGAGCGCAGCAGCGGATGCCGGAAACGCACCAGCGTGCCGACGTCGAGCAGGCCCGCCGTCACCGCCGGCTCCACCGCGTCCGGGGCGACGCCCAGCCGCTCGACGGCGCTCCGGAGCAGCGACACGTCACCGACCGGCTCGGCGGCGGCCACCAGCAGCAGGCGCTGCGTCGGCTCCGGGAGCGAGCGGACCCGCGCGAGGTAGCTCCGCTCGATACGGCTGGTCACCCTTCCGGGACCGTGCGGAGCGGGCCCCTCGACCGCTTCCGCGTCGACGCGGCCGTGGGGGAGTTCCAGCAGCGCCAGGGGGTTGCCGCGGGCCTCGGCGAGGACGCGGTCGCGGACCCGCTCGTCCATCGGGCCGTCGGCGCTCGCGTCCAGCAGCGCGCGGGCGTCGGTGTCGTCCAGCCCGTGCAGCGTCAGCTCGGGCAGGCCGGCCAGGTCGTCGCGTCCCCGCTGCTCACGGGTGGCGAAGATCAGGGCCAGCGGTTCGGCGAGCATTCTTCGCGCCACGAAGGCCAGCGTCTGCGCGGAGACCCGGTCGAGCCACTGGGCGTCGTCCACGAGGCAGAACAGCGGTCGCCGGGCGGCCACGTCGGTGAGCAGCCCGAGCACGGCCAGACCGACCAGGAACCTGTCCGGTGGCGGCCCCGTGCTCACCCCGAACGCCGTGGCCAGTGCTTCCGCCTGCGGCGGCGGGAGGGAGCCGGTGTGCCCGAGGAAGGGAGCGCACAATTGGTGGAGTCCCGCGAACGGAAGCTCCATCTCCGACTCGGCACCGGCTCCCCGGGCGACCCGGTGCGCGGTGACGCGTGCCGCCAGGTGATCCAGAAGGGTGGACTTCCCGATGCCGGCGTCGCCGCGCAGCACCAGCACCGCGCTGCGACCTGCCTCCACCTCCGAGACCAGCCCGTCCAGCACGTCGTATTCACGGCGCCGGCCACGCAGCCGCTCAGGACCGTCCCCGCTCACGCTGCCCCCCACACGCGGCGAGCATAACAACACGGCGTGCGTCCGGGGCAGGGGCCGCTGCCGCGGCCGTCGTCGGCGGCGGCTGTCACAGAACGGGGAGCCGTCTCATCAAGAGGGCAGAACGCCTTCTTTCCCGTACTCGCGCCGGTGTCCCGGCTCCGGACCCGTCCGGCCCGGCATCGCAGGCCGAGAGGAGACGACCCCACATGCTGACCGCGAGGGACCGTTCCAGCCCTTCGGGCACCACGGAGACAGGAACCCACGGGTACGTCCAGCACGAGAAATGGCTGATCGGCGTGCCGTTCCGAACCACCGCTTCCCGCGTGGTCCGGTTGTACTACGTGGTGGGTGGGGCCGGTGACGTCTCCCGGGCAGTGGGCGTCGCCCTGGCGCGCGCCAACAGCGCCCGGGAGAGGCAGGCGCGGGGCGGCGGGTCCGTCGCGGCGGAGGACCTGGAGGTCCGCAGGATCACACTGGACGCACTCGGGCGCACGGGTCTGGACGGCCCCGGCGACCGGTCGGCGGCGCCGTCGTGGTGAGGGCCGGGAGCGGCGGGCGGCGCCTCGCGCCGCGGCCGCGACGTCCGACGGCAGTGCCACGCGCGCACGGTCCTGTGACCCGGATCATGGGCACGGGAGGGCATGGATGTCCCGCGCCGCGCGGTGTTCGCTGGGCGACATGAACGAAAGCCCCAGGACTCCTTTCCCGACTCCTTCCCACTGGATCGACGGCCGTGCCGTCACCGGCTCCGGACCACTGATCGACGTGGTGAACCCCGCCGACGAATCGGTCATCGCCCACCTGCACGAGGCCACCGCCGACGACGTGGACATGGCAGTCGACGCCGCGGTCGCCGCCATCCCCGGATGGGCCGCGACGCCCCCGCGGCACCGGGCGGACGTCATGCGACGCCTGGTCGAGGGCCTGCAGAAGCGGAGTGAGGAACTGGCGGCCACCATCACCCTGGAGATGGGCGCCCCCATCGCCTTCTCCCGGCAGGCGCAGGTCGGATTCCCGGTCGCGTCCACCCTGGCCGCGATCGCCGCGGCCGAACGGTTCGAGTGGAGTGAGAGGGTCGAGAACT
Organism: Streptomyces violaceoruber; assembly: GCF_033406955.1. Lineage (NCBI taxonomy): Bacteria > Bacillati > Actinomycetota > Actinomycetes > Kitasatosporales > Streptomycetaceae > Streptomyces > Streptomyces violaceoruber. The sequence continues at coordinate 722,913 of NZ_CP137734.1, read as the reverse complement.
CGCTCGTCGTCCGCGAGCCCGTCGGAGTGGTGGGCGCCATCACCCCGTGGAACTTCCCGCTCCAGCAGCTGGTGACGAAGGTGGTCCCGGCGATGCTGGCGGGCAACACCGTCGTCCTCAAGCCCTCGGAGCTGTCTCCCCTCAGCGCCCGGATGTTCGCGGAGATCGCCACGGAGGCCGGGCTGCCGAACGGCGTGTTCAACGTGGTGCAGGGAACCGGTCCGGTCGTCGGTGAGGCCTTGTCCCGCCACCCGAAGATCGACATGATCTCCTTCACCGGATCCACCCGCGCCGGCAAGAGCGTCTCCAGTGCCGCCTCCGTCACGGTGAAGCGGGTCGCACTCGAACTGGGCGGCAAGGCGGCCCACATCGTCCTCCCCGAGGCCGACCTCGACTCGGCCGTCGCCCGCGGACTCGCCTTCGCCTGGGCCAACGCCGGCCAGGCCTGCGGGGCCTACGTGCGCATGCTCGTGCCGGAGGACCTTCAGACGGCCGTGGTCGACAGGCTCCGGACCGCCGCCCAGGAGTACGTGGTCGGTGACCCCGCCGACGAGGCCACCCGGATCGGACCACTCGCCTCGGAGACCCAGCGCCGACGCGTCGACGACTACATCCGGCGCGGCATCGCCGACGGCGCCACCCTCGTGACGGGCGGCCCCGGCCGACCCGAGGGGTTCGAGACCGGCGCCTACGTCAGGCCCACGATCTTCTCCGACGTCGCACCGGAGTCGGTCATCGCCCAGGAGGAGATCTTCGGCCCCGTCCTCGTCGTCATCCCCTACACCGACGACGAACACGCCGTCGAGATCGCCAACGGCACGGTCTACGGCCTCAACGCCGCGGTGACCGGGGACGAGGACCATGCCATGGCGATCGCCGTGCGCCTGCGTGTCGGCCAGGTCGACGTCAACGGCGGCCGGCACAACTTCCAGGCGCCGTTCGGCGGATACAAGCAGTCCGGCAACGGCCGGGAGATGGGCCGTGCGGGCCTCGAGGAGTTCCTGGAGACCAAGGCGATCACAAGCTGACGCACCACGCCACCGTGTCCGCGCAACACACTGTTCGCCGGGAATGACGCACCCCGGACACGACGTTCACGTCGTTGACCCACCGAAGGGACGACCATGGCAGACCGCGCGGCGCTGGCCGCTTTCCTGCGGGCACGCCGCGAGGCTCTGCAACCCGAGGACGTCGGGCTGCCCCGCGGCCGCCGCAGGCGTACCGGAGGACTGCGCCGGGAGGAGGTCGCGGCCCTGTGCGACATGTCGGTGGACTACTACAGCCGGCTGGAGCAGCCGCGGGGCCCGCACCCCTCGGAGCAGATGCTCACCTCGATGGCCCGCGGCCTGCGCCTGTCACTGGAGGAACGCGATCTCCTCTTCCAGCTCGCCGGTCACGCCCTGCCGCGCCGTGCGCGACGCGGCGATCATGTCGCCCCCGGGACGATGCGCATCCTGGACCGCCTGGAGGACACTCCCGCCCAGGTGATGAACCACCTGGGCGAGACGCTGAGCCAGACACGTCCCGCGATGGCCCTGCTGGGCGACCAGACGGCCTACACGGGACTGGCCCGCAGTTCCCACTACCGCTGGTTCACGGACCCCGCCGCCCGTCTGGTCCACCCCGCGAGCGATCACGCCGAGCAGAGCCGTCTCATGGTGGCCGACCTCCACAGCGCCTACTCCCGCGACGGGGGCGACTCCGGTGCCGCCGCGCTCGTGGACGCGCTGAACCGGGAGAGTCCGGAGTTCGCCGGCCTGTGGCGGCAACGCCCCGTGCTGGGACCGTACTGCGCCTCCAAGCGCTTCGTGCACCCACAGGTCGGGACACTCGAACTGCACTGCCAGACACTGATCGATCCCGACCACGGCCAGCGGCTCGTCGTCTACACCGCGACACCCGGGACGGAGAGCCACACCAACCTCCGACTGCTGTCCTTGCTGCCGGTCTCGTGACGGTGCGGCTCCCACGCCCGCCGGGGGTCAGGCCCAGTCGAGGGCGTGCTCGTGGGCCAGGCGCGGCATGCGGTCGAACGCCGGGGGTCCGGCCGGGTGCCCGATGTTGACCACGAGGATGGAGTGCCAGTCGCTGTCGGCGAAGAACTCCTTGTCGATCCCGGCCGGGTCGAAGCCGGCCATCGGACCCGCGGCCAGGCCGAGGGCGCGGACGGCGAGGATGAAGTATCCGGCCTGAAGCGGTCCGTTGAACGAGGTGATGGCCTCGCGCTGGGCGGGCTCGCCCTCGAAGTACTCCTTCATCTCCGGGCGGACGGGCAGGACGTGCGGGAGGTGCTCGTGGAAGCGGTGGTCCACGGCGAGGACCGCGACGACCGGGGCCGAGGCCGACTTCGGCCGGTTTCCTTCGTCGAGGTGCGGCAGCAGGCGCTCCTTGCCCTCGGCCGTACGGACGTACAGGACGCGCATCGGCTGGGTGTTCGCGGCGGTCGGTGCCCAGCGGGCGAGCTCCCAGATGCCGGTGAGCGTCGCGTCGTCGACCGGAGTGTCGGCGAAGGAGTACGCGGTACGGGCGTCGGTGAAGAGCGCGGCGCCGGCCTCGGCGGGGATGCGGGGGAGAGGTCCGGAAACGGACATGGGGATGCTCCTGGCTCGTTGTGCTCGTTATGTGGGAGTAACTACGATAAGCCTGGTCACTAGGAAAAACAGAGCGACCTTCGGCAGAGTAGCACCCGGTTACCCTGAGGGCATGGAGAAGGCGAAGGGCACTCGATCGGCCGACGCGGACGGCGCGGGGGCGGAGCAGCACCATCCGGCGGCTTGTGACGGTGCGCTGAGCAAGGCGTTCAGCTTCCTCGGCAAGCGGTGGAACGGCGTCATCCTGGCCACCCTCCAGCACGGACCCCTGGGCTTCGCCGAGTTGCGGCGCGCGGTGGAGGGCATCAGTGACTCGGTCCTCTCGGAACGGCTTTCCGAGCTGTCCGCCGCCGGTCTCGCGCACCGCGAGGTGGAGCCCGGCCCACCCGTCACGGTGCGCTACCGCCTCACTCCGGACGGGACGGCTCTGATGCCCATCCTGAGCGAGCTGGCCGGCTGGGCGTCCCGGCACCTCCCGGACACGCCGACCGCTCGGCGCGGCGGCCGTGGTTAGACGTCGCCGACTCGGTCGTACGAGAGGACCGACCGGCTTGCGGGGGCCCGTGTGACAACCTTGGCACCATCTCTCATGTGGAGTGTGTCACAAGGTATGGACACAAGGTGTGCTCTGTGCTCCGGGTATGGTGAAAGGGATTCCTCCCGGCACTCGATGCGGGAGTTCGCTGTCCCCGGAGCACCTGAGGAGCCACGCGCATGATCGCCAGCCCGCTTCCGGACCTGGTCGGCCGGCACCGAGAGTGCGAGGCACTCGACGATCTACTGGCAGACCTGCGTGAAGGCGGGTCCCGTGTGCTGGTGATCCGTGGCGAAGCGGGCATCGGGAAGACGGTGCTTCTGGAGTACCTGGCCGCGCAGGCGTCACGGGCGAAGGTGACCCGGGCGCAGGGCATCGAGGCGGACATGGAGCTGCCCTACGCGAGCCTGCACCAACTGTGCGCGCCGTTCCTCGACCAGCTGGACGGCTTGCCGGCACCCCAACGGGAAGCCCTGCGCGTGGCGTTCGGCATGGCGGCCGGTGATCCGCCCGACCGCTTCCTGGTCGGCCTCGCCGTGCTCACGCTGCTCACCCGCGCCTCGGAGGCGCGCCCGGTGCTCGTCCTGATCGACGACGCGCAGTGGCTGGACCAGGTCTCCCTGCAGACGCTGGAGTTCGTCGCGAGGAGACTGCTCGCCGAGGCGGTCGCGATGGTGTTCGCGGTGCGCGACCCCGAAGGGCAGGAGGCGCTGACCGGTCTGCCGGCCATGCGCATCGGCGGCCTCGACGCCACGGCCGCGGGGGAACTCCTGGAAACCGCCGTCGGCGGGCGACTGGAGAAGCGGATCCGGGACCGGTTCGTGGCCGAGATGCACGGCAATCCGCTCGCTCTGCTGGAGTTCTCCCGAGGCCGCAGTGCCGCCGAACTGGCCTACGGCCTGGACTCGTCCGGTCACCCGATCGTCCAGGGCCCGGTCGCGAGCCGGGTCGAGCGGGACTTCGCCCAGCGGCTCGGGTCGCTGCCGGAGGCGACGCGGACACTGCTGCTGATCGCCGCGGCCGAACCGGTCGGTGACGCGAGGCTGTTGGCCCGCGCGGCCGCCACGCTCAAGATCACCCCCTTCGCCGCCCCGGCCAAGGTCGCCGGCCTGATCGAGCTGGGCGAGTCCGTCCGGTTCCGGCATCCGCTGGTCCGTTCGGCGGTCTACCACCAAGCCGCCCCCGAAGCACGCCGATCGGTGCACCGGGCCCTGGCCGCCGCCACGGACCCGGTCCTGGACCCCGACCGGCGCGCCTGGCACGCCGCCGAGGCCGCGAACGGACCGGACGAGGAGGTCGCCGCTGGACTGGAGCGCGCGGCCGGCCGCGCGCGGCAACGCGGCGGCATCGCGGCCGAGGCGGTACTGCTGGAACGCGCCGCCGAGGTGACACCGGACCGCCGGTCGCGAGGGCGCCGCGCCCTGGCGGCAGCGGAGGCGCACTTCTCGGCCGCTGCGCCCGACCGGGCCACGGAGCTGGCCACCGTGGCCGAACTGTGCCCCCTGAGCCCGCTGGACCGCGCCCGCCTGGCGCGGCTGCGGGCCAGGATCCTCTTCGCCCGCAGCCGCAGCGACGAGGCGGCGCCGCTGCTCCTCGACGCGGCCGCGCAGTTCACCGCCGCCGGTTCGCCGCTGGCGCGGGAGACGTACCTGGAGGCGATCAGCGCCACCATCTTCGCGGGCCGCGTACACGGCCCCGCCGGGGCCCGCGCCGCCGCGATCGCCGCCCGCGCGTCCGGCGCACCCCCTTCCGGCTCCGAGGCCGCCGACCTGCTCCTGGACGGTGTGGCCGCGCTCCTCACGGACGGCTACGAGACCGGTGTGCCGGCGCTGCGCGGCGCCCTGGAACTGCTGGCCACCGAAGAACTGCCCACCCGGGAGGCCACCGTGCGGTGGCTCCTGCTCGTACCGGTGGCGCTGGAGGCGTTCATCCACTACGCCTGGGACCTGCACGCGTGGGACACCTTGTCCAATCGCGCGGTGCGCCTGGCCCGTGACATCGGCGCGCTCGGCGCACTGCCGCCGGCCCTCGTCTACGCCGGTGGAGTGCACATCCACTACGGTGACTTCGCCGAGGCGGACAGGATGATCGACGAGGCCGACGCCCTGGCCGCCGCGACCGGTCACGCGCCGCACAAGTACGCCACGCTGGTCCTGGCCGCCTGGCGGGGCGAGGCGGACGTCGCCTCCGGGATCATCGAGGAGGCCAGGCAGCGGGCCGACCAGCGGGGCGAGGTGTCCCTGCTGGGCGCCATGGGCTACATCCAGGGAGTGCTGTACAACGGCCTGGCACGGTACGAGGAGGCCCTGGAGGCCGCGCGTACCGGCATCGAGCACGACGGGTTCAACTTCGCCGGTCTGTCACTGATCGAGCACATCGAGGCCGCCACCCGGTGCGGTGAGCTGGACCAGGCCAGGGCCTCACTGGCCCGGCTGGTCGATCTCACCCGCGCGGCCGACTCCGGCTGGGCCGGCGGCGCCGCGGCCCGTAGCCGGGCCCTCCTCGCCGACGGCGAGGAGGCCGACCGTCTCTACCGTGCGGCGATCGTGGAGTTCGAGCGCGGCGGCGTCACCGTGGAGGTGGCCCGAAGCCATCTGCTGTACGGCGAGTGGCTGCGCCGCACCCACCAGCGATCGCTGGCCCGCGAGCACCTGCGTACGGCTCACGAGATGTTCGACGGCATGCGGGCGCACGCCTTCGCCGAGCGGGCCCGCCGTGAGCTGCTCGCCACCGGGGAGCACGTCCGGGTGCGGGAGGCCGCGGTGACCAGCGCGCTCACCCCTCAGGAGTCACAGGTGGCCACGCTCGCCGCCGGCGGCATGACGAACGCGAAGATCGGCGCGGAGCTGTTCATCAGCCCGCACACCGTGGAGTGGCACCTGCGCAAGGTGTACACGAAGCTCGGGATCAATTCCCGCCGCGCGTTGCCCGGTGCCCTGGCGAGCACCCCGCCCCCGGGCCGGGACGACGAGGGCTTGGTGCGTGCGGGCTGAGTCCGTAGGCCCCGGGGCCCCGGGGCCCCACGGACTCGACTACGGACAACAAGGGCGCGATGAGGGGTGCCGCGGACGGAGGGTGGACCCATCGCCCCTGAAGGGGCGCCCGTTCACCCGAAGGAGTCCCGATGTCCGCGCCCAGCCCGGAGACCACCACGCCGGCCGGCACCCCGGCCGCCCGGCCTGCCGAGGGGGACCTGGACACCGCCCTCCACGTCTTCCTGGCCCAACGCAACCGGCTGTTCCGGATCGCCTACCGGATCGTCGGGGACGCCGCGGGAGCCGAGGACGTGGTCCAGGAGGCGTGGGTGCGCTGGCAGCTCACCGACCGCGCGGAGGTCAAGAACCCGGTCGCCTTCCTGACCACGACCACGACCCGCCTGGCCATCAACGTCATCCAGTCCGGGCGGCGCCGGCACGAGACGCCGTCCGAACCGCGTTTCGCCGACCTCGGTGACCTCGCCTCGTCCGACGACCCGATGCTCTGCGCCGAGCGGACCGCGGCGATCGAGTCGGCCCTGGCCCTCCTCATGGCCAGGCTGACGCCGGACCGGCTGGCCGCCTATGTGCTGCGCAAGGGCTTCGACTACACCTATACGGAGCTCGCGAAGCTGCTGCGGATCAGCGCCCCGAACGCACGCGTGGTGGTCCACCGCGCCCAGGCCCGACTCGACAGCGAGCGCGAGCGGCCGATCCCCGTCGAGTCGCACCGTCGTCTCGTCACCGCGTTCCGGACCGCCGCCGACACCGGCGACCTCGACGGTCTCGTACGGCTGCTCGTCCCCGAGGAGCGGGTGCGCCGCTTGGCGCAGCCGTCCCGCAGACCGGTCGGCCCGGCGCACGTCCCGGCCCGTCAGGCCGCGTGAGGGCGAGCGGCGAAGCGGGCCCCATCCGGCCGCGGCGGGTGAGTGCGCGCCGCCGGACCTCGCCCGGCCCCCTGTTGTCACATCCGAGGCAGCCGTCTTGTCTCCCTTGTGCGGGCAAGCGGGTGCGGCTCACCTGCCGCGCCCCCGAGCCGGGAGACCGCCCCGGCACCGAGCAGTAGGACGCCGGGGACAGCAGGGAGGTCACCATCCATGAGCGACGATGCCAGGTTGATCACGCAGTGGAACAGGCTGACCCGGGTCCACCGTCGGATCGAAGCCCGTATGGAACGACACCTGCACCGGCAGCTGGGCCTGGGCGTGAGCGAGTTCTACGCCCTCCGCACGTTGAACGAGGGGGTGGCAGCCGGTACGGGACTGCTCTATCTGAGCGACCTGGCCAACGGGACGGGGCTGAGCCAGTCCGCCACCAGCCGCCTGGTCACACGCCTGCAGGAACGCGGCCTGATCACCACGCACACCGCGTCCGACGACCGCCGGAGCATCGAGATCGAGCTCACCGCCGTCGCGCACGACGTGTTGCGGCTGGGATCGCCCCTGCTGAGCCAGGCGGTCGAGGAGGTCGTGCGCCAGCTCCACGTCGAGGAGACGGACAAGGACCTGCTCCGCTACCTGCGTGGAGGAGGGAGCGACGGTGCGGACACCCATGTTCGACAGACGCCGAACGTTCGGTAGCATGGCCGTATGCCGGACCACCACGCGTCACCCGCGGACAGCGCGATCTCCCTGCCTCGCCTTCTCGGGGTGCTCAGCGATCCGACGCGGTTGGGCATCGTCCGGATCCTGTCCGACGGCGCCGAGCGAGGGTGGGGGCAGTTCAGTGCTCCCGTCGCCAAGTCCACGCTCAGCCATCACCTCAAGATGCTGCGTGAGGCGGGCGTGACCCAGACCCGCCAGGAGGGCACGCGCTGCTTCGTGAAGCTGCGCGGTGACGCCCTGGAGACCCGCTTCCCCGGCCTGCTGCCGGCGCTGCTCTCCGCCGCGGGCACCGACCATGTCGGAGAGCACGTCACCGAGCGGGACGAGCAGGCGTGACCGCGTAAAGCACTCCGTGCCGCACGGATAGCGGTCGAATCTCTGCCTGCATTGTCATGTCCATGATTGTCTGGCGTGGCGCGGGTCGCGTCACGGGCGGCTTCTGGGCGTCCGGTCGGCGCGTCCGGTCGGCGTCGACGCCCTTCGTGCGCAATCACCGCCGTCGCCGCCCCATTTGACGACCTCGTCGGCGCTGCCCATAGTGTTCTATGTACATCGAACATCGAACAAGGAGCCTTGATGTCCCCGAACCAGTCCCACGAGACGTTCTCCGGTCACGTTGTGATCGTCACCGGCGCGGGAACCGGCATCGGCCGAGCCACCGCCGTGGCCTTCGCCGAGTCGGGTGCGCACGTCCTCGCCGTGGGCCGCCGCGAGGCGCTCCTGAAGGAGACCGCCGCGGCCCACTCCCATATCGACGTCCTGGCCATCGACATCTGCGGTGACGAGGCGCCCGGCAAGGTGGTGGACGCCGCCGTGGAGCGGTGGGGACGCCTCGACCACCTGATCAACAACGCCGGTGCGACAGCGGTGATGCCGCTGGCCGAGGCCGAGAAGCAGACGATCGTCGATCTGCTGGCGCTCAACGTCGTCGCGCCCAGTCTTCTGGCGCGCGAAGCCCTGCCGCACCTGCGCCGGACCTCGGGGTCGATCATCAACCTCTCCAGCACCTACGGGCACCGCCCGATGGCGGGGGGTGCGCACTACTCGGCGACCAAGGCCGCCGTCGAGCAGATGACGCGGAGCTGGGCACTGGAGCTGGCCGACGAGGGTGTCCGTGTCAACTCGGTCGCTCCCGGCCCCACCCGCACCGACGTCATGCTGCACGCCGGTCTGACGCCGGAGGCGGCCAACGACATGTACGCCTATGAGCGCGACCGCATCCCGACCCACCACATCGCGCACGCGGACGAGGTGGCTCACTGGATCCTCCGTATGGCGGACCCGGCCGGACGCCATGCCACCGGTCAGGTGATCACCGTCGACGGCGGCCTGGAACTCATCTGACGAACGGCGCGTCCGGTCGGCTCCGGGCACGAGGCGGTACCGGGTTCCCGGTCCACCGGCGGCGCGTCGTCGCCGACGGTTGCGGGAGACGATGAGCATGGTTTTGGTGAACGCGGACCGCACGCAGTCCTACGGCCTCGGTCTCCGGGGCAGGGTGCTCTCCTGCGGCGTGAAGGTCTACGGTCACACCGGCACACTGTGCAGGGCTACTGGATGGTGAACGCGTCCAACAACGGCACCGTCAACACCGTCCTCGCCGGGCACACCGGAAAGACACCGGCGCGCAGGACCGGTGCCTCCCTCCGGCGAGGGCGATCACCGGTGTCACGAACGGCCCCCCGGTCCGGTCACATGTCGCAGGCGCACGCGGGTGCGACAACGGCACCCGCGTGGACGCCGACGGGCCGGACGTCCGGAGCCGACCCGTGACAGCTCGGGCTCATGAAGGGACGACGGGTCGATGACACCACCAGGGAAGCTGCCCGCACCGCAACACGGCCTCCTGCTCACGCACTTCCTCACGGTGCGCGACGTCGCCGTCTCCCGGCGCTTCTACGCCGATGTCTTCGGCGGAGAGGTGGTGATGGCGGAGAACCCGGCGATGGTGAAGGTCGCCAACAGCTGGATCATCATGAATCCCGGTGGCGGCCCCACCCCCGACAAGCCGGGGGTCACGCTGGAGCCGCCCCGAAGCGGTGAGCGCGTGTCCAGCTTCCTCAACGTGCGGGTGGCCGACCTGCCCGCCTTCTACGCGCACGCGGTCGCCCAGGGCGCGGACTTCCTCACCGAACCCGTCGATCGCGGTGCCGAGCTGCGCTGCTACCTGCGCGACCCCGACGGCTACCTCATTGAGGTGGGCCAGTCCACCGGCCTGCTGCGGGGCATCCAGGCGGAAGCCCCCGCCGAGTCCGGTTGAGGCCCGCGGACCGGCGAAGTCCGCCGGCGCGGGTCGTTCACGGCCCGCTCCCGGCGGACTTCGCCGGCCGGCCGGGAGCGGTGCGGGTTCGGCGCCGGGGACGACGGTGTTCGTCAGGGTCCGAGGGAGGAGCAGGCGGTCATCTCTCGAAGGTCCGGCTCATGCTGGACAGCGGGTCCTCACCGACCTTCTCGCCGTTGACCTCGGCCGTCCGCGCCGGGCCCAGGACCCCGTCGGCGTTCCGGTACGGCTTCGGCTCGTCCGCGGTGACGGGTACGGACCGCGGTGTCAAGGCCAGGGTGAGTCGCTGACCGCCGTCGTGCTCGAGGGTGAGTGTTCAAGCGCCTGGTGGGTTCGCGACCGGCCGAACCGTCTCCCTCAGGTCTGTGCGGTGCCGGCGTGTGACCGGCCCTGTGAGAGACGGTAGGAGTCCGGCAGGTCCCGCACCACGACCGACAGGTCAACCGCGTCCATGCCTGCTTCACTCAGGTGAGCGGCGATGAGTTCCAGCACGCCTTCGGACAGGTGTGCCTTCACCGCCGAAGACCTTCCGTGCAGGAGGGCGACTTCGACGTGCATCACCATTCCGCCTCCGTACGTCTCGACCGGGCTCATCGAGGTCTTGGACACACCCCTGGAGCCACTCCGGCCGACCACGAGCGCATTGAGAGCCGTCACCAGGTCCGAGTGGTCGAGGGCGTCGGTGATCCGTGGCGAGAGGGTGATGTGGACGTGCGGCACGGCACTCCTTCCGGTGCTTGGTTGCTTTGGGCGCCGATTTGTTCGGAGTGCTGTCCCCGCGTCCTTCGCCGTACAGGGCCGCGCCGAGTCGGTGATCGGCCGGGCGCGAGGTCCGAACCGCTCGGCCCGGTGCCGTGGACAGGGGAGAGGCGGCCCACGAGGCGCCGGTGCGCCGTGGTGGTCCCGGTGCCGGTCAGCTCAGCGCCGTGCGAACCGCCCCGGTCACCTCGGGCCGCCGCTCCAGCTCGGCATGCACCTCGGCCAGTGTCTGGCCGGCCAGCGCCTGACGCCAGGCGTCCTCGGCGCGCACCATGGCCATCTTGACCGGACAGGGCTCCGTGGGCGCCGGGGCGATCTCTCCCACGCGGCCGCAGCACCGGATCTCGGCGCAGTGAAAGATGCGGGCGTCACCCTCGATCGCCTCGACCACGTCCAGCAGCGTGATCCGGTCCAGCGGCCTGGCGAGCTGGAACCCGCCGCGCGCACCGGGAACGGAGGTCAGCAGTCCGGCCTTCACCAAGGCCTGCAACTGCTTGTTGAGGTACGTGGACGACAGGCCGTGCACGGCGGCCAGCTGCGCGTTCCCGACGGGACCGCCGCCGGTCATGTGGAGGTTCAGCAGTGTGTGGAGGGCCCACTCGACGCCCTTGCTCATACGCATGATGTGGCCAGTTTAAGTCCTGGCCGGCCGGTCGAGTGCGACGGAGAACGAACGTTGACAAATTATATCCAGGATATTTAATGTCCAGGTAGTGGGTTTCGACGAAGCCCTCGTGACACGCCTGAGAGGACATGCACGACATGACACACATCCTGGTGATCGGTGGCGGATTCGCCGGCGTCTGGAGCGCCGCCGGAGCGGTCAGGGCCGCGCGCGCGGCGGGCCGGGCGGGTGACGACATCCGCGTGACGCTCATCAGCGCAGGGGACGACCTGGTGATGCGGCCGCGGCTGTACGAGGAGGATCCGGGCTCGATGCGCGTCCCGCTGGACCGGGTCCTCGGCCCCATCGGGGTGCGCCGGCTCGCCGCGACGGTCACGGCCATCGACACCGACGCCCGTACCGTCCGCGCCGTCACCCGGTTCGGCGAGGAAACGGAGCTGGACTACGACAAGCTGGTCCTGGCCACGGGGAGCCGGCTCGTGCGAGCGCCCTTCCCGGGCGCGGAGCACCTCTTCGACGTCGACACGCTGCCCGCGGCGACCGTACTCGACCACCACCTGCGGCGGCTGCCGGAGCGGGCGCTGTCCGCCGGCCGTCACACCGTTGTCGTGGTCGGCGCCGGGTTCACCGGGCTGGAGGTCGCCACGGCCATGGGCGAGCGACTGCGCGCCATCGCGGGACCGCACGACGCGCACGACGAGGTCCGCGTCGTCCTCGTCGACCGGGCCGACGTTCTCGGCCCCGAGCTGGGAGCCGGACCCCGCCCCTACATCGAGTCGGCCGTCGAGGCCCTGGGTGTCGAGCTGCGGCTGGGCCGCACCGTGGAGTCCGTCACCGCCGACCAGGTCGTCCTCTCCGACGGCGAGGTCATCCCCACGTCCACCGTCGTGTGGACCGGCGGTACCGTCGCCAGCCCGCTGACGGCCCAGATCCCGGGCGAACGCGACCGCCTGGGCCGCCTCGCCGTCGACGAACACCTCCGGGTCAAGAACGTTCCGCACGTCTACGCGGCCGGTGACACGGCCGCCGCACAGGCCGAGGACGAGCACTTCGCGATGCAGAGCTGCCAGCACGCGCAGCCCATGGGCAAGTTCGCCGGGCACAACGTTGTGGCGGACGTCCTGGGCAGCGATGTCCGCCCGTTCGAGCCCGACCCGTACACCACGTGCCTGGACCTGGGCCCCGAGTACGCCGTCGAGACCATCGGATGGGACCGGACCATCGATCTGACCGGAGAGGAGGCCAAGACGCGCAAGAGGAACATCAACGCCCGCTGGATCTATCCCTCCGTCGACGACGCGGAGGCCATCCTCGCCCACGCCGGACGCTTCGCCAACGGCGCCAACAAGCAGACCGCCGAGGTCCGCTAGTCCGTCCGGCAGGAACCGACGACGCACCCTCGCCCGGCGGGGCGGCACGCAGACGCCGTCCGCCCCGCCGGGCATCCGCACCAATCACCGCCTCTCAGAACCGGCGAAAGGAGGGGGAGACATGGCAGTCCCCTCGACACCGACTCGTGGCCCCGTCGGTCTGACCGGCCGCCCCGCCCGGCTCTTCTCGGTCCGCGTCGCGCGCAACAGGAAACTCACCCCGCACATGATCAGGGTGACTCTGAGGGGCGAGTCCCTCATCGAATTCGTGGGCGACGGCCCGGACCAGCGCATCAAGCTCCTCATGCCCCGCCATCCGTCTCAAAGCCTCGACGCGCTGCACGGCCTGACCCCGAGACAGATGCGTGAACTGCCGGACGCGGAACGCCCCGTCATGCGGACCTACACCATCAGGAGCCATGACCCGTCGACCGGCGAAGTGGAGATCGACTTCGCACTGCACACGCCGGTGGGGCCCGCCACCCGGTGGGCGATCGACGCGGTTCCCGGACAGCCGGCCGCCTTCTTCGGTTCCGTCGCCGCCTACGACCCGCCCACCGACACCGGGTGGCAACTCGTCGTCGGCGACGACACCGCCCTGCCCGCGGTCGCGGCCATTCTCGAATCGCCTTCCGCACCGGCGACCACCCATGCCTACGTCAGCGTGACCGATGCCTCCGCGGAGCTGCCCCTGACCACCCGCGTCGGTACGACGGTCACCTGGCTCCCCCGGGACGGCGGCAGCGGATCCGGCGACGACGACCACGGTGCGTCGCTCGTCTCCGCCGTCCGCCGCGCCAGTCTTCCGGCCGGGCCGGGATACGTGTGGCTCGCCACGGAACAGTCGGTCGCGCGGGACATACGCGCGCATCTCGTCCACGAGCGTGGTATGGACCGGGAACGCGTGTATTTCTCGGGATACTGGAGCCGGGGCAAGGCCGAGGGCGAGTGAGCCCCACCGCTCGGCCCGTGACCGCAGGCCGAGCGGTGGATCGGCGTGATCGTCCTGGTTCAGTCCGGGAAGTCGAAGAGACGGTACCGGTACGCCGCCGTGAAGCCGAACCGTCGGTACAACGGCTCCCCGGCGGGGCTGGCCACGAGCGCGGCGAAGTGCATCCCGCGCTCTCGGCCCACGCGGAGCGCGGCGGACGTCAACGCCGTCGCGACCCCCTGCCGGCGCAGCTCCGCGGCCACGTGCACGAGGAAGATCCCGGCCACGGAATGCGCGGTGATCAGCACGGTCGTCCCGACCACTCGGCCGTCCAGCACCGCGGCCAGCCGGACTATGTCCGCGTTGTCCCCACGCTGCGACTCGGCGCGTACCATCCCGGCCTCCGGCCCCGGGCCGATACCCATGGACGTCCGGTAGGTCCGTACGAGTTCCCGCAGGCGCCCGCCGTCCCGCACCGGCTCCACACGCAGGCCGGACCGGGTACGTGCGTCGTCGTCCGGCCGGTCGTGCCCGGCGACCGGGGCGCCGAGCGGCCGCACCATCACCGGCATCACCGTGAGCTGCCGTCCACCGTGGTGCCTCAGGACATCCGCGGTCTCCTCGGGGCTGTCCGGCCCCACCCACCACCACCAGGGAACCCCCGCCAGCTCCCTGCGGACGGCCGCCACGTCCGTCCCGGCCGTCGACCGTACGCGCACCACGCCGTTGAACTGCGGGGCGGCCAGGCCGCTGCGAAAGAGGTCGACACCGAGGTCCGGGCGGTCCGCGGCGCCCCATCCCATGAGGTACTGGCGGAAGTTGGCGAACACGGACGCCATGGCTGGGGAGGCCGCCACGCCGTCCTGGAGCCGCACTGCGTCGTGCGACGTTCCGGCCGCGCCGGTCGAATCCACCATTGACACTGTCCCCTTCGCTTCACATCGTGATGCCGTCCCGCTCAGTGTGAGCCATCGCCGACCGGGGGCGTTCTCCGTGTCACACATCGGCCGCCCGTCCGGTCAAACGCTCAGCCGATCGCCGGTGGACGCACCGACACCGTCCCGTGGCTGCTCGCACGGTCCGGTCGGTGGCACAAGGCCAGGAGGGTCAGTCGTATGAAGGTCGTGGTGGTCGACGGTGGAGGTCTCATGGGCGTCGAGACCGCGCTCTGCGTCAGGGACCACGGACACGAGGTCGCCCTCGTCCAGGCCCCCGGCGACCCGCACGCGCCCCTCTCCGACGAGGTCGCCGAGGCGCTGCGGGGCTGCTCCGTGCTCGTCGACCTCGCCCATCAGCCGTCCGTCGACATCGGCACCCTCGCGGAGGACCACGGTCTGGTCGTGGACGAGGCGGCCCTGGTGGACTCCTGGGCCGGATCCACCGGCGCACTCCTCAGAGCAGGGGCCGCCGCCGGCGTCCGTCACCATGTGTGCCTCTCCGTCGTCGGCGTGGACCGTATCGGCCGTGAGGGGGTGTTCCGGGCGCTCAGGAACCGAGAGGCCATGGTCCGGCGGTCCGGGATCCCGTACTCCATCCTTCGCGCCACACAGACCTTCGACGCGGCGGAGGACATCGCGACAGCGGCCACCGAGGACTGGATCGTGTGGGTTCCGCCCGCCGAGGTGCGCCCGGTCTCCCTCACCGACGTGGCGACGCTGCTCGCGCACACCGCCGTGACGCGGCCTGTGAACGGAGTACGTGAGATCGCGGGTCCCGAGCAGTTCCGGCTGGACGCGTTCGTGCGCACGGCCCTGCTGACGGAGGCGGAGTACCGGCAGGTCCGTACTGACGCCCTCAGCCCCTTCTACGGCGCGCGGCTCCGGCCCCGGGACCTGCTGCCGGGCCCCGACGCCTTCATCGCGCGAACCACCTACCGGGAATGGTTCACCGGCCGGCCCGCGCCGGACACCACCTCCTGACCCCGACGACACGAACGGCACGAGAGAGAACCGCTGATGACGACCCTCAACCTCACGCTGCTCGGCGCGCTCCGCGAGATCACGGCCGCCGAACTGCCTCCCGTCACCTCCGCCCACAGCGGTCGGCCCCTGCGCCGGTACGCCCTGCAACTGCACGTACCCGACGAGCGGCACCAGGAGCTGGACGCCGAACTCAGGGCGGCCGCCACGCCGGACGGAGACCACCTGCAAGGGAGCGACGCGGCGTGGCGCGTCTCGGAGGGCTGGACCGCATCCTCCCAGGGCCGCCGGCCCGAGATCTACGTCTACCGGATCGAGATCCAGGAGGTCGAGATCCTGTATGCCGAAGCCCTCGAGGTCGGGGGAGTGCGCATCGTCCCGGGCATGTACAGGGAACGGGCCGACGAGGACACCATCACGGTGACGGTCGTCGCGGAACTGAGCGGTGAGGACGACGAGCACCTGGAGGAACTCCTCGGGGAGCCCGGTGCCTGGTACGACGTCACGCGCCGGGGCATCAGCGACACGCCGGTGCGCATGCGCTTCGGACGTTGTGTGTGGCAGCGGACCGAGGAAGGGGGCCGGCGTCATCACCTGGAACTCGTCGGCGACGAGGGCAGCCCCGAAACGGCACCCTCTGCGCTGGACCTCGCAGCCCGGCCGCGGCTGGACCGGGCCCTGGAACAGGTCGCGGCGCACACCGACGCCCTGTCCCGGCTCCTTGAGGAACTGAGCGCCGGGGGAGTACTGAGCGAGGGCGCGGTCAAGGCCGTCGAAGCGGCCGCCGCCCCGCGCCCGCTGACCCCGCGGGAGCAGCGTGAGCTGTCCCGTACCGATCGACTGAGCGACTACTGGAGCTGAGTCCGTCCTTCGGGAGACTGGCGCCGATACACTTCGCGCAAAGCGGAGCATATGTGTCACATCGGTCGGGCGAAGACGGTCTTTAGGGACGAGAGTTCGCCCATACCGTCCCGGCAGCGTTGCCGGTAGTCCGAGGAGTACACGTGGCCAGCACATCGCAGGCGCCCAGTCCAGGAGCCGGGACGGCTCATCCCGATCATCTCGGGCACGTCATCTTCATCGCGGCGGCGGCCGCGATGGGCGGTTTCCTGTTCGGTTACGACAGTTCCGTGATCAACGGTGCGGTCGAGGCGATCCGGGACCGCTACGACGTCGGTTCCGCGGTGCTGGCGCAGGTCATCGCCGTGGCTCTGATCGGCTGTGCCATCGGTGCCGCGACCGCGGGCCGTATCGCGGACCGTATCGGCCGTATCCGGTGCATGCAGATCGCCGCGGTCCTGTTCACGGTGAGCGCCGTCGGCTCCGCGCTGCCCTTCGCGCTGTGGGACCTGGCCATGTGGCGGATCATCGGCGGCTTCGCGATCGGCATGGCCTCGGTGATCGGCCCCGCCTACATCGCCGAGGTGTCCCCGCCCGCCTACCGCGGCCGGCTCGGTTCCTTCCAGCAGGCCGCGATCGTCATCGGTATCGCCGTCTCCCAGCTGGTCAACTGGGGTCTGCTGAACGCCGCCGGCGGTGACCAGCGCGGCGAGCTGATGGGCCTGGAGGCCTGGCAGGTCATGCTCGGCGTCATGGTGATCCCGGCCGTCCTGTACGGCCTGCTGTCCTTCGCCATCCCCGAGTCCCCCCGCTTCCTGATCTCGGTGGGCAAGCGCGAGCGCGCCAAGAAGATCCTCGAGGAGGTCGAGGGCAAGGACGTGGACTTCGACGCCCGCGTCACCGAGATCGAGCACGCCATGCACCGCGAGGAGAAGTCCTCCTTCAAGGACCTCCTCGGCGGCAGCTTCTTCTTCAAGCCGATCGTGTGGATCGGTATCGGCCTGTCGGTCTTCCAGCAGTTCGTCGGCATCAACGTCGCGTTCTACTACTCCTCGACGCTGTGGCAGTCGGTCGGCGTCGACCCCGCCGACTCGTTCTTCTACTCGTTCACGACGTCGATCATCAACATCGTCGGCACCGTGATCGCGATGATCTTCGTGGACCGCGTCGGCCGCAAGCCGCTCGCCCTGATCGGTTCCGTCGGCATGGTGATCGGGCTGGCGCTGGAGGCCTGGGCCTTCTCCTTCGACCTGGTCGACGGGAAACTACCGGCCACCCAGGGCTGGGTCGCCCTGATCGCCGCCCACGTCTTCGTCCTCTTCTTCGCCCTGTCGTGGGGTGTGGTCGTGTGGGTCTTCCTCGGCGAGATGTTCCCCAACCGGATCCGCGCCGCCGCGCTGGGCGTGGCCGCCTCCGCGCAGTGGATCGCCAACTGGGCCATCACCGCGAGCTTCCCGTCACTGGCCGACTGGAACCTCTCCGGCACCTACGTGATCTACACGATCTTCGCCGCCCTCTCCATCCCCTTCGTCCTCAAGTTCGTGAAGGAGACCAAGGGCAAGGCCCTGGAGGAAATGGGCTGACCCGGACCGACCAGCAGGCCGGTGGGCGCGCCGCCGTGGCGCGCCCACCGGCCTGCCCGGATGTCACGCCTCTTCGTCGACCCAGCTCATGAGCTTGCGCAGCTCCTTGCCGGTGGTCTCCAGGAGGTGCTCGGAGTCCTGCTTCTTGTACTCGTT
The DNA here is from genome assembly GCF_033406955.1 of Streptomyces violaceoruber. Classification (NCBI taxonomy): domain Bacteria; kingdom Bacillati; phylum Actinomycetota; class Actinomycetes; order Kitasatosporales; family Streptomycetaceae; genus Streptomyces; species Streptomyces violaceoruber. The sequence goes on along the minus strand of NZ_CP137734.1, from coordinate 704,744 downwards.
GTACTTCTTCAGACCGCCGTGGTACTCGTCCATCCAGTTCTTGGCGAAGGTGCCGTCCTGGATCTCGGCGAGGACCTTCCTCATCTCGGCCTTGGTGACGTCGGTGATGATCCGCGGGCCGGTGACGTAGTCGCCCCACTCGGCGGTCTCGGAGATCGACCAGCGCATCTTCTCCAGGCCGCCCTCGTACATGAGGTCCACGATCAGCTTCAGCTCGTGCAGGCACTCGAAGTAGGCGATCTCCGGCTGGTAACCGGCCTCGGTCAGCGTCTCGAAGCCCGCCTTCACCAGCGCGGTGACACCGCCGGCGAGGACGGCCTGCTCGCCGAAGAGGTCGGTCTCGGTCTCCTCAGTGAAGGTCGTCCTGATGACGCCGGCGCGGGTGCCGCCGATGCCCTTCGCGTACGACAGGGCCAGCGCGAAGGCGTTGCCCGTGGCGTCCTGCTCTACGGCCACGAGACAGGGCACGCCGCGGCCCTCCTCGTACTGACGGCGCACCAGGTGGCCCGGGCCCTTGGGGGCGACCATGCAGACGTCCACGCCGGCCGGGGGCTTGACGAAGCCGTAGCGGATGTTCAGACCGTGACCGAAGAACAGCGCGTCGCCGTCCTTCAGGTTGTCCTTGATGTCCTTCTCGTAGACGTCACCCTGGATGGGGTCGGGGATGAGCACCATGATGACGTCGGCCTCGGCGGCGGCCTCGGCCACCGGCACGACGCGCAGGCCCTGCTCCTCGGCCTTGGCCTTGGACTTGGAGCCCTCGTGCAGACCGACGCGCACGTCGACACCGGAGTCGCGCAGCGACAGGGCGTGGGCGTGGCCCTGGCTGCCGTACCCGATGACCGCGACCTTGCGGCCCTGGATGATGGACAGGTCGGCGTCGGCGTCGTAGAACAACTCAGCCATGAGACACACCTTTCGGAGAACTCCCCGAGCGGGGACGGAGGAACAGGCCCAGAAGGGCCCGGGCCACAGACTTGACCAGCGGAACGAGGCCGGAACCGGGGCACGGCCACCCGCCGGCCGACGAACATGACACTATCTCACGTGCACAGTGCATCGGAATGAGCAGGTGACGTGTCCGAAACAGTGTGAACGACCTGCGGAGTTCGGGTCCGTGTCACAGATGTCCGGCTTCGCCGGTCAGAGCAGTGACCCCAACGGCGTGCCCGTTCCGTCGGCTTCCGCGATGCCCGGCGGCCGGGGCCCCTTGCGCTACGACACCGAAATGAGCCCCCATGTCTCAGGACCAGACCGACACGCTCGACCCCGCATCGGCGGCCGGCATCGCGACGCTGGACGATCTGCGCAGGCACCTGCAGTGGGCCATCGAGGTCGAACACTCCACGCTGCCCCCCTATCTGACAGCCCTCTACTCCCTGGACCCGGAGCGGAACGCGGACGCCGTACAGCTCATCAGCGGTGTCTTCGTCGAGGAGATGATCCACCTCGCGCTGGCGGCCAACCTGCTCAACGCGGTCGGCGGCCGGCCTGTCCTCGACGCCCCCCACCTGCTGCCGCCCCACCCACGGACGATGCCGCACGCCGACCCGTCCATCGAGCTGTCCCTCCTGCCGTTCGGCCAGGAGGCGCTCAGGCTGTTCCTGCGCCTGGAACAGCCGGCCCGTCCCGGCGACCCGGCCGAGGGCGATCACTACGAGACGATCGGCCAGTTCTACGACGCGATCGAGAGGGGCCTGCGGCACCTGTGCGCCGAACTGGGCGAGGACCAGGTCTTCGTCGGGGACCCGGCCCGTCAGGTCGCCGGCGGCCCGTTCGTCCACACGGCGGGGCACCTCGCTCCGGTCACCGACCTCAGCTCGGCGCTCGCCGCCCTGGAGGAGATCGTCGAGCAGGGTGAGGGTGCCGCCCGTGCCGAGGTCTGGGACGGGGACAAGGACATGTTCCACCCCGGGACCCGGGCCGTCTCCCACTACTACCGCTTCCAGGAACTCGCGCTGGGCCGGCGCTACCAGACCGGTGACACGCCCGACTCCGGTCCCACCGGCGAGGCGGTGACCGTCGACGAGGCCGGCATCCGCCCCGTACGGCCCAACCCGCGGTTGGCCGACCACCCCGAGGGCAGCGCGATCCGAGCCGCCCAGGAAGTGTTCAACCAGACCTACTGCAAGACACTCGAGATGCTGGAGCAGGCGTTCAACGGCAACCCGGCGATGCTGGGGATGTCCGTGGGCACCATGTACGCGCTCAAGGCACAGGCGCAGGGTCTGATGGCCCTCCAGGACGACGACGGCCAGGCCGCGGGCCCGACGTTCGAGTACGTGGCACCCGAGGACCGGTCCTAGCCCACCCGTCCGTCCCGACGAGGTCTTCGTCCCCGACCGACGCGCGACCGGTACTGCTCGGTCGCGCGTCGGCGTGCACGGGGTGCCGGACGGCTGGGGCCGGGCCCTACCGGTCTGTCACCGGCGGTTCGGCCGGATCGTTCCCGTCGCCCTCCGGCACCAGGAGTACGGCGGTGCGCCCCGTGTGGACGACGGCGTCGCTCACCCGGGGGTCCCACAGCGCGCCGAACATGTCGCGGCGGTGCGGTGTCAGTACCAGAAGGTCCGCCTTCCACGCGGCCGCGGTCTCGGAGATCACGCCGGCGATCTGCGTGGTGAGCGCATGGACCATGACTCCTTCGGCCGGGACCCCGCTCCGGCGCAGCACTCCGACCGCTTCGTCGAGCACGGACTCCGCCTCCGAGTCGTCCTCCAGGGGAACGACAGCGGCAAGCGTGGCAGCGGACGCGGCGACGTGCAGCACCCGGACCCTGGCACCCGTCAGCCGGGCCATCGCGGCGGCCGAGTGAACGGTGGTCAGACGGGTGGGGCTGGAATCGACAGCAACGAGTATGCGTTCGAACATGATCTTCTTCCTCTTCGTGCACGACCGCGGGAGCGCGGCCGTGCGGGCGGTGCCACTGGTCCTTCGCGGCGCTTGCGCCCCCGTCAACGGTGGGCGAGTTCGTCCTCGACGACGCGGTCGCGGCCCGCCGCGTATCCGACGGCCATCTGCGGTACGAGCAGCGCGCTCATCACCGCGATCGGCAGACCCCAGCCGCCACTGTGTGCGTAGAGCGTTCCGATGAGGATCGGTCCCGGGATCGCCAGCAGGTACCCCACGCTCTGGGCGAAGGCCGACAGTTGGGCCACGCCCGTGCTGGTCCTGGCCCGCAGACTCACCATCGTCAGCGCGAGGGGGAACGTGCAGTTGGCGACGCCCAGGATGAGGGCCCACGCCCAGGCGCCGCCCACCGGGGCGAAGTACAGCCCGGCGTAACCGACGAGTCCCGCCACACCCAGGACCAGGACGACCGGGCCCTGGTGCGGACGGCGCGCCGCCATCCGTGGAATGGCGAACGCGAGGGGGACACCCACCGCCATGGTGACGGCCAGCAGCAGCCCCGCGGTGCCGGCGGGCAGGCCCGCGTCGCGGTAGATCTGAGGCAGCCAGCCCATGGTGATGTAGGCACCGGTCGACTGGAGCCCCATGAAGACCGCGAGCGCCCAGGCCGTGCGGCTCCGTGACACGCGGGGTACGGGGTGGTCCGCCGTCGGCCCCCCGGCCGACCGGACCGCGCCGGAGGAAGTGGCCGGCTCGCCCTTTCGGACGAAGGGCAGCCAGGGCAGGACGGCCACCACCGCGAGAGCGCCCCAGACCGCGAGGCCGAGTCGCCAGTCACCTCCCAGGGCACTCGTCACCGGCACGGTCACTCCGGCGGCGACGGCCGTGCCGAGCGAGAGGGCCATCGAGTAGAGACCCGTCATGGCGCCGACCCTGTCGGGGAAGTAGCGCTTGACGACGACCGGCATCAGGACGTTGCTGAGGGCGATGCCCATGAGCGCGAGAGCGCTCGCGGTCAGGAACCCGGGCACCGAACCGACCCAGGGACGCACGAGCAGGCCCAGGGCGACGGCTGCCATGCCCAGAGCCACCACGCGGGCGGGGCCGAGGCGCCGGGCGAGCCGCGGAGCGGCGACACCGAACACGGAGAAGCACAGGGCGGGAACGGAAGTGAGCACACCGGCGACGGCCGCGCCCATGTGGAGTCCGTGCCGCACTTCCTCCAGCAGCGGGCCGAGGCTGGTGACGGCGGGCCGCAGGTTGCACGCGGTCAGGACCAGTCCGGCGACGAGCAGTTGGTCGCGCCACCGCCCGGAGCGGCCCGTGACGCGATCCTCGGAGAGGTTCGTGGACGTGTCGATGCCGTCGCGGTCGTCTGGACCGCGCACTTGTTCTTCCTCACTGCGCATGACCAGCATCGTAGAATGATGGGATGTTTGAGGACGTCCCTCGGGCACACTGTGAGGTGTGATGTTGCTCATGGAATGACGGGATGCCTCCACTCGCGGTGACACTATCCCGCCGTGCGGGCGCCCGCTGACGTGTTTTCGACGAGCTCGTGACGCGATCACACTGTTCACGGACGGGCACAGTAGTAATACAGTGTGTCGTGTGAACTGGTCGTCGGCATCCCGCGGCCGGTCAACCACTCATCTCCCGAAGGGAATCACCATGCGCACCACGTTGCGTGCAGCAGCGGTAGGAACCGCGCTCGTCGGACTCTCGCTGACCCCGGGCATCGCCCAGGCCACGCCCGGCGGGCCCGGCGTCAGCGGCACGATCCTGGCGCAGTGGACCGAGGGCGGACGGGACTACGTACTCCGTGAGATCACCATCCCCGCCGGTCAGGCGACCGGATGGCACTACCACGACGGCACCCTGTTCGCCTACGTCAAGCAGGGCACGCTCAGCCACTTCGACAGCAACTGCGCCTCGGACGGCGTGTACAAGAAGGGCAGCTTCCTGAAGGAGCCGGCGGGCGCGGACCACGTGCACATCGGTGAGAACCGCGGTGCGGACGACGTCGTCCTGGACGTCCTGTACGTCATGCCGCACGGTGCGCCGCTGTCCGAGGACGCTCCCGCGCCGGGCTGCGACCTGCCCGAGTAGGCTCCCGGCCCCGGAAGTAAACTCTTCCGCGAAACAACCGTGTTGACGACCGACGGACGCTGGTCGACCGGTAGGTGTGACATCCGCTCCAAAGTCAACAATCTTCGAAGAAGCGGTAAGATTTAGGCCATGAACGCACGGCTTGCGTTGCTCAGTGGCGTGGGGCCAGGTGCGACGGAGAGTGAGATCTTCAGGCTGGCGCTCCAGCACGTCGTGGGTGAGCTGGGCGGCCTGGGGGGAATGATCCATCTCCGCGGCCCCATGTCCGCGCTGCGGCTGGTCTCGGCCGTAGGTCTGCCGTCGGTCGTCACGCTTCCCTGGGAGATCATCGATCAGGAGGGCCAACTGGCCCCCGCCCGCGCCCTCTACGTGGGCAGCGGCGTCTGGTCGCCTGCCGGCACCGAGACCCCCATGACCACGAAGGGGCCGGTTCAGGGCAGTGGCCTGGCCGCCGTTCCGCTGACCGGCAGGGATCGCAGCATCGGAGCGCTCTCCGTCGTCATGAGCGACGGCGGAGCGCCCACGCCACAGCAGTGGGACTTCCTGAGGGCCGTGTCCGCCTGGACCGAGGAGCGCATGGCCCAGGCGCCGCCGGCCGCCGGGCCGGCGCACACCGAGCTGAGCGGCGAGCGGCTGAGCCACGCTCTTCACGAGGTCAGCGTCGGCTCATGGGAGTGGGACATCCGCACCGGGCGTCTCGCCTGGGACGAGGCGGCCCTGGAAGTGTTCGGCACCAGAGCCGCGGACTTCGTCGGGAAGATCGAGAACTGGATGAAGAACATTCATCCGGACGACCTGGCACCGACTCTCAGCACGGCGGAGCGCGCGATCCGGGATCACACGGTGTACGAGGCGGAGTACCGTGTCCGCCGCCTGGACGGCACCTACGGCTGGGTCCGGGTGCGCGGCAGGGCGACGTACGACGAACACGGTGAACCCGTCCGGCTGGTCGGCGTCGGCTGGGAGAACGACGAGTCCCGGTCCGCCCGTGACGCGCTCAGCCGCGCCCTGCGCCACATGAGCGACGGATTTCTGGCGTTCGACGACGAGTGGCGGATCATCTTCGCCAATCGCGAAGCGGAGCGCGTGCTGGGCTCCCCGGAGGACGAACTGCTCGGCCGGGTCCCGTGGGCCCTGCCCGCGACGCGGCGGATACCGGGCATGGAGAGCCGGCTCCGCAGCGCCGTCGACATGGACGAGCCCGCCAGCTTCGACGTGCGCATGCCCGAGGGCCGCCGGTATCACCTGCGCCTTGTCCCCGGCCCGGGCGGCCTGACGCTCTACATCACCGACGTCACGCAGAAGCGGCGCCTCCAGGAGGAGCGGCAGGCCGCCGAGCGCGTCGCGTCCGAGCGCGCCGCGCATGTCGCGAAGCTGACCGCCGCGCTCGCCAAGGCCACGACCTCGCGCGACGTCGTGGACGCCCTCGCCCCACGGGTACTGGCACCGTTCGCGGCCGTAGGGCTGCTGGTGCAGACGGTGGAAGGCGAGTCACTGCACACGGTGGGCGCGGTCGGTTACGACGACGGATTCCCCAGCAGTGCCGAGGGTCTGTCCCGGACGTCGCGCGGCCCGCGCTGGGCCGTCGTAGCGTCCGGTACCCCGCTCTTCCTGTCCTCCGTGGGGGAACCGTCGCGCACTCACCCGACGCCCCCGAGCCGCCGGTGCGCCCGGGCCACGAGTCCTGGGCGTTCCTGCCGCTGACGGCCTCGGGCGTCACGTTCGGCGTCTGCGTCCTGGCCTTCGACCGCCCCCGGCTGCTCACCGACGACGAACGCACCCTGCTGACCACCATCACCGCACTCGTGGCCCAGTCCCTGGAACGGGCGAGGCTCTACGATGCCGAGCACACCCGGTCCCGCGAACTCCAGCGCGGGCTCCTCCCGCGGGATCTGCCCTCCGTCTCGGCGTGCACCGCGGCGGCCCGTTACCTCCCCGCGGGACAGGGCATGGACGTGGGGGGCGACTGGTACGACATCATTCCGCTCTCGGGCGGGCAGGTCGCCCTCGTGGTGGGCGACGTGATGGGGCACGGTCTGCCGGAGGCGGCGACGATGGGCCGGCTGCGTACCGCGGTCCACACCCTCGCCGACCTCGAACTGCCCCCCGACGAGATCATGAGCCATCTCAACGACATCGTCGGCGGCATGGACGAGGAGTCCTACGTCACCTGCCTGTACGCGCTCTACGACCCCACCACACGCGTCTGCTCCATCGCGCGTGCGGGCCACCCTCCACCCGCGCTCGTGCTGCCGGACGGCAGTGTCCAGTTCCCCGAGCCGGCACCCGACCCGCCCCTCGGAGCGGCAGAACCGCCGTTCGAGACGGTGGAGTTGACCGTACCGGAGGGCAGCCTCCTCGTGCTCTACACCGACGGGCTGGTGGAGTCGTCCGCCCGCGAGATGGACCAGGGCATGCGGACACTCGCCGGTCTGCTGACCACCGCGTACGGTGCCGCGGCGGGTGAGGGCGGCGCGCGCCTCGATCTGGAACACCTCTGTGACACCCTGACGGCCGGTCTGCTCCCCGCCGACCAGCAGGCGGCCGACGACGCGGCCCTGCTCGTGGCCCGACTGCACGCCACGCCCGAAGAGAAGATGGCCCGGTGGCCGCTCGGTGACGACCCCAAGACCGCCGGCCTGGCGCGACAGCACGTCCGTGAGCAACTCGCCGCATGGGGGATGGACCATCTGATCCCCGCCACCGAGCTGATCGTCAGCGAACTCGTGGGCAACGTCGTCCGGCACGCCAAGGGCCCCATCGTCCTGCGACTCCTGTACGACACGGAGTTGATCTGCGAGGTGTACGACGGCAGCCTGACCATGCCGCGCATTCGCCGGGCGACGGACACCGACGAGGGAGGCCGCGGACTGCAACTGATCACGGCCCTCTCCCGGCGCTGGGGGACGCGCTACACCGCGAACGGGAAGTGCATCTGGACCGAGCAGGATCTCGCCGGCGCCGAGAACCCCCGCGACGATCCCTCCGAAGCCCTGGCACGGATGTTCCCGGTCGTCGGGGACTTCGCCGGGGATCTGGACGCGCTCCCCTTCGGGGATCAGGAGCCGTGACGGAACACCCTGACTTGCCGGAGCCGGGTGTGCCGGGCCGGCTCGAACCTGCCGGACAATAGCCGCATGGAACGAGCACGTTCCGGGCGTCCGGCTCCTCCCGACTGGCTCGTCCGGAATCTTGAAGCCCACCCCGCACCCATGAACCGCGCGGCCATGGCCCGCGCGTCCGTGGCCCTGTCCCTGCCGCTGGCGGTCGGGATCGCCGCAGGGCACCCCGCCTACGGTGCGGTGGCGGCACTGGGTGCTCTCAACGGTGTGATCGGGGACACCGCCGACGCCTACCGACTGCGCGTGCTCAACATCGCCGTTCCCCAGGTGGCCGGAGCGGCCGGCGTCGTGGTGGGCTCACTCGTCTACGACAGTGGCTGGGTCACGGTCGCCACCCTCACGGCCGTCGCCCTGATGTCCGGAATGATCTCCACGATCGGTACGGTCGCCTCGTCCTCCGGACTGCTGCTGCTCCTCAACGCGGTGATCGGTGCGGGACTTCCGCTCCCCGGCGACTGGTGGACCGCACCGGTCCTGTTGAGTCTCGGCGGGCTCGGGGTGCTCGTACTGGCGCTGCTGGCCTGGCCCCTGCGAGCCGGCCTCGCGGAGCGCGCGTCGGTCGCGGCGGCCTACCGCTCCGTCGCCGAGTTGCTCGCCCATGGCACCGACCCCGACCGGTACGGCGCCGCGCGCACCGAGGTCACCCACGCACTCAACCACGCCTACGACCTTCTCCTCGCCCGTCGAGCCCGCCATCACGCCCGCAGTCGGGAACTGACCCGCCTGGTGACCCAGTTGAACGCCATCAACCCCGTGGCCGAGGCGGCGCCCACCCTCCTCCTCGCCTCCCGGGCCCTGCCACCGGAGGTGCCCGACGCGGTACGGCTCCTGGCCGACGACATCGAGGCGGGCCGCACGGAGCCCAGGCGACCGGCCCTGCCCGCCCCCACCACCGACGCCGGACGCGCCGTCGAACACGCGCTGCAGCACGCTGCCGAGGTGGTGGCCGACCCCGACGTCGACCCGTGGGGCCTGGACTACCGCACCAGCGGACCGACCCGGCTGAGGGTACGCACGGCACGCGCGGTGCGCGAAGCGTCCCTGTCCGCCGGCTCCTGGCGGTACGGGCTCCGCCTCGCCCTGTGCATCGCCCTCGCGCAGGGATTCGTGTCGCTGGTCCCGGTGCCGCGCTCCTACTGGATCGCTCTCACCGTGACCTTCGTCCTCAAGCCCGACTACGGGTCGGTGTTCTCCCGGGCGGTGCTGCGGGCCACGGGCACCGTCGCCGGACTCCTGCTGGCGGCGGCGGTGCTGGCGGGTGTGCCGCACGGCTGGTGGGACGTGCCCGTCCTGGCGGGCCTGGCGGTGTTGATTCCGGCTCTGTCGCCACGCGGGTACGGCTACCAGACCGCGGCGATCACCCCGGTGATCCTCCTCCTGTCGGACGTCCTCAACCGGGACGGCACGGATCTCCTGCTGCCCCGCCTGCTCGACTCGCTGCTGGGCTGCGCGATCGTGGTCGTCGCGGGGTACCTCCTGTGGCCCGAGAGCTGGGGCACCCGAGTCGGCCACCGACTGGCCCAAGCCGTCACGGACACGGCTGCCTACGTGGACGCCGCCTTCGGTGCAGGTGTCGACCCGTCCGACCGCACCCGTATGCGCCGCCGCCTCTACCGGGATCTCTCCACCGTTCGCACCGAGTTCCAGCGGGCCCTGACCGAGCCACCGCCCACGGGCCGTCGGGCGGCGGCCTGGTGGCCACTGGTCATCGCCGTCGAGCGCATCGTGGACGCGACCACCGCAGCCCGCGTCAGCGTTCATCACGGTGCGCCGTCCCCGTCCGCGGCCGAGACCCGGCAGGTGTCCCGGCAGTTGCGTGAGCTGGCGGAGCATCTTCGGGAACCCGAGGGCACGACGACGCTGCCCCGCCACCCGACCAGTCCCGCGAACAGTGTTCTGGACCCGGTGCGCCACGAGGTCGCGGCAGCCAGATCACTCGCCGGACCTCGTTGACCGACGCCGGCGGTCAGGCGCCGATGCCGTACCAGCGGGCGGCCGTGGTGCCGAAGACCGCCTCGCGTTCCTCCGTCCCGAGACCCGCGGTGAGGGTCTCGGCGAGCGCGAGCACCTCGTCGTACCCGGCCGCCAGCAGGCACACCGGCCAGTCCGAGCCGTACATGAGACGCCGCGGACCCAGGGCGGACAGCAGCACGTCGGTGAACGGACGCAGTGCGCGGACCGGATCCCCGGTGGTGCGGGTCACCAGACCGGACAGCTTGACGGCGACGTTGGGGCAGACCGACAGAGCTGCCATGTGCCCCGCCCAGACGGCGAACGCGTCCGGGTCGGTCACCGGGTTGCCCGCGTGGTCCAGGACGAAGCGGACCTCGGGCAGTTCCCGTACCGCGCGTACCGCGGCATGCAGTTGGTCCGGGCGGACGAGCAGGTCGTGGACGAGGCCCGCGTCGGCGGCCGCCCGCAGCCCGCGGCGGACCTCGGACCGGTCGAGCCAGTCCGGGTCCGCCTCGTCCGTCACCGGGTGCCGCAGGCCCACCAGGGCCCGGCCGCCGGGGCCCTCGCGCAGCGCGGCGAGGCGGTCGGCGAGGGCCGGGCCGGTGAGGTCGGCCCAGCCGACGACCGCCCTCGTGTGCGGGTCGTCGGCGGCCAGGGCCAGCAGTTCCGCCGTCTCCTGGGCCACGGCACACGTCTGCACCACGACGGTGGCGTCGATCGCGTTCCGCAGCAGGGCCGGGCGCAGGTCGTCGGCCGTGTAGGTGCGGTGCAGGACCGGACTGCCGCGGGTCCACGGCAGGTCGCGGACGGCCAGGTCCCACACATGATGATGGGCGTCGACGCGCACGGAGCCGGCTCACCCCTCCTTGCGCAGCCGCAGGCCGTCCATGCCGCCGTCCACGGCCAGGCACGTGCCCGTGGTGGACCCGGCGGCCGGCGAGGCGAGGTAGGCGATCGCGGCGGCGACCTCGTCGGCGGCGACCAGGCGGCCGTGCGGCTGCCGGGCCGCCAGGGCGGTGTACTCGGCGGCGGGATCGGCGGCCCGGTCCAGCAGCCGGCCGATCCAGGGCGTGTCCGCGGTCCCGGGGTTGACCGCGTTGACCCGGATGCCCTCCGGCAGCAGGTCGGCGGCCATGGCCCGGGTCATCGCCACCACGGCGCCCTTGCCGGCCGAGTACAGCACCCGCTGGGGCAGCCCGGCGGTGGCGGCGATGGAACCGACGTTGACGACCGCCGCGTGCCGGGAGGCCCGCAGGGCGGGCAGCGCGGCCCGGGTGACCCGGACCATGCCGACGACGTTGGTGTCCAGGACGCGGTGCCACTCCTCGTCGGAGTTGTCCTCGACGCCGCCCTGCGCCCCGATCCCCGCGTTGTTGACCACGATGTCGAGTCCGCCGAGCCGGGAGACCGCCGCGTCGACGGCGGCCACCACCGAGGCGTCGTCGCGTATGTCCGCGCGCAGGGCCGCCGCGAAGCCGGCGGGCTGCGGTTCGGACAGGTCCAGGACGGCCACGCGGGCGCCCTGGGCGGTGAGCAGCCGGGCGGTGGCCAGGCCGATCCCGGAGGCGCCGCCGGTGACCAGCGCGGTGAGACCGGCGAAGGGCAGCGCGCCGGACAGTGCGGAACCGGTCGTTGTCATATGTGCTCTCTCCCCATGGTCTTCGGTCGGTCCTGGCCCTGGCCCTGGCCCTGGCCCTGGCCCTGGCCCTGTGTCCACCTGTGGCCCGGCGCCCGCTGTCACGGCACCGGGACGGCCGGGTCGAGCAGGTGCGCCTCGCGCAGCTCCGCCCACATTGCGGCCGGGATCGGCTGACCGGCCAGCTCGAGATTGCCCGTCACCTCCTGCGGCGACGCGGCGCCCACGACGACGGACACCACGGCCGGGTGTCCGAACGGGAACTGCTGGGCCGCGGCCCGCAGCGGCACCCCGTACCGTGCGCAGACGTCGTCGAGCGCCAGCGCCCGCCGCAGCACGTCGTCCGGTACCGGGTGGTAGTGGTACGGCGCGCCGGGCCGGGGGTCCGCCAGCAGCCCGGAGTTGAACACGCCTGCGGCGATCACCCCGACGCCCCGTTCGGCGCACAGGGGCAGCAGGCCGGCCAGCGCGGGCTGCTCCAGCAGGGTGTAGCGGCCGGCGATCAGCACCACGTCCAGGTCGGTGCGCCGCACCAGCTCCGCCAGCGGCGCGCTGTGGTTCATCCCGGCGCCGACGGCGCCGACGACTCCCTCGTCCCGCAGGCGCAGCAGCGCGGGCACGGCATGCCGTACCGCCTCGTCGAGATGGTCCTCGGGATCGTGCACGTGCACGACGTCGAACCGGTCGACACCGAGACGTTCCATGCTGCCTTCGAGGCTGCGCAGGACGTCGTCGCGGCCGAACGCGTGCCGGGGCTCGGCGCCTTCGGCGATCTGCCAGCCGACCTTGGTGGACAGCTGGAACCGGGCGCGGTCCACGGTGGCCAGCGCCCTGCCGACGCGTCGCTCGGACAGGCCGTCGCCGTACAGCGGAGCCGTGTCGATCAGCGTGGCCCCGCCGTCGACGGCGGCGTGCACGGTGGCCGCGGCGACGTCCGGATCCACCTCGTGGTAGAGATCGCCGATCGGCGCGCACCCGAGGCCGAAGCGGGGCAGGGCGAGCCGTCGGCCGTCGGCCGGGGTCACCGCTTCGAGGCGCGCCACTGCTCGTACTCCTCCCTGCTGTCGGGGCTCAGGGGGTAGTAGTCCGACAGCCGTGCGCCCTGGTCGATGCGCATCCGGCTGAACTCCTCCCACTGCTCGTGGTCAAAGGCGCTGTCGACGATCTCCTGCGCCTTGGACACCGGGACCACCACCGCGCCGTCGTCGTCCGCGACGACGAGGTCGCCGGGCAGGGTGAGGACACCGCCCGCCGCCACCGGCACGTCGTAGGCCCAGGGGAACAGCTCGGACTGGGAGGCGTAGTGCGGGGTGGTGCCGGTGCACCAGATAGGGACGCCGAGTTCGCGGACGCGGGGCGCGTCCCGGATACGCCCGTCGACGACGATGCCGGCGCCGCCCTTGCGCTTGAAGTAACGCACCAGCATGTCGCCGAGGCAGCCGGTGAAGGCGCTGCCGTAGGCCTGGACGACGAGGACGTCGCCGGGCTGGACCTCCTCGAGGACCGCCCACAGGGCCGTGCTGCGCTCGACGTACTCCTGGGCCAGGCCGCTGGCGACGTCCTCGCGCTGCGGCATGAACTGGAGGGTGCGGGCCGGGCCCGTCACCTTGTTGCCGAGGTCCAGGGCGGTGGGACCGGACAGATAGCTGCGGCGGATGCCGAGTTCGTGGAGCTTGGCACAGGCGGTGGCGGAGCTGACCCGGTTCAGGCTCCGCACCAGCTCGCCGTCGGGGCGCTCCCAGGGCTCACCGTGCACGGGCAGGTCCCACACGGGCTTGGCGTCGGCCGCGGCGGCGCCGTCGGCCTCGTGGCCCGCGGGACGGGGGAGTGACATGGTCATCGGGCTCTCCGGAAGGTCGTGGGGGATATGTGGTGGGCGAAGGGGCGGGCGTTGAGCCGCATGTCCAGCCGTAGCCGGATGCGGCGCCCCGGGGGCAAGACGAGGTGCAGGCCGTTGTCGTCGACCGGTACCGAGTGCTCGGTCTCGGGGCCGGCCGGCAGGTGGTAGTCGTGGGAGTCGCCGGGATAGTGCTCGCCGCCGCCGGTCCAGTGGGCCTCGGTGATCAGGTGCTCGCCGAAGCCGCCCGCGAGCAGCCGCAGTCGGCGTGTGTGCACCGTACTGAGGTTGACCAACTGCACGGTGGTGCCGGTGGAGTCGAGGTGTTCGACGAGGGCGGCGACGTCCCGGGGGAGCCCGGGGCGGGCGGCGTCCAGGTCGTCGTAGCGCACCCGGGCGAGCGGCAGACCGCCGTTGTAGAGAGTCTGCGGTGCTCCGGTCGTCAGCTGGGTGAGGACCTCGGTGACCACCGGGTTCACCCGCTGCCACTTGTGCAGGTCGGCGCTGTCGGCGTCGGCGTCCTCGGCCGTCATCAGGGCGGTGCGGTGGGCGACCTGGGCGAGGGCCATGCGCAGGGCACGCTCGGGGTAGCCGGGGTTGTCGCCGTCGAGATAGGCGAGCCACGGCGCCTCGTGCCCGGCCTCCTCCTTGTCGCGGAAGGCGTGCACCTCCCGCCAGTCGTAGCCGGAGTGTTCGCGGACCCGGTCCAGACGGGCGCGGTCCTCGTCGCGCATGCCGAACCACCACAGCCAGGTCCAGTAGGCGACCTGGGCGGGTTGGTGGTCGAACCATCCCTCGGGGCCGACACGGGTGGGCAGCGCGTTGACGGTGCGTCCCGCACCCAGGCCGAGGGCGTGGGCCCAGCCGGGGCGGCGGGTCGCGCCGGTGTCGTACGGCATGGCGGTGCGGCGCTGCTCCCAGACCTGGTCCAGGGGCCGCCGGGCGAGGTCCAGCCGGGCGTCGGCGCGGCCGAGCATGCCGGCACTGATGGCTCCGACCAGCGTCGCCGCCCCGATCGAGTGCACGCCGTGCGGCCAGGTCCAGCCGTAGTGGCCGCCGTACCAGCGGCCCCCGTGGTCCTCGCCGACCTCGCCGGAGGGTCCGACGTTGTCGGGCATGGCGCCGACGGCGGCCGCGCGCTCGCGCCAGGCGTCGACGTATTCCAGGACCCAGTCCGCCAGGCGCGGGTCGTGGTCGTACAGCCAGGCGTTGACGACGAGAGCGGTGGCGGCCAGGTCGACGGCGGTGTCGCCGCGGCCGAGCCGATCGCGCATCGCGTGGCCCATCCGCACGGCGTTGTCCTCGTCGGCCAGGTCGTCCCAGGAGGTGATGCCGGGGACGTCGCGCAGGGGCAGACCATAGGGGCGCATGCCCCGCTGCTCGTGCCCGAACCGGTCGTCCCACTGCGGGCCGAGGCCGGTCCGGGGGCCGTCCGAGCCGTTGTGCGGGGAGCGCAGGGTCCTGGTGGCGGGGTCGTAGTTACCGGTCGCGCTGCCCGGGAGGTACTGCTCGGCGAAGCGCCGGGCCCGGTCGCGGAAGCGCTGGTCGGCGGGGTCGGCGGCGCAGATGCCGTAGAACATCAGCAGGGCCTCGCCCTGGTGGAACCAGTCGTAGCCGCGCTCGAACTCGTCCCGGTACAGGCCCAGTTCGGTGAGCTGTGCGGTGACTCCTTCCCAGTGGCGCTTGACCGCGGGCAGCAGGTCGTCGGCGCCGCCCAGGCGATAGAGGGCGGGCCAGTTGAAGAACGCCTCGTAGAAGTCGTCGGCGCCGTCCCGGTCGGGAATGGCGCCGGAGAAGCGCAGCCGGCCGTCGGGTTCGGTGTAGCGATCGCCGAACAGCCGCCAGGCTGAGTCGAGTTCGTCGAAAAGGTGGCGTTGCAGCACGGCCCAGGCGGGCGGCGGCCCGGTGGGCAGGGTGGCGGTGATCTCGACGGGGCGGGCTTCGGGGGCCGTGCCGCCGGACGGCGGAGTCCCGACGGAGTTCGCCCCGGTGGCGGGGATGTCGTGTCGTGCGCTCATGTCAGCCCTTCAGGGCGCCGGAGGTCAGGCCGCTGATGATGTGCCGCTGCATGATCGCGAAGAAGGCGAGTGCCGGCGCGACGGCGAGGAGCAGGTTGGGGAAGACCACGGCGTAGTGCGTCGAGTACTTGCCGACCGCGGCGTACACCCCGGTGGTGACCGTGTAGAGGCCGCTGCCGGGGCCGAGAATGATCTGCGGGTTGGCGAAGTCGTTCCACACACTGAGGCTGTGCAGGATCACGGCGGTGGCGACCATGGGACGCATCAGCGGCAGCACGACGAGCTGGAAGGTCCGCAGCCGGCCCAGGCCGTCCACGGACGCGGCCTGGTCCAGCTCCCTGGGGATGGTCCGGATGTAGGCGCTGTACAGGAACACCGACACGGGCAGGGTCAGCGCCGTCTCGAAGAGCACGAAGCCGGGGACGGTGCCCATCAGTCCGAGGTACTTGAGGACGTAGACCACCGGGATCAGCAGCACCTGGCTGGGGACGAACGTACCGGCGACGAACAGCAGCAGCAGCGCCGTGTGCCAGCGGGTGGTGCCGCGGGCGATCACGTACGACACCGGGGCCGACACCAGCAGGGACAGGACGTTGACGAGCAGCACGAACAACAGGGTGATCCCGTAGGCCCGTACGACGTCGAAGTCCGGGTTGGCGAACGCGTCGCGCAGCGGCCGCAGGCTCAGCCGGGTCAGCGGCAGGCCGAACGGGGAGTCGCGGATGTCCTGCTCCGACTTGAAGGCGTTGACGACCAGCAGCCACAGCGGGATCACCATGAACGAAGCGGACACGAGGAGCAGGGGCAGCCGCCACAGCGAGGTTCCCGCTACGGTGCCGCTCGCGCGCCGTCGCGTCCGCGGGGCGGGCGCCGGGCGCCGCGGTCGCCGGTTCGGAGCAGTGGCGGGGGCCACTGGGCCGATGACGGGCCGGCGGGGGCTGGTGGTGGGTTCGGCGGGCATGGTCAGGCCCCCGCTCTCTCGTCGGCGCGGCGCCGCAGGAAGGTGATCGCCAGCGCGGCGATGCCGGTCACCAGCGTCAGCACCATCGACTGGGCGGAGCCGTATCCCAGGGCGTTGTTCTGGAACGACTGGGCCAGGATCAGGTAGGCGGCGGTCTGGGTGGAGCCCGCGGGGCCTCCTCCGGTCAGGGAGAGGACCAGGTCGTAGGAGCGCAGCAGGGTCACCAGGGTCAGCACGACGTTGACGGTGACGACCGGCGCGATCATCGGCAGGGTCACACTGCGCAGGATCCGCCACCGGCCGGCGCCGTCGATCCGGGCGGCTTCGAGCAGCGAGGCGGGGACGGTGTGCAGTCCGGCGATGTACAGCACGAGGGTGAATCCGAAGCCGGACCACACCACGACCCCGATCAGGCTCGCCAGCGCCCAGCCGGGCTGGGACAGGAACGGCAGTCCGGCGTGCCCGGCGGCGCGCAGCACGCTGTTGACCGCGCCGTTGGTGGACAGCAGCGCCGACCAGAGGAAGCCGATGATCAGCGCACTGATGACGTACGGGTAGAAGAAGACGGTCCGCAGCACGGTGTTGGTGCGGCCGGGGGCGGAGATGGCGAGGGCCAGGGCGAGTCCCACGGCGTTGACGGCGAGGGTGCCGATCACCGCCAGCAGCACCGTGATCCAGGCCGCCTGCCGGACCTCCGGATCGTCCAGGAGGGCGCGGTAGTGGTCGAGCCCGACCATCGCGGGGTGTGCCGTGTAGCCGTCCCAGTCGGTGAGACTGAGATAGCCGGACAGCACCAGGGGCACGACCATCATGACGAGGAAGAGCGCGACCGCGGGAGCGGTCATGAGCAGCCCCGTCAGCCGGTCCCGGCCGCGGGCGGTGGCGAACAGGTCGCGCACGGCCCGCGCCGGCCGGGAAGTGGTGGGCAGACTCATTTCGTGTGCGCCTTCAGCCAGGTGTCCACGTTCTTCAGCCCGTCGGCGGCGTCGCCGCCCGTGTAGAGGCTCTGCACCTGCTTGTTCTGCTCGGCCTCGAAGCCGGTCGGCATCTGGTACTCGCCGCTGCCGGCGATGGCCTGGTGGTTGGGGGACTTGTCGAGGAGCGCCTGCACCTCGTCGGCCAGCGGGGAGAGCTTGTAGGGGTACCCGGTGCGGAACGAGGAGTCCTGCTTGAGCTGGCCGGCCACGGCGGCGCGGTCGGTGGTCAGGAACTGGACGAGTTTCTCCGAGGCCTTCTGGTGCTCGCCGGCCTTGAAGATGCGGTAGTTGGCCCCGGGGGTCACCGAGAGCCTCGGGGTGGAGGCGTCGTTGAGCTGGGGCGAGGCGAAGACGCCGACCTCGAAGTCCTTCTTCGCCTGTGCCTCGGCGGCCACGAACCAGCAGCCCATCGGGTACATCGCGGCCTTGCCGGACAGGAACTCGGTCTCCGCGTCGGCGTACTTGGTGCCCAGGGCCTGCTTGTCCAGATAGCCCTCGTCCAGCCAGTCCTTGTACAGGTCCATGGCCGGGCCGAGGTCGGTGCCGAGGGAACGCCTGCCGTCGGAGGCCTGCTTGAACCAGTCGGGCTCGCCGGTGGTGACCGTCGGTGCGAAGAGCATCATGACCTGCGCCTGCGTGACCCACTCCCCGGCCGTCTGCATGGGCAGGTACCGGGCGGACTTGAGCTTCCGCATCGCCGTCGTCAGCTCCCGCATGGTGGCGGGCGGCTTGGTGATGCCGGCCTTCTCGAAGGCCTTCTTGTTGTAGAAGACGAGGGACTGCACCTGCTGTCCGATCGCCACGTCGTACAAATGGCCGTCCAGTCGCTGGGCGTCCGCCATGGGCGCGTCGGCCGCCCAGCCCAGGTCGGACAGGTCCCTGAGATAGGGGAGGACCTTGTCGTTGTGCGAGCCCTCGACGACGTCGGGGGCGTTGCCCGCCGCCAGCAGCTGTTGCAGTGTGCTGTCCACGGAGCCGTCGGCGGCCGTGGGCGAGTCGATCTGTACCTTGATTCCGGGGTTGGCCTTCTCGAAGGGAGCGACCAGCTCCCGCCAGTACCCCTTGGTCAGGTTCGGTGTGATGTTCACCAGCATCCGTACGGTGCCGGTGGCACCCGAGTCCGGGTCGGCGGCCGAGTCCGCCTCGAACCCGCCGCTGCCGCCGCACGCGGTGGTCAGGGCCAGGCCCAACAGGATGCCTACCGCAGCGTTGATGGATCTTCTCCGGGCCATGTCGCCCTCCCTATCGATTATGTTCTATCGATAGGCGATATGATGACTCCTGTTACGCGGTTGTCAAGAGTCTGCAACCCACAGACACACGATCATCGATAAGATGCGAAGACGTTCTACGAACAGGGGGCCGTCATGGCGGGCGTCGGTGAGCCGCTGACCCGGGTACTGCTGTCCGACCAGGTGTACACCCGGGTGCGGGGTCTCATCGTCAACGGGGACCTCAAAGCCGGCGACCGGCTGGTCGAAGCCGAGATCGCCCGTGATCTCGGGGTCAGCCAGGCGCCCGTACGGGAAGCCGTCAAGCGGCTGGTGCACGAGGGCCTGGCCGACCACATCCCGCGGCGGGGCAGCTTCGTGGCCGACGTGTCCTCGCAGGACGCCGACGCCGCGCGGGCGGTGCGGGTCATCATCGAGGAGTTCGCGGCCCGCGCGGTCGCCGAGCGCGCCGAACCGGAGTCCGTCGAGGCGTTGCGCGGCAAGGTGCAGGACATGCGGGAAGCGGCCGAGGCCGGCGACATCGGACGCTTCCGGGACGCCGACATCGCCTTCCACCGGATCCTGTGCGAAGCGAGTGCCAACCCGTTCCTGTCCCGCATCTGGAGCCTGATGGAGCCGAGCCTGCGTGCGCTGCGCGTGGTCTCCGATCCCATGTTCACCGGTGACTGGGCCGAGATGGCAGTCCAGCACGGCGTCCTTCTGGAGACCCTGGAGTCGGCCGACGCCGACCGTGCGGCCGCCGCGTTCGCCGCGCACGCCCGGGGGGACGAGGGCGTTCTGGGTCACGATCACGGCCACGGCTGAGCGGAGCGTGTACGCGGGGCGCCTTCCGGCCCGGCCCGACCCGGTCGCGGGCCGGTCGTGAGCCGGTCGTGGGCCCGTCGGTCCGAAGAGATCTGAGCCGCCCCGCGCTGTCCGCCGTCTCTCTCCCCGCCCCGGCCTGCCCCGTCGACCCGACTGGCGGGCCCTCTCACGGGGACGGTCCATGGCCCGCTGATCGGCCCGCCGGTCCAGGACGGTCCCGGCGCCCCCGGCGTTCGTACCGCTCCCTGCGGTTCGTGCCCCTCTGGCGGTCCCTGACCCTCCGTCCGTCGCCGACGGCCGGCCGCCCCTGGGCTCCAAGTCGTGCGCGGCCTCCACCTTCCTTGTCACCGCGGTCCGCCCGGCCTCCGCCGCGGCGACGGGTGTCACTCACGCCGCGCCGTGCCCCGCTGCGTCGTCCGCGCCGCACACCCCTCACAGACCCACGCCTCCGACGCCTTACGCGATCGCGTCCCGGGACCTATATTGATCGCCGACTCGCGATTATCGATAGGCGATGGGAGAGCCATGTACTGGAGACGTAGTGCTCTGGTCATCGGAACCGCTGCCGCGACGGTGCTCACCGCACTGACGGCCGCCGTTCCGGTATCGGCACACACGAAGGGCACCACGCGCTATGTGAGCGTCACCGGTTCCGACGCGAACCGCGGTACCAAGCAGTCCCCGTTCAGCACCGTGCAGCAGTGCGCCGATGTCGCACAGGCCGGCGACACCTGTGTGATCGCCGCCGGAACCTACCGGGAGACCCTGACGCCGCCGCGCGACGGCACGGCGTCCGCCCGGATCACGTTCCGCGCCGCCCCCGGTGCGCGCGTCGTCCTCGACGGCAGTGCCCCGGTCGACGGATGGGCGCAGGTCAGCGCCTTGGACCTGTCGGCACTACAGGCCGCCGACCCGACACTGAGCGGCTCGGACTTCGCCACGGCCGCCACGGCCGGGAAGATATACCGGACCGACCTCACCCTGAACCCCGCCCTGCCCGGCAACCAGCTCTTCGTCGACGGCACGATGCTGGGGGAGGCCCAGTGGCCCTACCCGGGCACCGAACCGACGCGCCCCGACTACAACTCCGCGGACGCCGGCACCGACGACACGTTGTACGACGACGCCCTGACCCAGCCCGTCGGGTACTGGAAGGGGGCCCGCCTGACCTCGCACAACTGGTTCGTCAGCCAGACGGGCACCGTCACCTCGTCCGCGGTCGGCTCCGTGACCGCCTCCGGGCTGGCCTCCTCCTGCGTCGGCCTCAGCCCCAACCAGCAGAACCTCTACTCGCTCACCGGCAAGCTCCAGGCGTTCAGCCATGCCGGCCAGTGGTACTACGACGCCGACGCGCAGCGGCTCTACATGTGGATGCCGGACGGTGCGAGCCCGACGGGGCACACCGTCGAGGCCAAGCAGCGCAATGTCGCCGTCGACCTGTCCGGGCGCTCCTACGTGTCCGTCGTCGGCCTCGGTGTCCGGGCCGCCACGGTGGCCACCTCGTCCACCTCCACGCACAACGTGCTGGACGGCATCGACGCCAGCTACGTGTCCCACTACATGGACCTGAAGGTCGACCCGGGCAAGGTCACGCCCGCCGACCCCTGCGACGTGCTGACGGCGGGTGAGACCACCAGCGGAATCCTCCTGAAGGGCACCGCCAACACCCTGCGCAACAGCAGGATCGACTACAGCGCCGGAAACGGGGTGCTGCTGGCCGGTTCTGGCAACACGGTGACCAACAACCTCATCACCCGCGTCGACTACCGCGGCAGCTACGCCGCCGGGATCAACGTCCTCGGCAGCGACCAGACGATCACGCACAACACCGTGACCAACAGCGGCCGCAGCAACATCAACATCGACAACAAGGTCGCCGGGACCACGGCCTCCGGCCACGAGATCGCCTACAACGACCTGTCCGACTACGGCAACCTGGTCGTGGACGTCGGCGCGATCTACATCTGCTGCCAGGTGAACCTGGCCGGCACCGAGATCCACCACAACGAGCTCCACGACGCCGCGCTGTTCGCGGCCAGCGCACCCGCGCCCGGCGTGTACCTGGACCTGTCCACGTACAACGCCACGGTCTACGACAACGTGGCGTGGAACCGGACGACGTACGGCGTCGTCCTGATCAACCCCAACGGCGGCACGACCAGCGGCAACCGCGTCCACAACAACACCAGCGGAACCGACCGCAAGTCGGTCAGCCTCTTCCCGGGCACCTACTCGGACACGGAGGTGGCCAACAACATCGGCGACGCCGACACCATGGCCGGAGTGTCCTCCACCCACAACCTGCCCATGGCCGACGGTCCGCAGTTCACGGACCCCGCGCACCACGACTACACCCTCGGCTCCTCCTCACCGGCACGCAACTACGGCCTGGTGCGGCCCCCGGCCACGGACGGCTACACCGACCCGCAGCCCAGCGCCGGCGCCTACCAGTACGGTGCGACACCGTGGCAGGCCGGAGTGGCCGTGCAGCGTACGACGGTCCAGGCCGAGTCGTACGCGGAGGGCAGCGGCGTCGCCACGCACGCCGCGGGAACCGGATCGGTCCTCGGCGGCTTCGACGGCGGCGACTGGGTCCGCTACGACGACGTGGACTTCGGCACCGGCCGGAATCTCCTGGTCGCGAGCATCGGCAGCGAGCGGCCGTACGCGGGCGGCCGGTTCGAGGTGCGGCTCGACTCGGCCACCGGCCCGGTCGTCGGCACGGTGCGGGTGGAGAACACGGGCGGCTGGGACACGTACCTGGACCAGACGTTCACGATCACGCCGACCAGCGGCACGCACGACGTCTACCTCAAGGCTCTCGGCACCGCTCCGGGCGTCGCGAACATCGATCACTTCTCGGTGGAGAAGGTGATCCCCCAGTAGCGCGCCGAGGGCGGGGCCCACGAACGAGACGCACGACGAGGCCCTACGGGTTGGGCACCTCCTGAAGGACCCAGCCATTGCCGTCCGGGTCGGAGAAGTCCGCGTACGTGCAGTAGTTGCGGCGCTGAGGGTCGGGTCCGCGGAGCCACTTCTCGCCCGTGCAGCGGTGGAAGATGTCGCTGGTGTCGTGATAGATCTCGCCCACCTCCACACCCCGGCCGACCAGCTCGTCGCGGGCCTCGAAGATGTCCGAGACGACGAGGTGGAGGCCCTTGGACGACCCGGGGGCGGCCAGGGTGACGCCGGTGCCGAAGAGCACCGAGCAGGGCGAACCCGGGGGTGTCATGTGGACGACCCGGTAGGTCTCGTCCGTGACGTGGTCGGCGTCCAGGCGGAACCCGACCGCCTCGTAGAAGGCCTTCGCCCGGTCGACGTCGGAGACGGGCAGCACCAGGACTTCCAGTTTGAGATCCACTTGTCGTCACTCTCTTACGTCTCACCGTGGAACGGTGCCATCGGATCAGGCGGTATAACCCGCGCTTTCGAGTGCGTGGTCGCCATCGGCCACCATCACACGGTGTCGCAGGATACCGCCCCGACCTGCGGCAGACGAACCGATGGTGGAGGCGTCCTGCGGGGCCGAGGTACCGAATCGGCCACTCGTGGCTGGTAACCCGTGCAACGCAAGAGATGAGCTTGCCGGCCTGTTGATCAATGTGACACGGTGTCACATGTTGTTCCTGCGTCGTCGCATGCCACCGGCGCCGCACTGCCGAGGAAAGGGAAAGTCACACATGCCATCTCTGGGCTGGAAGAAGAAACTCGTCTCCGCGAGCCTCGTCGCGCTGGGTGCGACGGGCGTCACGCTCGGGGGAGCCGCAGCCGCGCACGCCGACACCATGATCGGGCTCTACGACACGCAGGCTCAGTGCCTCGCGGTCAAGGTCGTCTACCAGAGCGGCGACCCGGGCGGCAGCTACTACTGCGACAACGACCACGAGGCCGGCGTCTGGTACCTCTGGAAGCGGTAGCCGCTTCGGTTCACACCGTGACGCCGTCGGCCCACCGACCCGGTCGGTGGGCCGACGGCGTCCCTCGCTTACGACCCCGTGCGCAGGAGTCGTGGGCAGAGAGTCATCAGGCAGTCATTCGACTGTTGACTGAGCCGGACCCGTCTCAACGGAAGAGGTCAGGGGCAGGTAAAATCCGGAACCGTGGCCGATATCAGAGGTGTGCAGCAGACGCTGAGCCCGATACGAAGAGAAACGGCGGCTGAACGGCCGACCTCGATGCGCCTGAGGGGCGCTTCGTCCGGACCGGCATCGGTGCCCACGGCATGATCGGTCGGGACGAGGAGCTGGAGGTCCTGCACGGCCTGCTATCGAGCACGGTGGCAGGCAAGGGCGGCGCTCTGCTGGTCCGCGGAGACCCCGGGGTCGGCAAATCCTCCGTGCTGCGCACGTTCGGTTCTCATGCCTCGGACCAGGGGGTCCGAGTCCTTCGCACCTCCGGCGTCGAGACCGAACAGTGGCTGCCGTTCGCCGCGCTGCACCTGCTGCTCCAACCGGTTCTCGGCGGAGCCGAGACGTTGCCGGCCCCCTACCGGAAGGCCCTCGGCGGAGCCTTCGGGGCCAGCGATGGGGAACCCGAGATCTACCGGGTCGGGATGGCGGTGCTCGAGCTGCTCGCCGACGCCGCCGACCGCCAGCCCCTCCTGCTGCTCGTCGATGATCTCCAATGGGTCGACTCGTCGAGCCGTGACGTGCTCGGATTCGTGGCCCGGCGTACCCGGGACCTCCCCATCCTCATGATCGGCGCGGCAAGAACCTCGTCACCGGGCACATACACCCTGGGCACTCACGCCGAACTCGTTCTGGAGCCCCTCTCCCCGTCGGCGGCGGCCGAACTGCTCGACGCCGACGCCCCGGGCCTGGCCGACGCGGTGCGGGCCCGCATCCTGCAGCGCGCCGCCGGCAACCCTCTCGCGCTCGTCGAACTGCCGAGGGCGGCGCAGGGCATCTCGCCCCCGCTCGACGATCTGCCCCTGACCCAGCGACTGGAGACCGCGTTCGCCTCCCGCACCGACTCGCTCACCCGCGAGTGCAGGACGTTCCTCCTGGTCCTTGCCGCGGAGCCCACCGCACCACTGAACCAGCTCCTCGACGTGGCAAGCCGTCTCGCGGGCTCGGAAGTGACCGTGTACGCCCTGCAGGAGGCCGTCGACGCCGGACTGGTGGTTCTGACCGGTCGCACACCCGAGTTCCGGCATCCCCTGATGCGCTCCGCGATCTACACGCGGGCCACCGTCGCCGACCGGCTGTCCACCCACCGGGCCCTGGCCGAGACGCTGGAGGGATCACCTGGGCGGCGGCTCGTCCACCTCGCAGCGGCCACACTCGGGCCGGACGACGACCTGGCCGGCCAACTGGAGCGCTTCGCGGACGACGCCCAGAAGCGGGGCCAACTGGCCGCGGCCGTACCGGCCCTGCGCCAGGCCGGCGAGCTGGTGCACGACCCACGCCGTCAGACCGGTCTGCTGGTCCGTGCGGCCGAGCTGGCCAGCGAGATCAACGACCGTGTCCAGGCCCAGATCCTGCTGAACAGAGCCGACCTGGCGGAGCCGGGCCCCACGGAGCGGGCCCGCCTCATGCTGGTCTCCGACAAGGCCGCGTTCGAGCCCGATGAGCCGCAACGCCGCATCCAGGACATGATCGACGCGGCAGCGGGGGCGTTCGACGTCGGCAGTACGAGCGTCGCCGAGAACCTGCTGTGGCGTGCCGCCGCCCGATGCTTCTTCCAGGACGGCGACGCCCGCGTGCGTGCCCAGGCCGCCGCCGAACTGGACCGGTGGAAGCCCGACCCGGACGCCCCCCACGTCCTGACGGTGCGGGCCTATACGGAGCCGTACCGCCGTGGGACCGACCTGATCGCACGGCTCGAGAAGCTCAGGCCGGACCGCGAGGACGGCCGGCTGCTGCACTACCTCGGCAGCGGTTCGATGGCCATCGGTGACGTGGGCCGTGCCACTCGCTACCTGGCCCAGGCGGCGTCCGTGTGGCGTTCGCAGGGCCGTCTCGGGCTGCTCGCGCGATCCCTGGCGGGATCCTGGCCACGTCTCTACCTCGGGCAGTTGGCCCAGGCCCGGGAAGAGTCCGCGGAAGGGATCGCGCTCGCCGAGGAGACCGGGGAGTGGATCGTGTGGCTCGGCCTCAAGGCCACGTCGGCGCTCACGGCGGTGCTGCGGGGGGAGCGCGAAGCCGCGGCTCGGAGCGTCCGGGAGCTGAGAGCGCACAGCCTCTTCCCCGTCATGCCCTTCGCGAGCGTCATGGCGCAGCAGGTCGACGGTCTCCTCGCCCTGTTCGACAGCCGCGCCGTGGAGGCGTACGACGCTCTCGCGCGTGCGTTCGACAAGACCGACCCGCACTACCACTCGACCAGTCGTTGGCTGCTCGTCCCGGACCTGGTGGACGCGGCGGCGGCCGCGGGCCGGAACGAACAGGCGCGAGAGCTGCTGGTCGAGCTGCCGGAGCTGGCCGACCGGCTGCCCTCGGAAATGATGATCGTCGCCCGCACCTACAGTGCGGCAGTCCTCGCTCCGGACGACACCGCCGAGGACTGCTACGACTCCGCGCTGTCCGCTCTGCCGGACACGTGGCCGCTGGCGCGGGCCCGACTTCATCTGCAGCACGGCCGGCGGCTGCGCCGACAGCGTCGGAACGTGGATGCGCGCAAGCCCCTGCGGCTCGCACGGGACGAGTTCGACCGCGTCGGTGCGCAGCCCTGGGCGGACATGGCACGTGAGCAATTGCGGGCCGCGGGGGAGTCGGACGGACGTCGACGCCCGAGCAAGGGCGAGAGTCTGACGGTCCAGGAACGGCAGATCGCCGAGTTGGCCTCGCAGGGGCTGAGCAACCGGGAGATCGGCCAGCGCCTGTTCATCTCGCACCGGACCGTCGGAGCCCACCTGTACCGGATCTATCCACGCCTGGGCATCACCAGCCGCGGCAGGCTCTCCGCGGCGCTGGCCGCGCTCGGAGACGACCAGCCGACCTCGGGCGGGTGAACTCCTCCTCCGTAGCGCCCATCAGCTGCGCCACCTCGGCACGCACCTGGTCCACGGCCACCGTGTAGGCGTTCTCCGGATTCACGACGGAACGGTCGACATCCCACAGCGACGGAAGACCCCGGGTGTCCGCGTGGGCCTGACCGGACATGACCGGCAACGCGCCCGCCGTGCCCGCCGTCGCGGCGGCCGAGACCATGAACGTACGTCGATTCACTGCTCTCCCCTGGAAGCGGTCGCGGAACACCGCGCGTGTGCGTCACATGTTTCGAGCGGCCGCATCGGGCACGATCGGCGTGTGGCCCACATGCCGTCACACTAGCCGTAGGTGCCACTGTCCTGCCACCCTGAGAGGGACTGTTGTGGTACTTGCCGCCAGTGATCTGTCCGCGCCACGGCCTGGTGTGCCACGCCGCTCCTCTCCAGCGGGTCTCCCTGTGTGTCCGACCGTCAACCGACGGATGAACTTCCGGCTGTCCGGGACCACAGTGACTGTGATCCCCTATCGCTCAACTGGAAGGAATGGCCGTCATGAGTGGTGACCACCACGGTGTGCAGGCACAACACTCGGCCGCACACGCTCTCCTCCCTCTCTCCCTGTGCCTCAGCCAGCTGACGGGTGCTCTCGAGTGGGAGGACGTTCCGGCGGAGTTCCGTTACGATCCCGACCACCCCCTCCTCGTCACGATCCGCTTCGCCCCCGAGGGCGCCCCACCGGTCACCTGGCATGTCGGCCGTGACCTGCTGCACGAGGGCCTGCGCACCACGAGCGGCCTGGGGGACGTCCAGGTGTGGGCCGACACCCCCACCGACCGGGAGACCGCGTGGCTCCAGGTCAACGCACACGGTGACATAGCCATCTTCAGCCTGCCCGTCCCGGAACTGGAGGAGTGGCTCGACCGCACGTACCTGCACGTCCCGGCCGGAACGGAGTCGTCGCGGCTCGGAACCGACGCCTTCCTCTCCAAGCTGTTCGACGAACCCGAGGCCTCGTCCCGATGACCCCGGGACACGTGACCGGAGATGTCCACCACCCGGCGCTCAGCGCAGGCCGAAGGCGCGGATCAGGGTCTGGCCGACGCCGTTGCCCTCGGTGTCCTTCGCCGTCGTCCGCAAGCTCGCGTACCGCGCCCTGCCCGGTGCGTCGAGCCGTGCCGTCCAGCCGTCCGCCGACTTCCGCAGCGCCGTCCGGTGCCAGGTGGCGCCGTCGTCGTACGACACCTCCACGGTCGCCGTGCGGATCGCGCCGGCTCCCGCCGCGCCCTCGAGGTGCGAGGCCGTGACGATCAGCTCCGTGCGCCGGTGGGCGCGGCCCGACAGATCGACGGCCACCGCGTAGTCGAGCTGCACCAGGGGCAGCGGTGTGAGACGGGTGGGATCCGTGGTGGCCGAGGTGAAGTCCCAGACGGTGCGGGTACGGGTCGAGTACGGGCGGTCCGGGAGGTTCCGGCTGCCTTCCAGCACGAGCCGGTAGGGCTTCGGACCGGGCGACAGACCCCCGACCATGACGATCCGTTCGTTGACGTCCTCGCCGAGCAGTTCGCCGCCCTGGTAGAGCGAGATCCTGGACGTGTCGCCGTCCGCCCAGACGACGCCCGCGTGCCCGCCGGAGTCGCCCCACGCGGTCATGACGGAGGTGCTGATGTTGTCACCGGCCCGGAAGGGGCCCTGCCCACTGGTGCCGTTGTCGCTGAGCAGGCGCGGGTGCTGGATCGGGGCGAACCAGGTCTCCCGTGTGGTGCTGCGCGGCTCGTACGAGCGCGCCACGCCCCGCTGGCCCAGGTCGGGCCTGGAGGCGAAGGACACCCACCGGACGTCGTCGTCCGCGGTGACCCACGAGGTGAGTTCACCCTGGGCCCGGACCTGGGTGGGCACGATGCCCAGCGGCTGGCCGAGGAGGGAGATGTCCTGGCGGTACTCGACCGCCCGGCCCTGGGACGTGTCGCGGAACGTGTCGTCGACGCGGGCCAGTTCCCCGGGGGCGGGGCGGTAGGACGGGTCCCGGGGAACCGCGCCGTCGTGGTGGCGGACCAGATCGTAGGCGTAGCGGGGGACGGGGTGGGAGACGACCCGGAGCGTGGTCGTGCCGGCCCCGCGGAACCGGGCCAGCAGCCGCGCGCTGTCGTCGGTGCCCAGCGACGCCACGGGCAGCGGGGCGGCCTCCGGCAGGTCGGCCCAGGGGTCGAACTTCCCGTACCCGTCGTTGAGGATCAGGAGCTGACGGGCCCCGGCCTTCTCCGCCGCGGCGGCCTGGTCCGTCGGGGCCACGGTGTCGCTGCGCCGGACGACCGCGACGCGGTCCCGGACCTCGGCCCCGCGGAACTCGGTCGCGGAGCCGTCACCCGCCCAGACGGCCCGGTAGGCACGCGTGCCCTCGGGCAGTTGGGGCGACCGGCTCTGGACCGTGACGTCGTCGAAGGCCTGCGAGCCCGCGGAGAACGTCAGCGGAGGCTGGAGCTGCCGCCAGCGGGTCGCGAAGGTGTACGAGCCCGTCCGCACCTCCGGCGTGGGCGTGACCCACAGACTGTCGTAGCGCCAGTACTCGGCCACGTAGCTGTCCATGAAGGGGAACAGTCCGGTGTTGCCGCGGTACTGGTCGATCCGCAGGAACTGGTTGGCCGTGGCCCGTGGAGTGACGGCGGCGGCCTTGCGCAGGTCGTCGGCGTCGAAGGCGACCGTGCGGTCCGCGTCGAGGACGACCTCGGGTGCGGTGAACATCGCGAAGCCCAGCGTGTGCGTGCCGTCGACGCCGGGCACGGCGGAGTTCATCCACACCGAGTAGGTGCTCGGGGACAACCGGAGGTCCAGGCGGCCCGAGGCGTCCACGGAGTAGACCTTCGGCGCGGTGTTGCGCTCGACGTCCTTGAGGATCACGGTTCCGGACAGCGGCTTGTCGTGGTGGTCCTTCGCCGTGAGCGCCAGGGTCGCCCGACGGCCCTCCTTGTTCACCCCGACCGGGGTGCGGGCCAGCACGGCTCCGTCGGCGCCGGTGGCGACCAGGCGGGTGGCGTAGGCGCCGTTGTCCTCGGCCGCGTCGAGATGTGTGATCACGCCGACCGAAGCGGTGCCGTGGGCGGGCACGGTCACCTGTGCCTCCGACAGGGTGAACAGGCCCTCGGGCAGCTCGGCGGGGCTCAGCGCGAGATCCAGCGCGACCGGCGCGGGGCCGGAGTTGGTGTAGGTGACGTCCCGGCGGACGGTCTGGCCCGGAGTGTACGGGTAGTGCGCCTGCGCGAACGCGTCACCGGATGCCAGCAGCGTCGAGCGCACCGCGGCGGCCACGTCCACCCGACCGCTGCCCGCGTCGAACGGGCTGAACCGCTGGGTGCCGGCGGTGGTGCCGACCAGCGCCTCCTTGAGCCGCTGGCCCGTCCAGTCGGGGTGCTCGGCGGCCAACAGGGCCGCGGCGCCCGCCACGTGCGGCGTGGCCATCGAGGTGCCGGACAGGGACTGGTAGGCGCCCTCGCCCTCCGGCGCGTACCGCGAGCGCGCGGCGAGAACGCCCACACCCGGTGCGGTCAGGTCCGGCTTGACGGCGTTGTCGCCCACGCGGGGGCCGCGGCTGGAGAAGTCCGCGAGCTGGTCGACGCCCTTGCCCGGACCGTTCACCGCACCCACCGTCAGCGCCGCGTCGGCGGCAGCGGGCGTGCCCACGGTGTACGCCTCCGGACCGGAGTTGCCCGCGGCGACGACGAACAGCGCTCCGGTCTCCGCACTGAGCCGGTTCACCGCCTCGCTGAGCGGGTCGGTGCCATCGGTGGGGGAGTCGCCCAGACTCATGCTGACGATCTTCGCGTGCTGGTCGCGGACCGCCCACTCCATGCCGGCGAGGACCCAGGAGTCCTGACCACTTCCGCTGTTGTCGAGGACCTTGCCGATGTGCAGCGACGCGCCCGGGGCGACACCCTTCTCGACCCCGCCGGACGCGGCACCCGTCCCGGCCACGGTGGACGCCACATGGGTGCCGTGACCGTTCCGGTCGGTGACGTCCTGGTCCGGCACGAAACTCGCGGTGGCGGCGATGCGCCCGGCGAAGTCCGGGTGGCCCGCGTCGACGCCGGTGTCCAGGACGGCGACGCCCACGCCCTCACCGGTGTTCCCGCCCGACCAGACATCCGGGGCGCCGATCTGCGCCGTCGTGTCCGACAGCGTGGCCCGCACCTTGCCGTCCAGCCACACCTTGGCGATGCCGCCGGCCAGCCGGCCCCCGGAGGTGGCCGACCGGGCCGCCGAGCCGCCGGCCGCCGCGTCCCCGGTACCGGTGAGCGAGGTCCAGAAGTCCGCCGCACGGGAGTGCTCCGCGGAGATGGCGGCGCCCCGGATACTGCTGAGCGCCCGGGTCCGCCGGGCACCCTCGGGCGTCCTCGCGCCGAGCGAGCGGGCCGCCGTGTCGGTGTAGGTGACGATGAGCGGCAGTTCATCGGCGCGCGCGTCGTCGTACCCGTCCTCGAGCAGCTCCGTGACGTTGAAGAGCCGCTCGTCCAGGGCTCCCGACCCGAGGTACGGGACGGCCGCGTCGGGATAGACGTACGTGTCGGAGCCCACCGTCATCACATGCGCGCCGCCGCTCCGGCCATGGGGATCGGTCACCGACAGCACGGTCTCGGCCCCGTCCTCGCCGGTCACGGTGACCCTGTCGCCGGTGATCAGCGTCAGGACCCGGGTCGGCCCCGCCGCAGCGGTGGGCGGCGCTGGGGGCACCGTCCCCGGGAGCGCCGAGGCGGCGGGAGCCGTCGCGGTGAGCACCAACAGGGCGGCGATGCCGACGGTCAGCCCGCGTCCGCGGGACCAGGGGATGGGCAAAGAGACCTCACCGACTAGATGTGCAGGGATCGATCGAAGTCAGCCATCCCGCTCGCGAGGCTGTAAAGGCACCTCTCTGGCCTCTCTGTGCCATGTCACCATGTGGACACGATGCAAAAGGTGCATCGTCCCGCAAGCGCGACACACTGCACCGTGTGTAATACCAGTGTTCCGGCGTACGGTACGCAAGGCGCACCGGATCTTCAGCGCCACGTGGGGTCAGGGTGGGAGAGCGATGGCGGAAGCCGATGCGCCGATGGCGCTGGTCGGACTCGACGCGGACACGGAGGCCGTCTACCGCGAGCTGCTCACACGTGGTGGCGGGACCGCCGACAGCCTCGTCACGGCATTCGGGCTGAACCGGTCCCAGGCAGTGGCCCAGCTCGACCGCCTGCACCGCAGCGGACTGCTCAGCCGTCGCTCCTCCGGCGAGTACCAGACCGTGGATCCGCGACACGCGCTCGCCGCCCTGGTGGAGTCGCGTACCCGGCAACTGGCGGCCGTGCGCGACGCCGCCAGCTCACTCGGTGAACTCTTCGACGAGGCACGGAGGTCGGGCACTCCCCAGCCGGACACCCGGACCATCAGCGGCGCGGAGGAGGTCGGGGACTGCTACTACCGGCTCAAACAGGCCGCCCGGCGCGAGATCTGCGAGCTGCACGCCCGCCCTACCTGCTGGCTCCCAACGAGCCGCTGGACGAGGCCGCGATCCGCCGCGGGGTGCGGGTACGGGCCGTCTACGCCGCCGCCAGCTTCGACGACGACGGTGGCTGGCAGGACCTCGGCAGCCTGGTCTCCCGTGGCGAGGAGGCCCGAGTGGTGCCCGCGCTGCCCGTCAAGCTCGTCCTGGTCGACCGCTCGGTGGCCATGGTGTCGCTGACCCTGGAAGGAGGCAGCACCGACTGCCTCTACACCGAGGCGCCGCCCCTGATCGAGGTGTTGTCCGAACTCTTCGACCGTTACTGGGCCGCCGCCGCCCGTCTGAGCGCGGCGGACACCTCGGCGGCACCGGCACCGGACAGAGCCGGTCCGGTCGGCGGCGCGCGGCGGCCGACCGAGGAGGAGCGCCAGCTGCTGGCCCTCTTCGCCGCCGGTGTCAAGGACGACGCCATCGCCCGCCAGTTCGGCGTCTCGACCCGGACCCTGCGCCGCCGGATCCAGAACCTGTACGCGGAACTGGGCACCACCAACCGGTTCGGTGCCGGCGTGGCGGCAGCCCGCCGCAACTGGCTGTGAGCGGCCGGACGCGAGACCTCTTCCGGCCGCGTCGTCCGGCACACACACCTGGGGCCCCACGTCGAGGTGCGTGACACCGACCGGTCGCTGACGCTCGGCTGCACCGGGCTGCGGCAGACCCGGCTCAGGACACCCCCGACCCAGTCAAGTCCCCTACGCCGGACCGGACTCCAGCCGGTCGTTCGCGGACGGCACACCCCCGATCAACGACACCACGACGGTCGGGACCGGCTACGACAGCCTGTGGGCCCTGCGCACCGGCAAGCCCTCGGACGGCGACCTCCTGGACACCGTCCGTTCACGCCCCGGACCCCGACCGGGCGCCGTCCGGAGGGGGAGCGGTGTCCGGCAGCGGAACGCCCGCGGCCGGGTGACCTTCGAGGAAGGCCACCCGACCGCGGGCGGGAGCGTAGCCCGGATCGGGACGACGCCGGAAAGGGAGGTCACGTCGCCGCTGACGACGGCGACGTGCCGACGGTCAGACGCCGCCGTTCTCCCAGTGGTGCGTCGCCGTGGTCGCGGTGACACCGTTCGCGTAGACGAGTGCGACGCGGTGGTTGTACTGCACGGTGTACATCTTCTTCCCGCCGATGACGACCGCTCCGCTGGACGGGAAGTAGTCGTCGGTGGCCGAGGCGTCCTGGGTGGCCACGTACGCCTGTCCGGCCGGGATGGAGTACATGCTCAGCGGGGCCTGCGTGGAGGCGCCGAGACCGGCCGGATACTCGGCCTTGTCGGGATAGCTGGAGCCGTAGAGTGCCACCGGCGTGCTCCCGGCGGGCTTGATGATCTTCACACCGTACCGGACACGGGTGTTGGTGCCGCCCGGGTTGTGGAACCACACCTTGGCCCCGCTGAACCAGACGGCGGTCCAGTCCTCCCGCACCTCGGCCACCACGAACTGCTGACCGGCCTGTGCC
Organism: Streptomyces violaceoruber; assembly: GCF_033406955.1. Taxonomy (NCBI): domain Bacteria; kingdom Bacillati; phylum Actinomycetota; class Actinomycetes; order Kitasatosporales; family Streptomycetaceae; genus Streptomyces; species Streptomyces violaceoruber. The sequence continues at coordinate 671,337 of NZ_CP137734.1, read as the reverse complement.
GTGCTGCCCCAGTCGTTCACCCGGTCGGTACCCGCGGCGGTGCCGTGGATCGCCTGGTCGCCGAAGAGCGGGGCGGTCTCGTCGGGGGCGGTGCGCAGGTAGACGAAGTTGGCCTGCTGCTGCCGTTCGGTGCAGGTGGGCGTCTGCCCGGTGGGGTCGTCGGAGGGGCACACCTGGAAGGTCTGCACGTTCTCCGTGAACGAGGGCGTGATCGCCACGACCTCGCCCGGCTGCGGCACCTCGGGCAGACCGCTGACCGGCGCCCCGAGCAGGCTCATGAAGTGGTTCCAGTCCCACGCGTAGCCGGGGTCCCAGTGCATGCCGGCGACCAGCGCCGAGTTCGGCCCGGCAACGTTGTCATGGCCTATGACGTGCTGCCGGTCCAGCGGTACGCCGAAGCGCTCGGCCAGGTATTTCACCAGGTCGGCCGTGGCCTGGTACTGCGACTCCGTGTACCAGGCGGCGCCGTGGGCGGCGAAGCCTTCGTGCTCGATCCCGATGGAGTGCAGGTTGGTCGAGTAGTTTCCGGCGTGGAAGGCGATGTCCTTGGTCGGGACCATCTGGGTGACCGCACCGGACGACGACATGACGTAGTGGGTCGAGGCGGGGTTCGTGGGGTTGGCCAGACCCGCGACACCGGCGTCGTAGGTGGACTCCAGGTCGTGGATGACGATCGTGTCGATGCGGATGCCGTTCGTGGGCCGGTCGGCCACCTGCCCGCCGACCGGAGAGCCGGCGACGAAGGTGCAGTCGACGGTCGCGGGGCATTCGACAGCGGCCGCCGTGGACGCCTTCTTCAGGTGCAGTGCGTCGATCTGCCGCCGGTCGGGGGTGACCGAGGGGCCGGCAGCAAGGCGCAGGCGCTGGCCGTCCGGGGTCGTGGCCGAGGCACCGCCCCGCATCGTGCGGAAGACGCGGTCGGCGAAGCTCGCCGCCGCCTTCTCCTGCTTGGCCTGGCTGTAGCGGGCCACGGCCCCGTACCACTCGCCGGGGTCCGTGGGCGTCGCACCGACCAGGTCCCGCTCGTACGAGGCCAGCAGCGCTGCGCCGCCCCGGATGTTCGCGGCGTCGTCCTCGCGCAGGTCCCGCGCCGACAGTCCGGTCAGCTCCGCGGCCTGGCGCAGTGTGTGGAGGGCGGGGTCGGCGGCGAGGGTCTCGACGTCGGCCCGGCCGGCGGCACCGGCACCGCCGCCGGCCAGCATGGCGGGGGTGACGTCGGTGAGGTTCATCGGCCCGTAGCCGCCGTCGGTGCTCGGCAGACCGCCGTGTCCGTCCCACGCCGATTCCTGGTGGGACAGGGCGAGCAGGACGGCGGGCGGGATGTGGTACTCGTCCGCCGCGGCGAGCAGGGCCTCCTGGCGTTTGTCCGAGGCGTCACTCGCCGTGTCGGCCTGTGCCGCGCCCGACATGGCCAACAGGCCACCCGCGACGAGTGCGCCCACCGTGACACCGACGGGCAGAGCGGCTGCCCTTCGTGACTTGTGCAAGCTGATGCTCCTTATGAAGAAGTAACGGGCATCGAGGCACGCCGACCGGCGGCCGTGGCAGGCCGTCGGCGCAGGGCAACTCGATGCGAGGATGACTATAGGGCGAAGCTGCTTGTAGGTGCCACGAGAATCCGCACGGTTCAACACCGTGTGTTGTGACAGTGACGTGACGGTCGGGTCTGCGTCAGGAAGGACGGAACTCGACGACGACGCGATAGCTCGCCGGCTCCGACGTGATGTGGAGTTCCGGGTCGTCGAACAGGCGCTTGAGAGCGGCGTGCCACTCCTGATTGCCCGTGGCCCGGTCGAGTTCGGTGCCCGAGGACCACTCGGCGACATGAACGAACCGCGTCTCCGGGGCGTCGGCCAGGGGGCGGTGCAGCCGGGAGCGGATGAATCCGGGCTGCGTCGACATGATCCGGGCGTTCTCCTGGTACGCCTCGGTGAAGTAGTCGGCCTCCTCCGACGGCACGGTGTAGGTCTTGATGAGGACGACCGGATCGGCGGTGTGCGTCTTCGAGTTCAGTGAGTCGGTCATGTCCATTCGACAAGCGACGGCTCGCCCCTGTGACGAGCGGTCGAAACCCTCTCAACAGGGATCTTCCTGCCGAGGTGTCACAACCACTGCGCGCCAACGGTCTTAGTGGTGACCAATAGCGCCGCTCTCGGCGCGAGTTGAGGTCTGACCCATCTGGTGGTCAACAGACTTGTAGGAGAACAGTGCCAGCCATATGCGCCGCCCGAGGCGGCCGGTGACCACGTCGGTCGAGGTGTCCGCACTCACGGTGCGCTACGGCGGGGTGAAGGCCGTGGACGACTTCACCCTCTCCCACTCCAGCGGTGGCGTGATCGGGCTGATCGGCCCCAACGGTGCAGGAAAGACAACCTTGTTGAACGCTCTCTCCGGGGTGACACCTCCGACATCCGGAACCATTCGCGTGAACGGCCGCGATCTGACCGGAGCCGGCCCCGTGCGCACCGCCCGCCTGGGGGTGACCAGGACCTTCCAGAACCTTCAGATCTTCGGCTCGCTGACCGTGCTGCAGAACGTCATGCTGCCGCGCACCGCTCGAAGTGTGCACCTCTCCCTGGGCCACGTCCTGGGTCTGGCCGGCTCCAGGAAGCGGGTCGAGGCCGAGCGCCGCACGGCCGGTGAGCTGCTGGACAGGGTAGGGCTCGGGCCCTACGCACACCTCCCCGCGGAGAGCCTGGCCTACGGACTCCAGCGCCGGGTGGAGATCGCGAGGGCGCTGGCGGGAGACCCCGCACTGCTGCTCCTGGACGAACCTCTCGCAGGCCTCGCGCGCGCGGAAAGCGCCGGTCTGACGGCACTGTTCACGGACATCGCGGCGGAAGGTGTGACCGTACTGATGGTCGAGCACGATGTCGCCGGTGTCTTCGCGGTGTCGGACCGGGTGCTGGTCCTGGACCATGGCCGGCTGCTGGCGGACGGCACATCCGAGCAGATCGCGGCCGACCCCGTGGTGCGCGCCGCATACCTGGGTGAGGAGACGTGAGCGAACTGCTGCGGGCCACCGGGCTGGTGTCCGGATACGGCCGGATCGAGGCCCTGCACGGAGTGGACGTCTCGGTGGATGCCGGGCAGGCCGTGACCGTGATCGGACCCAACGGTGCCGGAAAGTCCACGCTGTTGCGCACCCTGGCGGGCCTGTCCCGTCCCTGGCGGGGGACCGTCGAGTTCGACGGCACGGACGTCACCCGTTGGCCGGCGGAGCAGCGGGCGCGAGCGGGGCTGGTGCTCGTTCCCGAGGGCCGTCACGTGTTCGCCGGGCTCACCGTCGAGGAGAACCTGCGGCTGGGCGGCTACGCGGCGGACCGGGCCGCGGCCGGACTGGACGCGGTCTACGACCTCTTCCCGGCACTCGTCGCCCGCCGACGGCAGCCCGCGGGCACTCTGTCGGGCGGCGAGCAGCAGATGGTGGCCATCGGCCGAGGCCTGATGAGCCGACCGAGACTGCTGCTGCTGGACGAGCCGTCGCTGGGGCTCGCCCCGCAGGCGGTCCGGCTGGTGACCGACGCACTGGTGGAACTGGCCGTGCGTGGCACGACGCTGGTCCTGGTCGAGCAGAGCGCGAGCGTCGCCTTCCGGGTGGCACAGCGCGGACACCTCATGGAGCGGGGAGAACTCGTGGCATCGGGACCCGTCGGCCGACTGAGCGAGGACCCCAGGGTCGTCCGGGCCTACTTGGGAGGGCCCGTCGGATGAACGCTCCCGCACCGCAGTCACTCAGGATCGGAATCCGGTAGCCACGCATGTCGCAGTTCTTCGACTTCACCCTCTCCGGACTCGGAGCCGGCACCACCTACGCACTGGTCGGGCTTGGGGTCGCCCTGGTGTACCAAGTCACCGGCGTGATCAACTTCGCGCAGGGCGACTTCGTCATGCTCGGCGGGCTGGGCTGCGCGGTGCTGCACGAGGCGGGCACGCCCCTGTGGGCGGCGGCCCTGACCGCGATCGCCGCCACCGCCGCCGTCGGTGCCCTGCTGGATCTCGTCGTCGCCCGACGAGCCCGGGACGCCGACGGCGAACGGCTCATCATCTTGACGATCGGCGCCTCGGTGACCCTTGAGGGCGCGGCGCTCCTCGTGTTCGGCCCCGACTCCCACTTCGTCCCGTCCTTCTCCGAGGGCCGCGCGTTCGAGGTGTTCGGCGCCCATGTGGTCCGCCAGTACGTGTGGTGCGGGGTGGCCACCGGGGTGGCGGTCCTGCTGATGTGGCTGTTCCTCACCAGAACCCTGTGGGGCACCGCGATGCGCGCCACGGCCATGGAGCCGGAGGCGGTCCGCCTCGTGGGTGTCTCGCCGGCCCGGATGAGCCTGCTGGCGTTCACCCTGGCCGCGGCGCTCGGCGCGCTCGCCGGAGTGTTCCTGGCTCCGCTCCAGCCGCCGGACGCGTCCGTGGGCGTCCCCTTCGGGCTCAAGGGCTTCACCGCGGCGGTCATCGGCGGACTCGTCTCCCCGGCGGGCGCCGTGGCCGGCGGGCTGCTGGTCGGACTGGTGGAGGCGTTCGCCACCGGATATCTCAGCAGCGAGTACAAGGACACGCTCACCTACGGGCTGCTGCTCGCGGTGCTGCTGCTGCGGCCCACCGGGCTGCTGCGCCGGGCGTCGGTGGTGCGGGTATGAACGTGTCGCACCGGGCACGCGCCCTGGTCGGCTCCCGTGCCGCCGGGTACGCCGTCTTCGTCGTACTGCTGCTGACGGTCCCCGCCGTCTTCACGAGGGTGCCCTTCTACACGATGTCGGTCGCCGTGCTGATGTGTCTGCAGGCCACGGCGGCCCTGGGCCTCGTTCCGCTGGTCGGCCGGGCCGGTCAGATCTCCCTCGGGCAGGCCGCCTTCTTCGCCGTCGGCGGGTACACCTCCGCGATCCTCACCGGCAGATGGCACGTCAACGCCCTGCTCGCGCTGACCGCCGGGGCCGCGCTGGCCATGGCCGTGGCCTATGTCGTGGGGCTGTTCATCTTCCGGGCGCAGGGCCAGTACCTGGCGCTGGCGACCCTGTCGTTCGGTCTGGTGGTCAGCTCCCTGGCCAATCAACTGCCGCTGACCGGCGCCTCGAACGGCCTCGCGGGCATTCCGTCGCTGGCGCCGTTCGGTGTGGAGCTGGACACCGACCTGTCGGTCTACTACCTCGTGGCCGGCGTGCTGCTGGTCGCCGTGCTGTCCGTGGACGCGCTGCTGCGGTCCCCCGCAGGGGACGCGCTGAGCGCGCTGGGCGACAGCCCCGTGGCGACGGAGGCCGCCGGGGTGTCGGCCGCCGCGCTGCGCCGGGGCGCGTTGGCGCTCGCGGCCGGGCTCGCCTCGGTCGCGGGCAGTCTGTACGCCCATTGGTCGTCCTTCATGGACTCCGGTCAGGCAGGACTCCTCAACTCCGTGCAACTGCTCGTCATCGCCTCGGTCGGGGGACTGCGCACCCCGTGGGGCGCGCCGCTCGGTGCGCTGGTGATCGTCACGTTCTCCGAGGCGTCCAAGGACTTGATCCCGAAGGTGTTCCCGTCCGCTACCGGGAATTTCGACATCATCGTCTACGGGATCGCGTTGATAGCCGTGCTGCTGTTCCTGCCCCGAGGGGTGGGTGGCGTGACGGCGGTCCGCAGAGAGCGGTCGGTTCGGAAGCGGCAGGACGGTCCTGCCCCCGCCACGACGGCTCGTACTCAGGAAAGAGGGACACAGTGATCCGTACAGGTACCTCGTTGGCGCTGACCGGCGCGATCCTCGTCGGCGCCTTGGGGCTCACCGGCTGCGCCGCGTCCGAGGAGGACGACGGGACCGGCGGGCGGTCGAAGGGTCGAGACATCGCGATCGGCGCCAGCCTGGAGTTGTCGGGGCCGACACAGAGCATCGGCACGGCGTACAAGAAGGCCCTCGAACTCCAGGTGGACTCGATCAACGAGCAGGGCGGAGTGCTGGGCGGACGCAAGCTCCGGCTGATCGTCAAGGACAACCAGACCAAGCCCGCGCAGAACATCACCAACGTCAACGACCTGATCAACAACGATCATGTCGTGGCGGTGATCACGGGTGGTTGCTCGGCGTGCACCGTCCCGGTCACCAGCATCGTGGAGAAGCGCAAGGTGCCACTGATCTCGCTGGCCTCGGCAACGGCGATCACCGACCCGGTGGCGGAACGTCAGTACACCTTCAAGATCTCGCCCAACCCCGCCCAGGACGCCGAAGTGCTGCTGGCCGATCTGAAGAAGAAGGGGGTGAAGAGTGTCGGCCTGCTCAACGTCGACAACCCCTACGGGCAGGAGGGCCGGGCCGCGGTCCTGGCCCAGGCGAAGAAGGCCGGCATCGAGGTCACCGGCACGCAGCAGTTCGGCCAGGAGGACAAGGACATGAGCGTCCAGGCGAAACGCCTGGTCGACGACCGACCCGAGGCCGTGGTGGTCTGGGCGGTCATGCCGGTTGCCGGGATCATCGCCAAGAACCTTCGGGACGCGGAATTCGACGGTGGTGTCTATCTGGATGCCGGCGCCGGTGCGGAACTCTTCGTCAAGGGTGCTCAAGGAGCCGCGGAGGGCGTCCACATGGTCTTCCCCCGCGTCCTGGCGATCGGTGACGTCACCTCGGGCGGTGACAGCGTGCGGAACCAGAAGCAGTGGGTGGCGCGCTACACGGACCGGTACCAGGACTACTCCGGGTTCGCCTCCTTCGCGGCCGACGCCGCCCTGATGCTGCGCGACGCCATCGCCAAGTCGGGCAGCACGGACGGTGCCGAGCTGCGCGACACGATCGAGACGATCGGATTCGACGGAGTGTCCGGCCCGATCCGGAACTCGGCGAAGGAGCACTCCGGTCTCCAGCCGGAGTCGCTCGGCGTACTCGTGGTACGTGACGGCGACTGGCATCTGGCGAACTGACGGGCGGCTGAGGGCCACCCGTGGTTTTCGGCCTTCCTTGCCAAGGCGAGGAGACGACGCCGGATGACGGGCAGACGAACAGTCATGGTGGACACACAACTTCGGCACAGGGAACGGACTCGGCAGGAATCCCGTGCGCGAGGAACCATGGCGATCTGGCGGTGGGCCAGGTGGGCGGCTCTCTTCCTCGCCGTCGGCTGGGCGCTGAACTCGGTCGTGAAGCTGGTCGAGGGTGCGCAGGGACGCGAGCTGTGGTGGCCGTTGCTCAGTACCGTCATCTGGGCAGCGGTGACCGTGCACGGTTTCGCGACCTACCGGCGGATCAGGACCAGGACACTGCCGGCCCTCACCCGCCGGACAGCGGCCTGACCGCTGCCCGGAGCACGGCCACGTCATGACCTCATTCGGGAGCGGGGCCGCGCGCAGGTCTGTCTTCCGTGCCCCGCCGGGCTTCCGGGAGCATGTCCGGACGCGTCGGCAGCTCGTCGGATGCGGTACCTGGGCGGCGGGCACCCGCGTCCGGCGGGGTCACGACCAGGATCTCGTCCGAGGAAGTCCAGACACGTCGTTCCGCTTTGCCAGGGGCGAGGCGCACGTCGGCCTCCCGGCGCGGGGTGCGTGCGTCGTGCGCCCGGTACCCGATCACGCACTCCCCACGCGTGAGGGCGGACGCCACCACGGTGGCGAAGGACGCGACCCGTCCGGGGAGTACGTAGTGGGAGGCCGGGCGCAGGGCCAGGGCGCCACCCCGTGCGGCGAAGAGCTCCTCGAACACGGCGGCCATGCCGGTGTTCTGCGCGATCCTGGTCATGACCAGGGAGGTCAGCTCGCCGCGCACGACAGCGTCCCACTCCGGGCCCAGCGGGGCCAGTGCCAGGCTGCGGTGGTCGGTCAGTTCGGCGACGACGGGCAGGGCCCGTCCCGTCTCCTCCTCGACGGCCCTCAGGTTCAGCAGCGTGAGCAGCAGCTGGTCGTCGGGCCGGGCCCGGTGCGGACCCGCGTCCGGTGCGAGCGCGATCACGCTGTCGTAGCCGAACAGGTCGAGCGCGCGCAGCGTGTCGGGTCGGGTCGGCTCCCCGACGTGGTACGTCACGGCGACCCGTTCGTCGTCGGTGGGGCCCACGGCCCCCGCGGTCACCGGTCCGTCGTCGGCACCGCTGACGACGTGCAGGTGCGAGCCCGGCTGGGCGGTGCGGCAGAGCAACTCCATGACCAGTGGAGCGCGACGGTTCCACCCCAGCAGCAGCGTCTTCGAGAAGGACCGCTGCCGGTCGGGCCGGTCCGCCATGACGGTGGGATCCACAGCGGTGCCCTCCCGCTTCGCGACGGGCGGCCGGTCGTCCCGCGCGACGACGATCAAACGGTCCCCGGGGCCACATCGCGCGCCGGACGCCGGTGTGAGCAAAGCACGACCGTCGGCCGCCAGGTACCCGACGGCACAGGCCTCCTCGTACCGCGACGAGATCTCGGCGAACGTCAGCCCCAGGGCGTCCGGCGCATGGACCACGTGGAACTCGGCGCCCGTGAGATCGAGAAGGTCCCGCAACGCCCGTACCAGGCCGGGGTGCCGGGCGGCCTGGACGAGCAGCCGCGCCGCGGTGGACTCGACGTCCAGGACGAAGCCCCGCGGTCCGGCAGCGAGCCGGGCCGCGGTCAGGAACCGCTCGTCGCGCACGGCGGCCACCACCGGCGGGCCCGCCCCGGCGCCGAGCAGGGCTCGCAGGGCCAACAGCACCCGGACCACTTCCGCGTCGTCGGCGTCGTCGTCGCCCGGCAGCACCAGGACGCAGTGCGCCGCGGCAGGAGTGAGCAGCGCGAGGGCAGCGGGGTCGATCGGGGCGCCGGTACGGCAGACGACGCGTACTCCGCGAGTCACTCCCAGCGCCGCGTTCAGGTCCGAGGCCATCACGGCGGAGTCGCGATCGGCGAGCACCGCGACGGCCCCCCGCACCCTGCCGACCTGGCTGATGACCATCTCACCGACCACGGTGAAGACCTGGTCGGACCAGCCGAGCACCACCGCGTGCCCCTTCTCCAGCACCCTGGACCGACCCCGGCGCAGTTCTTCCAGGCGGTCACCCAGCCCGGTCGTGATCACACCCACCAGGGTGGAGACACACAGCAGGGCGATCAGTCCGAGGAACACCGACAGGAGCATCCGGAGCGGCGCACCGGTCACCCCGCCGAGGCGAAGGGTCTCGGCGCTCGTACGCCACACCGCCACGAGCCGTTCCGTCAGGGAGCGGGGTGCCCGCGGGTCGGTCCACACCAGGAGGGTGCTGACGGGAACGACGATCGCCAGACAGCAGGCGGCCAGCCAGCCGAGCAGTGCCCCGGTGCTTCGGGCCAGTGTCCGGTCGAAGGCATAACGCGCTCGGTGTCGCCATGAAACCGCCCGCCGACGCCCCATATGTGTACCCCCTACTGCCCCGCGCACCGCGTGAGCCATCAGCGGAAGAGTGCTGATGCGAGAGCCGCGACACACCGTGCCACGGGGATATTCACCCGTTAGGGAATGGCACGGCGGGCTACGGCCACGGGCAGCGCTGCCCGGAGCCGCAGCCCGTTGTCCTGCCGGGGTGACGTCGGGTCAGCGGAGGCCGAAGGCCCGGGTGACCGTCTGGTGGATGGTGTTGCCGAGGGTGTCCCGCGCACTGGCGCGCACCGTGACGAACTCCGCCCTGCTCGGGGCATCGAGGCGGAACCCGCCGTCCCCGGTGCGGGCGGCGCGGTGCCAGGTGCGGCCGTCGTCGTAGGACAGCTCCAGGGCGGGTGCGCCGAGGCGGCCGACGGGCGCGGAGTCGGGCAGGTGCGCGGCCGTCACGGTCACCGTGGTGTGCCGCTTGGCGCGGCCGGCGCCGTCGACGTCGACACGGTAGTCGAGCTGCACGAGCGGCAGCACGGTCCTGGCCTCCGGGTCGGCGGCGGCAGCGGAGACGAAGTCCCACTGGGTCCGGGTCGCCGAGGAGTACGGCGTGAACGGCGCCTCGCGCTCACCGGTGACGACGAGCCGGTAGGGCAGCTTCCCGGGTCCCGGAGCCTTGCCCTCGACGAGTGAGAAGACTCCCTCCCCGAGGGTCGTGCCGCCCTGGGACAGGGTCATGTGCTGCGTGGTCGTACCGGTGTCGTCCTGGCTGAGGCCGATGTGGTCCCGGCTGCCCCAGGCGGGGACGTCGATGGCCATCGAGTCACCGATGCGCAGGGGCGAACGGTACGCGTCGTTGAGGTGGGGTCGTTCGACGGGCCCGAACCACTCCTCCGACTGGCGGCTGCCGGGCCGGTAGGCCGTCTTGGCGCCGATCTCGTAGATCACGCCTCCCGCGTACGCCTCCTGGTTCCAGCGGTAGTCACCGGTGGAGACCCAGTCGGTACGGGTGCCGCTGACGGGCTCGGGCTGCGGGCCTCCGAAGGTCCAGCCGCTGCCAGGGACCCAGTCGTAGCGGAACTCCCCGCCGGACCCGCCGGGCAGCGGGCTGTCGAAGGCCACGTCGACCCGGGCCAGGGAGCGGGAGTCCGCCCGGGAGGTCATCCGGGTAGGGATCTCGTTGTGCCAGCTCGCCAGGAGGTCGTACACGTCGGGGCTGACCGGTCGGGAGGTCACGGTGACCCGCGCACCGCGTACCTTCGCCTGGGCGGCGAGCTTCTCGCCCTCGTCGGTGCTCAGCAGCGCGACGTCGAGGGCCACGGGCGGCCCGAAGGGCTCGCCGTAGCCGCGCAGGGCACGGCCGTCCTCGTTGTTGACCACCAGAAGCAGTGTGGCCCCCGCGGCCACGGCGTTGGCCGCCTGGACGCCGTCGGCGACATCGTCGTCGCGGCGTACCACCACCGCCTTGCCGCGGGCGTCGAGCCGGGCGTACTCGGCGGCGGCGCCGTCGCCCGCGAAGACCAACGGCAGTGTGCGCGTGCCCTTCGGCAGTGCGGTGACACCGCCCTGGCGCAGGACGTCCGTGAAGTCCGTGGTCCGGGTGGACACCGTCAGCGCGGGCTGCTCCTTGCGCCAGCGGGCGTTGACGAGGAAGTCGCCGTGGGTCACCTTGTGGGTGGTCGGCTGCGCCCACAGGCTGTCGTACGCGGTCTGCGTCTCCAAGCCCGTCCGGTACGTCGTCCCTCCCATGGAGCGCTGGTAGTCCAGCCGCTGGTAGGTCGCCTCGGTCCGCTGGGGCACCGTCGTCTCGATGCGCTCGACCCGGCTCGCGTCGAAGGTGACCGCGGTGTCCTCCGTCAGCCGGACCTCGGGGTCCCCGAGCAGCGCCATGCCCCACGAATGGGGGCCGTGGACGCCGGGGACGGTCTTGAAGGCGAGGGCCGAGTAGGTGTCCTCGGGCAGGTACAGCTCGGCTGTGCCGCTGTCCCCGACGAGGACGGGGAGCGACTCGGAGTCCCCCGACTTCAGCAGGTCGAACACGCCCGGCACGGGGTTGCCGTCCGCGTCCTTGAAGTGCACCGTCAGCTTGTGCCGGACCGGACCCGCGGACACCGCGGTGTGCGCCACGTTCCGCGCGTCGGCGTCCGTCGCGAGGATCTGGCCGCTGTAGGCGCGGCCACCGGCCGAGCCCGAGCCGTCGATCGTCAGCGTGACATCGGCGGTGCCGTGCGCCGGGACGGTGACGCGGGAGGCGGACAGCCGGAACATCCCCTCGGGCGCGTGCGTCGCCGCGACCGACAGCTCCAGGGTGACCGCGGTGCCGGTGGTGTTCGTGTACGCCACCGGGCGCCGCACGGGGCCCGGTGAGCTGCCCGGGGCGTAGGCGGTCGCCGAGGCGTACACCCCGGCGCGCACCGCGGCGTCGACGTCCACCCGGCCGCTGCCGGCCTGGAACGCGTCGTACCGCGGAGTGCGGTGCGAACTGCTGGCGAGGACGTCCTTCAGGGCGCTGCCGCTGAGGTCGGGACGTGCGGCGGCGAGCAGAGCGGCGGCGCCGGCGACGTGCGGCGTGGCCATCGAGGTGCCGCTCAGGCTCTGGTACGTACCGTTGCCGCCCGCGGCGAAGGAGGAGTTGGCGGCGAGGATGCCGACTCCGGGGGCGGTGATCTCCGGCTTCAGCGCGCCGTCGACCCGGGGGCCCTGGCTGGAGAACGGGGCCAGCGTGTCGGTGGCGTCGACCGCGCCCACGGTCAGCGCGGAGGTGGCCACACCAGGGGCGCCGATGCTGCCGGCCTCGCCCCCGTTGCCCGCGGCGACGACGAACAGCGCGCCGGTCTGGGCGCTGAGCCGGTCCACGGCCCGGCTCATCGGATCGCTGCCGTCGGACTGCTCACCGGAGCCCAGGCTCATGTTGACGATCTTCGCGTGGCGTTCGACAGTGGCCCACTCCATGGCGGCCAGCGTCCAGGAGATCTGCCCGCGCCCGGAGTTGTCCAGCACCTTGCCGATACTCAGCCGTGCTCCGGGCGCCACCCCCTTCTCCTTGCCGGCGGAGGCCGCACCGGTGCCGGCGATGGTGGACGCCACGTGGGTGCCGTGCCCGTCGCGGTCGTCGGTGTTCTCGTCCGGTACGAAGCTCTGCCGCGCCGCTATCCGGTCGGCGAGGTCCGGGTGCCCGGCGTCGACGCCGGTGTCGAGCACGGCGACCTCCACGCCCTGCCCGGTGTTGCCGCCGGCCCAGGCCCTCGGGGCGCCGATCTGTGCGGTGCTGTCGGCCAGGTCGGCCTCGACCGGGGCGTCGAGCCAGATGTGTGCGACCCCGCCGCGGAAGGCGGCGTCGGTACCTGAATCCCGGACGCCGCCGCCTGCCGGGCCCTCCCCGGTGACGGAACGCCAGAACTCGGCGGCTCGCGCCCGGTCGGCGCTGAGCGCGGCGCCCTGCACACTGGCGAGGTCGCGCACCTTGCGGGCGCCGTCGGGGACAGCGGCCGTACGGTGCGCCGCCGCGTTCCGGTACGACACGATCAGCGGGAGCCGCTCGCGGGAGGCGTCGTCGTACCCGTCCCCGATCAGGCCGGTGACGTTGAACAGTTCGCGGTCGAGGCTGCCCTTGGCGACGAAGGGCAGCGCGGACTCCGGATACACGAACAGGTCACCGTCCGCCTCGGTGAGACGCGCCCACGCGGGCTTTCCGTCGGCGTCCCGGACGGTGACCGTCCCACCGGCTCCGCCCGAGCCCTGACGGGTGGTCACCACGTCTCCGGTGATCAGTGTCACCGTGTGTTCCCCGGTGGGGACGCCGGTGGAGGAGGGCGCCTCGTGCGCGGCGAGTGCGGGTGCGGAGCTGGGCCCCGCCACGGCCTGTACGCTGAACGGTCCCGTGAACACGAGCACCGAGACGGCGGCAACTGCCGTCGCGCTCCAGCATCTTGGGTGTTGCTTCAAGTGTCTGTATCTCCTGCGGTCGCGCCGGACAGGGACGATCGTCCCCGGGCACTTCAAAGTTCACCGAACGAACGATCGGCCTCTCTGAAGCGCGGTGAGCATACGGCCACCCCGCACACCGTGTGAAGGGCTCCCGCCTCCTGTCACACGACGCCGTTCACCGCTCACCGACCGCTGGACACCGTGGAGCGCGGCACCGTCCGTGGGCGGCCACGCACAGCGGTCGCCGAGACGTCATTCGACGAGCGCGCCTGAGCCCCCGGACACCTCCCTGTGCCGGCCGCGACAGCCGGCTCCGCTTCAGGAGAGGTAGTCCTCAACCTGTGAGGCGGGCCGAACGTGCACAATGTCGGGGTCCTGACCTGCGGCGACCCGCGCCTTTCGCTGCCGGAGCAGGTCCCAGCACCGGTCCAGCTCGACCTCAAGACGCGCCAGACGAGCGTGTTCGGCCGACTCGTCGATCACCTGCTCGGCAAGCTGCTCCCGCAGGTCCTTCTCCTGACGGATCATGTCGTTGATGCGACCGAGGATCTGTCCCTCGGTGTCGGCTTCGGAGCCGGTCATGATTCTCCCTGAACGATGGGTTGCCGCTGTAGGTGCGGCCGACAAGCCAGTCGGTCGCACTCTTCATTGTCATGGACGGGGGGCAAATGTAGCGCGTGACATTCTTCTCGCCGTGAACCCGAAGGGTGCGGCTCAGACAGTGTGAAGAAATCCAGTATGGTGTGGTGGCCGAGTGGCCCGGATGAGGCTCAAGTCACACTGTGTCAGACTGGTGGATGCCAGGGCGGCCCCGGACGCGCGACTGTCGCGTTCACGGACCACGAGCGAGTCATGTGCACAAGCACCCCTATGTGATCCGGAAGAAGCTGGAGAGCAATGCCTACTGGTAGAACGACGGATCTGGCTCTGTTCCTTTCCGACCTCGAGGCGTACGCGAAGCTTGCCGAGGTCACCTTCGACAAACGAGCCGTCGAGCAGGTGGTCGACGTCTTCGCGGAGCAGTTCGCCACGGGAACCATCACGGTCCGCACCACGACACACGAAGCGGCCAACCGCAGTGTGAACTTCCGTTACATGTACCCGGATTCGCCCCATGATCCGGTCGAGATCGCCCGAGCACACGGACTTCTTCCCGACGCCGATCCCGCCGTCATGTCGCTGCTCGCGGAGGTCACCGAGAAGATCCCGCTGTGGTGGGGGCTGGACGCGTCGGTGGGACACGGCGTACAGAAGGTCTGGGCGTTCTTCGAGCAGCCCCTGGAATTCGGTGAGATCGCCTCGCTCGAAAACACACCACATTCCCTGCGTGACCATCGTGAACGTTTCGGCGAGGCTCGTATCGACCGATTCGCGATCATGGGTTTCGATTTCCGCGACAACACGACGAACCTCTACTCCGAGATGGTCAGTCCCGGCTATTTCGAACAGGAGGAAGTGGCCAGGATGATCCGGGACGTGGGTTCTCTCCCGCCGGACAACGAGGAGATCGAGCGCTGCCGGGGAGCGATCAACGTCTATTACACGTTCGACTGGAACTCCCCGCAGGCCCGCAGGCTGTGCTTCGCCGTCCCGTCGAGGGACGGCGAGTTCCCCTCCCACCTGCACCCGCTCGCCGCCCGCTTCGCCGCCGAGGCTCCGGTGCAGGCCGAGCGGCGGGAGCTGATCTTCAACCCCACCTTCGGCGCCCGCGGGAGTTACCTGAAGATGGAGGCGGACTACACCGGTGATGCGGCGTCCCGGGTCTTCGGCTACTGGAACCGCTGATCGCCCCTCGCACGCATCCATCGCAGGCACGGCCCCTCGGAAGCAACGTTCCGTGGGGCCGTGCTTGCCGGTCGGTGCCGGCACCGGCCGGCCCGAGATCCCGCCGGTTCCCGGAACGCGGGACTAGCGGGTGTTGTTCGGATCCTGCCGGGGTCGCCACAAGGCACCGTCGGCCGCGGCCGGCCTGATCCGAACGACACCCCCTAGCGCTGCCCTGCTGCCCACTCGTCGAAGTGGGTCTCCGCGATGCGGGCGTCGGCGCCGGGGAGCAGATCCGACTCCTGAAGTGCGGCACCCCAGTAGAGACCGTTCGGGTCCGTCACGACCGTTCGGGTGTCGTCCCGCACCGCGAGGCCCTTGCGGATGAAGTCCTCCAGCCGGAACACGTCGGGACCCGCGACCTCGACCGTGCCGTTGACGGGCGCGCCGACGGCCGTACGACCCACGGCCGCGGCCACGTCACCCGAGAAGATGGGCTGGATCTTGATGGGGGCCACGGTCACGGTGTCACCCTCCGTCGCCGAGTCCGCCAGGGACTTCGCGAACTCGAAGAACTGCGTGGCGTGCACGATGGAGTACGGAATCCCGGAGTCCTTGATCATGTCCTCCTGGGCCTGCTTGGCCTGGAAGTAGCCGCTCCCCTGGAGACGGTCGGTCCCCACGACGGAGAGCGCCACGTGGTGGCCGACACCGGCCTCCGCCTCGGCCTTCAGGAGGTTGGACGTCGAGACGCGGAAGAACTCCTTGACCGCGTCGTCGGCGAACGACGGAGAGTTCGACACGTCGACGACGACCGAGGCGCCTCGCAGTACCTCTGCCAGGCCCTCGCCCGTCATCGTGTTGACGCCGGTGTTCGGGGAGGCCGGGACCGCCTCGTGCCCGTGCTCGCCGAGCCTGGTGACGACCTGCGAGCCGATGAGCCCGGTTCCGCCGACTACTACAACCTTCATCGGACGCCCTTTCAGAGAGTTCTCCCGGAGCGGCACCCGACGCCGCGACCGAGCGGTCTTCACGTAACCAAAGACCGGGCGGGAGCGCCACCTGTGACAGGCGGCGTAGCGGGGGATCTGTTTCCCGCCACCTTTCCTTCATTCCTCCACGTGCGATCCACATGCGGGTCCCTTCACCGGAGAATGACTGCGGAATGACTGCCGACCCGCTCAATGGCCCCGACCGCCTCCGACGGCGGCGTAGGTTCGGTCCATGAAGTACCACGACGTCTGAACGAGGCCCCTGTTCGGCCACTCGTCTCGGGAAGGAAACGTGGAGTGATGGGCGCCAAGAGGGTTGGGCAACACGACAGTGGGGACGGGCGGGGACGTGCGCAGCCCTCGGTGTCGGACGGTGAGCCGCCCACCGGACCACCCGGTCGGACGGAGGACGTCTTCGCCCGGCACGGGCCACGACTGTTCAGGATCGCGTACGGCATGCTCGGCAGCACCACGCGGGCTGAGGACGTCGTGCGGGACGTCCGGCTGCGCTGGCAGGCCACCGACCGTGCGGTGGTGGCTGATCCACAGGCGTACCTGACCACGGCCACGACCCGATTGTCGATCCGCGCCGCGCTCTCCGCCAGGACGCGACGCGCGTCGTACATCGGCCCCTGGCTGCCCGAGCCCCTGGACACCGGCAACGGGGGCGCGACCGGCGCCGAGGGCACGAAGCCGGTCGCGTTCGACGTGCTGCTCATGCTCGAGCGGCTGGACCTCGCGGAACGGGCGGCCTTCGTGCTGCGGGAGACACTGTCCTCCCCCTACGCCGAGATCGCTGCCGTCCTCGGCGTCGACGAGGCCCAGGCCCGGCACCTGGTGCACCGGGCGCGACGGCACCTCGCCACGGACCTCGCCACGGACCGCGTCGCGGACCGGCAAGGCCGCGAGGACACCGCCGGTCAGAAGCGCGGGGGCGACGGGGCCGAGGACTACGAGGCCGCATGACCGGGCCGGCGCTCGCCGGCCCTCCGCGACGTCGTGCCTCCGCGACGTGCCTCCCGCCGGTTCCGTGCCGACGTGGCTGACGCGGACGCGCCGGCCCGGGTGCCGTCGGGGACCCGTGCGCACCGCAATTGGTTGTGCGATGCCCGGCATCACCCACCCACACTGATGTGACATGGTGTGTGGAGGTACGAGTCGGTCGTGGGAGGATGTTCGTTCATGGGCGGAGAAGTCGAGGAACCGGAGCCCCAGATGGTTCTGTCCCCTCTGACCAGTGCGGCGATCTTCCTCGTCGTCACGATCGACAGCGGCGGGGAGGACACCGTCCGGGACCTGCTGTCGGATGTCGCCTCGCTGGAGCGAGCCGTCGGGTTCCGCGCGCAGCCCGACGGCAGGCTGAGCTGCGTCACCGGCATCGGTTCCGAGGCATGGGACCGTCTGTTCTCGGGGGCGCGTCCGGCCGGGCTGCATCCCTTCCAGGAGCTGGACGGCCCGGTGCACCGGGCCGTCGCCACCCCGGGTGACCTGCTCTTCCACATCAGGGCCTCACGGCTGGACCTGTGCTTCGCACTCGCCACCGAGATCATGGGCCGGCTGCGCGGAGCGGTCACCCCTCAGGACGAGGTGCACGGTTTCAAGTACTTCGACGAGCGCGACATGCTCGGTTTCGTCGACGGCACGGAGAACCCGACGGGAGCCGCCGCGCGCAGGGCCGTCCTCGTCGGTGCCGAGGATCCGGCCTTCGCGGGCGGGAGCTACGCCGTCGTACAGAAGTACCTGCACGACATCGACGCGTGGGAAGGGCTCTCCGTCGAGGCCCAGGAGCGGGTGATCGGCCGCCGCAAGATGACCGACGTGGAGCTGTCCGACGACATGAAGCCGGCCGACTCGCACGTCGCCCTCACCAGTGTCACCGGTCCGGACGGCAGCGATCTGGAGATCCTGCGGGACAACATGCCCTTCGGGTCGGTGGGCCGCGAGGAGTTCGGTACGTACTTCATCGGCTACGCCCGCACCCCCGAGGTGACGGAGACGATGCTGGAGCGGATGTTTCTCGGCACCGCTTCGGCACCGCACGACCGCATCCTGGACTTCTCCACCGCCGTCACCGGCTCGCTGTTCTTCACGCCGGCGGCGGACTTCCTGGAGGACCTCCCCGCTCGGCCCTGAGCACCGAGCGACCCGACCCGGGCACACCCTCACGGGGCCCTCAAGGGGAGCACCTTCACGCTCGCGGCAGCTGCGGGGGCGGCGGCTTGCGGTGGAGCCGGGCGGTGGTTCCCCGGAGCCGTTTCAAGGACTTCCCGTCCGGACCACGGCCTGCCCGCTGCCCGGACCACCTCTGGAACTCGCTCTGTCCTTACGAACAACTCGCACCCGACCCGTATCCCTCCTCGCGGCGACCGTGCTGTCGCGGAGCTTCGCCCGGTTCAAAGTCCACAGTGACTTTCGGCAGGTCGTAGGGCATCTCCTTGCGTCCTCAGAGCAGGGCCGCTCGGGGCGAGCACTCCGAATGGGGCGGGGGTCGTCTACCGTGGCATGCCATGACTGTCCTTGTTGTCGGAGGCAGCGGGTTCCTGGGCACCGAGCTGGTCCGCCAGGCATCTGCCGCTGGGCATCGCGTCGCCGCGACCTTCGCGACCAGGCCGTGCGATGGACCCGAGGCCACGTGGCACGAGGTGGACCTGCGGGACGGCGCCCGTGTCGAAGAGGTCGTTGCCTCGCTCGCCCCCTGCGTGGTCATCAACGCGAGCAGCGGCAGCGCCGACTGGGCCGTCACGGCCGAAGGCTCCGTCCGCCTGGCGATGACCGCGGTGAAGTACGCCTGCCGCCTCGTTCACGTCAGCAGCGACGCCGTGTTCTCCGGCAGCCGAGTCCACTACGACGAGTCCTGCCTCCCCGATCCTGTCACTCCGTACGGGGCAGCGAAGGCAGCGGCGGAGACGGGCATCCGGCTACTGGCTCCGGCCGCCGTCATCGCCCGTACCTCTCTGATCATCGGCGGCATCCAGTCCGAGCATGTCCGCCTCGTGCACGATCTCGCGACCGGCTCCCGAACCGGCGCGCTGTTCACCGACGACGTCCGCTGTCCCGTGCATGTCGGAGACCTCGCCGCCGCGCTGCTGGAGTTGGCCTTCACTGGCGCGTGCGGCGTACACCACCTTGCGGGCAAGGATGCCGTGAGTCGTCACGGCCTGGGTGTGCTGATCGCTCAGCGGGACGGGCTGGATGCCTCCCGGTTGCCGGAGGGCCTCCGCGCCGGCACGTCGCTTTCCGGTGCACTCGACGTCCGCCTCGACAGCCGGGCCACCCGGGCGAAGCTGCGTACGAGAGTGCGCGGTGTCCACGAGTTCCTCTGAGGCGCAGTCGCACCGGCGGCGGAGGCTCATCGCGTGTCGCCGGGTGACTCGGTTCTCGGCTCTCCACGGCGTCGGACAGGAGCGCGTCCGGGGCGTGGCCGGCGGCGTCAGCTTCCGCCGCGATGGTCGTGGCCAGGGCGTACCAGCCGGGCTCGGCGGGGATCTGCTCGGCCAGGCTCGGCAGCGTCTCGCGCAGAAGCGCCGGCTGCCGCTGGAGCGTCGGCAGGCTCAGGCGTCGGCCGCGCCGGCAGAGTCGCCGCAGGCCTGACTGGCCCGGGGGAGACGCCGCTTACGTCCGCCGCCGCCAAATCGGGGACGGAAAACGCTCGTCGCCGTCTGCATTGCCTTCTCGATCATCGCTCACAGCAGCACCGACGTGTCCATCGCGAGAGTCTTCGACGTCGAGGGCCTGACCGGCATTCCCGGGCCTGCGAGCAACGCGCAGACGCGGGAGTCGAGCGAGGACGACGGGCGCGTCCGCTGGTCGTGAACCCGGAGTGCCCCGGTGGATGCGCGAGGCGTCGCCCCGCCCGCCGGCCCCGTCCTCATGCGGCACACCAGAGGTGTGGCCCCAGTTGGTCAGAAGAGGTCGAGCCGGGCGGATTCGGTTGCTCCCAGCATGCGGCACTCCCCGGTTTCCCCGTCGACGCGGAGGTAGCCCGTGCCGATTGCCATGTCCCGGAGGTCTCCGGTGCGGAGGTAGGCCACCGATTGGCAGTCGAAATAGTAGGCGGTGCCCACCCGCGTGCGCTCTCCCTCGACGAGCGCGAAGGTCATGCCCTCGTGGCTGACCTCCTGGTCCAGGAACTGCCTGGCCAGCCTGGTCGCCTCTGCCATGTCCAGCATCAGTCCGTCCTCAGGTGGGAGGAGTTGCGCCACGTTGAGAGATCGGCGCGACCCGACCGGCCATCCAGAAACGCCACGTCTCCCTGGTGAGCCGAGGCGGCCGTGCCCGGAGCCGCCAGGTGTGGAACGGCGCAGGGCCGCACCCATCGTCGTTCACCTTCCCACTTTCAAGGAGGGTCGCACAGAGCGTTCCGTACCACCACGAAACGTTCTGCCAGCTGCTTCCTTCCTGTACGTGGGCGGCCACCCGCCACGACAGAGGGCAAGGCGCCACCGGCCGACCGGACCCGGGACGGCGGTCACCATACCGGGTCCACATGTTTCCCCTCGGCCCCCGCACGGCGGACGCGGTGCGTCCTCCCACGGACGCCCGGGGCGTTCAGTCGTGCTCCCGTGTCGGAGCCGGGAGAACGTTCAGCTCGGACGGCGCTCCTTGCGGGGCCCGCAGCGTCGCCACCTGAGCCCGCAGCGCCCGGACCTCCTCCGTCAGCGCCTCGATGGCCGCCGTCTGCCGCCGTTCCTCCGCATCGTCCCTCTCGAAGCGGGAGATGAACCAGGCCGCGATGTTCGCGGTGACCACACCGAGCAGCGCGATCCCGGACAGCATCAGCCCGATCGCCAGCAGCCGGCCGAGGCCCGTCGTCGGCGCCATGTCGCCGTATCCGACGGTCGTCATCGTCGTGAAGGCCCACCAGAGTGCGTCCCCCAGCGTCTGGATGGACGCCCCTGGCCTGCCGCGTTCCACCTCCAGCACCGCCAGCGCCCCGAACACCAGCAGCCCGAGACACGACCCCGCGACGTACGTCGTCACCCTGACCTGTGAGGCCATCCGTGCCCGCTGCCCCGCGAGCAGCAGCATCGACACCAGCTTGAGCAGCCTGAGCGGACGCAGCAGCGGCAGCAGGACCGCCAGCAGCGCCAGCGGATGGCTCCGCACGAACCGCAGCCGGTCCTCGCTCAACCACAGACGTACGGCATAGTCGATCGCGAAGGCAGCCCACACCACCCAGTTCGCGACATGGCAGGCGAACAGCAACTGCTCCGGGGCATCGGGCATGACCACCGGCAGGGCATAGGCGACGGCGAAGAGTACGGCGAGCGCCAGCAGCGGCCCCTGGGTGCGCCGCTCCCAGAGATCAGTGGTGTTCGTGTCAGGCATGCGGGCCATGGTAGAAAGCCGGCGCCGCGACCGGGCCGCCGTACCCCTCACCGCCAAGACGGTACCCGCGCGCGGTAGTCGGATCATCTCGGGGCAGGCCGCGGCGAGCCGGGCGAGGAGGGGCGTGTCCTTGCCCCGGAGGGGGGCGGGGCATCCCTCGGACCTCGGACGGACTTGCCGTCGGCGTGGGCACGTTGAACGGGCCCGTGCTCACCCAGGCGCGGGGTGGGCACGGGCCCGTTCCTGAGGAGCCGGGCCGTGTGAGCGGTCAGACGGTGGTCTTCACCGGCTCCTGGTCGTCGTCCCCCTTGCCGGGGTTCTGGTCCGCGTCGCGGGCGCGGACGAATTCGAGGAAGGTCCGCAGTTCGCGCTTGACGACGGGGGCGAGGAGGTAGAGGCCGATGATGTTGATGACGGCGAGGGTGAAGAGGAAGGCGTCGGCCATGTCGATCAGGGTCTGCAGGGTGAGCAGTGAACCGGCGACGGCGAAGACGGTGTAGACCACCTTGTAGGTCACCTCGCTGGCGCGGCTGCGGCCGAAGAGGTAGGTCCAGGACTTGAGGCCGTAGTAGCCCCAGGTCAGCACCGTGGATACGGCGAACAGCAGCACGGCGACGGTGAGGATGTACGGGAACCAGGGCAGGACCGTCTCGAAGGCGTCGGAGGTGATCGTGACGCCGCCGATGTCCTCGCCCGCCCGGGCCTCGCCCCAGCTGGCCGGGTTGGCGATGACGATGGTCAGGGCGGTCATGGTGCAGACGACCACGGTGTCGATGAAGGGCTCGAGCAGAGCGACCAGGCCCTCGCTGGCGGGGTGCTTGGTCCTGACCGCGGAGTGGGCGATCGGGGCGGAGCCCAGACCGGCCTCGTTGGAGAAGGCGGCCCGCTTGAAACCGATGATCAGTGCGCCGAGGACGCCGCCGGCGACGCCTTCGGGGTTGAACGCGCCCTCGACGATGGAGGTGACGGCGTCGGGGACGGCGGTGATGTTGACCAGGATCACGATCAGGCACGCGACGATGTAGATGCCGGCCATGGCGGGCACGAGCCTGCTGGTGACGTTGGCGATGGAGCGGATGCCGCCGAGGAGGACGATGCCGACGAGGGCGGCGATCAGGATGCCGAAGAAGAGGGCCCCGGCGGAGGAGCCCAGTGCGCCGTCCTCGCCGCCGGTGACCGAGACCAGCTGGGCGTAGGACTGGTTGACCTGGAAGAGGTTGCCGCCGAAGAGGCCGAAGAACAGGATGAGGAAGGACGCGAGCACCGCGAGGACCTTGCCGAGGGTTTTGCCGTTCTTGCCGAAGCGTTCGGTCAGGCCCTTGGGGAGGTAGTGCATGGGGCCGCCGGAGACGGTGCCGTCGGGGTGCACTTCGCGGTACTTCACACCGAGGGTGACCTCGACGAACTTGGTGGCCATGCCGAGCAGGCCGCACAGGATCATCCAGAAGGTGGCGCCGGGGCCGCCGATGGAGACGGCGACGGCGACACCGGCGATGTTGCCGAGGCCGACGGTGCCGGAGACGGCCGCGGTCAGCGCCTGGAAGTGGTTGACCTCGCCCGTCGACCCCTCCTCGTCGTACTTGCCGCGCACCACGTCGACGGCGAGTCTGAACTTGCGGAGCTGGACGAGGCCGAACCAGCCGGTGAAGACGAGGCCGGCGACGACGAGCCAGGCGACGATGAGCGGCAGGTCGGTCCCGCCGACGGGGACGGTGTAGAAGACGACTTCTCCCAGCCACTTGGCTATGGGCTCGAAGAATCCGCTGACTGCTTCGTCGACGGACTGGGTGACGGAGTCGAGTGACACGGTGGTTACCTCGGTGACGCTGGTCGGGCGGGTGGGGATCTCGCCTGGTTGAGCGGTCTCTGGGCGAACGTCGTTGTCCGGTGAGCGGACCCGGGGTGCACGGTGCGGTGTCGGACCGTGACCAGGTCGGGCTTGAGCGGTGAACAGGTCGGCAACAGGTCGGCTCTTCGCGGTCGGTGGCCGGCCGATCCACCTGCGAAGTTGCGCTGTTGTACCACGTCTTTGCCGAACCTTTAGTGATGTATCTCACGTCACCGCTCGTGACCAGGGCATGTCCCGACAGGTGAGACCCGACCGTTATACGGACGCGGGAAGCCTGCCGTATGCACCTATGTGGACGTGGGAAGGCTGCCGTATGCACGTAGGCGGACGCGGTCGAATGCGTTCCGGTGCGACTCGCGGCGGGCGGTCTCTTGGTGCCGTACGGCGAGGCGCTGAGCGCGTTCGTAGCCCTCCGCGAACGCGTCGACCGTCCAATGGAGGGCGGCGAGGGCCGAATTCGTGGGTGAGGAGAACCGGGGCCAGATGACCGGCGCGGCGGCCAGGTGATCGCTGACCGGCAGGCGCAGCCCGTGCCCGGCGTCCGCCGCCCGTTCGCCGAGCGCGCGCCTGGAGTCGCGTTCGTCCCGGGTCGGCCGACGCCCGGTGGAGGCGGCCTCCGTCAGGAACTGCTCGTCGCCGACCAGGTAGTCGTTGGTCAACTCCCTGTCCCCACCGCCCCCGAGGCAGTCGTGTTGCTCGCGGTGCACCTCCCGTCCGCGTCGTGTCCCGCCCGGAGCTTGGCGAACGGGGTGGGCCGAATGGGCACCGCGTGCGAGTCCTGTGGCCGCTCTACGCCGCGTCCGCCGACGGCGAGGACGTGGGAGCAGGGCTCGTTGACTCGACAACGGCACTGGACGTCCGGGGCGGTGAGGTGTCCTCGGGGCCTGTCGGCAGGCCCGGCGGCTCTTCGGGGAGGCAGGTGAAGAGCCCCAGCAGAACGGCGAGCGCGGCCGCGCCCGCCAGGATGCGCCCGAGGCGACGTATTCGCCCGCGTGCATCAAGGTGGCGCCATGGGTGCTCGGCCGGTGCGTCGTCGCGGTCCCAGGCGTCGCCGACACGGCCGTTCCTCTCCGGATGCCCCGTCCGTTCCCGGGCGGACGGCTCCCGCGGTGCCGACCGGGCGATGGCTTCCTCGCTGTCGGTGAGGAATCGTGTCCACACCGACTCGGGGGTGGGGTTCGGCACTGTCGCTCACTTCCGGGGAGTCGGTGTGTCACGGCCGGCGCGGCGCGGCGCGTCCGGTGGACAGGTGTCTGCCTCGAGGCGGACGAAGGGGATCGCGCGCCCGGCCTCGCGCAGGGCCGATTCGGAGCCGTCGGCGGGCAGACCCAGGTGCGCGCACAGCCGACGGGCGGTGCGCGGGTGGCGCCGCCCGTAGTCCGTCATGATGTCGGCGCCCTCGTCCGAAGCGAGGAAACGGGCGGTGACGGCGTGGTGGCGGTTGCCGAACTGCACGACCGTCTTCGGCTGGGCACGCAGGTTGCGGTACCAGTCGGAGCGCGGACCGAAGCCGGAGGCGACCGTCCAGCAGCGGTACGGCGCCTCGTACGCCACGACTTCGAGAACCGCCCGGCGGTCGCTTCCACTGACCCGGCCCACATGGTGCAGCAGCAGAAACCGTCTGCCGAGCAGGGGCCCCAGTCCGGCCCGGAACAGAAGGATGGGCGCGCGAGCGGCCAGCCGGCGCCAGCCGGCCGGAACGCGTGGTCTGGCGGGGTCCGCTTCGTCAGGTGTCATGCTCGCCTTCCAGAGGGTGGGCGGTGTCCACTCCCCGCCTCGACGGGGCGGAAGACCCACGTACGATCACTTCGGCAGCCAAAATTTTGCACAGTCTAAATGAAGGATCCGGGTAGAAAAGACCCATGGTGGAGCGCGAGTCCCGGGAGGGGACCATGGACGACGTCGATGCCGTCACGCGGCAGGTACTGACCGCCTCCCGGCTGCTGGTGGCGGTCTCCGCCCGTTCCCTGTCCGCCGTCGAGGACCGGGTCACGCTGCCGCAGTTCCGGATGCTGGTCGTCCTCTCCACTCGGGGCGCCACCAAACTTGTCGCTCTCGCCGACCTCCTCCACGTCGCCCCCTCGACGGCCATGCGCATGGTGGACCGGCTCATCGCCGCAGGGCTGGCGGACCGCCAGGTCAATCCCGACAACCGGCGGGAGACACTGCTGCGGCTCACGGCGGAGGGGCGCCGCACGGTCGAGGACGTCACGGCCCGGCGGCGTACGGAGATCGCCGCCATCGTCGAGCGTCTCCTCCCGGAGAAGCGGCGCGTGCTGATCGACGCCCTGGCCGCCTTCAACGAGGCGGGCGCGGAGCCTCCCGCCCCGGACGCCGACACCGAGCCGTCCCCTCTCGGCTGGGAATGACGACACCGTACTCTGGTTTGCACAATGCAATGAAATGAAGGAACGGGTCCCATGCCCGTTGCGGGTGCGAGGGGGCCCACGTATGAGCAGAGGGCGCCGGGGCCCGTCCACGGGCGGGCCTCACGCGGCGGCTCACGTGCGTGCAATGGTCTGGGGCCCGGCGGAGTTCACGGGCCTGCCGCCCCGGTGGTTGATCGGCGAGGGCCTCTTCGCCGGAGTCCTCGGATCAGGGCTGATCGTGGGCGCCGGGGTCTTCGGCGCCTGGACCGGCGAGTCCGCTTTCGCCGCGGGCGAGGTGGGTCTGGCGTGCGCGCTGGGCCTCGTCCTCCACCTGCTCCTGGTACGCGCCGGCCGGGCCATGGTGGGGATCGTCGCCGTCCTGGCCGTGGGCCTCGCGCTGCACACGCCTCAGGCCGCCGTCGGCGTGGTCCTCACGGCCCGGGGGCAGGAACGGTCCGTGGTCGTGACGTCCGTCCGGGCGAGTGAGGAGGCGTCAGGGGCCAGGGGGCGCTACTTCTGCTCGGTGGAAGGCCGTGACGGAGCGCCCTCCACGGCCCGGATCTGGCGGGGGTGCACCCGGTCCGTCCGACCGGGGGACTCGCTCGCTCTGGTCTACGACCCGAAAGGCCTGGTCCCTCCGCGCGGCGTCGAGGGCGCCACGAGCATCGTGGACGCGCTGAGGAGTCTGGCCGGCTGGGTCGTCGGCCTGGTCGTCGCCTGCGTCACCGCGGTGGTGCGGTCCTTCCGTCTGCTCGACCGCCCGGTCGCCTCCGGCTCCGCTCATCCCGGTGGCCGGGGTGCGACTCATCAGGGGCGTCCGTGAACGGGCGGCGGCGCCGGGCGACGAGTTCCTCGAAGGGCCACTCTGCGAGCCCCGCTCCGATGTGGGGCGTCCGGGCCACGCCACTGGTCAAGCGTCTCTGTGCTGACCGGCTCGCTCCGGGGTACCTGGCCCCCGATCACTGACGACCTCGACGAGCGGGCAGGTGAACGGATGGAGCGGCACGTGCAGCCGGCGGACTGGATCGAGGTGGTGGGCTGGTTCAGTCTCGCCGTGGCCTTCGCCAGTGCGCTCGTCATCCTGGTCGACATCGTTCTCGGCGGCCACCGCCAGAAGATGTGGATCATGAATCTGGTGTATCCAGTCACCGCCCTGTACTGGGGGCCGGTCGCCCTGTGGTTCTACTTCACGCGCGGCCGGCGCACCTCGAAGCCGGTGGTCGAGAAGGAGGGCATGCCCGACTCCGACAAGCTGCCCCGGTGGGACGTGCAGTCGAAGGCCATCAGCCACTGCGGCGCCGGCTGCACTCTCGGGGACATCGGTGCCGAGTGGCTCGTGTACGCGGCCTCACTCACGCTCGCCGGCACGGCCCTTTACGCCGACTTCGCTCTGGATTTCGCCTTCGCCTGGGTCCTGGGCATCCTCTTCCAGTACTTCACCATCGTACCGATGCGCAACATCGGCCGGCTCAAGGGCGTCTGGGCGGCCGTGAAGGCCGACACCCTGTCCATCGTGGCCTTCCAGATCGGCCTCTTCCTCGGCATGTGGCTCTACCAGGAGGTCATCTTCTCGCCCGGCCTGCCGAAGACCAGTGCCGCCTACTGGATGATGATGCAACTCTCCATGATTCTCGGCTTCTTCACGGCCTGGCCGGTCAATGCCTGGCTGGTGCGGATCGGCTGGAAGGAGAAGATGTAACCCCGGGGAGCGCGCCTGGGCAGCAGCACGGTGCTGAAGGCAGGGCGGAGCAGCCCGAGTCGGTCGCACTTCGATGGTTGGCGGCGGTAGACCCGGGATGTTCCGGCTGCGGCCTGTTCGTTGCCGGACTCCGGCAACGAACTATGCCTGATTGTGCTGCACTTCGCCCATGGACCTCTGATGCGGGAGTTCGGGAGCATCAGGTGATCAGGTGCGAGAGGGGTCGAGGGAGCGCTCCCACTCGCACCGTCACCACCGCTGACAGGGGGAGTGCTTGATGCTCGGACACAGACAGGCCAACGGTCGGTTCGTGTCTCGTGGTCGCACGCGGCGCACCACGGGTGAGTCCCGCATGGGAAGTGGCCTCTGGGCGTGTCCCGAGCCTCCAGGGATGGAGCAGGGCAGGTCCGCTCCCATCGTCGTTCACACGCCAACCATTCCGGAAGGCGGCCGCGCCATCTCCGTGCAGGGCAGGGCGGTTGGCGTGGCACACGATGCCCAGGACGTCATTCTGCTGGTGCGCCGGCACGGTGTGGAGCTGGAGCGCGAGGATCTGGACCGCAGTCCCCTCGTCGAGTGGCGGGGAGGCGACTCTGCGGCTTGGAAACTGTCCGACGCCTCGCCCTGAGTTCGGCTTCGGGGCCGAGGCGGAGGCCGGCCCGTCCATGATGAGGACACCGTCTGCCTGTGACGTCGAGCTACGCCAGTGGGTGCGGGTTAGGCCGACTTTCCGCCTCCCCGCCGGACAGTTCGACGGCGCCGCGGAACATGCGGGTCGGCAGGCTGCGCAGGCCGTCGGGGAGTTCGGCGATGACGGGGCCGGCGACGGCGTGGTCGACCGAAGGCCTCAGGTCGTCGTCGGTCTTCACCGGCGGGTAGTACGAGGACGGCACGTTCGCACCGGGACTCCCCGCTACGACAGCGGGCCGGGAACGGGCCGACCGGACGGATGCGACCGCGCCACCGTCCGGACGAGTGCCGGGGCTCGTCCCGGGCAGTCGGGACGGCGGGGCAACTCGGACCGCGCCCCGGAGGGAGAGGGGTGTCCCGTGTTCGAGGAGTTCGCCACCAGGACGGTGCGCACCGGTGAGGCGTCCGTCTTCGTCCGGTACGGGGGCGAGGGCCCGCCTCTCCTGTTGTTGCACGGCCATCCGCGGACGTCGGCGACCTGGCACCGGGTCGCGCCCGTTCTGGTCCGGCGCGGCTTCACGGTCGTCTGCCCCGACCTGCGTGGTTACGGACGTTCGCGTGGCCCGGAGCCCGCCGCCGACCACGCCCCGCACTCCAAGCGTGCCGTCGCCGGGGACATGGCCGGAGTCATGCAGGCGCTCGGGCACCGTCGCTTCGGGCTCGTCGGGCACGACCGCGGGGCCGCCGTGGCGCTCCGGCTGGTGCTGGACCACCCCTCCGCGGTGACCCGGGTGGCGTTCCTGGACGGCCTGCCTCTGAGCGAGCACCTGACCCGTGCGGACGCCCGCTTCGCCACCGCCTGGTGGCACTGGTTCTTCTTCGCCCAGCCGGAGATCCCCGAACGCGTCATCAACGCCGATCCCGACGCGTGGTACCGCGGCGACCCGGAAGCCATGGGGCAGGAGAACCACGACGAGTGGCGGGCCGCCACCCGACGTCCGGACGTCGTCCGCGCGATGCTGGAGGACTACCGAGCCGGGCTCACCGTGGACCGCCGGCACGAGGAGGCGGACCGCGCCCGGGGCGCACGGATCGACTGCCCCGTCCTGGTCCTGTGGTCCCTGCGGGACGACCTGGAGGACCTGTACGGCGACCCGCGCGCCATCTGGCGCGACTGGGCCGACGACGTCCGGGGCCACGGCATCGACGCGGGCCATCACGTGGCCGAGGAAGCCCCGGGCCCGCTCTCCGCCGCCCTGGGCGACTTCTTCACCGACTGACCTTCCTGCCGCGCCGGACCGGGAGTACGACACGGGCCGACCGGTACGACCACCTTCGCTGACACAGTCGTATCCGGCAGGCCCGAGAGCGGGATGTCCGAGTAGCTGCCGGCCCTCACCCGGGCCCGGCACAATCACCCGTATGACGATCGCCACGGGCGCGCCGCCCACGCGCAACACCCCCGCTGCCGTCGCCTCGGGGTTCCTCATGGGCGGTGTGATCGGGGCGTCGCCGGCCGCTCTCGTCGTCGGCGCGGTCATCGAGAACGCCCCGCTGTTCGTCCTGGGGATCGTGCTGCCCGCGGTCTACGGCCTCCTCTTCTTCCTCGCCGGCGCACCGCGTCGGGCCCGGGAGGCGGCGGTCGCTCCCCGCACCGCGCTCGCGCTGGTCGAAAGCCGGGAAGCGGTCGGGGGCGAGGCGACGAGCGACGTGGCGGTGCGGTTCGAGCTGACGGTCGCGCCGGACGACGTACCGGTGTACCGCGCAGCGTTCACGCAGCACGTCAACGTCGTCGACCTGGCCGACTACCGGCCGGGCGGCGTCGTGGTGGCCCAGTACCCGCCGGACCGGCCGTGGCGGGTGAGGATCGTGAAGCGGCCGACTCCGGAGTGGGAGGAGCGGGCTGCCGGGGCCCGCGTCGACTCCGCGCCCGGCCCCGCCCTGGTGAGCGAGACCCCCGAGGGCAGTGCCGTCGGCATCGTCAGGCTGCTCGCCCTGCTGCTCGCCCTGCTGCTCGCCGCGGGCGGCGTGGTTCTGCTGTTCCGCGCCGACCTGTTCGACCAGAACGCCTCCGCACCGCCGCCCTCCGTCGCCGGGCCGCCCGTCTCCTCCTCGTCGTCGACCACGGTGGTGTCGTCGGCGTCCGGCACGGTCACCCTCGGCCCGAACCAGTCGTTCCTCGACCAGGGTGAACTACGCGGGGCGGTCACCTCGCTTCTCAAGGGAGCGGACACGCGCGCGGTGCTCACCGTCGTCGTGCGGGAACGCCTGCTGTCGATCGTGTACGCGCCCACCGGCGCGCAGGCTTCGACGTTCGACCCGGACTCCCTGCCCTACGACCGTTTCCCCGCACTGGTGAGGGAGGCGAGGACCAGCCTGGGGGCCGGTTCCCCGCAGACGTGGCAGATCACCGTCGAGCGACTCACCGGCTCCCTCACCGTCAGGGTCGGTGTGACGGGAGCCGAAGGAGGTGCCTCGCTGGAGGCGGACGCGCGGGGCAAGGTGGTGCGGCGCACTCCGGCGCACTGACGGGCGCCGCGTCGGCAGCATCGAGAAGGAAGACGAGGGAAGGCACGTGGGCCTGCAGGGATACCTGGCGCTGTGGTGCGGGGCGTTCGGCTCCTTCGCGCTGATCGGCTACGTCCGGTCGCTGGCCGGGGTGACACGGGCGCAGCGGGCGGTGAGGGTCATGGGGCGGATCGAGCGGGTGCGCGAGCCCAGGCACGGAAGCTCGCAGCACGACGGGATACCCGTGGTCGTCTCCTTCCAGGACCCGTCCAGCGGGGAGGAGTTCACCGTGACGAACGACGGTGAGCACGGGGAAAGGATCACGGCGGCCTGGACGTCCCGGGAGATCGGTGTCCGTTATCCGCGCGGGAGACCGCATGCCTACCA
This sequence comes from Streptomyces violaceoruber, assembly GCF_033406955.1. Classification (NCBI taxonomy): domain Bacteria; kingdom Bacillati; phylum Actinomycetota; class Actinomycetes; order Kitasatosporales; family Streptomycetaceae; genus Streptomyces; species Streptomyces violaceoruber. Next base: position 640,646 of record NZ_CP137734.1, on the reverse strand, counting down.
ATTCGCCGGTGACCTGTGGGCGGGGCGACGCGGGCTCGGGTGGCCGAACTTCGCGCTCTTCCTGATCTACGTCGGGCTGGTCGTCTTCGCGGCTGTCGACTGGGCCTGGCCGTGGGCGCTGATCGGCTTCGGTGGGCCCTGGACCGGGTCCGTCGCGTGGTACCTGCCGCAGAGCGAACGCGCGGTGAGCCGCCGTCTGGACGGGCTGGCCTCCCGGCCCCCGGTTCAGGGCCGGGTCATCGCCGTGCTCACGGACACCAGTACGGACGAGGACGGTCACACCAGTACCGGTCACACGCCGGTCATCACCTTCACCACCCACGAGGGCACCGCCGTCACCGCCTATTGCACCGACGGGCTGCCTGACCCCGCGAAGTCCCACGGCCGCACCGTCACGGTCCACTACACGCCCGACGACCCCGCCGTTTTCACCACCGACCTCGCGGCAGACCACCGATCCCGTTCACTCGACACTGCCTTCGGTGTCGCGGCGCTGCTCATCGGAGTGGCCGCGGTCGTCGTGGGAGCGGTGCTGCTGTGACGCCCGACGAGCGCCGTGCACGGAGGTGACGTCCCCGCGCGGACGCACCTCCCCGTCCGGTGCGGTGTGCGGTGCCCCCGCGGCCACCACTCCGACCTCGGGGCGGGTCGCGGCGAACAGGGACGGCCGGGCCGCGCCTTCGGGGGAGCCCGCCACGGCCCTCGATCTCAAGGAGCACCGACGGGTCAGCGTGCCTTGCCGCGCTGCTCCGCGCCGTGCCGTCGCGCGGTGGGTTGGTGCCGTCCGGGGACGCCGGTGACATCGGGAGCGAACAGACGCCGTGGACAGCCCGGTTCCGCAGCCCGGCGGACATCCGCACGGCCTGGATCGTGTGGCCCTGGCACGGGCCATGTCGACGGAGTGACGTTATACGGGCGGTGCTCGGGTACTCGCCTCTTCGTGCCCAGGGGCTCCGGCCGGACGCCGGTCCCTGGCGGCAACGATCGCGACAGAGAGGGAAGTTCTCAGATGAGCACGGTCAAGGAAGCGGTGGACGTCGAGGTTCCCGTGCACACCGCCTACAACCAGTGGACCCAGTTCGAGGAGTTCCCGCATTTCATGGAGGGGGTCGAGGAGGTCAGGCAGCTCGACGAGCGGCACAACCACTGGACCACCCAGGTCAGCGGTGTGAAGCGCGAGTTCGACACCGAGATCGTCGACCAGCTCCCCGACGAGCGCATCACCTGGCGTACCACCACGGGTGACACCAACCAGAAGGGCACGGTCCGCTTTCAGCGCCTGGACGACACGCACACCCGGGTCGAACTCGTCATGGACGTCGATCCCACCGGCGTCGCGGAGAAGACCGGCGACATGCTGGGAGTCATCGACCGGCGGGTGAAGGGCGACATGCAGCGCTTCAAGGAGTACATCGAGAAGCGCGGCGGCGAGTCCGGAGCCTGGCGCGGGCGCATCAGGCCGGGTGAGTGACCTCGCCACCGCCCCGCGCCCCGGCTCCGCACCGGCCGAGCGGCCACCGCGTCCGCGCGCAGGAGCCGCACGAACCGGTGACGGGGCCACCCCATGGCGAGGTGGCTCCGCACGGACCCGTACGGGAGGCGCCGGAGGAGGCGGTCCGGGGGCGACACCGCCCCCGGACCGCCTCCTCCCGTCATCTCACCGCCGGCAGGCTAGGGCAGGGTCCATTTCTGGTTGGGTCCGGTGTGGCAGGTCCACAGGTGGACGGGGGTGCCGTCGTTCCAGGTGCCGCCGGACGCGTCGAGGCATTTGCCGGACTGGGGGTTGCGGACGGTGCCGTCGGGCTGGGGGTTCCATTTCTGGGCGCCGCTGCCGTTGCAGGTCCACAGCTGGATCCTGGTGCCGTCGGCGGTGCCGCCGCCGGAGACGTCCAGGCACTTGTTCAGTGCTGTGAAGGAGCCGTCGTCGGTGAGGGTCCAGTTCTGGGCGCCGGTGCCGTTGCAGGTCCAGATCTGGATCCCGGTGCCGTCGGCGGTCTGCGCGCCGTCGACGTCCAGGCACTTGCCTCCCACCCCCTTCACCTCACCGGAGCGCTGCCCCGGCGTACCGCCGCCCGACTGCTTGACCCGGACGTCGCGGAACGACACCTCGTCACCGTCACCGTGATTCTGGATGCCGATGTGACCCTGTCGGAGGCTGCGCGCAGGGTCCGTGTTGGTGAAGTCGTTGATCTTGCGGCCGTTGAGGAACAGCTCCAGCCGCTCCCCGGTGACCCGCACCTCGTACGTGTTCCACTCGCCCGGCGGGTTGAGCGCCGCGTCGCGCGCGGCGACGTCGGCCGACTGGAAGCCGTAGACGGAGCCGGTGGTGCGGTCGGGGGTGTCGGTGGCGTCGATCTGGATCTCGTAGCCGTTGTCGACCGCCGACCAGGGGTCGTCGGAGGCCGGGAAGCCCACGGAGACCCCCGAGTTGTCGTCCCCGCTCGCCCGCCAGTCCAGCTTCAGTGAGTAGTCGCCGGTGAACTCCTCGGCCTGGTACCAGTACATGCCGAGGCCGCCGTGGGACGTGAGCGTGCCGTCGGCGAGAGTGAAACCGCCGGGGCCCGCCTGCTTCCAGCCGCTGGTGCCGGTGCCGTCGAAGAGGGAACGGTAGCCCGTCTCCGGGCGGCAGTCGGCATCCGTCATGCCCGCCGCCCACCGGATGCCGCCGAGCAGGTGCCGGCGGAAGGCGGGGTCGGTGTAGGACTCGTCGGTGTGACCGCCACCGGTGTAGAAGGCACGGCCGCCCTCGTAGTCCTTGCACCAGGCGATCGGGTGGTCGCCGTTCATGTTCCCGCCCGAGTAACTGGACTCGTCGAGCGAGGCCAGCACGTGCGCGGTGGAGCGGGGGTTGGCGCGGTAGTTGTACCACTCGTCGGTGCGCTGCCAGGTGTCGCCGAGGTGGGCGGTGGCGTCGTGCGCCCGGTCCTCGACCCGGACCGTGGCCTGTTGGACGGCCGGATGGGAGTGGAACAGCGCTCCGGCCAGCCCCTCGTAGAAGGGCCAGTCGTACTCGGTGTCGGCGGCGGCGTGGATGCCGACGTATCCGCCACCGTCCTCGATGTACTGCTCCATGGCACTCTGCTGGGCGTCGTTCAGTACGTCGCCCGTGGTGGACAGGAACACGACCGCCTCGTACGGGGCGAGGTTGGCGCTGGTGAACTTCTGGGCGTCCTCCGTCGCATCGACGGTGAAGTTGTTCGCGGTGCCGAGGTCACGCAGGGCCGTGATGCCGTCGTCGATGGAGGAGTGGCGGAATCCCGCCGTCTTGGAGAAGACGAGGACCTCGTAGGCCGGGTCGGCCACCGCCGCGTCGAGCGGCTGGACCGGTGGGGCGGCCGCCCAGGACTGTGGTGCCACGCAGAGCAGGGCGCCTGCGAGCAGGCCGAACGCAGCTCTTGGCTTCTTGCGCATGGGTGTCGCCTCCTTCGGTTACGGCAGGGTCCACTTCTGGTTGGGTCCGGTGTGGCAGGTCCACAGGTGGACGGGGGTGCCGTCGTTCCAGGTGCCGCCGGACGCGTCGAGGCATTTGCCGGACTGGGGGTTGCGGACGGTGCCGTCGGGCTGGGGGTTCCATTTCTGGGCGCCGCTGCCGTTGCAGGTCCACAGCTGGATCCTGGTGCCGTCGGCGGTGCCGCCGCCGGAGACGTCCAGGCACTTGTTCAGTGCTGTGAAGGAGCCGTCGTCGGCGAGGGTCCAGTTCTGGGCGCCGGTGCCGTTGCAGGTCCAGATCTGGATCCCGGTGCCGTCGGCGGTCTGCGCGCCGTCGACGTCCAGGCACTTGCCTCCCACCCCCTTCACCTCACCGGAGCGTTGCCCCGGCGTACCGCTGTCGGTGGTGGTGAAGGAGAACTCGTCCACGTCGAAGAGCGCCCCTGAGCCGCCCTTGAACACCAGGTACAGGGCGGTGGAGCCGCCCGGCTGGTTGCCGAGGGAGGTGGTGACGTCCTGGAACGTCTCCCAGCCACCGGTCACCGGCACGGTCGCGGTGCCCAGCAGGGTGCCGGCCGGTGAGCCCGCCCGTACCTCGATGGTGCCGCCGCTGCCGGCCGAGGAGACCCGAGCGGTGAAGGCGGTCGCGTTGTCCAGCGCGTACGGCTCGACGGAGATCCAGTCGCCGTTCTCGATGTTGCCGACCGTCCTGCCGCCGTGCGCGGGGGAGTGGGAGATGACCTGGACCCCGGAGGAGTCGCCGTAGTGCTCGCCCTGCCGGTGGGAGGGCTGGGTGATGTGCTGGTCGTGGGTGGTGAGAGCCGGCTGGCCGTTCGCGCCCCGGTCGGTGTACTCGGCGTCGATCACGCCGAAGATGTTGGCGTTCGGGTCGTGTTCGCCGTCGGCCAGTGTCTGCAGGGTGCCGGAGCACCCGGTGGCCGAAGTCTGCGGGTGACCGTGGCTGTCGTGGCCGACGATGAAGGTGACCTCGACCTTGGAGCAGTCGACGCTGCCGTCCTCCGGGTCGCTCACCGTCACCTTGAAGGGGATCGCGTCGCCGAAGTCGTGAATCCGCCCGTCGGCCGGCAGGTCCAGTCTGACCTGGGGCGCCGTGTTGCCGACCGTGACGAGTACGGAGGCCGAGCCGGACTTGCCGGTGGAGTCGGTCACCGTGAGCGTCGCCGTGTACTGGCCGTTGGCGTTGTAGGTGTGCGACGGGTCGGCCTGGCGGGAGGTGCTTCCGTCGCCGAAGTCCCAGGAGTGGCCGAGCGCGTCGCCGTCCGCGTCCGAGCTGCCCGCGGAGGAGAACGACACCGTCAGCGGCGCCTGGCCCGAGGTCACGCTCGCCGCTGCCTGGGCGACCGGGGCGCGGCCGCCGGTGACGTGTTCGATGCGGTACAGGGCGGAGTTCTGGTCGCCGTTGAAGTAGCCGGTGCCGTAGTCCAGCACGTACAGCGCGCCGTCCGGGCCGAAGGCCATGTCCATCACCTGGGTGCCGCTCCAGGGGAAGGCGTTGATGGACTGCACGGTCCCGTCGCCACCGGTCTCGATCCGCTTGATCCAGCGGCGTCCGAACTCACCGGCGAAGAAGTCGCCGTCGAATTCCTGCGGGAACTTCACCGCGGACGCGGACGCGGCGTCGTAGCGGTAGACCGGGCCGCCCATCGGCGACTCGGAGCCGCTGCCGAACTCCGGTACGGACCCGCCGTCGTAGGGGATCCAGGCCGGCTGGGCGGGCGGGAGATCGGACAGGCCGGTGTTGCGGGGCGAGGCGTTCTTCGGTGCCGAGCAGTTGAACTTCGCGCCCGAGGTGCCGGCGGCGAAGTCGTAGTCCGTGTAGGCGTCGTTGGCGCCCGTGCAGTACGGCCAGCCGAAGTTGCCCGCTTTGGTGATGCGGTTGAACTCGACCTGACCGGCTGGGCCGCGCGAGGCGCCCGCGGTACCGGCGTCCGGGCCGTAGTCCCCGAGGTAGACGATGCCGGTGGCCTTGTCCACGCTCATCCGGAACGGGTTGCGAAAGCCCATCGCGTAGATCTCCGGGCGGGTCCTGGCCGTGCCCGGGGCGAAGAGGTTGCCGGCCGGTACGGAGTACGAGCCGTCCGCGTTGACCTTGATGCGCAGTACCTTGCCGCGCAGGTCGTTGGTGTTCCCCGCCGAACGCTGGGCGTCGTAGGCGGGGTTGCGGGAGGCACGCTCGTCGATCGGGGTGTAGCCGTCGGAGGCGAACGGGTTGGAGTCGTCGCCGGTCGACAGGTACAGGTTGCCGGCCGCGTCGAAGTCGATGTCGCCGCCGACATGGCAGCAGATGCCGCGCGAGGCGGGCACGTCGAGGATCTTCTTCTCGCTGCCGAGGTCCAGGGTGCCGTCGGCCTTCAGCACGAACCGGGAGAGCCGGTTGACGCCGTCGAACGGGGTGAAGTCCGAAGCCTGCCCGTCGGAAGGCGCGTCACCCGCGGGTGTGCCGAGCTTGGGGGCGTAGTAGAGGTAGACGTACCGGTTGGACGAGAAGCCGGGGTCCGCCGCGACGCCCTGGAGACCCTCCTCGTCGTGGCTGTAGACGTCCAGTTTCCCCGCGACCGTGGTGGTGCCCGCCGCGTCGGTGATCCTGAGAGTGCCGTCCCTGGAGGTGTGCAGCACCGAACGGTCGGGCAGCACCGCCAGGGTCATCGGCTCACCGGTCTCCGCCACCCCTTTGGCGAGGGTGACCTGCTGGAAGTCCTCGGGTGCCGCGGCCGCCGCGAGCGGAGCGCCGGCCGGCTCCGCGGCACCCGCCGGCGTCGCCGGCAGGAAGCAGCCGACGGCACACACCGCGGCCAGCGTCAGGGAGCGGATCCGTCGTGGTCTCGACGGACGGGGTCTTAACGGTGTCGTGCGCACAGGTGTCTCCCAGGAGTGGGGGTGTGGGCAGGCCGAGTCGTCCTGCGGGGGAGTACAGGCGCGCGCCGTCGCGCCGTGAAGTCACCGGTCATCGCGAACGTGACCGGTACACCTCAAGGAAGTTAGCGGCCTTCGTCGACGGACGTAACCCCTTCCGTGCGAGGACCCTCGCCTTTTTCCTTGCCGCGGACAAAGTGTCCATCGTTGGGCGTAGTCATCTCGGGCACCACCACCGGATCCAGGGCCCGGGTCGCGCGTCGGGCGAACCGCCACAGGTGTCCGGCGGGCGCTGTCCGTGACCTGCGTCTCGACCGTGCCGCCCGAGTGGCGCCGACGTGCACAACGGCTGTTACCGTAAGCGCCGGAGCGGTGATCGGCCCGCTCCCGGAGATCCAAGGAGGTGTGTTGATGACTGTCGTGGAGACCATCGCCGTGTGCGGTGCCCAGATCATCCTCACCTCCCGGGCTTCGTCCTGACCTGCGCCTGCCTACCTCCCTCGTAGGAGTTCTCCGGCAAGCCCCGTCCGACGGGCCCCTGTTCAAGGGTCTCCACCTTGTTTCACCAACCCACTTCCCATGCATCCGATCTCTCTCTTCGCGAGCGCGTCCCGACGCCCGCCGACTACGGCCGGGACACCGAACGTGAGCGCTCCTTCACCCCGTCGCGGGCCGACGGACTGATTCCCGGCCGCGTCGTGCGGGCCGAGCGCGGCCGGTGCGACGTCGTCACCGAGACCGGGTTCGTCCGCGCGACGGCCACCCCCTCGTCCGGCACCGGTGACCGCTTGGCGCCGTGCACCGGTGACTGGGTGGCCGTCCGGCCGGCCGGTACGACCACCGACGCCACGCTCGTGGCGGCGGTGCTGGAACGCCGGACCGCCGTGGTGCGCTCCACCTCCTCGCGCACCTCCCGGGCGCAGGTACTGGCCGCGAACGTCGACACGGTGGCGGTGGCCGTCTCCCTCGCCGATCCGCTCGGGCACGGACGCATCGAGCGGATGTTCTCCCTGGCCTGGGACAGCGGTGCCGCACCTGTGGTGGTGCTCACCAAGGCCGACCGGTGCCCCGATCCCGCCTCCGCGGCGGCCGAGGTGGCCGAGGTGGCCCCGGGTGTCGCGGTGCTGGTCACCGGCGCCGCCACCGGCGAGGGCCTGGATGTCCTCACCGCGGTCCTGTCGGGCACGGTCGTCCTGCTCGGGCCCTCGGGCGCGGGCAAGTCCTCCGTCGGCAACCGCCTGCTCGGCGGGGACCTCCTGGCCACCGGCGCGGTACGCGACAGCGACGGCAAGGGCCGGCACACCACCGCCTGGCGGGAGCTGCTGCCGCTGCCCCATGGCGGGGTCCTGCCGGACACCCCGGCCTGCGCGGCGTCGGCCTGCACGACGCCGATGACGGCCTGGACAGGACCTTCGCCGAGATCACCGGTCTGGCGGGGCAGTGCCGCTTCGCGGACTGCGCCCACAGCACCGAACCGGGCTGCGCCGTCCTGGCCGCCGTCGAGGACGGCCGCCTCACCCGGCGGCGCCTGGACAGCTACCACCGGCTGCAGCGTGAGAACACCCATGCGGCCGCACGCGGCGACGCCCGTCTGCGGGCCGAGCTGGAACGGCCGATGAAGCAGATCGCGCGCCAGGTGCGCGCCCTCAAGCAGTCCCCCGGCTTCAAGGCATGACGAACAGGAATCCCCTCATGGACCTTCCACGCATCTTCACCATCCGCGAGAGCGGCCACCGCATCCACAACCCGCTCACCCCCGACAAGTTCGCCACGCTCGGCGCGTCACTCCGCCTCCCCGCCGGGACCCGGGTGCTCGACCTGGCCAGTGGCTCGGGCGAGATGCTGTGCACCTGGGCACGTGACCTGGGCTTCACGGGCACGGGGGTGGACATCGGCTCGCTCTTCACCGAGCAGGCCCGGGCCCGCGCCGCCGAACTCGGCGTCGCCGACCGGGTCGACTTCATCCACGGCGACGCCGCCGGACATGTCGCGGACCGGCCCGTCGATCTGGCCGCTTGCGTCGGTGCCACCTGGATCGGCGACGGCGTCGCCGGAACGATCGAACTCCTCGAGCGCAGCCTGCGCCCCGGCGGCCTGATGCTGATCGGCGAGCCCTTCTGGAGGCAGACGCCTCCGGACGAGGTGACCGTCCAGGGGTGCCACGCCACCTCCACCGCCGACTTCCTGGTACTCCACGGCCTCATCGAGCACTTCCAGGACCTCGGATACGACGTGGTGGAGATGATGCTGGCCGATCAGGACAGCTGGGACCGCTACGCCGCCGCCCAGTGGCTCAGCATGCGCCGCTGGCTCGACGAGAACCCGGACGACGAAATGGCCCCCCAGGTACGGGAGGAACTAAGCCTCGAGCCCGCCCGTTACGCCCGCTACGGCCGTGAGTACCTCGGCTGGGGGGTCTTCGCCCTCATGAAGCGCTGACCCGCACGGGACACGTCCTGGCGTGATCCGTCGCAGGAGGGACGCCGGCCCTGAGAGGGAGTGAGGAAAGACCCGGTCAGGGCCGGTTTCCCGGTTCACCGTCCCCCTGCGGACGCCCAGAGTCCCGAGCGCCGACTACGGTGCACACGTAGTGACGGGCCGACACGTCATCGGGCCGGGGCCGTCGTCGCGACGGCCCGCGGGCGACGTCGGGCGCGGAGCGCGGCCGCGAGGACCGCCACGACGACACCGCCGAACGCCCAGGCGCCGAGGATCCAGAGCGCGCCGGTGATGGCGTGGCCGTCGAAGTAGACGGTGTTGCGCACCACGGTCGTACCGGCCCCCGGGGGCAGCGCCTGGCCGATCGCGGCCCAGAACGGCGGCAGCAGCGAGGCCGGGTACACCCCGCCCGAGCTGGGGTTGCCCAGCACCGTGAAGATCAGGATGGTGAGTCCGAGGCCGATGGTGCCCGCGACTGACTGGAGGGCGACGCCCACCGCGCCGGAGGCGAACACCACGAGGGTGCCGATCCCGACCAGCTCCCAGAACGCGCCGGGCAGGCAGTCCAGCACCAGGCCGACGACGACTGCCCCGCCGATCCCCGATACGAAGGCGTACGGGATCATCGCCGCCAGCCGGACGAAGGTGCGGTGCAGGGTGGGCCGTTTGGAACCGGCTGCCATGTTCAGGGCGGAGGCGGCGAGGTAGCCGCCGATGGTCCAGCTCAGGACGAGGTAGAAGGAGGAGAGCCCGCGCGAGTCGCCCGCCGACGGGGGGCGCAGGTCCCGCACCTGGATCTCCCGGTCCTGTGTCCGGGCGACGTCCTGGAGCACCGCGGTGGCCGCGGTCGTGGCCGACGGGCCGCCCGCCGAGGCGACGAGCAGCGTGTCGAGGCGTGCGTCCGGGGCCACGAGAAGGGCCGCGTCGGTACGCCGGTCCAGCAGCCGCGCCCGTGCCTCCGCGGCATCCGCGACGGCGGTCACCCGCAGGGGGTCGCCGGGCAGGGCGTCGAGCCGCGCCGCCAGGTCTCCACGCATCTCGGGGGGTGCCACCAGCGTGATGGGCACGTCGTGCGGCCTGGGGGCGTGGAAGGCGCCCATGTACGAGAGCGCGAAGCCCAGTTGAAGGAGCAGCACGCCGAGCATGATGAGCGCCGCCCGCAAAGTGATGGCATCGCGCAGCTCCTCCCGAGCACCGCCCTCGACCGCCGCCGGCCCACCCGTCGCACCCGTCACCCGACCTCCACTTCGATCGTGTCCGCTCCTCCGTACGGCGCATCCTCGCCCGCCCACGGCACGCACCACGGCGAAGACACACGCCTCGTGCCCCGTTCGGACGTGTGACGGAGTGCTCCACCTGGCGCTGTTCCCCACCGGTCGCGCGGAGCGTCAGCCCTCGCTGCCGAAGATGTGGTCGTACGGCCGTTGCGTCGGGAGCCCGCTCCCGCGACGCCGCTCCCGCGTCATCGGCGAGCCGCTCCGGCTCGGGACTTGATCGCGAGGATGACGTCGCTCTTGGCGTCGGAGTAGTCGTTCATGTCGTTCCACGGCTGCTCGAACAGGGCTCGTTTGACATTCTCGTACAGGGCGCGATCGTCCGCGTCCGCGCGCAGGTGGTCACGGAAGAGGAGGTACTCGTGCACCGCCGCGGCCCCTCTCTCGTAGACGTGCACATGCACGTCGCGACCGGGTGTGCGCACGAGTCGATGTCCTGGCTCGCGAACCCGCAGTTCGTACCCGGCCGCCAACAGTGCGTCGAGGTAGTCCTCCTCCGCCGTGATGTCGGCCACCGCGACGACGATGTCCACGATCGGCTTGGCGGCCAGACCCGGAACCGAAGTGGAGCCGATGTGCTCGACATCGACGTCGGCCCCCAACGCGTCGAGGATCCGACGCCGGTGACGCAGGTAGGTCTCCGCCCACCGGGCGTCGTAGTCGCTGAGCCCGATCTCGAGCGCTTCCGGCCCACCGATGATCTCGACCGTAGTGACGTCCGGCCGACGTCGCCCACTGCTGTTCGTCATCAATACGTCCCTCACGTCTCGCGCCGGTTCACGGTCTCTGCTCTCCATCATCGGTCCGGCCGTCCGTCGGCGGCAGCCCGGGCAGTCCGGACATCCCGCGCGACGGAAGCCGCGGAGTCCGGGTGCGGTTCCTGCCCGCAGGAGGTGACGAGGTACGCTGCGAAGCGCCTCGTGGGGGAAGTCCGGTCGAAGTCCGGCGCTGACCCGCAACGGTAGGCGGAGCCCCGCAAGGGGTCCCGTAAGCCCGATTACCCGCGGTGGTGAAGCCCCTGTCAATCGCCGTGGACTGCGAGAGGTGCTGTGCAGGGCGCCCAGCGTCCGGGCCTGCTCCTTCGATCACGCAGGCGCACGGCCCGAGGCGAAAGCGAAACGCCTGTGGCCACGCTCCGCGACCGGATACCCGCCGCCCCACCGGACCGTACGGGGAACAGCGGGCCCCCACCGGCCAGGCGCGCCTCACTTCCCCTGCTTGTGGCAGGGCTGTGCGTCGCGCTTCCCGTCTCGCTGGCCTGCGGGGCGTGCATCGGCGCGTCGGGGCTCTCCTGGAGCGAGGCCCTGCACCACCTCTGGGCGGGCCTGACCGGAGGGACCATAGACGCGGACGACGTCGCCGCCTACACGATCGTCTGGGAACTCCGGTTCCCCCGAGCCGTGCTCGCGGCCGTCGTCGGCGCCGGTCTGGCGTCCGTCGGCGTCGCCGTTCAGGCCATGGTCCGCAACGCGCTGGCGGACCCGTTCGTCCTCGGCATCTCCTCCGGTGCCGCCGTCGGGGCCAACGCCGTACTCATCTTCGGGGCCTTCGGCGCACTCGGTCTCTGGGCGCTGTCCACGGCGGCGTTCCTCTCCGCGCTCGCGGCCATGGTGCTGGTGTACGCGGTCGCCCGGACCCCGCGGGGCCTGACCCCGCTCCGGCTGCTGCTGACCGGTACCGCGATGTACTACGGCTTCTCGGCCGTCACCACCTTCATGGTGTTCGCCGCCGAGCACGGCGAAGCGGCGCGGTCCGCCATGATGTGGCTGCTGGGCAGCCTGGGCGGGGCGAACTGGTCCTCCGTACCGATCGCCGCGGGCGCGGTCCTCGGCGGCCTCCTCCATCTCGGCTGGTCGGCCCGGCGCCTGAACGCCCTCGCGATGGGCGACGAGACCGCCGCCGCGCTGGGTGTGGACCCCGGGCGGCTGCGCAAGGAACTGTTCCTCACCGCCTCGGCCGTCACGGGTGCGGTGGTCGCGGTCAGCGGGGCGATCGGCTTCGTCGGCCTGATGGTCCCGCACGCGGCCCGGATGCTGGTCGGCGCGGACCACCGCCGGCTGCTGGCCGTGGCGCCCCTGGGCGGAGCCGTCCTGCTGGTCTGGGTCGACATCCTGTCCCGCGTGGTGCTCGCCCCCGCCGAACTGCCGCTGGGCGTCCTGACGGCGGCGATCGGCGTGCCCTGCTTCGTCCTGCTGATGCGCCGCCGTACCTACACCTTCGGAGGCGTGTGATGCGGGTCGAGGTCGACGGACTCACGGTGGAGATGTCCGGCGCGCGGGTGCTCGACGACGTGTCGCTGCACGCGGACAGCGGCGGGTTCGTCGGGCTCGTCGGGCCCAACGGGAGCGGCAAGTCGACCCTGTTGCGCTGTGTGTACCGGGCGCTGCGCCCCACGGCCGGAGTCGTCCGGCTCGGCGGTGACGAGCTGCCGTCCCTGAGCCCGCGGGAGAGCGCACGCCGGCTCGCCGCCCTGCCGCAGGAAGCGGCGGCGGAGTTCGACTTCACGGTGGCCGAGGTCGTGGCCATGGGCAGACTGCCGCACCAGGGGGCGGCCGCCCGGACCTCCGACGAGGACCGGCACGTCTGCGCCGCCGCCCTGGAAGGAGTCGGGGCGGACCATCTGACCGGCCGCGGCTTCCTCACCCTCTCCGGCGGGGAGAGGCAACGGGTCCTGATCGCCCGCGCACTCGCCCAGCAGCCGCGGATCCTCGTCCTGGACGAGCCCACCAACCACCTGGACATCGCCCAGCAGTTGGAGGTCCTGTCCCTGGTGCGGGCCAGTGGGCCGACCGTGCTCGCCGCCCTGCACGACCTCAACCTCGCCGCGCTCCACTGCGATCGCCTGCACGTCGTCGACGCCGGACGGATCGTCGCCTCCGGCGCCCCGCACGACGTGCTCACGGCCGAGCTGCTGGCCGACGTCTTCAAAGTCCGGGCGCACCGCGTCGCCCATCCGGAGACCGGCGCGATCCAACTGCTCTTCGACCGCTTGCCGGTTCGGTAGCGCGCCCGGCCCGTTCGCACCGCCCCGTCCACTCGGCCCCGCCCGCCCTCGAAGGAGTCCCCCAGCATGCCCCACCGCGCACGCCCCGCCGCCCTGGCCCTGGCCCTCGCCCCCGTACTCGCCTTCGCCGTCTCCGGCTGCGGGGCGGACGTCTCGCCGGAGGCGGGGGAGGGGGCGGGCGCCCGGGCGTCGTCCGGCGGCCACTACCCGGTGACGGTCGAGAACTGCGGCGAGAAGCTGACGTTCGAGAAGGCTCCGCGGCGGGTGGTCACCAACGACGTGGGAATCACCGAGATCATGTTCGCCCTCGGCCTCGAGGACCACATGGCCGGATACGTCATGCCCGACGACAAGGGCGACCTCACGAAGGTGCCGTGGAAGGACGGCTACCGGAAGACCACCTGGCTGTCGAAGGAGCGCATCAACAAGGAACTGGTCCTGGACGCCCGTGCCGACCTGGTCTTCGCGGGCTGGAACTACGGCTTCAGCGAGGGAGACGGATTCACGCCTCAGGCGCTGCGCCGCGTGGGCATCGACTCGTACCTGCTCAGTGAGTCGTGCCGCAACGGGCAGGGCAAGGCCCGCGGCGTGATGCCCCCTCTCGACGCGCTGTACACGGACCTGCGCAACCTGGGGAAGGTCTTCGACGTCGAGGACCGGGCCGAGACCCTCGTCGCCCGGTTCCGCGACCAGGTCGCCCAGGCGCAGGCGAAGGCACCCAAGGGCGCCGACCGGCCCCGCGTGTTCCTCTACGACAGCGGCGAGGACAAGCCGCTCACCTCCGGGGCCTACGCCGGGCCCCACGACATCATCACCAAGGCCGGCGGCGACCACGTCATGAAGGACCTGAAGGACAGCTGGACCACCGTGGGCTGGGAGACGGTCGTCGCCCGTGACCCCGAGGTCATCGTGATCAACGACTACGGGGACACCACCGCCGAGCAGAAGCGCCGCTTCCTGACGTCCTACAAGCCGCTCGCCAACGTCTCCGCCGTCAAGAACGACCGGATCTTCACCCTCGACTACGTCGACCTCGTCGAGAGCCCGCGCAACCCCGCCGCCATCGGCTCGCTGGCGGCCTACCTGGGCGGCCTCGGCTCCTGAGCGCCGGCCGGTGCGACGGCGCTCCGGCCGGTGCGACGGCGCTCCGGCCCGTACGCGGATTCCGTTCGTCAGACGTGCAGTTCGGCGGGAAAGCCCGTCCAGCGCAGCTCGGCGGGCAGGTGCCGCATGTCGTTGGAGAGGAGGACGGAGGCTGCCCGGCCGGGCGCGTAACGGATGACCGTGAGCGAGGCGTTGCAGTGGTTGAGGCCGAGCCACCGCCACTTCGGCGCGTGCATGGCGTCCCGGACCAGCCAGGCGATGAGGAAGTTGTGGGTGACGACCAGTTCGTGCCGGTCCCGGGCGCCGTCCGTCACCGCCCCCGTGAAAAGACGCAGCGCCTGACGGGCGAGCTCCGGGCCGCGCTCGCGTTCCTCGTCGGTGGCACCGGCGAGGAAGCGGAGGTGGAGATCGGCCGACTCGGCCGGCAGCTCGGCCCGTTCGGGCAGGTGGGGCACGTAGTCACCGGCGGCTTCCGAGACGCGCGGAGTGACGCCCTTCAGCTCGTCGGCGATCAGGCGTGCGGTCTGTACCGCCCGCGGCAGCGGGCCGTGGTGGACGGCATCGAAGGGGATGTCGCTCAGGCGCCGGCCGAGCAGGGCGGCCTGGCGCCGGCCGGCGTCCGTCAGCCCGCTCTCGTCCGGTACGGCCTCACCGTGCCGGGCGAGGTAGAGGTAGCGGGTGGCTGTGCCGGTCATCTCGGACTCCTCGGGGCGGACGGGCGATCTTGTACCCCGACGGACGTCGGCCCCCGCGCCCCGGTTCCGCGTACGCCGCGAAAGGACGGACCCGCGGCCGCGTCAGCGCACGACCTCGGCCCAGACCACCTTGCCGGTGTCCGTCCACCGCACGCCCCACCGGGTGGTGAGCCGGTGCACCACGTGCAGGCCGCGGCCCCCGTCGTCGAGGAGCCCGCCCCGGCCCAGCCGCGGTCTGCCGTTGCCGGTGTCGCCGACCTCGCACAGCAGGCCGGGACCGGCCCTGATCAGCCGCACCGTGATGGGGCCGCCGGCGAACCGGACCGCGTTGGTGACCAGCTCGCTGACCAGCAGCAGCACGCTGTCCCGGGTGCTGTCCCTGGTGCGCCACTGCCGCAGCAGCGCGGAGACCAGCGCGCGGGCCCGGGCGGCCGCGTCGTCGCGGGCGGGCAGCCGCCAGGTCGCGGTGTCCCCCTTGCGGTAGCCGATCGTGCGTGCGATGAGCAGGGTCACGTCGTCGCGCTGGTGCGCCGGCATCACGTCGGAGACCACCCGGCGCGCGGCCTGCTGCAGCGAGTCCCACGGATGCACGCCGGACACGGCGTCCGCCAGCCTGGCGATGCCCTCGTCGATCGGCACGGCCGGGTCCTCGACCAGGCCGTCGGTGTAGAGGGCGAGCAGGGAGCCCGGAGGCGCGACGAAGGTGTGCACGCCGTACGGCTCGCGCAGCGCGAACTCGGTACCCAGGCCGGGATGCGGACGGACCGGGAGCGGGCCGGCGCGCCCGTCCGGCGACACCAGGATCGGGGGCAGGTGGCCCGCGCTGGACAAAGTCACCCGGTGGCTGACGGGGTCGTAGACGGCGATGCAGCAGGTCGACCCGAGCGCGCTGTAACCGGCCGCCAGCCCGGACTCCGCGTCGTCCAGCAGCGTCACGGTCTCGTCCAGGTGCTCGAGCACCTCGTCGGGGGCCAGCCCCGCGGACAGCAGCGCCCGGGCCTCCATGCTCAGCTGGCCCATGGTGGCCGCGGCGCCCAGGCCGTGCCCGACGACGTCGCCGACGACCAGCGCGGTACGGCCGTCCGGCAGCGGGAAGCTGTTCACCCAGTCTCCCCCGACGCCCGCGCTGTCGGGTGTGGCGGGCTGGTAGACGCTGGCGGTCTGGACGGTGCCACCGGCGGAGCGCGGCAGCAGCCGCCGCTGCAGGGCCAGCACCTGTGTGTGCTCGCGCTGGTGCTGGCGGGCCAGGTCCACATGGTGGGAGGTTCTGGCCACCAGCTCCTGGAGGTCGAACAGCTCACTGTCGGCGAACGGGCGGTCCGCCCGCCGCCACACCTCCGCCACGCCCAGGACGACGGGCGGATCACCTTCCAGGACCAGCGGTACGCACGCCACGCCGGCGGACCGGTCGCCGGGCACCAGAGCACGGACCAGCCGCGGGCTGCCGAGCACCCGCTCGATCGCCTCCCGGTCCGGGATAACGATGGACTGCGGGGCGTCGGCGCGCCGTATCGCCTGCGACAGCAGGCGACTCGCGTCGCTGGGAAGGTCCTCGCCCAGGGTCACGTACCCCTCGGGCCAGGCCCGGTCCGGCACCAGGGCCGCCCGCCGCAGCCGGATGCGGCCCTGCGCCCGCTCGGTGACCCCCTCGCCCGTCCACACGGCGAAGTCGAGGTCGACGGCTGCCACGTCTCCCCAGGCCAGCAGGGACTCCGCCAGGGACTGCGCCGTTTCGCCGATGTCCAGCGAGGTGCCGATCGCCGTCTCGGCGGCGTACAGGTGCAGCCTCCTGGCCATCGCGATCACGGAGACGGTCAGGCCCTCCCGGGGCGCGGCCGCGGGCAGGATGCTCATCGACACGACCAGCTCCGACCCGTCGCCGCGCCGCAGACGCTGGACCCGGGCGACGTGTGCCTCACCGGTGTCCAGAACCTGCCGCAGCCGCCGGGTGACCGTCGGTACGTCCCCCGGGGGCAGGAGATCGACGAACGGGCTGCCGACCGCGGCGTCCAGTCCCGCGAAGACGGGGGCCTCGAGATTGCGGTGGGTGACTCTCAGCTCCCGGTCCAGATTGACCGCGCCGAGGATCTGCTCCTGCCGGCCCACCGGCGGACGGTCGTGCTCCGGCCGGTGTCCGCCCGAGTCGTCCCGCGATTCGGCAGGACCGGCCGCCGCGGCTCCGCCACGCGGGATGTACCGGCCCAGAGCGCTGCTGACCAGGTCGAACGGCGACGAGGACGAAGGGGAGGGTGTGGAGTCCATGCGGCTCCCTCAGCTCGCTCGCCAACCCCGGCACAGTGCCGGGGCCGTACCCGAACCCGTGGCGGAAGAGCCCCCGAGGATCCCGACCGCACACCCCATTCAATAACACGCGCGGACGCTTCGCCCACATCAGCGGAACGCGCGGTGAACACGGAGAGTGGCGGGGTGGCCCCGGAGTGCCCCGGAGTGCCCCGGAGTGCCTCCTACAGCCACTCCCCTTCCAGAGCGGTGGCGGTCAGGCCCGGGGCGGCCGCGTACAGGACGGCACGGCTGCCCGCCTTCTGCCCGGCGTCGTGCGCCCGGCGCAGGATGTCGAACACGGCGGCGCCGCCGCGGTTGCCGCTGGTGTAGCTGTCCCGGCTGTACGCCAGGAGCCCCGAGGGCCACTCGTCGGGCATCGTCTGCTCCATGTACTCCAGCACCCGGGTCCCGCCGGGGTGCGCGAGCAGGACGTCGGGGTGCCAGGAGGAGGGGTCGTCCTCGTAGCGGACGCGGAGCCACTCCCACATCGCGGTGACCGTTTCCTGCACCGCCCGCGGCCCGCGCCGGTCCATCACGAAGTGGGTGCCGTCCGCCCTCGTCTCCAGGCGGTGCAGGTCCCGCGTGCCCGGCAGGGTGTGGTGCCAGGCGGCGTCCAGCCGGAGCACCGACTCGGGCCTCGGGCGGCCCGTGACCACCGCCGCGACCGCGGTGTCCGCGAACAGCAGCCGGACGATCAGGGACTCCAGGGTGTCGTCGGCGGGCTGGTAGGTGGTGCTCAGCGCCTCGGAGATCACGACCAGGACCACCCGGTCCGGGTCCGCCGCCACGAGGTCGGCGGCCAGTGCCAGGGAACGGGTCCCGGCCACGCAGGCCCACTGGGTGGCGGGCAGGAGCATGGTGTCGCCGCGCAGCGGGAGCCGGTTGGCCAGGGCGACGTCCAGTCCGGGCAGGGCCGGGGTGGTGGAGTTGCTGGTGATCAGGCAGTCGACGTCCGCGACGTCCAGCCCGGCGATCTGCAGGGCACCACGTGCCGCGCGCTCCCCGTAGGCCTGCACGGCCTCCCAGGCCGGGGCGGTGCGCTCCTGGACGGTCTGCGACGCGGGCACCGCCTTCAGGGCGGCGATCGCGCGGTTCGCGTCCTGCTCGGTGAACCCGTCGCGGACCAGCGCCTCCCGTGCGGCCCCGAGGTCGCCGCCACCGCCGGGCGCGACGGCGGCCTCCAGGGGGAGCATCCAGCCGCGGCTCTCGATGCCCGTACTGGCCGCGATGCCGTCGATCCGCGGTGCCCACGGAGCGTGCGGGTGCCGGCCGCGTACCTCCTCGACGATCTCTCGGGTCTCGACGGAGTGCTCGCCGTGTATCACGGCGGGAGCGCACAGGTATGCGGCCACGATCGGCACCTTTCTACGGCGTCTGCTGCGGAGCAGGTGAGGAAGGGGAACGGGTGAGGAAGGGGAAGGGGCGAGGAAGGGGAAGGGGCGAGGGCGGGGAGCGGGCGACGAAGGGGAACGGGTGAGGGCGGGGAAGGGCCACGTGTGCTGTGGCGGGGCTCACGTCGGTACGCCGTGGCCAAGTCGGCGGCGGCACGCGCCACTTCGCCCGGCACCGTTCACTCCGAGCATGGCGGCGAAAGGGGCATTTGCGCAGTGACCCATGCAACTTGGGCGGCCATGGGATGCGTGAGACGGCGCACACGCCGAAGGCCGCCCGAAGGCGGTCGGCCGGGACCGGGTGCTACCGGCCGGGCCGGTGAAGTGCCGTGATGCCGGTCAGGACGAGGGTGATCCCGGCCAGGAACTGCTCGCGGTCGTCATGGCCGCGGACCTGGTCCGCCACGGCCCGGGTGAACGGGTACGCGTCCGGGTCGAGCCCCTCCCACGCCGTCGAGACGGTGTCCAGGAACTCGTCCCGGTCCACGTCGGCCCCCACCGGGCCGGCGCTCGCGGAGTTCGCGGCGTTCTGGCCGGCGGCGCCGAGGATGTAGTGCATGAGCGCCGAGGACGCCGTGAACCAGTGGGCCTCGGGCACGCCCATCGCCTGGACCTGGCGGCCGAGACTCTCGAAGATCCGCGGTGCCACCGTCCCCCAGGGTGTGCGGGACAGCTGCGTCGCGAGCTGCGTGGCCAGCCACGGGTGTGCTTCGGTCGCGTCCCACAGGCCCAGTGCGACGGCGCGCACCGCGTCCTGGGGCGAGTCGGCGGCGCCGGTGGGTCCGGCGGTCACCGCGGCGGTGACGACCGCGTCCGTGGCGGCGCCGAGCAGCTCGGCCTTCCCCGTGATGTGCCAGTAGATCGCCCCGGGGCCGGTCGCGAGGCGATCGGCCAGGGCGCGAAAGGTGAGGCCGCGCTCTCCCACCGTGTCGAGGAGCTCGACGGCGGCCCCGACGATGCGCTCCCGCGAGAGGGGTTCCTGCCGCCGTTCCGGGCGGCGCGACCTGGATGCCATGCGCTCATCCTAGACCGCTTGGAACGCCGTTCCAGCTTGACAGGGACTGGAACGACGTTCCACCCTGGGCGTGCTGGAACGCCGTTCCAGGGCACGTCGGTCCTGCCGGGTCTCCGCCCCGGGACCGCCATCAGGAGGGAAGCACCATGACCACGCACGTCACGATCGTCGGCGCCGGACTCGGCGGTCTCACGCTCGCCCGCGTCCTGCACGTCCACGGCATCCCGGCCACCGTCCACGAGGCCGAGGCCTCCGCCAAGGCACGCGCGCAGGGCGGGATGCTCGACATCCACGACAGCAACGGCCAACCCGCTCTCCGGGCCGCGGGGCTCGCCGAGGAGTTCCGCGGGCTCGTCCTGGAGGGCCGGCAGGCCTCGCGGGCCCTCGCGCCGGACGGGACGGTCCTGTTCGAGGAGGGCGACGACGGCACGGGCGGGCGCCCCGAGGTGATGCGCGGCGAACTGCGGCGGATGCTGCTCGACTCACTGCCGGCCGGCACCGTCCGCTGGGGCCGCAAGGTGCGTGCCGCCCGCCCCCTCGGCGACGGCCGCCACGAGGTGGCGTTCGCCGACGGCACCTCCGTCGTCACGAACCTCCTGGTCGGCGCGGACGGCGCGTGGTCCCGGGTGCGGCCGCTGCTCTCCGACGCCGCACCCGAGTACGTCGGCATGTCGTTCGTCGAGACCTACCTTTTCGACGCCGACACCAGGCACCCGGCCACGGCGAAGGCGGTCGGCGACGGTGCGATGTTCGCGCTCGCGCCGGGAAAGGCGATCCAGGCCCACCGGGAGAGCGGCGGAACCCTGCACGCCTACGTGGCCCTGCGCAGGCCGCGCGAGTGGTTCGACGGCATCGGTCTCCCCGGAGCGGCGGGCGCCGCGCGGCTGGCGCGGGAGTTCGCCGGATGGGCACCGGAGTTGACCGCGCTGATCACCGAAGCCGACACCGCGCCGGTCCTGCGCCCCCTGTACACCCTCCCCGCCGCCCACCGGTGGGAGCGTGTGCCGGGAGTGACCCTGCTCGGCGACGCCGCCCACCTCATGCCCCCGTCCGGCGAAGGGGCCAACCTGGCCATGTACGACGGCGCGGAACTCGGCACGGCCCTCGCCGCGCACTCCGGCGACGTGGAGGCCGCGCTCACCGCGTACGAGCGGGACCTGTTCCCGCGCAGCGCGGCGGAGGCCGCCGACGCGTCCCGGCTGCACGCGCTGATGTTCGGTGACGACGCACCGCACGGCCTGATCAGGATGTTCACCGGCCAGGAGTAGGCGGGTGAGCGGCGAGCGGGGACGCCGCCGGCACTGGCCGCGCTACTGGAACGGCCGGCACCGCGGGTGACGGTCTGAGGCGTTCGCGCTCCGGGCGGAGCGGGGGCGTGCCGTCCGTCGGCGGGGACGGCACGCCCCCGCTCAGACGGACGTCGGCGTGTCCGAAGGCAGTGTCCGGGTGACCGGGCGGCCGCCGTCACCCCGACGGGGGCGGATGCGGGAGGCCAGGCTCCAGCGGCCCGGTCCGAGGGCGGCGAGCAGGAGGAAGGACCAGCAGAACATGGCCGCCGACTCCCCGCCGTTCTCGATGGGGAAGAGCCCGTCGGGCTGGTGCTCGACGAAGTAGGCGTACGCCATGGACCCGGAGCACAGGACGGCCGCCGTGCGGGTCGCGAGACCGCACAGCACCAGCGTGCCGCCGACCAGTTGCACCACTGCGGCCCACCAGCCGGGCCATGCGGCGAAGCCCGGGGCGGGCCCGTGCGGACCGCCCAGGACGTCGAACAGGGTGGCGGCTCCGTGGCAGGCGAACAGCAGGCCTACGACGATGCGGAAGAGCGCGATCACGTGCTCCCTGCGTTTTTCCAGCGCTTCCAACGGTGGTGCTCCTCTCTTGCGCAACGACCGCCGGGGAACCGGGCGGCCGGTGGGGATGGTGCGCAGTGCGGGGCGGGGTCGACGGCGTCCCGAGGGAGGGGGGAGACGCGCAACCCATTCGACTTTTAACCATCGCGGGATCCTTGTCTAGACCAATAGCGCAACGAGTTGCGCACGAGGGCCGCCGCGTCAAATGCGCACCGCCGCTTGTCGGTTGATGTTGCGCGAACCCTTGACCGGACCGGCTCCGTCGCTATGGTCTAGACCTGAAGTCGTCAGGTCTAGACCTGTATCCGAAAGGGGCACGACATGCGCACCAAGAGACGGGTGGCCTTCGCGGTCGGGGCGCTGGTCGCTCCGTTGCTCGCCATCAGCCTCCCGGCGAGCACGGCGAGCGCGCACGGGTGGGTGACCTCGCCCGGCAGCCGGCAGGACCAGTGCGCCGCGGGGATCGTCGACTGCGGTCAGATCAAGTACGAGCCCCAGAGCGTCGAGGGCCCGAAGGGCCTGAGCAGTTGCAGCGGCGGAAACAGCCAGTTCGCCGAACTCGACGACGACGGCAAGGGCTGGCGCGTCACGCCGGTCGGCACCACGCACACCTTCACCTGGCACCACACGGCACGCCACGCCACGGCCAACTGGCAGTACTTCATCGGCAGCCAGAAGATCGCCGAATTCGACGGCCACCGAGCGCAGCCCGCCCCGGACGTGAGCCACCAGGTGAACTTCGGCGGCTTCACCGGCCGCCAGAAGGTACTGGCCGTGTGGAACGTGGCGGACACCGGCAACGCCTTCTACTCCTGCATCGACGTCAACATCGGCGGCAGCGGTGGGGGCGACGGGGGCGGCGGCGGCGACGGCGACCCGGGAGCCTGCGACGCGCCCGGGTGGAGCGCCGGCAGTGTCTACAGCGGCGGCGACACCGTCTCCTTCGGCGGCCACACCTGGCGCGCCAAGTGGTGGGTGACCGGCGAGGAGCCCGGCACCACCGGCGAATGGGGCGTCTGGGAAGACCTCGGAGCCTGCGCGGCCGCGTGATCGCGACGGGGCGGCGCGCCCCGCTCACGGCGCGCGCCGGCCCCCCGGTGCCCTGACGCCGGCCGGTGACGAACGGGTCCGCTTTTCCGGAAAGCCGGTAAAATAATTCCAAAGCGGAAAGGTGGCCGTGATGGATCCGTGGCTGATCTGGCTGATCGTTTCGGCGGTCCTGGTCCTGGCGGAGATCTTCACCCTGACCGCCGCGCTCGGAATGCTGGGAGTGGCCGCGCTGATCACCGCCGGATCCGCGGCGGCCGGCCTTTCCACGCCTTTTCAATTTCTCGTGTTCACGGTCGTCTCCGCCGTCACCCTCTTCTTCCTGCGCCCGGTCGCGCTGCGCCACCTCGTCCAGCCCCAGACGCAGCGGTTCGGGGTGGACGCTCTGGTCGGCCAGGCCGCCTACGTCGTCTCCGACGTGACCGGAAGGGAAGGCAGGGTCCGTATCGGCGGCGAGGAATGGACGGCCCGTTCCTACGACGAGACGCTGGTGATTCCCCGGGGTGCGACCGTCGACGTCCTGGAGATCAGCGGTTCCACCGCATTCGTCTATCCCCGGGAGTGACCATGGAAGCCTCGGCGTTCCTCATCGCCGGTGTGATCGTCGCGCTTCTCGCCGTTTTCACCGTGGTGCGGGCGGTGCGCATCGTGCCGCAGGCCCGTGCCCGAAACGTCGAACGGCTCGGCCGTTACCACCGCACGCTGAAACCCGGACTCAGCGTGGTCATCCCGTACATCGACCGGGTCTATCCGGTGATCGACCTGCGCGAGCAGGTGGTCTCCTTCAAGCCCCAGCCGGTCATCACCGAGGACAATCTGGTCGTCGAGATCGACACCGTGCTGTATTTCCAGGTCACGGACCCACGCGCGGCCTTCTACGAGATCGCGAACTTCCTCCAGGCGGTCGAGCAGCTCACCGTCACCACCCTGCGCAATGTCGTGGGATCCATGGACCTGGAGAAGACGCTCACCTCGCGCGACACCATCAACAGCCAATTGCGCGGGGTTCTCGACGAGGCCACCGGAAAATGGGGGCTGCGGGTGAACCGGGTGGAGATCAAGGCGATCGACCCGCCGCAGTCCATCAAGGACGCCATGCAGAAGCAGATGCGGGCCGAGCGGGACAAGCGGGCCGCGATCCTCGGCGCGGAGGGCCAGCGCCAGTCGCAGATCCTCACGGCCGAGGGTGACAAGCAGGCCGCCGTCCTGCGCGCCGAGGGCAACCGCACCGCCGAGATCCTCAAGGCGGAGGGGCAGTCCCGGGCCATCGACGAGGTCTTCCAGGCCGTGCACCGCAACGACCCCGACCCCAAGCTGCTGGCCTACCAGTACCTCCAGGTGCTGCCGCAGCTGGCGCAGGGCTCCGGCAGTACGTTCTGGGTCATCCCCAGCGAGGTCACCTCCGCGCTCCAGGGAGTCTCCCGCGCCTTCACCGAAGCGCTTCCGCAGTCGCCGGCCACCCGGGAGAGCCCGTCGGACGACGGGGCCGCCCAGGCGGCCAGCGACACGGCGCAGGCCGCGGAGGCCGCCGCGCAGGCCCTCGCCGACGCGGCCAGGGCCAACGGCGTGCCTCCCGAGGGTCACGCGGCGTGACGGCTACGGAATGACCCGGTTGCCGCCGAAGGTCACCACGAGCGTGCCGTCCGAGTCGAAGGACCAGTCGAGGGCGCCCGCGTACGCGGCGCACCGGGAGCCGTTCGAGCCGGTCCAGAACTGGTTCGACCCGTCGGCGTCGCCCACGGTCTTGTCGTTCGACCCGTCGTCGGCGCGGCACGAGGTGTTGTTCCGGAACACCGAAGTTCCCTTGTCGAAGGAGAAGTTGCGCTCGGCGTTGTCGATGCTCACGTTGTCCGAGATCGTCATCGTGCCCGGGTTCGAGTTGTAGGTGAACCCGTGCTTGCCGTTCCGGTAGGCGATGCTGCGGCGCACCACGTGGTCGACCTCGATGTCCTCGCCGCCGAGCTTGTAGCCGTTGCGGTCACCGCTGGAGTTCTGCGTGCCGTCGGAGAGGGTGCCGTTCTCGTAGGCCAGGGAGTCCTCGATGGTGACCGCGCCGATCGCGCCCGTCTCGGACTTGGTGTAGAGGTCCCAGCCGTCGTCGATGTTGTTGTGGGACACGGCGTCGCGGAAGACGTTGCCCGGGCCGACGGTGAGCTTGGCGGCGAAGCCGTCGGCGTCCTCGCCGTCGGAGTCGGCGTTGTCGTGCGACTCGGCGCTCAGGATCAGGTTGTTGGACGGCCACTGGTCGCGGGGGGTGTCCGAGGTCGTCCGCGAGAGCTGCAACCCGGTGTCGCGGTTGAAGCGCGTCACCGTGCGCTCGAACACGTTGTCGCTGCCGCCGACGAAGATGCCGTTGTCCCCGGCGTGTTCGACGACGATCCCCTTGACGTGCCAGTACGACCCGTTGACCGCGAGCCCCCGGTTCGAGGAACTCTCCGACTGGGCCGAGAAGTTCAGCACCGGCGTCTCGCCCGGGTAGGCGGTCAGCTCGGTGCGGTCGCCCGAGGTGCCGTCGTTGCCCTGCGGGACGGTGACCGTCTGCGCGTACCGGTAGGTGCCGCCGCGCAGGTAGATCGTCCCGCCGGGGGAGACCCGGTCGATCGCCGAGGTGAGGGTGGTCGGGTCGGACTCCGTCCCGGACGCGCCGTCGCTGCCGCCCGGCGACACGTACAGCGCGGAGCCGGACGGCGGCGTGGTGTCGTCGCCGGTCACCTCGGCGTCGACGTAGTCGACGTTGGGCAGTCCGGCGGACGAGGTGGGGCTGAGCCTGACGGTGTTGTTCCCGGCGCGCACCGGCACCGTGACGGTCTTCGTCGCCCAGGTGTCCCAGGCGCCGGTGGTCTCGAACGAGGCCGAGGCGACACTCGAACCGTTCACCATGATGTTCGCAGCTCGTGCGCCGTCGGTGCCGTTCGCGAAGCGCACGTTCAGCGTCGCGGTGCCCGCGGCGGGCGCGCTCACCGTGAACTGCGCGTAGGCGCCGACCGCGTTGGTGCCGTTGCAGAAACCGCTGCCGGAGTAGCCGGACCAGTCGGAGTCGATGGTGCCGGTACAGACCGCCGACGCGGTTTCGGCCTCGTAGCGGGCGGCCGCGGCCTGCGCGGACGTGCCGGACAGAGCGACGAGCGTGCCGCCCAGCAGGGCGACGCTCGCGATGACGGGTCTCACTTGCATCGTGTCTCCAGGGGGGTTGGGTCCGACCAGGACTCGGTGGGAGGATCGACTGGAGAAAGCGCTTTCCCGGGTCTTCCCGTCGGACACTAGAGACTTGCCGTGGACGCGTCAACGGTCTGGTATGTGATTTCCGTTCACGACTATGAATTCGGTCGCGCTCAGCCCACAGCGGGCCCCGTGACGGGCCGCCCGTCGGCGTCGTAGGGCCAGACATTGGTCCGGCAGCCGTGCAGCCCCTTGATCTGCTGCATCATCACCGGCGCCGGACGCCCCGCCCCGGGGCAGCCCTCGTGGCCGTGGCCGAGGAAGTGCCCGACCTCGTGGTTGATGATCAGCGCCCGGTACGACGTCACGTCGTCCGCGTAGTACTGCGTGGCCAGGAGCCACCGCTTGAGGTTGACCATGACGTCCTGGCCCACGTTGCAGTTGACCTCGCCGCCGGTGTCCAGGCCGTACTGGCCGCAGATGTCGTCCACCGTCCCCGCCGTGGCGAGCCGTACCCGGAAGTCGGACGCGCCGCCGGACACCCGTCGGAACCCCACCTTCCCGTCGGCCGTCCAGCCTCGCTCGTCGGCCAGGATGCGCTCGACCTCGGCCGCGACGTCCGGTGCCGAGATGCCGATGCCGTCCTCGACCTGCACCACGTAGGTGAGCGTGCGCCCGCTCCCGCCGACCCGGGCACCGTTTCCGTCCGCGGTGGCGAACGTCCCGGGCCCGGACGACGGAATCGAGCCGGGGTCCGGCTTCTCGTCCTGCCCTTTCCCCTTCCCCTCGTCCTTCCCGCCCTTCTCGTCCGTCTCGCCCTTCCCGCCCTTCTCCTTCGCCGGTGAGGCGGTCGGCTCCTCCTTCGGCGCGTCCCCCGTCCCGCCGGCCCCGTGCGACCCGGGATCCTCGGTCACGGAGGACGCACCGGCCGTGTCGGTGGAGCTGCCGGAGTGGTCCGAGGCTCCCCTGAGGGCCAGCCCGCCGGCGAGCACCAGGACGGCCCCGGCCGCGAGCCCCGGCCACAGCAGGCGGGACCGAGTACCCCGTCGGCGGCGGGAGCGGCCGCCGCGGCGTCGGCGGCCCGCGGCGGAGGACGGTGGGGGAGTCGGTCGGCGGCGCTCATTCATGATCACAAAGCCTGCCCCGGGCGTGTGATCGTCCGTGGACCGCTTTTGGACCGCTGTGTAACAGCCGTCACCCGCCCGTGGTCCGCCACCCGCGCACACGCATACTGAGGTCCATGCCACGGGTCCTGATCATCGAAGACGACCGCGCCGTCCGGGACGGCGTGCGACTGGCCCTGCGCCGACAGGGACACGAGGTCGCCGCCGCCGCGACCGGGGAGGACGGACTGGAGCAGCTCCGGTCCTTCCGGCCCGACGCCGTGGTCCTCGACCTGATGCTGCCGGGCATGTCGGGCCTGGAGGTGTGCCGCCGCATACGCGCCCACGACCAGGTGCCGATCATCATGGCCACCGCCCGCGGCGACGACACCGACATCGTCGTCGGACTGGAAGCCGGAGCCGACGACTACGTCGTCAAACCGGTCCGCGCCCGCATCCTGGACGCCCGCATACGCGCCGTGCTGCGCCGCGTGGGCGGCACGGCGGACGACCAGGGCACACCGCGCACCGAACACCACGGCGACCTGGTCATCGACCGGGCCGGGCTGACCGTCACCCACCAGGGACGGCCGGTCGCCCTCGGCCCCTCCGAGCTGCGGCTGCTGCTCACCCTGTCCGCCTCGGCCGGGCAGGTGTTCAGCCGCCAGCAGCTCCTGGAGGCCGTGTGGGAGCACAACTACCACGGGGACGCGCGGCTCGTGGACGCCTGCGTCAAGCGACTGCGGTCCAAGATCGGTGAGTCGCCGGGCAGCCCGCGCTACGTCCACACCGTGCGCGGCTTCGGCTACCGGTTCGGACCCCGGTGAGAGCTCCCCGGGTGCTGCGCGCACTGATGGGGCTGCGCCTGCGGCTGGTGGTGACCTTCACCCTCGTCGCCGTCGTGGCCACGGTGACCACCGGCGCACTGACCTTCCGTGAGGCACGGACCGGCGTCCTGCAGCAGAGCCAGGACACGGTGATCGAGGAATTCCGGCACCGCGTCAACACCCTCGTCCCCAACTACCGGTTCCCGCCCGACGCGGCCGGCCTGAACTCGTTCGCCAACGACGTGTCCAGGGGCGGGCGGTCCCAGCAGTGGCGGGTCCTGGTGGCCTACCGGGAGAAGAGCGCCACGTCCCTCCCCGGGGATTCGTTCGGGGAACTGTCCCCGGCGATGCGCGAGTCCGTGCGCTCCCGCCGGGCCACCGTGTTCCAGCGGGTCTCGCACGACGGCCACTCCGCCCTCGTCGTCGGCATGCCCGTCACCTTCTCCGGCCTGTACAGCACCGAGCGGCAGGCCTCCGGTCTCGAGGTCTACCTCACCGTGCCGCAGCAGGAGGAGCAGGGCTATGTCGACGCGCTGGTCACCGCGATCGAACGCGCCACCGTGCCCGCCCTGGTGCTGGCCGTCCTGATCGCCCTCCTGGCCGCCCGCGGTGTCCTGCGTCCGGTGCGGGCGCTGCGCCGGGCGACCCGGAGCATCGCCGAGGGCCGGCTGGACACCAGGCTCGCGGTGCAGGGCTCCGACGAACTCGCCGATCTCTCCCGCACCTTCAACGAGACCGCCGCGGCGCTGGAGGGCTCGGTGGCCGAACTGCGGCGCATGGAGGCCGGTGCCCGCCGCTTCGCCGCGGACGTCTCCCACGAACTGCGCACCCCGCTGGCGGCGATGTCGGCGGTCACCGACGTGCTGGACGAGGACGCGGCCGGGCTGGACGAGGACACCGCGACGGCCGTACGCCTGATCAGCACGGAGACCACGAAGCTGGCCGCGCTCGTGGACGACCTGATGGAGATCTCCCGCTTCGACGCGGGCGCGGCCGCCCTGCACCTGGACGAGATCGATCTCGCCGAGTCCCTGCGCCGCACGCTCGCCACCCGCGGCTGGCAGGACACCGTGGAGACCGGCCTGCCGGCGCCGGGAGAGCTGCGCGGCCGCGTCGACCCGCGCCGCCTCGACGTGATCGTGGCGAACCTCGTCGCCAACGCCCTCCGGCACGGCGCGCCCCCGGTCCGTCTGAACCTGCACGCCGAGGACGACCCCCGGGCCGGAAGACGGGCGGTCGTCACCGTCCGCGACGGCGGGGACGGCATACCCGAGGCTGTCCTGCCGCACGTCTTCGACCGCTTCTACAAGTCGGCCGACGCCCGCGCCCGGAGCGAGGGCAGCGGCCTCGGGCTGTCCATCGCCACGGAGAACGTACGCCTGCACGGCGGCACCGTCCGGGCGGCCAACCACCCGGAGGGCGGCGCCGTCTTCACGGTCGTCCTGCCGCTGCGCCCGGACGACACGGAGGACCGGACACCACCCCCGGCGAAGGAGGACCGCCCGTGAAACCGTCCGTGCGCGCCTACTCGCTGCTGATCGCGGCGCTGCTCCCGCTCTCCGCCTGCGGCATACCCGAGACCGGAGTCGTCGAGGCGGGCGAACCCGCCACCGGCGTCCTGGATCCGGGCGTCACGTCCGCGCCCTCGCAGTCCGTGCCCGAGGCGGTGCCCCTGGTCAAGGTCCCGCTCTACTTCGTCGAGGACGGGTCCCTGGTCGCGGTGGACCGCACGGTGCCGGGCCCGACCGACCTCGGCAGCAGCGTGCTCATGCTGTTCAAGGGACCGGACGACCGGGAGCGCGGGAAGGGGCTGACGACCGAACTGCCGCCCGCGGCCGAGGCCCCCACCATCCGCACCGACGGCACCGGGGTCACCGTCCAGCTGCCGCGCAGCGCCGGGATCCTCAGCGACACGGCCGTCGACCAGCTGGCCTGCACGGTCGCCGTCGCCCGGCTGCGGCAGGACCCCGCGCTGGGCAGGGCGCAGGTGACCGTGGAGCAGCCCGGTGGCCGGCTGGCCGGCCGCTCCAGCGACGACTGCCCGTTCGGCGGCGCCCGCGAGACCCCGGGGGACCCGGGGGCCGCCGAGAGCACGGCGACCCCCGGCACCGGCGGAAGCGCCGCAGGGACCGGCGGCTGACGGCCGGCGGCACCGACGGCACCGGCGGTTGACGGCCGGCGGCGCACAGGCAACCCGAAGGATCTCCATCCCCTCCTCCAACCGGGGGCGCCCGTACGGGTGTTGTCCCGGACCGAGGTACCACCGAGGTGTTGAGGAGCGGATTCTTGATACGTGCCCGAACGCTGTGGGCCGCCGCGACGGCGGCCCTGACCCTGGTGGGCGCCGCGCCCGCCGCGGCCCAGGCCGCGCCGGAACCGCCAGGCGGCCCGGCATCCGTACGGGCGGTGCCGAACGCCGCCGCCGACCTGCCGCCCGGCTGGCGGATCACCGGCACCGGCGGGGCGAGATCCCTGGAGTGGCGCTCCCCGCGGGCCGTGCCGCCCGGCGACGCACGGGTGGAGTTCCACACCGCCGGCCGCCTCCTCGGCGTACCGGAACCGGACCGCGACGGCAGGACCTTCCGCTTACCGCTGGACGAGACGCGGCCGGGCGCACCGCAAGGGCTGACCGACCTCCAGGTCCGCGCCGCGGGCCGCCGGCTGGACCAGGACCCGGGAGCCGCCGCCCGGCAGCGCCGCCCCTCCCAGGCACCGCCGGCGAAACTCCCGCCCCAACTCCCCGCCGGCACCGTCGACCCGGGCCGGCCCGGCCGGTTCGCCACCGCCACCGGCGAGTACACGCTCGACCCGGTACGACTGCCCGGCCTGTCCGCCCCGGTCGAGATGCGCGGCGTGGTCGTCGCACCGAAGGGAGCGACCGGCAAACGCCCCCTCGCGCTCTTCCTGCACGGCCGCCACGCCACCTGCTACGTCCCCGGCCAGGGCGAGGAGGCCGTCACCATCGACTGGCCCTGCGCCGACGGCGCCCGGCCCATCCCCAGCCACCGCGGCTACCTCCAGGACCAGGAACTGCTGGCATCCCAGGGCTATGTGACCGTCTCGATCTCCGCCAACGGCATCAACGGCCAGGACGGCGACCTCGAGGACGGCGGCGCCCAGGCCCGCTCGTCACTGGTGCGCTCGCACCTGGCCCGCTGGGCCGACTGGGCCGCCAGGACCTCCACCGCCCCGGCCGCCGTACGCCGGGGCCCGAAGGCCGACCTCTCCCGCGTCCTGCTGGTCGGCCACTCCCGAGGCGGCGAAGGCGTCGACCGCGCGGCCATGGACAGCCTGTACCCGCCGCCCGCGGACCAGGACGGCCACCCGGGGCGGGCCCGCTGGAACATCCGCGGCACCGTGCTCATCGGTCCCACCGCCTTCGGCCAGAACCCGGTGCCCGACGTGCCGTCCCTGACGATCCTGCCGGGCTGCGACGGCGACGTCTCCGACCTCCAGGGGCAGCTGTACGTCGACGGCACCCGAGGCGTGAGCCGGGGCCGCGCGCTGCACAGCGCGGTCCGCGTCACGGGCGCCAACCACAACTACTTCAACACCGAGTGGACGCCCGGCCAGGCCCAGGCACCCGCCTCCGACGACTTCTGGGAGGACCCCGAGGACCCCGACCCGGTCTGCTCGGTGGACAGCCCCACCCGGCTCACCGCCGAACAGCAGCACCGGGCGGGCGCGACGTACATCGCCGCCGCCGCGCGGCTGTTCGTCGCCGGTGACGACCGGGTGCGCGAGCTGGTCGACGGCACCGGCCGCCGCGCCCCCTCGGCCGACCCGGCCCGGGTGCTGACCCACGCGGTCGGCGCCGGCCGCGGCGCCGGATTCCTGCCGGACGCCGGCGTGCAGGTGACCGGCGGCGGACGCCTGTGCTCCGCGGTCGACCCCGACCCGGGCGTCGCCTGCCTCGGCGAGGACGCGCACGGCTCCTCACCGCACTTCGCGTACTGGCAGCCGGACCGCGAGACCGGCCGCGGCGCGATCGCCCTGGACTGGTCCGCGCCCGGCACCGCGGCCCGGGTCCGTCCCGGCGCACCCGTCTCCCTGAACGGCGCACGGAGCCTCGCCCTGCGCGTCATCGTGCCGCCGGGCAGCACCGGCACCCGGCTCGACGTGGCCGTCACGGACGACGCCGGCCGGCGTGCCACCCTCGGAGCCGTCCGCGCCGACGGCCTGCCGGGCAGCGAACGCACCGCCTCCTACTGGGCGCAGGAACTGCGCGTACCGCTCACCGCCGCCACCCGCGCCGGCGTCGACCTGCGCCGCGTCGCCGCGCTGGAACTGACGCCCCGTTCCCGCGCCGGCAAGGCCTGGCTGATGGACGCCTACGCCTGGCACCCCGGCACGCCCCAGGTGCGGCCGGCCCCGCTGGCCCGTGTCGACGTCGGCCGGACGACGGTCGAGGAGGGCGACTCCGGCTCGCGCACCTACCACGTCCCGGTGCGGGTCTCGGGCAAGGGCACCGGAACGGTCCGGATGTACGTCATGGAAGGGTTCGGCACGGTGGTCGAGGAGCGCCTGGTCACCGTACGCTCCGGCCGCCCCTTCGTCGACGTGCCCGTCGAGGTGACGGGCAACAGGCGCTACGGCGGTGACTCGAACCACGACCTGCTGGTCAAGGCGGTACACGGCTCGGTCGTCGGCTCCTACGCCGGCGGCGTGACGGTCGCGGAGGACGACCCGATGCCGAAGATCGACGTCACACCCCTCGCGGACGAGGTCACCGAGGGGCAGCCGCTGCGCTGGCGGGTCTCGCTCTCCGAACCCGCCGACGTGGACCTGAGCACCGTGCTGGTACCGGTCCCCGACGACACCCGTCCCGAGCTGTCCACCAAGGACGTCGACCACGACTGGCTCCTCGAGAGGGTGGGCGAGGTCCCGGAGGAAGAGGTCCCGCTCTCCCGGCTGGACTACTTCGCGCTCTGGGTCTCCGTCCCGCCCGGTGAGACGGAGACCGAGGTGACCGTGCCCACCGTCGGCGACGAGATCGCGGAGCCCACCGAGTACGTCGGCCTCCAGAACACCGACGACGCGGGCGAACCGCGGGGCCCGGTGCTGACCGGCACCGTGCTCGACGCCTCGTAACCCGATCGCCGCGCGCGGGCGCGGACCCGGCACCGTCCGGTCCGCGCCCGCGTGCGCCAGGTGGCCCATCCGCCGGACGCCCCGCGCCGGCCTCGGCGTGGTCGTGGGCCTGAGCCCACGGCGCCTGGGTACTCTCCGCCGCATGGCGGTGGACAGAAGGACGAAGTCGCCGCGCCGGACCCCGGCTCGGCAGCGGACCAACCGCACGCTGGGCCGGGCGCTGGTGCGGTGGGCCACGACGACCGATCACAAGGTGATCGGCCATCTCTACCTCGCGACGTCGTTCGGCTTCTTCCTCCTCGGCGGCGTCCTCGCCATGCTGATGCGCAGTGAACTCGCCCGTCCGGGGCTGCAGTTGTTCAGCAACGAGCAGTACAACCAGCTGTTCACCGTGCACGGCACCATCATGATGCTGCTGTTCGCGACCCCGCTGTTCGCCGGGTTCACCAACGTCATCATGCCCCTGCAGATCGGCGCCCCCGACCTGGCCTTCCCCCGGCTGAACGCGCTGTCGTACTGGATGTACCTGTTCGGCGGACTCATGGTGGTGTCGGGCTTCCTGACGCCCGGGGGAGCGGCCTCGTTCGGCTGGTTCGCCTACGCGCCGCTGAACAGCGCGACCTTCAGCCCGGGCCCCGGCGGCGACCTGTGGACGATGGGCCTGGTGGTGAGCGGCGTGTCGACCACGCTCAGCGCCGTCAACTTCATCTCCACCATCATCTGCCTGCGCGCCCCCGGCATGACCATGTTCCGGATGCCGATCTTCACCTGGAACATCCTGTTCACATCGATCCTGGTGCTGCCCGCCTTCCCCGTGCTCACCGCCGCGCTGCTGATGCTCGAGGCCGACCGCAAGTTCGGCGCGCACGTCTTCGACGCGGCCAACGGCGGGGCCCTGCTGTGGCAGCACCTGTTCTGGTTCTTCGGTCATCCCGAGGTGTACATCGTCGCGCTGCCGTTCTTCGGCATCGTCACCGAGATCATCCCGGTCTTCAGCCGCAAGCCGATCTTCGGCTACGTCAGCCTGGTCGGCGCCACCATCGCCATCACCTTTCTCTCCGCGGTGGTGTGGGCCCACCACATGTTCGCCACCGGCGCCGTGCTGCTCCCCTTCTTCTCCCTCATGTCGTTCCTCATCGCCGTGCCGACCGGGGTGAAGTTCTTCAACTGGATCGGCACGATGATCCGCGGCTCACTCTCCTTCGAGACACCCATGCTGTGGGCCTGCGGCTTCCTGGTGACCTTCCTGCTCGGCGGCATGAGCGGCGTCCTCATCGCCTCCCCGCCCCTGGACTTCCACCTGACGGACTCGTACTTCATCGTCGCCCACCTGCACTACGTGCTGTTCGGCACGGTCGTCTTCGCGATGTTCGCCGGCTTCTACTTCTGGTGGCCGAAGTTCACCGGCAAACTGCTCGACGAACGCCTCGGCAAGATCCACTTCTGGACTCTCTTCGTCGGCTTCCAGACCACCTTCCTCGTCCAGCACTGGCTCGGCGAGCAGGGCATGCCGCGCCGCTACGCCGACTACCTGGCCGCGGACGGCTTCACCACCCTGAACACCATCAGCTCCATCGGCGCCTTCCTCCTCGGGCTGTCCACACTGCCGTTCCTCTACAACGTGTGGCGCACCCACCAGTACGGCGAGAAGGTCGGGCGGGACGACCCCTGGGGCTACGGCCGCTCCCTCGAATGGGCCACCAGCAGCCCGCCGCCGCGCCACAACTTCACGTCCCTGCCCCGGATCCGCTCCGAGTCCCCGGCGTTCGACCTCCACCACCCCGACGTCACCCGACACGATCAGAGGCATGTGCAGTGAGGACCGAATCCCGTCTGTTCACCGGTGTGGCGGTCTTCTTCGGCGCCGAGGCGGCCCTCTACGGCTGGTGGTCCCGTGAGCCCGCCGGCACCGCCGCCCTCGTCCTCGCCTTCCTCATGGCCTCGCTCGTCGCGTTCTTCCTGCGCGTGCAGTACCGCAGGCGCGGGCTGCGGGCGCAGGACCGCGGCGAGGGCGAGGTCGTCGACACCGCGGGTCCGCTCGACTTCTTCCCCCCGCGCAGCGCCTGGCCGATCACGATCGCGCTGGCCGCCGTGGTGCTCGCGCTCGGCATCGTCTTCGGGCTGTGGCTGGCGCTGATCGGCTTCGGGCTGCTCACCATGGGAGTCTGCGGACTGGTCTTCCAGTACGCCGACCGGGGCGTTCAGCGCTCCGGCTCGCCCGAGTAGGCGTCCCGTTCCACCGCCTCCGCCGACGCCTCCGTCTGCGCCACCGACTCCCGTTCCGGCTCCGGCTCCGGCTCCACGTCCTCGACGTCGACCCGGTCGCCGTAGTACCACTCGCTGAGCGTCGCCCGCAGCCGGCCCACGTGCGGGGCGTCGCCCTCCTTGGGGGACGGCGCGAGCGGTGCGGGCTGCCTGCGCGCCCGCAGCACGTGGCGCTCCTCGGGATCGAGGGGCCCGTGGCTCTCGGCGTAGCCGCCCGCCAGGGTCTGGTGCACCTCGCCCGTCTCCTCGCCCTCGGTCAGCCGCTCGCGGTCGTGCTCCTGCAGTGCCAGGCAGACGCGTTTGGTCACGACGAAGGCCAGCGGGGGCGCCAGCACCAGGGACACGCGGAAGATCCACGTGAGCAGGTTCAGTGAGACGTGGAAGGTGTGGGCGAGGATGTCGTTGCCGCCAGCCAGGAGCAGGACCGCGTAGAAGACGATCGCGGCGACACCCAGCCCGGTGCGCACCGGCTTGTCCCGGGGCCGGTCGCACAGGTGGTGCTCCTCGTGGTCGCCCGTCACCCAGCGCTCGAAGAACGGGTAGGCGTACAGCACCGCGAACAGGGCGCCCGGCAGCAGGACCGCCGGCACCAGCACGTTCCACATGACGGTGTGGCCCGCCACCGCCGTCTCGAACGGCGGCATCAGCCGCAGCGAGCCCTCCAGGAACCCGACGTACCAGTCCGGCTGCGAGCCGGTGGAGACGATGTCGGGCCGGTACGGGCCGTACGTCCAGATCGGGTTGATCTCGGCCACCGCCGCCAGCACGACAAGGACCCCGAAGACCATGAGGAACAGGCCGGTGGAGTTCGTCATGAACTGCGGGAACATCGGCTTGCCCACCGCGTTGCGGTTGGTGCGGCCGCGGCCCGCCCACTGGGTGTGCTTCAGGTAGAACACCAGGATCAGATGGAGCGTGACCAGCGCGACCAGCAGCGCGGGAACCAGCAGGATGTGCAACGAGTACAGCCGCGGCACGATGTCGTGGCCGGGATACTCGCCGCCGAACACGAACATGCTGATGTACGTCCCCACCACCGGGATGGACAGCATGATCCCCTGCGCGATGCGCAGCCCCGTCCCGGACAGCAGGTCGTCCGGCAGCGAATAGCCCGCGAAGCCCTCGGCGAGCGCCAGCACGAAGAGCGTGAGGCCGATCAGCCAGTTGACCTCACGCGGTCGGCGGAACGCGCCGGTGAAGAAAACTCGCAGCAGATGCACCCCGATGGCGGACAGGAACACCAAGGAGGCCCAGTGGTGCGCCTGCCGAATCAGTAGCCCGCCGCGCACGTCGAAACTGATGTCCAGAGTCGATCGGTAGGCCTCCGACATGCTCACCCCCAGCAGGGGCTCGTACGAGCCGTCGTAGACGACCTCCGTCATGGAGGGCTTGAAGAACAGGGTCAGCCAGACCCCGGTCAGCAACAGCACGACGAAGCTGTACAGGGCGATCTCACCCAGCAGGAACGACCAGTGCTCGGGAAAGGCCTTGCGCAGCAGCCCCCCGCCCTCGGAGACGGGGAGCCGTCCGTCGGCCCAGTTGACGGTGTGTTCGGCCGCGTGGCGGGCCCGCGCACCGGCGCGGGCCCTTCTCCTCTGCAACAGCACGGCGCATGGGTTCCCCACCGCCCGTGCCGGAAACTACTCAGCGGCCACGCACCGTCACCCTTCGGCTTGCCGGATCAGCGTCCGCCCGGGCCGCCGCTGCCGAAGGATCCGCTGCTGCCCTCGTCCCAGCGGGGGCGCTCCTGGTCGGAGGCGGTACGGCTGCCCTGGTGCCCCATCTCGTGCGGCAGCGTGCGTTCGTCGCTCCGCGGCATCTCGTCGGGCTCCCGGCGCTCCCTCTCCTCGTGGACGGGACCGCCGTCGGGCACACGGGGCTGCTCCTCGGGACGGGGCGGCGGCGGCTCCCGGCGCTTTTGCCGACTGCCGAAGGCGAACGCGCCGATCAGCACGGCCACCACCACGACGGCCGCGACGATCAGCCAGACGGCGAGCGCGCCGGAGCCGCCCGCGGCCAGGTCCATCCATGCGTTGGTCATGGAGCGCGGGTACCCGCGGCCCGCGTGACGAACCCGCTCACCGCCACCGCGACGCCCGCGTCCCCGAAGAGCCGGCCTCTCCGATCGGCAACGGCCCGGAACCCTTGGAAACACCGGGTCCGGCCGTTTGGCGCCGCGGCCGGCGGCAACCCGCTCGGTGTGACATCGACGACGACTTCCCAGCAGGAACTGTTCCGCTTCCTCGAGGACCGCTTCGCGTGCGCGCAGGCGTGCACCGAGTGCGCCCGGGCCTGCGCCCTGCGGGCGAGCCTCGTGGACCCGGACGGGACCGAGAACCAGGAACTCGTGCGGCGCAGGGGCATCATGTGCGCGGAGGTGTGCGACGCGACCTGCCGGGTGCTGTCCGAGCAGAACCAGGTGGACGAGGCCGCCATCCGCGCCCAGCTGGAGTGGTGCCGCCAGGTGTGCCTGGAGAGCGCGCACGTCTTCGACGACCACCCGGGTGCCGAGGAGAGCGCACAGGCCTGCCGCGACTGCGCCCGCGCCTGCGGGGAGTTCCTGGCCACCCTGCGCTGAGGCCCTGGGAACGGGTCCCGCACCGCGTTAGCCTGCCCGTATGGCGGCGACACGGACCAACGGCGACCCGGGACTGTTCGGCCCGGATTCCGTGACCTGGCAGGCGCACGGCGACCCGATGATGTGGGTGGCCGGCATCCGCGCCCTCTACCTCCAGGCCCTGCATCCGCGCGCGGTGCGCGGGGTGATGCAGAACAGCGACTTCCGGCGCGACGCGTGGGGCCGGCTGATGCGCACCGCGGGCTTCGTCGGCACCACCACGTACGGCACCACCGAGGCCGCCGAGCGGGCCGGGGCCCGGGTCAGGAAGATCCACAGCATGCTCGGCGCCACCGACCCCGACACGGGCGAGCGCTACGGCGTCGACGAACCCGCCCTGCTGCTGTGGGTGCACTGCGCCGAGATCGGCTCCTACCTCCACGTCCTGCGCCGCTCCGGATTCCCGCTCACCGACGCCCACGCCGACCGCTACCTCGCCGAACACCGGCACAGCGCCCGTCTCGTCGGCCTCGACCCCGCCTCCGTACCCGCGAACCGGGCCGAGCTGGCCGCCTACTTCGCGCGGGTACGGCCCGAACTGGCCGCGGGAGCGGACGCGCACGAGGTGGACGACTTCCTGCTCCGCCCGCCCACGCACCCCCTCCTGGTCCCGGCCCGCGGGCTGCTGTGGCGGCGGGTCGCCCGTCTTGCGTACGACTCCCTACCGCCGTACGCGCACGAGCTCTACGGCAGATCCGCACCCCCGCCCGCCACCGTCACCCGCCGGCTGCGCGCCACGGGCACCCTGCTGCGCCTTGTCCCCGCACGTCTGCGCTGGCAGCTGCCGCCCAAACACATCCTGCGCGCCATGGCACGGCTCGGCCCGGGCGTGCGCCCGGCGCCATACAAAATCGGACGACAAGCGGCCATACTGGACCGGCCAGGGGAGGGCGCGGCGGACTGAACCACGGGGGCGGGCGAAGTCATGGGGGACGGCACGCTGATCCAGGGCCGGTACCGGCTGCTCGAGAGAATCGGGCGCGGCGGCATGGGCGAGGTGTGGCGGGCGCGGGACGAGTCACTGGGCCGCCGCATAGCCGTCAAGTGCCTCAAACCACTGGGCACGCAGCACGACCACTCCTTCACCCGCGTCCTGCGGGAGAGATTCCGGCGCGAGGCCCGGGTGGCCGCCGCGCTCCAGCACCGCGGGGTGACCGTCGTCCACGACTTCGGCGAGTGGGACGGCGTGCTCTTCCTGGTCATGGAGTTGCTGGAGGGCAACGACCTGAGCCGGCTCCTGGAGGACAACAAGGGCCATCCGCTGCCCGTCGCGGACGTCGTCGACATCGCCGAGCAGGTCGCCTCCGCGCTCGCCTACACACACGAGCAGGGCATCGTGCACCGCGACCTCAAGCCGGCGAACATCGTGCGGACCGCCGACGGCACCGTGAAGATCTGCGACTTCGGCATCGCCCGGCTGGGTCACGACGCGGGCTTCACCGCCCGGCTGACCGGCACCGGCATCGCCATGGGCACCCCGCACTACATGTCGCCGGAGCAGATCGGCGGGGACGAGGTCGACCGGCGCAGCGACCTGTACTCCCTGGGCTGCGTGCTCTACGAGATGGCCACCGGCGTCCCGCCGTTCGACCTCGGCGACGCCTGGGCGATCCTCGTCGGCCACCGCGACACCGAGCCCGAACCGCCCCGCACCCACCGCGCCGAGCTGCCCCGGTACCTGGACCGGATCATCCTGGACCTGCTGGCCAAGCGGCCCGAGCAGCGCCCGGACGACGCCGGCGAGCTGGGCCGCCGGATCACCGCCGGACGCACCGCACCGGAGCGGGTGCCGGCCCTCGCGACAGCCCGGCCGCGGACGCCGCGGCAGGTCGGCGGCCGCGCCGTGCTGCCGTCCTGGACCCACGGCATGACCACCGGTCACAAGGCCACCGGCCCCGGCCCGCGCGCCACACCCCCGGACCCCGGGGCGGGCCTGTCCGGCGAGTGGATCCCGCGGCCCACCGGCGACGGGACCGACGGCGGCCGGACCGTCGGGCCCGCCCCGGACGAATGGCCCGAGCCGGCGTCCGAGGCCGCCGCCGGGCTGGCCGAGCGCCACAACGCGGCACTGAGCCTGGGCCGCCTCGGCCGCTGGGAGGAGGCGGGCCGGGAGCACCGCGCGGTCGCGGCCGAACGCGAGCACCTGCTCGGCCCCGACCACCCCGACACGCTCGCCAGCCGCTACGAGGCCGCCTTCACACTGGGGCGCACCGGCCGGGCCGCCGACGCGCTGCGCGCCTACAAGGGTGTCGCCCAGGCCCGGATCAGGACGCTGGGCGCCGACCACGCCGACACCCTCGCCGTCCGCCAGGAGATGGCCTACACCCTGGGCCGGCTGGGCCGCCACACCGACGCCCACCAGGTGTACACGTCGGTGCTGACCGCCCGTGAGCGGACCATGGGCGCCGACCATCCCGACACCCTGCGCTGCTGGCACAACCTGGCCTTCAACCTGGGCCGGCTCGGCCGCACCGATGACGCCCACCGGATGGCCCGCGAGGTGGCCGCGGCCCGGGCCCGGGTGCTCGGCCCCGGCCACCCCGACACCCTCGTCACCCGCTACGAGGTGGCCTACGAACTCGGGCGGCTCGACCGCTGGCAGGAGGCTCTGGCGACCTACCGCGAGGTCGCCGCCGCCCGCGCGCGAGCCCTCGGCCCCGACCACCCCGACACCTTCGCCGCCCGCTACGAGACCGGCGTCGCCCTCGGCCGCCTCGGCCGCTGCGCCGAAGCGCTGACCGCCTACGAGGCACTGATCGCCGACCGCGCCCGCGCCCAGGGTGCCGATCACCCCGAGACCCTGCGCGCCCGGCACGGCCGGGGCGTCAACCTCGGCAGGCTGGGCCGCTGGGGGGAGGCACTGGAGGAGGCCCGCGCGGTGTGCGCGGCCCGCGGCCGGGTGCTGGGCCCCGACCATCCCGACACCCTGGTCAGCCACCGCGAGGTCGCCGTCGCCCTGGGCTGGCTGGGCCGCTGGGCCGCCGCCCTCACCGAGTACCGTCTGGTCGCCGCCGCCCGCGAACGGGTCCTGGGCCCGGACCGGCCCGACACCCTTGTGGCCCGCGACGACGAGGCCCACTGCCTGGAACAGCTCGGCCGCGCGGCCGAGGCCGCGGAGCTGTACCGCAGGGTCGCGGCACTGCGCTCGGTGGCCGCCCGCTGACCGGGGACGGTGCCCGACGGCGGGCTGGCCGCCCCGGATCGGGCCGTGCTACCAAGAGCCATGACGCCCCCGCCCAGCACTTCCCGCACCTACGACGCCGTCATCGTCGGCGGCGGCCACAACGGCCTGGTCGCCGCCGCCTACCTGGCCCGGGCCGGCCGCTCCGTGCTGGTCCTCGAACGGCTGGACCACACCGGCGGAGCGGCCGTGTCCACCAAGCCGTTCGCCGGGGTCGACGCACGGCTGTCGCGCTACTCGTACCTGGTCAGCCTGCTGCCCAAGAAGATCGTCAGGGACCTCGGCCTGGACTTCCGGGTGCGTGCGCGCACCGTCTCCTCGTACACGCCCGTCGAGCGCGCCGGGCGGCCCACCGGGCTCCTCGTCGGCGGGGGCGAGCGCCGCACCCGCGAGTCGTTCGCCCGGCTCACCGGCTCGCAGCGGGAGTACGACGCCTGGCAGCGCTTCTACGCCATGACCGGCCACGTGGCCCAACGGGTCTTCCCCACCCTCACCGAACCGCTGCCCACCCGGGACGAACTGCGCCGCCGGGTCGACGACGAGACGGCCTGGCGGGCCCTGTTCGAGGAGCCGGTCGGCGTCGCGATCGAGGAACACTTCGACGACGACCTGGTGCGGGGCGTGGCCCTCACCGACGCGCTGATCGGCACCTTCGCCGACGCCCACGACCCCTCCCTGGCCCAGAACCGCTGCTTCCTCTACCACGTGATCGGCGGCGGCACCGGAGCCTGGGACGTGCCCGTCGGCGGCATGGGCGCGCTCACCGACGCGCTGGCCGACGCCGCCCGCGCCGCGGGTGCCGTGCTCGCCACCGGCCACGAGGCGGTCCGGATCGACGCGGACGGGCACAGCGCCGAGGTGACCTTCCGCTCGGCCGACGGCGAGGGCGTCGCCGCCGCCCGCCACGTCCTGGTGAACGCCTCCCCGCGCGAACTGGCGGCGCTCACGGGGGACGCCCCGCCCGCACCGGCCGAGGGCGCCCAGCTCAAGGTGAACATGCTGCTGACCAGGCTGCCGCGACTGCGCGACCCGGACGCCGACCCGCGCGAGGCCTTCGCCGGGACCTTCCACATCGCCGAGGGCTACGAGCAACTGGCCGCCGCGCACG
Organism: Streptomyces violaceoruber; assembly: GCF_033406955.1. NCBI lineage: Bacteria > Bacillati > Actinomycetota > Actinomycetes > Kitasatosporales > Streptomycetaceae > Streptomyces > Streptomyces violaceoruber. The sequence goes on along the minus strand of NZ_CP137734.1, from coordinate 598,887 downwards.
CCCGGGCGGCCGCCGGTGAACTGCCCGCCGCCCCGCCCTCGGAGATCTACTGCCACTCGCTGACCGACCCCACGATCCTCGGCCCCGGCCCGGCCGCGAAGGGCATGCACACCCTCACCCTGTTCGGCCTGCACACGCCCGCCCGCCTCTTCGCCCGGGACAACGACGCCGTACGCGCGGAACTGCTCAAGTCGACCCTCGCCCAGCTCGACGCCCACCTGGCCGAGCCCCTCGCCGACTGCCTGGCGACCGACGCCGACGGACGGCCCTGCATCGAGGCCAGATCGCCCCTCGACCTGGAACGCGACCTGGGCCTGCCCGGCGGCAACATCTTCCACCGCGAGCTGTCCTGGCCCCACGCCCAGGAGGGCACCGGCCACTGGGGCGTGGAGACCGGCCGGGCACGCGTCCTGCTGTGCGGCGCGGGCGCCGTGCGCGGGGGAGGGGTGAGCGGGGTGCCGGGGCACAACGCGGCGATGGCGGTGCTGGACGGGACCACGGGCTGACGGACACATGCGCGGGGTGGGGCCGGGTGCGGCGACATAACAGACATCACGCACTCGGCGCCCCCATACCGAAGGAGCCTGCCATGGCGGACCTCGGCCCTGCCGACCAGCAGAAGGCCGACGACAAGGCCGTGAGCCGTCTCGACGGTCCGAAGGAGAACGGCTTCGACGGTCCGAAGGAGAACGGCTTCGACGGTCCGAAGGAGAACGGCTTCGACGGTCCGGACGAGGTGCAGAAGGCCGTCTTCAAGGACTGACGGGCGCCCGGCCCTCCAGGAAACGGTCCCGGGCCCCTTCTAGTCGGCCGACGCCGTCCACCCCTCGGCCACGACGCGTGCCGCGTCCGCCGGACGCGCGTCGTGGAACAGGACCTCGCCGGCCGCGTCCGCGCGCAGGCCGTCGACGTACGCCCCGCGGCCCACGTACAGCCGGTCGGTCGTGTAGCGCCAGCGCAGCATCAGCCCGTGCGCGGCCGGGAGGCCGGCGCTCAGCCGGTGCCAGACGCGTCCCGACCAGCCGGTGGCCGAGCCGGCCGGATGGTCGCGGGGTGCATCGCCGCGGCGTGCGGTGGTGAACGGGACCGGCCGCCATCCCGCGCCGCCGTCGGTCGAGGCCTCCAGGACCAGCACGTCCGAGCCGGGCTCGGTGTCCCACCACAGCGCGCAGCGCAGTCGGGCGCGGCCGGCCGACGTGTCCAGGGCGGGCAGCGTGAGCGTTGCCGTGGCGGAACCCGCCGTCCCCGAGAACCACGCCGTGCGCCCGTGTGCCGGACGGACCGGCACCGCCCGCGCCAGGTTGGTGCCCGCCGCCACCCGGGGAGCCGAGCCGGAACGCCAACCGCGCACCGGGTGGACGGAGTTGCCGAGGACGACGAGGAAGGAGTCGGTCGTCGGGTCGAGCACCAGCGAGGTGCCCGTGAAACCGGTGTGCCCGGCCGTGCGCGGCGTGGCCATCGCGCCCATGTACCAGTGCTGGTACAGCTCGAAGCCCAGGCCGTGCTCGTCGCCCGGGAAGTCGGTGTTGAAGTCCGTGAACATCAGCTCCACGGACTCCGGCCGCAGGATCCGCGCCCGCCCGTAGGACCCGCCGTTGAGCAGGGTCCGACCGAGGACCGCGAGGTCCCACGCGCAGGAGAACACCCCCGCGTGTCCGGCGACGCCGCCCAGGCTGAAGGCGTTCTCGTCGTGCACCTCGCCCCACACCAGCCCCCGGTCCAGACCGGACCAGGGCTTGCGGGCGTCCTCGGTGGCCGCGATCCCGGGCCGCCAGGAGGCGGGCGGGTTGTAGCGGGTGCGGGTGAGGCCCAGCGGCTTTGTGATCTCCTCGCGCAGCAGGACGTCCAGGGTGCGGCCCGTGACCTCCTCCAGCACCAGCTGGAGCGAGATCATGTTGAGGTCCGAGTACAGGTACGCCGTGCCGGGCGCGCTGACGGGTGCCTCGTCGTAGACGAGTTGGACCTTCTCCTCGTACGTGGGCGCGCTGTACAGCGGGATCCACGCCCGGAAACCCGAGGTGTGGGTCAGTAGATGACGGATCGTCACGTCCTGCTTGCCCGCCCGGCCGAAGTCCGGCAGGTACGAGGCGACCGGCGTCGCCAGCTCCAGCGCGCCCCGTTCCAGCTGCTGCACGGCGAGGATCGAGGTGAACAGCTTGGAGATCGACGCGAGGTCGAACACCGTGCCCCCGGTCATCGGGATCTGCTCGTCCGGCGGGAACTCGACGCCGGTGTCCGTCGCCTCGTCGTAGGCCCGGTAGCGCACCGCCATGCCGATCGGTTCGTGCAGCGCCACCGTGCCGCCCCGGCCGGCGAGCAGCACGGCGCCCGCGTACCACGGGTGCTCGGGGGACGGGCCGAGGAACGCCTCGGCATCGGTGACGAGCCGGCGCAGATGGCCGGGGAGGAGCCCGGCGCGTTCGGCGGAGCCGTGCCGCAGGGTGGGACGGCGGCCCCGGTCGGAGACGGCCTCGGCCGGCCCGGCCGCGAACGGGGCGATGGCCAGCGCACCCCCCAGGGCCAGGGCGCCGGCGCCCAGTTGACGCCGACTGAATCCGTTCGTCGCCTGACCGGCCATCGAAGAGCCTCCCGCCACCGAAGCTGAAAGTATCTTTCCCGGGTCGCCGTGCGGAGTGAAACTTTCCTGTCAGCGACGGGCCGTGTCAATGGGGCGGACCGAGCGGACGCCAGGAGCCGGCGGACCGGCGCACACCGCTTGACCCGCCCCCGCGACCGGCCGAGGATCAGGTCATGACGCCCGGACACGGCAGCACCGGCAGCACTGGCAGCACTGTTGACGGGGTGCTGCGCCGTAGCGCCCGACGCACTCCGGCACGCGTCGCGGTGGAGTACCGCGACCGTTCCTGGACGTACGCGGAACTCGACACCGCGGTCTCCCGCGCGGCGAGCGTCCTGCTGGGCGAGGGACTGTCCCCGGGCGACCGGGTCGCCGCCTACGGCCACAACTCCGACGCCTACCTGATCGCGTTCCTGGCCTGCGCCCGCGCGGGCCTGGTGCACGTCCCGGCCAACCAGAACCTCACCGGCGAGGACCTCGCCCACATCGTCGGCCAGTCCGGCAGCACCCTGGTCCTCACCGACCCCGGCCTCGCCGCCCGGCTCCCCGGCACGACCCGCACCCTGCCGCTGCGCGACACCGACGACTCGCTCCTGGCCCGCCTCGCGGCGACGCCCCCGTACGACGGCCCCGAGCCCGGCGCCGAGGACCTGGTGCAGCTCCTGTACACCTCGGGCACCACCGCGCTGCCCAAGGGCGCGATGATGCCCCACCGGGCGCTGGTGCACGAGTACCTGAGCGCCATCACCGCGCTGGACCTCGGCGCCGGCGACCGCCCCGTGCACGCGCTCCCGCTCTACCACTCGGCCCAGACCCACGTCTTCCTGCTGCCCTACCTCGCCGTCGGCGCGACCAACGTCATCCTGGACGCGCCCGACGGCGACCGGCTCTTCGACCTGATCGAAGCGGGCCGCGTGGACAGCCTGTTCGCGCCGCCCACCGTGTGGATCGGCCTCGCGAACCGCGCCGACTTCGCCACCCGCGACCTGACCGGCCTGCGCAAGGCCTACTACGGCGCGTCCATCATGCCGGTGCCCGTTCTGGAGCGACTGCGCGCACGCCTGCCGCACCTCGCCTTCTACAACTGCTTCGGCCAGAGCGAGATCGGCCCGCTCGCCACCGTGCTCGGCCCGGACGAGCACGAGGGCCGCATGGACTCCTGCGGCCGCCCCGTCCTCTTCGTCGACGCCCGTGTGGTCGACGAGGACGGCAAGGACGTCCCCGACGGCACGCCCGGCGAAGTCGTCTACCGCTCCCCGCAGCTGTGCGACGGCTACTGGGACCGGCCCGAGGAGACCGAGGCCGCCTTCCGCGACGGCTGGTTCCACTCCGGCGACCTCGCCGTCCGGGACGCCGACGGCTACTACACCATCGTCGACCGGGTGAAGGACGTCATCAACTCCGGGGGCGTACTGGTCGCCTCCCGCCAGGTCGAGGACGCCCTCTACACGCACGACGCCGTCGCCGAGGCGGCCGTGATCGCCCTGCCCGACGAACGGTGGATCGAGGCCGTCACGGCCGTCGTCGTCCCCCGCTCGGAGGTCACCGAGGACGAGCTGATCGCCCACACCCGCGAGCGACTCACCGCCTTCAAGGCGCCCAAACGCGTCCTGTTCGTGGACGCCCTGCCGCGCAACGCCAGCGGGAAGATCCTCAAGAGGGAACTGCGGGACCGCTTCGCCGGTGCCTGACCTCCGGGGCCGGGTCCCACCACCGCGTTGCGCGACAGGGCGGCGGCCGGTGAGGATCGGCGCCACGCCATGCAGACCTTCACCGCCCACGACGGGACCCGCCTCGCCTTCCACGTACGGGGCGAGGGGGACCCGCTGGTCGTGCTGCCGGGCGGACCCATGCGCGCGTCCGGCCACCTCGGCGACCTGGGCGGCCTCGCCGCACACCGCCGGCTGCTCCTCCTCGACCTGCGCGGCACCGGAGGCTCCGCCGTCCCGCAGGCCCCGGCGACATACCGCTGCGACCGGCTCGTGGACGACGTGGAGGCACTGCGCGAGCACCTCGGCCTGGAAAGCATGGACCTCCTCGCGCACTCGGCCGGAGGCAGCCTCGCGATGCTGTACGCCGCCCGCCGCCCGGAACGGGTGTCACGGCTCGTCCTGGTCACCGCCACCCCCCTGGGCCCCGGACATGCCGGCGACGCCCGAGGACCGGCTCCGGGCGGCGCTCCTGCGCGCGGACGAGTCGTGGTTCGAGGAGGCCATCGGGCCCTTCCGGGCCTGGCTCGCCGGGACCGGCGAGGTCGATCCGGTGTTCGCACCCTTCTTCTTCGGCCGCTGGGACGACACGGCCCGCGAGCACGACGCGGGCGCCGACGAGGAGAGCAACGACGGGGCGGGCGACGTCTTCCTCTCCCCGGACGCCTTCGACCCGCCCGCCACCAGGGCCGCGCTCGCCCGCTGCCCCGCCCCGGTGCTCGTCCTCGCCGGTGAGCGCGACGGCGGCCCCGGCCCGGAGCCGGCGCGCCGCTGCGCCGACGTCTTCCCGCGCGCCGAGCCGGCCGTCCAGCCCGGTGCCGGGCACTACCCGTGGCTGGACGACCCGCGCTGGTTCGCCCACCGGATCGCCGCGTTCCTCGGACCGAACCGATCTCCCTCGCATCCCCTCGCAAGGCACTTCCCACGTGGCCTGTCGGCGGCCGAACCCGGTCGCTAGGCTGGCCGCGGACGACGAAACGGGAGGAGCACGGACGTGGCCGAGAGCACCACCCACCAGCGCCCGCTCAGGGGCTGGGACAAGCCGGAGCTGGATCTCAGCAACGCGCAGTGGCAGTCCAGCAGCCGAGGCCTGGGGGATGTCCAGATCGCCTTTGTCGAGGGATTCATCGCCATGCGGAACAGCGGCAGCCCGCAGAGCCCCTCCCTGATCTTCACCCCGGCGGAATGGGGCGCGTTCGTGTCCGGAGCGCGGGAAGGGGAGTTCGACCTCACGTAGGACACCGCGGGGTGCGCCGACCGGCCGAACCGGGGTGTTCGGTCCGCCGCCGGGGGGAAGTCCGTACTCCGGAGGTGAGGACCCATGAGCACCCTGCCGGTCATCGCGGCGGTCGACGGTTCGGACGACGGCCTGCGCGCCCTGGACTGGGCGCTCGACGCCGCCCACCGGCGCGGGGCACCCCTGCGGGTGGTGCACGTGCGCCAGTACGCCGCCTGGGCCCAGACCGACGTCCTGGTCGCGGGCCCGCCGGACACCGCCGAGGACCCCGCGCTCGACCAGGCACGGGCGCACCTTCAGGGACGGGCCTTCGCGGTGCCGACGGAGTACGTGGGCATGGAAGGCGTTCCGGGCGCCCTGCTGCCGGAACTGGGCGCGGACGCCCAGCTGCTCGTCCTCGGCTCCCGGGGCCGGGGCGGCTTCGCCGGGCTGCTGCTGGGCTCCAACGGCATGGCCGCCGCCCGCGACGCGCAGTGCCCGGTGGTCGTGGTGCCCCGGCCCGGACGCGAGGTCCACGGCGAGGCACCGGCCGAACCCGGCCCCCGGGTGGTGGTCGGCCTGCACGTGGACAGTCCCGACGACGCCACCCTGTCCTTCGCCTTCACCGAGGCCGAGCTGCGCGGCGCCCGCCTCCAGGTGGTCGCGGCCTACCCGTGGCCGGTGCAGACCTGGGCCGCCGCGGGCCAGATGATGCCCCTGGTGATCGACGAGGTCTCCATCGAGAGCGAGACCCGGGTCCTGGCCGACGGCCTGCTCGCCCCCTACCGCGGACGCCACCCCGACGTCCGGGCCGACACCCACGCGGTGCCCGGCGACGCCGCCGGAAACCTGGTCGCGTCCTCCAAGGACGCCGACCTGATCGTCGTCGGCCGGCACCGCCGGCGCCTGCTGGCCCCCGCCCGGATGATGGGCTCGGTCACCCACGCCGTACTGCTGCACGCCGCCGCCCCGATCGCGGTGGTGCCGCCCGCTCCCCCGCAGGAGTGACACCCCGCCGGACCCGGCGTGCCTATCATCGGCCGCATGCAGGACTCGCCCAGCAGGGACACCCGGATCGCGCTCGACCTGGCGCTGACCCTCAGGCACGACGGGCAGGGCGGCGTCGCCGACGAACTGGCCGACCCGGCCGGGCTCACCGCCTGGGCCGGGGCACACCCCGGCGTGGTGCCGGACGCCGAGGTCTTCGAGGCCGACGCGTCCACCCTGGCCGCCGTACGCGACGTACGGGCCGCCGCCCGCGCCCTCTTCGCCCGCGCCGTGCGCCCCGGCGAGCCGAGCCCCGCCGACGCCGCCCGGCTGCTGCCCGTGCCCCAGGCCCTGCGGCTCCTGAACGAGGCCGCCGCCCGCACCCCGACGGTCCCCGTCCTCGCCTGGGCCGACGCCGCCGAGCCCGTCGTGCGCGCCGCCCCCGCGCAGGGCGTACGGGCCGACCTCGCGGCCGCCCTCGCCCAGGCCGTGATCGGCTTCCTCGCGGGTCCCGACCTGAAACGGCTGCGGGCCTGCCACGCGCCGCGCTGCGTGCGCTACTTCCTCAAGGAGCACCCCCGGCAGGAGTGGTGCAAGCCCTCCTGCGGCAACCGGGCCAGGGTGGCCCGCCACCAGGACCGGCAGCGGCGGACCGGGTAGCCCGGCCGGGCCGCTGCCCGCACGCCGTTCCCGGCCCCCGGCCACGTACCATGGCGGCATGTCGTTCCTCCGCCGCCGCAGCGCCACGCCCGCCGGGCCCGACTTCGACGTACTGGCCATGGACCCGGGCGACTGGCCCGGCAATCTCGGCGCCGGTCTGCTGCCCGCGCCCGACGGCAGCTGTCAGGGCGTCTTCCTGCGCTACGACCTGTTCGGCGGCCGCGGCCCCGCGATGATCATCGGCAACCTCCCGGACGGCTCACCGGCCCGCGAGGTCCCCGAGGGAGAGATCCCCTTCGAGGTGGCCCAGCTGCTGCTCGCGCTGGAGAACGACGAGGAGATCACGGTCGTCGGCGCCGAGGACGTCCCCGTGATGCAGGGCGACAACCTGCTCATCGTGCGCCGCCTCAAGCTCTCCGAGAGCCGGATCTCCTGCGTCCAGTTCGACCGCAGCGACGGCGTCCTGGTGACCATCGCCGCCTGGGACCGCCCCATCACCGACGACCTGTACGCCCTGCTGAAGCCGCTCCCGGCGGAGCTTTTCCAGCAGGGCTGAGACCCGGCTCCCGGCAGCGGGCTACCGGGCCGCGGAGACCGTCACGTCGGCGGCGCGCACATACGCGACCCGGTGGCCGTACTGGATCTCGTAGTACTGGTCCTTGCCCGTCACCACCCGGTGGGACGCCTCGTCGAAGGTGACCGCGTAGTAGTACTCGCCGGGCACCTTCTCACCGACCACGTACTTCTGTCCCGCGGGCAGCGTGTACGGCAGCGGTGACACCGCCTGGGCGGGCACGCCCGCCGGGTAGGCGGCCTTCTCCGGGTACGCGCGCCCGTACACCGGGACGTTCGCCAGGCCCTTCCTCGGAGTGATCACGCGTCCCGAGGCGGGTACCGCGGCTGGGCTCTTCCCGGGGTTGTGGAACCACGCCTTCTGCCCCAGGTACCAGATGGCCGTCCAGTCGCCCCAGCGGTCGGCCACCGCGTACTGCTGGCCCGTGGAGACCCGGGAGGACAGGTCGTTCACCCCGGTCGTGGGGGTGGTGCCGAGGCCGACGTCCCTGATCAGCGGCGCGTTCACGTCGTGGTCGGAGTACAGCCGGACCTCACTGGAGCCGTGCGGCGCGCAGGGCTCGCCCGCCGTCTCGCAACCGGTGTACCCGGGGCGGTTGGCGTCGTAGTCGGGGCGGATCGTCACCAGGGAGGACTTCTTCCCGGCGGTCGGCTGGATGGGCCGGCCGAGCAGCTGGAAGTAGTGCCGCCAGTCCCAGTACGGGCCCGGGTCGGTGTGCATGCCCGGGATGGTCGCCGTCGTGGTGCCGGGCACGTTGTCGTGGCCGAGGACGTGCTGCCGGTCCAGCGGGATGTCGTACTTCTTCGCCAGGTACTTCACCAGCCGCGCCGACGACCGGTACATCGCCTCCGTGTACCAGGCGTCCGGCTCCGCCAGGAAACCCTCGTGCTCCAGACCGATCGACTTCGCGTTGACGTACCAGTTCCCCGCGTGCCAGGCGACGTCCTTCGCCTTCACATGCTGGGCGATGTGGCCGTCGGTGGAGCGCAACGTGTAGTTCCAGGACACATAGGTGGGGTCCTGGACCATGTTGAGGACCCCGTTCCAGGTGCCCTCCGTGTCGTGCACGACGATGTAGCGGATCCGCTGGGAGGCCGGCCGGGTGCCCAGGTCGTGGTTGCCGTAGTCGCCGTCGCCGAACTCCTCGTACGGGGCCGGGACCCACTCGCAGGACACCGACCTCGGGCACTCCGTGCCGGCGGCCGAGGCGGCGCGCAGGCCCGCGCCGTCCAGCCGTGAGACGTCCGGCGCCACGCCGGGGCGGGCGGCCAGCGAGACCCGCTGGCCGGCGTCCGTGGTGCGCCGCTCACCCGTACGGATGACCTCGTAGACGTCGTCCGCGTACGCCGCCGCCGTCGCGGAGTCCTCCGCGCCGGAGAAACGGGCCACCGCCGCGTACCAGTCCGCCGGGTCCGCGCTCAGCGGCTCACCCAGGTCGCGCTGCGCGGCGGCGAGCAGTGCCGCACCGCCGGCCACGTTCGCGGCCGGGTCCGTGCGCAGCGCCTCGGGGCTCATTCCGGTCAGCTCGGCGGCTCTCGGCAGCGTGGTCAGCCGGGCCGGTAGGTCGTCGGACGGTGTGGTGGCACCGCCGGCCGGGTGCAGCGCGGCGCGCGCGTCGTCGCCGCGCGGGTCCTCCGAGCCCCCGCCGTGGTGCGACGCCCCGGCCAGGGCCGTACGGGCGTCGGTGAGGTGCAGCGGGCCGTAGCCGCCGGTCACGCTCGGCGCGCCGCCGTGCGCGTCCCAGCGGGACTGGAGGTAGGAGACGCCGAGCAGAACGCTCTGCGGCACGTGGTACTCGGCCGCCGCGGTGGCGAACGCCCGCTGGAGTCGGTCCGGGGCGGGTGGCGCGGCCGTGGGAGCGGCGGCCGACGGGGCCGCGCCGAGCAGTGGCAGCAGCAGTGCCGCGGTGGCCAGGGCGGGCACGACGGGGGATCCTCGCAAAACGGCCTCCTGTGACGGTCGGGCGTGGGGGGACGTGACGGACGTGCGGGGCCGGGCTGGGTCAGTCGTACCCGGCGGTCCGACGATCCGTCAATCATGCCGTCATGGCGGTGATTTCCCACGTCAGCAAGGGGTTCGGCGAGTTTCGTGGCGACGGCCCGCGGGCCTGCGGGGCGTCAGTGGCGTACACCTGTGGCCCCGGCGCACACCCGGGCGGACGGACACGAAAAGCGCGGTGCGCCCCCCGGTCGGAGGGGCACACCGCGCACCGTCGTCCTCTCGCGCCGTCCCGTCAGCGCGTGCCGACCGCCGCCCGCACGGCCCGCCGGGCCAGCTGGCAGTCGTCGTGCAACCGGCGCAGCAGCAGCCGCTGTTCCTCGCCGGTCGGCGCGGCACCCGGATGGGCCGGTCCCGTCGCCGCCCCGACCGGGTCGTGCATCGAACGCTGCACGGCCGTCTCGTACGTACGGATCTCCCTGGTCAGTACGAGCATCAGGTTCACCAGAAACGCGTCGCGCGCGGCCGTGCCCGTCGACTGGGCGATCTGGCTGATCTGACGGCGGGCCACCGGAGCGTCCCCGAGGACCGCCCACAGCGTGGCCAGGTCGTAGCCCGGCAGGTACCAGCCCGCGTGCTCCCAGTCCACCAGCACCGGACCGGCCGGGGACATGAGGACGTTGGACAGCAGCGCGTCACCGTGGCAGAACTGGCCCATGCCCTGGCGCCCGCCCGCGTGGGCGATGCCGTGCAGCAGCTTCTGCAGGTCGCCCAGGTCCCGGTCGGTGAGCAGCCCCAGCTCGTGGTAGCGGGAGATGCGGGCCGCGTAGTCCAGTGGGGCGTCGAAGGTGCCGGCCGGGGGCCGCCAGGCGTTCAGCCGGCAGACCGCTCCGATCGCCGCCCTGATGTCCGCCCGCGGCGGGGCCTCCAGGGGATGCCGTTGCAGCGCCGCCACCCTTCCGGGCATCCGCTCGATGACCAGCGTGCCGTTGTCCGGATCCGCCGCGATCAGCCTCGGCACCCGCACCGGAGGGCGCTGCCGGACGAACGAGCGGTATGCCCCTATCTCGTGCCGGCTGCGTTCCGCCCAGGCGGGGGAGTGGTCCACTAAGCACTTGGCCACCGCCGTGCTGCGCCCGGTCGTTCCGACCAGGAGCACGGAGCGTCCGCTGCGCCGCAGCACCTGCACGGGGGAGAACTCGGGGCAGATCCGGTGCACGGCGGCGATCGCCGTGCGCAGTTGGGCCCCCTGGGGGCCGGACAGGTCGATTCTCCCGCTGAGCGGCTGGGTGCCGGGCCCCGCGCCGAGCCGCGCCCTGCCGGCCCCGAGCACCGGGGCCGCCGGACGCGCTGGGGCGAGATAGGGGCCGCCGCCCGCCGTCGGGCGGGGGTGCAGCGCGCGCTGCGGGGCGGACACGGAGGACGATGCTGCGTACATGGGCGAGACAGATCCCTTCGTGTGCCTGCTGTGCCTGCCTGAAGAGGGGTGCCGGTCCGGTCCGTTCGATACCGGGGGCGGCACGTCTTCCGAAAGCCGTCGCGCCGCCCGACCGGCCGCCGGGGGCCACCCTGGGGAGTACCCCCGCGGCGACCGGGTCGGGGTGGCGCATTCCTACCTGACACCCGGCCGCCCGTGGCACACCATCTGGCGCACCCTGGCGAACGGTGGCGAATAGTCGCCCGGCAACCCGCACGGGGCTACTGTCAACTCAGCCGAGAACCTGGGGGCTTGTAGTGAGCAAAGAACCCAACACCCGTCTGTCGGACCTGTTCGGCCTGGCCGGCTGGTCCAAGGGCGAGCTCGCGAGGCTGGTCAACCGGCAGGCGGCGGCCATGGGCCACCCCCAGCTGGCGACCGACACCTCGCGGGTGCGGCGGTGGATCGACATGGGAGAGATCCCGCGCGATCCGGTGCCGCGGGTGCTGGCGGCTCTGTTCACCGAGCGTCTCGGCCGTGTCGTGACCATCGAGGACCTCGGTCTGGTCCGGCACGGGCGTGCGGGGAAACGGCCACACGACGGGAGCGAAGAGCATCCCGACGGCGTGCCGTGGGCGCCCGAGCGGACTGCGGCGGTCCTCACCGAATTCACGGGAATGGACCTCATGCTCAACCGACGCGGCTTGGTGGGCGCGGGCGCCGCGCTCGCCGCGGGCTCCGCACTCAGCAGCGCCATGCACGACTGGCTGCACACCGACCCGGCCCTCGCGGCCGATGCCCCCGACCTCCACCAACCCCTGCACGCCGACCCCGCCGGGTTCGACCGCTACGAGGCCGCCCCCATCGGGTCGCAGGAAGTGGAGGAACTGGAGCGCTCGGTCGAGGTGTTCCGTGCCTGGGACGCCGCCCGGGGCGGCGGCCTCCAGCGCAAGGCCGTGGTGGGCCAGCTCAACGAGGTGGGCGGCATGCTCGCCTACCACCACCCACCCCATCTCCAGCGGCGCCTGTGGGGCGTCGCCGCCAACCTCGCCGTCCTCGCGGGCTGGATGTCGCACGACGTCGGCCTGGAACCCACGGCCCAGAAGTACTTCGTCATCGCCGCGCACGCCGCGCGCGAGGGCGGCGACCGGCCGCGGGCGGGCGAGGCCCTGTCCCGGGCGGCCCGCCAGATGGTGCACCTGGGCAAGCCCGACGAGGCCCTGGACCTCATGAAGCTCGCCCAGTCCGGCTCCGGCGAGCAGGTACTGCCGCGCACCAAGGCCATGCTGTACACCATCGAGGCCTGGGCCCAGGCCTCCATGGGCAAGGGCCAGGCGATGCGCCGCACCCTGGGACGGGCCGAGGACCTCTTCGTCTCCGACAAGGCGGACGTGCCGCCCCCGGACTGGATGCAGACGTTCAAGGAGGAGGACCTGTACGGCATGCAGGCCCTCGCCTACCGGACGCTCGCCGAGTTCGAACCGGGGGCCGCCGCGCACGCCCAGCACTACGCGGACAAGGCCCTGGCCCTCAGGATCGACGGCCGGCAGCGGTCGAAGATCTTCGACTACCTGTCCATGGCCTCCGCCTGCTTCATCGCCGACGACCCCGAACAGGCTGACCGGTACGCGCGCCTGGCCCTGGTGTCGATGGGCTCGAACTCCTCCCAGCGGACCTGGGACCGGCTGCGCCAGATGTACCGGCTCACCGCCGAGTACGCCGGTTACCCGAAGATCCAGGAGCTGCGGGAGGAGATCAAGCTGGCGCTGCCCAAGGGCAAGGCACCCAGGGGGAAGGGGCCGGGCGGCACCGTCGCGCCGGCGTAGGCGCGCCGCGCTCGCGGACCTAGGGCGTCACCCGGGCGATCAGAACGCAGGCGTCCTGACGACCCGGAAACCCGTCCAGCTCCCGTGTCACCAGCCGTACACCGTCCCCGGCCGAATCCGCCGCGGTCAGGCGGGGGGCCAGGGTGAGGAGGTGCTCCACGGCCTCCGGTTCGATTGCCCCGGTGTGCAGCAGGAGCAGGTCGCCCGCTTCGAGGGTCGCCTCGGCCTCTCCCGACGGTCCGTCCTGTCCCGCTGGCCCGTCCGGTCCGGACAGCGCACGCCCCGTTCCGCCGCGGAAGAGCAGCGGGGCGGGGCCCGAGGCGTGCGCCCACGTCAGGGTGTGGGTGTCCGGCCGGTAGCCGCAGTACACGGCGCCGTCCACCGGCGCCAGGGCGGTGGCCCGGAGCAGTTCGGCGAGCCGGTCCCGCAGTCGTCCCGGCCGGGTGCCGGCCAGTGCCAGGCCGCGCAGGGCGCCGATCAGCACCGCCGGGCCGTACGCATCGGCCTCCGGGAGTCCGAAGTCGCCCACGGTGAGCAGGGTTTCGCCGTCGGCGCCGAGCGGACACGCGTCGTACCACCCGCCCTCCCGGGACCGCCGGCCCGTCGCGGACGTCGGCGGGAGGTGCGCCGCGGCCAGGTCCAGGCCTGGCCGGCCCTCGTCCGGGAAGCGCAGGAGACCGTGCCAGGGCGGCGCCGGACGGCGCCGGAGCGAGTCACGGGTCTCGCTCACCGCCCGCTGACTGCGGCGCAGTTCGCCGACGTCCCGCAGCACCGCCCACATCGATGCGGTGCTGCCGTCGGCGTCGAGGACGGGCTCGCCCATCATGTGCACGGTGCGTACGCTCCCGTCGGGGCGCACCACGCGGAACTCTCCGTCGATGGGCCGGCCGTCGACGAGGCAGTCCGTGACCATCGCGGTGAGCTTCGGGCGGTCCTCGGTGAGTACCAGGGACGGGAGTTCGTCGAGGCTGAGCGGGACGGACGCCGGGTCGCGGCCCAGGATGTGGAAGAGTTCCGCGGACCACTCGGCCTCGTCGGTCAGCAGGTTCCACTCCGCGCTGCCGACCCGGCTGAGCAGCGAACCGGCGCGCGGCGCGGGTGCCGGGCCGTCCCGGAGCTGAGCCAGATGCGCGTCGAGGTCGGTGAGTTGGTGCAGTGCCAGGTCGTACAGGGCGCGCTGCCAGCGCCCCCGGGGGTCCGTCGTGTCGTCCTGGCTGTCCCGCCGCACCGCGTCCACGTCGCCCCGCAGCCGCCGGGTCTGCGATATGAGCGCCTCGACCGAGCCCTGTCCCGGTGACTGGGCGGCCGGGTGGTCCGCGGAGAGATGGGACGACATGACGCACTCCGATGTGCTGACGGTACGACCGAGGTGGAACCGGGGCCGGCGGAAGGGCCGTTACGACTGTTGCACAGCCCGCCATGCCTCGTAAGGGATTCGGCGACACACGATACGGTGGTGCTTCCGGCATATGCCACAGTCTTCCCCGGGTGACTCGGGTACGTGTTCGGCGTACTCCGCGTGCGGGTGAAGTCGTAGACCTCCTACGGGACTTGAGGTGGAGCGGGGCTCGGAGGCGTCGTCGCCCTGGTGTTCGGTGGACTCTTGTTCTATGCCCGGTCGTGAAGGGACGGACGTGGTGCCATGTCGACGGGTGTGCGCACGCCCGTGTCCAGCGCCCGCACCCCGGCCTCGGCGACCGCGGCGGCCGCGTACCCGTCCCAGGTGCCCGGCCCGGTGACCAGGCCGCGGCGGGTGGCGTCGACCCAGCTCTGCACCTCGCGGTCGTAGGCGTCCGCGAACCGCACCAGGTAGTCCTGCGGCACCTCCTCCCGCGCGCCGCCCGCCGCCGTGACCATCATGGTGTGCGCCGCACCGATCCGGGCGCTGCCCGCCTCGCAGACGGCTTCGCAGCGCACCTCGTAGCCGAAGCCGCAGTTGACGAAGACCTCCACGTCCACCACGGCGCCGCCCTCGGTCTCGAAGAGCACGAGCTGCGGATCGAGCAGGCCCTCGGGCGCACCCGCCGAGGGACGCGGACGCAGCACGGTCACCGCGCTCAGCTCCTGGCCGAGCAGCCAGCGGGCCGCGTCGATCTCGTGCGAGACGGAACTGTTGATCAGCATCGCCGAGGTGAAGTGCGGGGGCGAGGAGACGTTGCGGTGCACGCAGTGCAGCATCAGCGGCCGGCCCAGCCGCCCGCCGTCCAGGAGGGACTTCAACTGCCGGTACTCGGCGTCGTACCGCCGCATGAACCCGATCTGCGCCAGCCTCCTGCCGAGGCGTGCCTCGGCCTCCACCACGCGCAGCGCGCCCGCGGAGTCCGGCACCATCGGCTTCTCGCACAGCACCGGCAGCCCCCGGGCGAAGGCGGCCAGCAAAGCCTCCTCGTGCGCCTCGCCGGGCGAGGCGATCAGGACGGCCTCGACACCCGGCGCGTCCAGCGCGGCCTCGACGTCCGTGTGGACGGTGATCCTGCCGGTGCCGCCGATCCCGCCCACGGCCTCCTTCGCCCGCTCGGCGTCGGGGTCCGCCACCGCGGCGACCCGGGCGCCGCTCACCACCTGGTCGACGCGTCGTATGTGGTCGGCACCCATGTGCCCCGCACCCAGGACCGCCACACCCAGAAGTTCACTCACGCCGCGCCCGCTCCTTCGTCGTCCGCCGCGCACCCGCCGGCAGCGGGTACGTGTACGGCGAACAGGCTTTCACGCGCGTCAAGAGGCCGGGGGCGGGCCGGTCCGCGGGTGCGGCGGCCGGCGTCAGTAGCGGAGTACCCCCGCGATGCCGTCCACGTCCCCGAGCGCGCCGTCCGGCACGAAACGGACGTCGGCGCCGGTCTCCAGGCACTGTTCGACGATCTCGTCCACGATGTCCTCCCGGGCGTCGAGGTCGCCGTCGTCGGCCGGGAGCAGATGCTCGCCGTCGTCGCGCATCGTCACCTTGAAGTTCTCCTCGACGGCCAGCAGCCGGACACGGCCCGTGTGGGCGCTCTCCCACAGCTCGTCGACCCCGGCCGCGAAGTCCTTGCGGCCGCGGGCCGCGTCCAGCTCCCTGGCCACCGCCTCGACCGATCCGCGCGCCTCCTTCTCGAGCAGGGGCCGCACCGCCTGCCACACCGCCTCGGCGGTGCCGTGCGCGAGCCCGCCGTGCGGGACGAGCACCGCGTCCGAGGCGAGCGCGCCCGCCTCCTCGAACAGGGACAGGGCGGGCTCGGGGCCGGTGACGTACAGCGGCCGGGGGTGGGCGCGCAGGATCCTGCCCATCGCGGCGTCGGTGTCGCGCAGGAACCTGCGGGTGCCCTCGTCGCGGAAGGTGCTCGGCGCGTCGCCGATCCGCTCCTGGCGTTCGGGGTCGAAGTCCTCCGCCGGGCGGTCGAGCGGGAAGCCGCCGAGGTGTTCCTCCACGACGCGGCCCGCGCCGCCGCTCCACAGCTTGACGCGGTCGGCGGCGACCGACAGGACCCAGAACGGCCGCTCGGCCGCCTGCGCGGCGACGAGGTTGCGGGTCAGGAAGGTGTCCGAGAGAACCACGCGCTCGGGCACCGAACGGCTGAGCGTCCAGACCTGGTGCTCACCCGGGGCGGCGAAGATCGCCAGACCGTCCTCGGCGTACGTCAGGTCGATCTCGGCCAGCGCCCGGTCCAGCTCTAGGGACACCTCCGCGCGCCGGTCACGGCTGACCGCCGGATCCTCCTCCAGCTGCTTCTTGGCCGCGGCGACCGCGTTGCGCAGCCGGACCCGGTCCTGGGCGTTGTCCGGCTCGCGGCGGTGCGTCGGCGTCAGTACGGACACGGCCGGATACGGGCGGGGGCGCCGCAGTCCGGCGAGGGTGGCGGGACTCAGATCGTGCTCCATGTCAACACGATATGCTCCACGCATATATAAGGCATATCGGGCATGCGGGGCGGACCATGGCTCGGTCCGGCCCGTCGCCGCTCAGCCGGACCCGTCGCCGGTGGACTCGGGACCGCAGGAGCTGCCGTCGGGCGGCAGGGAGCCGTACAGCAGGAAGTCGTCGACCTTGCGGTGCACGCACTTGGACGACGCGTAGCCGGTGTGCCCCTCGCCCCGGTTGTCCAGGACCACGGCGGAGGGGCCGAGCCGGTCCGCCGTCTCCGTCGTCCAGCGGTACGGCGTGGCCGGGTCGCCGCGGGTGCCGACCAGGAGCATCCTCGCGGTGTCGAGGTCCTTCACGTCGTCCCGGATGTAGTCCGTTCCCCTGGGCCTGCCGTAGCACATGAGCACCTGGGTGAGCCGGTACCGGCCGAAGACCGGCGAGACGTCCTCGTACCGGGCGCGCAGCCGGTCGAGGGACGCGGTGACCTGGGCGGCGGTGGGGCGGTCGGGGTCGTCGGCGCAGTTGATCGCCATCAGGGCGGCCGGAAGGTTGTCCATGGGGACGTCCTCCTCGTCCGTGAGGCCGGCCGTCCTGTCGCCCCGGACCGGCGCACGGACCGCGGCCCGGACCGGGAAGGTGACGCCGCCCGACGAGAAGCCCTCCAGGCCGCGGGTGTCACCGTCCTCGAGCAACTGCGCGAGTGCCCGCTCCAGCGAGGGCCACAACTCCCGGCTGTACAGGGCCTGGCCGATCGCGCCGACCATGTCCTGCCCGGTGAAGGGCTCGCCGAACGCCGACGGCACCGGGTCGGAGTCGAGGGAGGCGACGAGCCGCTCGACCTGGTCCCGGGCGTCCCGGGCGTCCTGGCCGAACGGGCAGGCGACGTCCTCGACGCACCAGTCGAGGAAGTTCTCCAGCGCGGTCTGCTGCCCCCGCGCCCCGGCCAGCCCCTGTTCGGCCAGCGGTTCCGTCAGCGTGTCCACGCCGTCCAGGACCATCCGGCCGACCTTGTCCGGGAACCGCGCCGCGTAGACCGCCCCCAACCGGGTCCCGTACGAGAAGCCCAGGTAGTTGAGCCGGTCGTCGCCGAGGGCCCGGCGCATCACGTCCATGTCGCGGGCCGCGTCGACCGTGCCTATGTGGGGCAGCACGGGGCCGGAGTACTTGGCGCACTCGGCCGCCGCATCCCGCAGTCGTTCCAGCACGCCCTCGGGGTCGGTCATCCCCCCGTCCCCGTCCGTCGCCTCCATGATCTTCAGGGTGGCCGGTCCGCAGGAGACCGGGGAGGACCGGCCGACGCCGCGCGGGTCGAAGGTCACCACGTCGTAGCCGTTGGTGAGGTGCATGAACTCCTTGCCGCCCAGGGCGAGTTCGTTGATGCCGGAGCCGCCGGGGCCGCCGAAGTTCAGCAGGACCGAGCCCCGCGAGTCGCCGGTCGCCCGGTACCGGGCCAGGGCCACGTCGAGGGTTCCGCCGCGGGGCCGCGAGTAATCGAGGGGGACGGTGACCTTGCCGCACTGCAGGTCCTTCGGCATCTCCGTGCCCTCGCACGCCGTCCACTCGACCCGCTGGTCGTAGAACCGGGACAGGCCCGATCCGGTGTCCCGCGTGGTCGCGGTGGTCGCGGTGGTCGCGGTGGTCGCGCCGCTCGCGGCGGCGGGCAGCCCCGCACCCAGCAGGGCCAGGCCGAGCGCTCCGGTCACCGCGCAGCGCCGGACCGAGGGCCGAGTCTCCAGCTTGGCCTGCATCGATGCCTCCCGGGCGCCCCGTCGCGGACCGGTGGTCGGCGCCCTCGCTCACCATAAGCGGGCCGCGCACCCGGCGCCTCCGGGCGGCAACGCACGGGGCCGTGCGCCGCTTGTTCGATGAACCGCCCACTCGATGGGGTGAAAGACCGATAAGCCATAACTCGGATGGTGCGCCCGCGTTTTAGACGGTGCGGGCGACTGCCCGTGACCATGTCTGGAAGGCAGGGAGCCTCATGAGAAGGGTTACCCGAAACGGTGTGCTCGCCGTCGCCGCCTCAGGCGCGCTGGCCGTGACGATGCCGGCGTACGCGGCGTTCGCGTCCGACGGGGCCGGCGCCGAGGGATCCGCGGCCGGTTCGCCCGGGCTGATCTCCGGCAACACCGTGCAGCTCCCGGTGGACGTGCCGGTCGACGTGTGCGGCAACACCGTGAACGTGGTGGGGCTCCTCAACCCGGCCACGGGCAACGGCTGCGCCGACTCCGGCGAGCCGGGGGCGTCGCACCAGGCGGCGGGAGCCTCGGGCGGTACGTCCGGCAGCGCGACCGAGGCGACGTCCGGCGGTGCGGCCGCCGAAGGAAGCGGAAAGGATTCGCCCGGCGTGCTCTCCGGCAACGGGGTACAGCTGCCGGTGCACCTCCCGGTGAACGTCAGCGGCAACAGCGTCAACGTGGTCGGCATCGGCAACCCGGCCGTCGGCAACGAGTCGACGAACGACTCCGGCGACCACCCGGAGCCCGTACGGCCCCCGGCGGAGCCGGAGCCGTCCGCCCCGGAGGAGGAGCGCGCCGGGCCCGGGCCGTCGGCGCACGCCGCCCCGCCCCGGGAAGAGGTGTCCCTCGCCCACACCGGGACGGACCGCACCCTGCCCACCCTCGCGGGTGGCGCCGCGCTCGTGCTGGGCGGAACCGTCCTCTACCGGCGCTTCCGGCCGGGCTCCGGGGACTGACCGCGTCGACCGGGGGCACCCGCGCCGTCAGGGCGGGTGCCCCCGGCTCAGGCGCGGCCCGCGTAAAAGCGCCGGTGCAGGGCGTGGATCTCCCGCGTGAGCTGCGGCACCGGGCCCTCCACGGTCACGCCGGGCGCCACCTCCCGCACCGGGAGCGGCCGCACCGGTGCCGCCGGTACGCCCAACTCCTCCAGCCAGCCCGCCAGTTGCTCCGACGAGGCGACGTAGACGATGCGCCCCAGGCCCACCCACGCGTGTGCGGCCGCGCACATCGGGCAGTGCTCGCCGGACGTGTACACGGTGGCCGCGGCCCGTTCGTCGGGAGTCAGGCGGGCGGCGGACCAGCGCGCGAGCTCGAACTCCGGGTGACGGGTCCGGTCGCCGGAGGCCACCCGGTTGTGGTCCTCGGCCAGTACCGAGCCGTCCGCGCCCACCAGCACCGATCCGAACGGCTCGTCGCCGGCCTCCAGCGCCTGGGCCGCCAGCTCCACACAACGGCGCAGGTGTGGCAGTTCGGTGTCCTTCACGACCATGGCGCACCGCCCTCCTCGTGACGTGATCTTTTCCGGCCAGCCTATGTCGCCCCGGCTCGACCATCTTGCTATCCATAATCGCTGGCGTTAGAGTCTCTAACGGAAGCAAGTACCCGTAGCGATTCAAGGCAAGAGGAGCGTCATGTCCGCCGCCACCCCGCAGCCGCCCGCCCCGCACGTCGTCCTGGGATCAGGTCCCGCCGGCACCGCGCTCGCCCGTGAGCTGGTGCGCCGGGGTCACCCCGTCCGCCTGGTGGACCGCAGGGCCGCCGGTCCCGCCGTCGAGGGCGTCGAGCGGTTCCCCGCCGACGTGGGCACGGCCGACGGTGCCCGTGCCGCCATACGCGACGCGGCCGTCGTGTACCACTGCGTCAACGTCGCCTACCACCTCCAGGTGGAGGTGATGCCCCGGGTCCAGGAGGCGGTCCTGGCCGCCGTCGAGGAGAGCGGCGCCCGGCTGGTGGTGCTCGACACGGTCTACCCGTACGGCGAGACCGGGGGAGCGGTGATGACCGAGGACAGCCCCTGGAAGGCCACCAGCCGCAAGGGCCGGATGCGTGCCGAACTGGACGAGCGGTACCTCGCCGCCCACCGGTCCGGCCGGGCCCGCGTGGTCCTCGGCCGCAGTGCCGACTTCGTCGGGCCCGGCGTGCTCAACTCGTCCCTGGGTGCGGCCGTCTTCCCCGGCGCCCTCACCGGCGGGGACGTCGTGGCCATGGGGAACATCGATCTGCCGCACAGCTACACCGGCATCGAGGACGTGGCGGCCGCTCTCGCCACCCTCGGCGAGCGTCCCGACGGGGACGGCCGTGTCTGGCACCTGCCGACCGCGCCCGCCGTCAGCACGCGCGAGATCCATGCGCTGATCGAGAAGCGCGTGGGCCGCCCGCTGAACGTCGTGGTCCTGGAACGGCCCCGCCCCTTCGGCCCCTTCGACGAACAGCTGATGGCCGAGTACGAGGAGATGTTCTACCAGCACACGGAGGCGCAGATCATGGACTCCGGTGCCTTCGAGCGGTTCTTCGAGGCGGCTCCGACGCCGCTGGCGGACACCCTGGACGCGACCGTCACCTGGTACGAGGCGTGGCTCCGCAGCAGGTGACGGTCAGGCCCTCAACGGCCCGGGCGCGACCGGGGCCGGTCCAGCGCGGCCACGCCGACCGCGGCCAGGCCGATCTGGATGAGCCACTCGACCCAGTCGACGCCGTCCGTGTCGGCCACGTCGAACGCCGAGGCGACCCACGATCCGACGAGCGCGGCCACGATGCCGACGAGGATCGTCCACACGACGCCGATGCGCTGCCGGCCGGGCACGACCAGCCGGCCCAGCACGCCGATGACGACGCCGATGACGATGGCGCTGACAATGCCGTCGATCTCCATCTCCACCCCTCTCCGCCGAGACCCCCGCAGGGATGCGTCTGCCCGCTGCGGGCGGGTGCAGTCCGTCGGAGGCGGCACGGGCGACGGGCCGGCCCGCGGGTGCGGGACCGGCCCGTGCCGCTTCCTTCCGGTGCGTCTAGGGCCTGCGTGGGGCGCTCCGCGCCGCCGTACCGGCGCAGACCATGCCCAGGAGCAGGGCCAGGGCGCCGATGACGATGTTGTTCCAGATGACACCGGCGTCCGGACTCGAGCCCACGATCCAGGGCGAAATGATCATCCAGACTCCGATCGCGCACATGGCCCAGCTGAGGCCGTACATGCGCTCCGGGGCGCGGGTGAACCCGAGGGCCAGCAGACCGATGGCGACGCCCACGATCAGGTTGTGGGCCACCAGGGAGGGCTGGCTGGTGGTGAAGTGGAGTATCCACGGGGACACGGCACAGTAGAGGCCGAGCAGGAACACCGGCCCGTCCACGAGTGCCACGTCGCGGCCACCGAGCACGCGCGCGTAGCGCGCCTGCATTTCCGGGGCGTCCGGGTGGCTGGTGATGTCACCTCGGGAGTGCGAGACGTTGGCCATGAGTCGTCTCCTTTGACTTGCAGGGCCGACCGCTTCGAATGCGGTGTGCGGTAGCGCCGCATAAGTGCATTCTGCTCTTATTTCTCCCTTATGTGTAGTGGTGAGGGCAGGGGATCTCCCGACGCCGCATCGGTCGGGCGCCCCCCTGTGCGTGCCGCTCCACGCCGCCCGGTCCCGCCGCTCCGCGCCGCCCGACCCGGCCGCGGCGCCCACCCGTCGCCCGGCGTTCCGCCGCGTCCGCCGTCCCGAAAAGAGAACCCTGGCGGCCGGCCGACCGCCCAGGGCCACGAGATGGTCCCACTCGACGTCCGCGTCCTCCCCGTACAGGCGCTGCTCGGCGCGGACCTCGGGCACCCCGCGATCACCGAGTCCGCCGGACTGTTCGCCCGTCCCGACGTCGTCGCCGGGGCGCCCGTCCGCAAGGCGTCGTACTCCGGTGCCCTGAACGCAAGTTGAACTGGTCTACACCCTTGACTGGTACAGACCAAAGCGGTTGAGTATGCCTCCACACCCCCCTCCACGGCCGCCCCCACGCCGTGGCCGGTCCGACCGGCACGTGCGCACAGGTTCCGCGCCCCACCCTGCCCCTGTACGGGAGCGGCCGTGCTCCGCAGAAGGAGACAGACCTGTGTCGAGGCGCCGTATATCCGCCGTGGTGACCGCTCTCGCCCTCGCCGGCGCAGTGCCGTTGCTCATGCCCGCCAACGCGGCCTCCGCCGCCTCGTGTTCGAGCTACCCCGCCTGGTCGGCCGACGCGAACTACAACACCGGCGACATCGTCCGCTACACCGACGGCAAGGCCTACATCGCCGAGCACGCCAACCCGGGCTACGACCCGCTCATCAGCACCTGGTACTGGGACCCGTACGCCTGTGACGGCGGTTCGCAGACGCCGGTCGGCAACTTCGTGGTCAGCGAGGCCCAGTTCAACCAGATGTTCCCGGGCCGGAACTCCTTCTACACCTACAGCGGCCTGACCGCCGCGCTCAGCGCCTACCCCGGCTTCGCCAACACCGGCAGCGACACCACCAAGAAGCAGGAGGCCGCGGCCTTCCTCGCCAACGTCAGCCACGAGACCGGCGGCCTGGTGTACATCGTCGAGCAGAACACCGCCAACTACCCGCACTACTGCGACTGGAACCAGCCCTACGGCTGCCCGGCGGGCCAGGCCGCCTACTACGGGCGGGGACCGATCCAGCTCAGCTGGAACTTCAACTACAAGGCCGCGGGCGACGCGCTCGGCATCGACCTGCTGGGCAACCCCTGGCTGGTGCAGAACGACGCGGCCGTAGCCTGGAAGACCGGCCTGTGGTACTGGAACACCCAGTCCGGGCCCGGCACCATGACCCCGCACAACGCGATGGTCAACGGCGCCGGCTTCGGCCAGACCATCCGCTCCATCAACGGCTCGCTGGAGTGCGACGGGAAGAACCCCGCCCAGGTCCAGAGCCGCGTCACCAAGTACCAGCAGTTCGCCCAGATCCTCGGCGTCTCCCCGGGCGGCAACCTGTACTGCTGACGCCGCCCGGGTGTGCGAAACTCCGCCGATGACCTCGGAAACGATCACCGCGGAGTCCGCCGGCACCTGGCACCTCGGCGACCTGCCCGTCCGCCGCGTCGGCTTCGGCGCGATGCGGCTGACGGGCAGCGCCGCCTTCCACCTCGGCACTCCGAGCGACCGCGCACGCTCCCTCGCGGTACTGCGCCGGGCCGTCGAACTCGGCGTCAACCACATCGACACCGCCGCCTTCTACTTCTCCTCCCTGCGCTCCGCCAACGAACTGATCAACAGCGCGCTCGCCCCCTACGCCGACGACCTGGTGATCGCCACCAAGGTCGGCCCGTACCGCGACTGGTCGGGGGAGTGGGGCACCTCCGCCCGCCCCGAGGACCTGCGCGCCCACGTCGAGGAGAACCTGCGCCAGCTCGGCCGCGACCACCTCGACGTCGTCTACCTGCGCCGCATGCGCCAGGACTCGGTGGCCGAGCACTTCGGCGCCCTGGCCGAACTGCGCGCGGCGGGACTGATCCGCCACCTCGGCCTCTCCGGCGTGGAGCCCCGGCACCTCGCCGAGGCGCAGGCCATCGCCCCGGTGGTGAGCGTCCAGAACCGGTACGGTCTCGGCTTCCACGACCCCGCCACCGACGCGCTCCTCGCCCAGTGCCGCGCCCAGGGCATCGCCTTCGTGCCGTTCTACGCCATCGCGGGCGAGGCCGGGCCGCGAGGTGCCGGCACCGACCACGAGGAGGAGGTGCGCGCGGTGGCCCGGGCGCACGGGGCGAGCTCCGCGCAGGTCAGGATCGCCTGGACCCTGCACCAGGGCCCGCATGTGCTGGCCGTCCCCGGCACCGGCGACCCGGACCACCTCGCGGAGAACGTCGCCGCGGGCGCGCTGCGCCTCACCGGCGCGGACCTGGCGCGGCTCGACGGAGCGCGTACGGGCTGACCGACGCACTGCCAGGCCGTGACAGCGAGAGCCCGGGGCCCTCCTCCAGGCGCAGCGTGCGGATGAGGAACACCGGACCCAGGCTCTCCACCATGGATCACTGAGGTGTTGGCCGTGCCGTTGAACGCGACGGAGTCGCGCAGTACGGGATCACGGGTGACGTGGCCGAGCCCCTCACGGATCTGCGACCCCACCTCGCTGACCGTCTGACTACCCCACGGCAGCAGAAGTCACGATGGCGCCGGACGGAGGGGCGAGATCCCTCAGCTTCGGTCATCGGGCGATCACGTCTCCGGACCGCCCCTCTCGGGCAGCCTTCCCGCGAAGGCGAGGAGGAGGCAATCGGTCACCAAGTCCCGCGGCGGTACGGCAGAAGCTACTGAACCGTCGGGATGCCCGGCAGGGCGAGGTAGTCCGACCAGGAGATCTCGCGGCCGATGAAGCGCGGCCGCTCGAAGGGCCAGTCGGCGGCGATCCACTGCGGTACCAGCGCGTCGAGGGCCCGCTCGACCGTGCTGTCCACCAGCTCGTCCACCACCCACCAGGAGATGTCGCCGTCCGCGCCGGCCCTCTCCGGTGGGTCGATGTAGACGCAGCCGAGCAGAGCCGTCTCCGCCGTGTCGAACAGCGCGTAATTGAAGGACTGGTGTGCGGCGATCTCCTTCTCGTGCCGCAACAGGTCGGCCCGGTCCGCCTCGTAGGTCATGGTGGCCGCGGGCCAGCCCCAGGCCGGGCCGTAGACGGTCCACAGCCGCTCGCGCGAACCCATCACCGCCGGATAGTCGAGCGGGGTGTCCGTCTCCCGGATCGGCCGCAGGTGGTGATCACCGCCCGGCAGCGGTACCAGGACGGGATGGACGAAGTCATCGGGTAGCCAGCTCACGCGGCCCGACGGTAGCAGCGCGCGGCCGTCCGGTCCCCGGATTTTCCGTCGGACCTCCGCACCAGAAGGACGGGAGCGACGGTTGGGCGTCATGCCAGTCCGCCAGTCGCCCGCAGGTTCTGGCCTGTGATCCACCCGCCGCCCGGACCCACGAGGAACGCGACGACATCGGCCACGTCGGACGGCTGCCCCAGCCGGCCGAGCGGCGTCATGCCGACGACCGCTTGGAGAGCCTCCGGGGGGTTGGTTCCACGGAGCAGGTCGGTATCGGTCGCGCCGGGCGAGACGGTGTTGACCGTGATGCCCCGCGGCCCGAGCTCCCGGGCGGCGACCGCGGTCAGTTGCTCGATCGCGCCCTTGCTGGCAGCGTACGGCCCGATGCCCGGCACGGGCCGTACGGTGTTCAGGGTGGAGATGTTCACGATCCGCCCGCCGTCGCGCATCCGCCTGGCCGCGTAGCGCATCGTCAAGAAGACCGACCTGGTGTTGGCCGCCAGCACGCCGTCGAACACCTCCGCCTCGGTCTCGGCGAGGGGGGCCGGAGTGAAGGACGTCGCCGCGTTGTTGACCAGGATGTCCACGCTGCCGAGATGCGCTTCGGCGTCCTCCATCAGCCGCTCGGCGGCATCCGGTTCCCTCAGGTCGAGCCGCATCGCTCGGACCTCGCCGCCGTTCGCCCGGACCGTGCGGACGACGTCGGCTGCGGCTTCCTCGCCGGTGGAGTAGTTGAAGACCACGTCCGCCCCGTCGCTGCACAGGCGTTCGACGATCGCCCGGCCGATTCCCCGGGACCCGCCCGTCACCACGGCAGTCATGTCTTCGAGCACTGTTCCTCCATGTCGGAGAGGAGATCACGTCGGATCTCGAACCTACCGATGCCGCTGCCTCTGATCGACGGCTTTCGCCGTGCGATACGGACGACGGCCGCACCCCGTGCGCCGACCGACCATGATCGATCTCAACGGCGCTTCCTGCGCCGCACTCGCGCGCAACCGAACTTGGCGTCCGGGGGGTTTTACGTATAACCTCTCCCGTCAATCGCCCGTCCCGGAAGGTGCCGATGACACGCATCGCCCTGGTCGCCCTCGTCGTCGACGACTACGACGAGGCGATCCGCTTCTACACCGAGGCCCTCGGCTTCCGCCTCGCCGAGGACACGCCCCGGCCCGACGGCTCCCGCTGGGTCGTCGTCGAGCCCGGCGGCCCGGACGCGGGCACCGCTCTGCTGCTGGCCCGCGCCAAGGGTGAGGCCCAGCGGGCCCGGGTCGGCGACCAGACGGGCGGGCGCGTCGGATTCTTCCTGCACACCGACGACTTCGCCCGCGACCACGCCCGCATGACCGCGGCGGGCGTGACCTTCCTGGAGGAGCCCCGGCACGAGCCCTACGGCTCGGTCGCCGTCTTCCAGGACCTGTACGGCAATCGCTGGGACCTGCTCCAGCCCGTCGCCCCCTGATCGTCCCCTCAGAACCGTCGAGGAACCTCCGCACATGTCATCTACGCGCATAGACACCGAGACCCTCCGCCGCCTCCCCAAGGCGGTCCTGCACGACCACCTCGACGGCGGCCTGCGTCCCGCCACCGTCGTCGAGCTGGCGCGGAGCGTCGGCCACACCCTGCCCACCACCGACCCCGACGAGCTGGCCGCCTGGTACTACGAGGCCGCCAACTCCGGTGACCTGGTGCGCTACATCGCCACCTTCGAGCACACCCTCGCCGTGATGCAGAACCGCGAGGGGCTGCTGCGCACCGCCGAGGAGTACGTCCTGGACCTCGCCGCCGACGGCGTCGTCTACGGCGAGGTCCGCTACGCCCCCGAGCTGAACACCAGGGGCGGACTGTCGATGAGGGAGGTCGTGGAGACCGTCCAGGAGGGTCTCGCCGCCGGCATGGCCAAGGCGGCCGCCGCCGGGACGCCGGTCCGGGTCGGCACCCTGCTCTGCGGCATGCGGATGTTCGACCGGGTCCGCGAGGCCGCCGACCTCGCCGTCGCCTTCCGGGACGCAGGGGTCGTCGGCTTCGACATCGCCGGGGCCGAGGACGGCTTCCCGCCCGCCGACCACCTCGACGCCTTCGAGCACCTGCGTCGCGAGAACGTGCCCTTCACCATCCACGCCGGGGAGGCGCACGGGCTGCCCAGCATCCACCAGGCCCTCCAGGTGTGCGGCGCCCAGCGCATTGGCCACGGCGTGCGCATCACCGACGACATCCCGGACCTCGCGGCGGGCAAGCTCGGCCGGCTCGCCGCCTGGGTGCGCGACCGGCGCATCGCCCTGGAGATGTGCCCGACCTCCAACCTCCAGACCGGTGCCGCGACCTCGATCGCCGAGCACCCGATCACCGCGCTCAAGGACCTCGGCTTCCGCGTCACCCTCAACACCGACAACCGCCTCGTGTCCGGCACGACGATGACCCGCGAGATGTCCCTGCTGGTCGAGCAGGCGGGCTGGAGCGTCGAGGACCTGCGCACGGTCACGGTGAACGCCCTGAAGAGCGCCTTCGTCCCCTTCGACGAGCGCACCGCCCTCATCGAGGACGTGGTCCTGCCGGCCTACGCCTCCGCGCTCTGAACGAGCCCGCGCACATAGGCGGCCTGTCCGACGTGCTGGAGATCGTCGGACAGGACGCTGACCAGCCGCACGGCGAGCGTGACCGGCGGATCCCAGTTGTCGTCGACGACCCGCTCCAGGTCCTTCGCGGTCAGGGAACGCAGGGCCGTGAGCGTCTGCTCGTGCACGGCGTCGTAGTAGCCGGTCAGCAGCTCGCCCGAGTCGACCCGCACCTTCGCGACCTCGGCTGGGCTGTGGCCGTACCCGGTGTCGCGGCGGGGCAGGCCCAGGCCGAAGCGTTTCTCCCACTCGCCGGTGAGCCACACCTGGTCGAGCCCGAAGGCGTCGGCGACGTGGTCGTCCTGGACGCGGGTGAGGTGCCAGACCAGCCAGGCGACGGAGTTGGCGCCGGCGGCGGGGCGGGCGTTCAGGCCGTCGGGGTCCAGGCCCTCGACGGCGGCGTGGACTTCTTCCTGGATGCGGCCGTAGCCCTCGATGAGGATGTCCTTCGCATGCATGCGTCCACCATCGCGCAGTCCGCCCGCCCGCGCCCCCCGTTCACGCGCTTCCCGTCTCCAGCAACCCCATCAGCGCCCGCGCCGCCGGGCTGGTCGCCCGCGCGGACGGGAGCAGCGCGATGGTCTCGTACTCCGTGCCGTCGGCGTCCTTGAGCGGCAGCGAGGTGAGGGCGGCCCGCTTGTGGCGGAAGTGCCGCGGCACGACCGCGATGCCGAGGTTCTCGTCGATCAGGTCGAGCAGCCCGTGCACGTCGTTCACCTCCAGCGGCACGGTCCGCCGCACGCCCGCCGCGGCGAAGACGGCGTCGGTCACGCGGCGCGGACCCCAGTCGGGGTGGAAGTCGACGAACACCTCGTCGGCCAGGTCGTGCGGGGTGAGCACCGCGCCGTCCGCCGCCAGCCGGTGGTCCGGGTGGCACAGCACCGTCATCGGCTCGCCCGCCAGTGACACCGAGCGCAACTGGTCCGTGTCCGCCTGGGTGCGGTACGCGAAGGCCAGGTCGA
This sequence comes from Streptomyces violaceoruber, assembly GCF_033406955.1. Taxonomy (NCBI): domain Bacteria; kingdom Bacillati; phylum Actinomycetota; class Actinomycetes; order Kitasatosporales; family Streptomycetaceae; genus Streptomyces; species Streptomyces violaceoruber. The sequence goes on along the minus strand of NZ_CP137734.1, from coordinate 570,052 downwards.
GCCGCCCCGCGGCGACCTCCTCGGCCAGCTCCCCGGAGCCCGCCTGCCGCAGCCGGATCTCCACGTCCGGGTGGCCGCGCCGGAACGCGGCCAGCAGCCGGGCCACCGGCACCCCGGCGATGCACTGCTCGGCGCCCAGCGACAGCGTCCCGCGCAGCACCCCCTGCACCGCGGCGACCGCCTCGTGCGCCGAGCGCACCTGGGCGAGGATCCGCCGGGCCTCCTCCAGCAGCGCCCGCCCGGCCTCCGTCAGCGTCACCCGGCGGGTGGTACGCACGAACAGCGGCGCCCGCAGCTCCCGCTCCAGCGCCCGGATCGACGCCGACAGCCCGGACTGGGACACCAGCAGCCGTTCCGCCGCGCGGGTGAAGTGCTGGTCCTCGGCGACCGCCACGAAATGCTGGAGATGACGCAGTTCCATGACTCAGAAGCCTAACCGCGCAATCCCATCGGATTCTTCTGTTGGACCACTGCACGCAGGTCACGCGAGAGTGGAGGACGGTTCCACCCAAGCCCCGTACCTCGGGGGCCAACCCCTCTGGAGTCGCGTTGTACACCGCACACCCCGACCGCTACGCGGAGATGCCCTACCGGCGCACCGGACGCAGCGGCCTGAAGCTCCCCGCGCTCTCGCTCGGCCTGTGGCACAACTTCGGCCCGGACCGCCCCGTCGAGAACCAGCGCGCCATCCTGCGCCGCGCCTTCGACCTGGGCGTCACCCACTTCGACCTCGCCAACAACTACGGTCCGCCCCCCGGCTCCGCCGAGTCCGCGCTCGGCGAGGCCCTCAAGGCCGACTTCGCGCCGTACCGCGACGAGCTGGTGATCTCCACCAAGGCCGGCTATCTGATGTGGCCCGGACCGTACGGCGAGTGGGGCTCGCGCAAGTCCTTGCTGTCGTCCCTGGACCAGAGCCTGTCACGGATGGGCCTGGAGTACGTCGACGTCTTCTACTCGCACCGCCCCGACCCGAAGACTCCGCTGGAGGAGACGATGGGCGCCCTGCACACGGCGGTGCAGCAGGGCAAGGCGCTCTACGTCGGCGTCTCCAACTACTCGCCGGAGCAGACCCGCGAGGCCGCCCGCATCCTCGCCGAGCTGGGCACGCCGTTGCTGATCCACCAGCCGCGCTACTCCATGCTCGACCGCCGCCCCGAGACCGGCGGACTGCTGGACGCCCTCGACGAACTGGAAGTCGGCTCCATCGCCTACTCCCCGCTGGAGCAGGGCCTGCTGACCGGCCGCTACCTCAACGGCATCCCGGAGGACTCGCGGGCCGCGAGCGACAGCCCCTTCCTGAACTCCGACGCGGTCACCGAGGAACTGGTCGGCAAGCTGCGCGGCCTGAACGAGATCGCCGGGTCCCGCGGCCAGTCACTGGCCCAGCTCGCCCTCGCCTGGGTGCTGCGGCAGGGCAGGGTGACCTCGGCCCTGGTCGGCGCGAGCAGCCCGCGGCAGCTGGAGGACAGCGTCGCGGCCATCGGGAACCTGGATTTCGACGCGGACGAACTGGCCCGTATCGACAAGATCGTCCAGGGCTAGGCGGCGACCGGACGCGACGCGCACGGCGGTTCCGGAGGCGTACGGCGCCTCCGGAACCGCCGTCTTCGCGTCGTCCGGTGCTCACGCCCCGGCGGGCACCCGGTCCAGGAAGCCGAACACCGACCGGATGCGGTCCTCGCCGTCCAGGGTGATCACGTCGAACCCGGCCACCGGCGCCAGGCCCTCCTCGGCGTCGCTCACCAGCTCCCAGGAGAAGCGCGCCGTGTCGTGGTGCCCGTCGACCGGGCCCGCCAGCCGGAAGGAGAAACCGGGGAACTGCTCGTGCGCCGCCACGATCACGGCGGCGATCCGCTCGTGGCCGCGCACGTCGGCCAGGGGGTCGGTGTAGCCGCCGTCCTCCGTCCAGGCCGCGGCGACCGCCTTGGCCACCGCGTCCGGACCCGCGTTCCAGGCCTCGAAGTAGCGGGCGACGGCGTCCTCGTAACGGCGGGTGGGTGCGGACATGGCGATCAGCCTCCAATGAGGTGGGCGTGCTGGTCAGGAGCCGGGTCCCGGTCCCGGTGACCCGGTACGACCACCCTGCCCGCGCCCGCCGCCACCGTCGATTACCCCCGGGGTCATGGCAGGCGGCGCGGAGGCGGCGCGGCATTTCGGCCAACCGGCGCCGCGAATATGCCAGGAGACTGGCCGGAAATTCATGGTGACAGTGGTTCAGTAGTGAACATACTCACCACTAGGGCCTTTCACACCATGCGACAGCGCCCTCACGCACAGCACACGAGCCGCACGGACGTCATGCCGGACCGGCAGGCGGGCTGAGTGACGGGGGAGGGTAGCAGTGCACGACGAGTTCCTGTGCCATGTCACCGCCTACGGTGTCTGTGACGGTCGGCGCATCGGCGTCCCCCTGGGCACCTACCGGGCCCCCACCCTCGCGCTGGCCCTGTGGTGGCTGCGCGACCGGGCGATGTGGATCGCCGAGCGGCTGGATCCGCAGCCCGACACCCCCCACTTACCGCGCGGCGCCCTGACTCCCGTCGCCGACGACGCGCCCGACGTGCCGCTCAGGCTGCGCGCCTGGTGCGCCGACGACGTACAGCAGGAGCTGGTCGCCGACGAACTCGCCGCGGGGAATCTGGTACGCCTCGCGACCAGTGACGAGACCACCGAGTACGAACTGATGGCCGAGTCCGTGGACGCGCTGCGGATGCAGCGGGCCGCGCCGCCCCTGGTCGTCCCCGTCGCCTGAACCCCGGCCCCCCGGCCGGCACCCGTCAGTGCCGGACCCGACGGGACCGCCCGCCCGCCCACCGGGCGAGCAACGCGCCCAGGAACCCGGCGACCAGCCCCCACAGCAGCGCGAGACCCACCGCACCCCACAGACGCGGCCGCAGGAACACCTGCCCGGCCAGCCCGCCGCCCAGGTCGCCGATGCCGAGCACCGACAGCCCGTAGTGGGCGGAGACCCGGCCGACCATGCCGATCATGAGGACAGTGAGCGCCAGGGCGACGGCCAGGCGCACGGCGTGCAGCCAGGCGGGGAGCCGGGCCGAAGAGCGGGACGCCATGAGGAAACCGGCCGACAGGACCAGGACGGCCGCGGCGACCAGGAGCCACCACATCCGCCCGTCGCGCTCGGCGAGCGTGCCCACGTTCACGGTCGAGACGTCCGGCGTGCGCAGCACCTCGTCGAGCACCCGGGGCATCGGGAGCCCGAACGGCCCCTCCACCCGCCCGTTCCAGGTGGCCCCGAGGCCGATCGTGAGCGCGGGCCAGGCCAGGTTCGGCAGCCCGAGCAGCAGCACGGCGAAGGTGTCCGCCGGACGGTCCCGCGTCGCGGCCACGACCAGCGCGACGACGACGCCCACGACCACGTACGCCAGCAGCAGCGCGACCATCGCGTATGCGGCCGGCCGCACCGACGTCCGCAGCCCCGGCAGCCGCCCGGGCAGCGGCGCCCGGTGCGAGACCAGCAGGGCGAGGACGAGCACCCCCGCCAGCCACAGCAGTCCGAAGAGGACGGTCAGCGGCAGGTCCGTGGTGAAACCGACGGTCGGGCGCACGCCGAACAGGTCGCCGAGGTCGCTCAGCAGACCCTCACCGAGGGAGACCTCGAACGTCTGCCGCGCCGCGAACCCCGCCCCGAGGAGGGCGAGCAGCCACAGGACGGCGATCCGCCCCGCCCAGCCGGCCAGTTCCCGCGCGCCGACGACGGCCCGGTGGCGCAGCGGCCGCAGGAAGCCCCGGGCGATCACCAGCGCGCCGGTCAGGGTGACGGACAGCGGCATCACGGTCAGACCCGCGTCGGTGGCCGCCAGCTCACCCGCGTCGCCGGACATCTCCACCGCACCGCCCACGGAGGTGACGAACGTCGCCACGACGACCCGGGGGAAGGCGCGGTCGGGCAGGTCCGCGGCACCGGCGGCCCACAGCCCGAGCGCCGCCACGCCCCCCATGCCGACCAGCCCGGCCAGCACCGTACCCAGGGCCTGCGCCCAGCCGTGCCGGGCGACCGCCCGGCCGGGAGACCCGGAAGGCCCGGGAGATCCGGGAGGAGGCCCGGGGGGCAGGGGAGGTACTGCGGGGGTTCGCGGACTCACGCTGCCACGCTAAGCAGCCCCCGCCGGGCACGCCCGCCGACAGAGCCGTACGCGTCGGACGGCGGCTTCGGCCCCGGCCCCGGCCACGGACCGGCCGGGGTTCAGACCGCCCGCACGACCAGGGCGTAGTCGCCGAGACCCAGCAGACGGCCGGGCGGCAGCTCGCCGCGGGTGGTGAAGAGCGCGAGGAGGCGGGCGCTCAGGGTGTCGAACGCGACGTCCAGCACCGTGCCCCGCTCGGTTCCCGTCTCGGTGAGGATCCGGCGGCCCAGCAGCTCGTGGTCGTGGTGGGGCGGCACCGGTTCGAGGGCGGCGGACCGTACCCGCACCGCGCCCGGTCCGACGGTGTGCACGGCGTCCCAGGGCAGCGCGGTCTCCCTCCGGAACCGGCCGCCGCGCCACCGGACATGGCTGACGGTGCCGGAGACGACGTCGACGTCCAGGGACGTGACGGTGCCGAGCGGCGCGGTGCCCTCCTGCGGTATCACCGGCAGCCCGCACACCTCCGTGAAGAGCATCACGGCAGCGACTCCTGCCACGGGCCGGGCACACCGCCGACCAGGGCGGCGAAGCCGGGCAGGTCGTCGGCGACGTGCCGGACCGCGCCGTCGGGAAGCACCAGGGCCCGGCCGCTGAAGGCGAGCGTCCGGCCGCGCGGCACGTACACCCGGCGCCGGTGCCGGGTGGGACCCGGCACGAACCGCCGGCTCGCCGCCACCCGGAAGCCGACCACCCGGCCGCCGGTGCCGCCCTCCACCACGACGTCGAGCACCGTGCCGATCTCCGTCCCCGCCTCGGTCAGCACCCTCGCCCCCCGCAACCGGGCCCGGAGGTTCTGCTGGTGCGCCGTCATCGCCGCCGCGTTCACCAGGCCCCGCCGGTCCCGGATCATCACCGCGTCATGGCCCAGCGCGTACACGGCCGACCACGGCAGGCCCTCCTTGAGCGGGCCGGACAGCAGGCCCCGTCCCGTCAGGGTGAAACCGGTGATCCGCTCCGCGGCGGCATCGCATACGGTGTCCTTGACGTGGGCGACCGCATCGCCGCCGAGGGTGACCACCGGCCGGGTGGTGAGGCTTCGCGCGGCCATCAGTTCGTCCATCGCACACCCTTCCCCCGTCCAGATCGCACACCCTTCTCGACACCACGGGTTCCCCGGACCACTGTGACGATGCCCGCACTGCGAAGAGACGTGGACTGCGACGCGCGACTCGGGGTACGAGGACAGGTGCAGCAGCGTCCGGCCAGTCCGGCTTCCGAGAGAGAAACGCATGACCGAGTACCTGGACGGGGCAGTGATACCGACTGGTTTCGACGTACCCGTTGAACCGCTGAGGCGGGCGGCACACTACTCCGGTGAGCCGGGATGCATAGCGCAGGCACGTTCCTTCGCCTCGCTCTTCCTCGACCAGCTGAGGACCGAGTGGTGCGCCACGATCGGCCCCCGCGCCGACGGGGCGGTGCTCCTCGTGGTGAGCGAGCTGGTCACCAACGCGGACCGGCACAGCAGGGGGCCGTACATCCTGGAGCTGGAGGGCACGGGCGCCTCGGTGGCGGTGACCGTGTACGACAGCAGCGGCGCGGTGCCGGAGCGCTTCCCCCGCGACCCCGAACGCATCGGGCAGCACGGCCTGGAGATCGTGCACGCCCTGGTGGAGACGGTCGTCGTCGAACGCGTGCCGGTCGGCAAACGGGTACGCGCGGTGGTGCCCCTCACCGAAGGCTGACGGGCACCACCGCGCGGCAGGGGCTCAGGCGCAGCCGAGTTCGCCCAGCATGCCCTCGCGCAGCCGGGTGATGATCCGCTTGATCAGCCGGGACACGTGCATCTGCGAGCAGCCGAGCCGTTCGCCGATCTCCGCCTGGGTGGCCTCCTCCACGAACCGCAGGTGGATGATCTGCCGGTCCCGCTCGCTCAGCTCGGCCATCAGCGGGGCCAGCGAATGGAAGTCCTCGACGAGCCGCAGCCCGTCCTCCTCCACACCGATGAAGTCGGCCAGCACCGACTCGCCGTTCTCGGGTCCGTCACCGGTCAGCGCGGCGTCCAGCGAGGAGGAGTTGTAGCCGTTCGACGCGATCTGGCCCTCGATCACCTGGTCCTCGCCGATGTTCATCAGCGTGGCGAGTTCGGCGACCGTGGGCTCGCGGTCCAGGCGGGTGGAGAGCTCCTCGCGGGCCCTGGCCAGCTCCACGCGCAGCTCCTGGAGCCGGCGCGGGACGTGCACCGCCCAGGTGGTGTCCCGGAAGAAGCGCTTGATCTCGCCGACGATGTAGGGCAGCGCGAAGGACGTGAACTCGACCTCGCGCGACAACTCGAAGCGGTCGATGGCCTTGATCAGGCCGATCATGCCGGTCTGGACGATGTCCTCCATGTCGTTGCCGCGACCGCGGAATCGGCCCGCGGCGAACCGCACGAGCGACATGTTCATCTCGATCAGCGTGTTGCGCGCGAACTGGTACTCGGCCGTGCCCTCCTCGAGTTCCGTCAGACGCCGGAAGAACTGGCGGGACAACTGGCGCGCGTCGCGCGGTGCCACGCTGCGGGGGTCCACGACGTCCCGCGCTGATCCCTCGCCCGTTCCGCTCCCGGCGGTCTTCCCGGCAACCTGCGCTTGCGGACGGACCACGGCGGTCTGCATTGCCTCTCCCACGAAAGTCACGGCTCTCCCTAGGTTTTTCGCGCTTGCGGGTACCCGGGTCGCGGCGGCTCATGCCTCCCATTTCCGAGCAGCCTAGTCCCGCCGACGGTCCGCGGCATCCGGGCCGCTTCGGCGAGCGCCGCGGATTCTCCTGAGGGCGGAACGCCGCACCCTTACGGGACGCGGCCGAAACCCTAGGCTGAGGAGGTGACCAGCCACGTGCCGAACGAAGCCCGCGTCATTCCGCTGCGCCCGCAGGCCACGCGTCCGCAGGCCGCGCGCCCGCAGGCCACGCGCCCGGGGGCGCGGCCCGCCGCCTCACCGGTTCCCCCGGAGCGAAGGCCGCCCGCCGCGCGAGAGCCCCTGTGGCGCGACCTGGTCGGAGACGTCCTGCGGCGTGAACGCCTGGAGCAGGAGCGCACGCTGAAGGAGGTCGCCGAGGCCGCCCGGATCTCCATGCCCTACCTCTCGGAGGTGGAGCGCGGCCGCAAGGAGGCGTCCTCCGAAGTACTGGCCGCCGCCGCGGGCGCCCTCGGACTGGGCCTGGGCGACCTGCTCGCCCGCGCGCAGGGCGAGCTGATCCGGCACACCGGCCCGGGGGCGGGCCGCGGGGCGTCCGGCGCGCGGTTCGACGGGATGTGCCTGGCCGCCTGAGGACGCGTACGGGCCGGCGCCCCCGCACCGCGGGGACGCCGGCCTGGCAGCTCAGACCCTCGTCAGGCGCCGCGCGAGCACCTCGTCGGCCAGCCCGTAGGCCACCGCCTCCTGGGCGGTGAACACCTTGTCGCGGTCCATGTCCGCGCGCAGCGTCGCGACGTCGTGGTGCGTGTGGCGGGCCAGCACCTCCTCCACCTGGGAGCGGATGCGCACCATCTCCTTGGCCTGGAGTGCCAGGTCGGACACCGTGCCCTGGCGGCCGCCGCTGGCCGGCTGCCCCAGCAGGACCCGCGCGTGTTCGAGCACGAACCGCCGCCCGGGGTCCCCGCCCGCCAGCAGCACGGCCGCCGTGGACGCCGCCTGCCCGACACAGAACGTCGAGATCGGCGCCTGCACGAAGGTCATCGTGTCGTAGATCGCCATCAGCGACGTGAACGAGCCGCCGGGAGAGTTGATGTAGACGGCGATCTCGCTCTCGGGGGCCGACGACTCCAGGTGCAGGAGCTGTGCGATCACGACGTTGGCCACGCCGTCGTCGATCTCGGTCCCCAGGAAGATGATCCGCTCGGACAGCAGCCGGCTGAACACGTCGTAGGACCGTTCGCCCTGCGGGGTCCGCTCGACGACGTTCGGAATCGTGTAGCTCCCCATGTCACAGTCCCATCCGTCGCCTGGTGGCGGCCGGGCGCACGTCCGCGAGGGACTGCACGACCTGGTCCACCATTCCGTACTCCCTGGCCTCCTCGGCCGTGAACCAGCGGTCGCGGTCGCCGTCCCGGGAGATGGTCTCGGGGCTCTGACCGGTGTGCTCGGCGGTGATCCGCTCGATGGTCCGCTTGGTGAAATCCAGGTTGTCCGCCTGGATCTCGATGTCGGCGGTGGTGCCGCCGATGCCCGCCGAGGGCTGGTGCATCATGATCCGCGCGTTCGGCAGCGCGTAGCGCTTGCCCGCGGTGCCGACGCTCAGCAGGAACTGCCCCATGCTGGCGGCGAAGCCCATGGCGAGCGTCGAGACGTCGTTGGGGATCAGCCGCATGGTGTCGTAGATGGCGAGCCCCGCGTGCACGGAGCCGCCGGGGCTGTTGACGTACAGGCTGATGTCGGTGCGCGGGTCCTGTGCGGACAGGATCAGCAGCTGCGCGCAGACCCGGTTCGCGGAGACCTCGTCGACCTGCGTGCCGAGGAGCACGATCCGCTGGTCGAGTAGCTGCTCGGCGAGCCGGTCGTCGAACCGGGTCGCGGGGGTGTCGCCCTCCTCGGCCCTGGGCGTTCGGGCCGGGGCGGGGCCGGCGGTGAATGGAGACATCGGCGCTCCTTGTCGAGTCGTGGCCGGTCGTGGCCGGTCGTGCGGAGGTGGTGCGGGGTGTGCGGCCGAACGGCGCCGCGGTTTTTCCACTCTCGGCCCGCCGGGGCCCGGACAGGGGACTTCTCTGCCCGCGGCAGATTCGCCACCGGCAGAGCGATGAGTTCCGCGGTCCGCGCCGGTCGACAGTGGTGACCGTGTTCCGCTCCCTGGAGGTACTCATGAGCACCGACGGATTCACCACCTGCCTGTGGTTCGACGGCGACGCCGAGGACGCCGCCCACTTCTACGTCTCCGTCTTCAAGAACTCCGGCATCGGCGCCGTCACCCGCTACCCCGAGGGAGCTCCGCAGCCCGCCGGCTCGGTGCTCACCGTCGAGTTCACCGCCAACGGCCAGAAGTTCGTGGGCCTCAACGGCGGCCCGCAGTTCACGTTCAACGAGGCGATCTCCTTCCAGATCACCTGCGAGGACCAGGACGAGGTCGACCACTACTGGACCAGGCTCACCGAGGGCGGCGGCGAGGACGGGCCCTGCGGCTGGCTCAAGGACCGGTTCGGCGTGTCCTGGCAGGTCGTCCCGCGCCGGCTCGAGGAGATGTTCCGCGACCCCGACCCCGCCAGGGTGGCGCGGGCCAACAAGGCCATGATGTCGATGCGCAAGCTCGACATCGCCGCACTGGAGCAGGCGTACGCCGGGGAGTGACGCGCCGCCGGCGCGCAGGGCGGGGACGTGACGGCCGGCGTGAGGAACCGGACCGGACCGGACCGGACCGGACCGGGCCCGGGTCATCCCGTTCCCCCCCCGCAGTCCGAACCACTTGTCCGTACAGGAGGCGGCAGTCATGGCCGTGCAACCCCAAGGGGCCCCTTGCTGGGCCGACGCGATGTTCACCGACGTCGAGGGAGCCAAGAGCTTCTACGGCGACGTCCTCGGCTGGACCTTCGGCGAGTCGTCGACGGAGTTCGGCAACTACACCCAGTGCTACGCGGACGGCAAGGCGGTGGCCGCCGTGGTCCCGCCCCCGCCCGGTCACGAGGACCAGTCCCAGTGGTGCCTCTACTTCGCCTCCCCGGACGCGGCGGCGACCGCGGGGCGGATCCGCGAGGCCGGCGGCGAGCTGCTGCTGGAGCCGATGAAGGTCGGCGACTTCGGCACCATGTGTCTGGCCCGCGACCCGAGCGGGGTGGTCTTCGGAGTCTGGCAGGGCGACGAGCACGAGGGCTTCGAGGCGACGGCCGTCCCCGGCGCGTACTGCTGGGCCGAGGTCTTCACCCGCGAGCCCGCGAAGTCGGACGCCTTCTTCCCCGCGGTCTTCTCCTACCGGGCCCGGCAGATGCAGGACGACCAGGTGGACTTCCGCCTCTTCGACCTCGGCGACGACCCCGTCCTGGGCCGCATGGCCATGACGGAGGACTTCCCGCCCGAGGTCCCGCCCCACATCAACGTCTACTTCACCGTCGGCGACTGCGACGCGGCCGTGGCCCGCGCCACCGAGCGGGGCGGCATCCTGCGGTTCGGCCCGGTCACGACCCCCTTCGGCCGGTTCGCGGCGCTGAGCGACCCGCAGGGCGCGAGCTTCTCGGTGATCGACATCACGACCACCGAGGGGGAGATGCCCGAGGTCACGGACGTCTCCTGAGCCCTGTCCGGACACCCCGCCGGGCCATGGCATGATCGAGCGCATGCGTGAACGTGCAGTGGCCGCGTGCGACGGGGCTTCGAAGGGAAACCCGGGTCCGGCCGGCTGGGCCTGGGTGGTCGCCGACGCGTCGGAGAACCCGGTCCGCTGGGAGGCCGGCCCGCTGGGCAAGGCCACCAACAACATCGCCGAACTGACGGCGCTGGAGCGCCTGCTGGCGTCGACCGACCCCGACGTGCCGCTCGAGGTCCGGATGGACTCGCAGTACGCCATGAAGGCCGTCACCACCTGGCTGCCCGGCTGGAAGCGCAACGGCTGGAAGACGGCCGCCGGCAAGCCGGTCGCCAACCAGGAGCTGGTCGTGCGCATCGACGAGCTGCTCGACGGCCGCTCCGTCGAGTTCCGCTACGTACCCGCCCACCAGGTGGACGGCGACCGGCTCAACGACTTCGCCGACCGTGCCGCCAGCCAGGCGGCCGTCGTCCAGGAAGCCGCGGGCAGCGCCCTCGGCTCGCCCGAGCCACCGCCCGCGCCGGACGTCCCGGCGGCCCGCAGGGCACCGCGCCGGGGGTCGTCCGGTGCGGCACGAAAGGGCGGCGGCGGCTCCTCGGCCCGCACCATCAAGGCGAAGTTCCCCGGACGCTGCCTGTGCGGCCGCCCGTACGCGGCCGGCGAGCCCATCGCCAAGAACGACCAGGGCTGGGGCCACCCGGAGTGCCGCACGGTGGCCGCCGGATGACCCCGACGACCCCCACGGCCGTGTAGCCCCCGTCTGCGCCCCCCGCCTTGTTACTCTGCGGTCCCGAATGACCGTAATGACCGTGATGAGTGCATACCAGGGGTGTGTGTGAAGGTCGCCTGCGTCGGCGGTGGGCCCGCCGGACTGTATCTGTCGATCCTGCTGAAGCGGCAGGACCCGGCCCACGACGTCACCGTGTACGAACGCGATCCGGAGGGCTCCACCTACGGCTGGGGCGTCACCTACTGGCGCGGACTGCTCGACCGGCTCCGCGAGCGTGACCCCGGCTCCGCGCGCGCCGTCGAGGAGCACTCCGTGCGCTGGCGGGACGGTGTCGCCCACGTCGGCGGCCTGGCCACCCGGCACCACGGCGACGAGGGCTTCGGCATCGGCCGTCACCGGCTCCTCGCGATCCTCGCCGCCCGCGCCCGCGAACTGGGCGTGCGCCTGGAGTTCGAGCACCCGGTCACCGGCGCGAACCCGCCCGCCGCCGACCTCGTGGTGGCGGCCGACGGGGCGGGCAGCGCCCTGCGCACCCACCACGCCGACCACTTCGGCACCGAGATCACCGGCGGCCGCGACCACTACGTGTGGCTCGGCACCACCAAGGTCTTCGACGCCTTCACCTTCGCCTTCGTCGAGACCGACCACGGCTGGATCTGGGCGTACGGCTACGGCTTCGGCCCCGAGGGCAGCACCTGCGTCGTCGAGTGCGCGCCCGGGACCTGGACCGGCCTCGGCCTGGACCGCGCCGACGAGGCCGAGGCACTGGTCCTGCTGGAGAAGCTCTTCGCCGACGTCCTGGACGGGCACCCGCTCAGCGCGCGCTCCTCCGGCCGGGCCAGTGCCGCCTGGCCCGTGTTCCGCACCCTCACCAACCGCACCTGGTCGCGGGACAACCTCGTCCTGCTCGGCGACGCCGCCCACACCACGCACTACTCCATCGGCGCCGGCACCACGCTCGCCCTGGAGGACGCCATGGCCCTGGCCACCGCCCTGCGTGAGCGGGACACCCTCCCGGACGCCCTCGCCCACTACGAACGCGAACGCCGGGCGGCCCTGCTGCCGGTGCAGAGCGCGGCCCGGCTCAGCGCCCAGTGGTACGAGAACCTGCCCCGCTACATCCACCTGCCGCCGGAACAGATGTTCGCCCTGCTCGGCCAGCGCCACTCGCCGCTGCTGCCGCACCTGCCGCCCCGGCTGTACTACCGGATCGACCGGGCGGCCGGCCGGCTGGAGACCCTGCGCCGGGTCAAGCGCCGGCTGGGGCCCGTGATCGCGCGCACCGTCCAGGCGCGCAGACTCGCCGCCGGCGACGGACGGGCCCGCTCCGGGCGTCCCGACGCGGTGCCCGCGCACCGCGGATGACAGACTGACGCCATGGACGAGCGCACTTTCGGCAGGTCGGATCAGCACGCGTCGGTCATCGGCCTCGGCACCTGGCAACTGGGCGCCGACTGGGGAGACGTCGACGACAACGAAGCCCTCGCGGTGCTGGAGGCGGCGGCCGAGTCGGGGGTGACCTTCTTCGACACGGCCGACGTCTACGGCGACGGCCGCAGCGAGCAGACCATCGCGACCTTCCTGGCGAGCAGGCCCGACCTGCACGTCCTGGTCGCCACCAAGATGGGCCGCCGGGTCGACCAGATCCCGCAGAACTACGTCCTGGACAACTTCCGGGAGTGGAACGACCGTTCCCGCCGCAACCTCGGCGTCGACCGCCTCGACCTGGTGCAGCTGCACTGCCCGCCGACGCCCGTCTACTCCAGCGACGAGGTGTTCGACGCCCTGGACACCCTCGTCGAGGAGGAGCGCGTCGCCGCGTACGGCGTGAGCGTCGAGACGTGCGAGGAGGCGCTCACCGCGATCGCCCGGCCGAACGTGGCCAGCGTCCAGATCATCCTCAACCCGTTCCGCATGAAGCCCCTGCGCGAGGTCCTGCCCGCCGCCCGCGAGGCCGGCGTCGGCATCATCGCCCGGGTGCCGCTGGCGTCCGGCCTGCTGACCGGCAAGTACACCAAGGACACCGTCTTCGCGGCCAACGACCACCGCACCTTCAACCGGCACGGCGAGGCCTTCGACCAGGGCGAGACCTTCTCCGGCGTCGACTTCGCCACCGGGGTGGAGGCCGCCGCCGAGTTCGCGGCGCTCGCGCCCGAGGGGTACACCCCGGCCCAGCTGGCGCTGCGCTGGATCGTCCAGCAGCCCGGCGTGACGAGCGTGATCCCGGGCGCCCGTTCGCCCGAGCAGGCCCGCGCCAACACGGACGCCGCCCGGCTGCCGGAGCTGTCCGAGGACACCCTGGCCGCGATCCGCGACCTATACGACCGGCGCGTCAAGGACCAGGTCGAGGGCCGCTGGTAGGCGGACGACGGGTGAGCGGTCCCGGCCTCACGGCACCAGGAGCAACTGCCGCTCCCGCTCCTGGTCGCCCGAGGCCGCTCCCTCGTTCCGGGCGGTGAAGGCGCGGGACAGCGTCTCGCTCGCCGCCTCCACGGCCTGCGGCGTGCCCTGGACGGTGACCGTCACCGGTGCGGACAGCGCGCCGCCCGGCGCGGGCGCCGAGGACGCGTCCGGGGTGTGCCGGGCGTCCGCGGCGTCGAAGGTCGCGGTGTGCACCGTCGCCCCCTCGTCCGCGGGCCGGCCGTCGGGAGCGCCGAAGACGCCCTCCAGTGCGCGGACGATCGCCCGCGCGTCGTCGATGCCGCCGCCGTCGAGTGTCACGGTGAGCCGAGTGTCGGACATCCTTAGCCTTCCTTGCCGCGCCTGGGTCGTTCCCGGCCCGTGTAACCGCCCCCCGATCACCCAAACCGGGCGTCACCGCCCCGGCCCGGCGCCTGAGTGGGGGGATCCCGGGAACAGGGAAGAGGACGCAGGCGACGGTCACCGGGAGGACGACGTGAGGGACGCGGAAGCGGCTGAGGGCTCGGGCCGGCGCAGGGGCCGCAACGAGACCGAGGAGGAGCGGGCCGACCGGATGTGGACCGAGCTGATCCAGGAGGTCCGCGTCGCGCAGATGGGCGTGCAGATCCTTTTCGGCTTCCTGCTCACGGTCGTCTTCCAGCCGAAGTACGACACCCTCTCGGACACCGATCAGATGATCTACCTGATCACGGTGGTCCTCGGCGCCGTGACGACCGGCGCCCTGATCGGCCCGGTGTCCCTGCACCGGCTCGTCTCCGGACGCCGGGTGAAACCCCAGGCGGTGCGGTGGGCGTCCCGGCTGACCGTGCTCGGTCTCGTGCTGCTGCTCGCCACGACGGCCTGCTCGCTCCTGCTGATCCTGCGGGTCGCGACCCACGACGGCTTCGTGCCCTACCTCGTCACCGGCGTGGTGCTCTGGTACCTGCTGTGCTGGTTCGGGATCCCGCTGTGGACCCGGCACCGTCACACGGCACGCTGAGGCGCCCGGACCCCAGGGCAGGGTGTCCGAGCCCCCGCCCACTGGGCGCGGGGCCCGGCCGACCCGGGGCCCGGCCGGCCCGGGCGGTTCAGCCCTCGGCGGTCAGTTCGGCGAGGAAGTCGTCGACGCGTACCTCTTCCCGCCCCGGCCGGACCACCGCGTGGGTCTCGCGCAGGAAGGCCTCGACGGCCGCGGCCCACACGAACACCACCGCGCGGTGGCGCTCCCCGTCGGCCCGGCCGTCGCCCAGCAGCTCGATGCGCAGCTCGTCCCACATGCCGCGCGACTCCGGCCGCAGCCGCACGTCGCCCACGCCCACCGGCCGGGTGAGCCCCTCGGCGACCATCTCCCGGTCCAGCGTCCAGCGGGCGAGCACCCGGCCGTCGTGGCTGAAGACCACCGTGAGGGCGAAGGGGTCCGCCGCGTTGTACGCGAGGTGCGCGAGCACCGGGAACCGGTCGGCGGTGCCGCCCGCCTGGAGCTGCACGACCAGGGTCTTGTGCACGACGGTGTTCACGGGGGCCTCCAGCAGGACGGACGTAGAGCCCTCTAGTACCCCGCCCACCGGCAAGATGCTCAGTCGTCCGGGTGATTCGCCCGTCCCCGGGTTTCAGTCGCGCCCGAACGCCTCCCGCAGGGCGGGCAGCAAGGTCTTCTCCGACCAGTCCAGGAAGGCGGGTTGCGACTCACCGCCGATCTGCACCAGGGCGACCTCGGTGAACCCGGCGTCGACGTAGGGGCGTACGGCCGCCACGAAGGCGTCCGGGTCGTCGCCGCAGGGGATGGACTCGGCGACGTCGTCCGGCGTCACGAACTGGGTGGCCGCCTCGAAGGCGTCCGGGTGCGGCAGTTCGGAGTTGACCTTCCAGCCGCTGCCGAACCAGCGGAACTGGGCGTGGGCCCGCTTGATCGCCGTGTCCCGGTCGGGGTCGTAGGAGACGGGAAGCTGGCCCACTCGGGGCTTGCCCCCGCCGCCGTGCCGGTCGAAGGCCTCCAGCAGTTCCGGCTTCGGCTCGGTGGCGATCACCAGGTCGGCGAACTCGCCCGCCAGCTCGCAGGAACGCTCGCCGGAGACGGCGATGCCGATGGGGGGCGCGCTCTCGGGCAGGTCCCACAGCCGGGCCGACTCCACGTCGAAGTGGGTGCCGCGACGGTTCACATGCCCGCCACCGAACAGCGCGCGGATGATCTCCACGGCCTCCCGGAGCATCTCGTGCCGCACGTCGACGGACGGCCAGCCGCCGCCCACCACGTGTTCGTTGAGGTTCTCGCCCGAGCCGAGACCCAGCCGGAACCGGCCCTGCGACAGCAGTTGCAGCGTCGCCGCCTTCTGCGCCACCACCGCCGGGTGGTAGCGGAACGTCGGACAGGTCACGTACGTCATCAGCGGGATGCGCGAGGTCGCCTGCGCCGCGGCGCCCAGCACGCTCCAGGCGTAGGACGAGTGGCCCTGCGCACGCAGCCAGGGGAAGTAGTGGTCCGAGGTCACCGAGAAGTCGAAACCCACCTCCTCGGCCCGCACCAGATGGCCGACGAGTTCCCGCGGGCCGGCCTGCTCGGTCATCATCGTGTACCCGATGTGTGCCATGACGGCCGGGTCCCCGCCCGGCTCGAGGGAAAACAGGTGTAAACGGGCGGAAGGGGTCAGGCCGCGCCGTCCCGGAAGGTGCCGAGGAACGCGGCGAGCGCCCGCTCGTTGGCGCTGTCGTCCCAGTCGCCGGCCGGCGTCGTCCAGCGCAGCGAGAAGCTGCGCCCGCCGCCGAGCAGGAAACCGCGGCCGAAGGTACGGAGCCGGGTGCCGTCGTCCCGGACCAGCCACTCCATGTCGGCCGCCGCGCGCCCCCGGTAGGTGGTCGCGCGGATCTCGCCGATCCGCCGGTAGCCGTCCGAGCGGGCGAGGCCCGGCTCGACGTCGTCGCGCCAGACCACCACCGGGTCCGCGCCCGCACGCCTGCTGTAGGTGACGGCGAGCGTCCGGCGGTCGCCGCTCGCGCCGAAGACCACCCGGTACGCGCCACCCGGCGCACTCGCGGTGTCCAGGCGCCGCCAGCCCTCGGGAAGGGCGACGGAGAAGCCCTCCGGCGCGTCGTAGCGGCGGAATCCGGCCGGAGCGCGGACGCCCGGCTTCGACGGCGAGGCGCTCGCGCTCGGCCGGCCGGCGGGGGAGGAGGGGGAGACGGGGGAGGCTGCGGCGGGCGCGGAGCCGGTGGGCGGGGCGGCGGACGCCGAGGGGCGCTGCCGGGCGCCCGCGGCGGCGCCGCCGCCCCTGCCGGGCAGCCCGTCGGTGACGGCGAGGACCGCGAGGACGGCGACCGCGACCGTCACGACGGCCAGCGCGGTCCCGGCGGCCACGGTCCGCCGCGACCGGGCGCGGCCCGCCGTCCGGGCGGCCGCGTATCCGCCGCGCACCCCGGGCCCGGTGGTCACCTCGGTCACGGCGGTGCCGGGGTCCTCGGCCAGCGCCCGGGCGAGGGCCGCGCGCACCACCGGCCGGGTCGGCCGCTCCCGGGAGTTCTTGCGCAGCAGTCCCGTCACGGCCTGGGCGAGCGGACCGGCGCGCACCGGGGTGCGCAGCGGCAGCCGGTCCACCCCCTTCAGCGTCGCCTCGGGCCGGCCACGGTCACGGAACGGCGGACGGCCCTCGACCATCGTGTAGAGGATCGCGCCCAGCGTCCACAGGTCGGCCGCGGGCCCGATCCGCTCGTCGCGGGCCTGCTCCGGCGAGGCGTACGCGGGGGCGGTCAGCCGCGGGGCGAGGGTGGCGCCGGCCAGTCCGAAGCCGGTGACGAGGACGGACCCCTCCTCGCGCACGAACACCTGCCCCGGGCTCAGCTCGCCGTGCGTCACCCCGTGGGTGTGCGCCGCCTCCAGCACCGCGAGCAGTTCCAGACCGACGCGCGCCGCCCGGGCCCAGCCGAACGCGCCCCGACGGTCGAGGAGGTCACCGAGCGGCACACCGGCGACCCACTCGGTGACCGTCCACAGCATGCCGTCCGCGACCACCGCGTCCAGCACCGGGGCGATCCGCCCGGGGCACAGCGACGCCATGGTCTCGCCGGTACGGATCACCCGGCCCGGGGCCCTGCGGGCGGCCTCGCCCGCCCGGCCCTCCGGCAGCTCGATCCGCGTCACCAGGCACGGGCGGCCGGTCGTGGCGTCCTCCCCGGACCAGCAGACCCGGTTGGTCTCGCGCTGGACGACCTCGAACAGGCGGTAGCGTCCGGCGACCAGCTCGTGTGTGGAGACGTGGTCCCTGCCCATGGCCATCCCTCGCTCGCACCGCCGGTTCTTCGCTCGACCAGAGGTACGTCGGGGGCACCGGGGTGCGTTCAGCGGCCGCGCGTCCCGGCCCCGTTTCTGACCCTTCTTCAAGAACCGGGGCTGTCCGGGGCAGGCCCCGGCCCGACGTCAGCGCAGGCCGAAACGGTCCGCCCACACCGCCATGTCGCCCACCGTGGCGTTGCCCCCGCACACCACGAGCCCGATGCGGGCTTCGTCCCCCACCCGCTCCACCACTCGCCGGGCCGCCGGGAGCAGACAGCCGGCGGCCGGCTCGGTCCACACCTTGGCGTGCTCGGCGAGCGCCAGCGAACCCCGCACCGCCTCCCGGTCCGGCACCACGAGCACCTCGGTGACCAGCTCCGCCACATGGTCGTACGTCAGCCGGGAGACGGACGGCGCGCTGAGCGTGGTGACGACCGACGACAGGGGCACCGTGAGCGGCCCGCCCGCCGCGAGCGCCCGCGACATGGCCTCGGCGCCCTCGGTCTCCACGCCCCAGACCCGTACCCCGGGCCGCAGTGCCCGCAGCGCCGCCGCCACGCCCGCGACGAGCCCCCCGCCCCCGATGCTGACCAGCACGTCGGTGAGGTCGGAGGCGTCCTCGGCGAACTCCAGTCCCACGGTGCCCTGCCCGGCGACCACCACGGGGTCGTCGAAGGGGTGGACCAGGGTCAGCCCCTCCTCCCGGAGCCGGGTGACCAGCGCGAAGGCACTGTCCATGCCGTCGGTGAGCCGCACCAGCGCGCCCGCCTCCTCGGCGATCTCCACGGAACGGGCCGGCGCCGTGTGCGGCATGACCACCGTGGCCTTCACGTCCAGGGCGGCGGCCATCACCGCCACCGCGATGCCGTGGTTGCCGCCGCTGACCGCGACGACGCCCGCGGCCCGCTCGGCCTCGGTCAGGGACAGCAGTTTCGCCGTGGCCCCGCGCGCCTTGAACGAACCAGTGCGCTGGAGCAGCTCCAGCTTCGCGGTGACCGGGACGCCGAGCAGCGCGGACAGGCCCGGGCTCGGCACGGTCGGCGTGCGTACGACATGTCCGGCGATCCGCTCGGCGGCGGCTTCGATCTCCGTGATCGCGATCAAGGCAGTCTTCCTTCCGGGGGAGGGCTCAGTGCTGCTGCGGCTTCTGCGGGGTGGCCTCGCTCGGCCGTACCACGACGAAGCCCTCGCCCTGGAGCACCAGTTGCACGGCCTCGCCGGAACCGCCGCGCAGCATCGAGCCGATCGACTGCGAACGGTGCAGGGAGGTTGCGAGCCCCGCGGACCAGCCGACGACCGCGTCCGTGTCGACGTGGACCGGGTACTGCTGCGAGACCGGGATGACCAGCGGATTGCCCTCGCACACCAGGCCCAGCCTGCCCTGTCCGGTGAAGACGCTGTTGAACAGTCCGCCCCCGGCGATGCCCGAGCCCTTGACGGTGGCGATGCGGTACGACAACGACGCGTCGAAGCACAGGACGTTGCGGCCGTTGACGGTGAACTCGTCACCCGGCTCCACCTCGACGACGAAACAGTTCTGGGCCTCGTTCGCGAACCAGGCCTCGCCCTGTCCGCGCACCGCCATCAGCGGCAGCCCCTCCCCGGTGACCGCGCGCTTGAGCATGCCGCCCACACCCTGGCCCTTGCGCTCGAACTGGAGATTGCCCCGGTAGGCGATCATCGCACCCTGCCGGGCGAGCATCTCGCCGTTCACGGCGTAACGGATGCACTTGGAGTTCTCGACGGTCATGCCCGGCGCCGTGGCGGGCTGCACCATGTGCTCGCTGGAAAAGAGGTCACCCTTCATGGGGTCATCCTTCAGCCACCGAGGAGTTGCGTCCAGTACGTGCCCGCCCGGCCGCCGCCGGCCAGACCGACGCCGATGTGGGTGAAGCCGGCCTCGAGGATGTTGGCGCGGTGTCCCGGGCTGTTCATCCAGCCCTCCACCACCTCGGCGGGGGAGCGCTGGCCGCAGGCGATGTTCTCACCGACCGAGCGCCGGTCCGCGCCCGCGGCGGCCGCCCGGTCCCACGGCTTGCCGCCGTCGGGGTCGGTGTGCGAGTAGAAGTCGCGGGTCACCATGTCCGCGCTGTGCGCCTGTGCCGCCGCGGTCAGCCGGGCGTCGACGGCCAGGGCGGGCAGCCCGGCCCCGGCCCGCTCCCGGTTGGTGAGCCCGACGACCTCCGCCGTCGTGCGGGCCAGGCCGTCCGGTGTGAGCGGCACGGCCCACAGCGCCGTCCAGTACGTGTCGCCCGAGGGCCCGCCGGTGACGCAGGCCCACCCGGCGTGCGTGAAGGCGGTGTCGTGCAGGGTGCGCCGGGTGCGCTCGGCGCGCAGGCAGTACGCGACGAACTCGGCGGGCGTGCGCGGGCCCGACACCAGGTGCTCACCGACCGTGAGGTACGCGAACCCGGCCGAGACGACGCGCTGGTGGACCGAGACGCCGTCCCGGGTCTCGATGCTCAGCGTGCCCGCGGCGGCCATGGCGGCGGCGTGCGCGCGGGCCGCCGAGCGGAGCCGGGGATCGGGCCGTACGGCGGGTGAACCAGCGGCGGCACGGGCGGAGTTGACCAGGCCGAGGAACCCGTCGGGGTCGGCGCCGGGCGTGAGTGGTTCCGGTGCCGTGGCCGGCTCCGGCGGCGCGTCGTCGGTCACCTCCACGCCGAAGTCCCGGGCGAGACCGGCGAGTCCGTCCGCGTACCCCTGACCCAGGGCGCGCACCTTCCAGCCCTCGCCGCGCCGGTAGAACTCCACGAGCAGCAGCACGGTCTCCCGCCCGGGGCGCGCGGGGGTGAACCGGGCGACGGTCCGGCCGCGGGCGTCGGTGACGAGGACCGTGGGGGAGGGGAGCGCGCCGAGCGGGGTGCCGGGGTCCGACGGACCGACCGCCACCGTCACGCGGGCGGCGCCCCGCCGCAGCCGCGCCGGATCGACGGTGAGCGTGTCGTCCCGCAGCATCGCGCCGGGTGCCTCCGGCTGGTTGTAGAAGACGAAGTCCGCGTCGCCGCCGACCTTGCCGCCCTCGTCCGTGACGAGCGCCGACACGTCGAAGCCGCCGGGCACCCGTACGCTCACGGGGCCGCCCGGCAGGGGGACGTTGCCCCCGGGGACCAAGTCGCTCATCGTGCCGTCCTGTGTCGTGGTGCGCGCTCCGGACGTGGATGTCGGTGCCGGGTCAACGTCCGCCGGGCGGCCGGGGTTCCCCTTGCCCGACTCAGTGCGACGACGTCGGCTCCGGGGCGAC
This sequence comes from Streptomyces violaceoruber, assembly GCF_033406955.1. NCBI lineage: Bacteria > Bacillati > Actinomycetota > Actinomycetes > Kitasatosporales > Streptomycetaceae > Streptomyces > Streptomyces violaceoruber. The sequence goes on along the minus strand of NZ_CP137734.1, from coordinate 549,059 downwards.
CAGGCCCTGCCGGTGGGCGACCGCGACCGCCTCCGTGCGGCTGGCCGCGTTCAGCTTGGCGAGGATGTTGGACACGTGGACGCTGGCCGTCTTGGCGCTGATGAACAGCTCCTCCCCGATCCGGCGGTTGCTGTGCCCCAGCGCGAGCAGCCGCAGGACGTCCTGCTCGCGGGCGGTCAGCACCGCGGCGCCCGCCCCGGCCCGGGCCGGGCCCGCGAGCCGGCCGCGGCGGACCAGGTCGTCGACCCGCTCGCGCAGCACCGTCGCGCCGAGCCGGTCGGCCTCCCGGCGAACGCCGCCCGCCTCGGTGGCCGCCTCCTCGCGGCGGTCGGCCGCCAGCAGGGCGTCGGCCAGCCGCAGCCTGCACCGCGCCCGTTCGTAGGTGTCGCCGTACGTGAACGCGGCCACCGCCCTCTCCCAGGCCGCCGGGTCCGGCGCGGCGCCGGCGACCCGGGACCACTCGGCCTCCGCGCGCGCCAGCCACGCCTGGCCCTCCGGGCCCTGCGGCATGTCGTCGTAGCCGTGCCCGGCGGACCAGCGGGCGTCGGCCAGCAGCTCGGCCGCCGTGTCCGACCAGCGGGCCACCCCGGCGTCGTCCCCGGCCCGGCGCAGCTCGGTCACGGTGTCGGCGACGGCCGACAGCGCGAGGGTGGCAAGCCGCAGGGTCACGGTGGGCCGGGTGCCCGCCTCGGTGAGCGTCTCGACGCTGGAGCGCATCCACCGCACGGCGTCCTCCGCGTCCCCGCGCAGCGCCGCCGCGTCGGTCAGCACGACGCCCGCGACCATCCGCGCCATCCAGTCGAACGGCCCGTTCAGCAGGGCCCGCGCCCGGTCGGCCACCCCCGAGTCGCCGCGCGCCAGTGCCACGTACAGCCCCGGCCCGAGGGCGTGACCGTCCACGGCCGAGCGCTCCCCGGCGTGCTCGGCGGACTCGCGCAGCACCTCGTCCCAGTGGCCCAGCGTGTACTGCACGAGCAGCCGCAGATACCGCATCTCCCGCGGGTACGGCGAGGACAGCAGCCCGGAGCGGCGGGCCCGGTCCAGTCCCTCGGACGCCCAGGGCAGGCACTCCTCCAGGTCTCCGGACTCGAAGCAGCCGATGGCGAGGTTGAACAGCGCCCGCAGCTCCACGGGCGCGTTGCCCGCCCGCCGCGCCAGCTCGCGTGCCTCCAGGAGCCGCTCCCGGCCCTCGGGGGTGGAGCGGTTGCCGCCCTCCAGGCTCGTCAGCGAGATCAGCAGATCGGCGCGGGCGTCGGTGACCGCCAGCTCCTCGGCGGCCCGCAGCGCCCGGCGTGCCACCCGCAGCGCCGTCTCGTTCTCCCCGACCTGACGGGCTGCCGTCACATGCGTGGCCGCCGCCCACACCCAGGTCGACGAGGGCGGTTCGGCGGGGATCAGGCCCAGCGCCTCGCTGCTGTAGGCGTACGCGGACTCCAGGTTGTCGACGCTCAGCAGATTGCCGGCCAGGGTGTAGCGGACGCGGGCGGCCAGCTCCAGGTCCGCGTCCTGGCCGAGGCCGGCCAGCGCGGAGCGGGTGAGGGAGACCGCGCGGTGCAGCTCACCGGCGTGCACGGCGGCCGCGGAGGCGCGCAGCGTCAGCGTCACCGCGTCCGGTCCGGCGGGGCGCGCGGCGGCGTCGACGGCCGTCCACAGGTCGAGCGCCGCCTCGACGTGCCGCAGCTCCTCGGCGGGCGCGCCGACCCGCTGGGCGTGGTCGGCGGCCTCCAGGGAGGCGGCGAGCGCCTCGGGCAGGTCGTGGCTCTCGCGGTAGTGGTGCGCACGCTCGGCCGCGCTGTCGGACCGGCGGTCGGGACCGGCGAGCAGCCGGGCGAACGCGCCGTGCAGCCGGGCCCGTTCACCGGGCAGCAGGTCGGCGTAGACCGCCTCCCGGGCGAGGGCGTGCCGGAAGGAGTAGGCGCCCCCGTCGCCGGAGACCAGCAACTGCCGCTCCACCGCCTCGCGCAGCGCCGACTCCAGCTCCTCCTCGGGCAGCCCGACGGCGTCCCGCAGCAGGTCGTGACCCACCCGGCGGCCCGCCACGGCCGCGGTGCGCAGCACCTGCTGAGCGGTCTCGGACAGCTGCTCGAACCGGATGAGCAGGACGTCGGCCAGCCCGCTCGGGACGCCCCCGGCCGGCGCGTCCGTGGCGGCGACCAGTTCCTCGGCGTAGAAGGCGTTGCCCTCGGCCCGCTCCACGATCCGGCGCACGGTGCTGTCCGGCAGCCGCCGCTCCCGCAGCGAGCGCACCAGCCGGGCCACGTCGGAGTCCGGCAGCGGCCGCAGCTCCAGCCGCTCCACGCCGGGCAGGCGCACCAGTTCGGCCAGCAGCGGGCGCAGCGGATGGCGGCGGTGCAGGTCGTCCGCCCGGTACGAGGCGAACAGCGCGAGCCGGTGGCCCGGGGCCCCGCCCGCCGGACGCTGGAGAACCCCCCGGCCGAGCAGGAACCTCAGCAGGTCCCGGGAGGACTGGTCGGCCCAGTGCAGGTCCTCCAGGACCAGCAGCAGCGGTGCGACGTCCGCCAGTTCGGTCAGAAGGGCGGCCACGCCCTCGAAGAGCCTGAGGCGCGAGGGCGCGGCGTCGGTCCCGTCGTCCGGCCCGCCGCCGAGCAGCCGGTCGGCCACGGGATGCCCGGCCAGTACGGCGGCGAAGCGCTCGTCGGCGGCGAGCACGCCGAGGATCTCGGTGAACGGCAGATACGGCAGGCCCACGTCGCCCAGGTCCACGCAGTGACCGGTGAGCACGGTCGTCCCGGCCGCGGCGGCCCGTCCGGCGGCCTCGTGCAGCGTCCGGGTCTTGCCGACCCCGGCGTCCCCGGCGACGAGGACCGCGCGGGCCTCACCGGCGCGGGCGCGTTCCAGTACGCCGGTGAGACGCGCGAGTTCGTCCTCGCGGCCGACGAGCGGGCTGGTGAGTGAGGTCTGCGGCACGCCGCCCATCCTGACACGCGGGTCCGGCAGCGGGCTTCCCGGTTTCAGGGGCCCGGCCGCCGGCGCGCCGCCGGGTCAGCGGTGGAGCGTGCTCGCCCAGTCGGCCGGGACCCGGCCCGCCGGGCCCGGGGACGGCTGGTCGGCCGGGTGGCTGCCGGGCGGGGCGAGTTCCGGACCCGACTCGCGCACCTCGCTGGTCGCGTAGTCCCAGTACCACTCCTCGCCCGGCTCGAAGCTCTGCACCACCGGGTGGCCGGTGGACCGGTAGTGGCTGGTCGCGTGCTGTCCCGGCGAGCTGTCGCAGCAGCCGACGTGGCCGCAGCTCGCACAGCGCCGCAGGTGGAACCACCAGCCGTCGGCCGCGTCGCACTCGACGCACCCGGTGCCGCTCGGCGGGACGGTGGGATCGATTCCGGTGTCGCTGGTCATACCGGCTCCTCGGTGGGATCGGTGGGATCGGTGGGATCGGTCGGGTCGGCAGGGTCGGGTTCCGCGGCGGTGAGCGGCAGGAGGACCTGGAACCGGGTGTCGCCCGGCACGGACTCGACCTGGAGGCTGCCGTGGTGCTTGTCGACCACGATCCGCCAGGAGATGTCCAGCCCGAGCCCGGTGCCCTCGCCCACCGGCTTGGTGGTGAAGAACGGGTCGAAGATGCGCTCCCGGATCTCCGGGTCGATCCCGGTGCCGGTGTCGCGGAACTCCACCAGCAGCCGGTCGTGGTGCAGCGCCGTCCGCACGGTCAGCGTCCCCTCGCCGCCCGCGTCGTTCACCGCGGCGACGGCGTTGTCGATCAGGTTGGTCCACACCTGGTTCAGCTCCGCCGGATAGGCCGGGACCCGCGGCACCGTGCGTTCGTACTCCTTGACGACCTCGATCCGCGGGCCGATCTTCCCGGAGAGCATCAGCAGGGTGCTGTCGAGGAGTTCGTGGACGTCGACCGTCCGGTAGGGCGCCCGGTCGAGCTGCGCGTACTGCTTGGCCGCGTCCACCAGGTGGGAGATGCGGGCGGTGGAGTCCGCGATCTCGTTCATCAGCAGCTCGGTCTCGACCGTGTAGTTGAGCCAGCCCACCGCTCCCGGCAGGATCTCCTCGTCCACGGCCGCCGCGACCTGTTCGAGCCACTCGGTGTCCAGACCGGCCTGCACGAAGGTCGGCGCGAGCTGCCAGCCGTGCTCGATGCCGTGGTCCTCGAGCCAGTCGCCGAGGTCGTCCTCCCGGTCGGCGGCCTCCAGCGGGCTGAGCGAAGGTGCCTTGGCCACCCGCTCCGCCGTGCGCTCCTGGATCTCGATGAGCCCCGCGAGCGCCTCGCGGGAGAACGGGCCCTCGGCGATCACCGCGAGCTTGTGCCGCATCTTCGCCACCCGCTCCCGCAGCGTCGAGGTGGCCCGTACCGCGGCCGCCGCCGGGTTGTTCAGCTCGTGCGTGAGACCGGCGGACAGCGACCCCAGCGCCAGCAGCCGTTCGCGCTGGCCGATGGCGCGCTGGGTGTTCTTGGAGCCGAAGAACAGCCCCTCCAGCAGGTGCACCGCCATCGGGAACCACTCCCGCATCACGGCCGCGAAGGTGTCGGCCGGGAGCACGAAGAACCGCGTCGGCTCGGTGACCCGCATGGAGTTGTTGTAGACCTGCGGCACCCGGTCGCCGACGTACGCCTGCATCGCGCCCGCGTACACCCCGGGCTGCGAGGTGCGGTTGGTCTCCACGTCGTCCGCGCCGACCCGGCGGGACAGCACGACCGTCCCCGCCAGCATCACGTAGAAGCAGGTGGCGTCCTCGCCCTCGGCGTACACCGGGCCCGGGTCGAACAGCTCCACCCGGCCCTCGGCGCACAGCCGGCCCAGCTGCTCGGGCGTCAGCTTCTCGAACAGGAACAGCTTCCCGATCTCCTCGGGGCTGCACGGCATCGGCCGGCCGCTCACGACTGCTCCAGGTACCGGTGGACGAGCATCACGGCCATGGCTCCCTCTCCTACGGCGGAAGCGACCCGCTTGGCGGACTCCGCGCGGGCGTCGCCCGCCACGAACACGCCCGGGACGCTGGTCTCCAGGTGGTACGGCGGCCGGTCCAGCTCCCAGCCGGCCGGCGGCCGCCCGTCGGGGGTCAGATCGGGCCCGGCGAGGATGAACCCGCGCTCGTCCCGCAGCACCGTGCCGTCCAGCCAGTCGGTCAGCGGGGCCGCGCCGATGAACACGAACAGCCACTGCGCGTCGACGAGTTCGGTGGCGCCGCTTGCCGCGTCGCGCAGCGTCAGGCGCTCCAGGTGGCCGTCCCCGTGCGCGCCCTCGACGAGGGTGCCGCAGCGCACCCGGATGTTGGGCGTCTCCTCGATCTGCTGGATCAGGTAGTACGACATCGACGCCTCCAGGGAGCCGCCGCGCACCAGCAGGGTCACCGACTTGGCGCCCCGGGCCAGGTACATCGCCGCCTGTCCGGCCGAGTTGGCACCGCCCACGATGTACACGTCGTGGCCCTGGCAGGAGGCCGCCTCGGTCAGCGCCGAGCCGTAGAACACCCCGCAGCCGGCCAGGTCCTCGGTGCCCGGTGCGGTCAGCTGCCGGTAGGACACGCCGGTCGCCAGGATGACGCTGTGCGCGGCGATCGCCGAGCCGTCGGAGAACCGCACGACGCGCGCCGCGCCGTTCGCCTCCAGGCCGGTCACCTCGCGCGCGGTGAGGATCTCGGCGCCGAACCTCGCCGCCTGCCGCCGGGCCCGCTCGGTCAGCTGCCCGCCGGAGACGCCGTCGGGGAAGCCGAGGTAGTTCTCGATGCGGGAGCTCTGCCCGGCCTGCCCGCCGGTCGCCGACCGCTCCACCAGCACCGTGCGCAGCCCCTCCGCCGTACACGGCCGCGCCGAGCCCGGCCGGGCCGCCGCCGATCACCACCAGGTCGTAGAAGTCCGAGGTGGGCGTGGTCGCCAGGCCCACCCGGGCCGCCAGCTCGGGCGCCTCCGGCTCCACCAGCGGGGTCCCGTCCGGCGTGATCACCACCGGCAGCCGCTGCCCGTCCTGCCCGGCCGCCGACAGCAGCCGCCGCCCCTCCGGCTCGTCCGAGGAGTACCAGCGGTAGGGCACCTGGTTGCGGGCCAGGAACTCCCGGACCTCCGAGGACCGCGCCGACCAGCGGTGTCCGACGACCTTGGTGCTGGGCACCGGACGGTGGTCGCCGGCGCGCCAGGCCTGGAGCAGGTCGTCCAGGACCGGGTAGAGCTTCTCCTCCGGCGGGTCCCAGGGCTTGAGCAGGTAGTGGTCCAGATCGACCACGTTGATCGCGTCGATCGCCGCGTTGGTGTCCGCGTACGCCGTCAGCAGCACCCGCCGGGCGCCCGGGTAGACGTCCAGGGCCTGTTCGAGGAACTCGATGCCGTTCATCTGCGGCATCCGGTAGTCGGCCAGGATCACGGCCACCAGGTCGCCGCGGAGTTTGAGTTCCCGCAGCGCGTCGAGGGCGGACTCGCCGGACTCCGCGCGCACGATCCGGTACGTCGCGCCGTAGCGCCGCCGCAGGTCGCGGGCGACGGCGCGGGACACCCCCGGATCGTCGTCCACGGTCATGATGACGGTCCGTGTCTCCCCGTCGGCCTGTGCCATACGTCCCCCACGTCGAGCGGCCGGGTTCACGGCACGGCGTCCCCGTCACCGCACCGGCCTGCGGCCATCGTATGTTCGATCGCGGGTCCTCGCGCGGGCGGCGGGGACGGGCCGCCGGCGTCCGTCCGCTCCCCCCGCGCGGCCGTGCGGACGGCTTGGGGAAGACTGGGCTCCGAGAACGACGTTCCCGCGACTCAGGGAGGGACCCGCATGACGCGCCCGATCACGGCAGGCTCGGACGGTTCGGAGGAGAGCCTGGCCGCACTGGCCTGGGCGGCGAGGGAGGCGGTGCGCCGCGGCGCACCGCTGCACGTCGTGCACGCCTGGCGGTTCCAGGGGCAGGGCGTGGCCGGCGCGGTGGACCGGGAGACGCAGGAGGGGTGGGCGCGGGACGCCCTCGCCCGGGCGGTCGGCACCGTCGCCGAGCGCCATCCCGGTCTCACGGTGACCACCGACGTCCGCGAGGGCGACGCGGTCGCGGCCCTGCTCGCCGCCGCGGCCGGTGCCGAGACACTGGTCCTCGGCTCGCGCGGCCACGGCGCGGTCGTCGGCTTCCTGCTCGGCTCGGTCGGCCAGCAGGTGATCGCCGAGGCGACCCGGCCCGTCGTCCTCGTCCGGGCCGGTGACGAGGCCACCGCCGAGGCCGGAGGCCGCGAGGTCGTCGTGGGCCAGCAGGGCGAGCCGGAGGACAGCGCCGACGTCATCGGGTTCGCGTTCGAGGCGGCCGCCGCGCGAGGCGCCACCGTGCGCGCCGTGCGGGCCTGGGCCCTGCCGACGGTCTTCACCTACAGCCCCGGCTCGATGGCCCTCGCGGACGAGGCCGGAGGCCTGGAGCAGTACGAGCGCAAGGCGCTCGGCGAGGCGCTCGCCCCGTGGCGCGAGCGCTTCCCCGACGTTCCGGTGGTGGAGCACGTGGAGATGGGCAGCGCGGGCCAGGTCCTGCTGACGGTGTCCGCCGACGCCCAGCTGATGGTCGTCGGCCGCCGCGCCCGCCGTACGGCCGTCGGCGCCCGGATCGGCTCCGTGGCGCACGGCGTGCTGCACCACGCGGAGTGCCCGGTGGCGGTGGTCCCGCACAGGTGAGCGGCCGCCGCGCCGCTCAGTCGGCCGTGGGCTGCAGGGTCTCCCGGGCCCTGGGCAGGATGTTGACGAGGTAGTCCTCGACGGCCGTGTCCAGGCCGATGTCGTGCTGGGCCCGCTCGGAGAGGTACCAGCGGTGCTCCAGCAGCTCGTGGTAGATCTCCGCCGGGTCCATCGCGCCGCGCAGCTCCACCGGCACGGCGCGCACGGTGGGCCGGAAGACCTCGCGCACCCAGCGGTGGGCGAGGACCTCCGGGCGGGCGCCGAGGGGGTCGCCCGGGGCGTAGTCGTCCTGGGTGGCCATCCAGCTCTCCAGATCGTTGAGCAACCGCCTGGCCTGGTTCTCCTCGGCGTCCAGGCCGGTCAGGCGCAGCAGCTGGCGCTGGTGGTGGCCGGCGTCGACGACCTTGGGCACGAAGGAGACCGTGTCGCCGTTGGAGGCGTGCTCGATCTGCATCTCGGCGACGTCGAAACCGAGGTCGTTCAGACGCCGGATGCGGCGCTCGATGTAGTGGTACTTGCCCGCCGGATACACGGAGGTGCGGGTCAGCTCCTGCCACAGGCTCCGGTAGCGGGCGCAGATCTCGGTGCCGAACTCGACCGGGTCGACGGAGGGGTGCAGCGCCCCCGAGGCCTCCAGGTCGAGCAGTTCGCCGCTGATGTTCACCCGGGCGAGGTCGAGGTCGTAGTCGCGCTGCCCGTCGCTGAGCCGCGGGTGCAGGTCGCCGGTCTCGGCGTCGACCAGGTAGGCGGCGTAGGCGCCCGCGTCGCGCCGGAAGAGCGTGTTGGACAACGAGCAGTCCCCCCACGCGAACCCGGCCAGGTGCAGCCGGACCAGCAGCACCGCGAGGGCGTCCATCAGACGGTGCATGGTCGCCGGGCGCAGCGTCGTCTCGAACATCGACCGGTACGGCAGCGAGCCACCCAGGTGCCGGGTGACCAGCACCGGCTCCAGCGCCTCACCGGCGGCGTCCAAGCGGCCGGTGACCACGGCCAGCGCGTCCACCGCCGGGATGGCGAGCCGGTCCAGGTCGCGCAGCAGCTGGTACTCGCGCAGCGCGGGCCTCTCGGCCAGCTCCTTGACGGCGATCACCTCGTCCCCGGCGCGCGCGTAACGGACCACGTGCCGGGAGATGCCGCGGGGCAGGGGCACGAGGTACTCCTCGGGCCACTGCTCCAGCGGCAGCTGCCAGGGCAGTTCGAGCAGGAGCGCGGGATGCTCCGGATTGGTGGCGCTGATCTGCAAGGCCATGCCCCGACTCTAGAACGCCCGTTCCCGGGCCAGGTCCGCGGCGTCCTTCACCGGCCCCCGGTGGACCGGACCGTGGCCCGGCAGCAGCACCTCGCCCTCCAGACCGGCGATGACGTCGAGCGAGGCGACCGCGCCCGCCCGGTCGTGGTGGAACAGGTCGGGCAGCAGCTGCGGTCCCTCGATCCGGGAGATGGCGTGGCCGCTCACCAGCGCGTCGCCGGAGATCACCACCCCGGCGTCGGGCAGGTGGTAGACGCAGTGTCCGTCGGTGTGCCCGGGGGTGTGCACCGGCACGGGCCGGCCCGGGAGGTCCAGGGCGCCGTCCGCCGGGAAGGCCGCGGGCGCGGTCACCGGGTGCTGCTCGGTGCCGCCGGTGCGCAGCACGTGCCGCATCCACGGCAGTACGCCGGGCCGCCAGGCGTTGCGCAGCACCGTGCCCACCGACACCTGCTGGAGGAAGTCGCGCCGGGCGTGCGGCACCTCGGCCTCGTGCAGCAGGACCGGGGTGCCGTGGGTGGTGCGCAGGTACTCGGCCGAGCCCAGGTGGTCGTTGTGGGCGTGGGTGATCAGCACGGCCGCCACCGCCTCGGGCGAACTCCCGACGGCGGCCAGGGAGTCGAGCAGCGCCCGGCGGTCGCCGGGGTATCCGGTGTCGACGAGGGTCACCGCGTCGCCGTCGGTGAGGATGACCCAGTTGGTGTTGCCGCCGTGCACCAGGTAGGTGCCGTCGGCCACTTGCCGTACGTCCGCGTTCATGGTCTCCCGCGTTCCAGGTCGGTGGTCCCCCGCGCGGGACAGCCAACCAGAAACCGGGCGCGGGCGGTCGCCCGGCCCTCAGCGCACGCCGTTCGGGCGGAACTGGACGCTGATGCGGGGCCCGGCGGCGCGGGTGCTCTTGGGGATGCAGTGCTCCCAGGTGCGCTGGCAGGAGCCGCCCATCACGATCAGGTCGCCGTGGCCCAGCGGGCGGCGCACCGTCTCGCCGCCCCCGCCCGCCGGGCGCAGCAGCAGGTCCCGGGGCGCGCCCACCGAGAGGATGGCGACCATCGTGTCCTGGCGCGCGCCGCGGCCGATCCGGTCTCCGTGCCAGGCGACGCTGTCCCGGCCGTCGCGGTAGTGGCACAGGCCCGCGGTCGTGAACGGCTCGCCCAGCTCCTCGGCGTAGTGGGCCGACAGGGCGTCGCGCGCCTCGGCCAGCAGCGGGTGCGGGAGGGCGTCGCCCGCGCCGTAGAACGCCAGCAGCCGGGGTACGTCGACGACGCGCTCGTACATCTCGCGCCGTTCCGCGCGCCAGGGGACCTCGGCGGCCAGCCGCTCGAACAGCGCGTCGGCGCCGCTCAGCCACCCGGGGAGCAGGTCGATCCAGGCTCCCGGGCCGAGGCGGGTGCGGCGCAGACCGTCGAGCGGGCCCAGCCGGACCTCGTCGGTCTGGTCGAAGAGCGAGCCCTGGAGGTGGTGCGTGGTCATGGGGCCAGCGTACTCCTCATTCGAAAGTCTGTTCTATACGTGGCGTCGCCGTTGTTCGTCGTCGTTCGCCGTCGGTCCGTGACTGCCGGCTCTTTCGATACGCCGGTGTATCCGATACATTCCCGTATCGAACCGAGCGAAGGGTCCGGACATGACGGCGAAGGCGACCACCGGGCGGGTGACCAGGAGGCGCGTGCGCACCCGTGCGAACCTCCTGGACGCCGCGTTCGCGGTGTTCGCCGCCAAGGGCTTCGGACGGGTGTCGATCGAGGAGGTCTGCGAGTCCGCCGGGTACAGCCGGGGCGCCTTCTACTCCAACTTCGACAGCCTCGACGAGCTGTTCTTCGCCCTCTACGAGCAACGGGCCGACCTGATCGCCGAGCAGGTGACCACCGCCCTCGCCGCCGACGGCCCCGGCCTGGACGTGCCCGCCGCCGTGGAGCGCGTCACCGAGGTGCTGCTCCTGGACCGGGACTGGCTCCTGGTGAAGACCGACTTCCTGGTGCACGCCGCCCGCGACCCGGCGGTCGCCCGGACCCTGCTGGAGCACCGGGCCCGCCTCAGGCGGGCGATCGCCGACCGGCTCGCCCGGGCCCACGGACACACCGCCCTGCCCGCGGTGCTCGGCGACGCCGACGAAGCCGCACACGCCGTGGTCGCCGCGTACGACGGGGTCACCACCCAACTGCTCCTGGACCGGGACGTCGCCGGTGCCCGGGTCTGGCTGGGACAGCTGCTCACCGCGCTGCTCACCGACGGCAGCACGCGCCACTGACCACAGGGTCACCGACACCAACAGGAAGGGACGGTCGCCATGGATGCCGACGTCATCGTGGTCGGAGCGGGTCTGGCGGGCCTGGTCGCGGCCCACGAGCTGACCAGCCGGGGCCGGAGGGTCGCGCTGGTCGACCAGGAGAACGCGGCCAACCTCGGCGGGCAGGCCTTCTGGTCCTTCGGCGGCCTCTTCCTCGTCGACTCCCCGGAGCAGCGGCGGCTCGGCGTCAAGGACTCCCTCGACCTGGCCTGGAACGACTGGCAGGGCAGCGCCGGATTCGACCGGACCGAGGACGAGGACTCCTGGGCGGTGCGCTGGGCACGGGCGTACGTCGAGTGGGCGGCGGGGGAGAAGCGGTCCTGGCTGGCCGGGCACGGCATCACCTTCCTGCCCACTGTCGGCTGGGCCGAGCGCGGCGACCTCAGGGCGGGCGGCCACGGCAACTCCGTGCCCCGCTTCCACATCGCCTGGGGCACCGGCACGGGGGTCGTCGAGCCCTTCGTGCGGTACGCGAAGCAGGCCGCGCGCGACGGACTGCTCACCTTCCACCACCGCCACCGCGTCGACCACCTGGTCGTCGAGGACGGCACGGCGCGCGGGGTACGCGGCACGGTGCTCGCCCCGGACGACTCACCGCGCGGCGTCGCCTCCAGCCGCGACGCGGCCGGAGAGTTCGAACTCGCCGCCCAGGCCGTGATCGTCACCTCCGGCGGCATCGGCGCCGACCACGACATCGTCCGCCGCCACTGGCCCGAGCGCCTGGGCACCCCGCCCGCCGAGATGGTCACCGGCGTCCCCGCCTACGTCGACGGACGGATGCTCGGCATCAGCGCCGAGGCGGGCGCCCGCCTGGTCAACCGGGACCGGATGTGGCACTACACCGAGGGCGTGCGCAACTGGGACCCGATCTGGCCCGGCCACGGCATCCGCATCCTGCCCGGACCGTCGTCCATGTGGTTCGACGCGCTCGGCCGCCGGCTGCCCGAGCCGTACCTGCCCGGCTACGACACCCTGGGCACCCTGCGCCATCTGCGTACGGCCGAGGGGCTCGCGGAACACGGCCACTCCTGGTTCGTCCTCACCCGGAAGATCATCGAGAAGGAGTTCGCGCTCTCCGGCTCCGAGCAGAACCCCGACATCACCGCCAAGGACCGCGCCGGCTTCCTGCGCGAACGCGTACTGGGCAAGGGGGCACCGGGTCCGGTGGGCGCGTTCCTGCGCCACGGCGCGGACTTCGTCACCGCGCCGGACCTGGAGCAACTGGTGGAGAAGATGAACCGGTTGACCGACAAACCGCTCCTGGACGCCGCCGCGCTCCGGCGCCAGATCGAGGCCCGCGACCTCCAACTGGCCAACCCGTACGCCAAGGACGCCCAGGTGCAGGGCATCCGCAACGCCCGCCGCTACATCGGCGACCGCCTCGGCCGGGTCGCCACCCCGCACCGCCTCCTCGCCCCGGCGGCCGGCCCGCTGATCGGCGTCAAACTGCACATCCTCACCCGCAAGACCCTCGGCGGCATCCAGACCGACCTCGACTCCCGCGCCCTGGGTGCCGACGGCACCCCGGTCGAGGGCCTGTACGCGGCCGGTGAGGTGGCCGGCTTCGGCGGGGGAGGGGTGCACGGGTACAACGCGCTGGAGGGCACCTTCCTCGGTGGCTGCCTCTTCTCCGGGCGGGCGGCGGGCCGGGCCGCGGCCCGGCAGACCGCCTGAGCGGCGGACCCGCCGGCCGACCGCTGCGCGCCCTCACATCTCGTCGAGGATGCGGAGCAGCACGGCGGCGTGGCTCTCGCCGGGCGACCTGGCCGCGGTCAGCAGCGTCACGTCGCCCGCCTCGGCCAGCTCCCGTACCCGGTCGAGGAGTTCACTCGCCTCGGGGGCGCTCAGCTCCGCTTCGTACCGGCGCGCGAACTCCTCGTACGAGCCCTCGCCCGCGTGGTACCAGCGGCGCAGCCCGGCCGACGGGGTGAGCCCCTTGGGCCACTCGTCCACCCGCGCCGCGTCCTTCGACACGCCCCGGGGCCACAGCCGGTCGACGAGGACGCGCACGCCGTCGTCCGGCTCCACCGGGTCGTAGACCCGGCGCACCCGCGCGTTCACGGCGGTCCTCCCACGGCCGACGGGGCCCGCGCCGCACTGCCTCCGGCGTGGGCGGCGAGGGTCAGCCGGACCTCCGGCGCGCGGCCTCGCGCCGCTTGAGCGCCCGGCGTTCCAGCTCGCTGGTGCCGCCCCAGACGCCGAGGGTCTGCCCGGTGTCGAGCGCCCAGCGCAGACACTGCTCCTGGACCGGGCAGGTCCGGCAGACCGCCTTGGCCTGCTCGGTCTGCAGAGCGGCCGGACCGGTGGTGCCGATCGGGAAGAAGAGGTCGGGGTCCTCCGTCCGGCATGCGGCGTGCTCGCGCCAGTTGTCCATCAAAGTCACCTGCGATCGGTATCGTTCGCGCCTCGTCCATGGCTTACTCCGTTGCGGGTGACCTGTCGACCGCGGGGCGAAACCGGCGTGCTGCTCGTGAGTTGCCGTGTCCGTCGCCGTGCGCCTACCGGCGCAGCGCGTCCGCGGCCGCCGTCACCACCGCGTCCGCCACCGTGGCCAGCGCCGGGGAGTCGAGCTTCCACTGCTGCCAGTACAGCGTGACGTCCACCGCGAGGTCCGGCGCGAAGGTGACGAGCCGGCCGGTGCGCAGCAGGGGTTCGGCCTGCGGCTGCGGGACCATGCCCCAGCCCAGCCCGGCGGCGACCGCCTCCACGAAGCCCTCCGAGGTCGGCACGTAGTGCCGTGCGGCGCCGGCGCCACCGTGACCGAGCCGGCGCGCGAAGGAGTCCTGGAAGTCGTCCCGCCGGTCGAAGACCACCACCGGGGCGCCGGCGACCGTCTCCCGCAGCGGGGCGTCCAGATGCCGGGTGGCGAACTCGGGGGCGGCGCAGGGGAGATAGCGCATCCGGCCCAGCGTCCGGACCGTGCAGCCGGGCACCGGTTCCGGCGACGACGTCACCGCCGCCATCACCACGCCCTCCCGCAGCAGCGTCGCCGTGTGGCCCTCGTCCTCCCGGCGCAGTTCGAAGCAGAGTGCGGGCTCCCGCGGGATGCGGGTGAGGGCGGGCAGGAACCAGGTCGCCAGCGAGTCGGCGTTCACCGCCACCGTCACCCGGGTCGGCTCGCCCTCCCCCCGCAGACCCAGCTCGGCCGAGGCGTCCCGCTCCAGCCGCGCCACCTGGCGGGCCAGCCGCACCAGCACGGCGCCGGAATCGGTCGCCCGCACCGGCTTGGTGCGCAGCAGCAGCACCCGGCCGGTGCGCTGCTCCAGTGCCTTCACCCGCTGGCTGACCGCGGACGGCGTCACGTGCAGGGCGGCGGCGGCCGCGTCGAAGGTGCCCTCGTCCACGACGGCCAGCAGGGTGCGCACCTGGTCCAGCGGCAGATCAGCCAAGGTCGGCGTCATGTCGTCATCACACTGGCTAATGATACGTAAGAATCTTTAGCTGTACGTCCGGTGATCGTCCGCTTAGCGTCGGGGGTATGAACAACGCCCTCACGGCGGCCGCCGCCGGTTTCGGCACCGGCCTCTCGCTCATCGTCGCCATCGGCGCCCAGAACGCCTTCGTCCTGCGGCAGGGGGTCCGCCGTGACGCGGTGCTCGCCGTGGTCGGCATCTGCGCGCTGTCCGACGTCGTGCTCATCGCCCTGGGCGTCGGCGGGGTCGGCGCCGTGGTGGTGGCGTGGCCGGGCGCGCTGACCGCCGTCGGCTGGATCGGCGGCGCGTTCCTGCTCTGCTACGGAGCCCTGGCGGCCCGGCGGGTGTTCCGGCCGTCCGGGGCGCTGCGGGCGGACGGCGCCGCCGCGGGCTCGCGCCGCCGGGCCGTGCTCACCTGCCTGGCGCTGACCTGGCTCAACCCGCACGTCTACCTCGACACCGTGTTCCTGCTGGGCTCCGTCGCCGCCGACCGGGGGCCGCTGCGCTGGACCTTCGGCCTCGGAGCCGCCGCCGCCAGCCTGGTCTGGTTCGCCGCGCTCGGCTTCGGCGCCCGCTACCTCGGCCGCTTCCTGTCCCGGCCCGTCGCCTGGCGGGTCCTCGACGGACTGGTGGCCGCCACCATGATCGTCCTCGGCGTCTCCCTCGTCGCCGGGGCCTGAGCGGGCCGGATCCGGCCGCACGCGTTCCGGCGCGCTCGAACGAAGCTGCGATAGTGATCCCCGCAACCGAAAGATGTACCGAGCATGTAGGAAGCGCGTGGACACCAGCGAGAGCAGCAGCCAGAGCGGCACCGGACCGGACGCGAAGGCCGCGGCGCCGGACGGGACGCGGCAGCGCGGATGGCGCCGCTGGGCCATGGACACCCGGCCCCTGCGCCGCCCGGCCTACCGCAGGCTGTGGTCCTCGACCGTCGTCACGGCCGTCGGCAGCCAGCTCACCGCGGTCGCCGTGCCCAAGCAGATCTACGACATCACCGGCTCCTCGGCCTGGGTCGGCGCCGCGAGCCTCGCCGGGCTGCTGCCGCTCATCGTCTTCGCCCTGTGGGGCGGCGCGGTGGCCGACACCGTGGACCGCCGCAAGCTGCTGCTGATCACCAACACCGGCATCGCGGTGACCTCGCTGCTCTTCTGGATACAGGCGGTCACCGGCATGGCGTCGGTGGCCGCGCTGATGCTGCTGCTCGCGCTGCAACAGGCCTTCTGGGGCCTCAACGCCCCGGCCCGCAACGCCTCCATCGCCCGCCTGGTGCCCGAGGACGAACTGCCCGCCGCCAACGCCCTCGGCTCGACCGTCATGCAGACCGGGCAGGTGGTCGGTCCGCTGCTCGCCGGTGCGCTGATCCCGGTGATCGGACTGCCCGAGCTGTACCTGATCGACGCGCTGGCCCTGTGCGTCACCGTGTGGGCGGTCTACAAGCTCCCCGCGCTGCCGCCGCTGGCGGGCACGGCGGTCCGGCGCGCGGGCGTGCGCGAGGTGGTGGCCGGCTTCCGCTACATCGCCCGGCACAAGGTGCTGCTGCTGTCCTTCCTCGCCGACATCGTCGCCATGGTGTTCGGCATGCCCCGCGCCCTGTTCCCGCAGCTCGCCGCCGAGACGTACGCCCCGTACGGCGAAGGGCTCGCGCTCGGTCTGCTGTTCGCGGCGATCCCCATCGGCGCGGTGGCCGGCGGACTGTTCTCCGGCACCTTCTCGCGGGCCCGCCGGCACGGCTGGATGGTGATCGGCGCGGTCGTCGTCTGGGGGGCCGCCATCACCGGCTTCGGGCTCAGCGGCAGTCTGTGGCTCGCGGTCGCCTTCCTGGTCGTGGCCGGTGTCGCCGACATGGTCTCCATGGTCTTCCGCGGGGCGATCCTGCTGTCCGCCGCCACCGACGAGATGCGCGGGCGCATGCAGGGCGTGTTCACCGTCGTCGTGGCGGGCGGCCCGCGACTGGCCGACGTCCTGCACGGCGGCGCGGGCTCCGCCGCCGGCGCCCGGGAGGCCGTGGCCGGCGGCGGTCTGCTCGTCGTGGCCGTGATGCTGGCCCTGGCCGTCGCGATGCCCGCGCTGCGCCGCTACCGCGTCTGACCGCGGTTCACAGGGAGCCGCGCCCGTGCAGGGCGTAGTGCTCCATGAGCCGGCCCCGGGTGGACTCCAGCCGGTGCGCGAGGATCTCCGCGACCGACCGCACCAGCACGATGCCCAGCTGCGGGTCCCGCTCGCACAGGTCGAGCACCGAGGCCGCCTCGAACTCGTAGGCGCGCACCGGGCTGAACGCCTCGGCGCCGAAGTCCCACTCGTAGGGCGGGAACAGCCAGGACCAGCCGAGCAGGTCGCCCACGCCGAGGCTGGCGACCGTGACCCGTTGCAGGGAGGTCACCTGCTGGGTCAGGGAGACCGCGCCGGAGCGGATGACCCAGAAGCGGTCCGCCCTGCCCCCCGCTTCGAAGATCCGGTCGTCCTCCGGGAAGGAGACCTCCTGGGCCAGCTCCATGAGCCGCGCGCGCTGGGGGAGGGGGAGGGCGTTCAGCAGTTTGATCGCTTTGGTCATGGCACGGGGCTCCTCGCCGGCGATTCGGTTCCGGGGCTTTCCCTATGCCCATTTCAGTCTCTGTCGCCGAGCTGAGCACCTCGGCGGACGGCGGGATCCCGTACGGATTCCGTGCCGGAACCGGGGACGGGGGCGCGAGGGCATGAAAAAGCCCTGGCCGGACGGGGGAGGCCGGCCAGGGCCGTAAGCGGTGACCGCGGAGGACATTTCGATCGACTCCGTCGCCACGTATGGATGAACGCTAAACCATCTCTGGGTGTTCCGCGAAACCGGCACCGGGACACGTGACCCGTTTCACTCACCCGGCACCCCGTCGTCTCGCTCACCGGGCTCCGCTCACGCCCCGTGCTCCGCTCACGCACCGTGCTCCGCGACGACCCTGACCGTCTCCAGCGCCGGATCGGTCGGGTCGGGGAGGTACATCCCCGCCTCCAGGCCACTGCGCAGATAGCGCAGGACCGGCTCGGCCAGCCGCTCGCCCGGCAGCACGGCCGGAATGCCGGGCGGATACGGAGTGATCATCTCCGCCGCGACCCGGCCGGCGGCCCGGTCCAGGGGCACGTCCTCGGTGGGGCCGAAGAACGCGTCCCGGGGCAGGCACACCTGAGGCATCCGCAGCTCGGCCGGCGACGGCACCTCGACGCCCGGAGCGGATCCCAGGCCGGGGGCGGCGAGGGCGAGGTCCTTGAGGGCGGTGAGCAGTTCGCCGGCGGTCCCCCGGTCGTCGCCGTGGGTGATCTGCGCGCCGATGCGGCGGTGGTCGGTGAGGTGGGCGACCACACCGCGGTGCTCCCGCAGCCAGTCCGCCGCCCGGAAGCCCGAGACACCGAGCCCTTCGAGGTCGATGACGACCGGCAGCGGATCGAAACCGTGGGCCAGCCCGGGACCGCAGAAGTCCTCGCGGTCGTTGACGTGCATGCCGTCGATCTCCTCGACGGCCGCCCGGACACCGGCCGCCAGCTCCAGCGCGCCGCCCATCAGCTCCTGCCCGCCGAGCGCCATCTGGCGGCGCCACCCGTCGAGACCGGCGAAGATCAGCACCGACGGGCTGGTGGTGCTCAGCAGGTCGGCGCGCATACCGAGCAGCTTGGGCGGCACCAGGTCGCCGCGCAGGTGGAACACCGAGCCCTGTTCGAGACCGCTGCCCATCTTGTGGATGCTGGTCACGCAGATGTCGGCCCCCGCGTCCATCGCCCAGGACGGCAGATCCGGGTGGAAGGGCAGATGCGCCCCCCAAGCCTCGTCGACGATCAGCGGCAGCGAGCGCCCGTGGCACACCTCGGCGACGGCCCGGAGATCGGCGCTCGCCCCGTACGGCGTCGGGCTGGTGATCAGGGCACCCTTGGCGTCGGGATGCGCCCCGAACGCCTCCTCGAACGACTCGGCGGACGGCGGATGGGCCAGATGCCGTTCCGCGTCCCAGCGCGGTTCGACCCACACCGGCTCGATGCCGGACAGGATCAGCCCCGAGACCACGGACTTGTGGGCGTCCCGGCCGATCAGCAGCTTCTCGTGCGGCCCCGCCACCGCCAGCATCGCCGCCTTCACCGACAGGGAGCTCCCGCACGTCGTGAAGAAGGTGTGATCGGCGTGCACGGCGTCCGCCATCAGCTCCTGGGCGCGCTGCAGCACCCGTCCCCGGGTGAGCCGGTCGTCGAGTCCGGCCGTCGCCAGCACGTCCCCGTGGAACACGGCGTCACCCAGCACCTCGCGCACCGCGGGGTCCGCCCCGCGCGCCTGCTTGTGTCCGGGCGGCGTGAACGACAGCCGTCCCGCACGGCGGTATTCGACGAGGGCTTCCAGGACCGGTGCTCGGCGGTGATCGACTGTCATGCCGACCCGGTTTCCCGCCCGGCGCCCCGTCAATCCGCCGGGGACCGCCGGTCCGCGTTCCGGCCCGGAGTCAGCACCTCGTCCAGCACGCGCAGCACCGCCTCGTACGCCACCGTCCGTACGGCGGCCTCCCGGGCGCCCTCCGGGTCGGTCGACCGCAGCGCCTCGCTGCGCGCCCGCCAGCTCCGCCCCTCCTCCAGCGCACAGGCCCTCGCGCGGTGCATCCGGCGCAGTAGTTCGTCCGCGTCCACAACATCCGTCATGCACTCCGCGTACCCCCGCAGGGCGCCCGGATGGCTCGTGGGCCGCACGGAGGACCGGAGGTTTGCCCCTACCGGCAGAGGTCAGCCGAAAGTGACGGGCCCAAGGGCGCGCGCAGCGCCGGACCGGGCCGTCCGACCGACCGACCAGGGAGCGGAGCCGACCGATGCGTGACAGGGACACGATTCAACCCGTCGTCGAGCAGCGCGGCGGGGACACGGGCCGCCGGTACCGGCCGTGCCGACCCGCCGACGCGCGCGCGGCGGTGGAACGCGCCGTCACCGAGTGCCGCGGCGCCGGCGGGCGGGCGTCGTGCGACCCGTGTGCCCTGTCGGACGCCGTGCTCGTCGCCTCGGAGCTGACCACCAACGCCATCCTGCACGGCGGCGGCATCACCGACTTCCAGGTCGACGTCGTGGGGCCGGGCGTGCGACCGGGCGTGCGCCTCTCGGTGTGCGATCGCAGCCACGACCTGCCGGTGGCGGTGCCGGCCACGGACGACCGGGGCCGTCGGCGCCTCGGCGGCCGGGGCTGGCCGATCGTCTGCCGGCTGGCCCGCGAGGTGCGGGTGGCAGATCTTCCCTCGGGCGGCAAGTGCATCACCGTGGTCGTTCCGCTGTCCTGATGACTTTTCGAAAAGCGGAGTTTGTACCACCGGGCCGGGGGCAGTCGCAGATTCGTGCTTCGGACCGGAGGCGCAGCAGCGGGAGCGGCAGGGCTGCTTCGGTGCCCCGGCTGTGCCGGGGACGACACCCGGACAGCGCCGACGCCGTTCCCGTGGAAAGTCCCTGAGACCACCGTTCAGGAGCGGATCCGCATGCTCATAGAAACGCCCACCATCCGTCCCGGTACCACCCAGCCCGCCCACCCCTCGACCGCCCCCGCACGCCGCCGCCACGACGACGCCCCCGACACCATGGTCCTCTTCGGGCGCCTGGCGGGGCTGGCGGACGGACCCGAACGCGACGCCGTCCGCGACGAACTCGTCACGGCATGGCTGCCCATGGCCCACCGCATCGCCGGGCGGTTCCGGGACCGCGGGGAGTCCATCGAGGACCTCCGCCAGGTCGCGGCGCTCGGCCTGGTCAAGGCCATCGACCGCTTCGACCCCGAGCGGGGGGCCTTCGAGAGCTACGCCGTGCCCACCATCACCGGCGAGGTCAAGCGCCACTTCCGCGACCGGATGTGGGCCCTGAGGGTGCCCCGCCGGGTCCAGGAACTGCGCAACAAGGTGCGCGTCGCCCGCCGGGAACTCGCCCAGAGCCCGGGCAGTCCCGAACCCTCGGTGGCCGCCCTCGCCGCCCACACCGGGCTGAGCGAGGACGAGGTCGGCGCCGGGATGGAGGCGCTGGAAAGCTTCAGCACCCTCTCGCTGGACGCCGAACTGTCGGCGGGCGACGACGGCTACAGCCTCGCGGACACCCTCGGCGCCGCCGACACCTCGTACGACACGGTGATCGACCGCGAGTCCGCCAAGGAGGGCCTGCGCAGGCTGCCCGAACGGGAGCGCGCCATCCTCTACATGCGCTTCTTCGAGGACATGACGCAGAGCCGGATCGCCGACTGCCTGGGCATCTCGCAGATGCACGTCTCGCGGCTCATCAGCCGCAGCTGCGCCCGCGTCCGCGACGAGGCGATGGGGCAGCGTACGGCCCGCCCCGGCCACCCGGCGCGGACCTGATGGCGGACACAAGGATCACAGGGGACACAGCAGGTGACAGGGAGGGGACGGGGCGGATGCTGATGCCGCACCCCGCGGTGCTGCGCAGACTCCTCAAGGAGTACGAGGCCGCCGCGGTGAACGAGCCCGCCGACGCGACGGGCGAACCGGGTCCGCGGACCCGGGACCTGGCATACACGCTGTGCGTGTCGACCGGCACGCGTGACGTACGGCGGGCCCTGGAGACGGCCCGGCGCCACCTCGCGGCCGCGCCGGAGCCGGTGGCCGGCGCCGCCCACGCGGCCGTGGCGGACTGAGACGGGAAACGGCCGGACGCACGACGGCACCACCGCGTGCGAAGTCGGGGAGGGGACCACATGAACGCAGGACTCGCGGGCGGCCTGGCACGTACCGGGCGGGGCCGCGCCCGGCGGGCGGCGAACGGATCGGCGGCCGAGGGGGCGGCCCGGGCGGGACTGGCCGCCCGCGGGGTCATCTACCTGCTGGTCGGAATCCTCGCCCTGCAGATCGCCTTCGGCGGCGGGAACCGGCAGGCGGACCGGGGCGGCGCCCTGGCCGAGCTGTCGGACCGGCCCTTCGGCGCGGTGCTGCTGTGGGCGCTGGGCGCCGGGCTTGTCGGCATGGCCCTGTGGCGGCTGTCCGAGGCGGCCTTCGGAGTCACCGGCAAGGACGGGCACAAGGCGAAGAAGCGCCTGCCCGCCGCGGCCCGCTGCGTCTTCTACGCGTTCGTCGCCTACTCCGTCCTGGCCTTCGCGGCCGGATCGGGCGGCGGCGGCTCCAGCGACCGGCAGTCCCGGGACGTCACGGCCAGGGTGATGGAGATGCCCGCCGGCCGGTGGCTCGTGGGCGCCGCGGGTGTCGCGATCGTCGTCGCCGGGGTGGTGATCGGCGTACAGGCGCTGCGCCGCACCTATCGCAAGAAGATGAAGCTCGGCGGACTGAGCCCCCGCACCCGGCTGCTGGTCGACGTCACCGGCGTCGGCGGCGGGACGGCCCGCGGCATCGTGTTCGCCGCGGCGGGCGCCTTCGCCGTACGGGCCGCACTCGCCTACGAACCCGACCGGGCGAAGGGACTGGACGACACCCTCCGTTCCTTCGCCCGCACCCCGCTCGGGCCCTGGCTCCTGGCCTTGGTCGCCGCGGGGCTGGTGCTGTTCGGCGTCTTCTCGTTCGTCCTCGCCCGCCTGCGGAGGGTCTGAGCCGCCCGGCACGGGGAACACGGGGCGAATGAACGAACACGAGATTCCTCCGCCGGACGGACGTCCCGTGGACGTCTACCTCGACCTGCTGCGCGTGCGCATGGCCAGCGACGACTACCAGCTGCTGCTCAGCGTGGTGGAACCGGTCCTCCAGGCGATCGACGAGCAGCAGATGCCGACCATCGACTTCTCGCTGGACGGGGACAGCGCCGAGGCGCTGCCCCAGGAGATCAGGGACGAGGCCGCCCTGGTCATCGCCACCGCCGTCACCGGACGCCTCGACAACGAGGTCGTCGAGATCAGCACCGACGAGACCGGCCCGGTCCGGGTCGTCACCGACGCGACCACCGCCTCCGACCCCGAACGACTCGGTGAGATCGCCGACTACCTCAAGGAACGCCACCAGCAGAACGAAGAGCTGCGCGGCATCGCCGAGGCGAGCGGTCTGCCCAGCGACTTCTGACCCTCACCACCCGGGCGGGACCGTCACCGCTGCGGCGCCCCGACGGACACGCCCAGCGGCCGGGCGAGGCCGACCACCGCCTCGTCCAGCCGCTCCAGGTGCCGCAGCACCCGGCCCGTGATGCGGCCGTACCGCGGCACTCCGGCGGCGTCCGGCTCCAGCAGCGAGGCGATGCTCGGCCCGGTCTCCACCTGCGTCCCGGCGTTCTCGTCCGCGACGTGGGCGGCGATCGCCTCGATGTTGCGCACCGTGCGCCGCACCGCGCCGCGCAGCCGCGGGTCGGCCGCGATCGACGGATGGGTGGGCAGCAGCTCGGCCGTCGCCGCCAGCGACCGCGCGTGATAGGCACAGGTCTCCAGCAGGGCCACCACGTACTGGGCCGTGTCCCGCCGGGCCCGCAGCGGCGTGATCGGATGGGTCAGCGGCTGGGTGGCGGCCCGCAGGTCGCCCAGCGCCTGGTCCAGCTCCCGCGCGGTGTCCAGCAGGTCCGCCTCGGGCCCGCCGCTGAGCTGGTCGACGGCACCCTCCGTGACGTCGGTGAGCCGCTCCAGCACCGTGCCGAGGAGGTCGTTCGTCCGCCGGTCGGTGCGTATCGGCAGCACCAGCGCCGCCGCCACGATCCCGCAGGCCGCGCCGAGCGCCGTCTCCTCCACCCGCAGCAGCAGCACCGACATGCTGTACGTGTGCAGCAGTGTGTACAGCAGCCCGAGCATCGCGGTGACGAAGAACGACATCAGCGTGTAGGACAGCGGCGCCGTGTAGAACATCGCGAAGATCAGCACCAGTACCAGCCCGAACGCGGTCCAGGTGTGGTTGCCCACCAGACCGGCCAGCACGATGCCCGCCACCACGCCCAGCACCGTGCCGAGCAGCCGGCGGTATCCCTTGACCAGGATCTCGCCGGTGGAGGCGGTGTTGATGAAGACGATCCAGCAGGTGAGCACCGCCCAGTACCAGCGCTGCGAGGACAGGAACTCGCCGCCGACGATCGCCAGCGAGGACCCCACGGCCACCTGTACCGCGGCGCGCGTGGTGGGCCGCCGCAGCCCGGTCGGCTCCTCCTTCTCGGCCGCCTCCTCACCGGCGTCGATGGCCGCGTCCTCGGCGTCCAGCTCCTCCCGGGAACGTGCGGTGGCCGGTGAGTCGTCGGACTCGTCCTGCGGCCCGTCCAGCGCGATCCTCAGACCCATGACCGCGCGCGCCGTCTCACCGACGCCGCGGAACACGTCCTGGACGGCCGCGGTCGCCTCGGGCAGGTTCTCCTCGTCGCGGTAACCGAGCAGCCGGTTGCGCAGGTGGGACAGGGCCGTACCGCGCGCCTCCGCGGGCGGCCGCAGCACCAGGGTCCGCAGCGCCGTCAGATCGCGGCGCAGCAGCTCGGTGGCCTCGCCCGGTGCGGGTGAGTGGCCCACCGCGGGAGCGGGCGCACCCGGCAGATGCAGCGTGAGGGTGTCGGCCCGCTCGGCGCTGCGCGCGGTCAGCAGCAGCAGACCGAGGCGCTCGGCGGCGATCTCGGCGTCCGCGATGCGCCGCTGCACCAGGCGTGCCGTGGACGCGTCGGGTGTGCCCTCGTCCAGCCGGGACTGGATCAGCAGGGCCGTCTCGTGCAGGCGCGCGGTGCCCTCGCGCAGGCGCTCCAGCGTCTTGTCGATGTCGTCGGGACCGGCGTCCAGCAACTCGATCTGCGTGGCGATCAGCTGGGCCAGCCGGGCCCGGAAGGCCTGCCGCAGCAGACCGAGGATGCGCGCGGGCGTCGCCGGGACCACCCCGAAGCGCACCACCGCGCTGGACGCGAACGCCACGGCGACGGCGGCCCACAGCCCGGGCAGCCCGGACACCTTGCCGCCGACGAACAGCGACACGAAGTAGACCTGGAAGCCGATCAGCCCGAGCGCGGTGCCCCGGTCGCCGAACCGGCGGACGAAGACCGCCGAGAAGATCAGGACGACGAAGAAGGCGTCGCCCACGACCACCCACGAAGCGAGCAGCGTGCTCAGCGAGACCGAGGCCAGGGCGACGGGCAGCCCCAGCGCCAGCGTGACCGCCTGCGGGCCCGGTTCCTTCTCCCGGATGGCGAAGGTCGCGACCATCGCCGCCATGGCACCCGCGACCAGATGCTTGACGTCCACGCCGAACACGGCGAGCACGCCCAGCGTCAGCGCGATGGCGCCCACCGTCCGCAAACCCGCCGTCAGCCGCAACAGACCCGGGTCGGACGCGGCGACGCGGTCGCGCAGCCGTGTCCGCGCCGAGCGTCCCGCTGCCTTCACGCCGCCGTACACTCTCCCGATTCACAGCCGGCCCTCACAGCCGGTTCCAGCCACGTCCCGGCCGGTTCACGCCGAGATCCACTTCTCAGCATGTCATGCCCCGGTCCGTCACGGGAGGTGGGGGCGGGCCCGGGTCACGGCTTCGCCCGGTCCGCCTCCGCGACCCGCTCCCGCACCTGCTCCGGTGTCAGATACGCGTCGGTGTACTCGAAGTCCTTCAGCTTGGCGGGCTTGCGGGCCTGGAAACCGGTGCGGACGAAATCGTCGCCGGCGACCGCGTTGAGCGCCCAGTTGGCCGCCACCCGGGCCTTGGCCACGCCCGTGCGCAGCGCCGACCAGTGGTAGCCGCGGGCCACCGCCTGCGCGGGCAGGCCCGTCAGTTCGACCCCGAGCGGCTTGGAGACCGCGTCGGCGCCGCCGAGGTCGACGACGAGGCCCAGGTCCTTGTGGACGTACGGCCGCATCGGCTGGTTGCGCAGGGTGGCGATGAGGTTCTCGGCGACGTGCCGCCCCTGCCGCTGCGCGTGCTGGGCGGTGGGCGGGCAGACGGCACCCTCCTGGCCCTTGGCGAGGTCGGGCACGGCCGCGGAGTCGCCCAGCGCGAACACCCCGTCGTGGTTCGGCAGGCACATCTCGGCGGTGACCGCGAGCCGCCCCTTGACCGTCTCCGCGCCCAGCGTCGCCATCAGCGGGCTCGCCACCACGCCCGCCGTCCAGATCAGCGTGCGGGTGGGCACCACCCGGCCGTCCGTGAAGGTGACCTCCTCGGGCGCGGCCTTGGCGATGGACACGCCCAGGGAGATGTCGATGCCGCGCCGGGTCAGGATCTGCTGTGCGTCGCGGCCGAGCTTCTCGCCCAGCTCCGGCATCAGCTTCGGCGCGATGTCGATCAGGTGCCACTTGATCAGCGCCGGGTCCAGCCGGTTGTAGCGCTTGACGGCCGCGTGCGTCAGCCGCTGCAGGCACGCCGCGGTCTCGGTGCCCGCGTAACCGCCGCCCACCACCACGAACTGCAGCCGGGAGGCCCGCTCCACGGGGTCCTGGCTGGCGTCGGCGAGGTCCAGCTGGGAGATGACGTGGTCGCGGATGTACGCGGCCTCCGCCAGGGTCTTCATGCCGAACGCGTTGTCGGTGAGCCCCGGGATGTCGAAGGTGCGGGTGATGCTGCCGGGCGCCAGCACGATGTAGTCGTAGGGCTCGTTGACGATCCGGTCGGTGATGGTGCGCACCACGCAGACCTTCGCCTCGAGGTCCACCCCGATGGCGCCGCCCGGAATGATGCGGGTCCGGTAGCGGCTGCTGCGGCGCAGGGAGAGCGCGATCGACTGGGGCGTGAGCACCCCGGCGGCGACGTGCGGCAGCAGGGGCAGGTAGAGCTGGTAGGAGAACGGCGTCACCAGGGTGACGTCGGCCTCGTCGGGGGAGAGCCGCCGCTCCAGACGACGGACGCACTCCACGCCGGCGAAACCTGCGCCGACCACCAGGATCCTGGGTCGTGTCACGGTGTTCATCCCTTTCTGCGGCTCCGGGGCGGTCTGCCGCGAACGCCATTCGCCTGCCCGTGGATCGCCGCTTCGCACCTCGTCCATGCCACCGCGCCCGCACCGCTTCGGCCAGCCGGGTGCGGCAGGCAGGCGACATGTCCTGATCACCACCATGCCCCGCCCGGGCCCGCGGCGCACCGGGCAGGAGCGAACCGCGCGGAACTTTTCCCCGGGATCAGCCCGTACCGCGCAGGTGACACAGCAGCAGACACACGTCGTCGTCCCGTTCGGAGTCACTGAGCATCGGACGCAGGATCCCGTCGGCCGAGCCCTCCAGGTCCGTGTCCAGCTCCGCCGGACCGAACGACCCGAGCGCGTCCGCCAGCCGCGCGATGCCCGGGTCTATGCCGCGGGCGCGGCGCTCCACCAGACCGTCCGTGTACAGCGCGAGCGTCGAACCGGGCGCCATCGGAACCGTGTGGTCCGCGATCTCCTGGCGCATCGGGATGCCGAGCATCGCACCGGGCTTGGCGTCCAGGGTGCGGACCCCTCCGTCCGGGGTACGCAGCACCGGCGGCGGATGCCCCGCGGCCGCCCACGTCACCGTCGGGTCGTCGGGGTGGAAGCGTGCGATGACCGCGGTGGCGAACAGGTCGGGCTGCAGGTGGTGCAGGAAGGTGTGCAGCCGGGTCAGCAGCTGCCCGGGGCTGCCCCCGTCGACCGCGTACGCGCGCAGGGCGGTGCGCAGCTGGCTCATCATCACGGCCGCCCGCAGCCCGTGCCCGGTGACGTCCCCGACCACGGCGATGACACCGCCGTCGGGCTGCCGGAAGGCGTCGTACCAGTCGCCGCCGATGTTCAGCCCGTGGGTGGCCGGAAGATAGCGCGCGGCCAGGGCGAGCCCGGGCGGGGCCGGCAGCTCGGTCAGCAGGGCCCGTTGAAGCGTCTCGGCGATGTCGCGGTTGTGCTGGTAGCGCTGGGCGTGGTCGATCGCGATGCTGGCCCGCCGGGTCAGCTCCACCAGCATCACGGCGTCGTCCGGGTCCCAGCGGTCCCCGGGCGGGGACAGGGTCACCACGCCCAGCGGAGCCTGCCGCGTCGGCAGCGGAATGCACAGCAGGGGCCGGTCCGGAGCCAGTGCCGAGGGCGGCTGGTCGTCGACGCCGGGCAGCCCGCCGGGATGCGCGGCGGCGTACTGCGGGCGGCCGGTGCGTGCGGCGACCACCGCGGCGGCCGCGTGGGCGGGGCCCGGCCGGTCGCCGTCCTGGTCGAACAGCCAGATGTCCACACCGGTCGCGTACTCCGGCACCAGCAGCTCCGGCAGCCTGCGCACGATCTCGTGATGGTCGAGCGACGCCGTCAGCACCGCGCTCGCGTCCGCGAGGAACGTCAGCCTGCGCCGGGCGTGCTCCGCCTCCGTACGCGCCTTGCGCTCGGCGGCGAACGCCTCGCGCTGGGCCCGCCCGGCGGCGTCCAGTTCGGCGTGCAGCGCCACCACGCCCTGGTTCGTCTGCTGGAGCTCCTCCCGGTGGAAGTCGACCAGGCCCTCCTGCTCGGTGAGCCGCTCCAGGACCAGCGCCGTGTCCTCGTCGGCACCCAGCAGGGCCTGAGCCAGCTCCACCGGGTCGTCCGCCACGGCGCCCGCGTCGGCGATGGCGCCGACGTCGTCCGCCTCGGGGCACGGCACCGTCACCCGCCACGGCGGCTGACCGGCGGCAGCGGCCTCGGCCGACGGCGTCACCACGGCGTGCAGCACGCGCTCCGCGGCCTGCGGAGCGGGCCGGGAGACCGTCCCCGTCTCCAGGGCGAGCCGCCAGGTGCCGCCCTTGGTCAGGCACAGCCGCAGCTGTGCGCCGAGGGAGGCCGTCAGCCGCGCGCGTTCCACGGGCGGCACGCCGAAGGCCGTCGCCAGACGTGCGGCGGCGACGCGTGCCACCGCCGCGTCGGTGACGTCGCTGATCTGCCAGGTACGGGTCATGGGCCATCCGGCGGGGTCGGGGCCAGCACGGCGACGGCGGTGTCGTCCCGCACGGGCCGCGCCGAGCTGCTGGCGTCGCGGATCGTGACGGCGGCGGTCACCGCCGGGTCGGTCGTGGTGCGGCAGGTGTCGGACGTCGGCGACCACCGGCTCGGCAGCCCGTCGCTGTGCAGGACCAGCACCCGGTCGTCCGCCCAGGCCGCCTGCTCCTCGCGCAGCGTGGTGGGCCGGTGGGTGCCGACGATGCCGGGCCGCGACACCAGGTGCCGCCAGGTGCCGCCCTCGCACAGCCGCGCCCCGATGTTGCCGACGCCGGCGAACCGGAGCACCGAGGCCCGCGTGTCGACCTGGGCCACCGCGACGGCGGCGCCGCGGGTGCCGGACAGCGCCCGGTCCAGTCGCCGCACCGCCTCGCCGGGCGCCAGGTGGGCCGAGGCGCGCAGTGCCTCCACGGCGGCGGTCGAGGCACGGGCGGCCTCCGGGCCGTGGCCCAGACCGTCGGCCAGCATCAGCGTGACGAGGTCCCTGTCCCGGACCCAGGCCCAGGCGTCGCCCGAGTACTCCGCACCGCCGAACGGGACGTTCACCGCGCCGGCCCGCAACCGAGCCGCCGGACCGGAATCGGCGGCGCGGGCCTCGGGCACGCCGATCCGGGCGACCACCACCGTGCCCCGGCCGGGTGCACTGTGCAGGTCGAAGTCGTCGGCGACGCGCGCGCAGGTGCCGAGGCCCGCACCGAGGGAGCCGGTCGTGGTGGTGAAACCGTCGCGCAGCGCGGCGGAGACGTCGGCCATCCCCGGGCCGTGGTCGACCGTCGCGATCTGCACGCGCGGCCTCGGCTCCCGGTCGGCCGCGAGGACGGGAGGGGCGACCACGTCGACGACGACCCGGCCGCCCCCGGCGTGCTTGAGCAGGTTGGTGGCCAGCTCGGTCGCCACCAGCGCCGCCGCCGACGTCCGCTGCTCGTCGAGACCGGCCACGGCCGCCGCGTGCTCGGCGGCCACCCGGGCGTCCCGCACCCGGGTCGAGTCGTGCACCGGGACGTCCCACACGCGGGGCATCAGGACTCCTCACGCGGGCGCGGCGGCCGGCCCACCCAGGACGTCACCCGCACGGTCGTGCCGGAGCCCGGGGCGCTCTCGATCGCGAACTCGTGCACCAGGCGCCGCGCGCCGCCCAGCCCCATGCCGAGGCCGTCGCCGGACGTGAACCCGTCGCTGAGCGCCTGCTCCACGTCCGGGATGCCGGGCCCCTCGTCGCTGAAGGTCAGCCGCAGCCCGTGCGTGGTCCCCTCCAGGATCGACTCCGTCTCCATGGTGCCGCCACCGCCGTACACGAGCGTGTTGCGGGCCAGCTCACTGGCCGCCGTGACCAGCTTGGTCTGGTCCACCAGGCCGAAGCCGAGCTGGGCGGCGGCCTGGCGCACATGCTGTCGCACCCATACCAGATCCATGTCCGAACGGATCGGCAGGCGGGCCTGGGAGCCCGCGGCGGTGTGCATCACTGACTCTCCTGGCGCAGGCCGCCGAAGCGGGACGACGGGGCCTGCTGCCGGAGGAGCTCCATGGCCACCTCGGTACTGAGCGCGGTGTGCACGCCCGGCAGCGTCAGCCCCAGCTCGACCAGGGTGATGGCCACCGCGGGCCGCATCCCGACCAGCACCGTCCGCGCCGCCAGCAGACCGGTCTGCCCGGCGGTCTCGGCCAGGATCCGGCCGAGGAAGGAGTCGACGATCTCCACGCCGGAGACGTCGATGACCACGCCGGTGGCGCCGCTGCGCACGATGGTCTCGGCCAGATCCTCCTGGAGCTGCTGCGCCGTGCTGTCGTGCAAGTCCCCCTGAAGGGTGACCAGCAGGACCTCACCGAGCCGGAGCACCGGTACATGACCTGTCGCCGGAGCCCCGTGGGGCCCGGGAAACGCCTGGCTCACCGCGCGACCGCGCCGTTCGCGTGGGGCGTCACGATGCCGACCCCGAGCTGGTGCAGCACGTACCCCAGCGCGTCGGCGAGGCTCGCCCGGGTGACGACCGTGCCCAGATCCAGACCGAGGTGGACCATGGTCTGCGCGATCGCGGGCCGGATGCCGGAGACGATGCACTCGGCGCCCATGAGCCGGGCCGCCGCGACCGTCTTCATCAGATGCTGAGCCACCAGCGAGTCGACGGTCGGCACGCCGGTGATGTCCAGGATCGCGTAGCGCGCCTGCTGCTCCACGATGGACTCCAGCAGGGTCTCCATCACCACCTGGCTGCGCGCGCTGTCCAGCGTGCCGATCAGCGGAACGGCCACGATGCCGTCCCACAGCTTGATGACCGGCGTGGCCACCTCCAGCAACTGCAGCCGCTGGCGGTCGATGAGCGCCTGCCCCTCACTGAGCGCCGTCTGCATCACCACGACCCGCAGGGTGCCCATCAGGACGTTCAGGGCGGTGACACAGTCCCGGACGTGTTCGGCCGGGGCCTGGTCGGGCAGGGCGGCCACCAGCAGGTTCTCGACGGGCGGACGCAGCGCGGCCAGCTCGCTCGACACCTGCGCGGTGCTCAGCCCGGCGCGCGAGCGGGCCGCGCCCATCCGGGCCAACTGCTCGCGCACCGCCGTGAATCCGGCCGCGTCCGGGTCCTCGACCCGCGCCGCGTCCGCGACTTGGTCCAGCGCGTCCACGACGGCCTTGGCCGCCTCGACCGCCTCGTCGCGCGAGACGGTGAACACGGCCCGGAACAAGG
The DNA here is from genome assembly GCF_033406955.1 of Streptomyces violaceoruber. NCBI lineage: Bacteria > Bacillati > Actinomycetota > Actinomycetes > Kitasatosporales > Streptomycetaceae > Streptomyces > Streptomyces violaceoruber. The sequence continues at coordinate 518,073 of NZ_CP137734.1, read as the reverse complement.
GCTCGTCCGCCCATCGCTGGGCGATCTGCTCACGATGGCGCCGCAGAAAGTCCCTGACCTCGCGCGTCGGCGCTCCCGCCGTTCCCTCCGCCTGTTCCGGCACCTGTCCCACTCCTCATCCGCGTTGCGCCGAACCCCACCCCGACCGGGACGGTGGGCCGGCGACGTGACCCAGCCGGTCGACAACTCTAACCACCCGCCGACCTGGCGCGTCACCCGCTTCCGCACGACCGGTGCGGGGCAGGACGCGGACGCGCGGCGGCTCAGGCGTCGGGAACCCGCGGACCCTCCGGCTGGGCGTCCACCCGGGCCAGGGCCTCGTCGAGGTTCGCCGAGACCGGCACCGTGATGCTCACCCCCGTCAGGTCCAGGACGCGCAGCACCGCGGGGACCGGCGAGATGATGTGCACGCTGCCCGGCAGCTCGCGGGCCTCCTGGTAGACCCGCAGGATGATGTTCATGCCGGACGAGTCCATGAACGGGACCGCCGACAGATCCAGCAGGAAGTGCCTGCGGCCGTGGTGGAGCTGGTTGGCCAGATGGTGCTGGAACTCGGTTGCCGTGTCGACGTCCAGGTAACCCTCCACCTTGAGCAGCGCGACATCCTCCCGCGGCAGCGTCACCTCGACGGACAGCGGGTTCTGGGCTATGGGCACGTGTACCTCCAACAACGCGGCGGCGCGGCGGGCCGTCGTGTGGCCCGCCGCGCCGCCCGGATACCCCCGGATCCCGACTCCACACCTGCCGGCCGGGTCCGTTCGCCCCGCCGTGCCTCACCCCACCCGGATGCCCACCAGACACGTGTCGTCGTCCGTGTCCGACCTGCTGTAAGTGAGCAGCCGGTCCAGATGCTGGTCCAGGGTGTTCGGCGTCGGACGCACCGTGCTCAGCAGCTGGGCCAGCGCCTCCTCCACCGGCCGGTCACGGCGTTCGATCAGACCGTCGGTGTACATCAGCAGCGTGTCCCCGGCGGCCAGCTCCGCCTCCGCCTCCTCGTACGCCGCCTCCGCCACCGCCCCCAGCAGCATCCCCCTGACCAGGGGCAGCGGCTCCGCCTCCGGGCCCCGCACCAGCACCGGCGGCAGGTGGCCCGCCCTGGCCCAGCGCAGCGTGCGCCGGGCCGGGTCGTACAGGCCGCACACCGCCGTGGCGGTGACCCCGCCCGTCAGGTGGTGCGCCACGATGTTCAGCCAGGACAGCAGCTGTCCGGGACCGGCCCCGGTCACCGCGAGACCGCGCAGCGCGTTGCGCAGGACCACCATGCTGGTCGCCGCCTCTATCCCGTGCCCGGCGACGTCCCCCACGCACAGCAGCACAAGACCGCTCGGCAGCATCACCGCGTCGTACCAGTCGCCGCCCACGAGCTGCTCCGTCTCCGCGGGCCGGTACCGGACGGCCACCTGGAGGTCCGGCACCCGCAGCGGGGTCTGGGCGGGCGGCATGATGGCGTGCTGCAACTGCAGGGTGAGCCGGGCGCGTTCGACGGCCTGCTGCTCGGTGTGGGCCAGCTGGTCGCGGGTCGCGGCGAGCGCCACCTCCGTCCAGTGCTGGGCCGAGATGTCCTGGCAGGCGCCCCGGACCAGGAGCAGGCGGTCGTCGGTGTCCAGGACCGGCTCGGCCACCACCCGCACGTGCCGGGTCACCCCGTCGGGCCGCCGCAGCCGGAACGCCGCCGACGCCGGGCGCCGGTGGTGCAGCAGCGTGCGCAGGAACCGCCCGATGGCCACGGCGTCGTCCGGGTGGGCGTGGGCGGCCAGCTCCTCCAGCGGCACCGGCGTGCTCGTGTGCGGGCGCCCGTACAGGTCGAACAGCTGCCCGTTCCAGGTGATCTCGCCGGTCAGCAGGTTCTCCTCGAAACCGCCGATGCGGCCGAGCCGCTGGGCGTGCTGGAGGAGGCTGGCCAGCCGGGCCGTCTCGTCCTCGATGCGCCAGATGAGCAGCACGGCGTTGCCGTGCCGGCTGATGCTGATGTCCGCGACCGCCGCCAGCGGCACCTGGTCCACCAGCGCGGTCAGGTTCAGATGCCGGGCGCGGAACGGCTCGCCCGTGGCGTACACGCGCTCCACGTTCTGGAACAGCTCGCTGTCCCCGGCCGCCATCGGATAGGCCTCGAGCAGCAGCGCACCGCCCACGACGGCACGCGGCCGTCCGGCCGGATCCATGAAGCGCTTGTTCACGTGCTGGATGCGGAAGTCCGCCAGCTGCCCCGCCGCGTCCAGGTGCGGCACCAGCACCAGGGCGGGGTCGTGCAGCCCGTCGGCCAGGTCCATCAGCTCCACCGCGTCCGGGATGACCCGCGGCTCCTGCCCGGGCTCGCGCGGCGGCGTGTACGACTCCAGGGTGTGCGCGCACAGCTCCGCCAGGGCCTCGACCTGACGGACCACCTGCGGGGGCTGCGGGGCCAGCGGCACCGGCCAGACGATCTCCAGCACGCCGTGGATGCGCCCCCCGGTACCGGCGGGCACGGCGACCCTGCCGCCCTCCGGGTACTGGTGCCGGCCCACGCTGGGCAGCCCCGTCCCGGCGAGGGACGCGAACCACTGCCCCGAGCGCTCCGTCAGTCCGCGCCGGGCCGCCGTCGCCACGTCCGGCGGCACATAGCGCCAGCGGGCCGCCTCGGCGGGCGGGAACCCGGCGCTTCCCACCAGGGTGAGGGACCCGTCGTACCCGGCCGACCAGATGGCCACCGCCACCGCGCCGAGCGGGCGCAGCGCCTGCTCCAGCAGCGCGTCGGCGACGGCCTGGGTGTCGTCCGCGGCCAGCGCGCCGCTCTCGGCGGCCCGCAGGCGTACGGCGGCCGACTCGGCCACCGCCTGTGCGCCCTGCGTCCCCGTCGTGCTGTCCCCGCGCTCCGTGCCGCGCGCACCGTCTGCGGGGACGGTGGCCCGCACGGCGGCGGTCGCCGCGAGAAACGCCTCCGTCACCTCCGACATGCGGTCGCGGGCGGCCTGGTTGATCACGTCGACCGCGAACTCCAGCGGCGTCGCCCGGGACTGCTCGGCCAGCTCGGCGAGCTGCCGGGCGGCCTCGGCCGGACCGCAGCCCAGCCGCGCGACCAGGACGCCCTTGGCCAGCTCGATCAGCGCCCGGCCCTCGGCCTCCGCCTGGGCGGCCCGCACCTCGCGGCTGAGCCGGTCGACCGTGGCCGCCAGCCTGCCCACGGGGGACAGCGGGGTCAGGTCGACCGGGTCGGACACGTCCCGCCGGAGGGCACCGGCCGGATCGCCGGGCTGCTCGGGGGTGCTCATGCGGGCAGCCACCGGCGGACGCAGGCGATCAGGTCCTGGGTGTCGACGGGTTTGGTGACGTAGTCGCTGGCCCCCGAGGCCAGGCTCTTCTCCCGGTCGCCGGGCATGGCCTTCGCCGTGACCGCGATGATCGGCAGCTCGGCGTACCGCGGGATGCGGCGGATCTCGGCCGTCGCCGTGTAGCCGTCCATCTCCGGCATCATCACGTCCATCAGGACCAGCGCGACCTCCGGGTGGTCCACCAGCGCCTCGATGCCCCGGCGGCCGTTCTCCGCGTGCAGCACCCGGAAGCCGTGCAGCTCCAGGATCCCGCTGAGCGCGAAGAGGTTGCGCGCGTCGTCGTCGACGACGAGGACGGTGCGCCCGGCGGGCGGCCCCTGGCCGGCCCGCGGGTCCGGACGCGGCGGCTCCTCCGGCCGCACCAGGGACAGCACGTCCCCGGGTTCCTCGGCGGCCAGATGCAGGGCGATGCGCTCGCGCAGCTCGTCGAGGCCGGCCAGGAACTCCAGGGTCCCGCCGGCCGCGCGCGAGCGCAGGTCCTCCGCCACGGCGGCGTCCGCCCGGTGACCGCTGTGCACGAGCACCGGCACGCTCGCCAGCGCCGAGTCGCCCCGCAACGCCCGCAGGAAGCGGGACGCCTCGCCGTCCGGCATGCCCAGCTCCAGGACGACGCAGTGGCACGGCTCGGCGGCCAGCGCTCCGGCGGCCTCCTCGGCGCCCACCGCCGTGATGACGTCGAGCGGGGGCCGGTCGCCCGCGTCGTCCCGCCCGTGCGTCAGGTCGGCGACCACGCTCTCCGCGACGAGGGTCAGCAGACCGCGCGGACGCTCCTCCACGACGAGCAGGCGCCGGGGCCGCCGGCGGTGGCCGCCGGTCAGCTCGGCCACCGGTGCCGGACGGTCGAGGACGTCGGACGACGCGTCGGCCGTGAGGTGCTCGGGAGCGCGGGCCAGCAGGTCCTCGAAGTCGGGCCGGGCCACCGGCAGGTAGAGCGTGAAGGTGCTGCCCCGGTCGGGCGTGCTGTCCACGGTGACGGCGCCGCCGAGGAGCTGGGCGATCTCCCGCGTGATGGACAGGCCGAGCCCGGTGCCGCCGTACTTGCGGCTCGTCGTGCCGTCCGCCTGCTGGAAGGCGCCGAAGATAGACTCCAGGTTCTGCTCGGGGATGCCGATCCCCGTGTCCTTGACCCGGAAGGCCACCACGGGACCGCCCCGCACCACGCCCCCGGGCACCTCGTCGTCGGGTGCCGGTTCGACGGCCAGCTCCACGCCGCCCCGCTCGGTGAACTTCACCGCGTTCGACAGCAGGTTGCGCAGCACCTGCCGCAGCCGGGAGTCGTCGGTCAGCAGGTCCGCCGGTGCTCCGGGGGCCGTCACGACCGTGAACTCCAGCCCCTTCTGGCTCGTCATGGGCCGGAAGGTGGCCTCGACGTACTCGATGAGCTGGCGCAGGGTCACGCGCTCGGGGGAGACGTCCATCTTCCCGGCCTCGACCTTCGACAGGTCCAGAATGTCGTTGATCAGCTGCAGCAGGTCCGAACCGGCCGAGTGGATGATGCCCGCGTACTCGACCTGCTTCGGGGTGAGGTTGCGCGAGGGGTTCTGGGCGAGCAACTGGGCCAGGATGAGCAGGCTGTTGAGCGGGGTGCGCAGCTCGTGGCTCATGTTGGCCAGGAACTCCGACTTGTACTTCGAGGCCAGCGACAGCTGCTGGGCGCGTGCCTCCAGCTCCTGCCTCGCCTGCTCGATCTGCAGGTTCTTCGCCTCGATGTCCCGGTTCTGCGCCGCGAGCAGGGACGCCTTGTCCTCCAGCTCCGCGTTGGAGTGCTGCAACTCCTCCTGCTGGGTCTGCAGCTCCGCGGAGCGGGCCTGGAGCTCGCCGGTCAGCCGCTGCGACTCGGCGAGGAGTTCGTCGGTACGGGCGTTGGCCACGATCGTGTTGACGTTGACGCCGATGGTCTCCATCAGCATTTCCAGGAAGTCCCGGTTGATCTGGCTGAAGGCGGCGACCGAGGCCAGCTCGATGACCCCGAGGACCTGCCCCTCGACCACGATGGGCAGCAGCACCAGCGCGGCCGGGACCACTTCGCCGAGCCCCGAGGAGATGGTCAGGTAGCCCGGCGGAAGCTCGTTCACCATGATGGTGCGCCGGCTGCGCGCGGCCTGGCCGACCAGGGTGCGGCCGAAGGCGATACGGGTGGGTCTGGCCGTGTCCTCCGGGTAGCCGTAGGAGCCGACGAGCCGCAGCTCCGGACCGTCGTCCCCGTCCTCGGCCAGGTAGAAGGCGCCGTACTGGGCCGACACCAGCGGCACCAGCTCGTCCATGATCAGCTCGGCGACGACCGGCAGGTCCCGGTGCCCCTGCATCAGGCCGGAGATGCGGGCGAGGTTGGTCTTGAGCCAGTCCTGCTCCTGGTTGGCCCGCGTGGTCTCGCGCAGGGACTCCACCATGGCGTTGATGTTGTCCCCCAGCTCGGCGACCTCGCCGGACGCCTCCACGGTGACCGAGCGGGTCAGGTCGCCCTCGGCGACGGCGGAGGTGACCTCGGCGATCGCGCGGACCTGGCGGGTGAGGTTGCCGGCCAGTTCGTTGACGTTCTCCGTGAGGCGCTTCCAGGTGCCGGAGACGCCCTCCACCTCGGCCTGGCCGCCGAGCCGGCCCTCGGTGCCGACCTCGCGGGCCACGCGGGTGACCTCGTCGGCGAAGGCGGAGAGCTGGTCGACCATGGTGTTGATGGTCGTCTTGAGTTCGAGGATCTCGCCGCGGGCGTCGACGTCGATCTTCTTGGACAGGTCGCCCCGGGCCACCGCGGTCGTCACCAGGGCGATGTTGCGCACCTGGTTGGTGAGGTTGTTGGCCATCGAGTTGACGTTGTCGGTGAGGTCCTTCCAGGTCCCGGCGACGTTCGGCACGTTCGCCTGGCCGCCGAGCCGCCCGTCGGTGCCGACCTCGCGGGCGACCCGGGTGACCTCGTCGGCGAACGCCGACAGCGTGTCGACCATGGTGTTGATCACGTCGGCCAGCGCCGCGACCTCGCCCTCGGCGTCCACGGTGATCCGCTGCGACAGGTCGCCCCGGGCCACGGCGGTGGCCACCTGGGCGATGGAGCGGACCTGACCGGTCAGGTTCGACGCCATCACGTTGACGTTGTCGGTGAGGTCCTTCCAGGTCCCCGACACCCCGCGCACCCGGGCCTGCCCGCCCAGGTTCCCGGCCGTGCCGACCTCGCGGGCGACGCGGGTGACCTCGTCGGCGAAGGCGGAGAGCTGGTCGACCATGGTGTTGATGGTGTTCTTCAGCTCCAGGATCTCGCCGCGGGCGTCCACGGTGATCTTCTGGGAGAGGTCGCCCTTGGCCACGGCGGTGGCCACCTGGGCGACGTTGCGGACCTGGTTGGTCAGGTTGCCCGCCATGAAGTTCACCGAGTCGGTGAGGTCGCGCCAGGTGCCCCGGACGCCCTGGACGTCGGCCTGGCCGCCGAGCCGTCCGTCGGTGCCGACCTCGCGGGCGACGCGGGTGACCTCGTCGGCGAAGGCGGAGAGCTGGTCGACCATCGTGTTGATGGTGTTCTTCAGTTCCAGGATCTCGCCGCGGGCGTCCACGTCGATCTTCTGGGAGAGGTCCCCCCTGGCGACCGCCGTGGCCACCTGCGCGATGTCGCGGACCTGACTGGTGAGGTTGCCCGCCATGGCGTTGACCGAGTCCGTCAGATCGGCCCAGGTGCCCGAGACCCCCGGCACCCGCGCCTGCCCGCCCAGGGCGCCCTCCGTGCCGACCTCGCGGGAGACCCGCGTCACCTCGGAGGTGAACACGGACAACTGGTCCACCATGCCGTTGAAGACCTTGGCGATGTCACCCATCAGCCCGTCCGCGTCGTCCGGCAGACGGGTGCCGAAGTCGCCGTCCCGCACGGCCGTCAGGCCGGCCAGGAGACGGCGCAACTCCTGATCGCCCGGAACCGCGTCGACCGGTCCCGCGCTGTCGCTGGTCATGCGCACCCTCGTTCCGCTCCCCGGGGTCCTCGCGGCGAGGACCCACCACCCCCTGCCGGACCGTTCGGGCGGCCCGGCCTCCCGTGCCCGCGTTCGCGCAGTTCACGGATTCGTCCCCAGGAGAAAAATACGCCAGAGGCTAACCCAGGTCCCCGGCGCGGACAAAGCGATGTGTCACCCGGCCGAACGCCTGCCCCCGTACGGGTCACGCCCGGCCCGTGCGGGGCGCCGTCCACGACGACGACGGGGCGGTGCCCCGGCGGCCGCCCGTCACCAGGGCAGGAAGACGTGGATGTCCTTGCCCCGCTCCCCGGTGACGACGCTCACCTGGTCGGACAGGGTGTGGATCAGGTGCCAGCCGATGCCGCCGCCGCCCTTGCTCGGATGGAAGGGGCGCGGCGCCGGCTCCGTCGTGTTGGTGTCGTGCATCACCACGTGCACGCCGTCGAAGGTCCGCCGCAGCCGCAGTTGGAACGGCCCCGGAGCGTACTGCACGGCGTTGGCCGCCAGCTCCGTGACGACGAGGAGGATGTCGTCCCAGTGCTCGGGCGCCGCGGGCGGCGCCGCACGGGCGAGGTCGTGGAGGAACTCCTCCGCGACCAGCCGCGCACCGGTCACGTTGTGCAACTCCCCGGTGAAGCTGGCGGTGCGGTTCGTGATCTCCTCGGAAGCCAGTGTCCTGTCCCAACGCGACTCGGCTGCCATTGCGCCTTCCCGGCCCGGCACGGGCCGGGCGTCGTTCCTTCCTTCTCCTTCGCATCCCCTTCGTCTGTAAGTTCCCGTGCGGGCCGAACCTAGTCGCGCCGGTGTGCCGGGCCGGGGACGGGCCGGGCGCCGGTTCAGCGGAGGAACACGTTGTCCGCGTCCTCCCAGCCGGCCGGCTCCTGGGGCGGCGCTGTCGTCGGCCGGCGGTGGGACCGCGCCTCGTACATGGCGTCGATCTCCAGGGAGTAGGTCCGTACGATCTCGTCCCGCCGGAGCTTCATCGACGGGGTGAGCAGCCCGCCCGCCACGTCGAAGGGGTGCGGAAGGACCCGGAAGACCCGGATGGACTCCGAGCGCGACACCGCGCTGTTGGCCGCGGCCACGGCCCGTGCGACCTCCTCCCGCAGCGCGTTCTCCTCCCGTGCCTCCCGGGCCGGAGCGTCGCCGGGCAGGGCCAGGGACGCCCGCCAGTGCGTCAGGAACTCCGGGTCGAGCGTGATCAGCGCACCGACGCAGGGCCGGTTGTCGCCGACCAGCACCGCCTGGTGGACCAGCGGGTGCATCCGCAGCCGCTGCTCCAGGGCGGCCGGGGCCACGCTCTTGCCGCCGCTGGTGATGATCACGTCCTTCTTGCGGCCGGTGATCGCCAGGTAGTTCTCGGCGTCCAGGTGCCCGAGGTCGCCGGTGGCCAGCCAGCCGCCGCGCAGCACCTCGCGGGTGGCGGTCCCGTCGCCGACGTACCCCTTGAACAGCGACGGCCCGCGTACCAGGATCTCCCCGTCGTCGGCCACCCGGACCTCCATGCCCGGCAGCGGCTGCCCGACGGTGCCCGACTTCTCCCGGCCCAGTGGCTGCATCGTCAGCCCGCCGCTGGTCTCCGTCAGCCCGTAGCCGTCGTGGACGTAGACACCGATGCCCTCGTAGAAGAGGGAGAGCTCGCGGCTGAGCGGCGAACCGCCCGACGTGGCCCGGGTCACCCGGCCGCCCAGCGCGGAGCGCAGCCGCCGGTACACCGTCCGCTCGTACAGGGCGTGCTGGAGGCGCAGGTCGAGTCCGGGCCCGGTTCCCCGGCCCAGGCGCCGCCGCTCCAGCGCCGTGGCGAAGTCGCGCGCCGTGGCCGCGGCCCGCTCGAACAGGGCACCGTGTCCCGCCTGCTGGGCGGTGCGCAGGAAGTTCTTGTAGATCTTCTCCAGGACCGACGGGACGGCGTACAGATACGTCGGCCGGAAGGAGCGCAGGGCCGAGGAGAGCGCCTCCCCGGTCAGCGCCGGCTCGTGGGCCATCAGGAACCCGCCGCGGACGCAGAGGTTCTGGATCATCAGCCCGTACACGTGCGAGAAGGGCAGGTAGGCGAGGACCGCGCCCTGCTCTCCCGGCGGCGCCACCGTGTGACCCCAGCCGGCGAGCAGCGTGTCGCACGGGGCGGCCAGGCCGCGGTGGCTCAGCGCACAGCCCAGCGCGCGGCCGGAGGTGCCCGAGGTGTAGGCCACCACGGCCGTGGCGTCCGGCAGCACGATGCGGCGCATGGAGTCGACCGTGGCGGACGGGAGGAACGCGCCGCGCGCCACCAGCGTGTCCAGCGCGCCCGCGTCCAGCTGCCAGACGTGGCGCAGCGCGGGCAGCGACGCGCACACCGAGCCGACGGTCATCACGTTCTGCTCGTCCTCGACCAGCACGCCCACGCAGCCCGCGTCCCGCAGGATCCACTCGACCTGGTCGCGCGAGGAGGTCGGGTAGATCGGCACCACCTCGGCGCCCACCGTCCACAGGGCGTAGCTGAAGACCGTCCACTCGTACCGGGTGCGGGCCAGGATCGCCACCCGGTCGCCCGGCGATATCCCGCTCGCGATCAGGCCCTTGGCCAGGTCGACCACCGTGTCGCGGAACTCCACCGCGGTCACCTCGTCCCACGCCGTGGAGCCGGGGCCGCGGCGCCGGGCGAGCATCGGCAGGGTCGGCGTGCGGGCGGCCGTCTCGAAGAGGCTGTCGGCGAGCGAGCCGGTCAGCGGCGGGACGGTCCGGGGAGCGAGTGCGGGGTCGTGCATGCGCCGGCTCCTGACGTGTACGGACGGTGACGTCGCCGACGAACACCGTGGTCGACGGTGCTCGGAGGCTAGCCCAGCCGCAGGCGGCGGGGGACCCGGACGGCAGAAGTGTTCCCACCCGGTGATCTCGGCCCGATCGGGGGACTCGGGGGCCATGAGCTATGTGAATCCGGATCCCGACCCCCGACTCAGTACCGGCCTGGAGCCGGGCGGCGGCGTGCCGCCCGGGGAGACCCCGCCGGCGGAGAGCAGCATGCCCGAGGCAGGCCCGCAGGACCTGCTCAGCAATCCGGCCAAGGGCTGGGCCAAGGGGCCGATGGCCCTGATCCTCGCGGTCGTGGTGATCTTCGCGGTGGGGCTGCTGGGCTACGCCCTCGCCCTGATCTACTGATGTCCCGGACCGCCTGAGGACGGGCTCAGGCCGCCTGAGTGCGGCGCACGCACGCGGCGACGACCTCCCGCAGGCTGCCCGTGCGGGCCAGCAGCTCGCGCTGGACCCGGGCGCCGTTGCCGTGCCGCAGCAACCTCTCGACACCCTCGCGGACCCGTTCCAGGTCGCCCGCGGCCGCGAGGGCCTCCCCGGCATGCTCCAGCAGGTCCCGTACGACCGTCTCGGCCGGCATCCGCCGCATCGTCGCCGGGTGGAGCAGCTCGCTCGTCAGCCCGGACCGGGCGGCCCGCCAGGCCGCGAGGCGGAGCAGGCTCACACTGTGCTCGGCCGGTTCCGCGCCCGCGCGCCACTCCCGCGCCGCCGTGTCGACCAGCGCGCGGGCGAGCGCGGCCAGGACGACCGCGGTGGAGGCGTCCAGGCAGACGTCGGCGACCCGGAACTCGACCGTCGGATACCGCTGGGAGAGCCGGACGTCGAAGTAGACCATCCCGTCGTCCAGGACCGTCCCGGTGGCGAGCATGTCCGCGACCCTGCGGTGGTAGCGCTCGGCCGAGCCGAACAGCTCCGTGGGACCGGCCGACGGCCAGCGCTGCCAGACCCGGCTGCGGTAGCTGCTGTACGAGGAGTCCCGGCCCTGCCAGAACGGCGAGTTCGCGCTCAGCGCGGCCAGCACCGGCAGCCAGGGCCGCACCCGGTCGATCACCGCGACGCCCTCCTCGTCGGAGTCGACCGAGACGTGCACGTGACACCCCAGGACCAGCTGCTCGTGGACCACGACGCCGTACTGCTCGGCCATCCACTCGTAGCGCCGGTTCACGCCGATGGAGGGCGTCACCGGCAGCGGTGAGGTGGCGAGCGCGGCGACCGCGCACCCGATCCCCCCGGCGTGCCGCCCGGCCTCCTCGCGGCAGCGGACGATCTCGGCGTGCAGCCGCTCCATGTCCGCCTGCGGATGCGTGGCGAACTCGAGCATCTGCTCGTGCAGTTCCTTCTCGAAGACGTCCTGCTCCGAGTCGTCGAGGAAGGCCCGGGCGAGTACGGCGGCGGACAGCGCCCGCGGCTCACCGGTCGCGGGATCGACCAGGAGGAGCTCCTCCTCCACTCCGACGGTGCGCACGTGATGCCGCCTCTCTGTGGGCCGGTGTCACCGACCGACTGCCCCGGACAGCCGGTCGGACACCTGGCAGGCTCACAGGGCGTACGGCATCAGCCACACCGTCGCCAGCGGGGGCAGCGTGATCCGGATGCTCCCGTCCTCCGGCTTCACCGGGTCCGGGTTGCCCACGCCGCCGCCGCCGTACTCCTCGGCGTCGGTGTTGAGCACCTCCTGCCAGGCGACGGCCTCGTCGCCGACGGCGAGCGCGTACTCGTGCCGGACGACCGGGGAGAAGTTGGACACCGCCAGCAGCGGAGTGCCGTCCGTGCCGTACCGCAGGAACGCGAAGACGTTGTCCTCGGCCGCGTCCACCGAGACCCACCGGAAGCCGGCCGGGTCGGTGTCGCGCTGCCACAGGGCCGGAGTGCGCGTGTAGCGGGTGTTGAGCTCGCGGACCAGGTCCTGCACCCCGCGGTGGTCGCCCGCCGAGTGGTACCCCTCGTCGAGGAGCCACCACTCGGGCCCCTGCTTCTCCGACCACTCGGCGCCCTGCGCGAACTCCTGCCCCATGAACAGCAGTTGCTTGCCGGGGTGGGCCCACATGAAGCCCAGGTACGCGCGCACGTTCGCCCGCCGCTGCCACCAGTCGCCGGGCATCTTCGACACCAGCGCCTGCTTGCCGTGCACCACCTCGTCGTGGGAGATCGGCAGCACGTAGTTCTCGCTGTACGCGTACACCATCGAGAAGGTCATCTCGTGGTGGTGGTACCTGCGGTGCACCGGCTCGTGGGCGACGTACTCCAGCGAGTCGTGCATCCAGCCCATGTTCCACTTCAGGCCGAAGCCGAGCCCGCCGGTGTCGGTCGGCCGGGTCACCCCGCCCCACGCGGTCGACTCCTCGGCGATGGTCACCACGCCGGGGCAGCGCCGGTAGACGGTCGCGTTCATCTCCTGGAGGAAGGCCATGGCCGCCAGGTCCTCCCGGCCGCCGTACTGGTTGGGCTCCCACTGGCCGGAGTCGCGCGAGTAGTCCAGGTAGAGCATCGAGGCGACCGCGTCCACCCGCAGCCCGTCGATGTGGAACTCCTCGCACCAGTACACGGCGTTCGCCACGAGGAAGTTGCGCACCTCGGTCCGCGCGAAGTCGAAGGTGTACGTGCCCCAGTCCGGGTGCTCCGCGCGCCGGGAGTCCCCGGGCTCGTACAGCGGGTCGCCGTCGAAGCGGCCCAGTGCCCAGTCGTCCTTCGGGAAGTGCGCCGGCACCCAGTCCATGATGACGCCGATTCCGGCCCGGTGCAGCGCGTCGACCAGGAAGCGGAAGTCGTCCGGCGAGCCGAGGCGCGCGGTCGGCGCGTAGAAGCCGGTGACCTGGTAGCCCCAGGACGGCCCGTAGGGGTGCTCCGCGACCGGCATCAGCTCGACGTGGGTGAAGCCCAGGTCCTTGACGTAGGCGGGCAGCTCCTCGGCCAGCTCGCGGTAGGTCAGGCCCGGCCGCCAGGACGGCAGGTGCACCTCGTACACCGAGAACGGCGCCCCGTGCACGGGCGTGTCGGCGCGGGTCCGCATCCACTGGGCGTCGCCCCACTCGTAGCGCGAGGCGGTCACCACGGACGCGGTGTTCGGCGGCTCCTCGGCCGCGCGGGCCATCGGGTCGGCCTTCAGGAACCGGTGGCCGTACCGCGAGTGGATCTCGAACTTGTACCGGGTGCCCTCGCCGACGCCCGGCAGGAACAGCTCCCAGACCCCGGACGAACCCAGCGAACGCATCGGGAACGCGGTGCCGTCCCAGTGCGTGAAGTCGGTGGCGACCCGCACGCCCTGGGCGTTCGGCGCCCACACCGTGAACCGGGTGCCGGTGACCCCCTCGTGCGTCATCGGCTCGGCGCCGAGGGCCTGCCACAGCTGCTCGTGCCGGCCCTCGCCGATCAGGTGCAGGTCCAGCTCGCCGAGGGCGGGCAGGAAGCGGTACGGGTCGTGCGTCTCCTGCGTCTCGCCCTGCTCGTAGGCCACCACCAGCGTGTACGCCGGGATCCCGGCGAGCGGCAGCACACCGGAGAACAGGCCGTCCTCCTCCGACGCCAGGGTGTGGCGCTCGCCGTCCACGACCACACCCACCTCGCGGGCGAAGGGGCGCAGCACCCGGAAGGCGATGCCGCCGGGCACCGGATGGGCGCCCAGCAGGGAGTGCGGGTCGTGGTGGGCGCCCGCCAGCAGGCGCCCCCGGTCGGTGGGGTCCAGGGGCGGCGCGGTCGCGCACGCACCGGGTGCGGGCGGGACGGGACCGGACGGCTCGGGGATCGAGGTGTCGCGGAGGGCCACGGGTCAGTCTCCTCTCACGGCGAGTCGTTCGATCGCCGCCATGGGTACGGGAAGCCAGTCGGGGCGGTGCCGGGCCTCGTACAGCACCTCATACACGGCACGGTCGGTCTCGTAGGCGCGCAGCAGGCCGTGCTTCTTACGGGGGTCCCACCCGGCGCGGGCGGCGTAGCCCGCGCAGAACGCCTCCCGGCAGCGGCGCGCCCACTCCGGGCGCCACGGGCGGCGCTGCCGGGCGGCGTAGTCGAAGGACCGCAGCATCCCCGCGATGTCCCGCACGGGGGAGTGGGCGCTGCGCCGCTCGGCCAGCGGACGCGAGGGCTCGCCCTCGAAGTCGATGACGAACCAGTCGCGGCCGGCCCGCAGCACCTGCCCCAGGTGCAGGTCGCCGTGGATGCGCTGGGCGGGCGGTCCCCAGTCGCAGGTCGACAGGGCCGCGAAGGCCGCCCGCAGACCCGGGACGAAGGGCTGCAGCGCCGGTACGCAGTGCGCCGCCGCGGTCAGCCGCTCGGTCATCGCGGCCGCCGTACGGCCGTTCTCGCCGGGTGCGCCGACCGGGAAGGCGGAGGCCAGCGCGAGGTGCACGTCACCCATCGCCTGCCCCAGCTCGTGGGCCTGCACGGTGAACTCGTCCCCGGCGGCCAGCGCGTTCAGGGAGAGGGTCCAGCCGTCGGAGGCGCCGTGCAGGAAGGGCTGGAGCACGCCGAGGGTCGCCCCGTACGGATGGGTCGTGCGCATCCAGGCCACCGGCGCCGGTACCCGGCCGCAGCCCTGCCGGGCCAGCGCGTCCGGCACCTCCAGGTCGGGGTTGACGCCGGGCTGGATGCGGCGGAACAGCTTCAGGATGAACTCGTCGCCGTAGATCAGCGAGGAGTTGGACTGCTCGGCGTCCAGCAGCCGCGGCGCGAGACCGCCGGGCACCGGCCGCGCGGGGTCGGCCTCGAAGCGCAGGGGGCCCGCCTTCCCCGGGTGCCGGAACCGTTCCAGGAGCAGCTGGGCGGTCCGGGGGTCGTGCAGCGCGTCGTAGACCGTCCGACCCGCCAGCGGCCCGTCCTGCACCTGTCCGATGATGGCCCGGCCCAGCCGCGGCGACGGCTGCTCGCGCACGCCGAGCAGCAACTGGTAGCAGTCCCCGGCCGGCGGAGCACCGCCGGGGGAGGGCACGGAGCCCTGCCCGGTGTGCACCAGGAGGTGCAGACAGCCCGGGAACAGCTCGGTCATCGACAGCAGACCCAGCTCGGCCACGGGCCGGTCCTTGCCCGCGAACCAGCGCTGGCGCGGCAGCCACTGGCGCAGCAACTCGCCGAGCGACGACATCGGCTCGGCGAGCTGCCCGCGTCTCGTGCGCAGGGGTGCGGTCTTCGGCATGGTGACGCGTCCTTTCCTCGGCCCACGCTCAAGCGCGGCGGCCGATGCGGGATGCGACTCGGGTGAGCCGGAACCAGTAGAAGCCGTGGCCCCCGAGGGTCAGCAGGTACGGCAGTTCGCCGATGGCGGGGAAGCGGACCCCGCCGAACAGCTCGACCGGATGGCGTCCGGCGAACTCGCGCAGATCCAGCTCGGTGGGCTGGGCGAACCGTGCGAAGTTGTTCACGCACAGCACCAGGTCGTCCTCGTACTCCCGCAGGAAGGCGAGCACCGCCGGGTTGGAGGAGGGCAGTTCGGTGTAGGTGCCGAGGCCGAAGGCCGGGTTCTGCTTGCGGATCTCGATCATGCGCCGGGTCCAGTGCAGCAGGGAGGAGGGCGAGGCCATGGACGCCTCGACGTTCGTCACCTGGTAGCCGTAGACCGGGTCCATGATCGCGGGCAGGTAGAGGCGGCCCGGGTCACAGGTCGAGAAGCCGGCGTTGCGGTCGGGCGTCCACTGCATGGGGGTGCGCACGGCGTCGCGGTCGCCGAGCCAGATGTTGTCGCCCATGCCGATCTCGTCGCCGTAGTAGAGGATCGGGGATCCCGGGAGGGCGAGCAGCAGGGCGGTGAACAGCTCGATCTGGTCGCGGTCGTTGTCCAGCAGGGTGGCCAGCCGCCGGCGGATGCCGATGTTGGCGCGCATGCGCGGGTCCTTGGCGTACTCCGCGTACATGTAGTCGCGTTCCTCGTCGGTGACCATCTCCAGGGTCAGCTCGTCGTGGTTGCGCAGGAAGATGCCCCACTGGCAGCCGGACGGGATCGCGGGGGTCTTGGCGAGGATTTCGGAGACCGGGTAGCGGGACTCGCGGCGCACGGCCATGAAGATGCGGGGCATGACGGGGAAGTGGAAGGCCATGTGGCACTCGTCGCCGCCCGTGGAGTAGTCGCCGAAGTAGTCGACCACGTCCTCCGGCCACTGGTTGGCCTCGGCCAGCAGTACGGTGTCCGGGTACTGTGCGTCGATCTCGCGGCGCACCCGCTTGAGGAACGCGTGGGAGGCGGGCAGGTTCTCGCAGTTGGTGCCCTCCTCGGCGTACAGGTAGGGCACGGCGTCGAGACGGTAGCCGTCCACGCCCAGGTCCAGCCAGAACTTCAGGGCGGCGAGCATCTCCTCCTGCACGGCCGGGTTCTCGTAGTTGAGGTCCGGCTGGTGGGAGAAGAACCGGTGCCAGTAGTACTGGCCGCGGACCGGGTCGTAGGTCCAGTTGGAGGCCTCGGTGTCGACGAAGATGATGCGGGCGTCGGCGTACCGGGTGTCGTCGTCGGCCCAGACGTAGTAGTCGCCGTAGGGGCCGTCCGGGTTCTTGCGGGACTCCTGGAACCACGGGTGCTGGTCGCTGGTGTGGTTCATGACGAAGTCGATGATCACGCGCATGCCGCGCTGGTGCGCCGCGTCCACGAACTCCACGAAGTCGGCCAGGTCGCCGAACTCCGGCAGCACGGCGGTGTAATCGGAGACGTCGTAACCGCCGTCGCGCAGCGGTGACTTGAAGAAGGGCGGGAGCCACAGGCAGTCCACGCCGAGCCATTGCAGGTAGTCCAGCTTGGCGGTCAGGCCCTTGAGGTCGCCGACGCCGTCGCCGTTGCTGTCCTGGAAGGAGCGGACGAGGACCTCGTAGAAGACGGCTCGTTTGAACCAGTCCGGGTGCCGGTCCCCCGCGGGGGTGTCCTCGAAGGTGTCCGGTACGGGCTCGTTGACGGTCATGAGGCTCCTGACCCTCCGTTCTGCGGCGCGGCGGCGGCGGCGGACGGACGCCTGACGTGGAAGACGTGGGCGGGAGCCCGGCCGGGCTCGAGCCGCACGTAGTTCGCCCGGCCCCAGTGGTAGGTCCGGCCGGTGAGTTCGTCGTGGACCGGCACGGAGTCGTGCCAGTCCAGGCCGAGCTGCGGCATGTCGAGCGAGATCGTGGCCTCCTGGGTGCGATGCGGATCGAGGTTGGCGACCACCAGGACGACGTCGGAGCCCACGCGCTTGCTGTACGCGATGAGCGCGTCGTTGTCGGTGTGATGGAAGCGGAGGTTCCTGAGCCGGTGCAGCGCGGGGTGCTCGCGCCGGATGGTGTTGAGGCGGGTGACGAGGGGGGCGATGGTGGTGCCCTCGCGGGCGGCGCGGGTCCAGTCGCGGGGTTTGAGCTGGTACTTCTCGCTGTCGAGGTATTCCTCGCTGCCCTCGCGCAGGGGGGTGTTCTCGCAGAGTTCGTAGCCGCTGTAGATGCCCCAGGTGGGGGAGAGGGTGGCGGCGAGGACGGCGCGGACCTCGAAGGCGGGGCGGCCGCCGTGCTGGAGGTAGGCGTGCAGGATGTCGGGGGTGTTGGCGAAGAAGTTGGGCCGCATGTAGGAGGCGGCCTCCCCCGACAGTTCGGTGAGGTACTCGGTCAGTTCCTGCTTGGTGTTGCGCCAGGTGAAGTAGGTGTAGGACTGCTGGAAGCCGATCTGGGCGAGGGTGGCCATCATGGCGGGGCGGGTGAAGGCCTCGGCCAGGAAGATGACGTCGGGGTCCGTGCCGTTGATGTCGGCGATGACGCGTTCCCAGAAGGCGACGGGTTTGGTGTGGGGGTTGTCGACGCGGAAGATGCGCACGCCGTGGTCCATCCAGTGGCGCAGGATGCGGACGGTTTCGGTGGCGAGGCCGTCGGGGTCGGCGTCGAAGGCGATGGGGTAGATGTCCTGGTATTTCTTGGGCGGGTTCTCGGCGTGGGCGATGGTGCCGTCGGGGCGGTGGTGGAACCACTCGGGGTGTTTGTGGACCCAGGGGTGGTCGGGGGAGCACTGGAGGGCGAAGTCGAGGGCGATCTCCAGGCCGTGTCGGGCGGCTTCGGTGACGAAGTGGTCGAAGTCGTCGAGGGTGCCCAGGGCGGGGTGGATGCTGTCGTGGCCGCCTTCGGGGGAGCCGATGGCCCAGGGGACGCCGACGTCGTCACCGGTGGCGGAGAGGGTGTTGTTGCGGCCTTTGCGGTGGGTGGTGCCGATGGGGTGGATCGGGGGGAGGTAGACGACGTCGAAGCCCATGGCGGCGATGGCGGGCAGCCGGCGGGCGGCGGTGCGGAAGGTGCCGTGCGGGGTGTGGGGGGTGCCTTCGGAGCGGGGGAAGAACTCGTACCAGGCGCCGTAGAGGGCGCGTTCGCGTTCGACGAGCAGGGGGAGGGGGTCGGAGGAGGTGACCAGGTCCCGCAGCGGGTGGCGGGCCAGGACCGCGTCCACCTGAGGCGTCAACGCCGCCGCCAGGCGGGTGGCCACGGGCAGCGTGTCGTCGAGCAGGGCCGTGGCGGCGGCCAGCAGCACGTCCCGCCCGGAGTCCTTCGGCACTCCCGCGGCGGCCCGCCGGTACAGCTCGGACCCCTCCTCCAGCACGAGGCCGGCGTCGATGCCGGCCGGGACCTTGATCCGTGCGGCGTGCCGCCAGGTGGCGACCGGGTCGCTCCACGCCTCCACCCGGTAGGTCCAGTTGCCGGGCGCCCCTGGGGTGACGGTGGCGCCCCAGCGGTCGCTGCCCGGGGCCAGCTCCCGCATCGGCGTCCAGGGGCCCGGCCGGCCCTCCGGGTCCTTGAGCACGACGTTGGCGGCCACCGCGTCGTGCCCCTCACGGAACACGGTGGCGGTGACCTCGAACGTCTCTCCCGTCACCGCCTTCGCCGGACGCCTGCCGTACTCCACCACCGGCTGGACGTCCCGGACCGGGATACGTCCGATCCCCACGGTCGCGCTCATCCGCATCTCACCTCCGCCGTGCTCGTGGCCGGGCGCGGGCCCGGCCCATTGGGTTGGGCCGTTCGGGTCAGGCGGCGCCGGAGGGGGCCCTGTGCCCCGACGGGGCGAGCCGTTCCGGCTGTTCCTGCGCATGGGTGACCAGGCTCGTCCGCAGATACCGTTCGGCCGCGTCCGCCGCCTCGCGTGCGCACCGCTTCCCCATCAGCACGCAGAGGGTGTATCCGGAGTCCTCGAAGGTGGTCCGGACGGTGACGTCCGTGGGGGACGCCAGCATCGAGCGTTCCCAGGCGCGGTAATGCCGCAGCTGCCGGGCGACTTCGCTCTTCGCGGGGAGCAGCATGGCCGGTCACCTTCCGGACGGTCCGGGGGTACGGACGATCGGGTTCTGGACGGTCGAGTTCTTCACACATGGTGCATGGACGGTCACGCCCCGTCTTGTTGGATCTTCAACTGCTTTGCGTCACCCATTCCCGCCCGGATTCCGGCCCCGAACTGCTCGTGTTGCACGAATGGACTACCGCTCCCACTCTGGAGTGACTCAGAAGCGATCAGCGCTCACGCTTCGTGATCGGGGAGCCCGTCCCCCAAGGGACGAGGAGGAGCGAGAGCCTTCGCGGTGAGGAGCCACGACGATGAAGACCGCAGTGCCCTGCTACTACCACCTCGACGTGGAAGTGAGCCCGGAACGGGTCGGACAGGTCAGGCGCATCCTGGCCGCTCACCTCCGGTTCTGGAACCTGGAGAACCTCGTCGAACCCGTGTGCTCGGGCGCCGAGATGCTGCTGCTGGCGATCGACGAGCACGCGAGCGACAAGAACACGTCGATCGAGATGTGGTGGAACCACCAGCACCTCATCACGGCCGTAGGGGGCAACGACCACGCGCTCCGTCCCGACCAGGACCTGCGCACCTGTCTGCAGCACCTCGCGGCCAACAGCGACGGCTGGGGCTGCTGCGCCACCGACACCGGGGCGAAGGTCATCTGGTTCTCGCGCCGCGCCCGCGCCGGCGAACGCGTCCCGCTGGTCGCGACGGATCCCGAGCCGATCACCCAGGAGGGGCTGGAAGTGCCGCGAGAGATCATGCCGGTGGCCCGGGTGGCCGGCCGGGCACGTACGTCCGACGGCGTTCTGGAGGAGGCCCGGTGACCCGCGCCAGGCCGAACTGGAAGGGGTCGCCCGTGTGGAGCGGGCACCCCTATCCCCTGGGGGCCGCGTACGACGGGCAGGGCACCAACTTCGCCCTGTTCAGCGAGGTCGCCGAGCGGGTCGACCTCGTGCTCGTCGACGACGACGGCAACCACAGCACCGTCCCGCTGCCCGACGTCGACGGCTTCGTGTGGCACTGCTACCTGCCCGGCGTCGGCCCGGGGCAGCGCTACGGCTACCGGGTCCACGGCCCGTGGGCCCCGGCCGTCGGCCACCGCTGCAACCCGGCGAAGCTGCTCCTCGACCCCTATACGCGGGCCGTGGACGGGCTGGTGGACAACCACGCCTCCCTCTTCGAGCGGGCCAGGGGCAAGGCCGACCCGGGCGACAGCGCCGGGCACACCATGCTCGGCGTCGTCACCGACCCCTTCTTCGACTGGGGCGACGACCGGCCGCCCCGGCGCCCGTACTCGGAGAGCGTCATCTACGAGGCCCACGTCCGCGGCCTCAGCCGCACCCACCCCGACGTGCCCGAGGAACTGCGCGGCACCTACGCGGGGCTCGCGCACCCGGCGGTCGTGGACCACCTGACGTCCCTCGGCGTGACGGCCGTGGAGCTGATGCCGGTGCACCAGTTCGTCCACGACGGGGTGCTCCTGGACCGGGGGCTGTCCAACTACTGGGGCTACAACACCATCGGCTTCTTCGCGCCGCACAACGGCTACGCCGCCCTCGGCACCCGCGGCCAGCAGGTCAGCGAGTTCAAGTCGATGGTCAAGACCCTGCACGAGGCCGGCCTCGAAGTGATCCTCGACGTGGTCTACAACCACACCGCCGAGGGCAACGAGCGGGGCCCCACCCTCTCCTTCCGCGGCATCGACAACGCCTCGTACTACCGCCTGGTGGACGGCGACTGGCAGCACTACTACGACACCACCGGTACCGGCAACAGCCTGCTGATGCGCCACCCCTACGTGCTCCAGCTCATCATGGACTCGCTGCGGTACTGGGTCACCGAGATGCACGTCGACGGCTTCCGCTTCGACCTCGCGGCCACCCTGGCCCGGCAGTTCCACGAGGTGGACCGGCTGTCCGCGTTCTTCGACCTCATCCAGCAGGACCCGGTGATCAGCCGGGTCAAGCTGATCGCCGAACCCTGGGACGTCGGCGAGGGCGGCTACCAGGTGGGCAACTTCCCGCAGCTGTGGTCGGAGTGGAACGGCAAGTACCGAGACGCCGTACGGGACTTCTGGCGCGCCGAGGACCACTCGCTCGGCGAGTTCGCCTCCCGGCTGACCGGCTCCTCCGACCTGTACCAGCACAGCCGCCGCCGCCCCCGCGCCAGCGTCAACTTCGTCACCGCGCACGACGGCTTCACGCTGCGCGACCTCGTCTCGTACAACGACAAGCACAACGAGGCCAACGGCGAGGACAACCGGGACGGCGAGAGCCACAACCGGTCCTGGAACTGCGGCGCGGAGGGCGGCACCAAGGACCCGGCCGTCCGGGAGCTGCGCGGCCGCCAGCAGCGCAACTTCCTGGCCACCCTCCTGCTCTCCCAGGGCATCCCGATGATCTGCCACGGCGACGAACTGGGCCGCACCCAGCGGGGCAACAACAACGCCTACTGCCAGGACAACGAGATCTCCTGGATCGACTGGCGGCTCGACGGGGAGCAGCGCGCGCTGCTGGACTTCGCCCGGCGCCTGATCGCGCTGCGCGCCGACCATCCCGTACTGCGCCGGCGCCGCTTCTTCCACGGGGAGACCCTCACCCACGCCGACCAGCCGCTGCCCGACCTGGTCTGGCTGCTGCCCGACGCGCGGGAGATGACCGACGACGACTGGCAGCGCTCCGACGCGCACACCGTCGGCGTCTTCCTCAACGGCGACGCCATCGCCGAGCCCGACCCCCGCGGCCGGCCCGTGGTCGACGACTCCTTCCTGCTGCTGCTCAACAGCCACTGGGAGCCGGCCGACTTCCGGCTGCCCGACGCCGGCTACGGCGAACGCTGGACGGCCCTGGTCGACACCGCCGACCCGGACGGCGTCCCCGACGAGGCCGAGCACAAGGCGGGCACCCGGCTGACCGTGGAGCAGCGCAGCCTCGTGCTGCTCTCCCGGCCCTCCCGCACCGGCCGGTGAGCCGGTGAGATCAGCTGCCGAGGCGGCGCGCGGTCACCGTGAACTGCGCGCCGTCGGCGTCCCGGAGCACCGCCTCGTCCGCACCCAGGGACAGCACACTGCCGCCGTGCCGCTCCGCGGCGCGGGCGCAGGCCGTGACGTCCTCGACCGCGAAGTGGACCTGCCAGTGCGGCCGGACGGCCGGGTCGGGAGCCGCTCCCAGCGCTCCCGACTCGATGCGGGCCACGACCTCGCCCTCGTGGCGCAGGACCACCTCGTCGCCCTCGTACCGGACCTCGCAGCCCTGCCCGGACGCCCACTCGAAGATCTCGCCGTAGAAGATCGCTGCGTCGAAGGCGTCACGGGTGTGCAGCCGGATGAAGGCGGGACGCTTGGTGCGCCAGGCGTCCCAGTCCGAGAACAGTTCGCCCTCCCAGATGCCGAACGTCGCGCCGTCCCGGTCGGCGAGCAGGGCCGCCCGCCCCGGCGGCAGGGAGATCGGGCCGACCGCGGCGGTACCGCCGCGCTCCTGCGCCCGCGACACGGCCTCGTCCGCGCTGCGCACGGCGAAGTAGGGCGTCCAGGCCACCGCCATCTGCCACATCGCGGCGACGGCGGCGATCCCGGCGACCGGCACCCCGTCGGCCAGGGCGATCCGGAACGGCTCGCCCAGCCGGACGGGCCGCCACCGCCAGCCCAGCACGGCGGAGTAGAAGTCCTCGGTGGCCTTCAGATCACGGCTGGTGAGACTCACCCAGCAGGGGGCCCCGTACACGGAGTGCGTGGACAGGAGGCTCTCCCCGCGGGTGGAGGAGGTCGTGTCGTGGTTCATGGCAGTCGCGTCCTGGTCTCGTCCACCGGCAGTCACCGGCTCCACACCAGTGTCCGGCCGGGAGTGCGGCGGGCGCCTGGCGAGTACCCCGCACATGGCGCCGAAACGGAGGCCCCGAGGTGACCGTGCCCCCCACCGACGTGCGCCCGGACCCCGGGCCGGACTCCGACCCGGACCAGATCTTCCGGCTGCAGGAGCAGGTGCGGCAGCTCAAGGAGGCGGTCGTCTCGCACGCCGTCGTCGATCAGGCCATAGGGGTGGTCATCGCCCTCGGCGGGGTGACGCCGGACGAGGGGTGGATCGTCCTGAAGGAAGTTTCCCAGCATACGAACATCAAACTCCGCAATGTGGCGGAAGCGATACTCATCTGGGGGCGCACCGGAGTGATACCGCCGGACATCCTGACCGCCCTGGAGGACCGCCTGGGGCGGCCCGGGCTCAGCGGGCCTCCGCCAGGATCTCCTCACGTATCCGGTCGAAGCAGCCGGTGAGCAGCCGGGAGACGTGCATCTGCGAGATGCCGAGCTGCTGGGCGATGCGGCTCTGGGTCATCCCTCCGAAGAAGCGCAGGTAGAGGATGGTGCGTTCGCGCTCGGGCAGTGCCTCCAGGCAGGGCCGGACGGCCACCCGGTCCACCACCGCGTCGAAGGCGGGATCGGGGCCGCCCAGCGCGTCGCCGAGGGCGTACCCGTCGGTGCCGGGCATCTCCGCCTCCAGCGACAGGGCCGAGAAGCACTCCAGGGCCTCCATGCCGGTGCGCACCTCGGCGGTGGTCAGCTGCGCGTGCTCGGCGATCTCCTCGACGGTCGGGGCACGCCCCGGCGTGGTCTGCGCCAGTTCCTTCGCCGACTTGCGGACCCGGTTGCGCAGGTCCTGGATCCGGCGGGGTACGTGCAGCGTCCACATGTGGTCGCGGAAATGCCGTTTGATCTCACCGGTCACGGTCGGCACCGCGTACGCCTCGAAGGCGTGGCCGCGCTCCGGGTCGTAGTGGTCGACGGCCTTGACCAGGCCTAGGGCCGCCACCTGATAGAGATCCTCCAGGTTCTCGCCGCGGCCCCGGAAGCGGACGGCGATCCGCTCGGCCATGGGCAGCCAGACCCGGATCAGATCGTCCCGCAGCGCCTTGCGCTCCGGTCCCTCGGGCAGCCCGGCGAGCCGTTCGAACGCCGCGGCCGTGTCGGGAGCGTCGTCGTGCGGGTGGGGCTGGGTTCTGCCGGCGACACGCATCACGCGCACCTCCCTCAGCAGGGGTGCTGGCAAGTCCTCGTATATATGGATACTGAGCGCGAATCCCCCGGACGGCCACTCGAACGGCTGCCTGCCGGTGACCGGTGCGGCCGCCCCGTCGCGGGACGTGATGTGCGGCACGCTCCCGGTGATCGCGCGCACCGGCGTCGGCGGATCGTCGCTGGGCAGCGCTTGATCACCGATCAAAAAGGACGAAGCCCCTGGCCACGGCGCATTCCGCTCATTTGACAGTGTGCTGAGCGTACGGATAGGAAGCAGCGTCGAGAGGTCGAGAGGGGCACCGTGTACGAGCCGAACGTGGTCGGGGACTGGCAGGAGTACGACGAGCACCCCGGCCTGCGGGTCCGCGTCCACCGTCTTGAGCCGGCCGAGCCGCCGCGGGGCCGCGACGACGCCGCCGAGGGGCTGACGTACTTCCGGGTCCGGGTGACCGTCGAGAACCGGGGCGTACGGCACCTCGGCATCCACCTGGAGGACGGCCAGATCGACGTGCGGATCGGCCCCGACGGGGAGAGCGCCTTCCTCGACTGGCGCAACTCCCAGTTCATCGAGGGCTTCGACGTCTACCCGCTGCGCCGGGCCACCGCCGTGCTCTACGCGGCCGGCCCGGAGGCGAGCCTGAGCCAGGTCGACGTCCAGGTGCAGCTGAGGGTGGATGAGGAGTGGGCCGACCGCCGGCTGTGGAGCGGCGCCCCCGGACTGCCCGACGGCGCCGGCGCCGCCCCGTGCGGCGGGGTGCGGGACGAGGGCCTCGTACACCAGGTGAGCGCGTACCTGCGGGGCCAGTCGGAGGAGGGCACCGCCTGACCCGCCGGGCGGCCGCCGCTCAGTGCGCGATGCCGTCGATGATCTCCCGGGCGCCCTGCCGCAGCAGGGCCACCGCGACCGACGTGCCCAGGGTCGCCGGGTCGAGGCGGCCGGCCCACTCGTGCGCGTTCAGCCGGACCTTGCCGTCGGGGGTGAACACGCAGGCCCGCAACGAGAGTTCACCGCTCCGGTCCACCTGTGCGTGCCCGGCGATCGGGCTGTTGCAGTGCCCCTGCAGGACGTGCAGGAACATCCGCTCCGCCGTGGCCTCCCGGTGCGTGCGGGGGTCGCCGAGTGCGCTGACCGCCTCGATCAGCGCACGGTCGCCCTCGCGGCACTGCAGGGCGAGGATGCCCGCGCCGATCGGCGGCGTCATCGTCTCGGTGGACAGGACCTCGCTGATCACGTCGGTCCGGCCGATGCGCTCCAGCCCGGAGACGGCGAGCAGCAGCGCGTCCGCCTCGCCCGCGGCCAGCTTCGCCAGCCGCCGGTTGGCGTTGCCGCGGAAGGGGACGCACCGCAGGTGCGGGTGGGTGGCGGCCAGCTGGGCGACACGGCGCACGGAGGACGTGCCGACCCGCGTCCCGTCCGGCAGCTCGTCCAGCGTGAGCCCGTCCGGGTGGACGAGCGCGTCCCGCACGTCGTCCCGCTTCAGGAACGCGGCGAAGACCGTACCGGCGGGCAGCGGCCGGTCGGCGGGCACGTCCTTGACGCAGTGCACCGCGAGATCGGCCTCGCCCGACAGCAGGGCGGCGTCGACCTCCTTGGTGAACGCGCCCTTGCCCTCCACCTGGGACAGGTCACCGAGCCACTTGTCGCCGGTGGTCCGCACCGGTACGACCTCGGTGCGGACGCCGGGGTGGAGGGCGGCCAACTCGGCCCGGACGCGCTCGACCTGAGCCAGTGCCATGGGGGAGTCGCGGGAGACGATGCGGATGAGTTCGGGGGCGGACATGCGCACACGATAGTGCTCCGGGGGCGCCCGGGCCGACCGCTTCGCCCGACCGGCCCACTGTCCGCCCCCGGGGTCAGGCGTTCGGGTCGAAGGGGATGCCGGCGGGCTTGGCGGCGGCCAGGTGGGAGGCGAAGCTGCCGTCCTTGAGGCCGAAGTTGGCGCTGCCGAAGTCGTAGCCGCTCAGTTTCTCGCGCAGGCCCGCCGGATAGCCGTTCCAGCCCACCAGGGCCGGGTACTGCCAGGCGCCCTTGTGGTTCTCCGGGGGCTCGTCGCCCGCGGTCGCCGGGCGGAAGCAGTGGGTGCCGATGCCGTCCTTGTGGTAGACGATCTTCGGGTGGGTGCCGTCGAAGCGGACGGCGGAGCGCTCGTGCACGCTGAACGAGCCGTGGTTCGAGGTCGACACGTACTGCACGGTGCCCTCCCTCACCCACACCACCACGTGCTCCCAGTCGTGCCGGTGGCCGCCGAGGCTCGTCCCGGGCAGGGCCTGGTCCTTCTCGAAGTAGAGGCCGTAGATGTAGGCGCACCAGTCGCCGTCGCACTTGGCACGCGCGTAGCCGTTGGTGTTGTCCAGGTCGGAGGCGTCCCGGCAGTTGCCGTTGAGCGCCCCGGTCGGGTTCAGTCCGCCGTTGACCGCTCCGTCGGCGCCGATGGCCGGGGTGGGATAGCAGCCGTCGGTGTCGTAGTCGTAGGCGGGCTGGTACATCCGCTCCAGGCCGTCGGCGTTGCCGGGCAGCCCCGGCGGCGGGGCGGCGAAGGCGGTGGCGGGAAAGGCGACGACGAGGGCGAGGGCACCGAGCGGTACGGTGAGCCATCTCCGGCGGGGCGTCGTGGGGGTACGCGGGGACATCGTGTCCTCCTCGGGCTGGCGCAGCCCAACGGCTGTGGGGGGAAGGGGAGTTCAGGGTCCCCTCTTTTCCCTCCCGCGCCAAGGGCGCACGGGCGTCCCCGCGGTGAAGGCGAGCCCAACACCTGACCCGCAGTCACACTCTCACGCCAGGTCGTCCGGCAGGTCCGCGGCCGACTCCTCGGGTGCCAGGTCCGGACGGAGCCTGAGCCAGGACGGCTGGCGCAGCATGCCCTCCCGGGTGCGGGTGCTGTAGCGGACCTCGCCGACCAGCCGGGGCACGACCCAGCGCGCCCCCGGCACCCGCGGCACCGGGTCGAAGGGGCAGACGTCACTGGCCGCGGCCGCCAGCAGCGCGGCCAGCTCGGTGCGCTCGCCCGCGCTCCAGCCGGTGCCGACCCCGCCGACGTAGCGCAGCCGGCCAGCGGCGCGCTGGCCGACCAGGACGGCGCCCGGGAGACCGCCGAGCCGCCCCTTGCCGGGCAGCCAGCCGCCCACCACGACGTCCTCGCTGCGCATGTTGCGGATCTTGATCCAGGCCCGGGAGCGGACCCCGGGCTCGTACACCGAGTCCAGCCGCTTGCACACCAGCCCCTCCAGGCCGTGCTCGCGGGTGGCCCGCAGGGCCTGTGCGCCGTGCCCGACCAGCGCGGCCGGGGTCGACCACGACGGCCCGTTCAGCCCGAGGTCCGTGAGCCGCTCACGGCGGCCGGTGTAGGGCAGGCGCAGCAGGGAGCGGCCCGCCAGGTGCAGGGCGTCGAAGAGCACCAGGTGGACGGGGACCTTCGCCGCCCGGTGCGCCGCCCGGGCCGGGGTGTGCGCGAGGCCCATCCGGGACTGGAGCAACTGGAAATCGGCACGGCCCTGTTCGTCCAGGGCCAGCACCTCCCCGTCCAGTACGGCGGGGGTCCCGCCGAGCGCGGTGGCGAGCGGAGCCAGTTCCGGATAGGCGGCGGTGATGTCCTGGCCGGAGCGGGCACGCAGCAGGACGCTTCCGTCGCCGGGCAGGTAGACCACCACCCGCTGTCCGTCCTGCTTGGTCTCGTAGGCCCAGCGCGTGTCCTGCCCGGCGGGCGGCAGGGTGCCGGGGGTGGCGAGCATCGGAGGGATCGGCGGCAGCTCCACGGGTCAGTACTCGACCCGCCGGGGCGCCGTCACGCGCGTTGCCCGCCAGGTTCGCCTGAACGGCGCCGGACCCGGGCGGGACCGGCGCCGTCGCCGTCAGCGGACGGAGGCGGGCTCCGACGCGGCACCGTCGGCCGGAACCGGGCCCGCCGGGGTGCCGGCCGGGCGGTGCCGGGGGATGAAGGACGCGAGGGCGGTGGCCAGCAGGGCCGCGCCCGCGCCGATGGCCATGACCACCTTGAACGCGTTCTCGGACGGCAGGGCGAAGCCGCCGAGGTCGATGGTCATCTGGGCCAGGATCACACCGGCGATGGCACTGGCGACCGACGTGCCGAGCGACCGCATCAGGGTGTTGAGGCTGTTCGCGGCGGCCGTCTCGCTCGGCGGCACCGCACCCATGATCAGCGACGGCATGGCGCCGTAGGCGAAGCCGATGCCCGCGCTGATGACGCAGGAGACCAGGACCAGGTGCCAGACCTCGGCCATCAGCACGATGTTCAGGCCGTAGCCGGCCGCCACGATCAGGGCGCCGATCATCAGCGTCACCTTCGGTCCCCTGGACTTGGAGACCTTCGCGGAGACCGGGGCGAACGCCATCATCACCAAACCGGACGGCGCCATCACCAGACCCGTGGTCAGCAGCGAGCGGCCGAGTCCGTAACCGGTGGCCTCGGGCAACTGCAGCAGCTGCGGAAGGACGAGGGACATCGCGAACATCGAGAAGCCGATGGCGACGGACGCCAGGTTGGTGAACAGCACCTGGCGGCGGGCGGTGGTGCGCAGGTCCACCAGGGGCTCCGGGGTGTGCAGCTCCCACCAGCCCCAGACCAGCAGGATCACCACGGCCGCCGCGAACAGGCCCAGGGTGGTGCCCGAGGTCCAGCCCCAGTCGCCGCCCTTGGAGATGGCCAGCAGCAGGCTCGCGAGGCCGGCGGCCATGCCGATGCCGCCGAGCAGGTCGAAGCGGCCGCCGGTGCGTACCGCCGACTCGGGTACGAGTGTCAGCACGAGCACCAGGGACACCGCTCCGAGCGTGCCGGAGAGCCAGAACAGCATGTGCCAGTCGAGCTTGTCCGCGATCAGCGCGGCGGCGGGCAGGCCGAGCGCGCCGCCGACGCCGAGGGAGGCGCTCATCACCGCGGTGGCACCGGCCAGCCGCTCGACGGGCAGTTCGTCGCGCATGATGCTGATGCCGAGCGGGATCACGGCGGCCGACAGGCCCTGCAGGGCGCGGCCGACGACCATCGGGACCAGCGCGTCGCTCAGGCCGCAGACCGCCGAACCGGCGATCAGCAGCACCAGGCTGAGCAGCAGCATCCGCCGCTTGCCGAACATGTCGCCGAGCCGGCCGACGACCGGAGTGGCCACCGCGGAGGCGAGCAGCGTGGCGGTCACCGCCCAGGCCGCGTCCGAGGCCGACGCGTCCAGGAGCTTCGGCAGCTCCGGGATGATCGGGATGACCAGGGTCTGCATCAGAGCGACGACGATCCCGGCCAGGGCCAGTACCGCCACCACGGCGTTCGGCCGTGGTGAGGCGGGGGAAGCGGGCATGGAAGAGCCTTTCGAGCGATGAGTTCCCCGACGGGCGGGAGAAACCGGAATGCGAACCTTTAAGTCAGTCGCTTGAAGTATCCTACGGGGTGTGCGGAGCGAACGCCCGTCCGGGCCGGTCGGCGATGTCCCGCCGCCGCGCCGTAGGCTTTCGTGAGAACCCGCCGTACGTCGGCGGACCTGCGACGACTCGAGGGACTGGTCGTCGCGGGCGGTGCGGAGAGAGTCCCGGCGCGGTGGTGATCATGGCGGGCAAAGCGGTCCGGACGGAACAGGTCAGCGCGACCCGGCAGCTGATCCTGACCACCGCTGAGCGGCTGTTCGCCGAGCACGGGGTGTACGCGGTCTCCAACCGCCAGGTCAGCGAGGCCGCCGGGCAGGGCAACAACGCCGCGGTCGGCTACCACTTCGGCACCAAGACGGACCTCGTCCGGGCCATCGCACAGCGCCACTCGGAGCGGGTCGAGGAGCTGCGCGCCCGGCAACTCGCCGCCCTCGGCGACTCGCCCGACCTGCGCGACTGGGTGGACTGCCTGGTCCGTCCCCAGTTCGACCACCTGGCGGCGCTGGGCAGCCCCACCTGGTACGCGCGGTTCTGCGCCCAGGTCATGACCGACCCGGCGCTGCGGCAGATCATGACCGAGGAGTCCCGCGCCTCCGTCTCCCTGCGGGCGATCATCGTGGGGCGCAACCGGTGCATGCCCGCGCTGCCGGACGAAGTCCGCGCGGAGCGGGGCGACATGGCCCGGCACCTCATCGTGCACACGGCGGAGGAGCGCGAGCGGGCCCTGGCGGAGAACCGCCCGACCCCGCGCGCCAGCTGGCAGGACGCGGCCGACGGCCTCGTCGACGCGATCGTGGGCATGTGGCTGGCGCCCGTCACGCCCCGGGGCGGGGTGACGGGCGTCGGCAGGTGAAGAGGTGCGGTCAACCGGATGAGGCGGATCCGGGTCACGGTGTCCTCGGCGGCGCCCCGGCGCGGCGTCGCCCCGGCGCGGCGTCGCCCCGGCGCGGCGTCGCCCCGGGCGACGGTGGCGACCGGGACGACGGACGGCGCCTGCCTCGCCGCCTGCCGCGCGCGGAGCGCCGGGGTTCGCGGCTGCGAGGGGGCGGCGCGGTGGGCCGGCCGGTCGAAGCCCGTCGCACGTCGGCGTCGCACGTCGGCGTCGGACGTCGGCGTTGCTCACCGCACTTCGGCGTCGTGTGCCGTCCGTGACCCGAGGGCGGGCGGTGTCGGGGGCGGGGCCGGCTCGCGCGGGCCGCACTGGAGCAGCCTGCCCACGGCGGGCAGCGCCACCGCACGGCTGTGAGGGGCGGCGCGGTGGGCCGGCCGGTCGAAGCCCGTCGCACGTCGGCGTCGCACTTCGGCGTCGCGTGTCGTCCGTGACCCGAGGGCGGGCGGTGTCGGGGGCGGGGCCGGCTCGCGCGGGCCGCACTGGAGCAGCCTGCCCACGGCAGGCAGCGCCACCGCGCGGCTGTGAGGAGCGGCGCGGTGGGCCGGCCGGTCGACAGCCCGTCGGACGTCGGCGTCGCACGTCGGCGTCGGACGTCGGCGTTGCTCACCGCACGTCGGCGTCGTGTGCCGTCCGTGACCCGAGGGCAGGCGGGGCCGGGGGCGGGGCCGGCTCGCGCAGGCCGTACAGGAGCAGCCTGCCCACGGCGGGCAGCGCCACCAGCGGCAGCAGGGCCGTCCCCAGCGAGGACGCGTCGGCCAGTGCGCCCAGTGCCGGGGCGGCGAGCCCGCCGACGCTCACCGCGAGGCCCAGAGTCACCCCGCTCGCCGTCCCCACCCGGCGCGGCAGATAGTCCTGGCCCAGCGTGATGTGCAGGGAGAACGGCACGTACAGCCCCGCCGACGTCAGGGCGACGAACAGGTACACCGGGGGACCGGGCACGAGGACGACCCCGGCCACCGCGAGGACCGTCAGGACGTACGACCGCCGCACCACCCTCAGCCGCCCGTACCGGTCCGCGAGCCGGCCCCCGGCGACGGTGCCCACCGCGCCGCCCAGGTAGAGCACGAACAGCGCCGCCGTCCCCGCCGCGCTGCCGCCGCCCACCCGCTCCCGCACGTACAGCGCCACGAACGTGCTCAGGCCGGCGAACACGACGGAACGGCACACGACGGCGCCGGTGAGCCGCAGGAAGGACGCCCAGTCGTCGCTCCCCGCCGCCACCGCCGTACGGCCGCCCGCCGCCCGCGCCGCCCGCGCCGCCCCGGCCGAACGCACCGCCACCCCGCACAGCACGGCCCCCGCCACCGCGGGCAGCGCCAGCAGCCAGGACGCACCGAGGCCCCCGCCCCCGACGACGGCCCACACCAGCGGCGGGGCCAGCGCGAAGCCGACGTTGCCGCCCAGGGAGAACCACCCCATCGCCGTATGGCTGCCCCCTGCCGCCGCCCGCGCCGCCCGTGCCGCCTCCGGGTGGTACGCGGCGATCCCCACACCGCCCGCCGCGACGGCCGCGAGGGTGAGCGGGTAGGAGTCGGTGACGCCCCCGAGGGCGACGCCCGCCCCGGCGGTCAGCGTGCTCGACGGCAGCAGCCACGGCAGCGCCCGCCGGTCGGTGAGGGCCCCGAACAGTGGCTGCACCAGCGACGACAGCAACGAGGCGGCGAGGACGACGCCCGAGGCGGCGGCGTAGCCGTACGCCCGCTCGGCGACGAAGTACGGCACCAGGGCGGCCACGCTGCCCTGGTAGACGTCGACGCAGGCGTGGCCGAAGGACAGCAGGACGAGGGGCCGGTCGCGAGTGGGAGTCACCCGTCGATCGTCACGCGTACCGGGACTGGCCCGCTTTCGATAACCTGCCGGATTGTGTCGAACATCCGCCACACGAACATCCGCCACACGAACGTCGGTCAACCCGGCCTCCGCCAACCGGACATCCGTCAACCGGGCATCCGTCAACCGGGCATCCGTGAATCGGCCATCCGTCAACCGGACGTCCGCCACACCCCGGTCGCCCCGACCCGCTCCCAGCGGCTGGACGCCGGGCAGCGGATCGACGCCCACCGGCACGACGAGCACCAGATCGTCCACGCCGGGTCCGGCGTCGTAGCCGTCACCACCGAGTCCGGCACCTGGTTCGCGCCGGGGACGCGCGCCATCTGGATCCCGGCCGGCACCGTGCACGCCCACCGCGCCCACGGCCGACTCGACCTGCACCTGGTCGGCCTGCCCGCCGACGCCAACCCGCTCGGCCTGGACAGCCCCGCCGTCCTCGCCGTCGGCCCGCTGCTGCGCGAACTGATCGTCGCCTACACCCTCGACCCCCGCGACACGGGCCCGGAACGCGGCCGCCTCCTGGCCGTGCTGTGCGACCAGTTGCGCGCCTCGCCGCAGCAGCCCCTGCGCCTGCCCACCCCCAGGGACCCCCGGCTGGCCGAGGTCTGCGCGCTGGTCCACGCCGACCCCGCGGACACCCGCACCCTCGCCGCCCTCGGTGCCGCCACCGGCACCGCGGAACGCACCCTCAGCCGGCTCTTCCGCCGCGAGTTCGGCATGACCTTCCCCCAGTGGCGCACCCAGTCCCGCCTCTACCACGCCCTGCGCATGCTCGCCGACGACCTGCCCGTGACCACCGTCGCCCACCGTTGCGGCTGGTCCTCCGCCAGCGCGTTCATCGACGTCTTCCGGCGTGCGTTCGGCTGTACGCCCGGAACCCACAACCGCCGGGTGGGAACCGCTCACCCCCCGGTTCTTACCGTCGAGTAATATCGCCCGGCAGGCCCCCATGAGG
The DNA here is from genome assembly GCF_033406955.1 of Streptomyces violaceoruber. Taxonomy (NCBI): domain Bacteria; kingdom Bacillati; phylum Actinomycetota; class Actinomycetes; order Kitasatosporales; family Streptomycetaceae; genus Streptomyces; species Streptomyces violaceoruber. The sequence goes on along the minus strand of NZ_CP137734.1, from coordinate 484,779 downwards.
AGGAACCGTGTCACGGTCCGAACGCTCACCCCTGCTGCTCGCCGGCCTGCTGGCCACCGCGGGTGTCGCCCATTTCGCCCAGCCCCGCCCGTTCGACGCCACCGTCCCGCGCTCCCTGCCGGGCTCTCCCCGGGCCTGGACGTACGCCAGCGGCGTCGCCGAGCTCGCGCTGGCCGCCGGACTCGCCGTGCCGCGCACCCGCAGGGCCGCCGCGCTGAGTGCCGCGGCCTTCTTCGTCGGGGTGTTCCCCGCCAACGTCAAGATGGCCTGGGACTGGCGGCACCGCCCCGCCCCGCAGCAGGCCGCCGCCCTCGGACGGCTGCCCGTGCAGGTGCCGCTCGTACTGTGGGCCCGCGCCGTCGCCCAGAGCACCGGGAGCCGGTCATGAGCGCGCTTCCCGCCGTGGGCGACACCGTCGAGGACTTCACGCTGCCGGACGAGACCGGCACCCCGCGCCGCCTGTCCGAACTGCTCGCCGACGGCCCGGTCGTCCTCTTCTTCTACCCCGCCGCCCTGACCACCGGCTGCACCGCGGAGGCCTGTCACTTCCGCGACCTCGCCGCCGAGTTCGCCGCGGTCGGCGCCCGGCCCGTCGGCGTCAGCGGCGACCCCGTCGAACGCCAGCAGGAGTTCGCCGGGCGCCACACCCTGGGCATGCCGCTGCTGTCCGACACCGACGGTGCGGTCCGCGAGCGGTTCGGGGTGAAGCGGGGCTTCAGCCTGGCTCCCACCAAGCGGGTCACCTTCGTCGTCGGGCAGGACCGCACCCTGCTGGAGGTCGTCCGCAGCGAGATCAGGATGAACACGCACGCCGACCGCGCCCTCGCCGCGCTCCGCGCTCACCGACCGTGACGGGGCCACCCGCGCCCCGCCCCGGTTGATACCGCATCGTCCTGGGATGATCCTGGACGGCATGGAGGATTCCTCCGCCGCGATGACCGTCGACGCCCGCGGACTGGTGACGGGCTGGAGCGACGGTGCGCGGCGGCTCACCGGACACGCGGCCGAGGAGGTCGTCGGACGCCCCGCGCGGGACCTGCTCGCGCGGGGCGCACCCACCCGCCCCCTGTCCCGCGCCGACCCGGCGGGCACCGCCCTGTCCGGCACCGTCGTGGTCCGCCACCGGGACGGCCGCCCGGTGAGCCTCGGGCTGCGGATCCGCCCCCTGCGGGGCGCCGACGGCGCTCCCGGCGGCTACCTGGCCACCGCCGACGTGCCCGGCGGCCCGGCGCCCGCCCTGATCGACGACGCCGTACGGCAGGCCTCCCTGTCCATGTCCGTCCTCGACCCCGAGCTGCGCTTCGTACACGTCAACGACACCGCGTGCCGGATGATGGGCAGGCCCGCCGAGGAACTGCTCGGCCGCAGCCTGTCCGACACGCTGGCCGACTTCGAAGGTGACCCCCGGAGCTTCCTGCACCACCTGCGGGTGGCGGCCGACCGGGGACGGCCCGTCCAGTACGAGAGCTATGCCCCGGCGCCCGCGGGCAGCTGCCTGCACGCCTGGACCGTGGAGATCTGGCCGGTCCACGATGCCTCCGGCACGCTCACCGCCGTCGCCATGGCGGCGCTGGAGAGCACCGAGCAGCACCGGGCCCGGGAGCGGCTGGCCCTGTTGAACGCGGCCGGGGCGGTCGGCAGCACCCTCGACGTCGTCCGCACCGCCGAGGAACTGGTCGGGCTCCTCGTACCCCGGTTCGCCGGTTTCGCCAGCGTCGACCTGCTCGACTGGGTGCTCGGCACCGACGAGCCCCTCGCCGTGCCGCCCGGCTCCGGGGAACTGCGCCGGGTGGCCCACGTCTCCGCCACCGAGGGCTTCCCCACCCCCGCCGTGCACCTCGGCGGGCAGGAGATCCACCCGTCCGACAGCCCGCCCGTCCGGGCGGTACGGGAGGGCCGCGTCGTCCTCAGCGGCCCCGGCGACCCGGACTTCGACCGGTGGATGCGCACCCGAGAGGCCGAGACCCCGCACAACCGCCCGTTCCGCGAAGCCGTCTGCTCGACCCTGTCCGTCCCCCTGCGTGCCCGCGGCACCACCCTGGGCGTCGTGCTGGCCGCCCGGACCGCGCCCCGGGAGCCGTACGCCGCGGAGGACGCCGTACTCGCCGAGGAACTGGTCTCCCGGGCAGCCGTCTCCATGGACAACGCCCGCCGCTTCGCCCGCGAGCGCTCCACGGCCCTGGCGATCCAGCACAGCCTGCTCCCCAGGGACCTGCCCGGCCAGGCCGCGGTCGAGGTGGCCCACCGCTACCTCCCCTCCGCGTCCGCGGCGGGCATCGGCGGCGACTGGTTCGACGTCATCCCGCTCTCCGGCACCCGCGTCGGCCTCGTCGTCGGCGACGTCGTGGGCCACGGCATCCCGTCGACGGCGACCATGGGCCGCCTGTGCACGGCCGTCCGCACCCTCGCCGACGTCGATCTGCCCCCGGACGAGCTCCTCACCCACCTCGACGACCTCGTCTCCCACCTCGCGGCCGGCGGCGCGTACGACGGCGGCGGCACGGAGGTCGCCGAACTGGGAGCCACCTGCCTGTACGCCGTGTACGACCCCGTCTCCCGCCGACTGGCCCTGGCCGCCGCCGGTCACCCGGCACCCGCCGTCCTCCTCCCGGACGGCACCACCCGCCTCGTCGACATGACCGCCGGGCCGCCGCTCGGCGTCGGCGGACTGCCCTTCGAGGCGACGGAGCTGGAGCTGCCGGAGGGCTCCGTCGTCGCCCTCTACACCGACGGACTGGTCGAGGACCGGGACCGCGACGTCGACCACGCCACCACGGAACTGTGCCGGGCGCTGGCCGCCCCCGCGACCTCCCTGGAGGCACTGTGCGACGGCGTCCTCAAGGCCGTGCTGCCCGAGGAGCCCGGTGACGACGTCGCGCTCCTGCTGGCCCGCACCCGCGCGCTGGGCGAGGACCGGGTGCGCACCTGGGACGTCCCTCCCGACCCCGCCGGAGTGGCGGCCGCCAGGCGGTCCGTCGGCGAACAGCTGACGGCCTGGGGGCTGGACGACACGGCCTTCGTCACCGAACTCGTGGTCAGCGAACTGGTCACCAACGCGATCCGCTACGGCGAGCCGCCCATCCAGTTGCGCCTCATCCGCCACACCGCGCTCATCTGCGAGGTCTCCGACGCCAGCTCCACCTCGCCCCACCTGCGCCGCGCCCACGCCTTCGACGAGGGCGGCCGGGGCCTGCTCCTGGTCGCCCAGCTCACCCAGCGCTGGGGCAGCCGCCAGACGGACACCGGCAAGACCATCTGGGCCGAACAGCCCCTGCCCCCGGAGTGAACCGGCCGTGCGGCCCCTGCTCCGGCCCGCCCCTACTCCTCGCCGTGCTCCGCGGCCACCCGCGCCAGCGTCCGGCCGGTGCGCGCGGACCGGGCCCGCCGGGGATCGGGGGTGCCGTGCCCGCGCCCGCCGCCGGCCGTCTTGACCAGCAGCCACGCCGCGTCCGCGCCGGCGTCGCCGTCCGGGCCGCCGCGGAACCGGGTCAGCGCGTACTCGCCGCGCAGCTTCGCGCCGTGCAGCCGGAACCGGGCGTGCCCGTGCGCGAGCGACTCGGCGAAGTCGACGGGCCGTCCCCGCCGGTCGTGGCTCAGCGGGTCGTAGGTGCCGTGGTCCCACACGATGACCGTGCCGCCCCCGTACTCACCCGCCGGGATCACGCCCTCGAACTCCTCGTACTCCAGCGGATGGTCCTCCGTCGGCACCGCGAGCCGCTTGTCGCGCGGGTCGGCCGACGGCCCCTTCGGCACGGACCAGGACTTCAGCACGTCGGCCACCTGCAGGCGGAAGTCGAAGTGCAGGGTGCTCGCGTCGTGGATCTGCACGACGAAGCGCGGTGGCCCGTCCCCACCCGGGGCTCCGCCCTCGCCGGGCGCCCCCGGCCCCGCGGGCTCCCCGGTGCGGCCGAAGTCCCGTTTGCCGTGGTAGTCCCGCAGCCCGTCGTCCTCACCGTCCACCTGCCGCTCCTTCCCGGGAGCCCTCGATCCTCACCGGCCCGGGCCGGGTACCCCGCTCAGAACTCCTCGTGCACCTCCGGGTCGCCGCCGATCCGCCGGTGGACGCGGTCCGCCACCGCGCGCAGCTGCTCGGCGTCCAGTTCGAAGCCGAAGACGTCCAGGTTCGCCCGCTGCCGCGCCGGGTCGGCGGACTTCGGGATCGGCACCGCGCCCAGCTGGGTGTGCCAGCGCAGGACCGCCTGGGCGGGCGTCACACCGTGCGCCGCGGCGACCGCGGCGACGGCGGGGTCGTCCAGCAGGTCGCTGCCCCGGCCCAGCGGGCTCCAGCTCTCGGTGCGGATGCCCTTGCGCTCGTGGTAGGCGCGCAGCTCGTCCTGCGGGAGGAGCGGGTGCAGCTCGATCTGGTTGACGGACGGCAGGACGCCCGTCTCCCGCTCCAGCCGCTCGATGTGCTCCGCCGTGAAGTTGGAGACGCCCACCGAACGTACGAGGCCGTCCTCGCGCAGCTTGACCATGGCCTTCCAGGAGTCGACGTACTTGTCCACGCGCGGCAGCGGCCAGTGGATCAGGTACAGGTCGACGTACTCCAGACCGAGACGGGCGCGGGACTCCTCGAAGGAGGCGAGCGTCTCCTCGTAGCCGTGGTGCCGGCCGGGCAGCTTGGTCGTCACGACGATCTCCTCGCGGGGGAGACCGGCGGAGGCGACCCCGCGGCCGACGCCGGTCTCGTTGCGGTAGTTCGTCGCCGTGTCGATCAGGCGGTACCCCGTCTCCAGGGCGGCGCGGACCGCCCGTTCGGCCTCCTCGTCCTTCATCGGCCAGGTGCCCAGGCCCAGGGCGGGGAGGCTGGTGCCGTCGTTGAGCGTGTACGCGGGAATGCTGATCACCGTGGGACCTTCCCTCGACTGTGCGCGGCGGTGTGCCGCCCGTCCAGCCTCGCCCAGGCAGCGACCGGTGATCAACCGGACGGCGCGGCGGAGGGTCTGCCACGATCTCCGCATGACGACGGACAGCGCGAAGGACAGCGCGAGGGACAGCGCCAGGGACACGGCAACGGACGGGAGGACGGGAATCGAGGTGGAACCGGTCGCCGGACACATCGGCGCCGAGATCCGCGGCGTCGACCTGGCGGCGGGCCTCGACGCCGCACAGGTCGCGGCGGTGCGGTCGGCGGTACTGCGCTGGAAGGTGGTGTTCTTCCGCGACCAGCGCCTCGACCACGCCGGGCACGTCGCGTTCGCCCGTCTCTTCGGCGAGCCGGTCGTCCTGCCCCGGCGCGGCAAGGCCTCCCCGGCCGGCTTCCCGGAGATCGAGACGACCGCCGACCGGCTGGAGCTGGGCGAGCGCTTCGGGATGGAGCACGACGAGTGGCTGCGGCGCCGGCGCCACACACTGCTGCGCGGCTGGCACTGCGACCACGGCGCCCGCGTCGACCCGCCGGCCGCGACCGTCCTGCGCGCCGAGACGGTACCCCCCTACGGCGGCGACACCACCTGGGCGAACCTCGCCGCCGCCTACGCCGGACTGTCCGCCCCGCTGCGCGCCTTCGTCGACACCCTGCGCGCCGAACACCGCCTCGGCGTCGGCTACCAGCCCCGGCCCGGCGACGACGCGTACGTCCGGCACCTTCTGCACCACCAGACCGCGACGGTGCACCCGCTGGTCCGGGTCCACCCGGAGACGGGGGAGCGGGTGCTGTTCGTCAACGGCTACTACGTCGAGCAGATCGCCGGGCTCTCCCGCCCGGAGAGCGCGGCGATCCTGGAACTCCTCGTCGAGCAGGCCACCCGCCCCGAGTACACGGTCCGCTTCCGCTGGGAGCCCGGCAGCGTCGCCTTCTGGGACAACCGGGCCACCATCCACCTCGCCCCCGGCGACCACGCCCACCTCGACCACCCCCGGACCATGCACCGGGTGATGCTGACCGGCGACGTACCCGTGGGCGTCGACGGCACCCCCTCGGAGCCGGTCGTCGGCAGCGAGGCGGGCCGCTGGTGAGGCGGCTGCGGCCTGCGGGGGGCCCGCCGGTCACCCGAGCGGGATCGTCACCTCGTCCTCGACCGGCGGGTCCACCTCCTGCGCCCGGTTCCCCGTGGCGGCGTAACAGCGCAGCCTGACCGCCTCCGGCGTCACGTCCAGACGCAGGAAGCACTTGAAGAAGGGCGGGCTGTACGTCGCCGACCCCGGCGAGAACACCGACGTGTAGATCTTGCGCACGGGCAGCCGGAACCGCTTGCGGCGCTCGGGCCGCCGCGCGGTGCCGAGCAGCCCGGCCACGATCCGGGTGCGCCGGGTGACCCGCGCGCCGTCCCCCGGCGCGCGGCCGGTGCGGATGCCGAGGCGTTCGGCGATCACGGCCGTCGCCTCGGCCTCCGTGAGGGTGAACAGGCGCCGCATCCGCAGCCGGCGGCCGTACAGCGCGCTGTAGAAGGCCAGCGAGTCGCCGCGCAGCGGATAGGAGCGGAAGTCGTCCTCGGTGACGCCGGCCACCGAGACGCGCGGGATGGTGTGCGTGGCGTGCATGAACGCACCCCCGCCGCCCGCCACGACGTACTGCACGGTGCGGCCGTCCACGTCGACCGGGTAGCGCTGGTAGTTGTGGATGTCGCCGCCGATCGCCGCGACGTAGTGGTGGGCCGGGTCGCGCACGATGTCGTCGACCGTGCCGCCGCCCTCGATCTCGCACGGGTGGTGCTCGCCGTCCACGTACAGGGGCGAGCCGGTGACCAGGATCTTCGGCCGGTCTCCCGCCGACACCTCGCGCAGCCAGGCACCCTGCTCGGCGTCGACGGTGCCCAGCAGACCGGTGTCGATGCCGACGATCCTGACCGGACCGGCGTCGACGGCCCAGTACGGTCCCGGCTGAGCGGCCTGCTGGGAGGGCGCCGGGCGCAGCTCGCGCGCCTCGGTCAGTCGGGCACCGTCCTCCGGACGCGGCCGGTGCCACAACAGGGACCGCAGCCACGCGCGGGAGAACCGGCGCGGCGCGGCCTCCGGGGCGAGGGGCGGGGCGTCGTCGCAGAAGACCCGCATGAAGCCGCCCAGGTCCTCGTACCAGTCGTGGTTCCCCGGTATCGCGTATATGGGCGCCCGGTAGTCGCGGTAGGGGCGGAAGAACTTCGTGCCGTAGTCGTCGGCGCTGCCCACCGGGTAGATCACGTCGCTCGCGAGGACCGCGAACCGGGTGTCCCGGCCGGCCTCCAACAACCCGGGCACGACGGCGTACTGGGGATCGTCGCCCTCGCCCGTGTCACCGATGACCAGGAAGGAGAACCGGTCGGGGTCGTCCCGCCCGATCACCTTGTCGGCCGGTGCGCCGGCCGCCGCCCGCTGCGCCACCCAGCGGGAGCGGGTCCGGCCCGTGGGGTCCCCGAACCAGGAGGCCAGCACGCCGTTGCGGGCGGCCCACAGCGTTCTCGGGCTCAGCCAGGACAGCTTCTCGGTGCGCCCCGGCATGAGCGCTCGGTAGGCGCCGGGCTCGGCGGAGCCCCAGCCGGCGCCTTCGGCTGAATCGCGTGAGGAGTTGGACACCCGGGCACGGTAACAACGCCCGTACCCGGGGCCGGACGTGGGGAGGCACGCCAACTCCCGCCCAGGACGGGCCGTTTCGGGGCGTCCGGGGTCAGAACGTCCGCTTCAGGAGGTCGAGCAGGGCCGTCCAGTGCCGCTCGGTCGCCTCCGGGTCGTAGGCCGAGGTGTCGGCCTGCGTGTAGCCGTGGTGGGCGCCGGCGTAGACCTCGCAGCGGTGCCGGACACCGGCCGCCGTCAGGGCCGCCGACAGGCGCTCCTGCTGCTCGGCGTCCATTCCCGGATCCTGGTCCGCGTGGGCGAAGTACGCCTCGGCGGTGATGTCCCCGGCCACCAGGTGCGGGCTGTGCGGCCCGTCCGTCGCCAGGTTGGCGCCGTGGAACCCGGCGACCGCGGCGACCCGGTCCGGATACGTCCCCGCGGTGCGCAGGGCGAGCGCGGCGCCCATGCAGTAGCCGACGAGCGCGACCGGACCGTCGGCCGCCTCCGGACGGCCGGCCAGCAGGCGCAGGTAGGCGTCGGCGTCCCGCATCGCCAGGTCCGGGGTCAGCGACCGCATGATCGGCCCGAGCCGTTCGAAGATCTCCGGCCGCGCCCGCGGGTCGATGAACCCGGGCAGCTCCACGACGGGAGTCCGTCCACTGCGGTAGAAGACGTTCGGCACCAGGACGGTGTACCCGGCACCGGCCAGCCGGTCGGCCATCGACCGCAGGCTCGGACGCAGCCCGAAGGCGTCCATGTACAGCAGGACCGCGGGATGCGGTCCCCCGTCGGCCGGACGGGTCAGATAGGCGTCGGCGGTGCCGTCGCCGGTGGGGATGTCGAGGGCCGTTCCCGCTGTGGCGGTCATGGTGTGGCCTGCCTCTCTCTGTTCGTGCGGTCGGGCGGCGGACGTCTCGCTACTCGAACCGGGTCGTGTCGCCCGCGCCGTGCCGCACGATCTCCGCCTCGCCGCCGGAGAAGTCGACGACCGTGGTGGGCTCGGTGCCGCAGTCCCCGGAGTCGACGACCGCGTCCAGCACGTGGTCGAGCCGGTCCTTGATCTCCCAGCCCTGCGTCATCGGCTCCTCCTCGTCGGGCAGCAACAGCGTGCTGGACAGCAGCGGTTCACCGAGCTCGGCGAGCAGGGCCTGGGTGACGACGTGGTCGGGGATGCGCACGCCCACCGTCTTCTTCTTCGGGTGCTGGAGCGCGCGCGGCACCTCCCTCGTCGCGGGCAGGATGAAGGTGTAGCTGCCGGGCGTCGAGGCCTTGATCGCCCGGAACACGTCGTTGTCGATCTGCACGAACTGCCCGAGCTGCGCGAAGTCCTGGCAGACGAGGGTGAAGTGGTGCCGGTTGTCCAGCTGCCGGATCGACCGGATGCGGTCGATCCCGTCGCGGCTGCCCAGTCGGCAGCCCAGTGCGTAGCAGGAGTCCGTCGGATACGCGATCAGCGCGCCGGAGCGGACGCTGTCGGCGACCTGGGCGATGCTGCGCGGCTGGGGGTTGTCGGGGTGCACGTCGAAGTACTTCGCCATTCACCGAGCTTATGCCCGCTCGCCCGCTCCGCCCGACAGGCTCCGGCGCGGCCCCGCCGCCGACGCCGGAGGGGTCCCGTGCGCGGAGCCATGAGGTAACGTCCCGAACCTGGGCCGGGGACGGGGCGAGACGAGGAGAAGGCCGACGTGGCGGGCCGACAGGACGGCGGACGGCAGCGGACGTCCGGGGCCGGTGAGCCCGCGGGATGGGCGCAGGAACTGCTCGACCACCTGCGGCCGGCCGGCCGCGATCTGAACCGGGTCGTGGCGTGGCTCGCGGGCATCGCGCGGGCGGCCGTCGCGCTGCAGGACGACACCGGCCGGCTGCTGGCCGGCACCCGGGTCCCGCTGGACGACGTCCTGGTCGCCGACCTCACCTCCGGCCGGATCGCGTCCGCCGCCCTGGAGGACCGGGGCCGCCATCTGCGGCTGGTGCGCGTGGAACGGTCCCGTCCGGCACCGGCCACCGTCCTCGCGGTCGCCCGCGAGGAGCCCTTCGACCGGCGCGTCTCCGACATCGTCACGCACGCCGCCCAGGTGCTGGAGCTGCTGCTGGCCGGCCACGAGTCGACCGCGGCCGGACACCGGCTGCGGCGGGCCACCTCCGACCTGCGCCTGGCCATTCTGCAACTGCTGATGGTGGAGGACACCGTCTCCGCCCGCCGCGTGGCCGCCGGACTCTGGCCCGGCCTCCTCGACACCGACACGGCCTGCGTCTACGTCGTGGAGAGCAGCCCCGCCGAACGGGACCGCCTCGCCGAGGAGTGCTTGTCGGCGACGGGGGAACGGGCGCTGGTCGTGCGGTGCCCGGCGGTCGACGGACACGTCATCGTGCTCGCCCCGCGCGACACGGCCGGGCAGGAACTGCGCACGCTCGTCGGCCGCCGCCCCGGCGTGTTCGTCGGCGGCAGCGCCCGGCAGGGCCTGGCCCGCACCGCGGCCGCCTACGGACAGGCCGTCAGCGCCCTGGCCGTGGCCCGGTTCCGCCCGGAGAAGGCGGCCCTGTACGCCGAGCGGACCCGCCCCGAGCGGCTGATGGACCCGGCGGCGCTGCACGACTGGACGGCGGACGTGCTGAGCCCGCTGGACAGGCTGTCGCACCACACCCGCGCCGAACTGATCGCCACCACCCGGCTCGGTCTGGAGTTCACCGCCGTCAACGCGGCGAAGGTCCTCGGCGTCAGCCGCAACACGGTCCGCGCCCGCATGGACCGGGTCGAGTCGCTGCTGCGCACGGACTTCGCCGACCTGACCGTCCGGGCCGCCGTCCACCTGGCCCTGAACGCCCAGGTGGGCCTCGCCGAACCTCCGCCGGGCGCCGGCGCACGGGCAGGCGCCGCCCGGCTCACCGACCTGCTGGCCGGGCCCGCGCTGCGCACCTGGGCCGTCGACCTGCTCGGCCGCCTCGACCCGGACGGCCGGGACCTGCGGCGCACCCTGCGCACCTGGATCGCCGCGGGCGGCAACGCCGAGCGTGCCGCCCAGCAGCTCGGCATGCACGCGCAGACCGTCCGCGAGCACGTCCGCAGCGCCGAACCCGTCCTCGAACGCCAGTTGCTCGCCGCGGGCAGCGACCTGTACGAGGTCGTGCTGGCCCACCTGGCGGCCGGTGACCTCGGCCAGCCGCTCCTGCACGGGACGAAACCGGGCCATCCGGACTCACCTGTGCACGAGTGAGTGCTCCGGGCCCGGCAGCGGGCACCGGCACGATTCACAACGGCGGACCCGTCCACGTAGGTTCGACGGGACGGGGGCACGACCGGAACGGGGGACCGGTCGCGCCCCCTCGGCCGTCCGGCGGAACATGCCGCGGCCGCGGGGTCCGGGCCGGTCAGCCGTGGGGCAGGATCACCGCGCGGCCGTTGACCCTGCCCTCGTGCAGCCGCTCGTAGGCGAGCGGGGCGTCGTCCAGGGAGTACGTCTCGGTGTGCACCGACACGGCACCGGAGCGGGCCAGGTTCAGCACCTCGATCAGCTCGCTGCGGCTGCCCCAGTAGGGGGCGTTGACCGACACCTCGAACGGCAGCATGCCGAAGCCGACGGGCAGCGATCCGCCGCCGATGCCGACCAGGGTGACATCGCCCTCGACGGCCGCGACGGCTCCGGCGGTCTGCACGGTGGGCGCCACGCCGACGAAGTCGAACACGGCCTCGGCACCGAGACCGCCGGTGATCTCGCGCACCGCGTCCGCGGCCTTCGCGTCCGAGAGCACCGCCTCGTGCGCGCCCACCGCACGGGCGAGGCGCAGCTTCTCCTCGCTGACGTCCAGGGCGACCACCCGGGCGGACGTCAGGGCGCGCAGCAGCTGGATGGCGACGTGGCCGAGACCACCGGTGCCGATGACCACCGCGGTGGAGCCGGGGACCAGCTTGGGCAGCGACCGCTTGATCGCGTGGTACGGCGTCAGTCCGGCGTCGGTGAGCGGCACCGCCGCGACCGGGTCGAGCCCGTCCAGCGGGACCAGGTGCCGGGGGTCGTCGATCAGCAGGTACTCGGCCATGGACCCCGGACGCCCGAGCCCCGGCGGCCGGATGCCCAGCTCGTCGGCGCGCAGGCAGTAGTTCTCCTTGCCCTCCGCGCACTTGGCGCAGGTGCCGCAGCCCCAGGGCCCGTACACGGCGACCGCGTCGCCCTCGGCGAGCCCCGTCACCCCGGCGCCGAGCGCGGCCACGGTGCCGACGCCCTCGTGGCCGAGGGTGAGCGGCAGCTCGTACGGGAAGCCCTCGGCGGGCCAGCTCATCACCGCGATGTCGGAGTGGCAGACTCCGGCCGCGGTCACCTTCAACAGCACCTGGCCGGGGCCCGGCTCCGGGTCCGGGACGGTGACGACCTCGGGCGGGGCGCCGATGGTGCGGTACTGCAGTGCCTTCATGATCGAACTCCTTTGTTCTCTTCCCCCGGACTTCCCCCGGACTTCCCCCTCGGACGGGTGAGTGCCGGTCAGACGGCGGTGTAGGCGCCGTCGACCAGGTGATAGCTGCCCGCGACGAAGGACGCGCGGTCGGACAGCAGGAAGGCGATCAGCTCCGCGACCTCCTCCGAGCGCCCGAGGCGGCCGGCCGGGTGCAGGGCGACCAGCCCCTTGTAGGCGGCCTCGTCCATGGTCTTGAGCAGGGGGGTGTCGATGAAGCCCGGACCGACCGCGTTGATCCGGATGCCGCGGGCGGCGTACTCGGCGGCGGCCGCCTTCGTCAGCCCGACCACGCCGTGCTTGGCGGCGACGTAGGCGGGGGAGCCGGCGAAGCCGACCGAGCCGAGGATGGAGGCGACGTTCACGATCGAGCCGCCCTTGCCGGCCGCCTCGATGGCGGGCAGTTCGTAGCGCATCGAGTAGAAGACGCCGTCGAGGTTGGTGCGCACGACGCGCTGGTAGGCCGCCACGTCGTACTCGCCGGTCGGGGCGCTGGGGCCGCCGATGCCGGCGTTGTTGACGGCGAGGTCCAGCGAGCCGAACGTGTCGACGGCGAACCCGACGGCCGCCTCGACGGACTCCGGACGGGTGACGTCCAGCTCGACCGCGGCGGCCTCGACGCCACCGGCCCGCAGCTCGGCGGCGGCCTTCTCGGCGCCCTCGGCGTTGAAGTCGGCGACGACGACCCGGGCGCCGCCGGCGCCGAGCCGGCGGGCGGTGGCCAGGCCGATGCCGGAGGCGGCACCGGTGACGAGGGCGGTACGGCCGGCGAACTCGGCGGCGTACCCGGTGGTGGCGGGGGTGGTTCCGGTGGTGCTCATGGTGCTGTTCTCACTCTTCGGTGGTGCTTTCGGGGGTCGCGGCCGCGGCCTCCGAGGTCAGGGCGTCGTAGGCCTGCTCCACGAGGGCGGCGAGGTCTGCGGCTGCCGAGTCCCCCTCACCGCCGCGCGCCCACAGGCGCAGGGCGGCGATCAGGACCCCGGCGGCGGCGTCGACGACGGCGGCCGGGCGCACGTCCCGGACGTCGTCGCTGCCGAGCCGGGCGGCGACGATGCGGATCGACTCCTCCTGGGCGTCGACCCGGATGCGCTGGTAGGCGGCGAACAGCTCGGGCTCGGTGTCGGCCAGGGCCAGCAGGCGGCGCATCCGGGGACGCACGTGCCAGGCCGGGTCCTCCCGGTCGGCCAGCCACTCCCGGACGGCCCTGCGATAGGCCAGCAGGGGCGGCTCCCCGGCGGGGCGGGAGCGCAGCAGCGCGTTGATCCGGTCGCCGTCCCGGCGGACGAAGTCGAGCGCCGCGTCCTCCTTGCCGGCGAAGTGCCGGCTGAACGTGCGGCGCGTGACGTCCGCGCGCTCGGCGATCGCCTCCACCGTGGTCGCCGCCGGCCCGTGCTCCAGGATCAGGTCGCAGGCGGCGGTGGCCAGCGCGTCGCGGGTCTGCCGCGCCTTGCGCTGCCGCCGGTCCTCGGTGGCGGGGGAGGGCTTCGTTGCCGTCATGTCTTCGAGCGTACACCTGAAAATGTCCCAGTGGGACATGTGACCCGTTGGGACATGAGCGCCCGGGGTGCCGCTGCCGCCGACCCGGTGAAAAGCGCCCGGTGTGCCGATCGAAGAGCCCCGGCACGGGGGAGCAGTGGGACTATGACCAGTTCAGCGTTTCATCGCACCATCGTTCTGCCCGCCCCCGTGTGCCGGCAGGCCGCACAGCACCTCGAGCAGGCCGTGCACAAGGCCATCGACGGTGCCGCCACACCGTGGCGCGCCTTCCGCGGGGCCGACGGCGACGACTTCGCCTTCTCCGTCCCGGTCGTCGAGCAGGCCGCGGGCTGCCTGCTGGTGCTGGCCGCCGAGAGCGCCCAGAGCCTGCGGCCCTCCGCGCTGCGCGCCCTGATCTCCGTGGCGCTGCACCTGCGGGACGCCGCCGAAGCGGTCCGGCGCCCCGCGGTCCCCAGCCCGGCGTGGTGAGCGCGGGCCGGGCGCGGCGGCGCGGGGACGCGGGGAAGGCGAAAACGGCGTGCCCCGGGCCTGAGCGTGTGTTTGGCTCGGCGGCATGGAGTTCACCCGCTTCCTCGACTGCCTCGCGACCGACCACGACCGGCTCCGGGACGTCGTCGAGACCGACCCCGACGCCCCGGTGCCCACCTGCCCCGGCTGGACCGTCGCCGATCTGACCCGTCACGTCGGCGAGGTCTACCTGCACAAGGCCGCCGCCATGTGCGACGGGGCCGAGCCCGAGCCCTGGCCGCCCGAGGAGTTCGCCGACGAGGCACCGACAAAGCTGCTCGACCGGGGCTACGCCGCGCTGCGCGCCGAGTTCGCCGCCCGCGCCCCCGAGGACCCGGCCGGCACCTGGTACGGGCCCGACCAGAGCGTCGGCTTCTGGATCCGGCGGATGGCGCAGGAGACCGTCGTCCACCGCATCGACGCCGAACTCGCCACCGGACGGCCCGTCGACGCCGTACCCGACGACCTCGCCGTGGACGGCGTCGACGAACTGCTGAAGGTCTTCGCCGCGTACTCGGTGGCGGAGTGGGGCGACTACTTCACCGAGATCCTGGACGGCTCGCCGGGGCGCACGTTCCTGGTGCGGGCCAGCGACCACGCCGCCTGGCGGGTGCGGACCGGACCGGGCGAGTTCACCGTCACGGACGGCGCGGGCGACGGCACGGCCGACGCGACGCTGAGCGGCCCGCCGGAGAGTGTGCTGCGGTCGCTGTGGAACCGGGCGGGCGCCGACGGGGACCGCGGTGTGACCGTCGAGGGCGACCTCGGGGCCCTGGCGGAGCTGCGGAGCTGCATCGTCGTGGCGACCCAGTGAGCGGATGTCCCGGGGGCGGCGGTGCCGCGGGCGTCAGGCCCCGACGAGGCGCAGCGCCCCCCACAGGGCCACCGTCGACGCGGCGACCGTGGCCGGTACGGTGAGCAGCCCCAGCGCGGTGAACCGGCCCAGCTCCACCTCGATGCCGTGCCGGTGCAGGATGCGCCGCCACAGCAGGGTCGCCAGCGAGCCGACGTAGGTCAGATTGGGGCCCAGGTTCACCCCGATCAGCACGGCGAGGACCTGGGCCGGCCCGGCGGGCGCGGCCAGCGGGAGCAGGGCGAGTACGGCGGGCAGGTTGTTGACGACGTTGGCCAGCACCGCGGCGACCGCCGCCACCCCGAGCAGCGCCGGCAGCGAGTCCCCGTCCGGCAGCAGCCGCCCCAGCCCGGTCGCCGACGCGCCCGCCAGCACCCCCTGCACCACGATGCCGAGGGCGAGTACGAACAGGCAGAACAGCGGCGCGGCGGCGCCCGCCATCTCCCGGGGCGTGACATGGCGGCGGGCCAGCGCCCGTGCCCCGAGCACCAGCACGCCGCCCAGCGCGGCCCAGGCGGGGTCCACCCCGGCCGGCGAGGCCACCGCGAACCCGGCCAGGGTCAGGGCCACGACGACCACGGTGAAACGGGGCACGGCGGGCGCGGGCGGCGCGGACGCCACGCCCGGCTCGGCACCGGGGGCGCCGCCCCGAGCCTTCGCGGGAGCGGGTCCGGCGGGACCGGCGGGACCGGTGGGACCGGTGGTGGGATCGGAGGGACCGGGGGCGACGGACACGGAGCCGACGCGGGCGGGGGCCGCGGACACCGGCTCGGCCAGGTCCGTGCGGAAGAAGCGGCGGAACACGGCGTACTCGACGGCGATCGCGGCCAGCCAGGGCAGCGCCATCAGCGCGGCGAACCGGGTGAAGGACAGCCCACTCGCCGTGAACGCCAGCAGGTTGGTCAGGTTGGAGACCGGCAGGAGCAGCGAGGCGGAGTTCGCCAGATGCGCGGTCGCGTACACGTGCGGGCGGGCCCGCGCACCGGCCCGGGAGGCGGTGGCCAGGACCACGGGGGTGAGCAGTACGGCGGTCGCGTCCAGACTGAGCACGGCCGTGACCGCACAGGCCACGGCGAAGACCCCGGTCAGCAGCCGCCGCGGACTGCCGCCGCACCTGCGGGCCACGGCGGCGCCGACGGCCTCGAACAGGCCCTCCTTGGCGCACAGGTACGCCAGCATCAGCACGAGTGCGAGGAAGACGACGACCGGCAGCAGCGTACGGGTCTGCTCCCACGCCCGGTGCGGGGAGACCATGCCGAGCGCCACGACCAGCACGGCGGCGGGCACGGCGGCCACCGCCTCCGGCAGCCCCCGGGGGCGCAGCACGGCGAAGGCCAGGACGCCCAGCAGCAGGACGACGGGCACGGCCTCGGAGAGGACGGTGGTACTCAGGACTGCTCCTCCACACCGGTGAGCCGGGCGGGACTTCGCTGACCGGCGAACGCGCTCCAGGATCGCATCCCCCGGGCGGGCACGGATCCGTACGACATGGTGTGGCCGAGGCCACGCCCCGGGCGGGGGCCGGGCCATGTCCCCCGCGGTGCGCCGCGGGCTACCGTTTCCGCGGACCCGTGTTCCCCACGACGAGCAGTTCGGACGGCCCGGCAGTGCACACAGATCTCTCCCCCGTCATCGCGGCGACCGCACAGTGGCTCACCCGCGCCTACCCGGCGTCCGGCGGCGCCCTGGCCGACGCCCTGTGCGAGGCGCAGGCCCGGCAGGCCGTGACGGTCGCGGCCCGGCTGCGGTATCCGACCCCGATGGACGTGGCGCTGCTGGGCGTGGCGGGCCCCGGAGGCTCCGCCCGGCTCGACCGGATCACGGGAGCCGACGGCGCGACGCCCACCGACCCGGACGCGGACGCCTGGCGGACCTGGGTGGACGAGGTCGTCGCCAGCTGGGCGGCCTGCCTGCTGAGCGACCCGGCGCTCGCCGGGCCGGCCGTGGCCGCGCTGGCCGAGGGCGGCCCCTCGGCCGGGACGCCGGCGGAGTTCCGCCGCCTGCTCGCACCCGGCGACGCCGACCGCCGGGCGGCGGCCCTGCTGCGCCACCCGGACCTCGTCGCCCCCGTCGCCGTCCTGCACCACGCCGGGCTCCTGGCCCGGCTGGACCCGGGCCGGGCCCTCGTCGCCTGATCCGCGGCGCGACGGGCGCGGACGTCCGCGCGGAGCCGGGCGTGCCCTCAGGCAGCCGTCTCCAGGTTCGCCACCGGGGACACCCTCGGCACCGCCGCCCGGCGTTCGCGCAGGAGGTGGCCCGCGCCGATCGTGCCGGCGATGACCAACCCACCGGCGATCAGGGCGCCGCGGGCACCGGCCAGCTCCATCAGGAGGCCCAGGGCGGGCGGCCCGCCCAGGCCCCACACCGTGCCGATGCTGCCCCACACCCCCAGCACCCGGCCCCGCATGTGCGCGGGCGGGTCGGTCTGGAGCACCGCCGTACCGGCGGTGTCGGAGACGGACTCCACGACGGCCATGGGGAGCACCATCACCAGCAGGACGGCCAGCGACGGCGACAGCCCCGCCACCACCTGCAACAGCCCGCCCGCCGCGGCCAGCGCGCCCACCACCCGCACCGAGGGGCGCCGCAGCCGGGCACCCAGGACGGCGCCGACGATGCCGCCGACCGCCAGCACCGTGGACACGGTGCCGAAGGACCCGGCGCCGCCCGCGAGCGGCCCGGTGACCAGTACGGCCAGGGTCAGCTGGTAGTTGCGCCCGAAGACCGCGCTGACCCCGGTGACACCGGCCAGCGTCAGCAGCCGGGGGCGGCGCGCGAAGAAGGCCAGCCCCTCGCGCACGCTCATGGTGTCCTGCGCGCCGCGTTCCTCCGCCGCCCCGGCGTGCCTGATCGCACCCCGGGCGGGGCGCAGGAAGGGGATGACCGAGGCCACGAACAGGAACGACAGCCCGTTGGCGGCGTACGCGGCGGCCGTACCGAGGAAGCCGACCGTCACACCGGCGAGCGCGGCCCCCGTGAGCCGGCCCGCCTGGTGCACCAGGGCGCCCACCCCGATCGCGGAGGGCACGTCCTCGCGCGGGACGAGGTCGTTGCCCAGCAGGGAGCACGCCGGGCCGTCGACCGTGGCGATGACGCCGGTGACGGCGGCCAGCACCATCAGGGAGCCCATGTCGAGCCGGTCGAGCGCCACCATGAGCGCGGTCACGAACGCGACCGCTCCGAGCAGTGCCTGGCTGACCGCGGCGGTCAGTTTGCGCGGCCAGCGGTCGACGGCCGCGCCGCCGAACACACTGATCAGCAGCGCGGGCGCGGCCTGGACGGACATCGACAGACCGGTCGCCGCGGCGGAGCCGGTGATCTGCAGGACCAGCAGGTTCTGCACGGTGAGCTGCATCCACGTACCGGCGTTCGAGACGAAGTTCGCGACCGACCACCAGCGCATGCTGCGATGTCTCAGGGACCGCCACGGCGACCGGGACGGCTCGGACGGCGGGGCGGCAGGGGACGGCGGGGCGGAGACGGGGGAAGAAGACACAGTGCGCCACTCGAAGGCGGGTCGCGGGACCCGTAGGGGAAACGGACGGGAACGAGCAGGCCGGCTGCGCTGCGCGGCTGTTCCACCGGTCCGGACACGGCGCCGACCATCGTGGCAGAAGGGACCGGCGAGTCGTCGCCGGTGCGGGCCCCCGCCCGCGGCCCGGACGGACCAACCGCCTCTGCCGCTGCCGCATTTGAGTCCACGAGTGTGCTTGATCACAGCAGTCCGCGGCGGGCGGCGCACCACCCGCGGTCCGTGACCGCGGTCACGCACCCTCGTCCCGGTGGCGGGCGCCGGAGCATGTGAGCGCCCCGGCGGGGCACTCGGCGCACGCTGTTCAGCGCTCCGAGGGAGAAAGGTCGTCCTCATGATGCCCATGGCGGCGTTCAGCCCACGGGGGGAGTCCCGCACGCCCTGGGGCCGCGTCCTGGTGACCGGCGGTGCCGGATTCCTCGGCTCGCACCTGTGCACCCGGCTGCTCGACGCGGGGGCCGAGGTCGACTGCCTGGACAACCTCTCCACGGGGCGGGCCGAGAAGGTGGCCCACCTGGCGGGCCGCCCCGGCTTCCGCTTCCTGGAACGGGACATCTCCGCACCCGGCTGCGCGGACGCGCTCACCGGCCCCTACGACCTGGTCCTGCACCTGGCGGGCCCCGCGTCCCCGGCCGCCCGGCCGGACCGGCCCGTCGAAGCCCTCGACGCGGGCAGCCTGGGCACCCGTACCGCGCTGTCCGTCGCCGGCCGGGACGGCGCCCGGTTCCTCCTCGCCTCCTCGCCCCCGGCCGGCCCCGGCACCCGCGGCGACGCCCCGGACGACGCCGACCCGGTCGGCCCGCACCGTGCCTGCGCCGAGGCCGTCCGGTTCGCCGAGGCCCTGGTCGCCGCACACGCGGGCGCCAACGGCTCGAACGCCGGGATCGTCCGGCTGTTCGACGGCTACGGACCCGGTATGCGGACGGACGGCGCGGGCACACCGGCCGCGCTGATCGAAGCGGCCCTGACCGGCCGGCCGGTCACCGTCCCCGGGGACGGCAGCGGGACGTACCCCCTGTGCTACGTCGACGACATGGTCGACGGCGTACTCCTGGTCGCGGCCGGACGGTCGGTGCGGCCCGTGGACATCGGCGGCGACGAGGAGCCCACCGCCGCGGAGATCGCCCGCCTGGTGATCGAGCTGACCGGCTCCGACTCGCCGCTGGCCTTCGTCGAGGACGCCGGGGACGGGCGGCCGCGGCCCCGGCCGGTCACCGGCTTCGCCCGCGAGATCTTCGGCTGGCTGCCGAGTGTGACCTGGCAGGACGGTCTGGAGCGCACCGTCGCCGCCTTCCGCGACCGGCCCGACCCGGTGCCGACGGCGACCCGGGAGCCGGCGGGGGAACGGATGGGGGAGTGGTGGGCGCAGGGGTGAGCCTGCCGTCACCCGGCACGTGCGGCCGTCACCCGGCGCCTGCGAGGACCCCGTCAGGCATGCGTGCGAAGGGTCCCGCCGCGGCGGGACCCTTCGCACGCATGCCTGACGGCGGCCGCTCGGTCAGCCGGACCTGCCCCGCCCCGACAGCGCGTCCCGCACCCGGTCGACCATGCCCGCGCCGGGGGCGAGGAGCTTGTCCATCGGAGGCTTGTCCGGGGCCGCCGGATGCGGCCGGGTCGGCGCCGTCTTCTTCGCCCGGCGGACCTTCTCGCCCAACTCGTCCAGGGCGTCCGCGGGGCACGCCTCGCGCAGCCTCGGGAACAGGTTGCCCTCCTCGTCGGCGACGTGCTCACGGATCTCGCTCATCAGCTTGCCGATCAACCGGTCGAACTCGGCGTCGTCCGCCGCGCAGCCCTCCAGGTCCTTCATGATCTGCTCGGCCCCGGCGTGGTCCTCGAGCTCCTTGTCCGCGAGGGCGCCGCCGCCCGGCACGTGCTCCCGGACGGCCGGGTACAGATACGCCTCCTCCGCCACCGAGTGCCGGACCAGCTCGATCGTGGCCTGATCGGCGTACAGCTTGCGGTCCTTGTGACCGGGCGGCAGCGCCTCGATTTTGCCGAAGAGCTCCTCGACCTCACGGTGATCGGTCGTCAGCTCGTCGATGACGTTTCCTCCGTGTCCCATGTTCCACCTCCAAGAGGGTCGTGGCAGGACTCACCGCCACGGGCCTCGGGTCCCCCCGCAGGAGGCCGGTTAACGCCCGGTCAGGCCCCGAGCCTGGCCCGGACACCGCCCGCCCGTGCCGCGGGGCCGGCCGCGGCCCGGACCGAGCGGTGCACCAGGTGGGCGTCGTGCCGGAGGTCATGGGCGGCGTGCCGGCCGCGCCACAGCAACGAGGGGGCGCTGCCCGTGTCGTCGGCCGCGATCAGCAGCCCGCCCATCATGGACAGGTTCTTGAGGAAGTGGATGCGCTGCTGGGCGCGGTCGGACGGGTCCTCCGCCTCCCAGTACCGGTGCGCCGCCAGCGTGGTGGGGACCAGCGTCACGGCGAGGGCCAGCGCGGCGAGCCGCGGACAGCGGCCGAGGCCCAGCATGATCCCGCCGACCACGTGCACGGCGCCGTTGAGCCGTACGAGTTGCTCGGTGCTGTCGGGCAGCACCGGCACGCGGTCGGCCACCGGCCGCACGACCGGCTCGGCCGCCGGTGCCACGTCCTGGGGCCTGCGCAGCGACTGCAGGCCGCCCGCGACGAACATCGAGGCGAGCATCGGCCGGCCGGCCAGACGCAGAAGACTCATGACGCTGTCTCGCTCTCTTGGAGGGGGTACCGACGGGAACACCAGCGGGGTGGCGCCCCACTGGGATCATCAGGTGCCACGGCCCGCCGCCGCCATTCGGCGTCCGGCGGCGCACCGGCGGTGCCGGGCACCGCACCGGGCGGGCAAGGCGCAGCTCAGAGGCTGGTGAGGATCTGCGGGGCCAGGTTCTTGATCATGGTGTTGGTCCAGCGCATCTGGCGCAGTGTCCGCGGGTGGCAGGAGGAGGCGAGCGTCAGCAGTGCGCTGTCCCGCGACGCCTGGGCGGCCTGGGCAAGCATCTCCCAGTGCAGCGAGTTCTCCGCCGCGAGGACATGCAGTTCCCGCAGGTCGCGCAGGAGGAGCAGGCCCGGCTCCGGCCGGTGCGCGACCGCCTCGGACGCCTTCTCGCGCAGGGTCGCGAAGACGCCGTCCGCGGAGTGGCGCGGCGGCTCGCCCAGCTTCGCGCCGCGCTCCGCGGCGGTCTCGGCGAGCCGCCGCATGTGCTCGCGGGACCAGCGGGCGAGGTCGGTGGCGACATGGTGGACCTCGTGCTCGGTGCGGTGCCGCTCGGCCACGGTCACCAGGTCGTGTGCCAGGTGCCGTTCGCCGCGGTGCAGCGTACGCAGGGTCAGGTCGATGCCGTTCACCGGGCGCCTTCCTCGTGGCCGTGCGGGAACTCGGTGGGTTCCCGCTCCGTCGTGCGCGCCGCCGGTCCGCCCGAGGTGGGCGGTGCGGCACCGGCGGTGACCGGTGCGGACGCGGTGGTGGTCGGCGCCGGGGAGGGCCGTCCGCCCCCGCGCTCCACGAGGGTGAGCGCGGCGGCGGCCGTCTTGAACAGCGGCTGCTTGGAGGCCGGGTCCCAGTCGGTGACCGTGGTCTCGTTCGCGGCCCGCCCGGGGGTGTCCGGGCTCGGCCCCGACCCGCCCGCGGTGTCCCAGTAGCCGTAGTGGAACGGCACGAACAGCAGCCCTGTCCGGATGCCGGTCACCCGCAGCCGCCCGCGCAGGGAGCCGCGCCTGCTGGTGACCTCCACCAGGTCGCCCTCGCCCAGGCCGAGCCGCTCCGCGTCCCCGGCGGAGACCTCCACCCACACGTCGGGGGCGGCGTCGTTGAGCTGGGGCGCGCGCCCCGTCTTCGTGCGGGTGTGGAAGTGGTAGAGCGTCCGCCCCGTCGTCAGCTGGAACGGGTACTCCTCGTCCGGCTCCTCGTGCGGCGGCAGATAGGCGGCGGCCTTGAGCATCGCCCTGCCGTCGGGGTTGAGGGAGCGGTACTCCACGACCTCCTGCGAGGCCCCGGTCTCCAGGTCCTTGCCGTAGCTCTCGCACACGTCCGGGTGGGCCCAGCCGAAGCCGTCCGTGTAGAGCCGTGCCGTCCCCTCGGGGGCCCGGTCGTCGCAGGGCCACTGGATGCCGCTCGTGTCGCGGAGCTTGGCGTAGGACAGGCCCGTGTAGTCGCACGGGCGGCCCGCGCTGCACCGCTTCCACGCCTCGAACGCCGACTCGGGGCCGTCCCAGGGGATCAGCGGCCCGCCGTCCTTGTCCCGGAAGTCCATGCGCCGCGCGTAGTCCAGGAAGATGTCCAGATCGGGCCTGGCCTCACCGGGCGGCTCCACCGCCTTGCGGGACAGGTGCACCGTGCGGTCCGCGTTGGTGAGCGCGCCGGTCTTCTCGCCCCAGGTCGCGGCGGGCAGCACCACGTCGGCCAGCCGTGCCGTCTCCGTCAGGTAGAGGTCCTGTACGACCGTGAACAGCCGCTCCTGCGACAGGATCGAGCGGATGCGCGGCAGTTCGGGCATCGAGACGGCGGGGTTGGTTCCGCTGATCCACAGCATCCGCAGCGAGCCCTGCTCGGCGTACCGGAAGATCTGCATCGCGTGGGTCGGCGGCGCGAAGTGCGGGATGGTCTCCGGCTCGACGTTCCACACCCGGGCCAGGTCGGCCACGTGGGCGTCGTTCTGCCAGTTGCGGAAGCCCGGCAGGTCGCCGTTGGCCCCGCACTCGCGGGTGTTCTGGGCGGTGGGCTGGCCGTTCATCTGAAGGAGTCCGGCACCGGGCCGGCCCAGCATCCCGCGGATCAGGTGCAGGTTGTTGACCTGCACGGCGGCGGCGGTCGCCTGGTGGGACTGGTAGACACCCTGGAGGACCGTGGAGACCAACGCCTCGGCGGTGCCGACGAGTTCGGCCGCCTCCTCGATCCGGGCGGCGGGCACGTCGCAGATCTCCGCCGCCCACTTGGGCGTGCAGTCGGCGACCCGGGCGGCCAGTTCCCCGAAGCCGACGGTGTGCGCGTCGATGAAGTCCCGGTCGATCCGCTCGTGCCGGATCGTCTCGTGCAGCAGCGCGTTGAGCAGGGCGACGTTGGT
The DNA here is from genome assembly GCF_033406955.1 of Streptomyces violaceoruber. Lineage (NCBI taxonomy): Bacteria > Bacillati > Actinomycetota > Actinomycetes > Kitasatosporales > Streptomycetaceae > Streptomyces > Streptomyces violaceoruber. The sequence goes on along the minus strand of NZ_CP137734.1, from coordinate 461,433 downwards.
GCCGCTGCGGGGCGCGAGGTGTACGGCGGCGTGTTCGGCGACGCGGGTGGGGCGCGGGTCCACACAGAGCAGCCGCGGTGGGTCTGCGCCCTCCAGGCGGTCGAGGAGCCGCATCCACTGCACGGGCTGGGTCTCGGCGATGTTGTGGCCGAACAGCGCGATCACGTCGGCGTGGTCGAAGTCGTCGTAACTGCCGGGCTGCCCGTCACAGCCGAAGCTTTCCTTCAACGCCTCCGCGGCCGTGGACGTGCACAGCCGGGTGTTGCCGTCGAGGTGGTTGGTGCCGATGCCGGCCCGGGCCAGGACCGCGAGGGTGTAGTACTCCTCCAGGAACAGCTGACCGCTCGTGTAGAACCCGATCGAGCCCGGCCCGCGCGAGTCCAGCAGTTCGCGCGAGCGGGCGGCCACCAGGTCCATCGCGGTGTCCCAGTCCGTCTCCACCAACTGCCCGTCCCGCCGCACCAGCGGCCGGGTCAGCCGGTCACGGGAGGCGTTGGCCTGCCAGCCGAACAGGTCCTTCGGGCCGAGCCGTCCCCGGTTGACCCGGTCCACGTCCCGGCCCCGTACGCCCACCATGCGGCCGTCGGCCACCGCGATGTCCATGGCGTCGCCGTCCGAGTGCAGGATCGACGCGGACTGCACCCACCGCTGCACCGCCTCGGGCTCCACCCCTTCGGCGAGGAACGTGTCCACCCGGGCCGGCCAGGTCTCGTGCCGCCCGTAGGGCACCCGTGCGCCCCACGGCCGCGCGATCCGGTCCGTCGCATCCTCCATCGCCGGCCTCCCGCCCACGTACGTCACACTGCCGGCCGCCGGGTACCCGGGCGCCACCGATCGAAGCGAACCACTTGTGGGAGCGCTCCCAGGCGGGCAGCATGCCGAGGTGACAGCGACTGCCTCGGTACGCCCCTACCGCCCCGCCGACGCCCCGGCCCTCGACGACATCTGCATCCGGACCGCGCACAACGGCCGGGACAGCCGGCCCGTGTACGCGGACCCCGCCGTCCTGCCTGCCATCTTCGCCGCGCCCTACGTCCACCTGGACCCCGGCCTGGCCTTCGTGCTGGACGACGGGCGGGGCCGCGCGGTCGGCTACATCCTCGGCACGGCGGACACCGCGCGCTTCGCCGCCGAGTTCCGGGCGACGTGGCTGCCGAGGGTCGCCGACCGGTACCCGGCGCCGCAGGGGCCGCCCGGCACCCGGACCCCGGACGAGGTCATGGCCGGACTGCTGCACGACCCGGAGCGCATGGTCGTCCCGGAACTGGCGGCCTACCCCGCCCATCTGCACATCGACCTGCTGCCCGACTGGCAGGGGCGGGGCCACGGCCGGACCCTGATGCGGACGTTGTGGCGGGCCCTGCGCGAACGCGGCGTCCCCGCCGTCCACCTGGTCATGGCGACGGCCAACACCCCGGCCAGGGCCTTCTACGACCGCCTCGGCTTCCACGAGGTCCCGGCTTCCGGTCTCGACCCCGCGGAGGTCACCTGCCTGGGACGCACGACGCAGGACACGGAGGACATGGAGGGCGCGCAGGGCGCGGAGGACACGCACGACACAGAGAACACGCGGGGCACGGAGGACACGCACGACACAGAGAACACGCGGGGCACGGAACGGACCTGACGGCCGGACGGGCGGGCGGTCAGCGCCCGTTGTCAGTCCCCGTCCAGCCGGTAGACGTTGAAGGCCCGGCGGATGACCGGCTGCGCCACGTTGCGCACCCGGACTCCGCCCGCCGTCATCCCGTGCTCCGTGCCCAGGTGGGCGTGTCCGTGGACGGCCAGGTCGGCGCCGGCCGTGTCGATCGCCTCCGCCAGGAGGTAGCTGCCGAGGAACGGATGGATCTCCGGCGGCTCCCCGGCGAGCGTGTCCGCGACGGGGGAGAAGTGCGTCAGCGCCACCCGCGCCGCGCAGTCCTCCTCGGCCAGCTGCTTCAGCGCGGCGTGCAGGCTGTCCGCCGAACGGCGGGTGGTCCGCACGAACTCCTTCATCACCGGCTCACCGAACTCACCGGCGCTGCGCCCCACGAACCCGCCGCCGAAGCCCTTGGTCCCGGCGATCCCCACCCGGCCCCCGGCGCACTCCACGACGGTCGCCTCGCCCTCCAGCACGGTCACCCCGGCGTCCCGAAGGATCGCGGTGACCTTCTCGGGCCGTTCGTCGTGGTGGTCGTGGTTCCCGAGGACCGCCACCACCGGCACCGGCAGGTCCCGCACCTCCCGGGCGACCACCCGTGCCTCCCGAGGGGTGCCGTGCCGGGTGAGGTCCCCGGCCAGCAGCAGCACATCGGCACAGTCGGGCAGGGTTTCGAAGGCCGGCCGCAGCAGCCCCTCGCTGTCGGGTCCCATGTGGATGTCCCCGACGGCGGCGACCCGGATCGTCACAGCTCCTCCGCCTGGTCGGGGCGGGTGGTCCGAGCCACCACGACGTCGGCGTGCACGGTCAGCCCGGCCAGCTCCTCACGGGCCAGGCGCAGCACGGTCTCGCGGCACTGCGCCGAGGGCACCGTGCCGGTCAGCGCGACCGCCCCGGCCCGGACCTCGGCACGTACGCCGAGCTCACCCAGTTCCTCCGCGGCGAGCCGGTCCTGGAGGTGCGCCACCCGGTATTCGACGTTCTGGACGCCTGGGTCGCTCATCGCTGGTCCTCCTTCGAGGCGGTGGCCGGCGGACCGGCCGGAGGGATGATCTCCAGCCGTTCGAGAACGAAGAAGAACGCGGCGGGCATCGGATCGTCGCCGCAGTCGCGCCGCAGTGCCGCCCAGTCGATCTTCTCGCGCAGGGTGCGGGCGATCGGCAGTACCGCACCGAAGTCGCAGTGGTGCTCCGAGAAGGCGGCCAGCAGACCGCGCAGCAGGTCGGTCGGCGACAGGACCGGCATCAGGACCGAGTCGACCGACAGATCCCGGGCCCGGTCCAGCAGAGCCGTCGTGACCGGCTCGTGCGCCAGCTCGAAGATCAGGTCGACCTGCTGCCCCAGGCAGTCCGCCTTGAGCAGCCAGTCCTCGGGCGGCGTGTACACCGTCAGCCCCGCCTCCCGCAGCGTCGCGGCGACGGCGTCGGCGTCCTCGGGACGGATGCAGAAGTCGACGTCGTGCTGAAGGTTCTGGGTGCCGCCGTGCGCGTACACGGCGACACTGCCGGCCAGCGCGAACGGGTGCTCCGCCTTCTTCAGGGTCGAGCCCACCTGCTTGGCGGCCTGGAGGATCGCCTGGTTGCGGTCGAGCGGGAGATCCTCGTGGGGTGCCTCACGGCGGGGTGCGGGGCCGCGGTCCCCGTCGGCCGGGCGCAGCTCGGAGACGCCGGCCCGTCGGCCGGTTGCCTGATCGTCTGCGGGCTGCCTCATCGTTGTCCCCTTCCCGGGCTGTCGCCGTCGACGGAACGGACCGGACCGGCCCTCCCCTTCTCGCCGGGCGGGTACCCGGCGCCGTACCGACGACACCGCGGCAGGTGCCGGTGTGAGGCGCGCGGGGATCGCGGGCACTCGGCCGGCATGAGCGACGAGCGGATGCGACAGCGGACCGGCTCCGCCGACCGCCGGACCGTAGAACGGCTGGTGGCGGCCTGGCTGGCCGAGACCGAGCGGCACGATCCCGAGGCCGCCGGCGAGGCCCGGGACGGATGGGAACGGGACGCGCTGTCCGACCGGTCCGCCCAGGACCTGGCCACCTGGGTCACCGCCAGGGTCACGGACACCGGCTTCACCGAGGACGAGGGCCCCTACGTTGCGGGCCCCGTGCGGATCACCCCGGCGGACAAGGACACCGTGCACGCCTGGCTGCGCGCCCGCGGGCACGCCGTGTGAGGCGGACACCGGTGCCGCCGGTGCCGTCTGTGCCGCCTCACGATGGCGGTCGCCACTCGAACATCAGCAGCGTCGCGTCGTCCCGCAGCCGCCCCTCCTGCATGGCCAGGATGGAGTGGATCAGCCGGCGCAAGGACTCCGGCGCCAGCTCACCCCCGGCCGTGGCCCGGATGACGTAGTCGGCGAAGCGTTCGAGGCCCAGCAGCTTGGCCTCCCGGGTCCGGGCCTCCACGACACCGTCGGTGTACATCAGCACCCGGTCCCCGGGCTCCAGCGAGATCTCGTGCGTCCGGCGCGCGTGCGGGCTGAGCAGGGACGGCATGCCCATGGGCGGGTCGGCGTCGCGCTCCATCGCGTCGATGACCAGCCGCTGGTCGCGGATCAGAATGGGCGCGGGGTGACCGCAGTTGGCCCAGCGCAGCACGCCGGTGACCAGGTCGAGCTGCGCGATGACCGAGGTGCAGAACTTGTCCGGGAGCCAGCTGGACAGCGCCTCGTCCACGCTGCGCACCAGCTCGGGCAGGTCCGCGCCGGTGCGCCGGGCGTTGCGGCAGGCCGCCAGCGAGACCGTAGTGGTCAGTCCGGAGGCCAGGTCGTGTCCCATCGCGTCCAGGACGGCCACGTGCAGCGTGGTCTCCGTCAGCGCGTGGTCGAAGGCGTCGCCGCCGATCTCGTAGGCGGGTTCCAGCACGGCCGTCGACACGACGTTGCCGTTGCCGATGGTGCGCGGTGGCAGCAGGGCGCGGAGCATCTCGGCGGGCAGCGTCATGCGCTCGGTGCGGGTGCGCCGTACGAAGGAGTCCTCGTAGAGCCGCTTGGACGTGATCACCATGGCGAGCAGCGAGGCGAGCGCCCGGCCGCGGGTCAGCGAGGAGGCGGTGAGGGCCGTCTCGCACAGGGCCAGCACGCCGAGCCGCTCCGCGCCGTCCAGCAGCGGGAACCAGGCGGTGATGCCGCCGCCCGTTCCGGACTCCTCCACCCGCAGCGACTGGGTGCGGTACGCCCACCCCGCCGGCGAACCGTCGACCGGCACCGACGGGGCCACGGCCGTCTGGGGCACCAGGTGGCGCTGCTGGAGGTCGACGAGGTAGACGACGGCGTGCCGCAGTCCCAGGGCCTTGACGCACCGGGCGGTGGCGGTGCGCAGGTCCAGGGTGAGGTGGGCCGGATCGGCGAGGAAGCTGCGCAGCCCGGCGTCGTCCGAGTCCGACGTGGACACCTCGTCTCCTCCCGTCGAGAGCCCGCCGCGGCGGGAACGATGCCCCGCAGCCTGGCACCGCCCGTCCCACCCCGCCCGTCGTGCCGTCCGACCGGGTGGCGCTTCGGTCCCGCCGGAAGGGGCACGCGTCACCTCGTACGACCCCGAGCGCCGAGGAGTGGTGCCGCATGACCGAGTACGAGCGTTCCCGCACCATGCCCGCCCAGCCCGAGCAGGTCTTCGACCAGGCCGCGAACGTGGGACAGCTGGCGACCTGGCTGCCCCGGGACCTGCACGTGGAGCCGGAGGAACCGCCCGCCGTCACCGTGCACGAGGACCGCACCGACCAGGACACCTCGGCGCTGCTGAGCGCCCGGCCCGAGCAGCTGCGGCTCGAGTGGGGCACCCGCGAACAGGGCAGCTACGCCGGCTGGCTGCAGGTCGCCGGGCTCGACAGCGGGGCCAGCGAGGTCACGGTGCACCTGTCGTTCTTCGACGACACCCACGACCCGGGCCGGCGGACGGTCGCCGAGGCCCTCGACGGCAGCCTGCGGCGGCTGGAGGAACAGGTGAGGCTGCGCACCGACAACGCGGCCGGCTGAGGAGGACGAGGCGCCCCTCGGCGGTCGGGAACGCCGGCGATCCTCTCGCCGTCCCTCGGCCGGAGGCTGTTCACCCGGGCGACGTCGCTGACCGAGCACTCCCGCACGGCAGTCCACCGGTCGTTTGCCGCCGACGGCCGGGTCGTTCACGTACTGCCCCGCTTCCGGCAGACGGCGTCCAGCCAGTAGGCGGAGCGCACCGCGAGCACGTCGGAGTCGGTGGCGGGCTCCCGGCGGAGGCGGACGTCCGCCCCCCGGACGCAGACGCCGGTCGGCGCCGGGTCCCCGCCACCCGGCGCGGCCGGCGCGGTGACGGGGCGAAGCGTCGGTGACGACCGGGACGCCGGTGTCCCTGACCACTCTCAGGGCGGCCCGCGACCCGGAGACCTCCCACGGGCGGCCCGGGTGTCCGTCCGCGGCGCCGGGGCATCCACCCCGCCGTGGACGCTCACCACCGCCCGCCGATGGACCGCACCCCGGCACTGCTCGTCGAGGGGTACGTCTGGCTGCCGAACCGCATGCGCGACGGCACCGGCTCCGTGCCGCGCACCCGGCTGCTCGGCAGGCCCGCGCCGGCCGTGCGGGGACCGGAAGCCGTGCGCTTCTTCTACGAGGAGTCGCACGTCCACCGCCACGGCGCCGTCCCGGCACCCGTGCTGGACACCCTGTTCGGGCAAGGTCCGCCGCTTCTACCCGTTCGCCCCGTTCCTCGGCGGCCGGACCGCGACGGAGCCGACCAGGCACGGCGAGTCCGTCCCGGCGGGCGGGATCCCGCTGCGCGACGGCTACGGGCAGAACGACGAGGAACTGTGGGGCGACCGTACGCCTTCCGGCCGGAGCGGTTCCTGCACCGGCCACCCGCCCCGACGAACTGGTCCCGCAGGGCGGCGGCGCCCCCGCGGCCGGTCACCGCTGCCCGGCGAGCGCGTCACCGTCGGCCTCCCTGGAGTCCCTGGCGGTGCGGTTGGCGCGCCCGGACTGCACGGTCCCCGCGCAGGAGCTGCGCATCCCGCTGCGCCGCATCCCCACCCGACCCCGCAGCGGCTTCGTCGTCACCGGCGTGCGCGCGTCCTGACCAGGCGTCAGAGGACGCGTGGACGGCGCGTCACACGGCCACCCGTGCAGGGCCGGTTGGCTGATCGTTTGCAGCCCTGCGGGTGTGCGTCCGCCTCGGGCGGCCGAAGTGGCCGTCACCCGAATGGACCCCGAACGCTACTGGTCGCGGCCGAACCGGTGTCTCCTGGAGTGTGTCAGCGGCGTCCAGGCTGGGAGGCCGATCATGTACGAAATGTGCGTGGGCCCGGAGAAGGCGGGCGGAGCGTTGGTGTGGCACGTACTGTCCAAACAGGCCGCGGCCACACTCTGCGGACAGCAGCTCCGTGAACGTATAGAGGCATCCGACGGTGAACGGGCGCGTCACTGCCCGGACTGCATGGCTTCGTTCGAGAAGTTGATGGCAACCACACCGTGCTGACGGACCGTCCGCAAGCCGTCCGCCCCGCCGCATCCCGCGGCGGGGCGGACGGCGTTCCCGGGGCGGCGTGATCGTCGGCGGGAACCCGGAGCGGGAGCGCGGTCCCTGACGATCACTCGGTTGGTGCAGTGTCGTGACGGGGAGCCGGGGAAGTCGCCGGTCATGCCCCGGCGCGCGTCGTCCTCCCGCACCCGGGGCGGCAGGAGGCGCCGCGGCCGGGATCCCCGAGTCGGCCGCGGCGCATCCTCCTCGGGCCGCCGAGCGGCCTCCCCCGCGGGCGCGATGGGTGTCGGCCGCCGGACCATTTGGGTGTCGTCCCCGATGGCCGCGCGGTGGCCCGGCGTGTGACCGTGGACCGGCGTCGCGCCCCGGCGGTCCTTGCGGGTGCCGGGGGAGGGCGTGGGCCGGCGGCTGGTGCCGCCCGTTCAGGGGCGTTGCCGCGTGGTCCGTTCCGGATCTGCGGTGCGCACCCGGGTGCCGGGGGCGGTGTCGCGGCGCGGATGCCCCGGGCGGCGTGCCCGCCCGCATGCCCCGGTGTCGGTATGCCCGTATGCCCGTATGCCCGTATGTCTGTCTGCCCGTTCGGCCGTCGGTCCGGCTCCCCGCCCGGCCGCCTGCTGGTCCGTCCGCTCGTCCGCTCGTCCGCTCGTCCGATGACGCATCCCCGAAGAAGGAGAACCCGCATCCATCCCCGTCTAGTGAAGCCCTCCCGAACCTCCGCGCGGTCGAAGGCGGTGACCCGTGGGACACGCTGACACCCTGCTCGCCATGGGCGGCGCCTTCGTCGCCGCCGCGTTCCTCGCCCGCCTCGGCGGGAGGATCGGACTTCCGACGATCCCTCTGTTCATGCTCGCCGGCATCCTGCTCGGCCCTCACACACCGGGCTTCGTCCTGGTCGAGGACGCGCACGACTTCGAGATGCTCTCCGCACTCGGACTGGTGCTGCTCCTCTTCTACCTCGGGCTGGAGTTCCACCTCGACGACCTCAAGAGCGGTGGCAAACGGCTCCTCACCGCCGGGGGCATCTACCTGCTCCTGAACGTGGGCGCCGGACTCGGCTTCGGGTTCGTCCTCGGATGGGGGGTGCGCGAAGCCCTGGTGCTGGCGGGTGTGCTCGGCATCTCCTCGTCCGCGATCGTCACCAAGATCCTCATCGACCTGGGCCGGATCGGCCGCCCGGAGACCCGCCTGATCCTCGGTGTCATCGTCGTCGAGGACATCTTCCTCGCGCTGTACCTGGCCGCCCTGCAACCGGTGATCTCCGGCGCGCACGGCGTCGCCGACACGGCCCTCCAGGCAGGCAAGGCCTTCGGCTTCCTGCTGGTACTGGCGGCCGCGGCCCGCTACGGCACCCGGCTCGTGGGGCGACTGATCCACACGCGGGACAACGAACTGCTCGTCATCAGCTTCCTCGGTGCCGCGGTGCTCGTCGCCGGTGTCTCCGAAGTCCTGGGCGTCGCCGACGCCATCGGCGCCTTCATGGTCGGTCTGATCCTCGCCGGCACGCCCTCGGGGCCGCGGATCCGCGAACTGGTGCACCCGCTGCGCGACGCCTTCGCGGCCATCTTCTTCTTCGCCTTCGGGCTCGCCATCGACCCCGGCGACCTCGCCTCCGTCGCCGGTCCGGTGGCCGCGGCGGCGGCCCTGACCGTCGTCATGAACATCGTCGCCGGGCTGTGCGTCGCCCGGGTCTACCACTACGGTTCCGAACCGGCCGCGGAGATCGCCACCACCCTCGTCGCCCGCGGGGAGTTCGCGCTGATCCTGGCCGCCATGGCCGCGGGCGCCGGACTCGACGCCCGGCTCGCTCCCTTCATCGCCGGATACGTGCTCGTGCTCGCCGTCCTCGGCCCCATCGTCGCGGGACGTGCGCACGTCCTCGCCGCCGCGCTGCGAGCCGTCGGCGGACTCCTGCCGGGGACGAGGGCACCGGTCGCGGCGGCGGACGGCGGGGCCGGCGGCGCGGAGACGGAAGACGCAGACGACGGCCGTCCGGAGCCGGGCCCGGTGCCGGTACCGGCCCAGGCCTCTCCCGCGTTCGGGTCGTCGTCCTCCCCGGAGCACACGGAGGCGGGGCACTAGCCGGGACGCGAAGGGTCACGCATCGAGGCCCGCGGGCGTGGCCGGTCCTCGCTCAGGGCGGCACGGCGGCCCGGCTTGCGGTGGGACAATCTGCCCACAGGGTCGTTGTCCGACGCCGGGGTCGGACGCGTCCGGGACCGGAAGGAGCCGTCAGCATGATCGAGTGGGTGCCTCTGGGCAGCGGTGCCAGACCCGTTCCCCGCCCGGTCGCGGATCCCCTGGTGTGGGCGGGCGCGTTCGGCGGTGCCCTCCTCCTGGTCGGGCTGCTCAACGGCATCGTGGGCGCGGGGCGTCCGGGACTCGCCCTGGTCGCCCTCTCCCTGCTGGCGGCCCTGCTCGGCCTCTGCGCCCGGTTCACGGCCGCACCGGGAACGGCCGTGTTGTGCTGGCTCTCCCTCAACGGCTTCGCCATACCGCCGGCCGGCACGCTCACCTGGACCGGCCGGCGGGACGCGTTCTGGCTGGCCTGCCTGCTCGGCGCGGCCCTCGTCGGCACGGCGCTGGCCCGGCTGGTCCACGCGCGGGCCGCCTACCGTCGGCTGACCACGGCAACCGGCCTGGACGTGCCGGAGCCCGGGACCGGACCCGGCGACGTCTGAGCCCACCGGCACGTGGGGGGCCCGCGGAACCCCGGACACAGGTGTCAGGAGAGGGGCGGACCGCGGACACACCGGCGGCCCGGAGACGCACGGACGACGGACCGCGGCCACCGGCGGCCGGGAAGGGACGGACCGCGGACACCGGCGGCCGGGAAGGGACGGACCGCGGACACCGGCCCGCCCCTCCCCACCGCCGTCCGGTCAGGCCGTGTGCAGGGTCAGGCCGTAGCGGTTGAGGATCTCGTTGACCGGCTGGAACCAGGTCTCCCCGCCGCTCGAGCAGTTGCCCCAGCCGCCCGAGGTGACGCCCTGCGCCTGGTCACCGCTGATGAAGGAGCCGCCGGAGTCGCCGCCCTCGGCGCACACGCTGGTCTTGGTCAGCTGGTGCACCACCGAGCCGTCGCTGTAGTTGACCGTCTCGTTGTGGGCGAGCACGGTGCCGCAGTGCCAGTGCGTGGTCGACCCGGAGCGGCAGATCGAGGCACCGACGGGTGCCACGTTCGAGCCGCGCACGAGCTGGTCGGAGACGGTGCCCCAGCCCAGCACGACCGGCACCGTCCACCAGCCGCTGCCCACGCTGACCCACGCGTAGTCGTTGTCGGGGAAGGACGAGCCCTGGAAGGTGCCGATGTAGGAGCGGTCCCAGCCGCTGACCCCGGCGCCGGCCCGGCCGCAGTGCCCGGCGGTGACGAACCCGCCGTGCACCGAGAAGCCGATGGAGCAGCGGACGTTGCCGGTGTAGTAGGGGTCACCGCCGACGGTGCCCGCCGCGAAGGTCTGCGGGGCCGACGGCACCGTCCGCACCGTGACCGGCGCGGTCGCGCGGGCCTGCTTCAGGAAGCTCTGGACATCGTTGTCAGCGCGCTCGCCCGCGACCACGTCCACGACGACCTTGTTGGTGGCCCGGTCGGCGCGCCAGCTGCTCACTCCGGCCGGTGCGTCGAGACGGTCGACGCGCGCCTTGGCCGCGTCGAGCTGCTGTGCGCTGTGCTCCACGGTGCGGACCTGCGCGCCGGTGGCGCGGACCGCCCGCAGGGCCGAGGGTGTCGCGTCCGAGGTGACGGCCACCGTCAGCCGCCCGGCGTCCGCGTCGAACCACGAACCGCCGAAGGCCTTTCCGGCCGCCCGGCGTGCCGCGGTCTCGATGCCGGTGGCTTCGCGTTCGGCCGCGAGCCGGTCCTCGGCCTCGGCCCGGGTGAGGCCGAAGTCCCGCTGCATCGCGTCCAGCAGACCGGCGGAGGCCGGCTGCTCGGAGGAGGAGGGGGAGTGCGCGGGGGCGTCGGCCGCCGAGGCCGGCAGGGTGCCGACCGCGGTGAGGCTGCCGAGCACGAGGAGTCCGGCCAGGCCGAGGTGCCTGAGTCTGCTGCGTCTCACGGGAGTTGCCCTTCGTCGTTCCAGCAAGGTGGGGGTGGAACAGATGGCATGGAACAACCGCGGTTTGAGAGCGCTCTCATCGGGTCGCTTCGAGCTTAGCCAGCTGTTGTCATCAGGTCCATGCCAATGCACGGCCTTTCCGTGCCGCCGGTCCGGCGCCACGGCGACACGTTCCCTCCGGTTGGCCGGGCGCCGACGGGGCACTCAGTGCTGCGTCCTCACGATGACGGCCGCGCCGCGGCCACTGGACGTGGGAGGTACGCGTGGCGATTCGGCACAGGCTCATCCAGGCGACACCGGACGCGGTCTGGGACGTCCTCGCGGACGGCGACCTGTACGTGGAATGGGTCGTGGGACCCTCCCAGGTCACCCCGAGGGCCGGACAGTGGCCGCAGGTCGGCGCGACGATCGCGTACGAGGTGCGGCTCGGGCCGCTGCGGCTCAACAACGAGTCGGTGGTCAGACGCTGCGTGCCGGGCTCGGAGCTGGAGCTGGAGGCGAAGGCGGGCAGGCTCGGCACCGCCCGGATCGCCGTCGAGCTGCGCCCCTGGGGCGAGCAGTGCCTGGTGATCGTGGACGAACACCCCCTGCGCGGGCCGGGTGGTCTGCTGCACAACGTCGGCGTCGAGGCGCTGATCCAGGTGCGGCACCGGGCCATGCTCGCCAGGCTCGCGAAACTGTGCGAGTCCACGGCCGGTGAGCGGTGCCGTCCCGACCCCTCGGACACGACGGGGTCCGTGGAGTACCGGCCGGGGACCGGCCGTGCCTGACGCCGTCGTGGTCGGGGCCGGACCCAACGGGCTGGTGGCGGCGAACCTGCTGGCCGACGCCGGCTGGAGCGTGACGGTCCTGGAGGAGCAGCCCGAGCCGGGCGGCGCGGTGCGGCACGACGGCGAGGTCGCCCCCGGCTTCGTCAACGACCTGTTCAGCTCCTTCTACCCGCTCGCCGCCGCCTCCCCGGTCCTCGGCGGACTGCGGCTGGAGGCGCACGGGCTGCGCTGGGCGCACGCGCCCCACGTGCTGGCCCACCCCCTGACCGACGGGACCTGCGCCGTCCTCGACCGCGACGTCGCGACCACCGCCGCCTCCCTCGACGCCTTCGCCCTCGGGGACGGCGCCGCCTGGGAGCGGCTGCACGCCGTGTGGGACCGCTACCGGGCCGACATCCTGGACGCCCTGTTCACCCCCTTCCCACCGGTGCGCGCCACCGCCCGGCTGGCCCTGCGGCTGCGCGGCGCGGGCGGACTCCGGCTCGCCCGCACCCTGGTGCTGCCGGTGCGCCGCATGGGCGAGGAGGAGTTCCGCGGCGAGGGCGGCAGACTCCTCCTGGCCGGCAATGCCCTGCACGCCGACCTCGCCCCCGAGGCGGCCGGCAGCGGCGGCTTCGGCTGGCTGATGTCGATGCTCGGACAGACCTACGGCTTCCCCGTGCCGGTCGGCGGTTCCGGCGCCCTCACCGAGGCCCTGGTCCACCGGCTGCGCGCCCGGGGCGGCACACTGCACTGCGGCCGGCGCGTCGAACGGGTCCTGGTCCGCGACCGGCGCGCCGTCGGCGTGCGCACCGCCGACGGGGAGACGGTCACCGCCCGCCGCGCCGTCCTCGCGAACGTCTCCGTGCCGGCCCTCTACGGCCGGCTCGTCGCCCCCGCGGACCTGCCGGACCAGGTCCTCACCGACCTGCGGCGCTTCCAGTGGGACTTCGCCACCTTCAAGGTGGACTGGGCGCTGGACGGGCCCGTGCCCTGGCAGTGCGAGGCGGCGGCGCGGGCCGGCACCGTGCACCTGTCCGACGGCCTCGACGAACTGACCCGGTTCGCCGCCCAGATCGCCATGCGGCAGGTCCCCGACCGTCCCTTCTCGCTGTTCGGCCAGATGACCACCACGGACCCGACCCGCTCACCGCGCGGCACGGAGTCCGCCTGGGCCTACACCCACGTCCCCCACCACATCCGCGCCGACGCGGGCGAGGAGGGCATCACCGGCACCTGGGACACCGGGGAGCGGGAACTGATGGCCGACCGGGTCGAACGCCAGGTGGAACGCTTCGCGCCCGGCTTCCGGGCTCTGATACGAGCCCGCCGCGTGCTCGCCCCGCCGACGCTCCAGGCCCTGGACGCCAACCTGGAGGGCGGCGCCATCAACGGCGGCACCACCGCCATGCACCAGCAACTCGTCTTCCGGCCCGTGCCCGGCACCGGGCGGCCCGAGACCCCGGTGGCCGGTCTCTTCCTCGCCTCCGCGGGCGCCCACCCCGGGGGCGGCGTGCACGGGGCGCCCGGCGCCAACGCCGCGCGCGCCGCACTGCGCCAGCACCGGTTCGCGGGCCTCGCCCGGATCCAGCGGGCCCTGACCCGGCGGGACCGGGCGGGTGACCGGCACTGACCGTCGCGACCGTACGCCAAGTACCCGAGGAAAGGGCCGACCGGTGACAGACAGTCCCCTCCAGAACCGCACCGTCGTGGTGACCGGCGCCGCGCGCGGACTCGGCGCCGCCCTGGCCCGCGCCTGCGCACTCCGCGGCGCCCGGATCGCGCTGCTCGGTCTCGAGAAGCCCCGACTGGACGCCCTCGCGGCGGACCTGCCGACCCCGGCGCTCGCCGTCGAGGCCGACGTCACCGACCCCGCCGCGCTGGCCGACGCGGCCGCTGAGACGCGCCGGCGCCTGGGGAGACCGTCGGTCGTGGTGGCGAACGCCGGGGTCGCGCACGGCGGACCCTTCGCCACGTCGGACCCCGCCGAGTGGGGCCGTGTCGTCGACGTGAACCTGACCGGCAGCGCCCACACGGCCCGCGCCTTCCTGCCGGACCTGCTCGACACCGCGGGCTACCACCTCCAGATCGCCTCGCTGGCCTCGCTGGGTGCCGCGCCCATGATGAGCGCCTACTGCGCCTCCAAGGCGGGCGTGGAGGCCTTCGCCCACTCGCTGCGCGCCGAAGTGGCCCACCGCGGCGTCGCCGTGGGCATCGCCTACCTCAACTGGATCGACACCGACATGATCCGCGACGCCGACCGCCATCCGGTCCTGCGCGAACTGCGCGCCCACATGCCGCCCCCGGCCCGCCGCACCTTTTCGGCGGACGACGTCGCCGCCCGGCTGGTCCGCGCGCTGGAGCGCCGCCGTACCGCCGTGTACGTGCCGGGCTGGCTGCGCCTGGTGCAGCTGGGGCGCGCGTCACTGCCGCCCGTGGTGGCACGGCTGTCCCGCCGCGAACTGCCCCGTCTGGAGGCCGAGGAGGAACTGGGACCCACCGGTCCGCTCGGCGCGGGCGGCCGGGCCGGCCACGCGGCGGGAACACGTACGTAGCCACCGGGGGCGGCCGGCGCGATGCCGGGGCAGCGCGTCCCGAACCGTCGCGCCAGGGCACGCAGCGGCGCGGAGCGGCCCCCGCCGGACACCGTCCACAGCGTCTCGTTCCGCACGCCCCACGGCTCCAGCAGGGCGTTGGCGGCGAGGAACCCGGACGTCGCCGCGAGCTGCATCAGAGCCACCGGCAGATCCGTGCGGACCAGGTCCCCGGCGACGACGAGGGCCGGGTCGGGAGTGCGGACCGTGGGACGGTCGCGGTAGCCACCGACGGTGAACAGCGGGCAGTTCGCCCGCCACTCGTGCCGTGCGGCGACCACCCGGGCCCGACGGGTCTCCGGATACACCCGGTGCAACGCGTCGACGAGCCGCTTCTCCTCGACCTCCCGGACCGCCGTCGGCGGCACGGCGTAGGCGTGAAGTTCGACGACACAGCCGCCGGTGCGCGCCGCCCAGCGGGCCGCCTCGCCCTCCCCCGTGCACCCGCAGCCACTCCCACGAGGCGGTCGTCGCCGGGTCGAAGCGGCCGGGCCCGGCCTCCCAGAAGCACCAGGTGCGACGCGGCGGGCGCAGCGGCCCCGGCGGCGGATCGACCAGGACGAGGGAGGACACCGCACGGGGCGACGCCCGCGCCGGGAGTCGGTGCGCCAAGGAGAGGTCGGCCGCCCCCGCCCCGACGACCACGATGTCCGCGTCGAGCACACCCGCCTCCTTCCCGTCGGTCCGCCCGCCGGTCCGATCCGGTGCGGCGGAGTAGTCCGCCCGTCGCCGCCCGCGGCCGTACGGCGCGCTGAACGGCGCGACGAGGGCGCCCGGCCGGGGCGGCGGCACCGTCGGACGGGTGACCGCCGGACGGGCCACTGCCGGAGGGCGGACTGCCGGAGGGGCGGCCGCCGGACGGGTGACTGCCGGACGGGAACCGGCCCCTGCGGCGTCGTACCGGAAGCGAAGGGGGAAGGCATGACCAGACCCCACGAGAGGACCCCGTGATGCGCCCCGGCACGGTCGACGACGACGGCACCCACCGGACGGGCCGGCCGCGCGCGGTCCGGGGCGTGCGATGACGCGGACGGTGCCCGGGCGCACGGACCACGTCGTGGTCGTCGGGGCCGGGCTCGCCGGGCTGTCCGCCGCCCTGCACCTGCTGGGCGCGGAACGGCGGGTGACCGTCGTGGAACGCGAACCGCTGCCCGGCGGCCCGGCCGGACGGCGTGAGCTCGGCGGCTACCACCTCGACACCGGCCCGACCGTGCCGACCATGCCGGACCTGGCCGACGAGGCCTTCGCGGCCGTCGGAGAGCGGCTGCGCGACCGCGTCGAACTGCTGCCCCTGCACCCCGCCTACCGAGCCTGCTTCCCCTGGCCCGTCGCCTCGCGCCGGCCCTGCGCCCGCTGATGCGCGCCGCCGCCGGCCGCCTGCGGCGCGACGACCTCGCCTACGCCGAACGCCGTGGACACCTGCGCGTCCGCGGCCTCTTCCCCGGCTGAACGGAGCGGCACCCGCATGCAGACCTTCCTCCCCCACCCCGGTTTCCGGGACTCGGCGCTTGCCCTCGACCGGCGTCGCCTGGGCAAGCAGCGCGTGGAGGCGCTCCAGGTGCTGCGCGGACTCACCGTCCCCGGCTACGGCTGGCGCCGGCACCCGGCGGTGCGGATGTGGACCGGCTACGAGGAGGCACTGGTCCGCTACGGCCTCGACGTCTGCCGGGTCTGGCGCGAGCACGGTCACCAGGACAGCTGCGCGGCCTCGCTGGTCGCCGGACTCGCCGAGGTCCGTCCGGGCGAACCGGTGCGCGACCAGGAGGAGCTGTCGGCCGCCGGGGAGTTGCCGCCCTGGCTCGGCGACGAGGCCTTCCACCGCAGTCACCGCTCGGCCCTGGTGCGCAAGGAACCGGAGGTGTACGCCGAACTGTTCCCGGGGGTCCCGGACGACCTGCCCTATGTATGGCCGAGTTCGGACCGGGAGCGTGGGGAGGCAGACGGCGGCAGGTCCTAGGGCGGTCAGGTCTGCTGTTCGCCGGCGAGTTCCTTCATGTCGACCGTCTCGTCGGCCGGCGGCTGCTGCGGGTCCACCGTCTTGCCGTACTCGCTGAACGTGACGCCGCCGGGGTTCTTGCCGCCCTCGGTGGTGGTCTTCAGGATGTACGGCTCGCCCTCGGTGGCGACGTAGAGGGTGAGCTTCTCGCCGCCGGAGGCGTCCTTGGTCAGTTTCAGGGCCTCCTCGCCGTTCACCTCCGTCGTGGAGCCGCGCTTCATGCCCCGGCGCTCGGACTCGTCCTCGTCCATGGCGGCGATGAAGCCCTGCTTGTCGCAGACCCCGGCGGTCGAGGCGTCGTTCGCCGGCATCCTGACCCACTTGTCCTGGAGCTTCGGTGCCATCTTCCGGGCCGCGTCGGGCTGCTGCTCGAGGGCGGTCCGCCAGTACTGCTCGTCGCCGCGCAGGTAGAGGGTCGCGTCGGTGTGCCGCACGTCGGCCCTGGTCTCGCCGGCGCCGATGGTGCCCTGGCAGTTCTTCTCCTGATCGACCGAGACGTCGATGGTGACGGTGCTGCCGTCCTCCAACCGGGTGTCGCCCTTCACGTGCACGGACTTCGCCTGCCGGGTGGCCTCGACGGCCTTCGCGGCGATGTCGTCGGCGCTCTGCCCCTCGAACGGCTTGCCCTCGTCACCCGAATCGCCGCCGCAGCCGGCCAGTAGGGCGACGGACACGCTCGCGGTCGCCACAGCGGTTGCCACTTTGCCGGTACGCACCGGAAAGTCCTCCCCAAGTCTGTTCATAACCGTCAAATCCCTTGCTGTCCCGATGTGTTGTCATCGGAACCCTTCGACTACCCGCGATCGACGGGACATGCACGTGATGGAGAATCCGTGACGGGCGGGTGAGCGGTCCCCGGTGTGGATTGGTCCCCGACAGCGCACGCGAAGTGGACCCCGTGACGGGCCGCCACGCTCTCTAGCGTCGTGGCCATGAACGCCACCACCACGCGCGGCTCCCTGCTCGCCGCGCTCGCATGCGTCCTCGTCGGAGGGTCCTTCACCGCCAACAGCCTGCTCGGCGACTACCCGTACGCGGGCGGCCAGTTCCTGCGCTACGGCCTGGCCTTCCTGCTGCTCGTCCCGTTGGCCGGGCCCGGTGCGGCGACCCGGCTGCGCGCCCTCGGCGCCGCCCGGTGGCTGCGCCTGGCGCTGCTGGCGGCCGTGGGCATGGTCGGCTTCAACCTGGCCGTACTCGCCGCGGAGCGCACGGCGGAGCCCGCGGTACCCGGCGTCTTCGTGGGCTGCGCGCCCGTGGTCGTCGCCGTCCTGGTCCCCCTCCTGGAGGGGCGCCGTCCGCAGCGGATCGTCCTGTACGGCGCGTTGTTCGTGGCCGTGGGCGCCTTCACGGTCCAGGGCTGGGGGCGCACCGACGGCGCGGGCATCGCCTTCTCCGTGTGCGCCCTGGTCGGCGAGGTCGGCTTCGCGGTGCTGGCGGTGCCCGTCCTGCGGCCGCTGGGCCCGCGGCTGCTGTCCACCGTGGTGTGCGGCGTCGCGGCGGCCGAGTCGGCGCTGGCCGGTGTCCTGGCCGACGGGACCGGGTGGCTGCGCCGGCCCGACGCGGTGGAGGCGGGCGCGCTGCTGTGGCAGGCGGTGGTGGTCACCGTCGTCGGGTTCGTGTGCTGGTACATGGGCATGCAGCGGATCGGCGCCGAGCGCGCCACTCTGTTCTCCGGGCTGATCCCGGTCGCCGCCGCGTGCACGGCACCGCTCGTCGGCACCGGCTCCTACGGCGCCGCCCAGGCGGTGGGCAGCGCCCTGGTCTTCGCCGGGGTCGCCGTGGGGTCGGGCGCCGCACTCCCGTCCGCGCGCGCACGACGGTCCGCGGCGGAGCGTCAGACGGCGCCCGAGCGGTCCTTGGAGAAGCTGTAGAGGGCCTTCGAGGTCGTGATGAGTTCGCGCTGTTCCTGCCGGGAGCCGACCATGGGCTGCGAACCGTGCAGCGGCACCTGGGCGCTCTCGGGCAGGAACTTCACGGTCACCAGGCCGACGGCGCCCGCGACCATCAGGTAGTAGGCGGGCACCAGTTCGTCGCCGGTGATGCTGACCAGTGCCTCGGCGACCAGCGGTGTGGTGCCGCCGAAGGCCGCGACGGCGAAGTTGAAGCCGATGGCCATGGCGGCGTAGCGCACGGCGGTCGGGAACAGCGCCGGCAGGGTGGCGGCGCTCGGCGCGGCGAAGCAGGCCAGCAGGGTGGACAGCAGCAGGACCCCGGCCACCGGCGCCCAGACACCGTCCGCCCTCAGCAGCAGGAAGGCCGGGACGGCGAGCACGATCATCGCCGCCGCGCCGGTGGCGTAGAGCGGGCGGCGGCCGACGTGGTCGCTGAGCCGGCCCAGGAAGGTGATCAGCAGCACGATCCACACCATGCCGATCAGCACCAGCACGTCCGCGAAGCCGCTGGAGCGGTCCAGGGTCTCCGTCTGGTACGTCGGCAGGTAGCCGGTCACCATGTAGTTGGTGACGTTGTAGAGCAGTACCAGGCCCATGCACACCAGCAGCGGGCGCCAGTGCTCGCGCACGATGGTCTTGAACTCGCTGCCCGCCGACTCCTGTGCGAGGCCCTTCTCGTGCTCGTCGAGCTGCTGCTGGAAGGCGGGCGACTCCTCCAGCTTGAGCCGCATGTACAGGCCGATGACACCGAGCGGCCCGGCGATCAGGAACGGCAGCCGCCAGCCCCAGTGCAGCATCTGGGCGTCGGTCAGCGCCAGGTTCAGGACGGTGACCAGCGCCGAACCGAGGGCGTAGCCGACGAAGGTGCCGAAGTCGAGCCAGCTGGAGAGGAAGCCGCGCCGCCGGTCGGGTGAGTACTCGGCGACGAAGGTGGTGGCGCCGCCGTACTCGCCGCCCGTGGAGAAGCCCTGGACCATTCGGGCGAGCAGCAGCAGGATCGGGGCGGCGATGCCGATGGTGGCGTAGCTGGGGATGAGGCCGATGGAGAAGGTGCCGAGAGCCATCATGATCATGGTGGTGGCGAGCACCTTCTGCCGTCCGACGCGGTCCCCGAGCGGCCCGAAGACCAGACCGCCGAGCGGGCGTACGACGAAGGCCGCGGCGAAGGTGGCGAAGGAGGAGATGACCTGGGCGGCAGGGGAGGCGCCGGGGAAGAACACCTTTCCGATGGTGGCGGCCAGATAGCTGTAGACGCCGAAGTCGAACCACTCCATGCAGTTGCCGAGCGCCGAGGCCCCGACCGCGCGCTTGAGCAGCGGTGCCTCGACGACCTGGACGTCGTCCTCGCCGAAGGCCCGCCTGGTACGCCGGAGCCGGCGGGTCAGCTCCTCGCGCACCTGCTGCGGCAGGTGCGCGATCGTGCTCGGCATCTTCGCCCCGTCCGGGGGGCCGGACCCGCCGTCGGGCTTCGCCTCCACCACGCCGTCGCCTCTCCGTCGCTCCGCCACGGTTCGCCTGAGCGAATTCTGTGCAGGAACCCGGGGTCGGCGCATGCCGGGGACAGGGCTCAGGGCTGTACCGGCATGCTCCAGCAGTTGGAGCCGGCGGGCTCGCCGGAGAGCCGGTCGGTGAGCCAGGCGATGGCGTTGCCCTGGTCGGCGAGCAACGGGGCGAAGTGGTTGAGCAGGCCGCTGCCCACGCCCGGGATCAGCACCGGCACGTAGGTCACCTTCCCGCCCTTGCCGCACCAGTCGACGGCCAGTCGGCGGGCCTGGCCGTGGGGGACCAGGTCGTCGCTGACGCCCGTGGCCACGCGCACCGGACTGCCGGGCGCGGTCGAGCCGATGCGCTGCTCGGCGAGGAAGCTCTGCAGCGCGGGTTCGGCGCGGATGACGTCGCTGATGGACTGGCCGGTCCTCGTCCAGTCCGTGCTGCTGTCGCCGCCGTACCCGAAGAGCGCGTCGCCCACGCACATGGTCGACAGGTCCTTCAGCGCCTCCTGCCCCGCCTCGTTGATGTACCGGTCGGCGATGGGCCGCAGGGCGGGCTCGGTCTGCAGGAAGCCGTTGAGCGACCAGCCCAGGGCGCCCGCCAGGTCGCTGCCGTCGATCGCCTTCGTCACCTCGGTGAGGTCGGCGGGCGGGGCCCCGGCGTAGGTGCCCGCCAGCTGGACGTCCGGGGCGTAGGAGGGCTGGAGCTCGGCCGCTGCCGCCGTGGCACCGCCGCCCTGGCTGTACCCGAACAGACCCACCCGGGAGTCCGAGGTGACCGACGCCGAGTCGAGCGAGCGTGCGGCGCGTACGGCGTCCAGCACGGCGTGGGCCCCGTCGACGCGGTTGACGTAGGTGTGCAGCCGGTCGGTGGTGCCGAGGCCGACGTAGTCGGTGACGACGACGGCGACGCCGCGCAGCAGCAGCCGGTAGACCGACAGGTCCTCGTAACCGACCGAGACCGTCTGGCCGTTGAGCTGCAACGGGTGCTCCAGGGCCATCGAGGCGGCGCACTGGTCGCCCTGCCCCATGGTGCCGGGCGCGACGGCGACCAGGGGGCGGGGCCCGTCGCCGCGCCACTTCGCGGCCGGTTCGACGTAGGCGCCGGTCACGGCGACGGCTTCGCCGTTCGCGTCGGTGGACTTGTACATCAG
This sequence comes from Streptomyces violaceoruber, assembly GCF_033406955.1. NCBI lineage: Bacteria > Bacillati > Actinomycetota > Actinomycetes > Kitasatosporales > Streptomycetaceae > Streptomyces > Streptomyces violaceoruber. The sequence continues at coordinate 440,421 of NZ_CP137734.1, read as the reverse complement.
CCGGGTGGCCCGGCCGGGGAGGGGGCCGTCGATGCCCGGCAGGCTCAGCGCCAGGGGGAGCGGTTCATGGCGGATCAGGGTGCCGTCGGCCGCGGGGAGTTCGGACGGCGGGGTGTAGAAGGCGGGGATCTCGACGCCGCGGGACGTCGTGGCCGTCGAGTCGCCGGCCGGGCCGTCGGCCGCCGCGGCCGGGACGGCCTGGGCACCGAGGGCGAGCGCGGCGGTGATCGCCGCGGCGAGCATGCGGGGACGTGGGGGCATGGCGAACCTCCTGGGGAAGGGCCGGATCCGGTCGTCCGCGGTCCCGTGGGGCCGGGGCCGTGGTCGCGCTGCTCCTGGGGGGTTACGGGACCGTAACCGGACAGGGGTTACCACGGGTAGCACCTGACTCATTACGGTTCAGTAACTTGACGTCGCGTCTAACAAGAGCCGGGCCGGATGCCCGACGGACCGGTCGCGGCCCGGCACTTCCCCCGCCGTACCTAGCGACGGCTCCGTACCAGCAGGTACAGGAAGTACGGCGTCCCGATCACCGCTGTCATGAGCCCGGCGCCGAGCTGGGCCGGGGCGATGACCGTGCGGCCGAGGAGGTCGGCGGCGCAGACCAGCGTGGCGCCGAGGAGGATCGCGACCGGCACCACCCGCACGTGCCGACGGCCCACCAGGGCGCGGGCCGCGTGCGGCGCCACCAGCCCGACGAACCCGATGGTGCCCGCGCAGGCCACCGCGGTCGCGCTGAGGACGACGCTCAGCACCAGGAAGCCGAGGCGCCCGGGTGCCAGCCGCAGGCCGAGCAGCCGCGGCGTGTCCTCGTCCAGCGAGATCAGGTCCAGCTCGGTGCGCCGGGCGACCGCGACACCGATGCCGACCAGCAGCGCCAGCGCGACCGGCACCACGTCCGGCATGGTCCGCCCGTAGGTCGAACCCGACAGCCAGGTCAGCGCCTTGTTGGCGTTGAACGGGTCGGTGAGCACGATCAGCAGGCTGATCAGCGCCGCCGTCCCGGAGGCCACGCCGATGCCGACGAGGACCAGCCGGTTCTGCCGGAAGCCGCCCCGCGCGGCGAGCCCGAAGACGAGGACGGCGCTGACCGCGGACCCCGCGAACGCGGCTCCCGCCACGCCCCACGTTCCGGCGGCCGGCACGGTGGTCACCAGGATCACCGCACCCAGGGCGCCGCCGCCGGTCACCCCGAGGACGTTCGGTTCGGCGAGCGGGTTGCGGGTGACGGCCTGCACGAGCGTGCCGGCCAGCGCGAGCGCCGCGCCCGCGCCCAGCGCGGCGAGCACCCGCGGCACCCGGGTGTCCAGCACGAAGGAGACGGTCCGGCCGGCCCGGCCCTGGGCCCAGTTGGCGACGTCGCCGAGCAGCAGCTTGGTGTCGCCCACCAGCACGGCGGCGATCACGAGCCCGACCAGGACCACGACCAGGACGGCGACCGTGGCCAGGAACACCGCCCGGCCCGGGATCCGCAGCCGGTCCGGCGCCCCGGCCCCGGCGGTGTCCCGCACGCGCAGCGCCATGGTGACCAGGAACACGGCGCCGACCAGGCTCGTGACGACGCCCGTGGGCACGGCCACCGAGCGGTCGTCCGCGATCAACGCCCGCAGCAGCACGTCCGAACCGAGCACCAGGGCCGCGCCGGTGAGCGCCGCCGCGGGCATGGCCGTACGGGAGCGGCTGAAGCCGCGGAAGCGGCGGGCGAGCGGGCGCACCAGGGCGGGTGCGCACAGGCCGACGAAGCCGATCGGTCCGGCGAGCGTGACCGCGGCGGCGGAGAGCAGCGCCGCGAGCACGACGACCGTGAGACGGGTCGCCCGCACCGGGACGCCGAGACCGCGCGCCGCGTCGTCGCCGAGGGCCAGCGCGTCCACCCGGCGGGCCGTCAGCAGCAGGCCGGCCACGCCGGCCAGGGCGATCGGCAGCATCTGCAGGACGCCGTCGAAGCCGTTCTGGGCGATGCTGCCCTGGTTCCACTCGTACAGGCCCTTCGTCTGCTCCGGGAAGAGCAGCAGAAGTGCCTGCGTCATGGAGTGCAGACCCAGCATCAGCGCGGTGCCGGCCAGCACCAGCCGGACGGTGCCCGTGCCGAGGCCGGACAGTCCGAGCACGACGGCCGCCGCCGCCAGGCCGCCCACGAAGGCGATGCCGGACGAGGCGAGCATCGGCAGCGAGACGCCGGTGGCGCCGGCCAGCCCGAGCGCCAGATAGGAACCCGCGTTCACCGCGAGGGTGTCGGGCGAGGCCAGCACGTTGCGGCTGACCGCCTGGAGCACCGCGCCGGCCATGCCGAGCACGGCGCCGACCAGGAGCCCCGCGGTCATCCGGGGCAGCCGGGAGGCGACGACGACGGACGCGTCGTCGGGGTCCGCCCGCCTGGTCAGGGCCTTGAAGACCTCGGAGGGTCCGACGGCGGCGGTGCCCTGGGTGATGTCGACGACGGCGAGGACGGCGACCAGCAGGACGATTCCGGCCGTCACCGCGGCCGCGCCCGACCGGGACGACGGGACCGTCGACGGACGGGCCGCGGTGGGCTCGGTGGCGGGTTCGGTCGTGGTGACGGCCATGGCCCCGCTACTTCGTCAGCGCGCCGACGACGGCGTCGATGTACGCCTCCATCGACCCGGGACCGCCGAACATCCAGATGCCGTCGTCGAGGCGGTGCACGTCCCCGGCCTTCACGAACGGCAGGGACTTCCACACCGGGTTCTTGGCCAGCTCACCGGTGAAGGGAGTGGCGCTGGGGTCGTCGTCGTTGCCGATGTAGGCGAACTGGGTGTCCTCGGGGAGCTTGGTCAGGCCCTCGACGTCGGTGGCGCCGAGACCGTAGGCCTCGTCGCCCTTCACCGTCCAGGCGTTCTTCAGACCGACGGCCTCGTTGACCTCGCCGATGAGCGAGGTCGCGGTGTAGGGGCGGATCGAGACCTGGTTGGAGGCGACGTAGCCGTCCGCGAAGGCGATGTCCTTGCCGGCCATCCCGGCGTCGGCCAGGGCCTTCTTGCCCTCGGCGACCTTGGTCTCGAAGCCCTCGCGCAGCGACTTCGCCCGGTCCGTGGTGCCGGTGGCCTCGGCGATGAGGTCGACGTTCTCCAGCATCCGGTCGATCTGGCCGGTGCCGTCGGCGGACTTCACCTCGATCACCGGCGCGACCTCGCGCAGCTGCTTCACGGCGGCCGGGGCGAGGTCCGTGGTGGCGACGATGAGGTCCGGGGCGAGGGAGGCGACGGTGTCCATGCTCGGCTCGCCGCGGGTGCCGATGTCCTTGGGCTCGTTCTTGAGCGGAACGGCGCTGTCCCAGGTCTTGTAGCCCTTGACGTCCGCGACGCCGACCGGGTCCACCCCGAGCGAGACGAGGCTCTCGACGACGTTCCACTCGGTGGCGACGACCTTGGTGGCCGGCCCGTCGAGCTTCACCTCGGTGCCCTTGCCGTCCTTGAGCGTGATCGCCTCGGAGGCCTTCTTCTCCGCCTTGTCGGCGGCGGGTTCGGTGGTGCCGCAGGCGGCCAGGGTGAGCGCCGCGGCGGTGGTGGCGGCCGCGGTGAGCAGGAGGCGTCTCATGAGGTGGTGCCGAGCCTTTCGGGAGTTCGTGTGCGGGGGGTGCGTATGTGGTGGCGGCCGATCGGGCGGGTGCGCAGCCGGCCGGTCAGGGGGTCGGTGTCGACGTCGATCCGGATGCCGTAGACGGCGGTGAGCCGCTCCGGCGTCAGCACGTCCTCGGGCGGGCCGTCGGCGACGATCCGGCCCGCTTCGAGGAGCGTGATCCGGTCGGCGACGGCCGCCGCCTGGTCGAGGTCGTGCAGGACGACACCGACGGCGATGCCGTGGTCGTCCGCCAGATCGCGGATCAGGTCGAGGAGTTCGACCTGGTAGCGCAGGTCCAGGTAGGTCGTGGGTTCGTCCAGGAGCAGTACGCCGGTCTCCTGGGCGAGACAGCTCGCGAGCCACACCCGCTGCAACTGCCCGCCGGAGAGGTGGTCCGCGCCGCGGTCGGCGAGGCCGTCGACGCCGGTGAGCGCGAGCGCCCGCTCGACGGCGGCGGGGCCGTCCGGATCGGGCCGTCCCCAGCGGCCCCGGTACGGGTAGCGGCCGAACTCGACGACGTCCCGCACGGTCAGCCCGCCGGGCGTCGGACGGCCCTGCGTCAGCAGGGCGACGTACCGCGAGAACTCACGGGACGTCAGCGCCAGCCCGTCGGTGGCGCCGTCCAGGCTGAGCGTGGCACTGCGGGCCCGCTGCAGCCGGGCGACGGTCCGCAGCAGCGTCGACTTCCCACTGCCGTTCGGGCCCACCAGGACGGTCACTTCGCCGGGCCTGAGCCTGACCCCCGCGTCGTGCACGACATCGACTCCGTCGTACGCGACGGTCACGCCCGTGGCCGAAAGCTCGTGTCCGCGCAGGCGCGGGGTACCGGCTGCGTCTTCACCTGATCTCACGCAGTGAAGGTTAGCCTAACCTAAAAAGTGCTGATAGAGGCGGGGGTCACAGGGGCTGCGCGGGCGCTGCCCCGCCCCCCGTCGCGGCGGCGAGGCGAAGGACTCAACTCGCTTGCGCGGAACCGGAGTTCCACAGTCCTGCCCGGTTCAGGGACATCGGGCAGTGGAGGTAGATCTCGTCGATCTCCAGGAGCAGGGCGAGGTCCGGACGCCGTCCGCCGCGCGCCATCGCGTCGAAGAAGGGGGCGTCGGTGAGGATGCGGGCCCGGCCGTTGACCCGGAGCACCTCCTTGCCGCCGGGGATCAGGTAGAGCAGACCGGCGTGCGGATTGTCGAGGACGTTGTGGAAGCTGTCCCCGCGTCGGTTGCCCGCCCGGTCCGGCAGGGCGAGGGTGCGGGAGTCGAGGACGTGGGTGAAGCCGGGTACGTCGCCGCGCGGCGACACGTCGCAGTTGCCGCCCGCGTCGGAGGTCGCCAGGAGGCAGAAGGGGGAGCGGGCCAGGATGTCCCGGTCGTCGTCCGTGAGCCGGTCGTGCACCTTGTCGATGACGAGGGGCCAGGGTTCGCCCAGCAGCTCACGCAGGTGCGCGCGCGAGTCGAGTTCGACCCAGCCCTCCTCGGTGGCGGTGGCGGTGGCGGTGGCGGCGTCCGGCCGGTCTCCGGTCGTGACGGTCGTGTGCGGCAAGGCCGGCTCCCAAGTGTGCTCGCGGAACTGCCGGAAGCGCTGCCTCCGGCGGTTGTTGCACACGCAACAATATCGGGGGCCGCGCTCAGAAGGCGTAACGGATCCGCAGCCAGGGCGCGTGGGCGGCGACCAGCGCCCGGAGCCGGGCCACCGCTCCGGCCTTGACGTCCGCCCGGTAGCGCACGTTGAGCGCACCGTTCTCCGAGCGCTTGGCCTGCTGGACCTCCGGCCGCCACAGCACCTCCTCGGCGCGGGGGTGCCAGCCCAGGTTGACCTCGTGCAGGCCCAGGTTGTGGGTCAGCATGATCACCTCGGCGGCGGCCTGCCGCTTGACCCGGTCGGGCAGGACGTCGTCGAGCTGCCGCAGCAACTGGGCCCAGGCCTCCTCCCAGCCCGGCCGCAGCACGACGGGGGAGAGGTTGAAGTGCACCTCGTAACCGGCCTCCAGGAAGTCGCCGGCCGCGGCGATGCGCTCGGCGACGGGCGAGGTGCGCACGTCCAGCAGCCGGGAGTCGTCCGGCGGCATCAGGGAGAAGCGGACCCGGGTCCGGCCGCGCGGGTCCAGGGCGAGCAGGTCGGGATTGACGAACTTCGTCGCGAAGGAGGCCTTGGCCGTCGGCCACTGCCGGAAGGCGCGCACCAGGTCCGCGGTGTTGTCGCAGATCAGAGCGTCCACCGAGCAGTCGCCGTTCTCACCGATGTCGTAGACCCAGGCCTCGGTGTCGCACTGGTTCGGCTCGCGCTTGGGCCCCTGCCGGGCGATGTGCCGGCCGAGGTGGGCGACGATCCGCTCGATGTTGGTGAAGACGGTGACGGGGTTGGCGTACCCCTTGCGGCGCGGCACGTAGCAGTAGGCACAGGCCATCGCGCAGCCGTTGGAGGCGCCCGGCGCGATCCAGTCCGCGGAGCGGCCGTTGGGCCGGGTGGCCAGCGTCTTGCGCTCGCCCAGGACGAGCGTCTCGCCCTTCACGCGCACCCAGCGCTCGACGTTGCCCTCGTTGCCGTGCAGCCCCGGGATGCCCCAGTGGGAGTCCACCTCGACCACCCGGGCGTCCGGGAACCGGGCGAGGATCTGCCGGCCGCGCGGGGAGGCGGCCGCCGCCGGCTCGGCGTGGATCTCCCGCACCGGCAGCAGCCGGCGGGCGGCCGCGGAGTCCCGGAAGCGCGGTCCGGCGACGGGCGGCGGACCGGGCGTGAGGGCGTCCAGGCCGAACAGCGTGCCGAAGCCGTCGTCCGGCGCGGTGGACGGGTCGTGCATGAGGGCTCCGGGGCGGGGTGCGGGAGGGACCGGGCGGTTTCGCCGCGGTCCGCTCCTCCACTGTACGGAGCGCGCGGTGCCCTCCGCCGTGTCACGCGGCCCGTCGGGGGCATACGCGAGACACGGCGCCGCTCCGGCGCCGCCGATCCGAAGGGATGTACACCGTGCTCGCCATCATCGCGGCGGTTCTGTTCCTCATCGCCTGGCTGATCAACGCGGCGGAGGTCTCGACCAACGACGTCTTCACCGCCACCAACGTCATGCTCATCGGTCTCGCCCTGCTGGCCCTGCACGTCGCCGGTGTCGGCAGCGGCTGGGCGCCGCGCGGGCGCCGCCGCTGAGCCCCCGCTGAGCACCCGCGCCCTCGCCACCCGTCAGGGGATGCGCGCCACGCCCGCGTAGATGCCGCTCGCCTCGGGCGCGGGCGGCTCCAGGCCCTCGCCGTACCACTCGGTGGCCGTGACCAGGCCGGGCGGCACCAGTTCCAGACCGTCGAAGAAGCGGGCGACCTCCGCCCGGGTGCGGAAGCCGAGACGGATGCCGCCCTTGGCGTACTGGGCGATCACCTGCTCCGCCAGCTCGGGGAAGAGGTCGAGCGCGGCGTGCGAGAGGACCAGGTGGCTGCCCGCGGGGAGGGTCTCGACCAGACCCCGGACGATTCCGTGGGCGTCCTGGTCGTCGGGGACGAAGTGCATCAGGGCGATCAGCGACAGTGCGATCGGCCGGTCGAAGTCCAGGATCCCGCGGGCGTGCCGCACGATCTCCCCGGGCTCGCGGACATCGGCCTGGATGTAGTCCGTGGCCCCCTCGGGACTGCTGACCAGCAGGGCCTCCGCGTGCCGCAGCACGATCGGGTCGTTGTCGGCGTAGACGACCCGGGCCGCCGGCACCGTCCGCTGGACGATCTGGTGCAGGTTCGGCTCGGTCGGGATGCCCGTGCCGATGTCCAGGAACTGGTCGATGCCCCGCGCGGCGAGGTGTGCGACCGCGCGGTTCATGAACGCGCGGTTCTGCCGCGCCGCGTCCCGCGCCTCGGGCGGCAGGGTCTCGCCCACCGCCTCGTCGACCGGGTAGTTGTCCTTGCCGCCCAGCAGCCAGTCGTAGACCCGCGCGGGGTGGGCCCGGCCGGTGTCGATCTGGGGAGGCTGGGTGTGGTCCGTGGTCATGGCAGGCTCCGTGGTCCGGGAGGTGACGCTCGCCGCAGTTTTCGATCATCGTACTGCGGAGCCGCCGTGCCATGTGCCGTACGGGGGCCACAAGTTCCGATCCCCGGGTCGGTCACCCCGGCCCCGGCCCGGGCCCCAGAGTGCGGGGCGGACGGTAGCTCCACTCGCGGTCGGCGTCGGTGATCTCGCGCAGCACCCGCGCCGGCGTCCCGGCCACGACCGTCATCGGCGGCACGTGGGCCGTCACCACACTGCCCGCGCCGACCACCGAACCCCGGCCGACGGTCACCCCGGGCATGATCAGGGCGCCGGCCCCGATCCACACGTCGTCCTCGATGCGCACCGGCGCCGAGAACTGGGTGCCGTCCCTGCGCAGGTCCGGGTGGACCGGATGCCCGGTGGTGCTGACCGTCACGTGCGGGGCGAACATCACCCGGTCGCCGACGAAGACCTCGACGTCGTCGACGAGGGTGAGGCCGAAGTTGGCGTACACGTCGTCGCCCAGGTGCACCCGGTTGCCGTAGGCCACGTGCAGCGGCGGCTCGATCCACACCCCCGTGCCGAGTGCGGCGAGCATCTCCTTCAGGAGCGCCCGGCGGCCCTCCTCGTCCCGTGCGCCGGTCCGGTTGTAGGCGTCGGCCAGCTCCTTGCCGCGCAGCCGCTCCTCCGCCAGGGCCGCCAGCCCCGGGGCGCCGTCCGAGTACAGCTCACGGGCCGCCATCCTGCGGCGGACCTCGCGTTCACGGGGGTCGGTGGTCATGCGGTCTCCTCGCGTCCGTACGGGGTGGGCCGGCGCTCCCGTCCGCAGCGCCGGTGGGCGTGCGGACGGGAGTGCCGGCGACCGGGGAGGGGTTCAGCCGGCGGACACGTCCGTCAGTGTCCAGCGCTGGTTGGCACCGGAGTTGGGCGGCCAGGTCGTGACGGCGGCACCGTCGTGGGTCGCCTGGCCGCCCACTTCGAGCAGGCGCCCGGTGCCCGAGTTGACCAGGGTCCAGGTGCCGTCGCCGGTGCTTGAAGCGAGCCACTCGGCGGCCCGGTCCCGCCTGCCCGTGTCGGGCTCGGCCACCGGGACGTCGTCGCGCACGGCGAGGCGCGTGCCGTCCTCGGGCCGGGTGAAGACGTAGCGGTCGCGCACGCCGCCGTCGTGGCGCACCGCGCTCAGCCGCCACTGCCGGGCGCTCGCGTCGGTGCCGGTGCCGGTGCCGGTGCCGGTGCCGGTGCCGAGGACCAGGTTCGTGCCGTCCGCGGCCACGGTGACGGCCTTGCCGCTCTGTACGCCGGTCAGCGTGTAGGTGTGGCCCTTGCGCAGCCCGGCGGCGTCCTTCGCGACGCCCGAGACCCCCTTGATCGCGAAGGAGGTGACGGACTGGGCGGGCACGGTGAAGGTGGCCGTGCGGTCGCTCACCCTGATCGGGGACTGCTTCTCCAGCTTGCCGTCGGCGCTGGTCACGACCGGGGTGACAGTGGCCCGGCGGCTCACGTCGCGGAACTTGGACAGGTCGAGGGTGACCGTGCGGGCCTCGGTGCCGCGGTTGACGTGGACGACCGAGGCGCCCTTGCCGTCGCGGGTGACGGCGGCGGCGCTGGAGGTGTCGTCCGTCTGGATCAGCCGGTCGCCGGGCTTGATGAAGTGGGTGAAGTTGCGGGCGGTGTCGAACTTGGTGTTGGTCCGGATCGGGCAGGTCTCCAGGGTGTCCTGGGCCGTGCAGTCGAACGGGAGCTGGATGCTGCCCCAGTTGCCGCCCTTCGCGGACTCGCCGCCCGGCTTCATGTTGTCGTAGTCCTCGACGGGCTGCCAGAACACCCAGGCGCGGGGCTCCAGTTCCCGCAGGTCGTCGACGATCTGCTGGGCGAGGCCGAGGCCGGGCCGCATGTCCGCGAAGTCCTGGCCGTCGCCCCAGTCGCCGCCCACCTCGCTCATCCACAGGGGTTTGTCCGCGGCCTTGGCGAGGTCCCGCACGGTGGTGCGCTGCCCGGTGCCGTAGGTGTGGACGTTCATCTGCCCGACGAGGGCGCGGTCGGCCGCGGAGTAGGCGCTCCAGTTCTTGGCGAAGGTCCCCGGGTTGGTCTCGTCCATGGCCGAGACGTCCGCCTTGACCTTCGCCTTCCTCAGCGCGGGGGCGAGGGCCCGGAGCACCTTGCGCTGCAGCTCGGGGCCCATGTGGGCGCCCTCCTGCCGGCCGCCGACGGGTTCGCCGTCCGCGCCGAGTTGTGTACCCCAGTAAGGAGTGTTGGGCTCGTTGAAGGGGTCTACGGTGTCGACCTCGATGCCCTCGGCCTTCTCCAGCCGCCTGGTCGCCCCGGCGACGTAGGCGGCGAAGTCGTCGACCGACTCGGGCTTCAGCTGGTCGGCGGAGGAGTCGAAGCCGCCGGAGACGTAACCGCTGACGGTCATGAACCAGGGCGGGGAGTTGCTGAACGTCTCCCAGTGGTCGATGTCGTCCTTGATCCGCTCGACCCACCAGCGCTGGGTGGCGTCGGCGTCCTCGTTCCAGTCGGCCGGGTCGTCGGCGCTCCACCAGTCGGTGTCCTCGCGCGTGGTGCCCTCGGGCGCCTGCCACCAGCCCTCGACCGCCCCGCCGGCCCGCAGGTAGTCCTTGACGTCCCGCGCGTTGCCGCCGCCGATGTTGTAACGGGCGATGTTGAGACCGAGGCCGTCGTCGCCGAACAGCAGGCGGGCCAGCTTCTCGCGGATCTCGGGCGGGTAGTCGCCGGTGGCGTTGGCGAACCAGACCAGGCTGGTGCCCCAGCCCTCGAACTCCTCCTGCTGGTACGAGGGATCCGGTCGCACGGTGACGGAGGCGGGGGCGGCGGCCGGTTCGGCCTGCGCGGGGACGCCGAGCAGGGCGGCCCCGGTGGTCAGAGCGGTCAGGACCGCGGCGCCGAGGAGGCGTCTGCTGCGGGTACGGCGTGCCATCGTGTGCTCCCAACGGAAAGGTGTGGTCGCTGCGGTGGCCCCCGCCGCCCGGTCCGGGGCAGCGGGGGGCGGCCCCGGAGCGGGCCGTGCCCGCTCCGGGGAGCATGGGATGGTGCGGGGAGGGTGCCTAGGGGGTGGGCGTGCGCAGGACGGCGACCCCCCGGCCCGCCAGGACGACGGCGCCCTCGTCACCGGTGTCGCCCACCAGGACGTCTCCGGTGAGCCCGGGGACGGTCACGGCCTCGTCGGTCCGGTTGACCAGGAACAGGAACCGTCCCCCGGCGCCCCGGCGCACGGTGGCCTCGACCCGGCCCCGCACCGAGGCGGGCAGCTCGCTGGTCACCCCGGCCGGCTCCAGCAGCCTCGGCAGCAGGGCGGCGAGCCCGTCGGCGCCGAGCCGGGTGGAGACGTAGGCGGCCGAGCCGCGGCCCGCCGGACGCCGGGTGACGGCGGGGTGGCCCGCATGGGTGCCGGTGCGGTAGCGCGCCAGGACCTCGGTCTCCGGCGCGGTCACGGTGATCTGGTCGGTCCACAGGTCTCCGCTGCCCGCGCCGTCCAGCTCCACGCTCTGCCCGGCGGGCAGCGGACCGAACTCCTCGACGCGGATGCCGAGCAGGTCTCGCAGCGCGCCCGGATAGCCGCCCAGCCAGACGTGGTCGTTCTCGTCCACGATGCCCGAGAAGTACGTGGTGACCAGGTGCCCGCCCTGCTCGGCGTAGCGCGTGAGGTCCTTGGCCAGTTCGGCCGGGACCAGGTGCAGCACCGGCGCGATCAGCACCCGGTGGCGGCTCAGGTCGGCGCCGGTGGTGACGACGTCGGCGCGCACGCCCAGGGAGAGCAGCGCCGAGTACCAGTCGAGCGCCTCCTGGTGGTAGTCGAGCAGCGAGGTGGGGTGCGAGTCCTGCTCGCTGGCCCACCGGGACTCCCAGTCGAAGAGGATGCCGACCTCGGCGGGCTCCCGCTCGCTCCCGGCGACCGGCGCGAGCGTCTTCAGGGTGTCGCCGAGCGCGGTGACCGCGCGGAACAGGTCGCTGTCCGCACCGGCGTGCGGGACCATCGCCGAGTGGTACTTCTCGGCGCCGGCCGCCGACTGGCGCCACTGGAAGAAGCAGACCGCGTCGGCGCCGTGCGCCACGTGCGTCAGCGAGTCCCGGGCCATCTCGCCCGGCCGTTTGGCCAGGTTGACCGGCTGCCAGTTCACCGCGCTGGTGGAGTGCTCCATCAGGAACCACGGGCGGCCGCCCGCGATGCCGCTGGTGAGGTTCGCCGAGAACGACAGCTCGTCGCGGGCCTGGGGGTGCGGGACGACGTAGTGGTCGTTGGCGACGAAGTCGACCTCGCCGGCCCAGTCCGCGTAGTTCATGCCCTTGGTGCCGGGCATCACCATGAAGTTGGTGGTGACCGGGACGTCCGGCGTCAGCTCCCGCAGCAGGTCCCGCTCCGCGCGCAGGTGGTCCTTGAGCGCGTCCGAGGAGAAGCGCTTGAAGTCCAGCTGCTGGGTCGGGTTCGGGTGCGAGGCGGCGAGCCTGGGCGGCAGGACCTCCGCCCAGTCGCCGTAGCGCTGCGACCAGAACGCCGTGCCCCAGGCGTGGTTGAGGGCGTCCGTGGTGCCGTACCGCGCGCGCAGCCAGTCCCGGAAGGCGCGGGCGGCGTCGTCGGAGTAGTCGTAGACGTTGTGGCAGCCCAGCTCGTTGTTGACGTGCCAGGCGACGAGCGCCGGGTGGTCGGCGTAGCGGGTGGCCAGCTTCCGCACCAGGCGCAGGGCGTGCTCCCGGAAGACGGGCGAGGTCGGGCGCCAGTGCTGACGTGCTCCCGGCCACAGCGTCTCGCCCCGGTCGGTGACCGGGAGGATCTCCGGGTGCGCGGTGGTCAGCCAGGGCGGCGGGGACGCGGTGGCCGTCGCCAGGTCGACGCCGACCCCGTGCTCGTGCAGCAGGTCCATCACCTCGTCGAGCCAGGCGAAGTCCCAGGTGTCCGGGCCCGGCTGGATGCGGGCCCAGGAGAAGATGCCGAGCGACACGATGTTGACCCCGGCCTCCCGCATCAGCCGTACGTCCTCCTCCCACACCTCCCGGGGCCACTGCTCGGGGTTGTAGTCGGCGCCGTAGGCGAGACGCGGGGCGGGCGCACCGTCCGCCCCGCGGTGCAGGCGGGAGTGGAGGGTGGAGATCATGGCGGTCCTTCCGGTGGGGGCGTGCGCTACTTCTCGACGGTGAAGCCCTGCTCCTCGCCGTACTTGACCGAGGCCTCCTGCCAGGACTCCAGGCCCTCGGCCAGCGTGGTGCCGGAGACGTAGGCCTTGCCGACGGTGTCGTTGAAGACGGAGTTCGCGTAGACCTGGTAGGGCAGGTACGACCAGTCGTCGGGGACGTCCGCGGCCGACTCGGCGAAGATCTTGTTGGCCTTCTGGCCGCCGAAGTACGGGAACGCCGTGTCCTGGAACCTGGTGGACTGGAGGTCGGCGGTGGTCGCCGGGAAGGCACCGTTCTTCAGCCGGGTCTGCACGCCGTCACCCGCGTTCGCGTACTCGACGAAGGCGTAGGCCAGCGCCTCGTTCTTGCCCAGTTCCGGGAGGGCGAGCGCGCTGCCGCCGTTCTCGGCGCTGACCTTGTCGCCCGCCTTCCACTGGGGCATCGGGGCGACGCGCCAGTCGCCGGAGGCGGACTTCGCGCCGGACTCCAGGTTGGCGGGCATCCAGGCACCGGTCGCCAGCGTCGCGATACTGCCGTCACCGAGGCCCTTGTACCACTCGTCGGTCCAGGCGGGGACCGAGGCGAGCAGCTTCTCGTCGATGAGCTGCTGCCAGGTGCCGGTGAACGTCTTGGCGCCCTGGTCGGAGAAGTCGATCTTCACCTTGGTGCCGTCGACCGTGTAGGGGCGCGAGCCGGCCTGCCAGAGCATGCTGGTGGCGAATCCGGCGTCGCCGTTGTCGGCGGTGATGTACGCCTTCGGGTCGGCCTTGTGCAGGTCGCGGGCGGCGTCCAGGTACTCGGCCCAGGTGGTGGGCACCTTGATGTCGTACTTGTCGAAGACCTTCTTGTTGTAGAACAGCGCCATCGGACCGGAGTCCATCGGCAGCGCGTAGACGCCGTCCGAACCGGCCTTCACCCCGTTCCACGGGCCGGGGGAGAACTGGGCGGAGAGCTTGTCGGCGCCGAAGGACTTGAGGTCGGTGAGCTGCTTGGTCAGGGCGTACTGGCCCATCGCGTAGTACTCGATCTGCGCGACGTCCGGGACGCCCTTCTTCGCCGAGATGGCGTTCTGCAGCGCCGTGTACTGGTCCTTGTTGGTCCCCGCGTTGACCAGGTCGACCTTGACGCCCGGGTGCTCCTTCTCGAAGTCGGTGGCCACCTGCTTGAGCGTGGGCTCCCAGGCCCACACCGTGATGGTGCCGCCCTCCTTGAGGGCCGCCTGTATGTCCGCCTCGGAGACGGCCTTCTGGCCCGACCCCCCGTCGTCGGAGTCGCCGCAGGCGGTCGCCCCCAGGGCGAGGGCGCAGACGAGGACCGTGCCGCGCAGGAGGCGGCGCGAGTGCTTGGTCAGGTGTGTGGGCATGGGTGTGCTTCCACTTCTTCGTGGCCGGAACCGGCACCGTTGAGGGTTGGCGGGGTTGTGGGTCGGGGGAGGGCTACTCCTTGACGCTTCCGGCGGCGAGACCGGACTGCCAGTACTTCTGGAGCAGCAGGAACGCGGCGATCAGCGGCAGGATGGTGATGAGCGACCCGGTGACGACGAGGTTGAAGACGGCCTCGCCGCCCGCGGTCGCGGCCTGCTGGTTCCAGCTGTTGAGCCCGAGGGTCAGCGGGTACCAGTCGGGGTCCTTGAGCATGACCAGCGGCAGGAAGTAGTTGTTCCAGGTCGCGACCATGGTGAACAGCAGGACGGTGACGATGCCGGGCGCCAGCAGCGGCAGCGCGACCCGGAAGAAGGTGCGCAGCTCGCCCGCACCGTCGATGCGGGCGGCCTCCATCAGCTCGGTCGGGATGGCCTCGGTCGCGAACACCCACATCAGATAGAGGCCGAACGGCGAGATCAGGGACGGGATGATCACCGCCCAGGGGGTGTTGGTGAGGCCCATCTTGCTGAACATCAGGAAGGTCGGCACGGCCAGCGCCGTCCCCGGCACGGCCACCGCGCCGATGACGACGGCGAAGACGGACCGCCGGCCCGGGAAGTCGAACTTGGCCAGCGCGTAACCGCCGAGCACGGCGAGGAAGGTGGCGCCGCCCGCGCCCAGCCCCACGTACAGCAGGGTGTTGAGCAGCCAGCGGGTGAAGACGCCGTCGTCGTAGGTGAACGTCTCGGTGATGTTGTCCCACAGCGCGAAGTCGCCGTCGAACCAGAGACCGGCGGAACGGGACAGCCCCTCCTGCGTCTTGGTGGCGCTGACGGCCAGCCAGACCAGCGGAACCAGGCTGTACAGCAGGACGAGCGAGGTGAGCACGGTCAGCAGCACGCTGCGCCGGGGCCGGTCGGCTGAGTGCCGGCGCCGGGGCGTACGCAGCCGCGGGGCGGGGCGGGAGGTGTCGGACGGCGGGGGCGCGGAACGGTCCGAGGCGGTGGCGACGGGGCTGGTCATCGCTGCTTCACACTCCCTTGCGCATGCCGCGCAGCTGCACGGCGTAGGCGACGACCATGGTGATCAGCCCCATGACGATGGCGACCGTCGCGGAGTAGTTGTGCTGCTGCCCGTTGAAGGACAGCGCGTACGTGTAGTAGTTCGGCGTGTAGTCGGTGGTGATCGCGTTGCGCGCCAGGGGCTGGAGGATGCTGGGCTCGTTGAAGAGCTGGAAGCTGCCGATGATCGAGAAGATGGTGGCGATCACCAGGGCCCCGCGGATGGCCGGGAGCTTGATGGCGGTGATCACGCGGATCTGCCCGGCGCCGTCGATCTGGGCCGCCTCGTACAGCGAGTGCGGCACGACGCGCAGTGCCGAGTAGAAGATCAGCATGTTGTAGCCGACGAACTCCCAGGTCACGATGTTGCCGATGGAGGCGAGCACCAGGTCGGGGGAGAGCGGGTCGGGCAGCGACACGCCCAGCGCGCCGTTGATGTCCCCGACCAGGCCGAAGCGGGTGCCGTACATGAAGCCCCACATCAGGGTGGCCACCACGGCGGGCACGGCGTACGGCAGGAAGATGGAGATGCGGAAGAAGTCCCGGCCGTAGAGGCGGCCGCTGTCCAGCGCGAGGGCCACGAGCAGCGCGATGCCGAGCATGATCGGCACCTGTACGGCGAGGAAGAGCGAGACCCGGCCGAGCGAGGCCCAGAACCGGTCGTCCTTCAGCGCCTCGGCGTAGTTGTCGAGGCCGACGAAGGTGGTCCCGCCGATCAGCTGTTCGCGGAAGAGACTGAGGTAGACCGAGTACGCGATGGGCGCGAGGAACACCAGGGCGAAGACGGCCACGAAGGGGCCGAGGAACCCCCACCCCGTCCAGGAGCGGCGGTCCCGCCTCACCGGGGGCGGGGCCGGCCGCGGCTCGGCGGCGGCCGGCGGTTGCAGCGTCGTCATGTCGTTCCTCGCTCGTCCACGTCCTGGAGCTTCGTCTGATGTTTACGTAAACATGGCGCACCGCGAAAGAGCGGCGAGCTGTTATGTTTACGTAAACATCTGATGGCGGCATGTCTACACTGCCCCGATGACGACGGTCAAGGGTCCTCGCGCACCCGGACCCGACAGCGACAGAGAGGCGGCTGACGGCGAGTGAGCACGGCTGAGGAAGTCCCGACGAGCGCACCCGCGCCACCCCGGCGCGGCCGGGACCGCACGGCCTCCATGGCGGACGTGGCCCGGCTGGCCGGAGTCTCCTCGCAGACCGTCTCCCGCGTCTCCAACGGCTACGCGGGCGTCACCGAGGAGACCCGGCAGCAGGTGCTGGCGGCCATGAAGGAGCTGGGCTACCGGCCCAACAGCGCGGCCCGGGCGCTCAAGCGCGGCGAGTTCCGCACCATCGGGGTCATCACCTTCACGCTGGCCACCACCGGCAACGTGCGCACCCTGGAGGCCATCGCGACCTCCGCGGCGAGCGAGGGGTACGCGGTGACGCTGCTGCCGGTCGCCGTCCCCACCCAGGACGAGGTGCGCGGCGCGTTCTCGCGGCTGGAGGAGCTGGCCGTCGACGCGGTCATCGTCATCATGGAGGTCCACCTCCTGGACGCCGCCTCCCTCAAACTGCCGCCGCACGTCCAGGTCGTCGTGGTCGACTCCGACGCCGGCGACACCTACACCGTCGTCGACACCGACCAGGCCGGCGGCAGCCGCGCCGCCGTGCGCCACCTGCTGGACCTCGGGCACGACACGGTGTGGCACCTCGGCGGCCCCGAGGGCTCCTTCGCCGCCCAGCGCCGCACCGACGCCTGGCGGCGCACGCTCACCGAGGCCGGCCGCACCCCGCCGCCGCTCGTCCGGGGCGACTGGTCGGCGGAGTCCGGCTACCGGGCCGGCCTGGAACTCGCCGCCCGCGAGGACTGCACCGCCGTCTTCGCGGCCAACGACCAGATGGCCCTCGGCCTGCTGCGCGCCCTGCACGAACGCGGCCGGCGCGTGCCCGAGGACGTCAGCGTCATCGGCTTCGACGACATCGCCGAGGCCGGTTCCTTCCTGCCCCCGCTGACCACCGTCCACCAGGACTTCGCCGAGGTCGGGCGGCTGTGCGTGCGGGCCGTGCTGCGCAAGATGCGCGCGGTGGGTCCGCAACAGGGCACGACGCTGGTGCCGACCCGGCTGGTGACCCGGGCGAGCACGGCGCCGCCGCCCGGGTAGCCGGTCGGGGGACGGGAGCGGGCGAAGGGGACGGACGGCCGGTTTGGGAGCGGCCGGGCGGGAAACCCCACAAGCCGACCGTCGTCCCCCCACGTCCGGGAGAGCTCCATGACCCAAGTCGCCGACTATGTGCTCCAGCGCCTGTCCGAGTGGGGCGTCCAGCGGGTGTACGGCTATCCGGGCGACGGCATCAACGGTCTGCTCGGCGCGTTCGACCGGGCCGACGGCGACCCGGAGTTCGTCCAGGCCAGGCACGAGGAGATGGCGGCGTTCATGGCCTGCGGTCACGCCAAGTTCACCGGCGAGGTGGGCTGTTGCGTCGCCACGTCGGGACCGGGTGCCGTGCACCTCCTCAACGGCCTGTACGACGCCAAGCTCGACCACCAGCCGGTCGTGGCGGTGGTGGGCCAGCAGAAGCGGCTGTCGCTGGGCACCCACTACCAGCAGGAGATCGCCCTCGACCAGCTGTTCGCGGACGTCTCCGAGTACTGCCAGATGGTCGTGCACCCCGGCCAGGCCCGGCACGTCATCGACCGGGCCTTCAAGACCGCGCTGACCACCCGGGGCGTCGCCACCATCATCATCCCCAACGACATCCAGGAGGAGGAGGCCCAGCCCTCCCCGCCCAGGGAGCACGGGTCCGTCTTCTCCAGCGTCGGCTGGAGCCGACCGCGGGTGCTGCCCGACCTCGACGAGCTGCGCAAGGCCGCCGACGTGCTCAACGCGGGCAACAAGGTCGCCATGCTCGTCGGCCAGGGCGCGGCGAACGCGGAGGCCGAGGTGAAGGAGGTCGCCGAACTGCTCGGCGCCGGAGTCGCCAAGGCGCTGCTCGGCCGCCAGGTCCTGCCCGACGACCTGCCCTACGTCACCGGCCCCATCGGCCTGCTGGGCAGCAAGGCCAGCGACAACATGATCCAGGGCTGCGACACCCTGCTGATGGTCGGCAGCAGCTTCCCATACTCGGAGTGGCTGCCGGAGGAGGGGCAGGCCCGGGGCGTGGAGATCGACATCGACGGACGCATGATCGGCATCCGCTACCCCATGGACGCCCACCTCGTCGGCGACTCCAGGGAGACCCTGCGCGCCCTGATCCCGATGCTCCAGCGCAAGGAGGACCGCGGCTGGCGGGAGAAGATCGAGAAGGACGTCCGGGAGTGGCACGACCTGTGCGACCGCTGGGCGGGCGAGCACTTCGGCAAGACCATCAACCCCCAGGCCGTCGCCGCCGAACTCTCCCCGCGGCTGCCGGACGACGTCATCCTGACGGCCGACTCCGGCTCGGGCACCAACTGGTGGGCCCGGCACCTCCTGCTGCGCGACGGCATGCAGGCCTCGCTCTCCGGCACCCTGGCCACGATGGGCCCGGGGACGCCGTACGCCATCGCGGCGCGGTTCGCGTACCCCGATCGGCCGGTGATCGCCTTCATCGGGGACGGCGCGTTCCAGATGAACGGCATGAACGAGATGATCACCGTCAAGCGCTATCTGGACCGTCTGTCCGGGTCGGCGCCGCTCATCTTCTGCGTCTTCAACAACCAGGACCTCAACCAGGTCACCTGGGAGCAGCGCGCCATGGCCGGCGACCCCAAGTACCCGGGCTCCCAGGAGATCCCCGACGTCCCCTACGCCGCCTACGCCGAACTCCTCGGCCTCAAGGGCATCGTCTGCGCCGACCCCAAGAAGGTTGGCTCCGCCTGGGACGAGGCGCTCGCCGCCGACCGGCCCGTGGTCCTGGAGTTCAAGGTCGACGCGGAGATCGCGCCGATCCCGCCGCACATCATGAAGGACCAGGGCAAGAAGGCCATCAAGGCGGCGCTGCACGACCCGGAGCTGACCGGGATCGCCACCAAGGGCGTACGCCAGAAGCTCACCGAGTACGCCGAGCACCTCCCCGGCCGGGGCAAGAAGTGAGCCGCGCCGGACACCGGGGGACGAACGGCAGCGAGGTCGTCGTCGTCACCGGCGCGACCGGCGGCGTGGGCCGGGCCACCGCCCTGGCCTTCGGCGCCCGCGGGGCCGCGGTGGCCCTGATCGCGCGGGGCGAGTACGCACTCGAACGTGCGGCCGAGGAGGTACGCGCGGCCGGCGGGCGCGCGCTGCCGCTGGTCGTGGACGTCGCCGACGCGGAGGCCGTGGACGCGGTGGCCTCCCGCGTCGAGGAGGAACTCGGCCCCATCGACGTATGGGTGAACGCCGCGTTCTCGACCGTCTTCGCGCCCGTGCCGGAGATCCGGCCCGAGGAGCTGAGGCGGGCCACCGAGGTGACCTACTTCGGCTTCGTCCACGGCACCCAGGCCGCCCTGCGGCGCATGACACCGCGCGACCGCGGCACCATCGTCCAGGTCGGCTCGGCCCTGGCCGAGCGCAGCGTCCCGCTCCAGGCCGTCTACTGCGGGGCCAAGCACGCCATCCAGGGGTTCACCGAGTCGCTGCGCTGCGAGCTGCTGCACGACCGCAGCGGGGTGCGGGTGACCATGGTGCAGATGCCCGGGCTCAACACGCCCCAGTTCAGCTGGGTCCTCACCCGGCTGCCCCGCCATCCGCGCCCGGTGGCACCCGTCTACCAGCCCGAGGTCGCCGCCCGGGCCGTGCTGCACGCCGCGGACCATCCCGAGCGGCGCATGTACTGGGTCGGCGGCTCCACCGTCGCCACCCTGCTGGGCCAGAAGCTCGCCCCGGGACTCCTCGACCGCTATCTGGCGCGCACCGGCTACGACGGGCAGCAGACGGACCGGCCCGTCGATCCGTCGCGGCCCGCCAACCTCTGGAAGCCACCGGACGACACCGCACCGGACGACTACGGCGCACACGGCATCTTCGACGACGAGGCCCATCCGCGCAGCGTCCAGTTCTGGATCTCCCGCAACCGCCGCCCGCTGGCCCTGGCCACGGCCGTGACCGGGGCGGTCGCCGCCACCCTGGCCGGGAGCCTGCGCCGACGCGCGGGCTGACCGTCAGTCCGGCGGTCTCCGGTCGATGTTCCGCGCCCACCAGTGGTGCTCGCAGAACCAGTGCCCGACCATCGCGCCGCCGAAGACGACGAACCCGACCCCGATCAGCCAGGACTCCACCACCAGCACGATGCCGACCGTGCCGTAGCTGAAGGCGTTGTCGAGGATGAGCGGGGTGAAGAAGAGGTACGAGAAGCCGCGCAGGCCGATCAGGCCCACCATCGTGGCGAACGCTCCCGGCAGCAGGTCGCGCCAGCGGACCTGGCCGCCCAGCAGGAAGTGCTGGCCCCACCAGAAGAACAGCATGCCGCTGGCGGTCGACAGCGCGATCCGCGCCGAACCGTGCAGCGCGGTCCGCGTCTGCACCTCCTGGTAGAGGTAGGCGGTCAGCATGATCACCCAGGTCATCTGGCGCCAGATCCGGTGCCACGGCCCGGCGGGCAGTTCCCAGATGCGCTCGTAGCCGTTCTGGACGCTCGCCGCGAAGGACACGCCGAACACGCCGAGCAGGATTCCGCCCCACACGCTCGTCGTGCCGACGACCTTGGTCGGCGGACTGATGATGTCGGTCAGCACCTTGGCCGACCGCCCGGAGAGTCCCATGCCGTCGGCCAGCCACGAGGCGAAGCCCCCGCGCCCCAGCGGGTCGGCCGCCGCCACCACGATCAGCAGCGGTGCCAGCGTGACCAGGGCGAGGGTGGCGAAGCCCATGGCCCTGTGCATCAGCTCCAGGTCCCGGCCGCGCCGGACCAGGGAGGACGCGGCCAGCCAGTCCCACACACGGTGGAACGGCCGCCACAACCGGTTCACGGGTGCTCCTCGGGCGTCCTTTCGATGGCTCGCGACGGGAGACTGAGTGACCCGGCCCGCGCCCCGACAAACGTCGGTTGACCCGGACGGCCCGCGCATGGACCGGGCGGCGCGGGGAACCGGGCCCCGGTACGCGAAGGCGAGGAGTACGCGATGACGTCGCCGACCGGCCAGGACACACCGGCACTGGACGAGTGCGTGGTCGACGCGGTCGACGTGCACGCCTTCGAGGTCCCCACCGACGGACCCGAGGGCCGCGAGCAGGACGGCACCCTGGAGTGGGACGCCACGACCCTGGTCCTGGTCCGGGTGCACGCCGGCGGCCGCACCGGCCTCGGTTACACCTACGGGGACGTGTCGGTGGCGTCCTTCGTGCACTCCGTGCTCGGACCCGCCGTCAAGGGCCGGCCGGTCTCCTCGCCGCCCGCGCTGTGGGAGCGGATGGGGGCGCGGATGCGCAACGCCGGCCGTCCCGGCGTCGGGGCGATGGCCCTGTCCGCCGTCGACGTGGCGCTGTGGGACCTCAAGGCACGACTCCTGGGTCTGCCACTGGTCCACCTGCTCCCGGCCCACCACGACCGGGTGCCCGTCTACGGCAGCGGCGGCTTCACCAACTATCCCCTGGACCGCCTCACCGACCAGCTCGCCGGATGGGTCCGGCAGGGCATCGGGCGCGTGAAGCTGAAGACCTCGCGGGACCCGGAGGCCGACCCGCGGCGCCTGACCGCCGTACGCCGGGCGGTCGGCGACGCGCCCGAGCTGTTCACCGACGCCAACGGGGCGCTCGGCCGCAAGGAGGCCCTGTACTGGGCGCACCGCTTCCACGACGAGTGGGACGTGCGCTGGTTCGAGGAGCCGGTCGCGTCCGCCGACCTGGAGGGGCTGCGGATGCTGCGCGAGCGGGGCCCGGCGAGGCTGGAGATCACCGCGGGGGAGTACGCCTTCACCGCGCAGGACTTCGCCAACCTCACCGAGGGACCGGCCGTCGACTGCCTCCAGGCCGACGTCACCCGGTGCGGCGGCGTCACCGGTGTGCTGGAGGTCGCGGGGCTCTCCGCCGCCCGGCACCTCGACCTGTCGGCGCACTGCGCGCCCGCGGTGTCCGCCCACGCCTTCTGCGCCGTGCGCCGGCTGCGGCACCTGGAGTACTTCCACGACCACGTGCGCGTCGAGCGGCTGCTCTTCGACGGCGTCCCGTCGCCCGAGGGCGGGGCCCTGCGCCCCGACACCTCGCGGCCCGGCCTCGGCCTGGAGGTCAGGTGGGCCGACGCGGAGCCCTACCGGGTGCACGGAGTCCGGCCGCCGCGCTGACCCCGCCGGATCGCCGGCGTCAGGGGTCGCTGCGCTGCTGGGCCTCCCGCATGCGCTCGTTGTGCCAGGCGACGGCCGCACGGATCTGGGGCTCCTGGAGGCCCGTCCGGCAGCCGAGCTGGTCCATGGAGAGGGCCGGCGGGCCGGTGGTCAGGGCCCGGGTCAGCTTGGCCGCCCACAGCTCCTCGTCCACGAACGGCCGGTGCGCGTACCCGTCCTTGATCACGTCGAAGTGGTCGTCCGAGCACGCGGTGATGAGCCGCAGCCCGTCGAACCACTCGTTGGTGGCGTGCACCGCGGAGGAGTCCGGCACGTAGCCCGTCACCGACTCGTCCTCGGGGAAGACCCTGGCGCACAGGTCGCACAGCTCCATGGGGACCGGCCTGGCGGCCCGGCGGTCCTTCCTGCCCTTGCGCTTCCACATGGCGACTCCCGGGGATCGGTGTCCGGAATGCCGGAGTTACCCGCGGGGCGGGATGCAAACGCCCCGCGGGTGAGGGACCGGGCCGCGGCCGGACGGGGTCAGGCCAGCCTGACCGGCAGTTCGAACAGGTCGTTCTGCGTGACCACCGGCTTGTTGCGCAGCTCCGCGGCCGGCACCGCCAGGTCCAGGCGCGGGAAGCGGGCGTACAGGGCAGGGAGCGCCACCCCCGCCTCCATCCGGGACAGGGCCGCACCGGGGCACACGTGCGGGCCGTGGCCGAAGGAGATGTGCCGGTTCCCGGACGTGCGGGTGATGTCGAACCGGTCCGCCGTCGGACCGTGGGCGTGCTCGTCGCGGCCCAGCGCGCCGTACGAGACGATGAGCGCGTCCCCGGCGGGTATCACCCGGTCGCCGACCGGGACGTCCTCGGCCGCGAACCGGATCAGGACGTGCGAGGTCGGGGTCGAGAAGCGCAGTGTCTCCTCGATCACCGCGGACCACTCCGCCTCGCCGGAGAGCACCAGCGCCCGCTGCTCGGGATGGGTGGACAGGTTGACCACGGCGTTCACGATGAGCGAGATCGTCGTCTCGTGACCGGCGGCCACCATCAGCTGGAGGGTCGAGACGATCTCCGCGTCGGTGAGGTGGTCGCCGTCCTCGGACGCCTGGATCAGCGCGCTCGTCAGGTCGTCGCCCGGCGCGGCGCGTTTCGCGGCGACCGTGTCGGCCATGATCGAGGCCAGCTCGGTGAGGGTCGCCACGACCTCCTCGGGCGGGGTCTGCGTCGAGAAGAACTTCTCGAACAGCACCTTCAGACGCGGCAGCCGCGCCTCCTCGATGCCCATCAGGTCGGCGACGACGTACATCGGCAGCGGATAGGCGAAGGCCGCCTTGAGATCCACGACGCCGCCGTCGGCGGGCAGTTCGTCGAGCAGGCGGTCGGTCAGCTCGGTGATCCGCCCCCGCATGTGCTCCACCCGGCGCACCGTGAGCGCCTGCGCCACCAGGGTGCGCAGCCGGCGGTGCTCGGCGCCGTCCACCGTGAGCATCGAGCGGCCCGGGTTGGCCAGCCCGATCAGCGGCCAGTCGGCGGGGATCTCGCCGCGCCGCCAGGCGCCCCACACGTTGATGTCCTTGACCAGCCGCGGGTCCGTGAGCAGGGCCTTGGCCTCCGCGTGGTGGGTGACCGCCCAGACGGGCACGCCGCCCGGCAGCTCCACGGCGGCGAGCGGTCCGGCCGCACGCAGCCGGGCGCTCTCGCCGTCCAGGTCGGTGACGAACGGGTCCAGCGGGATCCGGGCTTCTTCGGTGCCGGTCGTCATGCTGACGTGCCTCCCAGGGCAGTGGTCGGGGTGAACCGCACGGGCAACTCGGTCAGCCCCCGCAGCCAGGGCGAGGGGCGACGGGTGAGGGACCCGGCGGGCACCGCCAGGTCGATGTCCGGCAGCCGGTCGAGCACGACCTCGATGCCGGTGCGCGCGATCACCTCGGCGACCTCCTGCGCGGGGAACGGGCAGCGGTGCTCGCCGTGGCCGAAGGAGAAGTGCGCGTTGTTGCCGCCGGTGAGCGCGGAGCCGTCGGTGCGGACCTGCGGGTCGGAGTTGGCGCCCTGAAGCCCGAGCAGCACCAGGTCGCCGGCCCGGATGCGGCGCCCGCCGAGCTGGGTGTCCCGGGCGGCCCAGCGGCCGGCCACGTTCTGCGTGGGCGTGTCCTCCCACAGCACCTCGTTCATGGCCTCGGCGACACTGTTGCGTCCGCCGAAGAGGGAAGCGGCGAAGCGGTCGTCGGTCAGCATCAGGCGCAGCGAGTTGCCGATCCAGTCCGCCGTCGGCTGGTGGCCCGCGGCCATCATCACCATCAGGTCCTGGGCGACCTCCTCCTCGGTGAAGCCGCTCTCGTCGGCCAGCATCCGGGAGGCGACGTCGTCGGCGGGCGCCGCCTTCCGGTCCGCCAGCAGCCGTGCCATGGAGGTGGCGAGGTGCGTCTGGCCCGCCAGGGCCCGCTCCCTGCCGTCGATCATGTCGTTGAGCGCGGTGACCAGTGCCGGACCCTGCTCGTCGGAGAACCCGTACAGCCGGGCCAGGACCCGGACCGGCAGCAGCATCGCGTAGTCGCCGACGAGGTCGGCCTCGCCCTTCGCGCACAGCCGGTCGACGAGTTCGTCGGCGAACCGCTCGGCGTGACCGCGCAGCAGGTGCGGGTCGACGGCCTCCAGCGCGTCGCTGATCATGGCGGCGCGCTCGCGGTGCCGCTCGCCGACCGTGTACAGGATCGACGGCTGCCTGCGGCCGATCATCGGCAGCAGCGGCCAGTCGTCCGGGATGTTCTCCCACTGGTTCCACAGGTCCGAATCCCGGCTGAACAGCACCGGATCGCCGGTCACCTGGTGCAGCTCGCGGTACCCGAGCACCAGCCAGGCCGGTACGTCGCCGTCCAGCACGACCGGTGTGACGGCGCCGTGCTCGCGCCGCATCTGCCGGTACAGCAGGGCGGGATCGGTCTGGAAGCGGGGGCCGCCGAGCGGCACGGCGCCCGGGACGTCGTGGGCGTCGGTGCTCACGCGAACTCCTGTCGGGGCCGGGCGGCGGGACCGGCGTAGTGGGCCTGGAGATGTTCGACCAGTGTGATCAGCACCTGCTTGCTGGACTCCCGGGACCTGGCGTCGCAGGAGACCAGCGGCACCCGCGGATCCAGGTCGAGGGCCTCGCGGACCGCCTCGGGCGGATGCTCCGGGCCGCCGAAGTCGTTGCAGGCCACGATGAACGGCGTGCCGTGGTGCTCCAGGCGGTCGATCGCGTACCAGGAGTCGTCGATGCGCCGGGTGTCCACGAGGACCACCGCGCCGAGCGTGCCCGAGAACAGCCGGTCCCACAGGAACCAGAACCGCTCCTGGCCGGGCGCGCCGAACAGGTACAGCACGTTGCGCGCGTCGAGGCTGATGCGGCCGAAGTCGAAGGCGACGGTCGTCGCGGACTTGCCGCGCACCTCGCTGATGTCGTCGACCGCCTCGCCGGCCTGCGTCATCGTCTCCTCGGTGTTGAGGGGGCGTATCTCGCTGACCGAACGGACCATGGTCGTCTTGCCGACACCGAAGCCGCCCACGACCACGATCTTCAGACCGTTGTCGGCGGCCGCGCCCAGCGGGGTGCGCGCCGGGGCGCTCGCCGGGGTACGGGCGTCAGAGATTGCGGAGTCCAACGAGCACCTGCTCCAGGATGTCGGGATCGGGGACGGCTGCCGTGTACGGATGGCGTGCGCTCACCCGGCCGGCGGCGTGCAGGTCGGAGAGCAGGATCTTGGTGATGCTCACCGGGAGCCGCAGTTCGGCGGCGATCTCCACGACGGCCGTGGGGGCCTCGGTCAGCCTGAGGATCGCCGTGTGCTCGGACTGCATGCCGGGCATCGGCGCGCACTCGGCGACCACGAGGGTGACCAGGTCGAAGGGGTTGTCGGGGCCCGAGCTGCTGCGCCCCTGGGTGACGGTGTACAGCCGGTCGGGCGCGTCGTCCCTGCCGGGGCGGCTCATGACGTGCGCGGCCGCGCGGTGAGGTGCTCGCCGAGCTGCTCGATCAGTTCGCTCATGTGGTGTCCGACGAGCCCCGCGTCCGCGTCCTCGGAGGTGACCACGGCGAGGTGCGCGCCCTCGCCCGCCTCCACGATGAACAGGATCCCGCCGTAGAACTCGGTCATCGCCGAACGCACCCCGCCGCTGCCGTCGCCGAACTCCACGGAGGCACCGTGGGACAGCGACTGGATGCCGGCGGCGATGGCGGCCAGCTGGTCGGCCTGGTCGACGGAGAGTTCCGGGGTGCGGCACAGCTTGAGGCCGTCACGGGAGAGGACGAGCGCGTGCCGCGCGCCCGGCGTGCGCTCCAGGAGGCCCTCGATGAGCCAGGTGAGCTTCTCGTCGGCGGTGGTCGAGCCGGTCATGGAGTGGTGTCGCCTTCCGGGTGCGCGGATGAGTGGGACGGGAGGTCGGGGGCCGTCTCGGCCGGTTCGGCGGCGGCGCCGGTGGTGGCGCCGGTGGTGGTCCGGACGGCCTGGCGGAAGCTGCTGAAGCGGGCGGCGCGGACCTTCGCGTCGTCGGCGGACGGCGTGGCGCGCGGCTCGGCGGACCGGGCGGCGGCGCGGGCGCGTTCGGCGGCGGCGAGGGTGCGGCCCCGACGGCGCTTGGGCAGCAGCTCCTCGGCGGACGGGTCGGGTTCCCGGTCCGGCTTCGGCTCCTGGTCGCGGTCCCGGTCCTGCCCGTGCCGGTCCCGGTCCCGTGGGGCCTGGTCACGGTCATGGTCATGGTCCTGGTCCGCGAGATCGTGGACGGGCGGAGGCTCCGGGGCCGCTTCGGCCGGGGCGGGCTCGGCCGCGGGCGGCTCCGGGGTGTACCGCCGGTCGTCCCGGACCTCCGAAGGCGTCGCCGCCGGGGTCGCCCCCGGCGCGGCGGGGAGGGCGGGACCGCTCAGGATGTCCTGGGGAACGAGCATCAGTACGCCCGTACCGCCGCGCGCGGACGGCCGGAAGGACACCTTCAGCCCGTACTTGGCCGCCAGCCGCCCCACCACGGCCAGGCCCAGCCGGGTGCCGGTCAGGCCGCCGAGCCCCGCCGTCTCACCGGCCACCGCCTGCTGGGCCTGGCGCAGCTGCACCTCGCCCATCACCAGCCCGCTGTCCTCCACGGACACGATCACACCGGCCGGCACCTCCTCCACGTACACGTGGATCTCCGCCGTCGGCGGGGAGAAGTTCGCGGCGTTGTCCAGGAGTTCGGCCAGGGCGTGCATGACGCCCTCGGCGGCGTGCCCGGCCACCGCGGTGTCGCTGCTGGAGTGCACGCGCACGCGCCGGTAGCCGGCGATCCGGCCCATGGCGCCGCGCAGGATGGACTCCATGCCGATCGGACGCGCCCAACGGCGGCCGGAGCGGGCGCCCGTGAGGACGGCGACGGAGTCGGCGAGCCGGCCCGCCTGTGCGGTGCGGTGGTCGAGGTGGAGCAGGTCGGCGAGGACGGCCTCGTCACTGTGCCGCTCCTCCATGGCGCGCAGGTCGGCGAGCATGCCGGTGGCCAGCGCCTGCATCCGGCCGGCCGCGTTGGCGGTCGCGGAGACGGCGGCGGCCCGCTCACCGGTGGCCTGCTTGAGGAGCTCGCCCAGCCGTGCCGTCTCCTCGGTGAGCCGTGCCACCTCCCGGTCCCGCTGCTCGGCGAGCCGCTCCCGCTCGCGCGTGAAGTCGTCGACGAGGGCGTCCCGTTCCCGTTCGGCCGTGGCCGCGGCCCTGGCCCGTTCGGCGTCCGCCTCCGCCCGGGCGGCCGCCAGCAGCCGGCGGGTGGCCCGTTCGGCACGGACCGCGTGCACGGCCGCCGTCAGTGCCGCGCAGAGCAGGATCGCCGCGGCACCGGCGCCGAGTCCGAGCGGAAGGCGTACCGAGGAGGGCGCGGCGGCGACGGCCCCGCCGACGACGAGCGCCGACACGAGGGCGCACGGCAGGGCCACAGAGGCGAGGGCACGGGGAGTGGGGCGGTCGCCGGGGCGGGCGGGCGCGGTCATCAATCGGGTCCTCGCCTGGCCGCCGGAGCGGCCCTCGGGTCGTCCAACGGGGGCGCGTGCGAGCCGAGGGCTGTCACACGGCTCTCAACTGACGATCACTATACGAGGGTTCGTGATCCGAAAGAGCGGAAACTCGTTCATCTTTTGTCCGTTGGCTCGGGCAGGCCGCCCCGTTCGCAGACCTGTGCCGCCACGTTCCGCAGTTTGACGTTGTGGTCCTGCGAGTACCGGCGCAGGGCCGCGAAGGCCTGGTCCTCGGACATGCGGTGCCTGCCCATGAGGATGCCCATCGCTTCCCCGATGGTGTGCCGGGTGCCGATGGCCTCCTGCATCTGGGCGTGGGTCCGGGCGCTGGAGAAGGCGACCGCCGCGTGGGAGGCCAGCAGCCAGCCGGCCGTCTCGTCGGCCTCGGTGAACGCGCCGGGGCGGTAGGAGTACATGTTCAGCGCGCCGAGGTCCTCGTCCTCGGTGAACAGCAGGAAGCCCATCATGCTGCCGAGGTTCAGCTTGCGTGCCTCGGGGACGTACTTGGGCCAGCGCTGCGCCTCGTCGGTGAAGTCGGCGATCCGGAACTGGCGTTCCCCCGTGCCGCTGCGAGCGGCGTCGAAGCACGGGCCCTCTCCGACGCGCCCCTGCAGTGCGTCGCTGTCGATCACCACCTGTTCGGTGGGGGCCAGGGACTGCACCTTGGTGCCCCGCAGGATGAGGATGCCGGCGGCGTCGCAGTCCTCCACCAGTTCCGTGGCCGAGGCGGTGATCCGGTCCAGTGTGTCGTGCAGAGATTCCTGGGACAGCAGATCGCGGGCCAGTGAGGCCATCTGCTGCGCGAAGCGGCGCCAGTCGTCCATGCCGTGTCCTCCCTCGCTCCCGTGCCGAGTGCCCAGCGGTCGCCGGAAGCAACAGGGCGGAGGCGGCCGCGACCTATCTTGTTTCGTGCTACATCTAAATGCATCATGCGCTTATGGACACGTCCCCGGAGGGCCCGGACGACCTGATCGTCGCCGTGGAGCAGATGATCCGCTACGTGCGGCAGAGCGCCCGGACCGGCGGTCTGAGCACCGCGGCCGCCTCGACGTTGGCCAGGCTGAGCCGCGAGGGCCCCCAGCGGCTGACCGAACTGGCCAGGGCCGAGGGCGTCTCCCAGCCGAACATGACCCAGCTCGTCACCCGCCTGGAGCGCGCGGGCCTGGCCCGGCGCACCGCCGACGCGAGCGACGGCCGTGGCGTGCTGGTGGCGGTGACGTCCACCGGCGCCGAGGTCCTGGACCGGCGCCGGGCCGAGCGCGCCCGGGCCCTGCGGCAGCTCATGGAGGACATGACCGGGCCGGAGCGGCAGGCCACCACCACCGCGCTCCTGGCCCTGGCCCGGGTCATCGACAACCGTCAGGACACCTCGGAGGAAGGCCGCGCATGAGTGCACCCCGTGGAAAGGCCGCCAGTCAGGCCGCCAGTCCCTTCCGGCAACCGAAGGCCGTCTGGGCGGTCGCCTTCGCCTGCGTCATCTCGTTCATGGGCATCGGCCTGGTCGACCCGATCCTGCCGGCGCTGGCCGAGAGCCTGGACGCCACCCCCAGCCAGGTCTCCCTGCTGTTCAGCAGCTACCTGATCGTCACCGCCGTCGCCATGCTCGTCGTCGGCTGGGTCTCCAGCCGCATCGGCGCCAAGCGCACCCTGGTCACCGGCCTCGCCGTCATCGTCGTCTTCGCCGCCCTGGCGGGCGCCACCGGCTCCATCAACGGCATCGTCGGCTTCCGGGCCGGCTGGGGACTGGGCAACGCCCTGTTCATCGCCACCTCCCTCGCGGTCATCGTGGCCTCGGCCAGCGGCGGCTTCAGCGGCGCGATCATCCTCTACGAGACCGCCCTGGGGCTCGGTATCGCCGTCGGTCCCCTGCTCGGCGGCGAACTGGGCGGCATCAGCTGGCGCGGCCCCTTCTTCGGCGTCGCCGCCCTGATGGCCGTCGCCCTGATCGCCACTCTCGCCTTCGTCCCCGACCTGCCCAGGCCCGAGAAGGTCACCTCACCGCTCGCCCCGCTGAAGGCCCTGCGCCACCGCGGCCTGCTCACCATGGGCATCATGGCCCTGCTGTACAACTGGGGCTTCTTCACCATGCTCGGCTACGCGCCGTACCCGATGGAGCTGGACGCCCACGAACTCGGCCTGGTCTTCACCGGCTGGGGACTGCTGGTCGCCGCCTTCAGCGTCTTCTTCGCCCCCCGCCTGCAGGCCCGCTACGGCACCGCGCCCGTCCTCTACGCCAACCTGCTCGGCCTCGCCGTCGTCATGGCCGTCATAGCCGCCGGCGTCACCGACCCCACCACCGTGATCGTCGCGGTCGTCGTCAGCGGCGCCTTCATCGGGATCAACAACACCCTCACCACGCAGGCCGTCATGCTCGTCTCGCCGGTGGAGCGCCCCGTGGCCTCCTCCGCGTACGGCTTCCTGCGCTTCATCGGCGGCGGGCTGGCCCCCTACGTCGCCGGCAAGCTCGCCGACGCCACCGATCTGAGCGTCCCCTTCTACCTCGGCGCCGCCACCTTCCTGCTCGCCGTCCCCGTCCTGGCCAGCGGCCACCGGCTGCTGCGCCGGGCCGAGACGGACACCGGCGAGGGCGAGCCCCTGACCCCGGCGCTCACCCCCGTCGGGTCCCCGGCGGCGACCGACGCGCCCCCCGTGGTCGTGGCCGTCGGAGCCCACCGCGAGGCGGCCGCCGTCGTGGACGCCGCGGCCCGCCTCGCCCGTGACACCGCGAGCCCGCTCGAGGTCGTCCACGTACGGCGGACCGCCGTCGTCGAGGAACAGGCCGCCGACACCGAGACCGACGAGCAGGCGAAGGCGGCCGTCACCGCGCACCTCGACCGGCTCGGAGGCATGGGGGTGACCGCCACCGGCCAGATCCTCACCGGCGTCGGCGACCATGCCGCCGCGGGCCGCGCCCTGGCCCGGCACGCCGCCGAGGTGGGGGCCCGCACGGTCGCGGTCGGCCGCTCCCCGCGCGGCCCGCTGGCCCAGTTCGCCGACGGCAGCTTCACCAGCGCCCTCACCCACGCGGCCACCTGCACCGTCGTACTCGTCGACCCCAACGCCGAGCCGCGCCCCCTGACGCCGCGGTCCCTCACGGAGCTGCGTGCCGAGGCACGGTGAGCGGCCCCCGTTCAGGGCGTCGGCTCCAGGCCGGCGCCGCGGGCCCTCGCGCGCGGAGAGCGCCGGCACGCCGGCGTCGCCCGGGTCTGTCAGGCGTCGCCGCCGAGGGACCGTCTCAGCCGGTCGGCGGCCTCCGGCGGCTGGATGCGCATGCCGGGGCGCCGGCGGTGCACGGTCAGGTACGTCACCCCGTCCGGCCCGGCGAGGACGGCCCGGGTCGAGCCGTGCGGCAGCCAGGTCAAAACGCCCGCGCGCAGTGGGTGCTCGCCGTCGCTCGAGTCGAGGCGGGCCGCACCCTCGAGGACGAGGAGCAGGACGTCGAGGTCGGGCTCGGTGTGGGTGTCCACCCGGCCGCCGGCGGGGAGGCGGACGACGTTGGCGTCGAGCTGCCGGCCGGGTTCCGCCAGCTTCCACAGGGCGCCGGCCGGCGCGTCGCCGCCCAGGGACAGGAGCTCCGCCGTGTCGCACAGCACCCGGGGGAGGGGAGGGCCCGCAGTGCCCGGGGAGCCGCCGTCTTCCGCTGCCATCAGGTGCCGCCGTTCCGTGTGCCCGACCGTGCCCGTACGCCGCCCCGTTGAGCGGTCCGTGCCGGGGCGGCCGGTCCAGTGACGCACCGCACAGGCTCAGTACCCCGGGTAAAGGCGAACCTAGCATGCGCATTTGATAGCGTCCTGGTGTGCGGTTGACGAAGTTCACCGACCTGGCGCTGCGTTCGGTCATGCGCCTGGCGGTCGTGAGAGACGGTGACGAACCACTGGCCACCCGAGAGGTGGCCGAGGTCGTGGGGGTGCCGTACACGCACGCGGCGAAGGCCATCACCCGCCTGCAGCACCTGGGTGTGGTGGAGGCGCGACGCGGTCGCGGCGGCGGGTTGACGCTGACCGACCTGGGCCGGCGCGCCTCCGTGGGCTGGCTGGTGCGTGAACTCGAGGGCGAGGCCGAGGTGGTCGACTGCGAGGGCGACAACCCCTGCCCGCTGCGCGGGGCCTGCCGGCTGCGGCGTGCGCTGCGCGACGCCCAGGAGGCGTTCTACGCGGCACTCGACCCGCTGACCGTGACCGACCTGGTGGCCGCACCGACCGGCCCGGTTCTGCTCGGCCTGACGGACCGCCCCTCGGGATGACGGGCGGCGGCCCCCTGAGGCCGTCGAGCCGTGGCCTAAAACACGAATATCATCTACCAATTAAGGAGTCGCTGTGCTCTCCGAACAGTCCGTTCCCGTGGTCCGAGCCACCCTCCCCGCCGTCGGAGCGGCCATCGGTGACATCGCCGCCCTGTTCTACCGCAAGCTCTTCGACGCCCACCCGGAGCTGCTGCGGGACCTGTTCAACCGGGGGAACCAGGCCAACGGCGAGCAGCAGCGGGCCCTGGCGGGCTCGGTCGCCGCGTTCGCCGGCCTGCTGCTGGAGAACCCGGACGAGCGCGCCGACGTGCTGCTCTCCCGTATCTCGCACAAGCACGCCTCGCTCGGCATCACCCCCGACCAGTACACGATCGTCCACCGCCACCTGATGGCCGCCGTCGTCGACGTGCTCGGCGACGCCGTCACTCCCGAGGTGGCCCGGGCCTGGGACGAGGTCTACTGGCTGATGGCCAACGCGCTCATCGCCCTGGAGGCCCGCCTCTACACCGAGAAGGGCGTCGCGGAGGGAGACGTCTGGCGCACCATGGAGATCGTCGACCGGGTCGAGGAGAGCGCCGACGCGGTCTCCCTCGTCCTGGGGTCGGCCGACGGCCGTCCCGTCGTGCCGTTCCGGCCGGGTCAGTACGTCAGCGTCCAGGTCGAACTGGCCGACGGCGCCCGGCAGATCCGCCAGTACAGCCTGTCCGCCGCGCCCGGCCGGTCCGACTGGCGCATCACCGTCAAGCGCGTCCGGGGCGACGGGCAGCCGGACGGCGAGGTCTCCTCCTGGCTGTACGCGAACGCCCGCAAGGGCGACGCGCTCAACGTGTCGCTGCCGGCCGGGGACCTGGCCCTGGCCGAGCACGACGGCCCACTGCTGCTGGTCTCCGCCGGTATCGGCGTCACACCGATGCTCTCGATGCTCGACCACCTGGCCGCCGCCGGCGCCACCCGCCCGGTGACCGTGGTGCACGCCGACCGCACCCCCGACCACCACGCCCACCGGCAGGAGCAGCTCGACCTGATACGCACGCTGCCGGGCGCCCGGCTCCACCTGTGGTACGAGGAGCCCGGCGACCGGGCGCCGGAGGCGTCCACCGGCCGCGCCGACCTGACCGGCCTCGACCTGCCCGCGGACCTCACGGTCTACCTCTGCGGTCCGGTGCCCTTCATGCGCGCGGTCCGCGGCGACCTGCTGCGCCGCGGGGTGCCCGCCGAGGCCATCCACTACGAGGTCTTCGGCCCCGACCTCTGGCTCGGACAGCAGTAGCGCCGGTGGCGGCCGACGGCGCCCGCCGCAAAACTCCGGTACGGGCGGTTAGGCCGCGGCGGTGAACGCGGTGCTGATCGCGGTGTCCACGCGGGCGTGCACCACCAGGTGCGGGCCCGAGGAGTCGGCGTTGGCCTCGAGCAGCCGCCGGACGGGCGCGCTGTGGGTCACGACGGACATCAGGACACCGAGCCGCCCGCACCACTGATGGGCCCGGAGCACCGCGCTGACCGCGGCGTGGCCGCCGGCCCGCTCGGTCAGGACGATGACCACGGGGGTCGGCTGATGGGCGTCGACCAGGTTGGTGATGTGCGTGGTCAGCGTGGCCCGCCCGGCGATACCCGGGTCCTGGTCCACCGTGATGACCAGGACCCCATGCTCCAGGGTGTGGGACAGCATCGCGGCCTCCGATCCGTCGCCTGGTGGCGAAGTTGTGTTCAGTGAAGGTGCCCGGAGCCGGTCCCGCAATGCGCCCGGCGACGGACCGGCCGGCCGGCCGCCGGGACACCGGCCCCGAGTACGATCGTCCGGTCCGCCTCCGACCTGCGCCGATCACCGCTGGGAGCCCCGACCCGTGCCCGCCCTCCTGCCGCCGCCCCGCACCGGGGCCGACCGTCTGCTGGACCCGGACGACCTGATCCGGGTGGAGGACGGCGAACGGCTGCACGCCCTGCTGTGGCGCCCGGGACCGGGCTGGCGGATGGTCAGCAGCGCCGTGCTGGGCGGCGGGACCGGGGAGCGCGCCTGGGTGCTCAACGCCCAGGTCGCCCACGGCTACCGGCGCACCGACCCCGCACGGCACCTGGACGAGCTGGCCCGGGCCGCCGGGGCCCGGGGGCCGGGCGTGGGCCTGATGACGGCCGCCGACGTGTCCGCCCACGGCCGGGCGCGGGACGGCGGGGCCGAGGCCGTGGCGACCGCCGGCATCTCGGTGCGGGGCTGGGCGGCCGCACCTCAGGAGGGCACCGCCGGGGCCGGGCAGCCCGGAACGATCAACATCGTCGCCGCGCTGCCGGTCGCACTCAGCGACGCCGCCCTGGTCAACGCGGTGATGACGGCGACCGAGGCCAAGGTCCAGGCACTGCTGGACGCCGGTCTCGACTGCTCCGGCACCCCCACCGACGCGGTGTGCGTCGCCGCCCGGGCCCCGGTCGGCGAGGCCGAGGTGCACGCCTTCGCGGGACCCAGGTCCGAGTGGGGCGCCCGGCTCGCGCGGGCCGTCCACCGGGCCGTGGGTGCCGCGCTGCCCACGGGCCCGTGACGCGTCCGGGGTCTTGCCGCTACAGCGACGTCCTGCGCCGGACCGCCATCACGCGCACGGTCAGTGCCACCGCGAGCAGCAGCCAGGCCACGGCGCAGTACGCCCACGCCGTCGCGCCCCGCGCGAGATCGATCGCGGTCCACACGGCCCACAGCGCGAGCACCGCGCACGCCGCCGTCCAGGCGATGTCTGCGACGCGAACGCGCAACTGCGTGCGCTGCCTCGTGCCCGGCTCCAGGTCGCCGAGACCGTCGTCGACAGGTGCCTTCCGTTCGTCCACGTCCGACTCCTTCGGGATGCCGCTCTCCAGTGAACTGCGAGTACCCGCAGGAAGGTTGCCCAAGCGGAGGTGGAGGGAGCGCGCACGCGTGCGGGCGGCCCGGCCGGGCCGCCCGCACGGTGGTCCGCGTACGTCAGCGCTGGGAGGCCTTCTCCAGCGCCTTGTCGAGGGCGGCCTGGAAGCCGTAGGCCCACAGCTGGTTCACCCGGCTGCGCTCGGTGGAGTTCGGGTAGGGGTTGGTGCAGGACGGGCCGGGGCCGCCGCCCGACATCAGCTCGCTGCACGGCCCGGAGTAGTGGTCGGGCAGGCCGAGCACGTGCCCGGTCTCGTGGGCGGTCACGCGGGTCGAGTCGTACTGCTGGTTCTGGCGGTAGTCGAGGAAGATGTAGCCGCTGCCGTGCCCGTCCGTGGACGCGTACGAGCCGCGCGAGTCGTTGCCCTCGTAGTACGCGAAGTCCGCGCCGGAACTCGACTCCGCGAGCCGTACGTTGGACACCGAGCTGTTCCAGATCTGGGCGGAGCGGGATATCTGGGAACGGAAGCTCGGCGCGTTGGTGGCGCTGTAGTAGACGGTGACGGCCGCGGCGGCGGACGGGTTGGCGGCGCGCTTCTCGGCGACGGACTTGACGACCGCCTCGAAGAACGCGCGGTTGGCGGCCGCGTCCTCGCCCGAGCCGGCCGAGGGCTGGTAGCCGAGCTGGGCGGCTCTGACCGGCTCCTGGGGCGCCGCGGCCGTCGCGGCGGGGCCGGTGCCGAGCACGGCGGCCGTCAGGCCGAGACCGACCGCGGTGGAAAGAAGGGGCAGGGTGATACGCATCGATGACTCCTTGAGTGGGGGAGTGGGGAGAAGTCGTCACCGGTGAGTGTGGGGCGCCCATGAGCCCGCTGTGATGATGGCAACAGGTGATAGGGCCGGGCTATCACCCACCGCCCGGCCACTCTCGTTCCAGCTTTGACCAGAGTGCAGAACTCGCCCTGATCCGCCGCGTTTTGTTCACCTGGCGCAACCAACTGTTCCGCTTTACGCTCCCTGCATGGAGCTCGAGGTGAGGCACCTACGCGCACTGTGCGCCATCGCCGACGCCGGCAGCCTGCACCGGGCGGCACGCCGACTGGGTGTCGCACAGCCCACGTTGAGCACTCAGTTGACCCGCATCGAACAGGCCCTGGGCGGACCGCTGTTCACCCGGGAGCGCACCGGCTGCCGCCCCACCCCGCTCGGCCGGACGGTGCTCGGCCGGGCCCGTCCGCTGCTGACCGACATGAACACCCTGGTCCGTGAGGCCCGCGCCGCCGCGGCCGGCGGCGACAGCAGGCTGCGGGTCGGCTCCACGGCCAGCCGGGCCCTGGCCGGCTGGCTGCGCCGGCTCAGACGGCCGGGCCTGGAACCGACCCTGCAGATGGACGTCTCCGCCAACGCGCTGCTGCGCCGGGTGACCGACGGGCAGCTCGACGTCGCCTTCGTGCACGAGGTCGAGGGCTGTGCGCTGCACATCCCCGAGGACCTGCGGCTGCGCGTCCTGGTCGAGCGCGAACCGCAGTTCGTCATGCTGCCCGCCGACCACCCCGCGGCCGCCCGGCCCGTCGTCCGCCTCGCCGACCTCGCCGACGACCGGTGGATGGTCGACCCCACCGTCGACGGCGAATGGGACGGCGTGCACCGCATGCTGCGCGCCGTCGGCCTCAACCCCCGGGTGCTGCACGGCGACTACCACACGGCCGCCTCCCTGGTCGCCACCGGCGAGGTCGTCACGGTCTGCCAGCCCAGTTCCCAGTCCCGCCCCGACACGGCGGTGCGGCGCCTGTACGGCGACCCCCTCGGCGTACGCCTGCTGCTGGCCGCCCGCACCCGGGCCGAGCTGGACGCCGTCTTCCCCGCCCTGGAGGACGCGTACTGGGAGGCCGCCCGTCAGTCCACCGCGTACCGGGAGTGGCTGGAAGGGGGCGGGATCCGGACGCTGCCCCGGTGCCCGGTGGCCGCCACGGGAGGCGGCCGGGTGGAGTTCGTGCGGGCGCGCTGAAGGCTCCCGGTCCCGCCGCCCACGGGACGTCGCCCCACCCCGGCCAATAGGGTGATTTTCATACCGGTCCGGTGTGTCTGCGTGACGGAGCGGTTACGGACAGCATCATGAGCTCTGCACGACGACTTCCCCCCTTGCGTTCGCTGGCCGTGGTCGGTGCCCTGGGCGCCTCCGCCCTGCTGCTGACGGCCTGCACCAACGCCGATACGACCCGTTCCAGCGTCGCGGAGGCGGCTCAGACCGAGTCCCCCTCCCCGACCGGCACCGATACCCAGTCCCCGTCCCCCACCGGCTCTCCCTCGATGAACGAGGACCAGACCGAGCGCAAGGACCTCGTCTCCGCGATGAAGGTCACCTGGGACAAGGCCGCCGACACCGCCGTGAAGGAGGTCCCCGAGGGCAAGCTCGTGGACCTCGAACTCAAGCGCGTGAAGGCCGACGCCACCGCGTCGCCGACCGGCTCCCCGACCGGTACGGCGAGCCCCAGCATGCCGAACCCCGCACCCAGCGAGGGCGCCCCGGAGTGGGAGGCCAAGGTCGCCCAGTCCGACGGCACCCTGCACCGCATCGACATCGACGCGGTGAACGGCAAGGTCTTCCGCACCATGGTCGACCCGGACCAGGACCCCGACGACAAGACCCAGGTCACCGAGTGGCTGGACAAGGCCAAGCAGACGCCGGAGCAGGCGGTCAAGGCGGCCACCGCCAAGGCCAAGGGCACCGTCACCCACGTCGAACTCGGCGACAACGACGACCAGCAGGTCGTCTGGGGCGTCGACGTGGTCGACAAGAGCAACTGGAACAAGACCACCGTCACCGTCGACGCGGCCAACGGCAAGGTGCTGGGCCAGAAGGTCGACAAGGACTGAGTCACCCCCTCCGGACAGCGACGGGAGCAGCGGGCCGCGGCCCACTGCTCCCGTTTCTCATGTCCTCAGGGCGTCACCCGGCCGGCGCGGCGGGCGGCGCGGCAGCCGCGGCCCCGGCCGGCTCGGCCCCGCCGCGCGGCAGCGTCAGTACGGCCAGGAAGCCGAGGACCGCCACCGCGGCGAAGAAGTAGAAGCCCCACGGGTGCCCGACCCCCGACGCGACCAGCGCGCCGGTGATCGACGGGCCGACGATCGAGCCGATCCGGCCGATTCCGGACGCCGAGCCGAGCGCGGTGCCGCGCACGGACGCCGGATAGAAGTGCGTCACGTACGCGTAGACGAGCACCATGGCCGAGAAGACGAACACGCCGGTGAAGAAGACCACGACGTTGAGCAGCAGGTCACTCGCCATCTTGACGCTCAGGCACCCCAGCATGAGCACCGAGACGGCGAACCAGACCATGGTGGTGCCCTTGATGCCCCGCCGGTCGGCGACGTACCCGCCCAGGACCAGGCCGACGACGCCGCCGATGTTGAGCACCAGGAGCTGGGTCACGGCCGTCGGCACGGGGTAGCCCGCGTCGTTCATCAGCTTGGGCAGCCAGGTGTTGAGGCCGTAGACCAGCAGCAGGCCCATGAACGAGGCGACCCAGATGCCGATGCCCGCGCGCAGGTAGGCCGGCTTGAGCAGCTCGGTGAACGGCACCCGCTGCGCTCCGTCCCGCCTGGCCCGCTCGAAGGCCGCCGACTCCGGCAGCTTGAACCACTGGATCGCGGCGATCACCAGGCCGACGACGCCGAGCAGATAGAAGAGGATCTCCCAGTTGTCGGTCACCTGGAGGGCCAGCAACGAGGTGATCACCGCACCGGTGTGGTAGCCGGTCATCGTCAGGGTGCTGGCCCGCGCCCGGCGACTGGCCGGCATGTGCTCGGCCATCATCGTGAGCGAGACCGGCATGCAGGCGCCCAGACCCAGACCGGCGAGGAGCCGCAGCGCGGCGAACATCGCGACGGAGTTCGCCAGCGGCACCACGACGGTGAGGACCGAGAAGAGCACGACCGAACCGATGAGCAGGCGACGCCGGCCCAGCCGGTCGGCCAGCGGACCGACGCACACCGCGCCGATGGCGACGCCCACCAGCGAGAGCGTGGCGATGGTGGTCGCGTCGCCCGCGGTCATGCCGAGGTGGTGGGTCTTGAGCAGGGTGGGGATGATGGCGCCGAGGACGACGAGGTCGTAGCCCTCCAGCAGGACGGTGATCCAGCACAGGATCACCGTCCAGGTGCCGCCGACGGCGCGGCCGGTCTGCGCGGGCGTGCCGGACGTGGTGGTGGAAGCCATGGTGACTCTCCCCCCGGGGGACGGGTGTGAGTGAGCGGAGCAGGACCGGCCGGGGCGGCCGGGTGGGACCGGTGCGGGGGACCGGAGGGATCAGAACGGGTAGTCGGCGATGTCGGGGCGGACCGTGAGCCACTGGGTCTCGGTGAACGCCTCGACGTTGGCCGCGGCGCCGCCGAAGCGGGAGCCGGTGCCGGAGGCCTTGACCCCGCCGAAGGGGGCGTTGGGCTCGTCGCTGACCGTCTGCTCGTTGATGTGCACCTTGCCGGAGTCGATCCGGTCGGCGAGCTTCATCGCCGTACCGACGTCGCCGAGGATGCCGACGGAGAGCCCGTACTCGCAGTCGTTGACGATCCGTGCGGCCTCCTCCGCGGTGGCGAAGGAGATGACGGGCGCGACCGGGCCGAAGATCTCCTCGCGCCAGGCCGGCATGTCCGTCGTCAGGCCGGTCAGGACGGTGGCGCGGTAGCCGGCGCCGTCGATCTCGCCGCCCGCGGCGACCTTCGCGCCCGCCGCGACGCTGTCGGTGACGATGCCGTGCACCCGCTCCAGCTGCCGCCGGTCGATGATCGGCCCCAGCGCCACGTCCTCCCGCGCCGGGTCGCCCACCGGCAGCGCTTCGGCCTTGGCGGCGAGCGCGGCGGTGTACTCCTCCACCAGCGACTCGTGCACGATGTGCCGGCCGGTCGTCATGCAGATCTGCCCCTGGTGCAGATACGAGCCGAACGCGCCCGCCGACGCCGCCTTCGCCACGTCCGCGCCGGGCAGCACGACCAGCGCGTTGTTGCCGCCCAGCTCCAGGTGCGCCCGCTTCAGCAGCCGCCCGGCCTGCTCGCCGATGGCCCGCCCG
The DNA here is from genome assembly GCF_033406955.1 of Streptomyces violaceoruber. NCBI lineage: Bacteria > Bacillati > Actinomycetota > Actinomycetes > Kitasatosporales > Streptomycetaceae > Streptomyces > Streptomyces violaceoruber. The sequence goes on along the minus strand of NZ_CP137734.1, from coordinate 400,008 downwards.
ACCGGAGTGGAACCGGTGAACGAGATCACCCGCACCTCGGGCGCCTCCACGACCGCCCGGCCGACCGACCCGTCGCCCGGCAGCAGGTGCAGGACACCGGCCGGAAGCCCCGCCTCCTCGAAGATCCGGGCGATGACGACACCGCCGCTCACCGCGGTGCGCGGGTCCGGCTTCAGCAGCACGGAGTTGCCGAGCGCCAGCGCGGGAGCCACCGAACGCAGGCCGAGGATGAGCGGGAAGTTGAAGGGCGCGATCACGCTGACGACGCCGGCGGGGCGGCGCCGGGCGAGCGACCAGCGGGCGTCCTCCGAGGTGAGCACCTCGCCCTGGGGATGGGTCGGCAGCCCCGCGCACTCGAAGCACTCGCCGATCGCCAGCCCCGCCTCGAAGGCCGCCTTGGACCGCACCGAGCCGGCCTCGCGCACCAGCCAGTCCTCGATCTCGGCGGCGTGCTCGGTGAACAGCTCACCCGCACGGCGCAGCACGGCCGCCCGCCGCTGCGGCGAGGTCGCCGCCCATGTGCGCTGCGCCTCGGCGGCCCGGGCGGCGGCGCGGTTCACGTCCTCGGCCGAGGCCAGGCCCACCGTGCCGAGCCGGTCGCCGGTGGCGGGCTCGGTCACCGGCTGCTCGGTGGGGGAGCCCTGCCAGCCGTCGCTGGAGAACTTCCCGCCCCAGACGGCGCTGTCCAGGAGTGTCATCGTCTTCCCTCTCGTCGTGATCTTCGGTGTGGTGTCGCGAGTCGGTTCAGGAGGGCGTGGTCAGCGCCGTGTCGACCTGGATCAGCCGGGGGTGCTCGGGCGTCTCGGCGAGTGCGGCGCGCAGCTCGGCCACCGAGCCGACGTGCTGGGCGCGGACGCCGTAGCCCTCCGCGATGCGGGTGAAGTCGAGGCCGGGGATGTCGAGTCCCGGCGCGTCCGGCACACCGAGCAGCCCGCCGAACCAGCGCAGCGCCCCGTACGCGCCGTTGCGCAGCAGGACGACGGTGAGCGGGACCCGGTGCTGCGCGGCCGTCCAAAGGGCGGTGATGCCGTAGTTGGCCGAGCCGTCCCCGATCACGCCGACCACCGGCCGTCCGGGCTGCGCCATCGCCACGCCCACCGCGCCGGGCAGCCCGAAACCGAGGCCGCCGGCCGCCGGGAAGTAGTAGGAGCCCTGGCGGCGCAGGTCCGTCTGGCGCCACCACGCCGCGTTGGTCGACGTCGACTCGACGACGTACGCGGTGTCCTCGGGCATCTCCTCGCGCAGCGCGGCGAAGACCTGCTCCGGATGGAGCGCCGGGCCCTCGGCGGTGAGCGGCTCGGGCACCGGCCGGTAGGGACCCGCGGGCCGGTCGGCGGCGCCGAGCGCCTCCAGGAGTACGTCGATGACGGCACCCGGGTCGGCCACCAGTGCCTCGCCCATCGGCGCCCGCGCCGCGGCGGACGCGTCCTCGGTCACCTGGATCAGCCGGGTGCCCTCGGGCAGGTACCGGCCGGGGAGGTGCTCGTGGTAGCGGAAGACCGGCGCGCCCAGCACGAGCACCAGGTCGTGGCCCTCGAAGGCCGCCGAGACCGGCGCGATGCCGGCGGGCAGCACGCCCCGGAACAGCGGATGCCGGTTGGGGAACGGCAGCCGGAACTGCGAGGGCGCCGCCCACACCGGACCGCCCAGCCGCTCGGCCAGCCGCACCGCGTCGTCGAACCGGCCGGCCGAGTCGATGTCGCCGCCCAGCACGAGCACGGGGCGCCGGGCCGAGGCGACCTGCTCCACGAGCCACCGGCGCTGCTCGCCGCCGGGCACCGCGGCCCGCAGCACCCGCCGGTCGAGCACGGCCAGGGCGTTGTCGTCGACGTCGGCCGACCAGTCGTCGTACGGCACGGAGAGGTAGGTCGGCCGGCGCTGGAGCCGCGCCTCGAAGACGGCCTGGGCGAGCGCACGCGGCACGTCCCCGGCACACGCCGGTTCCGCCGCCCAGCCGACCAGCGGCTTCATCAGGGCGGGGGCGTCGACGCTGGCCAGGTTGGCCTCGGGGCCGATGGCGGGGCGCACCTGCTGCCCGGCCACCACCACGAGCGGTGTACGGGAGGCGACGGCGTTCGTCAGGGCGCCCATGGCGTTGCCGGAACCGGAGGCGGCGTGCAGGTTGACCAGCACCGGGCGGCCGGTCGCCTGGGCGTACCCGTCCGCCATCCCGACGACGGCGCCCTCGTGCAGACCGAGGACGTAGCGGAAGCCGTCGGGCAGCCCGGCGAGGAAGGGCAGCTCGTTGGAGCCCGGATTGCCGAAGACGGTGGTGAGCCCCTGGCGCTCCAGGAACTCGTGGGAGACACGACGCACGGATGGCACGGACGTTCCTTTCGAAGTGACGCGGCACACGCTAGGCACGCCGCGACATGGGCACCAATAGATGTTTCGCCACTCCGATATAGAGTCAATCGATATGGGCACCTTCGATCTCAACCTGGCCCGCGTGTTCGTACTGCTCTACGAGACGGGCAGCGTCACGGCCACCGCCGAGACGCTCCACGTCACGCAGCCCACCGTCAGCTACAGCCTGGGCAAGCTGCGGCGGCACTTCGACGACGAGCTGTTCCGCCGCAACGGACGCGGGCTGACCCCCACCGCCGGCGCACGGCGGCTGTACCTGCCGCTCCAGCGCGCGCTGGCCGAGATCGACGGGACGGTCCGCCAGGGCGACCTCTTCGACGCCGGGAGCATGTCGGGCCGGTTCACCATCGCCCTGTCCGACCTCGGTGAGGCGACGCTGCTGCCGAGGCTCGTGGCCACCGCGCGCGAGCGGGCGCCGGGCGTGTCCTTCACCGTCCGCCCCTTCGACGTGGAGGACGCCGAGGGCCAGCTGCGCCGCGGCGACCTCGACGCGTTCGTGGCCACCCCGGTGATCACCTCGCACCTCACCGTGCGCATCCCGCTCTTCCGCGAGCGCTACGTCCTGATGGTCGCGGCCGACCATCCCCGCGTACGCGGCGACGCGGTCACGCCGGAGGACCTCGCCGCCGAGCATCACGCGACGGTGTTCGGACCGAGCGGCCACGTCACGCCCCGGGCACTGCTGGGCGCGCACGGGCTCCTGGAGCGGGTGGCCGTGGACGCCACCCGCTTCTCGATGCTGCCCTACCTGCTGGAGCAGACCGACCTGGTGGCCATCGTCCCCGAGTACGTCGGCGAGGTCTTCACCGCGTCCCACCGGGTGCGCCTGGTGCGGCTGCCGTTCGAGACCGAACCGATCGAGATCGCCCTGTACGCGCGGCACGAGTCCTCGCGCAGCCCGGCCCAGCGCTGGCTCGTGCAGTTCATGGCGGAGGTACTGGGCGAGCAGGTGAGCCCGGCCCAGCTGCCGCCGTCGAGCCGTCGTTAGGATCACCGCCATGACGGCACCGCAGCCCACGATCCTCGCCACCTCGGGCGGCCATCGCGCGGGCGGCCGGACCATGGTGGCCTTCGACGCCCTGGTCCATCACGCGGTGGACCTCTCGGGCGCGCACGGCCGGCGCCCCCGCGTCCTGTACGTGGGCACCGCCATAGGGGACGCCGAGCACGTCACCGCCCGCATGACGGAGGCCGCCCGGGTCGCCGGGTTCGATCTGACGCCGCTGCACCTGTTTCCCATGCCCAACGTCGAGGACGTCGAGGAGACCGTGCTCGCCCAGGACGTCGTCTGGGTCATGGGCGGCTCGGTGGCCAACCTGCTCGCCGTGTGGCGCGTGCACGGCCTCGACCGGGTCATGCGCAAGGCGTGGGAGGCGGGCGTCGTGCTCAGCGGCGTGAGCGCGGGCTCCCTGTGCTGGTTCCGGGGCGGCGCCACCGACTCCTTCGGTCCCGAACTGCGTCCGATCACCGACGCGTTGGACTTCCTGCCGTACGGCAACGGCGTCCACTACGACGTCGACCCGGGCCGCCGTCCCCTGATCCACCGCCTCGTCGCCGACGGCACCCTCCCGACGGCCCACTGCACGGACGACGGGGTCGGCCTCGTCTACCGCGGCACCGAACTGGCCGAGGCGGTCACCGAAGTCCCGGGCAAGGGCGCCTACGTGGTCGTCCGCGACGGCGACACGGCGGTGGAGGAGCGGATCGAGCCGCGGGAGCTGCCCGGCCCGGGCCGCTGACGGGCCGTCGTCCGTGACCGGGCCGTTCGGCGCGTGGCGGACTACTCGGCACGCTCGTGATCGATGAACGCGGTCAGCACCTTCACGGTCGCCTCGGGCTGCTCGTCGGGAATGAAGTGTCCGGCCTGTGGGATCACGGCGCCGGTCGCGTTCGCTGCCCACGGGCCGATGGAGGCGGCCATGTCGGGGATCGAGCCGTGGGAGCCGGAGACTCCCAGGACCGGGACGGTCAGGTGCCCTCGTTCGAGAGCGTCGTGGTTCCTGCGCGCCGATTCCGCGGCGTCGCGGTAGTAGGCGAGAGACGCCGAAAGACCTCCCTCGGCCGCGACGGCGGCGGCGTAATGGTCGATCTCGGCGCCGTCGAAGGTGTCCGGGGACAGAGTCTTGACCTTCAGGAACCAGTCGACGTAGTCACGCTCGCGACCGGTGAGCAGGGTCTCGGGGAGTTCGGGCACCAGGTGGAAGGCGAAGTGCCAGGTCTTCCAGGCCCGGTCGGGATCCGTCGGAATGGAGTCCGGCAGGGTGATTCCGGGGATGCCGGCGTCAAGCAGAGCGACACCGTGCAGGCGCTCTTCGTACTTCAGGGCCAGCGAGAAGGCGACCCAGGCCCCGACGTCGTGGCCGACCAGCCAGTACTTCGGCACGTCGAGCGCGGTCAGCGCGGTCTGGACACGCGAAGCGACGGTGTGCGTGTCGTAGCCCCCTCGGGGGCGCTCGGAGTGGCCCTGCCCCGGCAGATCGATCGCGATCACCCGGAATCGCGCGGCGAGCCCCGGCATCACCTTTCGCCAAGCCCACCAGGTCTGCGGGAACCCGGCGAGCAGGACGACGGTGGGACCGGCCGGCCGGCCGCCTTCCACGGCGTGCAGCCGGATTCCTTCCGCGTCGACCCAGCGGTGGGTGAAACCCGCAAGGTCGTACAGCGGCAACCCGGGGACCGGGTTCTGATCGCAGGAGCTGCTGGGGGCTGTGGCGTCGTCGGTCATGTCCCGAGCCTACTGCATCTTGAACCGATTGGTTCAAGATAGGATGGGCAGGGCCGCAACGACCGGTCCGAGAACGAGGTGCATGCGTGATGGCCGGGAAGAAGCAGTTCGACGTGGACACCGCGCTCGACGCGGCGATGGTCCAGTTCTGGCGGGCCGGATACGCCGACACATCTCTCGACGACCTCTCCAGGACGACCGGATTGAACCGGAGTTCCCTCTACTCCTCGTTCGGTGACAAGGAGTCGCTCTACCTGCGCTGCCTGGACCGCTATGCCGCGCGGTACGGAAGCAGGTACGACCATGCGCTGTCCCGGGCGTCCGAGGAACCGCTCCGGGCGGTACGGGCGTTCTTCGAGGTCACCCTGGAGCGCATCGCCGACCCCGACGTACCCGACGGATGCCTGATCGCCCAGACCGCGATGGCGGCACCGGTGCTCGGCCCCGCCATCGCCGCACGCGCGGTCGAAGCCCTAAGCTTGCAGCGTGCGCGGCTGCGGACCGCCTTGGACGCCGCGCGGTTGGCCGAGGACGAGGCCGACGACTTCGCGGTTCACATGACGGCGGTCAACCAGTCGCTGGCCGTGATGAGCAGGACCGGGGCGAGCCGGCAGCAGCTCCGCACAGTCGTCGACATCAGCATGAGCGCCCTCTCACGCGCCTTGCCCGCCCGGAGCTAGCCCGCCGTTTCGCCCGGCCGCGGCAGCCGTGGGTGCGGAAACCGCGCCACAGGGGTCACCGCCGGTCTTCGGCCCTGCCGCCCCGATGGCCGCCTCGCCCTTCGGTGCGTCAGGACCCCGACGCCCGCGTCCCGTTGGGCGGCCGCGAGGGGCGTTCGTGTTTGCCACCGCGGTGAGGGGCAAGGCGGTGTCCATGAGCGATCCGAACAAGGACACGAACAAGAAGCCCACCAGTACGCGGACCGCCGAGTCCAAGGCGCGCGGCGCCGCCGAGCAGGCGACCGCGCCCGCCGCACGGGCGGGACAGGCCGCCGCGGGCAAGGCGAGTGAGGCCGCGACGACGGCCAAGGCCGGTGCCCAGCGTTCCGTCGACGCCGCCAACGGTGCCGTGCAGACGGCGGCCAAGAGCGTCGCGGCCGGCCGGCAGGCCGTCGTCACCACCTCGGAACAGGTCGCGGCCACGGCGAAGACGGCATGGACGGTGGTCGCCCAGCGCAAGCTCGTCGCCGCCGGCGTGGGCGCCGGCCTCACCGCCCTGAGCGCCGCCTCCTACGCGGTGGGCCGCCGCGCCGGACGGCACGCGCACGGGCCCCTCACCCGCCTCACCGGTGGCCGGATCTGACACCGGACGCCACGCACGGCACCACTCCGCGGACAGGGGAAGATGGGACTCGCGAGCGAAGTCCCGACCTATGCGGAGGAGTGGGCGCATGCAGCACGACCGAGCCGGCCGGCCGGCCGGCCCCGAGGACCTGATCGACGTCGCCAGGCTGGTGACGGCCTACTACGCCCTGCACCCGGACCCCGGCGAGCCCGCCCAGCGCGTGGCCTTCGGTACGTCCGGGCACCGGGGCTCGTCGCTGGTGGCGGCGTTCAACGACGACCACATCGCCGCCACCAGCCAGGCCATCTGCGAGTACCGCTCGGCACAGGGCACCGACGGCCCGCTCTTCCTGGGCGCCGACACCCACGCCCTGTCCGAGCCCGCGAGGGTCACCGCACTGGAGGTGTTCGCCGCCAACGACGTGACCGTGCTCATCGACAGCGCGGACGGCTACACCCCCACCCCGGCGGTCTCCCACGCCATCCTCACCCACAACAGGGGCCGCACCTCGGGCCTCGCCGACGGCGTGGTCGTCACCCCCTCGCACAACCCGCCCGCCGACGGCGGGTTCAAGTACAACCCGCCCAACGGCGGCCCCGCGGGCTCGGACGCCACCTCCTGGATCCAGGACCGGGCCAACGAGATCATCGCGGCCGGACTGAAGGACGTACGGCGCATCCCGTACGCGCGGGCGCTCGCCGCCCCCGGCACCGGCCGCCACGACTTCCTCGACGCCTACGTCCGCGACCTGCCGAGCGTCCTGGACCTCGACGCGATCCGCTCGGCGGGCGTGCGGATCGGCGCGGACCCGCTGGGCGGCGCCTCCGTCGCCTACTGGGGCCGGATCGCCGAGCAGCACCGCCTCGACCTGACGGTGGTCAACCCGCTCGCCGACCCGACCTGGCGGTTCATGACGCTGGACTGGGACGGCAAGATCCGCATGGACTGCTCGTCGCCGCACGCCATGGCCTCCCTCATCCAGGGGCGCGACCGCTTCGACATCGCCACCGGCAACGACGCCGACGCCGACCGGCACGGCATCGTCACCCCGGACGCCGGCCTGATGAACCCCAACCACTACCTCGCCACCGCCATCGCCTACCTCTACGCCCACCGCGCCGACTGGCCGGCCGGCGCGGGCGTGGGCAAGACGCTGGTGTCCTCCGGCATGATCGACCGGGTCGCCGCCGACCTCGGCCGCCGCCTGGTCGAAGTACCCGTGGGCTTCAAGTGGTTCGTGGACGGACTGGTCGACGGCTCCCTCGGCTTCGGCGGCGAGGAGTCCGCGGGGGCGTCGTTCCTGCGCCGGGACGGCTCCGTGTGGACCACCGACAAGGACGGCATCATCCTCGCGCTGCTCGCCTCCGAGATCACCGCCGTCACCGGCAAGACCCCCTCCGAGCACTATGCCGCGCTCACCGCCCGGTTCGGCGACCCCGCCTACGCCCGCATCGACGCTCCCGCCACCCGCGAGGAGAAGGCCCGCCTGGCCAGGCTGTCCCCGGCCCAGGTCACGGCCGACACCCTCGCCGGGGAGCCGGTCACCGCCGTGCTCACCGAGGCACCCGGCAACGGCGCCCCCATCGGCGGCATCAAGGTGACCACCGAGAACGCCTGGTTCGCGGCCCGCCCCTCCGGCACCGAGGACGTCTACAAGATCTACGGCGAGTCCTTCCTCGGCGCGGATCACCTGCGCCAGGTGCAGGACGAGGCCAAGCTCGTCGTCCTCGGCGCCCTGGGCGGCTGACACCGCGGCGCCGACGCCGTACGTCGGTCCCCGGGCCGGTCAGCCGCGGCCGGCCCGGGGGAGCGCCACGGTCAGGTCGCGGATCTCGTAGCCGTCGATGGCCTCCTGGAAGGCGACGCGCGGCCCACCGCTCATCCGGACGCCGTCGAGGGCGAACAGGCGGCTGAGGAACACGTCGGTCTCCAGCAGGGCGATGTGCGCCCCGGGGCACCGGTGCGGCCCGTCGCCGAAGGAGAGCCCCGCGCCGACCGCCCCGGCCCGCTGCGGGCGGACGAGCAGCGGCTCCTCGCCCACGGCCTTCGGGTCCGCGTTGGCGTCGTCCAGGTGGACCTCGACGTACTCGCCGGGGCACACCGTCACCGGCCCGTCGGGGCAGGACAGCTCCACCGGCCCGGTCGCCCGCCTGCGCAGGCTCCCGATGACGGGCTCCAGCCGCAGCAGCTCCTGGAGCACGGCCAGCCGCCCGGTCTCGTCCGCCGACCGGTAGTGGCCGAGCAGCTCGGCGTCCGAGAACAGGTGCCAGGCGGCCAGGCACACGAACTCGCGCGTGGTGACCATGCCCGCCGCGGCGAAGGTCAGGCACTCGCCGAGGATCTCGACGTCCGAGCAGCCCTCCGCGATCAGGTGGGAGATCAGGTCGTCGTGCTCGCGGCGGCGGTGCGCGCGGACGGCGGGGCGCACGTCGGCCAGGTGGATGCGCAGCCAGTTGGTGTTCTGCCGCACCAGCCAGTACAGACCCCGGACACTGGTCAGTCCCGGCTCGCCGAACTCCTCCGGGAAGAACCGCTCCAGCCTGCGGCGGATGCCGGGCCTGCTGTACCGCAGCCCGACGACCTCGCTCACCACGCCGACGGCCAGACCGAAGGCGAGGTCGGAGAGCGGGGCCTCGCCGGCCGAGCGCAGAACGGCCAGCTGCTCCTCGGCGATCCGGACCATCGGCTCGCGGTAGTGCTCGTCCACCCGGCGGGGAGTGAAGTAGCGGGCGGTCTGCCTGCGGTGCTCCCGGTGCTCGGGGCCGTCCCGGTAGAGCACGGGCCGGCGGACGCGCGGCGGGAGCTTCTCCACCGTCTCGATGCCGAGACCGGCCTGTACGGTGCCGGGACCGCGCAGCAGCGCCCGCGCGACGGCGAAATCGTGCACCCGCCAGGTCCCGTCCGCCGCCCGGTCGACCGGGCACGCCGGCCCGGCCCGGCCCCGGTCGGCCTTCCGCGCGGAGACCCGTCCGTCCTGCACCACGTGGCCACCCCCCACTCCGGCCGTGCGGCCCCGGCGGCCACCCGGCTCGACGACGTGGTCACCAGGATCCGCCACCCGCCCGACGCCGGCCAGCCCCGGATTCCGCCGAGTCGGACGGTGCCGCATTCCGCCGAGTCCGGCGGTGCCGCATTCCGCCGGCGTCCGGCCGCACGCGTGCCGGGCGGGCGGCCCGGGAAACCGGGTGCGCCCTCCGGGCCGCCGTGCGAGGCTCCCCCGGTGGACCGTCAGCAGATCTCCCGGCTCGCCCATGCCCACCATCCGATCGCGGCACCGCTCGACGACGACTCGGTACGCCGGCTCCTCGCCCACGCGGTCCCCGGTGACGGCGCACGCGTCCTCGACCTGGGCTGCGGCGGCGCCGAGTGGCTGCTGCGGGCTCTCGCCGGGCATCCACGTCTCACGGCCGAGGGCGTGGACGTCTCCGCGAGCGCGCTCGACCACGCCCGTGGGGCCGCGGCCCGGCTCGGGGTGGCGGACCGTCTGACGCTGCACCATGAGGACGCCGCGCGGTTCGCCGCCCCGCACGGCTTCGACCTGGTCCTCTGCGTCGGCTCCACGCACGCGTTCGGCGGCCTGCCCGCCACCCTCGCCGCCGCACGCGAGCACCTGGCGCCCGGCGGACGTGTCCTGGTCGGCGACGGATTCTGGGAACGCGAGCCGTCCCCCGAGGCCGTCGAGAGCCTCGGTGACCTCGACGACCTGCCGACCACCCTGGACCGGGTCGTCGCGGACGGCTGGACGCCCGTGGGCGGGCACATCAGTACCCGCCGGGAACTCGACGACTACGAGTGGGCCTGGACCGGGGCACTGGCCGCGTGGGCCCTGGACCACCCCGCCGATCCCGACCGCGCGCAGGCGCTGGAGACGGCCACCGCCCACCGTGACGGGTGGCTGCGGGGCTATCGGGACTGCCTGGGCTTCCTCTGCCTGGTCCTGCGTCCGACGGACACCTGAGGCCTGTGCGCCGCACGACTCCGTGGGGCGGGTGATGTTTGCCGGATTCGGGGGTAGACGGGTCGGCGTAGCGGTCAAGGCTCAGGAAGAGGGCGGATCGGATGGATGGGGCTGCCCGTACGGGGGACCGGCTGAAGGACGGCTCGGTCAAGGTTTCGGCGGAGTATCCGGGCATGCCCGGCGACATCGCCAGAGGCCGGGAACTGGCCCGGCGGTTTCTGGCACGCGTGCGCGCGGCGCAGGGTGCGCAGGTGTCCGAACGCACGGTGGAAGTGGTGCAACTGGTGGTCAGCGAACTGCTGACGAACGCGTGCAAATACGCGCCCGGCCCCTCGCTGGTCGATCTCGAACTGGCCGAGGACCGGGTGGAGGTCACGGTGTGGGACAGCGCGCCGGTGCTCCCGGTGCCCGGGCCCGCGGACCCCACCCGGGTCGGCCGGCACGGGCTGGAGATCGTCATGGCCGTCTGCGAGAGCTTCGAGGTGCACCGGGAGCCGGTCGGCAAGCGCATGAGGGCCGCCGTGGGACTCGCGGCGACCTGAACGGCACGGCCGCCCTCGGCCACCCGGCCTGACCCGCCCGGCCCGGCCCCGTCCGGCCTGCCCGTGAGGGTGCGCCCCGCGCGTGGCGGCGGGACCGCCCGGAGGCGACGGTCGCCCGTGCCGGCGGAGGCCCTGCTCTGCGTGGTGGCGCAGCACCTGCCTGTGTGGTGACGGGGCGCCGCTCCGGGCGGTGCGCAGCACCTGCCCGCGCGGTGGCGGGACTGGCTCTCGGCGGTCGCGCGGCAGGCGCGTGCAGGCCGGGCAAGCGCAGGGCGGTGTCGTGAGAGGTGCGTGGGTGGCGGCGGGCCGGAGCTGTCCGGTGGCCCGGCACCCGCCGGTGCGGCGGCGCGTTCCGCTGCGGGCCGTGGCGCGTCACCGGCGTGCGGGGCGGCGGTCCCGTCCCGCGCGGTGACGGGACACCGCCGTCCACCGGCCGGCCCCCCGCTACAGCCCGCCGGGCCGGTGGTCCCTGGACCGGAGGCGGTACACGACGGAGCGGCGCAGGGGGCCCTCGGGGATCTCCGGGTCGTCGAAGTCGTCGGCCGGGTCGTAGGTCATGCCCAGGCGGTCCATCACCGCCCGCGACCGCCGGTTGCCGGCCGCGGTCACCGCGAGGACCTCCGGCAGCCCGAGTTCCTCGAAGGCGTGGGTCACCGCGGCCCGCGCGGCCTCGGTGGCGAAGCCGTTCCCCCAGGCCGGGCGGGCCAGGCGCCAGCCCGCCTCCACCCCGGTGAACGGCATGCCGTCCTCCACGGGATCGAGCCCGGCGAAGCCGATGAACTCGCCGGTGGCGGCGATCTCCACCGCCCACCAGCCCCAGCCCCGCCGGTCGAGGTCGGCCTGGAAGCGGGCCACGGACGCCTCGCTCTGCGCCCGGGTCAGGACCTCGGGGAAGTACTCGCGGACCACCGGATCGGCGTTCATCGCCGCCCACGGGTCCAGGTCGGACGCCCGCCAGCCGCGGAGCACGAGACGATCGGTTCGAAGTTCGGACATCACGTGAACCTACGGGACACCGGCCGGGCCGGGCGACCGGATTATCCACCCGCGACCCTCCCCTCGGCCGCGCGGGCGGAGCGGTTCATCACCGCCCCGCGGGGAACCTGGCGGGACGGACGGCATCGGAAGGCTGTGAGGGTCGTGACATCACGCTGGGCGGGCCACCAGGACGGCGAGGAACCAGGACACGACACGGCCGCCGAGGCGCACCGGGCGGCCGCCGAGGCGCACGGCGTGCCGGAAGACGTGGAGCCCGACTTCTCCCGTGCCGTCCTGCGCGCCCTCGGCACCGGCGTCGTCACCCTCGGCCCCACCGCCCGGATCACCTCGGTGAACCCCTGGGCCGAGCAGCTGCTGGGACGGTCGGAGCAGGAGATGCTCGGGCGCGACGCCCACGACCTCCTGCACCGGTACGCCGACGGCAGCCCCGTACCGCGCGAGCGGTGCGCGCTGCGCCGCCCGCTGCACGGGGCGCCCGCCGAGGAGGGCAGCGACGAGTACTTCCAGCGGGCCGACGGCACCACGGTCCCCGTCATCTGGGCCACCACCCCCCTCGTCCGCGGCGGACGGCAGGAAGGGCTGGTGCTCGTCTTCCACGACTTCAGCCTGCACCGCAGCGCCGCCGAGGAGACCGAGGCGCGGACCACCGCGCTGGAGGCACTCACCGCCCAGCTGCACCTGGTCGCCGAGATCTCCACCGTGCTGGTCCCCACCGAGCGCACCTCCACCACCCTGCGCCGGCTCGTGCGGCTGCTGGTGCCGGAACTGGGCCAGTGGGCGGCGGTCGACGTCTACCCGGGTCAGTCGGACCTGTTGGAACGGGTGGCGGTACGCAGCAGCACCCGGCCGGACCGGGCCAGAGCCCTGCGTGGGCCCATGGCCTCGCTGCCGGACCAGGCCCGCGCCGCGCTCACCCTGCTCATCAACGGCGACCGGCCCGTCCCGCTGAAGGCCGACGACCTGTTCCGGGACCCGGAGCACCCGCTCGCCGCCACCCACCGGGTGCTGTTCGAACGGCTCGGCGGCCACGCGGCAGTCGCCATCCCCCTCCGCACCCGGCAGCGGTCCTACGGCGTCCTGACCGTGGGCCGCGCCGGGGACCGCCCCGCCCACACCGAGGCCGAGGTCGCCCTGCTGGCGGACATCGGCCGCCGGGTGGGACTGGTCCTGGACAACGCCCGGCTCTACCACGAGCAGCGAAACGTCGCCGAGACCATGCAGCGCCAGCTCCTGACCCCGCTTCCCCAGGTCGACCACCTCCGGATGGCCGCCCGCTACTGGCCGGCCGAGAGCGCGATGGAGGTCGGCGGCGACTGGTACGACGCCTTCCTCCTGGGCGACGGCGTGATGGCCCTGGTCATCGGGGACGTCGTCGGACACGACCTGCAGGCCGCCGCCCACATGGCCGAGGTCCGCAACATGCTGCGCGCCCTGGCCTGGGACCACCAGGAGCCGCCCAGCGTGATCATGCGCCGTCTGGACGAGGCAGTGACCAACACCAGCGACGCGCCCATGGCCACCCTCGTCTTCGCGCGGGTCGAAGGGGCCGAGGGCGGCCCCTGGCGGCTGCACTGGGTGAACGCCGGACACCCGCCGCCGCTGCTGATCACGCGGGACGGCGGCACGCGCTTCCTGGAGGGCGGCCACGGCCCGCTCATCGGCATGAGCGCCACCCTGCGCCTCGGCCTGAACTGGCCCGACACCCGCGAGGAACTCCCGCCGGAGAGCATCCTCCTGCTCTACACCGACGGCCTGGTCGAGAGCCGCGACCGTCCCATCGACGTGGGCATGGACCAGCTCCGCCACCATGCCGGCGTACTGGCCCGGCGGGTGGACAGGTGGAGCGTCGACGACTTCTGCGACGAACTGCTCGCGCGCATCGCGCCCCGCGGGGACGACGTCGCCCTGCTCGCCCTGCGGCTGCCCGCCGCCGGCATGGGCGCGCCCGGCGACACCGAGCCGCCCCCGCCGCCCCAGTCCGGACAGAGCGAGGCCGCCCCGGACCGGGCCGCTCCCGGCTCCCTGCGCCAGGAGGCCGAGGTGCGGGACCCGACCCACGTGGACCCGGAGGACTAGCGGACCCCGGGGCCGCGTGGGCGGGGGTGGCGGGTCGCCGGTGGGTGACACCCCGTCCGGGCCGGGCCAACTCCACAGCCGTCCGGACCAGTTCGCGGCCCGGCGGGGAGCGGGCCCGGCACCCGAACGGGCGGCGTGTTCACCCGGCTGAGCGCCTTGAGTGGTGCGAGACGGACGGCGGGCTGACGGTGATTCACGTCGGGGCCGGGTCATCTCAGCTGACGAAGCACCAGCTGCCCGGCCGTGACGGAAGGAACCACAGATGCGTTCTGCTCGGATGCTCCTGACCACGGCGGCGGCCTCGGCCGTCTTCGTCCTCGGTGCTCCCGGCGCCTACGCGGCGGCCGGCGGCGACTGGGACCACGACGACTCTTCGTACAGCAAGGAGCACGACAACGGAAGCAAGCACGACGAGCCGCGCGGCGGCATGCACACCGGCGGCGGCGCGCTGGCCGCGGTGACCGAGGGCGACTGGAACCACGACGACGCGTCCTCCGGCAAGGAGCACGACAACGGAAGCAAGCACGACGAGCCCCGTGGCGGCATGCACACCGGCGGCGGCGCGCTGGCCGCGGTGAACGAGGGCGACTGGGACGGCGGCGGCCGCGAGTCCAAGGAGGGCGGCTCGCAGACCTACCAGCAGGACGAGGGCGAGAGCTCCAGGGGCGGCGGTGAGCACGAGAAGCCGCGCGGCGGGATGCACACCGGCGGTGGCGGACTTGCCACGCCGACCACGACCGCGGGCGGGCTCGCCGTCCTGGCCGTCGCCGCGACCGGCCTGTACGCCGTCCGACGCAAGAAGTCGGCTCACGGAGTGGCGTAAGCCGTGCCGGGCGCCATAGCAGCCGGGCCGCCACCCAGGAACCACGGGGCGGCCCGGCTCGCCCCCGCCCACCCCGCCGCCCCTCGTGTCCGTCCTGCCGCCGTGTCCCAGTGAGGTCGTCCCCGATGTCAGTCACCCCTCCCACCCCCGCCCCGGCCGACGACGAGACGACGACCGGTCAGGGCTCCCGCTCCGGCCTGATGGTGCTGTGCGCCGTGGCCCTGCTGATCCTGGCGGTGAGCCTGGTCGGCGGCAACGACACGTCCGCCGACTCCTCCCGCCCCCCGCTGCCCGCGCATCCCGGCACCACCGCCTCCTCCGCCCCGCCCGCGACCGGCGCGGCCGACTCCGCCCTGCCCCGGTCGAAACCGGTGCGCCTGCTGATCCCGGACATCGCCGTCGACGCCCCCTTCACCGACCTCGCCATCGGCGACAAGGGGCAGCTCCAGCCGCCGCCGGCCGGCGACACCAACCTCGTCGGCTGGTACGCCAAGGGCGTCTCGCCCGGCGAGAAGGGCACCTCGATCATCGCCGGGCACGTGGACACCAAGACGTCGGCCGCCGTCTTCGCCCGCCTCGACCAGCTCGACAAGGGCGACAAGTTCCAGGTCCGGCGCGCGGACGGGCGCAGCGCCACCTTCGTGGTCGACGGCCTGGAGACCTTCGCCAAGGACGAGTTCCCGAGCGACCGCGTCTACGGCGACGCCGACCGGCCCGAGGTGCGACTGATCACCTGCGCGGGCGACTACGACCACAAGGTCAAGGACTACACGGACAACCTGGTCGTCTTCGCGCACCTCGCCTGAGGCCGCGCACCGGGCCGGCCGCGGCGCCGGTCACCCGCGCACCGCACACGGGTCGCGCGACGGCGGGGCACGGCACAGGATCGAGGCAAGCCGGCGTCGCATCACCGCGGCCGACGTTCAGTTCCGCCCCCGCGAAGGAGATGTGCGCAGGATGACCACCACGTCCACCCCCGCTTCCGGACCCCTTTCCTCCGAAGCGCTCGCTTCCGGAGCGATCGCCCCGGAACCGCTGACGCGACAGCTGTCGCACCAGGTCTCCCAGTCCGTGTTCGACGGCTCCCGGCTGCGGGTCGTCCTGCTGGTGGAGGTCTACGACGGAGCCCAGCAGCAGTTCCTCGAGACGTACGAGAACCTGCGCAGCCACGTCGAGTCCGTCCCCGGTCACCTCGGCGAGCAGCTGTGCCAGTCCATCGAGAACCCCTCCCAGTGGCTGATCACCAGCGAGTGGGAGAGCGCGCCGCCGTTCCTGAACTGGGTGAGCAGCGAAGAGCACGTGCGCATGGTCAAGCCGCTGCACAGCTGCGTGCGGGACACCCGCTCGCTCCGCTTCCACGTGGTCCGCGAGACCGGCCACCCGTCGACCGGTGCCGATCCGGCCCGGGGCGGACTGCAGGCCGCGCCCCGCGTCGGCGACGGCGTCATCCGGCACGCGCTCACCTTCACGGTGAAGCCGGGCAGCGAGGAGGCGGTCGGCAAGATCCTCGCCGACTACGCCTCTCCCGAGCCGCAGGTGGACGACACCACGCGGCTGTGCCGTACGTCCCTGTTCCTGCACGGCAACCGCGTGGTACGGGCCATCGAGGTGCGCGGCGACCTGCTCGCGGCCCTGCGGCACGTGGCCGAGCAGCCCGAGGTGCGGGCCGTCGAGGAGGCCATCAACCCGTACCTGGAGCAGGACCGGGACCTCGGCGACCCGGAGTCCGCCCGGGTCTTCTACACGCGGGCGGCGCTGCCCGCCGTCCACCACGTGACGGCGGGGGAGGGGCAGGACGGGGCCCAGCGGCACGCGCTGTCGTACCCGGCCCGTCCGGGCTGCGGCATGCGGCTGGCCCAGCTGCTCGCCGAGCGCGACGAGGCGGCGGCCAGGGATCCGCGCAGCCCGGTGCTGTGCAGCACGATCTTCCAGCGCGACGACGTCGTGGTGCGGCTGGTCGACGTACGCGGGGACCTGCACGAGGGCGATCCCGCGGTGACCCTCGGCCTTCCGGACCCCGGCCGGGTGTCCGAGCTGACGACCCTTCTGGACGGCTTCACCGACGCCGGTTCCCCGACCGGAGGCGGACTCGTGCGTGCTCTGGAGGGTGCCCGGATGGAGCTGGTCACGGACCGGCGCGCGCCGGACGCCTGAACGGCCCCGACCCACGCGTCGGCCGCCGGACCGCGACAGTGCGGTCCGGCGGCCGACGCGCGTGCGGGCCCCGGGTCAGCTCACTTCGGCACGGTGCAGTCGAAGGCGTGCAGGTACGGGTTGACCGGACGGATGTCGTCGATGACGAGGCCCGCGTCGGTCAGCCGGCCGACCATGCTGTCGGTGGTGTGCTTGGCTCCGCCGACGTTGAGGAGCAGCAGCAGGTCCATGGCGGTGCTGAACCGCATCGACGGGGAGTCGTCGACGAGGTTCTCGATGACGACGACCCGGGCCCCGGGGCCGCCGGCCGCCATGACGTTGCGCAGCGCGCGGGCGGTGCTGTCGTCGTCCCACTCCAGGATGTTCTTGATGACGTAGACGTCGGCACGCACCGGGATGGCCTCCCGGCAGTCGCCCGGCACGATGCGGACCCGGTCCGCGAGCGCACCGCCCTCGCGCAGCCGGGGGTCGGCGTTCTCCACCACCCGCGGCAGGTCGAGCAGGGTGCCCCGCATGGCCGGGTACTTCTCCAGCAGGCTCGCCACGACGTGGCCCTGGCCGCCGCCGATGTCGGCGACCGAGGTGCTCGCCGACAGGTCGAGGAGGGCCGCGACGTCCTGGGCCGACTGCCGGCTGGACGTCGTCATGGCACGGTTGAACACTTCGGCCGACTGGGGCGCGTCCTCGTTGAGGTAGGTGAAGAACTCCTTGCCGTACAGGCCCTCGACGACGTTGGAGCCGGTGCGCACCGCCTCGTCGAGCAGGGGCCAGGCGTCCCACGTCCACGGCTCCGTGCACCACAGGGTGATGTTGCGCAGGCTGTGCGGGTCGTCCTCGCGCAGCAGCCGGGACATGTCGGTGTGCGCGAACGTCCCGTTCCGCTGCTCGGTGAAGACGCCGTAGCAGGTCAGGGCGCGCAGCAGGCGGCGCAGCGGCTTGGGTTCGGTCTTCACCGCGGCCGCGAGGTCCTCCACGGCCATGGGGGTGTCGCCGAGCGCGTCGGCGACGCCGAGCCGTGCGGCCGCGCGGAGGGCGGCGGCACATGCCGCGCCGAACACGAGCTCCCTCAGCCGCATGGGCGGGGGTGGGGCAGTCTGTGCGGTCGTCATGCGCCGCTTTCCTTCCTTCTTCGGTCCCTGGGCCTTCTTCGGTCCACGGGTGGTTGCGGCCGGCTCAGCACAGGCCCGCGGGCTTGGAGGCGCCGCAGGTGTTGCCGGTGAAGGTGTTGCTCCTGCCGGTGTCGCCGGTTCCGGCGTTGACCAGGTCGGCGGGGGAGTTCCGGCTCAGCCGGTTGCCGTTGACCTCGTTCTTCGCGTTGGCGGTGCCCACCATGCTGGAGGCCAGGACGATGCCGCCCGACATCGACGACTTGCCCGAGTTGCCCTCGACCGTGTTGTCGGCGACCAGGACCTTCTCGACGCCGGTCAGGACGATGCCGGAACCCTGGAGCGCCTCCAGCCGGTCGGTCTTCGGGCAGGACTTGTTGTTGCGCAGGACGCGGTTGTCGCGCACGACCAGGTCACCGGCCTTGGGCGTGTTCTCGTCGCCGACGACGAAGACGCCCGCGCAGTTGCCGGTGATGTGGTTGCCCGCGACGGCGAGGTTGCGCAGGCGTCGGACGGTGACGCCGATCCGGTTGCCCTCGAGCCGGTTGTGCGCGACGAGGGTGCCCTCGGTGTCGGCGGCGCCCTCCTCGGCCTTGATGTTGTTGGCGAGGAAGATCCCCGCGTCGCCGTTGTCACGGGCGGTGTTGCCGCGGAAGACGCCGTGGACCGACCGCTCCTGGGCGATGCCCCAGACGCCGTTCTTCACCGCGTTCACGTTCCGGACCGTCAGCCCGTCGGTGGCCATGGAGAACACCCCGGTGCGGGTGAACCCGGTCACCGTCAGGTCGGAGACGGTGATGCCCTTGACGTTCTCGTCCTTCGTGCCGATCGCGCAGATGCCGTTGCCGCCCTCGGCGCAGGTGTTGGCGGCGGCCTTCTGGGTGCTGGGCCTGATGACCGTACTGCGGCCCATGCCCCGCAGGGTGAGACGCGGGGTGCTCACCTTCACGCTCTCGCGGTAGGTGCCGGTGGTGACGAGGACGGTGTCGCCCGGCTCGGCGGCGTCCACCGCCTTCTGGATCGATTCCCCGGGGTGGACCAGGTGGGTCCTGGGAACGGAGGACGCCGGGGCCGCGCCGAGCCCCGTTCCGATCATGGCTGCGGTGCACACCAGGTACACGACATGGCATTTCTTCATATTCCGAAAGGTATGCCGGACATATTCCCCGACGGCTCGGATGAGCCATCCGACGGCGTGTCATGAACGGACGCTGAACGGGTGGTTCTTGGGCACAAGGCCTACGTGATCTTCATGTCGGCCACCCGGGAAGGACGACCAACGTGACCGTGCCTGAACGCCATGTCCGAGGCGGACGCGTGAGGCGTCGCTTCGACCTCCGGGCGACGACCGTGACGTTCGGCCTCGCCGCCGTCGCCCTGGTCCTGACGGGATGGGTCGTGCGCATGGCGTTCGACGTGGCGCAGCGGCGGCCGGCCTGGGTCTTCGTCCTGGTACTCGGGGCGGTCGCGGCCGCCCTCCTGAGCCGGCGCGCGCGGAGCCGGGGCGCCGCCGCGCGGGCGGCCCTTCGTACCACGGACGCCCTGGCCGCGGCCACGGCGACGGCACTGGACGAACTGGAGCAGGGCCGCGCGGTGGAAGAGGTGGAGCACGCGTGCCCCGAGGAGGCCACCGCGGTGGTCCGCACCGAGCACGAGGAGCTCAGCCCCGACGAGTTCGAGGAGGCGATAGCGGACCTGTGCCGGCGTGACGGCTGCACCGAGGTCGAGGTGGTGGGCGGAGCGGGCGATCTCGGCGCCGACGTGCTGGCGACGGCTCCCGACGGCCGGCGGGTCGTCATCCAGTGCAAGCGCTACGGCGACGACAACAAGGTCGGCTCCCAGGACCTCCAGCGCTTCGGCGGCACCTGCTTCACCGTGCACGGTGCCGACGTGGCGGTCCTCGTCACCAGCAGCGACTTCACCGCACCGGCCGTCGAGTACGCCGCGTGGTGCGGCATAGTCTGCGTGAACGAGGAGCGGCTGCGCGACTGGTGCGAGGGCGGGGGACCGGCGCCCTGGGAGCGGCTCCTGCCCGAGGGCGACGGGACGGAGCCGCCCGAGCAGGCCACGTGGTGAGAGGGACGGCCCACCGACCCGCGGTAGGCGGGTGGAGAGGGGTTTCACCGCCGTCCAGTGGCAACCTGGGCGGCATGGGCAAGACCGCGCTGATCGTCATCGACATGATCAACACCTACGATCACCAGGACGCCGAGTCCCTGATCCCCGCCGTGGAATCCGTGCTGCCGAACGTGACCGGCCTGCTGGACCGGGCGAGGCGGCAGGGCGTCCCCGTGATCTACGTCAACGACAACTTCGGGGAGTGGCGCTCGCACCACGGCGAGATCCTCGACAAGGCCCTCTCCGGGCCGCACTCCCGGCTCGTCGAGCCGCTGAAGCCCGACGAGTCGTCCCTCTTCGTGGTCAAGGCACGCCACTCGGTGTTCTTCGAGACCCCGCTCACCTATCTGCTCCACCAGCAGGGGATCGACCGGCTCGTGCTGTGCGGGCAGGTGACCGAGCAGTGCGTGCTCTACTCGGCGCTGGACGCCCACATCCGCCATCTGCAGGTCATCGTGCCGCGTGACGCGGTGGCCCACATCCACGCCGATCTGGCGGACGCGGCGCTGCGCATGATGGAGCGGAACATGGGCGCCCGGGTGTGCGACAGCGGCGAGTTGTGGACGTGAGACGGCCCGCCGCCACCCGGCGGCGGGCCGTGTGCCCGACCTCAGCCGCGCAAGCTCCGTACGGACAGGACGACCTGCGCCGCGGAGGAGAGCGTGTCCGCGTCGTTGGCGAAGGCGGCGACCGCCTCGCCGTCGCCCGGCTCGCCCCCGGGCCAGGGGCGGGTGGCGAAGATGAGACAGGCGTACCCCCGCCGGTCGGCCGCCGCCCGCCACTCGGGAGTGGGTACGAACTGGGCGTTGACCCCCGGCATGGTGAGGGCCGCCGCACCCGGTACGACGAGCAGGCCGATCGGCAGGCCGGGCAGGGCGGTGGCGTCGAGGACGGTGTCGCCGCCCACCGCGAGTCCGGAGCGGCTCAACAACCCCTCGACGGCGGCCGGGACCGCCTCCGGGCCGCCCTCCCCGTCGCCCAGCGAACAGGCGAGGAGGAAGGGGACGTCGCCGTCGGGCGTCTCACGACTCCAGGACATGATGACGAGGGTGCCGAGGTCGGCGGTTCGCAGGGGGCGCGGGTCAGCGGAGATCGAGGTCACCGCGAAACCGTAAGCGCGCGCGGCGACGCGCCCGCCCGGCCGTCACCCGACTGGAGGACACCCCGGCCCTTCTTCACACGAACGAGGGGCGACCGGGGCTCTCGCTCGTCCGTGCTGAGACAGCCGTCCGCGGATGTCGTCGAAGTGCCGGCGCACGGCCTCCGCCGCCGCCTCCGCCGCCTCCGCCGCCTTCGCGCCGCCCGCGCGCACGGCCTCGACGGTCCCGGCGTGCATCCGGGCCGGTTCCTCGCCGTCGGCCGCCGCGCCGATCCCCCGCACCTGGGCGCGCACCCGGTGGAAGGCGCGGCCGGTGCGCGCCGCGATCCCGCCCGTCTCGCGCACCTCCGTGTCCATCGTCTCCACCAGTGCGTCCGGCTCGGCCGGGCCTTCGGCGGGGGCTTCGACGTCCCGGGCTGGCTCAACCGGCTCGTCGACAAGGAGGCGGTCCCCGACTGCCTCGCCGCCGAGGCGGCGGTGCCCGACGGCGCGGTGCCCGACGGCGCGGTGCCCGACGGCGCGGTGCCCGACGGCGCGGGGCGCGTGCGGTCGGCGCCGTGAGGCGGTGACGGGCGGGGGAGGGCACGTGCTCCGACTGGCCCAAGGCGCGGTGGCCGGTGGGGCGACCGGTGGTCACCTGGTGTAACAGTCATCTTATGATCTGTAGACGAAATGATCGTCAGAGCGACGTGCGCGGTTCGCGTGGCCGCAGGATCCGCACCGCCGCGGTAACCCTGGTCGCCGCGACCGCACTCGGGGCGACCGGCGAAGCGGTGGCCGCGCCCTCGGCGCCCCTGCGCACCGACTGGGACGCCATCGCCGCGTGCGAGTCCAGCGGCAACTGGCAGGCGAACACCGGCAACGGCTACTACGGCGGCCTGCAGTTCGCACGGTCCAGCTGGATCGCCGCCGGCGGCCTCAAGTACGCCCCGCGCGCGGACCTCGCCACCCGCGGCGAGCAGATCGCCGTGGCGGAACGCCTCGCCCGTCTGCAGGGGATGTCCGCCTGGGGCTGCGCCTGACGGTGCCAAACCGGGCCCCGGCCGCGCCGGGTTGACCGGGGTAGCCCGTGGGTGTGCACTTGCCGCCCCTCACCACCGCGTCCCGTTTCCGCCGAGCCGTGCACGGGCAGTCCCCGGCGGGGGGAGCCGAGCGGCGGCCCCGGACGTCACGTACGCCGATACGTCCGGGGCCGTCCTCGCCCCCGGCACCGTCGTGTCAGCCGCCGGCGACGCGGCGGCCCGAGTAGGCCGACCAACGGCCGTCGCGCCGGGCCACCGTGATGTCCCGGCCGAAGCAGGACGTCAGCAGGGAGCCGGTCAGGACCTCGTCCACCGCACCCCGGGACAGGATCCGGCCCTCGCGCAGCAGCAGGGCGTGGCTGACGGCCGGGGACAGCTCCTCCAGATGGTGCGTGACCGTGACGGTGGCCAGCCGCGGCCTCCTCTCGGCCAGTTGGTGCATCGCCTCGACGAGGTCCTCGCGGGAGGGCAGGTCCAGGGCGTTGAAGGGTTCGTCCAGGAGCAGCAGGGCCGGATCGGCCATCAGCGCCCGGGCGATCAGGACCCGCGCCCGCTGCCCGCCCGAGCAGACCCCGTACGGCCGGTCGGCCAGCTCCTTGACGCCGAGTTCGAGCAGCAGGTCGCGGGCCCGCAGCCGGACCTCCTCGCCGTACGTCCGCCACAGGGGCTGCACGGTGCCGCTGTGGCCGGTGAGCACCACCGCGTGGGCGGTCAGGTCCTGCGGCACCCGCTGGGCGGAGTTGACGTGGCCGATGCGCGCCCGCAGCTCACGGACGTCCACCCGGCCGAGCCGGCTGCCGAGGACCTCGACGGTGCCCGTGGTGGGGTGCATGAGCGCGCCGAGCAGCCGCAGCAGGGTGGTCTTCCCGGCCCCGTTGGCCCCCAGCAGCGCCCAGTGCTCGCCCGGCCGGACCGTCCAGTTGACGCCGTCGAGGATCAACTGGTCCGGTGTGAAGCGGCGCACGCTCACGTCCTGGAGCCGGAGCACGGCGGCCTCGTCCTCGTCGGCCTGGGAGCGGGCTGTCTGGGCGGTCATGCCGTGACTCCTTCACGCGCGGGCACCTCTCGGTCACCGCGAACACTAGATGTACTCACCACGCGCCTGCCCCGGCCGTCCGCTCCCTGGACGGGGGCCGCGGCGCGGGCGGCGGCACTCAGGACGCGGATGAGTTCCCGTACTCATCCGCGGTGCCGGGCACGGCTCATATCGTGGCGCCGTCGGTGGGACACGGAGGGGGAGCCATGGGGCGTCGGTGCACTGCGCGGGGGAGCGGACGGCGGCGGGCGGGGCGCGTCGGCGGGGGGCTCGCGGCGCTCCTGGCCGGGCTGCTGGTCACCGGCTGCGCGGCGTTCGACACCGACGACGACGTCCGGCGGGCCCGGGAACTGGCCGCGGAGTTGTACCCCGGCGAACTCGAGGTCGTGGACGCCCGGATCCTGTTCCCGGAGACCACCGGCTCGGAGGTCACCCTGTCGGTCGAGGACGACCCGGACGCGGCCGTCAGGTTCCGGGTGGACGCCGGCAAGGACCGCTGCGACGGCGGCCCGGACTGCACCGACGCCCTGCGCGAGGCGGTGGACCGGGCCCGGCGGGAGGCCCGGGACCTGCGCGCGATGCGCGAGGCCTTCGACGGCTGCGGGCACCCGGTCCTGGCCGCCGACGAGAAGCTGACGGCCCCGTGGATCGAGGCACGGGTGAGCGACGGGACGCTGGACGAGGTCCTCGCCCGCGCCGGCGCCTGCGCGCAACGCTGGGTCACGGCCCGTGCGGAACAGGGCCCGAAGGAGGTGCCCGGCTGGGTGACCGTCAATTTCGCCGCCCCCGGCACGGCCGAGGACCTCCCGGCCGCGAAGAAGAGGCTGCCCACCGTCCTGCGGCTCACCCACGGCCCGAGGCTCGCCGCCCTGGCCGGCAAGGCGTACTACGTGGCCGCGTACCCGGTCGGCGAGGACGCCGGCCACACCGTCGACGCGGCCTCGGCCCGCCTGCGGATCGTGTCGCCCCTGGAGGAGCGGCAGGCCTTCTCCCGGCGGATCGACGCGTCGGTCCTGCCCGCGCTGCGCGCGACGTACCCGGAGGCCGTGACCAGCGGCGGGGCCGGGATGGGGGTGTGGCGGCTGGAGCCGGGGACCGTCCGCCGCATGCGCGGGTACGTGCTGTTCTGCGAACGGCCGCCCGCGGACGGCGAACGCTGCCCCGGGGACCTGGCCGCTCTGGTGACCTCGGACCCGCGGGGTGGCGACGCCGAGGTCGTCGACGTCCTCACGGACATCCGCGACGAGCGCGGGGTCCTGCGCCTGCCTCCGCAGTGACGGAGGCGGGCGCAGGACCGGCGCCGGAGGACGGGAGGGGTCAGACGCCCGCCACCGACTGGATCCAGGAACGGTAGGCGGTCACGTTGGTGTACGCCGTGGTGGTCTGCCGGTCGCTGGTCGAGGCGACGCCCACCTGCACACCGCCGGCCATCATCGGACCGCCGGAGTCGCCGCCCGCGGTGATGCCGTCGACGGGACGGGCGCATATCGCCTGGCCGTAGTAGGCGTCGTAGCAGCCCTGGGTGACGCTCACGTTGGCCACCTTGAGGTACTGGGACTGGCAGTTGATCTCCGAGCCGCACCGGGAGGTCGCTCCCCAGCCGTAGACCTGCACGCTCTGGCCGACCCGCACCGTGCCCGGCTGACCGAGCCGGGCATAGGTGGCGGAGACGGAGCGGTCGAGCCGGACCAGCGCGAGGTCCGCCGAGGGGCTGGTGACGGTCTGGACGCCGTTCGCCACCGTGCCGCCGGAGCCCTGGTCGAGGCTGCCGATCCGGAAGGCGAGGTTGCCGCCGCTGACGCAGTGCTTGGCGGTGAGGATCCAGGTGGGGGAGATGATGGTCGAGGTGCAGGTCTGCCGGCCGCCCGAGAACAACCGGGCCGCCCAGGGGGCGTTCTGCGCGTAGCCGCCGCCGATGATCGGCTGGGGGCCGCCGTCACCGGGCCGGGGCTCCACCGCCGAGGCGGTAGGGGAGAGGGCGAGGGCGGACAGCAGCGCGGCCATGAGGGCGGCCAGCAGGGCGGGGACGAGTCTCGTTGTTCGCAAGGCTCCTCGATTCCGACGACACGCGCGTGCGCGCGTGCTGATGTGTGGGGGCGCCCACAGCATGTCGGGCCCGGACCCCGGCCGGGCAGTCCCGGCTTCGCATAACGCGGCGTTATGCCCGGTGGACGGGAACGGCCGGGGAGTGCGGCGGCGTTCGGGGCCGGAGCCACTACCGAAGCAGCAGTTGCACGAGGGCCACGGTGCCGACCGTCACGACCAGTATCCGCAGGACCGTGGGGCTGAAGTGGCGGCCCACCTTTGCGCCGACGTAACCGCCGAGGCCCGAGCCGACCGCGAGGAGCCCGACGGCGGTCCACTCGAAGTCCGCGGCGAAGAGGAAGAAGAGCGCGGCCACGGTGTTGACGACGGCGGACAGGACGTTCTTGACCCCGTTGAGCCGTTGCAGGGGTTCGTCCAGGAGCATGCCCATCAGGGAGAGGTAGATGATCCCCTGGGCCGCGGTGAAGTAGCCGCCGTAGACACTGGCCAGCGTCAGGCCGGTGAGGAGCAGCGGACCGCCGTCCCGGCGGGGGGAGGTGCCGGTGCGGGCCCGGCGGCGCTGGACCAGCCTGCCGATCTGCGGCTGGAACGCCACCAGCAGCAGCGCGAGGCCCACCAGGACCGGCACGACGGTCTCGAAGGCGTCGGCGGGCAGGGTCAGCAGGAGAGTGGCGCCCGCGAGGCCGCCCAGCAGCGCTCCGGAGCCGAACTTCAGGACGCGCCCGCGCTGGCCGCGCAGTTCCCTGCGGTAGCCGATGGCCCCGCTGATGGAGCCGGGGATCAGGCCGAGCGCGTTGGAGACGGTGGCGGTGACCGGCGGCAGGCCCGTGGCCAGCAGCACGGGAAAGGTGATGAGCGTTCCGGAGCCGACCACGCTGTTGATGGCGCCGGCCCCGACGCCGGCCGCGAACACCGCGGCCATGGCCTCCGGTGTCACCCCGTGCCGTCCCGAGCCGGACCCGTACTCGGCCGGAAGGTGTCTTGTGCATCTTTCACGGGGCCGACTGTACCCATCACTCGAAACCGGGTGTTTGCCGGTCTCAACCGGTCTTGCCTGGGCGCTTCTTGACGTCAATTCACCTGATCATGCGGTGATACGATCACCGCGTTTGCGGAGCGGGCGGACGGGTGAAAGACGGCATCCCCGACATGAGGGGCAGCCCGGGCAGCTACCCCCGGCGCGGGCACTCCACCGGGCCGCCCGCACGGACGGGAATTCAGCAAGCCGGCTGTCAGTCGCCTGAAGAGAGTCTTATGACGGAATACACAGGGAACCCCTTGCTCTGGGTCGCCCTCGTCGCCCTCGTCGCCGCCGCCGTGCTCATCAGCCGCCAGCGCAAGGCGGCCCGGGCGTTGCGGCAGCAGGTCCAGGGGCTCAGGGATCACTACACCGAGCTGGAGAACGATTACGGGAAATCCGTACAGGCGGCCCAGGAGCGGGCCGAGGACGAGACGAAGACCGTGCTGAAGTCCGCGATGCGGACGCTTCAGGGTCTCGCGGCCGAACAGCAGCTGGTGCTCTCCCGGCTCCAGAACAAGTACGGCGACTCGGCCCTCCTCCAGGACCTGCTGGAGATCGACCACACCAACTCGCAGTTCGGGCGGCGGGCGCAGTCCATCGCCGTGCTGTGCGACGGCTGGCTCGGCGGTCGGCGCGACACCGCCTCGGTCTACGACGTGGTGCGCAGCGCCCAGGGGCGCATCCGCCACTTCCGCCGGGTGGACATCCTCTCCCAGGCCGACTTCGGCATCACCAGCCGGGCCGTCGAACCCGTGGCCCTGGCTCTGGCCGAGCTGCTCGACAACGCCACGAGCTACTCCAGCCCGGACACCGTCGTCGAGATCAACATCCGGACCGTGCCCAAGGGCATCTGCGTCGTGGTCGACGACGCCGGTGTCGGCATGAGCGACGAGGAGCGGGCCCGCGCCGACAAGCTGCTCGCCACCGAGCGGGCCTCGGGCGTGGCGGGGCTCGGCAACCCGCCGCAGTTCGGCTTCGCCGTCATCGGCCTGCTGTGCGAACGATTCGGTTTCGAGGTGTCGGTGGACTCCTCCTCTCCCTACGGAGGTGTACGGGCGGTGGTCCTGCTGCCGCACGAACTGCTCACCGCCATGCCGGAGAAGAAGGCCCCCGCCCCCGCTCCCGCCGCCGCCCCCGCGGCCCGCGGCACGGCCCGGCCGGTCCCGGACGGCGGACCGGAGGCCGCGCTCACCTCCTCCCAGACCGACGGCGACGGTCTGCCCCGGCGCCGCCGCAAGCGGCCGATGGCCATCGTGCCCGGCAGCGCGTCCAACCCCCGCGCCGCGGGCCGCTCCGACTCCGAGCAGGCGAAGGTCATGGGTGCCTTCCAGCGCGGAACGCAGTCCGGCCGGGTCACCGAACCGGACAGCCCGGACAACGCCGGCCGGACGAGCGACACACCTGGTGCAAGCAGCGAAGGACATGAGGTCTCGTGAACGACGATCTGTCATGGATGCTCGACAGCGCCCTGGAGATTCCGGGCGCCCTGCACGCGGTCCTGATATCCGCCGACGGCCTCTTGATGGCCCGGACGCAGGACTTCGACAAGGACGACGCGGACCGGGTCGCGGCCGCCATGAGCGGTGTGCAGTCGCTCAGTCGCACCCTGGCCTTCTTCTGTGAGGACCCCAGCCAGACCTGGCGGCAGACCCTGGTCGAGTTCGACGGCGGCTGGGTCTTCCTGATCTCCGCCGGCGAGGGCGCCTACCTCGGCGTGTCCGCCTCCCCGGAGGTCGACATGGCGGACATCACCTTCCGGATGCAGCAGCTCGTCGCCCAGCTCGGCAAGCGGCTGACGACACCGCCGCGCGAGAACCTGGGCGCCCGCTCATGACCGGCCACGACGGCTGGCAGCCCGAGGCGCCCGAATTAGTGCGGCCGTACGTCATCACCAAGGGCCGCGGCCTGCCCGACGAGGACGACCTCTCCCTCATCACGCTGGTCACCGCCGCCGCCGGGCAGCCGCAGCGGCCGGCCCGGCTGTCCCCCGAGGAGCAGAGCCTGCTCGACCTCTGCTCCGCCGGCTACCTCTCGGTCGCCGAGATCGCCGGGCACACCCACTTCCCGCTGGGCGTCGTAAGGATCCTGCTGGCCTCCCTGATGGAAGGCGGGCACCTCGTGACCCGTCCGCCGGTGGCCCGCGCCCGCCTCGCGGACAAGGAGATACTGGAGGAGGTGCTCAATGGGCTCCGCGCCAAGTTTGGATGAGCGGGACTACGTACGCGACGGAGCGACCCAGACGGCGGTGAAGATCCTCGTCGTCGGGCACTTCGCGGTGGGCAAGACCACCCTCATCGGCTCCATCTCCGAGATCGAGCCGCTGTCCACCGAGGAGACGATGACGCAGGCCGCCGAGTCGGTCGACGACCTCAAGGGGGTCCAGGGCAAGACCACCACCACGGTCGCCATGGACTTCGGGCGCCTGACCATCAGCGACCGCGTCGTGCTCTACCTCTTCGGCACCCCCGGCCAGCAGCGCTTCGTGCAGATGTGGGAGGACATGGCCCGCGGCGCGCTCGGCGCCCTGGTGCTGGTCGACCCGGAGCGGCTGGCGGACTCCTTCCCGGTGATCGACCTCATCGAGCACTACGGACTCGACTACGCCATCGCCGTCAACCACTTCGACGGCGCGCCGCTGCGCGACCAACGGGCGCTGCGCGAGGCGCTCGACCTGCTCGACGACACCCCCGTCGTCACCTGCGACGCCCGTGACGAGAAGTCCTCGGCCGCCGCGCTGACCACGCTCGTCCGCTACTTGCTGGACCGCACCCGTTAGGAGTGGGAAGCAGACGTGAACGCCCACGACACCGCCCCGGTGCTCCGGCCGCGGTGATCCGCGCAACACCTCCCCAACCCGCCCCAATCGCATGAAGATCGAACGGCACGGGTAGTGAGCAACGCGGTACTCAAGTTGCTTACGAGTCAAAGGAGGTGTCGTGGACCACATATCCACGAACGCCGCTCTCCCGGCGCCGAAACCCCCGGTACCCGCCCCCCGAGGCGGGTATCGCTTTGTGCGGCTCCGGCCGGAGGCGGACCGTTGAGGGCCGCGTCGACGGGCGCGGACCCGCAGGGCGCATCCACGCTCGGTTCCTTCACCGGCGGCCAGTTGCGAAGACTCGGCTCGGTCGCCGGTCTGTCCCGCGCCGACGTCGAGACCTACGCACAGGTCCTGACCGACGCATTGGGCCCGGTGGCCCAGCGGCCGCTGAGCCTGGCGCCGCCCACCCGCACCTTCCTGTCGGACGACCACACCCCCGTGGAGTTCTCCCTCTCCTTCCGGCGAGGGGCGGCGCCCGCCATGCGGGTCCTCGTGGAACCGGGCTGCGGTGCGACCAGCCTGGCCGACAACGGCCGTGCCGGTCTTGAGGCGGTCCGCACGATGGCGCGGCGCTGGCACTTCACCACCGACGCCCTCGACGAACTCCTGGACCTGTTCCTGCCGCCCGCTCCGCAGGGCCCCCTCGCCCTGTGGTGCGCCCTGGAACTCAGGCCCGGGGGTGTACCGGGCGTCAAGGTCTATCTGAACCCGGCGGTGGGCGGGGAGGAACGTTCCGCCGCGACGGTGCGCGAGGCCCTGCGCCGGCTCGGGCACCACCAGGCCTTCGACAGCCTCCCCCAGGGCAGTGGATACCCGTTCCTCGCCCTGGACCTCGGGAACTGGACGGAGCCCCGGGCGAAGGTCTACCTGCGCCACGACAACCTCACGGCCGGTCGGGCCGCACGGCTGTCCCGGACGGACTCGGGCCTCGTGCCGACGGCGGTCGAGGGTTTCTTCCGCACCGCCGCGGGTCCCGGCTCCGACGCGGGTGGGCTCGACGGGCGGCCTGCTCAGTCCTGCCACTCCTTCACCGACCCCGGCGCGGAGCGGCCGAGCGGCTTCACCCTGTACATCCCGGTTCGTGACTACGTCCGGCATGACGGGGAGGCCCTGGCGCGGGCGTCCACCGTGCTGCACCACCACGGCATGGACGCCTCCGTGCTCCACCGCGCCCTGGCCGCCCTCACCGAGCGGCGGCCCGAGGACGGGGTGGGCCTGATCGCCTACCTGGCCCTCGCCGGCCAACGGGACCAGCCGCCGCGGGTGACGGCCTACCTCTCCTCGGAGGCCTACACGGTCCGGCCGCCGGTCGTGGAGACCGTCCGCCAACCGCTGTCGGTCGGCTGAACGGAACGTCCGCCGGCGAAACAGGGCCCCCGGCGCGATCCGCCGGGAGCCCTGGGCGCGGTCACGGCCGGGCGTGACCGCCGACCGCGTCGTGCGGGACGGTCACACGGGCAGTGGCTCCCGGAACTCCGCCAGGTAGGGACTCACGTCGACCTGGATCGAGGCGCCGCGAGTGCGGCCGTAACGTTCGACGATGCCGGCCAGGTACGTACTGATCTCCTCGCGCATCTCCTCGGTGCCCGGCAGCGCGGCGGCGCCGTCGACGAGGCGCGCCACCCACTGGGCCTGGGCCTCCACCAGCCGGGTGAGGGCACCCGCGGGCCGCACCAGTCCCACGAAGTACAGACCGGGCCGGTCGGCCGGGACGATCCGCCGGTAGAGCTCGACCGCGCCGTCGGCCGCGACCGGGCAGCCCGGGGGCAGGAAGGGGAAGGTCATGTGGAATCCGGTGCAGTAGACGACCGTGTCGGCGGCCTCGGAGCTGCCGTCCGTGAACACGACCCGGTCGCTCTCGAACGAGGCGATCGCGGGCTTCGGGGTCACCGCACCGTGCCGGATCCGGCTGAGGATCTCGTCCGAGAGGGTCGTCGCGGAGGAGAGGATCGGGTGGTCGGGCTCGGGCAGGCCGTAGTCCGACAGCCTGCCCCGGGCCACCAGCAGGGCCTGCTCCACCCACCTGCGCCGCTCGGCGAAGGGCATCTCGTTCCACCACGGGGCTTCGGCGATCTCGTCGAGGGACATCCCGAAGACCTGCTTGGGCACGATGTGCAGCCCCCGGCGCACCGACAGCAGGGTCCGCTCCGCGTGCCGGGAGAGGTCCGCCGCGATGTCCACCGCGGAGGCCCCGAGGCCCACCACGACGACGCGCCGGCCGGTGAAGTCGCCGCCGTCGCGGTAGTCGAGGGAGTGAAGAATCGTTCCGGCAAAGGAGTCGGCGCCGGCCGGAAGGGGATCGGGCAGGGCCGGGTCGGTGTGGTGCCCCGAGGCGACGACCACCTGCTCGAACCGGCGTGCGGACTGCGCGCCGTCCGCGTCCCGGCTGACGACCGTCCAGCTGCCGTCCGAGTCCTGGCGCACGGACAGCACCTCGGTCCGCAGCTCCACGTGGTCGAGGAGCCCCGCCCACTCGGCGAAGGACCGCAGATAGGCGGCGACCTGGTCGTGCCGGGGATAGAGGGGGTAGTCGGACGGCATCGGGAAGTCCGCGTAACCGGTCAGCTGCCTGGCGGTGTTCAGGTGCAGGGACTGATAGCCCGGACCCCGCTCACCGGCCCCCGGCTGACGCCAGATCCCGCCGACGTCGGGCGCCTTCTCCAGGCAGACGAAGGAGATGCCGCGCTCCTTCAGGGCATGGCCCATCGCCAGCCCCGACAGGCCTGCACCGATCACACACACACGCACGGGATGTCCCCCCAGGATGTACTCAACCTCCCCCGATCATGTCTTTACTGCCCATCCGTTTCTTCTCGCACACCGGCACGACCGGTGAACGGACGTGTCCGTGCTCACGTTTCACGCGCCCCGCTGGTCCCACACCCGGCGGATCTTGCCGAGCGAGCGCTCCAGGGTCTCCGGCTCCACGACCTCCACCTCCACGGTCACGCCCACACCGTCCTTGACGCCCTGGGCGATCGCCCTCGCGGCGGCATCGCGCTGCTCGGGAGCGGCGTCGGGCCGGGCCTCCACCCGCACCGTCATGTGGTCCATGCGGCCGCGTTCGGTGAGCCGCATCTGGAAGTGCGGGGCGACGCCCGGCGTGCGCAGCACGATCTCCTCGACCTGGGTGGGGAAGACGTTCACCCCGCGCAGGATGATCATGTCGTCGCAGCGGCCGGTGACCTTCCGCATCCGGCGGAAGGCGGGGCGCGCGGTGCCCGGCAGCAGGCGGGTCAGGTCGCGCGTGCGGTAGCGGATCACCGGGAGCGCCTCCTTGGTGAGGGAGGTGAAGACGATCTCGCCCTCCTCGCCCCCGGGCAGCACGGCGTCCGTGAGCGGGTCCACGACCTCGGGGTAGAAGTGGTCCTCCCAGATGTGCAGCCCGTCCTTGGTCTCGACGCACTCCTGTGCCACGCCGGGGCCGATCACCTCGGACAGGCCGTAGATGTCGACGGCGTGGATGTCCATGCGCTCCTCGATCTCGCGCCGCATCTCCTCGGTCCACGGCTCGGCGCCGAAGATGCCGACCTGGAGGGAGCTGGTGCGCGGATCGACGCCCTGGCGCTCGAACTCGTCGAGCAGGGTGAGCATGTAGGACGGGGTGACCATGATGATCTCGGGCCGGAAGTCCTGGATGATCTGCACCTGGCGCGCCGTCATGCCGCCGGAGGCCGGGATCACCGTGCAGCCGGCGCGCTCGGCCCCGTAGTGGGCACCGAGACCGCCGGTGAACAGGCCGTAGCCGTAGGAGATGTGGACCTTGTGGCCGGGGCGGCCGCCCGCGGCGCGGATCGAACGGGCTACCACGTCCGCCCACATGGACAGGTCGTTCTCGGTGTACCCGACGACGGTGGCGCGGCCGGTGGTGCCGCTGGAGGCGTGCACGCGCCGCACGTCGGCCATCGGGACGGCGAACATGCCGAAGGGGTAGGTGTCCCGCAGGTCCGCCTTGGTGGTGAAGGGGAACCTGGACAGGTCGGCCAGGCTGCGGCAGTCGTCGGGGGCCACCCCGGCGGCGTCGAACTTCTTGCGGTACAGCTCCACGTTGTCGTAGGCGTGCCGCAGGGTCGCGCGCAGGCGGTCGAGCTGGAGCTCCCGGAGCTGCTCGCGGGACAGGCGCTCGGCGTCGTCCAGCAGGTCGTGGGGGAGGGGCTCGCCCCGTCGGGGTGCCGGGGCCGTCCCGGTCGTCGGCTCGCTGCTCATCGCGACTCCTTCGTCGTGCCCGGCGTCTCGCGCGCCGTGTCCTGCCGCGCGTCGCGGCTGCCTGCGTCGTCCCGCGCACTCCGGTCGCGCCCGTCGTCCCGCACGCTGCGGCTGCGCCCCCGGAACTCCGCGACCACCTCGTCGCCGCGCCGCACGCTCACGTCGTAGATCCCGCTGCGTCCGTACCGGACCCGCTCCTCGGCGCGGGCCACGAGCACGTCGCCCTCGCGGGCCGGGGCGACGAAGACGATGTCGGCGCCGGCCGCCACGGTCACCGGCCCGTGGCTGTTGCAGGCGCAGGCGAAGGCGGTGTCGGCCAGCAGGAAAAGGAACCCTCCGTGGGCGATCCGGTGTCCGTTCACCATCGCCGGGGTCACGGTCATACGGACCAGCGCGGTCCCCTCCCCGTGCTCCACCAGCTCGATCCCGAGCCCCCGGGAGGCCTCGTCCGCGGAGAACATCGCCTCCGTCGGCGTCTGCTCAGTGGCCTGCGACACCGTATCCACCACCTTGTCTCCCGACCGACCATTCGGTTAGCGCGCGGCAAGGCCAAGTAATCCAGCCACGCGGCGGGACTGTCAAGAGTGTGACCGGCGAGGTCCGGCTCTTGCCCGGCGCACGGAAACACGTCACACTGATACCGAACGAATGGTCGGTTGGGAAGCTGGTGACGATGACCACGACACACGCCGCCGAGGCGCCGCCCCCGGACGCGCCGGACGGGCTCCAGGAGCACTTCGACGCGACGATCGCGCGCGACCAGCGCATCGAGCCGCGGGACTGGATGCCCGACGGGTACCGCAAGACGCTGGTACGGCAGATCGCCCAGCACGCGCACTCGGAGATCATCGGCATGCAGCCCGAGGGCGAGTGGATCACCCGGGCCCCGTCGCTGCGCCGCAAGGCGATCCTGTTCGCCAAGGTCCAGGACGAGGCCGGGCACGGGCTGTACCTGTACTCGGCGGCCGAGACGCTCGGCGCGGACCGCGACGACCTCACCGAGCGGCTGATCGAGGGGCGCCAGAAGTACTCGTCGATCTTCAACTACCCGACCCTGAGCTTCGCCGACGTCGGCGTGATCGGCTGGTTCGTGGACGGCGCCGCGATCTGCAACCAGGTGCCGCTGTGCCGCAGCTCCTACGGGCCCTACGCGCGCGCGATGGTGCGCATCTGCAAGGAGGAGTCCTTCCACCAGCGGCAGGGCTACGAGCTGCTGATGACGATGATGCGCGGCACCGACGCCCAGCGCGAGATGGTCCAGGACGCGGTGAACCGCTGGTGGTGGCCGTCCCTGATGATGTTCGGCCCGCCCGACGACGCCTCGCCCAACTCGGCGCGCTCCATGGCCTGGAAGATCAAGCGGCACAGCAACGACGAACTGCGCCGCCGCTTCGTCGACATGACCGTCCCGCAGGCCGAGAAGCTCGGCGTCACCCTGCCCGACCCGGAGCTGCGCTGGAACGAGGAGAGCGGTCACCACGACTTCGGCACCCCCGACTGGGACGAGCTGATGCGCGTCATCAAGGGCGACGGCCCCTGCAACGACCGGCGGATGGAGCGGCGGCGCACCGCCCACGAGGAGGGCGCCTGGGTGCGTGAGGCGGCCACCGCCCACGCCGCCAAACAGGCCGCCCGCGCGGAGAAGGGAGCGGTGGCATGACCCCCGAGACGGCCCGGAAGCCCGACGGGCGGGGCTGGCCGCTGTACGAGGTGTTCGTGCGCGGCAAGCGCGGCCTCAACCACGTCCACGTCGGCTCGCTGCACGCCGCCGACGACGCCATGGCGCTCACCCACGCCCGCGACCTCTACACCCGGCGCAACGAGGGCGTGAGCATCTGGGTGGTGCGCTCCGAGCACATCGCCGCCTCCACCCGGGACGAGAAGGACCCCTTCTTCGCCCCCAGCGCCGACAAGGTCTACCGCCACCCGACCTTCTACGACATCCCCGACGACGTCCCGCACATCTAGGAGCAGGGTATGAGCGACGACCACGTCTACCTCACCCTGGCCGAGGGGCACGAGGACGACACCCGCTGGGCCTACGGCACCGGCTTCGAGGACCCGCTGCACGGCGTCGACACCACCGTGCCCGAGGGCGTCGACGCCACAGCGCTGGCCGCCGAGTGCGTCGCGCTCGCCGACGACGCCCTGGTGAGCGCCCAGCGGCTGGCCGAGTGGGTCACCCGGGCGCCGGAGCTTGAGGAGGAGGTGGCGCTGGCCAACATCGGGCTCGACCTGCTCGGCCAGGCCCGCCTGCTGTACTCGCGCGCCGGTCAGGCCGACGGCACCGGCCGCGGCGAGGACGCGTACGCCTACTTCCGCGATGCCGGCGACTTCCGCAACGTCCGCCTGACCGAACTCCCGGGCGGCGACTTCGCGTTCGCCGTCGTGCGGCTGCTGGTGCTCTCCAGCTGGCGGCTGGCCCACTTCCGGCGGCTGGAGACACACCCCGACCCGGTGCTCGCGGCGGTCGCCGCCAAGGGCGTCAAGGAGCTGACCTACCACCGGCAGTACGCCGCCGAGTGGTGCGTGCGCCTGGGCGACGGCACCGACGAGTCGCACCGCCGGATGCGCGCCGCACTGGACGAGGTCGCCCCGTACCTGGGTGAGCTGCACACGGCGTACGACGTCCGGGACGAGGTCGCCGACGACCTGCGCCAGGTCACGGAGGCCGCCGGGCTGCCCCTGCCCGTGTACCGGCCGCTGCCCGGCTCGGGCCGGGCCGGCGAGCACACCGAACACCTGGCGCCGCTCCTGACCGAGCTGCAGGGCATCGCCCGCGCCCACCCGGAGGCGACATGGTGACCCGGGACCCGGCGCTCGCGGACGCGCGCCGCGCCCGGCACGTCGCCGAGCAGGTGCCCGACCCCGAGCTGCCCATGCTGACCCTCGCCGATCTCGGCGTGCTGCGCGACGTCGAGGTGGACGGGGACGGCACCGTGGTCGCCAGCCTGACCCCCACCTACTCGGGCTGCCCGGCCATGGCCGAGATGCGGGCGGACGTCGCCGCGCGGCTGCGCGCGGCGGGCTACCCGCGTGTGGAGATCCGCACCGTCCTGGACCCGCCCTGGACCAGCGACTGGATCACCGAGTCCGGCCGCGGCAAGCTCGCCGAGCACGGAATCGCCCCGCCCGGCGCCGCACCCCGCGGCCCGGTCTCCCTGGTGCTGTCGCCCACCCGGCCCGCGGTGCCCTGCCCCCGCTGCGGCTCGGCGGACACCGAGGAGACCTCCCGCTTCGCCGCCACGTCCTGCAAGGCGCTGTGGCGCTGCCGGGCCTGCCGCGAGCCGTTCGAGTACGTCAAGGAGATCTGATGGCCCCGACCGCCCCTGTCCCGGCGGCCCCGGTGCGCACCCGCCGCCGGCCCGCCTTCCACCGTCTGCGCGTCGCGGCCGTCGAGCGGCTGTGCGCGGACGCGGCGGCCGTGAGCTTCGAGATCCCCGACGAGCTGGCCGGGGAGTTCGTCTTCGCGCCCGGTCAGTCGCTCACCCTGCGGCGCGAGGTGGACGGCCGGGACGAGCGCCGCTCCTACTCGATCTGCGCACCGGCCGGTTCGGCGCCGCGCATCGGGGTCCGCGTGGTGCCGGGCGGACTGTTCTCGGCGTGGCTGGTCGACGAGGTGCGGCCGGGCGACACCGTCGAGGTGATGGCGCCCACCGGCCTGTTCACACCCGACCTTTCCACCCCCGGCCACCACGTCCTGGTCGCGGCCGGTTCGGGCATCACGCCGATGGTGTCCATCGCCGAGTCGGTGCTCGCCGCCGACGACCGCTCCACCGTCACCCTCTTCTACGGCAACCGCCGCACGGACACCGTGATGTTCGCCGACGAGCTGGCCGACCTGAAGGACCTCCACCCGACCCGCTTCCACCTCGCCCACGTGCTCTCCCGTGAACCCCGGGAGGCCGAGGTGCTCTCCGGCCGCCTGGACGCCGGACGGCTCGCGGCGCTCGTCGGCTCCCTGGTGGACGTGGAGCGGGCAGATCACTGGTGGCTGTGCGGACCGCAGGGCATGGTCGCCGACGCCCAGCAGGTCCTGACCGGCCTCGGCGTCCCGGCCGGGCGCGTCCACCGGGAGCTGTTCTACGCCGACGACGAGCCCGTGCGGGAGGTGCGCCATGAGGAGAGCGGCCCCGAGGGCCCCGTCAGTGAGGTCACGATCACCCTGGACGGCCGCTCGACGACCTCCTCGCTCTCCCGCGAGCGGTCGGTGCTCGACGGGGCCCAGCAGACCCGCCCCGACCTGCCCTTCGCCTGCAAGGGCGGGGTCTGCGGGACCTGCCGGGCGCTCGTCACCGACGGCAGTGTCGACATGCGCCGCAACTACGCGCTCGAAACCGCCGAGGTCGACGCGGGCTACGTCCTGACCTGCCAGTCGTACCCGGTCTCCGAGAAACTGACCGTGGACTACGACAGCTGACCGGGTGACACCCCGCCCGAGGCTAGGGGGTGTCGTTTGGATCTTGCCGGGGTCGCGGGGTCTGGCACGCAGATCTGCGGCGTTGTCGTCGGTTGCCAGGGCTCCGCCCTGTCGCCCTCCTCCGCCTTGCAGCTGCACGCACCAGACCCCGCTCGGGTCGGCCACAAGGCACCGTCGGCCGCGGCCGGCCTGATCCAAACGACACCCCCTAGGCGGGGTTGTCGCCGTGGGTGAGCGTCTCCCAGGCGACGAAGAGGTTGTTCGTGCCCGAGGGGCGGGTGCGCTCGGTCAGGGCCTGGGTGTTGGTCATGGCGAACCCGAGGCGGTTGTGCAGGGCGTTGTAGCCGACCTCGGTCACCGGGCCCAGGCCGAGGTCGGCCTTGCCCCCGCACAGCCAGCTCGGGACGGCCGCGCCCTGCTGGTACTTGGCCTGGAAGCCGAGCGCGTGCCGCAACCGCTCGCCGACGTCGGTGCCGTACAGGTCCTGGCCCTGGATTCGGCTGGTCTCGGCGATGTGCGAGATGGACGAGATGCCGTACCCGGTGTGGGTGAAGTCCCGGCAGGTCTCCTGGGTGAGGCCGGTGACGAAGGTGGACTGGCCCTGCCAGTACTTGACGATCTTGTCCCGGGTGTCGAGGTGCTGGCTCGGCACGGTCTTCGGCAGCTCTCCGTCGGAGTTCAGGTACACGTACGCGGCCGTGCGGGTGCGGAACCTGGCCACGGCCTTGTCGTAGGACGCCCTGTCCTCCAGGAACACGGAGATGCCGACGGCGGCCTCCGTCATCGTCAGCTCCCAGTTGCCGTTGGAGTTGGAGCCGTTGATGATCTCGGGCAGGTAGACGTCGCGGAGCATGGTGGCGAAGCGGCCCGAGTTCGCCCAGGCGCCGCCGTACGTGTACTTGATGATCTCGGCGGCCTTGGGCCAGGACGACCCGGCCCATCCGGTCTGCAGTGGCGCGTTGCTGTTGGTGTGGTCCCGGAGCACGGCGGACCAGGCGTCCATCAGTTCGATGGACTTGCGAGCGTACCTCTCGTCCCGGGTGAAGTACCAGGCCAGCGCGTTGGTGTAGGCCGCGATCGCGTCCTCGCGCTCGTCGGTGCAGCCGTAGTCGGGGTTGGAGTACGAACCGCACTCGACCACCGCGCGGGGCTTCGGGGCGCGGTTCAGGTCCGCGTACCGACTTGCCATCATCTGGTCGAAGGCGCCCTTCCAGGGCTGGGCCCCGGCGTCGACCTTGGCGCGGGCGAAGTCGAGTTGGCCCTGGGAGACGGTGACGCCGGGGTGCGTGAACGCGGCCGGTGCGGCGTCCGCGCTGGGGATGGCCGAGCCGGGCCCGGTCAGCAGGGCGCCGGTGAGTGCGGCGGTGAGGGTGGCGAGGAGGACGGCGCGGGACCGGCGGTGACGGCGCGGGGGAGCAGAGGACATGTGGGGGGTCCATCCGTTCGGGTATGTGAACGTTGAGTGTCGTTCTGAACGTCCGACTGGGCGGTGACGATAGGTAGAGACCAATGGGGCGTCAAGAGGCCACGCAGGAACACGCGGAGTTCCGGGCGGGCCGGGCTCGGCGAACACTATGAACGCAACGGCCGAAGGGGTGGCTCCGGATCCGGGGGATTCCTAACATCCCCGCTCGCAGCGCAACTTCGCGCCGGCCCGCAGCAGCACGTACAGGAGCCGCACCTTGACCACACCCCCCGCTCCCGCGCACGACACCCGGCCCACCCACCGCAGAAGCCGCCCGGCGGTGGTGGCCGCCGCGCTCGCCGCCGTCTTCCTCGGCACCCTCGGCAACGTCTCCGCCGCCCCCGCCCGAGCGGCCGGAGAGCCGCCTGCCGGACAGTCGGCGGCCGGACAGCCGTCGGTGGCCGACTGCCCGCCCGCCCTCGCCGGGAAGGCCACCTGCTACACCGGCCGGGACGCGGGCGGCGCCTACTACACGATGGCCGTGCCCCACCGCTGGAACGGATCCCTCGTGGTGCACGCCCACGGCGGCCCCGACCTCGGCGACGCCTCGGACCCGGCTCGCAGCACCGAGGACCTGGAACGCTGGGCGGTGATGGTCGACCAGGGATACGCCTGGGCCGCCTCCTCCTACCGGCGCGGCGGCTACGGGGCCCGCATGGCGGCCGCCGACACCGAGAACGTGCGCCGCCTGTTCACCGACCGGTTCGGCCGGCCCGAACACACCTACCTGCACGGCCAGTCCTGGGGCGGGAACGTCGCCGCCAAGGCCGCCGAGACCTACGGCCGGCGCCCGGGCGCCTATGACGGGGTGCTGCTGACCAACGGCGTGCTCGGCGGCGGTTCGCGCGGCTACGACTACCGCGTGGACCTGCGGGTGGTCTACCAGTACTACTGCCACAACCACCCGCGCCCGAGCGAGCCGCAGTACCCGCTGTGGCAGGGCCTGCGCCCCGGCTCCACCATGACCACCGCGGGCCTGCGCGCCCGGCTCCAGGAGTGCACGGGCTACGCCTCCGAACCGGCCGACCGGACCCGGGCGCAGCAGCGCAACCTCGACGACATCCTCGCCGTCACCGGCATCCCCGAACGCACCCTGGAATCCCATCTGCGGTTCGCCACCTTCACGTTCCGGGACATCGTGACCAACCGGCTCGGCGGGCGGAACCCCTGGAGCAACCGGGGGGTGCGCTACTCGGGTTCGCACGACGACAAGGCGCTGAACGCGGGCGTCGAGCGCTTCTCGGCCGACCCCACCGCACGGCGCGACCTGTCCTACGACAGCGACCTCACCGGCAGGGTCTCCCTGCCCGTCCTCACCCTGCACGCCGTCGACGACCCGACGGCGTTCGTGGAGCACGAGGCGGCCTACCGCGCCACGCTCCGCGGTGCCGGCCGGGACCAAGACCTCGTCCAGACCTTCACCCGGGAACACGAGCACAGCTCGCTGAGCGACTCCGAGTACGCCGCCTCGATCTCCGCGCTCGACTCCTGGGTACGCACCGGCCGCAGGCCGAACCCGCGCGCGATCGCCGCGTCCTGTGCCGCCTTCGACGCCAGGTACGCGGAGGGCTGCTTCTACGACCCCGGCTTCCACCCCGCCCCGTACGCCGCCCGGGTGCGGCCCCGGCCGGGCGGCCTCTCCTGGCCCGCCATGACGGCCGCGCAGGAGCGGGCGTGGAGCAGGATCGAGGGCGTGGGGATCGCGCCCTAGCCGCTCATGCCCAGTACCGCCCGGATCACATGGCGGGCGTTGCCGGCCATCGCGGGGTTGGTCTTCCGGTAGTACGGCAGGGCGATCAGGGCCTGGGAGAGGGTGCGGCCACGGCCGCGCCGCCAGGTCGCGTCGTCCACGCCGAGGGCCTCGCGGAAGACCTCCCGCGCGCCGGACGGCAGCAGATTCCACGCCGGGAAGAGGTCGCAGGCCGGATCGCCCACCCCCATGCACCCGAAGTCGATCACCGCGGACAGCCTGCCTCCGCTCACCAGCAGGTTGCCCGGCATCAGGTCCGCGTGCAGCCAGCCGGGCGGCCCCTCCCAGGCCGGTGCGCGCAGCGCGTCCTGCCACACGGCGGCCAGCGCGTCGCAGTCGACGTCCTCTTCGGAGAGGGCGCGCAGTTCGTCGAGCGCGGCCCGCGTCGGCGCGTCGAGCGTGGTGAGCGGCCCACCGCGGTACGCCTTCGGCGCGTCGGACGGGGAGATGCCGCGCATCGCCGCCACGAAGGCGGCCAGATCCTCCGCTAGCCGCACGGGATCGGTCAGCGCTCCGGCCTCGGGGTGCTCCCCGGGCAGCCACCGGTAGACCGACCAGGGCCACGGGTACCCGTCGCCAGGCGCGCCTTCCCCGAGCACCTCGGGCACCGGGGTGGGCAGCAGGGGCGACAGCCGCGGCAGCCACGCCCGCTCCGTCGCCACGTCCGCCGCGCCGCCCTCGATCAGCGGCAGCCGTACGACCATGTCCTCGCCCAGCCGGTACATCGCGTTGACCGTGCCCCCGGAGGGGAAGCGTTCCAGGGGCAGGCCCGACCACCGCGGGAACTGCCCGTCGACCAGGCTCCGTACCAGACGGTCGTCGACGCGGCACCGGTCCGGATGCGTCTGCCCTGAACTCATGGCCCTCATCCGACCCTTCGGCGCGGACCGCCGTCAAACGCTTTCCCGGCCGAGCGCCAGTGCCCCGCCCGCCGCCGTCCCCGCCGCCAACGCCAGCGTGCCCGGCAGGGACCAGGCGGCCAGGGGGCCGGCGACGGCCACGCCCAGGGCGAACGCGGTGATCTTGAGGCTCGCCCCGGTGGTGAAGACCTGGCCCCGCAGGTGCTCCGGGGTCTCCCGGTGGCGTACCGCGAAGAGCGCGGTGAGCTGAGGGCCCTCGCCGATGCCGAGGACGAGCACGGCGGCCACCAGCGCCACCGGCCGGCCCGTCGCCGCCAGCAGCAGCGCGCCCGCCTGGACCAGGGCACCCGCCCGGACGACCGTGTCGGGGGCGACGGTGAGCGGGCGCCGTGCGAGAACGGCGTTGGCGGCCAGGGCGGACACCGCCGCGCCGGAGAAGAGCAGGACGCCGCGCCCGGCCGTGCCGAGCCACTGGGCGCCGATGAGCGGGACACAGGCCGCCAGCATGCCCTGGGCGGCGCAGGAGGCGACCGAGGTGAGGGTCGCCCGGGCCAGGAGCGGGCGCCGCAGGACGACCCGGAACCCGGCGGCGAGGGCGCCCGCCACCGGGGCCGACCGGGTGCCCCGGTCACGGACGGGGCCCGCGGGCAA
Organism: Streptomyces violaceoruber; assembly: GCF_033406955.1. Lineage (NCBI taxonomy): Bacteria > Bacillati > Actinomycetota > Actinomycetes > Kitasatosporales > Streptomycetaceae > Streptomyces > Streptomyces violaceoruber. The sequence continues at coordinate 357,459 of NZ_CP137734.1, read as the reverse complement.
CCGCCACGCGGCGGGCACGGCCGCCGTGATCAGTGCCGCGGCGAGTGCGAGCGCCGTGGAGGCTCCCAGCAGCTCTGCCACGCCCCCGGCCAGGGCCGGACCCGCCAGGCTCGCCACGCCGAAGGTCATCGCGTCCAGCGCGTTGGCCCGGGACAGCCGCGCGTCCGCCGCCACGCGGGGGAGTTGGGCGGTCCAGCCCCCCGACAGTGCCGGGCCCAGCAGCCCCGTGAGCACCGCGAGCGGGAGGGTGCAGACCATGGGGAGTCGGCCGAGCCCGGCGAGGATCACCATCAGCCCCGTCGCGTACAGCGCGAGCGCGCCCGCCAGCAGGCGCCCCGGTCGCCCCGCCCGGTCCAGCAGCGCCCCGAGCACTGGTCCGCCGACCGCGGCGGAGACCGTGATGCCCGCCAGCAGTGTCGACGCGTCGGTCGTCGAACCGGTGACGGCGAGGCCCGCCAGCAGCAGCGCCGGTCCGGACATCTCGTCCCCGGCGCGCGCGGCCGTCGCCGCGGTCAGGTAGGAGCGTAGTGAGTAACCCTTCGGCACCGGGAAGACGTTACGGAGGTAACTCAAAACTCCGCAATATGCGTTACATTCGGCTCGTGCCCCTTTCTCACGGCGTCGATGCCGATGCCGACGTCCACGACCCCGACTGGTCCACGAGGCACTCCGTGCTGGCCACGGCGCGGCGCACCGCCGCCCTCGTCAACGTGCTCGCCGCGGGCCCTTCGGATGCCGGCGGAGGTCCGGTCCCCGGCGCGGTCGCCGAGGTGCTGCGTGCCTACGGCGAGAAAGAGCCCCTCGACCTCACCGCCCGTGACGTGGAGGGGATGCGCGAGGCCGCCACCCTGCTGCGGGACGTCTTCGCGGCGGAGTCCGCCGACGCCGCCGCGCACGTCCTGAACCGCCTCCTCGGCGCACACACCGGCCGCCTGCGCCTGACGTCCCACGGGGGCGGAACTCCTTGGCACCCGCACCTCGACCGTGACGACGACGCACCGTGGCCGGAATGGTTCCTCGCCTCGTCCTGCCTGGCGTTGACGGTCCTGGTCTGGGACCACCAACGCCCACCCGGCAGGATCTGCGCCTCCGGCAGCTGCCCGGACGTCTTCATCACCCGGGGCAGCGGTCCGGAGCGCCGCTACTGCTCACGTCGCTGTGCGACGCGGGAGCGGGTCGCGGCGCACCGGCGCCGGGCCGACGGGTGATCAGACGCCGAACTCCGAGGGCGGGATGTTCAGCGCGGTGCACGCCTCGCGGATCGCGTACTGCTCGGACGGCTCGAAGGACCCGTCGGCCCCGGCGACCACCATGCCGGTCTGCACGACCGCACGGGCCTCCGCCGGCTTCTTGGCGGCCTTGGCGATCACCTGGAGGGCCTCGGCCTTCCCCTGCTCGAAGTTGGCGAGGAGCCGGTCCACATGCTGGTTGAACCGCTGGCGGAGCTGGTCCGCCGGGAAGTTCTGCAGCACCTCGTTGGAGACGATCAGCTCCTCCACACGCTGCCGCTCCGCCGGCTCCACCTGGCCGTCCGCGGCGGCCACCAGCGCGCACATGGCCATACTGGCGTCCCGGTAGGCGCCGCTCTTCAGCTCGTTCTTGGCCGAGGCGAGCTGGGACTTGAACATCCCGATCAGCTGAGTCTTGGAACCGCCGGAGGACGAGCCCGGCCTGCCGCCCCCCGCGGGCCCGTGCGACCCCTGGCCGGATCCGCTCGCTCCCCGAGTGCCCTGGGACTGCTGGAACGTCTTGGCCTGGTCCTTGATCTTGTCCCACATCGCCACTCGTGCCACCTCGGCTTCTGTCGCTGTCCATCGGTCTGTCCTCGGCCGCGATTTCCCGCGGTCACCACGATGAACGCGGCCGGGAACCACAGGGTTCCCGATGGGCAAAGAAAAGGCAAAGCACCTGGTGGTGTCGTAGTACGCTGCGCCACCGGGGAGTTCGTCGACGGATCGGATCGGTGGGGCGCGCGGTGTGGTCGCGGGAGGTCGGCTGGTTCGTCGCGATCGGTGTCGCGTCGACCGCGGGCCAGGCGCTCCTCTACTGGGGGCTGCGCCCGTGGTCGCCCCCGGCGGTCGCCAACCTGGTCTCGCTCCTCGTCCTGACGGTGCTGAACACCGAGGCGAACCGGCGGCTGACGTTCCGGCACGCCGCCACGACGCCGGCCCGCGCACACCTCGGAGCGGGCGGCCTCTTCCTGCTCGGCTACCTGGTCACCTCCGGTGCCGTGCTGTGGTTCACGCACCTGCGGCCCGACGCCTCCCCCGCCGCCGAGACCGCGGTCCTCGCCACCACGTCCGTCGCCGTCACCGTCGTACGCTTCGTCGTCCTGCGGCTGGCCGTCTTCCGCACCGCGCGTCAGGACACGCCCTAGGTGCCGAAGCGGCCGCACGAGACCTCCCGGCGTCGTCGGGCGAGCCGCTGAACTGCTTGGTCACCCGCGGGTGCCCCAGTCACTGAAAAGTGCGTTCTTCCATGTCAGCGGTCACTCTCTTACGGTTCCCGGGTAACCACAAGAGAGCAAAGGCAAGGAGAACCGACGTTATGGCCATCACCCTGGTGAACCCCGGCGGGCTGCCCGAGATCGACGTCTACCGACAGGTGTCGATCGCGTCCGGATCGAAGCTGGTCTTCGTCGCCGGGCAGGTCGCCTGGGACGCCGACGGCGTCACGGTCGGCGAGGGAGACCTGGCCGCGCAGACCGAGCAGTGCTACCTCAACGTCGCCACCGCGCTGGCGGCGGTCGGTGCCTCCTTCGCGGACGTGGCCAAGCTGAACGTCCACGTCGCCGACTGGACGCCCGACAAGATGCCCCTGCTGCTGGCGGGCATCGAACGGGCGGCCGCGAAGCTGGGGGTGACCCCGGCCGCACCGGCCACCCTGCTGGGCGTCGCGGCGCTGGACGTGCCCGAGCACCTGGTCGAGGTCGAGGCCACCGCCGTCCTCGGCTGACCCCTCCTAGCCGTGCACGACCCGGTCGAGGAGGCTCTGCAGGTACAGGCCGCGTCCGGCGTCGACCTGCGTCGGCGTACGGGTGCGGACGGCCGTGGCGAAGTCGCGGCGCAGGACGGGCCAGCACTCCTCGTGGTCGAGTCCGGCCGTGTCGTAGACCAGGGGCCGGCCGGCGCCGAAGAGTTCGACGCGGGTCAGTGCGCGGGGGACGGCCACGGAACCGGACAGCGAGGCCTGGCTCACGGCACCGTTCTCGTGCTCGCAGGTCAGCTCCACCCAGCGGCGCGGGTCGCCCGTGGCGCGGACGGCGGCGACCGGGCCGACCGCGGCGTCCAGCAGGTCGAGCAGATGGGGGCCGAGGTCGAGCAGGGCGCCGTGCTCCAGACGCCAGCCGGTGGCGAACTCCCCTCCCAGGAAGGCGCCGTGAAGGTAGCAGGAGCGCGCCCCGACCGCCTCGAAGGAGCGGGCGGCTTCGAGGAAGGCCCGGGTGGCCGGGTGGTAGCGCTTGGTCAGGACGAGCTGGGAGACGACCCCGTGCTCGGCGACCGCGTCGGCCACCCGGCGGGCCGCGGCCAGATCGGGGCCGAGCGGCTTCTCCAGCAGCAGGTCCTTGCCCCGCTTCGCCGCCAGCGGCGCCAGCTCGGCCTGGACGGCGGGCGGCACGGCGAACGCCACGGCCTCGCAGTGGTCCAGCAACTCCTCGAAGTCGGCGGCGACATGAGCGCCGTAGGGTGCGGCGGTCTCGCGGGCGGCCTCGGTACGGCGGGCCCACACCGCGGCGAGCCGGGTCTCCGGCCCGGCGGCGAGCACCCGGGCGTGCATGGCGCGGGCCCACGGGCCGGCACCCACGAGCCCGACCTCGACGGGCCGGTCGGTCCAGGGTGCGGGGTCAGCGGTCACGGCGTTCCTGTCTGCGAAGGTCTCCCGGCGATCGGCCGGGAACGGCGGGAGGCGGTCATGAGGCGAGGCGGTCATGAGGCGAGGCGTTCCAGCCGGGCGTCGGCGCCGGCGGGGGAGTAGAGGTGCTCCACGACCATGGCGGCGGCCCCGACGAGGCCCGCGTGGTCGCCGAGCCGCGAGGTGACGACCTGGAGGTTGGCGGTCGCGCGGGGCATCGCCCGCTGGTAGACCAACTCCCGCACTCCGGTGAGGAAGGGCACCCCGGCCAGCTCTCCGGCGATCATGAGGACCCCGGGATTGAGCAGGGTCACGACGGTCACCAGGACCTCGCCCACCCGCCGTCCCGCCTCGCGGGCCAGCCGGACCGCGTCCGGGTGCCCCTCGTTGAGCAGCCGCCTGACATCGCGTCCGGAGGCGGTGTCGTGGCCGAGGGCGGCCAGTTCCCCGGCGATCGCCCGGCCGCTCGCCACGGCCGCGAGACAGCCGTGGGAGCCGCACATGCACAGCGCGTCGGACCGGTCGTGCAGGCGGATGTGCCCGATGTCGCCCGCCCCGCCGTCGATGCCGCGGTAGAGGCGGTCCCCGATGACGACCCCGGCGCCGATGCCGGTGGACACCTTCAGGAGCACGAAGGAGGCGCAGTCGCGGTGGTTGGCCTGGTGTTCGGCCAGGGCCATGAGGTTGGCGTCGTTGTCCACGAGGACCGGTACGGCCTCGGCGGCCGCCGGGTCCAGGCCCAGGCGGGACGCGTACGCCTCCTGGAGCCGCTCCCGGATGGGGTAGCGGTCCCAGCCGGGCATGATGGGCGGCTCGATCACCTGCCCGGACTCCCAGTCGACCGGACCGGGCACGGACAGGCCGATGCCCGCCACGTGGGACGCCGGGACGCCGGCCGCGGCGATCAGGTCGGGGAACCAGTCGGCCAGCCCTTCCAGGACGCGGTCGGGGCCCGCGCCGACGTCCATCGGACCGGTGTGCTCGGCCAGGATGGTGCCGGCCAGGTCGAGCACCGCGGCGCGGGCGTGCCGGGTCTCCAGGTCGAAGGCGATGACCGAGGCGTGGCCGGGGTCGAAGGCGATCCGGTGCGAGGGGCGTCCGCCGGTGGAGGTGCCGGTGCTGTGGCGCAGCCACCCGGCACGGTTGAGCAGGTCGAGGCGCTGTCCGACGGTGGAGCGGGACAGGCCGGTGGCCTGCTGGAGGTCGGCCCGCGTGTTGGCGCGGCCGCTGCGGATCAGGTGCAGCAGTTCGCCGGCGCTGGCCTGACTTGACGTCATCATGGTGTCCCCCACGGCTCAACTCTTGTCGGCGCCGCTGGTCAGCCCCTCGGTGAGCAGGCGTTCGGCGGCGAAGAACAGAAGTACCACGGGGATCGTGAGCACCACGGAACCGGCCATGAGGACGGTCTTGGGCACCTCGATGCCGTTGGACAGCTGGGCCAGGCCCAGGGACACGGTCCACTGGCCCGGGTCGGCGGCCAGGAACAGCAGCGCGAAGAGGAACTCGTTCCAGGCGATCATGAAGACGTACAGACCCGTCGCCATGAGGGAGGGCAGGGCCAGCGGCAGGATCACCTTGCGCACTGTCTGGAGCCGGGAGCAGCCGTCGAGCGCCGCCGCCTCCTCGATGGAGGCGGGGATGGTGACGAGGTAGTTCTTCAGCATGTAGATCGACACCGGCACGGTCTGCGCGACGTACACGATGGCGAGACCGACCAGGCTGGAGGAGAGGCCGATCTTCGCGAAGATCACGAAGAGCGGCACGGCCAGCAGCGTCGCCGGGAACAGGTAGACGGCCAGGAAGAGGGCGCTGACCTGGCGGTGGCCGAAGAACTTCAGCCGGCTCACCGCATAGGCGCCGGGCACGGCGGCCACCAGGGTCAACACCACCGTGCCGAGGGAGACCAGCGCGGAGTTGAGCAGGAACCTCAGGAAGCCCTGGCCGCCGTCGTCGGTGGAACGCAGCACGTCCCGGTAGGTGGAGAGGGTGAAGTCCTTGGCCGAGATCCACAGCGAGCCGGGGTCGAGCAGCAGCGCGTCGATGGGCTTCAGCGACAGCAGCACCATGTAGTAGAACGGCAGGAGGGTGATCACGGCGAGGAACGCGATGACGATCCAGCGCGCGACGCCGAAGAACCTCTCCTCGAACCGGGCCCGGCTCAGGGCCGTCTTGCCACTCACGCTTCCTCCTGGACCTTGTTGCCGAAGAACTTGAAGTAGAAGCCCAGCAGGATCATCAGCGAGAGGGCCAGGACGAGCGCCTGCGCGGCCGCCGCTCCCACGTCGTAGCGGGCGGTGAGGAAGTCGTAGACGCGCACGGCGGCCACGTCGGTCCCGGCGCCGCCGCCGGTGAGCAGGTAGACGTCGTCGAACTTGTTGAACGTCATGATGAAGCGCAGCACGCACAGCAGCGCGATCACCGGCATCAGCTGCGGCAGCAGCACGTGCCGGAACCGCTGGGTCGGCGTGGCGCCGTCGACCAGCGCGGCCTCCTCCAGCGTGTCGGGCACCGCCTGCAACCGCGCCAGGATGAACAGGAAGGCGAAGGGGAAGTACCGCCAGCACTCGAAGACGATGACCGTCAGCAGCGCCAGCGGGATGTCGAAGTGCAGTCCGAGCAGATCGACCTCGTACTGACGGGTCGACAGGAAGGCGATCGGGTCGTCCCAGCCGAACAGCCGCCGGCCCCAGTCGTTGACGACGCCGTACTGCGGGCTGAGCGCGACCTCCCAGACGAAGGCCACGGCGACGACCGGCGCCACGTACGGCAGCAGCATCGCCGCGCGCAGCAGCCCGCGCCCCCTGAACGGCTTGCGCAGGGCGAGCGCGGCGACCAGGCCGAGGACGACGGAGCCGAGCGTGGCGCCCGCCGTGTACAGCAGGGTGGTGCCGAGGCTGGACCAGAAGCCGGCCGAGTCGAAGACCTGCGAGAAGTTGTCCAGGGACCAGTTGCCGAACAGGCCCATGCCCTGGATGTCGACGAGCCTGGCCTTCTGGAAGGCCAGCAGCACGGTCCACGCGATGGGCAGCACGACCACCACGAGGACGACGAGGAAGGTGGGGGAGACGAACGCGAGTCCCGCGCGGTTGGCGCGCCGGCTCGCGGTGAGCGGGCGGCGGCCCGGGGCGGGGGACCGGTCCCCGGACGGGTCCGTGGACCGGCGGCTGGTGTCCCGGCGCTGCGGCGCGCCGGCGGGGGCTGTGGGCATGAGAGACCTTCGTGATGTGCAGGCGGCGGGCGGCTACTGAAGGGACTTCCTGAGTGCGGCGACCTCTTCGTCGGCGTCGCGCGCCGCCTCGGACGGTGAGCTCTGACCGCTGGTCATGGCGCCGATGGCCTTGGGGACGGGCAGTTCGCCGTTGGTGGCGCCGACGAGTGCTCCCTCGCCCTGGGTGATGCCCCAGCGGCGCATGTTGCTGACCCCGTCGGCGAGCTGGTCCAGCAGGGACGTGGGGAAGACCTCGTCCAGCGGCTTGCGGGTGTCCACGCCGATGTCGCTGTGCCGCCAGGCGTCCAGGTAGCGCTCGGGCTCGGCGGCCGTGCCCTTGCGCACCGGGATCTTGCCCTCGGGTGCCATGCCGAACCAGGACTCGTAGCCGGTGCCCATCATGTACTCGATGAACTCGCGGGACGCCGCCGTCTCGGCCGTCTTGGTGGTGACCCACGACGTGATCTCGCCGAACTGGGCCGCCTCGTCGGCGTCGGGGCCCTGCATGGCGGTGACGATGCCGCTGTGGTCCGACAGGTACCGCGGGTCCTTCGCGCACTGGGGGCAGCTGGGCAGGGCGTCCTTGCGCAGTCCGGCGAGTTCGTCGAGCAGGAACGAGGACCAGATGACCATGGAGGACCGGCCCGCGAAGTAGGTGGCGCGGGTGGAGTCCACGGTCTGGGTGCCCGGGGCGCCGTAGGTGCGGGCCAGCCGGTCGTAGGTGCGGAAGGCCTCCTGGCAGCGCGGGGAGTCGAGGGCGACCTCGTGCCGGTCGTCGACCAGTTGGCAGTCGTTGGCCAGGGCGAGGCTCTCGAAGCTCTGGGAGGTGAAGGCGTCGCTGGGGTCGGTGGCCGCCGAGATGCCGTCGTGGCCCTCGGTGGTGAGCGCCTTGGCGGCGGCCAGCGCCTTCGCGTACGTGGTGGGAGCGGGCAGGCTCTTTTGGCCGAACTGGTCCTTGCGGTAGACCAGCAGCTGGAGCCAGGCGTCGGAGGGCACGCCCAGGCTGGTGCCGCCGTCGGAGGTCAGCTCCAGCGCGTTGGCGTTGAAGGTGTCGCGCCCCAGCCCGTCGACGATCCGCTTCGGGATGTCGGTGTTCAGCAGGCCGTTGCTGTACATCTGCCAGACCTGGCCCATGGGGGCGGCGCCGATGACGTCGGGCAGGGTGCCCGAGGCCGCCGCCGACATGATGAGCTGCGGCATCTGCTTCTCGTCGACCCCGACGAGTTTCACCTTGACGCCGGTCTTCTTCTCGAACCCGTCGATGACCTTCTGCGTCGCGGCGACGCGGTCGGGCAGGTTCTCCTGCGACCAGACCGTGATCTCACGGTCCGGCCTGCCGGGCCCGGTGCTGCTCGCGCAGCCCGAGAGCAGCCCGATTCCCAGGGCTGCCGTGACGCCGACCGCGATCGTCCTCGACCGCAGGGTCCTGATGCGCATTGAGTGTCCTCGTTCCGGCTTACGTCTGCTCGCCACGCATCACAGCATCACTTTTGCTTGTTGACAAGACGTAAGTTGCGGATATTGTCGACGCAACAGCATCAGCAACCCTTCCGGAGCCGTCCGTGTCATCCGTGCCGCCCGTGCCGTCCGTGCCGTCCGTGCCGTCCGTGCCGCCCGTGCCGCCCGTGCCGCCCGTACCGTCGGTGTCGTCCGTGCCGCCCGCGTCGTCCGTGGAGCGCGTCGTCCAGTTCACCGGGCCCCGCCAGGTGGAGGTGGCCGAGCACACCAGGGCCGCGCTGCCACCCGGCCACCTGCGGGTCCGCACCCGCTACTCGGGCATCTCGGCCGGCACCGAGCTGACCGCCTACCGCGGCACCAACCCGTACCTGACCCGGACCTGGGACCCCGGGGCACGCCTCTTCCGCGACGGCGCGCCCGGCATCGAGTACCCGGTGGCCGGCTGGGGCTACTCCGAGGTCGGAGAGGTCGTCGAGGTCTCCCCGGAGCTGGCCGGCACCCCGGGCCTGCCGGTCCCCGGCGACCTGGTGTGGGGCATCTGGGGCCACCGCAGCGAGGGCATCGTCCCCGCCGAGCGCATGGTCGGCCACACCCTGCCGGCCGGTCTGGAACCGCTGGCCGGTGCCTTCGCCCGGGTCGGCGCCATCGCGTACAACGCGGTCCTGGCCGGTGACATCCACCTCGGCGAGGACGTCGCCGTGTTCGGGCAGGGCGTCATCGGCCTGCTCACCACCCGGCTCGCCCGGCTCAGCGGCGCCCGCGTCACCGCCGTCGACGCCCTCGACGGCCGCCTGGAGACCGCGAAGCACTACGGCGCCCGGCACACCCTCAACGCCCGCACCGACGCCGTCGCCGAACGCGTCCGCGAGGCCACCGGCGGCCTCGGCGCCGACCTCGCCATCGAGATCAGCGGCGCCTATCCGGCCCTGCACGAGGCACTGCGCTCGGTCGCGGCCGGGGGCCGGGTGGTGGCCTCCGGCTTCTACCAGGGCGACGGCATCGGCCTGCGCCTCGGCGACGAGTTCCACCACAACCGGGTCCAGCTGATCTGCTCCCAGATCGGCGGCGTCCCGCCCCAGCTGTCGAACCGCTGGAGTGTCGAGCGCCTCCAGCAGACCTTCCTGCGCCTGGTCGCCGAGGGCCAGGTGGACGTCGACTCCCTGGTGAGCCACGTCGTCCCCGTCGCCGACGCGGCCGACGCCTACGTCCTGCTGGACGAGCGGCCCGCCGAGGCGCTGCAGGTCGTCCTGGAATTCTGAGAGCCCCGAAAGGCAGAGGCACCCCCATGCTCAAGACCGCCGTCCAGGAACAACTCCTGCCCGGAGAGACTCTGCAGGCCAAGTGGGACTTCGCCCAGCAGGCCGGCTACGACGCGATCGAACTGCGCGGCAAGGGCGACTTCCACTTCGCCTCCCGGCGAGAGGAACTGCGGCAGGCGCGCAGGGACGGCGTCGTCATGCCCACCGTCTGCGTCGACATGCTGCACTTCCTCGGCGCCTTCGACGAGGACCTGCGCCGCGACGCCGTCGCCCAGATGAAGTCCCAGCTCACCGTGATCGCCGAGATCGGCGGCGTGGGCGCCCAGACCCCCGCCTCGTACGGCATGTTCTCCCGGCGCCTGCCGCCCTTCGAGCCGCCGCGCACCGAGGAGGAGGACCGCGAGGTGCTCCTCGCCGGGCTCACCGAACTCGGCGAGCACGCCCGCCGGGAGGGTGTCACGCTCTTCCTGGAGCCGCTCAACCGCTACGAGGACCACATGGTCAACCGGCTCGACCAGGCCGCCGACCTGATCCGCGCCGTCGGCCTCGACTCGGTCCGGATCGGCATCGACAGCTACCACATGAACATCGAGGAGACCGACCCCGCGGCCGCCGTCGTCGCCCACGCCGACGTCATCGGCCACGCCCAGGTCTCCGACTCCAACCGCTTCCAGCCCGGCGCCGGCCACCTCGACTGGCCCGCCTGGCTCGGCGCCCTGCACACCGTCGGCTACGACGGCCACCTCGCCCTCGAATCCCGGCTGACCGGCGACCCCGTCCAGGCCGTGCGCTCCGTCCCCGCCTTCCTCAAGAGGTCGGGCGCGTGAACTCCCCCCTGGACCTCCTGGACCGGCCCGCGCCCACCGCGCCCGCGGACCTGACCCTGCGGCGCGGTGCGGCGCGGGTCCTCATCGACAACTGGACCGGCGCCTCCACCGTCCCCTCCCGCACCCTCTACCCGCACCAGTGGAGCTGGGACTCCGCCTTCGTCGCCATCGGACTGCGCCACCTCTCGGTGCGCCGCGCCCAGCGGGAACTGGAGTCCCTGCTGGCCGCGCAGTGGGCCGACGGACGCGTGCCCCACATCGTCTTCAACCCCGCCCTGCCGCACGACGCCTACTTCCCGAGCCCCGACTTCTGGCGGTCCTCCACGGCGGGCCGGACGGCAGGCGCCCCCTCGTCCGTCGAGACCTCGGGCATCGTCCAGCCGCCCGTGCACGCCCTGGCCGCCTGGCTGGTCCACCGGGCCGACCCGGCCGAGTCCCGGCGCCGCGGCTTCCTCGCCCGCGTCCGGCCGAGGCTCGCCGCCTGGCACGACTACCTGCTCGGCCGCCGCGACCTCGGCGGGGGCGGCCTCGCGGCCGTCGTCCACCCGTGGGAACCCGGCATGGACAACAGCCCCAGCTGGGACCGGGCCCTGAAGCGGGTCGACCCCAGCCCGCCCGACACCTTCCGGCGCGCCGACCTCGACCACGGCCACCCCGCCGACCGGCCCACCGACCTCGACTACGGCCGGTACGTCCGGCTGGCCACCGAGTACCGGGAGGCCGGCTACGACGACCGCGTCGTACGGCACCGGTTCGCGGTCGAGGACCCGGCCTTCAACGCGCTGCTGATCGTGAGCGAATTCGCCCTGGCCGCCATGGCACACGAACTGGGCCTGCCCGCACGGCGGCACACCGAGCGGGCCGCCGGGCTGACCCGGGCGCTGGTGGACCGGCTCTGGGACGAGCAGGCCGGCCTGTTCCGCGTGCGCGACCTGCACACCGGCGCACCGGTCGACGAGCGGACCGTCAGCGGTCTGATCCCGCTCCTGGTCCCGCGGTTGCCCGAGCACATCGTCCGGCGCCTGCACACCACGCTCACCGGACCGCGCTTCAGCGCCCCGGCCACGCACCTGGTCCCGAGCTACGACCTGACCGGCCACGCCTTCGACCCCACCCGGTACTGGCGCGGACCGGCCTGGTTCAACACCGCCTGGCTGATCGAGCGGGGCCTGCGCACCCACGGCTTCCAGACAGACGCCGAGCGCCTGCGCACCGGCTTCCTCACCGAGGCGGGACGCTCCGGGTTCGCCGAGTACGTCGACCCCGCCACCGGCGCGGCCTGCGGCACCCGGCACTTCTCCTGGACCGCGGCCCTCACGCTCGACCTGCTGAGCACCGACCCGAAGGAGGCCGGATCATGACCGCGGCCGACCTCCGCGTCCAACTCGTGCGCGACGCCACCTTCGTCCGCCTGCACGCCGACGGGGAGATCAGCGGCACCCGCGGATCGGCACCCGACGGGCTGTTCTTCCAGGACGCCCGGCACCTCAGCCGCTGGCACCTCGCCGTCGACGGCACCGCGCCCACCGCGCTGGTGCCCGCCACGCCGGAGACCGACGACACGGCCGCCGGCGTGCTGACCCCCGAGGGCACCCGGGACAACCCGCCCGCGTACACCGTCTTCCGACGGCAGAGCGTCACCGCCGGCACGTTCACCGAACACCTGAGCCTGGTCAGCAACCGCCCCGACGCCCTGACGGCCCGCCTCGACCTCACCGTCGGCGCGGACTTCGCCGACCTCTTCGAACTCCGCGCCGACGACCGGCACTACGCCAAGCCCGGCGCGGAGTACGAGAGCCGCGACACCGCCGACGGAGTGCTCTTCGACTACCGACGAGCAGACTGGCACGCCCGGACGGACATCAGCTGCGAGCCCGCCCCGGACGCGGTGGCCCCCGCACCGGCCCGGGAGGGCGACACCGCCCGGACCCTCACCTGGCACCTGCCCCTCGACGCGCACGGGCGGGCCGACCTGCGGCTGACCGTCCGCGCCCACCCGCACGGACGCACCCCGCCGCCCGTGACCGCTCCCGCCCCCGCCGCCGTACGACACCCTGAGCGGGCAGGCGGCGCGACGGACGACCTGACCCGCACCTGCGAACGCGGTCTCGCCGACATCGACCTGCTGACCATCCCGGTCCCCGGCGTCGACGGCGAGGACGTGCGCGTCCCGGCCGCCGGCATCCCGTGGTTCCTCACCCTGTTCGGCCGCGACTCGCTGCTCACCGCCTACTTCCTGCTGCCGTACCGGCCCGCGACGGCCGCCGCCGTCCTCAGCGCGCTCGCCGCCACCCAGGGCCGGCGGCACGACCCGTTCAGCGGCGAGCAGCCCGGCCGCATCGTCCACGAGACCCGGCACGGCGAACTCGCCCACTTCCGGCAGGTCCCGTACGGCCGGTACTACGGCGCCGTCGACGCCACCCCGCTCTTCCTCGTCCTGCTCCACGCCCACCACGAGGCGACCGGCGACCCGAGCCTGGCCAAGCGCCTGGAACGGCACGCCCGGCGGGCCGTGGACTGGATGCTCACCGACGGCGGCCTGGAGCAGCACGGCTACCTCGTGTACGACCCCGATCCGGGCGGGCTGGTCAACCAGAACTGGAAGGACTCCGCCGGCGCGGTCTGCTTCCGCGACGGAACCCAGGCCGAGGGACCCGTCGCCGTCTGCGAGGCACAGGGGTACGCCTACGACGCACTCCTGCGCACGGCCGAACTCGCCGACGGCGTCTGGCGGGACGAGGCGTACGCCCGCCGGCTGCGCGAGGGCGCCGCCCGGCTGCGGGACCGCTTCACTGCGGACTTCTGGATGCCCGACGCGGACTTCCCCGCCCTGGCGCTGGACGGCGACGGCCGCCAGGTCGACGCGCTGGCCTCGGACGCCGGGCACCTGCTGTGGTCGGGCATCCTCGACCCGGAGCGCTCCCGCCGGGTGGGCCGGCGACTCCTCGAGCCGGACTTCTTCTCCGGCTGGGCGATCCGGACCCTCGCCGCCGGGCAGCGGCCGTACCACCCGCTGTCCTACCACCGGGGCAGTGCCTGGCCGCACGACAACGCGGTCGTCGTCCTGGGCCTGGCCCGGCAGGGCCTGGCGGCGGAGGTGCGCACCGTCGCCGAGGGACTCGTCGCGGCGGCGGCCCACCACGGCCACCGGCTGCCCGAGGTCCTCGCCGGTTATGACCGCGCGGCGACCGCGGCGCCGGTTCCCTACCCGCACTCCTGCTCGCCGCAGGCCTGGGCCGCCGCCACCCCGCTGGCCCTGCGGACGGCGCTGGGGCCGCAACCGCCCGGTTCCTGACCGCGCTACTGCGGCGCCGGCCGGGCGCGGCCCCGGCCCGGGGCCCCGGCGCGGCGGCGGCAGCCCGCGTCGTGCCGCGCGCCGAGCGAGGTCCACCAGCGTTCGCAGCAGTCCTCGGGGAGCGGGACACGGGCCGCCGTGGGACGGCCGCACTCCGGCCCGTGCACGACACCGTCGGAGTGCCGCCAGAACGCGCAGCAGGGCTCCAGCCCGTGCGCGAACGGCTCCGCCTGCCCGGGCCTGGCCAGCAGCTCGGCCCGCCGGGCCAGGGCGACCCGGCGCCGGTGCTCCGCGCCCTCACGGGCGGCACACCAGGCGAACACCGCGGCGACGTACAGCCCGGGCAGGGCGAGCCAGGAGTGGCGGGTGGCCGCGTACACGGCGGCGGCGACAAGGAGCGCGGCGGCGGCACGGCAGGCGCGGGCGGTGCGCAGGCTCGGCGTCACAGGGGACTCCCGTGGGTCGGCGGGGGAGAAGGCCTCTCGGTCACCCGTATGCCCCCGGTTCGCCGTCGTACGTCACTCCGTCGCCTCCGGCGGACAATCCGTTGCGGTCACCCGCCGCCCTGCCCGACTCCGCTCCTCGTGCCCACCGCCGACCTGCGACCGGCCACCCTCGCCGACGCCCCCGCCGTCACCGCCCTCCTCAACGAGATAGACCGGATCGAGATCGGCCGCCCCGAGACCGACCAGCACACCGTCGAAGCCGACCTGACGCACCAGCAGAGGGACCTCACCCAGGACTCGTGGCTCGCCCTCGACGCCGGCCGGCCGGTGGCGTACGGGCTGCTGTGGGACGAGTCCGGCGGGGAGCGGATCGACATCGACCACTACGTGCTGCCCGACCACCGGCGGACCGGGCTGCGCATGCTGATCGCCATGGAGACCCGCGCCCCGGCCCGGGCACGGGCCAACGGCGCGGAGCGAGCCGTGGTGCACCTGCACCTCAACACCCGGCCCACGACCGACACCGCGCTCCTCGCCGAGCGCGGCTGGAGCGTCGTGCGCACCCACCACGTGCTGCGCCGCGCGCTGACCCGGCGGCCGACCTCCCGCCCGAGGCGCCGGCGGGCGTGCGGCTGCGGGCCTGCGCCACGGAGGCGGACCGCGTCCGGGTGCACGAGCTGTACCAGCGGTCGTTCGCCCAGCACTTCGACTTCCAGCCGCGCCCCTACCTGCTGTGGCTCGACGACACCGACGCCGCGGGCCTCGACTGGTCCCTGGTGTGGATCGCCGAGACCGACGACCTGGGCGGGTTCCTCCTGCGGCACGCCTTCGCCCGGTTCGCCGCGCGGGGCCGGGACACCGTGGGCCTCGGCGTCGACACCGCGAACGCGACGGGCGCCCCGCGGCTGCACGGCCGCAACGGCATGACCGTCCACTTCGCGGTCGACACCTGGGAGGCCGTGATCGCCTGACGGTGCCTCACAGCACCATGGCGACCACCACCGCGGCGAGCAGCGCCACGTACGTCCAGGCGTAGAGGCGGTCCGGGATGTGCGGCGGGCGGCGGCGCAGCACCGCGATCACGGGCAGAGCGCCCAGGAGCAGCGCCCCGGCCGCGCGGAGGTCGACGAGACCCACCAGGGCCAGGTGCGGATGGGCGCCGGCGGGGTCCCCGGAACCGCCCAGGAAGACGGCCGCGGCCGGGAGCGCGATCGCCAGGGTCAGCGGGTTGGCCAGCGCGGTCGCCACGTGCATCGTGTGCCCCGCCCGCCGCATCGCGGGGACGGTCATGACGCTGCCCCCCACCCCGAGGAAGGCGGCCACCGCGCCGACCGGTGCGCCGACCGCCGCCGGCAGCGGACGCGGCGTGCCAGGGGCCGCCTCGGTCGGGGCGCGCGGGCGCAGGAAGCCGGGGCGCAGCAGCAGGTCCACGACGGTGAGGGCGACGTACGCGACGAACGCCCAGCGGATCAGCCCCGCCGGGGCGTGGCGCGCGGCGAGCGCCCCGGCCGCGGCGCCGACGCCCAGCAGGACGAGCAGCGGGCCGCCGCCGCGGAGGGCGGCCAGCACCCGGCGCGGTGTGACCGCGGTGGCGAACCCCGCGTTCACCACCATCACCAGGGCCGAGGTGGCCGTCGCCACCCGGATCGCGTCCGCGCCGAGGGCGGAGTCCGTCCACACCACGACCGGGACGGCGACGAAACCGCCGCCGAAGCCGAACAGCACCGTGGTCACACCGGTCAGGAGCCCGATTCCGAGCAGAGCCACAACATCCACGCAGGCCACTCCACCAGCTCGGCGACGTCGCCCGCATCCGATACCCGGCACCATTCCTTCGCGACTCGGCCAGGACGGCCGTAAGGTGACCGGGTGAAGAACGTCCCCCTGGCCGACGTCGACCACGTGGACCGGGCCGTGCTGCCGATCGGCACCGACTACCCGCCCGGACACGTCCTGGACTGGCACGAGCACCGGCGCGCGCAGTTCCTGTACGGCGCGACCGGAGTCATGGTGGTCGACACCGGCGACGGCACCTGGACGGTGCCGCCCGAGCGCGCCGTGCTGATCCCGGCCGCCACCCGGCACCGGGTGCGGATGCTGGGCGTGAGCACCCGCAGCCTGTACATCGAGCCGGACGCCGTCCCGTGGTGGCCCGGCACCTGCACGGTCGTGGACGTGCCGCCGCTGCTGCGCGAACTGCTCCTGACGGCCGTCGAGTTCGAGGCCGACTACAGCCTGTCCGGCCGCGCCGGCAGCGTCGCCGACCTCCTCCTGCACGAGATCGCGGCGCGCGCCCCGCTCCCGTTCCACGTCCGCATCCCCGCCGGTGCCGACCTGGCGGCGCTGTGCCGGGAGTATCTGGCCGCGCCGGACACCGGGGTCACCAACGCCGTGTGGGCGGCGCGGACGAACATGAGCGAGCGCGCCTTCACCCGCCGCTTCCGTGCCGAGACGGGCGACAGTCCCGCCGTCTGGCGGGGCCGCGCCCGGCTGCTGGCGGCCGTGCCGCTGCTGCGGTCCGGTTCGGTCAGCGAGGTCGGCGGCCGGCTCGGCTACGCCTCCCCGGCCGCGTTCACCGCCGCCTTCACCCGGACCTTCGGCATCCCGCCGTCCCGGTTCGCCCAGGGCCACCGGGGGCGGCCCGGCTGAGGGCCTGGGGGGTGTCGTTTGGATCTTGCCGGGGTCGCGGGGTCCGGCACGCACATCTGCGGCGTTGTCGTCGGTTGCCAGGGCTTGGCCCTGTCGCCCTCCTCCGCCTTGCAGCCGCACGCACCAGACCCCGCTCGGGTCGGCCACAAGGCACCGCCGGCCGCGGCCGGCGGGATCCGAACGACACCCCCTAGGAGCGCTCCTGCGCCAGGTGCCCCAGGGCCGCGCTGCGGCTCGTCGACAGATGGTGCAGGACCAGCTCCTGGACGCGGTCCACGTCGCGGGCCGCGATGGCCCGGTAGAGGGCGTCGTGTTCGAGGGCGACGGCCATCAGGTCGTCGTGCTGGCCAAGGAGCCAGCGCAGCCGGCTGCGCAGCACCCGCTCCAGCTCGTTGAGCAGTTCGTTGGCGGCCAGGGAGACGACGGTCTCGTGGAAGTCGGCGGCCGCCCGGCGGGCCCGCACGGCGTCGTCGGCGCGCGCCGCGTCGAGTTCGGCGTCCACCGTCGCGCGCAGCCGCTCCAGCCCCTCCCGCGTGTGCCGCTGGGCGGCGAGCCGGAAACCCAGGGTCTCCAGGCCCGAGCGGACCTCGTCCAGGTCGGCGATGTCGCTCGTGGTGAACTCCCGCACCACCGCCCAGCTCCGTGGCCGCGGCGTCACCAGCCCCTCCGACACCAGCGTCTTCAGGGCCTCGCGGACGGGGAGCCGGCTGACCCCGAGCGACTCGGCCAGCTCCCGTTCGACCAGGCGGCTGCCCGGGACCCGCACGCCGTCGATGATCTCGTCGCGCAACCGCCGCGTGACCCGCTCGGACTCGGGCGTGAAGCCCACTGACGCAGCCATCGCCGTCCTTCGTCTGTCATCCCGTTCCGGCCCGCCGACCGCGCCGTGCGGAGCGGCGGTCGGGCGGCCCGTCAGAATACCCCGGTGCCCGCGGACGGCCCGGGCGGGAGGCAGCGAGGAGCGGTCAGCCCACCCGCGGGGGCCAGTTGACGATCCGCTTGGGACGCGGCCGGGCGTAGGTGCGCACCTTGGACGTGGACAGACCGAGCCGGACCAGGGACTCGGCGACCGTCACGGCGGCGGCGACCCCGTCGACCACGGGGACGCCGGTACGCTCCACCACGCGTTCGGCGAGGCCCGCCATGCCTCCGCAGCCCAGGCAGATCACCTCGGCCCGGTCGTCCTCGACGGCGCGGGCGGCCTGCTCGGTGATGGCGTCCACGGCGGCCTGCTCGTCCCGCTCCAGCTCCAGCACGGCGAGCCCGCTGGCCCGCACCGAGGCGCACCTGGCGCTCAGTCCGGCCACCGCCAGCCGCTCCTCGATCAGGGGGACCGTGCGGTCGAGGGTGGTGACGACGGAGTAGCGGCGGCCCAGGTACTGCGCGGTGCTCGCCGCCGCCTCGGTGATGTCGACGACGGGTACGTCGAGCAGCTCCTGGAGCCCCTCCCGGCCGTGCTCGCCGTAACCGGCCTGGATCACCGCGTCGTACGGCTCCGCATGGGCCCGCACCGCCTCCATCACGGCGACGGCGGCGAGGTAGCTCTCGTAGTTGCCCTCCACGGACTCCGCGCCGAAGGCCGGTGTCAGCGGCACGATCTCGGTGCCCGGAGAGGCGGCGCCGGCCGCCTGCTTGCCGATCGCGTCGGTGATGGACTGCGTGGTGTTGACGTTGACCACGAGGATGCGCATGGGTGGGCCTGGGCCTTCTGCTCGGACGGGCTGATCCGCGGCGGGGCGGGAGGATGGCGATGGCGGTGGCGGTGGCGGTGGCGACTGCGGTGCGGGGCTATTCCGCGGCGACGGCGATGGACTCGCCGTCCACGTCGCGGAACGGGGAGGCGCGGTCCGCGATCAGCGCGTACAGCACGGCGGCGATGATCGCTCCGACGAACCAGGAGAAACCGGCCGCCGCGTGGAAGAAGGGGACGAGCGCGACGACGACGGCGATCGCGGCGGCGGGGGCGAAGGCGGCGACGGCCCGCGGGTTGTAGCCGCGCCGGTAGTGGTACTCGGCGCCCGCGTCCTCGGTGTACAGGGCCGGTACGTTCACGCGCGACCTGCGCAGCAGCCAGTAGTCCGCCATGATCACGCCGAACAGGGGGCCGAGGAGCGCGCCGAGCCCGCCGAGGAAGTAGTTCACGACGACCGGGCTGTTGTAGAGGTTCCAGGGCGTGATCACCAGGCCGAGGGCGGCGCTCACCAGGCCCGCGCGGCGGAAGTCCAGCCGGTGCGGGAAGAGGTTGACCAGGGCGTAGATCGGCGCCACGAAGTTGGCCAGCAGGTTCACCGCCACCGTGAGGGCGATGAGGCACAGCGAGGCGACGGCCAGCAGGAACATGTTGGGGATCGTCCTGACGATGTCCGTCGGACTGGTGATCACGCGCCCGTCGAGGGTGAACTGGGCTCCGCTGAGCACCGCCACGATGACGGCGAAGAAGAGCATGTTCACCGGGATGCCGATCACGTTGCCCCGGACGATGGAGCCGCGACTGCGCGCGGACCGGGTGAAGTCGCAGAAGTTCAGCACGAACGTCCCGTAGATCACCACCCACAGAGCGGCGGCCTGGAGCACCTGGAGCCACATCGCGCCGCCGGTGAGCGGGGCGTCGACGGACACGGAGACCGACCCGTCGGCCCGGACGAACATCCACACCGCGAGGGCGCACATGGTCAGCAGGGTGGTGGGCGCGGCGAAGGCCATGTACCGGCGGATCATCTGCATCCCGTAGCTGACGATGAGCACCTGGAGGGCCCACAGCACCAGGAAGGTGATCCAGCCGAGCGTGGACTGGCCGAGCAGGGAGTTCGTGTCCAGGGAGGCCAGGGAGGGGAACATGGCCACCAGCAGGGCGCTCAGCACGGCGGACGCCAGATAGGTCTGGATACCAAACCAGGCGATGGCCACGGCGCCGCGGACGGCGGCCGGAATCTTGGCCCCCTTGATGCCGAAGGCGATGCGGCTCATGACGGGGAACGGGACGCCGGTCTTGTGGCCCATGAACCCGGAGAGCGTGAGCAGCAGGAAGAGCAGGACCGAGGCGAGCGCGAAGGCCGCGAGGATGCCCCACACGTTCAGCCCGAGGGCGAACAGCCCGATGGCGAAGGCGTAATTGCCGAGGCTGTGCACGTCGTTGGCCCAGAGCGTGAAGACGTTGTAGGCGCCCCAGCGGCGCCCTTCCCGCTTCGTCGGGGCGAGGTCGTACGTGTAGAGGCCGGAACTGGTGGCGGTGTCGCCGGTCCGGTCGGACGAGCGGCGGTCTTCCAGGGCAGTCATACGGGACTCCTGGGATCAGGTGCGGGGAGTTGGAGAGTTTCACAAAGCGGAAGCTGCTTTCCGGTGAACAGAACGTAGTTTTCGCCAAACCGCACCGTCAAGAGGTCTGCCGTAAATGGAATACCATTTTTGGCCCTGTTGACAGTCCCCTGAGCCGTCCCTACCCTGACGCCCCGTCATTACATCGATGTAAAGGCCACGGGAGAGGACCCCCACGTGCTTCCCAGCCCCTCGCACCGTCCCCGCGCCCGCCTCGGTCCGCTCCTCGCCGCCCTCCTGGGGCTGGTCGTGGGCCTGCTGCCCGGGCTCACCGGACCCACCGCCGCGGCGGCGGCCGAGCCCCGCGCCCACACCTTGGCGGCCGGCACCTTCCGCAACCCGCTCAACAGCGGCCCCGACCCCTTCATGACGCACTGGAAGGGCGCCTACTACCTCACCACCACCCAGGGCGGCAGCATCCGGATGTGGCGCTCCCCGTCCCTGGGCACCCTGCTGACCGCGGACCCGGTCACCGTGTGGACCGACACCGACCCGTCCCGCAACCGCAACATCTGGGCCCCGGAGTTCTACCGCTTCGGCGACCGCTGGTACCTCTACTACACGGCCGACGACGGCGTCGACGACCACCACCGGCTGTACGTCCTGGAGTCGGAGCGCGACGACCCCACCGGCCCGTACCACTTCAAGGCCAAGCTCGCCCCGCCCAACCACGCCGACGACTTCGCCATCGACGCGGGCATCCTCCAGCTCGGGGGCCGGCTCTACCTCGCCTACAGCGGCATCAACCAGTACCAGCACAACGGGATCAACATCGCCCCGATGTCCAACCCTTACACCGTCTCCGGGAACGCGGTGGCGATCGACGCGGCGGGCGGCTGCCCCGAGGTGCGCGAGGGGCCCGAGTTCCTCTACCGGGGCGGGCGGGTCTGGATGACGTACTCCACCTGTGACACGGGCAAGCCGGACTACCAGGTCCGGATGATGTCGATGCCGCTGAACGCCGACCCGCTGGTGCCGGGCAACTGGCACCAGCACCAGGGCGCGGTGTTCTCCCGGTCCGACGACCGGGGTGTCTTCGGACCGGGCCACCACGCCTTCTTCACGTCGCCCGACGGGACCGAGGACTGGATCGTCTACCACGCCAAGACCACGTCGGTGAACACCTACACCAACCGCACCACGCGGGCGCAGAGGTTCACCTGGCGGGCCGACGGCACCCCCGACTTCGGCCGTCCGCTCGCCCTGGGCGCCACCCAGAACCTGCCCTCGGGCGACCCCGGCTCGGGCAACTACTGGATCAACGACGACGGCCGCTCCAGCGGCGCCGGGAGCGTCGCCTACTCCGGCGCCTGGAACTCCGGTACCGGCTGCGCCACGCAGTGCTTCTGGAGCGACGACCACTGGAGCGACCGGGCCGGTGCCACGGCCACCTTCGCCTTCACCGGCACCCGGATCGCCCTGCTCTCCGTCAAGGACACCGGCAACGGCTACGCGGGCATCAGCATCGACGGCGGGCCCGAGCAGCGGGTGGACTTCCACGGCGCGATCCGCGTCGGGGAGGCGGTGCAGTACACGAGTCCACGGCTGGCGAACGGCAGGCACACCCTGCGGATCCGGGTCACGGGCGAGCACAACTCCCAGTCCGGGGCGTCCTTCGTGAGCGTCGACCGGGCCGAGGTCTACACGGACTGAGCGTCAGCGCCGCTCGTGGCCCTGCGTGCTCTCCCTCAGGACGAGCCGGTGGGCCACGATGCGGTCCTGCGCCTGTACCCCCGGCACGGCACCGTCCGGCGCCGTCGCCTCCTCGATGCGGTGCTGGAGCAGTTGCACGGCGACCTTGGCCACCGCCGCCTTGTCCGGCGCCACCGTGCTCAGCGTCGGGACGCTGAACCGACCGCCCTCCACGTCGTCGAAGCCGATCACGGCGACGTCCCCGGGCACCGACACCCCGTGCTCGTGCAGGGCGCGCAGCGCACCCAGCGCCAACTGGTCGTTGAGACACAGCAGCGCGTCGGGCCGGGCGCCCTGTGCGAGCGCCCGCGCCACGGCCCGCGCGCCGTCGGGCATCCGGAAGGAGCCGACCGGCAGCAGAGCGGCCGGATCGTAGGCGATGCCCGCCTCCGTCAGGGCGGCACGGTAGCCCCGGGTGCGCGCCTGCGCAGTCCCCAGACCCGAGTCGTCGCGCCCCCCGACGGCGAGAACGGTGCGGCGCCCGAGCCCGATCAGATGGCGGGTCGCCTCGTGTGCGGCGCGCTCGTTGTCGATGGCCACATGGTCGGCGCCCTCCTCCAGCAGCTCCCCGAGCAGCACCGTGGGCGGGAAGCCCGTACGGTCCCGCAGGTCGTCGGCGGTCAGCGCCAGCGGGCTGAGGATGATCCCGTCCACGAAGGTGGAGCCGAACCCGGCCAGCGCCGCCAGCTCGTGGTCGCGGTCCGCCCCGGACTGGTGGATCAGGACCGTCAGGGACCGCTCCTCGGCCTCGCGGATGACATGCCGGGCCAGCTCCGCGAAGTACGGTATGTCCAGTTCCGGGACGACGAGCGCGATGATGCCGGTTCTGCCCTTGCGCAAATGACGGCCGGCCAGATTGACCCGGTAGCCGAGGTGTTCGATGGCCTCGCGCACCACCTGCCTGGTCCGGTCGGAGACATGGGCGTAGTCGTTGATGACATTGGACACCGTCTTCTCCGAAACGCCCGCATGACGTGCGACGTCCTTGATCCTGGGCCGTGCCACCGAGACCTCCCTGCCTCTTTCGCGCTGCCCGAGTCTATGTCCCGGCGCGGGGAGGGCTGCGGCGCAGGTCCACTTCCGTCCAGCTCTTTACAGCCAATGTACATCGATGTAAAAACAAGCCACCGCATGAGCTCCGGCCGTCGAAAGGTCCGCGATGAGTTCCCGTTTGCCCGCCCAGGGGGTGCCGGCCGTGTCCGACCCGGTCCGCCGCCCCAGCCGCCGCCGGATACTGCGTCACGCCATGGCCGGGGCGGGAGCCCTGCTCGCCGCGGGCCCGCTGTCCGGCTGCGCGTCACCGGCCTCGGCCTCCGGGGCGTCCGCGCTGAGCGTCTGGGACCTCTTCCAGGGCGGTGACGGCATGCTCATGGACGACATGATCGAGGCCGTGTCCAAGGGGGCCGGGGGAGCCGAGGGCTTCGAGATCGACCGGACGATCCTGGACTGGGGCCCGTCGTACTACACCAAGCTCGCCATGTCCGCGGCCGGCGGCCGGGCCTCCGACGTGGCCGCCATGCACCTGTCCCGGCTGGCGGGCTACGCCCCCGGCGGCCTGGTGGACGCCTTCGACCTGGACCTGCTCGCCGAGTACGGCGTCACGGAGAAGGACTTCACCCCGGCCGTGTGGGCACGCACGCGGCACGAGGGGACCGTCTACGCGATCCCGCTGGACGTCCACCCCTTCATCGTGTTCTACGACAAGAAGGCCGCGGAGCGGGCCGGACTCCTGGACGCCGCCGGCGAACTGGCTCCCATGGGATCCCCCGAGGCGCTGCTGGAGGCGGGCAAGGCCCTCGCCGAGGCGACCGGCGAGTCGGGCATCCTGTTCGGCCACGTCACCGACACGGCACAGAACTGGCGCCTGTTCGCCGGGCTCTACGCGCAGACCGGCGCCGCCTTCGACCTGCCGGACGGCGGTCCCCCGGAGATCGACGTCGACGCCGCCGTACGCGTCGTCACCCTCATGACGCGGCTCTTCGACGGGAAGACCAACCCCAGCAACCTGGACTACAACGGCGCGCTGGCCGCCTTCAGCAGCGGACGCGGCGGCATGGCGATGCTCGGCGAGTGGGAGCTGCCGACGCTGAAGAAGTCCGGCATGGAGCTGGGCGCCGCGCCGTTCCCGCAGGTCTTCGAGAAGCCGGCCGTCTACACCGACAGCCACAGCTTCGTCCTTCCGCACCAGGACAGCCCCGATCCGGCCCGGCGCCGCGAGGCCCACCGATACGTCGCGCAGATACTCAAGCAGAGCCTCACCTGGGCGAGCGCCGGACACATCCCCGCCTACCAGCCCGTCCTCGCGGAGCCCGAGTACGCGGCACTCGACCCCCAGTCCTCCTACGCCGACGCCGCCGAGGTGGCGGTGCTCGACCCGCCCAACTGGTTCGCGGGCGCCGGTTCCAACTTCCAGAACCGGATGTGCCAGCCGCTCCAGTCGGCGCTGCTGGGCGACACCACCCCCGAGAAGGCGGTGCGGCAGATGGTCCGCGAGGCGGACACCCTGCTGCGGCAGCCCAACCCGGTGGCCTGACCAGCGAAAGGAGTGACCGACGTGACCACCACCGCACCCCTCGGCGCCGAGGAACGGACCGCCCCGCCCGCCGCTGCCCCGGGCGGCCGCCGCTCCGCCCTCGGCCGCATACGCACCGGCAACGGGCTCGTGTTCGTCCTGCCGTTCCTGCTCGTGTTCGGCCTCTTCATGGTGTGGCCGATCGTGCAGGGGCTCTGGATGAGCCTCACCGACAGCTCGCTCGCCCTGCGCGACCCGGGCTTCGTCGGCTTCGACAACTACACCGAGGCGTTCGGCGACCCGGACGTGTGGAGCAGCCTCGGCAACACCGTCTTCTTCACGGGCGTCTCCAGCGTCCCGCTGGTGCTGGTCGCGCTGGCGATGGCCCTGCTGGTGCACAGCGGGCTCGCCGGTCAGTGGGCCTGGCGCCTGTCGTTCTTCGCGCCCTACCTGCTGCCCGTGACCGTCGTGACCATGATCTGGACCTGGCTCTACCAGCCCGAACTGGGCATGGCCAACCAGCTCCTGGACGCCCTCGGCATGGCGCCGGTCGGGTGGCTGTCCGACGAGTCCGTCGCGATGTGGTCGGTGGCCGCCCTCACCGTCTGGTGGACCGTCGGCTTCAACTTCCTGCTCTACCTCGCGGCGCTCCAGTCCCTGCCCACCACCTTCGACGAGGCGGCGGCACTCGACGGAGCCGGCGCCTGGCGCCGCCTGTGGTCCATCACCCTGCCCCAACTGCGCCGGACCACCGGCCTGGTGGCCATGCTCCAGGTGCTGGCCTCCCTGAAGGTCTTCGACCAGATCTACATCCTCACCAAGGGCGGACCCAACGGCTCCACCCGGCCGGTCCTGGAGTACGTCTACGACGTCGGCTTCACCGGCTACCGCCTCGGCTACGCCTCCGCCGTCTCGTACCTCTTCTTCGCCCTGATCGTCCTCGTCTCGCTCGTGCAGCTCCGCCTCTTCCGCCGGGAGGACTGATCGTGTCCGCAACCGCCACCACCCTGAGTACCCGGCGCCGTCCACCCCGCGAAGCGGCCGGCTCACCCCTGCTCCTCGGCCACGGAAGGCTGCCCCGCGTCCTGGCCGGGACCGCGCTCGTCGTCCTCGCCGTCGTCTGGCTGCTGCCGTTCGTGTGGGCCGTCATCACCTCGGTGCAGAGCGAGGAGGACATCAACACCACCGGGCTGTCCCCGTTCAAGGGCGCCTTCACCCTGGACGCCTACCAGCAGATACTGGAACGCGGGAACGTCACCGTCTGGGCCTTCAACAGCTTTCTGATCTCCACCCTGGTCACGCTGATCACCGTGGCGGTCTCCACCCTCGCCGCGTACGGCTTCTCCCGCGGTACCTTCCGCGGCCGCAAGGCGCTGCTCGGCGTCACCGTGGCCGCCATCATGGTCCCGCCGCAGCTGCTCGTCGTGCCGCTGTTCGACCAGATGACCCTGTTCAACCTGGTCGACACCTATGCTGCGGTCATCCTGCCCCAGGTCGTCGCGCCGATGATGGTGTTCATCCTGAAGCGGTTCTTCGACGGCATCCCCAAGGAGCTGGAGGAGGCGGCCCGGATCGACGGCGCCTCCGAGTTCCGGGTCTTCCGGTCGATCGTCCTGCCGCTCGCCCGGCCGATCGTGGCCGCGGTGGCGATCTTCGTCTTCATCGGCGCCTGGAACAACTTCATGTGGCCGTTCATCGTCACCAACGACCCCGACCTGATGACCCTCCCGGTGGGCCTGGCCACCGTGAAGGACGCCTACGGCATCCAGTACGCGCAGTCCATGGCCTCCGCCCTGCTGGCCGCGCTGCCGCTGATCGTGGTCTTCCTCCTCTTCCAGCGCCGCATCGTCAACTCCGTCGCCACCACCGGCCTCGGCGGTTCCTGAACCCTCACAGCTGTACCCACGGGCCGACGTTCGCGCGCCCGGCCCACCGATCGACTGGAGCATGTGTGCCCACTCACTCCGTACCGCGCCCGGAGTACCCGCGACCGCAGTTCACGCGCCGCGACTGGCTCAACCTGAACGGCGCCTGGCAGTTCGAGACCGACCGGGGGGACAGCGGCCTCGAACGCGGTCTGCTCGACCGCGAGCTGCGTGACGAGATCCTCGTCCCCTTCCCGCCCGAGTCCGAGCTGTCCGGCATCGGCGACACCGACTTCCTGGAGGCCGTCTGGTACCGGCGGGCCCTCACCCTGCCCGCCGCCTGGGCCGGCCGCCGCGTCCTGCTGCACTTCGGCGCCGTCGACCACGACACCACCGTGTGGGCCGACGGAAGAGAGGTCGCCCGGCACCGCGGCGGCTTCACGCCCTTCACCGCCGACCTCGGCGACATCGCCGGGGCGGGGGAGGAGGTCGTGATCACCGTCCGGGCCCGCGACCCCAAGTCCGGCCCGCAGGCCCGCGGCAAGCAGGCGATCAAGTACGCCAACCACGACTGCAACTACACCCGCGTGACCGGTATCTGGCAGACCGTGTGGCTGGAGCCCGTCCCCGAGACGCACCTGCGCCGTCCCCGCGTCACCCCCGACCTGGCCGGCTCCGCCTTCCACCTCGAACTGCCCCTGTCCGGCAACCGCCCGGGGTACCGGGTCCGCGCCGTCCTCGGCGACGCCGACGGCGAGGTGAGCCGCGCCGAGGCACGCGCCGACCTCGACCTCGCCCCGCGCCTGCACCTGCCGGTGCCGGACGACCGGCGGCGCGAGTGGGGACCGGAGGACCCGCACCTGTACGACCTGCGGCTCGAACTCCTCGACGCCGCGGGCCAGGTGGTAGACAGCGCCGAGAGCTACGCCGGACTGCGCGCCGTGGGACTGCGCGGCAGGGCCGTCCTGCTCAACGGCCGCCCCGTCTTCCAGCGCCTCGTCCTCGACCAGGGCTGGTACCCGGACGGGCTGATGACCGCCCCCACCGACGAGGCCCTGGTGCGGGACATCGAGTTGGCCATGGCGGCCGGCTTCAACGGGGCCCGGCTGCACCAGAAGGTCTTCGAGGAGCGCTTCCTCCACCACGCCGACCGCCTCGGCTACCTGGTCTGGGGCGAGTTCGGCGACTGGGGCTGCGAGACCGGCGGTTCCTCGGGCGACAACCAGAAGCCCGACGCCTCCTACGTCGCCCAGTGGCTGGAGGCGCTGGAGCGCGACTACTCGCACCCCTCGATCATCGGCTGGTGCCCGCTCAACGAGACCTACCAGAAGCTGCACGACCGGATCACCCAGCTCGACGACGTGACCCGGGCGATGTTCCTGGCCACCAAGGCCATGGACACCACCCGCCCGGTCGTGGACGCCTCCGGCTACGCCCACCGGGTCGCCGAGACGGACATCTACGACTCCCACAACTACGAGCAGGATCCCGCCGCCTTCCGGGAGTTGATGTCCGGCCTCGCCAAGGACGCGCCGTTCGTCAACGCCCACGAGAGCGGTGCCCCCTACTCCCAGCCGTACCGGGGCCAGCCGTACTTCGTCAGCGAGTTCGGCGGCATCTGGTGGGACCCGGAGGCGGCCGCCGCGCAGTCCGGCGAGGACCGCACCGTCTCCTGGGGCTACGGGGAACGCGTCCGCAACGAGGACGAGTTCCACGAGCGGTTCGCCGGCCTCACCGAGGTCCTGCTCGGCGACCGCGACATGTTCGGCTACTGCTACACCCAGTTGACCGACGTCTTCCAGGAGCAGAACGGCATCTACCGCTTCGACCGGGGCGAGAAGCTCGACATCGCCCGGGTCCGCGCCGCCCAGCTGCGCCCGGCGGCCATCGAGGAACCGGAGGCGTAGCCCGCACGGGGGCCGGAGGCGAAGCGCCGCCCCCGGCCCCCGTGCGCGCGGATCAGAAGGGCCGGTCGCCCTCGATGGCGACGCGTTCGGCGATCCGCCGCTCGGACCCGTAGTCACCCACCGCGTAGTGCTGGGTGGCGCGGTTGTCCCAGAAGGCGACGTCGCCGGGCTGCCAGCGCCAGCGCACCTGGTACTCGGGCACGTGCGCCTGCTGGAAGAGGAAACGCAGCAGCCGGTCGCTCTCGTCGCGGTCCACGCCGGTGATACGGGTGGTGAACGAGGCGTTGACGAAGAGCATGCGCCGCCCCGTCTCGGGGTGGGTGCGCACGACGGGGTGCTCCACGGGCGGGAGGAGGTCCTGGTGCGGCAGCAGCCGCTCGGGTCCGTAGAACCGCGCGAAACCGGGGATGAAGTCGTGGACGGCCAGGGCGCCGTCGACGCGCTCCTTCACCTCTCGGGGCAGGTTGTCGTAGGCCGCGGCCATGTCCGCCCACATGGTGTCGCCGCCGAACGGCGGCACCTCGCGCAGTTGCAGCACCGCGCCCAGCGCGGGCCGTTCGCGGAAGGTGACGTCGGTGTGCCACACGTTCTCGTACGTCGGCACGGCCCCGTCGCCCTTGTCGAACCGGACGACGTCGTCGCTGGAACCGGCGGCGAGCAGGGGGTTGGTCTCCAGCGCTCCCCAGTTGCCGGCGAAGTCGCGCTGCTGGTCGGAGGTGAGGTGCGCGCCGCGGAAGAACAGCACCTTCCACTCCAGCAGGGCACGGTTCAACTCCTCGCGCAGCGCGGGCGGAAGCGGGCGGGAGAGGTCGGCCCCACGGATCTCCGCGCCGATGGTGCGGGCCTGCGGGACGACCTCGAAGAGCTCGTAGGGCCGTTCCTCCCAGCCCTTGGGCAGCCGGCGCAGGGTGCGCCGGCCCTCGTACATGCCGTCCCCCGGGATGCGTGCTTCGCGCAGGACGGTGCTCGGACCGGCGGACGTGACGGACGTGACGGACATGGGTGTCCTCCCCTTGTATGACGATGCGCGTGGGACCCGGCCCGGGGACGGCACGAGGCCACGCCGGACGACCGGGGAACGAGGGTGCTACGGGTGCTCCGGGTGGTGGTCCGGAGAGAATGCCGACGGGCTACGACGCGCGGGGCGTCGGGCGGTCGGTACGAAGAAGGCCGTTAGAGGCCGGAACGCTCACAGCCGGTCCGCTCGGGCACGCGGGGACACTCCGCGGTGGTGCCGAACCGGTATGTGGTCATGGGACCGATTGTGTGATCTTTCCGCGCCCGTGTCAATGGGATCACGCGTCAATTGGGATCACGCGGGGACGGGAGCGAACGGAAGCAGATCGTCCCCCTCCGGCTGGACGACGCCGTAGCTGCCCTCGGGCACCTTGTTCCACACGCCGGGCAGGTCGCCGAGGGGTTCCGACACGATCAGACGGGTGCTGTCGGACGCCTCCTTGAGGAAGGGCAGGCCGGGATGCAGCGCGCGCAGGCTCTCCACCCGGCTGCTGTAGTAGAGCGAGCGCGACTGGGCCTGGCTGGAGTATCGGAAGGCCCACAGGCGGTGCCCGTCGGTCACGGCGACCGTCATCTGCAGCGGGAACTCCACGCCGTGTTCGTGTCCGATCTCCTCCACCAGTCCCGCCATCCGGGCCACGGCAGCGGGAGGATCGTCCTCCAGGCCGAGCGTGAGCGCCAGGTAGAACATCATCTCGGAGTCCGTCGATCCCTCGATGTCGAGGAAGAGCCGCGGATCGACGGCCAGTGCGAGGTCCCGGCGCAGCCGGTGGAACTCGGCGATCGCGCCGTTGTGCATCCACATCCACCGGCCGTGGCGGAACGGATGGCAGTTGGTCTGCTGCACCGGGCTGCCCGTCGACGCCCGGATGTGCGCGAAGAACAGGGGCGAGCGGACATGGCTCGCGATCTCCCGCAGGTTGCGGTTGCTCCAGGCCGGCCCGACCTCCCGGACGATGGCGGGGGTCTGCATCTCCGGCCCGAACCAGCCGACGCCGAAGCCGTCCCCGTTGGTCGTCTCGACGCCCATGCGGGCGTGCAGGCTCTGGTCGATGAGCGAGTGCTCGGGCTGGTAGAGCAGGGACTCCAGGAGGACGGGCGTCCCCGAGTAGGCGAGCCATCGGCACATCGCTCCGTCGCCTCCCTGGTGGCCTCCCCGCCCCGGACGTCAGTCCACCGGCCAGGTGTGGACCGGGGCGTTGAGGTGCATGTAGTCCATGTACTGCTGGGTCATCCTGCGCAGCGCCTCGTGGCGGCCGGGCCGCGTGCCGGCGTCGATGTGGTGGAACATCTCCTTCTGCCACACCGCGCCGTTGCGGCCGGTGACGCACCGCTGCTCGATGATGCCGAGCAGCGGCTCCCGCCAGGCCGAGTCCATGCCCGACAGCTCCAGGCCCCGGTGCGCCAGCGGCAGCAGCCGGCGCAGGACCAGTTCGGGCACCGTCACCTCGCCCACGCCGGGCCAGTACAGGTGTGCCTCGATGCCGTGCCGGGCGGCGGTGTGCAGGTTGTCCTCGGCGACCGAGAAGGACATCCGCGACCACACCGGCCGCTCCTCCTCGACCAGGGCGCGGGTGAGGCCGTAGTAGAAGGCGCCGTTGGCGAGGGTGTCGGCGACGGTCGGGCCGGCCGGCAGGACGCGGTTCTCGACGCGCACGTGCGGCTTGTCGTGGGCGACGGCGTAGACGGGCCGGTTCCAGCGGTAGATGGTGCCGTTGTGGAGGGTGAGTTCGCCCAGCTCCGGGATGTCGCCGCGGTCGAGGGTCTCGGCGGGATCCTGCTCGTCGCACAGCGGCAGCAGCGCCGGGAAGTAGCGGAGGTTCTCCTCGAACAGGTCGAAGACGCTGTTGATCCAGCGTTCCCCGAACCACACCCGGGGTCTGACCCCCTGGGCCTTGATCTCCTGCGGCCGGGTGTCGGTGGCCTGTTCGAACAGGGGGATGCGGCTCTCGTGCCACAGCTCCTTGCCGAGCAGGAACGGCGAGTTGGCCGCGAGGGCGACCTGGACACCGGCGACGGCCTGGGCCGCGTTCCAGTAGTCGGGGAACTCCTCCGGGGTGACCTGGAGGTGGAACTGGGTGCTGGTGCAGGCGGCCTCGGGCGTGATCGTGTCCGCGTAGGTCCGCAGGCGGTCGACGCCGTCCACCTCGATGTGCAGGTCCTCGCCCCGGGTGGCGAACACCTGGTCGTTGAGCAGTCGGTAGCGCGGGTTCTCCGACAGGGCCGCCTCGCCCACGTCCGACTGGCGCAGTGTGGGCAGGGTGCCGACCATGATCAGATGGGCGCCGACCGACGCGGCGCGGTCCTCGGCGTGGTTCAGGGCGGCGCGGATCTCGGTCTCCCAGGCGTCGGGGCCGCCCGCCGTGAGCTGCCGGGGCGGGATGTTGATCTCCAGGTTGAACCGGCCCAGCTCGGTGGACCAGGCGGGGTCCGCGATCGCTTCGAGGGCGTCGCTGTTGCGCATCGCCGGTTCGCCCCGGTCGTCGACCAGGTTCAGCTCGATCTCCAGGCCGACCTGGGGCCGCTCGGTCTCGAACCGGGACTCGCGCAGCATCTGCGCGAAGGCCTCCAGGCACTCCTGCATCTTGATCCGGTAGCGGCGGCGGTCCTCGCGGGTGAAGACCAGCGCCGGGACGTCCCGTCCCATCGGTCCTCCCGGGGTTGCCTTCCTCGGACGCTCCTCCACCCCAGCGTCGCACCACCCGGCGCACCCCACCAGACGGGACGGGAACGGGGGTCCACCGCACCGGATGCGGTGGACCCCCGTCGCCTCAGGTCCTCGTAGGGCTGATCAGGCCTTACAGCTTGCCGGACGCGCGCACCTTGATCTCCTTGGAGGTCTTGCCCGCGGGCGAGGAGCCGTAGCCCTCGATCTTGTCGACCACGTCCGTGCCCTCGACGACCTTGCCGAAGACGACGTGCTTGCCGTCCAGCCACGGGGTGGGGACGGTGGTGACGAAGAACTGCGAGCCGTTGGTGTTCGGACCCGCGTTCGCCATGGACAGGAGGTACGGCTCAGTGTGCTTCAGCTGGAAGTTCTCGTCCGCGAACTTCTCGCCGTAGATGCTCTTGCCCCCGGTGCCGTTGCCGTTGGTGAAGTCACCGCCCTGGAGCATGAACTGCGGGATCACACGGTGGAACGGGGAACCGGCGTAGCCGAAGCCGTGCTCGCCGGTGGCCAGCTCCAGGAAGTTCCTGGCGGTCTTGGGGGTGACGTCCTCGAAGAGCTCGAAGACGATGCGGCCCGCATCCTGGCCGTCGATGTCGATGTCGAAGTAAACCTTGGAATTGCTCATCGCACCATTGTGACGGGTGACCCCCGGTGATGCCGAACCGGCTGCCCGTTCAGCGTGTGGCGAGCAGCGCGAGGGTGTCGATCACGCGGTTCGAGAAGCCCCATTCGTTGTCGTACCAGGCGACCACCTTGATGTGGCGTCCTTCCACGCGGGTCAGTGCCGAGTCGAAGATCGACGAGGCCGGGTTGCCCGTGATGTCGGAGGAGACCAGCGGGTCGTCCGAGTACTCCAGCACGCCGGCGAGCGGGCCGTCGGCGGCGGCGCGGTAGGCCGCCAGGACGTCCTCGCGCGTCACGTCGCGCGCGACCGTCGTGTTCAGCTCGACGATCGAGCCCACCGGGACCGGCACGCGGATCGAGTCGCCCGACAGCTTGCCGTCGAGGCCCGGCAGCACCAGGCCGATCGCCTTGGCGGCGCCCGTCGTGGTCGGGACGATGTTCACCCCGGCGGCGCGGGCGCGGCGCGCGTCGCGGTGCGGGCCGTCCTGGAGGTTCTGCTCCTGCGTGTAGGCGTGCACCGTCGTCATGAAGCCGTGCTCGATGCCGGCCAGCTCGTCCAGCACCGCGGCGAGCGGCGCGAGGGCGTTGGTGGTGCAGGAGGCGTTGGAGACGATCGTGTGCGCGGCCGGGTCGTAGGCGTCGGTGTTCACGCCGTACGCGAGCGTCACGTCCGCACCGCTGGACGGCGCGCTGACCAGGACCTTGCGCGCGCCCGCGGTGAGGTGGGCGCGGGCGGCGTCGGCCGAGGTGAAGCGGCCGGTCGCCTCCAGCACGATGTCGACGCCCAGCTCGGCCCAGGGCAGCCGGGCCGGCTCGCGCTCGGCGAGCACCTTGATGCGGTGCCCGTCGACGACCAGGGTGTCACCGTCGACCGTCACCGGGCGGCCGAGCCGGCCGGCCGTCGAGTCGAAGGCGAGCAGACGGGCCAGGGTGGCGGGCTCCGTGAGGTCGTTGACGGCGACGACCTCGAGCTTCGTGTCGCGTTCGAGCAGTGCGCGCAGCACGTTGCGCCCGATGCGGCCGAATCCGTTGATGCCGATGCGAGTCATGAGTGGTGTGTCCCTTCGTTTCGCCACCAGGTCCTTCGCCACCAGGCTCGCGCACGCCGGGAGCGGGTGGCAGCGGCGTGAGTGCCACGGTTCGAAAGGATCACGCCAGGTGCGAGGGCGGCGGCGCGCGGCCCGGCTATTCGCCCCGGGCGAAGGTGCGCCGGTACTCGCTGGGCGTGGTCCCGAGGATGCGCTGGAAGTGCAGCCGCAGGTTGGCGCCGGTGCCCAGGCCCGCCTCGGCGGCGATCTGCTCGACTCCGCGCTCGGAGCGTTCGAGCAGCTCACGGGCCAGGTCGATACGGGCCCGCATGACCCACTGCATCGGGGTGTACCCGGTGTCCTCGACGAAGCGCCGGGAGAGGGTGCGCGCCGACACCGCCGCGTGCCGGGCCAGTGTCTCCAGGGTGAGCGGCTCACCGAGCCGGCGCAGCGCCCACTCGCGGGTGGCGGCGAACCGCTCGCCGAGCGGCTCCGGCACGCTGCGCGGCACGTACTGGGCCTGGCCGCCGCTGCGGTAGGGGGCGGCGACCAGGCGCCGGGCCGCGTGGTTCGACGCGGCCACCCCGAGGTCGCCGCGCAGGATGTGCAGGCACAGGTCGATGCCGGAGGCGGCGCCCGCGGACGTCAGGACACTGCCCTCGTCCACGAAGAGCACGTTCTCGTCGACCCGCACGCCCGGGTGCTTCGCCGCGAGCGCCCGGGTGTAGTGCCAGTGCGTGGTGGCCCGCCTGCCGTCGAGCAGGCCCGTGGCGGCGAGCGCGAACGCGCCGGTGGAGATGGCGGCGAGCCGCGCTCCCCGGTCGTGGGCCGCCGTCAGCGCGTCGAGGACGGTCCGCGGCGGGTCCTCGACGTCGGGGGAGCGGTAACCGGGGAGAAAGACCAGGTCGGCCCACGCCAGGGCGTCGAGGCCGTGGGCGACGTGGTACGACAGGCCGTCACCGCCGGTCACCAGGCCGGGCGCCGCACCGCACACCCGTACCTCGTACGGCATGCTCGCGCGTGTCGTGAAGACCTGCGCCGGAATGCCGACGTCGAGGGGCTTGGCGCCCTCCAGGACGAGGACGGCGGCGCGGCGCAGGCGGGGGGACGGCACGGGAAGAGCGTACGCGGGCGGTGACCGGAGGTCAGTCCAGGCCGAGGACGTCCATCGTGTGCTCGGCCATGCGCCGCTCGCCCAGGGCGTTGGGGTGGACGGGAACGAGGCTGTGCCCGAAGAGCAGCGGTTCGATCCAGCGGGTGCCGGGGGCCTCGCAGGCGTCGTGGCCGTCGGACACCCCGGAGAAGTCCACGTAGGTGGCTCCGGTCTCCTCGGCGGCCCGCCGGACCGCGTCGTTGAGGTGTGCCTGGATGGCCCGCAGGTAGGGCACGTCACCGGCGGCGAGGGGGAGCTTCAGGAAGCAGGACGGGTCGGCGGTGGCCGGGGTGATCCACGGGTAGCCGAGAGCCGCCACCCTGGCGTGTGGAGCCCTGGCGCGGACGCCGAGCAGCGCTTCCTTGAGCGCGGGGTACGTGTTGGCCTCGATCTCGTCGTCGAAGGAGGTGCCGTGCCTGTCCTTGCAGGGGCTGCCCTTGCCGCCGCTGAGGACACCCGCCGTGCCGCAGGCCGTGATGGCGTTGATGAAGGTGCTGTTGTCGTTGCCGCCGATGGTGAGCGTGACCAGGTCCGTGCCGGTGCCGAGCGCGTCCAACTGGGGTGCGACGCCCGGGTACTGGGCCCGCGTGAAGTCGGCGGTCTGCGCGGCGCCGCAGGTGACGTCCGTGAGGCGGGCGCCCGTCGTGTCCGCGATGACGTGGGGGTAGTTGGCCGTCGAGCGCAGACAGAGCAGGTTGGCGGGGTCGACGGGCAGGACGCCGGAGCCGGCGCTGTAGCTGTCGCCGAGGGCGACGTAGTCCAGTGTCGGAGTGGCCTGGGCGGGCGCGGCGTGGGCGGTGGCGTCGGTGAGGCCGAGGGCGAGCGTGCCGACGGCGGCGACTGTCGCGGTCATGACACGGCGAAGGACAGGCTTCGGCATGTGCTCTCTCTTCTTCCGGAGGAGGGCGGCAGCGGGTTACCCGGTGGTTCTACTTTTGAGTAATGTGCAGGGCTGTTGACTCGAAGTCAACGTTGCTGACCGAACTTCTCGCGGAGGACGTGCCTGCCGCCGTTCGACGAAGTCGATTGATTTTCGATCGATTCCCATTGAAGATCGATACATGCACCGTCTTCTCATCGCCGCGCTCCGCGCCGGTATCGCCGCAGCGGTCCTGCTCGGCCTCTTCGGGCAGATCGTCGTCATTCCCACGACGGCGTCCGACGAGGCCGACCGCTTCCCGCCCTACGAACCCTTCGCCGTGCCCTACGCGACGGTGGCCATCCTCGGCGTCGCCTGCGTCCAGGTCGTGCTGTGCGCGGTGTGGATGCTCCTGGACATGGTCGAGCGCGACGCCGTCTTCTCCCGGCGGGCGTTCCGCTGGGTCGACACCGTCATCGGGGCCACGGTCGTGGCCACACTGCTGGCGTTCGGCGTCGCCGTGCACCTGGCCGTCGCGGAGATCCCCTCCCCTGACGACGACGGCATGCAGGTACTCGGCGCACTCGGCGCCGCGGTCGCCTGCGTCGGTGTCGGCGCCGCCCTCGCCATGCTCGTCGTCGTCATGCGCGGCCTCCTGGGCAAGGCGACCGCGCTGCGCAGCGAGCTGGCCGAGGTGGTCTGACACCACCTCGGCCCGCCACGGGGTCCTGCTCCCTGCGGGATGCGACGGAGGTCCGGGCCCTGCGAGTGAGCGGCCCGCCGTCGCCGGCACCTCTCCCGCCTCCTGGTGCGGCGCGTCCCCGCGTGCGTGCCCGACCACGCCGTCGGCGCCCAGTTCCCCGACGTCCGCGGCCTCATCGCACCGGCGGCGTGCCGCTGCACCCGGGAGCGGCCGCGGCGTACCGGTCGCCGCACGGTCAGGGGTTGTCGTCAGGCTTCCCGAGCCTCGACATCCTGCCCGCCCGCCCCGGAGGCCCACCGTGCAACCCACCGAGTCCGAACTGGCCGACGCCGTCCACCGGGCGGCCCGCGCGGCCCTGCTCGACCTGTTCCGCGAACACCCCGACCACCGGTTCTACTACTGCACGCTGGTGACGTCCGGGAAGGGCTACGGGCCCGCGCTGTCCGCCTGGTCGGCCGAGGCCCTGGCCGCCGAGTCGGAGCGGCAGGGATGCGCGCCGCTCGACCTCAAGTGGTCGTACGCCGACTCCCCGTTCTGCTGCTACGGCGAAGCACACCTGGAACCGGTCCGGCCGCTCTTCGATGCCCGGGGCGACCTCTTCGACCTGCCGGACGACGCGGCGGACGCGGAGTTCGAGCAGCGCCTGCGCGCCATGGAGACGGCCGTGGCCCGGCTGGACGCCGAAGGCGTCTTCGGCACCGGCGCCGACCGGCACCGCGTCGTCGCCACCGTCGAGGTGCCGTCCGAGGACGGCAACGACGAGCGGCCCCTGCGGCTGAATCCGCCCGAGGCGCCGGCGGACTGGGCGGTCGAGACGGGCGCGGACGTCGTCGGCCGGCGCCGACGGACGCGCCCTCGCTGTTCTAGAGTTGCCCTCACCAGTGCAGACGACTCTGTGGACCTGTGAGGTACTCACCAGCCATGACGACCGAAACGTTTGAGTTCCAGGTAGAGGCGCGTCAGCTGCTCCAGCTGATGATTCACTCCGTCTACTCGAACAAGGATGTCTTCCTGCGCGAGCTCGTCTCCAACGCCTCCGACGCGCTCGACAAGCTGCGCCTCGCCGCCCTGCGCGACGACGCTCCGGACGCCGACGTGAGCGACCTGCACATCGAGTTGGAGGTCGACAAGGACGCCCGCACCCTGACCGTGCGCGACAACGGCATCGGCATGTCGTACGACGAGGTCACCCGGCTGATCGGCACGATCGCCAACTCGGGCACCGCCAAGTTCCTGGAGGAGCTGCGGGAGGCCAAGGACGCGGCCGGGGCCGACGGTCTCATCGGACAGTTCGGCGTCGGCTTCTACTCGGGCTTCATGGTGGCGGACGAGGTCACCCTGGTCACCCGGCACGCCGGCGAGACCGAGGGCACCCGGTGGACCTCCCGCGGCGAGGGCACGTACACCCTGGAGCGGATCGGCGAAGCCCCGCAGGGCACCGCGGTCACGCTGCACCTAAAGCCGGCCGACGTCGAGAACCAGCTGCACGACTACACCTCCGCGTGGAAGATCAAGGAGATCGTCAAGCGGTACTCGGACTTCATCACCTGGCCGGTCCGCCTGCTGCCGGAGCCCGGCGGCGACGGCAGCGACGGCGAGGGCGCCGAGGCCCGCGAGGCGGAGACGCTCAACTCGATGAAGGCCCTGTGGGCGCGCCCGCGCGACGAGGTGTCCGACGACGAGTACCACGAGCTGTACAAGCACATCGCCCACGACTGGCGCGACCCGCTGGAGACGATCCGGCTCCAGGCGGAGGGCACCTTCGAGTACCAGGCCCTGCTCTTCGTGCCCTCGCACGCCCCGCACGACCTGTTCACCCAGGGCTACCAGCGCGGCGTCCAGCTGTACGTGAAGCGCGTCTTCATCATGGACGACTGCGAGGAGCTGCTGCCGCCGCACCTCCGCTTCGTCAAGGGCGTCGTCGACGCGCAGGACCTCTCGCTCAACGTCTCCCGCGAGATCCTCCAGCAGGACCGCCACATCCGGATGATCCAGCGCCGGCTGACGAAGAAGGTCCTCTCGACGGTCAAGGACCTCAGGACCTCCGCGCCGGACCGCTACGCCACGTTCTGGCGCGAGTTCGGCGCGGTGCTCAAGGAAGGCCTGGTGACCGACTCCGACAACCGGGACGCGATCCTCGCCGCCTGCTCGTTCGCCTCCACCCACGACGCCGAGGAGCCCACCGCGCTCAAGGACTACGTGGAGCGGATGAAGGAGGGGCAGGACGACATCTACTACATGACGGGCGAGTCCCGGCAGGCCATCGAGAACTCCCCGCACATGGAGGCGTTCCGGGCCAAGGGCGTGGAGGTCCTCCTGCTCACCGACGCCGTCGACGAGGTCTGGGTCGACGCGGTGGGGGAGTACGAGGGCAAGACGCTGCGCTCGGTGGCCAAGGGGGAGATCGACCTCTCCGGCACCGAGGCGGACAAGAGCGACGCCGAGAAGGAGAAGCAGGGCGAGGAGTACGCCGGGCTGCTCGGCTGGATGACCGAGCACCTGGGCGAGGAGGTCAAGGAGGTCCGGCTCTCCTCCCGCCTCACCGTCTCCCCGGCGTGTGTCGTCTCCGACGCGGGTGAACTGACGCCCGCCCTGGAGAACATGTACCGGGCGATGGGCCAGGAGGTGCCCGGCGCCAAGCGGATCCTGGAACTCAACCCCGAGCACCAGCTGGTGAAGTCCCTGAACCGGGCCTGGACCGACCGGCAGGACCGCGCCGAGCTGACCGAGACCGCCGAACTGCTGCACGCCCTCGCGGTGCTCGCCGAGGGCGGCCGGCCCAAGGAGCCCGCCCGGTTCGTGCAGCTGATGGCGGACCGCCTGGAGCGCACCCTGTAACCGGCCGGAAGCACTCGGAAGAAAGCCCCGGAAGGAAGCTCCGGAAGGAAGCTCCGGAAGGAAGACCCGGAGAGGCCCGGCAGAGAGAGGCTCCACGCCGTCCGCCATCCGCATGGCGAGACGGCGTGGCGTCCGGAGCCCGCTCCTCCGTATCTTCGTACGCATGTATGCATCGGCTCCGCAGCTGTGCCTCGCGCTCTTCGCGTGCTCGGCGTGGTGCGTCGACGACGGCCTCTGTCGCCGCTGACCCTCCGGACCGGCCGCGCTCCCCGCGCCGCCGGTCCGCCCGCGTCCGCCGTCCCCGTGCACACCACCCCGGAGATCCTTCCGTGACCACCGCATCCCCGGCCGGGCCGTCCCCGGCCGCACCGCCGCGCCCGTCCACCCCGCTGTTCGCCCCCTCGCCCACCTCCTCGGCCCGGCCCGAGGCACCGTCCCTGCCGCCGGTGCGGCGGACGCCGCTCGCCGTGTCCGGGCTGCTGGCCGTCGCCCTGACCGCCTACGTGTGGTCCGCGCACGGCGCCAAGCCGGGCGTGCTGCTCCTGCTCGGCCTCGGTCTGGGCCTCGCCCTCTTCCACTCCCGGTTCGGCTTCACCTCCGCCTGGCGGCAACTGGTCGCCGTCGGCAACGGGACCGGGCTGCGGGCGCACGCCCTGCTCCTCGGCACCACGGCCACCCTGTTCGCGCTCGTCATCGGTACGGAGTCCGGACTGTTCGGCTCCCAGCCCGCGCCGTCCGCCGGACCCATCGGCGTCGGTCTGTTCACCGGTTCGGCGCTCTTCGCGATCGGCATGCAGCTCGGCGGCGCCTGCGCCTCGGGCACCCTGTTCGCGGTCGGCTCGGGGCAGACGTCGATCGTGCTGACCCTGGGCGGCTTCGTGGCGGGCGCCACGCTGGCCGCCTGGCAGTTCGACCTGTGGAAGGACCTCCCGGCCTGGGAGCCCGTCGTGCTGTCCGAGCACCTCGGCTGGTTCGGCTCCTGGGCCGTGACCGTCGCCGCACTGCTCCTCGTGGTGCTGGTCAGCCGACGGATCCAGGCCCGCCGCAACCCGCCGCCGCTGGGCGCCGTGCCCTCGGCCCACCGGGCAGTCGTCCGGGCCGTCCGCGGGTCCTGGCCGCTGGCCGTCGGCGCCCTCGCGCTGGCCCTGCTCGGCGCGGGCGTCCTGCTGGTCTCCGGCGGCGCCTGGGGTGTCACCAGCGCGTTCAGCCTGTGGGGCTCGGAACTGGTCGGCGCGCTCGGCGGCCACCCGGAGAACTGGACCTGGTGGCAGCGGCCCGGCAACGCCGAGATGCTGGCCGGTCCGGTGCTCGCCGACAAGACCAGCCTCACGGACATCGGCATCATGATCGGCGCAGCCGTCGCCGCCTCGCTCGGCGGCACCTGGGCGCTGCACCGGGGCATCCCCTGGCGTACCGCCGTGGCGGCGGTGCTGGGCGGCGTACTGATGGGCATCGGCGCCCGGCTGGCCGGCGGCTGCAACATCGGCGCCTACCTCGCGGGCATCGCCTCGGGAAGCCTCAGCGGCTGGCTGTGGGGGGCCTTCGCGCTGGCCGGCACCTGGGTGGGCCTCAAGCTGCGGCCCCTGTTCGGCCTGGGCAACCCGAAGCCGGGCGACGGCGTCTGCTGACAGGGGAGGCCCGTGCGGCGCGGGGGTCAGGCCCGCGCCGCACGGGCTGCTGGGGGCGCCGCCCTTCTAGGGGGCGGGCCGGTCCGTGGTGGTGATCCGGGCGATGGCCTCCAGGGTGAGGGCGCGGCCGTGCGGCTCACGCGCCAGGGCACGGTGCAGCGTCAGGCCCTCGATGAGGGCGTCCAGCTGGCGGGCGGTGCCGGGGTCGAAGTGCTTCTCCAGGTGGACGCGGCTGCGGCGCATCCACTCGTGGGTCAGCTCCCGGTAGGCCGGTTGCCGCGCGGCGAGCGTGTACAGCTCCTGGGTGAGCACCAGGTCGCGCTGGCTGTCCTCGGACAGCTCGTGCACCAGGTCGGCCACCGCTTCCCGGGCCTCGTCGCGGTCGGCGGCGGCGCCGAGATGCTCGTCGAAGACCGCGACGATGTGGTCGGTGAACCGGCCGAAGGCCTCCCGCAGCAGTTGCTCGATGCCGGTGAAGTGGTACGTCATCGAGCCGAGCGGTACCCCCGCGCGCTGCGCGATCCTCCGGTGGGAGACGCGTGCGATGCCCTCCTCGGCGATCAGGTCGAGGGTGGCGGCGAGGATGCGCTCCCGCCGCTGCGGATCCGTGTGTCCGGTTGCCATGGGAGCAGACTTACACGTTCCGCACCGGCCGGGCAGGGTTGCCGACCGCCACGACGTTCGCCGGTACGTCCCTGGTGACGACGGCACCGGCACCGATGACGGAGTTGTCCCCGATGGTGACGCCCGGCAGCACGATCGCGCCGCCGCCCAGCCAGACGTTGTCGCCGATGACGATCGGGCGGGCGGCCTCCAGCTTGTCCCGCCGCGGTCCGGGCTCCAGGGGGTGCGTGGGGGTGAGCAGCTGGACGTTCGGCCCGATCTGGCAGTCCTCGCCGATGGTGATCGCCGCGACGTCCAGCGCCGTCAGGTTGTAGTTGACGAAGGTGCGCGCGCCGACGGTGATGTTGCTGCCGTAGTCGACGTACAGCGGCGGCCGCACGTGGGCCTCGGCACCCAGGGAGCCGAGCAGTTCGACGAGGAGCGGGCGCGCCGCCTCCGCGTCCTCCGCGTAGGCGGCCTGGTAGCGGGCCGCCAGCCGTACCGCCTGCTGCTGCCTGCGGGCGATCTCGGGGTCGTCGGCGATGTAGAGGTCGCCCGCCTGCATGCGTTCGAGGTTGGTGCGGGAGTCGCCCGCGAAGTGGTCCGTCGGCATGCGTCCGATCCTACCCCCGAAAGCGTACGAACGTACACTCCCATGGGGGTCGCGTCGCCCGGTGGTACGGCTCAGTCGCGCCGGGGCCGGAGCACCCCTGCGCACAGCAGCACGAGGAGCCCCGCGAGCGGCACCACCAGCAGGCCCACCCGCAGGCTCGTCGCGTCGGCGACCAGCCCCACGACCGGCGGCGAGAGCAGGAAGCCGAGCCGCATCAGCCAGGAGACGAGGGTCAGGCCCGACCCGGGCTTGAGGCCGGGCAGTTCGTCGGCCTCGTGCATGGCCGCCGGTACCAGCGTCGCCACCCCGAATCCGGCCGCGGCGAATCCGAGGACCGTGCCGGGCACCGTCGGCACGGCCAGCGCCAGACCCATGCCGATCGCGGCGATCAGGGCGCCGGAGCGGGCCACCGCGCGCTGGCCGAAGCGGTCCACGAGCCGGTCGCCGACGATCCGGCCGACGAACTGCGCGCCGACCAGGGCGACATACCCGGACGCGGCCAGTGCCGCCGTCGCGTGCAGCGAGTCGGAGAGGTAGAGAGTGGCCCAGGACATGCCCGCGTCCTCGACGAGGGTGCCGGCCGTGGCGATGAGGACGAGGGCGGCCAGCACCCAGCCGGTGCGCAGGCTGGCCGCCGGGGCCCGGCTCGGTGGCGGCGCGGAGTCCTCGGCGCCGGTGTCCGCGGCCGGTTCGGCCTCGGTCTCGGGGCCGGGCAGGCAGTAGCGCAGGGCGACGCAGGCCGCGACCGCGAAGACCACGGCGGACAAGAGCAGGTGCGGGCCGCGCGCGACGCCGAGCGCGATCGCCGCGGCGGCCATGGACCCGCCGGTGACGGCGCCGATGGACCAGATGGCGTGGAAGGAGTTGATGACGGAACGTCCGTAACGGCGCTGCACCCGCAGGCCGTGGGCGTTCTGCGCGACATCGGTGAAGGCGTCCGTCGCCCCCGCCAGGAACAGCGCGCCCGCGAACACCACCACCGAGTCGGCGAGTCCGGCGGCGAGGATGCCCACCCCGGTCAGCAGCGTGCCGCCGACCGCGACCCGTGCCGAGCCGAACCGGCGCACCAGGATCCCGGCCGCCAGCCCGGCCGTGACGGCTCCCGCCGGGAACGCCGCCACGGCCAGTCCGTAGGCGGCGTTCCCGATACCGAGGTCCGCCTTGATCTGCGGATAGCGCGGCAGCAGGTTGGCGAACAGGGCCCCGTTGGTGAAGAACAGCACGGCGACGGCCACCCGAGCCCGCCGATCGGCCAGGGCGGGCCGGCGCAGTACGTCAACAGTCATGCGCGGGAGCCTACCCGCCGGGGCGTACGAACGTACACTCCGGGCGATCCCCGGCCGGGGGAGGCTGCTCAGCGCCTCTTGGCGCACAGGGCCGCGTCCACGGTGCCCTGGAGATGACGCAGGCTGTCGCCCTCGGCCGCCCACGTCGTGGTGTAGACGGTCACCGTGCCCCGGCCGCCCGTGGCCCGGCCGCCGCCCACCGAACCGCCGGGCAGGTCGCCGCCGTGGCCCCAGTAGACGCCGCCGCAGCTGAGCGGGATCGAGGCGACGCCGTACCCGTAGCGACTGCCCGCCGGGTAGACGTCGCGGCCGCCGATGTCGGTGGTGTCCCGCGTCATCAGGCGCACCGCCCAGCCGGGCAGCAGGCGGCCGCCGAACAGACCGTCCCAGAAGGCGTTCAGGTCGACGGGGGTGGACACCAGGCCGCCGGACGCACCGAACTCGTACCCGGGCAGCTCGGTCACGTCCACCCTGCCGTCCTGCGGGTGCGCGGGGTGCACGCCGTAGTTCCGGGCGTGCGGGCCGCGCAGGTCCAGCTCGCCGGGCGCGGGCCAGTAGGTGTCGTCCAGGTGCAGCGGGCGCAGGATCGTGCGCTCCACGTACGTGCGGAAGCCGACCCCGGACACCTCGTCGATCACCATGCCGAGGACCAGGTAGTTGGTGTTGGAGTAGCCCCAGTCCGTGCCGGGCTCGAAGACGGGCTCCGCGTCGAGCGCCAGGGCCAGGTACTCCTCGGGCGTCCCCGGCCGGGTCCAGTCCACCAGCGCCGAGTACTCCGGCAGCCCGCTGGTCTGCTTCAGCAACTGCCGTACGGTGAGGGGACTGTCGGCCAGCTGCGGCACGTAGGAGCCCGCGCGGTCCCCGAGGCCCAGCCGGCCGTCCGCCACCAGCCGCAGCACCGCGGTCGCGGTGAACGCCTTGGTGTCGCTGGCGAGCCGGAACCGGCCCCGCTCGCCGGTCATCGCCCGGCCCGATTCCAGGTCGGCGACGCCCGAGGTGCGGGTCGTCCTGCCGTCGTACGCGAGTGCGCCGGGAACGCCGTCGCGTGCGGTGAGCAGGTCCAGTTGACGCTGTACGGCGCCGGGGTGGCCGGGGCGGCCCGGGTGGGCCGCCGCCACGGGCGCGAGCGCACCGGTGAGTGCGGCGGCGAGCAGGACCGCGGCGACGAGGCGCTTGCGGTGCATGTGTCTTCCCCCTGTTCGTGGCCGCCCGACTGCGGCGGGCGGACGGTGTCCGTTCACCGACGACCCTCTCAGGGCCGGGAAGGAAGATCAGTGGGACTGGCCCCCGGCCCGGGGGTGTCACCAACACCCCCGCCACCATCCCCTCGCCCCCCTCGCCACCGTCCTCGTGCAGGCGCGTCCGGTGCCTCAGCTCAGCAGGCCGGCGACGAGCACGGCGAACTCCTCGGGGGTGGCCAGCCGGACGCCGAGCTGTTCCGCCTTGGCCCGCTTCGAACCCGCTCCCTCGCCCGCGACGACCAGTGACGTG
Source organism: Streptomyces violaceoruber (assembly GCF_033406955.1). NCBI lineage: Bacteria > Bacillati > Actinomycetota > Actinomycetes > Kitasatosporales > Streptomycetaceae > Streptomyces > Streptomyces violaceoruber. The sequence continues at coordinate 312,660 of NZ_CP137734.1, read as the reverse complement.
TTCTTGGAGACGCTGGAGGAGGAGCGTCCGCCGGCCCGCTCGATGAGTTCGTTCATCTCGTTGCGGCTGAGCCGTTCCAGGTTGCCGGTCATCGCGCCGGTGACGACCACCTTCATGCCCGCCAGCGGCCCGCCGTCACCCGGTGCCTCGGCCGTCGCCCCGTCCGCGCCGTCAGTGTCCGCGGGCCGGGGCGGGGTCGCGCCGGGCTCGGTCATGTTGACACCGGCGGCGGCGAGCCTGTCGATGAGCGGGGCGAGTTCGGCGATCTCCGCGACGACGGAGGGGGCCTTCTCCACCCCGATGCCGTCGACCCGCTGCATGGCCTCGGCGTCGGCGGCGCGTATGTGGTCCATGGTGGCGAAGTACCGGGCGATGCGCCGGGACATGGACCGGCCGGTGCCCCGGACGCCCAGCGCGCACAGCACCCGGGACAGCGGCTGCTCCTTGGCCCGGGCCAGCGCGGCGAGCAGGTTGTCGGTGCTGGTCTCGCCCATCCGCTCCAGGGCGAGCAACTGCTCGCGCCGGAGCAGGAACAGGTCGGCCAGGTCGGCCACGAGCCCGGCCTCGACGAGCTGGACGACCCGGGTGGTGCCCAGCCCCTCGATGTCGAGCTGGTCCCGCCCCGCGGCGTAGGCGAGGGAGGCGACCAGGTGGCAGTTGCGGCCCTGCGCGCACCGCCAGCGCTCCTCGCTCGTGTCGATGTCCGAGCCGCAGCGCGGACACGCCTCGGGGAAGACGATGGGCTGCTCCTCGCCCGTCCGCAGATGTGCGACCGGTGCCTCGATGCGCGGAATGACGTCACCGGCGCGGTGCACCATGACGTGGTCGCCCAGCCGCAGACCGCGACGGGTGATGTCGGCCGGATTGTGCAGCGTGGCGTACGTGATCGTGGAGCCCTCGATGACCACCGGCTCCAGGACCCCGCGCGGCGCGATGATGCCGGTACGGCCGACGTTCCACTCCACCTCGAGCAGCCGGGTGATCTTCTCCACGGCCGGGAGCTTGTACGCGATCGCCCACCGCGGCGCCCGCGAGCCCGACCCGGCGGCCCGCCGGTCCGCGGCGAGGTCCGCCTTGACGACGATCCCGTCGATGCCGAACGGCAGCTCGGCACGGAGTGCGGCGATCTCCTGGACCCGCGCCACCACCTGCTCGGGCGTCCCGACGACCACGTCCGGCACCGCGGTCCCGGCGCTGGTGTGCACGCCGAGCCCGGCCGCCGTCTCCATCAGCTCGCTGTACGGCAGCTCCTCCAGCCGCCCCGCGAGCGCCGCGTCGGTGCCGGGCAGGGCCAGCAGGCCGTAGCCGAAGAAGGTCATCGGCACCGTGTAGGCGCGCTCCTTCGCGCGCAGGGTGCCCGCGGCCGCGTTGCGCGGGTTGGCGAAGGGCTGCCCGCCGTGCCGGATGCGCACCTCGTTGGCGTGCTCGAACTGGGCCGTCGTCATCAGGATCTCGCCCCGCACCTCGACGGTCACCGGCTCCGCCAGCGTCCCGGGCAGCCCCTCCACGGTGCCGATGGCGTGCGAGACGTCCTCGCCGGCCGTGCCGTCGCCCCGCGTGATCAGCCGGGTGAGGCGGCCCTCCCGGTAGCGGGCGGCGACCGCGAGGCCGTCCAGCTTGGGACCCACGCCGAACCGCGTGACCTCGCGGTCGATGCGCCGGGCCAGGGACGCCGTCCAGACGGTGAACTCCTCCGGCGAGAACACGTTGTCCAGGCTGAGCATCGGCACCGTGTGCGGCACGTCCCCCTCGGCCGCGCCGCCGGCGACCTTGCCGGTGGGGGAGTCGGGCAGCACCTCGTCGGGGTGCTCGGCCTCCCACGCGGCGATCCCTCTCGCCAGCCGGTCGTAGGCGTCGTCGTCCAGCGGGGAGGAGCCGCCCGCGTAGTAGGCGGCGGCCGCGTGCGCGGCGTCCTCGACCGCCTGGGCGTAGGCGGTGGCGTCGACGATCACTGCTGCGGGAGTAGTCATGGCCCGAATCATGCCGCCCACCACTGACAACGGGTCCGCGCCGCCGCGCGGCGGCCGCTCCGCTTGCGGAGCCGCCGACATGGGGTTTCGGTTGAAGCGATTCGCCACCGCCCCGGGAGCTGTCATGTCGATGTCGTCGTTCGGATTCGGTGCGTCCGATCCGTTCAGTGATCTGTTCAACCGGTTCTTCGGAACGTCGCCCGCGTCCTCGCCCCCGGCGGTGCAGCGGGTGCCGATCGGCCGGATGCTGACCGAGTCCTCGCAGGAGCTCCTCAACCTGGCGGCACGGCGGTCGCTGGAGGACGGGACGTCCGACCTGGACACGGAGCACCTGTTGTGGGCGGCCACGAAGGTCGAGCCCGCGCGGGGGCTGCTCGCCCGGGCGGGCGCCGACCCCGACGCGCTCGCCTCCCGGATCGCCGAGGTCCTGCCCCGCGAGGCGGGCGAGCCGTCCGCCGAGCCGGGCCTCACCCCGGCCGCCAAGCGCACCCTCGCCACCGCCTACGCCCGCTCCCGGGCCTCCGGCGTCTCCTACATCGGCCCCGAGCACATCCTGGGCGCCCTGCTGGCGGACGGCGACACGGGCGCGGCCCGGCTGCTGGGCGCCCAGGGGCAGGACATCGGCAAGCTGGAGGGGCTCACCGAGCAGGCCGCCCGTCCGGGCGGGGCCCCGGGCGACGACGGCGGGAGACCGGCCACCACGCTGGACGAGTACGGACGGGACCTGACCGACGAGGCGAAGGCCGGGAAGCTCGACCCCGTCGTCGGCCGCGCCGAGGAGATCGAGCAGACCGTCGAGATCCTCTCCCGGCGCTCCAAGAACAATCCGGTGCTGATCGGCGAGCCCGGCGTCGGCAAGACCGCCATCGTGGAGGGACTGGCCCAGCGCATCGTGGCCGGTGAGGTCCCGAACACGCTGAAGGACAAGAGGGTGGTCGCCCTCGACCTGTCCGCCATGGTGGCGGGCGCGCAGTACCGGGGCCAGTTCGAGGAGCGGCTCAAGAAGGTCATCGAGGACGTCCAGCAGGCCCGCGGCGACATCATCCTGTTCATCGACGAACTGCACACCGTCGTCGGCGCCGGAGCGAGCGGCGAGAGCTCCATGGACGCCGGCAACATGCTCAAGCCGGCCCTCGCGCGCGGCGAACTGCACGTGGTGGGCGCCACGACCATCGACGAGTACCGCAAGTACGTCGAGAAGGACGCCGCCCTCGAACGCCGCTTCCAGCCCGTGATGGTCCCCGAGCCCTCGGTCGAGGAGACGGTGCAGATCCTGGAGGGCCTGCGCGACGCCTACGAGGCGCACCACCAGGTCCGCTTCGCCGACGGAGCGCTGACCGCGGCGGCGGAGCTGTCCGACCGCTACGTCAGCGACCGCTTCCTGCCCGACAAGGCGATCGACGTCATGGACCAGGCGGGCGCCCGGGTACGGCTGCGCAGCGCGAGCCGTTCCACCGAGGTCGTCGGCCGCGAGGACCGCATCGCGAAGCTGCGCCGGGAGCAGGAGCAGGCCGTCGCGGCCGAGGACTACGCCCGCGCGGGCGAGCTGAAACGCGAGATCGCCGAGGCGGAGGGCGAACTGGCGGGCATCGAGGAGCGCCGCGAGGGCGTCGTCTCCGTCACCGCCGACGACATCGCGGACGTGATCTCCCGCCGCACCGGCATCCCGGTCTCCCAGCTGACGGCGGGGGAGAAGGAGCGGCTGCTCAGGCTGGAGGAGGAGATGCACGCCCGGATCGTCGGCCAGGACGAGGCGGTCACCGCCGTCTCGCGGGCCGTGCGCCGCAACCGGGCCGGCATGGGCGACCCCGACCGCCCCGTGGGCTCCTTCCTCTTCCTCGGCCCCACCGGTGTCGGCAAGACCGAGCTGGCCAAGACCCTCGCCGAGCTGCTGTTCGGCGAGGAGAACCGCATGATCCGCTTCGACATGAGCGAGTTCCAGGAGAAGCACACGGTCGCCCGGCTCGTCGGCGCGCCCCCGGGCTACGTCGGCTACGAGGAGGCCGGCCAGCTCACCGAGAAGGTCCGCAGGCAGCCCTACAGCGTGGTCCTGTTCGACGAGGTGGAGAAGGCCCACCCCGACGTCTTCAACACGCTGCTGCAGATCCTCGACGACGGCCGCCTCACCGACGGACAGGGACGCACCGTCGACTTCCGGCACTGCGTGGTCATCATGACGTCCAACATCGGCGCCCACCGCATCCTCGACCACAAGGGCGACGTGTCCGACCTCAAGAACGAACTCATGCAGGAGCTGCGGGGCCGGTTCCTGCCGGAGTTCCTCAACCGCATCGACGAGATCATCGTCTTCCACGGCCTCACCGAGGACGACCTCTCGCGGATCGTGGACCACCTGCTGGCGCAGAGCGAACGGCGGGTGCACGCCCAGGGCATGACACTGAAGGTCACCGAGGCGGCCAAGAAGCTGCTGATCGCCCACGGACACCAGCCGGAGTTCGGCGCCCGACCGCTCAGGCGCACCATCCAGGCCGAACTCGACAACCGCGTCGCCGACCTGCTCCTCGGCGGCGAGGCCGACCCCGGCGACACCATCGTCGCCGACGTGGTCGACGACTCCCTGCACTGCACGGTCGACAAGTCCGGCACCGCACGACCCGCGGAGGCGAGCGGCACATGAGCACCGTCGAGGAAACGATCGAGATCGCCGTACCGGTGCGCACCGCGTACGACCAGTGGACCCAGTTCGAGTGCTTCCCGCGGTTCATGACCACCGTCAAGCGCGTCGAACAGGTCAGGCCCGCCGTGACCCTGTGGGTCGTCGGACTCGGCCCCCTCCGCCGGGAGTTCGCGACCGAGATCGTGGACCAGGTGCCCGACTCGCACCTGACCTGGCGCAGCCTCGGGCAGCGCCACGGCCACCGGGGCGAGGTGACGTTCCGGCCGGGCGAAGGGGAGCACACCTCGGTGACCGTGCGGATGTCGGCCGAGCCGCGCGGACTCACGGGCGTACTCGCCCTGGTCCCCGGGGCGGCCGGCCGCGTGGTGCGGCGCGAACTCGCGCACTTCAAGGCGTACGTCGAAGGACACGGGGAGGCGAGCGGCGCCTGGCGGGGAACCATCCGCGACGGCCAGGTGCGGCCGGAGGAGCCGGAGCCGCCGCGCAGCCGGGTGGCGGTCTGGCCCGTGGGCTGAGAGGACCCGGCTCCGTACCCGGGCCCCGTACCCCGAAGACAGCGAACGAGAGGCGATCCCCCGATGAAGAAGCCGCCCAGGGACGAACCCCGGGACGACCTGACCGTCACCCCGCCCAAGACCTGGGCCGCGGGCGTGCCCGCCGTGGTGCACGCACTGGAGTACTCCCTGGCGCAGACGTCCCCGAAGGAAACCGCGGTGGACCTGCTGACCATGAACCAGGTCGACGGAATCGACTGCCCGGGCTGCGCCTGGGCGGACCCCGCACCCGGCCACCGCCACCGCAACGAGTACTGCGAGAACGGCGCCAAGCACATCAACGACGAGGCGACGACACGGCGGATCACCGCGGACTTCTTCCGCGAGCACTCCGTCTTTGACCTGGCCCAGCGCTCCGACCTGTGGCTGAACCAGCAGGGGCGCCTGACCGAGCCGATGGTCAAGCGGCCCGGCTCCGACCACTACGAGCCGATCAGCTGGCGCGACGCCCTCGACCTGCTCGCCGGGGAACTGAAGGCGCTCGACAGCCCCGACGAGGCGGTCTTCTACACCTCGGGCCGGGTCAGCAACGAAGCCGCCTTCGTGCTGCAGCTCTTCGCCCGCGCCTACGGCACCAACAACCTGCCCGACTGCAGCAACATGTGCCACGAGTCGAGCGGCTTCGCCCTGCACGAGACCCTCGGCACCGGCAAGGGCACCGTCAGCCTCGACGACCTCCACCACGCCGACCTCATCTTCCTGGTGGGACAGAACCCCGGCAGCAACCACCCGCGGCAGCTGTCCGCGCTGGAGCAGGCCAAGCGCAACGGCGCCCGCATCGTCGCCGTCAACCCGCTCCCGGAGGCGGGGCTGCTGCGGTTCAGGAACCCGCAGAAGGCCAGTGGGGTGATCGGCCAGGGCGTCCGCATCGCCGACCGGTTCCTGCACATCCGGCCCGGCGGCGACCTCGCCCTGTTCCAGGCACTGAACCGGCTGCTGCTCGAGGCCGAGGACGCCCGGCCCGGCACGGTCCTGGACCACGCGTTCATCCGCGACAGCACCAGCGGCTTCGAGGAGTTCGCCGAGCACGCCCGGCAGGCCTCCTGGGACGACGTGACCGCCACCACCGGTCTGACCCGCGAGGAGATCGAACGGGTCCGCGACGAGGTACTGCGCAGCAAGCGGGTCATCGTCTGCTGGGCGATGGGCATCACCCAGCACAAACACGGCGTGCCCACCATCCGGGAGATCGTCAACTTCCTGCTGCTGCGCGGCAACCTCGGCCGGGCCGGAGCCGGCGCCTGCCCGGTGCGCGGCCACAGCAACGTCCAGGGCGACCGCACCATGGGCATCTGGGAGCAGATGCCGGACTCCTTCCTGGACGCCCTGCGCGACGAGTTCGGCTTCGACCCGCCGCGCGCCCACGGGCTCGACTCGGTCGACTCGATCAAGGCGATGCGGGAGGGCCGGATCAAGGTCTTCCTCGGCGTCGCGGGCAACTTCGTGCGGGCCGCCCCCGACAGCGCGGTCACCGAGGAGGCCATGCGCAACTGCCGCCTGACCGCCCACGTCTCCACCAAGCTCAACGGGTCGCACACCGTCTGCGGGCAGACCGCGCTGATCCTGCCCACCCTCGGCCGGACCGAGCGCGACCACCAGGCGGGCGGCGAGCAGTTCGTCACGGTGGAGAACTCGATGAGCGAGGTGCACACCTCCCGGGGACGGCTCAAGCCGGCCTCGCCCCTGCTGCTCAGCGAGGTCGCCATCCTGTGCCGGCTCGCCCGCCGCACCCTCGGCGCGGGCCCCGGGAACGTGCGCTGGGAGGAGTTCGAGGCCGACTACGGCACGATCCGCGACCGGATCTCCCGGATCGTGCCGGGCCTGTACGACTTCAACCGGCGCGTGGCCCGCCCCGGCGGCATCCGGCTGCCCAATCCCGTCAACGAGGGCGTCTACCGCACCGCCACCGGCAAGGCCGTGTTCACCCGCAACACCTGGAGCGTGCCCGACGTGCCCGAGGGCCACCTGCTGCTGCAGACCCTGCGCTCCCACGACCAGTGGAACACCATCCCCTACACCCTGAACGACCGCTACCGGGGCATCCACGGCAGCCGCCGGGTGGTCATGGTCAACCCGGACGACCTGAGCGCCCTGTCCCTGGCGGGGGGCGACCGGGTCGACGTCGTCGGCGTCTGGCACGACGACACCGAGCGGCGCGCCGAGGGCTTCGAGGTGGTCCCGTACCCCACCGCCCGCGGGTCCGCCGCCGCGTACTACCCGGAGACCCAGGTCCTGGTCCCGCTGGACAGCGTCGCCGACATCAGCAACCAGCCCACCTCCAAGGGCATCGTCGTCCGGCTGGAGCGCGTGACCCCGTAGCCGCATCGTGAGACGGGCCCCGCCGCGGGAATGGCGGGAAGCGGGGCCCCGTTGACACCTGTCATGCCCGACTCTTCCCCACGGTCCACGGCCGGACGCATGCCGCTCGCCGTCTACATCCTCGGCCTGTCCGTCTTCGCCCTCGGCACCAGCGAGTTCATGCTCTCCGGACTGCTGCCGCCCATCGCCGACGACATGGACGTGTCGATCCCGCGAGCCGGGCTGCTGATATCGGCGTTCGCGATCGGCATGGTGGTCGGCGCGCCGCTGCTGGCCGTGGCGACCCTGCGCCTGCCCCGCAAGACCACGCTGGTCGCGCTGATCTCGGTGTTCGGCGTCGGCCAGGTCGCGGGCGCGCTCGCGACGAGCTACGAGGTCCTGTTCGTCTCGCGGGTCGTCAGCGCGCTCGCCTGCGCCGGCTTCTGGGCGGTGGGCGCGGCCGTGGCCATCGCGATGGTGCCGGTGACCGCGCGGGCCCGCGCGATGGCCGTGATGATCGGCGGACTGTCCATAGCCAACGTCCTCGGCGTCCCGGCGGGCGCCTTCCTCGGCGAGCACCTGGGCTGGCGGTCCGCGTTCTGGGCCGTGGGCGGCGCGTCCGCCGTCGCGCTCGTCGGCGTGGTGACCCTCATCCCCCGCATCCCGCTGCCCGAGCGGCGGCCCCGGCTGCGGGGCGAGCTGGCGATCTACCGGGACCGCCAGGTCTGGCTGTCCATCGTCGTGACCGCGCTCGCCGCCGGCGGCGTCTTCTGCGCCTTCTCCTACCTCGCCCCGCTGCTCACCGACGTCGCCGGACTGGCGGACGGATGGGTACCGACCGTGCTGGCGCTGTTCGGCGTCGGCGCGCTCATCGGCACGACGATCGGCGGCCGGGTCGCCGACGCCCACCTGTTCGGCGTACTGCTCTCCGGCATCACCGCCTCGACGGTGCTGCTGGCCGCCCTCGCGCTGTTCGCCTCCAGCCCCGCCGTCGTGATCGTCCTGTCGCTGCTGCTCGGGGTCTCCGCGTTCTACACGGCGCCCGCGCTCAACGCGCGCATGTTCAACGTCGCCGGTGCCGCCCCCACCCTCGCGGGCGCGACGACGACCGCCGCGTTCAACCTGGGCAACACCGGCGGGCCCTGGCTCGGCGGCACGGTGATCGACGCGGACCTCGGCTACGAGGCCACCGCCTGGGCGGGCGGGGCGATGACCCTGGTCGCGATCGCCTTCGTCGCCGTCTCCCTGCGGCTGCACACCCGGTCGCGCGTCGTGACGGGCGGCGGCCCGGCCAGCGAGACCGCGAACCTGGAGCGGGCCCAGCGGGTGTGACCCGGGCCCCGGCGTTCACCGTCGCCGGGGCCGCTTCGCGACGGCCCCGGCACAGCGGTCGGCCAGCCCGGCGAACGCCTCCTCGAGCGCGGGCGGGCCGACCACCTCGATGTCGGCGTCGTAGAGGCAGAAGGCGGCCGCGAGCGAGGGCCACGACCAGGCGCCCATGGTGAGCCGGCAACGGTCGGGACCCAGCTCCTCGACCGTCCCGTCGGCGGCGTGCGGGGACACCGCGGACGCGGGCAGGCGGAGTACGGCCGTGCCGCGGCAGGGCCAGTCCCCGGAGCCGTCCGAGCCGCGGAACCTGCCGGTCAGGAAGGCGGCCACGTCCCCGCCGGGCAGCTCCCGGGGCGTGAAGCGCGGTCCGGTGGGCGTGCGCGGGGTGATCCGGTCGGCGCGGAAGACCCGCCAGTCCTCGCGGTCCAGGTCCCAGGCGACCAGGTACCAGCGCCCACCCCGGGCGACGAGATGGTGCGGCTCCACCCGGCGCGGGGGCGGCGCCTCCTCGGCTGCGGTGGCCGCGGCGCGGGCCGGGGCATGGTCGAAGCGCAGCACCTCGCGTGCCTGGACGGCGGCGCTGAGCGCCATCAGGACCCCGGTGTCCGTCTGGGGCTGCGGCCGGGGCGCGGACCGTGTGACGGAGGTGACCTCGAGGGCGTCGATCCGGTGCCGCAGCCGGGCGGGCATGAGCTGGCGCAGCGTGGTCAGGGCGCGCTCGGCCCCGTCCTCGATCCCGGCGCCGGTGGCCGCGGCGGTCCGCAGCGCGACCGCGAGGGCGACCGCCTGCTCGTCGTCGAAGAGCAGCGGGGGCAACCGCGTCCCGGCGTCCAGGCGGTAGCCGCCGTCGGGGCCCTTCACCGCCCGGACGGGGTAGCCCAGCTCCCGCAGCCGGTCGACGTCGCGGCGCAGCGTGCGCGCGCTGACGTCCAGCCGCTCGGCGAGCACCGCGCCGGGCCAGTCCCGGCGGGCCTGGAGCAGCGAGAGCAGGGACAGCAGCCGGGCCGAGGTCTTCTGCATGACCACCATGCTGGCGCACATAGCGGCCACAACCTGACCGCTACCTGAAGCAGAGTGGGCACCGCGGGGCCGGACCGGTCCCGCGACGGCCCGCACCGCGGGGCCGTCCCCCGTGATGACAAGGAGCCCGTCGTGACCGCCAAAGCCGTGACCCACCTCACCTTCCGCGGCGACGCCCGCGAAGCCCTCACCTTCTACCGGGCCGCGTTCGGCGGGGACCTGACAGTGGTGACGTACAAGGACGCCGGCGACGTCCGGGATCCCGCCGCGGCCGACCAGGTGATGTTCGGCCAGGTGTCCACCGCCGACGGCCCGAGCGTGATGGCCTACGACGTGCCGTCCGACCTGCCCTACCACCAGGGCGAGAACGCGTTCTTCGTCTCCGTCCGGGGTGAGACCACCGAGGAGATCACCGCGTACTGGGAGAGGCTGGCCGAGGACGCGACCGTCCTGCGGCCGCTCGGGGCCGCCCCGTGGGCGCCCCTGTACGGCATGCTGCGGGACCGGTTCGGCGTCACCTGGGTCCTGGACGTCGTGAGCGAGTACAACGCGTGAGCGTGCTCGACGCCCGGTCGCTGAACCGGGCGGCCCTCGCCCGGCAGTTGCTGCTCGACCGCGCGGACCACCCGGTGCTCGGCGCCGTCGCGCACCTCGGCGGCATGCAGGCACAGGAGCCGCAGGAACCGTTCGTCGGGCTGTGGTCGCGGCTGCGCGACTTCGCCCCGCGGGCGCTCGACGACCTGCTGACCGGGCGTCGGGTGGTGCGGACCCACCTGATGCGCCGCACCGTCCATCTCGTCACCGCCGAGGACGTACTGGCCTGGCGGTCGCGCCACGACGCCATGCTGCGCGGACGCGTCCTCGGCACCTACCGCCGCGAGCTCGCCGGGGTCGACCTCGACGAGCTCGCGGCGGCGGGCCGCGCGGTCCTGGCCGACGGCGAGCCCCGCTCGATGGGGGACCTCGCCCGCGCCGTGGCCGCGCGGTGGCCGGACGCGGGACCGCGGCCGCTGGGGGAGCTGCTGGTCGCCGCGCTGATCCCGACGGTGCAGTTGCCGCCGCGCGGACTGTGGCGCACCAGGGCCGGGGTACGCAACGCCCCGGTGGCCGACTGGCTGGGCCGCGAGGTGGACCCGCCGGCCCCGCCGGGCACCGATCCGGTCGGGGAGGAGCTGGTACGGCGCTACCTGGCCGCGTTCGGGCCGGCCGCCTCGGCGGACCTGCGTGCCTGGTGCGGGCTCGCGGGGCTGCCGGCCGCGGTCGCGGCGGTGCGCGGAGAACTGGTCTCCTTCCGCGACGAGCGGGGCCGGGAACTGCTGGACCTGCCCGACGCCCCGCGGCCCGACCCCGGCACCCCGGCACCGGTGCGGTTCCTGCCCGCCTTCGACAACGCGGTCCTCGGCTACCAGGACCGCGGCCGGATCATCGACGACCCGCACCGCGGCCTGTCGGTCACCGGCGCCCGCTTCGTCCTCGTCGACGGGAGGGTCTCGGCGACCTGGACCGTCAAGGACGGCACGGTGACCGTCGCCCCGCTGCGCCGGCTCACCCGGCCGGAGCGCGCCGAGGTCGCCGCGGAGGGGCAGGCCCTCGCGTCCTTCCTCTCCGAGGGCGGGAGCGACCGTGCCACGGTCGGGGCGGCACCGCCCTGAGCGGCCGGGCCGGCCCGCGTGAAGGCTCGGCGCCCGGCGGCGTCACGCCCCGGGCACGACGTCGGCGACGACGCAGCTGACGTTGTCGGGACCGCCGGACCCGTTGGCGAGGGCCACCAGTTCCCGGACGGTCGCCCCGGGCTCACCCGGGGCGGCCAGCACCCGGCGGATCTCCTCGCCCGGCACCACCGCCGACAGGCCGTCGGAGCAGAGCAGGCAGCGGTCCCCGGGCCGGGCGTCCTGCAGACGCATCTCCGCGGTGGCGTCGGCTCCCCGGCCCAGGGCCCGCACCAGCAGCGACCGCTGGGGGTGGGACGCGGCCTCCTCCGGCGTGATGCGGCCCTCGTCGACCATCGACTGCACCACGGTGTGGTCGTGCGTGATCTGGAACAGCTCCCCGTCGCGCAGCAGATACACGCGCGAGTCGCCGATGTGGACGAGGCCCAGCTGCGACCCCGTCCAGAGCATCGCGGTGAGGGTCGTACCGGCCTGCTGCCGCGCGGGACCGGAGCCCACGGCGTCGTGCACGGCCCGCTCGGCCTCCTCCACCGCGTCCGCGAGGACGTTGAGGAGACCGTCCGCCGGGACACCGCCGCTCTCCAGCCGCCGCAGCGACTCGACGGCGGCGGCGCTCGCCGGAGCGCCCTCGTCGCCGAAGCCGTCGGCGACGGCCAGCAGGCGGGAACCGGCGTAGGCGGTGTCCTGGTTGCTCTCGCGGACCAGGCCGGTGTCGGAGGCGGCGGCGTAGCGCATGCCCAGGGCGGGAGGGGTGGCAGACATGGCGGGATCCTTCCGGGTCAGGTGGTCGACGAGGAAGGCGGCCAGGTCCCGTCGGGCGGCGGTCTCGGCCTCGGCCCGTGCCCAGAAGGCACGGACCTCCCCGGCCGCCGCTCCCGCGTCCAGCGAGCACACGTGCCGGATGCGGGCCAACGGCATCCCCAGGCGGCGCAGCCAGGCCACGAGCCGGGCCCGTTGCACCTGTTCCGGGGCGTAGCGGCGGTAGCCGGTGACCGGGTCGACGCGGGCGGGCGGCAGCAGGCCCAGCTCGTCGTAGAGCCGCAGCGCCTTCGGCGACAGCCGGGTCGCCTTCGCGAACGCCCCTATGGTCAGCAACTCCACGTCCACGTGCCCACTCCTCCTCGTACCGGGCGCGTCGCCCGGTGACACCGATGCTGCGGCCTGCCCCGAGGTGAAGGTCAACCGCCGCCCGGCCCGAGACGTGTGACGTCGACCGAGCCCTCCCCGGTTCGCGGCTGGGGGACCGCCGTCCACAGCGCGGCCAGCGCGGCGAAGGCGGCGACGAGGGCGACCGCCCCGGTGCGGCCCTTCGCCCAGCGGGCCCGGAACCGGACCGGGTCCTCCACCAGGACCTTGGAGAGCACGGCGAGCGCCACCGACACGGCGAGCAGCACCGCCGTGCGGGGAGCCCCCTCGAGGCCGAGCCGTTCCTCGCTCAGCAGCAGGTACACGGGCCAGTGCCAGAGATACAGACTGTAGGAGACCGTGCCGAGCCGGCGCAGCGGCGCGGCGGCGAGGAAGCGCCCGGCCGGTGTGCGGGGAGCCCGGGCCAGGCACGCGATGAGCAGGGCGGCGGCCAGGGCGTGGAGGAACAGCCCGCCCCGGAAGACGGAGGGGGAGTTCTGGCCGTCGGCCGTGATCCAGTACGCCCCGATGCCCGCCGCCAGGGCGAGGCTCCACCTGCCCGCCGCGCGTTCGCCGAGGCGGGAGACCAGACGCGCGGCGGGCTCGGTGGCCGCCAGCGCTCCGAGCAGGAGCGAGAAGGCGCGGGTGTCGGTGCCCTCGTAGACCCGGGTGGTGTCGGCCGGCGTGGTGAGGACGACCATCAGGACCAGGGACGCGGCGGCCCCGGCCGCGGCCACGGCGGCCACCCGCCGTCCGCCGCCCCGGCCACGGGCCGTCAGGCAGAGCACCAGCGGCCACACCACGTAGAACTGCTCCTCGACCGCGATGCTCCACAGATGGCTGAAGACCCTGGTGCCGGCCGAGTCCCAGTAGCCGACCCGGTCGGCCACGAAGTGCCAGTTGGCAAGGTTCGCGGCCACCCACGGTCCGTCGTCGAGGGCGTACCGGAGCAGGTTCGGCGGGCCGAGGGCCCACACCAGGAGCAGGGTCCCGGCGAGCACGACCGCGAGCGCCGGCAGCAGCCGCCTCGCGCGCCGGCCCCAGAAGGCGAGCAGGTCGATCCGGCCGTCACGGGCCCGCGCCTCCTTCAGCAGCAGGCCCGTGATGAGGAAGCCGGACAGGACGAGGAAGAGGTCGACGCCGAGGAACCCGCCGTCGAAATGACCGGCGTGGAAGAACAGCACGCCCAGGACGGCGACGCCGCGCAGGCCGTCGAGCGGGGCGATGTGCCGCCGTGACGGCCGCGGCACGGGGGAGGGGGCGGCGCGGGCGCGGCGGTGGGCGGGGGAGGGGGTGGGCGGCAGGGGCATGGGCTGGTCTCCGTCGAAGGGGCGGGGCGGCGAGGGGCCCCCGGCCCGCGACCGCCGCGCGGTGCGCGGGCGTGCGGGTGCGCGGGCCGGGTCCGCCGGGGGACTACGCGCAGCCGAGCCGGCTGTAGACCTTCGCGCCGGTCCAGTCGCCGGTGGCCCACGCGTCGGCGGCGGCCGGGTCGAAGCCGTACCGCTTCTCCAACTGCTCGCCGAACCAGACGGCGAACGCCGCCGAGCCCTGCTGGCAGGAGTGGATGCCGTCCTCGCTGCGCTGCGCCCGCTCGGAAGCGCTGTCGTCGCCCCACAGGGCGGCGGCGTCGAGGAAGCCCGCCGTGTCCGGGTGCTTCTCGGCCACACTCTTCGCGGACCGCGGCGCGGACGCGATCTCCGCCTCGTGCGGCCGGTAGAAGTCGTCGACCTTGAAGGGCGGGGCGGAGACGAGGAGGAGGTCGGCCCCCGCCTCGTTCACCGTTTTCACCAGGCGCTCGTAGGCCGCGCGCTGTTCGGCCGGGGTGCCCCAGTCGTAGGTGGTGACCTGGTAGGCGACGACGTCCGGCGCGAAGGACTTCAGCGTCTTCGGCAGGCCGTCCCAGGTGGGCGCCGCGATCTCGCCGACGACACCGCCGCCGCCGGCGGCGGCCACCGACCTGAACGCGACGCCTCCGGCCTTCATGGCCGCGCCGAGGGCGGGCGCCTGGGCCTCGCCGATGGAGTCGCCCATCCACAGCAGGCGTCGCGGACCGTCGTCCCGCTTCCCGTCGGAGGAGTTCGTCCCGCCGTCCGGGGTGCCGGCCGCCGCGCCGTCGCTCGCGGAGACCTCGACGCCGGTGCCGGAGCCCTGACAGCCGGTCAGGGCAAGTGCCACGGCCGCGGCCACGAGGGCGTGTCCGACGGCGTGGCGGGCGGGCAGCGACCGCCCGCTGGAGTTGATCTCGTTGTCCATGCCTCCAGCACAGGCCACCCGCGCCCGGCCCGGGGAGGGCTGTCATCGTTTCCTCACATGACGCGGAACCAGGCGTCATACGCTTCGAGCACGCTGGCAGCAGACGGCCGCCGCCGGGCCGGGGAAACCGGATCGCGGAAGCCGAGCCGAGGAAACCGGAGAAGAGCGCACCCCCATGGCACGAGTCCTGCTCATCGAAGACGACCCCGCGGTGCAGAGAGGCGTCTCGCTCGCGCTGAAACGCCGGGGGCACGAGGTGGCGGTCGCGGGCAGCGGGGAGACCGGCCTGCTGACGCTGGAGCGGCACCGGCCCGACCTGGTGCTCCTCGACCTGATGCTGCCGAACATGAGCGGTCTGGAGGTGTGCCGCCGGATCCGGGAGAGCAAACGGATCCCGATCATCATCCTCTCGGCGCGGGGCGACGAGATCGACATGGTCGTCGGCCTGGAGGCGGGCGCCGACGACTACATCGTCAAACCGGCGGGCGCCGAGCTGCTGGAGGCGCGGATCAGAGCGGTCCTGCGCCGGGTCGCGCCCGCCCAGGACGGCGGCAGCCGGGATCCGGCCGACGCCGGCCCCGAGCGGCACGCGGACCTCACGGTGGACCGCACCACCCTGGTCGTGGCCAAGCACGGCACCGAGCTGCCCCTGGCCCCCTCGGAACTGAAGCTCCTGCTGTTCCTCACCGCGACCCCCGGGCAGGTGTACTCGCGCCAGCAACTGCTGGAGCAGGTCTGGGAACACTCCTTCTACGGCGACGTCCGCCTCGTCGACGCCTGCGTCATGCGGCTGCGTGCCCGTATCGAGGACGACCCGCGCAAACCGGTGTACGTACAGACCGTGCGCGGCTTCGGCTACCGGTTCGGTCCGCTGTGAGCCGGTCGCGGCCACCGCTGCGGCTCGCCGCGGGCAGACTTCGGCGGCACACGCCCCGCGGTCTGCGGGCCCGGCTGGTCGTCGCCTTTCTCCTGGCCGCCGCCTTCGGCGCCGTGGTCACCGCCGGCTTCACCTTCCACCGGGCCCGCGCGGCCATCCTCGACCGCGCCGCGGAGACCGCCGTCGCGGATCTGCGCAGCCAGCTCGACTCCCTCGCTCCCGACCTGGCCCTCCCGCCCACCACCGAGGACCTGCGCGGGCTCACCGGCCAGATCGACCAGGCCGGCGGGGCTCGGGCCTGGCACGCGTCCGCCTCCTACCGGGGCGGCGAACCGGTCTCGGCCTCCCGGGGCACGCCGCCCGTCCCCGACGAGCTGCGGGAGAGCGTGCGGGACACCGGCCGGGCCGTCCACCAGCGGACCGAACACGACGGCCGCCCGTGGCTGGCGCTCGGCATGCCCGTCGCCTACACCTCCGACGAAGCCGGGAACGGGGACCCGGCCACGGACACGCTCTCCGGGCTGACCGTGTACGCCGTCTTCCCCCTCGACGACGACCGGGCCGACATCGACGCCCTGGTCACCGCCGCCCAGGCCGGTGCCGTCCCCGCGCTCGCCCTCGCCCTCGTCCCGGCCCTGGTGGCGGCGCGCAGCGTCCTGCGGCCCGTCCGACGGCTGCGCCACGGCGCCGAACGCATCGCGGCCGGGGAGCTGGACACGCGCCTGGACACCGCGGGGCACGACGAACTCGCCGACCTGACCCGCTCGTTCAACACCATGGCCGAGACCCTGGAGCAGGACGCCGCCGAACTGCGCCGGCTCGAGGCGGGCGCCCGCCGCTTCGCCGCCGACGTCGCCCACGAACTGCGCACCCCGCTGGCCGCCATGGCCGCGGTCACCGAGGTCCTCGACGAGGACGCCGCCTCGGGTGTGCTGCCCGCCGACACCGAGGACGCCGTCCGGCTGATCAGCGAGGAGGTGCGCACACTGACCCGCATGGTGGAGGACCTCATGGAGGTCTCCCGCTTCGACGCCAAGGCCGCCCCGGTCCACCGGGAGGACGTAGACCTGCGCACCCTTGTGACCAAGACCCTGCAACTGCGCGGCTGGGCCCACGACGAGCGGGTCCGGGCCGACCTGCCCGAACCGGCACCCGTACGCGTCGACCCCCGCCGGATCGACGTCGTCCTCGGCAACCTGGTCGCCAACGCGCTGCACCACGGACGCCCGCCCGTGACGGTGGCGGTCCGCGTGAGCGACGACCGGGTCCGGGTCACCGTCACCGACCGGGGGCCCGGCATCCCGGACGACGCGCTCCCGTACGTCTTCGACCGCTTCTACAAGGCCGACGCGGCACGCCCCCGCTCCGGCGGCAGTGGCCTCGGACTCGCCATCGCCCACGAGAACGCGGCCCTGCACGGCGGCACCCTCGCCGCGGCCAACCGCCCCGGCGGCGGTGCCGTCTTCACCCTCACCCTGCCGCGGGCCGCCTCCTCCCCGGGAACGACATGACATCCCGCCACTTCCCGCATCCGAATCGGGCCGCCCTCGCCCTCGCCGTGCTGCTCGCCGCCGGTACCGCCGGCTGCGGCATCGGGACCACCGGCCCGGTGCAGGCCGGGGCACCCGCCTCCGGCGTCCAGCGGCCGGGCGACGAGGCCGGCACCGTGCGCCTGTACTTCGCCGGCCCCTACGGCACCCGCCCCGTCACCCGGCGGACGGACGCCCCTCTCGCCCCCCAGCAGGCCCTCGACCTGCTCCTCGACGGGCCCACCCCGGCCGAGCGCGAGCGCGGCCTGACCACCCACGTCGAGTCGAGAGCGGCCGGACGGCTCACCGCGACCACGAGCGAAGGCGCCGTCGACGTCGTCGTGCCCCTCCGGGTCAGCGCCGGCGACCTCGACGTGACCGCGGTCAGCCAGCTGGTCTGCACCGCGGCCCACGCCGACGTCCCGGGGGGCCGCCCCGCCGAGCGGGTCGACGTCCGGATCCACGAGAGCGGCACCCGAGCCGCCACGCCCTGGACCCTGCGCTGCGGTGCGGGCGGCAACGCCACGCCCGTCACCGGCTGAGCGGAGTCGGCTGCCCGCGGCAACGAAATGCGGAGTACACCCACCTTCGTGATCTACACCGAGGGGAGAGGAGCACGGCACCCCACTACACCCGACGCAGTACGCCAGTCCAGACCCAGGGTCGGATCAAACGCCGGGAACCCCGGGCGAGCATGGATGTGTACCCCGGTCAGCGCCTCCGCCTTCCCCCCATGTGCCGGGTCCTCGTCCTGCCCGTAACCCGACGGATTGGTCCAAAAGGTGGCTACGTTTCTCTATCGACTCGGCCGGAGGGCGTTCCGGCGCCGCGGCCTGGTCGCCCTGTTGTGGGTGGCCATACTCGTGGGCGCCGGCGTCGCCTCGTCCGCCGCGCCGGCCCCGCCCGAAGACTCCTTCTCCATGCCGGGCACCGAGTCCCAGAAGGCGTTCGACCTGCTCGACGAGCAGTTCCCGGCCGCCAGCGCCGAGGGCGCCACGGCCCGCGTCGTGATCCGTGCCCCCGAGGGCGCGAAGATCTCCGACGCGGCCGGCAAGGACCGGGTGAAGGACCTGGTCGCCGATCTGAAGGCCGGCCCGCAGGTCTCCTCGGTGGACGACCCGTTCGAGGCGAACGCCGTCAGCAAGGACGGCACCACCGCCTACGCCTCGGTGACCTACAAGGTCAACGCGATGGAGCTGACCGACGAGGCCCGCGACTCGCTCACGGCCGCCACCGACGGGGCGCGCGAGGGCGGGTACACGGTCGAGACCGGCGGCGACGCGGTCGTGGCCGAGCAGGAGATGGGCGGCACCGCTGAGCTGATCGGCATCAGCGTCGCCGCGATCGTGCTCCTGCTGACCTTCGGCTCACTGGTCGCGGCGGGCATGCCGCTGCTCTCGGCGATCATCGGTGTCGGCATCGGCATCTCCGCCATCGGGGCGCTCGGCAGCACCCTGGAGCTGTCCGCCACGACCTCCACCCTCGCGATGATGATCGGCCTCGCGGTCGCCATCGACTACGCGCTGTTCATCGTCTCGCGCTACCGGGCGGAGATCTCCGAGGGCCGTGCCCCGGAGGAGGCGGCCGGACGAGCGGTCGGCACCGCGGGCTCCGCGGTCGTCTTCGCCGGACTGACCGTCGTCGTGGCCCTGGCCGGTCTCGCGATCGTCAACATCCCGATCCTCACCAAGATGGGCCTGGCCGCCGCGGGCACCGTCGGCATCGCCGTGCTGATCGCCCTCACCCTCACCCCGGCGCTGCTCGGCTTCGCCGGCAAGAGGGCGCTCAGCCGCAAGGACCGCAAGGCTCCCGCCGGGGCTCGGGCCGCCTCCGGCAAGCCGAAGCTCGGCACCCGGTGGGCCCGCTTCGTACAGCGGCGCCCGGTCACCGTCCTGCTGACCGCGGTCCTCGGCCTCGGCGTGATCGCCGTACCGGCCGCCGGCATGGAGCTGGGCCTGCCCGACGAGGGCAGCTCGGCCCCCGACACCACCCAGCGCAAGGCCTACGACATGCTGTCCGAGTCCTTCGGGGCCGGGTTCAACGGCCCGCTGATGGTCACCGTGGACGCGCGCGGCGCGGACGACCCGAAGGCCGCCGCGGACACCGTGGGCGAGAAGATCACCGGACTGGGCGAGGCCGCGGCCGTCACCCCGGCCAACTTCAACGAGGAGGGCGGCACCGCCGTCCTCACCGTGATGCCCAAGACCGGCCCGAGCGACGTCGCCACCGAGTCGCTGGTGCACGACATCCGCTCGCTGTCCGGCGACATCAGGGCCGACACCGGCGCGACCATGCTGGTCACCGGTGCGACCGCGATGACGATCGACTTCTCGCAGACCCTGGACGACGCGCTGATCCCCTACCTGGCGCTGGTCGTCGGGCTCGCCTTCCTGCTCCTGATGCTGGTGTTCCGCTCGGTCCTCGTCCCGCTGAAGGCGGCCCTGGGCTTCCTGCTCTCGGTGGCCGCGGCGCTCGGCGCGGTGGTCGCGGTGTTCCAGTGGGGCTGGCTCGCCGACGTGTTCGGCGTGGACCAGCCGGGCCCGATCATGTCGATGATGCCGATCTTCATGATCGGCGTGGTCTTCGGCCTCGCCATGGACTACGAGGTCTTCCTCGTCACCCGCATGCGGGAGGCGTACGTCCACGGAGAGTCCGCCGCCGAGTCCGTCACCACGGGCTTCACCCACGGCGGCCGGGTCGTCGCGGCCGCCGCGATCATCATGATCAGCGTCTTCTCCGGCTTCATCCTGGAGAACGACGCCATGATCAAGATGATGGGCTTCGGGCTCGCGATCGCGGTGCTCTTCGACGCCTTCGTGGTCCGCATGGCCATCGTGCCCGCGGTGCTCGCACTGCTCGGCACCAAGGCGTGGTGGCTTCCCAGGTGGCTGGACCGCGTCCTGCCGAACGTCGACGTCGAGGGCGAGAAGCTGCACCGGGAACTCGGCGACACCGCCGCTCCCACGGAGCCCGCCCGCGAGCCGGAGACGGCCGGAGTCTGACCCACGCACACCCGGCCCCGGTGTCCTCGTACCCCGAGGACACCGGGGCCTTCGGGCTACAGGGCGCCGGCGGCGTCGGTGAGTGCCTGGTCGAGGACGGCCACGCCGCGGGCGATCTCGTCGTCGCTCGCGGTCAGCGGGGGCGCGATACGGAAGATCCCGCCCATCCCCGGGAGCTGGACGATGTTCATGTGCAGCCCCAGCTCGAAGCAGCGCCGGGTGACGGCGGCGCCGAGACGGTCCGCGCCGCCCTCGCCCAGCACCTGGTCGCCGACCAGCTCCATGCCCAGCAGCAGCCCCCGGCCCCGGACGTCGCCGACCACCTCGTGGCGGGCGGCGAGCTTGTCGAGGCCCTCCCGCAGCGCCGCGCCGAGCCTGCGGGCGCGCTCGTCCAGCCGGTCGCGGACCAGGACGTCGAGGACGGTGTTGCCCACCGCGGCGGGCAGCGGGTCGTTGACGTGGGTGGTGAAGAACAGGAACCCGCGCTCGTGCGCCCGCTGCTCGATCTCGGCGCTGGTCAGCACGGCGGCCAGCGGCAGCCCCGCGCCCAGCGTCTTGGACAGCGTGAGGATGTCCGGGACGACACCCTCGTGCTCGAAGGCGTACCAGTCGCCGGTCCGGCACAGCCCCGTCTGGGCCTCGTCCAGGATCAGCAGCATCCCGCGCTCGCGGCACTTGTCCGCCAGGGCGGCGAGATAGCCCGGCGGAAGCTCGACGACGCCGCCCGAGGAGAGGATCGGTTCGACCAGGCACGCGGCCAGGCTGCCGACCGACTGGGCGTCGATCATCTCGAAACCCAGGTCCAGCTGGCGGCGCCAGTCCAGCTCGCCGTCCGCGCCGACGACGGAGGGCCGGTAGCGGTCCGGCACGGGCAGCGCGAAGTTGCCCGGCGCGGCGGGGCCGTAGCCCTTGCGTCCGGCACTGTAGGTGGCGTTCGCGGCGGCCTGGGTCATGCCGTGCCAGGACCGGGCGAAGGAGACGATCTCGTGGCGTCCGGTGACGAGCTTCGCCATCCGCACCGCGGCCTCGTTCGCCTCCGCCCCCGTGGTCAGCAGCAGCGCCTTCTCCAGCGGCGCGGGCAGGGTCCCGGCGAGCCGGCGGGCCAGCTCGACGACCGGGCGGCTGAGCATGCCGCTGTGCAGGTGGTCGAGGTGCGCGACCTGCTCGCGCACCGTCGAGACGATCGCCGGATGGGAGTGCCCGAGGATGGCACTCATCTGACCGGACGTGAAGTCCAGCAGCTCACGGCCGCTCTCCGTGAAGACGGAGGTGCCCGCGGCGCGCACGACGACCTCCGGGGAGAAGGGCGCGTGGCCGGAGTAGCGGATCAGGTGGCGCCCCAGGTCGGCGCCGGAAGTCTCGGAAGGCATGCGACCGACGGTAGGGACGGGCCGCTGCGCGTGTCCATCGCACAGATTCGACGGTGCTGTAAGCCAGAACCGTACAGACGGCCGAGGTGCGCCGTACCATCGGCTCCGTGCTCAACTCCGGACGACTGCACCTGCTCAGCCAGCTCGACACGCTCGGTACCGTCCGCGCGGTCGCCGACACCCTGCACCTGAGCGCGTCGACGGTCTCCCAGCAGCTGGCGGTGCTGGAGACCGAGACCCGGTGCCGGCTCATCGAGCGGACCGGGCGGCGGGTGCGGCTGACCCCGGCCGGACTCCTGCTGGCCCGCCGGGCCCGGGAGATCCTCGACCGGATGGCCGACGTCGAGGCCGAACTGCGCGCCCTGAACGACGAGCCCATCGGCACCGTCCGGCTCGCCGTGTTCCAGAGCGCGATCTACAGCCTCGCCGTCCCGGCGGCGAACCGGCTGGCCACCACCCATCCGCACCTGCGCCTGGAACTCGTCGAGATGGAACCGCACGAGAGCGGCCCCGCCCTGCGCTCCGGCGAGGCCGACGTCATCGTCACCACCACCGACTACTCGGGCCTGACGTGGGGCACCGACCTCGACGTCATGTCGCTCGGCAGCGACCCCGTCCTCCTGGTGCTGCCGAACGGCCATCCGCTGGCCGCCCGCGCCGCGGTGGACCTCGCGGCGTGCAAGGAGGAGACCTGGGCCTGCGACCGGCCGCAGTCGTACATGGCCGACCTGACCGTGCGGCTGTGCCGTGAGTCCGGGTTCGAACCCAGGGTCGCCTGCCGCTTCAGCAACTACCTCATGCTGCTGCGGCACGTCGAGACGACCGGTTCGATCGCCCTGCTGCCCGCCCTCGCGGTCACGGCGGACCACGCCGTCGTCACCCGGCGGCTGAGCCCGCCGGTGCACCGCAACGTCGCCGTGGTGGTGCGGCGCGGCGCCCCGCAGCGGGCCGCGGTGAACGCGGTCATCACCGCCCTGCGCGACCACCCCGAGATCGAGGCACTGTCCGCCCCCGCCCCCTCGCGCGAGGGCCGGGAGACAGGCCCGCGCTCCTGAGAGCAGCGCTCGCTCAGGCGGCGGGGATCCGGCGGTGGATGTCCTCCAGCATCATCCGGACCGACGTGCGGAAGACCTCCGCCTGATGGTCGCCCAGGAACGCGGTGTGCCCGAACACCTCCAGGACGACCAGGCCGTGCACGTGCCCCCACGCGCTCAGGAAGAGGGAGGCCGCGGCGGGCGGCAGATCGCCCTGGGCGTGCATGGGCAGCTGTTCCAGATGCTCCCGGTAGGACGGCGAGAGCGCGGGGACCTCGGCCGCGGCGAGCTGCGCCGGGGAGAAGCCGGCGAACAGCTCGCGCTGGAAGATCGCGCCCATCCGGCGGACCGCCTGCGTGGTCGGGCCCTCGGCGGGTGCCGCGTAGTAGCGCAGCGGGGTCCCGTAGAGGAGCTGGAAGTGCTCCGGACGGGCGACGCCCCAGCCTCGGTAGGCCTCGGCCACCGCGACCGGACGGGGTGTGGCGGGGTCCGCGCGCACGCTGTCGGCGGCGGCCTGCAACACGTCGGACAGCTCGCCGTACGCCTTGGTGATGAGGGCGGTGACCAGGGCGTCGCGGTTCGGGAAGTAGTGGTAGAGCGCCTGCACCGTCATGCCGAGGCCGCGGGCGACCGCGCGCAGCGACAGGGCGGCGGGGCCGTGTTCGCCGATGTGCTGCTCGGCGGCGTCGAGTATCTCCCGCGCCGCGGCGGTCCGGCGCCGCTCGCGGAGGGAGACGGGAGCGGTGGTGGTGGGTCGCTCTGTGGGCATGGCCGCGAGCCTAGGGAGCCGTGGACTGATGGTCCATCAAAAGTCGAACACTGTTAGGCAGGTCTCACGCCGCCAAGTGCTCGACCCGTGCCCGCCTCCCCTCCCCGGGGAAGCGGGCACGGGCGGGGCGTTAGCCGACCGGCGGATCTCAGGAACCGACGGCCGCCGGACCCTCGGCGTCGGCCTCGCCGGCCGGTCTGAACTCCACGGCGACGACGCCGTCCACGCTCCGGCAGTGCTCCTCCAGCAGCGGGGCGGACACATGGGCCGGGAGCCGGCCACTGAGCACGACGTGGCCGTGCGCCACGTCCACCTGCACCGACGAGGGAGCCAGGCCCAGCGCCTTGACCAGGGCCTCCTCGATGATCTCGGTGCGGATCGCGCGGTCCGTGCGCAGGAACACCCGCAGCAGGTCGCTTCTGCTGACCACCCCGGCCAGCCGCCCGTCCCCGTCGACGACCAGCAGCCGTTTGATGCGGTGCCGTGCCATCACCCGGGCGGCGTCCACGACGCTCCAGCTCTCCAGGGCGCACAGCGGGGGCGAGGTCATGAGCCCGGCCGCGTCCGTGGCGTCCGCCTTGCCCGCCGAGGCCCGGGACCACTCGGCGTGCTCGGCAGAACCGTCGGGCTCCCCGCCCCACATCTTCTGCAGGAGGTCGGCCTCCGACACCACCCCCACGGGGCGGTTCTCCTCGTCGACCACCGGCACCGCCGTGATGTCGTACTCCAGCAGCAGGTGGGCGATCTCCTTGAACGGTGTGCCCCGCTGCACGCGGACCACGGCGTCGCTCATCAGATCGCGCACCCTCTGGTGTTTCATTAAGGGTCTTCTCCTCCGCTGCCGGCCCGCGTCGACCGGCGTTCGTCCTTCTTGTCCCTGAAAACGATCGATCGGCCCCGGGAGTGCCCCGGCGCCGACGCGCGGGGACCGACGAGGACCAGGGCGATGTCGTCGCCCGGGGTGGGCGCGTGCCGGATGAGAGTGTCGGCCATGGCGTCCAGGTCGCCGGGGTCGCCGTGTTCCACGAGACCGCCGAGGGCCGCGATCGCGTCGTCCAGGTCCACCCCGGGCGCCTCGACCAGCCCGTCGGTGTACAGGACGAGCACGCTGCCCGGCGGCAGTGGGAACTCCAGTGAGGGGTACACGGTGTCCGGCTCGATGCCCAGCAGCAGACCCGGCGGCACCCGCAGGGTCTCGACGCGCCCGTCGGAGTGGCGCACCAGAGGGGGCGGGTGCCCGGCGAGCGCCACACAGGCGCGGTGCGTGGCCAGGTCGATGTGGACGTAGGCGCAGCTGGTGAACAGGCCGGGGTCCAGGTCGGTGAGCAGACGGTTGGTGCGGGCCAGCACGTCGTCGGGGGGCGCCCCCACGGTGGCGTTGGCGTGCACGGCGGTGCGGACCTGCCCCATGAGCGCCGCGGCGTCCACGTTGTGCCCCTGCACGTCGCCGATGGTGACGCTCGCGGTGTGCTCGTCGAGGCGGATGACGTCGTAGAAGTCGCCGCCGATGCCCAGGCCCCGGGAGGCCGGGAGGTAGCGGGCGGCGACGTTCAGACCGGGCACGTCGGGGAGGGTGTGCGGCAGCAGGGCGGACTGCAGGCGGTGGGCGAGGTGGTGCTTGGCGTCGTAGAGGCGGGCGCGGTCCAGGGCCTGCCCGACCAGACCGGCCAGCGACGTGAGGGCGGCCCGTTCGCCGGGCGGGAAGACGTGCGGCCGTCGGTAGGAGAGCAGCAGCGAGCCGATGGGGCGGCCGGAGGCGATCAGCGGCAGCAGGGCCCAGGCGGCCATGCCGTCCTCGTGCGTCATGGCGGGGTAGGCATGGTGGAGTTCCTCGAAGGTCGTCCAGAACCCCGGGACGCCGGTGGCCATGACGTCGACGCCGGGGACGGCCGACGTGAGCGGCGTCCCGTCGAAGCGCCTCAGCAGCTCCGGGCGGTAGCCGCGCTGCCCGACGACCTTCAGGCGGCCGTCCGCCGGGACCATCACCACCATGCCCTGCGCTCCCAGCGCGGGCATCAGCTGGTCGGCGGTCTGCTCCACCACGTCCTGCACGCTGACGGCCTCGGTCAGGGTGGAGGCCAGGTGCATCAGGTGGTACAGCACGGTGGCACGGCTGGGGCCCGAGGCATGTACCGACCGGGACGGGGGCGTGTCCGTGTCCGGACTGCCGGAGGTGATGCGCACGCTCAGTCCGGTGGCGTCCGGGTACAGCTCGAAGGCCAGCCACGTCTTCGGCGGGCGCAGCACCGTGAAGCGCTGCGGCCTGCGGCTGACCAGCGCGGCCCGGTAGCGGTCCTCGACGTGCGGCACGTCCATCCAGGGCAGCGCCTCCCACGGCAGGGCGCCCACCAGCAGGGAGCGGTCGACGCCGAGCAGTTCGGCCGCCCCCGGGGTGACGAAGGTCAGATGCCCCTCCAGGTCCAGCGCGCAGGAGCCGCCGGGCAGGCGGTCCACGAAGGCGGACAGCGCGGTCGCCTCGGCGGGGGAGGGGGTGCGCGGGGCGGCCGGCGGCAGGGTCCGGGGCCGCTCCGGCGGCCGCAGCGGTTCGCCGCGGTCGATGGCCCGCTGCAGGGTGTCACCCAGGCGGCGGCAGCCCGCCCGGATGACGTCCTGTTCCCCGGCGCTCAGCCGCGCCGGGTGGTTCCCGGGCCACAGCAGCACCAGCCCGCCCCTGACGGTGCTGCCCGAGAGGACCGGTGCGGCCGCCAGCCCGAAGTCGTACGGCAGGACGAGCGCCAGCCGCGGATACTCGCGTGCCATCTCCTCCCGGCCGCCCGCCCACACCAGACGGTGCTCGCGGACGGCGTCCGCCACGGGCATCGGATCCCTCAGCCCGACCCGCCGCCACGGTGCGGCCATCTCCTGGGGGACCCCCGTGACCAGGACCTGCCACACGGCGTCCTCGCCCGGCGGCAGTGCGTAGAGGATCCCTCCGAACGCACCGCTCGCCCGCACGACGGCCGCCATGGCGGAGTCCATCAGCCGTCCGCCCGCGTCCGCGCCGACCGGGCCGCCCGACGCCGGCCGCCCCGAACATCACCCATATCTGGACACTACGCCCGTACCGCCGCGACGGCATGTGACGGGACGGGGACCGCCGCTCAGTGCCCGTTGCCGGGTCCCCCGGACCCCCGCTTCACGTACAGCCGGCTGTCCGCCGGGCCGGTCCACTCCAGCCGCACGACACCGGGCACGGCGGACTCCGCGACGCGCGAGGCGTCCGACCAGTAGCCGGCGGCCGGGTTCAGGAAGTACGTCGCCCACAGGCCGCCCCGGTGATCGACGAAGAAGTTGTTGTGACCGGCGCCGACACCCGCCGTGTACCGCTTCGAGTACGGCCCCTCGAACCGGTCGGCCACGGCGACGATCGCGTCGTACTGGTACTGCACGCGCCCGGCGGCGGGTACGTCGTAGGCCTGGCGGACGGTGCCGTCGGCGTTGACCGACGTACGGTCCCAGGCGGCGTGGACGAGGTGGTACTTGCCCCGGTACTTGAACACGTACGCGCCCTCCAGATACGGCTCGGGGGAGTAGGGCGTCTGCCGGAACCGGGGCAGGTCCGTCGTCGTGACGATGTCCTCCATGTCGTCCCGGAACTTCGCGTACAGGTCGTTGTGCAGCACGAGCCACGCGTCGTCGCCCTCGGAGAAGAGGCCGCCGTCGATGTGGTGGTAGGCGCCGGGCTCGATGAACTTCGGACCGCCGATGAACGAGTCGCCGAAGGGCTTGTCCAGGTTGCCCTCGACCAGCCGGTACGGGCCCTCGACGCCGCCCTCGCTCACCAGCATGAACGAGCCGACCTTGCGGGAGTGGTCGCCCATGCACGCGACGAGGTACCAGGTGTCACGGAAGTAGTGCAGCTCCGGCGCCCAGGCCTGGCCCCGCTTGCCGAACTGCTCGTCGTGCCAGTACTCCTGCCAGGGCGCGACGACCGTGCGGCCGGGCCGGTTCTCCCCGGCGAACTCGGGCGACCACACCTTGCCGCGCTCGGCCCCGGGCCGGATGCCGGTGGTGTCGGCCAGCCGCCAGGGGCCGTCGAGGGAGGGGGCCAGCCACACGAAGATGCCGTCGTTCCAGGGGCCGGCGGCTTCCAGCCCGGGCACCCGGGTGGTTCCCGTGGCGACGTAAAGGGGGCGGCCGTCGACGACGAAGCAGTTGACGTAGGTGTCGCGCATCCAGACGGCGCCGCGCTCCTCGTCGCGAGGGCGCAGCTCCAGCGGGAGGACGAACGAGTTGTCCTCGCGCGGCCACAGGTCGGCCCGGGTGTCCGCGGCGCCGTACGGCTCGGGGTCGGGCCAGTTGCGCGGGTGCCGCCGCTCCGCCCCGGCCTGCGGGGAGGCCGTGGGCGCCGCCGCGGGAGCCGCCTGCGCGGCGCCCGCGGGCAGGGCGAACGCCGCTCCCGCACCGGCGGCGCCGGCCAGCAGGGATCGTCGGGGGAGTCCGTACTCGGCATCGGTCATCAGTCGGGTTCTCCTTCGTCGTCCCCGTCCGGGAACCGAGGCGCGGCACACCGGCCGCATGACGGGGGCATGGCGCACAACATGCGAACGCCCGCACATTTACGTCAACAGGGCGGACGAATAATCGCTCCCAGCCCGCAGCTGCGGGGCACGGCCCACCTGGCATGGTGAACACTTCATTGCGTCTTTCTGTCGGAGTGTTGACGGAATAATCGAGCCTCCCTACCTTGACCGGCATGCAGATGCCCAGCGGAGTGCACGCACTGGTCAGGCGGACCCACGAAGAGCGCGTCATGCGTGCGCTGCAGGAGAACGGCGCCATGAGCCGGGGCGAGATCGCCCGGGTCGTGGGCCTGTCCCGCACCACCCTGTCCGAGATCACCGGCAACCTCCTGCAACGCGGTGCCATCGTGGTCGTCGACACCGACGCCTCCCGCCGCGAGGGCAGCGGGCGGCCGGCCGAACGGCTGGCGCTCGACCCGGCGTCGGCGCAGTTCATGGGCGTCGACTTCGGACACCGGCGCGTCCACGTCGTCGTCGCCGACGCCGCGCACGAGATCATGGTCTCCGGCTCCGTCCGGTACGAGGACACCGCGACCTGGCCGACCCGCACGGAACGGGCCCTGGAACTGGTCGACCGGCTCAGCGGCGAGGCCGGGGTCCACTACGGGGCGTTGCAGGGCATCGGCATCGGCGTACCCGGTCCCTACCCGGCTCCGGAGGGGGCGGCCTGGCCGCGCGCCACCCCGGGCACCACGGTGCTGCGCCCGGCACCCGAGGGCGTCGACGTGGCCTTCGCCGAACGCTTCGACGCACCGGTCATCGTCGACAACAACACCCGGCTGGCCGCCCTCGCCGAGGCGATCAGCGGCGCCGACAGCGTCGCCGACCTGGTCTACGTACGCCTGTCGGACGGCGTCGGCGGCGGACTCGTCGTCGGAGGCCAGCTGGTGACGGGTTCGTCCGGGCTGGCCGGCGAGCTGGGACACGTGACCGTGGAACCGGCGGGCCGCCCCTGTCGCTGCGGCAAGCGGGGCTGCCTGGAGACCGTGGCCTCGGTGCCCGGAATCCTCGCCGCCTGCTGGGAGTTCGGCCTGCGCCTGGAGAACCTCGACGACCTCGCCGCCGCCGTGCGCCGCGCCCACCCCGTCGTGGACCGGGTGCTGCGGGAGGCCGCGGGGGCGCTGGGCCGGGTGGTCGGCGCCGCGACCATGATGCTGAACCCGGCGAAGGTGGTCATCGGCGGCGAGATCACCCGGCTGGCGCCCGTCCTCGTGGAACAGGTCGCCGCCACCCTCGCCGCCGAGATCTTCCCGACCGCCTCGGCGGGACCCGCCGTGGCCGCCGCCCGGCTCTCCGACGACGACGGCGCCATCGGCGCGCTCGCCGCGGTCTTCCACAGCTCACCCCTCCTGGCGAGGTATCCCGAAACCGCCGACGTGAAGGGCCGTTCCGATGCACCCCACTCCGCCACCGAAGGAGCCGCCCATGTCCGTCCTTGACAAGCGGAGTGCCGACCAGCGGCGCCCGCGGCCCGAGAAGGGGCCCGGGGCCTCGCCCGAGGCCGAAGCGGGCGACAGCACGGCGGGGGGCGCCGTGGCGGCAGACACCTCGGCGGGCGCCGCCGAGTCCGCGCCGGAGCGCTCCCGTTCCGGCAGGCGCGGGCTGCCCCTCGTCCTGAACGCCGTGTCCGTCGCACTCGGCATCGCCCTCTGGTGGGCCCTCGCCTCCGCCGGTTTCAAGCTGCCGACACCGCCGGAGGTCGTCGACCGCGCCTCCACCCTGATCGGCGACGGAACGCTCGCCGACGACGCCCTCGCCAGCCTGACCCGGGTCCTCATCGGCTTCGGCCTGGGCACGGCCGTGGCCGTCCCGGTGGGCTTCCTGATGGGCTGGTACGGCATCCTGCGCGGACTGATCGAGCCCTGGATCCAGTTCTTCCGCACCATCCCGCCGCTGGCCATCATCCCGCTGGCCGTGGTCGCCATGGGCATCGACGAGACCCCGAAGATCTTCGTCATCTTCCTGGCCGCGTTCCTGGCCTGTGTGATCTCCACCTTCCAGGGCGTGGTGAACGTCGACCGCACCCTGATCAACGCCGCCCGGGTGCTGGGCGCGGGCGACGCCACGATCTTCGCCCGCGTGGTGGTGCCGGCGTCCACCCCCTTCATCCTCGTCGGCATGCGGGTCGGCCTCGGCTCGGCCTGGGCCACCCTGGTCGCCGCGGAGCTGATCGCCGCCCAGGAGGGCCTCGGCTACCGCATGCAGAACGCCCAGCTCTACTACGACCTCCCGACCATCTTCGTCGGGCTCATCTCGATCGGGATCCTCGGTCTCCTCATGGACCGCGTCCTCCTCCTCGCCGAACGCCGGCTCACCCGATGGCAGGAACGCCGATGACCAGCACACCCGCCAAGATCTCCGTCCAGCACGTCACCAAGACCTTCTCACTGGGCAGGGAGACCTTCACCGCCCTGGACGACGTGAGCCTCGACATCGCCAACCACGAGTTCGTCACCGTCGTCGGCCCCTCGGGCTGCGGCAAGAGCACCCTGATGAACATCCTCGCCGGCCTGGAGGCACCCACCTCCGGCCGCGCCCTGGTGGACGGAGCACCCGTCTCGGGGCCCGGACCCGAGCGCGGCGTCATCTTCCAGCAGTACGCCCTCTTCCCCTGGCTGACCGTACGGCAGAACGTCGAGTTCGGTCTCAGGACCACGGGAGTGCCCAAGCGCGAACGCCGCGCCAGGGCCGAGCACTTCATCGAACTGGTCGGCCTGGAACGCTTCGCCGACGCGCTCCCCAAGACCCTCTCCGGCGGCATGCGCCAGCGCTGCGCCATCGCCCGCGCCTACGCCGTCGACCCCTCGATCCTGTGATGGACGAACCCTTCGGCGCGCTCGACGCGCTCACCCGGGTCAAGCTCCAGGAGCAACTGCTGAAGACCTGGAGCCAGGACAGGCGCACGGTCCTGTTCATCACCCACGACGTCGACGAGGCCGTGTTCCTGGCCAACCGCGTCGTCGTGATGGCCGCCCGACCCGGACGCGTCTACGACGTCGTCGACGTCGACCCCGCCATCGAGCGCGACGAGGCCTTCCGGCTCAGCCCCAAGTTCGCCGCACTGCGCAACCGCGTGTGGCGCTCCGTCTACCACCAGGAAGGCCGCACCGCCGCCCTTTCCGGTTCCCACTCCCCGACGCCATGACCCGGAAGGGACCCACCGCGATGTCACCCGTCCTCACCCGCAGAAGCCTCACCACCACCCTCGCCGGCGTGGCCGCCATGGCGCTGCTCGCCGCATGCGGCGGCTCGTCCTCCGGCGGCTCGTCGGACAAGGTGCGCTTCGGATACATCAACGACTTCAACGGCGCCAGCCTGATCGCCATCGCCGAGGCCGAGGGCCTGTGGAAGAAGCACGGGCTGTCCGCCGACGCCAAGGTCTTCACCAACGGGCCGCTCCAGATCCAGGCCCTGGGCACCGACAACCTCGACTTCGGCTACATAGGCCCCGGCGCCATGTGGCTCCCCGCCTCCGGCCAGGCCAAGGTCGTCGCCATCAACACCCTGGGCAACTCCGACCGCGTCCTCGCCCAGCCGGGCATCACCTCGATGCAGCAGCTCAAGGGCAAGACCGTGGCGGTGCCCGAGGGCACCTCCGGCGACATGATCCTCTCCCTCGCACTGGAGAAGGCCGGGATGACCAAGGAGGACCTGAAGGTCGTCCCCATGGACCCGTCCACCATCGTCTCCGCCTTCTCCTCCCAGCAGGTCGACGGCGCCGGCTTCTGGTACCCGGCCGCGGCGACGATCAAGAAGCAGGTCCCCGACCTGGTCGAACTCGCCAAGAACGCCGACTTCGAACAGGACGTCTCCTTCCCCACCGCCTTCGTCGCGGGCAACAAGGTGGTGGCCGACCAGCCGGAGAAGACCAAGAAGGTCCTCGCCGTGCTGCGCGAGGCGATGACCTTCCGCTCGGAGCACACCGACGAGGCGATCAAGCTGACCGCCGACAAGCTGAAGATCCCCGTCGAGCAGGTGAAGGCGGACGCCGCGAACAACAAGGTGCTCAGCGTGGCGGAGCTGGACGAGCTGACCCGGGACGGCACCGTCGTCAAGTGGCTCGAGGGCATGAACGACTACTTCGTCAACGCCGGCAAACTCAAGAAGCCCGCCGACCCCAAGACCTACTACACCGGCGACCTCTTCACGGGAGCGGGCAAGTGACGCGAACGAACGAGCCCGGCGCCCAGCCGGGTCCGCAGACCGGTGGCGAGTCCGGTGTGCAGGCCGGCGCCGAGTCCGGTGCGCAGGCCTGCGACCAGGCCGGGGCGTCCCGGAAGAACATCCTCTTCCTCATGACCGACCAGCACCGCACCGACACGCTCGGCGCCTACGGCAACCCGCTGGCCCACACCCCCGCGCTCGACGAACTGGCCGCCACGGGAACCCGCTTCGACCGCTGGTACACCCCCACCGCCATCTGCACCCCGGCCCGCGCCAGCCTGCTGACCGGCCAGGCACCCTTCCGGCACAAGCTCCTCGCCAACCACGAACGCAACGTCGGCTACCTGGAGGACCTCGCCGAGGACCAGTTCGCCTTCTCCCGGGCGCTGCGCGAACACGGCTACAACTGCGGCCTGTTCGGCAAGTGGCACGCCGGAAACCGCCGCACCGCGGCCGACTACGGCTTCGACGGCCCCGAACTGCCCGGCTGGCACAACCCCGTCGACCACCCGGACTACCTCGCCTACCTCGACGAACGCGGACTGCCGCCGTACGAGATCAGCGACCGGGTCCGCGGCACCCTCCCGAACGGCGGCCCCGGGAACCTGCTCGCCGCCCGTCTGCACCAGCCGGTCGAGGCCACCTTCGAGCACTACCTGGCCACCCGCGCCATCGAGCGGCTGGAGCACTACGCCGCCGACGCGCACGACCGCGACCGGCCCTTCTTCCTGGCCCTGCACTTCTTCGGACCGCACCTGCCGTACATCCTCCCGGACGAGTACTTCGACCTGGTCGACCCCGCGGACGTGGAACTGCCCCGGTCGGTGTCCGAGACCTTCGAGGGCAAACCCCCGGTCCAGCGCAACTACAGCGCGCACTGGACCTTCGACACGATGCCCATCGAGACCACCCGCAAGCTCATCGCCGTCTACTGGGGCTACGTGGCCCTCATCGACCGGCAGATCGGCCGCGTCATGGCGGCCATGGAACGGCTCGGCCTCGTGGACGACACGGCGGTGTTCTTCACCTGCGACCACGGGGAGTTCACCGGCTCGCACCGGCTGCACGACAAGGGCCCCGCGATGTACGAGGACATCTACCGCACACCGGGCCTGCTCCGGGTCCCGGGCGCGCCCGGCGGCCAGGTGCGCGACGAGTTCGTCAGCCTCCTCGACTGCACCGCCACGATCCTCGAACTGGCCGGCCTCGACCCGAAACCCGCCGTCGACTCGCGCAGCCTGCTGCCCCTGGTGCGGGGCGAGACGGTGGAGTGGGACGAGGACATCGTCTGCGAGTTCCACGGCCACCACTTCCCCTACCCCCAGCGCATGCTGCGCGAGGACCGGTACAAACTCGTCGTCAACCCCGACTCCGTCAACGAGCTGTACGACCTGCACACCGACCCGGACGAACTGCAGAACGTCTACTCCCACCCGGAGCAGGCGGAGGTCCGCGGCCGCATGATGCGCCGGCTCTACGACGTCCTGCGCGCACGCGGCGACAACTTCTACCACTGGATGACATCGATGTACGACGTCGGAGAGGTGGGCCACGACCCGACCCTGAGCGGGCTCGACGAGTCCACCTACAAGGCCTAGCAGGCGCACGCACGCGATCGATTCGAGGACCCGTGACCCTTACTCACCGCCCGTGCTGCGCCCCGGCGACGGCACCCGTGGCCGTGGCCGCCCCGTCCCCCGCGGCCGCCGCGGAGCCGGGGCCCGCCGCCCGCCCGCGCTCGACCCGCGGACAGGTGCGCCTGCCCGGCGGTGAGTTCGCGATGGGGGACGCCTTCGGGGAGGGATATCCGGCCGACGGCGAGACACCCGTGCACACGGTGCGCCTGCGGCCCTTCCACATCGACGAGACCGCCGTCACCAACGCCCGGTTCGCCGCCTTCGTCAAGGCGACCGGCCACGTGACCGACGCCGAACGCTTCGGCTCCTCGGCCGTCTTCCACCTGGTCGTCGCCGCCCCGGACGCCGACGTCCTCGGCAACGCCGCCGGCGCCCCCTGGTGGATCAACGTGCGGGGCGCCCACTGGCGCCGCCCCGAGGGCGCCCGCTCCGACATCACCGGCCGGCCGAACCATCCGGTCGTCCACGTCTCCTGGAACGACGCCACCGCCTTCGCGCGGTGGGCCGGCAAGCGCCTGCCCACCGAGGCCGAATGGGAGTACGCCGCCCGCGGGGGACTGGCCGGCCGCCGCTACGCCTGGGGCGACGAGCTGACCCCGGGCGGCCGGTGGCGCTGCAACATCTGGCAGGGCCGCTTCCCGCACGTCAACACGGCCGAGGACGGGCACCTGAGCACCGCACCGGTCAAGTCCTACCGGCCCAACGGCCACGGCCTGTGGAACACCGCGGGCAACGTGTGGGAATGGTGCTCCGACTGGTTCTCGCCCACCTACTACGCCGAATCACCCACCGTCGACCCGCACGGCCCCGGGACCGGGGCGGCACGGGTCCTGCGCGGCGGCTCCTACCTGTGCCACGACTCCTACTGCAACCGCTACCGGGTCGCCGCCCGCTCCTCCAACACCCCGGACTCCTCGTCCGGCAACCTCGGATTCCGCTGCGCCAACGACGCGGGCCTCACGTACGGATCAGCCGCTGAGTGATCTCCCGGTACTGCCGCAGGGCGATCCGGAGTTCCTCGGCATGCGTCTCGGGGTCCTGCTCCCGCCACCTCTCGCGCAGGGCACGACGCCGTTCCGCGAGGGCGCTCGCGAGATGGGCGGCGGCGTCGTCGAAGGCACCCTCCGCCTCCTCCAGCGCCTCGTGCGGAGCGTCGGCGAACGTGTTGATGGCCTTGCGGAGACGGTCCAGGACCGCGTCCCGTTCCGCCGGCGGCAGGAGCGCCTCCGGTGCCGCGGGACGGTGCCCGGTGCGGCGCTGGTCCTGGTCCGAGGGCTGCTGTGCGCGTGTCTGGTCGTACATCGTCGTGTGCCGCTTTCCTGGGTTGCTTGGATCACCGGGTTCCCGCAGCGGCGTGGCGCTGTGCCGTACCGACAGTCAACGCCCGATGGCGATGTGTGTCAAAGCGCCCGTTACCCGTGCCCGCTACCGCCGGGTGAGGTTCTGGGGGTAGTCGGTGATGATGCCGTCGACGCCGAGGGAGGCCATGGTGCGGACGGCGCCGGGCTCGTCGACGGTCCAGACGTTGATGTCCATGCCGAGCCGGTGGACGCGGTCGACGAGGGCCTGGTCGGTGACGGTGTACTGGGGATTGATCTGGTCGGCCCACCGGCTGAGCCGCAGGAGTTCGGTGTCGGTGGGGCGGTCGGCGTCGAGGATGCCGATGGGGACGTGCGGCAGGACGGTGTGGAAGGCGTGCGCGTCGTCGGTCTCGAAGGACTGGACGGCGAGCCGGTGGCGGGCGAGGGCCTGGCGGACGTAGCCGGGCTTGCCGCGCAGCGCGTCGGCCAGGTCGGTGGCGACGGTGGTGCCGTACTGAGCGCAGGGGCTGATCTCGGCGAGCAGCCCGGTGCGGGTGTGCCACAGGTGCCGGACGACCTCGTCGACGGTGACGAGCCGCTCACCCGCGTAGTCCTCGTGGAACCAGGATCCGGCGTCGAGACGGCTCAGTTCGTCCCAGGTGAAGTCGGAGACGCGGTAGCGGGGACGGCCGGGGTAGAGCTCCTCGATGTCGGTGGTGCGTTCCATGGTGCAGTCGTGGAAGTTGACGAGTCTGCCGTCCTTGGTGCGTTGGACGTCGATCTCGACGAAGTCGGCGCGCTGGCGCACGGCGAGACCGATGGCGGCGGCGGTGTTCTCGGGTGCCGTGCCCGAGGAGCCGCGGTGGGCGATGACGTCGGGGCCGGTCGCGGCCCGTGCGGTCGTCGAGGTCGCCGCCAGGGCCAGACCACTCAGCACGGCCACGACCGCACCGGCGCGCCTCCTGCTCGCACGTCTCACTGGAGCCTCCCGCGTTCGAATGACTGCCTGGAGACTCCCGGACGGTGGTTACGGGAAGCCTGCCGCGGTCTGGCGGGCCCGGAAGGGGCCGGTGGAGGGGGACGCCGAACCGGTCATCGGAGGCGGAGGGGGTGATAGTGCGCAACCGCCCCCTCCCGCCCCGCGCGTTTCACCCGCCGAGGATGCCCTGGGGGAGGAGCGACTGCGCAGAGGTGGCGGGATGCCCCACCTCCAGCGAACCGAGGAGACCGTCCAGGAGCGGACCGCCCGGAACACCGGCGGACGGGCCGGGGACGGGGGCCGCCTCGGCGAGGGGAGCGGAGACCAGCAGAGCGGTGGCCATGACGGAGACACAGGCGAGCTTCTTGATCATGTCCGTCCCAACGAACGGAGGCCCGGGGGGAAACGCTCACCGGACGCGTACTGGGCCAGTCGGGTTCACCCGGGCGCCAGCCGTGGCACCGGGGGAAGCCGCGTATGCTCCGGAGAGGCCCGGAACGCCTGGATCACCAGCGCGGCGAAGCGCCGGGAGGCCGCGACGCGGGCGGCCGTCGACAGGGCGTGGATGCCCCGGTTCGCCATGATCATGAGGATGAGGTCGTCCAGTACGAAATCGGGGCGCAGACCACCGGCTTCCCTGGCCCGACGGGCCAGTTCACCGGCGGACTTCAGCGAGTACGCGCGGGCGGCGGCGAAGTCCATCGCCTCCGGATAGGCCGCCATGAACGCCTCGGTGAAGCCGAGGTGCCGCGCG
This sequence comes from Streptomyces violaceoruber, assembly GCF_033406955.1. NCBI lineage: Bacteria > Bacillati > Actinomycetota > Actinomycetes > Kitasatosporales > Streptomycetaceae > Streptomyces > Streptomyces violaceoruber. Next base: position 275,864 of record NZ_CP137734.1, on the reverse strand, counting down.
TGCAGCTCGCAGGTCGTCTCGACGACGAGGCAGAAGCCGGCCCAGGGGTCCGGGTGGGCCAGGCCCTCGTCGACGATCGTGCGGCAGGCCCGCAACTGGTCCGTGAACGCCTCGGTGACCAGCTCCCGCTTGGTCGGGAAGCGCCGGTAGAGCGTGGCCGGCCCGACACCGGCCCGCCGGGCCACCTCCCGCATCGGCACCCGCAGCCCCTCGGTGGCGAACAGCGCGCGGGCCGCGTCGAGGATGCGCTCGCGGTTGTCCCGGGCGTCGGAGCGCAGCGGGTGAGGCAAATGACCGGTCACCACTCTCACTTTAGCGAAGCGGACGGCAGCGTCCGTTAACGTCCCGGCGAGCAGGGCTTCGGTGCGTAGGGCACGGCCTCGGCGAGCAAGGAGTGACGAATGAGGGCAGTGGCGATCCGGACGTTCGGCGGCCCCGAGGGCCTGGAGGTCGTCGACCTTCCCGCCCCCGCGCCCGCCGCGGGACAGGTACTGGTCGCGACCGAGGCGATCGGCGTGAGCGGTGCCGACGTCGCCATCCGCAGCGGTGCGCTCGCCGCCTACGGATTCCGGGAGGGGCACGTGCCCGGCGGCGAGGTGGTGGGCACCGTGACGGCGGTCGGCGCGGGCGTCGACGCCGCCTGGACCGGCCGGCGCGTGTGGGCGCAGACCGGCGCGGGAGGCGGCTACGCCGAACAGGCGACCGCCCCGGCCGACGACATCCTCCCGCTCCCCGCGGGGTTGTCCGCACCGGCCGCGGTGACGCTCGGCAGCGCCGGGGTGGTGGCGCACTTCGGGCTCGCCCACGCCCGCTTCACCGCGGGCGAGCGCGTGCTGGTCCGCGGTGCGGCCGGCAGCATCGGCATCATGGCGGTCCAGCTCGCGGCACGCGCCGGTGCCGCCGCGGTGGCGGTCACCACGTCGTCGGCCGCCCGAGGCGAGCGGCTGCGCGGGCTGGGCGCGACCCATGTCCTGGACCGCTCGGGCGAGGGCGGCGCGGACGCTCCCCGCGCCTTCGACGTCATCGTGGACATCGTCGCCGGAGCCGGCCTGCCCGACTTCTTCACCAGGCTCGCACCGAACGGCAGGATGGTGGTGGTCGGCGCCGTCGCGGGGCAGCCGCCGGCGGACTTCGGCACCCGTCTGATGGCGTCCTTCCAGAAGTCGATGTCGTTCGCCACCTTCAGCGCCGCCACCGTCCCGGAGGCCGGCCTGCGGGCCGTGCGGGCCGATCAGTTCGCCGCCGCGGGCCGCGGGGAGATCGAGACCGTCGTACACGAGGTGCTGCCCCTGGACCAGGCGGCCACGGCGCACCGGAAGATGGACGCGGGCGAGGTCTTCGGACGCATCGTGCTGACCCCGTGACCCCCGCCCCGTGCCGCCGTCCCACCGCCGGCCGCACCCGGCGACCTCGCTCAGTCCGCCCCACGCGGCCAGACGAACACCTCGGTACCCGGTTGGCGCACGGAGAAGCGACCCGACGGCGAGACCTCCCTTGATCCCACCGCGCGGCCGGTACGCCCGCCCCGTGCCGTGCCCGGCGGGCACCCGGTGGCACGTCGCGCAGCCCGCGGCCGCCGGAGCGCCGACAGGTGCCGGGTTCCGGCCGACCGGGAGCCCGGCCCGCTCCCGCGGTGGGCACCCGGGCCTACGACGACTCGCGCACCACCAGCTCCGTCGGCAACGTCATCTGCTGCCGCGGCGCACCGTGCTGCGTGATGTCGGTGAGGATGCGGGCCATGGTGCGCCCCAGCTCCTCCACCGGTTGACGCACCGTCGTCAGCGGCGGGTTGGTGTGGCGGGCCAGGACGGAGTCCTCGAAGCCGACGACGGCGACGTCCCCGGGCACCTGCCGCTTCTGCCGGCGAAGTTCGGCCAGGGCGCCGACCGCCATGAGGTCGGACGCGGCGAAGACGGCGTCCAGGTCCGGGACGCGTTCAAGAAGCAAACGCATGGCGCTCGCGCCGCCCTCCTCGGTGAAGTCGCCCGCCTCGACGAGGAGTTCCTCCGCGGGCACCGCCGCCTCCAGGTGCGCGGCGCGCCAGCCGGCGAGCCGGCTGCGGCCGACGTCCATGTCCAGCGGCCCGGTGATGGTGGCGACCCGGCGCCGTCCGCCGCCCAGCAGATGCCGCACCGCGGCGGCGGCCCCGCCGGCGTTGTCGGAGTTGACGTAGCTCAGCCGCTCGCCCGAGTCGCGGCGGCCGGCGAGCACCGTGGGCAGGCCCATCTCCTCGAGCATGCCGGGCAGCCGGTCCTCGGAGTGCACCGAGACCAGCAGCACGCCGTCCACCCGGCGGGTCGCGACCGACGCGGTCAACTGGTCCCGCTCGGCCTGGTCGCGGACGAGCATGAGCTGCAACTGGGTGCGGCTCTCGGCGAGGGCGCCGCTGACCCCGCGGATGAGCGCGGCGAAGAACGGCTCCGAGCCGAGCCGGCTCTCCGACTCCGGGATCACCAGGGCCACGGCGTTGGTGCGGTTGGTCACCAGGCCGCGGGCGACCGAGTTGGGAACGTAGTTCAGTTCCTTGATCGCCGCAAGCACCCGCTCCCGGGCATCGGCACTGACCAGCTCCGAGCCGTTGACGACACGGGAGACCGTGGTGCGGCCCACGCCGGCGCGGGCGGCGACCGTTTTGATCGTTGGACGGCGGTTGCCGGTCATGTACTCCCCCCTCGGCGGCCGCGGCGGCGCTGTCTGCCGCGGAGTTGACCTGCGGCAATTCTGACAGACGCCGCGGTCGGCGGAGCACCCCCCGGTCTCCGGGAGGCGAACGCGGCGCAGGGGCGGTTGCGACAAGTTGCTTTCAAGTTATTGACAGACCGGTCCCCTTCCCACGAGTCTTCGAGGCGCCGGTGGGAACGTGCCCACCAAAATTGGGCACGTTCCCACCCTTGTTCGAGCCGCTGTCTTTCATCGCTGTAGCCGCTGTAGCCATCGCAGTAGTCATCGCAGAACTCGTCACTCCGATGTGTCAGCGCCGTCGCTAGGAGGAGATCCATGGGCACTCTCGGTTCGTTGCGCAGAAAGGCGGTGGCGACGGCCGCGGCCGTCGGCGCGCTCGCGCTCGTCGTCGGCTGCAGCAGCGGTGACGACTCGGCCACCGGCGGTGGCAAGAAGGACGGCAAGGTCACCATCACCATGGGCATGTACGGGGTGATGGGCATCAAGGAGACCGGCCTTCTCGAGCAGTACGAGAAGGAGAACCCCGACGTCGACATCAAGGCCGAGATCGCCGGTGACGAGCAGACGTACTACACGGCTCTGCAGACCAGGCTCGCCGCGGGCAAGGGCCTGAAGGACATCCAGGGCATCGAGATCGGCCGGGCCAAGGAGATCACCGAGACCCAGGCCGACAAGTTCGCGGACTTCTCCGACGTGCCCGGCACCGACCACTTCCTGCCGTGGAAGGAGTCCCAGATCAGCACCGAGGACGGCAAGGTGCTGGGCCTGGGCACCGACATCGGCCCGATGGCCGTCTGCTACCGCAAGGACTACTTCGAGAAGGCGGGTCTGCCCACCGACCGCGAAGAGGTCGCCAAGCTGTGGGCGGGCGACTGGAAGAAGTACGTCGAGGTCGGCCGTGACTTCAAGAAGGGCTTCAAGGGCGGCGACGTGGCCTACATGGACGCGGCCAGCGGCCTGTTCAACGCCATGGTCTACGGCTACCCGGAGCAGTACTACGACGACAAGGGCGAGCTGATCTACGACTCCAACCCCGCCGTCAAGGAGGCGTGGAACCTCTCCGCCGACGCGGCGGAGGACGGACTGACGGCCAAGCTCCGCCAGTTCCAGCCGGGTTGGGACCCGGGTCTGGCCAACGGCACTTTCGCCACCGCGGTGTGCCCGGCGTGGATGCTCAGCCACATCAGCGAGAAGGCCGGCGACGCGAACAAGGGCAAGTGGGACGTCGCCAAGGCCCCCAAGGGCGCGAACTGGGGCGGCTCCTTCCTCGGCGTGGTCGAGCAGAGCCCGGTGAAGGAGGAGGCCAAGAAGCTCGTCGCCTGGCTGACCGCGCCCGAGCAGCAGGCGCACATCTTCAAGGAGATCGGCAACATCCCCTCCTCCCGCACGGCGCTGGACAGCCCCGAGGTGAAGAACGCCAAGTCCGAGTACTTCAGCGGCGCGCCGATCGGACAGATCTTCGGGGCCGCCGCCCAGGAGATCCCGGACAAGCAGGTTCTCGGCCGCAAGGACGGCACGATCAAGGACACCTTCTCCCAGGGCCTGGCCCTGATCGAGCAGGGTGACGCCAAGCGTGACGAGGCGTGGAAGACCACCGGGGAGCGCATCGAGAAGGCGGTCGGCTGACTCTCCGCTCCCGAGGCCGACCGGGCCCGCCCGCGTCCAGGACAAGGTCCTGGCCGGCGGGCCCGGCGCCCGGCTCACCCAACCGCACTCAGGAAGGAAGTCCGGTGGCCACCTCCACCACCAAGGCCCTGGCCGGGGACGAGCCTCCGCGGCCCTCTCCCCGCCCGGGCGGCGAGGGCACCGCCCGGCGGCGCGGCGCGCTCTGGCACCGGCTCGACATCAAGGGCGCCCCGTACGCGTTCGTCGCGCCGTTCTTCATCGTCTTCGCCGCGTTCAGCTTCTACCCGCTGATCTACACCTCGTGGATCTCCCTGCACGACGTGGAGCTGGCCACCCTCGATGTCATGGAGTGGGTGGCGTTCGACAACTACGTCGAGCTGTGGGGTGATTCGCGGTTCTGGAACGCGGTGCAGAACACGATCACCATCGGCGTCATCTCCACGGTGCCGCAGTTGATGATGGCGCTCGGCATGGCGCACCTGCTCAACTACCGGATGCGCGCCTCGCTGTTCTTCCGGGTCGCCTCCCTGGTCCCGTACGCCACCTCGGTCGCCGCGGCCGCCCTCGTCTTCACCATGATCTTCGAGCGCGACTTCGGCATGATCAACTGGGCGCTCGGCTCGGTCGGGATCGACCCGGTGGACTGGGAGGCCGACAAGTGGCCCGCCCAGGTCGCGATCTCCACCATCGTCATCTGGCGCTGGACCGGCTACAACGCGCTGCTCTACCTGGCCGCGATGCAGGCCATCCCCGCCGACCGCTACGAGGCGGCCTCCCTCGACGGCGCCTCGCGGTGGAAGCAGTTCATCCACGTCACCATTCCCGGGATCCGTTCCACCATCGTCTTCACCATCGTGCTCTCCACGATCGGCGCCACCCAGCTCTTCGGCGAGCCGCTGATCTTCGGGCAGGGGCCCAACGGTGTCACCGGCGGCGCGGACAACCAGTACCAGACGCTGGGCCTGCTCCTGTACGAGGAGGGCTGGAAGAACTACCAGATGGGCCGCTCGGCGACCGTCGCCTGGGCGATGTTCATGCTGCTGGTCCTCGTCTTCGTCGTGCAGCGCGTCATCAAGCGCCTGCGCTCCCGCACGTCCTGACCTGGAGTCGCGATGACCACCCAAAGTCTCCCGGCCCGGACCGACGCCCCGGCCCGGACCTCCGCCGCGAAACCGGCCGGCCGCGGTGGCCGCCGGCTGCTGCGCCAGCGCGCGGGCCGCCAGCACCACGCCGGCCCGCTCGCCTATGTGCTGCTCGCCGTCATGGCGATCCTGTCGATCTTCCCGCTGTACTGGACCATGGTGGCCGCGTCCACCGACAACACCCGGGTCAGCCAGACGCCGCCCCCGTTCCTGCCCGGCCCCAACCTGTTCAGCAACCTCGCCCGGGCCTGGGACGAGGCCGCGATGGGCAAGGCCATGGTCAACAGCCTCATCGTGGCCGGGGTGATCGCCCTGTCCACGGTGCTGTTCGCCACCCTCGCCGGGTTCGCCTTCGCCAAGCTGCGGTTCAAGGGGCGCAACGCCCTGCTCATGCTGGTGATCGGCACCATGATGGTGCCGCCGCAGCTCGCGGTCGTGCCGCTGTTCATGATGATGGCCGACCTGGGCTGGTCGCAGCAGCTGCCCGCCGTCATCTTCCCGACCCTGGTGAGCGCGGTCGGCGTGTTCTTCATGCGGCAGTACCTGACGGAGGCGCTGCCGGACGAGCTCGTCGAGGCCGGACGCGTGGACGGGGCGCACTCGCTGCGGATCTTCTTCAGCATCGTGCTGCCCATCGCGCGGCCCGCGATGGCCGTCCTGTTCATGATCACGTTCGTGCACGCGTGGAACGACTTCTTCTGGCCGTTCGTGGTCCTCGACATGACCAACCCGACGGTCCCCGTCGCGCTCACCCAGCTCAGTGCGGGCTACGTCCGCGACCAGTCGCTGATCATGGCCGGCGCGCTGCTCGGCACCCTGCCGCTGCTGGCGATGTTCGTCGTCTTCGGCCGCCAGATCGTCAGCGGCATCATGGCGGGAGCCGTCAAGGGCTGACCCGCCGCCCCCGCCGTACCCAGCATCCCCATCCGAAAGGACTTACGTGGTCACCGCAGCACACCGGACCGCGTCCGCCCCGGACGCCGCCCGCACCTTCCCCAAGGGCTTCCTCTGGGGCTCCGCCACCGCTTCCTACCAGGTCGAGGGAGCCGCCGCGGAGGACGGCCGCACCCCCTCCATCTGGGACACCTACGCCCGCACCCCCGGCCGGGTCCGCAACGGTGACACCGGTGACGTCGCCACCGACCACTACCACCGCCGGAGCGAGGACGTCGCCCTCATGGCCGAACTCGGCCTGGGCGCCTACCGCTTCTCCCTCGCCTGGCCCCGGATCCAGCCCACCGGCCGCGGCCCCGCCGTGCAGAAGGGCCTGGACTTCTACCGGCGGCTGGTGGACGAGCTGCTGGAGAAGGGCATCCAGCCCGTCGCCACCCTCTACCACTGGGACCTGCCCCAGGAACTGGAGGACGCCGGCGGCTGGCCCGAGCGCGCCACGGCCGAGCGGTTCGCCGAGTACGCGGCCCTTGCCGCCGACGCCCTGGGCGACCGGGTGAAGACCTGGACCACCCTCAACGAGCCCTGGTGCAGTGCCTTCCTCGGCTACGGATCCGGCGTGCACGCGCCGGGCCGCACCGACCCGGTCGCCGCGCTGCGCGCCGCCCACCACCTCAACCTGGCGCACGGCCTGGCCGTCCAGGCGCTGCGCGAACGGGTCCGCGCCGACGCCCAGGTCTCCGTCACCCTCAACATCCACCACGTCCGCCCGCTCACCGGCAGCGAGGGCGACGCCGACGCGGCCCGCCGGATCGACGCCCTGGCCAACCGGGTCTTCACCGGCCCGATGCTGAACGGTGCCTACCCGGAGGACCTGCTGAAGGACACCGCCGAGCTGACCGACTGGTCCTTCGTGCAGGACGGCGACCTGCGCCAGGCCCACCAGCCGCTGGACTTCCTCGGCGTCAACTACTACACGCCCACCGTCGTCTCCGAGACCGACGGCAGCGGCGCCCACACGTCCGACGGGCACGGCAACAGCTCCCACAGCCCCTGGCCGGGAGCCGACCGGGTCGCCTTCCACCAGCCGCCCGGCGACACCACCGCCATGGGCTGGGCCGTCGACCCCACCGGCCTGTACGACCTGCTGCGCCGGCTGTCCGCCGACTTCCCGAGGCTGCCGCTGGTCATCACCGAGAACGGCGCCGCCTTCGACGACTACGCCGATCCCGAGGGGCAGGTCAACGACCCCGCCCGGATCGCCTACGTCCGCGGTCACCTGGCCGCCGTCCACCAGGCCATCCTGGACGGTGCGGACGTGCGCGGCTACTTCCTGTGGTCCCTGCTGGACAACTTCGAGTGGGCGCACGGCTACAGCAAGCGCTTCGGCGCGGTCTACGTCGACTACCCGACCGGCACCCGCATCCCCAAGGCGAGCGCCCGCTGGTACTCCGAGGTCGCCCGCACCGGCGTACTGCCCGGCGCCTGACCGGGCCGGTGCGGTGCCCGACAGCTCGCCCCGCCGGGTGCCGCACCCGTGTTCCGCCCCCGTCCTCCGCCGCGCCGGCCGAGGACGGGGGCGGACGCGTGCCCGCCGCCGGCTCAGTCGAGCGGGGCGAGCGTGAGCCTGGCCTCGGCCGGGTTGCCGTCGTGCACCAGCGACTCGTGGTTGCCGACGTCGTCGAAGGCGAACGCGTACGCCTTCCCGTCGGCCATGCGCTCGTGGATGATCCGGGCGTAGTGGTTGGTCACCGGGTCCCGGTAGAAGTTCGCCGCCGAGGGATCGGGCTGGTTGGGGTTGCTCAGCAGCGTCGAGCGGTTGAAGCCGGCGCACAGCGTGCGCGAGATCGGCCCGCGCACCTGGTCGTTGGGCGCGTCCAGGAGCCGGTGGCAGCCGAAGACGCTGGAGGCGTCCGGCTTCTGGAAGCTGGTGACGACCGCGCCGGAGGTGTTGGTGAAGTTCATGACGTTGCCCGAGACGCGTCCGAAGTACTTGGTGTCCGGACGGTCGCCGAAGGGCGTGACGGTGAGGGTGGTCGACGCGTACTTCTGCCAGACCCGGTTGACGTAGTCGTCCATGACCGACGCGGGCAGCGCCCCGGTCTCCACCCCGTACAGGGGCGCCAGCGCCCGCAGTACGGTGCCGTCGGGCCGGGTCTGGATCAGCCCGCCCCAGCCCGGCTGGGCCCGCAGCGCGTCGAACACCCCGCGGTAGCCACCGGCCTTGAGCTGTCCGGCGCTGGTCACGCCGCCGTCGGCGCGCTGCACGCCGACCGTGTAGGGCGCGGAGAACATGTCGACCTGGGTGCTGTTCAGCCACAGCCCGCCGTCGTTGAGCGTGTACTCGGACCAGTTGAAGAGGATGTTGCGGTTGGGGTCGCTGGGGTTCTGCACGGCGGGCTGGACCAGGCCGCCGGTGGTGAGCCGGAAGTCCAGCTTCTGGCCGTAGGAGAAGTAGATGCGTCCCGACAGCTTCGGGATCCGGATGGTCTTGGTCTGTCCCGCGGCCGGTCCGGGGATGGACGCGTCCGGTGCGGGGGTGGGGGGATTGCCGCCGGCGGGCCAGGCGTGGAAGGTTCCGTTCTCGTCCGCCCAGCCCTGCTGACCGGTCGTCAGCGAGGTGCCCAGGTTGTAGATGTGGACGGCGTCGCCACGAGCGGAGTTGTTGGTGATCTTCAGGGGGATGGTGGCGGGCACCGCGGCGTCCGCGGGCGGTGCGGCGCCGAACGAGAGCAGGGCGCCGGTCAGGCCTGCGGCCGCGGCCACGGCGAGCAGACGGTGTCTGAGTCGGGAGAGCACTCTCCACCTCCGTGCGGGTGTGGGGGAATTGGTCCGTACCGATTCTGAGAGCGCTCTCAGCGTTGCGCCGGGGCGCGTTCATGTCAATGTGTGCGGCGGAAGAACGCGGGGCCGCCTTCCGCCGCCACGGCGAGACCTACCGCGACGCGGCGCGCCCGTCCGGGCTCGTGCGGCCCTTCACGGCGGGACCGGCCACCGCATAGTGCCGCACTCCGTCCGCACCCCGCCGCTGCGCCGCGGGCCACAGGCAGTCCAGGACCGAGGCGGACGGCGGGAACAGCGCGGACGGGACCGACTCGCGGGCGAACCACTCCCAGCGTTCGATCTTGTCGGGCTCGGTGACCCGGGGCGTCCCGGCCGCCCACCCGGTGACGGCCGCCGCCGTCACCCGGGTCAGCCCGCCCACGCCGTCGACGAGCACGGCCAGCACCCGCACCTCCGCGGGGGCCGCCACGAGCCCGGTCTCCTCCGCCAACTCCCGGGCGGCGGCCGTCTCGAAGTCCTCGCCCGCGTCGACCTTGCCGCCGGGCAGCTCCCAGCGTCCGTCGTGGCCGAGCCCCAGCAGCACCCGTCCGGCGGGGTCGAGGACGGCGAGGCCGACACCGGTGAGGCTCTGGGCGGCGGGGCGGGCGCGTTCGGGGCGCTCGGCGCCCGGTGCGGAGGAGTTCACCGGCTCATTCCACACCGTGGCGGCCCCCGGCAGCCACCGGGGGCAGCACGGCGGCCGCGTCGTGGAACGCCCGGCGCAGCGCGACGATCCCGTCACCCGTCCTCGTCGGGTGCACCCGGTTGGTGAGCAGCACGGCATACCGTCGCGTGGCCGGGTCGACCCACAGGCTGGTGCCGGTGAAGCCCGTGTGGCCGTAGGACTCCGGGCCGAACACCTCCCCGGCGGGGGAGCCGACCGGGTCACGGCCCTGCCAGGCCAGAGCGCGGCGCAGCGCCAGGCCGTCCGTGTGGGCGGCCGTCATCAGGGCGAAGGTCTCGGGCCGCAGGAGGCCCCGGCCCCCGGCAGCGAGGGCGGCGCCCAGCCGTTCCATGTCCGCGAGGGTGGAGAACAGCCCCGCGTGCCCGCCGACCCCGCCGAGCACCACCGCGTTCTCGTCGTGGACCTCGCCCACCACCCGGCGGCCGCGCCAGGGGCAGTCCTCGGTGGCCACCGCCCGTGCCCGGCGCCCGGCGTCCGGCCGGAAGACGGTGTCGCGCAGGCCGAGCGGCGCGCACACCAGCCGCTCCACCAGTGCCTCCAGCGGCTCCCCGGCCGCCGCCTCGGCGATCAGGCCGAGGACGATGAAGCCCTGCGAGGAGTACTGCACGCGGGTGCCGGGCTTCGCGGTCAACGGCAGCAGCCGTACCGCCTCCAGCAGCGCCGCACGGGTGGGGTGATCGCGGTACAGCGGCACCTGGCCCGGTATCCCCGAGGTGTGCGCGAGGAGTTGACGCACGGTCAGCTCCGCCTTGTCGCCGTCCCGGTAGTCCGGAAGGTACCCGCCCACGGTGTCGTCGAGGCCGAGCGCGCCGCGTTCGACGAGCGCCATGACCACGAGACCGGCGATCGGCTTGGTGACCGAGGCGAGGTCCCACACGTCGTCGCCGTCCAGCGGCGGTCCGTCCCAGCAACGGGTGCCGGTCCAGCCCCGGTCCAGCGGCCCCTGCGGGCCCCCGACGGACCAGGCGGCGCCGGAGCAGATCCGCTGGTCCCGTCCTTCGGCGAGCAGTTCGGCCAGGGCGCTCACGCCTCCTCGCCTCCCCGGACCGTGTCCACCACGCCGAGTACGGGGGTGCGCGCGCCGAGCCCGGCGGACACCGTGCGCGCGGCGGCCCGCACCATCGGCCCGAACACCTCCACACTGCCGGGGTCGAGGGTGAAGGTCAGTCCCGCGATGCCGATGGCGCCCACGGCCCGGCCCTCCGCGTCCAGCACGGGAGCCGCCACCGACCGCACGTCCGGCTCGTCGTACTCGTCGTCCACGGCGTAGCCGCACACTGCCGCCCGCGCGAGTACCGCCCGCAGCGCGGCCGGGTCGGCGGGCGTGTTCGGCGTGCGCGCCTCCAGGTCCGGTGCGTCCAGGAGCGCCGCGACCTCCTCGGTGGGCAGCGCGGAGAGCATGGCGAGCCCCACGCCGCAGGTGTGGAGCGGTGTCCGGTGGCCGGGCCGGGTGCCCATCCGGTACTCACGGGCCGGCTCCGACTGCTCCAGGTGCACGGCGTCCGACGCGTGGCGCACCGCGTAGAACGCGACATGGCCGGTGCGCCGGCGCAGGTCGGCGAGGGCGGGCCTGGTCAGCTCCAGCACCCGGCTGTCGCTCAGGGCCGCCGCCGCCAGCCCCAGCAGCCGGGGCCCCGGGCGGTAGCTGCCGCCCTCGGCGGGCTCTGCGAAGCCGTACTCCGCCATGGTCCGCAGGTGCCGGTGGACGGTCGGCTTGGTCAGTCCCGTGCGGCGCGCGATCTCTCCGAGCCGGTGAGGTCCGCCGGGCTGGACGAGCGCATCGAGCACCTCCATCGCCTTGTCGACGGGGCCCTTCACGAGTTCCTGGTCGACCGACCGGGTGTTGACCGCTTTCACCATGTCGCTTAGCTTAACCCAACCGCATTCCATCTGACGGAACGGAGGTGTTGTTCAATGGAACGAAATCTTCAGGGGCGCACGGTGGACCGCAGCCGTCCCAGCCGACGCCGGGTCCTGCGGACCGGTGGTCTGCTGCTCGGAGCGCTCAGCGCTCCCGCGCTCCTGAGCGCGTGCGGCACGACCGCCGCCGCGGACCGGGCAGGCAACGTCCTTCGGGTCTCCCAGACGGGCGACCCGAAGACGCTGGACCCGCAGAAGCAGGGCGACATGGTGTCGATGAACGTCCTGATCAACATGTTCGACACCCTCACCACCCGCGGCCGGGACAACCGGCTCCACCCCAGGCTCGCCCTCTCCTGGAAGGCCACCGACGCGCGCACCTGGCGCTTCGTCCTGCGCCCCGGGGTGACCTTCCACAACGGCGAGGTGTGCGACGCACGCGCCGTGGCCTTCAGCATCGAGCGTCTGCTCGACCCGGCGACCAAGTCACCCATCGTCGAGCTGCGCTTCGTCAAGGGCGTCACCGTCGTCGACCGGCTCACCGTCGACATCCACACCACCGTGCACGACCCCATCCTGCCCGCCAAACTCTCCCTGTTCGGCGGCGTCGTCGTACCGCCCCGCCACCTCGCCGACGTGGGCGACGCGGCCTTCGCCGACCACCCCGTCGGCACCGGCCCCTTCACCTTCACGAGCTGGCAGCGCGACCACGAACTGCGGATGCGCGCCTACGACGGCCACTGGAACGGACGCCCGGCCGTCGACGGCCTCGTCTTCAGCCCCGCCCCCAACGCCTCGTCCTCCCTGGCCGCCCTGCAGAGCGGCGGCGTCGACCTCGTCGCCGGACTCACCCCGGACGCCGCCCAGCAGCTCGACGGCTACGGCGGCATCACCATCCACGGCTACACGGGGATCCGCACCGCCTACCTGTCCCTGAACACCCTGGAAAACGGCCCGCTCCAGGACCGCCGGGTACGCCAGGCGCTCAACCACGCGATCGACGTCCCGCTCCTCATCAAGGCCGTGCTCGGCGGCAAGGCCACCGAGACGCCCGCACTCGTCCCGCGCGGCTCCTTCGGCTTCGACCCCACCGTCAAGCCCTTCACCCGCTCCGTGGACACCGCGCGGCGGCTGCTCGCCGAGGCCGGCCACCCGCACGGCTTCTCCACCACGCTCACCGCCTCCAACGTCGACGCCAACGTCGCCGAGGCCCTGTCCGGACTCCTCGCCAGGGCCGGGGTGGACGCCCGCGTCAACCTGCTCGACCCCGGCACCTACTCGGCCCGCCTCACCTCCGACAACCGCGGTGCGCTCGGCCCGATCTACCTCGCGGCCAGCACCGTCTGGACGATGGACGGCGCGAGCATCGTGCAGTCCAACGTGCGCAGCGACCGACGCCAGAGCCGCTGGCACTCCGCCGAGGCCGACCGCCTCATCGACGCCGAGGAACTGTCCGAGGACCCCCGCCGGCGCGAAGCGGCCTTCTCGGACCTGCAACGGCTGATGCGCCGGGAAGCACCCTTCGTCTTCCTCTACCAGATCGACAACATCATCGCCCGCAACGACCGGCCCCGCTGGACGCCGGGAGCCGCGGGCGTCCTCTCGATGGAGAGCGCGGAGGTCTCCCGATGAGCGCCCTCACCCTCGACAAGCCACCCACACCGGCGGCCGCCCCGACCCGCCGCAGGGACCGGACGGGCCCGCTGCGAGGGGTGCTCAAGCGCCTGCTCACCGCCCTGTTCGTGCTGTTCTGCACGGCCACCGTCGCCTTCTTCCTCGTCCGCCTGTCCGGCGACCCGGTGAAGATCCTGCTGCCGCCGGACGCCACGGCCGAACAGGAACGGGTGCTGCGCCACTCGCTGGGCCTGGACCAGTCCCTGTTCGCCCAGTACCTCGACTACCTCCGGGGACTGCTCCACCTCGACTTCGGCGACTCCCTCGTCTACGGCCAGCCCGTGAGCGAGATCCTCGCCGACCGGCTGCCCGCCACGATCGAACTGGCCGCCGCCGCGCTCGCGGTGACCCTCGTCGTCGCGATCCCGGCGGGCATCGTCGCCGCGATGCGCCGCGGCCGGGGCACCGACAAGACCGTGATGACCGGCGTCCTGCTCGGCCAGTCCACCCCGCCGTTCTGGGTCGGCATCCTGCTCATCCTGGTCTTCGCCGTCTGGCTGCGGGCCCTGCCCGCCTCCGGCTACGGCACCCTCGCCAACCTGGTCCTGCCCGCCGTCACCCTCGCCGTGTACTCCGTCGCCGTCGTCGCCCGCCTGCTGCGCTCCTCGCTGATCGACGTCCTGTCCTCCGACCACATCCGCAGCGCCCGCGCCAAGGGATTCGGGCCGCTCCAGGTGGTGCTCAGGCACGGGCTGCGCAACGCCTCGCTGCCGGTGGTGACCGTCGTCGGTCTGGAGGTCGGCAACCTGCTCGGCGGGGCGATCCTCACCGAACGGGTCTTCTCCTGGCCCGGGGTGGGCCAGTTGACCGTCGAGGCGATCTCCAACCGCGACTTCCCGCTCGTCCAGGCCACCGTCCTGTTCTTCGCCGCCACCTTCGTCGTGGTGAACCTGCTCGTCGACCTCTCCTACAGCTTCCTCGACCCGAGGGTGAGGACGTCCCGATGACCGTCATGTCACCGGCCGCGACCGACGTGGCCCCGGACAAGAAGCCGCCCGGCGGCTCCGGATCCGTCGTCCTGCGCGGTCTGCTGCGCAACAAGCTCGCCGTACTGGCCCTCGCCGTGCTCGTACTGCTGCTGCTCGCGGCCCTGTTCGCCCCGCTGATCGCCCCCTACGACCCCAACGCGCAGAACCTCCTGCTGCGGCTGCGACCCCCCGCCTGGCAGGACGGCGGCAGCGGCGCCCACCTCCTCGGCACCGACCAGCTCGGCCGCGACATGCTCTCGCGCGTCGTCCACGGAACCCGGGTCTCCCTGCTCGTCGGCGCCGGCGCCGCGCTGCTCGCCGGCGTCATCGGTACGGTCGTGGGCCTCGCCTCCGGATACTTCGGCGGCTGGGCCGACCGCACCCTCATGCGGCTCGCCGACGTCCAGCTCGCCTTCCCCTCGCTCCTGCTGGCCCTCGCCGTCGTCGGCTTCCTCGGCTCCGGCCTGTGGGTCGTGATCGTGGTGCTCGGCTTCACCGGCTGGGTCTCCTACGCACGCGTCGTGCGCTCCGAGGTGATGTCGCTGCGCACCCGCGACTTCGTCACCGAGGCCCGCGCGATCGGCGTCACCGACGTCACCATCATGCGCCGCCACCTGCTGCCCAACGTGATGGCGCCCCTGGCCACCATCGGCACCCTGCACGTCGCCGCCGCCATCGTCGCCGAGGCCTCCCTCAGCTATCTCGGCCTGGGCGTCCCCAAGGAGACGGTCACCTGGGGCGGCATGCTCGCCGACGGCCAGCTCTACCTGGGCACCTCCTGGTGGGTCGCCGTCTTCCCCGGCATCGCGCTGATGCTGACCTCCCTCGCCATCAACATCACCGGCGACGCCCTGCGGGACGTCGCGGACCCGAAGGCCTACCGCCGATGACCAACGACCGACCGACAACCGGCCCCGGCCTGCCCACGGGGCACGCGCCCCGGCGGCCCGCCGACCGGCAACCGCTCCTCGAGATCGACGGCCTCAGCGTCGACTTCCACCTGGCGGGCTCCGTCGTCCACGCCGTCCGGGACGTCTCCCTCCACGTCCGCGCCGGGGAGACCCTCGCCGTGGTGGGGGAGTCCGGCAGCGGCAAGAGCGCCACCGCGCTCTCCGTCCTGCGTCTCAACCCGAGCCCGCCGTGCGTGTACGCGAGCGGCGAGATCCGCTTCGACGGACGCGACCTGCTGCGGCTGTCCGAGAAGGAACTCGGCCGGGTCCGGGGCCGCGACATCGCCATGGTCTTCCAGGACCCGATGACCTGCCTCGACCCGCTCCAGCGCGTCGGCGCCCAGGTGGCCGAGGTCCTCAGGCACCACACCGGGATGTCCCGCGCCGAGGCCGCGAAGGCCGCGCTGGCGGCCCTCGACGAGGTCGGCATCCCCGACCCGGCCCTGCGCTACCGCCAGTACCCGCACGAACTCTCCGGCGGCCTGCGCCAGCGCGTGATGATCGCGACGGCGCTGGTCGCCCGCCCCCGCGTCCTCATCGCCGACGAGCCGACCACCGCCCTGGACGTCACCGTGCAGCGCCAGATCCTCGACCTGCTGGTCACGCTCCAGCACAAGCACGACATGGGCGTCGTGCTCATCACCCACGACCTCGCGGTCGTCGCGGAGACCGCCGACCGGGTCGTGGTCATGCACCGGGGCAAGGTCGTCGAAACCGGCGACGTCCTCGACGTGTTCGACCGCCCGGCCGACGACTACACCCGCCGGCTCCTGGCGGCCACCCCTCGCCTGGAGGCGGCATGAGCACCGACGCGACCGACACCCCCGCCCCCGCCCCCACGGCCACGCCCATGCCCACGCACGCCGGTCCCCTCCTCGAACTGGACGGCCTGCGCAAGGAGTTCGGCGGGCGGCACCCGAACGTCGCCGTCGACGACGTGTCGCTCGAAGTCCGCGAGGGCGAGACCATGGCCCTGGTCGGCGAGTCCGGCTGCGGCAAGACCACCCTCACCCGGCTGCTCCTCGGACTCCTCGAGCCCACCGCCGGAAGCGTGCGGTTCGACGGACAGGACCTCGCCGCCCTCACCGCCTCCCAACTGCGCGGCGTACGACGGCAGATGCAGGTCGTGCTCCAGGACCCCTACTCCAGCATGAACCCGCGCATGCGCATCACCGACATCGTCGCCGAACCGCTGGTCACCCACGACCCCGAGGCACGCGGACGGCGCGCACGGGCCCGTAACCGGCAGCGGGTCGGGGAACTCCTGGAGGCCGTCGGCCTGGACTCCGGCATCCAGGACCGCTACCCGCACGAGTTCTCCGGCGGCCAGCGCCAGCGCGTCTCGATCGCGCGGGCCCTGGCGCTCCACCCCCGGCTGCTGGTGCTCGACGAGCCGACCAGCGCCCTGGACGTCTCCGTGCAGGCGACCGTCCTCGACCTCCTGGCGGACCTGCAACAGCGGCTGGGCCTCACCTACGTCTTCGTCTCGCACAACCTCGCCGTGGTGGCGCAGGTGGCCGACCGGGTCGCGGTGATGAGCCGGGGGAGCCTGGTCGAGGTCGGCGAGGCGACGGCGGTGCTGCGCACCCCGCGCCACCCCTACACCCGGCAGCTCCTCGACGCCGTACCGGTCCTCGACCCGCGCCGGGGCCGGCGGGCCGCGGCACGCGCGTCCGCCCCGACGGACGGACCGACGGACGACACGACGGACGACACGACGGACGCACCGACGGACGAAGCGAGCCGATGAACAGCCCCGCGCTAGAGGTGCGACAGCACCAGACCCGCCCCGCCGAGCAGCGCCACGTCGTCGACCGCGGCGGTGCCGACCAGCACCCGCGGCTGCTCGGCCCCCGCGAAGGCGACCGCGTCCCGCAGCCGTTCCTCCACCACGGTGCGGAAGCGCTCACCGCCCTCACGGGCCTCACCGTGCAGGATGAACAGACCCGGCGCGAAGAGCTGCTGCACGTTCACCAGCCCCAGGGCGAGGTTGTGCGCGTACTCCTCCACCACCCGCCCGGCGAGCGGGTCCCCGCTGCCGACCAGCTCGGCCAGCGACATTGCCGCCCCGAGCCCCGCGGCCCGCGCCCCGGCCCGCAGCCAGCCGGTCGTGGCCAGGGTCTTCCAGCAGCCCCGGTTCCCGCACGTGCAGCGCTCGCCGCTGGCCGACACGGTCATGTGCGCGCCGCTGCGCCCGCCGGGCGGCGCCATCACCTCACCGTCGTAGAGGACACCCACCCCGAGCACCTCGCCGGTCGAGACCGAGGCGAAGGTGCGCCGCCCCCGGCCCGCGCCGAACCAGCGGTCGCCGAGCACCTGGAGCCGCGCCCGGTGCTCCACCCGGACCCCGACGCCGGTGAGGGCGCCCAGCCGCTCCGTCACGGGAAAGCCGTGCAGCGCGGGCACGTCGTTGACCTCCAGGATCAGGCCCGTGCCGGGGTCCACCAGCCCCGCGGCGGCCACGCCGATCCCCTGGACCTCGTGGGCGGCGAAGACACCGGCCACCCCGGCCAGCGCCCCGTCGATGTCCGCGGGGGTCGCGGTGGCCGCGTCGTACGACACCTCGCTGCGGTCGAGCACCCGGCCGCCCATGGACAGCACGGCCGCCGTGACCCGGCCGGGCACCAGCTCGACGGCTCCCAGCCGGCGCGGTGCCGCGGGAGCGGCCGGTTGCCGCGCGGCCTCGGGGACCAGTCGCAACGGAGAACTTTCGTGGACCATGCGCCGACTCTGCCATGGCCCCGTTTCGGAGAGGTAGCACCGTGAGCCAATCGAGACTGACCGAACTGACCTGGCGGGAGGTGCGCCGGGCCGGCGAGCGGGGCATCGCCCTGCTGCCCATCGGCTCGCAGGAGCAGCACGCCGGCCACCTGCCGATGGGCACCGACACCCTCCTGGTCGAGGAGGTGGTGGACCGGGCACTGGACCTCCTGGACCGCGAGGCCCCCGGGGCATCCGAGGGCACCGGGGCCCCCGTGCCGGAGATCGTGAGGCTGCCCGCGCTGCCCTTCGGGCACAGTCCGCACCACCTGTTCGCGGCGGCCGTCTCGCTCTCCGCGGCGACCCTGGGCGCCGTCCTCGACGACGTCCTCGACTCGCTCGTGACCAGCGGCTACCACCGGATCATGGTCGTCAACGGCCACGGCGGCAACGACGAGATCATGCGGCTCGCGGTGAAGCGGTTCGCGCTGCGCGCCCGGGTCACGGTCGCCGCCTGCTCCTACTGGACCCTCACCGCGGGAGGGGACGACGCCGGGCGGCCGGACGTCACCCCGGGCCACGCCGGCTGGTTCGAGACGTCCCTCATGCTCGCCGCCCACCCCGGCCTGGTGCGCACCCCCGTGCCGGCCCGCACCCCCGTCGAACCGCCCCCACTGTTCGACCGCCCGCCCCACCCCGGCCTGACCGTCGAGCGGCACGGCGAGTGGGAGCGGGTCGACGGATCCACCGACGACGCCTCCGGCGCCGACGCCGACCGGGGCGGGCGGCTCCTGGACGACCGGGCGCGGGGACTGGCCCGCGCGATCCGGGCCTTCGACGCGGCGAGCCGGTGACCCCGATGATGCGAGGAGAAGAAATGAAGATCACCGACGTCGACGTGTGGGTCGTCAACCTCCCACTCGTCAACCCCTTCACCAGTTCCTTCGAGACCAAGACCGGGGAGACCCGTACCGTCGTGCGGGTGCGCACCGACTCGGGCGTCGAGGGCTGGGGCGAGACGATGTGGGGCGCGCCGGTCGCCGCGATCGTGCGCCGGATGGCGCCGGACCTGATCGGAACCAGCCCGTTCGCGCTGGAGGCCTTCCACCGCAAGCAGCACATGGTGCCCTTCTTCTACGGCTACCTCGGCTACGCGGCGATCGCCGCCGTCGACGTCGCCTGCTGGGACGCGATGGGCAAGGCCACCGGCCAGTCCGTCACCGACCTGCTGGGCGGCGCCGTCCGCGACGAGGTCCCGATCACCGCGCTGATCACCCGCGCCGACGCGCCGGGCGCGACCCCGGCCGACCTGCCGAAGGCCATGGCCGAGCACGCGGTGCGGGTCGTCGAGGAGGGCGGTTTCGACGCCGTCAAGCTCAAGGGCACCACGGACTGCGCCGGCGACGTCGCCATCCTGCGCGCGGTCCGCGAGGCGCTGCCCGGCGTGAACCTGCGGGTGGACCCGAACGCCGCCTGGTCGGTCCCCGACTCGGTGCGGGCCGGCATCGCCCTGGAGGAACTCGACCTGGAGTACCTGGAGGACCCCTGCGTCGGCATCGAGGGCATGGCCCAGGTGAAGGCCAAGGTACGCATTCCGCTGTGCACCAACATGTGCGTCGTCCGCTTCGAGGACTTCGCCCCGGCCATGCGCCTGAACGCGGTCGACGTCATCCACGGTGACGTCTACAAGTGGGGCGGCATCGCCGCGACGAAGGCGCTCGCCGCGCACTGCGAGACCTTCGGCCTGGGCATGAACCTGCACAGCGGCGGCGAACTCGGCATCGCCACGGCCGCGCACCTGGCCGTCGTGTCGAGCACACCCGTCCTGTCGCGGGCCATCGACAGCATGTACTACCTGCACGCGGACGACATCATCGAGCCGCTGCACCTGGAGAACGGCCGGCTGCGGGTGCCCTCGGGACCGGGCCTCGGCGTGAGCGTGGACGAGGACAAGCTCCGCCACTACGCGGGCGTCAACGAGCGGGACGGTGACCTGACCGGATGAGCGAGTCGAACGGCAAGCAGGCGGTGCACACGGACGGGGCGCCCCGACCCGCGGGTGCCTACTCCCAGGGCGTGGTGGCGGGCGGGTTCCTGTTCACCGCCGGTTTCGGCCCCCAGGACCCGGTCACGGGCGCCGTACCGAAGGGCGTCGGAGCGCAGACCGCCCAGGTGCTGCGCAACGTCGGCGCGGTCCTGGCCGCGCGGGGCCTGTCCCCGAGGGACGTCGTGAAGGTCACGGCGCACCTGCAGCACCTGAGGCGGGACTTCGCCGCGTACGACGCGGCCTACCGCGAGTTCTTCGAGGAACCCCACCCGGTGCGCACCACGGTCGGGTCCGACCTGATGGACATCCTCGTGGAGATCGACGTGGTGGCCCTGCTGCCGGGCCCGGGCCCGGACCTGCCCGGTTGACCTTCGGTGCCCGCCGGTCCCGCCGGGGCCGGCGGGCACCGCAGTCGTACGCTGATCAGCACCGACCGAGATCGTGTGGGAGTCGAACGTCATGCCCCTGCTGGAGCCCAAGCCGGAAACCCTCCGTCCCGGCACGCCCCGTGTCGCGTCCGCCGACCGGGTGCCCGACGCCGGGGCCACGGGTACCCCCGAGCCGCTGCGTGCCGGCCTGACCGCTCTGCTGGGCCCCGACAAGGTCCTGTGGAAGGTCTCCGACCTGGTGAAGTACGCCTCCGACGCGAGCCCCTACCGGTTCGTGCCGCAGACCGTCGTACTTCCCGAGAGCATCGAGGACGTGGCCGCGGTGCTGGCGTACGCGCGCGACCACGGCCGCCAGGTCGTCTTCCGCGCCGCCGGCACCAGCCTCAACGGCCAGGCCCAGGGCGAGGACATCCTGGTCGACGTGCGACGGCACTTCACCGGCATCGAGGTCCTGGACGACGGCGCGCGGGCCCGCATCCGGCCCGGCACCACGGTCGTGCGGGCCAACGCGACCCTCGCCCGGTACGGCAGGATCCTCGGGCCCGACCCGGCCAGCGCCATCGCCTGCACCGTCGGCGGGGTGGTCGCCAACAACGCCTCCGGCATGACCGCGGGCACCACCCGCAACTCGTACCGCACCCTCGCCTCACTGACCTTCGTGCTGCCCGGCGGCACCGTCGTCGACACGGCCGACCCGCACGCGGACGAGTCCCTGGCGCGGACCGAGCCGGAGCTGTGCGCGGGGCTGCTGGCGCTCAAGGCGGAGATCGAGGCGGATCGGGAGCTCACCGCCCGCATCCGGGCCAAGTACGAGATCAAGAACACCAACGGCTACCGGCTGGACGCCTTCCTGGACGGCGCCACGCCCGTCGAGATCCTGCGTGGTCTCATGGTCGGCTCCGAGGGCACCTTCGGCTTCATCTCCGACGTCGTCTTCGACACCCTGCCGCTGGACCGCAGGGTCTCCAGCGGCCTGCTCTTCTTCCCCTCGCTGACCGCCGCCGCGGCGGCCGTCCCCCTGTTCAACGAGGCCGGGGCCCTCGCCGTCGAGCTGATGGACGGCAACACGCTGCGCGCCTCGGTGAGCGTGCGGGGCGTACCGGCCGACTGGGCCGGTCTGCCGCGGGAGACGGCGGCGCTGCTGGTGGAGTTCCGGGCGCCCGACGAGGCGGGTCAGGCGGCCTTCGAGCGGGCGGCGGCCCGGGTCGTGGAACGCCTCGAACTGGTCGCGCCGGTCGCCTCGGTGACCAACGCGTTCACCCGCGACGCCAAGGTGATCTCCGGCTACTGGAAGGCCCGCAAGGCCTTCGTCACGGCGGTCGGCGGCTCCCGCCCGGCGGGCACCACCCTGATCACGGAGGACTTCGCGGTGCCGCCGTCCCGGCTGGCCGACGCCTGCGAGGACCTGCTCGGCCTCCAGGCGGAGCACGGCTTCGACGCCGCCGTCGCCGGTCACGCCGCCCACGGCAACCTGCACTTCCTGCTCGCCTTCGACGCGTCGAAGCCTTCCGACGTCGACCGGTACGCCGCGTTCATGGACGACTTCTGCCGGATGACCGTGGAGCGGTTCGACGGGTCGCTGAAGGCGGAGCACGCCACCGGACGCAACATCGCGCCCTTCCTGGAGCTGGAATGGGGGCCCCGGGCCACCGAGTTGATGTGGCGGCTCAAGCGGCTGATCGACCCCGAGGGCGTGCTGGCGCCCCGGGTCGTCCTCGACCGGGACCCGAGGGCCCATCTGCGCGGGCTGAAGACCATCCCCGGCATTGAGCCCGTCGCCGACCCCTGCATCGAGTGCGGCTTCTGCGAACCCACCTGCCCCAGCCACGACCTGACGACCACCCCGCGCCAACGCATCGTGCTGCGCCGGGAGATGCTGCGGCAGCCGGACGGCTCGCCGGTGGAGGAACAGCTCCTCGCCTCCTACGGGTACGACGCCGTCGACACCTGCGCGGGCGACTCCACCTGCGCGATCGCCTGCCCGGTCGGCATCGACACCGGCGCCATGATGAAGGACTTCCGCCACCGCAGGCACTCGCCGCGCGAGGAGCGGATCGCCGCACTCACCGCCAAGCGGTTCAAGACCGTCGAGGCGTCGGCCCGCCTCGCGGTCGGCGCGGCCGAGAAGATCGGCGACCGGCTGCTGGCGGCCGCCACCGGCCTGGCCCGCAAGGCCGTACGCCCCGATCTGGTGCCCGAGTGGCTGCCCCAGATCCCGGGCGCCGCCGCCCGCACCGCGCCGCCCACCTCCCGGGCGGGCGCGAGCGCCGTCTACTACCCGGCCTGCGTGAACCGGATCTTCGCCGGGCCGGACGGCGACGGCATCCCCTCGCTCCAGCAGGCCGTGGTCGACGTCTCGGCCCGCGCCGGCCGGCCGGTGTGGATCCCGGACGACGTGGCGGGCACCTGCTGCTCGACGATCTGGCATTCCAAGGGCTACGCGGACGGCAACACCGTGATGGCCAACCGCGTCGTCGAGGCCGCCTGGGCCTGGACCGACGGCGGACGGCTCCCGCTCGTCGTCGACGCCTCCTCCTGCACGCTCGGCATCCAGCACGAGGTCGTCCCGTACCTCACCCACGCCAACCGGGAACTGCACGGGCGCCTGAAGGTGATCGACTCCGTCGTGTGGGCCGCCGAGGAGCTCCTGCCGCGGCTGACGATCCGCCGTACCACCGGTTCGGCCGTGCTGCACCCGACCTGCTCGATGCAGCACCTGGGCGACGTCGACCAGCTCCGCGCGGTCGCCGAGGCGGTCGCCGACGAGGTCGTCGTCCCGGACGACGCCGGGTGCTGCGCCTTCGCCGGGGACCGGGGCATGCTGCACAAGGAGCTGACGGCGTCGGCGACGGCGAAGGAGGCCGCGGAGGTGACCTCGCGCGCCTACGACGCCCACCTGTCCGCCAACCGCATGTGCGAGATCGGCATGGACCGCGCGACCGGCCGTGCGTACCACTCGGTCCTCATCGAGCTGGACCGGGCGACCCGGCCCGACCGCCCGGACCAGCCGGACCGCCCGGACCAGCCGGACCGGCCGACCGGCCCGAGGCGGGCGGCCGGTACCTAGGACGTGCGGCGTGCCTGGTACACCGAGTCGTAGATCGGGAAGACGTGCCGCAGGCCGGTCAGGGCGAAGAGCTGTTTGGTGTTGGCGTCCGTGATGACGAGCTTCAGCTCGCCGTGCACCGACTGGACCCGTTTGAGGGCGCCGACCAGCACGCCAAGGCCCATGGAGTCGATGAACGCCACCGCGCGCAGGTCGACGACGAACCGACGGTGACCGTCCGCGAGCCGCTCGATCATGTACTGCTTGATCACGGGCACGGTGTACACGTCCACCTCTCCGCGGATCTCCACGATGGTCCAGTCCCCGACGGCGCTGTGGTCGATCTCGATGGGAGGTTCCATACGTACTCAACGGCATGCCGTGGGCAGAGGTGGCGCCGCACATTCGTTCTGCATATGCGTGAACGACTGGCCAAAGGATCACCGGGGGTGCTGCCCGCGACATAGGGCTCCGTCGGCTCCCGCCGTGCGGGTTCGGCCATTCGGGCCCATCCTTGAAGCCGGGCCACGAAGCCCACAGACCGACCCACCGGGAGGTCCTGTGATTCTGCTCGCGCTGCTGCTACCAGTCGTGATGATGGCCTTCCTCTTCGCCGCGGACGCGCTCGAGGATCTGATCTTCCCGCCCCCGGCGGCCCCGGCCGAGGACGGCCCGGCCGCGGACATCGCCGAGGCGACGTCCCCCTGACCGGGGTCAGGCCGCCCGGGGACCGCGGTCTCGGGGAGACCGCGGTCCGCTGCGGGTCCCGGGTGGGCCGGGCCCGGGGGTCGTCAGCCGTCGCTCGTGGTCACCTTCACCTCGTCGACCACCAGCTGCTGCGGGAAGGTGGTCGAGCCGTCGGGGTCGCCGGGCCAGTAGCCGCCGACGGCGAGGTTCAGGATGAGGAAGAACGGCTTGTCGAAGACCCACGCCTTGCCGCCCAGGTCGGCCGGTGTACGGGTCTGGTAGACGTTGCCGTCGACCGACCAGGTGATCCGGTCCGGGGCCCAGTCCACGGCGAAGGTGTGGAAGGCGTCGGCGAACGCCTCGCCGTTCGGCAGCGTGTAGGCCGCGCCGATGCCGCCCGAGCCGGAGTATCCGGGGCCGTGGATGGTGCCGTGGACCGTGGACGGCTCGAAGCCGACGTTCTCCATGACGTCGATCTCGCCGGAGTCGGGCCAGCCGACCTCGCCGATGTCCTGGCCCAGCATCCAGAAGGCGGGCCATATGCCCTGCCCGCGCGGGATCTTCATCCGGGCCTCGACGTGGCCGTAGGTCGCGGTGAACTTGCCGGAGGTGTTCAGCCGCGCGGAGGTGTACTCGCACGTGCCGTACCAGCACTGGTAGTTGCCGGGGTTCTCGCGGCGGGCCTCGATGACCAGGTTGCCCCGGCCGTCGAGCTTCGCGTTGTCGGTGCCGGGGGTGTAGTACTGCCGCTCGTGGTTGCTGACGTTGTCGCCGGTCTCGAGCTGCCACTTGGCGGCGTCGACGCCGGATCCGGCGGGTCCGTCGAAGGTGTCGGAGAACGTCACCGCCGCGGCGGTCTCCGGTCCGCGTTCCGCCTGGGCGGGGCTCACCGCGGCGGCCGCGACGAGGGTGGCGGACAGGGTGGCGAGCAGGCAACTGCGGAGCAGTCGTGGGGAGGCCATGTCTCTCCCTTTCGTGGGCCCGCTCCCACGGGGCGGGAGCGGGCGCTGGGGTGGGGGGAAGGTGGTGCGTCGGTTCGGGCGCGGGTGGGGCCGGCCCGGTCAGCCGAAGGACTCCAGCGTGATCGCCGCGTCCTTGGGGTCGCCGTCGTGCACCAGCGACTCGTGGTTGCCGACGTCGTCGAAGGCGAAGGCGTACGCCTGGCCGTCCCGCATCTGCGCGTGCACGAGACGGGCGTAGTGGTTGGTCACGTCGTCCCGGTAGAAGCCGGAGGCGTCGGCGTCGGGCTGCTCGGAGTTGGTGAGCAGCGTGGAGCGGTTGTACGCGGCGCACAGGGTCCGCGAAATGGGGCCGCGCACCTGGTCGTTGGGGGCGTCGAGCTTGTTGTAGCAGCCGAAGACCGAATCGGAGTCCGGCTTCTCGAAGGAGGTCACCACCGCGCCGCTGCCGTCGGTGAAGTCCATCCTGTCGCCGTTCACCCTGCCGAAGAACTTCGTGTCCGGCTGGTCCTTGAACGGCGTCACCGTCAGCGTGTCGGTGGCGTACTTGCTCCAGACACGGTCGATGTAGTCGTCCAGCACGTCGGCGGGCAGGTCGCCGGAGCCGACGCCGTGTCCGGGCGCCAGGACCCGCAGCGGCGAGCCGTCGCCCCGGGTCTGGACCAGCCCTTCCCAGCCGCCGCCCTGCTGGGCGAGCCCGTCGGCGACCGCCTTGTACCCGCCGGGCTTGAGCGAACCGGTCTGCTTCGTGGAACCGTCGCCCGCGGTCAGACCGACGGAGTAGGGGGCCGAGAACATGTCCACCTGGGTGGAGTTGATCCACAGCCCGGAGTCGTTGAGCGTGTACTCGGTCCAGTTGAACAGCGTGTCGTGGTTGGGGTCGTCGGCGTTCTGGACGGCGGGCTGCACGAGGCCGCCGTCGGCGAGCCGGAAGTCGAGCTTCTTGCCGTACGAGAAGTAGACCCGGCCGGAGAACTTCGGAAGCCGAACGGTCTTTGACCCGCCGTTTGCGGGGCCGGCGAACGAGGCGTCGGGCGCCGGGACGGGCGGGGCGCCACCGGCCGGCCAGGCGTGGAAGGCGCCGCTCTCGTCGGCGTACCCCTGCTGCCCCGAGGCGAGTTCGGTGCCGATCACGTAGACGTAGACCTGTTCGGCGCTGCCCGAGTCGTTCTTCAGGGTGAGCGGGATGGTGTCCGGTACCGCCGACGCCGGTTCGGCCGGCCCGACTACGACGGCCACGGCGCCGATCGACGCCGCGACGGCCAGGGACGCCGTCAGCTTGCGTGGGGAAAGCACACGGTCCTCCTTGGTGTGGGGGACTTGCAGCGTTGTAGCCCTTCCCTGTGCATGTCAACTAGTTGAACGAGATCAATCGGAAGAAGGCGCTCCAGGTTCGGAAGGTGAAGCGGGGGGAAGGTGCAACCCGCCGGATGCCGTGCGCGCCGGGGGCGTTGCGGTCTGCTCATTGACATGTCCGCCGTCAATTACGATCCTGGAGCCGCTGCCACCTTCCATCGATGTACACCACGGCCCGTGGAAGCGGAGGGACATGCCGCCCCTGACCGGAAGCCCGCCGAACGGGACCTTCAAGCTCTCCCGCCCAGTTCGCGGCACCGTCGCCGCCCTGGTGTCCGGTGCCCTCGTCGCCCTCCTGCTCCTGGTGACCTCCGCCGGGTCCGCGCAGGCGGACCAGACCGCGCTGCGGGCCGCCGATCCGAGCGTGATCCGGGTCGGTGGCACCTACGTCTCGGTGCAGTCCACCGGGGGCGGCATCGCCGTACGCCAGGCCGCTTCCACGGCCGCGCTGGCGGCGGCGCCCGCCCGCCAGGTCTGGTCGGACGCACGTGGCCGCGGCGAGGTGTGGGCGCCCGAGATCGTCCGGGACGGCGGCCGCTACTACATCTACTTCTCGGCCGGCCGCGGCGCGGCCCACCGGATGTACGTGATCAGCTCCACCGCCGCCGACAGCGGCTACACGGCCGAGAGCCGGCTGGCCCTGCCGGACGACAAGTGGGCCA
This sequence comes from Streptomyces violaceoruber, assembly GCF_033406955.1. Lineage (NCBI taxonomy): Bacteria > Bacillati > Actinomycetota > Actinomycetes > Kitasatosporales > Streptomycetaceae > Streptomyces > Streptomyces violaceoruber. Next base: position 248,717 of record NZ_CP137734.1, on the reverse strand, counting down.
TCGACGGCACCCTGTTCACCTTCGAGGGACAGCGGTGGTTCGTCTGGTCGGGCTGGGCCGGCGACACCGACGTCGAACAGAACCTCTACATCGCGCGGATGACCGGCCCGACCACACCGACCGGGGCGCGGTACGTCATCTCGCAGCCGAGGGAGAGCTGGGAGCGGGTGGTGGGCAACCCGTTCATCAACGAGGGCCCCGAGCCCGTCATGGACCCGAACGGGCAGCTGCACATCGCCTACTCCGCCAACGGCAGCTGGAGCGACCAGTACTGCCTGGCCGACCTGCGGCTGCGGGCCGGCGGCGACCCGACGTACGTGTGGGACTGGTACAAGTCCAACGGCTGCCTCTTCGGGTCCCACCGCGCCACGATGATGGCGGGCTGGGACCCCACCCTGTACGTCGACGGGCCCGGTCACCACAGCTTCGTCCTGCTCGACGGCGACATCGCCACGAGCCCGCCCGCCGGGCCCAGGTTCCCCCTGATGTTCCACGCGGTCGCGAAGGGGACGCCGTACTCGTGGGAGAACCGGCACTGGTACACCGGCACCTTCTGCTGGTGGGGCGGGACCACCTACAGCCGGGCCAACGTCCCGGGCCCCACCAGCGACACCGGCTGGAGTCTCAAGTTCTTCGAATAGGGACCATGCGCGGACCCTGCGCCGGACCGCGGTGCGAACCCGCTCAGGGCGCCAGGGACCAGCGCGGCGCCACTCCGGCGAGCCCGCAGACGAGGAAGTACAGCGGAAGGGGCGCGGTGTAGGGCGAGTCGCCGTCGGGGCCGTGGACCAGCCGCGGGCCGGCCGCCCGGCCGCCGTCCGGCCGCGGCCGGGTCCAGGACGGGTCGCCGACGACGTAGTGGGTGCCGGACGGCCACGCGATCCCGATGTCGGATCCGGAGGGCACGATCCACCACCAGCGCCCCTCGTCGGCGAACACGCAGCCCGCACGGGGAAGACGGGCCAGGATGTGTTCGCCGTGGGACGCCGAGGTGCCCACGGCGTCGTGCCCCAGGTCGGCGCGGAGTCCGGCGGGGAGGCTGAGCGGGGCCGGGCCCGGACGCCGTCGCCGGGGCGGGCGGGCGGCGGCGCCGGACGGGCACGGGCGGTCACGGACGGTGGCTGCGGACGGACGTGGATCACGGGTGTGCTGCAGGTCCATGGGGGGTGGTCCTTTGGCCGCTACGGACGGCAGGAGAACGTTGTCATGCGGGATCGCCTTATGAGTGGGTGTCAGGTCTCCAGCAGGACGGTCCGGGTGCGGGGTCGGGAATCGCAGGGGGCGGTGAAGCCACTGTGTCATCTGTCAACAACCCTGCGCAACCGGCAAGTTGAAATTTGCAGCTGACTGGATGCATGCTCCTGCGGCGGGGCTGAGCCCGTGACAGACTGGCGTGTCCGGGCCCGGGCGCGGGACGGCGAAGGGGAGACGGTGTGACCGCGGAGACCGACTGGGGCGGAGCACCCTCCGTGCTGCGGATGATCCTCGGCAGGCAGCTGGAGGAGCTGCGCACCCGCGCCGGTCTCACCTTCGAGCAGGCCGGTGAGGCGATCGGGGTGAGCCACTCCACGATCCGCCGGCTCGAGGCGGCGAAGGTGGCCCGGCTGCGCCTCCCGGACGTCGAGAAGCTGCTCCAGATCTACGGTGTCCGCGACCAGCAGGAGATCGACACCTTCCTGAAGTCGGCGCGGGAGGCGAACAAGCGCGGCTGGTGGCACACCTACCGCGACGTCATGCCGGACTGGTTCGCGGCATACCTGAGCCTGGAACAGGCCGCCCTGCACATCCGCGCCTACGAGGCCGGGTTCGTGCACGGCCTGCTGCAGACCCCGGCCTACGCGCGGGCCCTGCTGAGCGCCGGCAACCCGCACGCCTCCTCGGTCGACACCGAGCGGCGGGTGGCGCTGCGCATGCGGCGCCAGGAGATCCTCACCCGCTCCTGTCCGCCCCGCCTGTGGGTCGTGATGGACGAAACGGTCCTGCGCTGGCCCGTCGGAGGCACCGAGGTGATGCGGCAGCAGGTGGACCATCTGATCGAGGTGGGCAGGCTGCCCCACGTGACGCTCCAGATCATGCCGTTCGCCGCGGGCCCGCACCCCGCCATGCGGGCCGGCGCGTTCGACCTCTTCCGGTTCCGGGCCCCCGAACTTCCCGACATCGTCTACCTCGGCGGCCTCGTGGGCGCCGTCTACCTGGACAAGGGCGACGACGTGGTGGTCTACCGCGAGGCCCTGGACCGCCTGGGCGCCCAGGCGGTCCCGGCCCGAGGCACCGAGGAACTCCTCGGCGCGCTGCGCAAGGAGCTGTGAGGACTTCCACCCGTACCGCACAACCCCACGGAGAAAGGCGAACGATGTCCGACAGCGGATGGCCGGCCGACCGGATCGACACCGAACACGCGCACTCGGCGCGGATCTACGACTACATCCTGGGAGGGAAGGACTACTACCCCGCCGACCGGGAGGCGGGGGACGCGATGGCCCGGGAATGGCCCGCCCTGCCCGTGCACATGCGCGCCAACCGGGACTGGATGAACCGAGCGGTGCGCTGGCTGGCCGAGGAGGCGGGGATCCGTCAGTTCCTCGACATCGGCACCGGCATCCCCACCTCGCCCAACCTGCACGAGATAGCGCAGTCGGTGGCCCCCGAGGCACGTGTGGTCTACGTGGACAACGACCCCATCGTCCTCACCCTGTCCCAGGGGCTGCTGTCCAGTACGCCCGAGGGCCGGACGACGTACATCGAGGCGGACTTCCAGCATCCCGAGGCCGTTCTCGAATCCGACGAGTTCCGCAAGACACTGGACCTGGGCGAGCCCGTCGCGCTCACCGTGATCGCGATCGTCCACTTCGTCCTGGACGAGGACGACGCGGTCGGCATCGTCCGCCGCCTCCTGGAGCCGCTGCCCGCGGGAAGCTACCTGGCCATGACCATCGGCACCGCCGAGTTCGCCCCCGAGGAGGTGGGCCGGGTCGCGCGCGAGTACGCGGCGCGCGACATGCCGATGCGGCTGCGGACCATCGACGAGGCGCACGAGTTCTTCGAGGGGCTGGAGCTGGTCGCACCGGGCATCGTCCAGGTCCACAAGTGGCATCCGGACGGCACCGGCGAGCAGGGCATCCGGGACGAGGACATCGCGATGTACGGGGCGGTGGCGCGCAAGCCGTGAGGCCCGCAAGCCATGCCGGCCCGTAGGCCGTGACGGTCCGCAAGCCATGCCGGCCCGCCTGCCGCGACGGCCGTGCGGGCCGGGCCGGGCGGCCCGCTCAGATGACGCGGAACAGGTCGGCGGCGGCGTGCACGTCGGTGAAGTCCTCGACGGAACGGAGGTTGTCGCACAGGGCCTCGAGGACCGAGCCGGCCGCCGCGACGCGCGGGGAGCCGACGCCCACGCCGAAGACCCGGAAGCCCAGCCGGCGCTTGGCCTCGTTCCAGCTCCGCATCCACGCCTCGGTGACCCCGCAGTCGTCGTCGGTGAGCATCACGATGTCGCCGCGGGTGCGGGCGGCGTCGTCGAACTCCGCCTCGAGCAGTTCGCCCGCCGCCGACAGGGGCCGCTCGTAACTGGTGCCGCCGCCGAGGAAGGTCTCCGCGAAGTCGAGGGTACGGGCGAGACCGGCGGGCCGGTCGGCCGGGAAACGGAAGACCCGGAGCCGGTCGGCGGCGGAGAACACGATGCCGACGAAGTCCCGTCCCGCGTGGCGGGCCTGGTCCAGCAGGGCCAGCGCGCACGCCTTCGCCCAGGCCTCCCGGGTGATGCCGCCGGGCCCCGCCTCGTACATGGAGTGCGAGGTGTCCACGCAGGCGATGACGGCGCCCCGGCCGGTGGCCTGTTCCCCCTGGCTGTCGTAGAGCATCAGCTCCCCGGCGGCGTAGCGTGCGGCGAACATCGCCCGCAGTTCCGGCAGTCCGAGGTTCGCCAGCTCGGACGGAATGACCCTGGAGAGGTCGTCGCCGAGCGTGACCCCGATCAGCTCCCCGGTGGCGTTCTCCACCTTGCGCGCGCGTTCGCCCTCGGCCATCTGCCGGAAACGGCCGATCAGTTCGGCCCACTCGGCGAGCCGTCCGGTGCGCAGCCGCTCGGCCAGCCGGGCGCGCTCGTCGAACGGCATCCGCTCCAGCTCGCCGGAACCGACACCCCAGGCCCGCATGAGCGCGGTCTCCTCCCGCGCGGCCGCCGCCGACTTCGCCACCGCACCGCGCGCGGCGGCACGGACGCCGGGAACCGCCACGGCGAGCGACCGGGCCGCGTCCGAAGCGGCCCGCCTCCCGGCGGCGTCCGCCTCCCGGACCGCCCGCCGTACGGCGTCGGCCGCCGGGCCCGGCACGGTGCCGTCCTCGCCGGCCTCGTCGGCGGCCTGCCCAAGCGCCTCGGCGACGGCGTCCGCCGCGTCCTCGGCCTCCCGCCGGGCCCGCTCCGCCCGCTCGTCCCGGTCCCGGGCGGGCCGGGAGTCCTCCAGCATCCGGCGCAGCGCGGTGCCCTGGGCGAGTACGGCCATGGCCGCGGCGTACGGGTCGCCGGCCGTCTCCCGGTGCAGCTCGGCGAAGTCCGGTGACTCCAGCAGCGCGGCGACGAGGCGATGGTTGACCAGCCGGGAGGGTTCCAGCTCGGCCGGCTCGCGCAGGCGAGGGGCGGTCTTGTAGGCGGCCAGGAAGACGTCGGTGAGCAGGTCGGCGGTGTGCGCGTGGTGCTCGCCCAGGTCATCCGCGAGCTCGCGCAGCGCGGGCGACTGCTCGTAGGTGTCGCGCCAGGCCATGCGGTCGAAACGGTCCGCGGCCACGGCCCCGGTGTGCCGCGCGGGGGCGGCGGCCGACCGGGCCAGCCACGTTCCGGCGCGGTCCGCCAGCACATCGAGCCGGCTCGCTGTTCCGCCCCCGTGCGGGTCCGGGTCCGCGTCCCCTGCCGTGCCCGTTTCGGTGTCCGTGTCCTCGTCCATGGTGCCGTCCGCCGCGGTGCTCAGAGCTGGGCCCGGACCGTGCTCGCGTCCACCCCGAGGGCCTCGGTGAGCACCCGGGCGCGGACGGCGCGCTGGCGGCCGGTGACCCGGTCGATGGCGGTGGTGGAGCGGCCCGCGCCCACCGCATCCGCACGCAGTCGCTCCAGCCGCTTGCCCGCCATGGCCAGCTGGTTGTGGGCCTTCTTGATGACCCACTCGCTCAGCGCCTCGCGGGACTGCCCGGCCATGGCGTCGAGCTGGGTCTCCAGTTCCTCGATGGTGTCGGCGAGGTCGAGCGCCTCCTTGGCGTCCGGATTGACCAGGTGCAGTACGTCCCGCTCGACCGTCGGACGCTCGGCGGGGGAGTTCCACAGCACGTGGGTCAGCACCGACAGATCGCTCTCCGCGACCGAGGGGCGCCCGTCCAGGTACGCGGACGCCTGGAGCAGGCCCACCGCCTGCCGCCAGCGGCGGTCGGAGGCGATCAGCTCCTTGCGGCGCAGGGCGGCCCGCAGCGTGCACACGGCGTCCACGATCCCGTCGGGCACCTCCACGGCGGGAACGGCCTCGGCCACGGCGTGCCGCAGCTCGGCCAGGTCCACGGTGGTCCGCTTCGGCGCGGCCGGGCGGCTGACGGCGGAGCGGACCAGAGCGGCGAAGTTCGAGGGATCCTCCAGGTACGTGACCTCGATCCGCACCAGGAGCCGGTCGTAGATCGCGGCCGAGTCCTCGCCGTCGGGCAGCTCGTTGCTCGCCGTGATGGCGCCGATGAGGGGGCAGCGGACCGGCTCACCGCCGCTCTCGGGGTGGTAGATCCGCTCGTTGAGGTAGCCCAGCGTCTCGTTCAGCGCCGCCGTGGAGCACTTGAAGATCTCGTCGATGAACGCGACGTGTGCGGTGGTGGCGCGCCCTTCGTAGACCTGGCGGTACTCCCCGCGCGCCAGTGCGGCGACGTCGACGGGCCCGAACATCCTCGTCGGCGCGGTGAACTTGGAGAGCAGGATCTCCCAGTAGGAGGCTCCCACGATCCGGCCCGTGAGTTCCCTGGCCAGCTCGGACTTCGCGGTGCCCGGCGGGCCGAGTATCAGCGAGTGCCGACCGGCCAGCAGCGTCACCAGCAGCGTCCGTACGACGTCGGCCCGTTCGTAGAAGCGGTCCGACAACTCGTCGCCGATCGCCCGGAGCCGCTCGGCCGTGTCCTGGGCGGCCGGTGCCTCCTGCGGGTCCTTCTGGCCCATGGCCGACTCCTCCTGTGGCGGTCCGGGTGGGCTGGCGGATCAGAGCCTATCCCGCACAAACGTCCGCTTCCCCGCCCCGCCCCCGGTCGGCACCTCGGCCCCCGCCGCGGTGGTGTCATCGACCAGACTGTCCGCCATGAACCACTTCCTCTCGCCGTCGGCCCGCTCCGTGTCGGCCGTGACCGCTTCCGTCCTGGCGGCCTGCTGCCTCACCGCGTGCTCCGGGGACGGCGGCGAGGTGCCGGCGGCCATCCGCGTCAACCAGGTCGGTTACGTGGCCGGCGAGAAGAAGTTCGCCTATGTCATGGGCGACCGGGACACGTTGGCGGACGCCGGGTTCGAGGTCCTGGACGAGCACGGCGACACGGCCGGGCAGGGCACCCTCGGGCCCTCCCTAGGCGGCTGGAACGACACGTACACCGCGGTGCGCACCATCGACCTCTCCTCGCTGCGCCGCACCGGCACCTACCGGCTGCGCCTGGTCGGCGCGGGCGGCGAGCCCGAGGTCCGCTTCCGGGTGGCGCCGGCGGGGCGGTTGCTGGACCCGCTGCGCGCGGACGGCGTGCGCTTCTTCGGCACCCAGCGGGACGGCGGGGACGTACTGGCCGACGCGACCGGCCGGGAGCCCTCGCACCTGACCGACGAGCGGGCGCGCGTCTACGAGCCGGCGGGCACCGGCCCGCCGGCCGAGGTCGGCGGGCCCGTTGACGTGTCGGGCGGCTGGTTCGACGCCGGCGACTTCCTGAAGTTCACGCACACGACGTCCTACGTGGTCGCACAGATGCTGACCACCGTCCGCGACACACCGGCGGTGCCCGGACTGCGGGAGGAGGCACGGCACGGTCTGAGCTGGCTGGACAGGATGTGGGACGGGGAGACGGGCACGCTCTACGCACAGGTGGGGCTGGGGTCGGGCGGCCAGGAGGTCCGCGGCGACCACGACGTGTGGCGGCTGCCCGAGCAGGACGACCGGCTCACCGTGCGACCGGGGGACCCGGACTACCTCCTCAAGTACCGGCCCGTCTTCCGCGCCAACGAACCGGGGGAGCCCCTGAGCCCCAACCTGGCGGGCCGGGTGGCCGCGGCCTTCGCCCTCGCCGCGCAGACCGGGGCCGAGGACGATCCGGCACAGGCCCGCGAGTGGCTGGACAAGGCGGCCGCCGTCTACGCGCGGGCGGACACCCGGCCGGACGCCGGGGACCTGGTCACCACCGTGCCCGCGGACTACTACCAGGAGCACTCCTGGCGCGACGACATGGAGTGGGCGGCCGTCGAACTCTCCCGCGGCGCGGACGCCCTGGGCGACGCACGCGCCTCGCGGTGGCGCCGCGAGGCGGTCGGCCGGGCCCGCGCGGCCCTGCGCGAGGAGCGCGGCGGACCCCTGGGTCCCGCCGACGTCAGCGCCCTCGCCCACGCCGACGTACTCACCTCGGCGGACCCCGACGACGACCTCGCGGCCGCCCTGGAGGCGGAACTGGGGCGGCAGGTGGAGACGGGGCGAAAGCGCGCGGCCGAGGACCCCTTCCGCTCGGGCGTCATACCCACCGACTTCGACGCGGTGCCCCACACCTTCGGGCTGCTCGCGACCGCCGAGCTGTACGCGCGCGTCACCGGCGACCACCGGTACGACGACTTCGCCGCCCAGCAGCGGGCCTGGGTCTTCGGGGCCAACGCCTGGGGCACCAGCTTCGTCGTGGGCGCGGGCGACCTCTACCCGCACTGCCTCCAGCACCAGGTCGCCAACCTGGCCATGAGCCGCACCGGCCGCGGCGACATCCTGCGCGGCGCCGTCGTCAACGGGCCCAACGACGCGGACCTGCTGAAGGAGCAGGACGCCTTCGACGGGAGCCGTCCCTGCTCCTTCGCCCCGGAGGGCGGGCCGTGGTCGCGGTACGACGGTCACGGCGCCGGCTACGTCGACGACGTGCGGGCCTGGCAGACGGTGGAACCGGCGGACGACTTCACCTCGACCGCGCTGTACGCACTCTCCCTCACCGCCGCGCGGTCCTGACGCGAAGGGGGCACCGCACGTGCCCGGCGCCGGGTCAGGACGTGGTCGGCCAGGTCCGCAGCAGGACGTCCAGCGCGTCGAGGATCTCCGTCCAGCTCTCCTGCGAGTCGGGGGCGCTGTGGCTGAAGCCGCCCGAGGCCTCCAGCCCGACGAAGCCGCTGAAGACGCTGCCCAACAGCCGCACGGCATGGGTCTGGTGCGGTTCCGCCAGGCGGTATCCGCGCAGGATCGCCCGTGACATCTGGGCGTGCCGCCCCCCGGCACTGGAGGCCGCCGCCTCCGCGTCGAGCGGGAACTGCGTGGCGGCGAAGCGGCCCGGGTGTTCACGGGCGTAGTCGCGGTAGACGTTCGCGAACGCGGTCAGCGCGTCCTTGCCGGCCCGCCCGGCCACCGCCTCGGAGGCCAGGTCGGCCAGCTCCGCCAGGGCGAACAGCGCGATCCCGGTCTTGAGCTCGTGGGCGTTCTTCACATGCGAGTACAGACTCGCCGTGCGGACGCCGAACCGCCGGGCCAGCTCCGTCGGCGTGGTGCGCTCGAAGCCGATCTCGTCGGCCGTCTCGGCCCCAGCCCTGATCAGACCCTCGGTCGTCAGTCCTACCCGAGCCACACCCGTCCTCCGCATCGCTCACCCGGCAGCCGGGCACGATTATGAGCTTGCCTAACATGGTTAGGCAAACTGGGCGTCCCGGTACTCGCGGGCCGCCGTCATCAGGGCATTGAGCGCGTCCCTGGTGCGGACGAGGTCGGCGATGTGCTCGGTCAGCCGGTCCCGCTCCTGCGCCATGCGCTCCAGCGCCGCGTCGGAATGGACCTCGCTGGGCGCGTCCACGCAGGGCAGCAGTTCGGCGATGGTCCGGCTGGACAGGCCCGCGGCGTACAGCCGCTGGAGGAACTGGACCCGCTCGACCTCGTGCTCCGTGTACTGGCGCTGGCCCCCGGCGCTGCGCGTGCTGGCCAGCAGTCCCTGGTCCTCGTAGTAGCGCACCGACCGGACGCTGACTCCGGCCCGCGACGCCACTTCCCCGATCCGCATGACCTGCTCCCTGCTGTGATCCGCGGCACACATACTTGCCTCTGACGTCAGTGTCAGGTTCTAGCGTAGCCGTCGTGCCCGAGATCCGGGCCCGCGGACCACGAAGGAGTCCTGACATGACGTCCCTCTTCGACAGTTACCGGCTGGGCGAACTGACACTGCCCAACCGGATGGTCATGGCCCCGATGTCGCGGGTGCGTGCCGCCGGGGGCGGCCTGGCCACGCCGTCGATGGCCACGTACTACGCCCAGCGCGCCACCGCCGGACTGATCGTCTCCGAGGGAGTGCAGCCGAACGAGGTCGGCCAGTCCAACCCGGGGACCCCGGGGCTGCACACCGACGAGCAGGTGGCCGCGTGGCGCCCCGTCACCGCCGCCGTGCACACCAACGGCGGGCGGATCTTCGCGCAGATCATGCACGGCGGCCGCGTCTCGCACCCCGACACCACGGGCATGCTGCCGGTCGGCCCCTCGGCCGTCCCGGCCGTCGGGGAGGTGTTCACGCCGACCGGGCCGCAGCCCGTGCCGACGCCCCGCGCCCTGGAGACCGCCGAAGTGCCGGAACAGGCCCGGTCCTACGCCGAAGCGGCCCGCCGCGCCGTCGACGCCGGCTTCGACGGCGTCGAGCTGCACGGCGCCAACGGCTACCTCATCTCCCAGTTCCTCTCCACGAACGCGAACCTGCGCACCGACCGCTACGGCGGCCCGGTGGCCCACCGGATCCGCTTCGCCGTCGAGGCCGTGTCCGCGACCGTCGAGGCCGTCGGCGCCGACCGGACCGGTATCCGCCTCTCCCCGGCGGGCACCTTCTGGGGCGTCGAGGAGACCGACGTGCTCGACCTCTACACCGAGCTGCTGACCGAGCTGTCCCGCCTCGGCATCGCCTACGTGCACATCGAGGCCACCGCCGACGAGGAGCTGCTGGTCGCCCTGCGCCGCGTGTGGCCGGGCACGCTCGTCATGAACCCGGTGCTGCCGATGGGACCCAAGCAGACCGGCCGCGAGGACGCCGACCACTGGCTCGGGCTCGGGGCGGACCTCATCAGCTTCGGCCGCGGCTTCATCGCCAACCCGGACCTGGTCGAGCGGCTGCGCACGGGCCTGCCGGTGGCGCCGGTCGACGAGTCCACGTACTACCAGGGCGGTGACGCGGGCTACCTGACCTACCCGGCGTACCAGCACACGGTCTGACGGTGGGCCCGGGGGTCGGCGAGGCGGTGCCGTTAGCATGTTCGAGCTCGTGACGATCCGTACGAGCTACCGATTTGTCCGACCCCTAGCAAACGGGCCAACAAGTGAAGACCACACCGACACGAATACTCTCGCGAAGAGACCTCGGCACCCTGTTCGCCGCGTGGCGCCGGCCGCGGGCCGTGCTGTGGACCGCGGCCGGTGTGGTGACCCTCGGTTTCCTCATCGCGCTGGAGATCGTCGCGCGCCACTACGGCGTGCGGGGCCCGATCACCAACCAGGCGCGGGAGGTGGTCTTCTCCCCGCGCTCCGGGCCCCTGCTGTACGCCGGTCTCGCCCTGACGATGGTGGTGCTCACCTGGCGCCAGCGCCTCGTCGCGGCCGGCGCGGCGATCGGCATCGACGTCGTCTTCCTGCTGATGCGCTGGGCGGTCGGCGCTGACCCGAACTTCGGCAACGGCGCGCTGTGGGTGGTCCTCGGCTGCGCGGTCGTCGCTGTGACGCGTCGCACGGGCAGCGAACGGGCCCTGCTGCTCAAAGGCGCCGGGCTGGGCCTGCTCCTTGTGGCCGGGCACAAGACGGGCGACACCTGGCTGCTCATCACCTCGGAGACCCGCAAGGCGGTGCTCGACCCGTACGTGGCCACCGCCGACCAGGCGCTCGGCAATCCCTCGTGGCTGGTCGGCCGGTTCGTCGACGCCACCGGACCGGTCGGCGGCCACGTGCTCCACCTCGTCTACGGCCAGCTGCCCCTGGCCGCCGCCCTCGTCGGGCTGTACCAACTGCGCCACGTGGCGGTCGAGCGCCGGTTCCCGAGCCACCACCTCGTGCGGACCTTCCTCGTCATCGGGCTGCTCGGGCCCGCCGTCTACATGGTCTTCCCGGTCGTCGGACCGGTCTTCGCCTACGGCGCCGACGGCGGTCAGTGGGCGGTGGCCAACCTGTGGCCTCACACGCTGCCGCCGGCCGGCGCACCGCACGCGATCCCGTTCGACGACATCACCCCGCGCAACTGCATGCCCAGCCTGCACACGGCGTGGGCCACGACGCTGTTCATCCACTCCCGCAAGGGCTCCCGGGGCATGCGGTTCGCGGGCACGTTCTGGCTGGTCGCCACCCTCACCGCGACCCTGGGCTTCGGCTACCACTACGGCGCCGACCTCGTCGCCGGCGTGGTCTTCGCGCTCACGGTCGAGGCCGCGATGCGGGCGTCCGCGCGGGGCTGGGACGGTGCGGCCGTCCGGCTGGTCGCGTACGGCACCACGGTGTTCGCGGTGCTGCTGGTGGCCTACCGGCACCTGCCGGTGGAGATGGCCCGGTACCCCTGGGCCGCCGGGCCGCTGCTTCTCCTCGCGGCGGCCTCCGTGGTCCTCGGGTACCTGCGCACCACCCGGCGGTGGGAGGCGAAGACCCTGCCGGCGCGGCAGCCGGAACCGCCGCGCCCCGCGGAACCGCAGCCCGAGCTGGTCTGAGGCCCGGACCGGGGCCCCTCGCGGCGACCGGGGCCGCGGGAGGCGACCGAGGCCGCGGGAGGCGACCGGGCTACTTGAAGTAGTGGCCCTGCTCCAGGTCCTCGACGAGCCCGGGCTGGACCGGCTCCCACCCCAGCAGCTCGCGGGTCAGGACGCTGGAAGCCGCGCGGTTGGCGGCGAGGGGGCCCGCCAGCCAGCCGAAGTGGGCCTCCGCCTCCGCGGCCGGGACCGACACCACCGGCAGGCCCAGCTGCCGGCCGACCACCTCGGCGAGGTCCCGCACCGGCAGGCCCTCCTCCGCGACGGCGTGCAGCGTCGAGCCCGCGGGGGCCTTCTCCAGCGCGAGGCGGAACAGGCGCGCGGAGTCGAGACGGTGCGCGGCCGACCAGCGGTTGGTGCCGTCGCCGATGTACCCGGAGACGCCCTTGCCGCGGGCGATCCCGATGAGGGCCGGTACGAACCCGTTGTCCCCCTCGCCGTGATTGGTCGGCGCCAGCCGTACCACGGAGGAGCGGACACCGCGGGCGGACAGGGAGACGGTCAGTTCGGCGGTGACGGCCCGGATGTGCTGGGCGTCGCCCCGGGCGGCCGCGGCCCGGTCCGCGTCGTGGCCGTCGTGTTCGGTGGCCACGTGCCCCGGAATCGCGGGCGTTCCGGACGCGATCGTGAACGGCCGGTCGGACCCGGCGAGCGCCTCGCCGATCACCTCGACGGCCCGCCGGTCGGCCTCGCCGGCGCCCTTGAAGTCGCCGGAGAACGCGATGTCGTGCTTGAAGGCCAGGTGGACGACCCCGTCCGAGTCGGCGGCGGCCCGCCGCAGGACGTCGAGGTCGTCCAGGGTGCCCCGGACCACGCCGGCCCCGGCCGCGGTGAGCGCCTCGGCCGAGGCGTCCGAACGGGCGAGCCCCACGACCTGATGTCCGGCCCCGATCAGCTCGGGAACGACGGCTGAGCCGATCCAGCCGGAGGCGCCGGTGACGAAAACACGCATGAGATTCCTCCAGGTATGTCGGTATGCGGCGGCTGCCCGCCCGGGACCGAGCGCGGGTACGGGCGACGAGCGCGGCACCGAGTCCTTCGATGACAGCCGCTGTCATCGAAGGTAACACGCGATGTCAGCGACTGTCATGGTCGACCGTCAGAGGTCGCGCCGCGGTGCCGCGGGACGCATCAGCGCGAGGTCGTCGCCCCAGGAGTCCAGTGTCGCCGCGTGTCCCGCCTCGCGCGCCGCGGCCTCGACCCTGCCGAACAGCTCTCGCTGCACGTCCGTGCCACCGGCCCCGGTGATCCGTCCGAGCGTGGCCAGAAGTTCGCGCCCGTCCCACCCCGTCAGCGGGAACCGGTCCAGTTCCCACTCCAGGTACTTGTTGTAGGGGCGCGGACGGCGGTCGAGGGCGAACAGCAGCTCCAGCAGGAAGCCGATACTGTCCGCCGCGTCGAGCCGCGCGGCGAGCGGATGCCCGTCCCGGGCGTTCTTGAGCGACCGGTAGTGCGAGTTGGCGTAGGCGTCCAGCCGGGCGGCCGCGACCCGCGAGGCCTCCGCGACGCCGAGCCGTCCCTTGGCGGCCACCATCCTCGCGACGCGCCCGCCGAGCCGGTCGAGCAGGACCCGGGCCCGCGCGATCGCGTAGCGCTCCCAGCCGCCGAGCCGGTCGAACTCCGTCACCGTCACGACCACCAGGTCCAGCCGGGCGGAGCGGAAACCGTCGAGTCCGGTCAGGCCGGTGCGCGCCCCGTCGGTGACCACGACGTACACGTCGTGGTCGGAGTGCCGGGTGGGCATGCCGTCGTGGGCGTGGGAACCCTTGAGGACCAGACCGACGACGTCGGGGTCGGCGGTGGCGTGCGCGAGGAACGCCTCATAGGTCATCGGATGCGGTGCGGACACGTGCGGACCTCCGGACTGCTTGACGGGAGACATGCCGAGCCGCCCTCGAAGTCCGGTCGACGAGAGGGCGGTCACTCCGTCCGCGGCGGCCGGGGCCACCGCACCGCAGATCAACGCACGCCCGGATGCTAGCAGCCCGCACTCCGACGAGCCGGTGCCGCGACCTCGGCGGAACCGCCTGCGACGGAGAACTCGCCGGTCATGCGCGACGGGGCGTGCGCCGGTCGGCGCACGCCCCGTCGGAGCGGAGAACAGCGGGAGGACTCAGGCCTTGTCCTGCATGGCCTGCCGGGCCGGATTGCGCTGCTCGGCGGCCTTGAAGTCCTTCTCGCCCGCCTTCGCCCGCACCCCCTTGGCGATGCGGTCGCCGATGGTCCTGTCGATGTTCGACCAGTACGCGAAGGCCCGCTGGAGCACGGGTTCGGTCACCTCGTTGAGGAGGTGGTCCACCACGTTGTCGACCAGCCGGTCCCGGGCCGCGTCGTCCATCACCTCGCGGACCAGGGTGCCCGGCTGCCCCCAGTCGTCGTCCTCGGCGTGGCTGACGTAGGCCGTGCGCGTGATGGACCCGTCCGTCTCCCAGCTGGGCGGCGTGCCGAAGTGCTCGGTGTCGGCGGCGGGGCCGCCCTTGGAGTTCGGCGCGTAGACCGGATCGGTGGTCTTCCGGTACGCCATCGCGCCGTCCTTGGAGTAGGTGCGGACGTCGACGACCGGGGCGTTCACGGGAAGCTGCTGGTAGTTCGCGCCGATCCGGTAGCGGTGGGCGTCGGCGTACGAGAAGAGCCGGGCCAGCAGCATGCGGTCCGGGCTCGGGCCGATGCCCGGGACCAGGTTGTTGGGCTGGAAGGCCGCCTGCTCGATCTCGGCGTGGTTGTCCGTCGGGTTCCGGTCCAGCGTCATGCGGCCGACCGGGATGAGGGGGTAGTCGCCGTGCGGCCACACCTTCGTCAGGTCGAACGGGTTGAACCGGTAGCCCGCGGCTTCCTCGTACGGCATGACCTGCACGTGCAGCGTCCAGCTCGGGAAGTCGCCGTCGCGGATGTGCTCGAAGAGGTCCCGCATGTGGTAGTCCGTGTCGGCCGCCGCCATCTGGTCGGCCTCGTGCTGGGTGAAGTACTCGATGCCCTGGTCGGTCTTGAAGTGGTACTTCACCCAGAAGCGCTCGCCCGACGCGTTGATCCACATGTAGGTGTGGGAGGTGTAGCCGTTCATGTGGCGCCAGGTGCGCGGGATGCCGCGGTCTCCCATGAGCCAGGTGACCTGGTGCGCGGATTCCGGCGAGAGCGTCCAGAAGTCCCACTGCATGTCGTGGTCGCGCAGGTTGCTGTCCGCCCGGCGCTTCTGCGACCGGATGAAGTGCTGGAACTTCATCGGGTCCTTGACGAAGAACACCGGCGTGTTGTTGCCGACCATGTCGTAGTTGCCCTGGCTGGTGTAGAACTTCACCGCGAAGCCCCGCGGGTCGCGCCAGGTGTCCGGGCTGCCGCGCTCGCCGGCGACGGTGGAGAAGCGGGCGACCAGGTCGGTCCGGGTGCCCGGCTGGAAGACGGCCGCCTTGGTGTAGGCGCTCACGTCGTGCGTCACCTCGAAGTGGCCGAAGGCGCCGCTGCCCTTGGCGTGCGGCTGGCGCTCGGGGATGCGCTCCCGGTTGAACTGCGCCATCTGCTCGATGAGGTAGGCGTCCTGGAGGAGGACCGGACCCGCCGGGCCCGCGGTGAGCGAGTGTTCGTCGCTCTCCGCCGGTGCGCCGGAGTCCGTGGTGGTGGCGGGCGGGGTGTCGGTCATGAGACTGCCTTTCGTCGGGGAGTGGCTGACGCCCAGGAGCCGCGCGACTCGAACACGGGGCACGGGACCCCTTTCGCCCTGTCCGGCAGAACGGTCCCGCCGACGCCCGGGCCGTGCCCGGGGCCCCGGCCCGCGTGGTTCCCGCGGCACGTGTGCCCAGGAGCGGCCGCGCCAATCGGGTGCGGGTGTGGGTGCCGGGGCGGGCCGGGCAGGACGGAGGAGGGGGCGGATCCCGTCGGCGCGTCGGCTCGTCGGCCGTGCCGCGTCCCGGCGCCGGGACGCACCGCGTGCTCGCCCATCCGTCCAGGCCTTCCGGAGTGCCGTCGTCCGTATCAGTCTCCGCCGCCGCCCGGCCCCCGCAAGCGGAGCGGGGGCGGGTGCGACCGATGCGGCGGGGTGGCCGGTGCGGCGGGGCGGCCGGTGCGGCGGGGTGGCCGGTGCGGTGGTGGGGAAGACGGATCGGCACCCTGTCCCGCCCGTTCCCTCCCCGACTACCCGCGCCGGGCGGACGGCTCGGCACGCAGCACCCGGCGGACAGCGGCGCGCAGCCAGTGGTGCGCGCCGTCGGCGGTGTGCCGGGGGTGCCAGGCCATGCCGATGGTCACCGGCGGCAGCGGCAGCGGGATGTCGAGGAGGCGCAGTCCGAGGACCCGGGCCTGCTCGGTGAGGGGACTGGGGGAAAAGTCGGCCTCGTCCCGCGCGGCGGGCACCAGCGCGACGACGTCGGTGCGGGCGGCGAGGGACAGTGCGGCCAGATGTCCCGGGAGGACGACGGAGACCCGGCGGCTGAGGCCGTGCTCGGCCAGGGCGGCGTCGACCGGACCGTCGAACCGGCCGCGGCGGCTGACCCCGACGTGCTCGGCGGCGGCGAACCGCGCCGCGGTCAAGGGTCCTTCGGTGAGCGGGTGGCCGGGCCGGACGGCCGCCGTCATCCGCAGGGTGACCAGCTCCTCGACCCGCGTCTCGGGATCCACGTGGTCGATCGCCCCGACCTCCAGGTCCACCCGGCCGTCGCGCAGGGCCGGCCCGGCCTCCAACTCCTCGGCCCGGAACCGCAGCGAGACCCCCGGCGCCTCCTGTCCGGCCAGTGTCAGCAGACCGGCGGCGAGGGCCGCGCCGACCAGGTCGGCGGTCTGGAGGCTGAAGGTGCTGCGCAGCGTGGCCGGGTCGACGCCGGTGGCCGGGGTCAGCAGCGCGCCGAGCCGGCGTACGACCGTGGCGGCCTCGTCCCGCAGGGCCAGTGCCCTCGGGGTCGGCACCATGGTCTGCCCCGCCCGGACCAGCAGGGGGTCCTGGAGGAGCCGGCGGAGGCGGCCGAGGGTGCGGCTCATGGCCGCGGGGGAGGTGCGCATGCGGGCGGCGGCGCGGGTGACGCTCTGCTCGGCCAGCAGGGCGTCGAGCGCCACGGCGAGGTTGGCGTCGATGACCGGCGCGGTCGGATCTGTGCTGTTCACCAGTGTTATTCCGTTCCAGGCAACAATCCCTTGCTGAAGTTCCCATTGTGGCAACGCTTCGTGGCTCCGCAGGATGTGGGCGTACCCGAACGGAACGACCCACGAGGTTTTCATGATCGTCATCACTGCCCCCACCGGGAACATCGGGCGCCGACTGCTGCCCCTGCTCCTGGAGTCCGCCCCCGCCCGGGGCGAGGAACTGCGTGTGATCGTGCGCGATCCCGCACGCCTGGCCGCCCCGGTGCGCGAGCGCGTCGAGGTGGTCACCGGCTCGCACGGCGACCCCGCCGTCGTCGACCGGGCCTTCGACGGCGCCGACGCCGTCTTCTGGCTCGTCCCGCCGGACTCCTCCCGCACCCCGGACGACGCCTACCGGGGCTTCACCCGGCCCGCCGCGCACGCGCTCGTCGCGCACGGCGTCGGCCATGTCGTCGGCGTCTCCGCCCTGGGCCGCGGCACCCCGGTCGCGGCCCGCGCGGGACTCGTCACCGCGTCCCTCGCCGTGGACGACCTCATCGCGGAAACCGGCGTCGCCCACCGGGCCCTGGCCAGCCCGTCGTTCTTCGAGAACCTCCTGGAGGAGGCCGACTCGATCCGGGAGCACGGTTGCTTCACCGACGTCCTCGACGCCGACCGCAAGTCGCCCCTCGTGGCCGTCGCCGACATCGCCTCCGTGGCTGCCGGCCTGTTGCTCGACCGGTCCTGGACCGGCACCGGCAGCGTCCCGGTGCTCGGCCCGCGGGACCTGTCGCCCAACGACCTGGCCCGCATCATGACCGAGCGGCTCGGCCGCCCCGTCCGCTACGAACGCCACACGCTCGACGACCTGCGCTCCACCCTGGTCGGCTACGGCCTCGACAAGGACTTCGTGGACGGCGTCGTCGACATGAAGCGGGCCAAGGACGACGGCCTCGACGCCGGCGTCACCCGCACCCCGGACACGGCCACCCCGACCACCTTCGAGGACTGGGTCGCCCGGACCCTCGGGCCCGTGGTCCTGTCCTGACTCCTCACCCCCACTCTCCACCCACCCCCACCCATCTCACACTCACTCTCACTCCGAAACGGGGAGCAACCATGCCCGAAGAGACGGCCCACACCCCGGTCACCGCTTTCATGCTCGTCAAGACCACACCCGAGTGGCTCGCCCTGACCGTCGAGGAGCGGGTGCACGCCTTCACCACGGAGGTCGTCCCCGTCGTCAGGGCCAGGACCGCCGGCGTCCGGTCACGCTTCTACGACACGGAGTTCTACTCCGCCCGCGTCACCGACGTGTGGGTCTGGGAGGCCGACGACCACCACGCCTACCAGCTCCTCGTCGACGCCCTGCGCGAGACGCCCTTCTGGGACCGGTACTTCGAGGTCGTCGACCTCCTGGTGGGCACGGAGAACGGTTACGCGCGCACCTACGGAGTCGACGCGGTCACCACCCTCTCCACCTGACCGCCGGCGGTCCGCCGGGGGCCGCGACGCCGGGAGGGACGAGTGCGACCAGGTGGATCACGGCGCCGACGACGGTGAGAAACTGACGGCGCCCGCGATCCCGCCGCGGCCGGACGGTCACGCGGCGCGGGCCGCCCGACCCGCTTCCCCACCGGAGAACCCCCATGAACCACGTCGCGGACCCCAGCCGCTACGACGGCAGCATGCACTACCGCCGCACCGGACGCTCCGGGCTCGACCTGCCCGCGCTCTCCCTGGGCTACTGGCACAACTTCGGCGACGACAAGCCGTTCGAGACCCAGCGGCGGATCGCCCTGCGCGCCTTCGACCTCGGCATCACCCACCACGACCTCGCCAACAACTACGGTCCGCCCTACGGGTCGGCCGAGATCAACTTCGGCCGGATCATGCGGCAGGACCTGGCGCCGTACCGCGACGAGCTGGTGGTGTCGACCAAGGCCGGGTGGGACATGTGGCCCGGCCCGTACGGCCAGGGCGGCGGCTCCCGCAAGTACGTGCTCGCCTCGCTCGACCAGTCACTGAAGCGGACGGGTCTGGACTACGTCGACATCTTCTACTCCCACCGCCTGGACGCCTCCACCCCGCTGGAGGAGACCATGACGGCGCTGGACACGGCGGTGCGGCAGGGCAAGGCGCTCTACGTCGGCATCTCCTCCTACGACGCCGAGCGCTCCCGGCAGGCCGCGGCGATCCTCCGCGACCTGGGCACACCGCTGCTGATCCACCAGCCGTCGTACAACATGCTCAACCGGTGGATCGAGACCGAGGGCCTGCTCGACGCGGCCGCCGACGAGGGCTTTGGCGTCATCGGGTTCACCGCGCTGGCCCAGGGGCTGCTCACCGGCCGCTATCTCGACGGCGTGCCCGAGGGGTCCCGCGCCACCCAGGGCAAGTCCTTCGCGACCGGCTGGCTCACCGACGACACCGTCCGGCGGCTGCGCGCCCTGAACGACATCGCCGCCCGCCGGGGCCAGAGCCTGGCGCAGATGGCGCTCGCCTGGGCGCTGCGCGACCCGCGCGTCACCTCGCTGGTGATCGGTGCCTCCCGGCCCGAGCAGCTGGAGGAGAACGTCGCCGCTCTGGCCAACCCGTCCTTCGACGACGACGAACTGGCCGAGATCGACGAGTACGCGGTCGTCGACGGTGACGTCGACCTGTGGCGGCGGGCCCGCACCGGCGACCTCGGCTGAGGCGTCCCCCGCCCCGGAAGTGCTCAGGGCCCGCCGACGACGCGCAGCACCCGGGGCGGCTCGCCGGCCGGCTCGGGCAGCCGCAGGGGCTCCCGCCCGGGCGTGATGCTGCCGAGCAGTGACGCCCGGCGCGCACCCGTCCCCGAGGGGATCGCGCCGGGCAGGCCGTTGACGGTCAGGAAGCCCAGGAGGGCGAAGGCAAGTGCCTCCTTGGCGTCGGACGGCAGCCCGAGCGCGTCGCTGGAACCGAGGTCCACCCCGGGCAGCTCCCCGGCGATCATGCCCATCAGCACGGGGTTGCGCGCGCCACCGCCGGACACGACGAGCCGCGTCACGCCGTGCGCCCGGCAGGCGTCGGCCACCGTGACGGCGGTGAGCCGGGCCAGGGTCGCCAGGACGTCGTCGGGTTCCGCCACGGGCGCCGCCGCGAGCGCCGCCAGCAGATACGGCAGGTGGAACTGCTCCTTGCCGGTGCTCTTCGGAGCCGGCCTGCCGTAGTACGGGTCGTCCAGCAGCACCCGCAGCAGCCCCGGATCGACCCGGCCGGCCCCGGCCCGGCGCCCGTCCTCGTCGAAGGCGGCCGCACCGCCGGTGAAGTGCCGTACGGCGGCGTCCATCAGCGCGTTGGCCGGCCCGGTGTCGAAGGCCAGCGGCTCGGCGCCCGGGGCGACGACGGTGACGTTGGCGATCCCGCCGAGGTTGAGGGCGGCGGGGACGCCGGGCAGCGCCGCCATGGCCAGGACGTCGGTCATGGCCACCAGCGGCGCCCCCTGACCGCCGGCCGCGACGTCCCTGCCGCGCAGGTCGGAGACGACGGGCAGACCGGTCGCCTCGGCGATCCAGGCGGGCTGGCCGAGCTGGAGGGTGCCGCGCACGGCGCCGTCCTCCACCCAGTGGTACAGGGTCTGCCCGTGCGAGACCACCAGATCGGCGGCGCCCCCGCACAGCTCGCGCACCGCCCGCACGGCCACGTCGGCGAAGGCCTGCCCGATGCCGGTGTCGAGCCGGGCCACGGTCCGGACGGTCGCGGCCGCCGGGGGCAGGCTGTCCGCGATCAGGTCCCGCAGCCCGTCCGGGTAGGGGGCGGAGAGATGGCCGAGCGGGCGCATCACCAGGGCCTCGCCCTCCAGTTCGAGGTCCGCGGCGGCCGCCTCGACGGCGTCGTAGGACGTGCCCGACATCAGGCCGATCACACGCACGATGTACTCCTGCGGGGGTTGAGCGGGCGGGACGAGGTCACTTCCGCCCGGCCGTCGTGGTCAGCCGGTCGGGTCCGTCGCCCGGCTCCTCGTCGAGTGCGGTGACCGCCGAGGGCTCCGGGGCCCGGTGGAACAGGCTCAGCACACCGCCGACGAGCAGGGTGATCAGCACGCCGATCGGCACCAGCCACTGGGCCGCGATCGCCTGGGACACCGTGGTCCCGCCGGTGGTGACGTCGATCTTCACGCCGCGCACGATGTACGTCATCACCCCGATGGTGACCAGGAAGGCCACGACGGAGTCGACCTCGTTGGCCCGTTTGACGAGCCGTCCCAGCAGGAAGGCGCCGAGCAGTGCGCCGTAGGTGTAGCCCGCGATGGTCAGGCCCGTCAGGTACACGTTGCCGGTGCTCGCGCTGAACGCGCAGGCGAAGACGGCCATGAGCGTCGCCCACACCAGCGTCATCCAGCGGGCGAGCCTGAGCAGCGCCTCCTCGGAGGGTGTACTGCGGAAGAAGCTGTGGATGATGTCGGCGACCGTCGAGTTCGACATGGAGTTCAGCGCCGAGGACAGCGAGCCCATCGCGGCGCCCAGGATGCCGGCCACCAGCAGGCCCGAGACCACCACGGGCAGCCCGTGCAGGATGAACTCGGGGTAGAGGTTGTCCGAGCTGGACAGGCCCAGCTCGGCGAAGGACCTGCCCTCGTTGTACGACCACAGCAGCGCGCCGACGAGGGAGAACGCGGCGAACTGAACGGTGACGAAGACACCCGAGGCGATCATGGCCTTCTGGCCCTCGCGCAGCGTCCGCGTCGCCAGCACGCGCTGGACGATCAGCTGGTCGGAGCCGTGCGAGGCCATGGCGAAGATGGCGCCGCCGATGATGGCCGTGGGCAGGGCGAACGGGCTGGTGAGGATGTGGGCCAGGTTGAAGTCGGTGTCGAAGAGCTGGAACTTCCCGGCGTCCAGTGCACGTGCGTAGCCGTCACCGCCGACGTGGGCGGAGAGCACGGCCACGGCGAGGACCGCGCCGCCGAGGTAGAGGACCATCTGGATGGCGTCGGTCCAGATGACCGCCTTGATGCCGCCCAGGTACGTGTAGACCACGGTGATGAGGGTGATCACGATGATGATCGCGCGGTAGCTCGCGTGCACCCCGAACTCGTCGAGCAGCAGCTTGATCGGGATGGCGGAGGCGAACAGCCGCACGCCCTCGGCCAGGAGCCGGGTGAACACGAAGGTCACCGAGGCGAGCCCTTGGAGCTTCAGCCCGAACCGGTCGCCCAGGTACTGGTAGGCGCTGACGAAGCCGCCGCGCTTGTAGAGGGGGATCAGCACCGTGGCCACGACGACGCGTCCGACGACGTAGCCCAGGGCGAGTTCGACGTTGCCGAATCCCTGGCCGCTGTAGGCGCCGCCGGGGACGCTGATCACCGTCAGCACACTGGTCTCCGTGGCGACGACGGAGAAGGAGACCGTCCACCACGGCATGTGGCCTTCACCGACGAAGTAGTCCTTCGCCGACTTCTGCCGGCCTGCCTTCCGCAGGCCGATCCAGGCGATCCCGATCAGATAGACCACGATCACCACGAGGTCGAGCTGGCGCACGCTTGCTCCTAGACACTGGCCGGTGGGGTCGCCGGCGTGGGGGAGGGGTTGGCGGTCGTCCGGCGGACGCGGACGACGAGGGAGGTGTGAGGGGTCGCGCGGTCCAGCGCCAGCAGGCGGGCCCCGTCCAGGGGGTCGCCGAGCGCGGACGTGAGCCGCACGGGGAGTCCGGAACCGGTGAGGGCGGCGGTCAGCGGCGCCATCAGGGCCGGGCCGAGACCGGTCAGCCCACCGGTGACGGCCGCCGGCAGCGGCTCGCCGCCCGCGGTGATCCGGCGGGCCGCCGCGAGCGCGGTCTCGGCCAGGTCCGCGGCCGCGTCCCGGACGATCGCCGATGCCACGGCGTCCCCCGCGTCGGCGGCGCGGGCCACCTCGGGGGCGAACGTGGCGGCCGTACGTGCCGGATTGCCGTCCCGTCCGACGGTCGCCGGCAGCCGTTCGAGGTCACCGAAGAGGCCGGCGGCGGCGTCCAGCAGCACGGTGTCCGGGCCCCGCCCGTCGTGGGCGCGCAGGGCCGCGCGCAACCCGGCCGTGCCGATCCGGGCGCCGCTGCCGTCGTCACCGAGCAGCGGGCCCCAGCCGTCGACGCGTGCGTACGTCCCGTCGGCGCCGATGCCGACGGCGACGGCCCCGGTACCGATCGCGAGCACCACCCCCGCCCGGCCGCCGAGCGCGCCGGCGTGGGCGGTGACGGCGTCGCTGGTGACAGCAGCCTCCCGGACGGGCAGATCCTCCAGAAGGGCACCCACCAGGGATCGGGCGGCCGCGGGGGCCGAAGCCGCTCCGGCGGCGCCCACGAGGACGGACTCCGGCCGGGCGCCGCCCGCTTCCCGAAGGAGCGGTTCGACGGCGGCGCGCACGGCCGCACGCGCCGCGGTCACCCCGTCGGGCGCCGCCAGCCCGGGGGCACCGGCCACGGAGTTGACGGCCCGTGACGAGTCGGCGCTGTTCCACAGCATGGCGCGGCAACCGGTCTTCCCGAGATCTACCGCCACTACTGAAGTCATACGGCTTGCCCTTTGCCCGAGTGACCCGGCACGTCGAGAGCCACCAGGTCGTCGGTGACCGGTGCGGATCGCCGTCCGAGTATGGGAACGCCGCCCTCCGGATGTCAATAAGTAACGTCAGGTTGTTCAGTGCGTAACTTTTTGACCCCCTCGGGCCGTCCCATTACCCTGTGCTCACCACTTCCAGGAGGGGCCATGGTCCGCCAGTCCTCGTCCCGCGCGCCGGAGCCGTCCGCCCAGGACGCCCCGCTCGCCGACGTCCTCACGCGCGTCCGCGCCGCCCGGCCCTCCCTGGCCCCCTCGGAGCGGCGGGTGGCCGACGCGGTCCTCGCCGACCCCGGACAGGTCGCGGAACTGTCCATCCACGCGCTGGCGGAGCGGGCGAGCACCTCGGCGGCCACCGTGATGCGGTTCTGCCGCACGATCGGCACGGGCAACTACCCCCAGCTGCGCCTGGCGCTGGCGGCCGCCGCCGCGCGGGAGCACGCGCTGGGCGGCGAGCGGGCGGCGCAGGGCGGCACCGACATCAGTCCGACGGACTCGCTGGACCGGATAGTCAGCAAGATCATCTACAACGAGGTGCGGGCCCTGGAGGACTCGGGCGCCGCACTCGACGTCGACGCGCTGGGCCGGGCGGTGGACGCGGTGGCCAAGGCCCGCAGGGTCGATATCTTCGGCGTGGGGGCCAGCGCGTTCGTCGGCCAGGATCTGCACCAGAAGCTGCACCGCATAGGCCGGATGGCCTTCATCTGGAGCGACCGGCACGCGGCGCTCACCGCGACGGCCCTGCTGGGGCCCGGTGATGTGGCCCTGGCCGTCTCCCACTCCGGGGAGACCGAGGACACCACCGAGCCCCTCCAGGCCGCGGCCGAACGCGGAGCCACCACCATCGCCCTGACCAACGACCCGGGCTCCACGCTCGCGACCGGCGCCGACCTGGTGCTGACGACCTGCGCGCGGGAAACACCGTTCCGCTCCGGAGCGACCGTCAGCCGCATCGCCCAACTGGCCGTCATCGACTGCCTCTTCGTCGGCGTCGCCCAGCGCTCCTACGACGCGGCGACCACCGCCCTCGAAGAGACCTACGGAGCCGTCCAGCGCCGCCGGCGCCCCACACGCCGCACCGGGTGACGGCGCGTCACGACCGCACGGCCCCCACACCTTCCGTTTCCGGGTACTCGCCCTCGCGCAGGCTCGTCACCAGCTCGCGCGGCAGACCGTGGGTGTCATGGAGGTAGTGGAAGTCCTCCTCTCCCAGCGGGCCCCGGAAACGGGGCCGGGCGAGCACGTTCCGGCCGCGGTCCAGGAGCCGCCGGAACCGGCGCTCCTCCTCCACCAGCAGGCGCCGCACGAGGCCGGGGAGGCCGGGGTCGCCGTCCTGCCGGAAGTGGTCCAGGGTGTGCGTGATCAACTCGTCCGGCAGGTCACCGAGCCCGCGCGAGGGATCGTCCCGCCACAGCACGGTGAGCAGCCGCCGCACCAGGCGCCGCAGCACGTAGCCCCGGCCGGTGTTGGACGGGCGGACACCGTCGCCGACGATCACGACGGCCGACCGGAGGTGGTCGCAGACCACCCGGAACGACGGTTCGTCCAACGGCCACAGGACGGGCAGCAGGCGTCGCCACGGCTCGAAGACGTCGCACTCGAAGACCGACGACTTGCCCTGAAGGAGCATGGCGAGGCGCTCCAGGCCCAGGCCGGTGTCCACATTGCGCTGTGGAAGCGGCACGAGGCGGCCGTCGTCCAGTCGGCGGTGGCGCATCATCACGTGGTTCCACACCTCCACCCAGCGGTCGTCGCCGGTGGGCGTGGACCGGGGCGGGGTGTCACCGCTCCACAGGAAGATCTCCGAGTCGGGTCCGCACGGGCCCACCGGCCCGTTGGACCACCAGTTGTCGTCCACCGTCCGCTCCACGGGAACGCCGCGCTCCTGCCACAGCCGCAGCGACTCGGTGTCCGGCCCGACCTGCTCACCGCCCCCGTACACGGTGGCGTGCAGCAGGCCCGGGTCGACCCCGAGGCCCTCGGTGAGCAGCCGGTGGGCCCAGTCGAGGCTGCGCGAGCCCTCGTAGTCGCCCAGCGACCACGTGCCGAGCATCTCGAAGACCGTCAGATGCGTGCTGTCCCCGACCTCGTCCAGGTCCGTGGTGCGCAGACAGCGCTGTACGTTGACCAGCCGCCGGCCCAGCGGGTGGGGGCGGCCTTCCAGGTACGGGGTGAGCGGATGCATGCCGGCGCTGGTGAACAGCACGGGATCGCCCGGCTCGGGCAGCAGCGTCGAGCCGGTGATCCGGCGATGGCCCTGATCCTCGTAGTACTCGACGAACGTGCGGAGGACGTGCTCGGTGTCCATGGGGTGACTCCTTCGCTTCGGGGCGGGAGAGGCACCGGAGAACGGAACCGTGCGGTCCTCGCACCTGGGCGAAGGTGGCGGAGCGCCACGTGAACCACCGACGAACCGTTTCCGGTCGCCGGTGGGAAAGGGGGAAGGTCAGGCGGCGGCAACCGGCGAGCTGGTCGCTCGCGCGGTCGCGAAGATGTTCCTGCCGATGACGTTCATGCCTCGAAGATAACGCCCCGGGCGCGGGCGGGCACCCCATATTCCGCACCCGCGCCGCCCCGTGCGCCCGACTTCTGTCCCTCCGGTTCTATCCGTCCAGCTGATGGCTTGACGGAACGGGGGAGTCTCCCGCCCACACGGCGGGGACGCGGTCGGACCACGGCTGTGCCTGTTCGAGCTGGCCGGCGAGGCGGAAGAGGAGACCTTCGAGGCCGTAACCGGCGGCGAACTGCATACCGATCGGGAGACCGGTGCCGCTGTCGGCCGTCACCGGCACGGACATGGCGGGTGTGCCCGCCACGTTGAACGCCATGGTGAACGGGGAGTGGTCGTTGAGCCGTTCGATCCAGCCGAGCCCGTCGAGCGCCTCCGCGCCCGCGCCGTAGGCGCCCAGCGGCGGGGGCGGCTCCGGCAGGGTGGGGGTGAGCAGCAGGTCGTAGGTGCCGAAGTACCGCGCCAGGCCGCGGGCGACGCGGTTGCGGATCGCGAGGGCGGTGACGAACTGCGGGCCGCTGACCCGTTGCCCGTAGCGGTGGGCGGCCAGCGTCGCCGGTTCGAGGAACGAGGAGTCGACGGGCCGGCCCAGCGCCGCCGACAGGTCGTCGACCGAGGCCGCGAGATTCGCGGTCGACAGACGGGCGTTGGCCAGCACGAACTCCTCCCAGTCGGCGCCGAGGCCGACCGCGGCCTCCTCCGTGCGGTGTCCGAGGGATTCGAGCAGCCGCACGGTGCGCTCCAGCGCCTCGGCCACCGGGGCGG
Source organism: Streptomyces violaceoruber (assembly GCF_033406955.1). Classification (NCBI taxonomy): domain Bacteria; kingdom Bacillati; phylum Actinomycetota; class Actinomycetes; order Kitasatosporales; family Streptomycetaceae; genus Streptomyces; species Streptomyces violaceoruber. The sequence continues at coordinate 221,921 of NZ_CP137734.1, read as the reverse complement.
CGGTGGGGCGCCCGCCCCAGGCCCGCGCCAGGACCCCGATCCGCAGCGAGCCCGGCGGGCGCGTGACTTCCTCCGCGTAGGGGCGGGACGGCTGTTCGGCGAAGTAGGGGTCGCCGGGCTCCGGACCGCGTATCAGGTCGAGCAGCGCCGCGCTGTCCCGTACGGTGCGGCTGACACCGCCCTGGACGGCCAGGCCGTTGAATCCCTCGTCGAGAGCGGGGCCCATGGAGACCCGGCCGCGGGTGGGCTTCAGCCCGAAGAGGCCGTTGTACGCGGCGGGGATGCGCAGCGAGCCGGCGGCATCGGTCGCGTGGGCGAGGGGGACCGCTCCGGCCGCCACGGCCGCGGCCGCGCCACCGCTGGATCCCCCGGCGCCGCGCCGGGGGTCCCACGGATTGCGGGTCGGGCCGTACAGCACCGGCTCCGTGGTGATGCTGTAGGCCAGCTCCGGTGTCGCGGTACGCCCGAGGGTCACGAGGCCCGCGCGGCGGAAGCGCCGCATCAGGAAGGAGTCGGAGCGGGCGACGTGCCCGGCCGCGAGTCGGCTGCCCAGCTCCGTGCGCCGGCCCTCCATGGCGACCCCGAAGTCCTTGATCAGGAAGGGCGCGCCGGCCAGCGGCGTGCTGCCCGGGGCGGGCCGGTCGTCGGCCGGCCAGGTCTCCACGACGGCGTTGATCCGCGGGTTGACCCGCCGCACAGCCTCGTGTGCGGCGGCCTCCACCTCGGCGGGGGTCACCTCGCCCTTGGCCACCAGTTCCGCGAGGCCCACCGCGTCGTGGCGTACGTACTCGGACACTTTCACTGTCACTCCTGGGTGGATCGGAAGATACCTGTGAGTCCCGAACGATACCGAGCGGTATCGAGCGGGACGGGCTGGTACCGTAGCAGAGCAGCGAGGGGCCCCATCGACCGGACATCACGGAGCAGGCATGACATCGACCGCCGCCAGACCGGGCAGAGTGGCGAAGCTGCCGCCCCGCGAGCGCATCCTCGACGCGGCCGAGGAGCTCTTCCAGGGCGAGGGCATCCGACGCGTGGGGGTCCAGGCGATCGCCGAGCGGGCCGAGACCACCAAGATGGCGATCTACCGGCACTTCGAGACCAAGGACGCACTCGTCGCCGAATGGCTGCGGATCCTGGCCGCCGAGTACCAGGCGGCCTTCGACCGCGTCGAGGCCGAACATCCCGGCCGGCCCCGGGAGCAGATCCTGGGCCTCGCCCGCTTCATCGCCGACGGGCTGCCGGGGCTCTCGCACCGGGGCTGCCCCTTCATCAACTCCCTCGCCGAGCTGCCCGACCACTCCCACCCCGCGCGACGGGTGATCGAGGAGCACAAGGCCCGCCAGACCCGCAGGCTGGTCGGCATGTGTGCCGAGGCGGGGATGCCCGACCCCGAACAGGTCGCGGCCCAGATCACCTTCGTCCTCGAAGGGGCGCAGGTCAGCACGCAGAACGCAAGCATCGACCGGGCGGGGGAGCGGTTGATGCGCATCGTCGAGGCGATCGTCGACCAGTAGCACGGGCCCAGCCGGATCGTGTCGGTGCCGCGGGCCTTCGGCCGCTGCGGGTGAGCAGCGCGCCGAGGTGGGTCGGCGGTCTGCTCCGGCCGGTGGGCCGGCGGGGTCTACTCCGGCCGGTCCGTCGCCCAGGAGGGCAGCCAGGTGTCCTCGGGCAGCGGGGCCAGGTTCGCGAAGTGGTTGACGACCGCCCTGAGCCCCGGGTGCGGATTCTCCCGGGGGAGGAGGAGCGAAAGCGGGTAGGCGAGCGTCGGACCCGCGATCGGGATGCGGCGCAGATCGTGACCGGTCGGCCAGACGTACCGGTCGCGCGAGCCCACGAGGGTGGCCACGTCGTCGGAGTCGGCGAGGATGTCGAGGAGTACCTCGTTGCCGAAGTTGGGGCCCGCGGCGTCCACCCGGAGGCCGAACTCGGCGGTGAGCTGCTGGTAGAACTCCGCCCATTCGCTGCCCGGGGCGATACCGGGCACCCAGATCCGGTGCCCGCGCAGCCGGGCCGGTGTCACGGTGCGTGTGGAGGCGAGCGGGTGTCTCGGGCCGACGACGAGTTCCAGCGGGGAGTGGAACGCGTGGATCATCCGCACCTCGGGCGGCAGCGCGGCCGGGTCGGTGACCGAGCGGAAGGAGGCGTCGACGTCCCCCGCCCGCACGGCGGCCACCGCCAGACGCGGGTCGTCGACCTTGAGTGTCACCACGTCGAGTGCGGTTCCGGGATGTGAACGCCAGTAGTCGTGCAGGACGACGGCCTGCGCGGACCGCAGGCCGAGCACGTCGATCCGCAGCGCCCGCGAGCCCCGTCGGATCGCGGTGACGGCGCGGTCGACGTTCGCGACGATGTTCCGGGCGTGCGGCAGGAAGGCCTGCCCGTCCAGCGTCAGCTCGACCCCTCGGGGGGTGCGGGTGAACAACCGGACGTCCAGCGCGCGCTCCAGGGCCGCGATCCGTTTCGAGACGGCCTGCTGCGTCACGCCGAGTTCGTCGGCCGCGTGCCGCAGCTGGCCCAGCTCGGCCGCGCGGACGAACGATCGCACCGCCTCGGTATCCATGGGGGCGAGCATAGGGCTGCCCAACCCGTGGTTGTGGCGCAGGGCTCGGGCGGGGCGTCGGCCGCTCCCGGGACGCCGGACGAGGCGGGGGCCGGGCGGTGCCGGGGCCCGCCCCGCGGTGCCATAACCTCGTCGGTGGGAACGGCGGTTGCCATGTGTGTCCACACCGAGGAGGCGGCGGTGCTCAAATGGGGCGGCTCGCGATTGCTCGTCTGCGCGGTGGCGCTGGCCTGCGTGGCACTGGTGGGGCCCAGTGCACCCGGCGGTGCCCTGTCCGGCAGGTCGCTGCCCGTCGAAGCCGTCAAGGACGTCGTACCCGACCGGGTCATGACGTGGAACCTGTGCAACCCCTGCGACGCGAGCAACCTCGACCGGGCCGCGGAGATAGCCGCACACGCGCCCCAGGTCATCGGCATGCAGGAAGCCTGCGCACGTGACGTCGACAGGATCCGGGACTACCTGGAGGCCTTCCACGGGCTCGTCTACCACGTCGCACACGGATCGGTCCTGCAGAACTGGAGCCGTTGCGGGGGAGCGCCGTGGAATCCCGGGGGCTTCGGCCAGGCCATCCTCTCGGCGGCGCCGATCACGGACGCGGTCAACGTCGAGTACCCCGACGGCGGCTCCGAGGACCGCGGATACCTCGCGGTCACCACCGAGGTGGGCGGCCGGTCCGTCCGGGTGTTCAACACGCACCTCGCCCAGCGCCGTCAGGAGGAGTTCCGGACGGACCAGGTCCGCGTACTCGCCAAGGAGGTCGCCCGGCACGAACGCGCCATAGTCGTCGGCGACTTCAACGCCGTACCGGAAGCCTCCGAACTCGACCCCATGTGGTCCCTGGCCACGGACACCGACCCGCAGTGCCACCCCGCGCCCGGCGGCACCTGCGAGCCGACCACGGACTGGCAGAGCAAGTTCGACTACGTCTTCCTGCGCGGCGTCGCCCCGCGCGAGCACCGCGTGGTCCGTACGTCGCACTCGGACCACGACCTGCTGTACGCCGACCTGGACGTCACCTGAGGCCCCGTCACCGGATGCGGTGGCTCTCCCAGAAGGGGCCGAGGTCCTCGTCCGTCATGGACTGGGCGGCCCGCTTGAAGTCCTCCGTGGTGGAGACGCCGTACCAGTGGTCCCGGGCGTAGCGCTCGAGGAGCCGGGCCATGGCGTCGGCGCCGAGGGTGCGTTCCAGGTCGGCCAGGGCGCAGGGCCCGGCCGTGTAGACGAGGTGGTACTCGCCGCGGTGCCGCGACCAGTAGTCCATGGAGGCGGTCAGCTCGGCGCCGTCGTCGGGCCAGTAGACGTCCGACCAGCAGTCGCGCGTCTCCAGGCCGTAGAAGCGGAAGTTGGCGTACTGGGCGAAGCTCTCGTCCAGCCACGGCGAGGCGTACTGGTCGTTGCCGACGATGCCGTACCACCACTGGTGCGCCAGCTCGTGGACGACGGCGTTGCCCTCCTCGGTGGTGCCGAGCAGGACGAGGCCGGGATACTCCATACCGCCACCGAACCCGCTGGTCATCACGAGATCGACCTCGCCGTAGGGATAGCGGCCGAACTCGCGGCCGAACCGGTCGACGGCGGCGACGGCTTCCGCGCGGGCGAGGCGGACGCCCGCGGCGGGTGTGCCGGGCGCCCAGAACGACTTCACGCGCACACCCCCGGGCGTGGTCTGGGCCGCCGTGCGGAACGGCCCCGCCGCCCAGGCGAAGTCCCGCACGCGCTCCGCGAGGCTGAGGGTCACCGAACGTCCCGGGGCCCCCGGGCGGGTCCTGTTGCGGCCCGTCGCGGGCACCGCCATGCCCGAGGGGTGGTCGAGGCGGACCCTGAAGTCACCGGCGAGGGCGTAGAAGCTCTCGCCGACGGCCACGTACGGGTCGAGGTGCCAGCCCGCGGCGTCGTGCACGGCGAGCACCGGCAGGGCGTTGCCGAGGAAGCGGAAGGCGCCCTCGCGGCCGAAGCGGGCATTGCGGTCGGGCACCGTGACGGAGACGTCGAAGGCCACGGACGCCCGCTCCCCCCGCGCGAGGGGCTTCGGCAGGGCGATGCGCAGAGCCGTGCAGTTCACCGTGAGCGGGTCCGCCGTCCCGCCGCGCAGACCCGACACGACGACGGGCGAGGGCACGCCGGGCGCACCGGGTGTGCCGGGTGTGCCGCACCCGTCCTCGCCGTTGCCCCACAGGCGCAGGTACACCTCGCGCAGCGGCCGCTCCGACGCATTGCGGAAGGACACTCGCTGTCGCCCCGTCCAGCGGCCGCCGTCGGCGTCGGAGCGCAGGTCCACGTCGTAGCGGGCGCGATCGGGCGTCGCCGCGGACCCGCCGCCCCCGGCTGCCGCACCGGACACACCCGCCGGCGTACCCACCGCCAGGAGCAGCACGAGCAACACCACGAACAGACGACGACCGGCCGGGTGCGACCACGGGGCGGGCAGGAACGTGCCGAGCGGTGACATGACAGCGGATACTGCCACAACCCCCTGTCGGCCGAACCGACTTCGCCGAATCCTCAGTCCCGCCGGGCGCCGTGGGCGAGTCCGGCCCCGATGACCATGGCGGTGAACGCGATCGTGTCGTCGGCCCGGCGTTCGGGGATCGCGTCGTAGACGGACGGAGCGCTGGTGGACTCTCGCACCCGCAGGGCCTCGAGGACGATCGGGTGCCAGCGAGCATCGAAGGCGTTCAGGGCGTACCGTCCCGCGCCGCTCTTGGAAGTGAGGGAACCCGTCGAGAGGAGGTGATGCAGGCGGCTGACACCGAGCACGCACCACTCCACGGCGTCCGGCTCGGCAGCCTCCGCCGGACTCTCGACCAACTCCCGGTGCACGTGCGACCAGTAGCTCGACAGGTTGTCGTGGCTGAAGGCACGCAGCGCGGCGTCGTCGACGTGCACCTCAGCCTCGGTGAGCGCCGGGCCGCGGACCTTCACGCCGTGCCGGACCAGCTCGTGCCAGGTGACGGGGTTGATGCCGAACCGCCCGGCCTCCTCGTAGACCCCCATCCGGGTGCAGGGCAGGTCGGGGCAGTGCTCCGGTGGTCCGACCAGGTCCTCGCGCACCGCGTGGAAACCGTCGAAGAAGGGGCGGGGGTGCTCCCGCCGGACGGTCTCGTGCGCTGCGGCGAGCGCCGCCAGCGCGGCCCGGTCCGGGCGCTCGGCCAGCACGCTCACGAAGTCGACGTCACTGCGGTCGGGGAAGAACTCGCCGAAACCGAGTGAGCCGCACAGGTACAGCCCCCGGACCAGTCCCGGCGCGGACGCGTCGATCGCGGACAGGAATACGGACGTGGTCCGGTGGACCTCCGGAGGCAGCGGCATGCCGGCCAACTTAACCAGGGGCTCGCGGAACGCATAATCGGTTGCCGTCGACGGCGGGGGGTGGATGCAATGACCGGCATGGTGACGCAAGAGACTCTGCCGGGGCGGGACGAGACGAACGGGCACGTCCGGATCGGGGCTCTCGTGCCGCTGACCCGGCCGGGCTGGGACGAGGCGGGCCGGCACCTGCTCGCCGGGATGGAACTGGCCGTACGCGAAGTCAACGACGCCGGCGGCATCATGGGCAGGCCGGTGGCGCTGGTGGTGCGGGACACCGCGGCCGATCCCCACCGGGCCGCCGCGGCCGTGGAGGAACTGGCCGGGCTGGGCGTGGCCGCCGTGGCGGGGGAGTACCACAGCGTCGTCGCGCGTGCCGCTGCCGCCAGGGCCGATGCCCTGGGCGTGCCGTTCCTGTGCGCCTCGGCCGTGCTCGACACGCTCACCGAACAGCCGACGCCGTGGGTCGCGCGCCTCGCCCCGGCGCAGTCCCACGGCTGGCGGATCTACGCGGACCATCTCCTCGCCGCGGGCCACCGCCGCATCGCCGTGGCCATCGACCCGAGCAGCGTCTACTGGGCGTCTGGCGCCCGCATCCTGCGTGACCACCTCGCGCCGCACGGCGGCACCGTCGTCGACATCGACGTGCGCGACTCGACCGCCGCGTCGGTGTGCGACACGCTCGCCGGCCGGCACGCGACCGCCCTCCTCCTCCTGGTCGGTCACCCCGAGCCGGCCGTGTCGATCGTCCGCTCCGTGCGCCGGGACCGGCGCCTGGCCGGAGTCATGATCGGCGCCCCGGCCGGGCAGCCGGAGTTCACCGGATGGGCGACGTCGCTGGGCGCGGACGGCGCCGCGGTTCCCTTCCTGCGCTACCTGCCCGAACGCCTGGGCCCGCTTGGTGAACGGGTCGCAACGGCGCTGCGCGAGCGGCTGGCCGAAGCGCCCTCCTTCGTCGCCTTCGAGGGCTACGACACGGTGACGGTCCTCGCCGGCATGCTGCGCTCGCAGGGCCCGGACCGGGCGTGGACCCCCGAATCGTGGGCGAGCGTCTCGGCCGAGGGCACCCGGGGGCGGATCCGGTTCTCCCGGACGCCGGACATCGGCGTGTGGCAATGGGTCTGGGCGCCGGTGCAGGTCGTGGACCGGGATCCGGCGGACCCCGGCCGCCTGCGGGTCCTGCACACGGGCTGACGCCTCGGGCCGGCGCGCCTTGGTCAGCCGTACATCGCCACGCGGTGGAAGGCCGCGAGCGCGTCGTCGATGGGATGGGGCCGCGGCCTGCCCGCCGAGTCGAGTGCGTTCCACCTCTGGAGGTTCACCGCGACGGCCACGCGGCGCCTGCCGTCGGCGCTGATCACGGCCAGCGCCCCGGCGCCCCAGGCCGTGCCGCCGTGGCCCCAGAAGGTGTCCTGACCGGGCGTCTGTGTCGGGTGCAGGCCGAGACCGTACTCGATGGTCCGCCCCTCCTGGGAGACCACCGGCACGGTACGCCGCATCTGCGCCAGCGACGACGGGCTCACGATCTCGCCGGCCAGCAGCATCCCGAAGAAGCGGTTGAGGTCCGAGACGGTGGAAATCAGCGACGCCGACGGCCCCACCCACGACATGTCGTAGACGCTGTAGTCGCGCGGTGGGTCGATCATGCCGAACCAGGACTCGTAGAGGCGCGAGTGCGGCTCGCCCACGTACGGTCCGGTGGGCAGCTCGGTGTCCCGGAGTCCGGCGCGCTCGATGACGTTCCGGGTGATGCAGCGCTCGGCGCTGGTGCCGGTCACCTCCTCCAGGAGCTTGCCCAGGAGCAGGTAGTTGGTGTTCGAGTACAGGCCCGGAGCGCCGCCCGGGGGGCCGACGGCGGGTGCGGCGACGCCGAGTGCGATGAGTTCGGCGGGGTCGAACCGGGTGAACCGGTGGTCGTCCAGGCTCTGCGGCCCGGTGTCCGCGAGGGCGGGGAACGCCTTGAGGGACGAGTAGGCGTGGGGCAGGTACTCGGCGAGACCACTGGTGTGGTTCATCAGCATGCGGACCGTGACGGCCTCGCCGCGCCCGTCGGGAAGGAGCCCCGGAAGATACCGGCCGATCGGCGCGTCGAGACCGATCCGCCCCTGCTCGACCTGCTGCAGGACCGCGGCGGCGGTGAAGGTCTTCGTGATGCTGCCGACCCGGTGGCGCAGGTCGGCGGTGACCGGGCGGCCGGTGTCGACATCGGCGACCCCGGCGGCGCCCCGCCAGACCTGGTCGCCGTCCCGCACCTCGGCGAACAGGCCCGGCATTCCGGCGCGGTGGACGTTCTCGACGGCTGCGTCCAGTACCTCGGGATCCAGTGCGTCACTCACGGCAGGTGTCCTCTCCCCGGTTCTTCGGCGGCTCCTCGGCATGCTCTTGAACCCATTATGCACGCAGTGCGCGCAACACCAAGTGCACGGAGGGGGCGAAGAAGAATCCGCTGCGGTCCGCCGTCGCGCATGCCCGCCGCTGCCCCGGGTAGGACGTTCCGGTACACGGGCGTGACGCGAGGGCCCGAAGAGCGAGGAGAGTCGGACGTGATTCGAAAGATGCAGGCGGTCGCGCTGGACTGCGCGGATCCGGTACGGCTCGCGTCGTTCTACGCGGAGCTGCTCGGCGGGCGGGTGGTCGCGGATCCGGACGACTCCGACTGGCTTGAGGTGCACGGCTTCGAGGGGACGCCGCTGGCCCTCCAGCGGGTGGACGGCTACCGGCCGCCCGAATGGCCCGGCCAGGACCACCCCCAGCAGCTCCATCTGGACTTCGACGTCGACGACCTCGAAGGCGAGGAGAAGCGGGCCCTCGCACTCGGCGCGACCGTCCTGGAGCGGACCGACCAGCTCCGCCCGGGCGCCAACTGGCGGGTCTACGCGGACCCGGCCGGCCATCCGTTCTGCCTCTGCCTCCACTGAGCCGGGACTCTGGCCGACCGGGACGTGGCGACCGTCAGTTCCCCTCGGCCGCCGCGGCCAGGACCCGGGCCAGCTCGGCAGGCTTGGTGATCATGGGCCAGTGGCCCGAGTCGATGTCCGCGAAGTCGACGTGCTTGGCCCGGGCGAGTTCCGGAACATCGCCCGCGTCGATCCACTCCCGCGCCTGCGCGGGCGTGAACTCGGGGCACACGACCACGACCGGCACGTCGTAGCGGCGCTCGTCGGACAGTCGCACCACACCCCGGGCCACGGCCTCGGGCACCGGGATCGCGGCCGCCGCCAGCTCGTGCCGCGCCGCCTCGTCGAGGTCGGCGGCATCGGGCCCCTGGAAGGGCTCCCAGCCCGGAAAGGGCATCACACCGTCCCTGACCTCGAAGAAGTCCGCGTACGGTCGGCCGTCGGGGGTCGGGATGCCGCCGATGAGCGCGACCTTGGCCAACCGCCCCGGCCGCCGGTCGGCCGCCAGCCAGGCCAGCGCACAGGCCGCGGAGTGCCCCACCACCATGGGCCTGCCGGGCGCGGCGTCCACCGCGGCCAGCACCGCTGCCACCTGATCGTCCAGTGTGGCGGTCGCCGCGCCGTCCCCCTGCCCGGGGAGCGTGAGCGGCACCGGACGGTGGCCGAGCGACTCCAGCGTGGACGCGACGCCCTCCCACACGGATCCGTTCAGCCAGAGGCCGCCGATGAGCACGATGTCCATGATCGTTCCCCTTCGTCTGCGTGGGCCCCACCGTAGGAGGAGATCCGGACGATCCACTGCCGGTTTGCTCCGCCGGTCGCCGGTCGCCGGTCGCCGGTCGCCGGTCGCCGGTCGCCGGTCGCCGGCCGTCGGCCAGCGATCACCGTCGCCCGACCTCCGCCGCCCCCGGGCCGCGCCGTGCGCCGACTACCCTGCTCCCGTGCCCAACGACCCCGGCCCCACCGCGCGAGCGCTGCGCGCCCTGGAGATCCTCCGGACCCGCCCCACCACGACGGCCGACGAACTCGCCGTGCGGCTGGGCGTGACGGAGCGAGCTGCGCGCCGGTACGTCGGCATCCTCAAGGAGGCGGGCATCCCCGTGGAGTCGGCCCGCGGACCGCACGGCGGATACCGGCTGGGACGCGGGACGAGACTGCCGCCCGTGCACTTCACGCAGGCCGAGGCCCTCGGCCTCGTCATGGCGGCACTCGGCGGCCGGCCTGCGGTGGCCGATGCCGACGACCTCGTCGGTACCGCGCTGGGCAAGGTCGTCAAGGCGCTGCCGGAGAGCGTCGGCCGGCAGGCGGCACTGCTGCGGGAGTACGCGGCAGCCGCCCCCGACCCGTTGGCGGCCCACCCCGATCCGGCCGTCACCAGTTCCCTCGTCGAGGCCGTCGCGCACCGGCGCCGCGTGCGGCTCGCCTACCGCAGCGAGGCCGGCCACGCATGGGAGGAGGAGGCGGACCCCTGGTCCCTCGTCGTCCGCCACGGGCGCTGGTACCTGCTGTGCCACTCCCACCGCGCCGACGCCGTCCGCACCTACCGGGTCGACCGGATCGGCGAGGTCCGGAGCACCGGCCACGGATTCGACGCGCCGGTGGACTTCGACCCGGTGGCGGTGCTGGAGGAGAACCTGGGCACCGGATGGGAGTTCGCCACCCGCGTGGTCTTCGACGTCCCGCCCGCCGAGGTCGCCCCCTGGATCCGCCCGCCCATGGGACGGCTCGAACCACTGGGAGACGGCTGCGTCCTTCTCGGCAGCACTCGCAACCCGGACATGTACGCGCAGGAGTGGCTGGCGGGGGTGCCCTTCGCCTTCCGCATCGAGGGCGGAAAGGAACTGCGTGCCGCTGCCGCCGCCCTCGCGGAGCGTTTCACCGCCGCGGTGACGGACCACGACGCGGCGGGCCGCGACCGGTGACAGTGCTGCCGGGCGTGCGCGATCATGACGGAATGGACACTCGTTTCGTTGGCATACCCGAGGTCGGCGAGGCTCCGGCCGTGGCGGTCGTCGTCGACGTCATGCGCGCGTTCACCGTGGCCGCATGGGCCTTCGCGCGGGGGGCCGAGAAGATCGTTCTCGCCGGGTCGCTGGACGAAGCCCTGGCCCTCAAGGAGCGCGACCCGGCCCGGGTGGCGCTCAAGGACGGGCCGCTCACGCCCGGTTTCGACCTGGTCAACTCGCCGGGCCTGTTGCGCTCCGCCGACCTCGCGGGACGGACCGTCGTACAGAAGACCACGGCGGGGACCGTCGGCGCCCTGGCGGTCAGGGACGCGTCACTGGTGCTGTGCGCCGGCTTCGTGGTCGCGGAGGCGACGGCCCGGGTGCTGCGGGCACGCGCTCCCGAGCACGTCACGTTCGTGGTCACCGGTGAGGACGGCCGGGCCGACGAAGACCTGGCGTGTGCCCGGTACATCGCGCGCAGGGCCGCCGGGCACGATGCGGACGCCGCCGGGTTCCTCGGCCGTGCCGCCGAGTCGCGCGCCGCCACCGAGCTGGTGCAGGGCGTGCGTCAGGGCGTCCATCCCGATGACGTTGCCCTCTGCCTCGAACTCGACCGGTTCCCCTTCGCCATGGTCGCGGCACCGGAGGACTCGCTCATGGTCCTGCGCCCGTGCGCCGTGCCCCGGCCGTAGGGTTCAGGAGGAGCGGATCGCGGAGATGTCGAACTGCAGGCGGACCTTCTCGCTCACCATGCTGCCGCCCGCCTCGAGTCGCTGGTTGTAGACCAGGCCCCAGTCCCTGCGGTCGATGGTGGTGGTCCCGTCGAAACCCGCCCGCTCGTAGCCGAACGGGTCCACGACCGAGCCGAGGTAGTCCAGTTGGAGCTCGACGGGGCGGGTCGTGTCCCGGATGGTCAGGTCCCCCGTCATGCGGAAGCTCTCCGCGGACTCCTGGGTGGTGGAGGTGGAGTGGAAGGTCATCTCCGGGTGGCGCCGCGCGTCGAAGAAGTCCTTGCCGACGAGGTGGGCGTCCCGTTGTTCCACGCCGGTGTCGACGCTGGCCACGCGGATGACGAGGTCGGCCCGGGACTCGGAGGGGCGGGCTCCGTCGAAGTGGAGCGTGCTGTCGTAGTCGGTGAACGCCCCGCGGACCGTGGTGACCATCGCGTGCCGCACGGAGAACCCGATCCGGCTGTGCGGGCGGTCGATGGTCCATCGCCCGGTCAGCGCGCGAAGGGCCGGGTCGGGCGTGGCGAGCGCTGTCGCGGGCCGTGCGGCGAACGGGTCCTGCCCGACGGCCGACGGCTGCTCGACGGTGGCGGTCTGGCGGCGGCTGAAGATGCCCATGAGTCGGCCCTTTCGAAATCGATCACTTCGTGTTACCACGAAGTCGATCAATGGCCCACGGCAAGATGGGTGGCCTCGTCCGGGTTCCATGACCCCGACCGCAAAGCTGCACGGGTTGGACACGAGGCCCCCTCGCTCGTGCACATGGCGGCCCCGCGACCTGATCCGCCGGACAGGCCCTAGCCGAGCCGCCCCAGTGCCTCCCTCAGGCGCCGGGCGTCCCGCAGCCGTTGCTCGTAGGTGGCGCCGAGGACCAGCAGCACGAGACCGGCGACGGCGGGAGGAGCCCAGCGGGGGAGCGCGCCGACGACCTGGGCGAGGTACGGGGTCAGTTCGTGCAGCGCCACCAGCGCGAGCACACCCGGGCCGAGAACCAATGGCGCCTGGAGCCGGTGCCGGGCGCCCGCCAGCGTCACCGCGAGCGCGGCGACGCCGAGCGCCAGCGGACGCAGCCAGTGCTGGTCGTCCCAGGCGGCGAGCAGACTCGGCACCAGGGTGACGGCCAGCCCGGAGCCGTATGCCGTCCACGACGACACCGCGGCGTCACGGCGCCGACGCAGAAGTCCGACGATCAGCGCGGGTCCGGTCACCGGCAGCGTGTAGGCCTCCGGAGCGGCGACGTCCCACGCGGCCAGCCGCACCCAGGTGGCCAGCAGGAACAGCGCGGCCGCCGCCCAACCGGCCGCCCTCCGCTCCGGGCGCAGCGCGGTGGCCGCCGCGACGGCACCGCAGAGGGAGAGCACCAGGGCCAGCATCGGCGGCTCCGGCGCGGCGAGCGCGAGCGCCAGCAGCCCCGCGGCCGCACCCGCCACCTCGACCGGTACGGTGGCGCGCGACCCGCCCGTCCGCGACCCGCCCGTCCGCGACCCGCCCGTCCGTGACCCGCCCGTCCGCGACGCGATCAGGGCGGCGACGGCGGGCACGACGAGGACCAGCAGTGCCGTGTGGTGCGGCGGCCGGCCCGCGGACGCACCGATCGCGCAGGCCAGAGCCGTGGCGTGGCAGAGGGCGGCGGGCGCCGCGAAGGGCGCGGGCCCCGGACGGAGCCCGGCGGCAGCGAACAGGACCGTCAGCGTCCCGAGTACGGCGATCGTCGCGGGCTCGGAGGCCAGCGAGACGAGGGCGAGGCCGACCGAGGTGACGAGCGCCAGCAGGAGGGCCGTCAGGGACGGCGGCGACGGCCGCTTGTCGGCGCGGCCGAACCGCACCGCGAAGAACAGGGCCGCCGCGACCACGACCGCATGCGCCACCAGACCGGCCGCGTACGGCAGTTGCAGCACCACCGGGAGGACAAGGGCGGCCGCCCAGCCGAGGACCGGCGCCGCCACCGTGACCGCCGGGCGCCGGGCCGTGCGGTGTCCGGCCACCACCAGCACCGCGGCCACCACGGCGAGGACCAGCGGCGCGGTGCCCGCGTACGGCGGCCGGGGCAGGCCCGCGAACACGGCATCCCGGAAATCCCGCGGCGTACCGGACCAGGCCCCCGCACCCCGGACCGCCGGGCCGAGGACGCATCCGGCGACCAGGGGGAGCGTCCACAGCACCGCGAAGCCCTGAACCGCCGCCGAAGCGCGCACCAGCCCCTGCCGCAACGGATGGTGAAGACGCGTTCGCTCCGCCGCCAGCAGGGCGATCGCGCAGGCCAGACATCCCGGCACCGTCCACTCGCCGGGCACCGTCACCCGCAGCACCCCACCGGCCCCGGCGACCACGCACAGGCCGGCCGCGAAGGCGGCGCCCACGGAGATCTCCGGTCGTGGAACGAAGCGGCCGGCCACCAGCGCGAGCGCCGCCGCCACGAGCAGGAGCGCCGCCGCCCGAGCGGCCGGGCCCGGGCCGGACGCACTCCAGCCGAGCCACCCCGCCGACAGCACACCGGCGGCGCCCGTGCCCAGTGCGCCGGTGACGGCGACGATCCGCACCGGCAGCAGCGCGGCGCGCAGCGCGACGGCGGTGCCGCCGGCGGCGGTCGCCAGCGACACCGCCGTGAGCGTGTACGGACCCGCTCCGACGGCGATCGCCCCCAGCAGCAGGGGCAGATGGGCGGTCGCCACGGCGAGCGGGAGGGGGTGCCGGAGCCTGAGGCGAACGCCGTACACGGCCCACAGCGCCGCGAGGACGGCGGACGCGGTGGCCGTGTACCCGGCACCGTCCGTGCCGGGGAACGCCACCTCGTGGAGCGCGTAGGCGTCGAGGACGGTCAGGGCGGTCCCGAGAGCGGCCACGGCCTCGGCCGTCGACCTCAGCCCGCGTCGCAGCAGGGCCACCGGCGCACCGAGCGCGCCCACGGTCAGCGCACCGAGCACCAGAGCGCGTCCAGCGATCCCCAGGTGACCCCAGCTGACGAGGGTGAACGCGATCGCCGCGATCGTCAGCAGTACGCCACCGAGCACCAGCAGCACGTTCTGCACGCCGGGCGCGGTTGCCTCCGGGCGCCGTGCGGTGGCACCGGTGCCGGCGGGCGGTCCCACCGGCGCGGTCCCGGGGCCGAGGGCGGGCTGCCGGGCGGCGGTCGCCTGCAACGTGTGGACCAGCCACGCACGGCGCCGCAGCAGGGTGGCGCGGCGCACATCGAGTTGCCGCAACTCGGCGTCCAGGAACCGCAGCTCCTCGGCCGGGGGCGGAAGGTTCGTCATGCCTCGGAGTGTGGTCCTCGCCACGCGTCGGGACATGAGCGCGCATACTCAGCCCGTACTCAGAGGCGGGGTGCCCCGGGGGGTCAGAGGCCGACCCGCAGAACCGCCCAGACGGTGGTGCCCCTGGTGCGGTCGGAACGGGCCGTCCCCCACGAGTCGGCCAACTGCTGCACGATCAACAGCCCCCGGCCGCTCTCGTCCCGCGGGCCGGAGCCGCAACCGGCCGGGCCGGCCGAGGTCCGCCCGTCGTCGTGCATCTCGATCCGCAGCTGCTCGTGCGAGGTCAGCGACAGGCCGCACAGCATGCGGTCGCCGCCCGAGTGGAGCACGGCGTTGGTCGCCAGCTCCGAGACGAGCAGTACCGCGTCGGTGCACACGTCGCCGGGAAGCCGCCAGGTGCGAAGCTGCCGGCGGACCGTGTCGCGCGCCGTCCGCACGCTGATGCGGAGCGAGGGAAGGTCGAACCAGTGTTCCAGGTCGGGGCGCGCCGGTGGTAACAGTCCGGGTGAAGGGCTCGTGTGGGGGGTCACGGTGATCGCCTTCCAGTGAGGACGGGCGCGATGCTCACGACCGCCACTATGCTCGCCGACGAGTTCAGCCTGCAACCGGATCCCTGATAATTTCAGAAAGACCCGTTCAGTCTGGTGTCGTCATCAAGTCGCTGTCACAATGGCGCCGGTGACAGCCCATCAGGAGGTGGGGCGTGAGTGAAGCTCGGTCCGGCGCGGGCACCAGCGCCCCGACGGTGCTGCGCATGATCCTGGGGCGCCGGCTCCATGACATGAGGCAGAGCGCGGGTGCCTCACTGGCCGACGCCGCCAGGGCACTCCGGGTGACGCCCCTGACGATCCGCCGGCTGGAGAAGGCCGAAGTCGCCCTCAAACCCCTGTACGTCGAGAAGCTCCTGCAGACCTACGGCACCGGACAGCAGGAGATCGACGAGTTCGTCGCGCTCGCCGAGCAGGCCAACAAACCGGGCTGGTGGCACGCCTACCGCGACGTGCTGCCCAACTGGTTCACCGCGTACGTCAGTCTGGAGACCGGCGCCGGCACGCTGCGCACCTACGAACCCCACTACGTCACAGGGCTGCTCCAGACCCCCGCCTACGCCCGCGGCGTCCTGGGCGGAGGCTTTCCGAACGGCTCCGACGAGGAGCTGGAGCGCCGCGTCGGCCTGCGGCTGCGCCGGCAGAGCCTGCTGGAGCGGGAGAACGCGCCCACCCTCTGGGTGGTCATGGAGGAAGCGGTCCTGCACCGGGTCGTCGGCGGTCCGGACGTGATGCGCGAGCAGATCGACCGGTTGCTGGAGGCGTCCGAGCTGGAGCACGTCAGCATCGACATCCTTCCCTTCGCCGTCGGCGCCCACGTCGGGGCCTGCGCCCCCTTCACCTACTTCCGGTTCGAGGAACCGGAGCTGCCCGACGTGGTCTACAGCGAGATCCTCTCCGCGTCGATGTACCTGGACGAACGGGCCGACGTCGTCGCGCACCTGGAGGCGCACAACAGGATGTCGCTGCTCACCTCCACCCGGGCCAGCAAGGCACTCCTGAACCGCATGCGCAAGGAGTACTCATGAGCACCACCGACGTCCCCGTCTACAACGGGATGCCCGCCCGCGACCTCGGCGAAAGCGGCTGGGAGCGCCCGTGGAGCGGTCCCAACGGCGGCCAGTGCGTGGAGACCAAGCAACTCGCCGACGGACGCATCGCCGTGCGTCAGTCGACGGACCCGGCCGGCCCCGCACTCATCTACACGCGCGAGGAGATCGGCGCGTTCGTCCGAGGAGTCAAGCAGGGCATGGCCGACCATCTGACGGCCGGCCGCAGGAGGGGAACGGAATGAGCAGCACCCAGGGCGCGCGGAGCCTGGACACCAGCAGGCCGCACTCGGCCCGCATGTACGACTTCTACCTCGGCGGCAAGGACCACTTCCCGGTCGACAAGCAGGCGGCCGAAGCGGTCGCCGAGGCCTACCCGGGCATCTTCACCTGTGCCCGCGAGAACCGTGCCTTCATGCACCGTGCCACTCGGGTACTGGCACAGGAGCACGGCATCCGGCAGTGGCTGGACATCGGCACGGGCATCCCCACCGAGCCGAACGTGCACCAGGTGGCACAGTCCGTGGTCCCCGACGCCCGGGTGGTCTACGCCGACAACGACCCGCTCGTCCTGAAGTACGCCGAGCGCCTCATGCGCAGCACCCCGCAGGGCCGCACCACCTACATCGAGGCCGACGTCAACGACCCCGACGCCCTGCTGAACGCGCCCGAACTGGCCGAGGTGCTGGACCTGTCCCGGCCGGTCGCCCTGTCGCTGAACGCGCTGATGCACTTCATCACCGACGCCCGCGACCCGTACGGCATCGTCGACCGGCTGATGGCGGCCCTTCCGGCGGGCAGCGCGCTCGCGCTGAGCCACTGCACGCCCGACTTCGACCCGCCCACCTGGGAGAAGGTCACCGACATCTACACCGGCGGGGGCACGCCGGTGCAGTTCCGTTCGCAGCAGGACGTCGCCCGCTTCTTCGACGGGCTCGACCTCCTCACCCCCGGCGTCACCGTCGGTCACCGCTGGCGACCGGACCTCCCCGCCGGTCCCGACGCCCCCACCGACGCCCAGGTCAGCCTGTGGGCCGGGGTCGGCATCAAGGCGTAGCCCGCTTGCCGGACCCCCGCGGTGGGGCGCAGGGTGGAGGAGTGAGCGGTCAGGAGGGCCCCACGCTCATCTCCTCGGTGCAGCGAGCCTTTCGCCTGATGGAAGCGGTGGGCGCCCACGAGAGCGGCGTACCGGCCAAGCAGCTGGCGCGCGAGACGGGTCTGGCCCTGGGGACCACCTACCACCTGCTGCGCACCATGGTCCACGACGGTTATGTGCGCAAACTCGAGGACGGCACGTTCGTCCTGGGGGAGAGGCTGGGCGCGCTGCACGCGGGAAGCCGCGACCAGACGGCGCTCAGCAGGGTCCGCCCCACGCTCACCGAGCTGCGGGACGACCTGTCGGCCGCGGCGTACCTGACCCTCTACGAGGAGGGCGAGATCAGGGTCGCGGAGATCGTGGACGGCCCGAAGGCCCCCCGGGTGGATCTCTGGGTCGGCTTCGAGGACGCGGGACACGCCACGGCGCTCGGCAAGAGCGTGCTGCGCGAGCTGGACGCCGAGGCCCGCGCCGACTACCTCTCCCGCCACGCGCTGAACGATCTCACCCCGCGCACCATCACCTACCGCGCCCAGCTGCTGCGGAGCCTCGACGCCGCCCCACGCGGCCCGGCCGTGACCGACCTGGAGGAGTACCGTCTGGGCACCGCCTGCGTCGCGGTCCCCGTCCGCCGGGGCGACACCATCGGATCCCTCGGCATCTCCGTGGACATCAACCGCACGGCCTGCCTCGACGACGCCGTGACGACGCTGCTCGCCACCGCGGAACGGGTGTCCCGGGGGCTCTCGCTCACCATCTGAAAACCGGGCCCTTGCGGCAGCGAAGCCCCACCGCGTTTCCTGGATGAGACGGGCAAATCGGGCACGGTCGCAAGGAGAACCGGAACGTGAGTGAGCAGGGCGTCGCAGGGCCGTACGGGCAGGTCGGCTGTCATGTGGCGAACGGCTGGACGGTCGTCCGGGCGGCCGACGAGATCGACATCGCCTTCGCGCCGCTCGTCCGGGCCGAGGTGGGCCGGCGTCTCGCCGAGGGTCACCGGCACTTCGTACTGGACCTGTGCGACACGCCCTTCATCGACTCCATGGGCCTCGGCATGATCGTGGCCGTGACCAAGCTCATCCGGACCCATCACGGGTCGTTGCGGATCGCCTGTCCGGACCGGCGCCTCCTGCACGTCTTCGCGCTCGGCGGCCTGGGCGCGGTCTACTCCTTCCACGACTCCGTGGACAAGGCCGTCGCGCAGCCTCCCGGGGCCGAGGGACTGGCCGGCTGGCCGTACGCGCGCGACTGACCCCGCCGTCACCGCACGCCTTCGTGTTTCGTCCCGCCCGCGGCGGTTCACTTGAACGGAAGTCGCTGCCCGGGTCCTCTCCGGAAGGTGGATCATGACGGCACGGGTCGGATACCGCAGAATCTACGAAAGTGCCACGCCCCAGGACGGCAAGCGCGTGCTCGTCGACCGGCTGTGGCCCCGCGGTGTGAGCAAGGAGAAGGCCGGTCTGGACGCCTGGCTGCGCGACGTCGCACCGTCGGCCGATCTGCGGCGCTGGTACCACCACGATCCACGGCGCTACGACGAGTTCCGGCGCCGCTACTTCGCCGAACTGGAGGATTCCGACCACGAGGCCGCGCTGGAGCGCCTGCGCGACCTGGCGGCCCGGGCCAAGGTGACCCTGCTGACGGCCACCAAGGACGTGGACCACAGCGAGGCGGCCGCGCTCGCCGAGTGGCTGGACGGGTCCTGAGGGAGGCGGTCCTGGGGGAGGTGGTCCTGGGGGGGAGCACCCGCCCGCCCTACCTCGGAGGTCATCGCCCCGGCGCGCGCGGGCCGACAGGATGGGCGATGTCTCCGCGTCGACGGGATGCGGACCAGGAGGAGGTCTGCCATGCCCGCGGCCGCATCGACGAACACCCGCTCCGTGGTCGAAGACCTGCTGCGCAGGATCGGCACGGGCGACCCCGAGCACATCGCCGCGCTGTACGCCGACCAGGGCGACTGGAGGCTCGACTGGCCGGAGGCCGAGCACGGTCGTCCGGCCACGCCGTGGATCCGTCACCGGTCCACCCGGGCGGACGCGGCGGCCCACTACCGGGAGCTTGCCGAGCACCACCTGCCGCAGCAGGCGGACACCGAGGTGGAACGCATCCTCGTCGACGGGAACGACGCGGTCGTGCTCGGCGAGATCCGCCAGACCGCGCGCTCCACCGGACGCGCGTACCGCGCCCGGTTCGCCCTCCACCTGACGGTCGAGAACGGCCTCGTCACCCGCCACCACGTGTACGAGGACAGCCTCGCCGTCGCGCAGGCCTTCGAAACGGACCGCGCGTGAGGACTCCGCGCGGCGCCCACGGGCCCGGCACCCTTCACCGCACCGGCGTCGCCCCCCGTGCGGCGTCCCGGGGGTCTCGTCCGGTCCCGGACCCGAGGGCCTCCAGGATCGCCTCGACGCTCTGCTTGGCGTCGCCGAAGAGCATGCTGGTGTTGTCCCGGAAGAAGAGCGGGTTCTGCACGCCCGCGTAGCCGGAGGCCATCGAGCGCTTGAACACGACGACCTGCTCCGCCTCCCAGACCCGCAGCACGGGCATACCCGCGATCGGACTGGCGGGATCATCGGTCGCCGAGGGATTGACCGTGTCGTTCGCGCCGATGACCAGCACGACCGAGGTGTCCGCGAAGTCGTCGTTGATCTCGTCCATCTCCAGAACGACGTCGTAGGGCACCTTGGCCTCGGCCAGCAGCACGTTCATGTGCCCGGGCAGCCGCCCCGCGACGGAGTGGACGCCGAAGCGCACCTCGACGCCGCGCTCGCGCAGCCGCCGGGTCAGCTCCGCGACCGGGTGCTGGGCCTGCGCCACGGCCATGCCGTAACCGGGGGTGATCACCACGGACCGTGCCCGCGCGAGCAGTTCCGCCGCCTCGGGCGCCCGTACCTCACGGTGCTCGCCCTGCTCCTGCGCACCCCCGGGAGGAGCCTCGATGCCGAAGCCGCCCGCGATGACGGAGAGGAAGGAACGGTTCATCGCCTGGCACATGATGTAGCTCAGATACGCACCCGAGGAGCCGACCAGCGCACCGGTGACGATGAGCAGGTTGTTGTCGAGCAGGAAGCCGGCCGCCGCCGCGGCCCAGCCGGAGTAGCTGTTGAGCATCGAGACGACGACGGGCATGTCGCCGCCGCCGATGGAGGCCACCAGATGCCACCCCAGGGCGAGCGCCAGGACCGTGACCGCCACCATCAGGGGCAGGCCCGGGCTGACGGTGAACCAGACGGTCAGCACCGCGAACAGGGCCAGCGCACCCAGATTGAGGGCGTTCTTGCCGGGCAGCGTCAGCGGCCGGGACTTGATCCGCGCGGACAGCTTCAGGTAGGCGACCACCGACCCGGTGAAGGTGACCGCGCCGATGAAGACGCCGATGAACACCTCGGCGTGGTGGATGCCGATCAGGTCGGCGGCGATCCGGCCCCGCGAGCCGTGCGCCTCGACCTCGAGATAGCTGTTCCAGCCGACCAGGACGGCCGCCAGACCGACGAAGCTGTGCAGCACCGCGATCAGCTCGGGCATCTGCGTCATCTCCACGCGGCGCGCCCGCCACAGGCCGACCGCGGCGCCGATCACCGTGGCGAGCAGGATCAGCGCGACGGGCCCGGCGGACACGCTCCGCGCCGAGACCACGACGGTGGCCGCGAGGGCGAGGGCCATCCCCGCGATGCCGTACACGACACCGGCGCGTGACGTCCGGTGCTGGGACAGACCGGCGAGGCTCAGGACGAACAGCAGGGCCGCCACCAGGTCGGCGGCGCGGGAGGCGGTCATGGACGTCATCGGGACTCGCCTCTCGAGAACATGGACAGCATGCGGCGGGTGACGGCGAAACCGCCGAATATGTTCACGCTCGTCAGCAGGATCGCCACGAAGGACAGCACGGTGACGAGCGTGCTCTCGTGCCCGATCTGCACGAGGGCGCCGATCACCACGATCCCCGAGATGGCGTTGGTCACCGACATCAGCGGGGTGTGCAGGGAGTGGTGGACCTTGCCGATCACGTAGTAGCCGATGACCACCGCCAGCGCGAACACCGTGAAGTTCTGCGCCAGTTGGGCCGGAGCGAAGGCGACCAGCAGGAAGGTCGCCAGCATGCCGAGGCCGATCAGGCCGAAGCGCCCCGCCGGGGTGAGCCGGCGCAGTCTCCCGCCCACCGGCGCGGCGGGCGACGTCGCCGGGGGCGCGGTGGCGGGCGGCGCCGCCGACACGGCGACCGGTGGCGGAGGCCAGGTGACCGTGCCCGCGCGGACCACGGTCACGGTCCGCTGCACCACGTCGTCGAAGTCGATGACGATCCGGCCGTCCTTGCCCGGGGTGAGCAGCCGGAGCAGGTTGACCAGGTTGGTGCCGAACAGCTGCGACGCCTGGGCGGGCAGCCGGGCCGCCAGGTCCGTGTAGCCGATGACGGTCACACCGTTGCCGGTCACCACGGTCCGGCCCGCTACGGTCCCCTCGACGTTGCCGCCCTGGGCGGCGGCCATGTCGACGACGACACTGCCGGGCCGCATCGCCGCCACGTCGGCGGCGGTCAGCAGGCGCGGGGCGGGCCGTCCGGGGATCAGCGCGGTGGTGATGACGACGTCCACGTCACGGGCCTGTTCGTGGTAGAGCCGGGCCGCGGCACGGTCGTAGTCGGCCGACGTCGCCTTCGCGTAGCCGTCGGCGCTCTCCTCCTGGGCCACGTCCACCGCGAGGTACTCGCCGCCCAGGGACCGCACCTGGTCCGCGACTTCCGGCCTGGGGTCGGTGGCGCGGACGATCGCACCGAGGCTGGACGCGGCCCCGACGGCGGCGAGCCCCGCGACCCCGGCCCCGGCGACGAGGACCTTCGCCGGCGGCACCTTGCCCGCCGCGGTGACCTGCCCGGTGAAGAAGCGGCCGAAGACGTGCGCGGCCTCGATCACGGCCCGGTACCCGGCGATGTTCGCCATGGAGCTGAGCACGTCCATCGACTGCGCCCGCGATATGCGCGGCACCGCGTCCAGGGCGAGCGCCGTGACGCCCCGCGCGGAAAGCGCCTCGAGCAGCTCGGGCCGCTGCGCCGGTGCCAGAAGAGCCACCAGCGTCGTGCCTTCGCGCAGTGCGGCGGTCTCGTCGGCGGTCGGCGCGTTGACCTTGAGTACGACGTCCGCGGCCCAGGCCTCGCCGACGCCCGCCCCCGCCTCGGCGTAGGCCTCGTCGCCGAAACCGGAGGCCGCGCCGGCTCCCGACTCGACGACGACCTCGTAACCGAGGCCGAGGAGCAGACGAACCGTCGAAGGCGTCGCGGCGACGCGCGTCTCCCCGGGCAGGGACTCGGCGACGACGCCGACGCGCCGAGGCGGGCGGTGAGCGGATTGGTGTCCAGTCATGTCCAGTCTCTCGTGGAGGCGTTGTTGACCGGTTCCGTACCCACGGGAGGGCGACGCGGCACCGAGAGACGGCCGTCGTTCTTGGCCGCACCGGGTCGGGGACCGGTCAACTCCCCGGTGGCCGGGCGAGTCTGACGGCCACGGCGTCGAGGACCCAGTCAAGGCCGGTCGCGAAGGACTCCTCGGCATCCACGTGCGTGCCGTCGTGCACGGCCTTGGCCAGCGCCGGGTAGCGGCCCGTGGCCAGCATCCGGGTCAGGTGCGGGCCGTGCTCGCGCTGCCACTCGGGCTTGGACAGGCCCGTGGCGCGCTCCGCCCGCAAGTCCGCGATCTCGCGCCGGACGGCTCCGGTGAAGTAGGAACTGACCGTCTCCACGGCGCGCATGACGGTGTCGACGTCGGCCAGGCCGTCGAGTGCGGCCAGGGTCGCCTCGGCCACGGCGAGACCGTTGGGCCCCAGGGCCGGACGGCCGCCGAGCAGGTCGGCCAGCCACGGGTGCCGCAGAGCGGCCTGCCGGGTCCGGTGGGCCAGGACGCGCAGTGCCTCTCGCCAGTCACCGGCCCGTTCCTCGGGGAGGATCTCGGCGTACACCGCGTCCACCATGAGGTCGAACAGCTCGTCCTTGGTGGAGATGAATCCGTACAGCCGCATCGGCCCGGCGTCCAGCCGGGCCGCCACCTTGCGCACGGACACCGCCGTCAGGCCGCCCTCGTCGGCGAGCGCGACCGCGGCGGCGACGATCCGCTCGCGATCGAGCGGCACGGGGCGGTGCGGCGGCTCCGGCCGGTCCCAGACAGTCATGTCCCCACCGTACTGTTGCGATACGCCGTAGACCGAAAATACAGTGTATCGACATGAGACAACGTATCGCCGTGGTGGGCGGCGGCCCCGCAGGACTTGCCTTCGCCCGTGTCATGCACCGCCACGACCGCTCCGTCACCGTCCTCGAACGCGATCCCGCCCCCGACGCCCGCCCCCCGGGCGGCACCCTGGACCTGCACGAAGGGCTGGGCCGGCTCGCCATGGACAAGGCGGGGCTGTCGGCGGAGTTCGAGGCGCTGTCCCGGCCCGAGGGCCAGGCCATGCGCATCCTGGACACGGACGGGACCGTGCTGCGCGACTGGCGTCCGGATCCGGCGGAGCGGGCCAATCCGGAGATCGACCGCGGGCAACTCCGCGACCTGCTGCTCGGCCCGCTCGACGTCCGGTGGGGCCAGGGCGTGACGAAGGTGGTGCCGGGCGGCCGGGACGGCGTCCTGGTCCATTTCGAGGGCGGGCGGCAGGAGGCGTTCGACCTGGTGGTCGGCGCGGACGGCGCCTGGTCCCGCACCCGCCCGGCGGTCTCCCCGGTGACGCCGCACTACACCGGCGTCACCTCGGTCGAGACCTCACTGGACGACGTCGACACCCGGCACCCCGACCTCGCCCGGCTGGTCGGCGACGGCTCGGTGGCCGTGTACGGCGTGAACCGGGCCGTCGTCGCCCAGCGCAACAGCGGCGGCCACGTCAAGGTGCACGCCCAGTTCCGCGCGCCGCTGGACTGGCACGCGCACCTCGACCTCGGGGACGCGGAGGCCGTGCGGTCGCGTCTGCTGACCCTGTTCGACGGCTGGACCGCTCCCGTCCTCGACCTCCTCCGCCACGGCACCGGGTTCGTCCACCGACCTCTGCACGTCCTGCCCGTGTCCCACACCTGGACCCACGTCCCCGGAGTGACGCTCCTGGGCGACGCCGCCCATCTGATGCCTCCCCTGGGGGCGGGCGCCAACCTCGCGCTGCTGGAAGGCGCCGAACTCGCCGAGTCCCTCGCCGACGGCTCCGCGGATCCGGACGACGCCGTCCGCGCCTTCGAGGAACGGATGTGGGCACGGGCAGGACGGTGGGCGAAGATCACGGCGGCGGGTCTGGAACGCCTCGTGAGCCCGGATCCCGCCGCGGCCCTTGCCGTCTTCGACCAGGTCCAGCCGTCCCGGTGAGTGGCCGGCCCGTCGGCCGCCGGGTCAGCCGGTGGGCTCGCCGAACCAGCGGGAGAGGTGCTCGTCCAGGTCACGCTGGTCGTCGCCGATCCAGGCGACGTGGCCGTCCGGGCGCAGCAGGACGCACGGTACGTCCAGCTCCGCGGTGGGGTCCGCGAGCCGATCGACCCGGTCCGACCGGCCGCCGGCCGTCAGGCGTCCGGTGCGGTCCAGCAGCAGGCCGCGTCCGCGACGCAGCAGACCGTAGAGGTTGCCCTGCGCGACGCCGATGTCCCGCATCCGGCTGCCGAGCAGGTCGGGGCCCGCACCGAAGTCGTAGCGGATGCCGGTCGCGGTGACCTTCTCGATGAGCCGGCGGTTCACCTCGTCGAAGTCCATCAGTTCGGTGAGCAGCCGGCGCACGGCCCGCGCGCCCGGTTCGGTGGAGTGCAGTTCCATCTGGGCGCGGGTGTTGTCCAGTACGTCCTCGGCGACCGGACGGCGCTCGGCCTGGTAGGTGTCCAGCAGTGTGTCCGGCGCCCAGCCGCGGATCCGCGCGGCCAGCTTCCAGCCGAGGTTGAACGCGTCCTGGAGGCCCAGGTTGAGCCCCTGCCCGCCGGTGGGCGGATGGATGTGTGCCGCGTCCCCGGCCAGCAGCACCCGCCCGACCCGGTAGCGCTCGGCCAGCCGGGTGGCATCCCCGAAACTGGACAGCCAGCGCGGCGAGTGCACGCCGAAGTCGGTTCCGGCGACAGCGCGCAACTGCCGCCGGAAGTCCTCCAGGGTGGGCGGTTGTGCGCGGTCACCGACTTCCGCGGCGGGGACCACGACGCTGTAGACCCCCGCGCCGAAGGGCCGCAGCCAGAACCGCTGCCGGGTCTCACGGACCCGGGCCACCCCGGCGGAGACCTCCTCCGGGGGCACCCCCACTTCCATCTCGCCCATCAGCGTCTCGTTCCGCGACGGCTCCCCGGGAAAGGGGACGCCCAGCAGTTTGCGCACCGTGCTGCGGCCGCCGTCGCAGCCGACGAGATAGCGCGAACGCAGCCGTTGCCCGTCGGCCAACTCCACGGTCACCCCCTCGCCGTCCTGCTCGAAACCGGCGACCGCGCCCCCGTGCAGGACCCGCGCGCCCAGGCCGACCGCGTGTTCCTCGAGGATCCGGACGACGACCGGCTGCGGGATGCCCAGCAGATAGGCGTACTCGGAATCCAGGTCCTCGGGCGCGGGCTTGGGGATGGCGGCGAAGACTCCGCCGACCGGGCGCTTCCTGCCGTGCCGCAGGAGGCGGTCCAGCAGTCCGCGCATGGCCATCAGCTCGAGGCTGCGCATGTGCAGGGCGACGATCCGGACGAACGACGCGGGCTCGGTCTCCTTCTCCAGAACGAGTACCCGCACATCGTGCAGCCGCAGCTCGGCGGCCAGCATCGCGCCGGTGGGCCCGCAGCCGGAGACGATCACGTCGAAGTCGTGCCCGGCCGTGGCCTCGGACGACGGCTCGGCGGTGAACTGCGCAGAGTTCATAGGTGTTGCCTTTCGGGAGTGCCTTGTGGTCGAGGCGCTCCCGGCGACACCTGTGTCAGTCGCCGGCCATGACGGGAAGGGGGAGCACCCACGTCGATACAGCGTTCATGGGTCTCACCTCCTCGGGCGGTGTCACGGTCGGGTGCAGGCTACAAGTGCGGTGCTCAGCCCGTCCAATCCCTTTCGGCGATGACTTTCGGGCCCGGCAGCGGTCGTATCCGGTAGGCAGACCTGGCAGACCCACCGCAGGGAGGAACGGACCGATGGCAAGTCTCATGGTCGACTTCATCATCTCGCTCGACGGATACGCGGCCGCGGACGGCTGGCCCGGCTTCTGGGGCATGGAGGGCCCCGAGTACCTCGCCTGGCTCGACGGGGACGCCGAGAAGCAGCACACGAGCCTCATGGGGGCCACGACGTACCGGCTGATGTCCGGCTTCGCCCGCGAGATGCCCGACGATCCCGGCTTCGAGGGGATCACCGCGATGCCCAAGGTGGTGTTCTCCTCGACCCTCCGGACCCCGCTGTCCTGGGACAACACGGAACTGGTCCCGGGGGACCCGGTCCCGGCCGTGCGGGACATGAAACGGCACGGGACGCGGCCCCTGCGCACCCTGGGAAGCCTCACCCTGTGCCGCTCGCTGCTCCGGGCCGGTCTGGTCGACCGCTTCCGGGTGGTCGTCTTCCCGGTCATCACCGGGGCGACGGGCAGGGAAAGGATCTTCGACCAGTACCCGGACGTCACCCTCGACCTCGTCGGGAGCCGCACCTTCGACGGCCGGCTCCAGCTGCTGGAGTACGTTCCCACGGTCCTGGACGGACCGCCCGGGGCCGACCAGAAGTAGCGCGTATTGGTCTGGGCCTGAAACGCCCGACCCCCTATTCTCGGCGGTGGCCGGCGAGACCCCCCACCCGTGTCGTCGGCCGGCCCGGGCGGCCCCAGGTCCGGACCGGGCAGTCAGGTGCACTCCCCCCACTCACCGCCTCCGGGAGGCCATGGTGAACACGCGCACCAGAATGTCGGCGATCGTCGCAACACTCGGTCTCGTAGGATCCCTGGCCCTGGCCACGGCGTCCGCCGACGAGTCCCGCACATCCGGATCCGCGGCGCAGATCGCGCTGACCGAGGTGGCCCGGGCCCAGAACCCGACGGCCGGTGCCGCGGGCCCGCAGGACACGGTCTGGATCGCCGAACGCGCCGGCACCGTCCGGGTCCTCGGCGACGACGGACTCGGCGAACCCGTGCTCGACATCTCCGACGAGACCACCACCGACGGCGAACGCGGCCTCCTCGGCCTGGCCTTCGACGAGCGGTTCGCGCACCTTTACCTCTCCTACACCGACCTCGAGGGCACCTCCACCGTCGACGAGTTCGCCGTCCAGGACGGCACGGTCCGGGAGGACACCCGGCGCACCGTCCTGACCCAGGAGCAGCCCGAGTCCAACCACAACGGCGGCGCCATCACCTTCGGCCCCGACGGCTACCTCTACATCGCGCTCGGCGACGGAGGGGGCGGCGGCGACCCCCAGGGCAACGGCCAGAAGCTCGACACCCTGCTGGGCAAACTGCTGCGGATCGACCCGCAGGGCGGCGACCCGTACGCGATCCCGGAGGACAACCCCTTCGCCGACGACCCGGACGCCAGGGGCGAGATCTGGTCGTACGGGCTGCGCAACCCCTGGCGGTTCTCCTTCGACGCCGGCTCGGGCGACCTGCTCATCGGCGACGTCGGCCAGAGCGACTGGGAGGAGATCGACTGGGCGCCCGCGAGCAGCCCGGGCGGCGAGAACTACGGCTGGTCGCAGATGGAGGGCACACACCCCTTCCGCGGCGGCACCGAGCCCGCGAACCACGTTCCGCCGATCCACGAGTACGACCGCACCGGCCTCGGCTGCTCCGTCACCGGCGGCTACGTCTACCGCGGTGAGGCGGTCCCCGGGCTCGCGGGACAGTACGTCTACAGCGACTACTGCGACGGCACCCTGCGCTCCCTGGAGATCGAGGACGGCCGGGTGACCGGCGAGCACGACCTCGGGGTGAACGGCGGCGAGGTCGTGTCCTTCGCCCAGGACGGCGACGGGGAGCTCTACGTCCTCGCCATCGGGGGTACGGTTTCCCGCGTCGACCCGGCGTGACCCCGGCACGGGCCTGACCACCGGGCGCGCGTCGCCGAGGAGGAACGACCCTGTGAAGATCACCGCCGCCGACGTCGTCGTCACCAGCCCGGGACGCAACTTCGTCACCCTGCGCATCACCACCGAGGACGGGCTCACCGGCCTCGGCGACGCCACCCTCAACGGGCGCGAACTGGCCGTCGAGGCCTACCTGCGCGAGCATGTGGCCCCGCTGCTGCTCGGGCGGGACGCGCACGCCGTCGAGGACACCTGGCAGTACCTGTACCGGGGCGCCTACTGGCGCCGGGGTCCGGTCACCATGGCGGCCGTCGCCGCCGTGGACATGGCGCTGTGGGACATCAAGGGCAAGGCGGCGGGCATGCCGGTGTACCAACTCCTCGGCGGCGCCTGCCGCACGGGCGCCCTGGCCTACGGCCACGCCTCGGGCCGGGACATACCCGAACTGCTCGACTCGGTGCGCGAACACCTGGCGGACGGCTTCCGGGCCGTCCGCATCCAGAGCGGCATCCCCGGTCTGGACTCCGTGTACGGCGTCGCCGCCTCCGCCGCCGGCGACGGGGACCGCTACGACTACGAACCCGCCCGCCGCACCGGCGCCGCGCACCCGCGCCCCACCGAGGAGACCTGGGACACCCGCGCCTACCTGCGCCACATGCCCACGGTCTTCGAAGCGGTACGGCACACCTTCGGCCCCGAACTCCCCCTGCTGCACGACGGACACCACCGCATGACGCCCATCCAGGCGGCGCGGCTCGGCAAGGACCTCGAACCCTACGACCTCTTCTGGCTGGAGGACGCGACCCCGGGCGAGGACCAGGGGGCACTGCGGCTGATCCGGGAGCACACCACCACGCCGCTGGCCATCGGGGAGGTCTTCAACTCCGTCCACGACTACACCACGCTGCTCCAGGAACGGCTGATCGACTACGTCCGCTCGGCGGTGACCCACACCGGCGGCATCACCGCCGTACGCAAACTGCTCGACATGGCCGCCGTGTACGGCATCAAATCCGGTATGCACGGTCCGACCGACATCTCGCCCGTGGGCATGGCGGCCGCCCTCCACCTCGACCTCGCCGTGCACAACTTCGGCATCCAGGAGTACATGCGCCACGCCCCGGACACCCTTGAGGTGTTCCGCACCTCCTACCGCTTCGAGGACGGCCTCCTGCACCCCGGCGAGGCCCCCGGCCTCGGCGTCGAACTCGACGACGGGGCCGCGGCCCGCTTCCCCTACGAGCCCGCCTACCTGCCCGTGAACCGCCTCTCGGACGGCACGGTGCACGACTGGTGAGACCCGGGACACCCGTGGCGCGTGGCAGAGTGGAGATGCCCGTCGTTCCGTCGTCCCGCAGAAAGTCCCCGTCGCATGCGTCTCCTGCTCATCAGGCACGGTCAGACCCCGTCCAACCTCAAGCACCTCCTGGACACGGCCGAGCCGGGCCCCGGTCTGACCGCCCTCGGCCAGGAACAGGCGGCGGCGCTGCCCGGGGCCCTGGCGTCCGAGGAGATCGGCGCACTGTACGCGTCGACGCTCGTACGCACGCAGCTGACCGCCGCCCCGCTGGCCTCGGCGACCGGACTGGAGGTCCGGGTCCGGGCCGGGATCCGGGAGCTGACCGCCGGCGACCTGGAAATGCGCGGCGACGACGACGCGGCGCGCACCTACATGCACACCGCGTTCGCCTGGTCCGCCGGGGACGTCGGGCTGCGTATGCCCGGGGGCGAGAACGGGGCAGAGGCACTCGCCCGTTTCGACGCCGTGGTGGCCGAGGCCCACGAGACCGGTGCGGAGACCGTGGCACTGGTCAGCCACGGCGCCGCCATCCGCATGTGGGTGGCGGCGCGCGCCGACAACGTGGACGTCGACTACGCCGAGCGGCACCCCCTGGCGAACACCGGGATCGTCATCCTCTCCGGCTCGCCCGGGCAGGGATGGCGGGCGCTGCTCTGGGAGGGCGAGTCCCTGGGGCCGGTGCCCCTCACGCCGGGCCCGGACGACCCCACCGGAGCCACCGTGGAGCAGCTCAGCCGAGGGGAGTGAGGAACTCCCGCACCGGCAGCGGCCGCCCCACGATCCGCGTGTCGCCCATCCAGCCGTAGAAGCCCTGCCCGAACCGCTCGTCGAACTGCGTGCCGCCCAGGACGAAGGGCTTGCCGAGGGTGGCGATCCCGGTCGACGGCTGTGCGGGATTGCGCGCGATCCTCGAGCCGTCCACGTACATCACCGTGCGGCGGCCGTCGTTGACGACGGCGATGTGCATCCAGCGCCCGACCGGCACCGCATGGCTCCAGGAGGTGGGGTCGGCGTCCTGGCGGTGCGGGTAGACCACGAACTGGAGGAACCGCTCGGGGGAGAGGTTGAGGCTGCACGTCGGCTCCAGCGGGGACCAGCCGGTGGTCTTGCCCGCGTCGCCGTTGCGGCCCTCCCAGCTGAGGATGCCCATCCAGTCGTGGTTGCCCTCGAACGGCTCGGGCAGCCGGACGAACGTCTCGATGGTGTATCCGCGCGGGAACTTCTCGCTGTTCAGGGCCGCCCCGTCCGCGGTGGTGAGGACGGCACCGCGGTCGGGGCCCTGACCGCCGTCGAAGCGGAGGCTGGCGTGCGCGGGCTGACCGCGGTGGTGCTCCGGCGACCAGGTGAGCGCCTCGGCCCCGGAGGAGTGCAGCCGGCGCACGGTCAGGTCGTTTCCCCGGCCGGTGAGGTCCTTGACCACGGTGCCGTCGGGCAGGGGCGCACCCGGCCGCTGGGCCGCGCCCGTTCCCGAGGCGTCGAAGCGCCAGTAGGCGAGGGTGCCGCGGGGCATCACGGCCCGGGCCGGCCGGGGCTTCGACGCGGGCACGGGGGCGAAGCCGGCGAACCGCTCCTCGAAGTCGATGTCGAGCGTGAACCGGTCGGTGGGGCCGGTGAGTTCCAGCGTCTCGGCCGCCAGCGGGGAGCGCGCCGCGGGGTCCCGGGCGAGGAACCAGGGCGAGAACGTCTCCACGTCGACGACCCCGCGCACCAGGTCGAAGCCGTAGGTGCGGATCATGCCCGCGCCGCCGTAGTAGCGGTCCTGGTAGTTGGTGATGTGGACGTGGACGTCGTGTCCGGCGTCGTTGGTCAGTACGGTGCGGCCGGGCGGCCAGTAGTGCCCGCCCAGCGCCAGGAAGACCTGGTCGTTCCCCTTGATCAGGCCGTCCCACAGGCGTTGACCGTGGTCGGACAGCCGGGCCTCGCCGTCGTCACCGGACCAGGCGATGTCATGCGTGGTCAGCACCGCCGGCAGCGCCGGGTGCCGGTCGAGCACCCCCTGCGCCCATGCCAGCCCCTGCTCGGAGACCCGCCAGTCCAGGGCGAGGACGAGCCACTGCCGCCCGCCGGCCCGCAGGACGTGGTAGCTGTTGTAGCCGTCGGGCGAGGCACCGCCGAACGTCGGCATGGACCGGTAGCGGTCGGGCCCGAAGGCGGAGAGGTAGGCGGAGTCGCCCCGCTGGTCGTCCGTGGACGAGCGGATGTCGTGGTTGCCCGCCAGCACGCTGTACGGGACGCGGCCGTGCAGGACGCGGAAGGTGTCGGCCGCGAGTTCGATCTCGGCCTCGGTGCCGTGCTCGGTGACGTCGCCGAGGTGCATCATGAACGCGATGTTGGCCGCGGCCCGCTCGGTGACGAGGTGGCGGAACGTCGCCCGCAGCGGGGCCGGATCGGCGCTGTCGGCGTCGAATAGGTACTGGGTGTCGGGCAGCACCGCCAGGGCGAACCGCGGACTGTCGGCATCGAAGCGGCCGCCGGACGGGCCGGCCGCATCGGCCGCCTGCGCCGGGACGGTGGCCGTACCGGCGACGGCGGCACCGGCCGCCGGCACGGCCACCGCCGCACGCAACAGCACGCGTCTGTCCGGGTGACGGCGACCACTGCTCTGTTCCTCTGTGCTCATCTGGGCTCCACGGACCGGGTGACGGATGGCGATCAGTGCGCATGCTGCTCACCCGCGCCGACCGTCCGGTGGCGCCGAGCTGAACACCGCCCGCCCGGCCGGCGACGGCCCGTGGCGGTAACCTGCGGCGGCGGGCCGGGAACAGGGGAGCCGTCACACGCTGTTGCATCGGCGGAGGGACCGGCGCCGCATCCGCGCCCGCCGCGTCCGGAGCATGACGTATCCCAGCAGGAGGACTTTTCCATGACCGACCGACCCTTGACGCTGATGGCCGTGCACGCCCACCCCGACGACGAGGCCACGAGCACGGGCGGGGTCCTGGCGCGGTACGCGGCGGAGGGCATCCGCACGGTGCTCGTGACGTGTACCGACGGCGGTTGCGGTGACGGGCCGGGAGGCGTCAAGCCGGGGGATCCCGGACACGATCCGGCGGCCGTCGCCCTGATGCGCCGGCGGGAGCTCGAGGAGAGCCGTGACATCCTGAAGATCAGCGATCTGGAGACGCTGGACTACGCCGACTCCGGAATGATGGGCTGGCCGAGCAACGACGCCCCCGGTTCCTTCTGGCGTACCCCGGTGGAGGAAGGCGCCGCCCGCCTCGCGGAACTCATGCGGCACTACCGGCCCGACGTGGTCGTCACCTACGACGAGAACGGCTTCTACGGTCACCCCGACCACATCCAGGCCCACCGCATCACCATGGCGGCACTGGAGATGACGACGCTGACGCCGAAGGTGTACTGGACGACGGCGCCCCGCTCGATGATGCAGCGGTTCGGCGAGATCATGCGCGAGTTCCATCCGGACATGCCGGAGCCGGACCCCGCCGAGGCCGCGGCGATGGCCGAGATCGGCCTCCCCGACGAAGAGATCACCACCTGGGTGGACACCACCTCCTTCAGTGGCCAGAAGTTCGACGCCCTGGCCGCCCACGCCAGCCAGGGCGAGAACATCTTCTTCCTCGGGATGGGCAAGGAGAGGTTCGGCGAGCTGATGGGCATGGAGACCTTCGTACGCGTCCGGGACACCACCGGCGCGGCCGTACCGGAGAACGACCTCTTCGCCGGACTGCGCTGACCCGCCGCCCTGCGGCCGCCCGTGGGCCGCAGGGTATGGATGACATCGTTGTCCGGTCGCAGCCCGGCGCGGCGCCCTACGGCGTGCGGACGGCCTCGCTGCCGTACAGCTCCCTGGTGAACGCGGAGACGTCGGCGCTGCGGTCGCTGCCGTCGAGGTTGTACGTCAGATAGACGCCGTATCCCTCGTCGACGGTGCGCCGGGCGAGCTCGGCGGACGTGCTCTGCGAGGTCCGGCCGATCTCGACGGCCGCCGGTGACAGCTTCGACTTTGGCAGCGCGATCCCCGGCACCTGCCAGGTGCCGTAGTACGGGTTCCAGGCGTAGTCGAAGTCGGTGGAGACGTCCACGCCGCCGTAGGAGAGGCGAGAGGCGGCCGGACCGATGTTGTACAGGCTGATGATCTTGTCGGGCATGTTCGCGCGCAGGGCCGTCACCAGGTGGACGAACGAGCTGTCGTTGGGCTGCGCGGTGCCGCTGTTGCCGTACTCGGCGTACTCGTCGTCGAAGTCGATGCCGTCGAGCCCGTATTCGGCGACGGCGTCCGAGAGTTGCCTGGCGAACGCCGAAGCAGCCTGCTGGGACGGGAAGTTGGCGAAACCGGCACCCTGGTGGTTGCCGAGTACCGAGAGGACGACCTTGATGCCCTTCTGCTGCAACGGCCGTATCTGTGTGGCGGCGTTGTCGAGGACGCGCTGCACGTTCTCGTTGAAGTGCAGGTACGCCGACTTCGTGCCCGTGTCGTAGTTGATGTTCGCCGCGAAGATCACGGCGACGTCGAAGACGTTGCCGCCGCCGTCGGCGAGGGTGTACTTGCCCGCGTTGAGCATGCTGTTGTTGTTCACCTCGATGTAGGCCACCGAGGTCGGTCCCTGTTTCCGGGGAGCGGGGGCCGCCGCCGCGCCGGTCGTGGCGGCCGTCGCGGTCGTGCCGACGGCGAGGGCCGCGACCGCCGAGAGCGCGAGCGCGGCCCTGCGCACCCTGCTCCGTACCGGAGTGAACTTCATTGATCGTTCTCCCATCTCGTGACCGGCGCCCGGCCGGTCGGCCGGCGCCGAGTGAAGCCCTTCGAGTCTTCCCGACCCGGACGGCACTGTCAGTGGGTGATGGCAGCCTGGACGCATGACGGATACGACGGCGTTCGACTGGCGGCCCTTCCTCGTCGAGTGGAGCGCGGAGTGGGCGGACTGCCAGCCCGAGGGGGAGACGCGGAGCGCGGACGACGCATCCGCCCGGCGGTCTCGGTGGCTGGGGTTCCCGCCCGCCGACGAGGAGCGGGTCGCGGCGGCGGAGGCGCGCCTGGGCCGGCGCCTGCCCCCGTCGTACCGGGAGTTCCTGATGGTCAGCGACGGGTGGCGGCACGCGGGCGGATTCGTGTGGCTGCTCGCGGGCACCGCGGACGCGCGCTGGCACGACGACGCGTCGGGCCTGGCGGACACGTTCGAGGAGGACCTGGACGAGGAGGCCGGGCCGCAGGAGCGGCGGGAGGCGGGCATCTGGCGGCGCGGACTGCAACTCGACGTCGCCTCCGACGCCACCTACGTCCTCATGGACCCGGAGGACGTGGACGAGGACGGTGAGTGGGCCGTGTACACCTGGGCGGGCTGGCGGGCGGCACCGCCCGAACGGCACGCGAGCTTCCGTGCGTTCATGCGGGAGATGCACCGCGAGTTCCACCGCCTGCGCGCCTGCCCGGGGGAAGGAGAGCCGGAGTTCGTCAATGACACGACGCGCAGGCTCGACGGGCTCGTCGAGGAGGCCCGGCTGGAGGCGCTGCGGGGCGACTGGGAAGGAGCCCTGCGACTCCTGGACGAGGCCGGGGCGTACGGCAGACCGCGAGCCGCCGGACTCGGCGACCAGATACGCCGTCTGCTCGGCAAGACCTACATGGTGGACTTCGGCGGCCTGGCCACGGACCCGCGGTACACGCCCGAGCTGCTGCCCCTGCTGACCGCCGAGCACGCGGCGCACTCCTACCGGGACGATCGGACGCTGTCGTTCCATTTCCGGGGCGCCGAGGCGGACCTGATGGGACCGGCGCTGACGATGCTCGACGGGATGAGGAAGGGCACGTACGCGTACACGGCGTCCGGAGCGTTCGGAGAGGCGGTGGAGCGGGCGAGGGAGCTGGCCCGGTGGGGAGACACGGACGCGGCCTGGCGGGAGCTGACGAGCGCCCTGCCCTCGTGGGAGCCGCTGGGGCCGGACCACCTGGCACCGGTGGGCTGGATCGCGGACCCGCTGCTCGGGCCGCTGCTGACCGCGGAGCGGGGGCGCGAGCTGCTGTCCACGCCCAGGGGCGGCGAGACCGGTGAGACACCCGGGCCGACGCCGCCGCTGGACCCGCCCGGCCTGGCCTGGCTCGCCGAGCCGGACCCGGGCGGCAGCCGCACGTGCTACCGGTTCGTCCTGGTCGAAGGGGTCGAGCCAGAGGAGTTGCCGGCGCGGCTCGCGGACGGGGGCGGCACCGTGCTCAACGACCCCATGACCTCCTGGCAGGCACGGCACGGCTCGTCGCGCGGCCGCGGGGAGTTCCCGGCGTACGAGGACCGGGCGCTCCTCGCGGTCGGCCGGGCGGGCGCCGGCTGGAGTTTCGCCTTCGACGGCGACCCCGCCCCCTTCGACCGGCAGCGATTCGTCCCGCCCGCGGCCGCAGCCTGCTCGGGCGGTCGGGCGGTGGTGGTGTGGAGCGGGCTGCGAACGCGGCACGGAGAACCCTTCTTCCACCTCTCGGTGGCCCGGGGCGGCGTCGAGCAGTACGCCTTCACGTATGGCGAGGGGGAGATCCGGGAGAGCGGCCATATACCGGAGGCACTGCGCCCGGACCAGTACTTCGGTGATCCGGGCGACGGCGCCGACGACGCGGAACGGGCGCTGCTGGCGGCGGTGGGCCGGGAGTTCGGTGTCCACCTGCCCAGGCAGGCGCTCGTGCACGGGAAGCTGCACACCTGCACCAGCCGCTCCTGGACCCGTCCACCGAGGGACGGTGAGGGCTACCTGGAAGTCCGCGTGCACATGTGCTGACCGTGCTGATCGTCGTCGAGGCTCAGTCCTCGATGAGGACGGGCACCGGTCCCGCGACCGCCCGCGAACCGGCCGCACCGGCGAAGTTGTCCTCGACCTCCGCCTTCTCCGCGGCGTTCGGGTACGGGTTGGTGCACGGGACGCCCGCGCTCGATCCCGACATCAGACTGGAGCACGGCCCGGGTTTGCGGTCCGGCAGCCCCAGGATGTGACCGAGTTCGTGGGACGAGATGCGTACCGTGTTGTAGCCCTCGTCCACCGCCTGACGTCCGATCCAGACGGTGCCCTTGCCCAAGGACGTGGGGAGGGCGCGCGGCCAGCCGTCGTCGGCCAGGATCCGGATGTCGGCCCGCTGTCCGGCCGAGACCGGACGCAGCTCGGCATTCTCGACGCTCTCGTTCCAGATGGCCGCGCCCCGGTCGACCGCGGACCGGAACTCCGCGGAGCCGCTTGCGTCGTAGGTGAGTACCCGGGCTGCGGCCGGTGATTCCGCGGCCACGGCCTGGCCGCTCAGCAGCGGCAGCGACAGCAGCGCCGCCGCGAGACATCCGGTCAGTGTGCGGACGTGCATGCTCGACCTCCTTGTGGGGGAGAGGAGTCGTGCTCATGACATCACCTGCCTCTCTGCCCAGCGGACGGCGCTGCCAATCAGTCAATTCGCGGGCAGCCCCCGGCCGTCCGTGACAGGGCGGCCGAGCGGGGCCGGGCGGCGTGCACGTACGATGCCCGGATGTCCGAGCCGTTGCGCACGAGCCGCCGCAGGTGGGTTGCCGCGTGGGCGGTGACGGCTGCGGTCGGCCTCGTCGCCACCGCGGTGCTGGACTCCTCCTCGACTCGGGCCCCCCGGCCCGAGGGGCCCGTCAGCGCGGTGTGCGCCGAGCGCATCGCGGACATCGGGAAGCAACTGGCCAAGGCCGGGCGGGAAGGCGACGACGGGGTGCTGACGTTCTCGCGAGTCGAGGGCGGTGCCGCGGACGACTGCGACGAGGAACTCCGGGACCACTTCGGGGGCGGTCGGTGAGCCGCGGAACCGGAGCCGCGGCCCACCTCGTTGCGCGTCCGCTCCTCCCGTCTCGCCGGGTCAGCTCGTCGGGAAGTCGTCGGTGGTGCTGATGCGGCTCTTCAGTAGAGCACCCGACTCGGTCAGCACGCCACTGCTGCTGTAGTCGGTGCCCTCACAGGTGCCCGGCCTGAACGCGGCGCTCCCCTCGTCGGCGTCGGAATACGTCCAGTTCGCATAACTGATCTTGAGCTGGTCGAGCAGATCCAGCCAGGCGACGCTGCTCGACCGGTCCACCGCACCACCGCCGGTGGCGCTCACCGTGCCGAACTCCGATACGAACAGGGGAAGTCGGGTGGCCGCTCGGCTCACCGCCGCCCGGTAGTCGTCCTTGTGGCTGGCGGCGTAGAAGTGGAACGCGTACATGATGTTGGTCGCGTTCACCGGGTTGTTGACCACCTCGCTCTCGTTGGCGCCGTCCGAGACGCCCAGCGAGGACCAGCCGCGGGTGCCGACGATGACGACGGCGTCCGGGTCGGCGGCCCGGATCACCGGGATGACCTGCTCGGCGTAGCTCTTCACGGCCGTCCAGCTCACCCCGTTGGGCTCGTTGGCGATCTCGTAGATCACGTTCTTCTTGTCCGCGTTGCGGGCGGCTACGGAGGAGAAGAACGTCCTGGCGCGGTCGAGGTTGTAGTTCGGGTCGCCCGGCGTCAGTGTGTGGAAGTCGATCACCGCGTACATGCCGCGGTCCTCAGCCATGTCGACCAGGCCGTTCACCCGGCTGGTGAAGCCCGCCGGGTCGGTTTCGTAGCCGTCCTCCTGGACGTACATGGCGACGCGGAGCAGGTCCGACTTCCAGTCCTGCGCCAGGGCGTCCAGGGACGCGTCGCCGTAGCACGGGCCGAACCACTGGATGCCGTGCGTGCTCATGCCGCGCAGCTGTATCGGGCGGTCGTACTGGTTGCACAGATGCACGCCGCAGACGTGCAGTTGGCCGTTGACGGCGGCCGGTGTCCCGGTCGCGGGCGGATCGGTCGGCGGGTCCGTCGGCGGATCGGTGACGGACCCGCTGCAGGTCGCGCCGTTGAGCGTGAAGGACGTGGGCGCGGGATTGGCGCCCGTGAAGGAGCCCACGAACCCCAGGTCGGCCGACGCGCCGGTGGCCAGGGTGCGGTTCCAGTCGACGCCGCCGGCGGTGACCGCGGAGCCGGACTGCGACCAGGTCGCGTTCCAGCCCTGGACGAGCCGCTGCCCGGCGTCCGGCATCGTGAACCCGAGCGTCCAGCCACTGACGGGATCGCCCAGGTTGGTGATCTTCACCCCGGCCTGGAAGCCGCCCTCCCACTGGCTGGTGATCGTGTACTCGGCCTTGCAGCCGGTGGCGGCCTGTGCCGGGGGGCCGGCGAGCGCAGTCAGGCCGACGATCGACACGCCGGTCGCGAGCAGGGCCAAAAGGCGTTTCAAAGCGTTCCTCCTCGTGCGAAGCGGACACAACGCGATGGGAGCGCTCCCAAAGCCCATCGGCCCGAGACCGTACACCCGCACGCCGGTGCGCGACAGGGTGTCGGAACGCCGAACTCCCCGCCCGTGAGGAGCAATCGGCCCCTGCTGCCGTCGGGTGCCGGTGGCGGGCCGGCTCGTCGGCCACGCGCCGACCCGCGGAGCCGATGTTCCGTTCCACGATGCGCCGTTCCGCAGTCGGTGTCGGACCCCGGCCGGGGTGCGCGGGGCGACCGGCGCGCGCGGCCGGTGGGGCCGCCGACGACCACGCGCGTTGCTGTCACTGCTTCGCGCCGAGCCCGGTGCATCGCCGGACGAGGCCCGACATGGCGCCAGGCCGCGGCTCGCCCCCGTCCGCGGCCTGCCGGCCACCGGCGACCGCGATCCGGCTCCCGCCAGGTGCTCCGACCCGCCCCGCGCACCGGTCCGTCCGCCCGCCCCGCGCACCGGTCCGTCCGCCCGCCCCGCGTACCGGTCCGTCCGCTCGCCCCGCGCACCGGTCCGCCGGCTCGGCGCGGCGGGCCGGCACGGCGGCGGGCCGGTCGCGACTCAGACCCGGCGCAGTGCGGAGCGGCCCGCGAACCGTGCCGAGGCGCCCAGTTCCTCCTCGATCCGGATGAGTCGGTTGTACTTGGCCGTGCGGTCGGAGCGGGAGAGCGAGCCGGTCTTGATCTGACCGCAGCCCGTCGCCACCGCGAGATCCGCGATGGTGGTGTCCTCCGTCTCGCCGGAGCGGTGCGACATGACAACGGTCCAGCCCGCCTCGTGCGCCGTGGCCACGGTCGCCAGTGCCTCGGTGAGGGTTCCGATCTGATTGACCTTGACCAGGACCGAGTTGCCGACGCCGGTACGGATGCCCTCGCGCACAAGTGCCTCGTCGGTGCAGAACACGTCGTCGCCGGTGAGCTGGCACCGGTCGCCGACGCGGTCGGTCAGTTCGCGCCAGCCGTCCAGATCGTCCTCGGCCATCGGGTCCTCGATGGAGACGACCGGGTAGGCGTCGATGAGCCCGGCCAGGTGGTCGGCGTGTTCGGCGGGGGACCGGCGCACCCCCTCGCCCGCGTAGTCGTACCCGCCGTCGCGGAAGAACTCCGACGACGCCGGGTCCATGACCAGGCCGATGTCCGGGCCGGCGCGGTAGCCGGTGCGCTCGATGGCGGCCACCACGAAGTCGAGGGCCTCCTCGGCGGTGCGCAGCGCGGGCGCGAAGCCACCCTCGTCGCCCACGCCGGTGGAGTGCCCGGCGGCCAGCAGATCCCGGCGCAGGGTGTGGAAGACCTCGCTGCCCATGCGGACGGCTTCGGCGAACGTGTCCGCACCCACCGGCACGATCATGAACTCCTGGAAGTCCAGCGGATTGTCGGCATGGGCACCGCCGTTGACGATGTTCATCATCGGCAGCGGCAGTAGGTGCGCGTCGGCGCCGCCGAGGTAACGGTAGAGGGGCTGACGGCGGGCCGCGGCGGCGGCCTTGGCGGCGGCGAGGGAGACACCGAGGAGCGCGTTGGCGCCGAGCCGGGACTTCGCGGCGGTGCCGTCCAGGGCGATCAGCGCGGCGTCGAGACCCGCCTGGTCCGCCGCGTCGCGGCCGCGCACGGACGCCGCGATCTCCCCGTTCACATGGGCCACCGCGCGGTCGACGCCCTTGCCGTGCCAGCGGGTGGGGTCTTCGTCGCGCAGCTCCACCGCTTCCCGGGCTCCGGTGGAGGCGCCGGACGGGACGGCTGCCCGTCCCAGGGACCCGTCTTCCAGGACGACGTCGACCTCGACCGTGGGGTTGCCGCGGCTGTCGATGATCCGGCGGGCGGTGACGGTATCGATCGCCGCGGCGGGCTCGACTGCTGTTGCGGACATGGGAGTTCCTTCCCTTTGTCGGTGCCGTGACCCGGCTGCGGCAACGCTGGCGCGAGGCCCGGCAGGCCAGACTCTACAGCAATGCTGAGCAGTTGTGCTGCTCAGTTGCACTGAGCAGTTTTGCTGTGCAGGCTGTCTGTGCAGCGTTGCTGTGCAGTATTGCTGTAGAGTCTGGCTGTGCAGGCCAGGTGAACAGCCTTGCTGGTCAGCGGGGGTAAGATGCCCCATGCCCACCCCGGAAGCCGCCGCCATCGCCGCCGAACTGCGCACCGCGATGAGCAAGCTCACCCGACGCGTCAAGCACGAGGACCGCATCCCGTTGGGCCAGGTCGCCGTGCTCGGCGCACTCGACCGCGACGGCGCCATGACCACCAGCGAACTCGCCGCCGACCAGCGCGTACGCCCCCAGTCGATGGCGCGGGCGGTGGGCCTTCTCATGGAGCAGAACCTGGTCACCCGACGGGCGCACCCCACGGACGGCCGCAAGTCGCTGGTCGAGCTGTCGGATGCGGGCCGCGCCGCGCTGGACGCGGAGCGCGGTCGCAGGGTGGGCTGGCTCGCTCAGGCCATCGAGGACGAACTCACGGACAGAGAGCGGGCGTTGCTGGCGGAGAGCGCCGCCCTGCTCGAACGGCTGGCCACTCGCTGACGCCGTCTCGGTGGGCGGGTCACCGCCCCTGTGTTCTCAGCTCCTGTTGAGCCTCTTCGCTCTCCCCGGCGGCGACCGCCTCTCGGGCCTCCACCGGGGACGTGGCCATCGGCTCCCCGGCGGCGGCGAACGCACTGGTCAGCTCGTCGTGGAGAGGGGCCGCACAAGGGTGGGGGTCGCGGTACGGGGTGATCGTGTAGACGCCGCGAGTCGGAGCGTCGACGAGGCCCACCGTGGTGACGTCGGCCCGCAACGCACGCCTCAGCACCCCGGGCACCAGTGCGATGGCGTGACCGGTGGCGACCAGGGCGAGCTTGCCGGGCAGGTCGGCCGCACCGAGGTCGATGCGGACACCGACTCCGGCTCGGGCGGCGTGCCGGCGCAGGAGTGCCGCCGAGCCGTCGTTGTCCTCGGCCCAGGTCTCGTCGGCAAGCGTCCGGATGTGCACCGGGCCTGCCCCGGCCCGCGGATGGTCGGCCGGCAGGACCACGACCATGCGGTCGAGCCCCAGGAACCGCCGTTCGACCTGTGGGGCATGAGGCAGGCCGGGTGGTGCGTCGGTGACGACAGCCATGTCGATGTCGCCGCCGATCACACGCCGGTGCAGCTGCCCGGTCAGGCCCGGCACCAGGCTCCACCGGATGTGTCCGGCCCTGTCCAGCAGGCCGCGGACCGCTTCCGGGACGATCCCGGAAGCCAGGGAGGGGACCGCACCGACGGCCAACGGCCGACCGGACCCCCCGTCGCGGACGTCCCGTGCGGCACGGACGGCCTCGGTGAGCGTGGCCAGGGCGTGCCGGCGGAACACCTCACCGGCCGGCGTGGGACGCACGCCCCGCGCATGGCGCTCGACCAGCGGCACGCCCAACTGCCGCTCCGGTCCGGCGATCTGGCGGGAGACCGCCGACTGGGTGTGGTTCAGCTCGTCGGCGGCCGCCGAGAGCGACCCGAGACGGCACACGGTCACGAAGGTCCGCCACACGGTGAGATCCATCGCGCCAGTATCCACGCGCCCAGGCATGCGTGTCCCGCAGGGCAGGCCTGCGAAACCTGCGCTTGTCGCAGCCCTCCGAGTGCTCCACTGTGGCGGTCATGACCGCACCACACGCGCCATGCACCATCGCCGTTCTCGGCCTGGGACGCATGGGAGAAGCGATCGCCGCCCGGCTCACCGCCCAGGGCCGGGACGTCGTCGGCTGGACCCGCTCCGGCCGCGCCTCGGGCACCGTCGAGGTGGCTCCCGATCCGGGCACCGCCGTGGCGGAGGCGGACCTGGTGCTCCTGTCGCTGTTCGACGGACCCGCCTGCCTCCAGGTCCTCGGCGACATCCGGGACTCGCTGCGCACGGACACCGTCGTGCTGAACACCAGCACCGTCGCACCCGCCGAGGCGGCGGAGTTCGCGCGGCGCCTCGGCCGGTCCTACGTCCACGCGCCCCTGATCGGCTCCGTCCCGGCCGTGGCCGGCGGAACGCTCCGGATCCTCGCCGCCGCCGAGCAGGACACACTCGACGGCGTCCGGCCGGTCCTGGAATCGCTGGGTACCGTGCGACGCGTCGACGACGCCGCCACCGCCGCGGCGCTCAAGCTCGTCGCCAACAGCAGCCTGGCCGGAGCCCTCCTGGCGCTGCGCGACTCACTGCGGCAAGGGGACGCGCTCGGCCTGCCGCGTACTCAGGTGCTCAACGTCCTCGAACTCGGTCAGCTCGGCGGGCTCGTCGCCCGCAAGCGTCCCTTCCTCACCGGCGAGCGGGCCCCGCACCCGGCCGATTTCACCATCGGCGCGCTGGCCAAGGACATGGCGCTGCTCGCCGATGACTCGGCCACGCCCTTGCGCAGCGCGGACGCCCTGGCAGGACCCGCGGCCGACCCCGCGTCCGACGTGGCCGTCGCCGCCGTGCCGACGGTGGAGGGCGATGTGGAGGGCGCCGTACTCGATCCGCTCCGCTCCTACGTCCGCGGACACGCCACCGGCGACCCCGGCCACTTCCGTGACGCGTTCTTGCCCACCGCACACATCGAGGGTGTCCGGGACGGCGCCTTCGTCTCCTGGTCCCTGGACGAGTACTGCGCCCTCTTCCGGGGCCGGCCTGCCGCGGACGAAGCGACCCGCACCCGCAGTATCGACGCCGTCGAGGTCCATGGCAGCGTCGCGACCGCCACCATGACCCTGCGGCACGGTGCGGACCGGTTCACGGACGTCTTCCTGCTGGTGGATGCCGAAGACGGCTGGCGCATCGCGAACAAGGCAT
This sequence comes from Streptomyces violaceoruber, assembly GCF_033406955.1. Classification (NCBI taxonomy): domain Bacteria; kingdom Bacillati; phylum Actinomycetota; class Actinomycetes; order Kitasatosporales; family Streptomycetaceae; genus Streptomyces; species Streptomyces violaceoruber. The sequence goes on along the minus strand of NZ_CP137734.1, from coordinate 178,287 downwards.
ACCACCGGCACGCCGGTCGGTCCTCGGGTCACCGATGAGTTTTCCCGCCCGCCTCCGTCCTACCTGGTGAACGAAGGCCGAGGCAGTGGAGGCAGACATGAGCAGGGCCACCCGCATCACCCACGTGGCTACGGTCGGGATCCGCGTCGCCGACCAGCGTAAGGCCACCGAGTTCTACGTGGGCGAGCTCGGCTTCGAAGTGCGCCGGGACGTACCGTTCGGCGGTGGACGCTGGATCGAGGTGGCCCCACCAGGGGCGACGACGACCGTGGCCCTGGTGCCCGAAGGGGTCCCGGGCGGCATCCGCCTCGCCACCCGGGACGCCGACGCCGACCACGCGGACCTGCGCGCACGCGGCGTCGACGCGGACGCCGAGGTCCCGCGGACGGGGCCCGGAGTGCCGCACATGTTCGCTGTACGCGACCCGGACGGCAATGACCTCATCGTCGTCGAGAGCTCCTGAACGGGGGGTGCCGACGATGACGATGGACAGGCAGTTCACCGCGACCTTGCTGAAGAGCCCGAACAAGGGCGGCTGGACCTACGTCGTCTGGCCCGAGTCGGTCGAGTACTTCGGCACTCGCGGCCTGGTGAAGGTCCGGGGCACGATCGACGGTCACCCCTTCCAGGGTTCCTTCATGGCCCTGGGCGACGGCACGCACAAGCTGCCCGTGCGGGCGGACACGCGCAGGGCCATCGGCAAGGAAGAAGGAGACACCGTGACCGTCCGCCTGGTGGAACGGTTGGGAGCCTAGGCCTGCTGTCCCGGGACGTGCCGGCCATCTTCGGCACCGTGTCCGGTACCGCTCAGCCCTGTTCGCGCAGTCCCCAGGGCGACCCGTACTCGGTGAGCAGGTCGAGGAACGGCTGGGCGGGCAGCGCCTCGGGGCCGAGGACACCTTCGCCGGACCAGGCCCCGGTGGAGAGCAGTTCGAGGGCGACGACCGGGTTGACGGCCGTCTGCCAGACGACGGCCTGCGACCCGTACTCGCGCATGGACCACTGATTGTCGACGACGTGGTACAGGTAGACCTCCCGGGCCTCGCCGCCCTTGGTGCCCCTGACCCACGTGCCCGCGCAGGTCTTCCCGGTCATCCTCTCGCCGAGGGTCGCGGGGTCGGGAAGGCACGCGGCGACCACGTCACGCGGGGAGACCCGCACCGGTCCGTCCTCGCCCGGCACGGTGACCCTGGCGGTCGAGTCCAGCCCCAGTTCGTGGAGGGTCTTGAGCCGGGCGATGAAAGCGTCGCCGAGGCCGTACTTGAAGGTGACGCGCCGGGCGTCCAGCCAGCGGGGGATCAGCAGCACCTCCTCGTGCTCCACGTTCACGCACTCCACCGGCCCGATCCCCTCGGGAAAGTCGAACACCTCCGGTTCACTGAAGGGAGCGGTGGTGAACCAGCCACGATCCTTCTCATAGACCACCGGCGGGTTCAGGCACTCCTCGATCGTGGTCCAGATGCTGAAGGAGGGGGCGAACTCGTAGCCCTCCACGGTGAGGTCGGCACCGTCGCGGACGCCGATCTCGTCGATCTCGTCGAAGAGTTCGTCCGCGGCGTACCGGGCGAAGACGTCGGACAGCCCTGGCTCCACCCCCATCCCCACCAGGGCCATGCGCCCCGACTCCGCCCAGCGCCCGGCCAGTTCGAACTGCGCGTCGCCGAGCTTCACCCCGCACTCCTCGTACGGGCGGGAGGCGTGCGGAGCGGACAGCGACATGGCCATGTCCACGTAGTGGACCCCGGCGGCGAGGGCCGCCCGGAACAGGGGCATCACGAACCGCGGGTCGGTCGCGTTCAGCAGGAGGTCGCACCGGTGTTCCACGAGCGCCTTGCGCACCGCGGCCTCGTCGGAGGCGTCGAGGCGAAGGGCACTGAACCGCTCACCCCGACCCGGCAGCGCGTCGACCGCCGCACGCGCGCGGGAGTGGTCGTAGTCGGCCACGACCATGTGGGTCAGGAACTTCCGGCGGGCCACGATCCGGGTGACGGCCGTGCCGACACCGCCCGCGCCGACGAGGAGGACGCGCATGAAGAGACCTTTCGTGCGGGAGGCCGCTGCCTCCGGAGCGACCCCGATGCAACAGGACCTGCTGTTGTAAGGTCAACCGTGTTGGCATAAGGACGGGAGCGGGCGGATGCCGAAGAAGGTGGTGCCCGAGGAGGCGCGACGCAGGCGCAGGCCGACGCGGCAGGGCGCGGTGCTCTCGGAGGGCCTGATCGTGCGGACCGCGCTGCGGATGCTGCGCGAGCACGGCACCGGCGGACTGACCGCCCGGCGTCTGGGCGCGGCGCTGGGGGCGGACCCGAGCACCCTGTACCGCTACTTCGCCGGCATGGACGACCTGGCACGGGCCGTCGGCAACGAGCTGATGGGGCAGGCCCTGGACGGGTGGACGGCGCAGGGCGACTGGCGAGCGGACCTCCGCTCCCTCGGTCTCGCCCTGCACTCCTCGTACCTCGCCCATCCCCAGGCGGCGGTGCTCACCGCCAGCCGGGTCAGCGGACGGCCGCGTGAGATCGCGGTGGACGAGGCGATCCTCGGTCTGCTGAGAGGCGCCGGGCTGACCGATCGGGCCGCGGTCCGCTTCTACCACGCGTTCATCGACCTGGCCCTCGCCTTCGCGGCGCTCGACGCGGGTGCACTGGCCCTGCCGGAAGAAGCCCGCAGGTCCGACGAGGACATGTGGGGAACCACCTATGCCCGGCTGCCCGCCGAGACCCACCCGAACATCGCCGCGACCGCCGAGCGGCTCGCCGCCCGCATGCCGCACAGCGCCTACCCCGTGGTCCTGGACACCCTGCTGGACGGCATCGCCGCCGAACTGACCGGGACGGCACCGGAGATGTGAAGCGGCAGAGGTCCGGCGTGCGGCCTCCGGGCGGTCTCGCAGTGACGATCCGTAGGTGTGAATCGACATCGAGCGGCAACTCGAAGGTTAGCCAAGGAGATACCCACTGATCCACGACAGTTCGGGAGAAAGCATGGCGACCTACAGCAGAACGGGAACCCGAAGGGGCGGCAGGACCAGCGGACTTGCGATCGCCGGACTGGTCTGCGGCATCGTCGGACTCCTCATCCTGCCGATCGTCCTGGGCCCGCTCGCCATCGTCTTCGGTGCCGTGGCGCTGCGGCAGACCGGATCCACCATGGCCAAGTGGGCACTCGGCCTCGGAGTGGCCGACATCCTGCTCATGATCGTGATGTTCGCCGTGGCGGCCAACAACGGCGGCAGCTTCTCCTGGCACATCGGCTGACGCCGCTCGATCGGCCGTTCACCACGGTGCCCGCACCGCTTCCCGCAAGCGGTGCGGGCACCGTGCTGCGCGAAGGGGCTGCGGCCTGGCGACGCCCCCGCCTCGCCGCTCGTCACCGACGAGGACCTCAAGTTGTGTCCGGGACACCGGCACTTCATACAACGACCGCGCGATTTCCGCCCGTTCGTGTGCTCCCGGCCGCTTTCGCCGACGCGGCGGCGGCAGCGGGCCGATAGTGGACGAGCTGCCGGAGGTGATGCCGGCGCACTCAGCCGGAAGCCCTCCATCCCGAAAGTCCGAGGTGCACCATGACGCCCACCAGCGAGGCGACGGATCGCGTCCAGTTGGTCTTCTCCCTCTTCGACGCCGACGGAAACGGCTACCTGGAGCAGGCCGACTTCGACCTCATGAGCGACCGCGTCACGGCGGCCGTGCCCGCGGCCCGCGACGCGGTGAAGGAGCGGCTCACCGCGTCCTTCGGCGGCTACTGGGACACGCTCCGGACCGAGCTGGACGCCAACGGCGACGGTCGGATCAGCCCCGAGGAGTTCACCTCCGTCGTCCTCGACCCGCAGCGCTTCGACACCGCCGTGGACGAGTTCGCCGAGGCGCTGGCCGCGATGGGGGACCCGGAGGGCGACGGCCTCGTCGCGCGGTCCGAGTTCATCGCGCTGATGCTCGCCATCGGGTTCGAACGGCGCAATGTCGAGACGCTGTTCGACGCCTTCGGACCGGACGACGGCGACCGAATCCGGGCGGCCACCTGGGCGGACGGCATCAGGGACTACTACCGGCCCGAGAAGTCCGGCATCCCCGGCGACCACCTGACCGCCGGCCTCTCCGGCTGACCGGCGGCGGGCCGGACAGGAGACGGCGCCGGTCGCCCGGATCATCCGACATCCGAAGGGCGATCGACGGCACGCCGACGGGTCGGATGCCCCGCGTCGCGGACCAGCAGCGCGATCTGCACCCGATTCTCGACGCCCAGCTTGGCGAACAGACTGCCGGTGTGCGCCTTGACCGTCGCGACGGTGATGTGCAGCCGCTCGGCGATCTCCGGGTTGCCCAGCCCGTCCGCGACGGCCCGGGCGGTCTCCCACTCCCGCTCCGTCAGCACGGACAGCCGTTCGCGCGCGGCCTCGCGGGTGCGGTCACGGCTGTGTGAGGAGTCCGGGCCCGTGGCCGCGGCGATCACTCGTGCCGTTGCCGCCGGGGACAACGCGGGATGGCCGTCCGCGACGGTCCGCACCGCGTCGAGGATGCGCGGGGGAGGGGTGTCCTTGAGGACGAAGCCGAGCGCCCCGGCACGCAGCGCCCCGAGCACGAGGTCGTCGGAGTCGAAGGTGGTCAGCATCAGCACCCGTGGCGGCGCGGGCCGGGCGAGCAGTTCCCGGGTCGTGTCCAGACCGTCCCGGCCCGGCATCCGTACGTCCATCAGCACCACGTCGGGCCGCTGTTCGTCCACCACGGCGAGGGCGGCGTCCCCGTCGGCCGCCTCCGCCACGACGGTCAGGTCCGGTTCGCCGTCGATGACGAGCCGCAGGGCCATGCGCACCAGTTGCTCGTCGTCGACGATGACGATCCGTACGGTCCCGGAACCGGAACCGGAACCGGGCTCGGAACCGGAACCGGGACCGGTCCCGGAGTCGGGCTCGGAAGCGGGATCGTGTCGGCTGTCCACTCATGCGCCCCTTTCATGGCGGCGGGCGGCGCCGTCCGGCCAGGGCAGCCGTGCGGTGAGGACGTACCCGCCGTCGGGCGTGGGGCGGTGGCCCAGTTCGCCGCCGGCGACGGTGATGCGTTCGCCGAGGCCCAGCAGGCCGAAGCCGGAGGCCGGCGGCCGTGCGGGGCGCAGCGGAGCCGGTCCGTTGCGGACGCCGATGTCGAGCGTGCCGCCCGCGGTGCCGTCGAGGGTGACCCGCACGACCGCGCCGGGGGCATGCTTGGCGGCGTTGGTCAGCGCTTCCTGGACGATCCGGTAGCAGGTCCGCCCGACGCCGTCGGGCGGGGCCGCGGTCACGGTGCTGGTGAACCTGACGTCGAGGCCCGAGGCGCGGGTGTCGGCCACCAGCTCGGGAACGCGGTCGAGGGAGGGCTGCGGCGGTTCCGGGCGGCCCGGGCCCGCGCGGAGCACGCCGAGGACCTCCCGCAGCTCCTCCAGCGCCTGGTGGGCCCCCTCGGCGATACCGTGGACCAGCACCCGGTTCTCGTCGGCCGAGAGATCACCGCGGTGGTCCAGAACCCCGGCCTGCATGGCCACCAGCGAGATGCGGTGGGCGAGGACGTCGTGCATCTCGCGGGCGATCCGGTTGCGTTCCAGGGCCCGTACCTGCGCCGCCCGCGCGCTCTGCTCCCGTTCCGCGCTCTCCGCCCGCTCGCGCAGGGACCGCACCTCGGCCCGCCGTGCCCCGACCGCCATGCCCGCGGCCACCGCGATCCCCGCGGTCAGCGCCGGCACCACGACCTGGACCCACCCCATCGAGTCGGCAGAACCCTGCACGGCGTAGACCTCGCCGGCGAGCCGTGACGCGGTCACGTAGGCCAGCACGACGATCCCGATCTCCGCCGGACGGCGGCGGGTGGCGACCGAGCACAGCGCCAACAGCGCGGCGCCCGTGGCGAGCGCCGACACGGACGAGGCGACCGTGACGGTGACAGCGACCGCGACGGGCCACCGCCGCCGCCACCGGAGCAGCGTCAGGCAGCCCAGGGCCACCAGCGGATCGCCGACGAGGACCCAGGAGCCCGGCTCGCCGGACCGGCTCCGTATCAGCGCGAGGGTCGAGAGCCAGACCGGCAGGCTCACGACCGCGGCCACCGTCAGCCGCCATGCGTGCTGCCACGCCCCGAGCCGCGGCACATCGTCCGTGTTCACCACGCCATTGTCGCCACACCGTGCGGCCGGCGGATCAGACCGGGGACCGATCCGCCTTGGACCCAGGTCCAACCGGCACCTCGCCCCAGGGCCGAGACGGAGCCGGTCCGCCGGGCCGATGTACCGGCCGCCGACGCCGAACAGACTCGATCCGTGCCGGTCACCCCCCCAACTGGAGGACCTCATGCGCAGAAGCCTGTCACTCGCTCTCACCGCCACCGCGTTGGCGGTGACCGCGCTGCCCGCGTCGGCCACCCCGCCGGCGGCGGCGACGACCGCGTCGGCGCCGGACGCCCTGCGGTGGGGCCCGTGCCCCGAGGGCGCCGCCGCGCCCCGCCTGCGGTGCTCGACACTGCGCGTCCCGCTGGACTACCGCGATCCGGACGGCCGTCGGATAGAGATCGCCGTCTCCCGGCTGGCGAGCGAGAAGCCGGCGCAGCGGCGTGGCGTCCTGTTGACCAACCCGGGCGGCCCGGGCGGATCGGGCCTCGTCTACCCGGCCGTGCTGGCCGCCTCGGGGCTGCCGCAGGAGGTGCTCGACTCCTACGACATCATCGGCTTCGACCCGCGCGGTGTCGGCCGCAGTACGCCGGTGACCTGCGACCTGACGCAGGAGCAGCAGTGGCGGGGCAACTTCCCGCCGTACGCGCACACCGCGGCCGACGTCACGCGGGAGGCGGGGAACGCGCGGAAGATCGCCGAACAGTGCGGCGACTCGCGGACGGCGTGGATGCTGCCGCACACCACCACCGCCAACACCGCACGTGACATGGACCGCCTCCGGACGGCGCTGGGCGAGCCGAAGCTGTCGTACCTCGGCGCCTCCTACGGCAGTTACCTCGGCGCGGTCTACGCGACGCTGTTCCCGCGGCGCGGTGACCGGATCGTGCTCGACAGCAACATGGGTCCCGGCGGCTACGACGTCACGGCCATGCGGCTGTTCGCCCGGGGACTGGAGGACCGTTTCCCCGACTTCGCAGCGTTCGCCGTGGCCCACCCCGAGTACGGCCTGGGCTCCACGCGGGAGGAGGTCACCGACACGTACTTCGAACTCGCGGAGCGGCTGGACGAGAAGCCGTACCAGGACGTCGACGGGACCGCGTTCCGCGGTTACACCTTCGACAGCCTCTACGCCGACGCCTCCATGCCCCGGCTCGCGGAGTTCTGGCAGGCCGTCGACACGGGCGGGCCACTGCCGCTGCCGGAGCCGCCCGCGGGCCTGGAGAACCTGATGGCCGCGCGCTTCGCGGTGGTGTGCGGTGACTCGCGCTGGCCGGGGACGGTCCGGGAGTACCAGCGCAACGTCGCCGTCGACCGGCACAGGTACCCCATGCTGGGCGGCTCCACGGCGAGTATCAACCCCTGCGCGTTCTGGCCGCGGGAAGGGACCGAACCGCCGGTGCGCATCACCGGCAGGGGGCCGTCGAACGTGCTGATGCTGCAGAACGAACGCGACCCGGGCACGCCGCTGGCCGGCGCCAGGGAACTGCGGCGCGCCTTCGGCGGGCGGGCCACGATGGTGACCGCCGACCAGGGCGGCCACGGTGTCTATCCGTACGGTCGCAACACCTGCGCCAACGATGCGGCGACCAGGTTCCTCACCACCGGGGAACGCCCCGCGCGGGACCTCGCCTGCGCGGCGCGACCGAGCGAGTGAACTACCCCGCCCCGGCGGCCAGGGCGGCCAGGTAGTCGTCCAGCAGCTCGACCTGCCGCTGCGGCGTGAACGTCACCGGGTCGAACAGGGCTTGGACCACCAGCCCGAGTGCGAACGACTGTGCGGCGGCCGCGACCTGCGCGGGGTCGCCCGGGGCCAGTTCGCCGCGTTCCTGCGCCGCGACCACCCGGGCGCGCAGCCTTTCACGGCCCTCGGCGTACTTGCGGGCGTAGTCGGTGCTCAGGGCCGGGTCGGAGAGCGCGGCATCCCAGGAGGAGACCCAGACGCGGTTGCTGTCCGTGGCCTCGGGGGTCAGCGGCAGGATGTCCAGCAGGGCGTCCCTGAGGGTGGCCGGGCCCCGGCCGGCACTGCGGCGGGGGCGGGAGAGGGTGCGCTGTTCGAGCAGGTCGAGGGCGTAGGCGACCAGGGCGCGCTTGGTGGGGAAGTAGTGGGTGAGCAGGCCCGTGGTCGCGCCGAGTTCCGCGGCCACGGCACGCAGCGTCAGGCCCGCGAAGCCGCGGGTGGCCATGACCTGCCAGACCGCCGCGGAGACGTCCTGCCGCCGGGCCTCGTGATCTCCCTTGGTGCGTGGCATGCCGCCACGGTACATTGTCATAACAGTTGTTGTGCAAACGGGGAGGCTCTCATGTTCTCGGTGTCGCTGGGTGGCGCTGCTCGACTCGGTCCGCTGGAGGTGTGGCAGGCCGAGGAGTTCGCCGGGCATCTGGACCGGGCTCGTGAGCACATCCGCCCCTGGGTCGGGCCCGGCTTCGTCACCCGCGACACGGACGGAGCGCGCGCCACCCTCGAGCGGTATGCCGCACGCCAGGCCGCCGACGGCGCCCGTCTGTACGGCCTGTGGAGCGAGGAAGCACTGGTCGGCGGCGTGATGTTCACCCAGTTCGACGCGGCCTTCGGCAACTGCGAGATCGGCTGCTGGCTGGAGCCGTCGGCCGAGGGCCGGGGGCTGATCACACGGGCCTGCGGCCTGCTGCTGGACTGGGCCTTCACGGTTCGAGGGCTGCACCGGGCCGAATGGCACTGCCGGGCGGACAACGACCGCAGTGCCGCGGTGGCCGAAAGGCTCGGCATGACACTGGAAGGAGTGCGACGCGAGGCGTGGCCGTACGAGGGTGTGCGTTACGACAAGCAGGTCTGGGCGATCCTGGCCGCCGACCGGCGGTCACCGGCACGGTAGGCGGCAGGCGGCAGGCGGCAGGCGGCAGACTACGGACGCCGGACGCCGGACGCCGGACGCCGGACGACGGTGCGCAGCCGCCCGCGCCGTGGGGTGCTGGACAGCGGTCCTTCAGCCGAGGTGCGTCACCGTGAACTCGTTGCCGTCCGGGTCGAGCAGGAACGCCCGGCCGCGGGCCTTCTCACCGGCTGCGGAGCGGGTCGCGCCGAGCGAGAGCAGGCGGGCGGTCTCCGCCTCGAAGTCGGCGTCGGCGGGCAGTGCGAGCTCGAGGTGGAGCCGGTTGGCGCCGGACTTCGGCGCCACCGGGGGACCGCCCCAGGTGATCTTCGTGCCGCCGGCCGGGGACTGGATCGCGGTCTCCTGGTCCTGGTCCCAGACCAGCGGCCAGCACAGCGCCTCACTCCAGAAGTAGCCGACCTCCTGCGTGCCGTCGCAGGCCAGCGCTCCGACGGCGCCGGTGCCGGCGAGGAAGTTGTTGCCCGCCTCGATGACGCAGAACTCGTTCCCGTCCGGGTCGGCGAGCACCACGTGCCCCTCTTCCGGGAGCTGGCCCACGTCGATGTGTTTTCCGCCCAGTCGCAGGGCCCTGGCCACCGTCGCCCGCTGGTCCTGCGGGGACGCGCTCGTGAGGTCGAAGTGCGCCCGGTTCTGCCCGGCCTTCGGTGCCGGGCCCGGCAGGAACCTAAGGCGGTACCCGGCGCCGTCAGGGGGCAGGACCGCGAGGTCGTCGTCCGCGCCGGCGGACAGCTCCCAGCCCAGGACCCCGGACCAGAAGCGCGCCAGGTCCGAGGGCACGGAGGTGTTGAAACAGATCGCGAACAGCTGACTGGTCATACGCGGTGCAACCTCGATCCATGACGTGGTTCGCCCGTCCCGTGGCCGCAGCCTAGGGGTGGCCGGGCCGGCCCCGCATCCGGGTTTCCGGCCCGGGAGCGGGGGAGAGCGCGCCGTCCCTCATCCACATCCGGTACTTCTGAATCCAAGAAACCACAGCTGTTGGATTTCTGGATCAGCGGTTCCTAGAGTGAGCGCGGGGGACCCGCGCGGCACCCGCGCTCACGAGAGCGTCCAGGACGAGGAGAGCCATGCAGCAGCGCACCATCGGCGGCCGGTCCGTCTCCGCGATCGGCCTCGGCGGGATGCCGATGTCGATCGAAGGGCGCCCGGACCCGGAGCGGTCGATCGCCACCATCCACGCCGCGCTCGACGCCGGCGTCACCCTCATCGACACGGCCGACTCCTACCACCGCGACGCGAACGAGGTGGGGCACAACGAGGAACTCATCGCCCGCGCGCTGCGCGAGTACGGTGCGGCCGGCGCCGACGTCCTCGTCGCCACCAAGGGCGGCCACCTGCGTCCCGGTGACGGCACATGGACGCGCAACGGGGACCCCGCATACCTCAAGCGTGCGGCCAAGGAGTCCGCCCGTCGCCTCGGCGTCGACGCGATCGGCCTCTACCAGTTCCACCGCCCCGACCCCGCCGTCCCGTACGCCGACTCGGTCGGAGCCCTCCGCGAACTGCTCGACGAGGGCGTCATCCTGATGGCCGGGATCTCGAACGCCGGCATCGCGCAGATCGACGAGGCCCGCGAAGTCCTCGGCGGGCGACTCGTGTCGGTGCAGAACCAGTTCTCGCCCGCCTTCCGCTCCAGCCGGTCGGAGCTCGAACACTGCGCCGGGCTCGGTATCGCGTTCCTGCCGTGGAGCCCGCTCGGCGGTATCGCCAACGCCAAGGAACTGGCGGCGCGGCACGGCGTGTTCCAGCAGGTCGCCGGCGAGACCGGCACCAGTGTCCACCAGGTCGCACTCGCCTGGCAGCTGGCACTCGCGCCGGTGGTGATCCCGATCCCCGGCGCCTCGCGCCCCGCGAGCATCCGCGACTCCGCCGCCGCGGCCGACCTCGAACTCACCCGCGACCAGGTAGCGCTCCTGTCGGCCTGATCCGTCTCCGCCCGATCCGTCTGCCGCCCCGCCCGAGCCACAAGCGAAAGAGCCGCATGAAGACCTTCACCCTGCCCGGCACCGACATGGTCGTGCCCAACATCGTCCTCGGCCTGATGCGCATCCAGGACATGAACGACGACGAAGTGCGCACACTCGTGCACACGGCACGCGACGCCGGCATCACCTTCCTCGACCACGCGGACGTGTACGGCACGGGCAGCCACGGCTGCGAGCGCCGGTTCGCCGAGGCCCTGAAGCTCAGCCCCTCGGAGCGCGAGCAGTTCGTCATCCAGACGAAGGCCGGCATCGTCAAGGACGGTCCGTACTTCGACTTCTCCCACGAGCACATCGTGGAGTCGGTGAACGGCTCGCTCGAGGCACTGGGCACGGAGTACCTCGACATCCTGCTGCTGCACCGTCCCGACGCGCTGGTCGAACCGGAGGAAGTGGCTCGCGCCTTCGACGAGTTGTCCGCGGCGGGCAAGGTGCGTGCCTTCGGCGTCTCGAACCAGACGCCGCGCCAGCTCGACCTGCTGCGCAAGTACGTGCGGCAACCGATCGTCGCGAACCAGCTCCAGCTCTCGGTCACCCACGCGCCGATGATCGCCCAGGGCATCGCCGCGAACATGCAGGGTCTCGACCAGTCGGTGGTGCGCGACGACGGAATCGTCGACTACTGCCGCCTGCACGACATCACCGTCCAGGCCTGGTCGCCCTTCCAGGCCGGATTCTTCGACGGCCCCTTCCTCGGCTCGCCCCGCTACCCCGAGCTGAACGCCGTGATCGACCGGCTGAGCGAGAAGTACGGCGTGCCGGCCGAGGCGATCGCGGTCGCCTGGATCACCCGCCACCCCGCGCGGATGCAGGTCGTGCTCGGCACCACCACGCCGGAGCGGGTCGAGGCGGCCGCGCTCGGCTCGGACCTCCCGCTCACCCGGCCCGAGTGGTACGAACTGTTCCGCGCCGCCGGCTACACGGTGCCGTAACCGACGGCGCGGCCACAGGGGACGACGAGACGCGGAAAGGAACGAGGTGGCCCGGACGGGAACGACGGCGGTGCTGGCGCTGCTGCCGGACGCCGAACCGCTGTTGCGGGCCGCCGCCGCGGTGGACGGGTCGGCGGTGCGACCGGGCCTGCCCGCACACGCCACCCTCCTTTATCCCTGGCTGCCCGCCGACGAGGTGGGAGAGCCGGAGCTGCGGCGACTGCGGGCCGCCCTACCGGTCGGCCCGGTCCCCGTCCGGCTGGCCACGGTCGAACGAACCGGCGGGTTCGTCGGTGTCCCGGTGCCCGGACTGGACCAGGTGGCCGACGCCGTTCGCACGGCCTTTCCGGCGCAGGTGCCCTACGGTGGCCGATTCGGCCCCCGCCCCCAGGTGCACGTCACCGTGGCCCTGGACGCGGCACCGCAGGCCGCCGCCGACATCGCCCGCCGTACCGGCGCCGTCCTGCCGATCGCCACGGCGGTCAACACCTTGCACGTGGTCACCCTCGCCCGGGCGGGGTGGCGGGGCCTCGCGGAACTGCCGCTCAGCCGTCAGCACGGCGAGCCGCAACCCCTGGCACCCGATTCCTGACCCGACATCGGTGCACCCCAGCAGGGCGCTTCGAAAGTGCTGCGATCCGGCCAACCTCCGGCCATTTCCCACCTTCTGGACAACCGGGCATCCGAGCGCTCCCTCTCACAGCGCGGGCACAGCAAGTGCCCGCCTGCTTCCTTCCCCACGCACCCCCCCAGCATCTGAAGGACGAGGGATCGATGACCAGAACGCGCACCACCCGGCTGCGGCGTCCACTGCTCACAGGCATCACGGCGGTCGCCGCCATGGCCGTGACCGCCGGACTCGTGGCCGCCACCGCGGAGCCGGCGAAGGCGGCGACAGGGCCCAAGCTGAGCCTCATCGCCGCGACCACCTCACTCACGCTCACCTCCTGGAAGGAGGACCCGGGCGTCTACCTCGACCTCGGCACCTACCTCACCGCCGAGGGCAGGCCGCTGGAGCTGAAGGTGACCCGGAAGTCCTACAAGGACCCGGTGACCGTCACCCAGACCGTGTACGAGGGCGGCAAGGCCAAGGCCAAGACGCTGCCCAAGGGCACGGTGAAGGACTTCTCCGGACTGCCCGGCTTCGCGGAGATCACGGTCACCGACAAGGCGGGCAAGAAGGTCCTCAACCGGACCGAGGACTTCTGCCCGAACAACGCCAGCGGCCGGGTCCGCCCCGACGCCCCCGCCACCTCCAAGTATCCGGAGAGCTGCCCCACCAACCCCTTCACCCTCGGTTCGGTGTGGGGCGTCGAGCAGGGCTGGGCGGCCAACACCTACGCGGGTTCCTACACCGAGCCGGTCGCACTGGCGGCCGGGACCTACACCGCCAAGGTCGGGGTCGCCAAGAAGTACCGAGACCTGTTCGGCATCGCGAACAAGCCGGCCACCGTCAAGGTGACCGTCGTGGAACGGAGTTACGAGGACGACCAGGGTGCCGCCGGGTCGGCCGCGTCCCGGTCCGCGACGGCGGGCGAGCACGCCGGCCACGAGGCCGCCCACCAGGCTCCGGCCGCACACGCGGGCCACGGGCCGGGGCACGCGCCGATACCCGCGCAGGCCGCCGCGCCGGTCACGAGCGGTGCGGGTGCCTCGTACAACGTGGGCCACGGGCCCCTCAGGGCCGCGCCGCCCGCCCTGCCGTGGGCGCTGAAGAAGCAGCAGGCCGCGCGCTCCGCGCCGGTCGGCGACAAGGGAGGCCAGACCGACGGCTCGCGCAAGGCCCCGGCGCTCCAGCCGCTGGCGGAGCGACCCGCCGGCAAGGCCTCCGTCCCGGACGTTCCCAAGCCCGACCTGCGCTCGCTGCCGGCCTACGGCATCGTCGTCACCGACGGGGAGGAGGACATCCCCGGCAAGGACTACCTGGCCTTCAGCGCCAACGTGTGGAACGCCGGTCCTGCCCAGCTGGTGGTGGACGGCTTCCGGTCGCCCGGCAAGGCCAAGATGGACGCCTACCAGTACTTCTACGACGCCAAGGGCAAGCAGGTCGGCTACGCCCCGACCGGCACCATGGAATGGGACCCGCGTCCGGGGCACGTGCACTGGCACTTCACCGACTTCGCCAGCTACCGGCTGCTGAAGGCGGACAAGAAGGAGGCCGTGCGCAGCGGCAAGGAGGCCTTCTGCCTGGCCAACACCGACGCGATCGACTACACGGTGAAGAACGCCAACTGGCACCCGTTCAACACCGATCTCTCCACCGCCTGCGGTGAGGAGAACTCCATCTCCGTCCGCGAGGTGCTCGACGTCGGCTCCGGCGACACGTACTCCCAGGACCTGCCGGGCCAGTCCTTCGACATCACGGACGTGCCCAACGGCACGTACTACATCCAGGTGCTGGCCAACCCCGAGAAGCGGCTCAAGGAGACCAACCTCGACAACAACAGCGCGCTGCGGAAGATCGTGCTCGGCGGCAAGCCGGACGCCCGGACCGTGACCGTACCGGCACACGACCTGGTGAACGCGAACTGACCCGGCCTCGGGGCCGCCGGTGTCCCGGGCCGAGGAGCCGACGGCCACCACCTCGCGGTGGCCGTCGGCTCCACGCACCGAACGCCTCGGGGAGGCGGTCGACGTGGTCGAGGAAGACGAAGCCCTCCCTGCTCACCCGCCGTTCTCGGTGATCAGATCGATCAGGCCCTGAGCCGTGTTGTCGGGGGAGTCCATGCCGATCATGTCGTCGCCGGCCGCCTCGGCGCTGCGGGGGAACATGGCCCGCTCGTACTCGGCCAGCGCCGCCTCGACGTCGCCCGGATGAGCGGCGAGGGCCGTACCCAGTTCCGCCCCGTCGAGCATCGCGAGGTTGGCGCCCTCCCCGTTGGGCGCGGCGAGGTGGGCCGCGTCGCCCAGCAGGGTCACCCCCGGCACCCGCTCCCACCGGTGTCCGGTCGGCAGAGCGTGGAGGGCGCGCAGGGCCGGCGCGACATCGGTGTCGGTGATCAGCGCGGTGAGCTCCGTCGCCCAGCCGTCGAATTCCCGGGCGATGCGTGCGGTTGCCGCGGCGCCGTCGGTGAAGTCGATCCCGGTGAACCAGTCCAGCGGCCGGGACAGCCCCACGTAGGCGTGCAGGGTGTCGTCCTTCTCCCGGTGCGCGAAGATCTCCTTGCCCGGCGCGGGAGCGATCAGCATCCCGCCACCGACCGTCTTGGCGGCCACCGGGTGGCGTGTGCCGGCGTCGAACAGGTAGGTCTCGACCACCGACTTGCCGACGTACTCGGGTGTGGCGGAGGACAGCAGCGGCCGGACACGTGACCACGCCCCGTCCGCCCCGACCAGCAGGCGGGTGACGACCGTGCCGCCGTCGGCGAACGTCACCTCGTGGCGGCCGTCGCCGAGCGGACGGGCACGGCTGACCTTGTGACCCCACCGCACGGTGCCGACCGGGAGCGAGTCGAGCAGAATCTGCCGCAGGTCGCCGCGCTGCACCTCCGGGCGTCCACCGGTCCCGTCGTCGGCCCGGTCGAGCCGGACGGTGCCGTCCGGGTCGAGGACCCGCAGTGCCTGGCGGCCCTCCAGAACAATGGCCCGGAACTCGTCCGTCAGCCCGGCCGCCTCGACCGCGAGCTGCCCGTTGTAGTCGTGGATGTCCAGCAGTCCGCCCTGGGCGCGTGCCGAAGGTGACGAGTCGGCCTCGTAGACGGTGACCGGGATCGCGTGGACGTGCAGGACGCGGGCCAGTGTGAGTCCGCCGAGCCCGGCGCCGATGATCGTGACAGGGGTGTGCATGCTGGCTCCTTCGGGATCGAGCCGTCCGGTTCTTCTCCGGCCGGCCACCTCTCGAAGGTGACGGCTGTCGCCGACGAGCCACCGACATCCGACCGACAGCCCCTGACATCGCTCCTACGCGGTGTCGGCATGACACCGACACCGAAGGTCGGACGACGGGTTCAGGTGCGGCGGGCGCGGATCACGACGGCCGCGCCCGCCGCGACGGCGAGCACCGCCGCGCCGCCGAGGAACGCGGTCCGTCCGCTCGTGCCGGTACTGGCGAGGCTCGGCCGCGCGTCGCCCGCGGCCCGCAGGATCAGTGCGGTGACGTCCTCCGGGTTGGTCTCCATGACGGCATGCGGGGCGTCGACCTCGACGGTGGTGGCGTCGGCCCGCTTCGCCATGAAACGCAGGTTGTCGGTGCCGATGGTGCGGTCGTCGGTGGGGACGAGGTACCAGGACGGGATGGTCTTCCACGCGACGGCCCGCGTCGGTTCATTGCCGGACGCGGCGGTCGCGGGCCGCTGGGTGGCGGCCAGCACCTCGACGCGGCTCGCGTCGAGCCGGTCGCTCAGGAAGACGTCGCTGAACTTCTCCGGCTTGAGGTACAGGTCCACGTTCGTGGCGTCGCCGCCGAGCGGTACGGCGTTCAGCGCGGTGGGCACCGGCGCGTTCGGGTCGTCCGTCACCCGGCTGCCGGGGAACTTGGCCGCGAGCTGGAAGGCGGACTCGCCCATGTCGGGCGCGAACCCGGCGATGTAGACGAGGGACTTGACGTTGGGGTTGCCGGCGGCGGCGTTGGTGATGACGGCTCCGCCGTAGGAGTGCCCGACGAGCACGACGGGTCCCTCGATGGCCTTGAGCCGCGCGGCGAGGTAGTCGGCGTCGCCGGAGAGGCTGCGCAGCGGATTCGCGGTGGCCACCACCGGATAGCCCAGAGCCCGCAGGTGCCCGACGACGCGGTCCCAGCCGGAGGCGTCCGCCCAGTACCCGTGCACCAGTACGACCGTCGGCCTGTCGGCTCCGGACGTTCCACCGGGGGGTGTGGTACCGCCTCCGCTCTCGGACGCCAGACAGGGGCCTGCGGCCATCAGGGCGGCCGCGGGGAGGAGGACGGCCAGGGGTAGCGCCCGCCGGGTGGCGGCGCGTCGTATGTGCTCCATGAGTCTGCTTTCTCTGAGGGGAGGGACTGCAGACCACACTGCGTTCGGGTGATGGACGCGGCACCACGGATATGCCCGAAGGAGTGAAGATCGGTCACGGAGCGCAAAGGAGTGCCTCGCGCACCGGCGCGTTGTCGCCTCGACGTCGCGGCCGGTGGCGGAGCATGCCACCCATGCTGTCCGGTCTCGTGGCCAGATTGGTCAAACTGCTGCTCGGGCGCCACGGCGGTGCGCTGCACTGGAGGGCCGCGGGTGCCGCGACGGTCCTCCTGGTGATCGTCCTCCTCGCGGGCTCGTACTTGGCCGTCCTGGCTGAGCGCGGCGCACCGGGCGCGCAGCTGATCACGTATCCGCGGGCGCTGTGGTGGTCCGTGGAGACCGCGACGACCGTCGGCTACGGCGACCTGTACCCCGTGACTCTGTGGGGCCGGCTCGTGGCCGTGGTGGTGATGGTCGCCGGGATCACCTCCTTCGGTCTGGTGACCGCCGCGCTGGCCACCTGGTTCGTCGGCCGGGAACAAGAGCGCCGGGGCCACTTCGTGCGCCACTCCGAGAAGGCCGCCGAGGAGGCGTACACCCGGACGACCCGGGCGCTGCACGAGCGTTTCGACCGTTTGGAGCGAATGCTCGACGACAACCGCCGGTGACTCCGACGGTGAATCCCCGCGCGGACGCCGCACCGATGAGTCTGCGGCGGTTGTGCGGTCTACCCGTCGACGAAGGGAGCGCACCATGCGCAAGATCATCGTTTGCACGTTCCTGACGCTGGACGGCGTCATGCAGGCGCCGGGCGGCCCGGACGAGGACGCCGAGAGCGGCTTCGAGCACGGCGGCTGGCAGAAGCCGGTGGACGACGACGAGGTCGGCACGGCCATCGCCGGCTGGTACGAGGACTCCGACGCCATGCTCCTCGGCCGCAAGACCTACGACATCTTCGCGTCGTACTGGCCGACCGCCGACCCCGACAACCCGTTCACCCATCGGATGAACAGCATGCACAAGTACGTGGCGTCCCGGACCCTGACGTCCCTCGACTGGCAGAACTCGACCCTGCTGGAGGGCGACACCGTCGACGCCGTACGCAGGCTGAAGGCGTCCGACGGCGGGAACCTCAACGTCGTCGGCAGCGGCGACCTCGCTCAGACCCTCATGCGGCACGGCCTCGTCGACGAGTACCGGCTGACCATCCACCCGGTGATCATCGGGACCGGCAAGCGGCTGTTCGCCGACGGGGCGATTCCCACCGCACTGGAGCCGGTCAGCGTCTCGGTGACGAAGGGCGGCACCGTCGTCGGCGTCTACCGGCCGAGCGGTGCTCCCAGCTACGACAGCTACTAGGACGCCGGAGGAACCGAGGTGCCCCGGCGGGTCGGGGTCCGGTACTGTGCGGCTCATGTCGAGTCCCGAGTCAGACAGGGTGGGGGCTTTCGGTCACCCGTCAGCCCCCTGAATCACTGAGTGAGCAGCCCTGCGTCGTCGTACCGCTCCCGCCGGTCGGACGAGCGTGCGCATGGGGGCCGGCCGTGGTGACGAGATGACCCTTTCTCGTGCTTCTCCTCGCCTCGGAGCCACTCGATGCCTCTTCCGCTGTACCTGCTCGCCGTGGCCGTCTGCGCCATGGGCACCTCGGAGTTCATGCTCGCCGGTCTCGTGCCGGACATCGCCTCGGACCTCGGCGTCACCGTCGGGACCGCGGGCACACTCACCTCGGCCTTCGCGACCGGCATGGTCGTCGGCGCTCCCCTCGTGGCGGCGCTGGCCCGCACCTGGCCCAGGCGTTCCAGCCTCCTCGGATTCATCCTCGCCTTCGCGGCGGCACACGCCGTGGGGGCCGGCACCACGAGCTTCCCCGTCCTGGTGGCCTGCCGGGTCGTGGCCGCGCTCGCGAACGCGGGATTCCTCGCGGTCGCACTGACGACTGCCGCCGCACTGGTCCCTGCCGACAAGAAGGGACGCGCGCTGGCCCTGCTGCTGTCCGGCACGACGGTGGCCACGGTCGCCGGCGTCCCCGGCGGGTCACTCCTCGGCACATGGCTCGGCTGGCGGGCCACGTTCTGGGCCGTAGCCGTCTGCTGCCTGCCCGCGGCGTTCGGCGTGCTGAAGGCAATCCCCGCCGGACGTGCGACGGCAGCGGCGACCGGTGGGCCGCCGCTGCGAGTCGAGCTCGCCGCGCTCAAGACCCCCCGGTTGCTGCTGGCGATGCTGCTGGGCGCGCTGGTGAACGCGGCAACCTTCGCGAGCTTCACCTTCCTGGCCCCCGTCGTGACCGACACCGCAGGGCTGGGCGACCTGTGGATCTCTGTCGCCCTGGTGCTCTTCGGCGCCGGTTCCTTCGCCGGCGTCACCGTCGCCGGACGACTGTCCGACCGACGCCCCGCCCAGGTGCTCGCCGTCGCCGGTCCGCTGCTGCTCGTCGGCTGGCCCGCGCTGGCGATGCTGGCCGACCGGCCGGTCGCCCTGCTGACCCTCGTGTTCGTCCAAGGCGCACTGTCGTTCGCGCTGGGCAGCACGCTGATCACGCGGGTCCTCTACGAGGCGGCGGGAGCACCCACCATGGCCGGTTCGTACGCGACCGCCGCCCTCAACGTGGGCGCCGCGGCCGGACCGCTCGTCGCCGCGACCACTCTCGGCCACACGACCGGCAACCTCGGGCCGCTGTGGGCGAGCGGGCTCCTGGTCGCCGTCGCGCTGCTCGTCGCGTTCCCCTTCCGCACGGTGATCACGACGGCCGCACCCGCCGACGCGACCCGGTGAAACCGCCACCCGACTGGCGTGACCACGTCGTGTCCCGCGCACACCCGAGCGCGGCCCCGGGCGGCGGCCACGGTCCGGAGAGGCCACCATCGGACCGGGGGCGGTCACATCGCCTCGGCGCATGCGTCGACGTACGCGCAGAGCCGACGAACGAGACTCGGGAAGGAGGGGGTGGGGTCCGACCATGCCGAAGGACGCCGTGGCCGTGGAGCTGATCACAAGGCTCGGACGTCACGGCGTCCAGTGGTGGCGGGCGCGGGTCATGTCCACGCGCGCCCCGCGCATCGGCGTGCCCTCGTCCCGCAGAAGGACCGGTGCCCGCCCGCCGTGGCAGGAGGGCGGCGTCCCGTCCGTGTACACGACACGCCACCACGGCACGTTCTCGTCCAGCAGGCTCATGGCCCGACCCACCTGCCGTGCACCGACACCGACCCGTTGACCGACGTCGCCGTAGGAGGCCACGGCACCCGCGGGGATCGAGCACACCGCGTCCCGGACCTCGTCGACGACAGTCACGGCAGCTCCGCGTCGGGCGGTGGGTAGGTGAGGTGGCCGTCGCGGACCCGTGCGTGCTCGTTCAGGACCGCCGGCTTCGTGGCCGTCCGCGACATGATGTGCACGACCTCCACCCCGGCGACCAGCAGCGCGTCAGTGATCAGCCGGCGGTGGCAGCGCCACGGCACCGCCTCGCTGCACATGATCGCGGGCCGCTCGTGCCGCGCCAGCCCGATCAGCTCGTCCAGGCCCTCCGCGAATTCGTCCCCCGCCATGTAGTCGGCGTAGTCGCGGAACGCCTTTACGCGCCACGCACCGTTTTCACTGGGGACCCCTTTGGGGGTGTGTCGCCGACCGCCGAGCCGGGAGATCCAGCGGTACTCGATGTCGGGCGGCAGATTCTCCACGACAGCGGACTGATTCCACTGGGGATGTTTTCTCGACGACGGGTACGAGCGCACGTCGACCAGGCAGGTGATGTCATGGCCGCGCAGCATGTCCAGCACCTCGTCGAAGGCACGCGTCGAATGCCCGATCGTGTGGACCCGGCTCACCTCGGCCCCTACGCCTTCTTCAGCGCTCCGCCCTTGTGCATGGCGACATGGTCGGTCTTGTCGCTCCTGATCTCGTACTGCGGGTCGTCCGCCGAGCAGTGACGGGTACGGCCCTTGAATTCCACGTCGCGGGTGTGCTTCTTGACGACGACGCCCTCGACGTACCCGGCCTCGGAGTTCCAGCGCACGTGGTCTCCCACGGAAAAATCGTCCGCCATGCGATCCAGAGTCTCATGTGTGCAGGGCAGCGGCTATCCGGTGAATGGCTCAGTCCGCCGGGGGCGAAGTGGCCCACCCGGGCGGAGTGGCGGGAGCA
Organism: Streptomyces violaceoruber; assembly: GCF_033406955.1. Lineage (NCBI taxonomy): Bacteria > Bacillati > Actinomycetota > Actinomycetes > Kitasatosporales > Streptomycetaceae > Streptomyces > Streptomyces violaceoruber. The sequence goes on along the minus strand of NZ_CP137734.1, from coordinate 157,318 downwards.
TACGGTCGAGGGCACGGCGCATCGCGTGCCCCCGTGACCGCGAGCGGGCACCGTGTGCGTGACGACTGCCGCTCGACCCCGAGGATCCGCTATGCAAGCCGTCTCCGTCCATGACCGTGACGCGGGCGCCGAAGGGCTCGCCCTGACGGACATGCCCTATCCGCACGCTGCCGAGAACGACGTCGTCGTGCGTGTGCATGCCGCCGGTTTCACCCGCGGGGAACTCACCTGGCCGGGTACGTGGACCGACCGTGCCGGACGCGACCGCACACCGAGTGTGCCCGGGCACGAGCTGTCGGGCGTGGTCGAGGAACTGGGGTACGGCACCACCGGCCTCACCGTCGGCCAGCGGGTGTTCGGCCTGGCCGACTGGACGCGCAACGGTTCGCTGGCCGAGTACACCGCGGTGGAGGCACGCAACCTGGCCCCGCTTCCCGCCGACGTCGACCACACCGTGGCCGCCGCGCTGCCCGTCTCGGGGCTCACCGCGTGGCAGGGGCTGTTCGACCACGGACGGCTCACGACGGGGCAGACGGTCGTGGTCCACGGCGCTGCCGGCAGCGTCGGTTCGATCGCGGTCCAACTCGCCCGCGAGGCGGGTGCCCGGGTGATCGCCACCGGTCGTGCCGCCGACCGGGACACCGCTCTCGGGCTGGGCGCCGAGGCCTTCCTGGACCTCCAGTCGGACCGGCTGGAGGACGCGGGAGAGGCCGACGTCGTGTTCGACGTCATCGGCGGCGAGATCCTGGACCGCTCGGCCGCCCTGGTACGTCCCGGCGGAACCCTCGTCACCATCGCCGCGCCCCCCGTCGTCAGGCCGGAGAACGGGCGTGCGGTCTTCTTCGTCGTCGAACCCGACCGGGTCAGGCTCGCCGACCTCGCGCAGCGGGTGAGGGACGGGCGGCTCAGGGTGTCCGTCGCGGAGGTGCGCCCGCTCGCCGAGGCACCCGCCGCCTTCGCGTCCGGCCGGGGCAGGCACGGCAGGACGATCATCCGCGTCGTGACCGGGGGACCCGACGAGGCGGCGGGCCTCCGGTGACCCGTATGTCGCTCGACGCCCTGCCCGTGCCCGGCAGCCCGGCATCGGCCGCCGCCCTGGACGTCGCGACCGCCTACCTTCCGCCCGCGCTGCTCAACCACTCGCTGCGCGCCTACGTGTGGGCGGCCGCCCGCGGCACGGCGGACGGCCTCACGTTCGACCCGGAACTCCTCTACGTCGCCGCGCTCCACCACGACATCGGGCTGGTCCCGGCGTTCGACAGCCACACCGTCGCGTTCGAGGAGGCGAGCGGCCACGTCGCCCGCGTCTTCGCGGCGGGCGCCGGATGGCCGGCGGAGCGCCGCGAGCGCCTGGCGGACGTGATCGTCCGTCACATGGCGCCGCAGGTGGATGCCGCCACGGACCCCGAAGGACACCTGCTGGCCCGCGCCACCGCGACCGAGATCACCGGCAAGGGCGCGGACGACTACCCGCCCTGCTTCCGCGACGAGGTGCTGGCACGCTACCCCAGGCTGGACCTCACCGAGCGGTTCCTGGCGTGCTTCCAGGCCCAGGCCGCGCGCAAACCCGGAAGTTCCGCGGGCGGTGCGGTGCGGTCCGGGCTCGCCGACCGGATGGCGGCCAACCCGCTCGGCCCCTGAGCCCGGCTCATGTTCTCCGAACCGGGCCCGTGGGCCGTGCCGGTTCAGCGCGAGGGCGTGAGGTAGCGCAGCAGCAGGGTGTCGTCCTCGGCGAGTGCGGTGGCCAGGCGCAGGCCGGTGGGTGGGATGGGTGGCCCGGTGGCGATCCGGCCGGCCGGCGTGCTGGCCGAGGCCGTCGCCGCGGACGGCTCCGGGGCGGTGCGGGAGGCCGTGGCCGCCGCCGCGCACGCGGCGGGCAGGTCGGCCGGTGGCGAGGACCTGACGGCGGCGCTGCGCGGCTGCGGCTACGAGCCCGCGACGACGGCCGGGGGAAGCATCGACCTGCGCAACTGCCCCTTCCACCGGCTCGCCCGCGAGCACACGGAACTGGTGTGCTGGCTGAACCTGCACCTGGTACGGGGCGTGCTCGAGGCCGGCGGACACCAGCCCGGACGCGCGGTGCTCGCACCCCGCCCCGGCCGCTGCTGCGTGGTCGTCGGCCCGCCGAGCAGGAGTTCGAAGCGGCCGCCCGACGTCCGCGCGGGGGCGGTCGGTAGCCCCTCGGAGGTGAGTCGATGACTGTCGTGGAAACGCCCGCCGTGCGCGGCGCCCGAGTCGTCCTCGTCTCCAGGGCCTCGGCCTGAACTGCGCCCGACCCTCCCTCGTAGGAGCGGATTCGGCATGCCTGTCGGGCGAACCGCTGTGCACCTGGACCGGTGACCACCCAGTCACGGGCACCGCAGTGGACATCAGCGCCACTGCCGTCGCCGGCTTCCTGGAACGGACGACGAACCGGCGCCCGAGGTGCGGGATGGTCTTGCCACCGAGCCCGTCCGCTACGCGCGCGCCGCGCGGGGCCGGAACGGCTCAGGCCAGCGCGTTCACCGCGGCCGAGAACACGCGGGGCAGACGAGCGGCGGTGGGCATGATGCGGGGGGCGAGCGCGGGCTGCAGGCGGGCTCGCAGCAGGAGTTCGGTCAGCAGCCGGTGCCTGCGGGTCGCCCTGCGCCAGTCGGCCTCGTAGCGGCCGGGTGTGCCCCGGCGCAGGTTGGCGACCAGGGCTTCGGCGCCGACGAGGGCGAGGGCGACGCCCTCACCGGTCAGGGCGTCGACGTATCCGGCGGCGTCGCCGACGAACAGGACCCTGCCGTGGGCCCGGGTGCGGGCCCGCTGCCGCAGGGGTCCCGCGCCCCGCACCGAGGTGACCGCCCGGTCCGGCGGCAGGCGGGCCGCCAGAGCGGGAAAGCCCTCCAGGTGGCTGGTGAAGGAGGCGCGCCGGGTGGTCAGCACGGCGATCCCGACGAGCCGGGGGCCGATCGGGGTGACGTACGCCTCCGCGTCGCTGCCCCAGTGCACTTCGACGTACGGCGACCAGGGCGCCACCGCATAGTGCCGGCGCAGCCCGTAGCGGGGCGCGCCACGGGTTCGCACCTCCAGGCCGAGGGAGCGCCGCACACGTGAGTGCAAGCCGTCCGCCCCGACCAGCCACCGGGAGCGCAGCCCCATGCCGGGCACGCTCACGCCCGCACGGTCCTGCCGCACCTCTGCCACGCGCAGCGGCAGCACCGGCACCCCGGCCGCCAGCACGGCGCGGTGCAGCACGCCGTGCAGGTCGGTGCGGCGCACGCCCATGCCGGGGCCGTGGCGGAACGCGGCCTGGACCCCGCGGGCGCCCTGGACGTAACGGATGCCGCTGACGGGGACGCCGGGGACCGCCAGGCCGAGCGCGGCGAGCGAGCGGACCGCGCCGGGCATCAGCCCCTCGCCGCATGCCTTGTCGACCGGCGCCGGGCGGGGCTCGACGACGACCGTGTCGAGACCGGCGCGCGCCGCGTGCAGGGCGGTGGCGAGACCGGCGGGCCCGCCCCCGACGATCACCAGGTCGTGGCGGGCACTCACGCGGGCGCCAACTGGGCGAGGGCCGTGTTCTCACAGCGCAGGCGGACGGTGAGCAGCATCGCGTTGGCCGCGGTGAGAACGGCCGCGGTCAGCCACGCCGAGTGCACCAGGGGCAGGGCGGCCACCTCCACCACGACCGCGAGGTAGTTGGGATGCCGCAGGAAGCGGTAGGGGCCGGCGCCGACCGGACGCGTTCCCGGAACGACGATCACCCGGGTGTTCCAGTAGGGCCCGAGCGTCGCGATGCACCACCAGCGCAGGGCCTGCGCCAACAGCGCGAGGGCCAGCATGGGCCACCCCAGGGCAGGCAGGAACGGGCGGTCGGCGAGCAGGGGTTCGAGCAGACAGCACGCGAGCAGCCCGGTGTGCAGGGCGACCATCACGGGGTAGTGGCCACGGCCGTGCTCCACTCCGGCGCGGGCGAGCGTCCACGCCGCGTTGCGGCGGGCGACGACGAGTTCGGCCACGCGTTCGACGGCGACGGCGAGGACGAGAAGCGCGTACCACGGCATGAGAGCACCTCACCAGCGCAGCAGGACGAGTTCGGAGCAGAACCCGGGGCCCATCGCCAGGAGCAGGCCCCAGGTGCCGGGCTCCGGTGCACGGCGTGCCCGGACGTCCTCCAGGATGTGCAGCACGGACACGGACGACATGTTCCCCACCGCCGCCAGGGAGCGCCGTGAGCGGTCCAGGGCGTCCTCGGACAGGCCGAGGGTCTCGCTCACCGCCGACAGGATCCGCGGGCCCCCGGGGTGGCAGATCCAGGTTCCGATGTCGTCGACGGTCAGCTCGTGCTCGGCCAGGAACGCGCGCAGATGCCGGCCGAAGTGGCCCCGGACGATGTCCGGGACGCCGGCGTCGATCACGACACGGAAGCCGGCGGCGCCGATCTCCCACCCGAGAAGCCCCTCGGTACCCGGGTACAGGTGACTGCGCGTGGCGACCACGCGGGGACCGGACGCGGGTGCGACCGTGCCGCTGCCGCTGCCGCTGCCGCTGCCGCTGCCGCTGCCGCCGTCGTCGGTGTTGACGCCGTCGGTGTTGCCGCCGCGGGCGACGAGCGCGGCGGCGCCGTCGCCGAAGAGCGCCCCGGCGACGAGGTTGGCGCGCGAGGCGTCCCCGCGCTGGAGCGTGAGCGAGCACAGCTCCACGGTGAGCAGTACCGCGGTGTCCTCGGGGTGCCCGCGGAGGTGGTCGTGCACCCGGGCGAGACCGGCCGCGCCCGCCACGCAGCCGAGCCCGAACAGCGGGAGCCGCTTGACGTCGGGCCGCAGCCCCATGCGCCCGGCCAGCCGGGCGTCGAGCGACGGCGCGGACACGCCCGTGATCGAGGCGAACACCAGCAGGTCGACGTCGGCCGGCGTCAGCCCCGCCTCGCGCAGCGCGCCCGAGAGGGCCTCCTCACCCAGTTCGAGACCCGTCTCGAGCCACGCGCCGTTGCTGCGCCCGAAGTCACCGAGCCGGGCGTACCGCTCGATCGGCAGGGCGAGGTGACGCGTACGCACCCCGGCGGACGCGTGCACACGGTGCAGCAGGGCGCGGTCCGCCCCGGGGGACAGGCACAGGTCGCCGATGGGCCCGGTGAGCTCGTGCTGGGCGTACCGGTGCGGGGGCAGCGCGCACCGCACGGCGGCGATGCGGGGACCCGCCGCGGACGGTGGCGGCGGGCGCCGCGCGACGGAAGCGGGAGCGGACGGCGAGGGAGCATGCTCGACGAGCACGGGGACACGCATGTCGTTCATGCCTTCCTCGGCCGCCGGCCCCACTACCGTGCGTATGTGTCACTCCACCCGTCCGGGGCTCTCCCGCGCTCGTCCGGCAGGGTCCTGGCGCTGCTGCGCGCCTGTCATCCGGAACCGACGGTCGCCGTCACCGTCTTCGTGGCGGTCCTGACGGTCGGAGCTGGCCGCGGGCCGGCCGGGTCGGTGGCCGTGGTGCTCGCCGTACTGGCCGGCCAGCTCTCCATCGGCTGGTGCAACGACGCCGTCGACGCGCGGCGCGACACGGCCTGCCGACGCGGTGACAAGCCGGTGGGCACCGGGGAGCTTCCGCGGGCCGCTGCCGCCGCCGCGGCGGGCACGGCCCTGGCCCTGTGCGTACCCCTGTCCCTGGTCTGCGGGCTCGCCGCGGGAGCGGTCCACCTGGTGGGGGTGGCCGCCGGCTGGGCGTACGACCTGCGGCTGAAACGGACGGTCCTCTCGCCGCTGCCGTACGCGGTGGGCTTCGCCTCCCTGCCGGCCTTCGTCACCCTCGGTCCGCCCCTGTCGGCCTGGCCCGCATGGTGGGCCACGACCGCCGGGGCCCTGCTGGGCGTGGGTGCCCACCTGGCGAACGTGCTTCCGGACATCGAGGACGACCTCGCCACGGGGGTGCGCGGGCTGCCGCAGCGGCTGCACCGGCCGGCCTGCCGCCGGCTGGCGCCGGTCGTGATGTCGGCCGCCGTGGGAGTGCTCGTCGTGGGACCGCCCGGTGCGCCCGGAGTCATGGACCGGGTGCTGACGGGGGCAGCCGTGGTCGCCGCCGTGGCGGGCACGGCCGTGCGGTCGGGAACCCGCAGCCGGTGGCCGTTCCGGACGGCCATCGTGGTGGCCGGCATCGCGGTGGCGCAACTGCTGCTGCACGCTCCCGACATGAGCTGAGCGCGGGCTGCGAACCCGGACCGGCCGCCCCGGAACGTGCCGGCGGCACCGTGCGCGGTCGGCCGCACTCCGAACAGACGCGGTGCGTTGGTCGGTTCGCGAGTCCTGGGGTGCACTGAGTCCGGTGGCCCCGAAGCGGGGCCGCGTGCTGCCCCGCGGGGCGGCCTACGGTCGAGGAGACCTTCATGAAACGCATCAGGACAGCCACCGCGCTGGCCGCGGCCCTGCTGGTCGCCGGCGCGGCGGCAGGGTGCTCGGACGACGGCGGCGCAGGCAGCGCCGGCGGTACGGAGACCCGCAACGCCGCGGACGCGCCGGACACCGACGTCGTCCCGGCCGCGACCTCGTCGAGCGCCCCCGCGGTCGACGTCAAGGACGGCACCTACGGCAAGTCGCTCGTCGACGAGAAGGGCCGGACCCTCTACCTCTTCGAGAAGGACTCGAAGGACAAGTCGAAGTGCGACGACGACTGCGCCAAGGCGTGGCCGCCGTTCACGGTCAAGGCGACCCCGACCGCGGGCAAGGGGGTGAAGAAGGACCTGCTCAAGACCATCAAGCGGGACGACGGCTCGGAGCAGGTGACGTACAACGGGCACCCGCTGTACCGGTTCGCCGACGACCAGAAGCCCGGTGACGCCAACGGGCAGGACGTCGACGCCTTCGGTGCCAAGTGGTTCGTCGTCGACCCCGACGGCGACAAGATCACCACCAAGCCCAAGACCGGCGACGGCGGCTACTGACCTCCGGCCGGACCGGCCCATCAGCGCTCGGAGACTCCATGCCGTTCCCGTTCCCCACCGGTGCCGCCCGGCTCGCCGCGGCGGCCTGCGCGCTCGCCCTGACCGCCCTCGTCGGCTGTTCCGACGGGGGAGGCGGTGGCGGCGGCGGCGCGACCGAGTCGGCCACCCGCTCGTCCGCGAGCGGCGGGACGCAGGTCACGATCAAGGACTTCACGTTCGAGCCCGCCTCCCTGACCGTCTCTCCCGGGGCGAAGGTCACCGTCGTGAACAAGGACTCGACCACGCACACCCTGACGGCGTCCAAGGGCGGTTCCTTCGACACCGGGGACATCGCCCCCAGCAAGAGCGCCACCTTCACGGCGCCGTCCACGGCGGGCGACTTCCCCTACGCGTGCACGATCCACCCGTTCATGAAAGGCACGCTCACCGTCCAGTGACCCCGGCCGGTGACCCCCGGCCGCGAGAACGGAGACCTGCCATGTCGTCACAGCCCACCGCTCCGCCCCCGCGCCGAGGCGGCGCCGGCCGGGTCGTACGGGGTGCCGTGCGAGTGCTCGCCGCGGCCGGTCTCGCCGTGGACGCGTATCTGCACGCACACCTCGCCGACCGGTACGACGCCATCGCGTCGAGTGTCGGCCAGGGCACCCTCTTCCGCCTCGAGGCGGCCCTCGCGGCACTGGCCGCCCTGCTCGTCCTCCTCTGGCGCCGCCTCCCCGGGGACCTCTTCGCCGCGTCGGTGGCGGTCGGCGGACTCGCGCTGCTGCTCGTGTACCGCTACGTGGACGTCGGCGAACTGGGTCCGATCCCGGACATGTACGAGCCGGTCTGGTACGGCGAGAAGGAAGTCACCGCGGTCGCCCAGGCGGTCGCCGCACTCGCCACGCTGTTCCTGCTGCTCGTCCGGCCCCGAGGCGGACGCGGCCGCTGAGCCCGCGGGCACGCCGCCGGAGCCCTCCCGAAGCCGTCGTCCCCGGTCGGGGAGAGCATTGGTGCGCGGCAATGGTTGAAGATGAATGTCGTTTTCTATTAACGTCTGACCATCGCGTGTCGGCCGCGCCCGCGGCCGCAGGGGAGGGGCCCTCATGACCTTGGCAGGCCAGGCGTTCGGATCCGGGAGAGTCGGCGCCGAGCGGGACCGGTGTGTCGGGGCGGGGCAGTGCGTCCTCGCCGCGCCGGGTGTCTTCGACCAGGACGAGGAGGACGGGCTCGTGCGCGTCCTCGCCGAGAGGCCCTCCGCGGCCGAGTCGGACGCCGTGCGCGCGGCCGTACGGGCCTGCCCGTCCGGAGCGCTCACTCTTCGGTAGCCCCCGCGGGCCGTCCCTCTTCCGGCCCCCCGCCTCGCCCACCGCCTCACTTCAGGCGCCGCAGGTGTCCCGCGGCGCCCGGTTCAGCTCAGCAGAACGTCAAGGAGAAGCATGTCCAGACAGATCGATCGCCGGTCCTTCCTCCGTCGCGGCGCGGCGGGCGCCGCGGCTCTCGCGGTGGGACCCGGCCTGCTGGCGGCGTGCTCCACCGACGAGCCCGGCTCCGCCGGAAACCCCGGACCGGGGTCCTCGCCCCGTTCCGGCGGCACGCTCCGCGCCGCCTTCGTCGGCGGCGGCGCCGCCGAGACCCTCGACTTCTTCAACGGCCCCTCCGCACTGGACCTCGTACGGGCCCGGGCCTGGCACGGCACGCTGGGCAACCTCGATCCCAGCGGCCCCGACGGGGTGCGGTACGGCGTGCTCAAGGGAATCGACATCGCCGACGACCTGTCGGCCTACACACTGCACGTGCGGCCCGGCGTCCGCTTCACCGACGGCTCCCGGCTGACCTCCGCCGACATCCTGCACTCACTCAGCGCGCTCGCGGCCCGGAGCAAACTGCCCGTGTACCGGCTCGCCGCCGCCAACTTCGACCTCGCGCGCGCCAAGGCCGACGGCGACCTGAAGGTCGTACTGCCCACCCTGCGGCCCATAGCCGACGGCCGCCTGATCCTCTGCCAGGGAAACTTCCTCGTCGTCAAGGACGGCACCAAGGCCTTCCGCGAGTCCATGCCCAGCTGCGGCCCCTTCCGGCTGACCGGATTCACGGCCGGTCAGGGCTCGGCGTTCGAGCGCTACGACGACCACTACGGTCACGTGCCCCACCTCGACGGCCTGGAGCTGCGGTCCATCGCGGACTCGACGGCCAGGGCGGGGGCGCTCACCGGCGGCGCGGTCGACTTCGCCCACGACCTCTCGCCCGTCACCGCGCGCACCCTCGCGGACGACGCGAAGGTCGAACTGGCCCCCACGAAGAGCCCCTACCTGGTCGGTCTCTCCTTCCAGCTGAACATGAGCGCCGAGCCCTTCGACGACCCGCGGGTCAGGGAGGCGTTCAAACTCGCGGTCGACCGCGAGGCCATGGTGAAGACCGTGTTCTACGGCAACGCCGAGATCGGCAACGACCTGCCCTCCCTCGGCTTCCCCGACTACGCCGACGGCATCCCCCAGCGCGCCCACGACCCCGGGCGCGCCCGCGCCCTCCTCGAGGAGGCCGGTGCGGACGGGGTGAAGGTCCAGCTGACCACCGGCCCCGAGACGCCGGGCATGGTGGAGATGGCCACCCTCTTCGTCGAGGACCTGAAGAAGATCGGCGTGCGGGCGTCCGTCCGTGAGCTGCCCCCGGGCCAGCTCTACGCCGACTTCCCCGCGTACTCGGCACTGCCGCTGGCCGGCTCGTACCAGATGCCCGTTCCCGCGCTGTCGACCTACCAGATGAACACGGCGGGCGGATCGCCGTCCGCGTTCGGCTGGAAGAAGTCCGAGACCGATGCCCTGGTGGCCCAGGCGCGCGCCGAGCGCGACCCGGAGCGGGCGAGGGAACTGGGCACACGGGCCCAGCGCACGCGTTGGGACGAGGGCAACCAGGTGGTGCCGGTCTTCAAGCCGAACCTGAACGCCCAGGCCAAGGGGGTCGACGGGATACCCGACGACCTCTTCGAACAGTTCCCCGGCTTCTCCCGGGCGTCGCTGGCGTGAACCTGCTCGCCTTCGCGGCCCGTCGCCTCGCGGGGGCCGTCGTCCTGCTCGTCCTGCTGTCGGCCGCGGTCTTCGCGGCCACGGCGGTCCTTCCCGGGGACGCCGTCAGCGCGGTCGCCGGCGTGGACGCCTCCGAGACGCAACGCGCCGAGGTCCGGGCCGAACTCGGGCTGGACCGGCCCGCCGTCCAGCGGTACGCCGACTGGGCGGCGGGCGCGGTCCGGGGGGATCTGGGCCGGGGCTTCGTGGGGGAGCGGCCGGTCGCCGACGTGCTCGCCACCCGCCTGCCCAACAGCCTGCTCCTCGCCGGACTGACACTCGCGGTCACCGCGCCGCTCGCCACGCTGCTCGGCCTGTGGACGGGGCTGCGCGGCGGCGTCGCCGACCGGGTCGTCTCGACGTCCGCCCAGATCCTGGCGGCCGTACCGGAGTTCGTCGTCGCCGCACTGCTCGTCGCGGTACTGGCGGTGTGGCTGGAGGTGCTGCCGCGGGTCTCCGTCATCCCCCTGGGAGGCACCCCGCTCGACGTCCCGGACGCGCTGGTGCTGCCCGTACTGACGCTCAGCGCGGTCGGCCTGGCGGTGGCCACCAGGCTGCTGCGGGCCTCCGTCGCGGACACCGCGGCCAGGCCGTACTGCGAAGCCGCACGGCTCAACGGCGTGCGCGGCGTGCGACTGGCGGTACGCCACATCCTGCCCAACGCGGCGGGACCGGCCGTGCAGGCGCTCACCCTCACCACGGGGGCCCTGGTCGGCTCCGCGGTGGTGGTGGAGAACGTCTTCGACTACCCGGGCATCGGCCGGGAGCTGCAACTGGCCGTCGCGGCACGGGACGTACCGATGGTGCAGGGCATCGCCACCGCCCTGGTCGCGGTGATGCTCGCGGTGCTGCTCCTGGGCGACGTCTGCGCGCGTCTGCTGGGAGCGCGGGAGGGGCACGGCCGATGACGACGGTACTGACACCACCGCGGCGGCGGGCACGCACGGCCCGCACCGCAGGACGCCGGCGACCGCCGCTGCTCACCGGGGCCCTCACGCTGCTCGTCCTCCTCCTCGCCCTCCTGGGGCCGCTGGTCGCGCCGCACAGCCCCACCGCGCAGCTCGCCGCACCCTTCCAACAGCCGGACGGGCGCTTCCTCCTCGGCACCGACGTGCTGGGCAGGGACGTGGCGAGCCGGGTGCTCGGCGGCGGCCGGACCATCGTGCTCACCGCGCTGGCGGGAACGGCAGGGGCCGGCGCCGTCGGCATGACCGCCGGCGTCCTGGCCGCCATGGTCTCCCGCCGGCTGGGCGACCTGACGGTCCGCTGCGTGGACGCCCTCGCCGTGCTCCCCGCCCTCCTGGTCGTCCTCGTGCTGGCCGCCGGTTTCCCCGGCAGCGACGCCGCCCTCGTGACAGCCGTCGCCCTGGCCACCGCCCCCTTCTCCACCCGGGTGCTGCGAGCCGCGGCGGACACCGTGCTGCACAGCGGGTACGTCGAGGCTGCCCTGGCCCGGGGCGACACCCGCAGGGCCGTGCTGCGCCACGACGTGCTGCCCAACATCGCCGGACCGGCCCTCATGGACACCGCGCTGCGCCTGGTCGCCTCCCTGCACCTCACCGCCACCGCGGGCTTTCTCGGCCTGGGACGGGGCGGAGCAGCGCCCGACTGGGGACGCATGGTGAGCGAGAACGTCCCCGGGGCGACACTGGCCGCCGCGCCCTTCCTCGCGCCCGCCCTGCTGCTCGTACTGCTCTCCGTCTGCGTCGGTCTGCTCGCCGGACGACTGGCGGACACGGTGGGGAAGGGAGCCGCATGACCGGGAACGCGACCGCCCGCCCGGTGGGGGCGGACCCGCTGGCCGAGATCAGCGGGCTGTCCCTGGGACCCGTGCAGGGCGGACCGCCCGTCCTGCACGACGCGCGCCTCACGGTGCCGCGCGGACAGGTGCTGGGGGTGGTCGGCAGGTCCGGATCGGGCAAGAGCAGCCTGGCGTACAGCCTGCTCGGGCATGTCCGCCCCGGCCTGGAGGTGCGCTCGGGAACCGTCCGCGTGGCCGGCCTCGACCCGTTCGACCGCGCGGACGCCCGCCGACTGCGGGGCCGCGTGGTGTCGTTCCTGGGGCAGGACCCCGCCTCCGCGCTCAACCCCGCACTCCGGATCGGCACGCAGATCGGCGAAGCGGTCCGACTGCGCTCGCCCGCCAGGCGAGCGCACGAGGTCCGTGCACAGGTCGAGGAACTGCTGCTGTCCGTGCGGCTGCCGGCCGACCGGGCCTTCCGGCGGCGGCTGCCGAGTCAGGTGTCGGGAGGGCAGGCGCAACGGGTCGCCCTCGCCCTTGCCCTGGCCGGTACGCCCGCCCTGCTGGTCCTCGACGAGCCCACCAGCGGTCTGGACACGGTCCTGGCGGACCGGATGCGCGGTCTGCTGGCCGAGGTCCTGTCCGGCGGGGACCGCGCCGCGTTGCTGGTCAGCCACGACCCGGCGTGGGTCGCGTCCGTGGCGCACGAAGTCGTCCGCCTGGAAGGAGGCCGGATCACCGGTGCCGGAACGCCCGACGCGCCGGTGCCCGCCCCGCGGTCGTCCGCCGGCTTCCCGGCCGGCGGCGGCCCCGGCCCGGGCCGCGCGCCGGGTGCCGGCTCCCGTGAAGCGCCGCGTACCGAGTCCCGTGAAGCGCCGGGTGCCGGCTCCGGCGGTGCGCTGTCCGTGCGCGGGCTGCACGCGGCCCACGGGCGTGTGTCCGTGCTGCACGGCGTCTCCCTCACCGTCCCGGCAGGTTCCTGCACCGCCGTCGTGGGCCCCTCGGGTTCCGGCAAGACCACCCTCGCCCGGTGCCTCGCGGGGCTGCACCGGCCCGCGCGGGGGACCGTCGAGTGGCGGGAGGACGGTGCCGAGGGAGGCCACGGCGCCCCCGTGCAGCTCGTCGCGCAGGATGCGCGCGGCGCCCTCAACCCGCGGGAGTCCGTACGCGCCGCGCTCATGCGGCCCCTCGGGCGGCGCCATTCCGCCGCCGACGCCGCCCGCGAAGCCGCACGGCTGCTCGACCTGGTCTCGCTGGACGCCGACCTGCTGGCCCGCCGGCCGGGGGAGCTGTCGGGAGGCCAGCGCCAACGCGTCGCGCTGGCCCGCACCTTGGCCGCGCAGCCACGTGTCCTGGTGTGCGACGAGATCACCTCCGCGCTGGACCGGGAGACGGCGAGCGGGATCCTGGCCCTGCTGGGCTCGCTGCGCCGGACGCTGGGAGTGACGGTGGTGATGGTGACGCACGACCTGACGGCCGCCGCCCACCACGCGGAGCGGGCCGTCGTCCTGGACGCGGGCCGGGTTGCCGAGGCCGGGCCCGTGGACCGGGTGCTCACCGCCCCCGAGCACCCCGTCACCAGGGCACTGCTCACCCATGCCGACGGCGTTGTCCTCGCCGTACCGGATCAGCGGCGGTGAGCGGCGTCTTACGACAGGCGGGAGGAGCACCCCGGTCACCGGGGGCTCCTCCGCGCCGGGTCTCACGGCCGGGGCAACTGCCGTGCCAGTGCCGCCTTGTCGACCTTCCCGACCGCGGTGAGCGGAAGCCGGGGGACCCGCACCACCTCGTCCGGAGCCTTGTACCCGGCCAGCCCGCGCTCCTTCAGATGGGCGGCGACCGCCCGGACGCCGGGAGCCGCGCCCGTACACACGACGAAGGCGACCGACCGCTCGCCCCACCGCTCGTCCGGCACTCCGACCAGCGCCGCCGCCGTGATCGCGGGATGCGTCAGCAGCTGCTCCTCCACCTCCACCGCGGCGACCTTCTCGCCGCCGCGGTTGATCTGGTCCTTGAGCCGCCCCACCACCACGAGGTGACCGGACGGCAGACGCCGCACCACGTCTCCGGAGCGGTAGTAGCCGTCCGGCGTGAACGCGGTGCGGTTGTGCTCCTCGGCGCGGTAGTAGCCACGCAACGTGTACGGACCGCGGGTGAGCAGCTCACCCTCCGTACCGTCCGGCACGGGCCTGCCGTCGGCGTCCACCACGAGCACCTCGTCGTCCGGCGAGACCGGCCGGCCCTGGGTGGCGCAGACCAGGTCCTCGGGGTCGTCGAGGCGGGTGAGGTTGATCAGGCCCTCCGCCATGCCGAAGACCTGTTGCACGGTCACCCCGAGCGCCGGTCCGAGCTTGCGGGCGTGGTCCTCGGGCAGCCGCGCCCCGCCGACCTGCACCACCGAGAGGCTGCCGAGGTCCCAGGAGCCGGACGCGGCCTCGTCCGTCCAGTGGGGGACGAGCGGGGGCGTCAGCGAGGTCAGGGTCACGCCCTCCCGCTCGACGAGGGCGAACGCCGTCTGCGGGCTGGGGTCGGGCGCGACGACGACGGTTCCCCCGGCCATCAGGGTGCCCAGCACACCGGGGCAGGCGAAGGCGAAGTTGAACCCGAGGGGCAGCACCGCGAGGTACACGGTGCGTGCGTCGAGTGCGCAGACCTCCGCGCAGGCACGCGCGTTGTAGGCGTAGTCGTCGTGGGTGCGCGGGATGAGCTTGGGAAGACCCGTGGTGCCGCCGGACAGCAGCAGGAGGGCGACATCGGAGGCGTCCGCGGCGTCCTCGCCGGATGCGACACCGGATGCGGGGCCGGATCCGGGGGCCGACGCGGACGATGTGTCCGTCCGCAGCGCCTCGAAGGGGACGAAGCCCTCGCCGGTCCCGGGCTCGCCGACCACCACGACGTGCCGCAGCGAGCCGCCCGGCCCCTGCTCCGCCCGTACCTCGCGCATCAGTTCGCGGTGGTCGAACCGGGCGTGCCGGTCCGGCACCACGCAGGCCACGGCGCCCGCCACGCGCACCAGGTGACCGATCTCCAGGCGCCGGTGACCCGGCATGGCGTGCACCGGAACGGCACCGACGCGCTGCAGTGCGAACCACACCAGCACGAACTCCGCGCAGTTGGGGAGCTGGACCACCACGCGGTCACCCCGCCCGATCCCGAGCTCTCGCAGCCCGCGGGCGACACGGTCCGCCTCGGCGTCCAGCTCCGCGTAGGTCCACCGCCGGTCGCCGTCGACCAGGGCGACGTGCCCTGCACGGACCGCCGCACTCTCCCGCAGCAGGGCGGCGAAGGTCACCCCCTGCCAGTGCCCGGCGGCACGGTAGTGCGCCGATTCGGCTTCGGACCAGGTCCGTTGAGTCTCGCTCACGGGCTACGCCTCTCATTCATTTCCCGGGCCCCCGGCTCTGGCGCCGAGTCCCGTCGTGTGATTACGATGTGAACTATAGAAATGATAATCATTTCTATCTAGCACCGTCCGACCGGAAGGCAGCACCAGTGAGCGATGAAGCAGTCGTCGAGGCGCGGACAGTGGAAGGAGACGCCGGCAACCGCGACCGCCACACCCCCGCCGCGGTACGGGAAGCCGTGGCAGGCGCGCTGGAGATCGCACCGGAGGAGCTGGACGACGACCGCGACCTCTTCGAACTCGGCCTCGACTCACTGGCGTTGATGTCCCTGGTCGGTACCTGGCGGCGCGAGGGCAGCACGGTCACCTTCCAGGACCTCACGAGCAGGCCGACCCTGCGGGACTGGACGGCCCTGCTCGCGCGGGCCGCGAACGACGACACGGCCACCACCGTTCCGCCCGGGCCACCCGCGCCGGTGACCGGTGCGGATCCGGACACGGACTCCTTCCCGCTGGCCACGATGCAGCACGCCTACTGGATCGGACGCCAGGACGGACAGCCCCTCGGCGGCGTCGCCGCGCACTTCTACGTCGAACTCGACGGCCACGGCGTCGACCCGGCCCGGCTGGACACCGCCCTGCGGTCGCTCGTGCTGCGGCACGGCATGCTCAGGGCCGTCTTCGACGAGGACGGCCGTCAGCGCTTCGGGGCCGCCGGAGCGCCGCTCGCCGTCCACGACCTGCGGGAACTCGCCCCCGTCGAGGCCGAGTCCGAGCTGGAGCGCCTGCGCGAGCGCAACACCCACACCCGCCCGGACATCGGCGCCGGTGACGTCTTCCGCACGGCCCTGTGCCTGCTCCCCGACGGCAGGACCCGCCTCCAGATCAACCTGGACATGATGGCCGGAGACGCGCTGAGCCTGCGGGTCCTCCTGTCCGACCTGCGCCGCTTCTACGAGTGCCCGGACGAACCGCCGCGCGAACTCGGGCTCGACTACCGGCGCTACCTCGCGGAGCACGACGCCCGACGACGGACCGAGCGAGAGCGGGACGCCGCCTGGTGGCGCGAGCGGCTGCCGGATCTGCCGCGGGCTCCGCGACTGCCGACGACCGTCGACCCGCTGACCCCGGTCACCGCGGACGACGGCACGCTGACCCACTCCCGCCGCCTGCACCACTGGCTCGGCCCCGCCGACAAGGCCGCCCTCCTCGGCGCCGCCCGTCGGCACGCCGTCACCCCCGCCGCCGCCCTGGCCACCGCCTTCGCCGAGGTGATCGCCGCCTGGAGCGACAGCCGGCGCTTCCTCCTCAACCTGCCGCTCTTCGACCGGGAGATGTTCGCACCCGAAGTCGCCGGACTCGTCGGCGACTTCAGCAGCTCGGTCCTGCTCGACGCGGACCTGAGCGCGCCCCTTCCCTTCTCCCGGCAGGCCCGCGGCCTCCAGGAGCGGTTGCAGGCCGGAATCTCCCACGGGGCGTACGGCGGTGTCGAGGTGCTGCGCGACCTCGCCCGCGCCGAGGGAGCACCGGTACTGGCCCCCGTCGTGTACACGAGCGCCATCGGACTGGGGGAGATCTTCGAGCAGGACGTCCAGAAGTCCTTCGGCCACCCCTCCTGGATCATCTCGCAGGGCCCGCAGGTGTATCTGGACGCCCAGGTCACCGAACTCGACGGCGGTCTCCTCCTCAACTGGGACGTGCGGGACGGCATGTTCGAGGCCGACGTGCCCGACGCCGCGTTCGACGCCTACCGCCGCCTCGTCACCCGCCTGGTGACCGACCCCGACGCCTGGGACCGGCCCGTGGACGGCCTGCTCGCCCCCGGTGTCCTGCCCCGGCGCGCGGCGGCGGCCCTGCCCGCCGCGCCCGTCGCGGACCGCGCCCTGCACACCCGCTTCTTCCGGCTGGCCGAGACCGAGCCGGGCCGCACCGCGGTGGTCCGCACGACCGGCGACACCCTCACCTACGGCGAACTCGCCCACGCCGCACGGCGGATCGCCGCGCTGCTGCACGACCACGGCGTGCGGGAGGGCGACACCGTCGCCGTCACCCTGCCCAAGGGCGACCGGCAGATCACCGCGATCCTCGGCATCCTGGCCGCGGGCGCGGCCTACGCCCCTGTCGGCGTGGAACAGCCCGCCGTGCGCCGGCAGCGCATCCACGCCGTGGCCGGCGCCTCCGCCGTACTCACCGACCGGGACCACGCCCACCTGTGCGAGGCCGCATCCCAGGCCCCGGTGGTGCTCGTGGACGACGCCGCGGGACTCCGGCCCGCACCGGTCGTCCGGCCCGACCCCGGCCTGGCCGCCTACGTGCTGTTCACATCCGGCTCGACGGGGCGGCCCAAGGCCGTCGAGGTGTCGCACCGGGCGGTCGTCAACACCGTCGAGGCGATGGAGGCACAGCTGGGGCTCGGCCCGGCGGACCGCACACTCGCCATCTCCGCGCTGGACTTCGACCTCGCCACCTGGGACGTCTTCACCCCGCTGTCCCTCGGCGGTCAGGTGGTGGCCGTAGGACAGGAACACCGCCGCGACGCCCACCACTGGGCGCGGCTGGTGCGCACGCACGGGGTGACGCTGGTCCAGTGCGTGCCCGCCCTGCTGGACCTGCTGATGGCCGCGGGGGAGGACGAGGGACTCGGGGACTCGCTGCGCATGGTGCTGCTCGGCGGCGACTGGATCGGGCTCGACCAGCCCCGCAGACTCCGCGCGCTCGTCCCCGGCTGCCGTTTCGTGGCGCTCGGCGGCATGACCGAGGCCGCCGTGCACTCCACGGTGTTCGAGGTGGAGGAGACCGACCCCGCCTGGAAGTCCGTCCCCTACGGCGTTCCGCTGCGCAACATGCGGGCCCGTGTCGTGGACGGACGCGGACGCGACTGCCCCGATCTCGTCCCGGGCGAGCTGTGGATCGGCGGCCCCGGCGTGGCCAACGGCTACCGCGGGGACCCCGGACGCACGGCGGAACGCTTCGTCGACCACGACGGCGAACGCTGGTACCGCAGCGGCGACCTGGCCCGCTACCGGCCCGACGGCGTGCTGGAGTTCCTCGGCCGCGCCGACCACCAGGTGAAGATCGGCGGCCACCGCATCGAACTGGGGGAGGTCGAATCCGCGCTGGAGGACGACCCCGCCGTCCTGCACGCGGTCGCGACCGTCCTCGACACCCCCGTACGCCACCTCGCCGCGGCCGTGTCCGCCCCCGCCGGGGCACCGGCCCCGGACGAGATCCGCCTGCGGGCGGCGGAACGCCTCCCCGCCCACATGGTCCCCGAGCGCGTCCTCGTCCTGCGCGACCTGCCGCTGACCGCCAACGGCAAGCTCGACCGGACGGCCGTCCGGCAGGCGCTGACCGAGACCGCCGGCCGGCCCGGACCCGCCACGTCGGCGCCGGCCGGCCCGGTGGAGACCGCCGTCGCGGCCGAATGGGCCGACCTGCTCGGTGTGGCCGAAGTGGGACGCGAGAGCGGCTTCTTCCTGCTGGGCGGCGACTCACTCGTCGCGACGCGCCTGATCGGCCGGCTGCGCGCCGCGGGCTTCCCGGGCGCCCGCGTGGCCGACCTCTTCGCCCGCCCCGTACTCCGGCACTTCTGCGAGACGCTGCGCCCCGCCACGACCACCGCCGAGGAGCCTGCCGCGGGCGCTCCTCCCGTCCTCGTGCCCGATCCGGACCACGCGCACGAGCCGTTCCCGCTGACCGACGTCCAGGCCGCCTACCACACCGGCCGCGACCCCCGGTTCACCCTCGGCGGCGTGGGCACCTGGCACTACACGGAGTTCGACGGCACCGACGTCGACCTGGACCGGCTGGAGCGCGCCTGGAACACCCTGGTGCGACGGCACGGCATGCTCCGCGCCGTCGTCGAGGACCGACACCAGCGTGTCCTGCCCGACGTACCTCCGGTGCGCATACCCGTGCACGACGCCCGAGCCGGTGGCGCGGCCGAGGCCCTGGCCGGCCTGCGCGCCCGCCTGTCCCAGCAGGTCCGCGACCCCGCCCGCTGGCCGCTGTTCGCCATCGAGGCGGTGCGCCACCGCGCGGACGAAGACACCGGCGAGAAGGGCGCCGAGACGCGGACCCGGATCGGCATCGGCCTGGACTACCTCGTACTCGACGCGCTGTCCATCACCACGCTCTACGCCGAACTGAACGCGCTCTACGCCGACCCGGAACACCAACTTCCCCCCGTCGGCGTGTCGTTCCGCGACTACCTGACCCGCCTCCCGGCCGACCCCGAGTCGACCGCGCGGGCCCGCGCCCACTGGCAGGCCCGCCTGCCGGAACTGCCACCGCCGCCCGCCCTCCCCTTCGACCGGGACCCGGCGACGCTCGACGCCCCCGTCTTCACCCGGCGCCGGCTGAGCCTGCCGGCCGGGGACTGGCAGGCCGTCAAGCGGGACGCCGCCCGGCACGGCCTGACCCCGTCCACCGTCCTGCTCGCCCTGTACGCGGAGGTCCTGGCGGCCTGGAGCGGGGCCGACGCCGTGACCGTCACGCTCACCCTCTTCAACCGGCGCGACGTCCACCCCCACATCCACCGGGTACTGGGCGACTTCACCTCCCTGTCCCTCGCCGGCTACCGGCGCGAGGGCGCCGACTGGCCCGCGGCGGCCGCCGAGCTGCAACGCCGCCAGGCCGAGGACCTCGACCACGCCGACGTGCCGATCGACTGGCTGCTGCGGGAGTTCGGCCGGCGCACGGGCACGGTGGACGCCGCCGCACCCGTGGTGTTCACCAGCGCCATCGGAGTCGGTGACGCGACGCTGGCCGGACCGGGCACCGGACTCCCCCCGAAGGTCTGGGGCATCTCCCAGTCGCCGCAGGTCTGCCTGGACAACCAGGTCACCGAGGAATCCGGGAACCTCGTCGTCACCTGGGACGCCGTCGAGGAACCGTTCGCCGAGGGTGTGCTGGACGCGATGTTCTCCGCGTACGAACGGCTGCTGCGGCACCTCGTGGACGGTGACTGGCAGGCACCCCTCCCCGACCTGGTGCCCGCCGCCCAGTACGAACGGCGGGAGGCCGCGGCACGGGAGGCCGCCCTGGAACCGGTGACACCGCGCCCGCTGCACCGGACGTTCTTCACCCACGCGGCGGCCACCCCCGACCGCACCGCCCTCGTCACGACGGCGGGCGAGGAGACGACCTACGGAACCCTCGCCGCACAGGCGCTGCGCACCGCCGCCGCGCTCGCCGCCGCCGGGGTGCGGCCCGGCGACCTCGTCGCGGTCACCCTGCCCAAGGGCCCGGAACAGGTCGCGGCGGTCCTCGGCACGCTCGCGGCCGGCGCCGCCTACGTCCCCCTGAGCCTCCAACAGCCCGCCGCACGGCTGGAGCGGGTGCGCGCCACGGCCGGTTTCGACGTCGTCCTGGGCGGCTGGCCCGCCACGGACGGCGCCGGCCCCCGCACCCTGTCCCCGGCCGACACGCAGGGCGCCGAGCCGCTGTCCACGCCGGTCGGAACGGCTCCCGACGCGCTCGCCTACGTGATCTTCACGTCGGGCTCCACCGGCGAGCCCAAGGGCGTCGAGATCACCCACGCCGCCGCCTGGAACACGATCGCGGACATCAACGCCCGCCACGGCATCCGTGGCGACGACCGCGTCTTCGCAGTGTCGGCACTGGACTTCGACCTGTCCGTGTACGACGTCTTCGGCCTGCTCGCCGCGGGCGGCTCCCTCCTGCTGCCCACCGAGGACCAACGCCGTGAACCGGCCCGCTGGCCGGACCTGATGGACCGGTACGGCGTGACCGTCTGGAACACCGTCCCCGCCCTGCTCGACCTGCTGCTCGACGCCGACGGACAGGAGGGACGGGAGGGCCGCCGGATCGCGGGGCTGCGAACCGCCCTGGTCTCCGGCGACTGGATCGGCCTGGACCTGCCCGCCCGGCTGCGCGCCCGAACCGGGCGGTCCTGCGCCTTCGTCGCCATGGGCGGAGCCACGGAAGCCGCCATCTGGTCCAACACCCTCACCGTCACCGAACCCGACCCCCGGTGGGTGTCCATCCCCTACGGCCGCCCCCTGACCGCCCAGCACTACCGCGTGGTCGACCGGGACGGCCGCGACTGCCCCGACTGGACGCCCGGCGAGCTGTGGATCGGCGGCGCGGGACTGGCCCGCGGCTACCTGGCCGACCCGGCCCGCACCGCCGAGAAGTTCGTCGAACGGGACGGGCGGCGCTGGTACCGGACAGGAGACCTGGGCCGGTTCCGGGACGACGGACTGCTGGAGTTCCTCGGCCGGCTCGACAGCCAGCTGAAGATCGCCGGCCACCGCATCGAGGCCGGCGAGGTCGAGGCCGCGCTGGAGGCCCACCCGGCCGTCGCGCGCGCCGCCGCCCTGGCCGTGGGGGAGCGCACCGCCAGACGCCTGGTGGCGTTCGTCGTACCGCACGAACCACCGCCCGCCGAGGAAGCCGAGCCGGTCGAGAACCCCGGACTCACCGAGGACCTCCTCGGCCTGCTGGCCGAGCGGGTACCGGTCTACGCCGTCCCGTCCCGCATCCTGTCCCTGCCCGCACTGCCCCTCACCGCGAACGGCAAGGTCGACCGGGCCGCCCTGACCGGCCTCGCGGGACCCGAGGCGGTCTCCACCGTCGCCGAGCCGCCACGGGGCGAGACCGAGACGGCCCTCGCCGCCCTCTGGCACGCATGCCTGCCGCACGGGTCGCCGGACCGCAACGCCAACTTCTTCACCGCCGGCGGCGACAGCCTCACCGCGCTGCGCCTGCTCACGGCGATCGAGCGCCGCTTCGGGGCCGCCGTCCCCGCCCGCCGCTTCTTCGCCGCACCGACCATCGCCGCGCTCGCCGCGGACATCACCCGAACGCTCGCGGCCCACGGGACCGCCTACGAGACCGGAGAGCTGTGAACATCGCTGAACTGCTGGCCCGATACGCGGACGAAGGCGTGGTGCTGTGGGCCGAGGACGGACAACTGCGGTTCCGGGCCCCGCAGGGCCGGCTCACCGACACGCACCGAGCCGAACTGCGCACGCACAAGGAAGCCGTCCTGCGCCATCTGGAAGCGGCGGAACCGGCGCTGCGGGCCGACCCCGACCACCGCCACGAACCCTTCCCCCTGACGGACATCCAGGCCGCCTACCTCATCGGCCGCACCGACGCCTACGCCTACGGGGGCGTCGGCTGCCACGCCTACGTGGAGCTGGCATATCCCGACCTCGACGTCGACCGAGTCACCTCCGTGTGGCGGCAACTGGTCCAGCGGCACGACATGCTCCGGGCCGTCATCCACCAGGACGGCCACCAGCGGGTCCTGCCCGAGGTGCCCGCGCTGTCCGTCGGGACCGACGACCTGACCGCCCTGCCGGCCGCCACCGCCGAGGCACGGATGCGGCACACCCGGGCGCGGCTGTCCGCCCGCGAGGCGCCCACCGACCAGTGGCCCCTCTTCGACGTACACGTGACCCGGACCGACCGGCGGGCCGTACTGCACCTCTCCTTCGACATGCTCGTCGTCGACCACGCCAGCCTGCGGATCCTGCTCGCCGAGTTCCGGCGGAGCTACGGCGGCACCGCCCTCACCGACGCGCCGCGGATCACTTTCCGCGACTACGTCCTGGCCCGCCGCGCCCTTGCCGACACCGACGGCCACGCCCGCGACCGCGCCTACTGGACCGAACGGCTCGACACCCTGCCGCCCGCCCCCGAACTGCCCCTCGCCGAAGCCTGGCAGGCCGCGGTGGACGACCCGGCGGAAGCGGGCCGCGTCCCGGCGCCCGGCGGCGACGCGGTGGCGTTCCGCCGGCTGGAGGTGCTGCTGCCCGCGCCCGACCGGGACCGGCTCACCGCACGTGCCGCGCGGCGCGGGCTGACCCCGTCGACGGCCCTGCTCACCGCTTACGCCGAGACGGTCGGCGCCTGGTCGCGCTCCAGCCGGTTCACCCTCAACGTGCCCACCGTCGACCGGCCCGCCCTGCACGAGGACATCGACCGCCTCGTCGGCGACTTCACCTCGCTCGAACTCCTCGCCGTCGACCTCGACACCCCGGCCACCTTCGCCGAACGGACCGGGGCGGTGGGCGAACAGCTCCTCGATGACCTGGCCCACCCGCTGTTCACCGGCTCGGAGGTGCTCGCCGAACTCTCCCGCAGGGCCGGCGCTCCGGTCCTCATGCCGGTCGTCTTCACCAGCGCACTGGGCGCGGGTGCCACCTCCGAGGGCGTGCCCCCCGAGGTGGAGTACGCCGTGACCCGGACACCGCAGGTGTGGCTCGACTGCCAGGTCATGCACCGCGGCGACACCCTCAGCCTGTCCTGGGACATCCGGGAGGGCGCGCTCGCCCACGGGACGGCCGACGCCATGTTCGAGGCGTACACGGCACTCGTGCGTTCGCTGTCGGCCGAGGGCGAGGCAGGCGAGAAGGCCTGGGACGCACCCGTCCGCATCCCGCTGCCCGCGGCACAGGCGGCACGCCGGGCCGCGGTCAACGCGACCGAGGGCCCCCTCCCGGACGCCCTGCTCCACGAACCCGTACTCGCCCGGGCACGGACCACACCGGACGCGATCGCGGTCCGCACCCCCGAACTGGCCCTCTCCTACCGGCAGCTCGTCACCCGCGCCACAGGACTCGCCCAGCACCTGACGGCCTCCGGACTGCGCCCCGGGGAACCGGTGGCCATCTGGATGGACAAGGGCTGGGAACAGGTCGTCGCCGTCTTCGGCACCCTCATGGCGGGCGGCGCCTACCTGCCCGTCGACACGGCCCAGCCGGCGGCCCGCCGGGACACGATCATCGGGGACGCGGGCGTCCGCACCGTCCTCACCCAGTCCTGGCTCGCCGAACTCGAGGACCTCCCCTCGACGGTGTCGCCGGTCGCCGTGGACCTCGTCGGGGAGGCCACCGCGGACCTCCCGCCCGCCGCCCGCCGGGACCCGGACGACCTCGCCTACGTCATCTACACCTCGGGCTCCACCGGCACGCCCAAGGGCGTGATGATCAGCCACCGGGCCGCCCTCAACACCGTCGAGGACATCAACCGCCGCTTCGCCGTCGACGAGCGCGACCGCGTCCTCGGCATCGCCGGACTCGGCTTCGACCTGTCCGTCTACGACCTCTTCGGACCGCTCGCCGTGGGCGCCACCCTCGTCCTGCCCCGGTCCGACCGGCGCGGCGACCCCTCCCACTGGGCCGAACTCGTCCGCGACTTCGGCGTCACGGTGTGGAACTCCGTACCGGGCCAGCTCCACATGCTGTGCGACTGGCTCCGCTCCGAGCCCCCCACCGACGACGGCTCCCTGCGCCTGGCGCTGATATCGGGCGACTGGATACCGGTCGCACTGCCCGACCAGGCCCGTGAACTCCTGCCCGGACTGGAGATCGTCTCCCTCGGCGGAGCCACCGAGGGCTCCATCTGGTCCATCGCCCACCCGATCGGCGAGGTCGACACCGCCCGCCCCAGCATCCCGTACGGCAAGCCCCTGACCAACCAGACGTTCGCCGTGCTCGACCGGCACCTGCGGCCGCGGCCCGAGTGGGTGCCGGGCGAGCTGTACATCGGCGGTGCCGGTGTCGCCCTGGGCTACCTCGGCGACGGCGAGCGCACGGCACAACGGTTCCTCACCGACTTGGCCACCGGAGAGCGGCTCTACCGCACGGGCGACCTCGGCCGCTACCTGCCCGACGGGACCATCGAGTTCCTGGGCCGGGAGGACGCCCAGATCAAGATCCGCGGATACCGGGTCGAACTCGCCGAGGTGGAGGCCGCCGTACAGACCCACCCCGCGGTCGCCGCGGGCGCGGTCGTCGTGGACGACTCGGCGGCGGGCGGGCGGCGCCTGGCCGCGTTCGTCGAGACGGCACGCAAGGACGCCGGGCCCGCCGTGACGAGCCGCGCACAGGCGCGCACGGCAGCCGCCGAAGCGGTACGCGAAGCGGGCGCGGCCGTCGGCGCCGCGCGGCTCACCGACTTCCTCGCCGCCCTCGACGACGTTGCCGTCGCCGAGATGACCCGGGTCCTCGCCGCCTCCGGAGTGTTCGACTCGGCCGCGGCACGCACCGCGGAGGAGGTGGGCACGGCACTGCGCGCCACACCGCGCCACCGGCACATCGTGCGCCGCTGGCTGCGCGCCCTCGCCGCCCGGGACCGGCTCACCCACCGGGACGCCGACGCGACCTACACCGGCCTGCGCCCCGTCTCCGCGCCCGAGGCCGAACGCCGGTGGCGGCGGGCCGCCGACCTGGAGCACGAGATCGGGTGGAGCACCGAACTGCTCACCGTCATGCGCACCTGCGCCGAGCGGCTGCCCGAGCTGGTCTGTGGGGACGTCGGCATCCGGGACCTGCTCTTCCCGGGCGCGGCGACGGAGGCCGCGGACGCCGCCTACCGGGACAACCTCGCCATCCGGCACCTCAACCGCGCCGTGGTCGCCGCGCTGCGCGAGATCGCCGCGGGCCACACCGGCGAGGAGCGGCTGCGGGTGCTGGAGGTCGGCGGCGGCGTCGGCGGTACCACCGGCGAACTGGTGCCCGTCCTCGCCGAGTACGGCGTCGACTACCTGTTCACCGATCCCTCGGCGTTCTTCCTGAACGAGGCCCGCGAGCGCTTCGCCGACCACGCCTGGGTCCGCTACCAGCGCTTCGACGTCGACGAGGACCCGCGCGCCCAGCACCTGCTGCCCAACACCTTCGACGTCGTGGTCTGCGCCAACACGCTGCACGCGGCAGCCGACGCGGACGCCGCCGTGGGCAGGCTGCGGGAACTGCTCGTACCGGGCGGACAGCTCGTGTTCGTCGAGAACACCCGCGACGAGAACCTCCCGCTGCTGGTCTCCATGGAGTTCCTGGAGGTCGCCGGCCGGACCTGGACCGACGTGCGCGAGCACACCGGGCAGTCCTTCCTCACCCACACCCAGTGGCGTGCCCTCCTCGACGGGCACGAGGCGTCCGGGGTCACCTCGCTGCCCGACGCCGGGGACGCCCTGGCCGGCACCGGACAGGAGGTGTTCATCGCCACGATGAAGGACGACCGGCACCACGTGCCGGTGGGGGAACTGGCCCGAACGGCGGCCACCCGGCTCCCGGAGTACATGCTCCCCGCGGTGTGGCAGGTGGTCGACGCGCTGCCCCGCACCGCGAACGGCAAGACCGACCGCGCGCGCCTGCGGTCCTGGCTGCCCCGGGAGAGCGCACCGGTCGTCGTGGACGAGCAGCCGAAGGACGAGCTGGAGCACAGCCTGGCCGACCTGTGGGCGGAACTCCTCGCGGTCGAAGGCGTCACCCGCAACGACGACTTCTTCGACCTGGGCGGCGACTCGCTCCTGGTGGCCCGGATGGTGGGCCGGCTGCGGGAACGCGTACCGCAGGCGGCGGACCTGGAGTGGGAGGTCGTCCTGCGCCACATGCTGCGCCGCCCCACGGTCGCGGGTCTCGCCGCGTTCCTGCGCGCTCTGGCCGGTCCCGAGGACGCGCCCGCGGCCGGTGCCGTACGCACGGACCCGGTGATCCACCTGCACGGCTCCCGCTCCGAGGACGAGCCGACGACCGTGCTGGTGCACGCCGGAACCGCCACGATCATGCCGTACCGGGCGCTGATCACCGAGATCAGGCGCCGCTCCCCGGGCCTCGCCGAGGTCGTCGGTGTGGAGGTCCCGGACCTGAGCGGATTCCTCGCCGCACCCCCGGACGGACTCATCGAGCGGATGGCGGCCGACTACGCGCGGGCGCTGACGGCGGACGGCCGCCGCCGCTTCCACGTCGTCGGCTACTGCCTGGGCGGCCTGATCGCCACCGAAGTGGCCCGCAACCTGGCCGAGTCGGGCGCGGAGGTGGAGAGCCTCACCGTCATCAGCAGCCACAGCCCCCGCTTCCGCCTGGACGACGAACTCCTCGCCGAGTACTCCTTCGCCGTCATGATGGGCATCGACCCGGCCGACCTCGGGTTCCCGGACGACCAGTACCGGGTGGCCGCCGCGGCCGACGCCGTCCTGGCCGCCAGTCCCGGCGTCCTGCCGGACGGCGGACTCGCCGCACTGGGCGAGGAGTTTGAGGACGTCGCGAGCCGCTTCCGGCGACTCGCCGACGTCCCCCGCGCCACCCGTATCGCCCGGATGTGCGAGGCGGTTCCCGCGTCGGCCGGCACCTACGAACCCGACCACATGACACGGCTCTTCCTCGCCTTCCGCCAGAGCGTCTTCGCCATCACCCGCTACCGGGCGGAGCCCTACGCGGGTGACATCACCTTCCTGCGCCACGACGGCGCCTACCCCTTCCCCGGCAGCAAGGACGCCGTCACCGCCTACTGGGAGGAACTGACCCTGGGAGACCTGGACATCGTCGACATCGGCGGAGACCACTACAGCTGCCTGTCCGTCGAACACGCGCCCGGGATCCTCAAGACCCTCGGCGAGCTGACCCAGGGGGCGATCACCCGATGACCAAGCCCGTGATCGGAGTCCTGGGCGCCTCCGGGGCGGTGGGTCGCGCCGCCGTACGCGAGTTGCGCGCGCTCGGCCACACCGGGCTCCGCCTGGGCGGCCGGACCGTCTCCACCCTGCGCGCGGTCGCCGAGGAGGGACCCGCGGGCCACGACGAGACCGTGTGGGCGGACGCCGACGCACCGGACGGCCTGCGTGCCTTCACCGAGGGCTGCGACATCGTCCTCAACTGCGTCGGACCCACCTACCGGCTGCGTGCCACGGTGGCCTCCGCCGCACTCGCCGCCGCGGCGCACTGCGTCGACGTGGCCGGGGACGACCCGGCCGCCGAAGACCTCCTGGCGGCCGGTGATCCGGCCCGCGACGGCCGCACGGTCGTCCTGTCCGCCGGCGCCCTGCCCGGCCTGTCCAGCCTCCTGCCCCGCTGGCTGGCCGGGCAGGGCCTGGACGGCACCTCCGCGCTGACCGCGCACTGCGGCGGTCTGGAGACCTGCTCGCCGACGGTGGCGCGCGACCTCATGCTCTCCCTCACCTCCGGAGGCGCGGACGGCGCGGCCTACGGCGAGGCACTCGCCGCCGTCCGCGGCGGCCGGCGCGTCCCGCGCGCCCTGCGCACGGCCGAGGACACCGAACACCGGTCCTTCCCGGGCCGGGTGGCCCTCCAGCCCTACCTCAGCCAGGAGAGCGAACGCCTCGCCACCGTCCTCGGCCTCGACCGGCTCGACTGGTACAACGTCCACCCCGGCCCCGCCGTACGGGCGCTGCTCAACCAGCTGCCGGGCCGCCTCGCCGCCGGGGACGACCCGGCGGAGCTGGCCGGCCGGCTGATCCTCGCCGCCGACCTGGACCTGGCCGGACGCAAGCCCTGGTACGTCATGGACTTCGAGCTGTCGGGCACCGCGTCCGGGCGGCCGGCCACCGCGGGGCTGACCCTGCGCGCGGCCAGCAGCTACCGGCTCACCGCGGCCGTGGGCGCGCTCGCGGTGGACGCGGTGCTGCGGGCCGGAGTACCGGCGGGCGTGCACTTCGCCTGCGACGTACTCGACCCCGAGGCCGTGGTGCGGCACCTGCGCGAGGGGAACGTCGCCGACCTCCGGCCCACCGGAGCGGCGGTCGGCGCCGACCGGGTGGAAGAGGGCGTGCTGTGAACACATCGACGCCCTTCAGGGTGCTGGTCTGCGGCACCAACTTCGGCCGCTTCTACGCCGAGGCGGTCCACCGGCGCCCCGGATACGCGCCGGCCGGCATCCTGAGCCGGGGCTCGGCCGCCTCGCGGGCCTGCGCGGAGCGACTCGGCGTCCCCCACTACACGGACGTCGCCGACCTCCCGGCCGGCATCGACGCCGCGTGCGTGGCGGTGAGCTCCGCCATCTCGGGCGGGCAGGGCACCGAGCTGGCCCGGGCGCTCATGGACCGGGGCATCCACGTCCTCCAGGAACACCCCGTCCACCTCACCGAGTTGACCGACAACCTCACCCACGCACGCCGCCGGGGAGTGCAGTACCGCCTCAACACCCACTATCCGCACGTCGCCCCGGTCCGCGACTTCGTCGAGGCCGCCCGCCGGCTCGTCGCACAACAGCGACCGCTCTTCGTGGACGCCGCCACCCCGGTCCACCTGATGCACCCCCTGGTGGACATCCTCGGGCGGGCGATGGGCACCCTGCGGCCCTGGCGCTTCGCGGACCCGGCGCCGCTGCCCGCCGACATCGGTCCGCAGCCCGTCCGCTCCCTGCACGGCATGCTGGCGGGCGTACCCCTCACCCTGCGCGTGCACCACCAGCTCGACCCGTCCGACCGGGACAACCACGCCCTGCACTGGCACCGGATCTCGATCGGCACGGAAGGCGGAGTCCTCACCCTGGCCGACACCCACGGCCCCGTGCTGTGGAGTCCCCGGCTGCACGTCGGACGTGACACCGACCGGCGCTTCGTCCTCGACGGACCCGGCACCGGCCACCTGGGCCTGGGCACCACGGCCGTCGTGGGGACCACGGGCACCTTCCGCACCGTCTTCACCGACCTGTGGCCGGAAGCGGTCGGCCACGCTCTCGACGGGCTCCGCGCAGCCGTCGAGCAGGGCGGCGACGCCCTGCGCGCGGGGCAGTACGACCTGGCCGTGTGCCGCATCTGGACCGACCTCGCCGCACGGCTCGGGCCACCCGACATCGTCCGTCCGGCCACCCCGCGGCCCCTCGCGGTCAGCGACGTCTTCCCCGCCCCGCGGCAGACTCGCGCCGACGTGCACCGTACGGCCACGGACGGGGCCGACACGCACCGCACCCGCGTCCCTTCGAGTGCCTCGCCCTACACCCCGTCGGCCGAGTTCTTCGACCTCGTCGCCGCCGAGCACACCGCGACCGCGAGCGCACCCGCCGTCGCCGCGCTCCTGGCCGACGCCGACCTGAGCGGCGGCCCGGTGGTCGACATCGGCGCCGGCACCGGTCTGGTGACCGAGGCCGTAGCCCGTGCCCGGCCGGACGCCGAGATCCTTGCCTGCGAACCGGCGGTCGGCATGCGCGCGGTGCTCACCAGCCGGGTCTTCAGCGACCCGGACCTGCGCTCCCGCGTCACCGTCACCGCGGACGCAGCGCCCGGCCTGGAGCTCCCGGACCGGGTGAGCGCCGTCCTGCTGTGCGGTGTCCTCGGCCACCTCGACGCCGACGGACGGGCCAGGCTCTGGCGACGGCTGAACCGGCGGCTGGCACCCGGTGGACTGGTGGTCGTCGAACTCATGCAGTTCGAGGAGCCGCTGACCCTCCCCGAGACCAGGCTCGCCACGGCGACCGCCGGGCGGCATCGCTACGAGTGGTCGTTCGGCGGAGCGCCGGACGAGACCGAGGACGGCGTGATGCGCCTGCACTCCACCTGGCGCGTCTACCGCGACGACGCCACCGAGGCGGAGCGCGAGGTGCACGACTCCTACCGGTGGGCGCCCTTCGGGCTGAAGGACGTGGTCGCCGAGTCCGGGATGACCGCCCGCGCCCTGCCCACCCGCCCCGGAGCGCCCCCGCTGGCCGTACTCACCCGGGCACCGGACGCCCCGAACACCCCTGCCCCCGTTTCCACCTCCACGCACGGCTGAGGACCACGATGACACCCCCCGAATCCCCGACGGCCTCCCACACCCCCGGCGCCACCCCGCCCCGCGACTTCCCGATCCAGCGCGGCTGCCCCTTCGCCGCGCCCGCGGAGTACGCCGCGCTGCGCACCGACGACCCGGTCGCCCGCGTCACCCTGCCGACCCGGCGGGAAGCCTGGGTGGTGACCCGCTACGACGACGTACGGGAACTGCTCTCCGACCCGCGCGTGAGCGCCGACATCCGCCGCCCGGGCTTCCCCGCCCTCGGAGAGGGCGAGCAGGAGGCCGGGGCCAGGTTCCGTCCCTTCATCCGCACCGACGCCCCCGAGCACACCCGCTACCGGCGCATGCTCCTGCCGGCGTTCACCGTGCGCCGGGTCCGCGCGATGCGGCCCGCCGTACAGGCACGGGTGGACGAGATCCTGGACGGCATGCTGGCCGCCGGCGGCCCGGTGGACCTCGTGAGCGCGTACGCCAACGCCGTCTCCACGTCGGTGATCTGCGAACTGCTCGGCATCCCGCGGCACGACCTGGAGTTCTTCCGGGACGTCACCCGGATCTCCGGCTCCCGCAACAGCACAGCCGAGCAGGTCTCCGAGGCCCTCGGCGGCCTGTTCGGCCTGCTCGGCGGGCTGGTCGCCGAGCGCCGGGAGGAACCCCGCGACGACCTGATCTCGAAGCTCGTCACCGACCACCTGGTCCCCGGCAACGTGACGACGGAGCAGCTGCTGTCCACCCTCGGCATCACCATCAACGCCGGCCGCGAGACCACCACCAGCATGATCGCCCTGAGTACCCTGCTCCTCCTGGACCGTCCGGAGCTGCCGGCGGAACTGCGCAAGGCCCCCGACCTGATGCCCGCGGCCGTCGACGAACTCCTGCGCGTGCTGTCCGTCGCCGACTCGATTCCGCTGCGCGTCGCCGCCGAGGACATCGAGCTGTCCGGCCGCACCGTCCCCGCCGACGACGGCGTCATCGCGCTCCTGGCCGGTGCCAACCACGACCCCGAGCAGTTCGACGACCCCGAGCGGGTCGACTTCCACCGCACGGACAACCACCACGTGGCCTTCGGCTACGGAGTGCACCAGTGCGTCGGCCAGCACCTGGCGCGGCTGGAGCTGGAGGTCGCCCTGGAGACACTCCTCCGCCGCGTCCCCACGCTGCGCCTCGCGGGGGAGCGGGACCAGGTCGTCGTCAAGCACGACTCGGCCACCTTCGGCCTCGAAGAACTGATGGTGACCTGGTGACCGCCGCCTTCCCCGCGCGTTCCTCCGCCCGCGCCGGGCGTGCCGACAGCCCCTGGATCAGACGGTGGAACGAGGCTTCCGCCTCCCGGCTCACGCTGATCTGCCTGCCGCACGCCGGCGGCAGTGCGGGCTTCTACCGGCCCTGGGCGGCACTCATGCCCCCGGAGGTCGAACTCGTCGCCATCCAGTACCCGGGCCGCGAGGACCGCTTCGACGACCCGGAGAGCGCCGGCATGGGCGAGCTGGTGACCGCGGTGGCGGACGCCGTGCTGCCGCTGCTCGACCGGCCCTACGCCCTCTTCGGACACAGCATGGGCTCCGCCGTCGCCTGGGAACTGGCCCACGAACTGGACCGCCGCCGGGCCCCCGGCCCGCGCCGGCTCTTCGCCTCGGGCCGGGCCGCCCCCGGCACGGCGGTGACCGGGCATCTGCACCGCCAGGACGACGACGTGCTGTGCGCGGAACTGGCCCGGCTCGGCGGCACGAGCCGTGAGGTCCTCGACGACCCGGGGCTGCGCTCCCTCGTCCTCACCGCCGTCCGCCACGACTACCGGATCATCGAGACCCACCGGCCCGAGGCGCGGCCGCCGCTGTCCTGCCCGATCCACGTGCTGACCGGCGACGCGGACCCGGAACTCGGCGAGCGGCGCAGCCGCGCGGGGGCCGGCGGCTGGGCGGACCTCACCACCGCCCGCACCGAGGTCCGGGTCTTCCCCGGCGACCACTTCTACCTCACCCCGCGACGCCGCGAGGTGGTCGCCACCGTGCTGCGCAGGATGGACCCCTCGCTGACCACGGACGCGCGGCGCACCTGGCCGAGCACCCCGTGAGGAGACTGTCGTGATCGACTACTACTCGACCTCGGCCGAGTTCTACGAGCTGGTCGCCACCCGGCACACCGCCAGCAGCGGCCCCCCGCTGACCCGCGTCCTGACGGGCCTGGACGTCACGCACGGCCCGGTCCTGGAGATCGGCGCGGGCACCGGACGCGTGACCGAGGTCGTCGCCGCCGCACTCCCCGAGGCGGAGATCCTCGCCGCCGAACCGTCGGCCACCATGCGGGCCATGCTCACCTCCCGGGTCGCCCGCGACCCGGACCTGCGGCGCAGGGTGACGGTGGTCGACGGCGCCGCGCAGGACCTCGTCCTGCCCGAACGGCTGTCCGCCGTCGTCATCTTCGGCGTGGCCGGCCATCTCACCGTCCCCGAACGCGTCGCGCTGTGGAAGCGTCTGGCGGACCGCCTGCCGGACGGCGCGCCCATCGTCGTGGAACTGATGGGGGTCTCCTCGCCCCGCCACATCCCCCCGGTGATGTCCCTGAGGGAGACCATCGGCCGCCAGACCTACGAGTGGTGGATCGGCGGCGAACCCACCGAGGGCGACGCCATGCGGTTCACCACGACCTGGAAGGTCCTGCGCGACGGCCGCACCGTGCGCGAGGTCGCCGACAGCTACGACTGGCACACCTTCGACGTCGCCCGCCTGGCCCGCGAGGCCGGCATGACCAGCCGCCGCATCACCGAGGCGGGCGGCCGGCCCATCCCCGAAATCGGAGTACTCGTCAAGTGAAGTCACAACCGCCCGAGACCGGCCCGGACCCGGTGGCCCGGACCCCGGCAGCCCGGACCCCGGCAGCCCCCGGCGCGGGCACCGGGTCACCCCCGCGCCCTCCGCGTCCCCTGCGCGAGCTGACCGGTCCCGTCCGGAACCGACTGGCCGTCTCCGTCGGCCTCCAGACCGTCGCGGCCCTGGCCGGAGTGGTGCCTTTCATCGCCGTCTCCGAGATCGCCGGCCGACTCACGACGGGGACCCCCGCCGACGGTGACACCCTGTGGCCGCTGGTCGCGCTGGCCTGCGCGGCGGGGCTCCTCGCCCTGGCGTGCGGCACCGCGGCCGGCGCCCTCGCCCACATCGCCGACAACGACCTCCAGCTCGCCCTCCGCCGCCGGCTCGCCCGGCACGTCGGACGGCTGCCACTGGGCCGGCTCACCGACCGGGGCACCGGCGAGGTCAAGCAGGCGGTGCAGGACGACGTGAGCGCACTGCACACGCTGTTCGCCCACACCCTGCTCGACGTCGTCGCCGTACTCACCGCACCGGTGCTGGCCCTGGCCTACCTGTTCACCGTCGACTGGCGCCTGGCCCTCGTCAGCGTCGTCCCCCTGCTGCTCGGCGTGCTCCTGTTCAGCCGGGCGATGGCGGGCGCCGCTGCCCAGATGGCCGAGTTCGGCGCCGCGCTGGGGCGGATCTCCACCGCCGCCGTGGAGTTCGCCTCCGGCATCGCCGTCTTCAAGAGCTTCGGCCGCGGCCGCAAGGCCCACGAGCGTTTCGTCGACGCCACCGAGGGCTTCGCCGACTTCTTCTCCCGCTGGGTCCGCACCACCCTGGTCAGTTCCACCGCCGCCGTGCTGGTGGTCGCCCCGGCCGTGGTCCTGCTGCTCCTGACCGTGGTGGGCGCCGTGCTCGTCACCCAGGACTGGCTGACCGGCGCCGAACTCGTCCCCTTCCTGCTGCTGGGCCCCGCCGTCGCCGCCCCCATGGGCGTCGTGGGCCCCCGCATCCAGCAGATCCGGGCCGGCCAGGCCGCCGCCGTACGCATCACGCAGCTGCTGCACGCCCCGACCCTCCCTGAGCCCGCCACCCCCGTCCTGCCCGACGGCCACCACGTCCGCCTGCGCGGGGTCACCTTCTCCTACGACGGGCGCACCGACGTCCTGCGCGACGTCGACCTCGATCTCGCGCCCGGCACGGTCACCGCCCTGGTCGGCCCCTCCGGCTCCGGCAAGTCCACCCTGGCCTCGCTCCTGCCCCGCTTCCACGACGTCACCGCCGGCACGGTGACCCTCGGCGGCGCCGACCTCCGCGACATCCCCGCGACCGAGCTGTACCGGCGGGTCGGCTTCGTCCTCCAGGACGTACGGCTGCTGCGGGCGAGCGTCGCCGACAACATCCGCCTGGGCCGCCCCGAGGCCACCGACGAGGAAGTCGAGCGGTGCGCCCGCGCCGCCCGCATCCACGACCGCGTCACGGCACTGCCCGACGGCTACGCGACCGAACTCGGCACGGCCGTCACTCTCTCCGGCGGTGAGGCACAACGCCTCTCCATCGCGAGAGCCCTGCTCGCCGACGCCCCGGTCCTCGTGCTCGACGAGGCGACCGCGTACGCCGACCCGCACTCCGAGGCCCTGATCCAGGACGCGCTGTCCGCGCTCGCGGCCGGCCGCACCCTGCTCGTCATCGCCCACCGGCTGTCGACCGTCCGCTCCGCCGACCGGATCGTGGTCCTGGAGGACGGACGCGTCACCGAACAGGGCCGCCACGACGACCTCGTCGCCGCGGGGGGCCGTTACGCCGCCCTCTGGGACGCCCAGAGCAGCAGCGCGGACGACATCCGAGAAGGAAGTGCACGATGATCCGTCAGCTCTACCGGGTCCTCGGGCCGGAAGGCTCCCGCCCGCTGAACCGGCTGCTCGTCCTCCAGTGCGCCGCCGCCGTCCTCCAGGGGGTGGCCTTCGCCCTCCTGGTGCCCGTCCTGCGTGCCCTGCTCGGCCCCGCTCCCGACGACGTGTGGCCCTGGCTGACGGCGTTCGCCGGCTGCGCGCTCGCGCACGCGGTGCTCCAGGGCGCGGCCGTCAGCGGCGGGTTCACGGTCGGCTCCCAGCTCTCCCGGGTGCTGCACCAGCGCATGGCGGACCAGGCACTGCGCCTGCCGCTGGGCTGGTTCGACACCGGCCGCACGGCCGAGTTCAGCCGGCTCGCCGGACAGAACGTCATCCAGGTGATGAGCACACCGGCCCACCTGCTGCGCCCGTTCATCAGCTCCCTGCTCACCCCGGCGACGCTGGTGGCCGCCACGTTCTTCTTCGACGTCCGCACCGCCCTGGTGCTGCTGGTCTGCGCGCCCGTGCTGTTCGCCGTCCAGGCGGCGAGCAGCGCCGTGATGCGCCGGCTCGACCTGGGCCGCGACGCCGCGATCG
Organism: Streptomyces violaceoruber; assembly: GCF_033406955.1. Classification (NCBI taxonomy): domain Bacteria; kingdom Bacillati; phylum Actinomycetota; class Actinomycetes; order Kitasatosporales; family Streptomycetaceae; genus Streptomyces; species Streptomyces violaceoruber. The sequence goes on along the minus strand of NZ_CP137734.1, from coordinate 121,592 downwards.
GCGAGTCCGCCGACCGGGTCCTGGAGTACGCGCGCAACCAGCCGGTACTGAGGGCGTTCGGCCGGACCGCCGAGGGATACGGCGCCCTCGACGACGCCCTGGTGGCCGAGGCGCGCGCGGACCGGCGGCTCATCGCGCGGGGGCTGCCCGGACTGGTCTCGTTCTCCTTCGCCACCCGGCTCGTGTTCGCCCTGCTGCTCGCCCTCGGGGTGTCCTGGCAGCTCGACGGCTCCCTCACCGGGCCCACCCTGCTGGCGCTCCTGGTGCTGCTGGTCCGCCTGATCGACGGCGTGTCGTCGGCCGCCGAGGCCGGCGCCGGGATGCGCATCGCCCGCAACACCCTGGAACGCCTCGGCGCGGTCCTCGACGAACCGCCGTTCCCCCAGCCCGCCGAGCCGCGGACGCCGCGCGACGCGAGCGTGGAGTTCGACAAGGTCGGCTTCCGCTACGACGGCGGCGCCGACCCGGTGGCCGGGGCAGCCGCACGACCGGTCCTGAACGACGTGACCTTCCGCCTGCCCGAGCGCAGCATGACGGCGCTGGTCGGGCCCTCCGGCGCGGGCAAGACCACGATCGCCCACCTGCTCGCCCGCTTCCGGGACACCACCGAGGGCACCGTCCGCATCGGCGGCGTCGACGTCCGCGAGATCGACGCCGACGACCTCGCGGACCACGTGTCCCTCGTCTTCCAGGACGTCTACCTCTTCGACGGCACGATCGAGGAGAACGTCCGCATCGCGGCCCCGCACGCGGACTCCGGCCAACTGGCCGAGGCCGCGGCACTCTCCGGCCTCGACCGCGTGGTCGAGGAGCTGCCCGAGGGGTGGGCCACGAAGGTGGGCGAGGGCGGCGCGCGACTGTCCGGCGGACAGCGACAGCGCGTGTCCATCGCCCGCGCGCTCCTCAAGGACGCCCCGATCCTCGTCCTCGACGAGGCCACCGCCGCCCTCGACCAGGAGAACGAGGCGCTGTTCGCCCAGGCCGTGCGGGCCCTGGCGGCCCGCAGGACCCTCCTGGTCATCGCGCACCGGCTGAGCACCGTCGTGGGCGCCGACCAGATCCTGGTCCTGGAGGACGGCGAGATCACCGAACGGGGCACGCACGACGACCTGGTGGCGGCGGCAGGCACGTACGCCTCCTTCTGGGAACGGCGCGCGCAGGCCCACGGCTGGCGACTGGAGTCGGCCCCGTCATGACCCCTGACCCGACAGCCACGACCACCCCGGCCCAGCGGCAGAGAGAAGGCACCACACGATGAGCACCGGATCCCGGAACATCTGGGAGGCATGGGCGAGGTCCGTCCCACCACTCGTGTGCGCGAGCACCCGCGAGCCCTGCCACGACCCGGCCGCCACCGCCACCCGCCTCGCACGGGCGGGCCTGGCGGGCCAGTACGTGGTGTACGAGTCGGAAGGCGGGGTCTGGCACTTCGCTGCGGGCTCCGACGTCAGCGTCACCGCGGATGCCACCGGCATCACCGCGCGGGCCGCCGGGCGTACCTGGACCTCGCGCACGCAGCGGCGGCCGTTGACGGCGTTCGCCGACGCCCTGGCCGCGTTGCCGCCCGTGTCCGGCTTGCCCGACGAGAGCGGCGAGGAGCGCCGCTTCTACGGCTGGGCGGCCTTCGAACTCGCCCACCTCCTGCACGCGGACCCCGCGACGGCCGGAGACCGGCCGCTGCTGCACGCCCTGATCCCGTCCGTTGAAGTGACCCTCACCGGCGACTCGACGGTGATCCGCGCGGTGGACGAGGCCTGGGCGCGCAAGGTCGCCGACCTGCTCGCGGAGCCCGCGGCCGAGCAGACCCCCCACGACGAACCGGCGCGGGACCGGACCGAGGACGTCATCGCCGTCGGTACCGCCGCCTACGGCCGAGCGGTCTCCCGCACGGTCCGGGACATCCGCGCCGGGTTGCTGGAGAAGGCCGTCGTCTCCCGGCAGGTCCCCCTGCCCGCCGAGCCGCGCCCCGACTTCCCCGCGACCTACCTCGCGGGCCGCCGGGCCAACACACCGGCACGTTCCTACGTGCTGGACCTCGGCGGTTACCGGGCTGCCGGATTCAGCCCCGAGACCGTTCTCGAGGTCGAAGACGACGGGCGGGTCAGCACCCAGCCGCTCGCGGGCACGCGCGCCCTGGGCGCCGACCCGGCGGAGAACGAGCGCCGGCGCGCGGAACTGCTCAGCGACCCCAAGGAGATACACGAACACGCCGTGTCCGTACGTCTCGCCTGGGAGGAGATGGCGGCCGTGTGCCGTCCCGGCTCCGTGGTGGTCGAGGAGTACATGGCGGTCCGCCCACGAGGATCGGTGCAGCACCTGGCCTCACGGGTGACGGGCCGGCTCCGGCCGGACGCCGGACCCTGGGACGCCTTCGCCTCCCTGTTCCCCGCGATCACCGCCACCGGAGTCTCCAAACGCGCCGCGCTCCAGGCCCTGGCCCGCCACGAGGAAGGGCCACGCGGCCTGTACGGCGGGGCGGTCTTCCGGGGCAGCACCAGCGGCGCCCTCGACGCCGCCCTCGTCCTGCGCACCCTGATCGGCGCGGGCGACGAGGCGTGGCTGCGAGCCGGCGCCGGGGTCACCGCCCAGTCCAGCCCCGAGCGGGAGACCGAGGAGACCTGCGAGAAACTCCGCAGCGTCGCCCCGTACCTGAGGTTCTCCCTGACCTGACCGGACTTCCGCGGTCATGCTCGCCCTCGTCCACCGGCAGTCGTCATCGTGCGGGGCCGGTGGTGGCTGCCGGGGCGTTGCGCGGGGAGCGAGCGCCTGTGCGCCCCACAGGCCCTCTCCCCGACGTGGCGCGGTGCGGCGCACGGTCGGATGCATGGGGCATACAGGTGAGGCGTGCGCGGGACGCGGAGACGGCACGGACTGCCCGAACGGGGAGGACGCCGTCGTGGACGGGCCGCGGTGCGAGGAGTGCCGGTACCACTGGGAGCTGGACCAGACCGAACCCGGCCGGCGTGCGGCCCCGGACGACGGGATGACCCGGCCACTGGGGGAGCCGGGGGAGGCCGGGAAGGAAGGCGCGTGGATTCGGGCTCATGATCGGCACTTCCGTGCCGAGAGGTCAGGAGCGCAGCAGATCGGTTGAGACGGTCCACAGGCGCTTGGCGGCGGCGGGATCAAGCGCCCACTCCTTGACACCGTGCGGGTGCTGCGCGAGGTCGGCATCGTTCGGCACCGTGTAGGCCTCCTGCCCGTCGTCGAGGTAGTGACCGCCGGAGTGGGCGAACTCGGGGGCGACGGCCGCGACGACACTGGTGGCGGCTCCCTGCTCGACCGTCTTGTACGTGAAGACTCCGGCAGCCTCGGCCGCGTCGAGCGACGCCTTCTGTTCCGGCGTGAAGTTCCGCTGCAGACCCGTCGCGACACCGCCGGGATTGACCGCGTTGGCGACGATGCCGGCGGACCCCCACCGGCGGGTCGCCTCGACGGCGAAGAGGGAGTTCGCCGTCTTCGACTGTGCGTAGGCGGTCTGCGGGTCGTGGCTGCGGCGCTCGAAGTGGAGGTCGTCGAAGTCGATGCCGGACCGCATGTGCGCCGTCGAACTGACCGAGACGATCCGTGCTCCGCCGCGCTCGGCCGCACCGCGGGCCAGGGCCTGGTGCAGCCCGGTGGCCAGGGCGAAGTGGCCGAGATGGTTCGTCGCGAAATGCAGCTCCCAGCCCTCGGGCGTCCGTTCGAGCCCGCCGGTCACCACGCCGGCGTTGTTGACGAGCAGGTGGAGCGGGCCGTCCCACGCGTCGACGAACCGGGTGACGCCGGCTCGGTCGGCGAGGTCGAGTCGGACGACGCGGGGCGGGGCCGCTCCGGTCGACCTGGCGATCGTCTCGGCGGCGGAGGCACCCGCAGCCGTGTTCCGCACGGCGAGCGTCACCTCCGCCCCGGCCGCGGTCAGCGCACGAGCCGTCTCGATGCCGAGTCCGGAGGACGCTCCCGTCACGATTGCGCGGACACCGGTGAGGTCGACGTCCTCCAGTACCTCGTCCGCGGTGCTGGAGGCGGTGAACGGCGTGGAGACGAGCGGGCGGGTATCCATGGCTCAACTATACGAACTGGACATGATTTGTATAGTGCGGTCCATGCTCGTATGCTCGCCGCATGAGCAGGAGCGACGCCGGCCGCCCGGCCCCGACCGGCGCGGATGCCGACCGACGGACCATGGTTCTGGAGTCCGCCATGGCGACGTTCGCGCGTTTCGGATACCGGAAGACGTCGATGGAGGAGGTGGCGCGGGCGGCGCACATCTCCCGGCCGGGCCTCTACTTCCTGTTCTCCACGAAGGAGAGCCTGTTCCGTGCCGCGGTCACCCAGGCCCTGCACCGCGACATCACCGCGGTCGAACAGGCCCTGGCCGACGGTGACCGCCCCCTTCCGGAGCGCCTCGTCGAAGCCTTCGACCACTGGGCGGGCCGCTACGTCGGCCCGCTGACGCGTGACGTCGCGACGGTGATCGAGGCCAATCCCGGCATCCTCGGAGAGGTCGTCGAGGTCCTGCCGCGACGTTTCGAGGAACTGGTCACGGACGCCATCACCGTCGCGACAGGGCGGGAGGAGGCCGTCCGGATCGCGCAGACGATGATCAGCGCATCGACGGGACTCAAGCACCAGGTCGGGTCGAGGGAGTCGTACCTCGAACGCCTGACGGTGGCCGTCGGCCTCCTGCTGCGCTGAAACGCTCCGGCGACGCCCGCGTTCCGCGTCGGTCGGCGCGGCGTTCCGCCGGTCAGGCGCGGTCGTGGAGGGTGACGTGGTAGCCGTCGGGGTCGGCGAAGGTGAACGTCCGGCCGAACGGGCCGTCGACCGGTGCGGACACGATGGTGTGACCGTCGGCGACGAGGGCGTCGTGGATGGCCTGGACGCCGGTGCCGTGGAGCCAGATCGCGGCACCGATGCCGGGCTGCGCGACGGAGGCGAGGTCGGTGCCGGGAACGACGTCGCGGAGTGCGAACGCGATCGGCTTCGTCTCGAAGACGACGGCGTGCGGCGGCCCGGCCTGCGAGCGGACGAGGCCGAGGTACTGCTCGTAGAACGCCTGCGCGGCGTCGAGGTCGCGTACCTGGAGGGAGACGAAGTCGGGACCGGTGACGGGCATGGTGGTGCTCCTTGTCTTGGCGTCGGACCTTCGTGTCAGATTCCTGACACAGGTCAAGCTATGTCAGAATGCTGACATGAGTCAAAAGGGCGCCGGCATCGACCTGGACAAATCACTGGGCTACCTGCTCAAAGAGGCTTCGAGCGCCCTGCGCGCAGCCATGGAGGAAGTACTGCGGCCACTCGGGATGAGCGTGACGCACTACTCCTGCCTCGAACTGCTGGCGCAACGGCCGGGCCTGTCGAACTCCGAGCTCGCGCGGGGGGCGTTCGTGACCCGCCAGTCGATGAACGTGCTGCTCCAGGCCCTGGAACGGGACGGCTACGTGACCAGGCCCGCGGAGGCGCCCGTCGGGAAGGCGCTTCCCGCGCGGCTCACTCCTCGCGGCCGGCGGAGCCTGGAGAAGGCGACCGTGGCGGTCCGTTCCGTCGAGCTCAGAATGCTGGCCGGTATGACCGAGAGCGAGCAGTCGGGCGCGTTCCGGATCCTGCAGAGCATGATCCGTTCCCTGCGCGACGACGAGGGCGTATAGCCCCCGTCAACTCCCCGAGGGGCAGGGCCGATCCGTTCACCCCTCGGCCACGCATCCGTCGCCGGCGGGCTGCCCGGGCGACGCGCGTCCTCCGCCTCCGTTGCCGATCATGTGACGCCGCCCCAGTGGTGGGTGCGGCCGCGCTCCGTACGTCGCGGGCGCGTGGCCGTCACCCGTTCCCCGACGAAGGAGACAGCTCGTGCACGCGTTCACAAGACGCCTTTCCGGTGTCGTCGCGGCGACGGCGACCCTGGTGTTCACCGCCGCCGCGGCCGTGCCCCCGGCGGACGCCTCGGCACTCGCCGCGCCCCCCGAGGTCCTTCCCCGCGCCGAGACCGCCGCGCTGTTCGACGACGACGCCGGCGGCAACGCGAACGCCGACGACCCGGCGATCTGGCGCAACTCCGCCGACCCGGACGCCAGCCTCGTCGTCGCCACGGCGAAGGAGGGCGGCCTGCGGGTCTACGATCTCGACGCCCGGCAGGTCCAGTCGGTCCCCGCGCCCGAGGCGCCCGGAGCGGACGACGCCCCCGGCCGCTTCAACAACGTCGACCTGGTGCACGGCATGTCCCTGGGCACCGGAGCCACGGACCTGGCGGTCGTCAGCGACCGCGGCAGCGACAAGCTGCGCGTCTACCGCGTCGACGGGGACCGGCCGCACGCCCCGCTCACCGATGTCACCGACCCCTCCGCGCCGTGGATCTTCTCCGGCTCCCAGGATGAGGTCAACGAGGAGAGCACCGCCTACGGCCTGGCCACGTACACCGACTCCGTGACCGGCAGGTCCTACGCGCTCGTCAGCCAGAACGCGACCACCCACATCGCGCTGCTGGAGCTGACCGCGACGCGTGAGGGCACGGTGAACTACCGGAAGGTCCGCACGCTGGACCTGCCGGCCACGTTCACCATGCCCGACGGCACGAAGTGGTCCCCCTGCGGGGAACCCGGCGAAGGCCCGCAGGTCGAGGGCATGGCCGTCGACCCGGAGACGGGCACACTCTTCGCCGGGCAGGAGGATGTGGGCATCTGGCGCCTGCGGGCCGACCTCAGGGGCCGTCCGGTCCTCCAGGACAAGGTCCGTGAGTACGGCGTGCCGGCCACCTACGACGAGGCCTCCGACGAGTGCGTGGCCGGCGCCGACCCCGGCTTCGGGGGTGCGCGGGTGTCGGCGGACGTCGAGGGCCTGACCCTGCTCGAGCAGGAGGACGGGGACGGCTACCTGCTCACCTCCAGCCAGGGCGACGACACCTTCGTCGCCTACGACCGCGAACGGTCCGACGACTACGAGTACGAGGGCCGCTTCCGGGTCGGTGCCGCGTCCGAGGCGCTGGACGGATCCGAGGAGTGCGACGGCGCGGACGTCCTCGCCGAGCCTCTCGGCAGCAGGTACCCGAACGGCCTGCTCGTCGTCCAGGACGGTCACATGGCGCCGGAGGACGGCGACCGGGAGGCAACGGGCTTCAAGTTCGTCGACCTCGCCGACGTCCTGGAGGCGCTCGACGACTGAGAGCCACCGGCGGCCCGGGCCCGGGCCGCCGCCCGAACGGCGAAAGGCGCCGAGTGCCGGCCACGGCCGGCCCGGGCTGTCCGGCGCCCCGGGTCAGGCGATGAGCAGGCGCAGGCCGAGATCCGCCGCCTCGAGGCCGGCGAGGTCGCTGTTCCGCTCGGCCCACCGGCCGGAGCCGAGGTCGTCGCCGAGACTGCGCACCGCCCGCCGCTCGACCTCGGGCCCGACCTTCGTCCACACCGACGCGGCCCGGCGCACATGCTCCGCCAGATACGCCTCGGGCCGGCGCCAGTACGCCTCGAACAGACCGTCGGCGCAGTCCCACGGAACGGGCACCGGCTCGGCGCGGGCCCCGATCGCCTCGGCCATCCCGGCAAGCGAGGGAAACTCCGCGAGGACGGTGGCGAACTCGGGTAGGTAGTCGCGGGTGAGCCAGAACCGGTCCTGCCAACCGGGCTCGTCGGTGTCGAAGGTGAGCACCACCACGCGGCGGGCCACGCGCCGCATCTCGCGCAGCCCCGCCATCGGGTCCCCCCAGTGGTGAACGGTGGAGACGGCCATCGCGACGTCGAAGGAGCCGTCCGCGAACGGCAGCCTCTCCGCGGCGGCGGCCACGCACGGCGCCGCCCCGGCAGGCCGCTGCTTCCGCATGACCGCCGACGGCTCCACCGCGGTCACCTCGCGATCGGCGGGCTCGTAGGAGCCGGTGCCGGCCCCGACGTTCAACACCGTCCGCGCGTCCCCGAGCGCGTCCCAGATCCGCGCGGCGATCCGCGGCTCGGTACGCCGTGTCGTGGTGTATGCGCCGCCGATCTCGTCGTACAACCGTGCGCCGAGCGCCTCCAGTTGCTCCTCCGGTGTCACCTTCAGTCCCTTCGCCCGTACGTCGAGTTCCCTGTCGATGGCCGCCACCATGGCGTCGGTGCGAGCACGCCGTTCCAGCAGCAGGCCGCGCAGTCGGCGCAGGTGCGCGACGGCGTCGGCGGACGGGTCGCCGACGAGTTCCGCGATCTCCCGCAGCCCGAAGCCCAGCCGTCGATAGCCGAGCACCTCCCGGAGCCGCTCCACGTCGTCCGCCGAATAGGCCCGGTACCCGGCAGCGGTGCGCCCCGACGGCCGAACGAGCCCGATCTCGTCATAGTGATGCAGCGTGCGGACGCTCACGTGGGCCAGCTCGGCCACGCGCCCCACGGTCCAGTGATCCTCCACGGCCCCGACTATGCCGCCTGACGCCACGTGAGGGTCCAGACCTCTCTCGCAGAGCAATCTCGACCGACGGGCCGATAAACCGCATTCGACCGATTGTCACTGCTTCGGGGTAAGCCTCCCGGCACCTTGGTGGATGCGGCCGTTCCACCAGCTAGCTTTCTGAAGGCGGACGGATTCACGTGATCCCTCCGGCTCGTTGTCCACCCCCTCCCGACCTCCCGTCGGCGCAGCCGTGTGCGCCGGTCTCCCCGTCGTGCAAGGAGAAGGCCTCCCGATGTCCGTCGACAGCATCCCGGAAGCTCAGACCCCACCCGAGACGCCGCAGCAGTCCCTGGGTACCGCGGCTGCCCGCAACCTCGCCAGCACCACCAAGTCCGTCCCGCAGATGCAGGAGATCACCTCCCGCTGGCTGCTGCGCATGCTGCCCTGGGTCGAGGCCGCAGGCGGCGCCTACCGGGTCAACCGACGGTTGCGCCACACGCTCGGCGACGGCCGCATCGAGTTCGTCCAGGAGGGCGCCCGGGTCCGGGTGATCCCCGGAGAACTCACCGAGCTGGCCCTGCTGCGCGGCTTCACGGACACGGACGTCCTCACCGCCCTCGCCGACCGTTGTACGCAACGTGACTTCGCGGCGGGTGAGGTCCTCGTCGCACGCGGCGGCCCCGCAGACCGCATCCACCTCATCGCCCACGGCCGCGTCAGCCAGACCACCGAGGGCAAGTACGGAGGTGAGATCACCACCGCGGTGCTCGCGGACGGCAGCCACTTCGGCGAGCAGGCGCTGTCGGACCCCGACGCCCGCCACGACTGCACCTTCACCGCCGAGACCTCCGGCACCCTCCTCACCCTCACGCGCGCCGACTTCACCGCGGTCCAGGCCTCCGCGCCGCAGCTGCGGGCCCACGTCGACGACTTCCACACGCGCGCGCGGCAGCGGCAGACCAAGCACGGCGAGGCCGAGATCGCCCTGTCGGCCGGTCACGTCGGCGAGGCCGAACTGCCCGGTACCTTCGTCGACTACGAACTGCGTCCGCGTGAGTACGAGCTTTCGGTCGCACAGACCGTCCTGAGGATCCACACCCGGGTCGGCGACCTCTACAACGGGCCGATGAACCAGAGCGAGGAGCAACTCAGGCTCACGGTCGAGGCACTGCGCGAGCGCCAGGAACACGAGCTCGTCAACAACCGCGAGTTCGGGCTGCTGCACAACGCCGACTTCAAGCAGCGCATCCAACCCCGCACCGGCGCGCCGACCCCGGACGACATGGACGAGCTGCTCTGCCGCCGACGTGGCACGAAACTGTTCCTCGCCCACCCCAGGACCATCGCCGCCATCGGACGCGGCTTCAACGCCTGCGGTCTCTACCCCGACCACGTCGACCTGGGCGGACAGTCCGTCCCCGCCTGGCGCGGCGTGCCCATCCTGCCGTGCAACAAGATCCCGATCAGCAAGGAGCAGACCAGCTCCATCATCGCGATGCGCACCGGCGAGAAGAACCAGGGCGTGATCGGCCTGCGGCAGACGGAACTGCCGGACGAGTACGAGCCGGGCCTCTCCGTGCGGTTCATGGGCATCAACGAACAGGCGGTCATCTCCTACCTCGTCAGCACCTACTACTCCGCCGCGGTGCTCCTGCCCGACGCCCTCGGAGTGATGGAGAACGTCCAGATCGCCCCGGTGTCGCGCTGAGGCCCCGCACCGCCCACAGGGCCGGCCCCGACCCGCCGCACGCGCAACACATCGCCCACTCCGCCGCAGCAAGGAGCCACCGATGCCCGACTCCGGGACCCTCGGAACACCACCCCCCGAGCAGGGGCCGACGCCGCCCACAACCCTGCCGGACGTGCCCGCCCCGGTGATCCCGAGCGCTTCGGTCACGTCGGCCGCGTCCGACTTCCTGGCCGCGCTGCATCCGCCGGTCACGGTTCCCGACCCGGCACCACCCCCGCCGCCCGCCCCCGCCGCAGGGAACCCGCCCGACACGGTCACGGGCGACTCCGTCCTCCAGCGGATCCTGCGTGGGCCGACCGGGCCGGGCACGACCTCGCTCGCCCCGGCCGTCAGATACGGGCGGCAACCGGGCCCGGAGGCTCCGGCATCCGCTCCGCCCGCCGCCGGACGAGCCGTCCCCGGCCTCTACCACCACCCCGTCCCGGAACCCGACCCCGTGCGCGTCGAGGAGGTGAGCCGCCGTATCAAGCGCTGGGCCGAGGACGAGGTCCAGCTGTATCCCGAGGAGTGGGAGGGGCAGTTCGACGGCTTCTCGGTGGGCCGCTACATGGTCGGCTGCCATCCCGACGCACCGACCGTCGACCACCTGATGCTCGCGACCCGGCTGATGGTCGCGGAGAACGCGGTGGACGACTGCTACTGCGAGGACCACGGCGGCTCACCCGTCGGTCTGGGCGGGCGCCTCCTGCTCGCGCACACCGCGATCGACCACTTCCACTCCACGGCCGAATACACGCCGACGTGGCAAGCGTCCCTCGCAGCGGACGCCCCGCGCCGGGCGTACGACAGCGCCATGGGCTACTTCGTGCGGGCGGCGACTCCGTCCCAGTCCGACCGCTACCGGCACGACATGGCCCGGCTGCACCTGGGCTACCTCGCCGAGGGCGCCTGGGCACAGACCGGACACGTCCCGGAGGTGTGGGAGTACCTGGCGATGCGCCAGTTCAACAACTTCCGCCCCTGCCCCACGATCACCGACACCGTCGGCGGCTACGAACTGCCCGCGGACCTGCACGCCCGCCCGGACATGCAACGGGTCATCGCCCTCGCCGGCAACGCGACGACCATCGTCAACGACCTCTACTCCTACACCAAGGAACTCAACAGCCCCGGTCGCCACCTGAACCTTCCGGTGGTGATCGCCGAGCGCGAGCAGCTCTGCGAACGCGACGCCTACCTCAAGGCCGTCGAGGTCCACAACGAGCTCCAGCACTCCTTCGAGGCCGCCGCGGCCGACCTCGCGGAGGCCTGCCCCCTGCCCCCCGTGCTGCGCTTCCTCAGGGGCGTCGCCGCCTGGGTCGACGGCAACCACGACTGGCACCGCACCAACACCTACCGCTACAGCCTGCCCGACTTCTGGTAGAGAACGGACGTATCTGTGACCACTGAGACCACCACCGCCACCGCCACCGCCACCGCGAAGATCCCGGCTCCGGCGACGCCGTACCAGGAGGACATCGCCCGCTACTGGAACAACGAGGCGCGGCCGGTCAACCTCCGCCTCGGTGACGTGGACGGGCTCTATCACCACCACTACGGCATCGGCCCCGTGGACCGTGCCGCGCTCGGCGACCCGGAGCACAGCGAGTACGAGAAGAAGGTCATCGCCGAGCTGCACCGGCTGGAGTCGGCGCAGGCGGAGTTCCTCATGGACCACCTCGGCCAGGCCGGTCCCGACGACACCCTCGTCGACGCCGGCTGCGGACGCGGCGGTTCCATGGTCATGGCCCACCGCCGGTTCGGCAGCCGGGTCGAGGGAGTGACCCTGTCCGCCGCCCAGGCCGACTTCGGCAACCGGCGCGCGCGGGAACTGCGCATCGACGACCACGTCCGCTCCCGCGTGTGCAACATGCTCGACACGCCCTTCGACAAGGGCGCCGTCACGGCCTCGTGGAACAACGAGTCGACCATGTACGTCGACCTCCACGACCTGTTCAGCGAGCACTCCCGCTTCCTGAAGGTCGGCGGCCGCTACGTGACGATCACCGGCTGCTGGAACCCCCGCTACGGCCAGCCGTCGAAGTGGGTCTCCCAGATCAACGCCCACTTCGAGTGCAACATCCACTCCCGGCGGGAGTACCTGCGCGCCATGGCCGACAACCGGCTCGTGCCGCACACCATCGTCGACCTGACCCCGGACACGCTGCCCTACTGGGAGCTGCGGGCCACGTCCTCGCTGGTCACCGGAATCGAGAAGGCGTTCATCGAGTCCTACCGTGACGGCTCCTTCCAGTACGTCCTGATCGCGGCCGACCGCGTGTGAGCGACGCGGACCCCGGGTGAACGACTGCTCCCAGCACGATGCGGCCCGTTCGCGGCCGCATCTCCTGGACAAAAGCATGATGTTCAAATGTCTGATGTTTGTGTACGCTGCCGCCATGAAACGCATCAGCGCACCGCGACGGACGGCCAGCCTGTCCGCGCAACTGGTCGACAGCCTCCGCTCGCACATCGAGTCGGGGGGCTGGCCCGTGGGGACGCGGATCCCCCCGGAGCACGCCCTCATCGAGGAGCTCGGGGTCGGACGCAGCACCCTGCGGGAGGCGATCGGTGCACTGGTGCACCTGGGTCTGCTGGAGCCGCGAGCCGGCGACGGCACCTACGTCTGTTCGTCGAGCGAGCTGCAGTCCGTCATGGTGCGGCGGGCGAGTTCCGCGCAGCGGGACAAGGTGCTGGAACTGCGCACCGTTCTGGAGGAGTACGCCTCGGGAGCCGCGGCCCTGCGCCGGAGCGAGAGTCAGTTGCAGCAGCTGCGGGAACTGCTGGCCGACGCCGACGCGGCCTGCGCCGGTGAGGATCCGGCCGCGGCCACGGGCGTCGACGCGCTGTTCCACCGGGCCGTGGTCCGGGCCAGCGGGAACGACCTGCTGGTCGAGGTGTACGACCACCTCGGTACAGCCCTCACCGCGTCCCTCGGGGGCCTGCCCTGGGACGCCGGCCACGCCGCGGAGCACGCCCGCCTGCACCGGCGGCTGGTCGACGCGATCGAGGCCCGGGACACGGGCGGCGCCCGGGACGCGGCGGCGGCGATCGTCCGGCTCACCCGCGACCACGAGACCGACGCGTCACGCACCGCGGGGGAGCGATGAGTCCGCAGCCGGCTTCGGCCTCCCGCCGGTACTCCGCCTCCGAAACACCGGCCGCCGACCGCGCCCGGTCCGCCCGGCCCGTCGTGTCGGTCGGGCTCGTCGTCGCGATCTGCCTCGTGGCGGCGAATCTGCGCACCACTCTCACCGGTGTCGGCGCACTGCTGCCCGAGATCGAGCGCGGCAGCGGTCTGTCATCGAGCTGGGGCGGGCTGCTGAGTACGCTCCCGCTGCTGACGTTCGCCGCGACGTCGCCGCTGGTCGCCCGGGCTTCCCACCGGTGGGGCAGCGCTCGCCTGCTGGTGGCGTCGCTCGGTGTGCTGGCCGTCGGAACGGTGGTCCGCTCCCTTCCCTCCGTCGTCTTCCTGTTCACCGGAACGGTGATCCTGTCCGCCGCCATAGCCTTCGGCAACGTGCTGCTGCCCGCCCTGATCAGAAGAAGCGTGCCCGCGCACCGCATCCAGGGTGTCAGCGCCCTCTACGTGACCGTCATGGGCCTCATGGCCGCGGTCTCCTCGGGGGTGTCCGCGCCGCTGGCCCACACCGTGCCGGGTTCCTGGCGCACGGCGCTCGCCTGGGGTGTCGCCTTCACGGTCGCCGCGTTCCTCGCCTGGCTGCCCCGGATGCGAGGTGACAAGCCCCAGGCGTCCACCGGCGGGACGCACAGCCCGGTGCCCTGGCGGTCGCGGCTCGCCTGGCAGGTCACCTTCTTCATGGGCCTGCAGTCCCTGGCCTTCTACACCGCCGTCGCGTGGCTGCCGAGCATCCTGATCGACCGCGGGACGAGCAGCACCACGGCCGGATGGATGCTGTTCTACTACCAGGTGGTGTCCTTGGCTTCCAGCAGCCTCCTGCCCCTGCTCACCCGCGGCCGGCACGATCAGCGATGGACCGCGGCCGGGGCCTCGGTCCTGGTGGCGGGCGGCTTCACCGTGCTGGTCGCCGCTCCCGCGCTGACCGTCCTGGCGTGCACCCTGCTCGGACTCGGCGGCGGCGCCTGCCTCGTCCTCGCGCTGACCTTCCAGAGCCAGCGCGCCGGCAGCTCCGGCGAAGCCGCCGCGCTGGCGGGCATGGCACAGTCCATCGGCTACCTCGTGGCGGCGGCCGGCCCCCTCCTGCTGGGCATCCTGCACGACACCACGCACAGCTGGACACTTCCGCTCAGCGTCCTGGCCGTCCTCGGGATCGCCACGGCAGTCGCCGGACACGGGGCGGGACAGGACCGGCACCTGCGTCAGGACGCCCGCTGACACGGTCCCGACCACGCGGCGAACGTGTTCGTTACGATCGGGGGCATGGCAGCGAGAAGAGCCCCGATCAGCCGCCGGGACCGTCCGGCGAAGCCCGCACTGTCCCGGCGGTGGATCGTCGACACCGCGGTGGCGCTCATGCGTGCGGAGGGGCTGGAGAAGGTCACCATGCGCCGTCTGGCGCAGGAGCTGGACACCGGCCCCGCCTCCCTCTACGTGTACGTGGCGAACACCGCCGAACTGCACGCGGCCGTGCTGGACGCGCTGCTGGGCGAGGTCGACCTCACCGGTGCGGGCGCCGAGGAGGACTGGCGCGAGCAGCTCCGGGCCGTACTGACCTCGTACACCCTCGTCCTGTTCGCACACCCCCAGCTCGCCCGGTCGGCTCTGGTCGCCCGCCCCAGCGGAGAGAACTACCTGCGTCTCGTGGAACGGGTCCTCGAACTGCTCGCCCGCAGCGGAGCCCCTGGCGCGCAGGTCGCCTGGGGCGTGGACAAGCTCTTGCAGGACGCCACCGCCACCGCCGCCGAGCAGGCGACCCAGGAGCACGATCCGGCGTCCCACGAGGACTGGAGCGCCACCGTCCGGGCCCTGCGCGACGCGGACGAGGCCACCCATCCCGCGATCGCCTCCCACATGCCCCTGCTCATCGCAGGCTCCGCCCACGACCGCCTGCGCTGGTCGTTCGACGTCCTGGTCAACGGCATCACCCGCACGCCCGTCCCCGGCCCGGCGCGCGGCGCGGCCGGCTGAGGGGGCCGCATCCAGCTGTCGAACCCGTCGCTGCCCAGCCCTTCTGCATGCGCATGGGCGAACTTGTTCGCTACGAACATGTTCGTTACGCTGGAGGTGTCCGACCGCGCACCCCTGGAGGCCACCATGAGCACCCCTCACCACCCCGTCGCGATCATCGGCGGCGGCCTGGGCGGCCTCACCGCCGCCCGGGTCCTGCACGTCAACGGAATCGAGTCGGCGGTCTTCGACCTGGAGTCGGGCCCCGAGGCCCGCACGCAGGGCGGCATGCTCGACATCCACGAGGAGAACGGCCAGGAGGCGATCCGCGCCGCCGGCCTCCACGACGAGTTCCGCGAGATCATCCACGAGGGCGGTCAGGCGATGCGCCTGGTCGGCCCCGACGGCACGGTCCGTGTCGCCACCGAGGACCAGGGCGACGGCGGCCGCCCCGAGGTCGACCGGGGCGACCTGCGCGGCCTGCTGCTGAACTCCCTCCCCGACGGCACGGTCCACTGGCGGCACAAGGCCACCGGAGCCCGAGCACTGGACGACGGCCGGCACGAGGTCACTTTCGCCGACGGCTCGGCCCTCACCACCGACCTCCTCATCGGTGCCGACGGCGCCTGGTCCCGCATCCGGCCGCTGCTCTCGGACGCCGAGCCCGCCTACACCGGCATCTCCTTCGTGGAGAGCGACCTGCACGAGGCCGACACCCGCCACCCGCGCAGCGCGGCCCTCGTCGGCGGTGGCTTCTTCATCAGCCTCGGCGACCGGCGCGGCTTCCTCGCCCACCGCGAGACCGACGGCAGCCTGCACGTCTACACCGCGCTCAGGGCGGACGCGGGCTGGATCGACACCGTCGACTTCACCGACCACGCCGCCGCCAAAGCCGCGGTCCTCGCCCACTTCGACGGCTGGGACGAGGGCCTGCGCGGCCTCGTCGCCCACGCGGAGACCATTACTCCGCGCCGCATCCACGCCCTGCCCGTCGGACACCGCTGGAAGCGGACCCCCGGCGTCACCCTGCTCGGTGACGCGGCCCACCTGATGTCCCCCTTCGCCGGTGAGGGCGCCAACCTCGCCATGTACGACGGCGCCGAACTCGCCCTCGCCCTCGCCGCTCACCCCGGCGACACCGAGGCCGCGCTCACCCAGTACGAGGAAGGCCTCTTTCCCCGCAGTGAGGCGTCCGCCGTCGAGTCCGCCGGAAGCCTGGACACCATGTTCGGCACGGACGGCCTGGAGCAGATGATCGGGTTCTTCGGCGCCGGCCGCGCAGAGGCGTGACCAGGCACTCACGGATTCCGCTCGCGGACCGGCTCGCGGAGCTCAATTCCCGGCCGAGTCGGACGCGCCCTGCCGCCGCTCACCGGCGTGCAGCGAGCCGAGTAGGCCCAGGGCGTGGGCCGACGGGCTGCCCGGCTCGGCGTGGTAGATGACGAGCTGCTGCCCCGGAGCGTCGCGGACGTCGAAGGACTGGTACGTCAGCGAGAGGGTGCCGACGTCCGGGTGGAGGAGCCGCTTGGCGTCCTGGGTCTTGCCGCGCACGGAGTGCTCCGCCCACAGGCGCCGGAACACGGCGCTGTGCTCGGTGAGCGTGTCCACCAGGCGCCTCAGGCGCGGGTGCTCCGGATCAAAGCCGTGCGCCTGGCGCAGGTCGGCGACGACGGCCTGGGCGGCTCGGTCCCACTCCTGGTAGAACTCCCTGCCCGCCGGGTCGAGGAAGATCATGCGGGCCAGGTTGTCCGCGGGCGTGAAGGGGGCGTAGAGCGCGTCGGCCAGGGCGTTGGCGGCCAGGACGTCGAGGGTGCGGCTCATGACGAAGGCGGGGGTGTGGGCGTAGCCGTCCATCAGCTGACGCAGTGCGGGGCCGACCCGTTCGGTCGCGTGCAGCGAGTCCCGGCCGGCCGGTGACACCCCGGCCAGGCGGTGCAGGTGGGCGCGGGCCTCCGGGTCCAGGCGGAGCGCGCGGCCGAGCGCGTCGAGTACCTGCGGAGACGGGTGACGCTCGCGGCCCTGTTCCAGCCGGGTGTAGTAGTCGGCGTTGACCCCGGCCAGGACGGCGACCTCCTCGCGGCGCAGTCCGGCCACCCTGCGCAGGCCGTGGCTCGCCATGTTGACGTCCTGCGGCCGCAGACCGGCGCGGCGCGCGCGCAGGAACTCCCCGAGGTGGTTGTCGTCCATGCCGCCAAGGCTAGGCGGTGCTCCGGTGCGCTGCCCGGGTGTGCCGCACCCAGGCAGCGAACGTCCTGGATCCTCCTGGCCGACCCGCGCAGACTCGGCTGTGCAGAGGCCACGCCCACCGAGGAAGGGAAGGTGCGATGACAGCGAACGCGCGGGACCGGAGCAACCGTGAGAACGCCGACGTGGTCGGCACGTGGGTGACCGCGGACGGCCACATCCGTCAGGAGCTGCTGCCGGACGGGCGCTACGACGAGGCCCGGGGGGATCGGCGCAGCGCGTACACGGGCCGCTACACGGTGACCGGCGACCACCTCGACTACGTCGACGACACCGGCTTCACCGCCACCGGAGACCTGCGGGACGGCGTGCTCCACCACGAGCACCTCGTGCTGTACCGCGAGGAGAAGCCCTCGGCGTCATAGGCGTCGGCACGCCGCGACCGGCGCCGCCGGACCTCACCCGATCCGGACACTCGCGCCCGGTGCCAGCCGACGGTAGCGAGCCGGGACCCCGGGGCCCCGCTCCCCGAGGAAGCCCTCGACCATCGCGGTGCCGACGTCGTTCAGGGCGCCGTCATGGACGGCGTAGGCATCGCGGGGAGCGACCTCGCGCACGTAGTCGATCAGATCGCCGACCGTGGACCAGGGAGCGTGCACGGGCAGCAGCAGCGTGCCGACCGGAGCGTCCGGGACGGTCAGGGCGTCGCCGGGGTGGAACAGGGACTCGTCCACCAGGAACCCGATGTTGGGCATGCGCGGGACATCCGGGTGGATGACCGCGTGCCAGGTTCCGTGCACCGTGAGGTCGAAGCCCGCGACGCTGAAGGCGTCCCCCTCCCCGGTGGTGGAGACCTGCGCGCCGAGACCGTCCAGCCGCTTGGCGACGGAGGAGTTGGTCCAGATGCGCAGACCCGGACGCGCCGCGGCCGCCCGGCGCAGCAACTCCTCCGAGAAGTGGTCGAAGTGCTCGTGCGTCACGAGCACCGCGTCAGCGCCGTCCAACGCCTCGGGGCCGGTCAGACCGCCCGGGTCGACGACCAGGCGGCGCCCGTCCTTCTCGAGCCGCACACACGCATGACCGAACTTGGTGAGTTCCACGACCGCCATGTCCTTGTCCTCCGCCTTCATCGAGCAGCACGTGTGCTCGTTTGTTTTGTACAACCTAACTGTACAACTGGATGTGGGAGAACCGGCTAGGATGTCTCCATGGACGAAGACGCGCTGGCCGAGGAGCTGCGACGGTCGATCGGTGAGCTGGTCCGGGCAGTAAGAGCCGTGGACACCATGCCCCCCGGCGAAGCCGCCATCCTCGGATTCCTCGACCGCGACGGCCCCCTGACCACGGCCGACCTCGCCCGACTGCGCGGCGTCACACACCAGTCGGCCGCCAAGTCGGTCAAGGACCTCTCCGCCGCCGGCCTGGTCCGCGGGGAGCCGCACCCCGGCGACGGCCGCAAGCTCCTGCTGCGCCTCACCGACGCCGGCCGCTCCCGTCTCCGGCGCGAGCGCACCCGTCGCGCGGGCGCCCTCGGCACCGCCATCCGCGAGACCTTCGACCCCGACGAGAGACGGCGGCTGAGCGAGTCGGTCGCCCTGCTGTCCCGCCTGACGGCCCACCTCACCGGACGCCGGTAGGCGGCCGCCTTCGAGAAGCCGATCGGAGTTCACCTGCGACGGCACTCGTCGGCAGGTGGACGGAAAACCGGGGGACGCCGGCGATCACTGCCGGGATACTGGTCGCCCATGGATGAGGTCGAAGTCGTCGTCGCCCATTCCGAGCGTGCGACCCTGCGCGTCGGTGACGTGTTCCTGAAGGTGGACGCGGACCAGGCGCGCATCGACGCCGAGATCGAGACGATGTCCCGCGTGCCGGTCCCGACCCCGCAGGTCCTGTGGCACCAGCCGCCCGTGCTCGCGATCACCGCACTGCCGGGGACGACGCTCGGTCGCCTCGGCGGGCCGTCGACCGGGTCGCCGGCGGGGTGGGCCGCGGCGGGCGCCGCCATCCGGAAGCTGCACGACGCGCCGTTGCCGCCCTGGCGGGGCCGGGCCGGCCGGAGCGTCGCCGCGCTGGCGGCGGAACTCGACGACGAGTGCGCGTCGCTCGTCACGAACGGCGTCCTGCCCGCCGACCTGGTCACCCGCAACCGCCGGGTCGCCGAGGCAGCGCTCCGGCCGTGGACTGCGGCGTTCACGCACGGCGACCTGCAGATCGCACACGTCTTCGTCGACGGCGACGAGGTCACGGGCATCATCGACTGGTCCGAGGCGGGCCAAGGAGACCCCCTGTACGACCTCGCGACATTCACCCTCGGACACGAGGAGCACCTCGACGACGTCATCGCCGGCTATGGCGCCGACATCGACATCGACGTGATCCACGCATGGTGGTCGTTGCGAAGCCTGCTGGCGGTTCGCTGGCTGAGCGAGCACGGCTTCGACCCCTTCGCGCCGGGCTGCGAGGTCGACGTGCTGAGATCCCTGATGTGAGGCCACGGCCCACGCGGGCGACCTCCGCGCCCGAGCCGTACCGCCGTCGGCGGTCGCGGTGCGGGGCGCACGGAATGAGACTTTCGGCAGTGGCCGGCCGTCGTCCGAGGTCCGTACCGTCACCTCCGTGGACAGCACACTGACCGACAACGGGACGGCAGCAACGCCCCGGAACACGCTCCCGCGGCTGGTACGTGATCCAGCGACCCTCCTCAACACGGCCACCGCGGTGGCCGCCGGCCTGAGCGTGACCGACCTGCGGTGGACGGTTCCGACCGCCGTCACCGCGTTCCTCGCGGGACGCCGGCCCGGGCGGACGGCCCCGACGGCGCTCGCCCTGCTCGCGGTTCTCGCGGCCGGTGTGACCGCCCTGGCCGTCGTTCCCGCCTGGCTCCCGCTGGCCGGCCGGTTCGTGGCCGTGGTGGTCGCCGCCATGATGCTGCCCTGGTTCGCGGGCCGGTTCTGGTGCCAGTACCGCCAGCTCGTCCGGGCCGGGTGGGAGCGCGCCGGTCAACTGCAACGCGAGCAGCAACTGATCGCCGACCAGGCGAGGTTGCGGGAGCGGACGCGCATCGCGCAGGACATGCACGACGTGCTGGGACACGACCTCAGCCTGATCGCCCTGTCGGCCGGCGCGCCCAAACTCGCGCCGGACCTCGCGGAACACCACCAGAGGGCGGCGGCCGACATCCGGGCCAGGGCGGCGGGCGCGGTGGAGCGCCTCGGCGAGGTGATCGGTGTCCTGCGGGAGGAGACCGGCGCGACCCCGGTCGAGCCGGACGACCCCGGCCTCACCCGGCTGACCTCCGAAGCGTCCGAGGCCGGCCTCCCCGTGGAGCTGCGCGTCGACGGCGAGACGGACGATCTGCCGCCCGTGGTGGCGCGGGCGGCGCACCGGGTGGTGCAGGAGGCCCTCACCAACGTGGCCAAACACGCGCCGGGCGCGAGGACCACCGTTCATGTGACGCACACGGCAACCCGGACGGAGGTCGTCGTGGAGAACGGCCCACCGCCGTCCGCCGACCGGGTACGGACCCGGCCCGGCATCGGAGGGCTCGGCCTGATCGGCCTCGGGGAACGGGTGCGGCTGACCGGCGGCTCGTTCCGGCACGGGCCGCGCGACGGAGGCTACGCGGTCGTCGCCCGCATTCCGCACCACCCCTCGCCGCCCGCGCACCACCCCTCGCCGCCCCCGCCCTCGCCGCTCGCGCTCCCGGCCTCCCGCGACGACGCGCTGCCGCAGGAACACCGCCGCGCCCGGCGCAGGGCCGGCCGGACCCTGGTCGCCGCGGCCATGGTGCCCCTGGTGACGGCGGCGCTGCTGAGCGGGGTGCTCATGGTCTGGGAGACCCGGTCGGCGGCACAGTCGGTCCTGGACCCGCGTGACTACGCCCGCCTGCACGTGGGGCAGGATCGTTCCGAGGTACGGCGCTTCCTGCCGGAACGGCAGACCGACTACCGGCCGCCGACCGACGAGCCGATGGGAGAGGGCACGACGTGCGAGTACTACGCGATGACGGCCGACCGCTTCGACGACCGGTCCGGCGACGCCTACCGGCTCTGCTTCCGGGAGGACACCCTGGTGTCCCTGGGTACGGTCGCCCCGTGAGCGCGCGATGATCCGGGTGCTGATCGCCGACGACGAGCCGATGATCCGTGCCGGGGTGCGCGCCGTCCTCGCCACCGCCGCGGACATCGACGTCGTCGCCGAAGCCGCCGACGGGCACGACGCCGTGGAACTGGTGCGACGCCACCGTCCCGCGGTCGCCGTACTCGACATCCGCATGCCGGGCCTCAACGGCATCGACGCCGCCGCGGAGATCCGCACCGCCGTGCCGGGCACCGGCGTCATCATGCTCACGACCTTCGGCGAGGACGACTACATCCTGCAGGCCCCGGGCGGCGGCGCGGCCGGTTTCCTGATCAAGTCGGGCGAGCCCGAGGAACTGCTCACCGGAGTCCGCGCGGTGGCCGGGGGAGCCGCCTACCTGTCACCGCGGGTCGCGGCCCGGGTCGTCGCGCACCTCGCCGCCACGGGAGCCGGCACCCTGGCCGGTCGGCGTTCCGCTGCCCGTGACCGGGTCGCGGCCCTCACCGCCCGGGAACGAGACGTACTCGCCCTTCTCGGCGCCGGTCTGTCCAACGGTCAGATCGCCCGGCGACTGCATGTGGTGGAGGGAACGGTCAAAGCCCACGTGAGCTCCCTTCTGGCGAGGCTGGGCGTCGACAACCGGGCCGCCGCCGCGGTCGTGGCTCATGAGGCCGGCATCATCGCGCCGCAGCCTCCCCAGCCGTGAGGCCGCACCCTGGGCCGCGGGCCAGAACACGAGGAGCACCGCCGCCACGACGGCGCCGCCGAGCGTCGCACCGGCAAGCACGTCGTGCGGGTAGTGCACCCCCACCAGCACGCGCAGCAGTGCGGCCGCCCCGGCCAACGGCAGCGTGACCACGGCGAGCCGGGGCCGCAGGACGGCGAGCCCGACGGCCAGCCCGGCGGCCAGGGTGGCGTGGTTGCTCGGGAACGACCAGTCCCCGACGCCCGGGCACTCCGCGACCGACTCGGCCCCGGCATCGAGCGCACGGCAGGGACGTTCCTCGTCCACCACGAGTTTCAGTGCCTCACTTCCCGCGTAGGCCACGACGGTGCCGAGGCCGGTCAGCACGGCCCCGGCGACCCCTCGGGCGTCCTTGCGGCGCACCGCCGTCCACGCCGCCCACAGCAGCAGCGCTCCGAGGATCACGAGCGTGCCCTCGGTGGCCGCTTCCAGAGCGGCCGCCGCCCATGACGGCGCGTCCGCCAACGCCCCCGTGACCGACCGGTACGCGGACGCCGAAGCCCCGCCGGTGACCTCGACGGGGCCGGCCCGGCCCAGCCCGCCGGGGGACAGCCACGCGAGCACTCCTGCTCCCGTACCCAGGACGGCCGACGCACCGAGCCACCGGCCGGCCCGGACCTTCTTTCGCGGTTCTCGTTCCATGAGCGGAAACGTAGAAGCACGCCCGCCCGGACACCCGGGCCGAACGGCAACCCCGGGCCCCGACGATCGTCGGGGTTGACAACGCGTCGAAGTCGCCAGCGAGCGATGTCCGGTGTCCGCCGGGCTTGTTAGCCTGCGCCCATGTCAGACCTGGGGCCCGTCGCTTGGCCGCCCGTACCGATCAGAACCGCGAGACTCGTGCTCCGGGAGCCCGGGGCCGCGGACCGTGCCGCGTTCGTCGAGCTGCTGGCGTCGCCCGAGGTGCACACCTACCTCGGCGGTCCGCGCCCCCGTGCGGAACTGGAGCGTGAGCTGCCCGGGACCCCCGAGCGATGGCCCGGGAGCTTCGTCGTCGACCTCGACGGGGAGATGATCGGGCAGGTCCTGCTCAGGCGAACACGGGAGCACTGCTGCCCGGTTGCGGTGGGGAAGGTCGATCTCGGCTACCTGTTCCTGCCGCGGGCGTGGGGACTCGGGTACGCCGCCGAGGCGTGCGCGGCGGCACTGGACTGGCTCGACGGCGTCCTTCCGGGCGAGCCGGTGGTGCTCAACACGCAGACCGCCAACACCGGCTCGATGCGCCTGGCGGCCAAGCTGGGCTTCACCGAGGTGGAGCGGTTCCGGGCCTGGGACGCCGAGCAGTGGCTGGGCCTGCGGCCCCCGCTCACGCCGTCCGTCTGAGCCCGCGGCGCCGGGAAGTTCGGTACTTCGCTCCCAGCCGTACTGCGTTGTGTGAAGCTTCGTCCATGACTGATCCGCGCGAAGAAGCCGGGGCGCGACTGCAGACCGATCGGCCGCACTCCGCCCGGGTCTGGAACTACCTGCTGGGAGGCAAGGACAACTACCCCGTCGACAGCGAGGCCGGCGACGTCATCCTGACGACGTTTCCGGAGTTCGCCGCCGTCGCCCGCCTGCAACGGCGGTTCCTGGCACGCGCGGTACGCTTCCTGGCCGGCGAGGTCGGCATCCGCCAGTTCCTCGACATCGGCACCGGACTGCCCACCGCGGACAACACGCACGAGCTGGCCCAGCGCATCGCGCCGGAGAGCCGCATCGTGTACGTGGACAACGACCCCCTCGTCCTCACACATGCCCGGGCGCTGCTCACCAGCACACCCGAAGGCGCCTGCGCCTACGTCGACGCCGATGTCAGGCACCCGGAGCGGATCCTGGCCGAAGCCGCCAGAACCCTGGACCTCAGCCGCCCCGTCGCGCTGACCGCCCTCGGGATCATGGGGCAGATCTCCGACGCCGAGCGTCCCGCGGAGCTGCTGGACACACTGATGGCGGCGCTGCCCCGGGGCAGCTGCCTGGCCCTGAGCGACGGCACCGACAACAACGAGGCACTGAACAGGGCGGTCCAGGTCTACAACGGCCAGTCGGCCAACACCTACCACCTGCGCTCCCCGCAGGAGATCGCCGCCTTCTTCACCGGACTGGACCTGGTGGACCCCGGGGTCGTCGCCACGGCTTCCTGGCGCCCGGACGCGGGCAGGCCCGAAGAACCCACGGCCGACGTGTCCGTCTGCGGGGTCGCGGCCAAGAACTGACGCACCGTGCCGCCGGCCGGAACGGGTCCGGTCCGGCCGCCGACCTGCCGGGCTCGGCCATCGGCCCCGACCGGGGAAGGCTCGCCGCCGCAGCCGTCGGGAGGCGCCTCGCCCGGACGGACCCATGCCTCGGCGCGTTTCCCTGGGCCACCGAAGCACCGGGCTAGTGTCGACGGGCGCGCCGCAGACTGCGGATCGTCTCGTGCCCCGCCCCGTCACCCGTCGCCCCGTCGCCGCCGCCGTCCCGAGGGAGCGTGTTCAGCTTGGCCCGGAACCGTCGTCTGATCCTGAGTACCCCGTCCGAGGTCTGGAGCCTGCTCTCCGACGGACACCGCTACGGGGAATGGGTGACCGGAACCCAGCGGGTCCTCGCCGCGGACCCGCACTGGCCCCAGGTGGGCGCCCGGTTGCGCGTCCGGGTCGGGGCCGGCCCGCTGGTCCTCGACGACACCTGCGTCGTCCGCATCTGCGAACCCGAACGCCGCCTGGAACTGGAGGCGCAGGCCGAGCCGTTCGGCGCGGCCCGCATCGCCATGAAGCTGGTGCCCTGGGGCGACGCCACGCTCTTCGTACTCGACTGGCACGCCTTGCGGGGCCCGGGCATCCGGATGCACGGACTGCCCGTGGACTACCTGGTCGAGGTCCGCAACGGCATGATGCTGACCAAGCTGGCCCGGATCGCGGTCCGGGAGCACGACCGCACCCTTCAGCGGGGCTGACGGAGCGGACGGCACGATCTCGACAGAGGTTCGCGGTGGCGTGCGGGCCGGGGTCACATGTAGATCGTGGCAAGGTAGATCTCGTCCACTCCGGTGATCCCCTTGATGCCGTCCGTGCCGGCCGAGGGGTCTACGTCGAACTCGATGTCATCGTCTCCCCAGCCGGCCGTCGCGACGGTCGAGACCTTCACGCCGGAGGCCGTCTCCCAGCCGATCTCCCACATCACGAGAACGGCGCCGAACGCGGTGCAGTGGAGGTCGCCGTAGGCCCGGGCGGAGCCGTCCTCGTTGACGCACACGGTGATCGTTCCGTAGCCCTTGCTCACCTCCTTGGTCTCGGTGACACAGCCGGGCGCCGCCGACGCGGTGGCGCCCGGCGCGGTGACCGCCGAGGCGGCGGGTGCGGCGGCGACGGACATGCCGCCGAGGAGAACTGCGGAAAGCAGGGCAGAGGCGAGCTTCTTCACGGGATGCCTTTCACCGAACACGACAGGGTCACCGTGAAGCTAGCGGCGAGCGTTATCGTCGGAATATCCAGAGATGCACACGGCAGATGCCGATCGCCCCCACTCAGCCGGAAGGGTTCTGTGCCGCCTCGCGGGCTTCGGTGAGGGCGCGCTGCCTGAGGCCGCCGAACAACCGCATCGTGGTGGCGGCCAGGATGTCATCCCTGCCGATGGTCCGTCCGTCCGCGCTGCGGGCGGACAGGGCCCCAAGGAAATCCTTGGGGAACGGAGCCGGGGCCGGTTCGTCCGGCATGGCCTGGACGACCGAACCGAAGCGTTTGACCCCGCCCTCACGGACGACCATGGCCGCGTCCCGGGCCAGGTCCGTCAAGAACACGCTCGCGATTCCGTCCAGGTCGCGGACCATCGCCGGGACGGCCGCCGTGCCCCGGCTCCGCAGCAGCTTCCTGACCCCCGCCTCGAACCTGTGGGCGCCGACCACAGCACTCGGCCTGCGCGACCCGCCGCGCCCACGCGACGGCACGACGACGCCCTCCGCGTCGTACACGACACCGGTCAGGCCTCGAAACGTCGGGCTGTGGTCGTACCACGTGGTCCCCACCTCCAACTCGACGTTCCGGTCGATCGCCGAGAGAAGGTCCCCGGGAATCAGCTTCCTCCGGTCCTCCTCCGCCGCCGCTGCCCTCGCACCCTGGACGATCTCCGTCAGCACCGTCCGCGTCACCGACGCGGCGGCCCACGCGGCCGACCGGGAGACGTGCATCGGGGTCACGTCCCTGAACACCGCTTTGACGAGAGGGGGCTTGAACGGCGACTCACTCGTGACCGAGGTGCTCTGCGGATCGCTGCGCCCGGCGCCTGCGTGCTGGGTGGTCATCGGAGGAAGCGCTCCCTGCTGCCGAAGTTGCCAAAGGCCCGTCGAAGCGGCGCCCGGGCAGGGTGCCGACGGTCCCGTCCCGGGTCGCGCGGCAGTGCAGGGGGCGGCGGATGCCCCAGCTGCGTCGGTGTCACGGCTGCCCACCTTGCTCCGCGGCGTCGAACGCGGGCGCGAGCGGGGCCAGCGCCGCGCGGAGCTGGTCCGCCAGTGAACCGGAGGGCACGAGCAGTCCTCCGGCGGCGAGACTCCCGGCGGTCTCCGCGCTCCCGGCAGGCCGCAGCCAGCCTTCCAGCGCGATGCGCACCGCCGCGGTCACGCTTGCCGCGAGGACGCGGGCCGGGTGGGCTTCGGCGTTTCGCAGGCGTTCGGCGATCACCGCGGTGAGAGGGAGCTCGATGCCGGCCGTGGTGTCGAGGAACGCGTCGCGCAGCGCGGTCCGGGTGGTGATCAGCAGCAGCGCCCGGTGTTCACGCTCGCCGGTGTTCGTGTACTGCTCGACCACTGCTTCGGTGACGGCGTCGGCCAGGCGCACTCCTGCGGGCCGGGCCGCGACCGCCGCGGCGATGCGCGCCTCCCGGTCCGCGGTCACGGCGGAGACGATGGCCTGCTCGCGGCTGGCGAAGTAGTTGTTGTAGGTGCGCGGCGAGACCCCGGCCGCCTCGGCGATGTCCTCGACCCGCACCCGGTCCGGTCCGCGCTCCACGGCCAGGCGCAGCGCCGCTTCGCGCAGCGCCTCGCGCGTGGCCCGCTTCTTCCGCTCCCGCAGCCCCGGTGGTGGTGTCGTCACGGTGTCAGCTTTCCACGCGCGACTGCGTGCCCGCAAACTTGCGCACACGTAAATATGCGGAAGCGCAAACTTGCGTGTACGCACTTTCCCTGTCACTCTCGACCCGCCGACACCGACGGAGAGGACAGCGGCACCATGCGAGCAAGAGGAATGACCTACGACACCGGATTCGTCGTGCACGGCCAGCCGTCCCGCGAGCACTTCGACCCCGCCGTGGTCCGGCGCGAACTCGCCGTCATCCGCGACGACCTGCACTGCAACGCGGTCCAGATCATCGGCGGCGACCCGGACCGCCTGGAGCTGGCCGCCGGCGCCGCCGCCGAGCTCGGCCTGGAGGTCTGGTTCTCGCCCTACCCGCTGGAACTGGACCCCGAACCGATCCTCACGCTCTTCCGCGACTGCGCCGAGCGCGCGGAACGGCTCCGGCAGCGGGGGGCCGCCGTCGTGTTCGTCGCAGGGGTCGAGCTGAGCGTGATGAACCGCGGGTTCCTGTCGGGGGACAGCCCGGAGGAGCGGGTCGAGCACCTGATGCGCCGGCCCGAGCGGCGAGCCGAAGCGATGCGCGAGCTCGGGTCGCGCATCAACGCGTTCCTCCGCGAGGCCGCGGCCACGGTCCGCGAGCGCTTCCGGGGCAGACTCACCTACGCGGCCATCCAGTTCGAGCAGATCGACTGGACCCCGTTCGACATGGTGACGTACGAACTGATCCGCTCCGCAGAGGTCGCCGACCGGTTCCGGGACGCGGTGCGCACCTTGGCGCAGGGTCCGAAGCCGCTCGCCGTCACCGGGTTCGGCACCGCCGCCTACCGCGGCGCGGGGGACCGTGGCGGTCGGGTGCTGGAAGTGGTCGAGCACGACCCGGCGACCAGGGCCCCGGTACGGCTGACCGGCGTGTACGAGCGTGACGAGGCCGGCCAGGCCGCGTATCTGAGCGAACTGCTGGAGATCTTCGAAACCGAGGGGGTGGACAGCGCGTTCGTGTTCCTGTTCGCCCTGCCCGGCTACCCCCACCGCCCGGACGGCGACCCCAGGGACGACCTGGACCGGGCCGGCCTGGGCATCGTCAAACTCCTCGAAGGACGCCGGGGGCAGACCTACCCCGACATGGAATGGGAGCCCAAGGCCGCCTTCACGGCCGTCGCGCAGCGGTACAGGCGGTGACCGAAACGCCAGTCACGCGAGGAGCCTTTGAGCGCCCGTTCGGGAAGGGGGTATGGCGGCCTGGAAAATACGGTGCCGTCGGCTGATCCGGGGTGATAGGCAAGCGATGTGACAGACAGTCTTGAGTACGCAGCCCTGCTGCGACTGATCGACGAGCGGTCGGCCGCGTTCCGGAGTGCGGTTGCCGCCGGGGCGAGCCTCGACGCGCCGGTGCCGTCCTGCTCCGAGTGGACGTTGTTCGATCTGGTGCGGCATCTGGGTACCGGCCAGCGCTGGTGGGCCGCGATCGTCGCCGCGGGCCCGGCCGAGGCTCCGCCGGCCAAGAACACCGCGGGGGTGCCGCGCGAGCTCGAGGCGCTGCTGGCCTGGTACGCCGAGTCGAACGAGCTGCTGCTGAGTGCGCTGCGAGAGGCCGGTCCGGAGCGTGAGTGCTGGACATGGTGGGGCGCCGGCCTGTCGCCGGCGAATGCCTGGGGTGTCGCACGGCGCCGGGTGCACGAGGTACTGGTGCACACCTACGACGCCCAGCTCGCCGCAGGCACCGTGCAGCCGATGCCGCCCGACGTCGCGATCGACGGCGTGGCCGAGTTCCTCGACACCTGCAACTCCACCCCGGCCGCCTGGCCGCACGAGGCCGCCACCATCCACTACCACGCCACCGAGGGCCGCTCCTGGCTCCTGGAGCTCGACGGCACCGGGGCCTGGCCCGCACCCCTCACGGACAGCGCCGCGACCCCCTCCGCTTCGGCCACGGGCACGGCCGAGCAACTGCTCCTCTTCGTCTGGGGCCGCCTCACGCTGAGCGACCTGAAGACCGAGGGCGACCAGCAGGTGTTCGAGCGGCTGATCGCCTGGGAGCCCGAGGAATAGCCTCCGCGTTCGCCGATCACACCCACCCGGTACGCACGACATCGCGCTCACGGATCGCGCGCACGGCCGCAGGCGTCGGAGCAGGCGGCGCAATGGCCCTGGCGCGTGGTGCGGCGGTGCCCACCGCCGGCCGGATCCGTACCTGGCACTCCTGCGCAGCCACTGGCACGGGCCGGGGCGCCGGACCACGTACGGGATGTCGAGAATACGAACGGCCCATGGAAGGTTCATGACGCATGATCGATGAATTCGCGAAGCACACCCTGCACGGGAGACTGCGGCGGGACCGCGAGGCGCTGCTCTGGAAACTCGACGGCCTGTCCGAGTACGACGCCCGCAGACCTCTGACGGCGACCGGGACCAACCTCCTCGGCCTGGTCAAACACGTCGCGACCGTCGAGGCCAGGTACTTCGGCGAGGTCTTCGGCCGCCCCTCCCCGGAACCGCTGTGCCGGTGGCAGGATTCCGACGGCAGCGATCGGTGGGCGGCCGCGGACGAGACCCGCGATCAGATCACCGGCTTCTACCGGCGCACCTGGCAACACTCGGACGCGACGATCAACGAGCTACCCCTCGACGCCCCCGCCCACGTGCCGTGGTGGCCGCAGCCCTGGTCCGACACGAACCTGTTCGCCGTCATCGTCCACGTCCTCGGCGAGTCCGTCCGGCACACCGGGCACGCCGACATCCTGCGCGAGGGCCTCGACGGCCGGACCGGGCTGCGCGCCGAACACGAGGAGCAGATCGACGAGGAAGCCCGGGCCGCCCACCGCGCGCGGATCGAACAGGCCGCCAGGTCGGCCGCCACACTCAAGTCCTGACGCCGCCCGCCACCGCGCACCGCCGGCCCATCCACTCACCCTCGTCGGCCAGGAGCACGGGCGGCTCAACTCGCGCGACGGACCGGCCTGGAAGCCGCTGCTTCCGTCGGGCGAGGTCCAGGGGGTGACCCGGCAGATGTCGATCCACGGCGGAAGACGGTGATGCCTGACCCAGGGCGGCGTCACGGGTAGGTACGCAGCAACGCGGCGATGCCCTCCCGGTTCTCCGGCAGCCCGGCCGCGCGGAACCACAACCAGTTGCCGCCGATGCTGCCCGTCGTCTCGTCGGTGTCCACGAACGCCCCCAGCAGCGCGCGTTGGGCCGAGGTGAGCGAGTGGGCCGGCTCGTAGCCACCGGGGAAGGCTCTGAACAGGATCGGCCCGTTTTCGTGGTCGACGACGGATCTGCGGCCGGCGGCCACCATGGCGGTGGTCACGGCTGCCACCTCCTCGAACGACACGGCCAGATCGAGCGCGGAACGCAGTACGGTGAACCGGAAGCACCCGTCGACCCCACGCAGCGGCTCGGGGGAACCATCCGTCCGTCGTGCGGGGGTCCCGCAGCGCGTCGAGGAGCACGGCGAGAGCGCGGGGCCGGTCGACTCGGACGGGACCGAGCGCGGCGCAGACCCGTACGGCCGGGTCGGAGTCGGCGAGCAGGTCGGAGGTGTCCATTCCCCAAAGGCTCAGCGCCCGCGCCACGGCGGCTCGTTCCCGACGGCCCGTCATCGTGCCCAGCCGGCCCCGCAGCAGCGCGGCGGCGCGCGGTACCCGGTCGGCGAGGGCCGGAGCCGAAAGGAGCGGCAGCGCGACGCCGAGCGCGGACTCATAGATGTGAGGGTCGCAGGAGGAGAGGAACGGTTCGACGGCGTCGTACAGGGCGGGACGGATGTCCCGGCACGCTTGCAGTGCGGCGAGCTCGTCGGGGTCGCGCTTGCCCCGCGTGTCCTCGTGCCAGGGCTGCCACTCCCAGTTCGCCCGGTCCCGCGCCGGATCCTCCCCGTAGGCAGCCGACTCGGCCACCTGGCCCAGCCAGTCGAGCAGGGCGGCCCGCAAGCTGCGCGGCGGCCCGTCGTCCCACGGGAGGTGCCCCTCGTGCTCGGCGAGGCACAGGGGATGGTCGAGGATCGCGGCGACGAACAGCGCCGCGGGGGCGGTGACCGTGTACAGAGAGCCCTGATGCAGCACGCCCATGTCCAACACGGCCAGCGCCTCGGACCGCACCCCGGCATCCTTGTCCAGGAGGGAGCACAGGGCGACGGGTATGTCCTCGCCGGAGCCGTAGGCGTGCCGGTGGGAAGCCCAGTCCGTCTCCAACAGCACTCCTCGAGCCGCTGCCGGCAACCCGCCGAGGATCCGCGTCATGCGATCACGCTCGCTGTTCGTCATGCACGCACCCTGCCAGGACCCACTGACAATCACGGGTGCGGCCCGGCAGGGCCGGTCCAACCCCCTGTCGTCGGCGATGCCTTGCTCCTCGACCTGCCGTGTCCTCTAGCCGTAGGACCCCCACGTGCGGCCCAGGGTGTCGTACATGTACCGCGGCAGGCCCTCGATGGCGGTGGTGCGGAACGGGCGTCCGTCGTCGTCGATGCGCACGGTGCCCGTGCGGCCCTGCGAGGACCAGTCCAGCTCCAGGTACCAGCGGCAGTCGCACGCGCCGGCCGTGGCCGTGACCAGCAGGACCTCGGGGTCCTTTGCCGAGACGCGGTAGGGCATGCGCACGGCCGGGATCGGCGTGCCGGAGTCGTTTCCGGCGACCGCGCGGGCGATGGGGCGGTCCTTGTCCAGGTCCACGGCGAAGGACCGGGGGGTGATCGAGCCGCCGCAGCCCTGGTCCATGGCGTAGGCGTTGCCCTCGACCGGAGCCGCACGGCCGGTCACACGCACGCGCAGATCCTCCAGTACGACGGCGGTGTCGCTGCGCCCCTGCACCGACAGCTGCACGAGCGTCTCTTTGCCGTGCACCGCGTTCTGTGTCGCCGCCCAGGGTGCGGCGTCCTGCGGAGCAGGGGGAGGGGGTACCTGGCTCGGTGGCTTGGCGATGACGTAGTCGTGGCCGCAGCCGAGTTTCCAGGCCTGGGAGTTGACGGACCAGGTGAGCGGCAGCCCGGTCGGCTGTTCGCCGGGGGAGGGGGCGGCAGTCGTTCCGTGCGGGCGGGAGGTGCCTGGCTGCTGTTTCGGGGTGGCTGGGCCGCGCGGCTGCTCGGAGGTGTCGGCGGTGGGGGAGCCGCTCGGACTGGGTGACGCGTCCCGCGGCTCGGACCCTCTGGCCCTGGCCGTACCGGACGCCGTCGGACCGGAGGCGGGTGCGGGACCGTCGGCGGACGCCCGTTGTCTGTCCGGCAGTGCGGACAGGGCTCCGAGCGTTGCGAGTACGGCACAGACGCAGGCAGTCCCCGCCACGAGCGGCCTACGGCGGTACCAGGGGCGGCGCGGGGGCGGGGGTACGGGGGCCGTTCCGGCGGACGGGGCGCCGGTGGGTTGCGGCGTGGCGTCCGTGCCGCCGTCGGTCTCCTGCTCCGTGTCCGCTTCGGCGGCGCCGGGCGCGCCCTGCCCCGGTTCCGCCGTGCGGGGCCGGTGGCGGGCCGCTACGGCCAGCAGCCAACGGCGGTGGAGTTCGAGGCGTTGACCCGGGCTCGCCCCGCACAGGGCGGCGAAGCGCTCCACGGGGGCGAAGTCGAGCGGCACCGTGTCACCGGCGCAGTAGCGGTGCAGCGTCGAGGTGTTCATGCCCAGACGGCGGGCCAGCGAGCCGTAGCTGCGGTCCGTGTGCTCTTTGAGCTCCCTCAGCAGCGCCGCGAACTCGTCGACCGCGTCCGTGCTGTCGCTGTCGTGCTGTGCCGGCACCGGTCTCCCCGTCCTCGTACTGCCCCTGTCCAGCCCGGGACGGCATCCCAGGCATCCCATGTACCTGCACGTCAGACGGGCTGGGATGGTTCCACCGTGCGGGACGGGCCGTCGGCTGTTGCGCCCGCCGCGTGTGTCCGCCGATGCTCTTGGTGCCGCACCGACCAGGCCCGGGGCGACCCGGCGGGCCTCCCGCGGCACCCACGTTCCACGCTTCCGTCCACGGGGGGAACACCCATGTCCCTGCACCGCCCAGCAAGCGCGCTCCGCGCACTCACCGTCGCCGCCCTGGCGGCGGGCGCGGTCCTGACGGCACCGGCAGCCGACGCCGCTCCGAAGGAAGCCGCGCCCGCGCTGTCCGCCACGCCCGCGTTCCTGTCGGCGTCCCAGCTGCCGCCGCACCCGACGTCGTCCTGGACGGCCGGGCCGGTCACCGACGGCTTCCCGGACGAACTCGGCCTGTGCGTGAGCACGGAGGGTGTGCCCGGCCACGACTACCGGCACCGCCGGTTCTGGACCGACCTGGACGCCGGCGCCGTGCAGTTGACCGTCGTCGCGGGCACATCCGCCCAGGCCAAGGCACTTGCGCAGCACTACGACGACCTGATCCGCACCTGCGCCGACCGCATCGAGGAGTCCTCGCCCGACGTCGAGGCCGAGGGCCGCGACTACGGCACCCTGCCGGTCGAGGAGGGTGCCCGCGTCCGGGGCCTGCACACCGAGACGTCCTGGGGCGCCACCGACATCGCTCTGCTGTCGGTCGGACGGGACGGCAGGACCGTCACCGTCGTGAAGTGGGGACAGATGGGCGACTTCCGGGACGCGCCGGTGGCCGCCTTCAAGAAGACCACGCGCACGGCCGTCAACAAGCTGTACTGACCGGGCGGCCACGGGAAAGAGCTGGGGCCGTCCTCCCGCCACGGGGGTCGGGAGGACGGCCCCGTATCGATCGGCCGCCGGGGCGTGCGCTGCGTCGGACTCCCTGCACGGGCGGGCGTGTCGCCGACGGCTCAGGGTGCGGGGCAGTGGCCGGTGGCGCGGATCGGATCACCGACGCGGCTTCTCAGAGAGTGACCACGATCTTTCCGTGGACGCCGCGTCCTGCCTGCAGTTCTACGGCTTCCCGGATTCTTTCGACGGGGATTCGTCGCTTGCCCGTCAGGCTCGCGCTGAAGTGCGTGCCGGGGGCTCGGCCGTATAGAGGCCGGTCCGGATGGGCTTCGCCCCGCGGGGTCAAGGGCGGCGTGCGATCCAGGTGGTGCGAGTGGTGTGCACGCGCGGGTCGTCGCGGTGCGCGACGGCGTGCGGCTGCGTCTCGTCCAGCAGTGCGTCCCAGGAGGCCGGTCGTCCGCGTCCAGGGCGTCGGTGGCGTGGGAACGCAGCTTGGCCAGGAACCCCTGCGCGTAGGCGTTCACGGACGGCCCCGCCCGGGCGTGGTCGAGACGAATCCGGAAGGGCCGCTTCTCGACGGTGAACCCGGTCTCCGACCGAAGTCCGGGACCGGAAGCCGCCCTTGTCGCCGAGCGCCCGCCGGGGCCTCCAAGCGGGCTGTCCAGAGGAGCATGTCTGTCCGGTTCGTACGAGTGCCCGGGATCGACCGTGGTTGACCCGTCAACCAGCTGCCTCTAGCGTAGGTGACGCGTCAACCAAAAGGTGTGTGGCCACCGGCCCGGCCATCCCGTATGTGCCTTACTCGGGGCATCGAGATGTCGGTGTACTGCCGGAGACCCGCGGACGCTAAGTGCCCGAAGGGGAATCCTGTGAGTACTGGGGACAAGGCCGGACTCGGCGCGCTGCTGACGCCCGAGGAGAGTGTGCTCGCCCTCATCGACCACCAGCCGTTCCAGGTCGCCAACCTGCACAGCCACGAACCGACGATGGTCATCAACAACGCTGTCGGGCTTGCCAAGGCCGCCAAGGTGTTCGAGGTTCCGACCATTCTGACCACCGTCCTGGAGGAGCGCGGCGGCCTCATCCTTCCGGGGCTGCAGGAAGTGTTCCCGGAGCAGAAGCCGATCAACAGGACCTTCATCAACACCTGGCAGGACGAGCGTGTCGTGGACGCCGTCAAGGCGACGCGACGCAAGAAGCTGATCATTGCCGGCCTCTGGACGGAGATCTGTGTGGCCATGCCGGCGATACAGGCGGTGGGGGAGGGCTTCGAGGTCTTCGTCGTCACCGACGCGTCGGGCGGTGTCTCGAGGGAGGCCCACGACATGGCAGTGCAGCGCATGATCCAGGCCGGCGTGGTCCCGATCACCTGGATGGCCGTGCTGGGGGAGTGGCAGCGCGACTGGGCCCGCGAGAAGACCGTGGCGGGGGTTGCCGAGGTCCAGGCGCAGCACGGCGGCGCCAGCGGTGTGGCCTTCGCCTGGGAGATGCAGCTCCTGGCCACGACCGCCGGAAGCGAGGCCTGACAACTCCGCGGGGGCGGCCGAGCGGGCCGCCCTCGCGGAGTTCGTTCGGCAGGGCGGGCAAGTCCGCGCAGAGCTGCATGCACCAGCCGGACCGATCCGCCTTCGCGGTCGCGGCGATGCCGTCGAACACCTCCTGCGGCATGCCGTCATGACCGTGGCGGCTCACGCAGCGGACCATGCCTGTGCCGGGTCGTTCCGTGTCGGAATCCCGGCTTGACACACGCTGTCCACGACCTGGATTCGGCCGCCGTCCCCGGAGTCGGGTTCAGGATCGGGCACGATCGAGTCCGGGCCGGCGAGGCAGACCTCGTGGCCACGCGGCGTCCGCCGGCACTTGCTATCCGGGCGTCAGAGGTTGACGGGGCAATCATGCTGGCACGGGGTTCCGGTCAGTCCGGCTGCTTCTCCATGTGATCCAGCACGCGCTGGGAGAGTCGGCCCAGCGTGTTGAGCTGGTTGGGGGTGAGGGCGTCGACGAAGAGGCGGCGGACGTGCTCGACGTGCATCGGTGCGGCCTCCTCGATCGCCTCGTAGCCGGCCGGGGTGGCGACGATGAACGCGCCGCGTCCGTCGTCGGGGCACTCCTCCCTGGCCACGAGCCCGCGTTTGGCCATCCGTGTCACCTGGTGGGACATCCGGCTCTTCTCCCACTCGACGAGCTTGGCCAGATCCAGGAACCGCATCCGGCCGTTGCCCCTCTCGGTGAGGCTCACGAGTACGACGTAGTCGGCCGCCGACAGCCCGGAGTCGACCTGGACGCGTCGGGACAGTCGTCCGATGAGTTTCTCCTGCATACGGATGAAGCTGTCCCAGGCGGCCTTCTGTTCCGGGTCGAGCCAGCGCGGCTGTGCGTCCATGACGGCAGTCTAACGAAATCGTTGACAGCTCATCTATCCATGGCACCGAAGGTGCGACCCTCACCGCCGCTGCTCCTGCCGCGTGGTTAAGTTGATGCATCAACCTTGTGGAGTTAGGGTGACGCTCTGGCTCACGGGATCAGGAGGACACATGACGGTCGAAGTGGGCGACGTGCCCGAGGCGAAGCGCTACGAGGCCCGTGTCGACGGGGAATCCAAGGTGGCGGGCGTCGCGGAGTACATCCGTACGGCGGAACTCGTCGCGTTCGTGCACACCGAGGTCGAGGCGGAGTACGAGGGGGCGGGAGTCGGGTCCGCACTGGTCCGAACGGCCCTTGACGAGGCTCGCGCCGCGAATCTCCGGGTGCTGGCCACCTGTCCCTTCTTCGCGGGGTGGATCAGCCGCCATCCCGAGTACCAGGACCTGCTGTACCAGACCCGCAGCAAGGTCAGCGACTGAGGTCGCCGTGCCGCCGGGCAGCCGACCGTGCGTGGAGGCCCGGACCTGGCCGCCTCCATGGCATCAGAGTTGATGTGACAACTGGAATACTGAGGAGGTGCTCTCCGTGAACAGTCCGGAAGGCGATGTGGACGCTCTGCGCCGCGGTGTCGACCCGCTCGCCGAAGGCGACCGGCCGGCCGGTTCCCCCCGAGTCGGTGTCCTGTCGGCGCGTGAGGTTCCGCTCGGCGGCCCCCGTGCGATGCGTGTGCGTCGGACGCTGCCCCAGCGGGCGCGCACGCTCATCGGCGCCTGGTGCTTCGCCGATCACTACGGCCCGCTCGAGGTCGCCACGTCGGGCGGCATGGTCATGTCTCCGCATCCGCACACCGGTCTGCAGACGGTGAGTTGGCTGTTCGGCGGAGAGATCGAGCACCGCGACACCCTCGGCACCCACGCGTTGATCCGGCCCGGCGAGATGAACCTCATGACCGGTGGGCACGGTATCGCCCACTCGGAGGTCTCCACCCCGCGCACCACCGTCCTGCACGGCGTTCAGCTGTGGGTCGCTCTGCCGGAGGAACACCGCCACACCGCCCGGGACTTCCAGCACCACGTGCCCGCGGCGGTACAGGTGGACGGAGCTGAGGTGAGGGTCTTCCTCGGTTCGCTGGCGGGCCTGACCTCCCCGGTCCGGACCTTCACGCCGCTGCTCGGCGCCGAGATCGTCGTCGAACCCCGCGCGACGCTCACCCTCGGTGTGGACGCGGCCTTCGAGCACGGTCTCCTCGTGGACAGCGGGGACGTCCGCCTGAGCGACACCGTGCTGAGGTCGGCCGAACTCGGCTACGTCCCGCGGGGCGCGGAGACCCTGACGATGGTGAACGAGACCGACGCCCCGGCGCGGACCATCCTCCTCGGAGGGCCTCCCTTCGAAGAGGAGATCGTCATGTGGTGGAATTTCATAGGCCGCAGCCACGAGGACATCGTGAAGGCCCGAGAGGATTGGGAGGCCTCCACCGACCGCTTCGGCGTGGTCGAGGACTTCCCCGGCGGCCGTCTTCCCGCTCCGACCCTGCCGAACGCCGTGATCAGGCCGCGCCGGAACCCACCGACCCGCTGATGTCCCCATCGACCTCCCTGACGAAAGGCGCACCATGACCGAGTCCTCCGCCCCCGCAGTCGTCGAGCGGGCGGACGCCGATAGCCGGTACGAGATCCTGGTCGGCGGCCAACGCGCCGGTCTGACCGCATACCGTGATCTGGGCGCGCAGCGGGTCTTCTTCCACACGGAGATCGACGAGGCGTTCGCCGGCCAGGGGCTGGCCTCGCAACTGGTCCAGCAGGCGCTCGTCGACGTACGTGCGTCCGGGATGCGGATCGTTCCGGTCTGCCCCTACGTCGCCAAGTTCCTCAAGCGACACGACGAGTTCGCGGACATCACCGACCCGGTCACCCCTGAGGTCCTGCGGTGGCTGGAGGCGCAGCTCGGCTGAACGAGCGCTCTCCGGAGCGCCTGGGGGAATCCCGGCGGTAGGTGTCACGAGGCGGCTTCCAGCGCGGTCCCGGCAGCGACGGCAGGCAGCGGCACCTCGGCCGCCGGCCGGAACACGCCCCTGCCGCCTCGTACGGGTGCCCGTCGGACACCCCGAGGGCGCGGTGCCGGTCGCCGGGCCGACACCGTCCGGAATCCCTCACCAGCGACGTGACCGACGGCCCGGACGGGAGCACGTGCGCCCTCGGCGGCGGACTGGTCGACCTCCTCGCCGGCAAGCCGAACAGCGGCTTCACCCCTGATCCCTGACCCCTGCGAAGGGCGACCGACCCGGCAGCCATCGCACCGCCGTGGGCCCGGCCCACGTGGCCGGGTCCGGCCGTTGCGATGCGGGGCAGGGCTCAACCTCGCAGGGACTCCGCGCCGACCGGAGGAGGCCGTCGAGCAGCGAGCGCCATGAAATCCGCTCGACCTGCCCCTCTCCCACAAGAGATCTTTGGGCATGGAGTTCCTCTGCTACCACCGCGACCGGCCCGCCTCCCTGTCCCTGCGCTACGAGCTGGGGGAAGCGCACTGGTCGTACATGGACCAGTACGCGAAGGAGATGATCGCCCGGGGCCCGACTCTCGCCGACGACGGGGAGACGCTCACCGGAAGCGTGCACATCCTCGACCTGCCAGATCCCGCCGCTGCCCGCACATTCGCCTTCGACGAGCCGAACTACCAGGCCGGCGCCTACCGCGACGTGCTGCTACGACGGTGGCGCAACACGCTGGGGCGCACCATGTGGGAGTTCCCCGGCGGCCGGACCGGCGGCAACCGGTACCTGGTGCTCGGCCTCGGCGCCGGAGAGGCCGCCGACCTCGAAGTGCCGCCGGACCGGAACGAGCTGATCGCCTACGGACCGCTGCTGTCCGACGACGGCGCTACCTGGTTGGGCACGGCGGCGCTGGTCCGAGCGCCCGGCCCGGACACGGCACGCGCCATCCTGACCCCGGACCGGTACGCCGACATCGAGGTGCACAACTGGCAGTTCGGCGGGCGCCCGTCCTAGGTCAAGCCTCTCCCAACTCCTCCGGGGCGGGCGCGGAGGCTCTACGCTTGCCTGCGCGGCGTGTTTGCGGCCGGCTCAGCGGATCGTTGGAGCCGGCGGCGCGACCACTTCGCGCAGTTCGGCGGCGGCTTGGGCCATGACCTGAGCGAGGGTGGTGTCCGGCTCGGCCAGCCAGCGGGGCACGGCTCGCCGGTGGATCGCCAGTACCACGTCGATGATGAATCGTGCCTTGCCGGGCTCGACGCCGCGGCGCTCGGGCGCCGCAGGATGCGGTTCATGTGAAAGCAGCTCGCTGCCGCAGGGCTCGTCACCACACTGGCTGAGCTGCTCGACAGTACTCAGACTGGTCAACTATCGCTCTCTGTAAGTGGGCGGCGGGCGGGGTGTCATCGGCTGGGCGGCATCGGGTTCGTGGTGTGGGTGTGCTGGTAGGGGGCGTGGGGGTGGGGCCGTGGAGTCGTGGTGGTTGTCACGGGGTTCCCCAACGGGCCGGCCACTGCTGTGCCGGAGGTTGCTTCGGGGCTGCTCGGGTTTGACAGGGGGCGGATCACCACTGCGGCGGGCCTCTGCGGGCGGGGTCCGCTGCTGCCGCCGAGGCGGCCATGCCATCCATGTCCCGCATCCGCATCCGCATCCGCATCCGCCTCCGTGGAAGGAAACAACGGTTCGTTGTTTCCTTCCACGGAGGCGGTAGCATGCCGCCATGGCAGCTGAAGCTCATGGCCGGGCCCGCGCGCGGCTGTCCGCGGTTGCGGAGGATCCGGCCGGCGGATGGGACCCGGCGATCCGTCTGGCACAGGACGCTGCGCTGCTGGGGCGTCTGCTGGCGGCCGCCGCAGGCCAACGGCAGGACGGTGGGCAGTGTCCTGACGTGAGTGCTGACGAGGTGGCCGCTGGGCTGAGTCTCTTCGAGGTGATGCGCGTGGCGCTGGACCGGCTGGAGACACAGGTCGTCATCGAGGCCCGGCGCCGGGGTATGGACTGGCGGCAGATCGCCGGGCATCAGGGCCTGAATTCCTCCCAGGCGGCTTCCCAGCGCTACCAGCGGCTGGTGACCCGCCTGGAGGAGATCCGTCAGGGTGTCCGGTAGAGGAGCGCAGCAGATGACGGACCAGCCGCAGCCTTTGTTCGCCGCCGTCGACGCACTGCTCGCCGCCGTCGACGACGGCGGCGTACTGCCTGTCCCGGACGAGCGGGTCCGCCTGCGTGAGGCGGCCGGACTGACCCAGGCCGCCGTCGCACAGGCCCTCGGTGTGCGTGTAGCCAGCATCCAGGCATGGGAGACGGGCCGCGCCGAACCGAAAGCCGAACGCATCGAGGCCTACCGCAGACTCCTGGAGGGCCTGTCCCGGCGTTTCCCGGCGTCCGCCGTGCCGCCCGGCAGCAGTGAGGCCGCGCCGCGGCCGGACCCGGGCGCCCCCTCGCCGTCCGCACCTGCCGCCCCGCCGTCCGTACTTGCCGCCCCGCCGTCCGTACTTGCCGCCGTGCCTTCCGCATCGGCCGCCGCGCCGACGGCACCGTCCCGCCCGGCGGCGCCCGGCAGACAGCCGGCGGCCAGGCGTGCGGATGGGAACCAGAGCGCTGCCTCCCTCCGCACCACCGCGGCCGGTGGCACGGATCCGCGGTTCGAGAACGGCCCGTTGGCGGTCGTCGATGTCGAGGACGGGCAGGTACGGGCGTACTGCACGGGCGGCCTGGTCCTGGACGTGCCCGCCAAGAGCCTTGCGGCCCTGGTGGACTGGACCCTGGCGGAGGCGAAGCTCGGGCAGCCGAAGCTGTCCGGGCCGGGCAAGGACGCCGACCCGCTGCTCGTGCTCACCGAAGCCGCTCTGGACCGCTACGGCCTGCCCGTCACGCTCACGGACGAGGAGCGGCTCGCCGGCCGGATCCCGGAGGGTCACAAGGCCGTGAAGCAGCTCGCCCGCGCGCACTGGAAGCTGACCAAACGCGGCTTCGGCCCGTGGGCGCGGATCTACCGCCCGGCGCAGGGTTCGGAGCGGGCCTGCGTGCAGTTGTGCATCCCGTCCTGGCACGCGCTGGACACCCGGCACTGGGGCCACGCCGGGCAGCTCCCGCCGGCCGAACTCGCCCGCGTCCTGGGCGTGTACGCCTCAAGGGTGATGACCCCGCGCGGTTCGACCGCCGTCACCGGCCTGGAGCTGATGACCGCCCTGCACCCGCCGACCCGCGCCTCCCAGCCGGACGCGGCAGGCAGGCGGCACTCCGAGCGCAACCCCGGCAGTCTGGGCCAGGACCCGGTCGACTGCGCGCCCTGCGAGGCCCCTGACGGCCACCCGCTCCTGGCCGCCCTGCCGCGCTTCCACGTCCGAGGCCCGGCGGAGAAGCTGTTCGAGGAGGCCTACGACTGGGCCCGGCCCATGACCGACGACGAATGCATGCTGCGGTACCTGGTCGGCATCGACGTCAACATGGCCTTCGCCGCCGGCGCCAACGGTCTGACCGTGGGCTTGGGAGCGCCCACCCGCGTCGAGCGACCGGCGTTCGATGCGAAGCTGCCGGGCTCGTGGCTGGTGGACCTCTCCCACGTCGACCTGTCGCGGGTGAAGGTGGGCAAGGAGTGGGCGGAGCTGGACGCCTCGCTGTTGCCCAGCCCGTTCACGCCGAAGGGCGAGCGTCCCGAGGGCCCGGCCTGGTACGCGACGCCCACCGTCGCGTACGCGAAGGAACTCGGCTACGAGGTACGTCCGGTCGAGGCGTGGGTCCGGTACGAGAACGGCCGCTACCTGGACGGCTGGTACCAGCGGCTGCGGGATGCCTACCTCGCCACGATGTCCGACCTCGGCGTCGACGCCGACCGCACGCCGGACGACTTCCTCGCCGCGATGGACGGCTACAGGAGCCGTGACCCCGAGCTGGCGATCGTTGTCTCGGCGATGAAGGCGACGGTCAAGGGCGGTCTGGGCAAGCTGCGCGAGCGCCCCCGCGGCGAGGGCTGGAAGCCCGGGCAGCCGTGGCGCGCCCTGTCCCGGCCCACGTGGCGGCCGGACATCCGCGCGGCGGTCATCTCCCGCACACGGATCAACCTGCACCGCAAGATCGTCAAGCACGCGGCGTTCACGGGCCAGTACCCCATCGCGATCCTGTCCGACTGCGTCGTCTACGCGGCGGCCGGTCCCTCGCCGCTGGACTTCCTGCCCTACCGCGACGGCAAGCCGCTGCCCGGTGGTTTCAAACTGGGCGTCAACCCGGGCCTGGTCAAACATGAGGGCACGCAGAGCGTCCTGTGGGGTGAGGAGGTCCGCGAGCGGTTCGACGCCCCGGAGCTGAACCTCGCCCGGTACATCAAGGACGGCACCGTCACCGACGCCGACAGCGGAGAGTAGGAGCCGGCGATGAGCCTGTTCGGCAACGGCCTGGACGCCGCCGTGCAGAAGGCGTTCACCCGCCCCGCGCCCAAGAGCGCGGGCGCGCAGATGCGGTACCTGGTCAAGCAGCTCAAGGGCACCAAGGCGGTGGCCCAGATGCTGCGGGTCTCCCAGCGCACCGTCGAGCGCTACGTGAAGAACGAGATCAAGAGACCCCGTCCCGACCTCGCTGCCCGTCTGGAGCGCGAG
Source organism: Streptomyces violaceoruber (assembly GCF_033406955.1). Lineage (NCBI taxonomy): Bacteria > Bacillati > Actinomycetota > Actinomycetes > Kitasatosporales > Streptomycetaceae > Streptomyces > Streptomyces violaceoruber. The sequence goes on along the minus strand of NZ_CP137734.1, from coordinate 78,853 downwards.
GTGAAGGCCCGGTGGCAGCCGCAGGTCCGGGCCAGGGCCCGGCAGAAGGCGGCAACCACCGACGGCATCGTGATCGACACCCGCGCCCGCCTCGGCTACACCGCACCGATCGGGTCGACGGACCAGGACCGCATCCGGCACCTGACCGTCGCCCTGCCGCCGCAGTACGCAGGCCGCCTCTTCGACGCCCATCAAGCCGGTGCCACCGACCAGCAGCTCCAGGGCATCGCGGCCGAAGCACTCAAGGAGGTGTACTTCCAGGACGGAGGCCGCCGCGCCGGCTCCCTGGAGGAGGTCCGTTTCACGGACATCGAGCACCTGGAGTTCGACCTGTAGGACGGTGACGTTCCAGGCGGCGCGCGTCGCGAAGGCACGCGAGCTGCTTGAGCCGACCGATGAGCTGGTCGCCCAGATCTCCCGCAGCGTCGGTTACCTGCACGTGTCGAACCTCCGTCGGCTCTTCCGGCCCGCCACGGGCGTCACGCCGTCGGAGTACCGGAGCCGGTCCGGCAGCGCGGTGCGAGTCAGTCATCAGAAGGACCTGTCGACTGGTCAGTCGGCGAGGATCCGCCCCACTCCCAGCACCGTGTAGCCGATCTTCCGGCCGGTCCACAGGGGACACGGTCTCAGCCGGCCTGGGCCCTTCCGCACCGGTCTGCGGGGTCGGCGCAGCTCACGGCGGCAGCCTGGGCCGGGCCGTGCGGCAACTGGAGGTCCACTCTCTCGGAGGGGGCCACGGCGGTGCGGTCCAGGTCCGGTGCGAGTGGGTCCAATGCTCGTACGAGCGCGGTCAGGGTCGAGTCGAGGCGATCGATGTGCAGCAGCAGGCGGTACTCCAGCGACAGCCGGCTGCGGCACACGCGCTGCTCCTCCGAGAGCAGGGACAGCGTCGTGGTGACCTTGGGTCGTGCCACACGCGAGACGGTGCTCGGTCGATCGCCGGTGACGCGAATCAGGTGGGTGACGGTCTCGTGCGCGTGGTCGGCCGCGGCGGTGAGGCGCATGGCGTACTCCGGGACGTGGCCCGCCGGCAGACGCTCGGCCGTGGCTGCCAGGCTCCGTACGTGGTACGCGCCGACGTCGAGGAGTTCCAGTAGGTGGCGGGCGCGGTGACGGCGGCGGCGCTGCGGAGCGAACGGATGAGTGAGCGGCAGACTGGCTTTGCGGAAGGATTCCAGGGCCTGGTCGAGGTCGTGTGCCGCGTGGACCCGGCTCGTCGGGGTTTCCGTGCCCGGGCTTCCCGAGGCGACAGCCCGCAAGAGGTGGTCGAGGGCGCGCAGGAAGCCGGCCAGTGCGTCGTCGCCGGCGCGGCGGACCGTGGTGGGAAGGACGAGGACGGCGGCGAGAAGCCCGCAGGACACCCCCAGCGCGGTCTCCTGGACGCGCAGGAGCAGCACCTGCGTCGAGAAGGTGTCCGTCAGCGCGAGCAGCATGCTGAGCGTGCCGGTGATGAAGAACGTCACGGCCCAGTAGGCGTGCGACGGGGTGTAGAAAATCCCGAACATGCACAGCAGGAGCAGGCTCAGGAGGGCGGGGCCGTCTCCGTTGACCAGGGCGGCGAGGCCGTAGCCGAACACCACGCCGATGACGGTGCCCGCCAGCCGCCGGAGGCTCTGCAGCAGTACCTCGCCGGTGCTCTCGTTCTTGATGGACACGACCCATACGGCCGTGACGGCCCAGTACCACAGGTGCGGGGACAGGAGATGACCGGCCGTGATGGCGATGGCCGAGGCAGCCGTCACCTGAAACGCCTGGCGGGTGGCTCCCCGTTTCAGGCCTTCCTCGTCCGTGTCCCGGCGCGGGAGCGCTCCGAAGGTGGGTGAGGCGGGCTTGCGCGAAGCTGTCCGGCGTGCTCTCGGGCGGCCGCGTGGACCGAGAACCCGCAGGGCTTCGGCGAGTTCGTCGACCGCAGGGAAGCAGTCCAGCACGAATGCGGAGCCGGTCGGCCAGTTTGCCGAGTCGCCTTCGTACCCTTCCGCACACCGCTCGGCTCCGCGAGTGGTTCCCACGGTGGGTTGGTACCGGAGAGCCCGGATCCGCTGTGCGAGCCGTTGTCGCGCCGTCCGTTCCGCCGGATCGTTGCGGGCCGCCGGGGTGTGCATCGCACGGACCGCCAGTACGGCCAGGCGCTGCGCTGCCACTTCCACCCGACTGAGGTGCGGCCGCAAGGCCTCGGTGTCCTCGCCTGCGGCGCGCTCGTCGAGCAAGTTCTCGATCAGCAGTACGGACTCGTGCAGCCTGTCGAGGCGGTCCTGCAACGAGCGGCTCCGGGTGCCGACGTCCTGCCCGGTGGCGAGGACCATCGAGGCCGTGTCCCGCAGGACGTCGTGCAAACGCACGTCGAATGCGTGCCGTAGCCGCCTCAGAGCCCCAGGCCCTGTGACGGGGCCGACGCAGCACCACACGATCGTGACAGCGCCGAAAGCCACAAGTACCGATGCGCCGAGCCGCGGAAGCTGGTCTGCGCGGGCCGGGGCGAACTGGGACAGCAGGAAGGCCATGAAACCGAAGATCCCCAGGCCCAGTCCTCGTGGGCCGAACCGGCGGGCCTGAACCGCGAGGCAGATCAGCACCAGGAAGGTCAGTTTGGCCGCTGTCGGGTAGGGCGTAAGCGCGGTTCCGACGGCCAGACACGCGAGGGAGAGCGGAAGGCCGAGCCCGAGCGTGATCAGCTGGCTGCGCGGGTGCAGGTCACTGATGGCCAGAGAGGTCGTCATTGCGGTGAAGCCGCCGACCACCAGCGCCGTCTCGGGCGCACGCAGCGCTGTCAGCAGGGCGAGCGTCGCGGCGGTACCGAGCACGGCACGCATCGCGGAGGTCAGACGGATCAGCCCCGGGTCGAAGCCCGCGAACCGGTCCCACAACGATGTCGTCGTCCTTCCCGTCATGGTGATCTCCGTAGGTCCTTTCGCGTGTGCACGGCCGCGAGAGAGCCTTCAGGGTCTGACCGGCCATCGCCCGCATCACCAGTCTCGGCACGTGGGATTCCGTTCGGTATGCGTCAGGTGACTGCTTTGGGAAGCTCCACGCCTTGTGAACGTCCGTCCGTTCCGAACCAACCACGCCGTCGACGACGTGCAAGTGGCGTACAAGCTGGATCGCTCCGCGCGGCGTAGCGCCGTATCGCCGAGGCCCGTCCGCTGTTGAGCAGCGCCTTCGAAACCATCCGGTGCCTCGGCGCGCGGCCGTGGGGCGAGCGGGCACAGGCGGAACTGCGCGCTGCCAGCATCGAAGCGACCGACATCGTACCCAGCGCCTTCACCGAATTCAGCCCCCTGTAAGAGCTTTGCGCAGGTAGATCGCTCGCTCATGCGGATACAGGTACACTCCTCGGCCACCCCGGGACCCCTCAGGGCTCGGTCGATGCCGTACTCCGAGAACGGGTCGAATCGTCACAGACTGCATCTTCCGGCGGCGAGTGCCGTGATCGCGCACTCGGCGGCGTGCCGTGCCGCGAGTGCGGAAGGGATAGGTCCACAGTCATGGGAGGTGCGCCCGGTCGGTCCGTTCGTGATCCGCCACTGCCAAGCGATACGTGCGACTGAGGGGGGCGTGCGGTGCCAGACGGGCTGTGCGGCAGAGGGCGAGTGCTCCCCCTTCTGGAGCGCCACGTGGTGGATCACTCCGCCGATCACGGCCGAGGCCCGCCATCCGCCGTCGTGGGCGGTCCAGTCGAGGAGTGTGGGGGTGGACTCCGACGCTTCCAGGAGAACGTCGGCGAGGTCGGCCAGAGTCCGGTACAGCGCGGCACGAACGGCGTCGGTGTGCTGCCGTCCCCACCGGCACGGGGTCCGTTCGGCGAGTTCGTCCACGATGGCCTGCGCAGCGAGTACGTCGAGAGGGTCGGGCTGTGCGAGGCGTTCCCCCGCCAGGGTTGCGGTAGCGCCCCATGCCAGTTCGTCGAGGGTCATGGCGGTGTCGCGAGCCAGCGTCCAGAGGTCGGCGGGACCCAGGTCGTCGACCGTCTGCTGGATGCAGCGGGCGGTGGCGTCCGAGGCGGACGGTACGTCGGCGTTCAGGAGGCCGGCGCGTACTTCGGTGGCCGCACTCACGTCGCCCGGTTGCAGTGAGCCCACCGGCAGCGAGGCCACTGCGTGGAGCACGTGCTCGTGGACGCATCGTGACAGATGGCCTCCGGCGGGTGGCGAGGGGCGTCCTGACAGGGAACAGAGGGCGTCCAGCAGGTCTGCCGGCACCACTCTCAGGTTGGTGCACGTCTTCGACAAACGGCCATCCATCCTGTCCTCCCCCTTCTCGCTCTCTGGGATGGCTGGCCGGTCCGGCGCGGTCCGGTCTCCCGTTGCACCGCATCGGACCGGCCAGTTCTGTGGCTGTGTCAGTCGTCCAGCACGGCCAGGGCGTCGATCTCCACGAGGAGACCCGGCGGGAGCTGCATGTAGACCGTGGTGCGGGCGGGGAAGGGCTCGCCGACCGCAGTCGCGTAGGCGTCGTTCAGCTCGGGCAGGTGGGCGGGGTCGGTGAGGTAGACGCGGAGCATGACGACGTCCTCCAGGCCCGCTCCGCCTGCCTCGAGGACGGCGGTGACGTTGCGCAGGACCTGTGCGGTCTGCTCGGCGACGGTGGTTCCGACGACCGCGCCGGTGTACGGGTCGATGGGGAGCTGTCCGGAGATCTGCAGGACGGGGCCCTTGCGGATGCCCTGGGACAGGGGGGCCGGCAGGGAGGGGGCGTTGTCGGTGGTGATGACGGATCTGGTCACGGTGTTCCTTGAAGTGGTGGTGTTCCGTGGAGGGGCTGGGCAGGCGAAGCCGGTATGGGCTTCAGCTCCACACCTCTCGTTCCTTGCTGCGGGGGTCGTCGATCTGGCTCCATTCGGCGTCGATGCGCATGGTGGCCCGGCGGTCGGTGTCGTAGGGGTCCCAGCCGGGGTCGCCGGTCCGGGCGAACCGGATCCAGGTCGCGTGGACGCGGGCGGCGAGGTCGGCGGGGGCCTGCTCCGGGCCGAGCAGGGCGGCGGGGCCGTTGAGTTCGGGCCGGTCCGCGAGGTCGAAGACGAAGGGCAGTTCGACCGCGTGGGTGGCGCCGAGTTGTCCGTCCAGGGCGCGGGAGCGCCAGGCGAACTCGTAGGCGTAGGTGGCGGTCCGCGGGTGGGTGGTATGGGCGCTCGCCAGCGCGCGGCTGCCCGCGCCGAAGAGGGCGTCGGCCATGACGGCGGAGCGCAGTTCCGCGAAGGTGGCCTCGGGGCGTGACGTGCGGTAGGCCGCTACGAGCTGTGCCGGGTCGGGGTGTGCGCGTGCGGCGGCCTCGTCGACGTCGGCGGCGGTGGAGGTGGCGTACTTGCCCACCGGGACCAGGTAGAGGTTGCCCTCTTCGGTGTTGGTGCCGACGAGGAGGTCGACGTCGGCGGCGCGGCCGGCGGCGACGGGAAATGCGGGACGAGCCAGCCGGAACCGGACTCCCAGACTTCCTTCGAGCTTTCCGGGAAGAACATGTCGGACGTCATGCCGACGGAACCGGAGTATTCCCATACCCGAGTGATGGAGACATTTCCGAGCGTGATTTGTTGCATAGGATTTCCTTGAAATTCGGGGGATCGATTCAACCGTACGAGCGGCCCGGTGGGTGCGGTATCCGTCACGTGACTGCACCTGCGCGTACGGTCTGAGCACGGGACTTCCCTCTTGCGGGCAGGCAAGGGGACACCTGTTAAGCGTTCCAATACCTCTTCAACGGGCACATGGCGACCTCGCTGCGTTCACGAGGCCGGAGCCGGGTCCGTTTCGCGCCGCTTGCCGGTCATGCCGGGTGGCCGTCCCGAGTTTCACGTCGGCGGCTTCGACGGTCCGCCGAGACCTCTTACAGCGCCTCACGAAATGGGCGCTTGGTGTCTGCGGTTACAGATGTCCCGCCTCGCCGTCGGCGATGAACCGTGTCAGGGAGTGCTCCAGCATCTCCAGGAACTGCCGTAGGTCATCGGCTACCTTGTCGAACACGGCCCACAGTTCCGGTTCGCTGTTGGGCAGCGGCTTGTCGAGGACCTTTTTCCCGGCCGGGGTGAGCCCGTGGCCGTGGTGGGCGGCCTTGCCGACGTCCAGGCCAAGGAACACACCCACGTCGTCGATCTCGAACATCGTGCCCTTCCCGGGGTGTTGACGGTCCCGGCCTCGGCCGGGGTGTCGTGCTCGCGCATCCACCCCATGCAGACCTGCCGCCCGCGAACCGTTCGGCGTTGCGCCGGACCGGACGGTGGCCGGCCCTCTGATCAGCGCCTCCGAGGAACCCCCCGCCCGGAAAACATAACGGGGGCTGCGCCGCGCCCTTGTACAGCGACAGCAGCTCCAGGCCTATGGGCGCTTCCAGCAAGCCGAAGGGGCGTTTGCGGAGATCGGGTCGGTCGTCGGCCTCGGAGCCGGGGGAGCCGGAATCCGGTCTCGTGCGGACGCCGACCGTGGCCTCGTTCCGGAAGGCGGCGGCCTCGTCCTCCTCGTTGAAGAAGGCAAGGCGGAACACGTCGAAGCATTTCAGACCGCTTCGAGGCGGGCGAGGTCTTCGCTTTCGGCAGCAACGGCTCGTTTAGTGATCACAGTTCGTCCGACGCGATCCACGGTTGTGGCTGACGGCCTTCCATGCCCAGACATACGAGCGCGGGAGGCCGACTGGCCCACGATAAGCAGCCTTTGTCGGGGCCGGTCATTCGCCCGTCACCGCCCGTTGATGTTCGAAGCGCGGGGGTTGAAACCGTGCGGATGCGGGCCCCGAAGTGCTCAAGAAGGGACGGTTTTGGCGAGGTGCACCACACCGGCGTCCGCTTCCACGCGAAGCGGGGCGTACCCCTGACTCTCGTAAAGGGCGAGGTTCCGGCTGCTGGCGGCGCCGGTGGACAGGACGATGCGCCGGCAACCCTCCCCGGCTGACTCGGCCATGCGGAGCAGCCATCGGCCCAGACCGACTCCACGCAGGTCGGGGACGACGGCGAGCCGCCCGATGCGCAGCTCGGCGCCGCTGCGACGCGTCCGCACCATCCCGAGAAGCCGACCGTCCTGCCACAGGCCCGTTGCATGCCAGTCGGTCAGCCAGGCGCGCACCTGGTGGGGCGACTCGTGCAGGGCCGGTATCGCGAGGGTGCTGTTGGCGACCGCCTCCTCGGCCCAGCAGCAGCGCTGCAGCACCGTTACCTCCGGGGCGTCATCCGGGGTGAGGCGCCGTGCGTACGAGCCTGCGACGGGCCCTGCCACCGCGCTCACGCGCTCACGCTCGCGAAGCGGGGTCAGGGCGTGAGCGACCCGCACCAGTTCCGCAAGCAGCCCCTCGGCGGCGTCACTTAGGGACGCTCGAGGCTGGAAGCGGTCTTCTCGCATAGCGTCCGTGATCTGGATCGCGACGGTCGAGCCCAGGGGGACGAGGCGAAGAGTAGTCATCACCTGTTTGGCGTGCTGGACCGCCCGGGTGCCGGCCGAGGTGTTGCCGTAGCTGACGAAACCGACCGGCTTCCAGGCCCACTCGGGGCCAAGGTAGTCGAGCGCGTTCTTCAGGGTCGCGGGCATCCCGTAGTTGTACTCCGGCGTCACGACGACGAAGCCGTCGGCCTCGTCGACGATCGCGCTCCAACGGCGCGTGTGCTCGTGCCGGTAGACGCCGGTCGAGGGGTGCTCCTCCTCATCCAGAAAGGGCAGTCGCAGATCACCGAGGGCCAGCGGCACCAGGGCCGCATCCAGCGTGAGGGCGGTAGGTGCGAGCGTCTCGGTCAGCCACTTGCCGACTGCCGGGCCGAGCGCGCCGGGACGAGTACTGCAGATCAGTACGAGAACGCGCGTCCTTTTCGTTGACATGGAAATGAAGCTAGCTGGTAAGTTGATTACATGTCAACGAAGAGGTCGGATACTGCTGCTCGCTGGCTCGGTCCGGAAGAGGAGCACGCCTGGAGGGCATACCGCCGCATGGTGACCGTCGTGCAGGCCCGCACCGCACAGGACCTGGCCGAACTCGGTTTGTCCGAACCCGACTACGAGGTACTCAGCACCCTGTCCGAGCGCTCCGACGGCAGTGGCACCCTGCGTGAGCAGGCAGCCAAGATGGAGTGGTCCCGAAGCCGCTTGTCCCGCCACGCCACTCGCATGGAGGCGCGTGGGCTCATCCGCCGTGCGCCGGACCCGGATGACGGCAGAGGTTGTCTGCTGGTTCTCACCGAGATGGGACTGGGTACTCTCCGGCAAGCCGCTCCTACTCATGTCGCGTCAGTGCGGCGCCACTTCGTCGACCAGCTCGACCCCCAAGAGCTCGCAGTTCTCGGCCGTATCGCCGCCAAACTTGCCGGCGAGCCGGAGGATTCCCTGTAGGCCCCCGGGTTGCGGGTCCACCCCGTTCGTCAGCCGCAAGCCGTGGCCGTCCGCAGCCGGCAGACGACCTCCTGCGGTTCCTTGTCCGCGGCGTCTCATTTGCCGCGAACCGGTACGCCTGCTACGTCGACCGAGGCGTACCGGAGTGCGCCGAGCACGTCGCCGAGATTGCCGTCGCCGAATCCACCCGGCTGGAAGGTGGTTTGCGCGATCGGGGGGCGCTCCGTCAGGTCGTCCTGTCCCGCCGATGAGGGCGAGTTGTCCGCACGCCGCGGACGAACATCGCCGCGAGTGCATGCACCGCGCCCGACGGCGCAGTCATCGCCGCCACGGACCCGGGCCGGTGGGCCGGCCAGGCGGCACGCGTCGTCGCGGGGCGCCGTTCGGGACGATCAGCAGGCGCGCAGCATGACCCGCCCTGGGAGCGGATGCCGAGCGGCCCGAACGCGTCGAACGCGAACACCCGGTCCGAGCGGCGGGGCCGAGGGTAGACCGTGCCCGGCACGGCTCGGCCGCACTTGGCTGAGCGTTTCACCTGGGCCGGCTCATCGGCTGCAACGCTCGAACGGCGGTGCGTGACCGCAGGTACGTCCACGGAGCGCGAGGTGCTGGCGAGGCGAGAGGCCGCGCGCATGTCGTGGTCCTGGACGGGCATCCGTGGTTCTTGACTGGTCGATACCGACAGTCGCTTTCATGGAGTTCGCGAAGGAAGTAGGTCTGTACCGGTGGAGAGACCCAGCGCGGTCGAGCGCTCTCTGCGTGAAGCCGCGCCCCATGAGATCTTCGATGTGCTGCGCTCCGCTGTCGAGCATCGCCATCGGGCCAGGGCGGTGGATCTGTTGTTGGCCGACTACGCCATGACGAGGCTGCAGCCCGTCGGGGTGCTACCGCACACCTGCGCTCCGGTGTCCATCCATGACAGTGCTCCGGGTCGTGCGTTCGGCGCTCAGGAACCGCACTGTGTGTACGACCGGTCGGCGTCCGAGGTGACGGTGCACCTGCCGGTCAGCGTCCGCGGCGACCGCCTGGGCATCCTCAGTGTGACGTTGCCGGAGAGTGACGGACCGGCCCCGGACGTGCTGGAGGACCTGCAGGGGTGTGCCGATGCGCTGGCACATGAGGTGGTGGTCGCGGAGCGGGACACGGATCTCTTCCTGCGGGAGCGACGGGTGGAGCGGCTGACGCTGGCTGCCGAGATGCAGTGGCAGTTGCTGCCCGGGCGCTCGTGTTCCCGGCCGGAGTACAGCCTGGGCGCCCAACTGGAGCCCGCCTACGCCATTTTCGGTGATTCCTTCGACTGGTCGGCTTCGGCCGATGACCTGTACGTGACCGTGAGCAACGGCATGGGAGAGGGCATCGACGCCGCCTTGTTGACGAATCTCGCCGTCAACGCGCTGCGCAACGCCCGCCGTGCCGGGCTGAGCCTGAGCGATCAGGCGTGCCTGGCGGATCAGGCGGTGTACGGGCAGTACAAGGGAAGTCGGTACCTTTCGACGCTGTTGTTCCGCTTCCACCTGCCGACCGGGCACGTGGAGATCGTTGACGCGGGCTCCCCGAAGGTCTGGCGGGTGCGCCGGGGGGTGGTCGAGACGATCGAGATGGAGGAGCAGATGCCGCTGGGCATGTTCGAGGACACCGAATACGTGCCGCAGCACTTCCAGGTCGAGCCGGGGGACCGCCTGCTGTTCATCAGCGACGGCGTCTATGACGCGCTGTCCCCGGGCGGTGAGAGGTACAGCGTCCGGGCACTTGCCGCCTCGATCAACAACACCCGCTTGCTGCCCGCCGCGCAGGTGCCGAGGGTGATGCTGCAGGAGCTGTTGGGACATCGCGGTGCCACTCCGGCGGCCGACGACTCTTTGGTGCTGTGCCTGGACTGGCACGGTCCTTCCGCTCGCCGCTGACCCTCAAACACCGGTCACATAGTCCTCGTGTGTAGGTTTTGTGCCTTCTTCGTGAGGAGTCCGAGGGAGGGATGGGGTGGGTTGCCAAGCAGGGGTGACAGGGGAGACTGTTGCCTCTAGGCAATCGTCTAGTTGATGAGGTGAGGGGTTCGCCCAGCGAATCCTCAACATTTGGTTTCGAATCAAGCGCAGACCGTTTCGGACGCGGGGCCGGACCAGCCGTGGGGCCGGTCCCCGTACCCGGTGCTGGTCGCTGACGTCCGCGGCACCGTGGTGCGGTGCAATGACGCAGCAGGCCTTCTCCTGCCCGCGGCAGTGCCGGGAGCTCTCCTGGCGGACGTGGCCCCCGCCTGGCTCGCTGCCGCGCACACCACGCTGAGCTACGACGGACCGCACGCCGTCGTCCCCCACGCCGTCGTCCCGGACGACGGAGGACCGCTGCGCGGAGACTTCGACGGACGGCGTTTCGAGGCCCACCCCAGCGTGCGCGGCGACGGCTCGGTGGCGTGGTGGCTGGTGGATGACACCGATCACCAGCTTGCCCGGGAAGCCTTGCACATGGAGCAGGAACGCAGTGCGTTCCTCGCGAAGGCGTCCAGCGCCCTGCTTTCCTCGCTCAACCTGGAACGTTGCATGGACGTGAGCGCGCAGTTGGCCGCCGATTCTCTCGCGGACGCGGCACTGACCGTCGCGCCGGCGCGCGGGAGGCGGCTGCCGGTGGTGACGTGCCTGCGCGGCGGCGTGCCCGCTTCGTCCACCGTGAAGGTCGACCCTGACGACGTACCGGGGCTCGGCGAGGCACTGCGCGGATTCCCGCCCGTGCCCTCGCGGTGGATCGACCCGGCCCACGCTCCCGAATGGATGCTGCCCGACGGGTTCGGGCCGGTCGGCTCGATAGTGATCACTCCGTTGCCCGGTCATGGTGTGCCCGCAGGAGCGCTCATTCTGCTGCGCAAGGCGAAGACCGCGAGTTTCAGCGACGAGGAGGAAGTCTTCGCCCGGCTCTTCGCCGCCCGTGCCGGAGCGGCGATGTCGGCCGCCCGCCTGTACGCGGAACAGACCGCGATCACCAATGTGCTGATGCGCGAACTCATGCCTCCGGTCCTGCATCAGATCTCCGGAGTGGACTTCGCCGGCCGCTACCGGCCCTCTGCGGACCACGAGCGCATCGGGGGTGACTTCTACGACGTGCACCCCGCGGCCGTTGAGGGTGAAGCGTCCCTGGTCTCGCTCGGGGACGTGTGCGGCAAGGGCTTGGAGGCCGCCGTATTGACGGGCAAGATCCGCAACACCCTGCACGCCCTGCTGCCCCTGTCCAACGATCACCACCGGATGCTCGGCCTGCTGAACACCGCGCTGCTCAGCTCTCACCACACACGCTTCGCCACCCTGGTGTTGGCCTCCGCAGTACGCCGGGAGAACAGGGTGGACCTCAAACTCACCAGCGGCGGCCACCCCAGGCCGCTGATCGTCCGTGCGGACGGCACCGTCGAGGAGGCCGACACCCACGGCACCCTGATCGGAGCGCTCCCTCACATCTCTTCCACCACCGTCAGCGCCTCTCTCGCGCCCGGAGAGTCCTGCGTCCTCTACACCGACGGGATCACCGAGGCCAGGGGCGGACCGCTGGGAGAGGATATGTTCGGCGAGGAACGCCTCAAGCGCACCCTTTCCGGGTGCGCGGGCATGCCCGCCGAGGGGATCGTGGATCACGTGCAGATGCTGGCCGCCCAGTGGCTGGGCAACCGTCCCCACGACGACATGGCCGTCGTGGTGATCTCCGCTCCCCGCACCCACCACCTGAGCGCGGTGAACGGGCACACCCGGGGCAGGTTCACCGCATGAGCACGAGCACCCCACCCCACATCCCGCACGCCCGTGACGTGCAGCGGGCGGCCGATCAGCTGTGGCACGCCGTCACGGGCGGGGATGAGTACGCGGCCACCGAAGTCGTCCTGCGCATACTCGACGAGGGGGCCGCCCCGGAGAGCGTCCTGCTCGATGTGATCGCCCCGGTCCAGGGCCGCGTCGGCGAGGAATGGGCAGCCAACCGGATCAGCGTCGCCCAGGAACACGCGGCGACCGCCATCAACGAGCGGGCCGTCGCCGCCGTGAGCGTGCACCCCGTCGTCCGCACGACAGCCACCCGTGGCCGGATCGCGGTGGCCTGCGTGGACGGCGAATGGCACGCCCTGCCCGCCCGCCTGCTCGCAGAGGTCCTGAAACTGCGCGGCTGGCAGGTCGACTACTTCGGCGCTCAGGTCCCCACTGCGCACCTCATCGCCCACCTCCACAACGCCCGGACTGACGCGGTCGCCCTGTCCAGCTCAATCGCCACCCGACTGCCCACCGCACACGCCGCGATCACCGCCTGCCAGGCCGTCGGCGTACCCGTCCTCGTCGGCGGCGCCGCTTTCGGGCCCGGCGGCCGCTACGCAGTGCTGCTGGGTGCCGACGCCTGGGCCGCGAACGCCCGCGCCGCCGCTGACCGCCTCGCCCAGAGCCCGCTGCCCCGCCCGCAGCCCGATCACCAGCAGTTCGATGACCTGCCGCACCTGGCGGACCAGGAATACACCCTGGTCACCCGCAACAGCGTCACGCTCGTTCGGACCGTCTTCAGCGCGCTTGAGGACGCCTTCCCCACGATGCGCTCCTACAGCAGTGACCAGCGTGAACGCACTGCGGAAGACCTTGCCCACATGGTGGAGTTCCTCGCTACGGCCCTCTACCTCGACGACGAGGAGCTCTTCACCGGGTTCCTCACATGGACCGCACAGATCCTCGAAGCACGAGATGTCTCCGCTCGCAGCCTGCCCCCGGCACTGAAGCTTCTGGCCCGGGAACTCCAGGACTTCCCCAGGGCCGTCCGCATCCTCAAGGCGGCGACGTGCGCTCTCACCACCGCCCCCTCTACCGTCGCCGGGACCACCGCATGACCACACGCCCCGACCACCACCTTCAACCGACCACGGTCGACAGCCAGGACAGCCTCCGCATAGAAGTCCGCGGAGACCTCGACTACGCCAGCGCCGACCTTCTCGTGGCGGAGGTCACCGCCGGGCTTTCGGGCCAACCCGCTCTGACCGACCTGCATCTGTCCTGCGCGGGCCTCGGCGCGGTCGACTCCATGGGCCTGTCCGCACTGCTGATGATCGGCCGCCGCACCACGGCGGCAGGCGTGCGTCTGCACCTCGACGACAGACCTGCCAACCTGAACCGGCTTCTGGAACTCACCGGGACCCTTGAACACCTCACGGCTCCTTCGCCCGTCGGTGCCGAGGAGACCCCGGGGACCGGGGACAGCACTGTGAAGGCCCGGCCCACCGGGCAGGACGCAAACACCTGAGCCACTGCCCTGCCGCGCAGCCGGCGCAAGCGCCCACCGACAGGAAGATCGTGACCGCACCAAACAACGACCCCAGCGACACCCGGCACGTGGCGATTCAGTCCGCCGGCGCCATCACCGAGCTTCTCGACGTGATGTGGGAACACGCAAGGCATTCCAGCGCCGACACCACCGCCCCCAGCTCGACGTCTCAGCTGCGCCTGATGTACGTGGTCGACGGCGAGGACGGCATACGGATGCGCACCGTGTGCCAGCGCCTCGGCTCCGCGCCCCCGACCGTGACTCGCATGTGCGACCGCCTGCAAGCCATCGGTTTCCTCGAACGGCTGCCCTGCCCCGACAACGGCCGCGAGATCGCCCTGCGGCTCACCCACACCGGCAAGAAGCACTTGCAACGCATCCGCGAACAGCGCGACACCATGCTGCACCAAGCCATCGATGGCATGCCGCCCGCCCAACGCCGCGCCCTGGCCACGGGACTCGCAGCACTTCAGACGCAGCTGAACGCCGTTCACGGCGAGAGACACCACACATCCGGCTCCCATTCCGCAGCGTGATCAGTCGCTGACGGAGAGGTTGGGTCCGGCTGGGGTTCCCCGTCGTACCCCCCGGGGCAGCAGCGTGCACGGCGCGGACGGGGAACCGATGACCGGGCCGATGATCGCCTCGCTCGTCTGCACGCCCTTGTACTTCCGGCGCTGTCGCATCGAGGGCAAGCAGGCGCCGGAGAGCCCTTCGGGAACGACGAGGTTGTACCGTGCGCGCTGTTGGGGGAGTGCTCGCTCGTGCGCGGGGGCTTGCTGCTTCTTCCGGTTCTCGTTCTTGTTCTCGTTTTAGTTGTAGTCCGTGTCAAGAGGTCGCGCGCCGGGCGGACCGGTGGCGAAGCCACAGGGGCAGTGCGTACCAGGACAACGCGAACCAGACCATCACGCCGCCGACGAGCAGTTTCGCCATGTGTCCCGGCACAACGACGTGCAGGATCAGAAGCAGGGTGCAGCCGATGGTGACGGCCATCAGGAGCATGCCGCACATCATCAACCGGTGAGCGACTTCGACCATCTCGTCCTTCATCCGCTGCCCCGAGAGGAAGCGATGGATGGAGACCGGGGCGATCAGGCAGGCGGTGGCCGTGGCACCCGAAATGACCGTGGTCACGTAGACGGCGTGGTCGAAGGTGCCCAGGTCGTGGAAGAGCGGGGTGAACGCGACGCTGAGCAGGAAGCCGAACAGGATCTGGACTCCTGTCTGGGCGACGCGTGTCTCCTGCATGATTTCGTTCCAGCGGCGGTTGACCCGCTCGCGTGGGGTTTCGGGTGTTTCGTCCGCGGCCTCACCGGCGTGCCCTTCGCACCTACAGCGTTCGTGCGTCGACGCCTCCGGCCGCCTGATCGACTTGGTCGTCATGAGCGTGTTTCCCTCCCTGTGTGGACCGTTCAACTGCCCGTTGAAGCTGGTCGCATGCCGGGGAGCGACGGCCGGGACGGGAGCCGGGGCCTACTGCTCGCCGGTTTCGCGGGCGCCGGCGTGGGCGCCGGCGCCGGGCCTGGGTGCCGGGTGGCTCGTGGCTCGTCCGCGGTCGGTTTCGTCCTGGACGAGCAGGGAGAGCAGCGCGGCGACGGTCAGGCCCGCCTCGGCGGGGTGGCGCAGCACCTTTTCGGGCTCGATGCGGTAGGTGTTCGTTCGTCCGTCGCGGGTGTGTGAGAGGTATCCGTCCTGTTCGAGATCCGAGATGATCCGCTGGACGGCGCGCTCCGTGAGCCGGCAGTGCGCGGCGATGTCGCGGATCCGGGCATTCGGGTTGTCGGCGATGGCCGCCAGTACACGGGCGTGGTTGGTGACGAACGTCCATCCGGAGTGAGCTTCAGGTACCTCTGCCATGCACGGCATCCTACCGACTCTCTTTGCGTGAACCCTAGTACATGACATAGTTTTCGTGTAACGATGGACGGGATTTGTGTACGTGTGGGAGGGATCCGAGGTGTCTTTGCACAAGGCGGTCACTGGATGCACGGACGCTGCCGACGTGAGTCGGCCGCAGGACCTCGACCAGGCCTCGGTGGTGTTGTACGAACGGTGCGGTGTCCCGGTCGTCGGCGTGCGTGGCGAGTACGACCTGCACTCGATCACTCCCTTGTCGCAGGCACTGGGCACGGCGGCGCGAGAGCACACCAAGGTGGTGCTGGAGGCCTCCGGCATCACTTTCGCCGACTCGGCACTGCTGAACCTCCTGATCCTCACCCAGCGGTCCGTCGATCTGCGAGTGGCTGCGCCCGCGCGGCAGTTGCGTCGCCTTCTGGAGATCACGGGGGTCGACGCCGTGCTGAAGGTGCGATCGACGGTGGAGGAGGCCGCCACCTGCTAGGCCTCACGGCATGAACCTTTCGACCCGGGGCATCCGGGGTTCTGTTTGACGTGGCCCGTCAGTAGCGGCGCCGCGGAATTGATGGAGACAGTCACCCTCGCGGTGTGCGGCGGCCTGCCGCTCCGTGGGCGGGACTCACCAGGGGAGAGGTATCACGATGATCCTTCCGGCGGAGAAGGAACTGCGTGCGGTATTGGCCCGGTTCGCGCAGGCGCGCATCGACCACGACGTGCGTCCCACCGGCCGCACCAGCAGGGCACTCGACGACGTCACCTACACGCTGTGTGTGATCACCGGTGCTCGCACCGCCGAGGAAGCCCTGCGCACGGCGGACGCCTTGCTCGCTCGCTACGTCGACCGTACGAGCGCTGCCCAGGACGACGAGACGTTGGCCGCCTAGCCAGGGTGCTGCGGGAGGCCGTGATCGCGCAGGCCGGAGCGATACTCGTGTGTGATCAGGCGACCAGCCCGGTGTTGATGCCGGCCCTGTCACCGAGAGCGGTCACGCCCGCGCGAAGCGGGGCAAGGCCGGAGTCCCGCCGGGCTTTCCCGTCCGCCGCGCCACCGCACACCCACCGCGTCGCGGTGATCGCCAGGCGTGCCCCGGCGTCCTCGCTGACCTGCACCTTCGTCGAGAACCGATAGTTGCGGGAGGAGGCACCGCCCTTGGAGCCGCGCGGACCGGGACGAGAGTGCCTCGCACGATCCACAGGCGGTCGAACGGCGGGGCGAGCGGCCGGATGGTGAGTCCGGTGCGATGGTGCACCGCCACGAGCAGCACCCGCTCGGCCGGCGGGCACCGACATGTAGGCCCGAGCCGTACCACTCGCCGTACCCCTCGCCACTACGTTCCCTCACGGCTTTCCGCAGCCGGCCGAACTGACCGGCCCGCACCCCGGTGATCTCCACCGACACTCGCCCGGCCCGGCCGTCCCAGCCCTTCAACGGCTGTGCTCGGTTCGCGTCCCTCCGCGACACCCCGTGGGCGAGAAGAGGCTGGTCAGCGCGCCCGCAGAGGCCCTTGGCGGGGAGGGGACGCGCAGGAGCGGGATCACACCCTGGCCGGATGAGAGCTTGATGCTTTCGAGGGGCATAGAGGAGAGAGGAGACGGGCCTCAGCTGCGTGGGAGGCACCCTTGAGGGCAGTAGCCACCGGGCAGCACGTGTCTGGGAGGAGAACGTAATGACAGGGGCGCATGACGAGACCGGCGGGCACCCGGTGGTCCCGGGAGCCACCGCGGCTGTGGAGGCCCTAGGGGCCAGTGCGTACCTCGTCGACGAGCAGGGTTGCATCGTCGCGGTCAACAGTCTTGCCGAGCGGATGCTGGGCCGCCGGGCCGAAGAGCTTGTCGGGCAGGATGCCCACGAACTGCTGCACCGCGGGGCCCAGGGCCAGCCGTTGCATGTCAGTCAGTGCGCCATGCGGCAGGCGTTCCACGCCGGGCACCCGGCGCAGGGCGACGACGACTACTTCGCTCACGCGGACGGCTCCGTCCTGCCCGTCTCCTGGTTCATCGCTCCGTACGCTGTGGACGGCCGAAACGTCGGCACGCTGGTGCTCTTCCATCCGCGACCACAGGCGTCCGCTACCGGGCCGCATCCGGAACGGACCGCGGAACCGCTGAGTGAACTGGAACGACTGGCCCTGCTGGCCGAGACCACGACGCGCCTGACGTCCACCCTCAACGTCGACGAGGCGCTGCACCGACTGGTCGAACTGGTTCTGCCCAGGCTCGCGGACTGGGCCGTCATCGATCTGATCACGGAGCACGACGAAGTGTGGCGCACCGCCGTGGTCCACTCCGAGGAGGAGCGCCTCGTGCCGTACGAGGAACTCCAGGGGCCCATGCCGCCCGTGCCCGAGCACTCCGCGATGCCGTTGTCGCGAGCCCTGCGCGGAGTTGCCTCGGCGCTGGTCGAGCCGGACGTCTACGACAGGCCCCCGGACTCCGGCATCGCCGTCGAGCAGCGCCGTCTGTTCGACGCCACCGGCATCCGGTCGGCCGTCGTCGTTCCCCTCCGCGGGACCCGGGAGGTTCTGGGAGCCTTCACGCTCGGCCGGACGCAGAAACAGGGGAACTTCACCACCGCGGACCTGCCTCTGATCGAGGACATCGCCCGTCGCGCGAGCCTGGCACTGGACAACGCCCGTCTCTATCAGCGTCAGCGCGCGGTCGCCGAGACCATGCAGAATCACCTGCTGCCGCAGATGCCCCGTGTGCCCGGGCTGCAATTGGCCGTGCGCTACCTTCCCGCGCCCGACGCCTCACAGGTGGGCGGAGACTGGTACGACGCCTTCAGCCTGTCTGACGGCGCGACCGCACTGGCCATCGGTGACGTGGTCGGTCACGACCTGGAGGCCACCGCCGGTATGGCCCAGCTGCGCAACATGCTGCGCGCCTACGCGTGGTCGCAGCAGACACCGCCCAGCCGCATCGTGGAGCGCCTCGACGAGGCCATCATGCCGATCACCGACGTCACGATGGCCACCCTCATCTGCGCCAGAGTCACTCGGACGGACAGCGGAAGATGGCACCTGACATGGACCAACGCGGGACACCCCCCGCCTCTGCTCGTCACCCGTGACGGTCTGACCGAGTACCTGACCGACGGGCACAGCCTGTTGCTGGGGACCGGTCTCGGCTCTCGCCGCCCCGACGCCACGGTCGTGTTGCCGCCAGGCTGCACGCTGCTTCTGTACACGGACGGCCTCATCGAGGTACCGGGCCAAACCCTAGACGAGGGTCTGGACCGACTTCAGCAGCATGCCGCGGCCCTCGCCCACCGCCCCCTGCCGTCCTTCACCGATCAACTTCTTCGGCGGGTCCAGCCGCCCGGACTCGACGACGTCGCCCTCCTCGCACTGCGTACACCGAAGGAACCCCTGTCACGAAAGGCGGCAGACACGTTGGGGTGACACCAAGATCGGTCCGCCGCGAAAGGCACCGCGGCAGACCCGCGGCAGACGCCGGCAACCCGCCTACCGCGTCGGGCCAGCTCGGAGCAAATGTCCGGGCGCGGACCGACCGTACGACGACCACCGGCAGGCCGGGAGGCTGGATGAAGCGATGCGTGGTGGTGCGGTGGACAGTGCCGCCGAGAAGGCGGTGGGAAGGATGCCGCCATCGACGCGGAACTGCGCGCCGGTGGGCCACTTCGCACGGTCGGAGGCGAGGAAGTCGATCATGTCCGCGACGTCCCCGGGAGCGCCGGAGCGGCCCAGGGATACTTTCAGGGCGTCCACGATCTGCTGGGTGACCGCCTCGGTGCTCATGCCCTGCTTCTCGGCCATGCGGCGCAGGTGGGCGGTCGCGCCGTCGGTAACGACGAAGCCGGGAAGACACACACCACGCGCACGCCGTGCTCACCGACCTCTGTGGCCAGTTCCCGGCTGTAGGTGTTCAGCGCGGCCTTGGCGGCGGCGTGGGACGCCTCGGTGCGTTGGGGCAGTTGGCCGGCGATCGAGGAGACATCCATGCAAGGCCACCGTCCGCCGCCGGCGCGACGAGCTGATCATCCTGCTCGCCGCGCGGGCGCCGCGCCTGGACCGCGCCCTGAAGAAGGTCGTCAGGCAGGGCGGGAGGTCGTCCCGATCGACGGCACCCTCATCCCCACCCAGCGCCGCCGCACCGGGAAGGCCGACCGGCGAACTACTCCGGCAAACACCGCAGTCACGGCCTGCACTTCCTCACCCTGACCGACGTGAGAGGCCGCCTGAGCTGGATATCCGCAGCCCGGCCGGGCCGCACTCACGACAACACCGCGGCCCGTCACGATCACATTCTGGCCCACCTGCGCGCCGCCGGCCTCGGTGCTCTCGCGGACCTCGGGTCCCGCGGCTTGGACAACGACGTGCGCGACCCTGTGATCGACACGGGCTTCCATGCCAGCCGCACCCACAAGCTGACTGCTGGTCAGAAGAACGCCAACCGAGTGCTCGCCATCGCACGCGCGCCAGTCGAGCACTGCTTCGTCCACCTCAAGAACCGGCGGATCCTCGCCAAGCTCCGCACTGACCCCGGCCGCGCCACCCAGCTCCTGCGCGCCCTGCTGGTTCTGACGAACCTCGAAGTCAACCGCCGACGGAGGTGAGGCCGCACCGTCTGAACGTTCAAACTTACTCAGCGAGGGTGAGCGAACGAAGATCAGCGTCCAGCATGCGGATCAACTCACCAACCCGTCCGCCGCCACTCGGCGGCGCCGGGAAGCGTTTGAGTACGTCAACGACGACCGACGTCGCACGATGCAGCGTCTGCTCAAGGTGTCCGGCACCAACACTCCGATCGTCGTCGGCGACGAGTTCGGCCGCTCTGGCCGCGTAAGCGCCAGCTCCGAGAATGTGCTTGACCTGGGTCGCCTTGGCCAGCGGATGCAGGTAGGCGGCGCCTGCCGCAGCCATCGCTGCCCGAGCCGCCTCGCGCGCAGCCGCAGTGTCCGCGCTCTTGGCTGCCGTGAGTGCCGCCCACGCTCTGTCGCGCAGAGCCTTCCCTCGCTCACCACCTCGAGCGAACTCCCACGCGGCGTCGATAGCGTCTCGAGGCCGCAAGTCGTCCGGCTGATCGCCCTCGAACACCTCGAGCACCGCTTCCGCGCACGCTGCAGCGAACGCGGTGACCTCGCGAAGATCTTGCTTACTCAGAACGATCCCGCTCGCTTCCCCTGTCATGACTCCATCCTCGACCATTGCGCTGGACAGCCAGGCGGTCGGGGCGGCTCCGGGTGCTCTATCCCCACTGGCTCCCCTCCACACCGGATCCTGCAGAGCCACCAGTTGTGTCCGGTGTGTCGCAGGAGTTTTCGGCCGAGGACCGACCTGTACATCAACAACCGTGCGACAAGGGCTTTTGGGCCTGGTTGCGGCAGGTCATCGCTTGCTGGTAGCCGACCTGCTGTGTTTCAGCGAGCCGGTGCGGGGTCGGAGAGCGGAGCGTTGACCGCGGGCAGGTCCAGACGTGCCGGCGCCGGGGGCGCCCCAGGTGATGCCATCGCGGCGCCGACCCGCAGTGCGCCCGCACTGTTCAGTCCACTGACCCAGCTGACCGGCGACGTCCGCGCCGCGCACCTGGAGGGCCGCTCCGTCGCCGCCCTCGCCCGCGACCACCCGACCAGGGCGTGACCGTATGACGCGGCCATGGCTACACCCTGCGCGTCTCTCGAACGAACCCGCCCCCGGCGTTCCTGATCTGGCCCGATCTCTCCTTCCTTGATCACCATGGGTACTGATGTGCTGACGCGTTGTCAGTGCCTCCTGTCAGCATGGGTGGCTGTGCGGGGAGTTGCTACGAGGGGGTGGCTTGTATGCCTTGGGTACGGTCGTATGTGCGTTCTGACGGGACACCGGTTCGCGGTCATTCGCGGTGGGCTCCGGGTGCCAAACGGGAAGCGATGATCCTCGGGGTGGTTGCCTTGGCCGTGGTCGGGCTGGGCAACAGCAACGTCTCGACGGGGGAGGGGGCTCCGCGGCCGGAGACCACGGTTCAGTACCCGATCCGGTGGGAGCGGTGACCCGGCGGCGGTCGCCGGTGAGGCGGCGTACGAGGCGGTCCAGCCGGAGGCAGCAGCAGCGGGACGCACGGCTGATCGCCTTCACCGTGGTGGCGGCGGTCGGCATCGGTCTGGCGGTGATGGTGGTCAACTGGCTGCTGGTGCACTGGTGGGTGTTGGTCGTGGTCCTGGTGCTCGCCGTGCTGGCGGGCGCCGGCTGGCTCTACAACCGGCAGCAGCGGGTCCAGTGGGAGGCGGTGCGGGCGCAGGGCCTGCGCTACGGACTGCCGCAGCTGGACGCGCTGCACCACACGCGGTTCGAGGACGCGATACGGGAGCTGATGCGGCGGGACGGCTGCCGGGACGCCCAGCGGGTCGGCGGCCGTGGTGACCTGGGGGCGGACGTCAAGGCCACGGATCCGTACGGGCGGCGCTGGGTGATCCAGTGCAAGCATCGCCGCGCCGGTGCCCGGGGCTCGGCGGTGGGCACGCCGGATCTTCAGGTGCTCAACGGAACGGCCCGGCAGGTGCACGGCGCGGACGTTGCGGTGATCGTCACGAATGGACGGGTGACGGGACCGGCGGTCACGTTCGCCAAGCAGCAGCGGCTGCACGTCGTCGACCGGCAGACGCTGGCGGTGTGGGCGTCGGGGTCACGTCCGTTGTGGGAGCTGTTGCGGGCGGTGCCACCGCCGCGTCGCCCGTCGTCCCTGAGCTGAGAGTCGCGGAACGCCATCCATCGCCGGGCTCGAACAGAGTCTCCAGCTTGCTCCCGGTTGCCCCTGGGCCGGGAGCCCGGCAACGCCGATTCTCCGCGAGCCGTGCTACCGAGCGACAACGCGGCCGTCGTCGATGCGGTGGCGGTCGGGGCCTGGGAACCGGGGACGCCACCCCGGGTGCGGGGGACCAGCCGGTGCCGGTGGCGGGGGTCCTGCCGCTTGCCGTTGCTCCCCGCCACCGGTGGGGTGCCGGAGGGCCGTGTCCTGGGGCTGCTGTTCGTACACAAGACCCTCAGCCCCGCCCCGTAGATCGGGAATGGGCCGGTCGTTCGCCACCCGTCTGCACGCGGTCGCCGACGAGGCCTCCGAAGCGGGAGGGTGCGGCAGGGGCAGATGCCGTCGGACAGTCGGAGAAACGTGTCGTGGCTGGTCGTGTCATGTCGGGGGATCGCTGCTGCCATGACTTCGGCGGAGGGGTGGACGTGCTCGCCCACGAGGGTGCGGTTGAGGCCGACGCGATGGCCCAGGCACCGGCGCCGAGGCACCTGTTGGTGATCTCGCAGTTGAAGCCGATACTCACGCCGGGTGTCAGGTGCGTGTGACCGCGGACGATGGTGAACTCCCAGACCTTGACGCCGGAGCCAATGATGACGTCGTCATTGACGATCGCGGTGGGGTGGATCCGGGCGGTGGGGTGGATGCGGCGAGGGGGGAGAGCCTTGAACGGCTGGGGATCGTGTCGTTCCGGATCGCGAGGAGGCGGCCGGCGGTACGGTCATCACCCGCATTGTGGGACGAATACCAATGGCCGAGTCCAGAAGGCCGCCCAGTGCAGGCTGCCGGCCTGCGGCGAGTAGGCTGGTCGTTTGCCATCGGACCAGGGAGGTCGGTGTGGACTATGGCGACAAGCTCTTCTGGCTCTCGGTTGTGATTCAACGCAAGTACGCGGAGGTCTGCGCCGAGTTCGATCTGACCCCCGCGCAGGCGACGCTGCTCTGCGCGGTCAGGAACGAGCCGCGGCGGATGGCTGACCTCGCCGCGTCGTTGGGTATGACCAAGAACGCACTGAGCCAGCTGGTCGATCGCACCGAGCGGCGCGAGTTGGTCGGCAGGGCAAGCTCGGCGCAGGACCGACGGGTCGTCATGCTCAGTGCGACGCCCACGGGCAAGGTGCTCGGCGAGGCCGTTTATGCCGAGGTCGCCAAGCGCCTGCCCGAGATCGCGAGGAATCTCGACGCCGACGACCAGCGCGACTTCGAGCGCGTGGCCACCGCCATCGTGGACACCTCGGACCTCTCTCCGCCCACCTCGAACCAACGCGTCACACCGTGAGGTCCCGCTGCACTCGCACCTTGACGAAGTTCATGCCGTGAACTAGTTTCGTTCATGGCATGAACTAGTGAAGGGTGGAAGCGATGAGCACACAGACGACCGGCACGATCGCGGTCTTCGGCGCGACGGGGCAGCAGGGCGGGGCGGTGGTCGACGCGCTGCTGGACCACAAGGCGCGGGTACGGGCCTTGGTCCGCGACCCGCAGTCCGACCGGGCTCAGGCGCTGGCCGCCCGCGGCGTCGAGCTGGCGGCCATCCGGGCCGACGACCCGGCGTCGCCGGCCGCCGCGCTGGCGACGGTCGAGGGGTTCTACTTCATGACCCCGGAGGCGAACAGCCTCGAAGAGGTCGAGGCGGAGATCCGCATCGGTACCACGCTCGTCGACGCGGCGGTCGAGGCCGGCGTCCCGCATGTCGTGTTCAACTCGGTCTTCGGGGCGGACCGGGAGTCGGGTGTGCCGCACCACGACTCGAAGCACTCGATCGAGGAGCACCTGAGGAAGTCCGGCCTCAGGGCCTCGATGGTGCGCGCGACCGCCTTCATGGAGAACTTCGCGAGCGTGATGGCACCCAGCCTGGAGCACGGGGAGATCGTGCTGAGGCTGCCGCTGCCGGAGGACGTCCCCCTGAAGATGATCTCGGTCAGGGACATCGGCCGGGTCGCCGCCGCGCTCCTGCTCGGCATCGCGGAGGCGCCCGGCGGAGCCGTCGAGCTCGTGGGCGACGAGCTGACGGGCCCCCAGATCGCCGCGGCGTTCGGCGCACGCGCCGGGCTCCCGGCACGGTACGAGGCCCTCCCGTTGAGCGTGCTTCCCAACGACCTCGACAGGGTGATGTTCCGCGAGTTCGCGGAGGCGGCGGAATACCCTTCGGACCTCTCCGCGGTGCGCGCGATCGAGCCGGCCGCCCTGGACCTGGCCGAGTGGATCCGGGCGACCGGCTGGACCGCGCCCACAAACGTGGCTGGTTCCTGAGTCTGCGGCCGCGATGAACGCTCCCGATCGCGCCCACGGTTGCGGCGCTCCGCGCACGGCAGCGCATCGCCAACGGTCGAAGTAGTCACGAAGCTCTCGAGGCCACGGTTCCGCCCGCGCGGCCCGACCCCGGCGGACGCGGTGGCTTCCGTGGGTGGCCGCGCTCAAAGGCTCTTCAGTGCAGCGGCGCTGGGGCTGCCAACTTCTGCCGTGTACATCACCAAGGAGAAACCTGAGCCGGGCAGGCTGAGGGTGTGCCGGTCGATTTCGAGCTCGCCCAGTGTCGGGTGATGCAGTCTTTTTTGCACGCCGGGTATGGGGCGCACAGCATGATTGCGCCAGCTGCTCGCAAAGTCTGGATCGTGGGTCGCGAACTCGTTGATCAGCTCCGCGAGCACTTTGTCTGTCGGGTACAGAACGCTGGCCGCGCGCAATTGAGCGGCTACTTGCTGAGAGAATTCAGACTCCGAACCGGGCGCGCCGGTGCAGAGGGTGCCACGGAATCTCGTTGAGATACGTGTGAGGTTGCGCTCGTCGGGTGTGAGACGAGAGAAGTCTGTAATCAGAGCTGCAGCTGCTGCGTTCCAGGCGACGATGTCTTGCCGGTCGTTGACGATGTAGGCAGGGATGCCGTCGACTCTCCCGAGCAGCTGTTGGGCGTCCTCGGGCACGTGCTCCGGCGCGCCGTCGTTCTCTGCGGGCAGCACTTGTCCGGCCAGGCGGGCCAGATGGTCACGCTCCGCGTCAGTGAGCTGGAGAGCCGTCGCCAGCGCGGACAGTACTTGCGGTGAGGGCCGGGGTGCCCGTGCCTGTTCCAGTCGTTCGTAGTAGCTCACTGACACCCGCGCCAGGGCGGCTACCTCTTCGCGGCGCAATCCGGGTGTGCGACGGGCGCGCCGGCTTGGTGGAAGCGTCGTTTCGGCCTGCACGTCTTCTGGTCGCAGGTCCTCGCGGCGGCGGCGGAGAAAGTCTGCGAGTTCCTGGCTGCTCACTCTTCCATGCTGTCACAGGAGGGACGGCTGAGCCTCGCACTGCTGGTCCGGGGCTTAGCCGTCCGTTCCGCGCCCGCACTTCTGCTGTGCATGGTGATCCAGTCTGCTTGTTGACTACGAGGAGGAATGGTGCACAGCACGCCTGAGGAGACCTTTCGCCGCATGATCGACCTGCTGCTGGCCAAAGACATGAATGCCGTGGCAGATCTGTGGGCCCCTGACGGAATTGCGGAGTTCCCTTTCGCAGCCGGGAGCTCCCCTCGCGTTCTCCGCGGACGTGAGGAGGTACGCGCCTACCTCGCTCACTATCCCGAGCTGATGGACATGAAGGAGGTGGCCGCGCTCACCGTGCGGCCCACGGATCGAACGGACACCGTCGTGGTGGAGTGGACGGCCACCGGCCGCACCGTGGCCACCTCCCAGCCCTACCTCCTGGACTACATCGTGGTTCTCACGGTCCGCGACGGGCGGATCGCTCTGTTCCGGGACTACTGGAGCCCGCTGTCGGCGGCCGCCGCTGCCGGGACTCTCGCCGGGCTGATCGACTCGCTCGAAAGGAAGGACGCCTGATGCCCGGAGTACTCGTGACCGGAGGGACCGGCAAGACCGGCAAGGTGCTGGTGCAAGTGCTCCGCAACGCCGGTGTGCAGGCCCGGGTCGCCAGCCGGAACCCAGCCGCAGCCGACCCCGATCCGATCCGCTTCGACTGGAATGACCCGACCACATACGGACCTGCGCTCGACGGGATGGACCGGGTCTTCCTGCTTCCGCCGGTGGAGAGTGTGGACCCGCTGCCACTGGTCGAGCCGTTCCTGCGCCGAGCACAGCGGGCCGGTGTCCAGCGCCTCGTGATGCTCGGCTCCGCGATCGTTCTGCCGAACGCGCCCAGTGCCGTGGAGATGGCCGCTCAGGTTCAGGCTCAGCCCGGAGGAGTCGTACTCCGCGCGTCCGGCTTCATGCAGAACTTCCTGCGCCCGCACCCACTGGCCGAGCACATCCATCGACTAGGCGAGATCCGTACGGCAGCCGGTGACGGCAGACTGGGGTGGGTTGACGCGCGGGACATCGCGGCCAGTGCTGCCGCGCTCTTGGCTGACCTGGAGGTGGACGCTCGAAGTGACTACCTGATCACCGGGCCGCACGGGATGAGCTATCCACAGGCCGCGCAGATCATCACCGCGCAGACCGGCAGACGGGTCCGGGTGGAGCGTATTACGGAGGAGGAACAGGCTGCCGCCCACCGTGCCTCCGGAATGCCGACCGCGTTCGCAGACGCCCTTGCCGCCGTCGAGCGCGGAATCAAGGAGGGACGCGAAGACCAGGTCAGCACTGCGGTGCTCGAACTGACCGGCCGTCCGCCGCGCACCTTTGCCGAATTCGTCTCCGATCACGCGTACGAGTGGACGCAGTAGTGCGTACGTGTCCGGCCAGCTGTCCGGCCAGCACGAACCCGGCGCGGCCCTCGGCCGCATGGTCAGAGCAGCCTGGAGCGAAACGCTCGGGGAAGACCATCCGGACACTTTGCCGGCGGCCAACAGACTCGCCGGGTGCCTGGTAGGCCTCAGGAAATACGCTGAGGCAAGGGATCTGTTCGCGGACCTTCTCCCGCGCTGCGAGCGGGCGGTGGGCTGGGGGGATCCCCTGACCCTGACCGTCGCCAGCAACCTAAACGGGTGCCTCTCCGCGCTCGGTGCTCACGAAGAGGCCCGGCGACAGTGCGAGGAGGTGGTGCGGCGGAGCCGCCTCGCGCTCGGCCCCGACGATCCCCGCACACTGCGCGCGGCATCCAATCTCGTGATCTTCCTCCGGCGTCTCGACGATCATCAGGCTGCCCTTGCCGTCTGGGAGGACACCCTGCTGCGGTACCGGCGCGTGCTGGGTGAGGACCACCCCGACACCCTGCACGCCAAGAGGGATCTCGTCGCTCTTCTTCGCGCGATGGGGGAGGACGACCGCGCACATGCCGTGGCGGGGGAGCCACCGGCCGGCCCTTGAGCGGATTTCGAGCGCGGGCAGCCGAGAACCGGCCCTGTCAGGGGTGCCTCGGCTCCTCACTGGAAATGCGGACCACGATCTCCCTCGCCGTCCCGTGGTGAAGTGCTGCCGGAGGCGGGCGTAGTGAACGTGAGTCCTCCGGAGATGTTCTCGGCCAGCACCGCGGGCCCATGGAACGTGCCGCCGCTGATGTGGTTGGTCGTCCTGCCCTCGCCGACGCGCAACGTCATGGCCGGCTCGTGCCACTGGCCCAGGTCTGAGCGGAAATCGCCGTCTGCTGCCGCTCGTGCGGCCAGGGCTTCGCCCAGCGCCTGGGCGCGCGGCTGATCGGCGGGGCCTCCTCCAACCGGCTCAGCTCTCCTTCACCGGACGTTGCCGACGAGCTTTCCGAAGTCTCTCCGACGCCGCGGAAGGGGCGCCGTACCAGAGTGCTCAGCCCCCTACGCCTGTCGCCCGGCCTCGCCTCCGGCACCACCCGCCAACGCCATCAACAGCCCTACCGATACAGGATCCACCACGTGGTCCCCGCGTCCACGTGCTCACCCTCTGACAGGAGACACGCTACGAGAAGCGGCGGCTCGCTGAGGGCCGATCAGGAGCGTCCGTCGGCCTGGCTCTTCGCCGCTTGGCGCCGGTTTGCGTTCCGATGTGCCGCAGCCCCTGAAATCACCGCTGTCAAAAACTCTGACGGCAACACCGGTTCCCGGGTCCGTTCATGCCGGTCTCAGCTCGTTCACGCTGCCCTTGGGGGCGTGCTCCCCGGGGCCCGTCCCTGGCGGCGCGAGGCGAGCGGCGAGGGGCGGGCGGGTCCGCCGCTGGGACGCGATCGACGTCGGCGGCTTGACCGGGCCGGGCCCGGTCAAGGCCGTGGAGTTGGCCGAAAAAGCTGACCAGCAGCTTCACGCCTCGACGACGATGGTGCCTATGGTCGATTCCGGGCCCGGGCCTTCCGGACGGTCGACCTTCCACCACCCCAGCACGTCCTGGTACTCCGCCTGCGGGACGGCACGTCCTTCGGCAGTCATCAGGCGTCCTTGATACGCCTGGGCGTAACGTGCTCGAACCGAGTAGACGCCGGGTTCGTCGGGGACTACGACGTCGCACGACACGTTCACCCACTGCGCCGGACCCGGGTTGTCCTCCGCCAGCGCCTTGACGCGCGTGCCGGGATTTACCACCTTCACGCCGCCCCCGCTGCGCTGCTTGCCGCTCCACACCGATGCCTGGGCCTGGTCCTGGCCCGCCAGGCCGACGATCACCTGGTTGATGGCGTTGCCGCACTCCGAGCAGTCGTGCAGCAGGTCGAAAGTGACCTCGTGCGAACCTCCTCCGCGGACGTGCACCACGTCGGCCCGCCCATCGATCTTCACGTTGCGGATCTTGAACCGAAATCCCGTCCCACCTCCGTACGGCTCGACCATCTCGGCGCCGGGAGCGGGAGCCGTGGTCAGGTGGACATTGCTGTGACTCATCTTGTCGGTCATGCGCCAAGTAAACACGTGGCGGCACCGGGGAAGGCAAGGAGTTCTGGATCATGTGCCGGACGAACTCGGGTTCGGTGTGGCCGCAGTTGACGAATCCGCGACCGCGCCAGCTGCCAGGGTCAGGTGCGGGGGAGGAGCGCGTACGGTCGCAGGGGTACGCCGACGATCCGCAGGACGAGGTTGCGGTGTGCGGTGTGCGGTGTGCGGCGTGCGCACGGCGGCACGGTTCAGGCCGGGCTTCGGCGGCTGGACGCCGGCGCGTTCGCGGCCGGGTTGGGGGCGTAGAAGCAATGGGGCGGGCTGGCACGGCGCGGGCGTACAACACGGCGTGCCAGCCCCAGTCCCGGGTCAGACGCCGTGCTGAACGTACAGGACGAGCCGGGTGACGCATCCCGATCCGGTGCCACCGGTCACGCCGAGGACGAAGCGCTGGGCGATGGACTTCCGGTGGCGCTGCCACCGCGCCGTCACGCGGCCCCGCTCCAGCACGTACGCCCAGTCTCCCGAAGTCCCGTACATGCAGGGCGTCAGATGCGCACCTCCGCGCTCAATGAAAGGCCGCGGGACGTCGCGTACTGCCACGCGTCGGCGGCTCGAAGGTGTGCTGCCCGATCCACTTCAAGCCGCCAGTCATCGTGTCCTCCATTGAGCCTCCACCAACTTGAAACGTCAGCGATTGGCTCCGAGGTGGCAGCCGACCCACTCCAGCCTCCTCAAGGACCTGGAAACCACTCAGCCCGCCTGCTGAGTGGATCCCTCAGCGGTTGACTTCGAGGTTCGTCAGGACAAGCAGAGCCCGCAGGAGACAGGTGGCGCGGGCCGGACCGGTGCGGGGTTTGTCGGGATCCGCCACTTCTTGAGGTGGGCGAAGCCGTGCTCGACCGGTGCGCGTCCCACGGCGAGGACGCGGTTGGCGGTCTTCTGGCCGACAGTGAGCTTGTGCGTGCGGGTGGCGCAGCCGGTGACGATCACAGGGTCGAGTACGTCATTGTCCAGGCCGCGCAAGCCAGGTCCGCCAAGGCCTCAAGGCGGGCGGCGCGCACCCGCGCAGCGGCTCCAGCTTGGACCGCACACTGGCATCGAACGCAGCCAACTCGTTGAGCGCCCGAGGCCCTCCTCGCCTACCTCAAGTCATCCCGTACGGACTTCTCAAGGAGCGTGAACGACTTGGGCGTACCGCCCGGCTGCCGCTTGCCCTCCTTGTGTCCCACAACCCGGTAGCCGGCGTTGAGGTAGTACGCACTCAGGCGTGCGTTGGTGGCCAGGCAGTCCAGGCGAACCAACGGTCGGCCCGCCTCGGCCACGCGTCGCTCCGCGACTCGCAGAAGCTGCCGTCCTGTCCCGGCCGGGGCACTTCCGCGGTCCACCATCAGCCGGTGCACGTAGCCGGCCGTCGGCGGCTGCGGCCCCCAGGCGTCCTCGTCCTCCCACCAGAGCTCCCAGGCCCCGACCACACGATCGGCGGCCTCCGCGAACCACACCTCCCCGCTCTTCATGATCCGGCGGAAGTGATCCTCGCCCAGCTCACCAGGCTGCCACTGGCCAGTGACACCTTGGGCAAGCATCCAGCGGGCCGCGTCGTCGCGCAGACGAACGACGGAGACGAGATCGGCATCGTCAGCGAGACGGAAGCGTAGATCGTTCACGCCGCGATCCTCGCACAGGTATCCGGGCATGCCGGGAAGAAGGACAGGTGCCCATCACCGCCTGAGCGAGCTCAACTCATCCACGACCATTGGCAATTACTCGCCGCGGGCATGCCGGCATCGCTGGGAGTCTGTGCGGTTCAAGCGGTTGCGCGGGGTCGGCGAGGGGCCTTCAGTGGTGGTTGCCTCGGTGCAAGAGCCTTCAGTGTTCGTGACAGTCCTCGCACCTTGATCACCCGGCCGTGCCCTACGTCCACTGTCATCGGTGGCCCGGCGGAAAGCAATATCAACACCTCAGCCATGAATCGGTCCACCACGATGGCGAGGTGCCGATCGTGCAGGTGCGTGTGTGCTGCCTGAGCCACAGACTCGACCAGCCATGCCTTCCTGCTGCTGCGTCAGCTGAGGCCCGGTCAACCGGTGGGTCGAAGAGGGCCTCTACGCAACGCGCCCGAGGACCGACGCTTGCGTCGGCCCGCAAGTGATCCGTTCCCAGACTTGCCGAAGTAGGAGAGGCCGACCGGCCCCGGACTAGAAACATAGCAAACATTCTGTATCTTTTATTGAGGACGTACCGGCCATCGGACTCACCGAGGGGATCTCCAACATGCCCGTACACCACCCGGGGCCGGAGCCCTGGGCTTGCGGACCGAGCGGGGCCGACGCCGACTTCACCGGCTTCGTGGACGACGTCTTCGGCTGCCTGCCCCGGCGTGACCAGCGCCGGTGGGCCGGCGCCTATCTGCACGGGCTGCTGACCGTGCAGGGCAAGAAGACCATCCAGCGCATGGCCCGGGCCGCCACCACCGCGCCGGGCGCCTCCCCGGCCCTGCAGCAGTTCATCAGCGCCAGCCCCTGGGACTGGAACGACGCGCGGGCCGCTCTGGCACGCAAGGCCGCCGCACACCTGCCCAATGACGCCTGGACCATCGGCGTGGTGCTGGCGGAGAAGCGCGGTGAACACACGGTCGGGGTGCACCGCAGGTTCGTCGCCGAGACCGGCCGCACGCTCAACTGCCAGGTCGGAATCGGGCTGTTCCTCACCTCTGCGACGGCCAGCGTGCCGGTGGACTGGCAACTCCTGCTGGACGAGAACTGGTCCGGCGACCCGCGCAGGCGCCTGCGCGCCCGCATCCCGTCGACGGTCGGCGCACAGCCGGTGTGGGCGCACGTCCTGGACTTGTGCGACCGCCTCGCTTCCTTGCGGCTCTCCGCCTCCGCCCCGCTCGTCGTGGACCGGCGAGCCGCCACGGACACCGCGCGGCTGGCTCTCCACCTCGCCTTGCGCGAAAGGGACTTCCTCATAGAGGTCCGACCCGACCAGCGGGTCCTGCCCGTGGGACGGACCGACCGGGGTACGAGGGTGGGGCACCTCGGGCAGCAGCCGGTGAGCGCCCATCAGCACCTGCGCGGCATCGGCACCCGGCATCCCTTCGCGGTGGCCGAGGGACCCCACGGGAGGGCCCGGCACGTGGACGTCTCCCGCTCTCTCGTTCGCCTGCCCGGTGCCCTCGGTGTCGGTGCGCTGGGCGCGTTCCGCCTGCTGGCCGAGCACTCCCCGGGCCGGCGCCGTGCCACCCGCTACTGGATCACCAACCTCGTGGACCGCCGAGTGGACCAGCTTCTGGCACTGCTGCAGCGGCCGGACCTCACCCGCGTCGCACTGCAAAGGCTCCAGGACGACTTCGGGCTGCTCGACTTCGAGGGACGGTCGTTCCCCGGCTGGCACCACCACATGACGATGGCGTCGGCTGCCGGCGTCTACAGCCACCTGACGCGCGACGCACACCGCGGCGCGCTCACCCTCGCCCGAACCGCCGGCACCTGATGCGGCACGGCAAAGGACGCCTCGCCATGACCACGACGACAGCTGCCCCGTGTGAAGAGCCCGCTTCCGGCAGGGAGCACGACGAGCGCGACGAGCAGCGCACCCGCCGCTTCGAACGGGAGGCTCTGGCCTACCACCGTCGGATGGAACGCGCCGCCCTGCGGATGACGCGGCATCCGCAGGATGCCGAGGACCTGGTGCAGGAGACCTACGCCAAGGCGTACGGGTCCTTCCACCAGTTCCAGCCCGGGAGCAACTTGTGGGGCTGGCTGTACCGCATCATGACCAACGCCTACATCACGTCCTACCGCAAGAAGCAGACGGAGCCGCCGCGCTCCCCGACGCCCCATCTCGAGGACTGGCAGATGGTGGGCGTCGTCGGCGACGACGCCGCCTCCCTGGCGTCCGCCGAGGCCCGGGTCCTGAGCAGGATCCCGGACCCAGAGCTGCTTCGGGCCTTGCGGGACACCCCGCAGGACTTCGTCAGGGTGGTCTACCTGGCCGACGTCGAGGGCATGTCGTATCAGGAGATAGCCCGGATGCTCGGCATCCAGCCGGGAACCGTCTCCTCCCGGCTGTATCGCGGGCGCCGGCGTCTGCGCACCCTGCTCGCGCAGTACGAGCGCGGCCACGGCGGTCACGGCCGCGGCGGTCACGGCTGAACCCGGCTCGCGGCCGGGCACCCGTCGCGGCAGGGCTCTGGCTCCGACGTGCTGTCGGGCGCCGAGGCGGTGTGCGCTTGCATCCGGCGGGCGGAAAACCCACCGGATGCAAGCCTTCGTCCCCGCGCCCGGGGGATGTAGCGCCGGGACGGTCGCCGCCACTGTCCCCGGTTCGCCGGCCGCCGTCGTGGCGGCCGCGAACCGGGGCGCCGGCGGTCTCTCAGGCGGCGCCGGGGCCGGCGGAACGGTCGGCACCCGGTGCGGCCTAGTTCAGGCTGCGGGCGGCGGCGATGACGCTGTCCAGCACGTCACGTGCCGCCAGCAGGTTCGCTATGGCGTCGCTGACCCGCCGGTGGACCTGGTA
Organism: Streptomyces violaceoruber; assembly: GCF_033406955.1. NCBI lineage: Bacteria > Bacillati > Actinomycetota > Actinomycetes > Kitasatosporales > Streptomycetaceae > Streptomyces > Streptomyces violaceoruber. Next base: position 45,464 of record NZ_CP137734.1, on the reverse strand, counting down.
CAGCTCGGGGAGCAGCTCCGGGCATCCCGACTCCTCTATCCGCGCGTCGCCCAGCAGGAACGGCAGCAGTTCGGCGATGGTGAGGGTGCCGATCCCGGCGGCCAGCAGGGTGCGGATGCACCGTACGGTCCGGACGTCCGCCTCGGCGTACTCACGGAAACCGCCCGGCCTGCGGTGCGGCCGGATGAGGCCCTGGTCCTCGTAGTAGCGCAGCAGCCGGGTCGGGGTGCCGGTGCGCTGCGAGAGCTCTCCGATGAGCACGGGCGATCACCGAACCGCTCCGGGGCGGCACCCCGGCCGGGCGTCCCCTGCGGTGAGGTCCGCCGGGGACGCCCGGCGTGCGGGGTCGGTGTTCACGAGTCGACGGCGGCACGCTTGGCGGGGAAGCCGTGGTTTCGGGCCGCCAGGGCGATGACGAGAACGGGCGCCAGGAGCACCAGGATGGTCCACGGGAAGGAACCGGCGCCGACCGCGTCGAGGAGGACTCCACCGGCGATTCCGCCACCGGCCATGGCCACGTTCCACAGGGTCACCAGCATGGCCTGGGCATTGTCGCCCTGCTCCGCCCCGCCCGCGTCGCTGGCGGCCGTCTGCAGAAGAGTGGGCGCGCCGCCCCAGCCCAGACCCCACAGCACCACGGCGGCGTAGACCAGTACCGGGCTGTCGGCCAGTACGGCCAGCAGTGCGGCGGCGACGGCGATCAGCAGGGTCGCGGCGATCATCAGTCCGCGCAGCCGGTGGTTGATCTGCGCGCCGACGACCCAGATGCTCACCAGGCAGGCCACGCCGAAGACCAGCAGCACGAGGTCGGTGGAGTCGCCCATCTCCACGCTGTCCAGGAAGGTGGCGATGAAGGTGTAGAGGATGGTGTGGGCCAGCACGAAGATCAGTGTCACGGCCAGGACCGGCATGACGCCGGGGACCTTGAGGGCACCCATCATCGAGGTGCGTCCCCCGGCCCGCTGTCCCGGGTAGTCGGGAACACGCGCCGCGATCAGGACCAGAAGCAGCACGGTGAGGCCGGTCATGGTGAAGAACGCCGCCTGCCAGCTGATCACCTTGCCGAGGAAGGTACCGGCGGGGACTCCCAGCGACAGGGCGAGCGGAATGCCGGCCATGGCGATCGCGATCGCCTTGCCCTGCAGATGCGGGGGCGCCATGCGCCGTGCGTAGCCGGCCAGCAGCGCCCAGGCCAGACCGGCCGCAACGCCCGCCACGAAGCGTGCGGCCATGGTCAGCGCGTACACCTCCGAGACGGCCGTGACCGTGTTGGCCACCGCGACGCCCGCCATCGCTGTCATCAGAAGACGCTTGCGCCGCCACCCGGCGGTGGCGGCCGCCAGCGGCATCGCGGTCAGCACGGTCCCGAGCGCGTAGATCGTCACGGTCTGCCCGGTCGCGGACTCGCTCACCCCGAGATCCTGGCTCATGGCGGGCAGCAGACCGGCCGGCAGGGTCTCGGTGAGACTGGTGATGAAGACGGCGGTGGCCAGCGCGAGCAGCGCCAGCATGGGCAGTCCTTGGGGCCTTTCCGTGTCGCTCACCGCTCCGGGAGCAACGGCGGCCTCTTTTTCGCTAATTGACATGGTGTGAATGCTCAGGGCTTCACACATGTGTGAAGGTCAACGCGAAGAGGTGTGAGGTCGATCACATGCGTATCGGAGAGCTGTCGGAGCGCACCGGCACCCCTCGCCGGCTGCTGCGCTACTACGAGGAGCAAGGGCTCATCGCCGTGGAGCGCTCCTCCAACGGCTATCGCGAGTACGACGACGCCCTGGTGGACCGGGTCCTGCAGATCAGGGGTCTGCTGGAGGCCGGGCTGCCGACCCGGATCATCAAGGAGATCCTCCCGTGCCTGCACCAGCCCCGGACGATCCACCTCGCGAACGCCACCCCCGAGATGATCGCGACGCTGGAGCTCGAGCGCGACCAGATGACGGAGCGCATCCAGTCCCTGATCCGGAACAGGGACGCCGTCGCCGCCTACGTCGACGCGGTGCGCAACTGCCGCATCCCGAGTGCTCCGCCCGAGCCCCGCGTCCACTGCCTGGCGCCCCGCGGCATGCGTCAGAACCCGGCTGCGGCTCCCACGACTTGACGCTCCTCCCGCACCGGGGAGGGCGGCGGGCGGACGAAGGCCCCGCAGTGGACGCACGGCATCACCGATGCACCGGGGCCGGGACAGCCTTCGACAACAAAAAGAACACCCTCTATATTTAAGTGCGATGACGGCATACGCCCACCCGGGCACGGAGGGCCAGGGCCGACGGGCCGGCAGCTGGGGCCACACATCCCGAACTTGAGTCGCTTGAGTCGCTGAAGGGACCCGCTTGTGTGCTTCGAACTGCGAGTCCCTGAAAGCGACCCGGCGGGCTCGGCCCCTGATGACCGACGGGTCCTCGCATCGCACCGCAGGGCTCCGCGTGACCCGCCCGGACGGGGCGTCCGAGCGCGGACTGCTGCCGGACAGTCTCAGCGACCGGGGTAACGCCAAGCTGTTCGTCGCCCTGCACGGAAGGACCTGCCGCTACGTGCCGGGCCTCGGCTGGTACCGGTAGTCCGGCTATCGCTGGGAGAGCGACGGGGACGACGCCGTGCTGTGGGCCGCCGGCGAGATGGCCGAGGCGTTCGCGACGACCGACCCTCACGGTCGGTACACGGCCTCCGCGCTGGAGCGCAACCGGCGTCGCGCGCTGTCGACCGCGGGAATGCACGCCATGCTGAAACAAGCCAGGTCCGCACCCGGAATGGTCCTCAGTGCCTCCCTTCTGGACGCCCGGCCACACGCCTTGTGCACCCCCGAAGGAGTCATCGATCTCCGCACCGGGATGCTGCGGTACTTGACGTCGGTGGTGCTGAAACGCAGCTCGATCTCGGCTCCTGTCGGTTCGCTGCGCAGCGCGGTCCGCTCGAGGCTCCAGCCGGAGTCCTTGAGGCCTGCGGCTAACATAGAGGTCATTCTTTTTATTTGTCGAGAGAGTCGAGGGATCTGAGCATCCGGTGACACAGCACAAACGAGAACGAGCCAAGCAGGAGCGGGCGATCCGTACGCGCGAGCAACTTCTGCGGGCAGCAGCAGAGGTCTTCGACGTGTCCGGCTACGCCGGAGCCAGCATCAACCGGATCCTCGACCGGGCCGAGCTGACCGCCGGTGCCATGTACTTCCACTTCAAGTCCAAGGAAGATCTGGCCAGAGCCGTCATCCTGGAGCAGGCCACGGACGTCCACTTCCCCCGGACCGAACCGGGCCTGCAGCAGGTCCTCGACATGACCGGGCATCTGGCGACCGAGATCCGCACCAACACGCTGCTGCGGGCCGGAATCCGGCTGGCCGTGGACACCACCGAGGAAGGTCTGCGCGAGTTCGCCATCTACGACTACTGGGTAGACCAGTTCCGCTCGGAGCTGGTCGAGGCCCACGCTCGGGGGGAGCTCCATCCGTTCGTCGACGTGACGGCCGCCGCGCGCCTGGTCGTGGCCTCCTTCACCGGCACCCAGATCATGTCCCAGGCGGCCAGCAACTGGGCCGACCTGCCCGCACTCATCGCCGACCTGTGGCACTGCCTGCTGCCCGCCTTCGCGCCGACCGAAGTCATCGGGCGACTCACCATTCCCAACGACCGGAACGGGGCAACCGGGTGAGACTGCTTCGCGTGGCGATGACAGGGTGGGTCCTCCGGCTTCATCGGGTCAGCGGTACTGTCCGGTCTTCTCCGAGCCCGCACCGGCGGCCGTATCGCCGAGCTGCGTCTCCTGGGCCGTACTCCACCCGACCGGCACATGCTTTCCCGGCCGGGGCCGGCGTGGCAGCACGCCGACCTGGCCGAGCCACGCTCATTGGCGGGCACGCTCGACACCGAGCAGCAGCGCCGCAGACACCGGGCCTGAGCGGTCCGTTGCCGCGCAGGACAGTACGGTCAGGTACCTCGTCAACAAGCACAGCGGCAAGTGCCTGACGGTCTACCGGGCCAGTGGCGCAGACAACGCGAACGTCAACCAGTACCAGTGCGTCGGCGCCCGGAACCAGCAGTGGCGCATGGTGATGACCGGCGGCGACGGGGCGCTGGCGTCTGTGGTCCTGCAGAACATCGGCAGTGGCAGGTGCCTCACGGTGCACGGCGCCAGCGGCGCCAACGGGGCGAACATCGACCAGTACACCTGTGTGGGAGCCACCAATCAGTCCTTCGCTTTCATCCCCGGCCGTCTGAGCCGGACGCCGCTCTACACCAAGCCGCTCACCCGGAAGAAGTGTGTGGACGTGCAGGGGGCCAACAAGGCGAACAACGCCAACGTCATCCAGTGGTCGTGCAACGGAAACACGAATCAGCTGTGGGACATGACCCGCAGTGCCTGACCAGGCGAGCGAGGCCCGTTGTCTGACGCGGCCGTCTCCGCGCGGCCGCCGTCGGCGTACGGGGCCCCCGCTCCCGTACGCCGCCACCGGTGAACCGCCCCGAGGCGCCGGAGGCTGGATGTGTCAGAACGGCGGCGGGCCGCCGGCCATCCCCGACAACCCGAGCACGCCCGCGCACGAACAGCACTCCACGCGGCCGGTCTCCGGGTCGAGGACTCGGCCGCAGCCGTTGGCACAGCGCGGCCAGGCGATGCAGTCTCGGCACAGGGTGTGCCCGGCACCACGAGCTGCCCGCAGTCGCCCTGCTGGCCGTCGCACGTGCAGACTGCCCCCCGGAGGAACTCCTGGGGGAACGGAAGGCTCAGCCCCGGTCACCGCCGAGACGGCGGTGACCGGGGCTGAGCGCGCTCCGCGAGTGGACGATCGAGCTGTACCGCCCGGAGGACCACGCCTTCGAAGAGGTCTCCCACATGGCCAACGGTTCACCCGTGGGGCCGTTCTACTCGTACGTGGGCGGGTCCGTCCGGATGTCCTACGACGAGGAACCCTACTGCCGTGGAGGCAGCCACCCCGACGACCTGCTCGACGTCATGCGCAAGGTGGGATTCGGGCCGATGGAAGGCCCGGACGCGGACGAGGACGAGGACGAGGTGAAGAGCCTCACCCGGGCCAAGTTCGCCTTGGCGCACCACGTCACCGGGGTCCGGCTGACGCGCCGGCTCCTGGAGACGGCGGAGTTCACCTGCGGGCTGGTGACAAAGAGACCCGCCATCTCCTGGCCGCGGGTTTGAGCCCCCGGCCGTGGAGCTGCGGCGAGGCCCGACCGCGCCTGCCCGCTCGGCGCCCGGTCACGGGGCCAGCGCGGCCGCCCACGGCGTGAGGATCTCGGCGTACCGCGCCGGGTCGGACTGGTGCATCATGTGTGACGCGTCCGGCACCGACTCGTAGTCGACCTTCACCCCTGCCGATTCCAACAACCGCCTGGCCTGCGCGGCCTGTTCGTCGGAGAGCGCCCCGAGCAGGTTCCCGGTCTCCGGGTCGGTGCCGCGCATGTGGTGCGTGAGGAGCACCGGCGTGTTGACGCGGTTCAGCATGCGTTCGTGGGGGCAGTTCAGCCCGACGGTCCCTTCGTAGAAGGCCCGGGCCCATTCCGGGTCGTACTCCTTCAGGTGCTGCGGGATCGTGTCCGCCACGAAGGACCGCGCCATCGGCGACGCCGAGGCGCCGGCCGCGCGACGGAACCCCTCCCAGTCACCCACGCTCCACTGGTCGCCGAGATACGTGCGGAACAGCTCGAACACCGGGCCCGCCCCCTGCCGGACCGAGTGACCGTGTGCGGGGACGAGTTCGGAGGCGAAGAACGGCGGGTCCTCGCACAGGACGCCGCGGATCTGACCGGGCATGGAGTACGCCGACAGCCACGCCGCGAGGACGCCGCCGGAGGAATTGCCCGCGACGACGACGGGCCGCCTCACCACCAGGGCGATGAACCGGACCAGGTCGTTGCCGAAGTTGTCGAGGCTGTACCGCTTCGGGGTCCAACTACTGCGTCCCTGGCCCCGCAGGTCGACGGCGTAGACGTGGAAGTGCTCCGCGAGGAGGCCCATCGCTTCCTCGTACGACCACCAGGACCCCGTCTGCTCGGGGATCAGCAGCACGGCGGGCCGGCCCCGGTCACCGGCCTCGGCGTAGTTCATGGTGATCTCGCCGAGATCGACCTGCTGTTCGGGGTAGGCGTGCGGGACGTGGACGTCGCGCAGCGCGGGGCTGGTCACCATTGTGGTCTCCTCGGTCTGTGCTGCCCGTCGTTACGGGCGGACGGCGCTTCCCGCGGCCCGGCGCCGGTGATCAGAGCCGGCGCCCGCCCTCACCGGGTGGGCACGTCACAGAGCTATTATTCGAACCGTGGCAGACGACGCGCACCGCCGGTTCCGATGAGTGGAACACCGGCCCAAGTCCCACGCTCAGGCAGGCCGTTGCACGGTGAGCCGGTCCTGGAGCGGGCCTTCCGGGTCCTGGGTGCCTTCACCGAGGCAGGCGAGGGCCTGGCACTCCACACACTCGCGGCCCGAGCGGGCCTTCCGAAGAGCACCACCTCCCGGATCGCGGCCCAGCTGACGGACGTAGGAGCCCTCGAACGCCTCGACAACGGCGACTTCGTCGTCGGCCTGCAACTGCTCGAGATCGCCTCGCTGGCACCCCGCGGCCACGGACTGCGCGCCGCCGCGCTGCCGTTCATGCAGGACCTGCACCGGGTCACCGGCCAGCACATCCTCCTCGCCGTGCGCGAAGGCGACGAGGCGGTTCTGGTCGAGCGGCTGTCCGCACGGGGCGCGGCGGCGGTCAAGTACCGGGTCGGCGGACGCCTCCCCCTCATCGGGACCGGCATCGGCATCGCCCTGCTGGCGCACGCCCCCGGGCGCATACGGATGGAAGCGCTGGCCGGCGCGGACGACGCGGCCTGCGTCCGCCGGCTCCTGGCCACCGTACGCACGGACGGCGTCTGCGCCGTGACGGTACCCAACCCCCTTCGCTCCGGGCCCACCGCCATGTCGACCGTCGCCGCCCCGATCCTGAACCGCCGCGGCGACGCACTGGGCGCGTTGTCGTTGGTCGCCCCCGATGAGGGCGGGCCCCGTACCGCGGCCGTGACGGCGCTGCGCAGGGCGAGTCTGGCGATCTCCCGGGCCGCGGGGCCGTGAACCACGCCTGCGCCGGGCAGCAGACCGGCGCCCGTCGACGGGAACTCCCACGCCCGGTCCCTTGTCACCGTTCTCCGCGTGCTTCGGCCGTGCAGCCGCCGGCGCCTCAGGGCTCGACGAACTTGTCGGCCAGTCCCCGGTCCAGGTAGTCGTCCGGCAGATCCTGGATGACCAGTTCTGCTTCGGTGCGTCCGGTGTGCAGCCGCCAGTAGGCGTCGGCGATCGTCTGCGGCTGGGAGTCGTGGCCCCCTTGGCCGATGTAGGCGGCGATCGCCACGTGCGCGGCGTAGACGCCGGTGCCGGAGAGCGCCGCGTGCAGATTGAGGATCCAGTTGCGCATCCCGCCGGTGGCGATCTGGACGTTCGCCACGTGCGGGGCGATCACCGGCCCCGATCCCGCCCCGCTGCTGACGAGGATCGTCCCCGTGCCGCGTTCCAGCATGCCGGGCAGGACGTGCTGCACCGCCGCCACGCCCCCGAGCAGATAGAGGTCCAGCTGAGCCAGAACCGAGTCGACGGTGACCTTCGTGGCCTCGACCAGCGGCGCCCGGCGCAGGTCGGCCGGGGACGGCGCGGGCGAGTACTCGAGGATGTCGATCGGTCCCAGCCGCTCCTCGGCTGCGGTGAGCGCGGCGTGCAGAGCGGGACGGTCGGTCACGTCGGCGGGGAAGACCTCGGCCCGCACGCCCGTGTCGGACAACTCGTCGGCCACTGCCTGCAGCGTCGTGCGGCTGCGGGCGATCAGCGCCACGTCGACCCCTTCGACGGCGAACCGCCGGCCGATCGCGCGCCCGAGTTGAGGACCTGCGCCCACGATCGCGAGCGTGCTCAATTTCGCCACCTCGTTACCCTTGTATCGACATTCCGGACCGCGGATGTCGGATCTTCGATGTATGCCGGAACAAGGGTAGGAAGCGTGTGGTCCCGGCGCCTCGGACCGGTGCGTCAGCTCGAACGGGAGATTCGCGACAACGATGAGCGGTACTTTCTCGGCGGACGTGAGCGGTGCGAACGCCTTCAGCGTCTTCGCACACGAGTGGCGGAGCAGGATGGGCGAGACCTTCGCCCTGGCGCCCTTCCGCCGGACGACCGTGTCCGGGTTCTCGGCGCGCTCCCGCGGGTTCCGGGTGCGGGACATGATGTTCAACCGCTTCGAGACCGCGGCCGCCCTGCGGACGGGGGGCCGACGGGTCGGGGCCGACGATCACGTACGCCTGTGGATCGTCCACCGGGGGGCCTGGCGGTTTGGTGAACCGGGAGGGGCCGAGCACACGGCACCGGCCGGCCGCCTGCTGGTACAGACGGGAAGTCTGTCCCACTTCTCCGCGGCGCCACGCACCGTCGTGCAGGTACTTGTCCTGCCCGCCGCAGAGGTGCGGCCCCAACGGGCCGGGCCGGCCTCCCGTCCGGCCGACACCGCCGAGGTGCGGCTGCTGACGGCGCACGCCACCATGGTGGGCCGGATGCTGGACCGTCTCGGGCCGGCCGGGACCGACGCCGCCCGCAGCACTCTGGCCGAGTTGGCCCGGGCCGCAGCCGGGGGCGGCCTGGACGACGTGGAGCCCTTGTTGTCGCCGGCCCTGGCCCAAGCCGCGCGAGACCTGGCCGACCGCCGGCTCACCGACCCCGCCCTGTCCCCCTCGGCTCTCGCCCGGGAGTTGAACGTCTCCCCGCGTACGCTCCAACGGGCCTTCGCCAGGGAAGGGCGACCGCTGAGCAGCTACATCCGGCGCCGCCGCCTCGAGGAGGCATGCCGCGCGCTCGTCGCACCGCACCGGCGCATGACCGTCACGGAGATAGCCGCCCGCTGGCAGTTCGCCGACAGTGGCCACTTCGCGCGCGCCTTCCGCAAGTACTACGGCCGGACCCCGACCGACTACGCCGTGACCGCTGCTCGTGAAACGGATGCCACATAGCTGTGCGGGCCGGTGCCGTCACCCGCCCACGGCAGGAACGGCTCCGTTCCATAGTCGGTGGTGACGGGGTGTGACGGGGTGTGGCGAGTCTCGTTGACATGACATGCGCGACGTCAACTCCTTTGCGGGGACAGTGTTTTCGGGGCTTGCGTCGCTGGTCATCGAGGAGGTGGTGGATGGTGGTGAGGTGATCCGGGTCGTGGCCTGAACCCGGGGTTTTTCGTTGCCCTGTCCGGTGTGCGGGGCACGGTGTGTCCGGTCCTGGGATGCCGAAGACAGACTTTCCGTGGACAGGTCCCCGGGCTGCTGGAACGTCTCCAGCGCCGCACCACACGGCTGACCGGCCAGGTCTGCAAGGTGGTGAAGGAGTCGTGCGGCCGGGCGGCCCCCCCCCGGCTCACCCGGTCACTGGCCACGCCCGTGTCGTTCGCCACCGCCCTGCGGCTGCTGCGGCGCATCCACGTACCAGCGGTGCGGACCCCAAGAGTGGTAGGGGTGTCGACGACTTCGCCCTGCGCCGCCGGACCGGTACGCCACGATCGTCATCGACGCCGAAACAGGCGCGCGCATCGACGTGCTGCCCGACCGACAGGCCGCCGACTGCGAAACACAGTTGACCTCGACGCGGCGGGAGTGCGGTGGGCCAGGTGTGACACCAGCGCGGCACTTGTAGCTTCTTGACGGTCGGTCAGGAAATCGGGGAATGGACTCGGCATGGCCCTGGTTGCCTTAACCGAATCTGATTCGGATAACGGAAGGACAGCCATGACTGACTCGTCACAGCGCGACGCACTCCTGGAAGCCCGCTACGGGCAGCAGGCGGCGCCGGCGAACATCATCTGGAACGAGCAGATCGAAGCGCTGCTCGCGCACCGCTCAGTGCGCGCGTTCACCGACGAGCCACTGCCCGACGGCGCTCTGGAGACGGTGGTGGCGGCCGCCCAGTCGGCGTCCACGTCGTCGAACCTCCATCAGTGGAGTCTCGTGGCCGTCTCGGACCCGGAGACGAAGGCCGAACTCGCAAGGCTGACACACGGCGCGGAGTTCACCGGGTTCGATTTCGTCGCCCAGGCCCCCAGCGTGCTGCTGTGGATAGCGGACATGTCGCGCAGCCACGCGATCAGTGTCGAGCAGGGCGGCAAGCCCGTCGTCACCGACTACGTCGACGCCTTCCTGATGGCGTCGGTCGACGCGGCCCTGGCCGCCCAGAATGGTCTTGTGGCGGCAGAGGCGATCGGCCTGGGAGGCGTGTACCTGGGCTCGCTGCGCAACCACGCCAAGGAGCTCTCCGACCTGATCGGACTTCCCGCGTACGCCTACGTCGTGTTCGGCATGGCCGTCGGTACCCCGGACCCGCACCGCCCCAGTGCGGTGCATCCCCGTCCGGCACAGGACGTCGTGCTGCATCGCGAGCGCTACCGGACACGGCCGGTCGAGGAGTGGATCGAGGACTACGAGACCGCGTTCAAGGCCTTCCGCGCCGAGTACGGACTGCGTGACAAGACATGGAGCCACTCCGTCGTGGTGAGTACGGGCCTGGATTACATGGATGGGCGTGAGAACCTGCGCCGTACGCTGGAGGAGCGCGGCTACCTGCTGCGCTGAATCATTCGACGAGAAATGAGGGTGCAGGGCGTGGCCAGACCGAAGACGCAGCTGTTGTCTGCTGCACGGATCGCGGACGGCGCGATCGAACTCGTCGACCGTACTGGCGACGTGCAGATGGTTCAGCTGGCCCGGCACCTCGGCGTCGCCCCGTCCTCGCTCTACTCCCATGTCACAGGCCGGGCGGAGGTCATCGATCTCGCCCGGCTGCGGATGCTGGAACGGATGGAGTCCGTCGGGCCGGCGCACGACTGGCGCGAGGCCGTGGCCAACCTCCTGCGCCGGCTCACCGCCCTCTACGCCAGACACCGACGCATCCTGCCGCTCCTCTCCACCACCGCCGTAGCCTGCGACCGTTCCATCGCGGTCTACGAGCCGATGTTCGCCGCACTGATCGACGGAGGCTTCCGGCGAGACCAACTGCGCCTGGTCGTCGCCATGGTCGAGTTCCAGGCGTTCGGTCTCGCCCAGGGGCTGCCGGCCCCCGTCATGTCCGACCACATTCGCGAGACCCTTCCCGCCTACACCGCATCAGTGGACCACTCGCGCTACGACCTGCCCACCGCGACCGAGTTCTCCGTGGCCATGGTCATCGGCGGACTGGAAGCGATCCGGACTCACCCCGGTGCACCGTGACGCATACACGCACCAACGGGCAAGCCCCTCGAAAGCCCTGACCAATTGGACGGAAGGGAACTGAGTGTCCTGGTCGTCCTCGCGTCCTCGGCCCACAACGGCGACTCCGCCGTTCTCCGGGGGGCGTATGGTCCAGCGCCCGGGCCGCACCGTGTGCTGGAAGGAGTTCCCGGTGGACGTGTCCGCGACGGGCTCTTCGGAGGAGCCGGTCCCACCTGGCTGGTGCTGCGTCAGGCAACGTTCGCCCTGTCGACGACCTCCTGTAGGCGTTGGTCGTCGGCGTGGCGGTTTCGCCAGATGACGTAGCGGCGGATCATGTTGCCCTGCTCCTTGTGGGTGGTGTGGTCGGTGCAGTCGAGGGTGAAGTAGCGCAGGGCGGCGAACTGGGCTTCGATGCGGTTGAGCCAGGCGCTGTTCGTCGGCGTGTAGGCGATCTCGACGTTGCTCGCGGTGGCCTGGTCGCCGACGCGCCGGCACTTCCTCGTGGTCAGGTGCGGGGAGAAGTTGTCACAGACGACCGCGATGCGGACCTGGGCCGGGTAGAGAGTGCGCAGGTAGCGGCAGAACTCCAGAAACTGGGTGCGCTTCTTGATCGGCTTGATGTAGCCGTAGAGCTTGTCCCGGGCCAGGTCCAGGGCTGCGAAGAGGTGGCGCACACCGCCGTAGCGGTTGTACATGGCCCGCCGCCTGCGGCGCGGTTCCCGGGCGGGGTCCTCGTGCTTGCCCCCGCGTTCGGCCCACCATGCCCCGCGCGAACAGGAGGGCCATCTGTGCCCGCCGCCATGTAACCACTGAATCGGTGCCTCAGCGGATGATCCGAGCAGGCGCTGTCCCTCGTCATCGTCGATGTGTCGAACCTGAACTCTGTCGGCCACGCCGACCAGTTTCAGTGAACGCGCCGATCGGGATCCGGTTCTCGATCGGCGCGTCGTGGACTGCAGGCGGCGGTATCAGCCGAGGTGCCGGGCGAAGAACCTCAGCGTGCTCTCCAGCTCGAATGCCGGGGTCTCCCCGTGCTTGCCGGGGTTGGCGTGCGACGTTCTCTCGGTCGAGGCCAAGGCGTCGAACAGCGCCAAGCTCTGAACCCGCGGCACACGCTCATCGTCCCACTGCACCAAGAACTGCACTGAGACGCTGATCCGTGCGGCGGCCTCGGACAACTGATCCCTACACCACCAGAAGGTCACCAGAGGGACGTGACCCTGCTTCGCCATCGCAGCCGCTGACCAGCCGATTTCACCGGTCACCACAGGATGAACGAGGCTCACTGACAAGGTGATGCCGTTGGAGCGCCGAAAAGTGCAGGGCCGGCGCTCCAACGCCCGTCACGGTGCCGAACGTTTCCGCTGGACCAACCAGGTGCCCCCCGTCACTGCCCCCGTCACCAAAAAGCCCACCATCAGGGACATCTTGAATTCCGCCATCCTGCTGCCGTCGTCCGCCATGAACACTGACAGCGTCGTCATGACGGCCGTGATCACTAGCCCAATGGCCAGGTTCTTGCGCACCAGCGAATTCAGCAATTTCTCCTCGTTTCTCGATGGGCGTGCCGCAGTATCGTCCTTTACTCGGCGGCATGCCGGGGCTGTCATCGGTTCGGGTCGACCCCGTCCGGTTCACCTGCTGTATCAGCCGCCGAAGCCGGCTGTGGCAGCAGCCCGGGTCTGGTCCAGGACCACCGCCATGGACGGTCCTGCCTCGTCCACAACAAGTCCGATGTGCATCCTGGCGGGCGGGTGTTCCATGAAGACCCAGTCACGGGCCAAGGGCAGCCCGGCGCCGGACGCCTCCACACCGAACAGGGACCGCTGCCGGGCGGCGGCGTGAGCGAGGCCCGGCAGCAGCATGCCAACCCGTACTGCTACAGGATTTCGATCCAGTCGACGTGGGGCGGCCTGGTGGGAAAGGAGATGATGTAGTGCTTGCGGTAGGCGACGGTTGTCCCGTTCGCGTCGTGATAGTTGACCCAGTTGTTTCCCGTGGAGATCTTGTCGACCCACACGGTGGTGCCCGGCCCGCTCTCTGTGAATCTGTAGGTGCCCTTGTTGGCGAAGCAGTAACTTTGGCTGTGGGCCGTTGGCGTTCTCGAAGCGCACATCGGGTCGCAGATAGTCGAACGGGCCGCAGTTCACGCTATCGATGGCGTGTGATGTTCCGGGCGGTATGACGGCGGCCGCGGCTACTGGAAGGGCGAGACGCAGTTTCCTGGACAGGATCCTCTGACTCCTCACGAGCAGAGGCGCGAGCCCCCGGCTATCACGATGTCCTCAGCACACCAGGTCCGGCGACACGCGTCGTCCCTCGTCGATGCGGACACCGTCGTCACCGCAACGTGCCTGACAGCGCCACGTCCTGCGGACCGCCCGACTCCGTCGCCGACTGGCGGCCGCGGACCCTGCGGGCCAAACCGACGAGGACCGAGCGCAACGCCTCGGCCCGACGGCTGGACGGGACGAACATCTGCTGCTTGAGCCGCGCGGCGCGCTGGTGCTTGGTGATGAACGGACGCAGCCCGACCTCCCAGGCGTCCAGGGCGGCGGCGAGGTCGTCGGGGTGCTCCTGCAGGGCCGCGCCCAGTGCGGCGCCACCGCGCAGCGAGGACGTGGCGCCCATGCCCGAGTAGAGGTTCATGCACCAGGCCGCGTCCCCCACCAGCACGACTCGCCCCGTACTCCACCGCGGCATCCGCACCTGGTGTACCGAGTCGAACACGTGGTCAGGGGCCTCTTCCAGGGAATCCAGGACGTGGCGCACCGTGGGATCGTCCATCCCGGAGAAGACCGCGCGCAGCCGCTCGAGTCGCGACCCGCTGAACTGCTCCTGGATGTCCGTTGTCCGGTAGGTCAGCAGCGCGGTGGGCGCGTGGTCGGCGAGCCCGAACACCCACACCGCCCGCTTGGCGCGCGCGATGATGATGCTGTCGCTCGCCTCGTACGTGGGCGCCTGCTCCTTCAGCTGGAAGGCGCAGATCATCGCGTTCCACGTGGTCAGGTGGTCCTCGTGCGGACCGAACACCATCCGCCGCACGCTTGAGCGCATTCCGTCCGCGCCGATCACCAGGTCGAAGCTCTCGCGGTACTGGCCACCGGTGTCGGCGTGCTCGAGCAGGACCTGCGCCTCGGCAGGCCCCTCGGTGATCGCGACCGGAGTGGTCGCGAACCGCACCTCGACACCCGTGATGCTCTGCCACAGCGCGGCCTCGATGTCGCCGCGCAGCACCGCTGCCGGCCCTCCGGGTTGGTCCAGGAATCCCAGAGCCGGCCTGCGCCTGCCTCGGCGATCCACCGACCACGCATTCGTGCCGGCCGCGCGTTCCGGGTTGCGGGTGTGCAGGTGGTCGGCGATACCCAGGTCGACCGCGGCCTGTCGGCCCTCCGGGAACAGCCCGACGAAGTAGCCCCCGGTGCGCCGCTCGGGCGCCCGTTCGACGATCACCGGCGTCCAACCGGCCCGGCGCAGCCCGATCGCCGCGGACATCCCCGCGATCCCGAGCCCCACCACCAACGCCCTCTTCTGCATGGCCGTCACCGCGTCCTGCCGGAGGGGACAGCGGCCGCAGTCGGAGCCGCAGCCGCGGTGAACTCCGCCGCCAGCCGGCGGTGGACGACCCTGCGGACCAGATCGAGAACGCCCGAAACCAGCACCTGGACCGGGCGGCTGGACGGTACGAACCGCTGTTGTTTGATCCGTGCGGAGCGCCGCTGGCTGGTGATGTAGGGACGCAGGCCGACCTCCCAGGCGTCCAGGGCGGCGGCGAGGTCGTCGGGGTGCTCCCGCAGGGCCGCGCCCAGTGCGGCGCCACCGCGCAGCGAGGACGAGGAGCCCATGGCCGAGTAGGTGTTCATGCACCAGGCCGCGTCCCCCACCAGCACGACCCGCCCCGTACTCCACCGGTCCATCTTCACCTGATGGATCGAATCGAACACGTGGTCAGGGGCCTGCTCCAGAGAGTCCAGGACGTGGCGCACCACGGGGTCGTCCTCCATCCCGGAAAAGGCCGCGCGCACCTGCTCGATCGACGGCCCGGCGAACCGGTCCGGAATGTCGTCGGTGCGGTAGGTCAGCCACGCGCAGGGCGCGTGATCGGCGAGTCCGAACACCCACATCGCACGCTTGGGGCGCGAGACGATGATGCTGTCGCTCGCCTCGTACGTGGGAACCTGCTCCTTCATCTGGAACGCGCAGATCATCGCCTTCCAGTTCGCCAGGTAGTCCTCGTCCGGACCGAACACCATCCGGCGCACGCTCGAGCGCATCCCGTCCGCGCCGACCACGAGATCGAATTCCTCGAGGTACTGCTTCCCGGTGCCGGCGTCCTCGAGCAGGACCCGCACTCCGCCGGCGCCCTCGGTGATCTCGACCGGAGTGGTCGCGAACCGTACCTCGACGGCGTCCTCGGTCCCGTCGCCGGTAATGCCCTGCCACAACGCGGCCTCGATGTCGCTGCGCAACACCGCTGCCAGCCCGCTGGGCGCGTCCAGCAATCCCAGAGCCGGCTTCCGCCTGCCCCGGCGATCCACCGACCACGAGTTCCCGCCCGGTCGCCATTCCGGGTTGCGGGTGTGCAGGTGGTCGGCGATCCCCAGGTCGGCCGCAGCCCGCACACCCTCCGGGAACATGAAGATGAAGTAGCCCCCGGTACGTCGCTCAGGTGCCCGTTCGACGATCACCGGTGTCCAACCTGCCTGGCGCAGCCCGATGGCCGCGGACATCCCCGCGATCCCGAGCCCTACCACTAGTGCCCTCTTCTGCATGGCTTTCCTTTCTCCGATCACGTTCTGATGGATGGATGGCTCGATCCGCCACGACGACGGCGCGCGGCTGCGGCCAGTGCGTGCCCATGCCTCACCGACCCGGCTCAACGGGAAAGCGGTGCAGGGCAGTTGCAGGGATCCGTCGGCGAGGCGGGCCATGACTTCGGGCGCCTCGGCGAGCATCCCCCGGCTGATCGCGATCCGACGCCGCTCCCGGTGATCCGGATTCACCCGTTGCGCAGCAAGGTCACGCGGACAGCGACGCCTCCAAGCCAGCGGACGAGCCGATCTACACGTGGGGCGTGTTCGCCCCGGTGTTCCCGCCGCTGCGACGCAGCGCGGCGAAGTATGCCTTGGTGACAGGCCCCCACAGGCAGTCCAGCACGAGACCGGGCGACGTCTCGGACATCGCATCGGCCAGCGCCTGCTCCAGAGCGTCGGGTCCGCCCTGGGCCGGCGACACGGTCGTCGCTCCCGCGTCGCGCAGCCGTCCAAGCGCCTCCGGATGGCGCGCGGCGGCGATGACCCCGCTGCGTCCTGAGAGCCAGTGCCCCCTGCGCGGCAAAGCTGCCCGACGTCCCGTGGCGTCCAGCACCGGCAAGGTGCCCAACGCTCCCACTTCCTTGCGTCGCACGGTGAGGGCCATCCAGCGCGACAGGCCGGGGTTCAGGCCCGCGGCGATCGAGAGGATCCGCCCCCGCCGGAACCTCCGCCTGGAAGACAGCGACCAGCCGCTCGTCCGTCGTCCCGAAGGGCGGACGCGCGCGCTCGGTGCAGACCAGTCGCCCGTACCGACGAGTACCTCATCCGGCCGCGGGCGTAGTGCCGCCGGGCGGCCGGCCCGTGACCGTTGTTGTCCAGGCCGCCTCCGACGAGGTGCAGGGGCTCGGAATCGGGCGGGACCGTCGGCTCGGGTAAGTCGGCGCAGACGGGCGGCGCATCGGGCGCGGTGACGATTGCAGCACGCATCACGGGCACTCCTTAACTAAGTTCAGTGCTGTGGCCAGCATTCCTGAACGCTGTTAAGGTGTCAAGCATGACCAAGGGCATCACCCGGGAGCGGATCGTCACGGCGGCGCTCGAACTCCTTGACGACCAGGGCATGGACGCCCTCACCGTCCGTACACTCGCCTCCCGGCTGGATGTCCGCCCCTCCGCGCTCTACTGGCATGTGCGCAACAAGCAGGAGTTGCTCGACGAGATGGCCACCGAGGTCATGCGCCGGGTCGCCGACGCCCTCGCCGCGGTCCTGCCGGGCGACGGATGGCGCGACGACCTCGCCGCCTACGGTCGCGTGCTGCGCTCGGAGTACCTGCTCCACCGCGACGGGGCACGTATCTTCAGCGGCACCCGGATCACCGACCCGGACGTGGTCCGCATGAAGGAGCCGTTGTTCGAACGCTGGACCGCGTCCGGCTGGAAGCCCGCCGACGCGGACGACGCCATCGACCTGGTTACCGCGTTCGCCGTCGGCTTCGTCATTGAGGAGCAGGAGAGGCGCCAGGCCGCCGGGGCCGATCCGTCGCGCTACTCGATCGACCAGCGCGACGCCTGGCTCGGCGAAGGCGCGCCACTGGTCAAGGAGGCCGGGCACCTCCACGATGACGGCGACCGGCGGTTCGAACGGCTCCTCGGCATGGTCCTCGACGGGATTGGCGCCCGGCTGGACACGTGATTCCTCCGCCTCCACCCGCACCTGGCTGGAGAACCACACCAGAATCCGGCACGTCTTCATCCCCGTCGGCGCCGGCTGGCTCAACCTCCAGGAAGGCTGGTGGCGCATCTTCCGCAAAGCCGCCCTCGCCGGCCAGTCCTTCGCCGGGCCACCCGAGGTCGAACACGCCCCCCGCCTTGCAACAGCCCAGCTCAACACCCGAACCCGGCCCTGGGTATGGGGAAGACCCGCACCACCAACTCGCCCAGGGTTTTGGCGTAGTCGGCGACTGCCCTTTTCGTGATCATTTGAGACGAAGAGTGAGCATTCGGTTCCTGCTCTCGTCCATCGTGCTCTGGAGCCCTTGCGTCTCCCTCGCACCATCGGTTGGAGCAAGCCGACCGCCCTAGGAGATGATTCCGTGCGTGGTCGAAGGAGCAGATACGGATGCGGACGATGCTTGCGCGTGGGCTGAGCGACTGGGTTGGGCGTTCGGGCTTATAGCGGAGGATCCGGTTGCGAGAGGTGCAGCGCTCGTCCGTCTGGCGGAGACACAGAGGAAGGTCGCGGAGGCACTTGCCCGGTCCAACGGAGACGTGGCTGCTGACGCAACCTTTGGAAGCGGACGAGCAGTACCGGGAACCGGCCTTTCTGCACGCGCGCCGGAAGTATCAGCAGGCCCAGAGGTGTTCGCTGCCTGATGGGGTGTGGGGCGGTCCTGCCAACGGGGATCTGGCGACGTGGCCGGGGCTGCCCTATGTGTTGCTCTTCCTGGAGTGGGAGGCGAAGTACCCGCTGGAGTGGACGCAGCATGCGAAGGCGTGGGGTACGAAGCAGAGCCTGATCCGGGAGGTGGCCCGTGCTCGCCACGAGGAGGCGATCAAGGCGAAGCTCACCGACCTGGTCGAGATCGTCGTCCACCGGGCGTATCGTTGCAAGGATCGCGAATACGTGCGAGTGGCCCGGGCTGTCGACAGCGCTGATCTGCGGGACAGGCTCGGTCGGGCGACGGAGTCGGACAGTCCGTGGGCCCGGTGCCACGCCGGGTACGTGCTCTGGCTCCTTGACCGCCCTGACCTGCCGAACACCCGCCGTGTCTGGCAGACCTGGGTTGCGGGCGAGGCCGCAGCGTTGCTGTGAGCAGGCGATGCAGAAAAGGTGCCCGTGATCGCGATGGCAGCCTGGCGCAACCTTGCCGTCGGCGCCCTCCGGCTGAGCGGCATCAAGAACATCGCCGCCGGCCTCCGCTGCAACGCACGCGACGCCCGCCGCCCCCTCGCACTCCTCGGCCTAGCGTGATCACAAAACGGGCGCCCGCCGACTATGCCGAGACCCTGCCAACTCGCCTGCTACGACGCCGGTATGTGTGCACCGTTTGAGGAATCCAGCACCAGGTTCTGTCCCGTCGATCATGTCCGGAGCCAGATGATGGTTACTGCGACGGTAATGGTGCCCAGGTAGACGTATGCGCGCTTGTCGTACCTCGTGGGCACAGCTCGGTAGTTCTTGAGCCTGTTGATCGCCCGTTCCACGGTGTTGCGCTCCTTGTACCGCTCCTTGTCGAAGCCGGGTGGGCGCCCCCCTACACGGCCCCGGCGTAAGCGGATCCCGGCCTGGATGCTCTTCTCCAGGATGACATGGCGGATGCCGTGTCGCCGCAGGTAGCGGCGGGTCCGACGATTGCTGTATGCCTTATCGGCGCTCACGCTGTCTGGTGTGGTGCGCGGGCGGCCCGGCCCGAGTCGAGGCACTCGAATGCGTTTCATGAGTGGCTTGAACTGTGTGCAGTCAGCCCGTTGGCCTGCCGTCAGCAACAGTGAGAGCACGGGGCAACGGCCGTCGGCACTCAGGTGGATCTTGGTGGTGAAGCCTCCTAGGGAGGGACCGAGCTCCTCGCCTCCTGCACCACCTCCACCAGGCGGGCGCACAGTCTCGCCCACGGTCTTCCGCTCCGGTGTGCCATCGCGGCTGCCCCTTTTGACGATGCGGGCGGCGGAGCTTTCCGCACGCCGGCCGCATGCTGGTGGCCATGGACCGAGGTCGTATCAACCGAGACGTCCCAGTCGAGCCCACCGGCGGCATCGACTTGGGCCTGCACCTTCTGAAGCAGCCGTTCCCAGGTTCTGACGGCCGGCCAGCGCCGGTGGCGCTCGTAGAGGGTCTTGCGTGGCCCGTAGCGTTCAGGCAGGTACCGCCACTGCATCCCGGTCCGCACCCGGTGCAGGATGCCGTTGATCACGTGACGGTCGTAGGCGGCGAACAGATGCCGGATGCCGTGCGGGCGGGTGTAGGTCGCATGGCCGGCGCGCGCCGTCAGGGCCTGCACCTGGATGGCGTATCACAACGAGGCGAACGTTGTCTGATGCGGCACTGGTTGAGATCCGGGACTACCTGGTCAGTCGTATCGTCGAGGCAGAGAATGAGGGCTGGCTCGGGGAAGTCGAGAGACTGCAGGTCAGCCTCGCCGGCGCAGAGAACGAGATCAAAAAGCTGGAGTCCAGCCCACGGGGGTCGACACTTCCAGGCATCCCGGATGTCCCGTCGTCCAGGCCCCGTCGGTCGGGTCTTTGATCAGTATGGTGATGAGATCATGGCTCTGATCTTGCTGCTTGCTGCGCCTGTCGTCATCGGCATGCTAACCGCCTTGGTGTGGTTGCTGGGACGGCGCGCGAAGGTGCCCAGCTGGATGCTGATCGTCTTCTTGCTGGCCGGTTGGCTGACCGTTTCCGTCGGCTGGGCTCTCTCACAGCGCGCTCAGCCGAGCCTGTTTCCTGAGACCTCGCCCTGTTACGGCACGCGCGACACTCCTGTTTCGCAGTACTTCCCACCCGACTCGTTCTGTCGCCATGCCGACGGGGAGCTGCGGACGGTCAATGGGGCGAACTCCAAGCTCATGTTCTGGAGCGCCGCCAACACCACCTTGGCAGTGGTGATTGCCGCAGCTCTCGTACGGCGTCGCCAACGATCTTGATCGTGATCCCTCTAACACAGGCGGCCAGGGCCTCGAGTGTCCTGCCGTGGCCGGGCAGTGAGCGGCTGTCGCGAACACACCCATGACTGAGTTTGGGGACCAGTAGCATCCGGGCTGTGCCACTTCAGACACGGATCCAACTCGATGCTGATGAGCGAAGGCGGTATTGGTGGCGGACTGGGGTCGTGACGCTGACCTTGATCGGTATGGCGGTGGCGGCTGGACTCACGGCACCAGGCACCGAGCGCTGGTGGTGGATCGGTGGCGTCGTCGCCTTCTCCTGCCTCGTACTGCTTTCCATGGTCAATCAGGCGACAGGAACGACGCTCCTCACCCCAAAGGGCATGGAGTTCCGAACCCTCCTCAGCCATCGGGCAGTCCCTTGGGACGAGGTCGTGAGCGTTGAGAAGCGATACCGCACAGGACGGAACGGCACATGGTCCTACGTGCGCGTTCTCCGCGCGCACGGCAGAGCTCTCACGCTTCCAGGCGCCTTAACTGCACGCTGGAACGACCCCAAGTTCGAGGCGAAGTTGGCTACGATCCGGCAGTACACCGCTCACGTGAACGACAACTGATACTGCAGCAGTAGTTCAGGGAAGTGACCAGGCCACCAGTCCAAATGAGACTGCACCGGACCAGATCGTGTGGGGCACGGCAAACCCTCCATGGCGGCCCCGTGCGAGGCCAGTGTGGGATCTCAGATCCCGTGGCCGAATGTCTGTTGGCACGAGGGTCGGTCGGCATTCGGGCCCGCGCTGGGGACGCCGTGGGCAGTGCTGCGATCACTCTCAGTATTCGCCATATGGATGGTGCGGTCGACGAGGCCCGGGTCCGGTCTGCTCCTCGCTCAATCTCATGCGCTCGGCCGCACCGTGGCGCACGTTTCGCTGGTAGAAGGACAGCGGCACTACTCGGGAACGTACTGGTCAGCGCCGACGCAGAGCCATGTGCTCCACGAATCTCGGCTTGAACTGGCGCGCCTGCTCTTCGCCAACTTCGAGTCTTCCGTGCACGGCAGCGTGGCGCAGCCGTTTCTGCTGAAGGCCATGGTCGACGGGCGGGTCCGTCGGCACGTCCCGGACTACGTCTTGAGTACCGAGCGCGGCCCTGTGGTGGTGGACGTCAAGCCGCGGTGCCGGCTGTCAGCCCCGGAGGTCGCTTCGACCTTGGTACCGCGCGCCCCTCAGCGACGGTTGCGCCGGGGCAGAAGCGGCTAGGACTTGTCCGGCCGATCATGTGACTACTTCGTCCACAGGTCGTTGATGCGGACATGGGGCGGGGAGATCTGACGGATGCCGAGTGGGAACGGCTGCTGCCCTTCCTGCCGGTGAGTAACGGTCGTTGCGGCCGGTGGCGGGATCACCGTCAGGTGATCGACGGGATTCTGCACCGGGTGCGGACCGGCGTTCAGTGGCGGGACCTGCCCGAGCGGTTCGGCCCGTGGAAAACCGTCTACGAACGCCACCGGCTGTGGTCAGCCGACGGCACCTGGGAACGTCTGCTGCAGCAGGTCCAGGCTGCAGCAGACGCGGCAGGTGAAATCGACTGGGACATCTCGGTGGACTCCACCATCGTCCGAGCCCATCAGCACGCGGCCGGCGCCCGCACCGATCCGCCCCCTGCGCCCGCCTCAAAGGGGGACGACGAGGTGGAACACCAGGACGAGACGCCGTGGCAGAGCCTCGTCGGCCGCCTGGTGGAGGTGGTGCTGGAAGTGAGGGCTTGGGTCGTTCGCGGGGCGGGTTCACCAGCAAGGTCCATCTGAGCGCGGACGGCCGCTGCCGTCCGCTCTCTCTGGTCATCACTCCAGGTCAAAGGGCCGACTGCACCCAGTTCAAGCCGGTCTTGGAGAAGATCCGCGTCCCCAAACTCGGCCCGGGCAGGCCACGCAAGAAGCCGGACAGCCTCGCCGCGGACAAGGCATACAGCAACGGGCCGTGTCGCGAGTACCTGCGGCGCCGGGGCATCCGGCACACGATCCCGGAGAAGACCGACAGCCATGCGGCCCGTCTGCGCAAGGGTTCACGCGGTGGGCGGCCACCGGGCTTCGACGAGGAGCGGTACAAAAAGCGAAACACCGTCGAACGGACTATCAACCGTTTGAAGCAGTCCCGAGCTGTCGCTACCCGTTACGACAAGCGCGGTTACGTCTACCTTGGCACCGCGACAGCGGCAGCCGTGGCGATCTGGCTCCGGACCTGAAGATCCGGGACGCAGCTCAAAGAACGCCCTCGGCTGGCCTCTGGTGCCCACACGGCACCTGGCCTCCGTTCTTGTCGAAGACCTCGGCATCGTCGCCAGAGTTCACCCAGACCGTGATGCCCTGACCATGCACGACCACATTGAACGGCGACTCCTCCGCCTCCGTCTTCGTCACCACCGTGAACTCCTCGCCCGGACGCATCCAGTGATCGGTTCCCCATGGCTCGACCCACAGGCAGAGCCTGCTGCTGGTCTCGTTGCTCACGCTCGTCTTCGACACGCTCGCACCCTAACCAGCAACATGATCGGCCGGACAAGTCCTAGCCGCGCTCCGTGGCGTCCAGCGGAAGGCACCCGCCTTGCTGCCCTTGGGCTGGGCTACGTAGTACCTAGGAAAGATTCTTCCCATTGTGGGCATGTCGCGCGACAGGCACTCTCGAATATCGACAGAGGAGTACAGAGTGCAGCGCAAGATCAGCTTTGACCGCGACGGTGTGACCCTGGTGGGCAACCTCATCACCCCGGATGCCTGTTCACCGGGGAAGGTGTGGCCGGCCCGTTCACGTGGTGTGCAGCGACCATTGATCCGACCACCGCACGGGAGCGGCTGACTTGGACGGCGGCCGGGATGGAGGGCCTGTGCTTGAAGCGACGTCAGGAGCCCTGCCGCCCCGGCGGGCGACCGGCATGCTGCACTGCACCGGCCGGACGACTCCACTCGCCCGCGCCGTCGCGGTGCCACTGGCTGGGCTGCTGGTGCCGGCAGCAGGCGGGCATTCGTGGACGGGCACCGCCTGTTCACCGCGGGCTGGGGCGCGCGACGTCCTGGACGTCGCCCTCGTTCGGCCCGGGATCGTGGGGGGAGTGGTGGACGTGGCCCGGGACGCGGCTGGCCGGCGGCGGCACCCGGTACGGCTGCACCGCGCCCGTCCCGACGTGGACCCGGGGACGGTGCCGCTGTTCAGTACCTGACCGGGCGAGCCTGAGGCGTGCGGGGTCAGGGGCTGGGGTGCGAGGCGGCCCTGAGCTTCCGGCCGCTGCCGGTGCAGGCGTCTTGCAGGGGCGGGAACCGGTGGCCTTTGACGTCGGTGCTGTACTCGTGGTGCTGTCCGCAGCCGCTCTTGTGGATGCCGGAGGTCGGCACGGTGACGGGTGTTTCCTGCGCTGTTCCCGGCGGTACCCAACAGCCCCATGCAGCCACTGGACGATCCGGCACGGAAGGGATGATGGCGTGCTGCCCCGACTCGAGCGGTACCTGCTCCAGGACTTCCCGTTCATCCATTTGATCATCGGCGGGTTCGGCAACACGGCGTTCCTGATCGGCAGCGTGTGCTTCCTGTTCCCCAGCCTGGAGAGGATCGCCCTGTGGCTGTTCGTGCTGGGTTCGCTGGGCATGTTCGTCGGCAGCCTCGGTGAGGTGTTCGTCCGGCACGCGCGCAAGTCCCGTCGGCGAACACAGAGCTGACGCCTGCCGTCGACGCCCCGGCCCGTCTCGTTCGGCGGACTCGCCCGTCGGCACGGGGCCGGCTTCCCGATGGACGACGATGCCGACCGCCTTCGGCGGCGGCCCGGGCTTGCTGCCGGGGGCGTCGTCAGGTGTGGGAGAGGGCGGAGGAGACCAAGAAGCCGCTTATGGTGACCAGACCGATGACGAGGTGGGCGTCCTGGAACCCTCCGGGATCATCGTGTCGGCGATCATCGCGAGGATCGCTCCGGCCGCGGCCGCCGTCACGGCGGCGATCACCGCCGGGGAAGAGCCGCCGACCACGGTGCATGGTGCACGAGGAACGCGGAGAGGGTGCTCGCCGCGGCGACGGCACCTCACACCCCGTAGACCCACGGTCACCAGACTCACCGCTCCGCCGTCGAGCAGACTCACGCCGATGACCGCCGACTCCGGAGTACCGTCCAGCAACGCACCGAAGGCCAGGGCGAGACCCGAACCGCTCTGCTGCTTCTCGGAGGGCTGCGCATGGTCCAGGTGGTGACCGGAACGTTTACGGTGCCGGGCGCCGCGTCGGGCCAGCCACACGTTGCCCGCGGTGTACGCCGGGGTGCCGATTGCCGCGGAGGCCAGACCTCCCTGCTCGTACGCCTCCCCGGCCAGTTCGAAGCTGACCGCCTAGAGCAGCACGCCGGCTCCGAAGGCCATCACCGTTGCGATCACCTTCTGCGGCACCGGAGCCCGAACCCCACCGCCGCCCCGAGGAGCGGCGCCGACCCCGCCACCAGCCCCCACAGGCCCGACTGAACCACCCTGCTCGGGGCTGTTTTGGAGGTTTGCGGTGCCCCGTACCTTCTGGTCCGGCGCCGTCAGCTGCGGCCTGGTCGCTTCTACAACACCCTTTACGGCCTGTCTCTTTGGTCAGCTTTGGGCGCGTTCCTTCTTTGCGGCGATCACCGTGTAGTTTTCTGCGTCCGGGTCGAAGGTGTTGGATTCCACCTCAAGTCCGACCGCATGCAGCTGTGAGACGAGTTCCTCCTGGCGGAACGGCCAGCACGACAGTCTCTCGGATCGTGTCAGCACCGATCCATCCGCCGTCACCTGTGCCACAGCGATTTCCAGATGGTGCTCTTCGTCCCAGCGCTGCTCGATCTGCCAGTTGTAGACGACTACCGCATCGCGTCCTTGACGCCGGACGAGTCGAGGACCCACGTCCAGACGAGATCCGCGCGCTCGTACGAGCTCCCAGGTGCGGGATGTGAGGACGAGGTGTCCGTCGCGGCTCAGGAGCCGCGACATGGCGGTGAGTGCATCGAACCGGGCAGAGGCACCCTCGGCATGGGCGAGCGAGTTGCCCACGCAGAAGACGACATCGAAGGGCGGGGAGCCGTCGAGACGGTCGGACAGCTCGTCCCAGCTGACGCGCAACGTGCGCAGCGAGACACCGTGTTGCTCCGCGAGTTGATGGGTCCGGCGCGCCATCGCAGCGCTCGCGTCTGTCGCTGTCACGTCCAGGCCGAGCGCGGCCAGACCCACTGCGAGTTGCCCGGTGCCACACGCGCAGTCGAGAACGCGCGCCTTCGGGGGAAGCCGTTCGACCAGGTCACCGAACGCAGCGACAGAGCCTGCGGGAGTCAACTTCCCTTCGGGCATCAGCCACTCATAAACCTCTGAGAGGGTCCCGTAACCGGCCACAGCCATACACCCCAACCGAACTCGACAACGTCCCTGGCGCACGTGCTCGCCCAAGGGAATCACTCCAGCCCTTCGACACGCCACAGGTTTGGAACTCGGTCCCGCCCGACGGGCAGGGATTCCGCTTCGATTCGATTCCACCTCGGTCCCGTTGGCCCACCTCCAAGCCGTTCAGGCCGTTGCCGACTCGGAGGGCGGCATCGACGGGGGCTTCCATATCGACTCCACCTCGATGCGCGCCCACCGTCACGCCGCCGGAGCGCCAACAGCACCGCCGCGCGCACCCTGTCGGCCACATCTAAAGGGGCTGCGCAGAGATCGGCCCGCCTGCGCGCACGTGCATCTGCGGCCGTTCTCGGAGGAGGCGGTGCGGCAGGCGGGGTTCTCCTCGCTGTCGCCGTACTCGACCAGCAGACCGAGGAAGACCTTGTAGCCCGCGGCATCGTCGGTGATGTGCCGCTTGGCCAGTAACTGGCCGTTGTCGTCTACCAAGGCGACGTCATGCGATCGCTCGGCCCAGGCAATGCCGCAGTAGATCAAGATGCTTCCCCCCCATACGGCAGTTTGCGCAGGTCACGAGCTCATGCGGAACCACGCGGCGACCTAATCCCAGGACTCGACGCAAGGGCCGGTCCGCCACCTCAGTAGCCGTTCGCGGCACCGGCTCACCCCACGGGCCTCGGTTTATCCGGGAGCTCAGAACGCTCGGGTTTCACAGGAGGTCACCAGGTAGCGGGCTCGCACCACCAACACCAACGAGTGACCAACGTCGAGGTATTGACGTCTGAGAGCGTCGGGAGCATCCCTGTCTCAACCGAGCCCGCGAAGGCCCAGCTGGCGTTAGGTGTCGCCCGGCGCCCACGGGCACCAACACGTCCGTGGTGCATGACGTGGATTCCGAACAGCGCCGATCTATCCTTGGGCGTCGCGGCTGGGGAACCAAGAGACGTCTGTCCCGCATCTACGCCGTACTCGAACAGTCCGCCGGCAACTTCGTCCGCCGCACCGTCCTCAACAACGGATTAGGCCGGCGCGCTGCTCTTGGTGTTGGACAGAAACACCCGAGCGGGGCCTCTGTCCCCTTCTCCAGCCGCTCTGTGTGCCCCCGGCTCACGGCGACGGAGCCAATGCGGGCCTTGTTGGCTTTGTTCACGAGTGTCGACAGCGATGTTCAGCACTTCGGGGGCATCGACACCGCGCTGTGTTCGATGGCGAGAGGGATGGCAGCGCCCGGTCCGTGGCGCCTCAGTCCTTCCGGCGGGTGGCTACGGCGTCATCGCCGAAGGACGCGGTGAGTGCCCGTGCGATCAAGTCGGGCAGTTTGGTGTGTCCGTCGTCTTCGACCCAGCGGGTCAGCGCCGTGTGCATCGCGGCGATGCAGGCGCTGGTCGCCGCCTGGGCGCGGAACGCGGCGTCAGGACCGGTCGCGTCATCCCCGAGGGCATCGACGATGGCCTGTTGCAGCGCGTACTGGCTGTCCAGGTGCCGGGCCCGCAGCGCAGGGGTCGAGACCATGAGCCGGAGGCAGTCCAGCAGGAACCGTTCGTTCGCCGCCTGTTCGTCTCCGTTGCCGCCGGTCCAGTTCGTGGCCGCGTCGATGAGCGCGCTGCCGACGCGGCGCACCAGGGGTTGTGCTGCGGACGACGCTGCAACGTGCTCGGCGATGAGCTGGGCGGGCTGATCGATGAGGACGAGGTCCTCCTTGGTGGGGAAGTGCCGATACACGGTCATTGCGGAGACGCCGGCGGCCTCGGCGACGTCGGCCACCGTTACCGCGTCGTAGCCGTGGTCGGTGAACAGTCGCACCGCGTGCGCCTGGATCAGGCGCCGTGTCTCGGAACGCCGTCGTTCCCGCAGGTTTGGTTGCCGCTCACTCATGTGCTAGACATTACCATCATGTTAGTAACTAACATTCAGATGGGCGAAGACGTGGGCAACCTGGCGGGCAGAACGGCTCTGGTGACGGGCGCCTCGCGCGGCATCGGGCAGGCGATCGCGACTCGACTGGCGGCCGAAGGAGTCACGGTTATCGTGCACTTCGGCACGGACGAGGCCGGGGCCGCGGCAACGCTCGACGCGATGGAACACGCCGGCGGGACCGGCTTTGCCGTCCGAGCCGAACTGGGCGTGGATGGCGACGTCGAGACACTCTTCGCCGGCGTGGAGGCCGGCTTGGGCGGTCGGCCGCTCGACATCGTCGTCAACAACGCCGCGGCCGCACCAGCCGGCGCACTCGGCGTCACGACGCGGGCGGAGTTCGACCACTTGTTCGCAGTGAACGTGCGGGCACCGTACTTCGTCATCGAACGTGCACTGCCTCTGTTGCGCGAGGGTGCCCGGATCATCTCGATCTCGTCGGTGGCAACCCGGATGGCCAACTCGTCCCAGACGTCCTTCGCCATGACGAAGGGCGCGATCGAGACGATGACCAAGACCCTCGCCGCCCAACTCGGTTCTCGTGGGATCACGGTGAACGCGGTCGCTCCTGGGGCCACCAAGACAGCGAGCAACGGAGCTGTCTTCGACGTGCCGGGCCTCACCGAACAGATCTCCGGCATGACGGCACTCAGCAGGCTGGGCGCGCCCGACGACGTAGCCGACGTGGTCGCCTTCCTCGCTTCCGATGCCGCCCGCTGGGTCACTGGGCAGATCCTCGACGCAAGCGGTGGCCTGTTCCTCGGTCCACGCATCTGACCAACGAAGGTTTGGCGAGGGCAGCGCATCGCGCAACTCCACACAGCGTTCCGGCTCCGCGACATCCGGACACGGAGCGCGCGCAGACACTCGTTCGGCAGTCCGACTCGGCCGGAACCTGCGCAGCCCGAAGCCGTGAACTGCTCGATTACTGCGGCGCTTCGAGTGCCGCCCGAGCTCGTCGACACGGCGACCGAGGTGTCGGGCCAGGGACCGCCAGTTTTTCAGGTGGGCGATACCGTGTTCGACCCGGATGCGGCGTGAGGAGTGGGCTTTGCGCTGTCGTTCGTGCACCTCCTCGTACCAGTCCGGGGCGTTCTTCTTGAACTTGCGGTGTGGTGGTGTGATCACCCGGCCGCCGGTCTGTGCACCCAGTCCCTGGTAGCCGGCATCGGTGAGGATCTCGACCGCGGGCCCGTCGGCCAGGAGCTTGACTAGCCCTAACTGGCGGGCGTGGATGATGTCCGCGCAGCTTGCGGGACGGGCCGGGCTGCACCACAGCACGCGGTCTTCGCCGTCAGTGACGATCATGGTCTTGACGGCGTTCTGCTTGTTCTTGCCCGAGATGAACTTGTCGCGGTCCTTGCGTCCGGCGGCCGGCCGACGAACCCGGATCTCGGTGCCGTCAATGATGCCGGTCGACCCGCTCGCGCCGAGGTGGTCGACGACGTCGGCCAGAGACCGCAGCCGCACGTCGGGGCTGACAGGGTAGCCTCGCTCAGCGAGCAGGGGCCGTACCTCACCGATGGCCCTGGTGACGGTGGAGCGGCCCACACCGAACCAGCAGGCCAGCACGTCGTGGGTGACCCCGTGTCGAAGGTGCACGAGGGCGGCCAGGAGCCGGTCGACGAACACCAGCCGGTGCTTCGCGCCTGCGCCCACAGCCCGTTTCCGCGGCCGGGAAGTGAGCCGGGCCTCGTGACGCTCGTGCCACAACGGGCCGATTTCAGATACGAGTTCAGCAATCACGTCAACAGACAGGCCCGTGATCCTCCGGTCGCTGATGATCGCTGCACGAGACGCGTTCCCCACCACATGACCATGATCGACGATCAGGAGCCCGACGTCTCACCGCTTACCGTGCACGAGCTCGTTAGGCTGGCGTGGTGACTGGTGAGCAGGAGTGGGTGCAGCCGTCAGGGGTGTGGGCCACGGCGGTGGGGGTGGCCAGGGTGCGGGCGCTGGAGAGCGAGCGGGAAGACGCGCTCTTCCGGGACCCGCTGGCACAGGCCTTCGCAGCCGCCGGTGGGCTGTGGCCCTCCTCGCCGCCGCTGCCTGATGATGAGGCTGCGCGCCGCCGTCGGCTGGCCGTGGCGTTCTCCATCGTCGTCAGGACGAAGTTCCTGGACGATCTGTTGGAGCATGCCACCGCGTCCGGGGTCCGGCAGGTCGTGCTGCTGGGCGCCGGTATGGACAGCCGGGCCTTCCGGATGGCCTGGCCCGAGGGCACCCGACTGTTCGAGGTCGACACGCCCGCACCGCTGGAGTTCAAGGCTTCGGTGCTGCGCCAGGAGCGCGCCGTCGCACACTGCGAGCGGATCACCGTCGCGGTGGATCTGCGTGAGGACTGGCCGAGCGCGCTGGCCGCCGCAGGGCACGATGCGGCGATTCCGACCGCATGGATCGGCGAAGGACTGCTGATCTATCTGCCCGAGGACGCGGTGGAGCTGCTGCTGGCCCGGATTGGCGAGCAGTCGGCGTCGGGCAGCCGGATGGGGCTGACGTTGGGCTCGCGCGGCGTGATCGAGCGCTTCGCCGCGGGTGCCGTGCCGGGATCGGCGGCGTCCATGTGGGTCTCGGAGATGCCCGACGACCCGGTTGGCTGGCTGGCCGGGCACGGCTGGGAAGCCAGCTGCCACACCCTGCGCGAGCGCGTTGTCGCCTACGGCCGCCCGATGAGCACCCTTCCGCAGCACGAGGACGGGCCCGGCGGACTGATCTCGGCGGTCCGCCGGTAGAGCGCCTCCAGGCGGTCACACCTCAGTGGCAATCGGTCAAGATTCGCTGTCACAGGACATCGCGGCGAGGAAACCAGATGACCGCCCCCGTGCCGCCCACCAGCGAGCCCGACACATCAGCACGCACGTGTCCCGGCGACCAGATCGGCCCGTGCTCCACATGCTGCCGGCCGACCCACACATACGGCTCCGGAGTCCGCTCTCCGCTGTGCGAGTACCGCGACGGCAAGGCCGCTGCGCGGTGGGGCCGCAAGCTGCGCGCGGACTGACTCCCGGCACGCGCGGCCAGGGCGGATGTGCCGTGATGCGAGGTGAGTGTGACGGGCAAGGTCTTCGGCCCAGTCCACCCCACAGAATGCTGGTGTCGGTAGACCGGTGATCTCCATCCGACCCTCCTTCGTGGCGACCTTCTTTCCAGGTCAGAGCCCGTGCAGGGTGCGCGTGCTCCCTGCTGGAAGCGCTCAAGGCACGTCATCCCACCAGCCGTTCGCAACCTCAGTGAGCCGCGCGGCTCGCCGTCCGCGTCGGAGCTGAAGACTCAGGGCAGAGCTGAGAGGTCATCCGCGCAACCGGCTCGGACTACGAGCAGCCAAGTGGCCGATAGCCGCAGGCGGAGCGCTCCGCAGTAGCAGGACCTGTTCAAAGCTCAAGCAGAACGAACCGCACCTGATTCCGAACACTCCTGCCCGCAGTGCCGGGCGCGAGTCAGCCTCGTATTGTCGACAGGGCTCTTAGGTCCGGGCATATTCAAAGGCTCGTCTCGCGCCCACGAAGGTCAACTCCAGCCCGGCCTTCGTCCCTCATGAGGCGTACTCGTCTGGAACGACGCCGGAGCAGGAAGCTGGGAAGGCAGGCTGCCCCGCTGGTCTTTCGACCGGCCCGAGTCCGAGCACCTCACCACCTGGAACGGCGACGAAGGACTCCTTCGGCGCCTGGAGTACAGCCAGGCGTACCCCGGGGTGGCGCCTCGCCTCGGTCCGCTGCCCGAACCGTTTGAACGGACGCAGCATCGCTGGCAGGTCAATGGCGACGCCGGCCTGTGCCTCCTGCGCGACGCCATATGGACGAGCCCCGAGTCCGGTGCCGATCTGCTGCTGAAGGCCGCCGGTTGGCGGATCGAGTACGCGCTGATGAAACATCAGACGATCGATCAGATGACCGGCAGCGGAATCGTCAGCGACCACCGCCTCGACCACTTCCTGGCCCACCCCCGCCACCCGAGGACACCACGGACCGCCCTGAACTGGACATCGGCGGCCAGGATGGTCCCGCGTGCTGATCCTCATCGCACGGGACGCCGCGAGCCGGAGGCCCGTGCGTCCCGGACCGCCCGTCTCGTACCCCGCTCGGGCGTTGCCGCCCGACGTGCCCGGTGGGTACGCACACCCGAGTGCGGTTTCGGTGAGAGCGCTGTCCGCTCCGGACCGTCCCTGTGGACGGTGGTGGCGGGGACCCCCTCCACGCGGCTGTCCTGCTACGCGGCTCCCTCGTCGGCGGGCATCGGGGCGGGGTAGGGCTCGGCGAAGTCGGCGGAGCGGCTGACGCCTTCCCACCGGGATGCTTCCGCGAGCCGGTGCCGGGAGTGCTCCGTCGCCATCTCCACGGCGTTGACGCCGAGCAGGAGGTGCGACGGCGGGTTGTCGCGTCGGGCCGCGCCGACGATGATGGCGGCGGCGCGCCGGGGATCGCCCGCGGTCCCCGCGTCGCTCTGGCGCATGCGCCGGTTCATGAGGCCGACGGTCTCCTCGTACTCTGCGGGCACCGGCTGCACCGTCATGGAGGATCCGGCCCAGTCGGTGGCGAATCCGCTCGGCTCGACGACCATGACACGTACGCCGAACGGCGCGGCCTCCACGGCGAGCACGCGGCTGAATCCGTCCACCGCGAACTTGGCCGCCTGGTAGGACGCGATGCCGGGTGATCCGCCCACTCGCCCACCGACCGACGAGATCTGCACGACCGTGCCGGCGCCTTGGCGGCGCAGTACCGGCAGGGCGGCCCTGGTGACGTTGTACACGCCCCAGAAGTTTGTCTCGAACTGCGTACGGAAGTCGGCTTCGTCAGTGGTCTCGATCGGTGACACGTTCGCGTACCCGGCGTTGTTGACCAGTACGTCGATGCGTCCGAAGCGGTTGATCGCCGCATCGACGGCTTCCCGTGCTCCGGTGCCGTCCGTGACGTCGAGAGCGACCGGGTGGACGCGGTCGTCGCCGTACCGCTGTACGAGATCGTCGAGCTGTTCGGGGCGGCGGGCGGTGGCGACGACCAGGTCGCCTGCGTCGAGGACGGCGGTGACCAGAGCGCGCCCGAGGCCGCGCGAGGAGCCGGTGACGAACCAGACCTGCTGCCTGTGCTTGCGTTGTTCCATGCCTTTAGTGAAACACCGTTGCGTTAATAATGCAACGAGGTTGCCTTATGATGATGTGATGACCGGGTCCGGATTCCAGCGCGCCCGCAGCGCACAGGCCAAGCAGCAGCGGGAAGAGGCGATCCTCGATGCGGCCCGCGAGCTCGGTACCGAGCGCGGCATCCGCGAGATCACGCTCACCGACATCGCCGCGACCGTGGGCATGCACAAGTCGGCCCTCCTGCGCTACTTCGAGACACGCGAACAGATCTTCCTCAAGATCACAGCCGAGGGTTGGAAAGAATGGTCCGCGGAGTTGTGCGCCCGACTGCGCGAGCTTCCCGGCGCGGCACCGGACGCCGTCGGGCAGGTGTTCGCCGCCACCCTGGCAGCCAGGCCCCTGTTCTGCGACCTACTGGCCCAGGCGCCCCTCAACCTCGAACGGAACGTGTCCGTCGAGTCGGTGCGGTCCTTCAAGATCGCCACTCTCGACGAGGTCGGGCGTATCGGCGCGGAGCTGCGCCGACTGCTCGGTGTCGACGAGACCCAGGCCGTGGACGTCATCGCGACGGCCACCAGCCTGGCGGGCGCCCTCTGGCAGATGGCGACGCCCGGACCGCACATCCAAATGCTCTACCGCAGCGATCCCCGGCTCGCGCACGCCGTCGTGGAGGTGGAGCCACGGCTGAACCGGGTGCTCGGCGCCCTGCTCCGGGGAATCGCCGACGGATGAACTGCTTCTCCGGGGCGGACGCCGGCCCCGACCCGGAGGGGCACCACCCGTGCCACGGTCGCGCACCAGAAGGGGCACGGCGTCCTCCCGCGGCCGACGGCGGCTTGGTTCACTGCTTCGATGGATGACCTTGTGCTTGCCGGGATCGTGCTGTTCGGGGCGTCGCTGCAGTGGATGACCGGTATGGGGTTCGCGCTCGTCGCCGTGCCCCCGCTGGTGCTGCTGCTCGGGCCGTCTGAAGGAGTCGTGCTGACCAACTGTGCCTCCGGGATCATCTGCCTCGCCGGGTTGGCCCAGGGTTGGCGGCGGGTGCGGGTGGGGGCGATGGTGCCGCTGTGCACCGCGGCGATATGCACCGTGCCGATCGGGGCCCGGCTGACCGCGACCTTGCCCGAGCCCGTGCTCATGACGGTCATGGGCGCGCTGGTCACGGCCGCCGTGCTGCTCGTCATGTACGGCGCACGCGTACCGGCCCTGCGCGGACGGAAGGGCGCGGTCGCGGCCGGGGGACTGGGCGGGTTGATGAACTCCGCCGCCGGTGTCGGCGGCCCGCCGATCTCCCTCTACGCGATCAACGCGGGCTGGACGGTGCGCGAGTTCGTCCCCAACGCGTTCTTCTACGGCGTCGTCGTCAACATCTTCTCCGTCGCCGCGCACGGTCCGCCCCACCTCGACGCCGAGCGCTGGGTGTGGGTCGTGGGCGCCCTGACCATCGGGATGATGATCGGCCGGACGTTCTCCGGCAGGCTGCCGGAGAACCGGGCGCGGTGGCTGGTGCTGGCTCTGGCACTGGCGGGCGGGATGCTGGCACTGGGCAAGGGACTGTGGAGGCTGTGAGCCGTCACCGGGTGCCGCGCAGCCGATCCGCGCCCCGGCCATGATGCAGACCCCCGTGGTCGACGGCGCTCGAGATCACCGCACCTGGTCCTCCGCTTCGGTGAACCGATGGAGCCCGAGTACGGCCAGGAGCTGCAGCTTCTCATGGCTCTCGGTCCGAGGCGGAGCGGTGAGGACAAGCAGTGTCTGGGACTGGTCCTCGGTGAACAGCGCCTGGCAGTCGACTTCGATCGCGCCGACTTCGGGGTGGATGAGTGTCTTGTGATCCTCGAAGCGTTGTGCGACCTCGTGCCGTTCCCACAGCTCGGCGAACTCCTCGTTCGACTGCTGCAGAATCCGTACGAGCGCGCCGGCGTGTGACCGCGCGCCTCGCATCCCGTAGGCGGCACGCAGGTTCGCGACCTGGGCGCGGCTTTGGCGGCCCCAGTCGCTCTCGGGGTAGACCGACCGCTCGGAGGGATCGGTGAACCACCGGTAGACGGCGCTGCGGGCGAGCCCCGTGTGCCTGGACGCGTCGCCGAACAGAGCAACAGCCATCCTGTTCTGCACCAGGGTCTCGCCCAGCTCGGTGAGAATGAGCGCCGGGGTGTCATCGAGTCGGTCCAGCACGCGCAGCAGCGCGGGCGCGACGGGACTCGGGTCGGACAGGGAAGCCGGCGCGTTGTGCCCGGCGACGCGGTACAGGTAGTCGCGCTCGGCGCGGGTGAGCCGCAGCGCACGGGCGAGCGAGTCCAGCATGCGTTCGCTGGGCTGCGGGCCGCGCCGTTGCTCCAGCCGTGTGTAGTAGTCGGTCGACATCAGGGCGAGGGCCGCGACCTCCTCACGCCGTAGACCTCTGGCCCGCCGGCGTGCACCGGGGGACAGGCCGACGTCCTCCGGCTGGAGCGCCTCGCGGCGGTGGCGCAGGAAGTCGGCCATTGCTGCACGGTCCATGCTGCCGATTATCGTCCCGCGCCGGACAGCGAGCCAGGGATCGCCGATCCCCCGACAACTGCTCCCTGAACCCGCCCGCGGGAACCGGCGACGATCGGAGCATGAACATCTCCGGAAACACCATCTTCATCCCCGGCTCCACCAGCGGCATCGGTCTCGCCCTCGCCCTCGCGTGGCAGGCCAGGGGCAACACCGTCATCGTCGGTGGTCGACGTGCCGAGCTACTGGAACAGATCGCAGCCAGGCATCCGGGCATCGGCACCGTTCAGATCGACACCACGGACGCCGCGAGCATCGCCTCTGCCGCGAAGCAGGTGCTCGCCGGCTATCCGGACCTCAACGTCCTGGTGACGATGGCCGGCGTGATGCACATCGAGGACTGGCGCCGTCCCGCCTCGTTCCTCGCCACCGCCGAGTCCACGATCACGACGAACGTGCTCGGTCCGATCCGCCTC
This sequence comes from Streptomyces violaceoruber, assembly GCF_033406955.1. Classification (NCBI taxonomy): domain Bacteria; kingdom Bacillati; phylum Actinomycetota; class Actinomycetes; order Kitasatosporales; family Streptomycetaceae; genus Streptomyces; species Streptomyces violaceoruber. The sequence goes on along the minus strand of NZ_CP137734.1, from coordinate 9,571 downwards.
ATCGCTGCGTTCGTCGAGCATCTGCAAGCACAGTCCGACGCCACGATCATGACCGTCTCCTCCGGCCTGGCGTTCACGCCGCTCAAGGTCACGCCGAGCTACAACGCGTCGAAGGCGGCCATCCATCTGCTCAGCGAGTCCGTTCGGCTCCAGTTCGCCGGCACCTCGGTGAAGATTCTCGAACTCGAGCCGCCCTCCGTCCGTACGGCGCTGCTGCCCGGGCAGGAGGACAACGAGCACGCCATGCCGCTCGACGAGTTCATCGCTGAGGTGGTGAGCCTGATCGAGACCCAGCCCGACGCCCGGGAGATCCAGGTCGAACGCGTGAAGTACCTGCGCTACGGGGAGGCCCGCGGCGACTACGAGCAGGTCGTCGAGACGCTCAATTACTCGGACCCGCACGGCGAGTAGCCCGGTAGCCGGTCCGGACGAGGCGGCCTGCGACCGCCGACGGACCGGTCGAGCCGTCCGAGTAGCCAGGAAGTGGCCGGCGGCTTCCATGCTCTCGGCCGACAGGGGCGCGACGAGCGCGTCCACTCCGTCCCGGGCGGCGTCGCCCGGCGCGTGCGGCGCCGGAAGGCGCACGGCATGGTCCCGCCGGGGAGATCGTGTGCGGCGCCACCGCCCCCGGTGGCGCCCGGCCGAAGGGGATACTCAGATGCAGTCGCCGGTTACCGGCCAGGCCGAACGCGCTCCTTGAGCGGGCACGAACGCGCGAGGAGCAGCGACGGCCCGCGCCGCCTGCGACGAGGCGGCCGATGCGGCCGGCCCCGACGGCGCCGCGCCCCCGCGTGCACCTGGCCAGGCCCTTCCGGCGCGCCCGTCGACACCGGCCCGGTGAGGCGGCACCTCACGAGGACATACCGACGTGGGCTTCAGACGTGGGAGAGTGCGAAGGACACCAGGAAACCGCTGACCGTGACCAGTCCGATGGCCAGGTGGGCGTCTTCGAAGGCTTCCGGGATCATGGTGTCGGCGATCATCGCGAGGATCGCTCCGGCCGCCACCGCCGTGACGGCGGCTATGACGGCGGGCGAGAAGGCGCCGACGACGGTGTAGCCGAGGACGGCGGCCAGAGTACTGGCCGCGGTGATCGCGCCCCACACGCCGAAGACGTACGTCGTGCCGCGACCTGCTCGTTTCATGCCCGCGGAACTCGACAGCCCCTCCGGGACGTTACTGATGAACACCGCCGCCACCGTGACCGTGCTGACCGTGCCGCCGTCCAGCAGCCCCACCCCGATCACGGCAGACTCCGGCACTCCGTCCAGGAGCGCCCCGAACGCCAACGCCAGGCCGGAGCCGCCCTGTTGGGCCTCGGACGGCTGCGCCTGCGCAGTGTGGTGACCGGACCGTTTGCGGTGCCGGGCGCCACGGCGGGCGAGCCAGAGGTTGCCGAGCGTGTAGGCGGCCGCGCCGATGACGGTGCCGATCGCTGCCGGTGCCAGTCCCGCCTGCTCGTAGGCCTCACCGACCAGTTCGTAGGACACCGCGGAGATGAGCACGCCGGCACCGAAGGCCATCACCGTCGCGATCACCTTCTGGGACACCCGCACCCCGAAACCGATCGCCGCCCCCAGCAGCAGCGCCGAACCGGCCAGCAATCCCCACGCTCCCACCTGCACCACTTCGCTCATACGCGGCCGGTACCCAGCCGGACTCCGTCGAGTCCGCCGCTCCGTGACCTCGATGACCGCGAGGTCGGGTGGGACGTGACCGGGCACCCCGCCGATCTTGAAAGGAGTGTCGTGTCTGAAGCAGTCCCGAAGAGGAACGCTGGGAAGTCAAGCGCAACCTGATCGACTACACGCCCAACTGGACATCGTGGAGGGCCGGGGCCTGATCCGCTGCGACGACATCGGCGTCGGCGTCGGCGTCGGCCGCGGGGCTCACGAACGGTACGCGGCGACCGCCGACGACCTCACCTCGGCGCGTGGCGAGTCGACGTGGACCATGCACTTCAGGCGCGACGACTGGGACGTCAGCGTCGTGACCCACTCCCGGCTCACCTTGCGACGAACAGAGCTTCTTCGTGGACGCCACGCTCGACGGCTGGAAAGCGGGTCGCCGTGTGTTCTCCCGCACTTGGAACGAAACGGTGCCGCGGTACCTGATGTGACCGCGGTCAGGCGGTCGTTCTGCCCCGGACTGCACTGTCGGGCACGCCCATCGGGGTGAGCGCCTGGTGCGCACAGGCCGTGTCGCGGGCCTGTGGGACCGCGGACGGCCTCGGAAGCATCCGTCACGCACGCCGGGGCAGTCGCAATGCACGGCAACTCGTCCCCGACGCGACCAGAGATGAGCGTGATGACGTGACTTACCCCGAACACCCTGGAACTCCCGCCGACGCGGCACAGACGCACCCCGGAGCCGGCACGGGACGCAGCAACGGACTGGCCGTCGCCGCGCTCGTTCTCGCGATCCTGGCCGTCCTCCTCTTCTGGACCGTCGTCGGCGGGGTGGTGCTCGGACTCCTGGCGCTGATTTTCGGCATCATCGGCGCCCGCAGAGCCCGAGGCGACCGAGTACCGCACCGCAAGATGTCCATCGTCGCGGCGGTGCTGGGGACGCTGGGAGTCATCGCCTCCGTGGTGATCATCGCGATCGGCGCGTCGATCTTGAACTCGGACGAGTTCAAGGACTTCGACGACTGCGTTCAGCACGCCGACACCCAGAGCGAGCGCGACGCCTGCGCGAACGACTTCGAGGAGGACATCAACAACTGACACGGCCGACGGCCCGGTCCTGCCGACGACGCGGTGGAGAGCCACATCATGAGGCACCCGCAACTACGGGCCCTGCCCGGACCGCAGCACGAGGACTGTGGCCCTCGCGACGGCCGTCGCCGCGGTCGGAGTCCCCGCGGTGTTCCCGACTGCGGCCGTGAGAGGGGCAGTGGCTCCGTAGGAGAGCCGCGTGCCGCCGTTGCGGAGGGCTCGGTGGCGTGGATGTGGGATAGCTCCTGATTCCGGCGCGACCGACCTGGAGCACTATGACCGGCTGGGTTCTGTGCGGGACGCGTCCTGGGCTCGCCTGAGCCGTGGTCTCGGCGGTCATTTCGGGTGACCGACCCGGAACGGGGCCGGGAATCGGCGAGGTGGCGGGCCCGCCTGCGCGTTCGCCGTCGTTCTTCGGCGATCGCCTGCCGCAGTCGGACGACGGGAGTGGCGACGACCATCCGGACAGGCGCGGTGGACCGGGTCGGCCCGGTCAGGGTCGGGCACCGGGAAGGCGGTGGGGGGAGCCGTGCCGCCTGAAGCGTGCCGACTCGGAGACGCTCACGAACTTCGCCGCGTGGTGCGCGGCCACTTGAACTGAACCACCCCCGCTACGCCTTGCCGGGGTACTTGTGCCGCCCGTGGGCCTCACCGTCTGTTCGACGCGTAGGTACGAGCAGAGGGGAGCCGGGATGCCGAACGGGCCCCCCGCCCGCGCCCGTAGTCATCGCGGGGTGCGTGAGCATCGTCCGGCTCCACGGTGAGGCGTGCTTCGACTGCGGTGCCGTGAACAGGGTTCTGCGCGCGGCAAGATGTTCACTACGGACGGAGACCTCACTGCGGAGACCATCGCCCGTTGCACGAAGATTCGGGCGGGAACGAAAATGGAGAACACGCACTTGCAGGGGTATTTCGCGGCGCACGGTGGAGCCGAGCAGTGGGGCAAGTACGGCACCCCGCGTCTCAACATTCCGGGAGGACAGGGAACGTTCGACATCCACTTCTACGGCAACGAAGTGAGCGAAGGTGAGAGTCTGCTATCTGGGTGTCCCGGACACGCCGCCTGACCCGCTCGACTGCAGGCGCCACTTCACTCCGGGGCAAGAATGCGTTGTCCTTGAACTACATGTCCGCAGTGACGGGTATCGTCCCTGCGCATCGAGCACTCGAGTGATAAGGCCGAATCGTCGACGGCTACTCGCATCGTTCAATTTGCTCACCTGGTCCCCCCGCTCTCAGACGTTCTCGGGGATGAGCCCGCAGGTCTCATCACGGTGTACACCTCGCGATGCTCTGGAGGGCTGGGCTTCACACCAGCACCGCCGGCCGCCCGTACGAGCGCATCACGATCTGTTACGGACGTTCCAGGACTCGGTCGCCCGTCGGGGTGCGCTGTTACCCGGAGGCCCGGAGACGAGGCCGACGGAGGCGTCAGCCGGGCGCGGGTCATCGGTTCTCCTGTCGGTGCCCGCGCCTTGTAGCCGCGCCACATTCTCAATGCCCGGGTGGCGGTGGGCCGATACGACGAGGCAGGCGACAGCGCCGAGGAAGACCAGGACAGAAGTCCAGTTGTTCAGGCGCAATCCGAGGAACGTGTGGGCCTCGTCGATGCGCAGGTACTCGGTCCCAAACCGGCCGACCGTGTAGGCGGCGACGTAGAGGGCGAAGGTCCTGCCGTGGCCGAGCGGGAACCGTTTCGCCGCCCAGAGGATCAGTGCGGCGACGCCGATGTTCCAGAGGGATTCGTAGAGGAAGGTGGGGTGGTACGTCGCGATGTCTAGCGTGCCGGCCGGACGGTGAGCACGGTCGATCTCCAGGCCCCAGGGGAGAGTGGTGGGGCGACCGTAGAGTTCCTGGTTGAACCAGTTGCCCCAACGGCCGATCGCCTGGGCCAGGACGATGCCCGGGGCGACCGCGTCCGCGAAGGCGGGCAGGGGAATGCGGTGGCGACGGCAGCCGATCCAGGCGCCGACCGCGCCCAGGGCGATGGCACCCCAGATACCGAGCCCGCCCTCCCACACGTACAGGGCTCGGACGGGCTCGCCCCGTTCGCCGAAGTACGCCTCGGGGCTGGTGAACACGTGGTACAGCCGTCCACCGACGAGGCCGAAGGGCACTGCCCAGAGGGTGACGTCCGCAATGACGCCCTGCTTACCGCCGCGTGCGACCCAGCGCCGGTTGCCGAGCCAGACTGCCGCGAATACGCCCAGGATGATGCAGAAGGCGTATGCCCTCAACGGAATGGGGCCGAGGTGAAGGACGCCGGTCGAAGGGCTGGGAAGGTAAGCGAGGTCCATGATCGAGAGCCTTGGTCGAGGTCGTGGAGGGGTTTTAGGTGGCACGCCCGACGGCACGGGCAGTTCGGCCGTCGCTCAGCGCTGCCAGCCGTCGGCGGTGCGCAGTCCGTAGCCGAGCGCGCGGTCGAGGGCGATGTGCAGCAGCCAGGCGATTCCGAAGGTGAACAGTGCGGTGCCAGGCGGGTCGGGCAGTACAACGCAGACGGCGAGCCACAGGAGGGGAACGACCGGCCGGTGGGCGAGGTTGTAGCCCGGCACCCTGCCGCGGGGGAGTTGCCCGGCCTCGTGCGAGCCCGACGGTCCGACGAACAGCGTCAGATCAGGAGTGAAGAGGCCCGCAATTCCCAGTGGAATCGTCCCGCCACCGTGGTTGACCATCTCCAGCACGAGCCAGAACAGCAGAAATGCGCTGAACAGGGCCCAGGTGCCGCGGACCGGACCCGAGGCGGAGCTCCGGGTAGGTCCCTGGACCGTAGGGGGTGTCATACGGCCACTCCTGGTGAGGAGGTGACATCTCTGAGCCCAGCTCCGCATGTGGCGGCGTGTACGTAGCCCGCGGTGCGGGCGACGGAACAGGGAGCGGGTACCCCGGCAAGAGCGGTCATGCCGTGCTTCCATGAGGTCTGTTCCGGATTGCCTGGGTGAACGCCTCGCAGCCGGTGCGCCAGGCCACGTCCAGGTCCGCGCCGGGTGGAAAGCGGCCGTCGAGTTCGAGCATGACCATGCCGTGGGCGAATGCCCAGAACGAACGCGCGATATTGATGTCGCCGTGCACCGCGCGGGCCAGCGGCAGCGCCGCTCGCTCTTCGAGCCCTTCAGGGAGCGCGGTGCGGGCGAGCGGCCAACCGTGTGTGATGCGGTACAGGTGCGGGCTGGCGAGCGCATGACGTCGGTAGGCGTAGCCGAGCACAAGCAGGGGCGGGTCGGCGCCGATCTCGGCTTCGGCGGCCTCCTGAACCTCTGCCAGGAGGGTCAACCCCTGCGCCTGGAGCCCGGCCACGAGAGCGGCCTTGTCCGCAAAGTGCTTGTACAAAGAGGGCGCCCGGATGCCAACACGCTCCGCGATGCGCCGCATCGACAACGCATCCGGCCCTTCGGCGTCGAGCAATTCCCGGGCGGCGCACATGATCTGTTGTGCGCGGTCAGCCACGGCGGACCGTTCGCCCGACTTCAATGCGGGTGAACCACCCGGAGCAGGAAGTCGCTGTCCGGACGGCTGAGGAGACCTCGTACGAAGCGAGCCCCGGGCACCGAATGCCCGCGGTGCGCTGCGCGGGGCTCGGTGAGAACGGGCTCGGCCCAGCAGAGCATGCGCCTGCGGGCGCTGGCGATGGTCGCTCTCCCTCGGAGACCACCAACGTCCTCGAGGGGCGCACTGGCGCTGCCTGTACTCTCCGGCGGGGCCGGGGCAGGAGATTGCCGCGCAGGGTGCCGGCTGCGGCAGCAGTCACTGCGTCCCCCCTCACATGACGATCAATCAACGCGACTAACAGCGTTAGCCGTGTGCGTCACGGTACGGCTGACGGTGTTAGCCGTCAAGGCCCGCCGGCCCGATCCCCCCAGCCGACCTCACCGTCGACGGCACCGGACTGTTCTGCGCCACGCTCCTGCTGCGCCTGCGCAAACAGATCGAAGACCTACCGTCACCGTGGTCCACGTCATTGCGACCGGCCCCGCAGCTCCGCTTGACCTCCCGGCCTGGTGCCACATGGTCGCCCACGACTACCTCGGCCCCCTGTCCAGCAGCCGGCCGGTATACGGAATCTGTCTGGCCGCAGACGCCCGCGCCACGCGCGCTGACGCACCCTGGCACCCCGCGTCCACGTCCTCCCGGGGCTGACGCGCACCACCAGTCCGCAGCTCGGCAACGCCTTGGTATTCCGCAGTTTGTGATAGCCGGAACTACCAGCAACGTTTCAGCGGGTGCGTCTATTTGACGGTTGAGCATCAGATCGAAGGTAGGCTTTGGGCCGCCCAGCCACCTGCCTGCCACTCCTGGCCGTGTCCGAAGGCGGTACCGTCGCCCGAGGAGGACTTCGTCGAACTGCTGGGTGCCTGGCCAGCGGGCCGTTGCGCCGGGTGCGGGCGCTCGTTTCACGCTGACGTAGTGGTCGACCACTGCCATGAGCCTGGCCTTGTCCGCGGCCGCTTCTCCGAACTGCCCGTCCGTCAGGTTTGCGGACGGATTCCGTACTCGGCCAACCACCCGAGCAACTCTTGGCGGGAGGCTTGGACGAGACACCCTCCTGCGAAGCGGGCGTCGTCGGTGACCTCTGCCACGCATTCGGCAGGTGGCGCGAATGCCTGGATCTCCTCGTCAGTGGTGAACTCGGCTTCCCCGAGTACCAGACCTTGAAGACGGCCGTCGAAGACGTCAACGCCCAAGGGAGGCACGCTGAAGCGCGTCTTGGACAACATCGTGGCCGGCAGCGAGGCGAGCACGTCGTACTCGGCTGGCGACAAGTACGTATTCGTGATCAAACCCTGGATGGCGCCGGACAGCAGGACCGGGACTTTCTGGGTGAGCTTTAGCTCGCAGCGACCGTCCGCGAAGTCCGCTCGCCGCAGCCTCAAGCGAGTGCCGTTCACATACCGGTCGGTGATCACACGGGTGACGGTCACCATCGACGGATTCGGGGGCTGGCCAGGAGGAACCGTCTCTCCCGCTCGACACGTGAGTACTTGCCCGGGTGGACCGATTGCCCCTCAACCCCACCAGCCTTGTCCATCATGAGGACAGCTTCTCAGCCCTCGCTTTCCTCTCGGCCACCGCAATAGGCGACGAACCATTTCTGCCGGGTTCCAAGTGCGGTGGTCAGGAGTCGTTGGGGCGTCCGGCGATCTGGCCGAAGGCAGGCATTCCAGATGGGTGGGTGAGGGCTTCAGCGTCTCGTTGAGCTGAGCCGGTTTGTCCTCGGCGCCGGTCAGGCTGATCTCCAGGCCCTCGACCGCGCCGATCCAGCCCTCGCGCTGAGCTTCGGCAATCCGGTCAAGCAGGTTGTCGCGGTCTCGATCAGGCGGTCTCGCTGCGAGGGTTCAGGCCGAAGGAGCGGGCATCGGACGCAAGCGTGCTCGTGAATGCATGAGGTTCCGAACGCCCGGGCGCAGGTCCCGAGCGAGAGTTTGCACTTCTCGAAGTGGGAGAGGAAGGCGTCCCACTCATCGTTCGTCGGGGTCCGGCAATCCTTGCTGGGACGGAGCGACCTACGGCGGGCGATGAACGCGGTAGCGCGAGGGTGCCGATGCCGGGATGGATGCGCTCGATATCTGAGCGGACCAAGCTCTACGTCCAGGAAGCCCGGCCCCGGATGGCCGAGGAACTCGGCATCACGCCGAAGGAACTGGCGGGCATGCACCGCCGCATCGAGGTCCCCCCCGACGCCCAGGCCCAGGTCGACTGGGGCGATGAGAGCAAGAGCCTGGCCCACATGGCATCCCGAAGGTCTACTCGTTCCACATGACGCTGTCGTAGTCGCGCGACCCGTTCTGCTGCTTCACCACCAGCCAGGACCTCCAGACGTTCTTCGACTGCCACCGCCGGGCCTTCGCGCACTTCGGCGGAGTGCCGATGACGATCGTCTACGACCGGACCAAGACCGCCGTCCGCCGCCACGTCGCTCCGGGCAAGGCGGTTCCGCTGCATCCGGAGGCGGTCGGCTTCGCGGGCCACTACGACTTCGACGTCCTGGCCGCCTACCGGCCCACCGGCAAGGGACGCGTCGAGGGGCAAGTCCTCATCGTCCGCGACCACGTCCTGTCCGGCCGGTCCTTCCCCTCCGTCGAGGAGATGGATGCGGCCTTCATCACCTGGGTTCCGCAGCGACGGGCCCCGGCACACAGGACTCACCAGCAGATCATCGGAGAGCGGGCGGTTTGCGACCACGTGGCCCTCAGGTCTCTGCCGCCGACCCGTATCTGGTGGCTGAACGGCACCTACGGCCGGTCGGCAAGGACTGCCTGGCCGCCTTCGGCGGCAACCTCTACTCGGTGCCCGCCTGCAGGGTCCGACCGCGTCAGCTGGTGGGATCCGGGCCACAAAGTCGCACATGCTGCGTTCCACCGTCGCCGTCAGCAGCGGCGAGACGTTGCTGGCGGCCCATCCTCGGGCGATCGGCCGCGGGGTCCGCGTGGTCGAAGAGGCCCACTGGGACGGCCTGCCTACCGGCAGAGGACGTCGCACCACAACCGGCGGCGTCCTGCCCCAGCCTCGCCAAGAGCGTCCTCTGGGCGAGAAGGTCGGACCTCGGCATGCCCTGCTGAACCGTGCTGCGGCCACCCGCCTCGAGATCGGTTGCCGGCCGCTGTCGGTCTATGACGAGCTGACCGGCACCCGTCCCTCCACCACCTGTCCGAGCACGAGGGAAACGTCTTGAGCGAGCTGGTCTCCACCCGCATCCGCAATACGGCCGACAAGCTCGGCCTGCCCCACCTGGCCGAAACGATCAACGAGTACACCCGGCGGGCCGACGAGGGGAAGATGGGCAATCTCGACTTCCTCGACCTGGTGCTGTCCGAGGAACTCGCAGTCCGCGACGACCGCCGCTTCCGCCAGGGCCT